>NZ_CM177088.1:0-4515413 GCF_058215595.1 Pseudarthrobacter sp. As-47
ATGACAGTAGACGAAGCCAACCACGCCAATACTGTCGGAAGTTCCTGGCGGCGCGTTGTCAGCCTGCTGGAGCAGGACCACCGTGTTTCACCACGTCAGCGGGGCTTTGTCATCCTCGCCCAGGCCCAGGGCCTGATCGGTTCCACCCTCCTGGTGGCCGTCCCCAACGAGCTCACCCGCGAAGTGCTCCAGACCCAGGTCAAGGACGCACTGGATGATGCGCTGCACAACGTTTTCTCCGAGGACATCCGGTGCGCCATCGACGTCGATACCGATTTGGTGCCCATACACACGGAACCTGAACCCGTCGTCGTCGAGCCGTCCTTCTCTGCGGACCAGCTGATCGAGCAGAAGCCGCAGCCGATGCTGCCCAGCACGTCGCACGAGTTTGGCCGGCTGAACCCGAAATACGTCTTCGATACCTTCGTCATTGGTTCGTCCAACCGCTTTGCCCATGCTGCCGCCGTCGCAGTGGCTGAAGCACCGGCCAAGGCGTACAACCCGCTGTTCATCTACGGTGACTCGGGTCTGGGAAAGACCCACCTGCTGCACGCGATCGGACACTACGCCCGCCGGCTCTACAGCGGCATCCGCGTTCGCTACGTGAATTCGGAAGAGTTCACCAACGACTTCATCAACTCCATCCGCGACGATGAAGGTGCAAGCTTCAAGACCACCTACCGCAACGTCGACGTGCTGCTCATCGACGACATCCAGTTCCTCGCAGGCAAGGACCGTACGCTCGAGGAGTTCTTCCACACGTTCAACTCGCTGCACAACAACAACAAGCAGGTAGTGATCACCTCGGACCAGCCGCCCAAGCTGCTGGCAGGTTTCGAGGACCGCATGAAGTCACGCTTCGAATGGGGCCTCCTTACCGACATCCAGCCGCCGGAACTTGAAACCCGGATTGCGATCCTCCGCAAGAAGGCGCTCAGCGAAGGCCTGTCCGCGCCGGATGACGCGCTTGAGTACATCGCATCAAAAATCTCCAGCAATATCCGTGAGCTCGAAGGCGCACTGATCCGCGTCACCGCGTTCGCCAGCCTCAACCGCCAGCCCGTTGACGTGGCCCTTGCCGAGATGGTCCTCAAGGACCTCATCACCGACGACGGCGCCCAAGAGATCACGTCCAGCCAGATCCTGCAGCAGACCGCCGAGTACTTCAAGCTGAGCATGGAAGAGCTGTGCAGCAAATCGCGCACCCGGACCCTGGTGACTGCACGCCAGATCGCCATGTACCTCTGCCGCGAACTGACGGACATGTCGCTGCCGAAGATTGGCCAGGAGCTTGGCGGCCGCGACCACACCACCGTGATCCACGCCGACAGGAAGATCCGCGAGCTGATGGCAGAGCGTCGTGTGATCTACAACCAGGTGACAGAGCTGACCAACCGGATCAAGCAGCAGCAGCGGGACTCGTAACCGCCGCCTCTATACCTTATTAACAGGTGCATGTGGATAAGCCTGTGGATACTTAAGGGGACAACCGCGGTTAATGGGCTTAAAACCCTTAAGGCGCCTGTGGATTCGAAAAATCGCGAAAAATGTTGTCCCCATCCACACCCTGTTTAAAACGTCCGCCGCCCACAGTCCATGAACAGGGCTTAACCCCCGGATTTCGCGGTGAGGGGGAGTTATCCACAGTTTCCACAGCAGTTATTAACACTACTAATCCCAAAAAATTGAAATCCCTCAAACAACAAGACCGGTCCGCCCTCCCGAACCTCTCCAGGTCGAGCGGCCCAAAGGGGCCTGGCTGACTGGGGGATGGGTTAATCCCGGATCTTCCGGCTAAGCTGTCAGCAGCGCTCCCATCCTCGGGTTTTCGTGTGGTTCCGGCAGCACGGACCATGCAGGAACGCGAGCGGGGCACCAACTCTTCGGAACTCCCGGCGGGACGTTTCAGGTACAACAACGCAGCAGCAATGAAAGGCGGCACCCTTCCGTGAAGTTCAGAGTCGATCGGGACGTCCTGGCAGAAGCCGTCACCTGGACAGCCCGCTCGTTGTCTCCGCGGCCGCCTGTTCCGGTCCTTTCCGGGTTGCTGTTGAAGGCCGAAGCCGGCACCGTCAGCCTCTCGAGCTTTGACTACGAGACCTCTGCCCGCCTGGAAATCGCGGCCGACATCAGGGACGAGGGAACTATCCTGGTCTCCGGCCGGCTCCTGGCCGATATCTGCCGCAGCCTGCCATCGGCTCCGGTCGACGTCGAAACCGACGGCAACAAAGTCACCCTGACCTGCCGCCGCAGCAGCTTCCACCTGGCAACCATGCCGGAAGCCGAGTACCCGCCCCTTCCGGCGCTTCCGCCTATCAGCGGCACCGTTCCCGGCGACTCCTTTGCCCAGGCGGTGTCCCAGGTGATCATCGCTGCCAGCAAGGACGACACCCTGCCCATCCTCACCGGCGTGCGGATGGAGATCGAAGACGACCTCATCACGCTCCTCGCCACCGACCGCTACCGGCTGGCGATGCGCGAGGTGCCGTGGAAGCCGGTCACCCCCGGCATTTCAACCAGCGCGCTGGTCAAGGCCAAGACCCTGAACGAAGTAGCCAAGACCCTTGGCAACAGCGGCGACATCCACCTCGCCCTCGCCGATGACGAAAGCCGGCTGATTGGCTTCGAAAGCGGCGGACGCACCACCACCTCGCTGCTGGTGGACGGCGACTATCCCAAGATCCGTTCGCTGTTCCCGGATTCCACCCCCATCCACGCCACCGTGCAGACTCAGGAACTCGTGGAAGCAGTGCGGCGCGTCTCCCTGGTGGCGGAACGCAACACGCCGGTGCGCCTGGCCTTCACGCAGGGCCAGCTGAACCTGGACGCCGGCACCGGAGAGGACGCCCAGGCGTCCGAGGAACTGGAAGCGCAGCTTTCCGGTGAGGACATCACCGTGGCCTTCAACCCCCACTACCTGGTGGAGGGGCTGAGCGTGATTGAGACCAAGTTTGTCCGGTTCTCCTTCACCACGGCACCCAAGCCCGCCATGATCACAGCCCAGGCAGACGCCGACGGCGAAGACCAGGATGATTACCGCTACCTGGTGATGCCGGTCCGCCTCCCCAACTAATCCCCACCGCCCCCTCGCCTCGCAAGCTCGGCCAGGGAACCCTGGCGGCGTGGGCCCGGACAGGTGTTGTCGTCCTGGGCCCCAAAACGACAGCCAACCCCGCGCAGAAAAGAGAGTCACGTGCACATCGGACTGATCGGCCTCGGCAAAATGGGGTTCAATATGCGCGAACGGCTGCGCAATGGCGGCGTTGAGGTCACCGGATACGACCGCAACCCGGACGTTACGGACGCCGCCTCCATCGATGAGCTCCTTGCTGCAGTTCCCACGCCGCGGCTCATCTGGGTCATGGTCCCCGCCGGCGACATCACCGACGCCGTCATCAAGGAGCTGGGCGAAAAGCTCGACGAGGGTGATTTGGTGATCGACGGCGGCAATTCCCGGTTCACCGAGGACCAGAAACACGGCGAACTCCTTGCCGCGAAGGGGATCCACTTCGCGGACTGCGGAGTGTCAGGCGGAGTCTGGGGACTGCAGAACGGCTATGGCCTCATGGCCGGCGGCGACGCCGCCGATATTGAGCGCGCGCTTCCTGTCTTCGACGCCCTGCGTCCCGAGGGTGACCGGGCGGACAGCTTTGTCCATGTGGGCGGGATCGGCGCGGGCCACTACGCCAAGATGGTCCACAACGGGATCGAATACGGCCTGATGCAGGCATATGCCGAGGGTTACCAGCTGCTGGCTTCCAAGGACATCATCAGTGACCTGCCCGGAACGTTCCGGGCGTGGCAAAAAGGCACCGTGGTCCGGTCCTGGCTGCTGGACCTGCTGGTCAAAGCCCTGGATGAGGATCCGGGCCTGCAAAACATCGACGACTACGTTGAGGATTCCGGTGAAGGCAGGTGGACCGTGGAAGAAGCCATTGCCAATGCGATTCCGGCGCCGGCCATCACTGCGGCGCTGTTCGCCCGGTTCGAGTCCCGCGAGGACAGCTCCCCGGCCATGAAGATGGTGTCCGCGCTGCGGCACCAGTTCGGCGGCCACGCCACCCGTCCCGCCAAGTAATACCCAGCAGGGAACCGCGAGGTTCCCGGAATTGCCGAAAAACCGCGTGTACCTAGAACACCTCTCCCTGACTGACTTCCGCAGTTATGCCCAGGTGGACCTTGCCCTGGGGCCCGGTGTCACTGTCCTTGTGGGATACAACGGCATCGGCAAAACCAACCTGATGGAGGCCATCGGCTACCTGGCCACGCTCAGCTCACACCGCGTCAGCTCCGACGCGCCCCTGCTCAGGTTCGGCACGGAACGTGCGCTGGTCCGGGCCCGGCTGGTCCGCGGGGAGCAGATCACCGTGCTGGAACTGGAAATCAATGCGGGGCGGGCAAACCGCGGACGCATCAACCGGAGCAATCCGGTGCGGGCACGCGATCTCCTGGGTATCTGCCAGACGGTCCTGTTCGCGCCGGAAGACCTGGCCCTGGTGAAGGGTGATCCTTCCAACCGGCGCCGTTTCATGGATGAACTGCTCGCCAGCCTCGTTCCGCACCACGCCGCCACCCGCAGCGATTACGACCGTGTCCTCAAACAGCGGAATGCGCTGCTCAAATCAGCCCGCGCCGGCAAGTTCACGCCCGCCCATGAGGCGACCCTGGACGTGTGGGACCAGCACATGGCGAAAGCCGGGGCCGAACTGCTGCACGCGCGGCTTGAACTGGTGGAACGGTTGCGGCCGCACCTGGGCCGTGCCTACGCGGAGCTGACCGATGCCTCCAAACCTGCCGACGCCGTCTACCGTTCCAGCCTCCAGAACCAGATGGACGACGACGGCGCACCGCTGATGCGTGCAGCCGGCACCATTGCTGGGGGTGCTGCAGCGGATGTGGAGGACCTGCGCCAGCTGTCCGTGGAACAGCTGGCGGAACGGTACGTCAAGGCCTTCGCGGACTCCCGCCGCAAGGAGATAGAACGGGGCATTTCGCTGGTGGGTCCCCACCGCGACGAACTTGAACTCATCCTGGGCCAGGCCCCGGCCAAGGGCTATGCGTCCCATGGCGAAACATGGTCCATGTGCCTGTCCCTTCGGCTCGCCTCCTATTACGTGATGCTGGACGACACCCGGACCGGGGGTTCGGCTCCCATCCTGATCCTGGACGATGTTTTTGCCGAGCTGGACGTCCAGCGGCGGCGTAAACTGGCCGCAATAGTCTCCGGCGCGGAACAGGTCCTGGTGACCGCCGCCGTCGACGCCGACATCCCGGAAGAGCTCTCCGGACGGCGGGTGAAGGTCATCCCGGGAGGTATTGATGAGCAGGGACAGTGAAAAAGGCGGCGGGCTCCAGCCCGGCCGCGACCCCGACAACATCGATGCTCCCCAGGTTGCCCTGAACAGGATGCGGGAGGCCGCCGCAGCCCGCGGCGAGATCCGCAGGACCGCATCCCGCCCGGGCTCCGCCAAAGCCAAAAAGGGCATACGGGACACCCGCGGCTTCAGCCAGTTCCACGCCAGCGGCCGCGATCCCCTCGGCCTGGGAAAGGTGGTGGGACGCCTTGTGGCGGAGCGCGGCTGGACCTCACCGGTGGCGGTCGGATCCGTCATGGCCGAATGGGCCACCCTGGTAGGCCCCGAAATTTCGGCCCACTGCACGCCCGAGAGCTTCACCGACACCACCCTCCACGTCCGCTGCGACTCAACGGCCTGGGCCACCCAGCTCCGGCTCCTCAGCACCAGCCTTCTGGAGAAGTTCCGGGTGGAACTGGGGGACGGAGTGGTCACGAGCATCCAGGTTCTGGGCCCTTCCGCGCCGAGCTGGCGCAAGGGCGGCCGGTCCGTGAACGGGCGGGGTCCCCGCGACACCTACGGGTAGCGCCGGCAGCGGACTCTTGAAAATCGACGTAACGGCGTGTAGAGCCCTGAAAGGGCCGGAGGGTGTATAGGCACCCGGAGGCCGTCCTGCCAACGCGCCCAAGGCGCGGCCAATGGCCTCCGGGAGGCACACCACCGCCCGTGGAAGGCCCTGGAATGCGGGGAATTGGGCGCCTGCACGGTAGAATCGTTGTAGATAACTGGGCGCGGGTGAACGTTGACTGGGTCCGTTTTCCGCGCGTTTCAAGCCCGCGGAGTGCGGGTCCACCGTCAGCCATACATCGGCGCTACAAGTTTGTGCCTGTTGGCGGATGACTTTCCTGCAGTAACCGGGGAGGATTCGGCCGGCCATCATCGAGAACAGAGGAGTCGACAGCGCCTGTGGCTAACGACAATACAGATATTCTGGCAGCTGAACCCGCAGTCGAGGATGCCCGTACGCCTGACACCCCGGCCGCGCCAGGGACGCAGCGCGAATATGGCGCCAGCGACATCACTGTCCTTGAAGGCCTGGAAGCCGTCCGGAAACGTCCGGGCATGTACATCGGCTCCACAGGGCCGCGCGGGCTCCACCACCTGGTCTATGAAGTTGTTGACAACTCCGTGGACGAGGCACTGGCCGGCTACTGCACGCACATTGAGGTTGTCCTTCAGGCCGACGGCGGCGTGAAGGTTGTGGACGACGGCCGCGGCATCCCGGTGGACATGCACCCCACGGAACACAAACCCACGGTTGAAGTGGTCATGACCATCCTGCACGCCGGCGGAAAGTTCGGCGGTGGAGGGTACGCGGTCTCGGGCGGGCTCCACGGCGTGGGCATCTCGGTAGTGAATGCCCTGTCCAGCCGCGTGGATACGGAAGTACGGCGCCAGGGGCACGTCTGGCGCATGTCCTTCGCGGACGGAGGCAAGCCCCAGGGCAGCCTGGTCAAGGGCGAAGAGACCGACCGCACCGGCACCACCCAGACGTTCTACCCGGATCCGGCAATCTTCGAAGTCACCGAGTTCGACTTCGAGACGCTCCGCGCCCGCTTCCAGCAGATGGCCTTCCTCAACAAGGGACTCCGCATCACGCTCACGGACGAGCGCACTTCCGCTGAAGCGGACGGCGACGCCGACCTGGACCTGGACGCCGTGGTCACCGAGGGCGAGGTCAGCGCGGAACACCGCACCGTGGTGTACCAGTACGACGACGGCCTGCTGGACTACGTCAAGCACCTGAACTCGGGCAAGAAGGTCGACGTGGTCCACGAGGACGTCATCGCCTTCGAAACCGAGGACAAGGACCGGAAGATCGCCCTGGAAATGGCGATGCAGTGGACCAACGCGTACTCCGAAAGCGTCCACACCTACGCCAACACCATTAACACGCATGAGGGCGGCACCCACGAAGAGGGCTTCCGGGCTGCGATGACATCCCTGATCAACCGCTATGCGCGCGAAAAGGGAATCATCAAGGAAAAGGACGACAACCTGACCGGCGATGACATCCGGGAAGGCCTCACCGCCGTTATCTCCGTGAAACTCGCCGAACCCCAGTTCGAAGGCCAGACCAAAACCAAGCTCGGCAACTCCGAGGTCAAGGGCTTTGTCCAGCGCGTGGTCACCGACGGTCTGGGCGACTGGCTGGAGCGCAACCCGGGTCCTGCCCGCGACGTCATCCGGAAGGCGATCTCCGCAGCGCAGGCACGGATGGCCGCGCGGAAAGCCCGGGACAACGCCCGCCGGAAAAGCCCGCTGGAATCCTTCGGAATGCCCGGCAAGCTCTCCGACTGCTCCTCGAAGAACCCGGAGAAATGCGAGGTCTACATCGTGGAGGGCGACTCCGCCGGCGGATCGGCCAAGCGCGGCCGCAACCCGGAGACCCAGGCCATCCTTCCCCTGCGCGGAAAGATCCTGAACGTGGAGCGCGCGCGCCTGGACAAGGCGCTGGGCAACGCCGAGGTCCAGTCCATGATCACCGCCTTCGGCACGGGCATCGGCGAGGACTTCGACCTCTCCAAGCTGCGGTACCACAAGATCGTCCTGATGGCTGATGCCGACGTGGACGGCCAGCACATCACCACCCTGCTGATGACCCTGCTGTTCCGCTACATGCGTCCCCTGATCGAGAACGGCTACGTTTACCTGGCGCAGCCGCCGCTGTACCGCATCAAGTGGTCCAACGCCGCCCACGACTACGTGTACAGCGACCGTGAACGCGACGCGAAGCTCGTTGCCGGACAGGCTGCCGGGCGACGGATTCCCAAGGACAACGGCATCCAGCGCTACAAGGGCCTCGGCGAAATGGACTACACCGAGCTGTGGGACACCACCATGGACCCGGACCACCGCACGCTGCTGCAGGTGACGATGGACGACGCCCTCGCCGCCGACCAGATTTTCTCGGTCCTGATGGGTGAGGACGTCGAGTCCCGCCGAAACTTCATCCAGCAGAACGCCAAGGACGTCAGGTTCCTCGATATCTAGGACACGGTCCGATAGATATTCGATTACTGACATATACCTGAAACGGAAATTAATATGAGCGACGAAACACCCGAGAACCCGGCCTCCGAAGCCGGTACTCCGGACACCGTTCTTGAAGGCGACGTGCTGATAGACCGCGTGGAGCAGGTGGACCTGCAGACTGAAATGCAGCGGTCCTACCTCGACTACGCGATGGCCGTCATCGTGGGCCGTGCCCTTCCCGACGTCCGCGACGGACTGAAGCCGGTCCACCGCAGGGTCCTCTACGCGATGTTCGACGGCGGATACCGGCCGGACCGCTCGTTCAACAAGTGCGCCCGCGTGGTGGGCGAGGTCATGGGCCAGTACCACCCCCACGGCGACACCGCGATCTACGATGCGCTGGTACGCCTCATCCAGGACTGGACGATGCGGTACCCCCTGGCCCTCGGCCAAGGCAACTTCGGTTCCCCGGGCAACGACGGCGCTGCCGCCCCGCGTTACACCGAAACAAAGATGGCGCCGCTGGCCATGGAAATGGTCCGTGACATCGACGAGGAAACCGTCGATTTCCAGGACAACTACGACGGCAAGAACCAGGAACCCACCATCCTGCCCGCCCGTTTCCCCAACCTGCTGGTGAACGGCTCCTCAGGCATCGCCGTCGGCATGGCCACCAACATTCCGCCGCACAATCTCCGCGAAGTAGCCGACGGCGTGCAGTGGTACCTGGCCAACCCCACGGCCAGCCGCGAGGAACTCCTGGAAGAACTCCTGCTGCGGGTCAAGGGCCCCGATTTCCCCACCGGCGCCACCATCCTGGGCCACAAGGGCATCGAGGACGCCTACCGGACCGGCCGCGGTTCGGTCACCATGCGCGCAGTGGTGAACGTCGAGGAGCTCCAGGGCCGCACCTGCCTGGTGGTCACCGAGCTTCCGTACCAGGCCAACCCGGACAACCTGGCCATCAAGATTGCCGAACTCGTCAAGGACGGCAAGATCCAGGGCATCGCCGACCTCCGGGACGAAACCTCCGGCCGCACCGGACAGCGGCTGGTCATCGTCCTCAAGCGCGACGCCGTGCCCAAGGTGGTGCTCAACAACCTCTACAAGCACACCGAACTGCAGAGCAACTTCTCCGCCAACATGCTGGCGATCGTTGACGGCGTTCCCCGGACGCTGAGCCTGGACGCCTTCATCCGGCACTGGGTGACCCACCAGATGGACGTCATCGCCCGCCGTACCCGGTACCGGCTGCGCAAGGCCGAGGAAGAAGCCCACATCCTGCGGGCACTCCTGAAGGCGCTGGACATGCTGGACGAAGTAATCGCCCTGATCCGCGCCTCCAACACCACCGAAGCGGCCCGGGACGGCCTGATGGAGCTGCTGGACATCGACGAACTGCAGGCCAGGGCCATCCTGGACATGCAGCTGCGCCGCCTTGCCGCCCTCGAACGCCAGAAGATCCAGGACCGGCACGCCGAACTCGAAGCCATGATCGCCGAGTACAACCAGATCCTTGGCTCCGAGCAGCGCCAGCGCGAGATCATCAGCACCGAGCTGGGCGAAATCGTGGACAAGCACGGGGATGACCGCCGCACCAAGATCCTGATGGGCTTTGACGGCGACATGTCCATGGAGGACCTCATCCCCGAAGAGGAAATGGTGGTCACCATTACCCGGGGCGGCTACGTCAAGCGGACCCGCAGCGACAACTACCGTTCGCAGCAGCGCGGCGGCAAGGGCATCAAGGGGGCCCAGCTCCGTGGTGACGACGTAGTGGAGCACTTCTTCGTCACCACAACGCACCACTGGCTCCTCTTCTTCACGAACCTGGGCCGCGTTTACCGTGCCAAGGCTTACGAACTGATGGAAGCCGGCCGGGACGCCAAGGGCCAGCACGTGGCCAACCTGATGGCCTTCCAGCCGGACGAGCACATTGCCCAGGTCCTGGACCTGAAGGACTACCAGCAGGCTCCCTACCTGGTGCTTGCAACCAAGCGCGGTCTGGTGAAGAAGACCCGGCTGGAGGACTACGACACCAACCGCTCCGCCGGCGTTATTGCCATCAACCTCCGCGACGGCGACGAACTGGTGTCCGCGCAGCTGGTGTCCGAAACCGACGACCTGCTGCTGGTCTCCCGCAAGGGCCAGTCCATCCGCTTTACCGCAACCGAGGATGCGCTCCGCCCCATGGGACGTGCCACCTCAGGTGTCACCGGCATGAAATTCCGCGAAGAGGACGAGCTGCTGGCCGCCAACGTGGTGACCGACGGTTCGTACGTCTTCATCGTCACCGAGGGCGGCTACGCCAAACGGACAGCTGTTGAGGAATACCGGCTCCAGGGCCGTGGCGGGCTGGGGATCAAGGTAGCCAAGCTCGCGGAAGAACGCGGTGACCTGGTGGGTGCACTGATTGTCCAGGAAGAGGACGAGGTACTGGTGGTCATGGAGGGCGGCAAGGTGGTCCGCTCCTCGGTTGCCGGAGTCCCCGCCAAGGGACGCGACACCATGGGTGTCATCTTCGCCAAACCGGACAAAAATGACCGGATTATCGAGGTGGCACGCAACAGTGAACGGGGTCTTGAGGGCGAGGAATCGCCGGAGGATGACGTAACGTTGGCTGAAGATGGCGGATCCCCCGAGGATTCCACCAGCCCAGCAGTGGCAGAAGAATCACCGGCCGTTGAGTCAGAGGACGCCTCGGGCGACGCTGAGCCGAACGAAGACTACACGGAAGGTAACGAGTGAGTAATCCCGACTCATTTCCCAAGCCGAACAGCACCGCTCCCGACGGAAACCGGCCCTCAGCCGCACCACGGGTAAACGCTCCCGTCCGTCCGCAGCAGCGCCCGGCCGCCCCCGCTGCCGCCCCGGGTCAACGCCCCGCCGTTCCCGGCCAGCGCCCTGCCCAGGGTGACCGCCCGGCGCAGGGCCAGAACGAGCGTCCGGCGGGCCAGCCAGGCCAGCGCCCGGCCCCGGGACAGCGGCCCGCAGCAGCCGGACAGCGCCCGGCAGGAAGCGCCCCGGGCCAGGGCAACCCGGGACTCGTGAAGCCTGCTCCGAAGGCAAAGGTCCGGCGCGCCCGGCTGCTCATCAGCAAGGTGGACCCGTGGTCTGTCCTGAAGATGGCTTTCCTCCTGTCCGTGGCCCTGGGAATCGTCACGGTTGTGGCCGCCATTGTCCTGTGGACCGTCCTTGACCTGACGGGCATCTTCGACCAGGTGGACAGCCTGCTGGGCACGCTGGCCGGTTCCGAGGGCGGCGGCTTTGAGCTGAAGAAGGTGGCTTCCCTGGGCCAGGTGGCCTCTTTCGCCACCATCATCGCGGTGGTGAACGTGGTCCTGCTGACCGCGCTTTCCATGCTTTCCGCTGTGCTGTACAACATCTCCGCCACCCTGGTGGGCGGCATCGGCGTTACCCTCACGGACGACTAAGGTCCCCTTTCCGCGGGCCTGACAGCCGCGGAAAGGCCCGATTTGAGATCGGGCCGGGATGTGCTGTAAAGTCATGTCTCGGCCCGATGAGGCATCGGGGCGTATAGCTCAGGCGGTTAGAGCGCTTCGCTGATAACGAAGAGGTCCCAGGTTCAAGTCCTGGTACGCCCACGGAACCTGTGCAGGTTCAAGTGTAGGTTTGGATTGCGTAACCCGCAGCCGGACCGGAACGGGGAGCATGTGAAGAAGTTGCTAGTAGTGGCAGCGGCAATCGCAGGCGTCCTGCTCTACAGGAAAGCACAGGAATCCGAGGCCCGGAAAGATGTCTGGAGCAAGTCAACCGACACGGTGGACTAGCCCCGGAGCCCGGACCGGAGCTGGTCAAAGGCTCCCTGGTTCTAGGGTATGATTGACGGGTTGCTTCTTATGGGGGCATGGCGCAATTGGTAGCGCACCTGCTTTGCAAGCAGGGGGTTCGGGGTTCGAGTCCCCGTGCCTCCACCATAGGAAAGTCCCGGTCAGCGGAAACGCTGGCCGGGACTTTTGCTTTTCGCATCCGGAACCTGCAGCCATCCGGTCCCTGCCGCGCACTAGGGTAGTGCAGTGAACTTCTTTCTCGCAGCCGTCGGCGTACTGGGCGTCGCCTCGTCCGGTCCGCTGATTGCTGCCACCCTCGGGGCCACAACGGTCAGTGCCCTGGCCATCGCTTTCTGGCGCAACGCCATCGGCGCTGCCGTGATGGCCTCCCCCACCCTCATCCGGGAACCCCGGCAGTTCGGCAGGATCACCCACCGTGAGTTCCGCTGGTGCCTGCTGGCCGCCGTCGCGCTGGCCCTGCACTTCGCCTGCTTCATTACCTCCCTGCAGCTCACCTCCGTTGCCGCGGCCACGGCACTGGTGTGCCTGCAGTCAGCCTGGATAGCTGTGTTCCAGCTCTTCCGCGGGACCCGTCACCGGTGGCAGGTGCTGGCTGGCCTGGGCATCGCTTTTGGCGGCGTTGTTGCCATCACGGGATTCGACATGGGCTCGTCGCCGGATGCCCTGCTGGGTGACCTGCTGGCCGTCGCCGGCGGGGCGCTGGCCGGCCTATACACACTGGCGGGTGGAAAAGCCCGGCAAAGTATGACGACGGGCACTTACACCACGCTCTGCTACGGAATGTGCGCAGCCCTGGTTGCCGTACTGGCGCTCATTGGCGGGCAACCGCTGGTGGGGTTTGAAGCCGCCGGCTGGCTGGGGATCCTGGCCATCACGGTCTGTGCGCAGCTTGTGGGGCATACCGCCTTCAACCACCTGCTGGCCACCATGAGTCCCCTCCTGGTGTCGATGATCATCCTCCTGGAGATTCCGGGTGCCGCGCTTCTTGCCGCGGTCTTCCTCCACGAAACCCTTCCCGCCGGTACCTACGCCGGCCTGGGGCTTATCCTTGCGGGTCTCGCCGTCGTGGTGCTGGGCCAGCGGTCGGGCAAGGCCGCGCGCCGCGCAAGCCCAGCGGCAAACGGGCGGGAAGAACCGCCGTCGGACCGGCCGCTCGCGGAGTTGGGAACCGACTGATGCCGGTGTGCTGCGTGGCCTTTACTGACCGCCGCGGCGCACTGGCTGGGCGGTATTAACGGTGTGGATGGCCCGCAGGAGCTTGGCGGGGAAGTACACCGAGAAGAACACCACCATGGGAGCCTTCAGGGCCATCTTCTTGACGTTGTGGGCCTTGTAGGTCCGGTCGAAGCGGGTGACGTAGTAGCGGTAGTCCCGCGGTGAATCCTCAAGCCTGCGGGCAGACATCCCGGACACCATCTGGGGGCAGTACTGGATCTTCAGATCGTTCTCGGCCAGGTGCAGGGACAGGTCGATGTCCTCATGCATCTCGTCTCTCTCGTCACGGCAGGTTTCGGCCCGGATGGTTTCCCACGCGGTGGAACGCAGCGCCATGTTGGAGCCGAAGAGGAAATGGTATTGATGCTTGGCCAGCTTCAACATGAGCTGGCGCATCTTGTCGTCTGCCTTGAGGCCAAAGCGGCGCATTGGCATGTCGTAGTACACCACCGGGCCCGTGGCTGCCTGGACGGACTGGTCGAGGAACGCTTTCTGCACCTGCTCCACCCAGTCCGGTTCCACCACCGAATCGGCGTCGATCCTGCCCAGGACATCACCGGTGGCGTGGTCCAGCCCGAAGTTCCGGGTAGGGATCAGCCCCTGCTCCTTGTCCTGGCTGAGCAGGACGATGGGGGTCTCCGGGTACTCGAGCTGCATCTGCTGCACAATGCGGGCCGTGCGGTCCTTGGACAGATTGTCCACCACCACGATCTCGTGGGCCGGGACTGACTGGTAGATGGCAGCTATAAGGCACTGCCGGATGACGCTCTCCTCGTTGTACGCCGGGATGACAATGGACACGCGGGGCAGGTCTGCTGCGTCGTTCAAGGCATCCCCAGAGGATTGTTCGGCTGACATCGGTTCAAATCTAGCACCGAACGGTGCTCCGACTCCGAAGCACCGGAACGTCGGGAGACAGGAAAAGGGCCCCGCCCTTGAACTGCTCCCCGAAAGTTGGACTGAGAAATCAGTTCTGACTTTCGGGGAGCAGTTTTATGGATGGAAGAAGTTCGTTGTCCGAGGAGCAGCGTGAGGCCGCGGTGGCGCTGTTTGACATCGGCTGGGGCACCCGGGCGGTAGCAACAAAGCTCGGGGTAGGAACGAAGGCAGTCCTTCGGCTGTACGACAGATGGCGTGTTCGCGGAGATACTGCTTTAGTGACCAAACCGAGCAGACTGTATTCGTTCGAGTTCAAGCTCAACGCTGTGCAGCGATATCTCTCCGGCGAGAACAGGGTCGCTCTAGCCAAGGAGCTCGAACTGTCCTCGCCACACCTGATTACCGTGTGGGCGGGCAAGTATCGGGCTGAAGGCGAGGAAGGCCTCCGTCCGAAACCGAAAGGCCGGCCGAGGAAGAGCCCAGATGCCCCAGCAGAGCAGGAACCGGAGCTGCAGCGTCTTCGGCGTGAGAACGAACGCCTGCGCGCAGAGGTGGCCTTCCTGGGAAAAGTAAACGCCTTGAGGGACGAGGAACGGCGCTAAAGGTCCGTGCTGTCATCGCTCTCAAGGCTGAGCACCGTCTGGAAGTTCTCCTGGAGGTAGCCGGGTTAGCCCGGTCCACGTTCTTCTACCACCAGTCCCGCCTCAAAGGCCCAGATCCACGGGCCTCTCTGAAGGCCGCCATTACAGAGATTTTCACGAAGAACCACGGCCGGTATGGGCACCGCCGTATCCATATCGAGCTGCTGAAGCAAGGATGGACGGTCGCCAAGAAGACCGTCCTGAAGCTGATGCGTTTCCTGCGGCTGGTCTGCAAGGTTCGAAGCAGGAAGCGGTACAACTCCTACCAGGGCGAGCAGGGCGTCGTGGCCCCGAACCTGTTGAAACGCCAGTTCGAAGCGGATGCCCCAAATCAGAAGTGGGTTACTGATGTGACCGAGTTCAGCGTCGGTGACCGGAAGCTCTACCTCTCACCCGTCATGGACCTGTTTGACCGGCAGATCATCTCCTACGCAATCGGCACTTCACCCAATCTCGAGCTGGCAAATGCATCGCTGCGCGGCGCCCTGGCCACGCTGGAGGACGGGCAGAAACCACTCGTGCACTCCGACCAGGGATTTCAGTATCAGCACAACTCCTGGCGCACGCTCTTGGCGGACGCCGGCGCGGTCCAATCGATGTCCCGCAAAGCCAACTGCTATGACAACGCCGTCATGGAGAACTTCTTCGGTCACCTCAAAGAAGAGCTCTTCCACCGTGTCCGGTTCCTCAACGCTGACGCCCTGGCCGCGGCACTGCACGAATACATCCGCTGGTACAACACGGAACGAATCTCCACCAAGCTCAAGGGTCTGAGTCCGGTACGGTATCGTGCCCAGATGCTTGCGGCATAGGTCCCTCTTAGCCGCCCTTATCGGTCCCCTAATCCGTCTGGCGGAGGGCACTGACAACGGATGCCCTAACCTATGCTCTGGCGCAAGATGTACGGTCGTTGGATGAGAGCAGAACTCATCGATCCACGGGATCAAACCTTGCAGGTCAACGATCCGACGTACCGCGTCTACTTCTGGGCCGAAGACGCCGCGAAACAGGAGTGGGAGCTTTCGGGCGCGGACCTCAATGAAGTGCTCGAGTGGATTCCTGCCCATTCTCGAGGTCGCTCCCACAGCCTCTGGGCGGTAACGCGCCTCCCAGGTGAGGTCTGCTTGGTTCGTCTGCAAGGTATCGACCTCGACACTCGACCGGACGCTTGGCCGAGCTGGGCCCGGAGGGTTAATCTGTAGCGCCGATGACGAGGACACCCTCATTCCCGCGCTGCGGATGACCGCTGCACCGTGCCGGACTGGCCTCCAGATGGAGACTCATCGTGCGCTGCCCCCAGAGAAACCTCAAACGGACACCTACCTCAACGGCCAGAACTTCCAGCAACGACAGAAGTCCCCGCCCCAAATGGGACGGGGACTTCTGCGAAGAGCCGATCACTAGCCACTAAAGTGGATGCATCGCAATTGCGAGTCCAACTTTCGGGGACCAGTTCACCTGCGGCGGAGCCCTTTTCCGGCTGCTGGTCCGGCCCACCGGGACCGGGGATATCAGGACTGCTGCATTAGGACTATGAAGCGCCCTTGTCACCGTTGCCGATGTTGGAGGCGATGTTCTTGGTGGCGGTCTTGGCGTCCGTAGCTGCCTTGGCTGTGCTGTCAGCGGCATCCTCGGCCACGTGCTTGGCCTTCTCGCCGGAGTCCTCAGGCTTGTCGGCGGAAGCGCCTGCCTCGGGGGCTGCCGGGGCTACCGGTGACTCCTGGACCTCGTTCACCGTGGTGGCGGGGACGGGTGCAGGCGTGGGTGTTACCGGCGAGGGGGTCTTCCAGGGGTCTTCGACCGGCTTGGAAGCCTTCCACGCGGCGACACCGGCTGCAACCGCAGCCGCAATCACACCGAAAACCAGCCAGCCGCGCTTCTTCTTGGGGGGTTCCGGCTGTGCAAGCTGGATGCCCACCGTGCGGCCGGCTTCGGTTGCTGCCGCCTTAAGCTGGGTACCGGTGGCCTGCGCCTGTTCCTGGATGGCGTGGATGATTCCCGCGTCACCGAGTTTGTGGGCGACTGCGTCCACCCGTGCCGGCGCATTCTCCAGCGTGCGGTGCACGGCGTCGGAGGCGGAACCGATCTGGTCCGAAAGGCGCGGGAGGTACTCCACAACCACGCGGTCACGGGCGTTCAGGATCACCGGGGTGGCCTTGTCCAGGGCCTCATGCAGGCGGGGCGAAGCGTTGTCCACGGCATCGTTGATCCTTGGAGCGAGCTGGGCCAGGCCGTCCTGGATGCGCGGGGTCACTGTGGCAACACCGTCGGCCAGGTTGTGGGCGGCGGACTTCAGGCCTTCCTGGACCTTTGGCGATGCGGTGTCCAGGCCATGCTGGAGGCGGTCAATGGCTGCTTCCACACGGGGGGCTGCCCAATCCTTGGCATTCTCCACTGCGCTGGTGACTGACAGTTCAAGGTCACGGGCAATACGGTCCGACTTCTTCACAACTACCTCCCGATTAATGTGACGGTTCTGTGGTTAGCCTACGTGGCTTGGTGTTCACCTGCTATTCCCCCAGCGGATTTTAGGAGGATTTCACCCAGCGCGGAACTGCGGCGGCAGCCGTTCGCGCCCTGGGCTGCCGTGGAAGAATAGGGCCTATGACTGCCATCGCAACTGCAAAAGCAACCATCCACACCAGCCTCGGCGACATCGTCGTCAACCTGTTCGGCAACCACGCCCCGAAGACGGTCAAGAACTTCGTGGGCCTCGCCACGGGTGAGCAGGCATGGACCCACCCGGAGACGGGCGACGACAAGAGTGGTACGCCCCTGTACAACGGCACCATCTTCCACCGCATCATCAAGGACTTCATGATCCAGGCCGGCGATCCGCTGGGCCGCGGCACGGGCGGTCCGGGCTACCAGTTCGACGACGAGATCCACCCCGAACTGAGCTTCAACCAGCCCTACAAGCTGGCCATGGCCAACGCCGGCATCAGGATGGGCAAGGGCACCAACGGCTCGCAGTTCTTCATCACCACCATCCCCACCGACTGGCTGCAGGGAAAGCACACCATCTTCGGTGAGGTGGCAGACGACGACTCCAAGAAGGTTGTGGATGCCATCGAGGGCGTGCGCACCGGCATGGGCGACCGTCCGGTGGAGGACGTCACCATCAACAGCATCGACATCGAACAGCTGTAATACCGCACCATGAGTTACGGAATTCCGGCGGCTGAGCCGTCCGCCCAGGTTCCGGTGTGCCCACGGCACCCCGACCGGCCCTCCTACGTCCGCTGCCAGCGCTGCGGACGACCGGCCTGCCCCGACTGCCAGCGGGCGGCCGCCGTCGGATTCCAATGCGTTGACTGCGTCAACGAAACAGCACGCACGACGCCGGAGGTGCGGACCGTCTATGGCGGTGCCGTAGCGACCGGCAAACCTCGGGTGACGTTCGGGATCATCGCTGTGTGCGCCGTTGTGTATGCCCTGCAGTGGCTGATCCCGGGCCAGGTGGTCTATGAACAGTTCGCCTACAACAATGTGTTCGCCACGCCCCAGTACGGTGTGTTCGAACCATGGAGGATGCTCACCGCCGCGTTCCTGCACTCGCCGGACTCGCTCCTGCACATCATCCTCAACATGTATACGCTGTGGATTTTCGGCCAGGCGCTGGAGCCCCTTCTGGGCCGTGCCCGCTTCCTCGCGCTGTACCTGATCTCGGCCGTGGGCGGTTCCGTGGGATACCTCCTCCTGAACCCAGTCCTTGTGCCGGGCCAGGGGCTTGTAGGCGTCGTGGGTGCCTCCGGCGCGATCTTCGGCCTCTTCGGGGCCATGCTGCTGGTGCAGCGCCACCGGGGCGGTGAGACCCGCCAGCTCTGGGTGCTGATCGCCATCAATGGGGTGATCGGGTTCCTCATCCCCCAGATCGCCTGGCAGGCGCACCTGGGCGGACTCATCACTGGCGGCCTCTGCGCCGCGGTCCTGGCATATGTCCCCCGCGGGCCGCGGCAGCGGCTCCTCCAGGCCGCAGGACTGGCCGGAGTTCTTCTCCTGCTCATTGCCGTCAGCTGGCTTATGATCTCCCTGTAGGTCCAGGTTCAAGCAGCCGATACCCACACCACGCACAAGAAACCCCCGCCGTCCGCAGGACGGCGGGGGTTTCGTTTTCCACAGCCCTTATCCACAGTGTTGGTAACTTACAGGCGTGTAGTTCATCGGTCGGACCCTTCCAGACCGCTGAATTGCGGCTGTTTTCCCCAGAACAGGCCTGTTTTTCTCCACAGTTGTGGATAACCTCTGGGGATAGGGGTGTGTTTAAGTGGACAAACCGGCCCGGGGATGAGGTTCTGTGGATAACCTCGGGGAAATTGCTTCCCTGAGGGCTCAGGCCGCTGTTCAGGAGGGAACTATCAACACCGTTATGCACACTGTTAATAAACAACAAGGCTGTAGTTCACCTCTGTGTACAGGCCCGCATGGCAGCGTGCAGGCCTCCGGCGTCCAGGTTGTCTCCGGCTGTATCCACAACTGTGGATAACTTGTGGGTATCGGGATGTTGGTAAGTGGATAATTACCGGGCGCCTACCCTTGGCTTACGTCCGTTTTCCCGACAGGAGGGTCCATGACTGCGACCACCAAGCACATCTTCCTCGACAAGCAGCACCCCGCCGTATGGCGCGCGCTCAACGGCCTGGGGCTCAAGGTCAAGGAAGCGGCGCAGGAAGTCGGGATGGAGCCCAAGACCGTGGAGCTCCTGCACGTGCGTATCTCGCAGCTGAACGGTTGTGCCTACTGCCTGGACGTCCACGTCAGGGACGCAGTCCAGGCCGGAGAGTCTCCACAGCGGCTGGCGGTGCTGTCGGCCTGGCGGGACACTGCGCTGTTTACCGAGAAGGAGCGTGCAGCCCTGGCGCTGGCAGAGAGCATCACAACCCTCCCCGGCCACAGCTCCCAGGAGCAGGAGGAAGCCTACGCCCGGGAACACCTGACGGAGGAGGAGTTCTCCGTGGTCAGCTGGCTGGCCATTGCCATGAACGCCTTCAACCGCGTGTCGATCACCAGCCACCACCCGGTCCGCAAAGAGCGCTAGGCCGGGAACGGGCCTCTCCCGCCGTTATCCACAGGTATTCCACACTGTTAATAACTGCGTCCGGGATGCAGGATGAGCGCCTCGCGCTGTCGCGGCGGGGATCGGCGCCCTGAATGTCCCCCGATGGGCGGGTGGCTGTGGATAAGATTCCCAACAGCTGGGGAAAGCGAGCAGCTTCCACGGGCGTACTGCCACCGCTTGCGTGGTCGCCGCGGCAAGCCTGCCCGGGCGGCATCGCCTAGCCTGCGTCCGGCCAAATCCCCGATGAACCGCGCCGGTGGCTTCCCACCAGATGGGTGTCCACCATGCCGATGGCCTCCATGAGGGCGAACATGGTGATGGGGCCCACGAAGGCGAAGCCCTTTTTCCGCAGGGCCTTGGAAAGGGCAATGGATTCCGCCGACTGGGTGGGGATGTCCGCATGGGTCCGGGGGCGGGGGGTTGCTTCGGGCTGGAACCGCCACACAAAGTCCACCAGGCCGCCATCCTGCCGCAACGAAAGGGTCGCGCGGGCATTAGTAACCGCGGCACGTATCTTCAGCCGGTTCCGGACAATACCGGCGTCCTGAAGCAGCCGCTCGACGTCGGCATCGGTGAACTGTGCGACGGCGTCGGGGTTGAAGCCGGCAAAAGCTGTCCGGAACGCGGGGCGCTTGCGCAGGATAGTGGCCCAGGAAAGTCCTGCCTGGAATCCTTCCAGGCAGATACGTTCGTAGAGGCCCTGCTCATCCCTGACGGGCATGCCCCATTCATGGTCGTAGTAGTCCCGCAGCAAAGGGTCGGAGGACGCCCACGCCGGGCGGGCCAGGCCGTCCCCGCCCAGCAGGTCACCGTGATCGTCAGGGGGCATGCGTTTCCCTCGGGGTTAAGGTTCGGCCTGCCGGCATCCGGGAAAGGAACCTATGAGCGCCAGCGGGTGGTCATCAGGAAGCCGACAATGGCGATACCGAACCCGGCCACGATGTTCCATGATTCCCATGCCTGGACGGGGAAGCGTCCTTCGCTGATGTAGAACGTGATGATCCAGAACAGGCCGATGATCATCAGTCCGAACATCACGGGCTTGAACCACACCGGGTTCGGCTTGTACGTCTGGGAAGAAGCCTGGGGGGCGGTGCTGGCAGTCTTCTTGCGCGGCTTTGACTCGGGCACTGGCTCTCCTTGGCGGGCTGAGGCAAGCTCGGCGTTCCGGGCTTGGTATCCTGCAAGAAGGAAATTGCCAGCGGTCTGCGCGATCTTGGTCAAATCTGGATTCTTACTAGCAGCCAATTCTAGCCGTAGTTCGTGGGCCGCCGATGCCCGATGGAACCGCCTCGAGGAGAACGCGTGGTGTTGCAGGAGAAAGCGGGCCGAACCGCTGCGGCGCCCGCCGGCGTCGTAATTCTGCGTGGAGCAGTCCAGGTGGTTGGCGAGCTGCTCATCACCGCCGGGATCATCCTCCTGTTGTTCGTTGCATGGCAGCTGTGGTGGACCAACGTCGAATCGGACGCCAGGCAGAGCGAAGTGATCAAGGAATTCGCCCAGGACCTCGGCGACGCTGCCCCGGCCGCACCAGCCGCCCCGGAAGGCTCTGCGCCATCTGCCGGGGAGGACTTCGGCGAGCCGGTGGTGTCCGCCGCACCCGGCCACGCCGGCACTATCGGCATCATGTACATTCCGCGGTTCGGCGCGAACTACACCCGCCCCATCGTGGAGGGCACCACCAGCGATGTTCTGGACACACTGGGGCTGGGACACTACGGCACCACCGCCATGCCGGGAGCGGTCGGCAATTTTGCCGTTGCCGGGCACCGCCAGACCCACGGCGCCGTCCTGGACAACATCCACACCCTGGTTCCCGGGGACAAGATCTACGTCCAGACCAAGGACGGCTATTACGTCTATGTGTTCCGCAACAACCAGATCGTAATGCCATCGCGCACCGACGTCCTGGAACCGGTGCCCACACTCCCGGGGACCGTCCCCACCGAAAGATACCTGACCATGACCAGCTGCAACCCCCGCTTTGGGGCCGAAGAACGCATCATCGCCTACTCGCTCCTGGACAGTTGGCGCCCCGCCTCGGCGGGACCGCCCGCCGAAATCGCGGACCAGGTGGCTGCTGCGATCGGAAAGGGCTGAGCATGTACGGCTGGATCTTCCGGCATCTTCCCGGACCCCTCTGGCTGCGGATTGTCACCTCATTGGTGCTCGTCGCTGCCGCACTGGTATTGATGGTTCAGTTCCTTTTTCCCTGGATGTCCGAATACACCCAATTCACCGACTCAACGATTGGTTCAGCAAGCCAGTGACCACAACCAAAATCCTCGTGGTGGATAACTACGACAGCTTCGTCTACACCCTGGTGGGCTACCTTCAGGAACTCGGCGCCGAAACCACGGTTGTCCGCAATGACGACGTCACACTGGCGGAAGCCATTGAATTGGCCAGCACCCGCGACGGTGTGCTCATCTCACCCGGTCCCGGCAACCCCGCGGAAGCCGGGGTGTGCATTGAACTGATCAAGTGGTGCGGCGAGAACAGCGTGCCCATGTTCGGTGTATGCCTTGGGCACCAGGCACTGGCGGAGGCCTTCGGCGGGAAGGTCACGCACGCTCCGGAGCTGATGCACGGTAAAACGTCCCTGGTACAGCACATCGGCACCAGCGTCTTCGCCGGACTCCCCTCCCCCGTGACCGCCACGCGCTACCACTCGCTGGCAGCCGTCCGCGAATCGATTCCTGACGTCCTTGAGGTCACTGCCGAGACCGCAACAGGTGTGGTGATGGGACTCCAGCACCGGACGGCGCCGCTGTGCGGTGTGCAGTTCCACCCGGAGTCCGTGCTGACAGAAGGCGGCTACCAGATGCTGGGAAACTGGCTGGAGTCGCTGGGGATGAAGGGCGCAGCCGCCCGGGCAGCCAAACTGAGTCCGCTGATCCAGCACTGACCTGCAGGCTGACCCGTCAGTCGTCATCCTTGGTGGAGGTCGGCTTGGGCGTCGGTGTCGCGGTCGGCTCGGGGCTTGGCGGAGGCGGCGGCGGAGCTTTGGCCACCACAATCGTGACGGTCCTTCCCTGTTCCACGGTGGCGTTGACCGGATCGCTTTGGTCCGTCACCCTGCCTGCCTCCACTTGGGCGTTCTCCACCTCGATCACCGCAGGGACCAGGCTCAGTTCCTTCAGCGCGGCTTCAGCCTCTTCGCGGGTGCGTCCCCGCAGTTCCGGAAGCGCAACCTTGCCCGTGGACACGATCAGCTCGACGCTGGTTCCCACACCGACCATCTGGCCTGGCGCGGGGCTGGTGGTGATCACGATTCCTGCGGGAACCGTGGCGCTGTTGGCTGTGGTGGTGGACGGTGCGCCGGCCAGTCCGCTTTGCCGCAGGATATCCCTGGCCGCCGCTTCCGTCTTCCCCGGGAGGCTTTCGGGAATCATGACGGCGCTGGGGCCCTCGGAGATGTTCAGGACCACCTCCGCCCCAGGATCCATGGACGCACCGGACTCCGGTTCGGTGCCGATGGCCGTGCCCTTGGGAACGGTATCGTGCTGTGACCGGACAATCCTGGGCTTGAGGTCGGCGTTATACAGTTCCTGCAGCGCCGCTGACTCTGTCATGGCAGCGACCACCGGGATCTGGACTTTCGGTATTTCCGGGGCAGGCCGGTTGACGGTGCTGTACAGCCACAGCCCACCGCCGGCGAGGACGAGCAGGGTGAAGACCACCAGGGTGGCAATCCATGCACGACGGCGGGACTTCTGCCGGGGGCTCGGCTCGCGTTCCGGAGGGAGGCCAAGCGGCAGCGCCTCGGCCTGGGTCCGGTCATCGAAACCGGCGGCCAGGGGGAAAGCGGTCCCTTGGTCACCGGCGGAGGCGTGCGTTGCCGCCAGCCTGCCGGTGGGAGCATCGTCCAGGAAGCCCGCCCCTGTGACACCAAATGCTTCGGTGGCCGGAGCCGTCGGGGCAGGGACGTGGTCGTTGGGGTCGGTCGGCGCTTCGGAGGCGGCTACCGCGGGAACAGGCACCCCCGACCGGGCAGCGCGCAGGGCACGGCGGAAGGCCGCGGCATCCTGGAACCGGTCGTCGCGGTTCTTCTGCAGGGCTTTAGCGAGCACACTGTCCAGGGCCGGAGTCACGTCGGGATTGAGGGTGCTCGCCGGCTCGGGTATCTCCCGGACATGCTGGTACGCCACCGAAACCGGACTGTCGCCGACGAACGGCGGACGGGACGTGAGCATCTCGTACAGCAGGCAGGCAGCGGAGTAGAGGTCGCTGCGCGCATCCACCGCTTCGCCGCGGGCCTGTTCGGGAGACAGGTACTGGGCAGTGCCCACCACGGCCTGGGTTTGGGTCATGGTGGCCGAAGAATCCGCGATGGCGCGGGCGATCCCGAAATCCATCACCTTCACCGAGTTGGTGCTTTCGCAGTACATCACATTGGCCGGTTTGATGTCCCGGTGGACGATCCCGGCCTTATGGCTGTATTCGAGCGCCCCCAGGACGCCCATGCAGTAGTCGATGGCCTGCCCAATGGTGACGTCGTGGCCGCGGATCAGTTCGCGGAGGGTCTTCCCCTCCACGAACTCCATCACGATGTAAGGCACCCGGACGTCCTCGGAGCCATCGTGGACGAGGTGTTCGCCTGTGTCGTAGATGGCGACGATGGAGGAGTGGTTGAGGGCGGCCACAGCCTGTGCCTCGCGCTTGAACCTTGCCTGGAACTGCGGATCACGGGCAAGGTCCGGGCGCAGCAGCTTGATGGCCACCGTCCGCCCCAGCCGGGTGTCCACGCCGCGGTATACGTCTGCCATGCCACCGCGCCCAATCAGGCCGCCCAGTTCGTAGCGGCCACTCAGGACGCGGCGGTTATCCACCGGGAGGCTGTCCTCACGGTGCAACGGGGTGCGCGGTGACTCATTCATGGGATGTCCTGGCGGCTACGGGTTGCAGGTTGGGGGCGTACCCGGCTGCTGGCCGTCCGTGCAGTCGGGCAGGGGTGACTCCAGGGTGGGCGCCGCCACCGACGAGGTGGTGGGCGCCGCGGTTGGAGCCGGAGCTGGGGCAGATGTTGTGGGTGCGGGCTCGGGCGCCACGGCGTAGGTAATCGTTACGGGTGAGCCAACTTCCACCAGGCCCGACCGCGAGAGTCCGATGACGGTGTTGGGCGCAGCATTGGCATCGACCTGTGGCTCAACGCTGACATCGAGGTTGAGCGCCGAAAGTTGCGACTGGACTGTCCGGTAGTCCCTTCCGAGGTACGCCTCCGGAATCACGTTGACGGTTTCCGTCGTTGGAGTCGTGGTCGGCGTCGGCGTCGAGCGGGTCTGCGTGGGGGTGGCGGACGGGGTTGTCCTGGTGGGGCTGGCGCTGCTCGGTGCCGCGCTGCTCGTGGTCCCCGCGGACGTGGGGTCCTCGGAGGGGAACAGGATTCCCCGCTGGCTGAGGAAGAACCCCACCAGCGCAAACAGAAGCAGCAGGATCAGGGCGATCAGGGGCCAGGTCCAGGGACTGCGGCCCTTGCGCTGGGGCTCATCGGCGGGCTCGTCGTCGTACGTTGTTTCTTCCGGAACCCACTTGCGCTCCGCGGCCAGGGCGTTGGCCCGGGCCAGCGTCCCCTGGGGGGCGTCGGCGTCGGCAGCTGCCCCCGCAGCGCCGGCTGCCGCTGCACCCGCCGCACCCGCGCCAACCACCGGCAAGGCGGAAGTCCGGCTTGGGGAATCATCCCGCTGTGCGCCGATGACGCCGGTCGGCGCCGTCGCAGTGTCCACCGGAGCCGTGATGGGGCCGGTGTCGGCATCGAAGAGGAGCATTCCGGGGACGGCTGCGCGGGCCGCGCTAATGTCGCCGTTGCGGATGGCTTCTGCTGCCTCGGCCAGCTTGATGGCGTTCTCCGGCCGGTCCTTGGGGTCCTTGGCCAGCATGGACATCAGGAGGGCGCGGACCGGGGTGGGCAGTGATTCCGGCAGGGGTGGCGGTGCGTCATTGACCTGGGCGAGGGCAATCGCAATCTGGGATTCGCCGGAGAAGGGGCGGTGGCCGGTCAGGCACTCATAGCCGATGACGCCGAGCGCGTAGATGTCCGACGAGCCGGTGGCCGTCTGGCCGGTGGCCTGCTCGGGTGCAAGGTACTGTGCGGTGCCCATCACCTGGCCGGTCTGGGTGAGCGGCACCTGGTTGGCAAGCCGGGCAATGCCGAAGTCTGTGACCTTGACCCGCCCGTCGGGCGTGATCAGGAGGTTGCCTGGCTTCACGTCGCGGTGCACCAGGCCCTGCGCGTGCGCAACGGAGAGGGCACGGGCGGTCTGCGCGATGATGGACAGCGTGCGGTCCGGCGAGAGGACCTGCTCGTGTTCGATGATGCTGCTCAGCGGCTGGCCGGGGACCAGTTCCATGACCAGGTAGGCGGAACCTTCCTCCTCGCCGTAGTCGAAGACGTTGGCGATGCCCACGTGGTTCAGGAGCGCCGTGTGGCGGGCCTCGGCGCGGAAACGCTGGAGGAACCCGGGATCGCCCGTGTACTCCTCTTTTAGCACCTTGATCGCGACGATGCGGCCCAGGACGAGGTCTTTCGCCTTCCACACTTCACCCATGCCACCAATCGCGATCCGCGTGGTCAGCTGGAACCGCCCGCCGAGGGTGATTCCGGTTGTAGGCCTCACTTATTCAACACCGCCTCAAAAATTCTCTTCGCGTTCGGACTGGTCAGCTGTGCTCCGGTGGTGATGTCCACGCCTTCCATGACGATCGTGACACCCACCTGCGGGTTGTTTGCGGGGGCAAAGCCGGTGAACCAGGAGTTGTTGGTTCCGTTGCCGAGCTCGGCGGTTCCGGTCTTTCCTGCCACCTGGACGCCGGGGACGGCGGCGCGGTTTGCGATACCTTCGCTGACCGCGCTTACCATCCACTCCGTAATCTGGTTGGCGATGTCCGGGGTGGTGGAGGTCCGCAATTGCTTCGGCTGCGGTTCATCAATCACCCGGAGGTCCGGGGACCGCAGGGTCTTGATCAGGTTGGGCTGCATCTGGACGCCGTCGTTTGCGATTGCCGCGGTCATGAGCGCCACCTGCAGAGGCGTCGCCCTGACATCCTTCTGGCCGATGACGGACTGCGCCAGGCCGGGGCCGTCGAGGTCGTCAGGGAAGGTGCTCCCCCTGGCGTAGTCCAGCTTGAGCTGGTCACCCATGTCCTGGCCGAATCCAAACTTTGCCGCCTGTTCGGCGATGGCGTCCCGGCCCAGGTCCAGGGCGATGCTCGCGAAGGGGGTATTGCAGGACTGCTGGAGCGCAAAGGCGAAACTGGCTGTGTCCCGGGTATAGCAGTTGCCCCCCGCGTAGTTGGGCAGGCGGTACTCGATGCCTTCGAAGGGCAGCTCCGCAGGGTTGGGTAGTTCGCTGTCCTTGTTGTACTTCCCGGATGACAGGGCCGCTGCGGTACCTACCAGCTTGAACACTGAGCCGGGGGCCAGCAGTTCCCCGGTGGGTCCGCTGACGTTCGGGTTCAGGTTGATCCCGGGCACCTTGATCAGTTCATTCATGCTGGCGTCGGCTGCGGCGAGGTCCTGGGTGGCCACCAGGTTCGGGTCATAGGACGGCTTGGACACCATGGCCAGGATGGCTCCGGTCTTGGGGTTGGTGACCACAATGGAGCCGCGCTGCCCGTCCGGAATGAGGCTGTAGGCGAGTTCCTGGATCTCCGGATCGATGGTGAGTTCCACCGATGCGCCCTTGGGCTGGTTTCCGAGGAACAGTTGCCCCACACGGTCCAGGAACAGCTGGTCCGAGTTGCCGGCAAGTTCGGCGCCCATGGACTGCTCGAGGCCGGTGGCGCCGAAATTCTGCGAGAAGTAGCCCGTGATTCCCGCGTAGGCCTCCGGCTGCGGGTATGTGCGCTGGAAGGCGCAGGTCTCCGAGCCGGTGTCCACGGACTCCGCCACGGGGGATCCACCCACAATGATGGCGCCCCGGTCGTTGCAGAAGCTTTGCAGGACGGCGCGCTGGTTCCAGGGGTTGGCCTTGAGTTCGTCGGCCCCGATCACCTGGACGTAGCTGATGGCTCCGAAGATGAGCGCGAACATCGCGATGGCCGCCACCCATGAATGCCGTATTGCCTGGTTCACAGGTGTTTCACCGCCTCGGTAGGAGTATCAATGCCTGGTGCTTCCGATCCTTTGCCCGGCGGCAAGGGAGTGGTGTCCACGGGGCCGCGCGCAGTGTGCGAAATCATCAGGAGCAGGCCAACAATGATCCAGTTGGCCAGCAGGGACGAGCCACCGGCCGCCAGGAACGGCGTGGTGAGGCCCGTCAGCGGGATCAGGCGTGTGACGCCCCCGATCACCACAAAGCACTGCAGCGCCACGGCGAAGGACAGCCCGCACGCCAGAAGTTTCCCGAATGCGTCGCGGGTGCCCAGGGCAGCCCGGAAACCACGGGTGAACAGCAGCAGGTACATCAGGACGACGGCGAAGAGTCCGATGAGCCCCAGTTCCTCGCCCAGGGAAGCGATGATCATGTCGCTGTTGGCGAAGGGGACCAGGTCCGGGCGGCCCTGGCCCAGTCCGGTGCCGACCAAACCGCCGTTGGCCATGCCGAAAAGGCCTTGAATGATCTGCCGGCTTCCGCCGGGGAACCGGTCGTAGACCTCCGGTGTGAAGGCGTTGAGCCAGCCATCGATGCGCAGCTGCACGTGGGAGAAGACCTGGGCGGCCACGAACCCGCCGCCGGCGATGAGGGCCAGGCCTATGACAACCCAGCTGATCCGGCTGGTGGCCACGTAGATCATCACGATGAACAGGCCGAAGAACAGGATGGAGGAGCCCAGGTCCCGCTGGAAGATGAGCACACCGATGCTGACCAGCCACGCGGTGATCATGGGGCCCATGTCCTTGAACCGCGGGAACTGCAGCGGCCCCACCTTGCGGCCCGCCAGCAGGATCAAATCGCGGTTGGAGGAAAGATAACCAGCGAAGAATATAGCCAGGGTGATCTTCGCGACCTCACCGGGCTGGAACGTCATGGGGCCTAGGCGGATCCAGACCCGGGCGCCGAGGATTTCGCCGGCCGTGATGCCTGGGACAAGCGGCAGGATCAGGAGGAGCGCGCTGGCAGCCAGCGAAATGAAGGTGAACCGGCGGAGGACCCGGTGGTCCTTCAGGAACCAGATCACACCGATGGCCACGGCCATGGCGATAAGTGTCCACCGCAGCTGGTTGTTGCCGGTGTCGTCGCCCGGGGCGTCCAGGCGGTGGATCATGGCAAGCCCCAGGCCGTTCAGCGCCACCACGAGCGGAAGTATTACTGGATCGGCATATTTTGCGCGGAAGCGAAGGACCCCGTGGAAGACCAGGGCAGCGACGGCCAGGAGGCCGGACTGGAACCAGAAGTCGGAATCAAACGCATTCTCCCGGTCGATGCCCACCAGCATGTTGGCGCCGATGCCGACGGCGAGGGCAAGCAGGAGCAGCGCGAGTTCAACGTTGCGGCGCGGTTTGGGCATGGTGCTGAGCTGGCTCATTGGACCGCCTCGCAGGTGACGGAGGGGCTGGGCGTTGGGGACGGACCGGCTGCCGCTGGAGAAGCGTCCGGGGCCGGTGCAGCGGCAGCGGAGGCCGTGGGCGCCGGGGCAGGGGTGGATGCTGCCGGGGAGGGAGAAGGCGTGGGGCAGTCCTGTTCAGGAGACGTGGTTCCGGTGAGCTCAAGGTTCTTGACGATGCGCTGGGCGTCGTACAGGTCGTTGGCAGGAACGGTCTGGCGTACGCGCTGCTGGGAGAAGGGCGGCAGGGAATCCATCCGGATCTCCGTGACGGTCTCCAGGCTGGACAGTCCGATGGGTCCGAGGCGCTGGGAAACCCCGTTGTAGATGGCCACCCGTGAATCGAATTCGCCAACGTAGTACCGGGTCTGCGTCCAGGCATAACCCAGCCACAGGCCAATCGTCAGTGCCAACAGCACCGAAGCGGCGATGGTCCAGGTGACCCACCTGCGCGGTTTGGCCGGTGCCAGGGTGTCCTCAGCGTCGTTGCCGGGCTGTTCGGCCCTGTGGGTCAGGAGGGTTGCAGCCCTGCGCGCCACGGTGCGCCCCGCGATGGTGGGGATGGAACCGGACTCTGCGGCCGCCGCGGCAGCCCCCACAAGTTCGTGCGGCCGTGACGCCAGCTCCTCCCGGAGGACTTCGGCGGACAGATGCTCGCCCAGGTGCGGGTCGGTGGCGCCTGACTGCACGGACGGAGCGCCGTCGGCGTCCTTGGAGTCTCCCGGGTCCTCCGCTTCTTTTGAGTCAGGGTCCCCGGCGGCGTTACTGGCCGCCGGTGGGGTGTCTTTCCGCGCTGCCGCGGCAACGGCCAAGGCAGCATTCGTGGAAGGAATGACTTCGACGGCGGCTGTACTGACGTCGTCGGGCGTTTCTTCGACGATTTCCACCATGATTACGGTGACGTTGTCCGGGGAACCGGCTTCGAGGGTCAGGTCCACCAGGGTTTCCACGCACTCGCGGAGGTCCTTGGTTTCCCGTACCGTCCGTTCCACGGCGTGGCCCGCAACGTAGTTGAGGCCGTCGGAGCAGAGCAGCCAGCGGTCGCCCGGCCGTACGTCCAGGGTGTCAAGATCAAGTTCGGGACTGGCGTCGACATCGCCCAGCACCCGCATCAGGACGTTCTTGTGCGGATGGCTCTCGGCTTCCTCCGGGCGGAGCCTGCCTTCGTCGATGAGCCGCTGGACGAACGTGTGATCCACGCTCACCTGTTTGAACTCGCCGTCGCGCAGGCGGTAGGCCCGGGAATCGCCGATGTGCGCGAAGTGGAGCTTTCCCTCGGCCAGCAGGAGGGCGGTGACGGTGGTGCCCATTCCCGCGAGCTTCGGGTTCTGGTGCACCAGTTCGGACAGCAGGGAATTCGCGGTCTGGATTTCGTCGGCAAGGACCGTGCCGGCGTCGCCGTGATAGCCGCCGCGGTCCAGGTGGATCATGTCCAGGACGGTGGCGGCGGAGGCAACATCGCCGCCTGCGTGGCCGCCCATTCCGTCCGCGACGACGGCGAGGTGCCGGCCGGCGTAGGCGGAATCGTCATTCTTGGAGCGGATGCGCCCGACGTCGGAGCGCGCGGCGAAGCGCATGATGAGGGGCCGCTGCGGGGGCTGGTGCCCGTTTGCGGGGGATTGCGTGGCGGCCACGGCTATGGCCTCAATTCGATGACCGTCTTGCCGATTCTCACGGGTACCCCTGGCTCAACCGGCAGGGCACGGGTAAGTTGCTGGTCCGCCAGGTACGTTCCGTTCGTTGAACCGAGATCCTCGATGAACCAGCGGCTGCCCTGGGGGAACAGCCGTGCATGGCGGCCGGAGGCGTAGTCGTCCTCCAGGACCAGCGTGGCCTCCTGGGCCCGTCCCAGGAGGATGGGGCTGGCGGCAAGCGGAAGGGTGGTTCCCTTCAGCGGTCCCTCGATGACTACCAGCTGGTGGGCCTGCTGCTTTACCGGCTGCGGGGCGGCCTCCGCCAGGCCCGGGTTCTTGCGGACCTGGCGTTGGGTTGGGGCGCCGGACGCTGCCTTGCGCCCCACCATGAGGTCCCTCCGCATCGCGGAGACGATGCTGAAAATCAGCACCCAGAGGAGCAGGAGGAAGCCAAAGCGCAGGGCCGTGATGGTCAGGTCGCTCATGCGCGGCCGCCAGGACCGGCAGGCAGAAGGCGGAAGATGATTTTTGTCCGTCCCATAGTGATGGTGGAGCCGTCAGTGAGCTCGGTGCTCCCTGACACCTTCTGCCCGTTGACGTAGCTGCCGTTGGTGGAGCCCATGTCCACTGCGCTGGTCACGCCGTTGGCCGTGCGGATTTCCAGGTGGCGGCGCGAAACGCCGGTGTCCTCGACGTGGATGTCGGCATCGGAAGACCTGCCCAGTACGATGGACGGCGCGTTGAGGGAATAGCGCTGCCCGTCGATGTCCAGGACGGGCTGGAGCCGGACCGGCTGCCGGCTGGGAGCGGCCGGTACGTTGGAGCGCGCGGGGGCACCAGCCGGGGAACCCTGGGACTTCTCGGTGGAGGAGAGGATTTCAAAGTCTCCGGCGCGCAGGTCCGTGTCCCGGCGGAAGGAAATCCGCACCGAACCCTGAAGCGTGTAGCCCTGGCTGCGGACGTGGTTGATCACCACATCGCAGAGTTCTTCGGCCAGCGGGGTGCCCCATTCCTGGGCCCTCTTGAAGTCGTCTTCACTGAGCTGGACGTCGAAAACGTTGGGCGCCAGTGTGCGGCCGGCAGAGACCGTCAGGGCCTTGTGGTCCACCTCGCGGCGCAGGCGGCTGGCGATTTCCACAGGCTCAACCTGGGCGCGGGAGCCGGTGGAGAAGACGCCCCGGACAGCCTTTTCAATGCCGCGTTCAACTTTGTCCAGCAGACCCATGATTCTTCTCCTTTCCCCCCGGCTGCGGGGCAGTTTCCGTTCCGGAACTTCACCCGCCGTGCAGTTCACAACTCAGGAGCGTGCGCGCGTGCGGCAGCCACTCCTACATCCGATACTACTGGGCAGGCCTGTGAATGACCTTAATCAACAACGGCCCGCCGCCTGCAAAAGTTCACTCCAACGCCGCAGCCGCGCCGGATCCGGCGCCTGTTCCGCCCCCTTGGCGGGGCTCGAACCAGCGGGTCCCGCCGGGGCCGGGCAGGCGCACGGGAGCCCAATTGGTAATTTCCGTCCACTGTCCGTTATGCTTGATCTCGCTGCTTTTACAAGGTTGCGGATCCGGGAAACCGGCCGTGGCTGGGTGAAAGAAGTTGCGCGCGAGTGGCGGAACGGCAGACGCGCTGGCTTCAGGTGCCAGTATCCGAAAGGGTGTGGGGGTTCAAATCCCCCCTCGCGCACGCAAACAGGAAGAGCCCCGGTCTTAGGACCGGGGCTCTTTTGCGTTCCCAGAGTTTGGGTAAAGCCGGTTGCACCGCTGTGTGGACTTTTCACCCCGGGGTTACGGGGTGTTGTGTCCAGACCCGGGTGCCTTAAGGCCCGGTTCGACGACGGCAGCCGGCTTGGTGCCACGCGGCGGCGATAGTTCGCGGACGCTAGGGACGCGCCGATGCCTTGAACCGGCGTCGTGAATTCGCCAGGTGGCTGCGCATGGCAGCAGCGGCAGCGGCCTCATCCCCGTCCGCGATGGCCTCAGAGATGGACCGGTGTTCCTGCACCACCTGGTCAAAGTGGTCCCGGGCGTAGTGTTCGACGCCGGTCATCAGCCGGGTACGCGGCATCGCGATCATCGTCTGGCCCAGGGCCGCGAGGCAGTCCGAGTAATAGGGGTTGCCGGAAGCTGCGGCTACGGCCCGGTGGAACTCAAAGTCCGACTTCATGGCGTGGGCCGGATGCCCTGCGCTGGCGGTGAACTCCTCCAGCGCTGCGGTGACGGCCCGCAGCTGCCGCTCTGTGTGGTTGCGCGCTGCCAACGCTGCGGCCTCCGCTTCGACCCCCATGCGGAACTCCAGCAGGTGCAGCCGGTCCTCCATGGTGGCCACCGGACGCGCCCCCGGAGCAGGGGAGGGTCCGTCCGACGGCGGGGTGAGGGCAAAGCTGCCCCGTCCCCGTTCGGTTTCCACAAGTCCCTCGGCCTGCAGCCGGGTCAGCGCGGCACGCACCACGGTACGGCTGACGCCAAAGTCGCTGATCAGGGTGTTTTCGCTGGGGAGCTTCTCGCCCGGCTGGATGACGCCGTCGACGATGCGGGTGCGAAGGTCAGCGGCGAGGTCCGCGGTGAGGTTCCGGCTCATGGCAACTAGGTTACGCGCCGAACTCCACTGATTCGGTGGTCCAGGCGCGCGCCTGGTCGCTCAGGGTGATGCCCAGGCCGGGACGGTCCGGGACGATCATCCGGCCGTTCTTGGTTTCGAGGCGTTCGTTGAACAGCGGATCGAGCCAGTCGAAATGCTCTACCCAGGGCTCGCGCGGGTAGGCAGCGGCCAGGTGCAGGTGGATCTCCATGGCGAAATGCGGGGCCAGGCCCAGGCCGCGCTCGTCCGCCAGGGCGGCGAGGCGCAGGAACTGGGTAATTCCGCCCACCCGGGGCGCATCCGGCTGGATGATGTCGCAGCTGTTCGCGCTGATGAGGCCCTTGTGTTCGGCCACGGAGGCGAGCATCTCCCCGGTGGCGATGGGAGTGTCCAGGACCTGCGCCAGGTGCGCGTGGCCCTCGAAGTCGTAGGCGTCCAGGGGCTCTTCGATCCAGATGAGGTTGAACTCCTCGAGCTGGCGTCCCATGCGCAGGGCGGTGGCGCGGTCCCACTGCTGGTTGGCGTCCACCATCAGTGGGACGTCCCAGCCAATGTGCTCGCGGATCCCGGCGACACGGCGGAGGTCCTCCTTGCTGTCCGGCAGGCCGACCTTGATCTTGATGCCGCCGATGCCCTCCTCCAGCGACTGCGTGGCGCGTGCCTTGACTTCCTCGAGGCTGGCGTTGAGGAAGCCGCCGGAGGTGTTGTAGGTCTGCACGGAGTCGCGGTACGCGCCCAGGAACTTGGCCAGGGGCAGGCCGGCCCGCTTGGCTTTGAGGTCGTAGAGGGCAATGTCGATTGCGGCAAGGGCCTGCGTGGCCACCCCGGAGCGGCCTACCGACGCTCCGGCCCACAGCAGCTTGGTGTAGATCTTCGCGATATCATTGGGGTCCTCGCCGATGATGCCCCCGGCGACCTCCCTGGCATGTGCGTACTGTGCCGGACCGCCGGCGCGCTTGGAGTAGCTGAAGCCGACGCCGGTGTGCCCCAGTTCCGTGGTGATCTCGGCGAAGAGGAAAACGACCTCGGTCATGGGCTTCTGCCGGCCCGTGAAGACCTTAGCGTCGCTGATGGGAACGGCGAGGGGCAGGCGGGCGGTGGACAGCTTGACGTGCCGGATCAGGTCGACGGTACTCACGGGTTCTCCTTCGGGCGGGACCGGGCTCCTTCGCCCGCCCTCTTAGGATATAAGTAGAGTACTTGTATTACAAGTATGCCAGGTCTGTCGTGAGGAAGCTGGACTAAGCCCGCTGCTCCCGCAGGGCGCCCAGTCCTGCAATGAGCGCCTCAAGCCCCAGGCTGAACGCCGCATCTGCGGGCGGCCCGTCCACCTGTCCTGCGGCACTCCGCACCGCAGCCGTGAAGTGCGGTGTTGCCTCCGCCATGGAGCCCGACTCGAAAATGTCGGCCGGTGCCGTCACGTCATAGGCGGAGCCGAAGATGAAGGACTCCAGGGCCACGATGGAAGAGACAATCCGCTCGTGCGGGAATCCGGCGTCGAGGAAGCCCTTGCTGACGGTCTCGTACATGGCCAGGGTCTGCGGCGCGTCAGTCACCGGCAGGACCGCGATGACAGGAATGAGCGGCGTGTGCTCGGCGAAGACGTTCCGGTAGCTCCAGGCCCAGCCCCGGACGGCATCCTCCCACGGTGCCGGGCCGAAGCCGGATACATCCACCAGGGAGGTGAGATGGTCCTCCACCAGGAGCAGGACGTCCCGCTTGGCAGCCACGTGGTTATAGAGGGCCGACGGCGCCACGTCCAGTTCCTTGGCCAGTGCGGCCATGGTGAGGCCGTCATATCCCTTGCGGTTGATCAGCTCCAGTGCCGCCGCGGTGATTCCGGCCTTGTCCAGGACGGCGGCCGACGGCCTGCCGGCCCGCCGCCTCTGGGTACCGGCACTCCCCGGGGGGCGCCCCTCAGTGGCTGATACTGCCGGCATGCCTGCCCTTTCGTCGGTGGTCTCCAGCATTATTCCACCGGGCACTTCCCGTCCATGACAGGAGCGGCTATAGTTCTAATAAATGAATGCCGTTCATTTAGTGGTTCCCGTCACCTGGCAGGACCAAAGAGAGGACATCATGCTGAACCTGAACCGCGACGTCGTGGTCGTTGGAGCCGGGCCGTCCGGACTCACCGCAGCCCGTGAACTGAAGAAGGCCGGCCTGACCGTTGCCGTGCTTGAGGCGAGGGACCGCGTGGGCGGCCGCACCTGGACCGGCACGGTTGACGGAGCCATGCTGGAGATCGGCGGCCAGTGGGTCTCGCCTGACCAGACCGTACTCCTGGAACTCCTGGACGAACTGGGCCTGCAGACGTACCCCCGGTACCGCGAGGGCGAGTCGATGTATATCGGTGCGGACGGGGTTCCTGTGCGCTACGCCGGCGATTCGTTCCCCGTGGACCCGGACACGCAGGCGGAGATGGACAAGCTCACCGTACTGCTGGACGGGCTGGCAGCGGACATCGGTGCCACCGAGCCGTGGGCGCACCCCAAGGCGCGTGAGCTGGACACCATCTCCTTCCACCACTGGCTGCGGCAGCACTCGTCCAACGAGGAAGCGTGCAACAACATCGGCCTCTTCATCGCCGGCGGCATGCTCACCAAGCCGGCCCACGCCTTCTCCGCCCTGCAGGCTGTGCTGATGGCGGCGTCGGCGGGGTCCTTCACCCACCTCACGGACGAGGACTTCATCCTGGACCGGCGCGTGGTGGGAGGAATGCAGCAGGTCTCCCTGCTGCTCGCGCAGGAGCTGGGGGACGACGTCGTCCTTAACTCCCCGGTGCGCACCATCAAATGGGAGCCGGACGCCGAAGGCCACCGCGTCAAAGTGGCCTCGGACGGGGCAACCGTCAACGCGCGGTTCGTGATCATGGCCGTGCCGCCCAACCTCTACTCGCGGGTCTCCTTCAACCCGCCGCTGCCCCGCCGCCAGCACCAGATGCACCAGCACCAGTCGCTGGGCCTGGTCATCAAGGTCCACGCTGTCTACAGCCGCCCGTTCTGGCGGAACTCCGGCCTGTCAGGCACCTGCTTCGGTGCCGGATCCCTGGTCCAGGAGGTGTACGACAACACCAACTTCGGTGACACCAGGGGCACCCTGGTGGGGTTTGTCTCGGACGAAAAGGCCGACGCCGTCTTCGAGCTGGGTGCCGACGGGCGGAAGCGGGCCATCCTGGAGTCCATTGCCGGGTTCCTCGGCGCCGAGGCGATGGAGCCGGAGGTGTACTACGAATCGGACTGGGGCTCCGAGGAGTGGACCCGCGGCGCCTACGCCTCCAGTTACGACCTCGGCGGCCTGCACCGCTACGGCAAGGACCAGCATGCCCCGGTGGGGCCCATCTACTGGTCCTCCTCGGACCTGGCCGCCGAAGGCTACCAGCATGTTGACGGAGCCATCCGGATGGGCCGGCAGACGGCGGCCCGGATCCTCGAAGTGGCCCGCGTGGCCGTCCCGGCTGGAGCCTGACCCCGGTTTCAGCGCAGGGCGGACAGCTCCTTCCGGGCTGGAAAATAAGCATGCTTACCAATAGGCTGGCCCGAGGGGAATTACCCCCGCACGCAGACGAACGAGGTGAGATATGACTGACACTGAGAGCATCAGCAAGGTTACGGACATCATCAACGGTTCCCACATCGGGATGTTGACCACCATCAACGAAGAAGGCGCCCTCGTCAGCCGGCCGCTGGCTGTCCAGGAGGTGAAGGACGACGGCGACATGTGGTTCTTCACGGGCCTTGGCACCTCCCAGGTGGCCCACGTCAGGGCGGACCCCCGCGTCAACGTCTCCTTTGGCAAAAACACCGAATGGGTCTCCGTTGCGGGAACGGCCGAGGTTGTCACGGACCGGGAGAAGATCCGCGAAATGTGGAACCAGGCTGTCGAAGCATGGTTCCCGGACGGCCCGGACACCCCTGAGGTGTGCCTGCTCCGCATTGACTCGGACTCGGCCGAATACTGGACCAGCCCCGGCGGCACCGCTGCCACAGTGCTCCAGTGGGTCAAGTCCAAGGTCACCAACAGCCGGATGAGCGTCGGCGAGAGCGGCACGGTAGACCTGTAGGGCCTGCCAGCGAATTCGACGGGCGGGGCGGCTGAGGCTGCCCCGCCCTTCTGCTGTATGCCCTTATCCGGGCTCCACCGCCAGGAGGGCGGCCAGCACCTCCGGCAGCAGCCGGTCGTTCCGGCCCCAGACGGGGTCGAAGACCTCCACATACCAGGAGTCGGCGAGCAGCAGGGCGAGGGAATCGTTGGTTTCGTCCGCCCAGTCGCGGATCTGTTCCTCGTCCACCGGATTCTCGCTGGAGCCCAGCACCGTGGTGACTTCCGTGCCTGCCAGCGTCACCGGGATCGCGGCATTGCTGGACTCGCCGGGGGCGTGCGCCACAGTGACCAGCTCCGTGCGGGCTGACAGTCCGATCAGGGCCGAGGCGGCGGCCGCGGAGCAGAACCCCGTCACGTACTGCCGCTGCGCCGCCGGGCCCGGGCGTAGGCCGGGCTGGGACTCCTTGGTGAAAAGTCCGTTGCGGTTCAGTTCCGCGAGGGAAGACGCAATGGGCCGGGTTTCGTCGTCAAAGCCGGGGGCGAAGGTTCCGGGCTGGTACTGGCTTTCGCCTTCCAGCCAGCGGGCAGTCAGTTCTCCGGCCGCAGCCAGGGTAGTGGCCTGCCGCCAGACACCGCGGTCCTCCAGCCGCCGGCCGAACTGGTCATGGGTTGGCAACTCCTGGGGATCCATCATTGGATGCTATCGCCGCAGGGTTCCCCGTTCCACGGCATACGACACAGCGGGTAACTTCTAGGCCGGTTCCGCCGGGACGCCCGCCGCCTTCTCGGCAGCGGCAAGGGTGGCACCCAGGCTGGTGACGGCGTCGGGATATCCCCGGTGAGGCGCACCGCGCAGTTCGTCAGCTTGCCGCATGGCCTTGATGAGGGCTGAGGTTTCGGGGGTCCGGACGTCCGTCAGCGCCGGATAGTCAATGGAGCAGGCCGGATCCAGCTCATACCGCCGCCAGCGGGCGATCAGCTCGTCGTGCCGGGCCTGCGCCGCAAGGTGCGCGGACTCCAGTGCCCGGTGGTCCTCGCGTGCCGTTCGGCGCGCAAGGTACTTCGGCGTCGCCCGGTAGGCGGCCACGCCGGCGGCAATGCCGGCTCCGCCGAGGAACAGGCCCGTCCACGGTGAGATCAGGGTGGGGATCAGCAGGGCGGGGGCGGCAACGGCTGCCCCGAGGAACAGGTCCCAGAACAGCTGGTCCGAACGCCCGGTTGGCCCGTTACCGCCGGCAAGGGCGCGGCGCCGGACCACAAAGACGGTGACCGCAACACTGGCAACCAGCACCGGGCCGCACAACAGCAGGGCCCAGGCTCCCTGGACCAGTCCCTCGACGAAACCTTCCCCCATGGCGGACACCTGACTTCCAGCGCGTGCCCGGGCCGCGGAATCCCGGGCTGGTCATTCCATTCCACCCCGTTCCGGAAGGCCGGTCAATGGTCCGGACGGCCGGGGCCGGAACCGGCATCTTTCCGGAGGGCGGAACGCCACGTACCGTGGGTCCATGAGACTCAAAATGTGCAGCATCCACGTCAAGGACCCCGCCGCGGCCCACGCCTTCTACACAGGAACCCTGGGCTTCGAGACGCTGATGGCCATGCCCGAGCACAACCTGTTCATCATCAAGGACCCCGGCTCGGACGCCGGCTCCGTGGGGTTGCTGCTGGAGCCCAGCGACAACCCGATCGGCGCCGCGTACATGAACGCCGTGCACGACGCCGGGCTCCCGGCCATCGTGTTCGGCGTGCCGGACGTGCGGGCTGAGTATGAGCGGCTGCTGGCGGCGGGGGTCAGCTTCAAGGGCGAGCCGGCCGAGGACCCTTCCGGGATCAGCGCCGTGTTCGACGACGGCTGCGGCAACTACATCCAGCTGCACCAGGACTGAGGGTCCCGGGTCAGTTGCGGAGCGTGCGGGGCTACTCGGCCTTGGCGCGGGCCTTCTTGGCGTCCTTCTTCGCGGATTCTTCCTTGACCCGCTGGGCCTCGGCCCGGACGGCGGCGTGCGTGGCCCGCTCGGTGACCAGCCACTGCGGGGGAGCCTGAAGCAGCGCGGTGATCTCCGCCGTCGTCAGCGCTTCCTCAACGCCGCCGCGCGCCAGGCCGCTGATGGACACGTTCAGCTTCTGCGCCACCACCGGGCGGGGGTGCGGGCCGTTGCGGCGGAGCTCGGCAAGCCACTCCGGCGGGTTGGCCTGCAGTTCGGCGAACTCGGCGCGGGTGATGGTCGAGTCCTGGAACTCCTGCGGTGTTGCGGGCAGATAGATGCCAAGTTTCTTGGCAACAGTGGCCGGCTTCATGGACTGGGAGTTCGCAGAGGTCATGCTTCAAGGGTATCCGGGCGGACGGTACTGTGAAGACGTGCCCTCCCACGACATCCCCCAGACAACCGGTCCCGGTGACCAGGACCAGCCGGCCGGGCAGGCGGAAGACACCGCCCCCCGCCTGCTCCGTATTGCCTATGTGGCCGGGGTAACCCCGGGCAAATGGATCCGGCGGTGGGAAGAGCGGATGCCGGACGTTCCGCTGCAGGCGTTTATGTCCGACGACGGCGCGCAGGTTGCGGTGCTTCGCGAGGGTTCAGCGGACCTCAGCTTTGTCCGGCTCCCCGTGGAGCGCGAAGGCCTCAGCGTCATTCCGCTGTACGAGGAGCAGCCGGTAGTGGTGGCGCCCAAGGGGCACGAGATTTCCGTGTTCGAGGAAGTGGCCCTGGCCGACCTGGAACAGGAATCCTTCCTTGACGTGGCTGCACTCGGAGGCCCGGAGCCCGCGCTGCAGGTGGTGGCCACGGGCGCCGGGCTGGCCATCCTCCCCATGTCCGTTGCCCGCCACTTCAACGTCAAGGACACCGTGGCGCGGCGGCTCACCGGTGCCCCCGGCACCGAAATCGCCATAGCCTGGCCGTCGGAGTCAACGGACGAGGTGATCGAGGAGTTCATCGGGATTGTCCGCGGACGGACAGCGCAAAGCTCCCGCCAGCCGTCGGCCCAGCCGGTGAAAACCAAGAAAGAGCCCAAGCCGGACCGTAGGGGTACCGGAGCCAAGAAGGCGCCCAAGGTGGCCCAGCGGTACGCGCCGAACCCGGACAAGGGGCGCGGCAAGGGTTCACGGAAGAAGGGCAAGCGGTAACAGGCTTGGTCCCATGAGCGCGGGGACGGCAGGCGCCAGCCGTGCAGGCGGCAGTCACAGCGTTAACGGCAACAGGCCGGCTCCAAAAGGAGCCGGCCTGTTGCTTACCCAAGCACTTTAGGTGTTTTTGACGTTTGAGGTGGCGTCGGTGGCGCGGTCTTTGACGTCGGTGGCGGCGTGTTGGCCTTCTGCTTTGACGTTTTGGGCGGCGTCGGTGGCGGTGGCCTTGACGTTTTCCATGGCTTCCTGGGCGGGTTCCTTGAGGTCCTGGACCATGTCTTTGGCGGCGTCGGTGACCTGGGTGGCCAGGGGCTGGGCGGCGGTTTTGAGCTGGTCCGCGGCTTCGCGTTCTTTTTGGCTGGCCGGGATCAGGGAGGAGATCAGCATGCCGGCGCCGAAGGCGATCAGGCCTGCGGCCAGGGGGTTGCCCTGGGTTTTGGCTTTGACCTGGTCCGGTGCGTTGGAGATCGCTGTTCCTGCGTCGCCGAGTTTGGCCGCGGCGGTGTCCTTGGCTCCGTGCAGGGTGTCCCCGGTGGAGTGCAGTGCGTTGCCGGTGTGTCCGGCGCCGGTGTGGACGGTGGTGTTGGCTGAGTCTGCTGCGCCCATGATTTTCTCCTTGACCCCGCTGACAGTGTCTTTGAGCTTGTCGGTTTGGCGGTGGACGATGTTGGACGGGGTGACTTTGTCTGCCACGGCGTCGACGTTGGTGCCCAGGCGTGCGCGGGTGGCTTCTATGTCTGAACGGATTGCGTCCGGGTTATCGCTCATCGGTTTACCTCACCTGGTTTTAGGGTTGGGGGTATTTCGGACAGGGTTTCCCCGGTCTGGGGCAGGCCTTTGACCTGTTTGAGTTCCTTGCGGCCGATCGAGGCCAGGACCGCGGCGATGATGCCCCAGACCACGGCGACGATCAGGGCGGCCCAGCCCAGCGGCATCAGGGCGCCCAGGGCGAACATCAGGCCCAGGGACAGGAAGAGAAGGACGAAGTGTCCTGCCACGCCTGCCCCGGCGAGCATGCCCGAGCCCTTGCCGGCCTTCGTGGCCGACTGCTTCAGCTCGGCCTTGGCCAGCTCGACTTCCTGGCGCATGAGCGTGGACAGGTCACGGGTCACGTCCCCGAGCAGCTCACCCAGCGAGGCGTTGTCCGCCTTCTGGTGCGCCGCACTCGGAGCGGGTTCTGGAATGGAACTGCTCACAGCTGGCGTCCTTCCGATGACCGGTAACCGCCGTCGGTGCTGCGGTAGGAGCCGTCCTCGTCCCGGTAGGGGTCGTCCTCGAACCGGAGGGGAGTCTCTTCGGCCGTGCCGGAGGGCAGGGAAGTAGTGGATACCGGAGCACCGGCGCCCACAACAGGCTCGCTGTAGAGGTCGTCGTTACCGGCTGCGTAACCCGTCTCCTGGTGGAGGGGTGCAACCGGCTGGTTCTGCACGGACGGCTGCGATGGTGAGCCATACGCTGCGCCGCGGGACTCGGGTGCGCCTGCGGTCAGGCCGCGGGTGAGCCGGCCGGCCAGGACGCCCGCTCCGGCTGCAAGCAGCAGGAAAGTTCCGGGGTTGTTGCGGGCAAACCGCTGGACCTCGCCGAGAATGTCGCCCGGCTGCTTGTTCTCCAGCCAGGAGGCCACGGTGTCGGTGGTGCCGGCAGCCTGCCGGATCAGGTCGCTGGCCATGCCCTGCTGGTCCGGCGCGTCGGCCATGCTGTGCAGCTGGCTGGAAATGGTGCGGATGCCTTCGGCGGCCTTCTGCTGCTGGGTGCCGGCCTGGCTTGTCAGGCCTGACTTCGCCTGGTGCAGCAGGTCCTGCGCGCTGTGCTTCGCCTCGGACGCCACGTGCGCGGCTTCGTCCTTGGCGGACTGCGCTACGTTCTGGGCGGACGTCGCGGCCTGGCCGGCAACATTGGACGCCTCTTCCTTGGCCGCCTGGCTCTTGGAGGTTCCGGCGGAACCCCCAGCGGGGGTGGTGCCATAGTTTTCTTCGGCACCTGCTGCGGTCACACCGTAGGGATCGGTGGTTGCAGTGCCGGGGGTCTGGGGCCATTGGTTCTCTGTCATCGGGCTCTCTTTCCTGAAGGGTCAGCTGGCGATCAAGAACCAGCAACGCTGGCTAGTAGTAAGCATGATTACTATTTAGATACTAAGCACACTTTCCATTTGAAGCGCAAGAGGGTCGCCTAATAAGGGGGCCTCAGGGAGCATGCTGGGCCCGGCGGATAGTAAGCCTACTTGCGAATTGGATGCTAAGCATGCTTATTGTAGAGAACGTAGCGACGCAACAAGAGGTGATAACACCCTGCACTTCGCCACCCACAGGAAGGCCACGGCCCGATGACCAGCAATCTCGATCCAGATGCCCGCACCAGCTACCGCCTGATTTCTGTGGCGGCCAGGCTGGTTCAACGGCGCCAGGACGACGCCCTGGCGCACTTGGGCCTGACCCGCGCGGCTGTAATAGCCCTTGAAGGCCTTGCCGGCGGGCCCTTGAACCAGGAACAGCTCGCCGAAACGATCCGGGTCCAGAGCCAGACCCTTGGACGGGTCCTGATCCGGCTGGAGGGCGCCGGTCACATCACCAGGACGCGCCAGTCCGCCGACCGCAGGCAATTCAAGGTGGAACTCACGGAATCAGGGGAAGCCATCCTTGAGGCCGCGCGCCGGGAAGAAATAAATGCCTACCCTGATGATCCCAACATCAGCTGGAAGGTCCTCAGTGAGGAACTGTCAAAGTTCGTGAATGCACTGCCGGCAAGCCGGAACCAGGAGGTGGTCCCGTTTGCTCCGCCCGAGCACCGTACTGCAAGGCGCCCCCAGGGGCCGCGCGGAACCGGCCTTCGCGGCATGGACCAGTCAGGCCACTAAGGCGGGCTGGCCCGGCACCCCAGGCCGGCACTGAAACGGGCTATGGGCCGTTCCGGCCTGCGCCGGGCGGCTAAGCCTAAGCCGAGCAGGCGTCCTCAAGTGCCTGGACGGACTCTGCCGGCACCTCGTCTCCGGCTTCCGCAATCTGGCCCAACGGCGTCGTAATTTCAGCCGGGACCCCGGCCGTGGACGCTGCAGAGACGAGGCCCGCCAGCAGTTGCTTGTCCTCAACGCTGACCAGCCCATCCTGGACCACAGCGCAGATCTGGCGCTTTACTTCGGCAGCGCCGGCCGTTGCCACCTTCGAGGCGGCGTCGCTGACGGCGTTGCCCGCTGCCTCCTCAACGGCACCACAGCCGGAAAGGAGCAGGAGCAGGGGAGCGGCGGACAGGACTGCGAGGCGGCGGTTCATCAGCCCAGCCTATCGGGTAGGCACAACGTGCTACCGCGCGCTGGCCGCCGGTACCCCCAGGATGCTGTCCAGCAGCCCGTTCCGGAACTTGCCGTCCGGATCGTGCGCCGACGCCAGTGAACGGAAGTCGGCGAAGCGGGGGTACAGCGATTCCCAGTCGTGCCCTGCGGGGGAGAAGAGCTTTCCCCAATGCGGACGGGCCCCGAAGGGCCTCAGCAGATCCTCGAGCTCCGGCAGGACCGCTTCCACGTCGGGCTGCAGCGGCCTCCACGTAAAGTGCAGGGCGACGCTCTGTTGCCGGTAGAAGGGGCTGAGCCAGAACCCGTCCGCGGCACCGGTTCGGATCTCCGAAACAAAAAGCAGCGGCGCGAGCTTGTCCGCGAGTCCGCGGACTGCCTCAATGGCGGCCGGGGCATGCTCCAGCGGGAGGATGAACTCGCTCTGCAGCTCCTCACCCTTGCTCGGCGTGAATTCGTGGCGGAAGTGGGGAAGGCGGTCCAGCCACCGGCCGGGTTCGTCCAACTGCACTGTGCAGTTTTCCGCGGACATGTCCGGCAGTGGGTGCCGGGGCCGCACGGCAGCGGTGGCACCGAACAGCCCGTCCAGGGGCGGCTCCGAGTCCAGGGCCTTGAGCCAGACCTGGCTGATGGAATCCCCGGCATAGTCCGTGAAAAGGCTGACGCTGTAGGCGCTGGACACGAGTTCGCGGAAGCTGCCCAGCGCCTGGTCCCACGGCAGGTTCTCCAGAACGCGCTGGCGCATCCGGAAGCTCGGCTGGACGGCGAGTTCCAGGCCGGTCACGATCCCCAAGGCGCCGAGTCCCACCACGCTGGCCAGGAATTCGTCGCCATCGGCGCGGGTGAGGGAAACCTGTTCGCCGGACGGCCGCACGAGGTCGATCGACTGGACGGCTCCCGCCAGGGACTGGTTATTGACGCCGGAGCCGTGCGTTCCGGTCTGGACTGCGCCCGCCACGGAGATGTGCGGGAGTGACGCGAGATTATGAATGGCGGCACCGGACTGCTCCAGGGCGCGGCACAGTTCCCCGTAGCTGACGCCGCCGCTGACCCGCACCGTGGTGCGGTCCGGGGAGAGTTCGATCCGCTGGGGCAGCGCATCCAGCAGCACATGCACGCCGTCGGTGTCGCCCACCCGGTTGAACGAGTGCCGCGATCCAAGGGCCTTGACCCGGCCGGCACCGGCCACGATTCCGGCAAGTTCTTCCACCGAGGCTGGCCGCCGGACCTCCGCGGAGGCGTATTCAAGGTTCCCTGCCCAGTTCTTCATTGAGTCGGCTTTCCGGTTGGAGGTGCAATTGGCTCCCTCAACTGTCAGCGCTAACAATCACAGTGTCAAGGCGCGTTCACGCTGCCGGGCGGCGGCCGTCCACGGGGTGCTGCGACAAGCGCGCACCTGACTTTCTATCGTTGTAAACCTGCCGGGTCACCCGCTTGTGCGGGGCGGCGGAAGCCTGCGCCTGCCGGTGGCTTCAAACGCGGCAGCAAGCCGCAGCAGGGCTGTATCGCTGTAAGCCCTGCCGGCAAAGGTCAGGCCCACGGGCATGGCGATGTCCCCGGCAAGCCCCATGGGGACCGTCACCGTGGGAATGCCGAGATGCCGCGGAACCAGGTTGCCGTTGGACACCCAGACGCCGTTGCGCCACGCCAGGTCTGCCGAGCGCCCGTTGCGGTCCGCGTCGGCGGGGCCGATGTCGGCGGCTGCCGGGAAGACCGCGGCGTCGAGGCCCAGGCCGTCCATCCACTGCTCCAGGTCAACGCGGCGTGTTTCCTCCAGCCCGCGCAGTCCCTCGGCCAGGTGGGGGATGTCCACGAGGGAGGGGACCCCGTGCTTCCGGATCCAGGCGGGATAGTCGCTGATGTCGTCGTCGAACCCGTGGTACCGGTCCGGCAGGGAACCGTCCGGAGCGGGGAAGATGGCAGCACCGTCGACGTCGGCCAGCCGGCAGAGGTCCGGGTCCCCGTTGGCATCCAGGAAGTCGTTCCAGGCCCAGGCTGAGAGGTCCACAATCTCGCGGCGCAGGTATTCCGGCGGCACCAGGCCGCGGGTGGCGATGGTGGGCGCGCCGGGCCGGTCGCCCTCGTAGTTGGACACCACCGGGAAATCGACCTCGACGACATGGGCGCCGGCGGCTTCGAGGTCCTGCCGCGCGGCGTTCCACAGGTCGATGAAGGACTGCCGGGTTTCGATGCGCTGCCCGGTGGGGCCGCCGATCCCGCCACCGGGGGCCGTTCCGGCCTCCGGGTCCGCGTTGATGTACATGCGGGGGATCCCCAGCCGCTTGCCGGCGAGCACCTTCCCGGCGGCGGTGCTGTCCCGGACCGTGAGGTCCAGGTAGGAGGCGGGGCGGACTTCGGAGGCCCTGGGGATCGGCACCCACTGCTGGACCCGCCAGAAGTCGCCCCGGGTTTCTGCGTCATCCGCCACCACAACATCCAGTACCTCCAGGAGGTCGGCCATGGTCCGGGTGTGCGGCACCACCACGTCCATGGTGGGCACCAGCGGCCAGTTGCCGCGGACAGAGATGACGCCCCGGGACGGGGTGTAGGCGCAGAGGGCGTTGTTCGACGCCGGCGCCCGGCCGGAGGACCAGGTTTCCTCCGCCAGCCCGAAGGCGGCGAAGCTGGCGGCCGTGGCCGTTCCGGACCCGTTGGAGGATCCGGAGGCGAAGGCTGCCGTCAGGTAGTCCGCGTTGTAGGGGCTCTCGGCGCGCCCATATACGCCGCGCTGCATACCTCCGTTGGCCATGGGCGGCATGTTGGTCAGCCCGATCAGGACGGCACCGCCCGCGCGCAGCCGTCCGATGGTGAAGGCGTCCCTCCGGGCCACCAAATCCTTGAAGGCGGGGGACCCCGCGGCCACGGTGAGGCCGGTCGCCTGGTAGCTGTCCTTCGCGGTGTAGGGGATGCCGTCCAGGGGGCCCAGCGTGGCGTTGCGGGCACGGCGTCCGTCGGACGCCCGCGCGTCGGCTATGGCGTCCGGGTTCATCACCACCAGCGCGTTCAGACGTATTCCGGACGAGTCATATTTCGCGATCCGCGCCAGGTACAACCGCACCAGTTCCTCACTGGTGACCTTCCCGTCCTCCAGTGCCGCACGGAGTTCGCTGAGGGAGGCCTCGACGACGTCGAAGCTGCCCTGGGTGCCAGGCGAGCCGGCCGTCCCGGAGGGCATCACGCCGCACCTCCGCCAGCTGCCGGCTGCTGCTGGGTGATGCAGTGGATGCCGCCGCCAAAGGCGAAGATATCGCGCGCGTCCACCAGTTCCACGGTGCGGCCCGGGTAGGCGCGCTCCAGGATGCCGGCGGCAATGGCGTCATTGGGATCGTTGAAGGCGCACAGGACCACCACGTTGTTGGCCACGTAGTGGTTGATATAGGACCAGTCCACAAAGCCTTCCTCGTCCTTCAGGGCGGTGGGGGCTGGAACATCGATGATCCGGAGGGGCCGTCCCTGGGCGTCGACCTCGCCCGACAGGACGTCCCGGAGTTCCCGGTAGACCTCGTAGTCCGGGTGGGAGGGGTTGTCCTGGCGGTGCAGCAGGATGGTGCCCGCGCCGGCGAAGGCGGCCACGATGTCCACGTGACCGCGCGTGCCGAACTCGCCGTAGTCGCGGGTGAGTCCGCGGGGAAGCCAGATGGCCTTGGTGGTGCCCAGCACGGCGTGGATCCCAGCCTCCACCGAGTCCCTCGTGGCTCCCGGGTTGCGGCTGGGATCCAGCTGGACGGTTTCCGTCAACAGCACGGTCCCTTCACCGTCCACATGGAAGCCGCCACCCTCGTTGACCAGGGAGCTGGACCTGACGGTTACGGAACTTTCCGCTGCGATGGTGCGGGCGACGTCCTTGTCCTTGTCCCACGCGGCCCACTCCTGGGCGCCCCACCCATTGAAGATCCAGTCCACCGCAGCCAGCGAGCCGTCCGGCCGGTGCACGAAGGTGGGTCCGCTGTCCCGCAGCCAGGCATCGTCGAGGGGAACCTCGAGCACCATAATGCCGTCGCCGAGCCATTCGCGGGCTGCGGTGGCGTCGCGGGGGTCGGCCACCACAGTGACGGGTTCGTAGCGGGCGATGGTCTGCGCCACCTTGGTCCAGGCGGCGCGGGCGCGGTCCAGGGTGGGGCTTCCTGCTTCGCCGAAGGTGTCGTTGGGCGGGGGGAAGGCCATCCACGTGCGCTGGTGGGCTTCCCATTCGGCAGGCATGTGGGTGGCCGTGGCGTCGGTGGCAGCGGCGTCCGGGGAGGCTGGCGGGGAGGAATAAATGAATGACATTCATTTATTATGGATTCGAGGATGCCCGCAGGCAAGGGATTGGGAAAAAATTAAGCTCCGGCTAGCTGGTAGCCGTCCTGTCCACGGCAGCCGTGATGGCCCGGGCCAGTTCCGCTGGCTTGGTGAACTGGGGCCAGTGGCCGGTGGGCAGGTCCACGTACTCCACGTCCCGCATCCTGGAAAGCTCCGCCACAAAGGGGTGGCCCCCCTGAATCCACTCCTGCAGCAGCGACGACGGGAACTCGCACGCAATGACGGTGGCGGGCACGTCGTAGCGCCTGTCGTCCTGCAGATGCTGCTGGTCGTAGGCAACGCCCCTTGGCTGCGGAATGGCCCGTGCCCGGAAAGCCTCGCGGAGGCCGTCGTCGAGGTCCACCAGGTCGGCGTCCTCGAACGCTTCCCACGGCGGCAGCGGAACGTCGTCGCCGTCGGCCGGCAGTTCATCGTTGATGACGCCGCCCTCACCCAGTGGCCCGCTGTCCACGTAGACCGCACGTTCCACCCGGTCCGGGCGGGAGTCCAGGGCGCCGTGGATGATGGCGCCGCCGCCGGAATGGCCCACGAGCACCACCTTGTTGTCCAAGGCATCAATGGCGGCAACCACGGCATCGATGTGGTCCCGCAGGCCGATGCCGGAGCGGTCTGCGTCGACGGATTGCATCCCGGGAAGCGTGAGCGGGTGTGGCCGGTGGCCCGCCGCCTCAAGGGCCGGTGACACCTTCTCCCACGACGAAGCGTCCAACCAGAAACCGGGAACCAGGATGATGTCCATGGTGGAACCCTACTCCCGGCGGAGGGGGGTGCGGGTGATCCGGGGGCATGCGGAGCACCAGGGCTTTCGCGCAGCCCCGGCGGGCAGTAAAGTCCCCGAGTAGCCTGCGTTTCTCCGACGTGACCTGAGAGGGAGCCCTCATGAAACGGCCAGAATGCTTTTGCGGACCCGCCGGCGCCGTGCCGGGCCCAGGCGCGGCCGGAGGTGTGGAGGCATGAGCGGCTCACCGTCGCAGGGCCAGGCCGCTCCGGCGAAGCGTGAGACGTTCTCCTCGCGCCGGCTGTTTATCCTCTCGGCCATTGGCTCGGCGGTCGGCCTGGGCAATATCTGGCGCTTTCCCTATATCGCCTATGACAATGGCGGCGGCGCCTTCCTGATCCCCTACCTGGTGGCATTGCTGACGGCCGGCATCCCGTTGCTGTTCCTCGATTACGCCGTGGGCCACAAGTTCCGCGGGTCTGCGCCGCTGGCCTACCGCCGGCTCCACCGTGCAGCCGAGCCGCTGGGATGGTGGCAGGTGCTGGTGTGCTTCGTCATCGCGGCCTATTACGCAGTGATCATCGCCTGGTCGCTGATGTACACCATCTTTTCCTTCACGGAGGCGTGGGGTGACGACGCCGAGGGCTACTTCTTCGGGAACTTCCTGGCTGTTGCGGAGGCCCCGGGCATCGGCTTCACCTACGTGCCGTCCGTCTTCTTCCCGCTCCTGCTGGTCTGGGTGGCGGTCATCGTCATCATGGTGGCCGGAATCCGCAAGGGCATCTCCCGCGCCAACTCCATCCTCCTGCCCTTGCTGATGGTGATGTTCCTTCTCCTGGTGGTCCAGTCGCTCTTCCTTCCCGGCGCAGCGGAAGGCCTTAACGCGTTCTTCACGCCGGACTGGGCCGCACTCGCAGATCCCTCTGTGTGGGCTGCAGCCTACGGACACATCTTCTTCTCGCTGTCCGTGGGCTACGGCATCATGGTTACGTATTCGTCCTACCTCAAGCGCCGGACGGACCTTACCGGTTCCGGCATGGTGGTTGCCTTCTCCAACTCCGGATTCGAAATCCTCGCCGGCATCGGTGTTTTTGCGGCCCTGGGGTTCATGGCACAGGCAGCAGGCACGGGCGTGAACGACGTCGTGACCCAGGGCATCGGCCTTGCCTTCGTCGCATTCCCCACCATCGTGTCCCAGGCACCCTTCGGCGGGCTCATGGGCGTGCTCTTCTTCGGATCGCTGGTGTTCGCGGGAATCACCTCCCTCATTTCCGTGCTGGAGGTAATCGTGGCCGCCGTGCAGGACAAGCTCGGCTGGGGCCGGGTCAAGGCTTCAGTGGTGGTCAGCGTGCTGGTGGCAGCTGTCTCCCTGGGCCTGTTCCCCACTGCTACGGGCCTCTACCTGCTGGATACCTCGGACGCTTTCGTCAACAGCTTCGGAATCACCCTGGGCGCGCTGGTCACCGTGGTGGTGCTCGCGTGGTTCCTGCGCAAGCTGCCGCTGCTCTCGGCCCACCTGAACCGCGTCTCAACCATCAAGATGGGGCGGGCGTGGATGGTGCTGGTGGCCGGGGTGGTGCCCCTCGCCCTGATCTACATGGTGGCCAACGAGTTCATCAGCAAGATCGGCACCACCTACGAGGGGTACCCCGAGTGGTTCGTGGGCCTGTTTGGCTGGGGCATGGCCGGCGCACTGGTGGTTTTGGCCCTCATCCTGACGGCCATTCCCTGGAGCCGCACTTCCAAAGCCCACCATGACCCCGAATACGACGACGTGGTCAAAGAGGATGCACAGGAGGCGGCACCATGACACCCATCGCCATCACCATGATGATCATTGCGATCCTCACTGTCTGGGGCGGGCTGGCACTCGCGCTGGTCAACCTCAAGAGGCACCCCGAGGACGAGGGCGCCCTGCCCGAAGAGCACGCACCCGAGCTCTAGGGAGCGCGGCCCCAAGCGTGTGGCCAGCAGTGTGCGCGGACGGGCTTAACCGTCCGTCCGCGCACCCCGCCTACGGGAAGCTGGGGACGTAGCTGGGCACACCGACGGCGTCCGTTGACACGGGAGCGCCGGTGTCATTGATGACGTGGTCCAGGGTGCCGGCGCCCAGGTTGACCGTGAGCAGGCTGTGCAGCTTCACGCCCGGCGTCACCGGCACCTCAAAGCCCCGGGTGGCGTGGATGGTGGGGTCCACGTTGTTGTAGACGTAGCTGCCGCCGCCCCAGAGTTCGTGGGTTGTGACGGAGTCTGCGATTTTGTAGCCGGCCCAGCCAAGGACCCCGTCGTGCTGCCAGGCGGCCTGGTTGGGCGCGTCGTAGGGCAGCTCATTCTGGAAGAAGACGGTCCTGCCGTTCTCGCCGTTCCAGATGACGTTGTACTCCTGGTAGTGCTCCACGAAAAGGCCCGTGGCGGTGACGTTGTCGCCGTTGATGATTACGCCGTTGCGGCCGGTGTTGGTGGTCCAGCCCACCCCGTTGCCGTGGTCGGCGCGCCAGGCCCAAATGTGGTCCAGGAGGACGTTGTCGCTGTTGACCTCCAGGCTGACCGAGGCTTTGCCCACGTGCGGTCCGCCGATGCGGAAGAACACGTCATGGAGCGTGGTGGGATTGGCAGGATCAGTGTGGACGGCCGAGCTGGCAGGCCCGCTGCCCTCGCCCTGCCGCGGCTTGCCGATCCGCATGAGCGCGGGTGAATTCACGTCGCCGGCGTCGATCGTAACGGCTGCGATGTCCACGCCGGGCACATCCGCAACGGTCAGCGGGACGGCGCCGTTGACGGCGGTGAGGGTGGCAATGCCCAGTCCCAGGACGATGGTGTTGGCCCTCTTGACCTCGATGCTCTCATCAATGCCGTAGACCCCGGGGGTGAGCAGCAGGTTCTTGCCGCGTGCCAGCTGGGAGTTGATGGTCTTGACCGAATCCGAGGGGCGGGCCACATAGAAGTCCGACAGCGGGATGCTGCGCCCCGCCGTCGGGCCGTTTTCCCAGGTGGTCCCGGAGGATTCCATGCGGACGGCGGGAACGAACACACTGTACTCACCCGAAGAATCCATGGTGAGGTAGGGCTTCTCCCGGCTGATCGGTGTGCCGGCGAGTGTGGTGTACGGCGGGTTGGGGAAGGACTGCGCCGGCGCTCCGTCCACCCCGGAGAAGACCTGGTTCCAGACGCCGTTGGACCAGTTGCCAATGCTGCTGTCACGCACGAAGTACTGCTGCTGCGAGCCGTTGATGACATCGCCCGTCTTCGAATCGGAGATGAAGCCGCCGCTGGCGTACTGCGGCCCGGCGGTGCAGTAGTCCATGAGGGAGAGGTTGCCGCCAGTGATGTTGATCCGCCGCATGGGCGACGCCTGCGAGGCCGCCCAGAAATTCGCGGAGCTGCGGCAGCCCTCGAGGCCGGTGACGTTGATGGTGAGGTTGGACAGGGACCGCCAGAAGTTGTTCAGGGCGATGCAGTTATCCGCAGTAAGGCACCGGTTGTAGACGTCCACATGCCCGTTGATGGTGACATCCGTGGGGGAGGCGCCCAGCCCCGCCACCTCGGTGGAGTAGCCCACCTGGACGATGAGCGGCTCCTCGGCGGTGCCGTAGGTTCCCGGCTTGAACAGCAGTGAGTAGCGTTTGGATCCCATCTCATCGTCCACCTGTTCGGCAGCAATGGAATCTACGGTTGCCTGGATCTCGGCCACCGGCATGCTGGGGTCGAAGATCCGGACATTGGGGCCAAAGTCCGGCTCGGCAGCCTGGGGAAGGGCAGGGGGAGCCTTCGGTACGGGAGCCTGTTGCACCGATGCCTGCGCAACGGGGGGAGTGCCCGGCGCGGCGGCGGCCACGGTCCCTCCGCTGGCGACCAGGCCGGCCAGGAGTGCGACGGTGCCGGCGACGTGCCGGCGACGGCCATGGTTGCGAGGGTGCGGGCCGTGCGGCCTGTCGGCGCGCGGAGAAAGGGGGACGTGGGCTAGCGGCATTGCTGGTCCTGTTCGTTGGTGGGATTCGTCGAGCCTGGGCGGCAGGAAAAAGCTGCGGCGGTGGGAGCGCTCTCGTCGGGGAAGCGTAACACCGCTGAAGGGCACCGGCAAGGGTGCGGTGGAAGCGCTCCTACGGCGTCTTGACAAGGAGTTGTGAGGTGGGACACCATGTGGTGAGAGCGCTCCCACCTTCGGACCACGGTCCGGCCCAGTTCTACCGCTCACCACCTTTCGCCTTCGACCGTTGTGCCGGTCGGCAGTGCATTTTTACCTGACGAAGGAGTCTTTCCTGTGAAAAACCCAACCAAGTTCTCCGTGCTGTCGGCTGCGGCCGCGTGCCTGGCCCTGTCGCTGTCCGCCTGCGGATCCTCCGCTCCGGAAAAGGGTGGCGTGAACGACGCCACCGGCTCCGGCCCCGTAACTCTCACGGTGGGCACCTTCAACGAGTTCGGCTACGAGGAGCTTTTCGAAGAATACGAAGAGCTGAACCCCAACGTGACCATCGAGCACAAGAAGGCGGCAACCACCAACGAAGCCCGGGACAACCTCACCACCCGGCTGGCCGCCGGCTCGGGACTGTCCGATGTCGAGGCCGTAGAGGTGGACTGGCTTCCGGAACTCCTGCAGTATCCGGACCGCTTTGCAGATCTCTCCGACCCCGCCGTCGAGGGACGCTGGCTGGACTGGAAGGCCGAGGCCGCCACCACCGCTGACGGCAAGCTGCTTGGCTACGGCACCGACTCCGGCCCTGAGGCCGTCTGCTACAACGCCGAGCTGCTCAAGAAGGCCGGCATGCCCACCGAACGTGGGGAAGTTGCCGCGATGCTGGGAACCACCTGGGACAGCTACTTCGAAGCGGGCAAGGCCTACAAGGCCGCAAGCCCCGATTCCGCCTGGTTCGACTCGGCAGGGGCGATCTACCAGGGCATGAGCAACCAGCTGGAAAAGGTGTACGAGGAGGAGGACGGCACCGTCATCGCGACGGAGAACCAGAAGGTCAAGGACACCTACAACCAGGTCCTTAAGGCCTCCACCGAGGACGGACTGTCCGCCCACCTCAGCCAGTGGAGCGACGACTGGGCCTCCGGATTCCAGACCGGCGCCTTCGCAACAACCCTCTGCCCGGGCTGGATGCTCGGCGTCATCGAAGGCAACGCAGCCGGGGTCACCGGCTGGGACGTTGCCAACGTCTTCCCCGGCGGCGGCGGAAACTGGGGCGGGTCCTACCTGACGGTTCCCACCCAGAGCGAGAACCAGGCCGAGGCCAAGAACCTGGCAGGCTGGCTGACCGCGCCTGAGCAGCAGATCAAGGCATTCACCGCCAAGGGCACCTTCCCCAGCCAGAAGGAGGCACTGGAAAGCCCGGAACTGCTGGGCCAGACCAACGAGTTCTTCAACGGCGCCCCTACCGGCCAGATCTTCGCCGAACGCGCCAAGGCTGTTGACGTGACCCCGTTCAAGGGAACCAAGTACTTCGCCATCAATGACGCCATGCAGCAGGCCCTCACCCGCGTGGACGTCGACAAGTCGGACGACGCCGCCTCCTCCTGGGAGAAGTTCGTCACCGCAGTGAAGTCCCTCTAGGCATGGCTGTCACCGAACGGGTCCGGCCACGGAGCGCTGCGGGGCAGGCCCCGCCTGAGGACACGAAGGGTGTCCGGCGCCTGGCCTTCTCGCAGCAGGTCTCCAAGTGGGACGTCAAGCTCTCCCCCTACCTCTACATTTCGCCATTCTTCATCCTGTTTGCCGTCACCGGGCTTTTCCCGCTGGTGTACACGGCATGGGTTTCCCTGCATAACTGGAACCTCATCGGCGGGCAGGGGAAGTTCACGGGCCTGGAGAACTACGCCTTCGTTGTATCCCAGCCCTACTTCTGGAACGCAGTGGGCAACACCTTCAGCATCTTCATCCTGTCCTCCGTTCCCCAGGTTGTCATCGCCCTGGTGATCGCGGCGGTGCTGGACGCGAACCTGAGGGCCAGGACGTTCTGGCGGATGGGGGTCCTGGTGCCGTTCGTGGTGGCGCCAGTGGCGGTAGGCCTGATCTTCAACAACCTCTTCGCGGACCAGTTTGGGCTGATCAACGAGATGCTGAAGGCGGCAGGGCTGGACCCGGTCCGGTGGCATTCCGACTCCGTTGCGAGCCACCTGGCCATCGCCACCATGGTGAACTTCCGCTGGACCGGCTACAACGCGCTGATCTTCCTCGCCGCCATGCAGGCCATTCCAAGGGACGTGTTCGAGGCGGCGACGATCGACGGTGCCGGCCGGCTGCGGCAGTTCTTCTCCGTCACTGTTCCCATGCTGCGGCCCACGGTGATCTTCGTGGTGATCACCTCCACCATCGGCGGCCTGCAGATTTTCGATGAGCCACGGGTCTTTGACCAGTCCGGCCTGGGCGGAGCGGACCGGCAGTGGCAGACGCTGACCATGTACATCTGGGAACTCGGCTGGGGCCAGCGCAACTTCGGCAGGGCTTCTGCCGTGGCGTGGCTGCTCTTCCTGATCATTGTGGTGATCGCCCTGCTCAACTTCCTCATCACCAAGCGCATCGCAAGCCAGGGAGGCCGCAAGTGAGCTCCATCCCCATGATCGAACAGACCGCCGGGAAAGGGGCAGCCAAGGCGGCAGCGAGGCGCGGGCCAGGTGCCAGGAAACCAAGGTCCGGCCACGGAAGTGACCGCCGGCCCGGCTTCCTCACCTACGGATTCCTGGGTGCAGTCCTGTTGGCGTCCCTCTTTCCGCTCTATTGGTCCTTCCTGGTGGGAAGCCATGACAACACGGTCCTGAGCCGCGGCATCCCGCTGCTGCCCGGCGGGAACTTCCTGGCCAATGCCGCGAAAGTCTTTGACAGCATCCCGTTCTGGAAGGCGATGGGCAACAGCCTGATCGTCTCGTGCGTGACCGCGGCGTCCGTCGTCGTGTTTTCCACCCTTGCCGGATTCGCCTTCGCGAAGCTCCGCTTCCGCGGCAGCAAGGGGCTGCTGGTGTTCGTCATCGCTACCATGGCGGTTCCCACCCAGCTGGGCGTCGTCCCGCTGTTTATCGTGATGTCTAAGCTGGGGTGGACCGGCTCGCTGTGGGCGGTCATCATCCCCGGCGTCGTGACCGCCTTCGGCGTGTTTTGGATGACCCAATACCTGCGTGACGCCCTCCCGGATGAACTCATCGAGGCCGTGCGGATGGACGGGGCGTCCATGATCCAGGCCTTCTGGTACATCGGGTTCCCGGCCGCGCGCCCTGCGGCCGCCATGCTCGCCCTGTTCACCTTCGTGGCCACCTGGACGAACTTCTTCTGGCCGTTCATTGTCCTCGACCCGTCAAACCCCACCCTTCCAGTGGCTCTGCAGCTGCTGCAGGCCGCGCACTTCGTGGACTACTCCGTGGTCCTGGCGGGTGCCGTCCTGGCCACCGTCCCACTCCTGCTCCTGTTCATAGCGGCGGGACGCCAACTCGTATCCGGAATTATGCAAGGAGCAGTCAAAGGATGAGTTCCACCCAACTTCCGTTCCCGGAGGGTTTTCTCTGGGGCGCGGCAACAGCTGCCTACCAGATTGAAGGCGCAGCACACACCGGCGGCCGGCAGGACTCCATCTGGGATGTGTTCTCCCGGCTGCCCGGTGCCGTGGCCGACGGCCACAACGGTGACGTGGCCTGCGACCACTACCGGCGCTACAAGCAGGACGTGGCGCTCATGGACCGGCTGCACATGAAGGCCTACCGGTTCTCCACGTCCTGGGCCCGCTGCATGCCCGACGGCGTCACGCCCAATCCGGAAGGGATCGCCTTCTACTCGCGCCTGGTGGATGAACTGCTGGCCGCCGGGATCACACCGTGGCTGACCCTCTACCACTGGGACCTGCCGCAGGCGCTTGAGGACAAGGGCGGCTGGGCCAACCGGGACACGGCCTACCGTTTCGCCGAGTACGCGGCGCTCATGCACGGCGTCCTGGGCGACAGGGTCCGGATCTGGACCACCCTCAACGAACCGTGGTGCTCGGCGTTCCTGGGCTATGCGGCCGGCGCCCATGCGCCGGGACGGCAGGACCCTCGGGCAGCACTTTCCGCCGCCCACCACCTGCTGCTCGGCCACGGCCTGGCAGCCCGTGCGCTGCGCCGCGAGGATCCGGACGCCTCAGTGGGCATCACCCTGAACCTGACGGTCCCGGATCCGCGGGATCCCGGCAGCGAGGGCGACAGGGACGCGGCCAGGCGGATCGACGGCCAGTTCAACAGGATCTTCCTGGACCCGCTGTTCAGGGGGGAGTACCCGGCCGACCTGCTGGCAGACGTGGCGCACCTTGGAATGGCTGACCTGGTGCAGGACGGGGACCTCGAGATCATATCCACGCCGCTGGACCTGCTGGGCGTCAACTACTACCACGGTGAATCCCTCACGAAGGACCCGGCGGGACCCGGGGAACAGGCGGGGCAGGAGACGACGTCGGCTCCGGGGCAGGCAGCCCGCCCGGTGTCCTCCCCGTTCGTGGCAGCCGACGGCGCCCGCTCGGCACCACGGGGCCTGCCGGTGACGGGAATGGGCTGGGAGGTCCAGCCGGAGGGGCTGCGGCGCCTGCTCAACAGGCTGCAGGGGGAGTACACGGGTCCGGCCGGGATCCCCATCTACATCACCGAAAACGGTGCAGCGTACGATGACGTCCCCGACGAGGCGGGCTTCGTGGACGACCAGGACCGGCTGGGGTTCTTCGCGGCCCACCTCCAGGCAGTGCATGGCGCCATCGCGGACGGCGTGGACGTCCGGGGGTACCTGGCCTGGTCCCTGCTGGACAACTTCGAGTGGTCCTTCGGCTACCACCAGCGCTTTGGCCTGGTGCGGGTGGACTATGCAACCCAGGAACGCATCCCGAAAGCCAGCGCCTGGTGGTACTCGGCGGTGGCGGCGGCCAACGCGATTCCGGCCGGCACCCACCCCGTGCTGCCTTCGGAGCCGGGTGTCGTATTGTCTGTGTAATGAACGAAAAGTCCCGCCGGTCCGGCCTCCTGCACGCCGGGCGGCCCAGCCCGACGCTCGAGGACCTCGCCACGGCGGCCGGAGTGTCCCGCTCCACCGCGTCCCGGGCAATCAACGGCGGGCTGAAGGTCAGCCCGGAGGCGCAGGCCGCCGTCGACGCCGCAATCGTGGCCCTCGGATATACACCAAACCGTGCTGCCCGGAGCCTGGTGACCAGGCGTACCGGATCCATTGCGCTGGTCATTCCGGAGCCGGACGCCCGCGTGATGATGGACCCCTTCTTCGCCGCTGTCATCACCGGCGTCAACGAGGCACTCCGGGGCACCGACATGCAGCTGGTGCTGCTGATGTCCCGGGCGGGGGATGACTCCGCCCGGACCATGCGGTACCTGCGGGGCGGGCACGTCGACGGCGCGATCGTGGTCTCGTTCCACGAGGCGGACGACTGGGCGGAGACCCTTGGCACAACGGGCCTGCCCACCGTCTTCATCGGCCGGCCCTGGGCCACGGGCTTCGGGGTCCCTTATGTGGACCTGGACAACTTTGAGGGCGGCCGGCTTGCCGCCCGCCACCTGGCCGGCACCGGGCGCACCCGGCTCGGAACGGTGGCAGGACCGGCAGACATGACAGCGGCAGTTGACCGCCTGGAGGGGTGGATGCAGGGTATCCGGGAGGCCGGGCTGCAGCCCGGGCCCGTGGTCCACGGGGACTTTACGACGGCGGGCGGCGCCGACGCTGCACGGACCCTTTTCTCCGAAGCGCCGGAGCTTGACGGTGTCTTTGCGGCCTCCGACCTGATGGCGCTTGGGGTCATTGACACAGTGCGGGGCAGGGGCCACAAGGTTCCGGAGGACGTTGCCGTTGTGGGGTTCGACAACCATTCCCTCCTTGCCGCCAACGGCCTGGGCCTGACCACGGTGACCCAGCCCATGGTGGACATGGCCGTGACAGCCGGTCAGCTCCTGATCCGCGCGATCGAAAACCCGGAAGAGCAGCTGGAACCGGTCATCTACCCGGCCGAGCTGGTTGTCCGCGGCAGCACCGCGGGACACAGCCGCTAGAACCACTCCGGCGGCCGGCGGTGCCCCCGCAGCTGCAGGGCACCGCCCGTCAGGTCCAGGCCGTGGTTCAGCGCCGCTTGCGCCCCGGCCGGTCCTGCCGTCCACGCTGTTCAGAGAGGTCGCGTTCTGCAGAACGCTGGGACTTTCCGGCCATGACCACTTTCTGGTGCCATTCCCGCTGGTAGGCCCGCTGCGCTGCGGCGTCGCTCCGGCGGGCCAGGGCGGCAAGCTCCCGCTGCAGCTTCAGGTAGTTGTGCCAGCGGCGTTCCTCCAGCACGCCCTCCGATATGGCCTCCTGCACGGCACAGCCCGGCTCGCTCTGGTGGGCGCAGTCCGTGAACCTGCACTGGCCTGCCAGCGCTTCAATGTCGCCGAACATTCCGCCGATGCCGTCCTCGGCGTCGAACAATCCGAAACCCCGCACGCCGGGTGTGTCCATGAGGACCGTCCCGTTGGGAAGGGGCACGAGTTCGCGGGATGTGGTGGTGTGTTTACCCCTGAAGTCGCCGGACCGAACCTCGCCGGTGTGCTGGACATCGCGGCCCACCAGGGCGTTGATGAGCGTGGATTTCCCGGCGCCGGACGGCCCCAGGAGGACGATGGTGCCGCCCGCCGGAATGTGCGCCAGCAGCTCGGGGATGCCGTCACCGGTTTCCGCTGAGGTGGTGACCACCTCCACGCCCGCCGCCTGCAGGATGACCTTCCCGACGACGTCGTCCGCCACCCCCGCGAGGTCCGCCTTGGTGACGATCGCCAGGGGAGTGGCGCCGGAGTCCCACGCGGCCACGAGCGTGCGCTCCGGCCGGTTGTGCGTCAACGGCCGGTCCACGGGGACCACCACGCCCACCATGTCCATGTTGGCCGCCAGGACCTGCGCCTCGGAGGAATCCTCGAAGGCGCGCTTCCGGCTGAGCTCCGAGAGCCGCGGAAGGACGCCGAGGACCTGGCGGTCCCCGGCCCTGTTGGGCCCCATCCACACCCAGTCGCCGGTGACTGCCGCGTCACCGGTCAGCGGATACGGAAGGTGGAGCAGGTCTGTTCCCGCGGCCACCAGGAGCAGTGAACGGTCCACGCGGACCACCCGGCCCCGCTCCGTTGCCCCGGGCAAGGGGTGGATGTCGAAGTGCCGGGCGACCGCCGGCGTGTAGCCGTAGGCACGCGGGCCGATTGGAGTTGCGTTGTGTGGGGTTGTGACGTTTGTGGTGGTGATGCTGTCCAGGGCACGGCCTGACGATGTGTTCACTGTGATACCTCAGGGAAAGCCCCTGCGCACCGGCCGCAGGTGGGCCCGGGTGTTGTGGCGCTCCGCGGAAGGGTCAGGCGGGGCCGGTGCAGTACAGGGAAGGAGTCTGGAAGAGGGGTGCGGAGCGCTCAGGGCGCGGGGCTGCAACAGTCATCAAAACCACCTCCCTCTCCTGCCGTGGGTGACCGGTATCAGGTCCCCTGGTTCCGCCGGCGTCATCCGGCGGATCCCACTTTAGCCCCGGCCGGCGGAATCCACCAGAGCCCGGAAGCGGCCATCGGGTTCCCGTAAAGTGCCCCGCACCCGCCAGTTGTCCTTGGAGGGGGCGACGGTTCCGGCATAGGTTGGCTGCAGTTGTGTTTTCCACGCTGCAGGACAATCGAGGAGGAACCATGGGCGATGACGCCGTGGGCAAGGCCGCTGCAAGGAACGACGCTGTGTTGAACGCGGGCAGGGAGAGCCAGCCCGGAGTCAGCCATGCGGACAGGATTGATGACGACGGCGGCCGTCCGGCGAAGTGGCGCATCGTCGGTCCCGGACTGGTGGTGGCGGCCACAGGTGTGGGTGCCGCTGACATGGTGGCCACCCTGGTGGCGGGCTCCCGCTACGGCTACGGCCTGTTCTGGGCAGTCATTGTGGGGGTGGTCCTGAAGATCATCCTCGTCGAAGGGGCCGGCAGGTACACGCTGGCAACCGGAAAAACGATCTTTGAGGGCTGGCGTTCCCTGGGCAAATGGACCACCTGGTACTTCGGCCCCTACATCATGATCTGGGGATTCGTGTACGGGGCCACGGCCATGTCCTCCGCGGCGCTGCCGCTGGCTGCCGTGTTCCCTTTCCTGCCGCTGTGGGGGTGGGCCATCCTGATGGGCCTCGCCGGCTTCGCGATGGTGTGGTGGGGCAAATACGCCACCTTCGAGAAGATCACCGCCGTGCTGGTGGGCATGATGTTCGTGACCGTGGTGGGACTGGCCGTGATTGCCGCCCCGAACATTCCGGAGATGCTCGCCGGGCTCATCCCGATGATCCCCTCGACGGACGGCGGCATCTTCTACACGCTCGCGCTGGCCGGTGGCGTGGGCGGCACCATCACCCTCGCCGCCTACGGCTACTGGCTTCGCGAAAAGGGCTGGTACACGCCCAAGTGGATGAAGGTCATGCGGATCGACAACTCCATGGCCTACGTTATGACCGGCATCTTCGTCATCGCCATGCTCATTGTGGGTGCGGAGGTTGTGCGTTCCGCGGGTGTGTCCCTCAGCGCCAGCGACGAAGGGCTGCTGGACCTCTATGGTGTGCTGAAAGCGGAATACGGGGACGTTGTGGGAACCGGGTTCCTGGTGGGTTTCTGGGCCGCGTCCTTCTCCTCCATCATCGGCGTATGGAACGGGGTCTCCCTGATGTTCGCCGACTTCTGGGGCAACATGCGGGGCAAGGAGTCCGGCCACCCGGATACCCGGGTGGGCGGTAAATACTTCAGGTTCTACATCCTGTGGCTGACGTTCCCGCCCATGGTCCTGTTCGCGCTGGGCCAGCCGATCGGCCTGATCCTGCTGTACGGGGCACTGGGTTCGCTGTTCATGCCGTTCCTGGCACTGACCCTGCTGGGGCTGCTCAACGGCCGGCGGATCCCCAGGGCGTGGGCCAACAAGCTCCACTCCAACATCGCACTGGGGATCTGCGCCCTGCTGTTCATCGTCCTGGGCATCCGGCAGTTCTGGACATCCCTCTCGCCGCTGTTCGGCGGTTAGGAGTCCGGCTGCGGCCCCTCACGGGGACCCGGCCTACCGCTGCAGTTCCAGGGCCCGCTTCTGCCGCGCCGAGATGCTCGAAACGTACCCGCAGTTGGTGCAGGTGATGTTGTATTTCCGCGACGTGGTGAACACGGGGATGAAGAAGAGCGTGAACTTGGTGGCCCGCTCCTCCAGGCGGTGATGGACGAACGAGCGGCAGTACTGGCAGGTGGCCGGTTTGCCGGGCAGCGCGTTCAGCACTGTTTTCAAACCAAAGAGAAGGAACATGGGTCTGGCCTTTCGGGGCAGTCCTGCTGGCTGTTCTGACAACCTTAGGCCCTGGGGTTGCCGATAGCGCCATCCTGACAGCCTCCCCGACCGGTGCGATACTGGGGGTCCGCGCACTGTTCGTTATCAGGGGGATTTCGGCAATCATGGTTCTGGATACCGCGACCCTCCGGATTGCGTTCGGCCTGATGGCGCTGGTGCTGGTGTTTCTTTTCTATTTCTCGGCCTACCGGGTGACGCGCTCGCCGTACAGCGGCTGGTGGTGCCTGGCGCTGCTGTTTTTCCTGGCAGGATCGGCGTGCTTCCTGCTGGACGGCACGGCCCACCAGGTCTGGGCCAACCCGCTGGGGAACGTGCTGCTGGTGCACGGCGGGGTGGCCGTGTGGGCGGGTGCACGGTCGCTGCGGACCGTGCCGCCGCCCACATGGGCCTTCACCGGCATCCCCCTGGCCACCCTGGTGGCCTCGGTCTTCGATAACCCGGCCACCAATACCTGGTCCGGCGGACCTGTTTTCCTGGCGGCCATGAGCCTTACCATCGGACTGGCATCCCGTGAACTGTGGCGCCTGGAACCGGGCTACTCCCGGGTGCGGATCCCCATGGCCGTGGCCGCGGGCGGACTGTCCGTGTTCTACCTCCTGCGCTGGGGTGCCTTCATGCTGGAAGGCCAGGACGGGCCTGTTTTCCAGAGCGTCTTCGGTTCCGCGGTGACCACGCTGGTGACCATGGTCCTGCTGGTGGTGGTCTCGTTCAGCATGGCGGCCCTCAGCAGCGAGCAGCAGACCAGGGCCCTGCGCGTGGTGGCTTCCCGCGACGATCTCACGGGGCTGCTGAACCGCAAGGCCTTCCTGGAAATGGCGGCGGAGCAGCTGGCGGACCTGTCCATCGCCAGGGGATCAGGCGCCCTGGTCCTGGCAGACCTGGACCACTTCAAGTCCGTCAACGACACGTACGGGCATGCCGCCGGGGACCTCGCCCTGCAGACCTTCGCCGATGCGTGCACTGCCACAGTACGGCCCACCGACCTGGTAGGCCGCTACGGCGGGGAGGAATTCGTCATCCTCGTCCCGGGCGCCAGCGCCGAACGGGCGGAACTCATCGCCGAGTCGATCAGCAACCGCCTGGCCGCGGCGACCACGGCGGACGGGATGGAGATGCCCACCGCCAGCTACGGGATTGCCACCTACGACGGCGCCTCAACGGACGTTGAGCGCCTGATCGCCTCAGCAGACGCCGCACTCTACATGGCCAAGTCGCTGGGCCGGAACCAGACTGCCCGCAGCGACAGGATGTCCTAGCCGGGGCCGCGCACCGGGCCTGTTGCCAAACTGTGGCTTCCGGGCGGTCCGTCACCCAGGGGCAGTGTGAAGCCCTGCTGATAAAATGGCGGGGTTGCAGGGCGGCCTTATTGCTGGTCCAACCAGCGCCGTAACCAAGTTAGGGACCAGACACTCATGACGGCAGGCGGGTCACACCCCGGGACTTCGGAGACTCAGCCGGGCGCGCCGGCTAAAGCCTCCGGCCCGGCCACCGGCCGCGCCTATCTCGCCACCCTTGAGGGCTTCATCGGAGCCCTCATGATGTTTACCGGCTCCATCGGCACGGGCTGGATCGCCAACGGCTCACCCATGATCCGCCAGCCAGTGGTCATTGCCCTCCGCACGGAAGGCTGGGGAGTGACAGTGTCCACCGTGCTGCTCACCGTGGGCGCCATGGTGCTGATCCGTTCCTGGCTTCGGCTGGGCCAGCGGCTGGCGGACTGGGGACAGTCCGCGCTGCGGTCCGTAGTAGTGGCCATCTCCGCCTGGTCGCTGCCGCTGCTCTTCTGCGTTCCGGTGTTTTCACGGGACGTCTACGCCTACACCGGCCAGGGCAGGCTGGTGATGGAGGGCCAAAACCCGTACGAGGTGGGTATCTCAAGCCTCAGCAACTGGTTCTCGCTGGGGGCCGACCCTGCGTGGGCCGAAAACCGGACACCGTACGGCCCCTACTTCCTCTGGCTGGCACGCGGGGTGGTCGGGCTGACAGGTGCCCAGCCTGACGTGTCTGTGCTGCTCTTCCGCCTCCTGGCCGGCGCCGGCGTCCTGCTCTGCGTCATCTATGTCCCCAAGCTGGCGGAACTGCACGGCATCAACGGGGCCCGGGCGCTCTGGATTTCGGTGGCCAACCCGCTGTTCCTGATCAGCTTTATTGCCAGCGCCCACAACGACGCCCTCATGGTGGGGCTCGCCGTCGCCGGCGTCTACTTCGCAGCCACGCGCCGCTACCTGGTGGGCATCCTCCTGGTCACCGCCTCCATCGGCATCAAGCCGATCACCGTGCTCCTGCTGCCGTTCATCGGTGTGATGTGGGCGGGCCCGTCCGCGTCGTGGCCGCGCAAGTTCCTGATCTGGGCTGCGACGGCGGGCATCAGCTTCGGCGTGCTGGTCCTGAGCGGCATCCCCTACAACCTTGGCATCGGCTGGACCTGGGCCATCATGGACCCCACCCCGGGGTACACAGGCTACTCGCCGTCCGGCTTCCTGGGCCAGCAGGTGGAGTTCCTCGCCAACGTCCTGGGACTCCCCGGCGGAACCTTCGCCACCCTGTTGCGGACGGGCATGAAATGGGCCGCGATCGGGCTGGTCCTGCTGCTGATGTTCCGGGGTGACTACTCGCTGGCGGTACGCCGGATGGCGCTGGCGTTCACCGCCGTCGTGATGCTGTCCCCCATCATCCAGCCGTGGTACATCCTCTGGTTCCTGCCGTTCCTGGCCGTCACGGGAATCCGCGACGACTGGCAGATCAGGTCGCTGTACGTCGGCGTCACGTTCTTTGTGGTGTTCGGGGCGCAGGACCAGCTCTCCGTCTGGTCCTTCGTGGAACTGCCCATCGATGCGTCCTCACTGGCGTTCATCACGGCCTTGGCATTTACGTTCTATCTTTTATTCCTTGACGTGCATACACGGAAGCTGCTGATCGAAGGCAAGCCACTGGACCTGGCCAGGCGGGGCTGGACGTGGCTGATGGCGCTGCGCGAGGCCAGGCGGAGCCGGGCGGAAGAGCCTGGCCGCGAGAAGCTGGGAAGCCGCTGATCCAGGCGGTCAGCCGTGCGCAGTGACGTAGTCGATCAGCCCGCCAACGGTTGAAACCTGCGGATAGTCGCGCTCCGGAATATTTACGCCGGTGGAGGTGTCGATCGTTTCCACCAGCCGCAGGAAATCCAGCGAGTCCAGCTCCAGGTCCTGGCGCAGCCGGGCGCCCGCTTCCAGGTCCTCCGGCCCGACGTCCGGCGCCACCTGGTTAATGGCCCGGTGCACTGCCGCGCGGGCATCCTGTCCGTTCACAACTCCTCCGGTTTCTGCAGCAACTCGTCCAGCCGGGCAAGGAAGCGGGCTCCGCGGAGGCCGTCGCTGACACGATGGTCGGCGGACAGTGTTGCCGTCACCACGGGGCGTATGCCCAGCATCCCGTTGTGGGCCCACGGCTGTTCCATCACCCTGCCCAGCCCCACCATGGCCACCTGGGGCGGATAGATGACGCCGAAGACGCTGTCCACGCCAAGATCGCCCAGGTTGGTCACGGTGATGGTGGGATCTGCCATCTCCGCCCGTTGCAGCCTACCTGCCCGGGCCCGGCCCACGAGGTCGCGGAGCCCGTCCATCAGCTCGTCCACGGACAGGGTGTCCGCGTTATGGATGGCGGGGGCAACAATGCCACCCTTCCGGAGGGCGACGGCTACACCCAGGTGCACGGAGGAGCTCGGCCGGAACCCGTCGTCCAGATAGAAGCCGTTGACCTCCGGCACCGTCTTGGCAGCGAGGGCAGTTGCCTTCAGCAGCAGGGCAGACGCCACCAGCCGGGAGGACACGGGACGCTGCAGGTTCACGGACTGCATCCAGGCAACGGCTGCGGCCAGATCCACCGTGCTGCTGAGGTAGTAGTGCGGGATGGTCTGCTTGGATTTGGACATCAGCGCCCCAACGGCCCGGCGAAGGCCCGCCTCACGCTGCCGGCCCTCCGGCGGCTGGACACTTTCCGCTGGGGGCTTCTTTGCCTCAGCCTCAATCCCCTCGGCGTCCTGCGGCAGGACGGCCTCCCGCGGTGGGGCGGCCGGCGTCGATGGCGCGGCGCCCACTGCCTGGAGCACATCCTCCTCCCGCACGGCACCGCCTGGCCCGGTTCCCGTGAATGACGCCAGGTCCAGTCCGCGCTCGGCGGCAAGCCTCCGGGCGCGCGGCGATGAGCGCACCCTCCCCGGTTCCCCCGCGTCTACCCCGTCCGGGCGTGCCGCAGCCGCCGGAACTGCGGCGCGTTCCACGTCAGAACGCGTTACCGCACCATGCCGTCCGGTGCCCCGGACGGTGGCCGGATCAACTCCCAGCACATGGGCGAGGTGGCGCACCGGGGGAGAGACGGCGCCGGGGTGTTCTGCCCGTGCCGCCTCTGCCGGGGCTGCCGGAGCCGGCGGGCCCGGAGCCGCACCACCTGCCGCCCGCCCGGCCAGCCCAGGCGTGCCCGCAGGTCTTTCGGCCGCCGGTGATCCGTCGTCGGGCGTGGCCGTAATGCGGGCAAGCGGGGTGCCGATCGGGACGGTGGCGCCGATGTCCACCAGCAGTTCGGCCACTACCCCTTCCTCGAAGGACTCGATGTCCATGACCGTCTTGTCCGTGTCCACAACCGCCACCACGTCGCCACGGTGGACGTAGTCGCCCGGCTTGACCAGCCATTCGACCATCTTGCCGTGGTCCATGTCCGCCCCCAGGGACGGCATCCGGAAATCACCCACCCTTGCCCGTCACCTCCCGGGCCGCCGCGACTATTCGCCCGGCTGACGGAAGCGCCGCAAGCTCCAGGTGCTTCGCATAGGGAAGGGGAACCTCCGCGCTGCAGACCCGGCCCACCGGTGCATCGAGGTCATAGAAGGCCGCTTCCGTGATCCGGGCGCTGATCTCCGCCGAGATGCTGCCGCTGCGCCACCCCTCGTCCACCACCACAGCCCGGTGCGTGCGTCCTACGGAAGCCAGGATGGCGGCGTCATCGAGCGGCCGCAGGGTGCGGAGGTCCAGCACCTCGGCGTCGATGCCTTCCCCTGCCAGCTGCTCCGCGGCGTCGAGTACTGCGGGAAGGGTGCCGCCGTAGGTGATGAGCGAGACGTCCTTCCCTGTCCGCCTGAGCGCCGCGGTACCGATGTCCACCGGACCGGCGCCGTCGTCGAGCTCTCCCGGCATGTTGTACAGGGTCCCGTGTTCAAAGATCAGTACCGGATCCGGATCCTGCAGGGCGGTCCAGAGCATGCCGCGGGCGTCCTCCAGCGTGGCGGGCGCGAGGATGCGCAGGCCCGGAATGTGGGCGTACCAGCCTTCCAGGCTGTGGGAGTGCTGGGCGCCCAGCTGCCGGCCCGCCCCGGTGGTCATCCTGATCACCAGGGGGACGTTGAACTGCCCGCCGGACATGTGCAGGAGGGTAGCCGCGTTGTTCACGATCTGGTCCAGGGCCAGCAGGCTGAAGTTGACCGTCATGATTTCCACGATGGGCCGCATGCCGCCGAGCGCCGCGCCAATGCCCGCCCCCACAAAGCCGGATTCGGACAAGGGCGTGTCGCGGATGCGTTCCGGCCCGAATTCCTCGAAAAGTCCCAGGCTGACGGCGAAGCAGCCCCCGTACGCCCCCACGTCCTCACCCATGAGGAACACGCGTTCGTCGCGCTTCATGGCGTCCCGGATGCCGGCCCTGATGGCTTCCCGGTAGGTGGTTTTCATTGCGGGCCCCGCTCGCTGTAGACAAACCGGGTGAGTTCCTCCACCGGCTCCGGTGTCCCGGCCTCGGCGAATTCGACGGCCGCGGCCACCTCGGCGTCGGCCTCCCGCTGCAGCTCCGTCCACTGCGCTTCGGCCAGCTGGTCCGCGTCCCCCAGGGCGTTGCGGAGCAGGGTGATGGGGTCCCGCTCCAGCCAGTGCGCCACCTCCGCCTTCTCCCGGTAGCGTTCGGGATCGAACATGGAATGGGCCCGGAATCGGTACGTCCGCAGTTCCAGGAAGTGCGGCCCGGCGCCGGAACGAACCGCGTCCACGGCGCGGCGGGCAGCCTCATGGACGGCGAGCACGTCCATGCCGTCCACCGCCCAGGCCGCCAGTTCGTAGCCTGCCGCCTTCAGTGCAATGTCCGTCTGGGATTCGGAGCGCCCCAACGCCGTGCCCATCGCATACAGGTTGTTTTCGCAGCAAAAGAGCACCGGCAACTGCCACAGGGCGGCCAGGTTGAGGCTCTCGTGGAACTCACCTTCCGCTACGGCGCCCTCGCCAAAGAAGCAGACGGTCACCCTGGAGCGGCCGGCCATTTTGTCTGCCAGGGCAAGGCCGACGGCGATGGGCAGCCCGCCCGCGACGATGGCGTTGCCGCCGAAAAAGCGGGTCCCGGCGTCGAAAAGGTGCATTGAGCCGCCGCGGCCGCGGCAGCATCCCTGGACGTGCCCGTACATCTCGGCGAGGATGGCGCCCGCGGGGACGCCCCGCAACAGTGCGTGCCCGTGTTCCCGGTAGGTCGCGACGACGGCGTCCTCCCCCTGGAGGTTGTCCAGGACGCCTGCGGCAACGGCTTCTTCGCCGATATAGACGTGCAGGAAGCCACGGATTTTTGCCTCACTGTAGAGTTCGACGCATTTTTCCTCGAGCCGCCTGACGCGCAGCATCTGCAAAAGGAGGTGCCGCGCCAGGGCGGCCTGGTCCGCGCTGATGCGCCCTGCCACGGCGGTCATGGTGCCTCCTGCGGGGTTTCAATCGTGGAGGTGTCCCCTTCGGGAAGCCCCAGTTCACGCGCCTTCAGGAGCCGGCGCAGGATCTTCCCGCTGCGCGTCCTCGGGAGCGCCGTGGTGAACTCGACCATCCGCGGGGCCACCGCGGCGCCGAGCCGCTTGCGGGCGAAGCCGATGATGTCCAGGCGAAGCTCCTCTGAGGGCTCCCACCCGTTCCGCAGCTCCACGAACGCCTTGACCACTTCCCCTGCAACGGGATCGGGGACGCCAATGACCCCGGCCTGGGCCACAGCCGGGTGCTCCATGAGCGAACTTTCCACCTCGAAGGGGCCGATGAGGTGGCCGGAGGATTTAATGACATCGTCACCGCGGCCCACGAACCAGTAGTATCCGTCCGCATCACGCTTGGCGATGTCCCCGGTGAGGTACCACCCTCCGACGAGAAGCAGCGGCGGTACCGCTCCTCTTCATGCAGGTAGCCCCTGAACATCGAGGGCCAGCCGGCCCGCAAGGCCAGTTCCCCCATCGCGTCAGGCTCCGTGACCAGCACGGGAAGACCGTCCGCAATCACCGGTTTGCCGTTCTCATCCCGCTGGACCAGGGCTGCCTCCACGCCGGGCAGGGGCCGGCCCATGGAACCGGGCCGGATCTCGGTGGCCGCGAAATTGGCAATCATGATCCCGCCGGTTTCGGTCTGCCACCAGTTGTCGTGCACGGGCTGGCCAAAGGCTTCCCGGCCCCAGACCACCACCTCCGGGTTGAGGGGTTCGCCCACGCTCGCCACGAACCGGAGCGCGGACAGGTCGTGGCCCGAGGCGCGGTCGGCGCCGGCCTTCATCAGCATCCGCAGGGCGGTGGGCGCGGTGTACCAGACCGTAACGCGCTGCTCCGCCAGGATCCGGTACCATCGGTCCGCGTCCATCTCCTCCTGGTCCACCACCGTGGTGACGCCGTGCACCAAAGGGGCAATGACGCCATAGGAGGTTCCGGTCACCCAGCCCGGGTCTGCGGTGCACCAGTAGACGTCGTCCGGATGCAGGTCCAAAGCGTACAGGCCCGTGGCGTAATGGGCGGTGACGGCCTCGTGCACATGGATGGCACCTTTCGGGGTGCCGGTGGTTCCGCTGGTGAAATGGAGGAGGGCCATGTCCTCGCCCTGGGTGGAGGCAATCCCGGCGTCGCCAGGTGCGGCCTCCATGAGCATGGCCAGGTCAAGGGTTCCCGGTTCCGGCTCGCCGTCGGCGTCAATCAGCAGGACGTGTGTGAGGTCCGGAAGCGCGTCCCGGATCCTTGCCACTTTCTTGCGGTAGAGGGCCCTCGTGGTGACCAGCACGCGCCCGGACCCCAGCTGCAGGCGTTGCCTCACGGGATCCGGCCCGAAGGCAGAAAACAGGGGGCAGAACACGCTTCCGTTCTTGAGGGTTCCCAGCACCGCAACGTACAGCTCCGGACTCCGGCCCATGAGGGAAAAGACGCGTTCCGTCCGGCCAATCCCGAGCTGCGCCAGGACTGCGGCAAACCGGCTGGTCTGCTCGGCAAGTTCGCGGTAGCTGAGGGAATGGGTGGACCCGTCAGCCCGGACAAAGCGCAGGGCCTCGTGGCCTGCCCTGGGGCCTGCGGCATGGCGGTCCACGGCCTCGTGCGCGATGTTGAGGCCCCCGCCGGGAAGCCCGGACAGCGCCCGGCGGGCACCGTCCCACGAAAACGCACGGCACACGGCGTCGTAATCCGCCAGGTTGGGCACCACGGGAAAGTCCTGAAGATCCTTGGAGATCCGTGGCCAGCGCGTGGGTTAGGTTGTGCCTGCGGTCATGCTCCAATCCGACTCCTGCAGGCAGGGAGTGGCAAGGGTAGAAAGTCCCCCGGGGTGGGCAGGGACGCGCGTGATGGCGGGGCGCAGCGGGCCCTTTGACCCTGTTGCGCTGCCCGGGGCAGGTGTCTAGTGGGAGGGTATTAGCCCCGCGCCCGTGGCTCTTGCCCGCCCCGGCCGGAGCAGAGGAGAAGGGTGCTTGTCATGACTGAGGTAGTCCGGTACGAGGTGGGCTCCGGGACTGTTCTGGTGGAAGTGGCGGACAACAGCTACGGCGTGGAACACCCCGCAAGGAACGAACAGGGGATTTTGGATGCCGGCCGGCGCCTGGAGGATGCCCTGGCCCCCGTCCGCCCCGCCGCGGCGGCCGCCGTCGACGCCATGCGGGAAATCGCACCCGAGCACATGGAAGTGGAATTCGGGGTGAAACTGGCGGGCACTGCGGGGGCGGTCATCGCCCGGAACACCGCTGACGGGCACTTCATCCTGAGGATGTCGTGGTCCGCCTCCCCGGATGTCCTGTCCGAGGAAGAGTAAACCGGCCTGCGGGGCCGGGGGTTTCCGGGATGCAGCAGCAGATGACGGGTCTCCTCGCGAGGAGGTGTCCGGATGTATGAGTTCCGGGACCGGGTGGAAGCGGGCCGGAAGCTCGGGCTCGCCCTGGCCGGCCTGCGCGGGAAGGACGCGGTGGTCCTGGGCCTGCCCCGGGGCGGCGTTCCTGTGGCGGCCGAGGTTGCGAAAGCCTTGGACGCCCCCTTGGACGTGATTGTTGTGCGCAAACTGGGGGTGCCCTTCCAGCCGGAAGTGGCGATGGGTGCCATCGGGGAGGGCGGTGCCCGGGTGCTGGACCGGCGGGTCGTTTCCGTTGCCAGGCTTACAGAGGATGATCTCAGGACAGTTGAGGCGCGCGAGCGTGCACTCCTGGAATCCAGGCTGGAGCGGTACCGCCAGGGACGGCCCCCCAAGGACCTCAGCGGACGTACGGCCATCATTGTGGACGATGGCATCGCCACCGGATCAACGGCCCGGGTGGCGTGCAAGGTGGCGCGGCAGCTGGGCGCGGCAAGGGTCATCCTGGCCGTCCCGGTAGCCCCGGAACGGGCCATGGACTCCCTGCCGGAGGCGGACCAGGTCCTCTCCCTGATCTCACCCCGCAACTTCCAGGCCGTGGGCTACTACTACCGCGACTTTTCGCCCACCGCCGACGAGGAAGTGGTCCACCTGCTCGACGCCGCAGCGCGGCGCGACCAGAGTCAGCGTCCGGGACAGGCTTCCGGCGTCGACCAGGACGTCCACATCGCCGTGGACGGCGTGTCAATCAATGGCGACCTGCACCTTCCGGACCGGTGCCGGGCGGTGGTGGTCTTTGCCCACGGCAGCGGCAGCAGCCGGCACAGCCCCCGCAACCGTTACGTTGCTTCGGTCCTCCAGGGAGCAGGCCTGGGCACCCTGCTGCTGGATCTGCTGACTCCCGCAGAGGAAGTCAACCGCGAAAACGTCTTCGACATCCCGCTGCTCGCAGAGCGGCTCAGCGCAGCAACCCGGTGGCTGAACGGCAGGGCGGACACCGCTGCGTGCCGGGTGGGCTACTTCGGGGCCAGCACCGGGGCGGGCGCTGCGCTGTGGGCCGCGGCCGAACCGGGGGCCTCGGTGGACGCGGTCGTTTCCCGCGGCGGCAGGCCGGATCTCGCCGGGCCTCGCCTCGCAGCGGTGCGTGCGCCCACCCTGCTGCTGGTGGGGGGTGCCGACACCCAGGTCCTGGCCCTGAACCGGCAGGCCATGGACCTGATGCGGGCCCCGGTGCACCTGGAGACCATCCCGGGAGCCACCCACCTTTTCGAGGAGCCCGGCACGCTCGGCCAGGTGGCAGCTCTGGCCAGGGAATGGTTCTCGCGCTACTTGACGCCGGAGGGCGCTGCGGAAGGTGTCCAGGAGGCTCCACTGTGAACGGGGCGCCGGCGCCCGTGCGCCACAGGCAGGAGCTGGACGAGATCCGGCTCCTGGGACGCCCGCTCGCTGCGGCGGAGGACCTGGACGCCCTGGTCCGCCAGGCCTCGGTGGCCAGGTACGTCTGCATTGGCGAGGCGTCCCATGGCACACGCGAGTATTACCACTGGCGGGCGGTGATCAGCCGGCGGCTGATCGAGGAGCACGGGTTCACCTGGATCGGCGTCGAGGGTGACTGGCCCGACTGCTGGCGCATCAACCGCTGGGTCAGGGGGCAGGAGGACCAGGCACTGGACGCTTACCAGCTGCTCGCCGGCTTTGAACGATGGCCCACGTGGATGTGGGCAAACCACGAGGTTGCAGGGTTCCTGGCCTGGCTGCGCGAGTGGAACCTTGCCCGCCCCGACCACCTGCGCACCGGATTCTACGGCCTTGACGTGTATTCGCTCTGGGATTCTTTGCGGGAAATCTTCGCCTGGCTGGAAGCCAACGCCGCCGACGCCCTTCCTGCCGCCCTGCGCGCCTGGCACTGCTTCGTGCCGTTCGGGGAGGACCCGCACCGGTACGCGTGGAGCACGCGGCTGGTTCCGGCATCCTGCGAGACGGATGTGGTGGGCCTGCTGGCAGAAGTGCGGCGCCGGACGCTCGGCCGGGTCAAGGATGACCCGGCGGCGTTCGACGCCGTGCAGAACGCCCTGGTGGCAGCCAACGCCGAACGCTACTACCGGACCATGGTCCGCGGCGACCGGCAGTCCTGGAACATCCGCGACCACCATATGAGCGACACCATCGACCGCATCGCCGTCCATCACGGTCCGGGCTCAAAGGGCCTGGTGTGGGCGCACAACACGCACGTTGGCGACGCCCGGGCCACGGATATGGCCCAGGGCGGAATGGACAACATCGGGCAACTGATGCGCCAGCGTCATCCGGGGGAGGTCTTCCTTGCCGGCTTTGCGTCCTACACGGGGTCCGTCACCGCTGCGGATTCCTGGGGCGCCGCCGAGCAGACCATGCCGGTTCCCGCGGCCAGGCCCGGCAGCCACGAGGACCTGCTCAACAGCGCCCTGGGCGGGCCAGCCCTGCTGGTGTTCGGCAATGACCGGTCCGGACGCTGGCTCACGGAATGGCGCGGCCACCGTGCGATCGGCGTTGTCTATGATCGGGGCCATGAGGGCGGCAACTACGTTCCCACCCGCATGGCGGGCCGGTACGACGCCCTGCTCTGGATCCCGGAGGCCACGGCCCTCCGTCCCCTCCACCACGAGCAGCGGCCGGGTGAGCCCGAGCTCGAGACCGAGCCCACGGGCTTCTGAGGGGAAGTTACGCCCCGGCAGGCACCGCTGCAGGTTTCCGGCCCAGCTCGGCGGTCCGCTTCACCGACCACCACAGCAGCACCACCAGGAGCACGTTGCGCGTGGTGAGGATGGCCGCCATGACCGGGTGAGCGTGGATCAGCGGGGTGTAGAACAGCGGATAGATCACGAACGTGGTCATGGCGATGCCCATCAGCAGCGCCGCGGGGACCTTCCACCGTTCCCAGTCGTGGGTGAGCCCGGCGATAATCACCGGCGCCAGCCAGATGATGAACTGCGGGGAGCCCACCTTGTTGAACACAATGAACGCGGTGACCATCATCAGGGAGCCCTCGAGGAAGAGTTCCTCCCGTTCGGCGCCGCGGTTCAGGGCACGGACCAGCAGGACGGCGGCAATGACGGCCGCCAGGATCAGCAGCGGCTGCATCAGGAAAGCCGCCACACCGGCGCCGGGGCCGTAAACCTCGGTGGAGTTGATGGCGGTGTTGTCCGCCATCTTCGAGCCCGCAATGTTGAAGACGCTCAGCCATACCCACGGCGTGGAGAAGGTGGCTTCCAGCTGCATGCCGCGCTCGCCCTGGTTGGTGAGGAAGTCCATGATGTGCGGCAGCCCGCCGGACAGCCAGGTGCCCAGCGCCACAACCGCCGTCACCGCCACCCCGGAAAGGAGTATGTGGATCCGCTTCCGGCTGGCGATCACGATGGGCACGAGGACGGCCGCCGGCCACACCTTGATCCAGGTGGCAATGCTGAGCAGGACGCCGGCCACCACCGGCCGCTGAGCCGCATACAGCAGGGCGATGAGCACGATGGGGGCGGTGATGCCTTCAACGCGGGCGAAGCTGAGGTAACCCATGAAGACCGTGAAGAACAGCCACCACCAGGCCGGGGCGATGCCGCCCGCCTTGCGCGGTCCGCGGGTAAGGAAAGCGAGTCCGACGGCATTGAGGGCTGTGATGATCAGGAACCACACCAGGAGGTACAGGTCCGGCCCGGCGATGTTGGCCAGGAAAATGGGGATCTGCGCCAGCACGGGGTAAACCCAGGGACTGATCTTCCCGTCGAGATCCCCGGGGTTGTGGCCGTCCATGGCCCACTGGCGGTACTGCTCTGTGTCGCTGAACGTGTCGCCGTGCAGGAAGAAGGACGCCATCCAGCCCAGGAAGTACAGGTGGACGACGGCGAATCCCCACCACACGCTGGAAGGGCGGGCGAACCAGTCCACCACCTTGGCGGGCAGGACTTTGCTGCGGACGGTGACCAGGCGGTCGAAGAACCTCGTGGAAATCTCAGGACTCCTTGAGCGCGGGGGCGGCAGCGGGCGCCTTCTTGCCCAGCAGGTAGAGGCGCCGGACGCTCCAGAGGAACAGGATCACCAGGAGGACGTTCCGGATGGTCAGCACCAGGGCCATCCACGGGTTGTTGTGGCTGAGGGCGTCGTAGAACAGGGGGTAGATGAAGTAGGTTGCCACGGCAATGACGATCAGCATGGCGGCCGGGACCCGCCAATCACGCCAGCTGTGGGCGAGCCCTACGGCGACGGCCGGGGCGAGCCACACCATGAACTGCGGGGAGCCCACCTTGTTGAACACGACGAACGCGGTGGCCAGGGTCAGGGCACCGGCGAGGAGCAGTTCGGTGCGGTCAACGCCGCCGTTGAGCCGGCCCTTGTGCTGTTTCCCGTTGTGGAGTGCCCAGAACGTCAGGCCGGCCACCAGCAGTGCGGCCAGGACCAGGAGGGGCTGCATCAGCACCGACATCAGTGCGGTGCCGGGGCCGTCCACCTGCATGGAGTTGATGTCCGTGTTCATGTACATGCGGGAGTCGCCGATGTTCAGGACGGACAGCCAGAGCCAGGGCGTGGTGAAGGTGGCCTCCAGCTGCATGCCGCGGTCACCCTGCTGGGTGAGGAAGTTCAAAAGCTTGGGGACGCTGCCCAAAACAGCGGCCAGCGCGAAGACCCCCGCCGTCGTCGCAAGTCCGGCGAGCACCACCAGGACGCGGTTTCTTACGACGGCGAACAGGGCCAGCATGACGGCGGCGGGCCAGACCTTCACCCAGGTGCCAATGGCGAGCAGGACGGACGCGATGAACGGCCGGCCGACGCCATAGGCCAGGGCCACCAGGACCAGCGGGGCGGTGAGTCCGTCCACGCGGGCGAACCCCAGCCAACCCATGAGGAACGTGAACACCAGCCACCACCAGCCGGCAGGAATGGCCTGGCGGTCCCGGCCGCGGTTGGTGAGTTTCAGCAGGGCCCAGCCGTTCAGGACTGTGGTCATGAGGACCCACAGGAAGAAGAACGGACCGGGGCCGGCGATGCCTGCGATGGCCATGGGGACCAACGCAAGGATCGGGTAGACCCAGGGGCTGGGCCCGCCGGTGAGGTTGGCGTCGTTGAACCGTGCCGTGGCCCAGTCTCGGTAGATGAAGGTATCGCTGAATGCCTCCCCGCGAAGCGAGAGGGATGCGGCGAAGACCAGGAAAACCAGGTGCACCACGATGAAACCGCCCAGCAGCCCCGGCCCGGTGTTTAGCCGCTCCCGTGCAGCGGCGGGGAGAACGGCGTCGCGGATCCGGGTAAGTCGGCCGAAGAAAGCGTCCGTAGAGATGGCGGGTCCTTATCAGGTCGTTGCGCAGTGGTGCACGGGTCTTGCCGGCGGCTTCTCCGGCGGCATGGGAGGCGTTCCACAACGGCTCCCACTCCCTATCAACTGTAATTGACCAGCACTGGGCCCAGTAATTGCTGCGTTTGCGCGGTGGAGCAGGCGCCCTTGACCTGCGGTTCCTTGTTACTTGATTTTTCAAGTTGCTGGGGTCCCCATGCTGGTGCATTATGAGGTGGGCGGTAAGATGCCCTGCCGCGTCGGTAGCTTGGGGGAGCGGAATGACGCGCGTCCCACCCCTAAAACACTAAGGCCCCACCCATGACCGCTGACTTCCCTTTGACCCTCACCGTTGCCGACCGCGCGAGCATGGACAGCGAGCTCGACGCCGCTGTTACCGCCGCCAAGGCCCACGCGCTCGCCGGGAAGAGTCACGGCATCCTGGTGACGCGGCACGGCGTGGACACGTTCACCGTGGCGCTCAGCGACGCCGTTCCCTTCGGCCTGACCCGCGAACAGCAGGCTTGGTAGTACTGCAGCGGAGGTTCGCGTAACCGGCGCTGCAGCCGCCCCCCCGGCGTTGCCGGGATTGCTTCCGGCACCCTCCGTTCCGTTGCCTCCACGGCTCGGTTCCGGTGCGGCTTGAAGGGTTAGGCAACCGTGACCTTAAGGTCGTTCCTTCCCGGTGCAACGCCCACTACTGTCGACAGCACCATCGGGGACGACGGAAGAGGCACGATGAGCATCGACATCGAAATTGGTACAAGCCTCAGCAATGAGGACGCAGCGCACTTTGCGGCCACAACGGAAGCAATCACCTCAGCGATGCAGAGGGTGCGCGAAAGTCACGCGGCGTACAGCTGGGTGTGGACGGACGAGATCCGCTGCCGCGGCTGCAACGCGAGCCTGGACATCCCGCTGCTCGCCAGCACGAACCTGAGCGCCGACAAAGCCTTCCAGGCACATCAGTCCGCCCAGCTCGACGCCCTCCTGGCTGCCGGCGGACATCTGCGCGGGAAAGCCGGTTAGCGGTACCAGCCCACCGAACGGTCGTAGCTGGACACCAGTGCTCCCGTGCCCGGTGCGCCGTCTCCGCCCGCGGGGAAGTAGATGGCCCCAAACTCGGCGCCTTGGGATTCGATCCGTGTGCGTGCCCAGGCCTTGGCGTCGTCGATGTCCTTCTCCGGGATGCTTTCGCGGGTGCTGTTTCCGGCGCTCAGATGGATGTCCAGCTGGTACTGACCTGGCTGGGAGGCTCCAGCATGGTGGCCAGGATCCCGCTCATCGCGCCTGCTGACCATCACCTGCGCCAGGGCGTGGAGGACGGACGGGTCCCTGGCGGCACTGCCATGCTGCTGTTGCTCCATCCGCAGCGCTGAAACCACGCTCTCCACGGTGTCCCCGTCGCTGACCACGTATGAAGCTCCGGTGACGTCCGCCTCCGAGCCCCCAACGCTTTTCAAGTACTGCATAAATTGCTCGGAGCTGGACTGTCTGGAGTTCATGCACCCTCCCTGAGGGCTATTCGCGGCGAGTGCCGACCTTCCCCACACTAGACCCATACGGGTCGCCCAGGTCCGTGCCAGGGGCAATAGTTTGGCGGAACGAGAATTGAGCGGATCGCTCCTTCCATTTCCAATATATCTCCGGGTGCGGGGCTTGCGGCAAGGCCGGGCCGGGGGCGCACAATCGCAGTGCCCGCAACCTGGAGAACGGAGCCGGAGCAATGCGTGATCATGCAGCGGTAATAGTCGGCGGAGGCCCTACCGGGCTGATGCTGGCCGGCGAACTGGCGTTGGCGGGAGTTGATGCTGCCATCGTGGAGCGGCGTCCCAACCAGGAACTCGCGGGTGCACGTGCGGGCGGCCTGCACGCACGAACCCTTGAGGTCCTGGACCAGCGGGGCATTGCCGGCCGCTTCCTCGCCGAGGGTCAGGTGGCGCAGGTGGCCGGCTTCGCGGGAACGCGCCTCGACATCAGCGATTTTCCCACCCGGCATCCCTACGGGCTTGGTTTGTGGCAGAACCATATCGAACGCATCCTTGCCGGCTGGGTGGCGGAGCTGGCCGTCACGTTCTACCGCGGACACGAGGTGACCGGACTCGTGGAGGAAGGCGCCGCCGTCGGCGTCCAACTCCAGGACGGCAGGAGGTTGCGTGGCGGCTACGTTGTGGGGTGCGACGGCGGCCGCAGCCTCGTGCGCAAAGCGGCGGGCATCGGGTTCCCCGGCTGGGATCCCACCACCAGCGCGCTGATCGCCGAGGTGGAGATGACGGACCAGCCGGAGTTTGGCGTGCACCAGAACGCTTTGGGCATCCACTCGTTTGGCCGCAGGGAGTACCAGGTTGTAGACGGCAGGGTGGTCTACGCGGACAGCGGGCCTGTGGCGGTGATGGTAACCGAGGGGCACGTCGGGCCTGCAACGGAACCATCACTGGATGATCTCAGAGCAGCACTGACGGCTGCGTGCGGAACGGATTATGGAGTCCACAGCCCCACCTGGATTTCGCGGTTCACGGACATGACCCGGCAGGCCAACGAGTACCGCAAGGGGCGGATCCTGCTGGCCGGCGACAGTGCACACGTCCACTCTCCGGACGGCGGCCAGGGCCTGAACCTGGGTGTGCAGGACGCAGTGAATCTCGGCTGGAAGCTGGGGCAGGTAATCAACGGGACGGCCCCGGACGCGCTGCTGGATACCTACCGTTCCGAGCGCCACCCTGTGGCCGCCCGGGTGCTGCGCAACACCATGGCCCAGGTTGCGCTCCGCCGCCCGGACCCCCGCACCAGGGCGGCAGGTGAGGTGGTCTCCGAGCTCCTGGGCATGGAAGAACCCCGCCGGCGTTTCGCCGCGATGCAGTCCGGTCTTGACGTCCATTACGATCTCGGCGAGGGCCACCCGCTGCTGGGACGCCGGATGCCCGACGTCGACCTTGATACCCGGGAAGGACCCAGCACGGTCTATTCGCACCTCCATGATGCCCGGCCGGTGCTGATGAACTTCGGGGAGCGGGGGTCGCTCGGCAAGGTCCCGCGGCCGTCACAGGTGAAGTTGGTGGATGCGCGGTACGGCGGACCCTGGGAGTTGCCGGTGCTGGGGCACGTCCGTGCACCCGAGGCAGTCCTGGTCCGCCCCGACGGGTATGTGGCATGGGTGGGGGACGTTGGCGGCGACGGCCTTAAGGACGCGCTGGCCTGGTGGTCGGCCGGCCGGTAGTGGTGCCGGCGGCGCGGGCGGTCAGGTTGACTCCTGCCGCGTTGAGGTGCCGGGCTCGCCTGGTGACCCGTTCCCGCCCGCCTTCGCCAGCGTGAAAATCCCGTAGTGCATTGCGCCGGTGCGGTAGGCCAGGATCAGGCGGGGGATGCTCAAAACGAAAATGCGATTGCGTGCGCCAAGGGCGAGGCGGCGGGTCTCGCGGTCCACCAGCAGGGCCTTCACCAGGCGACGGGCGCAGATCGGCCAGGTGCGCGCGACGCGGCGGCTGGCATCCTCATAGCCAGTGATCACAAAGCCCGCCGCCGTGGCCATCGCCCCATACTCCTCGCGCGTGCCCATCGAGGGCAGGCGCCCTTCGCGGCAGATCGGCTCAAGCAGGTGGCGGACCTTCCAGCGGCCGGCATCAGTCCCGGCGAGCCACGCGCAGACGACGAAACGGCCGCCGGGGGACAGCACGCGGTGCGCCTCGGCGAAGAACCTGGGTTTGTCCACCATGTGCTCGCTCGACTCGATCGCCCACGCGGCACTGGCTGAGGCGTCGGGCAGCCCGTTGGCCAGCCAGTCGCGGAGACGGATGTCCACGTGGGGCACAGGACGCGCGGCGGCATAGTGGGCCTGCTCGGCGGACAGCGTGAAGCCGGTAACGCGCGCTCCGCGGGCCAGAGCCAGCCGCCTTGCGGTGGAGCCGTAGCCGCAGCCGATGTCGACGCACGCCTCGTCCGGCATAAGGCGCAGCCGGTCGCCGACGGTGTCCGCCAGCGCCTCGACGGCCTCGGCGGGCGTCTCGCGACCCGTTGCCCACAGGCCGTGATGGACATGCTCACCCCACACCCGGCGATAAATCGGATCGAGCTCGTCGTAGTGATCCGCCACCGCCGCGGCGTTCTGGGAAATTTCGGGGACGATCACGCCATCACAGTACAACGCCGGCGGATTCCGCCGCGGTTCCGGGCGCCTAGTACACGGAGCCCTCAAGCAGTTCGGACAGCCTGCGGGCGGCGCGCCGAAGCTCCGGCACATTGGCCTTGATTTTTTCTTCGGTCGTCGCCTCTGCCGGGCAGTTCAGCGCCATGGCCTCGTTGGCGCGGCCGGCCCTGTTGGTCAGGGCAACCCCGACGGAGAGGACGCCCACGACGCGCTCGTTCGCGGAGTACGCGTAGTCCAAGCCTGGCGCGGGCAGCCGCGACCGCAGCTCCTCAACCGTGAATCCCGGCTCCTCATGGCCGGCGGCGATCGCGGCTGCCACGACCTGTTCGAGCTCTGCGTCAGAGGCGTCCGCAATCAGGATCTTCCCTGCCGCGCCGCGGGTCAATGGCAGACGTTTACCCAGGGGAAGGTCGTACTGCATGGGCGCTTCTCCTTGAACCCGTGCCACCAGGATTCGCTCGTTCCCGAGCCGGGTATGGAGGGACACGGACATTCCGGTCTGCGTTGCCAGCTGTTGCAGGACCGGGCGACCCGCCACCGCCAGGGGATCGTTTTCCAGGAAGCTCTTTGCCGCCGGGAGCACTGCAGGCCCGATCCGGTAGGACTTGTCCGTCTGGCTCACCATGCCGAAATCCTGCAGCACCCGGAGGATCCTCAGTGTTGTGGGCAGGCTCATCCCGCAGTTCCGGGCCAGGTCGCTGAGCCGCTGGGGCCGTTCTGCGCGCTGCAGTTCCGCAAAGACCTCCAGCGCCCGGGACAGGGAGCGCATGTTTGACGCCTTGGGTCCCTCCTCAGCCGATGGGTGGGGGGAGGTGGAAGTCGTCGTCGCCATTCTTTCATTGTATGTAACTTCCTTGCGCTTGACAGGGCGTGTGTCTGGTGTCACTATTTCTCAGTACGCAATATAGTTTCATTCTGTGAAATGCAACGACGCAGCGTGAAAGTGAATCCGAGTGAGAAGGAACCATGACAACGGAGTCAGTCACAGCCACATCGAAGACCGCCGCCAGGGTGGCACCCTCCGTGCTGGCAGGCATCGGCGCGTTCGCGGCCGTCGGCGTGTACGTCCTCATCAGCTCGGTGGGCCTGGGCCTGTGGACCTCCCTTGGACCCGGCCCGGGGCTCTTCCCCTTTGCCATGGGGGCAGTCCTCGCCGCGATGTCCGCCGTCTGGCTCCTCCAGGAACTCCGCCGCCCCAGCGAAACGGCAGAAGGCGTTGACCGCGCACTGGTGATCGCCGTCGTCGCCAGCCTGGTGGTCCTCGCCGCCGTCATGGACCTGCTCGGCTTCCAGCTGAGCATGTTCCTCTTCCTCATGTACCACCTGAAGCTGCGCGGCCGCAGGGCCTGGCCCTCCTCCCTGGTCACCGCCCTCGCCGGCAGCGTGGGCGCGTTCTACGCCTTCAACTACGGCCTCAACGTGGCACTGCCCGTCTCGGCCTTCCCCCTGCTGAACACGATCGGACTCTGAACGTGGATACCCTCAACGAACTTATGGGCGGCTTCGCGGCCGCCATGACCTGGCAAAACCTGCTGTTCGCCTTCCTGGGCTGCCTGCTGGGCACCATCATCGGCGTGCTGCCCGGCATCGGTCCGGTGGCCGGCGTCGCGCTCCTCATTCCCCTCACCCTGAACCTTGATGCCACCGGGGCGATCATCATGCTCTGCGCCATCTTCTACGGCACGGCCTACGGCGGAACCATCACCAGCGTCCTGCTGAACACCCCCGGCGAAGCCGCCTCCGCCATCACCACCATTGACGGCTACGCAATGACAAAGCTCGGCAAGGCCGGGGCAGCCCTGACCATTGCCGCCGTCGGATCGTTCGTGGGCGGCACCGTCGCCACCCTGGGCCTGGTGATGGCCGCCAAACCGCTGGGCGAGCTGGGGCTGCTGGTGGGTCCGCCGGAGTTCTTTGCGCTGATGGTGGTGGGCATCTCCCTGCTCGTGGCGCTCGCCGGCAAGTCCATGGTCAAGGCCGTCATCTCCGGCGCCCTGGGATTGCTGATCGCGATGGTCGGAATCGACCCCGTGGCCGGGGCGCCGCGCTTCACCTTCGGCATGGACCGCCTCCTGGACGGCGTCAGCTTTGTTGCCGTGATCGTGGGCGTCTTCGGCCTCTCCGAGCTGCTGTCCTACCGAAAGGGCACCACCACCCCCAACGTGCACGCCCCAAACCTGCGTTCCCTGCTTCCGACAGGGAGGGAATGGCGCCGGAGTGCGCCCGCCATGGCCCGCGGAACCGGAATCGGCTTCGGGCTCGGTCTCATTCCGGGAATGACCGGCTCCGTCTCATCCCTGCTGGCCTACGGCGCGGAAAAGAAGTTCTCCCGACACCGCAACGAACTGGGCAAAGGCGCCATTGAAGGCGTGGCCGGGCCCGAAACGGCCAACAACTCCCACGCCAACGCCGCCCTGATCCCGCTGTTCACCCTGGGCATCCCGGCATCACCCACCATCGCCGTCCTGATGGGCGCCTTCCTCCAGCAGGGCCTCATTCCGGGGCCCACCCTCTTCACCGAGCACTCCGAGATTGCCTGGGCCATCATCGCCAGCCTGTTCATCGGGAACCTGCTCCTGCTGGTGCTGAATGTTCCGCTGGTGGGACTGTGGACCTCCATCCTGAGGGTCCCCACCACCATCCTCACCGCCCTGATCCTGCTCTTTATGGTCATCGGCGCCTACACCATCAACTTCAGCGTTTTTGATGTCTTCGTCATGATCGGCTTCGGCCTCCTGGGCCTCGCGCTCCGGCACCTGGACATCCCGCTGGCACCCATGGTGCTGACCCTGGTGCTCGGCCCGCTGATGGAACGCTCCCTCCGCGAGTCCCTCGAAATCTCCCAGGGTGACTTCGGCATCTTCACCAGCCGTCCCATTTCGGCAGTCCTGATCGGCCTGGGACTGCTGATCATCTTCAGCCCGCTCCTGAAGCTCCGGAAGCCCAAAGCGCTCAACGAGGACCCGGAAACCTAAACCACACCCCAACCGCAACCCCCGAACACCCCCTTCAAAGGAGAAGAACACCATGAACACCCGTTCCCGCATCGCCGCCGCCCTCGCCGCGGCCTCCCTGATCGCACTCACCGGCTGCGGCGCCAACGCCGGAGCCACGAACGCCGCCGGCGGCGACTTCCCGAAGAAGGGCAAGACGATTGACCTCGTTGTGGCCTTCTCCTCCGGCGGCGCCGTGGACACGGCCGCCCGGCTCATCCAGCCCATCCTGGAAAAGGAACTCGGCACCAACGTCGAGGTCATCAACAAGCCCGGCGCAGGCGGCCAGATCGGCTACACCCAGCTGACCAGCGCCGCCCCCGACGGCTACACCATCGGCGCCACAGGCTCCCCGTCCGTCGTCGTCTCCCCGCTGGACCCCTCACGCGGGGCCAAGTACACGAGGGACAGCTTCCAGCCCCTGGGCCGCCAGGTCATCGACCCCACCGTCATCGCAGTGCAGCCGGACAGCCCCTACCAGACGCTGAAGGACCTCCTGGACGCCGCAAAGGCGAACCCGAAGTCCATGACTGCCAGCACCACCGGGCTCCAGACCGGTGAACACTTCGCCATGGCCCAGATCCAGGAAAGCACCGGCTCCGAATTCGCCCCCGTGCACTTCTCGGAGGGGGCTTCGCAGGCCACCACTGCATTCCTGGGCAAGCACGTGGACATTCTCGTGGCCAACGTCAGCGACGTTGTTGACCTGACCAAGCAGGGCAAGGCCCGCGTGCTGGGCGTCATGACCTCGGAGCGCGCGCCGGCACTGCCGGACGTTCCCACCTTCAAGGAATCCGGCTACGACCTCGAGGCGGGCACTACGCGCGGTTACTCGGCGCCTGCCGGGCTGCCGGATGAGGTGGCCAAAAAGCTCGAGGCGGCAATCCAGAAAGCCATCGAGGACCCCGCCGTGGTGCAGAAGATGCAGGACCTTGGCCTGCAGACCAGCTACCTCTCCGGCGAAGACTACAAGCAGTACTGGGCCGGGCAGGAAGAGGACTTCAAGAAGGTCCTGCCGCTCGTCCAGAAGACCGACTGACCCTCCCGCAATTACCGGACGGAAGAACCATCATGACCAGCCCAGCCATAGACACCCTCACCGCCGATTTCCCCCGCCCCGGGAGGGGCGTGGTGGAGCGCCTCGCCAAGCTGCCCGCCGCCAACATCGGCGACGCCATGGACCGGCTCGGCGTCGCCGACTCCGCGATCCAGGCCATCTGGCCGGGTGCCCTCCTGGCCGGCCCCGCCTTTACGGTGTGGACCAGGCCCGGGGACAACCAGGGAATCCACAGGGCCCTTGAGCTGGCCCGCCCCGGTGACGTGCTGGTTGTTGCCGGCGGAGGCGATTCGTCCCGCGCCCTGTTGGGGGAGCTCATCGGTGAGCGTGCCATCAACCTTGGCATCGCGGGCTTCGCGCTGGACGGGGCAGCGCGCGACGCCGACGCGCTGCGTGAGATAGGCATGCCCGTCTTCGCCCGGGCTACTTCCCCCGCCGGTCCCTACAAGAACGGTCCGTTCCGCCTGGGGACGCCCCTCGCCTTCGGCGGCGTCCCCGTCCTGCCCGGTGACGTGGTCATCGGCGACTCCGACGGCGTCGTGGTGGTCCCGCGGGAGCAGGCGGCCGCCGTCGCAGATGCCGCGGAAGCTGTTTTCGCCGATGAAACGAACCGTCGCCAGGCCATCGTCGCAGCCCGCGGCTAAACCAAGAGAGACAGAGAAAACCATGACAGCGGTAACCGTTATTGGCCTCGGCGAAGCCGGAGCCACCTATGCCGCGGCACTCCACGCCGCCGGCCACAAGGTCACGGGATTCGATCCCGTTGCCCCCGCCACTCCTGCCGGCATCACCCGGGCCGCCACCGCAGCAGAAGCCTGTGCCGGCGCGGACATCGTCCTGGTGATGACGGGCGCCGCCGCCGCACGCAGCGTTGCCGCGGAGTGCCTTCCGGTCCTCGGTCCCGGCAGCTGCTACGCAGACTTCACCTCGTCCTCGCCCGGAACCATGCAGGAACTCGGGCGGCTGCCCGGCAACGCCGACTTCGCCGACGTCGCCATCCTGGGTCCCGTGTCGGCATTGGGGGAGAAAACGCCCCTCATGGCCAGCGGGCCAGGTGCCCGGGCTGTCGCCGACCTGCTCGGCCCGCTGGGCGTCGACGTCGAAATCGCCGAAGGGGAACCGGGGGCGGCCATGGCCCATAAGCTTCTTCGCAGCGTCCTGATGAAGGGCCTGGCTTCCGTGGTGGTGGAGGCCGTGACCGCGGGCCGCGCCGCCGGACTCGAGGATTGGATCCGGGCCCAGATCGCGAGCCAGTTGGCCGGCAACGGGCAGGCCGTGATTGACCGGTTCCTCACCGGCACTGCCAAGCACGCAGTACGCCGCTCGAAGGAGATGCAGGATACCGCCAGCTACCTGGGCGACCTCGGCGTACCGGCCGAGATGACGACCGCCTCTGCCGCTGCCCTGGCCCGGATGGCCCAGGAACCAGCGCCGGCCTTGCGCTGACCGCAGAGTCGGGGACAATCAGGAGCGGATATTTCGTGACCGACCACATCACCGGCGTCCCGCCGTCAGGAGCAGCAGCATGATCGGCATCTGGGCCCTCGCCGCCTACCTTGCCGTCATCCTGCTGTGGACCACCGTGTTCAGGCGCAGCGTGGGGGAGGCGATGATCCTCGGGTTCCTGGCCGTGCTTCCCTTCACGGGGGCGGCAGCGGCGCAGACCGGCTGGGATTCGCTGTACGCGGCAATCACCGATGACATTGTCTACGCCACCATGGCCTTCGTGTTCATGGGCTACCTGCTGGACAGAACCGGGGTCCTGGACCGGCTGATCGACCTGCTCAACTCCCTGATCGGCGGGGTCAAGGGCGGTCCGGCCTGGGTATCCACCGTGGCATCGGCGGGGCTGGGGAGCGTGGTCCACAACCAGGCCGCCATTGCCGCCACGGTGGGATCGGTGACCATCCCGTGGATGGAAAAGTCGCGGCTGGACAAGCCCTCGGCGGCGACGCTCGTGGCGGGCAACGCCGGCATGGGCATCACCTTTCCGTTCAGCGCCTCCATGTTCGTCCTGGTCGGTTCGGCCACCGTGGGGCCGCTGCTGGACATCAACGCCCTGGTCCTCCCGCTGCTGTTCGGCGGCCTCTGGTGCTTCCTGCACCGGCTGGTTGTCACCTGGCTGCTGGTCCGCAAGAGCGGCATGGCCCCGCTCAATGCCGCGCACCGGCTGCCCGTCCGGGCGGCGTTCGGCCGCGGCTGGGCCACGCTTCTGCTGTTTGTTGTGGTGGCCATCCCGCTGGTTGTCACCTCCGGCGCCATCGCCGAGGGGCTTTCGGGCTGGACCGGGGCGGATGTCACCAAGGCCGTCAGCGTCATCGTTTGGATTCCGGTGGTGCTGATCATCACCGGCTTCCTGCTGGGCCGGAAGAAGCTCCCCGCCGGCAGCCGGGAGTGGTGGGCGCTCCTGCAGGACTCCGCGCCCCGCTTCGGGATCGTGGGCGTCACCGTGGTGTTCGCGTTTGCCGGCGCCAACGCCCTGGCTGCCACCGGACTTCCCCGGCAGATGACCGAACTGCTCAACGGGATGAACCTGCCGCTGTGGCTCCTGGCCATCCTGATCGGCCTGATTGTCATCGCAGTGGCCGCGCCGCTGTCCGCGACGGCCACCATGGCCGCCGTCGGAACCGTCGGCGTGGCTGCCCTGGTGGCGGCCGGCGTCCCCGCGACCACCGCAGCCGTGGCCGTGCTGGTCTTTTCGTCCTGCGAGGCGGCGGTCCCGCCGGGCGGCGCCCCGCTGTACGTGGCGTGCGGCATCGCGGACGTGGACCCGGTCACCACGTTCCTCCGGCTGTTCACCCACTATGCCCTGCCGCTGCTGGGCATCGGCGTCCTGATCATCCTCGGCATCCTCCCCATTTAAGGAATCCACCATGCACACCATCCGAAGGGCCGTCGAAGTCCTCTTCGTCCTGACCCTGGCAGCGCTGCTGGCCGGCGGCACGGTGTTCGTCGCCGGCCAGGCGATCGCCCTGGTGGCCGGCAAGGGCGATTGGCTCACATTGCTCAACGACACCATCAAGGCGCCCATGTGCATCGCGGCCTCCCTCTGCGCCGTGGCCGGGTTCCTGCTCAGCTACAAGCGCCGCCAGGACCAGGAACAGCCGCAGGAAGCGGAGGCGCGATGAATCCCGGAGAGGGGACCTACCCGTCCTTCGCGGATTTGCTCGAGCGTGAGGGGGCCTTAGCCGGAACCTCCTGGGGCCTCTTCCCGGACCCCACCCGGGGGACGCCGTCGTTCATTACTCCCCAGGCGGTGCTGGCGGCACGCACCTGCATCCGCACGGGCATGGCCTTTGGCCTGGACTATCCGGCGGATGCCTTTGATCCCGGCATGTCCCTCAAACGCGGCGCGCCCCGGCACACCATCTACTCCTCGCACCCGGCCCACCGCGACGACTTCCTGGACGGGTACTACCTGCAGGGATCCAGCCAGGTCGACGGGCTGCGGCACCGCCGGGCGGACGACGCCGGGTTCTACAACGGCACGCCGGACGAGCGAATCACCGAGGGCACCGCGGACCTGGGGATCCAGGAATGGGCGGACCATCCCATCGTGGGCAGGGGAGTCCTGGTGGACCTGGCCGGGTACCGGGCCGGGCAGGGCGCTCCAATTGACCATGCCTCCGGGGAACCCCTGGGCCTTGACCTGATCGAGGGGGCGATGGCCGCCCAGTCCGTGGACCTCCGGCAGGGCGACATCCTGATGCTGCATACGGGCTGGTGCGAATGGTTCCTTGGCCTGCAGCCGGAGGAGAAGCAGCGGATGCGGGACAGCAGGCGCGCCACGGGAATTGCACAGTCCGAGGAGTTCGTCGCCTGGGCCTGGGACCACCGGCTGGCGCTCCTCGCGGCGGACAACTTCGCCGTCGAATGCCTGCCCGCCGTGCCCGCAAGCCCTTACCGTGAGTCAGCGCCGAGCGACCACGGCATGATGCACCAGCAGCTCCTGGCCAAACTTGGCATGCCCCTGGGTGAACTGTGGCGGCTGGGTCCCCTCGCCCGGCATATGAGGAGTGCCGGCCAATGGGACGCCTTCATCACCATCAAGCCGCTGAACATCACCGGCGGGACCGGGTCGCCTGCGAACGCCACAGCACTGGTGTAAGGCGGCCGCTGGCGCGACGGCGGGCTCCCTCAGAACCCGGTCCTAATTTGTATACATGTATGCATCTACGGCTAAAGTGGCTGTGGAGGTAACAACATGCCTGGTGCAACCACCCGCAACACCGGAGCGGATTTCGTCTACGACGAGCTGAAGCGGCAGATCATCAGCCTGGAGCTGAAGCCCGGGGAACGGGTTTACGAACCAAAGATGGCGTCTGCACTGCAGGTGAGCCGGACGCCGCTGCGGGAAGCCATCCGGCGGCTGGTCTCGGAGAGCCTCCTGGAACAGCAGCCCACCGGCGGCGTGGTGGTGCCTGCGCTGGACGAGGCAGCAATTTCCGAGCTGTACGAAGTCCGCGCGGCCATGGAATCACTCATGGCGCGGAACGCCTGCCTCAAAGCGACGCCGGCGGACATCGAGGCACTCGAAGGCATCCTGGAACGCAACGCTGCGATGGTTGGTTTCGCGGATGAGGCAATGAAGCAGGGGATGTCGCTGCACGGGAGGATCGCCGAGATCGCCGGCAATTCGTGGGCCCGGCGGTTCCATGACCAGGTCTCAAACCAGATGGAGCGGTACCGGCACTTCACCAACAGCACCCAGGAGCGGAGGGACCAGGCCCTGGCCCAGCACCGGACCCTGGTTGCCGCCGTGGCCGCCGGCAACCCGGACCAGGCTGCCAGGACGGCTTTCGAGCATGTCATGGGTGCCCGCGACGCGGCGGTCCGGGCCATGTCCGGCACCCCTGCATGATCGGCGAACTGGGGCGCCGGTCGACGGCGGCACTCCTGGTCCATTCCATGCTGATCCAGGCCCTGACCTTCCTGCTGCGGCCGGCCGCCACGTACCGTGCGCTGGAGCTGGACGTTCCCGGCTTCGCCCTGGGGCTCCTGGCGGCCAGCTATGCCGTCTTCCCGCTGCTGCTCGCCGTCCCCACCGGTGGCCTGGTGGACCGCCTGGGTGAACGCCGCCTCATGGCGGCCGGAGCCGCCGTCGTCCTGGCCAGCGCGTCCTTCCTGCTGCTGTGGGGTACATCGATCGCCGCGCTGATCATCGGAACCGCCCTTCTTGGCGTCGGCCAGCTGGCCTGCGTGGTGGGGCAGCAGGCGGTGGTGGCGAACAACGCCGCCTCGTCCCGGATGGATTCGGCGTTCGGATACCTCACCTTCGCGGCATCCCTGGGACAGGCGCTGGGTCCCCTGGCCATCGCCCTGGTGGGAGGGGCCGCCATCCGCCCGGACACCCAGGCGATCTTCCTCCTTTCGGTGTGCATGGGCCTGGTGCTCCTGGTGGCCACCTTCGGTATCTCGGCAACGGTCAGCGGCAGGAAGGGAAGGGCGGCTGCGGCGGGCGGCGGCAAAGGCAACGTTGCCGCGCTGCTGAAGACGCCCGGCGTGGCGCGGGCGCTCGCCACGTCCGCCACCGTCCTTGCCGTGGTGGACCTGACCATGGTCTACCTCCCGGTGCTTGGATCCGAACGCGGGCTCACAGCGGCAACCGTTGGCGCCCTGCTCGCCGTCCGCGCCGTGTTTTCCATGGTGTCCCGGATCCTGTTGGGGCACGTCTCCCGGAAGCTGGGGCGCAAGCGGCTGCTCGTGGCCAGCCTGGTGCTGTCCACCATCGCTTTGGCCGCCACGGCGGTTCCCATGCCGGTGCTTCTGCTCTTCGCGGTCATGGCCGTGCTCGGACTGGGCCTTGGCATTGGCCAGCCCCTCACCATGTCGTGGCTTTCGGCGCAGGCCCCCGCAGGGCAGCGCGGGCGTGCCCTTGCCCTCCGGCTCGCCGGGAACCGGGTGGGCCAGGTGGTGCTTCCCAGCGTTATCGGTGTGGCAGCGGCAGGAGTTGGCGCTGTGGGGGTTTTCCTCGCGTCAGCCGCCGCGGTGGGCGGGACCCTCCTGCTGCTCCGCGGCGTGCGCCTGGACTGACCGTGGTGCGTCCCCCGGGAGGTGCCGCACGGTTACGGCAGCCGCGACGGGCGGAGCAGGCTGGCCTCACCCGCCTGGGACGGGTCCAACGGCACGGGGCTGACAAGCACGGCAGGGCCACGGCGCAGCAGCCCACTTGAGAGGGCGCGGCACCGGATACCGCCGCGGCCCCGCATGGCCGGGTGGGCGCCGGGCGCCAGCATCTCGTTCATCCAGGCGCAGGGCTGGGCATGCCGGCCGCCGTGGAAAGCCACAGACTGCCCGCCCGACTCCAGCACAAAGTCCTGCCCCAGCAGGGGCACCAGGTGTGCGCCGCGGAGCACCACGTTCCGCCGGGCCAGGAGGGGATTGAACGGCTCCGCGCCCAGTTTGGCCGCGATGGCCTCCAGGGATTCGACGGCGAACAGGGTCACCGCGGCATCCATGTGCGCGGCCTTGCCGAAGAACCTGTCACCCACAATGCCCTTGCCCGCCACCACCTCGGCAGCATCGGCATCCGTGGTGGGCACGTCTGCGGCGCCGTCCCGCGCCCGGCCGAAGTAGGCGTGGGAGGGGGACACCAGCAGGTGCAGGATTTCGACTCCGTACCTGTACTCCTCCGTCATGCCGCGGGGGCACCGACGTAGGCGGCCAGGTGCTTGCCGGTGAGTGTCGGGGAGCCGGCCACCAGTTCAGCCGGCGTGCCCTCGAAAACGATCCGGCCGCCGTCGTGCCCTGCTCCCGGGCCAAGGTCGATGATCCAGTCCGCGTGGGCCATCACGGCCTGGTGGTGCTCGATCACGATCACGGACTTGCCCGACTCAACCAGCCGGTCCAGCAGGCCCAGCAGGTTCTCCACATCGGCCAGGTGCAGGCCGGTGGTGGGCTCGTCCAGGACGTACACGTCGCCCTTCTCGGCCATCTGGGTGGCGAGCTTGAGCCGCTGGCGCTCGCCGCCGGAAAGCGTGGTGAGCGGCTGGCCCAGGCTGAGGTAGCCCAGGCCGACATCCTCAAGCCGCGCCAGGATGGTCCGCGCGGCCGGCGTCTTGGCCTCACCTTCGGCAAAGAACGCTGCGGCCTCGGTCACGGACATGGCGAGGACCTCGGCGATGTTCCTCCCGCCCACCGTGTATTCCAGCACGGCGGCCTGGAAGCGGCGGCCCTCGCAGTCCTCGCAGGGTGACTCCACGGTGGCCATCACGCCGAGTTCGGTGAAAATGACGCCCGCGCCGTTGCAGGTGGGGCAGGCGCCCTCGGAGTTTGAGCTGAACAGTGCCGGCTTCACGCCGTTGACCTTGGCGAACGTCTTGCGGATGGGCTCCAGCAGCCCGGTGTAGGTGGCCGGGTTGCTGCGGCGCGAACCGCGGATGGCGCCCTGGTCGATCACCACCACGCCCTCGCGCTTGGCCACGGAACCGTGGATCAGGGAGCTCTTGCCCGAGCCGGCCACCCCGGTGACGACCGTCAGGACGCCCAGGGGAATATCGACGTCGACGTCCTGGAGGTTGTGCGTCGAGGCGCCGCGGACCTCCAGCACCCCGGACGCCTTCCGGGCGGCCTCCTTCAGGGCCGCGCGGTCCTCCAGATGGTGCCCGGTGATGGTGTCGCTGCTCCGCAGGCCCTCCACGGTGCCCTCGAAGCAGACCTCGCCGCCGTTGGTCCCGGCCCCGGGACCAAGGTCGACGACGTGGTCTGCGATGGTGATCATCTCCGGCTTGTGCTCCACCACCAGGACGGTGTTGCCTTTGTCCCGGAGCTGGAGCAGGAGCTGGTTCATCCGTTCGATGTCGTGCGGATGGAGGCCGATGGACGGCTCGTCGAAGACGTAGGTAACGTCCGTGAGCGAGGAGCCGAGGTGGCGGATCATTTTGGTGCGCTGGGCCTCGCCGCCGGACAGGGTGCCGGCCGGCCGGTCCAGGCTGAGGTATCCGAGGCCGATCTCCGAAAAGGAGTCGAGCAGGTGCTGGAGGCCCTTGAGCAGGGGAGCCACCGAGGGGTCCTTCACGTCCCGGACCCACCCGGCAAGGTCGTTGATCTGCATCTGGCACAGCTCGGCGATGTTCCTGCCGTTGATCCTGGAGGAGAGGGCCTGCTGGGTCAGCCGGGTCCCCTTGCACTCGGGGCAGGTCTGGAACGTGACGGCCCGCTCCACGAACCGGCGGACGTGCGGCTGCATGGCCTCGGGGTCCTTGGACAGCATGGACTTCTGGATCTTGGGGATGATCCCCTCGAAGGTCAGGTTGACGCCTTCCACCTTGATCTTGGTGGGCTCCGCGTAGAGCATGGTGTCCAGCTGCTTATTGGTGAATTTGGCGATGGGCTTGTCCATCGGCAGGCCCATGCCCTCGAACAATCGCCCGTACCACCCGTCCATGGAGTAGCCCGGAACTGTCAGCGCTCCCTCGTTCAGGGACTTGGCGTCGTCGTACAGTGCCGTGCGGTCAATGTCGCTGACGTTGCCCATGCCCTCGCAGCGCGGGCACATCCCGCCGAGGTAGACGGCATGGTTGACCACCGCCTTCTCCACCCGGCCGCCCTTGTCCGTGGACATGACGCCGCTGGCCTTCCGGGTGGGAACGTTAAAGGAGAACGCCGTGGGCGGGCCGGCGTACGGGGTGCCGAGCCGGCTGAAGAGGATGCGGAGCATGGCGTTGGCATCCGTGGCGGTGCCCACGGTGGACCGCGGGTTGGCGCCCATGCGCTCCTGGTCAACGATGATCGCGGTCGTCAGGCCTTCCAGGAAGTCCACCTCGGGGCGGGCCAGGTTCGGCATGAAGCCCTGGACAAACGCGCTGTAGGTCTCGTTGATCATGCGCTGCGACTCTGCGGCGATGGTGGCGAACACCAGGGAGCTCTTGCCCGAGCCGGACACCCCCGTAAACACCGTCAAGCGGCGCTTGGGCAGCTCAACGCTGATGTTCTTGAGGTTGTTCTCCCGCGCACCCTGCACGCGGATCAGGTCGTGGGTGTCGGCGACGTGCAGCCCGTTGGCCTGGGTAGTGGTGCCGGTGTCCGTGCTCATCGGGTCTCCATCTGTTGGGCTGCGCTGATGTCCCTGCCGGGGGAGACTGCGCCCGCAGCCTCCCCCGGCGTGGCTTTCTTCAATCCTTGCAGCCTACGGCTGCTGGTTGATTCGTACGGTATTCCCGGCCGGGTCGCGGAAGGCGCAGTCGCGGATGCCGTAGGGCTGGTCCACCGGTTCCTGCACGACGTCGGCCCCGCTCGCCTCCACCCTGGCGAAGGCGGCGTCGACATCCGGGGCGGAGAGGATGACGGTGGCGTAGGTGCCCTTGGCCATCATTTCGGTGATGGTGCGGCGTTCGTCGTCGGTGATGCCCGGATCCACGGCCGGCGGGTGGAGGACGATGGAAACGCCGGGCTGCCCGGCGGGGCCCACGGTGATCCAGCGCATGGCGCCGCGGCCCACATCGTTGCGGACCTCGAAGCCCAGGGCGTCACGGTAGAACGCCAGGGAAGCGTCGGGATCGTTGTGCGGAAGGAACGTTGAGGAGATGGTGATGTTGTCCATGGCAGTCATGCTAGTTGCGGTTCCGGAGCCGGCGCTTCTCGATTCCTGACCGGTCTGGTGACCTGCTTCGCCACGCACGCGGGGATGCCCGCCGTCGTGCTTTTTGCCTCCTGCTTGTAGGCGCTGGGCGGCATGCCCACCAGCTCACTGAAGCGGGTGCTGAAGGTGCCCAGCGAGGAACAGCCGACGGCGAAGCACACCTCCGTGACGGAAAGGTCACCCCGGCGCAGCAGCGCCATGGCCCGTTCGATCCGGCGGGTCATCAGGTAGCTGTACGGCGATTCCTGGTACGCGGCCTTGAACCTGCGGCTGAGGTGGCCGGCGGACATGTGGACACCGCGGGCCAGGGCCTCGACGTCCAAGGGCTGCGCGTACTCCCGGTCGATCCGGTCCTTGACCCGGCGAAGGAGCATCAGCTCGCGCAGGTGGGGGTCGGTGGTCACCCTTCAGATGGTGCTACCTGCCGGGGAAGTTGTCCAGACTTTTGAAGGCGCGGACGCTGCGCAAAACGCCCCCTTTTTGCAGGGTATGATTATGCCGCCAGCCGGCATGAGGTCCTCGCCCGAACAGGGCTCGAGTCAACGCAGTGTTGGATGATGTCCGTTCAATGAGCAGTGGCATCCGGCGAAACCAAACCCCTTTTCATCACTGTCAAAGACCCTGCCCGGATACTGCGCGGGCAGCACCTGAAAGGACCCCATGGAACTGCTGTGGGAAATCGCCGGCTGGGCCGGCGCGGCTGCGATTCTCAGCGCGTACCTGGCCGTTTCCATGGGCTGGCTGAAGGCCGGCAAGGGATTCCAGACCGCGAACCTTGTTGGCGCGGTCGCCTTCATCATCAACGGCACCTTCCACGGCGCCTGGCCTTCCGTGGTGACGAATGTGGCCTGGTTCCTCATCTCCGCCGTGGCGCTTGTCCGGATGCGTCCCGAGAACAGCCCGGCGGCGGTGCCCGCGGATCCGCAGGTCCAGTTTCCGGGTGTCCCGGACACCACGGGCCAGATGGCCGTCGTCGAGGTCCTTACCGGTTCCATGCCAGTGGTCTCCATGCCCGCCGTCTCCATGCCTGCCATGGCTGACGGGCAGCGCCTGGCGCACTGACCGTCACATGATCCCGGTGGGCACCAGCAGTGCCCAGGCCAGCAGCGGCGCAGCCAGCACAACCCCGCCGGCGTAGATCATCAGCTGGCGGTAGACGCGCTGCCGGTCGTCCTCGCGGGCGTTGGCGACCACCAGCGCACCGTCGGTGGAGAACGGCGAAACATCCACCACGGTGGCCGCGATGGCCAGGGCGGCCACCGTTCCCGATGCGCTCAGCGTGCTGGTGGCCAGCAGCGGGCCGGCCATGGGAATGAACGCGGTCAGCAGCGCTGTGGAGGAGGCGAAGGCCGAGCCGACGCCGATGACGTAGCAAAGCACCAGGGCGATCAGAAGCGGGGCGCCCAGGGCAAGGGCCTGCTCGGCGAGGGTGTCGATGACGCCCACATGCTGGAGCAGCGAGACGTAGGTGATCATGCCCGCCACCAGCAGCACGGTGGACCAGGAGATGCCGCCGATGAGGGTCTGGTGTTCCTTGATATTGATCAGGGCCAGGAGGAGGCCGGCGGAGAGGGCCACGAAGCCGATCGGCATGTGGAAGCCCAGGGTGCACACCAGCATCACCACGATGAGCATCAGCGTGAGGATTTGCTGGCCGTGCGGACGGATGGTGCCGGGCGCAGGCATGCCGGTGTGGTGGCTGCCGGCGCCGTCGCGCAGTTTGCCCAGGAGTGCCAGCACCACGACGGTCAGGACCGAGAGGATGAGGTTGACGGCAAAGCTGGCAATGAACAGTGCACCCTGCGAAATGGGGAAGCCGTTTTCCTGGGCGATGTCGTGCACCAGCACCCCGGCCACGGACAACGGGGAAAAACCGCCCGCGTGGGCTCCGTTGATGATGAAGGCGCCCATCAGGACCGGGTGGATGCGCGATTCGTAGGCAAAGCCGATGGCCGCCGGCGCCAGGAGCGCGACGGCGGCCGGGGAGAAGGTTCCCAGCGCCGTGAGTGCGGCAGCCATGAGGAAGAACACCCAGGGAAGCATCAGCGTCCTGCCCCTGACGAGGCGCACGCAGGCCTGCACGATGACGTCGATGGTGCCGTTCCGCTGGGCCATGCTGAAGAAGTAGGTGACGCCGATAATCGTCAGCACGATGCTCGCGGGGAACTCCGCAAGGATCTCTTTGTCGGTCATGCCCAGCATGAAGTAGCCGACGCCAAAGGACGCAACCAGCCCCATCACCCCGATGTTCAGCGGCCACCGGGTCGCCACCACAAACATCACGACGAGGATGATGAGCGGGATGATCTGGATGGCGGTCATGGTCTGCTCCGGTTCCGTGGGGGCCGCCGGGCCGGGCAGGACCACCCCAAGTACGAAGGCAGCCAGACCCAGGACCGCGAGAGCGGCGAGTACCAGCAGAATACGGCGGCGGCGCCGGGGGCGCCCTGGCCGGTCTTCCGGGGTGTGCTCCACCGCGGGGGAAAGGGTTCGCTGCGGCGTGTTGCTCATGGTGGTTCTCCTCGGTGGTTGGCTCTACGTGTTCCTGGTTGCGGGCCGGCGGTAGACACGCAGGCCGTCACTGTGCAGGAACAGGGCGCGTCCTTTTCCTTCGTCCTGCTGGAGCCAGAGGAGGCTGCCGTCCAGGGCGAGCATGTCGATCCGTCCTGATGCGATGGGCCGCCCCTGGCGGTGGATTTCCACCTGGTCGCTTCGCGAAAGCTTGCACCAGTTGGGAACCGGTTCAGGAGAGAGGGGTGCGGCACCCCGTCCGACGGGCTGGGGACGGTTGTACAAGGTTTTCTCTTTCTCCTTGGTTGGGGGGTGTCCTTGCCGGACTGCCCTCGGAAAGTTCATGGGAGGAGGCAGGGTGACCGGTGGTCACCCTGCCTCCCTTGCGTGCTGTGGCGTCCCTGCGCCCGTCCTTCGGGCTACCTGTTGCGATGGAGTGCGGGAACGGCAGCACGCGGGCCGGACAAGAAGTCCGGCAGCCAGTGGGCTCCGGTCAGAGCTTGTCGGAGCGGACCGCCAGCACCGGGCAGGTGGCGTCGAGCAGGATCCTCTGGACGGTGCTTCCGAGGATGAGCTTTCCCACCATGGACCGGTGCCGAAGGCCGATCACGATCATGTCGACGTTGCGGTCCTGGGCGATCTGGATGACAGCATCCCCGGGATCAGACAGGACCGAGGACTCGATGGTCAGGCCCAGGCCGGCCTCGGCCAGCCGGGTTTCCAGCCCGCGCACTTCCTCCGGCTCCAGGTCGTGGTGGCCGCGGCCGATATTCACAATCAGCAGGTCCGACTTCCTGAGGTGCGCTTCCTTGATTCCTTCTGACAGGGCTTCCCTGCCTTCTGAAGCAGGTGCATAGGCGACGAGTACCGTCATTTCTTTTCTCCAATGGCCAATGTGTGTGGCGGACGTCTAAACAAGGGTGTTGAACCAGCCCTGCGGCAGGTCGATCGGCAGCAGCGAGGGGAGTGCGAGGAGCACGAGGTACAGGACGCCTGTGTAGATCACGGCGACTTTCAGCCGCGCCCTTGCCACGACCAGCAGGAAGGCGGGGATGAAGATCGTTACCGCGATCAGGTACCCAAAGACGGCGGTCAGTGCGAGGAATCCGGTCATCCATGCGAACGTCTTGAACGCGAACCCTGCGTCAAGGGTCCAGCCTGCACCTTCGGTCCGTGCCCGGAGCCGGGTGCGGATCTCGGTGAACAACAGGATCCCGGAGAATACCAGGCCGCCGATACTCACCAGCTGCGGCACCAGCCGGGCCTCCGGCGAGAATGACGTGGACGATATCAGTGCCGCGGCGAAGGCCGCGGTGAAGATGCCTGCCGCAACGAGGGACCAGTTGGAGTTCTTCAGCGGAGCCTCGTCATCTTCGGGCTGTTCGTCCCTGTGTCCGTCGTCGAAGTTGGTCTTGCGGCGGGCGCGGATGAACTTGATGAAGGCCCAGATGATGGGGAGGACCAGGATGGCCAGGAACACCAGGACACCGGGACGCAGCATCCAGTCGAATCCTTCGTAGAGGCTGTCCGTCAGGAAGTAGTACCGCTCCAGCGGGATGGCCAGGACGAACCCGATCAGGAACGGTGCCCGGGGGAAGCCGGTGGACTTCAGGAGCCAGCCAAAGACGCCCAGGATGATCATGATCCAGAGGTCGCCGAGCTGGCCGCCTTCCTGGAAGGAACCCAGGAGCATCACGGCCACCAGGCCTGCTGCCAGGACCGCGAAGGGAACCTTGGTGAGCTTGGCGAGCTGCTTGACGCTGAGGAAGCAGAACAGGGCGCCCAGGATCGAGGCGATCGCGAAGGACCACACGATCAGGTACATCAGGTCCAGGTGTTCGGTGATGATGGAGGGGCCCGGCTGAATGCCGTAGGTGAGGAGCATGCCCAGGAGCATCGCCGACGGGACACCGCCGGGGATACCAAACAGGAGGGTGGGGATCAGGTCTCCGGCTTCCACGGAGTTGTTGGCGCTTTCGGGGCCGACGATCCCGCGGGGGTCCCCCTTGCCGAACTTGCGCTTGTCCTTGGCCGTTGCGACGGCCTGGCCGTACGCCAGCCAGGTTCCGGCGGTGGCGCCGACGCCGGGCAGGACACCTGCCCAGATGCCGATGAGCGCTCCCCGGATCACCTGGGTCCAGTGGCTGAGCCATTCGCGGATGCCCCGGCCCCATCCCCCGCCCAGGCTGATGGTTTCCTTCTGTCCGCGGCGCTGGCTGGCACGTGAGGCGATTTCGGCCAGGCCGAAGATGCCCAGCGCCACGGCCACAAGTGACAGGCCGTCGCCCAGGAAGAGGCTGCCGAAGGTGAAACGCTCCTCGGCCGTGGTGGGCGAGGTTCCCACCATGCCCAGCACCAGGCCCAGGAGGCCTGCCGAGACGCCCTTGATGATGTTTCCCCGGGACAGTACGGCTGCCAGGGCGACGCCCAGGACGGTCAGCATAAAGAGCTCGGGGCTGGCAAAGGAGAGGACCAGCGGCCGGGCAAGGGGGATGGCCAGGGTCAGGCCGATGGCACCGATGATGCCGCCGGCCATGGAGGACAGGAACGCCAGGGTCAGGGCACGTGCGGCCTCGCCTTTCTTCGCCATCGAATAACCGTCGAGCATCGTGACGCTGGCGGAGGCGGAGCCTGGTGCCCCGAGCAGGACAGCGGAAACGGTGTCTGAGGTGTGCACGACGGCGAGGGCGCCGATGAGCAGGGCAAGCGCCTGGGGCGGTTCCATGCCGAACGTGATGGGCAGGAGGATGGCGACGGCGCCTGTTCCGCCGAGGCCCGGGATGAGTCCCATGACCAGGCCGGCGACGGTGCCGATCAGGAGCATGATGAGGAGGGAAGGATCAGCGAGGGATGCCAGCGCTGCCATTGCGGAGTCAAGCATGATGGTCCTTATTCAACGTGGATGTTGTATTTGTCCGCGAGCAGTCCCGTGACATAGGACCGGACGGAGCTGCTGACGGTGTAGGCCTCGCGGACCCGTTCGGCCACGCCGGAATCGGCCACCAGGGGATAGCCGCCGAGTACTTTGGCGGCCTTCTCCTGGAATGCCGGGTCCGTGCCGAGCTTTTCGCTGGACTCGCGCAGCAGCTGGTACGCCTTCTCGGGGGTCTCTTGCGGAACCCAGAGCCCTTTTTGGTAGGTGTAGGTGAGTCCAAGCAGGGTCTTGTAGGCCTCGTACTTTTCACCCGAGGGCTTTGATCCGTGCAGCGTCTCGTAAGCTTCTGCAACCGTGGGAACGTCCGGAAAGTTCGGGTCGCGGACTACTTCCCCGGCCTCGTCCAGCTGGCCGAAGGACATCAGGACAACGGCTTTGCCTTCCTTGGCGATGCCTTCGACCGCCGAGCCGTAGGCCGACGTCGTCTGGTAGTCCAGATCGATTTCCCCGCGCTGGAGGGCCAGGTTGACGGGTCCGCGGCCTTCGAAGCCGAAGGTGCTGGTGACGTCCGCCTCGAGCAGGTCGAAAGCCACCAGGGTGGTGATGTCCAGGCCCGTGGCGCTGATGCCGCCGAATTCCAGCGGGGTGTCCCTGTTGATCAGGTCCTGCACGCCGGCCACCCCGGCTTCAGCCCGGGCGTAGATGACGCCGCCAGTTCCATTGACGACGACGGGCTTCAGGTCTTCGAACGAGTACTTCACCGCTGAGCGGCCCAGCACCCAGGGCACAACCGTCGATGCGGTGCCCACCAGGATCTCGGTCCCGTCAGTCTTGGCGGAGCGGGCGAACCGGTTGGTCCCGAGGATGCCTTCACCGCCGGCTTCATTCACGGGGGCAAAGCCGGGGCGGCCGGCCACATAGTTGGTGAGCTCTGTGCCGATGAAGCGCGCCCACGTGTCCGTGCCACCGCCGGATGCCAGCGGAATGAGGAATTCGAGGGTCTCGCCGCTGAAGTCGCCGTCTTCGGTGCTGGAGGGCGGGTTCAGCAGGCTTCCGCCCAGGACGGTGGTGGCAGTTCCAAGCAGTGCGAAGGCTCCTACTGCGGCAAGGATCGTGCGCCGGGAGTGCTTCGGGGGATCTGGCAGCTCTGTGTGTTGGGTCTGCTCTGCAGGGTCGGCAGCGCCGTCCGGGGAGGTTCCGGGCGGCTCCAAGGATGACTTATTGCTCGTCATTGAGGAATCCTTTGGGGTTGGTGCCTTCCTTCCATGAAACACCAGTCCGGTGCAGCTGGGCGGGGAGGCTGTTGGGGGTTACCAGGTCTGTGGAAGCAGCAGTTCCGCGTCAGCGATGCGGCGGGCGCTTCGGAGGGTGCCGACGACGGGGACGCCGTCACGTACTTCCGCCCATGTCTGGACGATGCCGGCCGGTGTCCGCATGGTCAGGCCTGAGGAGGGATCTGTGGCGAGCAGGTCCCGGACCACCGTGCCCTCATGCTGCGCGGCCATGGTCAGGGCTACGCTTCCGGTGATCGCGAGGGCGGGATGGAGTCTGCCCATGGACAGCATTCGGACAACAAGGTCAGCCTCGTCGTCAGGCGATGCCGTGGCCACGATCGCCAGCTTGGGGATGGCCCGCTCGGCCTCGGCCCGGCTGGCCGCAAGACCCATGCGGACGGCCGCGTCCCTGCGCACGTCATCGAGGTGCACCAGCAACGCCGGCTGGCTGTCGATGTCCGCCGCGGTTTCGTGGCCCGTGAGCCCGATGGACGCGGCGTCGAGGATGATCAGCGGTGCCCCGGCATCAATGAGCGTGGCGGGAACCTGCCGGCCGTCGAAGGTCACCTTGTCCAGGGGCTCGCCGGTGGGAAACAGCTTCCCGGTGGTGCGCCCCGCAGGGTCGAGGAAACCCATGCCCACCGGAAGCCCGGGGAAAGGAACGCCCGGGATCAGCTGGGTCCCGGGATCCTGGAGTGCGCCACCGGGGGTGGGGACTTTCTGCAGGATGAGCTGATCGGTGTTGGTGTTCAGCGTCCTGACCGAGGTGCTTTCCTGGCCGGGCTCCACCCAGCCGCGCTCTATGGCGTACGGTGCCACCACTGCCGAGCAGTTTCCGCAGTTGCTTCCCCAGTCCACCTTGTGTTCATCTATGGCCACCTGGGCGAACGTGTAGTCAACGTCAGCGTCCTCGCCCAGGGAACGGGAGAGGATGACTGCCTTGCTCGTCGTGGATGTCCCGCCGCCCACTCCATCCACCTGCCGGTGGTCGGGGCTGCCAAAGAGGCGGAGGAGGACCTCGTCCACGCTTTTTCCGGGGACCTGGAGGTTGTCCCATTCGAAGACCCAGCACTTGCTGGTCCCGCCCCGCATCCACACTGCTGGGATCTTAAACATGATTGCCCTTCACATCCTTGTGGGCCCTTCAATGGGCCATCAAGCCTTACCGGCTTTCACCAGTGTGATCCGGGTCAATGATGAATTACAAACGCCAAATTTTGCATATCTATGCACTTTTTCTTCAATCACAAGCACAGCTGCCCGCGCACTTTTAGCCCTTCTGCAACGGAAGCGGCGGAGCCGGCATCGGCGGGCGCGCGATTTCCAGGTCTGCATGAAGCAGTGGCCTAGAATGGTGAGGGGTATGTAACAAACACTTCAATCGGAGGGCTGGCATGTTGAACGTCCGGAGGCTTGAACTGCTGCTTGATGTTGTTGAGCTCGGGTCGATCACCGCTGCGGCGGAAAAGCATGTGTACTCGCCCTCCGGGGTTTCCCAGCAGCTCCGGCGCCTGGAAGCCGAAATCGGGCAGCCCCTCCTGCAGAGGCAGACGCGGGGCATGGTCCCCACGGATGCCGGACACGTCCTTGCCTCCCATACGCGGCGCATCCTCCGGCAGATGGCAGCGGCCGAGGCCGACCTTGCGGAAATCGCAGGCCTTAACCGGGGCAGCCTCACCATGGGAACCTTCCCCACGCTCGGAGGCTCGTTCCTCCCCGTCGTCATCAGCCGATTCAAGAAGGAGTACCCGGCCATCGAGCTGCATGTCCGCAGCAGCCGGTTCGAGGACCTGATTGAGATGCTGGAGAACGGCCAGGTGGGAATGTCACTGCTGTGGGACTACGAATGGAACCGGATGAATCCGGAGGACTTCGCCCTGACCACGGTGTTCGAGGACGCCACAGCGCTGATCGTCGGCAAGGACCACCGCCTGGCCCGCCGGAAGCAGGTGGCCATGGCGGACCTGGCGGACGAGGAATGGATCGTCCGCGGCCAGGAACACCCTGTCGTGGAGGTCCTGCAGCGAAGTGCCAGCGCTGCCGGATTTACGCCCCGGATCGCCTTCCACGCCAATGACTACCAGGAGGCCCAGGCCATGGTCAGTGTTGGCCTGGGCATCGCGCTGGCGCCCCGGACCGCCGTCGTCAATAAACACCCCGGCGTGAGCATCGTTTCGCTGGGCTCATCGGCCCCGTCCCGGCGGGTCCTGCTGGCGCACCGCCATGACAGGGTCCGTGCTGCTGCCGAAATTGCCTTCCAGACAACGCTCCTGGAGGTCGCAAAGCATTCGACGGCCGACTTCCGGTGAGGACGTGCGGAACACCGGCGCGAAGAAGATCGTCCATATAGCTGCACTTATCTGCCATGGGCGGCCAGGAGTGATGGGCATAGTGTGAAGTAGTGATGAACCCCGAGACCTCCATGCCGATCGGGCTGGGGACCCTTGAGATGCCCAGCGCCGGGATGCTGAGCGCCGCGCACCGGCCGCACGAACGGGCGCTGCAGTTCCCGCCCATGAGCAACACGGAGGACCGCCACAAAAGGTGGCGGCTCACCAGTCAGTACATGGAACACGACGGCGTCCCGGCGGTGCCGGTCTCCGGGGAAATGCATTTCAGCCGCTTGCCCCGGTCCCGCTGGGAAGAGCGGCTCCGGCTGATGAAGGCCGGAGGGATCACGGTGGTGGCGTGCTACATCTTCTGGATCCACCACGAGCCGGTTGAAGGCGAGGCACGCTTTGACGGCAACCTGGACGTGGCTGCGTTCGTCCGGCTCTGCGCTGACGTTGGCCTGGACTTGGTCCTGCGCCTGGGCCCCTGGTGCCACGGCGAGGCCCGCAACGGCGGCTTCCCGGACTGGGTGCAGGCCGCGCCGGTGGCACACCGGACCAACGACCCCGCGTACCTGGCCATGGTGGAGCGCTGGTTCACCCGCATCGGCAAGGAACTGCACGGCCTCACCGGCCCGGACAGCAATGTCATTGGCATCCAGCTGGAAAATGAGCTCTACGACCAGCCCCGGCACATCACGGAGCTCAAGAAACTGGCCAGGGCGGCCGGGCTGGGCGCACCCGTCTGGACGGCAACCGCCTGGGGCGCGGCTGACATCCCTGAGGTCGACGTCATGCCGGTCTTCGGTGGCTACGGGGACGGCTTTTGGGTTGACGCCGACGCCCCGTGGGACCCCACCTTCCGGGAACACTACTTCTTCAGCCACGAGTGGGATGACCCGGGGATCGGTGCGGACCTGCGTGAACACTTCTCGGGAAGCGGTGCTGCACCGGCCCGTTCCCAGTCCACGCTCTATCCGCCGGCAACCTGCGAACTCACCGGCGGCATGGCCACGGCCTACCAGCGGCGGCCATGGCCCGGCGGCAAGGACGTTGCGGCGGTGGCCAACACCAAGATCGGCAGCGGCTCCGCGTGGCAGGGCTATTACATGTTCACCGGCGGAATTAATCCCCCGGGCGGAATGCAGGAGTCCCAGGCAACGGGCTACCCCAACGATCTTCCGGTGTTTGACTACGATTTCCACGCCCCCATCGGTGCGGCGGGACAACTGGCGCCGAGCTTCGCCGAACTGCGGAAGCAGCACGCGTTCCTGGCGGCGTTTGGTGCCCGGCTCGCCCCGATGCCGTCCACCCTGCCGGACACACTTCCTGCAAGCATTGATGACGCGGCCACGCTCCGCTGGGCCATGCGCTCGGACGGTGGTTCCGGCTTCCTGTTTGTCACCTGGCACCAGCCGCACATTCCCCTGCCGGATTACCCGGGAGCCCAGTTCAGGCTCCTCCTGGACGGGGAAACACTCATTTTTCCGCGCGGAGGCCTCACCATTCCTGCCGGAACCATCGCGCGCTGGCCCGTCAATCTGGATGTGGCAGGTGTCCGCCTTCGCTGGGCAACGGCGTCGGCCTTCACACTGCTGGACCCGGACGGTGCACCCACGCTGGTCCTCGCCGCCGAGGAAGGGATAGTGCCGCAACTGTGCGTGCCGGAAGGAACCGTTCTGGAGGGGCCGGCAACCGCGCTGGGCGAGGGCGTGTACGCCGCCGACAGCGGCGGTCCGGTCACGTTGACGGCGAGCTCGGACGCAGGCTCTTTGGCCATTCTTGTCCTGCCCTCCCGCCTGGCCGGCCAGGCGTGGGCGTTGGAAACACCGCGGGGGCGGCAGCTGGTCCTGTCCGCAGGCCCGCTCTGGGTTGGAGCGGACGGCCGCCTGGCCGGCAGGTCGCAGGGAGAACCCGCCGTGCGGCGCTACTCCACCGCGGACGGCGGGTTCGAGGTCGTGCGGACAGGCACCTTGAAGCCTGAAATCTTTCGCCGGACGCTGCCTGCCGAGCGGATCCGCGCCGCGAAGTCCGTTCCGGCGTCGTTCGGCTCCCTAGCTGTACTAACCCGGTTGGTTGGTGACACGGCTGGCCGGTGAGGCGCCTTTGAGTGCGGTGTGGGGCCTGCGCTGATTGTAGTACTCGATGAAGTCTGGGTAACAGGCTTGCCGTTCGGCTTCTGAGTTGTAGGCCTTGGCGTAGGCCCATTCCTCTTGGAGGATGCGGTTGAAGCGTTCGACCTTGCCGTTGGTTTGGGGCCGGTAGGGGCGTGTGCGTTTGTGCTTGATGCCGGCCTCGGCCAGGACAGCGGCGAAGGCGCGGGAGCGGTAGCAGGAGCCGTTATCGGTGAGCACCCGCTGGATTTTGACGCCCCGGGCGGTGAACGCTGTGATGGCGTTGCGCATGAACGCCGAGGCTGTCTCTTTGGTTTCGTCGGGCAGGATCTCGGAGTATACGAATCGGGAATGGTCATCCACTGCGTGATGGAGGAAGGTATAGCCCCGGACCTGGCCGCGGTCCTTGGACCGGCCTTCTGCGAGGTTCCTGGCCCGGGAGTTCGCTTCGCCTTGTACCCGGCCGTGAACGCGGTGTCCGCCGCCGTTGGGTATGCGGCCGAGCTTCTTGATGTCCACGTGGATCATTTCCCCGGGCCAGGCATATTCGTATCGGCGGGCGTGGTCTCGGCCGCGGATCCTGATCCCTGTGGCCGGGTCGGTGAAGCGCAGCGGCGGACACAGGTAGCGGGTCAGGATGCGGTGGACCGTGGAGACATTCAGGTGCAGGTGGTACGCGATCCGGGCCGGACCCCAGCGACGGTTCACGCGCAGTCCCAGCACACGCCGTTCGGTGCGCATCCGGGTCCGGTGCGGGCACGTCAGGGGCCGGCTCCTGCGGTCTTCCAGCGCAGCCTCACCCAACTCCCGATAGCGGCGGGACCAGCGCGCGGCTGTCGGGACGGAAACGTTGAATCTCTCGGCAGCACGGCGCAAAGGCCAGCCATCAACCACGATGCACCGGGCCAGCTGAAGACGCCCCGAATAGGCCAAAAACGCGTTACGGTGGGACACGAGGACCTCCTGGTTTGTGTTCGCTCTCGACAAGCACCACACAACACCCGGAGGTCCTCTTATTGCGTCAAATCAATCCCCGTGTCATCAACCAGCCGGGACAGTACACCTAGGAGACTGCTGAACTAAGTGCTTTATGGGGCTGGTCCGGGGCGTTCACGTGTCGGGGCCAGCCCTTCCTTTTGTGGTCTCGGGTTCTGTGATTGAAGCATCGGGTCCTGTTTCTGGGCTTTTGAGGGTTGTTCGCCGGGTGGCGGGTCCGGTTTTCGCTGGCGGGAGGCCCTGAGGTGGTGCCCGCGTTCAAGCGATGGCCCAGGATCCTTTTTCGCTGGTAAGTCCGAGCGCGAGGAGGCGTCGCAGGTTCAGCCCGGCAATCCTCAGTTGCAGCCAGGCATTGTTCTGGTTTGTGCCGCGGTGCCGAACGCGGCGGTTGCCGCGGGTGAGCCAGGCGATGGACCGTTCGACCATGGGCCGGTGGGTGCGGTAGTCGTGCTGGAAGTCCGGGTCCGTGGCGCGTTTCCGGTGTTCGCGCTGCAGGGCGTCGTGCTCGTGCAGTTCGAGTTTGCGCCCGCGTGGGGAGCCGGTGCACCGGGCCCGGAGCGGGCAGCTGCTGCAGGCGGCGCCGAAGGTGACCCGCCGCTTAGCGGTGATCCTGCGCGTAAGCCCGTTCGGGCAGGTCGCGGTGCCTGCTGCTTCATCGACGGTGAAGTCATCGAGGGTGAACCCGCCTTCGACGGCCGGGCGCAGCGGCCAGGGTTTGATCACCGGGGTATGGCCGGTGCGGGCGAGAGCGGCGAGCATTTCCCCGGAACCGTAGGCCGAGTCTGCCAGGACGTCCACGCTGGTCCCGGCGATCGTGGGCTCCATGCCGATCAGCCGGGCGCCGACGGCCCCGTCGCTGTTCTCCGGTCCGGAGGCCTTGGTCAGCTCCGCGGCGGTGATCAGCCCGGTATCGGGCTCGATGACAATGTGGGCTTTGAATCCGTCCTGCTGCCGGGACCTGGTCTTATGCGCGTGCCGGGTGTCCGGGTCCACGGTGGAGATCATCCGGTCCGGTGCGACCTTCCGGGCGATCCGCCACCGCCCGTCGGTCCCGTCCGAGTCCTCGGCCGGTTCCACGTCCTGCCCGGCGACCAGTGCAAGCAGCGCGTACGCATCGGCCCCCCTGCCCTCCAAGGTCTCGGGATCGACCGCGGCCAGCAGCGCCAGCGCATCGGTGACCAGCGCCGAGACCAGCCCGTCCCTGGCATCCTGGTCGTCCCAGGCGATGTCCGGCTTACCGGTGCGCGTGTAGTCATACCCCTTCGCGTGGGTGGCCAGCAGGTCCTGGCCGCCGGGGATGTCACGGCCGAAGCGGCGCACCGCTGCGATCAGCTGCGTGATCGTGTCCTGCCTCGCGACCGCGTCATCCAACACTGTTGAATCAACCGCCCGCCGGCGCTTGCCCGCCAGGACTCCGGTTTCCGCAACGACCTCGGCGATGGCCTTCATGATCCGGTGCGGGTTCTTCGATGCCGCCAGCCGCCGGCGCCAGTACGTCAGCGTGCTCGGATGGAATGCCGTATCGGTCAGTCCGTACCCGCACGCGGCTTTCCAGCGCAGATCGTACGTCAACGCCTCGGCTGTTTCCCGGTCAGAGAGGCCCTGCAACGCCTGCAGCACCAGCACCGAACCGATCACCGAAGCGGGAACTGACGGCCGGCCCCGCCGCGACGGGAACAGGTCCTCCATCATCGAATCCGGAAACAACCGCCCCCGATGCTTGGCCAGAAAAGCGAAGACACTGCCCGGAGCCAACAACTCTCCGGCCAGCGCCTCCACATCCAAATACCCGCGTTGCGCGTCCTCGCGTCCCTGCATAAGACCAGTCTTAACCACCAGCCTCACCAGTCCAGCCGACGCGCCTAAACCAGCGGATATTTCAGCAGTCTCCTAGCGGGCCGCGCTGCCGCACCTACGGAGGCAGACGTTGACGAGCTGGCAGCTGTTTATGCGGTGGATGTGGCGGGGGCGGACCTGGCCGGGGACCATACGGAACTGGAGGTTTCCTGGGCCGGGGATGTTGCCCGCCTGGTGGTTGACGGAACCGTGGTGGCGGACAGGTTCTGGGATGGTTCTCCATGGATTATCGAAACCAATGACGCCGGGATACGCCCGGGTTCGGACGTAAGGCTCCAGATCCTGCCGCTCCCGAAAGATGCAGAGGTTGGGCTGCCGGCCGAGGCGCAGCGCCGGCGGGACGCGGTTGCAGGTGACCTGGTTTCCCTGGACAGCCTCGAGCTCCTCCACTGGATTGGGTGGACGGAGGAACCCGCCTGAGCTGCCACCTTGTGCCATAGCATAGACACTTCGTGGCGGAAGGAGTGCGGGGTGGAGCGGGCAGCGGGGTTCCCCAACCAGCGCTTGGTGGTGGTTCCCCGGCCGCTGGTCCGGGAGGCGCTGGAGCGTCCCATCACGCGGCGTCTGGTGGTCACCGATGCCGGCGTTTTTCCTGCTGCCGAAGAGCACGGGCGGTACCGCCCCCAGGGCGCGGAGGAAACCATCGTCATCCTCTGCGTCGCGGGGGCGGGGTGGGTGGAATCCGGCGGTGCGCGGTACGACGTTGGCAAGGCGACCGCCGTCGTACTTCCCGGCAACACCGGTGAGGCTCATGCCTACGGTGCCTCTGCTGAGGACCCCTGGACCATCTGGTGGTGCCACGTCCGTGGCTCCGATGCCGCCGAACTCGTTGAAGAATCCGGGGTGCGCGCCGGCCGGCCCATCATTCCGCTGGTGGCGGTGGACCGGCTGACCGCCATGCTGGACGGGATCATTACTGCCCTGGAGCAGGACCAGTCGCCGGCCCGCCTGGTGGCCACAGCGGGGATGGCCTGGAAGCTGCTGGCTACCCTGGCGGTGGACCGCCGCCTCCCGGAACAGGGGACGCCGCTGCAGCAGGCGATGAAGTTCCTGGAGGACCGGGTGGACGGTGCCATCCGGCTGCCGGACCTGGCCAGGGTGGTGGGTGTTTCGCCGTCGCACTTGAGCAAGCTGTTCCGGGAGGCGACAGGCGGGGGAGTGCTGGCCCACCACACAGCTTTGAAGATGGCCCGGGCCAGGCTCCTGCTCGACACAACAGACCTGACAATTGCGGAGGTGGGGCGCGAAATCGGGCTGGCAGACCAGTTCTACTTCTCGCGCCAGTTCCGCCGGCTGCACGGGGTAAGCCCCAGCGCGTACCGGGCGGACCGGAAGGGCTGAGGCGGGGGATTTACCGGCTTCCGGGGAGGCTGTAGAGGACCGGCCGCTCCAGACCCGTTCGGATGAGTGTCAGGTTGGGGCCTGAGGCCTTCCACGGGGTGTGTCCGGGATGCTCGTTAGGGATCCCAATCTGACGCTTTTGTCGGGCAAATCTGACGTCAGGTTGGGGTGTACTCAACTTGACGATGCGGCCTTTCCTATGGGGAGGTCGGCCTCACCTGTTGGTGTTCGGACCGATCGTCCGCAGTCGCGGCCCGGACCTTCGTCATCAACAAGAAGAAACCCAATATGAAGGCCCGGCAGGGCGGAGGCCCCGCCAGCAGGAGCCGTCAGTGCAGCCGGCCCCCATCCCGGTGCGGGCCGCCTGCGCGGCGTTTAGCTCTTCGTCACCGTAGGGTTGTCCGCGTCCTTGAGTTCCACTTCGGCTGTAGCCTGAATCAGCGCCAGCAACTCCGGGTCCAGCCCGGGAGCAAACTCTTCTTTCCGCTCCGGGGGCATCGTCATCGGGAAGCCCTCGGGCATCACATCGGTACTGAGCTCGGTGCCATCATTCGAGGGCGAGGCACCACGATAAAGCTTTCCGGCTTCGCTGAGGTTGTCCGCGCTGAAGGTGTACTGGACGCTTTGCAGGCCCAGGTCGAGCAGCTTCTTCACTTCCGGGAATTGCTCGGCGTTGGTCTTCGGGATGGGCAGGACCTTGCCCCAGTTCACGCCCAGGCTTTCCAACGCCTTGGCGAAGGCGTTCTCATGCGCCTGGTCCCGGACAATCAGATACGCAATGGTCGACCGTGCGGTCTTGTTTTCGGTCATCTCGTAGATACGGCATTTCTGCAGACGTCCGGTGGACTCCAGCATCAGGTTATAGAGCAGGTCCAGGACCAGGTTGCCGCTGTTGTACACATACGATCCGCTCCAAGGGTTACCCGCCGCATCCACCGGCAGGGCACCCTGCGCCCCTATGAGGTAGTGGTGGATGTTGCTGGTATCGAGGGCGATCTTCAAGGGCGTCGCCCCCTTGGCTCCGGGTTCGTCCACGGGATCGGTCTTCTTGCCCTGGTACCGCGGCGAACCGTCCAGAAGCTGGGAAATGGTGGTGCCAATGAGTTCAACGTGGCTGATCTCCTCGGTTCCCACCCCCTGCAGGAGGTCTTTGTAGGGCTTGGAGGCAGGGTCCCCGCGGAAATTCATGCTCTGGAACAGGTACTGCATCATGGTGCGCATCTCGCCGAACTGGCCGCCCAACCCTTCCTGCAGGGCATTTGCTGCGGCTGGATCCGGCTCGTCAGCGGCGATTTCGTTAATCAGAAGCTGGGTATGCAGGTACATATCGTGTCCTCTTTCTCCGTGCTTTGGCCGGCTCCGGTTCAGAGACCCGACTAATGCTTGAGTTCCTTGCTTACAGCTCTTCTGGCGGATCTTCGCCCGGCCGACCCGCAAAGCCGGGACCTACACCCGACACCACCACAGCCATACCATAAGCATGCTTAGTATCGTTCTGGCAAGAGATGCTCTATTTATTGCGGTCCCAGAACGCTATTGGGTGCGGATGGCTATTCGATGGCAAAACCTGCACGCAGTATGGTCGACTGTGAAAGCCCGTCGTTTCCCCAAGCGGCGGGCTTTCCTTGTGAGCATGAAGAACCCGCCATGGTGAACAAGAAGCTGGAAGGTTACAGGGCGGCAGCCTTGCTCCAGGCAGCCATCCCCTGTCAGGAGCGCACTCGGATGTGCCCGGCTGTACCGTGGACGCCCTGTGGCGCGTGAGTCACCACGTTATGGGCCATTTTCCTGCCAGGGCCTGAGGCAATACAGGTTCAAGTATTCGGAGAGTGAGGCCCCAAATTGTATGACCGCGAGCCCTTCGAACGGGGACTTTCTTGGGAGTGTCCCAGCCTGGGAAGTAGAGTTCTTCTTCTCCTGCTGCAGTATCGGACCCCAGCACATTCACCGATACATCTACCACCTCCTCCACTTCCGCTATTTGCGGCATCCAGAAAAAACCCGGGGTAATTCCCTTTAACTGGACTACGAAAGGTGAAACTCGGTAACGGGTTGTGCGAGTGTCAATTCGTTCGAGTTGAGCGAGAAAAACAATCTGTTCGGAATGCAGTCCCAGCTCTTCGGTAGATTCTCGAAGCGCGGTGGCCCAGGGCCCTTGATCATTTGGTTCCCGGTTACCTCCGGGCAGAGATATTTGTTGTCCATGTTGTCCATGTTTTGATCGTTTGATCAGTACTAGGCGAAGTTCCCCTCTTTCGTCCCTGTAGAAAGGTATGGCGACTGAGGCCTGCCGCAGTTCCTGCATTCGCTCCTCCAAGAGCAAGATTGGAATCAGATGGTGTTTTGCATCCTCCGTGTGCATCCTGCTCTGGTGCAACATGCAGGAAACGACCGCCAGAGGCAATACCTGCTGAGTCTGCGCACCAACGGAGTGATGCACTAACTTCACTCCGGCCACAGGTCTGGGTCCCGGGCGGGCGGCAGCCCGCTACCGAAGTGAACGCGGAACGGTTTCCGCCTACAATCTTCCTCGAGGTAACCATGTTCGTGAAGTGGTCGTTTCAACCACACTGATCTTCCGGCTGGTTGCTTACGGCTGACGAGCTGGTTGGGAGCCTGAGCCGGAGGGCGCTCCGATGCACGACCCGGCAACAGAGAAGGGACCTGCCCCCATCGGCCGCCTGGCCGGCTGAATTCTGGACCGCGGCGACGTCTGTCAATGGCCATTACGTTCTGCCCATGGGCGGCCAGTTGATGTGCCCGCTGGTGGCCAGTAAAACTGCCCGGTTATGGCCAACAGATCTGCCCACTGATTCGTTTCGGCGGGGTCGGCCATCGTTGGGTTGGTCAGTTCAAGCGGGTCACTCCTTTTCCGGCGAGGGCCTGGGTAAGACGGACGGAATCGCCGCTGGTCTGGCAGACGTGGGCGTGGTGCAGCAGTCGGTCAACGGTGGCGGTGGCGAGGGTTTTGGGCATGAGCTCATCGAACCCGGCGGGGTGGAGGTTGGAGCTGATCGCGACGGAGCGTTTTTCGTAGGCTGCGTCCACGACCCGGTAGAGGCCTTCGGCGGCGTCCGTGGCCACGGGCAACAGACCAATATCATCGATGACCACGAGCTCGGCGCGCAGGATCCGGGCAACGGCCCGGGTGACGCTGTCATCGGTTCGGTGGGCGCGGATGAGGACGCCGAGGTCCTCGAGCCTGAACCAAGCGACCCGCATTCCGGCTTCGACGGCCTGCTGGCCGAGGGCTTCGAGGAAGAACGTCTTCCCCGTCCCCGAGGGCCCGCAGACGACCAAGTTTTCCCTGCGGGTGATCCATTCCAGGGTCCGCAGTGCCTGCTGGGTCGGGCCCGGGATGGAGGACGCTGCAGGGTCCCACGCCTCGAAGGTCTTCCCGGTCGGGAACCCGGCTGCTTTGCGGCGGGAAGCGAGCATGGACCGGGCCCGGCCGGCGGCTTCCTCCGTGAAGAGGGCCTTGATGACCTCGGCCGGTTCCCACCGCTGGGCGCGGGCGGTCGCGATCAGGTCCGGGGCCAGCGCCCGGGCGTGGGGCATTTTCAGGGACCGCATCAGGGCCTCCAGGTCCGCCGGTAGCGGCGGAGCCACGGTATTGGTCGTGGTGACGGGGCTCATCGGGCCTCCTCCGGCGTGGTGATGGTTGCGGGGTTGCCGATCGCGGCCCACGCCCCTGTTCCTTGGGTGAGGGAGGTGGCTTCGTTGGCGGCGTGGGTGGTAGTGCGGCGGATGTTGGCGTTCAAGATCGAGGCGAGGTCCGGGTGCGCGAACCGGCCGTGCAGGGCGGCGTCGCCCAGGGCCCGGTCGACCTGATCAGTGCCGGCGATTTTGGCCAGCGTAACGGCTTCGGCCATTTTCACGTTCATCCTTGCGGTCCCGGCCGCGGCGGCCTCGACGAGCCAGGTTCTGGCGCCTTCGCCGATGGCCAGGAACGCGGCCTCGTCCGCGCTGCGGGCCCTCACCTCGTAGTCGCCGGGGAGCTTCGCCCGGGTTCCGGGGAAGTGTTCGTCGTTGATGGCGGGGCTGCCGGGCCGTGCCCGTTCGTGGCGGGCGACTTCGACGGGCCCGGTCGTGCCGTGGTGGACGATGATGACCTGCTCGCCGGGCCCGGTGCCGTGGGTGCGGACGAACACCCGGGCTCCGAGCAGGTGGGCCGGGACGGAGTACTGGGCGTTTTCGAAGGTGACCATTGGGGTGTTCTCCGGAACGCCGCGGGCCAGGCCGAACGCGACCGTGTGGGCGGTGTCCGGGATCCGGTGCAGCCGCGGGGCTTCCTCGGCGAGCATGGCCGCGGGTTTCCGCCGCGTCGTCCGGTGCTCACGGTGATTGACCTCGTCCATGAACGCCGTGCAGGCGGCCTCGAGCTCGGCGAAGGTGCGGTAGTCATCGCGGAGGTTGGTGTCTTTGGGCACGAGGTCGGCCTTGGCGAGTTTCACGGACGCTTCGACTCCGCCTTTGGTGGCCGGGTCCGCCGGTTGGCAGGTCAGCACGGTCACCCCGTAGTGCCGGGCGAAGTCCAGGGTCTGCTGGTTGCGCACCGGGACCCCGGCGACGTGGGCGGTGGTGACGGTCTTCTCGTTGTCCGTGAGGACATAGGTCGGCGCCCCTCCGAGGATCCGGAAGCACCGGTCCAGGGCCGCGAACACGCTCGGCGCGGTCCTGTCCCTGAGCGGGATCACGATGCGGAAGCGTGAGAACGCCAGCCAGGCCACGAAAAGGATGGTCTTCACCCCGCCGATCCGGGGCCCGTCGCCGAAGTCGTACTGCAACCACATCCCCGGTTCTGTGATCCACGGCCGGTGGACGCGGGTGTGGCCCAGCCGCCACGCGGCTTTGACCTGCGCGATCGCCCGGCGGGTAGACCGTTCCGAACCGGTGTAGCCCAGAGCGAGGAGCTTTTCGTGGGCCTTGTCGGCCCGGATCCGGCCCTTGGAGGCTTCGATCCATTCCTCGATCTTGGGCAGGAACGCGTCGGTGACCCGGCCGCGGGCCGCGGGTTCCCCGATCGGCCGGCCCGCGTCACGGGCGGTGACGTGTTTAGCAACGGTGTGGTGCGAGCAGCCCGTGAGCTCCGCGGTGGCGCGCAACGATCCGGTCAGATCGTAGGCAGCAAGAATTTCCATGATTTCTCCGTCAGACTTCATACAGGGCCTCTTCCTGGTTCGCTTTTGGTGCGCTTAGACACCGTCATCAAACCGCAGGGAGAGGCCCCCACCGCTTAAAGACGCGGCAGGAACAAGTAAGGAAGTGGGCAGATCTCATGGCCACCGGCGGGCAGTTCTGCTGGCCGCCAGCGGGCACTTTCGTGGCCGCCTATGGGCAGTTTTTCATGGCCGCTAACAGACGTCCACTGGCTCGAAGGTCCCGTACGGCTGCCACGGGCGGCACCACTTACAGTGCCGCCGTGACCCGCGACCTTGCGTATGGCACAGTCCAATGCGGGATCCTCGTCAGGTCAGGTCTTGCGTACGGCATCGATGCCCACGCCCGTGGCAGAAATCAACCACTTCGAATTAGTCGGCTCCACCTTCGCCCAGATCTTAGACAGATCCCCACGCTATGGAGGGCAAGGAGACCGATCCCGTCAACGAGCGGGGAGCCAAGGGCGCCACCGCGAGTGCCGTGCGGCTAAAGCAGCAGTCCTTGAAGGTCCTCAGCGGAGGTGCGAAGCATTTCTCCGAGTTCGGCTCGCAGCTTGTCGGACATGCGGTGGGCGGGCACCGAGACGTTGATTCCGTAGATGGCGCCGCTTGGCCCTGCAATCGATGCTGCGACCGAGGTCACGCCATCTTCGCTTTCTTCCCTGCTTGTGGCATAACCTATGCGGCGGATTTCATCAAGTTGGGCTTCAAGCTCAGCCCGCGACGTAATTGAGTTTCCTGTCAGGCCTGGGAGTTCATCGTTAGGGTAAAGTGCCCGCAACTGTTCCTCATTGAGTCGGCTCAGCATCGCTTTGCCTGTAGCAGTGCAGTTTGCCGGCAACGTGACACCCTGTCGGGAACCCACCCGCACGGTCCTTGAGCTTTCAATGGCATCAAGGAATTGGGCGTCTGTTCGCTCGAGCCTGGCGAAGTGGACTGTCTCCCCGGTTTTTTGGAACAGCTGTTCAAGTACAGGACGAGCGAGGGTCCTTATGTCCACCTGGCGTCTGATGGCGAAGGCGATCGAACTGAGCGCCTGGCCCGGCTCATAGGCGCGAGTGGCCGGGTTTTGCCGCACGAACCCCCGGTAGAGCAACATCCCCATAAGCCGGTGCGCCGTCGAAGATGCGACACCCAGATAATTACTGGCATCTGTCAACCGGATGCTGGGCTGGCTTTCGAACAACAGGAGAAGGCGCAATGCATTATCAACAGATTCAATGGGATACTGCGGGGGCGGACCATACTTGGACGTGGCGTCCGTATCTGTAGACTGCATGCCTGACATCGTACCCAGCACGGGCGTGGTTGCCTTTTTTCCCTTATTGGCTAACTTCACTCCGCAGCCTTCAGCCGAGCGAGTTCGTGTCTCCAGGCCGTTTGCGTGTTGAACGATCCACCGAGGTCTGGAAGTTCAGCCATGTCCGAATGGGGAAGGTCCCGGAGCTCTCCTCCGGCTGCGGTCACCTGCAGTGACAACCCTGCAAGAGTATCTACGCTGATCGCCTGAAGTACCGCTTGCTCTACAGTCTCCGCGGCGCTGGTCAGCCCATGGCCGCGCAGCAGCACTACAGGTCGATCACCCATGGCGTGGAGCATTTCCGCCGCTAACTGGCGGTTCCTGACCAGCACTCCTCGTGGATACACAGGTACCCCGCCTGCTGCCAGGCGGGTGCCGGGAATATCGAAGGCTCCGACGATTGGACGGACGCCAAGCCCGGCAAGGTCCGCAGCGACAACCCGCGGCGGATGCGCGTGGACGACCGCGCTGATGTCTGTGCGTTGCCGTAACAGTTCGGTGTGCAGCGGAAGTTCGTTCGGGACGGCGTATCCTCCTTCCAGCTCGCCCTCAGCAGCAGGGTTACCGTCAAGGTCCACCAACCGGATGTCGCTGGGTTCAGTGAATGCCAATCCTCGCTCCCGGGGGCCCCTGCATCGGACGAGCAGGCTATTCTCGCCCATTCGTAGGCTGATATGGCCGAGGATTCCGTCTGCCAAGCCGCGGTGCGCCAGCACCCGGCAGGCCAAAGCGATTGCTTTCCTTTCCCCTGCGTGTGCCAGGGGCAGCTGAGTCTGTCCCATCATGATGCCGTCAGCGGCTGGGGGTCCAGCATCGGTTCTAGCTTTTCCCGTAGTTCCTGAACTGATATCCCCGTCCCCATACCGCGCCGGCATGCCAAGAGGGCCTTAGGCCAGTTCACAATGGCAGCACCGCTCAGGTTGACACCATCTACCGTGTAGAGAGCCGCAAAGCGGCCGTGAACTTCCGGATGCCCGATGGTAACGTGTTCAGCTTTTCCGCCCACACGTCCTACGACTTGGATCTTCCAATCGTGTTGGTCGCTCCAGACGTACTCGACCGGAATGTAGGCGCGGGGGTTCTCCGGATGGGTGATGTTATAAGCCACGCACGCTGACTGCTCGACGGCGTTCGTCCAATGCTCAATCCGGATATCTTCGCCGTGTTTTTGATGCCGCCACCGTGCCACGTCGCCGACCCCGTAAATATGGGGGGCGTCCACCGTACGGCAATATTCATCAAGCACCAGTCCGTTGTCCACGAGCAGACCCGAAGAACCGAGCCAAGCATCGTTGGGAACAGCGCCAATTCCGACCAGAACCGTGGCCGCTTCCAGGTTCTGCCCATTGGTGAGCCGCAGGGTGAAGGAGCCCTGTTCGCCGTCGATGGCCTCGACCCCGGTACCAAACATCGTCCTCACGCCGTTGCTGCGGTGAAGGTCTCCGAACCACTGCCCGACTTCCGCATTAAAGATACGGCTCATGGGAATCGGGAGGGGGTCAATGACTGTCACTTCCAGGCCGAGCCCGCGTGCTGTCGCCGCGGCTTCTGCACCGATGAAACCCGCGCCGATCACAGCCAGCTGTCCGCCCTTGGTGAGATCTGCGCGCAGGCTGCGGGCGTCATCGAGGGTACGAAGAACATGGATGCCGGGCCGATGCCCCCACGGGGAGGGCCGGGCAGAGGCGCCTGTGGCTATGACCAGGTTGTCGAAGCGCAGAGCTTCACGGCCCTGCAGCTGCAGCAGGTTTCCTGCGACGTCGATCCCGGTAGCGGCATGTCCAAGCTCCAGCTCTATTCCCAATTCCTCCGCCTGGTCGCGGTTGAGCAAGCAGACGGAGGCTTCGGTCCGTGTACCCGCCAGGACGGCCTTGGACAACGGCGGTTTGTCGTAGGGCAGTTCCGTTTCTTCACCGACGAGGACGATGCGTCCTTCATATCCCTCCAGGCGTAGGGACTGTGCCGTGCGCACGCCCCCGATGGAGGAACCGACGATGGCAGTTACTGTATCCAATTAGTCCTCCACTATCAGGGCGGAAACGGGGCAGCTGCGGGCTGCCTCCACGACGCGGGCTCGGTCAGCCTCGGGCACTTCAGTCTTGAGGAGGACTACGATCCCGTCATCATCCAGGTCAAAGTAGTCGGTCGCCCCGACAACGCAGTTGGCGTACCCTTGGCAGGCTTCTAGGTCTGCTTTTACGACAGGCATGATCAAGCTCCTTGGCCTAAGTGTTTCTGTTCTTCTTGAGTTGGGGCGGTCGTTCATCTTCGGGGATGAGGGGACCGAACGGGTTTCCGATCATGGCCGAAAACGTTGCCGACGCCTGCCAGGTCAGCGACTCCAGTTCCAGGGGGCACAAGGAAACCCACTGGCCGGAGCGCGGGGAAGTGATCATCAGCCGGGAACCATTGCGTGTTTCCACCCTGCTGATGTGCACTTCGGAAAACTCATTGGCAATGACGATCGGAGCGCCGGTGGTGTGTGATTCCAGCCGGACGCGTTCCTCTGCCGCGCGAATGGCGGCAAGGCGGTCTTCTTCCTCGCCTTCCCATCCGATTTTCATAGGAATATGGCCAGATTCTGCATCCGGATAACCGATTCGTCCACCATGATCGTTCGGCGGGCGAGTTCCCATCCGGTTCCGGTACGGCGCAGAAGGTCTTCCCGGCCGGCGGACACCGTGGCGGCTTCACGCACATCCCCCCGGCTCCGGAAGAGCAGCACCGCCGAATCCACGATGATTTCGTTCGGATTGTCTGTGCGGAACGTTCGAACGTTCGTGACGTAGTGCCGCAATCGTGAGGGAGGGTCTTCTGTCCAGGCATGCTCGGTGGCGAAACGCGCTACCCGGCGGCTGAGCGAGTACCTGTTCTCATCGAGATGGGCCATGCCGGGGGACGTGCTGTAACCGGCCCCGAGGGCGGTAGTGACCCGGACGGGCATGAGATAGTGCACGTCTTCAGCGATTCGTGACATCCATGCGTCATAGTCCTGGGCGTCCAGGAGATACGCTTCATCAACCAGCCAGCGGTGCGCCTGAAGGTGGAGCGCGTCGTCGAACGGGAGGGATTCTCCCGTTCTCTGCGTGCGCGGGGCATGATTGCCCAGAACGGACTGTTCGGAAAGAGTCTTCCCGTTACGGTCAGCTTCAATACTCATGGCTAGGCCTCCTTTGACATGATCTGGGCGGCTGGGATAGCGGTGCTTCCGGCGGTGTTTCCGGTCGAAGCCCGTGAAGGGTCCGCCCCGCCAGCCGGGGGTGACTGAATCGGGTCGGTGCCGACGTGGAGCTGGGCCGCCTTCTCCATCGGCCGTTCAAGGTGGTCAGCCCACCGCCGCAGCAGTTCACGCTGGTTGTATTCGCTGTACCCGATCCGGGTGGAACCTGGCCCTGAATACTCATCGGCGGTCAAAGGTTCCACGACGTTCTGCCCGTTCTCCAGCATGCCCATGCGGCTGTTGAGCAACAGTCGCCGCGCCATCGGGCCACCCGCCGTGCTGGTCAGAGAGACCCAGTTTTCAACGTCATCCTGTTCGAACATGCCGCCGCTGCCGAAGCACATAAGATATGCCTTATACGAAAGCGCCTTGAATTCCTCAGACGCATTCTTGTCCACTGCGAACCATGAAACGATCTCGGTCTCGTCTTCGCTGATGGGCTGCCATTGGCGGATGGAGATGAACGGCAGAACTTCGTCGGAGTCTTCTTCTACGCGGGGCCAGTTATGGACGAAGCTCATGTTTGGGAAGACCGATGCGGCTGACACCATGAATCCGTCCTTGCCCACTACATCGAGCTGCTCCTGGCTCCACTGTTCCTTCATCCGCGCGATCATGTCGTCGGGGTAGCCGACATAGCGGAGCCGGTCCTCCAGTGTCCCCTCGGGAAGCTTGTAGGTGGTTCCGCCGCCGTTGCCGGCCCAGTACGTTGTTCCGTCCTTGCGCTTCTCGGCCTTTGGCTCGCGGAAGAGGCCAATTTCAACCACTGACGTGTGCGTCTGGGGTGTGTGGTACATGTCGCCGGCGAAGTTTTCGGCGCCGATCTTCCAGTTCGCTTTGACCCGCCACCGCTGCGGGCCGCGGAGTTCAATGCCGTCAGCGCTTTGCTTGGTGTAGTAGTCCATGTAGAACTTGAAATCGCCCAGGAAGTCCTCGAGAGGTTCCGCGTCGGGGTCAAGGCTGATGAAAATGAGACCGTTGTATATACCCAAAGACGGGGCGGGAAGCAGGGTCTGCCCTTTTTTCTTGAAGCCCTCCTCGCCACCGTAGGCCTCCTTGTGGAACGGAAGGCCAACGATTCGTCCGTCGTTGCGGTAGGACCAGCCGTGGTAAGGGCAACGGAAATGTGAGGCGTTTCCCATCTCGGCCCGGCAGACCTGCATTCCGCGGTGAAGGCACATATTGAAGAGGGCACGGATTTCGCCCTTTTCATCGCGGGAAATGATGAACGAGTCTTCCAGCACGCGGCGCACCACGTAATCGCCCGCTTCTGGCACCTCCGACTCGTGGGCAACGAAGAGCCAGCTTCGTCCAAAGAGGCGCTCCTTTTCGAGCTCGAAGATCTCCTTGTCGTTGTAGATATGAGCAGGGATCATGCCCCGCTGCACGTCCTGAATGACGCTGGTCTGATCTGTCATGAAAGGTCTCCTTCATTGGGCGCGCATGCTAAGTTCTAGGTTCTCTGCTTTGCAGAGCGTATTTCTGTTAACAAGAGGATGACGCAGAATGTGATGCTCGTCAACCCCCCTCTCTGGTCAGAAGAGAAGGGCACACCGGAATCAATGGCCGTTTTCGGGTGAGTCAGAGTCCCGTGCGGCCGCCTCGCCTCTGTCCAACCGCCGGATCGCAGCCATCTCGTCGGCGCTGAGCGAGAAGTCGAAGACGGATAGGTTTTCCTTGAGCCACAGCTGGTCGGACGCTTGCGGTATGGGCACGATGTCCTGTTGGACATGCCACCGCAGCAGGACCTGGGCTGGAGACTTGTTAAGGCGCTGAGCGATGTGGCCGATCAGCGGGTCAGCCCGCAAACCGGAGGACCGGCCGATAGGGCTCCAGGCTTCGGTGACTATTCCCAGTAATCTGTGGACAGCGCGCGGTTCCGTCCGCGCCAGGTCTGGGCTGAGCTGGATTTGGTTTACGTCGGGTACTACTCCCGTTGCGTCGATTATTTCCTTCAGGTGGGCAGGTTTGAAGTTGGAAACGCCGATGGCTTTTACACGGCCTTCCTCCAATAACTTCACGAGGCCCTTCCAGGCGTCCACGTACCTGCCCAAGGCCGGAACTGGCCAGTGGCACATGAACATGTCCAGGTGGTCAAGGCCGAGTTTGCGCAGGCTCTCGTCGTAGGCCCGCTGCACCCCATCGATGCTGTGGGACTCCTTGTTGAACTTGCTGGAAATGAACAATTCGGACCGGGGAACGCCTGCGGTGCGGATCCCCCGGCCGACCGCTTCTTCGTTTCTGTACTGGAACGCTGTGTCAACCAGCCGGTAACCGCTCTGCAGTGCGAAACGCACCGCAGTTTCACACTCGTCCTCCAGCATCGGCCAGGTTCCCAGGCCAAGCCGTGGAATAGCGTGTCCGTGCAGCAATTTCAGCCGGGAAATCTCCGAAGCCGTCGTATCAATCGTTTCAGTTGTCATCGGACACCTTTTTCTCGGGAGCTTCAAGCTGATTTTGTTGGAGCGGCCTGCAGGGACCTGATTCTGTTGGCTCCACTTGGCTGGGAGGGTCTTTTCTGCGGATACCTCCCGCCGCCGGAAGGGTCATCAGGACTCCGGCCGTGACCAGCGCTGCGGCAACGGGGACCACACTGACCAGCAGGGCCATGACAAACGGTGTAAGGAAGAGCGCTGAGGCCCGCACCGTACCAGTCAGGGCGAGAGCATCCCCGCGTTCTTCCGGGTGCACTTCATCTGCAGCTATCGCCGGCCCGACGGTCTGGAGGATCCCGGCACCAACGCCGGAAACAGCAAGGGCGGCGGCGGCGGCAACTGCGGCGCCGGCCAGTGGCCCGGCCGCGGCCAAGCCCGCCCCCGTGGCCAGGAGGCCTGTGGCAAGGGAGATCCTGTTGCCCCGCTTGCGCAGCCAGCTCGCAGATGCACTTCCGGCCAGAACGGCAGCGTTGGGTATGGCTACCAGGATGCCGATGACGGCGACGGGTTGTCCGGCAAGGGAGAGCACGATGGGCACGTAGGAGTCCAAGAGGCTCTTCCAGGCGCCCGCTCCGGCGTTCATCCAGCAGGCGGCATCGACGCCAGGCCGCCGCCAGAGGCCTCGCGCCATTATTCCGCCTGTGGCATGCTCCGGAGCAAACACAGGAAGCCTGGTCAGAAGGGCTGCAGGGATGACAGCCGCCGATCCTGCCACTGCACCCACGATCAGCGGCAACGGTGTCGAAAGTTCCCACAGATAACCTGCAAGTGCGGGCCCCAGCAGTGCCCCCACCCCTGCGGCGAGATTTACGTCAGTCAATCCCTTGACAGACGAGGTCGACATGCGGACGGCGTGCGTCTGGCTGCTGGTCCAGAACAAGGCTCGAGCCGAGCCCTGGACCAGCTGGGATGCTACGAAGACTGCCAGCGCGTCTGAGACTGCGATCAGAGCGCACGAGACGGCAATCATGAGCGCTGCTCCCGCGAGGAAGGCTTTATCGGGAACCCTGCGCATCAGTGCGCCCAGGAAGAGGCGCGTCACCAACTGCGAGACTGCTGCAAGTGCAACCATCATCCCGACTTCGACCGCGCTGTACCCTACAGCAATGGCCAATATTGGCACCACCACTGCCAGGGTTCCGAGGGCGAACGAGAACAATACCGTCGCGGCAATGCTCAGGATTCTGTCAGCGCCTGACAGGCCCACGGTCTGGCCTTTGCAGGATGATGGCACGCCGCCCATGGTCCGGAGTCCGGTTAGAGAGCCAGCACGGCGATTTCTTCGCCGTGCTGCGCTTACCCGCGGACATGTTCGAGATAGGTGTTTGCTTCCTCCAGCCCGACAACATCGCCGTATTTGTTGTCAATGTCGAAAAGGCTCGCGAGATGCGGCAGTTCAGCCCGGTCTCCCACACCCTCCTCAACAACGATGGTGTGGAATCCGTAGGAACATGAATCCACCGCCGTAGCTCGGATGCATCCACTGGTTGTGCAGCCGACGAGGATCAGCGTATCGATGCCTTTGGACACGAGACGGGCGGCAAGATCGGTGCCAAAAAAGCAGGATGCATATTTTTTCACGAGCAACATTTCATTGTTTTGGCGCTCGAGCCTGTCGTCGAGTTCCACCCATTCGCTTCCCTCGACCAACCAGCTGTTGGACGGTATTTTCTGGATCCATTTACCGGCCTCCTGCAGGTCGGTGTCGTACGCGACAGTTGAAAAGATGATCGGAACGCCAGCACCCCGAGCTCTTCCAAGAAGTTCCTGGGCTGCCTTTAGCTGTTCATCAAGGTCTCCGGCCAACGGCGATCTCGCATCCGTGAATCCGCGGATCATGTCAACCACCAGAAGCGCCGGCCGGCTCCCGAACCCGATCCTTCCGCCCAGTCCCTTTTCCTTGAACTGGGACCTTAACCTCTGGTATTCCTCTCGGGCAGCACTTGCAGACATGCTTTCCCCTTTCTTAGACCGTTCAGTAGTCAGACACCGTGGTGATGGGCGTGCAGGCCCCCTGGACCCGAGGGCTAGAGCTTGTTGCCCAGCCGCCGTTCGACTGCCCACAGGGCGAGGTTCCCGGCCAGTGCGATTGCAGCGAGGAGCACGATGATGCCGTACATCGTTGGCAGGTCCAACATGCCGTAGGCTCGCAGCGCCAGGAGCCCAAGGCCGGCACGCGCAGCGAAGAATTCGGCGATGATCACGTTGATGAACGCGATACTGAAGCCAATACGGATGCCCACCATGAGCGACGGTGCCATGGCCGGAACGTATATCTTGGTCACGGTCTGCAGCGGGGACAGGCTCAGCGAGCGTGCGAGCTTAGGCAGAAGCGGGTTAATGGCACGGACGCCTGCCGTTGTTGAGACCATGATGGGAAATACCGCTGCCAACGCGGCCATTGCCGACTGCGCCCCCACACCCACTCCGAAAATCTGGAGAAGAATGGGAAAGAAAATTACGCGTGGGATGGCGAAGGCGCCTGCGACGATGGGGTCGAAGACAGCACCGAGAAACTTACTCCGCCCAATGGCATAGCCCAAGGGAAAGCCTATGGCAGCGGCGATGAGGAACCCGATGGCCACCGCCTGCAGGGTCGCGTTGAGGTGCCGGTAAATAGAGCCATCGGCGAAGCGCTTCGCCAGCGCGTTAAGCGAGTCCGTGGGCGAAGCGACGAGGTCACTCATGGAAGACAGCAGCGCCCACAGGAGCACCAAGGTTACCAATACGGCAGCACGCCACACGTTGTCCCGGATGACCCGGGATCTGTTCGCACTCTGCTGAGTGGTGATTTTCGGGACCGAAGGAATCGTTACATCGGTACTCACAGCATGTCCCTTCTAATGCGTTTCTCCAGCCAGGTAAGCACGCTGTTGACCAACACGCTGAGAACGATGACAACGGCGATGTAGGCCCACATGTCTGCGGTATTCAGTTCCCGGTAGTAGAAGCCGGCCCGGAAGCCGACTCCTTGGGACGCGAGGATGAACTCCATGGCAACGGTGCCGATGACGGCGTAGATAAATCCGAGCTTCACACCCGGGAAAATAAGTGGCGTCGCCGCCGGAAACAGCACCTTCAAGTAGTACTGCCGTGGCGAGGCGCTGACAGAATTTGCGAGCTTGTGAAGGATAGGCTTGATGGCATTCAGGGCAACCATCGTGGTCAGCGCAATTGGAATCAGGGACATCGATGCAGCTATAACAATGATCGGTCCCGCGTTGAGCCCCATCACGGCCAAGAGAACCGGATAAAACAACAAAGTGGGCATTGCATAGCCGGTAACGATGAAGGGCTCAAGGATCCGCCCTGCAGCCGGCACCCGCCATAAGAAAACCCCGAGCGGGACCCCCAGCACAAGCCCGATGGTGAACGCCACCAGAATGGTAGTAAGAGTTCGTGCGGCGTCTTGCCCAAACTGTTCCGTTGGGACGATCGAGGCCAGCCGGGTAAGAATCTCCGATGGTGGCACCATGAGGGACTGGCTGATCATCCCCGTTCGCGTGGTGAGCTCAAGGACGGCAACAAGCGCCAGAATGATAACCCAACGGACAAGGGCCGCACGCGGAACGATGGGGGCCTTTTGCTGGCTCTGGACAGGCGGGGTCTTCTCCAGAACACTCACGCCAGCCGCGCTCCTGGCCCCAACGTTTTCTCCGCCTCAACCTTTACCAGCGCCCATAGGTGGTCTTCCAGCTCACGGAACCTGGGCAGCGCGTGGGTCCCCTCCGGTCGGGGACGTGGCAGGTCGATGGTTACCACCTCTTTGACAACGGAGGGCCTGGCTGACATGACCCAGACCTCGTCGGAGAGGTAAACGGCTTCCTGAATGTCATGGGTGATGAACAGCACGCGATTGCGTGTTTTCTCCCAGATACGGAGCAGTTCCCGGCCGATGAATTGCCGGGTCTGCTGATCCAGGGCGCCGAAAGGCTCGTCCATGAGCAGGACGCGCGGCTCCATGGCCAAGGCCCGGGCGATCGCGACGCGCTGCTTCATTCCACCGGAAAGCTGGCCCGGGCGGTGGTCCTCGAAACCGGTGAGCCCGACAAGTTCGATCATTTGGCGGGCGCGCTCATGGCGCTCCGCTTTCGGGAGGCCTTTGACCTCGAGGCCGAAAGCGACATTGTCCAGGACAGTGCGCCAGTGCAGGGTGGAGTCTTCCTGGAATACCATGGCAGTGTCCCGCCGAGGGCCCGTCACGCTTTCACCGTTTATGCTGACCGAGCCCTGAGTGGGCTTCATCAGGCCGCCGACCATGTCAAGCAACGTGCTTTTTCCGCAGCCGCTGGGGCCGATAACGGAAACGAATTTGCCTTCCGGTATCGCTCCCGAAACGTTAGCGACTGCGTGGGTGACTCCTGTCGCGGTACCGAAAGTCATTCCGATATTGTCGAAAACGACGTCACTGTCGTGTCCTACCGAATCGATTGGGGATATCTGGCTCATGAGAGGAAGTTCCTCATGACGATGGCATCCATGTCGGGTTCTTTGGTGATCTGGCCCTGTTCTTTACCGGCGGCGACGACGGCGGCGAGCTGGGCATCGGTGAAGTCCAGGCTGAAAAATTTCTGCGAGTTTTTAAGCGCCTCAAGAGCCACCTCGGGCTCGTATTTAATGGCCTTCCCGTAGGCGTCGGCGGCCTTTTCCAGGTCGTTGGTGATCAGGTCCATCGCCTTCTTGAGCGCCCGGCCCCAGCCCTTCAACGCCTCGGTATTTTCGTCTATGAACGATCCTGTCGCGACGAGGCAGGTGTCCGACCAGTCCGTTACATAGTCGCGGGAACGCCAGATAACTTTCGCTCCGCTTTCGGAGGCGATTTTCTCGGAGAGTGGCGAGGCCGTCCACGCGACGTCAACAACCTTCTGGGAGACGGCGGTCCAGGAGTCGCTCGCCGAGCCGACGCTGATAAGTTCAACGTCCTTGCCTGGAATAATGCCGGCCTCCCGGAGTGTGCGGTCTGCGAAATACGAGGAGTTTGACCCCGGCGTGCTGACTGCGACTTTCTTGCCCCTGATGTCCTCAATGGAAGTGACTGAAGAGTCCGGCAGTGCAATGAAGTCGACTGAGGCCGCTGTGTAAACATTGCCGAAGATTTTTACGTCCATGCCCTTCTCGGCCGCAATGAAGACCGGAATAGTGGACGAGGTACCGAAACCAATTCCCGACTCGATTCCTCGGACGGTGTCAAGCCCGCCTGGGAACTGAATATGCTCGAGGGTCAGTCCCTCTTCCTCGTAGTAGCCCTCCGACTGGGCGATGAAGAAGGGGGCGGAGTGGATGAGGCTGGCCAGACCCGTGATTGCTACGTCGCCGGAATATCCCTTCTGACCTCCACCGCCGCCGCTGCCGCCACTGTCCTGGCCGCAGGCTGTGAGGCCTCCCAGAAATAGTGTCCCGCCCGCTGCGGCCGTGATTTTGATAAATCCGCGACGACCCATTGCTTCAAAACTCATTCGGCTCTCCCTCGTCTTTGTGTTAGATCCGTGGTCGTTCAAGTGAAACACATCACTTTACCGCTGTCCAGATAAAAGTTCTGCCCAGCAGAGCGCACCAGGCTAGCAGCCTTCAACCTTGAGCCACAGCCAGCCGCAATACCAAAGCCACGCCAGGTAATGCAGTTAAGTTCAGCGGGGAGTGGGTCGACGCGTCCGCTTTGCCGTTGATTGGCGCGGCACACTTGGGATGGAGCATGACCGTCCCTCCTCATGGCACAAGCCTTCGTTCGGTGCGAAGCGATCCAGGTGGGGCCGAATACCCCGGTGCCAGACTCAGTTCCTATGGCAGAAATTGCTCTGCGTTTGGTCAGATTGGGAGCCGACTACATAGGTCCCGAAAGTGGTCGAGAATTTAGATCCTTCTCCATTTCCGAGGTGGTCGTAGGGCTATTGTGGCTGGCGTTGTTATGAGAATCCCGGCCAAAATCAGGGATGAAGCCAAGGGGGTGAAGGCGAGTATTCCGGCCATTCCGATTGGTGCCAGGAGGAGCGCTACAGCCCGGTAGGTACCGGCCAGAGCTAGCGCGTCGCCTCTTTCTTCGGGCCCCACCTCGTCGGCTGCAATCGCGGGACCGACTGTTTGGAGGATTCCTGCACCGAGCCCGGACAGGGCGAGTGAAGCAGCAGCGGCAAGGGTGAGGGTTGCAAGGGGTGCGGTGGCCGCCAGACCCAGTCCTGTGCACAGTAGACCCGTAGCGAAGGACGCTCTAATTCCGCGTTTCCTAATCCAACTACTGGCCGCGCTTCCTGCCAACATGGCACCGTTCGCCGTGGTTAAGAGCAGACCAATAACGACAGCGGGCTGTCCGGCGAGGGAAAGGGCGACCGGAACAAAAGAGTCAAGAATGCTTCGCCAAGCACCCGCTGCAACATTCATCCCGCAAGCAGCACGGACACCAGGTTGGCGCGAAATATGCCCGTTCCTGTCCTCGGAAGAGACCTTCCGCGCGAACAACGGGAATCGATGAAGTAAGGCCGCAGGCATGATCGCAATGCACCCGACAATCGCTGCAACCAGAAGTGGCAAGGGTGGGGATAGGCTCCAAAGAAGTCCGGCGCATGCGGGGCCGGCCAGAGACCCTACTCCGGCGGCGAGGTTCATCCGTCGCAAGCCTTTGACGGAGGTCGACGACGCACGCACCGCATGTGTCTGTGAACTTGTCCAGAACAGCGCGCGGGCGGCTCCTTGAACAAGCTGGGAAGCGGCAAAGACGAACAAGGTCGTCGAGAGCATGATCAGAACGCATGCCAGAGCGATCAGCACGGCGGACGTTACCAAGAGCATCTTGTCGGCGACCCTCCGCGTGAGTGGCCCCATCACCAACCGTGTCCCGATCTGGGTGACAGCGGCTAACGCTACAAGAAGACCGACCTGTGCAGCGTCATACCCAACACTCACGGCCAGCAAAGGCACCACTAGCGCAAGACTGCTGAGGGCAAATGAGAACATCATTGCCATCAGGAGGCTCAGCACGCGATCTCTTTTCCCTGGTGCCATAGCCTTCCCTGAGTGATTTGTTGAATAGTTTGCCGAAAGAAGAAGTCCTTGGCTTCTTGGCCTCAACCTGATTTGTCTCGCGAGGAAAAGAGCCGGCTCGCCTAGCCAGCGGTTACTTAGCTACTTAACCGGCTCAGTTCGATAAAGGCCCAACGTTTGTTGAGGCATGTGGGAGCTTTGATTAGTGCTCTGCCCTCAGTGTCGGTGCCGGCCAGCAACACTGCGTTCTTCCGGTTCAGATTTGGGACCAGGGGGGTTCCTACCGCCAACTCCGCACGGTAGGAACCCCCTTTGGCCGTTACCGGCCCGGCATGGTGGGCGGAGGGCTGAGTACGACAGCTATACCCTTGAGGGCCGGTGAAGAATTAGAACGACTGTTTCAAAACAGAGAGGTATTCCTCAGGCAATTCCTTTATCTTGTTGATTACCTGTTCTTCCAGGTCTGTTCCGGAGACGTAGCTGATGGGACGGAACTGCTTTTCCCCCTCTGCGAGTAGATCTTTATCTTTGGCGATCGTGTCAAGGGCACCGCGGAGGCACTCCAGCGCAGCCGGATCCATATCCTTAGGTCCGACCAGTGGCCGTCCCAGCTCGTTTACCGTCTGGTGCGCGGTCAGAAGCATTTCCTGTCGTTCGGTCAGCTCCAGTTCGCTGAACACAGGAGTGTCCGGAGCTTCCGGGACCCGTTCAGGTGCTATAGATAACAAGGGCGTCTGTTCTCCGCTGGCAATGCCCGCACGACGGGAGTCTGCAGGACCTGCAAGGCCGTCAACATTCCCTTGGAGGAGAGCGAGTTCGACTTCACTCTGGCCTTTGAATCCGGTCACTATTTGGGCGTTTTTGAGATCGAACGCTTCGATGAGGATCGAAGGAGTGATGTAGTCAGATGACCCGCGGCCGGAAGAACCGAACCGGAAGCCCTCAGATGCTTTCACGTCGTCCCAAGTCTCGTATTTACTTTCGGTCCCAGATACGAGCACAGTGTTATTTTCACCAACACGGCCTATGTAGCTCAGGTCATCCAGGCTGAACCCGGCTCCCTCCGCTTCCGCAAGAACGGCCGCAGCAACGCCTGCACCGTTCATGATTGCGATTTCGGTGCCGTCCCCTTTTGCACGAACCAAGCTGTTGATGGCCACCAGACCGCCGGCTCCAGGCTGGTTCTTGACGATCACCTGGGCCTTCAACGCCTTCCCCAGATCGGGGGCAATCAAGCGGGCATAACTGTCATAGCCGCCGCCAGGAGCGAACGGAACAACCACTGAAATGGTTTTGCCTTCGAGGCTTTCACAACCCCCGGCCGATGGTCCGGATTGAGGATTGCCGGACGCGCCACCGCATCCGGCAATAGCTAGGGTTGCCGAGGTCGCGAGAGCACCTATGCTCAGCCGACGCGAAAGGGATATATGACGCACTTTTGTTCCTGCCTTTTTGTAAAATGGATAATGCGGGTAATTGGAAAGCGCTATAAGCCTGTTAGAATTCCTACCGGGGTGGGAATGTAGAGTAGCCACCGGAACATAGTCAGAAGGCATAGGGTCAGAACGACTGCGTAAATTCCTGAAAACTTCCAGGACTTGTGCGCCCCCCATCGCAGGTAAAACAGGGCAAAAATACCGCTGGAAACGAATATTCCCAGAAGCCCTGTCAAGATGAGAAAGGCTGCGAGCCAGAGCAGAACCGTGACCCAAGCCCGTGTTCCCGCTGTGGCAAATACATATTCGGCCTCGTCGCTCTCGGCGTCGTCATCTTGGTTTTGATGTGGCCTGTCGCCGCTTGCCTCAGCTGGGAGCTCGCCCCTATTCCTGCGTCGAAGCTGTTTCCAGCTGATGATCGCAGCCAGTCCAATGCTGAAGGCCAGGCCGGAGACAATGACCACCCGGGGGAAAACGGCTGCTTCGGACGGCCAAGTGAAGGTCTGTATAAGAGCTGCACACAGGATTACGGCAACCGTGAGCGTAAATACCATGTCTGCTCTTGGCGATGAATTCAGGGATGGACCAGCAGGAGTTGTTTTCACGGTGGAGCCAATCTTCGGTGCGGTTTTCATATCAACTTTCCTCACTTCGAATTACCGGCCGGAGAAGAAAGCTCAGGTTTCAGGCGGGAAGCGGCGCGCCGGTTGGTGCGGATACCGTAAATAACTGATCCAAGGATGACGACGCCCAGCACCAGCACGATCGGCCGCGTCATCCAGGTTGTGCCGAAAATCGAGTTGGCGAGGTTGAGGTAGGTCTCCGCGAATCCGCCGAGAACGACGGCGAGCAGGAAGGGAACCCGCGGCCAGTCCCATCGCAGGCACACGACTCCGAATGCGGAAGCTGCAACCATCACCAGTACGTCTGCGAAGCTGTTGGTTGCCGTGTAGGACCCGATGACGAGGAGCAGGACAAGTGCCGGAATAAGGACAGGACCTTGGAGCCTGGTCAGCTTCATCAGCGGACGGATGAACAGGAGCGCTATCCCCACCGCAACGAGGTTTGAGATAATTGTGATCCAGACCATGGACATGGTGACGTCAAGACGAGTGGTGAGCATCTCTTTGCCGGGGGTAAGACCTAGGATCATGAAGCCGCCGAGCAGGACAGCGGTAGCTGCCCCTCCAGGAATGCCGAAGGCGATCGTGGGAATGAGTGATCCGCCGTCCTTGGCGTTGTTGGTGGCACCGGCGGCAATGACTCCATCGATGGCGCCCTTCCCGAACTGCTCCGGGTTCTTCGAAGTCTGTTTGGCATGGCCGTACGCCATCCATTGAGCGACAGATCCGCCCAGTCCGGGCAACATTCCTATGAGGGCCCCTATGCCGGCAGAACGAAGAACCACGCTCCAGTGCCTGAATACGTCCAACACTCCCTGTCCAGTCCCATGCAGTTTGTTCTGCCCAGGACCGGAGGGCTGGGCGATGCTGCTCTTGCTGAGCATGAGCTGCAGCACTTCAGCGCCTCCGAACAAGCCGACAACGATCGCAATCAGGTTGATGCCGTCCCACAAGTACAGCTGACCGAAGGTAAACCGCTCGATTCCCACCTGAGGATCGACACCTACTAATGCAACCAACAGGCCTATGGACACCATAATGAAGCCCTTAAAAAGCTGCTTTCCTGCGAGGGTTATGACAAAGGTGAGGCCGAGAATCGTGAGTGCGAAGAACTCAGGGGCGCCGAGGGCGAGCACCACGGGCCGGATGAGAGTAATCGACAAGGCAAGAACGACAGCACCGAAGATGGCGCCCATCGCAGAGCTGGTGAGCACCGCACCGAGGGCCCGTCCGCCCTGGCCCTTTTTGGTGAGTGGATAGCCATCCATTACTGCCGCTGCGGAGGTGGCCTCTCCCGGTACGCCGAAGAGGACTGAGGTGAGATCCCCTGTAGTTGAGGTCACCACCCACATGCCGAGGAGAAACGCGAATCCCTGGACTGGTTCCATGCCGAAGGTGAACGGCAGCATGATCGCCAGTGTGACGGCGCCCCCGAGGCCCGGGAGTATACCCACCAGGAACCCGATAAGTATGCCCAGCAGCATGATCGCCAAGGTGGCTGGCTGTAGAACCTCTGTGAGGCCACTGGATATTGCTTCAAGCATTGGAAAGGTTACCTACTCTCATGTCCTCCGAGGCGCCTCATCGCGCCCGGACAAAGGCTTTTCGTATGCGCTGTCTCACACCTTGGCCTTGGACTAACCAATATGCCATAGAAATGCGATGCGCGTTACATTTTTTCGTAACTTTGCGGAGAACTTACCTTGCGGGCGTACGGGGCGGGGTCCCGTGATCATCCGCCAAGATGGCGTCGGACGGGCCGCCTCGGAACCCAGTGGGTCTGGAAAGCGGGCTTTCTGGCGTAGCAATTTGGGGCACGTAGATTATTGAGCCTACCTACCCTCAAGTTGCGGAGCAGGCGAAGACCCAGCGCGCGGTCCATGGCACGCCGGGTCAGTAAAGGCGGCGGAACGTTCTAATACAGACCCGCTGCTGGCTGATCGTTCCGGCCGCGACGGGCGCACGTGCCGACATGGAACCTTGCCAGCTTCACCGCGCTGTCGGGGCACGCGATCTGCTCCGGCGTGGCCCAGAGATGATCCGTGCTACGAGGCTCTGCTCCAAGCGACCTGTTGCGAACGCGGACCTCCATGCCGCGATCCGCCGGAGTCTGCACCAGGGTTCCGAACCTTGGGTCCCCACACCCTGGTTTCGCGAAACCTGGGAGCGGCTTCGGACCGGGGGTGCAGTTGCCGAGGCCGGAGAGGCCGGTCCCGGAGATGTTGAGGGGCGTGGGCACTTACAGGTTTCCCGCGGACCCCGCCCTCGTGGTAGATCCTTGGACCAACGAAGCTGGCGGCGCGAAGACAGTGAATTGAAGTCGTGGGATACCGACTTTGCCGAGTTGGGCGTCACTGTCCGCGAGAGGAGGACAGTGTTGCCCAGGATTATGTATGTGGCCGTGGACGGCACTGGGCACGCGGACGGTTTCATTTTTTACCGCAGGGCCGGTGCGGTTGGTGGCTCCCGTGCCCAGGCCAGGCTTCGAGGGAGGTGACGGGCGTGCTTTTCCGGGGCGCCGGATGGCAATCTGGCGGGGCTTGGTGAGTTTGCGCGCGAGGGGGAAATACTACGCGGCTGGCGCGGCAAGAGCCCATTCATTATTCCATTGCTCTATCATTCCATTAGGCTTATTTACCTCGCAGTAATCGCTGGGAGGCTGACATATGCGTTCTGATCGCATCGCCAAACCGTCTGACTGACGGTCGACAGGGGGGACAATGGCCACCAACACCGAGGGCATGTTCCTCCCCGTGAACGTTGACCGGGCTTCACAGGTCATCGTCGACCAGATCAAAGTTCTCATTCGCGCGGGTAAGTTGCAGCCGGGCGATCGGCTGCCCAGCGAACGCGAGTTGTGCCAGCGGTTCAACGTCAGTCGTGTGACTGTCCGCGAGGCGTTACGGGTGCTCGAGACCAACGGACTGCTCACCATCCGCGTCGGCTCCCACGGTGGCGCCTTCCTCACCAGCCCTTCGGCCGAGCGACTCGGCCTGGGTCTGGCCGACCTCATTTCGCTCGCGCCTGTCACGGCACACAACGTCACCGAAGCGCGCTTCATCGTCGAGCTTGGCACCCTGCCCCTGGCGGTCGAGCGGGCCACGGAGGAGGACATCGCCGCTCTTTTCGCGATGGTCGAGGAGGCCGAGCAGGCCGTTAAGGCGGGACAGTACAACGTGGAGCTCTCCGCCGCGTTCCACACCCGGATCGCGCAGTGCACCCACAACCCAGCGATCGAGATGCTGATGCAGAGCTTCAACGGTCCTATGCGGATGTCGCTCGCGGAATCGCACATTTCCGCGCCTATGGGCAAGCAGGGTGTTGCAGAGCACCGCAGGCTTGCCGAGGCCATCGAAGCGCGCGACGTTGAAGCCGCCCGAACGGTCATGACCGAGCACCTCGGCCGGACTGCCGAGCGCGTTCGCACTCACAGCTCCTAAGACGGTGCCGGGAAATTCATTTCCGGGCGGGCTCTATGCCGGCGACCAGCGTCGTTATTTGTTTGAAGGCGCGGCTGGTTTCCGCTACGCCAGGAATCCGGGGTCGAAGGGGCATGTCGGTGCCGGTGACCTTGGCTACCCAGACCGGTGCCTGATCGGTGCCCTCACGGGCGGGTCTGCCGACACGTCCATGCATCCCCGATACCTTCCAGCGGGAGGCGTCGGGCAGCATTGAGGAACCGCGTTGGAGGGCCGGCCGGCCCGCGGCGCCGGTAGCTAACCAGGTCAATCCGCTGCAGCCCAATGTCGCCGAAGCCGTAGTGGTAAAAGGCTTTCCCCGCTGCTCTCGAGAAGGCCATCAAGCGAGCATTCTTCTTCTGTAGATCCGTCAGTGCGATGTAGCCGTCGCGTCGGAAATCCCTTCGTGGCAACTCCGCCGCCAAACAAGGGTTGTCGTGGGTTGGAACAAAACTTCGCAATCCTGCATTGCCAGACGAGTGCCTGGCTCCCGCCTCGAATGCAACCCTTGACACAGTCCTCCCAAGTTTGCGAGATCTCTGCGCTTCAACCCTCGCCACGCGGCACCTTGAGGCGCTATGGTTTAATGGACTAACCATAGGAGGATACATGACCATCTCCGCTCCCGGAACCCTCATCATCGGCGCCAGCCAGGCCGGCTTGCAGATTGCAACGTCTCTGCGCGACTTCGGTGACACCGCTCCCATCATCCTGGTCGGCAACGAAGACGTTGCCCCGTACCAGCGCCCGCCACTGTCCAAGGCCTACTTGGCTGGCAAGGCAACGGTCCAGTCTCTCGGCTTCCGCTCGCTGGACTGGTACGCCGAGAAGCAGATAGAACTACGCCTTTCCACCCACATCGAGGACATCGAGCTTGATGCGACCGGCTCGGGCAGCGGCGTCGCCGTCACCAGTACCGGAGAGAAGCTCCCCTTCGCGCGCCTCGCACTCACCGTGGGCGGCACGCCACGCCGGCTCCCGATTCGCGGCGCCGACCTCGACGGAGTCTGTGTGCTGCGCGATATTGCGCACGCTGATGATCTGCGCACCCGCTTGGAGGCCGCGTCCAATGTCGTCGTCATCGGTGGCGGCTTCATCGGGCTGGAGGCAGCGGCCGCCGCGACGGCCGCTGGCAAAGACGTGACCGTGGTCGACGTCGCCGACCGGCTTCTGGGCCGAGCCGTGGCCCCGGAGGTCTCGGCGTTCTACCTGGCAGCGCACCAGCGCCGCGGCACCAAGGTGCTCCTGTCCACCGGCATCGACGCGATCGAGGGCAACGAGCAGAACGCCGTGATCGGGATCCGCCTCGCCGACGGCACGGTGCTGCCAGCCGACATCGTACTCGTGGGCATCGGGCTCGTGGCACACACAGACCTCGCCGCGAAACTCGGCCTCGAGATCGATCGCGGAATCGTCGTGGACACGCTCGCACGCACGAGCAACCCGAACATCGTGGCCGCTGGTGACTGCGCCACCCTCCCTCACCCGCTCACCGGTGAAGGCCGCCACCGCATCGAGTCGGTCCAGAACGCGATTGCTCAGGCGCAGATCGCCGCAGCAACGCTCGTGGGACGCCCGCAGGGCCCGGCCGCCGTGCCGTGGTTCTGGTCAGACCAGGCGGACCTCAAGCTCCAGATTGCCGGCCTGTCCAACGGATACGACGAAGTGGTGGTTCGTGGCCAGCCGGACACGGAGCAGTTCTCGGTACTCTACTACGCTGCCGGACGTCTGATCGCGATCGACTCCATCAATGCCCCTCGTGACTACATGGCGGTCCGCAAGCTCCTCGGCACCGGCGGCACGATTCCCGCTGAGCTCGCCGGAGACACAAACATATCGCTCAAGGACCTCGTGGCGGCCCTGACAGTCTGATCCAGCCGGCAGTCTGAGCGGCATTCAGTAAAAGACGGCGCCCCTCACCTCCGTGGAGGTGAGGGGCGCCGTCGTTATAGCAGGGATTCTCGGCTCAGGAAGTCGCGGGAACGCGCGCGGCCAGTCCCGGATAAACCTCAAGGGCGTTCTCTAGGAGGATCCGGCGTTCATTCTCCTCAGAGAGACCGGCACCCTTGACATAGACCAGGGTATTGTCCCACTCCACACCGGTCTCCGGGTCCGCGCCACGCACGGCACCGAGCATCTCGGAAGCGAAGAGGATGTTGCGGGACGGGACAACGCGGGTCAGCAGGTCGATACCCGGCTGGTGGTACACCGCGGTGTCGAAGAAGACGTTGTTCAGCAGCTCGGAGGGATCCTGCCAGCCGTTACGCATGGACAGACCACGGTAACGGCCCCAGTGGTACGGGACTGCACCGCCGCCGTGCGGGATCACGAAACGCAGTCCCGGGAAGCGCTGGAAGAGGTCCGACTGCAGCAACTGCATGAACACGCTTGTGTCCGCGTTCAAATAGTGCGCACCGAGGGTATGGAAGTTCGGATTGCACGCCGTGGACACGTGGATCATGACGGGGATGTCGAGTCCCTGGATAACCTCGTAGAGGTCAAACCAGGACTCGTCCGTCACTGGCTTTCCCGCCCAGGTCCCTGAGGGATCCGGGTTAAGGTTCGCGCCCACGAAGCCCAGCTCGGTAACCGTGCGTCGCAGCTCGGCAATGACACCCGCATGGTTGCCCTCCGGTGTTTGTGGCAGCTGCGCCACCGGCGCGAAGTGTTCCGGGTACAGCTGGCTCACACGATGCACCAAGTCATTCGAGGCCTGCGCCCAGGCGTTCGCGATGCTGGCATCCGGGACGTGATGATCCATGCCCGAAGCCCGCGGCGAGAAGACCATGAGGTCCCCGCCGCGCTCCCGCAGCACGCGCAGCTGGTTCGGCTCCACGCTTTCGCGAAGTTCATCGTCGCTGATCGCCGGGATCGTAGCGTTCTCACCGGTGAGCTGGGCCTTACGGAAGGCGAACAGCTGCGCAGGCTCAGTGGTGTAGTGGCCGTGAATGTCGATGATCACTTCTGGGCCTCCTGAATCCAGTCCTCGTACGAGATGTAACGGATGCCAGCCTTTTCAATCAACGGACGCATATTGTTGACGTCCAAGGCAATCTCGCCAGCCTGGTACCGCGCACGTGCCTTCGCTTCCTTCTCTTCGCGCGCCTTCGAGGCGGCGAGTACCTCGGCTGCCTTGAGGCGAGGCACGACGACGACGCCGTCGTTGTCGGCGATCACCACGTCACCGGGGTTGACAATTCGGCCGGCGATCGAGATGGGGACATTAATGTCGCCAAGGGTTCCCTTGCCGGTTCCCTCGGCCGATACGGCCTTGGACCATACCGGGAAGCCCATCTCCTGAAGATCGGCCACATCCCGCACCCCTGCTTCGATGACGAGTCCCCGCACGCCGCGTGCTTTAAGCGAGGTGGCAAGGAGGTCGCCGAAGTAGCCCATATCGCATGGCGCGGTGGGTGCAACAACCAGGACATCGCCGTCGGCGCACTGCTCCACCGCGACGCCGATGGTGGTGTTGTCGCCCGGGGCGACCGTGACAGTGACGGCGGTGCCGGCGATCCGGGCTCCCGTCTGCACAGGGTTGATATGCGAGCCGAGCAGGCCCTCGCGACCCTGGGCCTCATGAACAGTGGCGACGCCGTAGCTAGCGAAGGCGTCCACAATGTCCCGTTCGGCGCGCGGCGGGTTAGTCACAACAAGACCGGCCATCAGCGCACCGCTCCGCCGGGCTGACCGATCATTTCGGGCATCATCGAGACGTGGATGGCATCCTCATCGGTTTCGCCGGCGAGCACGCGGATGGCGTGGTCCACCTGGTCGATGCCGTAGCGGTGCGTGGCGAGCTTCTCCAGGGGGTAGCGGTGGGAGGCAAGCTGAGCCACCGCAAGTTCGCAGGCGTTGAAGGAGTGGCCACGGGCCGATTTGATGGTGATTGCCTTCTCGGTAACCTGCTTGACCGGGAAATCCGGGAACGCCGCCAGTTCGCCCTGGATGAGCAGGGTGCCCTCGCGGCGCTTGAGGACGTCGACGCCGAGCAGCACCGGAGCAGTACCGGCACGGGAGGTGCAGTCGAGCACATAGTCCAGGCCCCGGCCGTTGGTCAGATCCATGATCTTCTCGCGCGGGTCCTCGGTGAGAACGTCGATTACCTCATCGGCGCCGAGTTCCTTGGCCAGCTCGAAACGGGCTTTGTCGCGCGTGGTGCCGGAGACGATCACCTGGGCAGCGCCGGCGGTTTTCGCGGCAACAAGCTGGGCAAGGCCCTGCTGGCCGGGACCCTGGATCAGCACGGTGTCGTTGTAGCCGATGCCGGCGGTCAGGAGCGCCCATTCGATGCCGTTGGATAGCGGCATGACCAAGCCGGCCTCTTCCGCCGTGACGGTGTCCGGGATCTTGTGGAGCACCGCGTTCCACGGCAGATACATGTATTCCGAGAATCCGCCCCAGAGAGTTCCGGGGAAGTCAGCGGAGGTGTATCCGAAACGGCGCGCGTCCGGGTTGGTGCGCCAGTCGGTGGCCTCGCAGTGGCGATATTCGCCAATGCGGCACCACTCGCAACTGAAGCAGGCAACATAATGCTCCACGAAGACGCGGTCGCCTTCTGTGAGTCCTTGGCGCTTCTTGAACTTTTCGCCGGCCTCCACGATGACGCCGACGTTTTCATGGCCCATGATCACCGGGCCCTGCGTGGCCCGGGTCGTGGGCGGTTTGGAATAAAGCTTCACGTCCGTGCCGCAGATTCCTGCGACCTCGATCTTCAACAGGGCCGACTCATCGTCGATATTCGGCCGGTCAAATTCACGCATTTCGGTGGTTCCCGGAGCAACCCGGACCGCCGCAAGCACCTTCTCAGACATCTACTGGCTCCCTCGAGCACGGCCTACAGGCCTTGGCAAAATGGTTAGTCCAATCTAACATGCAAATGTAGGCCATCACTAGACCTCAACGGAGGCACCATGCCCGTCCAGCTTTCCGCCCTCAGCCGATCCCAAGGAAATAACAGCCGCGTCAAGGACGGCACGGTTGCCCCTGAAGGCTACTCGCTCCATTTCGAGGAGGTGCCCGTCCTCGTCCAGGGATTCCGTCGCATGGTCCGCGAACTTGCCTTCGACGTCAGCGAAATGGCGCTCACCACCTACCTCACCGCCAGGGAACACGGGGTAAAGTTCACCGCCCTGCCGATCTTCCTGGTCCGCGGTTTCCACCACAACGCGATCATGGTCCGCCAAGATTCCGGCATCACCGATCCCGGACAGCTTGTGGGCAAGCGCGTCGGTGTGAACCGCGGCTACACCGTGACCACCGGCGTCTGGGCCCGCTCGATTATGGCAAATCAGTATGGCCTTGACCTCGACTCCGTCACTTGGGTTCTCTCCGGCGACGAGCACGTCGAGGCGTACAGGCCGCCGTCGAACGTCATTTCCGCCCCGGCTGGCAAGACGCTCGAACAGATGGTGCTCGACGGCGAGCTCGAGGCCGCGATCGGCGTCAAGAGCGACTCCCCCGACATTGTCCCGCTCATCCCCAACGCGAACGACGTCGCCCTCACAGCCCTGCGCGCAACGGGCCTCTACCCGATCAACCACCTCGTGGTCATCAAGGACGAGGTCCTGGAGGCACACCCGGATGCAGCCGTGGCGGTGTTCGAGGCGTTCGCCGAGTCCAAGCGCCAGTATGTCGCCGATCTGAAGGCCGGTGCGATCGCGGAGCCGGATTCCGCTGACCGCCTCCACCTCAAGGTCCTTGAGGCGACAGGCTGGGATGACCCGCTTCCCTATGGCATCGAGCCGAACCGTGCCGTGCTCGAGGACCTTATCGAACAGGCAAGCAAGCAGCGCATCTTGACCAAGACCGTGAAGCTGGAGGAGCTATTCGCGGAGTCCGTTCGTGGGCTCGTCGGCTAGGCAATAAGACTGTTCGTATGCGTATCGCCGTCCCCGCCGACCACAACGGCATCGAGTTCAACGCTCGGCTGCTGCTGTGGCTCCGCGAGCGTGGCCGTGAGACGTTCGACGCCGGGGCTCACGATCCCGGCGTCGTCGTCGGTTATCCGCCGCTGTGCGCGGTGATAAGCCGCCGTGTCGCCCACGAAGAAGCGGAGTTGGCTATCGTGATCGGCGGCGGCAGCGGGCAGGGCGAGGTGATCGCGTGCAACAAGATCCGTGGGTGCGCGCGGGCCTCGCCTACAACCACTTCGCGGTGGAGATCTCGCGGGGCAACGATGACGCCAACGTCATGGTGCTCGGCACCAAAGTCTTCGGCGACGATCAAGCGCTGGCTCTGGTGGAATTGTGGCTGGGGACGCCGTTCAAGGGCCGGCAGCACGCAGACCGCGCGGCGATGATCAGCGAACTCGAATCACGGAACTGGAATCTGCGCCCGAATAGTGACCGGAACCGCGGTGCCCAGCTCGCGGCAGCCCGTCTCATCCAGGGACGTCCCCGTGCACACGTGCATCAGGGCCCGCAGCGCGTTGCCATGCCCCACCACCACCACGGTTCGGTCCGCGGCGAGTTCCGGGGCCAGGACATTGCGCCAGTACGGCGTCATACGTTCTACGACATCCGCAAGGCTCTCCCCGGCAATGGCCGCCGCTTCGGGAAGTGCGGCGTAGCGCGGATCGGCGCGCTGAGCGGCAAGTACAGCATCGTCTGCTTGGGGCGGTCGGCCGTCGACGCCGCGGCGCCACCACTGAACGTTTCCGGCGCCGAAGCGCGCCCGGGCTTCGTCCTTGACCAGGCCCTGAAGCGCGCCATAATGCCGCTCATTGAGCCGCCAGTGCGCGCTCGGCGACAGCTCCCAGCCGGCTTCCTCGATCAGCAAGCGGGCCGTTTCCACGGCCCGCCCGAGGACGGAGGTGTGTACCGCATCGGGACACAGCCCCGCGAGGCTCCCGGCCGCGTCGCGCGCCTCGGCGCGGCCGCGCTCGGTGAGGGGAACGTCGAGCCAACCGGCGAATACATCGTCGGCATTCGCGACGCTCTCACCGTGGCGCAGCAGCACCAGGCGGGGCATCAGTGCTGCTCGAGGAAGGCCCGGATCCGTGCGGGGGCCGTTTCCGGAGTCTGTTCGGCAACAGGAACGTCCCAGTAGTCGTGAACCGGGAGGCATTCCTCGAGGTAGCGCGCGGCCGATGGCGCGTGGGAGCTGTCTTGGCCGGGGACGATCAGCCCGGGCACCTGGAGGGCCATGAGATCCTCGGCTTCAACGCCCGGCACCGTGTCCCGGTCGAACAGACCCCGCACGGTTCCGCCCACGATCAGTTCGTACGTCTTCACGTCCAAGGCTGCGTAAGCCGCGGCGAACTCCTCATTGCTGCGCAGCGGCGCCGCCCAGGGCCCGACGCGGGGATCCTTACTGAATCCGGCGGTGGTCGATCGGGCGAGCTCGACGACGGCCTGCATGCCGTGCTCCATCGCGAAGGCGAGGTGCTGGATGAAGCGGCGGTGCTGACCCATGCGGTACTGCGGTCCACCGGCAGGAGAGAACAGGACCATGCTGCGCACGCGTTCTGGGTGCCGGACGGCCAGCGCGGCCGCCGTCGAGCACCCAACGCAACCGCCCATGGTGTGGACGGTTTCGTATCCAAGGTGATCGATGAGACCCAGCGCCTGGGTCACATAACGGTCCCAAGTGAGGCGCTCCACTCGACCGCCGGACTGTCCGGACTCGCGCCGGTCGAAAACGACGCAGGTGTAGCTGTCCTTGAGCGCATCGACGAAGCCGAGGTCCCGGTAACGGCCGAAACTCGTCCAGTTTTCCAGAGTGGAGTCGAATCCGCCCGGGCTGAACATCAGCAGCGGCGGGCCTTCACCCACCGTTTCGTAGCGGGTGGTGATTCCGTCAATTTCGACGACGGGCATGACTAACTCCTCTTAACCTTGACCGCGGAGATGCTGCGCCCCGCGAATATCGGCGATGCACTCGGTGAGGGCCTCATAGGCAACGCGCCCCACATTGGCGTAGGTGGTGGGTTCCTTGTCAATCCACTTGGCGTTGTAGCCGATCGCGGCGGTGGACATCCGGATCCGGCCGTCAAGCCAAGGACCGCCGCCGAAACCGCCGAGCACCGGAATGGAAACCGCGTCTACGACGGCTGGCCCCACCACCGGACCCGAGTTCGTGAAGTTGAGCGCGACGGCGCCCGCAGACTCAAGCCGTTTGGCTTCGGTGACGAACTGCTCCACCATCTCGTCCGGGACCAGGGCGCCTTCGGCCTGTGAGTACGCGACGCCGTACTTGAGTGCTGTCTGCGGTGTGATGCCGAACTGCGCAAAGACGGGCACACCGGCACGTGTGACGGCCTCGACCGCCTCGGGGAAGTCGGCGGCGCCGTCGAGCTTGACGAGATCGACGCCGGCCTCTTTCACGAGGCGGATGGCTGCCCTGACAGCCTCTTTAGCACCCTCCTGAAGGGGGCCGAAGGGGAAGTCGCAGCTCAGGAGCGCATTGTCGACGCCACGGCGCACCGCCTTGGCGGCCACGAGGATCTCCTCCATGGTGATCTCCAACGGATGCGACTGGCCCCACAGGTTGACGCCTACGGAATCGCCCACGGAGATGATGTCCGCGCCAGCGCGGTCAGCAATGCGTGCCATCTGGTAGTCCCAAGCGACGATGCAGGCACTCTTCTCGCCGGCCGCCTTCATGGCCTGGAGCCGGGGAATGGTCATGGTGCTCATGCGCGGGTGGCCCTCAGCAGTTCAATCAGATCGTCTTCTTCCGCCGGGACCAACAGAATCCGGGCGTGGGGACGGAGGTGGAAGAGGGCGTCACTGGTGAGCGCACCCGGGGCCACGACCAGTCCTGCCGTCATGATGCCGCGCTCACGCGCGAGGTCACCAATGGCGGCGACCGCCGTCGCATTCTCGCCGGAAGTGGCCACCATGACCACCGTGTTGGTGTCGGTCATGACCTCATCCAGGGGCACATTCGGGGCGCCTACCTCAGCCAGCACCTCACCCGGATCGGCTATGGAGAAGAAACGAGCCTGACCCCAATCAAGCAACGCCGCGGAACGAATGATTCGCTCCGCTTCCTCGTCCAGAGCGACGACGCGGGTGTTCCGCGAGGCCGGCAAAGGGTAGTCGATTCGGTAAGCCGCTTCCTTGGCGGTCGCAGCCTCAGCGCACGAGCTCGGGCCAGCAGACACGGAGCGCGGACCACCCGCGTGGTCGTGATCATGATCAGACATGGCTCAGACCGAGGTGTGCGGCTTGGCCGGCTCGGCTACCATGGCTTCGCCGATGCCCTCGACGAAGGACTGATCGGCCGGGAGCACGATCGCGACCGAACGAACCTTCTGGTCCTTGGCGCGGTTGCCGGCGGGCTCGACGCCGTCCTGCAGCGCCTTGACGGCCTTGTAGAGCTTCTGGCGGGCCTTGATGATGCCGGCGTCGGTGGCGACGAGGCGTTCCTTGGTCCGGTCGACGAGCGGGCCCATCGACTCCTGCAGCGAGGAGTCCTGAAGCGCGATGCCCTCGATGCCCGAGTAGTTTTCGCCGCGCTTCTGGGACTCACGATCCATCAGGTAGTCGTTGTCCTTGTTCGCCAGTGGGCGGTAGGACGCGTCGTTCACGCTGTGGACACCCTTGCCGGCGCGCATCGCAGCGACCTCGGCTTCGGTGAGCTGGCGGGTGGGGTGGTAGTCGAAGCTGTATGCCCAGCAGTTCTCATCATCGATCGGTACCCAGAAGTGACCGTGGACGGGGTGGTCCCCACGCGGCGGAACCATGGTGAAGTTCGGCAGCACCCACGGCGTCACGCGCCAGTAGTACTTACCTTCTTCAGCGTTCCGGCGGGCGCCGATCAGCATGCCGCCTTCGTAGTCGACCACCTCGAAGAAGGGCTTGAGATCGCCCTTGTTGTACTCGTTGCCCTTGGAGCCCTTGAAGAGCGGGTCGCTTTCCAAGTTTCCGCCGTGCAGAAAGGTGACGTGGCTCGAGTCGATGCCGCCTTCGAGAGCCTGGAGCCAGTTGCACTCCTGCAGGCGCTTGGAGGTGAAGACCTGGCCGTCCGGAACGGTGTAGGCTTCCCACTCAGGCAGCGGCGGCTGAGCGGCAGGGTCGCCAAGGTAAGCGAAGAGCACGTCGCCTCGCTTGACCATCGGGTAGGACTTCAGCTTGACGTTGGCGCAGAAGTTGCTCGTCGCCGGCTCGCTCGGGACCTCGACGGCCTGGCCGGTGACGTCGTACTTCCAGCCGTGGTAGGGGCAGCGCAGGCCGCCTTGTTCGTTACGACCGAACCACAGCGAAACACCGCGGTGCGCGCAGAACTCGTCCATCAGGCCGTAGCGGCCTTCGGAGTCGCGGAAAGCGATGAGACGCTCGGAGAGCACCTTCACGCGTACCGGCGGGCAGTCGTTCTCGGGGAGTTCCTCGGCGAGCAGCACCGGCTGCCAGTAGCGGCGGAAGAGGTCACCCATGGGAGTTCCCGGACCCGCCTGGGCCAACAATTCATTGATGTCCGTACGCAACATTGCGAAGGATCCTTTCGTTCTAAGTGGAGCTGAGAATACTCACTGTTGTCCGGGCTCTACATGTACTTGCTCCCGGATGGGGAGATTTAGGGCTGTGTGGGGGGCAGGTCGACAACCAGACCGTCGAGCTTCTCTTCGAGCACAATCTGGCATCCGAGGCGGCTGCAGTCGCGCGGCTCGGAGACGCCCATGTCGATCAGGTCCGCCTCTATGTCGCCCGGGGTGCCGACGGCGTCCCAGAATTCTTCGCGTACCCATACGTGACAAGTAGCGCAGGAGTTGTTCCCACCGCACTCGCCGATGATGCCGGACACTCCATTGCGGAGAGCGGCAGACATGACCGAGTCGCCGGTCTCGGCGTCAACAACATTGGTTTCGCCTGCGGCACTGACATACGAAATCTTAACCATTTGAACCTCCTACTAATGGTCTAACCATTGTGCCCTTGACAACGGCGGGGTGTCAACGGCGTTCCGGGGGCCTGAGTCGCCGAGGCGTCATTTTTTACACAAGGCGAGGGCAGAATGGCAGTCATCTCCGTTCAATCCCGGCGAATTCCACACGGCAAGCGCCGCGAGCCAGGCCGCCAGGAAGAGCCCGACAATCACAAGGCCCGCGTGCCCAAGTTGATGCTCGCGATCACCGCAATTGGGTCGCGTTTCCGGGCCCCTCAGCCACCAGCTGGAGACTCTGACGCCCGCAGCAGCCCCGGCGGTAAGTGTGGTTGGTCTCGGTCATAAACAGGTCTGATGCCCAGCACCACAAGGCCCGCCGGCCGGCCACGAACCGTGTCAGTCCAAAGACGAGATTCGGACGGCATCCGCCGCGATTCGGTAGGGAGTGGAAATCGTTCTTGACGTGCGGAAACGTCCAATTCGTCCAAGGCCGGGATGTCCGTTCTCAACGTAGTTGTCAGTAGCGACGTGGGAACTGACAGGTCGGATGAGACAATCTGGCGAATTCTTTCTCATTGATGTTGTCAGTTCCGGTATGCGTTGACGGGTCCCAACGAATGTCCAGCCGGCTACACCTGCTCAGGATGCGGCCATCCCATGCGCGAGAATCCGCGCGGCTTGAGCCATTTCGTCGGCAGAACCCGTTAACTGACACGTTGAATGCGAAAACTGACATCTGGAATGAGAACGGACACGGGAGTTCGCGCAGCTACTTTTAGTCCCGCTTTAAAAGCCGATAATGGATATTCGGTCAAGTAGCCATCGAGTTATGCCAACGGGAGCAGAAATTTTAGGAGATCTCGTTGGTGTCAGAACAGTGCGATGTTCCGTTTTATTGACAGTGGCTCATGATGTTCTCAGATCCCACCCTGACAGTCGGAGGGGCAGCGAACCGGGGTGCGGTAGCCCGAGAATCATCGAAATAGTCCAAAGAATCGGGACTCGATAAAAATTGCTTCGTGCAGGGGCTGCGATGTTACCTCTTGCGGGTCGGCAAGTGTCTGAGTACACGATCAGAGCTCCACCGACAGGCGAATCCTGCCTGGCCAGACGCCCCCGACGTCAGGTTGGGGTGTGCCCTACCCGACCGGGCTCGTCGAAAACATGCGAGTCTCGAAGGCCGACGGTTCTCAGACGACAGATTTGCAGCGGGACGCACTTTTGGCCTCCCGGCACCGACGCGGCTTCGCTCTACGAAGACAAGGCTTCGGGAAAGAAGGACGACCGGCCCCACCTGGCCGCGTTTCTCAAGGCACTGCGCCAAAGCGACACCTTGGTGGTCTGGAAAACTCGACCGGCTCGGCCGGCACCTCCGGCACTTGGTTAACATCGTCCACGACCTGACTGAACGGGGCATCGGCTGAAAGTCCTTACCGGCCAGGGCACCGCTATCGACACAACCACAGCATCTGGAAAGCTCGTCTTCGGGATCTTCGCCGCCTTGGCCGAGTTCGAACGCGAACTGATCTCCGAGCGCACCCTCGCCGGCCTCGCCTCAGCCCGCGGCCGCAACGGTGGTCGCCCCTATAAGATGACACCAGCGAAACTTCGTCTCGCCATGGCCTCCATGGGTAAGCCCGGCAGCGAACTTTGCACGGGACTAGGCATCACTCGCCAGACCCTGTACCGGCACGTATCGCCCCACGGGGAACTGCGAGCCGGACGGCGAAAAGCTGCTGTCCCGGTAGACGCCGCCTGTCCGGTCCGCTGGTTCCCGCGTGTTCCCGTGTTCGTGCCTCGGAGGCGGCTTCCTCCCATCGGGAGCGCATGGGCCAGCATGGATCGTGATGCCTTGACGAGAAGGGACTTGGAGACCCTTCAGGGCCGCCGCTTCCTCCCGCCCCATATCGTCTAAGCCTGCACGAGTAGTCCGGTTGCGAACATCACGGCCAGTCCCAGGATGATCCCGATGGTGGTTGGTGCCGTGAGCGTTTTTTCTGTGCGGTCCTTGAGTAGGGGGATGAGTTTGACGGCCACCTGGGCGACCGCTCCGGCGCCGACGCCAAGCAGGAAGGCGGAGAGGGCTGGCTGGTAGACGGTTGCTCCGATCAGGGCCCCGGCGATGGCGGGTGAACCGGCGATGAGTCCTAGGAGTGCCAGACGGGCAAGGCCTGGCGGTTGCTTCGCCAAGGGGGTGACGATGGCCAGGCCTTCGGTGGTGTTGTGGATGGCGAAGCCGACGATAAGGGACGCGCCCAGGGCGAGTGAGCCCACGGCGTAGGCGGACCCGATGGCGAGTCCTTCGCCAAAGTTGTGCAGTCCGATGCCTATCGCAATCAGCAGTGCCAGGCGGCCCGGGGGGAGTGTGGCGGGCTGGGATGTAGCGCTCAGCTTCTGGTGCCGGCGCATCCAGGCGTCGGTGCCTTCAAGGACCAGGTAGGCTGCCACCGCGCCGAGGAACACCACTATCGGGCCACCGAACGCGCCGTTGTCCGCCACGAGTTCCACGGCTTCGAGTGTGGCATCGATGGCAAGGAACGCGAGCAGTCCCACGGTGACGCCCAGCAGGACCCGGACCCAGGATGCGGGCGCGCGGCGAACGAATGGCATCCACAGCATCCCCAAGGCAACGGGGATGACGCCGACGTACACGCCAAGGAGCGTCATGAGGCCGAAGAAGGAGCTGCCGCGTTCCGGACTCAGTGCCGCGGCTTCGATGTCCGCGGGGATCTTGCCTCCGAGAGAGGTCACCAGTGCAACTTCGTAGGGATCACCCTCCACCCAGTTGTAGCTGATGGTCAGGGTGGTGGACTCCAGCGGCGCCATGGTCTCGCGGGTCTGGGTGAACAGCGCGTAGTAGTCCGAGACATTGACCTGGGCGATCGAGACACGGTCCGGTCCTTCGTTTCGGACGGTGATGGCGATCTGGCCCGGCGTGAGCCGGATGTCTTCGACGGCGACTTCCTCCTTGGGCGGAACGCCCTCGGACAGCTTGGACAACCCGGGCGCATTCAGGAGCGAAAACAGGCCAAGAAGTATCGCGATCAAGACCAGCGGTCCCACGCCGAGCAGCCAGCGCGGCACCGGGGTCCGGCGGTGGGGTTCGGCTGCCGGTGCTGCGGCTGTCTTTTCATCAAGGCTCATGATGCGCTCACCTCGAAGAAGCCCATCCAGCCCAGTTCGGCGAACTCGGTCTTATGGGCGTGGAACATGTACTTGCCCGGGTACGGGAAGCGCACCTCCACGATGCCGCGCTGGCCCTGTGCCTGGGAGATGGTGTCCGTGAATTCGCTGGGCGTGAGCATGGTCCCGGTCGGGTAGTAGTGAAAGAAGTTCCCGTGCAGGTGGAAAGAGTTGATGGGGTCGTATTCGAGGATGTTGATCAGGTGGATCCGCACCAGCTCGTTCTGTTTGACCTGGACAGGGAAGTCCATGAAGTGGAAGGGCAATCCGTTGACAGAGTAGAACTCGTTGTCGTCTCCGCCGTCGGTGTTGTACCCGTTCATCACCATCACCATCTCGTTGTCGGCCTTCGGACGGCCTTCCTTGGGCTCGATGATGAACCCTCCGTAGAGACCCTTGGCGATATGGGGGGCCAAGGGTGACTGGTGGCAGTGGTAGAGATGGGTGCCGAACGGGGTCGCGTCGAATTCATAGGTGAAGCTTTGCCCCGGGGCGATCGACCCGGCCCCGATGCCTGGCGTTCCGTCCATTTCCGCGCGGTGGATCCCGTGGAAGTGGATGGTGTGCGGGTGCGCCCCTGCGTTGGTGAAGTGAATCCGCAGCGCGTCCCCTTCCTGCGCCCAGAGGGTGGGGCCGGGGATGCGGCCGTTGTAGCTCCATCCCGGGAAGGTGACGCCCGGGGCGATCTCAAAATCCTTGTCCACGGCGACGATGTCCCACTCCCGCAGGGTCCTGCCGTCGGGCAGAGTGCTGGTGGTGCCCCGGTCGAAGTCGTGCAGGATCGCGGTGGGGTCAATGCCCGCGCGCTCCGGCGGGACAGATCCGCCAGCAAAACCAGCATGCCCGGCGTGGTTGGTCGCATGGGCGGCACCCGAGCCTGTTGAGGGCTCCGGGGCAACCGAAGATCCCATGGGGGCTGTCTGTGTGCCGTGTGCCCCATGCCCGGACGACGCTGGACCTTGGATCCCTTCGAGCGACACCCAGGCGCCAACAGCGGGAAGGGCAGCGAAAGCCGCAACGCCGGAGAGCATACGCCGTCGGCTGGGCATGGCTCGGACGCTATTTTTCGGTGACCCATCCATCTTAACTCCAATGCTCAAAAACTAATGTTAGCCCAGTCTAACATTGCTTTTCTGTTGGTAGTATTGGACTATGACCGTCTCTGACTTGACCGCCCCTGCACAGGACTACCTAAAGATGATTTGGTCAGCCACTGAATGGTCACAGACCCCCATCACAGTTGGAGCGATGGCTGAGCGTCTGGGAGTGAAACCCTCCACGGTCTCTGATGGGATTCGGCGGCTCACCAAACAGGGTCTGGTCGCCCACGCGCCTTACGGAAAAATCGAATTGACCGAGGACGGGCGTGATCACGCCGTTCAAATGGTGCGCAGGCACCGGCTGCTGGAGACGTTCCTGGTCCAGATCTTGGGCTACGGCTGGGACGAGGTGCACGACGAGGCTGAAATTCTCGAACACGCCGTGTCGGACACCATGATTGAACGCATCGCTGAACGCCTCGGCCACCCCACCAGAGATCCGCACGGAGACCCCATCCCCTCGGCGAACGGTCGGCTGCCTGTACCCCAGGGCTTCCAGCTCGCGGAAGCTGAACCGGACAGAGGTTTAAGAATTACCAGGATCTCCGACTCGGACCCGCAGATGCTTCGCTATTTCGCAGAACTCGGCCTGGCACCCGATACGCAGCTGAGGGTCTTGGCACACCGCCCCTACGCGGACGTCACCACGGTCCGACTGCAAGATCGCGACGTTGACCTTGGCCCCTCAGCGGCAGAGGCGATCTGGGTCATCGCCAATTAGCTGCGGGTAAGGCAGCCCCGCCCATCGGCCGGCCCGCTTCACCCTGTATAAGTGGGCAGTTTCTCAGAAGCGAAGAATCCCACGAAAAACTCCTTGATATTGACCCATCCATGTTTCTGCGTCGGCCGAATAGTCATTGAGACACCAGCCAGGGGCAGGTGGACATCGGTCGAGGCCAGGTAACCGGCCAGAAGTCAAGGAGAACTTAGAATGCAGACAATCAAGCGCACAACTTTCACGGTCGCCGGCGTTGCAGCCGCGGCTTTGCTTAGCCTGACAGCCTGCGGTGGATCGGCTACCACTTCAGGATCCTCCGCTCCCGCCGCTGCACCTTCTGCTTCCAGCGCTGCGCCCTCGGCGTCCGCCAGCGCCTCGGCCGGCGCCATGGACCCGGCCGCCAACCTGGTCGGGCCGGGCTGCGCCGCCTACGCCGAGCAGGTCCCCACCGGCGCAGGTTCCGTCGAGGGCATGGCCCTTGACCCCGTCGCTGTCGCAGCATCGAACAACCCGATCCTGACCACCCTGACTGCCGCGGTCTCCGGCAAGCTGAACCCGAAGGTGGACCTGGTGGACACCCTCAACGGCGGCGAGTTCACCGTCTTCGCCCCAGTGGATGACGCCTTCGCCAAGATCGACGCCGCAACCATCGACACGCTGAAGACCGATGATGCCCTCCTGAGCAAGATCCTGACCTACCACGTGGTTCCCGGCCAGATCACTCCTGACAAGATCGCCGGCACCCACGCCACCGTCCAGGGCGGCTCGGTAACCGTCACCGGCAGCGGCGACGCACTCAAGGTCGACGACGCCAGCGTGATCTGCGGCGGCGTGCAGACCAAGAACGCCACGGTTTACCTCATCGACTCGGTGCTGATGCCCAAGTAAGACGCTGCTAACCCAGCGCCATAAGACTGCTCCCTGGAAGTTGGAACCGAATTTCTCAGTCCAAACTTCCCGGGAGCAGTTTCTTGTGTAGCCACACCCTCTTTGGCCGCGATAACTCATATTGGACGCCTAAGTCCATCGGGCAGGAATCCCATGGCGGGCCGGCAGTCTTGAGAGTGAACCTCCTATTTCCGTCATCTCCGCTGACTACCGTGCAGAGCCGGCACTCTCCCGCAGCCGCTTGACCAGAACTGACCCGCCGCGCTAGCCATACCCCTTTCTCAATGACTGCTGGGCAAACTCAAATGCGTAAAGCTTCATTTACTCATTTGAGTTTGAGGAGTGCTCCATGGCCGGCGGTGCGAGGGAGTGGGGCGGAGAGGGCCGCGTTAGCTGGATTGGAGGGTCCGGTCCGTCCTGATGATCCGGGGGACGATCTTGACGTAGGCCACCATCCCGGTGAGCTCCACTAATGTCTGGGTGACGACGACGAGGGATACCAGGGCGAGAGGCTCGGGAAGGGCCAGGGCAAGGGGGAGTACGACCAAGGAGTTGCGTGTTGCGCCGCTGAAGATCACGGCCTTGGTACTGGCGGCGTCCAAACCGCCTACCCGCGCCGCTGCCATACCCAGCGGGACCATCACCACGAGGAACGCAGCATAGATCGGGATTACCGACAGCAGGGATCCGATCTCGTTGCCCACGCCGGAGATCTGTGACCCGATGACGACAGCGAGGGTCAGCATCATCAAGGGAACCATCAGCCCTTCCATCAGCGTCATCACGGCACGGCCTGCGGCTGCCCGTCTGGCCCATGCCTGGGTGAGAGCCGCCAGAACAAGCGGGATAACGATCAGGAAGACAAGCGCCTCGATGAAGGGCCCTGGCTCTATCCCGGAGACCAGGTTGGGGCCCACAAAGAACAGCAGGTACAAGGGCAACAGCAGCATCTGCGTGAGCATCAGCAGCGGCGCGGCCGCAAGCAGCCGGTCGCTTGAGCCGCCGGCCAGTCCCGAGAACACGATCACGTAGTCGATGCAGGGGGTCAGCAGCACCATCATCACCCCGATCAGAAGGGCCTGATCATGTGCAATGAACCGGGACAGGGTAAAGACAACGCCTGGGACGATAAGGAAGTTCAGGACCAGAACGGTCCCCATGAACCGGACATCACGTATCGCCTTACCGATAGAGGCAAACGGGATGCCCAGGAACGTCGCAAACAGCAGCAATCCCAGGACGGGGTAGATGGCCTGTTCCAGGGGCACAGACCCGGCAGGAACGAGCCAGCCGAGCACTGCTCCAGCCACAATGGCCAGCAGGTAAAGGCCGATCTGCCGGCGCTCCATGACACTGATCAAACGGGCTACTCGCATTCATCAAGCGTAGGCGGGTGAATATGGGGCGTCGGAAGATGACGAAGCAGGCCAGCCCGGCCCGGGAACAAGCACGAGCGGGCGTCAGCTGACGAAAAACCGCCCGCCGCCGGACGGAACACTTACCAGCAGCGCTCAGCCGCGGGCCCAACACGTGCAAGGTAAACCGAAGCTTTACTTTTCGGTACGCCTAACTTTGCGTTATTCTCGGTGGTATCACCACGCCCGCGATGACGAGGACCATGATGGCTATTCCCACACTTCAGGCACGCCCGGCCGCGGGACGCCGGTGGTCCCGCCTGCTGCTGATGGGCCCGGCCTTTGTGGCCGCGATCGCTTACGTGGATCCTGGAAACGTTGCCGCGAACCTCACCGCGGGTGCGAGCTACGGATATTTGCTGGTCTGGGTTTTGGTGGCAGCGAACGCCATGGCCGTGCTGGTGCAGTATCAGTCGGCCAAACTCGGGCTGGCCACGGGCCTGAGCCTTCCCGAAATTCTGGGCAAGCGTCTTGGCAACGGCAAACGACGGATGTACTGGCTCCAGGCTGAGGTGGTCGCCGGTGCGACCGACATGGCGGAGGTCATCGGCGGTGCCGTGGCGCTGAACCTGTTGTTCGGCCTTCCGCTGCTGGCCGGCGGGCTCATCATTGGTGTGGCATCAATGCTGCTTCTCGCGTTGCAGAACGCACGGGGCCAGAAGTCCTTTGAGTACGCGATCCTGATCCTGCTTGGCGTCATCGCGGTCGGTTTCGTATCCGGGCTGTTCGTGAATCCGCCCGATGCCGGGAGCGCCCTGGGCGGCCTGATTCCCCGCTTTGAGGGAACGGACACCGTCCTGCTCGCGGCCAGCATGCTGGGAGCCACGGTGATGCCGCACGCGATTTATCTGCATTCGGCGCTGGCGAGGGACCGGCACGGCTTCTCCAAGGATCCCGCCGTCCGGACACGACTCATTAAGGCCACCCGCTTCGACGTGGCGGGCGCCCTGATGCTCGCCGGGGTAGTTAACATTGCGATGCTTTTGTTGGCTGCGTCCAGCCTGCGCGGCATCGAAGGAACAGACACCATTGCCGGCGCCCACGCCGCTGTCACCTCCGCCCTGGGCCCGGTCATCGGCGTCGTCTTCGCGATCGGGCTGCTGGCCTCGGGACTGGCCTCAACATCTGTGGGCTGCTACGCGGGCGCCACGATCATGGGTGGGCTGCTGAAGCTCCGCGTACCGCTGCTTACCCGTCGCGTCATCACCTTGATCCCTGCCCTGCTGATCCTCGGTGCCGGGATCGAGCCGACCCTAGCCCTGGTCCTGAGCCAGGTCCTGCTCAGCTTCGGCATCCCGTTCGCCCTGATCCCGCTGATCCGGCTCACCGGAAAACGTGACGTGATGGGCATCCACACCGACTCGACACCACTGAAAATCGCGGGCTGGACCAGCGCGACGCTCATCGTCGGCCTGAACTGCGTCCTCATCGCCCTCACCATCACCGGTCAAGCCTGATCATCCCGGAGTTACCTGGAAGCGGAGTCACCGCTGCCGACCGGAGCCACCCTCACCGCGTGCGTCACTCTCGGTTCGCTGGGTGACGTCCTGGCCGCTGCTGGTCATGCGGACGGTTGTTCCACCAATGAAGGGCGAACTCGTCCAGGGCTCTGCCATCGACGAGCCAAGGAGTTGGCGGCACGAGCCGGAGACCGCGGAGCTCACCACTCTCCAGCATCTTCAAAACTTCTGCTTCACTGATGCCCAGCGCCCCGGAGGCCGTTTTGACCGTGTAAAAGTGGGCCATCCGCCGTGCCGGTTTGGGGGCGTCACATGGGGACATGCCAGAACTCCTTTTCGGATCGGGCAAGTGTTGGCCGCCTGATGGGAAGTGCCGTCATTTCCACGGCCGTGCATACCGGTCGGTACCGCAATCTAACCCCGATTTTTCATGAGGGCAGGTGATGACTGCGGATTGCGTCAGGCCGGTGGCTGGTGGTTGTTTGCTGTTTTCGGGCGCGGTGGTTTGGCCTGTTGGGTCGCCTGGCTTGGCGCCGGTTCCACTTCCGGTGATGGGTCTGCTCGTCGGGGTTGGGTCAGTGACTGCTCAGCCTGAGCCGGCCAGCAGGAGTTGTCGAAGGTGCCTGGTATTCTCCAGAAGCAGGTTTATAAGGGCCTTCTCGGGTGCTCTTTCCGGCAGGAGGAGCTGGCTATGGCGGGCGCGGGTGATGATTTTCCCTGCGGTCGCGAAGAGCCGGTAGCGCCAGCGTTTGATGTCCCAGGCCTTGGCCTGGTGGCCGTCCGGGAGGGCGGCGAGCTGGATCCAGGAGACCAGGTTGAAGGCCAGCGCGGCGATGTTCGCCCAGGCCTGGTTCGCGGCGAAATCGAAGAACGGGAGTTTGCCAAGGCCGGTGTTTTTCAGGGTTTTAATCCGGTTCTCGCACCGGCCCCGGGCACGGTGCCTGGCATCCAGATACGGGCCGTGCCAGCGGGGGGAGTTGGTCAGGAACGCGGTAATCCGGTGCCCGTCGGTGTCAAGCAGGGTTGGTTGCGCGCCGGGGTGCAGCGGCTCTGCGCGCAGGAACAGTTGCGTGCCCGGCGGGTAGTCCGTGAGCGTGAGGACGTCGGTGGCGTTGATGACCCAGGCATTGGTGCGGTCGTTTCCGGTCTGGTCCAGGGCCGGCTGCCAGTACTGTTTGTCGCTGATCCAGTCGACCATGTGGGCCTTGCCGAAAGGGATGGTGTAGCTGGTGGTGAACTGCACGCCCAGGCCGTGCAGGTGCCAGAGGAATTTCCGGGAGGCCCCGGCACTGTCGGTGCGGACCAGGATCTTCTCCCCGGCCAAGGCCCCGGCCTCGGTAAAGAAGCTCTCCGGCAGTTGGGCTGTGGCGGTGTGGAAGACCCGGATGTGGTCATCAGCGCTGTTCGCCCCGGCGTTCCCCGGGCGCAGCACGGCGGCGAGAATTTCCCCGGAACCATTGCCGGCCCCGTAATCACAGGAGGCGATGAAGGGGGCGAAGCCGTAGCCGCGTTTGTAGGTTCCGGCGACGTTTTCCTTGTCGGAGTGGGAGGTCACCAGGGTCGCGTCGATGTCGATGATCAGCGGGTCCAAGGCTGTTGCGGTCAGGGCCGGGTTCCTTGCTCCGGCGGCGTTCCAGGCCCGGGTTCGCAGTTCCCGGGTGAGGGTCTCAAAGCCGTAGCGAAACAACTCGGGGTTCGTGACGGTTCGTTCGAAGAACCGGGACACCGTCGCGTTGGAGGGCAGCTGACCGAAGACTCCAGGTGAGGACCGCAGAATGTCCAGATCCGAAGCGTGTTCACCGCCGGCGGCGAGCATCGCGGCAAGGGATCCAACCAGCCGTCCCGGCCGGTGCTTCGCTCCGGAAGGGACAAACTGGCCCAGCCGGTCCTCGCACAGCCTGCCGAAACCGAGGGCGTCCATGAAGCCGGTGAGCACCGAAACTCCGGCGTGGGAGATCAGCGACTGGCCGGTGAAACTAACCGGCAGGGACGGGAAAACGAAGGTAGACTTTTGCATCGAAAGGGTGCTCCCTCGCTCGGCAAATAACGGTCTCGACAACCACTATTTTCCCAGCTCAGAGCACCCTTTCCCTGCTTAAACACGCCCCGCACCCGGCGCCCCATGAAAACCCCGGGCTAAGGGCTTCAGTTCCATTTTGTCGACCACCAAATTTGGGGACAGTACTGCCCACCCGTATCGGTAGGGTCCGGTGAAGGAGATTTCGGGACAACCGACAGTCGCTGACCAACGCGACATTGATCATGGCTGACCTGCGTTCTCACCATCACCGGCAAGCCTGATCGGACAGCCGGGCTTACCCGGACGCGGAATCCCCGCTGCTGGCAGGGACCACCCACACCGCGTCCGTCGCTTCGGTTCCGAGCGTGATGTCCTGCCCGCTGCGGGTCACGTGGAAGGTTGTCCCTGCCGCGAAGGGCTTCCGCTCCCTGATGGTGAGCTCGGTACCGGGGGTGAGGCCAAGGGCGGAAAAATAACGCAGCAACTTCGGGTCCGCGTCCGAGACCCGGCAAATAACCGCGTTTTGTCCTGGCTGCGCGGCGGTCAGCTGGCTGGCTCCGGGCCGGCGCATCTGTCCGTCGGCTGTGGGGATGGGATCGCCGTGAGGGTCAGCGGACGGGTGTTCCAGGAGTTCATCCATTGTGGCGATCAGGTGTTCGGAGGCCGCGTGTTCGAGCTTTGCGGCCTCGTCGTGGATTTCGTCCCAGGTGTATCCAAGGGTCTGCACCAGGAAGGTTTCCAGGAGCCGGTGTCGGCGGACCATGACCAGCGCATACAGCCGCCCATTGGGCGTGAGGCTGACGCTGCTGTACTTGGCGTGTGTGACAAGATCCCGCCGCGCGAGTTTTGCAATGCCCTCCGAGACCGTGGACATACTGAGGCCCAGCCGGTCCGCCAGTAATCCAACAGTGACCGGCGCTTCCGACCATTCACCGGCGGTGTAGAGGAGCTTCAAGTAGGCCTGGGCGGCAACGGTCAGGTCAGAAACGACGGGCTTATCCACTGCCGCGCCGCCCACCCTGTAGGCAGCCAGTGAGCCGTCGCTTTGGTGGAAGGATGATCAAGGGCCGGGGGCTCAGTCCTTGATGCCAAGCGGAGCAAACGACCGCCCATGGTCCGGTCGTCGCCCCTGCAGCGGATCCACCCGTCCGACGGAGGCTGGCAGTCAGGAACTCCACACGTGGCTGGCCTTTTCTGTTAGAGGCCCATGGCATCCAGAAGAGCATCTTCCTCGTCATCGGAGCGTGGGCGCCGTGGTTTGCCCTGTGGGCTGGCCTGCTGTCCAGGTTCGGACGGTTCCGCAGCTTCACGTTCCTCCCGGCCGATGCGGGCCTGCTGCCGCGCTACATAGCCGAACCCGACGAAGGCCAGCACTCCGAAGGTAATCCACTGCATTGCGTAGGACAGGTTGGATCCTTCCTGCACCTTGGGTGGGGCGAGTTGCTGAGGGGCAAGCTCCGGCGGGGGTGATTCGGAGGCCATGAGCCCATAACTGCCGGTCTTGACCGGGTATTCGAGCTGGCGCGCATAGGAGGCCAGGTCAATGCTGGCCAGTTGCCCTTCGGGAGCACTCCGGTCCACGTCGGCCTCTGATGGTTTGATCCGCACCACTGCTGCGACAGTTCCGGGGGGCGGTGCAGGAACCGTATCAGGGTAGCCTGGCCGATTGTTCCCGATGGGAACCCAGCCCCGGTTGATGATGATCGTTTCACCGGAAACCAGCCGGAACGGGACCAGAACCTCGTATCCGGCGGCCGAGTAGTTGGGCCGGTTCCGGACGATCCGCTGGTCGTTGGCGATGTACTGGCCCCTGACAGATACCGTGGTCCACTTGGCGTCCGGGTCCGGGTCGTCAAAGTAGCGGCTGGCTTCTTCGTAGGGCACGGGCGGCTTGTCGTAGTTCTGCTGGACGCGGCGGATTTCGGTGACCGCCTGGTTCCGCCGGTCCATCTGCCAGTTACCCAGCCCCATGCAGGCCGCTGCGAACAGAACGGCCATGCCCAGGATGCCCAGCCACCGCCAGGACAGCAGGAATCCGTAGGCCCGGGGCGTCCGGTCCTTGTTCGGCAGCAAGGTCAGCCCTGCACGCCGCCGGAACAAACGGCCCCGGGCTCAGGTGCCTGCGGGCCTTGCCGGTATTTCTTAATAAACGGTGCCAGACGTTCGTCGCTGCCGCTGTCCACGGCAAGCTGTTTTCCCCAGGCTGTTGCCACAACCGGGGAGGCTTGTTCGGCTACCGGGCTGAGCAGGAGGTAGTCCTGCTTGCCGGCCAAAGCGGTCAGTTCGGCGAGCTCGTCCGGGGCAAGGTCGGGGCGGTAGGTGAGCCACACGGCCCCGTGTTCGAGGGAATGCACTGCCCGGGTCTGTTCAACGGGGGCCGTGTAGATCCCGCAGTTCGTCCAGACCGGCGCATGGTCCCCGCCGGTGGCCGGAGTCTGTGGATAATTGACTGCCTGGCTGGTGTGGTTCCTGGATTGGTCCGGATAGTCCTGCTCGCCCTCGATCGGCCGTGCGGCCGCTGCATTGAGCTGTTCGCGCTGCTGCACCTCCCCTACGAGGACAAAGGTCACCGCGGCAATGATTGCGAGGACGACGGCCGCGCCGGTGCCGTAGATCAGCCAGGCCCGCCGTCTGTCAGCGGCCCGCTGTTTGGCCTGCACTGCTGCCAGGAGCGCTTTGCGGTCCTCACCGGCTTTTGGTTTTCCGGTCATCGGCGGTCTCACTCTCTTTTTTGGGGCGATCAGAGTCGGCTTCGGAGTTCTTCAAGGGCCGTGATTTCAGCTGTCTGTGCTTCGAGGATACGGGCAGCGAAGTCCCGGACCTTTGAGGTTTCCGCCAGCCGGGTACCGGCGGTGGCCATGGCGACGCCTCCTTGATGGTGGCGGATCATCAAATCAACGAACAGACGATCGGCCTCCGCACCTGAAGCTTCCCGCAGCGCCTGCATCTGTTCCGGGGTCGCCATGCCTTCCATGGCACCTTCAGGGCCGGACCCCTGGGCACCATGCGCGGCTCCGGCCCCGTCATGAGTACCATCTGCCGTCATCCAGGCCATCGGCGGCGCTGTCCCGGCCGGGGACAGTCCCCAGTCCTGCAGCCAAGCGAACATCTGCCCGTTCTGATGCTGCTGCGCGGTGGCGATGTCGTAGGCGACCGCCCGGACCTCGGGGTGGTCGGACTTGTCCCGAATCAGCATTGCCATCTCCACCGCCTGGGCATGATGGGTCTGCATATCCCGGGCAAATCCGGCGTCCGGGCCGGAGTCCGGGACGAGTGCGGGCGCCGCGGAAAGCCGGCCCAAAGCGAAGAAGCCCAGCGCGGTGAGGGCCACTACTATGAAGAAAACAGCCCAAAGCCGCTTCCGGTGCATTGGTGACGTTGCCGGCGCCTGGTCGCCCGGTTCCATGAGGGTCACGGCCGGAGCCAGCCCTGGGGATCCACCGTCACGCCGTCGCGGACGATTTCGAAGTGCAGGTGGCATCCGGTGGAGTTTCCGGTTGTTCCGGCCCCGCCGAGCCGCTGGCCCTTGGCCACCACAGAACCGACGGAGACCTCTATTGAGGACAGATGGTTGTACGTGCTTTTCATCCCATTGCCATGATCGACAACGATGCGGTTTCCGCCGCCGTTCTGGGACCATCCAGCTTCCACGACGGTCCCCGAGCCGGCCGTGAACACTGCCGTCTGGCACGAAGCCACCAGATCCAGCCCGGTATGCAATTCACCGGACGCGCCCGTGATCGGGCTCGTCCGGAACCCGAACGGAGAGGAAATGGACATGCTGGCCAGCGGAGCGCCCAGGGTGGTATCCACGGGCACAACCGTTGGCGGTGCCGCCGCTGCAGCGGAAGGAACTGCGGAGGGGGTCCCGGCGGTGGATCCTGTTGCGGCAGGCGCGGGCGTCTCAGGCCGTTCGGCCGGACGGGTCCCGACGTCAGTGCGCGGATAAGTGATGACCGCCTGTTCCTGCGCTGTTATGGCCGGGGCTGCCTCCACAGCGGCCGGCTCGGCGGCGGGAACGGTGCCGGCGGCAATAAGCCCGGCATGCGCGGCGGGTATGCCGGCTGCAAGCATCACGACGGCGGCAAAAGCGGAGGCCCCGGGAAGCCAGACAGGGCGCGGGGACGGGGCCACGGGACGGACGGCGCGGCGCGCAGTTCTGGCAGCACCGGCGCGGCGCCGGGAGCGGTCACTGGGCAGAGCGCGGCGGCGGCCATGGAGGGAGGAGGGCACAGCGGAATCCTTTCGGGTCGCCTGCGAAGTTAGCTGTCGGGTTCGGGCCAAGGAGAAAGCCCGGACGCCCCGTGGAGCCGGCCCTCGTGGCCCGGCACAGTGTGCGTCTTCACCCCAAGGCAGCAAGCTGCCGTTTGTGGGTCCTCCGCCCCCGCCGTTCATGTTCGGATCTGACACCGCCGGCGGGGCTGAGCGTGCGGCGTCGAGGGCTCAATACAGGAAAGCCTGAACTAACGTTACCTAAGAAAACCTAATTATCACAATCTGATAACAGCAGCAAGGAAGGCGCAGTTCTACGCTTCGTAAAATTCATCTGCAGATATCTTCATATGACCAGGCCCGCGGGTCAAGTTGACCGGGCCCTTTATCGGCGACGGGGTTCAGGTCTGTCTGCCAGCTGCTGCAGGTAGCTGTTGTAGGCGTCCAGCTCCGGGGTTCCTCCGGTGAGCTCGGCCCGCTCAATTCTGGCGTTGGATCTGGCTTCCTCACGCTGCCAGCGGACCAGGATGAACATCAGCAGAAGCACTCCGGGTAATTCCCCGTAGGACCATGCCAATCCGCCGGCTACGCCCTGGTCCGTCATGGGGTTGATGTTCCAGCTCGCAGGCGGCGCGGCGAAGAATTTAACCATGGGAGTGGTGGCCATCATGATGACCACCCCGAAGAACGCGTGCAACGGCATCTCCGCGAAGATATCGATCATCCGTCCGAAGTGGGTTTGGCGGCTCGGCAGCGGGTCAGCGGAAATCAACGGCACGGTGAAGAGGATCCCGGAGATCAGGAACAGCAGTTCCAGGCCGACGTGGCCGTACCAGTTTGGCAGCAGCAGGTCCGCCAGACCGGAGAAGTACACGCCGTAAAAGCTGAGCAGGAACAGCGGGACCATGAAGGCCGGGTGAATAGCAACGCGTCCCCATCGGGAACGCAGGCCCCATAGCGCGGCTTGGAGGACGCGGCGGCCCAGCCTGCCGTGGGGTGTTGCCCGCAACAGCAGTGTTCCTGGTGATCCGATGACCAGCAGCGGCGGAACGGCCATCATCAGGGTCAGTTGCTGGAACATAAAGATGGAGAACATCCGCAGTCCGTACCCTTCGATGCCGGCTCCCATGACCACGATGATGGCCAGGCAGCCGACCAGGAAGGAACAGGTCCGCACCACGGACCAGCCCCGGCCCTGCCGCCACAGACGGATCGCCCCTGCCAGGTAAAGCGCCGCGGCCAGCAACGTCAGGGCAGGGATCAGCGGTACCGGCTGCAGGTTCGGCGCCAGGTATTCAGGAAGCGAGGGCGGCAGCGACGGAAGCCAGACCGGACCGGTGATCTCGGGCTCAGACATGGCAGCACCGGCTGTCGCACTGTGCGGGCAGGCCCGCCCCTGTCAGGGTGCCTGGCCGCCTTCGACCATGCGCAACCGGTCCTTGCCTGTATGCCCAACGTGCGTCAAGCCGAGATCGAGGAGCATGCGGACGTGCGAATCCGCCAGAGAGTAGTAGGCCATCCTGCCCGAGCGGCGCACCTGAACAACCCGCGGCCCGCGCAGCAGGCGCAGGGCGTGGGAGACGCCGGACTCGCTCAGCCCGGTAGTTGCTGCCAGGTCGCAGACGCACATTTCTCCTTCGAGAAGGGCGATCAGGATTCTGACCCGGCCAGGGTCCGAGAGCAGCCCGAAAATCACCGCCAAGTCGGTTACGTCCGAATCTCCTGGCATCCTGGATCTGACCGCGCCGACTTTTTCTGCGTCGACGAGCCGGACCGAACACTCCGGCCCGGCGGGGACCCGGGGGGGAATCTGCATCATCCATCTAGGCTACCTTTACGCGCTAAAGCTTCGAGTTCCCCCGGTTACGTGCGGCAAGTGCAGGAGGCCCGCGGCGCCGGGGGAGTGCACGCCTTGACACGCACGTTTAACGTGTGAACAACTCTACAGATAATCTGGTGTCGCGCGCTGTGCTTCGTTTCGCGCTCCATCCCCACCCTTCCGTAGGGGCCAGGACCAGGTTAGGACGTATTGTGGCGCTCAAAGTCTCCACTTCACAGGAGAGGCCCGCTGTCTCACCCCGACCGGTCTGGCTGGCAGCCGCCTGCGCAATCGCCCTGGTGGTGGTTCTGGCCGCGACCGCCTACGGCAGGGGAACTCTTCCGGCCGAGACCCGGGACCCCGGGGCGCTGGTCCAGTGGGGATACGGCCTGGCACAGACGGTGCACAACCTCGCGGCGGCGGCAACGATCGGCGGACTCGTCTTTGCCGCTTTCATTATCCCGCCCACCCTGAGAAGCTCAGGCCGGGCGTCAAGGACACGCCATGACGAGCAGGGCCCGACAACAGGCGCTGAGCACCCCGCCTTTACCCGGATCATGGTCCTGGTTTCGGCCACCAGCATCATCTGGACCTTCTCGGCGCTGGCGGTCCTGGTCCTGGGCTTCGCCGACATCGCCGGCGTCCCGGTCTCCGGCAGCCCCGAATTTTCCGCGGGCCTTGTCGCCTATATGACAGAACTGCCCAGTGGAAGCGCCTGGCTGTCGGTCGTGATCATCGCAGCGGTGGTGGCAACAGTGGTGTTCGGCGCCCGTTCTCCCGGGCCCCTGGCCGCGGCCGCGCTGCTGGCGATCGCAGGACTGGTGCCCGTCATCCTTATCGGCCATGCCTCCAGCGGCACCGACCACGAACAGGCCACCAATTCCCTGGGCCTTCACCTGGTCGGGGTGTGCCTCTGGTTCGGCGGACTGATCGCCCTCGCCGCCGCCGGAACAGCCCTGGGCAAGGACACAGCCGCGGTCCTTCGCCGGTTCTCCTCCCTGGCCTTGTTCGCCTTCATCCTGGTCTCCGCCTCGGGCGTCATCAACGCCTCAATCCGGATGCCGCTGCCGGAAGGACTGACCTCCCCCTATGGCGTCCTGGTGATGGCTAAAACCGCCGCCGTCATCATCCTGGGCATCATCGGATATCTGCACCGTACCCGCCTCATCCCCGCCCTGACCCGGAAAGACGGGCCGGGTGCAGGCAGGGTGCTGTGGCGGTTCATCGTCGCCGAACTGCTGATCATGGGCGCCGTCAGCGGCCTCGCGGCGGCATTGGGCCGAACGCCTCCCCCCGGTGGGGAGGAAATCCGCGCCGCCCTCACCCCGGCAGAAGTGCTCACCGGATACCCCCTGCCGCCGGAGCTGACCCCCGAACGCTGGTTTACCGTCTGGCGGCCGGACTGGCTGTGGATTGCCGTGGCCGCCACCGCTGCCGTCCTCTACCTTTTGGGCGCGCATCGCCTGCGCCGGCGAGGGGACAACTGGCCCTGGATCCGGACGGTGCTCTGGCTCACCGGGCTTGCGGCGCTGGTCTTTTTCACCTCCGGCGGCCCATCGGTCTACGGCCGCATACTTTTCAGTGCCCACATGGTCGACCACATGGCCCTGACCATGGTCGTCCCCGTCTTCCTGGTCCTCGGTGCTCCGGTCACCCTCGCCCTGCGCACCCTGGCTCCACGGCGGGACGGCTCCCGCGGCCCCAGGGAATGGATCATGGTCCTGGTCCATTCCCGGCCCGCCGCGGTCCTGACCCACCCCTTGTTCGTTGCGGCCAACTTCGCCGGCTCCATCGTCCTGTTCTACTACTCGGACGCCTTCGGGTTCGCCCTGCGCGAACACGCCGGACACGAGCTAATGACCGCCCACTTCCTGATCACCGGCTACCTGTTCATCCTCTCGATGATCGGGACCGACCCGGTACCCCGCCGCGCCCCCTATCCGCTGCGGCTCCTGCTGCTGCTGGCAACCATGGCCTTCCATGCCTTCTTCGGGGTGACGCTCATGGGCTCACCAACTCTCCTGCAGCCGGACTGGTTCACCGGCCTGGGCCGGGACTGGGGACCGCCGGCCCTGGCCGACCAGCAGATGGGCGGAGCAATCACCTGGGGCATCGGCGAGGTCCCCACCCTGCTCATCGCCATCGGCGTCGCCATCATGTGGTCCCGCTCCGACGCCAGGGAAATGCGGCGAACCGACCGCGCGGCCCTCCGGAACAACGACGCAGACCTCGACGCATACAACGACATGCTCGCCCAGCTGCAGGAACGCGACAGCAGGATAGACCGGCAGCGGGACGGCCAGTGAACCGCGTCAATTCAGGCTTCTCTGAATCCACCCTTATCTGTACGATTGCCCGTATGCGTATCCTCTCAAGCACTGAGGTCCTGGCCCGGTTCGGCAAAGCCCTCGCAGACCCGACCCGGGCAGCTGTCCTGCTCACGCTGCGAAACGGCCCGGCGTTTCCCTCCGATCTGGCCGAAGGGATTGGTGTGAGCCGCCAAATTCTTTCCAACCACCTAGCCTGCCTGCGCGACTGCGGGCTGGTCCTGGCCGAGCCCGTGGGGCGGCGCGTCCGGTACGAACTTTCTGATCCCCGCCTTGCCCACGCCTTGGATGACCTGCTCGGTACCATCCTCACGGTCGGCCCCATCTGCCAGTGCGCCGACCCTGACTGCGCCCAAGAGACAACCGCATACTCCCGGCCCGGGGCCGTAAACCAGGAGATCCATCCGTGAGCGGGCACGACCACGCCCACGGCACCGGCGACGGGGCGGCTCAGCGCGGAAAACTAATCATCGTCTTCACTATCACCTTTACCGTGATGATCGCCGAGATCATCGGCTCCTTCCTGACCGGCAGCCTTGCCCTGCTGGCCGACGCCGGACACATGTTCACCGATTCCACTGGCCTGCTCATAGCCCTGATCGCCGCGTCGCTGGCACTCAAGCCCGCCACCATGAAGCGGACCTGGGGCTACAAGAGGGCAGAAATCGTCGCCGCTGCCGGGCAGGCGGCCCTGCTCCTGGGCGTGGGCGGATTCGTCATCATCGAAGGCATCCGCCGGCTCTTCGAACCTCCCGAAGTCGGGGGCTCCACGATGCTCTGGTTCGGCATCATCGGCCTGGCCGGCAACGCCATCGGCCTGATCGTGCTCGCCTCGGGCCGGAAACACAACTTCAACATGCGCGCCGCGTTCCTCGAAGTCCTCAACGACGCCCTCGGATCCGTCGCCGTCATCGTCGCCGCGATCATCATCGCCGTCACCGGCTGGGTGCAGGCCGACGCCGTTGTATCGCTGCTGATCGGTGCCCTGATCATCCCCCGGACACTGAAGCTCCTCAGCGAAACCCTGAACGTGCTGATGGAGAACGCCCCGGCAGGCCTTGACCTGGCAGAGGTCCGTGAACACATCCTCGCCCTGCCGCACGTCATCGACGTCCATGACCTGCACGCCTCCCTCGTCGCCTCCGGCACCCCGGTCCTCTCCGCGCACGTCACGGTCGAAGACGGCTGCATGATGGACGGCCACGCCGCGGAGATCCTGGCGGACCTGCAGCGCTGCGTCGCAGAACACTTTGAAGTCAGCGTCGAACACTCAACTTTTCAAATCGAACCCGCCGCCCACCGCGACCAGGAAAGCATCCCCCACTGATGACAAAAACAACACCCACCACCAAGCCCACCGACCCGGCACGGAAGGTCCGCATCGTCCTCTGGATCCTCCTGGCCGCCGCCGTCGGCGCCGGCCTGATCTGGTACGCGGTATTCACCTTCAACAAACCCGAACCGGCCGCCCTGCAGCCCGTCGCGGACGCCCAGGTCGTCAGGGAGGACAGCCATCGCCTCACCACCCCCGCGACCGAGAAAGCCCAGCTCGTGGAGTTCCTGGACTTCGAGTGCGAGGCCTGCGGCGCCGCCGCGCCGCTGGTGGAGGAACTGAAGAAGGAATACGGGGACCGGATCACCTTCGTGAACCGCTACTTCCCCCTGCCCTCGCACAAGAACTCCGGCCAGGCCGCCCTGGCAGTGGAAGCCGCGGCGCAGCAGGGCAAGTACGAACAGATGGCCGCCAAGATGTTTGAGACCCAGCCGCAGTGGGGCGAGAAGCAGGACTTCCAAAACGCCCTGTTCAGGACCTTCGCCGAAAAGCTCGGCCTGGACATGGAGAAGTACGACGCTGCCATGGCCGCCGAAGAGACCAAGGAACGGATCCGCAAAGACATCGCCGACGGAAAAGCCCTCGGCGTCACCGGCACCCCTACCTTTTTCCTGAACGGTGAAAAGCTGACCCTCAACACCGAAGCGGAATTCCGGCAGAAACTCGACGACGCCGTCAAATAGACGGCACATGGCGGCTTGCAGAACCGCTATCGTTCTACATGATGTAGCAGAACAACGCCCGGAAGGAGCTGGCACGTGGTCGTTCACGCGCCTTTGCGCCTGCCCCGCGCAGGGGTTCTGGCCCTGACCGTGCTCACGCTCGCCGCCGCGGCACACCTGGGCGCCGGGGGCGAACTTCCAGGGCCGTCAATCATGATGGCGCTTGCCGCGGTCGTAGGACTCTCCGCAGTCCTGCTCGCGGGGCTGAAAATGACAGCGCCCCTCCTTGCGGCCTACCTTGGCGGGTCCCAGCTGAGCCTGCACCTGGCCTTCTCAACGCTGTCCGCCAGCGCCGTGCCCGGCTCTGAGCCTTCACATCATGGGCTGGGACTGGCGGCCACCGGCCCATTGATGCTGGAAAGCGCAACGTCCCATCGGCATCTGATGGCCGACGCCGGTTCACCAATGACGTTCGCACACGTCATTGCAACGCTGGCCACAGCACTCCTCCTTGCCCGCGGCGAGGACGCCCTCTGGGCGCTTGCGGCGTGGCTGCGTCCCCTCAACGGACCCATCGATCCTGTCATTATTCCCCCGGGCTTCCGCCAGCCGCCGCGTACCCAGCGTCCTGTTCCTCTTTGCGCCAAGGTTCCCGTTCAAACCGTTGTCCGTGGGCCACCGCCGGGATTCGGCTGCTCTTAAGCGCCTCGCCGGTGACGGCGGGGCAACCCGCCTGCGGTATGCAGTGCGGTGACCGGATACGAACAGAATCGAATGAACCCATGACAGTACGAAAAAAGAACGCACGCTCCCGGGCGGGCCTGGCTCTCGCCGGGGCGCTGCTGCTTGCTGTGATCGGCGCCGGCCCGGCGCAGGCCCACGACGCTCTCCAGTCCACGTCCCCGGACAGGGACGCGACAGTGACAGCCGCCCCTGACACGGTGACCCTCACCTTGTCAGAACCGCCCACGGATTCAGAGAGCCTGAACCTGAGCGTGATCACCGTGACCGATTCAACCGGAAAGACGCTCAGCGACGGCAAGGTCACAGTGACCGGCCCGACGATCTCGACCAGAGTCGCCCCCGGAAGCAACGGACCCTACACGGTGCTGTGGCGGACGGTTTCCTCCGACGGTCACCCCATCGAGGGAAACTACTCTTTCACGGTCCAGGACCCCGCAGCAGTAACGCCGGCTGCACCGCCAGCCTCGACAACAGAGTCGGTGCCGCCCTCGGCTGCACCATCGCCGACTCAGAGCGCGGCGGCAAACACCGTTCCGAAGGCTCCGCGCCCGGATGACAGCAATGGTCCCCTCGTCGTAGGGATCGGCGCAGTCATCATCGCCATCTTGGGGGGCATCCTTTACCTCGCCCGGCGCCGCCGGGAGCAGACCGGTAACGGGTAACTGACCCCTGAGGGATTTTCTGGAACCGTAGCTGCCGTGCCCGGCCACCTGACACGAAGGGTGCGACCGGGGCCGGCATCTCTTTTTAGGGCGTGGTCTTAGTGCTTTTGCGGCTGCTGTCCGGCTTTCGTTGAACGCCTGCGGTCCCGGTACCTGGAGACCGCAGCAGCCGCAACGGCCCCGGCCATTAGCCCGAATGCGGCGAAGCCAACGTAGAACAATACGGAGGACACCGGCGGTGCAGGTGCGGACGCATCGGCGGCCGCAACAATGGTCAGCCAGTACGCGATGGTGGCTCCTGTCCACGCTACGCCCGCACAAGCTGTCAGCCATGACCACCGGGAAAACCACGCCGTTCCGTGCCGATAGGACAAGGCGACGGCTATCGCCACTACCCCGGCGACTGCCAGGAGCTGCAGGCCGAGCAGGTACGGCCCGGCAATCAATCCGACGGGAACGCCTAATCCGCCCAGGAGTACCAGCCGCTTGGCGCCCAGGGGCATTCCGGCCGTGCCTCCCTGGTCCCCGTCGGGCCGTGCCCCGTCGCTTGTCGTCTTATCTGGCATGGTCGTATCCATGGACTTCCTCTTAAAAAATGGGGCTTGGCCGGCGCAGGGGCTGCCCGGCGCCGCACGATGGCGCGGCAAATGTTTGGCCCCCCTGACGTTACAGCATCAGCTGGATCGAACCTGGCCGGGGCGAATCTACGGGGGAACGGAACTTTTCACCGGAGTAACGCGTTTGAGCTGTTATTCCTGCGAGGCGTCCGGCCCCGGGTCCCGGGCTCTTCCTTTGGCAGTGTGAGGAAGGTATCCATGACGCCAACTAATCAGGGGCTCCGCGGGCAGGAGATCTGTTACGGGCAAAAGCACCTTCTCCGGGCACAAGAGACGATGTGCGCTGAGGAGTATCTCGTTGACGGTTCTGATCCATCTGTTTCCTTAGTTCTGTAACGGGCCAGAACGTCATCTCGATGGAAACCGCCACGACGATAAGACGCCGGTCGCTCCTGGCGCCCGATCCACGAGAGCAGTGGCGCTCACCGGAGCAGCGCGCACAGACCGCTGGCGGTCAGCGGCACTTGATGGTGTCGGTAGCAGCTGTGGCGGCAGTGGTCCTTGTATCGCTCAGCATCCATGGAGTCCTTGATGGCTGGAGCTGGCTTCCAAACGTAGTGTCTACTGCCGTGGCCGTGTTGGGGGCGACGGCAGGGGCGCGGAGCCTCCGTTGGCCCCCTGCCCTCATCATGGGTGCGGGTCTTGTGGCCCTTGCGGGGGCGTTGATCTGGCAATTTTTCCGTGAGCAAAGCACTCTGGGCATCATTCCGAGGCCCGAGGCTGGAGACCGGTTGGCTTTTCTGCTCGAAAACGCCGAACTTACCGTGTCATCCGAGTTGGCACCGGTGGTCCCTGGTGATGGAATCCTTTTGATTACCTGCGCGACCATCGGTCTGACGGCAGTGCTCGTTGATACCCTGGCCATCACCTGCAGGATGCCGGCGACCAGTGGCCTGCCCCTGCTGGCTGTCCTTTCCATCCCCGCAGTCATCATTCCCGAAAGCGTGGGTGTTCCCGCGTTTACTGCAGCGGCCGCCGGCTACATCTTCCTCCTTGGCTCGGGGCAGTGGCGGGAAAGCTTTGATGTACACAGCCGGGCAGCGCACTCAACTGCCGGCTACCTCGCTCGTGCTGTGTCTCTCGGGGCGGCCGCGCTTAGCCTGACTCTTTTTCTGCCAACCGTCATCCCGGGCTTCAACGCAGGAACGTTTCCCCAGGGAGCCCGGTTGCAGTGGTGGGGCGCCGCGTCCGGGCTCGACCCAAGCATAACGCTGGGAAACTCGCTCAGGGAGCCTGACGGTTTTGGTCGAATCACGTATGCCACCACTGCCGATGAACCACTGTATCTGCGGCTTGCGACACTGGAGGACTTTTCGGGCAAACGATGGCAGCCGGACCCACGCCTGGATTCGCGCCGGTCCGGCATCAGGGAGATGGGAAAGAGAGCCGGCCTTCCGGTCCGTAGCGGGAGTGTGATCACCACCCGGATCGATACCCGAAGTTTTACGAGTCCCTGGTTGCTGGCACCCTATGCCCCGGTGAGCATCTCTGGACTTGATGGCAGGTGGACATGGGACCCGCGAAACCTGACTGTGCTGTCGGCCAAGGGGGAGACAGCAGCCTGGCAAAGCTATCAGGTGATCAGTTCAACACCGGAGTTAACGAGTGAGTCACTGGCCGGCATGGGCCCTGTCAGGGAAGATGAGGTCGATGCCGGGTTCAGCTCCCTGCCCGGGGAGCTTCCACCCATCGTCAGGGAAACCGCACAATACCTCACCGAGGACCTGATCAAGCCCTACAACAAAGCAATGGCCATCCAAAATTACCTGCGGGGTGGCGACTTCACCTACTCCCTGCAGGCACCCGTCGAAGGAAACTACGATGGCACCGGCCTTGAAGTCATTGGACGGTTCCTTGAAGTAAAAGCCGGCTACTGCGTCCACTTCGCCGGAACCATGGCTGTCATGGCACGGCTGGCCGGGATCCCGAGCCGCGTCGCCGTCGGTTACGCCCCAGGGGACCCAACCGGGAACACCGTTATGGTCGGCGGGGAAGAGCTGCCCGAATTCGCCGTTGATTCCAAGGACGCCCATGCCTGGCCAGAGCTGTACTTCCGCGGTGCCGGCTGGGTTAGATTCGAACCGACTCCTTCCCGCGGAGTCGTCCCCGGCTATGCGCAGCAACCGGCAACTCCTCAAGGGCTCGCGGTAGAGGACGACTTCAGATCCGAAGGCTTGCCCGTGCCGGACATCGGGATATCCCCGACTCCTGCCCCAGGACCTCCAGGCGTCGGCACGCCGGGCACGTCCGCCCCTTCCGGTATGGATCGCAGCGTTTTCACGGGCGCGGTTTTGGCCCTGCTACTTCTGGCCTCCGCACCATTTCTGGTCCGCATCGTCAGATCCGGTGGACGAAAGCGCCGATTTCTCAGGTCAAGTCCGGGACAAGCAGCCAGCATCGCCTGGGCCGAGACGACCGAAAGCGCCGTTGATCATGGTTACCGTCCGAGCCCCGCGGAAACACCGCGGAATTTCACCAGCCGGCTGATGTATCAAGCCCGGTTCAACGGCCCGGCCATCGAATCACTGACCAGGCTCCGTCACGCTTACGAACTCCAGGTCTACTCCGCTGCTGCAAACGCGAAACCCGGCCCCGGGGCTCCAACATGGGCCGACGTTCAGGAAGTTAAAAGGGCATTACGAGATTCCAATACTCTTCCCGCACGTCTGGAAGCCAGGCTCCTGCCGAGATCGCTCCATGAGGGCCAGTTGCACGCCGACAAGAAGCAGTCGCGGCAGGCCGTACCCAAACTGTGACCGAGCGGCCGGTCTGGTCCTTGCGAACAGGCCGGTAGTTTAAAAACCGGCGTTCAGAGGCCCATGCTGCTCAAGAGATACTGAAGGCCGGTGATTCGCCGCCCCCAAGGCACCGAATCGCCGGCCTTCAGAAATTTATTAGCCTGCGCGTACGAAGGTGACAGCACCCTTTGACGTCATCCACGTCAGCGGGTGAACGGCGGTTTCGTTCTTGCCGTTCAGGCCGGAGCTGAGAACCTGGCCGTTGCCGACGTAGATTCCTACGTGGCCGGGCTGCATGACCATGTCACCGGGCTGCGGATCGGAGACTACAGTGCCGTAGTTCATGAACTGCATCGGACCGAGGTCTCCGACAGGGATGCCGGCAGCGTTAAGAGCGTTCTCGACCAGTCGTGTGCAGTCCTGGATCATGCCGATCTGGGCGTAGGCCGAGGAGACCATGGTGGCGTTGACTCCGCCTGCCGGGGCGGCTGCCGGCGCGGCAGCAGGGGCGGGGGTGACGGTGACTTGGGCCTTGGCCGGCGCTGCGGCGTTCGCGACGGCAGTCGCGGCGGGCACGGCCGCCTTGGGTGCCTGAACGGCGACAGGCGTTGGCGCTTCGATGACAGGAGCGGGCGTCGTCTTTACGGCGGGGCGCTCGTAGGAAATCTGGACTGTCGAGTCTGCGCTGAGCGGCGCCTGGACCTGGCTGGCAACCTCCAGGGTCGAGGCCGGCTCTGCCTCGCGCTGGGTCGGGGCATCTGCTGCCTGGGCTGCAACGCCACTGGTAAGAACGAGTCCGGAAGCTGCTGCGATGACGGCCGCCTGGCGGCCCACACCGCCGGCGTTGTCGGTGACGGACTTGGTCAGGACTGCAAGGGCGCTGGTGTGGACGGGGACCGCGCGGTGGCGGCCGTGAGCACGGCGAATGGACATGAAAGGGCCTCTCCCACTGCCTGCGGGGTTAGCTGTCGGATTCGGATGGGAGACACCCGGCCGCAGTTCCAGCACAAGGCAGGAGTCGCGGCTTCACCCCAAGGCCTGCCCGAAGCAGGCCACAATTGGTTTCCCCGTCTCTGCCGGACGAATGATGCGAACGGATCCCGAGGCAGCGGCAGAGTTAGGCAATCTGCTCAGGAGTGCCGCATTCTGAGACCGGCACGCGTCTGACCCTACTCGAAAACCCACGACGTTGTCACATTTGCATAACGCAGAGCCGCAGATCCTCTTATTGGATGCATAAAGGACGGCACTAAGGACCAGGGATGAACAATTGCGCTGCCGCCTCCATGTACTGCCCTGTGCCCGTATTCCTGTCCGGTCGGCCACGTAGTCATTTCGGGAGTCTGAAACACGCTCTTAGAAAACAGAAGACGAAGACGAATTGCATTTTCCGTCGGGCACTTGCGAGGAGGCTCTTGTTTAAGGGCTGCCTCTGGAACAGACCCCGCTGGTGGGCCTCACCGCTTAGTAAGGCAGGGCCGGCCCAACCGGATTAAGGCTGAGTTGTCCTGCACTTACTCGATGTCCTGGAACACGAGCCGTATCCTTTCTGAATGGATCCAATTCCATTGCTTCGAGAAACCCATGGGTGGCGCTGCGGCTGCGGTACCGTCTAGGGCCAGCCCTACAAACACCGCCGCCCCTGAAGCCGACATACGCCCCCGCCGCTGAACAGGAAAGCACCGCCGATGACACAAGCTCCGGCCGCCGTCACGCCCGCCGACTCTGAACGGAAGATACGCAGGATCATTTGGGTCGTCCTGGGAGCAGCCGTGGCAACCGGGATGATCTGGTACGCGGTGTTTAACGCCACGAAGTCAGCACCTGCCACAGCCGAGAATGTTATCTACCTGCTTGGTGACGGCATGGGCCGAACCCAAGTCACGGCGGGCAGGGAGCGTTTCTACGGGGCCGAGGGCAGGCTGGTGATGGAAACCCTCCCTGTTCACGGCTCCGTCAGCACCTACGCTGTGCAGAAAAAGTCCGGCCAGCCGGGCCAGGCCGACTTTAATCCGGAACTGGTTACCGATTCCGCCGCCGCAACCACGGCCTGGGCCTCCGGGATTAAAACCTATAACGCTGCCCTCGGGGTGGACGCCAAGGGGGCCGTGGTGCCGACGATCATGGAGTTGGCCAAGCAGGCCGGCTACCGCACCGGCAATGTCTCCACCGCCGAAGTTACCGACGCGTCGCCGGCCGGGCAGGTGAGCCACGTCCTGTCCCGTGGCTGCCAGGGACCCGACTACTCCGCCGACGCGTGCCAGGACACCGAGATCACCGGCAAACCGTTGCCTGCCAGTGATGTGCGGGTGACCCCGATCGCAGACCAGATTGCCCGCAACGGCACCGCGGACGTCATTCTCGGTGGCGGCCTGGGCCGCTTCGATGCCTCGAATGAAACCGCGCTGAAGGAGCAGGGCTACGCAATCCTGGGTTCAGTCTCCAACCAAATCCCTGCCACCCGGACAGCCCTGAACGCGGCCGCACAGGAGAAGGTCTTTGGCTTGTTCAACACGGGAAACCTGACCGTCGAAAAAGCCAAGCAGGACAACCCCGAAGATCCCGAGGCGAAGGAGCCCTCCCTGTCGGAGATGACAAAGAAAGCCATCGAGCTTCTTGACCGGAAAACCAGCGGCAAGGGTTTTTACCTGCAGGTTGAAGGTGCCTTGATCGACAAACGCTCCCACGACAACGACGCGGCCCAGACCCTGGAGGAAGTCAAAGCTTTCGACGACGCCGTCGCCGCAGCCCTGGACTTCGCCAAGAAGGACGGCAACACCCTGGTCATCGTCACCGCAGACCACGAAACCGGGGGTTTCAACATCATCGAAAAGGGCACCTTCACCAATGCCGAAGCAGCCGGACCCCCCGTCAACGTCGACTCCGGCAACCCCGCCAATAACTCCACCCCTACCCGGTCCGACGGAAACTCCAAGGACACGGACCGCTCAACCGGGATCACCAACGGAACCGGCGCAACGGACCCGAAAAACTTCGGCCCCGCCACCTTCCGGACCCCGAGCGACCCGCCCCACGTCAAGGACGGCTCCAAGGAAGCCAGTCTCTGGCTGACCTACGCCTCGGGCAACCACGCCGGCGCCGACGTGCCCGTGTACGCCTACGGCCCAGGCTCCGAGCAACTGCACGGCAGCGTGGACAACACCGACCTGTTCGACATCGTAGGTAACGCCCTGGGCGTCCTGCGCTGACCCTGGCGAAAAATCAGAACTGCAAAACTGCCACGGCCCGGGTCAAACTCGACGGGACTCCCGGCGGCCTGCAAACCGATCGGCCAAGTGATGCAGGCACACCACCGGGGGACCTCGTTATGGTCCGGAACAAACTGCGGCAACCGGTCGGTGCCAGGGCAGCTGAGCCCGGCAGCCTACTGCGCGCGCTTGTTCTTCACCCTTCGCCACTGGCTGGGGGCCGGCTGTGTACCTCTCGAAATGCGGGTGCGGAAACCCGCATAACTTCCCCGTGAATCTTCCCTAGCAGATTTTGGGCATGGGACGCTGGGGAATCGCTTGTGAATCAACGACTGACACTTGGCCCCAGCCAGTTTGTCAAGGAGGCAAGATGCCAGCCATCCCTCGGTGGTACACCCCAGCAGCTGTACGGTTCAGAACCGATTCCCAGACCTGGGGAATCGCCCCGCGCCAGGCGCTGCTGGTGGCCCTGCTTCCCTTTATCCTCGCCGTTGTCGCCGCGGCTACTGTTCCCTTCAAGGAGCTCTATCTCTGGCTGGTTGACGAGGATTCCCTGATCGAATGGCTCCAGGTTCTCTGCCTGCTGGGCGCATGCATCTTCTTGCCCCTGATCACCCTCCGCCTGCTCCGGGCCGGGCGTCTGGGCATCGCACTGCTCTATGGTGTGGTCACTCTCGGCGTCTGGTTTCTCACGGGCGAGGAGATCTCCTGGGGCCAGCGCATCTTTGGCTGGGACACCCCCGAAGACCTGGATGCGGTCAACCGTCAGGGGGAGACCAACCTGCACAACCTCCGGGGAGTGCAGGAGCTGGTCCCCTCCGCCATGCTCCTTGCCAGCCTGTACGGTGCATGTGCCCCGCTGGTGTGGGCAGCGGTCGGCTCACGGCGGGACGTTGCGCCCAAACACCTGCTCGTTCCACCGCTCTTTCTCGTGCCGGCCTTCCTGTTGGCCGCGGGCTATCGCCTGTTCCGCCTACTAATCTGGCCGGAACCGACTTTCGTTATCTCAGAATATGGCGAGGTGATGGAACTATGCCTGTACCTGGGGCTTGCGGTGTTCTGTTGGCTCAACCTGCGCCTCCTGCGGCAGCTGGAGCCGGCCCCGGGTGTGCAGGATCTATCTCGTCCCTTGCCCCGCAGGCCCTGACTGTCAGGCATGTGCAGTCCCATTGGCCAGCAGCATCCTGCGTAGCAGGGCCTCCCTCAAGGGCACTTGACCGGCCGGAAACCCAGCCAGACGGCACCACAAAGCGGCTATCGCTGGGGCGAACCCCGCGCCCCCGCTTCCCTTAGACACGCCTGGCCGGGGTCATCGGCCGTTTCCTCGCGGGTCTTCAACTCAAGTGCTCGGTCAACGTCCCGGGCGCCCCGGGAGGGGCCAAAAGGAACCGTCCTGCCGGGCAAGGACTGGTTGTAGGAAGAACGTCGTTTAGTGCAGGCGACCTCGGTGCATCCGCTTGAGAACTCAGGAGGGTTCGGAGACTGCTTGTCCGTTCCCGTCTGCACTACGCGCGTAATCGTGGGGTTAATACTGCAAAAGGAGTGTCTGCAGTGGCCTGCACGAGCGCTGAGGAGGGGAGTGATGGAGAGACGGGCAGTTAAAGCAAGGCCTCGGTGATGCTGCCCTCACTGCATTGGCTCCAAACTTTAAAGCGGGGCTGGCTCCAGACGTGCTGAGACCGGGAGCCAGCCCCACCCCGTTCGGCACGTGCTCCGGGACGAAGAAACAGGATCTCCCCCCACAAGGACAAGGAACACCCACCGCTGCACATTATCGGCCAAAACGGGGTGCCAACCAAACAGCATCGCGCAGTCCATCGCCATGACGGCGACTTTCAGGAGCCAAACGGTCGCAGGGTGTGCACAGGTAAGCCAATGCCTGTCTCCATCCGTGAAGGCAACATCCCGTCCGGGGGCAGCCCAGATCCAAGGGCTGCCGTCGTCGCCCTTGAAGGCGTGAGCGCCAATACCTGGGCCTGCATACTGACCCTTTGCGTGCAGGTGGTTCCGGCGTCAGCCGAATAGTACACACGGTACCGTCCGGTTCAACGCAGCACGGTTAGAAAAGCCAATGAAGCGCCAACGGAGAAGTTAGCCGCCATCGCAGGAGTCTTGACGGCAGCCAGTAGAAATGGGTCCGATAGCCGATCCGTCAGCGGGCGGCCTTTCTTGTGGTGTCTTTGCGGCATCCCGGAAGAGACCTGGCAACTGCAGGCAAGATAGGACCATGCTGGTTCCTTCCCGCCGCCGTCTGCGGATCGAAGTCTTGATAGTACTGGGACTGTCGTTAGGACAATCCGCCGTCTACTCCGTGGTGCAGCTTCTGGACAAAATAACCAGCGCGCCGCTGGCTCAGGGCACCTCCACACTCAACAACTCCCAAAGCACGCGCGAATACTTTGACCTGACATATCAGCTGCTGGAAATCTTCTTCGCGCTGGTACCTGTCGTTCTGGTGTTCTACTTCCTGACCGAGCAGCACAGAACGAACACCGGCAACGGCTACGGCAGTGTTTCGGCCTTCACAAGAATCGGTTTTAATTTTGCCCGCCCCGGAATGGACATGCTGCAGGGGCTCGGGCTTGCCGCCCTGATAGGCGTCCCCTCACTGGGCCTCTACGCGGTCGGGCGGGCACTGGGCATCACGACAGCGATCATTCCCAGCGCCCTGGACCCTTACTGGTGGACGGTTCCCGTGCTGGTTCTGTCAGCGGTGCGGCACGCGATCGTCGAGGAAGTCATCGTGGTGGGTTATCTGCTGGACCGCTTTGGGAAGTTTGGCTGGTCAGTGCCCCTGGCCATTCTTGCCAGTTCCACGCTGAGGGGCAGTTACCACCTGTACCAGGGTTTCGGGCCGTTTATTGGCAATGCCGTGATGGGCGTGGTCTTTGCACTGATCTATACCAAGAGCCGCCGTGTGATGCCACTTGTCATCGCCCACGCACTCCTCAACATTGTGGCGTTCGTCGGTTTCAGCCTGTTTGGAAGGGCGGTCGGGCTCGGCTAATTGACTCAGCCCTCGGTACTGGGCCTCCGCGCAAAGATTCCAGCCTTGTGCCGCCCTCATCACCCGTGCGTGAGCGCACTGCCAGTCTAATTGACCGCTGTGGGTGTGCTGACCGGCTGAGGTAAGGATCTGGGACATGGACCCCTTCGTTTGGGGGGACATTTATCGCGGTGGCCGTTCAGGTGCTCAGGCTGGTGCCCTGATGACCGGCAGTTGCAGTGGCTAAGGTCGAGGAACGAGCTGGTATGCGTAAAGCAGAGGCGCGTCCACGCTTGATGCTGTGAATTCCACGGGGCCCGATTGCGGAATACGGAGTTTAATACTTTCGCGGGCACCGTTGCAGGCAGCACCAAAGTCGATCAGCTCGCGTTCTTCCACGCGTGCAGTCAGGAAGGCTTTGCCGCCGCCGTCACATGCCAGCACAAGGGTGTAATTGCCTTCAGGCACGGTCAAGATGTTGCTGACGGGCTCCGCATCCAGGATTTTGCCGGCGCCCTCGGCCACTGCTGCGCCAGTGGTCGGGAGCGCGGTGGCCTCCCACGATGGGATATCAGCGTTCTCGACCGAAAGCTGCTGGGCGCAGCCCGAGAGTGCGACCGCGGCTGCAACGGCAGCGACACCTTGGAAGGCGTGCGTAATGGACAAGAATCGGAAGGGCATGTCTCCAACTTACCCGGAAATCAGAAGGGGCCGGTGGCAACCCTGCAGGGCTACCGGCCCATGATGCATCCTGAATGCTTAAGAGCTTTTCCCCTTGGATGCCGCCACTGCGACCGCTTGGATGCCGCCACTGCGACCGCGCCGATTAGTCCAGTTAGGGCGAACAGAATTCCTACGATCTGGTCTGTGCCGTGGACGCCGGGCGCGATAAATGTCACCCCAAGTAAACCCAGGAGTGCCATTGCCGCCAGACTGAAACGCCGCATGGATAACTTCCGGACGCACGACAGGGATGTGTGGGGGAGCAGCCGGCTAATACTGCACCACACAGCCCCAGCCATGGTTCCGCTCAATTGGTGAAGCTCCGGTCAAATAGCGGTTGACCGGAGCTTCGGTCCATTATGCCTACCTGAACCTTGTGGTTTGCTGGGAAGGCAGCACCAGGGCCAGACATTATCCACAGATAATTGCCTGACTCGCCAGGCCTGGCGTATTACACACCTGCGCTGGGGTCGGTCCGCCCCTGTATCCAATCCTGCAATTGTTGGGGAAGGTAACCCGGCGCCTGTGGTCCAGGGCCGTCCACGCTCGACGGTCCCAGGGCGGCGCAAAGTAGTTGATCTGACGTGCCAGCTGCTGGAGACGTCATTTTTCGCTTTCGTGCCGGTTGTGTTGATGTTCTGCTTTCCAACCGTCAGGGCCAGACGAAGTTGGGGGCCGGGGCTATGACCGTACATCCTCATTTTCTGGTGCCTTGCTCTGCTGCAGGGGCCCGGATTGCCCTGATCTTTGGTTGCCTCGCCTGGCCTGTACGCACAGTTTGGACTCCTACGGCAGCCGGAAAGTGTCCGGAAAGTGCCGGGGCGGCCGGCGGTAAAGGCGGCGCCTGTGACAAGACGCATCACCGTGGCAAACATTGAGGAAAGGGCGGCAAAAGCGGGGGAGTGAACTGCTCCCAAGGGCTGGAGACAAAGGCGCCGGCTCATTGGTGGACCGTATTTTGCCTGCCCCGCCAGGTGTCCTGCCCGCTGAGCGGTAGACTCCTTTCGTGCTGAATGAGTTTTGGAATGGTGCCTCTAAGTTTTACAAAGCCTTGGTGTTTGGTGCCATGGGGTTCATCGCCGCAGGCCTCGTTATTAGCATCCTGGGCAATGCTACGCAGAATCAGGGGCTGGCTTTCGCTTCTTTGCCCGTGATCGGAATTGGTCTGGTTCTCCATGCGGTAGGAGTCGCGGTACGCGGGCACCAGGTCCGCAAGATGATCAGGTAACGCGGGCCGCCGCCGGCTCAGCACTGGTACGGAGGCCCCCGGCTGGATAGTTGCACGACGGCATGGCCCCAAAACTTTCACGACCCCTCCGCCCTGTTGTCGTGAAAATCTTTCGTGAACAGGACGGTCTGCCCGGCCGTCTCCGGAGGGCGCGTAACCCGGACAGAACTGCAAGGAATACATGAAGCTATCGTTAGTCGATTCTCTGGCCCAGGGAATCATTGCCTTCAGCGCAACCCCCTCCCCGAGCGCTGGCGAGAATGGGCTAAGACCAGGTCTTAGCCCCGACCAGGTGACCCCGGGCTTCCTTGGCTTCGTGATGACAGCGTTCATGGTTATAGCCGTTGTGATGCTGATGGTGTCGATGACCGGGCGAATCCGCCGCATGAGATACCGGGCACAGGTCAGTGAAGCGGGCGGTGAGGGTCCTGCTCTGCCCGGTGCCCGCAGTGCGGAGCAGTCCGGGGATGACCCGGCCCAGCAGGCGGTCTGACACCACTATTCGTCCTTCCCGTTCCGTCAAACCGAGTGTGTGAAGGAGAAGGGGTGGCCTGCTCGCTCTTCCAGGTCAGGTCGCCCTTGAAAGGCGGCTGTAATCGTGTCGCTGTCGTGGTGGCGCTGTCCCAGGGAATGTCCAGTTGAGTTAGGGTAGCTTTACCTTTACTGTGCTGGATTGTGACTGTACAGCCAGAACTGGCAGGAGTCTCGTTCGCCGCCACACTGGCCGGCTTCGGAGACCGCACCGCCATCAGGACCAAAAACCAATCAGTGAGCTACGGCGAACTGGCACGCCGCGTAGAGGACATGGCCCGAACCTTCGGCCCCGCCCGGCGGCTCATTGCCCTTGAGGCAGGGAATTCCCTGCCGTCCCTGGTGGCCTACCTCGCGGCCCTGTCCTCCGGCAACCCATTGCTGATCCTGCCCGCAGCCGGCGGGACCGCCGCCGAGGCGCTCGTCGCCGCCTACGATCCCGACATCGTGGTCCGCGCGTCCCAGGGCGAGGCGGTACTGGACGTACGGCGGGACGAAACCCGGCATGAGCTGCACCCGGAGCTGGCGCTTCTGCTGAGCACCTCCGGATCCACCGGTTCCCCCAAACTCGTTCGCCTGTCCGCCGAAGCCGTCCAGGCCAACGCCTCGGCGATAGCCGAATACCTGCACCTGCGCCCCAGCGACACCGCGGCCACCACGCTTCCGCTCTCCTACTGCTACGGGATGAGCGTGGTGAACAGCCACCTCCTGGTGGGCGCGTCCCTGGCGCTGACCAACCTTTCAGTAGTGGACCCGTGTTTCTGGGAACTGGCCCGCACCGAAAACGTCACATCCTTCGCCGCCGTGCCCTACACGTTCGATCTCCTCGAACGCGTCGGATTTGAGCACATGGACCTGCCCGGCCTGCGCTACATCACCCAGGCGGGCGGCCGGCTCGATCCGGACCGCGTGCGTTCCTACGCGGAACTGGGCAGGCGGCAGGGCTGGGACCTGTTTGTAATGTACGGGCAGACCGAAGCCACGGCCCGCATGGCCTACCTGCCGCCTGACCTGGCCGCAGAACACCCCCACGCCATAGGAGTGCCCGTCCCCGGTGGATCCTTCCGGCTGGAGCCCGTCCCCGGCCTGGATGCCTGCGAGCTCGTCTACTCAGGTCCCAACGTCATGCTGGGGTACGCCGAACAGCCGGAGGACCTTGCCCTGGGACGGGTCGTCACCGAGCTTCACACCGGTGACCTCGCCAGGTGCGGGTCCGATGGCCTCTATGAAATCGTTGGCAGGCGCAGCCGGTTCGTCAAAATCGTCGGCCTGCGGGTGGACCTGGGCCAGGTGGAACGGCTCCTGGCCGATTTTGGCCTGACCGCCGCCGCTGCCGGCTCGGACGACGCAGTGGTGGCCGCGGTGGAAGGAAGCCACGATCTTGCCCTGGTGGCCAAGACCCTTGCCCAGGACCTGGGCCTGCCGCGTTCAGCTGTCCAGCTTCATGCCGTGAGGTCCATACCGCGCCTCGACAACGGAAAGCCGGACTACCCCGCGGTCCTGGCCCTGGCGTCACCGGATGATGACAGCACCGATGGTAGTGGCACTGCGCCGGAACCGGCAGGAGACCCGGCTGACGTGCGGCGGATCTTCGCGGAGGTCCTCGAACAGGACGAGATCGCCGACACGGACAGCTTTGTTTCCCTGGGCGGTGACTCGCTGTCCTACGTCGCAGCGTCCGTCCGGCTGGAGCGTTCCCTCGGCTACATCCCGCAGGGCTGGCACCTGATGCCGGTCTGCGAACTTGTGCCTGCCCCGCACCGGGCTCAGGGGACGCCGCCCGCGGCCGCGGGTGAGCCTGCGGTCCGGCCGACCGGGCAGGTCGCGCGAAATTCCCGGAGCTGGCACCAGCGGTTGCTTGCCCCGATGGAAACCGGGATTGTGCTCCGCGCCATTGCCATCATCTTCATTGTTTCCACGCATATAGGTTTCTTCCATTGGGAAGGGACCGCCCACGTACTCATCGCCGTCGCCGGCTATAACTTTGCGCGCTTCCAGCTGACCGGTACCCGCGGTGCCCGGCTCCGGCGGCAACTGCGCAGCGTTGCCCGGATCGTGGTGCCAAGCGTTGCGGTCATAGGTTTAGCCTTTGCCGTGACGGATACCTATACCTGGGCGAATGTTTTCCTGCTGAACTCCCTGCTGGGGCCGGAAGGATGGACCGACTATTCCCGGTTCTGGTTTATCGAGATCCTGGTCTACATCCTGCTGGGCCTCGCTGCGCTGATGGCAATTCCTGCCGCTGACCGAGCCCAGCGCAGGTGGCCGTGGGCCTTCGCCCTTGCCTTGATTGCTGTTGATCTGCCGTTGCTCTTCGGCCTTGTTGACAGCCGGTATCCGGGGCAGGGGCCGGTCCTGTGGTTGTTCGGGCTGGGCTGGGCCGCGGCCGCGTCGCGGACGCTGTGGCAGCGGGCAGCCGTGACAGCCATTGCCCTGCTCACTATCCCTGAATCCTTCGACGACCAGTACCGCAGCGCAACCATCCTGGTGGGCTTCCTCATCCTGCTTTGGCTGCCAACGTTGACCGTCCCGCGCGGACTGCACCGGGTCACGGCACTGCTGGCCAGCGCCTCGCTGTACATCTACGTCACCCACTGGCTGGTGTACCCGCTTGTCGATCCGGCGCAGAAGGGCCTGGCCGTCGCCGTTTCCCTGGCAGCAGGCATCCTCTACTGGGCCGCAGCCACCCGGGCCATGGGCATGGTGGAAAAGATGTTCAGGAAGCGGCCTACGCCAGCGCCAGCCGCATCAACACACGCGGGAAGCCGTTGAGTACCGAGTCCGTGTCCGCGGCCTTGGTGAAGCCTGAGTACCAGCACCAGCCGCCGCCTATGGGGATGGGATGCGACTTAGCTGGAGGGGTCGGTCCGTCATGATGATCCAGGGGACGATCTTGACGTACGCCACCATCCCGATGAGCTCCACTAATGATGTCTGGGTGACGACGACGAGGGATACCAGGGCGAGCGGCTCGGGAAGGGCCAGGACCAGGGGGAGTACGACCAAGGAGTTGCGTGTTGCGCCGCTGAAGATCACGGCCTTGGCACTGGCGGCGTCCAATCCGCCGGCCCGCCGCGGCAGCCATTCCGGGCGGGACCATCACCACCAGGAACGCCGCGTAGTTCGGGATAACTGGCCTGCCCTACGGGGGCAGCGGGATGACTGTGCGGTGTTTGCCGCCTGGGGTGAGGCGCGGAGGACCGGGGTCTCTGGTTAGGGTGACGTTGCCCAGTCCGTGGCTGGTCAGCACGGCGGCGATTTCGGATCGGGCTGCTTCGAAGATCCTCGCAGGATCCGCACCAGCAGCGGGCTGTAGCCGGAGGGTGAGGCTCTGGGGTCCTGTTTGGATGATCTGACCTTTAGTGAGGCCGTGAACTTTGTCCAGCGCCGTACTCAGCGTCAGGGGTGTCACTGGAACGGGGAGCCCGGCGCTTCCCGGGAAGGTCAGCAGCTCCGCTGTTCGTCCCTGTACGTGTATGGCCGGCGTCAGGTCCCCGCACGGGCACGGGTCCGTCCTTGTGGTGACGCTGTCTCCCAGGTCGTAGCGCAGGATGGGTTGTATGCGGTTGGCCAGGTTGCTCAGCAGCACTGTGTGCGAGGGCTGGCCGGGCGGGACAGGTTTGTGGTTGGCGTCGACCGGTTCAAGGATGACCCAGTCGCTGTTGATGTGAAGCCAGCCTTCCCGGCAGCTGTAGCTCAGAAAGGGGCATTCGGTCGCTGCGTAGCTGTGGAGGACCTTGGCTCCGAACGCTGCGCCGATCCTGGCGTAGTCTCCAGCAGGCAGTCCCTCGGCGGAGAGAATAACGGCAACGGGGTGGATGTTCAGCCGTCCTGCTTCCTGCTCCAAGGCCAGCAGCCGGCCGGTGGAGGCGTAGGGGGCTAGAAGGGCCGGGCGGCAGCTGTCCAGTTGGGCGACGAGGTCCGGCATCGGTGTCTGGACCGGGAACACAGCCACGCGTTGCCTGCCTGGCCCGTTTTGGAGCGCGGCCGCGGCTGCTGCTGAGGCGAAGTGGCCGCCGGTGGCGATGACCATGGCGGTCCGCCCGCGCCGACGGATGATCTCTTTGATGTCGGCCGGGGTGAGCCAGGAACTGAGCATGTGGAATGTCAGGGCCTTGGCCACGGCCAGGGATCTGGTGTCGAGCAGGAAGATTCCCCGGGTGCCGGTCGTACCGGATGTCGTAGCGACCGTGTACCGGTTGAGGAATTTTGCGCCGACCAGTGATGTGTCAGCGACGAACGACTGCATTTCCTCCAGTGTCACGGCTGGGTCTGTGACCCAGTCATCGAAATGGCCATCAGTGCGGCCTTCGTCGTCGCGGGCAGCAGTCCCGGGTCGGTGATCCGGGCCGGCAGGCCCTGATAGAGCCGGCGGTAGTACGGGGAGCGTGTCCGTGCGTAGGTGACGATCTCTGCCAGTCGTTCCCGTTGACGTTCCAGGATCGCAGCGCTGCCTCGTTTCCGGGCCGCCCGGGCATCGAGTAACAGCCCGATAGGTGTCTCTCTTATGGTTCCTCCTGACCCTGGCAGTGTTCTCCTCTCACGACTCGTGATTTCTCAGGCGTTGAACAGCCGGGTGAGGACGCCGGAGCTGATGAGGATGAACAGGCCCAGCCCGATGAACACCGCAGGGACCAGCCAGTGTTCTATCTTCTCCAGGTTTTCGGTGACTTTGGGGTGCGTGCCTACAACGCGTCCCAGTGCGCACCAGACGGCAACAAGGATCAGGAACACAATGATGGTGACCACGGTGTCCTGCGGCGCCATGGTCCGGAAGATCGGGGTATAGATGGCGATGTTGTCCGCGCCGTTGGCGATGGTGATACCGGCGACGCTGAGCAGGCCGACTGCGCTGATGGCAGTTTCTTCCTCCTCTTCCCCGCGTTGGCGCAGGAAACGGATCAGGCCGATGACGCCGATTCCCAAAGGGACCAGGCCGAGCCAGCCGACCCATTCGTCCGGGACAAGCGTCAGCCCCAGGGCGGCCAGAACGCTGATGCCGACCAGGGTGATGAATCCCAGGTACTGCCCGCCGACGATCTCCCAGGGCCGGGGCCGGCCTTTCGAGGAGGCAAGGAACAGGACGGTCAGCACGACGATGTCGTCAATGTTCGTGGCGGCGAACATGGCTGCCGCCGCTGCGATGATGCCAAGCATTGGTCGTGCACCTCTCGGTGGGCCCCTGACGGGTTTCATTCCGGCGGGGTGGATCAGATGGGCGTGGTGAAGGTTCCGATCAGGTTCTGCAGGCTCAGGATCCAGGTGGTCCAAACACCGGAGACCATCAGGACGCCGATCAGGACCAGGGTCGCGGCTCCTGCGAGGTTGAAGGTCCTGATGTTTCGGCGGACGAAGCCCAGGGTGCCGGTGACCCAGCTGAATCCGCGGGCGACGAGGAGGAACGGGATGCCCAGGCCGATGCAGTACGCGAAGCCGAGCAGCGCCCCGCGCCAGGCCGACCCGGTGGTGGTGCTCAGCGCCAGCACGGCGCTGAGGGTCGGGCCGATGCAGGGGGTCCAGCCCAGCCCGAACCCGATGCCCAGCAGCGGGGCGCCAGCCAGGCCGGTGTTCGGTTTCCAGGCCAGTTTGGCCGTGCTCTGCAGGAACGGGATCTTCCCGGACAGTGCCACACCCATGACGATGACGACCGCGCCCAGGACGCGGGTGATCTCATCGCTCCAGCTCACCAGCCAGGACCCGATGGTCCCGAACGCCGCACCGTACAGGGTGAAGACCGCGGCGAAGCCGAGGATGAAGAGCCCCACGCCGGCGGTGGTCCGCCGGCGTGCGGCCTTTTCATCGGTTCCGGCGAGACCGGAGACGTAGCCCAGATAGCCCGGGAGCAGGGGCAGGACGCAGGGTGAGATGAACGAGACCAGACCGGCAATGACCGCCAGAGGCACGGCCAGGAGCAGGGCTCCGGACTGCACGGCCTCGGCGAAGTACCCGCCCAGATTCACGCCCTGTTCTCCGGGTCCTTCCCGGGCAGCAACGTTCCCAGGACCAGGACGGCGACGCCGACGGTGACGAAGACGTCGGCGAGGTTGAACGTCGGGAACCATCCGCTGTGCAGATAATCCACGACCCCGCGCCCGTCGAGCCGGTCAATGAAGTTCCCGATGCCCCCGCCGGCGACAAGGATTCCGCCGGCAAAGGAGGTCCTGGACATCTTCGGGGCGCTGACGGTCAGCCAGGACAGCAGCGCGGCGATGACGACCCCGGTACCGGCCACGACAACGCCGGTGGGCAGGGCCGCGCCGAGGCTGAAGGCCACCCCCGTGTTGTACAGAAGCTTGATCGTCAGCAGCGGCGTCTCGATCACCTCGCCCCGGGCGAGGTTGGCTTCCGCCTGTGCCTTGATGAACAGATCGGCTCCGGCGAGCAGGAGCGCGCCGATCAGCAGCCCGCCCCGCCGTCTCCACGGCCGGGGCGGGGCGCTGGTCCGCACCGGTGCCAGTTGGCTCACCGGGCCGGTTCCAGGCTGGGGACGGTGTCCTGGGTGACCGGGATGGTGCCGTACTTGCTGACCCGGCCGGCGCGGACACCGTTGGCGATGACGACGATTTCGGCCAGTTCGTGGATCAGGACCACCGCTGCCAGTCCCAGGATCCCGAACAGGGCCAGCGGGATCAGCACCGCGATCAGGACCAGGGACAGGCCCACGTTCTGGAACATGATGCGCCGGGTGCGGCGGGCGTGCTCCAGCACCTGGGGCAGGTGGTGCAGGTCCTCGCCCATCAGCGCGACGTCGGCGGTTTCGATGGCCACATCGGTGCCCATCGCGCCCATCGCGATGCCGGTATCGGCGGTCGCCAGGGCAGGGGCGTCGTTCACACCGTCACCGACCATGGCGGTCGGCTGCCGCCCCTTCAGGGTGCGGATGATGTCCGCCTTGTCTTCGGGGCGCAGGTCGGCGTGGACTTCGGTGATGCCCGCTGCCTTCCCCAGGGCCTCGGCGGTAAGCCGGTTGTCACCGGTGAGCATCGCCGTGGTGTAACCGGCGCGGCTCAGCCGTTCAATGACGGCTGCGGCCTCCGGGCGAAGTTCATCGCGTACGGCCACGGCGCCAATGAGGACGGAGTTCTCCTCAACCAGGACCGCTGTCGAACCGCCGGCCTGCATCCGCCGGACGGTGTCCTGCAGCGCCCCGGGGGCGATCCACCCGGGCCTGCCAAGCCGGGCGCTGTGCCCGTCGATGGTCCCTTCGAGCCCGGCCCCGGGGACCGTGTCCAGACCGATGACGGTGACCCGGTCCGTGGCGGCGGCGAGGATGGCCCGGGCGAGCGGGTGTTCGCTGCGTTCCTCCAGGCCGGCGGCAACGGCCAGCACCCGTTCCCGGGTGGAGGAGGCGGTGGCGGCAACCTCGATCACGGCGGGTTTGTTGCGGGTCAGGGTTCCGGTCTTGTCCAATGCGATGGTGCGGATTTTGCCCAGGGTTTCCAGGGCTCCGCCGCCCTTGATCAGGACGCCCATCCGGCTGGCCGCACCGACGGCGGCGACTACGGTCACGGGCACGGAGATGGCCAGGGCACACGGTGAGGCTGCCACCAGGACCACCAGGGCACGTTCGATCCACAGGAGCGGCTCGCCCACGATGAAGCCATAGACGGAAATCAGCACGGCGGCGATCAGGATGCCCGGGACCAACTTTTTGGCGATGGAGTCGGCCAGGCGCTGGCCGGGGCCCTTGCGGGACTGCTCGGCCTCCACGATGTGCACGATCCGGGCCAAGGAGTTGTTCTCCGCGGTGCTGGTGACCTCGACCTCGAGCGGGCCGGTGCCGTTGATCGAGCCGGCGTAGACGTCGCTGCCCGGTCCTGCTTCGACCGGGACTGATTCGCCGGTCAGGGCCGACGTGTCCAGGGAGGTGCGCCCGGTCAGGACGCGCCCGTCGGTGGCCAGCCGTTCGCCCGGGCGCACGATCATGGTCTCACCCAGCACCAGCCCGGACGGGGCGACGGTGACTTCGGTTCCGTTGCGCAGGACCCGGGCCTCAGCCGGGACCAGGTCCAGCAGCGCCCGCAGCCCGCGCCGGGTGCGGGCCACCGAGTATTCCTCCAGCCCCTCGGAGATGGCATACAGGAAGGCCAGCATCGCCGCTTCCTCGACCTGGCCCAAGGCAACGGCGCCCGCTGCGGCGATCGTCATCAGCGTGCCGACACCGATCTTGCCCTTGGCCAGCCGGCGCAGAGTTGAGGGAACGAACGTCCACCCCGCGACCAGCAGCGCCGCACCCTCCAGCGGCAGGGTGACCCACTCGGACGCGTCCAGCAGCGAAGCGATCCAGGCGACCAGCAGCAGAGCGCCGGAGACCGCGGCAGCGCGGACCTCGGTCACCTGCCAGAAACCCTCCGCCTCTTCCTGACCTTCTTCTGTTACCGGCTTGTCATCGCCGCAGCAGGCGTCACTCACAGTTGCTCCCCTTTGGTGGTTGCGGCGTCGCAGGACGCGTCACCGTAAACCGGGCACAGGCTGACCGCGTTGCCCGTCGCGGCCAGAAGGATCTCAGCCTGGGCCAAAACGTCGATCAGCTCAGGCCGGGTCAGCGAATAGAACACCTTCCGGCCCTCCATCCGGCCCGTCACCAGCCCACAGTCCCGCAGGCAGGCCACATGCGCTGAAACCGTGGACTGCGCCAGACCCAGTACCTGGGTGAGGTCACCGACCCTGACCTCACCCTGGGCAATGCGCTTTACGATGGCCAGGCGGGCCGGGTCCGCCAAAGAATGGAACAACGCGGCGGCCGGATCCAACCGGGTGCCGCTCCTCATATCAATCGTCATATGCCGATGATATCTAAGCTTGCAGATATGTGCCAGACGCAAGCCCTCCATGGTCTCCTGAATGCAGGTCGGAGCCAGTCCGCGCATGGCCCGTGGAAGGGGGTATGCGGAGCGGTGTTGGTGCGGTCCGGGGCGTCCGGAGAGAATGACGCCGCTTCCGGGCAGCGCGGGCACCCGGGTGAGGCCGATGCTCAGGTCCTGGGCGGGTACGGTGGCCGAGACGCTCCACCGATTCCCGTGCACGCATGACCGGCCTTCAGGATATGCGCAGGTGGCTGGAATATTCGGGAAATCCCAGCGCACCCCTGTACGGGAGGGCTGGGGAGGCAGCCTAAAACGGCATCCCAGTTTTTTCTAGGGGTTGAGTGTGGAAGTGATCAGGGCTTTCAGGGTGCTCTTGTCGAGTCCGCCCAGGATTCTGGCCGCGACACGGCCCTTTTTGTCCAGCACGAGGGTGGTCGGGACCGCCTGGGGCGGAACGAAGCGGGTCATGGCGAGCAGCACCTTGCCGTCCTTGTCCTGCACGCTTGGATACGTCACGCCGAAGGTCCGCTCGAAAGCTTCCGCGGTCGGCTTTTCATCCCGGACGTTAACGCCGTAGAACAACACTCCCTGCGGGGCGAACTCCTGGTACAGCGCTTCCAGGTGCGGGGCCTCGACACGGCACGGGGCGCAGGCCGCGTACCAGAAATTAAGTACCGTGACCGAACCGGACCAGTCACTGGAGTTGACAGGCGTGCCGTCATAAAGGGTCGCGTTCAAAGCCACCGGAGCCCCCCGTGACTCCTCGGCGTATTCCTGCACCGATCCGTCACCGGCAATGTAGTTCTTGTTATCCCCTGCCGCCGCCTGCTCGGCGAGCGGATCGGGTCCGGCGCAGGCGGCCAGGCCGAGGGAGGCCACTGCGGCCAAACCTGTCAGGATGCTGCGCCGGGCCAGGCCGCCGCCGGATGGGGTATTCATGGGATGACTTCCTCGTTCGTGGGTTTCCAAAAGGGGCATCACGCTCACTGCTTCCTTGGCGGATCAAGCCAGACCGCTGGGGAGCTCCACACCCGCAGAAACCGTTCCCGGCCCGCCCCCGTTTCCCGCGATGGCTTTTCGAGCGCAAGGCTTAACCGGAATCGGTTCAATCGTCTTTAGGCGATATTATCAGGACGAGGCTCCCTGAAGCGCAGGAGCCCCTTCTGCTAATTCTACGTATGGTAGAACTGCGGGTTACCAGACCTGTGCCCGCTTTTGATGAAACCGACCGGAAGGCAGCGATGTCCTCATCTGACGCAACGGACACTGCGGCAGCCCCAGTTCCTGCGCCGCTGGGTCCCGCCGGAATGCTGCGCTGGGCATGGACGCAGCTGACGAGCATGCGGACAGCGATCTTTCTCCTGCTTTTGCTGGCCGTGGTCGCCGTGCCCGGCTCGTTGTTCCCGCAGCGTCCGGCAAACCCTGCCCTGGTCACGCAGTACATCAAGGACCGCCCGGAGTACGGGAAAATCCTTGACTCGCTCCAGCTTTTCGATGTCTATTCCTCGGCCTGGTTCTCGGCAATCTACATCCTGTTGTTCATCTCCTTGATCGGATGCGTGATCCCCAGGGCACGGGCCCACTGGAAGGCCCTGCGCTCAGCCCCGCCGCGCACTCCCCGGCGGCTGTCCCGGCTGCCCGAATACGGCACGCTCGTGCTGCCGGCGAACGCCGCTGTCAGCCCGGGCGACGCCGTCCGGGACGCAGCGGAGGTTCTAAAGAAACGCGGCTACCGGGTCGACATCCGGGACGCTGACGGCCCGATGCCCTCACTGGGGGCCGAACGGGGACTGCTGCGGGAAGTCGGCAACCTCGTCTTCCACACCGCCCTGATCGGCGTGCTGGTTTCCGTGGCGATCGGCGGATTGTTCGGCTACCGGGGCCAAAAAATTATCATCGAAGGCGACACCTTCGTCAACACCCTTGTCGGCTACGACAACTTCACGCCCGGCACCAACTTCCAGTCCGACTGGCTGGACCCGTTCGCCCTCACCCTGGACAAGTTCGAGGTCCGCTTCGACCGCGAATCCATTAGGCAGTTCGGGCAGCCCATCGACTTCAAAGCCGCCCTGACGACCAGGGAAAGCCCTGATGCCGCCCCGCAACAGCAGGTCCTGAAAGTCAACGAACCGGTCTACTTCGGCGGGACCGGAATCTTCCTCGTCGGCAACGGCTACGCACCCATCATCACCGTCAAGGACGGTGACGGGAACACCGCGTTCAGCGGCCCCGTCGTGTCCGTGCCCAACGACGCCGTCTACACCTCCAGCATTGTCCTCAAGGTCCCGGACGCCGCGCCTTCCCAGCTGGGTTTCGTCGGGTTCTTCCTGCCCTCGGCCATCAAGAACCAGGAGGGTGTGTCCTACAGCTTCGACCCGGACCCGCTGAACCCGCAACTGAACCTGAACTCCTACTACGGTGACCTCGGGCTGGACACAGGCAAACCCCAGAACGTCTACAACCTGGACGTGCAGAACCTGACCCAGCTTAACGGCCGTGATCGTCCGGCCGGCGGCATTGTCCTGGACGCCGGGCAGAGCTACACCCTCCCGGAGGGCAAAGGTTCGATCAGTTTCGACGGGCTCAAACGCTACATCGGGGTGGACATCCGCACCGACCCCGGCCAGGCCGGTGTCCTGGTCTTTTCCCTGATCGCCACCGCCGGGCTGATCGTCTCCCTGTATGTGAACCGCCGCCGTGTCTGGCTCCGTGCCGGCGCCCACGAGGACGGGCGGACCATGATCGAATACGGGCTGCTGGCCCGCGGCGAAGACCACCGGCTCGCGCCCGAAGCCACCGCGATCCGTGCGCGGCTCGGCGCCCGCTGGAACCTGACCGAGTCCCGCCCCGCTGCGGCCACCGTCCCTGCCCGCTCACCGAAGGAGCACTAATGTCGGAGATCAACGAAACAATGGGTCAGTACAGTGAGCTGTTCATGCTCCTGGCCGCAGGCACCTACACCGTGGCGTTCATCGCCTTCGCCTGGGACCTGGCCCGCAGCAGCAAGGCCCTGCGGACGGTGGACCTCAGAGCCGCATCCGCCGCGCCCGCCCTGGCCTCCCGGCCAGCCAGGGTTCCGGTCAGCGCGGGAACCAGCGCCGCCGCGGACCGCGCGGCCTCCGGCGTTGGCGGACCGGCCGGCATTGCCGAACGCCCCAGCTCAGCAGCCCGTCAAACAGGAGCGGACGCGGCCGGTGCAGGACAAACCGCCGAGCCCGGCATGGGCTACGCCCCGGAGCAGCGCATGCCGGCGCGCATCGGTGTGGCCCTGACTGTGCTGGGCGCCCTGATCCACGGCGCCGGAGTCTTGACCCGGGCCCTCGGTGCGGGTCGGGTGCCGTGGGGGAACATGTACGAATTCCTCACCACCGGCGCCTTCGCCGCCGTGGCTGTGTTCCTGCTCGCGCTGATCCGTCGTGACCTGCGGTTCCTGGGAACCTTCGTGGTGGGCCTGGTCATCATCATGCAGGTGGCCGCCTCGGTGGCCTACTGGACTCCAGTGGGCCACCTCGTTCCGGCCCTGCAGAGCTACTGGCTGATCATCCATGTCTCCATCGCCGTGCTCTCCTCGGCACTGTTCACCCTGACCTTCGCGATGTCCGCCCTGCAGCTGGTCCAGTCCCACCGGCAAAAATCGGTGGCTGCCGGCGGAAAGGACAAGCTCGGCTTCATGCGCCTCGTTCCTTCGGCGCTTAGCCTGGAGAACCTCTCCTACCGCATCAACGCGCTCGGTTTCATCGGTTGGACCTTCACCCTCATGTTCGGTGCTATCTGGGCCGAGAAGGCCTGGGGCCGCTTCTGGGGCTGGGACACCAAGGAAGTCTGGACCTTCGTGATCTGGGTGGTCTACGCCGGCTATCTCCACGCCCGCGCCACCAGGGGATGGACGGGCACCCGTGCAGCCTGGCTGTCCATCGTCGGCTACCTGTGTGTGGTGTTCAACTTCACCATCGTGAACCAGTTCTTCAACGGCTTGCATTCCTACTCCGGGCTGTGATGGCATCACAGGTGCCTGAGCGTATCAACCGACCACGGCGGGCCAGGGCGGAAAGAGTGCCGGCACCGCCTTGCTGACCGCCATCGTCACTGTCCTCGCCTTCGACACCGGCATGGGCGGATGGATGCTTTTCATGCAATTCGGCAATTTCATGCCGGCCCCTACCGACATCAGCTTCTTCTTCCTCATGCAAGTCGGTCTGGTTCTGGAGTTCTTCACCGCATACCAGCCGTCCGCTGGCTCATTCGGCGTCGCGTCAAAGTCGTCTCGCTGTGATCGTTAAGGATGCAATGCGAGTGGGTCCACCGCGAACTCCCGCTCGCCGTGCTGGAAGCACCTGCACCGGCACGGTCTTCCGGTATGGTCACCGACACGGCTACCACAGTGGCCTCCCGAAACCCGTGCGACCGGACCCTGCGGCGTCCACGGTCGGCCACGACGACTCCGCAGCCGCGGGCACCCGCATACGGTTTCGTCGGTTTCGACGCGCAGGAGCATCCAGCCCCGGTGCCGGCAGTAGCATAATGAGAAGCGTCCGGGATGGCGAGCAGCGCGACACGAATGTGTCGGATGAACTGCCCGCTAGGAATGCCGTGCGGTCCCGCCCCAAACGACGGAAGCAAAGTGAACCGACGATGCAAATGATCTCGACAACTAAGTTCCGGGCAGTGAAGACATCTGCGATGCTGTTGTGTCTCTCATGGCTGGTTGTCGGCTGCTCAGGTGGAAACGCAGAATCCGAAGCAGCTCCAAGCGCATCGGTGCTTCCATCGCCGGAGTCCAGTCCCAACAGTTTGGCGGGAAGCGAAGTCTGCGGGGACCTTCTTGCTCAACAGGAGTCGTTCAACTATTTTCCGCCGTTGATCTTGTCCAAGCGTGAGGGAGCGCCGGAAGCGCTGGATGAGGCCATAAAGAAGGTTGAAGACGTCGACGCGTCGGCTATACCGGAGTTGGAGGCGAAGCTCAAGGATTTGGCAGCAACGATGAATCTTGGACGCGGCGAAGCGAAAGATTTTGACTACGATAAATTTGTGGCCGCCAAGATCGAGGTTGATGAGTGGATAACTAAAAACTGCCTGTGAACACCGGTTGATTCGGTCCACGGACGTCCAGTGCTTGTGTGAGTCTCGTGTCCGGCCATGAAAATTCACGAATCGTGGAACGGATCCCGGACCGCTTTCGATGCCGCCTCCGCGGTGGCTTTGTCGTCCTTGGCCCCGGTCATCCATTACCGGATTGTCCAGATCCGGCTATCGGGCCGCTGCTTTCGATGTCCCTGCTGCAGAGAAGCAAGGACTGATCACGGGGCAGCTGCCCGCGACCAACACCCGGCGCCCCAACCGCCCACAACGCCAGGTTCAGCTTCCTAAACGCGCCAAAGCCTAGCTGGTCTGCCCGAGAATATGTGACGCAATTTACATTCTCGCCCATCCTTTCCCGGAGTTGTTCCGAAGTACTGGTGCCCCCTTCCCGAGGGCACCAACGTCACACGCGCGTGTATGAGGAGATTTTCCCCAGGACGGAAGAAGAGCAATGAAACAGCACAAGCTATTGCTGGCCTCCCTGACCATGGCCGCCCTGCTGCTCTCCGGCTGCGCAACAGCGGCCGGATCGGCGTCCACCCCGGCCAACGTCTCGACACCGGCAGCTCCGCCTGAGACCGGGAACGCCGGCAACCACGGCGGCGGGCACAACGCAGGGGGGTCATCATCACCCGAAGCGACCATCGACGGGCCCAGCGATGCTGCCCTAATGGTCTGCGGGAAACAACCGATGGACAGGCTCAAGTCCATCCTGGACCTGGACGCGGATCCACACACCGCCAACGACTGGGCCGACAACACCTTCACCTGCACCTATCACCTGGACGAAGGCGCGCTGAAAATCTCCGTCAAGGAAGATAAAGACCAGGCAACTGCACGGACAACCTTCGATGCAATGCAGGGCCTTGCAAAGGACGCCAAACCCATCGAAGGACTCGCCAACCTGGGCTTCCCGGCCTATGAGACCGCAGACGGGTCAGCGGTCTTCCAAAAAGACAGCTTCGTCCTGCACGTGGACGGCACAAACCTGCCCGCCACCCTCGGGCCGGAAAACATTACCCGGAACGCCCTGGCCTACCAGCTCTCCACCACCATCCTGGCCTGCTGGGTAGAACACCCCTAACAGACACCCCGGCGGTACCCGTCAAAGGTTCACCCATAAAGGCAAACACCAGAACCGGTCCACAGGCTATAACGTCCTCGCGGTTCATCTGGCCGCCGGTGTCCTGGCGTTCGCCGGCGTGTTCTCCCCCCGGCGGGCGCTGTGCTGATGTCGGTATCCCCGATTGTGGTGGCCCTGAACGCCCAGTTGCTGCGGAGGGTGAAACTGAATCCATCCCGGGTACGTTGATCATAAGGCTGTGACCGGCACGAAGCCCCTGCCGGTACGCTTAAAACCATTGATCCGGTGTGGAAGGGAGGAAAGTTGTGACCGCAGTATCACGCGGCCCCGTCACCGCTTTCCTCCTCCGTGCAGGCCTTCTGACCGCAGCACTGGCCATCATCGCAGGGATTTTCGGCATGCACATCATGACCGATGCGCACAACATGCCCGCCGGGCCCGCCATGCCCGCAGCAGCTGCCGGCCCGGCCATGGCGCCGATGTCCGGCGCCCCGACCGGCAATGCCGGCCATGGGCCAGGACGAGTACCGGACGGGGCAGCAGTTGCCGAAACGGCAACCGGCTCCTCTTCCTCCTGTTCCGTCGCAGGGTTCTGTCCCGAGATGTCCGCGATGGACAACGCCTGTGTGCTGTCACCGGGAAACACGCCACTGACGGCCCCTATGCCGGGAACAGCACCATCCGTGCTGCCGGAATTCGATGGCCGGGCTGCGGCCGGCACGAACTATTCATACTCACCGGACAGCCCTTCCCCCGGTGACCTCTGTATCAGCCGTACGTAAACCGGCACTTTTGCGCCGTGTCCCGTCCCGGCGCACAGCCCAGCCACCAGCACGCATGAAGCAGCCCCGCCCTCCGGCCGGGCCGCCCCTGCACGCAACGTCCAAGGCGCCCTAAGCGCCGCTGGTACTTTTGAGGACCCCGATTTTCATGAAAAAAACCCTGACCATTTCCGCTGCCGCCATCGCCGCAGCCATCGCCCTCGCCGGGTGCTCCGCCGGCCCTGAAACAGCCAGTCCGGACGCAAGCATCACGCCCGGCATAAACCATGACAGCTCCGGCATATCATCCAGCCCGGCTCCAGCAGCTTCGGCTGACTTCAACGACGCGGACACCATGTTCGCGCAGATGATGATCCCGCACCACACCCAAGCGGTGGCCATGAGCGACATCATGCTCAAGAAAGAAGGCATTCCCGACGCGGTGACCCTCCTGGCGGCCAAGATCAAAGCGGCCCAAGCCCCCGAGATCGAGAAAATGACCGGCTGGCTTGAAAGCTGGGGCCAGCCCACGGTGATGCCCACGAACATGCCTTCGACCCACAGCATGTCCGGGATGATGGGCGGGGACGGCATGGCCAAACTCGAGGCCGCGCAGGGTACCGAGGCCGCCAGGCTGTTCCTTACCCAGATGATCGCCCACCATGAAGGCGCCGTCATGATGGCCAAGACCGAAACCACCAACGGCAAAAACGCCGACGCGGTCCAGCTCAGCAAGGACATCGTCAGCTCCCAGGAAGCCGAAATCCAGGAAATGAAAGACCTGCTGGCCCCCCTGTAGCAAGCACACATCCGGCACCGGCCCCCTCCCGGGGGCCGGGCCCTCCCACAGACATTTCCCGGTCCACCCTTTGGAGTTTCCGTGCCCCTGCACTCTTTTACCCGTCGCCTGCCCGGGGCTGCCCTCGCGGCCGCCGCCCTTCTGTTTACGCTGTCCGCCTGCACCCCGGGCTCAACAACCGATAGGCCGGGCGCCGGCACCGCACCGTCCATTGCGGCCTCGGGCCTTCCGAGCTCCCACGTCCATGGACTCACCGTCATCGGTGACACCGGCCAGGTACTCCTGGCCACCCACGACGGCCTCTTTGACGTCACCACGTCCCCGGCCACCAAAATCGGTGACACCAACGACCTGATGGGCTTCACCACAGTCGGTGACAAGGGCCCGTTTTACGCCTCCGGGCACCCGGGCCCCGAATCGGATCTGCCCAACCCGATGGGTCTACTGAAGTCCTCCGACGGCGGCAAAACCTGGGAACAGCTCTCCCGGCAGGGGGAATCCGACTTCCACGCCATGACGATCACTAAATCCGGCATTATTGCCTTCGATGGGACGCTGCGCACCAGCCCTGACGGGAAGACCTGGACAACCGCGTCGGCCGGGTTTGCCCCGGCGGTCCTGGCCGGGCATCCCGGCAGTGACACCGTTCTGGCCACCACCGAGGAGGGTATCCAGCGCTCCACCGACGCCGGCGCAACGTGGAAGCCGTTGGACGGCGGGCCGGTGATCCAGTTCGCCGCCTTCGCGAACCCGGCCGAGGCCGTGGGCGTTGAACCGGACGGTACGGTGCACTACTCCGCTGACGGGGGGCGGACCTGGACGCAGAAGGGCCGCATCGATGCCCAGGTGGTGGCGGTGGCCGCGGTCAAGGGCGAGGACGGCATTCCCTGGATCTGGGCGGCCACCCCGGACGGGATCGTTTCCTCCACGGACGGGGGAATGACGTTCCGGCCAGCGGGCGCCTAATAGCCTGATTCCTGACTGGTTCCTGACCTGTTGGGCGTACCGCTGGCGTGTCTAGGGAGAAGGGGACGGCCGGGAACGGCTCCGGCGGCCCCTCGCCCAGTGACAGGAGCCACCACGTCAGTGCCATGCTCAACGCCCGCCCCGAGGCGGACACTGCCCTGGGCCGAGACAGCCTGGCCGAATGTATTGCGGCCTGCTTCGAGTGCGCCCAGACATGTACGGCTTGCGCGGACGCGTGTCTCGACGAGGACATGGTCGCCGAGCTCGCCAACTGTATCCCGACAGATTTGGACTGCGCCGACTTCTGTGGCCGCGGGAATATCCTGACCCGGCAGACCGGCGGGCAGAGCCCTATCACGTTGTGGCGTTGAAGGCCTGCCGGGCAGCGTGCGCGGCCTGCGCCGAAAAGCATGGGGGATGCACGAGCACTGCCGGATCTGCGCCGAAGCCTGCTGCCGCTGCGAAGCCGCCCTGAGGTGTCCTCCTGGCCGCAGGCTAGGAGTTTTCGGTGCAATAGCTGCTCGTTCTAGGACGTGAGGGCCAGGGCGAGCAGTTGGACCAGGCACGCTCCGCAGAGCGTGAGGCAGCAGCCGCCGCCACAGAGGCAGAGCCCCGGGCAGTGACCGCGGAGGCCCGGGCAGTCGCCCTCCGGGAAGGCCACGACGCTCTGCTGCAGCGCATCACCCCGGAAACCCGATGGAAGGCCTCAGCCAAGGGGAGGCGGATGGCTAAGCCGAAGAAGGCAGCCGGCGGCCTAAGCCGACAAGCGTAAAGGGGCGAAAACCCGCTGGCTCCCAGCGGTGATAGGAGAGCCGACGGCGCGGACAACGAACAAGACGAAATGCAGCACCAGAGCCAGGGGGGAGAGCCCATGACGAAGCGGACAGAAGAGGCCAAATCAGATGGAGGTCCGGCGCCGGTGTCCTTCCCCGGAATGTTGTCCCTTGAGCAGGTCCAAGAGATCCTGAACCTGGGCGCACCGGCGGTCTATGCCTTGGTGAGAAGCTGGTGAGAAGCGGGGAGTTGAGGGACCACGTCAGGTCGGCACATAAGGTGGCCGCGCTCCCAGGAACCATGATGTGAGCTGGACGAGGTGGGGGCGCGCCTTCGCGGAAGGTGCGCCCTCTCACCACATCCTGTTTATTGGGTTGCTGTTTGTGGCGTGGTCGATAGTTCCTGGAGGACCTTGGCGCATGCGCTGGGTAGAGGCTGGATGATCTCCGCCATGCCGGTCAGCGCCAGCCGCCTGGCTGTTTCGCTGAGGGGTCCGCCGGCGATGATGACTGCTTGCGCCCCATCATTGTGGCTGGCTTCGCTCACTGCCTCGGCCAGTTCCAGATACTGCTGCTCTGGATCGGCGGCGAGAATCAGCGGTTCGGACCTCGTCAACCTGACGCCGGTGAACCACCGGCTGCGGCCGTGGTGCTTAACCAGTGCCGACAGCGACTTTGCGAGCAGTGGTGTGCTGGTTGCCATCCCGAACCGGCGGCCCTCTCCGCAGGCTGACTGGATGGAAGCCTGGCCGATGCCGATGACGGGTATGTCAAGGGTTTCGGCAAGGGCACTCCGTCCCGGGTCGCCGATGGCCGCAACAATCACCGCTTTGACAGTGGTTCCGTCCGGCCCCCTCATATAGTCGTGCACAGCGTCGTGGACGTGCTGTGCTGATTCTGCGAGGGAGTCCGGGTCGATGATCATTGCGGGGCCTGCGGCTGCTGTCAGGCCGATCACTTCCAGGCCCTCGGGTTCGAGGATTCCGGCGGCTATGTCGGTCATCAGCTGGGTGGTCCGGGAGTTGCTGTTCGGATTGATCAGGAGAACCTTCGCCTGAGCGCTGGATTCAGTGGCCATAGATGGCTCCTTCGTCCTCGGTGGCGTCCTCTTCCAGCGGCTGTCCGAACGTTTCCGGCGGGAACTGCACCACGACGCCCAGGATGATGAAGAGCCCCGCGAGGGTCGTGAACATGCCCATGAGTCCTGCGGCGTCGAAGATGACGCCGGAGATCAGCGGGAACAGCCCGCCGGACAGTGACCCGGCGGCCAGGATGATCGAGGTGCCGAAACCGCGGGTGCGGGTGGGGTACAGCTCGGGGGCGAAGAGCCAGATGGTGGTGTTCAGGATGATGACGGAGAAGTTGAACAGCACCCCGAACAGAACTACGAGAACGATGTCGTTAGCGAGGAAGGCCATGGAGAGCCCGGCGGCGCAGCCGAGGATTGCTGCCGCGGTGAGGACCTTCTTGCGGGGGAGCCGGCTGGCCAGGAACGCGGCGGTCGCGGCACCGATGAGGGACCCGGACTGCATGATGAGGGTGAACCAGAGGCTGGTATTCAGAGCGTAGCCCCGGGAGACCAGGATGGTTGGCATCAGGGTCAGCATCGAGATTTGGGCTGCGTAGGACATGCACACGGCGACGCAGAGCAGGACGGTCCGCTTCAGGAGCCTGCCGCGCAGTGCGTCCTTCCAGTGCCCCTTGGATTCGATGACAGCCGGGCCCGGAACCGCGGTGATGTAGGCTTCCGGGTCATCAATGCGGCCTGAGAGCTTGCCGCGGGCGAGCCGGGTGATGACCATGTTGGCTTCATCGAGCCGTCCCTGGGATGCCAGGAACCGGGGAGTTTCCGGGACGTACCGGCGGAAGAACATGACCAGCAGGGCCGGGATGAAGAGCAGGCCGAAGACCCAGCGCCACTTGTCCGGGCCGTCGAAGAGGGTGAAGACGAGGATGCCGAAGGCCGGGGCGAGCATGTTGCCAAGGCCTGCGGCGGTGACGTTGATCAGGCCGACGGCGGTGCCGCGGTGCTTGGCTGCAAAGAACTCGGCCATCATGATCACGGCGACGGCGATTTCTCCGCCAAGGCCGAACCCGACAATGAAGCGCCCGGCGGCGAGTATCGGGTAGTTCAGAGCTACGGCGCACAGCAACGAACCGCCGGCGAAGATGATCAGGTTGATCACCAGCATGTTCCGGCGGCCGTACTTGTCGACTATCAACCCCGTTGCCACGCGCCCGAGCGCGGTGGCAGTGAAAGTCATTGTGTTAAGAAATCCGATCTCGCCGGCGCCCAGGCCCCACGATTCCCGAAGGACCGGGCCGGTAATGCCGACGGCGTTCTGCTCCAGTGCATCGAAGAAGACGCCCAGCAGAATCATTAAAACAATTTGGCGGTGTGCCCCGGTCACCCCGATGCGCTGATACGCCCCCTCAATCTGGTGTGCCAACGTACCCTTGCTGGACGCCTGATCCAGCGCGGCCTCACTCTTCTTTTCCATACTGCGCCCCTTATGAGCTTCGGAACCGGCCTCACCCTTGAGCACCGCCTCAGTTCCACGATATGAAATTCCTTTACCGCATTAAGGAATGTGACTTAGCTTACATCCGTGGCGGTGCTGGAATCAACGGGTCAAGGAACAATGCTTTGTGACTCACTCGCTTCCGGAAGACTCCGGACTGAGGCCCCAGCTAAACGAACGCGGAGAGGCTTCGGCCGCCTGCTTAGCGGTTCCGTTCCAGGCTTGCGCGGTGTGTCCAACTGGTGTAGCGGGACAACCCTTCGGGCACTGATGCTGGGCCAGTGTCATGGGTGGACGTTTCGCCGTCGACCAGTACGGGCGCCTGCGGGGCGTTACGTCGCCCCGGTGGGTCGCTCTGGATACTTACCAACAACACCGTTGGCCGTGGAAACCCCTCGGCAGAGGATGACCGGATAGTGCACTTCCCCCTTTACCTGATTGAGCGGACCTCTTGTCCTTGCCGCTAACCGGGCGCGAGGGCAGGCCCGGGAATACCGGTCCCCCTCGGAAGGAGGCTCAGGTGTCTTGCTCCGGCGGCGTCCCACCTTTGGGAGCCAGCGCGAGTGCGGGTCGCAGCATTAGGGCGTGGTTTCCAGCGGTTTTGAATCCGCCATAGTCCCGGGCAATTCCGTTCCTCGGTTGCAAGTGATCATGGCGGCCGCGACGGTCTAGCCGCCGTGGTCCCCAGGAAGGTGCAGCAGGGTCGTAACCCCTGATCGAGTGAGGCGCCGGCCCAGCTGTCAATGAAGTCAGTACTGGTGATCGGGTACCTCGGCTCGGAAAGCCACGGCGCGGCCGGTAACCGGACCGGCAACTCCAAGCGACGGGAGCCCGTCATTGACCGGCGAAGGTCCCTCCCTAAAACGAAACGACGGGCCTCAATTCCTTGGGGCTGAGACTGCTATTTCGTCTTGCTTCACCCCCGGTTAGGGTGAAAACACGTAAGGGAGTATTCCGAAGCGCTGCAAACGTCACCACGTTAGGCATCGATGCCTCGCCGGGTGCAGCGGCCCGCCGGACGGCGGGCGGAGAGACTTACTCGGCAGGCTGCTACGCACCTTACGAAAGCAGGAACACCTTGACTGTTTCTCCGCTGATCTGGGGCATCACCATTGTGGGCATTCTGGCCCTGCTGGCCTTTGACTACTTTTTTCACATCCGAAAAGCGCATGTTCCCCAACTGAAGGAAGCGGCCCTCTGGTCGTCCATCTACGTGGGCATCGCCATCATCTTCGGCATTCTGGTCTTCGCCTTCGGTGGCGCCGATATGGGTAAGGAGTACTTCGCCGGGTACATCACGGAGAAGGCGCTGTCGGTGGACAACCTGTTTGTCTTCCTGATCATCATTGCCAGCTTCCGGGTTCCACGCGAGGACCAGCAGAAGGTGCTGTTGTTCGGCATCGTGTTTTCCCTGATCGTCCGCACCGGGTTCATCTTTCTCGGCGCGGCACTGATCAATTCCTTCGCCTGGGCCTTCTACGCCTTCGGTCTGATCCTGCTGGTCACGGCGGGCAACCTGCTCAAGCCGGACCACGGCAGCGGCGAAGCGGACAATTTCATGATCCGTCTGGCCCGTAAGTTCTTCCACACCACCGACCACTATGACGGCGACAAGCTGTTCACCATGGAGAACGGCAAAAAGGTCCTGACCCCGATGCTGCTGGTCATGGTCGCCATCGGCGGTACGGACATCATGTTCGCGCTGGATTCGATTCCGGCCATTTTCGGCCTCACGCAGAATGTCTACATTGTCTTCACGGCCACGGCGTTCTCGCTGATGGGCCTGCGCCAGCTGTACTTCCTGATCGACGGCCTGCTGGACCGGCTCATCTACCTTTCCTACGGCCTGGCCGCGATCCTCGCCTTCATCGGCGCCAAGCTGATCCTGCACGCCCTGCACGAAAACAACCTGCCGTTCCTCAACGGCGGCGAACCGGTCCCAAGCATTGAAATCAGCACCGAACTGTCCCTGACCGTCATTATCTGCGTGCTGATCGTTACCGTGGTGACCTCGCTGCTGAGCAAGGCAGGCAAGGCGCAGACCGCGATCAACAACGCCCGACGCCACGCGGTCAACTACCTGGACCTCGAATACACCGCGGACCCCGCCGAGCGCGAGCGTATCTATAACGCCCTGCGGAAGGAAGAACAGCAAATCGAACAGATGGAGCCAAAGTACCGCAACAAGGCCAAAGACATAGAAAAAATCCGCGCCGAAGTAGCCGAGGCGCACCGCCGGCACAAGAAGTACCTCTCCCGCTAAAACGCGGTGCTCTACGTGGCTGCCTGATAGGTAGGAGTGATCCCAACCGTGGGCACCGCAGGACTAATGAATGTTCTCCTTCGATCCGCTTGCGGCGCGGGTTCGAGCGGCCAATGGATAACCTACGAAAGTTGTCCCTGGTTGTGGGCGCGGCAGCCTCATTGTCCACTCTGGTTCTGGAAGCCAGATTAGGAATTGTTCAGCCACATCACGACGTATCGTCGTCAGGTTGGGGCGTGCCCTAACCCGACCGGGCCACCCTCGACAGCATCCAGACCACCATGATCAACCTCGGCGTCCCCGCTGCAATATCTGTCACACGAGCAATGCAAGGTAGCGTCTGCGGAGCTTAGTTTGAAGGGCGGGTTAAGTGACATTCAGGCTGGCCGCTATCCGTCCGTGAGGCGATGTCAATTAAACGAACATAGAAATAACAGAGGGCAAGACCGTGCTCTTCGGATACATGCGAGTCTCGAAGGCCGACGGTTCTCAGACGACAGATTTATATCTTCCGGTCAAGTTCAAGGATCGGACGCTGCCTACTGCGGTCCCGGAAGTAATGTAGGGAAATCTAGGGAGGTCTACTGTTTTACTATAGGTGGATAGAATTCGATAGAGATGAGGATTGATGGATCCGGTGCTGAACCCCTATTCACCAGGAGCGGGCCGTAAGCCCGCAGCGCTGGTCGGACGGGATCAGCCCAGATCCGACTGGAAGGTCGCGCTGGACAGGGTGGAAATTGGTCGCTCGGCCCAACCCTTCGTTCTCTACGGACTGCGCGGAGTGGGAAAGACAGTGCTGCTCTCAGATTTCCGCCGGGTCGGCTTGAAGGGATTCTGCACCATACCCTCCTCGGGTGAAACTAGGTGAAACCGGTGAAAGTGGTGAAACTCCTGCCACCATAGACCGCCCCCTCGACCTGAAGCAAGACGGGCCCGGGGGAGGCGGTAGCATCGGGGCCATGACCGGGGACGAGAACTACATCGAGCACGCGCTCCACGTCGGCGAGGACCTGACCGGCCTAAGCCTAGAGCAGCTGGGTTTCGAACCCCGGCTGGAGGACCTGACAGAGGACCAACGGAACCGACTGGACGCTGAGGACCTCGAATGGATAAGTTCAATCACGCCGGAGCAGCGCGACCAGAGCCTGTTCCAGGCAACGCTCCTGGCCGGATCCCTCTGGGAGGCATCGGCCGTCCTAATAGACCAGCTCTTCGAGGATCTCAACGGCCTGCTGAAGCTCGACCGGATCGACCGCCAGGACATCGCCACCACCTTCGTCCTGTCCGGACTTCCACCCCGGCACGCCGATAAATACGACGTCCGGTTCACCCAACAGTTCCTCGTCATCGCCGTGGACATGACCGGGGCACTGATCCGGGGATGGACCCACCCGTCCTGCGTGGCCCAGGAACTGGCGCTCCGCTGCCTTTTTGACCAAGTCGAAGTCATTCAGGACCTGTACGACCTGGACCTTCCGGGCGACTGGCGGGGCATGCTGGAACAAAACATGCTCGAAGACATAGACAGCGAAATGCTCTACCAGAACGCCATGGACGGCTTCGAAGGCGACATCGAGCTGAACATGCAGCTGGGCCTTGCACCGATGAAAGTCGAGGACTGGTTCGAGCCCTTCAACGACGCCTCCGTCCCGCCCTACGTGCGCTGAAACCCCGGAAATACCCACCGTCTGCAACGGTTTTCTTAGACGGTGATAATCGAGATTCCCTCTCCAGCCTCACAGGTAATCCTCAGGTTTACCGGCACATAATGGACCGAAGCTCCGGTCAACCGCTATTTGACTGGAGCTTCGCCAATTTCAGGCCTCGGCAGGGTTGAGGCCCCGCCCGAACACATGGTGAATTCCTGCGATAGATGAAGTCCTGAAGGGTCGTCCGCCCCGTGACAGGATTCCAGAAGACGTCCGGTGGCTTCACTCAGGTAGCGTCGGCTTTCTCGCGTCGCTTAGTCATCTTCGCGGCCACCCACCAGACGATGGCTAGGGCGAGGCCGGCGATCACGGCTTTTTGAAGGATTCCGGCGTACTGCTCGACCAGATGCCAGTTCTCGCCCAGGTAGAAACCCGCGAGGACAAATACCGTATTCCAGATCAAACTTCCCCCGAGCGTCAGCAGCAGGAATTTCCACACGCTCATCCGCCCGATCCCTGCCGGAATGGAGATCAGGGACCGGAACAAGGGGACCATTCGGCCGAAAAAAACCGCACGGTACCCGTAGCGGTGGAACCAGTTTTCGGCTTTGTCCACATCTTCGACATCCACCAGGGGCAGTCTGCGCGCGATGGCCCGCATCCGGTCCCGGCCTAAGAGGGCGCCTATCCCGTAGAGCAGCCATGCTCCGAGCACTGAGCCGATGGTGGTCCATAGCAGCGCCTCGACCAGGCTGAAGCTACCCCGGCTGGCTGTGAAGCCGGCCAGCGGGAGAATGATCTCGCTGGGCAGCGGCGGGAAAAGGTTCTCCAGTGCCACGATCAGTCCGGCACCGGGCGCGCCGATTCCCTCCATCAGCTCCACAGCCCATTGGGAGACGCCAGTCAGACCTGCTGCTGCAGATGAGTGTTCGGGCACAGAAAAAGGCAAAACAGTTGCCATTATTGGTCTCCAATCTGCCTCAGCGGGCAGTTATAGGGCGGATTTTTTTCGCCGGGGAAGGGCCAGCCGCCGCGGCGTTGCGGCTCAGGACGTGCCACCCTGCCGGTGGCAGGGTCCCTGTTTTTTGTAGCCTTCGCCGGGGGGCAGGCTGACGCGGGTGGATAGAGCTTTGGTCCCGCGTCAGCGTGGCTTTCCTAAGCCGTTCTGGGCGCGGCGGTCCTGGATGCCCGGCTGTTGTCGCGGATCTGGCCCACGAGTTCCTCGAGCATGTCCTCCAGGGTGACGATGCCGTAGGGTCTCCCGCCCTCGTCGGTGACGAGGGCCAGGTGGGCTCCTTCGCGCTGCATGCGGCGCAGGGAGACGCGGAGGCCGTCGTCCAGATGCACGCGGGGCAGATCCCGGATGCGGTGTGTCGGCAGTGGCTGATTGCGTTCCGGGGCACTGAGGCCGAGGAGGTCCTTGACATGCACGTAGCCTGTGAGTTCACCGGTCAGTGCCTGGACGGGGAAACGGGAGAAGCCGTTGGCGGCAATCTGTTCGATCTGGTCCGGGGTGCATCCATGCGGCAGCGTGGTCACCTTATCCAGGGGAATCACGATACTTTCCACGGAGCGTTCCTCGAAGGTGAGGGCGCCGAGAAGGAGGCGTTCGTCCTGTTTGTCCAGCAGGCCGCCTTCGCGGGATTCCTCGACCAGGCCCGCTACTTCGTCCCGTGTGAAGGCGCTGGCCACTTCGTTCTTCGGCTCGACCTTGAACAGGCGCAGAATCCCGTTACCCATGGAGTTCATCAGCCACAGCAGCGGCTGCAGGATGCGCACGACGACGACCAGGACCGGGCCGAGCACCAGGGCCATTCGTTCCGGGCCGGCCAGGGCGATGTTCTTCGGCACCATCTCGCCGAGCACGACATGCAGGTAGGTCACCACGGACAGGGCGACGGCGTACGCGATCGGGTCGATCCAGCCATCCGGGACGCCCCATGCTTCGAAGGGCCCCTCCAGGGCGTAGACGACCATGGGCTTGGTGACGTAACCCAGGGCGAGGGAACAGACGGTGATTCCGAGCTGGGCGCCGGCCATCATCAGAGAAACGTTTTCGATGGCCCACAGGGTGATCCGAGCGGACCGCCCTCCCTGTTGGGCCAACGGTTCAATGATGCTTCGCCGCGCGGCGATGAGGGAAAACTCGGCCCCGACGAAGAAGAAGTTCGCGGCGAGCAGGACGATGGTCAGAATGATCCCGGCGGTATCCACTAGCGTTCCTCTGTTTCGTCGTTGCGGGGGCTGGCGGTGGCCAGGATTTTGGCGATGCGTGCCCCGTCCATTTCCTCCACGCGGAGTTCAACGGTTGCCGCCGGGTGGCCGTGGGACTGCTCCGTGGCGATCTGAATGGCATCGCCGGGCCGGGCGATATGCCCCAACTCAAGCGTGACCAGGCCGGCCAGAGTGTCGTACTCCGTGCCCTCGGGCACCGTGTGGCCCAGGATCGCTGTCGCCTCGTCGGGGCGCAGCGCGCCGTCGAGACGCCAGAGACCGAAGGGTAGCCGTTCGCTCGTGCCGTCCTGAGGGTCGTGTTCGTCCACGACCTCGCCGACCAGTTCCTCGACGAGGTCCTCGAGGGTGATCAGCCCGGCGATGTCGCCTGTTTCATCGATCAGGACCGCCATCTGCAGCCCGCCGGCTCGAAGCGTGTCCATCAGGTCATCGAGCTCGACGGTGTCGGGTATGAGGGTGGGTTTGTCCATGACATCGGCGAGAGCTGTCTGCTCGCGGTCGGAAAAGGCCACTGCCAGTCCCCGTCGGACGTGCGCGATGCCCAGCACCTCATGGGAGCCGGACGTCATCACCGGGAACCGTGAATGTCCGGTTTCGGCGGCGGTCTGCAGCATTTCCTGGACGCTTTGCTCCGGGGCCAGCGTGACCATCCGGGTGCGCGGTGTCATGGCATCGTGAGCGCGGCGGGACCCGAAGGCGAATGACCGCTGGACCAGGTCGGCGGTCTCCTCGGGGAGGATGCCCTGCCGGGCCGAGTGCCGCACGAGGAAGGCGAGTTCCTCGGGGGAGCGCGCCGAAGCGAGTTCTTCCTGAGGTTCGATGCCGAGGGCGCGGACCAGCTTGTTCGCCGTGCCGTTGAAAAAGCGCAGCAGCGGTCCCGTCGCGGTACTGAAGCCCCGCTGGAAGCCGGCGGTGGCCCGGGCGGTCGCCAAGGGCTTTGCGATGGCCAGGTTTTTCGGTACGAGTTCGCCGAAGACCATGGTCAGCAGTGTTGCCAGGATCAGGGCGAGGATCACCGAGGCAGAGCGTGCCACCGGGGCCGCGAGGCCGGCGTCCATCAGCGGACCGACGATGAGGGCGGCAATTGCGGGCTCGGCTAGAAAACCGATGCCGAGGTTTGTGAGTGTGATTCCCAGCTGGGCACCCGATAACTGGGTCGAGAGCGTGTTCATCGCCTTGAGCACGCCCACGGACTTCTTGTCGCCGGAATCGGCGGCTTCCCTGACCGTGTTCCGGTTCACGGTGATCAGCGAGAATTCTGCGGCGACAAACAAACCGCAGCCGACGATCAGTAATAGGCCGACGAGGATTGAGGCTACTTCCACTTGCTACACCCCCCGTTGCTGTTCAAGGCGCTCTCACGCATCAACGGGGGGCACGGACTGTGCCCCGGACTGTCACCGGGAGTAGACATCGGTTCCTCTCAAGGGATCCAGATACAGAAAATGTCCGCGGCCTGCCGCCGTGGACACCATCAATTCTGCCAGCAGATGGCGTCACATCAAAAAAATGCCAGCGCCTGCGTTCCCCCTTGCCCGCGAGTTTTTCCTGCTGGGCAGGCGGTGGCAGTGCCCTCAAACAACCCCAATTGGTAGGGAAAAGTCACGATCTGAACTTGATGCCTTGCGAGCTCTCAGAAACGACCAATTCTGCGGTCACTTCCGTACGGATGGAACGCCGTCCGGTCAGGGCTGAGCTTGTCTGCCGAGTCCAGCTGATCAGCCTAACCGGCCGGTCAGATGGCCCCATCGGGTCATCCCAGCCCGGCAGGTTCCTGGTGTCCGTCCTCGTCGGTGATGCGGCCGGTGACCGGTTTGCGGGACAGGTGGACGTCGCCGGCTTCGGGCCCGCGGGCTGTTGCGGCGGCGATGGCGGCGCGGTCATCTGCTTTTGTGTAGGCGTGGCGCAGATGGACAGGGTCGATGGGCTTGCCCATGCGTTTTTCCTGGCGCCGCTTGGCTGCCAGGTTCAGTGCTTCCACGGCGATGGCGAACGCCATCGGGCCGTAGATGAGCGCCTTGTCGATCTTGACCTCGAACCCGTCGGCGATCAGGAACACCCCGATCAGCACCAGGAAGGCCAGCGCGAGCATCTTGACGGTGGGATGCCGGTTGACGAAGGCGAAGATGTACTTCGCGGAGAAGAGCATGATGGTGAAGGAGGACAGCACCGCGACGATGATGACCAGCAGGTTGTCCACCATCCCGACGGCGGTGATCACCGAGTCGAAGGAGAAGACCATGTCCAGGATGATGATCTGCCCCAGCACGGCACCGAACGTGGCGGCCTTCGCTCCGCCCGGGCCATGGGATTCGGTTCCTTCGAGCTTCTCGTGGATCTCCCGTACCGCTTTATAGACCAGGAACAAACCGCCGAACAGCAGGATCAGATCCCGTCCGGAAAACCCCATTCCGAAGAGTTCGAAGAGATCCTCGGTGAGGGAGATGATCCAGGAGGCTGCGAACAACAGGACGACCCGCATCAGCATGCCGAGCGTCAACCCGAGGTTGCGGGCCTTGGCCTGCTGCTCCACCGGAAGTTTGCTCGCCAGGATGGAGATGAAGATGACGTTGTCCACGCCCAGGACGATCTCCAGGATGAACAGGGTCACAAACGCAATGGCCAAATCGGGTGTCAGCTCGAATGCCAGTTCCATCCGGCCAGCTTAACCAATATGCACGGCAAAGTTCATGGGGTTTGTGTTTTCGCGTCTTCGCGCCCAAGACCCGAGCTAAGGAAGACCGGAGCAGTCCCGGGTGCTGCCGGCGGCATGATCTGTGGGTTTGGACGACGGTTTTGGTCCGGCTATGATTTTCCTATCAAGGGGAGTACTCCCGTCTGTGATCGGCCCGTCAATACGGATGCACTGAAGCATCTCGGGCCGACAGTTCCGGTGTCATCCGGGCGGAGGAGACCTTGGCGTTCTTGTTCAACGCCTACCCCTTGGGAGCCCCCCTTATGCAGGTCACACCTATGATCTGGCTCATCACGATTGCCGTGACGATCCTGTTCTTCGTCTACGAGTTCTTCGCCCACGTCCGTAAACCCCACGAGCCGTCCATCGCAGAATCGGCCCGCTGGTCCGCGTTCTACATCGGCCTCGCACTACTGTTCGGGGTGGGGATCGGCACGGTCTCGGGATGGACGTTCGGCGGCGAGTACTTCGCCGGCTACCTCACCGAGAAGGCACTGTCGATCGACAACCTGTTCGTCTTCCTCATCGTAATGGCCGGATTCGCAGTACCGAAGAAGTACCAGCAGAAGGTCCTGATGATCGGGATCATCATCGCACTGATCCTGCGCGGCGGGTTCATCGCCGTCGGAGCGGCCCTGATCGAAAACTTCTCCTGGGTCTTCTACATCTTCGGCGCCCTCCTCCTCGTCCTGGCCTACCGGCAAGCCTTCAGCAACCACGAATCCAACCCCGCTGACGGTAAGTTCATGACACTTGTCCGCCGGGTCCTGCCCGTCACTGACGAGTATCACCAGGACAAGCTCACCGTCATGCAGGGCGGGAAGCGCTTCATCACGCCGATGCTGCTCACAATCATTGCGATCGGTTTCGTGGACCTCATCTTCGCCGTCGACTCAATCCCTGCGATCTACGGCCTGACCAACGAGGCCTACATCGTCTTCACCGCCAACGCGTTCGCGCTGATGGGTCTGCGTCAGTTGTTCTTCCTCATCGGAGGCCTGCTCGAGCGTCTGGTCTACCTCGCCCAGGGGCTGGCCGTTATCCTCGCCTTCATCGGCGTGAAGCTCGTCTTCCACGCCCTGCACGTCAACGAGCTCCCCTTCATCAACGACGGGCAACCGCTCCTGTGGGTGCCGGAGATCCCCATCTGGCTCTCGCTGCTCTTCATCACCGCCACCATCGTCGTAGCGACCGCCGCGAGTCTGCTCAAGACCCGAGGCAACGAGAACAAGGAAGACCGCAGACAGATGCACGGCGAACCGGTGACCACCGCTGGCCCGCACGACCGGGACGAGGATCCCGATAAGACGTTCACTGCAAACATCTCAAAATGAATTACCACCAAGCAACTGTGAAGTCAGCGTTCCGCTGTGGCCTCAGATTCATACGGGAGTGGCGTTGCGCAAGATAGGAGAACGCGTGGAACCGGCGCTTGGCATCGTACTCATCGGTGTGTTGATCATTAACATCGGGGTTGCCCTGCTTGTCGTTTGGGCCTTCGCAGCTACCAAGAGCCAGCGCGGAATGCAAATGCCCGGGCAGACGGAAGACGCGCAGGAGGGCGCTCGGACAGCTAAGACCCGCAAGTGGGCCGGAATGTCTGGAATAGCCGGAACGGCTTTTGGTGTCCTACTGATCGTCGGAGCAGTCGCCGCTTCGGATACCTGACAGCCGTTGTCACCGACAAAACCCAGAGCCTCGATGACCGGCTCAGCCTGCCGCCCCTACACTTAGGACGATAACTTCCGCGATCGCCGCCGTCACCGCTGAGGAGGCCGAAGTGGGAGACTAGCTTGTCGCGATTGGCGGACCGCTCTGATAACCGACCATTACGCTCATCCGTAGTCCGCCGGGCTGATAACTGGAGGAGGAACCCTTGGCCCGTTTCCTGCTGGATAAATGGTTCGTAGCGGTTCCGATCCTTGCATGCATTCTGCTTCTGTTGACCTGGGGACAGGCATTGGCTCCGTTGCTTGTCGTGGCTGTGGCGGTGGTTTTGATCGGAGCGGTCCTTTCCGCTGTTCATCATGCTGAAGTCATCGCACACCGCGTGGGGGAACCTTTCGGGTCCCTGATTCTGGCCGTTGCGGTGACGGTTATCGAGGTCGCACTGATCCTTACCCTGATGCTCTCGGGTGGACCGGAAAGCCGTTCGCTTGCGAGGGACACAGTTTTCGCAGCCGTGATGATTACCGTCAACGGCATTGTAGGTTTGTCACTTCTGGTTGGGGCGCTGCGGCACGGGTTGGCCCGGTTCAATCCCGAAGGCACCGGCGCAGCATTGGCGGTCGTCGCGACGTTATCAACGATGACCCTGGTGCTTCCCGCATTCACTACCGCCCAGCCCGGTCCGACATTTTCGGCCGCGCAACTCGGTTTCGCCGCCGTCGCCTCACTGGTTCTCTACGCGTCATTCGTGATGACACAGACAGTGCGCCACCGCGATTTCTTCCTTCCCGTGACCACTGTCCCAGGAGCGCCCCCCGACCAGGAACATGCAACGCCCCCGTCAAAACGGTCGGCCCTGACAAGCCTCATCCTGCTCGTCGCAGCACTGGTGGCGGTTGTTGGCCTCGCCAAGACAATCTCACCGGTGATCGAAGCTGCAGTGTCGGCGGCCGGCATCCCCCAATCATTCGTCGGGGTGGTCATTGCCCTGCTGGTGCTGCTGCCCGAGGGGCTGGCCGCCACCCGCGCTGCGCTGCGGGACCGAATGCAGATTAGCCTCAACCTCGGCTACGGTTCGGCGATCGCCAGCATCGGTCTGACCATCCCGGCGATCGCCGTGGCAATGATCTGGTTGGAAGGACCCCTCACACTCGGGCTCGAACCGACACAAATGGTTCTGCTTGCCCTCACCATCATCGTGGGGGCACTGACAGTGGCACCAGGCCGCGCCACAAGACTCCAAGGCACCATACATCTGATCCTCTTCGCCGCCTTTATCTTCCTCTCCATAAACCCCTGACACCCTAAAAAAGGCATCGCGACCGGTCACGAGCCCTGACGGTTGTTACTTGCGATTGCGTCGGCTTCGTCCGTGGACGGGAGCTTCCCGCAGCTACTTCTGCTCCCGTTGTTCAGAGGCCGATAATGGATATTCCGTCAAGCTGCGCGCCTCAGTTGCTGGCGCTGTCGAGGGCCTCTTGGGCGATCAGGAGCAAGTCGTCGCGGTTACTGAGTTGCATTGATGCTCACCGTAAAGCTCGACTGCTACGTCTACGGCCGATTCGGCGGTGCTTATGTCCAGGGCGCGACAGAGTACCGCGATGTCGGGGATGTCCCGGTCCCGGCCGGCCGCGAGCTTCATGGCTAAGAGGAACCTTGGTGAGGCGACGCGCAGCATGAGGTTGTCTGCGACTGTCACTTCTGCCGCTTCCGTGTCCTGTCCGTCCGGGATGTAGGTCCGGGCGGCGTTGTTCAGCCACCGCGGGTCGAGGCCCATTTCTTGTGCCATGTCCGTGGCGACGTCCTGCACCGTCTGCTCCGGGTGGTACAGGGCATCGATGTCTGTCGTCGACCGCCGGGAGTCAAACTCGATGGCGATCGCCGCTCCGCCAATGAGATAGATATCTGCGCCGGCACCCCGGGCGTGGAGCCGTCGGGACAGTTCCACGAGAAGCTCCCGTATGTCATCCGGTCCGTAAGAGGCGCGGCGTCCCGCTCTCATGCTGCGGCCAGGTTAGCGGCATCGAAGACGATGTTCGCTTCAGCGAATTCAACGGGCGTTCGTTCTGCCATTCTTTGCTTCCAGGCAGGAGAGACATGCTTGCGGGGGGTGGCGTACCATTTCGACTCCAGAGGGGGAGTGCTCGTCCAGTCCGGCTCTTTAAGTCCGTGCTGATGGCATTTGTAGGCGAAGGTCCTGGCCAGCAGGGCGTCCCAGCGCTTCCGTCCAGTCGACGCGGGCCGAGCGCGGAGGAATCGTCGGCGGCCAGCTGGATCGAGATCGTCGAAATAACTGGCGGCCATGGAAAGCACTCGCATGGCGAAATCCGGATCGCCATTGCGCAGCTCCCGTTTAATCTCACGGGCTGCCGTTTCCGCGGTCCAGTAGAGTTCCGGTTCCCGAGGGGTCCCTTCGATGGCCAGCCCGGTGCCCAGCTGGGAAAGAACCTTCAGGGCGGTGCTGATGGAGACGTTTCTGCCCTGCTCGAGATCAATGAGGGTTGAACGGCTGATACCGGTTGAACGGGCAAGTGTCTCCTGAGTCAGGCCGGCATGGAGCCGGTGGCTTTTCACCTGCTCTCCCAGTTCCCGCGCGTCCTGGACTTTATTCACGGCAATCACACCTCAATGTCGGATATATCCATCATAGTGTGCGAGTGACAATTTGGCTTCAGGTAGTCCACGCGCCAATAGCGTCTATTCATCCCGTCGATCCACGACATGTGACGGGAATCCCGGGGCCCTTTAACACGAATGCCCGGTTTCATTCAGAGCAGGCCGATTTCAGGGCCAAGTGTCAATGGCCATTACGTTCTGCCCATGGGCGGCCAGTTGATGTGCCCGCTGGTGGCCAGTAAAACTGCCCGGTTATGGCCAACAGATCTGCCCACTGATTCGTTTCGGCGGGGTCGGCCATCGTTGGGTTGGTCAGTTCAAGCGGGTCACTCCTTTTCCGGCGAGGGCCTGGGTAAGACGGACGGAATCGCCGCTGGTCTGGCAGACGTGGGCGTGGTGCAGCAGTCGGTCAACGGTGGCGGTGGCGAGGGTTTTGGGCATGAGCTCATCGAACCCGGCGGGGTGGAGGTTGGAGCTGATCGCGACGGAGCGTTTTTCGTAGGCTGCGTCCACGACCCGGTAGAGGCCTTCGGCGGCGTCCGTGGCCACGGGCAACAGACCAATATCATCGATGACCACGAGCTCGGCGCGCAGGATCCGGGCAACGGCCCGGGTGACGCTGTCATCGGTTCGGTGGGCGCGGATGAGGACGCCGAGGTCCTCGAGCCTGAACCAAGCGACCCGCATTCCGGCTTCGACGGCCTGCTGGCCGAGGGCTTCGAGGAAGAACGTCTTCCCCGTCCCCGAGGGCCCGCAGACGACCAAGTTTTCCCTGCGGGTGATCCATTCCAGGGTCCGCAGTGCCTGCTGGGTCGGGCCCGGGATGGAGGACGCTGCAGGGTCCCACGCCTCGAAGGTCTTCCCGGTCGGGAACCCGGCTGCTTTGCGGCGGGAAGCGAGCATGGACCGGGCCCGGCCGGCGGCTTCCTCCGTGAAGAGGGCCTTGATGACCTCGGCCGGTTCCCACCGCTGGGCGCGGGCGGTCGCGATCAGGTCCGGGGCCAGCGCCCGGGCGTGGGGCATTTTCAGGGACCGCATCAGGGCCTCCAGGTCCGCCGGTAGCGGCGGAGCCACGGTATTGGTCGTGGTGACGGGGCTCATCGGGCCTCCTCCGGCGTGGTGATGGTTGCGGGGTTGCCGATCGCGGCCCACGCCCCTGTTCCTTGGGTGAGGGAGGTGGCTTCGTTGGCGGCGTGGGTGGTAGTGCGGCGGATGTTGGCGTTCAAGATCGAGGCGAGGTCCGGGTGCGCGAACCGGCCGTGCAGGGCGGCGTCGCCCAGGGCCCGGTCGACCTGATCAGTGCCGGCGATTTTGGCCAGCGTAACGGCTTCGGCCATTTTCACGTTCATCCTTGCGGTCCCGGCCGCGGCGGCCTCGACGAGCCAGGTTCTGGCGCCTTCGCCGATGGCCAGGAACGCGGCCTCGTCCGCGCTGCGGGCCCTCACCTCGTAGTCGCCGGGGAGCTTCGCCCGGGTTCCGGGGAAGTGTTCGTCGTTGATGGCGGGGCTGCCGGGCCGTGCCCGTTCGTGGCGGGCGACTTCGACGGGCCCGGTCGTGCCGTGGTGGACGATGATGACCTGCTCGCCGGGCCCGGTGCCGTGGGTGCGGACGAACACCCGGGCTCCGAGCAGGTGGGCCGGGACGGAGTACTGGGCGTTTTCGAAGGTGACCATTGGGGTGTTCTCCGGAACGCCGCGGGCCAGGCCGAACGCGACCGTGTGGGCGGTGTCCGGGATCCGGTGCAGCCGCGGGGCTTCCTCGGCGAGCATGGCCGCGGGTTTCCGCCGCGTCGTCCGGTGCTCACGGTGATTGACCTCGTCCATGAACGCCGTGCAGGCGGCCTCGAGCTCGGCGAAGGTGCGGTAGTCATCGCGGAGGTTGGTGTCTTTGGGCACGAGGTCGGCCTTGGCGAGTTTCACGGACGCTTCGACTCCGCCTTTGGTGGCCGGGTCCGCCGGTTGGCAGGTCAGCACGGTCACCCCGTAGTGCCGGGCGAAGTCCAGGGTCTGCTGGTTGCGCACCGGGACCCCGGCGACGTGGGCGGTGGTGACGGTCTTCTCGTTGTCCGTGAGGACATAGGTCGGCGCCCCTCCGAGGATCCGGAAGCACCGGTCCAGGGCCGCGAACACGCTCGGCGCGGTCCTGTCCCTGAGCGGGATCACGATGCGGAAGCGTGAGAACGCCAGCCAGGCCACGAAAAGGATGGTCTTCACCCCGCCGATCCGGGGCCCGTCGCCGAAGTCGTACTGCAACCACATCCCCGGTTCTGTGATCCACGGCCGGTGGACGCGGGTGTGGCCCAGCCGCCACGCGGCTTTGACCTGCGCGATCGCCCGGCGGGTAGACCGTTCCGAACCGGTGTAGCCCAGAGCGAGGAGCTTTTCGTGGGCCTTGTCGGCCCGGATCCGGCCCTTGGAGGCTTCGATCCATTCCTCGATCTTGGGCAGGAACGCGTCGGTGACCCGGCCGCGGGCCGCGGGTTCCCCGATCGGCCGGCCCGCGTCACGGGCGGTGACGTGTTTAGCAACGGTGTGGTGCGAGCAGCCCGTGAGCTCCGCGGTGGCGCGCAACGATCCGGTCAGATCGTAGGCAGCAAGAATTTCCATGATTTCTCCGTCAGACTTCATACAGGGCCTCTTCCTGGTTCGCTTTTGGTGCGCTTAGACACCGTCATCAAACCGCAGGGAGAGGCCCCCACCGCTTAAAGACGCGGCAGGAACAAGTAAGGAAGTGGGCAGATCTCATGGCCACCGGCGGGCAGTTCTGCTGGCCGCCAGCGGGCACTTTCGTGGCCGCCTATGGGCAGTTTTTCATGGCCGCTAACAGCCAAGCCCCCTGGAACAGAGGTGAAGGGTGTCATGCTTTCATCACAAATGACCTCATAGAGAGATATTGCTATGGCGAGATCTTGCCAAGGCATCCCCGTTGTCTTGAACACCGCGGGTTGCTTCGTTTGGACCTGTTTCCGGCCGCAAACGAGGTCCGCGAGGATGATGAGACTATCGGGCCCAGGGATGGCACCTGAAGCCATGGCTTGGATGACATCTCCGGCTTCGAGCTGTGCACTGCGTAATGACTCGACGCAGATGCTTGCTCGTGCCAGGAGGGCATCGTCCAGCTCGCGCCGGTCCGGTTGATGTGAACCTATGGCGATGACTACGGCCGTGTCTTTCACCCGGGAACCGTCGAAAAGGGGCTCCGCTGAGCTTGTGCAACAGATGATTAGATCAGCCTCGGAGACCTCCTCGATGCTACAGACCTTGGAAGTCATCCCCATTGCTGATGCACGGGCGGCCATTACCGCCGCGGCGGCTGCATTCCGACCCACGATGCCGACTCGGTTGATCGTGATCATGCTGCTGAAGGCTTTGACGTGCTCCCAGGCCTGCGGTCCTGTACCGAAAATAAGGAGATTCTTGGGTCCTGGCGCCATCAGCTTAAGGGCCCCCAGAACAGACACTGCGGGGGTGCGCAGATTCGTCAGCGCTCCACCGTCGAAGACTGCGAGAGGTCTCTGATCGAGGCCGCCGAACAGTACATAAACGCCTTGGATGACGGGGGAGCCCGATGACGCATTAGCGGGGGTGATGGTTAGCAGTTTCGTCCCCGTGTAGTTTCTCCAGCTTGAGGGCATCTGCAGGAGTTGCCCCTGCGGGGTATCGAGACGAGAACGGATACCGTCTTGCTCTGGATCAAAGCCCTCTTTCAGGAACGAATCAAGTTGGTTGACGGCATCTGAGAGGGCTACGGATTTGATATCAGAGCTGCCAATGAACATGGGAGCGTGTCGTGGCCGGGGCGGCGGGGTAGCAAAGTCCATTGCGCTCTATTCCTGAATCGTATGTTCCATCGGTGTCCTGAGAGGTCCTGGTACCAATACGCGGGGTTTATGGGACCAGCCGGGCAGCTCAAGCCTCTGACTGGTGCATTGAGCCGGGTAGGGCTAAACCGGTTGCCTCGACGGGCGGGATGGTGGAAGGGTCCGAGGGCAGCGGATGAGTGCCACCCCCGAATCCTCCGGTATGGCAACGGTCCTTGCTTCCTCTGCTGAGGGCATTAGTGGGATCTGCCACCGATCCCGGCTTCAGGGGAGGCAGGCAGTTGTTGCGGTACTGCCGGGCCGTTGCCAGCTTTGGGGGCTAAGCGAAGCTGGGTCGGGAGGGGCTGCTGACAAGCCCTTCAGTGCGCAGTTCCTCGATTGCGGAGGATGAGTAGCCAAGTTCAGTAAGGATTTCTTCCGAGTGTTGTCCAAGCAGTGGTGCCGGAGAATAGTCACGGCTTGCCGCAGCCGACATGCGGATTGGGTTATCAATGACTTTGATAGTCCCGGCCATGGGGTGATTCACTGTCCGGATCATGTCGTTGTTTATGACTTGAGGGTGGGCCAGTACTTCGTCGTAGTCCAACACGGGTGCGCAAAGGACGCCGCTGGCACTGAGTCTCTGCACGGCTTCATCGGTAGTGAATTTGCTTAGCTCGTTGTCGAGGATCGACCACAGACTTTCCCTGTTCTGCATCTGGAGTTTTGAGGTTGCGTATTCAGGTCGGTTGGTGAGGCTGTCGATGCCCAAAGCGTCACAAACGGCTTCGAGTGGATCGGGACGAAAAAGGCCCACGATGTTGACCCATCCGTCAGAGGTCTTGAATGAGCCGACGAGGTTATCCCGCTCCCAGTTGATTTCGAAGCGTCTCATCATCCACTGGGTGTATTCGTTCATTTGAGCGAAGAGGGAGGTGTCCAGTAGCGACACGTCCACTCGCTGGCCCTTGCCGGAGGAAGACCGTTCGATGAGGGCCATCAATATCCCCTGCACGAGGGCCATGCCTGCCCCGAAGTCGATGAAGGGGATCGGAAATATCCCTGGGCGGCCTGCTCCATCTCTGTTGTGCCAGGTGGATCCGCTGAATGACTGGATTGCCATGTCCTGGCCGCCCATGTTCTTCATGGGCCCGGTTTCGCCAAAACCTGTTCCCGAAGCGTAGATCAGGCCGGGGTACTTCTCCTGCAATGAGTCATAACCCAGGCCCATCCGCTCGGCCACGCCGGCTCGGAAGTTCATGACAATGACGTCCGTCTTCTCCAGGAGTTGGTGAACGATTCCCATGGCCCGGGGGTCCTTCATGTCTAGGACGAGGGAGCGCTTGTTGCGGTTTACTGCCAGGAAGCTGGCGCTATCTTCGATGCCGCTGGACCGGACGTCGATTGAGCGGCTGATGTCACCGAGTTTTGGTCGTTCCACCTTGGTTACCTCAGCGCCGAAGTCCGCGAGTATCTGTGTTGCCATCGGGCCGAACTGGACTTGGCTGAAGTCAAGAATGCGGATGCCTGCCAGCGGGAGGGATCGGGTAGCGGTCATAGTGGTTCTGCTCCTGTGCCTGGGTTTCGGGCGGTGTTAGATGCGGCCGGCTGGGATGGACCCGGCGAGAATGGCCAATGATTCGAAGAGGAAGTAGCTGCCGAAAATGAGTTCAACGTCGGTTGCGGCGTCCAGGCTTCTGACCGTGTTGCTGCGGGTGAAGCACCCTCCGGTGAGGATGCCGACGGGCCTCGTGTCATCGGGGCGGCAGGGGGTCAGGTAGCCGGAGACAAGGGCTGATGCAGTCTCATGGGCAATTTGTGCGTATGGCGAGCCGCCTTCGGTTCCTAGGGCATGGCTTAGCCGAAGAAGGGCGGCGGTGGCAATCGCGCCGGCGGCCGTGTCGCGGCTGGTGTCAGGGATGGCCGGATCCGCGAAGTCCCAGAAGGGTATTTTGTCCGCCGGAACGTTCGCGATCCACCAGTCGGACGTGCGTACCGCGTATTCCCGCCATTGAGGCTCGGCGGGGCGAACCACCGCAGCGTGCGCGCTGAAAATCATGGCCCAGGCCTGAGCGCGGCCCCACGTGCTGGTGTCGCTGTATCCCTTGTGGGTATGGGTCTTGAGGACGGCGCCGGTCGATGGATCCAGAGTCGATGATTGGACGACCGAGCCGTCCGTACGCACATGGTTCTCGAGCACCCTTTGCGTGTGTCGGACGGCTACGTCCTCCATACGGGTATCGTCAAGTTCGGATGCAGCCCAGAACAGGAGGGGGCTGGCCAGAAGTGAATCGATGCTGCTTTCCGCCGCACCGGTTGAGGATGCCTCTTCAGCGTCCTCACCCAAGGGTATGAGTCCGAGTCGTTCATCAAACATCTCCGCGAGGGACTTTGCCGCCTGCAGGGCTGTTTCGCGGGCGTGTCGATCGCCAGTAAGTAAGTGACCAATGGCAGCGCCGCAGTAGAAGCCATAACCCTTAAAGACGGTCTGCTTGTGCATCCGAGGTGTGATGAGCTCAAGGGCGCGGTGTGCGTCCGTGAGGCTGAAGTTGGCCGGGTCGATGCTGTGCGCCAGCCATAGCTGTCCAACCCAGCCGCCACCGGTCCAGTCCCCGTCCGGCGTGGTGGTCCAGTCCCCGGTCTCCGTATCCGCCCAGTGAGGAACGCCGGGCAACCCCGCATCTCTGGTGGCCTGAATACGTGTAAGCATCCTCGATTGGGCTTCGAAAAATTGTAACGACGACATGCAACTCCTTTGTCCATGGTGGGGTCGGCTCTGATACCGTCTGTGGGCTATGCAACTTTGCATAACTTGTCTGATACTTCAGACAGCGTCTAATATTTATAGAGTCTAGTGTCTAGCTTATGTGGCGTCTACCAATCCGGTAATCGCCCCGTACGATTGGGAATAACATGAACCGCACCACCGCCCCCGCGCTCCGGCGGGGCTTGGATATTCTCGAGTTGTTCTTGGAGCCGAATAACGGACTCCGTGTTCCCGAAATCACCGAGAGGCTCGGTATTCCCCGTGCCAGTGCGCATGAGCTGGTAGGTGCCCTGGCGGATCGGGGTTATCTTCAGGCGGTTTCGGAACCACCGAGCCGTTATGTCCTGGGGGTCCGGGCCTTCCGTCTGGGCGGTGCCTACGAACGTGGACTTGACTTGGCCGCCTTGGGTCGGGAAAGCGCCCGAAAGATTGCTGCGGAGTGCGGTGAGACCGTGCAGATTGTCGTCCGGGAGGGACGGTTTGCCGTGTTCATTGTGCGGATCGACAGTACGCACTCCATTCGCCTTGTCTCAGATGTTGGGAGCAGCCTTCCCGCCCACTGCACCGCAGGAGGGAAGATGTTGCTCTCGGCATTGCCTCCCAAGGAGCTGGACGCCCTGTTTCCTGACGACGCGGCTCTTCCTGCCATGACTGCCCAAAGCATCAATAGCCGGGAGCGGCTGCTAGTCGAGCTGGCCACGGCGCGGGAACGGGGATGGTCGGAGGAGAACAGCGAATCCAACGAGAACGTCGCCTGTGTCGCTGCCCCCATCTTTGACCGCGCTGGTTCCTGTGTCGCTGCCATGAGCATCTCCACTCCCACTCTGCGGTGGGGCGAGAAGCAGAGGGAGGACTACGTCAAGCTCGTCGTCAAAGGGGCCCGGGAGATTTCGACGAACCTCGGGTCGCTGTCCGTGCGGTAGTCCGGAGTTGGAGTCGATGGCAGAATGACGGCGCGTCCTGTTGCTCCGGTGGAAAGGGCGGCGTAGGCCTCGTTAATCTGCGACAGCTCGAACCTCTCGCCGATCAGCTTCTCCAGTGGAAGCTTGCCCGCCGTATACAGGTCGAGTATCTTCGGTACTTGCACCAGGGTGTTGGATGACCCGTAGAGGCTTCCGATGATGCGCTTTTCCTGCTGAACGAGGGCGTTGACGGGAACCTCGAAGGATGTTCCGGTTTTGCCCAGGCCCACGGCCACTACGGTGCCGGAGGTGCCGACGCTGTTGACTGCCTGGGAGAGGGTGGCGGGGATTCCTACGGCGTCCATCGCCCATTTTGGTCCGCTTGGGCATATTCGTGCGATCTCCGCCGCCAGGTCCTGCTTCACGGAGTTGATCGTGTGCGTAGCGCCGACTTCGCGGGCGAGTTCGAGCCGGGCGTCGACAGTGTCTACCACGATGATGGGATGGGCGCCTATAAGGTTCAGGCCCATGACGGCGCTTAGTCCGACTCCGCCGGCTCCGATTATGAGGGCTGCCTCGCCTGTGGAGTCCTTCATCAAATTTAGTGCTGCTCCAACGCCGGTGATGACGGCACATCCGGTGATGGCGGCAATTTCCGGTGGTATCTCAGGTGAGATGCGGATGACGGAGCGCTCGGAAACCACGGATTCTTCGGCGAAGCACGAAACGCCCATGAGGTGGTGTATTTTCTGCCCGTTCAGGCTCAGGCGCGAGGTCCCGTCTACGAGGCCGCCCGTGGCTGCCTGGACCTTGCCGGCTACGCACAAGGCTGGCCTGCCGCTGGTGCAAAATTCGCAGTCACCGCAACGGGGCCGCCAAGTGGTGATAACAGAATCGCCAGGCGAAACCCGGGTCACACCCTCACCCACGCTCACCACAACACCAGCCCCCTCGTGCCCGAGGACTGCCGGCAGCTTCCCGTTCAGGTCACCGTTCATGTAGTGAAGGTCGCTGTGACATACTCCAGCCGCCTGGATCCTGATTCTCACCTCGCCGCGGCCGGGAGGATCCAACTTAACGTCTTCGATCCGGAGCGGAGTCCGCGCCTCAAATAGGACTGCTGCTTTCATGGGGCTCTCCTTGGTATGTAGCCGACGTCAGGCGCCGCCTGATGTCAGGTCTATGGGCCACTAACAGCGGCTCAAGTGCGTAGGTCAGTTCAGCGCGAGCTGTACGATATTTCAGACGCTGTCTGTAATAGTAAACAAGAGTAGTAACCTTCTTTGGAGCGGTCAAGGTCAGTGTCAAGGAGTGGTGCCGCGCAGTCCGGCCCCAAAGTCCATGCCGGCCGAACGCGTGGAGCAGGCAGGGAGGGTTGACCGTTTCCCCGTCGCGTGCAACGATTCTGTCTATATACCGGAAGCTGTCTGAAATCTTAGACGAAGCTAAGGCTCATCGTTGGGACGTCCTAAGGGGCTGCATCCCACCAAATGGCAAGGAGGCCATTAGATGGCAATGACACAAATACAGAAAGTCGGCTTGGCCAGTGGTGTCGGCACCACGGTCGAATGGTACGACTTCTTCATCTACGGCACGGCCGCGGGTCTGGTGTTCAACAAGATCTTTTTCCCCGAATTCGATCCACTGGTCGGCACGTTGCTTTCCTTTGCGACGTTTTCTGCAGCGTTCATAGCGCGACCTCTGGGTGGAATTGTTTTCGGTCACTTTGGTGACCGAGTCGGCAGAAAATCAATGCTGATCATCACACTGACCCTAATGGGCGTCACTACGCTTGCTATTGGCCTTCTTCCCAGCTACGAGACCATTGGCCTGGCCGCGCCGCTGCTTCTGGTGACTCTTCGCTTTGTGCAGGGGCTTGCCTTGGGTGGGGAGATTGGTGGCGCCATCCTGATGACAGTGGAACACGCGCCGTCCAACAAGCGGGGCTACTACGGCAGTTGGGTGCAGATGGGCGTTCCCGCCGGCTTGATGCTGGGCAACGCCGTTTTCCTGCTGATGGCCGGACTGTCCTCGGAAGCGTTTCTTGAGTGGGGTTGGCGGGTCCCGTTCCTCATCGGCGGTGTTTTTGTCGTGATCGGGCTTGTGGTCAGGTTGAAAGTTGTTGAAAGCCCAGTCTTCGCTGAAGTGAAAAAGCAGGATGAAGTCGAAAAGATGCCTATCGGTGTTGTGCTTCGCCACTACCCCAAGCAGCTGCTTCTGACCTGTGGCTCGTACTTCGCGATTGGCGTGACCTTTTATGGAGCAACGGTCTTTGGCCTGAGCTATGGCGTTCAGACCGTCGGGTTCAACCGCAACGAGATGCTCAGCATCGTTCTGATCTCCATGGGCGTTACATTTGTGGCGCTACCACTGTTCGGAAAACTATCAGACGCGCTGGGGCGCAAACCGGTGTTTCTAGGCGGCGTCATCGCCATGCTGGCGTTCACGTTCCCATGGTTCTGGCTCGTCAACAGCGGTTCCTACACCCTTGCATTGCTGGGCTTCGTAATATTCTGCCTCGCCTTCTCGGCCTCCTATGGACCCCTCGCAGCCTTTTATGCCGAAGCCTTCGAGACAAAAATCCGGTACTCCGGTATTTCCTTCGGCTACACAATCGGGACCCTGGCTGCCAGCGCACCAACCCCTATCGTCGCCGCATACGTGATGGCAGAAACCGGATCCTACGAAGGCGTAGCACTGTTCATGGTTGCGATGTGCCTCATCTCTGTCATTTGTGTGATCGCAATGAAGGAAACGCACGGACTGGAGCTGTCTGAACTGGGCAAGAAGTACGACCCGGAGCCCCTCGCCAGCCGTGCCAGCTACCCCGGACAAATGGAATCTCAGCGCCGCCAAACCGCGGACGACTGAACCGATCCCTATTCCATTTCCACGAAGCGACATAGTGGCGGTCATCTTCCGTTGACACCACACACCACCTAGCAAGGAATCTCCATTGACTGAACTCATAGACGTAGCGGGTGCCCGTCCCGACAGCGAAAACGAAAAGGGCGACTCTCCAGCAGGACCCCTGGCAGGAATCAAAGTACTTGACATGACCCGCCTTGCCCCGGGGCCCTACGCAAGCATGCTCCTGGCAGACCTCGGCGCTGAGGTGATATCCATAGGCGGCGGCCGCTCAGGTTTGCCTGTCCCGTCATTGTCCCGGGGCAAGGATTTCATAGCCCTTGACCTTAAGACTGATGGCGGGCGGAAAGCCCTGCGGCAGCTCGTTGCCGACGCGGACGTCTTCATGGAGGGTTTCCGGCCCGGTGTCGTTGACCGGCTGGGCGCCGGATATGGGGAATTGTCCGCCATCAACCCGCGTCTGGTGTACTGCAGCGTCACCGGGTACGGTCAGACGGGCCCTATGGCACAGCGGGCAGGCCACGACATCAACTACCTGGCCATCGCGGGCGCACTCGGTACGTTCGGCCCGGCCGGGCAGCCACCTGTTCCCCCGTTGAACCTTGTCGCCGACCTGGGGGGCGGTGGAATGCTCTCCGCCTTCGGCATCGTCAGCGCCTTGTACGAGCGGTCAAAGACCGGTAAAGGACGTTACATTGACTCCGCTATGGTGGACGGTGTCCTGTCGATGATGGCCATGAACTTTGCCGACTGGCATACTCCGACCCTGCCACGCCGCGGCGAGGGCGTTCTCAACGGGGCAATGCCCTTTTATCGGTGCTACAGCTGCTCGGACCACCGCTACGTGGCGGTCGGGGCCCTGGAGAGGGCCTTCTTCGCACAGCTGTGGGAAACGCTTGGCCTTGGGGACGTACCGGACCACTTCGACCGGGCATTGTGGCCGATCATTGAAGAATCACTTGCAGGGGCGTTCGCGACGAAGACGATGGAGGAGTGGACCGCGGTCTTTGCCGAGGTGGACGCCTGCGTCACCCCTGTGCTCGAGCCACACGAACTCGCTTCGTTTGAGCAGATCATCAGCAGGGATCCGAACTTTGCTCTCGATTCGGTGCCTGTGGTCCCGGCATTCTCAAAGGGACCCGCACGTCGGGAAACCAACACCCGGCCACGCACCCAGACAGTACTGCTTCGCAACGGTCTTGAACCTGAGGCGGCAGCCGCCATCGCAGCACAGAGTGACAGCACCGCCGTCACAGGCCTGAGTTGGCCGCCGTTGTGACACACATTCCGAGCACCCACGATCACTCTTGTACCAAGGGCCGCAGTTAAACAGGATCCCTCCGCAGGCAATCCACATCGAGGAACATATGGCACTGACCAGCATCACACCCGCACCGACGACAGCTGAGAGGCTCGAATCGATTCTGGCCCAGGCAGCAGACGCTGCCCAGAGCTGGAGCACGAGCTCACCGCAGGAACGCATCACCGCCTTGGAATCGGTCGCCGATCATCTTGACCGCTGCGGGGATGAGCTCATAGAGATCGCCCACGACGAAACTCACCTCCCCCATGCACGGCTGAGAGGGGAGCTGAAACGCACCACTTTCCAACTCCGACTTTTCACCGAGGTTATTGCCGACGGCAGTTACCTTGATGCACGCATCGATCAAGCAGACCCGGATTGGGGCATGGGGCCAAGGCCGGATATCCGGCGAACCCTTGAACCGATCGGCCCGGTACTGGTCTTCTCCGCCAGCAATTTTCCCTTTGCCTTCAGCGTCGCCGGCGGCGACACCGCATCGGCTCTGGCCGCCGGCTGCCCCGTCATCGTCAAAGCACATTCCGGTCATCCCCGGCTCTCGGAAATGACTGCAGACATCGTCACCGCTGCCCTCGTCCAGGCCGGAGCCCCCGAAGGCCTGTTCGCTGTGATCTTCGGGACCCAGGCAGGGCGAGATGCGCTCCTTGATCCGAGAGTGAAAGCCAGCTCATTCACCGGCTCCATTCCCGGCGGGAGGGCTCTATTCGATCTCGCCAACTCACGTCCGGATCCGATTCCCTTCTACGGGGAACTGGGCAGCGTCAACCCCACTTTCGTCACCCGGGCGGCTGCCCGCAAGCGCGGCAGCCAGATCATTACAGAGTTCGTGGACTCGTTCACACTCGGGGCAGGACAATTCTGCACGAAACCAGGAATCCTGCTCGTACCCGCCGAGTCAACCATCGCCTCCGGCCTGGCCACCGCGCAATATCCGGCGGCCGCCTTGCTTCTCAACGACCGCATACAGTCCGGATACGCCGAAGCCCTGCAGACCCTCAGCGGGCACAAAGACATCAAGCCTTTGGTATTGGGAAACACCGCCTATGCCAGCCCGCCCGGACCATCACTCATGCAAACCACCACTGCCAGCGCGCTGGCTGCACCGGAGGAACTCCTGGTGGAGTGCTTCGGACCGGCAGCTTTGGTTGTTAGTTACGAGGACGAATCGGAACTTCTGCAAATTGCACGGGTCCTTGACGGACAACTAACCGCCACCGTGCACGGGGAAGATGACGATGCCATAGCCCCGGAGCTGCTCCGGCTCCTGGCCCGGAAGGCGGGGCGGGTGCTGTGGAACCAATGGCCTACCGGCGTCTCGGTAACCTACGCTCAACAACACGGCGGTCCCTATCCGGCAACGACATCGACCACATCGACGTCGGTGGGCACCGCCTCCATCTTTCGCTTTCTTCGACCAGTCGCGTATCAAGGCCTGCCACAGCACCTCCTGCCTGCTGCACTGCAGGATGCAAATCCCCTGCGCATTGCCCGCCGAGTTAACGGGCAGGTTCAGAATCCGCCGGCCGGCCTCTAACGGGCAACCTGTTCTCAAGCTAGCCATCTTGGTTGCGGTGTGACTCGGCCCACGATATCGTTCCATATATCAACCGCTGATCGACATATTAGACAACATGGTCGCGTGCGTGGCGTATTTGTTAATTTCTTACCCTTAGCATCGCGGGCCCCGAAAAGTGGGGCGCGCGGTCCGTAAGCAGAAAAGGTTCTCCCATGATGACTGAGCAGCGCTGCCGGCCAGCGGTGACCGAATTTGCCGCCCGGCGTGACGTCGACGAATACTCGCCTCCCTGGGCGGATTTCGGCGACTTTTTCCGCAGCCGGAAGGACGATGACAGCACATTCCTCATCGCGGTCAGCCGCGGCCAGAGAACCCGGGCGGAATGGAGCGTCGATCAGTGGCGAAATGCGGTGTACAACGTGACCAGCGACCTGATCCGCCACGGCGTGAAGGCTGGTGATAATGTGGCCGTCTTGGCGCATAATTCCGCTGAGACGCTTGCCCTAACATTCGCTGTATGGCTGCTCGGTGGCTGCCTCGTTCCCCTTGACCCTCGGGATGAGGATGACAGGCACAAGGAAATCCTGGAAGAGTCGGGAGCACGGTGGGTAGGCGTAGACGCCGGTCCTGAATCGGTGGCCCAGGTGATGCGCTCTGGGTGCGCCGAACCCCTCGTGGTTCGAGGGCTTATGTCGACCCAGCGCAGGGAACGACCATCAACGGGCACGGACCCTGCGCCCTTGGACGCTCCCGCGCTGCGAATGCACACCAGCGGCACCAGCGGTCGGCCCAAAGCGATCGTGCTTTCCATGAGAAGCATTTTGCTCAACTGCGATGCCATGCAAAAAGCGTTCGGTTGGGATTCCAAGACCAGGGTACTGACGGTACTACCGATCAGCCATGCCAATGGCCTGCTCATCAATAGTTTCCTGCCCTGGTTCGTTGGGGGGTCAACGGTGCTGGCGGACCGATTCAGCGGCAGCACTTTCTGGTCGATTGCTGCCGAGACCCACGCCACCACAAGCAGCATTGTGCCCACGGTGCTGGAGTATCTACTCGCCACTGAGAGTAGTGAAACCCCCTCGCCAATCATGAAGGAAGTGATATCCGGCAGCGGGCCACTCCGGGCCACCGCCGCATCGGAGTTCGAGCAGCGGTTCGGCATACGGGTACGCCAATTGTACGGACTCTCTGAAACGACCGCCGTACTCACCGCCACACCGCCGTTGACTGGGAGCCATCTTGAGCCCAACCTTCGACGCTCCATCGGCGTGACCGTTCCCCATGCTGAAGTTGATGTCGTTGATTCCAACGGGGCGTCCTGCGATGAGGGGGTGCGAGGCGAAATCGTGGCACGGGGCGGCATGCTCATGAACAGCTATGACAACAACGACTCTGCGAACGCCGAAGCCTTCAGAGGGGGCTGGTTCCACACCGGTGACCGCGGTTACTGGGAACGTGGAGCCGACGGAAACCGCTGGTTTTTCCTGGAAGGACGCCTTAAGGAAAGCATCGTACGCGGTGGGTTGAACATCGCGCCCCAGCTTATCGACGAAGTCGTGACCAGCCATCCGCTCGTTCGCAGCGCTGCTGCAGTTCCCTTCGCCAACCGCTGGCAGGGCGAAGAGATCGCCGTCTTCGTCATAGCGGCAGGGGACTTGACCGAGGCGGAGCTTCTAACGTGGTGCGCCGAACGCCTCCAGCCGCACATGTGCCCGAAGGTTGTCATCTTCGGATCCGAGATTCCCTCCACGAGTGTCGGAAAGATTCGCCGCAACCTCTTGACCCAACAGTTGGCGGGCGAACTCGCCCGATTCTGGGAATCGTCTTTCCGCCCATAACCCATAACCCATAACCCATAACCCAGCATGCCCAGGAAGTTAACTTCCGTCCCAAATTGCGGTGGACTCCGGGCTGCGGACCCAAACGGATTTTTTTGCACTGACAACTACCATTCCAGGAGAAGAGTAATGACAAGGACCAACACTTCCAGCACGCGGGATTTCGGAGCCGAAGCATGAGCGTGGCAATGAGCCTCGGGACCGACCAGATTTTGGCAGCGGCTGAAGCGTATGCCGTTGAACTGGCAGCCAAGGCTGAGAGCCTGGACAGAGGAGCTGTATTCGACAAAGAGATCCTGGACGAAGGTGCAGCTCTTGGCTTCGTGAAACTAATTTTCGACGAGAACCTGAATTTGGACCTCTCGAGGATGCCGTTGGTGCACGACATCACAGAGCGTATTGCCAGCGTTTACCCTCCCGTCGCCATGGAACTGGGCGTCATGAGGCTGGTGTCTTACCTGCTCGCGCGGTACGCACGACCGGCGGTCAAAGACCGTTGGCTTCGCGCCACGATTGAAGGCCAGGCATACGGATCATTCGCCTTGACAGAACCACATGCTGGGACTGACCTTCGTGGAATGTCAACAGTCGCCCGCAGAGACGGCGATAACTACATTTTGACCGGGGAGAAATGCTGGGTCGGTTTCGCTCCTGTGGCTTCCTACGCCATCGTCCTTTCCAAATTGGAATCATCCGAGCGAGACGCGCCGACCATCGCATTGGTGGTCGACATGTCAAGCACCGGCGCTGTGGGCGAGACAGGGCCCGAGCTTTCCGGGTTCCGCGGACTCTCCAACGGAGTACTTCGCTTTGAAAATGTAGTGGTGCCTGCAGCAAACGCTCTCCAGGTAGATGGGTTCGCGGGTATGATGGACGGCCTGAACATGGCCCGCATTGACGCTGCATCCTACGCCTGCGGGCTGTTGCGCGCTGCTTTGGAAGTCAGTGTCGAACGAGCAGCAACACGCACCGCGTTCGGCAAACGAATAGGTGACCTGCCAAGCATTCAGATTAAACTCGGCCGGATGCGGGCCGCCTACCACACCGCCAGAGAACTGGCCATGCGCGCCACCGAAACCTATATGGAGGGCAACGGCGGAGACCAGGACATTATCTCCATCGCCAAGATGACCGCCAGCGACCTGGCGCGGGAACACACCGACCAAGCTATGCAAATCTTCGGAGCGTCGGGCCTTATCGCCTACTCCAGGGTCGAACGGCTGCACCGGGATGCCAAGGCAACCCAAATCTTCGATGGCACCAGCGAGATCCACGAGACCATGCTGGGACGCCGCCTTGTCAACGCGTTCAGCAAAGACGGGCACGGCGGCTCGTACATGCCTTCCTGGAGCATCAACCAGCCCGCGGACAACATCACGGGCGCTTAGACAGAATCCAGAAACTCCTCAAACCACAGGTCGATGCCGGACAGGTTCGGCCTCCGTCGCTGAAGTAGCACCCGACGAAGACCGGACCTGTGCCTGGGGCCCTAATCAATGTCCTCCAGCGACTGACACGGCCGTTCCGCTTGGGTTCAGCTCGTTCCCTGCTCCATGATCTCCCTGCCTTCCCACACCGGAGGTTTATGAACATCGAGCCCCCACGAAACGGACCCCTCCGCTAGCCACGCCAACAGATACCAGGAAAAACAAGATGAACCACACGCAAAGCACTCTTGAGGAGGTCGCCGAGGCAAAAGGCCAGCTGACCATGAGGATACTAATGACACCGGACACGGCAAACTTTGCCGGCAAAGTACACGGCGGCGTCCTGCTGAAGTACCTGGACCAAGTCGCGTACATTTGTGCCGCACGGTATGCAGGAACCTACGTCGTGACGCTTTCGGTGGATCGCGTCGATTTCCTGGCCCCCATCCAGATCGGTGAACTCGTGACCTTCCAAGCATCAGTTAACTACACAGGACGCACGTCGCTGGAAGTCGGAATCCGCGTACTCAGTGAAAATTTTCACGAACAGAACATCCGGCACACCAACAGCTCCTACTTCACCTTGGTGGCAATCGGCCACGACAACAAACCTACCGCCGTACCTGAATTTAAACCTTCTGACACCGTTGAACGACGACGATTCCGGGAAGCGCACCAACGCCGGCACGAAAGGATGCGACGCGCCCGGATCCGCAGGGACAGAAGAGAGCTCAGTCCCTTGGACCTGCTGCAGGCATGAACCATCGTCTACCTTGAACCGAAAAGCCCTTGTTGGTCCTTCTGAGGCACCGAACTCAGGGGTGGGCAAGAGAAGCCAACCCCAAGAAGTGGAACCATGATGCGCGCAGTTTATGCGAAATCACTTTCCCCGCAAGATCCACTTGCCGGGCTCGACGTAGGGGACTTGCCAGAGCCGGAAGCACCCGCTGCTGACTGGGAGAAAATCACACTCAAAGCCTCTGCCCTAAACCACCATGACCTATTCTCGCTTGGGGGAGTACTAGACCAAGAGGTTCTGCCCATGATCCTGGGCAGTGACGGCGCCGGAATAGACGCCGCCGGCAACGAGGTGATTGTTCATTCCGTAATCGCAAGCCCTGGATGGCGCGGGGACGAAACCCTTGACCCGAAACGCACCATACTTTCGGAGCGCCATCCGGGAACCATGTCCGACCATGTCTGGGTGCCCGCCGGCAACACCGTCCCTAAACCTGCAGAATTGAGCTGGGAGGAGGCCGCCTGCCTTCCCACGTCTTGGCTCACTGCCTACAGGATGCTTTTCTCCGTCTCCCCGGCGAAGCCAGGATCCACCATCCTGATACAAGGAGCCGGCGGCGGGGTGTCCACAGCGCTGACCACCATGGCTGCCGCCACCGGATTCCGAGTATGGGTGACCAGCCGCAGCAGAGAAAAACAAACCCACGCGCTGATGCTTGGGGCCGATCAAGTATTCGACCCCGGTGCCCGCCTTCCGAAGCGGGTCGACGCAGTCTTTGACTCAGTAGGACAGGCCACATGGGACCACACACTGAAATCCGTTCGACCGGGCGGAACCGTCGTTACCTGTGGCGCAACCTCAGGCAGCTCCGCAGTGACTGAACTGAATCGGGTGTTCTTCACCCAGCTGAAAATACTCGGCTCAACCATGGGAACTCGGGACGAACTCGACAGACTCACCGGCTTCCTTGTAGGAACCGGGATACGCCCAACTATCGATTCAGTGCTACCGCTAAACCACGCCGTCAAAGGATTTACCAGAATGCTCGGCGGGAGCCTGATGGGAAAAATAGTATTCACGCATTAACCCAGCAACGGGCAACGCCCGCGACCTAAAGAACAAGAGTCCAATGTCAATCCTCCTACACCGCGACAAGAGACTCCAATGGGCTTAACGCATTCTTGGGCGGGAAAGTTTTCCTCGGCGTGCCCGCCCGGGGCGGCGGGTAAAAATGGTCGGGCCAGTATGGGAGCCGATGCCATTTTTGCGGCCGGATGCGGGGGCGGGTAGGTCGGATGCCAGTGACTGGAAGAACAAAGACGTTGGGCACTGCGCGGTTGGGCGTAGCGTTCCTAGGTATTCTGCTTATCGCCGTGAACATGCGAGTAGCTTTTGTCAGCGTGGGCCCGGTGCTCTCCAACATCGGCGCCGAGTTCGGTTGGTCCGGCAGCACCGCGGGCCTTCTCACCGGTCTACCTCTGATCTCCTTTGCAGTGTTCTCCCCGGTAGCACCGGGCATCGCACGGCGATTCGGCCTGGACCGGGCCTTGTGGCTCGCGATGCTGCTGCTCGCAGCGGGCATTCTGGGCCGGACCGTCCCTGTGGAAGCTGCCGTCTGGGCAGGTACGATGCTGATTGGCACCGGCATCGCTTTCCTGAACGTGTTGCTGCCGTCACTGGTCAAGAGGGAGCTGCCCTCACGGGTCAGCCAAGTGACCGGAATCTACACAGCCGTTCAAGGCGCGGTGTCCGCGGTCGCCGCCGCCGCCGTCGTTCCTATTGCCCACGCCACCGTTTACGGTTGGCGGCTGGCCCTGGGAGTCTGGGCGGGGCTGGCCCTGATCGCACTGGCGATCCTGCTCCCGCGGCTCCGGACCAGGGATCCGATCACCGTCGAGCCCCAAGGCCGGCACGGGCGCTTCCACTCACCCTGGAAGTCCGCGCTGGGCTGGCAGATCACGCTCTTCATGGGGCTGCAGTCCCTGGCGTTCTTCGTGATGATCACATGGCTGCCTGCAATCGAACACGAACGGGGAATCCCGGCGGCCACCTCCGGCCTGCACACCTCGGTGTTTTTACTGGTCGGAGTGTTGGCGAGCCTCGCGGCCGGTACAGTGCTGCACCACACCGCGGACCAGAGGCCGATAGCCCTGGGCAGCAGCATCCTCGCGTTCTGCTCCTACGCCGGGCTCGCCCTGGCTCCGCAACTCTCCCTGCTCTGGGTAGTGATCGGCGCCGCAGGCTCCGGAAGCCTCATAGTGATTGCGCTGTCCCTGTTCAGCCTTCGCACCGCCCACCACGAGCAGGCCGCATCACTCTCCGGAATGGCACAGTCCGTAGGCTACGCGATCGCCGCCGCCGGGCCAGTGGCCTTCGGCGCCCTGCGCGACGTCAGTGGCAGTTGGACGCTCCCGTTGACCATCACCGCCGCGCTCATGATCATCCTGTGCTTCACCGCCGTACTGTCCGGCAGGAACCGCCTGATAGGCGACCAACACCACACCCGGGAACGTGGCCCAGCACCAGCCACCCAAGCACACAGGTAGCCAATCCTTGGGGGCGCCCAGTTCTCAAATCCCTCGGAGTCTTGGGAGGGAAATGTAAAGCTGGCTGCAGGCAGCCCTTTTGTGGGCACTCCCCGCCCCATTCTAAAGAGCCGATAATAAAGATTCCGTAAAGCTGGAAGCGACTGTATGGGGGTACCATACATGTATGGATGATGTGATCACGCGGCTATCGGCAGAGGCCAGGGCTTTGGCTGAGGAGTCGGAGGTGGCCCGGCAGCGGATGCTGGTCCTGGCCCGGGGCCGGCAGGAGTGCATTCTGGGTCTTCACGCCTCGGGCCTGTCGGTGCGGGGAATCGCCGAGCGGTTGGGAAGCAGTGCTTCGGTGATCCAGGACGCGATCCGCACAGCCAAGGGACGGCATCCGCAAGCGCGGCGTGAGGAGCGGTTCCCGTTTGAACTGCATGTCATGCTGGGGATGAGGTTGCGGGAGAATCCGTCGCGGCTGCGGAGCCTCGCGCGGGAGAATCTTGAACGTCTGCGTCGCACTCCGCGGGCGGCTGTCGCTGAGCGGTGGCTGGACCGGTGGGAAGAACTTCTTCGCTTGCCTGATGACGAGCTGGAGAAGGCGATGCTGGCCGATGACGAGGAGGGAAGGGACCTGCGCCAGATCAGCCCCTTTGCCGGGGCACTAAGCCCCGAGGACAGGCTGGTTGCGATGAAGAAGGCGCAGTTACTTGCGAAGGGATGAACTCGAGCACGCAATCCGTGCCGCGACGCAGATCATCAAAGATGACCAGGTCATCATCATCGGCAGCCAGTCGATCCTCGGTTCCTACACTGAGGATCAGCTGCCCGCCGAGGCCACGATGTCCCCGGAGATTGACATCGCGCCGATGCGTGATGCGGACGCCGATGCCCTGAGTGATCAGCTCAGCTTCGACGTGGGGGAGTGGTCGGAGTTCCATGCAACCTACGGCTTCTACATCGAAGGGGTCGGCAAAAGAACCGCGATCCTGCCTCCCGACTGGGAATACCGTCTGGTCGGAGTGCGCAGCGAAGCCACAAACAACGCCACAGGGCTCTGCCTGGACCCCCATGACCTATGCGTTGCGAAACTCATGGCACACCGCGAAAAGGACTTCGAGTTCGTTCGAGCACTGGTGGACGCCCGGCTGATTGACCCAGTAGTTCTGCAGCAGCGGCTGGCATCGATCGACTTGGCCCTTGTCCAGAGCGATCAGGACATCGATGTGCTGGACTACCGGCAACGGAACGCCATTGCCTGGGCAGCCGCCCTGACGAGCTGAAAATAAGGGCATATCTGACGCCTCAAGCGGTGCATTGCGTAAGAATAATGTCCAGAATCGATGTACTGACAGGTGCTGCGGATCATCTCAGATCTCAAGCTGACAGTCCGCAACCAACGCAAGCACGTCCACCGGCTCGAGAACGGTCGAAACAGGCCAAAGCATCAGGAAATGATGACACCCACTCGGGACGAACGGCGCGATGCCACCTGTTGCGGCTCTGCCGGCACAGGGCGTCAGACCCATCCACCGGGCACGGGGCGAGTCTTCCCATGTCGGACGGCTCCAACGTCAGTTTGGGGTGTAGTTCAGCCGGATATGAGAGTCCCTTGTACTACGCCTGGACCCTGGAGCTTCTGTTCCAGAATGCAGGTTTTTCACTGTTCCATTTGCTGTTTGGCTGATCCCGCTTCAGCATGGGTGTCGCGCAAGCACAGGGTTAGCGGGGCCGCTGCGGATAAGCTGCGAGTATGACTGACTTCGTGCGCTTGTTAGCTTCCCGACAGCTCACCGATTACCGGTCGGGGAATCCGGGCACGTTCTTCGCCGATCCCGAACGTCCGCAGCTCAGCCTCGACGAGGCCTACCGGGTGCAGGATGAGGTGGCCGCGCTGCGTGCGCCAGCGGAGCGGGTGGTCGGCTTCAAGGTGGGCTGCACCGGTCCGGGCACCCGCGCGCAGTTCGGGCTGGACGGACCGATCCGGGGGCTCCTTTATGAAAGCGAGCTACACACCTCCGGCAGTGAGCTCTCCCACCAGGCCTATGACGGTCTTGCAATCGAGGGCGAACTGGCGGTGCGCTTGGGCGACGAGGGCCAGATCGCACAGGTCTTCCCGGTCATCGAACTCCATAACTACGTCTTCCGGGGAAAGCTGCCGACGCTGCAGGAACTCGTGGCCAACAACGGCATTAACGCCGGAGTGGTGCTTCCGCTAACGGCGGCGGAATTGCCTTGGCCCGGGGATGAGGCGTTGACTGGTCGCTTGAGCGTTCAGATCAACGGGATCTGCATCGACCAAGGGCCGATGGGTGGCGTTCCCGGAGGCCCGGCGGGGTCGCTGCGGTGGTTGGCGGGGCATTTGAACGACTACGGCCTACGTCTGAGCCCCGGACAACTGATCCTCACGGGCACGCCGTTGGGACTGATCCGGGTGCAGCCAGGGGACCACGTCCAGGTGACCGCTGAGGGCTTCGGTGACGTTGAGGCTACTATCCTCTCCTGAGGCCCCAACCGTTTTCCGCGCTGCTGCCCTTTACCGTTCCTGCAGTCGGCAGTGGTGTTGGTTCGTCCACAGCCGCGGCACTGACTACTGATCCGACAAAATGCCGCCGCGGCTGTGGTGGGTGGGATGAAGGTTCAGCCCTCGCAGGAGCAGCACGTTTTTCTAGACGAGCGGTTCAGCCGCCACCCTGAGCTCGCGAAGTTCGTCCTCCACCGCACGCGAGGGCCAGTGGTCACCAGCCAGCTCCTGAATCCGGTTCCGATCCGCTGCCGGAAATAGCTTCTCAAGCACTCCTGCCGCGTGCAGGAGCGCGATCAGTGCACGGGTCCTGGGATCGGTATCGGCATGGGCAGCCTCTGGAGTCACCGGCTTTGCGGCGGGGGATTTTGACGTCGAATCGGCCGGGGCACCGCTGAGTGTCGATTCGATCTTCTTGAGGAGCGCGGCCTCTGGAGCATGGTCCTTCTCGGGGTACCGCACACGCTTAAAAACGCCGAGGTGCTTTTCCCCGACTTGATCCAGGATGCCGCGTGAGGCCATGCTCTCGTAGACGCGCTGCACTTCTGCGCGGCCTTCCAGTATGGAGACCCACTTTTTGGGAGAGTGCGGACGGGATTTGTGGCGAATGATCTCCAGCTCGTGCCGGAGATGCGTTTGCGGCTCTGTACCCGTGGCCCGGAGATTCTTTCCCTGCAGTTCGATTGCCTCAAGCAAGTCTAGTTCAGCCAGGATTGCCCCGGCCACCGCGGTCCTGAGTATGTATGCCGGCAGCTCTGGTTCACCGTCGATATCGTTCGTTGCCAGGAGGAGGAATGCCTGTGGAAGGCTGAGCTCCCCGGCTTTAGGTGTTTGAGGATCCATAACGATCATGGTGCCCCCGTAAGGCATCCGTCACAACCAGTCGCGTTGATTCATTGAAGATGCGTGGGTGCTGGATGCGAAGGATTAGGCGTTTATCTGCCAAACCGATGGCAGTGTGCCTGCCATTGAGGGTGCCACGGCAGCGCTCGTGGGTTGCCCCATCTGTGCTGCCGTGGCTGCTGCTTCTGCCTTAGTTCCTCCGCCAGGTGGTTATTTCGCGGCGACGGTGGTGGACAGCCGGAGCCAGGTGTCCACCACGGTGTCCGGGTTCAGTGAAACGGACTCGATGCCCTGATCCACCAGCCACTCGGCGAGGTCCGGGTGGTCGCTGGGACCCTGCCCGCAGATCCCCACGTACTTGCCGCGCTCCCGGCAGGCCTTGATGGCCATACTGAGGAGCTTCTTGACCGCCGGATCCCGTTCGTCGAAACCGCCGGACACGATCGCCGAGTCCCGGTCCAGGCCGAGGGCCAGCTGGGTCATGTCGTTGGAGCCGATCGAGAAACCGTCAAAGTAGTCCAGGAACTCGTCGGCGAGCAGCGCGTTGGAGGGAAGCTCACACATCATGATCACCTCCAGGCCGTTCTCGCCGCGGACCAGTCCGTTCTCGGCAAGCAGCTCAATGACGCCGCGGGCCTCATCAAGGGTCCGCACGAACGGGATCATCAGCTTGACGTTGGTCAGGCCCATCTCGTTGCGGACGAAGGACAGGGCCTCGCACTCCAGATCAAAGCAGTCGCGGAAGGACGGCTCCAGGTAGCGTGAAGCGCCCCGGAATCCGAGCATCGGGTTCTCTTCGCGGGGCTCGTACGCCGGTCCGCCCAGGAGGTTGGCGTACTCGTTGGACTTGAAGTCGGACATGCGCACAATCACCGGTTCCGGCGCGAACGCCGCCGCGATGGTGGACACCCCTTCAGCCAGGCGCTTGATGTAGTACTCCCGCGGGCTGCTGTACGCGGCGATCCGTTCCCGGATCTCCGCGGCCACGTCCTCCGGCTGGCTGTCCAGATTCAGCAGAGCCTTGGGGTGGATGCCGATCTGGCGGTTGATGATGAACTCCAGCCGGGCCAGCCCCACACCGTGGTTGGGCAGCTGGGCGAAGGTGAACGCCTGTTCCGGGGTACCCACGTTCATCATGACCTTGACCGGGACGTCGGGCATCTTGGTGATTCCGGTTTCCTCCACGGTGAAGTCCAGCAGTCCTTCGTAAATGACGCCGGTCTCGCCGTCGGCGCAGGAGACGGTGACCTCCAGCCCGTCGGACAGGGAGTCCGTGGCGGTGCCGGTTCCCACAACGGCGGGGATCCCCAGTTCCCGGGCGATGATGGCGGCGTGGCAGGTCCTTCCGCCGCGGTTTGTGACGATGGCGGAGGCGCGTTTCATGATCGGTTCCCAGTCGGGATCGGTCATGTCCGCCACGAGGACGTCGCCGGTCTGGAACGCGGCCATCTGGTCGATGGCGGTGAGGATGCGGACGCTGCCGGCGCCGATCCGCTGGCCGATCGCGCGGCCCTCGGCCAGCACGGGGCCGGTTTCGTTGAGGCGGAAACGGCTCTGGCTGCCGGGGGCGCGGCGGGACTGCACGGTTTCCGGGCGTGCCTGCAGGATGTACAGGCCGCCGTCGATCCCGTCCTTGCCCCACTCGATGTCCATGGGACGGCCGTAGTGGTTCTCGATGGCCACCGCGTGGCGGGCGAGCTGCTCCACGTCCTCATCGCTGAGGCTGAAGCGGTTCCGCAGGGACGCATCCACCGGCACGAAGTCGATGGTGCGGCCGATCTCCTGACTGGCCGTGTAGGTCATCTGCAGGGCCTTCTCGCCCAGTCCCCGCTTGAGGATGGCGGGCCGGCCGGCCTGCAGTGCCGGCTTGTAGACGTAGAACTCGTCCGGGTTCACGGCGCCCTGGACCACGGCCTCGCCGAGCCCGTAGGAGGAGGTGACGAACACGGCGTCCTGGAAGCCCGACTCGGTGTCCATGGTGAACATGACGCCGGAGGCCCCGACGTCGGAGCGCACCATCCGCTGGATCCCCGCCGAGAGTGCCACGTCCGCGTGTTCGAACTTGTGGTGCACCCGGTAGGCGATGGCACGGTCGTTGTAGAGCGACGCGAAGACATCCTTGATGGCTGCCAAAATGTTCTCGATCCCGCGGACGTTCAGGAACGTCTCCTGCTGCCCGGCGAAGGACGCGTCGGGCAGGTCTTCCGCCGTCGCACTGGACCGCACGGCCCAGGAGAGGTCATCGGAGCCGCCGTGCTTTTCCACGAGTTCCCGGTAGGCGTTCCGAAGCTGCTCTTCGAAGTCCGGCAGGAAGGGCGTCTGGCGCACCAGGGTCCGGATCTCCTGCCCGGCAGCGGCCAGGGCCGTCACGTCATCGGTGTCCAGGCCCACCAGCCGGTCGGCGATCTGCTGGTCCAGTCCGGAATCGGCCAGAAAATGGCGGTAGGCATCGGCAGTGGTGGCGAAACCGTCCGGCACCTGGACGCCGGCAGAGGTCAGGTTCTGCACCATCTCCCCGAGGGAGGCGTTCTTGCCGCCCACCCGGTCCAGGTCCTTGAGTCCGAGTTCCGAGAACCACAGGATGTCCGTTGTCATTATGTACTGCTCCTTTGCAGAGGGTGGTGTGCAGGGGCGTGCCCGGTCGTTGAATGGTTGTCGGTAAGCGGGCAGGACCTGTTTACAGTGGCAGGTCGGCGGAGGCCTTGCCACATGATCTACGCCACATTCAGGGTGGGTCTTTCTAGTGTTTGAGGTTCATTTTTTGCAGGATGGTCGCGGCCATTTCCTCGATCGAGACGCTGGCTGAATTGAGGTACGGGATCCCGTAGGACTCGTATAACCGCTCTGCGCTGCGCAGTTCGAAGCCGCATTGGCGAAGTGACGCGTAGGGTGAACCGCGGCGCCGTTCGGTGCGGACCTGGCTCAGGCGCAGCGGGTTGGTGGTCAGGCCGAAACACTTCGACACGAAGGGCCTGAGCGGTTGGGGAAGTCCTTCGCGTTCAAAGTCCTCGTCCACCAAGGGAAAGTTAGCGGCGAAGATCCCGTGCTGCAGTGCCAGGTACATGGTGGTGGGTGTCTTGCCGCAGCGGGACGGGGCCACCAGGATCACCTGGGCCTTCTCCAGGGCCCGGAGGCTCTGGCCGTCGTCGTGTTCCATGGCGTACTCGACCGCGGCCATCCTGGACTGGTACCGGGCGGCGTTCCCGAGTCCGTGTGCCCGGCCGGGCTCCCCGCTGGCCAACGTGCCGAGCCCCTGCTCGAGAACTCCGATATGGGTTCCGATGAGGTCCACGACGATCCCCTTGCACGTGGCAAGAATCTGCCGGATTTCGCTGTTTACTGCGGTGGAAAACACGATGGGCTGCAGACCGGTAGCGGTGTGGCTGTCGATGGTTTCGACGACGGAGCGCGCCTGCCGTGCGGTGGTGATGAAGGGGATGGTGATGCGGTCAAAGTTATTGACGGGAAACTGGGTCAACAAAGTGTTGCCGAGGGTTTCCGCAGTGATGCCGGTGCTGTCGGAGAGGAAGTAGACAGGCCGGAGGTCCCCGCTGGTCATGCTCTTTCCGTTACTGCTGTGCGGATGCGGTACCGCATCCGTCCGTGGGTGGCGTCTTCACTCCGGTACCGGTCATGTCCGGTGTGGAGCGCGGACCAGGTCATACGGTAGGCGCGGGTACCTTTTAGTTGCTTTGGTTCCACCCACACCTCGTGTCCTTCCACGACTTCGATGAGTACGCGGCCTGTCAGCCCATCGGCGGCGATCCACAGGGCGGAGGAATCGGGCATGACGTCTTCGACGAGCCCTGTGCGGATAGTGGTCCCGTTTTTTCGGACTTCCACGACGGCGCCGCGGAGAGTGTTCCAGGTGTCATGGCGGTAGACGGGCATGGGTTGCCTTTCGTTCAGCGGCGGTGGGGAACGGGTGGGCGCCGGCACTGCGGGGGGCACGACCTGGATCGCGGCCATGCCCCCGTCGTCCGTGAGTCTTAGCGGGCGATGATGACGTCGAGTGTGCGGGGGCCGTGAACTCCCTCAACCCGTTCCAGTTCGATGTCGCTGGTGGCGCTGGGCCCACTGATCATGGTCAAAGGCCGGGTGCCGTCGATCCGGCGCAGGGCCTCGGGCAGGATCCCGGCGATGTCGGCGACTTCCACAACACAGATGTGGTGGTCCGGGACGAGGGTGATCGCGCGGCGGCCCTGGTTGGGGCTGCCGTTCAGGATGATGGTCCCGGTCTCGGCGACGGCCACGGCGCTTCCCGTCACGACGGCGTCGACCCCATCGAGCTCGGCGACGCTCAGTGGCGCGGTCACCGAGTCCAGGCGCCGCCGGCTGTCCTGTTCGAGTTCCAGTCCGGTAAGCCAGCCGGCGTCCAGCCCGGCTGGCACAACGTAGCTGCCGGCCCCGGCGAGGACCTCTGCAATCTTGGCAGGAACGTCCGCGGTGTCCACGATGGAGACCCGGGCTTTGTAGTCGATCAGGCGGTCCACCAGCAGCTCGATCAGTACGGCTTCGTCCAGCTGGCTCGAGGCCCGGTACCCACGGGGGATAACGGGAACCTCGGGGGCGTCTTTCAGGGCGGTGCGGATCCGGTCGAGGATCTCTTCGCGGGCGCTCATGGCTGGTCTTCCTGGTCGTGGGCTGCGGCGGGGGCGGTGTCCGGGGCGTGGTGTTCCTTCTTCCACCAGTCGCGGAAGGATTGCTTGGGCGGGGCCGGGATGTCGCGGCTTTGCGTCCAGCCGGCGGCTATGCCGGGCAGTTTGGTGATTTTCTTGTCGGGGCCGGCCGCCAGGCGTCCCAGTGGCAGTCCTTTTTCAAGCATGCCCAGCCGCTTGCCGGAGGACAACGCCCAGGAGGCAGCGTTCATGCCGATGTCCATTTGGGTGGGGATTTTCTTTTTCCCGCGTTTGCTGTCCACGTCCGCGCTGCGCAGATGCACCAGGATGTCCGGGATGTTGATCTTCACCGGGCAGGCGTCGTAGCAGGCCCCGCACAGTGAGGACGCGTAGGGCAGCGAGTTGTTCTCCTCGGCCTGGATGCCGGTCATCAGGGGTGAGAGGATCGCCCCGATCGGGCCTGGATAGGTTGACCCGTAGGCGTGGCCGCCGGTGCGTTCGTAGACGGGGCAGACGTTCATACAGGCGCTGCACCGGATGCAGTGCAGTGCGGAGCGGCCCATCTCATCGGCCAGGGCAGCGCTGCGGCCGTTATCCAGCAATACCAGGTGCACGTTCTGGGGCCCGTCTCCTTCGGTGACGCCGGTCCAGAGGGAGGTGTAGGGGTTCATCCGCTCACCGGTTGAGGACCGCGGGAGGAGCTGCATGAACACTTCCAGGTCCTGCCAGGTGGGCAGGAGCTTCTCCACGCCCATCACCGTGATCAGAGTCTCGGGCAGGGTCAGGCACATCCGGCCGTTGCCTTCGGATTCAACCACGGCGAGGGTACCGGAATCTGCCAGGGCGAAGTTGGCGCCGGAGACGGCGACCTTGGCAGTGAGGAATTTCCGGCGCAGGTGCGCCCTTGCCGCGCCGGCAAGGCGTGCCGGGTCGTTGGTCAAATCAGGGTCCACGCCCTCCATTTCGCGCAGGAATATGTCCCGGACCTGGGTGCGGTTTTTGTGGATCGCCGGGACCAGGATATGGCTGGGTTTGTCGTGGTCCAGCTGGACGATCAGCTCGGCGAGGTCGGTCTCATAGGCGGCGATGCCCTGTTCTTCGAGGTACTCGTTGAGGCCGATCTCCTGGGTGGCCATGGACTTGATCTTGACTGCTTCGGTTTCCCCGGTCGCCCGGATCAGCCCGGCCACGATCTCGTTCGCCTCATCGGCGTCCCTGGCCCAGTGGATCACGCCGCCGCGGGCGGTGAAGTTCGCCTCGAACTGTTCCAGGAGCTCGGGCAGGCGGGCCATCACAGATTCCTTGATGGCGGAGCCGGCGTCGCGCAGGTCTTCCCAGTCAGGCAGTTCGGAGACCACGTTGAGCCGTTTGTCCCTGATGGTGTGGGTGGCGTGGCCGAGGTTGGCCCGGAGCTGGGCGTTGCCAAGCTCCCGGTGGGCCGCCTTTGGGAAGGACTCGGAGGCGTGGAGGTTGCCTGTGCCGTAGACGGGCAGGGAGGGCATGCCAAGGAAGGTGCTCATCGTGTTGCCTTTCCGGTGGAAACGAGCACATCGCCGCTAACGGACGCGGGCTCCTCCACGGTGCTTGCAAGGATTTCGGCCAGGTGCAGGGTGGTGACGTCGCTGCCCTGCCGGGAGAGGCCGCCGCCGATGTGCATCAGGCAGGAGGCGTCCCCGCCGGCGCACAGGCTGGCGCCGGTGGAGGCGATGTTGGCCGTCTTGTCCTCCAGCATGGCCGAGGAGACATCGGCGTTCTTCATTGAGAACGTGCCGCCGAATCCGCAGCACTGGTCTGCTTCGGGCAGCTCGGCCATGTCGATTCCCTGTACGGTGGCCAGCAGCCGTGATTGCCGGTCACCCAGCCGCAGCAGGCGCATGCCGTGGCAGCTTGGGTGGTACGTGACCCGGTGCGGGAAGTAGGAGCCCAGCTGCGCGCCGGCATCGGTGACGCCCAAGACGTCCACCAGGAGCTCTGAAAGTTCGTAGGTTTTGGCGCCTACGGCGGTGGCACGGGCTTCCAGGTCCTTGTCGCCGCAGGCGCGCGCGACCATGGGGTGCTGGTGCTTCACGGACGCGACGCAGGACCCCGAGGGAGCGACGGCAACGTCGTAATCGTCCGTGTCGAAGGCATTCACGTGGTTGGCGATAACGGGGACGGCTTCTTTGATGTAGCCGCTGTTGACGTGCATCTGCCCGCAGCAGGCCTGGCCGGACGGGAACACGACCTCGTGGCCCAGCCGCTCCAGAATCTTTACGGTGGCCCGCGCCGTGGCGGGGTACATCGCATCCACGATGCACGTAGCGAACAAAGCGATTCGCATGGCAGCCTTTCGGGCTAAGGGGTTGTGGTCTGACCATAGTAGATCACGTGACCGGCGCCACTGGCAACCACCGTGGTGCGCGTGAAGGGGCTCACAAACAGGGGAGATGTACGCTACACTCTACTGGTCCGACCACAGTGGTCAGACCATACTCCCCCTGTCGTCCCCTCAATGTGGAGGAACTCCGTGGACCAGTTCACCCCCAGCACCGACCCGGTGCTCAACAGCGTCATGTGGTCGGCCATCGTCGCCCTGCTGCCGCTGCTGACGTTCTTCATCCTGCTCGCCGTCGTCAAGACCAAGGCCCATGTTGCCGGGGCCTTCGCCCTGCTAGCGGCCCTCCTCGTCGGCATCGTGGCGTTCCAGATGCCGGCCGGCCTTGCACTGCTGTCCGCGACCCAGGGCGGAGTCTTCGGCGCCTTCCCCGTGCTGTGGATCGTCATCATGGCCGTCTGGCTGTACCAGGTCACAGTTCTCAGCGGGCGCTTCGAGGACCTCCGCCGCGTCTTTGACGTGATCGGTAAAGGTGACGTGCGCCTGCAGGCGGTCCTGATCGCGTTCTGCTTCGGCGGGCTGCTGGAGGCCCTCGCAGGGTTCGGCGCACCGGTTGCGATCACCGCCACCATGCTGCTCGCTCTCGGGCTGCCGCCGCTGCGTGCCGCGGCCGCTGTGCTGGTGGCCAACACCGCCCCGGTGGCCTTCGGCGCCATGGCCATTCCGATTACGACCGCCGCCGGGCTTACCGGCCTTCAGGCCACGGACATTGCCTCCATCGTTGGCCGTCAGGCTCCACTGCTGGCCACCATCGTGCCGCTGATCCTGCTCTTTATCCTCGACGGCCGCAAGGGCCTGAAAGACTGCTGGCCCGCCGCACTCGTCGTCGGCTTCTCCTTCGCCGTTGCCCAGTTCCTCTGCTCGAACTACTTCTCGTACGAACTCACTGACATCGTCGCTTCTCTCGCCGGACTCGGCGCGGCAGTGCTGTTCTTCCGCATCTGGACTCCCAAGGGCAGCATCGCGGCACGCGAACGCCTCGGCGTGCTCTCTGAGGCAGCCGAGAAGGCATCCGCCACGGCAGGCGGCGGCTCACACAGGGCTTCTGCAGTCGCTACCGCTGATACCGCCGAAGACCGCCTGACGCCCATGCGCACCTGGCTGGCCCTGTTCCCGTACTTCCTCGTGATCGTCGTCTTCGGCATCGCAAAGCTGTGGAAGCTTGGCGTGAACGTCCCCGCATTCCTCGCCTCGACTGATATCAAGATCCCGTGGCCGATCCTGCACGACGCCCTTGTCAACGCCGAGGGCAAGCCTGTCTCTTCCACCATCTACTCATTCCAGTGGCTCTCCACCCCGGGCACCCTGCTGCTGCTGACCGGCCTGATCGTCGCCGCTGTGTATTCCAAGTACAACGACGGCGGCCGCTACCGCATCACAATCGGAGACGCGGTAAAAGAAATTTGGAACACCATTTACCGGATGCGCTGGGCAGGTTTGACGATCATCACCGTCCTCGCGCTTGCCTACGTCATGAACTTCTCCGGGCAGACGATTTCCATCGGCACCTGGCTGGCCGGTACCGGTACCTTCTTCGCGTTCCTCTCACCGGTTCTTGGCTGGATTGGCACGGCTGTTACTGGATCCGACACCTCAGCCAACGCCCTGTTCGCCAAACTCCAGCAGACCGCCGGCCTCAAAGCGGGCATCGATCCCAACCTGCTGGTGGCCGGTAATACCTCCGGCGGTGTCGTGGGTAAGCTGATCAGCCCGCAGAACCTCGCTATCGCGGCGTCCGCGGTCAACCTTGAAGGCAAGGAGTCGGTGATCCTGCGTAAAGTAGTGGGATGGAGTGTGGCGCTGCTACTTGTGCTCTGCACGCTCTCCTACCTCCAGTCCACCCCAGTCCTTGGCTGGATGCTGCCCTAGCGTCCCGCCCAATCAGTACGGCGTGTGCGGGCCGGTAGGCCCGCACACGCCCCGCGCATTAAGGAACCGCCCGTGCCAACCGTTGAAGCAGGAGCAACCCCACGCCGCCGCACCCATGACGCGCTCCTCAAAGACATCGAAGCGGACCTGCGCTCGGGCAAAATCATGGTCGGCGACCGCCTCCCCGGCGAACGAACACTGGCCGAAAACTACGGCATCTCCCGGGCCTCAGTCCGCGAAGCAATCCGCGTCCTCGACGCCATGGGAATACTGCGAAGCTCCGTCGGATCGGGACCCACCTCTGGTGCAATCGTCGTCTCCGACCCATCCGCCGGACTCTCGTCCGCACTGCGGCTGCACGTAGCCAGCAGCACACTTCCGGTCGCAGACATCGTGGAGACCCGCATCCTCCTCGAAACCTGGACAGCCCGGGCCGGCGCGAACAGAGCCGGTGGCGAGGAAGACCTGGAGCAGGCCGCTCAACTACTGAACGCCATGGACCATCCCGACATAGACCTTGAAACGTTCCATGAGCTGGACGCGAGGTTCCATGTGGCGCTGAGCTCCCTCGCCGGCAACGCCGTGGTGGCCACCATGATGGAATCCCTCAGCGGTGCCATCGTCGGCTACGTCAAAGGCGCGATGAACGCCATGGACACCTGGCCTGACGTCATTTTCACACTCCGGACCCAGCACCACGGCATCTTCGACGCAGTTCAGGCACGTAACGGAGAACTGGCGGCCCGGCTGCTGCAAGAGCACATCGAATGGTTCCACAAGAAGGCGCAGGAAGCCACTGCCACCTAGGTCAGGCTGGCTCAGTCAGGAGCGAAGCGCAGCTGCCCTGGGCGTTGCAAGAGCGGGCACGAACCGGCGGCAGCAGGTCGCCAATCCCGGTCATATGGGAAACCGTCACGCGGTGCGGCTCATGGATCCATCCACTTGACTGTCAACGACGGCGACACAACTGCTTCTCATGTGTGCCGTCACGTGCGGTTCGGCGCTCTTCCTGGTGTACCTCATGGAGCGGGATTTCTCGCAGCTACTCTTACTCCCGTGCCTTGTAAGCCGATAACGGATATTCCGTCAACCCGGCGAGGCTCGGACAAGCTGCGCTGATGACTTTGTTCCGTCCACAGTTGGGGTCAATTTGGGTTATCCACGGCTGAATTGAATATTGGGAGCCCCTGGATTAGCTCCCGGAGCAGCAGTAGCGGTGGAAACCCATGAGAATTGTCCCTGGGTGTGGGCGGCGGTGGAACCCAGCCTCTCAGTGGACTCGGATTGAATTCCCTTATTTCTGGGGCCCAACAAGGCCGTCTGTGTCAGGTTGGGGTGTACCTAAACCTAGTAATGCCGGGCGTCGAGATTCTCGGCCCTCGGCCATTTTTGGTCACGGTCCGCGATAGCCAGGGCGGCCGTCTAGGGATTGGTACACCCCGTTTCCTATTCCTATCGCACTTGCGCGAGGGCTTCTTCAACGATGTGTTCGGCGATGGCTAGGGAAGCCGTGGCCCCGGGGGAGGGTGCGTTGCGGACCTGAACGAGTCGCCCTGTGGACCGGATGACGAAGTCGTCTACCAGGCTTCCGTCCGCGTTGAGGGCCTGCGCGCGGATCCCACGCACGCCCTTGACCACGTCGGCTGATTCGATGGCGGGCACGAATTTGCGGGCTTCCTCCACGAAGGCTTTCTTACTGACCGCAGTGCGGACCTGCTGAAGCGTCGCGGGGATGTTTTCGGCAGCAAATTTCCAGAAGCCCGGGTAGGTGAGCGTGTCCGTGAGGTCGCGGAGGTTGGGTGCGTTGTTCCGGTAGTTTTCGCGTGCAAGGGACAGGAAGGCGTTGGGTCCGAGCATGACTGCGCCGTCCACGCGTTTGGTCAGGTGTACACCGAGGAAGGGGTACCGGGGGTCCGGGACAGGGTAGATGAGCCCGTTGACCAATGAGGAGCGCTCGGGCCGGAGCAGGAAGTAGTCGCCGTAGAACGGCACGATTTGCGGTCCGTTGTCCTTCTTCCCTGGGGTTCCTGTCTGGTCTGTGACGGCGTTGGCGAGCCTGTCAGACTGCAGGCCCGCGCACGTAATGACCAAGTCGAACGCCTCAGTGTCGAAGCCGGCGCCGGAGACCCTGACCTCGGATCCGGTCACGTCCAGCCCGGTGACTGAGGCGCCGAGACGGATCTGGCCTCCGTCGGCCTCGACGTCCTTGCCGAGTGACCGGGTCAGGCCGGGGTAGTCGATGATGGCAGTGTGAGGGGAGTGCAGGGCGGCGATGCCTCCGGTGCAGGCGGGTTCCAGCTCACGAAGCCGGTCACGGTCGATGAGGGCAACGTCCGGGACACCATTGGCCTTGGCCCGTTCGAAGATGCTGTGCAACCGGTCGAGCTCAAGGCTGTTGTGGGCTACGACAACCTTTCCGCATTCGTCGTAGGCGATGTTGTTCTCAGCGGCGTATTCGGCCAGCAGCTCAACCCCGCGGCGGCAGAGCCGGGCCTTGAGCGAGCCGGGTTCGTAGTAGAGGCCGGCGTGGACGACGCCGGAGTTGTGGCCCGTCTGGTGTCCGGCGAGGTCGGATTCTTTCTCAAAGAGGGTGATTTGGGCGCCGTCGACCATTCGGGATAGCTGCCGGGCCACCGCGGTGCCAATGATTCCGCCGCCGATCACTGCAATTCGATTCGTTGTCATTACTTTTCTTCCGTTGCTGAAATGATGGTGAAGTGAAAAAACTGAGCCGTAGTACGTCCCTTACCGATCAAGCCGTGGAGCTTTTTCGTGAAGCGATCACTTCCGGCGAGCTGGTTGCAGGCGAAACGTATTCAGCCAACAGCCTGGGTGAGCGCATCGGCGTCTCCAGAACCCCGGCCCGCGAGGCCCTGCTGCAGCTGGCACGGGCGGGAATGATCCGGATTGACAAGAACAAGGGAGCCACGATCCTTGCGACCACGCTCACCGATCTGGTGGAGGTCTTCCAGATCCGGCTGATGCTTGAAGTGCCCGCCGCGGCCAAGGTCGCCCGGACGGTTTCCGAGGCCGGAATGAGCCGCATCCTCGAGTGTTTCGCCCATATGCAGGCCGCAGCGGACGAGGATGACGCCGAGGCAACCCTCCGGGCCGACCGCGATTTCCACCTGCAGATTATGGAGAATGCAGGAAACACGAAACTGGTCGACGTCCTTGAAAACCTCCGCAATCTGGTGCTGACGAGGGGGGTGGGGACCGCTCCGGCCGCCCGATCCTGCCAGGACGTCGTTGATGACCACCTCGACATCGTCAAAGCGATCTCAGCGCATGACGGACCGGCCGCCGCAGCCGCCATGCGCCGCCACATCGTCAATACCGCAGAGCTGCTGATCGCACAGGAGGCCGGGGACAGCGGGGAGTTCGACGCCGACGCCGTCACCGAGGCCCTGCGCTGGCCCAACGACTATTCCTGCTGAGTCGCCTGCGAGGCTCAGGGCCTGAGCACTGCCTTGGTGCACTGTCCGGCGGCGACGGTGTCCATTGCCTCATTGACGTCTTCGAGGGCGAAGACGGTTAAGAGGGCGCCCAAGTCGTGCCGCTTGCGCAGCTGGGGCAGCGACTCCACATATTTCACGTAGTGGGCTTCGGCGAAGCCCCAGGAGCCGAAGATCTTGAGCTGCTTTTTCGTGATGTAATGCGGGTTGATGGGCGTGGCCCCGTGGTCGGTGTATTGTCCCAGAACCAGGACCTGTCCGTTGGGGCGGGCCAGGTCCAGGCTTTCGGCCACCGCCGCCGGCACCCCGGCGCATTCGATAACGACGTCCGCGCCCCGCTCCTGCGGGGTCATCTGCCGAAGCTTCTCCAGGCGCGCAGCGGGGTCCGTGTAGATGCCCATGTCTATGACCTCGTCGCAAGCGCCGATTTCAAGGGCGAGTTCAAGGCGGGACGCCGGTGCGCCGAGGAGGATGACCTGGTCCGCGCCCATTTGCTTGGCGTAGATCGCTGCGGCAAGTCCGACGGGGCCGCTGCCTTGCACTGCCACCGTGTCTCCCGGGTGGATCGTGAGGTTTTCCAGCATGCCGTGGAGAGCGGTGGGACCGGCGCAGCCCAGAGCGATCACTTCCTCGAAGGTCACGTCATCGGGAATCCGGATGATCGCTGTGCCGGCTTCTAGGGCGATCTGGCCTGCCATCCCGCCGCGCAAATGCGGGGCGTCGCTGCTGGTCCGATTGATGCCGTAGATTTTACGGGATTTACACAGAGTGCGTTCTTTCAGGACGAGGCACTCATGGCAACGGCCGCAAGGGATGTTGTTGGACCAGACAACTCTGTCGCCCACACGCAGCGGTGCACCATTGATGTCGGTGGACAGGGCCGGATCGAGAGCCGCGATGGTGCCGACGGCTTCGTGGCCCATGACGATGGGCATGGGAACAGGGAGATTCCCTGACTTTAGATGGATGTCGGTGCCGCAGATGCCCGCGTAGGCCACCGCGACCACGGCGCCTCCGGTGGACGGGACGGGTGCAGGGAATTCCTGCATTTCAAGAGGCTTGTTCACAGCCGTGAGGACAGCGGCCTTGATGAGCTCGGTCACGAGATTTTCCTTTTCAGATCTTTTAGGTGTGCGTGAGTTCTTCGACCTTGGGGGCGGTGGCGCCCTTGCGTTCCTTGCCGAGGGTGATCGCGAGCAGCCCGATGAGGGCAGCCCCGGCGATGTACAGCGCAATGCCCCAGGACGCGCCTGTTTCCGTGTAAAGCAGGGCGGCCAGGAAGGGGGCCGGTGCCGAGGTGATGATGCCGCCGATCTGGTAGGCCAGTGAGGCACCTGTGAAGCGGACTTCCGGCTCGAAAAGCTCGGGGATGAAGCTGGCAATGACGGAGTACGCCATGGCATGGGCCACGGGCAGGGCGAGAACCATGGCCAGGACGATCAGGAGGGTCTCACCCGTGTCGACCAGCAGGAATACCGGGTAGGCCAGAAGCGCGACGGCCAGGGCGCCGGCCTGGAGGATCTTCTTCTTGCCGAGCCTGTCCGCCACTGTAGCGACCAGGGGGATGGTGAAGACCTGGATAAAGGCGGCGAAGATAACGGAGAGGAAGATGACGTCCCGGCTGACCCCGACGACTCCGGGGCCGTAGCTGAGCATGTAGACCGAACAGATGTAGAAGATGATGTTCGGCGAGGCCATGGCCAGGGAGCCGAGGATGAGCGGCTTCTTGGCGCTCCGGAATACTTCGAGGAAAGGAACCCGGACGTCTTTCTCCTCCGACTTCATCTTGAGGAACTCCGGCGATTCGGAGACGCGCAGCCGGATGAAGAGTCCGACCACAATCAACAGTGCCGAGAGGAGGAACGGGATGCGCCAGCCCCAGGTGTTGAAGAACTCCGGCGGCGTCTTCTGCATGAGGAAGAAGATGCCGCTGGAGAGCACGAGGGCCGCGGGTACGCCGCACTGGGTCCACGAGGCGTAAAAGGCGCGGCGGTTTGCCGGAGCGTGCTCGAGTGCCATGAGCACCGCGCCGCCCCATTCACCGCCGACGGCAAGGCCCTGCAGGAAGCGCAGGGCAACGAGGATGATCGGCGCAGCAATGCCGATCGCGTCGTAGTTCGGCAGGAGGCCGACGATAAAGGTTGATGCACCCATCACCAGGAGGGACCACACGAGCATCTTCTTGCGACTGTACTTGTCGCCGAAATGCCCGAAGATGGCGCCGCCGAACGGGCGGGCAACGAAGGCTACAGCGAACGTGGCAAGGGACGCGAGGGTGGCCGCTGCCGGATCGAGCGTGGGAAAAAACTGGTTGTTCAGGACCAGTACGGCGGCTGTGCCGAAGATGTAGTAGTCGTACCACTCAATGGTGGTGCCGATCATCGAAGCCGCTGCCACTCTCCGGGGAATAGCGCTGGCTGAACTTGTCTTGGTACTCATGGAGGCCCCGTTGCCTTTCGGTGCTGGAAAGTTAATTACCTCACACAGAATGGCTGCATGTAACATGTAAGTCAACCGCAGCAGCATATTTCGTGGCTGTGCGCCTTCAATTTGCAGACTTGACACCTTCAACAGGAGCAGAGGAATCACATGGTTGAGATCCCAAGCACCACCAAGCTCACCGCCGATCACGGTACTTTCAGCATCCCCACAGGCCTCTTCCTCAATGGAGAGTGGCGGCCCGCGCAGGACGAGGCACACATCCCGGTGGTGAACCCGGCCACCGGCGAAGAGTTCGCAGCCGTCTCGGACGCCTCACTCAAAGACGCGGCAGAGGCCCTCGACGCCGCCTCCGCGGCGCAGGAGGCGTGGGGACTGACCAAGCCGCGCGTTCGGGCCGAGCTCCTGCGTAAGGCCTTTGACGCCGTCATCGCCCGCACGGAAGATTTCGCATGGACGATGGCGACCGAAATGGGCAAACCCTTGGCTGAGGCCAGAGGCGAAGTGGCGTACGCGGCAGAGTTTCTCCGCTGGTTTTCCGAACAGGTACCGTCCCAGACCGGCAATTACGGGCCCGCGCCTGATGGTGATTACCGGATAATAACGACTTACCAGCCAGTGGGTCCGTCGTTGCTGATCACGCCGTGGAATTTCCCTCTCGCCATGGGAACCCGGAAAGTCGGAGCGGCCCTGGCTGCCGGCTGCACTGTGATCATCAAGCCGGCATCCCAGACCCCGCTGACGATGCACCTCTTCGTGGAGGTCCTGCGTTCGGTCGGTATCCCTGATGGCGTCGTCAACCTCGTCACCACCAGCAAGTCAGGGGCACAGTCTGCGGCCTTGATGAGCGACCGGCGCCTGCGCAAGGTCAGCTTTACGGGCTCCACCGGAGTCGGTACGGCCCTGCTGAAGCAGGCGGCGGACAACGTCATGGCATCCTCCATGGAGCTGGGCGGCAACGGGCCATTCCTGGTCCTCTCGGACGCCGACGTCGAGGCAGCCGCGGAGGGGGCGGTCACCGCGAAGTTCCGCAATGCCGGCCAGGCCTGTGTCGCGGCCAACCGGATCATCGTTCACAAGGACGTACTGCCTGCCTTCCGGGAAAGCTTCCTGAAGCGTGTGGCCGAACTGCGTGTCGGCGCCGGCACGGCCGCCGGAACCACCGTGGGTCCGCTCGTCGACGGCAAGCAGCGGGACTCCGTGCTGGAACTCCTGGAAACGGCCAAGGGCGAGGGGGCAAATGTTCTCGCGGGCGGCCACGCGATCGAAGGGGAAGGCTTCTTTATGGAGCCCACCGTCATCGACGGGGTGGCTCCGGGCTCCACGATCGCGCGAGCGGAAATCTTTGGTCCCGTCGCTGTTCTCTATGCGGCCGATTCCGACGACGACGCCATCGACATGGCGAACGACACCGAGTACGGGCTTGTGGCCTACCTGTACACCCAGAATCTCAGCAAGGCGATGCGGGCGGCCGAACGCTTGGAGACAGGAATGGTGGGCATCAACCGCGCGATTATTTCCGAGGCGGCCTCACCGTTCGGCGGTATCAAGTCATCAGGTCTTGGCCGCGAAGGCGGACCTACAGGTATCGAGGAATACCAGGACATGAAATACATCGCCCTGACCCTCTAACACCAAGGAGACAAGCTACGTGAACGCTTCAGGACGCATCCCTGCATTGCCTCGGGCGCGGCGGGCCTCCTAGTGGATCTCGGCATTGAGGGGAAGACAGCCTTCGTGGCGGCGTCTACCGGGGGCCTGGGATTGGCCGTCGCCTCGGCATTGGCCTATGAAGGCGCGAACCTGGTTATCACGGGCCGACGGGGCGAGGAGGCCAGAAGGATCGCAGCAGAGTTGCCATCCGCAGCGATCGGCGTTGAAGCCGATCTGTGCACGCATGACGGCCTCACCGCGGCTGTGACCGCCGCCAACGCTCGCTTTGGGTCCGTGGACATCCTCGTGCTCAACGGACCCGGGCCGGCCCCGGGAACAGCGGCCGGCCTCACCAGTGCAGATATGTCCTCCGCGTTTGATCTCTTGCTTCGGCCCCCGCACGCACTCGTGAGCAGCCTTCTGCCAGGCATGAGAAATCGTCGTTGGGGCCGGATTCTGGCAATAGGCTCAAGCGGTGTGGCCGCCCCATTGCCGAATCTGGCGCTGTCCAACACCGGCCGGGCCGCCTTGGCCGGGTATCTGAAAACGCTCGCGGCGGAGGTGGCTTCGGACGATGTCACAGTCAACATGCTGCTTCCGGGGCGAATCGCGACAGAGCGGACCCGAGGCCTTGACCTTGCCGCAGCCCGACGACGCGGAGTCAGCGTTGACGTCATTGAGGCAGAATCACGTGCGTCCATCCCGGCGGGGCGTTACGGAAGCACCGAGGAATTCGGAGCGACGGCGGCTTTTCTGTGCAGCGGTTTTGCCTCCTATGTCACGGGCACAGCGCTTCGCTGCGACGGTGGGCTGGTTCGGAGCTTATGATCTCGTCCGGTTTCCTTAGTTTTCGCGGGTCAGGCACAGGCGCTCTCTCCCCCACCACACCGGGTGGGGGAGAGAGCGCCTGCGCCGACGATCGAGCCCGTCCACCGGCTTCAAAGAAGATCGCCTTGCCAACCGACCTTTACCGACCTTTCGGCCATGCCGAATGATCAGCGCCCTACGAATCGCTCGCTCCGCTCGTCTTAGGGTCAAACGCCATAGCCCCGGTCACACTGGGGGAACTAACCACCATCGCCCGCATCGACCCGGCCCACGGCGGCACGACCGCTTTTCCCGAAGTGGACGTTCCCGATGTGGATGCGTGGTGCGGCAGCATCGCGGAGGAGTTTGGCCTCCTTGTGGCGCCGGGGAACGCGTGCTTCGGCGTCCCCGGCCGCGTGCGGATCAATCTCGGTCTGCGTCCAAAACAAGGGCACAGCGTTTCCCTTGCTGGCACAGGCGTTCACGAAGCTTCATCGAGGGGCAGCCACCAGCAGGTTGGCAGGGCAATGATGAGCTTGCTACAGGTGCCATCGTGGGGCGGTCAGAGGCAGCGGCGGCCCGCGAGAGCGCCCTCACAATCGAGACCCGAGAAAGCCGGACCATGCAAAGAACCATTGACCTCCCAATCACCGTGATTGCAACCGACCGTGCCGGGATGGAAAGCGGACTCGACGAAGCCGTGGCTGTCGCGAGGACGCGGGCATTGCATGAAGGGCGCCAAGGAATCCTGGTAACGAGGCATGACTACTACGCGTTCACGGTCGGCCTTAGCGATGACGTGCCCTTCGGCCTGACCCGCGAATATCAGAACTGGTAAGGCAACCCGCAGGCCCGAGAGACGAATCGGCGAACAGATGGGGTCGGGCATCCGCCCCTTCGAGAGGTTGGGAAAGACGCTTCTCCCCTGTGATTCAGGGCTTTTCGAAGCGCCGATAATGGTGATTCCGTCAAGCCGGCGCCGCACAGGCTATTGCACATGGACGGCGCAGGCGGGGGAGGGCTTACGAGAGTTTGGCCTGGCGGAGGTACTGGTAGACCGTTTCCCGGCTGATCCCAAAATCACGGGCAAGGAGGGCCTTTGGAACACCGCTGCCGGCGCGCTCAACGAGTTCGGCCGCCCGTTCCGGGGTGAGCGTCTTTTTCCGTCCTTTGTAGGCACCGCGCTGCTTGGCCAGCGCGATCCCTTCCCGCTGGCGTTCCCTGATGAGGGAGCGTTCGAATTCAGAAAAGGCTCCCATAACGGAGAGCATGAGGTTTGCCATGGGGGAGTCCTCGCCGGTGAAGACCAGGCTCTCTTTAACGAACTCCACCCGCACACCTTTGCGCGTGAGGTTTTGGACCAAGGCACGCAGGTCATCAAGGTTCCGGGCTAGCCGGTCCATGCTGTGAACCACTACGGTGTCCCCATCCCGGGCGAACCGCAGCAACTCCGTAAGCTCTGGCCTTGCGGTGTCCCTGCCGGAGGCCTTGTCCGTGAAGACCCGGTCCAGAACCTGGCCCTCGAGCTGGCGTTTCTCGTTCTGATCCAGCGTGCTCACCCGCACGTATCCGATCCGCTGTCCGGCCACTGATCGCCTCCAACCTTGAACCCGTCAGGTTGAGTTCTAGGCTTCTCTCAGAAAGAAGTCAAGACCAACCGCGAACTTGTCAGGTTGGGGTGTAGCTCATGGGACTGTCCGATAAACGGTGTGTGGAGTCCGGCCGGTTTTCATTGTTGAGTGGTTCTTTCGAACCGGCCAGCGAAGGTAATAGCGAACGCGTTTAGCGCAGGCTTCCACCTCATCACCCAGCGTGCACGGCCACCGCCGGTTGGATCAAGAGATCTGGTGACCAGGTATAGGCATTTCAGGGCAGCGGTCTCGTTCGGAAAGTGCCCGCGGGCCCTCACCGCCCTTCGGTAGCGTGCGTTGATCGACTCGATCGCGTTCGTCGTGCAGATGACCCGTCGGATCTCCACGTCGTACTCCAGGAAGGGCACGAATTCGGCCCAGGAGGATTCCCAGAGCCGTACGATGGCCGGATACCGCTGGCCCCACTCGGCAGTGAATTCGGCGAACCGGTCCTTCGCCGCCTGCTCGGACGGGGCCGTGTAGACCGGCTTGAGCGCCTTGACGATGCCGTCGCGGTGCTGGCGTCCGGCGTAGCGGAAGCTGTTGCGGATCAGGTGCACGATGCACTGCTGCACCACCGTCCGCTCCCACGTGGTCGTGATCGCCTCCGGCAGGCCTTTGAGCCCGTCGCAGACGGCGATCAGCACATCTTCCACGCCCCGGTTCTTCAGCTCCGAGAAGACCTGCAGCCAGAACCGGGCACCCTCGCCACCGTCGCCGGCCCAGATGCCCAGGATCTCCCGCTCCCCATTGGTGGTGACGCCCATAACGACGTAGAACGGGGTGTTGCGCACCTGCCCGTCACGGACCTTGACCACGACCGCATCAACGAACAGCACCGGATAGATCGGATCCAAAGGCCGGGCCGACCATTCGGCCAGTTCTCCGGCGACTTTCTCCGTGATGCGGCTGATGGTGTCTTTAGAGACTCTGGCCCCGTAGACCTCCTCGAAGTGGGCGGCGATTTCCCCGGTCGTCAGCCCCCGGGCAGAGAGGGAGCGCACGATCTGGTCGATCCCGTCCAGACGCCGTTTCCGCTTGGGCACGATCACCGGTTCGAACGACCCGTCCCGATCCCGGGGCACCTCAATCTCGACCGGACCGATCTCGGTCAACACGGTCTTTGACCTGGTGCCGTTGCGCATGTTGGCTGCGATCGGTGTCTGGCCGTGCTCGTGGCCGAGGTGCTCTGTCAGCTCGGCTTCCAGAGCGGTCTCCAGCACATTTCTCGTGAGTTGGTTCAGCAGCCCGCCCGGGCCTACCAGGCTCACGCCCTGTTCCTTGGCCTGCGCGAGCAACCGCTCCGCAAGCTCCTTCTGATCGATGATCTCTCCCGTCACAGGATCGATCATCACCCCTGCCATCTCGGACGTGGACTCTGACACGGCCGTCTCCTTTCGGATCAGGCCGGACTCCACACACCGTTATTCAGACAGTCCCATTGAGTTAGCTCCTTTGCCAATTTCTTGCGTCATCGGTGACCGCAATCGCTACATTCAGTGTTGTCGGTGCAGCAGAGTGGGCATAGGTGTGACGAACCATAATTGTGGGCACTCCTATGTGTGGCTGCACAGGTTAATGTCCGAGTGCTTCAGAGTCCTGCCGCCGTGGGGGCTCTCTTGCCGGGCTGGTTCCTCGTAGAGAAGACCTGGCCCGGGCTCGCTCGCAGGAACGGAATCCAGGCATGCTGTTCTCTACGCTAAGTGGGGAATAGAGCGTCGGTGACATGTTAGCGGGATGCAATGCCTTAGCGGGATGCATTGCCGGTGGTTTTCAGGTGCCAGATCCTGAGGGTCAGATGGTTGTCGAGTTGACGTGTGGCGTCGAGCCAGTCTTCGCCGAGCAGGAGAGCGATGCGTTCGAGGCGCTGTTTGACGGTGTTGCGGTGGATGAAGAGGCTTTCAGCAGTTCGTGCCAGGTTGTGGTGTGCTTCCAGGAACGTCCAGGCTGTCCGGGTCAGTTTGGTGTTGTGTTCACTGTCGTGGTCGATGAGCGGCTGGATCTGTGAGTAGAGGCTCTCTTGGGCTCCGGTGGAGTGGACGGCGGCGAGCAGCAGTCCCAAATGCCCGAGCTGGTCTCCGTCCAGGAGCTCGCCGCGTCGTTCCAGGACCAGCAGGCTGGACAAGGCTAGTTCAGCCTGATGGTTCGCCCTTTTTACACCGGCCAGTCCGTCGGTAGTGCTGGCGTGTCCGGCGGTGGCGGGAATTCCACTTTCCTTCAGTTTGGCCATCACCGCTTCGGTGAGGGTTTTGCTGCCGGAGACCAGGACACATATGCGGGATCCTCGGCGGGCGATAAGTGCCTTTGCCGGGCCAAGGCCCTCACGGATGGTTTTCTCGACGCGGGCGTAGTCTGCGCCGGCGGAATCGAAGACGGCGACCGTCATTTCTCCGTTGGGCCGTACTCCAAAGCGTGCAGTCCTTTGCTGGATGAGGTCCAGTGGGACGTCTCGGTCAGAGAGGAGGTCATCGAGGACTTCGAACTGAAGCCGTTGCGCCGAATCGTGTGTGGCCTGGTCAAAGAGCCGTAGGACTGTGAGGAAGACTGCCAGTCTTTCGGCGATGGAGCGTTGGCTTCCGTTCAGCGGGCCGCGGGCGACGAGGGTGGCCAAATGCTTCGGGCCTGCTTGGGCTGGGACCAGGACCAGTTCTTCATTATTGGTGACGAAGATGTGTGGGCGCCCGGTGGCCACCGCTTGGGCAACAGTCGATTCGAACATCGCTTGCTCACCCGCGCCTCTGAGCAGTGCACCAAGCGGGGCGGTACCCGGATGCAGCGATTCCAGGGGCTCTTCCTGCAGGATGCCGTTAGCAGGATCGAGTACCAGTATGTCTGTGCCCAGGATCTGCCGGGAGAGGGCGGCAAATCCTTCAAGGCCGCTCCCGCGGACCACGACCTCAATGAATCGTTCGTCGAGGTCGATGAGTCTCTGAAGGCCGCCCATCTCTTCGAGCCGGGTGCGGTTTTCGTTTCCCAGCCGTTGCAGGGCGGAGGTGGCTTCCGCGAAGCGCTGCGCATTGTCGATCGCGACGGCGGCATGCTTGCCGATCGCATCCACCAGGTCAACGAGCTCCGGCCCGTATACCCGGGGCATCCTGTCCGCGATAAGAAGTGCGCCGATGACCTTGCCGTAAAGGTGCAACGGAACCCCGAGTATCGCGCGCACTCCCTCTTTGCCGACGATGTTGTCGATATGCGGCAGATGCGAGATGGCGAGGTCGGTGAGGTAGTCCTCGGTCTGATACGGCGAGAGCCCGGCTGCGGCTTTCCCCAACACGCCGGTTCCAATCGGCATCCGGATGGTTCGGTAATCCTCTGTGGCAACGCCATCGGATTTCCTGATGTACGTCTCGTGTCGTTCGTAGTCGTTAAGACTGATGTACGCCATGTCGCTTCCGGCGAGGATGCGGGTGCGCTTCACGATCGCCAGCAAAACCGCCTCAACGTCCCTGATTCCCGTCAGATCCGTCGCGGTGTCATGGAGCGCCCGGAGCAGGTCCTCGCGTTGTCGCCGCTCACGGAGCCGGGCATTGATGCTCAGGGCAGCCCGTGCTGCGCTGTCGGTTACTTCATGCCTGTCGAGCGCCTCTTGCAACGCCTTCGCCAGGCTTTCATCAGTAATCCCTGCTTCGATGCGCTCCAGCCATATACCCATGGTCTTCATACTTGTGGGCCTCGTCCCTATCTTCCGATCACGGTACAAGATGCATGTGCACCAAGCACAACTTTCTCTTCGAACAATAGTCATAAGCGATATAGGTAGCGTGTGGCGCAGCCCATAGTCTCGATGAAACGGATTCCCTACAGAAAGGATCGTCATGGGCGACGATATGAAACTGCATGTACTCTCCAGCGGGGTGATGGAGACCGATCACACCTGGCTGTTGCTCAAAGGCGGGACAACAATCATGGACCGCAACCACAAGAGCGCACCTCCGGCCTGGGGTGATTGCCCCACCCACGCGGTGCTCATCGAGCATCCCGAAGGTCGGGTGCTCTGGGACACGGGAGTGCCCCGCGATTGGGAGACGCGCTGGGCGCCAACAGGGTTCCAGGACTTCTTTCCTGTCAAGGAAGACCCCTCCGGTCCGGGCTACCTTGATTCGGCACTGGCCGAGCTGGAACTGGAACCGAGCGACATCGATATCCTGGTCCTTTCGCATCTTCATTTCGACCACGCGGCGAACGCGAAAATGTTCGACAACGGCAAGACCCGGATTATCGCCAGCATCGATGAAATCGAGGGCGTCAAGGGCATCTCCGGCGCCTTCCAGGGCGCTCACCTGGTTTCGGACTTCGATGGTCTTAACCTGGAACCGGTTGCCGGCGACGCAGAGATCCTTCCGGGTGTGAGTGTGATCGCCACCCCTGGCCACACCTGGGGCACCATGTCGCTGCAGGTCGATCTTCCCAACGATGGCACCAAGATCTTCACCTCCGACGCCGTCTATCTCGGAGCCAGCTGGGGTCCGCCCGCTGTCGGCGCCGCGATCGTATGGGACAACCTTAAGTGGCTCGAATCCGTGGAAAAGCTGCGCGGCATTGCCGAACGCACCAACGCGGATGTCATTTTCGGCCATGATCCGGAGCAGCGAAAAACGCTCAAGTTCGCGCCCGACGGTTATTACTCCTAAGCGGCGGGCCATGATCCTTTACGACGTGAAATGCGCCGACGGCCACCGCTTCGAAGCCGCCCTGCAGTCGATGTTCGACGACACACCGCCCTGTCGTGAATGCGGCGCTGCGACAGGCAGGGTTCCGGCGGCCGTGAGGCTGTCCGGCACCGCAGACCCTGGTCCCTCCCGCGAACAGATGCCCAACACGTGGCACGGAATCCGGCGGGGAGACCCGGAGACGGTTCGCGGATGGCATGGGTTGATGTCCAAACGGGAAAAGCTCGAAGAAAAATACCCGGAACTGGCCGGGGACCGCAGACCCGTCCTCGCCCACGAAGGAGTATTCGCGAACGCCCCCTTGAGAGCTGGAGACCCTCTGGCAAGTCAAGTTGCGGAAGCAACCTTCAAACCCGCGGCGCCTCCGCGGAATGGGGCTGGACAAAGTAAACAGACAGACCGAAAAGAAGCGGACAAATGAAGATCACCGGCGCAGTTCTTGAAGAAATCGGCCGTCCCCGCCCCTTCAGCGAATCCCGGCCTATCACCATCTCCGAGCTGGAGCTCGGAGACCCCGGGCCCACCGAGATCCTCGTGCGGCTCGAAGCCGCAGGGATCTGTCACTCGGATTTGAGCGTTGTCGACGGTAACCGGGTTCGCCCAGTCCCCATGCTGCTCGGACACGAAGCGGCAGGACGTGTTGTGGAGGTCGGCTCGGAAGTCGACGACTTGCGGCCGGGCCAACGTGTGGTCATGTCTTTCCTCCCCAGGTGCGAGCAGTGCGCCAACTGTGCCGAAGATGGCCGGTTGCCCTGCAGCGAAGGCTCCAAAGCCAACGGTGAAGGTGTCTTGCTGCATGGATCCATGCACCTCACCCGGGACGGCGAGAGAATCTTCCATCACCTCGGCGTTTCAGGCTTCGCCACCCATGCCGTCGTGGACAGGGCCTCCGCCGTACCCGTCGCGGATGACGTTCCCCCGGATATTGCCGCCGTTCTTGGGTGCGCCGTCCTTACCGGCGGCGGCGCCGTGCTAAACGCAGCGCGCCCCAAACCTGAAGACAGCATCATGATCGTCGGCCTTGGTGGCGTCGGCATGGCTGCGCTGATCACGGCTGTCTCCCAAAGCGTCTCGCGCATCGTCGCCGTGGACACGCTCGAAGAGAAACTAGAGCACGCCCGCCGCCTCGGCGCCCACGAAACCTACACCCCACAGCAGGTGCTCGAGCAGGGAATAAAGGCCAAATACGTCATCGAATGCGCGGGTAATCCGAAGGCCTTCGAAACTGCATTTGCCGCAACCGCGGTAGGCGGAACGACCATCACTGCTGGACTGCCCTCACCGGACGCCCGCGCGCAGATCCCGCCCATGACCATCACCGCCGAAGCCCGGACGATCATCGGCAGCTATCTCGGATCCGCCGTACCGTCGCGAGACATCCCGAAATATGCCCAGCTCTGGCGGGAGGGAAAGCTACCCGTCGAAGAACTCATCACCACCCGCATCGCCCTGGCCGATATCAACCAGGCCATGGACCAGTTGGCTGACGGGAAAGCAGTCCGACAGGTCATCATGTTCAACACCGATCACGACCACGCCAGCTAGAGGGCTCAGTCCCGGCAAAAACGACACCGGTCACCGGCAGGTCCCCCCTCCTGCCGGTGGCCGGTATTGGGATGCCACCAGTCCTCTGCGGCCATCAACGACAGGAAACCGACCGTGACATTCGAGCTCCGGACCTACAACGCCGCGGCGGGAAAGATGGGAGCGCTTCTGGAGCGCTTCCGCACCCACACGACCAGGCTTTTCCCCGACCACGGCATCCAAGCTATCGGCTACTGGATATCCGACGAAGACCCGGACACCCTGATTTATCTGGTGCGACATGAGGGCGACCCCGAATCAAACTGGGAAGGGTTTAAAACCGATCCCAGGTGGGTGGCTGCGCGCGCAGCATCCGTCGCGAATGGCGAACTCACCGACAACATCTCATCCCTGTACCTGACCGCCACGGATTTTTCGCCGCTTGGCCCCGCACAGTAGAACAGGGCTCACCGCCGACGACCCACTCCGGTGTCAAGATCTTAGGAGACAACAATGACAACAACTCCCCAGCGTGAGGCCGAGCTGCTGGCCTCGGTGCCGACGGGTCTGCTGATTGATGGCCGGTGGCGTCCGGCCGTGTCCGGGAAGACCTTCGAGGTGGAGGACCCCTCGACGGGGAAGGTGCTGCTGAGCATCGCCGACGCCGGGCCCGAGGACGGGGCGGCCGCCCTGGACGCGGCGGCCGCCGCGCAGGAGTCCTGGGCGAAGGTCCCGGCCCGTGAGCGCGGGGAGATCCTGCGCCGGGCCTTCGAGATGGTCACGGCCCGCGCGGAGGACTTCGCGCTGCTGATGACCCTGGAGATGGGCAAGCCCCTGGCAGAGGCCCGCGGCGAGGTCACCTACGGCGCGGAGTTCCTGCGCTGGTTCTCCGAGGAAGCAGTGCGGGCCTTCGGCCGCTACTCGGTGTCCCCGGACGGGAAGTCCCGCCTGCTGGTGACGAAGAAGCCGGTGGGCCCGTGCCTGCTGATCACGCCGTGGAACTTCCCGCTGGCCATGGCAACCCGCAAGATCGCCCCGGCCGTCGCCGCAGGCTGCACCATGGTCCTGAAGTCCGCGAATCTTACCCCGCTGACCTCGCAGCTGTTCGCCGCCGTCATGATGGAGGCCGGCCTGCCCGCCGGTGTCCTGAACGTCATCCCCACCTCTACCGCTGGTGCCACCACCGGCCCGCTGATCAAGGATTCCCGGCTCCGGAAGCTTTCCTTCACCGGGTCCACCGAGGTGGGCCGCCGCCTGCTCTCCGATGCCTCCGAAAACGTGCTGCGCACCTCCATGGAACTGGGCGGCAACGCCCCGTTCGTGGTCTTCGAGGACGCCGACGTCGACGCCGCCGTCGCCGGGGCAATGCTGGCGAAGCTGCGGAACATGGGCGAGGCCTGCACCGCGGCGAACCGGTTCATCGTGCACGACTCCGTCGCCGACGAGTTCGCGGAGAAGTTCGCCGCGAAGATGTCCGGCATGACCACGGCCCGGGGCACCGAGGCGGAGTCCAAGGTGGGCCCCCTGATCGACGCGAAGAGCCGCGACAAGGTCCACGAGCTCGTCACCGACGCCGTGGCCGCGGGTGCGGTCGCGGTGATCGGCGGCGCCGCCGTCGAGGGCCCGGGCTACTTCTACCAGCCCACGATCCTCAAGGGCGTCACCGAAGGCACCCGGATCCTGTCCGAGGAAATCTTCGGACCGGTCGCGCCGATCATCACCTTCTCAACCGAGGACGAGGCGGTCCGGCTGGCGAACAACACCGAGTACGGACTCGTCGCCTACGTCTTCACAAAGGACCTCAACCGGGGCATCCGGATGGGCGAACGCCTCGAGACCGGCATGCTGGGCCTGAACGCCGGCGTGGTCTCCAACGCCGCGGCCCCCTTCGGCGGGGTCAAGCAGTCCGGCCTGGGCCGCGAAGGAGGCCTCGAGGGCATCGAGGAATACCTCTACACCCAGTACATCGGCATCGCCGACCCCTACGCCGGCTAGTCGTCAGCAGCCAATGGGAAAATGACCGCCCGTGCCACCCCGAGGATTCTGGCACAGGCGCTCCGTCGTCATCCTGCCGGAGTCACGGGTTGCCCCGGCGCCCCGCAAAGTGGACTTGTCTGTAAGCCGCTTCTGAGCCGGACCAAGGGGGTCAGATGAGGAGCGGCACTATTCCCCCTGCGATGGTCAGTGCAGCAAAACCGGAAGAGAGCAAATGCCCGCATTGCCAAGTCGACCGTGTTGTCGCGAGGTCTCATTACGGCCCAATGGAGCGGGACTGGGGAAGTTGGGTCGTACGTGAGTACGAAGAAACCCTGCGGCGGAAACTTTCGTGCAACCTTGAACGTGCACTCTGTGAGAGCGGAACGCTTCGGAAAGGATGCGACTCATGACCATGAATGAAGAGACTGTTGATACCTGCCATGACCTCGCTGCCGGGGATCTCATCGCCGCCCGGTACAAGGGCTCCCTCGTCCACCGCGGGCGCGTGACCGAAAGGGTCCCGGATCACGGCCTGTTCTGGATCATGGACGAACTGACCGGCGGGCGGCGCTTGCTGGACATGGCTGATCTTAAGATCGGCCGGGTTAGCAGCGCCGGCATCGGATCGACCCCTGCCTGATCTACGCCACGTCGTGGAGCACAAGTTGGCGGCGGGGTCCTGCCCTGCACTTTGTCAGGTGAGAGGCGTCAGTTGAGTTCTGCTTGGCAAACCCGAACCCAGCCAACCAGCCCGTCCGTGCTCCTACTGGCATCCCTGCGGATTCAAAGTGAGCGTATTCATCCTGCGGTAGGGCCGTTTGGTCAGTGGAAATAGCAGCCGAAGAGCCAATCTCCCTACCGAACTTTGAGCACGCGATCGGGTTGTTTGGAGGGAAGGCGCAACGACCGGCCACTTCGGGCAAATTTTTTTTCCCGAGTCTTGCAGGCGCCATGTTGACTCCTTGGCCTGTCCACCCTGTAGCCAATCAAGCCGTTCCACGGGGCGTTTAAGCTGACGTTCCAGCCAGTTGGCTGCGAAGTGGCCGTAGGTATCCGGCGCTTCCTCCAAGCCGATAATTGTGAGGCCATCTCCGTCGTAGACATGGTTGTCCAAGACGTGGCTATCTCCCCATTCACCTTCCAAAGTGCGGCCGCTGGGTCCGTCGTGCCAGTACGCAACCTGAAGTGTGCACGCGTCCGGCGTCTCGATACCAGGGACGTCCAGAATCACGACTAGCGGTTTGATGCGTGCGAACACTTTAAAGGAATCAAGCTTGGGGTTCGTCGGGGGCCAGCCGGCGATGCCGCGAGCGAGCTCCTTCAGGAACTTCTCCTCTTCGGGCGTGCGGGCTCGATCTCCTTGGAACTGGCCATGCACCGTCATGGTGTGAGCCTAGCGCAGGCTGACAGTCGTGGCGGAGGAAAGTGCGTGTAGTCGTGGCCCGAGCTGCGGCGGGAAGGTCATGGTTTGGTTCGGAGGTTGACGTAGCGGGACCAGGCGTCGCCTGCTGCGTCGGCGTGGAGGAACGCGATTTGATGGCTGTAGCCGAGGGCGTCGGCGACCAGTGGCGGCGGTGAGACTAACAGGTGTTCGTCCAGGGCAGTGTTTCGTGCGCCGCGCAGGTCGATGCCCAGGCTGCGGAGCCTATCCATGATGCCGTTTGGGTGAAGTGGTTGTCCGGCCCGGGTCCCCGGGGAAGAGCCAAGGGCTTTGTGCGTCTGATCCTGTTCTGAGATTCGGACGGCCTTTAAGGTGCTCTCGAAGCAAGTCGGCGAAAGGTTCGGGAATGGGCACTGGATGCGGGCCGAAGGTGATCCACATGTTGCCGGTGCTTTCATTGGTTTCGATAGCGTCGGTCCGGAGTTTGGCGACCCGAACGAGCGGCTGGGCGTAGAGAAGCAGCAGGATGCCGGCGACTCGGTAGGTCAGGGACTCGCTGGTGCCTGTAAGCAGTTCCCGGAGCCAGGCCACGCGCTGGTCCTGGGTGATCGCGGGGCGGGTCTTGGCTGTGTAGTGGCCCATGTCCACTCGGTGGTTTGTGCCGGTGTTCTTGATGAAGACGATGAAGGTGCGGACGGCTTTTCTGGTCGTGGGACCGGTTGCGAGCCAGGTTTCGATGTCTTGTGGGGTGCAGTTCGCCGCTGTCCGCTGGTGGGTTTCCCAGAGCCAGTCCAGAAACTTGATGGTCTCCGTGATCTCCTGTTTGGCGGAGTGCACCGGGGCCTGGGCACTCTTCTCCGGTGTTGTCATGGATCGGATGCGCCGGAGGTGATGCCAGGTGGCGAACTGCGCGACGGGTTTGGCGACCTCCTCGGACAAGTCGCGGAGCTTGTCGTCAACCCAGGTCTCGAACCGGGCCAAATACGGGTCCTGGTAGGGGAGGAGTCCGTGATGAATGAACAAGGCGCGCAGGTGATTGGCTTCGCGGTTCGCTGACTCAGCCGCGGCATCGAGTCCTTCGTGCGTCAGCGGAGTCTCCCCGCTCGATAGAGAGCGGAGGAGGGCTTGGACTTTGGGGGAGCGCTTCCACGTGATGATGCTTTCAGGCCGGTCTGCTTTGCAGAGGGCATCGACAATTCTGCTGGCTGTTTCGGGGTCGGAAGATTCTGTCAGCAGTTGCTCATTGAGGTCCTCCCGGAGGGCGCAGCGGGCGCAGATACCGCGTCGGTAGAACTCACCTTCAACATTGCAGCGGGTGCAGTGAAAGTCATGGAGGATGCCGGCGCAGGGCGCGCAGCGGGGCCCTCCGTTGCTGTCCGGTGGTCCGGGTAGAAGTCTGTGCTGGCCGCAATCCGGACAGGTCCCGGTGGTGCGGGTGGCGGCGGTGAAGCAGGGCCCGCAGATTCGGCCTTCGGGCCAGGTGGCGCGTGTTCGGCCGGCGGCCCGGCCGCAACGTGCGCACGTCGCGGTCCCGGTGGTGCGGGGCCGGCCGCGGCTGGTGCTGCGGGGGCTGAGGCCTTCGGGTTTGTCAGTGGTCATCGTCGATGATGCGTGCCCGTCGTGGTCTGACGGTGCGGTTCAGGTCAACGACGTTGGGGCGCTGGTTCCTGTCTTGCGGGCGCGGACGTCGGCGGCTGTGACGGTGATGAGGTCCTCGGGTCCGCAGGAGAAGATGTCGCAGATCGCGGCGATGACCTGCAGTGCCACACGTTCCGGCTTCTGGTTGACGAGCCGGTAGACCTGTGGCCGGGACAAGGTGATGCCTCGCTCGGCCAGCAGAGGGATAAGGTCGGTGGTGTTGTGAAGCCCCCGTGCTGCCATCAGCTCGGAAAGCCGCCACCTGTATTCGACTTGGCGCCTCACCACTGCCCCCGCATCTGCACGCCCAGGACTTCATCCATGGTGCGGTCCAGCGCAGCCTTGAGCGTGGTGTTGCGGAAGTCATCGCTGACGAACTGGTAGATCCCTGTGGTGGAGGCGTGTGCGTGGCCCATCTGATGTTGCACGAATCTAGGATCCCATCCGCCTTCGAGCAGGTGCGTTGCGTAGGAGCGCCGGAGCGAGTGCAGGTCCAGGCCATCCATCGGCAAACCCAACTCATTGAGGTAGCGCCGGAGCCGGCGCAGCAGGGTGGATTCACAGATCAGGCCGCCGCGTTCGCTGGGGAACAGGTCCAGGGTGTCGAGCGTGCCCCGTCCGTTGGCGAGCCAGTCCTCGACGACGCCGGCGGTCCAGTCGAAGACCGTCAGGACGCTGCGGGGTTTGTGCGGGGAGCCCTTGCGAGATTTCCCGTACCGGACCTTGCAGACGCCCGCCTTGCCGAACCTTCGCGCCTGCGGGTTGGTCGCAAAGTCGATGGTTTGCAGGTGCCTGAGCTCGTTGAACCTCAGCCCGTACGAGTAGGCGACTTTCAGCATCACGGCGTCCCGGTAGGCCGCCCTGCCAGCCCTTCTTGCCTGAGGCCGCGATGAGTTCGACCTGGTCGTCGGCGTGATCGAACAGCATCTGCAGTTCAGATTTAGTAAAGGGCCGCTTGGACGGCTGTCCCTCGTATTCCTGGGTGTGGGTGGCGGTGTTCCAGTCAAAGAAGACCTGGGACGGGTGTGTGCCGAAGCGCTGTTCGCAGACCCGGTCCCAGCCGTAGTCGGGGTTCGACACGTAGGACGTGAACCGGCGCAGCGTGGACTGGTAGCCGCGGACAGTAGAGTGCTTCAGCTGGTGGATCGAGCGGAGGTCACCGAAATACTCCTCGACATGCTCCGGTGCCCAGTTCCACGGGAACTCGTTCACATGGTTCACGAACCGGCGGACGCACTCGATGCCTTTATCGATTGTGGCGAACTGAAGGTTCCTGGAGAGCTGCTGGTTGCGCCAGCCGGTCAGCATGTCCTCGAGCGTCTGTTCCTCGGGATGCAGCAGCTGAACACCGCTCAGCTGCAGCACACACCCGGACCCGTCGACCGCCATTTTTCGCCTCACAGTCCCGTCGAAGTTTGTGCTCAAATCCTGAATCAATGATTCATTAAATGCATCATCAGGGCAAAACCGCAGGTCAGAGTCTTGTATCGATCGCTTCGAGCTTCGGCGTTGCAGGCGCCAGGAACGCCATAGGCGGCGGTACATCAAACCCGACAGGCTTCATTTTCCGCGGAATTTCAAGGAAGTTGGAGAACTCTATGCAGCTCTGGGGGGATGGGCCGATTGATTCATCTGATGCAATACGCAGAGTACTACTTTACATAACGTCGGTTATCGGCTGCCAACTCATTCGCCCTTTTGGCCCTGCCGCTAACCTCTCGGATTACTTCCCAGAATGCGAAGCAGCTCACTGATCATCATGCGCAGCTCCTCGTACCCGTGTTGATAGAACAGTGGGGTCATCTGATGCAGGGGAGTGTCATCCAGTTCACGCAGCCGCCGCACGGCCTCTTCGATGACTTCCTGGTCGGTTTCGTAGACCGAACCGGGGGAGGGATGAGGCTTTCCGTAACTTTCGTAGGGAACCGAATCTATCCTCTTCGACGGCAGACTACCATTCAGCTCTTACGGGTGTGTATCGACGTGGATTCTAAATCGATCCACACCACGAGCACTCAGCAACAGCGACGCCCACGTCACCCAATAGGCGCCGGCCCCAGCTCATCGAGCAGCTTCTGCATGGCGACATACGCCTTGTTGCGGTAGGCGATCAGCTCGGGGGTACGCTCCGCGGGCACGTTGAGGAAACCGGCGCCGGTCTTGGTGCCCAGCTTCCCGGCCTCCACCAGATCGCTCAGGGTTTTAGGCGTGGCGAACCGTTCCGGGAACTCCTTCTGCAGGGACTTGTAGCAGAAGTTGTACACGTCCAGCCCGGCCATGTCGGCAATGGCGAACGGCCCGAAGAACGGCAGCCGGAAACCGAAGGTGGTGCGGACCAGGGTGTCCACGTCGTCCGCCGTCGCAATGCCCTGCTCCACCAGCTGCGCCGCCTCGTGGAACAGCGCATACTGCAGCCGGTTCAGCACAAAACCGGTGGTGTCCTTGACCACGGCGGTCTGCTTGCCGGCGGCATGGACCAGCTCGCGGACCGCGCCCACGGTGGCGGTGGACGTGCCGGCGTGCGGGATGATCTCCACACCGGGAATGAAGGGCGACGGGTTCGAGAAATGCACGCCCAGGAACCGTTCCGGGTTGCTGACGGGCGCGGACAGTTCGGCGATGGAAATGGTGGAGGTGTTGGAGCCGATGATGGCGTCCGGGCGGGCCGCGGCGCTGATGCGGGCCAGCGTCTGGTGCTTGACGGCCAGGATTTCGGGGACGGCCTCCTCGATGAAGTCCGCGTCCGCCACGGCCTCCTCGATGTCCTTCGCGGCCCACAGGTTCTGTTTCAGGATCTCGGTGGAACCGGCAGGGAACAGCCCATCGGACACGAACTGGTCGGACTCAACCAGGAGCCGGTCGTAGTTTCCCTGGGCCACCTCGGCGGACACATCGGAAAGAGCCACGCGGGCACCTCCCAAGGCCAGGACCTGCGCGATCCCGCCGCCCATGTAGCCGGAGCCCACGATGGCGATCTTCCGGGCCCCGGGAGCGCCAGAGCTGGAACCGATAGTTGGGTGGGATGAATTTTCGGTCATGATCAGACTGCTTTCGTGGGTTCGGGTTCGTAGGAGCAGATGGCGTCCACCTTCGCGGCGGAGGCCGAGGCCTCGTCAAACCGGTAGCCGAGCCACTCGCCCACCAGTTTCTTGGCCAGTTCCAGGCCGATGACGCGCTGGCCCATGGTGAGGACCTGTGCGTTGTTGCTCAGCACCGAGCGCTCCACCGAGTACCCGTCGTGGGCCGTGACTGCCCGGATTCCAGGGACCTTGTTGGCCGCGATGGCCACGCCCAGCCCGGTGCCGCAGATCAGCAGGGCGCGGTCCGCCTCGCCCTGGGCCACCTTGCGGGCGGCGTCGACGGCGACGTGCGGGTACGCGGTGGTGTCGCCGGCACCAACGCCCACGTCCAGGACGGACGCAACGCGGCTGTCAGCCTCGAGCATCGCCTTCAGCGCGTCCTTGTACTCGACGCCGGCCTCGTCGTTTCCGATGACGATCCGCCATCCTTCCGCAGCGCCGGCGCTCATGCCTGGGCTCCATGCCCGGCAGCCACAGCGGCCGCCCTGGGAGAGGACAGGGGTGGTGAAGACTCGAAGTAATCAGAGACCCGGGTGGCGATCAGCGCAAAGGACACCGCTCCCGGATCCGGGTGGCCCAGGCTCTTTTCGGCCAGCGGCCGCGCCCTCCCCTTCAGTGGGCGCAGGGATGCGGTGGCGTCGGCCGCCTGCCGGGCGGCGGTCACCGCGGAGGCCAGCGCCCCGGTCACTGGCGTGCCGCCGTCGAACGCCGCGACGAAGGCGTTCCGGAAGGGAAGCAGTGCGTCCACCATGGTCTTGTCGCCCACATCGGCCTTGCCCAGGGTGGTGACGGCGTCCGCGAAGGCGGTCACTGCGGCCGCCGCGTCCCCGCCGCTGTACGAGTCCTGGTTGCCGAGGGCCCGCCCGGCCGCCGCCAGGGCGGATCCCCAGAGCGCCCCCGACGTGCCGCCGGCGCGCTCACTCCACGCTTCGCCTGCCGCGGTGAGGACGCGGTGAACCGAAAGTCCCGCGCCAACAGCTTCGCCGGCCGCTGCCACCGCGGCGTCCACGCCCCGGCGCATGCCGACGCCATGGTCGCCGTCGCCGGCAATGGCATCCAGCCTGCCCAGTTCGCGTTCATGGTCGACGACGGCGTCCCTCGCCTGGGCGAGCACGGCGGCTGCCAGCCGGCCCAGCCCGGCTGCTGCCGCCGTCGTATCTTCCCCCTCAGCGGCCAGGGCACCCTCCGGTGCGGCCACTTCCCGGCGTGCCCGCGGCGCCATACTGCCCTTGCGGTACCCGGGGGTGTCGGCCGGGGCTGTCCAGTAGCGCTCCAGTTCGTCGTCCAGCCACAGCAGCGTGAGGGACAGGCCGGACATGTCCAGGCTGGTGACCAGCTCGCCGCATTCCGGCTCCACGATGGTCAGGCCGGCGGCGGTGAGGAGCTTGTCGATCTTGCCGAACAGCAGGAACAGTTCCTCGTACTTCACCCGGCCTAGTCCGTTGAGGATGGCCACCACACGGTTCCCCGCATCATCGGGCTTGTCCCGGAGCAGGCCGGAAACCAGCAGTTCGGCCAGTTCGGACGCCGTGGGCATGGGGTGGTCCGAGATTCCGGGTTCGCCATGGATGCCCAGCCCGAGCGACATCCCGCCGGCCGGCACGTGGAACAGCGGTTCGGCAGCGCCCGGCAGGGTGCAGCCGTCGAACGCCACGCCGAGGGACCGCGTGCGGTGGTTGGCCAGCACGGCAAGCCGTTCGACGCCGTCCAGGTCCAGTCCCGCTTCGGCTGCGGCGCCGGCGATCTTGAAGACCGTCAGGTCCCCGGCGATTCCGCGGCGTTTCTCGATCTGGTCCAGCGGGGCGCTGGCGATGTCATCCGTGACCAAAACGGTGCGGGTCTCGATGCCTTCGGCGTTGAGGCGCTGCTGCGCCTCGCCGAAGTGGATCACGTCCCCGGCGTAATTGCCGTAGCTGAACAGCACTCCGCCGCCGGCGTTGGCCGCCTTGGCCACCCGGTACGCCTGCCCGGCGGACGGCGACGTGAAGATGTTGCCGCACACGGCGCCTGCGGCGAGGCCGGGACCCACCAGGCCGGCGAAGGCCGGGTAATGGCCGGAGCCGCCGCCCACCACCACGGCCACCTGGCCGGCGGGCACCTCGGTGGAGCGGACAACGCCGCCGTCCACCCTGGCCACGTAGCCGCGGTTGGCTGCCACCAGGCCGTCCAGTGCCTCCTCCGCAAAGTCTGCGGGGTTGTCAAAGATCTGGGTCATGGTTTCCTCATCGAATCCTTGGGTTGGGACAGGCGGTGGTGCAGCGGTTACACGCGGGCGGGCTGCGCCGGCTGCTGCCGGCCCTGGGCCACTTGGCTGCTGCCCAGGGCGTATCCATCGGTCTTGGGGAGGACATGCCGGCGGAGGTAGTCCTGGTTGCTGGCGGAGACACTCAGGCCGTCCCCGCCGTAGTGCTCGGTGCACAGGATGCCCTGGAACCCGGCTGCCAGGGCCACCTTGAAGGCCTCCCGGTAGTTGATGAGGCCGCTCTCCATGGGAGACGGCCTCGCCACATACATGTCCCGGGACGCGTCCTCGTCGCGGAGGTAGTTCTTCATGTGCCAGAAGTTGGCGTACGGGAGCGTTTTGGCCACCAGTTCCCGCCAGTCCTCCACCGGCCGGTGCAGCCGGATCAGGTTCCCAAGGTCCGGGTTGAGGCCCACATTCGGGAGTCCAATGTCCTGGACAAGGCGCACGGACGAATCTGCGGTGCCCAGGTAGGTGTCCTCGTACATCTCGAGTGAGAGCAGGAGGCCCACCTCGGCGGCGTGGCGGCCGAGTTCCCGGAGGCGGGTGACGGCGTTGCCCCAGGTTTCCCGGTCTCCCTCGGGGTCCTTGTGCCCTTCAACCGTCCAGAACCACAGCTGTTTCTGCTGCTCCGGCGTGATGGCCTGGTGGAGTCCAAAGGAGACAACCTCGCAGCCCAGCTCCGCCGCCGCGTCAATGGTCCGGTGGCTGTACGCCAGGTTGGCTTCCCAGTTCCGCCCGTCAATGACGCTGCGGCGGATGGCGGAGACGGCAGGGGTGCCGATGCCCACGTCCTGTGCCGTCTGTTTGAACTCAGCCAGCCGGTCAGGGCTCAGGTCGCCCGGGCGGACCCAACTGTCCGTCAGGTCCGCGTTGGCGAACCCGGCCTCCTTGACCTCGGTCAGCACCGCCGCCCAGGCGGACGGATCGGCGTCGTTGATGTGGGTTCCCTGCGCGCTGGTGCCCGGGAAGGGCAGCATGGCCGCGGTAATGGGCCAGTTCTCGGCGGTGTAGGCCATGCCTAGACCGCTTCCTGCGTCTGGAGCCTGTCCAGTTCCTCCGCCAGAACGGCCAGTTCGACGCCCGCCGGCCGCTCAACGGTGCTGCGGATGGCTACCGCTGCGCCGCTGTGGGCTGATTCGAGGACCGATTCCATGACCTCGAGGGCGTGGTAGGCCATGGCCCCGCCTGCCCGGGGCTCGGTCCCCGCAGGAGTGGACGCCAGGTCCGCTATGCCGAAGCCGCGCCCGGAGTCAACGTACCCGGCGGACACCGGAAGGGTTTCCCAGTCCTCGGCCCCGAGGGAAAACAGCTGGACGTCGCCGTCGAAGTGGTTGGGGTCCGGGACCACCAGGGAGCCGCGCTCGCCGTGGATCTCGATGTTGGGCGACTTGGACTTCACGGCGTCGAAGCTCATGAACAGGGTGGAGAGCGCACCGGAGGCGTGCACCAGGACACCGGTGACATGGGAATCGATGTTGACGGGGACCTTCTCGCCCTGCCGGGGTCCGGAGCCGATGGTGCGTTCGTTGCGGGTGTGGCTTGCCGCGCCGATGACCGAGACCACCGGGCCCAGCAGGGTGACCAGGGCGGTCACGTAGTACGGGCCCATGTCCAGGAGGGGTCCGCCGCCGGGCTGGTAGTAGAAGTCCGGGTTGGGGTGCCACCGTTCGTGGCCCGGGGTCACCATCGTGGCGCTCGCCGAGACGGGTGCGCCGATCAGTCCGTCGTCGATCGCCTTGCGCGCTGTCTGGATGCCGGTGCCGAGCACCGTGTCAGGAGCGCAGCCGACGGCGACGCCCGCCTCGCGGGCCGCGTCCAGCACCTGGCGTGCCTCGGCAGTGGTGGCGGCAAGCGGCTTCTCGCCGTACACGCTCTTCCCGGCGGCGATGGCCTTCAGCGCCACGTCGGCGTGGGCGGCGGGAATGGTCAGGTTCAGGACCAGTTCGACGTCGTCCGCGGCGAGGAGTTCCTCGACGGAGATGGCGCGGACGCCATCGTAGTCATCCGCCACCGCCTGGGCGCGTGCGGGGTCCAGGTCCGCCACGGCCACCAGGTCGATCTGTCCGAGTTTGCGGAAGTTCGCCAGGTACTGCGCGATGATGGCTCCGCAGCCAATGATTCCGACTTTCAACGGCTTGCCCACAGCAGGCCCCTTTCGATGATGGTGCGGACGTTGGTGTCCTGGAGGATGTCGACCCGGTGTCCGGGGGTGGCAACGAAGATGCGGCCCTTGCCCCACTGGCGGGTCCAGATGGCCGGTGAGGTGACTTCGCGGTTCCAGGGGTCCCATTCGCGGACCTTCTGGGTGGTGGTGGCCAGGACGTCGATGTAGTCGTCGGAGAGCACCCAGTACTGCTCGGTGACCAGGTCGAAGTCGGAGATGCCCTGGGTGATGGGGTGCTCCGCGGCGGCCGGGAGCATGTTGACCGTGTACGGAACATAGTTGTCCGACTGCTCGCCGACGCACTCGTCCGGGTGCTTGCCGGGGTGGCAGGCGAACTGGCCGCCGATCAGGTGCAGGTAGTCGGAGTTGTTGCGGTAGGAATCGGCGATGCCGCCGTGCCAGCCGGCCAGGCCGGTGCCGTTTTCGACGGCGGTCCGCAGCCCGGCGAACTCGTCCTTTTCGATGGTGGTCATGGTCATGCACTGCATAATCAGGTCCACTCCTGCCATGTATTCGGCGTCGGCGTAGACCTTGGGGGATTCCTCGACGCGGACGTCGTAGCCGTTGTCCTTGAGGTAGGGGATGAAGAGTTCCGTGGCCTCGTACGGCTGGTGGCCGTCCCAGCCGCCGCGGACCACCAGGGCGTTCTTGCGTTCTGTCATGTCGGGGTTTCCTTTTGTTTGGCTGCCGGCCGGGGCCGGAAAGTCTGGGCCGGAAAAGTGCGGGCCGGAAGGTCCGGGTCAGCGGCTGGAGAAGGCGGCGTCGAAAGCGGCCGCCGGCGGGGCGATGCGGGCGAGTTCCTTGACCATGGCCAGCGCCTGCGGTGCGCCGATGAGCCGATCCATGCCGGCGTCCTCCCACTCGATGCTGGTGGGCCCGGTGTAGCCGATGGCGTTCAGGGTACGGAAGATCCGGTTCCACTGGACGTCCCCGTGCCCGGCGGTGACGAAGTCCCAGCCGCGCCGCGGGTCCGCCCAGGCCAGATGGGAGCCCAGGCGCCCGTTGCGGCCATCGAGCTGGCGGACTGATTCCTTGACGTGCACGTGCAGGATGTGGTCCGCGAAGTCCTGGAGGAACATCACCGGATCCAGGTCCTGCCAGATGAAGTGGGACGGGTCGAAGTTCAGGCCGAAGCTCTTGCGGTGTCCGATCGCCTCCAGGGTGCGCTTGGCGGTCCAGTAGTCGTAGGCGATCTCGGACGGGTGGACCTCCAGGGCGAAACGGACGCCCACCTCGTCGAAGACATCCAGGATGGGGTTCCAGCGGTCCGCGAAGTCCTGGTAGCCGGCGTCGATCATTGCCTCGGAGGCGGGCGGGAACATGGCCACCGCCTTCCAGATGGACGAGCCGGTAAAGCCTGTTACGGTCTTGACGCCCAGGCGCGCGGCGGCCCGTGCTGTGTCCTTCATGGACTCCGCGGCCCGGCGGCGCACACCTTCGGGGTCCCCGTCGCCCCAGATCTCCGCGGACAGGATGCCCTGGTGGCGTTCGTCGATGGGGTCATCGCACACGGCTTGGCCGGTGAGGTGGTTGGCGATGGCGAAGACCTTCAGGTGGTTCTTCTCCAGGATGTCCAGCCTGCCCTGGAGGTAGTTGTCGTCCTCCGCGGCCCGGCGGGGGTCCAGGTGGTCGCCCCAGCAGGCGATCTCGAGCCCGTCGAAGCCCCACTCGCCGGCGAGCCGGGCCACCTCCTCGAACGGCAGGTCGGCCCACTGGCCGGTAAAGAGTGTGATGGGTCGTGTCATGGCTGCTTCTTCTCCTGTTCCCGTGTTCACGGTCCTAGACCTTCTGCCACTGGCTGGAATTGGCGGCGCTGGCCTCCACGGCGGCCAGGACCCGCTGGACCTGCAGGGCGTCCGCGAAGGACGGCTCCGGCTGGCGGCCCTCACCGATTGCGGTGACCAGGTCCACCACCTGGTGGGTGAAACCGTGCTCGTAGCCCAGGCCGTGGCCGGTGGGCCACCAGTTGCCGACGTACGGGTGCTCGGGTTCGGTAACGAAGATTTTCCGGAAGCCGGCGTCCGGGGATTCCGCCGCATCGTAGAAGGACAGGACGTTCATGTCCTCGAAATCGAAGGCGAGGGAGCCCTTGGTGCCGTTCAGTTCCAAACGCATGGCGTTCTTCCGGCCCAGCGCGTACCGCGTGGCCTCAAAGACGCCGATCGCGCCTGCGGAGGCACCGCCGTCGAACTTTGCGCTGAAGATGGCGGCGTCATCCACGGTGACCTTCCCGCGGGGCGCATCCCCGCTGAGGTCGCCGTGGCCGCCCAGGCCCACGAGGTCCCCGGCCAGCGGGCGTTCCGGGACAAACGTTTCGAGCAGTGCCGAAACGCCGGTGATGCTCTGCCCGGCCACCCACTGGGCGGCGTCGATGCTGTGCGCACCGATGTCGCCGAGGGACCCGGACCCCGACTTGCTCTTGTCCAGCCGCCAGGTCATGGGGGCGTCGGCGTCGGAGAGCCAGTCCTGCAGGTACTGCGCCCGGATGTGGCGGATCCCGCCCAGCCGGCCCTGCTCCACGAACCGCTTGGCCAGCGCCAGTGCCGGGGTGCGGCGGTAGCTGAAGCCGCACATGGACATGACTCCCTGCTTGGCGGCGGTCTCGGCAGCGAGGGTCATCCGCTCGGCTTCCTCCACCGAGTTCGCCAGCGGCTTCTCGCACAGCACGTGCTTGCCTGCCTCGAGGGCTGCGATGGCGATCTCGGCGTGGGTGTCGCCTGGTGTGCAGATATCGATCAGGTCGATGTCGTCCCGGTCGACCAGGCGGCGCCAGTCCGTCTCCACCGAGTCCCACCCCAGCTTGTCCGCGGCTGCCCTGGCGGCATCGGCGTTCCGGCCCGCGACGGCGGTCAGCTGCGGCTGCAACGGCAGGTCGAAAAACCGTGGTGCGGTGCGCCAGGCGTGGGAGTGTGCTGCGCCCATGAAGGCGTAACCCACCATGCCGACGCGAAGGGGCTGTGCGGAGGTCATGTGTCTGTCCTTTCGGGAAGTTCCAGGGTGTTACTTGCTGAAGCCGGCGGTGAGGCCGCTGAGCAGCTGCCGGCGGCCCACGACGTAAAGGACCAGGATGGGCAGGGTGCTGAGCACCACCGAGGCAAGCACGGCCGGGATGTTGACGCTGTATTCGCCCTGGAAGGTCCACAACGCCAGGGGCAGGACGCGCAGGCCCGGGCTCTGGGTGAGGACCAGCGGGAGCAGGAAGCCGTTCCAGACATGCAGGCCGTTGTAGATGGCGACCGTCACGATGGCGGGGCGGGTCAGCGGCAGGGCAAGCCGCCACATGGTCTGCCACTCGCTGCAGCCGTCCAGCCGCATCGATTCGAACAGTTCATTGGGTACGTCGCGGATGAAGTTGGACACGATGAGTACGGTCAGCGGGATGGCAAAGGCGATGGAGGGAAGCATGAGTGCCAGCAGGCTGTCGTAGAGGTTCAGCCGGATGATCATCAGGTAGATCGGGATGATCGTGGCCTGCAGTGGAATGGCCAGTCCCATCAGGAACATGCCGTTGACCAGCTTCAGGAACCTGCCCTTGCCCCGGACGATCGCGAAGGCGGCCATGAAGGAGATCAGGACCGTGGGGATGACGGCACCGAGGGTGACGATGGTGCTGTTCATGAAGTACTGCGCGAAATCCGCCTCGAGGACCATCTGGTAGTTTTCCAGCGTCGGGGAGGTGGGAAGCGCCAGCGGATTCTGGCCGAAGTACCCTTCCTGGGTCTTCAGGCTGGTGATCACCACGTAGTACACCGGGATGATGATGATGGCCAGCCAGATCCAGCCGCCGAGGCCAGCCGGGACGTTCAGCTTCCGCATCCGGGATCCCAGTCCCCGCTTTGGGGCGGCGGCGTCGGCCCGGGGGCCGGCGGGAACTTCCTCGGTGCTGCTTTTCAGGACTGTGCTCACCCTACATACCTTCCAATTGGCTGCCCTGCTTGTCCTTGCCTCCAAGGCGCTGGAGGAACAGGGCGAGTGCAAGGCCGATGAGTACGAGAATGACGGCGATGACGCTGGCAGGGCCCATGAGGTTGGCCCGGAAGCCCCGCAGGTACATGTCCAGGGCCAGGATCCGGGTGGAGTTGCCCGGGCCGCCGCCGGTGAGGACGAAGATCAGGTCGAAGTACGTCAGGGACCCCACCACCATCAGGGTGGAGGAGGTGATGATGGTGTACTTCAGCTGGGGGAGGGTGATGTGGAAGAACTGCTTGATGGTTCCCGCCCCGTCGATTTCCGCCGCTTCATAGAGCGACCTGGGAATCTGCCGCACACCGCCCTGGTAGATGAGCGTGTGGAACGGCACGAACTGCCAGGCGATCACAAAGATGACCAGCCCAAGGGCCAGGTGGGGGACACCCAGCCAGTCCTGCGCCAGGAAGGGGAGTCCCAGCCCGGTGGCCAGGCCGAAGTTCGGGTCCAGCAGGGCTTTGAAGGCGATGGCGACCGCTGCCGATGAAAGCAGCAGCGGCAGGAAGTACAGCACGGCCAGGGCAGCCCGGTAGCGCTGGCTTCCCGCGGTGAAGACACCCAAGAGGAGGCTGATGGGCGTCTGGACCAGCCAGGAGGCGATCATGATCAGGAAGGTCAGCCCCAGGGCGTTGTACAGCCCGGGGTCCGCGAGCACGGAGAACCAGTTGCCCAGCCCTGCCGACCCGATGGCACCGATGCCGTCCCAGCTGGCGAAGCTCAGGACGAGGACACCGGCCAGCGGCACCACGGCGAACGCCAGGAAGAAGAACAGTGCGGGCACTGTCAGCCAGGCGAGGGCAGTGTTGCGTTGTCCGCTGTGGCCCGGGTCGCCCTTGGGACGGGCGGCCCGGGCGGCCGGCTTACGGGTGGTGGAGGCGGCGTTACTCATTTGCCCAGGGTTGCATTCATGTTCTCGGCGAACTGCTGCGGGGTGATCGACTTCAGGAACAGCTGGTCGATGTTGTTCAGCAGGGCTTCTGCTGCGGTGGGGCTGAGGGCCTGGTCCCACGACTGCTGGAAGTTGGGGGCGTTCTTGGCCAGGTCGTAGACAAAGTTCAGGAAGTCCTTGTCTTCGGAGGTGTTGAGCTTGTCCTCGATGCCGTTGACGATCGGGACGGAGCCGGAATTGATGTAGGTATCGATGACCGTCTCGGTCAGGATGCCTTCCTTGAAGAACTTCTTCGCCGTCTCCTTTTCCGCGTCGGTGGCCTTGGAGGAGATCGACATGTACTGGGCGGGGTTTCCCACGCCGTTCTTCGGATCGCCCTTGCCGCCGGCAACGGTTGGGAACTGGACAAACCCCAGCTTCCCGTCCTGGACGAAGTTCTGGCCGCCCTTTTTCATGGCGCCGTAGGTCCAGGAGCCGTGCAGCATCATGGCTGCCTTGCCCGTGAACAGCAGGGCCTGGTCCGCATTGGAGTCTGCGGCGATGGAGGAGAAGCCCTTGATGAACCCATCCGCAGAGACGAGTTCCTGGATCTTTGTTCCGGTCTCGATGACGGCGGGATCCATCCAGGAGTTGGGCTTGCCTTCGAAGATGGCGGTGAAGACCTCGGCGCCGCCGATGCGGTCCAGGAGGTATTCCAGCCACATCATGGAGGTCCAGCGGGACTGTCCGCCGAGGGAGAAGGGCGCAACGCCCATGTCGTTGAAGGTCTTGACCAGGGACATGACGTCATCCCAGGTCTTGGGCGGCTGGGCGCCGGCCTTTTCGAACAGTTCCTTGTTGTAGAAGAGGACGATCGGGGCAACGTACTGGTTGGGCAGTGCGTAGATCTTTCCGTCGACCGTGGCTGCACCGAACGAGGCCGGGAAGAACTTGTCCTTCAGGTCCGGGTTCTCGTCGAACCAGCCGGTCAGGTCATCCACCTGGTTGGCCTCGGCGTAGGTCTTCAGGGTGCCGCCGCCCCAGCCGTAGATGATGGTGGGTGCCTGGCCGGCGCCGATGGCTGTCTTGATCTTGGTCTTGTAGGCGTCGTTCTGGAAGTAGGTGACGGCGAGCTTGTCGTCAGGGTTTGCCGCGGTGAAGGCGTCCACGGCCTTCTGCATGGTGGTCTGGTTGGGCTCGCCGGAGAGGTACCACATGCTGGCGCCCCCGCCGCTGCTGGAGGAACCCGGTCCCGATGTCCCGCAGGCAGTGGCCGTCATGGCGGCGAAGGGGGTGAGGGCAGCAAGGGCGAGGAATGAGCGGCGGGAGGTCTGGGATTGCTTCATTGCTTCTCCATCTGAAATTGCTTCGTTGCAAATGTTTGGGGCGTGAGCTCCACCAGCAGTTTCGAAATATTTCGAATGCGTGATTTAGGTCACGGTCTAAACTAAAGGCCTGGAGTGGCAAAGGTCAAGGCCCAATTTATTAGCCTCATGACGGAGGTATCTTCCGGCCCCTTGACCGCGCCAGCACAAATCTGAACAATGAGTCAACGAAACTTTTCGAAAGGTCTCACCAGATGGCAACGAAGATCCCGGAACGGGCCAAGCCGACGCTTGCCTCCGTTGCCCAGCAGGCCGGAGTTTCCGCGCCCACCGTTTCGAAGGTGGTGAACGGCCGCGAGGATGTGTCTCCGGAAACCAGGGCCCGCGTGCTGGCCGTGCTGGAGCAGGCCGGGTACCAGTCCCCGCTGCAGCGCCGTTCCGCAGGGGAGACCGGCACGGTGGTGGAGGTGGTCATCGATGTCCTCGATTCCGCGTACACCATCCAGGTGCTTAACGGCGTGCTGCAGTCCGCGGCAGATGCCGACGTGGAGATCATGGTCAGCGTCACCGGGCCGGCGGGCCAGGGCAGGCGCAGCCCCGAGGGCCGCGCGCAGCGCATGGTGGACGAGGGCAGGGCCGGAATGATTGTGGTGACCTCAGCCTTCAGCGAGACGCAACTGCACCCTTTCCGGCGCCGCCAGATTCCCGTCGTCGTGATTGACCCGCTGAACCCGCCCTCCGCTGACGTGGTCAGCATCGGGGCCACCAACTGGGCGGGCGGCAAGGCGGCCACGGAGCACCTGCTGGAGCTGGGTCACCGCCGCATCGCGTACATCGGCGGTATAGAAAAGGCCGAGTGCAACCAGGCGCGGCTGCACGGCTACATGGCGGCACTCATGGCGCACGGCGTTCCGGTGGACCCGCAGTACATCTATTCCGGCGGCAGGTTCCGGCGGGAGGGCGGCGTTAGGGGCTTGCAGGCGCTGCTCCAGCTGGACAAGCTTCCGACGGCGATCTTCGCCGCCAGCGACACCATCGCCCTGGGCATCCTGGGGGAAGCGGGCCGGCACGGTATCCGGGTTCCCGAGGACCTGAGCCTTATCGGTTTTGACGGAACGAACCAGGGCGAGGAGTCGGTGCCGTCGTTGAGTTCCGTAGCCCAGCCGCTGGAGGAGATGGGGCGGGCAGCGCTCCGGTCTTTGCTCCGCCAGGCGCGGGGGGAAGTCCTGGATTCGCACCGCGTTGAGCTCGCGACCCACCTGATCGTCCGCGATTCCACGGCACCGCCTGCGGCCTGAGGCCGGGAGGCGCCCACGGCAGCCCAGGCTCCGGCCTCGACCAGCAACACCCCGGACCGCGTCCTAGCCCCGGCGCGTGTAGCTGATGTCGGTCGTGCCCAGGGGTGCCGAATGCAGGGTCACGTAGCTGCCCTGTGCCGTGTTCCCGGTGCGCGTGCCGCTGCCGGGCGAGGAAATGTAGCCTGCCTCGGTGGGGCGGAAGTCGGCCAGGTGGCCGGCCAGGGTGACATAGCTGCCGCCCCGGGGTGTCCCGATGACGGCGGACGGGGCTGCTTCGATGGTCACTGGGCGTTCGAGGATCTGGGTCATAGTGTTCTCCTGATGCGTGAGGATTGGGCGGCTGCCATCCGGGTCCCTGCCGTTCCCATGTGCGTCAGTCCTGCAGGTGTCCGCAGGGGGCAATGGGGGTGGGGTTCGATGCAGCGCGGGGAGCCGGCGCGTTGGCGCTCGGGGAACTGTTCACCCGCATACAGCCCGGACAGGGCTTCGATGGCCTGCCATCAACGTTACGGCTTATTTTGAGTGCATCAAAATAAGGTGGCGGAACTCACGGGACAGTCTGCAGGCAACGGCAGGCTGCCCGCAGACCTGGACTCCCTACTTCTTGGTGAGCCGGTACCGCTCGATCTGCCGCAGCCGCCGCATCAGGCTGTCGCGCCGCGGATGCGGGACGGCGTCGGACGCTTCCGCGGTGAGGTCGATGTGTTTGGTGCCGTACTGCCACAGCAGCAGGTCGTCGAGCAGCCGGTCGGGGCCGGGGGAGTAGCGGTGGTCCAGGGCCTTCCGGACTTCGGTAATGCGGTTGGCGCTGAGCAGCCCGGCCAGCTGCATGGTCTGGTTGAGGCCGTGCGCGGCCAAGAGTTCGGCGGCCCAGCCCCAGTCGTCATCCACCTTGCGGTCCACGTGGGGCAGCAGCGTCCGCCAGACGTCCCGGATGCGGTTGGGCGTCAGCGGCGCGGCTCCCTCGCCGTCGGCGTCCCAAAAACTGCGGACTTCCTCATAGCGCTCATGCAGGTCTGCGAAGGCTGTCTCCACCGTCTCCAGCATGGCGGCGGTGGCGGTGAACTGCCGGTCGAAGTGCGGGGTCCAGGCGCGCGGGTCCTCGGCCTTGAACCGGATATCGTGCTCGATCTCGCTCCACGCGTGGGCAAAAATCGTCCGGATCTGGCACTCAAAGAAGTAGCTGCCGTTGGGCACGGCGTCCGGGTTGAAAACCTGCTGGTACTCCTTCACGGCCTCGTTCTGGATGGTCCGCAGGATCAGGTGCCGGCTGGAATATCCGTAGGTGCCGGATTCGATGGAGCCGATGTCCTTTTCCCGGTCCCCGCGGCAGTCGAAGAGCTGGCGCTGGTGCTTGATGATGTTGGCCACCACCGCATTCTCGGCCGGGAGCTTGGTGATCACCCGGATCCCCACCATGTCATTGAGCGTCCGGAACGGGTCCGGGAACTTCAGGACGGGCGGCCCGCCCGGTTCCAGCGGTTCCTCGATCCGTGAAATCTTCTCCTTGAATGACTCCACCGTTTTGGTGCGCCCGGTGACGAAAAGCGGGGTGACCTCAGAGTCCTTCAGCATGTCCCGCAGGGTCAGCAGGACGTCCCGGGTGACCAGTTTCAGGGCAGGGCGGACGCGCTCGTAGATCTCCACGTTCTGCTCCACGGATTCGCGCAGGCTCGCGTCCAGGCTGTCCCAATGACTCGGCATGGTTCCAGCTTACGGCCGGGCACTGACAGAACGGTGGCGCCGGGCGCCCTCAGCGTTCCGCTGCGGCCGTGGATCCGCGCACCACCAGAGAACTCTCCAGCGTGACCCCGGACTGTTCGAGCACCCCGCCTTCCATGAGGCGGCGCAGCTGCTCTCCGGCCTTCAGTCCCAGGGGGGTGGCGGGCAGGTGGACGCTGGTGAGCCCGGGATTGCTCGTGGCCGAATAGGGGAGGTCGTCGAAGCCGGCCACCGCCAGCTCCTCCGGAATACGCACGCCGGCCACGCGGGCCTCCTGCAGCACACCGTAGGCGTGCGTGTCCGTGCCGCAGACGACGGCGGTCACCCCCTTCCGCTGCCACCCCGGCCAGGCGGCGGCGAAGGCTGAAGCCGCCGTGCCGACGTCGATGGTGGTGCTGATTATGCGGTCCGCCCCAACGGTGATGCCGCGGGCGGCCGCCTCCTCCAGGAAGGCTTTCCGGCGGAGCGCAAAGGTTTCCGTGCCCGTGACGCTGTCCACGTACGCCGCCTCGCGGTGCCCCGCGTCTGCCAGGTGCGCCGCCAGTTCCCGCGCACCGCTTGCCACGTCCAGGTTCACCGACGGCGCGTAGGCCTCCAGCCCGGGCGCGTCCAGCAGCACAACGGGCGACGGCGACGCGAGGTCCTCGAGGAAGCCTGCGCTGGGTGCGTCCACCAGGAGCCCTGCCGGGCGCAGGGACATGAGCCGCCGGACGTCGTCGGCCCGGGGGGACTCGCCGGCCTCCGTCACGGACAGCAGCAGCTGGTACCGCGGGCCCAGGGACTCCCGCACCCCGGCGATCACCTTGGCGAAGAAGGGGTTGGAGATGTCCGGCGCCACCAGGATCACGATCGAGCTCACCCCCTTGGCCAGCGAACTGCCGATGCCGTCCACCACGTAGCCAAGCTCGGCGATTGCCTCCCGGACCCTGGAAATGTTGTCCTCGGAGACCCGGCCGGCGGTCTTGCCGTTGGCCACCAGCGAGACGGTGGCCGTGGAGACCCCTGCCTTGGCGGCCACCATCGCCGCCGTGATCCGCCGCGAACGCGCGGGCTGCTGCAGCTGTTCCGCGGATTCCATACCTCGATCGTAGTAGGCAGCAGGCGGGCTGCGGGTTACTGTGCCTGCCGGTCGATGCGGGTCAGGGCGATCTTGGCGCCGGAGGGGTCGGCGACAATGGCAACCCAGTGGCCGGGTGCGCTCTCGACGGGATGGAGGAGCACCTTTCCGCCCAAGCGGACGGCGCTTTCGAGCGCCGCGCCCAGGTCTGCAGGCTCGAAGTAGGGCAGGATGTCGCCGGGCTCAAGAACTTCAATGACGGGCGGGAAGCCGCGCAACAGGTCAGGAAATCCGCCGTCAATGTTGCCGGCGCGGAACCTGCTGTGGACTCCGGTGGTGGTCTCGAAGCCAAGGACACCCTCATAGAACGCTGCGGAGCGGGACGGGTCGAGCGACGCAATGTCCAGGAAGCCAAGTGGAAGCATGGCAGTGAGCCTACAAAGCCACGCATGGCGTGGCAATCACGCCCCGCGGAGGGGGCCGCCGGACAGCAAAATGGGCGCTCTCCGGCACCCCGAAAAATGGGGGTCATACAGGCCTTCCGGACCGGGGGCTCTGGTGGGACGATGCCCGTATGAGCGATACCAGCCATGCAACCGCGCGGGACCTTGGCCCCCGCCAGCACGCCCACGTTGCGCCGACCACCCAGGAGATCCGGACCATTGGGCAGCGCCGGCGGGAGGCAGAGGAGAAGCTTGAACAGCACCTCCAGGAGGCCCGCCAGAGGTACGAACAGCACGAAGCCCAGGCACACCCGGCCGCCGGGCAGCCCGGCAAGGAGAAGCGCCACTAACCCGGCCCCGTCCACGAGCAACACCATCCAGCTCCCCTCCGCGCAGGCGCTGGCATCAAGCGCTTGACCTGCGTTTACGTCAAGCGTTTGACGTGTGCCCCACAACACTGCCATGATCTCTCCTGAACGCTTCAGCTCCCCGCGCAACAAGTGATACACCTGGCGCGGGCCCCAACGACGTGGAGATCATCGTGGAACCCACTGCCCCTTCCCTTGACCGGCAATCTTCCGGCCGCAAAAAGATCATTCTTGACTGCGACCCCGGGCATGACGACGCTGTGGCGTTGCTGCTCGCCCACGGCAACCCGGACATCGACCTGCTGGCCGTCACAACGGTGGTGGGAAACCAGACCCTGGAAAAGGTCACCCGCAACGCCCTGGCCGTCGGCACCATCGCCGGCATCACCGGTGTCCCCTTCGCCGCCGGCTGCGGACGCCCCCTGGTGAGGAGCATCGAAACCGCCCCGGACATCCATGGGGACAGCGGCATGGACGGCCCGGAACTTCCGCCGTCGGACATTGACCTGGACCCCCGCCATGCGGTGGACCTCATCATCGATACCGTCATGGCGCACGAGCCCGGCACCGTCACCCTGGTGCCCACCGCCGGCCTGACCAACATCGCCCTCGCCGCCCGCAAGGAACCGCGCATCGTGGAGCGCGTGAAGGAAGTTGTCCTCATGGGCGGCGGCTACCACGTGGGCAACTGGAGTGCCGTAGCCGAGTTCAACATCATCATCGACCCCGAGGCCGCGCACATCGTCTTCAACGAAAAGTGGCCGGTGGTGATGGTGGGCCTGGACCTGACCCACCAGGCACTCGCCACCCCGGACGTCGTGGAAAAGATCGCCGCGATCGGCACCAGGCCGGCGAAGTTCGTCACCGAACTCATGGATTTCTTCGCCCACACCTACAAGGACGCCCAGGGCTTCGACCACCCGCCGGTGCACGACCCCTGCGCCGTGGCCTACGTGATCGACCCCAGCATCGTCACCACCCGCAAGGTGCCGGTGGACATTGAGCTGCAGGGCAAGCTGACGCTCGGCATGACGGTGGCGGACTTCCGCGCCCCCGCGCCGGCGGACTGCCACACCAGCGTCGCCGTGGACCTGGACCACCAAAAGTTCTGGAACCTGGTCACCGACGCGCTGGAACGCATCGGTGATCCGCTCACCGGTGACGCCCGCACCACACAGAACGCGGCCGACGTCGTACGTGGCCAAAGTGCCTCCCTCACCGCCGGAGGGGTCAAGTAAATGACCGCCACCGTCCTCGAAACCCGGACCGCCAAGGGCAACGTCACCGCCCTGATGGCCGCCCTGCTGGCAGCCTGCGTGGCCTTCCAGCTCAACGCCTCCATGCTCAGTCCCGCCCTGGTGACCATGGGCGAGGAGCTCAACACGGACCAGGCCGTCATCGGCCTCTCCCAGACGTGGTTCTTCACCGCGGCCGCCCTGTTCTCCCTGTTCCTGCCCCGCCTGAGCGACATCGTGGGCCGCAAGAAGATCCTTGTGGGCATGATGCTCCTGATGGCCGTGGGGTCCGTCATCGCAGCCCTCGCCCCGGACGTTACCTGGCTCTTCGTGGGCCGCATCATCCAGGGCGTCAGCGGCCCCACGGTTCCGCTCTGCCTCATCATGCTGCGCTCCGCGGTCAGCAACCCGCGGAAATACGGCACCCTCATGGGCCTGATTACGGCCGTCAACGGCGGCGTGGCCGGTGTGGACTCCTTTGTGGGCGGCTACTTTGCCGAGCACTTCGGCTTCCGCAGCATCTTCTGGCTCATGGTGGTGCTGGCCCTGGCTGCCACCGCGCTGATCGCGTTCCTGGCCGGTGAAAGCAAGCCGGCCGCCGGCACCCGGATGGACTGGCTGGGCGTGTTCTTCATCGTGGTCGCCGTGGGCGCGCTGCTCACCGCCCTGAACGAAGGCGCCAAGCTGGTGGGCGCCTTCTCCTCCGGCACCCTGATGCTGAGCCTGGCGCTGGTGCTGGTGTCCGCCGCCGCGTTCCACCTGTTCTGGCGGACCGAAAAGCGGACCAGCCAGCCAATGGTGGAAATCGTGCACCTGCGCCAGCGTTCCACCTGGGCGCCGCTGCTCACCACCACGCTGACCATGACCGGCATCTTCGCCGTCATCAACGGCATAGTGCCCGCCTACGTCCAGGCCGCCGACCCCGGTTTCGGCATCGGACCCACCGAGATGTCGCTCATCATTCTCACTCCCTATGCACTGCTCGGCTGGGCGGTGGGACCCCTCAGCGGCAGGCTCGCCCCCGGGATCGGGTACACCAGGGTGCTCCGCATCGGCCTCCTGGGCAGCATCGCGGCGCTGGCCATCATCGCGTTCTTCGGCCTGAACAGCCTGCCGCTGATGATCGCCGGCACGGTGTTGCTGGGCATCATGTACGCCGGTACGGTCAACATCATGCTCAACGGACTCGGTGTTGTCCTTTCACCCGCCGGCAACCCGGGCTTCCTGCCGGGCATGAACGCGGGCGCCTTCAACCTGGGCGCAGGCCTCAGCTTCCTGGTGCTGCCCGCCGTCCTGGTGGCGACGGCGGCCCTCGGCGATGCGAAGGCGTCCTACCTGACCGTCGTGGTGGTCGGCCTCGCGCTCACCATCGCAGCGTTCGCCGCCTCGCTCCTGATCCCCAAGCCGGTTGAAGCCGAGGTGGCGGAGTGAACGCCGCCGTCGAAAAGGCAGGCCGGATCGTCGTCGTCGGCTCCCTGAATGCCGACCTCACCATCTACTGCGAACGCCTTCCGCTCCCCGGCGAGACGGTGCACGGCAACGGATTCGCTGTGAACCCGGGCGGGAAGAGCGCCAACCAGGCGGTTGCCGCGAGCCGGCTGGGCGGGAGCGTCAGCCTCGTGGGCGCGGTGGGGGAGGACCCGAACGGCGCCATGCTGCTGTCCTCCGCCGCTCGCGCCGGGGTGGACGTCGGGCACGTCCGCGCAGCGTCCGAGCCCACGGGCGTGGCGGTCATCGCGGTGGATGCCGGCGGCGAGAACAACATCATCATCTCGGCCGGCGCCAACGGCACCCTGTCCCCGGCGGACGTGGCGGAGGCCTCGGACGTCCTGGAGCAGGCCGCCGTCGTCTGCCTTTGCCTGGAGGTGGGCATGGAGACGGTGCTCGCTGCTGCACAGGCAGGGCACGACGCCGGCGCAACAGTCCTGCTCAATCTCTCGCCGTACGGCGAGGTACCGGAGGAGCTGACAGCCCTCACCGAGGTCCTGCTGGTCAACGCGCATGAGGCCGCGCTGTTCCTGGGCGACGGTGCCGTGGCCCCGGGGCACGGTGCTGCTGATTCCGAGTGGGACAGGGTGCGCCTGCGGTTTGCGGAGCGGGGGATACGGCAGGTGCTGGTGACCCTCGGTTCGCAGGGCTCGGTGGTGCTGGACTCGGTTGCTCCCGAGGGTTCCCGGGTGGTCCGGATTGCGCCCACGACGGTCAAGGCCGTGGATACCACCGGGGCGGGTGACGCCTTCACCGGTGCCGTTGCCGTAAGGCTGGCCGCCGGGGACGCGCTCGCCGGAGCGGCTGCCTACGCGTCCGTGGCAGCCGCCCTGGCCACCACCCGGAAGGGAACGCAGGCTGCGTACCCGGAGGCGGCGGATGTCGCCCGTCTGCTGAGGGTTTAGGGACATACGCCAGGCGCCGCCGTCGTGCGCGACGCCAGGAAACACGAAGAGGGTGGGGGAGGTCGCTGCGGCCTCCCCCACCCTCTCCCGCTGTGCAGCCAATCTTCTACTGAGACGGCCGGTGCGACACTGGGACGGGCATCAGTGCGGAATTAGGCCGATGGGGTGCTTGTCGGCAGGTATGGGCGGTAAGCGGGAAGGTTTCCGCCGAGTACTGGTGTGTCCAGCTTTGTGCTCTCGGATCCTACAGAGATGGTGACCGGCACTCTCGACCCGGGGATCTCGCTGACGGAGGAAAAGAAGTGTGGGTTGGTGTCGAGTCCGAAATCGGATTGGCCCTCCACTCGGATAGTGACGCTGTCATCCTCGTCAGAAAAGGTGACTTCTACCGGTCCATCAGAGCTGTTGAACAGTGTCCCCAGGAGCCGGCCGGTTTCGTTTTTCTCGAAGGCAACAAGCAGCAGGCTCCGTACCTCGATGTCCCCCAGATCAGTGTCGGCCCCGTTTGCGATGGCATACCAGTCCTCCTCCGGCGCCGCAGTACATCCGGGCAGGCTCAGGAGGGCCAGGGCTGCGAGAAACGCCGTGAGGACGTGTCTCTGAGATCGAGGGCCTGTTCTCATGTCTTGTCCTGACTGGTCTTTCAAGCGCGGCTGGGTCTGTTGAGGTACTGCCTGCTGCTTTACGGGTCCTTCAGATTTGCACCATATCCGGTTGCGGGCAAGGCGAATTCGTCAGCCTGCTTGCGTCCCTCGGTACACGGGGGCAAAGGCCGGGTTTTCGTTTGCGCGACCGCATACAGTAGCCGTCCTTGCCGCTGGAGTCGACAAAAAAGCCACAATGGATATTCCAACGAGTCGTGCTCGTACGGGTGGCGCCACAACACGAGGAGCTGATCCGCGTGTTTGAAGGGATCCGTGCAGTGGAGGGTAACAATAGGGTCAAAACAGTCGCGCCGCCGGTTGCGTATCGGCTACAGGCGTTGTTTTGGGTTGTGCGTCCCGCCTGCCATCAGCGCAGCCGTCCCATCAGCGTGAGCGCACCCTTGACCAACCTGGTGTACCGCTGGTTGGTCATGCCGGGCGGAGGCCCCACGGGAACCAGCCGCTGCTGGGCCACTGTTTGGGCTTCCGTGTACTTGAGGATGCCTTCCTTCCCGTGGCGCCGCCCCACGCCGGAATCCTTCATGCCGCCCATGGGGGCGTCGTGGGACGCCCACGCAGCGGAGTAGCCGTCGTTAATGTTGACCGTCCCGGCAAGCAGGCGTCGCCCCGCGTCCCGGCCGTGCCGCGCGGACCAGACGCTGGCGTTGAGTCCATAGTGGGAGTCGTTGGCCAGGGCCACAGCTTCGTCGTTGTCCTCCACCTGGTAGACCGCCACCACGGGCCCGAACGTCTCCTCCCGCGCAACCACCATCTCCCCGGTGACGCCGGTGAGGATGGTGGGCTCGTAGAAGTACGGGCCGAGGTCCGGCCGGGGCCGCCCGCCGGTGATCACGCGGGCGCCCTTCGCCCGGGCGTCCTCCACATGCGTGCTGACCCGGTCCAGCTGCCGTTGGCCCGTGAGCGAGCCCATGTCGATGTCCCAGCCCGGCCCGGACCCCAAACGGATCGCTTCCACATGGGCAGTGAAAGTTGCCAGGAAGTCCTCGAAGACGGCGCGGTGGACGTAGATGCGTTCCATGCTGATGCACAGCTGGCCGGAGTTGGAGAAGCAGCCCTGCGCGGCACCCCTGGCCGCCTTGTCGAGGTCCGCGTCGGCGAGGACCAGCGTGGCGTTCTTTCCGCCCAGCTCACCCGAGAAGCCGATCAGCCGTTCGGCGCACAGCTGTGCCACGATCCTCCCGGTCTCGGAGGAGCCCGTGAACATGAGGAAGTCCACGCCGCTGATCAGCGCAGGGCCCAGCGTCGGCCCGTCCCCGGTCACGATCTGGAACAGGTCCCGCGGAAGCCCGGCCTCCCGCAGCAGTTCCAGGGCAAGCAGTGCCGTGAAAGGGGTCTGGGAATCAGGCTTGAGGACGCAGGCGTTGCCGGCCAGCAGGGCGGGGATGGCATCCGAGACGGCGAGGGTCAGCGGGTAGTTCCACGGGCTGATGATGCCCACCACGCCTTTGGGGATCCGGTACTCCGCCGTCCGGGTCAGGCCCGGAGCCGCCCCGGTGCGGCGGGCCGGGCGGAGGAAGCGTCCGGCCGTGCGCCGGTAATAGGCGGCGGTCAGGGCGGCGTCCGCGAGCTCCTCGAAGGCATTGAGCCGCGACTTGCCGCTCTCCGCCTGGACCAGGTCCAGGATCTCCGCCTCCCGCTGGAGCAGCAGCGCATGGAACCGCCCGACGACGGCGCGGCGCTCGCGGAGGGGAACGGCGGCCCACTCCCGCTGGGCTGCCCGGGCACTTTCGACGGCGGCCGCCACGTCATCCGGCGTGCAGACGGGGACTGCGCCCACCAGGCTGCCGTCCAGCGGGGAATGTGAAACCTGCGCGGGCCGGCCCGGTCCGCAGGTCACCAGGTCCGGCAGGTGGAAAAGGTCGCCAGGCGCTCCAAGCTTGTGGCCGGTTCCTGCCGGCGTGGTCCCCGGCTCGGTGGTGCTGGTCATTGTGGTCCCCTTTGGCGGCAATGTAATTTCCGAGCCTAGCCGCAGAAGGGCCTGTGGATCCGGCGGCACCCGTGAATTCAGGCGCCGGGAGGCCGGTACTTGATCTCACCTGCTTTCTGCAGGGCTTCCATGGTGTCCTCCACGCTCATCAGCACCGTGGTTTCAAACGTGCTCAGCGCACCGCCTCCGCTGATGGCGAGGGCCACCGCTGCCATGGAGACGTTGTCCGGGGCTTCCCACAGGTTGTAGCCGTCATGGCTGCCGAAGGCATACCAGAATCCGTGCAGCTTTCCGCCCACCGATTCGATGTACGCCTGCGCGGCTTTCCGCCGGTCTTCGGGGTTGTTGATCAGCCGGCCCCAGGTCTCCGGTGTGTAGCTGAACCTTGACAAATACAGAGGCATTTTTCCTGTCCTTCCGTGTCCTGCCCGGGTGATCCACCCAGAATGGCAGCGCGCGGACCGAACGGCAACGGCCATGGAATTTGCTGCACGGTACGCTCGGCACATGGTGCAGCGGCATAGGCATTACTACGGTGAAGACCCAAGCCAGTGGGGCGAGCTCTTCCTCCCTGAGGTGCCCGACGGCGGTACCCACCGGGGTGTGGCGGTGGTGATCCACGGGGGCTACTGGCGGTCAAAGTACGGGGCGGAGCTGGGGGAACCGCTGGCTGGGGATCTCGCCGCGCACGGAATGGCGGCCTGGAACCTGGAGTACCGCCGGGCAGGGAATGGCGGCGGCTGGCCCCAAACGTTCCGGGACATCCTGGCGGGCATCGACAAATTGCAGGAGTTGGCCGGTCCCCATGCCCTGGACCTGGCCAAGGTGGTGGCGCTGGGCCACTCCGCCGGCGGACACCTCGCGGTGTGGGCGGCGGGCCGCGACCGGCTGCCCCACTTGGGGCTGGAAGCCGAGCACCGCGAGGTGAACGTGAACGACGGCGGCGTCCGCCTCACCGGGGTGGTGAGCCAGTCCGGCGTCCTGGACCTGGCGGAAGCGGAAAAGCTGAACCTCAGCGATGATGCCGTGGCCAATTTCCTTGGCGGGCCGTCGTCGAAATTCCCCGGCCGGTACCGGTACGCAGACCCCATGGCCGCGCTCCCGCTGGATGTTCCCGTCTTCGCCGTCCACGCCACGGAGGACGAGGACGTGCCGTTGGCCATGTCAACCTCCTACGTGGAGGCGGGCAAGTCCGGACCAGTGCCTGCGCGGCTGGTCACGGTGCCCGGGGACCACTATGCGCTGATCGAGCCAGGGTCCCAGGCCTACAGAAAGTGCCGCGGACTTGTGCAGGAGCTGCTGCGGTGAGGCGCTCAGCGTGCCGAGCCCGCAGTTGTCCTGAAGTACAGTGACGGCCATGGACATTCCCTGGTCGCAAGGTGCCTGGACCCACCCGCCCGTTTCCGCCGTCGAGCACGGCACGGATCTGCTGGTTACCGCCAAGGAAGGCAGCGACGCCTGGCGAACCACCTCGTACGGCTTTATCCACGACAGTGAGCACGCCCTCCTGGCACCTTTTCCGCCGGATTCCGCGGTGGAAGTGGAATTTACCGCTGACTTTTCCGAGCAGTTCGACCAGGCCGGGATCTTCGTGCGCATTTCTGCCGGGCAGTGGGTCAAGGCCGGCGTCGAGTTTGCCGACGGCTCCTGCCAGCTCGGGGCGGTGGTCACCGACGGCGTGTCCGACTGGTCCCTGGCTCCCGTTCCGGCCTGGCGCGGAAGCCGGGTGCTCGTCCGGATCAGCCGTACCGGTGACGCGCTCACCATCCGGGCACAGGCAGCCGGCGGACCCCTGCAGCTGGTCCGGCTGGTCCCGCTCGATCCCGCCGCGGATGCCCACGCAGGGCCTTTCGTGTGTGCCCCCACCAGGGCGGGGCTGACCGTGCCCTTCCATGCCTGGAGGACCACGGAACCCGACGCCGCCCTGCACTGACCGCGCCCGCCGGCCCGGACGTCGTCACGGACCGCCGTTGGCTGCCCTCTTTCTGGCAGAGTATGACCATGCTCACTGTTATTGGCGAAGGCCTTGTTGACGTTGTCCAGCGCGCCTCGGGAATTGAAGCCCACGTGGGCGGCAGCCCGCTGAACGTGGCGGTGGGCCTGGCCCGCCTTGACCACCCGGTGCAGTTCATCGGCCGGTACGGCCGCGACGCCTACGGCGATTCCGTCGCGGCGCACCTGCGCGCCAGCTCCGTCATGGTTCCAATGGGCCCCGATGACCTGCCCACCAGCGTGGCCACCGCCCTGATTGACGACGACGGCGCCGCCACCTACACGTTCGACCTCACCTGGGAGCTTCCCGGCATCGTCGACCGGCTTGCCTTCATGCTGCAGGGCACCACCCTGCTGCACACCGGCTCCATCGCGACCATGCTGGCGCCCGGCGCAACCGATGTGCTGGCCGCCGTCGAATACGCCCACCCGCACGCCACCATCAGCTTCGACCCCAACTGCCGGCCAAGCATCATCACCGACGTGGACTACGCGCGCCGGCATACGGAAAAGTTCGTGACCCTGGCGGACGTGGTCAAGGCCTCCGATGAGGACCTCGCCTGGCTGTACCCGGACATGGACGTGCTGGATGCCGCACGGCGCTGGTTGTCGCTGGGCGGATCCGAGGGCCCCGCGATGGTGGTGGTCACCCGCGGCGCCGAAGGACCGTGGGGAGTGTGCCATGCCGGTGAAGCCAAGGTGCCGGCACCCCGGGTTGAGGTGGCGGACACCGTGGGGGCGGGCGATTCGTTCATGGCGGCACTGCTCTCCGGCCTGGTGGACCGCGGCCTGGACGGTGCGCAGAACCGGAAGGACCTGCGCGAACTGCCGGCCGAGGGGCTGGCTGAACTGCTGGCACATGCTGCCCGGGCCGCAGCGGTGACGGTTTCCCGGCCCGGGGCCAACCCGCCCACGCGGGCTGAACTGGATGCGATTCTCTAGGGAGTGATCAGTCCGGTCGCCGCCCGTGACCCGGAAGTTGCACGGACGTACACTCGTGATGACAGCGAGCCGTGCAGCGACTCAAACAACCCCAGGAGGACTGTATGGGCAATGTAACAACGAGTCCCGAGGCGGCGGCCGCCGCGCAGACCCTGTTCCGGGTCGCTCTGGGAGGAGTGCTTGTCGCTCACGGAACCCAGAAACTATTCGGCTGGTTTGGCGGGGGAGGCGTTGAAGGCACCAGCAAGGGCATGCACGCCATGGGATTCCGACCCGCGAAACCCAGCGCCGTCCTGGCTGGTGTAGGTGAAGCCGGAGCTGGGTTTGCCCTGGCGCTGGGGCTGGGCACCCCAGCTGCCGGCGCAGCTGCGGCAACCACGATGGGCGTCGCGGCCAGTGTCCACGCACCGAACGGTTTTTTCGCCACCGAGGGCGGTCTGGAGTACCCAGCCGTGCTGGGCCTGGCAGCAGCAGCGTTCACGATCGGCGGCTCCGGGCCCTATTCCCTGGATGCCCTCACCGGTCATGTCCTGGACCGGCCGTGGATGCGGATCACTGCCTTGGCTGTGATCCCCACAGCCATCGCCATCCAGATTTCCCGCCGGCGCAAGGCCTTGGCTGGCGACGCTGCGGCTCCGGCGGCGGGTGCCGCCCCGGAGGAAGGCTGAACCTGGCCGCCGCCGGAAGTGGTTCCCGCGGCGGGCGGGTTTTCCTAAACGTTTATTGGGCTCCTGCTACTCCTTCCCCAGCCCGGCAGCCGGGGTCTTCCCGCCCGTTACCTCATTGAGGGCGGTGAGGTTGAAGATACCGTTGATGTCGGCCTGCTTGGTGGTGCCGGCGGTTACGCCGTCCGCCAGGAGTTTCTGGTAAGTCCCTGCCAGCGGGTCCACGGTGAACACGATGTTCTTCAGGGAGCGGTCAATGACGTCGGCCTTGAGTTCGGCACCGGCGGCTTCCTTGAGGGCTGCATTGATGACAGTGGCCTTGTTGCCGGTAGAGGCGTTGTTCAGCCACTCAACCGACTTCACATGGCCTTTCAGGAGTGCCTTGACGGTGTCCGGGTGGTCGGCGGCGAACTTCTGGTTGACGACCAGGATGGTAGTGGGGAACTCGCCCGGCTTGCCGGACAGCGAGCCGTCCCACAGGTCCTTTTCGTCCACCAGGACCTTGGCTCCGGCAGTGAGCACCAGGCGTGAGGCCCACGGCTCAGGCAGCCACGCGCCGTCGAGCTTTCCGTCCTGGAAGAGCTTCAGGGTCTGGGCGTTCTCGGTGGGGTTGATGGCCACGTCGCCGCTGCCGTCAACGTTGGTCTTGTAGCCCTGCGACGCGAGCCAGGCGCGGAGGGCCACGTCCTGCGTACCGCCGAGCTGCGGGGAGGCAAGGGTTTTGCCCCTCAGGTCCGCGGCGGAGCTGATCTCCGGCCGAACCACCAGCTGGGCGCCGCCGGCTGCAGCGCCGGCGATGATGTTTACCGATTCGCCGCCGCTCTTCACGAACGAGTTGATGGCGGGATTCGGGCCGATGTACGTGGCATCGATGGCACCGGCGTTCAGCGCCTCGATCGCGGCCGGGCCGGCGTTGAACACCTGGGTGCTGAGCCTGGTATCGCCGAGCTCCTCCGCGATGTAGCCCTGGCTTACCCCCACCAGGGCGGGGGCGTGGGTGACGTTGCCGAAGTATCCAAGCTTGAGTTCCGCGGCGGGGTTGCCGGCGGGGGCGGTCTCCCGCACTGCCGCGGGGGTCCCGCCGTTCACGGCGGAGGCGACGGCGGCGCCCCCGCCAATGAGGGCAAGGATGCCGACGGCGATGCCCACCTTCAGCCCGAGCGGCCGCTTGGGCGCGGCGGACTGGCCGGCAACGATGCGGGTGGAGCCTGGCTGGTCCTGCGGATTCTTGGGGCTTTGGCGCGAGGGATCTGACACTGGAATTCCTTTGCTGGGGCGGATGCTGAGTTGAGATTACGGAGCGACCGGCAGCGCCACAATCGTTCCCGTAGCGGGCGTTCACGGGAGGTCGCGGGGGCTCAACAAGGCGTAGCACAGCGACAAGAAACGTCGCGGGACGTCTTTTTCCGGGGCACCGGAAGGAGTGTTCCCGCGGCAATGAATCCCATAGGTTGCCGGTCATTGGGTCCTGTTTCCGGGTCCTGATGCCGACGTACGATCAGGCATGGAAAAGTTGAAATTTGAGGTGGATATCAACGCTCCCGCCGGGACAGTCTGGGCCACGATGCTCGACGATGCCACCTACCGGGAATGGACGAGTGCCTTCAGCGAGACAGGTTCCTTCTATGAGGGCGACTGGAACACGGGCAGCGAGATTCGATTCCTCGGCCCGGACGGTGAGGGGTCCGTGGGAGGGATGATCGCAACAGTTGAGGAATGCAGGCCGAACGAGTTCGTGTCCCTGCGGTATCTCGGCCAGATCGTCCGCGGTGTGGATGACACGACCAGTGATGCTGCGCAGGAATTCATCGGAGCCCACGAAAACTATTCGTTCACCGAAGCCGACGGCGTAACGAAAGTCGAGGTCGAGGTTGAGAGCGTGGAGGACTGGGCGGCCATGCTGAACGAAACGTGGCCCGTGGCCCTCGCCAAACTCAAGGACCTCGCCGAAGCGCGGGCCTGACCTAGCTGCCCTCGGCGGCCCTGGACCTCCGTGCGGCTCAGTCAAACGGCCGTTTAGGCAGCTTTCACCAGCGGAAGCTCGTCCCAGTGGGTGGTGTACCTGGGGGACCGCATGTTCCGTTTCATGGTCCAGTCCAGGCCCGACTTGATGCCGGCGTGCCCCAGGCCGATGGAGCCGCGTCCGAAGCGGCTGCCCACGTCCTCCAGCAGGGTGCCGATGTGGCGTTCCTCGTGCCGGTTCTCGAACAGCTCCAGCGGGGACTGGTTGCCGGTAGGCCGCAGGTCCGTCAGCATGAGCCCCACTTTGACGTACTTCAGGCCATCGCGGATGTTGGGCAGCAGGGCGTGCGCCGCCCTGGTGAGCAGGAGCGGGTCGGCGGTTGGCATCGGCAACGGGACGCACACGGACGGATAGGCCTGCTCCTGCCCGCTGAAGGGCGAGGTGCCGGCGAATGCGGTGAGGACTTTCGCCTGCAGCCCGTGCTTGGCCAGCCGCGCGCTCGCATTCTGGCCGTAGACGCTGAGGACCTGCCGCAGCCCCGCCGCCGTGGTGACCGGGGTGGAGAAGGAACGGGAGAAGATCAGCTGGTCCCGGCCCAGGCGCTCCTCTTCCATGGGGATGCAGGGCGTGCCGTTGAGTTCCAGGACAGTGCGCATCATGACCACGGAGAACTTGTCCCGGATGGCCACGGGGTCGGCGCGGGTGAGGTCCAGGATGGTGTAGATGCCGATGGCGTTCAGGCGCCTGGTCAGGCGGCCGGCGATGCCCCAGATTTCCTCCACGGACAGGCGCCCCAGCAGCTGCTCCCGCACGGCGGCGGGAACGCTGTCCCAGTGGCATACCCCGCCGAATGCCGGGTTGTTCTTGGCCCATTTGTTGCACAGTTTGGCCAGCGTCTTGGTGGGCGCGATCCCGACGCATACGGGCACGCCCACATTGCGGCGGACGGCATTCTTCATGGTCCTTCCCAGCGCCAGCAGCTGCTCCGGCTTCCCCTTCACTCCGAGGAAGGCCTCGTCGATGCTGTAAACCTCCAGCCACGCGGAGTACCTGCCGAGCAGCTCCATGACCCGGGCGCTGATGTCGCCATAGAGCTCGTAGTTGCTGGATTTGGCCACCAGTCCCCATTCCTTCGCGCGGGGTGCGAGTTTGAACCACGGCTCGCCGGTGGCAATGCCCAGGGCCTTCGCCTCGGGGGAGCGGGTGACGGCGCAGCCGTCGTTGTTCGAAAGGACCACCAGCGGCCTGCCCTCCAGCGAGGGATCGAAGGCACGCTCCGCCGAGGCGTAGAAACAGTTCACGTCTACGTGGGCGATCTGCGGCATCTGCCGCATGGGGACGGTTTTGCTCATCGGCAGGCACCCGGACGCCGCCGGCTAGACATGGTGCAGGCACCTCGTGGCCACGCCCCAGATGGTCAGCTCCGAGAGGGCAGGCACTCTGATGTCCGGATACTTTGGATTCTCCGCCTGCAGCACCACGCCTGTGGCTGTAAGGCGCAGGCGCTTCACCGTCAGCTCCCCGTCCAGCACGGCAATCACCACCGAGCCGTCCCGGGGTTCCAGTGCCCTGTTGACGATCAGCTCATCACCGTCGCTGATGCCCGCGCGCTCCATGGAGTCTCCTGTCACGCGGACCACGAACGTGCTGGTGATGTCCTTGATCAGGTGGGCGTTCAGGTCGATCCGGCCATCGAAGTAGTCCTGCGCCGGCGAAGGAAACCCTGCGGCGACGGGAACCGGGGCAATCAGCACTGACAACAACGAGGCGCCCGCATGTATCACGCGGGGACCGATAATAACGCCCACAACACACCTTTATTCGAATATATGTTCGATTACTTCAGTGTAGACCCTGGCCCTGACAATGCCACCCCCGGAGTATCTGGCGTCCCTGCCTCCGGGTGCTTCACTGTGAGGCAGCCACCTTAAAGAGCAGAGTGGTGCTGCCCGGCTGGGCAGCGCCACTCTGCGTCTGGTTGTGGTTAGGTCAGCCGGCGACGGCGGGCCGTGACTCCCGGACCACCGACGGCGTGAACTTCGCCCCGGTATCCGGGAAGGAGGGCACCTGGATGCGGGCGTGGGTGTGGACTTCCTGAACCGTCCGCCGGGTGTGCTCCGCGATCTCTTCCATGGTGGCCACCCACATGCCGTCCATTCCCTTGACCCGTTCAATCAGCTGTTCCAGGGCTACAGCCTTGGAAGGCCGGCCGGAGATGAAGGGATGGTTGGTCAGGACGAAGCAGCTGCCCTGCGCATGGTGCGCCTCCGCCTCCAGCGTCCACATTTCCAGGACCTTCGCCGGGCTCTCGATGACGCCGCTGCCGGTGACGCCCGGGTAGAACGCGTACTGCTCCCAGTCGTCCAGCGCCCAGTCCACCGGAATCTCCACAATGTCCCGGGAGTCGCCCGGGGCGACGCTGAAGCGGTAGGGGGCATCGCCGTCGAGCAGGCTTGAATCGTAGAGGAAGCCGCGGTCCGCCAGGAGCGCCGGGGAGTGCCAGTTCAGTTCCCACCACGGCGCCCGGTAGCCCACCGGTTCCACCCCGGCTGCCTTGGCCAGCGCCTCCAGGCCGCGGTCGATGTAACGTGCCTCCGTCTCGGCGTCGATACCCTGCATGGGCTCGTGCAGGTAGCCGTGGTGGGCCACCTCATGCCCCGCGTCCACGATGCGCCGGACCGTGTCCGGATAGCACTCGGCGGTGAAGCCGGGGACGAAGAACGTGGCACGGATGTCCTGCCGCTGGAGGATCTGCAGCAGCCGGGGGACTGCCACCTTGGGCCCGTAGGACTGGTGGGTCATCAGGGACATCCGGCTGGTGCTCTTGGGATCGTGGGCGATGGTGCAGGATTCGGCGTCGACGTCGAAGGTGAAGGAGGCTGCCGCCTGCTTGCCCTCGGGCCAGGTGATCGGGTGGGCGGAATCGGGGAATGCGTCAATGGTCATGTCAGGTGTTCCTAGGTTAGAGGCCGGCCGGGGCGCTGGGCCGGGCAGGGATTCCGGCCAGGGCCGGGGAGGGCTGGGAGTCGGCGCCGGCAGCCGGAGCGGATTCGAGGAACTTGCGGTGGACCCTCGGGCCCAGGATGGCGTAGCTCGTGGCGCTCGCCAGCCCGCCGGCCAGCCAGGACAGGTCCCAGCCGCCCAGGGCCACGGCGATGGGGCCCTGCATGGCGGGAACGAGGCCGTACATAAACAGCCAGGTGGCGAAGATGCCGACCAGGAGGGAGGTGACTCCCGCCCAGTTGACGCCGGGCAGCCGCTTGGTCCCGACGCCGTCGAACAGCCGTGCGGGGTTGCCGGGCCAGCGCTTCTCGATCCAGAAGTAGTGCACCAGCATCACGCCGCCCCAGGCGGCCACCCAGGCCACCAGTCCGATGAGCCAGGCGTCCAGCACCGCTGCGAAGTCCTCCTGGAAGATGAAGAAGACGACGGCGATGAGCGAGAAGACGCCGACGAACAGGTTCAGCTTGCGGCGGCTGATGGTGATGTCCAGTGACTGGGTGGCCACCGAAAAGGTGTAGATGTTCAGGATGTTGGTGGCGATGGGGCCGTGCAGCACCATCAGCAGGACGGGCAGGGCGAGGACGCCGAAGTTCTGGACGATGAGCTTCCCGGGATCGATTTCACCGCTGTTGGTGGCCAGGCTCGCACCCAGCACGCCGAGCCAGACGACCGGGATGAACTGGCCCAGGACGGACGCCAGGTAGACCTTCTTCTTGGGGACCTCGGTGCTGACGAAGCGGGAGTAATCGGCGGCGTACGTGAACCAGGTGATGCCCCAGCCGATGCCGATGGCCGTCATGACGGCGCTCATGGCCGCGATCCGCTCGGAGCCTTCCAGGATGTTGCCCGCGGGGCCGGCGTAGGCCCAGTCGATCTTCATGCCGAACCAGGCAACAGCGGACATAACGGCCAGAATGATGATGGTGGGCGGGACGGTCCACTTTTCAAAGGCGGCGATCGCCTTGTAGCCAAACCAGGCGATGGCCACCTGGGTGGCCATGATGGCCGTTGCGACGCCGATCTTCCAGGCGTAGTTCTGCGCCGTGGGATCCACCCAGCCGAGCGTTACGAACAGCGCCATCACCAGGTCCAGGATGATCCAGGTGTTGACGGCGCACCAGCCGATCACCAGGAGGGCCTGGATGCTTGCGGGGAGGTAGTTTCCGCGCCGGCCGAAGGCTGCCCGGGCCAGAACCATGCCGGTGGCGCCGGTCTTCTGGCCCAGCAGGACGAAGCAGCCAAAGAGCAGCATGCCGATCAGGTTGCCGAGGACCAGGACGATGACGGTATCCGCGAAACCCAGCCCCAGGTGGATTCCGAGGGCGCCCAATACCCAGTTGATGGGGGCAAGGTTGGCGCCGGCCCAGATCCAGAACTGGCCTGAAACCTTGTGCGTGCGCTGGGACTCGGGAATGGGCTGGAGCCAGGCTTCGCAGTCCTCGGCCGGCGCCATTGCCGGCCCAGACTGCTTCGTGGAGAGGTTGTCTTGCATGGGGAAAGCCTCCAGTAAGTGAAAGGGATAGATCCAGATTATGTGGCTCATGCCACAACCACCACATACAATGTGTCGTGAAGATTCACCTTCTACTTGACGGAGTGTCATGCCCATACGGCTGCAGGATGTTTTGAAACATTCCACCCTCACCCCGGCGGACCCCGTAATACGCGCGGCGGCGGCGATTGCGGCCCAAACGCAGCTGCGCTGGATCCACTCCAGTGAAGTTTTGGACATCGCACCGTTACTTGGCGGCGGAGAACTGCTGCTCACCGGCGGCCAGGCCCTGGCCGCGGCAACGGACAAGCGGCGCATCGGCTACATCTGGGAGCTGGCGGAGCGTGGAGTAGCTGCATTGGCCATCGAGACGGGCGTGGCCCTGCCGTCCATTCCGTCCTCCATGGTGGGAGCAGCCGAAGCCGCAGGGCTTCCCCTGATCGAGCTGCGCAAGGTGGTGCCCTTCGTAGGCGTAATGGAGGCCATCAACTCGTTGCTGGTGAGCGAATCTGCCGCGCACCTGCAGCAGGCTGACCGGGCAAGCCATGCCATGGCGGTGGAGCTGGCCCACGGCGGCAGCCTCGACCGGATCCTGGCCGTCCTCGCCGACGCCACCGGCGCGGAAGTTGTCCTGACATCCAACGCGGGTGCTCCGCTGGCAAGCGCACTGCCTGCCGGCCATGCCGCGGATGCCGGGCCTGCTCCGGCGGGGGACGCCGACCAGGACCGGGCACGCACTACCCATATTGATGTGTCCGTGCGGGGCATACCGTCGGCGCGACTAAGCCTTCACACACTGGAGGGAGGCGATGTGAACCTGGCAAGGATTGCCGGGAACCGCTCAGTGGACATTCTGGCGCTGGCCCTGCTGCAGCGCATGCCGCCCGGCCTGAAGGAGATGGCGGGTGCCGCGCTGATCCGCGCCGTTGATTCCGGTACGCAGAACTGGCGGCTCCAGCAGCTCGCACCGGCTGCGGGGATCCCCCCGGCCGCGCAGCTGGTGGCGGTTGTGGTCCGTTCCCCCGGCTCCCGGCAGCTCCGAACCACCGTGGAACAGCTGCTGGACCGGGTGGGCCGGCACAGTGCGAGCTATGCGGATAACGAGGAGCTGCTGGCGCTTGCGGCGTTGCGGACCGGTAAGGCGCAGGAGGACCGGAGTGAGATCCTGGCCGGGCTCCGGACGCTCGAGCTGCCCGAGGGCAGCATCAGCGCGGTAGGCCCGGTGGCCGCCGGGATTTCGGCAGCGCCCTGGTCGCTGGCAGAGGCGCGGCTGACGCTGGATATTGGAGCCCGTGATGAGCTGCGCCCGTCCGGGGCGCGGCTGGCCGGTGGGGCGCTCGACGCGGAGGCGTTTGCGGTGGAACGGATGGCCTTCCATGCCCTGGATGCGGCCAGGCGCGAGGACTTTGTCCGCCAGCAGTTGGGGTCCGTCCTTGACTACGATGCGCAGCGCCGCTCGCAGCTGGCCGAGACGCTGCGGGTATGGCTGGACTCCGGCTGCAATACCGCACAGGCTGCGCGGGAGCTGCACCTGGAGCGGCAGTCCATGCACCAGCGGCTGCAACGGATCTTCTCCCTGTGCGGCGGCGACCCTCGCAGCACCGGCCGCCTCGCCGCCCTCCACCTGGCCAGCCGCCTCGCCGCCCTGCACTCCGACTAGGCCCCAACCCTCTCTTCCTTAATGCCCACTCCCCGGCGATCCTCTCTCACCTAACGTCGGGTTCCGGGAAACCCTCTCGCAGTTAATGCGCGTTTTGGGCGGACGCTCTCTCACCCTTGGCCGGCCCAACCGCAGGCCTGTGGATAACTTCTGCAGCCTTCAGCCGGATCGGGGCAGAATGCCAGCATGCAAAAGCAGGATTCCCTGCCCCTGCCGTTGGCAGCGGCTCCCTTCACCTTCACCTCAGCCATGGCTTCCGGCGTCCCGTTAAGCAGGCTACGCCGCAAGGACGTGATCAATGTGGGCCGCGGCCTCTACCGTCCGGCGGGCTGGGATTTTGACCTGGAAGGCGCGGCCAGGGCGTTGTCCGCGGCGTCGCCGGGAGCCTGGATCTCGCATGTGACCGCGGCACGGCTTCGATGCCAACTGCTGCCGCCATGGCTGGCGGATTCGTCAGAGCTGCATCTGAGCAAGCCGAGGTCGCTGCCATCGGTCCGCCGGAAGGGCGTGATCGGCCATACCGTGCTGGCACGTGAGGATGAGACTGAACTTGTCGACGGCATCCGCCTGAGCACCCGGTCCCGCACGTGGCTTGATGTGGCACGCGTCCTGCCGCTCCACGACCTGGTGAGCATGGGGGACCAACTCATCCGCATGCCACGGATGGATTTCGAGGGAAGGGCACAGCCCTACGACACCATAGCGGGCCTTCGCGCGCTTGTAGCCCGCCACCCGAACCTCCAGGGCATCGTCCGCGCCCGTGAAGCGCTGGATCTGATGCGGGTGGGGGCTGACTCCGCGCCCGAATCGCTCCTTCGCTTGGCAATCGCCGACGCCGGGCTCCCGGAGCCCGAACTCCAGGTGCCGTTGCGCACCGGAGACGCGCGGTCGCCGTCGGCCGATCTCGGCTACCGTCATCGCCGCGTTGCGATCCAGTACGACGGCGACCATCACCTCGGTGACGCACAGATCCTGAGCGACAGGAGACGGGACAAGGCCTTCGAATCAGCCGGCTGGACGGTTCTCATCTTTGATAGGGACGATCTTGCTGACGAGTTTCAGCGCGCAGTGCAGGGGATCAAACGGGCACTCCGGAACGGTTGGCTTGACCACCCCCAGGCGTCGGGGTTTGCCGGCGGGGCCTGAGCATCAAGGGACTTCTGGGCAATGACGACGGCGGTGCTTAAGGCCGTGGCGCCCCCTCACCAGGGTGAGAGAGCGCCACGTAAAAACCCGCATCAGGTGAGAGAGCGTCACGCAAAAGCCGGCGTTAGGTGAGAGAGCGTCGCAGGGGGCTACCGGAGGACCACCGTGCGGTTGCCCTGCAGGATGACCCGGCCCTCGCAGTGCCACCGCACCGCGTTGGACAGGGCCTTGCACTCGGTGTCACGGCCGGCGGCCACCAGGTCCTCGGGCCCGTAGGTGTGGTCCACCTCCACGGTCTGCTGGGAGATGATGGGTCCCTCATCCAGCTCGCTGTTGACGTAGTGCGCGGTGGCACCCACGGTCTTGACCCCGCGCGCGTACGCCTGGTGGTACGGCTTGGCGCCCTTGAAACTGGGCAGGAACGAGTGGTGGATGTTGATCGCCTTCCCGTCCAGCTTCCGGGTCAGGTTGTCGCTGAGCACCTGCATGTACCGGGCCAGCACCACAAGCTCCACATCGAACTCGTCCACCAGCTCCAGCAGCCGCGCCTCTGCCTCAGGCTTGGTATCAGCCGTGACCGGCACATGGAAGAACGGGATCCCGTGCCACTCCACCAGAGCCTGGTGGTCGGTGTGGTTGGACACCACGGCCACCACGTCCACGGGCAGTTCGCCGATCCGCGCGCGGAACAGCAGGTCGTTAAGGCAGTGCCCGAACTTGGACACCATGATCAGCACCCGCCGCTTTGAGCCGTGCGGCTCCAGGCGCCAGCGCATCCCAAAACGCTCCGCAACCGGCCCAAAAGCGGCCCGCAGCGTGTCCGCGGTGGAGGCATCGCCGTCGGACGCAAAATGCACCCGCATGAAGAAGTGCCCTTCGGAACGCTCACCGAACTGCTGGTTGTCGATGATGTCGCAGCCGTGCTCCAGCAGGAAGCCGGACACGGCGTGGACGATGCCCGGCGACTCGCTGCAGTCCAGCGTGAGGACATGCTCCACGGTGGTCACCGGCGCGGACAGGGAAGTTTCAGTCTCAATGGCGGTCATGGTTCAGCACTCGATCACATTCACGGCGAGTCCTCCTCGGGAGGTTTCCTTGTACTTGGTTTTCATGTCGGCTCCGGTTTCGCGCATCGTCTTGATGGCTTTGTCCAGGGACACCTTGTGGCTGCCGTCGCCGTGCAGGGCAAGGCGGGCGGCGTTGATGGCCTTGACGCTGGCGATCGCGTTGCGTTCGATGCAGGGGATCTGCACCAGCCCGCCCACGGGGTCGCACGTCAGGCCGAGGTTGTGTTCAATGCCCACCTCGGCGGCGTTCTCCACCTGGGCGGGCGTGCCGCCCAGGACCTCGCAGAGCCCGGCGGCGGCCATGGAGCAGGCGGAGCCCACCTCGCCCTGGCAGCCCACCTCGGCACCGGAGATGGAGGCGTTGATCTTGAACAGGATTCCGACGGCGGCCGCCGCCAGCAGGAAGCGGACCACGCCGTCGTCGTTGGCGCCGGGGACAAACTTCACGTAGTAGTGCAGCACCGCCGGGACGATGCCCGCCGCGCCGTTGGTGGGCGCCGTGACGATGCGCCCGCCGGCGGCGTTTTCCTCGTTCACGGCCAGCGCGAACAGGTTCACCCATTCCATGGCCCGGAGCGGATCGGTCACGCCGGTGTCCGCCGTCAGGGTCTGGAACAACGACGGCGCGCGGCGGCGGACGTTGAGCCCGCCCGGAAGGATGCCTTCCGCGGCGCAGCCGTTGTCCACGCATTCGCGCATGACCGCCCACAGCCCCAGCAGCTTCTCCCGGAGCTCCGCTTCGGGCCGCCAGGTCAGTTCATTGGCGAGCATGACGTCCGAGATGGACATCCCCTCGCGTTGGCAGATCTCCAGGAGCTCGTCCGCCGTGGTGAACGGGTAAGGCAGGACGGTGGAGTCCGCCACCACCCTGTCTCCGGCGTCGGCGTCCCCGTCAACAACAAAGCCGCCCCCAATCGAATAGAAGCTCCGTTCGCTGAGGACTGACCCGGCATGGTCCAGGGCGCGGAAGGTCATGCCGTTGGGGTGGGCCGGGAGGGACTTGCGCCGGTGCAGCACCACGTCCTCGTCCCAGTTGAAGTCCACCCGGTGGTCCCCGCCGATCCACAGTTCGGCGTCCAGCGCGGCTGCGGCCACCTGGTCGTCGGCCGTGAAAGTGTCCACGGTTTCGGGGTCCAGGCCCTTGAGGCCCAGGACCACGGCCTTGTCCGAGCCGTGGCCCCGCCCGGTGGCGCCCAGCGAGCCGAACAGTTCAGCCTGTACGCGCCGGGTGGAGCTCAGGTGTCCGTCACCCTTGAGTCCGTCGGCGAACAGCTTTGCTGCCCGCATCGGGCCGACCGTGTGTGACGACGACGGCCCGATGCCAACGGAGAACAGGTCCAGGACGCTGAGGGCCATTTAGGGGACCTCAGGCGAGGCATACTCGCGCATTGCGTCGAGCAGCCAGCGGCCCAGGAAATCAGCGAACGACGCGCGGGGGAAGAGCCGGAACGTCTCCTCGCCGGTCTTCCACAGCACCACGGGGATGTTGCCCACCTCCGTGGAAAGCGCCGTGCCGGCTTTCAGCACGCGCGGGTGCAGGTCCAGCGAGCAGCCCTTCTCCAGGACGGCCCGGGCCCGCGGCCCGGTGAGCTCGAACGTGGTGCGGTTCGCGGAGAGGTCCACCACCTGGCCGGCGCCGTCCCCCAGGGCTTCGCGGAGCGCCTGGATCAGGCCGCCGCCCAGGGATTCGTGGGCTTCCCGTGGTGCCACCACCAGGAACTCTTCCGGGCCAAGCCACAGCACGGAGGAGTCCCCGGTTCCGGTGACGCTGCCGCACGTGGCGGGCAGGCCGCCGGTGACAGCGGCGACGCGCTGTCCGGCGTCGCTGTCCCGGTTGACCCGGAGGCCCACCATGGTCAGGAAAGCCACTTCGCTGATCTCCACCACGCCCCGGACGGAGCCGGTTTCAAAGTCTGCGCGGAGCTGGGCGGCGGGGCTGACCCGGAGTGAGAGGTTCTTCTCGTAGGAGGTTGCGGGTGCTGCTGTTTCAGCCATCTTTGCGGGTCCCTTCGGGGTCAAAAAGTACGGTTTCGGCGACGACGACGTCCACCAGCTGGTCGCCGGCGGCGGCAGTCAGGGTTTCGCCGATGCGGTTGCGGCCGTTCTTGATCAGGGCCAGGCCAAAGGACCTGCCGAGCGCCGCGCTGTGGTAGCTGGAGGTGACGAAGCCTTCCATCGGGACCGGCCCGTAGGCAGGGTTGGTGGAACGGCCCTTCTCCACGAGCTGGGTGCCTTCCGGCAGCCGCAGCCTCCCGTCCACCGGCAGCACGCTCACCAGGTGCTTGCGGTCCTCGCGCTGGCCGTCGGCCCGGGAGTAGGAGCGCTTGCCGATGAAGTCCTTGGCCTTGGAGACGATCCATTCCATGCCGGCGTCCTGCGGGGTGACCGTGCCGTCCGTGTCCTGGCCGACGATCGGGTAGCCCTTCTCGGCGCGGAGCACGTGCATGGTTTCGGTGCCGTACGGGGTGATGTTGAATTCGGCGCCGGCAGCCGCCACGGCCTCCCAGGTGTTCAGCCCGTACCAGGACGGAACGTTGATCTCGTAGGCCAGTTCACCGGAGAAGGAGATCCGGCAGACCCGGGCGCGGACGCCGGAGGCCAGGGTGGTTTCGCGGAACGTCATGAACGGGAAGGCCTCGGCTTCCAGCCCGCCGTTGGCCGCCAGTTCCGGGGCCACCTTGGCAAGGACTGCGCGGGACTTGGGCCCGACGACGGCAATGGTGGACCACTGTTCGGTCACCGAGGTGCAGTGGACGTCCAGGTCCGGCCATTCGGTCTGCAGCCATTCCTCCAGCCAGTCCAGCACCTTCGCGGCGCCGCCGGTGGTGGTGGTCATGAAGTAGGTGTCGTCGTCCAGGCGCAGGGTCACGCCGTCGTCGAAGATCATGCCGTCAGCCATGCACATCACGCCATAGCGGGCGGAACCCGGGGCGAGCTTCTTGAACGCGTTGGTGTAGATCCGGTTGAGGAATTCACCGGCGTCCTTGCCGCGGATTTCGATCTTGCCCAGGGTGGTGGCGTCCATGAAGCCCACGGATTCGCGGACGGCGGCGCACTCGCGCAGCACGGCCGTGTCCATGTCTTCCCCGTCCTGCGGGTAGTACCAGGGCCGCTTCCACTGCCCTACATCTTCGAACAGGGCACCCTTGGCCACGTGCCACGGGTGGATGGACGTCTTGCGGGCGGGATCGAACAGCTCGCCGCGCTGGCGTCCGGCCAGTGCCGCGAAGGCCACGGGCGTGAACGGTGCGCGGTACGTGGTGGTGCCGATGTCGCCGATGCCGCGGGAGGCTTCTCCTGCGGTGCGCAGCGCGGCGGCGATGACGCCGATCGCGTTGACGCCGGAGGTCTTGCCCTGGTCGTTGGCGGTGCTGATGGAGGTGTAGCGCTTGATGTGCTCCACCGAGCGCATGCCGGCCCCCGTGGACCGCAGCACGTCAGCCACGGACTGGTCGCGCTGGAAGTCCACGTAGTGCTGGTGCCAGTCGTCCGGGGTTCCCGTCTCGCCGGGGACCAGCCACAGCTGGCGGGTGGGGGCTGAAGCCTTCGGCTCCGCCAGGACGAGAGGAGCGACGGCGGACGCGAACCCGGCAGCGATGGCTGCGGCTGCACCGGCGGAGATGCCCTCGGCCAGGCAGTCGGCCAGGTCGAAGCTGCCGCGGCCCGAGCCGATGGTCTGCTGGTTGGGGACCACGGTGCTCGGCACGAAGGCGGCCAGCTCGTCGTCCCAGCGCAGCTTGCCCTGCCGCTGGGAGTGCAGGTGCACCAGCGGGCTCCAGCCGCCGGAGACAGCCAGCAGGTCGCAGGCGATCTGTTCGACGCCCGAGGTGAGCTCGCCGTCGTCGTTAATGCTGCGGACGGTGACGCCGTCCACGCGGCCGTCTGCTGACTGCGAGGACGTGTTGGCCACGGCGCTGCCGATCAGCACGCGGGTGCCGGACTCGACGGCGGCAGCAGCCACGGCGGTGAGCTGCGGGCGGGCGTCCACCACGGCGGCAACCTTGACGCCCGCGGCGCGGAGGTCCGCGGCCACGGCGTAGGCGCTGTCATTGGTGGTGCTGATGACCACGCGGCGGCCGGCGGCCACCCCGTAGCGGTTCAGGTAGGTGCGGACGGCCGAGGCGAGGATGATGCCCGGGCGGTCGTTGTTCTCGAACACCAGGGGACGCTCGTGGGCGCCCGGCGCCAGGACCACCTGGTTGGCACGGATGTGCCAAATCCGCTGCCGGGATACTCCGGACGCGGCAGGGGAGGACAGGTGGTCCGTGCGGTTCTGGACGGCGATCACGTAGTTGGCGTCGTAGGCGCCGAAGGCCGTGGTGCGGTTCAGGACGGTGGATTCGGCGCCTGAAACGAGCTCGGCTTCGACGTCCGCCACCCATTCCAGGGCGGGCTTGCCTTCGATGGTCTCAACGAGTTCCGGTGCCGTTGACCCGGACAGGAGGGACCCGCCCAGCTCGGGCTGGTCGTCCAGCAGCATCACGCGGGCGCCGGTGCGGACGGCTTCGCGGGCTGCGGCCAGGCCGGCGGGGCCGCCGCCGACCACCAGGACGTCGGTGTGGACGTACTTCTTGTCGTACTCGGCGCGGTCCTCCTCGGGATCCAGCTTGCCCAGGCCGCTGAGCAGTTCCGCCTTCAGGCCGTCCACCAGGGTGACGGTGGTGGCGGGGAGCATGGATTCGGCGACGTCGCCCGGGAAGCGCGCAGCGATCTTCACCATCGCATTGGATTCCTCCACACCGGCGGACATGATGCCGCGGGGGCGGTCCTCGTAGAGCGAGTTGCCGGCGTTGATGCGGCCGTTGGCGATCAGGGCGGAGGCGAGGGTGTCGCCGGGGTGCCCCGTGAATTCCTCGCCGTCCACGGTGAAACGCCAGGAGATGGTGCGGTCGATGCGGCCGCCGGAAGCGAGGCGGGCGTTCTGGGAAGTCACTTGGTTGCTCCTTCCGGGGCAGTGGTGCTGGCGGGTGTGGTGCTGGTGCCGGAAATGCTCGTCCCGGACGTGCTGGGGGCCGCGGTCCCTGTGGTGGTGCTGTCCGGGGCGAGGCTGGCGGTGCCCGTTTCGACGGTCAGCTGACCGGCAGCGTCAGGCCGGGGCGTGCCCATCGGGTAGATGGCCTGGATGTCATAGGTGACGGTGTCGCGGAGCATGTTGAACCACTGGCGGCAGCCGGTGCTGTGCAGCCAGCGCTCGGCGAAGGCGCCCTTGGTGTTGTCCCGGTAGAACAGGTACTCGGCCCACTGGCGGTCGGTCAGCTCGTTCGGGTTTTCGGGGTAGGGCACGTGGGCCTGGCCGCCGTAGTGGAATTCGGTCTCGTCGCGGGAGCCGCAGTTGGGGCAGGAGATGAGCAGCATGTGCGTCTTCTTTCTAAAGTGCAGTGTTCGCTGGCGGCTAGTGGGCCACGGCGGCGGCGCCGTGTTCGTCGATCAGCGCGCCGGTTTCGAAGCGTTCCAGCGCAAACGGCTTGTTCAGCTTGTGCGGGGAGCCCGTGGCGATGTTGTGCGCGAAGGTGAGCCCGGCCGCGGGGGTGGCCTTGAATCCGCCGGTGCCCCAGCCGCAGTTCACGAACATGTTCTCCACCGGGGTGTTGCCCACGATCGGGGAGGCGTCCAGCGTGGTGTCCACAATGCCGCCCCAGGTCCGGAGCACGTGGGCCCGGGCAAAGATGGGGAAGAGCTCGACGGCGGCGGCCATCTGGTGCTCGATCACGTGGAACGAGCCGCGCTGGCCGTAGCCGTTGTAGGAATCGACGCCGGCGCCCATCACCAGTTCGCCCTTGTGGGCCTGGGAAACGTAGACGTGCACGTGGTTGGACATGACCACCGTGGGGTGGACGGGTTCGTGCAGCTCGGAGACCAGGGCCTGGAGCGGGTGGGACTGGATGGGGAGCCGGAAGCCGGCCATCTCGGCCAGGACCGAGCTGTGCCCGGCGGCGGCGAGGCCCACCTTTTCGGTGTTGATGGTGCCGCGGTTGGTCTTGACGCCCACCACGCGGTTGCCGTCCTTGACGAAGCCGGTGACTTCGCAGTTCTGGATGATGTCCACGCCCATCTCATCGCACTTGCGGGCGAAGGCCCAGGCAACGTGGTCGTGCTTGGCGATGCCGGCCCGGGGCTGGTACGTGGCGCCCATGACGGGGTAGCGGATGTTGTCGCTGATGTTCAGGATGGGGCAAAGTTCCTTGACCTGCTTCGGGTCCAGCCACTCGGCGTCCACACCGTTGAGCTTGTTCGCTCCCACGCGCCGCATGCTTTCACGGACGTCGCCCAGGGTGTGGGCGAGGTTCATCACGCCGCGCTGGCTGAAGAGGAAGTCGTACTCAAGCTCCTCCGGCAGGATCTCCCAGAGCTTGAGGGCGTGCTCGTAGATGGCCGCGCTCTCGTCCCAGAGGTAGTTGGAACGGATGATGGTGGTGTTCCGGGCCATGTTGCCGCCGGCCAGCCAGCCCTTTTCCAGGACGGCGATGTTGGTCATGCCGTGGTTCTTGGCCAGGAAGTACGCGGTAGCCAGGCCGTGCCCGCCGCCGCCCACGATCACGGCGTCGTAGGAGGACTTGGGCTCCGGGTTGCGCCAGAGGAAGTCGGGGTGCTCGGGGAGGAGGTCTGCACTCACTGGGCTGCTCCAATCAGGTCTGCTTCAAGGGCGGCAACTTCAGTGCCGTTGCTGAGGTGTGGGTAGAGGGGAAACTGCTCGGCCAGGGCGGTGACGCGGGCGCGGAGTTCGACGGCGGTGCTGTCGCCCAGGGTGCCGCTGCCCGCAGCGGCGATCAGCGCCGTCGCAATAATGTCTGCGACTTCCTCGAATTCCTTGGCGCCGAAGCCGCGGGTGGCGAGGGCCGGGGTGCCGATGCGCAGCCCCGAGGAGACCATCGGCGGGCGGGGATCGAAGGGGACGGCGTTGCGGTTGACGGTGATGCCGATGCGGTGCAGGGCGTCTTCGGCCTGCTGTCCGTCCAGCTCGGAATTGCGGAGGTCCACGAGGACCAGGTGCACGTCGGTGCCGCCGTTGACCACGGAGATTCCGGCCGCGGCAACGTCGTCGCGGAGGAGCCGTTCGGCGAGAAGCTTGGATCCCTCAAGGACACGCTGCTGGCGTTCCTTGAACTCGGGGGAGGCGGCGAGCTTGAAGGCCACGGCCTTGGCGGCGATCACGTGCTCCAGCGGGCCGCCCTGCTGGCCGGGGAACACGGCGCTGTTGATCTTCTTGCCGTACTGCTCCTTGGCAAGGATGACGCCGCCGCGCGGGCCGCCGAGGGTCTTGTGGGTGGTGGTGGTGACGACGTCGGCGTAGGGCACCGGGTTCGGGTGCAGGCCGGCGGCCACCAGGCCTGCGAAGTGGGCCATGTCCACCATGAGGTACGCGTCCACCAGGTCGGCGATGCGGCGGAACTCGGCGAAGTCCAGCTGGCGGGAGTAGGCGGACCAGCCGGCCACGATCAGCTTGGGCCGGTGTTCCAGGGCCAGCGCCTCAACCTCGGCCATATCGATGCGAAGGTCCGATTCGCTTACGTGGTACGGGACCACGTTGTAGAGCTTGCCGGAGAAGTTGATCTTCATGCCGTGGGTAAGGTGGCCGCCGTGGGCCAGGCTCAGTCCCATGATGGTGTCGCCCGGGTTCAGCAGGGCGAACATGGCGGCGGCATTGGCCTGCGCGCCGGAGTGCGGCTGGACGTTGGCGAATTCTGCGCCGAACAGGGCCTTGACCCGGTCGATGGCGAGCTGCTCCACAACATCCACGTGCTCGCAGCCGCCGTAGTAGCGCTTGCCCGGGTAGCCCTCGGCGTACTTGTTGGTCAGTACCGAGCCCTGGGCCTCCATGACCGCGGACGGGGCAAAGTTCTCGGAGGCGATCATTTCCAGCGTCGACTGCTGGCGGCCCAGCTCACTGGCAATGGCCTGCTGGACCTCGGGATCAACGACCGAAAGTCGCTCGTTCAACTGCTCAACCACGGATGCTCCTTTGAAATACCACTTGCTTACTAACTGATATATCAGTGTGAGCTCAATGGTATGATCGGCATCACAGCAGAGTCAATAGCTGGACGAAAGTGACGTGAAGCCCGGCACGGGCAGCCCGTCACGTCAGCGGAGAACGGAGCGGCGCGTTGAATGCACTTCTTGCCCTGCCTCAGGCGGAGGACGAGGCACCGTCCCAGGCTGAGGCCGCCTACCGGCAGCTGCGGGACAAACTGATCATGCTGGAAATCCGCCCCGGCGAGCCGATCAACGAGGGCCAGGTGGCGGCTGAACTCGGGCTTGGGCGCACCCCCGTGCGGGAGGCCATCAAGCGGCTGGAGGTTGACCACCTGGTCATTTCCTATCCCCGCCGCGGCACCTTCGCCACGAATGTCGACTTCACGGAGCTGGCGGACGTCTCGGAAATCCGGGAACTCCTGGAGCCGCTGGCCGCGCGCCGGGCGGCGAAAAGGGCCAGTGACAGCATGCGCCGCGAACTGCTGCAGGTGGCCGATGCCATCGCGGAGCTGGGGCCCGGCCAGGGGGAGTCGCGCGAGCTGATGCGCTATGACCTGATGGTGCACCGGCTGATCTACAAGGCGGCCGCGAACCCGCACCTGGAAAGCACCCTGATCCGCTACGACAACCTGGCCACCCGCATCTGGTGCGTGGTGCTGGACAAGGTGCCGTCAGTGAGCGGCCACATCACCGAGCACGTGGACCTGCTCAAGGCGGTGGCCGCCGGCGACGCTGACAAGGCTGCCGAGCTGGCCCTGCACCATGTCACGAGCTTCGAGGAAACCATCCGCAAGGTGCTGTAGCCCCCCGGGGCGCTCTCTCACTTAACGCCGTATAAACCGGGACGCTCTCTCACTTAACGCCGTATAAACCGGGACGCTCTCTCACTCCTGAAAGGATGGAATGCGCTCTATGCCCGCTGCCGCCCGGAACGCACAGGACCGCACTGCCAGGTTCGGCTTCGCCTTCATCGGCGTCCTGCTCATCGCAGTCAACCTTCGGGTGTCCTTTGTCAGCGTGGGGCCGGTCCTGGCCAACATCAGCTCCGACCTTGGCCTGTCCAGCGCCGCGGCAGGTTTCCTGACGGGTCTTCCGCTCATTGCCTTTGCCGTCTTCTCGCCCGTGGCGCCCGGCCTCGCTTCGCGCCTGGGCCTCGACCGTGCGCTGTGGATGTCCCTGCTGATCCTGGCCTCGGGCATCGTGCTCCGCTCCTTGCCCGTGCCCGGCTTCATCTGGCTGGGCACAGCACTCATTGGCCTCGCAATCGCGTTCCTCAATGTCCTGGTCCCTTCACTGGTGAAGCGGGACTTTCCCACGAGGGTCAGCCAGCTCACCGGAAGCTACACCGCGACCCAGGCCGCCTTTGCCGCCATGGGGGCCGCCGTCGTCGTGCCCGTGGCGCAAGCGTCCCCCGCGGGATGGCGCCTTGCCCTCGGCATCTGGGTGGGACTTGCCCTCATTGCCATGGCGGTGCTCCTGCCGTGGCTGCGTCGGCACGGCTCCGGCACCGTGAGCGCCGCCAGGCCGGACGTGTCCTACCGGTCGCCGTGGACTTCACCCTTGGGCTGGCAGGTGACGATCTTCATGGGGCTGCAGTCAATTGCCTTTTACGTCCTGATGGCGTGGCTGCCCACCATCGAACAAAGCCGCGGGGTGCCGGCCACTACCGCCGGCATCCACCTGTCCGTTTTCCTGCTCGTCAGCGTCTTCGCCAGCCTTGCCGCAGGGGGCATCCTTCACCGGGGATCGGACCAGCGGATCGTTTGCTTCGCCAGCGGAGCCGTTATGGTTGTGACGTTCCTGGGCCTGGCGCTTGCGCCGGACCTCATTCTGCTGTGGGTCCTCCTGGGGGCAACCGGGTGCGGGAGCCTGATCGTCATTGCCCTGTCTCTGTTCAGCCTCCGGACCGTCAACTACCCGCAGGCGGCATCATTGTCCGGCATGGCGCAGTCCATCGGCTACGGCATGGCGGCTGTGGGGCCGATGATGTTCGGCGGGCTGCGCGATCTGAGCGGAGACTGGACGCTTCCCCTCCTGGTCACTGCGGGCATCATGGCCGTCCTCGCCGTGACGGGTGTGCTCGCCGGGCGGAACCGGGTCATCAGCCCTGCGGCGCAGGCCCCCGTCAGGCGTGCGCCTGGGCCCGGACGGACGTCCGTTCCACGGCGGGGCAGTTGATCCGGGCCACCCCGTCCGTTGCGGTTCCGGGCGCCCCATCCAGCCCGAGGAGCATCCTCACACCGGCAGCGCCCAGTTCGTAGTGGGGGAGGGACACGGTGGAGAGCGGCGGCCGCAGGTGGGCGGCAATGACTTCCTGGTTGTCGAACCCCACTACGGCCATGTCGTCGGGGATGGACAGGCCGTGCTCGCGCAGGCCGTCGTAGAGGCCCATGGCCATCCGGTCGTTGTAGCAGAAGACCGCGGTCACGCCGCGGGTGAGGAGATCGGACGTGGCACCGTAGCCGCCTTCCTGGTCCGGGTAGGCTTCCAGCACCAGTTCGGGGTCGAACGGAACACCTGCCTTTTCCAGCGCTTCCCGGTACCCCTGGAGCCGCCCGTCCTTGGCCGGCGCCGGAATGGTGGCATTGATGAAGGCAATCTTCCGGTGCCCGTGCCCCAGCAGGATTTCCGTGGCAGAGCGGCCGCCCTGCACCTCGTCGGGCACCACGGCCCGGGTGCCCGGCTCATTGGAGAAGCAGTTAACCAGGACGAAGCCGGCCTCCCGCAGCGGCGCCGGAATGTCCGTCTGGCGGTGGAACCACGTGGAGTAGAGGATGCCGCGGACCTTGTATTCGAGCATCATCTGGATGGCGTCCTGCTCGAGCTCTCCGTTGCCCTCGGTGTTGGCGATGAGGAGGGCGTACCCGTGCTTCCACGCCTCGTCCTGGGCTCCGTGGATGATCTGGCCGGCGAAAGGCGTGGTGGCAACGCCGTCCGCCACCAGCCCGATGAACCGGGACGTGCCGCTGACCAGGGTTTTTGCCATCGCGTTGGGCCGGTAGCCCAGCGTCCGGATGGCGTCCTGCACCCGCCGGCGGGTTTCCTCGGCGATACGGGCGGCCTTTTTCTTGTTCACCACCAGGGACACCGTGGCTGTGGAAACGCCGGCCGCTTCTGCGACGTCGCGGAGGGTGACGGGGTGCGCGCGCTCCGGGGTTTTCGGCGCCCGGGCGGCAGGTGCCGGCCCCTCCGCACCATTCTCCATTGAACTCATCTGCCCTCCTTGAGGAGTATATCCATCCGCCGTTGCCGTCATCCCTTCGTCGCCCCGCTTTCAAGTCCCTGGATCATGGCCTTGTTGAGCACCAGGAACACCAGCAGCAGGGGGGTGATGGTCACGCATACAGCGGCAAACGTTGCCGTCCAGTCCACCTTGCCCATGGCGCCGATGTAGTTCTGCAGGCCCAGCGGAATGGTCTTCAGGTCCTCGGACAGGACGAAGGTGTTGGCGAAGATGAAGTCGTTCCAGATGAAGATGCTGTTCACCAGGACCACGGTCACCACGGTGTTCAGGGACAGCGGCATGGTGATCAGCCCGAAGATCCGGTAGGGGCCGGCGCCGTCCAGGGATGCTGCCTCGTAGGTTTCCTTGGGGATGTACTCGTAGAACGAGCAGAAGAGGTAGATGGCCATGGGAAGCGAGAACCCGGCCAGCGGGATGATCATCGAGAGGTAGGTGTCCAGCAGGTTCACCGCCGAATAGTCGATGAACAACGGGACCAGGGCTATCTGCACCGGGACGATGATGCCGATCAGGAACAGGCCGCGGACCAGCTTGCTGAGCCGGAACCCCAGCACCTGGATGGCGTAGGCGGCCATCATGCCCAGCAGGACAATCAGGATGTTCGCCCCCATGGTGACGATGAAGCTGTTCAGGATGTTCCGCCCCAGGTCGCCGGTTTCGAACGCCCTGGCATAGTTCTCCCATGTCAGGGAGCTGGGCAGGGCAAACGGATCACCGGTGGCGAAGTCCTGCTCCGTGCGGAGGCTGGTCAGGAACAGCCACGCCAGCGGGTACACCTGCACGATCACGATGAGCATGATCAGCACGCGGGACAGCGTCCGGAACAGGTCGGGCCTGCGCCGGCGGCGCTTTCCGGGCGGCCGGACGGGTACGACGGCGGCGGGCGGGGTGGGAGGGGCTGCCTGGGTGATCATGAGTCTGCCTTCCGCTTCAGCAGGAACAGGATGAGGCCGACGGCGACGAGGCACTCAACCACGATGAACACCGAGATGGTGCTGGCGTAGCCGAAGTCCGTGCTGGTGAACGCCGTCTTGTACATGTAGGTGGTGAGCAGTTCCGAGGACTGCCCCGGACCGCCGTTGGTCATCAGGTAGGGGATGTCGAAACCGCGCAGCCCGTAGGTGGTGGCCATAATGGTGGTGGTGATCCACACCGGGCGGATGTACGGGAAGCGGATCTTGGTGAACAGCGTCCACCGGGACGCGCCATCCAGGACGGCGGCTTCCTCAAGCTCCTTGGGCACAGCGAGCAGGGCCGCGTAGATGATGAGCATGTACAGTCCGGTGAAACGCCATCCTTCCGGTGCGGAGACCGCCGCAAGGACCGTGTTGACGTCCGAGAGCCAGGGCCGCTCGAGGCTGTCGAGGCCCACCCAGTGGAACAGCTGGTTGAGAAGGCCCACGGGTTCCAGGGAGTAGATCCGCACGAAGAGGAAGGCGATGGCCACCGTGGAGATCACGGCCGGCAGCAGGTAGAGGGTCTTGATCAGTTCACGCCCGCGGCGGAGCGACGTGAGGAGGCTGGCAACCACCAGGGCGCCGCCGAGCTGCAGCACCAGGCAGATGGCCAGGTAGACGAGGGCGTTCAGGAACGCCCGCCAGAAGATATCGTCGGCGACGAACATCCGGACGTAGTTGTCCAGGCCCACGAACTCCATATCGCTGATGCCGTTCCAGGAAAAGAAGCTCAGGAACAGGGACTGGAGGATGGGAAAGAGGACTGCTGCGCCGTAAAGGAGCAGCGGTGGAAGCAGGAAGACCAGGACCGAGGTCCGTGACCTGTTGGGCAGCATCCTGTTGGGTTGCATGGCGGGGCCTTTCGGGCCTTGCGGGCGGGGGAACGCTTTCGCTTGTGCGTTCCCCCGCCGCGTTGGTTTCGTGGGAAAGCAGTGCCTACTTGAAGAACTTGGGGGCGTTCTGCGCGATCGTCTTGTCCATGGTTTCGGTGAACTGCTCAGGCGTGATGTTGCCCTGCACCAGCAGCACCAGCTCCTGCTGCAGCCGGCCGTTGGTGGTCGGGTCCAGCTGCGTGTCCCACGGCATGGCCTGCTTGGAACCGAGGCCGTCGGCCTGGTCCAGGGCCTTCTGGTACAGCGGCGTGGCATTGGCCGGCACAACGGTTTCGACGTCGGTGGTGGGGGACAGTGCCCCGGTGGCGGCATATTCCGCGGGGTACTTTTCCAGGGCGAACTTCAGGAAGTCGCTCACCAGGGGATCGTAGGTCTTGGCGTTCACGGCCATGCCGATGCCGGACGGCGACACGAACTCGTTGGCCCCCGTCACGGATCCTGCCGTGGTGGGGAGGGTGAAGAAGTCGATGTCGTTGCGGACGGCCGGGTCCAGCTTGTCCGTGGCCAGGCTGGGGAGTTCCCACGTGCCGATGTTGTACATGGCGGCCTGTCCGGAGGTGAACTGGTTCTGCGCGTCCGAGTAGCCCTGGGCGGAGAAGCCGTCCTGGAAGCACTTGGCCTTGCCCAGTTCCGCCATCCAGCTCACGGTCTTCTGGCCGGCAGAATCGCTGAACTTCGCCTCGCCCTTCTTCAGTTTCTGGACGAACTCGGGGCCGGCTTCGCGGAAGGGCTGGTAGGCAATGTAGCGTTCCAGCGGCCACTGGTCCTGGCCGTCGATGGCAATGGGGGTGATGCCGGCGCTGCGCAGGGCGGTGCACATGGCCGGGATGTCATCGAGCGATGTTGGTACCGCCACGCCGGCCTTCTCCAGCAGTGCCTTGTTGTACCAGATGAATTCCAGCTCGAACTGGAAGGGGATCATGTACAGGGAGCCGTCGTCGAAGCGCTGGTAGTCCAGCGCGCCCGGACGGTAGTTGTCGTAGATGTCCAGTGACTCCAGCAGCTTCTCGGCGTCCACCATCTTGCCCTGCTTGGCCAGCTGCTGGGCGAAGGGAGTTGCGTCCGTATCGAACAGTTCGGGCAGCTTGTTGGCTGCCGCCAGGGTTTCGAGTTTCTGGATGTAGGAGGGCCGGTCCGGGGTGGTGATCAGGTTGAGCTCAAAGCCCGGGTGGTCCTTGGCATAGTCGTCGGCGAGCTTCTTCATGATGTTGATGACCGCTCCGTCAGCGGGGCGGGAGAGCAGCCACGAGATCTTGCGGGCCTTGATCTCGCCGGTGGGGCTGACGTTGGACGGGTCGGTGGAGCTCGCGCCCCCGCAGGCTGTCAGTGCCAGGGCGGTGACGGCTGCGGCAGCGGCAGCGCGGAACATGTTCTTCATATGGGTCAATCTCCCTTGATTGGAACGGAGGATGGGTGTTGGGGTATTCAGTTGTCGGTGCGCTTGCGTACGTCGAAATCCGTGACGGTAATCGTGCCCTCGCCGGCGAACACGCCTATTCCGCCGGCGGGGAGGTCGTAGATGCGGGTGCTGAGCGCCACCTGGCGGTCCACGACGGCGACGCACAGGTCGCCGTCGACCACCACTTCCAGCGTGTGGCTGCCGGGGGAGAGGTCGCAGGGGCGTTCCAGTTCGATGGCGTAGGGAACGTCGCCCGAGACATGCCACTGGGCTGCCCCGGTGATGGTCCGGGGCCACCGGTCGAACACAAGGCGTCCGCGCTTCGGTTCGAGGCGGAGGACGTAGGAGTGGTCGCCGTCCGGGCTGGAGCGCAGCAGGATCCCGCATTCCGTGGTGCCCGGCTGGATGTCCAGCACCGCTTTGGCATAGAACTGCGTGGGCAGGTCCTGTGCTGTGACGGCGGCTCTATAGGAGTCCGGCGCGTCCAACCGGATGGGCAGCGGGCTCTCCAGCTCGAGCGGGACCGTGTCCCAAAAGCTGTCCACAAGCTCGTCCGCGAGGCCGAATGCCAGCGTTCCGTCGGGGTTCTGCCGTGCCTCCAGGACGGACATGGTGCCCGCCCACTGCCACGCGCCGTCGTCGCAATTGCCTTCCTTGCTGGCAATCCAGCCGAAGAAGAACCGCCGGCCGTCCCGCTCCGCCGTCTTGGAGGCGTAGAACGCACGCCCGTCGATGCTGTCCAGGTCCGGAACTGTCCACGGCCCCGTGGGGCTCTTGGCCATCCGGTACCGGGTGGTGAACGTTTCGGAAAACTCGGAGTAGGCCATGTACCACCACCCGTTCCATTCGAAGACGTCCGGGCATTCATGCGTGATGTACCTGCGGGGATCCCAGAACGGGTCCGTGTGCTCCCACGTCATCAGGTCCGTGGAAACGCACTGGGCGATGACCCCGCGGCGGCGTTCGGGACCGTCGGAGTGCCGGGCCGCCAGGAGCATCCGCCACAGGCCGGCCGCCTCGTCACGGAAGACGAAGGGGTCCCGCCAGTCCGCTGACTCGTAGCCGTCCGGTGCGCCGAACGTAAGCTCCGGGTGCTTGACCCACGTGTTCATGCCGTCCGTGCTGGTGGCGTGCATGACCAGCTGCAGGGGCAGGCCGTCCGTCCCGAGGTTGCCCGGGTTCTGGCCGGTGTAGAACAGGTGGTGGACGCCTGAGTCGTCAGCAATGACGCTGCCTGTGTAGCAGTTGAAGTCCAGGTCCTCTGTGGTTCCGTGGGGGAGGGCCACCCCGTGGTCCTGGAACTGGGTGAGGTCCTTGGTGGTCACCAGGTTCCAGGCCGTGCCGGGCTTCGGGTCGGCGCGTACCTCGTGAAGGTAGAAGAGCCAGAACTCCCCGTCCTTCTGGTAAGGGATAAGGTCTCCAACCCATGCATCGGCGGGCTGGAAGAAGACTGGGTAGCTCATCGGCGTTGATGTCCATTTCTGCTAAAGCGTTTGATCACCATGAAGCTAGCGTGAAATGGAACCTTGATCAAGCGTTTTAGCAAAAATTGTTCCGAAGGTCTTTTGCGGCTGGTTTGTGACGGAGGGCACTTTTGCTGAAACGCTTGACCGTGGGGTTGCCGCTCGGTATGTTCTTCTGCTAAAGCGCTTAAGCAGCCGGTGATCCGATCAGCGAACCACCGAAGGTTCCATTACCCCGAGCGCCAGGCGGAGCAGCCGCCCCCTGAAAGGAAGTCAACGATGACACATGCCTTTTCCCGTCGCCACGTCCTGCAAGGCACCGGAGCAGGAGCGCTCGCCCTGTTCATGGGCGGTGCCGCAGCTGCCGTCCCTGCCCGGGCGGCGCAGGGCTCACAGCGGGCCGTTTACCACATGACGCCGCCGTCCGGCTGGCTGTGCGACCCGCAGCGCCCGGTGTTCCTGGACGGCAAGTACCACCTCTATTACCTGCACTCCACGCAGAACAACGGCCAGGGCGGCTGGGATCACGCCACCACGGCAGATTGCGTGGCATTCACCCACCACGGGGATGCGCTGCCGCTGCAGCCCGACTTCCCCGTGTGGTCCGGATCGGCAGTGGTGGATACCGCCAACACAGCGGGCTTCGGCGCGGGGGCCATCGTGGTCCTTGCCACCCAGCCCACCGGTGGCATCCGCAAGTACCAGGAGCAGTACCTCTACTGGTCGACCGACGGCGGCTACACGTTCACTGCGCTGCCGGACCCGGTCATCGTGAACACGGACGGAAGGGCGGCCACCACGCAGGCGGAAATCGATAATGCCGAATGGTTCCGGGACCCGAAGATCCACTGGGATGCGGTGCGCAACGAGTGGGTCTGCGTGATCGGCCGGGCGCGGTATGCGGCCTTCTATACCTCCCAGAACCTGCGTGACTGGCAGCTGAAGCGCAACTTCGACTTCCCCAACCCCGCGCTGGGCGGCATCGAATGCCCCGACCTGTTCGAGATGACGGCCGACGACGGCACCAGCCATTGGGTGCTCGGCGCCAGCATGGACGCCTACAGCATCGGACTGCCCATGACCTACGCCTACTGGACCGGCACGTGGGACGGGGAGCAGTTCCTGGCCGACGACGTCAGCAATCCGCAATGGCTGGACTGGGGCTGGGACTGGTACGGCGCGGTGACATGGCCGGCTGCAGAGGCGCCCGCAACACGGCGGTACGCGATCGGGTGGATGAACAACTGGAAGTACGCCGCCCGCGACGTTCCCACGGATGCGTCCGACGGGTACAACGGGCAGAACTCGATCGTGCGGGAACTGCGCCTGGCGCGCCAGGGCGGCGGCTGGTACAGCCTCCTCAGCAGTCCCGTCACGGCGCTCTCGAACTACGCCGGCTCCACCACCGCGTTCCCGGCCCGGACGGTTAACGGCAGCTATGTCCTGCCCTGGTGCGGCCGTGCCTACGAACTGGAGCTCGACATCTCCTGGGAGGCCGCCGCGAACATCGGAGTCTCGGTGGGCCGCTCCGCCGACGGCGCCCGGCACACGAACATCGGCAAGTACGGCAATGAGCTGTACGTGGACCGTGCGCCCTCGGACCTTGCCGGCTTCCCACTGCTGCCGTACACGCGTGCGGCAGCGCCCATCGACGCCGCCGCGCGGTCCGTCCACCTGCGGATCTTCGTGGACACCCAAAGCGTCGAGGTGTTCGTCAACGCCGGCCACACGGTGCTCTCGCAGCAGGTGCACTTCGCCGACCGCGACACCGGGATCTCCTTCTACACCGACGGCGGGCCTGCAACGTTCTCCGGCATCACCATCCGGTCCTTCCAGTAGCCGGCCACGCGAAGCGGCGGCCCCCACGCATCGGTGGAGGCCGCCGTCGGTATTGCGGCATGTTCAGCAGCCGGCGGGAAAACCAGCGGCCGGCAGGAAGAATCAGATGATGGCAGCCTTCAGTTCCTTGGCCGCCAGGGCGGGATCCTCGGCGCTGTAGATGGAACCGCCCACAACGGCCACGTCCGCGCCGGCGCGCTGCACGGCCCCGATGGTGGAGAGGTTCACGCCGCCGGCCACCGAGAAGGGCACGCGGGCTTCTTCTCCGGCGCCCAACAGGACGTTCAGGTTGTAGCCGGGCAGCGCCTGCTCGTCCAGGCCGGCATGGAACTCGATGAACCTGGCGCCCAGGGCGCGCGCTTCCTTGGCGCGGGACACCTTGTCCGCCACACCGATCAGGTCCACCACTACGCCCTTGTTGTGGGCTGTGGCTGCCTTGACGGCGCCGGCGATGGTGGAGTCGTCGGCGCTGCCCAGGACGGACACCAGGTCCGCGCCCGCGTTGAAGGCGATGTCGGCCTCGAGCTCGCCGGCGTCCATGGTCTTCATGTCCGCGAAGATGATCTTGTCCGGATGGGCCGTCTTGATGGCGGTTACCGCGGAGAGCCCTGCGTTCTTGATCAGGGGTGTGCCGAGCTCGATGATGTCCACGGACTCGGCAACCTTGCCGGCCAGGTCCAGTGCGGCCTCAACGGTGAGGACATCCATGGCTACTTGCAGTTTCATGTGGGGGTCGCTTTCTCTTGTTTCCTGCTTCTTGTGTTGGGGGAAGGGGCCGGGCAACCTACTCAAGGTTTGCGTGCCGCAGCCAGAGGTCCTCCGGGGCGGCGGCGTCCTCGTCCCACAGGCTTTGGAACACCGCCTCGGTGGCGGCGAACAGCACCTGCTCAAAGAGGCTGCCCGAGTACTGGCGCGTGAGTGACGAGCCGTGATCGGTCTTCCGGGCGGCAGGGATGATCACGACGGCGGCAGCAGCGGCCGCCAGCGGGGAACCCTGGGCGGTGGTGTAGGCAGCCACGCAGGCGCCGTGGGCGGCTGCGGTTTCCGCGGCTTTGACGACGCCGGCGGTGGTGCCGGAACCGGAAGCCGCGAGGAGCAGGTCGCCGGCGCGGATGGCCGGCGCCGTGGTCTCGCCAACCACGTGGACCGTCAGCCCCAGGTGCATGAGCCGCATGGCTGCCATCTTCAGGACCAGGCCGCTGCGGCCGGCGCCGGCCACGAAAATCCTGTCTGCCAGCCGAAGTTCGGTCACCAGCGCGGCTACCTCGAGCGGGTCGACCTGCTGCAACACCGAGCCGATTTCGTCCAGGACGAGGCCACGGTTGTGGTGGAAAGCCCGTGCCGTTCCCGTCAGGGCGGCCGGGCCTGCTTCTGTGGTGGCGTTCATGCGTTTACCTCCTGGGACGTGGGCGCCTATCCATCCTCGCCTGCCCAGGGGGTGGGTGGAACGGCATGATGGGGCGGCCTTGGCCATCCGAATGGGTAGGTGCATCGGGGGCGGCCCACCTACACTGGACTCGTGGATCACCAAGACGCAGCCCTGCTCCAATCAATAGCCGCCCTGGCAACGGCACCCCTGTTGGATATGGCGCACCAGCTGCGCGCGGCTGCCGCCCCGTACATCACGTCCAGCGCGCTGGTGATTTTCACGGAGGACTGCACCGGCCGGCCGCAGAAGAAGGCCGGTGACGAGGCCATCATCAGCCAGGTGTCCATAGCGGAGTTGGATGCCATCCGTGCAACGCTCGTGGAGGCGGGCGACGCCGGAACCTGGAGCGGGGACGCCTCGTTCGGCGGTGGCGTTCGCCCGGTGCTCGCGGTGTCCTCGCCGAGCAATGCGCTTCTGGTCCTCTCGGACCCGCAGCCGGCCAGGCCGGAGGCGCAGTGGATGCTGCACTACCTCTGGACCCTCGCAGCTGAACGGATCCGCGAAAAGGTGGCTGATGCGCCGCCGTCGTACCTCATCGAATCACGCGCCGCCTCGGCGGAGCGCCTGCGGGTGACCGCTGAACTGGTGGACCAGCACTCCACCACCCTCGAAACGCTGCTCGCGGCGCTGAGGTCGCCTTCGCTGGGGGACGCCGCGGCCCGGACGGCGGCAACGGACGTCGCGGCCAGGGCACTGGTGGGCCTGCGCACCCTCAGCGACCGCACCACCGACCTCGTGGAGGAACCGGTCGCTTCAGCATTCCAGCGGCTCCGCGAGGACCTCCGGCCGCTGATGGGCTTCAGCGGCATCGACGTCCAGTTCATCGAACCGCCAGTGAACGGCCGCGCGCTTCCCGGTGAGGTGGCTCATGCTGCCAGGGCGATTGTCCGCGGGCTGGTCCTCGCCATGGTGGACCAGGAGGGCGTCCGCCGGATCCGCACGCAATGGGACTGCGACGGCGTGAACCTCCTCATCAACGTGCGCGACGATGGCCCGGGCGAGCTTTCCGCGTCGGCGCCTGCGATGGCGCGCCTGGTCCAGCGTGTTGAAGCGCTGGACGGGAGCATGGGCGTGGACGTGGTGCCCGGCTGGGGCGCCGACGTCGCCGTGGCAATTCCGCTGGATCCGCCCGCCCGGCCGCTGGCCGACGTCGCCCAGTGGAACCTGGGGGAGCGCGAGCTGGAGGTCCTCCAGCTTCTCGCCGCCGGCCAGCGGAACCGGGGGATTGCCGCGAAACTCCACATCAGCGAAAACACCGTGAAGTTCCACCTGCGCAACCTCTACCGGAAGATCGGCGCATCGTCGCGCACTGAGGCGATGGCGCTCGCCCACAGCAACGGCCTGCGCTGATTTCACGCGGCGCAAGCTACTTGAGAGTATTAGTCATGGCTTCGAACAATGAGCGCGAACCCGACGTCGATGGTGAAGCGGGCCACGGCGGCGTCCAGTCCGTGGACCGTGCCCTCGCGGTCCTTGAGATCTTGGCACGGGACGGCCACGCCGGCGTGAGCGACATTGCCGAGGAAATGGGCATCCACAAATCCACTGTGTCGCGGCTGCTCGGCTCATTGGTGAGCCGGGAGATGGTCCACCAGAACAGTGAGCGCGGAAAGTACCAGCTGGGCTTCGGCATCCTCCGGCTGGCAAGCTCCATCCCCGGGCGCCTGAGCCTGGTGCGGGAGGCCCGTCCGGTCATGGAGGCCCTGGCGGACCAGTTCAAGGAGACAGTGAACCTCGCCGTGCTGCGCTCCAACTATGCCGTGAACGTAGACCAGGCGATGGGGCCGTCAACACTGGCCACGTATGACTGGGTGGGCAGCCTGACCCCGCTGCACGCCACCTCCAGCGGCAAAGTCCTGTTGGCGGCACTTTCAGCGGATGACCGGGACCGGATCCTGACGGAGACGGGGCTGCCGGCGCGGACCCCGCGTACCATCACCAACCGCAAAGACCTTGAAACCGAGTTGATCACCGTGGCCCGGGACGGCTATGCCGTGACCCGGGAGGAATTCGAAATCGGAATCAACTCGATGTCCGTGCCGGTGTACAGCCACCTGGGAACCGTCATTGGCGCCATCAGCATCTCCGGGCCGGCCTTCCGTTTCGATCCGGAGAAGGAGCCGGGACTGGCAGAAGGCCTCAAGGATGCAGGCCTCCAGGTGAGTGCAAGGATGGGCTACACCCGGCGGTAGTGCGGCGGGGTCCACAGGGAGGATTGGGAGGCTGCCAAACGCTGTGATTCCGCGCGCAGGCAGCGCTCAGAGATCCTCTTCGAGACGGGCGGTAAGGATCCGGTTGGCGTTAACGTGCAGGATGCGGAGCGACTCCTGGATCAGGGGTGAGGCGATGCTGCCCCTGCGCACCGCGGCGACAATGCGGCGCGTGGGTTTCGCCCGGCCGGTGAGGCGCAGCCGAACCACGTTTTCGGCACCATGCAAAGGTGCAAGCCGGGGCAGCAGGCCTACGCCCAGCCCGGCACCCACGAAGGCGATGTGGGTTTCCCATTCAACGGCTTCGTGGGCAATCCGCGGCGTCACCCCGACTGCCGTGAAGGCCGCGGTGAAGAGGGAGTGGTAGGCGGAACCGGCGGCCTCCGTGATCCAGGGTTCCGATGCCAGCTCTTCGAGCGTCGCCGTTTCCCGTGATGCCAGCGGATGGTCACCGGGAATGATCACGTCCAGTGGATCGTCGAGCAGGACTCTCTGCTCGAAGCGCGGATCGTCCTCACCATAACTGTCGGACTGCATGGCGACAATGACTGCCAGGTCGATCCGTTCCGCAATCAGCAAGTCGAAGCAGCGGGCAGGCTCAGCCTCAAGAACCTGCACCTCCAGCGAGGGGTGTGTCGAGCGCAGGGTGGCGGCCAGCGGCGCCAGCAAGTGGGCGGCTGCAGAGGAGAATCCGCCGAGGCCAAGATGGGCCTGCACCTGGTCGCCGGCCTCCATGGCCGCGGCGCGCAGGCTCTCCCATTGGGCGATGAGGGGATCCGAGCCCGCCACGAGAAAACGTCCCGTGGCGGTAAGCCGCAGGCCCCGGCCGTCTTTCGTCAGCAGTTGCATTCCGAGTACGCGTTGGAGCTCCCGCAACTGCGCGGAGACGGCGGAGGGGGAATAGCCCGTGAGTTCCGCGGTCGCGCCTACCGTGCCGCACCGGGCGAATACGCGGAGCGTGATGAGTCGCGCGTCAATCATGCATTTATTCTGCACGGTAATCTTCAAAGTTTTGCGCTTTTCTTGCAGTAGTTGTGACCCTAATCTCATGACAACGAGTACATCGACCACTGCCGGTACCACCCCCGCACCCCTGGTCAACACGCAACACCCACTACCCATGCCTCCCGGGAGGAAACCCATGACTGCTTCAGTGAACGTGCCCCTCAATTCACGCGGAAAAATCGCTGCATCATTGCCTGCCGAGCAGCTGGCCGAGATCACCGCGTTGTTTGAGTTCCGTCGCACCGGCTACTCCCTCGACGCCCCCTTCTACACTGATGCCTCGATCTTCAAGGTGGACATGGAGGCCATTTTCGGCCAGCACTGGATCTTTGCAGCCAGCACCGCCGAGCTGCCCGAGCCGGGTGACTACGTCACCGTCGACTACGGGCCATACTCCCTGATTGTGCTGCGCAACGACGACGGCGGCGTGAACGTCCTGCACAACGTATGCCGCCACCGCGGCGCCCGCGTCCTGACTGACGCTGCAGGGTCAACCGGAAACCTGGTGTGCGGCTACCACTCGTGGACCTACTCGCCGGAGGGAAATCTGATCCATGCCTCCGCTCCGGGGGAAACGAAGTTCGACAAGAGCTGCTTCGGCCTCAAGCGCGCCCACGGACGCGAGGTCGCCGGACTCATCTTCGTCTGCATCGCGGATGAACCGCCAACGGACTTCGACGAAACCGCGAAAATCTTCGAGCCCTACCTGGCGCCCCACGATCTCTCGAAGACAAAGATCGCCTACCAGCAGAACATCATCGAAGAGGGCAACTGGAAGCTCGTCATGGAGAACAACCGTGAGTGCTACCACTGTGACGGCCACCCCGAGCTCGCCTGCTCCCTCTTCCCCACCTGGGGCCTGACGGAGGGCCTTATCCCGCCCCACCTTGAGGAAGTGTGGAACCGGAACAAGGAAGCCCAGTCCTCCCTCGAGGAGCGTTGCCGCCGCTATGGCCTTCCTTACGAGGTGGTCGAGCAGCTTGACACCCGCATCGCGGGACTCCGCATCTCACGGGAATCACTCGATGGAGAGGGCGAATCGTTCTCTGCCGACGGGCGCAGGCTTTCCAAGAAGCTGCTCGGCGACTTGCCCGACTTCCGCCTTGGCCGCTGCTCCATGCACCTGCAGCCCAACAGTTGGTTCCATTTCCTGGGCGACCACGTCATCACGTTCGGTGTCTTCCCCATCAACGAGCACCAAAGCCTCGTGCGCACCACATGGCTGGTGGCTGACGACGCCGTGGAAGGCGTCGACTACGACCTGGAAAAGCTCACTTACACCTGGAAGCAAACCAATCTGCAGGACAAGGCATTCGTGGAGCTCTGCCAGCAGGGTGCCGGCAGCCCCGCCTACGAGCCGGGCCCCTACATGAAGAGCGAATACCAGGTGGAGGCATTCATCAACTGGTACGTACAGCGCGTGCAGGAGCACTTGGCATGATTGAACTCCTCACTGAAACGGCAATCCAGGAACCACAGCGTATCCGGGGTCTTGAGATGCCGTGGAACAGGGTGATGGGAAGCACCGAGACGCCCGCCCGGGCAGCCCGAGCGTTGGGCCCATGGCATCCGCAGGAGTTTATGGCCGAATGCGTCGAGACGGTCCCCGAGGCCGGCGGCATGATGACCTTCGTGTTCCGCCGCTGTGACGGTGCGCCCCTGGCGTTCCGTGCGGGCCAGTACGTGAACGTCGCATTTCCCGTGAATGGCGAAGACCAGGAGCCAGCGGACCGCAGCTACTCGCTGTCCAGTTCGCCCACCCAGCCGTGGACCTTCAGCATCACCGTCAAGTGTGACCCCACGGGCCTGGTCTCGCCATGGGTGCACGAGAACGTCAAACCCGGCACCGTCCTAGAGATGCTCGGACCGGTGGGAGCATTCCACCTGCCTGATGCAGACCGGCGGGCACGGTACCTCTTGCTTGCCGCCGGCGCAGGCATTACTCCCATCATGTCCATGGTGCGGACCATCCACTCCCTGCCCGGACACGCCGATGTTGTGGTGCTCTACCATGGCTCGGATGCCGGCGGCTTTGCCTTCCACCGGGAATTGGCCTACATCGCCTCCGTGGACTCACGCGTCAAGGTCCACTACTCCCTGGGCGACCGCAGGGTACCGGAGGGGTGGGAAGGGCTCAGCGGAAGGCTGACGGCGGCCATGCTCGAGGAGGTGGCCCCGGACGCCAACGGCCGCCAGGTGTACGCCTGCGGTCCTGAGGGTTACCTGAACACCGCCACCAGGCTCCTCAGGAAGGTCGGTGTCGATGACACTTCCATCTACATGGAGTTCTTCTCGGGAGACCGCCAGACGCTCCTTGAATACCAGGCGGAGGTGGCGCTTGCAGCCGACGTTGCGGAGGAGATCGCTGAGGAGATCGCCGAATCCGCCGAGGACTACTTTGAAAGCCAGCCGGCCGCGTTCGGCCTCTACGAGCCTGGCTACGACGCCGACGGAACCCTGCAGGCCTCCGGGATGCCGCTGGAAATCGTCGACCCGGAGGCGCCCGGCCCAGGCCCCTCCGCCGACAGCCCGGGCGGCGAGCCGGACGCCGGCTCCCCTGACGCCTCGAGCTTTGACACGGTGGGAACAGGCAGCCTCACCATGTCCTTCACGCGTACCGGCATCAATGTCCGGATCGACCCAAGCGAGCGCATCCTCGAGGTGGCCCAGCGTGCTGGAGTCAGGATTGGCGCGAACTGCAAGGAAGGGATGTGCGGCTCCTGCAAGGTCGTCAAGCTTTCCGGGGAAGTCGAGATGAACCACCAGGGCGGGATCCGGGCACGGGAAATCTCTGCAGGCAAGTTCCTGCCCTGCTGCTCCACCGCGCAGACGGACCTGGTGATCGATGCCTGACCCTGTTCCCGGACCACGGTCAAGGCGCAGCCGAGCCCCCGAAATAGGGCTTAAGAATTCGGAAAATCCTTGACACGCGAGATTGGCCCGGGCCACTCTGTTGCTTATTGCGAGACGTGTTGATCCTTGCGGAACAACCGCCCCGTTCACAGCAAAGCTGATTCTGCTTACTGAATGCCAGGAAGCACCAGATCCTCCGCCCGGCTTGGGGACGCCGGAGCACTGCGCCAGCCCATGAATTCAAACCAAAGGACTTGACATGGCTTTGAACAGCGACATCCGCCCGGATGCCCATTCCCCCCTTGAGCAGGAGGAGCCCAAGCTCGTTCCACCTGCGCCGGAGAACTCTCCTTCCGCCCACGACTCACTCGACGCGGAGGACACCCAGCAGATCATGCAGGAACTCCGCCAGACCAAGGCCGAGCAGGCCGTGGCGGAGCGCCGGAACCGTAAGCTCACCCTCGACAAGGCCACCTTCGGCATCACCGGCATCCTGGCCCTCGCGTTCGTGGCCTGGGGTTTCCTGGGCCGGGACAGCCTGGCTGCAACCTCAACCGTCGCGCTGGACTGGGTGATGGAATACACCGGCTGGCTCTTTATGGTGCTGGCCTCGCTGTTCGTCATTTTTGTCCTCTGGCTGGCACTCGGAAAATGGGGCAACATCCCGCTGGGCAAGGACGGGGAACGGCCCGAATTCCGGACGGTCTCGTGGATCGCCATGATGTTCGCCGCCGGCATGGGCATCGGCCTGATGTTCTACGGCGTGGCCGAGCCGCTGTACCACTACATCGCCCCACCGCCGGGCACCGTGGACGGCCGGACGCCCGCTGCCATCCAGACAGCCATGGCCACCTCCATCTTCCACTGGACCCTGCATCCCTGGGCGATGTACGCCGTCGTCGGAATCGCCATGGCCTACGGCACCTACCGCCTGGGGCGCAGGCAACTGATCTCCGCAGCCTTTACGTCCCTGTTCGGCATCAGGACGGTGGAAGGGCCGGTAGGAAAGTTCATCAACATCCTGGCAATCTTCGCCACGCTGTTCGGCACGGCGGCCTCTCTGGGACTCGGCGCCCTGCAGATCGGCAGCGGGCTGAGCTCAAACGGGTGGATGGGCGAGGTGGGCACGCCCGTGCTCGTGGCCATTGTGGCCGTCCTGACCGCCTGCTTTGTGGCCTCGGCAGTGTCCGGCATCAGCCGCGGCATCCAGTGGCTGTCCAACATCAACATGGTCCTGGCCGTGGTCCTGGCGCTCATCGTCTTCATCGCGGGCCCCACGCTCTTCATCCTGAACCTCATCCCTGCCGCAGTGGGGGACTACGCCCGGGATCTGGCCGAAATGTCCTCCCGCACCGAGGCGGTCGGTGACGAGGCCCTTCGCACCTGGATGTCCGGCTGGACCATCTTCTACTGGGCATGGTGGGTGTCCTGGACGCCTTTCGTAGGCATGTTCATCGCCCGGATCAGCCGCGGCCGCACCATCCGGCAGTTCGTTACCGGCGTCCTGCTGGTCCCCAGCGTTGTCAGTGTCATCTGGTTCGGCATCTTCGGCGGGGCCGCGTTCAAGGTCCAGGAGAAAGCGGACCAGGCCGGCCAGCCGGGGCTGGTGGCCATGTCTGACGGCGCACCGTCCATCGACTTCGACGGAGCACTGTTCGACCTCGTCAACAACCTGGCCATGCCGGGCTGGCTGACCGGAGCAGTCATTGTCCTGGCCATGGTCCTGGTGGGAATCTTCTTTGTCACCGGCGCCGACTCGGCGTCACTGGTGATGTCTTCCCTCAGCTCCAACGGTTCTGCCGAACCAAAACGAGGGCTGGTCATCTTCTGGGGCCTGCTCACCGGCGCCGTGGCGGCCGTGATGCTGCTCGCCGGAGGCGACAAGCCCTCGGAGGCGCTCTCCGGGCTGCAGCGCATCACCATCGTGGCAGCCCTGCCGTTCGTGCTGGTCATGCTGCTGCTCTGCTTCGCCCTGGTCAAGGACCTGCGCCGGGACCCGCTGTCCCTGCGGCGGCGGCTCGCCGACTCGGTGGTGGAACGCGCCATCCGGACCGGAGTGGACCAGCACGGCGGCGTCCAGTTCGATCTCGTGACCCAGCACCAATGTGATCAGCACTGTTCGGAGGACGGCCCGTGCGCCGCTTCCGCCGCTGACACCCCAGCCCCCGCAAAGAACCAGGAGTAGACCATGACCACAGTCCTTGAGGGCCGCCCTGCCGCCAACGCGACGGCGGAAGCCGGCGCCGTCCCCAGCGTTCGCAGTACCGGCACCGCACAGTACGTCCTCACGCTGGCGTGCCCGGAGCGCCCCGGAATCGTCCGGGCGATCACCGCATTCCTCGCTGACCGCGGCTTCGACATCGTTGAACACCAGCAGTTCGATGACCACATGAGCGGCAAGCTCTACCTGCGCACGGCCTTCACCCCGGGGGACAAGGAAGTTTCCGCGGAAGGCCTCAGCGCAGAGTTCGCCGCCACTGCCGATGAATTCGACATGGAGTTCGCCATCCACGACGGCAGCCCCCAGCGCGTGCTGGTGATGGTCTCGAAGTTCGGCCACTGCCTCAACGACCTCATCTTCCGGTGGCGCGCCGGAAGCCTGGGTGCGGAGATCGCCGTCGTGGTGTCCAACCACGAGGACCTCCGCCCTATGGCGGAAGCCGCCGGCCTGCCGTTCATCCACGTCCCGGTCACCGCGGACACCAAGCCGCAGGCCGAGGCGCGCCTGCTGGAACTGGTCGAGGAGTACCAGGCGGACCTGGTGGTCCTGGCCCGCTATATGCAGGTCCTCTCGGACGGCCTCAGCAAGACCCTCCGCGGCCGCGCCATCAACATCCACCATTCCTTCCTGCCCGGGTTCAAAGGGGCCAAGCCCTACCACCAGGCCTACGACCGCGGCGTGAAGCTCATCGGCGCCACCGCGCACTACGTCACCGCAGACCTGGACGAAGGCCCGATCATCGAGCAGGAAGTGTTCCGCGTGGACCACAGCCTGGACCCGAATGCACTGGTCACTGTGGGCAGGGACGCCGAATCGCAGGCACTGTCCCGCGCCGTCAGGTGGCACTGCCAGCACAGGGTCCTGCTCAACAACACCCGCACCGTCGTCTTCCGCTAACGCGAACACCAGGAGAACTACTTATGAGCGCATCACCACGCGTTGTCATCATCGGCGCCGGCATCGTCGGAACCAACCTTGCCGACGAACTCGCCACCCGGGGCTGGACCAACATCACGGTGGTGGAACAGGGCCCGCTGGAACTCGCCGGTGGCTCCACCTCGCACGCGCCGGGCCTGGTGTTCCAGAACAACCCGTCACGGACAATGACGGAATTCGCCACGTACACCGTGAACAAACTGCTCGCCCTGAGCAAGGACGGCCAGTCCTGCTTCAACCAGGTGGGCGGCCTGGAGCTGGCAACCACACCCGAGCGCCTCGCCGACCTGAAGCGCAAAATGGGCGTCATGACCTCCTGGGGCGTCGAAAGCCGGATCGTGGACGCCGACGAGTGCGAAAAGATCTACCCCCTCCTGAACACCGGCAAGCTCACCGGCGGCCGCGAAGTCCTGGGCGGCCTGCTCATCCCCACCGACGGCCTGGCCCTGGCCGCCCGTGCGGTGCAGCTGCTGATCGAGCGCTCCAGCGAGGCCGGCGTGAAGTACCAGGGCAACACCACCGTCACCGGCATCGCCCAGGAGGGCGGCAAGATGACCGGCGTCGAAACGGACAACGGGCTGATCCCGGCGGACATCGTGGTGTCCTGTGCAGGTTTCTGGGGCCGTGAACTCGGCAAGATGGTGGGCCTGGAAGTTCCGCTGCTGCCGCTGGCCCACCAGTACGCCATCAGCAACCCGCTGCCCGAACTCGAGGGCGTCAACGAGCTCCCCAAGGGCGCCAGCAAGCCCATCCTGCGCTACCAGGACAAGGACCTGTACTACCGCGAATGGGGCGACCGCATCGGCATCGGCAGCTACGCCCACCGCCCCATGCCGGTGGACATGTCCGCCCTGCCGAAGGTCTCCGCGGAGGAAATGTCGGACCACCGCATGCCCTCCCGCCTCGATTTCACCCTGGAAGACTTCCTGCCCGCGTGGGAGGACAGCCAGGACCTGCTGCCGGCGCTGCGCAACTCCGGGATCCAGGACGGCTTCAACGGCATCTTCTCCTTCACCCCCGACGGCGGCCCGCTCATGGGCGAGGCGCCCGACCTCCAGGGCCTGTTCGTGGCCGAAGCCGTGTGGGTGACCCACTCCGCCGGTGTGGCCAAGGCGATGGCCGAGCTGCTGGTGGACGGCCACCCCCAGACGGACCTGCATGGCTGCGAGCTCACCCGCTTCGAAAAGGTGCAGACCTCCGACGCTTACGTCAGCGAAACGTCCCAGCAGAACTTCGTGGAAATCTACGACATCCTGCACCCGCTGCAGCCCAAGGAATCCCCGCGCGACCTGCGCGTCAGCCCGTTCAACGTCCGGCAGAAGGAACTGGGGGCCTTCTTCCTGGAGTCCGCCGGCTGGGAGCGTCCGCACTGGTTCGAAGCCAACCGCGGCCTGCTGGAGGAGCTTCCCGCAGAGTGGCAGGCACCTGAGCGCGACGAGTGGTCCGCCATGTTCTCTTCCCCCATCTCTGCGGCCGAGGCGTGGAAGACGCGTACCGCCGTCGGACTTTTCGACATGACGCCGCTGAAGCGGCTGTCCGTGGTGGGGCCGGGCGCGCAGGCGCTGCTGCACCGGCTCAGCACGGGCAACATCGCCAAGAAGCCGGGTGCCGTGACGTACTGCCTGCTGCTGGAGCACGACGGCGGCATCCGCAGTGACGTGACGGTGGCGCGGCTGGCGGAGGAAGACTTCCAGCTGGGCGTTAACAGCAACGTGGACTTCGACTACCTGCGGGTGGAGGCCCGGAAGCAGTCGGCCGCCGATCCCACCCAGTGGGTGCATGTTGCCGACATCACCGGCAGCACCTGCTGCATCGGGCTGTGGGGGCCGTTGGCCCGCGAGGTGATCGGCAAGGTCAGCTCCGACGACCTGACCAACGACGGGCTCAAGTACTTCCGCACCAAGGAAATCTCCGTTGGCGGCATCCCCGTCACGGCCATGCGGCTCTCCTACGTGGGCGAGCTGGGCTGGGAGCTTTACACCACCGCCGAATACGGGCTGAAGCTGTGGGACCTGCTGTTCGAGGCGGGCCGGGAGCACGGAATCATTGCCGCCGGCCGCGGCGCGTTCAACAGCATGCGGCTTGAGAAGGGCTACCGGCTGTGGGGCACGGACATGACCTCCGAACACCACCCGTACCAGGCCGGCCTGGGCTTCTCGGTTGCCAAGGACAAGACCGGGTTCGTGGGGTGTGAGGCCCTTGCGGCGCGCAAGGAGCAGCCTTCCGCGCGGGAGCTGCGGTGCCTGACGGTCGACGACGGCACGTCCCTCGTGCTGGGCAAGGAACCTGTGTACGTGGACGGTTCCGCAGCGGGGTACGTCACCAGCGCCGCCTACGGCTACTCCGTGCGCAAGCCAATCGCGTACGCGTGGCTGCCCGCCTCAGTTTCCGTTGGTGATTCGGTGGAGGTTGAGTACTTCGGCAAGCGCATCGCCGCCACGGTCTCTGCCGAGCCGCTGTTCGATCCGGGCATGGAGCGCCTCCGGGGCTAGCCCGGAACCTGTCCGTACTTGTCATCGGAAACCGGGGGCCGCCGAACAGGCGGCCCCCGGTTTTTCGTGTGCCGGCCCGGTTCCCGGCTTATTGTCGGACCCCCTTGGCAGGATGGGTTTATGGGCAGGGAAGCGGTGGCGAGGGCGTTTGCGGATATCAGGGCCGCCCTTGCCGTGCTCAATGCGGAGGTGGACGGGTGCGGTTCGGAGCCGTTCTCTGCTGCCGATCCGTTGGCCGGGCTGGCGGACGGGTGCCTGGACATCCTTGCCGGGGTGCGGGAGGTGGAGGCCGGTTTCGCAGGCCTGAAGGCCCGTGCTGCCGTGAAGTATGCGGACAGCGCCCAAGCCATAGCGCCGGATATGCCGGTGCAGGCGCAGGAGATGGCTGTCGCGGCGGAAATCGGCTGCCTTTTGGCTCTCGGACACCGGGCAGCGGGTACGTTCCTGTCCGTATCCCACGCGCTGACCAAGGAGTTGCCGCGGACGTTATCGGCATTGCACGCCGGCACGATCTCCTGGCAGCACGCCCTGGTCATGGTGGACGAGGCCGCAACCCTGGACCCGGCCGGGGTCGTCGCCCTGGAAGCCCACTTCCTCGACCCGGCCGTCCCTAAACCGCCCACCGCCGCAGCAATCGGCGAAATGCCGGCGCACCGGCTCCGGCACAAAGCTCGCACCTGGCGTGAACGCCACCACGTCGAATCCATCGAAAAGCGCCATGCCAAGGGGGTTGCTGAACGGCGGGTGGAATACCGGCCGGACCAGGACGGCATGGCCTGGCTCTCCGCTTGTTTGCCCGCGCACCAGGCGCTGGCAGGCTGGAACCGCCTTAACGCCCTCGCGCGGGCCGCACAAGGACCCAACGAACCCCGCACCCTCACCCAAATCCGGACCGACAAATTCGCCGAAGCCATCCTCACCAGCGGAACCAGTGCAACCTTCCATGCAGACAACAGTGCAGGTAACGGCGAGGAAGCAAGCGACAGCGACGGAGCCGGCGCAGGAACCGGTGCTGGCCTGCTTTCCCCGGGGATCCGGGCCCAGGTCCTGGTCACCGTGCCGGTGTTCTCGCTGATGGGCCTCACGGAGGAGCCGGCGGTGCTGGACGGGTTCGGCCCCGTTCCGCCGTCCATGGCGCGGGACCTGGTTGCACACGGAGCAGACTCCTTTCACCGCGTCCTGGTCGATCCGCGGGACGGGGCACCTCTGGAGATTGGGCGCACCAGCTACCGGGTGACCAAGGCGATGCGGAATTGGCTCAGGCTGAGGGACGGCAAATGCCCCTTCCCCGGCTGCAGCAACAGCTCTTTGGATAATGAGGCAGACCACCTCCTCGCCTGGCACCACGGCGGGACCACCGGGATCAGCAACCTCGGACAGCCCTGTCCGAAACACCACAAACTCCGGCACACCACCGGCTGGACACCAACACCAGCCACCAAAAACCAACCTCCCGGCTGGACCTCACCCACCGGTCGCCACTACAAAAGCGAACACCAGGACTGGGAACCACCCCACTGGCCGAGCCAGCTGAAGCTAGGTACGGCGGATTTCCTGCACACTGCCCAGTCGCCGGGAGAGGACGCCTTGGAGCGCTTCCTCCGCGCCCGCGCGTGACTACGCATCGGCCACCGGCGTGTGGATGAAACACCGACGGCGACACGGGCACCTGCCGCGTGTCGCCGTCGTCGTTCTGCCGGTAGGAGCGCCGCGGGGGCTATCCCGCCGCGGCAGGCTCCAGTTGCCCGGAAGAATCCTGGTCGGTGGTTTCCGCGAGGTGCGGCACGAACCGGACGAACATGGCCTTAAAGCCGGGTGTGTTGGATTCGCGGGCCACGTTTTCCTTGTGGACCAGGGCGTTGGCTTCGGGGAAGTACGCGGCCGCGCAGCCCTTGGCGGTGGGGTAGGCGATCAGGCGGAACTTGTCGGCCTGCCGGTCGTGGCCGCGGAAGGTGCTGACCACGTCCACCAGGTCCCGGTCCTTGAAGCCCAGCTCCACCAGGTCCTCGGGGTGCACCAGGATCACCCGGCGGCCGCCGGAGATGCCCCGGTAGCGGTCGTCCTGGCCGTAGAAGGTGGTGTTGTACTGGTCGTGGCTGCGGATGGTCTGGAGCACCAGGTGCCCGTCGGGCGGGGTGAGGTATTCCAGCGGGCTCACGGTGAACCGGCCCCGGCCGATGTCGGTTTTGAAGGACCGGGTATCGCGCGGCGGGTTGGGCAGGACGAACCCGTTCTTGGTCCGGATCCTGGCGTTGAAGTCTTCGAAGCCGGGCAGCACGCGGGCGATGTGGTCGCGGATCACGTCGTAGTCCTCGGCCATGGCTTTCCAGTCCACGGGGTGGTCCGGGCCGAACGCGGCCTCGGCCATCCGTGCCACGATGACGGGTTCGGCGAGCAGGTGCTCGGAGACCGGCGTGAGCCTGCCCTGGGTGGAGTGGACCACGGACATTGAGTCTTCCACGGAGAGGAACTGTGCGCCGTTGGGGTGCTTGTCGTCCTTGTCCGTCCGGCCCAGGGTGGGCAGGATCAGCGAGGTGCGCCCATGCACCACGTGGGAGCGGTTGGGCTTGGTGGAGATGTGCACGGTCAGGCCGATCCGCTGCATGCCGGCCTCCAGGGTCTCGGTGTCGGAGCAGGCCAGGGAGAAGTTGCCGCCCATGGACACAAAAACGTCCACCTCGTTGCGTTCGAACGCCTCCATCGCTTCCACGGCGTCATACCCGTGGTGCCGGGGTGAGGTGATCCCGAACTCGGTGTCCAGCGCCTCCAGCAGCCATTCCTTGGGTTTTTCCCAGATGCCCATGGTGCGGTCGCCCTGGACGTTGGAGTGCCCGCGGACCGGGCAGGCGCCGGCTCCGGGCTTGCCGAAGTTGCCCTGCAGCAGCAGGACGTTGACCATCTCCTTGATGGTGTCCACCGAGTGCGGCTGCTGGGTGACGCCCAGGGCCCAGCAGAAGATGGTGGCCTTGGACTTGATGAGCATCCCGGCAACGGTCTCGATCTGCTCCCGGGTCAGCCCGGTGGCCTTCTCGGTTTCGGCCCAGTCCAGGCTGCCGCGGGCCTCGCGGTAGGCGGCGAACCCGTCTGTCTGCGCCTCGATGAAGGAATGGTCGACGACGGTGCCCGGGTTCCGCTCTTCCTCCGCCAGGAGCAGGTGGCCAAGGGCCTGGAACAGTGCCAGGTCACCGCCGACCTTGATCTGCAGATATTCGTCGGCAAGCGGCGTGCCGCCGCCCACCACGCCGGAGACGGTCTGCGGGTCCTTGAAGTTGAACAGCCCGGCCTCGGGCAGCGGGTTGACCGCCACCACTTTGCCGCCCTTGTCCTTGCATTCCTTCAGCGCGGACAGCATCCGCGGATGGTTGGTCCCGGGGTTCTGCCCCACCACGAAGATCAGCTCGGAATCATGGATATCGTCCAGGGACACGGTCCCCTTGCCAATCCCGATGGTCGGGTTCAGCGCCGAACCCGAGGACTCGTGGCACATGTTGGAGCAGTCCGGCAGGTTGTTGGTGCCCAAAGCCCGCGCGAACAGCTGGTACATAAACGCCGTCTCGTTCGCGGTGCGCCCGGAGGTGTAGAAAACGCAACGGTCGGCCGTGGTGGCCCGCACATGCTCGCCGATCAGGTCGAAGGCATCACCCCAGGAGATCGGTGAATAGTGGCTCTCGCCTGCCCGGATCACCACGGGTTCACTTAGCCGGCCCTGGTTGCCCAGCCAGTACTCGGTCTTCGTCGAGAGCTCGGCGATCGAATGCCTGGCCCAGAACTCGGCACCGACGGTGCGGAGGGTGTTTTCCTCGGCCACCGCCTTGGCGCCGTTCTCGCAGAACTCGGCGGTCTTGCGCTTCTTGTCCGACTCCGGCCAGGCGCAGCCCGGGCAGTCGAAACCGCCCCGCTGGTTCAGGCGCAGCAGCGAGTGCGCCGTGCGGGCCACCCCGGCCTGGGCCACCGCGCGTTCCAGCGCCACCATCACGGCTTTCACGCCTGCCGCCTCGGCCTTGGGCTTATGGACTTCGAGGTTGTCCTCGTCAATGTCCGCAACGGGGGCGGGCTGCTTACCGAACTTCATTGTTCCAACTTCCTTACCGGCATGCGTGGTGTTTGTACTGTGTTGCGTGGGCGCCACGAAGGCGCGGTTGCCGCTGGCGCCGCGAAGGCGCGCCGGGTAATCCCGGCGCGCCCCGCGCGATGCTCAGCTCGACGGCTACTGCGAAACCTTCGCCAGCGTTTCCGTTTCGGCCGCGATGGTGGTGTTGTCCCCGTGGCCGGTGCGGACCACAGTCCCGGGCGGGAGGGTGAGCAGGCGTTCCCGGATGGAGGCCAGGATGGTGGGGTAGTCGCTGTAGGACCGTCCTGTGGCACCCGGGCCGCCGTTGAACAGCGTGTCTCCGGTGAAGACCGTTCCTTCGCTTTCCAGGTAGAAGCAGGTGGAGCCCGGGGAATGGCCGGGGGTGTGGATGGCCTTCAGTGTTGCACCGCCCACTTCGAACACGTCGCCGTCGGCCAGTTCCCGGTCCGGGTGCGCGTCCGGGTACACCTGTTCCCAGAGGACCAGGTCCTCGGGGTTCAGGTAGATCGGGGCGCCCACGGCGTCGGCAACCTCGCGGGCAGCACCGATGTGGTCGTTGTGCGCATGCGTGAGGAGGATGGCAAGGACTTTCCGGCCCCGGACCTGGTTGATGATCGCGGCGGCGTCGTGCGGGGAGTCGATGATCACGCACTCCTCGTCATTGCCTACGATCCAGACGTTGTTGTCCACGTCCCAGGTGCCGCCGTCGAGCGAAAATGTCCCCGAGGTGACCAGGTTCTCGATGGCGACCATTAGAGCTCCACCACCGAACGCAGGACCTTGCCCTCGTGCATCTTGTCGAAGGCTTCCTCCACCTGGTCGATGGTGATCCGTTCGGTCACGAACGCGTCCAGGTCCAGGTTGCCCTGCTTGTAGTGCGCCACCAGCATGGGGAAGTCGCGGGAGGGCAGGCAGTCGCCGTACCAGGAGGACTTGAGCGAGCCGCCGCGGCCAAAGACGTCCAGCAGCGGCAGTTCAAGCTGCATGGCCGGCGTCGGGACGCCCACCAGGACCACGCGTCCGGCGAGGTCGCGGGCGTAGAACGCCTGCTTGTACGTTTCAGGACGGCCGACGGCGTCAATCACCACGTCCGCCCCGTTGCCTCCGGTGAGGGCGCGGATGGCCTCGACGGGGTCCTCTTTGCTGGAGTCGATGCCGTGCGTGGCGCCGAGGGATGTGGCCATGTCCACCTTGTTGGCGTCGATGTCCACGGCGATGATCGTGGTGGCGCCGGCGAGCTTGGCGCCGGCGATCGCGGCGATGCCCACACCGCCGCAGCCGATCACCGCCACGGACTCGCCGCGCTTGACCTCACCGGTGTTGATGGCGGCGCCGATGCCGGCCATGATGCCGCAGCCCAGCAGGCCGACGGCGGCCGCATCAGCCTCGGGATCCACCTTGGTGCACTGTCCCGCAGCGACGAGGGTTTTTTCGGCGAAGGCCCCGATCCCCAGTGCGGGGGAGAGCTCCGTGCCGTCCTCCAGGGTCATCTTCCGGGTGGCGTTGGCGGTGTTGAAACAGTACTGGGGCTGTCCCTTGGCGCACGCGCGGCATTCACCGCACACGGCGCGCCAGTTCAGGATGACGCGGTCGCCGGGGGCGACGGAGGTAACGCCGTCACCCACAGCGCTGACCACACCGGTGGCTTCATGGCCCAGCAGGAAGGGGAAGTCGTCGTTGATGGCGCCCTGCTTGTAGTGCAGGTCCGTGTGGCAGACACCGCACGTCAGGATGTCCACCAGGGCCTCGCCCGGGCCCGGATCCGGCACCAGGATGGTCTCCACTGACACCGGAGCGTTCTTTTCCTTGGCGATGACTGCCTTGACTTTATGAACCATGATTCCTGTGTTCCTTTCGTTGGCCGGACAAAGATCCCGGCCCGACTCCCAAGTCTAGAAGCTGCGACGCTTCCGGACGGCTACCCAAAGGGACGGGTGGCAGGCACCCGAAAGGGTGGTCGTGCCTCCCAGACCTTCCGCCCGGGCCTCTCCAATTGCGTAATGCACAACACGTTGCGTATAGCGCTTACTCGAAATATGTCAGCAGGCGTAGGGCGTGTCAATAGAGCCGCCCAGTTCGACGTGCATTAGCGCCAGGCGGTTGAGGTCCGCGCGCAAGCTATCCGCAACACTATTGCATTCGAAGCAACTCTTGGGGTTTCAATCTCCCCAGCCTACAAGTGTGGCCCAAGCGCTGGGCTTGATTTGGCGCTCCTCAAATTGGCCTTTTCCGGAACTGTAATTCGCCGCCTCGAAACCATTGACTGTGGCGGCCATCACGCCTTAGTCTGTTGCAACAGCGTTGCGCTGAATGCAACCACAACACTTTGGTGGACATATGAGTAACGAAACTTCCTCCCCGGGCAGCATCGTGAGCGACCCGCGTCCCGCACCTGCCGACAGTGCCGTCAGCAAGGAAACGCGGCGCCGGGTCATCGCTGCCAGCTTCATCGGCAACTTCGTTGAATGGTTCGACTACGCCGTCTACGGCTACCTGGCCGTCACTATCGCAACGGTCTTCTTCCCGGAATCCGATCCGCAGACCGGGCTGCTGCTGACCTTCGCCCTTTTTGCCATCTCCTTCCTGGTGCGCCCGCTCGGCGGCTTCGTCTGGGGCCACATCGGCGACAAGGTGGGACGGCGGACAGCTCTCTCCCTGTCCATCCTCATCATGTCCGGAGCCACGTTCTGCATAGCGCTGATTCCGGGCTACGACACCATCGGCATCTGGGCGCCCGTCCTGCTCCTGATCATCAGGGTGGTCCAGGGTTTCTCTGCCTCCGGTGAATACGCAGGAGCCTCGGCCTTCCTGGTGGAGTACGCCCCAGCCAACCGGCGTGGCCTGTACGCCGCCGTCGTCCCCGCGAGCACCGCCGCCGGCCTGCTCCTGGGCTCACTCATGGCCGGCCTGCTGACCACCCTGCTCTCCACCGAGGCGATGCAGAGCTGGGGCTGGCGGCTGCCTTTCCTGCTGGCAGCCCCCATGGGCCTGATCGGCCGGTACATCCGGACCAAGCTTGAGGACACCCCCGCATTCCGTGAACTGGCCGCCGAGGACCACGCCGTCAAGGCCCCTGTCTCCAGCCTCTTCCGCAACCACTGGCGGCAGCTGCTGCAGGCCGTCGGCGCCGTGCTGCTCAACGCCGTCGGCTTCTACGTGATCCTCAGCTACATGCCCACCTACCTGTCCTCGGAACTGGGCCTGGGCGAAACCGAATCATTCCTTGCCACCACCATCGCGCTGATCACCTACATCGGCTTCATCTTCCTCACCGGCATGCTCTCGGACCGGTACGGGCGCAAGAAGGTACTGATCAGCGCATCGGTTGCCTTCATTGTCCTGACCGTCCCCGCCTTCGCACTGCTCGGCACCGGCAACTTCCTGGTCATCGTCCTGGTCCAGATCCTGCTGGGCGCCATGCTCACCCTCAACGACGGCACACTCCCCAGCTTCCTGGCGGAAATGTTCCCCACCCGGGTGCGCTACAGCGGCTTTGCGGTCAGCTTCAACCTCTCCAACGCCCTGTTCGGCGGCACCGCCCCGTTCATGGCGACACTCCTCATCGCCGCAACCGCAAGCGACCTGGCTCCGGCCTGGTACCTGGTGGCTGCCGCCGTCGTCTCCCTCATTGCCGTGTCGCTCTCCAGGGAAACCTGCAAAGAGCCCCTGCGGCACGAATAGCTTCCCCCCCCACACCAAAACCAACTGCACCTCAACAAATGCACGAGAGAAAGGCATCGCCACGATGACCATCACCACCGAAAACGCCACCACTGTCGCCGAACTCGAGCGCACCAAGATCCTCAAGAACGGCGAGAAGGTGAGCCTCACGTTCTCCGACACCGAGTTTGAGCGCCGCCTGGCCGGCCTGCGCCGCATCATGGCCGAGAAGGACCTGGACGCCGTCGTCCTCACCAGCTACCACTCCATCAAGTACTACTCAGACTTCCTCTTCACCACCTTCGGCCGCTCCTACGGCATGGTGGTCACCAAGGATGACACCGTCACCGTCACCGCCAATATCGACGCCGGAATGCCCTGGCGCCGCAGCTACGGCGACAACATCGTCTACACGGACTGGCGCCGCGACAACTACATCTTCGCCATCCAGGAAGTCCTGCGGACCCGCGGCATCAACCCGCGCCGCCTCGGCGTCGAGGACGACTCGCTGCCGCTGGACAACCGGAACAAGATCCAGGCGGCCTTCCCGTCCGCCACCCTGGTGGACGTGGCCCAGGCCGCCATGCGCCAGCGCATGATCAAGTCCGCCGAGGAAATCGAGGTCATCAAGCACGGCGCACGCATCGGCGACCTCGGCGGCGAAGCTATCCGCAACGCCATCACCGCCGGGATCACCGAGTACGAGGTTGCCCTGATCGGCACCGAGGCCATGGTCCATGAAATCGCCAGGACCTTCCCCGACTCCGAAATCCGCGACACCTGGGTGTGGTTCCAGTCCGGCATCAACACCGACGGCGCCCACAACTGGGCCACCACCCGCAAGATCCAGGAACACGACATCCTGTCCCTGAACTGCTTCCCCATGACCTCGGGCTACTACACGGCGCTGGAGCGCACCCTGTTCTACGGTGAACCGGATGCCCGCTCACTGGAGCTGTGGAACATCAACGTGGAAGTCCACAAGCGCGGCCTGGAACTCATCAAGCCCGGCGCCGTCTGCAAGGACATCGCCGCCGAGCTCAACGAGATCTACGTGGGCTACGGGCTCCTGGCCAACCGCACCTTCGGCTACGGCCACTCGTTCGGCGTCCTGAGCCACTACTACGGCCGCGAAGCCGGACTCGAGCTCCGCGAGGACATCGACACGGTGCTGGAACCGGGCATGGTGGTCTCCATGGAACCGATGATCACCGTCCTCGAGGGCCAGCCGGGTGCCGGCGGGTACCGCGAGCACGACATCCTGGTGGTGGGCGAGGACGGCGCGGAGAACATCACCAAGTTCCCGTTCGGACCCGAGTACAACATCATCGGCGCCTAACGTCCCCAACGGGCTCCACCAGGCCCGGCGAACACCCGGAAGCGGCGTCATCCCCATGGCGCCGCTTCCGGCCCTCCCTTAGGGAATGATGGGTAACACCATGAGTGCAACAGAATCCGAGACCACAGGCAACGGCGACAGCAAGGGCGCTTCCGTCATCGTCAACGCGATTGCGGTCCTCCGGACATTCTCGGCGGACGAGCCCCTGCTTGGCGTCACCGAGATCGCCAACCGCGTGGGGCTGCACAAGAGCACGGTCTCTCGGATCCTGGCAACCTTCGAGCAGGAGCACCTGGTGGAGCGGGACGCCGAAACGCGGCGGTTCCGGCTCGGGCTGGGGCTGATTGCCGTGGCCGGGCCGCTCCTCGCCGAGCTTGAGGAGCGCCGCGTTGCCTATCCCGTACTCCGCGAGCTCTCGGAGCAGACCGGCGAAACAAGCGCACTGATGGTGTGGAGCGGCGATGAATCCATCTGCGTGGAGCAGATTGCCAGCCACCACCAGATTAAGCACACCACCCCGCTGGGGGCACGGTACAACGACGCCCTCAGCGCCTCGGTGCAGGTCTTCCTGGCCCAAGAACCTGAACCCCGGGTCCGGTCCCTGCTCAGCAGCGGGGCCATCAGCTACCCGGGCCTGGATGACTCCAGCCTGGATGCCTACCTGGTCCGGCTCAAGGACGACATCCGGCGCGGCTGGGCCGTCAACTACGGCGAAACCTCCATTGATGAGGTGGGACTGGCGGCACCCGTCTTCGACCACCGGGGCGAGGTGGTGGCGGCCGTCCTGATCCCCGCACCCCGGTTCCGGGTGTCCCAAGACAGGCTGCAGGCGTTGGGGGAGGCCTGCGCCGGCGCCGCAGCGAAGGTCACCGCCCGGCTGGGCGGAAGGTCCCGGCGGGCCGGCCCTGAAGCGGCCAAAGACACCAAGTGATCCGGGCCTGGCTGTACCGGTTGGCCAGCGCCTCCGGAGAGCGGGGCTGATCCGTCAGGCACGTTCTACCGGGAGCCACAATTCGCAGCTTGCTGTGCTGAAGTCGGCGCTGCGATCCAGGACTGCCACCATCGAGGGGCCCGGGCGCAGCCGCCACGGGTTCGACGGGAACCAGTCGGTGGCTGTGGATGCCCAGGTGGATTGCAGAACCGCAGGGTACGCCCCTTCGGCGCGGAAGACCGCCCACGTGCCCGCGGGGACCTCGATCGCGTCGAAATCCCCGGGCACCGGCGTCGTTGGGGTTACGGCCACGCCATGGAGGTACGTGAGCTCGCTGCCCTCCGTGTAGTCCGGGTCGACGTCGGCGCTCACCTGGAGCAGGCCCCTGGGGTCGGTGTTGGCCAGTGCTTTGAGCCGGTCGTGCTCTGCTGCCGGCAGTGAGGCGATGTGCGCCTGGATGTGCGGGTTTGGACCGTGGTGGATAAGCGGTACACGGGCCGAATGGCCGATGAGCCGGAATGCCGGCCGGTCTGCGATGCGGGTGTCCATCGGGGTGTTCCCTTCTACGGTCAGGCGGAACCTGAGCTGCGGTTGCGTGCGAAGGGGCCCGCCGTCCCGGCGCACGTCGCCGGGTCCGGCGCCGTGAACTGACCGGAATGCCCGGCTGAAAGCTTCGGTAGAGCCGTAGCCATACCGCACAGCGATTGCCAGCAGCTCGCCGCCGTCGAGGACCTCCGTTGCCGCCACCGTCATGCGGCGCCTTCGGACGTACTCGGAGAGCGGCATGCCGGCCAGTGATGAGAACATGCGGCGGAGGTGGTACTCGGTCATGCCGAGGCTGACCGCCAGGTCGTCAACGGCGATCTCCTCGGTGAGGTGACCGTCGATGTAATCGACGAGTTGGTTGAGCGCTGAGATCACGGTTCCCTCTTCACCTACAAGCCTGCGCGCATGTGCCACCCCGCACCCAACTATTGCGGTTCGATTCGATCGCGTTCACCCGGAGCGCAGTAAACCGGTCCCCACGGGTTTTCCGGCCCATACCTCAACGTAGACTGGCAGGATGCGGTTGGTAGCAAGCGATATAGACGGAACGATCCTCGGCCACGATGGCAAAATCAGCGACCGCACCGTCCGGGCCTTCCACGCCTGCCGGGACGCCGGCGTCGAACTCGTTTTCGTCACCGGGCGCCCGCCGCGCTGGCTGCACCCCCTGCAGGACCAGCTCGGCCACACCGGCACCGTCATCTGCTCCAACGGCGCCGTCGTCTGGGACCTTGAGGCGGACAAGCTCGTTTCCGCCCGGACGCTGACCCTCGACGCCGTCCTGGAAGTCCGCCGCGTCATCAAACGGCTGCGTCCCGCCGCGCTGTTCGCCGCCGAAACGCTCGGGGGGTTCCACCTCGAACCCGGCTTCATCGAAAACGGCTCCAGTGAGCTGCTCTCCGAATTCACGCCGGCGCCGCTGGCCGAAACGCTGGCAGCGGACGACGCCGTGGTGAAGTTCCTGGCCATCGTCCGCGAAGGCACGGCCGACGACTTCCTCGCCGAGGTGGCCCCCGCCGTCGAACATCTTGCCTCTGCAACGCATTCCTCGCCGGGGGTGTCGATGCTCGAGCTCGCCCTGCCCGGGGTCAACAAAGCCGTCACCCTCGCCGAATACGCCGCCGCCCTGGGCATCGGCGCCGAGGACGTGGTGGCGTTCGGGGACATGCCCAACGACATCGAGATGCTCCGCTGGGCCGGGCACGGCTACGCCATGGCCAGCGGGCACCCGGAGGCGATCCGCGCGGCCGGGCAGCAGGCGCCCCATTTTGACGACGACGGCGTGGCCCAGGTTCTGGAGTCCCGGCTGGCCTCGCTGGGCGTACAGATTTCCTGATTCCGGGCCGGACTTCCTCCCCGGCCCGCCGGACGCAGCGCCGTTTTCACAGCTGGCGCTCACCTCGCGTTCACCTTCGCTCCCTAACCTTGGGGATGGAGGGCCCAACCCCTCCATCCCGGCTCCGGGTAACAGGCTCAAGGGGTAACAATGGCAAGAAAAACGAAGCTTGGAACCGCCGACGCGCTGCCGCGCCAGGCAACGCCCGCACCGCACTGGAAGAAACTCGCTGCGGGTGACCGCGTCCGCGTGCTCCTCACCCCGGGATTCGAGGCCGGCGGCCTGGTCGACGCAGTCACTGCCGACCACTCCGCGGTGTGGATCGATTTCGACGGCGGCCGCGGCCGGACGCTGCTGCACTGCAGCGACGGTGTGGACATCGTCCTCCAGGAAGACGCAGCCGCCTACGAGGACTGACGCTGCCTGGCCGGGCAGCCGGCGCTCCTGGAGTACGCTCGCAGTGTGACGCTCCCGTTCTTCGACCATGCCGCCGCGGACGGGTCCCCGATACCCATCGCGATGGCGCATCGCGGCTTTTCCCGGGACGGCCTGGAAAACTCCATGACCGCGTTCCGCGCCGCCGTCGACCTCGGCTACCGTTACCTTGAGACGGACGTCCACACCACAGCCGACGGCGTGGTGCTCCTCTTCCACGACGAAACGCTGGACCGGGTGACCGACGGCAGCGGCCGGGTGTCCGAGCTCCCCGCCCATGAGATAGCCAAGGCGCGGATCGGCGGGCGTGAGCCCATCCCGCGGTGGGACGAGCTGCTTGCGGAGTTGCCCGGGGTCCGGCTCAACGTGGACGTCAAGGACTGGAACTCGGTCCGCAGCATCGCCACCGCAATCGAAAAGCACCAGGTGCACCACAGGGTACTGCTGACCAGCTTCTCGGACCGCCGGCGGCGGGCGGTGCTGAAGCTGCTGAGCAAGCCCGTGGCGGCGTCGGCAGGTGTTGTTTCCGTGGGTTTGTTCACTGTGCTGGGCCGCCTGCTCCCCGGGCCGGTCTTCAGGTGGAGCATGCGCCGGAACCTTCGCGGAGTCCACGCCCTGCAGGTTCCGGTGCGCTATGGCAGGGTGCACGTGGTGACGCCGGGCTTTGTCCGGCGCGCGCACTCCCTGGGCCTCGTGGTGCATGCCTGGACCATCAACGACCCGGACGAGATGCGCCGGCTCCTGGAGCTGGGCGTGGACGGACTGGTCACGGACCGCGCGGACCTGCTCCGGGAAGTGCTGCTTGAACGCGGGGAATGGCCGCACGGCTGACTGCGCCGGCGGCCTGTCCGGGCAGCATTGCCCAGGACCCCCGCTGGCCTCGGGCCGGCCGTGCCCGTGCTGCTACCCGCCGGGCTGTGCTGCTACCCGCGGCCCGTGCTGGTGGACGGGTCCTGGTCGCCTTCTGAAGGGTCGGCCCGCAACTCTTCCGGGTTGGACTCCGGAAGGCCGCCCGGCCCGGGGACGCCGTGTTGGGACGCAGGCGATCCGCCCGCCGGCGCAGCCGATCCGCCCTCCGGTGCGGACGCACTGCCAGCCGGCCGGCCGTCGTCGTCCGCCTCATCCGGCTCCAGGTCCCCGCCAAAGGGGGATTCCGAGGCCGGGGCCGGAGCCGCTCCGGTTGTGGGTCCCGGGGCCTTTTGCTTCTCCGCCTCCATGGCGTTGGAGCCTTCGCTGATGGAGGAATGGACCTCCACGTCATCGTTCGGGTCCGTGGGCTCGGGAACATGCGCTGTCTCAGTGGGCTTTGATGTGCCTGCCAGATCCTCCATGGCATTTTCTGCTGCCTTGCCGATGCTGTCGCCGATTCCCATGTGACTGCTCCTTCTGACCTCGCGTGCCGGGCACCCCAGCGGATGCCCGGAGCATTACCCCTCCAGAATTATCAGCATGCTTACAATTAGTCCAGAGCCGGGGCAAGGAACCGCGGCCGGGCCGGAAGGACGCAAGCACCATGAGCAGCTACCATCCCGAAAACGATCCCGCTAACCCGGACCAGCCGGGCAAGACCCCGCCGGCTGACGCCAGGGAACGCGCTGGCCATCCACCTGCCGGCCAGCCGGGCGGCACCGGGCAAGACGGGAAGGACTCTGCCGGCTCGTCGAATCCGGATCCCGCTGAAGGCAACATCACGGGGCTGGAACCGGGCGGGGGAGTGCCTCCGGGCGAGACTCCGCCTGCGGAAGACCAGATGAGCGGCGACCAGGGCCACAGCGAATAGCACTCGCGAGCAGGGCCCCTCCGGACGCAGTCCCGAGGGGCCCTGCTCCGCCACCAGCCGGGTCAGTGCTGTTCGCTGGCGAACGAAGCCTCCCCGGCCTGATCGCGCCCGGCAAGGTGGCGGTTGAGCCCGTCCAGGTCCAGGCGGCCGTTCCAGCTGGCCCAGTCCTTGGGCCGGACAGAGGGCCGGCCCAGCAGGTAGCCCTGCCCGGCGCTGATTCCGAGTTCGGTGAGGACCTTGAGTTCCCCCACGGTTTCCACACCCTCAGCCACAAGCGTGGTGCCGATCTGTTCCGCGAAATCCACCAGGCAGGCGGCCAGGGCACGCTGGATGCCGTCCTTGTCCACATCGCCAATGACATTCCGGCCCAGCTTCAGGAAGTCCGGCCTCAGGTGCACCATCCGGCTCAGCGCCCCCGCCCCTGAATGGGTGTCGTCCACGGCGATCCTCAGTCCCCTGTCACGCAGCGGATTGATGGCGGAAATGAACTGCGGGTATTCCTCGTCCTTGACGGTCTCCGTCATTTCGAGCACCACACGGTTGATGGGGAGATCGATGTGGTCAAACAATTCAGGCAGCCGGGGATCCAGGCAGGAAGCGGGCGAAATGTTAAGGGATACGAACAGGTTCCCGGGAAGCGACTTCGCCGCAGCGGCAGCGGATCCCAGCGCGGCGAATTCCAGGTTCGCGCCCAGGCCGACGGCGGCGGCCTCGGCAAACCACAGTTCCGCGGCGGCACCGTCATCGCTGACGAACCGGGATAATGCCTCGACTCCCACCACGCTCTTTTCCTCCAGCCCGTAGATGGGCTGGAAGGCGGTCATCAGCATCTGGCTTTCGAGCAGCGCGCTGATGCGTGACAAGCTGCGGATCGCGTCGATTTGCTCCGCCACTTTCGGCGGGACCGCGGGGGTGAGCCGCATTTCCCGCGCGCTCTCCAGCGTTTCCGCGGTATTGGCATCGCTGCGCCGCGTATCGAGGAGATATTCGAGCAGCGCCCGTTCCGGCACTCCCGGATTCTCATCCAGGCTGTTGCTCAACCGCTGCCGGACAGCCGCTCCGGACGGATCAGTATCCGCCAGCACAGCGGCAATAATTCCCCATGCCTGTATTCGAACCGACATTAGCTACGCCCCCAGTTGACGAAGTAATGACCCATTGGCCCCGATGTTGTTCAATTTCTAACAGCCTTTAAAATTCGGTGTCCATGCTGAAACCTGATTTTCGCGGCGACGAAAACCCAGACACCGCACGATGATCGTATATCGCGGGAAACAAAAGCGCAGTACTTTACCGCTGCCGGGCTGCGCTTTTAGCCTGGGCCGCCAATAATGCCGGAATTTGTTCAGGCGGGACCGGCCTGCTGAAGAAATAGCCCTGGGCGCTGAGGCAGCCCAGGCCGCGCAGCAACTCGGCCTGCTCTGCCGTTTCCACACCTTCCCACACAGCTTCCAGCCCACAGGCCCTGATGAGCTGCAGGACCGCTGACACCAGTGCCGGCTGGGTGGGGTCGCTTCCCAGGCCGGTGATGAGGGACCGGTCTACTTTGACCCGGTCCACCGGCAGCCGGCGCAAATAACTGATGGACGAGTACCCGGTGCCGAAATCGTCGATCTCGATGCCGACGCCCAGGCCCCGCAGCCCGCCCAGCGAGTAGCGGTCCAGCTCGTTCCCTTTGACGATTGCCACTTCCGTCAGCTCCAGGACCACCTGTTCGGGCCTGACGCCGGTTTCCTTCAGGACGTTCCTGACGTCCTCGATGAACTGCAGGCTCTGCAGGTCTGTGGCCGAGATATTGATCCGGACGGAGAACCGGCTGTCCACCAGGGACGCGTTGATCCATTCGCGGAGCTGGTGCACCGCGGCCCGGAGCACCCACAGCCCCAGCTCGGAGATCAGCCCGGCCTCTTCGGCGAGGGGAATGAACTCGTCGGGCATGATGAAGCCGCGTGTCGGGTGGTTCCAGCGGACCAGGGCCTCCACGCCTTCGATCCGCCCGGTGGCCAGCTCCACCACGGGCTGGTAGTAGAGCGTGAGGCCGCCGTCCTTGAGGGTGGCACGCAGGTCCTCCACCAGCTGGCTGCGGAGCCTGCGGACCAGCAGGAGCCCGGGTTCAAAGCGGTGCAGCCGGTTCTGGCCTTCAGCCTTGGAGGCGTACATGGCGACGTCGGCCTCCATCAGCATGTCCTCTGGGGTCTTGCCGGCGCCGCCGGCGCTGAGTCCGATGCTCGCACCGCAGCGCACGCTGCGGCCGGGCAGCTCCACCGGCTGGCCCAGGGCCGCCAGGATGCGGTGCCCCACGATGCCTGCCTGGTCCGGGGACGCCGCGGGCAGGACGATGGCGAACTCGTCACCGCCCAGGCGGGCAACGACGTCGGACTCACGGACCGCGCTGCGGATCCTTTCGCCCACGGTCACCAGGACGTGGTCGCCGGCGGTGTGGCCCAGGCTGTCGTTGATGGACTTGAAGGCGTCCAGGTCCATCAGCAGGAGGGCCGGGCCCTCCCCGGAAGGGGACGCGGCGTCCGCCTCCAGCGCATCCTTGAGTGCGTCGATCAGGGCGGAACGGTTTGCCAGGCCCGTGAGCGGGTCCTGCATGGCCATCTTCTGCATTTCCAGGTGGGCCTCGTGGAGGAGCTGGGTGCGCACCTGCACGCGCTGCTCGAGCTCCTCATAGATGATCTGCAGGTCCTCGGCCAGCAGGTTGGTGCCCATGATGATCGCGTCGAGCTCGTCGCGCGCAGGGGACACCTCGATCCGGGAGGTGAGGTCGCCGGACGCCAGCCGCACAATGCCTTCCAGCAGCTGGGAGAGCCGCGGGTCGTTATCCGCAAACATCGTGTTCCTGCATTGTGCTCAGTTTTCCTGGCTGCGGGTATCAAGGGGCAGGCTGACGGTGACGGTGGTGCCGCTGCCCAGGGTGGACGACACGTCGATCCGGCCGCCGTGGCGGGACACGATGTCCTTGGTGATCGCCAGCCCCAGGCCGGTCCCGGGAATGGCTCCGGTCATGGCGTTGGAGGCCCGGTAGAACCGCGTGAAGACGTGGTCGATCTCGTCGCTCGAAATGCCGATGCCGGTGTCCGCGACGCTGACGGTGGCCCAGCGGGAGCCGTCCGAGGCCGCGTGCGACTCGCTGCCCACCTCAATCCGCCCACCGCTCGGGGTGAACTTGATGGCGTTGGAAACCAGGTTGGTGAAGACCTGCTGCAGCTGCACCTCATCGGCGAGGATCTCCGGATCCTCCGGGACCGGGTCCACGGCGATGGTGACGTTTTGCTGCGTGGCCAGGGGCCGAAGTGCCGCCGCGACCAGGTCCAGGGTGTGTCCCAGCCGTACGGGAGTGAGGTGCATCAAGCTGTCGTCAAGGCCATTGCGGGAGACGCTCAGCATGTCCTCGATCAGGATCCGGAGCCGCTCCGTGTTCCGGACCACGATGTCCAGCATCTGGTGGACCTCGGGGGAGACAGGCTGTTCGGTGCTCTCCTGGATCATGTCCAGGTACGCCATGATGGACGTCAGCGGCGTCCGCAGCTCATGGTTCACCGTGGCCAGGAAGTCGGTTTTGGCCTTATCGAGCTGCTGCAGCTGCTTCACCACCTGCTGCTGGCTGCTGATCAGGTGGCTCTGGATGAGTCCGTGCGCCGCATTGCCGGCCACGTGCTGCAAGAGCCCGAGCTCGGTGCCGGACCATGTCCGCGGCCCGTCAAGCATCGCGATCCAGATGATGCCCAGCGATGAGCTTCCCTCGCCCATGGGCACCGCCAGCGAGGAGACCGCGTTGGCGATCCCCGGTGCAGGGGCGTCTCCCGCCGCAGGCTCCTCCGTCCCGGCGGTGGACATTCTCTCGGCGCCGGCCCACAGCCGGTCCGCCGTCTGCCGCGAGTACTGTTCATCCGGAAGCGCCTGTTCCGGGAGGGGTTCCAGCCCCGGCCTGTTCCATGCGGCCTGGATGCGGGGAACCCGGCTGTCCTCGAAGGTGGCCAGCCAGACGTGGTCGGCCTTGAACGTCCGGCCGAAGCCGGCCACCACGAGGCGGGCTATTTCCTCCGGATCGTTTGTTGCCCGGACAGCGGCGGATACTTCCCGGAGCTGTTCGCGGAGGGCTTCGGTTTCCTGCCGTGCGGCCTTGCGGCGTGCCACCTGGTCGATCAGTGCGGTGGCCCGGTGGACCAGTTCCCGGGGCGGCGGCGGCTTGGCGATGCAGTCGTGGATGCCGGCGGGACTCATGGCTGCGAGCTCAGCCGGATTGTCCAGGTCCACCACCACCAGGACCGGCGCGGCCGTTTCCACGGCGGAGAGCGAGGCGTCGACAACCACCACGGAGGGCTGGCCTGAATCCACTGCAGCGGTGAGTTCGTCAGCGTTCCCCGCGCACAGGACGCTGTAGCCGGCGTCCCGCAACGTCCGGGCGTAAAATTCCAGCCGCCCGCCGTCGGGATCTGCCACGACGGCGGTGCGCGGCGCACGCAGGTCACTCGGCGATTCAGCCGCCACAGTGCCCCCTTCCCTCCCAGTTGAGTACATTGTATGGCGACGCCGGACGGGCGGCTCGGTGAAAGCCGCACGTTAAGTGGGAGGTGGGCTTTCCCCGGCCCCGCGCGGGCGGGTAAGTGCCGGAATCGCGGACATGCGGCCTGCAACATTCCGGCAGGTCGCGTCCGGGAGTGGCGGGGCACCTATATTTGTTTCCGTGTCCTCCCCAGCGAAGTCCCCAGCCGCAAAGTCTGTGCGTTCCGTCCTGCAGAAGTACCTGATGCTCCCCAAGCTCATCAGGCTGTCCCGCTCTGCCCCCAAGGACCGGCCGGTGGCGTGGGACACGTACTGGGCGGGCATCCGGGGGAAGGGTGCCGGCAGCGAAATTCTCTGGGACCCGGGTACGGACAACGAATTCCTTGGTTACAGGGACGTCCTGCTCCGATACCTGGACCGGGAACTTCCCGTCATTGACGTGGGCTGCGGGCATGGTCGTTTCACCAGGGCGCTGGCGGGCGTTTTCACCGAGGCCGTGGGCGTGGACGTGTCCGGGCACGCCGTAGCCCATGCCGACGCGGAGACCCAGGCCGGCAGGGGTGCAGCCAAGGTCCGTTACCAGGCCCTGGACATGACCGGGACCGGAGCGGCGCAGGCACTCAGCGTCCAAGGCGACGCGAACGTCTTCATCAGGGGCGTCCTTCACGTCCTGGATGCAGCGGACCAGGCGGCAATGGTGGACAACCTGCGGCTCCTGGCCGGACGCCGCGGCACGGTGTTCCTGGCGGAGACCAATTTCCAGGGCAACCCGGTGCAGTATGTTTCCCACCTCGGCGCCACAACCCGCAGCATCCCTGCCCCGCTGGAACGGGCCATCCGCGGGTTGCCCATGCCCGGCCACTTCGGCCCGGACGAGCGCTCGCGGGCCTTTCCGCCGGAGGCCTGGGAACTCCTGGCCGACGGTGAGGTGGCCATCGAAACGAACCCGACGACCGGGGTGGACGGGCAAAGCCGGGTTCCGGGCTATTTCGCTGTGCTGCGCCCGCGGGGTTAGGCAGGGGTTCACGCCCCGGGGGCTGTCGGGTTCCTGTTGGTGATCCCCACAGTTGTTCCACAAGAGAGATCCAAAGCCCTTGACACGAGGGAGGATCCGGAGGCTACATGGTAAGTAGTCTTACTAGTTAGAGCTTCCGGGGGAAAGGCTGGCTACCGTGGAACAGGGCAAGGGCAAGGGCAAGAGGATCAGCGGCCCTGCATCAGGCTGGCATGGCGAGGGCCTGGGTGCCGGCCCCCGCGACGGCAGGGCCCGCAGCGGTCCGCTCTTCCGCCCAAAAAACGCCGGCCACGACCACGCCTAAGCCACCCCGCCCGCCGCGCGCTGCCCGGCACCGGCTTCCAGGCCGGCGCCGCTTCGCCAACGTCGGCCCCAGAACCTACAGGAACCACGATGCGCAAACTCATTCCCTCCGGCGGCCTTCGGGGGATGCTGCTGCCGCCGACCTACGGCCAGCACGTCACCCACCGCACGGAGTTCACCATCCTTTCGGTCGAAATCTGGGCCACCGGGCTGGTGGTCAACATCCAGTTGGCCTCCGCCGACGGCCCCGAGCCGCGCCTTATCCTGCAGGACCACTTCGGCACCGAGTATTCCTTCCGGGACTCGGCCACGCTGGAGTCCCGGAACCTGCAGGCCTTCACCCCTTCGGTGCCCCCGGGCACCAGGAGCCTGACCATCCGGTCGGCCGATGATCCGGAAGGCCGCCCGGTGGTGACGTTCGCAGTCCCGCTGATGGCCGTGCCGGAAGAGCCGGAAGCTCCGCGGAACGGCGAGTACCCGCCGTCGCCGGAGCTCCGCCGCCCGGCCTGAGCCGCTGGAGCCATCTTCCGCTGAAGGCTTCGTCCACCGAATGCCCCACCACCTGAATGCTCCACGCGTTGGATGCATGACCGACTGAAAGGCTGCCGCCATGCATGACACCGCAGGATTCACTCCACGTACCGCCATCGTGACCGGATCGGACTCCGGCATAGGCAAGGCTGCCGCCTTCGCCCTGGCCCGGGCAGGAATGGACGTGGGCGTCACCTGGCACTCGGACAAGGCCGGGGCCGAGGGTACGGCGGAAGAGATCCGCGGCCTGGGCCGCAAGGCCGTGGTGCGGCAGCTTGATACCACTGACCTCCATGCCGCCGCGGCCGTCGTCGACGAGCTGGCGGAGGGGCTGGGCGGAGTGGACGTCTTCGTCAACAATGCCGGAACCGGCGACGGGACCAAGTTCCTGGACATCGACGTCGACACCTGGATGCGCACCCTGGACACCAACCTCAACGGCGCGTTTGTGTGCCTCCAGGCCGCTGCCCGCCGGATGGTAAAGGCGGGCCGGGGCGGGCGCCTCATTGCCGTCACCAGCGTCCATGAATTCCAGCCGAGGGTAGGGGCCGCCGCCTACGACGCGTCCAAGCACGGCCTCGGCGGACTCATGAAGACCCTGGCGCTTGAGCTTGCCGAGCACGGCATTACTGCCAACAGTGTGGCGCCGGGGGAGATCGCCACACCCATGACCGGACAGGAAAATGAGGACCCCGTCACCAAGGACCGGCCGGGTGTCCCGCTGGGCAGGCCCGGTGACGCGCGGGAAGTTGCCGCCGTTATTGCCTTCCTGGCCTCGCCTGCTTCCAGCTACGTGAACGGCGCCTCCTGGGCGGTGGATGGCGGGATGCTGCAGATGGGGCCGCAGGCCGGATCCCACATCACCAGCCAGGAGTGGCGCGAAGGGTAGGCCGTACGGCTGCGGTGCGGTGGGCGAGCTGTCCGGATGACGGATTCGGCAAGCGCTTTCCCGTCGACTGCTGGCATGATGGAGCGCATGCGCATTCTTATTGCTCCGGACAAGTTCAAGGGTTCCCTGACGGCGGCTGAAGCCGCTGCTGCCATCGCGGAAGGCGCGCTGCGCGTGTACCCGGAGGCCGTTGCCACCCAGTTCCCCATTGCCGACGGCGGCGAGGGAACATTGGAGGCGGCAGTGGCCGCCGGCTTCGAGGAACGGCTCAACGCCGTGGTCGGTCCCATCCTCGCCCCCCTCGGCGCCGCGTGGGCCATCAACAAGGCCGACGACGGCAAGGTCACCGCTGTCATCGAAACGGCCCAGGCCTCCGGCCTTGCAGAGATGGAGCCCACCCCGGCCAACGCGCTCCGGGCCCACAGCTACGGCTGCGGACAGCTCATTGCGGCTGCCTTGGACGCCGGAGCCACGGAGATCGTGCTTGGCCTGGGCGGATCGGCCATGACGGACGGCGGCAGTGGCGCCCTCCGCGCCCTGGGTCTCAAGCCGCTCGACTCCGCCGGGAACGTGGTGCCCCTGGGTGGCGGGTCACTTGCCGATGTCGCGGCACTGGACACCAGCGGGCTGGATCCCCGGCTTGCCGCCACCACCTTCAGGATCGCCGTGGACGTCAGGAATCCGCTCTATGGAACGTCCGGCGCCGCGCACGTCTTCTCGCCGCAAAAGGGCGCGGACGCGGACACCGTGGAACTGCTCGACGCCGGCTTACGCAACTGGGCGTCCATCCTCCGTGAGGCCACCGGCCGGGACGTGAACGTCCCGGGCGCCGGCGCCGCCGGCGGCTTCCCGGCGTCGTTCCTTGCCTTCACCGGTGCCACGCTGGAAGGCGGGTTCGCGCTGGTGGCGGGACTCACCGGCCTGGCCGGGCAACTGGGTGACGCGGACCTGGTGATCACCGGGGAAGGCTCCATGGACTCGCAGTCCCTGACCGGAAAAGCGCCCATCGCGCTCGCGGACGCGGCACGGGAGCGCGGGATTCCCGTAATCGTCGTGGCCGGCCGCATCCTGGTGACGCCCGAGGAGCTTGCTGAGCACGGGGTGGTGGCTGCCGCGCAGCTGCTGGACGTGGCTCCCAGCCCCCAGGACGCCGTCGCCCATGCCGCCAAGTACCTGGCGTGGGCAACAAGCCAGGTCCTCGAGGGCGCTTAGCAGCGCGGCGGAAACCTGGGCGGGTCAGCGGGGCGCTCCCGCCAATGACCCGCGGCGCGACAGTGACCCTGGAACATCGGTTCAGGTGCCGGTGTCGTGATGGGGTTCCGCAACGGGCTTGGATTCCGGCGACCCCTTCTCGCGAAGGTAAACGGACGCCCCCACGAGGACGGCGACGGCCAGGAATTCGCTTTGCCAGTTCTGGAAGGACTCGAACCAGAACCGGCTGGTGCCCATGTACTGGAGGGCGGTGACAGAGGGCTGCCCGTGGCTTTGCTGTTCCTCGTTGTACGCCTGCGCGCCGCCCAGCGCATGCGCGGCGAACGATCCCAGGAAGAGGGCAAACAGGAGTATCGACAGCGAATGCTCATACACCTTCAGCACGGCGCCGCCCCGCTTCACGGGCCACGGGGTGGCCTTGCTGATGGCGGCCTGGCGGGGATCCTCATCCTGGGGCGCGGCTGTGCCGACCGGCTTGGATTCGGAGGAGCCCTTCTGGAACAGGAACACCGTCAGGACCACGTACATGGCCATCTGCAGGAACTCGCTCTCCCAGTTTTCAAAGGTGGCTTCAACGAATTCCCCGGTGGCCATAAACTGCAGGACTGACACGGCGGAGCCCCCGTGCGCCTGTTGTTCCTCGCTGTAGTTGGCTGCCCCCGTCAGGATCATCCCGGCCAGGAAAGCCAGGAACAGCCCGGCATTGACCAGGAGCAGCCCGTGCTCCTTGATCCACCTGGCCATGGCTATTCCCCGTTCGGGTGGGGCGATCCCTGCCCCGCGGCGGCGCGCCTGTTCAGGTGTACGGGGACGTAAACCAGCAGGACCACCATCACCGCCAACAGCGCTCCGCCGGCAGTGAGGCCGGCCGTACGTCCGGCGGTCACGTCGAAAACCAGCGCAGCGGTACCCGCACTCAACAGCGCGATTCCCGCAAGGGTGATTTTTGCGATGGTGTCCCCGCTGGCTACCAGGGTTTCCTTGAGCCGCTTTCGGAAGAGCCGGCGGTGCACGCTGACCGGAAGGAGGATGAGCGCGGTGGTGAGCGCAGCAATCACCACGTTGGTGAGGTAGAGGCCAACCTGGAAATCGTCAAGGATTTCAAAGCGCTCCTGGAAGGGGAGCGTGAGCAGGAATCCGGCCAGGATCTGGACGCCCATCTGCAGCACCCGCATCTCCTGCAGCAGTTCGGCCCAGTTGCGGTCCAGCTGCTCCTCACGGGTTTCGTTCCTGCCCGTCCGGCCCGTGTAATCCTCCACCTCGGACATTGCCTCTCCTTCCTCCGCCTGCCCGCTCCCTTTCTGCTCTTCCCGTGCCTGGAAACACGGCAGGCGTTGCACCGCGACCTACATTTGATAAGTTTACTGATTATTCGCTCCGATCGGTGGACTTTGTTCCTCCGGCCGGGATAGCTTCGAAGAGCAGGTGCACGGCGGAGCTCTTCGAAAACCGACACAGTGAGCAGGCGGACTATGAGCGACACAGACAAGCAGAAGGACCAGCCAAAGGATCCCCGGGGCGGCTACCACTCCGGACCGTTCCCGGAGCAGGAGCAGAAGCAACCCGGGCTCACGGCGCCGATGGACCCGAAGCCTGACCACGGGGAACTGAGCTACGAGGGGCACGGCAAACTCCAGGGCAAGGCCGCCCTCATCACGGGCGGCGATTCCGGAATCGGCAAGGCCGCCGCGATCGCCTTCGCGCGTGAGGGCGCCGACGTAGCCATCTCCTACCTTCCGGAAGAGGAAGAGGACGCGCAGGACACCGCGGACTGGATCCGCAAGGCCGGCCAGCGGGTCCTGCTGTTTGCGGGAGACGGCCGGGAAGAGGATTTCAGCACCCGCATCGCTGAGGAAACCGCGTCCGGATTCGGCCGGCTGGACGTGGTGGTCCTGAACGCCGCGTACCAAAAGAACCGCGAAAGCCTGGAGTCGCTGCCCACCGAGGAATTCGACCGGGTCTTCAAGACCAACCTCTACTCCCTGCTGTGGACGGCGCGGGCCGCGGTACCCCATTTGAAGCCGGGCGCGTCCATCATCACCACGGCATCGATCCAGGCTTTCAACCCGTCCCCGGCGCTGATCGACTACGCCATGACCAAGGCCGCCCAGGTGGCGTTCACCAAGGCGCTGGCACAGGAACTCGGGCCCAAGGGCATCAGGGTCAACGCCGTAGCCCCCGGGCCCATCTGGACCCCGCTGATCCCGGCAACGGAATGGCCGGACAAACTCCCCACGTTCGGCCAGGACACGCCACTGGAACGGGCCGGCCAGCCGGCCGAGCTCGCGGCCGCCTATGTGCTGCTGGCCTCCGAGGACGGCTCCTACATTTCCGGGGCAGTGCTGCCGGTAACCGGCGGCAAGGGCCTCTAACGCTGTATCCACGCCAGCAGGACAGCTTCATCCGAACCGACAACAGGAGGAAATCATGACGCAGGAAAACCAGCATGCCCAGCCCGAATCGGACCCGGGCGGCTACGGCACTCCCACCGCCGAGCAGGAGATGGGCGGATCCCAGGCGCCAGTGAACGGTTCCGGCGCGGGCGGCGCCGACACCAACGAGCCGCAGTCCGATCCGGAGGCGGATCCCGTGCCCCGCGACGTTGATCTTCCCTCCAGCGCCGCCGAGATTGATGAGTCCAACGACGACTCTCAGGGCTCGGCCCCGGTCTCGTCCGAGTCCGGCCAGGAAGCCGCCGGCCTTCCGGACGGCAGCGGCAACGACCTGCCCGAGGAGAAATCACCGAACGACGACGGCGGCGAGAGCTTCGACGCCGGGTAACGGGACGGCTGCCGCTCCCTGGGGGCGGTAACCGCCGTCCCTGGAGGCCTCCGCGGCGTGGTTCCCTGCGAACCACGCCGCGGAGGCCTTTTTCATGTCGGGGGGGCGCCTGCGATGCCGTGTGTCCACGGTGTGAACCCCGCAGGCCGGAACGCACTGCCCCTCCCTTGAAACGCGCTGGAGACGTATTCTTAGAAAGAGGTTTTGCAGTAGGCCGGAGCGCTTCAACCAAGGCGTAAATCATGGCGGCTGAACCCGCAGCGCAGCTCGGCTGGGGACCCCTTCCAGTACCCCCGGAACAGGTGTTCGACAGCAAGGACGTCGAAACGTACCTCTGGGAAGTCACCCGTGACTTCATGGCGGACATCAGGGGCGAGCAGCGCGGCATCAGCTGGGCGGCCACGCTCTTCCGCCTGGGACAGGCACACACCGTCGCCGCCAGCACCGAGAGAGCACTCGAAGCAAACCAGGAACAGTGCTCCTTCGCTGACGGACCGGCCCTCGAAGCCCTCCGTACCGGCGAATTCGTGCTGCTGTCCGACGTCAGCCGGGACCGGCGCTGGCCCGGGTACGCCAGCGCGGCCGCCGGCCATGGGGTCCAGTCGCTCCTGTCCATGCCGATCGCCTCCGAAGGCGCGACGAGCGCCGCCATCAACCTCTACGCCGCCGTCCCGCACGCCTTCAGCAGCGACGACCTACTCCGAAGCCGCAGCTACGCGCACCATGTGGCCCGGGCCCTGCGTGTTGTGGTGCGCACGGCCGAACGCGCCGAGGCCAAAGCGGGCATCGCCGTCGTGCAAAGCTCCCTTGTCCTGGTGGACCTGGCGGTGCGCAGCCTCATGGACGAGTACGGCCTCAGCCGCGAGGGGGCACTGCGGTTCCTGCAGACACAGGCGGTGCACCACGAACTCGACCTGCGCGATGCCGCGCTGAACGTTGTTGCGCCTGGTCCCGGGAGGGAGAACCCCATGCCCGGGGAGCCCGGCAGGGAGCCCTCCGGGCTCAGGCAAGGAACGCCCGACGGCGTCGCGGACTTCCGCCTGCTGCCCCCAGCCGAGCTGGAGCAGGAGGAACAGCCCCGCCGGCGGAGGGCCGGGCGGGGCAAGGACGCATCCCGCACCGCGGAAGGGAGGACGGCATGACAACGCCGAAGCAGGAGCAGTCGCCCGGCCGGCCGGTTGGCCTGGATATGGCAAGCCCGGCGGAACAGGCTCCTGGACCAGGGCATCACCCGTGGCACCGCTATGTGGCACTCGGCGACTCCTTCACGGAGGGGGTGGGGGATCCCGAGCCCAAGAACCAGGGCGGGCTGCGGGGCTGGGCTGACAGGGTGGCCGAGGAACTCAGCGCGGGACAGCCGGATTTCGCCTATGCCAACCTCGCGATCCGGGGCCTGCGGCTGCAGCAGATCCTGGATCAGCAGGTGGGGCCGGCGCTCGCCGCACAGCCTGACCTGGTGACGCTCTCCGCCGGCGGCAACGACATTGTGTTCCGCCGCAGCGATCCGGACAAGCTGGCCGAGAAGATCGACGCCGGAGTGGAGCAGCTCACCCGTTCCGGGGCCACTGTGGTCCTCTTCGCCGGTCCCGACTGGGGCGCCACACCGGTCTTCGGCCAGATACGCGGCAAAGTGGCCATCCTCAACGAAAACCTGCACGTGGTGGCCGCCCGGCATAACGCTGTGATGGTTGACCTGTGGTGCCTGCGTGACCTCACCAGGCCCGGCATGTGGGACCCTGACCGCCTGCACTTCTCCCCGCTGGGCCACCACACCATAGCCTTGGGAGTGCTGCAGGCGCTGGCCGTTCCCCACAGCCTTGAACCCTTGCAGCCCAAGGCGCTCCCGCCCCGCAACTGGAAGGAAGCCCGGGCCAAGGACATCGCCTGGGCCCGCGAATACCTCGTACCCTGGGCAATCCGCCAGGTCAGGCACCCCGCGGAGGCCCCGCTGGTTCCCAAACGTCCCCGTCCCGGGCCCGTCTTCGGGCATGGGCATCTGCAGGCAGTCCATCCTCCGGGACTGCCTGCCGAGCCCTTGTCCCTGAAGGAGGCCTAGCTAGCGCTTTTTCGGGGCGCGCCGGGCGGCAGCGTTCCCCGCTGCCTTGGCCTGGGGAGGAAGCCCCGCCGGCTCGGTTTCGGGCTCGGCCGCCGTGCCCCGGGCCTTCGCGATGGCCTTCATGCCGTGGTAGATCACCAGGGCCGCTGCTGATCCCAGTGCGATGCCGGTGAACTTCAGGTCACCGATGGTCCAGGTGTAGTCCGCGATGCCGATGATGAGTGCCACGGCGGCGGTGGTCAGGTTCACCGGGTTCGAGAAGTTCACCCTGTTCTGCACCCAGATCTTCACGCCGAGGATACCGATCATGCCGTACAGCATGGTGGCCGCGCCGCCCAGCACACCGGGCGGGACGGTGGCGATGAGTTCGCCGAACTTGGGGGAAAAGCTCAGGACGATGGCGAAGACGCCTGCCACCCAGTAGGCCGCCGTCGAGTAAACCTTGGTGGCGGCCATGACGCCGATGTTTTCTGCGTACGTGGTGGTGCCGGAGCCGCCGCCGAAGCCGGCCAACACCGTGGCGGCGCCGTCAGCCATCAGCGCCCGGCCGGACACGCCGTCGAGGTTCTGGCCGGTCATGGCGGCTACGGACTTGACGTGGCCGATGTTCTCCGCAACCAGGACCAGCACCACGGGCACGAACAGGCCCAGGACACCCACATGGAACTCGGGAGTCTGGAACTGTGGCAGGCCCACCCAGGCCGCAGCCTCCATCTTGTCGTAGCTCACTTCGCCGCGCAGCATCGCCACAAGGTAGCCCACCACCACGCCCACCAGGATGCTGAGGCGGCCCAGGATCCCCCGGAACAGCACGCTGACCAGGATGATGGTGGCCAGGGTGACCACGGCGGTGACGGGGGCGGCGTCGAAATTCTGCTTGGCCGCCGGTGCGAGGTTGAGCCCGATCAGCGCCACGATGGCACCGGTGACGATGGGCGGCATCAGCCGGTTGATCCAGCCCGCGCCGAACTTCTGGACGATGGCGCCCACCAGGGCCAGGGCCGCGCCGGCCAGGACCACGCCGCCCAGCGCTCCCGGCACGCCGAACTGCTGCTGGGACGCCATGATGGGTGCGATGAACGCGAAGCTTGAGCCGAGGTAACTGGGAACCCGGCCCTTGGTGATCACCAGGAAGAGCAGCGTTCCGATGCCGGAGAAGAACAAAGTGGTGGCAGGGGGCATGCCGGTGATGATGGGCACCAGGAACGTGGCGCCGAACATGGCCACCACGTGCTGCATGCCCACGCCGATGGTCAGCGGCCAGGCCAGGCGCTCATCGGGGGCCACCACGTGCCCCGGCTTGATGGACTTGCCTGTGCCGTGCAGCTTCCATTTGATTCCGAGCATGCTCATGGGCGGAGGCCTTTCGGGGGCTTTCGGGGATGCCGCGGAGGGCGGAGATTAACTGGGACAAGGATACCGCCCGCGCCCTGCCCACGGACCGTTGTGTCCGATGTCACGGGCCGTCACGGGAAGAGGACACCGCTGGTTGAAGTTGCAACCATGGAAAGCAACGACGCCGGCCCCGACGCAAACGGGGAGGCACAGCGAAAGGTACGCCAATGACCATTGCCCATGAAGAAGCGGTTATCGATCCGGCCGCCGTCGACGCTATTTTCGCGCAGGCCCGCACCGCCAACTCGTTCACCGGAGAGGTGACCGACGAGCAGGCGCAGGCCATCTACGAGCTCACCAAGTTCGGCCCCACCGCTTTCAACTCCCAGCCGCTGCGCGTCACCTATGTCCGCTCGGACGAAGCCCGCGCCAAGCTTGTTGACGCCCTCATGCCAGGCAACCGCGCCAAGACCGCCTCCGCCCCGCTGGTGGCCATCCTCAGCTATGACACCAACTGGGCGGGCCAGTGGGACACCTTCCTCCCCGGCTACAACGCCCCCAAGGCCATGTACGACGCCAACCCGGAACTCGCCGCCGCCACGGGCAACAACAACGCGCACCTGCAGGCCGGCTACTTCATCCTGGCCGTACGCTCCCTCGGGTTCTCCGCGGGCCCCATGACCGGAGCCGACTTCGGTGCCATCGATGAGGCGTTCTTCCCCGCGGGTGACCAGAAGAGCTTCCTGGTGGTCAACATCGGCCAGCCCGCCGCAGACGCCTGGGGCGAGGCCAAGCCCAAGTTCTCCTACGAGGATGTCGTCCGCACCGTCTAACCCCCAACCCCCGGGACGCTCTCTCACTTAATGCAGCTTTTTGGCCATCGCTCTCTCATGCGTGAGAGAGCGATGGCGGTTAAAGGGCATTAAGTGAGAGAGCGTTGGGCCGCGGGGGAGTGGCACACTGGGCGGATGCGGAACTTCGTCCTCGTCGCGTTCGTGGAGCCGGTGGCTGAAGGCCAGGTCTTTCCGCGGACGCACTGGCCCCTGCACATCACACTGCTGAGGTTCGACGTCGATGACGCCGTCGCCGAACAGGTTGCCGCGCTCGCCGGGCCACCTGCGGAGAAGGCACTGGGCGCCGCACTGACGGTGGCGGAGGACGCGGGGTTCGGCCGGAACGGCTCCGTGCCCGTCAGCCTTGTCCGGCCGCAGCCGGACCTGCAGGCACTGCACGGGCAGTTGGCCGCGGCAGTCGAAAGCGCCGGCGGCAGGATCCTCACTCCGGCCCACACCAGGTCCGGCTACCGGCCGCACATCTCCCACCTGCACGGCCGCCGCCTGCGTCCGGGCGACACCCTGGTGCTTGACCGGGTGGCGCTGGTGGACATGGCGCCGGACGGTGACCGCACCGTCCGGCGCATCCTGCAGCTCTGGAGCCTGCCGGAAACCGGGGCAGCTAGGCGATAACGCTGTCCACGAGGGCCTTGGCTTCCGCCTGGACCTGCTTGAGGTGCTCCTCGCCCTTGAACGACTCGGCGTAGATCTTGTAGACGTCCTCGGTACCGGACGGCCGGGCGGCGAACCAGGCGTTCTCCGTAACCACCTTCAGCCCGCCGATGGACGCGCCGTTGCCGGGCGCCTCGGTCAGCTTGGCCAGGATGGGTTCCCCGGCCAGGCTGGTGGCGGTGACGTCCGACGGCGACAGCTTGCCGAGTGCCGACTTCTGCTCCCGCGTGGCTGCTGCGTCAATGCGCGCGTAGACGGGGGCGCCGAACTGGTCCGTCAGGCCCTTGTAGAGCTGGGACGGGGACTTGCCGGTGACCGCCGTGATTTCCGAGGCGAGCAGGGCCAGCAGGATGCCGTCCTTGTCCGTGGTCCAGACGCTGCCGTCCAGCTTGTTGAAGGAAGCGCCGGCCGATTCCTCGCCGCCGAAGGCGCCCTCCCCGGAGAGCAGGCCGGGCACGAACCACTTGAAGCCGACCGGGACCTCCACGAGCTTGCGGCCCAGGCTCTGGGCTACCCGGTCGATGATGGAGGACGACACCAGGGTCTTTCCCACCACGGAGGCCGGGTTCCAGCCGCTGCGGTTGCGGTAGAGGTAATCGATGGCGACGGCGAGGTAGTGGTTCGGGTTCATCAAACCACCCACTCCATCGACAAGGGGCGTGACGATGCCGTGCCGGTCGGCGTCGGCATCGTTGCCGGTGGCGACGTCGTAGGCTGCCGTCCCGTCCGCACCGGCAGCCATCCGCTGGATCAGCGAGGCCATGGCGGCCGGGGAGGAGCAGTCCATCCGGATCTTCTCGTCCCAGTCCAGGGTCATGAAAGCCCACTGCGGATCCACCGTGGGGTTCACCACGGTGAGGTCCAGGTGGTGGCGCTCGCCGATCTCGCCCCAGTAGTCCACGGAGGCACCGCCCATGGGGTCGGCGCCAATCCGCACGCCGGCGTTGCGGATGGCATCCAGGTTCAGGACGGAGGGAAGGTCGTCCACGTAGCTGCTGAGGAAGTCGAACTTGCCGGTGGTGTCCGCAGCCTGGGCGTCGGCCAGCGGGATCCGCTTCACCCCGCGCAGCCCGTTCTCCAGGAGTTCGTTGGCGCGGTTGGCGATCCAGCCGGTGGCATCGGAATCGGCAGGCCCGCCGTGTGGGGGGTTGTACTTGAAGCCGCCGTCGGCCGGCGGGTTGTGGCTTGGCGTGACAACGATGCCGTCTGCCTGCGGGGCGCCGGCGCCGGCATTCCGGTTGTAGGTGAGGATTGCGTGGCTGAGCGCCGGCGTGGGGGTGTAGCCGTGGCGGGCGTCAACGAGGACCTGGACGCCGTTGGCTGCCAGGACCTCGAGCGCGGAGTTCTGCGCGGGCTCGCTGAGGGCGTGCGTGTCCTTTGCCAGGAACAGCGGCCCGGTGATGCCCTGCCCCGCCCGGTACTCCACGATGGCCTGGGTGATGGCAACGATGTGTTGCTCGTTGAATGACGCCTTCAGGCTGGAGCCGCGGTGTCCGGACGTGCCGAAGGCCACGCGCTGGCCGGGATCACCGAGATCGGGCGTGATGTCGTAATACGCGTCAAGGAGCGCAGTGATGTCAACAAGGTCCTGGGGTTGGGCAACTGTGCCCGCGCGGCTAGCCATGCCACCAGCATGCCAGACAGGGACCTGAGTCAAAACGATCCGTCCGGAATGCGGCCACTGTGTCCGGCCTGTGACGGAAGATCGTCATCAAACGAGTAGTCAACCTGAGTACAGACCCCACCAAAGTACTTATATACCGGCCGCTGCACGCCCTGTTACTTTCGAAAAAGTCGGGGAATTCATCCGAGAGCAAGGCACGACGGCGGCCCCCCGCCGTCGTCCTTCCGGCAGGGAAGCAGGGGCGGCCATGGGGGCAGGAGACGGGAAAGCCGAGCAGTCCAAGCTGGCCGCCGAAAGGGTGGCCAGGCTCAAGCGCCGGCTGGACGAGGCCGAAGGCGCCACAAAGCCCTGGGATGCGGATGCCGTCAGCGAGAAGGTGGTTGCGGACAAGCTTGGCGAGCTGGTCCCGCGGGGCTGGTACGTGCTCCATGACGTGCACTGGCCCGGCCGGCCGAAGGCCAGCCTGGACCACGTCCTCGTGGGGCCTGGCGGTGTAGTGGTGGTCGACTGCAAGAGCTGGACCGGCGAGGTGCGGGTGTTGTCCGGGGTGCTCTGGCAGGGCCGGTACGCACGGACGCAGGCGGTGGAAGGCGCCCTGGCCCAGTGTGCCGCGGTGTCGTCCGTGGTGTCGCCGCCGTACCGGCGGCTGGTCCGCCCGCTGATCTGCATGGCCGCCCAACCGGACCTGTTTGGGGTGACCGCGTCGGACGTGGCCGTGGCCGGCACGCAGCGTGTGGTGGGTGCCATCGAGGCACTGCCCCAGGTGCTGGACCAGCAGGCCGTGGCAGGGCTGTACGCACAGCTGGGCCAGGACCTCACCCATGAGCAGGAACCGGGCATCATGGCGTTCCGGCACGTCCGCCCGGGCACGGTGGTTCCGCCCGCGGCGCCACCGGCGAATGCCGGAGCTCCCGCTGCCAGGTCGGGTTCGTCAGTGCGGCCGGCAGTCCGGGGCAACCCTTCGGCCGCCGGGGCGGGGGAAGGCTACCGTCCAGCGGGCCACCGCGCGGCTCCAAAGGCCCGCCGGCACGGTACCGGCGGCGCCGGACGATTGGCCCTGCTTGCGGCGTTCGTCATCTTTGCGGTGTACATCCTTCCCTATTGGGGGCAATAGATCCGCCCCTGGGCCGGGGGTAGGCTGGAACCACAATTCCTAGGGGGAACCATGTCTGACCAGCCCAGCCAGCGGCCCGAATCCGGCCAGCCCGACTCCGGCCAGCCCGACTCCAGCACGCCGTCCGGCCTTGAACCGCCCCGTTTCGTGCCGCCCTACGGCAGCCAGTCGCCCTCCGCGCCGACCTTCGGGCAGGGCAGCTACGGGCAGGATGGCCGTGGGAGTGGCTACGGGCAAGGCACGCATAGCGGACCCGGCCAGTACGGCGGTGCCTACGGCCAGCCGCCGAGCCCGTACAACCAGCAGCCCGCCCCTTTTGGCCAGCCGGCAGGCCCGTACGCCCCGCAGGGGTATTACGGCATGCAGGCGGAGCCCAAGACGCTGAGCATCGCCAGCATGGTGTGCGGCATCGCCTCGGTGATCATGGGCTGGCTCCTGCTCCCGCAGATTGCAGCAATCATCACCGGCCACATGGCGCTCAAACGCGAACCGGCCGGCAGGGGCATGTCCATTGCCGGGCTGGTCCTGGGCTACCTGTGCCTCCTGGGCTACGGCGCGTTCTGGCTGCTGGCCATCATCGGCCTGGCGATCGCCAGTTCCACCAGCGGACCCACGTACACGTTCTAGGGCCGCTCACCCCATCACATGGGCGCCTGTGATCACATGAACGCCTGTGTTGGCGGGATGTTGTGATTGAGGCGGAAGAGGTTGTGGGGATCATAGCGGTCCTTGAGGGCTGCCAGGCGCCGGAACTTCTCCGGCCCGTAGGCCGCGCGGGCGGCGTCCGCGTCCCTGGGCCCCGCCTCGGCGCCCAGGAAGTTGACGTATTCGCCGTGCTCCGCGAACGGCTGCATAAGCCCGTAGGCCTTGCGGGCGAACGCGGTCAGCCGCTCGTCCTCGCTGGGGTCCCGCCAGAAGCCGTAGACATTGAGCCAGTAGCGGGCAGAACGGTTGGGGAACGCCGTTGCATCCTCCGGCACCCGTCCGAACGCCCCCTCCATGTGGTGGATGTCAATGCCGGTACCTTCCCATGCCAGCTCGGAGGCGAAGCCCAGCAGGACATCCACTGACTCCCCGTCGAGGCGGGAGAAGGAGACGTTCTTCCAGTAGCCGCGGGAACCTTTGGGAAACACGCTGTCCATGGCGCTCTGCCAGTCAAGCCAGGAGGTAGGGCCGATTTCCTCTTGGTCGGGCGGCGCGGCGGCCCGGAGCTGGTCAACCAGGGCGAGCCCTGCCTGCTGGTCCTCTGCCACCCACGCGAATCCTATGATCATCCACGGGTCGCTGCCCATCCCGAACTCTTCCGGGAAGACCAGGAACGAGGTGATGGGGTTCATCCCGTCCGGCAGGTCCCGGGTCCAGCCGGCAAAAGCCAGGAGGGCGTTGCGCCAGTGTTCGGGCCGGTAGAACAGGTTCCCTCCCAGCGGCTGGGGCGGCAGGGGCCGGGCGCGGAAGGTGAAGGAGGACGCCACCCCGAAGTTTCCGCCGCCGCCGCGCAGCCCCCAGAACAGCTCAGGATTCTCCTGCATGCTGGCGCGCAGGTGTTCCCCGGTGGCGGTGACCACGTCCACGGATTCCAGGTTGTCCAGGGTCAGGCCGTTGGAGCGTGTCAGCCAGCCCACGCCGCCGCCGAGGGCAAGTCCCGCCACGCCTGTTCCGCTGATCACTCCGAGCGGGACGGCAAGGTTGTATGCGGCGGTTGCGTGGTCGACGTCGGCCAGGGTGGCTCCGGGTTCCACGGTCACCAGCCTCCTCCCGGCGTCCACGTGCACGTGCTTGAGCGGTCCCAGGTCCAGGACCAGCCCGCCTTCAACACTGCCGTGTCCGGCGATGTTGTGCCCCCCGCCACGGACGGCCAGCGCCAGGCCGCTGCGCCGGACGGCATCCAGCACGGCGTCAATGTCGGCTATCGCTCCGGCGCGGACGACGGCGCGTGGCCGGAGATCGATCATGCCGTTCCATACCCGCCGGGCTTCGTCGTACAAGGGATCATCCGGCTCGATCAGGGAACCCGACAGCCTGGCGCGCAGCCCGTGCAGCGCCTGCTGTATTTCCGGTTCCCGGTTGGTGTCATGGACTGTGGACATCATCAGTGCTTCCGCTAAGGGTCTGGGCCCTGTGCAATATGAGGGGAAGTGAGAGGCTCCGGGGCACCTCGACGGAAGGAATACCTGCAAGCACCAGGGGGCAGGCTCAGGTGATGTCCAGATTTTAGGATCGCCGAAGGGCCCGGTCAACAGCTTTTTGGCGGCCTGGCCCGTCGACTGCGCGGCCGCCTGCCAGGGGAGTGCAGTTAGCGGAGCAGCTCCACGTCCGAGACCAGCTCGATGTGGGCCAGCATGGCCTCCGCCGCCCCCTCAGCGTCCTGGCTCCGGATGGCATCGGCAATCTTGCGGTGCGAGGCGAGCGACTGCCCGGGCCTTGCAGCCACCGTGACCGCCGGGGCGAAGTAGCATGCCGACGACGGAAAAGGTGCGGCACCTGGGCGCGGCTGAACTGCTGGACAACGTGGTGGACCGCGGTTCCTTCGTTTCCTGGGATGCGCCGGCACGGGAACCCGAGGTCTCCGCAGAGTACTTCCGCGACCTGGCAATAGCCCGGGAGCGGAGCGGGACCGACGAGTCCGTGATCACGGGCGCCGGGCTCATCAGGGGGCGCCGGGTGGCGGTGATCGTCAGCGAATTCTCCTTCCTGGCCGGCTCCATCGGCCACGCCGCGGCGGAGCGGATCGTAGCCGCCGTCGAACGGGCCACCGCCGAGGGGCTGCCGCTGCTCGCCGGGCCCGCCTCCGGCGGCACCCGCATGCAGGAAGGGACACTGGCCTTCCTGTCCATGGTGAAGATCACCGGGGCCGTCCGGGCCCACCGCCAGGCCGGGCTGCCGTACCTCGTCTACCTGCGGCACCCCACCACCGGCGGCGTCATGGCCTCCTGGGGATCCCTGGGCCACATCAACGTGGCCGAACCCGGGGCACTGCTGGGGTTCCTCGGCCCCCGGGTTTACGAGGCGCTGTACGGGGAGGCTTTCCCTGCAGACGTGCAAACTTCGGAGAACCTGTTCAGCAAGGGACTGATCGACGGCGTTGTGGAGCCCGGCCAGCTTGCCGGCCTGGTGGCCCGGGCCCTGGACATCCTGTGCGGGGAGAAGGCCGCCCTTCCGCAGGCGCCTGCCACGCTCGCGGTGCGGCCCGCTGCTGCGGACGCCTGGACCTCCATCGGCATTTCCCGGCATCCCCGGCGTCCCGACCTGAGGCAGCTCCTGAAATTTGGTGCCGTCGATGCGCTGCCGCTCAACGGGACGGGCCAGGGGGAGAAGGACCCCGGGCTGCTGCTGGCCCTGGCGCGCTTCGGCGGGCAGTCCTGCATCGTCCTGGGCCACGCCCGCCCGCTGCGCAAGGCCGCCGCCGGCATGGGCCCCGGTTCACTGCGGGAAGCCCGGCGCGGCATGAAACTTGCGGAGGAGCTGAGGCTGCCGCTGCTCACCGTCATCGATACTGCGGGTGCGGCGCTCTCGCAGGAGGCGGAGGAAGGCGGACTGGCAGGAGAGATTGCGCGGTCCCTGCACGAACTCATCGGGCTGGCCGCGCCGTCAGTCTCGGTGCTGCTGGGCCAGGGGTCCGGGGGAGGGGCGCTGGCGCTGCTGCCCGCGGACAGGACCATCGCGGCACAGCACAGCTGGCTGTCCCCCCTGCCTCCCGAGGGTGCCAGTGCCATCGTGCACCGCACCGTGGAGCATGCACCCGCGATGGCCCAGGCGCAGGGGGTGAATGTGGCGTCCCTTTATGCCCACGGCCTGGTGGACCACATCGTGGACGAGCGCGATGACGCCTCGCTGGAACCCCGTGAGTTCTGCGTGCGGATGGCCCGGGCCATCGAATACGAGCTGGCGTCGATCGCCGGTCTTCCCGTGGATGGGCTCATCGCCGCGCGGTCAGCGAAGTACCGCAACCTCGGCGCGCGGTGAGCTGACCGCGCACCGCGGAGGCCGCCGTCGGACTCAAGACCGGCTGCGCTCTACGGGAGGAATCGCTGTGCCCGGCTGCGCTGCACCCGCCTTCTTCCGGTTCCGCCGCCCTACTTCCGTTGCCGCAGCCGTGCGCGGTGGGCGTTCCTGCGGAGCTGGAGGATGCGGGCGCCGCCGGCCATGGCAACCAGGACCCCTCCGGTCACGCTGGCAACAAACAGCGCCATGCCCAGCGGCACAAGACCTTCCAGGCCGAAGTACCGGACGGCCACCTGGTCCTGGTTCTGGAGGATGAAGATGATCAGCAGGATCAGGAGCACCAGGGCCGCTACGACTGCCGCCCACACAACCCCCGCCCGGGTCACCCTTGGCTGGTCTGCAGCGGCCGATGGCTGTGGCGCAGGCGTGCCCGTGCTTGCCGGCGGGGCCGCGTCCGGACGGGCCAGGGCGGAGTCCGCGGTGGAATCCGCGGGGGAGGGCGTGCGGGCCGGCGCGGAGGGGATGCCGGCGTGGTTCCCGGTTCCCGGTTCCGGCTGTCCTGCGGATGGGTAGTTTCCGGTACTCATGCTGGTTCCCTTCGTCACGTGCAGATAATAAGCATGCTTATGGTTCAACCATAGTGGGAGGGTTTGCCGCAGCACAATGCGGGACGCGCTCCGGCCTGCCGCCGGCCAGGAAAGATGGGAAGGGCCTTCAGCGAAGACCCTTCCGTTGACCTTGACGCGGCCTCAGACCCTCTCCTTGCTCCGTTCAGCTGAACGGGTGCCCGGCGTCCGTGTCTTCCGCCAGTTCGGGAATGCCCAGAACGTGAAGTCCTGTGCCTTGACCGGCTTCTCCGGAGTTTCCGCCGGGGCTTCGTGCTTTGCCTCGGGCTTGCTGTCGGATTCTTTCCTGATGCCCCACCCGAAGTCCTTGCTGGATGAATAGCACATCACAGACCTCCTCACAGTGACTGCCCTTTAATCGTCCTCCTGATCCGCGGCGGAGTCGACACTTTTGCGCAGCGCACGGCCCGGCTTCCTGTGCCCATGCCCGCCGGCGCCCATGCCCTCCGTCGCGGTCATCCGCCGGCGACGACGTCGTCGGCTTCCTGCGGGCGGTGGAACTCGCACGGTCCATGGTGCCGGAGCGGCAGGAGGCAGGTCCGTCCGGTGGGGAGATGGACCAGGGCGCAGCGGCCCCGCCCGGCCAGGTCCTCCCTGATAGTCGCGTTGCTGAGGTCCGGCCTGGCGCCGTCCGGCTGAGGGCGCACCCCGCCGGCAGGCGTGCTGGGATATTCAGCTTTCATAAGGGAACTCCTCGTCGAGCAAGTGGCTGGCGGAAGGGTGCCGCGGCCTGGCACGGGCACCAGTCTGCTCCCCGCGGGTTACAGGCGCATTAAGCCGGCGTAAGGAGGAGGTCAACAACGGCCCCAGCTGCACAAACACGCTGTTCAGAAGCCCAGCTGGCGCGCCACCTGCAGCAGGAGGGACTCTGATCCCATGGGTCCCACAAGCTGGATTCCCATCGGCAGCCCCTGCCCTGGCGCCCCGCCGGTCCAGTGCACGGGGAGCGTGATAGCCGGCAGTCCGCACACGTTCACCATGGAGGACCAGGGCGCGTATTCGCACTGTTTGCGGTAATCGCCGTCGGCATCTCCCGGCCACTGCGCCGCGGGCCAGCGGTCAGTGCCGTGCATGGCGCCGGTAAACCAGCCCACAGGGCGCGGTGCCTGGGCGAGGGACGGCATGAGCACCAGGTCCCACTGCGCGTACTGCGCCACGGTGTCATGCTGGAACTGGCGCAGGAATGCGAGGGACTCGGCGAGTTTGGCCGGGCTCCGCTGCTGGGCGCGGCGCCGGAAGGTGCGGGTGAGGGGCGCCAGCAGGGCCTCGCGGTGGGGGCTGATCCTGGCCGCGCCCACTGCGGCTGTCCATGCCGACGTGAAGGCGTCCGGGTACCGGTTGTCGTACCGGATGGAAGCGTCGCTGAGGGCATGCCCGGCATGTTCCAGCAGGTCCCCGCCCACCCGGAGGGCATCCAGCGCATCCTGCTCCGGGATGAAGGGGAAGGTGCCGGACCACGGGCTGTCCAGGCTGATGCCGATCCGCAGCCGGGGAGGCTCCTGGCCTACCGCTGCAAGGTAGCCGCCATCCGGCCTGCCTGCCGCGCCAGGTGCCGCCAGGGCGTCCATCATGAGCGCCGCATCCACGGAGTCCCGGGCGATGGGACCGGCCACCACCAGCCGCGCGGGATCACCAGCGCTTTCACCGGCCGGGACCACACCGCGGCCCGGCTTGAGCCCTACCAGCCCGCAGGCGGCTGCGGGGATCCGGACCGAGCCGCCGCCGTCGGTGCCTGGGGCGAAAGGCAGGAGTCCCGCTGCCACGGCTGCAGCGCTGCCGCCGGAAGAGCCCCCTGAGCTTCGGCTCAGGGCATGGGGATTGCGCGACGGCGGCGCAATCCGGTTTTCGCTGTAGGCCGTCAGCCCGAATTCGGGAACCTGGGTCTTGCCCAGCGGGGTCACGCCCGCTTCCTTGAGCAGGGCAACCAGGGGGCCGTCCGCGGGTGCCGGCTTATGGTCCAGGGCCGCACTGCCGTGGGTGGTCACCACACCCGCCACGTCGGTGAGGTCCTTGAAAGCCAGGGGCATGCCGTGGAGCAGGGGCAGTTCCCCGGAAGGGGTGTGGGAACGCACCGAGTCAGCGGTGCGGGCGTCCGCCATCGCCTGTTCCGCCGCCACCGTAATGAAAGCGCCCAGCAGCGGGTTCTGCTGTTCGATCCTGGCGAGGAAATGCGCCGCGGCCTCCGCCGCTGACACCTGCCCCTTCCGCAGGAGATCCCGGAGGGCGACGGCCGGCAGTTCGTGAAGTTCAGGCAAGGCCGCACGCCTCCACGCCAGGGCAGTGCCGTGGCGGGAAGCTTCGGCTTCCGGCAGTGGCCGGGGCGGGCTGCGCAGGGAACAACGGTTCCTCCTAGGGTCACTCAGAAGCTTAACGTGGGCCGGGCCTGCCGCCAGGTGGAGGCGGAAGCACTAGGCTTTAATCCGACACCGATCCGCGAAGGCAGGACCCTCCATGAGCGATTTCGACAACGTCCCCGTCGGCGACATCCCCGATGACGCCGTCATCCTAGACGTCCGCGAGGACTACGAGTGGGTGGCAGGCCATGCAGATGGTGCCCTCCACATTCCCATGGACCAGCTCCCGGCGAGGCTGGATGAACTTGATCCGGACGAGGATGTCTACGTCATCTGCCGCACCGGCGGGCGCTCCTTCCGCGCTGCGCAGTGGCTTACCGGCCAGGGCTATACCGCCATCAACGTTTCCGGCGGGATGGACATGTGGCTGGAGGCCGGCAAGCCGCTCGTCTCGGACAACGGCCTGAAGCCGATGGTGCTCTAGCAGGGAGGCTTGGACCCGGGCATGTCCCCGCTGCAGCTTCTGCCGGCGCTCCCGTCGGCGCTGATCCCGTAAAGGAATGTTTATGTCCGCGTCCTCCCCGACCTATGCCTTCCTGGGGCCACAGGGTACCTTCACCGAGGCAGCCCTCCTGCAGGTGCCGGACGCCGGGCAGGCCACCCGCGTCCCGGCGTCGAACGTCAACGCTGCACTGGACTGGGTGCGCGACGGATCAGTCCACGCCGCGATGGTCCCGATCGAAAACTCCGTTGAAGGCGGCGTCACCGCCACGCTCGACGCGATCGCCGGGGGCGGCGAGCTGCGGATCATCCGCGAAGTCCTGGTGCCCATCAGCTTCGTGCTGGTCGCAAGGCCCGGAGTCCGCCTGGCTGACGTGCTGAGGGTATCAACCCACGGCCATGCCTGGGCACAGTGCCGCCTGTGGATGGACGCAAATATTCCGTCAGCCGAATATGTTCCCGGCCCGTCCACGGCTGCCTCGGCCCTGGGGCTCCTTGAAGAGGACTGCCATTATGACGCCGCCATTTGCGCTCCCTTGGTGGCCCGGGAGCAGCCCGGACTCTCGGTGCTGGCTGAGGATATCGGCGACAACCCGGACGCCGTGACCCGTTTTATCCTGGTCAGCCGGCCGGGTGTCCTGCCCGCGCGCACAGGTGCGGACAAGACCACGCTGGTGGTCCCGCTCCCCGAGGACCGGCCCGGCGCCCTCATGGAAATCCTCGATCAGTTCGCCAGCCGGGGCGTGAACCTCAGCCGCATCGAGTCCCGGCCCACCGGTCAGTACCTCGGGGACTACTTCTTCAGCATCGACGCCGACGGGCACGTGGGCGACGAACGGATGGCCGACGCCCTGGCCGGGCTCCACCGCATCAGTCCCGCCACCCGCTTCCTGGGGTCATATCCGCGAGCCGACATGCAGGCAGCATCGGTTGAACCGCACACTGCTGACCAGGCCTTCCAATTGGCACGGGCGTGGGTGGCGGGCATTCTCCGGCCTGCAGGAGAGCCCGCCGAAAACGGTTCCTCCGCTTCGCCCAAAGCGTAGGTGAATGCCGTTCCAGGTACTTCCGCGGGTTGTGGACAATGCGTATGCTTACTTGATCCACACGGGGGATGGCCCCTAGCGAAGGGAGCGCGTCATGACTGCCAGCGGCACCGACAACGACGGCCAGGGGATGATCGTCAACCCCCGGCCCACTGCCGACAACCAGGATTGGGACGGGGACGACGCCGACCGTGCTGACCGCCTGCGCTTTGAAGAAGAGCAGGCCATGATCCGTGAGCAGTCCGAAGCCCACGCGGCGGCTAAGGCGGCCGAGGAGAAGAAGCGCAAAAGCGAATAGCCGCTAATCCTGGCCCTTGACCCGGATCAGCAGGGAGCGCGGCTCCACCTGGACGGTGAGCCTGGTGGCTTCACCGGCCGTATCACCGTCCAGCTGGATGGCCATCGGTTCGGGACATTTGATGACCACCCTTCCGGACCGGTAGACGGTCATGACGGGCAGTTTCCCGCTGTGCTTGAACATGATCTTGACGTACATCAGCAGCCAGCCGAGGGCACTGCGGGGGCTCATCACCACCACGTCCAGCATGCCGTCGTCAATCATGGCCTGCGGAATGAAATCGATGCCGCCCGGGATCAGGCCGCAGTTCGCGAACAGGACGCTGCGGATGTTCCGGACCTGCTCCGGGCTGCCGTCCAGGGAGATCGAGACCTTCTTCCGGCGTCCGGGCAAATGCCGCATGCCTGCCTCGGTATACGCCAGCCAGCCCACCGCTTTTTTCAGGCCGGCGTTGGTGTCGGCGAGGATTTCAGCGTCCATGCCGATACCGGCGATCACCAGGAACACGTGCTCGGAGGAGGTGCCGGTGCGTGAGTTTTCGATGCCCATCCGGGCAGTGTCGATATGGCGCTGCCGGCCGAACAGGGCGGTGTTGACGTTGGCGTGCAGGTCGTTCAGGTCCAGGTCCACGTTCCGCGCCAGGAGGTTGCCCGTGCCCAGCGGAATCAGGCCCATGGCCACGTTGGTGTGCACCAGGGACTCGGCCACCACGCGGACGGTCCCGTCGCCGCCGCCCACCAGGACGACGTCGGGCCTGGAGGCGAGGGCGGCCGCCACCTGCGAGTAGCCGGGGTCCTCCGCCGTCGTCTCGAAAAAGACGGGGTCCTCCCAGCCTGCCGCAAGGCAGCCTCGCTGGATGAGGCGTTTCGCTTCGTCCGACTGTGCCTTGATGGGGTTGAGGATCACCGCGACACGCTGTTCGGTGAGGCCCGGATCCTGGGCATCGCCGCCCACGGTACTGCGGATGTGCAGGGCCTTGAGCCTGCGCACGCCCCACCAGCTGGAGATGGCAAACGCAAGGGCCACCCCGGTCAGCAGGTACAGGATCCAGTCGCTCATGGTGCCTCAACAGTAGCCCGGCGGAAGCCGGGCGGGCCCGCCCGTCCGCTGCCGCCCGCCGTCGCGCGCGGGATTGGATACCCTTGTGTGGTGATCGACGTAAAAGACCTCAGCGAAAACCCGGACAAATACCGTGCCAGCCAGCGTGCCCGCCGCGCGGACGAGTCAGTGGTGGACGCGATCATCTCCGCGGATTCCGCCCGCCGGGCGGCGCTGATCCGCTTCGAGAACCTCCGGGCCGAGCAGAACGCGTTCGGCAAGAAGGTAGCCCAGGCGAAGGGCGACGAAAAGAAGGCCCTGCTGGCGGAAGTCAAGGAGCTGGCCAACGCGGTCAAGGCTGCCTCCGCCGAGGCCGATGCCGCGCAGAGCAAGCAGGATGAGCTGCTTCGCACCATCCCCAATGTCATTGAGGACGGCGTACCCGAGGGCGGCGAGGACGACTACGTGGTGGTCAAGACGGTGGGCACCCCGCGTGAATTCCCCGACTTTGAGCCCAGGGACCACCTGGAAATCGGTGAACTGATCGGCGCCATTGACATGGAGCGCGGCGCGAAGGTTTCCGGTGCCCGCTTCTACTTCCTCCGCGGCGTTGGTGCCCGGCTGGAGATGGCGCTGCTGCAGATGGCCATGGACCAGGCCATCGAAGCCGGCTTCGTCCCGATGATCACGCCCACGCTGGTGCGCCCGGAGACCATGCAGGGCACGGGCTTCGACGTAAAGCACGACGCCGAGATCTATCGTCTTGCCGAAGACGACCTTTACCTGGTGGGCACCTCGGAAGTCGCGCTGGCCGGGTACCACGCGGACGAGATTCTGGACTTCTCCGCCGGCCCCATCCGCTACGCGGGCCAGAGCTCCTGCTACCGCCGCGAAGCCGGCTCGCACGGCAAGGACACCCGCGGCATCATCCGGGTCCACCAGTTCAACAAGGTGGAAATGTTCATCTACACAACGGTGGAAGAGGCCGCCGCCGAGCACCAGCGGCTGCTGGCGTGGGAAGAGGAAATGCTGGCCAAGTGCGAGCTGCCCTACCGGGTGATCGACACTGCAGCCGGTGACCTCGGTACCTCCGCCGCACGGAAGTACGACTGTGAGGCCTGGGTCCCCACCCAGGGCGCGTACCGTGAGCTGACCTCCACGTCCAACTGCACCACCTTCCAGGCCCGCCGCCTGAACATCCGCGAACGCGCGGTGAATCCGGAGGGGGTTGCCAAGGGCACCCGCGCTGTGGCCACCCTGAACGGCACGCTGGCCACCACCCGCTGGATTGTGGCGCTGCTGGAGCACCACCAGAACGCGGACGGCTCGGTCAACGTGCCCAAGGCGCTGCAGAAGTACCTGGGCGGGCTTGAGGTCCTCCCGGTCCTGTAGCTTCCGCTCCTCCTGCGCCCGGGTTGCACCCGCGTATGGACGTGGCACCCGCGAATGGACGTTGCACCCGCGAAACCGCGGGTGCAACGTCCGTTAGCGGGTGCTTCCTGTATTTCCGGGCGTGTTCGCTAAGCCCGCCTGCCGCAGGCATGCTTCAAACCGCGCAGGATCAGCGGCTGTCGCCCAATCCCATCGGACGACCCGGAACCCCGCCGCCCGGAGTTTGTCCTCGCGTTTCTTCTCCGCAAGGACGGCCTGGCGCGCCGTTTGAACTCCCAGGAACTCGTCGCGCAGATACTTGGCGTCGCCGTCGAACTCCCCAATCAACCGGTGGCGGGGCCAGAGGAAGTCAGTTCGAGCAATGAGGACCCCTCCCACATGCACTTTTGCCTGCAGGAGGGGAGCCGGGAACCCGAGAACATGCATCTGCGCCCTGCTCAGTGACTCGCCCGGCGACTCCGCGTCCGTCCCCGCGAAATCGAGGACCTGCGTGACCCACCTGCGCCTTGCCTCCGAGGTGAGCAGGGAGGCCTGCCTGAGCAGTTCCTCTCTGCCCAGGTAGGGGCCGGAAGCACGCCGCCGGCTCATGGCGTGGTCGGCCAGGACCACCCCGGCCGCGAAGTTTCCCTGGCAATGACGCCCACCACTGTTTCCGGTAAGGGCGTCACTAAAAGGTTCTTGTGGCGGACCGCCGCTGTTGGTCCGGGGTGCCGGCGGACGCCGTAGGAGGGGATCCGTTCCAGTCCGGTTTCTCCCGAGTACCGCCGGGCAGCGGACGTTGTTGGGACGCAGCGGCCGACGTGCCCCCTCGATGCTCCTGACAGGTGGACGAAGCCCGGCACTTCCAGCAGATTCAGGTCCCACACAACAGCAGCCGTATGCAGGCAGAACGTTGACTGCGGCAATTCAAGGTCCACTGCCAGGACTGTCTGGCGGTACCTTTCCCAGGGCGGCAGCGAAATCCACTCTTCTTTTGATGCGTAGATGCCCTTCCTGACGCGGACCAGCTCGCCGCGGGCATAACGGCGGCTGAGCGAGCGGACGTCTCCAGTACTGCGGCGGACGCTGCCGGCATGAATCAGCTGCATGCGACTATCGTCAGGCTGACTGCAGGACCGTTGAAGCGTGGAGCCGGTGCATGTGGATATCTGCACGTAGCGGTGAGCACCCTGGAACGGTCAAAGCACCCGCGGACGCCGGGGTGCGGGGTCCGGAAGGCGGTGTCCCGCAGGGTGTGACCGCATGGCCGCAGCAAACCAGCGAGTGTTAATGCGGTGTTCAACATATCTGTGGCCTGCGTCCTAGCGCCGTGGTGGGTCGTCTGCTTCACTATGTGAATGAAAACGCTGACTGAAACCTCAGTCGCCGGCAACGATGACCGGCGAGACAACCACAACAACACTAACGGGCACAAGCTCATGGTCGCCCTGGACGTGGACGGCACGCTGGTGGACCACGACGGCCACATGTCCCCGGGCGTCCGCGAATCGGCGCAGGCCGTGGTGGCTGCCGGGCACGAGGTCATGATCGCCACAGGCCGGTCCCTCAACGCCACCTTGCCCATCATCGAAAAGATCGGGATCGAGCGCGGCTACGCTGTCTGCTGCAACGGCGGTGTCACCCTGCGCCTGCACCCCGGGCTGGAGGGCGGCTATGAGGTCATCCACAAAGCCACCTTCGATCCCGGACCCGCCCTCCGCGCGCTCCGGGAACGGCTCCCCTCGGCCAAGTACGCGCTGGAGGATGCTGACGGGAACTTCCTGTCCACCGAACGCTTCCAGGACCCCAGTTTCGGCGTCGAGGCTGTCGGCGTCGATTTCCACACCATGCTCGAAGCCACGGCCGTGCGCGTGGTGGTCTTCAGCACGGAGAACACCCCGGAAGAGTTCAACGAAGCGATCGAACACGTGGGCCTCGCCGGAGTCACCTACTCCGTGGGCTGGACGGCCTGGCTGGACATCGCCGCGGCCGGCGTGACCAAAGCGAGTGCACTGGAGAACCTCCGTGGGAGGCTCGGCATTGAGCAGCACCTCACGGTGGCCATCGGCGACGGCCGCAACGACATCGAGATGCTCACCTGGGCCGGGCGTGGCGTGGCCATGGGGCAGGCGCCCGAGGAAGTCATCGCCGCCGCGGACGAGGTCACACACTCAGTGTTCGACGACGGCGCCGCCCACGTGCTGCGCAGCCTGCTCTAACGCAGCACAAGGCAGAATGGACAGCATGACCCTCACCACGTTCGCCCTCATCCGCCACGGCCAGACAGACTGGAATGCGCAGCGCCGGCTGCAGGGATCCACCGACATTCCCCTGAACGACGTCGGCCGGGCCCAGGCGCAGGATGCCGTCGCTGTGCTGTCCGCCTACGAATGGGACGCGATCGTATCCTCGCCCCTGAGCAGGGCCGCCGAAACCGCGGACCTGATCGCGGCCGGGCTGGGCCTCAGCGATGTCCGCCGCGTCCCGGAACTGACAGAGCGCAGCTTTGGCCCGGCCGAGGGCATGCAGGCCGGTCCCGAGCTGGAGGCGTTGCGCATTCCCGGCGGCTTCCGCGGCGCCGAAAGCGAGGACGAGGCTGCGGACCGCGGACTGGCAGCCCTGGAGGCACTCGCCGAGGAATTCCGCGGCAGCCGGCTCCTCGTCGTCGCCCACGGGACGCTCCTGCGGGTCAGCCTAAGCCGCGCCGTGGGGAGCACCCTGACCAGCATCGACAACGCGGTCCTGAACCTGGCGCACCACCATGCCATCGACGGCTGGCAGCTGGAGTACTTCAACGGCGAACCGGTGATGGCCGCAACGCAGCGCTAAGGCAGGCAGCCGCTAGCTGTACTGTCCCGGCTGGTTGATGACACGGGGATTGATTTGACGCAATAAGAGGACCTCCGGGTGTTGTGTGGTGCTTGTCGAGAGCGAACACAAACCAGGAGGTCCTCGTGTCCCACCGTAACGCGTTTTTGGCCTATTCGGGGCGTCTTCAGCTGGCCCGGTGCATCGTGGTTGATGGCTGGCCTTTGCGCCGTGCTGCCGAGAGATTCAACGTTTCCGTCCCGACAGCCGCGCGCTGGTCCCGCCGCTATCGGGAGTTGGGTGAGGCTGCGCTGGAAGACCGCAGGAGCCGGCCCCTGACGTGCCCGCACCGGACCCGGATGCGCACCGAACGGCGTGTGCTGGGACTGCGCGTGAACCGTCGCTGGGGTCCGGCCCGGATCGCGTACCACCTGCACCTGAATGTCTCCACGGTCCACCGCATCCTGACCCGCTACCTGTGTCCGCCGCTGCGCTTCACCGACCCGGCCACAGGGATCAGGATCCGCGGCCGAGACCACGCCCGCCGATACGAATATGCCTGGCCCGGGGAAATGATCCACGTGGACATCAAGAAGCTCGGCCGCATACCCAACGGCGGCGGACACCGCGTTCACGGCCGGGTACAAGGCGAAGCGAACTCCCGGGCCAGGAACCTCGCAGAAGGCCGGTCCAAGGACCGCGGCCAGGTCCGGGGCTATACCTTCCTCCATCACGCAGTGGATGACCATTCCCGATTCGTATACTCCGAGATCCTGCCCGACGAAACCAAAGAGACAGCCTCGGCGTTCATGCGCAACGCCATCACAGCGTTCACCGCCCGGGGCGTCAAAATCCAGCGGGTGCTCACCGATAACGGCTCCTGCTACCGCTCCCGCGCCTTCGCCGCTGTCCTGGCCGAGGCCGGCATCAAGCACAAACGCACACGCCCCTACCGGCCCCAAACCAACGGCAAGGTCGAACGCTTCAACCGCATCCTCCAAGAGGAATGGGCCTACGCCAAGGCCTACAACTCAGAAGCCGAACGGCAAGCCTGTTACCCAGACTTCATCGAGTACTACAATCAGCGCAGGCCCCACACCGCACTCAAAGGCGCCTCACCGGCCAGCCGTGTCACCAACCAACCGGGTTAGTACAGCTAGCGCACCTCAAGGATCAGGGCCAGCAGCCTTGCCGCCGCAGGCCGGGCCGCGTGCTCCTCATTCCACTGCGCCCGCGCCACTGCCTTGCTGACGGCCTGCGTGGTGATGCCCAGCTCCTGGGCCACCGCCTTCTGCTGGCCGCGGACGCCGGGGGTCATCAGGTCGAGAACCCGCCACTCGGCCCCGGACCGGTCCCGCACAATATGCCCCAGCAGCCGCAGCACGGCCTCGGCGTCGTGGGCTATGTCCGCCAGCGGGCCCTCCACCGCAACGGGCACCCGCTCCTTGCTGTTGCGGAGCCGGTCCACGGCACGCCGTGCGTACACCAGCCCGTGGCCCGAGGCGTCCTTGATCTGGTTGGGCAACGGCTCGTTGACGGGCCCGACGCCGATCCCCACGTACCAGGAACCGCACCGCAGCGCGATCATCGCTGCCTCCACGGCCTGGTGGGGGCAGTCCACAATGCCCTGGACCTCGTCCTCCACCGACCGGTCGAAGTCGAGGCGCGCAGGAATGTGCCGCAGGTCCTTGAGCAGCTGCGGCACGCGGTCGCCATCGCGCCGGCTGTCCGTCTGGTTGATTGTCAGCGTGAACATTTGAATCCAAAGACTACCGGTTGGTAGCAGCCCCAAGGCAAGCGGGGTTGCCTCGGGCTGGCCCTTCTGGTGCGATGGGGGAACGGCCGCACCTGCCGGATGGCGACAGCGGGGGAGCACGCTACGTGAGGACGGTTATGACCAGCAGCATGGGGCACGACGAACTTGAACTTGTGGACAGCTGGTGGCGCGCCGCCAACTACCTTTCCGTCGGGCAGATCTACCTCCGCTCCAACCCGCTGCTGCGCGAGCCGCTGAAGGCCGAGCACACGAAATCCCGGCTGCTGGGCCACTGGGGAACGACCCCCGGGCTGAACTTCGTCTATGCCCACCTGAACCGCGTCATCCGCCGCGACTCCGCCGAGATGCTCTTCGTGGCAGGTCCCGGCCATGGCGGCCCCGCCGTCGTCGCCAACGCCTGGCTGGAAGGCACCTACTCCGAGATCTACGGTCATGTGGGCAATGACGCCGACGGCATGGCAGAACTCTTCCGGCAGTTTTCCTACCCGGGCGGCATCCCCAGCCACGCGGCCCCCGAGACCCCCGGCTCCATCAGCGAGGGCGGCGAACTGGGGTACTCCCTGGCCCACGCGTACGGATCGGTGCTGGACAATCCCCAGCTGGTCACCGCCGTCGTAATTGGCGACGGCGAAGCCGAAACCGGCCCGCTCGCCGCCAGCTGGCACTCGCACAACTTCCTGGACCCGGCCGCGGACGGTGCCGTGCTGCCCATCCTGCACCTGAACGGCTACAAGATCGCCAACCCCACCATCCTGGCCCGGATGCCGGAAGAGCAGCTGGAACAGCTGCTGCGCGGGTACGGCCACGAGCCGTATTTCGTCACGGTGAAGGACCCGGACAAAACCGAACAGGCGCACCGCGACTTCGCCGAAGCGCTGGACCGGAGCCTGGCCGGCATCCGCGCCATCCAGGAATCCCGCCGTGCGCCGGCGGCCGGAACGGACGGGGCAGCGAATGTGGACGGTGCGCCGCGCTGGCCCATGATCGTCCTGCGCTCACCGAAAGGCTGGACGGGACCGCGCACAGTGGACGGGCTGCCGGTGGAAGGGACGTGGCGGAGCCACCAGGTGCCCCTCTCGGAGGTCCGCACCAACGGGGAGCATCTGAAGCAGCTGGAAGAGTGGCTCCAGTCCTACCGGCCTGCGGAATTGTTCGACGGCGACGGCCGGCTCCGGCCCGACGTCGCCGGGGCCGCGCCCGCCGGCTCCCTGAGGATGAGCGCCACGCCGCATGCCAACGGCGGGCTGCTCCGCAAGGCGCTGAAGCTGCCCGCGTACCGGGACCACGCCGTCGAGGTCCCTGAGCCCGGGACGGACCGCGTCAGCCCGATGATCACGCTCGGCTCGTGGATGCGGGACGTCATCTCGCTGAACATGGAGACCTTCCGGCTCTTCGGCCCGGACGAGACCGCATCCAACCGCCTGCAGAACGTCTACGAGGTCACCGACAAGGTATGGCAGTACCGGATTGACGACGTCGACGAGCACCTCGCGCGGTCCGGCAGAGTGATGGAGGTGCTCAGCGAACACCTGTGCCAGGGCTGGCTGGAGGGCTACCTCCTCACCGGCCGGCACGGCGTCTTCAGCTGCTACGAGGCCTTCATCCACATTGTCGACTCCATGTTCAACCAGCACGCCAAGTGGCTGAAGGTGCACCGGCAGCTGCCGTGGCGCCAGCCGGTGCCCTCGCTGAACTACCTGCTGTCCTCCCACGTCTGGCAGCAGGACCATAACGGGTTCTCGCACCAGGACCCAGGGTTCATTGACCACGCCGTGAACAAGAAGGCAGAGGTCATCCGGGTGTACCTGCCGGCCGACGCCAACACCCTGCTGTGCGTCATGGCCCACTGCCTGGCCTCCACGGACTACGTGAACATCGTGGTCAGCGGCAAGCAGCCCTCGCCCACGTGGCTGGGCCCGGCCGACGCCGCCAACCACTGCCGCAGGGGGCTGGGCATCTGGGACTTCGCGGGGTCCGAGGTGCCCGGCGAGGAGCCCGACGTCGTGATGGCCTGCGCGGGCGACGTCCCCACGGTGGAGACCGTAGCCGCGGCGGAACTGCTGAAAGAGGGCGCGCCCGGGCTGAAAGTCCGGGTGGTGAACGTGGTGGACCTGATGCGGCTGCAGGATGAGAGCGAGCACCCCCACGGGCTTCCGGCGCGGGACTTCGACGGGATCTTTACGGCGGACAAGCCCATTATTTTTGCGTACCACGGCTATCCCGCGCTGATCCACCGGCTTGCCTACCGCCGCAACAACCAGGACGGGCTGCACGTGCGCGGCTACAAGGAAGAGGGAACCACCACCACGCCGTTCGACATGGCGATGCTGAACGGTATTGACCGGTTCCAGCTGGCCATCGACGCCATCGACCGCGTGCCCGGGTTGGCCGAGCGGCATTCATCCCTCCGCCAGAGCCTCCAGGACCGGCGGATGCGGGCGCGCGAACACACCCGCACGCACGGTGAGGACCCGGAGGAGATCCGGAACTGGACCCTCGGCTAGTTCCCCCTAGGCAACCAGCCCGTCGAGGCCGCAAGTCGGCAGGTGGATCCAGCCCTCCGTGCGGGCGGCTGCGGCGTGCGCCTCGTCCGGACCGGCCGTCAGTCCAAAGGCAACGGCGCGGGCCGTGAGCGCGGCGATGACGGCGTCGAACATGTCGTCCGAGCCGGCCAACCGGTCCCCGTAGCCGTTCAGGTCCAGCCAGGGGGCCTGTTCCCTGAGGGTTCCGAGGAGCACGGCAAGCCGTTCCGCCTCGGAGCTGCCGCGTCCCTTGTAGCCGCGGGCGTTCAGGCCCCAGATTTTCAGCGACGCGGCCGGATAGACCTCCGCAAGGCGTCCGGAACCGTCCCGGAGCTGCGGCCCGTGGAGTGCTGCGATCTTTGCCTGGATCACGGCGCACCGCATGGCCGGATGTGCCAGCCTGTCAGCGGAAACACTGAGCGGAATCAGGCGTGTCCGGCCCGTGACGAAGCGGTCCGTGTCCCGGTAGGCCAGCAGCCGTCGTCCCTCAATCCCGTCGTACTCCAGCACGGGTCCGGCGTCGAAGGCCAGGTGCCCGGCCAGGAAGGGAATGAGGGCGTCCGGCCAGCCAACCGGGCAGTCCACGCCGGTCATGTCGCTGGCACCGAAGAGGGAAACGATCTCCTCGTCCTGCACATCCAGCCCGAGGTGCACCAGCCGGGCTGATCCGCGGCTCCATTCGATGACGGCCACGGCCGTCTTCTTGGCAGCCGCGGCGAGGTCCACTCCGAGCGTCTTCACGTGACCAGACTCTACCGCCGGCCGCCCCGGCCTGTACCGGCGCGCGCCAGCCCGTACTGGACAGCGGATGACGCCCCGCCCCGGTTCTGCAAGGCTGGGGCGTGGTGGGCCGCCCCGGCTGACCAGGCCCGAAAGGAACATCCCCATGCCCTGGCTCGATCTGCTCGGCAACGACATCCACTACACGGACTCCGGCCGCGGCCGGCCGGTGGTGCTGCTGCATGGCCATGCCTCGGCCGCGGCGTGCTGGGAACCGATCATCCAGGACCTCGAGCGGGACTTCCGGGTGCTGGCGTACGACACCTACGATCACGGCTGGTCATCGAACTCCCCGCGGCAGGGACCGCTGGTTGACCGGGCTGCGGAGCTGGAGCACTTCATAGGTTCCCTGGGCCTGGAAGACCCGGTCATTGTGGGGCAGTCCATGGGTGGCATGACCACGCTTCGCTGGGCGGTCCGCCACCCCGGCAGCGCGGCTGCCCTGGTGGTCTGCGGGATGGGCTGGCCCCTGGTGGTGCCGCCTCCCGGGCAGGCGGGCACGCCGGAAAAGTTCCAGGTGTTCAGCTCCCTCGACCAGGACGAGGGGATCTGGCTTGGCGTGGGAAACTCCTTCACGGAGCAGTGGATCGAGGACAACCCGAAGGACTTTGCCCGCTATATCAGGGTCCGATCAACCGCCACAGCCATTGAAGCGGCCAGGTACCCGCGCAGCCTCGAACAGAGCCAGGGGGAGTTCCTCAGCGCTGACCCACGGGACGTCGAAGCCTTCCAGCAGGGACTGGAATCCGTAACCAGCCCGCTGGTGGTGCTGATCGGGGAGGAAGAAAGGCCGCGAATCCGCCGCGGAGCGGAGCACGTTGCCGCCACGGTGCCCGGCGCCCGTCTCCTGGTTGTCGGGGACGCCGGCCACAATGCCTACTTCCAGCGCCAGGACATCCTGGTGGACGCTGTCCGCAGCACGGTTTCCACCACCCGGGGCCGCCGGCGGGGCTGATGACGCCGCTCCGACGTATAGTCCAGGGCGCCCGGAATGCTGCCCTCTTCGCCAAGGCTGTCACCGCGCGCAAAACGTGACCACAGTGCACGCAGTTCCCGTCCCACGGCGTCCACGTCCTCCCAGCCGGCCCCGGCAACCAGTCCTGCTCCCTCCCACGTGCTCCGCTTTCCGAAGAGCAGCGGTAGGTCGATTGTGTGCGCGGCGCCGAGGACGTTTCCGGGGGCATGCCAGTGCAGCACGTAACGGTGGGCGCTGCCGCCGGCCAGGACGTGCCGGCGGGCGAATTTACGGGCTGCCCGGCCATAAACAGTCTCCGTGACCACCCAGTTGATGGCCCGGAGGAGGGTGGGGCCGGCGACGGGAACACGGTCCAGGCGGCTGAGGTAGGGGCTGCGGGGAAGGAACAGCCTCGCCTCCTCGGAGGTGTGGCCTATCAGGATCTCGACGCCGGGCGCAGAGCGGTTCCAGGCGGCCTCGATCCCGGTTTCCTCCGGCAGGGGCGCGTGACCGTACTGGGTGCCGAACGGCATCGCAGCCAGCATCCCGAACTTCCGCGCCACCTGCGCCACGTGGTCCTCCCGTTCCACCACTTCCATGGCGGGAGTCTCCTCGGTGACGGCCTCGGCGGCGATGCCCATGGCGTGGTTCATCCTGGCCCGCCCGCGCGAAATGCCCAAGGGGGCGCTTTGGATAATGGCGCGCTGGAACAGTGCCGGGGCTTCGGGCGTCGCCATCAAGTGGGCGATCGCGTCACCGCCTGCGGACTGGCCGAAGGCCGTGACCCGGCGGGGATCGCCGCCGAATGCGGCGATGTTGCGCTGCACCCAGCGGAAGGCTTCGAGCTGGTCCAGCAGGCCCAGGTTGGCAGGCCGGCCCGAGCGGGTTGCCAGGAAGCCGAACAGCCCCAGCCGGTAGGTCACCGAGACCACCACCACGCGGTTCTCGGCTACCAGTACCGCCGGGTCGAAGATGGCGAGGTCGCCCGATCCGGTGGTGTAGGAACCGCCGTGGATCCACACCATCACGGGCAGCCGCGCGCCTTCCGGGCTGAACAGGTCCACGTCCGCGGGCATGGTGATGGACAGGTTCTGGCAGTCCTCGCTCCCCGGCAGTTCGCCGTAGCGGGTGCCCAGGATGTCGTCCAGGAAAGGCACGGGCCCTTGCGGGCAGGCGGGAGCAGGGGAGGTTGCGGCATGCGGCCGGGTCCAGTCGGGGGCCGGAGCAGGCGGCTGGAAACGTCCGGCGGTGGCGTACGGGATCCCGGTGGCGCGGAGGACGTCGCCGTCCCGCCAGCCTGTGACGGGACCGCAGGGGGGACTAAACAGGGGCTCGGAACTCACAGGGCAACGATTCCACAAATTCCTGGGAGTTTTTGCCCAGATATGCAGGCTTTGAAGGCGTTGAAGCCTGCATATCTGGACAAAAGTTCCGGGGATGACGACGGCGGGTGGTGCGGTTCCTGAAGAACCGCGCCACCCGCCGTCGGGCGTCAGCTGGCGCCCTCACCGGGAGACGGTGGGTGGGCCGGTGGGGACTAGTGGCCCGTGGGCACGTACCGCTTGATGGAGGCTTCGAGCTCGGCTTCGGCGGCGGCGCGGTCGCCCCAGCCCTCGGCCTTGACCCACTTGCCCGGCTCCAGGTCTTTGTAACGGGTGAAGAAGTGCTCGATTTCCTTGATCAGGAAGTCGCTGACGTCGGTGACTTCCTGGATGTGGTCAAAGCGGGCATCCACGGGGACGCAGAGGATCTTGGCATCTCCGCCGCCGTCGTCGGTCATGTTGAACACGCCGATGGGGCGGGACTCAACGATGACGCCGGGGTGCAGGTCGAAGTCCTGGAGCAGCACCAGTGCGTCCAACGGGTCACCGTCTTCACCGAGGGTGTTCTCGAAGTATCCGTAGTGCGTGGGGTACTGCATGGAGGTGAAGAGGACGCGGTCCAGGCGGACGCGGCCGGTCTCGTGGTCGACTTCGTACTTGACGCGCGATCCCTTGGGGATCTCGATGGTCACGTCATGCTTCATGGAATGCTCCTCGGCAAGTCAGGGGGTTCGCGGCACTTCTGACGGGCAACAAAAAGGACTGTCAGTGCCGCCGACTATTATCGAGGATATAGCGAGAGGCCCTGGAATCAGGAACTTGTGGGGAAATTTCAGGACTTGAGGACCGGCACGGGCATGACCAAAACACGCAGTACGGATCAGGGGCTTGGCCGTGCCCGGCAGGCGGCGGGGAACGGCTCCGGTGGCGTGCGGAGGCCATGGCCGCTGGTCCTGCTCGCAGCGCTTCTGGTGGCCCTCGCCGTCCCGGCAGCGCTGCTGGTGGCGCCGGGCTTCCTCGGTCCCGAACCGCCAGCACCCGCTCCGCCTGCGCCCGCCTGGCAGCAGGTTCCAACCGCGCTTTCTACCGTGCCGGGGCTCGCCCCGCCGGACGGCTCCGCTCCCGTCCCGCTCCCGTCCGCCGTCAGTGCCCAGCTGGAACCGCTGCTGACGGCCGACGGCGGCGGAACCTTCACCGCCGTGGTGCAGGATGCGCTCACCGGCCAGGTCCTGTTTGACCGCGGCGGTTCCGAAGGCCGGGTGCCGGCGTCCAACATGAAGCTGCTGGCGGCGGTCGCTGCCCTGCGGGTCCTGGGCCCGGAGCACACGTTCGCCACCCGGGTTGTCGCCGGGCCGGCGCCTGGCCAGGTGGTGCTGGTTGGCGGCGGCGACGTCCTTCTTGGACCCGGCGGGTCCAAGAAGGACCAGGTGATGGGCCACGCAGGCCTGGCAACGCTGGCCGCCCAGGCCGTGGAGGCGCTGCAAACGGGCGGCGCCACAGGGGAGATCAAGGTCCTGGTGGATGATTCCCTCTTCTCCGGCCCAGCCCTGAACCCGGCGTGGGAACCAGGGGACGTGGCCGCCGGTGAAGTCGCTCCCGTATATTCCATGGCATTAAATTCCGCCCGCTACGATCCTGCCGTTACATCCGGACCGCGCCCGCAGGACGCGGCAATGACGGCAGCTGAGGAATTCGCCGCCGGGCTGCGCGCGGCAGGGGCGGCCGCGGGACTCACCGTGGCAGCCGCCGTCGAACGCCTGCCCCAGCCGGCAGCTGGCACCTCAGCGGCACCAGCACGCACGACGACCCCGGCACGCCCGGAGGGGGAGGGGACCAGCCAGCCTGTCGTGCTGGGCGAAGTCCAGTCCGCCACCGTTGCGGAGCAGGTGAACCTGATGCTCCAGGACTCAGACAACTACCTGGCGGAGGCATTGGGCCGGCTGACAGCGCTGGCCGACGGGCTGCCGGGCAGCTACGACGGCGCCACGGCAGCGGTGGGCGCGCAGCTGGCCGCTGCCGGACTGGCTGCGGAGGGGATGAAACTGGTGGACGTGTGCGGCCTGGCCATGGGCAACCAGGTCCCGGCCCGGCAGTTTTCCGAAGTGGTGCGGGCCATCACGTCCGGAGCGGACACCAGGCTCCGGTCGGCGCTGGACGGCTTCCCGGTGGCCGGCCTCTCCGGAACCCTGGACACCCGGTACGGTGATGCCGCCACCGCCCGGGGTGCGGGCCTGGTGCGCGCCAAGACGGGCACCCTAAACACCGTGCTGGCACTGAGCGGCTACGTGGTGGACGCGGACGGCCGGCTCCTGGCCTTCTCCTTCATCGGAAACGGGCTGGCCCCCGGTGCCGCGGGGAACAAGGAGGCGCTGGACCGCGCCGCCACGGCGCTCGCCGGTTGCGGCTGCCGCTAAGGGGGGGCGGAAGGGCCAGGGCGGCCCCCGCCACTCTGCCGCCCACACAGCACTGCCACATGAGCGGCCCCGCCCGGATTAACGGTGCTGGGCTCTGTGTGTCAGGCGATCCAGGGCCCCGGAAGGTTCGCCGGTGAGCGAACTTAAGGACTATCCCCAGCCTGCTGTGTTCTGATGGGAACCATGGAGCCCACCGCACGTGAGTCGTCAGCCCAGACGTTGTCCGCCACGGCACAGTCCCTGATCAACTGGGACCTCGCCGCCTCCACCGCCGCGCGCCTGGTCCCGGCCGGGCCTGTGCTGGACCAGGCCGCCATCAGCGAGGCCGTGGGCAGCCTGCGGCGCCTGGCGGACGTGTCCGTTGACCATGTCCATGAGATCACCGGGCTGGAAGCCGCGCGCGACCTCCGCGACTCCTCCGTGCTGGTGGTGGACCGCGCCTCCTGGGCCAAGGCCAACACGCAGAGCTTCGCCGTGATGCTCAAACCCGCCATGGAAAAGATGCTGGAAAACAGGCAGGGCACGCTGAGCCCGGGCGCCGCCAGCGTCAGCGGGGCCATCACCGGAAGCCAGCTCGGCGCCGTCCTGGCTTTCCTCGCCAGCAAGGTCCTTGGCCAGTACGATCCCTTCGCCGCCCTCGCCGAAGGCTCCACCGCGCCTCCGGCCGGCAGGCTCCTGCTCGTGGCCCCGAACATTGTGGCCGTGGAACGCGAACTCAACGTCACCCCGGAGGATTTCCGGCTCTGGGTGTGCCTGCACGAACAGACCCACCGCGTGCAGTTTGCCGCCGCACCGTGGCTCCGGCACCACATGCTGGAGCAGATCGACGAACTCAGCGTGCACCTGCTGGGCAACGTCGATTCCCTCATGGAGCGTGCCACCGCTGCTGCCCGTTCGTTGAAGGACCGTACCGCCTCGGGGAACACTCCCGGCCGGGGCGCCATCCTGGACCTCCTCCAGGACCCGGAGGAGAAGGCCGCCATCTCGCACCTCACCGCTGTGATGAGCCTCCTGGAAGGCCACGCCAACGTGGTGATGGACGCCGTGGACGCCAGCATCATCCCGTCCGTGAAGACCATCCGGCAGAGGTTCAACGACCGCGGCAAGGACCGCGGCGTGATCGAAAAGTTCATCCGCAGCCTCCTGGGCCTGGACGCGAAGATGCGCCAGTATTCGGACGGCGCCAGGTTCGTCCGCGCCGTGGTGGACGCCGCCGGCATGGAAGGCTTCAACAGGGTCTGGGAGTCTGCGGACCACCTGCCCACCGAACCCGAGATCCACGACGCCAAGCTGTGGCTTGAGCGGATGGGACTCTGATTGCCGCGCAGCCAGCCTGAAGCCGCTTCCAACGCCGAAGCCACCGCCGGGGGCCGCACTGGGGGCACCGCCGCGGGCGCCATAAGCGGCGGTTTCAGCAGTGGACGACGACGGCCCGGCAGGCTGGCGCCCGTCGTCGGCACAGCGCGCAAGGCGCTGGGAGACGCCCTCGCCCAGGCCGGCTATCCGCGGCACGTCCTGGTTGCCTGCAGCGGCGGCCCGGACTCCCTGGCCCTGGCAGCCGTGGCCGCGTACTTTGCCCGGCGCGGGCATGTGGACGGCCACCCGGTAACAGTCGGGGCGGCCGTGGTTGACCACCAGCTGCAGGAAGGGTCCGCGCGGGTCGCCGCCAGGACCGCGGAAATGCTGCAGGAGCTGGGCCTGTCCCCGGTGGAAATCCGGACCGTAACGGTGGACGGCACCGGCATGGGCCCCGAGGCCGCTGCCCGGGAGGCCCGGCACGCCGCACTGGAAGCGGCAGCGGCAAGCCAGGGAGCGGCGGCAATCCTGCTGGGCCACACCCTGGACGACCAGGCCGAGCAGGTGCTCCTGGGCCTGGCGCGCGGCTCTGGCACGCGCTCGCTGGCAGGCATGAGGCCGGCGAGGGGTGCCCTGCTGCGGCCGTTCCTGGGGCTTCGCCGGGCGGACACGGAAGAGATCTGCGCGGTGGAGGAACTCGAGCCGTGGCACGACCCCACCAACTCGGACCCGTCCTATGCCCGGTCCCGGACGCGCGTGGAGGTCCTGCCGCACCTGGAGGAAAAGCTCGGTCCCGGCGTCGCGGAATCCCTTGCCCGCACAGCCTCCATCCTGCAGCTCGACGCCGACTACCTCGAGGTTGTGGCGGAAGCCACCTTCGCGTCGCTCGTGGAGCGGAACGGTCCGGAGGTGAGCCTTCCGGAGGAGGCGTTGCGCGCCCTGCCCGCTGCCATCAGGTACCGCGTGATCGCCAAGGCCGCGGCCGACGTCGGCGGGCAGCAGCCCAGCTACCAGCGCCTTCTGGCGGCGGAGGCGCTGCTGCGGCGGCACGGCTCGGCCGGGCCCGTGGAACTCCCCGGCGGAGTGAGCGCTTACCGCCTGTCCCTCGCGCAGCTGGCCGGCGCGGAACCCGCGGACAGCCCGGCTGCCGGCGGTAAAGGCAAACCCGTTCCCCGCGAAGCCGCACGCTGTGGGAAGCTAGTACTCCGGCCTCAAAAGCCCCCCGCAAAATAGTCGCACCCCGCATCTACACAGGAGCCATTGGTGGATTCAAACGACGTCCAGGCAGACCTCAAGCACGTTCTCTACACCAAGGAACAGATCCAGCAGCGGATCACCGAACTCGCTGCCCAGATCGACAAGGACTACGAGGGCCGCGAAATCCTCATCGTGGGCGTGCTCAAAGGCGCGGTGATGGTCATGGCTGACCTGGCCCGGGCGCTGCACAGCCACATTTCCATGGACTGGATGGCTGTGTCCTCCTACGGCTCCGGCACCCAGTCCTCCGGGGTTGTCCGCATCCTGAAGGACCTGGACACGGACCTCATGGGCAAGGACGTCCTGATCGTCGAGGACATCATCGACTCCGGCCTCACCCTCTCCTGGCTGAAGACCAACCTGGAATCGCGCGGCACGGCATCCGTGGAGATCTGCACCGCCTTCCGCAAGCCCACCGCCGCCAAGGTGGAGATCGACGTCAAGTACGTCGGCTACGACATCCCCAACGAATTCGTGGTCGGCTACGGCCTGGACTACGCCGAGAAGTACCGCAACCTGGACTTCGTGGGCACCCTGGCGCCGCACGTTTACGAGTAGGCTGCCCGCCCGGACCGCCGTCCGCGCCGCCGTCGGCAATGACCTGCAGAACCCCGCCCTTGACCAGGCCCGCCGCCGTCCTGGCGGCGCTACGCCCACAGGGAACTTTTGCCGTTCATCATGCGTGATCTACTCCGGACGGTGTATAGCTAGAAGCTGACGCAGCACCATCACGCGCGCAGACTACTCGCCGTGAAGCACTACCAGAAGGGACGGGGCCAGCCCCCGAACAGATGAAAGCTAAGAACTTCTTCAAAGGCCCGGGCATCTGGATCGTCGTCGTGGTCGGTCTGCTCCTGGTGGCCTTTGCAACGCTTGCCCCCGGTGGTGCGGCACGGATCGACACGGACAAGGGCCTTGAACTGCTCTCCGGGGACCAGGTGGAGCAGGCCAAGATCTTCGACGGCGAAAACCGCGTTGACCTGACTTTGAAGGACAACCTGCAGCTTGACGGGCAGGACAAGGGAAAGAGCGTCCAGTTCTTCTTCGTGGACGCCCGCGCCGAGGACGTAGTCAAGGCCGTCACCGACGCCAAGCCGGCCCAGGGCTACACGGACCAGCCGATTGAGAGCAACTGGTTCTCCGGCCTGCTCTCCCTGCTGATTCCCGTCATCCTCCTGGGCGCCCTTTTCTGGTTCCTCATGACCCGCATGCAGGGCGGCGGCTCCAAGATCATGCAGTTCGGCAAGTCCAAGGCCAAGATGGTCAGCAAGGACATGCCGCAGGTGACCTTCGCCGACGTCGCCGGATCCGACGAAGCCGTCGAAGAGCTCCAGGAGATCAAGGAATTCCTCCAGGAACCCGCCAAGTTCCAGGCCGTCGGCGCCAAGATCCCCAAGGGCGTGCTGCTGTACGGCCCTCCGGGTACCGGTAAGACCCTCCTGGCCCGCGCCGTCGCAGGCGAGGCCGGCGTTCCCTTCTTCTCCATCTCCGGCTCCGACTTCGTGGAAATGTTCGTGGGTGTGGGTGCCTCACGCGTCCGCGACCTGTTCGAGCAGGCCAAGGCCAACTCCCCGGCCATCATTTTCGTGGACGAGATAGACGCCGTTGGCCGCCACCGCGGTGCCGGCATCGGCGGCGGCAACGACGAACGCGAACAGACCCTCAACCAGCTCCTGGTGGAGATGGACGGCTTCGACGTCAAGACCAACGTCATCCTCATCGCCGCCACCAACCGCCCGGACGTGCTGGACCCTGCGCTGCTCCGCCCCGGACGTTTCGACCGTCAGATCGGCGTGGAAGCGCCGGACCTGATCGGCCGCGACCAGATCCTGCAGGTCCATTCGAAGGGCAAGCCGATGGCGCCAGGAGTGGACCTCAAGGCAGTGGCCAAGAAGACCCCCGGGTACACCGGCGCGGACCTGGCCAACGTCCTGAACGAGGCAGCGCTGCTCACCGCACGCTCCAACGCCAACCTCATCGACGACCGCGCCCTGGACGAGGCCATTGACCGTGTCATGGCCGGCCCCCAGAAGCGCAGCCGCGTGATGAAGGAGCACGAGCGCAAGATCACCGCCTACCACGAAGGCGGCCACGCCCTGGTGGCGGCAGCGCTGCGGAACTCCGCCCCGGTCACCAAGATCACCATCCTGCCCCGCGGCCGCGCCCTGGGCTACACCATGGTGGTCCCGGACAACGACAAGTATTCGGTAACCCGCAACGAACTGCTGGACCAGATGGCCTACGCCATGGGCGGCCGCGTTGCAGAAGAAATCGTGTTCCACGACCCGTCAACCGGCGCGTCCAACGACATCGAAAAGGCCACCGGCACCGCACGCAAGATGGTCACCGAGTACGGCATGAGCGAGCGCGTCGGCGCCGTCCGGCTGGGCCAGGGCGGCGGCGAGCCCTTCCTGGGCCGCGACGCCGGGCACGAGCGGAACTACTCTGACCAGATCGCCTACGTGGTGGACGAGGAAGTGCGCCGGCTCATCGACCAGGCCCACGACGAGGCCTACGCCATCCTCACCGAAAACCGCGACGTCCTGGACCGCCTGGCCCTCGAGCTGCTGGAACGCGAAACCCTGAACCAGTCCGAGATCGCCGACATCTTCCGCGACATCCGCAAACGGGATTTCCGCGAAGTGTGGCTGTCCAAGGAGTCCCGGCCGGTCCAGATGGCGGGTCCGGTGGAGTCCCGCCAGGAGAGGGCGGAACGCGAGGCCCAGGAGGAGGCGAAGCAGGCGCGGCTGGATGAGCCGCTCGACGCCCAGCCGCCGCACCCGCAGGGTGTTCCGGAGGATGCTCCGTTCCAGGGCGGCGTCACCGACGCGGGCCCTGACACCCTTCGCGGCTAAGCTTTCTACGTGACCCACTTCGACGACGACGACGTTCCCGCCTCCGCCGGATACCCGGCGGAGGGCGGCGCCCACCACTCAAAGCACCAGAAGGTGGACCGGCCCCGGATAGAGGCGGCCGTCCGTGAGATTCTCCTTGCCATCGGAGAGGACCCGGACCGCGGCGGCCTCATCGACACCCCCAAGCGCGTGGCCAAGGCCTACGCCGAGGTGTTTGCCGGGCTGCACCACGACCCCGCGGACGTCCTGTCCACCACTTTCGACCTTGACCATGAGGAACTCGTCCTGGTCAAGGACATCCCGTTCTATTCCACCTGCGAGCACCACCTGGTGCCGTTCCACGGGGTGGCCCACGTGGGCTACATCCCGTCGCACGAGGGCAAGGTGACGGGCCTGAGCAAGCTGGCCCGGCTCGTGGACATCTACGCCCGCCGCCCGCAGGTGCAGGAGCGGCTCACCACTGAGATCGTCGAGGCGATGGTCCGCTACCTCAAACCCCGTGGCGCCATCGTCGTTGTTGAATGCGAACACATGTGCATGTCAATGCGCGGTATCCGCAAGCCCGGAGCGAAGACCGTCACCAGCGCGGTCCGCGGGCAGCTTCATGACCCGGCCACCCGTGCCGAAGCCATGAGCCTCATCCTCGGAAGGTAAACCTCAGACCATGGACTCACTAGCTGCAGCGCCGGGAACCGGCCCCGCAACGTCCCCCCTGCCCATCCTTCGCAAACCGCGGCCGGCGGCCCGGTTCGAAGACCTGCCTACGGACCGCACACTGGTCATGGGCATCCTGAACGTCACCCCGGATTCGTTCAGCGACGGCGGCCGCCACGCCACCGCGGACACCGCCATCGCGGCGGGGCTCCGCATGTTCTACGCCGGTGCGGACATCATTGACGTCGGCGGCGAATCCACCCGGCCCGGTGCCGAGGACGTCAGTCCGGAGGAAGAACAGCAGCGCGTCATCCCCGTCATCCAGGCACTGGTGAAGGCCGGGGCGCTCGTCAGCATCGACACCACGCACGCCTCCACCGCCGCCGCCGCGGTGGAAGCCGGCGCTGCCATTGTCAATGACATCTCAGGCCTCAGCATCGAACCGGAAATGGCGGAGTTCGTGGCGGCCGCCAAGGTTCCGTACATCCTCACCCACCGCCGCGGGGACGCGCGCACCATGAATTCGCTGGCCGACTACAAGGACGTGGCGGGGGAAGTGGTGGCCGAACTCGCAGGCGTCCGGGACAAGCTGTACGCCGCCGGCGTCACCGCGGAAAAGATCATCGTGGACCCGGGCCTGGGGTTCGCCAAGAACGACGCCCAGAACTGGGAGCTCCTGCAGAACCTGGACCAGCTGGACAGCCTGGGCCACCGCGTCCTGGTGGGGGCCTCACGCAAGCGGTTCCTCGGAACCCTGCTCACAGTGGCCGGCAAGGCTGCCGCCCCGGAGGAGCGCGACGGCGCCACCGCTGCCATCACCGCCATCAGCGCCTACCGCGGCGCCTGGGCCGTCCGCGTGCACGACGTCGGCCCCAGCCTTGACGCCGTCAAGGTTGCCGCGCGCGTGGCCGCACCCCGCGCCGACAGCTAAGCCGCGCGCCATGGACAGGATTACGCTGAGCGGGGTGACCGCCGTCGGCCATCACGGCGTGTTTGATTTTGAACGCCGCGAGGGCCAGCCTTTTGTTGTGGACGCAGTGCTGTACCTGGATTTCGCCAAGGCTGCGGAGTCCGACGACGTCCGGGACACCGCGCACTACGGCGAGGTGGCGCAGCGTATTACCGAGTGGATCTCCGGCGAGCCGCTGAACCTGATAGAAGCCCTGGCAGTGCGGATCGCTGACGGCCTGCTGTCCGAGTTCCGTCTGGAGGCCGTGGATATCACCGTCCACAAGCCGCAGGCGCCCATCGAGGTTCCCTTCGGCGACGTGGCGGTCAGCGTCCACCGCGCCCGGCCCGTTGGGGAAGAACGCGACGGGGAAAACCGCGCCGGGGACAAGCAAGCCCAGGGGTGGCCATGAACAGCGGCTATACCAAGGCGGTCCTGGCGCTCGGCAGCAACCTCGGTGAGCGCAACGACACCCTGTCCGAGGCTGTGGCCGACCTCGTTGATCCGCCGGAGGTGCGGTTGCTCGCCGTCTCGCCGGTTGTGCAGACGAGGGCGGTGGGCGGTCCCCCCAACCAGCCGGATTTCCTCAACATGGTGATCACGGTGGAAACCAGCCTGGCCCCGCACGAACTGCTGGAACACTGCCAGGCCGTGGAGAACAAGCACCACCGCGTGCGGGAGGTGCGCTGGGGTCCGCGGACGCTCGACGTCGACATCATCACCTACGGCGACGTCCGCAGCGACGACCCCACCCTTACCCTGCCCCACCCCCGCGCCGCCGTCCGCGCCTTTGTCCTCTACCCGTGGTCGCTCATCGAGCCGGCTGCCACCCTCGACGGGGAGCGGATCAGCGCCCTGGCCGCCCGGGCTGACGATTTTGGCGACCTCGCACCCTTTGACGGCTTCGGTGACTTCGACGGCGTACCCACGGCCGGGGCGGTGGAAGAGCGATGAAACCCATCAATCCGCTGCGCCTCCTGCTGATCGGCTTCATCCTGGCCGTGGCGGGCTGGTCCGCCACGGTGGTGACCAGCCGGTTCAGCATGTCCACCCCCGTCCTCCCGGCCACTGCCCTGGCCACCATGGGCGTGATCGTGGCCATCACCCTGATCCTGGGCATCCGGGTGCTGAAGTGGCGCAACAGCCTCAACGGCACCGGTGCCGGGACGGGCACAAAAAACGGAACCAGGAAACGGCCCGTTCTTGACCCGCTCCTCGCCGCGCGGACCCTGGTCCTGGCCCAGGCCTGCGCCTACGCCGGCACCGTGCTGCTGGGCTGGCACGTGGGCATCTTCCTGGACCAGCTCCGCATCTGGAGCCTGCGCAGCAACCAGGGCATCACCTGGCTGGCACTCGCCATGGCCGGCGGGGGACTGGTGATGATCGTGGTGGGCCTGCTCGTGGAGCGGTTCTGCAAGATCCCGCCGGAGGACGGCGACACCAAGGGCATCGAAGGTAAACCCGGCCGCACCGTGCACGGTGAAGCCGCCGGGGAAGGCGAGTATGCATACCGAGGCGATTGACCCTCCCGGCATCACCTGGCAGCGCGTGTCCCCGAAGTACGTCACCGTCAGGATGGTGCAGTGGGCCCTGGCCAACCTGGCCACCGTGCTGGTGTTGTCCCTTCCGCTGGTGCTTGTCCTCGCAGGCGTGTGGGCCTGGCCGCCGCTTTGGCTGGCAGCCACAGTGCCCGCGGTGGCGTTGGTGGCAGCCCTTTGGCGGCTGGCGCTCATCCCGCGGCAGGTCCGTGCCATCGGTTATGCCGAACGCGATGACGACCTCCTGATCAGGACCGGCATCTTCTTCCAGCGCACCATGGCCGTCCCCTACGGGCGCATGCAGTATGTGGACATCGGCGTGGGCCCGGTGGAGCGCGGACTGGGCCTGTGTACGCTCAAGCTCCACACCGCCTCACCCGGCACCAACGCCCAGATCCCGGGCCTGCCCGCCGCAGAAGGTGCACGGCTGCGCGAGCAGCTGGCGGCGCGGGGCGAAGCCAGGCTGGCAGGGCTGTGACTGCGGAGGAACCGCGTCCCGGGCCCGCCGCCCCCGTTTCTGACGCAGGCGGCACCCCGGCTGCAGCGCAGCCGGCCACCGCGCACCCGGCCACCGCGCAGCCAACCGGGCCGTCCGACGGCGAATGGCTGCGCGTGCACCCGGCGTCGCCCTTCATCCGCGGCTGGGTGGCCCTGGCAGCCATAGCTTTCTTCTTCGGCCGTGACGTCTTCGAACGCTCGCTGCAGGGCGGGCCGGTCTTTGAGGAAGAGCTCGCCGGCCGGGCTTCCTGGCTGCTGGCCGGCGGCGGAGCGGTGCTGCTGGTCTCGGTCCTGGGCTTCCTCCTCACCTGGTACTTCACCAAGTACCAGGTGTCCGGCGGCTACGTCAGGGTCAATACCGGGTTCCTTTTCCGGCAGCAGCGCCAGGCGAGGCTGGACCGGGTCCAGGCCATCGACATCGTGCAGCCCCTGCTGGCCCGGATCTTCGGCCTCGCCGAACTCAAGTTCGAGGTGGCCGACGCCGGAGAGTCGGCGGTGCGCCTGGCCTACCTGAAGATCGACGACGCCCGGCAGCTCCGCGCCACCATCCTGGCCCGTGCCGCCGGCGTGGCCGTTGACCCCGCCCACCCGGAGCAGCCCCTACCCGAGGCGCCCGAATTCCAGGTCCTGTCCGTGCCGCCGCAGCGCCTTGTGGGTTCCCTGCTGCTCAGCGAGCAGAGCTTCTTCGTGGTGGTGGGAGGCATAGCCTCCGTGGTGCTCGCAGCCGCTACGGACAGCCAGGCGTTCTACCTCTACCTCATCCCTGCGGGCCTTGGCCTGGCAGCCAGCTACTGGGGACTGTTCAACAAGGGCTACAACTTCACCGCCGCGATCTCCCCGGACGGCATCCGGCTCCGCTACGGCCTGCTGGACACCCAGGCGCAGACCCTGCCGCCAGGGCGCATTCAGGCCTTGAAGGTCACCCAGCCGCCGCTGTGGCGTCCGCTGGGCTGGTACAGGATGCAGGTCAACGTGGCCGGCTACGGTGTGGTGGAGAACGCCGGAGAAGGGTCCGCCCGGACCACCCTCCTGCCCGTCGGCACGCTGGCGGATGTGATGGCCATGCTCGCCCTGGTGCTGCCGGACCCTGGAACCCCGCAGCCCGCCGTCGTTTTCGGCGCCGGGCTGAACGGACTGGATTCCGACGGCGGATTCGTCACCACGCCGCAGAGGGCCCGCTGGCTCGCGCCGCTGGGCTGGCGGCGGAACGGGTTCGCGGCCACGGACACCGCCCTGCTGCTGCGCTCGGGGCGCTGGTGGCGCCAGCTTGTGGTGGTTCCGCACCAGCGCACGCAGTCCATCGCCCTGCACCAGGGCCCGCTGGCACGCCGGTTCCGCGTTGCCGACCTGGTGCTCCACACCACCCCCGGACCCGTGGTGCCGCGGCTGGCCCAAGCCGCTGCGGAGGTGGCCCTGTCGTTGTTCGACGAACAGTCTGCGCGCGCCCGGCTGGCCAGGAAGCGGCAAACCACCGAACAATGGCTCCGGCAGGTGGTGCCCGATGCCGCGGCGGCCGGCACCGGACCAGTGGCCGGGCCCCTGGAAAGCCCAACCCCCCTGGAAAACCTGTCCACCCTGGAAATCCCAGCCCCACAGCAACAGGAAGGCGGTCAGCATGGCTAAGCCGGGACGCCTCGGCGTCGGAATCATCGGCGCTGGCAAAGTGGGGGCGGTCCTTGGCGCCGCCCTGCGCGCCGCGGAACATGCCGTCGTCGGCGTTTCGGCGGTGTCCGAGGCGAGCCGTGAGCGCGCAGAAACGCTGCTCCCCGGCGTGCCCGTCCTGGAAGTGCAGGAGATCGTTGAGCGGGCGGAACTGGTCCTGCTGGCCGTCCCCGACGACGCCCTCCCGGGCCTGGTGGACGGGCTCGCGAAGCTGGGCGCATGGCAGCCGGGCCAGCTGGTTGCGCATACCTCCGGCCGGTTTGGCGTGGGCGTCCTGCACCCGGTCCGGGCTGCCGGAGCCGTCCCGCTGGCGCTGCACCCCGCCATGACGTTCACGGGGATGAGCCTGGACCTCACCCGGCTGCTGGACTGCACCTTTGGCGTCACGGCCGACGCCGCCATGCTTCCCATCGCCCTGGCGCTGGTGGTGGAAATGGGCGCCGAGCCGGTGGCCATTGCCGAGGCGGACCGCACGCTCTACCACGCAGCCCTGGCGCACGGCTCCAACCACCTGGTCACCCTCGTTGCGCAGTCCTCAGAGCTGCTGCGCTCGGTGGGAGTGGAGCTGCCGGAACGCATGCTGGGCCCGCTCCTGCGGGCCACGCTGGAGAATGCCCTGGCGTCAGGGGAGTCCGCCCTGACCGGTCCGGTGGCGCGCGGCGACGTTGGCACCGTCGCGGCGCACGCGGAGGCGCTGCGGGAGTTCGACGGCGGCGGGCATGGCGATGTGCTGGCCGCCTACCTTGCCATGGCACGCGCCACCGCCCTGCGGGCAGAGGGGCGCGGGCTGCTGAAGCCGGACCAGCTGGAGGGGCTGCGCCAGGCCCTCGATCCTGAGGAGGACTGACAATGCCCATCAAACTTGCCACCACGGTGGCCGGCCTTAGAACCGAAGGTGCCCGGCTGCTGGGCTCCGGGCAGGGCAGATCCCAGGGGCTCGTGCCCACCATGGGTGCGCTCCACGAGGGCCATGCCGCCCTGGCGCGCGCCGCCGTCGAACAGAACGACGTTGTGGTGGCCACCATCTTCGTCAACCCGCTGCAGTTCGGCGACGCCGTGGACCTGGACCGCTACCCGCGCACGCTGGACGCCGACCTTGCACTGCTGGAGGAGCAGGGCGTGAACCTGGTTTTCGCGCCGTCGGTTGAGGAGGTCTACCCCGGCGGGGAACCGCTGGTGCGCATCACCTCGGGCCGGTTGGGCGAAAAATGGGAGGGCGCCTCCCGGCCGGGCCACTTTGACGGTGCCCTGACGGTGGTGGCCAAGCTCCTCCACTACGGCCTGCCCGCCGCGGGGCTGCCTGCCGGCGCTGCCGCACCGGGAAGCCTGCCTGCCTACCGGGCCTACTTCGGCCAGAAGGACGCGCAGCAACTGGCCCTGGTCCGGCGCATGGTGGCCGACCTCAATTTCCCGGTGGAGATCGTGGGGGTACCCACGGTGCGCGCGGTCGACGGGCTGGCGTTGTCCAGCCGCAACCGCTTCCTTTCGGAGGAAGAGCGGGAGGCCGCCCTGGTGCTGTCGCGGGCACTCCGGCTGCTGGAGGAACGGGCAGTCGCCCGCGAACCGCTGGACCTTGACTCAGCCCGGGCCCTGGTGGAGTCCCAGCCGCTGGTGGCGCTGGACTACTTCGACGTGGTGGACCCGGAGACCCTGGAGCCGCTCGCGGAGAACTGCCGGGAGACGCCGTTCAGCGGTGACGCGCTTGCGCTCATCGCCGCCAGGGTTGGGCCGGTGCGGCTGATCGACAACGCACCGCTGAGTTCCTGACGCCGGGGCTGCTACATGCACGGATCTTCGCGGTTGGTCATCAGCTGTTCGAGCAATGCGCGTTCCGGCCTGCCGGGGTGCCTGGCGACGCAGCGGCGCAGCCGGGCCCTGGCCAGCTCCTCGCCGGGTTCGCGGCTGCAGAGAACCTCATCAATAATTTCCTGGGCCTGCCATCGGAGGGACTCAATGGCGAACTGCCGGATCTCGGACGGGGTGTCATCGGCCATCCAGGGATCAGGGTCCGAGGGAACGCTCTGGAACATCCGCTCTGCTGACATCGGGGCCTCCTTGCACCTGTCCGGGGCGGCCTGCGTGGGGGCCTCCGCGGCGTCGAAGCACTGCGCTATGGGAAACATTACAGGTGGGAAGACCGGTCTGTCTTCCCCGGAGTAGACTGACTTTGCGATGAATCCAGAGGCTAAAGTCCCGGCGTTTCCCGAAGCTGCCGCGGTGGCGGAATCCGGTCCTGCCCATTCGGTGGACAGGATCATGGCCGTTGCCTACGAGCTGTTCTCCACCCGCGGCGTGCGGGACGTGGGCGTCAACGAGCTCATTGAGCGGTCCGGGGTTGCCAAAGCCACTTTCTACCGGCATTTTCCGTCCAAGGATTCCCTGGTGTTCGCCTTCCTGGAGCAGCGGGACAAACAGTGGACCATGAACGGAATTCTTTCCGAGGCCCGCCGCCGGGGCAGCACTCCCCAGGAGCAGCTGCTGGCCATCTTCGACGTGTTCGGGGAGTGGTTCCTGCGCGAGGATTTCGAGGCCTGTTCGTTTGTGAGGGTCATGCTGGAGATGGGGCCGGCCCATCCGCTGGGGCAGGCCAGCATCGATTACCTGGCAAAGATCCGCGGCCATGTCCAGGCCGTGGCGGAAGAGGCAGGGCTGGTGCGCCCCGAAGAGTTTGCCCGCTCGCTGCTGATCCTGATGAAGGGTTCCGTCATCCAGGCCGTGGAGGGTGACATGCTGGCCGCCGAACGTGCCCGGCAGATGGCGGTCTGGCTGATCGGGCACCACAGCGGCTGACTGCACGCTGCTGTCACCCAACCGTTGTTCGAAGGCCAACCGCTCTTAGGAGCCGGGCTGCCCGGCGGGGATGCGGGGTGCGGAGGTGCTGGAACGGACCACCAGGCGGGTCTCCATCAGCTCATCCGCTGGTTCCACTGCGTCGCCGTCCCCTTGCACCAGCGCCAGCAGGCGCTCCACAGCCCGCGTGCCCTGGTTCCGCGGAAACTGGTCGATGGTGGTTAGTCCCAGGATTTCGCCCATTTCGTGGCCGTCCACCCCGATGACGGACAGCTCCTCGGGGATCCGCAGCCCAAGGTCGCGGGCCGCCAGCATTGCGCCGATGGCCATTTCGTCGGAGGCGCAGAAGATGGCAGTAGGCCGCTCGGCAGCGTCCGCGAGCAGGTGCTTTGTCTCCCTGTACGCCTCGTTCGCCGAGTAGTCGGAAATAAGGGACCAGGCGGCGCGCAGGGGCAGGCCCGCCTCCGCCATTGCGTCCTCGTAGCCGGCACGGCGGCCGCTGGAGATCTCGAAGTTCCTGCCGTATTCGTGCTCGCCGCCGAGGTGCGCCACCCGTGAATGCCCGAGGCTGATCAGGTGGTTGGTGGCGCGCCGGCCCACCTCCACATCGTCAATCCGGAGGGTGGGGATCCCGGGCAGCGGGCCGCCCACTCCGACCACCGGGATCCCGGCCGCGAGGATCTGTTCGGTCTCGTGCGCGTTGAGCTGGAGCGAAACGGCCAAAACGCCGTCGAGCCGCTTGCGCAGGAGGAAGTCCCCCAGCACCGATTCCCGGTACCGGTCGCCCTGGAAGTCGTACAGGGTGAGGTCGTAGCCGGCATCCATCAGCGCGGAATTGGCGCCCTCGAGCAGCGTGGCGAAGTACCACCTGTTGACGAAGGGAAGGACCACCCCGATGTTGTGGCTGCGCCCGCTCGCCAGGCTGGAGGCGTGGTAGGACATGACGAAGCCGAGTTCGCTGGCGGCGGCGGTCACGGCCTCCCGGGCCCGGGCGGACACACTGCCCTTGCCGCTCAGAGCCCGCGACGCCGTCGCCTGCGAAACACCCGCCAAACGGGCTACATCCCTGATTCCTGCCACTGACCCTCTGATGTTCCGCTTGGCCCCATGCGCAGCCAGATGCACTGCGCAGGACCCAGTTTACGCTGGGCGGCTGCGTCCCCGTCCGTGCTGAGCAGGATCTCCAGGCCGGGCAGGTCTACCGGCGCGTCCCCCATGTTCATCATCACCAGGACGCCGTTGTTCACGAACGTCACGCAGTCCGGGGCGGAGAACCCTTCGAGCCAGTCCAGGGAGCCGGCTCCGAGCTTCATGGCGCGGCGGAGCCCCAGCGCCCGGCGGTACAGGGACAGGACAGAGGACCCGTCCCGGTCCTGCACGTCCCGTGACAGCGCTGCCCACTCCTCCGGCTGTGGCAGCCAGGACTCCCCGGTGCTGTTGAAACCGAAAGCCGGTGCTGCCGCCTCCCAGGGCAGGGGCACCCGGCACCCGTCGCGGCCGATGCGTTCTCCCGCGGTGCGCTTGAATGACGGGTCCTGGCGGAACGTGTGGTCCATCGTGGTGTGATCGGGCAGTCCCAGTTCTTCGCCCTGGTACAGGTACACGCCGCCCGGCAGCGCGAGCATCAGCATCGAGGCCGCGGCGGCCCGTTGCAGGCCAAGCTCCGCGTCGGGCTGGACATCCTCGGCACCCAGGCCGTCGCCGGGGCGGGCCGCGGGCTCCACGATGCCGAAGCGCGTTGCGTGACGGACGACGTCGTGGTTTGAAAGAACCCAGGTGGTGGGTGCCCCGACCGAATCAAACATCCGCAGCGAGCTTTCGATCACCGCACGCAGCCGGGCAGCGTCCCACGGGGTGCCCAGGTACGCGAAGTTGAACGCCTGGTGCATCTGGTCCGGCAGGACCCAGTTGGTCAGCCGGGACAGTGGATCGATGCTGGCCTCGGCACAAAGGATGCGATCGCCGTCGAACTCGGCCAGGACCTCGCGCCACCTGCGGTAGATGTCATGGATTTCGGGCTGCCCGAACATTGGCGCCAGGTTGCCTGGGAAGTCGTCGGTGCTGATGCCGTCGGGCCGGCCATGCCAGTCCGGCAGGCCTGCGGCCTTGACCAGGGCGTGGGCCACGTCCACGCGGAAGCCTGCAACGCCACGCTGGAGCCAGAAGCGCAGGACGCGTTCGAACTCGGCGTGCACGGCCGGGTTGTCCCAGTTGAAGTCGGGCTGGGAGGAATCGAAAAGGTGCACGTACCACTGGCCGGGCTCGCCGGAGGGCTCGGTGATGCGGGTCCAGGCAGGGCCGCCGAAGTGCGACTGCCAGTTGTTGGGCGGCAGTTCCCCGGATTCCCCGCGGCCGTCCCGGAAGATGAACATGTCCCGTTCGGGGCTTCCGGGCCCTGCCTGGAGTGCAGCCTGGAACAGGGCGTGGTCCGAGGAGCAGTGGTTCGGCACGAGGTCGATGATCACCCGGATGCCCAGTGAGTCTGCCCGGGCCACCAGCGCGTCGAAGTCGGCCAGGGTGCCGAACACGGGATCGACGTCGCAGTAATCGGCGACGTCGTACCCGCCGTCCCGCTGCGGCGAAACGTAGAAGGGTGAGAGCCAGACAGCGTCGACGTCCAGCGCCGCCAGCTGGTGCAGCTCGGCCGTGATGCCGGGCAGGTCGCCCTGGCCGTCACCGTTGAGGTCCCGGAACGAGCGGGGATAGATCTGGTAAATCACCGAGGACCGCCACCATTCCGTGCCGTGGTCGGCGGGGTGGACCGGCACCAGCCGGAGAGCGGATACGTCGGACTCATCTAGGGTGAGTGTGTTGGTCATCCGGTTATGCTAGCGGCATTTGCCCAGAAAATGGAACGGCTTCCATCCAGTATTTACGCGGGAATCGTTAATTCTCTGATCGTGTGGACGTTCGCAATGGAATCGCTTACAGTTGTGACTTGTCTCACCGCCGGGGTTGGCACCTGACAGCCGAAATCTCCCAAGGTGGGCATTTCTTACACCGGGCAGTTGCCCAATTTCATGAAGGAGGCGCATCGGTGCGCACAGCTCTTACCAAGCCCTTGGCCCGCAAGGCCAGGCTTTCACTCACGACGGCGGCCGCCGTCTCCCTGATGCTTCTCGCCTCAGGCTGCTCCGGCGGACAGGCCCCGGCAGGCGGCGCATCAGGCGCTGCCTCCGAAAGTGCGGCAGCTGCCCCCCAAGCCGGAGAAGCAGCCTCCGGCGAGGCACCCGCACGCGGGGACGCCGACCTCGTCATCTGGGCCAACGGCCCCGTGGTCCAGGCACTGCAGCCCATCGCCGACAAGTTCGGCGAAGAGAACGGCATCACGGTGGAAGTCCAGACCGTTGCCACCGAACTGCAGACCAACTTCGTCACGGCCAACGCCTCAGGCAACGGCCCGGACATTGTCATGGGTGCCCACGACTGGATCGGGAACCTGGTCCAGAACGGCGCCATCGATCCCGTCCAGATCACCGCCGAGCAGAAGGCCGACCTCCTGCCCGTGGCCACGGACGCCGTGACCTACAACGGCCAGACCTACGGCATGCCCGCTTCCGTTGAATCCCTGGTCCTCATCCGCAACAAGGCCCTTGCCCCCGAGGCGCCCGCTTCCTTTGAAGACCTGCTGGCGGCCGGCAACGCGGCAGTGGCCGCCGGGACCGCCGAGCGGGCGCTGAACCTGCAGGTGGGCCCCAAGGGAGACGCCTACTTCATGCAGCCCCTCTACTCGTCCGCAGGAGGCTACCTCTTCGGCAAGAAGGCCGACGGCAGCTTCGACACCGCAGACCTCGGTGTTGGCAAGGAAGGCTCCATCGCGGCTGCCGGGAAGATCGCCGAGCTCGGCGAGAAGGGCTCCAAGGTCCTCAGCACGTCCGTCAGTGCCGACAACTCCATCGCCTTGTTCAACCAGGGCAAGACCGCCTTCATGGTGAACGGCCCATGGGCGCTCGGCGACGTGAAGAAAGCCGGGATTGACTACGGCCTGAGCGCCGTTCCGGGCTTCGCGGGCATGGAGCCCGCACAGCCCTTCACCGGCGTGCAGTCGTTCTACGTCGCGTCCAAGGGCAAGAACAAGTCCTTCGCCGAAACCTTCGTCCAGACCGCCGCATCGCAGAAGGAAACCCAGCGCGCGCTGTACGAGGCAGTCCGCATCCCGCCGGCGATCGCATCCCTGGTGGAAGAGGTGGCACAGACCGATCCTGACACCAAGATCGCCGCCGATGCCGCTGCTGCAGGCATCCCCATGCCTTCGCTGCCCCAGATGGCTGCCGTGTGGGCCCCGCTGGGCCAGGCGGAGGCGGCCATCGCCGGCGGCGCGGACCCCGCGGCCACCATGGAGCAGGCCGGCCAGACAATCGCCGGTGCACTGAAGTAACAAGCCGATGACCACCCGAACCAAGAACTCCTCGGGGAAGGCGGTGGGGCCCGGACTTTCGCTGGGCTCCACCGCGTCGGTCCCCGCCCTGCTGGCCAAGATCCTTGGGCTGGGGGCCGTGCTCGGCGCCGCCGTATCCCTGACGCCGCTGCTGCTTGCCGGCGGCGAATGGGCCCTGCTCATCGGACTGTGGGCCGGCGCGGCCGGGCTCCTGGCCGTCTATTCCACCAAGCGCCTGGTGCCGCTGAAGTACCTGCTGCCGGGCACCCTGCTCCTCACCGTCTTTGTCCTCCTGCCGATTCTTTCCACCGTGCAGCTGTCCTTCACCAACTCAGGCGACGGAACCCGCGGATCCAAGGAGGACGCGGTTTCCACCATTGTCCGGAACTCCGTGACCCAGCTTCCGGAGTCCAGGACCTTCAACCTGACAGTAGGTACCACGGGGTCCGTTGCGGACGGGCCCTTCACGTTCTTCCTGGTGGAGGCGCCGGCCAACGGCATCTTCGCCGGCGACGAGCAGGGCCTGCGCCCGCTGGCCGGGGAGGACGTGACGGTCGACGGCGGCTACGTCCGCGGTGCCGACGGCTACCAGATCCTCACGGGCAAGGAAGTCAACGCCGCAGGGCCGAAGATCAGCGGACTGACGGTCCCCACGGACAAGGGCGCGATCCGCGCCCAGGGCATCAACCGCGCCTTCGAAGGCGTCCAGACACTGACCTACGACGCCGGGACGGACAGCATCACCGATTCTGTGTCCGGGAAGGTCTTCACGGTCCAGCAGTTCGGCGACCGGGAGTACTTCGCGGACGCGAACGGCAGCAAGGGGTTCGACCAGAGCTGGGAACGGAATGTCGGCTTCGCCAACTACGTCCGGCTCTTCACCGACCCCCAGGTCCGTGAGGCCCTGCTCGGCTCCTTCGTGTGGACGCTCGTCTTCGCCGTTGGCTCGGTGGCCACCACCTTCGTCGTCGGGCTCCTGCTCGCCACCGCCCTTAACGACCCCCGCATCCGCGGACTCAAGCTTTACCGGGCCGTCATCATCGTTCCCTACGCCATCCCGGTGTTCATCTCCTTCATTGTCTGGCAAAGCTTCTACAACAAGGACTTCGGGCTCATCAACTCAATGCTCGGCGGAGCCAAGATCGACTGGCTGGGCGACCCGTTCCTTGCCAAGGTCGCCGTGCTGCTGACCAACCTCTGGGTGGGCTTCCCCTACATGTTCCTGATTGCCACCGGCGCGCTGCAGGCGCTGCCGCAGGACATCGCGGAGGCCGCCAAAATCGACGGCGCCAGCTCCTGGACCACCTTCACCAAGGTCCAGTTCCCGCTGCTGCTGGTGGCCGTGGCACCGCTTCTGGTGTCCTCGTTCGCGTTCAACTTCAACAACTTCAACGTCATCCAGCTGGTCACCGGCGGCGGTCCCTTCCCGGCCAGCGGCGGGCAGATCGGCGCCACGGACATCCTGATCAGCGGCGCCTACCGCATCGCGTTCGGCGGGGCCGGCGCCGAGTTCGGATTCGCGTCGGCAATTTCCGTAGTCCTGTTCATTGTCACGGCAGTGCTTGCAGGCATCCAGTTCCGCTACACCAAAGCCTTGGAGGATGTGCGATGACCAACCTGCTGACGGAAGCTCCGGCAGAAGAAGGCGCACCGGCGCGGCGGACGAACATGCTGGTCCGCAAGGACGGGCTCGAGCTGCCCCGCGGCAAGCGGTGGTGGCGGGAAGTGGGCTGGCGGCACATGGTGGGCCTGGCCGGCGTCGCTTTCGCAGGTTTCCCTGTCCTTTACATCATTTCCGCGGCGTTCAATCCGCTCGGAAGCGTGGCCACAACGGAACTGATTCCCACCACCTTCAGCCTGGTCAACTTCGAGACCCTGCTGGGCGGTTCCAAGGGCCCATTCGGAACCTGGTACCTGAACACCCTGGTCCTGTGCACTGCGGTTTCCGTGGCCCAGGTCCTGCTGAGCACGCTTGCGGCCTACGCCTTCTCCCGCTTCCGCTTCTACGGGCGGCGCGGCGGGCTGCTGGCGCTGCTCCTGGTCCAGATGTTCCCGCAGTTCCTGGCCGTCGTGGCACTCTTCCTGATGATCGCGAAATTCGGCGAGCTGGTTCCGGCCATCGGACTGAACACCCTGGCAGGCTATGCGCTGGTCCTGATGGGCGGGGCGCTGGGCCAGGTCTGGCTGATCAAGGGGTTCTTCGATTCCATTCCGCACGAGCTGGACGAGGCCGCCCGGATTGACGGGGCGGGACACTTCCGGACGTTCACCAGCGTGATCCTCCCGCTGATCAGGCCGGTGCTGGCCGTGACCGGGCTCCTGGCATTCGTGGCCGTCATCGGCGAGTACATCCTGGCGAGCATCTTCCTGACGGACAACGGCGTCAAGACGCTGGCGGTGGGCATGTTCGGCATCATCGCCGGGGACCGCAGCAACAACCTTGGCGTCTTCGCTGCCGGCTCGGTGATGATCGCGCTTCCCGTGCTCATCCTGTTCCTCTACCTGCAGAAGTTCATTGTGGGCGGGCTGACGGCCGGCTCCGTCAAGTAGGGGAGGGCACCCGGAATAGTCAGCTTGCTTATGACTTTTCTTCTTCCTAGGCTGGAAGCTGTCCGGCAAGCAAACTTTCGAGCGGGAGCCGGCGCCTTTGACCAGGTGCCGGCCCCCGCTTAGCCAGGAGGAAAAAATGTCAGAACACAGCATCGCAGGCAAGAAGGTCGCATTCCTGCTGACGGACGGCGTGGAGCAGGTTGAGCTCACCAGTCCCTGGCAGGCAGTGAAGGACGCCGGCGGCCAGCCCACTCTGGTGGCACCCAAGAGCGGCAAGCTGCAGGGTTATAACGGGACGGAAAAAGGCGACACCTTCGACGTCGACCTCACCGTCGCAGAGGCGGACGCCTCGGACTACGACGCCCTGGTCCTTCCCGGCGGCGTGGTCAATGCGGACCACCTTCGCGTGGACAAGGACGCCCAAGGCTTCACCCGGAGCTTCTTCGAGCAGCACAAGCCCGTGGCCTCCATCTGCCACGGACCATGGCTCCTCATCGAAGCCGGTGTGCTGGCAGGAAGGAACGTCACCTCCTACCACGCCCTGCAGACCGACCTGAAGAATGCGGGCGCCAACTGGACTGACGAAGAAGTGGTGGTGGACCAGGGACTGGTGACCAGCCGCACCCCGGACGACCTCCCTGCCTTCAACAGCAAGCTGGTGGAGGAAATCTCGGAAGGCCGGCACGCAGGCCAGACGGCGTAGCAGACGCGCCGGGCAGGCTGTCCGGCAGCACCGCCCCCAGGTGTTCCCCCAGGGTTTGGGAAAAGTTCCGGTGCCGGGGAATTAGTCCAACCGGTAGAGTGTTGGCATCTGCAGCGGCCACGTTCCGCGCACCCACTCATCGCACTCCCTGAGGGAACACCCATGTCTACCGAAGTCTCTCCGAACGCCAGCGGCCAGTCCGTCCACACCGAAGGAACCACACCCGCCGCGCCGGAGAAGATGTCCCGCGAGTCGGTGACCATCATCAGCACGCTGCTGGTGGCGACCTTCGTGGTGATCCTCAACGAGACCATCATGAACGTCGCCCTGCAGCGGCTCATGGTGGACCTGCAGGTGGACGCGCCCACGGTCCAGTGGCTGTCCACCGGCTTCATGCTCACCATGGCCGTGGTCATCCCCACCACCGGATTCATCCTGCAGAGCCTGTCCACCCGGGCCGTCTTTATGCTCGCCATGGGCCTTTTCGCCGGTGGAACGGCCCTTGCCGCCGTGGCGCCCGGGTTTGAGCTGCTCCTGCTGGCCCGCATCATCCAGGCGGGCGGCACCGCGATCATGCTGCCGCTCCTGATGACCACCATCCTCACCCTGGTCCCGCTGGCCAGGCGCGGCGCCGTGATGGGCAACGTCAGCATCGCCATCTCCGTCGCACCCGCCATGGGACCCACCGTCTCCGGGCTGATCCTCGAGCACTTCACCTGGCGCTTCATGTTCGTGTTCGTGCTCCCGGTCGCCCTCGCGGCACTGGCAATCGGCGCCAAGTACCTGACCAATATCGGCCAGGCTGAGAAGACCAGGCTCGACTTCCTTTCGGTCATCCTCACCGTCCCGGCCTTCGGCGGACTGGTCTATGGCCTCAGCCAGATCGGCGGCGGACACGGCGGCCAGGCCGGCCCCGGAACCACGGCCATCGCGGCCCTGGTGGTCGGCGTGGCAAGCCTCGCGGTCTTCGTCCTCCGGCAGGTGCGGCTGCAGAAGGCCGAAGCTCCGCTGCTGGACCTGCGCGCCTTCAACTTCAGGATGTTCACGGTCTCCGTGCTGCTGATGGTGGTGGCCATGATGGCGCTGTTCGGCGGTGTCATCCTGCTCCCGCTCTACCTGCAGGAGGTCCGCGGCCTGGGCTCCCTCGAAACCGGCCTCGCGCTGCTCCCGGGCGGCCTGGCCATGGGCCTGCTGGGTCCGGTCATCGGCCGGCTGTTCGACAAGGTGGGGCCGCTGCCGCTCACCGTCTCCGGGTCCGTCCTGATGGTCCTGTCCCTCTGGCAGTTTTCAATGCTCGACGCCGGCACGGCCGTGGCGTGGATCGTCACCCTGCACGTGGGGCTGAGTTTCGGCCTGGCGCTGCTGTTCACCCCGGCGTTCACCACCGGCCTGAACCCGCTTCCGCCGCACCTGTACTCCCACGGCTCGGCCATCATGAGCACCACCCAGCAGGTGGCCGGCGCCGCCGGCACCGCGCTGTTGGTGTCCATCTTTGCCGTGGTGTCCGCGGCGTCGGGACTCGTCGCGGGAATGAGCGCCGCCTTCCTGACGGCAACCGTGATCTCCTTGGCCGCCGTCGTCCTCTCCGCGATGATGCGCAAGACCCCAGGCGCTGGCCCGGCCCACTCCGCCCACTAGCCCAACTGGGTAGCAGCAGATGTCGGAATGAGCCGTCAAAACGACATCTGCTGCTACCCAGTTGGGGTCAGCCGGCGTAGAAGTCAGCGAGCTCCTTGATCAGCTTGTCCGGGGCCTTGATCACGCCGTCGTGGCCGTAGCCGGGAAGGATGGTGTAGCTGGAGCCCGAGAGGACATCGTGGATCTGGCCGCAGGCAATCCCGAAGTACGCCGGGCTCTTCTCGCCCACCACAATCAGGGTCTCCAGCGGCAGCGCCAGGAACGGTTCGGCCGGCATGTCCGCGGCGATGATTGCCTTGATCTCGCGGACCCCGGTGCGCATCATTTCCCGCTGCTGCTTGCCTTCTGAGGTGCCGGCGGTCAGCTTGTTGGCGAGGGTCAGCATGGAGAGTGGCATGCGGGACGAAAATGCGCCGCCGGCTTCAAGCCCGCGCTGCAGCACGGCCAGGGCGCGGTCATCGTCGCCGGCAGCGGCGGCGCGCTCGTATTCGGCCGTCCAGTCCGCCTTCACGCTGTGGTTTACGGAGACGGCGGGATCGTACACGGCCAGCCGCTCAACGGGCAGCGTCCGGGCCGCGTGCAGCGCAACGGCGCCGCCGAAGCTGTGGCCGAACACGTCCGTGCTGGACGTGTGTTTCATGACGGTATGCAGGTCGCGGATGTCCACGTCCAGCGTGTAATCCTCGGGCTGGGGCGACGACGAGCCGCGGCCCCGCCTGTTGAACGTGTGCACCGGACGGCCCAGGGCCGCGCTGAGCTTTTGCGCGAACTTGGTGTAATCCGCAGCGGTCACCATGGAGGGCGGCACAATAACAACGCCCGAACCGGCGGAAGCGAGTTCGGCACCCGTGGAGAAGAGCTCGAGCGTGCCGCCGTCGGGGGTCCTGATGTTCTCACGCGTCATGTTCCGAGCCTAGCTGAGCAACCTGATTGCAGGCACCATGGACGCTGCGCCCCAGGAAATCAGTGGCTGCGGCCCGCGGCGGCGGTCAGCCGAGGCGTTCGATGAGCGCCGCGCCCTGCTCCCGGATGGCAGGCAGTTCAGCGGCCAGGCCGCACAGGATGAGTCCTGCGTCCGCCGCCTGGAGCGGCGACTCGGAGGTTGCCATGCCGTCCGCGCGCAGGTTGATCAGCGATTCCACCAGACGGAACGCCAAATCTCCCGGGCTGGACTGCCACGTGCCGGCCGTGCCGGCAGGAGGCAGTCCGGCGCCCAGCTCCCGGTACAGATTGCGCAGTTCCTGACGGTCGGCCAGGAACCTGGCAAAGCGGCCGCTGCGCGCCTCAGGCAGGTGGTAGAGGATTCCGAGGTTCCAGCGGGCGCTGCACAGTTGCGTTCCGTCGTAAAGCGCGACGGCGTGAAGCCGGCCGGCTGCCTCCCCTTCGGCCCGCGGCAGGGCAGCCACCGCACGCGCAAACTCCAGCCCTGCCAGGACGGTGCCCTCCAGCAGGTGCTCGAGGATGTCGTCCTTGGTCTTGAAGTGGTGGTACAGGGACGACTGCCTGATCCCTACCGCCTCCGCAATGGACCGCGTGGACGTGGTGGCGAACCCCTGCGTGGTGAACAGCTCGGCGGCTGCATCGAGGATTTCGTCCCGTGCCGTGGCCCCTGGCCTGGAGGGTTGTTGGCTGCGAGGTCGTCCCGGTCCGGCTGAAGTCACCGCATCATTCTTGCATTGCCCCACCGCCGATGCGGAGCGGCCTACCGCGCCCGCATCAGCGGTGAGGGAACGGAAATACTGCCGAAACAAGATGTCTATCCGCCTTTTACAGGGGGGAAACTCCCCGGGGGCATCCCGCTGGAAAACTATCAAGTGACCGGTATTCCGCAGCTTTCGGCCGAGTGCTGCAGTACCGGCGGCCCCCGCCACGCATCCCAGCCCCCGGAGAATCTGATGACCTCAACCGTTCTTCCCACCGTCCATGAGGACGATGCGGACCTGACGTCCCTGGGCTACCAGCCCACCCTCCACCGCAAACTCGGCCGCTACGCCTCCTTCGCGGCCGGTTTTTCCTTCGTGTCCATCCTGACCACCATCTTCCAGCTGTTCGCGTTCGGCTACTCCTTTGCCGGTCCGGCCTTCTTCTGGACGTGGCCGGTGGTCCTGGTGGGCCAGCTGCTCGTGGCCCTGAACTTCGCGGAGCTCGCCGCCCGCTACCCGCTGTCAGGAGCGGTGTACCAGTGGGCGCGCCGGGTCGGCGGGGAAGGCGTGGGCTGGTTCGCAGGCTGGTTCATGGCCATCGCCCAGGTTGTCACCGCCGCAGCCGCAGCCATCGCCCTCCAGGTGGTGCTGCCCCAGCTGTGGGACGGCTTCCAGGTGGTGGGCGGCGATCCTGCTCTGAACACCGTCACGGGAGCCGCCAACGCAGTGATCCTCGGAGCCGTCCTCCTGGTGGCCACCACCATCATCAACTCGCTCGGGGTCAAGCTCATGGCCCATGTGAACTCGGTCGGCGTGACCTGCGAGATCGTGGGCGTCGTGGCCGTGATCCTTGCCCTCATCAGCGCCGCCCAGCGCGGACCGGACGTGGTGGCGGACACCACCGTGCTCCAGACATCCGACCTCGGCGCGGTGGGAGCCTTCCTGGTCTCGGGCCTGATGGCCGCCTACGTGATGGTGGGCTTCAATTCCGCCGGGGAGCTCTCGGAAGAAACCAAGGACCCCCGCCGCACCGCCCCGCGCACCATCCTTTCCGCCCTGCTCATCTCGGGCATCGGCGGGGCGCTCATGATCATCACGGCCCTGATGGCAGCGCCGAGCCTCGACGACGGCCGGCTCGCCACCGAGGGCCTGCCCTACGTCCTCACCGCAGTCCTGGGCACCTTCTGGGGCAAGGTCCTGCTGGTGGATGTCGCCATCGCCATCTTCGTCTGCACCCTCGCCATCCAGACCGCCGGCTCGCGCCTGGTGTTCTCCATGGCACGGGACGGCAAGCTCCCCGCGTCCGCCCTGCTGTCCACGGTCCACCCCACCCGGGGAACCCCCATGTGGCCGTCGATCATCATCGGCGCCCTGGCCGTGGGCGTCCTCGCCATCAACGTGGGCAACGCGGCACTGTTCACCACCCTCTGCAGCGTCTGCATCGTGATGGTCTACCTGGCCTACCTCCTGGTCACCGTGCCGCAGCTCATCAACCGCCTTCGCGGCGACTGGAACCGGGTGGGGCAGACCCTGCCCGCCGGCCTCTTCTCCCTGGGCCGCTGGGGACTCCCCGTCAACATCCTCGCCGTCCTCTACGGGGCCGTGATGGTGGTCAACCTCGCCTGGCCGCGGCCCGAGGTCTACGACCCTTCCGGTGAAAACGGGCTCCTCCTCTACTCGGCACCGCTGATGGTCACGGTGGTCCTGCTCCTGGGCATCTGGGTGCGGCGCCGGAACCTCGCGGCCAGCGCCTGAGCCCCTCCAGGACCAGCACATTTCAGAACCAACACGCTTCAGAACCAGCACGCTTCAGAACCAGCACAGGACAGACATGACACAAGTTACCGAAAGCCCGGCAACGGGGACCGCCACCACCGCAGGCGCCCGCGCCCACGCCAGGGAGCAGCACGGCAGGACCGCCGAAACCATGCGCTTCGTGCCCGCCTCCGCAGCCCCGGCACGCCTGACGGAAGGACTGCCGGACGGCGCAGCGGCGAAGCTCTCCTGGACGGAATCCCTGGCCTTTGGCCGCTACACCACGCTGAACCTGGCCCGCGGAACAAGGATCCGGCTCACCGATACCTCCGGTGACGCCTGCGTCCACACCCTCCTCTACCGCGCGGGAGCCCTTCACGAGTGCCTCAACGTGGCTGACACCGTCAAGGTCCCCTGGCAGGCGTACCCCGGCACGGGCCACCCGCTGCTCTCCGACGCCGGGCGCCTCATGGCCACCATCGTGGCGGATACCTCCTCCCGGCACGACGCCCTGACCGGCGCCACCACCCTGGAAGGAAACACGGCCCGGTACGGGGCCGGAACCGCCCACAGCACATCACCGGCAGCCCGCGAACTGCTCACCCTGGGCGCACTCAAGAGCGGGCTGGGACCCGCCGACGTGGCGCCGTCGTTGTCCTTCTTCAAGGGCATCAGCGTGGACCCTGCCGGCAGCATCACCTTCACCGGAAGTGCCAGCCCGGGAGCCGCCGTCGAACTCCTGCTCCAGATGGACGCAGTCCTGGTGCTGGCCAACACCGCGCACCCGCTGGACCCCCGCCCGGACTTCACCGGCACGGCAGTGGACATCGCCGCCTGGCACGCACCGCAGGACCTCGCGGCCCTTGCGGCGGGCACCCTCACCGGCGCGCTGCCCCCTGAACACCTGCAGGCACTGCAGAACACCGAACACGACCTGACCGCGAGGAATGCCCGATGAACACCGCCACCTACGCCGCCGACGCCCGTGAAGCAGCCTTGGCCGCCGGAGCCGTTGTCCTTGACGGATACGTCGAGGCACGCGGCCCCTGGTCCGCCGTCGTGGCCGCCGGAGACGTGCTGACCATCGTTGACCTGGAAGGCAACCAGGCAGTGGACTGCCTGCTGTACGCCGCCCGGGACACCACCGTGCGCTACTCGGCAGCCGTCACCATCGCCCGGCAGCAGTCGATCGTCCTCACCACGGGGTCGGTCCTGCGGGCTGAAACCGGCGCGCCGCTCATGACCGTGGTGGCCGACGAAGTGGGCGTGCACGACACTATCGGCGGCGCCTGCTCGCAGGAGTCCAACACCCTCCGCTACGGCCAGCACACCCGGGAACAGCACGCCTGCGTGGAGAACTTCCTGATCGAGGGCTCACGCTGGGGCCTCGGGAAACGGGACCTGGTGTCCAACATCAACTGGTTCATGAACGTGCCCGTGGACCCGGACGGCGCCTTGGGCATTGTGGACGGCCTTTCCGCTCCCGGGAAGCGCGTGGCACTCCGGGCAGAGGTGGACACCCTGGTGCTGGTGTCCAACTGCCCGCAGATCAACAACCCGTGCAACGGCTTCAACCCCACCCCTGTCCGCATGATCGTCACCCGGCCGGAGGCTGCACTGTGAATACGTCCATGACCCAGAACCGTTTCGACACCCTCCTGGTGGCCAACCGCGGCGAAATCGCCTGCCGCATCATCGAATCCGCCCGGAAGCTGGGGCTGCGGACCGTCGCCGTCTTCTCCGAGGCGGACAGGGGAGCAAAGCACGTCCGGCTGGCCGACGAAGCCGTGCTCCTGGGGCCGGCCCCGGCGAAGGAGTCCTACCTCCGCGTGGACGCCCTGCTGGACGCGGCCCGGTCCACCGGGGCCGGCGCCATCCACCCCGGCTACGGCTTCCTCTCCGAGGACGCCGCGTTCGGCGAAGCCGTTGAGGCCGCCGGCCTGGTGTTTGTGGGACCCACCGCTGAACAGCTGCGCATCTTCGGCACCAAGCACACCGCGCGCGATGCCGCCAAAGCCGCGGGGGTGCCCATGATTGCCGGATCCGGCCTGCTGGCGGACGTGGACCAGGCTGTTGCCGCGGGCGCCGCCATCGGTTTCCCGCTGATGCTCAAGGCCACCGGCGGCGGCGGGGGCATCGGCATGACGGTGTGCCGCGACGAGGCCGAACTTGCGGAAAGCTTCCCGCGCGTGGCCCGCCTGGCCGGGGCGAGCTTCGGCACCGCCGGTGTGTTCGCCGAGCGGTACGTCGAAAACGCCCGGCACATCGAGGTGCAGGTCTTTGGCGACGGCGCCGGCCGGGTGGTCAGCCTGGGCGACCGGGACTGCTCACTCCAGCGCCGCCACCAGAAGGTACTCGAGGAGGCACCCGCGCCGGACCTGCCGGACGGACTGCGTGAAGAACTGCACCGCAGCTCCCGCGCACTGTGTGCCTCCCTTAACTACCGTTCCGCCGGTACCGTCGAGTTCGTCTACGACTCCGCCCGCCGCGAGGCGTCCTTCCTTGAGGTCAACGCCCGCCTCCAGGTGGAGCACCCCGTCACCGAGGCGGTCACCGGCGTGGACCTGGTGGAATGGATGCTCCGCCTGGCCCAGGGCGGCAGTGAAGCGGAATCGGTCCTGGCGGACCGGCCGGACAGCCTGCCCGTGTCCGGACATGCCGTTGAGGCGCGCGTTTACGCCGAGGATCCGGCCCGCGGTTTCCAGCCCAGCGCCGGCACCGTAACCAACGCCGCCTACCCCGCCGGGGATGTCCGCGTGGACGCCTGGGCCGAAACCGGCACCGAGGTTTCCACCAACTACGATCCCCTCCTGGGCAAGGTCATCACGTCCGGCCGGGACCGGACCGAGGCCTTCGACCGGCTGGCCGCCGCGCTCGCCGGCACCCGGATCGACGGGATCGAGACCAACCTCGGCATGCTCCGCGCGGCCACCGGCCTGGACGTGGTCCGCGCGGTGCAGCACTCCACCAGCACGCTGGACAACGTGGGCGACCCCGAACCCCGGATCACCGTGGGCAGGCCGGGCCTGCAGACCAGCGTCCAGGACTGGCCCGGACGCACCGGCCTGTGGCAGATCGGCGTGCCGCCGAGCGGCCCCATGGACGACCTGTCCTTCAGGCTCGGAAACACCGCGCTGGGCAACCCCGAAGGAGCGCCCGGCCTGGAATTCACCATGACCGGCCCCTCCCTGGCCTTCACGCACCCCACCACGGTCTGCGTCACCGGTGCCGAGGTGACCGTCACCGTGGACGGACAAGAGGTGCCCGCGTGGACTCCAGTAACCGTCCCGGCGGGCGGAACGCTCGACGCCGGCACGGCCTCCGGCGCCGGGCTCAGGGGATACATCCTGTTCCAGGGCGGCCTGGACATCCCGCAGTACCTGGGCAGCGCCTCCACCTTCACCCTGGGCCAGTTCGGCGGGCACGCGGGGCGGGTCCTGCGCGCCGGCGACGTCCTCCGCGCAGCAGCGCCTGCCGGTGGCAGCAGCGGCAACCTTGCGGCGGCGGCAGTCCCCGTGGACAGCCGGCCCGCCCTGGCCTCAACCTGGGAGCTGGCCGTGACGGAGGGGCCGCACGGTGCCCCCGAGTTCTTCCGGCGCGAGGATATCGACGAGCTCTACGCGTCCGAGTACGAGGTCCACTTCAACTCCGCCCGCACCGGTGTGCGGCTTATCGGCCCCAAGCCGCGCTGGGCCCGCACCGACGGCGGCGAGGCTGGACTGCACCCGTCCAACATCCACGACACCGCCTATTCGGTTGGCGCGCTGGACTTCACCGGTGACACGCCCATCCTGCTCGGGCCGGACGGTCCCAGCCTTGGCGGGTTCGTCTGCCCGGTCACCGTGGTGACGGCCGAGCGCTGGAAACTGGGCCAGCTGCGGCCCGGCGACAAAGTCCGGTTTGTTCCCGTCAGTGTCAGCCAGGCGCCGTCGGCCAGTGACCTTGGCCCGGGACGCCAGCTGGTCCTGCCCGGCGACGCCGGGTGGTCCGGCACTTTCCCGCCAAGCCTTCCAGCGGCTGCACCGGCTGGCGGCCGTCCCGAACGTACGGTAGGCGGTGACGGCGACGACGGCGTGCTGGGCCGGGTGCCGGAAGGTCCCGGAAGGCCTGCGGTCACCTACCGGCGTTCCGGTGACGACAACCTGCTGGTGGAATACGGGGAGATGGTCCTGGACCTCGGCCTCCGTGCCAGGGTGCACGCCCTGCACCAGCACATTGAGCAGCTCCGCGTGCCCGGGATCGTGGACCTGACCCCGGGAATCCGCTCCCTGCAGATCAAGGTGGACCCGTCGGTCCTCGCCACGAAGAAACTGCTGGGACTCGTCCGGGAGATCGAGGCAGCCCTGCCGGCGAGCTCGGAGCTCGTGGTTCCGAGCCGCACCGTCCGCCTGCCGCTGTCCTGGGACGACCCCGCCACCCGGGACGCGATTGAACGCTACATGGCCGGCGTCCGGGACGACGCCCCATGGTGCCCCTGGAACATCGAGTTCATCCGCCGGATCAACGGCCTGGATTCGGTCAACGACGTGTTCGACACCGTCTTCAACGCCGAATACCTGGTCCTCGGGCTGGGTGACGTGTACCTTGGCGCCCCCGTCGCAACCCCGCTGGATCCGCGCCACCGCCTGGTCACCACCAAGTACAACCCCGCCCGCACCTGGACACCCGAGAACGCGGTGGGCATCGGCGGCGCGTACATGTGCATTTACGGCATGGAGGGCCCGGGCGGCTACCAGTTCGTTGGCCGTACCACGCAGGTCTGGTCGCGCTACGCGGACTCCGCCCCCTTCGAGCCGGGTTCGCCGTGGCTGCTGCGCTTCTTCGACCGCATCTCCTGGTACCCGGTCAGCCCGGAGGAACTCCTGGACCTGCGGGCGGACATGGCCGCCGGGAGGGGCCGCGGCGTCGGGATCGAGGACGGCACCTTCTCGCTGGCCGAGCACGAAGTGTTCCTCGAGGAAAACCGCGAATCGATCACCGCCTTCCGGGAAAAGCAGGGTGCGGCGTTCGCGGTGGAACGGCAGGCCTGGGCAGACGCCGGCGAGTTTGACCGCGCGGAGGCTCTTGCCGCCGTCGTGTCGCCGGTTGTGGACGACGTGGCGGTCCCGGACGGCGGATCCCTGGTGGCCGCACCGTTCGCGGCGAGCGTCTGGAAGGTCGACGTGAAGGCCGGGGACAGGGTGGTGCAGGGCCAGCCGCTGGTGTCCCTCGAAGCGATGAAGATGGAAACCGTGCTCGAAGCACCCTGCGACGGCATGGTGCTCCGGGTCCTGCCGGCCGCGGGTTCGCAGGTAGTTGCGGGGGAGGCCGTGGTGGTGCTCGGCGCCTGGGACGCGGAAACACAGGACGTGGAAGCCCCCGAACTGGAAGAGGCAGCAGTATGACCGGCACAACCTCAGGTAAGGCCGCCGCACGGGTCCGGGCCGCGCTCGCCGCAGTGGATGCGGTGGACCGGCCGGAAATCTGGATCACCCTCCGCGGGGCGGATGAGCTGCTCAGCGAAGCCGCTGCCATCGACACCGCCGTTGCCGGGGGTGCGGATCTGCCCCTCGCCGGGCTCCTGCTCGCGGTCAAGAACAACGTTGACGTGGCAGGCATCCCCACCACGGCGGCGTGCCCCGGCTTTGCGTACACGCCGGAACAGGACGCCGAAGCCGTGGCCCGACTCCGTGCCGCCGGAGCCCTGGTGCTGGGCGCCACGAACCTTGACCAGTTCGCCACCGGCCTGGTGGGCACGCGGAGCCCGCACGGCGCGGTCCGCGATTCCCGCCGCCCGGACTTCATCTCCGGGGGCTCCAGCTCCGGCTCCGCGGTTGCCGTGGCCCTGGGCCTGGTGGACATCGCCATCGGCACGGACACCGCCGGCTCGGGCCGTGTGCCCGCCGGGCTGCAGGGAATCGTGGGCATCAAACCCACGCTGGATGTCGTGTCCACGGCCGGCGTGGTGCCGGCCTGCCGGTCCTGGGACGCCGTCACCATCTTCGCCCGCCACCTTTCCACCGCAGAGCTTGCCATGGGCGTCATGGCCGGGGGATCGCGGGCCTGGCCGGCCGGCATCCGCTTGGCCGCACCGGAGAAGCCGCGGGTAGCGTACCCGGCAACCCTGCCGGCGCTGCCTGAATCCTGGGCTGCGGAGTTCCACCGGAACATCGGCCGCCTGCAGGAGCTGGGCGTGGAAGCGGAAGCCATCGACTTCGATGCCTTCCTCGACGCTGCCCGGCTGCTGTACGACGGCGGCCTGGTGGCCGAACGCTACGCCGCCGTCGGCGAATTCATTGAAAAGGCCGACGGCGGCGCCGGCACCCGGGCGGGCCTCGACCCCACGGTGGAGGGCATCATCCGGGCAGCGGGCAGGGTGCCTGCCCACCGGTACGTGTCTGATGCGGCCAGGCTGGAGGCCCTGAAGGACACGGCGATGGCGCAGCTGGAAGGGTTTGATGCGCTGCTGATCCCCACCGCCCCGTTCCACCCCACCCTTGCCGAGGTGGCCGCGGACCCGGTCGGAGTGAACTCACTGATGGGGACCTACACCAACTTCTGCAACCTGTTCGACCTGTGCGCGGTGGCGGTGCCCGCCGGGGAAGTGGAGGGTGCCCAGTTCGGCCTGACCGTGGTGGGCCGGACCTTCGACGACGCCGTCGCCGCCGATATTGCGCGCCGGCTCGAATCTACCCCGGACGTTCCGGCGCTCTTTGCCGGCGGCGCGGCACCGGCAGCGGCGGATGAAGCCGCCCACCCGCCGTCGTCCGCTCCCTGGCCGCTGGCCGCAGGCGCTGACGCTGTGCCGCTCGTTGTGGTGGGCGCGCACCGCAAGGGGCAGCCGCTGGCGCCCCAGCTCGAGGAACTGGGCGCCGCCTGGGACGGCCTGGTGCGGACAGCGGCGCGCTACCGCATGGTGTCCCTCGACACCGTGCCGCCCAAGCCGGGGGTATACCGCTCGGACCGCGGCGGCGCGGAGCTGGTGGGTGAACGGTGGCTGGTGTCCCCGGCGGGACTCGGCGCGTTCCTGGCTGCCCTGCCCGAACCCATGCTGCTCGGATCCATCGAACTCGCGGACGGGTCATCCGCCGTCGGCTTCGCGTGCGATGCGGTGGCCGCCGCCGGCGGGGAGGACATCACATCCTGGGGTGACTGGCTGGCAGACCGCAGCGGGGAGCGCCACCCCAGGAGCGTCTGGCAGAACCTGGGGGATGCGGCCCTGGCCGGATTCAGCCGTGGCCGTGACTAGCCCTTAAAGTACTCCGAGATGTCCGCCACCAGTTCATTCACGGCTGCGGGGATGGAGCCGTGGAAACCCTTGGGGGAGAGCTCGAACGTGCTGCCGGGAACGGCGCCGTGCAGCCGCTCCGCCGTGGCCTTGTAGTAGCTGGGGCTCTTGCCGCCGGCCATGAAGTGGGTGTTGGCGGGCAGCACGCTGAAGTCCCTGGCGTGGTCCGCCTCCTTGTACGCGGCACGCAGCTCGCCGACGCCGCTGGGCATGACCTCGCGGAACATCCTGTTGACCTTGGTCCGGGACAGCAGGGCCATGAGTCCGGCAAGGACCGGCTCAGGGATCCGCGCCATCGGCGAACCCGGGCTCGTGGCACGCTTCATGTGGGCCAGGGCGTGCCCCACCCGGCCGTTGTTGACGGCGTCCTCGAATCCGGACAGCCAGGAGGTGTCGATGCTGCCGTCAATGTTCACGGCGGCGTCGTATACCGCGAGCTTGTCCGGCACGTAGGCGGTCCCGGTGAACTCCTGGACGGCGTTCAGGGCCACGGACCCGCCCAGGCTGTGGCCCAGGATGTTCCGTGCACCTGTGGCGTCCAGGACGGTGCGCACGTCTGCGATCTCGGTTGCCATGGAGTAGTCGGCCGGCTGCCCGGACGAGCTGCCGCGGCCCCGGCGGTCGTAGACGTCCACGGCCCAGCCTTCGCCCAGGCCCTTTGCCAGCGCCACGGAAAACGGCCGGTAGATCAGGGCAGTCAGGAAGGCCCCGCCGATCAGCAGCACACGGCGTTCTCCCGGCGCATCCTCGGTGCCGTAGCTGTACAAAGCCAGCCGGCCGCCGTCGTGCGTTGGAAGTACCTGTTCTTTCACCACCCCATCCTAGGCAGGACAGCGAAGGTACCCGGGGCACGCCCGGGGCCGGGCGGTTTGCGTCCGAATCCGGGGTCCCCGAAGTCCCGGTAAACTTGGGGATTGTGACTTCCCAAAACACCCCCGCGCCCAAGAACGCCCCAGAGCCGCTCGACGCCAGCGAGCAGATGCGGATCCGCATGGAGAAGCGCGCCAAACTCATCGAGCGCGGCTCCGAGGCGTACCCGGTGGGTGTGGAGCGGACGCACTCCCTCGCCGAGGTCCGCGAAAAGTATGCCCACCTCGAAGCGGACGACACCACCGGCGACACCGTCGGCGTCACCGGACGCGTCGTTTTTGTCCGCAACACCGGAAAGCTGTGCTTCGCCACCCTCCAGGAAGGCGGCACCGACGGCAAGGGCACCCGGCTCCAGGCCATGCTCAGCCTCGCCAACGTGGGCGAGGAAGCGCTCGCCGACTGGAAGGCCCTGGTTGACCTGGGCGACCACGTCTTCATCAAGGGCGAGGTCATCTCCTCCCGCCGCGGCGAACTGTCCGTCATGGCGGACTCGTGGTCCATGGCCTCCAAGGCCCTCCGCCCGCTGCCGGTGCTGCACGCGGAACTGAACGAGGAAACGCGCGTCCGCCAGCGCTACGTTGACCTGATGGTCCGCGATGAAGCCCGCGAAATGGTCTACACCCGTGCAGCCATCACCCGCTCCATCCGCGAAACCCTCTTCCGCCACAGCTACGTGGAGGTGGAAACCCCCATCCTGAACCTGGTCCACGGCGGTGCCCTGGCGCGCCCGTTCGAGACCCACATGAACGCCTTCGACCAGAAGATGACCCTGCGCATCGCCACCGAGCTCTACCTCAAGCGTGCCGTGGTGGGCGGGATCGACCGCGTCTACGACATGGGCCGCGTGTTCCGTAACGAGGGCGTGGACTCCACCCACAGCCCCGAGTTCACCACCCTTGAGTGCTACGAGGCGTGGGCTGACCAGTTCGTCATGGCCGAGCGCATCAAGGAGATCATCCTCGACGCCGCTGACGCCGTGGGTGCCGGACGTGTCCTCCAGACCGAGGCGGGGGAGATCAACCTCGACGGCGACTGGGCCTGGCTTGCGGTGTACCCGGGCCTTTCCGACGCCGTTGGCCAGGAAGTCACGCCGGAGACGCCGCTTGAGGTGCTTCGCGGGATTGCCGAAAAGCACGAGGTCAAGGTGGACCCCAAGTGGGACGCCGAGAAGCTGGCTGTCGAGCTGTTCGGCGAGATCGTGGAACCAACGCTGCTGAACCCCACCTTCGTCTACGACTACCCGCCCTCCGCCCAGCCGCTGGCCCGCCCGCACCGGGAGGACGGCCGGCTGATCGAGGCCTGGGACCTCATCATCGGCGGCATGGAACGCGGCACGGCCTTCTCCGAGCTGATCGACCCCGTCATCCAGCGTGAACGGCTCACCGAGCAGTCGCGCCACGCGGCGGCCGGTGACGACGAGGCCATGCAGCTGGACGAGGACTTCCTGCGCGCGCTCGAGTACGGCGCTCCGCCGATGGGCGGTATCGGGCTGGGCATCGACCGCCTGGTCATGCTGTTCACCGGCGCCGGAATCCGCGAAACCATCCTCTTCCCGCTCCTCAAGCCGGAAGGGCACTGACCATGGAATACGTGGCCGTCCTTCTCCCGTCCATTGTGGTGGGCCTGCTTTTCTGGTTTGCCATGAAATCGATCTTCAACGCGGACAAGGCCGAGCGCCAGGCTGAGGCCCAGGCCCAGGCAGAAGCCGAAAGCCGGACTGCGGCACCCGCTGACCGCTCTGAGCCGGAATCGAATAGATAAACCCCCACACTTTTCCCCCAATATCCACAGGAACCATTCAGTACTTTGACGCGTTGCCATAAAAAGAGTCATACTTTTTAGGAAACATCCTGCTTTTCTGAAAACCGAACCCTTTCCATAAGGAAGTCTTTTAAATGGCACAGAAAGTAAACATCATCCTCGTTGATGATCTGGATGGGGGATCCGCAGACGAGAATGTGAAGTTTGGCCTTGACGGGGTCAACTACGAGATTGACCTTTCGGCGTCAAACGCCGCCGAGCTCCGGTCTTCGCTTGAGCGGTTTGTTGCAGCCGCACGGAAATCCTCCGGTGGCGGCCGGGCCGTCCGAACCAAAGCAGCAGCCAGCGGCCGCAGCCACGATTCTGCCCAAATACGGCAGTGGGCGCGTGAAAACGGCTACACGGTTAACAGCCGCGGCCGAATTCAGGCCGAAATCCAGGAAGCCTACCAAAGGGCAAATTCCTAGTTTCGCCCAAGGCTCCGTAAGCCCTGCTTCCCAACAACGGGAAGCGGGGCTTTTTCGGTTCCCGGACTTAACCTCGCTTTGCCTGCGGGTCCTGGCAATTCGGATTTAGCAGCCTCCATGGCACAAACGCGGGCAGTGGCGCCAGTCAAGCATGCTGCACCCGGCAGTAGGCGCCGGCAGGGGCACCCGCGGAGGCCCCGCCGTCGTATTCCCGAAGCCACTGCGGTTTCCCCTGTGGCGAACACGCTCCACAACCAGAGGCCAGCCACGTAGCATCAAAGTACGTCGTAGCTAGGAGTGTGGCGAAATGTTTGAGCGATTTACGGACCGTGCCCGTCGCGTAGTTGTGCTTGCCCAAGAAGAGGCACGCATGCTGAACCACAATTACATCGGTACCGAACACATCCTCTTGGGTCTGATCCATGAGGGTGAGGGTGTTGCCGCCAAAGCTCTTGAGTCCTTGAGCATTTCGCTCGACGGCGTTCGCGAGCAGGTGCAGGAGATCATCGGGCAGGGCCAGCAGGCGCCGTCCGGCCACATCCCCTTCACCCCCCGTGCCAAGAAGGTGCTGGAGCTCTCGCTGCGCGAAGCCCTCCAGCTGGGCCATAACTACATCGGCACGGAGCACATCCTGCTGGGCCTCATCCGCGAGGGTGAGGGCGTTGCCGCCCAGGTGCTGGTCAAGCTCGGCGCCGACCTGAACAGGGTCCGCCAGCAGGTCATCCAGCTCCTTTCGGGCTACCAGGGCAAGGAGACCACCGGCGCAGGCGTCGGCTCCGGCCAGCCTGAGGGCGCGCCCGCAGGATCCGTGGTCCTGGACCAGTTTGGCCGCAACCTCACCCAGGCTGCGCGCGAAAACAAGCTGGACCCGGTCATCGGGCGCGAGCAGGAGATGGAACGCGTCATGCAGGTCCTCTCCCGCCGCACCAAGAACAACCCGGTCCTGATTGGCGAGCCGGGCGTCGGCAAGACGGCCGTCGTCGAGGGCCTTGCCCAGGCGATTGTCCGCGGCGACGTCCCCGAGACCATCAAGGACAAGCAGCTCTACACTCTGGACCTCGGTTCGCTGGTGGCAGGCTCGCGCTACCGCGGTGACTTCGAAGAGCGCCTGAAGAAGGTCCTCAAGGAAATCCGCACCCGCGGCGACATCATCCTCTTCATCGACGAGATCCACACCCTGGTGGGTGCGGGTGCCGCCGAGGGAGCCATCGACGCTGCCTCGATCCTGAAGCCCATGCTGGCCCGTGGCGAGCTGCAGACCATCGGTGCCACCACGCTGGATGAGTACCGCAAGCACATCGAAAAGGATGCCGCCCTGGAGCGCCGCTTCCAGCCGATCCAGGTCAAGGAACCCTCCGTGGCACACGCCATCGAGATCCTCAAGGGCCTGCGTGACCGCTACGAGGCGCACCACCGCGTCACCATCACCGACGGCGCACTGGCCTCTGCTGCCAGCCTCGCCGAGCGCTACATCTCTGACCGCTTCCTGCCGGACAAGGCGATCGACCTGATCGACGAAGCCGGCGCCCGGCTGCGCATCCGCCGCATGACCGCTCCGCCGGAGCTCAAGGCCATGGACGAGCGCATCGCCAAGCTGAAGATGGAAAAGGAGTCCGCGATTGACGCGCAGGACTTCGAAGGTGCAGCCGCGCTCCGTGACAAAGAGCAGAAGATGATCACCGAGCGCGCCGAGAAGGAACGCCACTGGAAGTCCGGCGGCATGGACGACATCTCCGAGGTGGATGAGGACCTCATCGCCGAGGTGCTGGCCAACTCCACCGGCATCCCCGTGTTCAAGCTGACCGAGGAAGAATCCTCGCGACTGCTGAAGATGGAAGACGAACTGCACAAGCGCGTAGTCGGCCAGAACGAGGCCATCAAGGCCCTGTCCCAGGCCATCCGCCGCACCCGTGCAGGGCTCAAGGACCCCAAGCGTCCCGGTGGCTCGTTCATCTTCGCCGGCCCCACCGGCGTCGGCAAGACCGAACTTGCCAAGGCACTCGCGGAGTTCCTGTTCGGTGAAGAGGACGCCCTCATCACGCTGGACATGTCCGAGTACTCCGAGAAGCACACCGTCTCGCGGCTCTTCGGTGCCCCTCCGGGCTACGTGGGCTACGAGGAAGGCGGCCAGCTGACCGAGAAGGTCCGGCGCCGTCCGTTCTCCGTGGTGCTGTTCGACGAAGTGGAGAAGGCCCACGCGGACCTCTTCAACTCACTGCTGCAGATCCTGGAAGACGGCCGCCTGACCGACTCCCAGGGCCGCGTGGTGGACTTCAAGAACACCGTGATCATCATGACCACCAACCTCGGCACCCGGGACATCTCCAAGAGTGTTGCCACCGGCTTCCAGTCCGGCACCGACACGCAGACCGGCTACAACCGCATGCGCGCCCGTGTCACGGAGGAACTCAAGCAGCACTTCCGCCCCGAGTTCCTGAACCGTGTGGATGACGTTGTGGTGTTCCCGCAGCTCACCCAGGACGAGATCATCGAGATCGTGGACCTGTTCGTCACCCGGCTGGAGAAGCGCCTCAAGGACAAGGACATGGGCATCGAGCTCACGCCGGCGGCCAAGGTGCTCCTCGCAACCCGCGGCTACGATCCCGCGATGGGTGCCCGGCCGCTGCGCCGCACCATCCAGCGCGAGATCGAGGACCAGCTCTCCGAGAAGATCCTGTTCGGCGAGATCCACGCCGGCGACATCGTCGTCGTGGACGTGGAAGGCGAAGGCGACGACGCGAAGTTCACGTTCGCCGGCAACGCCAAGCCGCGCATCCCGGAAATCGCCCCGAGCGTCTAAGCACCAAAACCGAAGGCCCCGCCAGCTCCTCGAGCAGGCGGGGCTTTCGCTTTGCCCTCCGTCCCGTCAAAGCGTTGGCATCCGGCGGTCACCCGTGGCTAAGTCGCTGCGGCACCGGAGTCATTTGCCGCTTGCTGCTCCTCCGTCGCTTTGACGCAAGCTACACAAATGACCCCGGCCCCTCCGCTTCGCGTGGGGCGCGCCTATGCACGAGGCGACGGACATCAGGCATTTATGTAGGCGCCGTCAAAGCGAGGAACGAGCAGGCGCCGGGAAATGTCTGATGGTCGTCGCCGGAGCGGACCCGGGCGCCCTGCCTCCCCTTTGAACTTGAGCGCCGGCGTCGGTCCGTGGGTAGGCAGCGGTTTGTGATGTGGGACACGGTCGGGTTGAATCGGGGCATGGCTAACTTGGAACCGGCGATCCCGGATGAGCAACCTTTGACCCCTTTTCATGATCTGGACCATTACCTGTCCATCCCGCGGGTAAGCGGGCTGGCTATGAGCCCCGACGGCCGGCGGCTGGTCACTACCGTGGCCACCCTGAACGGCAAGGGCACCGAATTCGCCACGGCGCTGTGGGAGCTTGACCCCGCCGGGCAGAAGCAGGCGCGCCGGATCACCCGCAGTGCCAAGGGCGAGGCCGGGGCGGCGTTCGCAGCCAATGGCGATGTCTACTTCACCTCTGCCCGGCCGGACCCGGACAGTCCGGACGGCGACCCCGTGAACGCCCTGTGGCTGCTTCCCGCGGATGGCGGCGAGGCCCGGGTGGTGCTGAACCGGCCCGGCGGGGTGGGCGCCGTGATAACGGCCAAAGCGGCGGACGCCACGTTTGTTGTTGCGGAGGTACTGGCAGGCTCGGCCGATGAAGAGGACGACGCCGAACGCCGCAAAACCCGCAAGGACAACAAGGTCTCCGCCATCCTGCACAGCGAATACCCGGTCCGTTACTGGGACGCGGACCTGGGCCCCGGCCAGCCGCGTATTTTCGCTGTCGAGCAGGGCCCCGACAAGGAGCACGGCAAGCCGGGCACCGTGGACGCCGCTGCGCCGCTGGTCCTGCGGAACCTCACCCCGGACGCCGGGCCAAGGCTCCGCGAGGCGGAAACCGCCGTCAGTCCCGATGGCAGGACCATCTACGCGAGCTACACCAGGCCGCTGGCAAGGGCGGACAGCCGGTCCATCCTGGTGGCCGTGGACGTGGCGTCCGGCAGCACCAAGGTGCTCCTGGATGAGGAAGGCATGAGCTACTTCCCCGGGCCCGTCAGCCCGGACGGCAGCACCCTGGCAGTGGTCAGCGAAAGCGACACCACGCCGCGCCAGGCACCGCAGGTCAAGCTCCACCTGCTGGATGTCTCCGGGGCACACGGCGACACTCCGGGCGGCCTCACCGCCGTAGCGCACGACTGGGACCGGTGGCCCAGGCCCGCCGCCTGGCTTCCCGACGGGTCCGCCCTCCTGGCCACCGCGGACGACGACGGCGCGTCGCCGGTTTTCCGGATCAGTGTCCCCGCAGCCTCGGCTGAAGTTGGCGTCACCCGGGTGACGGAGGACGCCGCGGCCTATACCGACGTCGTGGTTTCTCCGGACGGACGAAGCGCCTACGCGCTCCGGAGCTCGTATGAGTTCCCGCCCGAACCGGTCCGCATCGACCTCCAGACCGGCGAGACCACCCGCCTGCCCGCCCCGGCGGAGCGTCCCGTCCGCCCCGGCAGGCTGGAACGCATCGCGGCGACGGCGGCCGACGGGTCCCGTGTCCCGGCCTATCTGGCGCTGCCGGAGGGCGCATCAGCGGAATCCCCGGCGCCGATGCTGCTGTGGATCCACGGCGGGCCGCTGGGCTCGTGGAACGCCTGGACCTGGCGCTGGAACCCCTGGCTGCTGACGGCCAGGGGCTACGCGGTGCTGCTCCCCGACCCGGCCCTCTCCACCGGCTACGGCCAGGCCCACATCCAGCGCGGCTGGGGAACATGGGGCAGGGCTCCGTTCACCGACCTCATGGCGGTGACCGACGCCGCCGTCGCACGCCCTGACATTGACGCGGGCCGCACAGCTGCCATGGGCGGCTCCTTTGGCGGCTACATGGCCAACTGGGTGGCAGGGCAGACAGACCGGTTCAGGGCAATCGTGACCCACGCCAGCCTGTGGGCCCTGGACCAGTTCGGCCCCACGACGGATGCCTCGCAGTACTGGCTGAAGGAAATGACCGAAGAGATGGCGCTGGAGAACTCGCCGCACCGCCATGTGGAAAACATCAGCACGCCCATGCTGGTGATCCACGGGGACAAGGACTACCGGGTACCCATTGGTGAGGGATTGCGCCTCTGGTACGAGCTGCTGTCCAAATCGAAACTGGCCGCGGACCAGGACGGGCAGACGCCGCACCGGTTCCTGTACTTCCCGGACGAGAACCACTGGGTGCTCCAGCCGCAGCATGCAAAAGTCTGGTACCAGGTGGTGGAGCAGTTCCTGGCAAAGAATGTCCTGGACCAGGAGCTGCCCCTGCCGGCCGAACTGGGACTCTGAGCTCCTGGCCAGCTCGTAGGATGGCTCTGTGACTGAGTCCTTCCATATCCGCCCTGCCCGCACCAGCGATGTCTCCGCCATCAAGAAACTGGTGGCGCCGCTGGCGGACCAGCGGATATTGATGGCCAAGGAAACTGTGGCCTACTACGAAAGCCTGCAGGAATTCCGCATCGCAGAGTCCAGCGACGGCGAGGTCATCGGCTGTGGAGCGCTGCATGTGATGTGGGAGGACCTCGCGGAGGTCCGCACCCTTGCCGCGTCCGAGGACTGGCGCGGCAAGGGCGTGGGGCACGTGCTGGTGGAGAGCCTCCTTGAGGAAGCGCGTGCCCTGGGTGTGGCCCGCGTCTTCTGCCTGACGTTCGAGGTGGACTTTTTCAGGCGCCACGGCTTCGAAGTGATGGCTGACCAGTCCGCAGTGGACCCCGTGGTGTACTCCGAGCTCCTGCGTTCGCACGACGAGGGCGTTGCCGAATTCCTGGATCTTGCCAGGGTCAAGCCCAACACCCTTGGCAACACCCGGATGATCCGGGTGCTCTAGCACCGTCCCCAAGACCTCCTGCAGCCGCCTGACCTGCGCATACTTGTTTTATTCGAATTGATGGATAAACTAGGTGTGGCCGGGTTGGGGGGCCCAGGGGAAGGGACAGTCATTGGGGGCTGTCCCTTTTCTGTGTCCCGGGCGGGCGGCCGCAAGGAACCTACCGCTGCCGGCCCTGCCGGTAGTAGGGTCAAGGTGACATTCTCCAGGAAGCAGAGCCAGGAGCACCGCCATGAAAAAACTCATCAATGACCCCCGGGCCGTAGTCGAAGAATCAGTACAGGGCTTCGGCCTGGCCTACCCCAATCTGGTTACCGTCAGCACAGACCCCACCTTCATCATCCGCAAGGACGCGCCGGTGGGCGGCAAGGTGGGCCTGGTCTCCGGAGGAGGCAGCGGGCATGAACCGCTGCACGCCGGCTTCGTGGGGCTGGGAATGCTCGACGCCGCTGTGCCGGGGGCGGTGTTCACCTCACCGACGCCGGACCAGATCCTTCCGGCGACCCTCGCGGCCAACTCAGGAGCCGGCGTCGTCCACATCGTGAAAAACTACACCGGTGACGTCCTGAACTTTGAAACGGCGGCCGAACTCGCGGAGGCGGAAGGCGTCAGCGTCCGCACCGTCCTGGTCAACGACGACGTCGCCGTTGAGGACTCGCTGTACACGGCCGGGCGCCGCGGCGTTGGCGGAACCGTGCTGGTGGAGAAGATTGCCGGCGCCGCCGCGGAGAGGGGCGATGACCTGGACGCCGTGGCGGCGGTCGGTGAACGCGTCAACGCCAACGTCCGCACCATGGGAGTGGCGCTGTCCGCATGCACCGTCCCGCACGCGGGCACCCCCAGCTTCGACCTGGCCGAAGACGAGATCGAGATCGGCATCGGCATCCACGGCGAGCCCGGCCGGCACCGGATCCCCATGGAGAACGCCGACGGCATCACGGACCGCCTGCTGGAACCTGTCCTGACCGATCTGGGAATCACGTCGGGGGACAAGGTCCTCCTGTTCGTCAACGGCATGGGCGGCACGCCGCTGAGCGAGCTGTACATTGTCTACCGGCGGGCGGCCCAGGTCCTCGCGGACCGTGGTGCCACGGTGGACCGTTCACTGGTGGGCAACTACATCACCGCCCTGGAAATGCAGGGGTGCTCCATCTCTGTCCTGAGGCTGGACGATGAGCTCACCGGACTGTGGGACGCGCCGGTGCACACGGCCGCGCTCCGCTGGGGCGTGTAGCGGTGGCGCTTGATGTCACCTGGGCGGTGAAGTGGCTGACCCTGTCCGCCCAGGCTATGGCCGAACACCGGGTGGAGCTGATCGAACTGGACCGGGCCATCGGGGATTCGGACCACGGGGAAAACATGGACCGGGGCTTCCAGGCCGTCCTCGACAAGCTGGCTGAGGCCCCGCCGCAGACCCCCGGCGCCGCCCTGAAGCTGACAGCCATGACCCTGATGTCAAAGGTCGGCGGGGCAGCCGGGCCGCTCTATGGCACTGCTTTCCTCCGGGCGGCAACATCGCTGGGGGACACCGCCGAAATCGACCCCGCAGCCTGGGCTGGCGCCCTTGCCGCTGCCCGCGACGGCATCGTGGCACGCGGGAAGGCCGAGTCCGGGGACAAGACGATGGTGGATGCGTGGACGCCGGCCGTGGAAGCCGCCCGGAAAGCCGCGCTGGACGGCAACGGGGATGTCCTCGCCGTCCTGGTGGCGGCGGCCGAGGCTGCCGAAGCGGGCGCCGTTGCCACCGACCCCATGGTGGCGCGGAAAGGCCGCGCAAGCTACCTCGGGGAACGAAGCGCAGGGCACAGGGACCCGGGTGCAGCGTCTTCCGCCCTGATCCTCCGCGCAGCCGTGGGGGCCGCTGCGTGACCGTCAGCCTCGTGGTGGTATCCCATAGCGAAAAAATTGCCGACGGCGCCGCGGAGCTTGCCGCGCAGATGGCGCCTGACGTCCAGGTCCTGACAGCCGGAGGCACCACTGACGGAAGGATCGGCACCAGCCTGGAGAAAGTCCTGGCTGCCCTGGACAAGGCGGGCAGCGGCGGCACCGTGATCCTCGCGGACCTGGGGTCGGCCGTGATGACCGCCGAATCCGCGCTCGAGTTCGCCGAGAACCCGGAGGAGATCGTGCTTGCGGACGCACCGCTGGTGGAGGGCCTCGTGGCAGCCGCAGTCGCAGCGCAGGGCGGCGCGGACATGCAGGCGGTGAAGCGGGCAGCCGAGTCCGTGGGCGGTCCCGCCCGCCATCCGGATGACTTCCCGCCGGGGATTGTTGGCGAAGGGCCGGCCACCGGAAAGGGGCCGGACTTCACGGGCGACTTTGAACTGGTCAACCAGGCCGGGATGCACGCCCGGCCGGCTGCGAAGATAGCCGGCGGGCTGTCGGCGCTGGATGCGGAAGTGACGGTCAACGGGGTGGACGGCGCGTCCATGACGGGACTCATGACTCTCGCCGCCGGCAAAGGGTCCGTGCTGCATGTGGAAGCCTGGGGTGCCGACGCGGAACGGGCAGTGAACTACGTGGGCGGGCTGGTGCAGGCAGGATTCGGGGAGCCGTAGCCTCCGTTCGGTGTCCGGCCGGTGTGTTCCCGCGGGCAGCGACCCGTCCTGCGAATAAGCTCGATGCCATGGAACGGCCCCAGCTCGAAGACAGCCCCGCAGAAATTGAAGTATTAGAAGGTCAAACATCCGTGGAGGAGCTGCTGGCTGATCTTGGGTTCGAATGGCGGCACAGTACTCCGGCACACGATGCGGCACCCGCGACCGCCGACGACGACGCTTTCGGGCAGCCTGCGCTGTTCTGAACCCGCACCGCGGCTCAGCCCTGCTGGCGCAGCCCTTCGGCGTCGAGTACCACCGCAGCGGTGATGAACCGGCCGCACTGTTCGCCAAACGGATAGTCCCCCCGAGGACGGAATTCGACGCTGCGGACGGGCAGTGCCGTTCCGTCCGGTGCGGTTCCCGACGCCGTGACCGTCATGGGGGATTCGGTGAGCGCCTGCAGCATCAGCACCGCGTCCTTGCTGCCGTTCGGAGATGCGGTGGCTGAGCAGACGCCGTTGGTGCAGCCCTGGTCGATGGACGAGCTTCCCGGCCGGAGTTCCACATCGTCCTCCGTGCATTCACCGTCCTGGCAGGCCTTAAGGTGCAGGCCGGCGACCTGCTGTGCGTAGCCGGCAGGAACCGTTACCGAGACGGCGGTGGCCTGGGCGATGGCGGGGCAGGGGACCGCGCCGGGGCCGGGACCGCAGGCGGTGGCGAGTCCCGCCGTCGTCATCAACGCCAAAAGCAGCCCGTGCCTGCGCATACTTCAGCGTAGGACGCCGTGGCCGGAGCGTCCCGGGCCCTGCCCAACTGATGCCCGCATTGTTATGGCCGGGGCGGCTGTGACGGCCAAACGGAGACCGGTGTGAAAGCAGGCAGGGGCGCCCGCGTCAGTCCACAGGGAAAATGCTGATGAACCACAGGGAAGCGAGGGCGAAAACGGCGAAGAAGGGGACAACGCACCCCAGCGTGGACCGGGGCTTGGAGGAAACCTGCCGCGACTCGTTGGGATTGGCGGGGTTGTAGGCCACCTCGATCGGCGCACCCGGCACGGGCTGGCTGGCAACTGGGACCTCCGATTCGCCCGCAAACAGTGTTCCCTGCGGGTCCGTGAACTGGTACATCGGAAAGAAGCGCCGGCTACGGCTGGATCCGCCGCCGCCATTGGTCCAGCCCGCCACGCTGCCGGTGACGGTGGCCTGCACCTTCGTCCATGACGCTGCCTGCGCCTCGTCCCGCTTCGTGGTGCGCACGGCGCGGATCACCGCGAACACCGCTGCGATGACGAACAGCGCCCACACGATGTACAGGATCATCTTCATGGCGTCCCCCTGGTTCCCGTCACCAGAAAAGTATGCCAGCCCGCGCATACTTTCCTGTACTCACGCGGGAAGCCGGTAGCCGCCGTCGTGCATCTCCGCCAAGCCGTCGGCGATGAGACCGGCCAGCGCCCGCTCCAGCTGTTCCGGCGCCGAGTTGAGCCGGTGCAGGGCGGCCAGCGGCACGCCGATTCCCGCCGGCGCGAATCCCAGGTCGGCCGGCTCGCGGAAGAACATGTCCGGCGGCACCGGAGTTTCGGCCAGCCGCAGCACGGCGACCACGGCGCCGCGGACCTGGCGGTCCGTGCCGTGCCACGCCTGCCCCTTGGGGACGTACGACGGCGGCGGCTCACCTGCAGCGCGCCAGGCACAAAGGTCGTTGACCGGGCAGGCCGTGCACTTGGGGGCACGGGCAGTGCACACGAGAGCGCCCAGTTCCATGACCGCAGCGTTCCACCGCACGGAACTACCGTCGTCGGCCGGAAGGAGGGAGGCGGCCAGCCGCATCTCCGCCGCGGTCAGGGCAGGGGCCGGCAGCGCAGTACCGGAAACCAGGCGGGCATGGACCCGCCTGATGTTGGTGTCCACCACGGTCTCCCGCCGGCCGTAGGCGAAGGCAGCCACAGCCGCCGCCGTGTAGCCGCCCACGCCGGGCAGCGCCAGCAGTTCAGGGTACGTGTCCGGGACCTTGCCGTTGTGGTCTTGGGTAATGGCCACGGCCGCAGCGTGCAGCCTCAGTGCCCGGCGCGGATATCCCAGCCGGCCCCAGGCGCGCACTGCTTCCCCTGCGGGTTCTCCGGCCAGGGCCGCGGGGGTGGGCCAGCGTTTCAGCCATTCGTGCCACACCGGCAGCACCCGGACAACGGGCGTTTGCTGCAGCATGATCTCGCTGACCAGGATGCCCCAGGGCGGACAGGCGGGCTCGCGCCACGGCAGGTCGCGGGCGGTTTCGCTGAACCAGCCGTTGATTCGCTCGTGCAGGCGGTTTAGGTTGGCTGCGGTCCCGGCAGCATCTGCAGGACCCGCAGGATCGGCGGGACCCGCAGGGCGCGGGGAAACGGCGGTGGCGGATTCAGTGTCGATGCCAACACTGTAATGGATGTGTTTGGGAGGGCTGAAACGGGATGTGACCAGAGCGTCGGCGGCATGGCGGCGTGGTGGGTGAACAGAAACGGGCCGGTTCTCTAGCCTAGGAGGATGGGCAGGCAAGGCGAATCATCTCCACATGGCAGGGCACCGGCATCCGGTTCCACTGCCGTCCGCAAGCCGAGCGCGGCAGTCTACCGCCGCCGTCGGCTGTTCCTGGGTGGGGCGGTCCTGTTGATCATTGCGCTGGTCAGCAGCTTCGCCGTCGCCGGCGCCTTCAGCGGCAGGTCGGAGCAGGCCTCGTCCACGGCGGCTACGGCATCTGCAGAACCTACGGCAGCGGCTTCACCGTCGGCGTCCGAACCTGCCCCGACGCCCACACCGTCAGCCACTCCAGGCTGCAACCAGAACCTGGTGACCGTTTCCGCGTCCACTGACAAGGCGGCCTACGGGCCTGGCGAGAACCCCATGCTGACGCTCAAGGTGACCAACGGCGGCACCATGCCCTGCGAAGTCAACATCGGCACTTCGCAGATGGAGTTCCTGGTGACCAGCGGCGCGGACCGGATCTTCTCCTCGCGGGACTGCCAGGCCAAGAGCGAGGATCTGGTGAAGGTCATTGCGCCCGGAGCCAGCGAGACCGCGAACTTCCCGTGGTCCCGCACCCGGAGCGTGGAAGGCTGCCAGCCCATCGAAGCCAAGCCGGGCGGTGGCGGTGCGTACTACATTTTCACGGCGAAGCTCGGGTCCAAGGCCAGCCCCAAGGCTGTCTTCCAGCTGAATTAGCATCGATTGCTCCGTAATTGCCGTTTTCAGCCTCCATAACGACGATTTCGGAGCAATCGATGGGGCTACAGGAAGCGGTCCAGCAGGCTTGCTTCCGCCATCCGGCTCAGGCCCTCACGGACGGTGCGGGCGCGCTGGTCACCGATCCCGTCAACCGTCATCAGGTCATCGATGGTGGCGGCCATCAGGAACTGCAGCCCGCCAAAGTGGTCCACCAGGCGGTCCGCAACTGCCTTGGGAACTGCCTTCAGCCCGGACAGCAGGCGGTAGCCGCGCGGCTGCACCACGGCGTCGAGGTTGGCCTCCCCGCCCGCGAACCCGACAATTCCGGAAATTTTTCCGAGGTCGATCAGCTCCGTGGGGCCAAGGCTGACCAGTGCGCTGACGGCGTTCTCGATGTCCTCCGGGGTGGCATCCGGAGCGCCGTAATCGCGGATGATGACGTCGCTGCCGGGACCCCGGCCGACGGTGAGCTCATCGAGCTGGAGGGAGAGGAGGCGGCCGTCCTCACCGAGTTCCAGGACATACTGGGCTATTTCCTCGGAGATCCGGCGGACCATTTCCTGCCGCTGCAGGGTCACGGCCACGTCCCGCACGGTCACCATGGCCTCGATTTCCAGGGCCGAGAGTGAACTGGTGACCTGGTCCAGGCGCGAGCGGTACCGCTCCAGCGTTGCCAGGGCTTGGTTGGCGCGGGCCAAAACTTTCTCAGACCCCTCCAGGACGTGCCGCAGCCCGTTGACGTACAGGGCGATGATCTGCATGGACTGGCTGACTGAAATGACCGGCACCCCGGTCTGGATGGCAACGCGCTCGGCGGTGCGGTGCCGGGTGCCGGACTCCTGCGTTTCAATGCTGGAATCCGGGACAAGCTGGACGGCCGCGCGGAGGATGTTGCCGGCGTCCTTGTCGCAGATGATGGCGCCGTCCATCTTGGCGAGTTCGCGGAGCCGGGTGGGGGAGAAGTCGATGCCGATGTCGAAGCCGCCCGAGCAGATGGAGTCGATGGTCCGGTCCGAGCCGAGGACGATCAGCGCGCCGGTACGGCCCCGCAGGATCCGCTCCAGGCCGTCGCGAAGGGGGGTTCCGGGAGCCACTCTGCCCAAGGTAGCCCTGAGTGATTCTTCGGGGCTCCGCGCCATAGTGTTCCCTTCAAAGGTGCGGACCGCCGCCCGCAGGATTGCCGGCTTCAGCAGGTTGCCGGCAGGACCAGAAAATGCTCTGTTTCCCGCAAGCTCAATGATAGGGGCAAGAAACAGCGTCTTCCGCACGGGCAAGCCCTAAAGTGCCTCATTAGGGAGTGTGGGAAAGGCGGTCCGGAACGCGTCCGACGGCGGACGGGAGGGTGGGTATTTCGGCCCGTCTGCCGGCAGGCTGATACAGCGGTTTGATCCTGGCTGTTCTAGGCCGGGTTCGACAGCGAAGCCAGCGTCCTGGTGTTGCTGTCCCAGAGGCGGGCTTCCGTGCAGCGGCCCGCCAAACGCAGGTCCAGCAGGTCCATGGCCGTCCCGAGCTGGTGCGCAGGGACGCGCCGGGCAAGGGTGACATGGGGTGTCCAGGCATCCGGCAGGGTAAGTGGCAGGGCCCCGGAGATGCCAGCGTGGAGGAGGCCGTGCAGTTCAAGGAGCCGGCGGGTCACCACCACGGAGCGGGCCAGGACGTACGTTCCCGTCCGCGCGGGGAAGATGTGGACGCCGGAAAAGCTGATGTCCAGGGGCAGCCGCTGCCACAGGTTCCGGAGCGTGTCCGGTAGTTGCATGTCCGCGCCGGCCGCAAGGGTGATGTGGGGGCTGTTGCTGGGCGAGGTGTGGCCTGCCAGGCTGGGGATCCCGGCTTCCGCGAGCCTCGCCCAGTCAGCCCTGATAGCGGAATCAGTGGAATCCCCGAAGGTCAGCTCAATGCTCTGCATCCACCCATCATGCCGCCTACCACGGCCCAGGCTGCGCCCGGACGGCGGGAGCGGGGTCAGCGCATCCGCTCCCGCAGCATCCGTTCCAGGTCCCTGCTGACTTTCGTCAGAGACGCCGCCCTGAGCGCTTTCTGCTCGGCAGGTGTCTGGGTTCCCCGGCGGTTGTGCTCGGCCGGACGGGACTGGTCACGGTCCCCGGCTGCAGCCAGTCCCGTGGCCAGGGGATCGAAGAAGAGGTTGCCGGAAAAGGAGATGCCCTGCACCGTTCAGGTCCTTTCCGGGCGCCGGCAGAAGCCGTCCCGCGCCGGGTTGTCTTTGGTCGTCATGCGGCCACGCTAACGGGAGGTCGTTTCACGGCCTTGAACGTCCGGTTTCGCGGGTGTTAAGCGGGTGCCGCAGCCGGTTTGCCGCCCTGCGATAAACTGGAACTTGGCCGTTTGCCAGCCCGTTTCCCCGGCCCCACCGCCGCAGTGCCTCACAGGCAGCGCCCGGGTAGTCCCAACCGCAGCGAAAGTAGCACCGTGTCCCAAGATGTCCTGACCCCCGCCCGGATCTCCGGTATTCACAAAGAGGCGGGCCGGCGTCGGACCTTTGCTGTCATTTCACACCCTGACGCTGGCAAGTCCACCCTGACCGAAGCGCTCGCCCTGCACGCCAAGGTGATCGGCACTGCCGGTGCCTCCAGCGGCAAGGCCAACCGCAAGGAAACCGTGTCCGACTGGATGCAGATGGAGAAGGACCGCGGCATTTCCATCAGCTCCGCGGCGCTCCAGTTCTCCTACCGGGACACCGTCATCAACCTGCTGGACACACCAGGCCACGCCGACTTCTCCGAGGACACCTACCGGGTGCTGGCCGCCGTCGACTGCGCCGTGATGCTGGTGGACGCCGCCAAGGGCCTGGAAACCCAGACCATGAAGCTGTTCGAGGTCTGCAAGCAGCGCAACCTGCCCATCATCACCGTCATCAACAAGTGGGACCGTCCCGGCCTGGACGCACTGGCCCTGATGGACGAAATCACCGAACGCACCGGCCTGCAGCCCATGCCCCTGACCTGGGCCGTGGGCATCTCCGGCGATTTCCGCGGCGTCTGGGACCTCCGCAACGACCGTTTCGCCCGGTTCCAGCGCAACAACGCCGGCGCGCAGATCGCCCTCACGGAGTACTTCACGCCCGAGGAAGCAGCCGAGAGCCAGGGCAGCAACTGGACGGACGCCGTGGACGAGGCGGGACTGGTGATCGAATCGAACCTGGAGTTCGACGTCGAGGCGTTTCATGCAGGCAAGGCCACCCCCATTCTCTTCAGCTCCGCCGCGCTCAACTTCGGCGTCAAGGAACTGCTGGACGCACTGGTGGATTTCGCTCCGCCGGCAGCCCCGCGCCCCGACGTGGACGGCAACCCACGACCGGTGGAATCGCCGTTCTCCGGTTTCGTGTTCAAGGTGCAGGCCGGCATGAACAAGGCCCACCGCGACCATGTGGCCTTCATCCGGGTGTGTTCCGGCGTCTTTGAGCGCGGAATGGTGGTCACGCAGACCCGGACCGGGAAATCCTTCGCCACCAAGTACGCGCAGCAGGTGTTCGGCCGGGAACGCGAAGTGATCGACGAGGCCTACCCCGGTGACGTCGTGGGCCTGGTTAACGCGTCCTCGCTGCGCGTGGGTGACAGCCTCTTCCTTGAGGGGCCGGTGGAATATCCCGCCATTCCGCTGTTCGCCCCCGAGCACTTCCAGGTGGCCCGCTCCAAGGACCCCAGCAAGTTCAAGCAGTTCCGCCGGGGCATCGAACAGCTCGAACACGAGGGCGTCATCCAGGTGCTCCGCTCCGACGTCCGCGGCGACCAGGCGCCGGTGCTTGCCGCCGTCGGGCCCATGCAGTTCGAGGTGGTGGAGGACCGCATGGCGCATGACTTCAGCGCCCCCATGCGGCTGGAACGCCTGCCCTACTCCCTCGCCAGGATTTCGACGGCGGACGCCATGCCGGCGCTCGCCAACGTCATCGGCGCCGAGGTTCTTTTGCGGTCCGACGGCGAGTACCTCGCCCTGTTTAACGACGTCTGGGCCCTGCGCCGCATTGAGAAGAACCACCCGGACCTCACCCTCGTGCCCATCGGCACCCACAACCCCGCAAAGTAGGAACCGTGAACGCAGGCCACAACAGCGCAGTTCAGCCGCGCGCCATCATCACCGGCGCCGGAACCATCAATCCGGTGGGTTCCACGGTCTCCGAGACCTGGGCCGGGCTGGTCGCGGGGAAATCCGGCATCGCCGCCCTTGGGGATGCCTGGACCGAACAGCTGCCCGTGAAGATCGCCGGGCAGGTCACCGCGGATCTCTCGGAGCACCTGAGCACCCGCGAGATGAAGCGGATGGACCGGTGCGGGCAGCTGGCGCTTATTGCTGCCCGGGAGGCGTGGGCCCAGGCCGGCGCCCCGGACGTGGATCCGGAGCGTTTCGCCGTGGTGATCGGATCAGCCTACGGAGGGCTGGGCTCCACGCTGGAGCAGGACCGGACCCTCGCCGCCTCGGGCCCCCGCAAGGTCTCGCCGCACACGCTGACCAGGCTGATGGTCAACGGCCCCGCGGCCTGGGTGTCCATCGACCTCGGCGCCCGCGGCGGTGCGCGCACTCCGGTCAGCGCGTGCGCCTCAGGGGCTGAGGCGATTGTCCAGGCAGCCGAGATGATCCGCTCAGGAGCGGCCGACGTCGTGATTGCCGGCGGCGTTGACGCCTCCGTGAATGACCTGGTCATCACTGGTTTCTCCCAGATCCGCGCGCTGTCCACCCGCAACGATGACCCGCAGCGCGCATCACGTCCGTTCGACGGCGGCCGCGACGGCTTTGTCCTCGCCGAAGGCGCTGCCGTGGTGGTGCTGGAGAGCGAAGAGCACGCCCGCGCCCGCGGCGCCGGGATGCTCGGTGCCGTTGCCGGCGGGGCGGTAACGTCAGACGCCAACGACATCGTGGCAGCCGACCCCGCCATGCAGCGGCGGGTCATGCAGAAGGCCCTCAAGTCCGCGGGCCTGGCTGCGGAAGACATCGGTTTTATCCACGCCCACGCCACCTCCACGCCGGTGGGGGACAAGCTTGAGGGCCAGGCCATCAACGCGATTTTTGGTGCGGAGGTGCCGGTCACGTCCACCAAGGGCCACACCGGCCACCTTCTCGGCGGTGCCGGCTCCCTGGCCGCCGTGGTGGTTGTCGAGGCGCTGCGGACCGGGCTGCTTCCCGGGACCCTGAACGTCCAGGAACTGGACCCCGAAGTGGACCTCAACGTTGTTACCGAAGACGCCCACCGGCTCCAGCCGGGCTACAGCCCGGCCGGGCTGGTGAACGCCTTCGGCTTCGGCGGGCACAGTGTTGCCCTGGTGATCACCGGCGCCTAGGCCCTGCAAATCGGCCGATCACCCCGTCGCGCCTTACATTGCACCCGCATGTGGACAACGCACCCCGGCGTGCGGGGGTGCACTGACCATTGACGGGTGCCCGACGCCCGGCTAGTGGGAGACGCAGGACGAGCCCTAGGATTCCGCGCGGACGAGTTGCACCAGCGCATCGAGAACCGGCAGTTGCCCCTTCACCAGCTTGAGCCGGGCTTCCGGTTCGGGGAACCAGCGGGCATCGTCGATTTCCGGGTAGTCCTGGATCCGGCCTGACCCTTTGGGCCACTCCAGCGGAAACGTGTTGCTGGCGATCCGTTCCGGCTGGAAGTCCTGCTCCGCGGTAAAGACGGTGATGACCTTGCCGGAGGGCTGCCTGAACGCCCCGAGCAGCCGGTAGTCCGCAGCCGGAGCCGGAGTCCCCATTTCCTCGGCAAACTCGCGCAGGGCAGCGGCCAGGGGATCCTCGTCCTCCCCGTATTCACCCTTGGGGATGGACCAGGCATGGGCGTCCTTGCGGGCCCAGAACGGACCGCCCATGTGGGCTATCCACACCTCGAAGCCGCCTGGAGCCACCCTCCGGTACAGCAGGATTCCTGCGCTCAGAACGGGCATGTTTCCTCCGGTGGGTGGCTGTTTGAAAACTGTCGGTAGTTGCCGTCCAACGTTAACCCGCAGTTCACGGTGCTGCTTTAGGTTATTCCTTCAGGCACTCTGCTCGAAGGGACCAGTCATGGCCAGTATTGCCGAGGTGTTGGGACGTCTGACGCCGGAAGAACTAGATGAGCTCCACAGCCTTGGTCCACAGGGCCACCTGCCGCGGCACCTGGTTGACGCCCTGGACCGGGCGGCCGGCGGTCCCGGCTCCGGCCGCGGCTACTACGTGCCCACCGGCAACGTGAACAGCACCGGCGGCCCGCTGCTGGTGCTCCGCAGCGACGTGTCCGGCTGGCTGCTCAACTCCCGGCGTGACGACCCCGATTCGCTGCCACGCCACAACGGCTAACTAACCAATCAGCAGGCTCAACGCCTCGGTGAGGTGCTCCACTTCCCGTACGGAAAAACCGGCCGGGATGGGCCCCGGCCCTGCATGGCTGGCTGGAACAACGGCATGCGTAAACCCGAGCCGGTGCGCTTCCTGGATGCGCTGGTTGATGCCGGGCACCGGCCGGACTTCGCCGGCGAGGCCCACCTCGCCGAAGGCAATCAGCCGGATGGGGAGGGGTTTGCGGGCCTTTGCCGATGCTACGGCCAGGGCAACTGCAAGGTCCGTCGCCGGCTCGCTGAGCTTCACCCCGCCCACGGTGGCCACGTAGGAATCATCCTTGTGCAGCAGCGTTCCCGCGCGCTGCTGCAGGACAGCCAGCAGCATGGAAACCCGCGAGGAGTCCAGGCCGCTGGTGGCGCGCCGCGGCTGGGAATTTGGGCTCTCCGCCAGCAGGGACTGCACCTCGGCCAGCAGAGGGCGGCGGCCTTCCATGGTGACGGTGATGCAGGTGCCGGACACGGGTTCCTTGGTGCGGCTGACAAAGAGCCCGCTGGGGTCAGCCAGGCCCTGGATGCCGTCCTCGTTCAGGTCGAAGCAGCCAACATCGTCCGTGGGCCCGTAGCGGTTCTTGACGGCACGGAGCAGCCGGAGCCGCGAATGCCGCTCGCCCTCGAACTGGCACACCACGTCCACCAGGTGCTCCAGCAGCCGCGGCCCGGCAATGGAGCCGTCCTTTGTCACGTGTCCCACCAGGAGGGTGGTCATGCTCCGCCTCTTGGCCGCGGCGATTATGGACGCTGCCACTTCGCGGACCTGCGAAACGCCGCCGGCGCTGCCGTCGACATCCGCGCTGCTGAGGGTCTGCACCGAGTCCACGATCAGCAGCCGCGGCTCAATCTTCTCCACCTGCCCCAGGGCCTGGCCCAGGTCCGTTTCCGCAGAGAGGTACAGCGATTCGGCCACGGCGTCGATCCGCTCGGCGCGGAGCTTCACCTGGGCCGCTGATTCCTCACCGGTCACGTACAACACGTCCTGTGCGGTCCGGGCGAACTTCGCCGCAACGTCCAGCAGCAGGGTGGACTTGCCCACCCCGGGCTCACCCGCCAGCAGGATCACGGCGCCCGGAACCAGGCCGCCGCCCAGCACCCGGTCCAGCTCATCAACGCCCGTGGGCAGGAAGGCGGCCGTGGTGGCGTCCACCTCGGCAATCCGGCGGGCCGGCTCCAGGACTGTAGTGGCCGCCGTCGTCCGCGCAACAGCGGCGCCGGTCTCCTCAACGGTGCCCCACGCCTGGCACTCGCCGCACCGGCCCACCCACTTGACCGTGGTCCAGCCGCACTCAGCACATTTGTAGGCGGGCGCCTTGGAGGCCCGGGAAGTCTTCGTTGCCATGGATTCCACCCTAGTGGCGGGCACTGACAATCACCGGCACCGCACTTGCCTATGCTCCATTGCAGCGCTGAGAGAGCGCTCTCTTGACAGTGATCCGCGCCACGCCTACAGTTGAGGAACTTGACAGAGAGCGCTCTCTCGGCGCCGGAAGTTCCCACAAAGGAGTGACGTTGAAATTCGTACGCCGACACACAGCGACCGCCATCGCGGGCGTGGCAGCCATGGCCCTGCTGGCCACAGGCTGCAGCAGCAGTCCGGAACAAGCAGCAAGCGCTGACAACCCCGTAGAGCTCACGGTCACCACCTTCGGGACCTTCGGCTACGACGATCTCTACGCCGAATACGAGGAAGCCAATCCCGGCGTCAAGGTCAAGGCCACCAATATCGACCGCGGGTCCAATGCCCGAACTGACGCCTTCACCAAGCTGGCCGCAGGATCCGGGCTCAGCGATGTCGTGGCCATCGAGGAGGGCTGGCTGGGTTCCATCATGGAAGTATCGGACCAGTTCGTGGACCTCAATGAGCATGGCGCAGCTGACATCAAGGACAACTGGGTGGACTGGAAGTTCAAGCAGGGCACGGATCCGGACGGCCGCGTCATCGGCTACGGAACGGACATCGGTCCGCAGGGGCTCTGCTACAACGGCAAGCTCTTCGAAGCTGCGGGAATGCCCAGCGACCGCGAATCAGTGGCCGAGCTCTTTGGTGGCGGCGACGCCACCTGGGAAACCTACTTCAAGCTCGGGGAGCAGTACAAGGCAGCCACCGGCAAGGCCTGGTATGACCAGTCCGGCTTCGTCTGGAACTCCATGGTGAACCAGATGGAAGAGGGCTACTACACCAAGGACGGGGAGCTGAACATCGAAGGCAACCCGGAGATGAAGGACAAATTCGAGATGCTTGCGGCCGGCACAGCGGCCGGTCTGTCCGCCAACCAGACCCAGTGGGACTGGGGTAACGGCAAGGCGTTCGTTGACGGCTCCTTCGCCACCTTCGTCTGCCCCGGCTGGATGCTCGGCACCATTAAGGGCCAGTTGGAATCCGCCGGCGGCGGCACGGAGAGCGGCTGGGACTTCGCCGACGTATTCCCGGGTGGGGCCTCCAACTGGGGCGGAGCTTTCCTTTCAGTGCCCAAGACATCGGAGCACCCTGCCGAGGCCGCAAAGCTGGCAGCCTGGCTGACCGCACCCGAGCAGCAGGTCAAGCAGTCGGCTGCCGCGAACAACTTCCCCAGCACGCTTAAAGCGCAGGAGAAGCTGGTGGCCGATGCGACTCCGAACGTGGTGTTCAACAATGCGCCCACCGGCGTCATCCTTGCCAACCGCGCCAAGGGCGTGGTGGCCCAGTTCAAGGGACCGGACGATTCCGTGATCCAGGAAAACGTGTTTGGTCCGGCACTTAAAATGCTCGACGCCGGAACGGCCGATGCTGACAAGGCCTGGTCCGAAGCGCTGACCCTCCTTAACGACCTGGTCGTAAACAACTAGCAACACCCGCTGTGGGGCCTCCCGGAAGGGAGGCCCCCCGATGGAGGGCAAGAGCCCAATGACAACCACCGTGAACCGCCCCGCCAAAACCCTGGCGGCCATCAAACCCAAACCCACCTTCAAACAGAGGCTCAACGTCTTCGACGTCAAAGCATCGCCCTACCTCTACATCGCACCTTTCTTTATCCTCTTCGCACTCGTGGGACTGTTCCCGCTGGTCTACACCTTCGTGGTCAGCCTCTTCGACTGGCACCTCCTCAAAGGCCAGGGAGACTTCGTGGGCCTGCAAAACTTCACTGAAGTCCTCCAGGACCGCTTCTTCTGGAACTCCCTGTTCAACACGGTCAGCATCTTCCTGCTGTCCGCGATACCGCAGCTTGCCGTGGCACTCTTCCTGGCCGCAGTACTGGACCAGAACCTCCGTGCCAAAACCTTCTGGCGGATGAGCGTGCTCCTGCCCTACATCGTCACCCCGGTGGCGGTGGCCATGATCTTCACCAACATGTTCGGCGAGCAGTACGGCCTCATCAATAACGTCCTGGGAAATTTTGGCCTGGATCCGGTGATGTGGAAGAACGAGACCCTGCCCAGCCACATTGCCATCGCCACCATGGTGAACTGGCGATGGACCGGCTATAACGCCCTTATCCTGCTGGCCGCAATGCAGGCCGTTCCCCGCGACCTGTACGAGTCCGCGGCGCTGGACGGCGCCGGAGCCCTCCGCCGCTTCTTCAGCATCACCCTGCCGAGCATCAGGCCCACCATGGTTTTTGTGGTCATTACCTCCACCATCGGCGGCCTGCAGATCTTCACCGAACCCCGGCTGTTCGATCCCGCGACCGCAGGCGGCTCCCAACGGCAGTTCCAGACCACCGTGCTGTACCTCTGGGAGATGGCCTTCCAGCGCCAGAACTTCGGCAAGGCTTCCACCATCGCCTGGCTCCTCTTCCTGATCATCGTGCTGTTCGGTGTCATCAACTACCTGATCTCACGTCGCATCGCCACAGCCGATGCCGCAAAGCCCACCCGGTCAACAAGGAGAGCCCGGAAACGCGCTGAAAGGACTACGCGATGAGCACCATCGAAGAGGCACCCCGTGCGACCGCCGGCGTCTTGCCCGCAGAAAAGAAGCCCTCCGGCCGCCCGGCACCCCTCCGCAAGCGCTTTGTGGGCTCGGGCGAAAAGCCAGGCTTCCTGACCTACGGCCTGCTCCTCGCCTTCCTGGTGTCCTCGGCCTACCCGCTGTGGTGGTCCGCCGTGATTGGCAGCCGCTCCAACGAGGCCCTCGGTGAAACCTGGCCGCCCCTGCTGCCCGGAGGAAACTTCTGGACAAACGTGGGCGAGGTCTTTGACACCATTCCGTTCTGGCTCGCCCTGGGCAACAGTGTCCTGATCTCCTCCATCATCACCCTGTCCGTGGTTGGCTTTTCCACCCTCGCCGGCTACGCCTTTGCGAAACTGCGCTTCAAGGGCCGGAACGGGCTCATGCTGATGGTGGTGGCCACCATGGCCATCCCGACGCAGCTTGGCATCATCCCGCTCTTCATGGTGATGAGGACCTTGGGCTGGACCGGCGAAATCGGAGCGGTGGTGGTGCCCACGCTGGTAACCGCGTTCGGCGTCTTCTTTATGCGGCAATACCTGGTGGACGTCATCCCGGATGAGCTCATTGAATCCGCACGGATGGACGGGGCAAACATGATTTCCACCTTCTGGCATGTGGCCATGCCGGCAGCAAAGCCTGCCATGGCCATCCTGGGGCTGTTCACGTTCATGACGGCCTGGACCGATTTCCTGTGGCCGCTGCTGGTCCTCGACGCCGGCAACCCCACTCTGCAGACGGCGCTGAGCCAGCTGCAGTCAGCCCGCTACGTGGACTACTCCGTGGTCCTCGCAGGAGCGGTGCTGGCAACACTGCCGCTATTGGTGCTCTTCGCACTTGCGGGCAAACAACTCATTTCAGGAATTATGCAAGGAGCAGTGAAGGGCTAATGCAGCACCCGACGTACCAGCGGCAGTGGCCCGAGGGCTTTATCTGGGGATCAGCGACGGCGGCTGCCCAGATCGAGGGCGCCGGCCGCGAGGGCGGCAAGGAAGAGTCCATCTGGGACCACTTTGCGCGGATTCCAGGGGCCATAGCCAACGGTGAAAACCTTGACCAGGCCGTGGACCACTACCACCGAATGCCACAGGACGTCCGGCTGATGAAAGAGCTCGGGCTGGACTCGTACCGCTTTTCCACCAGTTGGGCGCGGGTGCGTCCCGGGGGCAGGGCCGTCAACCGTGAGGGCCTGGACTTCTACTCCAGGCTGGTGGATGAGCTCCTTGAAGCCGGCATCCTGCCCTGGCTCACCCTGTACCACTGGGACCTGCCGCAGGCTCTTGAGGAAAAAGGCGGCTGGGCCAACCGGGATACCGCCTACAGGTTCGCGGAGTACGCCAATGACGTGTACTCGGCGCTGGGGGACCGGGTCCAGCACTGGACCACCTTCAATGAGCCGTTCTGTTCGTCGCTCCTGGGCTACGGCTCCGGCGTGCACGCCCCCGGCCGGCAGGAGCCAGCGGCCGCGATTGCCGCCGTGCACCACCAGCACCTTGCCCACGGGCTGGCCGTGAATGCGCTGCGGCAACGCGGCGCCCAGAACCTCGGCATTACGCTCAACCTCAGCAACTCCATTCCGCGGGACCCGCAGGACCCTGTCGACCTGGACGCTGCCCGGCGCTTCGACTCGTTGCAGAACCGCATCTTCCTCGACCCCCTCCTGCGGGGAGCCTACCCGGAAGACTCACTGCGTGACCTCGCCCCGTTCGGCCTGCCGGACGTGGTTCTTCCTGGCGACCTGGAACTCATCAGCGCGCCCCTGGAATTCCTGGGCGTGAACCACTATCACGACGACCTCATCAGCGGACACGCGGATGACGCCGGAAGCGACGGCCACTCCGGCGGTGCAGAGCGGGCCTCCGCCTCACCCTGGATCGGATCCGAGGACATCGCCTTTCCCAGCCGCGGCCTGCCGCGGACGGCGATGGGCTGGGAAGTGAATCCGGACGGGCTCCGCAAGCTGCTGGTCCGGCTGGGGGAGGAATACCCCTCGCTGCCGCCGCTTTACATCACCGAAAACGGAGCCGCGTACGAGGACACTGTCAGCCCCGACGGTGCCGTGCATGATGCGGAGCGTACCCGGTTCATCCTGGACCACGTGGCATCAGTAGGTGAAGCGATAGACCAGGGTGCCGACGTCCGCGGCTACTTTGTCTGGTCACTCCTGGACAACTTTGAGTGGTCCTGGGGCTATGGGAAGCGCTTCGGGATTGTCCGCGTCGATTACGGCACCCTGGAACGCACCGTCAAGGACAGCGGCAAGGCCTATGCCGGTTTGATAGCAGCCGCACAGCGGAGCACGTCCCGCCTCGCTCCGGCACTGCCCGCCTAAACTGAAACCCCCGGCACCTGTGCCAGCCAGACCACGGAGCGAACATTGTGAAGCAAGACACCAGCGGAAGCCGGCCGACGCCCACCCTGGAAATGGTGGCCGCGCTGGCCGGCGTCTCCCGTGCCACCGTCTCCCGCGTGGTCAATGACGTGCCGAGCGTGGATGAGGACATCGCCGCCAAGGTGCGCCAGGCGATTCTTGCCGTGAACTACACGCCCAACCGCGCTGCCCGTTCGCTGGCAAGCAGGCGCCCCAACTCGGTGACGCTCATTGTGCCGGAGTCCACTTCCAAGGTCTTCGCGGACCCGTTCTTCGCCTCAGTGGTCCAGGGCGTGGCGCTGTACCTGGCGGACACGGATTACACCCTGAACATGGTCATCGCTTCCGAAGCCAAGCCGGAGAAAACCAGGGCCTTCCTGCTGGGCGGGAACGTGGCCGGTGCCCTGGTGGTGTCCCACCACGCAGGGGACCGGTCCTGGACCCACCTCAGCGATTACATTCCCATGGTGTTCGCGGGCAGGCCGCTGGGCGAAAGCGCCAGCTACTACGTGGATGTGGACAACGAGGCTGCGGCGGCAGGAGCCACCCGGTTGCTCATTGAGAGCGGGCGGACCAATATCGCCACCATCGCCGGCCCCCAGGACATGCCGCCGGGCATCGACCGCGTCAACGGCTGGCGGGCGGCCATGGCCGAGGCCGGGCTGGATGATTCCCGGGTTGAATACGGTGACTTCACCCTGGCCTCCGGGGCCAAAGCCATGCGCCGCCTCCTCGGCAGCGGGAAGCCGGTGGACGGGGTGTTCGTGGCTAATGACCAGATGGCCGCCGGTGCCTACACGGTGCTGCAGGAACGCGGACTGCGCATACCCCAGGATGTGGCCGTGGTCGGCTTCGATGACGATTCGTTCGCCACCTCAGTCAATCCCCAGCTGACCACCGTGCACCATCCGATCATCGAGATGGGAAAGAAGATGGCCGAAATTTTGGTGGACCTCATCGAGGGGAAAGAGACCGCCCGCGTTACGCAGATTCCCACTTCCCTCGTGATCAGGGAGTCCGTCTGATGGCGGGCAGCGGACCAGGCGGCCAGTCGCCGCAGGGCGGCCGGACCCTCCGGTGGGGAGTGGTAGCCACAGGCCGGATCGCGCACAAGGTCACCCGGGACCTCGCCCGCCTTGAAGATGCCCAACTCCATGCAGTGAGTTCGCGCAGCCAGGGCTCGGCGCGGGCCTTCGCGGAAGAACACGGCTTCGCGGCCAGCTACCATGACGGCCCATCCGGATCCGGGTACCAGCAGCTCTTCGCCGATCCCCGGGTGGACGTGGTCTATGTTGCCACGCCCCACGCGCAGCACTTCGAGGTTGTCCGTGCCGCGCTTGAAGCCGGGAAACACGTCCTGTGCGAGAAGCCCTTCACGGTCAACGCCAGCGAAGCCCGGGAACTGGTCCAGCTGGCAGGGGAGCGGAACCTGTTCCTGATGGAAGCCGTCTGGACGCGCTTCCTGCCAGCCACCCGCCGTGCCCTGGAGCTGATCCGCGGCGGCACCAGTGGAACGGTGCGCTGGGTCCAGGCTGACCTGGGTTTTCCCGCAGCCTATGATCCCGCGGACAGGCTGTGGGACCCTGCGGCCGGCGGCGGTGCACTCCTTGATCTCGCGGTCTACCCGTTGACCTGGGCGGTTGCGGCCCTCGGCTTCCCTCAACGCCTCACGGCCCAAGGCCACCTGAACCAGGACGGCGTGGATGTCCAAAACACCCTCACGCTCAAGTACCGGGAGGGGGCTGCCGCCCAGCTCACTTCCTCGCTCCAGGCCGCCGGTCCCGGCATGGCAACCATCAGCGGGACCGCAGGCTGGATACGGACCGGGTCCCCGCTCTTTAATCCGCGCACGCTGGAGATCTGCGGACTGGACGGCAGGATCGAGGTGGAGGACTTCCACGAAGAAGCCGAGGGTTTCATTTATGAACTGCGCGAAACAGCCCGCTGCATCCGCGCCGGCCTGCAGGAAAGCCCGCTGATGCCCTGGAATGAAACCTTGCAGGTGATGGAGTTGCTCGACCAGGCCCGGGAACAGCTGGGGCTGCGCTATGCGAATGATCTACGGGAGGCCGGCACCTAGAGCGCGGGCAGCACGTCCCGGGCTTCGCGGGCATCCATCCCGGTGGCCTCCAACAGGTCCACCATCAGCGGCCGGTACAGCATCACCACCGTCTCACCCTCAAGCCGCTGCACCTCCAGCAGCTTGGGATGCAGGCGCAGGGCGATCTCGCTCAGGTCCTGGCGGGCGCTGCGCAGGTGGGCGCGGCGGACGCCGTCGTGCGTTTCCGCCAGCCCCAGCGAGAGCTCGTCAATGGCGGCAGCGGTCTCCTGCAGCACCTCGGCGATGTTTTCTGTCGCCTCATCCGAAAGGGCCGCGTGGTTGATGGCGCTGGTCAGGCGGCGGGCGAAAACACGGCTGTTCCGCAGTGCCAGGTCGATGAAGTCGAGCGACTGTTCCAGCCGGTCCAGCTCCTCCCGGTGCCTTCGGTAGGCGGGCGCCAGCGTGGCAACCTCCCCGGAAGCACGCAGGGACTGGCGCATCCCGTCTACCAGCGGCTGGCAGTTCCTGCCCCGGATCAGGGCGTGCCAGGCCTGAGTGGAATCGCTGCTGTCTAAGGCATTAGCGCATTCGCGCAGCACCTCCGCCAGTTCGTGCAGCAGCTTCTGGACGTCCTTGCGCGGCTCCCGCCGGGGATCCTTGGGGATGAGGATGGTCACCAGCAGCGCGAAGAGGCCGCCCACCACGGCGTCGATGCTGCGCGTGAACGGCCCGCCGGCGGGCGCAGGCAGCAACACCACCAGCAGCGACTGCAGGGCCAGTTGCGTGGTGAAGATGTTCCCGCTGTCCAGGAAGCGGGCCAGCAGGATGGAGAACAGGAGGACGACGGCGGCCTGCCAGATTCCGGCGCCCAGCCAGTGCAGGAGCAGGTCGCCTACTGCGATGCCGATAGTGCAGCCCAGGCCTACCTCGAGCACACGCCGCAGCCTGGGCTCCCGCGAGAAGCCCAGGGCAATCAGCGACGACGTGGCTGCGAACAGGGGGCCCGAATGGCCCAGCACGTACTCGGCGAAGGCATAAGCACCTACGGCGCAGAGGGTCATCTGGATGGCGGGAACCAGCGAGTTCTTGCTGCGGATCAAACCAACCCGGATACGGCCGCGCAGGAACCGCCTGCCTGCTGAGAGTCCTGCCGCGGAAGCCATGCCGTCCAGTCTATTTGTTGGCTTCCAGTTCTTGGGGCAACCTATGTGGTGCCGGTGCACTACGGCCGGACATGTGATCTGCGCAATGGTGCACCGTCATTTGTCAACGAATATCCCGCAGTCGTTAATCCTCCGTTCACTTTGGGCAGCCCGTCCCGTTACCTGCGGAACCTAACTTCGATGAAGGTACAAAACGTACGCATCGCGCAGCAGGGTTCTCCGTCCTGCCCCGCACCTGAATAACCCTGGAAGGGGTACATCTAGTGAAGGCATTCCGCTTCGGCCGCCATGCGGCAACCGCTGTTCTCGCAGCCGGCGCACTCGCGCTTACCTCCTGCGGTTCAGACAACGCCACGGGCCCTGCGCCCGCAGGCGACCAGACTTCCGCCGGGCCCAAGGTCACCGGTACCCTCACGGGCATCGGCTCCTCAGCCCAAGGCGCAGCCATGGACGCATGGAAGACCGAGTTCGCAGCCGCCAACCAGGGCGCCACCGTGCAGTACTCCCCGGACGGTTCCGGCGCAGGCCGCAAGGCGCTGCTGGATGGTTCCGCCCAGTTCGGTGGTTCTGATGCCTACCTGAAGGACGAGGAATACGCCCAGTCCCAGGAGACCTGCGGCCCCGACGGCGCCCTCAACATCCCGGTCTACATCTCCCCGATCGCAATTGCCTTCAACCTGCCCGGTATCAGCGAGCTGAAGCTGGACGCCGCCACCGTGGCCAAGATCTTCCGCGGGGAAATCGCCAACTGGAACGATCCCGCCATCGCCGCCCTGAACGAGGGCGCCAGCCTCCCGGACCTCAAGGTCACGCCGGTGAACCGCTCCGATGACTCCGGTACCACCACCAACTTCACCGACTACCTGGCTGCCGCGGCTCCCGAGGTGTGGACGGACAAGGCCTCCGGCGTTTGGCCGGCAAGCCTGCAGGGCGAGAATGCCAAGGGCACGTCAGGCGTTGTCAAGACCGTCACCGACACCCCCGGTGCTGTAACCTACGCGGATGACTCCGCCGTCGGCGGAACGCTCGGCGTTGCACAGATCAAGGTGGGCGAGGCCTTCACCGAGATTTCCGCGGAAGCCGCAGCCAAGGCTGTTGACGCGGGTACCCCGGTGGAAGGCCGTTCCAGCAACGACCTGTCCATCAAGCTGGACCGCAAGACCACCATTGAGGGCGCTTACCCCATCGTTCTGGTCTCGTTCCACGTGGTCTGCTCCGCCTATGACTCCCAGGAAACCGTCGACCTGGTCAAGGCTTTCGAGAGCTACGTAGTTTCCGAGGAAGGCCAGCAGGCCGCCGCGGATTCCGCAAAGTCCGCCCCGCTGTCCTCCTCCCTCGCAGAGAAGGCCACCAAGGCCATCGAGTCCATCAAGGTCAAGTCCTAATCACCGCTCCGCTTCCGGGTTCCCCGCCTGCCGAAAGGCAGTGCGGGGAACTTGGCTTTGGACAATGCATCTTCCCCTCCCAGTAACCGATCGAAGGGCCGTCGAATGACCGCCACCCACCTGACAAGTACCCAGGGCGCCGGCCGCGCCGGGGACAGAATCTTCTCGGGCACCGCGCTGGCCGCAGGCTGCCTCATTCTCGCCGTGCTCTTCGGCGTCGCACTCTTCCTGGTGGTCCAGGCCATCCCGGCGCTCACGGCGCCGGCCGCCGAGATCCAGGGCGGTGAGGGCTTCTTCGCCTACATCTGGCCCATCGTCATCGGCACGCTGATCGCCGCGGTCATTGCCCTGGTGATTGCCACCCCCATCGCCATCGGCGTGGCGCTGTTCATCTCGCACTTTGCCCCCCGCAGGCTGGCTGCCGGGCTTGGCTACGTGGTGGACCTGCTCGCCGCGATCCCGTCCGTGGTCTACGGCGCCTGGGGTGCGGCTTTCCTGGCCAAGGAAATTTCGCCGGCGTACAACTGGCTCGCCGCAAACATGGGCTGGCTGCCCATCTTCCAAGGGCCTGCTTCCGCCACCGGCAAGACCATCCTCACCGCCGGCATCGTCCTCTCCGTCATGGTGCTTCCGATCATCACGTCCCTGTCCCGGGAAATCTTCCTGCAGACCCCCAAACTGCATGAGGAGGCGGCGCTCGCCCTGGGCGCCACCCGGTGGGAAATGATCACGATGTCCGTCCTGCCGTTCGCCCGCCCCGGCATCATCAGTGCCGTCATGCTGGGCCTGGGCCGTGCCCTTGGCGAAACCATGGCCGTGGCGCTGGTGCTGTCCTCGGGCGCCCTCACCGCCAGCCTGATCCAGTCCGGCAACCAGACTATCGCCGCGGAAATCGCCCTGAACTTCCCGGAGGCCAGCGGGCTCAAGGTCAGCACCCTGATTGCTGCCGGCCTGGTCCTGTTCGTCATCACCCTGGCCGTGAACATGATCGCGCGCTGGATCATCACCCGGCACAAAGAATTCTCGGGAGCCAACTAATGACCTCCACGCTTACCCCTGTGCGCAGCAAGCGCTCGGCACTCACCAAGGGCCAACTGCCCAAGTACGCACCGTACGCCGTCCTAGCCGGCGCATTGATCGTGGGTGCCGCCATCCTGGCCCTGGTGGGCTTCAATGCCTTTGGCTGGGGCATCGTCTCGGCGATCCTCTTCGCCATCGGGCTGGTGTCCTGGAGCGCCGTCGTTGAAGGGTCCCGCAAGGCCAAGGATAAGCTGGCCACCTGCCTGGTGGTGGGATCCTTCCTGATCGCGCTGCTCCCGCTGATCTCGGTTATCTGGACCGTCCTGGTCAACGGCGTGCCCGGACTCCTGACTCCGGGTTTCCTTACCACCTCCATGAACGGCGTCACCGGCGTCTTTGATAACAGGGCAGTGGAGGACGGCACTCCAGTAGTGGGCGGCATCTACCACGCACTCCTGGGCACCATCCAGATCACCCTTCTGGCTACCCTCATCTCCGTGCCGGTGGGCCTGCTCACCGCCATCTACCTCGTGGAGTACGGCAACGACGGCCGGCTCGCCCGTGCCATCACCTTCTTCGTGGACGTGATGACCGGCATCCCCTCCATCGTCGCCGGCCTCTTCGCCGCGGCCTTTTTCTTCGCCGTCGTGGGCCCTGGCACGAAGACCGGAGCCGTGGCCGCCGTCGCGCTTTCCGTCCTGATGATCCCGGTGGTGGTGCGCTCCAGCGAGGAGATGCTCAAGATCGTGCCGAACGAACTGCGGGAAGCGGCGTACGCCCTGGGCGTGCGCAAGTGGCGCACCATCATTAAGGTGGTCATTCCGACGGCGATCTCCGGCATAGCTTCCGGCGTCACCCTGGCGATCGCCCGCGTCATCGGCGAGACGGCGCCCATCCTTGTCACCGCGGGGTTCGCCACCAGCATCAACTCCAACGTGTTCAGCGGGTGGATGGCGTCGCTGCCCACCTTTATCTACACCCAGATCCTGAACCCCACCTCACCGGCTAATCCGGACCCTTCGTCCCAGCGGGCGTGGGGAGCTGCCCTGGTGCTGATCATCCTGGTGATGGTCCTTAACCTTGGCGCCCGGCTGATTGCACGGATTTTCGCCCCCAAGACCGGCCGCTGACCGCCGCTCCGGAATTTCTCCTTCCGGTCGAGCGGGCCGGATGCCAGACTTTAATTCATACCCAGTTAGTGAAGGAACACCATGTCTAAGCGCATCGACGTCAAGGACCTGAATGTCTACTATGGCGATTTCCTTGCCGTGGAGGACGTCACCATCAACATCGAGGCCAAGTCCGTTACCGCATTCATCGGCCCCTCCGGATGTGGCAAGTCCACTTTCCTCAGGACGATCAACCGCATGCACGAGGTCCTGCCCGGCGCCCGCGTCGAGGGTGAGGTCCTGCTGGACGGGGACAACCTCTACGGCCCCGGGGTGGACCCGGTGACGGTGCGTTCGCAGATCGGCATGGTGTTCCAGCGGCCCAACCCGTTCCCCACCATGTCCATCCGTGACAACGTGCTGGCCGGCGTGAAGCTGAACAACAAGAAGATCTCCAAGGGTGAGGCCGATGTGCTGGTAGAACGCTCGCTGAAGGGCGCTAACCTGTGGAATGAGGTCAAGGACCGGCTGGAAAAGCCCGGTTCCGGCCTCTCAGGCGGACAGCAGCAGCGCCTCTGCATTGCCCGGGCCATCGCCGTGGAGCCGCAGGTCATCCTCATGGACGAACCGTGCTCCGCGCTGGACCCCATCTCCACCTTGGCCATTGAAGACCTCATCAATGAGCTCAAGGACCAGTACACCGTAGTGATCGTTACCCACAATATGCAGCAGGCAGCCCGCGTTTCTGACCGGACCGCGTTCTTCAACATTGCGGGCACCGGTAAGCCCGGCAAGCTGATCGAAGTGGGGGACACGCACACCATCTTCAGCAACCCCACGCAGAAGGCCACCGAGGACTACGTCTCCGGCCGGTTCGGGTAAAAGGGCTCTTCGTGGTTGATGGGGAATTGAGTTCGTGTCGTTGAAGACAAAGGGGCCCGTGGCCCTGTTGGGATGAGTGTGTCTAAGCATTCAACCTGGAACAGGACCACGAGCCTTGATCGAGCCTACCGGGGTCGCAGCTGACGCTGCCACCATTCTCTTCAACCTGCCCGACTACCGTGTCATCTCCACCACCATCACGGCCGGCCGGCGGCAGGTGGTCATCGAGACCGACCAGCTACCGGGCTGCCCGAGCTGTGGAGTCATTGCGTCCCGGCGGAAGGAACGGCGGCTTCAACGTCTCCGTGATATTCCCGTTGCCGGGCCGGTGGATGTGCTCTGGTCCAAGTACCGCTGGTACTGCGAGGAGTCAGCGTGCGACCGGCTGTCGTTCTTCGAATCCACGCCGCAAGTGCCGCGCCGCGCCCGCTCGACCAGTCGGCTGCGGGACCAGCTCGTGGATGCGGTCATCCGCTCGGGCAGGGCTGTGTCGGAGACAGCTGCAGGCTTCGCCGTGTCCTGGTGGATGGTCCGGGCGGCGGTGACCGAGGCCTGCCTGCTGCGGCTGCCCGACGTGGACAAGCTCAGCCCGCGGATGCTGGGCATTGATGAGCACCGGTTCCGGTCCGTGCGCTACTTCCAGGACCCGGCCACGAAAGCGTGGACACGGTTCGAGCCGTGGATGACAACCATCGTGGACCTGGACACCGGCCAAGTCCTTGGCGTGGTCGACGGCCGGGACCACAAGGGCGTCGGGGACTGGCTCTTCGCCCGGCCCCTGCAGTGGCGCCTGGCCGTGCAGGTCGTCGCGATCGACCCTTCCGCGGCGTTCCGTAAGGCGTTGCGGATGTGGCTTCCCCGCACTGCCGTCGCCGTCGATCACTTCCACCTCATCTCACTGGCCAACCAGGCCATGACCGAGACGAGGCAGAACCTCTCCCAGCAGGTCAAGGGCCGCCGCGGACGGGCCATCGACAAGGCCTGGGCCCATCGGATGCTCCTGCTGCGCGGCGGCGACACGCTCAGCTGCAGGGCAGCCCTCCGGCTTGAGGAAGTCTTCGCCGTCGATGATCCGACCGGCACCCTGCAAGCGGTCTGGAACGTCAAGGAACAACTCAGGGCCGTGCTCCGCACCGGCTCCCTAGAAGACGCCGCGGCGGCCAAGAACGTACTTGAGGACCTGGTCAAGGCAGCAGCGCGGCCGGAGACGAACAGGCTCTACCGCACCGTCTGCCGGTGGTGGAAAGAGATCGAGGTGCTCATCATCACCGGTGCCACGACAGGCAAGGTTGAAGCCAACAACACCACGATCAAGAACATCAAGCGAACTGCCCGCGGCTACCGCAATGCAGATAACTACAAATCGGTTATTCTCTTGAGAAGTGCCGTCCGGACGGCGGCATGACGCTCATTTCAGGGATCCATTTCCCCACGAACCGTGAAGAGCCGGTAAAAGCTTTCCCCCCGGCGCCTGCGGCTATTCCGGCACTTCCAGCTGGAAACCGCACCGGCACCGCAGGACCCGGGTAGGCAGGGAGACCACGTTGAGGCTGCCTCCGTTGTTGCTGCTCCGGTAGCAGAGCCGTTCAATGTCGTACTCGGCCTCTTCCATGGGAAAGCCACAGTGGACGTAGTCATCGCCGAACATGATGACCTGGGCCATCCACCGGACCTGGTGGAGCGCTGCCGCAACATCCCCTGCATATGCATGGTGCTCGTGAAACAAACCGCAGTCGTTGCACGTGTAGGAGACGGTGACCAGGTCTCCATTGGCCGTATCCATTGTCCTGATGGCATGGATCGTCAGTTGGTGTTCCGTGCCGCAGGTTTCACAGCGGAGCTGGCGTGGCTGGGGCGCGGAGTGCCGGGAGTCCGAGGTAGACACGATGCCTGCTCTTTTCCACAATGTGCATCCAGGCCGCCGATATGCTGCAGCGGTTTGTCCGCGGCCCTGCACCCGGCGGCGGATGTCAGGCCCCGCGTGGCGCCTTAGCCGTTGATGGTGGGGACCCACTTTCGAATTTACGTCACCGGGCTTCGCCTGTACAGGGCAGCGCGGGGAACCGCGGTGCTGGTGGCCTAAGGGAGTGTTGCTGAAGCTGGCTTTTTGGCCAGACGAGCGATGCAGCGGGCTGGACGGCGGCGAGGTAATTGCGTGCGGTTTTGTCCGATCTCATGGCGAGGCCCGGCCCAGTTCTTGAGTCGATTGAATCCTCCTTCGACGACGTTGCGCCCCTTGTGGGCCTCACTGTCGAACGTTTGCGGGTGCCCCCCAGCGGAGCCTTTTCTCTTCCGGTTCGCTGCCTGGTCAGACTTTTTCCGGGATTGTGGCCTTGATGCCGCGCCCGGCCAGCCAAGTGCGGTTGGCTTTGGGCGTGTAGCCCTTGTCCGCCAGGAGGCGGTCCGGGCGGGAAGGTTCCGCCGTGGCGCCCAGGTTCGGAACTTCAGTGCAGTCCCCTCTACGACCAGGCGGCGGTAGGCGACCGGACGCCGGTGCCCTTCCATGCGGTAACAGGGGTCCGATCACGGACCACACCTCAGCAGACACCAAAAAGTTATCGCTCATCACACCGGCCAACCCCAACAAGAACCTAAAGAGGTTTAGCTACACGCCCTAATGCCTTCGACCGAAAAGGAAATGGAAGCAACGGCGTCGCGAGCTGCTGTAAGGGCTTTTTCCGCCACCGGCGCAACAGCAACAGCAAGTGCTGTTCGATCAAAACTACCTTCAAGCGGTCCGATCGTTGATCCCGGCTTCTTTAGTACCTCCACACGGTCAACAAAGGCGATACAGCGCGCTGAGTCGAGGCCGTCGATGGCTCGGATAACACCTCGCGTATCAAGCTCCGCCTTTGCGAACCAGACTGCAGCTGCTGCCGTCGATTTCGCCACTATTGCTTCAGGGGGGATCTTAAGTCCAACACCGAGCCTGGCAACGAGCCCCGTGTAGTCGATGCCGGTCGCCAGTTCGACGAGGAGTCCGATGCGGTCCCCGCCCATTCGATCATGGCTCTCGATCAGACGCGGTCCTTTGTCGGTGAGGATGAACTCGCTATGGCTTGGGCCGTTCAGTAATCCAAGTTTGGTCAGGACCTCGGAAGCGGCGTGAGCGAGTGCCACTTGGTCTTCCTCTGGGATACTGGCTGGGATCACGTGACCGCATTCCACTGCTGTGCCCGGGTACGTAAACTTCTCTGTGACTGCCAGGATGTAGTGAAGTCCGTCAATCGAGAGGGACTCAACGCTGAACTCAGGTCCGACAAGATGCTCTTCAACAATACAAGAACCATTTTCCGAGCCAGCCCTCGCTACCTTGATCGCGTTCGCGAGTGTCACTTTATCCGAGGCGAACGTGACCCCCATGCTCGCTTCGCTTGTGAGGGGCTTTGCGATACAGGGAAACCCAACCGGTAGGGCTATCGCCAGCGCCTCGGCGTCTGAAGCTGTGCTGGGAATTACGCGGTGTGCCACGTGTCCTGGCTCGATGGTCGAAATGATCTTCCGTGTGGCTGCTTTGTCCCGGAATCTAGCAGCGATTTCAAGATCTACCCGATGGGGGACTCTTGCTCGATCGGCAATGTTGACGGCCGTCTGAGCATACGCATCGTGGAAGTAGGTGACGGCGTCAACGTCGTTTGGAAAGGAGCTGTTATCGAGTAGCTTTCCTTCCTCTGCGTCAATGGACAGGATCCCCGCGTATCGCGATCGATCTGATTCGATGACACGGTCATCTTGAATGGCCAGATAGACCTCGTGGCCGGAGTCAATCAGCCGGTAGTGACATGGCCTGTTTGTACCGACTGCAACAATCCTCATGAAGTTCCCCCAGCACTGTGTAGGTTATTGTCGTCCGCCCCGACGTTGGCTGTCGCCACCCGCTCCGCAGTTGGCGACGCGGCTGGTGTGCCGAAGTCAGCACCTCTCCGACGTGAAAGAACTGCGGTGATGAGCGCTGCAGCAACCGCGGCGCAAGCCAGCAGGGCCCAAAAACCCCAGCCGGTTCCGTCTGTTCCGATTGCTGAGACAGTGAGGATCCCTGCCGATGACCCTATAGATTCCCCAATGGCAGTCGCGACGGACATAACAGCGTAACCGCTTGCGCGCAGCGTCGGACTAATACGATCCACCAGGCCGACATCGACTGATGGCACGAATGATGCTTCAGCAAGCGAGAAGACAAAAACCATCGCAATAAGGCCCGGGAACGTCGGGACGAGTGCCGCAACACAAAATGCCATAGCAAAGAGAGCCAGAGCAGCGGCCATCCACCTCAAGGGCCGTTCTCCAAAGATTCTGCGTAGGGCATGAGACACAGGCACTTGGAGGACCACGATAGTGACAGCATTGACCGCAATGAGCACGCCAAGTGCCGCCGCGTCTATATGGTGTCCTATAAAGATCGGTAGCGCACCAAAGAGCTGAGCGTAGAAAAACCACCCAAAGGCGTTCACCATTAGCAGCGTCGTTATGCCCGGTGTGGCGATGATGTCACGGTATGCACTCCACCAGGATCCCGGGCGCGTGACCTGCTTTGAGGAAACGCGGAGAAGGAACCCGCCGAGAAGGCCTGATGCTGCATAGAGGGCACCAAGCAAGATAAAGACGAGGACCCTGTCGCCGGCGTGCAAGAGCAGGAGAGCGATTGGTGCCGCGATGGCGCTCGCGAGGTTTGTTATGACGTTTAGTATGGAGAACATCGTCCCCCGGGATTTGATCCCATCGCTCGCGTCAGCGGCAACTTGCTTACTTGCCAGTCCGTTGACCGAGATTCCTAATCCGGCACAGGTGATCAGGGCAATGATAAGTCCTGCGCCGGACACGTGCGGGAGAGCAGCTATGGATGCGCCAGCGAGAATACATCCACTGAGGATTGACCAATTCGCGGGGACACGGTCCAGGACAACGGCCAACGGGATTTTAGCGACTTTGGACGACACTGTCAGCACCGTCATACACACTGCGATGAGTCCAGGGGGTAACCCCTGTTCGCCCAGCGCAAGGACCAGTACTGCCATTAGTCCGAAGTAGGCCAGGCTGAACGCACCGTAATGTGCGACGACGAGGCTGGCACGTTTAGTAAACGCGGGCACTCCGCCCGTAATCACCTCGTGGCCTCAGCAGTAAGTCCTTGGTGCTGATTGGACCACGCGCCAGGGTCGTCGCTGTCTACGAACTCGCGCTGGCGGCCTTCCTTGATGGTGATGACGTCGCGAGGGCGAAGGTCAAAATCTTCAGCTGTGATGAGGTGTGAATGCCGCAAGATCAGGTTCAGGTGGTTTGGCATGTGGCTCTCGTCGTAACCTGCGAACTCGCCGAGGGGAATGTTTCCGTACCAAAAGGTATCCCCACGCGTCAGCATCGCCGGTTCGGTGAATTCGATAAAACCGATGTACCCGATCCGGTCGATAATCGATCCAGCGCTGTCCGTGGCGTCGGTGGTCACCACCAGTTCGTGGATCTCCCCCCGCCGCACACAGGCAGAGCCGTGGTGCGAAAGCCGCATCCCACGAGCATCGGTTTCGTGAAAGAGCAAGCGGACTACGCTGGTGTTGACGTCAAGTTTGCTCGGCATCCGGAGGCGGGTGTGCCGGCGTCGTCCGATGTGCATGGCATCGTGGACCAGCTGAACGATGCTCACTTGATCAAGGTCATCGGTGCCGGATTCGATCATCACTACGAAATCATCAAGGATTCCTACATACTCGTGCTGTAACGAACTCTTGAATTCTGAAAACCCATCAAGCATGTTCGCTGTCAGATGTGTCCCATTTGCGAACTCGACGTCGATATCCTTCAGTTCGCCATCATGCCAGGCCCAGTCGAGGTCGACCTGGACTCGCTCGCCCGAACGACCGGTTAGTTGCAGGTGTGCGAGAAATTCTATTCCATGTCGGACATCCCCTATTTCCGTCTCATCGAGTCTCATCTCACCTACAATCAGGCGAGCCATGTCAAGAGCATTAGGGCCGTTGTCGACGATGCAACCTCCTCCACAGCGGTCACGGTCGAGGTACCAAGTCTCACCGCCAGTGTGTTCGCGGATGTCTTCAAAGTAGCGGACCCGTACGTTTATAACTGGACTATCTGTAGCATTTACGCGGTCGAGGAGATCCAGGAGGTTCCGGTTAAAGCGACGGTGGAATGCGGTCCTAAGTACAACGCCAGCCTGTGTCGCAGCAGCCGCCAAATCAATTGCGTCCTTGGGGTCCAGGGTGAGGGGCTTTTCGCAACTGACATGAATGCCAGCGTCTAAAAGATCGCGCACGACTGTCGCGTGAAGATCGTTAGGCAGCGTCACGATAACTGCGTCGCACAGTCCGGCTGCAATCAGATCGTGATGCGATCGAAAACGAGCGACCTCTGCATCAACGAAGGCGTCGAGCTTTGCGTCGTCGAGGTCACAGACAGCAGCCAGTTCAGCGCTGCCGTGACTGTAAATGGCTGCTACGAACTCCTTGGCGATTACCCCGAGACCGATAATTCCAATCCGCATTTCTATCCTCCGTCCACTGAAGCCGCATAATCTGCGGCGAATTGTTCAACAAGGGAACGGATTCGCCCAGCAAACCACCCAAGTTCGGTAAGAGTGACATGTTCATCGTCGGTGTGGGCACCGTTCGCTCCGAGTTCCCCTGGGCCAAGCACAACGACATAATTCGCATGATCTTGCGCCCACACTGCGTCACAGGTAAACGCGACTTCATGAGCAGGTCCGTCAGCGCGCTCAAATCCACTGTCCGCGAGGATCTTTTCCAAGTGTGGGTGCCGATTAGCCAATGCAGGCAGACCGCGTTTCTGCCAGTCAAGCCTCATCACTTCACCGTAGGCGGCAGACGCTGCACGTGCTTCAGGGAAGTATCCAAGATCTGTTTCGAAGCGATCTGCAAGATTGGCTACCGCTGCTTCGACGGCCTCTTCCATCCGGGTACGCTGCTCCTGGGTGAAATAGGCAATGTTCAGTTTCAGTTTTCCGGTCCCATAAACCCGGTTATGCGCGTCGCCTGTATGGATGCCTGCGACACAGAGCTTGGCTCCGATTTCTTCGGCGACCGGAGAGAGTGCCTCGGTAAGGGTCGTGGCCGCGTGAGCAAGGATCAACGTCGCATTCGTGCCAAGCGTCGGCAGATCGTCTGTGCTGTCCCTGCCAGACACCACAAACTCGGGGGTCATCACACCGCTAGCCGCGTCGATCACGCGACCGCCGGTCGGTTCGAGGAACACCATGAGCGAGCCGCGAACGTCGCCACGAGCCAAAACATCTCTGGTCCCATACACGCCGAACGCACCGCTCTCCTCGCCTGGGACTGCTGTCACGATCACTCCAACTTCGTCCAAGAGCCCCGGGTCAGCACGGAACGCGGCGGCCACGCCAACAATTGCGGCGACTCCTGGACCCTTGTCGTCGACGGCACCGCGCGCATGCACGACGTCTCCGCGAAGCTCGGGAACGATATGCGGGCCGACCGTATCGACATGGAAGTTCAGAACAATGGTGCGCTTGGGGTCATCGGTCCGTCCGATCGCAAGTACGGCACTCGGTTGCTCGGTAAGAAACCCCACTCCCTCCTGTGCGATTCGTTCACGAACGGGAGCTGGCAAGATCGGATCTAAGGCAAGGGATGCGTCAGGGCGGTGCAGCGCCTTAAGGCGAAAACCTCGTGCCACCGCACCATCGATAACGATTTGCTGGGCCGCCTGCAGGTCTGTTGTCGACCCGCCCTCCAAAGGGGAGACGCTCGGGGCTCGGAGAAGTTCGAGCAGCCAGAGCTTGTCGTCTTCAGTAAACATTCAGCGCAGTTCCATCCTGTGTGCATGCAATAAGGTCAGCGGCTCTGCGCATGTACTCACAGTACGAATGCCGAAGCAGCGCGTCCGAGTTTCTCGTTCCTGCATGGGGTAATCGATCAATGTGAGGCTCTACACTCAGAACTCCGTTGTAACCGGAATCTCGGAGGAGTACCAGGCATTCAGTGATTCGTGATGCCCCTGTGCCGAGGGGTACAAAACGAACCGTACCGCTGTCCAGGCTGTCCTTCAGATGCACGTGGCTGACGTGCGGGGCAACAAGTTGCAGGAACTCAAGGGAATCGTAGCCGTACGTGACCCCGTTTCCTGTGTCGAACAGGAGGGAGAGCGCTGACGAAGAAACCTCGGCAAGGAGATCGAGCGTGTTAGCGGCAGACTGTCCGGCCCAACCGTCGCAATTTTCGAGAAGCAGAGTGACCCCGGCCTCCGATGCAAGCTGGGTGAGTAGCCGGAACCTTTCTATGACCGCAGTACGCCAAGCACTTTCTGCTCGGCCATCATTCGGGTAGGACATAACGCGAATCTGTTGGCAATCATAAATCTGGGCAATACGGATGTACCGCGTGAGATGAGCAAGGTCCTCCTCCTGAGACCTCCCGATGTCATATGCCCAACTGCCGATAGGACTATCTACAACCGGGACGGTCAGCCCAGTATCCTTTAGCTGCGCTGCCCATTCCTCATGGTGGGTGTCGTTGTAGTGATCAAGCCTTCGATCATCAAATGACCGGAGTTCGATTAAGTCCACTCCAAGGCGGGCATGCATATTGATTTGGTCGTTGAAGGATGCCGCCCCCTCGTCAGCGATTCCGCAAAGACGCATTGTCGCCGTCATCCGAACACCGGCTGAACAGAACCAATAGAGTCGGCAAGGAGGCTAGCCGAGCCGAGGCATTGTGCAGCCTCATTCGAGAGTTGAGTTGGTACTCGTACGATCCAACCTGTTCCCGTAGCCCGGAATGCCAAGCCGGCGTCTGCGAGCGTCCTCGAAAGTGATTCTGGCATCGTGTCAATATGAATTCCGCCCCCACCATGGATATCAGGGATACTTCGCGCGCCGTACTCTGTCAAAAGTTCGCAAAGTACGGCGGTAGTTGTTCGGAGACGAGCACGGCGCGGATACAAGTTGCGGAGTTCGGCTGTCAAATACTTTGCCACAACATCGTCTACGCGGGCATTGACGCCGACCTGTTCATGATGAAATCGTTTGCCCACTGGTTGCCCATGGTTGCGAGAAGCCCGCATCAGGGCTTCAATGTCGGATGATTTGGTGAATACCACTGCGATATCGCCGGGCGCCGCAACCTCTCGTGAGCCTGCGACGTCCCAAATCACGGCGTCGAAGCCGAGGGTAGTTGCACTCGAGACCGTTGAGAGCTCTCGGACGATCACGGCCTCTTTCATAGCATCCGCAGGTTCCACTGCGCGGAGCTCTGGCCAGTCTGATACACGCCAGCCCCGGACCGCGTTTGTGCGAGGAGTTCCGAAGACGGCCCATGCTGATCTTTGATGGGCTTCGATCGCTGCCTGTGCCGGCACTGGTAGTCCAGTACCGACCACCGTATCGGCTCCGCCGTCTGTAGTCTGTGCGAGAAGCAGGACTGCACCGAAGACGCTGCTGGTTCCGATGGCCTGCCATCCAGGAATGATTTCCTGGAGCGCGGCTTCCAGTTTTGCTGTAGCTCCCTTCAAGATGAACTCACCTGTCTCAGCAGTTTCAAGAACGCAGGCCTCAAGAAGCTGGAGGTCGATTTCAGTGGGAATCATGAGTTGATCTCCTTGTCGATAAAGCGCTCAATGGCATCGCAAACGATATCGATCTCGTGTTCTGTCATGTCCGCGTACAAAGGAAGGCCGATCGCGCGTGATGCAGCACGTCGGGCGATGGGAAGGTCGACATCGAGGTGTCCGCGGAAACATGGCTGATCTGGAATGACTTTGGGGTAATACACCTCTGTCTCTACGCCTGACACGGCAAGCCACTCGACAAGTTCGTCGCGACGATCGAATTCGATCAGATATACGTACCAGACTGAGGTATCGCCAGGCCCGTGTACCGGTGGATGCGGCGTATTGATGCCAGGAAGGAGGCGAAGCCGGTCAGAATAGCGCTCGGCCAGATGAGCTCGATGAACTATCTCACGGTCAAGCCGTTCGGCTCGGGCAAGGAGGACAGCTGCCTGCAGAGCGTCCATTCTGCTGACCCATGACGGCGCATGTTCTCCGCGAAAGACAGCTTGTACCCGCTCCGCTATACCTGGATCATCGGTGAGTACGGCCCCGCCATCGCCCAGTCCGCCCCAGGTCTTCGTCGGGAAGAAGGACAACGCGCCCCCAAGTCCAAACAGCCCAGCGTGGCGTCCTCCGCGGCGCATCCCGATTGCTTCGGCGCTGTCCTCAAGGAGCAGGAGTCTTCGTCGATCGCATAGGTCCGCTACTGACTCGATATCTGCCATGGTGTGAAACAGATGGACCAGCAGGACTCCCTTCGTCCGCGCCGTGATCGCCCCTTCGATCGTTTCCGGCGTAGCCGCGTAGGTCTTCGGATCGACGTCAACAAATACAGGAGTCGCACCCGCGTGGACGATACACGATGCACTGGCGAAGAAGCTGTAGGCAGGCACGATCACCTCGTCTCCGGGGCCAATCCCTGATGCAATCAGCAGAGCGATGAGCGCATCAGTCCCCGAATTGCATGCGATCGCGTAAGTCGCCCCGGTCCTTGCTCGGATTTCTGCTTCGAGTTCAGCTAACAGCTCATTAGGGGTGCTGAGCCGCGCAAGTTCAGAACTAAGCCGGTCGGTGCTCGCCTCAAGCCCCCTGGATGAGCTAAAGAATCGTACGGTCATGGTTCCCCCTGAAGAACACTTGTTATTGTCATAAGGCGGGCAGTAAAAACAAGATCTGCGGCGTCAATGTGTTCGTCGAACGAAACAGGAAGTGGGACTTCCCGGGTTCCTTCAAAGACGGAGTACGCAGCGTGGAGAAATGCGTCGAGCGGTGCCTCTTTAAAGTGCTCGGGCGGGTAGCCGATCCGCTCGACAGTTGATACCGGATGGTTTCGGCTCGATGGGAGCGTGATCGTAACGTCGTCGAGTTTCGAGGTGACGCGAAGCCGGCGGAGGCGTTCAGGCGCGTCCAGCTCCGACCGAAGCTCAGAAGTCGCCCCCGAAAAGTGGACGGTCCGCACCATGCACGCTCCGGATTCGCGACTCGCGGGCGCCCACCTCGCCGGGCGGGTTGTGGCTTTCTCGATGTTTTTAACAGGACCCAGTAAATGCCTGGCCACGAGAGACATGTGAGGGAACTCAACATCAAATGCGGAAGTCGATCCTCCCCTTCCACGCGCATAGTCCGCTTGACGATCCTTGTGCTGATCCATTTCGATTCGCAGAGTGTCAGCAACCCCGTGTTTCCGTGCCCGCTCGACAACTTTGCGGGCCGACTCGTATGACCGTGCATGGGGCCACACGGCGACGGGAAAGACTGCTTTCGTTGGGTGTCGGGCGATGACGCGCTGTAACCACTCGAGTTCCTGTTTGTTTACTGCGATCGGCTTTTCGAGCAAGACTACGGCGGCCCCCAAGTCGAGAGCCTGTTCCACTACGCGAACGTGCGTGGCGAGAGGAGAACAAACATGCACAACAGCTCCCGAAAGTTTTCCCGTGTGGGAATACACGTCCAGGTCGGAAAAAACATTCGGTGCCGGGGCCGCTAAAGGATCAATGAACACAACTTCCCGTTTGGGGCGGATTCGTAACAGGGCGGCAGCATGCAGTTCGCGCCCTGCCACTCCGGCGCCAACGATTATGGTGGGAAGCATCAGAGTTCCATGAGTTCGTCATAGCGCTGGCGGGCGCGCCGATCGGCGGCCACAGCATGGGAACGGGCTTGTTCATGCTGGACTTCGTCAAAGGCCAGGAAGCAGAATTTTGCGGGGACGGGCGTGAAACCTCTGAGTTGTTTGAACCGGTGGGCGCTCTTACCAAACCACAGCCTATGCACTCCGGTACGGGCGGCCTCAGCGATTGGATCGAGATATCCGAGGTTGGCATAGAGTCGTCCTATTTCGGGGCCCGACGGCCTTCCCCATCTGAGGACATGCATGGTGCTCTCGTCGCTCACACTCATGACAAAACCCGCCGGGCGCCCGTCTTGCGTAATAGCAACCCGGATTGAGGCCCCTTGAAGGTCAGCAAATGCATCAAACGCGGTTTCTTCCAGTTCCGGCCCGTTGTGGCCGTGGTCAGCCATGAAAGCGGCATGCATGTGGGGTGCGAATGCACGGTCTGCTTGTTCCCAGTCCCGGATCGTGGAACCTGTTCGTTCGAAGTGGTTCCGATCGTTGACGAACTGACGGCGTGGCGTCCTAGAGAGTCGTTGGAGAACTCCATCGATGGTGTTCTCGGGGGATACGTCGAGGTACCAATCTGCGTCGTAGAACACTGAAAGGAAGTCGAACTTGTCGAGAACTGGTGAAACGATCTCGTCATCTACGTCAACCCAGGGGACAGCTATCCCGTCAAAGCCTGCGTTGCGGCAACTCCCGATGACCTTGGCCAGAACGCCTTCGAGCGCCGCGCCGCCGCCGTAGAGAGTGTGCCGGAAGCGTAGCGGCGTGCCGAGTATTATCCAGCGTTGCCCGAGGGAAGACCTGTCGATGCCAAGGAGGTTTGGAAGGTTAAATGTGAGTGGGATCCGATCCAAGTATTGGAACCCAACCACTGCCGCCTTCCCTGTGTCCTCTGCCCAAGAGTGGGTTATTACCCTGCCGGCCAGCTCGGTGGCGAGGAAGTCAAGCATGGCCGGTGTCGTCATCGGATCGGTGCTGAGGGCACGAAGCACAGGTGCGATCCGGTTAACGGCAGTGCTGCTCACGAGTCCTCCTGGTAGACGAAACTGAGCGTCTCCATGTAACCCGAAGCGATGGCAACAGCAGTATCGGAATCTTGGGCTACTACACGAACCCGCGCTACTCGATCAAGTGACGAGCGAGCGGCTCCGACGAGTGTTCCTTTGGCGACGAGTGCTTTTGCTTCGCGGACCTCGGTTTGCGATAAGAGTTCATCGAGCCCTTGGATCCGATCGATGCGGCCAGTCTTTTCTGCTTGGGCAAACCAGATCGCCGCAGCACCGGTGTAGTGACCGCCGGTTCTCGCGACAGCTTCGTCCCATCCCGGATGTATGAAACGGCCCGTAGCGGCCTGGTCCACTGTGGCCTCATCGATCGTCCATCCAGTGGCATCACGAACAAGTTCGAGGATCTCGTCGCCAGCCTTGCGTAGGTGAGTCTCAATCAGCTCAGGACCATGCTCGCTGAGCATCACCTCAGTGTGTGTCGCCCCGAAACGAATGCCAAGTGCTGTCAGAATGGCGTCTACAAACTCAGTGATTTGCTCATGTTCCAACCCCGAAATGCGGGCGGGGACCACGTGGCCGATCTCCACTTTGCTGGCTTGGTCGATGAACTTCTCTGTGACTGCCGCAATGACATGGTTACCCTCGTGGGAGAAGGCCTCGACGCTGAATTCACGACCATTAACGAACTGTTCGATCATTGGCGGAGAGGAAATCAGGCAGGCCTTCTCGGCCCCGGAATCCGTCCCTATCTCTGACGCGTATCGGAAAGCATCAATAACGGCAGAGTCGGATTCCACAATCCGAACCCCGGCGCTCCCACGACCGCCGTTCGGTTTGATGACGACGGGGTAGCCCAGCCGCCTTGCCGATTCGACGGCTTCATGCTCGTCCCTCGGGAGCTCGGAGTCGACTCGGGTCAAGCTGACTTTAGCGAGCCGCTGCCGCATCTCATGTTTGTCATTTACAACTCTTACAAGATCCGGGGCGTGGTACTCCATATTCTGGTCAGCAGCGATCGCGGCTGCTTTGTCTTGGTCTATTTCCGCGAGGGCTGTTACCCGCTCGTAAGGCCATAACGTTTGGATCGCACGGGCGGTTTGAACCCACTCTTCTGTGCTCGCGGATTCCGGCAACAGGCCCACGAAGTCATTTACCTCGAGATCCGGCACGAGGCCGATCGCAGATGTCCTGGCGAGAACGATCGTGCGCAGATTTGGTGTTCGTTCCCGAATCAGGTTCTGCAGCCCACGCCCACCGCCGACAAGAAGTATCCGCGCCACTACCCTGCACCCATCAGTAGCTCGTAAATCGCGGGACCTCGCCGGTCCAGGTTGGGTCTACGTCTTGCATAGGAGTGACGTCATCGCGTGTGCGGACGCCGCATTGCTTCCACTGCTCGTGCAACGCAGCGACTGCATCCTCGTCCACTTCAATACCAAGTCCTGGCCGGTTCGGTACCGCGACAGCGCCGTCTATGATCGGCAACGGTGTCGCCTTCGATAGAACATCCTCGGTTTGCCATGGGCGATGGGTATCGCAGGAGTAAGTCATTGTTCGTGCGACCGCTCCGAAGTGGGTCATGGCAGCGAGACTAATTCCCAAGTGCGTATTCGAGTGCATCGACAAACTCAGTCCGAACGTTTCGCAGAGCCTGTCGAGCTCCACAGAACGGCGGAGGCCACCCCAGAAATGATGATCGGAGAGGATGATTTGCGGAGCACCTTCCTTGATTGCCTCGGGGATGTCTTCGAAGGCTGTCACACACATGTTGGTTGCTAGCGGCATTGAGACTTCGCGGGCCACTCTTGCCATGTCTGCGGTAGATTCCACGGGATCTTCAAGGTAGTCGACTTGGCCGTCAAGCTGACGACCAACCTCTATCGCTACGTCGACGCTCCATGCAGCATTTGGATCGATCCGGATCGGCAAGCCCGGAAGTGCTTTACGAAGGGCCTGAACTGTAGCAACTTCCTCCTTGGGCGGAAGAACTCCACCCTTCAGTTTCAGTGAGCGGAATCCGTACTCATCCACCATCCGGCTCGCTTCGGCAACCATCTGCTCAGGAGTGAGCACTTCGCCCCAGATATCGGCCTCGTACGGGCGGGATGGATGCTCGGCCCATTTGTAGAAGAGGTATGCGCTGAAGTCGACCTGGTCGCGGATGCGTCCGCCCAGAAGATCGGAGACCGGACGTCCGAGCAACTTTCCCTGGATATCGAGGCAAGGAACTTCAAACGCTGAGAATACTGCTGCCCGGGTCTTTTGGGATGCCGCATCAGCCATCGGATAGCCAGCACCCGCAGGCTTACTGTCACCGGCTTCGTTGATACTCGTGCCGAGCTCGTCTTCTACAATCGCTGCGATCCGGTTGAGGTCGAATACATCAACACCGATAATCTTTGGACTTAGACGGTCGAGCCATTGAAGCATGACGTCGTCACCGTATGTTTCACCCCAGCCGACCAACCCGTTTTCAGCGGTTACTTTAAGGACCGATCGCAACGCATGTGTTTGGTGCACGCCTTCGGAATTGAGCAGCGGCGGGTCCTTGACAGCAACAGGAGTGATGGTTATGGAGGTAATCTGCATGGTTTCCCTTATGTTGATCCAGCATGAAAATCTTGGTGTTCGATGACGGCCATCACACAGCTACGATGCTCCGGCCGGTCAGTCGGTTTCGGGTATCGATGATGGGGATATCCAGGTCGGCGAACGCCGCGTAGTCATTGTCATCGTGATCCGTGAGAAGAACGCCGAGTGTGCACCGATCAAGCTCTTCAGCAGTTAGCGATGACCGGACATGAACGTCTCCGATTGTGCTGTCACCGACGACCGGGTCGTACACAAGGACATCGATCCCATAGGCGCGGAGGACTTCGATGACCCGAAGGGCCGGCGATTCTCGAATGTCGACGACGTTGGATTTGTAGGCGAGTCCAATGACAACAACCAAGGCGCTGTTTTGAACCCCGTCTGCAGCTAGGCGATCCACCACTGCATGGGCTATATAGTCGGGGCGTTTGCCATTGACGCGGACAGCTGTGTTGACTATGTCCAGTTGCATGCCGACCGACGCTTCCGCCTCCCAAGAGAGGTAGTTCGGGTCGATCGGAATGCAGTGTCCACCGATCCCTGGGCCAGGTTGAAAGGGCATGAATCCGAATGGCTTGGTGCTTGCTGCCCGGATAGCTTCACGGGTGTCAATGCCGCGCTTGTGGCCATATTCGGCGAGTTCATTAACGAGGGCAATATTGACAAGTCGAAACGTATTTTCGAGGAGCTTTGCGAACTCAGCCTCTCGCGTGCCGGCAACGTCTACTGTGTTAATTCCGAGGGATTGGTAGAAGGCACGCACTTTGTTGAGACACTCAGGCGTAACGCCGGATACCAGTTTCGGAGTCGTTGCCATGTTGAAGACCCGGTTTCCCGGATCGATGCGTTCAGGGCTGAAACCTAGATGCACTGAACTTCCGATGCGTCGACCGGCAGACTGTTCAAGAATTGGGCCGACGATGTCTTGGGTTGTACCAGGAAACGTCGTTGACTCGAGGATGACCACTGCGTTCGGGGAAAGCACTCCGTCGAGTCCGGTAACACTACTCAGCACGAAACGCAGATCAGGTTTGCCATCGGCCCCAAGAGGGGTGGGGACGGTGATTACCACAACATCAATCCCGCGCAGATCAGAGACGTCTGAAAGAACCTGGTACTGCCCTGACTGTAACGCTGACTCGATCTCCGCGTTTGAAACGTCGTCAACGTACGACCTGGCAGCCTCAAGCGACCTCAATCGCTCGGTGGCTCGCTCTACGCCGAAAACAACATATCCAGCGCTAACGGCGCTCAATGCAAGCGGCAGGCCGACATAACCCTGCCCCACGACCGCGACACGTTTGGTGCGCAACGTAGACGTCATGACTACTCCTGCTCTTCTGAATTGAAAGGTTCAAATCGAGCCAAAACTAGCCTGCTTATAATCAGCCGATCAACCGGTGTCACTTGACAAAATTAATTTGTACATCGTGTGTATAATCCGCCTCATGGTGCTGAGGGGCGACCCGGAATAACCGCCTCAGACGACCACGAACCGCTGCGGTCGAGCGTGTAAATACGGGACCCACGTGGGCTATACCCGCGTGCTCACCCTTGGCGGTGGTTTCCTATGAGCCGAGAGATACCTGAGGCTTCTCCGAAAGCTACGATCTATTACCAAAGAGGACAGGGCATCGGTCTATTGCTGTAAGCGGCCGTCTCTAGTTGGGTCGGTTTCCCGCCAGGGAACAACGCGAAGTGCTGGATGCTCTGGGGTTCGAAGGGGGACCTCATGCCGGGCTCCTTTCGCAGGGGACGCAGCGGTTGTGACTGGACAAAGCGTCCGATGGCTTAGGCCTTAGACGATATGAAGTGAGGGTTGGCCGGTCCTGGGGCCCCGTCCGGGACCGGCCATTATCGCCGGGCGGTTCCGCAGCGCCGGCTTTGGTGTGATCGGTGCCGTCGGTGTGGTGGGCGGCGCTGCGGGGCCTGATCCCGGGCGGTGATGCCTTTATCCCGGACGGGGCCAAAGGCTGGTGAGGCCGGGACCTTCGGTGTCACAGCATCCGTGGGTTGCCGTTGACGGCTCCCTTGGCCTGGCCCGTTGCCTGCGGGCTGCCGGCGTCAACTGTGTGGTCGCGGCGTCCTCGAAACTGCTGCCCGCACCCGGAAACAGGGTCAAAACCGACCCGCGCGATGCCCAAGTGCTGGCCGAGATGCTCGCGGTCGGCTCGGTCACCGAGGTGCGGATCCCGGACCCGGACGAAGAAGCTCTCCGGGACTTGTCCCGGCTGCGCTCGGGTACGGCCAAGGACCTCGCGCACGCCCGCCAGCACGTGAACGCCATCCTGCTGCGCCACGGCATCCGCTACCCCAAAGAGACAAGATGGACGCAGGAACACAGCCGGTGGCTGCACCGCCAGCACTTTGCTGAACCGGCGCTGCAGTTCACCTACGAGGCCGATGTCGAGCAGGCCGAACTCCTCGCCGGGCAGCTCAAAAGGATCGATAAGCAGGTCGCCGCCACGGCCGCGACATGCCGCTACGCCCCGGTGATCGAGGCGTTGATGTGTCTGCGCGGCATCCAGATTACGACCGCGTTCGGGCTGGCCGTGGAGATCGGGGGCTGGACCCGCTTCACCGGTTCGTCCATCGGCTCCTACCTCGGGCTGGTCCCCAGCGAGAATTCCTCCGGCCCATCCCGCCACCAGGGCCCCATCGCCAAGGCCGGGAACACCTACGCCCGCAAACTCCTCATCGAAGCCGCTTGGCAGCACCGGCGCCCCTATGCCCGGCCCGGGGAACGGCTGCTGCGCCAGCTCGACCACGTCGCCCCGGCAACCCGTATCCGCGCCCTGGAAGGAAACCACCGGCTCCACCACAAATGGGAAGCGGCCCCCCGGAACCACACGGCCAGGAGCCGCTCATCTATGCCTCTTGACAACCCAACCTACATATCAGCGGGCCAGCGGGGTCAGCGCCAGCGCCAGCACGAATGCCAGGGCGGCCGTGGCTGCAGGGGTAAGGGCCCAGAGCCCGACAATCCGGATCACCAGCTTCCGGTTGGTCACGGAGAAATGCTGGTTCTCGCCCGCTCCCAGGACAGCGGACGTGACGGTGTGGGTGGTGGACAGCGGCCAATGCAGCCCGATGGCGCCCACAAAAAGCATTACGGCGCTGAAGATCTGCGCCACTGAGCCCCGCAAAGGATCGATCCGGGTGATCTTGTAGCCGATGGTGTGCGAGATCCGCCAGCCGCCGAACAGTGTCCCGACTGTCATCATGACGGCAGACAGCAACACCACCCACAGGGGAATGGTGCCGCCGTCGGAATATCCCGCCGCCAGCAGGGCCAGCAACAACACGGCGCTGACCCGCTGCCCGTCCTGCAGTCCGTGCCCAAAAGCCACAGCCCCTGCGGCAACTGCCTGGCTGCGGCGGAAACGGTGGTTGACCACGTTGGGCTGCGCATAGCGGGCCGCCCACGTGGCCGGGTACACCAACATGAACGCACCGCTGTAGGCAACGAGCGGTGACAGCACCAGCGGCAGCACCACCTGGAAGAGCAAGGACTGGTCCACCCCTCCGACGCCGGTGCCTCCCATCGCGAGGCTGGCCAGTCCGGCGCCGGCGAGCCCGCCCACCAGTGCATGCGTGGAGGATGCGGGTATGCCCCGCCACCACAACAAAATTCCCCATGCACAGGCGCTCGCGAGGCCGGCCACCAGGATACTGAGGCCCCCCGTGCCCGGAGGAAGACTGATCCACGTCTGGCTGACCGTGACGGCCAGGCCCGCACTTAGCAGGGCGCCGACAAAGTTGAAGAAGGCCGCCAGCAGCACGGCCACGCTGGGGGTAAGTGCCCGGGTACGGACGGCAAGCGCCACGGAGGTGGAGGCGTCACGGAAGCCGTTGAGGAACGTAAACCCTGCGGTCAGCAGGACCACGAGCCCAAAGATGACCGGCGTCACCTCAGGATTCCTTGACGATGATGCTGCCCACCTGGGTGGCGATCCGCCGCATGTCCTTGGTAACTTCCACCAGTTGGTTGGCGATGTCCCGGTTGCGGGAATACTGGGCCCACTTCATGTCGGCGATCATGTCCGCCACCCACACCCGGTGTGTTCGTTCTGCCCGCTGGGTAAGGCGGAGGATTTCGATCCAGTAGTCCTCAAGGTCGTCAAGGTTGTTGAGCCGGCGCATGGCATCCACCGTCAGTTCGGCCTGGCGGCTGATGATTTCCAGCTGGTCAGCCGCGCGTTTGGGCAGCCGTTCCAGCTTGTACAGGGCCACCAGCTCGGCGGCCGCGTCCATTTTTTCCATCGCCTCGTTGAGGTACCGCGAGAGAGCGTACATGTCTTCGCGGGGGAGCGGGTTAACGAAACTGGTGCGCATGTGCGTGAGGAGGGCGAAGTGCAGTTCGGTGGACTTTGCCTCGTGGTTGTGCATGTCCTCCACGAGTTTGGCGTGTTCCGCGGCAGGGACGCCAAGGATCTCCGCCAATGTGGCGCTGGCCAGCACGATCTGCTGGGCCAGCTGCGAAAGGAGGGTCAGCCCGGCGGGCTCCTGGGGAAAAAGGCGCAGCTTCACGTATCTACCGGTCTCCGGGGAAAGTACAGGGCGGGGGGCTGCTGCCGTGCGACTTGACCCCGGCGCGCAACTGCCCCAACTCTACCGGCCTGTAACTGGGCACCCGAAACATCACGGCGGCAGCGGTGCCATGAATCGCAGAAAGGGCCCTAAGAAAGCCAGGAAAATGGCAGAAAAGTGGTGCCGAACCGGATACGCCTCTCGGCGGTAGGCCGCTCTAGGCGGCTAATTGTTGAAGCCCGGGGGTTTCGCGGCTCGGCACCGATTTCAGTTTTCTACTTTGGCTGGCGCAAGTCAATCTTGACAGGCGGGCCGGTGCGGGGCACTAGTACTGATTCAGTCGAGCTCGCCCAGCCGCCACGCGTTCGCGGCATGTTCCAGGTCCTCCGCAGTCTTAACCAACTGGTGGGAGTTCCGCGTCAGTTTGCTGGCGTGCGCTTCGTTGCCGTGCTCGGCACCGTCGGCGATGGTTGCCTGCCCGAGCGCCACCACCCGGCAAAAGGCCGCGGAACGTTCCAGCGCGACGTCGAACTCGCCGTCGAACGCGCCGGAAAGGATGGCATCGGCCATGGTGCGCATTTCGTCCGCACCCGGCGGTTCGGCTGCCCCTGCCACCACATTGGACACCTGGGCGGTGTCCTTGCCGGCCCGGAAGTACACGGAGATGCGCTCCGGGTCCTGGACTGTGGCCGCGCGAAGGGCATACAAGCGCCATAGTGCGCCGGGAAGTGAGCGTGCGGGACTCTCCGCCCACATCTCCGCAATCGCATCAAGGCCCTGTTCATCAGCGAGCTTCACCAGCCGCTCGGTGACCACGGGATCGTCGCTGTCACGCCCGTGGCGGACCAGTGCCTGCGCAGCGAGGTGGGCAGCTTCGGAGACGCGCGCGGGATCCGCGCCGCCTGCAAAGGGCTCGAAGTCGATCGGAGCGAACGGTTTGGGCTTGTGGTGCCGGTTCGCGCCGCCGTATGGGCTGGATCCTGCTTGCTCACTCATGCCCCCACGCTACTCCTGTGCCGAGGTGGAAATCGAGCATCCGGTCCCCTTGCCCCCGCGCAGCATTCCGCGGCCGGCGGCGGATCTTCAGCTTCGTGCAAAGGCGCCGGAACCATGGGTTAGAGTATTAACGTCCAGAAATGGATGGGCCGCGGTTGGCCAGTGCTTTTGGTGCTGAACCATCCCGGCTGGGGCCTTTAGCTCAGTTGGTAGAGCATCGGACTTTTAATCCGTGGGTCGTGGGTTCGAGCCCCACAGGGCCCACTCTTTGAACGAAGAGTGGTACGTCCCCGGCATCCTGGCAGCAGGGTGCCGGGGACGTTTTTCTTTTTCGCCCTGGATCTCCGGTGGTCCGGACAACCGGCAGGCCGTCCGGGCCGCAGGGCCGCAGCAGGCAGAATGATCACATGGCAAAAAGCAGCAAGGGGCGGATGCCGCGCCTTGAAGACGTCGCGGACAGGGCCGGGGTCTCCCATCAGACCGTCTCCCGGGTGGCTAACAACCACCCCAACGTGAGCGAAGCGACCCGCGTGAAGGTGGAGGCCGCCATCGCCGAGCTGGGGTACCGGCGCAACACCGCTGCTCGGAGCCTGGTGACCCGGCGCTCGCAGACCATTGGGGTCCTGGCCAGCGAGCTGTCGCAGTACGGCCCCGCCAATACCCTCCTGGGGGTGGAGCAGGCTGCCCGGAACGCCGGCTATTTCGTGAGCATCGCCGCCCTGCGCGAGGTCAGCCGGAGTGCCATCCTCGATGCCATCAGCCACTTCATGGATCAGGCCGTGGACGGGATTGCGGTGCTGGTGCCCCATGCGGACACCCTGGTTGCCCTGGACGAGATGCAGCTGTCCGTGCCTGTGGTGGCTGTGGGCTCCCTTGGCAACGGGAATGTCAGCGGGGCCATGGTGGACCAGCGCCGCGGTGCGGAACTCGCCGTCGAGCACTTGATCGGGCAGGGCCACCGCCGGATCGGCCACCTGGCAGGACCATCCGACTGGACGGATGGTTCCGAGCGCGCCGAAGGCTGGCGGGAGGCACTCAAACGCGCCGGACTTGCCGATGACCTCCTGCTGCAGGGCGACTGGAGTGCCGGCAGTGGATATGCTGCCGGCCGGAAACTCGCGGCCGATCGCAGTGCTACGGCGCTCTTCGTGGGAAACGACCAAATGGCCCTTGGCGTGCTGCGGGCGTTTGCCGAAGCGGGGGTTAATGTGCCCGACGACGTCTCCGTGGTCGGGTTTGATGACCAGCCGGAATCGGGGTACTTCACCCCGCCGCTCACAACGGTCCGGCAGGACTTCGAGGAACTGGGCCGGCGCTGCATGGACATCATGCTCAAGGAGATCGAAGCCGGTGCCGGCGTAAGCTCCACTGTGGTCACGCCGGAACTGGTCCTCCGGGCAAGCACCGCCCGGCCTGCAGCGGATCCCTCCTGACCTGCTGACTGACCGCATCTGCGCCCCGGCCGCCGGCCGCCCAAAAAATATTCTTAAGAATTTTCAATGCAAGTGCATCCAACTCCGATGCTGCGCCGGTAGTAGAGGTGTAAGCAAAAAATGCCCGAACGGCGGGCCGATCAATGGAGATAGACATGCGCAACAGGATTTTCACAGCAGGCGCCGGTGCAGCGGCAATCGCAGCAGCCATCGCTCTCGCCGGCCCGGCCCAGGCTGCGGAGGGGGACGCCCAGCTGTCCGTCCTCCACGGCGTCCCGGGCCTGACCGTGGATGTCTGGGTCAACGGTGACCGGACCCTCGACGATTTTGCCCCCGGAACGCTGGCCGGGCCGCTGGCACTGCCGGCTGGAGCCTACGAACTCGCCATCACCGCCTCGGACGCCGCCGACGCCTCTGCTGCCGTCATCGGCCCCGTCAGCGTCACCCTGGCGGCCAACGGCAACTACACCGCCGTCGCCAACCTCGACGCAGCGGGCAACCCCACCGCCAACCTCTTCACCAACGACGTCTCCCAGATTGAGGCAGGCAAGGGCAAGCTGACGGTCCGGCACACGGCTGCCGCTCCCGCCGTGGACGTCCTGGCCGGCGGCGCCGCAGTCGTCTCCAACCTGGCCAACCCCAACGAGCAGACCCTCACGCTTGACCCCGGCACCGTGTCGGCAGCGGTCGCTGCCACCGGCACCACTGCCCCGGTCATCGGCCCGGCTGACGTCACCATCGCGGAAGGGACGCACACCGTGGTGTACGCCTGGGGCAGCCTGGCGGACAACAACCTGCAGCTGGCCGTCCAGACCATCGAGGGCCTGCACTCCGCTCCGGGCTCTGTCCCGGGCGCCCTTGACGGCTCCACAGTCGGCGCCGCCTCGGATCCCGCCGCACTCACGCTCGGAATCGGTGCTGCAGCCCTGGCACTGCTCCTCGGCGGCGTGGGCGTAGCCCGCACCGTCGCAGCACGTCGCGCAGAGTAGAACCACTGGTGGCCGCCCGGTACTAACCGGGCGGCCACCGCATTTCCCGCCGGGGGCTTGCAGGTGAGCGCCCAGGATCACGCACGAAAGGCCCGACAGATGAAAGCCGGACACATGAAGAAAGGCCCGACGACGGCAGGGGAGTCCCGCCGTCGTTCCTCCGTTGTTTCCGGGGGTGGGGTTCTCCTCGCGGGGGCCCTGCTGCTTTCCTCCTGCGCGGCCGCCCCGTCGGTTCCGGCAGCATCTTCCGTCCCGTCTGCCGCCCAGGCGGCCGGGCAGGCTGTCCCGGCCCAGTCTGTCCCCGCCCAGCCTGTAAGTCCCGTGCCGGCCATCACCGCGGCTCCAACCAGCCCGGCGGCCGTCCCGGATATTCCGGTGCGGCCTGCCGCTCCTGAAGCGGCAGTGGCGGCTCCCGTCCCGGTTTCGCTCACCGTTGCCGGTACTCCGATTAATATGCCGGTGGTGCCGGTCGGAGTTTCGGACAGTGGGGCAATGGAAATACCGGACGCGTTCGACCGTGCCGGCTGGTACCGCTTCGGCCCGGCTCCGGGAGCCGCCGCGGGTACCGCCGTCATTGCCGGACACATCGATACGAAGTCTGACAATGCGCCGTTTTCCGCGTTGAAGTCCGTGGCGGCCGGAACCGTGGTGGAGGTGGGCCGCGAGGGTGCGCCTGCACTGAAGTACCGGGTGGTGAGTGTCGAGTTGATGGCCAAGGACAGATTCGACGGAAGCTCCGTGTTCCGGCGGTCCGGGCAGCATGAACTTAAAGTCATCACGTGCGGCGGCGAGTGGCTGGACGAACGTATGGACTACAGCGACAATGTGATTGTCACCGCGGTCCTGGAGTGAGCGGTGATCCTGCCATGATTGTCGCCACCGACGCCGCGAAGGAGCCCCGTTTGGTATCTCCCGACCAGGCTCCGCCGGGGTGGGAAGACGGCCTGACGCCGTCCTTCCTGGCAGGCGATGAACATGCCCTGGCGGCCGCTTACCGGGAGTTTGCCCCGCTGGTCCACACCCTGGCGCTGCGTTCCCTGCCGGACCGTTCCGCGGCCGACGACGTGACGCAGGAGGTGTTCATCCGGGTGTGGCGCTCCCGGAGCACGTTCAATCCCCAGGTGGCCCGGCTGCCGGCGTGGATTGTCGGGATCACCCGGAACGTCATCTCGGACACCCTGTCGGCCTCGGCACGGGAAGCCAGGAAAGCCGTGGCAGTGGCCGGCGCCGGTTTGGCCGACGAAGCCGGTACCGGCCATGAGGACGCCGAGCTCCTGGCTGACAGGCTCCTCCTGGACGGGGAGCTGGACCGTCTCGGCGAGCCCCAGGGTTCCATCATGAAGCTTGCCTTCTACGATGACCTGACGCACGAACAGATTTCAAGAAAACTCGGCCTGCCCCTTGGTACGGTCAAAAGCCATATCCGCCGCAGCCTGTCCCACCTGAGAAACAGATTGGAGGTAAACCATGCCGCATCCTGATCCGGAAGAGTTGAGCCTCCTTGCACTGTACCAGGACTGGGAGGACCGCAGCACCAGGGACCACCTGCAGGTTTGCCCCGAATGCGCAGCGGACTTCGCGGCACTGCGCCGCACTGTCGAGGCCGTCAAAACACCGCCCGGAACCGGCCGCCTTGAGGTGCCCGGCCCGCAGGTCTGGGAAGGGATCCACCGGGAGCTTGGTCTCTCGGAGTCCGTGCACGGGGACCCCTTGGCCGGCGTCAGGGAACATTACGCCACTTCGCGGCCCGGATGGGCGCAGGAGGAAGCAGCTGCAGCGGAAGACGCGGATGATGCCCCGGCCTCCGGCCACGGTGTCCGGCAGGCGGAACCCGCCGCGGAACGTGAAAGCCTCGCCGAGCCGGTGTCGCTCCAGGACAGGGCAGCGTCCCGTCCTGCCAAGCGCCGGTCCGCGGCGTGGTGGCAGCGTCCGGGGCCATGGATGGCTGCCGCTGCGGCGGCGGTCCTGGTGACCGCCGGCGCCGTCTGGTCCCTGAACCAGGCGCCCCGGCCGCTGGCGGAAGCGGACCTGGCACCGCTGGCCCAGTTTTCCGCCGCCGGTTCGGCGCGGGTGGTGGAGTCCGCGGACGGGTCCCGGGCGCTGGAAGTCCGGCTCAGCAAGGATGAGGCCCAGGGCTACCAGGAGGTCTGGCTGATCGCGCCCGACCTCTCGCGCCTGGTGAGCCTGGGGGTCATGAACTCCGAATCCGGAACCTTCCAGTTGCCGGCCGGGCTGGAAATCTCGGAGTATCCGATTGTCGACGTCTCCGACGAGCCCGTCGACGGCAACCCCGCCCACTCAAGCGTCAGCATTGCCAGGGGCACGCTCGCCACCTGACCTGCTTCTCCGCCGCACCGTGGCAACCACCTTGGGCCACTGCGTGGTCACGCCTGCGGCTGCCAGTGCCGCCGCAACGTGAAAGTGCAGCATCGGATGCAATGAGTGGGCGGCGCCTCAGTCGGTTTCGCCCGTTCAGCCTCCGGGGAACCTGCCCGAATCATGGCGGCCATCATCAGCAAGGCTCCGCGGGGGCGTACGGAGCTGTTGACTTCCCTCTTGTTAGCGCTCACAATTGAGCGCAGGCCGCGAAGTGGCGGCAAGCTATGGAGGAAGTTTCTTATGGACGCAGTGGACGCTCCGGATTCGTCTGTCATCGGTGTGGATTATGGAACGCTGTCAGGCCGTGCCGTGGTGGTGCGGGTCCGCGACGGCAAGGAGCTCGGCAGCGGTGTGTACGACTACCCGCACGCCGTGGTGACTGATGTCCTGCCGGAAGATGTGGCAGGCAGGGGCGCCGACGGTCAAGCCGTCCGCCTGCCCGGGGAGTGGGCCCTGCAGGTGCCGAACGACTACCGCGACGTCCTGCGCCACGCGGTTCCCGCCGCCCTGGCGGAGGCCGGCATCGACCCGGCCGCCGTCGTCGGAATTGCCACGGACTTCACCGCCTGCACCATGGTGCCTGTCACGTCCGACGGCACCCCTCTGAGCGAGCTGGACCGCTTCCGGAACCGCCCCCACGCGTACGTCAAGCTCTGGCGCCACCACGCGGCGCAACCGCAGGCCGACCGGATCAACCGGCTGGCAGCCGAACGCGGCGAAGACTGGCTGCCGCGGTACGGAGGGCTCATCTCCTCCGAATGGGAGTTTGCCAAGGGCCTGCAGCTGCTTGAGGAAGACCCCGAAACCTACGCCGAGATGGACCACTGGGTTGAGGCTGCCGACTGGATTGTCTGGCAGCTGTGCGGCCGGTACGTCCGCAACGCCTGCACGGCCGGGTACAAAGGCATCTACCAGGACGGCCGCTACCCCTCCCTGGACTTCCTGGCCGCACTGAACCCGCAGTTCCAGGACTTCGTCAGCACCAAGCTCGAGCACACCATCGGCCGGCTGGGTGACGCTGCCGGGTATCTCACTGCCGAGGCGGCCGCCTGGACCGGACTGCCGGAAGGCATCGCCGTAGCCGTGGGAAACGTTGACGCCCATGTCACGGCGCCGGCGGCGAAGGCGGTGGATCCCGGGCAGCTGGTGGCCATCATGGGGACCTCCACCTGCCACGTCATGAACGGCGCCGAGCTGCGCGAAGTGCCGGGCATGTGCGGGGTGGTGGACGGCGGGATCGTGGACGGGCTCTGGGGGTATGAAGCCGGGCAGTCCGGCGTCGGCGACATCTTCGGCTGGTTCACCAAGTACGGCGTGCCCCCCGAATACCACCGCGCCGCCGGGGAAGCCGGCCTGGGCATCCATGAATACCTCACCGAACTGGCATCCCGCCAGGCTATCGGCCAGCACGGGCTCATCGCCCTGGACTGGCACTCGGGCAACCGTTCCGTGCTGGTGGACCATGAGCTGTCCGGGATCGTGGTGGGCCAGACCCTCGCCACCAAGCCCGAGGACACCTACCGGGCACTGCTCGAGGCCACCGCGTTCGGCACCCGCACGATCGTGGACGCTTTCCGCGAGGCTGGCGTCCCGGTCAAGGAATTCATCGTGGCCGGCGGCCTGCTCAAGAACCCGCTCCTGATGCAGATCTACGCGGACGCCACGGGCCTGCAGCTGTCCACCATCGGCTCTGCCCAGGGCCCGGCCCTCGGCTCGGCCATCCACGCTGCCGTCGCCGCCGGAAAGTACGCGGACATCCGGGAGGCCGCTGCCGCCATGGGTTCCGAACCCGGCGAGGTGTACACTCCCATCCCGGAAAACGTGGCCGCCTACGGGGAACTCTTCCAGGAATACAAGACGCTTCACGACTACTTCGGCCGCGGCAGCAACGATGTCATGCACCGGCTCAAGGCCATCCAGCGCAGGGCTGCCGGAGCAGTTCTTCCCGGCACCACGGCAGGGTCCACGGTCCGCGCCACGGCGGAGGTCTCCGCGTGAGCCCCGGGCCAGGAACCGTGGAAACCATCGCCCGCGTCCGGGAGGAAGTGTGCGCCCTGCACGCGGAGCTGACACGCTACGAACTGGTGGTGTGGACCGCCGGCAACGTCTCGGCCAGGGTTCCCGGCCAGGACCTTATGGTCATCAAGCCCTCCGGCGTCTCCTACCAGGACCTGACTCCGGAACAGATGGTGGTCACCGACCTTTATGGTGTCCCGGTAGCGGGAAACAGCGACGGCGCGTGGGGCAACCCGGAGCTGTCGCCGTCGTCGGACACCGCCGCCCATGCCTACGTCTACCGGCACATGCCGGAGGTGAACGGCGTGGTGCACACGCACTCCACCTACGCCACCGCCTGGGCCGCCCGCGGCGAAGCCATCCCGTGCGTTCTCACCATGATGAGTGACGAATTCGGCGGCAGCATCCCCGTGGGTCCGTTCGCGCTGATCGGTGACGACTCGATAGGCGACGGCATCGTGGAGACGCTCAAGAACTCCAATTCGCCGGCCGTGCTGATGCAGAACCACGGGCCGTTCACCATCGGCAAGGACGCAAAGTCCGCGGTAAAGGCAGCCGTGATGTGCGAGGAAGTGGCCCGGACCGTCCATATCTCAAGGCAGCTCGGCGAGCCCGTCCCCATCGACCAGGCGCACATCGACTCGCTCTACGCCCGCTACCAGAACGTCTACGGCCAGTAGGCCGTCACAAACTTTTCCAGGAGAAAACCCATGAGCACCGGAGCAAACACTTCCCTTGACGGCTACGAGGTCTGGTTCCTCACCGGCAGCCAGCACCTTTACGGCGAGGACGTCCTCAAGCAGGTGGCCGCCCAGTCCCAGGAGATCGCCAACCAGCTCAACGCTTCAACGGACGTCCCGGTCAGGATCGTCTGGAAGCCGGTCCTGACCGATTCGGACACCATCCGCCGCACCGCGCTGGAGGCCAACTCGGACGATTCCGTCATCGGCGTCACCGCCTGGATGCACACCTTCTCCCCGGCCAAAATGTGGATCTCCGGGCTGGACCTGCTCCGCAAGCCACTGCTGCACCTGCACACGCAGGCGAACGTGGAGCTGCCCTGGGCGGACATCGACTTCGACTTCATGAACCTGAACCAGGCCGCCCACGGCGACCGCGAGTTCGGCTACATCCAGTCCCGCCTGGGCATCGCCCGCAAGACCGTGGTGGGGCACGTCTCCAACCCTGATGTGGCCCGCCAGGTGGGTTCCTGGCAGCGCGCCGCCGCGGGCTGGGCCGCCATCCGGACCCTGAAGCTGACCCGCTTCGGGGACAACATGCGCAACGTCGCCGTCACCGAAGGCGACAAGACCGAGGCGGAGCTGCGCTTCGGCGTCGCGGTTAATACCTGGTCCGTCAACGAGCTCGCCGACGCCGTGCACGGCGCGGCGGAGTCCGACGTCGACACGCTTGTTGCCGAGTACCAGGAGCTTTACGACGTGGTTCCGGAGCTCCGCGCAGGCGCCGCCAGGCACGGGTCCCTCCGCTACGGCGCCCGGATCGAACTGGGGCTGCGCAGCTTCCTGGAAGCCAACGGCTCCGCCGCGTTCACCACCTCCTTCGAGGACCTGGGCGCGCTCCGCCAACTCCCCGGCCTGGCTGTCCAGCGCCTGATGGCGGCGGGTTACGGCTTTGGCGCGGAGGGCGACTGGAAGACCGCCATCCTGGTCCGCGCCGCGAAGGTGATGGGTGCCGGACTCCCCGGCGGCGCATCCCTGATGGAGGACTACACCTACCACCTGGAACCGGGCGCCGAGAAGATCCTCGGCGCGCACATGCTGGAGGTCTGCCCCACGCTGACGGCCGCGAAGCCCCGGCTGGAGATCCACCCGCTCGGCATCGGCGGCAAGGAGGACCCCGTACGCCTGGTGTTCGACGCCGATGCCTCCGCGGGCGTCGTCGTGGCCCTTTCGGACATGCGGGACCGCTTCCGCCTGGTGGCGAACGCCGTCGACGTGGTCCCCCTGGAGCAGCCGCTGCCCAACCTTCCCGTCGCCCGCGCGCTCTGGGAGCCCAAGCCCGACTTCGCCACCTCCGCCGCCGCCTGGCTCACCGCGGGGGCCGCGCACCACACCGTCCTGTCCACGCAGGTGGGCATGGACGTGTTCGAGGACTTCGCGGAAATCGCCAAAACCGAACTGCTGACCATCGACGAGGGCACCACCATCCGGCAGTTCAAGAAGGACCTGAACTGGAACGCCGCCTACTACAAGCTGGCGGGCGGGATCTAGGCAAAAACTCCAGGGATGGGGTGTTGGCCGACGTGCGGGCTCAGCGTCCGAAGTGTGCGCGGGGCGGCCCTTCGGGCAGCTTGTCGAGGATGTCCTCGGCCACCCTGCGCACCTTGATGTTGCGGTGACTTGAGGCCTTGGCGAGGATGGAAAACGCCTCGTGGTAGGAGCACCTGTTCTGGGCCATGATCACTCCGCAGGCGACGTTGATGGAGGTCCGGCTGTCCAGGGCTGAGCGCAGGTCCGTGGCGGTGGTCCTGGCTGAATGCAGGTTGACGGCCACTTCCAGGCTCTTTGCCGCGAGCCCGGCGAAGCCGCGGGCCTCCGCGATGACCTGCAGCGGGAAGGCCTTGGCATCCTGGGCGAAAAATGCAAGGGCGGCAGGCGTGTCAGCCGGGCCGGACCCGTCGCCGTCGGAATCAGCAGCGACCCGAAGCCTGATTCCCATGGCGCTGCCGAAGCCTGACAGCTGGAGCTGCGTGGAATACCGCGGCCAGCGGAAATCCCCGTTGCGCTGGAGCACGGCTACCGGATGATGGCCGGCCAGCACCTCGTGCAGGGGGCCCTCCTCGGCCTGCTGCTCCCACTCCAGGAGCCCCACAACGTCCTCCGAGGTACCGGTGACAGCGGAGCTCCTCTTCGGCTGGTGCACCACCACGCCGCATTCGATCTGCAGGCCTGTGGCCCGGACAATGGTCCGGACGGCTGCGGCGGCAAGGACATCAAGGGATTCGCGCAGGCTGTGCGTCCCGCTCACCAGGTCGAGGAGGAGGCCGTCCTGGATTCCGCTGTCCGGATGCCCGGCCTCGCCCCCCAAAGCGGGTGCTGCCGGTCCGGGCGTGGGCGGACCATGGTCCGCGCCCTTCCGCACACGTAGAGGGCCGGCGACGGCTGGGGGAGAGGCCTTGGTCTCAAAGGCCTCCTCGTCGCCGGCCCCGTTTAGTACCCGTGCCCTGCGGGCCGGGAAAGCCGAACTTATGTTTTGTGCGTGCATTGCAGTCTCACACCCCCTCGTGAGACAAGTACTACGAGTCAGACGACGTCTTGTCTCTGAGAAGAACTTAGTTCGGCGATTCATCCCGGTGAATGCGTAAGGAGTACCCGACTTTCAGATTAGGTACTACTTGGATTTCCGGCCGGCATCCCTCTGCCCCTGTTGCCGCAGGTGGGGTGCGGACAGCGCCGCGCGGTTCCAGGGCCTGCCTCCACCGCGAGTTTGCGTCCGGATGCTTGACTCCTGCCGCGGCAGCCCCAAGAATGTTTCTATAACGTTGTAAAAATGAGAAACGAGGATGTTTTCGTGACCGCTGCAGAACCAGCCACCGCCAGGATCACCATTGACCCCGCCTTTACCGTGGGGCCGGTCCGGCGCCGCACTTTCGGTGCCTTCGTGGAGCACCTTGGCCGCTGCGTGTACACCGGAATCTTCGAGCCGGAGCACCCCAAGGCGGATGAGGACGGCTTCCGCACCGACGTGCTGGAACTGACCCGCGAACTCGGAGTGTCCACAGTCCGCTATCCCGGAGGTAATTTCGTCTCCGGCTACCGCTGGGAGGACGGTGTTGGCCCCGCCGACAAACGTCCGGCCCGGCTGGACCTCGCCTGGCACTCCACAGACCCCAACCTGGTGGGTGTGGACGAATTCGCCAAGTGGTCAGCCAAGGCCGGCGTCGAACCCATGATGGCCGTGAACCTTGGCACCCGAGGCACGCAGGAAGCGCTTGACCTGCTGGAGTACTGCAACATCGACGGCGGCACGGCCCTTTCGGACCAGCGCAGGGCCAACGGTGCGGAGAACGGGTACGGCATCAAGATGTGGTGCCTGGGCAACGAAATGGACGGCCCGTGGCAGATCGGCCACAAGAACGCCCTCGAATACGGGCGGCTGGCAGCCGACACCGCCCGCGGCATGAGGATGATCGAACCCGGCCTGGAACTCGTGGCGTGCGGCAGCTCAGGCCCCACCATGGACACCTTCGGTGAGTGGGAACGTGTTGTCCTTTCGGAAACCTACGACCTTGTGGACCTGATCTCGGCCCACCAGTACTTCGAGGACTTTGGCGACCTGCAGGAGCACCTTTCCGCGGGGTACCGGATGGAAGCCTTCATCCATGACATCGTGAGCCACATTGACCACGTGAAGTCGGTGAAGAAGTCCACCCGGCAGGTCAACATCTCCTTTGATGAGTGGAACGTGTGGCACATGAGCCGCGACGAGTCCCGCGCACCCACGGGGAAGGACTGGCCGGTTGCCCCGGTCCTGCTCGAGGACACCTACACCGTAGCGGACGCCGTCGTCGTCGGTGACCTGCTGATCACCCTGCTCAAGAACACGGACCGCGTCCACTCAGCCAGCCTCGCCCAGCTGGTGAACGTCATCGCGCCCATCATGACCGAGCCCGGCGGCCGCGCCTGGAAGCAGACCACCTTCCACCCGTTCGCGCTCACGTCCCGCCACGCTTCCGGGACGGTGCTTCAGCTCGCCGTCGAATCCCCGCTGGCCAGCGGCGGCAAGACTGCAGGCTTCGCCGCCGTGTCCGCCGTCGCAACGTACGACGCTGAAACGGGCGAAGCCGTGGTCTTCGCCGTCAACCGCTCTGCCACGGATGCGCTCAGCCTCGACGCCGTGGTGTCCGGCCTGGGCAACGTGCGGGTCCTCGAGGCCGTCACGTACGCCAACAAGGATCCGTACTGGCAGGCAACCGCCGATGACTCCACGTCCGTCCTGCCCGCGGAAAACGTCACGGTAAAGGCCGGCGGCGGCAGGCTCACCGCGGACCTGCCGGCCGTGTCCTGGTCCATGATCCGGCTGGCCGTCAACCAGTAGCCCCTGTCCGCGGGGAGGGGAGGGCATGACGACGGCGGCCCTCCTCTGGGAGGATGGCGGCATGGAACTCCACATCACGGGTGATCCCGCCGCAGACAAGTTGTTGAGCGAGGACGCCTTCGCGCTGCTGACAGGCATGCTGCTGGACCAGCAGGTGACCATGGAATCGGCCTTCGCCGGTCCGGAGAAAATCAGGGCCAGGATCGGATCCGTGGAGCCCGGAGCCATCGCCTCCCAGGACCCGGACGCCTTTGTGGAGATGTTCAAGGAACGGCCGGCCGTCCACCGCTTCCCCGGCTCGATGGCGGCCAGGGTTCAGGCGCTCGCGGAAACCGTGCAGAACGAGTGGGACGGCGATGCCACCGCCATCTGGACCAGGGGCAACCCGGACGGTGCCGAGGTGCTGCGCCGGCTGAAGGCCCTGCCCGGCTTCGGCGAGCAGAAAGCCAAAATCTTCCTGGCCCTGCTCGGCAAGCAGTGCGGACTGCAGGCGCCGGGGTGGCGTGAAGCCGCCGGCCATTACGGCGAGGAGGGCTCCTATCTCTCCGTGGCCGACATCGTGGACCCGGAATCCCTCGCCAAGGTGCGGGCCAGCAAGCAGGCAGCCAAGGCGGCCGCGAAAGCGGCGAAGGCCTGACCCGCGCTTCCTGGGTCAGTTCCGCCGCGGCCGTGCGTGACCGGCGGTTGCGGCAAGGCCGCCAACGTCTGCAACGATGTATGGCAGGAACTGGCGGAACCACATAAAGGAGCCACGATGGCGGTCACCATGAATGACGTTGCGAGGGCGGCGGGGGTGTCGCTTAAGACTGTCTCCAACGTGCTCAATGACTACGAGTTCATCCGCCCTGCCACCAAAAAACGGGTCCAGGATGCCATCGCGGAACTGGGCTACGAGGCCAACCTGACCGCCAGGAGCCTTCGCTCGGGGAAAACCAGGATGCTGGGCCTGGTGCTGTCCGACCTCTCAGCGCCGTACTACGCCGAGCTTGCCTCCAGGCTGATGAAGGCTGCCTCCCGCCGTGGCTATCGCGTCCTGGTGGAACAGTCGGACGCGGTTGGCGGGGTGGAATTGAACGCCTTGCAGGGCCCGTTCCGGCAGCTCACCGACGGCCTCCTCTTCACCCCGCTGGTCATTGACGCGGACGCCATCGCCGACCGCCTGGGCAGGAAGCCCCTGGTCCTGCTGGGTGAACACATCCTGGACCCCCGATTAGACCTGGTCACCATGAAAAACGGCGAGGCCGCCGCCGCCCTGACCGCCCACCTGTTGGCGGGAGGCCGCCGCCGGATTGCCGTGATCGGGGCGCATCCGGAGGAGTCCGTGGGCAGTGCCGGCCTGCGGCTCAACGGTTACCGCAAGGCCCTCGAGGAAGCAGGTGTCCCTTTCAACCCGGAACTGGTCGCCCCCTGCGAGTGGCGCCGGGACAACGGCGCCGCCGCCGTAGCCGGGCTGATGGACAGGAGTGTGGAGTTCGACGCCGTGTTCGGCCTTAACGACGTCCTGGCGCTGGGTGCCATGCACGAGCTGCTGATCCGCGGGGTCCGGGTGCCCCAGGATGTGGCGGTGGCGGGGTTCGACGACATCGACGAGGCCCGGTTCGCATCGCCTTCGCTGACCACAGTCTCCCCGGGCATGGAAGAAATCGCGGAGCGCTCCATCGGCCTGCTGATCGACCGGATCGAGGGGCGCGAGGCGGCGGAGCAGGCAGCGCACATCGAAGCCGGGTTCCAGCTGAAGGTCCGCGAGTCCGCACCCTAGGTTTCGCCCGCCCGGCCCTGGGGTACTTTTCCGGCAGAACAACGAGGAAAAGGCGGCCATATGATTGCCCTTCTTGTCATTGACATGCAGAACGCATTTTTCGAGGCGCCCGAACTTGCGGCCAGGCAGGAGCAGTTGGTGGCGTCCTGCAACCGGCTGATGGAGGGGTTCGAAGCGAGCGGGCACAAGGTCCTGCTGGTGGGGACGGAACACGAACGGGACAAATCCACCTGGTCCCTGAACATGCTGGACGATGACCAAGGCTTTATTTTCCGCGGCAGCCAGCAGGCCCAGGCCGTGCCTGGACTGGGCACCGACGGCCTGCCGCAGCTGACCAAAACGCGGGACAGTGCTTTTGTGGGAACCAACCTGCTGGCCAGGTTGCGCAACTGGGGCGCTGAGGAGATCGTGCTCGCCGGCGTATCTACGCACAACTGCATCGCCCAGACCGGCGCGGATGCGTTCGCGCACAACATCCGCGTCACGTACGCCAAGGATGCAATGGCCTCCGAGGACAGCCAGGACGCCGCGGACATGCTGCGCATCCTCTCCACGAGCTACCGCCAGCCCGTCCAGTCCAGTGACGAGATCCTGGCCCGGCTCAGCCGCTGACACTGCCGCGTTGAACCGCCCGGACCGGCGCCCGGTGATTGGAGAGCCGGCCATAACAAACCTGAAACGTGGCGGAAATGTCCGCAACCTACTGTGGATCCCACGCCGCCGCAAGCGGCCAGCTGAAGGGACCCAACATGCATCTGATGCCGCGTGAGCAGGAAAAACTCTTGATCGTGGTGGCCGCCGACCTCGCACGGCGCCGCCAGGCCCGCGGCCTCAAGCTCAACTACCCCGAGGCTGTGGCCATCATCAGCTACGAACTGATCGAGGGTGCCCGCGACGGCCGCAGCGTTGCCGACCTCATGAGCTACGGCACCACCCTGCTGACGCGCGGGGACGTCATGGAAGGGGTGCCCGAGATGATCCACGACGTGCAGATCGAGGCGACCTTCCCCGACGGCACCAAGCTCGTCACCGTCCACGATCCCATCCGCTGAGAGGGCAGGCCATGATTCCAGGAGAGTACGTCCTCCGGTCCGAGCCGGTGACGGCCAACGCCGGGCGGAGGGCGATCGAGGTCGCCGTGACCAACACCGGCGACCGGCCCGTCCAGGTGGGTTCCCACTTCCACTTCTCGGAAGCCAACGCCGCGTTGGCCTTCGACCGGGATGCCGCCTACGGCCGGCGCCTGGACATTCCTGCCGGAACGGCTGCACGGTTTGAGCCGGGGGACGCCCGGAGCGTGCGGCTGATCGAACTGGGCGGGCGCCGCGAGGTGTTTGGGCTCAGCAACGCTGTCAACGGAAAGCTCGACGGCGGCACCCGCCCGGAAGGGGACGTCCAGTGAGTTTCGAGATCCCCCGCCGGCAATACGCGGACCTGTACGGCCCGACCACGGGTGACAAAATCCGCCTGGCGGACACCGACCTGTTCCTGGAGATCGAGAAGGACCTCACCGTCTACGGCGAGGAAGTTGTCTTCGGCGGCGGCAAAGTGATCCGCGACGGCATGGGCCAGAACGGCCAGGTGACCCGGGACGGCGACGGTTCCGGCGATCTTGGTTCCGGCGGCGGTGTGCCGGACACCGTCATTACCAACGCCGTGATCCTGGACTACACGGGCATCTACAAAGCGGACATCGCCATCAGGGACGGACACATCTTCAGGATCGGCAAGGCCGGCAACCCGCAGATCACCGACGGTGTGGACATCGTGATCGGAGCGAGCACCGAAATCATTGCCGGCGAGCGCAAGATCCTCACGGCCGGGGGAGTGGACACCCATATCCATTTCATCTCCCCGGACCAGATCCCCACGGCGCTGACCAGCGGCATCACCACCATGATCGGTGGCGGCACAGGCCCGGCGGAAGGCACCAAAGCCACCACCGTGACGCCCGGAAAATGGCACATCCAGCGCATGCTGCAGGCCGCCGAGGGGTTCCCCATGAACATCGGGCTCTTCGGCAAGGGCCACGCCTCCGCCGTCGAACCCCTCGCCGAGCAGATCCGCGCCGGGGCCATCGGGCTGAAGGTGCATGAGGACTGGGGCTCCACCACCTCCTCCATCGACACCTCCCTCACCGTGGCCGACGAATACGACGTGCAGGTGGCCATCCACACGGACACCCTCAACGAGTGCGGTTTCGTGGAGGACACCATCCGCGCCATCAACGGCCGCGTCATCCACACGTTCCACACCGAGGGCGCCGGCGGCGGGCACGCGCCGGACATCATCAAAATCGCCGGCATGCCCAACGTCCTGCCGGCGTCCACCAACCCCACGCTTCCCTACACGCGCAACACCATCGAGGAGCACCTGGACATGCTCATGGTGTGCCACCACCTCAATCCGGACATCCCCGAGGACGTTGCGTTCGCCGATTCCCGGATCCGCGCCGAGACCATCGCCGCCGAGGACGTCCTGCAGGACCTGGGGATCTTCTCCATCACCTCCTCCGACTCCCAGGCGATGGGCCGGGTGGGCGAGGTAATCACCCGCACGTGGCAGGTGGCGGACAAGATGAAGAAGCAGCGCGGGGTGCTGGCAGATCCCGCGGATACGGCAGATGACGACGGCGGGGCGCACGGCAGTGCGGGCAGCGACAACTTCCGCCTCAAGCGCTACGTGGCCAAATACACCATTAATCCGGCCATCGCGCAGGGCATTGCGGACTCCGTCGGTTCCGTGGAGGTGGGCAAGTTCGCCGACCTGGTCCTGTGGGATCCTGCCTTCTTCGGCGTGAAACCGGAACTGGTGCTCAAAGGCGGGCAGATCGCGTACGCGCTGATGGGGGACGCCAACGCCTCCATCCCCACTCCGCAGCCGCGCACCATGCGGCCCATGTTCGCCGCGTTCGGGAAGGCCGTGCAGCAGTCCTCCATCACCTTCCTGTCGAAGGCCGCGATCGACGCCGGGGTCCCCGCCGAGCTGGGGCTGGAAAAGGTGATCCGGCCCGTTTCCGGCATCCGTTCCCTCACCAAGGCGGACCTGAAGTACAACGACGCCACCCCGGACATCCAGGTGGACCCCGAAACGTACCAGGTGACCGTGGACGGCGAAGACGTCACGTGCGAACCATCCGACGTGCTGCCCATGGCCCAGCGCTACTTCCTCTTCTGAATTCTTCCAAGCCCCCGGAGAACCCCGTGATCATCGAAAAAGTCCTCGGCAACCTGCACGAACTCCCCGACCCGGACACCTATGCCACCCTGCACCAGGAGAAAGTGGTGCTTCCGAGCGCCCAGCTGGTCAAGCGGATCCAACGCGCCACCACGGACCACGGCAAGGAAATCGGCATCCGGCTCCCTTCTGGCTCCGGCGACCTGCGCGACGGCGACATCCTGCACGTCGAGGACGCCAACATGATCGTGGTGTCCGTGCTGCCCACCGACGTCCTGGTGATCGCACCGCGGACCATCCACGAGATGGGCGTCGTGGCACACTCCCTCGGCAACCGGCACCTCCAGGCCCAGTTCTTCGACGGTGCTTCGGAGTACGGGGCCGAGGTCATGGTGTGCGCCTACGACCACACCGTCGAGGACTACCTCCGAAGCGTCGGTGCGCCGTATACCCGCCAGGAACGCGTCATGCCTGTTCCTTTCCGCCATGCTGAACATTCGCACTAGTACCAGCGCCACTGCCAGTGTCGGCAGCTACCAGCTGGCGCTGCAGCAGCTTGTCGACTCCGCGCTTCCTACGGGGGCGTTTGCGCACTCTCTTGGTTTTGAGACTTATGTCGACGCCGGTGTGGTCCGTGATGAGGCTTCTTTTGGAGTGTGGTTGTCCGCGTTCATCTCCCAGTCGCTTTCCTATTCGGACGGGCTGGCCATCCGGTTCCTGTATGAGGGGTGGGATGCTGGGGAACTGGATGAGCTGTTGTCGGCTTCGCTGCTGCCTCGGCAGGTCCGGGAGGCCAGCGTCAAGATGGGCCTGCGGCTGCTCGAGATCGGGGCGGAGGTCTTCCCGTCGCCGGACCTGGATCTGTACCGGGACCTGGTGGCCACGGGCCGGGCCGCGGGGCACCAGCCGCTGGCGTTCGCCGTCGTCGCGCGCTCCCTGGGGGTGCCGCTGCCGGAAGCCCTCACCGCCTACCTTTTCGCCGCCGTCACCTCGTTGACGCAGAACGCCGTCCGGGCCATCCCGCTGGGCCAGAACGCCGGCCAGCGGCTGCTTCGCCAGGCGGCCGACGGCGTTGCTGCCGCCGTCGAACGGATACCGCACCTGACGCCGGACGACTTCGGGGCCGTCACCCCCGGGCTGGAAATTTCACAAATGCGGCACGAACGCCAACGTGCCCGGATGTTCATGAGCTAGCAGGAGGAACCATGGCTGAACCCATCAAAATCGGCATCGGCGGACCCGTCGGGGCGGGCAAGACGCAGCTCGTGGAGCGCCTCACCCGGCACATGAGCGGGGAAGTCTCCATGGCCGCCATCACCAACGACATCTACACCATCGAGGACGCCAAGATCCTGGCCGCCAACGGCATCCTCCCCGTGGACCGGATCATTGGCGTCGAAACCGGCGGCTGCCCGCACACCGCCATCCGCGAAGACACCTCCATGAACACCGCCGCCATCGAGGAACTCAAGACCCGGCACCCCGACCTGCAGGTCATCTTCGTCGAATCCGGCGGCGACAACCTCTCGGCCACTTTCAGCCCGGAACTCGTCGACTTCTCCATTTACATCATCGACGTGGCCCAGGGCGAGAAGATTCCCCGCAAAGCCGGCCAGGGCATGATCAAGTCCGACCTCTTCATCATCAATAAAACCGACCTCGCCCCCCACGTTGGGGCGGACCTCGCCGTCATGGAACGGGATTCCAAAGAGTTCCGCGGGGCCAAGCCGTTCTGCTTCACCAACCTCAAAACCGACGAAGGGCTCGACGCCGTCATCGAATGGGTGAGGCGCGACGTCCTGATGCTTGACCTGGCGCAATGAGCACGACGGCGGCCCCTGCACCTGAGGCGGTCATCCCATCTGGGCCTGCGTCACCGATGGGCCGTCTCGAGCTTCGAGTCGCTGTGCGTGGTCAGCGATCCGTGGCAGCGCATCAGTACCACCAGGGAGCGCTGCGAGTACTGCGGCCGCATTACCTGGATGACTCCGGGCAGGTTTGTTATGTGGTGGTAAATCCCGGCGGGGCGTACCTGGGGGCGGATCTGTTCGTGCTGGACATCGAAGTGCAGGACGGGGCTGACCTGCTCCTTACCACCCAGTCCGCCACGAAGGTCTACCGGACGCCCGGGTCCTACGCCGAGCAGCGGATGGCTGTCCGGCTGGGGGAGGGGGCACGGCTGGAGCTCATGCCGGACCAGCTCATCGCCTACCGGGAGGCCAGCTACCGGCAGCACACGCACATCACGGTTCGGCCGTCGTCGTCCCTGGTCATGGCTGAGGTGGTGACGCCGGGATGGTCGCCGGACGGCGCCGCCTTCCGTTACGAGGAGGTCCGGCTGCGCACCAGCATCCGGGTGGAAGGCCCGGACGGAATCCGGCTCCTGGCCCTGGACAACCTCCTGGTCCGCCCGCCGGCCGGGGATGTCACGGGCCTGGGGTTCATGGAGGGCTTCAGCCATGTGGGCTCGCTGCTGGTGGTTGATCCCCGGGTGGACCAGGCGCTCGCCGATGACCTGCACGCCCTGGCCCAGGACCACGATCCCCGCACCGGCATTTCCCTCACCCGCACGGCCTCGGGAACCACCGGGCTGGTACTGCGCGCCCTGTCCAACAGCACGGGGGAACTGAACAACCTGCTTGCTGCCTGCACGTCCCTCCTCCGGAAACGGCGGCACGGGCAGGAACCGCTGAACCTGAGGAAGCACTGATGACCGCCATCACGAACATCACCACGCTGTACCGGGACAGGGAGGCCCTGCCGCTGCGGACCCGCCTGCTGTTCACTTTCGGTGCGGTGGCCGCACTGCACGCGGCCGCCGTCATGCTCCTGCTGGCCGGCAACGCCGCCGGATCCGGTGCGAAGCCGCTCATCTGGGGGCTCGTCCTCACGGCCTACCTGGCGGGCGTCAAGCACAGCTACGACTGGGACCACCTCGCCGCGATCGACAACTCCACACGCAAGTTCGTGGCACAGCGCCAGGACCCGGTGAGCGTGGGCTTCGCCTTCAGCCTCGGGCACAGTTCGGTGGTGACGCTGGCGGGGATCCTGGTGGTTGCCGGCGCCGGCATGGCAGGCCAGTTCATGCAGGACGGAACCACGGGCAACCTGGTGCTCGGGCTGATCGGCAGCGGCGTCTCCGGGCTGTTCCTGCTGGCCATGGGCCTGTTCAACGGTTCGGCCTTCGCGCGTTCGGCGCGGGCCTACCGCCGGGCCCGGACCGGGGCGACGGTTGACCCAGGCGATCTTGAGCCCCGGGGACTGGTGGCCCTGCTGCTGGCCCGGCCGCTGTCCAGGGTGCGGCGGCCGCGGAATATCTACGTGATCGGGTTCCTGTTCGGACTGGGGTTCGATACTGCCACCACCATCGGGCTGCTGATGATGACGACGGCGGCCTCGCTGGCGGGGGTGCCGCCGTTCGCGCTCCTGGCGCTGCCGCTGGCGTTCACGGCCGCGATGACCCTTTGCGATTCGCTGAACGGGGTGGCCATGATGCGGATGTACCGTTCTGCCCTGGACGACCCCCAGCGGCGGCTGGGCTTCAACGCCGTGGTCACCGGCATCTCAGCGGTGTCCGCCCTGTTTATCGCGGTGATCACGCTGGGCGGTTTCGCCAACGCCGCCTTCGCACTGGAGGATCCCCTGACGGTGTGGCTGGAATCCATCGACCTGGGCGACGCCGGCCTGCTGCTGGTGGCGCTGCTGCTGGCCGTGTGGGGAGCGGCGGCAGTTAAGGGACGCCTGGCGGGCAGCCCCAGGCACTGAGCGGCCGCTGCCCAAAACAGGGCGGAGCGGCTCAGGCGGCCACCCTGCCGCCGCCCTGCCGGTGCTGCCTGCCTTTCCCCTGGGCCCGGCGCGCCACCCGCGAACCTGCGGGGACCTGCCCGCCGTCCGGAACCGCGGAGTCTGCGTGGACCTGGACCCCGTGCTCGATCAGGACCCCGGAGCCGATCCGCGAGTGGCTGCCGATGTTCACCCGGTTCCCGATCACCGTTCCGCGGCCGATGCGTACGCCGTCGCCAATAACGGCGCGCTCGCCGATTACGGCGTCGCGGTCAATCCAGCTGCCGTGGCCGATCCGGCACCCGGGACCCACCTTGGCACCCTGCTCCACATACGTCATGCGGCCGACGCGGGTATTTTCGGGGACCGAGGCTCCTGGGGCAACGAGTCCGCCGCCGTTGGCATGCCGGACGTACCGGGTGACCTTTCCGGCGTCGTCCTCCACTGAAACAAACTTCGCGTTCATTCAATCCCTCGTTAACGGCGCGGCACTCCAGCCGCACATTCAGTTAACGGTTCACAACTCAAAGGGATTCCCGAACGGCGCCGGGCGCCCCCTTCGCTACGGCGAGGCCTCCCCGTGCCCTGCGCTTTCCTCTTCGCCAGGGCCGGGGTCCTCCTCTGTCAGCAGCAGGGCAGTCCCCTGGTAGGCAGGCAGTTCGAGGAAGAAGCTGTGCAGGTCATCAACCTGGCCAACCGCTGCCCCGCTGAACAGGTCGTGCACGGCGGACCCGGGGACCAGGTGGCTGGACTGGATGCTGCCGGCAATGTCCTGGTCGGAGAAATTCAGCACCGTCACCTCCAGCGCTCCGCTGCCCAGCTGGATGACCATCACCAGCAGGCCGCGGTGTGAAACGCCGGGCACATCCAGCAGCGACCCCGTGGCGATGCCGTGTTCTTCGCGGACAGCCAGGATCTGCTGGAGCCGCCTGGCGTAGGAGCCGGGATTCTGCAGCTGGTCGGGGAGCGGGCCGTAGAGGCTGCGGGCCCGCGGCATGCCGGAGGAGGAGTGTTCCGCATCCGGGCTGGTGCCCATGATGTCGTGCGCCCCGCGGTTGATCCAGCGGGTGTCACCCTGGGCCGTGAGTTCCTCCACGCTCTTGCGGTCCAGCGCGGTGATGCCGGCAAGGTCCCAGCCGGACAGGGCAAAGACGCCGGGCTGCAGGGCGTTGTACATGGACAGGAGGATGTGCACATCCAGGATCTGCGCCTCCTGCTCCGGGGTGATGGCGTCAGGATCCTGGACCCCCAGGGCGGCCATGATGAAGCTGACCGTTGTGCAGGCGATCCCGTTGGTGGTGAACACCGCGTTGTAGGGGGCGTTCTCCCCGGTCAGGCGCTCCCGCATGGTCTGCTGGACCTGCTCCGCGAGCTGCGCCCCCGTGAGCTCCTTGCCGGCGAGCTCGAACATCTCGTCCCGGTGTCCGGCAGCGAAGTGCATCAGCTCGTAGGTCAGTTCGTCATGGTTTTGCAGCGCGTGGACCAGCGACGCCTGGTCTACACCGATCTCCATGGACAGGCGGAGCGTCAGGCGCAGCAGCTCGGTATCGGCGGTGACCAGCGCGTAGTGGTACGCCGGCCGCGTGATGAAGTCGTAGGAAAGGTCCGGGCCTGCTTCCGAGGTGGCCTTGATGTCGTCGATGGTCAGGTTCAGTTCCTGGAAGGAGAACCCGCCCACCTTGCGGATCATGGACCCGATGAGCTGGTTGGCGGCCTCGGACAGCGGGTGCCCCTCGGACCAGCCCGGCTGCTCTTCGGCGCTTTTCTCCACGCCCAGGAACCCGTTCGCATCGAGCCTGAGCGCACCGGTGCCAAGGTCAACCAGGGAATGCAGCGCGTCACCGACCACCAGGCGCATCCCGGCGAACGTTGGGTCCAGCCAGTTGATGGAGGGCTGGCCGGCCTTGAAGTAGTGGAGGTAGACCCAGCGGCGGGTCTTCCCTGTGGTGTCAACGATCGCCCGGGTGGCGCTCCAGTTCGTTTCCTTGACGCCGGGCTCGTAGAAGATGACCCGCTGCAGCCGGCCGATGATGTAGCCTGCCTTCTGCAGCGCCTGTTCCGAGTCGGGACTCAGGTTCACCGAGTCCTGCCCCTCCGGCACGTCCGGCAGCAGGTGCCAGTCCTCCTCCGGGATGTCCACCATGTGGTAAATCCCCGGGTAGTCCCGGAAGTTCATTTCGGCGAGGCGGAAGTCGGCGCCCTTGCCGGTGTGCCCGGGAACAATGTCATCGATGATCGTGCCGCCGTGGTCCGTGGCCACCTGGCACATGGAGCGGAACTCGTCCTCCGTGCCAAACACCGGGTCGATCGCCATGCTGATCCGGTCGAAGTGCCCGTCAACGCTGGGCGTCTGGGACCAGCCGCTGATGCCGCCCGCCAGCTTGACCGGGCCCGTGTGGATGGCCCGGATCCCGATTTCGCTGAAGGCTTCCCACATGGCCGGATCGCCCAGGGCGGAGAGGAAGGACTGGCTGGACCTGGTGATGAAGGACAGGGGGTACGCGGTGAACCACACCGGTGCGCGCTCCACGGCGGCCCGGGGGTTGGGATGCGCGTAGGAGTTCTGCCACATGCTGGCCTGCCCGGACAGCTGCCGGGCCAGTGCGTTCGCATCTCCCAGCATCGCCTGGTTCCGCAGCCATTCGACGTAGGCCGCGTTCCGCCCATCGAATTCGAAGGACGGCCTGGTGGCGTAGTACTGGCGGCGGCGCGCGGTCGGCCTCAGCGCTTTGGGCCGGGCAGGATAGAGATGTTCGTCGAAATTGACGTCCGGTTCCACCAAGGGCTCAGCTGCCGCCGAACCTGCTTCCTGGTCATCACCTGCAACGGTCTCCGGTTCAAAGACACCGTCGCTGGCCATAGGTTCCCGCATGAGTCCTCTTTCTACAAGTTGTTTCCGCGGTCCCAAGGCGTGCTGCCTGGCCGCCCTGTCCATAATCCCTGTACCCGGGGGTGCCGGGACTATTCGGGGCGAACTACGAAACTACCAAGAAACGGCTAGGCCACGAGGTTTGCGGCCGCCGTGTCCATGTGGGCCCTGATGGTTTTCCGCGCCTTCGAGGCATCGCCGGTCTCAATGGCGGCCACGATGTCGTGGTGCCGGTCCACGCTCATGTTCTTGACGCCTTTTTCGAGTCCGGCAAACATGATGGACATCCTGATGGACCCTTCCAGGGATTCCCAGGTGTGCAGGAGGGTTTCGTTGCCCGTGAGCCGGCACAGGGTGCGGTGGAACTCCAGGTCCGATTCGACCCGCTGCTGCAGGCTCTCCTTTTCCGCGGCCTTCATCGTGTCAATGGCTGCGCGGAGGGAGGTGATGGCGTGCTGGCGGTCCGGCAGTTCGCAGAGCGTCCGGGCGGCCAGGGACTCAAGGGCGGCGCGGACGGCGTAGATATCGCGGATTTCCTTCTCGTCCAGGTGGCGGACGGAGAGCCTGCCGCGGGGACCGGCGGACAGCAGGCCCTCCTGTTCCAGTTGGCGGAGCGCCTCACGGAGTGTTCCCCGGCTGATCCGGAGCATCTCCGAAAGTTCGGTTTCCACCAGGTGGCGGCCGGGTTCCAGCTCTCCGCTGGTGATCGCTGTGCGCAGTGCCGAGAGGGCCTGCTCGCGCAGGCTCTTCTTTTCCAGTCCCAGCAGCGGTGCTGTCGCTCCGGCCATGGCGTCCATCCTCAATGTTGGAAGTCGACTGTCTACAGTCGGTAATAGTTTCGATAGTACGGCAGAAAGCACGGCACCGGCCGGGACCGGTGCCGTGCTTTCCGTGGTTCCTGCTCCGTGGTTCGCACCAGCTAGCCGAGTTCGGCCAGGACCTTCGCCACGATGCGGTCCACGGCCAGGCCGTAGCGGTCGTGCAGCGTCGGCAGGGCGCCGGCGTCGAGGAACTGGTCCGGGAGGGCCACGGGTACCACGCGCTTGCCCACGCCGGCCGTGACGACGGCGGAGGCGACCGTTTCGAACAGGCCGCCCACCACGGAGTGGTTTTCCAGGGTGACGGCAAGCCGGTCGGTGTTGATCTCGGCAAGGACGGTGGCGGCGTCGAACGGCTTGATGGTGGGGGTGTGGACGACGGCAACGTCCACGTTGTGTGCCGCGAGCGCCTTCGCTGCCTGCAGCGCGCGCATGGTCATCAGCCCGGAGGAGATGAAGACGACGTCGTTGCCGCCGCGCAGCACCTTGGCCTTGCCGAGTTCGAAGGTGTAGCCGTATTCGTCCAGGACGGTGGGGACGTTGCCCCGGAGCAGGCGCAGGTAGGTGGGCCCGTCGCTGGCGGCGAGCTGCGGAACGGCCTGTTCAATGTCGATCGAGTCGCACGGGTCCACGATGGTGAGGTTGGGCATGCCGCGGAAGATCGCCATGTCCTCGGTGGCCTGGTGGCTGGGGCCGTATCCGGTGGTCAGGCCGGGGAGGCCACCCACGATGTTGACGTTCAGGTTCGGCTCGGCAGCGTCGAGGCAGAGGAAGTCGTAGGCGCGGCGGGCGGCGAACACGGAGTAGGTGGACGCGAACGGTACCAGGCCGGTTTCGGCCAGCCCGGCCGCGGCGCCGAACAGCAGCTGCTCGGCCATGCCCATCTGGAAGAAGCGCTCCGGGAAGGCCTTGGCGAAGATGTGCATGTCCGTGTACTTGCCCAGGTCCGCAGTCAGGCCGACGATCCTGTCGTTCTCCTGCGCAGCCTTCACCAGTGCGTGCCCGAACGGGGCAGACGCGGTCTTCTGTCCGGGGTCGGCGAAGGAGGCGATCATCGCCGAGGTCTTTAGTTTCGGCTTGGCCGGTGTTGCAGCGGCTGCTGCGGTGACTGTAGGTGCCGCAGCGGCGGCCGAGGTGGTGGTGCTCATGCTGAAGCCTTTCCTTCGTATCCGGCGGTGAGCTGCTCGCGGCAGACCTGCCATTCGTGTTCGTCGATGCGCATGAAGTGCGCCTTTTCGCGCTCCTCCAGCAGCGGCACTCCGCGGCCCACCTTGGTATCGCACAGGATTACCGAAGGACGTCCGACGGCGGCCGCCTGGGCGGCTGCGTTGTCGAACGCTGCCAGCAGCGCGCCGACGTCGTTTCCGTCCACCCGCTGCGTGTACCAGCCGAAGGATTCCCATTTCTCGGTCACCGGCTCGGTGCGGAGCACCGTGTCCGTCTTGCCGTCGGCCTGCAGGGCGTTGATGTCCACCATCGCGGTGAGGTTGCCCAGCTGGTGGTGGTGCGCACCCATGGCGGCCTCCCAGGTGGAGCCCTCGTCCAGTTCGCCGTCGGACAGGAAGTTGAAGACGCGGGCGCTGGAGCCCTGGTGGCGCAGGCCCAGGGCCATGCCCACGGCAATGGTGAGCCCGTGCCCCAGCGACCCTCCGGAGATTTCCATGCCCGGCGTGTAGGTGGACATGCCGGACATCGGCAGCCGGGAATCGTCCGATCCGTAGGTTTCCAGCTCCTGCACGGGGAGGATGCCGGCCTCGGCGAGGGCCGCGTAGTGGCCGATCGCGTAGTGGCCGGTGGAGAGCAGGAACCTGTCCCGTGCTTCCCAGTGCGGGTCCTCCGCCCGGAAGCGGAGCTGGTCGCCGTAGACCGTGGCGAGCATGTCCGCAGCCCCGAGGGCCTGGCCAACATAGCCCTGCCCCTGGACCTCGCCCATGTTCAGGGCGTGGTGCCGGATGCGGTAGGCCGCAGCGCTGACGTGCGCCAACCGGTCCTGGACGATTCCTGCGGGCATTGCTGACTCCGTGTTCGATTCGTGGGTGATGGTCATGAGACGGTCACTGACTGCGGGGTGCTTTTAGCGGCTTCGTCTGCCAGCTGGCGCTCGCGCTTGCCCCACGTTTCCCGGGTGACGAGGGCGGCCCAGAGACCGATGGCTGCGTAGAAGCTGAAGAGGAGCGCGGGGCCCATCCAGCCAAGGGCTACGAACAGCAGGGTGGTGACGAAGGGGGTGAAGCCGGAGACCATGGCGGAGATCTGGTACGCCAGGGAGGCGCCGGAGGAGCGGGTCTTGGCCTGGAACAGTTCCGGGAACCACGGGCCCTGGGCGCCGGCCAGCGAGTTCTGGCAGACCGCGTAGGAGATCACGATGGTGGCGATGACGAAGATGAACATTCCCGTGTTGACCAGCAGGAACATGGGGATGCCAAACAGGGCGGCGAAGGCGCAGGACCAGATGTACAGGGGACGGCGGCCAATACGGTCCGTGAGCCGGGCCCATGCCATCGTGGCGAAAATGCCGACCGCCGAGGCGATGCAGAGGGCCACCAGGGTTTCGGTCTTGTCCGCCAGCTGCTGGGTGTGCAGGTAGGAAATCATGTACGTGACGGAGACGGCGTAGCCGGCGGTCTCGGCGATGCGCAGGCCGATACCCCGGACAATGCTGCGCCAGTCGGTCCTGATGACCTCGACGATGGGGGACTTGACGATCGAGCCGCTCTCCTTGACCTCGTCGAAGACGGGGGACTCCGGAACCTTGGAACGGATGATCAGGCCGACGGCGACGAGCACGATGCTCGCGAGGAACGGGACGCGCCAGGCCAGTTCGCCGCCGAGGTTCACGCTGACCAGGAAGACGAGGTTGGCCAGCAGGAGGCCCACAGGGAAGCCTGCCTGCACGATGCCGGTGTACCTGCCCTTGGACTTCCACGGCGCATGCTCGTAGCTCATGAGGATGGCGCCGCCCCACTCTGCGCCGAAGGCCAGGCCCTGGACGATGCGGACAAACACCAGCAGGGCCGGCGCCAGGAGGCCCACCTGCTCGTAGGTGGGGAGCAGGCCGATGAGGAACGTGGCCACGCCCATGAGGATCAGGGAAGCAACCAGGACGGGCTTCCTGCCCACCTTGTCACCCAGGTGTCCGCCGATGATGCCGCCGATGGGGCGGGCTGCGAAGCCGACGCCCAGGGTGGCGAACGCCGCAAGCGTTCCGGTCACGGGGTCGCCCGTGGGGAAGAAGGCGGTACCGAAGTACAGGGCCGCAGCGGTGCCGAACCCGATGAAGTCGTAGGTCTCAATCACGGCGCCGACTCCGGAGCCGACGGCTACCCGCTTTGCATCCTTGGTGCCATGCACATGGCCGCGCATTTTTAGAGCTTCGTTGCTCATGGTGTTTCCCTTTCGAAAAGCGGCTCAACTGGATCTGCCGCTGTCGACTGTTAACAAATGATACGCCAAGTGTGACCCGGATCATGATCACTGTCAACAGTCGACTTTTAGAGTTGACTGTTGACAGTCAACGCATCTACTGTGGTCCTCATCACTACCGCCGGCCGCTCCACCAACCGGCAAGAACCGAAGGATCAACGATGTTCCATTCCAGGCTCGGGTGCTCATCCATCAGCTTCCGCCACCAGGAGCTTGATGCTGCGCTGCGCACCATCAAGGACCTGGGTTTCGAGGAAATAGACCTCGGCGCCCTGCCCGGTGTCTGCAACCACGTCCCTTATGAACTGGACGCTGCAGCCGTCGCGGCCGTGTCAGCCGAAGTTGCCGGGTCCGGGCTGCGGGTCCGCTCCGTCAACGGGGACATCGGCGACCTCAACGCAGTGCTCGACGCCGGACAGCAGGCTGGCCGTGCACGGCACCTGGATGCCCTTCTCACCCTCACGGCCAACACCGGCGCGAAGGCGCTGGTCCTTCCATGCGGCGCCCTGGGCCACGACCCCGTCCGGAGCGTGGACGAAGACCTGGACACGATCGCCGCCCGGCTCATCCACGCCGGGCAGCGCGCCGCGGAGTTCGGCGTCGAACTCTGGACCGAATCCCTGCACTTCCTGCGGTTCTGCTGCAACCTGGAGCGCGCGGAACTGCTGGCACAGCGGCTGGCAGGCTCCGGCGTCGGAATTGTCATGGACTTCAGCCACATCGTGGCTGCCGGCGAGGACGTCCAAGCCTACCTCCGACGGCACCAGGACCGCATCCGCCACGTCCACCTGCGGGACGCCGTGCCGGGGAACATCAACCTCAGCATCGGCAACGGCCAGGCGGACTTCGCCGGTGGCCTGAAGCAGCTCGCCGCGGACGGCTACACCGGGCACTTCTCGCTCGAACTCGAAACCCGGGACGTCACCCACGATGAACGCCCCGCAGCGGCAGCCAAGGCCGCCAGCTTCATCACCGACCTCATCTGACCATCGATTGCTGAGTACTTGCCGTTTTGAACGTCCAGAACGACAACTACGGAGCAATCGATCCATCCAAAGAAACCCAAGGAGCACATCATGACCACCATCCAGCGCACCGCCGTCCTCACCGGGGCAACCTCGGACCGGGGCATCGGCATCACCACCGCCCGCCGCTACGCCAGCCAGGGCTGGGCGGTGGTGATCCTCGACCTCGACGGCGAGAAGTCAGCCAAGGTCGCGGCGGAAATCGGCAACGACTTCAACGTCCCCGCCTTCGGCCACGAGGTCGACGTCGCCAATGAAGCATCCGTCACGGCAGCCCAGGCCGCCGTCGCCGCCGAGGTCGCCTCGGGCAACCTGCCGCCGGTGGGAGCACTGGCCAACATCGCCGGCATCACCTCGCCGGTTCCCTTCCTGGAAACCACCCTTGAGCTCTGGCACAAGGTCATGGACGTCAACGCCACCGGCACCTACCTTGTGACCAAGGCATTCCTGCCGGCCATGATCGATAACGGCTGGGGCCGGATCGTGAACATGTCATCGGTCTCCGCCCAGCGCGGCGGCGGCGTGTTCGGCAAGGTCCCCTACTCCGCCGCCAAAGCCGCCATCCTGGGCTTCACCAAGGCGCTGGCCCGCGAGCTCGGCACCACCGGCGTGACCGTCAACGCCATCACCCCCGGGGCAGTGGACACCAACATCCGCGTGGGCAGCACCGAGGAGCAGGAGGCCGCCATCAACGCCGGCATTCCGCTGGGCAGGAACGCTACCACCGAGGAAGTAGCCGCGGTGATCACGTTCCTTTCCTCCGAGGATTCGGCCTACCTCACCGGAACCACCGTCGACATCAACGGCGGCAGCCACATCCACTGACAGTCCGGTCCGGCCCGCTAAGGACCACACGGCAGAGAGCTCAACATGACGAAAATCTTCAATGACCCCTCGGACTTCGCCGAGGAGGCCCTCGCAGGGTTCTGCGACATCCACTCCGGCCTGGTGCGCCAGGTGACCGGCGGTGCCGTGCGGCGCTTCCGGCCGGTGCAGCCCAAGGTGGCTGTCCTTGCCGGCGGCGGGTCCGGGCATTACCCGGCTTTCGCGGGCCTCATCGGAACAGGATTCGCCGACGGCGCCGTGGTGGGCAACATCTTCACGTCCCCTTCGGCGCAGCAGGCGTACGCCGTGGCCAAGGCAGCGGAGTCCGGAGCCGGCGTCGTCTTCACCTACGGAAACTACGCCGGAGACGTCATGAACTTCGGCATGGCCAGCGAACGCCTGGCGGCGGAGGGCATCGCCGTGGACAAGGTCCTGGTGACCGACGACATCGCCAGCGCCCCGCCGTCGGAATCGGAGAAGCGCCGCGGCATCGCCGGTGACTTCATCGTTTTCAAGGTCATGGGCGCCGCCGCCGAGGCCGGCGCGGACCTCGCCGAGGTGGTCCGCCTCGGCCGGAAGGCCAACGACCGCACCCGCACCATCGGCAGCGCGTTCTCCGGCTGCACCTTCCCCGGCGCGGAAACGCCGCTGTTCTCCCTGCCCGAGGGCCAGATGGGGCTAGGGCTGGGCATCCACGGAGAGCCCGGACTGTTCGACACGGACCTGCCGCCGGCCAAGGCGCTGGGGGAAGAACTCGTGGGACGCCTGCTGGCGGAAACCCCGCCCGGAGCAGGCAACCGGATTGCGGTCATCCTCAACGGTCTGGGATCCACCAAGCATGAGGAACTGTTCGTGCTCTGGGGAACCGTGGCCCCGCTGCTCCGGGAAGCCGGGTACACCCTGGTGATGCCGGAAGTTGGAGAACTCGTCACCAGCCTGGACATGGCAGGGGTTTCGCTCACGGTGACCTGGCTGGACGGGGAGCTGGAACCGCTGTGGCTTGCCCCGGCGGACACGCCCGCCTACCGCCGCGGCAACGCCGTCCGGGAAGGCGGGCCCGTGGCGGACGGGGGAACGTCCGACGTCGAGGCGACGTCCGCCCCGTTCGTCGCCACCGGCTCCTCCCGGGATTACGCCACCGCCTGCCTTGCTGCGCTGGAGGCCACGCAGGCCCTCCTGCACGAGGCCGAGGAACGGCTCGGCAGGATGGACGCAATCGCCGGTGACGGCGACCACGGACGCGGCATGGTGCGCGGGATTGACGCTGCCACGGCCGCTGCTTCCGCCGCTCTGGGGCAGGGGGCCGGAGCCGGCGATGTGCTCGCAGCCGCCGGTGATGCCTGGGCCGATAAGGCAGGCGGGACGTCCGGCGTCCTGTGGGGAGCCGGACTTCGGGCTTTCGGCGAAGCTGTGGGCAACAGCGCGGCACCGGAGCCCGGACAGCTCTCGGCGGCGGTCAGGGCCTTCGCGGACCGGATTGTGCAGCTGGGCAAAGCCGAGACAGGCGATAAGACCATGGTGGACGCATTGCTGCCGTTCGCATCATCCTTTGCCGGCCTGGTGGCGGCAGGCGCGGAACCGGCCCGTGCGTGGGGGGACGCCGCACGCGATGCGACGGCGGCAGCCGAGGCGACGGCCGGCCTGCTGCCCCTCAAGGGCCGGGCGCGTCCGCTGGCCGAAAAGAGCCTGGGCACACCGGACCCCGGAGCAACCTCGCTGGCCATGATCTTCACCATCATGGGTCCGCACCTCACCGCCGCCGCGTCCCGGGAAACCGTTGGAGTGCGGCAATGAACACTGAAGGAAAGACCATGGGACTGAGACTGGTTGTAGGCGCTGACGAAGCGGGGGTGGACTACAAGGACAAGGTCCTCGAGGATCTCCGCCAGGATCCCCGGGTGAGCGAAGTGATCGATATTGGAGTCAACCGTTCCGACGCGCCGGATGACTTCACCAGGCCGTACCCGTACGTGGGAATCGCGGCGGGCGAGATGATCAGGGACGGAGCCGCGGACCGGGCCATCCTCTTCTGCGGCACCGGAATCGGTGTGGCCATCGCGGCGAACAAGGTGGAAGGCATCAGGGCCACTGCGGCGCACGATTCCTTCTCCGTGGAACGCTCGGTCCTGTCCAACGACTGCCAGGTGCTGACCATGGGCCAGCGCGTGGTGGGCATCGAACTCGCGCGCCGGCTCGCCAGGGAATGGATCGGCTACACCTTCGACCCGGCGTCCGCCTCCGCGGGCAAGGTCAAGGTCCTCACGGACTTCGAAGCCTGCTAGGCCCTGGTCTTCTGGTACGTCTTGCCACGCTGCAGGAAGGATCACGATGGAGAGTTACCGGTTGAGCGACTGGTGCCGCCTGATCGGCATCCCGGTGGAGGTCCGCAAGGACTTTGAGCTGGTCCGGTCAGGCGTGGTGGACGATGCCATGGAAGATTCTTCAGCCCTATGGATCGCCGCGGATGCTTCCGGCGGCAGGGCGCTTTTCGCGGCTGCGGAAGGCTACGAGGTGTGGATCCGGCCCCGGGAGCTGGAGGGAAGGCTGTGCTACAAGATGGCCGCTGCCCTGCGGCCACTTCCTGCTGGTGCGGCAGGCCGGGCCTAGCCGCTGGTGGCCGGGGGCTGTGTTTGCAGGCGGCCTGTTCCTACACTGGGGTGATGATCACAGTCGCTGGAAGCGTGGAAACCACATTGTCCGCCGAGAAGGCCTTTGCCTTTTTGAGCCAGTTCGAGAACACCCCCAAGTGGGATCCCAACACTCCTGTCATGGATAAAGTCACGCCGGGGCCGGTGGCCGTGGGGCACAAATACAACGCCGAAGCCGAGTTCCGGGGCAAGCGGCAAAGCCTGGTCTACGAGGTCATCGAGCTGACGGACAACCACATCAAGCTGCGCGGCGAGAACAAAACCGTCACCTCCTTCGATTCCATCGACGTCACCCCCAACGGGGCAGGCTCGGTGGTGAAGTACACGGCCGAGTTCAGCATCAAGGGACCCGCCAAGATCATCCAGCCGCTCCTGAAGCCGGCCTTCATGTCGCTCCGGGATCCGGCACTGAACGGGATCCGGGACACGCTTAACTCGCTGGCCGCAGCCTGACGGCTTCGAAGAACTCCCGGAGCTCCCGGCGGGGGTCCGCCTCCAGCCGGGGCTCCTCGTCCAGGATCATCGTGGCCCGCAACGCACCGTACTCCGGCGGACTGTTCCTGAGCGTGGGTGGGCGTCTGTCATGGTTGACACCATAAGCCTTCCCCGGAGGTGGTCCGGAATGCTCCCGGCGCCTACATGGATGGGCCGGGTCCCCGTGGGCCGGTGTGTGCCTGGACCAGGGGAGAGCCGCTCAACGGTGCCCGGGCCGGCAGGCCTGCTTCGGCGCAATGCTCGTTGACCGCCTGCGCCAGTGCGTCACGGTCCGTGACGGAAAGCCCCGCCAGCCCGGCGCTGTAGTCCCTGATGGCCTGTTCCGAGGCGTCGCCGCCCAAGGCCAGGTGCGCCAGCCACAGCCGGTCCAGGTCCAGGCCATGTTCCAGTATCACCGCGCCAATCAGGGCCTGCTGGTCCACCTCGTCCATCGTCCGTCCGTCCCCTCGGGAGAGTAGTTCTCCCAAGGGTTTCGGAGCGCGCCCGCTGTTGGATGGGGTGGGTTGTGTTTGTCAGGCAGGCTGGGCGGCAGGCCCCAGGACTGGCTGGGCGGCAAGCTCCCGCGCCCGTCCGGCAAGCCAGCGTGCGCTCTCTTTGGGGGATCCGCTCCTGGGTGCGCGAGCTCTGCCGTTCAGCGCCGACCCGCTGCGCGCCTTGGCTGCCCAGCGGCAGTTCCTTGAGGCATCGCTGCGAAGCCTGGTGGCTTTGCATCGACCCTAGGACTCACACTCCTTGCAGTACTTCCTGCCGTCCTTTTCCCTGGCGAGCTGGCTGCGGTGGTGCACCAGGAAGCAGGACATGCAGGTGAACTCGTCGGCCTGGACCGGCACCACCTGGATCAGCAGCTCCTCGTTGGACAGGTCCGCCCCGGGCAGTTCGAAGCTGTCCGCGAGCTCGGTCTCGTCGACGTCGGCAATGGCCTCCCTTCGGCCCGACTTCTCGGTTTTCAGCTCCTCGAAGCCGCTGTTTGGCTCTTCCTCGGGCGTCACCCGGGGAGCGTCATAGTCAACTGACATTGGTGCGTTCTCCTGTCGGCTGGATGCAGTTCATCCTGAACAGAGCAACAACAGAACGGGGGCTTCGGATATTCCCCACCAATTTGTAGGTAGACTGACCTACCTACTCTGTGTCCATGAAGGAGGCCTTTTTGTCCGCCAGGAATAACGTTGCGCACACGCCTGCGCCGCCGAAGCGTCCGGCCCGCGCGCTGCTGCTTGACGCTGCGTCGCGGCTCTTCTATGCGCAGGGCGTGGCCGCCACCGGCATCGACACCATCACCACCGAAGCCGGTGTGGCCAAGAAGAGCCTCTACAACAATTTCGCTTCCAAGGCCGAGCTGGTGGCCGCGTACCTTGAGGCCCGGCATGCGGAATGGCTGGGGCTGTACAGCAGGCGGCTGGAGGAGGCCAGGGATCCGCGCGAGCGGGTGCTGGCCGTTTTTGACGCCTATGCGGACCATGCCAACGCCGCCTACCCCAACGGGTTTCGTGGATGCGGACTGCTCAATGCGGCAGCGGAACTGCCGGCAGGTGCGCCGGGGCGGCTGGCGGTCCGGAAGCACAAGGAAGAGGTTGAGGCGCTCCTGTCACGGCACGTGGCCGAGCTGCTCCCGGCGGGCGATGGCCGCGCCGCAGGACTGGCCCGGCAGCTGGCCTTCCTCCTGGAGGGTGCCATGGCCCGGGCCGGGCTTGAGGGCAATGACGCGTGCCTGAAAGAATGCCGGACCATCGCTGCCCGGCTGCTGGCGGACGTGTGAAACCGGCGGCCGGTTCGGCCAACGCGCCGCTCTGGGGCGCTTTGTGCGTGGTGGCGGCTTCCGTGCTGTGGGGCACCACAGGCACTGCTGCCACGTTTGCGCCGTCCGTGAGTCCGCTGGCCGTCGGTGCGGTGGCCATGGGAATCGGGGGCCTGCTGCAGGCGCTGTACGCAACCAACGCAATGACCGGGCAGTGGCCGGGCCTGCTGGACCGCTGGCGTTTGGTTGCCCTGGGCGCGGCGGCGGTGGCCGTCTATCCGCTGGCCTTCTACAGTTCCATGCGGCTTTCAGGCGTGGCGGTGGGAACGGTGGTGTCCATCGGTTCCGCGCCGGTGGCAGCCGCGCTCATCGAGCGCTTCGCCGACGGCAAACACCTCACCCGCCGGTGGATGGCGGGAGCCCTGCTGGGCGTCTCGGGCGCTGCCCTGCTGTCCTTCGCCGGGCACGCGCCGGCCGGTTCCCCGGGCGGTTCCTGGACATCCCTGGCCGGGATTGCCCTGGGGCTACTGGCTGGCGCCACCTATGCCTTGTATTCCTGGGCAGCCCACCGCCTGATCGGAGGAGGGCTGTCATCGCGGGCGGCCATGGGGGCAGTCTTTGGTCTCGGCGGACTGCTGTTGATGCCCGTGCTGGCAGTCACCGGCCGGCCCCTGGTTGAGTCATGGGTCAATTTCTCGGTGGGCGCCTACATGGCCCTGGTGCCGATGTTCGCCGGGTACGTCCTCTTTGGATGGGGCCTGGCCAGGATCCGGGCCAGCACCGCCACCGGGATTTCCCTGCTTGAAACGGTGGTGGCCGCTGGTCTGGCGGTCCTGGTGGTGGGTGAGCGGTTGCCGCCGCATGGCTGGCTTGGCGCCGCCGTCGTCCTTTTCAGCCTCTTTGTCCTGACGCCGGGGCGGTCAGCCCGCGGGCCGCTCCGGTCCCCTTCTCCGCCCGGGAAAAAACTTGCCCAGCAGCAGGCCGGTGCCCAGCCCCACGAGTGAAAGTCCCAGGGCCAGGAGGGCAACAATCCGGCCGCTGGCGCCGGCGATGAGCAGCACCAGCCCGGTCAGGCCCGCGAGGGCACCGAAAAATAGGTCCGCCCTGAACCGGGGCGCGGGGTAGCCGGAGAGCAGCTCCATGGCCAGGTGGGGGTCGTCGGCGATCAGCCCCAGCTCCAGCTCCTTGAGCAGCCGCCGTTCCTCTTCGGACATTGGCATGGGATGCCCCTGGTTTCCGGGTAAAAGGGATATCGGTATTGACGCTAGGACTCCTGTGCCGTGGCGTCAAGAGCTCCGGTGACGGCACTCGAAGCATCGATTCTGGACGTCGTCCTGGCCCTGCCGTGGCACCCCGGTGAGGTCCGCGGAGGGGTGGTTACCGCCGTCGGAGTTCCGCGAACTCAAGCGAGGGGACGATGGCGCCCGCGTCCCGCTCCACGAAGTTGGTACCTGGTGGCACCACGTCATCAATGGCGTCAAGGACGGACTCGCTGAGCCGGACCTGCGAGGCCTGCACGTAGGCCCGCAGGTGCTCCTCGCTGCGGGGGCCGATAATCACGCTGCTGATGGCCGGGTGCGTCAGGGCGAAGCCGACGGCAAGGTCCACCAGCGACAGTTCCAGCTTGTCGGCCAGCCGCGCCAGGGCATCCGCGGCCAGGAGCTTCCGCTCGCTGGCGGGACCGGTCATGTCGTAGCGGCCCGGGAGCGAGTGGACCCGGGTGGGCGCCTTCCCCGGTTCAGGGGAGAAGCTGCCGGACAACCAGCCTCCGGCCAGGGGACCGTACGCCAGGACCCCCAGCCCGTATCGCTGGGCGATGGGCAGCACGTCGCGTTCGGTGCCGCGTACCAGCATGGAGTACGGCACCTGGTTGCCCAGCGGCGGAATCAGGTGGTTGGTGGTGGCCAGCCACTGCGCCTCCACCAGTTGCGCGGGTGTGAAGACGGAGGTGCCGTAGTAGAGGATCTTGCCCTGCCGGATCAGGTCGTTGAGCGTGGTGATGGTTTCCAGCACGTCGGTGTTGTAGTCCGGCCGGTGCGCCTGGTACAGATCAATCCGGTCCGTCTGCAGCCGCCGGAGGCTGCCCTCCACAGCCTGGGTGATCCAGCGGCGCGAGTTCCCGGAATGGGCCGGGTTGGGGCTCATCTGGCCGTGGAACTTGGTGGCCAGGAAAATGTCGTCGCGGCGCCCGCGAAGTGCGCGGCCCACCACCTGTTCGGATTCACCCTGGGAGTAGACGTCCGCGGTGTCGACGGCGGTGATCCCGGCATCCAGCGCCGCATGGATGATGCGGATGCTTTCCTCGGCCCCGGTCGGGGCGCCGTGCGGGCCGCCGTTGCCTTCGCCGAAGTTCATGGTTCCCAACGTGAGTGGGCTGACGGGGGTACCCGACCGCCCAAACACCCGCAGTTCACTGAGGCTCATCCCGGTCTCCTTCCGCCGCGCTGCCACGCGTCCCCTCGACCGTCACGAGGCTACACAGCTTCCCGGAAGCAGGGCAGAGGTACGCCATAGTCCTTAGTTTTTCGTCGCACGGGGTAACGCGGCTGCCCGGGATGACGAATTGTGGCGGCCGCGTGCAACTTTGGGAGTGTGGACTTGCCCGCGCCTGTAACCCCGGGCCGGGTTTCGTCTGTGCGCCGCCCTGCAATAATCTGAACCAATCGGTTGTGCGCGGGGGTGCAGGCGCCCGGTGCAACAGGCAGCACTGTAAGTTCGGGCGGCATCACACCAGACGAGGCGGACACGCATGACGGCTTCAGACCAGCAGAATCCACAGCAACCAGGGATGCCAACAGACCCTCCCGGGCTTTCGCCCGCGGCGGGCGGGGCTGCTGCCGGCCTGGCCGTGGACCCCCATTCGCTCCAGAAACTGGCAGATGCGCACGGCGTGGGCACCTCCTTCCAGGGCTGGGACGGCCTGCCGCACACGGTGGCAGAAGAGACGCTGGTCAAGGTCCTGGCTGCCTTGGGGGTACGGGCGGACACGAACCAGGCCATCGAGGCCGCGCTGGCGGAAGCTGAACTGGCCCCCTGGCGGCGGATGCTGCCGCCCGCCGTCGTCATCCAGCAGGGTGAACCCGCGCTGGTCCCGGTCCATGTGCGCGATGGCGTTGCAGTTAAGCTGGGCATCGCCCTTGAAGGCGGGGCCGGCCCTGTTGACGCCGTCCAGGAGGACGTCCGGGAACAGCCCCGGGATGTCGACGGGGTGGCTACCCGCCGTATGACCTTCGCCCTCCCGCAGGACCTGCCCCTCGGCTGGCATACCCTGAACGCCCAGGCCGGTGACGTGACCGCGGAGGCCACCTTGGTGGTGACGCCGCGCCAGCTCACCACCGCGCAGCCGCTCGAACAGCGCCGCGGCTGGGGGCTGGCCACACAGCTGTATTCCGTCCGGTCCAGGCGCTCCTGGGGGATCGGTGACTTCGCCGACCTCGCCGACCTCGCCGCCATCAGCGGCGAACGCGGGGCCGACTATGTGCTGGTCAACCCGCTGCATGCGGCCGAACCCGTGCCGCCGGTGCAGCCGTCGCCGTACTCGCCGTCCACACGCCGGTTCTTCAACCCGCTCTACATCCGCATCGAAGCTGTTCCCGAAGTGGCATACCTGAAGCCGCGCCGGCGCGCCGCGGTGGAGAAGCTCCGTGAGGAAGTGTCCGGGCTGAACAAGGACGGCGCGCGGCTGGACCGGAACGCCGTCTACGCGGCCAAGCTACAGGCCCTGGAAATGCTCTACCACGCACGCCGCTCCCCGGCCAGGCAGGCCGCCTTCGATGAGTTCTGCCGGATCTCCGGCCAGGGACTGGACGATTTCGCGCTGTGGTCCGCCATCCGGGAGGACCTCGCGCCGGATGACCCGTTGTGGACCGATCCCGCCTGCGCGCTGGGCACCCCGGAGGCCGAGGCGCTGCGGGAAAAGCTGGGAGACAGGATCGGGTTCCACCGGTGGCTGCAGTGGATCTGCGATGAGCAGCTCGAAGAGGCCCAGAGGGCTGCGCTGCGTTCCGGCATGAGGCTTGGGGTGGTGCACGACCTCGCCGTGGGCGTGGACCACAGCAGCGCCGATGCCTGGACCCTGCGCGGCGTGCTGGCTCCCGCGACCAGCGTGGGCGCGCCCCCTGACATGTACAACCAGCAGGGCCAGGACTGGGGACAGCCGCCATGGCATCCGGCGCGCCTGGCCGAGGCCGGCTACATCCCGTTCCGGAACATGCTGGCCACGGTCCTGCGGCATGCGGGCGGGATCCGGGTGGACCACATCCTGGGCCTGTTCCGGCTGTGGTGGATTCCGGTGGGAAATGCCCCGGGTGACGGCGCGTACGTGCGCTACGACCATGCGGCGCTGATTGGCATCCTCGCCCTGGAGGCGCAGCGTGCCGGGGCCGTGGTCATTGGCGAGGACCTTGGCACCTTCGAGCCGTGGGTGCGCGACTATCTGGCTGCCCGCGGCATCCTTGGTACGTCCATCCTGTGGTTCGAGTACGACGGCGACTCCCCCCTTGCGCCCGAAAAGTACCGGACGCAGGCCCTCGCCAGCGTCAACACCCACGACCTTCCGCCCACGGCCGGCTACCTCGCCGGTGACCACGTGGCGCTGCGCAGCGGCTTGGGTTTGCTGGAGCGCTCCGAGGCGGAGGAGCGTGCCGAGCACAACGCGTCCCTGGAGAAGATGCTCGCCCTGGTCCGGGAACGTGGCTACCTGCCCGGGGCAACCGCGGGCGGGCAGGCGGAGACGGAAGAGCAGACCATCGAGGCGCTGCACCTCCTGCTCACCCAGACGCCGTCGGTCCTGCTGGGTGTTGCCCTTGTGGACGCGGTGGGGGAGCGGCGGGTCCAGAACCAGCCCGGCACCACCGAAGCGCTGTATCCGAACTGGCAGGTTCCGCTCGGCGGGCCGGATGGCAAGCCGGTGTTCCTTGACGATCTTCCCGCCAACCCGCGCTTTAACACGCTGCTGGCAGCGGTTGAAGGGGCCCTGCACAGCTAACTGACCGCCAGCAGCCTGTGCCGCCAACACCTTGTTGCCGCACACAAAAAACGCGGGGCCACGTTGCGCCCGTCCGATGCTCCGGAACGGGTGCGACGCGACCCCGCGTTTTTGTGGTTCCGCTAGCCGGCCGTGATCACGTGGGTGAAATGGTCGTAGCGGAAGGTGGCCGGGCCGCCGCCGTGCTCGAACACGATGTTGGCCCCGGGCGACGCGCCGCCCGCGCCGTAGCTGACATTCCATGACCGGTCCAGGGCGGCCTTGAATTCATAGGTGCCGGCGGGCAGGGCCGGAGCGGACAGCTTCCACACGAGGTCAGCCGGATCGAGCTGAAGCTGTGCCTGGTCGCAGGCAGGCTCCCAGTCTGCGCCGCAGCCAAGCTCACTGTTCATGCTCCCGGCAGCCGCGACGGCACCCGGCTGCTGGGAGGCATAGACGGCGCTGAGCAGGTGGGTGCTGTTGTCGTAGCGGAACGTCACGGGGCCGCCGGGATGGTCCAGCGTGATGTTTTGCCCGTTGAGGGCGCCGCCTGCACCGTAGTTCTCGTCCCAGCCGCCGTTCAGCGCTGCCTTGTATTCGTACTGTCCCTTGGGAAGGTCCACCGTAAGGCGCCAGATCTTGTCCGCGGGGTCGAGTGCCATCATTGCCTGGGAACAGGCCGGGTCCCAAGGTTCAGCGCAACCCATTGCCTGGTTCAGGGAACCGGCCACCGTCACGGAATCGGGCTGCGGTGCTTCGCCCACCGTCACGGTCCGGGTTTCGCTAACCACGCTGAAGCCGGGCCCGCTCAAGGAGGCCCGGTAGCCCACCTTGGTGCCGTCATCGAGCCCGGAGACGTCGTCCTTTGCCGAGTACACGGGCGAGGAATCATCCGTGGACACCTCGGTCCAGGCGCCGTCCGCCACGCTTCGTTCGAAGGTAACTGTGTGGCTTGCCTTCTCGGGGTCCACGGTGGCACTCAGCTCCACCTGGCCCTCGGCGCTGCTGCCCTCTGCGGGCTTGTCCAGCGTCACGATGGGAGCCGGCACGCTCGCCGTGCGTGGCTGCGAGGTGGCGGTGTGCCCGCCGTTGTCCAAAACAGTGGCGCGGTAGTCGACGGGTGTCCCGGAGTCCAGCCCCGCCACGTCATGGAACACCTGGTACGGGGCGGTGTCGTCAGTGCCGATGGGCACCCACTCGCCGCCTGCTGTCCTGGCCTCAAAGGTGACCTCGTAGAACGAAGAACCGCCGACGTCGGCCGTCACCTTGAGGCGCCCGTTGTCACCGGGAGCCGCTGCCGGGTCCTGGAGGGCGACGGCGGGCGCGGCCTTGGAGTGCGGGATCCGCCCGGACGACTGGTACACCACGGCGGAGAGCGGCGGGACCGTAACCGTCAGCGTGCCGGCCTCGGACGTCTTGGTTTCAGCCGCAGCGTCTCCGTAGATGCGGGTGTAGTTGCGCTTGCCAATGTAAGTGGGAACCTCAGCGGTCTGCGCCTGTTCGCTGTTGTTCAGGGCCACCACGTACTCGCGCTGGTCTCCTGCGTCCGTGCGGGAGAAGGCGTAGATCCCCTGGCCTTCGGAGGCGTACCGGTGCTGGTGTGCGCCGTCGCGCAGGGCCGGGTGCTCGCTGGTGAGGGCGGCCAGCTCACTGATCTTGCGGTACAGCGGGTGCCCGGTGTTGAAGTTGTCGGTGGCGTGCGTGGCATCCGTGCCCAGAAGGTTGTCGTCGAGGTACTCCGGCACCTGGCTGGCGAACAGCGTCTGGCGGGCGTCCTGGTCCCCGCCGGGGCCGGTGAAGCCCTGCTCGTCACCGTAGTAGATGACGGGGTTGCCGCGGGAGAAGTACATCAGCTCGTGGGCTAGCTGGTCGCGTGCCACCTGTTCGGCGTCGGACGATCCGGGGTTGTCAGCGGCGATGAAGCTGCCGATGCGGCCCATGTCATGGTTCCCGAGGAACGTTGGCAACTGGTAGACGTTCGAGTCCGCGTCCGTGTACCAGTCATCTCCGGCGAAGAACGTCTCCAGCGTGCGGGCGTCCTGGCTCTTGGAGGCGAAGCTGCGGGCGGCGTCCTGGAAGGGGAAGTCCAGGACGGCCTGCATCCGGTTCCGGGTTGTGTACTGGGAGGTGAAGCTCTTGGTGGTGTCGAAGACTTCGCCGAACATGAAGAACTCGTCCTTGCCCTGGGCTTTGGCGTAGCTGAGGACGTCCGGGCCGAACTCCTGCCAGAACTCGTTGTTGACGTGCTTCATGGTGTCGATGCGGAAACCGTCAACGCCAAAGTCGCCGATCCAGGTCTTGTAGATGTCCTTCATGCCGTCCACCACGGTGGGGTGCTCGGTGAACAGGTCGTCCAGGCCGAAGAAGTCGCCGTAGTAGGCGTCCTCGCCCACGAAGGTTGTGTCGCCCCGGTTGTGGTACAGCGTGGGGTCGTTCAGCCAGGCGGGAACCTTCAGGTCCTCCTCGCCGCCCTCCAGGACCGGGATGTAGGGGAAGGAAGTTTCCGGGTCGAGCTCAGGGAAGCTTTCCGAGCCGGCGTAGTCGCGGTCGTCGAACACCTCGCCGTCCGCGGTCTTGTAAGGAACGTCGTCCTTGGAGGTGTAACCCTTGCGGGCGCCTCCTTCATAGCCGATGACATCCGCCGTGTGGTTGGTGATGATGTCGAAGTAGACCTTCATGCCGCGGGCGTGGGCCTCGTCGATGAGGGCCTTCAGTTCATCGTTGGTGCCGAGGTGCGGATCGATCTGCGTGAAGTCGGTGATCCAGTACCCGTGGTACCCGGCCGACTTGTCCTCGGGCTGGACCGCCTTGTTCTTGAAGCTGGGGGTGAGCCAGATGGAGGTGGTGCCGAGGCCTTGGATGTAGTCGATCTTCTCCAGCAGGCCGGCCAGGTCTCCGCCGTTGTAGAAACCCTTCCTGGTGGGGTCGAAGCCGGACACCATGGGGTCGCCGCCCAGCCCGCCGTCGTCGTTCGCGGCGCTGCCGTTGCTGAAGCGGTCGGCCATGACGAAGTAGAAGTTCTCGTCCGTGACGGGAGCGCGGAGCGAGTGGAAGGCCGACGCCGGGCCCGGGTCTTTCGGGCCGGGTGCGGCGTGGGCGGGGAGGACTGCCGCTGAAACTGCGACGGCGGCCGCCAGCAGCCCCGCGGCTGAACGGAAGGCGGTTGCTTTGGCGGTTGTTTTGGTCGTGATGCGGGCGGTGGTGCCGGCCCGGTCGGTGCGGTCGGCCCGCTCGGCCTGGGACGGTGGGACGGGTGGAGAAGCGGCTGATCTGCGGGCGCGCGAGGGCCCGCCGGAATGGGTGCGGAATAACAAGGGGTGAGACCTTCCTGGGAGCGTCGCTGCTGTTCAGGCTTGCCGGGGTAACAGGCGGCAATGATGAGTGCGGTTCACGGGAAAGCCAGCCTTTCCGTGAGGCACATCACAACTGTAAGCGCTTGCACCGAATAACTCCAGTGATTGTGCGATGGCGTAGGTGGCCGCCTGGCGTATGTCCCGCTCTACGGCCCGCCTCAGATGCGGGCCGGCAGGGCTCAAGCGGCAGGGCCTAAACGGCAGCGCTGCCCCGGGCTGTCGCCTTTCAGTGCTCACCTGTAATTGGCAGCGGCCCTCCGTCCAGTGGCTGCCCGGCAGTGCTCGTTCGGCAGCCCTGCGCCGCATACTCGACTGGCTGTGCATATGTAGCGGACCTGCTCCGGACGCCGCCCGGCAGTGCCTATCCGGCAGTCTTCACCGGCCCTTCCCAGTGCCCAGCCGGGGCCGGCTAGATTGAAGGCACCAGGGCGGTTGGCGAGGGGGTCTGGAGGTTGTGAACAATGTCTCCCGGGCAGCCCGAGAGGGAGTCCAGGGCAAAGGTGGCCACGTTGTCGGACCGCTCGTGGGCCACGTGGAGCCAGTTCTCCCGCACCAGGTGGTGACGAGGCCAGTTACCCCCGCTGGGCGAGTCCTTGACGGGAATCAGTTCCGTCCCGCCGGCACCAACCTTGAGGACGCTGATGATATTGGAGCCGCGAACGCCCACGTACGCATAGGAACCTTGGAAGCCGAGGCAGATTTCCGCGCCGGAGTCGTCCGGCAGGCTGCGGCCCGAGGTTGCCGGACCGCGGAAGACCAGCTCGAATACCCCCGCTTCCGGCCTCACGACGAATACTTCAACGGAGTACTCGGACACCACGAACACGTTTCCGTTCTGGTGCTGCACCAGGTGCCGGGGGCCACTGCCGAAGGGGAGGACAACTTCGTGGTCAGCCACCAGCCCGGTGCCCGGCACGTAGTTCCACACCCGAAGGGTGTCGTGGCCCAGATCCGTCGTCATGATGCGTCCGTCCGCCAGCATCAGGCTTGCGTGGGCGCGGCTCTGTCGGGGCTCACCTGTACCCAGGCCCGCGTGTGGATCCACCGACGGTGCAGCAGGGAGACGGCCGGTCATTCCGCCGTCGGCATCCAGTTCGAAGAGCAGGACCTGCCCGTCGCCCCAGCAGGTTACGGTGACGAAGCGGCCCTGCCGGTCCACAGCGACATGGCACGTTGCTTCTCCGGCGGGTTGCGGATCGCCGAGGGGCTCCAGCCCGTAGTCGCCTGAGCGGCGGAAAGCCCGAACCATTTTGCGCTGTTCGGCCACTGCGTACACCACGGGCAGGGTGGCGTGAACGGCAACGAACGACGGCGAGTCCGTTTTCGCCGCAGTCCCCAGCCGTTCAAGGCTTCCGTCGGGCTTAGCGGCCAGGGCGCCGATGCCGTCAGCACGGCCTCCTCCGTCGGGCGTGTACGTGCCGGTCCAAATAACGGGCTGCTGCCCAGGCAAAGTCATGGGTCCATCCTGCCAACAAACGGATGCTTTGCGGTGCACCTGCCCACTAGCATGGGCCTGCAGTCACGCTGTTGGCTGCAGGCCCTCGGGAAGGGATGATGAATGCCAGTTGACGATGCAACGGCCGCGCCCCATACCCTTGCTCCCATTGTGTCCGCCCTGCGGGCAGCCGGCTGCGTTTTCGCGGAAGACGAAGCGCAGCTGCTGGTAGCCGAGGCGCCGGACTCCGAAGCCCTCGCCGAATGGGTGGACCGCCGCATGTCCGGCATGCCACTGGAACACATTCTTGGGTGGGCGGACTTCTGCGGGGAACGGATCGCCGTGGACCCGGGAGTTTTTGTGCCCCGGCGCAGGACTGAACTGCTGGTTCACCAGGCGGTAAGCCTGCTGCAGCGGGACCGGCCGTTGTCACCGACCCCTGTTGTTGTCGACCTTTGCTGCGGGTCGGGCGCGGTGGGTACGGCTATTGCCCGGCTGTACCCGGAGGCGGAACTGCACTCAGCCGATATTGATCCTGCCGCAGTGAACTGTGCCCGCCGCAATGTGGACGCCGTGGGTGGCCGCGTATATCAGGGTGACCTGTTCGCAGCCCTGCCGCCGGGACTTCAGGGACGGGTGCGGATCCTCGCCGTCAACGCGCCTTATGTCCCCACTGAGGCGATAAAGACAATGCCGCCCGAAGCGCGCCTCCATGAGTCACGGGCAGCGCTCGACGGCGGCGACGACGGTTTGGACTTCCACCGCCGCGTGGCAGCAGAGGCCAGCGAATGGCTTTTGCCTGACGGGCACCTGCTGATCGAGACCAGTGGACTGCAGTCCGGGCGGACAGCCGGGATTGTGGCTGGGGCAGGGTTCACTGTCCGCGCCGTCCACTCTGATGAGCTGGACGGAACTGTGGTGGTTGGTGCGCCTCTTTGTGGCAAACGCCCCCGAGGGTTTCCAGGGCGCCGGACGCCGTCTTGCTGATCAATCCGTGTCCTCAGTCGGTGGCAGGCCGAGTTGCGCCGCTTAGGTCCGCGACCGGAGGATGGGCAAGCCGGGGCCGGCAAGCTCGTCCAGGTAAGGCTTGCGGCCGGCCATGCCCATTACCAGGGCGAGGGTTGAACCGGTGACCATCGGGCCGGTGCCCGCGGCGAACGAGCCATCATCAGCGCGTAACTGCAGGCCGGCCGCAAGTGTGCCGCTTTTCACGGTGAAGTCGCGTCCAGCATAAAAATCGGCTACGACGGTCAACGCCTCAACGCTCGGCCTCCGGGGAAGTCCCAGCGGTTGGCGGATGTCTTGGGCATGCACCACAACTTCGCCGAGGTAGGCCGCAAGGTGGCCTGAGGGCGCTTTGGTACTGCCGAGTATGGCGCGGAAGCGCTCTAGCGTCTCGGCCGGCGTCCTGCCGCGATGCTCGGCCAGCCTGCGCTGATTATGGACGTCGGGCCGGAAACGCGCACCGAGTATGCTGCGGAGCCACTGCCACTGGTTCAAACTCGCGGCGGCCGTGAGGTGGGCGAGAACTTGCTCGACATCCCACTGCGAACACAGAGTGGGGTGCTGCCACTGCTCTGCGGTGAGGCTCTCCAGGTCTTCTGCCAGGGCGGTCCGCTCAGCTTGGACCATGTGCCATAAGTGTTCGCTTTTCAATGACGTCCCCCTACATTCTCGCGGCCAGTGCTCACCGGCGACGCTCACGCGAGGCCGACGTGCCAGCGGCTGCCCGGATCAGACGGGAGGCACCGCTGCCGTCGAGTCTCTCATGGGTAACCCGGCGCACGGAGACTGTGAGCAGCAAATCGAGAGGGTCGGCCTCGACCTCGTCTCCCTTCGCCAGGTTGCTCGGGTACTTCGGTCGATCAGCAGGAAGCCCGCGGCACGGTCGCGTCCTCCGCCGAAAGAAACAGGGTGCGCAGTTGGTAGGAGAGCGCCCGGACGATGGCGTGCCATGGATAGTTCCCAGACGTGCCCACTGTTCACCGGGCAAATCCGACAGATCAGCGGCAGGTTGGCGCCTCTCGGAGTGGACAACTTGCCAGACGGTAGCTGCTGACGTGCGCATGAGGGTTCTTTCATCCGTGGGTGTGAACTGCAGATTATCTGGAGGAACACCGAGACAGACACTATCGGGAAACATGAATCGTTGCCCCCGGTTTATCGAACAGGTCAGGGTTATGAGTCCTCTCACACCCGCTGTGTTCGCGGTGGCGGGGGTGGTCTGAAGTAGTGGTTCTGTTGTGGTTTTTGTTGGGGGTCGATGTGTGGCGGTGGCGTGAACCAGGGTGTGCCGTGGCGGGACGCGATAATCCATTGTTCTTTGTGTACGAGGTGGTGGTGCGCTGAACAGAGAAGTGCGCCGTTGCTGGTAGTTGTGGGTCCGCCGTTGGACCAGTAGGTGATGTGGTGTGCTTCGCACCACGGTGCGGGAATGGTGCAGTTGGGGAAGGTGCAGCCTTGATCGCGGGCAATGAGGGCGAGGCGTTGGACCGGGGTGAAGAGGCGGGTCTTGCGTCCCAGGTCCAGGATCTCGCCCTCGGTGCCCAGGACTGCGGGGATGATGTCGGCGTCGCAGGCGAGCTTGCGCAGGGTGGAGGCGGACACTGGACCGGTGAAGACAAAGTTCCCGGCCCCGGAATGGGAGCCTGTCCCGTTCACGGTGCTGGTATCCCCGACTGAGACTGCACCGGCGCTTGCTTCAGTGCCAGTGCCAGCGCCCGTGCCTGTGGCTGCTCCAGAGTTAGCGCCAGTGGTTGCGCCGTTGCCGGTGCTTGTGTCAAAGTGCCTGTGGGTGCGCCGCCCGTTCCTTCGCTCCAGGGGCCTGTTTCCTGGCGTCCGGCGGTGGTGGGGCGGTGGGGGAAGAGGTCCTGGTAGTTGATGGTGGCGATGATCTGTGGACGGTTGCCGCCGGCGGCAGGCAGGGAGTTGGTGGAGAGTCCTGCTTTGACGGCGCCGATGATGCCGTCGAGTTGTTTTTGGGGGCGGGTGCGACGTTCAAGGTCCGGACTCGCATCCTGGGGCGCGTCGTTCCAGACAGTGTCCTGCACGGTCGCACTTCCGTCTCCGCTTGCGGCGGCCATGACTCTGTTCATTGCGGCGCCGCTGCCTGTGTCGGTTTGGGGCTCGGTGCGTGTCCCGCTGCCTGCCTCAGTTTCGATGCCTGCCGCTGACCCTGCTCCTGCCTCTGCCTCTGCCCCCGTCCCGGTCTCGGTGGAGACGGTGGTGCGGGGGTTCGTGGCGGCGTTCATGGCAGTGAGGAGGTGTTCGTACTGGTCTGTGGTGGCGAAAATCTCGAGTCGGTGCAGGCCATGGCGGGGTTTGCGGATGAACGCTCCCTGGGTGTGGCGGAGGGCTTCTTCGCTGGGTTCGGTGCCGTCGGCGTCGATGGTCTCGGCCCAGCGCTGCGCCAGGCGGGCCACGAAGTCTGGGTCGGCGGTGGCCGCGGCGTCGGTGAGGTCGTGTTCAATCCGGTCCAGTACATCCGGAGTGGTGTGGTGCCGGATGCGGTCCAGCGCAGCGGTGATGATTGTCCCGGCGTAAGAGGACACCACTGGCGCAGAAGCCCGGTCCGGTGAGACCCGCTCCGTACCCTCATCCGTCTCTTCGCCCGTGTCCGCAGCTGTTTCTTCGAAAGTCGTGGCTCCATCGGCTGACCCGGCCGTGGATGGGTTGGGTGCAGGGGCAAGGGCGCTTGCGAGATGTGGCCGGGCCGGCGGGAGGGGCTCGCCCGTGAGGCTGGTCCCGGGCAGGGCCTGGTCAGCGAGTGCGAGGCGGCGGCGGGCCTCGCGCAGGGGGATTCGGAGCCTCAGACGGAGGAACTCCGCGGTGTTCCTGCACCCGTCGTCGGCCGGCGAAGTCACAACCGGCACTGCGCCCCACGTTCCTGTTCCCGCCACGGGAGTGACCACGCCACCGGCAGCAGTGGCTGCGCTGGGTGCCGGTTCAGTGGGCATCGGGTCGCTGGGTCTCAGGTAGCTGTGGTCCGTGCCGCGCGTTGTGGTTTTGCCCGGCCAGTCGGCGTCTGTCTCGTTGAGTGTTTCGACGCCGCTTTCCCACCCGGTGACCCAGCCCCGGGACCGCGTGGACCGGGCGGCTGCCGCTGCGATGACTGCTTCGCTTCGGGTCCGGTCAACAGCGCCGGCAGCGAGTAGCTGCAGGCATTCAATACTCCGGGCGAGTTCCTCAACCTGGCCGGCGAAGTCGGCGGCCTGGACGTAGCCTGCCGCCGCAAGGGTATCCGGGGCAGTAAGCGCCGCAGCATTAAGCAGGTCTCCGATTCCTGACAACCCGGCCTGCGGCTGTCCAGCTGCTTCTTCAACACGTCCGGAGGCGCCGTCAGTAGCAGGTGCGGGGGGCGAACCGGGCCCGTCAGCAGGGGCCGGAGTACATTCGACAGCTACTGCAGTGAGGTGGCCTGGGATCACAGGCCGGGTGCCTGGCGGAGGTGGAAGGAGGAAACATGCATTGCGGAGTCCGGGGGTAAAACCGCCGGACTCCGCAAGCTGGTTCGCCATCACCTTCATGGGATAACTCTGCCAAAGGCCACTGGCAAAAGGGTCGGCTAAAGCGGCTGTGTGGATAACCCGGGAAACCGATACCAGTATGGGCAGGATATCCACATAGCCGCGGAGCCGTTTGGCAATTCGCTGCTGGGGTGGAAACCCGCTCCAGTGGTTAAGACGCCGCTGGCCGCCGCGTCCCCCAAGGATCGCGACGGCCAGCAAAGCCATTCAGTTGTAGCACAGGCAAGCGGTAATTACGTTGTCAAGCGGAAACCGCTCTGCCGTATACCGTCAGAGCCGCCTGTCAGGACTTCGAATCAGTTTCGTCCGAGGTGCCGAGGTTGTGGGTTTCCGGGTGCGTACTGTGCGCGGGGATGTGGCCTTCGCCAAGGTCGTCGCCGCCCGGGGTGCCAGCACTACGAATGCCCGTAGTTCCAGCAGTGCCGAAGCCGCCCGAAGTACCGGCAGCGCTGGTGCCGTTAGCGCCGGTCGTCGCGGCGTCGTCGGACGTTGGCGACTTCTTCTCACCCGAGGCGCCCTCGCGATGCATTGCCGAGCCGATGACCGTGCCTGCCCGGCGGGCGGCCTCACTCAACTGGTCCGCAACTTCGGGAGCTTTTTCCTTGATGGTCTCCGTCGCCACGGCAACCTTGTCCTGCACGGGCTTACTGTCCCAGATGCCGGCGGCCCTGGCCTTGAGCTTGTCGTACGCTGCCCGGCCCGACCGCGATCCAAGCACATATCCGGCGGCGATTCCTACGCCCAAAAGAAGTTTGTTTTTCATAATGAAATCCTGCTCCCTGAAAAGATTCAGTTCCGGCCAGAGAGACCGGGAGATGGAAAAGCCGGCCTGGGGATGTTGTCCCCAGGCCGGCTTTCCTGGCTGGCGCGGCAGTTAGCTGCGTGCGCCACGCTTGGTGATCATGCCGTATACCAGCAGCACGATAAGTGCGCCGCCGATGGCCAGCAGCCAGGTCTGCAGCGAGAAGAACTCCTGCAGTCCGCTGCCGAAGATCATTCCGCCGATCCAGCCGCCGAGGAGTGCTCCAACGACGCCCAGGACCAGGGTGATGATCCAGCCGCCGCCCTGACGGCCCGGGAGGATCGCCTTAGCGATCGCGCCAGCAATAAGGCCGAGAATTAGAAATGCAATGAATCCCATTTTTTGTTCCTCTTCCTAAGTAAAGGAGGCCTCCGGATCCCGGGGGCACTTCATCCTTCTGCCTCAATAGTAATCATGCTTACTATCTATTTGCCAACCCCGGATTGAAGAAAAGCCCATTTCAGGGCCGTTTAGTGCCCCGTAACGTCGGAATCGTTGCCCGCGCCGGGCCCTTCGTCGAGGATAGCCAATTCCGCTAGATCCTGCGGATCCAGGGCGAAATCGAAGATATCCAGGTTTTCCCTCATACGCTCCGGATTGGCTGTTTTCGGAATCGTTACAATTCCGTGCTGAACGTGCCACCGAAGGACCAGTTGGCCGGGCGTTTTACCGTGCTTTTCGCCGAGCTGGGAGAGGATGGGCGCGCCGAGCAGGCCCGCCCCGGAGCCGCCCAACGGGCTGTAGGACTCCGTGACGATGCCGTGCTTTTCATGGAATTCCCGCTCGGCAGCGCGCGTTATTGCCGGGGACAGTTGGATCTGGTTGAGGGCGGGAACAATGTCCGTTTCAGCCATCAGCCGCTCCAGGTGGGAGGGCTTGAAGTTGGAGACCCCGGTGGAGCGCACTTTCCCCTCCGATTGGAGGCGTTCAAAGGTCCTCCAGGTGGAGATGTACTCGTCCCGCGCCGGCAGGGGCCAGTGGATCAGCAGCAGGTCCACGTACTCCAGCCCCAGCCGCTCCAGCGATCCCTCCAGTCCTTCCATCGCCCTGTCGTTGCCCTGGAACTGGCCGTCCAGCTTGGTGGTGATGAAGAGCTCATCGCGGTCAACGCCGCTGGCCCGGATGCCGTTGCCCACGCCCTGCTCATTGCCATACTTCACGGCCGTGTCGATGTGCCGGTATCCGGCTTCAAGGGCTTGTACGACGGCGGTGGCCGCCTGGTCATCATCCAGCGGCCAGGTGCCAAGGCCCACCTGCGGGATGGAGTGGCCATCATTGAGTGTGATCAGCGGTGCACGTGTCATTGGAACAGTCTCTCCCGGATTTGCATGTCCCAGCCCTTGGACGCCCTAAGAATATTGTCGGCGTTGTACTGGAGGGACACGCCGGCAGGACGGCACGCCCTCAGGCGCCACTGCGCACCCACGCGATGAGCCGGTCGCTGAGTGCCATGTAGTCCTGGTCCACGGTCTGCAGCCGGGGGTTCGCGTCAAACCACTGAACGATTTGGCGGGCGCCGTCGGCGAACGGGATGGTGGCGTGGTAGCCGGGGACCAGGGACTTGATCTTGGTGTTGTCGAAGACCACGGAGTGTGAGCGGTCGCCCAGGAGGTTAGCGCCGAGTTCGGCGCTGTGGGCGGCGATGGTTTCCGAACACACATGGACCAGCTCCGGCTCCGGAACGCCCGCGGCCAGCGCGAACAGCTGGTAGATCTGGTTCCACGGCAGGTACTCATCCGAGGTGATGGTGTAGCTTTCGCCCACCGCCTGCGGCCGGCCCAGCAGCCCCACGAAGGCCTTGGCAAAGTCCTGGCTGTGGGTCAGGGTCCACAGGGATGTCCCGTCGCCGTGCACCATGACCGGCAGCCCCGAGCGCATCCGGTGGATATCAGTCCAGCCGCCCACCATGGCGATCTTGGTGCGGTCATAGGTGTGCGAAGGGCGGACCGCGGTCAGCGGGAAGTCCTGCTCGCGATATGCCTTGTAGAACAGTTCCTCGCAGGCAATCTTGTCCCGGGAGTACTGCCAGAACGGATTCTTCAGCGGCGTGGACTCAAGAATCGGCAGCCTGGTGGGCGGCTTCTGGTAGGCGGACGCGGAGCTGATGAACACGTACTGCCCGGTGCGGCCGGCGAATAGATCCAGGCTGGCCTGCGCCTGGTCTGCCGTAAAGGTAATAAAGTCAGCGACGGCGTCGAACTCGCGCCCGGCGAGCACCGCACGGACCGCGGACGCGTCCCGGACATCGGCCGTGAGAATTTCCGCCCCATCCGGGACCGGCCTTGTGGACCGGCCCCGGTTGAGGATGGTGAGCCGGTGTCCCAGTGCGACGGCCCGTTCTGCCGCCGCCGCGCTGATGACTCCGGTGCGCCGCCGATGAAAAGGATGTTTCTCGGCGCCACAGTGTCGGCGTCAGGGGTGAGTGGGTTCACCACGCGTAGTCTTCCGGCGCCGTGCGGTGCCCCGGGAAGATGTCATCCAGCCGCTTGAGGGCGTCGGCGTCAAGGGTGACGTCGAGGGCGCGCACGGCAGCGTCGAGCTGTTCCTGGGTCCGCGGTCCCACGATGGGGGCCGTGACGGCAGGCTGGTGCAGGAGCCAGGCAAGGGCAACGTCGCCGGGCTCGTGGCCGAGCTCATCCGCGAAGTCCTCGTACTGGCGGATCTGGTCCTGGTGCTTCTTGAGGGTCTCCGCCGCACGGCCCTCGGTGCGCCGGACGCCGTCGCGCTCCTTCTTCAGTACCCCGCCCAGGAGCCCGCCCTGCAGAGGGGACCAGGGGATGAGGCCCAGCCCGTACTGCTGTGCGGCCGGAATGACCTCCAGCTCCACCTGGCGCATGAAGAGGTTGTAGATGGACTGCTCGCTGACCAGGCCGGTGTAGTTACGGCGGCGGGCCGCCTCCTGCGCCTGGGCGATGTGCCAGCCGGCGAAGTTGCTGCTGCCGGAGTACAGGATCTTGCCCTGCTGGACGGCGACCTCGATGGCCTGCCAGATTTCGTCCCACGGGGTGTCTCGGTCGATGTGGTGGAACTGGTAGACGTCGATGTAGTCGGTCTGCAGGCGCTTCAGGCTGGCGTCCAGGGCCCGGCGGATGTTCAGGGCGGAGAGCTTGGATTCGTTGGGGCGGTCCGTCATGGTGCCGTACAGCTTGGTGGCCAGCACCGTGTGTTCCCGGCGCTCGCCGCCCTTCGCGAACCAGCGGCCAATGATCTCTTCCGTCCAGCCGCGGTGGCCGGCGCCACCGTAGACGTTGGCGGTGTCGAAGAAGTTGATGCCCTGCTCATGTGCCGAATCCATGATGGAGTGGGCATCCGCTTCTTCCGTCTGCGGGCCGAAGTTCATGGTGCCGAGGCAGAGGCGGGAGACTGTGAGGCCGGAGCGGCCAAGATGGGTGTACTGCATGGGTTGTCCTTTCGGGGACGGGTCCGGGGCGCTGGTCTACAGCTGGGTGAAGGCGGCGACGGCGGGGTCTGACCCGATCCTGGCGCCGGACTCCAGGGCGGTGATGGCGGAAAGTTCGTCCTCCGTGAGCTTCAGGGAGCATGCGGCGAAGTTCTCCCGCATGCGTCCCGGGTCCACGGACTTGGGGATCACGATGTTGCCTGTTGCCAGGTGCCAGGCGAGCACCACCTGGGCCGTGGTGGCGTTGTGGGCGTCGGCGATGGACGTGACGGCGTTTCCGTTGAGGTCGCCGCCCTGGCCGAGAGGGCTGTAGGCCTCGACGCCGATGCCCAGGTCGCGGCACTTGGCTGCAAGGGCCGCCTGCTGGTAGCTGGGGTGGAGCTCGATCTGGTTGACGGCGGGGACGATCTCCGCGGACTCCAGCAGGTTGTCCAGGTGTTCGGCCAGGAAGTTGGAGACGCCGATGGCGCGGATCTGCTTGTTCTCGTATAGCCGCTCCATCTCTTTCCAGGCCTGGACGTAGAGCCCTTGGGAGGGGACCGGCCAATGGATCAGGTAGAGGTCAACGAAGTCCAGCCCCAGTGCTTTGCGGCTGTTCTGGAAGGCTTCCTGCGCCCGGCCCTGTTCGCCGTTCCGGAGCTTGGTGGTGACGAAGATGTCCTCGCGCGGAATCCCCGTGGCTGCAATCGCCGCGCCCACTCCGGCCTCGTTGCGGTACCCGGCGGCGGTGTCGATGTGGCGGTAGCCGGCCTCGAAGGCGTCCTCCACAATCCGCTGCGTGTCTTCGGGCGGGACCTGGAAAACGCCGAGGCCAAGCTGGGGGATGGTGACGCCGTTGTTCAGTGTCAGCTCTGACATGGGGGCTCCTTGGTGCGCTGGTGCGGTAATGGGGTGCCGCGGACTCGACAGGAAGAAAGCGGTTTCCGCTGGCTCCCTCCTGAGCCTATGCACTTTTGGCCGGTAAGTCAGCAGGAGTGCCTGATTCTGTTTTTCCTAGGACTGCCAGTCCTACCTTCGTTGTAGAACAGAACCACCGTGCCGGGCACAATGGTCTGCATGGGTCAAAGCGCCGAGTTCGGAAAATTCCTCAAAGCCATGCGGTCCCGCCTGAGCCCCGAGGATGCTGGTGCGGGGCCGGCATCCGGCGCCCGCAGGGTTCCCGGCTTGCGCCGCGAGGAAGTCGCCCGCCTGGCCGGAGTCAGCACGGACTACTACGTCCGCCTTGAGCAAGGGCGGAACATCCACCCTTCACGCACTGTCCTGGATGCAGTGTCGCGCGCCCTCAGGCTGGATACCGGCGAGCACGCGCACATGCTGGACCTGCTGGAGAACTGCGCCGGGTCCGCCCGGTCCAGCGTCGCGGCCGCCCAGGGTGTCCGCCCGGCACTTCGCCAGCTCCTGGAAGCGGTGGGGGACGTGCCGGCCATGGTGCTCGGGCGGCGCAGTGATGTCCTTGCCGGAAACCGGATGGCCTTCCTGCTGTTCACTGACTTTCCCGCTCTTCCAGCAGCGGAACGGAACCTGACCCGCTGGCTCATTCTTGATCCCGGGGCCCGGGAGCTTTTCCGGGACTGGAAAACTGTTGCGGCAGAGGCGGCAGGCGCCTTGCGGGTGGACGTCGGCCGGCATCCCAACGACGCCCAGGCCAACCAGCTGGTGGGCGAACTGGCGGTACACAGCGAGCACTTCCGGCAGTGGTGGGCAGGACACCGGGTGGCCACGAGGTCGGCGGGGAGCGTTCGGCTGCATCATCCCGCCGTCGGGGACCTGGAACTGAACTTTGAGAACCTGGCTTTCCCGGACGATCCCGACCAGACGCTCCGGGTGTATTCCGCCAAGGCTGGCTCGCCGTCGGCCGATGCCCTTGCGTTGCTGGGGAGCCTGGGGGCCGCTGGACCGGAGGCAGCAGTCCGCGACGCCGCTCCGGCGGTTGCCGAGAACCGGGAGTAGAGACCCGGGAACATTGTGCTTTTGGCCAGTTGAAGCGGGTGATTCTGGCCACGAGCCCATTGGGGAAGAACTGCGCGCTTCCTAGGCTGGAGCTACACGCTTTCTCCACCCAAGGATGGTCTCAACGATGAAACGCATCGCACTGCTCAAGGAACGCAGGAGCGCCACGGCCGGCGCCCCTTCCACGGCCACAGGCTCGCACTGCCCGGTGTCCGGTCTCTGGAGTCCGGACCATGATCCGCACACCGTCCTGTCCTTCTTCGAAGGCCACGTGTTCCCAGCCTTCGACGGCGTTCCAACAGTCTGGCGCCGGCGCTCAGCCGGTACCGTCTCGGCGAACTAGTTGAACCCAAACTGGCCCGCACCCGACGTCCCCGAATCGGGGTTTTTCGACGTTAGGTGCGGGCCAGTTTGGGTTCGGGCCGTTATTCTTCGAGGCGGAAGCCGATCTTCATGGTGACCTGCCAGTCAGCGATCTTGCCCTCTTCAAGGTGGCCCCGGATTTCCTTCACCTCGAACCAGTCCAGGTTGCGGAGGGTCTGTGAGGCCTTCGCGATGCCATTGCGGACGGCCTCGTCCACACCCTGGTCCGACGTGCCGACAATTTCAGAAATGCTGTACGTGTGGTTGGACAACTTCGCTCCTAGTGATCGCCTTGGGGCTCCCGGTTGCGGGCCGTTCTTGAAGACTAGTAGGACTCCGAGAACGTTGACCAGCCTTATCCGGATGTTCCGTGGCTGGTGCCGGGGAGGCCGTCACCGCCCCGCCGGCGCGGTGACGCCCTGATCCCAGGGGAAAGCCGGCCTACTTCGCCTCGAGCACCAGGTTCTTGAGGTCGTCCAGCGTCTGCTGCATGTGGTTATCCATGGCCTCCCGGGACCGCGCAGGGTCACGGGATTCCAGCGCCTCGGCGATTTTCTGGTGGTGCCCGATTGCGTGCTCCTGGATTTCCCGGACCGCGGACGTCTGGGTGCGGCGCTTCTGCAGCACCTGGTGCAGCGGTTCGAACAGGACGGACACAAAAACGTTCTCGGAGGCATGCAGGATCAGGTCGTGGAATGCCAGGTCCGCTTCCACAAAGGCGGCAACATTGTTGACCTCGTGGGCGGCGCGCATGCTGTCCACGTGGCTGTAGAGAGCCTGGATATCCTCATCGCGGATCCGCCCGGCAGCCAGTTCGCAGGCACCTGTTTCCAGCATCCGCCGGAGCTCGATGAGCTGGACCGAGGTCTCCGCCTCGTTCTTTCCCTCCGACGCAGCACGCAAGACCGCCTCTAGCGACGCCCAGCGGTTCAGGGGGTTAACGAACGTGCCGCGGCCGCGTTCAACACTGAGGATCCGCTGGGCCTGCAGTGTTTTCATGGCTTCGCGCACCGTCATCCTGCTGACCTCGTGCCTGGCACTCAGTTCGTGTTCGCCCGGCACCGTGGCGCCGGGCGGGAACTCACCGGTGATGATGCGGTCCAGTAGCTCATCCGCCACCTGTCCCACCAGTGATTGCCTCGCCATTGTGCCCCCGTTGATCCTTCACTGCATATGTCGGACAAGTCTACTTGCGCGTCTGTATGTCGTGTGCCACACTAAACGAAATGCAAGATGTCAGACATCTTACAGTTACCTTTCCACCGGGATCCGCCGCGCCGGATTCGTACAACGTATTCATACACAATGGAGTGCACTGTGACGCTTGAAGCAGACGTTCTGGCCGCCTACCCGGCCGAGGTCCGGATTCCCGCCGACCTGGTGGCCAGCACCCTGGCCGCCTCCAATGCGGAAACCCCGCGGGTCCTGGTAGTCCTCGACGACGACCCCACCGGAACCCAGTCAGTTTCGGATTTGCCCGTGCTCACCCAGTGGGAAGTAGCGGACTTCATCTGGGCCTTCAGCCAGTCCAAGCCTGCCGTCTATGTCCTCACGAACACCCGCAGCCTGGACCCTGCCGAGGCCGCCGCCCGCAATGAGGAAGTGGTCCGCAACGCCCTCGCAGCCGCAGGGTCCCCCCAGGAACTGCGCCTCGGGTTCGTCAGCCGCAGCGATTCCACCCTCCGCGGCCACTACCCCCTGGAGCCGGACGTCATTGCCGCAACGGTTGCGGACGTCAGCGAAGAAAAGACCGACGGCGTGGTCCTGGTCCCAGCCTTTCCCGACGCCGGGCGCGTCACCATCGGCGGAGTCCACTACATGCGCGGCACAGGAGCGGAGACCGGCACACTCACCCCCGTGTCCGAGACGGAATTCGCCAAGGACGCCACCTTCGGGTTCAGCACCTCCGTCATGGCCGACTACGTTGAAGAGAAGTCGCAGGGCCGCTTCGGCGCCGGCTCGGTGATCGTCCTGGACCTCAACATCATCCGCGCCTCCACCGATCCGCAGGCCACTGCCAATGCCATCGCCGACGCCATCGAACCGGCCACCGGTTCCACCCCCATCGTGGCGGACATCGTCACCGAAAACGACCTTCGCGCCCTGTCCCTGGGCCTCGAAGAAGCCGAACGGCGCGGCAAGAAGCTCCTCTACCGGGTGGGCCCCCCGTTCGGGCGTGCCCGGATCGGCCAGGAGATCCGCACCGAACTCAGCGGCGCCGAGGCCTACGCAGGCAACACCCCCTCCGAGGCGGGGGGCCTGATCGTCGTCGGATCCCACGTGGGAGTCACCACGCGCCAGCTCAAGGCACTCACCGACCAGCACAGCGCCGCCCGGATCGTGGAGATCGACGTCGAAAAGCTGCTCGGAGCCCCCAGTGACGCCGAAGCGCACCTGGACCGGACCGTGGACACCGTCGTCGAAGCCCTCCGCGGCGGCGACGTCATCGTCCACACCAGCCGCCTGCTGATCAAGGCAGACGACCCCGCCGAAAGCCTGCGGATCGCCCGCACGGTTTCCGCCGCCGTCGTCGCCGTGGTCAACCGGACACTGAAGACCTTCCCGCCCCGGTTCGTCATCGCCAAGGGCGGCATCACCTCCTCGGACGTGGCCGCCCACGGCCTTGAGATCCGCCACGCCATTGTCCGCGGCCCCATGCTGCCGGGCATCGTCTCCCTTTGGGAGCCCGTGGATGGCCCCGCCAAGGGCATCCCGTACATCGTCTTCGCCGGCAACGTGGGCGATGACCAGTCCCTCGCCGACGTGACCCGCAAGCTCAGCAGCACCTTCTAGTCCCCACCCGCTACAGATCCCGCACACATTCAATGGAGAACACCATGACCAGCAACTACACCGTCACGGTCCTGGGCCTCGGCGCCATGGGCCTGCCCATGGCCACCCGCCTGGCGTCCCAGCTGACCGTCCACGGCTTCGACATCGCCGAACCCCGCCTGAAGCTCGCCGAAGAGGCCGGCATCGCAACCTTCGCCACCGCCCGCGAGGCCGCCAAGGGCGCCGACGCCGTCCTCCTGGCCGTCCGCAACGGCGAGCAGCTCAACGACGTCCTGTTCGGCCAGGGCGGCGTGGCCTCGGTGCTGGAGCCGGGCGCCGTCGTCATCCTCGGCAGCACCGTCGGCACCGAAGCCATCCCCGCAACGGTCGCCAAGCTGGCCGAATACGGCGTCGAGCTTGTTGACGCACCGTTGTCCGGCGGCCCCAAGCGCGCCGGCGAAGGCGACCTGCTGATCGTCGTCGGCGCTTCCCCGGAAGCCCGCGCAAAAGCGGCCCCCGCGCTGGAACTGCTGGCCTCCACCCTGACCGTGGTGGGCGACAATCCCGGCGACGGACAGGCCCTCAAGACCGTCAACCAGCTGCTCTGCGGCGTCCACATCGCCGCGGCCGCAGAAGCCATGGCCCTCGCCGACGCGCTGGGACTGGACCAGGCCAAGACCCTCGCCGCGCTCGAGGCCGGCGCCGCGGGTTCGTTCATGCTCTCCAACCGCGGCCCGCGCATCCTTGAGGCGTACACCGAGGAAGGCGCCGAGGTCCTGTCCCGCCTGGACATCTTCGTCAAGGACATGGGCATCGTGGGCAAGGCCACCCGCGCCGCGGGCCTGGCAGCCCCGGTAGCCGCCGCCGCCGAACAGCTCTACCTCTTGGGCCAAGCCCAGGGCCTCGCCGCTGCCGACGACTCCGCCGTCATCAAGGTCGTCGCACCCACCAAGCGCACAAAGTAGCCCCGCCTTCCCCCCAAACGTGCGACGGCGGCGGTCCCCCTCCGCCGCCGTCGCACCCTCCCTCCCTGCCGTTCCCCAGCATTCCCCTCGAAAAACCAGCTCGCTAGTCTTGACTGGCGATGTCAAAGGAGACACACGATGAGCGCACTAGCTCTCCTGGCCATAGCAGCGGCGGGCGTCGCCCTGTTGCTTGTGGCCGTCATCAAGTTCAAAATCCCCGCCTTCCTCGCCCTTCTGGTGGTCAGCGTCGCTGTTGCCCTGGTGGCGGGCATTCCGCTGCCGGACGTCATCAAAACGGTCACCGAAGGCATGGGCGGAACCCTCGGGTCCGTGGCCATTTTGGTCGGCCTCGGCGCCATGCTCGGCAAGATGATCGAAATTTCCGGCGGCGCACAGTCGCTGGCCGGCAAGTTCACGCAGCTGCTCGGCCCCCGCCGGGTCATCGCCGCGTTGACGGCCGCAGCCTTCCTGCTGGCCATCCCCGTCTTCTTCGACGTCGGATTCATCATCCTGATCCCCATCATCTACGGCTTCGCAAAGGCCGCCGGCGTCAACCCCGTCAAGATCGGCCTTCCGGTGGGCGCCATCATGCTCGCCATCCACGTTGTTGTCCCTCCGCACCCCGGCGTTGTGGGCGGCGCCGGCATCCTCGGCGCGGATATCGGCTGGACCACCATCCTCGGCCTCGTACTCTGCATTCCCGTGGGCGTCCTGGGCTACTTCGTTGCCCGCAGGCTGAACCGCCGCGACTTCCCCATGCTTCCCGCCACCGCCGAGCAGTTCCGCCTCTTTGGCACCGGCACGTCCCAGGTTGAACAGGAAGCCGCGCAGGGGACCTCCTCCGTGGCTGTCAGGAACCAGGTGAAGACGGCCCCCAGCCCGGCCATGATCATCACGCTCATCGTCCTGCCCATCCTGATGATCATGGTTGGCACCGTAGGCGCGGTCATCCTGCCCAAGGACTCCTTCCCCGCCCAGCTGGCCGCCTTTGTTGGCGCCCCGCTGATCGCCCTGCTCACCGCCCTGGGCCTGGCGTACTACTTCCTGGGAATCCGCCGCGGCTGGTCCTCCCAGCACACCGGCGAAGTCATGGACTCAGCCCTGGCTCCCACCGCCATCGTCATCCTGGTCACCGGTGCGGGCGGCGTCTTCGGCAAAGTCCTCACTGTCTCCGGCATCGGCAAGGCCCTCGCCGAAGGGCTGCAGACTGCAGGCCTTCCGGTCATCGTGATGGCGTTCATCCTCGCCGCCATCCTGCGCGCTTCCCAGGGTTCCGCCACCGTTGCCATCATCACCACCTCCGGCCTGCTGGCAGCATCCGTTGCCGACGGCGGGTTCTCACCCATCCAGACGGCCCTCATCCTGGTTGCGATCGGGTTCGGCGCCTTCGGACTCAGCCACGTCAATGACTCCGGTTTCTGGATCGTCACCCGGTACCTGGGGCTGTCCGTGGCTGACGGACTGAAGACCTGGACCGTGCTCACCACCATCCTGGGCCTGGCCGGGTTCGCGCTGACCTTCCTGGTGTGGGTCCTCGTGGGAGGCCTGGGCGTCTGATGCGCACCCGACTCGACCACCTGGTGACCTCGGCCCTCCAGCACGGCTCCGCCGTCCCGGCCTTCACCTGCTACGACTTCACCACGGCCATGGCAGTGGTGGCCGCAGCGGAGGAGGCGGGCCGCGGCGCCATCCTGCTGGTGGCTCCCAAGACTGCCGCCACGCCCAACGGACTGCGCCTCATAGGAGCCCTCCGGGGCCTCGCTGATGCCGCATCCGTGCCTGTGGCCGTGCAGCTTGACCACGCAACGGACCTTCAGGTGATGGCCGACGCCGCCGCGGCAGGGGCGGATTCCGTCCTCGCCGACGGTTCCGCGCTGCCGTACGAGGACAACATCGCGCTGGTCCGTGGTGCCCGGTCGCTCCTGGGCCCGGATGTTGTGCTTGAGGCCGAGCTTGGCGGCCTCGCCGGAGACGAGGACCGCGCCTTTGGTGCAGACCAGTCCGGTGTGGCCGTGGCCGGCCTGACGGATTCGGCGCTGGTGGAGGACTTTGTGTCCCGGACCGGCGCGGAACTGCTCGCCGTGGCGGTGGGGAATGTGCACGGCAAGTACAAGGGGGAGCCGCAGCTGCGCTGGGACGTCCTGCAGGACATCGCTGTGCGGACGCATATTCCGCTGGTGCTGCATGGTGCCTCGGGGATTCCCGCGGAGGAGCTGGTGAAGGCAGCCGCCATGAATGTTGGCAAGGTCAACTTCAACACCGAGCTCCGCACCGGGGTGCTGGCCACGCTGCAGGACCAGCTGCCGGGGCACCGGTCCGACGGTGAAAACCTCCAGGGGCTCCTGGGCCACTGGAACAGCTCGGCCCGCACCTTCGCCGCCCAAACGCTGGCAACGCTCACCCGCTGACGTTCACTCGATTTCTTGTCCAGTTGTGCAGGGTTGGACCCGCCTGGGGTCTGCATCGGTGGACAAAAGCTCCCGGAAGGGGAGGCTAGGATCAATCCCATGATCCTGGCCTCCCTCTTTTTTGCCCTCCTGGCTGGTGCGCTCCACGTCTATATCTTCACCATGGAGTCCGTCACCTGGACCAGGCCTGCCACCTGGAAGCGCTTCGGTGTGGCCACCCAGGCGGACGCGGAGACCACCAGGCCGCTTGCCTATAACCAGGGTTTCTACAACTTGTTCCTGGCGGTGGGAGCTTTCGTGGGGGCAGGGTTCGTGGCGCTGGCACCGGAGGACCAGGTCCTTGCAACCGCAGGCTGGACGCTGGTCTTCAGCTGCTGCGGTTCCATGCTGCTGGCTGCGCTTGTCCTGGCCCTGACTGGCAGGAAGTACCTCCGCGCTGCCGCAACCCAGGGGGCCACGCCGCTGCTCGCCGTCGTGCTGGGTGCCGCCGCACTCGCTGTCTAGCCACGGCTGGCCCTCCCTGACCGCTCCTTAACCTGCGCCACGGGCAGGCGCACAATGGAGCTGTAACCGGCAGTACCGCAAAGGGATGCAACGTGGGCGGAGCGAAGGAGCAGGGGCCAGACCCGTACGCCGGTCCGGCAGGCGGCCGTGACGAGGTCCTGGACCTTGTCCGGTTCAGCTGCCTGGCGCTGGTGGTGATGGGGCATACCATGATGGTCAGCCCTGTGCTGCACGCGGACGGGACGGTGACCTCCGAAAACACGTTGGGGAACCAGGACTGGTTCGAGCCCGTCATCTGGGTTTTTATGGTCATGCCGCTGTTCTTCGTGGCCGGCGGGGCCACCGGCCTGCAGTCCTGGCAGCGGCTCAGATGCCAGGGCGGCACTGCCGCTGACTTCCTCCACGCACGGCTCCTCCGCCTGGTGCGTCCGGCCGCTGTCCTGCTGGCAGCCATGTTCCTTGGATTCTGGATGGCCGGACGGCTTGGGGTGCACCCCCAGGTGGTGCAGCTGATGGCGGCCGGCGCGGCGATGCCGCTCTGGTTCCTTGCCGCCTACCTCGCCGCGCAGCTGGCCATCCCGGTCCTGGCTGCTTTCCACGCCCGCGGTCCCTGGCTGGCCATCGGGAGCCTGACAGCCCTGGTGGTGGCTGTCGACTGCCTGCGGGCCACACTGCCGCTGCTCGCCTACGCCAACCTGGTGTTTCTCTGGTGCGCCGTCCAACAGCTGGGCTTCCTTGCTGCGGACGGCCGCTTCGCCAGGATTTCCCGCTCACGGCTGCTGGCGCTGGTGCTCACGGCGCATCTCCTGCTGGGCCTCCTGACGGCCCTGGGGCTGTACCCGGTCAACATGCTGGTGAACCTCAATCCGCCCAACCTCACCCTTTTCCTCCTGGGCGTTTCGCAGGTGGCCCTGCTCGAACTGGCACGGCCCGCGTTGGCCCCCCTCTGTTCCCTCGGCTGGGTTCGTACGGTGCTCCGCGTGGCCGGCGGACGCTCGCTGACCGTCTATCTGTGGCATCTTCCCCTCCTGGCGGGAATGTCGGGCCTGCTCCTTCTCACCCCCGTCCCGATGCCTGCCTCCGGAAGCGCGGAGTGGTGGTGGTCGCGGCCCTTGGTCCTGCTGGCGCTGGTTGTCCTGCTGGTGCCCGCCGTTGCGGCGTTTGGACGCCTCGAGGAACGTCCGACGGCGCCGCCCCGCTTCCGCCGCCGGCCCGCCTTCCAGGTGGCGGGCGCGGCAGTGGTAGTCTTTATCCCGGCAGCAGCCGCCGCCGTCAACGGGCTGACGCTTGGACTGCTGGGGGCCGCGGCCGTGTGCTTCCTGGCGGCGCTGGCGTTCCTGCGCGGAGTGCGGCTCCCGTTCCGGCGCGGACGGCCCAACGGCCAGGAAATGACGGCAGGGGAAGAGGCATTGCCAGCGGAGTGAAGTAGTGCCAGTGTCGAACCATGACCGAGAACATGACGTCCACCGAAGACCAGTTCAGCCCTGACGTTTCACTGGCACGCAATGATGCAGAGCACCGGTATGAGCTGCGGGTGGACGGGAAACTGGCTGTCCAGTCCTTCTTCACGGACAAGCCCGGCCACATCGACTTCAGCCACACGGAAACCACGGAGGGCTTTGAAGGCCAGGGCCTGGGGAAGGTGCTGGCCCACTTCGCGCTCGACGATGTTGTGGCCACCGGCAAAAGGATCATTCCCCATTGCCCCTTCATCGCAGCCTATTTACGGAAGCATGAAGGGTATGAACAGTTCGTTGACTGGCCGGACAGCTGACCCGCGGACTGCACGGGCAGCCTGCCAAGCAGGCGCCCGCACCGGACGTGCGGGCAAGCAATCCTGCCGCGGCGTCCTGCGGCAGCCCTCAGCTGGCCAGGGCGTGCCCGCTGAGGACGGGTGCGTCGATGGTGAAACCACACGCGCACCGGTAGGTCTCCACGTGCTCGGACACCGGGCCGGTGCCCACCGGGCCCACCGTGGTTCCATCCACGTGGACGGGCAGCCGGACAGGCAGTTCTTCCGGATCCACCCGCTGCATCGGAGCGCGGCAATGCATGCGGGAACTCAGTGTCAGAAGCAGCCCCATGTCCGCGGGCGGGGTGGCGTCCAGCAGGGTTTCTGCCCGTACGCCGGTTACGTCGGGCGCCGTAAGCTGGTGGTCTGCAACGGTGGTCATGATGGGTCATCCTTGGGCTTCTTCACGGAACTGCCGGCGTTGGCAGCCCCGCCGCGAACTGCTTGCGGAGGTTCATTTACCCCAACACCTAAGCATGCTTACTAATGCCCGGGCAAATCCGCCGGTGCTCCAGCGCACCTTTCCGCCGCTTGCCGGCCCCGGGGCTGGCGGGGTCCAGCGGTTACGGATGCCTTTTAGCGACGCCGGCGCTGCCACTGCAGTGCATGCCAGAACAGCAGGCAGACCAGCGCCGCGAGTCCGGCGAAAATCGCGTAGGGGGCAAAGGTGAAAACGAGGAAAGATGTCGGCATGCCTCCCGCGGAGGGTCCCACCATGGAGTTCGCGTTGAGGAACACCCAGGCGCCGCCGCTGATGAGGGTGATGGTGAGGATCCACAGGGCAGCAATGAAGGGATTGACGGCCAGGCTGCGGCCCCTGCCGTAGTCTTCATCCCCCGCAGCGGTGGCTTCGCTGCGGACGGGGTTCCCGCCGCTGTCCACTTCCCTGAATCCGATCGCGCCCGCTGGTCCCTGTTCCACGTTTCCCCCTGGTTGCCGCGCAGCCCGGTCCGGCCGCCCAGTGCCAACCCTAGGCCCGTCGGGTCATGCCCGTCTTGTCATACGCCCGGACCGGCGCGGGGGATTGTGCAGCAGTCAGACCGCCCGCCGCCAGTCAATGACGGCTCCTGCGGTGCAATTTGGCGGAATGGACACTGTTTCGGGAAATACATCACAAAAGTTTGATTAAAAGGGTGGCCTAAGTAAGGCTGTCCTTTGTGATTTTCCGTGATTCCCGAGAGAAGGACGACCAGTGCCGCTGATGCCCCGCCTTGACGAGACAGATCTGGATAAGCCAGCCAACCCGGCGGCAGGGCCGGCTACCCTGGCCCCTGGCCACGATTTCGGCTCCCGCGTTGAACTGGCCCTGGGCGCCACGAACCACCTCCTGAACGCCCGCAATGCGACGCGCTATGTCGCCCAGGTCCTGCAGGGCGTCACTGCCGTGGCCACCAAACTGGAGCGGACCGCCCGGCCGTTCACCGGCGTCGATCCCGCCGGCATGAAGGCGCGGGTGGGCGCCGTGGACCTTGACACCCCTCTGCCGGACACGGCGGCCGCGCTGCAGGAACTCGAGGACGTGTACCTGCGCGATGCCGTCTACTTCCACGATCCCAAGTACGCGGCCCACCTGAACTGCCCCGTGGTCATCCCGGCCCTGGTGGGGGAGGCTGTCCTGTCGGCCGTGAATTCCTCCCTGGACACGTGGGACCAAAGTGCCGGCGCCACCATGATCGAGCGGCGGCTCATCGACTGGTCGGCCGAACGGCTGCACCTTGGCGGCAGCGCGGACGGCATCTTCACCTCCGGCGGCAGCCAGTCCAACCTCCAGGCGCTGCTGATCGCGCGCAACCATGCAGTGGCCGGCCTCCGGCAGGACCCGGCACGCGCCGGCCTCCGCCTGCCGGCGCTGCTGGACACCCTGCGGATCTTCACCTCGGAGGACAGCCACTTCAGCATCCAAAAGTCGGCCTCCATGCTGGGCCTGGGGTTCGACGCCGTCATCGCCATCCGGTGCACGCCCGACCACCGGATGGATCCTGCCGCCCTCGCCGAGGCCATGGCGGACGCACGCGGCGCCGGCCTTGTTCCGATGGCGGTGGTGGCCACCGCGGGAACCACGGACTTCGGCGCGGTGGACCCGCTCGCGGAAACCGCCGCCCTGGCCCGGGCCTACGGTGCGTGGTTCCACATCGACGCCGCCTACGGGGGCGGGCTGATGGTATCCGGCCGATACCGCCGTCTCCTGGACGGAACACGGCTGGCGGACTCGGTCACGGTGGACTTCCACAAAACCTTCTTCCAGCCGGTCAGCTCCAGCGCACTGCTCGTCCGGGACCGTGCCATGCTGCGCCACATCACCTACTACGCGGATTACCTGAACCCGGAAAGCGCAGCCCTGGCCGAGATCCCCAACCAGGTGGACAAAAGCATCCAGACCACCCGCCGGTTCGACGCCCTCAAACTGTGGCTCACCCTGCGGATCATGGGAGCGGACGCCATTGGCGCCCTGTTTGACGAAGCCATCGACCTGGCCGCCCGCGTGGGCTCGCTGCTCGCTGCTGACGATGACTTTGACCTGGCCGCACCGCCGCAGCTCAGCACCCTCGTGTTCCGCTACCGGCCGCGCCTGGACAGCGGGGAGCGGCTGTCCGAGGACGCTGCTGACGCCCTCAACCCGGCCATCCGCGCCGCCGTCTTCGCCTCCGGAGAAGCTGTTGTGGCGGGAACAAAGGTGGGCGGCCGCCACTACCTGAAATTCACCCTGCTCAACGCCGAAGCCACGCTGGAAGACATCGCCGGAATCATCGGCCTCCTCCGCACCACCGGCGCAGGACTCCTGAAGGGCGGGGTATCCGCATGAGCACCGCCGACAACCGGAAGGCAGCCAACGGCAGGATCCTCGACTTCGCGGCGATCGGCGTCGGGCCCTTCAACCTGGGCCTCGCGGCACTGGCCGCACCGGTGGAAGGCCTGGACGGCATCTTCCTGGAACAGCGGGACTCCTTTGAGTGGCACCCCGGCATGATGCTGGAACCGGCCCATCTGCAGGTCCCCTTCATGGCGGATTTGGTGACCCTCGCGGACCCCACCTCGCCCTACTCCTTCCTGAACTTCCTCAAGCAGACGGGGCGGCTGTACCGCTTCTACATCCGCGAAAATTTCTACCCGCTCCGGGCCGAATACAACCAGTACTGCCAGTGGGTGGCCGGGCAGCTGCCCGCCGTCCGCTTCGGCACGGCTGTGCTGGATGTGGCGTACGACGACGGCGTGTACCGGCTGTCCGTGTCCGGTCCGGACGGGCCGGAGGTGCTGTACGCGCGGCGGCTGGTGCTGGGCACCGGCACCACCCCCTACGTACCGGAGGCCGCCGCAGGCATCATCGCGGAGGCTGCCGCCGGCAGCGGGGGAGTGGCTTTCCACAACGCCGACTATCTGGCCCGCAAGTCGGAACTGCAGGGGAAACGCAGCATCACCGTCCTGGGCAGCGGCCAGAGCGCGGCGGAGATCTACTATGACCTTTTGCAGGAGGCGGACGCCCACGGCTACCGGTTGGACTGGGTCACCCGCTCCGGCCGGTTCTTTCCCCTGGAGTACACCAAGCTGACCCTGGAAATGACGTCCCCGGAATATGTCGACTACTTCCACGGCCTGCCGGAGCACCAGCGCGACCACCTGAACAAGACCCAGAAGAACCTCTACAAGGGCATCAACTCGGAGCTGATCGACGCCATCTACGACCTTCTCTACACCAGGAGCATCTCCGGCATGGTGGATACGCGGCTGCTGACCCATTCGTCCCTGGCCGCCGCCCAGTGGAACCCCGCGGCAGGAAACCACACGCTGCACCTGAGGCACGACGAACAGGGCAGCTCCTACACCCTGGACACCGACGCCGTGGTGCTCGCCACGGGCTACAGCTACCGGGAGCCGGGATTCCTGGCAGGCGTGCGGGACCGCATCGCCCGGGACGGTGCCGGCAGGTTCGCAGTGGACCGGAACTACAGCACCGGCGTCCAGCCCGGGGAAATCTTCGTCCAGAACGCCGAACTGCACACCCACGGCTTCGTCACCCCGGACCTGGGCATGGGCGCGTACCGCAACTCCTGCATCCTGCGGGAAATCACCGGCCGGGAGGTATACCCGGTGGAGGAGAGCATCGCCTTCCAGCAGTTCGGGGCACCCGCGGACCCGGCCGCCCGCGGCGGGGGACGGCCCCCCAGCCGGCCCGGGAGCACCGCAGTTTCCGGCACCGCAGTTTACGGCACCGCAGCCGCTGGCATCGGGGCGGGGATGCCGGCATGAGGTTCTCGTTCCGCTGCCTCGATCCCGCAACCGATGCCGCACTCCTGCACAGCTGGGTGACCCGGCCCTACGCCACGTTTTGGGGCATGCTCTCCGCCACCGTTGAAGACGTGGCCCGGGAGTACGCAAAGATCCAGTCAAGCGGCCACCACCACGCCCTGCTGGGGCTCGACGGCGGCACTCCCGCCTTCCTAATGGAGGAATACCAGCCGGCCTACTCGCCGCTGGCAGCCGTTTATCCTGTCCTGCCCGGTGACGTGGGCATGCACCTGCTGGTGGCGCCGCCGTCGGAAGGTCCTGAGCCCGGCTACACCGCAGCGGTGATGGATGCTGTGCTGGGCCGCCTGTTCAGCGTGCCCGGGGTGGAGCGCATCGTGGTGGAACCGGATGCGCGGAACACAAAAATCCATGTCCTCAACGAGCGGCTGGGCTTCCAGCCCGCGGGTGTGGTGACCCTCCCGGACAAGGAAGCGCTGTTGAGCTTCTGCTGCCGGTCCGACTACCTCGCCGCCTGCACCGCCCTGCCCGCCCGCACCGCCCTTCCCGCCATGCCGTCCCGCCCGCTTATCCCCCAGGGAGCATCACTGTGACCATCCAGCTCGAACAATCCACCACCGCCGGCCAGCCCGCCGCCCCCGTCCCGCACCTCACGGCAGAGGCCTGGGCCAGGGCGAACCGGCACCTGTTGCGCAAGGCGCTCGCCGAGTTTTCGCACGAACGGATCCTGGCCCCCGAACCGGTGAACGGAAGCGGCAGCTACCGTCTGGCCAGCGGCGACGGCACGCACCAGTACCACTTCGACGCCCGGCTCCTGGAACTCGAACACTGGTCCATCGACGCTGATTCCATCAGGTATTTCCGGGACGGCACCGAGGCGCCGCTGGACGTGCTGGAGTTCGTCACGGCGTTCCATGAAACCCTTGGCATCAACATCCAGATGCTGCCCGTCTACCTGGAGGAGATCAGCAGCACGCTGGCAAGCCATGCGTACAGGCAATGGGCCGGCCAGCCGTCGTCGGCCGGGCTGGCGGCCGGCATCACCGGCGGACAGAACCCGGCGGCTGACTTCCAGGCCATCGAGCGCAGCATGACGGAAGGCCACCCGTGCTTCGTCGCCAACAACGGGCGCCTGGGCTTCGGCATCAGCGACTACCACGCCTTCGCCCCGGAAACCGGCGCCCCGGTCCTGCTGGAATGGATCGCCGTGCACCGGAGCAGCGCCGTCTTCACCGCCGCCGAAGGGCTGGACTACCGGGCCCACCTGGACGCCGAACTGGGCCCCCTCCTGGGCACCTTCCACGCCCGGCTCCACGCGCTGGGCCTGGACCCGGACCTCTACTTCCTGATGCCGGTCCACCCATGGCAGTGGGAGAACAAACTGGCTGTCACCTTCGCCGCGGAGATTGCCCGGCAGCGCATTGTGCATGTGGGAACCGGGTCGGACAGCTACCAGGCACAGCAGTCCATCCGCACGTTCTTCAATGTCACTGCGCCGGAGCGGACCTACGTCAAGACCGCCATGTCCGTGCTCAACATGGGCTTCATGCGGGGCCTGTCGCCGCAGTACATGAAAGCCACGCCCGCCATCAACGGCTGGCTGCGGAACCTGATCGAGGCGGACGGCGCGCTGCAGCGGCGTGGCTTCACCATGATCGCCGAGGTGGCAGCGATCGGCTACCACAACGGGTACTACGAGGCAGGGTCCGCGCCCGGGTCCCCCTACCGCAAGATGCTCTCCGCACTCTGGCGCGAAAGCCCGCTGCCGCTGCTGGCGGACGGGCAGCAACTGGCCACCATGGCCTCGCTCCTGCACACCGATTCCGCCGGCACGCCCATGGTGGCAGCCCTGGTGGAGCGTTCCGGCCTCCGCCCCGAGGAGTGGCTGCGGCGCTACTTCGAGGCCTACCTCGTCCCGCTGGTCCACTGCCTCTACCGGTACGAACTGGCCTTCATGCCGCACGGCGAGAACGTGATCCTGGTGCTGGAGGACGGCGTCCCCGTCAGGGCAATCATGAAGGACATTGCCGAGGAGATCGTGGTGATGGGGGAGAGGGTGGACCTCCCCGGGGACGTCTCGCGCATCAAGGCGGACATCCCCGACGGCGAGAAGGTCCTGGCCATCTTCACGGACATCTTCGACTGCATCTTCCGCTTCCTGGCCGCCCTGTTTGAAGAGGAGGGCATCCTGGCCCAGGAGGGCTTCTGGCGGACGGCCGCGGAGGCCATCAAGGACTACCAGGCCCAGCATCCCGAGCTCGCAGCCCAGTTCGCCCGCCATGACCTTTTCGCGGCGGACTTCGAGCTGTCCTGCCTGAACCGGCTCCAACTGCGCAACAACCAGCAGATGCTGGACCTCACCGACCCCTCCGGGGGACTCCAGATGGCCGGCCGGCTGGCCAACCCCCTTGCCAGGTTCCGCGCAGCGCAGGCCACGGAGGAGGGATCTGGCTAGGCTTGCCCCATGACCCCAAAGACTTCCGATGCAGCCGCCAGGACCACCGCCCTCATCACCGGAGCCAGTGCCGGGCTGGGAGCCGAGTTCGCCCGGCAGCTCGCCTCGCAGGGCCACGACGTGGTGCTGGTGGCACGGAACCGCGCCCGCCTCGAGGAATCCGCGGCGGAGCTGGAGCGGCGTTACGGGGTCACGGCTGAGGTACTCCCAGCAGACCTCGCGTCAGACGACGGCGTGGCAGCCGTCGTCGGACGCCTGTCCGATCCGCAGCGTCCGGTGGAGATCCTGGTGAACAACGCCGGGATCGGGCTGTTGCACAACTTCGAGGACAACCCCATCTCGGAGGAGAAAAAGCACCTGAAGCTGCATGGGGAAACGGCCATGGAGCTGACCCATGCAGCCTTGAAGGGGATGCTGGAGCGCCGTTCCGGCCGGATCATCAACGTGGCCAGCATTGCGGCCTTCCTCCCCCGGGGGACGTACTCCGCTGCCAAGGCCTGGCTGGTGAGTTTCAGCCGGTGGGCGAACCTCGCCTACGCCAGGCAGGGTATCAAGGTCACCGCGGTCTGCCCCGGCTTCACCCACACGGAGTTCCACGACCGGATGGGGATGGACAAGTCTGTCGCGCCGTCGTGGGCGTGGCTGCATGCCGGGCGGGTGGTCCGTGACGGCCTGGCGGACAACGCGCGGGGCAAAGCAGTTTCCATCCCGTCCAGGCGGTACAAAGTAGTGGCGGCCGTGGCGCGGATAGCGCCGGCACGGCTAGTGGCGGGGCCTGCGCGGAGGCCGAAGGGCGCCCGCACGCCCCAGTAGGGCAGCCGGCGTGCGGGTCGCTGCCGGCCGGACGGCCACCACCACGGCGATCCCCACCAGGGCCCCTGCCAGGGTCTCCGCCCCGCGCTCCAGGATCAGGACCGCGGGATCGATGGGATGGGCAAGCTGTGTCATCAGCAGGATCACGGGCGTAAAGGAAACCATGGCAAGACCGTAGTGGCGGGTCATGAAGAGCTCGGTGGTGAACTGGAAGAGGACCACCAGGAGGGCCAGCACCACGGCCTGCCCGCCCGGAAACAGGCCCGCCAGGGACCAAGGAACGGGAAGAATCACGACGGCGGTCACTGCCAGCCCCAGGAACGTTCCCACAATGCGGTGGACGCCGCGCCGGACGCTGCTGGGGAGGTCGGCTCCCGCGAGCGGCACGGCGGCTGCCGCCATGGCCCAGTGCGGATGCCCGCCTCCCGTCAGGACGCCTGCCGTGCCGGCGGCACCTACAGCCAGGATGTAGCGGGCGGCGTGCACCAGCACCTCCCGGTGCCCGGCGGGGGTCACGCCGGGAGCAGCCCGGACGGCGCCGCGCTGCCAGGACCTCCGGCGGAACCAGCCGCCGAACCCCACCAGCATGGAGAACGCGGCGGAGCCTGCGGCGATCAGGATGGCCATCTGCCAGGGCACCACCGTGGGTACCGAGGCGCAGGCGCCCAGTGCAAGGATCCCGAAAAACGGTCCGTTGGGCTTGAGCCGTACGCGGTCAGCAAAGACCGATCCGACGCCGGCCAGGGCGGCCTCCACGCCCACCAGCCACCAAGAGTGGAGATGGTTTACGGACAGGAACACACCCACAGCCACGCCGGTGAGCAGGACGACGGCGGCCTGGGACTGGTGCCTGAGCCGCAGCTGGTGCGGTTCGGACCGGCCGTACATGCCGGTCAGGGCACCAAACACGGCGTAAATGATCAGGTCGGTGCGGCCCGCTGCCAGAAGCAGGAGCGACGGAACGGCCACGCTGAGGGCCACGCGGGCGGCGGCGAGATGGTCGTTGTTGGCCGGCTCCAGCCGGTGGAGCGCGCGCACCTGAAGGAGGACGCGTTCCATGGCACCCAACCTCCTGCTGATTTCCCGACCGGCCATCAGGAAGTTACCACCGGGCGGCACGGCCGGTCATTTCCGCCGGGGGCCAGGGGACATGGGGCGTCATTGTGACTGGGACGCCAAAGGCCCGCCCAGCGTGCTTCCCCCAAGGAAACACGCGGGACGGGCCTTCTGAGCGGGGCTGCATGACGTGCCCCGGAAAGGTTGCGCCGCAGGCGGTGCTGCGGCAGGACAGGCTAGACGCCGGCAGCAACCTTCCCGGTATCCCGTGAATCGGTGATGTCCTGTTCGTCGAACGGGAGTTCGTCCAGGTTGAGCAGCGGGTTCTCGTCCTGCGTGGCAACAAGTTCGCGGGCCTCAGCCTGGGTATCCACGCTGGGCATGGATCCGGGCAGCGGACGCTGGGCCGACTCCTTCAGGAAGTAGATGGCCACGGCGCCCACCAGCGAGGTTGCCATCAGGTAGTACGCGGGCATCATGTCGTTGCCCGTGGCGCCGATGAGGGCTGCGACGATGAACGGCGTGGTGCCGCCGAAGATCGCCACCGAGAAGTTGTACGCGATGCCCATGGCCCCATACCGGCTGGAGGTGGGGAACTGCGCCGGGAGGGCCGAGGCCAGGTTGGCAACGTAGAAGGTCACGGGGAACGCAATCAGCGCCAGGCCGGCCAGGGTTGACCAGATCTCACCGATGCCGATCAGCATGAAGGCCGGAATGGCCAAAACCACCGTGCTGACTGCCCCGATCCACAGGACGGGCCTGCGGCCGATCCGGTCCGACAACTTCCCGGTCAGCGGAATGCAGAGGCTCATGACCACCAGCACGGGGATGGTCAGCAGGGTGCCGTGCACCGGATCGTAGCCCTTGGACTCAGTGAGGTATGTGGGCATGTAGGACGTGAGCGCGTAGCCGGCCGTGTTGGCCGCCGCCACCAGGACCATGGCAACAACGATGGAGCGCCAGTAGGCCTTGACGATTCCCACCGGGCCCTTGGCCGTTGCCTGGTCAGAGGCGGCAGCATTCTTGGCAAGGTCCTCCTGGGCATCCAGGGTGGCCTGGAACTGCGGGGATTCCTCGATCTTGCTCCGGAAGTAGACGGCGATCAGTCCCAGCGGGCCGGCGATCAGGAAGGGAATCCGCCAGCCCCATTCCTCCATGGCTGCCTGGCCGAGCGTCAGCTGCAGGACCGAGACCAGGGCGGCGCCGATGGCGAAGCCCATGTAGCTGCCCAGGTCCAGGAAGCTGGCAAAGAAGCCGCGGCGCTTGTCGGGGGAGTACTCGCTGACGAAGGTCGTGGCGCCGGCATACTCACCGCCGGTGGAGAAGCCCTGGATGATCTTCAGCAGCACCAGGAGCCCGGCGGCCCACAGCCCGATCTGCGCATATCCGGGCAGGAGGCCGATGGCGAACGTGCTTGCGGCCATCAGCATCAGTGTGGCGGCAAGGACCTTTTGCCGGCCCATCTTGTCACCCAGCCAGCCGAAGATCACGCCGCCCAGGGGGCGGGCGATGAATGTGGCGGCAAAGGTACCCAGCAGGAACAGGGTCTGGGTGGTGGGATCGGATTCCGGCAGGAAGACAGGACCCATCGTGGTGATGAGGTAGCCGAACACGCCGACGTCGTACCACTCCATGGTGTTGCCCACGATGGTTCCGCCGAGGGCCTTCTTCAGCATGGGCTGGTCAACCACGTTGACGTCCGACTCCTTGAGCCGGCGCCGTGCGAGTATTTTTGGTTTCCGGGGATTCCTGGAAGCCGCCGGAGACGTCGCTCCGGGGGGTGCAGCTGGGTTGGTTCCGGAGGCGGGATTAAGGCCTGCGGAAGAGTGGTTCACGCTTCGGTCTGTGGGCATTTGGGCAACTCCTGTGGAGGTCATTTGCTTGCGACTTGTAGCTGCCCCGCTCTGGGCAGGCCTTCAATTTTACGCGAATGCCGTGGCGGACGGCCTTCTGATGCCGTAGGATCGGCCCTTTTCGGGGTCCTCGGTACGCTTCAGCGGAGGTTCCCCTCCCCGCCGATTCCCTTGCCATCACTGGCGAAGCCCGCCACAGGCGCACCCGCTGCCCAAGTATTTAAGTGGTATGCGCCACAGTGCCGCGATTAGCGCCGCTTTCGGGGGCCCATTGTGACGGCGGCCACGGCGTTTCCTGCCGTTCCGCGCAACCGGCGGGACGTCGTCGTCGGCCCTTTCCCGCCGGGGCGAAAAGGGGGGTTCACAGGCGCGCCGCGCCTCCCTAAGGTTGTGCCATGGGAACACTCTCTTTCATCTAGGCGGACGCCTGCGGCCCGCGCCCGGCCCGCCTCTCCTTCAGTCGTACACGGCCCTGAGCGGCCACTCTTGGTAGCACTTCATTTCACCGCGGAAAGGAAGAACAAATGGCTGACGACAACATGAAAAAGCACATCAATCCGGAGGTGGCGAGCCACCTCGCCGAGGCAATGGACACCCCTGACATGCCGGGCGCGGAAGCACCGCTTGCCCCGATGGCGGGACCCGGGCAGCGCACCTGGCCGGACGGCAACGGAAAGCGGCGGCACCCGAAGGAGCGGGATGCAAGCCACGGCCGCATGGGGCAGGGAGCCGCAGTGACGGCCATCCACCGCACCAGCCGGCCGCAGATGCCCCACTCCTCCTGAGGAAACCCATCCCCTGGGATGCACACAAGGGCTGGGAACGCCGGACAGGTGTTCCCAGCCCTTTGTGCTGTTCCGGTCGTTCCCCGAAGATCGGCGGCCAGCTCGCCCGCCTGCGGCTCAGTCTTCGCGCACTACCTCCGACGGCTCTTTGTCCAGCCGCCAGCCCCGCCACACGGGGTGCCGGAGCCGTCCCGTGCCCGTCCACTCGCTGTACGTCACCTCACCAACCAGTTCGGGGGAGATCCAGTGCGCATCCGCGGCATCCTCGCGCGGGACGTCCTGGAACGGGGAGGTTTTCCTTGCCAGGCGTTCAACAGTCTGCCGGAGCTCCGCCAGTTCCCGGGAGCTGAACCCGCTGCCCACCCGTCCCGCATACTGCAGCTTCCTGCCGTCCGGGATGCCCACCAGCAGGGAGCCCACGGTGTCCTGCCGACCGCCTTTGCCGGGGCGCCAGCCGCCCACCACCACCTCCTGCGTCTGCTCCACTTTCAGCTTGGTCCAGGTGCGGGTCCGCTGCCCGCTCACGTAGCGGCTGTCCGTCCGCTTGGCCATCACCCCTTCCAGGCCCAGTTCCCGGGCGCTCTCCAGGATGTGTTCCACCTGTTCCTCCAGAACCGGTGAGAGGCCCACGGGGCAGCCGGACGGGGTGAAGAATTCCTCCAGCCGTTGCCGGCGCGTGGCCAGCGGCAGCCGCCGGAGGTCCGTGCCACCGTCGTTCAGCAGGTCGAACAGCATCAGCTGGACGGGGATGGCAGTCCGCGCCCTTGCGACGTCGGCGGGCCGGGTGAGCTTCATCCGTCCCTGGAGCAGGCCGAAGTCAGGCCTGCCGGACGGCCCGACGGCGATGATCTCGCCATCCGCCACGAACGGCTGGTCCGGCCAGCACTGCCTGTCGGCCAGTTCCGGGTAGCTCCGGGTGACGTCGTTTCCGTTGCGGCTGAAGATCCTGATTGCTTTTTCGTCGGCCACCAGGATGGCGCGCACCCCGTCCCACTTGAGTTCGAACTGCCAGTCGCTGCCCTGCAGGGCGGCAACGTCGCCAGAGGTGGCCATCATGGGCCGGTACTCCCCGGGACCGGGTGCCGGGCCCGCCGCCCCGGTCGGCGTCCCGCCGTCGTCCTTTTCCGGCCCTGGAACGGAGGGGCCCGGAACTGCCTGCCCCGGAACCGCCTGTTTCCGCCTGCCGCCGTGGCGTCCCGGATCCATCAGGTGGATGAGCCACTGTCCCTCTGAGTCTTTCCCCTGGCCGCGGCCGGTGTGGATGAGCGCGAACTTCCTGGTTCCGCCCAGGCCACCTCCCTCCGAACCGGTCAAAGTGGCGATGACTTCCCGGCCGTTGATCCACTTGTGCAGCTCATAGGTCCCGTGGTCCCAGATGGTGACCTCGCCGGCACCGTACTCGCCCTTGGGGATGGTCCCTTCAAAGCCGGCGTAGTCAAGGGGATGGTCCTCGGTCTGGACCGCCAGGTGGTTCTTGCCGCTTGATTCCGGAACGCCCCTTGGCAGCGCCCAGGACACCAGCACTCCCTCGTGCTCCAGCCTGAAGTCATAGTGCAGGCGGCTGGCATGGTGTTCCTGGATCACGAAGGTGTCGCCGCTGCCGGGCGCACCCGTGAAGGGCTCGGGGGTCTTGGCGGGATCGCGCATGGAGCGGTACTTGCCCAGGCGGGGGTCGCCGCCGGCATCGACGACGACGGCGAACGGGTCCGTGCCGTCCTGCACCCGCCTCATGACCTCCCTGTAGTCCAGGTGCGTGAGTCCGGGGGAGCCGATCTCCTCCCAGGTCCGGGGCGCAGCCACCATGGGCGTGGGGCGGCCGCGGAGGGAATAGGGGACGATGGTGGTTTTGGCCGCGTTGTTCTGGCTCCAGTCCACCAGCACCTTGCCCTTGCGCAGGGTCTTCTTCATGTCGCTGACGGCCAGGTCCGGGTGGTCGGCTTCAAGGGCCCGCGCGAGCTCGCGGGCGAAGGCGGAGATCTGCTCTGAGGTTTGGGACCGGTCCAGGGCGGCGTACAGGTGGATGCCCTTGCTGCCGCTGGTGACGGGGACCGGGTCCATGCCCACGTCCTGGAGGATGGTGCGGGCCAGGAGGGCCACTTCCACGCAGGCCTCCAGCCCTGCGCCTTCCCCGGGATCCAGGTCCAGGACCAGCCTGTCGGGGTTCAGTTGGCTGCCGTGGGAGTCCACCTGCCACTGGGGCACGTGGATTTCCAGCGAGTTGATCTGGCCGAACCAGGTGAGCGTGGCGGGGTCGTTGACCATCGGATAGTGGATGGTGCGGTCCTTGTGGGTGATGGCGGCCCGCGGGAGCCACCCCGGGGCCGAGTCCTCCAGGTTCTTCTGGAAGAACACCTCGCCGGGCTTGTCCGCTGTCCCCACGCCGTTCACCCACCGTTTCCTGGTGGCCGGCCTGTTGTATGCCGCGGGGATCAGGACGTGGGCCACGGCGGCGTAGTAGGCCAGGACGTCCGCCTTGGTGGTGCCGGTCTCCGGATAGATGACCTTGTCCAGGTTGGTGAGGGTCAGTTCCCGCCCAGCAACCCGGACACGGTCCTTAGCGGCAGGCATGGGGCTTCACCTGCGGCGTTGCGTGATGTTCACTTGATGAATGAGAGCCATTTGGAAGGGTGCCATCGCGTTCGGCCTGGTCAACGTGCCCGTGAAGGTCTACAGCGCCACTGAGGATCATGACATCAGTCTGCACCAGGTCCACAATGCCGACGGCGGCCGGATCCGCTACCAGCGCCGGTGCGAGGTCTGCAGCCAGGTCATTGATTACTCGGACATCGAGAAGGCCTTTGAAGAGGACGGCCGGACCGTGGTCCTGTCCAAAGAGGAGCTCAAGGCGATTCCGGCCGAGAACAGCCACGAGATCGAAGTGGTGCAGTTCGTTCCGTCGGAGCAGCTTGAGCCAATGATGTTCGAGAAGAGCTACTACCTGGAACCGGACTCCAAGTCGCCCAAGGCCTACGTGCTGCTTCGCAGGGCGCTGGAGGACACGGACCGGGTAGCCATCGTCCAGTTCGCGCTGCGGGAGAAGACCCGGCTCGGCGCCCTGCGGATCAAGGACGATGTCCTGGTGCTCCAGTCCCTCCTCTGGCCGGACGAGGTGCGCGAGGCGAACTTCCCGTCCCTGGAGGCGGATGTCCGGATCAGCGCGCAGGAACGGGACATGTCCGCAGCGCTGGTGGAGTCCATGGCGGCGGATTTCGATCCCGCTTCCTTCACGGACGACTACCAGGTGCAGCTCCGCCAGCTCATTGAGGCCAAGCTGGAGCAGGGCGAGTCGCTGGACACGGAGGAAACCTTTGGGGTGGAAGCCGGAGAAGGCAGCAAGGGTGAAGTCATCGACCTGATGGAGGCCTTGAAGCGGAGCCTCGACCGGAAAAGGGGTTCCGGTTCCGCGGCAGGCAGCGCTGGTGACGAGGCTGGCGGGGATTCCGGCGGCGCCGCCGGGGAGGGGGAGGAAGAAACGAAACCGGCGCGCAAGCGGTCCACGTCCGCCCCAGCCAAGTCCGCCGCAGCCAAGTCCGCGGATAAGCCCCCTGCCGGCAAAACCAGTTCCTCGAAATCGGCCGGGGACAAGGCAGGCGCCGCCAAGTCCTCGGAGGCCAAGGGCGCGGCGAGCAAGTCCGCGGGCTCCAGGTCCGCGGCTGCCAAGTCCACCGCCGCGAAACCTGCTGCCAAATCCGCCGCCGGCAAGGCTACCGGCACGCGGGCGCGCAAGCCGGCGTGATGGTCCGCGGACTGCGGAGCCTGCTCCGTGGTTCGATGCCATGCCTAAGAAACTACTACTGGGCCTGCTTGCTTTCCGGTAGCGGGCACCTGTTTAAGTAGCGGGGACCTGTTTGTTCCGGGTCCCCCGAGGAATTATGTCAAGATGCCCGCCTGGGTTGATTCGTGGAATCATTTGATTTTGCCCGGATAGCGGGCTGCTTTTTGGCGCCTTGTTTCGCGGTCGTCAGGGCCAGCAGTTCTGCGCAGAGGGCCTGGATTTGGCGCTGGATGGCGGCCGGGTTCAGAGACTTGTTTTCGCGTTTTAGGCGGGCTTTGACGGTCTTGCTGACGGTGCCGGTGTCGGCCAGCACGCGCTGGTACGGGGTCGCGGGCGCGTCGTAGGTCTTGGTGACCCGGGCGCCGGTCCGGACCTTTGCTACAAGTTTTTGCTGGGGTCCGAAGTGGTTGGTCAGCAGCCGCTGAAGCGCCCAGATCCGGTTCAGCAGCTCCAGCTCGCCGGGTGTGTCGTAGCGGTGGTAACCGACCGTCTGGCGGACGATGTGCCAGTTCTTCTGCTCGACATGGGCGCCGTCATTCTTGTTCCCGGAGCGGGACCTGGTGAACGTGAGTTTCTCCTGTTCGCACCAGCGAAAGAGCTCCCAGTTGATGAACTCCGAGCCGTTGTCCGAGTCGATGCCCAGAACCGGAAACGGGAACGCGGCGGTGGCGTCTTTGATGGCGGCGAACACCCACCTCTGGGCCTTGTTCCTCACTGAGCGGGTTTCCGTCCAGCCGGTCGCGATGTCAGTGATATCAAGGGTGAAACAGAATTCCCCTTGGTTGTTGCCGCCCTCGTGGCCGACCAGATCGATCTCGACGAAACCCGGCACCGCGTCGTTCCACTCGGCCCAGGTCCGGATCGGAATCGAGTCTTTCAGCAGTGTTCCGGGCTTGGTGTGGGACCGGCCGCGGGGCTCCAGTTTCGCCCGGTCGGCCTTGAGCCGGCGGTCAATGGTCGCCGGGGAGATCGTCAGCAGTTGCGCGGCCGTGCCGGCATCAATGTTCAGCTCCTTGAACCGCCGCAGGCGCGGCACCAGATCCGGCAACGCTGCCGCGAGGAGCCGCCCGCACGGCGTTCCCTGCACCGCCCAGCAGAACCGCAGCGCCTCGATCACCGGCTCCCCGTAAAGCGGCGGCCGGGGCGTCCTGGCACGCACGGGTTTCAGTACCAGCGCCTGCCGCAGGGCCTTGCGGGCGTGGTCGCGGTGCCATCCAGTCGTCGCGCACAGCTCATCCAGAATCTGCTTCTTCCCGGCCCGGTCCGCCCGGGCGTAGCGGGTGGCGATGACCTTCGTGACAGCCCTGCGTTCACTCATCGAAAGCTCCATGGCTCACAGTGCCGACGCGGCGGACACCACCCCGGCGGACACGCCGCTACGCGGGCATTCTCAAATGATTCTTCGAATACCGCCACGCGGGCATCTTTGATGAGTCAACGCGGGTCCTTTACAGCGGCGTCCGGTGCGTCCACAATGAGTCGCATCACAGCCTCCGCTGTGGCCTCACAGCGTGCTGTCACTCACTCTGACCTGCCACCTGAGAGGGGCGCGGAAATGAACGACCAGACGGACACAGCCAAGGCGAACGGCCAGACGGACGCAGCGAAGGCGGACCGGGAGCTCAAGCAGAAGCACCGGGCCATGTGGGCCTCCGGCGATTACCCGGCCCTCGCAGACGAGATGCTCCTGGAACTGGGCGCCATCCTGGTGGAAGCCTGCGGCATCACGTCCCGCCACAACGTGCTGGACGTCGCCGCGGGATCGGGCAACGCGGCCATTCCCGCGGCAATGATGGGTGCCAAGGTGGTGGCCAGCGACCTCACCCCTGAGCTTTTCGAGGCCGGCCGCCGCGAGGCTGCCAACCGCGGAGTCAGCCTGGACTGGCAGGAGGCCGACGCGGAGGCCCTGCCCTTCGCTGACGCCGAGTTCGACGTCGTCATGTCCTGCCTGGGCGTCATGTTTGCTCCCCACCACCAGCAGGCCGCTGACGAACTCCTGAGGGTGTGCAAACCGGGCGGCACCATTGGACTGCTGCACTGGACCCCGGAAGGATTCATCGGCAGGATGTTCGCCACCATGAAGCCCTTCGCCCCGCCGCCTCCGCCCGGCGCCCAGCCGGCGCCGCTGTGGGGCACCGAGGACCACGTCCGGGAACTGCTGGGGGACAGGATCACGGACACCGCGGCGCGCAAGCAGACCCTGGCCGTGCGGAGCTTCCACCAGCCCGGCGACTTTGTCCGCTACTTCAAGTCCCACTACGGCCCCACTATCTCCGTCTACAAATACATCGGGGAGGACGGGGACAAGGTCAAAGCCCTGGACCAGGCACTGACGGAGCTGGCTGATTCCTTCGGTGATGCCCACGGCGACTCTCCCTTCCAGATGGAATGGGAGTACCTGCTGTTCACGGCGAAGAAGGCCAAGTAGATCCCCCCAACTGGGTAGCAGCAAGTGTCGTTATGGACGGGCGGTTTCAGGCGGTTATCGCAACAGGAAGGTTCTGATCATCTCATTGGGGGTGCAGAAATCGAATCGCTGGCGGGGTCTGTTGTTGACTTCGTGGGCGACGTAGTCGAGGTCGGTTTGGCTGTAGACGCTCAGGTCGGTGGCCTTGGGGAAGTACTGGCGCAGCAGCCCGTTCATGTTCTCGTTCGAGCCGCGCTGCCAGGGTGAGTGCGGATCGCAGAAGTAGATATCAATATCGGCTGCGATCTTCACTTCCTTGTGGCGGCGCATTTCGGTGCCCTGGTCCCAGGTCAGCGACTGGCGCAGGTGGTCCGGGAGGGCACCCATTTTGTCGATCAGTCCGTCCCTCACGGCTTCAACCCGGTTCACACCCTGCTGGATGTGGATCAGCATCAGGAACCCTGTGGTCCGTTCAACTATGGTGGCGATGCTGCTCTTGCCGTCCTTGCCCAGGATGAGGTCCCCTTCCCAGTGGCCAGGAACGGCGCGGTCCTGGACCTCGGCGGGACGGTCGGCGATCATGACCATGTCCTGGATCCGGCCGCGGCGTTCGTTGGGCCTGCGCTGGGGCTTGCGCAGGGTCCGGCCGGTGCGCAGGTTCTTGGCCAGCTCGCGCTTGAGCGCGCCGCGGGACTCCACGTAGAGGGACTGGTAGATCGTTTCGTGCGACACCCACATCTCCGGGTTATTCGGATGATCCTTGCGGAGCCTACCTGCGATCTGCTGCGGGGATGACCGTGCCTTGAGCCCGTCCTGGACCTCGCCGCGCAGCTTCGCGTTAGTCACGAGCTTAGCTACCTTCGGTCGAGCGGCGCGTTCATGGGCCCGGGCATGGGCGGTGGTGGCCCGGTAGGAGGAGGGCCGGTCCGCGTTACGGCGCAGCTCCCGCGACACTGTCGAGGGCGCCCGGCCCAGCCGGCGGGCCATCTCCCGGACAGTCAGTCTCTGAGCGCGCATGACGGCTATCTCCTCACGCTCACGAAACGTCAGAGACCGTCCGGTCAGGGCACGGCCACGGCGTGGCCGGACCCCACCTGCGGAACGGAGCTCGTTCCGGACAGTGGTGACCGACCACCCGACCGCAGCACCGGCATCAACGTACCGACCGCCGTCGGCCACCTGCTGCCAAAACTTCTGAACAACCTCAGCCACTAATCGATTCGAAAACACCGCCATGGAAATCAACACCCCTCAATAGTCAGGTGTTGCGATCACCGCATGAAGCCAAGCGGCCATAACGACACTTGCTGCTACCTACATGGGCAAGGAGGGGCTTAAAAGCCGGCGGCCGCCGTCGGGCGTTTCCCGGGAAGGGAAGGCCCGACGGCGGCCGCTGGGGTTTGTGCGCTACTCGGCGTCGTGGTCCGTTTCCAGGATCTGGACCAGGTGGTTCAGCGCATCGTCCGCGCCGGCGCCCTCTGCGCGGAGGACTACAACGTCGCCGTGCGAGGCGCCCAGGCTCATGAGGGACAGGATGCTGGCAGCATCCATGGCCTCGTCCGCCGGCTCGCCTTCACGGGCGATGGTGATGTCCAGGTCGTATTCTCCCGCGGCCTCGGCAAAGATGGCGGCGGGGCGGGCGTGCAGGCCTACTCGGCTGGCGACGGTTGCGGTGCGTTCTGGCATTGTTGCTCCTTTGTCTTGCGGCGTGCTGTAGGTCCAGTGCCGGATAGCTTGGTGGTTAGGGTCAGACCGTTGCGGGAACGGATTCCACGGTATCAGCGGTCTTGGGGGCTGCCCAGCGCTTCAGTGCCACCACGGCCAGGGCAGTGACGATGGTACCGGCAATGATCGAGAGGACGAACATCAGCACGTTGCCAATGGCGAAGAATACGAAGATGCCGCCGTGGGGTGCCTGCGACGTTACGCCGAAGGCCATGGTCAGCGCGCCGGTGAGGGCGCCGCCCAGCATGCTGGCAGGAATAACGCGCAGCGGATCGGCGGCAGCGAACGGGATGGCACCTTCGGAGATGAAGGATGCCCCCAGCAGCCAGGCAGCCTTGCCGTTTTCGCGCTCAGCCAGGCTGAAGAGCTTCTTGTCCAGGACGGTGGCCAGGGCCATCGCCAGCGGCGGAACCATGCCCGCTGCCATGACCGTTGCCATGATCTGCCACGGAGCCTGGTTGTCGGCCGCGCCGGCGCTCAGGCCGGCGACGGCGAAAGCGTAGGCCACCTTGTTCACGGGACCGCCGAGGTCGAAGCACATCATGAGGCCCAGGATGATCCCCAGGACCACTGCGGAGGCGCCGGTCATGCCGGACAGCCAGCTGTTCAGTGCTGCGGTGAGGCCGGCGATGGGTCCGCCGAGGACCAGGAACATCAGGCCGGAGGCGAAGATGGATGCGAGCAGCGGGATGATGACAACCGGCATCAGGCCGCGCAGCCAGCGGGGGACGGACCAGGTTCCGATCAGGTGGGCCATGTAGCCGGCCAGCAGGCCGCCCACGATGCCGCCCAGGAAGCCTGCACCCATGAAGCCGGAGACAGCACCTGCAACGAAGCCTGGCGCAATACCTGGCCTGTCGGCAATGGCGTAGGCGATATAGCCGGCCAGCGCCGGGACCAGGAAGCCCATGGACAGGGCGCCGATCTTGAACAGCACGGCACCGAGGTAGATGGCGAGTCCGCCTTCGGGCAGGTTGCCGAAGTTGTTCTCCACCACCACGGTGTCCGCGACGTCCGTGATGTCGTAGCCACCGAGCAGGAAGCCCAGGGCGATCAGCAGGCCGCCGCCGGCGACGAACGGGATCATGTAGCTCACGCCGGTGAGCAGGGCCCTCTTGAGCTTCTGGCCGATGTGCTCGCCCTTTTCGGCGGCAGCCTGCTCTGCCTGTTCCTCAGCTCCGTAGTGCGGGACGCGGCGGGCGTTGGGGTCCGAGGCTGCGGCGAGCGCTTCCTGTACCATCTTGGCGGGTTCGTCGATGCCGCGCTTGACGGGCGCGTTGATGACGGGCTTGCCGGCGAAGCGTTCTTTGCCGCGCACGTCCACGTCCACCGCGAAGATCACGGCGTCGGCAGCGGCGATCACGGCGGGGTCCAGCGGCTTGGCGCCGGAGGAACCCTGGGTTTCCACCTGCAGGTCGACGCCGGCCTCCTGGGCCGCGGCGACGAGCGAGTCGGCGGCCATGTAGGTGTGGGCGATGCCCGTGGGGCAGGCCGTGACAGCCACCAGGCGCTTGGGGCCGGAGGAGGCTGCCGGAGCGCCGGCGCCTGCCACCGCGGAAGCCCCGGCAGCGCCACTGGCGGTACCGACGGCAGCAGCGTCTGCAGGAACTGCCGCTGCGTGTGCGGCCGCCTTGTCAGCCAGTGCGCCGTCCACCAGTTCCACGATCTCCTCGCGGGAGGAGGCGTTGCGCAGGGCTGCGGTGAAGTCCTTCTTGATCAGGGACCGGGCGAGCTTGGAGAGGAGCTTCAGGTGGGCCTGGTCTGCTCCGTCAGGGGCCGCGATGAAGAAAATCAGGTCCGCCGGGCCGTCCTTCGCACCGAAGTCCACCTTGGGGTTCAGGCGGGCCATGGCCAGGGTGGGTTCCGTGACGGCTGCCGAGCGGCAGTGCGGGATGGCGATGCCGCCGGGGATGCCGGTGGCGGTTTTCTGTTCGCGGGCGAAGGCGTCGGCGAAGAGGCCTTCAACTTCTGTTGCGCGTCCGGCGGCAGCGACCTTGCTTGCCAGGTGCCGGATCACCGCCTCGGGCGTGTTGCCCAGGTTCTGGTCGAGCTCGACCAGTTCCGTGGTGATGAGCTGGGTCACTGTCAATCCTTTCGAAGGGCCGTGATGGTTACGGCGTCCGGGGTGGTTTGGTGTACTGCCGGAACCGTGGAACCGGGCAGGGAGGCGGCTGCGGCACCGTGGGCCACAGCCTGGCGAAGGCAGTCGGCCGGGGCGGCGCCCCGGCCGTGGGCGAGCAGGTAGCCGGCAAGCGCGGAATCGCCCGCGCCTACCGTGCTGACCGCGGCGACCGGCGGATGCGTGGCCAGCCACGCGCCGTCGGCCGTTACCAGGACAGCTCCCTTGGAACCGAGAGTTGCCAGCACAGCACCCACACCGGAACGCACGACGGCGGCAGCGGCTGCCGCGGCAGCCACCGGATCCGCTTCCAGTTCGTCAGCGGTGGCCGAGGCGAAGCCGGCTGCAGCAGCCAGTTCCGCCAGTTCTTCGGCGTTGGGTTTGAGGAGGTCCGGTTTCCCGGAACCAGTGGCGGTACCGTCAGCGCCGGCACCGTCTCCGGACATTGCCGCGGCCAGCGGGGCGCCGGAGGAGTCCACGGCAATATACGGGGCGCTGCCGTTTCCGGCTGCGCGGATCCGGCGGGCCACCGTGGGGTAGAAGTCAGCCGGGAACCCCGGCGGGAGCGAACCGGCCAGGACCACCCAGCTGGCGCCGCGCGAGCTTTCCAGCAGCAGCTTGATGAGGGCTTCCTGCTGGTCCGCATCCAGGGCAGGCCCGGGTTCATTGATCTTGGTGGTCACGCCCCCGGGTTCGGTGAGGGCCACGTTGGTGCGCAGCGGCTCATCGATGGGAAGCGATACGAACGGCACGCCGGTTTCGCGGAGTCCGGCCAGGACAGGATCACTGTCCGCACCGGGAAGAACCGCCACGGATTCGAGGCCGGAGGCAACCAGTGCCCGGGAGACATTGACGCCCTTGCCTCCCGATTCCTGGCGGACGGAGACGGCACGCTGCACTTCGCCCCGTTCCAGGGGGCCGGGAAGCGCAACCGTGCGGTCCAGGCTTGGGTTGGCGGTGAAGGTGACAATCATGCGATCACCACGTCAACGCCGGCTTCTTCCAGGGCGGCTGCGAGTTCCGGGCCTGGTTCGCTGTCTGTAATCAAGGTATCCAGATCTTTCAGGGAGGCGAACTGGACCAGGGTTTCCGTGTCCAGCTTGGAGGAATCGGCCAGCACCACGATGCGGCGGGCCGAACGGACGAAGGCTGCCTTGACGGCGGCCTCTTCAGGATCGGGAGTGCTCAGGCCAAAGCTTGCGTGGATTCCGTTGGTGCCGATAAAGGCGATGTCCGGACGGAGCCTGCCGGCGGCTTCCACGGTTGACTGCCCCACGGCAACCTGGGTGATGCCGCGCACCCGGCCGCCCAGGACGTCCAGGGCGATCCCGGGGACGCTGGACAGTTTGCCGGCGATCGGAACGGCATGGGTGATGGCCACCAGTTCCGCCCGCGGTTCAGTTGCGTCGGAAGGTTCGACGGCGGCGCGGCGGGCGAGCATGTCCGCCAGGACTTCGGTGGTGGTTCCGCCGTCGATCAGGACGCTTCCCGCAGCGTTCCGCGGTATCAGGGCCAGGGCGGCCTCGGCGATGCGGATCTTCTGGTCCGGCCGCTGGATGGCGCGCTCGTTGACGCTTTCCTCGGTGGTGCTGAAGCGGTCTGCTGCCACGGCACCGCCGTGGACCCGGCGGACGGTGCCGGCGCTTTCGAGGGTGGCAAGGTCGCGGCGGACGGTTTCGGTGGTGATGCGGAAGCGCTCGGCCAGGAGGGTCACGCTGACCCGGCCGCTGCCGGCAACAAGCTCGGCAATCTTTTGCTGGCGCTCCTCGGCGAACACGTACCCTCCGTTGCGTAAGTTCAGTTGGTGCGGTGGATCCTGCTGTGCCCACATCCTGGGGTATGCACGTCTGCGTGACTGGCATCACATGATGTTGAGTTACTTGACTTTATCTTTGCTTATGTTGGTTTGTCAATGGAAACCCACACGAAACAAAATGCGCGCGCTGCTCCTCCCTGCAACTCCCTCGCCGGGGGACGCGAAAGCCGGGCCGGACCGCAATGGTCCGGCCCGGCTTGTCGGGTTCACTCGATGTCCAGCCAGGCAGCCAGCCGGGACTTTCCCTGGGGCTACAGCCCGCCGTCGCGGCTTTCGTTCCGGGTGATGCGTTCGCCGGTGTTGGGATCCACTACCGAGCGGGTCTCGCTGACGCGGCGGCTGCGGCCGGGCGAGGCGAGGATCAGGGAGGCAATGAGCCCAATAACGCCCACTGCGATGAGGATGTAGCCGATGAGGACCTGGTCCACGAAGGGAATAAGGCCTGGAGCGACTGCCCAGGCGAGGATGGCGCCGAGGGCGATAAGGAAAATGGAGGATCCGATTCTCATGACGTGCTCCTTAGGTGGGGGCCGGGCGTGGTCATCACCCGCTGACGGTTGCTAAGCATGCTGACCGTTAAGCGTCACGCTACAGCGCCGGGTAGTGGTGTTCAATGCTTCCGGGCGGTGTGTAACCCATTTGTTGTGCTGTGGCCCCTGTGAATGGTGGGACGGCAGCTGCCTCGGCTCCCCGCACGTGGCAAGGCCGGGGGACGGGGCCGCCGCTGGTCCGGCACGGCGTCGGGCTCCTTCGCCGCCTGCCTCGCTAGGCTGATCCGATGGAAACAGTTGTTTGGTCCAAACCGGAAGACCAGCGGGCGGATACCCCGCTGCTGGTCATGATGCATGGCTACGGTACGGACGAGTCCCGCATGGTGCGCCTGTTTGAATACCTGCCGGCGGAATTCACCTGCGCGGCGCTGCGGGCCCCCATGGATATCGGAGACCACTACGGCTGGTTCCTGCTGGACTACTTCCTGGCCAACGACTTCGCCGACGTCATCAAGGCTGCCGCCGCCGTCCAGGCCTGGATCAACAGCGTCAAGGGCCAGCACAGCAGCGTGAGCCTGCTCGGGTATTCCCAGGGCATGGCGATGGCCAGCACCCTGCTGCGCCTGCACCCCAAGGACTACGAGGCGGTGGTGGGGCTGTCCGGCTTCGTGCTGCAGAACGAGCTGCTGTCCCTCACTGAATCCTTCGATACCCGGCCGCCCTTTTTCTGGGGGCGGGACAAGGCGGACCTGGTCATCAATGAGGACGCCATCGCCTATACCGGGGAATGGCTCCAGGAGAACACGCTGCTCACCGCCAGGACGTACCCGGGGATGGGCCACGCCATGTCCAAGGCGGAAATGGTGGACGTCAGCTCCTTCCTGCGCCACTACGTGCTGCGGCCGGAGGGGTCCACCAGTAACCGGCGGTGACGCTGTGGGGACGCTGAGAAGTGCGTCACGTCGGCGGGGCAAGAAAAAACAGTTGCCAGCTAAATTTGTAAGCGCTTACACTCTTCTTTGGCCGTTATAGCGGCACTGAACTGGGCGAACAAGGAGATCAGCGCGGTGCGGACGATGTACTGCAGCCGGCCACCGCCTGATGTTCTTTACCTGGCCTGCACGGCAGGCCGATCCGCAGGCTTGTCTGGGGGCGCCGGCATGCCCATGATGGTAGAGCTGCATCGATCGGCAGGGTCAACGCCACCGCGTTACCCCGCGGGCGGGCACCTGCCGCACTTCCAGGTCATCCGGGCATCGTCGCCTCCAAACTTCACGGCACCCCTCGATAAGGCTGCCCGCCGTCCGGAAAGGACACCCCACCACCCATGAGTGACACCACGGCAACAGGCCATGCAGCCGGCGGCCTCTCCGCCTGGGCCGGCGCATCGGCAATCCTCTTCGACCTGGACGGGGTGCTGACCCCCACGGCAACCGTCCATGAGCGCGCCTGGCAGGAACTATTCGAGGGCTTCCTCGCGTCGCAGCCCCAGGTGGCCGGCTACAGCGAAAGTGACTACTTCGACCACATCGACGGCAAACCGCGGTTCGACGGCGTACGCGACTTCCTGGCCTCGCGTGGGATTGTGCTCCCCGAGGGGCCCACTGACGACGACCCCGCCAACACCACCGTGCAGGGCCTGGGTAACCGGAAGAACCGGATTTTCAACGACATCGTCAGCACCGGCGTCGAGCCCTTCGAAGGGTCCGTACGCTTCCTCGACGCCGTGCTGCAGCGCGGACTGAAGGTCGCCGTCGTCTCTTCCTCCCGCAACGCACCCGCAGTCCTGGCGGCGGCCGGGCTCGCGGACCGCTTCCCTGTGGTGGTGGACGGCGTGGTGGCTGCCAGCGAAGGCCTGCCCGGCAAGCCGAACCCCGCCACCTACGAGTACGCCGCACGCCTGCTGGATCTCCCCAGTGAGGAATGCGTGGTGGTGGAGGACGCCGTCTCCGGTGTCCAGGCCGGGGAGGCCGGATCCTTCCACTCCGTCATCGGCGTGGACCGGGGCGCCGGCCGGCAGACCCTGCTCGACGCCGGCGCCACCCTTGTGGTCAACGACCTCAAGGAACTGCTTCCCTAAGGAACCGCAGCCTTCCCCGAGGCAGCCACGCTGCCCCGGCAGCCTGTTTCAGTACCCGTCATCCCCCCAAAAATCATCCCCAGGCCGGCAGCAACCCAGCTGCCCGGCCACACTTCGAAGGACCCAACACCATGGCCCTGATCTCCGCGGACCGCGAAAGATTCCCCAACAACCCCTGGCAGCTCGTGGAAACCCGCCACGAACAGGGCAATGAGGGGACCCTGGAAACCCTCTTTGCCCTGGGAAACGGGCACCTGGGAATACGGGGCGCCCACTGGGCGGCAGCCGACTCCGACCTTCCCGGCAGCTTCATCAACGGGCTGCACGAGATTTGGGACATCAAGCACGCCGAAAACGCCTTCGGCTTCGCCCGCACCGGCCAGCGCATCCTCTACATTCCGGACGCCAACAACTTCAGCGTCGTCCTGGACGGGGAGTCCCTCAGCCTTGCCGAGTCCGAGGTGCTGGACTACCGGCGCTCCGTTGACTTTTCCACCGGCGTCTACGAATGCCGGGTCACCTGGCAGTGCCGTTCCGGCGCCGTCGTCACCACCACCGAACGGCGAGCCGTCGGATTCGCGTCCAGGGGAAGCCTTGGCATCTCGCTGGAGGTGGACACTGACCGCGAGGTTTCGGTGGACGTGACCTCCTCCCTGATCAACCGGCAGGACCAGCCTGTGGAGGACCACTCGGTCCACGATCCCCGCCGTGCGGGCCGGCACGCCGGACGGGTCCTGCTGCCCCTGCGCCTTGACGGCGGTGACGGGTCGCTCCGGCTGGCCTGGGAAGCTGCCGAATCGAAGCAGCGGGTGGGCGTGGCCGTGGACCACTGGACCTCCGCGGGCCATCAGCCGTTCGAGACCCTGGTGGACCAGGACGACAGCAGCGTCCGCTACGTCCTGGCGGTCAGCCCCGGCGAGCCGTTCCGCCTGGAAAAGAGCGTCAGCTACGCCGCTGGCCGGGCCATCCAGGACCCGTCGGTTGACCCTGCGGCCGTTGCCGAGGAGGGCCTGCGCCCGGTGGGGGACATCTTTGCCGAGAGCGAAGCGCACTACCGGGACTACTGGGCTACCTCGGACATCGTGGTGACCAGCGAGTCCGTGCTGCAGCAGGCCATCCGGTGGAACCTGTTCCAGCTCGCCCAGGCAACGGCCCGCGCCGACGTCGCCGGAATTCCTGCGAAGGGTGTGACGGGCTCGGGGTATGAGGGCCACTATTTCTGGGACCAGGAGGTCTACCTCCTGCCCTACCTCACCTACACCAACCCCGACGGCGCCCGGAAGGTCCTCGAGTTCCGCCACGGCATGCTTCCCGAAGCCAAGGTCCGGGCCAAGGAACTGAGCGTGGACGGCGCCCTGTTCCCGTGGCGCACCATCAACGGTCTTGAGGCCAGTGCCTACTACGCCGCCGGCACGGCCCAGTTCCACATTGCGGCCGCGATCGCGTTTGCCACCAACCGGTACGTGTGGGCCACGAAGGACGCCGGGTTCCGCGACGGGATGGGTGCCGAACTGCTGATTGAAACAGCGCGCATGTGGATCTCCCTGGGCTTCTTCGGCAAGGACGGGCTCTTCCACATCCACGGCGTCACCGGCCCCGACGAGTACACCGCCGTGGTCAATGACAACCTCTACACCAACGTGATGGCGCGGTTTAATCTGCGCGCCGCCGCGGCCCTGGAACATGCAGGCATCAGCGACGAGGAGCGGCAGCTGTGGGAGGCGGCTGCGAACCGCATGCAGCTGCCGTTCGATGAGCGGATGCAGGTGCATTCCCAGGACAACGACTTCATGCACCTCGAACCGTGGGACTGGACGACGCCCCGGTCCAAGTACCCCCTGCTGCTGCACTTCCACCCGCTGGTGATCTACCGCCACCAGGTCCTCAAGCAGGCGGATACCGTCCTGGCGATGTTCCTGCAGTGGCAGGATTTCACGGTGGAGGAGAAACAGCGCGCCTTCGACTTCTACGACCCCCTGACAACCGGCGACTCCACCCTGTCCGCCTGCGTCCAGGGCATCATGGCCGCAGAGGTGGGGTACTCCCGCGAGGCGCTGGAACACTTCACCAACGCCGTGTTCATCGACCTTGACGACACCCACGGCAACACCATCGACGGCGTGCACATTGCCTCCACCGGCGGGGTGTGGAGCTCGCTGGTCTGCGGGTTTGCCGGGCTTCGGGACCAGGGTCCGGTCCCGTACTTCGACCCGCGCCTGCCGGCGGAGTGGGACGGGCTGGCCTTCCACCTCAAGATCCAGGGCCGCCTGCTGCTGGTGGAACTCGAGACCGGCTCCATCACGCTGACCGTCACCGAAGGGGAGCCCCTGGTGGTGGACGTCCGCGGCCGGCAGCTCACGGTGGGCGCAGAACCCGCCACGGTGGCGTTGGAGCCCGTGCCGCAGCCGGAACCCACGGTGTTCCCCAGCGGGCATCCGACGGCGAGCATCCCGGTGGTGCGCGCCAACAGCTGAGTGCGGGGCGGCGGCGGGAGCCTAGTCTCCCGCCGCCGTCGTGCGTTCCAGCGCAGGTTCCTGGTCCAAGGGGTGGGCCAGTTCGTCGGCGGGCATCCCTGCAACAGCCATGGCGACGACCGCCATCACCGGGCAGACGCCGCCGGCCACCAGGAAGATCAGCCAGATGGGCAGCACCTCTGCGGCCGGCCCGGCCAGCGCCATGGACACCGGCATCAGGGCCAGCGAGACGAAGAAATCCGTGCTGGAAACCCGGCCCAGGAGGTGCGTGGGAACCCGCCGCTGGAGCAGGGTGCCCCAGATGACCATGCCCACGCTGCCGGTGGCACCGAAGATGAACAGCGCCGCGGCGATTGCCCAGAAGCTGTCCATGACGCCGACGGCGGCCAGCGGCAGGCTGCCCGCACCCCAGGACACCATCATCAGCGTGAGGTAGCGGCGCGGCAGCCGGAAGGATGCGGTCAACAGCGAGCCCAGCGCGGCGCCGACCCCCATCACGGCCAGCAGGAAGCCGAACATGCGGGAATCGCCCGCCAGCTGGTCGCGGACCACGAACGGCAGCAGGACCTCGATGGGGCCAATTAGGAACAGGACCGAGATGCAGGCCCACACCAGGGTCCACAACAGCCACGGGGTGCCCAACGTGTAGATGACCCCTTCGCGCAGGTCGTGGAAGAAGGACCGCCTGTCCACCTCAGCGTCCTCGGCACCGGCGCCGGCCGGCCCGCCTGCACCGTCCACGGCCCCGTTGGCGGGAGCAGCCAGTGCATGCTGGCCCAGGAAGTTAAGGACGATGAACGCCAGGAGGTGGCACACCGCCACCGCCGTGACCGCGTGCGACGGCGAGAGGGCAGCCACCACGATGCCAGCCACGGCCGGACCTGCCGCCTGCTGGAGGACGGGACGCATGGACCCTTCCATTCCGTTCGCCGCCAGCAGGTCCTGGGCGGGAAGGATGCGCGGCAGGATTGCGGAGTAGGCAGGAAAGAAGAACGCCGCGCCGACACCGAGGACAAAGGAACCCGCTGCGACGTGCCACAGCTGGAGCAGGCCCGTCATGGCGAGTCCGCTGACGGCCGCTATCACCGCCAGGTTGGCCCCCTCCACGGCAATGATCAGCCGGCGCTGCGGGACCCGGTCCGCGGCGATGCCGCCGGCCAGGACGAACGCCACCAGGCCCACGCTGCCGGCGGCGGCAACCAGGGACAGTTCGAGGGGGCCGCCGCCCAGATGGATCACCTGGTAGACCATGGCCACGGCCCACATGCCGGAACCAAAGATTGAGATGGCCAGCGCTGCGATCAGCACCCTGTACTCGCGGTGGGCAAAGGGCCGCAGGGCTTTGGGGGTGGGCATAGGCTAAGTCTAGGCTTTGGGAGCGCTCCGGAGGAGCCCCGCCGGAGTGCGCCGAACGGGACGGGGCAGGTGGGTGGCCGCTCCTGCGGTGGCCTAATGTTAAGCAACCTTAGTATGAGGAATTCCGGCACAGGCGTGCCGGCGAGACAAGCAGAGGTGACCATGGCCAAGCGCAGCAATCCCGCAGTACGGATAGCACAGGAAACCGCCCACAACGCGGTGTTCGACGCAGACGGGAAGCCCAAACCGGGCGTCCACAACATGCTCCTGAAGGCGGTGGAAATCCAGCGCCCGCTGGTGGTGGCCTACATCCGCCGGCTGCAGAGGAAGCACCCCCGGGCCACGGCAGCCCAGCTCGCCGACATCCTGGAACGCGACTACCTCCGCGCGGTCACCGGCGGCGGTGCGCTGGTGGGCGCGACCGCCGTCGTGCCCGGCGTCGGCACCGTGGCGTCCCTGGGACTGTCCGCCGCCGCAACCGTCGGGTTCCTGGAAGCAACAGCCCTCTACTCCACCTCGCTGGCCGAACTGCACGGGATCCGGCTGACCAACCCCGAGAAGGCCAGCACCATGGTCATGGCCATCATGCTGGGCGAGGAAGGGACGGCGCTCCTGGGGACACTCAGCGGGCAGGCTGCCGGCAGGGAGATGAGCGCCAACAAGGCCTGGGGCAATGCCCTGTCCAAGTCGATGGCCGTGCCGGGCTTCGGCAGCATCCGGAACAGGATCCAGAAGGCCTTCCTCAAGAACCTCCTCAAACGGCAGGGCTCCGCGTTGTTCGGCCGGGCGCTGCCGTTCGGCATCGGCGCGGTGGTGGGCGGAGCCGGTAACCTCATGATGGGCCGTGCGGTGGTGTCCAACGCCAAGGAGGCGTTTGGACCCATGCCGGACACCATCCCCGGAGAGCTCACCGCCGCCGCGGCGGCCCAGGACACCCCGACGCTGGAAGGCAAAACTCTTGGATCTCAACGCTGACCTTGGCGAATCATTCGGCTCCTGGCGGATGGGGGACGACGCCGCCATGTTCCAGCTGGTCACCAGTGCCAACGTGGCATGCGGCTTCCACGCCGGGGACCCCGTCACCATGCTGGACAGCTGCCGGGCCGCCTACGAACTCGATGTGACTGTCGGCGCCCACGTGGGGTACCGGGACCTTGCCGGTTTCGGCCGCCGCTCGCTGGACATGAGCTTCGACGAGCTTTTCGGCGACGTGCTGTACCAGCTGGGAGCACTCGACGGCGTTGCCCACGCCGTGGGTGCCTCCGTGGACTATGTGAAGCCGCACGGAGCCCTGTACAACCGGCTGGTCCACGATGCCGAACAGGCGTCGGCCGTGGTGGCCGCGGTGAACGCGTACGATCCCGGCCTGCCCATCCTGGGGCTCCCTGGCTCCGAGCTCCTGAAGCAGGCCAAGGACGCCGGGCACCCGGTGTTCATCGAGGCCTTCGTGGACCGCGCCTACCGGGCGGACGGCACGCTGGTTCCGCGCTCGGAGGAGGGTGCCGTGCTGCACGACGTCGACGCGATCGTTGAGCGGGCCGTGCGGCTGGCTGCCAAGGGCGAAGTGGTGGCCGTGGACGGAACAGTGGTCCAGGTCAGGCCCGATTCCCTGTGCATCCACGGCGATACGCCGGGCGCGGTGGGGATGGCTGCCGCCGTCCGGGCCGGACTGGAAGCGGCCGGCCTTGAACTGGAGTCCTTCGCCTAGCCGAAAACCAGGTGTGCCACCGTAAAGATGGCAAGCCCGGCCAGCGCGCCCACCACGGTGCCGTTGATCCGGATGAACTGCAGGTCCTTGCCCACCTGGAGTTCGATCTTTTGCGATGTTTCCTCGGCATCCCAGCGGGCCACGGTGTCCGTAATGACCCCCGCAATGTCCGAACGGTAGGTCCGCACCAGGTACGCGGCTGCGTCTCCGATCCACGCGTTGACCTTGCCGCCCAGCTCGGGCTCGCTGACCAGCCGGGAGCCGAAGTCCCGCACGGCCGCCTTGAACTTCACGGTCAGTTCGCTGTCGGGATCGTCCACGGCGCCCAGCAGCGCATTCTTGACGGTGCCCCACGTGCGGGAGGCCAGTTCGCGCACCTCCGGGTCGCCCAGCACCTGGGCCTTGATGTCCTCGGCGCGGGCGATCATCGCAGGATCATGCTGGAGGTCCTGGGCAAGGTCGTTCAGGTACTTGTCGATGGACTGCCGGACCTGGTGGTTCGGGTCGGCCTGCACCGCGCGGACGAACTTGAGGATCTCCACGTAGACCTTGTCGCCCACCAGCCCGTCCACGAACTGCGGCACCCAGGTGGGGGAGCGGTCGGACACCAGGTGGGTGACCGTATCGTGGTTGTCATCCACCCAGTCGGCGGCGCGGTCCACCAGCAGGTCCACCAGGTTGTGGTGGTGCCCGTCGCGGAAAATCCGTTCGGCCATCTTGCCCACCGGTGGGCCCCACGGCGGAGTCAGCAGGTGCTTACGCACCATTCCCTCGATGACCGCCTGGACGTCGTCGTCATTCAACACCTTGAAAAGGCCGCGGATGACGGCGGCGCCTTCCTTGGCCACCCGTTCGGAACCGGCGGGCGTGGCAAGCCATTCGCCCGCCCGGCGGGCGATATTCACGCTGGCGAGCTTGTCCTGGACCACCTGCTCCGAGAGGAAGTTGGTCTCCACGAACTCGCCCAGCGAGGCGCCGATCTGGTCTTTCCGGCGCGGAATGATGGCAGTGTGCGGGATCTTGATGCCCATGGGGTATTTGAACAGCGCCGTGACGGCGAACCAGTCAGCCAACGCGCCCACCATGCCGCCCTCGGCCGCCGCGCGCACGTACTGGAGCCACGGATATTCCTTCTGCAGCGCGAACGCGAAGACGAAGATCACGGCCATCACCAGCAGCAGTCCCAGGGCCACCAGCTTCATTTTCCGCAGCGCTGCCGCCTTGTCGGCGTCGCCCGCACTCAGCTGGTGGCCGACGGCGGCCCGCGCCTCCGCATGGCCCCTCGAGGCCGGTGGTGTGGAAGGGGTGGGCCCGCCGGGTGATTCCCGGGTAGTTGGCTCAGAGTTCACCTGCATGTGCCAAGCCTAGTCCCGCAGCACGGGGCCGGTCGGCTACCGTGTCTGCATGACTACTGATGAGTCAGCGCCGCAACGGCCGTTGGTCTTTGCCCACCGCGGCTCCAGCGCCGCGTTCGCCGAACACACCCGGGCCGCCTACCTGCAGGCCCTGGCCGACGGCGCCGACGGCGTGGAGTGCGACGTCCACCTCACGCGTGACCAGCACGTTGTCCTCCTGCATGACGCCAACCTGGACCGGACCTCGGACGGAACGGGACCCGTTGCCGAGCGCACCCTCCGGGAACTGCGGCACCTGGATGTCTCGTCATGGAAGGGCGCCCGCATCCCGGAGGCCTACGGCGCCCGGTCAGAGCAGCTCCTGACGCTGCCCGAACTCCTGGACATCCTGCGCGGTGCAGGCCGGCCGGTGAAACTGGCCATCGAGCTCAAGCACCCCAGCCCTTACCAGCTCAAGCTGGAGGACCGGGTCCTTGAGGTGCTCCGCAACGAGGGGTGGGACCCCAAAAGCTCTTCCGTGGACAACGTGGCGGTGACTTTCATGAGTTTCAGCCCGGACTCGGTCCGGCACCTGCTCAGCTCCGTTCCGCCCGAGTACATCTGCCAGTTGGTGGACGACGTGGACATCCGGGCGATCCGCGGCGGGCTGGGATTCGGGATGATCACCGGCGGCGCCATTGCCAACCTGATGAGGGCCACCCAGGCCGAGGGCGAGAGGATCCTGGACAACGGTGAGGTAGGCCTGGCCGGGCCCGGCATCGAGTATGTCCGCCGGCACCCGGCTGCTGTCCAGCGCTGGCTCGCCTCCGGCCGGCGCTTCCGGGTGTGGACGGTGGATTCGGAGCAGGATGTTGCGCTGTGTGCGGGACTGGGAATCCAGGAGATCACCACCAATGTGCCGGCCCGGGTCCTGAGCCAGCTGCAGGTTGCCTCGCCGCAAGGAAGGTAGAGGCTGGTGGAGGAGGACTAGGCCGGCGTGCCGCCGCTGTTCCGCTGCCTTGGGCCGGTTTTCCACCAGCAGGATGCTCCCGCAGGGCTCCTGGCTGCGCCCTGGTCCGGTCCCCGCCGCTGGTGGGCCGGGCCCCTGGACGTCGAAGGCCTCGGCCTGGGTTCGGTTGGTGCTGCTGCGGCGGCCCTCAACCTCCTGGCGGGCGTGCCGGGCCGGTTCGCCACCACCTCAGCCCTGACCGCCGGCGCCTTCGACTCTTCAGGGCACCTGCGCGTCTCCGGGCACCCCATCCAGGGGTTCGCCCCGCTGTCCGGCTTCCGGCGCACCCTGGACGGGTGGATCCGGCTCCACGCCAACTATCCGCATCACGAACAGCGGCTGATGGAAGCGCTGGGTGCCACCACCGCTGACGGTGTGGCTGCTGCACTCCGCAGCATGGAGTCGCTGGAAGCCGAAGCCGCCATCCAGTCCCGCGGCGGGGTGGCTGCGGCTGTCAGGACCCGCGCCGACTGGCTTGCTTCCGCCATGGGCCGGTCCGCCGGCACGGGACCCTGGATTGACGTGACGCTTCCCGGCGGGAAGGCAAAACGAACCGAGCGGCCCGTGCTCCGGCCCATTGAAGATCCGCGTCGGCCACTTCAGGGCGTGCGCGTGCTGGACCTGACCCGCGTCATCGCCGGTCCCGTGTCCACCCGCCTGCTGGGGGCGCTCGGTGCGGACGTGCTGCGGATCGACCCGCCGCAGCTTCCGGAACTCACCGGCCAGTTCGTTGACACCGGGTTCTGCAAGAGAAGCGCCGAGGCGGACCTGGCCATCCCCGGGAACCTGGACCGCCTGCGCCACCTCCTGCGGACCGCCGACGTTGTGGTCACGGGCTACCGCGCGGGCTCCCTCAACCGCTTCGGCCTGGATCCGCAGGCCCTCCTGGAAGCCCGGCCGGAGCTGGTGCTGGCCACCCTGGACAGCTGGGGCAGCGACGGCCCGTGGAGCGGGAGGCGCGGGTTCGACAGCATCGTCCAGGCGGCCTCCGGGATCGCGGACCTTTACGGGGCGGAGAACAACGACGGCGGCTGGCAGCCGGGGGCGCTTCCCGTCCAGGCGCTGGACCACGCCACCGGGTACGGCCTGGCTGCCGGTGCCATCGCGTTGCTCGCGCACCGTCAGCACGGCGGCCTGGGCGGGTGGGCGCGCCTGTCCCTTGCCCGCACCGCCGAGGAACTCCTGAACCTCCCCGCCTTGCCTGCCCTCCCCGAGCTTCCCGGCCTACCCGGCGAAACGGGACGCCCGGCAGGGCCGCCTCCCGCACCTGTACTCCGGACACAGGCCAGCACATACGGCGGACTTCGCTACGCCGCGCCGCCACTGCTGGCGGACGGCCAACCCCTCGACTATGACCGCCCTCCCGTCCCCTACGGAAGCTCGGAGCTGGCCTGGGCCTGAGGGTTACAGGAGCCCGCCGCGCCTGTGGTTGAGTGGAGCCATGCCTTTTCCCCGCTCCGGCCGGGCCGCCCAGACCCTCTCCGCTGCAGCCATGAGCGCGCTGCTGCTGGCCAGCGCCATGAAACACTTCCGCGACCCCGCCTTCTACCGCCAGGTGGTCCCGGGCTACCTCTGCCGTGACGATGACCCCGGCCGGGATGCCGCTCCCGCACGTCCGCTTGCCCTCCTCTCCCAGGAGGAATGGATCGCCCTGAGCGGGCTGCTGGAACTGTCAGCCGCCGTCGGAATCCTTGTCCCCGGAACGCGGAAGGTGGCCGCCACGGGCACCGCCGTGATGTTCACCGCGTTCCTGGCCGGACACGCCGATGCGCTCCAGCGGGCGTACGGACCACGGGGAACGCGGGCCCAGCGGAAGGTGCACACCGTCCGCCTTCCGCTGCAGGCGCCGCTCATCGCGTGGGCGTGGAGCCTGCGCCGGCCTGCAGCAGGAGCACGTCCGTGACCCTGCTGGCCTCCCCGGCGGTGCGGATGGGGATCTCCATCAGCATTGCCACCGGACTGTACGGCGTATCCTTCGGGGCGCTCTCCGTGACGTCCGGACTCAACGTCTGGCAGACGATGGCACTGAGCCTGCTCCTGTTCAGCGGCGGCTCTCAGTTCGCGTTCATTGGCGTGGTGGCCGGCGGCGGGTCCGGCATCGCTGCCATGAGCGCCGCCACCCTGCTGGGCATGCGCAACGGGATCTACGGCATGCAGCTCAACGCCCTGCTGCACCCCACCGGATGGCGCAAGTACGTGGCAGCACAGCTCACCATCGACGAGTCCACGGCAACCAGTTCCGGCCAGACGGACCCTGCAGAGCAGCGCCGAGGGTTCTGGGCGGCCGGCATCGGCATCTACGTGCTGTGGAACCTGTTCACCGCCATCGGCGCACTCGCCGGGAGCGGCCTGGGCGACCCCAAGCAGTGGGGGCTGGACGGCGCAGCCGTGGCCGCGTTCCTTGGGCTGCTCTGGCCGCGGCTCAAGGGACGCGAGCCGGTGGCCATTGCCGCTGTATGTGCCGTGGCCACCGTCATCGCCGTGCCGTTCGTTCCCGCCGGCGTGCCAATCCTGGTGGCGGCCGTGGTGGCAGCGGTGATCGGCTGGTTCAGCCACGGCCGGAGCGACGAAGGCCTGGAGCCTGACGTGGACCCCTTCCGGGAGCGCCACCATGGCACGCACCGCGCCGGGGACGCCGGTCCGGGGGCCACCGGATGAGTCTCTGGATCTGGCTGCTGATTGCTTGTGCACTCGCCTACGCGTGGAAGCTGGTGGGCTACTTCGTTCCGGCCCGGCTGCTTGAAGACCCGCGCATGTCGCGGGTGGCGGGCACCATGACCATCGGGCTGCTCGCCTCCCTGACTGTGGTGAACACCTTTGCCACAGGACAGTCGCTCGCTGTCGACGCCAGGCTGGGCGCGCTGGTGGCTGCCGCCGTGGCCCTGGCGCTGCGCGCGCCGTTCCTGGTGGTGGTCCTCGCCGGTGCTGGAACGGCTGCGCTGTTGAGGATGCTGGGCTGGAACTGAGCGCCCAGCAGGGACGGGAATACAGCTACCTCATGTGATGCAGATCACATTAATTGCGCTTTTCCGGTTGTACTATAAAGGCGGCTATGCAGTCGGCCGTGGAATTTCGCATGAATGGTGACCATGGAAAATCAACTGCATGCAGCCGGGGAAAGATCCGGACGTCTGCGCCGCAAGAATCCGGGACGGCGGGCGGGACTCCCAGCCAAGCGCTTCTTCACCCGGTTTGCCCGCCTTGCTGACGTTCCGGAGGAGGACCTCGAACTGCTCTCCCGGAGCCTGCGGACGTCGCTGGACCTGGATCCGGCATCCCACATTCCCGCACTGCATGCCCTGGTGCGCCAGGAACTTCGCAGCAGGGGAGAGGCCGGCGGCAGGTAGCAAAGGGCATCCCGGAACCGATCTGTGGTGGACTGGCACCAGGGCCGCAAATCCACTGCGGCGGCCACGAAGGAGGAACCGAGATGAACGATCAGTCACGTCCGGAGCAGCAGGGGAAGCCGCGGCAAGGCTATCTTGACCCCAGGGGGTCGGAATCCACCCGGGAGATGCGGGATACAGCCCGCCGCCGCCGGGATGCCGAGGAAAAACTGCAGCAGCACCTCAACGAGGCCAAAGACCACGTGCCCAATGAACGCGACGACCAGCCAGGGCAGCCCGGGCACAAGGAGTCCGACGGCGGCGGCGACGGCGGGCAGGTCCCGTCCCGCTAGGTTGGGACGACAGGGCGCCGGGCACATCCGCTGGGGCGGGTGGCAAGAGTTGGAGCCTGCTGGAACGGGTGGCGGGAGTTGGAGCCTGTTGGCTAGGCCACGCCGTGGGCTGCGCCACCGGGAGAACCGGCCCGCCGGCAGCTCTCTTCGACGGCCATCTCGTACCATGCCTCTGCCCCGAATTCGGGTTCAGGCGTGTCCAGGTTCTGGTACAGGGCGTCCAGCAGGTTTGCGAGTTCTTCCGCGGTCAGCGAGGGAAGGACTTCCTCGGGGCCGCGGGGATCGTTGAGGTAACGGTTCAGTTGTGAACTCTTCATTGTGCCGCTGCCAGAATGCGCCGGAACTGCCGGGATTGCTTCATGGGTCACTCCATCCCAAAGTCGGGAGGCTGGCTGCGTAACCCCTCCTGAAGTGTATTGCACCCGCAGGACGCCCACAATGGTGCCGTCCGCGCGCCAGGCAAAACGCGCGCGCCCGCATTCCGGAGCCCTGGCTGCGCCCCGTGCGGCGCGGTTCTACTGCATGCCTTAGCCCAGGTGGGGGCCGGTTCCGGGTGTGGACGGGACGGGCACGTGGGCCGGCAGGGGGCGGGTGGGTCGCGTGGTCCGGATGGCGTCCTCAACCAGGGCCAGCGGACGGCGCCAGGCGTCGGAACCGGGCTCCATGGTGTCCACCACGCCGATGAGCATGGCGAGCAACCGGAACATGTCCGTCATGGAAATGTCCGCCCGCAGGCTTCCCTGCCCCTGCCCGCGCACCAGCAGCACGCTGATGGATTCCATGAGTGAGCCGGTAATGCCGGTCAGGAGTTCGCGCCGCCCCGCGACGGCTCCCAGCAGGTTGGCGTCAGCGCTGGCCGCGTCCATGAGTGCTTCCAGGACCCGCAACAAGCCGGCGGCCCCGTCGATGTCCGCCAGGGCGCCGTCCACCACGGGATCCACGGTGAGGCGGAGCTGCCGGTTAAGGGCGGCCAGTACCAGCTCTTCCTTGTCCGCGAAATTGCGGAAGAGGGTGGCCGGGCCAACCCCTGCGGTAGCCGCGATGGTCTGCAGCGGTACCTCAGGCCCAAATTCGCGGAAGCATTGCCGGGCCGCCGTGATGATCTTGTCCACATTCCGCGCTGCGTCGGCACGGAGGGGCTTACGGGCGACTGCGAGGCTCATGCGAAAAGGTTAGCAACGGAGCTTTCAGCGAACACCGTTACTGCGCGGTAGGGGGTTATGTGACGCTCGCGGGCGCCATCCTGCCCTGTCACCGCTCGCAAGGCGTGGCACACTGGCCTCATGTTGCTTGCGTTTTCTGTCGCCCCGTCCGGCGCTCCCAGCGAAGGTTCCCGGCCCACTGACGCGTCAGTGCACGACGCCGTTGCCGCCGCCGTCAAAATCGTCCGGGAGTCGGGCTTGCCCAACACAACGGACTCGATGTTCACCACCATCGAAGGTGAATGGGACGAGGTCTTCGACGTCGTCAAGCGGGCAACGGAGGCAGTGGGGCGGTACGGCAGCCGCGTCTCCCTGGTGATCAAGGCTGATATCCGGCCGGGTTACACAGGGGAACTGACTGCAAAGGTGGACCGCCTGGAAGAAGCGCTCGCAGACGGTTCCTGACCCGCGGAGCCCCCGGGCCCGCCGTCGGCCTTTCGCCGGCACCAGGTTATTCTCCGGGCCCCTGCCGTCGCCGGCACCCAACTTCTCTGGATTCCAACGCCACCCCGTGCCAAACTGTGGCAATGTTTGAGCACCATCCCCGTCCGGAGTGGATTGCGGCGGAAGAGTTCCTGTCAGAAGTCGTGGTCCATCCGGATCCTGCGCTGCAGCAGGCCATCAGTTCCGCCGCCGAGGCAGGGATGCCGGCCATCGAAGTGGCGCCCAATGCAGGCAAGCTCCTCAAGCTTCTGGTCCAGCTGTCCAGGGCCAGGCGCGTGCTCGAAATCGGCACGCTCGCCGGCTTCAGCACCATCTGGATGGGCCGGGGCCTCCCTTCTGACGGAACCCTGGTCACCTGCGAATTCCTGCCCAAGCACGCGGAGGTCGCGTGGGCCAACATCGATGCCGCCGGCCTGGGGGAAAAGGTGGAGATCCGGCTGGGTCCTGCGCTGGAGACCCTGGCGGCGCTGGAGGAGGAGGGCCGGGAGCCCTTCGATTTCATCTTCATTGACGCGGACAAGGAGAACAACAGCCGCTACCTGGACTGGGCCGTCCGGCTGGGAAGGCCGGGAGCCACGGTGGTCCTGGACAACGCCGTCTGGGAGGGGGCAATCCTGGACCCCGGAATGGACCCGGTCAACGCGCCGGGAATCATTGAGGCACTCAGGCTCCTTGGCGGGCACCCGCGGCTCGACGCCACCGTCATCCAGACCGTTGGATCCAAAGGCTGGGACGGTTTCGCGCTTGCACGCATCCGGTAGCACCCGCGCCGGGACCTTCCTGCCCAAAAAACGGCTAAGTATGCTTAGAATCAAAATCCGGCTGGCGACCAGCCGGACCAACAGCAGCAGTGGAGGAAACTGATGAAAGCGTCACCCACCCTTGCCGGCAATCTTCAGACGGTGCTTACGGACCTCATTGAGCTGCACCTGCAGGGAAAGCAGGCGCACTGGAACCTCGTGGGCACAAACTTCCGCGACCTGCACCTGCAGCTCGACGAGATCATCGCAGCCGCCCGGCTCTTCGCGGACCAGGCCGCGGAGAGGATGCGCGCGCTGCATGCCCTGCCGGACGGCCGCAGCGGCACCGTCGCCGCCGGAACCCGGCTGGACGGGTTCCCCGAAGGCCTGACCTCCACCAAGCAGACCGTCAAACTCATCACCGCCCGGCTGGAGCGGACGGTCCAGACCATGCGGGATGTCCACGACGAGGTGGATGAGGAAGACCCCACCAGCGCCGACCTGCTCCACGCTGCCATCGAGCGGCTGGAACAGCTGGCCTGGATGGTCAACGCCGAAACCATGGCACCCACAGCCTCCGTCACCGAGCCGGCCGGCACCTAGGCGCCGCCGCCACGATGCAGGAACTCTCCAAAAAACACAGCGCACCATCCGCCGGGGACGCCATGCCCGGCACCAACGCAGCGGTCCGGCTCTCCGCCGGAAGGGAAGGCCCGGACGGCCTGGATCCTTTGTTCCAGGCAGTCTCCGCCGGCGCCGGCAACGTGCCTGTTTTGCTTGGCCTGGCGCAGGAAGCCGGAAAGGAGTGGCCGCGGCCCGGTGAAGGCAGCACGGGTCTTCTCTGGGAGCTGCTGGCCACAGTTGCCGCCATCGACGTTGCAGCTGCCCGGGTCTTCGAGCCGCACCTGGATGCCCTGGCAATCCTGGCCCAGGCAGGGCATGATCCTGCCCGTGCCGGCGGCGCGTGGGGTGTTTTTGCGGCGGAAGGTCCAGGCATGCGGCTCACCGCGGAGAGCAACGGTTCCGGGGTGCTTTTGAGCGGCGCCAAGCCGTGGTGTTCCCTCGCCCAGGTGCTTGACCACGCGGTTGTCACTGCCCACACGGACGACGGCGGCCGTGCGGCTTTCGCCGTGGACCTGCGCCACGCCGGCGTGACCTGCGAGGAACCGGAGTGGGTGGCCAGGGGGCTGCAGGAAATTCCCAGCGGGACCGTTTGGTTCGACCGGGTCCCCGCTGAGCCGTTGCAGGGAACCAACTGGTACTACAGCCGTCCTGGTTTTGCGTGGGGCGGCATGGGGGTGGCCGCGTGCTGGCTCGGGGGAGCCGTGGGCATCGCCCGCGACTACCGTGACTCGCTCCGTGCCGGACGCCTTTCCGGCCGGGAGCCGGACCAGGTTGCGCTGGCCTCGCTGGGCGAGCTGGACCGCACCCTGGCCTCCGCGCTGCAGTACCTGGCAGGTACAGCGGAAGGCATCGACCGGCGGGGACAGATGCCCGCCGACCAGGGGTCTTCCCATCAGCGGGACGCCGCGCGGGTTTCGCCTTGGAGCGATGCGCTGCGCGTGCGCGGAACCTGTGCCGCCGCCGTCGAACGCGTCCTGACTGTAGTGGGCAGCAACCGCGGGCCGGGACCGCTGGCCTTCGACCGAACGTATGCCAAGCGGATGGCTGACCTGGCGCTGTACGTCCGCCAGCACCACGGCATGCGTGACGACGCCCAACTGGGCTCCCTGACCCTGAAAGGTGACGCTTCGTGGTGACCTTCCTGCACACGGATGAGGGGACTGACGAGTCGGCCTGGTCCGCTCGGGGCCTTCCGGTCATTCCTGAGCTTCCACTCGGTCCGGAGGAGCTTGCTGCCATGCGGTTCCTGGTCCTTGCCGCCCACCCGGACGATGAGACGCTCGGAGCGGGCGGCCTGCTGGCGCGGCTGCACGCCCTCGGCGCAGAGGTGGAGGTGCTGTTATGCACGGCAGGGGAGGCCTCGCATCCCGGGTCGGCAACAGTCTCCCGGGAAGAACTGACTGCCAGGCGCCTGGCGGAGTTCGCCGCGGCCCTGGCCCACCTGGGGCTGAACGGCCGCTGGCGGTACCTCGGCCTGCCGGACAGCGGCCTGGCGGAGCGCACTGCCGGCATCACCCGTTCGGTCAGCGAAGCCGCCGCAGCATTGGCCGGTCCCGCCGGCCGGCTCGCCATTGTTGCGCCGTACCGTGCCGACGGGCATGCCGACCACGATGCCCTCGGCGCTGCGGCCGCTGCTGTTGCCGCCGACAATGGATACGCACTCCTGGAATACCCCATCTGGTACTGGCACTGGGCCACCCCCGGGCACCCCGAATGGCAATCCTGGGTGAGGATGCCGTTGGAGCCCGGAGAGCAGTCCGTCAAGGAGCGGGCCATGCAGGAGCATGCCAGCCAGACCCGGCCGCTGTCTCCGCACCCCGGTGACGAGGTCCTCCTGAGCGGGTCCTTCCTGCGGCACTTCTCCCGCCCGTTTGAAACCTTCGCCTGGACTGCCCCGCAGGAGTTCATGCCCGGAAAACCAGGAAGCCCCGGTACCGTGCCGCGCACCAGCAAGGAAGCACAGGGCATCTTCGACGGCATCCACAGCCGGGAGCCGGACCCCTGGAAGTACACCACCAGCTGGTACGAGCGGCGGAAGCGCGCCCTGACGCTCGCAGCGCTGCCCTCTGAACACTATTCCGCGGCCCTGGAGATCGGTTGCTCCATCGGCACGCTGACGGAAGATCTTGCCCCGCGGTGCACCAGCCTGCTGGCCGTGGACGCCAGCGGTGCAGCGTTGGCGCACGCAGCGCAACGCCTGGCCCCATTCCCGGGCGTCACCGCCAGGCAGCTGACCCTGCCTGCCGAGTGGCCTGCCGGGAACTACGACCTGGTGGTGGTGTCCGAGGTGGGGTACTACCTCGCCGCCGGTGAACTCGATGCCCTCACCGAAAAAATTAGGGACTCGATCCTCCCGGGCGGCACCCTGCTGCTGTGCCACTGGCGCCACCCCATTTCCGGCTGGGAGCTGGACGGTGAAGCAGTCCACACCCGGGTGCGCGACCAGTTGGCATGGCCCACCGCCGGACTCTACCGGGAGCGGGACTTCCTGCTGGAGACCCTGATTGCGCCCCCGGCGGCGGTGCCTGCTTGACGCCCATTGACAGGGTGGCCGTGGTGATTCCGGTCCACAACGAGGAGGAACACCTGGGCCGAGCCTTGGCCGGCGTGGAGGCCGCCGCATCAACACTCCGGCAGGTCCAGCCGGGAACCGATGTCAGGGTTCTCGCGGTCCTTGACTCGTGCACGGACGGTTCTGCTGCCATAGCGTCCTCATACGCCGCCCGGAACAGTTGCTTCTCTGTCCTTCCGGTCGCCTTTCGAAGCGTGGGAAGGAGCAGGCGCGCGGGAATCTGGCAGGCCCTGGGTGCCGGGGCAGATGCAAGCCCTGGCGACGAGGCCGGGTTGTGGCTGGCGAACACCGACGCCGACTCGGTGGTTCCGGACAACTGGCTCGTGGGGCAGCTCGAGTTGGCTGCGGCGGGAGCCGATGCGGTGCTCGGGTCCGTGGAAGTGGACCCCGCCGGGATGGCACCTGAACTGCTCAGCCGCTGGCAGTCGATGCACTCCTTCGGGGAGGACCACCCGCACGTCTTCGGGGCAAACCTCGGCGTCCGCGGTTCGGCGTACCTTGTGGCGGGCGGGTTCCCGCGGCACCTCTCGCATGAGGACAGGGTGCTCGCAGGGCGGCTGCGGGAACACGGGTTTGATGTCAGGGCCACGGACACTATCCGCGTGCGGACATCCGGCCGCACACAGGCCCGCGCCCCGAAGGGCTTCGGGGCCTATCTGCGGACGCTCGGCATGGAGATCGCCTTGGCGCCGGAAGCATAAAGGCAGCCCCGGGGCGGCAGGATGTGCGGGAACGTGGTTTAGCGGGAACGTAATCAACGGGACGGGGCTGCTGCGGTTGCGCAGCAGCCCCTTTGAGAAGGACTAGTCCTTCCGGAAAGCGTCCTTTACCTTCTCGCCGGCCTGCTTTAAGTCAGCCTTGGCCTGGTCCATCTGGCCTTCGGCCCGGAGGCTTTCGTCGTCAGTCGCCTTGCCGGCCGCTTCCTTGGCCCTGCCGGCCATCTTCTCGGCGGCGTTGTCGATCTTGTCGTCCAAACCCATGGCATTTCTCCCTTCGGCTGGTGACCTGCGGCGATACGCAGGTCATGCTCCCATGCTAGCTAGCCAGGGGTTGCTTCAACAGATGGCTGGCTGCACCGGGGAGCCGCTGCCTGAGGCGAACGGCGGGAACGTGTCAGACCAGGTCGGGGGCGCTGGCGACGATGTAATCCGCGGCTGCAGGACCGGTCATGGAAAGGTTGTTGCTATCCGGGTTGATTCCGTGGGTTCCCAACGCCACCCACAGTGCTTCCGGCGGCTGAAGCTGGGCTTTGTGGAGGAGGCACCAGCTGGTGTAGAGGCCATATAGCTCATCGCGTCCGAGGCCCAGCCCCGGCTCCCTGTCCGCGACAACTGCTTCGGCAAGAAAATCTTCAAAATGTGTAGCAGGCATGTTCGCTCATTCGGGCTCGACCTTGATGCCGCCGTATCTGCTTCAGCGGCCCTGCCGGCCCCGGAGGGGCTCAACAGAGTAATCATGAAGGTATGGCAGGGCGGCTCGCTTTGTCCAGTTAGGCAGCCCAGTCTGGACAGGCTCGGCAGGCAGGCGGAAAAGCCCGGCTGGTGGAGGCATCACGGCATGTGGAGTGGACCGGTGGGGTTGGCTGGACCGCGTGGATCGAGGGGGCCGACGGCGACTGGGGGGACTGGCCTCGGTCTCAGAAGAGGCCATCTCACCGCCGGCCCCGCCTGCTCCCGGATCCCTTGTTAAAACCCGGGAAACCCAAACAGGACCTCCAAGACAATTTTCTCCCATCTTGAAGGTCCTGCCTAGTCCCCGCGGAATGCCCTACCGGGCGTCGTTTCCGCCCCGGTCTTGGTTTCCGCCCAGGGCGCGGTCGCGTACCTTGTCCCGGACCCGGTCCCGGTGCGGTTCCCGGGGCTCCCCGGAGCCGCGGCCCCCGTCCTGGTCCCGGCCCTCGTCCGAGGACTCGTCCCCGCCGTTCCCGGCGCTGTACTTCTCACGGATTTCCCGTCCGTGCCGGATGTCCTCTTCCTCCTGCTTCTGCAGCTTCTCGCTCTTCTTGGTGTCCCTTGGCGGCAACTGGATGGTTTCCTCTGCCTTGATGCCCGCCTGGAGCTGGCGGCCGCGCTCCATTTCGGCGTCGAATTCCGCACCGAAGAGCAGCGACATGTTGAGGATCCAGAGCCACAGCAGCATCACGATCACGCCGCCCAGGGCGCCGTAGGTCTTGTTGTAGTTGCCGAAGTTGCCGACGTAGAAACCGAACCCCAGCGACGCCAGCAGGAAGATGAAGAGGGCGATGCCGGACCCCAGGCTCATCCACTTGAATTTGGGCTGCTTGACGTTGGGCGTGGCGTAGTAGAGGACGGCGATGATCACGATGATCAGTCCCACCATGACAGGCCATTTGGCGATGTCCCAGACAGCGAGGAAGACGCCGCTGAGGCCGATCAGGCCGCCCACCGCTTCTGCTACCGGGCCGCTCAGGACCAGCATGCCGGCCAGGATGGCCACGATGACGACGGCGAGGAGGGTGACCACCAGCATGGTTCCGCGCAGCTTGACGAAGGGCCTGCCCTCGTCCACCTCGTAGACCCGGTTCATGGCACGGCCGAACGCGCCGACATACCCTGAGGCGGACCACAGGGCGGTGGCCAGGCCAAGGACAAGGGTCAGCCCTGCGGCTGGTGCGCTGGCCAATTCTTCGACAGTTCCGCTGACGGTGTTGACCGTCTCGGCAGGGGCAAAACCACTCACGATCTGCAGCAGGGCACTGGTGGTTTGCTGGGGATCGCCGAAGAGCCCGATCACTGAGATGAGGGCCAGGATGGCCGGGAACAGTGACAGGACCGCGAAGTAGGTCAGGGCTGCGGCCTGGTCGGGGCACTGGTCTTTGCTGAATTCCCGAAGGGTCTTCTTGGCAATGTATTTCCAGTTCGGCTTGACGAGGTCTTTCGGACTCTCCGGCTTCCGGGAATCATCGGGTGCCGGGGCCTGGCCTGCTTTGGCGGTGCTGCTCTCGGATGCGTCATGAGTGGCCATGGGGTGTCCTCTCGATAAGGGGCGAAAAACGGACAGGCCAGCTCCGCGGTTGGCGGGGCCGGCCTGTCAGGTAGTGCTGGGTGCCTTGCGTGTGCCGCGGTGTACTGGATGCCGCTTAGGTGTTTTTGACGTTTGAGGTGGCGTCGGTGGCGCGGTCTTTGACGTCGGTGGCGGCGTGTTGGCCTTCTGCTTTGACGTTTTGGGCGGCGTCGGTGGCGGTGGCCTTGACGTTTTCCATGGCTTCCTGGGCGGGTTCCTTGAGGTCCTGGACCATGTCCTTGGCGGCGTCGGTGACCTGGGTGGCCAGGGGCTGGGCGGCGGTTTTGAGCTGGTCCGCGGCTTCGCGTTCTTTTTGGCTGGCCGGGATCAGGGAGGAGATCAGCATGCCGGCGCCGAAGGCGATCAGGCCTGCGGCCAGGGGGTTGCCCTGGGTTTTGGCTTTGACCTGGTCCGGTGCGTTGGAGATCGCTGTTCCTGCGTCGCCGAGTTTGGCCGCGGCGGTGTCCTTGGCTCCGTGCAGGGTGTCCCCGGTGGAGTGCAGTGCGTTGCCGGTGTGTCCGGCGCCGGTGTGGACGGTGTTGTGGACGGTGTTGCTGGCTGAGTCTGCTGCGCCCATGATTTTCTCCTTGACCCCGCTGACAGTGTCTTTGAGCTTGTCGGTCTGGCGGTGGACGATGTTGGATGGGGTGACTTTGTCTGCCACGGCGTCGACGTTGGTGCCCAGGCGTGCGCGGGTGGCTTCTATGTCTGAACGGATTGCGTCCGGGTTATCGCTCATCGGTTTACCTCACCTGGTTTTAGGGTTGGGGGTATTTCGGACAGGGTTTCCCCGGTCTGGGGCAGGCCTTTGACCTGTTTGAGTTCCTTGCGGCCGATCGAGGCCAGGACCGCGGCGATGATGCCCCAGACCACGGCGACGATCAGGGCGGCCCAGCCCAGCGGCATCAGGGCGCCCAGGGCGAACATCAGGCCCAGGGACAGGAAGAGAAGGACGAAGTGTCCTGCCACGCCTGCCCCGGCGAGCATGCCCGAGCCCTTGCCGGCCTTCGTGGCCGACTGCTTCAGCTCGGCCTTGGCCAGCTCGACTTCCTGGCGCATCAGCGTGGACAGGTCACGGGTCACGTCCCCGAGCAGCTCACCCAGCGAGGCGTTGTCCGCCTTCTGGTGCGCCGCACTCGGAGCGGGTTCCGGAATGGAGCTACTCATCACAGCCCGCCAGACTGGCCATCCCTGGAACGGTCCCGGGTGAGGGGATCGCCTGCCATGGGATCGTCGGCAAGGTCGCGGTCGCCCAGCGGATCATTGGCAATCCGGTTTCCGGACCACGGTTCTTCGACCAGCTGCGGACTATCCAGGGGGCTGGCGGGACGCGTGGGGTCGGAGTAGCTGCTGCCTGGTGCGCCGCCGTCGTATCCTGCCGTTGTGGTGGCCGGGCCGGGGAGCTGGACCGGAGGGGGCGGTACGGTGCCGCCCGCCGGCACGTAGGACTCGGTGTACCGGTCGCCGTAGGGCGTGCCGGAGTAGAGCCCTGCCGTGCCAGTGGCGCCGCTGGTGGATGAAGACTCCGGTGCCCCGGCTGTCAGCCCGCGGGTGAGGCGGCCGGCCAGGACGCCCGCTCCGGCTGCAAGCAGGAGGAAAGTTCCGGGGTTGTTGCGGGCAAACCGCTGGACCTCGCCGAGAATGTCCCCCGGCTGCTTGTTCTCCAGCCAGGACGCCATGGAAGAGGTGCGCTCCGCAGCCTGCCGGACCAGGTCGCTGGCCATTCCCTGCTGGTCTGGAGCGGTGGCCATGCTGTGCAGTTGGCTGGAGATGTTGCGCATGCCTTCGGCGGCCTTCTGCTGCTGGGTGCCGGCCTGGCTTGTCAGCCCGGACTTCGCCTGGTGCAACAGGTCCTGCGCGCTGTGCTTCGCCTCGGACGCCACGTGTGCGGCTTCTTCTTTGGCGGTCTGGGCAACGTTCTGGGCTGAGCCCTTCGCCGTGCGGGCGACATCAGCCGCTTCCTCCTTGGCCGCATCCTTGCGGGAGGTCCCCGTGCTGTCGTCGGCCTGGCCTGCACCGTACTGGGGAGTTGCGGCTGACGGGAAAGTGGCGGCGGACCGCTCACCCGGAATTCCTGTGGAGGCCGGGGGAGCCGTGGTTGCGGGATCCTCGGGCCATTGGTTCTCTGTCATCTTCGCTCTCTCTTTCCAAGAAGGCCGGTTGTTGATCAAGAACCAGCAGTACTGGCCGTAAAATAATAAGCATGATTACTAATAAAAGGTAAGTACCCTTGCTAAAGCAGTTCAAAACAGTTCCAGTGCAAAACGAGTTCAAAACAGCTCCAGCAGAGTCAGCCGGAAGGGCGCAGTCCGTCCGGTCACGTCAAGTGGAAAGTGGTGGGTAAGTTGGAAACAGCTCCATGGGTTTGGGTGGTAGTTGCCGTTGTTGTGGTGGTGCTGATTGTGCTGCTGTTGCTGGCAAGCGGACGGCGCCGGAAGGCGATCCAGCAGAAGCGGGACGACGAACACCGGGAGAAGGCGGCGGAAATCCGCCGCGAGGCCGAGGCGAAAGAACTGGACGCCCGGGAGCGTGAAGCGAAAGCCGCGCGGGCCAGGGCGGATGCAGAACAGGCTGCGGTGGACGCAGCCAGGTTGCGCCAGCAGGCCGATCAGGAGGCAACGGAAGCCAAGGCGCTCCGCGACGATGTGAATGAACGCGCGCGGAAGGCGGACGAGCTCGACCCTGACGTTCACAGCGACCGCCGAGGCGATGTGAATCCGGACCGCCGGGACCGCAGCAACCGCGAGCGCGTCAGCCACGAGGGCGTGCGGGATGGCGCCGCTGACGCAGGCCGCGGCACTGATGGCCGGGGTGTCCCCGGGGCCCAGCCGAGCCATGATGACCGCGGCGTTGCCGGCCATGATGGCGTCCGGCGCGGGGAGGCTGCCCGTGAAGGCGTTGCCCATGACGGCGTCCGGGACGACGGGGTGCAGGATGACCGCCCCGACCGGGGTTCCACCCATGACCGCAGCAGCAGCCGTGACCGGGAGGAACCGGGTTCGGGAATCTAGTCCGCGGGCAGTGCCGGTTTCCTTGGCTTAAGCACGGGGGAGGGAGTTACTCCTTCCCCCGTTCCCATGCCCCGGAGTACTGCCCGGACGGCATCCGTGGCAGGTATCGTCGGCTCCCAGCCGAGGATGCGGCGGGCCCTGTCGGTGTCCATGATGGGAGCGCCGGCAGCCATCTCCACCCATCCGGAGTCGGTGGGTTGGAGCCTCAGCCGCCAGGTCAGTCCGACGACCCTATGAAGCAGTCCCATGGGGATGGGGAGGATCCTGCGGGCGCCCAGGATGCGGGCAAGTTCCTGGGGCGTCAGTACCGGCTCTGCCGCAATGTTGAAGGCTCCGGAAGCGCGCTGGTCGATCACGCGCCAGTATGCATCCGCCACGTCATCAGCGTGCACGGCCTGGAAAACCAGGTCGTCCGGGGCGGGCAGGAGCGGAATCCTCAGTTTCCCCGGCAAGAGACGTGGTAGGAGCCGGCCGAGGAAATACCTGCCGATTTCACTTCCGGCATCGGACTGGAAAATCAGCCCTGGCCGGAGCCTTGCCACCGAGATGCCCGGTTCTGCTGCCATGACCGCGTCCAGGGCTGCTTCCTGCTCCGCCTTGTGCCGGCTGTAGTGCGAGCCCGCCATGCCGTTGACCGGCCAGGATTCGTCGCGTCGCTGATCTTTGGGCGCCTTGCTGTAGGCACCGACGGAAGAAGCGCACACCACCTGTTTCACCCCGGCCCTGGACGCTGCCGCGAGCACGTTCCTGGTGCCCGCCACATTGGTGCGGTACAGCTCTTCCAAATCCCGGTTGGGCTGGATCTGCCAGGCCAGGTGGACAACGGAATCCACACCTTCCAGGGCGGCATCAAGCTGGGCGCGGTCACTATCCAGGCCGATATCCAGGGTGTGCCATTCAACGCCGGAGTAGGGTTCCCGGCCGGTGTCCGGGCGGCGCCTGCTGATGCCCGTCAGTTTCAGGCTTCCCGGCTTTTCAGACAGCTGGGCCTGCAGCTTGCGGAGGAGTGCTGTTCCGGCATTTCCGCTGGCACCCGTGATGGCGATGTGCATGGCAAGGACTCCTTGGCGTGGCCTCTCGGTACGGCTGACACACAGAGCCTATATCCGGGAACCATTGTTTTATAAGCAACCTTATGATTTCCTACTTCTGAGTCTTGCCGCAGGCTTTCGGACCCCTACCAGAGGGAACCAACGACAATGCCCGAGTACTTTCCCGCACTTGCCGTGGATACGATGCCCGTCCACCAGCACCAGCCAAAACCCCTGCAAACAAGCCCTTCCGGCCCCAGATCGGGACGGTTGCGCCAGACCTTCGAAAACGATCTGGTCCTGGGCTACCTGGACCTGGCTGAGGCCTTGGCTGGCCGGTTTGAGGCGCGCGGACGAGAACGCGCGGACCTGAACCAGGTGGCCTACCTTGGGCTCGTGAAGGCTGCCCGCGGTTTTGACCAGTCCAAGGGCGACAGCTTTCCCGCCTATGCAGCCCCCACCATCACGGGTGAGCTGAAGCGGTACCTGCGTGACCGCACGTGGGTGGTCCGCCCGCCACGGCACATCCAGGACCTGCGCACCCGGATGTTCCGGGCTGAGCCGGAGCTCACCCAGTCGCTGGGAAGGAATCCCAGCGTGGCCGAACTGGCAGGGGCGCTGGACGAAGATCCCGCCGCCGTGCAGGAAGCCATCTCGGCCTCGAGCAGCATGCACCCGGACTCGCTGGACGCCGTTAACCCGCACTCCGACGCACCGTCCATCGGTGAGGTGCTGGCCTGCCCCGAGACGCCGCTGGAGCGCCTCGAGGAGCTCGCCTGCCTGCGTGATGCCATCCAGGACCTGGATCCCGCGGACAGGGAACTCCTGTACCGCCGCTACTTCTGCGAGGAGACCCAGGTGCAGCTTGGCAGGCGGCTGGGCATGTCCCAGATGCAGGTATCGCGCCGGCTTGCCCGGGTACTGGTGGCTCTCCAGCGCAGGCTGGAGGGCAGCGCGCTCCCGGTACAGGGGGACGCAGCGCACGGAAACACTTCGCACGGAAGGACTTCCCGGACGCGGACGGGCTAGCCGCCCGGCTCCCCTGGCCGAACGAATCGGCGGGGCCCGGTATCCGCAGCGCCCGGATCCGCAGCACGGGAACCCGGAGCCCAACGCTCCGGAGCGCGAATTTCGGAGCACCCGCTCCGGCACCCAGCACCCCGCGGCCCAAGCCGCAGGAACACCCCGAATGACGCGCAACAGGCAGGCAATAACAGCCTTATCTTGCCTGTTCAGCGCCCGGGGACGAATAACAAACGACAGTTGAGAAAACTGTCCGGCCCTGTTTAGGGGTATCGGCAGAGGGGAACAGGGAGGACATGGTAAGCACCGAAACATCCAGGCTCAGGGCTGTCCTGTTCGACCGGGACGGAACCCTGGTGGTCGATGTGCCGTACAACGGGAATCCGGACCTTGTCCGGCCAATGCCCGGCGCCAAAGCGGTACTTGACGCCCTGCGATCCGAAGGCATAGCCACCGGGGTGGTCAGCAACCAGTCCGGCATCGCCCGGGGCATGATCACTGCCGACGACGTCGCCCGGGTGAATGCCAGGGTGGAGGAACTGCTTGGCCCCTTTGACGTTTGGGAAGTGTGTCCGCACGCCGAACAGGACGGGTGCCTGTGCCGCAAACCGGCCCCGGGCATGGTCCACAGCGCCTGCCGGAAGCTCGGCATAACGGAGTCCGGCGCGGCACTGATCGGCGACATCGGCGCCGATGTCAAGGCCGCGGAGGCGGCCGGTGCCGCGGGCGTCCTGGTCCCTACCCCCGTGACCCTCGCCGCGGAAGTGGCTGAAGCGCCGCTAGTGGCGCAGGACCTGGCCGGCGCCGTGCGCCTGCTGCAGGAGGGGCGGTGACGGGCCGCGTCCTGGTGGCGCGTTTGGACAGTATGGGCGATGTCCTCCTGTCCGGTCCTGCCGTCAGGGCCGTGGCCAATGGGCGGATCCCGGACGGCAGCAGGCCCAACCACGTGGTGATGCTCTGCGGCAGGCAGGGAGAAGCTGCCGCAGCCATGCTGCCGGGGGCCGCAGAGGTGTACAGCTGGGACAGCCCCTGGATCATGAACCCGGCACCGGCGATGACCGGCCGGCACGCGGACAGACTTATCGACTATGTCCGGAACTCCAGGATCACCGAAGCCGTCATCCTCACGTCCTTCCACCAGTCACCCCTCCCGCTGGCGCTGCTGCTGCGGCTGGCGGGCGTCGAGCGCATTACCGGGGCGTCCACCGATTACGCCGGGTCCCTCCTTGACGTCCGGCTGAAACCGGGGGAGGACTTTCCGGAGGACCAGCCTGAGGCCGAACGCGCCCTGGGCATCGCGGAAGCGGCAGGGTTCAGGCTCCCGGCGGGCGACGACGGCAAGCTCCGCCTCGCCTCCGTTCCCGATGTCGCGGACCTGGTAGGGCACGATCCATACATTGTGGTCCATCCCGGCGCGGCCGTTCCCGCCAGGGCCTGGCCGCCGCTGCACCACGCGGCCGCCGTCGAACTCCTCCAGGGTGCAGGGCACCGCGTGGTGGTCACCGGAGGCCCAGGCGAAACGTCCCTGACCGCCACAGTGGCAGGTCCCTCGGCGCTGGACCTTGGCGGCAGGACTGACCTCACCTCGCTGGCCGGCGTCATGGCGGGAGCCGGGGCAGTCATCACCGGCAACACCGGTCCCGCACACCTCGCGGCCGCCGTCGGCACTCCCGTTGCCTGCCTGTTCTCCCCGGTGGTGCCGGCCATCCGCTGGGCACCCTACGGGGTTCCGCTGGAACTCCTGGGGGACCAGAACGCTGCCTGCCGGCTGACCCGCGCCCGCATTTGCCCGGTTCCGGGACACCCCTGCCTCGACTCCGTCTCGCCCGAGGAAGTCGTGGCGGCAGTCGAACGGCTGATGGGCGGAGTGAGCTCTTTCAGTACCCACGTCAGTACCCGTAGAAAGGCCCGCAACAGATGAGAATCCTGCTCTGGCATGTCCACGGTTCCTGGACGGACGCCTTTGTGCGCGGCCGTCACGAGTACCTGCTCCCTGTCCTGCCCGGCGGTGGGCCGTGGGGGCTTGGCCGTGCCGGCCGGGACTGGCCCGCATCAGTGCGTGAAGTGGAACTGGCGTCGCTGGACGCTGACGCCGTGGACGCCGTCGTCCTGCAACGCCCGGAGGAGGTCGACGAAGTTGCGCGGGTCCTGGGCCGCCGGCCCGGCGCGGACCTGCCGGCCGTGTACGTGGAGCACAACACCCCCAAGGGCGACTTCCCCTTCACAAGGCATCCGCTCGCGGACCAGGCCGGAATCCCGCTGGTCCATGTAACGCACTTCAACCGGCTCGCCTGGGACAACGGAGCTGCGGTTTCAACGGTGATCGAGCACGGAATACCAGACCCCGGGCAGCTCTACACGGGCGAACTGGCGGAGCTCGGCGTGGTGGTCAATGAACCCGTCCGGCGCGGCCGCGTGACGGGGACGGACCTGCTGCCGGCCTTCGCCTCGGTGGCACCCCTGCAGGTCTTCGGTATGAAAACGGACGGCCTCGCCGCTGCCACCGGCGTTGACGCGCTCCGGCTGACCTCCCGCGGCGACCTGAAGACGCAGGAATTGCACCGCGAGCTGGCACGCTGCCGGGTCTACGTCCACCCGATGCGCTGGACCTCGCTGGGTTTGTCCCTCCTGGAGGCCATGCACCTGGGAATGCCGGTGGTTGCCCTGGCAACCACCGAAGCACCTCGGGCGGTGCCGCCGGAAGCGGGCGCCGTGTCCGCCGACATCGACGAGCTGCTCCGCTGTGCGCGGCGGCTGGTGGCCAACCCGGAGGAAGCACGACGGCGGGGAGCTGCCGCGCGTGAGGCGGCACTGGAGCGCTATGGGCTGGGCAGGTTCCAGGAACGCTGGGACGAGCTCCTGGGGGACCTGGCGGCTGAACCAAGTCAGCGCGGCAACAACGGCCTGGACGAGCGGATCCTTGTTCCGGCGCGGGAGAGGAAGACCCCATGAGAATCTCGATGATTTCAGAACATGCCAGCCCCTTGGCGGCCCTGGGCGGAGTGGACGCCGGCGGGCAGAACGTGCACGTCGCCGCACTGTCCGAAGCGCTGGCCAGGCGCGGCCACCACGTCACCGTCTACACCCGCAGGGACGCAACGGAGCTCCCCGCCCGGGTCCGGGTGGGGCCCCGCCTGGAAGTGGTCCACGTGGATGCCGGACCGGCACGCCACGTTCCGAAGGACGGGCTGCTGCCCTTCATGGGTGAACTCGCCGACGGTGTGGCCAGGGACTGGAGCCTGCGGCCCCCGGACGTGGTGCACGGCCACTTCTGGATGTCTGGCCTGGCTGCCCTGGATGCCGCCAGGCGCCCCGCCTCCGGATACCGGATCCCCGTCATCCAGACCTTCCACGCGCTGGGAACGGTCAAGCGCCGGCACCAGGGCGCAGAGGACACCAGTCCGCAGGAACGCCGCTGGCTCGAACCCGGCGTGGGCCGGTCCGCGGACCGGATCATCGCCACCTGCTCGGACGAGGTGTTCGAGCTCAAGGCCATGGGCATCGACACCGGCAAGATCTCCATCGCCCCCTGCGGCGTGGACCTGGACTTCTTTTCCGCCGACGGTCCCACGGCTGCACGGACAGCAGGCCACCGGATCCTCTCCGTGGGCCGCCTGGTGCCGCGCAAGGGCGTTGACCTGGTGATCCGGTCGCTTCCCTACCTGCGCGAGTCGGGGTTCGACGACGTCGAGCTCCTGATCGTGGGCGGCGGCGGGGATTCGGGGGTGCTTGACGCGGATCCGGAGGTGCGCCGATTGCTGGGCCTTGTCGCTGAACTCGGTGTGGCGGACCAGGTGCGGCTGCAGGGCCAAGTGGCCCGCGGTGAGATGCCCGGGATCTTCCGCAGCGCAGACGCCGTGGTGTGCGCCCCTTGGTACGAGCCCTTCGGCATCGTTCCGCTGGAGGCCATGGCCTGCGGCGTCCCCGTGGTGGCTGCCGCCGTCGGCGGTCTCCGTGACACCGTGGTGGACCATGGAACCGGGCTGCACGTGCCGCCCCGCGATCCGGAAGCCATCGCTTCTGCCCTGGCCATGCTGCTCCGCAACCGGTCCCTGCGGGCCGAGCTGGGCAACGCGGGAAAGGTCCGCGCCCGCACCCGGTACTCCTGGGACCGGGTGGCCGCCGAAACCGAAAAGGCCTACCAGTTGGCGATGGCGGGAGCTCCTGCCGGTGTTGCCCCGATGGAAGGAGCGGCACTGTGACTCCGGACTGGTCCCTGCGTGACGCCGGCCTGAGGACCCTGGCCGCCCCTCCGGCGCTGCCGGCCGTCCTGCCCGGCTCCGGCTTTGTGGACCCGGCCACCGCGGACATCGTGCAGGCCCACCTGGACAACGTCCTGCCGGCGCTGGATTCGCTGCGCCGCCAGTCCGGCCGGCTTGCGGCGTGGGGAATGGACCTGGCGCACCGCCTGCTGCGCGGGCAGCGCCTCCTGGCCGCAGGCAACGGCGGTTCCGCCGCGGAGGCCCAGCACCTCACTGCCGAGCTGGTGGGCAGGTTCGACGGCGAGCGCGTACCGTTCTCCGCGATTTCCCTGCATGCCGAGTCCTCGGCCGTCACGGCGATCGCCAACGACTATGGGTACGACGACGTCTTTGCGCGCCAGGTGCGTGCCCATGGCCGGTCCGGCGACGTGCTGATACTGCTGTCCACCAGCGGCAAGAGTCCCAACCTGCTGCGGGCCGCGGAGGTCGCGTCCCGGCTCAACATCACCACCTGGGCGCTCACCGGGGCCGGCCCCAACCCCCTATCCGACGCGTGTGACGAGGCAGTGATGATTGACGCCCTTAACGCCAATGCGCAGGAAGGACACCTGATCGCCCTGCATGCCATGTGCCGTGCCTTCGACCTGGAAGTGGGGCGGCGAAGCACTCCCGACGCCGGGCTCCAGGGACGGGGCCGGTCATGAGGATCGTGGTGGTGGGTGACGTGATGCTGGACGTGGACCTGTCAGGGGAGGCCACCCGGCTCAGCCCCGACGCGCCCGTTCCGGTGGTGGACGTCTCCGGGGTGAAGCGGCGGGCCGGCGGCGCCGGCCTGGTGGCACGGATGCTCGCGGAGGACGGCTGGCCCGTCACCCTGGTGACTGTCATGGGCGACGACGACGCCGGGCGCCAGCTTGAAGCGCACCTCGCCGGGGTGCGGCTTGTGTCCGGCCCCAGCGGCCACCCCTCGCCGGTCAAGACCCGGGTCAGGGCGGGATCGCACCCGGTGGTGCGCTTTGACGAGGGCTGCGGCAAGGCTCCCGTTCCGGATGCCAGCCCCGCCATGCTCCGCGCGGTTGAGCAGGCAGGCGTGATCATCGTGGCCGACTACGGCAGGGGACTGGCGGCGAATCCGCAGCTCAGGGACCTCCTGGCCGGGCTTGCGGGCAGGGTGCCTATCATCTGGGACCCGCATCCTTCCGGGCCGGACCCCGTTCCGGGGGTGGCCGTGGTGACACCAAACGCCGCCGAGGCGGGCAAGGCTGCGCAGGCTTATGCCGGCTTCCAGGACGCAGGTTCACAGGACCCAGCAGTACAGGACCCCGCAGTCCAGGCCGGCCGGATCCTGCTGGAGCAGTGGCAGAGCCGCGCCGTCCTGGTGACCAAGGGCGAACAGGGAGCGGTTTTGCTGCGGAAGGGCAGCGGCTCTCCCCAAACGGTCCCGGCACCGCGGGTGGAAGCAGGTGATCCCTGCGGGGCCGGAGACCGGCTTGCAGCCAGCCTGGCGGTCCACCTCCTGGCCGGCCGCGACCTTAGTGAGGCTGCGGGACTGGCAGTCCATGATGCGGCAGATTTCCTCGCCAGCGGGGGAGTGTCCGCACTGCCGGACCACGCGTCCTCCACGTCGGCTGCCCAGGATGCGCGGAGCCAGGCAGCGCCCCACACCCAGGGAGGCAGCAGGCGCCGCACCCGCGAACCGCTGCTGCTGGCCCGCACGGTGCGGGAGGCCGGCGGGACAGTGGTGGCCACCGGCGGCTGCTTCGACCTGCTGCACGCCGGCCACGTCCGGTCCCTTGCAGCAGCCCGCGAACTGGGCGACTGCCTGATCGTCTGCCTCAACTCGGACGAATCCGTCCGCCGACTCAAGGGGCCGGACCGCCCCATCATCGGCCAGCAGGACAGGGCCGAACTGCTGCTGGCCATGGAATGCGTGGACGCGGTGATGATCTTCGACGACGACACACCAGTGGCCGCCCTGGATCGCCTTCGCCCGGATATCTGGGTCAAAGGCGGGGACTACAAAGGCGCCCGCCTTCCGGAGGCCGAACTCGTGGAGCAGTGGGGCGGCCGCTGCCTGACCGTGCCGTACCACCCTGCCCGTTCCACCACGGGCCTCGCCGACGCCCTCGCCAAGGTGGGCTGACCGCCCCGCCGCCCAAGGTTTTTCGTTTTGCCCATCGAAAGGAACACCATGACTGCAGAAGTAAATGCGCCCGCAACCACTACCCCCGGCCGCGTGCTCGTTACCGGAGGTGCCTCCGGACTGGGGGCCGCCGTCGTCGACGCCGTCCTCAAGGCAGGCGGCACCCCGGTGGTGCTGGACCGCGATATCAGCAGCGTGTCTGCGGTGAAGGCGTTCGAAGTGGACGTCTCGGACCGCGCGGCCGTGGAAGCGGCAGTGAAGGAAGCCGCGGAGTCCCTGGGCGGACTGGAGGCCGTGGTCACCGCCGCCGGCATCGACCGCTGCGGCAAACTGGCCGACGTCGAAGCGGCCGAGTGGGAAAAAGTCATCGGAGTTAACCTCATGGGCACGGTCTCGGTGGTCCGGGCTGCCCTGCCCTACCTCAAGGCCAGCCACGGCCGGGTGGTGACGGTCGCCTCCACCCTGGGGAAGCGGGCAGTCGCTGACGCCACCGCCTACTGCGCCTCCAAGTTCGGCGTGGTGGGATTCAGCCACGCGCTGGCAGCAGAAACGGGCGGGGAGATCGGCGTGACCACCATGATCCCCGGGGGCATGAAGACCCGCTTCTTCGATGACCGCACGGAGCAGTACAAGCCGCAGGACGATTCGCGCCTCAATGACCCCGCCAACACGGCGCAGGCAATCCTCTTCGCCCTGTCACAGCCCACGGGATGCGAGGTCCGCGAAATGCTGATCTGCCATGAGGAAGAGGGCTCCTGGCCCTAAGCCAACAGACCACCAGACCGGAAACCGACGGGAGGAACACCATGCCTACCACTGCAGTCGAAACAATCACAGGCGCCGAATCAGCAGAACGAGCCGGGATCACCATCCGCAACCCGCGCACCGGCGACGTCCTGTGGACCGTGCCGGAGGCCGGACCTGAGGCCGTAGCCCGCGCCGTGGACGTTGCCCGGAGCGCAGCTTCGGACTGGGCCGCCACCGCTCCGTCGGACCGGGGCGCCGCGCTCCGGGGCGCCGCCCGGGCGCTCGATGCCGCGGCCCGGGAACTGGCCGGGCTCAACGCCAGCGAAACTGGACGGCCGGTGGAGGAGTCGCTGGCGGGGATTGCGGCCGGTGTGTCCACGCTGGAACAGTATGCCGAGCTTGGCCCTGTCCACCGCGGCCTCAGCCTGCGCGGAAGCCAGCTCGCGTCGGACTACACCGTGGCGGAGCCCCGGGGAGTGGCAGCCCTCCTGACCCCATGGAACGATCCCGTCGCCGTGGCCTGCGGACTGATCGGTGCCGCGCTGGTCACCGGCAACACGGTGGTCCACAAGCCCAGCGAACGCTGCCCGCGCCTCGGCGAGGCGCTGGGGGAGGTCCTTGCCCCGGCGTTCCCGCCCGGGGTGTTCCAGACAGTCACCGGCGGAGCGGGCGTCGGTGCGCTGTTGGCACAGTCGGACGTGGACGTCATCGCCCACGTCGGATCCAGTGCTGCCGGTGCCCATCTTGCCCGGGCCGGGGCACAGTCCGGTGCACACGTCATCCGGGAAAACGGCGGGAACGATCCACTGCTGGTGGACCGCGACGTCGATCCCGTATGGGCGGCTGAACAGGCCGCCATGGGCGCCTTCAGCAACAGCGGCCAGATCTGTGTGGCGGTTGAACGGATCTATGTCCATGAAGCCATCGCGGCGGAGTTTTGCGCTGCGCTGGAGGCGGAAGCAGCGCTCCGGAACGGCAACGGCACGGTGGCCCCGCTGGTGGACGGACGGATGCGGGATGCGGTCCACGCCCACGTGGCCGACGCGCTGCAGCAGGGGGCGCACGCCGTGGAAGGCGGGACCCTCCCGGACGGGCCGGGCTCCTTCTACCCGGCAACGGTGCTGACCGGATGCACGGAGCGGATGGAGGTCATGACGGAGGAGACGTTCGGCCCCGTTGCCCCGGTCCAGGTGGTGACCTCGTTCGACGACGGCCTGCGGCTGGCGTGCAGCGGCAAGTACGGCCTCGCCGCCACGGTGCTGTCCGCCAACATCGGCCACATCCAGCAGGCGGTGGCCGCCCTCCCTGTAGGCACCGTGAAAATCAACGAAGTCTTCGGCGGGGCCCCGGGCGGGGCCGCCCAGCCGCGGGGCATCAGCGGCGCCGGCTTCGGGTACGGCCCCGAACTCCTGGACGAGTTCAGCCGGGTCAAAGTGGTGCACATTGCGGCGCCCCCGGCGGCTGCCCTGGCAGGGGACCAGCCGTGACCACGGCGCCGGAAACGGCGGATCTTTCGCAGCAGCGCGCCCTCGCGGAGTGGCTGCCTGGACGGATCGCTGCGGAACGGCCGGCCGTCCTGGTGCTTGGCGACGTCATGCTGGACGGCTGGTGGAGCGGAAGCATCGAGCGGCTGTGCCGGGAAGCCCCCGCGCCGGTGGTGGACGTGCAGAACCGCGAGTCGGTACCCGGCGGAGCGGCCAATACCGCCATGAACCTGGCCGCCCTGGGAGCCCGCGTCTCGGTGGCGGGCATCATCGGCACCGACGACGCCGGCGTGGACCTCCGCAACCAGCTGGTGGCAGCCGGGATCGATGTCACGCACCTGCTCGACCACCCGGACATGGTCACCACCACCAAGATCCGGATCAGCAGCGGCGGCCAGGTGATGCTCCGCATCGATGACTCAGCCGGCTCCGTGCCCGCCGAAGCGCTGGCCGAACTTGCGGCGTCGGTGCGGGCCGCCGTCGAACACCGGCAGGCGGTGATGGTCTGTGACTACGGCACCGGCGTCCTGGCGGATCCCGTCCGGCGGGCCCTGGCGGACGCCCTCGCCGGCAGGGACCGCGGGGAGCCTGGCGCGCGGCCCCTGCTGGTGGTTGACTCCCACGACCCCCGCCCGTGGGCGCCGCTCCACCCGGACCTGGTAACCCCCAACGCGCAGGAAACGGCGCGGATGCTGGACCTCCGGCTCCCGGACGGACCGGAAAGGGTGGCGGAAGTGGGCAGGCACGCCGGGACACTGCTGGAGGCCACGGGTGCGGCTGCCGTGGTGGTCACCCTGGACCGTGACGGAACCGTGCTGCTGAGGCCCGACGGCGTGACGCACCGGACGTGGGCACGCCCGGCTGCCGAGAAACAGGCATCGGGAGCCGGTGACACCTTCGTGGCCGCGCTCACACTGGCGAGGTCGGCCGGACTGCCCCTCACGGCCAGCCTGGACCTGGCGCAGTCGGCAGCCGACGTCGTGGTCCACCAGCCGGGCACGTCGGTCTGCAGCACGGCGCAGCTCAGCCGCTACCTGAAGGCGTTCGCGGACACCGCGCTGGACGCCGGCGAACTTGAACGGCAGCTGGAGCTGCACCGCGCCCAGGACCAGCGGATCGTGCTGACCAACGGCTGCTTCGACGTCCTGCACAGCGGCCACACCCGCTACCTCAACCAGGCCAAGCAGCTGGGGGACATCCTGGTAGTGGCGCTCAACAGCGACGACTCCGTGCGGCGGCTCAAGGGTGACGGCCGTCCCATCAACGCGGTGGCGGACCGGGCGGCCGTGGTGGCGGCGCTGAGCTGCGTGGACTACGTGACTGTCTTCGACACCCCCACCGCAGCTCCGTTGATCCGGCAGCTGCGTCCCGAGGTTTACGCCAAGGGCGGGGACTACACCCCGGAGATGCTGGCCGAGACCCCTGCCGTGGAGGAGTACGGCGGCCGCGTTGCCATCCTGGACTACGTGGCCGACCGTTCCACGACGGCCGTGGTGAACAAGATCCGGGACGGCGAAGGGGCCGTGCAAACCAACTAGGGTTAAGAGCTGGACAGGTTGGGCTGGATGAAGCGGGGCACGGGCAATGGCGAAACGCGGGAAGCCGGGGGGCCGAGGAAGCCGAGCCACGGCGGGTGTGGTGGAGGTTCCCAAAGGAACCCGGCCGGACGGCCCGGTTGAGGGCGTCTACTACATCGATACCGGAGACTGCGAGCTGATCGCGGACCAGGACAACTCCACCGGCTGGCTCCTGAAGATCAACGGCGTCATGAGCTCCCACATCGACCTCGCCGACCCCCTGTTCTTGGACTTTGAGTACATGCGGTGGATGGCGGCGCTCATCGAGTCCCGCTGGCCGCCGTCGGAAGCGTCCTCGGGGCCGAAGCTCCGCGGGCTGCACCTGGGCGGCGGAGCCTGCTCGCTGGCGCGGTACTTCCATGCCGCGTACCCGGATGCGCGGCAGGTGGTGGTGGAGCTGGACGGCAAGCTGGCCGAATACGTGCGCGGCTGGTTCGACCTTCCCAAGGCGCCCCTGCTGCGGCTCCGCGTGGGGGAGGCCCGCGCGGTTACCGAGACCCTGACGGCGGAGACCCGCGACTTCATCATCAGGGACGTGTTCGCCGGAGCCTTGACCCCGCGGCCCCTGACCACTGCGGAATTCACCCGGCACGCCAAGCGCGTGCTTGCACCAGGGGGGATCTACGTGGTGAACTCCGGTGACGCGCCGGACCTTAAGAACGCCCGGGAGGATGCCGCCACCATCGCGGCCTCCTTCAAGCACACCGTGATCATCGCGGACCCCGCCATGCTGAAGGGCCGGCGCTACGGAAACATGGTGATGGCGGGCAGCGACACCCCGTTCGGCGACGATCCGAAGCTCCACCGGCGGCTCCTGGGCGGCGCGGTCCCTGCACACCTGTGGGACGACGCCCAGGTCCGGGCTTTCGCGGCAGGGTCACCGGTGCGGCACGACCCGCCTGCAACCCCATCGATTGCTCCGTAACTGTCGTTCTCACCCCCGAAAACGACAGTTACGGAGCAGCCGAAGAGGTTTGTCCACGGCCCAGCAGCCATTCCCGGTGCTCGGCCATCTGTTCCCGCAGCGCCTGGACCACCGCTGCCACCGCCGGGCGCCGCAGCGAATCCGGCCGGAGCACCATCCAGTAGGGCAGCAGTTCGGCGATGTCGGCCGGCAGCAGGCGGACCAGGTCAGGGTGGAGGTCGCCCATGAAACAGGGCAGGAAGCCGATCCCTGCTCCTGCGCGTGTTGCTTCCACGTGGACAAAGACGTTGGTTGAGGTAAGGCCGTCACGCATGGCGGGCACCAGCCGGCGCGGCGCGTCCAGGTCATCCACCTGCAGCATCGAATCCACGAAATAGACCAGCGGGTGGTCATTGAGCTCGGCCACCGTGGCCGGCGTGCCGTGCTCGGCCAGGTAGGCGCGCGAGGCGTACATTCCCAGCATGTATTCGCCCAGCCGCATGGCCTCGGCCCGGTGCACCTGCGGTTCGCCCACCACCACTTCGATGTCCAGGCCCGAGCGCTGCTGCAGTGCCCGCCGGGTCATGGTCACCACTTCAACGCTCAGCCCGGGGTGGTCACGCCGCAGCCGCGCCACCGCCGGGGCGGCGATGTAGGCACTGAAGCCATCCGTTGCCGTCATGCGTACGACGCCGGTAATTGGGTCGGGTGCCCGTCCGGCGGGCCCCAGGGCGCCCACCACCGCTTCGACCTGTTCAGCAGCCTGGACGGCTTGCGCTCCGAGGTCGGTCAGCTCCCACCCTCCGGGGGCACGGGCCAGGACCCTTCCGCCGAGTGCCTTCTCCAGGGAGGCGATCCGGCGTGAGACGGTGGTGTGGTTCAGGCCCAGTGCCTGCGCGGCGGCCGTAAATTTGGCGGTGCGGGACACCGCCAGGAGCACCAGCAGGTCATCCGGATTGACGTTCATATCTGCAATTCTGCACACAGTGCGTGCTGCTTTGGCTATTGAAGGCGCATGTCCGTGCAGTAAGACTCAGTGGAGCCATTAGTGCTGGAGATCACAGCACGTGTCGCCGTGGACACGGAGGAGAAACCCCATGAGCGCTGAAGAGCGCCCTGCAGGCAGTCCTGCCGGACCTGCCCCGGTAGACGCTGCGCTGCATGAGCGACCGGAAAATCTGTTAGAAAGCCCGAGGGGACTGCCATGGAAAACACGTTGAACGGCCGCAAGGCACTGATCACCGGGGGAGCCGGCGGGATTGGCGCCGCGAGCGCCCGGGCCCTCGCCGCCCGGGGCGCCAAGGTGGTGATTGCGGACGTGGACGCAGCCGCGGCCGAAGCGCTCGCGGATGAAGTGGGAGGCACCACCTGGGCCGTCGACCTGCTGGACGTGGAATCGCTCGCCACCCTGAGCCTTGACTGCGACATCCTGGTGAACAACGCCGGGATCCAGCGCATCAGTCCCATCGAGGATTTCGAGCCGGCCGATTTCCGCAGGCTGATCACCCTCATGCTGGAGGCGCCGTTCCTGTTGATCCGTGCGGCGCTGCCGCACATGTACGCGAACAATTTCGGCCGGATCATCAACCTCTCTTCCGTGCACGGCATCCGGGCCTCCCCGTTCAAAAGCGCGTATGTATCCGCCAAGCACGGACTTGAAGGGCTGAGCAAGGTGACGGCGCTTGAGGGCGGGGAGCACGGTGTGACCTCCAATTGCATCAACCCCGGTTACGTGCGCACGCCGCTGGTGGAGTCGCAGATCGCTGACCAGGCCAAGGTCCACGGAATTCCGGAATCGGAGGTCCTGGCCAAAATCATGCTGACGGAGTCCGCCGTAAAACGCCTGGTGGAGCCGGAGGAAGTGGCCTCACTCGTTGCCTGGCTCGCATCTGACCATGCGGGCATGGTGACCGGCGCCAGCTACACGATGGATGGCGGCTGGTCGGCCCGCTAACCGCCCGGCGCAGGAGTTTTTGTCCGGATAGGCAGGCTTTCGAGGCCTTCAGCCCTGCATATCCGGACAAAAACTCAATCCAGCTGTTTGATTTGCCGGTGGTCGTAGAAGAACACGCCGTGGACGGTATCCACACCCACTGATGTTCCCTGCTGGAAAACCACCAATCCCTCGCGGCGGCCCTTGAACGGATCATCCGCCACCACGGCGTCACCTATTTTGTAGGGTGATCGCGGGGCGAAGGGCTTCAGCATGCGGTTCCATGTTTGGGCTGCAACCTTCGTCAGGCTGATGGGCCTGCCCATGCTCGACGGGTCCCGGACAACGGCTTTGGCCATATGTACCAACTCCTCGGAAGCGGCGCAGGCCGCTCACTCGCGGTGCAGGTTAACCGGAACGTTCCCAGCAGAGGGCGGCCCTCCACATTCCGGCTGGCACCTTAGGTCAAAGCTATGCGCTATTCACACCAGTCACACCAGTAACAAGTACTCGCTTTTGGCGGGCCCGGTACTTGCCTGCTGCGGCAACGGCTCAGCGCTGGCCGTTGACGATGTCCTCAGCGTTTTCGAAGGCCCAGGCCACCAGCGGAACCAGCAGCGCGCTCAGCTCATAGCCGCGGTCGGTAAGGCTGTAATCCACGCGGGGCGGAATAACCGGCTGCGCGTCCCGGCGGACCAGGCCGTCCCGCTCCAACGTCTTGAGGGTCTGTGCCAGCATCTTCTCGCTGATGCCTTCTGCCCGGCGCCGCAGGTCGCTCCACCGCTGCTCGCCCTCGGAAAGCGCAAGCAGGATAAGGACGCCCCACTTGCTGGTGACGTGGTCCAGCACAGTCCGGCTGGGGCAACCGGCCGGGAACACGCCGTCGGCGAGGTCAACCGGAAGCGGCGCTGCCTGGGCCGTATCGGAACGGGCACTAACTTTCATGTGAGTACCTTACCTGAAAGTGCGTACTCTCTTTTAGGAAGCAATCAGGAATGTAGGTGGTTGTGCCTCATGACAGACACCCTACGGAAGGAATTTCATGAGCATCGTCATCACCGGAGCAACCGGCCAGCTGGGCCGCCACGTCGTCGAGGCCCTGCTGGAGCTCAACGTCCCTGCCGGGGAGATTGTGGCCGCGGGGCGCTCCGTGGAAAAACTGGCAGGCTTTGCCGGGCGCGGAGTGCAGGTCAGGGCAATGGACTACGCGGACGCGTCCTCCGTTACCGCGGCACTGAAGGGTGCCCGGAAAGTGCTCCTCATTTCCGGCAGCGAGGTGGGCCAGCGGGTGGAGCAGCACCGTACCGTGATCGAGGCCGCCAAGGCCGAAGGCGTGGAACTGTTGGCCTACACCAGCATCGCCAACGCCGACAGCACGGGAATGAAGCTGGCGGCCGAGCACCAGGCCACGGAGGCCATCCTGCGGGAATCAGGGGTGCCCTTCGTCCTCCTGCGCAATGGCTGGTACCTCGAGAACTACACGGACCAGCTGCCCGGGACCCTGGCCCAGGGCGCCCTTGCGGGGAGCGCCCGGAACGGACAGGTCAGCGGCGCCGCGCGTGCTGACTACGCCCACGCCGCTGCTGCCGTGCTCGTGGCGGAGGGGCAGGCAGGCAACGTGTACGAACTCGGCGGTGACGAGGCCTTCAGCATGGCGGACCTCGCAGCCGAAATCAGCGCGGCCACCGGCAAGACCATCACTTACAACGACTTGCCCCCACAGGAATACGCCGGCCTGCTGACCGGGGCCGGAGTGCCGGAGGCGTTCGCGGAGATCCTGGCGGACTCCGATCTTGGCATCGCCCGCGGGGACCTCCTGGTAAGCAGCGGGGACCTGCGCAGGCTGATCGGACGGCCTGCCACCTCACTGGCTGAGGCTGTGCGGACCGCCGCTGCCGCCATCTAGCGGCCGCACCGACAGCGTTTGCGCTGATGGTGTGCCTCCGGCCGGCAGCTGGGAATGCTGCCGGCCGTCGGCGTGGTGAAGGAGGCGAAGCCTCCGCTGCGGACTGTGGTGGCCACGGACAGCGGCGGCGTCCGTCCATAAGGTGGTCCCGCCGTCGTCCGCCACCCTTGACTCGGTACCGGCTTTTCCTTACGTTGGGGGCCTGCTGCCAGCCGCGGCCCAAAGGAGATCGAGCATGAAAGCTATCGTGCAGGACGTCTATGGGACTTCGGACGTGCTTGCGCTGCGGGATATTGCCCGGCCTGTAGCGCGCGACGGCGAGGTCCTGGTCAGCGTGCGGGCAGCCGGAGTCGAGCAGGGCGTGTGGCACCTGATGACCGGGCTGCCCTACCTGGTCCGGCTCTTTGGTTATGGGCTGAAGAAACCCAAAGTCTCCGTGCGCGGCCGGGAAGTGGCCGGTGTGGTGGAGGCCGTGGGAGCCGGCGTGACTCGGTTCAAGGCGGGTGACGAGGTCTTCGGAACGTCAGAGGGGTCCTTTGCGGAGTTCGTCTGCGCCAAGGAGGGCAGGCTGGCCAGGAAACCCCGGAACCTTCCCTTCGAGGGAGCAGCAGCGGCAGCCATCTCCGGCGTGACGGCCTTGCAGGCTGTCAGGGACTCCGGCCAGGTGACCGTGGGCCAGAAGGTGCTGGTCATTGGGGCGGGTGGAGGAGTGGGGTCCTTCGCGGTGCAAATAGCCAAGGCTTTTGGTGCGGACGTGTCGGGAGTCTGCAGCACCGGCAAAGTGGAATTTGTCCGGTCCCTCGGCGCTGACACAGTCATTGACTACACACGTGAAGACTTTGCCGCTGCCGGGGCGCAGTATGACGTCATCCTGGACACCGCGGGCAACCGTCCGTTCTCCGTCCTCAAGCGCGCACTCGCCCCGCGGGCCACACTTGTGCTTGTCGGCGGCGAGAATGGCGGAAAGCTCACCGGCGGGTTCGAAAGGTCACTGGCGGCACCTTTGTTGTCGCTGTTCTCCCGGCAAAAATACAAAAGCCTGGTGTCGAGGGAGACGTACCTTGACCTTGAGGCCCTGGCATCCCTGATTGAAGCCGGGAGCGTCAAACCCGCCGTAGACAAGGTCTTCCCGCTTGCGGAAGCACCGGCCGCCGTCAGGTATCTCCGGGAGGGCCGGAGCCTCGGGAAAGTGGTGGTCAGGATCTGATCCGGCCGTTTTGCCGTCGCATAAAAAGTCCGGAAGTAATTCTGAGTTCGGCTCGCTGCCTGCCCATCTCCGGACCCCTTGAATGTCAGACCCCACTGCCAGGATGGATTTATGGAAGGCAATCCGGTGGTGGTGGAGGCAGAGGCGTTTGTTGATGCCTCCGTGGCTGCTTTCACGGCCGTGCTCAGCGGCGCTGCTGTTTCCGGTACGACTGGTTCCGGTACGGATGTTTCTGGTCTTGGTGGCGTTGAGCCTGGCGCTGACGCTGGCGGGGTTGGTGATGATCCGTTGCAGCGGGTTGCTGATAATGCGTTGGATGTCCTTGCGGGGGTGGCGCGGTCGGAGGCGAAGCTGGCAGCGGTGAAGGCGCGGGCGGTTCAGGTGCTCGCTGCCGCCACGAGTGTGCTGAACGGTCCGCCGTCCTCACCGCAGGAGGCCACGGCCCAGGACCGGAGCCTGGTGGCCGAGGTCGGGTGTGCACTGGTGATCGGTGACCGCGCCGCCGGCGCCTTGTTGGCCGAGTCCCACGCCCTGGCCACCGCCCTGCCCCGGACCCTCGCCGCGTTGGGGTCCGGGACGATTTCCTGGGCCCATGCCCGGGAAATGGTGAACCAGACCGTGGGGCTTGACCGGGCCGGTGCCGCCGCCCTGGAGGCCCACTTCCTGGACCCGGACACGCCACGGCCGGCCGGTGCGGCGACGATCGGTGAGATGCCGGCCTACCGGTTCAAGGCCAAGGCCCGGACGTGGCGGGAACGCCACCATCCCGAGTCGCTGGAGAAGCGCCATGCCAAGGGGGTGGCGGACCGGCGGGTCGAATACCGGCCTGACCAGGACGGGATGGCCTGGCTCTCGGCCTGCCTCCCCGCCGACCAGGCCATGGCAGGCTGGAACCGGCTCAACGCCCTCTCCCGCGCCGCACAAGGACCCACCGAACCCCGCACCCTCACCCAACTCAGTGCCGACCACTTCGCCCAAGCCATCCTCACCAGCGGCGCCAATGCCAGCAGCGGCGACGGTGCAGGGGCCGGAACGGATCTCACCCCGTCTTCGTCAACCCGGGCGCAGGTCCTCGTCACCGTTCCGGTCCTCTCCCTCATGGGAGTAACCGATGAGCCAGCCATGCTGGACGGCTTTGGCCCCATCCCAGCCTCGATGGCACGGGACCTGGTCGCTGACGGTGCTGATTCGTTCTACCGGGTCCTGGTCGATCCGCGGGACGGGGCGCCGTTGGAGATCGGGCGGAGCAGCTACCGGGTCACCAAAGCCATGCGGAACTGGCTCCGGCTTCGCGACGGCCAGTGTCCGTTCCCCGGCTGCAGCAACCCGTCTTTGGATAACGAGGCAGACCACCTCCTCGCCTGGCACCACGGCGGGACCACCGGGATCAGCAACCTGGGACAGCCCTGCCCGAAACACCACAAACTCCGGCACACCAGCAGGTGGAAACCAACACCAGCCACCAAGAATCAACCACCCGGCTGGACCTCACCCACCGGACGCCACTACAAAAGCGAACACCAGGACTGGGAACCACCCCACTGGCCTGCCAGCACTCGTGTCCCTGCCATTGCCGATGCTCCGGCCCGCCCAACTGGAGACGTCCCGTACTTGGAGCCTCCCCCGGAGGAACCCGCAGGCGGAAACCTCCTGGACCCTGGCGACATACCGGCGGATGACCCCTTATGGGACGACTTCTACGCCCTGCCGCCCATTTCGGCTCAGGAGCCGTTGACGCACTGGGAACCGGCTCTGCCCTAGCGGCAACCGCCGGCTTCCCCGGAGCACTCCGTGCAGTAAGAGCGGGTCCAAAGGACGACGTCGTGGTGGCAATACAGGATTCCGGCGCCAACCCGGGCCCCTTCCGCCATCGAGGCCCGATACGTGCCCACTCTTCCGGGTGCCGGGCTGCGGGCTGTGAGGATGGGATCCCCGGCGCGATGTCCTGCCGTCCCATCGACAAGTTCGCGGAGAATGTCAGCACGGCCAAGGAAGTGAGCCCGCTCAGTAACCATATGGACCAGAACCTGATGCAGGGTGGCATGGCGCCACTGACAAATGTCGAAGCTTGCGGCAACGCCATGAATTCCCACGGGCTCTACGGCGAGGTCGTGCATGTCTGTGATCCCAGACACCGTGCATACTTTAACGACGTCGAAACCCAAGCGCGGGGCGCACAGTTAAGTACGGGATACCGGACAGGGCTGCGATGCCCGGAACAGCAATGGAGGGACCATGGCGGTCGAAACGGAGGCCAGGCCTGAAGCAGGCAGCGCACCTCAGATGGCATCAAAGGTGACATCCAAAGTCCCCGCTGCCGAAAACACGCTGCGCATCCTCAAACTGCTGGCATCCCGTCGAGGCCCCATGGCGGCGTCGCAAATCGCTTCCACCCTGGGCCTGCCACGCTCCAGCGTCTACCACCTGCTGGGGGTGATGGAAGCCAACGGGTTTGTCCTCCACCTCCACGAGGAGCAGCGCTACGGGCTCGGCATCAGCGCGTTCGAGCTCAGCTCCGCCTACTCCAGGCAGGAGCCGCTCTCCCGGCTCGGCCGCCCGTTGCTCGCCTCCCTGGTGGATGCGCTGGGTGAGAGTGCACACCTGGCGGTACTGCACGGGCGAGACGTGCTGTACATCGTTGAGGAGCGCGCCAAGAACCGCCCGTCCCTGGTGACCGACGTCGGAGTCCGGCTCCCCAGCCACCTCACCGCCAGCGGGCGTGCCATTCTTGCGGCCCTGCCCAAGTCCCAGGTCCGTGCGCTCTATCCGAACGCTGCTGCTTTCACCGCCCGGCACGAGGTGGAAGGCGCCATCATGAAGTACTCGGCGCTGTCCTCGCACCTGGACCGGGTAAGGCAGCGCGGTTACGCCACCGAACATGGCGAAGTCACGCCAGGCTTTGGCTCCATCGCCGCCGCCGTGACGGACCACCTGGGATGGCCGACGGCGGCCGTCGCCGTCACCTTCCTCGAGGACAAGCTGCCGGCTGAGCAATGGCCGGCGCTCGCCGCCCGCGTCCAGAAAGTGGCCGATGAGCTCTCGGTGCGGCTCCATGGCCGCCCCGCCAAGTAGGCCCCAGCCCCACCCGAGCCGCTCCGCACTCCCAGCCACCGACCCGTCCAGTTTGGTGCCTTAACTAAAAGGGCAGCGGGGTTCTAGGAGGGTCCGGTATCCCGGACAGCACCACTCAGCAGGCCCTGTTTCTGCCACCTCGGACGGGCTTTAGTAGATACAGAACTTCCAGCAAAACCACTACACGAAGGAGCCACCATGGCACCCGCCGATTTCACCACCGGTGCCCGCCCGGTCAAAGCAGCCCGCGGCACCGGGCTCACCGCCAAGTCCTGGCAGACCGAAGCGCCGCTGCGCATGCTCATGAACAACCTGGACCCCGAGGTCGCCGAGCGCCCGGATGACCTGGTGGTTTACGGCGGCACCGGCCGCGCTGTCCGGTCCTGGGCCGCTTTCGACGCGATCACCCGCACGCTGGAAACCATGGAGAAGGACGAAACCCTCCTGGTGCAGTCCGGCAAGCCCGTCGGCGTCTTCCGCACCAACGAATGGGCGCCCCGCGTGCTTCTGGCCAACTCAAACCTCGTCGGCGACTGGGCCACCTGGCCCGAATTCCGCCGGCTGGAGGCCGAGGGCCTGATGATGTACGGCCAGATGACCGCCGGGTCCTGGATTTACATCGGCACCCAGGGCATCCTCCAGGGCACCTTCGAGACCTTCGCCGCGATCGCCCGCAAGCTCACCGGCGATGAAAACGGCACCCTCGCCGGAACCCTGACGCTCACCGGCGGGTGCGGCGGCATGGGCGGTGCCCAGCCGCTTGCCGTCACCCTGAATGACGGAGCGTGCCTGATTGTCGACGTCGACGAAACGCGCCTGCGGCGCCGCGCCGGCAAGCGCTACCTCGATGAGGTGGAGACCGACCTCGACGCCGCGATCGCCAAGGTGCTCAAGGCCAAGGAAGAGCGCCGCGGCTGGTCCGTGGGCTATGTCGGCAACGCCGCCGAGGTCTTCCCGGAGATCCTGCGCCGCCATAAGGCCGGTGAGCTCACCGTGGACATCGTCACCGACCAGACGAGCGCGCACGATCCGCTGTCCTACCTGCCCGAGGGCATCTCGGTGGCGGAATGGCACCGTGAAGCAGAAGCTGACCCGGAAGGCTTCACCAAGAAGGCGCAGGCGTCGATGGCCAGGCACGTCCAGGCCATGGTGGAATTCCAGGACGCCGGCGCCGAGGTCTTCGACTACGGCAACTCCATCCGCGACGAAGCCCGCAAGGGCGGCTACGAACGTGCCTTCGAGTTCCCCGGCTTCGTCCCCGCTTACATCCGCCCGCTCTTCTGCGAGGGACTCGGCCCCTTCCGCTGGGTTGCCCTGTCGGGTGACCCGGAAGATATCCGCGTCACCGATGAGGCCATCAAGGAGCTGTTCCCGGAGAACAAGCACCTGCACCGCTGGATCGACGCCGCCCAGGAACGCGTCGAGTTCGAAGGCCTGCCGGCCCGCATCTGCTGGCTCGGCTACGGCGAACGCGCCAAGGCCGGCCTGCTGTTCAATCAGCTCGTGAAGGACGGCAAGGTCAAGGCGCCCATCGTGATCGGCCGCGACCACCTGGATTCAGGGTCTGTCGCCTCCCCGTACCGCGAAACCGAGGCGATGCAGGACGGTTCTGACGCGATCGCTGACTGGCCCATGCTCAACGCCCTGCTGAACACCGCCTCAGGCGCCACCTGGGTGTCCCTGCACCACGGTGGCGGGGTCGGCATCGGCCGCTCCATCCACGCCGGCCAGGTCTCCGTCGCGGACGGCACCGACCTCGCCGCCCAGAAACTCGAGCGCCTTCTCACCAACGACCCCGGCATGGGCGTCATTCGCCACGCCGACGCCGGGTACGACCGCGCCCTCGAGGTCGCCAGGGAACGCGGCGTCCGCATTCCCATGCAAGAGACAGCGTCCGAAGCCCGCTGACCAGCCCCACATCCACATCGGTTGCTTCGTAACTGTCGTTTTGAGCCCCGAAAACGACAGTTACGGAGCAATCGATCCACAGAAGCAGGAACACCATGAGCACCATCACCCACGAACCGCTGACCGTCACCCTCGGCACCAGCGGTATCACCCCGGAGGACGTCGTCGCCGTCGCGCGCCACAACGCCAGAGTGACCATTTCCCCGGAAGCCCTCGAAACCGTTGCAAAAGTGCGCGCGCACATCGACGACCTCGCGGCGAGCGACACCCCGGCGTACGGAATTTCCACCGGTTTCGGCGCCCTTGCCAACCGGCACATACCCAACGAATTGCGCACCCAGCTGCAAAAGAGCCTGATCCGCAGCCACGCCGCCGGCATGGGTCCGGCTGTGGAACGTGAAGTGGTCCGCGGCATCATGTTCCTCCGCGCCAAGACACTGGCCTCCGGCCGCACCGGCGTCCGTCCGGTGGTCCTGCAGACCATGGTGGACGTCCTCAACGCCGGCATCACCCCGGTGGTCCGCGAGTTCGGGTCGCTGGGCTGCTCCGGCGACCTGGCACCCTTGTCGCACTGCGCCCTGGTCCTGATGGGCGAGGGCGAAGCCGCCGGGCCGGACGGCCAGCTGTACGGCACCGCCGGCCGTCCCGCCGTCGCCGAACTCCTTGCCTTGCACGGCATCGAGCCGGTCACCCTCGCCGAAAAGGAAGGCCTTGCCCTGGTCAACGGTACCGAGGGCATGCTGGGCATGCTGTTGATGGCCATTGCGGACCTTCGGCAGCTGCTGACGACGGCGGACATCACCGCAGCGATGAGCGTCGAGGCGCTGCTGGGCACCGACCAGGTGTTCCTTCCGGAGCTGCACGCCGCGCTGCGACCCCATCCGGGGCAGGCCGCCAGCGCTGACAACATGCTGCGCGTGCTTTCCGGTTCGCCGATCGTCGCCTCCCACAAAGTCGGTGATTCCCGCGTGCAGGACGCCTATTCGCTCCGCTGCGCCCCGCAAGTCACCGGTGCGGTGAGGGATACGCTGGACCACGCGGACCTGGTGGCGTCCCGCGAACTCGCCGCGGCCATCGACAACCCGGTGGTGCTCCCTGACGGGCGGGTCAGCTCCAACGGCAACTTCCACGGCGCTCCTGTGGCCTACGTGCTGGACTTCCTGGCCATCGCCGTGGCGGACCTCAGTTCCATCGCGGAGCGCCGGACGGACAGGATGCTTGACCCCGCGCGGTCCCACGGCCTTCCTGCGTTCCTCGCAGCCGACCCCGGTGTCGATTCCGGGCTCATGATCGCCCAGTACACCCAGGCCGGGCTGGTCTCGGACAACAAGCGTCTCGCTGTACCCGCATCGGTGGACTCCATCCCGAGTTCGGCCATGCAGGAAGACCACGTCTCCATGGGGTGGCACGCGGCCCGTAAACTCCGGAAGGCAGTGGAGAACCTGCGGCGCGTCCTGGCGATCGAGCTGGTGACCTCAGCCCGGGCATTGGATATCCGCACCCAGCTTTCCGGTGGCGGGCTGACGCCGGGACCGGCGGGCGCCGCCGTCGTCACTGCACTTCGGAGCGTGGTGGACGGGCCGGGGACGGACCGCTTCCTTTCCCCGGAGCTGGAGGCTGCGGACAGGCTGGTCGCCGCAGGGGAGGTGCGCCGGGCCGTCGAATCGGCCGTGGGTCCACTGGCATAAAAGCGAACAATCTTCAGCCAATAGGCACAAAGCGTCCGCCTGATGAAATTTCCAGCGACACGGACATCGGGCGGACGCGGAGTGTAGTAGAACTGAAGGTGTAGTGAAAGTCACATCAAAGAGGCTGTGGCGCGGAACATATACAAAGGGGTAGAAGTTCAAATGAAAGCACGTGGGGCAGTCCTGTCGAGGCGCAATGCCCATTCCGCCGTTATTTCCGACTGGAGGGGACTCCAGGCCGGGGAACGCGTCGAGATCATCAAGCAGGCGCATGTGGTGGCCACCGGTGAGGTGGAAGAAGTGTCCCAGAGTGGAAACGTTCTGTGGCTTGTGCCGGCTGGTCCGTCCGAAAAGCAGCTCTTTTTGAAGTCCGACGGCGTACAGGTCCGCCGGGCCTGACAACCCGGCCAACTGCCGATAGAAAAAGTCCCCGCCGCTGCGTATGCAGCGGCGGGGACTTTTGTCTGTGCGCGAAAGGGGCGTCCCTCGCAATCTGTCAGGCTGCGATGGCCTCGTAGGTCTCGCCGAAGGGGACCGATTCGTCCAACGCCACGGTGTAGCGGCCGGGGTGCAGCCTGGTCACCAGGATGCCGCAGGCCGCGTCCTGGGCTGCAACCTCGATGAGTTCGGCAACTGCTTCTTCCAGGCCCATGTGGACATCGCCCGCGGTGGAGAACTCCAGGTCGATCGACCGGACTGCCGGTGCGTCAGTGGCTGAGGAAACGGCGGGGACGCGTTCCATTGTTGCTGTAGTCATGTGTGAACTTTCTGTGTTTCATGCCTGAGGGCCTTTCCACCGTACCCGCTGGTCCCCGCAAATGTAAGATGACTACTGTTTGGAGTGTCGAACTCCCGGCCCGAAAACCGTCAGGACCTCCAGTCACAATAGGGCGCGTTGGCGGCGCGTCAGCGCGTCGGCAACGATGGGTACAAACGTGCAACGTCAGCTCGAAGGGGATCTGGATGAAAATCATGCGCCTGGGTGATAAGGGCAAGGAGCAGCCGGCAGTCATGGTGCCGTCCGGCCGGTACTACAGCCTCCTGCCGCTGACGCCGGACGTGGACGGTGAGTTCCTGGCATCCGGGGGAGTGGACAAGGTCCGGCACGCGCTGGAAGCCGGATCCCTGCCGGAACTGGAAGGTGCGGAGGCGCTCAGGGTTGGCCCCCCGATTGCCAGGCCCGGCTCGGTGGTGGGAATCGGGATGAATTACGCCGCGCACGCCGCCGAGTCAGGTTCCGCGCCCCCGGAAATTCCGGTGGTGTTCCTCAAACCGGGCAATACTGTTGCGGGACCGTTCGATGCCGCTCCCATTCCGCCGAACTCCAGCAGGTACGACTGGGAAGTGGAGCTGGGAATCGTCATCGGCAGGGAGGCCTCCTACCTGAAGTCCCCCAGCCAGGCGAAGGACTGCATCGCGGGATACGTCACCGCCAACGACCTCTCCGAGCGTGAGTACCAGCTCCCCGGGGCGGCCGGCCAGTGGACCAAAGGGAAGTCCCTCCCCGGCTCCACGCCGCTGGGCCCCTGGCTGGTTCCGGCAGGCGAGATCGACGGCGGGAACCTGCCGTTGCGGAGCTGGGTCAACGGGGAGCCGCGGCAGGACTCCTGCACCTCGGAGCTCATCTTCGATGCCGCCACCCTTGTCCACCACTGCAGCCAGTACATGCGCCTGGAGCCCGGGGACGTCATCCTGACCGGAACGCCGGAAGGCGTGGCGCTCAGCGGCCGCTTCCCCTACCTCCAGCCGGGTGACGTGGTGGAGGTAGAGGTTGTGGGGCTGGGGCGCCAACGCCTTGGGCTGTTCCGTGCTGGAGAGTCCGGCTAGCCTGCCTTTACTGCCAGGACCGGGCAGTCGGCTTCCAGCAGGATCCGTTGGGAAACGCTGCCCATGATGAGCTTGCCCACCGGTGTCCGACGGCGCAGGCCGATCACAATCAGTTCAGCGTTGTGCTCCTCCGCGGCATCGAGCACCTCTGCGGCGGCATCGTGGCCACGGACCGGCTGCTTGATCACGTGGTCGATGCCCTGGGTGGCCAGGCGGTCCTCAATGCTCTGGATCTCCGGCTCCTGGGCGTAGCGGTTGTCCACCAGCGCGTCCCCCTTGGACGAGTTGATGACCAACAGTTTGGTGTTGCTCTTCCGGGCTTCGTGGATGGCCTGGGTCAGGGCTGCTTCGCCCTCGGGGGTCGGGACGTATCCCACCACGATGGTCATGGTGTCTCCTTCTTGTCTGCGTGGGCCGGGCTGTCTGGGCGGGCAGTGCTGTCCGGGTGGCTATGGCTGCCTGGGCGGGCTGTGCTGTCTGCGTGGACACCGCTGCCTGAATGAACTGTGCTGCCCGGGTGGGCGGCACTCTCCGGGTGGACGGGCAGGTCTGCATGCGCGGAGCTGCCGGACGGAGCCGCCGGCCCCGTTTCCGTGGCCGGCACGGGTCCGGCCGCAGCCGGGCGGTTGCGCCGGACCAGCTTGAAGATCAGCGGCCACAGTAGGATGAGTCCCACGATGATGTAGATGACGACGGCGATCGGCTCGCTCCAGAGCCCTGCCGGGTCACCGGCGCTGAGCTGCAGGCTCTTCCGCAACTGGCCCTCGATGCGTGGCCCAAGGATGACGCCAAGGATCAGGGGCAGCACAGGCAGCCCGAACCGGCGCATCATGAATCCCAAAGCCCCCAGCGCAAGCAGGAGGACCAGGTCGAAGGCCTGCAGGTTCACCGAGTAGGCGCCCAGCGTGGCGAAGAACAGGATGCCCGCGTACAGGTACGGCCGGGGGAGCTGCAGGAGCTTGGCCCACAGGGGAGCCAGCGGCAGGTTGATCAGCAGGAGCAGCAGGTTGCCGATGAAAAGGCTTGCAATCAGCGCCCACACCAGGGGGCCCTGGCTGGAGAACAGCTGCGGACCCGGCTGGATGCCGTAGGAGGTGAACGCAGCCAGCATGACGGCGGCAGTGGCGTTGGTGGGCAGGCCCAGCGCAAGCATGGGGGTCAGGGTCCCGGCGGCGGCTGCGTTGTTGGCAGCTTCCGGACCGGCCACGCCCTCGATGGCACCCTTGCCGAACTCCTCGGGGTGCTTGCTGAGGCGCTTCTCCGTCACATAGGAGAGGAACGTGGGGATTTCCGCGCCGCCGGCGGGAAGGGCGCCGAAGGGGAATCCGAAGGCGGTCCCCCGGAGCCAGGGCTTCCAGGAACGGCTCCAGTCCTTCTTGCCCATCCAGGGACGTCCAACCGGAATGACGTGCAACGGGGTGCGGCGCAGGTGGGCGGCAACCCACAAGGCTTCACCCACTGCGAAGATGGCCACGGCCACCACAACGATGTCCAGGCCGTCCGCGAGCAGCGGCTGGCCGAAGGTCAGGCGGCGCTGGCCGGTCACGGAGTCGATGCCCACCAGGCCGATGGCCAGGCCCAGGGCCAGCGAGGAGAAGCCGCGGAGCCGGGATGAGCCGAGCACGGCCGTGACGGCCAGCAGGGCCAGGACCATGATGGCAAAGTAGCTGGGCGCACCCAGGCTGACGGCGAACTTAACAACAATGGGGGCGCAGACGGCCAGGAGCGCGGTGCCGATGGTGCCGGCGATGAACGAGCCGATGGCCGCCGTCGCAAGCGCCTGCGAAGCCCGCCCCGCTTTGGCCATTTTGTTGCCTTCGATCGCCGTCACCACCGAGGACGATTCACCGGGTGTGTTCAGCAGGATCGAGGTGGTGGAACCGCCGTACATGCCGCCGTAGTAGATGCCGGCGAACATGATAAAGGCGCTGGTGGGTTCCAGGGCGTAGGTGACGGGCAGCAGCAGGGCCACGGTCATGGCCGGGCCGAGGCCGGGCAGGACGCCGACGGCGGTGCCCAGGATGACGCCGATGACGGCGTAGAGGAAATTCATGGGGGTGAGGGCGGTGGCGAAACCGTCCATCAGTGAGGACCAGACGTCCATCAGAGGATTCCTTCCAGGAGTCCGGCGGGCAGTGCGATGCCCAGGCCGAGGTAGAAGCCGTAGAAGGTCAGCAGGGACAGGGCCACGGAGATGAGCCCGTCACGGATGTAGCGGCGGCTGCCCAGTGCCAGGACGCTGCCCCAGAACAGGACGGTGCCGGAGATGACCCAGCCGGCCCAGTCGATGAGCAGGATGTTCAGGATGAAAGCGCCCGCCAGGGGCAGGATGGTCTTCCAGTCGGCAGGGTGGGTGAGGTCGATGTCCTCGCCGCCCTCCGCTTCGCCCTGGCCGCCCCGGATGACGTTGACGGCCAGCAGGACTGCGCAGGCCACCAGCAAACCGGCCACGATGAACGGAACCGTTTTGGGACCAACCGGGTCCGACTGGGAATACGGGGTTACCAGGCCGTTGGCGTCCAGGAAGACAAGGACGCCAACCGCGCCGAGCAGGAGTGCAACTCCCAGCTCGGCGCGGCCTTTAAGGCCTGTGGTCAGCGAGCTCACGCCAACCCAAGCTTGGTGAGGACGTCCGCCACCCGCTTGTCCTGCTCGGTGAGGAAGGTCTCGAACTCGTCGCCGGTGATGAAGGCGTCAGTCCAGCTGTGGGTCTTCAGCGCTTCCTTCCAGCCTTCGGTTGCGTGCATCTTCTCAAGGGCGGCGATCAGGGAAGCCTTGTCCTCGTCGCTGATGCCCGGAGGGGCCACGATGCCGCGCCAGTTGGTGAACACCAGGTCGATGTTGGATTCCTTCAGTGTGGGGGCGTCCACGCCTTCCAGGCGCTCCTCGCCGCTGGTTGCCAGCACGCGGACTTCGCCGGATTCGATCTGCTGCAGGTACTCACCGGCGCCGGAAGCGGCAAAGCCAAGCTTGTTGCCGAGGATCGCGGGCAGGAGGTCTCCGCCGCCGTCGTAGGACACGAAGTTCACCTTGGTGGCGTCGATGCCCACCGCGCCGGCCAGCTGCATGGGCAGCAGGTGGTCGGGGCCGCCGGGGGAGGAGCCGCCGCCTACGGAAATAGACGCCGGGTCAGCCTTCCAGGCCGCCACCAGGTCGTCGATGGTCTTGTAGGGGGAGTCCTTGCTGACCATGATCGCGCCGGGTTCCTCGATGAGCCGGGCCAGGGGGGTGGTCTCGGTCAGCTTGGATTCGGACTTGTTGGTGTAGCTGGCGCCCACGACGCCCAGCCCCATGAGCATGGTGAGGTCGCCGTTGCCCTTTTCGTTGACCACGCGGGCCAGGCCCACGGTGCCCCCGGCGCCGGCGAGGTTGAAGACCTCGGTGTTGTTGGAGATCTTCTCGTCGTCGAGGACCTTCGCTGCGGCGCGTGCGGTGGTGTCGTAGCCGCCGCCCGGGGTGTTGGGGACCATGATCTGCAGGCCGGTGATGGGTCCGGCGGCGGCGCCGGAGCTTTCCGGGCCGGTGGAGCTCTTGCCGGTGGCACCGCAGCCGGTGGCCATCAGGGCGATGCCGGCGGCGACGGCGGCGACTCGCAATGCGCGGATCTGGCGCATGGTGTTCCTCTTCTCAGTAATGCAATTCTCTACAGGATGATCAGCGGACCTGATCTGTGCTTTCGATGCTAGGCCCGGCAGTGACGGCGATCACTCTTGTGTACGCAGAGAAAGTTAAGTTCATTGCGTTCACGTTTCCGGCACCCCACCACGCCCGGGTCCGCACCGCCCTTCGCCTCGTCGTGCATCGCCCTTTAGGCTGGAAGTTGGCCAGGGAACGGGGCGGACATGGCGGAGCGAAGCGGGCGTTACGGAACCAGGCCGGCAGCATGGATCGGCATCGCGGTGGTCCTGCTCGCGCTGGTCCCGGCAGTCATGCGGGTTGTTGATGGACGGGCGGGCTGGTGGGAGGCGCTGTACATCCTGGCCGGGGCCGGGTTGATCGCGTTCCACGCAACCCGGCTGGTGCTGCTGCACCGCGCAGGCCGGATCCCGGGTGCCGGCGCCGGCACCGCCCGGAGTGCCGGCGGGGAAGGGCACGACGGCGGTCCCCGCTGACTGTGCCGCAGGCTGCGGTATAGTTCCGGTACGCCGGGAGGGGGCGGGCGGCGCGCCCCTGTGCCTGCGCGACGTGTGCCTGCGCCCAGGCACCTGAACCACCATTAAAGGAATCCACGCAGTGACGCGACGAAGAGGAATGTCCCTCGCCGGGCAGTACCTTGTGCTCCAGTTGCTGATTGTCCTGGCAGTGCTCGTGGCCGTGGTGGCCATTTCCCTGGCCCAGTCCGCTGCCGCCTTTGAGCGCACCGAGGGCAGGAGGGCGCTCTCCGCCGCGGAGGCGCTCGGCAACAACCCCGCGGTCCGGGCTTTGCTGCCGGAGGCTGAGCCGCGTGTTGGTTCAGCGCTCCCTGCGGTGGCCGAGTCCGTCCGGACCGTCTCCGGATCGTCCCACGTCACGCTCGCAAAACTGGACCGGACGGTGGTTGCCGCCTCCGATCCGGGCCTGCTGGGCAAGCCCATGGAACTCGGAGCCAGCAGGGTCATGGAAGGCCGGGCGTGGACCGGCGTCCTGAACCAGGGCGGAACCGCCGTCCTCTCCGCCCACGTCCCGGTGCTCAACGATTCGGGAAAGATGATCGGCATCGCAGCCATCAGCCGCAACTACCCGTCCACCCTTGAACGGCTCGGCGATGCCGTCCCCAACCTCCTGACCTACCTCGGCGTGGCCAGCGTCCTGGGCGTGGCGGGATCCCTGCTGTTGTCCCGCCGGGTCAAACGCCAGACCCTCGGGATGGAGCCCAGCGAGATCACCGGGCTGGTGGAAAACCGCGAGGCGATGCTGCACGGGCTGAAGGAAGGCGTGGTGGCGCTGGACCCCCATGAGCGCGTCACCGTAGCGAACGACAGTGCCAGGGAGCTGTTGGGGCTGCCGCCGGACTGCGTGGGCAGGAAACTCGCGTCCCTTCCCGTGGACCCGGCGCTCAAGGTGGTCCTGACCCGCGACCAGCCGGACCCGGACCAGCTGGTGCTTGTGGGGGAGCGGCTGGTGGTACTGAACCGCGTGCCCATCCGCTCCCGCGGCCGCAACATCGGCTCGGTCACAACCCTGAGGGACCGGACAGAGCTGTCATCCCTGGAGCGTGAGCTGGGGGCCACCCGGACCGCCACGGACACGCTGCGCGCGCAGGCCCACGAGTTCGCCAACCAGTTGCACGTCATTTCCGGCCTGATCCAGATCGGCGAGTACGATTCCGTGGTCCAGTTCGTTAACGGCGCTACGGTGGACCGGACCAGGCTCAATGATGAAGTGACCAGCCGGATCCAGGATCCCGCGCTCGCCGCATTGCTGATTGCCAAGTCCAGCCTCGCAACCGAGCGCGGCGTGGCACTGCAGCTTGACCCGGAGTCCGCCCTGGGCCCGGTCAGCGACGATTTGTCCCGGGACCTCACCACCGTTGTGGGGAACCTGGTGGACAACGCGTTCGACGCCGTCACCGGGCTTCCGGGGGCAGCCGTCCGGGTGCTTGTGGAGGACACTGAGGACCATGTCACCGTCACGGTCCGGGACACCGGCCCGGGCGTCCCGGACGAGGCCGTGGAGGACATCTTCCGCCAGGGGTTCTCCACCAAGGAAGCCGGCCCGGCGGACGGACGCGGCTTCGGCCTGGCGCTTTCACGGGTGGTCTGCCGGCGGTCCGGCGGGGACCTCACGGTGGCCAATGACAACGGAGCAGTCTTCACCGCACGATTCAAAAGGGGTGCAACGCAGCCATGATCAAGGTGCTGATCGTCGACGACGACTTCATGGTGGCCAAGGTCCACGCCGGGTTCATCCAGCGGACGCCCGGCTTCGCCGTGGTGGGCGTGGCCCACACCGGCGCCCAGGCCGTGATCGAGACGGAACGGCTGCGGCCCGACCTGGTGCTGCTGGACATCCACCTTCCGGACATCAACGGGCTGGACCTCATGCACCGGCTGCGGGACGTCGCCCCGGAGCTGGACGTGCTGGTGATCAGTGCCGCCCGGGAAGTGGAGACCGTGCGCAAGGCCCTCCGCGGCGGAATCGTGCACTACCTGATCAAGCCGTTTTCCCAATCGGACCTGCAGGAGCGCCTGGAGCATTACCGGAGTGCGTACCAAGGGCTGGATTCAGCCAAGGACGTGGCCGAGCAGTCGGACGTCAACCGGGTGTTCGGCCTGGACCGGACCGAGCGGCCGCTTCCCAAAGGCTGCAGCATCGAGACCCTGAAGCTCGTGGAGGCCACCCTGAATGCCGCCGACGGCGATCTTTCCGCGGCTGAGGTGGCCGAGCAGCTGGGAACGTCCCGGGTCAGCGCGCGGCGTTACCTGGAGTACCTGCACGACGAAGGGACCCTCGACGTGAGGCTCAAGTACGGCGTGGGGCGTCCGGAGCGGCGCTACGTCCTCAAGGGCCAGTAGCGCGCTTACCTGCAGGCAGCGCCTTACGGGCGGGCAGCGCCGCCCGATGCGCGCCCGCAGCCTGCCGGATCAGCGCAGCAGCGTGTCCAGCAGCCGCGCGGCAACGCGTGCAGTCCGGCTGTCCACGTCCAGCGCCGGGTTCAGCTCGGCGATGTCCAGGTGCAGGAGCTTCCCGCTCCAGGCCACCTGCCGGCACACCGCGGCGATCACGGGGAGGGGCACGCCATACGCCGCCGGGGCACTCACCCCCGGCGCCACCGCAGCCGGCAGCACGTCAAGGTCGATGGTCAGGTACAGCACGTCGATCCCGGCAAGGAATTCTGCCACGAAGGTGCGGACACGTTCGGCCTCGCAGTCCTCGTCCAGCAGGTAGCGCACCCCCAGCGTCCGCGCCGTGTCGAAGAGTGCATGCGTGTTGTTGGGTTCGGATATCCCGACGACGGCGTAGCGGAAGTCGCGACCCGCGGCCGCTTCCGCGCGGGCCATCTGCAGGAACGGCGTCCCGGACGTTGCCAGCGGCTCGTCCCGCAGGTCGAAATGGGCGTCAAGGTTCAGGATGCCCAGCCGCTTCCCGCCCCGGACCGCCGCAGAGGCGGCCACCCCCAGGTAGCTCGCGAAGGCGGTTTCATGTCCTCCGCCCAGCACTGCCGTCACCTGCCCGGCGTCGAGCAGTGCCGTGACGGCCCGGCCGGCGCGTTCCTGTCCGGCCTCAAGGTCACCGCCTGACACCACAACGTCCCCGGCGTCGTAGACGGCCCGGTCAAGATGGAACGCCAGCGGCGCCAGGACCTTGCGGATGGCCGCCGGAGCGGCTGCCGCGCCGGTGCGGCCCTTGTTCCGGCGCACGCCCTCGTCGCTGGCGAAGCCCAGCAATGTTGCGGGCCTGGCATCCTCCCCGCCTGGCGCACCTGTCACGCCTGCAGCACCCGCAGGGCCCGCCGTCCCCGCGGCGCCCTCCGTGCGGGTAGCTGCTGCCCCGCCGTCGTACGCCGTAACTGCCTGCCACCAGCGCCGGTGGGCGGCATCATCGCCGTCGAACCTCCCTTCCCAGGGCCGGGGCGGGAGGTCAATGTCAGGTATCAGGGGGGCCATGCTCCAAGCTCACCGCATGAGGACGGCGAAAACCAGCAGCGCCGCCGTCGCCATGTCCGGTATCCAAGATCGTCAGCGTCCGCCGGCAGCAGGGGCTATTGTGGAGCAATCCCTTCCCCCGGGGACCCCATCACCTTGTGTGCCGCACCGGCGCATCATATCCAGGCCGGAGAACAGCCCCGTGTTTGAAGCCCCCAGCATCCTCTTTGCTGCCGCAGGCGCGGCCGTTTTTACCGCAGCTGTCCTCCCCAAACTCCTGCGGAACATGCCGTTCTCCATGCCCATGGTCTTCCTGGGCGCCGGCATGGCGGCTTTCGCCCTGATTCCCACGCTTCCGGACCCGGACCCCATGGCGCACAGCGACTTCGTTGTGCACCTGACGGAGATCTGCGTCATCATCTCGCTGATGGGCGCCGGGCTTGCTTTGGACCGCCCCGTGGGCCGCAAGCGCTGGGCCACCACCTGGCGGCTGCTGGGAATCGCCATGCCGTTGTGCATCATCGCGCTGACCCTGCTGGGCCTGTGGTTCCTGGGCCTCGGCCTCGGCGCTGCCCTGCTGGTGGCCTCCAGCCTGGCGCCTACGGACCCGGTCCTGGCCTCCGAAGTGCAGGTGGGTGAACCCGCGGACCACGACGAGGAGGCCAACAAGGAGGACGAGGTCCGCTTCGGCCTCACCTCCGAAGCCGGCCTCAACGACGGGCTTGCGTTCCCCTTTGTGTACCTCGCCATCGCCATCAGCATCGTGGGCTCATCCCCGCTGGCCTGGTTCCCCGAATGGTTTGCGGTGGATGTCCTGTGGCGGCTGGCCATCGGCGTGCTGCTGGGATTCCTCACCGGCAAGCTCCTGGCATGGCTGTTTTTCTCGGCCGGCGCTGAAAGCCTCCGGCTGTCCAACCACTCGGAGGGCTTCGTAGCCCTGGCCGCAACCTTCCTCGCCTACGGTGTCACCGAGATGATCGAGGGCTACGGCTTCATTGCCGTGTTTGTCTGCGCGGTGACCATCCGCTCCGCCGAGCACACGCACGGTTACCACCGGGTGCTGCACTCCTACGTGGAGCAGCTGGAGCGGCTCCTGACCGTGGTGATCCTGGTCCTGCTGGGCGGTGCGATTGCCCGCGGGCTGCTTGCCGGGATCGGTTGGGCCGAGGTGCTGGTGGCGCTGGCATTCCTGCTCCTGGTCAGGCCACTGGCAGGCTGGATCGGCCTGCTCGGCGGCAAGACCGGACCGCGCGAGCGGATCGCCCTCTCGTTCTTCGGGATCCGGGGGATCGGCTCGCTCTACTACCTCTCCTATGCGCTGGGCAAGGGCGAGTTCGCCGGCCAGGCCGAATGGCTGTGGGCCTTCGTGGGGCTGGTGGTGGCACTGTCCATCGTGATCCATGGCGCCACCACCTCGCCGCTCATGAACCGGCTGGACAAGCTTCGGGAAAAGAAGGCCCGGGCGTTGACAGGCGACGAAGGCCTGGTGCCCAACACTCCCGTGTAGGGCACCAGGCCTTGGTTCGGCGCTGGCCGCGCCGGAGCCCTGCCGCCGCGCAGGTCGTCGGGCCGGGGCTACATGCCCAGTGCGGCCTCGATGGGACCCACCGCGAAGAACAGCAGGAACGCGCCGGCCACGGCCCACATGAGCGGGTGGATCTCCTTGACCCTGCCCTGGACGGTGCGGATCAGGACAAAGGCGATGAAGCCGGCGCCCAGTCCGTTGGCGATGGAGTACGTGAACGGCATCAGGGTGAAGGTCAGGAATGCGGGGATGGCAATGCCCCAGTCCTGCCAGTCGATCCGGCCCACCTGGGACACCATCATGAAGCCCACCACCACCAGGGCGGGGGCAACCGCTTCGAAGGGCACCAGGTTGATGAGCGGGGTGAAGAACATGGCCACCAGGAACAGCAGCCCGGTGACGATTGAGGCCACGCCCGTGCGCGCGCCTTCGCCGATTCCGGCCCCGGCTTCCACATAGATCTGGTTGGAGGATACCGAGGCCCCGCCGCCCACGATCGCGCCGAGGGCGTCCACCTGGAGCACACGGTCGACGTCCGGGATGTTGCCGTGTTCGTCAACTGTCCCGGCCTCGTTGGCCAGGCCCACCATGGTCCCCATGGCATCGAAGAAGATGCTGAGGAGGATGACGAACGCGAGCAGGGTTGCGGCGACGAAGCCCAGGTGCTCGAAAGCGCCGAACGGGTTTGCCTTGCCGATCAGGGACAGATCCGGGGCGGCCCAGCCGGTGAAAGTGGGCGCCACCAGGGACCAGCCCTGCGGGTTGGAGGTCTCGCCGTCGAAGCTCGGCCCGATGTGCAGGGTCATCTCCAGAAGCACCGAAATGATGGTGGAGGTGATGATGCCGATCAGGATGGCGCCCTTGACCTTGCGCACCACCAGCGCGATGGTCAGGACCAGGCCGAAGATGAACACGGCGGTGGGCCAGCCGAGGAGCTTGCCGTCGTAGCCAAGGCCAACGGGCACGGTGGTGCCGGCGACATCGGGGATGCGGCGGACGAAGCCAGCGTTGACCAGGCCGATCAGCGCGATGAACAGGCCGATGCCCACCACGATGGCCGTCTTGAGCCCGTCCGGGACGGCTTTGAAGACGGCGGTGCGGAAGCCGGTCAGGACAAGGATCAGCATGGTAACGCCGGAGAGCACCACCAGGCCCATCATGTCCGGCCACGTCAGCCCCGGGTTGGTGGCCACAGTGACGGCCACGAAGGCGTTGACGCCCAGGCCGGTGGCAAGCGCGAAGGGGTGCTTTGCCCAGGCGCCCATAAGGATGGTCAGGATGCCCGCCACGAAAGCCGTTACGGCGGCTACGGCGGTGAACCCCAGCGTGGTGCCGCTGGAGTCGGGGCCCGAGAGGATCAGGGGGTTCAGCACCACGATGTAGCTCATGGCAAAGAACGTGGCGAAGCCGCCTCGGATCTCGCGGGAAAGGTTAGAACCGCGCTCGGTGATCTTGAAGTACCGGTCCAGGGCAGAGCCTTGCTTAAGCATTAGTCCTCCGGGGAAGTCTGTGGGGATACCTGCATCCTATGGTGGCGGCGGCAGGGCGGCAGGCATTTTCGCCTAGTCTGTAAGGAAGCCAACACAAGGAGCCGCCGCCGCATGCGTCCCATCCGCCAGATCCTGACCCTGGGGCTCGTGCTCCTTGTTTTCGCCGCCGGTGTGCTGGGCCTCGCCGGGCCCGCCTCCGCGCATGATGCCGCCGAGTCCAGCACCCCGTCGGACGGCGCGTCGCTGCCGGCGCCGCCCGAACAGGTCTCGGTGGCCTTCAACAACAAGCCGCTGGGCATTGGCGCGGCGTTCTCCGTCAAAGACGCCTCCGGTACCGAGTGGGCGGAGGGGCCGGTGGACATCGTGGACAACGTGGCATCCCAGAAGCTGAGGGCCGGAGGCCCGGCGGGGGAGTACACCGTGGCCTGGCGGGTGGTCAGCTCGGATTCGCATCCCATCGAGGGGACGTTCTCCTTTACGGCCGCCTCTGCCGGGCAGGGCGCCGCACCGGCAGCAAGTCCAACTGAGGGAGGAAGTCCGACGGCGGCGGCTACAGTCCCAGCCACCGGCGCCGGGGCAAGTACTGCCCCCGCCATGGGGACGGCCCGGCCGGGGACGACGGGCGAGCCTGAACAGGTGGGCTCAGGGGAGCCGTTCCAGTGGAGCATCGTCATCTTTGCCCTCGTCGCAGTGGGGCTGCTGGCCACGCTTGCCATCCTGGCCCGGCGCCGGCTCACAGCAGGCACGGACGACGAATGATGGCGGGTTGGGGGCCCGCCGCGGGCAGGGGCGCCGGGCGGCCTTAGCAGGTCAGGGCCTAGCCGGTTAGGGCCGCAAAGTTCCCGGTGGCCGGGTAGGCCATAGTGTCCGGGTGCACTCTGGCGGAGATTGCCTGGCCCACCGTCTTGGCCTGGCGCAGGACTTCCTTGGGGGAGGGCGTGATGAGCTCGCCAACTCCCACCAGGTAGATGCCAATGGCCCGCATGGCTGCGGTAAGGTTCCGGCCCACCGCCATGCCGAAATCATTGATCATGCGCCGGAGCTGGCTGTGGGCGCAACGGGTCAGGACAATGTGGTCCGCCACCAGGATTCCTGTAGGCGTATGCACCTCCCACTGCGGGGCTGAAGCAAGCGGCGACCCGCCGTCCACCATGGTCAGCTGGATGGCGCGGGTGGTGTTGCGCACGTCGACGTCGTGGCTGGCGGCGTAGTTCCGCAGGTGCCGCAGGATCTCGTTGCGTTCGCGAAGGCTCACGGAGTCCGCCGCGTCGCACCGCTGGAGGGAAGCTGTGTTGGCCGGTTGCGCGGCGCCTAGGAGGTCCAGTCCGTCCACCACGATCGAGTCCACGCCGCGGCGGCACAACTCGGCAGCCACGGCCAGGCCTGAAAGCCCCGTGCCAATGATCACAGTGGTGGTCTGTTCGGTCCCGGCACTCCCAGGCATGCTTGACACTACAGTTTCCCTCCTTCGAAAGTTTCGGCAGGTGCGGGCGTCCTCGCCCGCTCGCGTCCCGTTACCCCCAAAGCCCGGCCGCAGTGCGTTGCCGGGCAGCTCTGACGGAATGAGGCAGTAGGCGTCCCGGACCAACAATGTCCTGAAGACTACAGAAGATTCGCGGCCAGGGATAGCCCAATCCCGAAACAATTTCGTCCAGGTGAAGGCGCTTTCCCGAAGACTGCCCGCTACCTGTGGATAACCGCTGTTTCCAGCCCCGAAGAGGCTTGCTAAGGCAGGGCCTACGGAGAATAGTGAGAAGCGGAAGCGAGCCTTTCTTCCCAGCTCAGGCGGGGGTAGGGGTGCACGTGGAATGGCCTGCTTCTGGCAGAATAGCCGCAACATCAGGCAGTATCGCGAGGAGGCGGCCCCATGGGCGCACAAGAGTTGCATCCGGACCCGCAGGACGGCGGCAGTCCTGCCGCTCCCGAGGGGATCGTAGTCGGCGTCGACGGATCGGACCACGGCCAGTGCGCACTGGTGTGGGCAGCACGCGAGGCCCAGCGCCGGCGTCGTCCGCTGCACATCGTCACCGCCTATTCCGTCCCGATCTTCGCGGCTTCCGGCTTGGACGGCGGATACGCCACCGTAGACGACTCCGTCATTCGTGAAGGCGCGGAGTCGATCGTCAAGCAGGCCCTTGAGAAGGTGTCCACCTACGACATCGATGCCACCGCGTCCGTGGAGAACGGCGATGCCTCCGGCGTCCTGCTGGAGATGTCCGAAACTGCTGAGCTCCTGGTGTTCGGCACCCGCGGCCGCGGCGGCTTTGTGGGCAGGCTCCTCGGTTCGGTGAGCAGTGCACTCCCGGCCCACGCGAAATGCCCCACGGTGACGGTGCCCCTCATCTGTTCAGACCGGCTTGGCGAAACAACTGAGGACTGGCACATCAAGGCAGAGCAGGCCAAGGCCGGCCACCAGCGCGTGGAGAACGTGGTGGTGGTGGGCGTGGACGGTTCGGAGCAGGCACGGGTAGCCGTGTTGGAGGCAGCAGCCCAGGCTGAACGGCTCGGGGCCACCCTGCGCGTGGTCTGCGCGGTGCCGCAGTACAGCGGCTCCCTCGCGTGGGTTCCCGCCCCCATGGACCGCAAGGCGCTGTTCGCCGACATCCAGGTGACCCTGGACGCCGGAATGGCCTGGCTGCGGAGCCACTTCCCGAATCTGCCCACCGAGTCCGAGCTGAGGGACGGCTCTCCTGTGGACGTCCTGGTGGACGCCAGCCGCCACGTGGAGCTGGTGGTGGTGGGTACCCGTGGCCGTGGCGGGTTCACCGGGATGCTCCTCGGCTCAACCTCGGACGGGGTGCTCCACCACGCCAAGGGCCCCGTCATGGTGGTCCCGGACCGGGACGACCCGCGCCTGGCGGACCGTGCCCGGTTTGGGCCGGTACTCGGGGCAGCCTGACCGGATCCCGCCGCAGGGGAGCGCCACGATGGCAACTGACCGTCCAGGAAACGGTGGACGGGACTCCCGCCCTCGGGACGGAAACTCCGCCCCCGTCCTGGTCCTGCGCCTCAGCCAGGTGGACGGCAGCATGCTCCCGCTCGTGGGAGGCAAGGCCGCCAACCTCGGGGAGCTGATCGCAGCGGGACTGCCCGTGCCTGACGGGTTCTGCCTGACCACGGCGGCCTACCGGGAGGCTGCCAGTACTGTCCTGGACGGTGTGCTTGCGGAGCTCGGCCGCCTCCAGGCCGCACTGCAGCCTTCCGATCCGGGCAGGTCCGCCCAGCTCACCATGCTGGCCGGGAGGGCACGGGAGGCCATCCGCGCCCTCCCAGTTCCACCGCGGGCCGCAGCCGCCGTGGAGCAGGCGTATGCGGCCCTGGGCGGGAACACCCCCGTGGCCGTAAGATCCTCCGCCACGGCCGAAGACCTTCCTTCTGCGAGCTTCGCGGGCCAGCAGGACACGTACCTGAACGTGGTGGGCAGCACCGCCGTGCTGGACGCCGTGCGCAACTGCTGGGCCTCCCTCTGGACAGACCGTGCAGTGGCCTACCGGGCAGCGCTGGGCATCGCGCCGGACCAGGTTGCCCTCGCCGTCGTGGTCCAGCGGCTGGTGGACGCCGAGGCGGCCGGGGTGATGTTCACGGCGAATCCCCTGACCGGAAGGCGCAGCGAGGCGGTCATCGATGCAGCACCCGGGCTCGGCGAAGCTGTGGTTTCCGGCGCCGTCAACCCGGACCACTTCGTGGTGGATACGGAAAAGGCACGGGTTATTGAGCGCAAGACCGGTGACAAGCGCGTTATGGTCCGGCCCCTCCCGGGTGGTGGAACGGAGGTCCTGGAGATGCCTGGCCGGGCAGACTCCTCAAGCCTCACAGACGAACAGGCCGTAGGGCTTGCTGCCCTGGGCCTGCAGGCCGAGCGGCACTTCGGCTCGCCGCAGGATACCGAATGGGCCATCGACACGGGCGGTGCACTCTGGCTGACGCAGTCCAGGCCCATCACCACGCTGTACCCCGTACCGCAGAGCCGGTCTGCAGGTGCCGGAACCCGGCTGTACATGTGCTTCAGCCTGGCCCAGGGCCTCACCCGCCCGCTCACCCCCATGGGGCTGGCGTCACTGCGGCTCATTGCCTCTTCGGTGGCGAAGGCGGCCGGGTTTCCCGTTCCCGATCCCCGGCACGGCCCGCCGCCCTACGCAGAGGCAGCCCAGCGCATCTACGTCGACCTCACCACGCCGGTCCGGAGCAGCGTCGGCCGCCGCATCCTCCCCCGGGTCTTCGACATCATGGAGGCCAGGTCCGCCATGGTGGTCCGGGAGGTTTTCGACGACCCGGAGTTTTCGGTGATCCGCAGGACGCCATTTGGATTCCTCCGCCATGTCCTGCCGGCAGCGGCTCGTGGCCGCGTGCCGGAGACGGCGCTCCGTGCGCTGTTCCGGCCCAGGGCGGCGCTCCGCCGCCTGGACTCCTTCACCCGGCACTATGCCGAGGACCTGGAGCTTGGCGCAGGAGCAGGTCCCCTTGATCGGCTTGACCACGCGGAGCGGCTCCTGGAGGGCAGGCTCTTTGCCATCGTGCCCGCGGTCCTGCCCCTGCCCGCGGTGGGATTCGCCATGCTGTGGCTGGCGGGAAGGCTGATCGGAGGACAGGACCGCCGGAAGGACCTCGAAATGGTGCTCCGCGGCCTGCCTCGGAACGTGACAACCGAGATGGACCTCGAGCTGTGGCGCCTTGCCGCGGCTGCAAAGGACGACAGGGACTCACGGGCGGCCCTGGAGTCGCGGGAACCGTCCGCGCTCGCAGCGGACTTCAAGGCCGGCACCCTGCCCCCTGCCCTGCACGCAGGCCTGGTGCGGTTCCTCGACCGCTACGGGCACCGGGCCGTGGCCGAAATCGATGTTGGCATGCCCCGGTGGTCGGACGATCCCACGCACATCCTGGGCGTCCTGGCCAACTACCTGCGCCTCACGGATCCCGCCATGGCACCGGACGTCCAGTTCAGCAGGGCCCAGGCTGAGGCGGAGGCGGCCGTGCAGCAGCTTGTTGGGGAGGCACGCCGCCGAGGGCGGGCCCGTGCGCTGGTGGTGGGCGAGGCCCTTTCCCGGGCCAGGCTGTTCGCCGGGCTGCGGGAAATGCCCAAATACCAGCTTGTCCTGGGTTTGGCGGAGGTGCGGAAACAGGTGGCCCTGGTGGGAGCCGCGCTTGCATCCGAGGGCAGGCTGGAGAGCCCGGAAGACATCTTCTTCCTCGATTTCGGTGAGGCCAGGCAGGCCCTCCAGGGCCCGGACCCGCAAGGTTCCCGGACACTGCGCGGACTCGTGGTGGACCGGCGGGCCGCTTACGCCACCGAGCTTGGCAGGCGCCATATCCCCAGGGCCCTGCTCTCGGACGGCACCGAACCCGAGGTGCTGTACGCCGCCGCACGTGTCGCGGCGGGCAGCGCCACATTGTCCGGCAGTCCGGCATCGGCGGGATCGGTCACCGCCCGGGCCCGCGTCATCCTGGACCCTGTGGGCGCCCACCTGGAACCCGGGGAGATCCTGGTGGCTCCGTCCACCGATCCGGGGTGGACCCCCTTGTTCCTGACCGCCGGCGGCCTGGTGATGGAGATGGGCGGGCCCAACTCGCACGGCGCCGTGGTTGCCCGGGAGTACGGCATACCGGCGGTGGTGGGGGTGCCGGAGGCCACCGTCCGGCTTGCCACGGGACAGAGAATAACGGTCGACGGCGGCGCTGGAACCATCGTGCCCGGATAGGCCCCGCGTGCCCCGCACCTGCCTGCAGGCAGGTGTGGGGAGCCGTGCCGAGGCGTACCCTTGAGCTATGGACTCCCATCAAGGAGACGGCCGGACAATGAACCACCGGAATGTGGGCGCCCCGATCATAACCGGGGCCGCAAAACAGCGCCGGAACCGTGCATGGCTGCGCTGGGTTCCTGCCGTGGCCGCACCGGCAGTGATCGCGGCCGGAGTGCTGGTGGGATCCATCCCGGCACGCGCCGGCGACGCCCTGGCGGACAAGACCCCGGCTGAGGTGATTGCCCTGCTCGCCGGCAACAGGACACACACCTTCTCCGGCACGATTGAACAGGTTTCCGAACTCGGATTGCCGGAACTGCCTGCAACGGGTCCGGGTTCCGGTCCTGCATCGGATGACCCCGCCGCGTCCGCGATCGAGATGCTCACCGGTGAGCATACGGCCAGGGTCTTCATGGACGGCAAGGCCAAAGTCCGTCTCCAGGTGGTGGACCGGTTCGCCGAGCGGAACGTCATCCGGCGCGACGACGATGTGTGGTTCTACTCCTCCAGGGACAACTCAACAACGCACCTGACGCTGCCCGCCCATGCCCGCGACCTCCCGCTGGAAGACCAGGCCCTGCCCGGAACCAGCCCGGACAGCACCAGCCCGGACAGCACCGGCCCTGAAAACACCGTGGTCCCGCCGACGCCCCAGGAGCTCGCGGCGAAGTTCCTCGCCGCAGCCGACACCACGACTGCCGTGTCCGTGGGCCCGGAGGTCCAGGTTGCCGGGCGCGCTGCCTATATCCTGCTCCTCGAGCCACGCACCAGCGGCACCCTGGTGGGCATGATCGCCATCGCCGTCGATGGAGAAACCGGTATGCCGCTCTCCGTGGAGGTAACGGCCCGCGGGGGTGGGGAGCCTGCTTTCAGGACAGGTTTCACCAGCCTGTCGCTTGATGCACCGGATCCCGCCCTGTTCAACTTCGTGCCACCGCCGGGCAGTACCGTTGAAGAGCTTCAGATCCGGCATCCTGCACACCCGCCCGTTGGCCCAGGGTCCCCCGGCTACCCGGGCACCCACACCGAACCGGACCAGCTGGAGGCCGGCATCAAGGACAAGGCCGGCTCCTACCTGACCGGGACCGGCTGGGAAACGGTTGTGGAACTACCGGCGGACACCGGTGCCGGTGCAAAGCTCAGCACCGCGCTGGCGCAGAATCCGCTGCTCGCCCAGGCAGCCGCCGTCGTTCCCGGCGGGCGGCTCCTCTCCAGCGCACTCTTCAACGTCCTGCTGACCGATGACGGCCGCGTCTTTGCGGGCATGGTCCCGGCTGACAGGCTGCACGCCGCATCCTCCGCCCCGTGACGGGACCCGCAGGGGTTCCGGGACGGCGGACGTGCGGCCTGACCATCGAGACGCAGGGCCTGACCAAGCGCTTTGGGCAGCAGGTGGCCGTGGACAGCCTGGATCTCGCGGTGCCGTCAGGCGCGGTCTTCGGGTTCCTGGGCCCCAACGGCTCGGGAAAGACCACCACCATCCGGATGCTGCTGGGCCTCGCGGCGGCGTCCGCCGGGACCGTCAGGCTGCTGGGCAAGGAGATGCCCGGCAGCTTCCAGGATGTCCTGCCACGGGTGGGGGCCCTGGTGGAGGGGCCCGCCTTTTATCCGTTCCTTTCGGGGACCGCGAACCTCCACCGGCTGGACGCCGCCGGCCGGCACGCGGATCCCGCCACCCGCCGGGAACGGGTGGGTTTGGCCCTGGAACGGGTAGGGCTTGGCCACGCCGCCGGCAAGCGGGTCCACGCGTATTCGCTGGGCATGAAGCAACGGCTGGGCATCGCCAACGCCCTCCTGTCTCCCCGCGAGCTTCTGGTGCTGGATGAACCAACGAACGGACTGGACCCGCAGGGCACCCGTGAAGTGCGGAACCTGGTCCGGTCCCTGGCAGCCGACGGGACCACCGTTTTCGTCTCCAGCCACCTGCTCGCCGAAGTTGAACAGATCTGCACGCACGCGGCCGTCATGAGCGCGGGCCGCCTGGTGGCGCAGGGCCCGCTGGCCGAACTGCGCCGGTCCGGCAGTTCGCGCCTGCGCCTGGTGACCCCGGACGCGGGTCCGGCGTCGTCGGTCCTGGCCGCGCTGGGACTGTCACCGGAAACAGGGGCGGCCCAGCCGGACGGGGACGTGCTCCTGGCTGCCTTGGCAACGCCGGGATTCCAGTCGGAGGCCGGGGCGGGGCAACCCGCCGCGGAGGACATTGTTGCGGCACTCGTCAAGGCAGGCGTCCGCGTCCGCGGTTTCGCGGTGGAACGGGAGAGCCTTGAGGACCGGTTTGTTGAACTGACGGGGGAGGGGTTCGACGTTGCCCAGTAGTGTGCCGGCGGAGGCGGAGGTTGTGACGGCCGTGGCGGGGCCGCGGGGAGCCGGCCTGTCCCTCCTGTTGTCCGAAATCGCGGTCCTGTTCCGGCGGCGCCGAACCTGGGCCCTGCTGCTCGCGCTGGCCGCCATTCCGGTGCTGATTGCCGTGGCCGTGAGGGTCTCATCGGCGGTTCCTCCCGGGCGCGGCCCGGCCTTCCTGGACCGGATCACGCAGAACGGCCTGTTCGTTGCGTTCACCGCCATGCTGGTGTCCGTCCCGCTGTTCCTGCCGCTCACGGTGGGCGTGGTGGCGGGGGATACCATCGCGGGCGAGGCCAACCTGGGAACGCTGCGGTACCTGCTCGTGGCGCCGGCGGGCCGGGTCCGGCTGCTGCTGGTGAAATATGCCGGCGCCCTGGCGTTCTGCCTCGCAGCGCCCCTCACCGTTGCCCTCGCCGGCGCTGCCATCGGGGCCGCCCTTTTCCCCGTGGGCCCCGTGACCCTGCTGTCAGGTGATGTCATCGAACCGCCTGAGGCCGTGCTCCGGCTCCTCCTGATCTCGGCGTACCTGGCCGTTTCCCTGGCCGGGCTGTCCGCCATAGGACTGTTCCTGTCCACGCTGACGGTGGTTCCGGTGGGTGCCATGGCCGCCACTGTGGTGCTCTCGGTGGTGTCCCAGGTCCTTGACCAGCTGCCGCAGCTCGAGTGGCTCCATCCGTGGCTGTTCAGCCACTACTGGCTGGGCTTTGGGGACCTGCTCCGCCAGCCGGTGCTGTGGGACTCGTTCGCCAGCAATGCGCTGCTGCAGGCGGGATACGTGGCCGTGTTCGGCGCACTCGCCTACGGACGGTTCGTCACCAAGGACGTCCTGAGCTGAACGGAGCCGGGAAACCCGGCCGAATCCTCAGGCGTGCTGGTGCGCCTCGTGTTCTGAATGGCTGGCGGGCTCCAGCTGGAAGGTGCAGTGGTCGGTATCGAAGTGCGAGCCCAGGCAGGTGATCAGCTTGTCCAGCAACTGGTCGGCGCCGCGGGCGTTGAGCACACCGTCCTCCACCACCACGTGCGCCGAGAAGACCGGGACGCCGGACGTGATGGTCCAGATGTGGATGTCGTGCACGTCAGTAACGCCCTCCACGGAAAGGATATGCTCGCGGATCATCTGCACTTCCACGCCCTTGGGACTGGCCTCCAGCAGCACATCCACCACGTCGCGGAGCAGGCTCCAGGCCCTGGGCAGGATCATCAGGGCGATCACGACGGACGCGATGGTGTCCGCCGCCTGGAATCCGGTCACCATGATCACCACAGCCGCAGCGATGACGGCGAAGGAACCCAGCAGGTCACCCAGGACCTCCAGGTAGGCGCCCCGCACGTTGAGGCTCTCCCGGTGCGCTCCGCGCAGGATCATCAGGGACGCCACGTTTGCGGCAGCGCCCAGGATGGCGGCGAACAGCATGATGTCCGTCTGCACTTCCGGCGCAGCGCCGATCCTGCGGATCGCCTCGCTGAAGATGACCACCGAGATCACGATCAGGATCAGGGCATTTGCCAGCGCAGCCAGCACCTCGGCCCGCTGGTAGCCGTAGGTCCGCTGATCGCTGGCGGGCCGCCCCGCAATCCAGGCAGCCAGCAGGGCAATGGTCACCCCCGCCGCGTCGGAGAGCATGTGGCCGGCGTCGGCAAGCAGGGACAGCGAACCCGAGAGGACCGCGCCGATAACCTGGACCAGGACCACGGCGAGCGTGATGGCAAGGACGGCAATGAGCCGCTTCCGGTGCCGGCCTGTTGCGGTGATGCCGTGGGTGTGGCTGTGGTCGTGTCCCATGCCTACAAGGCTAGCCCCAGCCGAGCTCGTGCAGCCGGTCGTCGTCAATCCCAAAGTGGTGGGCAATTTCGTGCACCACCGTCACGGCCACCTCGTGGATGACGTCCTCCCGCGACACGCAAAGGTCCAGGATGGGCCCCCGGAAAATGGTGATCCTGTCCGGCAGGGACCCGGCGTCCCACCAGGAATCCCGCTCGGTCAAGGGGACGCCCTCATAGAGTCCCAGCAGGACGGTGTCCGGGTCCTCCCCGGGCTTCGGGACGTAGTCGTCCTCGATGAACACCGCAACGTTGTCCATGGCGCGGGCCAGCTTGTCCGGGATGCTGTCCAGGGCATCCTGGACAGCGGCCTCGAACTCGTCCTCGGACATGGTGAAGCGGAGGGGTTCGCTGGGGCCCTCATGGGCTGCGGGCAGGCCCGGCGGCAGGCTGGCTGGCATATTCCGACTCTAGCGGGAACCGGCCGCCCCGGTCCTCTGGTCCCGGCTCCTGCGCCGGGTCAGCGCCACGCCCACCAGGCAGACCAGGCCGCCCACCAGGCCCAGGAAGGCAGGAACCTCGCCCAGCAGGAGCCAGGAAATCAGGATGGTGGTGCCGGGCACCAGGTAGGTGGTGGCCGCCAGCTTGCCGGCGTCCACCAGCGAGAGCGCGTACGCCCATGTGGTGAAGGCAATCGCCGTGGGAAAGATTCCGAGGTAGGCCAGCCCCCACGTTGCCGCCGGCGGCGCCGCCTGCAGTTCGCTGACCAGCTGGCCCGCGAAGGGCAGGCAGCAGAGCGCACCCACCAGGATCCCGAACCACGTGGCCTGGGCGGCAGGAAACTTGCGCAGCACCGGCTTCTGGATGATGACGCTGACGGCGGCGAGCACGGCGGCAAGGAGGCACAGCAGCACACCTGCCACGTCCGTCGTCGCGCCTTCCCCGGGCGCGGAGGACTTGGCTGATCCGAAGGCGATCAAGGCCACGCCGGCGAACGCCACCAGGCTTCCGATGATGAGCCACCGCGGGAAGCCCTCCTTGAGGAAGATGCCGGCCATGATGGCCACCAGGATGGGGTTCACGTTGATCAGCAGGGCGCTGGTGCCCGCGTCAAGCACATGCTCGGCGGCGTTCAGCGCCACGTTGTACCCGCCGAACCACATCACCCCGTAGGCCAGGATCGGCCACCACTCCCGGCCCTTGGGAAGGAGCCGGGTCTTCACCAGTTGGGGCAGCACCAGCAGGGAGAGGACGACGGCGGCAATCGCCAGCCTGCCAAGCGTCAGGGAGCCGGGGGAGAAGTGGGGGCCGATCGCCCGGATGCCCACGAAGGCGGACGCCCAGAGGACCACGGTGACCACCATGGCAGCCACCCCAAGTGCCTTGACCGGGGTTGCTGCGGTGTGGGGCGGTGCGGTGGCAGTCCGGTTGGCGGGGCTGGTTGAAGGCATGCAGCAAATCTATCCGGCTGCAAGGGCAGCTGGCTGGCGGAAATCGGCCACGTCTGGGCAACTTCCTGCCAAAAGACTCCGCCCAGGGGCTATTGCGGCGCCGCCCATTCCAGCAGGCGTTCCACGGGCCACGTGGTGATGATCCGGTCCGCGGGGACGCCGTTCTTTTCCGCGCGCTCGGCACCGTACTGCAGGAAGTCGAGCTGGCCGGGTGCATGGGCATCGCTGTCGATCGAGAACAGGCAGCCGGCGTCCAGGGCGAGCTGGATCAGGGGATCCGGCGGGTCCTGGCGTTCCGGCCGAGAGTTGATCTCCACGGCGACGTTGTGTTCCGCGCACGCCGCGAACACTGCTTCTGCATCGAAGTCGGACGGCGGCCGCGTACCGCGCTGCCCCTCCACGAGGCGCCCGGTGCAGTGGCCCAGGACGTTGGTGTGCGGGTCCTGGATGCCGCCGAGCATGCGGCGGGTCATGGTCCTGCTGTCCGCGCGCAGCTTTGAATGGACGCTGGCAACCACAATGTCCAGGCGGTCAAGCAGTTCCGGGTCCTGGTCCAGTTCGCCCGATTCCAGGATGTCCACCTCGATTCCGGCGAGCAGCCGGACCGGCCTGCCCGGCTGGCCGCCGTCGCCTGGAACGGGGCCTGCATTGATTGCCTCCACCACGTCCAGCTGCCGGAGCAGGCGTTCGGCGGAAAGCCCGTTCGCAATGGTGAGGTTGGGGGAGTGGTCTGTGAGGGCGAGGTATTCCCTTCCCAGCACCCCGGCGGCAGCCACCATCAGCTCGATGGGGGAGCCGCCGTCGGACCATTCACTGTGGCTGTGCAGGTCTCCCCGCAGCATCCCGCGGAGTTCCGCCCCTCCGGACGCCAGCGGCGCGGCACCCTTCTCCCGGAGATCCGCCAGGTACTCCGGAACCTGGCCCTCCACCGCCTGGCGGATCACCTGGTAGGTCCGGTCGCCGATGCCCTTCATCGATTTCAGCCGGCCGTTTCCGGCGCGCGCGGCCACTTCCTCCGGCGGCAGCGCGCTGATGGCCGCCGCTGCCTTGCGGAATGCCTGGACCTTGAAGGTGGCAGCGCGTCCGCGCTCCAGCCAGAAGGCGATCTCATTGAGTGCTGCTACGGCATCCATTCGTCCATCTTCACCCGTCCCGCCCGCTCCGTGGCGGTGTTTTTCGCCGATTTTGGATAATTCCTGCCTAGGCCCTATAGTTTTAGAGTCCAGTTCGGAGAAACGCAAAGGACAAAGACGGAAAGCCCAGCTTGACGCCTTTTATTTTGTTCCGAACGGGTTCTGGCCCCCATCGTCTAGCGGCCTAGGACACCGCCCTTTCACGGCGGCGGCACGGGTTCGAATCCCGTTGGGGGTACGCAAGGAACTGGTCAAACAGGCAGAAAATGTCTGGTAGGCTGGAAGCCTTGAAAAAAGCGGTAGAGATACCGCGGAAGCAAGAAACGCAAGGCCCTGTAGCGCAGTTGGTTAGCGCGCCGCCCTGTCACGGCGGAGGTCGCGGGTTCAAGTCCCGTCAGGGTCGCTCTGATTGTTGGAAGAGATTCCGGCTGTCATGGTGACTAGTCACCTAGGCTCTGTAGCTCAGTTGGTAGAGCGTTCGACTGAAAATCGAAAGGTCACCGGATCGACGCCGGTCGGAGCCACCACTGGGAAGCATCAGTTCTTCGGAACTGGTGCTTTTCTTATTTTCCGGGCCTACAGTTATAGGGCCGCACGGAGCTACGTCTCGATCCGGCATCAAAACCCCACGGGCCCGGCCATCCTCCCGCCGATGGCTTTTCAGGTTCCGTAAACTTGCAGGCTGCACCGCCGCGGACACGCGGCACCAGCACAACAAAACACCCGAACAGACGAACGTACACGAGACGAATCTGCACAAGCAGTCTGAGCGCCTACAGCGCATAAGGAGAAACTGGGAATGTCCGCCTCATCCGGCACCAGGACCATCAGCCAACCACCCGGGGAAACACCTCCCGCCGTCAAGAAGGAGGAGGAACAGCCCCCCCAAACCGACGGCCCGCAGCTCGCGCGGTGGGTCTTCTGGCCGGCAGCCGCAGTCATCATCGTTTTTGTCCTCTTTGCCACGATCTTCCCGGCGGCTGCCACCGATCTGTTCACCGCCATCCAGGGCAACGTCATTCGGTGGTTCGGCTGGTACTACGTTGCAGCCGTTGCGCTCTTCGTGGTGTTTTCACTGTGGATCGGACTCAGCCGCTACGGCGATATCAAGCTGGGCCAGGACGATGACGAGCCCGAGTTCTCGGTGGTGTCCTGGTTTGCCCTGCTCTTCGCGGCGGGCATGGGCATCGGCCTTGTCTTCTTCGGTGTGGCCGAGCCCCTGAACCACTTTGCCGCGCCCCGGCCCGGCGTCGAAGGTTCCCCGTTGGAGCTTGCCCAGCAGGCGATGACGCAGACCTATCTCCACTGGGGCCTCCACGCCTGGGCCATCTACGTCGTGGTGGGTGTATCAATCGCCTACGCCGTGCACCGCAGGAACCGCCCCATCTCCATCCGCTGGACGCTGGAGCCGCTCCTGGGCCGCAAGCGCGTTTCCGGCGGCTGGGGCAACCTGATCGACATCGTGGCCCTGGTAGGCACCCTGTTCGGCGTTGCCACCTCACTGGGCCTCGGCGTCCTGCAGATCTCCGCAGGACTTGAGCAGGCCAACATCGTCCAGGCCACCACCATGACGCAGATCGGTCTGATCCTCTGCATCATCACGCTGACCATCATTTCGGTGGTATCGGGCGTGGGCAAGGGCATGAAGTGGCTCTCCAACACCAACCTGGTCCTGGCCGCGCTGCTCATGCTGGTGGTGCTGTTCACCGGCCCCACGCTGTTCCTGCTGCGCGAGTTCGTGCAGTCGATAGGCCACTACTTCCAGAACGTCGTAGGCCTGACGTTCAACACTCTCGCCTTCTCCGGCGCTGAGGGCGAGGCGTGGCAGGCCGCCTGGACCACCTTCTACTGGGGCTGGTGGATCTCCTGGGCGCCGTTCGTGGGCATCTTCATCGCCCGCATTTCCAAGGGCCGCACCGTCCGCCAGTTCGTGGCCGGCGTCCTCCTGGTACCCACCGCCATGGGCTTCCTGTGGTTCTCCGTCCTGGGCGGCGCCGCCATCCACCGCGAACTGTTCGGCAGCGGCGGGCTCATTGGCGACGACGGCACCGTGGACACCGAGGGCGCACTGTTCAACCTGCTGGGCAGCCTGCCCGGCGGGGTTGTCCTTACCGTGGGTGCAATCCTCCTGATCGCCATCTTCTTCATCACGTCGGCGGACTCCGGTGCGCTGGTGATGGGCATGATCTCCACCGGCGGCGACGTGGAACCCAGGAACTGGCTGCGCATCTTCTGGGCGCTGGCCGCCGCGGCCGTTGCCATCGCCCTGCTCCTGGCCAATGGACTGCAGGCGATCCAGACCGCCGCCATCCTCACCGCCGTGCCCTTCAGCGTGGTGATCATCCTGATGTGCATCTCCACGGCCAAGGCCTTCCACCGGGAACACGAGACCCTGATGCGCGCACAGCGCAAGCTGGCCCGCGACCAGATGGCGGCCCATGTCACGGAGCAGGTCCAGGACTCCATGCATGACTCCGTCCAGGAGCATTACCAGGAGCACGTGGCCGAACAGATCCACGACTCTGTCCAGGAGCACTACCAGGAGCACCTGGCGGACCAGGTGCAGGACCAGGTCAGCGAAGCCGTGGAGGCGCAGCTGAGCGAACGCCTGGCCGCAGGCGAGGCCGCGGACCCGGCGCCGGGAGGACAATCCAGGACGTAGTCAAAGCACCGGACGTAGCCGGTTCCGGCCCCTCAGGGAGGCACCAGTCCAGCCGGACGGGTGCCTCCCTTTTTGTGCCCGGGCACCGGACCGGAGCCCGGGCAAGAGGTGGCATTTCTCACCTTTGCACCCCCTCGAAGGCAACATTTGATCTCGGCGGAAGGTTGTGGCACGCGCGCGTCAGGGGTTAGGTGTAAGCGCTTGCGCAAATTCGGCTCCACCCGGAAAAAGGACGAAGAAACCTGGTTTGATCTCTTCCGTGGAGGCTGCCTACGGTGGAGGCGCGGCCAGGAAAGCACCACAGTTCCGGGCCACTTCTACGGGGACCACCCAACCCCGTTCCCCCCTTGATACAACGGCGTCCCCGATGACGCCTGCCGTGTCGCCGGAGGCCGCCGGAGTTCGAAGGGCATGGGCATCCGCCCGTCTTCCACGAATAGTTTCAACTCCGCGAGAAGAGCAACAATGCATAAGCACCCCCAATCACCCCGGATGCTGCGGTGGCGCCCCGCCGCCGCAGCACTGGCCACAGCCGTTGCTGCCTCGGCCTTCCTGGCCGTTCCCTCAGCCCAGGCCAACGAGCCGGCCGATCCGCCGGCCGCCGAGCAGATGCCGGCGCCCACCCCCGGTTTCCCCCTCCCCACGGAACACACGCAGGAAGCCTTCGACCCGGCGTCGGACTTCACCTCCAAGTGGACCCGCGCCGACGCCAAGCAGATCATGGCGCAGAGCGACCCCACTGTTGCCCCTGGCGAGAACTCCATGAGCCCGGACGTCACCATGCCGGAGATCCCCGAGGATTTCCCCACCATGAACGAGGACGTGTGGGTCTGGGACACTTGGTCCCTCACCGACGAAAACGCGAACCAGATCAGCTACAAGGGCTGGGACGTCATCTTCTCGCTCGTTGCTGACCGCCACGCCGGCTATGGCTTCGACCAGCGCCACTGGAACGCCCGCATCGGCTACTTCTTCCGCAAGACCAACGCCGACCCGGCCAAGGACAAATGGAACTACGGCGGCCACGTCTTCGCCGATGGTGCGTCCATCGGCAACACCGAATGGTCCGGCTCCACCCGCCTGATGCAGGGCAACCACGTGAACGTGTTCTACACGGCCACCACGTTCTACGACATTGCCGAACGGAACGCAGGCGGCGGCGGCATCGCCCCGGATGCGTCCATCGCCAAGGCCCTGGGCAAGATCCATGCAGACGAGAATGGCGTCACGTTCGACGGCTTCGAGCACACCAACCTGCTTGAGCCTGACGGAAAGATGTACCAGACCAAGGAACAGAACCCGGGCTTCGCCTTCCGCGACCCCTACACCTTTGCCGACCCTGCCCACCCCGGCAAGACCTTCATGGTCTTCGAAGGCAACACCGGCGGCACGCGCGGCGAGTACGAGTGCAAGCCCGAAGACCTCGGTTACCGCCCCGGCGATGCCAATGCCGAGTCCGTTGACGAGGTCAACAGCAGCGGAGCCTACTACCAGACAGCGAACGTGGGCCTGGCAGTTGCAGACAACAAGGACCTGACCAAGTGGTCCTTCCTGCCGCCGATCCTCTCAGCCAACTGCGTGAACGACCAGACCGAGCGTCCGCAGATCTTCATCCAGAATGAGGGCGGCAAGAACAAGTACTACCTGTTCACCATCAGCCACCAGTTCACGTACGCCGCCGGCATGCGCGGCCCGGACGGCGTCTACGGCTTCGTCGGCGACGGCGTCCGCTCGGACTACCAGCCGATGAACAACAGCGGCCTGGCCCTGGGCTCGCCCACGGACCTGAACCTGCCGTCGGAGTCCCCTGAGGCACCCACCCCGAACCAGAACGGCCGCCAGTTCCAGGCGTACTCCCACTACGTGCAGCCCGGCGGGCTGGTCCAGTCGTTCATCGACAACGTGAACGGCGTACGCGGCGGCTCGCTGTCACCCACCGTGAAGATCAACTTCCGGGACGGCATCTCGCAGGTGGACCGCAGCTTCGGCCAGGACGGCCTTGGCCCGTTCGGCTACCTGCCCACCAACCTCCGCGTTGGCGGCGAGGGCCACTACAAGTAAATCCGACTGCCCTTGAGTGCAGTCCAGCTACAGGCAGGGACGTCCGGATCACGGGCGCCCCTGCCTGCTGCCGTTAAGGCACCGCCGGGGATAGGGTGGGGATCAACAGAAGGGGGAGTGCCTGATGGAATACCAGAACCCACAACCCAGCCAGGGGCTACAGCAGCGTGCCGCGCCGGTTCCCGTACCCGGCCCCGGCCGGACCGTTATATCCGAGACAGCCGTCGCCAAGGTGGCGGGCATAGCAGCCCGTTCCGTCCCCGGTGTCTACTCCCTGGGCTCTGTCCCGTCACGCGCGCTCGGCGCCATCCGTGACGCCGTCGGCAGTTCCGACCATGCCGCCGGGGTACGGGCCGAAGTCGGCGAAACGCAGGTTGCCGTGGACATCAGCCTCGTGGCCAGCTACGGGACACCGCTCCACTCGCTCGCCAACCAGGTCCGCGCCGCTGTCTACCGGGCGGTGGAGGAACTCGTGGGGCTGCAGGTGATCGAGGTTAACGTTGAAATCACTGACGTCTACATTCCGCCTCCGGTCAAACCCGCCGTTTCCGGACCGGCTGACGTTTCCGGCAGTGCCGGAAGGGAGGCGCTGCTGTGAACCTCACCGTGGCCGGCGCAGCAATGGGCGCGTTCGTCGCCTTCATGTCCCTCCAGTTCGGGCTATGGGGCTTCCTGGTTTCCCTCCTCTTCATGGCCATCGGGGCACTGCTGGGCCGGGCCGCCGAAGGGAAGCTGGACCTTCGCGGGGTCCTGGACGCCATCATCGGCCGGCGCTCGTCCTCATGAGCTCCACAGCCCCGGCCGTCCGGGGCCAAGAGCTGAGCGGCCACAACCGCATCAGTACCCAGGCCCTGACAAGCCTCGCCAAAGCCGCAGCAGCCCAATTCCTCGGCGTGGAAGCCGAAGACGTCCGCGCTGACTGGTCGGACGACGACGGCATGCTGGCGCTGTCCCTCGTCGCGCCCATCAGCATGCCCCCGCTGAGCGCGGTGGTCCTGGATCCCTCGCGCGTCGCGGGAACAGGAGGTTCCATTTGGGACCGGACCGTCAGGGCAAAGGCGGGAATCCTGGCCACGGTGGCGGAGCTTAGCGGTTCCGGATTGAGCCGCGTGGACATCAGGATCACCGGGGCAAAGATCAGTGAAGGGGGGCGCGTGCGATGAGCCGCCGCGTTGAGGGCCAAGGCCCGGACATGGACCGGATACTGCGCCGTGAAACCCGGTCATCGCGTGCTGTGGTGGCTACCGCAGCCGCCGTCCTGGTCATCGTGCTTGCGGCCTACGGGCTCCTCGAAGCAGCAGTCCATGCCATAGGGCAACCGGCCTGGCTGATCGAGCCGCAGGTGGCAGCAGAGCGCCTGGTTGCGCTGCCGGCGGGAATCCCTCCCTTGCTGCTGGGCGCCATTGGAGCGGTACTGGCAATGGCCGGCCTGGTCTTCCTCCTTAATGGGATTCTGCCCGGACGCCGCGCCCGCCACCTTATGGGTGGCGGCAGGGACGCCGCAGGCCCGGCCGTTGTGGTGGACGATGAAGTCATTGCGTCCTCGCTGGCACGGCGTGCCCGGCTTGCTGCAAACGTCACGCCGGAACAGGTCATGGTGGTGGTCTCGAGGCGGCAGGTAGTGGTGAACGTCCGGCCCACCTCCGGCGTGCCCGTGAACCAGGACGCGGTCCTCGCGGCAGTCCGGAGCGAAGTGGATGCCATGGCGCTGGATCCCTTGCCCGAGGTGCGGGTGAACGTGGCAACCTCCGGAGTGATCGGCGCATGAACAGTACCCCCACTCTTCTCAACCGGATCCTGGTCGCGGCCCTGGGACTGCTGCTGCTTGGAACGGGCGGCCTGCTGATGTTGCTGGCCGCGGTGCCCGCGGTGGGCTCCTGGTGGCGGTCCTGGTCCGCGGACGCGTGGAGCGGAATCAACGCGGCATTTAACGCCACCCGGTTTCCGGGACGGCCCGAAAGCTGGCTGTGGATCCTGGTGGCGCTGGGCCTGCTGGTGGTGATCGGCCTCATGGTGGCCTGGGTTGCCCAGCAGGGCAAAGGGCGGGACGATGTGCTGGCCGTCGAGTACGATCCCGGTGAGGTCCCGGGAGACGTGCGGATCGGCGGGGGAGTGGCTGAGCAGGCGCTGAAACATGCCCTCGCGCACCGTCCGGACCTTGCCGGCGCCACAGTGACCACCTACGACGTCAAAGGCGCACCCGCGTTGAAGGTCCGGCTCCTTCCGCGGCAGGGCGTGGCCCCGCACCTGCTCGCAGACGAGGTGTCGGTGCTGGTATCAGCCCTGGAACAGGCCGTGGGAAAGGACATTCCCGTGCTGATCCATATCGGAGCCGGAGCGCGGACGCGCTTCCGCAGGGCAGAGCGCGTCCGCTGAGGCAATTTTTAGGTTACCGTTCAGAAACAAATCGGTGTAAACGCTTGCATGAGCGCCCCCGGCCAAATTACCGTGATGGTCACCACAAAGTTTCTGGCGGATGTCATTTCTGCAACTCATAGAGGAGTTCTTTGCATGAAAAATCGCAAGTACCTGCTACCGGTAGCGGTGACCGGAATTGTGGCGCTGTCCCTCAGCGCATGCAGTTCGGAAGAAGGGGCGTCTGATCCGGCCGCCACCGCAGACTGTTCCAAGTACGAAAGCTACGGCAAGCACGACGGGAAGACGGTCTCCGTGTACTCGACCATCGTGGATACGGAGGCCACCAACCTTGAGAAGACGTGGGCTGCTTTCGAAAAGTGCACCGGAGCCACGGTCAAGTACGAGGGCAGCAAGGAGTTCGAGACCCAGATTGGTGTTCGCGCGAAGGCCGGCAACGCACCCGACATCGCAATTTTCCCGCAGCCCGGTCTGATGGCAGACCAGGCCCGAGCCGGAAACCTGAAGCCCGCGCCGCCGGCCGTATCGGACGCAGTTGATAAGAACTGGTCGGCGGACTGGAAAAAGTACGGCACTGTAGATGGCGTGTTCTACACCGCCCCGATGCTGGCCAACGTTAAGGGATACGTCTGGTATGCGCCCAAGACTTTCGAAGACAAGGGCTGGGAAGTTCCCAAGACCTGGGACGAAATGCTGGAGCTTTCCAAGAAGATCGCGGATGAGGGAAGCATGAAGCCCTGGTGTGCCGGTTTCGAATCCGGTGAAGCAACGGGTTGGCCGGGAACGGACTGGGTGGAAGACGTGGTGCTCCGCTCGCAGGGCCCTGAGGTTTACGATCAGTGGGTCAATCACGAGATTCCCTTCAACGACCCCCGCATCGTGGAGGCGATGGATAAGACCGGGGAGATCCTGCTTGACGACAAGATGGTGAACGGCGGATTCGGTGACGTACGCTCCATTCTCACCACGGGCTTCGCACAAGCGGGTCAGCCGGTGCTTGATGGACAGTGCGCCATGCACCACCAGGCGAACTTCCAGGCTTCCAACTGGCCCGAAGGCACCATCGTTGCCGAGGACGGCGACGTCTGGGCCTTCATGACCCCGCCGATCGACGAGTCCAAGGGCCTCACCATCACAGGCGGTGGCGAAATGGTTGGCGCCTACAAGGACACCCCCGAGGCTCAGGCGTTCCAGGCTTACCTCGCCAGTGCTGAATTTGCCAACGACCGCGTCAAGCTGGGAGGCGTCGTCAGCGCAAACAAGGGCCTCGACCCGGCCAATGCGCAGACCGAGCTGGACAAGCTGAGCATTGAGTTGCTCCAGGACGAAGAAACAGTGTTCCGTTTTGACGGTTCCGACCTGATGCCCGGCGCTGTTGGTTCCAACTCCTTCTGGAAGGGCATCGTTGCATGGATCAACGGAACGCCGTCCAAGGATGTCGCGGACAGCATCGAAAGCAGCTGGCCTAAGGGCTAACCCTCCCTGGTTCTGTGCCTCCGGCTTCAAAGCCGGGGGCACAGTTTCATCCTGCATATTCGATCAACGGACAACCACGGAGACAGGCAATGGAATTCATCGGAGGAAAGTTCCTTCAAGTCGTGATCGCGCTGGCGGTCTTCGCTGCGCTTATTGGACTCATCATGCTGTTGGTGGACAGGGCACCAAAATCCGCCAAAGACAAACTCACGGTTGCAGGCTTCCTCGCCCCTGCAGCAATCCTCCTGCTCGTTGGGTTGGTATACCCCGCCGCGCAGACCTCGTTCCTGGCGTTCACCGATGCCAATGGCAAATTGAACGGGGTTGATAACTTCGTCTGGATGTTCACGCAGCCGGAAGCCTTGGTAACGCTCCGGAACACCATCATCTGGACCGTTCTTGTACCGTTGCTTTCTACCGTTTTTGGCTTGGCTTATGCAGTCTTTATCGATAAAGCGCACGGTGAGCGGATTCTGAAAGCCCTCGTGTTCATGCCCATGGCCATTTCGTTTGTCGGCGCAGGCATCATCTGGAAACTCGTTTACGACTATCGCGGTCCCGAGATTGAGCAAACCGGCGTACTGAACGCACTGCGGGTCACTTTTGGAATGGAGCCCAAGCAGTTCCTGCTGGACGCCCCTGAGAACACCATCTTCCTGATCATTGTGATGGTCTGGATCCAGACGGGCTTCGCCATGGTAATACTTTCGGCCGCGATCAAAGGCGTGCCTGCAGAACTGGTGGAGGCTGCCAGGCTGGACGGTGCCAACCCTTGGCAGCAGTTCCGCAACGTCACCATCCCGGGCATACGCGGGTCCCTCGTCGTTGTGCTCACCACAATTACCATCGCTACGCTGAAAGTGTTCGACATCGTCCGCACCATGACCGCCGGCAATTATGAAACCTCGGTGGTTGCCAACGAGATGTACACCCAGGCGTTCCGTGCCGGCGAGCCGGGCAGGGGTGCCGCGCTGGCATTGATCCTCTTCCTGCTGGTCCTGCCAATCGTCGTTTACAACGCCCGCGTTCTTCGTCAGCAAAAGGAAATCCGATGACCGTCATGCCAGCGCCGGATGAGGCGGCAAAAACACGAACTGCGGCCAAGCATGGCAACGGCGCCACTCCAGTGGGTGAAAGTTCCGCTCCGATCATGCGCCGGGTCAAGAGCAGACTCACGTCCCGCTGGGCGACAGCCGCTGCCCTGATCATTGCTGTGGTTTGGACCATTCCCACATTTGGCCTGCTGGTGTCTTCATTCCGGCCAGCCACAAAACAGGTGGGACCCCGTTCGGACGGCTGGTGGAATTTCTTTGGCGACTGGCAGTTCACGTTCAAGAACTATGTGGACGTTACTGCTCCTGGCGGTTCCCAAGCGGCTAACCTGACGCAGTACTTTGCCAACTCACTGGCCATTGTCATTCCGGTTACCGTCTTTGTCCTGGTTCTGGCGTCCATGGCCGCCTACATTTTTGCATGGGGTAACTTCAAGGGCCGGGAAGCCGCTTTTATTTTCGTCTTCGCGCTGCAGATCATCCCCTTGCAAATGGCCCTGATTCCACTCCTCCAGCTCTTCACCCAGGTCCTGCAGATTCCGCCGGGGTCATATACCCAACTATGGATCGCCCACACCATCTTCGGCTTGCCGCTCGGCATCTTCCTGTTGCACAACTTCATTTCTGAAATTCCAGGTGAGGTTATTGAAGCTGCCAAGATGGATGGCGCCGGTCACACGACCATCTTCTGGCGGGTCATCCTGCCTTTGTCGGTCCCAGCTCTTGCATCGCTGGCGATCTTCCAGTTCCTTTGGGTATGGAATGACCTGCTCGTGGCTCTGGTATTCTCCGGCGGAACCGCGGACGTGGCCCCCATCACCCAACGCTTGGCGGAGATCTCTGGAACCCGCGGTGCACGGGACTACCTGAATCCAGCGGCAGCCTTTGTTTCCATCATCGTTCCGCTTGCCGTCTTCTTCAGTCTGCAGCGGTACTTCGTCCGCGGGCTCCTTGCAGGAGGCCTCAAGGGCTGACAGACCGCGGCGGCCCGCAGACTTACCGGCTGGCCGCAGCCCTGCCGGCACTGGATGGCCCCTTATCAAGTGATGAGGGGCCGGAAAGGCTCAAGATGAGTACCAGAGGGGACATCGTGGCACGCACAACTGAAAGGTCTCAACGGGGCGGCCACAGCGGCGTCAGCATTGAAGACGTGGCGGCCGCCGCTGGTGTATCCACGGCCACAGTCTCGCGGGCGGTCCGGGGACTGCCCAGGGTCTCACCGGCAACGCGGAAAAAAATCCTCCAGGTAGCGGAGAACCTGGGCTATGTGGCCTCAAGCTCGGCCTCGGGCCTTGCCACCGGCCGGACCAAGACCATCGGGGTGTTGGCGCCTTTTGTGAGCCGGTGGTTCTTTTCCAAGGCCATCGAGGGTGCGGACAGGGAACTGCATGCCCGCAACTACAACCTTTCCCTGTTCAACCTGGGCGGGCACGGCAGCAACCGGGAAAGGCTCTTCAGCAAGACCATGGTCTACAAGCAGATCGATGCGCTGCTGGTCCTGTGTATGGCGCTGACCCATGAGGAACTCGAGCACCTGCAGAAAATCGACATTCCCCTGGTGGTGGTCGGCGGCCATGTCGAGGAATGCGCCTACATCGGGATAGACGACTACGCGGCAGCCTCCACGGCCGTCCGCCACCTGATCGACCTGGGCCACCGGGACATTGCGCTGCTGCACGGCGACGACGAGACGGACCTGAACTTCGACGTTCCCCGCGTCCGCATCCTGGCGTTCAAGGACGTGATGACGGCGGCCGGGCTTCCCACCCGGTCCGAGTGGGACGAATGGGGCGACTTCACGGTCCGCAGCGGACAGGCGGCCTTCCGCAGGCTCTGGTCCAAGCCCGGGGCCAAGCCCACCGCCATCTTCTGTGCCTCGGACGAGATGGCGATGGGCGTGATCTTCGAAGCCTCCCGCCTCGGCGTCAGGGTCCCGGAAGATTTGTCCGTCGTGGGAATCGACAACCATGACTTTGCTGAGGCCGTGGGCCTGACAACGGTGGGCCAGCGGCCCGACGAACAGGCCGAGCTGGCCACCAAGATGCTCCTTGATGAACTGGACGGGCAGGTTGGGGCGGTCCAGTCCGCCGTCGCGCCCCATGAACTGATTGTCAGAAGGACGACGGCGCCGCCACAGTCCTAGGGGCATCCATCCGCGGTTGCAGCTTCAGGAGGCGCGCGCCAGCTGCCGGATGGGAATCCAGCGGGACGCCAGGCGGCGGTAGGCTGCAGCAGCGCCGGTCATGTCGCCCTCCGCGAGGCACTCGATGCCCAGCCTGATGTCCATGGGGGATTCGTCCGGGTACACCTTGTCCGCCACAGCACCGTAATCGAGCTCCACCATCGAGTCCACGTGGAACATCTCAAGCCACTCGGTGAGCTGGGCAAGATCGTCCAGCATGTCCAGGTCCGGCGCCGCCAGGGCCAGGTTGGCCACCGCGTAGCGGGCACGCTCCAGGGCCTCGGTGATGGTCGCCCACACCCGTACTGTGACGATCCGCCCCCCGGACTCCACAACGTCCTTGTGGTCCGACTCCATGAACAGCGAGAACCAGCTGAACGGGATTCCCCACGTGGATGCCCGGGTGTGCACGCGGGTTGAGCCGTCGCGGGCCTTTACCTGGTCAATCCGTTCCTGGTGCTTGTCCCGCTGTTCCTCGGGGATCAGCAGTTCCGCCAGCGGGCCGTGGATGCCCTCCATCAGTGCGTTGGCGGCCAGGCCGGCGCGCAGCACCAGCTGGCTGGGGCAGTACAGCAGCACAGGCTCGGCACCGGCTCCGTCAGCGGATGGTTCGCTGTCACTCCCTGCGACAGGTGCCGGGGCGGTGGTGACGCGCACCAGGTCTGTGCGTCCGGTGGGGAAGGGGTCGCCTCCGGAGCGCGTGATGCGCCCCAGGGAGGCAAGCAGTTCGGCGTTTTCGACGGCGGCGCGGGAGGCGGCACGTGCCCCTGCCTCCCGGATCGCCTGGCGTTGCTCTTCGGGGAAGGCCTCCAGCGGTTCGTAGACGCGCAGGGTTGACGAGAACGGCAAGCCGGCCTGGCCCCGGTAGAGGTTTCCGGTCACGACGGCCTCCTTGCGTGGGTCCAGGTCGCAGTCATCAGTCCGCCAGTTCCACCAGCACGGGCGCGTGGTCCGAAGCGCCCTTGCCTTTACGCTCCTCGCGGTCGATCGAAGCGCCGGTGACGCGCGCTGCCAATGCCTGTGAGGCCAGCACGAAGTCGATCCGCATGCCTTCCTTCTTGGGGAAGCGCAGCTGGGTGTAGTCCCAGTAGGTGTAGACGCCCGGTCCCGGTGTGTAGGGACGCACCACGTCGGTGAAGCCTGCCGACTCGAAGGCGTGGAAGGCGGCGCGCTCCGGCGGGCTGACGTGCGTGTACCGGTTGTTGACGAAGAGGTCGATGTCCCACACGTCCTCGTCGAAGGGCGCTATGTTCCAGTCACCCATTAGGGCCACCTGGGCACCCGGGTCCTGCGTGACGAGCTCCTGGGCGTGGGTCTTCAGGCTCTCCAGCCACTTGAGTTTGTAGGGCATGTGTTCGTCGTCCAGGGAACGGCCGTTGGGGACGTAGAGGCTCCAGATGCGGATTCCGGCGCAGGTTGCTGCCATGGCGCGGGCTTCCTGGACCGGGTCCTTGCCCGCCTTGCCGAAGGAGGGCTGGTCCAGGAACGTCCGCTCAACGTCCTCCAGCCCCACGCGGGAGGCGATGGCAACCCCGTTCCACTGGTTTACCCCGAAGTGGGCCACCTCGTAGCCCATGCGCTCAAAGAGTTCCCACGGGAAGTTGTCGTCCTTGCATTTGGTCTCCTGGATGGCCAGGACGTCGCAGTCGCTGCGCTGAAGCCAGGCTTCAACGCGGTCGGCGCGGGCACGGAGCGAGTTCACATTCCAGGTAGCTATCTTCACAGTTCCTAACCTACCTTGAGCGCCGGAAATGCGGACCCGGAAGTGCCGCCGAAACGGGGCACAACGGCGCGGACACACCGCCGCACGCAGCTCCCTTCGGCCGGGCCAGGCCCCAATGTGCCCCGGCACGGCGGAGCCTGCCATGTGGCTGGGACTGCGGAACAGGGACGGAGCGGGGCCTGGTGGAAGTTAGTAGGAAGTCCGAGTATATTCGCAACCAGAAATGACCTGGATCACATGCGAAGGAGCGTGCAGTCATGGTCCGTGAACTCTCCCACTACATCAACGGCCAGCATGCGGCAGGCCTGTCGGGCCGCTTTGGCGACGTCTTCGACCCGTGCGCCGGCCAGGTCCAGGCGCGCGTGCCGCTTGCCGGCCGGGATGAGGTGCAGAACGCTGTTGCCGTCGCGGAGAAGGCGCAGGTGGAGTGGGCGGCCATGAACCCCCAGCGCCGGGGGAGGATCCTGCTTAGGTTTGTAGACCTGGTCAACCGGGACTTGGACGCGCTCGCCCGGCTGCTGTCCTCCGAACACGGGAAGACACTCGCCGACTCGAAAGGCGACATCCAGCGGGGCCTGGAGGTGGTGGAGTTCGCCGCCGGGGCGCCGCACCTGCTTAAGGGAGAGTTCTCCAGCGACGCCGGACCGGGGATAGACATCCACTCGCTGCGCCAGCCGCTGGGTGTCGTCGCCGGCATCACCCCGTTCAACTTTCCGGCCATGATCCCGTTGTGGAAGTCCGGCCCTGCCCTGGCCGCAGGCAACGCCTTCATCCTGAAACCCTCCGAACGGGACCCCTCGGTACCGCTGCGCCTGGCCGGGCTGTATACCGAAGCGGGCGTTCCGGACGGGGTGTTCAACGTGGTCAATGGCGACAAGGAGGCCGTGGACGCGTTGCTGGAGGATCCTCGCGTCAAAGCGGTGGGCTTTGTGGGTTCCACCCCGATTGCCCAGTACATCTATGCCACGGCCGCCGCCCACGGAAAGCGGGCCCAGTGCTTCGGCGGGGCCAAGAACCACATGGTGATTATGCCCGACGCCGACCTGGACCAGGCGGCGGACGCCCTCATCGGCGCCGGCTACGGCTCCGCCGGGGAGCGCTGCATGGCCATCTCCGTTGCCGTGCCCGTGGGGCAGGAAACGGCGGACCGGCTGGTGGCCAAACTCCTGGACCGCGTCGCAGCCCTCAAGGTGGGCCACAGCCTTGACCAGGCGTCCGACTTTGGCCCGGTGGTGTCGGCCGATGCCAGGGAACGCATCGAGGGCTACATCCAGGCGGGGGCTGACTCCGGGGCCACGCTCCTGGCGGACGGCCGGGGACTCAGTGTGCCGGGACATGAGGACGGCTTCTGGGTAGGGCCCACCCTTTTCGACCACGTCACCACGGACATGGCGATCTACCGCAACGAGATCTTCGGTCCTGTCCTGTGCGTGGTCCGGGCGGCAGACTACGACGAAGCGCTCGAGCTCTGCACCAGGAACGAGTTCGGCAACGGCGTGGCCATCTTCACCCGGGACGGTGACGCCGCCCGCGATTTCGCCACCCGCGTGGACGTGGGCATGGTGGGGATCAACGTCCCCATCCCCGTGCCCATCGCCTACTACACGTTCGGCGGCTGGAAGGCGTCGGGATTCGGCGATTTGAACCAGCACGGTGCGGACGCTTTCCGCTTCTATACCAAGACCAAAACGGTGACCACGCGGTGGCCCTCGGGAATAAGGCACGGAGCCAGCTTCGTGATGCCGGAAGGAAGTTGATGACGCACAGCGCACCGCAGGGCACGGCTGATACAGGGGTTTCAGTGGACAGCCGGGAGGTGCTGTTCGAGCGCCGCGGCCGGCTGGGCGTCATTACCCTCAACAGGCCCAGGGCGGTTAACGCGCTCACGGCCGGCATGGTGGGGCAACTTTTGGAGCAGCTCACCGCCTGGGCGGACGACGACGGCGTTGCCACGGTGCTGGTGCAGGGCGCCGGAGACCGGGGCCTTTGCGCCGGCGGCGACATTGTGGCCATCTACCGGGACATGCTGGAGGGCGGGGAACGGACCGCGCGTTTCTGGGCAACCGAGTACCGGGTCAACTCCCTGATCGCCCGTTATCCCAAACCTTACGTGGCACTGATGGACGGGCTGGTGCTGGGCGGCGGCGTCGGAATATCCGCCCACGGGTCCGTGCGGGTGGTTACCGAACGCACCCGCACGGGGATGCCGGAAACCACTATCGGCTTCGCGCCCGACGTCGGCGGGACGTTCCTGCTGTCCCGCGCCCCCGGTGAGACCGGAACCCACGCAGGCCTGACCGGCGCACACCTGGACGGAGCGGATGCGCTGTACCTCGGCCTGGCCAGCCACTTCGTCCCGTCGGAAAAGCTGCCCGCCCTGGTGGCGGCGCTGGAACACGAACCAGCGGAAGCCGCCGTCGGGCGTTACAGCACGGAAGCTCCGCCCTCGGCGCTGCAGGAACAGCGGGACTGGATTGACGCCTGCTACTCCGCTGATGACGCCGGTGACATCGTCCGGCGCCTGCGGGGCTACGAGGGCGGGGGCAGGGACAAGGCCTCGCAGGCGGCAGACGCCATCGAGGCGAAATCGCCCACGTCGGTGAAGGTCACGCTGGCCGCCCTGCGCCGCGTGAAGGGCCGGACCCTGGATGAGGCGCTGGCGCAGGAGTACAGAACGGGCCTGCGGTTCCTGGAAGCGCCGGATTTCCGGGAGGGCATCCGGGCGCAAGTGGTGGACAAGGACCGGAACCCCCGCTGGAACCCGGCCACCCTGGCGGACGTGGCGCCGGAGCAGGTGGAGCGCTTTTTTGAGCCCCTGGGGAGCCGGGAACTGGACCTTCGGGGCGTGGACCCGCAGCTAAAGGAGCCTGACCATGACTGAGAAATACACTGTCGCCTTCCTGGGCCTCGGCCACATGGGTGGTCCGATGGCCGTGAACCTGGTCAAGGCGGGCTATGCCGTGGCGGGCTTCGATGTGGTGCCGGCGGCCCTCGACGCCGCCAAGGCCAGCGGCGTCCCGGTTGCAGCTGGTGCTGTTGAAGCCGCCTCCGGGGCTGATGTTGTCCTCACCATGTTCCCCAGCGGCCGGCACGTCCTGGAGGCCTATCGTGGCTGGGAGGGGCAGTCCGGGCTGCTGGCGGCGGCGAAGCCCGGGACCATGTTCCTGGACTGCTCCACGATCAACGTGGACGAGGCCAGGGAAGCAGCATCCCTCGCCATCGAGGCCGGCCACCGCTCCGTGGATGCGCCGGTTTCCGGCGGGGTGGTGGGAGCCGAGGCAGGCACCCTCACCTTCATGGTGGGCGGGGACGCTGCGGACTTCGAGGCGGTGCAGCCGCTGCTGGACGTGATGGGCAAGCGCGTAGTCCACTGCGGCGGCCATGGCGCGGGCCAGGCCGCAAAGATCTGCAACAACCTGATCCTTGGGGTCTCCATGATCGCGGTCAGCGAGGCGTTTGTCCTGGGGGAGAAGCTGGGCCTGAGCCACCAGGCGCTCTTCGATGTGGCCTCCGCGGCTTCTGGACAATGCTGGGCCCTCACCACCAACTGCCCGGTGCCCGGCCCCGTCCCCACCAGCCCGGCCAACCGTGACTACCAGCCGGGTTTCGCCGGGGCCCTGATGGCCAAGGACCTCTCATTGGCCGTCAACGCCCTCAACAGCACCGGGGTGGCTGCCCGGATGGGCCCGCTCGCCGCGGAAATCTACGGTACGTTTGCAGCAGGGGAGGGCGCGGGAAGGGACTTTTCCGGCATCATCACCGACATCCGCGACATGTCCGGCCGCCCGGCGGGCGGCGGACCAGAGAACTCAGCAGGCAGTGCGCCACAGAGCGCAGCGCAGGACGACGGGAGCCCGGAGTGACGGAATACGCGAACATCCTTGTGGAGCAGCGGGGCCGGGTGGGCCTGGTGACACTGAACCGCCCGCAGGCACTGAACGCCCTGAACAAAGCCACCATGGAGGAACTGGTGGCCGCGGTAAAGGCGATGGATGCCGACCCCGGGGTGGGGGCAGTTGTTATTACCGGCTCCGGCAAGGCCTTCGCGGCCGGCGCCGACATCAAGGAGATGGCGGCGCAGGGCTACATGGACATGTACGCCGCCGACTGGTTCCGCGGCTGGGAAGACTTCACCAGGCTGCGCATCCCCACCATCGCGGCCGTCACGGGATTTGCCCTGGGCGGGGGCTGTGAACTTGCCATGATGTGCGATCTGGTCATCGCCGGAGACAACGCGAAGTTCGGACAGCCGGAAATCAACCTTGGCGTCCTGCCCGGCATGGGCGGCTCACAGCGGCTGACCCGCGCCGTGGGCAAGGCCAAGGCCATGGACCTGATCCTTACGGGGCGGTTCATCGGGGCGGAGGAGGCCGACCGCTGCGGCCTGGTGTCCCGGGTGGTACCCGCCGAGGACGTGGTGGACGAGGCCCTGAAGGCCGCCGACGTGATCGCCTCCAAGTCCAGGCCAGTGGCCATGGTTGCCAAGGAAGCCGTGAACGCCGCCTTCGAGACCGGGCTCGCCCAGGGGGTGCTGTTCGAACGCCGGCTGTTCCACTCCCTCTTCGCCACCGAGGACCAGAAGGAAGGCATGGCGGCGTTCACGGAGAAGCGCCAGCCCGAGTTCAGGCACCGGTAGGGGCCAGCGCCCTCCGGTAGGCGTCGACGTCCGCTGCCAGCTCCTCCGCCATGAGGTGGTTGTTAATGACGACGGCAGTCCAGGCGGCAGCGGCCGCCGAGGCCAGCACCTGCGCCTTCAGGTCCGTGACATTGCCTGCCGCCCAGACACCGGGGACGGGCGTGCCGCCGTCGGCATCCGTTTCAAGGAAGGTTCCCGCTCCGGACGGATGTTCGGACGGGGCCAGGCCAAGGCCGGCAAAGGCTTCCAGCCGGGCATGGGCGCGCGGGCCAACCACCAGCGCCTCCACGGCAATCTCCGGGCCTCCGGCCAGGGCGACTCCGCGCAGCCGGTCACGTTCAACCCGGACGGCTTCGGCAGCCCCGTCCACCACCCGGATCCCGCGGGCCGCCAGTTGCTCGGATTCGGCTTCAGACGGGGCAACCCTGTTGTTCAGGAACAGCGTAATGTTGCTGCTCCACTGCCGGAAGAGCAGGGCCTGGTGCACCGACCACGGGCCGTTCCCCAGGATGCCGATGGCCTGGTCCCGCACTTCCCAGCCGTGGCAGAACGGGCAGTGCAGCACGTCCCTGCCCCAGCGCTCACGCAGCCCATCGACCGCGGGCAGCTCGTCCGTGAGCCCGGTGGCAATCAGCAGGCGCCGGCCGCGCAGCTGCGTGCCGTCGTCGAGCGATATTTCGAAGCCCTGCGCCAGGCCGCCGGCGGCAGCCACGACCCTGCCGTTGACCACGGCAGCCCCGTAGCTCTCAGCCTCCGTGCGGGCGACAGCAAGGAGCTCACCAGGGCTGATCCCGTCGCGGGACAGGAAGCCGTGGACACCTGCGGCAGGGGCATTGCGCGGTTCCCCGCCGTCCACCACGGCCACGGAACGGCGGCTGCGGCCCAGCATCTGGGCCGCACTCAGTCCGGCAGCGCCGCCGCCAACAATCAGGACGTCATGGAGTGTTTCGAAGTTTTCAGTCATGGCTCCAATGCTGCTGCGTTCCCGTCAGGACTGGCAAAGTATTTTGCCGGAATGGCAATATGGTGCCATGGATACAGGAGCAGAAAGCGGCAGGGAGTCGGGAACGGACGCTGTGCTTGCGGCGGTGGGGCCGCGCCTCAGGGCGCTCCGCCTGGCCCGGGACATCACCCTGTCAGCAGTGGCAGACGCCACCGGTATCTCGATGAGTACCCTCTCCAGGCTGGAGTCCGGCCATCGCCGCCCCAACCTCGAGCTGCTGCTGCCCCTGGCGAGGGCCTATCACGTCCCGCTTGATGAACTGGTGGGTGCGCCCGCAACGGGAGATCCCCGGGTCCACCTGCGGCCCATCATGGCGCGGGGGATGACCATCATTCCGCTCACCCGGAAGCCGGGCGGCATCCAGGCCTACAAGCACATCCTGCCGGCCGGGCCGCTGGACCAGCCCAACCCGCAGGTACACGAAGGCTACGAATGGCTGTATGTCCTCAACGGAAAGCTCCGTATGGTGCTGGGCAGCCAGGACCTCGTTTTGGGCGCGGGGGAGGCCGCCGAGTTCGATACCCGCGTCCCGCACTGGTTCGGCCGGGCGGATGGAAAACCGGTTGAGTTCCTCAGCCTTTTCGGCACCCAGGGGGAGCGGATGCATGTCCGTTCCCGCCCGTCCTGAACCTGGTCCAGCTTTTTCCCAGCTGCGTAAGGTAGACAGGACGGGACGGCCGGAAGCAGATGGGGAGTTCTATGTGGGGAATGGCGGCAGGCGCTGGCGGCTCAACTGACAATTTGACCGGCCTGGTGGGCGTTGCTGCCCGGACCATAGAGCACATGGGTGAGTGGGGCGTCGGTGCTTTTACCCTCGCCGAAACGGTGGTTCCGCCTATCCCCAGCGAGGTGATCCTTCCCCTGGCCGGCTACCTCGCCAAACAGGGTTCCCTGCAGCTGATCCTCGTCTTTGTGACCAGTACCCTCGGGGCCTACCTCGGTGCCCTGTTGCTCTACTGGCTGGGCGCGAAGCTGGGCCTTCAACGTTCCATCCGCGGGCTGTCCAGGCTCCCCCTGGTGGACCAGGAGGACTTCGAGAAAGCGGCGGGATGGTTCCGCCGCCACGGCAGGTCCTCCATCTTTTTCGGCCGGCTGCTCCCCGGTGTCCGCAGCCTGATCTCCCTCCCGGCCGGAGCATCCGGGATGCCCCTGGCCACCTTCAGCGTGTACACCCTGGCGGGCAGCGGACTCTGGAACGGGGCCCTGATCGGCCTCGGGTACCTGCTGGGCACCCAATACCAGTTGATCGAGCAGTACTCCAGGTTCCTGAACTACGCGGTCTACGCCGCGCTGGGCGTGACGGTAGTCCTGCTCGTGGTGCGGCGGCTCAAGCGGGAAAAAGTCCGCCGCTGACGGGCCTATCCCGCAGGCCGCCCGTCATGCCCCTGGCCAGGCGTTACTCCTCGAAGTCGCCGGCGTTCCGGCGGAAGGATCCCAGGATGCGGATCAGGTGGTCCACGTCGCCGGGATCAAACCCCGGGGCGCTGAACACCTCGGCGTTGAGAGCCGCCGTCGAGCTCTTCGCCAGGGTGCGCCCCGCGGTGGTGAGCTCAATCAGCGTGGTCCTGCCGTCGGTGGGATGCGGGGACCGGTCCACCAGGCCTGCGCGTTCAAGCCGGTCCACGGCATTGGTGATGGACGTGGGGTGGACCTGGAGCAGTGCGCTCGCCTTGTTCATGGGCAAGGAGCCTTTCCTGGCGAAGCTCAGGAGTGCCAGGAGTTCATAGCGGGCAAACGTCAGCCCGAACGGTTTGAGCGTGGACTCGATCCTGGCCAGCAGGATCTGCTGCGTCCGCATGATGGCGGTGATGGCAGCCATGGGGGCCGCGACGTCCGCCCAGCCATGGTCCTCCCAGTTCCGCCGGGCTTCGGCAATGGGATCGCGGGACAGTGGGGTACCCATCGAACACCTTTCGTCCGAGTGATGCGCATCACTCTTTTATGAGCGATGTGAATATACTAGGACATCCAATGGTTGGGCGAAGCGGAGGTGGGTGCCGGTGGGTCCCGAAGGACGCGGCGAATCGCCCCCCTTTCCCGACGCCGACCTCATGTACGTCGTGGACCTCCTGGCAGGGCCTGAGCGGGAGCGGTACCTCCGCGTCCGTGAATTCCTGCAGGACCATGTGCGGGGGCAATCCATACCGTACTGGAACCGCGAAGAGTTCCCCTTCGGCCTTCTGGCGGAGATGGGCGTATACGGACTGGGTGCCCTCCAGGTGGATGGCAGTTCCGTCCTCCTCAAGGGCCTGATGTACGTGGAGCTGGCCAGGGCGGACGTGTCCCTCTCCGCCCTCACGGGCATCCACAATGAGCTGATCGTGGGAACCATCAAGGAGCTGGGATCCGAGGAACAGAAGCTCCGCTGGCTGCCGGGCCTTGAGGCGTTCACCAGCCTTGGCGCGTTCGCGCTGACTGAACCGGACCATGGGTCCGATATCTCCGGCGGACTCGAAACGTCAGCCAGGCTGGACGGCGCCGAATGGGTCCTCAACGGTGCCAAGCGCTGGATCGGGGCAGGCACCATCGCCGACTTCGCCCTGGTCTGGGCACGCGACGTGGAGGACCTGCAGGTCAAGGCCTTCCTGGTGGAGGCGGAACGGCCCGGCTACACGGCTGCAAAAATCTGCAACAAGATCGGCCTGCGGATCATGCAGAACGCGGACATCACGCTGAAGGACGTGCGGATTCCGGCGGCCAACCTGCTGCCCGGGGCCACATCCTTCGCCAAGGCCAACGACTTACTGCGGGACTCCCGGGCCTGGGTGGGCTGGCAGGCCGCCGGAATCCAGCTCGCCGCGTTCGACATAGCCCGCTCCTACTCACTGGCGCGCCGGCAGTTCGGCAAGGAGCTGGCACAGTTCCAGCTGGTCCAGCAGCAGCTTGCGGACATCCTGGGGAACGCCACGGCCTCACTCGCGCTGATGGTACAGCTGGCACGTATCCAGGAGGAGGGAAAGCTGGAGATGGCACAGGCAGCCCTGGCCAAAGCCACCACCACCAGGCTTGCCCGCGCGTCGGTGGCCATGGGCCGTTCCCTGCTGGGCGGCAACGGCATCAGTGCCGACTTCGAAATGGGCAAGCTGTTCGGCGATGCAGAAATCCTGTACACCTACGAAGGCAGCTACGAGATCAACTCCCTCATCGTGGGGAGGGCCGTAACCGGAAAGTCGGCGTTCGCCTAGAGGCGCTTCTCCGCATAAGCCAGCAGTGCATCCCGCACAAAGCCTGCTCCTTGCATGCCGCCATAATTGGCCGCGAACCGGGCATCGGCAACGTACATCTCCGCCAGGCCCACAACATACCCCTTGATGTCTCCGCCGTCCTCAGCGGCAGGGGTGCCGGGAATGGACGTCAGCCACTCAATGTGCCGCCGCGCCAGGTCCTGCGCTTCGGGACCGGCAGGGGAAAGCCCTGAACCTGCAGCGGCGATCCAGTCGCTGCCCAGCTTCTCAGCGCGGGACTTCCACTCCCGCTGTTCCGCCGCACCCATTCCACGCCACCAGGCGTCGCTTTTCGCATAGGAGTCCTTGCCCCAGCGCTCTTCCACCTCGTCCTTGTACTGCGTGTGGTCGAAACCGTCGAACATCTTTTCCGCCACCATGTCTCCTCCGCCTTTCACTGTTTCGATTGTTTGCCGGACGGATGCCATCTGCCGCGCGAGCCGCTCCTGTTCCTGCGCTAGCCATTCCAGGTGCCGGCCCAGGGCCTGGACGGGATCCGCCTGCTGCTGGAAGACTTCGGCAATAGCCGGCAGGCCAAGGCCAAGCTCCCGCAGCAGGAGGATCCGTTGCAGCTGCAGGAGGGCGTCGCCGTCGTAGTAGCGGTAGCCGTTGCTGCCCACCCGGCTGGGCTTCAGCAGGCCAATCTCGTGGTAGTGCCGCAGTGTACGGCTTGTGGTGCCCGCCAGCCGTGCCACGTCCTGGATGGACCAGTCAGGGCCGGTCTTGGCATCCGTTGCTTCCATGGTTTGAGCGTAGGGGTTGACGCTGCGTCAAGGTCAAGCAGGCTTTTCCGGGAAACCGTGACCGCGCGGACGGCGGCGGCCGGACCGGTTCCTGGCCTGCGCAACGAGGCGGCTGAAGGCGAAAACAAAGACGGCCTCGATGGCCAGCATCAGACCCACGAGCACCCATTGCCCCCGGGCGGCGAAGACAATGCAGCCGGTCAGCGCCAGGACAGTTCCCAGCGCAAGGGTGTAAATGGCGAACCCCACCGCGACGCGCGCGCTGCGGACACCGGTCCGGAACCCGAAGCCCAGAGGTTCACCGCCAGGGTGCCCGGGAACGCGGTCGGGCACGGCCGGCCCCAGTTTGTCGAACTCTTCCCAAGGGTCCTGGTCCTGTCCCGTCACTCTCCGATTGTCCCAAATTTCAGAATCCGAAGGGTGGTGCAGCGGCGGGCAGCAGCCGGGGAAGCAAAACAGCGGCCCCTCCAGCAAAATGCTGAAGAAGCCGCTGCAGGATACCGCGTTCCGCCGGCACTGCCGGCGGTCACCTAAACCTTAGAGCGGGCGGATGTTCTCCGCCTGCGGGCCCTTGGGGCCCTGGGTCACATCGAATTCAACCTTCTGGTTCTCATCGAGTGAGCGGTATCCGCTGCTGGCGATTGCCGAGTAGTGGGCGAAAACGTCAGCGGACCCGTCATCGGGGGCAATGAAGCCAAAACCCTTTTCGGCGTTGAACCATTTAACTGTGCCTGTTGCCATGGCTGCATTCCTTCGTGTGACTCTGATTCTCTCCCCGTGCCATCGGCCCGGAGTGCGAGGAGAACGTCCCCCGCAGTCCCCAACGTACGGGGCGCAGGCCGCGCTTGCAAGGGTTGTGCAACATTTGGCGAGGTCAGCGCATCCCTTCGCGGCGGATGGCGGTGGCAATCGCGGCCGCCCGGGTGTCCACCCCAAGCTTGGCGTAGATGTGGGCAAGATGCGTTTTCACCGTGGCTTCGGAGATAAAGAGGCGCCGGCCCAGTTCACGGTTGCCCAGCCCTTCCGTCAGGAGGCTCAGCAGTTCGGCTTCGCGCGGAGTGAGGATTTCTTCAGGGTTGCGCAGCTGCTGGAACAGCCGCGATGCCACCGGCGGGCTCATGACGCTCTTGCCTTCGGCAGCACCACGGATGGCAGTAAAAATTTCTTCCGGCGTGGCATCCTTCAACAAATACCCCATGGCGCCGGCGTCCACGGCCCGCACAATATCGGCATCGGAGTCGTAGGTGGTGAAGACGAGGACCGCCTGGCCGCTGTTGCGCTCGCGGATTTTCCGGATTGCTTCGATCCCGTCCATTCCGCTGCCCATGGCGAGGTCCATGACCACCACGCCAGGGGAGTGCTCCCGCACCCGCTCGAGCGCTTCTTCCCCGGATGCTGCCTCTCCGATGACCTCCAGGTCGGGCTGTGTGCCCAGGAGGGCCCGCAGCCCGCTCCTCACTACGAGGTGGTCGTCCACCAGCAGGACGGTGATTGAGCTCATGCCGGTTCCCCCGAAGTGAACTGTATGGCGGAGGGCAGGGGCAACTGGGCGGCAACGATGGTCCCTTCCCCGGGCGAGCTTTCCACGGACAGGGTGCCGCCCAGCTGTTCCACCCGCTGGCGCATGGCCCTCAGCCCGTACCCTCCCGCGTCCGACGGCGGTGCTGCCGCCGCCGGATCGAAGCCGGTGCCGTCGTCGTAAACGTCCAGGGTGACCCCCTCTGGAAGAAACCCCAGGGTCACGGTGGCGGCAGTGGCTGACGCATGAAGCTTGATGTTGGAGGCGGCGCTTTGCACGACACGGAGCAGGGCATGGCGGAGCTCCGGGGGCACGGGGCGCGGGTCCCCGGTGACCAGGAGCCTGGCCTCCGGGACATACTGCCTGGCCGCGAGGAGCAGGGCCTCGGACAGCGGAGACCCGTCCAGCCCCGGGGAGGCGAGCTCGTGCACCAGGCTGCGGGTCTCGGACAGATTGCCCCGCAGCAGTGCAGTGGCACGGCGGAGATCAGCCCGCGCCGCATCTCGTGGCCAGGCCCGCCCCGCGGCCTCGAGCAGGAGCAGGCTGCTGGCCAGTCCCTGGGTGACGGTGTCGTGGATTTCCCGGGAGACCCGTTCCCGCTCGGCAATGGTGCCCGCGCGGCGTTCGCTGGCTGCCAGCTGTTCCTGCGCCGCGGACACCTCGGCGTGCAGGCGGCGCTGCTCCTCGGCGTCGTGCTGGATCCGGTCATAGATGAGAGTCAGCATGGCGCCCACGGCCAGCGGGCCAAGAAGCATGGCGAGGTCCGTGCCGTTGCTCATCCGGAACAGTCCGGCCGCCGTGGCAGCGGCGGTGATTCCAGCGGCCGCGTACGAGGCGGCACCGGCCAGGGCGCTGCGGCTGAGGAAGAAGAGCGCAAACGAGCACCAGGCAAAGCTCGGAGCTGCAATCACCAGCACTGCCCAGACCGCCACCAGGGCGAACATCCAGGGCGCGCCTGGGCCTCCGCGCCAGCCGAGCACGGCCACGGCGGCATAGAGCAGGCTCGCTGCGGCTGCCAGGCCCAGGATCATCAGGTTGTCGGCCGGGCTGTGCCGCATCACGTAGCGGACCAGCGAGGCCACCAGCAGCACGGCGAAGCCCAGGTGCACCGCGGTTTCGATGCTGCCCAGGCCGGTGCGGGGTGCACTCCGCCGGGGTGTGGTTTCCGGGGCGGCAGCGGTGGCCGGGGCAGGGCCGGCGGCTCGGGTAGGCATGGGATGTCCCGTTCTGGCTGGTGGGAAACGCTGCCTTCCATGCTATTGCCCCCGCCAATGCTGGTCTCTCAGCCATTTGGCTGATACGGCTGGCCATTGGGGGGAGGCCACTGCAGACGAAGGCCCGATGCCGGGTGCCGCCGCCCCCGGAAGGATTGGTGCGTACCCACCATCACCTCCAAGGAGACACTGTGAAGAAGTCGCACAAAGCCTTTGCCGCCGCCGCTGCCGGCGCCCTCGTCCTGACCGCAGGAGCGACGGTGGCAGCCAACGCCGGGACCAGCCCCGCTCCGGCAGCCGTCCCCGCCGTCGATGTCCAGCCTGCGCCCGAAACCGTGGTGCAGCAGAACCGCATCAGCGTTGGGGCATCGGACACAGCAGTCAGCGCCGCCCTGGCCAAATGCCAGGCTGACAAGCTGCCCTTCGTCACCGTCGCTCTGGTGGACCGCTTCGGCACCGTCCAGGCGCTGCTCCGCGGTGACAACGCAGCCGAACACACCATCGAAGCGGCCAAGCAAAAGGCGTATACCGCTGCCGCTTTTGGCGCCCCCACCAGTGAACTGGCCAAGCGCATCAACGGCACCGGCCCTTCCATCGCCGACCTCCCCGGCACCCTGTTCCTGGCCGGCGGCGTCCCGCTGAAGGTTAACGGCGTCTCGGTGGCAGGCATCGGCGTCGGCGGTGCTCCGGACGGTGCGCTGGATGAAGCCTGCGCCACGGCAGGGGCGGATGCCGTCGCCGGAACTGCCAAGTAGGCTCCGCGTATGAGGCGATTCAGGACTGCCGTGATGCTTGCCGCCGCGGGGTTGTTGCTCAGCGCCTGCGGCTCCGGTGCACCGGAGCCGCAGGCGGTTGAATCCTCGCCCGCCACGGCATCCAACAGCCCCCGGCCCGCTCCCGAACAGCCCCCGGTGGAGGTGCCCGCCCCGGCACCTCCACCGGCACTGTCCGCCACGGAACAGGAGCAGCTTGACCGGGAACTCATTGCCGCCGCCAAGGCAAACAACGCGCCACTGGTTGCCGGGCTGATCGGGCGGGGCGGCAACGTCAACGCCAGGGACGCCATCCAGGACTCCGCGTATCTCTTTGCCGGAGCCGAAGGCTTCAATGAGGTACTCCGGCTGACATTGGCGGCGGGTGCGGATGTTGCCAGCACCAACCGCTACGGCGGGACGGCCCTGATTCCCGCCAGCGAGCACGGTCACGTGGAGACGGTGCAGATCCTGATCGCGGCCGGGGTGCCCGTGAACCACGTCAACAACCTGGGCTGGACGGCAATGCAGGAGGCCATCCTGCTCAACAACGGCGGCCCGCGGCAGCTGGAGGTGGTGCGCCTGCTCCTGGAGGCCGGTGCCGACCCGGACATCCGCGATCCGGAGGGCCGAACCGCCCTCCAGAATTCGGAGCGGCTGGGTTTCGCGGAGATCGCGGCCCTGATCCGGTCCCGCAGCTAAAACTGCCCGGTCTAGACGGCCTCGAGGATGCTCACGTAGTTGGCGATGCCCACTCCGCCCATGTTCTGGACTGCGGCCCGGCGGGGGGTGGCAAGCTGCATGCCGCCGGCGGTTCCGGTGAGCTGCATCGCCGAGATGACGTGCTGTGACACTCCTGTAGCGCCCACCGGGTGGCCCTTGGCCTTCAGCCCGCCCGAGACATTGATGGGCAGCTTGCCGTCCTTGAAGACCCAGCCTTCGTCGATGGCCCGGGCTCCCTGGCCCGGCGCGGTCAGGCCCATGGCCTCGTACATGAGCAGTTCGGCGATGGTGAAGCAGTCGTGCACTTCGGCGAAGTCCAGGTCCGCCAGTTCGACGCCGGCCATCCCCAGCGCGCGCTGCCAGGACACGCGGGTGGCGGCGAAAGCGGTGGGGTCCCGGCGGGCCGCCGGAAAGAAGTCGTTGGCCTGGCCGAACCCGGCGAGGCGGACCGGGGCAGTGGCGCCTCCCGTAGGGGACACGGACAGCACGACGGCGGCGGCGCCGTCGGACACGGGGGAGCAGTCGGTGCGGCGCAGGGGATCGGCAACCATGGGGTTCTTGTCCGACACGGTGCGGCAGAACTCCTCGCCGAGGTCCTTGCGGAGCTGGGCATAGGGGTTGTCCACGCCGTTACGGTGGTTCTTCGCGGCGATGGAGCCCAGGACGTCACCCAGGTTCCCGTCGCCGTACCGCTTCCCGTAGTGCTTGGCCACCTCGGCGAAGAGCCCGGTGAAGCCGGTGGTGGATGCTTTGCCGGCCATGTCGTAGTCCGCACCCAGCAGCCCGGCCCCTACGACGTCGGCCCCGGCATGCGTCATCTTCTCGGCGCCGATCACCAGCACCGTCCTCGCCGTGCCCGCGAGCAGCGATTTCGTGCCCTGCTGGAACGCGGCGGACCCTGAGGCGCAGGCATTCTCCACCCGCGTGGCGGGAACGTTGGCCAGGTCCGGCGAGACCTGCAGCGCCAGCGAGGACGGGAAGGCGAGGGGCATCATGCCGGAGTTGAACTGGCCCACGTAGATTTCATCGATCTGCCCGGGCTCAATACCCGCGCCGGCAATGGCCTCGGTGGCCACCTGGACGATCAGTGACTCCAGGGTCTCGTCCGCCAGCTTGCCGAAGCGGCTGTGCCCCCAGCCGGTGAGCAGGACGTCCTTTCCGAACTGTTCCTGCAGGCTCATGCCGCCACTTCCTTGTTGTCCAGTTCCACGGTGAACCCTGTTCCGGTCTTCTCCCGGATCTCCTCCACGGTGACCCCGGGTGCCAGGCGGGTGAGGGTGAGTTGCCGCCTGCCGTCGTCGTCCTTGACCAGGTCAAACACCGCGAGGTCGCTGATGATCCGGTCCACGCAGTTCAGCCCGGTGAGCGGCAGGGTGCACTCCGTCACGATCTTGGCCGTGCCGTCCTTGGCATTGTGCTCGGTAAGGACCACCACGCGCGGGGTTCCGGCCACCAGGTCCATGGCCCCGCCCATGCCCTTGACCATCTTGCCGGGGATGGTCCAGTTGGCCAGGTCGCCCGCTCCGGACACCTGCATGGCGCCCAGGATGGCAACCTTCACGTGGCCGCCGCGGATCATGCCGAACGAGGTGGCGGAGTCGAAGATGCTGCCGCCCGGGAGTACGGTGACCGTCTGCTTGCCGGCGTTGATCAGGTCCGCGTCCTCCTCGCCCTCGTAAGGGAAGGGGCCCATACCCAGCAGCCCGTTCTCGCTTTGCAGGACCACGCGGACGCCGTCCGGCAGGTTGTTGGCCACCAGCGTTGGGATGCCGATGCCCAGGTTCACGTAGTCGCCGTCGTTCAGTTCCTCGGCCGCAATCGCGGCCATTTCATCCCTGGTCCAGGCCATGGGGTTCTCCTTTGTCGGTAAGTAGGGGGAGGGTCAGGCCGGCACGGCTTCAGCCGCTGTACGGCGTGAAGCCGGACGCACCGTACGCTGCTCAATGTCCTTGACCCGGTCCCGGGCCTGCACCAGTCGCTGCACATACACGCCGGGGGTGACGATGTGGTTGGGATCCAGGTTGCCCGGTTCCACAATCACTTCGGCTTCGGCGATGGTCAGGAGACCGGCGGTGGCAACGACGGGATTGAAGTTCCGGGCGGTGTAGCGGTAGATAAGGTTTCCGTCCGTGTCTGCGGTGTGCGCATGGACAAGCGCGACGTCGGCGCGGATGGCGCGCTCGCGGACGTACGTTTCGCCGTCGAACACCTCGTGCGGCTTGCCTTCGGCAACGAGGGTGCCCACTCCGGTCCTGGTGTAGAAAGCGGGGATGCCGGCTCCGCCGGCGCGGAGCCGTTCTGCCAGGGTGCCCTGCGGGGTGAACTCCACCTCCAGCCGGCCGGCCAGGTACTGTTCGGCAAACAGTTTGTTCTCCCCAACATAGCTGGCGATGACCTTGCGCACCTGGCCCGCATCGATGAGGATGCCCAGGCCTTTGCCGTCCACGCCCATGTTGTTCGAGACCACCGTCAGGTCCTTCGCTCCGGAGTCCCGGACGGCCTCTATCAGATCCGCGGGGATCCCGCTGAGGCCGAACCCGCCCACAGCGAGTGTCATGCCGTCCCGCAGGACGTCCTCCAAGGCAGTAGCGGCAGTGGACTGAAGCTTTGTCATGACTCTCCTCATCGAGCATCCGGCCTTATCCACTTTGTGGACAAGGAGTCTGGAAGTGGACACTATGAGGGATTGAACGGGGTGTCAAGACGCATCAAATGACCCAAATAGGGGCCCTTTCACACTGTGGACGGTACGATAGGGCCCATCCATATTGTGGACATTAAAGGGGAAAAATGAACTCTATGCCAGTGCAGGGAGCCCAGGTGGTGAGCCGGATTGCAGCGTTGTTACGGCTCGTGGGCCGGAGCGCGGAAGGCATGGCGCTCGCCGGCCTGGTCAAGGAATCCGGCCTCACCCGGCCCACCGTGCACCGCCTCCTCTCCTCGCTAGCCTCGGAGGGGCTCCTGGACCACGACGCCGTCTCCGGCAACTGGGTGCTGGGTCCGGAGATCCTTTTGATGGGATCGGTGGCATCAGCGCGGTTTCCCCTCGAGGACATCGCCCGGCCCAGCCTCCGCCGGCTTGCCGAAGCCACCGGCGAGAGCGCCTTCTTTTCCATCCGCCGCGGCTCCGAAACCGTGTGCCTGCTGCGGGAGGAGGGCAGTTTCCCGGTGCGGTCCTTCGTCCTGCACGAGGGGGTGCGCTTCCCGCTCGGCATTGCCTCGGCGGGCGCGGCGATCATGGCCTTCCTACCGGAAGCCGAGCAGGAAGAGCTGCTCGCCCGCTGGGCGGAGCATGCCGGTTCCTTCGCCGTCTCCCACACTGTGGAGCGGGTCCGGGCCAACCTTGCCCAGGCCCGGCTGGCGGGCTACTCGGTTAATCCGGGCCTCGTCCTGGAAGGGAGCTGGGGAATGGGCGCAGCGGTGTTCGATACCTCCGGCAGGCCCGCCTGGGCGCTCTCGCTGACAGGCATCGAGCCGCGCTTCAAGCCCGAGCGGCAGGCGGAACTGGGCAGCCTCCTGATGGCCGAGGCGCACCGCATCACCCAGCAGCTGGGCGGAGCGGGGGAGAAGCGGCGCCCGGCCCGCTGAACCCTACAGCCCGGCGCGGGGCTCCGTGGAACCCTGGTGCTTCCACCAGGTATCAAAGATGGTGACCGGAACAGTGCGCTTGTGCCGCGTGCGCAGGTACTTTTCCTCGATGGACGCAGCCGCGGATTCAGGCACGTCCCGGCCTTCGAGGTAGTCGTCGATCTGGTCGTAGCTCAGGCCGAGTTCGTCCTCGTCGGTGCGGCCCGGCCTGTCGTCCAGCAGGTCCGCCGTGGGCACCTTTTCCCAGACCCGGGCGGGGGCGCCGAGCTCGGCCAGCAGGGCACGGTTCTGCCGCTTGTTAAGGCCGAACAGGGGAAGGATGTCCGCGCCGCCGTCGCCGTACTTGGTGAAGAAGCCTGTCACGGACTCTGCGCCGTGGTCCGTGCCGATGACCAGGTAGTTATGCTCTCCCGCCAGGGCATACTGGGCGATCATGCGGGTGCGTGCCTTGGTGTTCCCCTTGTGGAAGTCGGAGATTTCCGAGCCCACGGTCTTCTCGAACTCATCCTCGAACCCGTCCACGGCAGCCGAGATGTTGAACGTCCACTGGGTCTTGGGCTGGATGAAATCCAGGGCGGCCTGGGCATCCTCCTCGTCGTGCTGGACGCCATATGGCAGCCGTACCGCCACGAAGTTTGCCTCCACCCCTTCGGCCTCGAGTTCTTCCACCGCCAGCTGGGCCAGCTTCCCGGCCAAGGATGAGTCAAGTCCGCCGGAAATGCCCAGGACGAAGCCCCTGGTGTGGGTGGCCTTAAGGTAGTCCTTCAGGAATGTGACGCGTTTGCGCACCTCCCCGGCGGGGTCGATCCGGGGCTGGACGCCCATTTCCTCAATGATCTTTGCCTGGAGTTCGCGCATATGGTCCAGACTAGCCAGCAGCGGCGACGGGCCTCAAGCATCCACACCGGCTTGCCCGCACTAAACTGGAGACCATGACTTCCCCCAGTGACACTGCAGTGGATACTGCAGCCGCCCGCGCCCGACTGCTGGAACTGATCAAGGAACTCGCCGTGGTCCGCGGCAAGGTAATCCTGTCCAGCGGAGCCGAGGCTGACTACTACATCGACCTCCGCCGGATCACGCTGCACCACGAGGCCTCCAGGCTGGTGGGCCGCGTGATGCTTGCCCTGGCGGACGACGCCGGCATCGACTTTGAGTGCGCCGGCGGGCTCACCATGGGCGCGGACCCGGTTGGTACCGCGGTGATGCATGCCGCCGTGGACGCCGGGCGGACTGTCGATGCGTTTGTGGTCCGCAAGGCCCAGAAGTCCTACGGCATGGGCCGCCAGGTGGAGGGCCCGTCCGTGGAGGGCCGCAACGTCCTGGTGCTGGAGGACACGTCCACCACAGGCGGCTCCGCGCTGACGGCGGTGGAAGGCGTCCGGAAGGCCGGAGGCAACGTGGTGGCCGTGGCCGTCATTGTGGACCGGGACACCGGAGCCAAGGAAAAGATCGAGGCCGAGGCCGGCGTGCCCTACCTGTTCGCGTTCGGCAAGGACGAGCTCGGCCTGTCCTGAGCCGCGTTCGTCACCACGGTGCTTAGGTCCGACGGGCCGGCTGCGGCGGCCGCCGGCCCGTTGGACCGCAACGCGGGGCTGTTCTATCATTTGCGATAACCCCTCTTCCCGTACGGAGAACGTGCACCATGCTCCCCCCTGAACAGCCCCTGAGCACCACCGACCAGGTCCAGAACCTCATTTTGGAAAGTGCCGACTTCGAGGACTTCCTCAACGAACTGGCGCGTTTTTCCGCCCACCAGATGGCCGGCGACGGCGACGACGCACTGTGCGGCATCACGCTCCTTCGCGACCGGAAGGCCGCCACCATCGGCTGGAGCAGCGATTCGGCCAGGGAAGTGGATGAGATCCAGTACTCCCTCGCTCAGGGCCCCTGCCTCACGGCGGCCAAGGAGGAACGCGAAGTCAACGTTCCGGACCTGTTTGAAGAGAACCGCTGGGGCCCCGACTACGCTGCAGCCGTTGCCTCCCACGGGCTGCGCTCCGTGCTGTCCCTCCCTTTCAACCTCCACGGGGAGGCGAAGGCGGCGCTCAACCTGTACTCGGACGCCCCGCACAAATTCGATGAACGTGCCGTTAAGAGGGCGCGCGAGTTCACCCGCGAGATCTCCCAGGCGCTCCGCCTGGCTGTGCGGTTCTCCCTTCACACCGACAGCGCCGCCAACCTCCGCGCCACCCTGGAGTCCCGGACCATCATCGACCTCGCCATTGGCATCGTGATGGCCCAGAACAGGTGCAGCCAGGAAGCCGCAGTGGCCATCCTCACCGAAGCCTCCAGCAACACCAACACCAAACTCAGGGACATTGCCAAGTCCCTGGTTGACTCGGTGGGAGGCGTTGGAAGCCGCACCCACTTCCAGGAGCCCGGAAAGCGGCAGGCCGACCAAAGCGCATAGCCGGCAACCAGCCCACTTCCTTGTTACTGACGGGTTGTGCCGGGCTTCTGCGGGGGGTTACGCTTACCGAGGTTGAGCCGTCGGCCATAGACACCCTCTTTTGGAGTACCTATGGACCGCGCATTAAATGCATTCGTTAACCTTGATGTCCCCGCCGACGTCGTCCGTATCGATATCAGGGGCAGCCTGAACCAAAGCTCCCGCCCTGAACTCGTGCACATCATCCGTCGCGTCCGCCGGATGGGAATCCGCTCCCACGTCCGCGTTGACCTCTCCGCGGCCGAGAAGGTTGAGTCCTCCGCCCTTGCCGGCCTCCGGAGCGACCTGAACGCCATCGATAGCGATACGCTGCCGGGGATATACGGCAGCGGGGTTTCATTGGCTTTTTCCCCGGGCCCGGAAGAATGGGCCGCCCAGCCGGACCCGCAGCAGCCGCTGGCACTCATCGACATCCTCACCGACATAACGGAGGACGGAGAGGACTTCGCCGACGGGTATCCACTGGTGCCCACCGGCCGCCTGGAAGAGTTGTGCGGCCGGCCGCTGGAGGAGTACTCGGATGCGGAACTGCTGACTGCCAGCGACTGGATTTTCGCCCTGTTGGACACTCCCGGAGCCTTTGCCGGGCCGGACCTGCTGGGCCGGTATAACGACATCGGCCTGGAGTTCCGGCGGCGCCGGCAGGAGGACTCGGTTCCCCTGACTGCCTCGGAGGGCCAGGCGGCCAGTTGAGGGGTGCCGGCTGACCGGGCGTCACTCAATGGTTACACCCGGATTCTTGCGGCAGCGTCTTCGGGTATGCCTACGGTAGAGGCGTGCCGTATGAGGGGGAGGTAAGTCCGCAGGGCCGGCCCGGGATCCCTGGGGCCAGGCTGCTGGCAGAAGGTGCTGCCCTTAAACAGTTCTCACGGCGCGGATTCCTGGCGGGCACGGGTGCTGCCGGACTGCTCGCGGCAGACATGCTGCTGACCCGGCAGGTGCAGGCACAGCGCCGCACGGACCGGATCCTCACTGTTGCTGACGACTTCGCCGACACCTACTACCCGGACGCCAGCTGGTTCCTGTTCCCCGGATACAAGACCAGCTGGGAGGAATCGCAGTGGATCCTCAACTCGCTCCGCGGGGCCCTGAACAAGCGGGCACAGCTGGCTGCGGTGGGTTACTCCAACCAGGGCCTGGATATTGACGACATCGTCATTGCCGTCATCGAGCATGTCCGGGCGCGGAAACTCACGAAGCTGTTCTTCTACGGCCACAGTTTCGGCGGGATGGTGGCCACCCAGGTTGCTGCACGGCTCCTGGAAATCCACGGTGTGGAGGTTCAGTTCATCGTGCTGGACTCAAGTCCCTACAGCAAGCACGATGTCCTGGACCAGAGCTGGTTCGACGGCGTGGTGTTCCTGTACGAGCGGGGCTTCCGGTTCCCGTCGACCCTTCGTGGAGGGTATGAGCTTGGGGAGCGGGTCATCCACAAGGACGAGCGGAGCTGGCGGCAGATCCTGGACCAGACCCTCGAACAGCTGTCCCCGATTGCCCCCTCAAGCCTGCTGATCCAGTCCGAATCGGCCTACATCTACCACTTCGACGGCAGCAGGTTCGCCGGCAAGCTGGGCAGTGCCAAGATGGCGTACATCGGCAACCCCCGGGACCGCACAGTCCGCTACCAGACAGCGGTGGAGGCCTGGGCCGTGGCGTTCAAGGCGAACATGGTCTCGAGCAGCCTTCATACCGAAGGCGCCAGGCCGGCCCACGCAAGCCCCGGATGGAACCCCAACGTGTACCGGCCGGTCCTTGAACAGCTGCTGGACGAGCACTTCCCGCTGCCCCGCGGCGGATCCCGGGTGACAGTCTTCTAGCGCCCCTGCTAGATCTGGTTCTTCAGGTCGGCCACGGAGTTCAGGACCTGGTTGGGCCGGAACGGGTATGAACCGATGTCGTCGCGCTGGGTGATGCCGGTCAGGACCAGGACGGTGTGCAGGCCGGCTTCCATGCCCGCGATGATGTCCGTGTCCATCCGGTCCCCGATCATCGCCGTGGTCTCAGAGTGGGCATCGATCTGGTTCATGGCCGAGCGGAACATCATCGGGTTGGGCTTTCCCACAATGTAAGGCTCGCGTCCGGTTGCCTTGGTGATCAGCGCCGCGATGGCTCCGGTGGCCGGCATGGGGCCGTCCTTGGACGGCCCGGTGGCGTCCGGGTTGGTGGCAATGAAGCGGGCCCCGGCCAGGATGAGGCGGATGGCCATGGTGATTGCCTCAAAGGAATACGTGCGGGTTTCCCCGAGCACGACGAAGTCCGGGTCCTGGTCGGTGAGGATGAAGCCTGCCTCGTGCAGCGCCGTCGTAAGTCCTGCCTCACCGATGGTGTAGGCGCGGTTCCCTGATCCGGAACCCTCCACCTGGTTCTTCAGGAACTGGGCGGTGGCCAGGGCCGAGGTCCAGATGTTCTCTTCCGGGACCTCCAGGCCGGACGCGCGCAGCCTGGCGGCCAGGTCGCGGGGGGTGAAAATGGAGTTGTTGGTGAGTACCAGGAAGCGCTTGGACGTGTCCACCCAGCGCTGGATGAGCTCGGCGGCGCCGGGAACTGCCTGGTTCTCGTGGACCAGGACACCGTCCATGTCCGTGAGCCAGCACTCGATTTCCTGGCCGCTGCGGTATACCGCCGGGTTTCCTGCTACCTGGTCTGCTTCTGCCACGTCTACCTCCACGGGTGATGAATGCTCCAGTGGTCCAGTCTAGTGTTGAGGGGTGAACCAGACGCCCGGCATGACATCCGAACCGCAGGCAGAACCCGGGGAGACTCCCGGGGAGCCCGGGCCCGCGGAGACGCACGCTGAAAAGGCGGAGGTCGGCGTCGGGCCCTGGGAGGGTGAATTGCCGGAAGGGGACCACTGGGATCCCGATCTCCTTGCCGACGGCGACCGCCGCAACGTGCTGGACAAGTACCGGTACTGGAAGCACGAGGCGATCGTGGCGGAACTGGACTCGCGGCGCCACAACTTCCACGTCGCCATCGAGAACTGGCAGCACGACCTGAACATCGGCACGGTGGTGCGCACCGCCAACGCGTTCCTCGCGAAGGAAGTGCACATCATCGGACGACGGCGGTGGAACCGGCGGGGCGCCATGGTCACCGACCGCTACCAGCACGTCCGCCACCACCCCACGGTGGAGGACTTTGTGGCCTGGGCGCATGGGGAAGGGCTGGCGATCATCGGGATCGACATTTTCCCCGATTCGGTTCCGCTCGAGACCTACGAACTGCCCCGGGACTGCGTCCTGGTGTTCGGCCAGGAAGGACCCGGGCTGACGCCGGAAGTCCACGAGGCCGCCGAAGCCACCCTGTCCATCGAGCAGTTCGGCTCCACCCGGTCCATCAACGCTGCCTCCGCCGCGGCCATCGCCATGCACGCCTGGGTGCGCCGGCACGTGTTCAACCAGCACGTGGGGCGTAATCCGGAACACTCTTTGGGCGTAAATGACTAGGATGGTGCTAGCCGTAAGCGGTACTCCAGGGTTACCAGCCCACAGACGAACCTCAGCATAGGAGTCAGCATGCCCATTGCAACCCCAGAGATCTACTCCGAGATGATCGACCGCGCAAAGGCGGGCGGCTTCGCATTCCCGGCCGTGAACGTGACGTCCTCGCAGACGCTGAACGCGGCCCTGCGCGGCTTCGCCGAAGCCGAGTCCGACGGCATCGTCCAGGTCTCCACCGGCGGTGCTGCCTACTGGTCCGGCGCCTCCACCAAGGACATGGTTGCCGGTTCCCTGGGCTTCGCGGCGTTCGCCCGCGAAGTCGCCAAGAACTACGGCGTCAACATCGCCCTGCACACGGACCACTGCCCCAAGGACAAGCTGGACGGCTTTGTCCTGCCCCTGCTCGCTGCCTCCGAGGCTGAGGTCAAGGCCGGCCGCAACCCGATCTTCAACTCGCACATGTGGGACGGCTCCGCCGAGACCCTGCAGGAAAACCTGCGCATCGCCCGTGAACTGCTGGAGCGCACCGCTGCCGCCAAGATGATCCTCGAGGTCGAAATCGGCACCGTGGGCGGCGAGGAAGACGGCGTTGAGAACGAGATCAACGAGAAGCTCTACACCACGGTGGAAGACGCCCTGGCCACCATCGAGGCACTGGGCGCCGGCGAGAACGGCCGCTACATCACGGCCCTCACCTTCGGCAACGTCCACGGCGTCTACAAGCCCGGCGGCGTCAAGCTCCGTCCGGAGATCCTGAAGGACATCCAGGCCCAGGTGGGTGCCAAGATCGGCAAGGACAGCCCGTTCGACCTCGTCTTCCACGGCGGCTCCGGCTCTTCGGACCAGGAGATCGCCGACGCAGTCTCCTACGGCACCATCAAGATGAACATCGACACCGACACCCAGTACGCCTACACGCGTCCGGTGGCCGACCACATGTTCAAGAACTACGACGGCGTCCTGAAGGTCGACGGCGAGGTCGGCAACAAGAAGACCTACGACCCGCGCGTCTGGGGCGCCTCCGCCGAAGCCGGCCTGGCAGCCCGCGTGGTGGAAGCCACCAAGCAGCTCGGTTCGGCCGGAAAGACCTTCTAGATGTCGGACGAGTTCCGCCGGAACCTGATGGGCCCGGAACCTACGCTCCTGCCTGCCGAGACCGAGGTCTACGAGCAGCTTGACGCGGGCCAGGAGGCCCTGGACCTCGTGGCCAAGCACCCCACATCCTCGCTGTTGTGGGCCGTGCTGGCCGAGGAGGCCTGGGCGGAGGGGCGCACCATCGATTCCTACGCTTACTCCCGGGTGGGCTACCACCGGGGACTGGACTCGCTGCGCCGCAACGGCTGGCGGGGCGTGGGGCCCATCCCGTGGGAGCACGAGCCCAACCGGGGGTTCCTGCGGGCCCTGTACTCGCTGGGCCGGGCCTCCGCCGCCATCGGCGAGGCGGAGGAGCCTGAGCGGATCGAGAAGTTCCTGAACGACTCCGACCCGTCGGCGAAGGCTGCCATCGAGGCGAAATAGCAAGCACTGAATAAAGTACGACGGCGGCAGGTTACCTTTTGGAGAAGAGGTGACCTGCCGCCGTCGTAAGCGGTGATTCTGGCGGCATCGGCCCACGTCCGCGGGGTTCCCTGGCCGGGGAGCCGCCCCGGCGAGGGCCCCGGCCGGAGCCTGCGAGGGCAGGGAGCCGGCGCGGACTTGCGGGGTTAGGGCGCGGATGGGGATTTCTGCAGGCCCGTACGTGCCATGGCGTCGGTGTAGGCGACGCGCATGTCCTCGAGGTACTCCTCCTGGCGGACCGGCGAACCGGCGAACGCGCGGCCGCTGAGGGAACGCACCTTGTAGGTCTTCAGTCCGCGGCGCCACAGCAGCGGAACTTCGGTCTTCAGCAGCAGGTTGGCGAGGCGGTTGGCCTCGGTGCCGTGCGCCACGATCACCGATGCGCGGGGAACCAGCGCCAGGAACTTCAGGAGCGGTTTGAGGCCGGCGGAGATCTGGTCCGGGGTGAACTTTCCGTTGGGCTCTCCCGGGAGGTGCCACGGGTGGACGTTCCACGGCATCACGAATTCGGGACGCAGGCCCAGCTTCCACTGGATGCCGAGCATCCGGGTCACGGCATCGTGGTCCCCGGGGGTGATGAACCCGGACTTGTCAGCCTCGCCGATGTTCGAGTACAGGCTGATGATGCGGCACTCGTCCACATCGTGCATGGGGTCGACGTAGGGCACTACGGTGCCGGGCTTGGCGTCCTGCAGGGAATCGCACAGTTCATTGACGGCCGCGACGTTGGGTTCGTAGCGGCGGCTCAGGAGTTGCTCATGGAAAGATTCGGGTGCCAGGGCTGTCATGTAGTGCTTGATCTCCTGCGGGGATTGTTGTTGCTTCCGCCGGTGAAAATGGGCGCACGACGGCACAGCTCATCAACGGCGGTTAGTTGGGGTGGGCCGATTCCTGGTCGGCCTTTCCCAGTTTAGCAAGCCCCGCGAAACGAAACGCCGGTCCAGGACAACCAATAAACGCGGTCGGCAGGGTTTCGCAACGTAATAACTGACTGCAGATTCCTGTCACGTCCATTGACAGCATTCGTTCAGGTTGGTTGGCTTTTGTCACAGCCGGCATATGGGGGATCACCGCTGGCTGGACACACCCTATGCACTCGAAAGAGGTACCGCACCGTGAGAAAAACCCTGGCAACCTTCAGGACCCTGGCACTAACCGGAGCGCTGGCTTTGGCGGCAGTGACCGTCCCGGCGCCGGCCCTTGCCGTCGGCGAAGGCCCCAATTACGACGGCAACGGCCAGATCACCACATCGAAGCTTGCCACCTACGACCAGATGGTTGCGTTCCTCAAAGACCAGGACGCCCGCCAGCCCGCCATGGAGCTGGAAGTCATTGGCCAAACGGTCAAGGGCCGGGACATCCACCTGGTCAAGTACATTTCGGACCCCGCCAACCCCACCATCCTCTACCTGACTCAGCAGCACGGCAACGAACAGCTCACCACCGAGGGCGCCCTGGAATTCGTCAAGCACCTGGGCGCCGGCAAGTCAGGGGACATCCTTGACGGCGTGAACATCCTCGTTGTTCCCATGCTTAACGCCGACGGTGCGATGGGGGACGTGAATTTCTCCCTGGACGACTACCTGGCCAAGGGCGACCGCAACATGACCCGCTACAACGCCGAGGAAGTGGACCTCAACAGGGACCACGTGGCCAAGGTCCAGCCTGAAACGCAGGCGCTGCACAACAACGTGATGCGCAAGTACCAGGTGGACTACATGATCGACCTCCACCACCAGGGCACGCGCAGTGAACGTGACGGAAAGCTGGTGTCCGGCTCGATCCTGTACCCCACCACGCCCAACGCCGATCCGGCAGTGGTGCAGAAGTCCAAGCAGCTGGGCGCGGTGGTCTTCGACAATGTCGACTCCACCGGCTGGGGCCACCTGGGCAAGTACGTGGGCGGCAGCGCCGAGACCATCAGCCGCAACGGCATCGCCGTGGAGTACGGCATTGCGACGCTGCTCTTCGAGATGCGCGGCATGTCCGACCACTACCTGGACGGCTACGCCCTGGGGCTGCGCAGTAACGGCTACCTGATCAAGCAGACCGTCACCACGCTGACGGCCACCGCCGCCGCCATCGCTGACGGTTCAATCGCCGACGCCGACACCTCCTTCTGGGACAGCCTCGCCACCCAGACCTCCCGCCCGGGTGAGGAAGCCGACGACGAGTAGCGGCCCACGCTGACGCTCCGCCGCGGTCCCTTCCTGCAGCAGCCCGCGCTGCGGGAAGGGCCGCGGCGGACCAACGAGTGGACAAAGTCGCCCATCGGCTAAACTTGGGTGGTAAGGGCCCCGGAACTCTTGCGTCGCTGTGCCGCCATCGGACCAGTGACAGCCGGTACATTCGGGGCATTCTCATGAACGGCGCTGCGCAGGACCGCCACAGTGTGGCCGGAACCTGGCAGCCCGAACGAATGGGGGAGGATCCCATGCCAGCAATTGTGATCGTAGGAGCCCAGTGGGGCGACGAAGGAAAAGGCAAGGCCACCGACCTGCTCGGCGGCCGTGTTGACTACGTCGTCAAGCCGAACGGCGGCAACAACGCCGGGCACACCGTCGTCGTAGGCGGTGAAAAGTACGAACTCAAACTGCTGCCGGCAGGCATTCTCAGCCCCAACGCGGTCCCCATCATCGGCAACGGCTGCGTGGTCAACCTCGAGGCCCTCTTCCAGGAAATCGACGGCCTGCAGGCACGCGGCGCCGACACTTCAAAGCTCCGCGTTTCCGCCAACGCCCACCTGGTGGCCCCCTACCACCAGGTCCTGGACAAGGTCACCGAGCGCTTCCTCGGCAGCCGCGCCATCGGCACCACCGGCCGCGGCATCGGTCCGGCCTACATGGACAAAGTGGCCAGGCTGGGCATCCGCGTGCAGGACGTCTTTGACGAATCCATCCTCCGGCAGAAGGTGGAAGGCTCCCTCCGCCAAAAGAACGAACTCCTGGTCAAGGTCTACAACCGCCGCAGCGTCGTGGTGGATGAGATCGTGGAGTACTTCCTGTCCTTCGCCGAACGGCTCCGCCCGCTGGTCATCGACAGCACGCTGGTCCTGAACACCGCCCTGGACGAGGGCAAGGTGGTCCTGATGGAGGGCGGCCAGGCAACGTTCCTGGACGTGGACCACGGCACCTACCCGTTCGTGACCTCTTCCAACCCCACCGCCGGCGGCGCGTCCGTTGGGTCGGGCATCGGGCCCACCCGCATTTCACGCTCCATCGGCATCATCAAGGCCTACACCACCCGCGTTGGTGCCGGGCCGTTCCCCACGGAACTCTTTGACGAGATGGGCATGTACCTCCAGAAGACCGGCGGTGAGTTCGGCGTCAACACCGGACGCCCCCGCCGCTGCGGCTGGTATGACGCCGTCCTGGCCCGCCACGCATCGCGGGTCAACGGCTTCACGGACTACTTCGTCACCAAGCTGGACGTGCTCACCGGCATCGAGCAGATCCCTGTCTGCGTGGCCTACGACGTCGACGGCGTCCGGCACGATGAAATGCCCATGACGCAGACCGAGTTCCACCACGCCGTACCGATTTTCGAGTACTTCGAGGGCTGGACCGAGGACATCACCGGCGCCCGCACCCTCGCGGACCTCCCGGAAAACGCGCGCAACTACGTCCTGGCGCTCGAGAAGCTGTCCGGGACGCGCTTCTCCGCCATCGGCGTGGGCCCAGACCGGGACCAGACCATCGTGGTGAACGACCTCATCAACGACTGACCGGTCCGTGATCGGGTAGAAGCAGGAAATTACGACGGCGGCGGGGCACCTTTGCAAGGGTGTCCCGCCGCTTGCGTCCGCCCGGCGGGAGGGTCCTGCGGCAATTTACACAGGGTTAACGTGGTTGGTCTTGTGAGGCTGCCGGGAAGCCCGCGAGACTCGTTTGTACACCCTGTGACTGCGAGGAAGGACTTGCCATGGCCGGGAAATTCGAGGCATTTGTGGACTCTGATTCGTCTTTCAGGTTCCGGCTCCTGGCCCCTGACGGCGCAGTCATGGCCGTATCCGGCCCGTACCAGGACAAGGCCGCCCTCGCTGCCGGCATCGCCGCCGTCCGGGAGTGCGCCGGTACAGGTCTGGTCACCGATCTTTGTTCCACCCCCGGGGCCGCAACCCGCCAGGCACCCGCCCGCGTCCCTGCTCCGGCGGAGGAACCGGCCACGGCTGCACCACGGACCGAGTGCGACGACCAGCGCGTCCCCGCCGGAGGGCACACCTTTGTTCTCGCCAAGGGCCCGCGGCGGCAGGGCACCCGGCCCCGCTGGACCGCCTCGGTCCGCTGACCCGCAAAAGTTTTCAAAGTTTTTTCGGTGGCGCGTAACCCTTTACGTGCCTGCGGCGATTACCCCTATGTAGCGCCGGCCTGGAACTTGTCCCCCATCACGTTCCAGGCCGGCTCTTTCACTTTCCGACGGCAGGGGCAGCTGCCTTGTCGGACCGGCAGCATACGCGTGGCGGTCCTCGGCGGTGGTTACTCGGCGGTAAAGTGGGGCGGGGAAAAGGCGTTCCGCATGCCGGACGGCCTCTCCGCGCAATCACACCCCATCTTTGACCGAAAGCTCCGCGTCCGTGACTGATGCCCTGACAGACGAGGCCCTGGACGGCCCCGCCGGGACAGCGGTGTTCAGCGTTGTCTACCGGACGTATGCATCACAGGTCCTGGGCTATCTGACGGCCCGGGGAGTCGAGGATCCGGAGGCGGCCATGCAGGAAGTGTTCCTCTCCGTCCTGCCGCGCCTTGGCTCGGTGCACGGGGGAGCCGCCGGGCTGCGCACATTCATCTTTTCGGTGGCCCATGCCCGCATGGTGGACGACTACCGGCGCCAGAGCCGTACTCCCGCCAAGCTCCCGTTCGAACCTGAGCTGGACAGGCGCGAGGATTCGTCGGCGGAAACGGAAGCGCTGGAGCGGATAGCACCGCAGGAGGTCCTTGGCCTGCTGGATGCGCTGCCGCAGGACCAGCGCGAGGTACTGGCCCTCCGCCTCGTGGCTGGACTTACCGTGGAGCAGTCCGCGGAAGCCATGGGCAAGAGCGAGGGCGCCGTCAAACAGCTACAGCGCCGGGCGCTCCTCAAGCTCCGGGAACTTGCGGATGTGAAGGAATACCTTAAGCCATGACACCACAGGCGCCCCACACAGCGGACACTGTGGAGGAACTGCTCCTTGAGGCGGGCTTTGGGCAGGACGCAGGCCTGCGCCGGACCCTCCTGGCAGTCGGTTCCCTGGCGGACCTTCCCGTGCCGGCTCCCACGGGACAGCTGGCTGCCCTGCTGGCCGCCGGTCTCTGCGCACCCGGGACGGACGCGCAAGGCAGCGATACGGCGGAAGGCACCCCGAACGACGAACCCGGGCGGCGCCGCCGGCTGCGCGCGCACCGGCCCACCGTCGTCGGGCTGGCACTGGTGGCGGGCATGGGGATGGGAGTTGGCACCGTGGCAGCCAGCTCCGCCAATCCTGCCCATACCGGCAGCCCCTCAGTCCAGCAGCTGCTTGAGGACTGGTCCCCCTCCTGGACCATCCGGACACCCCAGGCCGCCGCGCCCGGACCGCTCCAGGATGGCAGCAACGACGCTGCGCAGGATAACGGCGGGCCGGCGGGCGGCACCGCCCCTGGCAGTGAACCGCCGGTGGAGACGCAGCCTGCGGAGGAGTCCGGGCAGGCCACAGCTGTCCCTTTGCCCGGCCAGGGCGGGCAGGAACCCGGCGAAGGTCCCGCGGCCGACGGACAGGACGGGACCACGGAACGGAAAGAGGCCGCAGAAGCCGACGCGGCATTAGCGCCGGAACACACCCGTGGGCCTGATGCCGGGAACCGCAACGGGAGCCATCCGGACAACCCAGGACAACCGCCAGTGGATGCTCCCGGTGTGCCGGGAACAGCCGGACAGGGACCATCAGGCCAGGGAGCCGGCGCAGCCGCCGCAGATAACCCTGTCCCCGGGGCCAAGTGGCGGGACAAGTTCGTCCGCTAGCTTTACTGACGTGAGAGGTTGGGGACGCTGCGCAGCGGGGTGCACGCTTGCCGCCGCTGCCTCCGCGTAGGCTGAACCCATGGGCCACACGAACGATCCTGCAGTCATAGAACGCCTGATGCGCACCAAAGGACGCTGGGCCATTGTCGGCCTGAGCACCAACGAATGGCGGGCCGCGTTCGATACTTCGCTGTTCATCCGCGACCGGCTGGGCATGGAAATCATCCCCGTCAACCTGCCCGGCAACCCTGTCCACGGCGAACCCGGGTACCGCAGCCTCCTGGACATCCCGGCCGCCAAGCTGCCCATCGACGTCGTGGACTGCTTTGTGAATTCCCAGAAAGTTGGGGCCGTCGTGGACCAGGCGATCGCGGTAGGCGCGAAGGCGGTATGGATGCAGCTGGGGGTCGTCGATGAGGCGGCAGCCAAACGGGCCAAGGACGCGGGGCTGGACGTTGTGATGGACAGCTGTCCGGCGCAGCAGGCATGGAAGTTCAATCTCTGACAGGCTTTCAGCCTTAGCTCTTCAGCAGCTCCGGATAGTGCCGCTCCGTGACATCCGGGTGCGCCCGCATCCTGCCTTTCAACATGTTCATTCCAAACGAGGCCAGCAGGGGGTTCGCCGGATCATCCGTGATTCCCCTCGCTGCCGCCTTCAGCTCCGGCGGCAGCGGCACAGGGTGGATTACCGCGTCGAGCCGCGGAGACCAGAAAAACGGAACGGAGTACCGGTCCACCCCCGGCGGCGGTGCCTGTACCCGGTGGATGGTGGCCGCCAGGTAGCCTTCCGTGGCCACCTCAAGCATTTCGCCGAGGTTCACCACCAGCGCCCCCGGGAGGGGTTCCACCGGAACCCATGCTGCCGCACCTGGCGGCAGGACTTCCAGCCCGCCCACGTCGTCCTGGAGCAGCAGCGTGACGAATCCGTAGTCTGCGTGCGATCCCACGCCCTGGTCTCCAGCGGCCTCCACCACGCCGCCCACATAGTGCACCAGCTTGCCCATCCACGCCGGCGACCCCTGGAACGGTTCGTCGAAGTAGTCCTCAGGAAGCTGCAGGGAAACGGCGATCCCCCTGAGCAGCTCCATCCCCACCAATGACATCAGTTCAGCCCAGGCCATGGCCACGGGGCGAAGCTCGGGGAACGATTCATCGGGCCAGAGGTTGGGGCCCTGCAGCAGCCAGAACGGCTGGTCCTCCGGATAGTCCCTAACGGGCTGCCGCTCGGGCGAGTAGTCGATCTGCTCCCGCGCGTCTGCCTTTCCCTGGGTGACCTCGGTGCCCATGCGGGTGTAGCCGCGGAAGTGTGGTGAAAGCCGGTTGTCCAGCTTCAGGCGCTCCTCGAGCGGAAGGCTGAAGAAGCGCCTGATGGTGTCCAGAAGCTGTTCCGGTTGGCCGGGGGCCGCGCCGTAGCCCGTGATCTGGAAGAAGCCCACATTGTGGGTGGCGTACCGCAACTGCTCGATGAAATCCGGGCGGAAGGACCCGTCGGCCTGCCGCGCCGTGCCCAGGTCCAGAACAGGTATCAGCCCCTGATCGCGTGCCATCCTCGCAGACTAGCACCGGACGCGTTGGCTTTATAGGCTTCCTGGATGGACCCCGACGCACTCCGGAAAGTTTGCCTCTCATTCCCGGGCGCCTACGAGGATTACCCCTTCGGGCCGGAGACCGCTGTCTTCAAGGTGCGCGCCTCCAGTGCCGGCGGTTCCCCGACCCAGGGAAAGGTCTTTGCCTTGTCGTCGATGAGCCCGGACGGCTACGTGAACCTCAAGTGCGAGCCGGGCCTTGCGGTACAGCTCCGTGCCGCGCATCCTGAAATCACGGGGGCCTGGCACATGAACAAAACCCACTGGAACGGTGTGCGGCTGGATGGGGCGCTGCCTGACGACATGGTCAGGGACATGGTGGAGGACTCCTACGACCTTGTGGTGGCAGGCCTGAGCCGGAGGCAGCAGGAGCAGCTGGGATGGGCCCGGCTGAGCGGAGCGGCTGGTACGGAACGTGGCTGAGAAAAGGCCAGCCCGGGGCGGGCTCAACTATCCCGGGATCGGCAGCACCCAGCGCGGCACCGCCCCTGCGGGCTACCCGGAGGTCCTGGAGGAAGCCTTCCTGGGTTGCGGGATGGCGGTGTACCAGCGGGTAGCCGCCGGCATCCTGGGCTGGGAACTGCAGCGTCGGGCGGGGCTCCGCGTCCGTGCCGATTCACCCGTTGCGGCACCGGGGGTGCGGGTGGTCAGCGGCTTCGGTGCCGGGCCTTTCCGGCTGAACGCACCATGCCAGGTGGTGTGGGTTAGGAAACCTGCGCAGGAGCGGATTCCGCAGTCAGCCGGATTTGGCTACGGAACGTTGCCCGGGCATCCCGCCCGGGGCGAGGAATCCTTCGAAGTGGAGATCAACGGGCGCGGGGAGGTGTTCCTGCGGATCCGGGCCTTCAGCAAACCAGCCAACTGGTTCTACGCTGCCGGCGGACTGGTCACCCGTGCTGCACAGCGCCACGTGACGTCCCGGTACATTGAAGGGGCACGCACTCTCGCCTCGGAAGGAATGCCCCCGTGATCTTCATTGTCGTCAAGTTCAAGGTCAAGCCCGACTGGTCGGAGCGCTGGCTCGACCTGGTGGCCGGCTTTACCCAGGCCACGCGGCAGGAACCGGGAAACCTGTGGTTCGACTGGTCCCGCAGCGTGGACGACCCCAACGAGTTCGTCCTGGTGGAAGCTTTCAAGGACGACGCCGCCGGCGACCACGTCCACAGCCCCCACTTCAAGCAGGCCATGGCAGACATGCCGCAGGCCCTGGCAGAAACCCCCAGGATCATCAGCCGCCAGCTCGACGGCGAAGGCTGGGACCGGATGGGCGAACTCACCATCTGAGCCCATCGACTGCTCCCCACCGGCTCCCGGCCTTCGCAAGCTCAGGCCGGGGCCCTCGCCGGCGTGGGCCCACGTACCTGGCGTTTTGGCCCTCCTAAACGGCATTTAGGGAGCAGTCGATAGCATGAGGGCATGTGGATCGGCTGGATCGAATTCGACATCCTCCTGGGCGACGTCCAAAGCCTCAAGGAAAAGCGCTCCGTCATCAGGCCGCTGCTCGCAGAGATCAGGCGGCGCTTCGATGTCTCCGTCGCCGAGGTGGGGGACCACGACCAGTACCGGCGTTCGCAGGTGGGCGCCGGGCTGGTGGCGGCCGACCGCGCCCACCTCATTGAGGTGCTGGACGCCGTCGAACGCTTTGTGGCAGCCCGGCCGGAGTTCGAACTGCTCAGTGCGCGGCAGCGTGACCACCACAGCGAGGACTGATACCACGGCCACACCCATCGATTGCTGGGTAATTGTCGTTTTCAGGCGCCAAAACGGCACCTGCTCAGCAATCGATGGGGGATGTGGATAACTTCTGCGTGTTCCGGTCCATTCTGGTGTCATGGACCGATGAAGACCCCTCGCCCCCTGCCGGAGGAGCTCCGCGGCCGCCCTTTCACCCTCGTGGATGCCTCGCTGGCCGGAGTGTCCTCACGCCGCTGGCGGCACAGTTCGATGGAGCGTTTCGGCCGGGGCATCCGGATGGAAAGCGCGACGGCGGCACTCCCCTTGAGCGTCCGGGTGCGGCCTTTCATCGAAGTCAACGGGCGATGCGCCGCATCGCATGCCACCGCCGCGGAGCTCCATGGCCTGCCGCAGCGGCGGCAGAACGAAGGGCTCGAGGCCTACCACCTCATCCGCCCCGAAGGCGCGGCGCATCTGGCGCGCCCGCACGTCATTGTCCACCGGATGAAGCTCTTTGAGGACGAGGTGATGATGGTGGACGGACTCCCCGTCACCACCCCTGCGCGCACCTGGCTGGACATGGTGGAGATGTTGGACTCCGCAAGGCCAAAGAAGCCATTGAGCTCATCCGGGCGGGCTCGGATTCGCCCCAGGAAACCCTGCTTCGGCTGGCGCTGATCCGGGCAGGCATGCCCGAACCTGAGCTGAACGTCGCCATCACCGACAACACCGGCCAACGGCACCATGAACCGGATCTGAGCTACCGCACATACCGGATCGGGATCGAATACGAGGGTGAACACCACGGCGAGGAAGGACAGATCGTGCGGGACATTGCCCGCTCGGAGCGCTACACAGCCCTGGGATGGACTGAAATCAGGATCTCCAAGCGCCACATGATGGACGACGGGAAACAGGCCGTCTCCAAGGTCCGCACAGCGCTGGTGCAGGCCGGCTGGCGACCGGGTCGTTAAGCATCGATTGCTCCCCACCGGCTCCCGGCCTTCGCAAGCTCAGGCCGGGTCCCTCGCCGGTGTGGGCCCCCGTACCTGCCGTTCTGAGGGTTCAAAACGACAGGTACGGAGCAATCGATGGGTGGGGTGCCTAGCCGAAGTACTTTGGCAGGGTCCCTTCGTGGGCTTCGCGGAGGGCGTCCAGGGACAGGGACTCCACGCCGTTGATCTCCAGGGTGCCGCTGGCCGCATCCACCACACCGATACGCGTGTGGGCGAAGCCGCGGGCGGTGCACATGTCCGTGAAGCGGACTTCCTCCGAACGGGGAACCCCAACAACGGCGCGGCCCTGGGATTCAGAGAACAGCGCCGTGAACAGGTCCACACCGTCGCGGTCCAGGACGTCCTGCAGGGCAATCCGGGCGCCGACGCCGTAGCGCAGCGAGGACTCCACCAGGGCTGCCGCAAGGCCGCCTTCGGACAGGTCGTGGGCCGAGTCGATCATGCCGTCGCGTGATGCGTTGATCAGGATCTCGCCCAGCGCGCGTTCGGCCTCAAGGTCAACCTTGGGCGGCTGCCCGCCCAGGTGGCCGCGCATGTTCGCCCACTCGGAGCCGTCCAGCTCGGCGCCCGTGGTGCCCAGCAGGTAAATGGCCTGGCCGTCTTCACGCCAGCCCGACGGCGTACGGCGGGCAACGTCGTCGAGCTTGCCCAGGACCGCCACCACGGGGGAGGGGTGGATGGGCGTGGTGCCCGTCTGGTTGTACAGGGAGACGTTGCCGCCGGTGACCGGGATGCCCAGCACCATGCAGGCGTCGGACAGGCCGCGGATGGCCTCGGCGAGCTGCCACATGACGTCCGGGTCCTCGGGGGAACCGAAGTTCAGGCAGTCGCTGACGGCCATGGGTACGGCACCCGCGGTGGCGACGTTGCGGTACGCCTCGGCGAGGGCCAGCTGCGCGCCGTGGTACGGGTCGAGGTAGGTGTAGCGGCCGTTGGCGTCGGTGGCCAGGGCCACGCCCAGGCCGGTTTCCTCGTCGACGCGGACCACGCCGGCGTCATCGGGGAAGGCCATGGCGGTGTTGCCGCCCACGTAACGGTCGTACTGGTTGGTGATCCAGTCCTTGGAGCACATGTTCGGCGATGCCACGAGCTCGGTGACGGCCTTGGCCAGTTCTGCGGGGGCAGCGGGCCGGCCGGCGTCCTGGACAGAGCCGGTGAAGGTGTCAGCCTGCACGCGGTCCTGCCACTCGGGGCGGGCGTACGGGCGGTCGTAGACCGGTCCGTCGTGTGCCACGGTGCGGGGGTCGACGTCGACGATCACCTCGCCTTCCCAGGTGATGATGAGGCGGCCGGTATCGGTCACTTCGCCGAGCCAGGAGTACTCCACGGCCCACTTGTCCATGACAGCCTCGAACGCTTCCACGTTCTCCGGGGTCACCACGGCCATCATGCGTTCCTGCGACTCGGACATCAGGATCTCGCCCGGGGTCAGGGTGGGGTCGCGGAGCAGGACGGAGGTCAGCTCAACCTGCATGCCGCCGTCGCCGTTGGAGGCCAGCTCGGACGTGGCGCAGGAGATACCTGCAGCGCCGAGGTCCTGGATGCCTTCAACGAGGGAACCCTTGAACAGTTCAAGGCAGCATTCGATGAGGACCTTCTCGGCGAAGGGGTCGCCCACCTGTACCGCGGGGCGCTTGGACGGCTTGGTGTCGTCGAAGGACTCGGAGGCCAGCACGGAGGCGCCGCCGATCCCGTCGCCGCCGGTGCGGGCACCGAACAGGACCACCTTGTTGCCCTTGCCGGAGGCGTTGGCCAGGCGGATGTCCTCGTGCCGCATGACGCCGACTGCCAGTGCGTTCACCAGCGGGTTGCCCTGGTAGACGGAGTCGAAGACCATTTCGCCGCCGATGTTGGGCAGGCCCAGGGAGTTGCCGTACCCGCCGATGCCTGCGACGGCGCCGTGCATGACGCGTGCAGTGTCCGGGTGGTCGATGGCGCCGAAGCGCAGCGGGTCCATCACGGCAACGGGGCGGGCGCCCATGGAGATGATGTCGCGGACAATGCCGCCGATGCCGGTGGCCGCGCCCTGGTAGGGCTCAACGAACGACGGCGAGTTGTGCGACTCGATCTTGAAGGTCACGGCCCAGCCGTCCCCAAGGTTGGTCACGCCGGCGTTTTCGCCGATGCCCACCAGCATGTCCTTCTTCATTTCCTCCGTGACCTTCTGGCCGAACTGGCGCAGGTGGTTCTTGGAGGACTTGTAGGAGCAGTGCTCGCTCCACATCACGGAGTACATTGCCAGCTCGGCGCCGGTGGGGCGGCGGCCCAGGACCTTGACGACCTCGTCGAACTCATTCTGCTTCAGGCCCAGTTCGGCCCAGGGGAGCTCGACGTCCGGGGTCTTGGCCGCGTTTTCGACCGTGTCGATGTTGAACTTCTTGGTGGTTTCCGTGGTCATTTGGCGCCTCCCACAATCTTGTTCAGGACGGAGGTGAAGAAACCGAGGCCGTCGGTGTCGGACCCGCCGATACCCGTCTCACGGGACACAACAGTCTCGGGGCCGAAGCCAACTTCCACCGCGTGCTCGGGGTGCGGCATGAGGCCCACCACGTTGCCGGCGGAGTTGGAAATGCCGGCGATGTCCCGGCGGGAGCCGTTCGGGTTGAAGCCAACGTAGCGGAACACCACGCGGCCCTCGGCCTCAAGGGCGTCCAGGGTCTTGTCGTCGGCGATGTACTGGCCGTCCTGGTTCTTCAGCGGGATGGTGATCTCCTGGCCCGCTTCGTAGTCCAGGGTCCAGGCGGTGTTGCTGTTCTCGACGCGCAGGACCTGGTCGCGGCACATGAACTTCAGGTGGTCGTTCTTGATCATCGAGCCGGGCAGCAGGTGCGACTCGGTGAGGATCTGGAAGCCGTTGCAGATACCGAGCACCGGCAGCTTGGCGTCGGAGTTGGCGGCGTCGATGATCCTGGACATCAGCGGCGCGAAGCGGGCGATGGCGCCGGCGCGGAGGTAGTCACCGTAAGAGAAACCGCCGGGAATAACGACGGCGTCCACGTCACCGAGTTCGGTGTCGGCGTGCCAGAGTTCGACGGCGGTGCCGCCGGCGAGGCGGACGGCGCGGGCGGCGTCGCGGTCATCAAGGGTGCCGGGGAACGTGACGACGCCGATCCGGGCGCCGGCGAGCCTGCTGGCCACTGCAGCGTCGCCGGGGGCGTCTCCGATCAGGGGGAGTTCAGTCATGTCAGGCCTCGACGACCTCGACGTTGACGACGTCCTCGATCACGGGGTTGGACAGGAGGGTTTCAGCGGCGTCGCGGGCCTGGGCCAGGATTTCCTCGGTCACCTCGCCGTCGACCGTCAGTTCGAAACGCTTGCCCTGGCGGACAGAGCTGAAGCTGGTGAAGCCCAGGCGGGGGAGAGCGCCGACGATCGCCTTCCCCTGCGGGTCCAGAATCTCGGGCTTGGGCATGACGTCAACAACGATCCGGGGCATCCGGTAACTCCTGTGCGTGAGCTTGGGTAAGGGCGCAGCGGAGTGGTGCCGTCTCACGCCGTTCCGGGTCCGGGGCACGTTGTGTTAGACAGTGACGTCAGGCCGTGAGTTCAGACAATGAGGACGGGCGCTCCGCGAGCTTGCTCGTCCATTCTACCGGCCGAAGGGCCACAGCCTGTATTCGGCCGGTTGCGGCAGGAAGACGGCGGACAGCCTGCCTGCCGGACGGGTGGCGGCGGCGGTTTCCGGCCCCCGTGCTGTGGAGTTGGACGGGCGGCATCACTAGGATTGTTGGATGGCTGAAAATTCGAAATCCGTGCTGTTGCCCGTGGTCGCCGCAGCAGTGTTTGCAGGGCTGGGCCGGATGGTGTTCCAGAAGATTAAGGCCGACCGTTTTGCCCGGGAGAACCGGGTGGCGGGGCCGGTGGATGAGAAGACCCGGCAGTGGATCAGCGACGTGGTCCGTACGCCGCGCCAGTAGCGGCGGAGCGTATTCCGCTGGGTTCAAGGGCGACCTTCAGGGCGCCCTTTTTTCGTGCCCTTTCCCCCTGCGGCAGGAATCCGGCGGGCGGGCGTATGACTGGCGGAAATTTCAGTTTTGTGTCCTATGTCATATTCAGCTATCAGTCTGTACTCTGTGATCGGCTGGTCTCACGAAATGACAAGATCTGTAACTTCGCGTGCCATGCCGTGTCGTTTCGGGCCCCCAACCATGGCTGGGCCGGTACATCGTGAAAGGTTTGCACGTGAGATCTACTGGAAAGAGCCCCATGCGGGGCGGGGGATTCCGGAAGGCAGCGGCGCTTGCCGTGGGCTTGCCGCTACTCCTCACCTCGATGGCCATCACTCCCGCCACCGCGGCGCCGGCCGGGCAGGACAACGCAGTAACAGCCAAGGAGAATGCACCCGCCGACTTCAAGGACGGACGCTACATCGTTGTCCTGGCAGGCGCCGCAGCGGCCGCGTATGAGGGGGAGACGCCCGGACTTGGTGCAACCAAGCCCGAGAAGGGGCGGAAGCTGGACGCAGGCGGACCCAACTACCGGGCCTACGACGCACACCTCCGGAAGCAGCAGCGGGAGGTCGCTGCCAGCCAGGGGGTAACCCCGGGAAAGCAGTTCACCGCTGCCCTCAATGGTTTCACGGCAGAACTGACCGCCGCCCAGGCCATGGAGCTGTCCAAAGACGACCGCGTGCTGGTTGTGGCCCCGGACGTGGAGAACGCCCCGGACTACACCACCACCGACTTCCTCAAGCTGACCGGCCCCGATGGGGCCTGGGCAACCCAGTTCGGCGGCGAAGCGAACGCCGGCAAGGGAGTGGTTGTGGGCGTCATCGACTCCGGCTACGCCCCGGACAACCCCTTCCTGCAGGGGGAACCGGTCCAGCCGCTGACCGGACCTGCCCAGGTGGGCGTGCCCTACCGCACTGCTGAGGGCCGGATCGCCATGCTCAAGGCTGACGGCACCACCTTCGAAGGAGAATGCCAGAAAGGCGAGGGGACGGGAGCCTCCTTCGACGGCTCCCTGTGCAACTCCAAGGTCGTCGGGGCCAGGTACTTCGCCGACACCTTCATGCAGTACGTAGCCCCGGAGAACCGGGCGCCCGAGGAACTCATCTCGCCGGTCGACGTCGGAAGCCACGGAACCCATACCGCCACCACGGCCGCCGGCAACGCCAACGTGGAACAGGTGATCGACGGCGCAAGCTTCGGCAAGAGCTCCGGCGTTGCCCCCGCAGCCAAGGTCTCGGTGTACAAAGTCTGCTGGGAAGACACCAACCCTGACACCGGCGGCTGCTACTCCTCCGCCTCCGTCGAGGCAGTGGAAGCCGCCATCAAGGACGGCGTGGACGTCCTGAACTACTCCATCTCGGGCAATAACAACAACACCACCGACCCCGTGGCCCTGGCGTTCCTCAACGCCGCCGCCGCAGGCGTCTTCGTCTCCGCTTCAGCCGGCAACTCCGGTCCCACGGCGTCCACCGTCAACCACGCCTCGCCGTGGCTGACCACGGTCGCCGCGTCGACGTTCCCCAGCGACCTGCTGGGCACCGTCAAGGTCTCGGACGGATCGCTGTACCGCGGAGCCTCCATCATGAAGTCGGAAGTGGCTGATAAGCCCGTGATTGTTGCGGCGTCAGCGGCAGCGGCCGGGGTGGCCAACGCCAACCTTTGCGGCCCCGGCAGCCTGGATGCGGCCAAGGTGGCAGGCAAGGTTGTTGTCTGCGACCGCGGCGTGGTGGACAGGACTGCCAAGAGCCAGGAGGTGCAGGACAAGGGGGGCGTGGGCATGATCCTGGTGAACCTCACCAGCAGCTCCGAAGATGCCGATAACCACGTGCTGCCCACCGTCCACGTCAACGCGCCCAAGAGCCTTGAACTGAAATCAAAGCTGGAGGCAAACCCCGCGTTGACAGTCAGCCTGGTCAAGGGCGACCCCACGGGCCTGCCGCCGGCGCCTGCGCCCCAGATCGCCGGTTTCTCCTCCCGCGGACCCACCCTCGCCGCCGGCGGCGACCTGCTGAAGCCGGACATTGCGGCTCCGGGCGTGAACGTCCTGGCGGGCGTCTCCACCATCGGTAACGACGGCGACCAGTTCGGCTTCATGTCAGGCACCTCCATGGCTGCCCCGCACATCGCAGGGTTTGGCGCTCTGGTGCTCAGCAAGCAGCCCACCTGGTCTCCCGCCACGGTCAAGTCGGCCATGATGACCACCGCCTACCCGCTGGTCAACGCCGATGGTTCGCCGAACGCTGATCCCTTCCAGGGCGGCGCAGGCCACATCGACTCAACCCGCGTCCTGGATCCGGGCCTTGTCTACAACTCGGGCATCAAGGATTGGCTCGGCTACCTCAATGGGCAGGGCGTGGACACCGGCGCACCGCAGGCCGGCACCATCGCCGCCCGGGACCTGAACCTGCCGTCCGTTGCGCTCGGCAGCCTGGTGGGGGAAGTGCAGGTCAAGCGCCAGCTGACCGCGCTCGTTCCGGGTATGTACCGGCCGGAGGTCAACATGCCCGGCTTCGACATCCAGGTGGAGCCGAAATCGCTGAACTTCGCCAAGGCAGGACAGACCCGCGAGGTCACCCTGACCATCAGGAACGCCAGCGCTCCGGTGGGCAAGTTCAGCACGGGCACCCTTACCTGGAAAGGCCCCCGCACGGTCAGCTCGCCCATCGCCATCCGGCCCGTTGATGCACAGATCGCTCCGTCCTTCTCCTTCAGCTCGGCCACGGGCAGCGGGAGCGGCACGATGGAACTGGTGTCAGGTTCGGACAACCCCATCAACGTGGGCGTGGAGGGCCTGGCACCCCTGAGCCAGACCGCCATCACCAAGACACCCGGTGAATACGCTCCCCGAAACGACGACCACAACGCGCTCCTCCGGGTGACGGTACCGCAAGGAGCATCCTTCGCCCGGCTCGGTGTCCAGGCGCAATCGGACGACGTCGACTGGGACATGGTGGTCTACGCACCCAATGGCTCGGGTGGACTGACAGCCACCCAGGTGGCGACGGCTTCCGCCAGTGAGTTCCTGGACCTGGAGTCTCCGCGCGCGGGAACGTACTACCTCGCAGTCAACCTGTACTCCACTCCGGACAACGGACCGGCCAGCGCCTCCGTCCAGGCCGTTACCTTCGCGGGTGACGCCGGCAACCTCACTGTGGAACCGAACCCGATCGTGGCTCCCAACGGAACTGCCACCTCGGCCACTGTGTCCTGGACGGGCCTCTCCGAAGGTGCCTACCTGTCCCGGCTCAGCCTGGGCGGCAACGGCATCAGGACCTGGGTCAACGTCCAGGTGGGCGCTGCGCCTGTTGCCCCTGCCGGGGCTCCGCAGGTGGCGTTCGCAGACGCCGTACCAGCGGTGTAGCGGCCCGACGCTAGAGAAGAAGACAGGATCCCGGGCGTTCAACCGCCCGGGATCCTGTCTTTTGTTTATCCGGCTTTAGCAGGGCCCTTAGGCTCCGCCCGCGCTCCCAAGCAACGCCGCCATGGCATTCCAGCGCGAGATTTCGCAGCCATCCGTGCGCGTGAACACAGAATCAACGGTGCGCCCATGAAAGATGCCCGTGACCACGGCTACCTGGGGCCCGCCGTACTGCTGGGTGCACAGCAGGGGTGGGCCGGGCTTGGGAAAGAAGATGCCCTCGCCGTACTTTTCCACCGCTGCCAGGGCCGCATCAGGGTCCGGCAGGGTGGTGGCCGGCTGGGCGCGGCCGCCGTCGGCCACCAGCCGGAAGACATGTTCGACGGCGGCAGGATCTTCCCGGAGCCTGACGGTCAGGTCGATCACGCCGGAACCGTCCTGGACAGTGCCTCCAGTTCCACGGCCAGCTTCTCCCGGAGCGCAGCCGCTTCCGCAGCGAAGGAGCGCTGGTGCTCCACATACTCGGCCTTGCCCTGCGGCGTCTCGATGGGAATTGCGGGGTAGCCCCACTCCGCAAGATCGTAAGGGGAAGCCTGCATGTCCATGGCGCGGATCCGCCAGGACAACTCAAAACAGTCCATCACCAGCTCGCTGGGCAGGGCCGGCAGCAGCTTGTACGCCCACTTGTACAGATCCATGTTGGCGTGGAGGCAGCCGGGCTGTTCGAGGTGGCGCTGGGTCTCGCGGCTCGGCGCCAACTCATTCAGCGGGACGGCGTCCGGAGTGTAGAAGCGGAACGCGTCGAAGTGGGTGCAGCGGATCCGGTTGTCCTCCACCACCTTGTCCGTGCCGGCCGGCCCCAACCGCAGCTGCAGGTACTCGTGGCGCAGGTCGAACCTGTCCTGGTGGTACACCATGGCCCATTCGTGCAGCCCGAAGCAGCCGAACTGGGCGGGGCGTGCTGCGGTTCCGCGCAGGATGACGCCCGCAAAGGCGATTGCCTCGCTGCGGTCGGCAAGAAAGGCGTCCCGGTCAAAGGTGACCGCGGTACTGCCTTCCGGCAGCCCCAGGAAGGCAAGCTCGCCGTCGTCGAGCCGGCGGTAGTGCTTCCAGCCAAGGTGCCCAGCCGCTTCCCGGCCCAGCAGGACGTGCCCTGCGCCGGGGTGCCAGCGGCGCAGCTGGCCGGGTTTCTGGGTGTAGTAGGTGAAGAGGAAGTCTTCCACCGGGTGCTTTTTGCCTGCCGACCTGCGGGCCAGGTAGGGGTCCGCGTAGCGGCTGACGCGCAGTTGGTGTGCCTTCTCCAGCGCCTGCCATTCGTCCGCCGCGAGGAGCCTAGGCTCCACCGGCAACACCAAGGACATCCCTTGCAGCATCCCAGCTGCCGATCTCACAGCCATTGGTGCGCGAGAAGGCAGTGTCTACGGGGACACCGTCCACAACTCCCGTCACGGTGGCTTTCTGGGGGCCGCCCCACTGCTGCGTGCAGGCCTGCGCGGTTCCCGGGACGCTGGGGCTCAGCAGCCCCGCGTTTTCTTTCAAGGCGGAGCAGGCTGCATCCGCGGCGGGATGCACGCTCTCGGCAGCGGGGACTCCGTCTGTGCACACCAGGGTGTAGCTGGTCTCGGGTTCTCCCTCTGCGGTGGTCACGATGATGGACAGTTCGGCATTGCCCCGCCCGGGTCCGGAAGGCGCCGCTGAAGGTACCGGGGCGGGGGCGGGGACGGAGGTCTCAGTGTCGGCGGACGGGCTGGCGGATGGGCTCTCCGACGCGGTGGCGGAGGCCGTGGGAGTTGCGGAAGGTTCGCCGGAAGGGCTGCCGCCCCCCTGGTCCGGGGAGCACGCCGGGAGCAGCGTTGCTGCCAGCAGCAGGGCGAGCGCCGTTTTCCTCATGGACCGTGGCCTGTCCGTCATCCCCTTATTCTACTGCCGGTTCTGGTTCTGTCTCCTGGCCGGAGGTAGCCGCAATCAGCCCCATCATGGAGGTGTGCAGTTCCGTGACCTGGGCTCGGGTCAATCCCAGGCGTTCCATCATTGTTCCCGGGACCTTGAGGGCCTCCTGGCGCAGCGCGGCGCCCTTCGTGGTCAGTTCGACGGCGAGGGCGCGCTCGTTGCCGTCCACCCGCCGTCGCGTGATCAGTCCCGCAGCCTCAAGCCGGCGGAGCAGGGGTGAGATGGTGGCCGGTTCCTGGGCAAGGGCGTCGCTGATGTTCCGGACAGTGCGCGGACTCGCCTCCCACAGGCAGAGCATCACCAGGTACTGCGGGTGGGTCAGGTTCAGCCTTTCGAGGACGGGCTTGTAGGCGCCCACAACGCTGCGCGCAGCCACCGTCAGGGCGAAGCACAACTGGTGCTCCAGGAGCAGGTCCTCGTCCTGCCCCGGTTCGGTGCCGGTCACCGTCTCCATAGCTCCTCCAATTGTTAGTGCACTAACTGTTAGCGTACACTTCCAGTAGCAATCATGTCAGGTAAGGAGCCGGGTTCATGGGCAAGGGCAACTCTGAAGGCAAGGAAAACGCGTCGCAGCGTTTCATGCGGGCCACAGGAAGGCTGCGGGCCATCTTTGGTCCGGCCAACCGTTCATCCCTTGTCCACGACATGACGGAGGAAAACCGGAGGCTGCTGGCCCAGCGTGAGGCGGAGACCCAGCAGTGGGAGACCGTCACCAGGCCCGATGGCAGCACCTACGTTGTACCCAGGAACCCGGAAGACAAGTCACTCCGCTGAGCGTGCCAATTTGGGGTCCGGGCGGGAGCCTTTTCCGGTCCGCAGGCATAAAATATGGGCACTGGCTCCAGCATGGAGGCATGGACTCTTTCCCCCGGATAGTCGGGAAGGGGGTGGAAACAGTGGCACATGTAGTCAACAGGTTCATGGGCCTGACCGACAGGCTCCGGTTCTTCTTTGGGCCGGCCGCGCGGCTGGACCCCGATACGCCGGTGGTGCACAGGCACGATGCCTTCGAACAGGCCTCGGAAGAGGAACTCTCGCACTTTGTTGTGGAGACCGATGCTGCCGGCCATCACTACGCCGTACGCCGCGAAGACCTCGAGAAGCAGGGCTGAACCGGTCCCGGTCGCTCCGGCCACCCCCGACAGCAGGACATAAAAAAGCCGGGCCCCTTTCCGAATCGACGGAAAAAGGGGCCCGGCTTTTCGTTGCCGGCTAGCGGCCGGTGCCGCCGTACACGGTGGCTTCGCTTTCGCTGTCCAGGTCAAAGGCCTTGTGGATGACACGGACAGCCTCATCCAGCAGGTCCGCGTGCGTCACCACGGAGATGCGGATCTCGGAGGTGGAGATCATGTTGATGTTGATGCCGGCGTCGGACAGCGCTTTGAAGAACGTTGCTGACACGCCCGGGTGGGAGCGCATGCCCGCCCCGATCAGGGACAGCTTGCCGATCTGCTCGTTGTACTCGATGCTCTCGAACCCGATCTGGTCCTGCGCGGCATGAAGGGCTGCCAGCGCGTCGGCGCCCTCCACGATGGGAAGCGTGAAGGAAATGTCCGTCCGCCCCGTGCCATGGGTGGAGACGTTCTGCACGATCATGTCGATGTTCGAGTGGGCGTCGGCGATGACCTGGAAGATCGCTGCGGCCTTGCCGGGGATGTCCGGAACGCCAACAACGGTGACCTTGGCTTCGGAACGGTCGTGCGCAACGCCGGAGATGATTGGCTGCTCCAAGGCAACTCCCTCTTGTGTGGTGATCTTGTCTTCGGCGCTGGGGATGACCCACGTGCCTTCGTGCTGGCTGAATGAGGAACGGACGTGCAGGGGGACGCCGAACCTGCGGGCGTACTCCACGCAGCGCAGGTGCAGGATCTTGGCTCCGGACGCCGCGAGCTCGAGCATTTCCTCGCTGGAAATCCGCTCGATCTTCTGGGCGGAGGGAACAACGCGGGGATCAGCCGTGTAAATGCCGTCCACGTCCGTGTAGATCTCGCAGACGTCCGCTTCCAGTGCGGCAGCCAGGGCCACGGCAGTGGTGTCTGAACCGCCCCGGCCCAGGGTGGTGATCTCGTTGGTGGCCCGGCTCATGCCCTGGAAGCCGGCCACGATTGCGATGTTGCCCTTGTCCAGGGCGGTGCGGATCCGGTGGGGGTCGACGTCGATGATCCGGGCCTTGCCGTGGATGCCATCGGTGATCATGCCGGCCTGGGAACCGGTGAAGGACTGGGCGGAGGCACCCAGTTTGTTGATGGCCATGGCCAGAAGTGCCATGGAGATGCGCTCACCCGCGGACAGCAGCATGTCCATCTCGCGGGCCGGCGCGGAATCCGTCACCTGCCCGGCAAGGTCGAGGAGCTCGTCAGTGGTATCACCCATGGCCGAGACGACCACCACAACTTCGTTGCCGGCAATCTGTGCGTCCACCACGCGTTTGGCTACCCGCTTGATGCCGTCCGCGTCCGCTACGGAGGATCCGCCGAACTTCTGCACGATGAGCTGCTTTGTCACCGCACGGCCGGCGGGCGGCTCCTGCTGCTGCGTTGCGTTGTGCACTTCGGTAGTGGGCGTACTCATGCGCGTACCTTCACTGAATCAATTGGAGTCCGGCCAGACAGCCGTAACGCTGTGCTGGCCCTGACGCTGGGAACTAACGCCATCCATGGCGCGACTTCTTTTCCCAGTTTATCGCCGCCCGCAGCCCGGGGTTGAATTGTGACCATTTTCAGGCCCGCGATGCGCCGTTGCGGGGCGTGTTTGCTTGCGACAGGTGCAGCCAGGAGTCCCCTGGCAGGGCGCCGGAACCTGTTGTGTTGTGGTGTGCCGGTTTGTTGCGCCGTGCCAGGTGGCGCCCGGTCAGGTCAGGGCGTTGCGGCGGCCCTCGAAGGCGCGTCCCAGGGTGACCTCGTCCGCGTATTCCAGGTCTCCGCCCACCGGAAGCCCGGAGGCGAGGCGGGTCACCGTGATCCCGATCGTCTTCAGCATGCGTGCCAGGTACGTGGCGGTGGCCTCACCCTCAAGATTGGGGTCCGTGGCGATGATGACTTCCTGGATGGCGCCGTCGTTAAGCCGGGTCAGCAGCTCGCGGATCCGGAGCTGTTCTGGTCCCACGCCCGCGATGGGATTGATGGCGCCGCCCAGCACGTGGTAGCGGCCCCGGAACGACCGTGTCCGCTCCACGGCCAGAACATCCTTCGATTCCTCGACCACGCAGATCACGGCCGGATCCCGGCGGGGATCCCGGCAAATATTGCAGAGTTCCTGCTCGGTGACGTTGCCGCAGACCGAGCAGAATTTGACCCGTTCCTTGACAGTGGTGATCGCCTCAACCAGCCGCTTCATGTCCTGCGGATCCGCCTCGAGAATGTGGAACGCGAGCCGTTGGGCGGACTTGGGGCCCACCCCCGGAAGGCGTCCGAGCTCGTCGATCAGCTCCTGGACAGCACCTTCGTACACGTTTCCCTCTTCAGCTTGGTGTGGTTTGCGGGTAAAGCCATGACTTGCAGGTGCGCCCCCGGCATGCCGGGACCGCGGTCAGTACCGCGGCGCGATGGGGCTTCCGTCCGGGGAACGCTCCTCAATCAGCTTCCCGCCCAGAATACGCTCCACGGCGGCACGTCCGAACACTCCCGACTCTTCGATCGTCTCATCGTCGGCGCTGGGGATGTCCTGGACGTAGGTGGCGGCGGCTGCCACCGCCCTGGCCGGAGCCTTGGCCCGCCCGGCCTCTGCTTCGGGGCTGTTGGACAGGCGCTGGTACAGGCTCTGCCGTGCTTCTGCTGCGGCAGCAGACGACGCCTGCGGAGACTTTGCCGGGGCCGCCTTCGCCGGAGCGGCAGGCGCAGCAGCAGCCGTCACCGAAGCCGCCGGGGCAACCGGCGCCGGGGACGATACTGCCGGCGACGGTGCTGCTGGAGATGCTGCTGCCGGGGCATGAGTGGCGTGTGCCGGCGTGGCAGCAGCGGGGGAAGCTGATGCCATGGCGTACTCGGGCGCGCGCACGTCCTCCGGTGATGAAGGCGCCTGTCCGTAACGGCCGGCTCCGGGTTGTCCGCTGCCGGCAGACGGGGCAGGTGCCAGGCCCCAGTCGGGTTCAGGACTGGAGCCGGCCTGAGTGACCGGGATGGAGGGCGGCACCTGGGCGGCAGCTGGTTCGTAGTGCGGCGTCGGAGCAGGCGGGTTTGCTGCCTCTTCGGGCCCATCCGCTGAGGCACTCCTGCCCACGTTGCTTTCCTCGCCGACCACCCAGACACCGGGTGCCTGTTCGACTGCGCGGGTCCAGGGATCGTGGGGACTTCCGGAGGCCGACGCCGGATCAGCGCCAGGCCGGCCATTGCCCTGGGCGGTGGTGCCGGAAGCGGAACCCGCCGGAGCGGAACCGACCACTGAGGAACCGGACCTGCTTGGAACACCACCCGTACCCGTACTGCCTGGTACCGCACTGCCTGATGCTGCACTGCCTGATACCGCACTGCCTGAACCGGTGCTGTTCGAAGTGGTGCCGGCCGTTGCCGGCGGCCGGGAGTGGGCAGAAGGGTCCCAGTCCATGGGAGGTTCTTCGTCCAGCGGGGGAGCGTCCTCGTCCCTGGCCGGTCCCCAGTCGTCATCAGAATATGAGTAGTCGCCTGCCGGGGCAGCCGCAACGGGAGCCGGGGAGGCATGTGCAGGGGTGGGGACGCGTCCGGGCGCCTGCCCGGGGGCGGACCCGGCACCGCCCTCCGCAAACGGGCTGGCAGGGTTGGCCGAGACGGCCGCCTGATCCGCAGCGGGCTCCGGTGTGGCGGCCCCGGTACGGCCGGCGTTGTCCCTTGCAGCCGCGCCTTCCGTGCGCTGTTGTGCGTCCCGCCCAGGGGTGTGCAGGGCCGCACTGTCCGCGCCGTCCCGACCCGGCAATCCGCCCTGCTGGTTCCCACCACTGGCGCGGCCAGGGGTGCCGGGCTGCTGGACTGAGTCGTCGGGTGACGATGACGGCGCGGGGGCCAGGCCCCACGCGACGTCAGCCGACGTTGCCTGGGCCACCCGGGTGGCGGGCACTTTTGGGTTTGGGTCAGAGCTCGCCTGCGCGCCGCCACCGGCCGACGCAGTGATCTGGCAGTCGATGCCCACGGTTTTGTGGATGGCCTGCCGCAAATTGTCTGAATGGTCTGCCCGGCCGAAGGCGCCGGCAAGCCCGGGCGTGGTGAAGGCGAGGGTCAGGAGGTGGCCGTCGAACGCGGCAACCTGCGCGTTGGGTTCGACGAGCGCCCATGTGCTGCGCTTGATTTTGGACAGCGTTTGCAGGACATCCGGCCAGGCACGGCGCAGGACCTCAACATCGCCCATGGATCCAGCCGCCGCGGCAGCCGCCGGGGCAGGCCTATCCTGCTGGGCAGGGGAGGGCTGTGGCGTGGAAACCGGCGCCGGCCGGTCCGCCGGCTCCTGCCTTGTACCCTGTACCGGGCCCGGGGCTGCCCCGGAAGGGCCACCCTGTGCCTGGCCGGGAGCAGCGGACGCCGGCTCCGCCGTGGCGGGGCGGGGCACGTCGCCGCCGCGGCCGGCGGGAGGGGTGGATGAGGACCTGTTCGCCGCCGGATCCTCTACGGGCCAGTCATCGGTGCTGACGCGCGGTGCGGTCAGCGGGCCGCGGGGTGCACCAGCAGGGGAGGAAACATCCTCTGCCCGGCTGGCAGCATGCGTTGCCGGAGCGGCTGGTGCTGCCGACGCCGGCGGTGCTGCCGACGCCGAATCAGGAGCCGGCGCGGAAGGCGAAGCCGCCGGCGCGGCCGCAGGCGTGCTCGAAGCCCCCGATACTGCAGGCGATTGCGGGGCGCCAGGAGCCGCAGCAGCAGGAACAGCTTGGCCGCCGCCAGAAACCGCCGGCGCCGCCGGGGCGGCAGGAACAGCTTGCCCGCCGCCAGAAACCGCCGGCGCTGCCGGAGCCGCAGGAACTGCAGCCCGGGCGGGGGCCGGAAGCGCCCCCGCTTGAGGCGCAGGGGAAACATCCGCCGCGGTGCGGGGCGCACCTGGGGCGGCGGGAGCGCCGACGTCGTTCCCGGCGTAGTTCAGCCGGCGTTCCACACGGTCTATCCGGGCGGCCATGCCGCGCTCGTTCTGCTCGGAGCTGGGCAGCAGGATCCTGGCGCACAGCAGCTCAAGGTGCAGCCGCGGGGAGGTGGCGCCGGTCATCTCGGTCAGCGCCGTGTTGGTGACATCTGCTGCCCGCGACAGCTCGGCCGCGCCCAGGTTGTGGGCCTGGTTCTTCAGCCGGGCAATCTGGTCCGCGGGCATGCCGCGAAGTATGGTCTGGGCGCTTTCGGGCATGGCCTGGACAATGATGAGGTCGCGGAAGCGCTCCAGGAGGTCCTCCACGAACCGGCGGGGATCGTGGCCGGTTTGGATGACCCGGTCTACGGCCCGGAAAACGGTGGCGGCGTCGGAAGCGGCCACGGCTTCAACCACGTCATCGAGCAGCGAAGCGTGGGTGTAGCCCAGGAGGGCGACCGCGAGTTCGTAGTCCAGGCCGTTCGGGCCTGCACCCGCCATCAGCTGGTCCAGGACGGAAAGTGAGTCGCGGACGGAACCGCCGCCGGCGCGGATCACCAGTGACAGGACGCCCGGGGCCACCGGAACGTTCTCCTGGTTACACAGCAGCTCAAGGTAGGCCATCAGCGGCTCCGGCGGCACAAGCCGGAAGGGGTAGTGGTGCGTGCGGGAGCGGATGGTCCCGATGACCTTGTCCGGTTCCGTGGTGGCGAAGATGAACTTGATGTGTTCCGGTGGTTCTTCAACGATCTTCAGCAGGGCGTTGAAGCCGGCTGACGTGACCATGTGGGCCTCGTCGATGATGAAGATCTTGTAGCGGTCACGCACCGGGGCGTAGGTGGCGCGCTCGCGGAGGTCCCGGGCATCGTCCACACCACCGTGGCTTGCGGCGTCGATCTCGATGACGTCCAGGGAGCCTGAGCCGCCGCGGGCCAGCTCAACGCAGCTGGGGCACGTGCCGCAGGGGGTGTCCGTGGGGCCCTGGGCGCAGTTGAGGCAGCGCGCCAGGATCCGTGCGGACGTGGTTTTGCCGCAGCCCCTTGGCCCCGAGAAAAGGTAGGCGTGGTTGACCCGGTTTTTCCGCAAAGCGGTCATCAACGGCTCGGTGACATGTTCCTGCCCGATAACGTCTGCAAAGGAGTCCGGACGGTACCTGCGGTAGAGGGCGGTAGTAACTGTCACAGAGAAAACCCTACCAATCCGGGCCGACATCCTGCCGCCCTGTGGGGGAATAGTAAAGACCCCCCATGCACCCGCCAGAGCCCATTTACCCTTGCTACCTTCCGGTCCTGGGGGAGTTCAACAGGATGACGCCACATGAGGGGCCGTCAGACACTTTACCCGAACTTGCTGCCCGACTCGAATCGGCCGTCCGTCCGGCGCCAGCCTTCCACCGGCCAGCTCATGAAGGCAGGCTCCTCATACGGATGCGTTGCCCGCACGGCGGCGATGACCCCTTCCAACAGAGGCACTTCAACCACGCATTCGATCCTGTCCTCGGCGGCTTCTTCCGGCATGCCAACCCGTCCCAGGTACGGCTCCGCGCCGTCCAGGGGAGTAAAGCGGCCTGTCCCTGCCGTGACGAAGGAACAGTGCGAGTACTTGCCGATCCTGCCTGCTCCGGCATCGCCGATGGCCGCGAGGAGCGCCTCAGTGTGAGTACGGGGGACGTAAACCACCAGTGCATGCAGCTCGTTCATGGCTTTATCCTGCCGGAACCGGGCGGGGGTGGTGGACGAAAATCGTTGCTTATCCCGCCGGTGCCCTTGATCATGGGTATATACACCGATTGGGGCAATCTCAAGGTTGTGAGCTGCGTGGCCTGGCTGAACGGGGCCGGACCCGGCAGCTCAACGGTGTCCGGGGAATGGACGCGTTGGGGGCGTCCATTTCGTGGTTAAAATCGTCCGGGCCGGCGTGAGCACGGCCGGTCGGGAGTCCTCCGTCCAGACCTTACGGCCGTGCAGCCGGGGGTCAATTGGGCGATGCGGAAAAGATCAGGTAATCTAGTATCTGCTTTTGATTCAGAAGCAGCTGGAGAATTCGCCTAGCGGCCTATGGCGCACGCCTGGAACGCGTGTTGGGTTAACGCCCTCGGGGGTTCAAATCCCCCATTCTCCGCCGGTTAAGAACCCGGCTCCGGCATCTGCCGGGGCCGGGTTCTTTCGTTTGTCAGAGTTGCGGACGCCGGTCACGCGTCTGCGCCCGGCACGCCCAGCTTGCTAAGTCGTTCCCTGGCGGCGAGTTCGCTGGGGCCCATGCGTCCCAACGCCAGGCGTACGACGCCGAGAACCAGCTTGGTAGCGAGCCTCACCGGCAGCGTCACAGGACCCAGCCGTGGTACAGCCAGTCCGAGCATCTGGCGGTACCTTGGCTCCAGGCTGTACACCGCACCGGCAAACAGGATCCGATAGCCCGGCCGGAGCACCCGGTTCAACGGCGGGTTCCGGATGAACTCCACCGTCTCCGCCACCCGGGCGTCGACGCGAAGCTCACCGCTCTGGTACCAGCGGTCCAGTTGCCTGTGCATGTCCGCTTCGCTCAGCGGCGGGTCCTCCACTCCCATCAGCCGCCCCGCCTGTGCCCACTCCCGGACATAGGCGTCGGGGCCGCCGGGTATGGCGCCGCCCCAGATTTTGTGGGCTGTCAGGAACGCGTCCGTGAACGCAAGGTGGATCCAGCCGGCCAGTTCCGGGTCGTTCGCACTGTAGCCGCGCTGCGTTCCGAGGTTGTCGCTGTAACTGCCCTGGACGGCCTCGTGCAGCCGGCGCACCCGGCGTGAGGCATTCTCCGCGGCTTCGGTGGAACCGTAGGTCACGGTGAAAATCCAGCGTATCGTGTTGGCCAGCCTGCCCAGCGGATCCTCGCGGAAGTTTGAATGTTCGTGGACGCCCGCAAGCGCGCCGGGGTGAAGGGCCTGCATTAACAGTGTGCGGATCCCGGCCACAATGGGCGACATGGAACCATGCACCGCCCACACCGCCGAACCGGGCAGGTGGTAGCCAGGGTCGTCCCCATTCGCGAGATCGAGCTGCCACTGCGGAACTCCGTCGGAGCCGTTACTGAACGTGTGGACAAGGCGTTTCTTGATAGGACTCAGGATGTTCTTCATTGTGCACGCCCTCCTGCGGCATACCCCGCTTTGGGCTAATCGTAAGCACAACCCGGGCTCTCGAGGTGCCTGCCCGGACAACCTGGTTTCAGCCACCGGACAGCGGGCAACCACAAAAAAACCGCAGTGTCCCGCTGCAGGGTTCCCAGGGTCCCCGCCCGTATGTTCCCATGGGAGATACCGTCATGACAGGGGCGGCCAGCCACGTCCTGGAGTCAGTCTCATGGGCAATCACGCGGTATCCGGGAAGGACGCCACAGGCCCCAAAAGTTTGTGCCTGCCCGCTGTGCGTGCCGTGGCGGCCAGCGGGGTGCTGGCCATGGCCGTCTGGGCGGTGAACCCCTCCGGCAGTGCACCTGAAGCGGGGACCTTGACGGCCTCCGTTATCCGTCCCGGCGCAGGCATGGGTGCCGTGGGGATTCCGGCTGGTTCCAGTACCGGCACCAGTTCAGACCGGCACGGCAGCAGGGAGTCGGGCGCACCGACGCTGGACGGCCTCGTTGCCGGGCCCCTGACCGCGGCCATCCTGAGCGACCCCCAGGTGGAGATCGCCTTTCCCCGTCCGCTGGTGAGTGGCCACGGGGAGGAGACCCCGTCTGCCCTCGCCGTGGAGCTGACAGCGGTGGGCAGGCCGCCGGCGGGGTATCTGATGGCTCCCCTCAAGCAGCTGGCTCCGTCGTCGCCCTTCGGTTTCCGAGTCAGTCCGTTGTCCGGAGCAGCAGGCGATTTCCACCTCGGCCAGGACTATGCGGCTCCCTGCGGCACCCAGGTCCATGCGGCTGACGCGGGAGAGGTCCGCGCGGCGGGCTGGCATCCCTGGGGCGGCGGCAACCGGGTCGAGATTGACCACGGCAACGGGCTGATCACCACGTACAACCACCTGGAGTCCATCGTCGTCCGCAGCGGGGATTCCGTCAGCGCCGGGCAGGCCATTGCGCGGGTGGGCTCCACCGGATGGTCGACGGGATGCCACCTGCACTTCGAAACGATCCTCGACGGGCACCACGTGAGCCCACAGAAGTGGCGCCTGATCGCGCTCAGGCCCTTCGGCGGTGGACCTGCTGACCTGCGGTCCTACCTGCCGGGCACTGACGCTCCGTCCACCGGGCCCATACGCTGGACCATCCCGGTGGGCCAGGGCAGCGAGCCTCCGCCGGCTCCCCGCTGGGTCAAAGCGACGACGACGACGGCCGGGTCTCCGTCTTCGCCAGCGTCCTGGCTGTCGACTCTGAGGCCCGCGGACTCCCGAACGCCGTCACCGACTGCATGGGCCGGGTATGGCACGCCGACGCCATCCGCGACGGAGACTGGGACTGGTACGCCGTCGCCGTCCCCGACGGAGACCGGGACTGGTACGCCGTCGCCGTCCCCGACGGAGACTGGGTCAGGTACGCCGTCGCCGACGGAGACTGGGTCAGGTACGCCGTCGCCGTCGCCGACGGAGACTGGGACTGGCACGCCGTCGCCGTCGCCGACGGAGACTGGGACTGGCACGCCGACACCGACGCCGACGGATCCGGGAACGGGAACACCGACACCGGTTGAGCCCGTGCCGGTTGAGCCCGCGCCGGTCGAGCCGGCACCCGTCGAGCCTGCACCCGTGCCCATTGAGCCGGCACCCATCGAGCCTGCACCCGTGCCCATTGAGCCGGCACCCGTCGAGCCGGCACCCGTGCCGGTTGAGCCTGTACCGGTCGAGCCCGCACCCACGCCGGTTCAGCCCGCACCGGTCGAGCCCGCACCCACGCCGGTTGAGCCCGTACCGGTCGAACCCGCGCCGGCACCCACAGCGACTTTTTCCGTCGAACCGGTTCCGGCACCGAGTGAGACCACCGAACCGGTGCCGCTGCCAACCGGCACGACCGCGACCCCGGAGCCCTAGGATCCACGCGGAGGTTCACCCAGGAAACTCCAAGCCCGGACCAGTACACTGGTTCGCCGGTAACGAATTCCAGGCATGAACAACTCTCCGAGGACGCAACCTGTGACATCCCTGTACCCGATCCCCCTGACCCTGAACGACGGCACCACCACTGACTTCGGCATGTTCAAGGGAAAAGTGGTGATGGTGGTGAACGTCGCCTCCAACTGCGGGTTCACGCCCCAGTACGCCGGCCTGGAGACGCTCTACGAAAAGTTCAGGGACCGCGGGTTCGAGATCCTTGGCGTCCCGTGCAACCAGTTCGCCGGGCAGGAACCTGGCAGTGACAGCGAGATCGCCGAGTTCTGCCAGCGGAACTTCGGGGTGACATTCCCGTTGACCGTTAAGGCGGATGTCCGCGGCAGGAGCCAGCACCCGCTGTATGCGGAGCTCTCCAAGTTCAAGACAGGATTTCTGCCCGGACTGGTGAAGTGGAACTTCGAGAAGTTCCTCGTCAACCGGGAAGGGGAAGTGGTGGGACGCTTTGCGCCCACAGTGGAACCCGACTCGGCAGAGGTGATCGACGCCATCGAGGGCGCCCTTGGTTAAAAAACCGCCGCTGCGCCGAACGCAGCCACGCAAAAGCGCAGTTCTTTCATCTTTTTCCACATCAGCCACGGCGATTTACCCAAAGTTTGCCAAATGTCTGATTGGATAAACCTTACTGAAGGGTACAAGGGAAGCGCCGTTTCCCACCGACCACAGAGGCAGCAATGGAGCACATCGAGGCCGAACATCCCCGGCCACGCCACTTCCTTCTCCACCTGAGCGATCCCCACTTGATGGGAGGTCCGGACCCCCTTTACGGCGTCGTTGACAGCGAAGCCAGGCTCATTCAGCTCTTTGAAGAGGTCAAGGCCTCCGGTGCACGGCCCGAGGCCGTCATCTTCACGGGAGACCTCGCCGACAAAGGCGATCCTGAGGCCTACGTCAAACTCCGGGCGATCGTCGACCCCGCCTGCGAAGAGCTTGGCGCCAAGGTCATCTGGGCGATGGGCAACCACGACAACCGCGCCAACTTCAGGACGGGCCTGCTGGACGAACCCGCCCATGACGGGCCCGTGGACAAGAGCTACTTCATCAACGGGCTCCGCGTCATCACCATGGATACCACCGTGCCCGGATACCACCATGGTGAACTGAGCGCCTCCCAGCTTGAGTGGCTCACACGGCAACTGGACACTCCGGCCCCCGACGGCACGATCCTGGCGCTGCACCACCCGCCTGTTCCATCAGTCCTGGATCTCTCCGTCCTGGTGGAGCTGCGGGACCAGGCCTCGCTGGAGGCTGTGGTCCGGAACTCGGACGTCCGCACCATCCTTGCCGGGCACCTGCACTATTCGACCACGGCAAGCTTTGCCGGCATCCCCGTGTCCGTGGCCTCAGCCAGCTGCTACACCCAGGACCTGAACGTCCCCGCTGGGGGCACCAGGGGCCAGGACAGCGGCCAGTCCTTCAACCTGGTCCACGTCTACGAGCACACGATCGTTCACTCCGTGGTTCCCATGGGACGTTCGACGACGGTAGGCGAGTACGTCTCCCCGGAAGAGACAAAGCGGCGCCTGGACGCCGCCGGGGTCCGGATTCCGGAAAGCGCCAAGCAACGGAGCAGCCCAAAGCTCGGGCTGCCCAGCAGCCGCTAGGAGTAAAGACAAAGGTCCGTGCCGCCAGCGGCACGGACCTTTGTCTTCCGGCTATTTTTCCCAGGGCGCCTTGATAGGGAAGTACTTGTCCAGGAAATCGGTGACCTGTGCAGCGCGCTCGTCGGCAGGCACTTCCGGGAAACTGCCGTCGTTCAGGCAGAAGAAGTCCATGTTCCGCTTGGCCAGGAGCTTGGGCAGGTACTTCAGTCCCGACTTCATGGTGGTATCAACGTAGCGGACCTTCGCCGCCGTCTGGGTTACTGCCCGGCCGGTGAGCAGTGCGTAGTAGTGGTAGAACGAGTTGGTGACGGAAATGTTGTCCGCTGCCCGGAAACGGCTGGCAGCCGTTTTCCGGAACTCCTCCGGGAACTCCCGCTCCATCTTCGACACAACGCTGCGGCGCAACGGTGCAGCACAGTGCTCCAGGTGGCGGGTGGTGATCCGCCCGAACCGGTTCCACAGCAGCTTCCGGTTGACGCGGGCTGCGTTCTCGAACCCGCTCCGCTCAACGGCGTTCTCACCCAGGCCGATCCGGGTTTCCGCCTCGACAAACTTCGTGATGCCGCCGGGCGTGAAAAACAGGTCCGGGCTGACCGGCCGGCCGAAGAACATGTCGTCGTTCGAGTACAGGAAGTGCTCCGAGAGGCCTTCGATGTTGTGGAGCTGGCACTCCACCGCCTGCGAATTATGCGTGGGAAGCACCGAGGGGTCCGAGAAGAACTCTTCACTGCGGACAATGGTCACCGAGGGATGGTCCGCCAGCCACTCAGGGGCCGGTGAGTCCGTGGCGATGAAGATGCGGCGGATCCACGGGGCGAACATGTACACGGACCGGAGTGCGTATTTGAGTTCGTTGATCTGCCGGAAACGGGCCTCGTGGTCGTCGCCCTCGCCCAGGACAACGTCCTTCTGCTGGGCGCGCCGGGCGGCAATGTACTCGGGGGAGCTTCCGTCCACCCAGGAGAACACCAGATCGATGTCGAAGCTGATGTCGCTGGCGTGGTCGGCGAACATGTTCTCGATGGTGGGCCAGGTGTGGCCGTAACGCTCCACGGTGCCGCGGACGGCATCCTGGCGGAGCAGGGTCCTGCGCGTGAGGGAGTTCTCGATCGGCAGGGTGATTTCATTGGCCTTGAAGGACCACAGCTCAATCTGCACACCTGCTGACGAGCCGAACTCGAAGCCGCCGTTGGGTTCCACGCGGGGCCGGTACAGGCGGAAGATGCGCGCCTGGCGGTTGGTGGAAAGCTCGCCGTCCGCAACCAGCAGCGAGGTCTTCTTCTTGGCATCCACCGTCATGGAGTAGAAAGGCTCGTCCCGGCAGGCTTCCACCAGGGCCGCCCGCAGTTTCTTCCGGTCTTTCCAGTCCAGGGCAATGACCGGCCGGTCGTTGTTGCCCCTGACCAGCAGGTACGCCAGGTCCGCGTTGGCCAGCACGTTGCGCACGAACAGGAGGTCCTCCACCATGGCCTGGTAAGGGGTCCTGGTCTGGTTGATCAGCGCGATGCGGCCCTTATGCGTGATGACATCAGGGCGGGGGTTAAGCCGCTGCTCAGCTTCGGGGGAAGTGATCTCCGCGTGGAATTGTTCCTCTACGGAGGCCTGGCCTCCGTAGTAGACCTCGTCTTGAACCGGTGCTTCTGTAATGGTCGTCTCCGTGCTCGTCAAAGTATGCGTTCCTACCTGCATGATAGCCGGGCGGCCTAAACAGCAGGTTTCGGGCAGGATGCCCGGAGCCGGGGAACCGGCCTAGGCGCCCAGCGCCTCCCGCCAGCTGCGCAGGAAAGCCCCGCCGGCGTCGTCGTGGATAACGGACGCCCCAAGCCCCAGGTCCCCGGCCGTCAGGACCGGGTACGGTTTCTCCGGGATGCCGTCGGCCGGACGGACGTCCACGTGCTTGACTGCGTGGTCGTTGTGGTGGAGCCAGTCGGCCATGGCGTAGTCGGTGCGCGAATCGCCCACAGTCCGCCACGCCGCCGGCGTGATGCCCTGCGCGGCCAGCAGTTCCACTGCCCGGCTGGCGCCCAGGTCCTTCCCGAGCCGTACCGACTCGATGTCCGTGGAGATGATGGTGGGATCCACGCGGTAGTCCACCTCGTCGTCGGAATTGGGGGCGTGGTGGTCCAGCCGGACCACACCCAGCCCGTGCCGGGCCATCAGGTCCATCGCGTCGGCGTCAAAGAGTTTCTGCTCTGCAAGGTAGTCGGCACTGGGTACGTCGATGTGCTGCTCCACGGACACCATGGCGCGCTTGGTCTCGTCAAAGAACATGTGCTCGGCATAGTCCTCCGCCACCATGCGCCGGATGTCGTCCCCGTAAGCTGTGGGCACGGCGAGCTCCCGGTCCACGTGGATGGGGCCGGGTCCGGCCGCGGTGTAGCTGAACCAGACGGCGCCCTTTTCGCAGATGGCGTGGATGATGGTCCCGGCCGGGATTCCGGCGGCGATCATGGGTTCCATTACCTGTTCCCGGATGAAAGCGTCGGAGCGCCCCGTGTTGAAGACAACGGGGATTCCCGCCGCCGCGAGGGCAACCAGGTCATCGATGATCTCCCGCTTCACGTCCCGCGTCACCGGGCTGGCCACCGGCCCGTCCACATCGAGCAGCAGGGCCAGCGGCGGAATGGCAGGCGCGTGGATTCCGGGTGCGGACACGGCGGGGGACTCGGATGCTGTCATGCCTCTATTCTGTCAGCTGAACCTTCCGCAGCGCCCACGACGGCCTGGACCGGCAACCGCAGGTGCTGGCGGGCCATGGTCACTGTTTGGCCACAACCTGCGGGAGGAACCGCCGGGTACTTTCGCTGGGCCCGCAGGATGCCTAGTGTGGCAAGGTGATATTTAAAGCTGTGGGCGAGGGCCGCCCTTACCCCGACCATGGTTATACGACGCCCAAGGAATGGGCGTCGCTCCCGCCGCGTCCGGTCCGGCTGGACGAACTGGTGACCACCAAGCGCACCCTTGACCTGGAAGCACTGCTGGCTGAAGATTCCACCTTTTTCGGCGACCTGTTCCCGCATGTGGTGCAGTACCAGGGAACCCTCTACCTGGAGGACGGGCTGCACCGGGCCGTCCGCACCGCCCTGCACCAGCGCACCGCAATCCATGCCCGTGTCCTGGTGATAGATGGCTAGGAAGAAGGAGCAGGACGTCAGCGTCCTCCACGGCCACCACGTCGTCAGCGGCCCGGAACTGCGTGCCACGTTTGGGGCAGCCCAGGCCGACGAAACAGCCCGTGTGCGCCGGCGTGTGCTGCACGGGGTTGTCCTGGTGCTCCTTGTGGGGCTCATCGCGGCGGCCATCATCACGGCGTTGGCGATCATCAACGGGCAGCTGAAGATCCCCTCGGCGGCGCCCGCGGAAGAAGCAGTGTCCACCTGCCCGGCCGCAACATTCGACTACACCCCGAACGACCAGATCAACCTGAACGTGTACAACTCCACCAGCAGGCCCGGACTGGCACGTTCAGTGGCGGATGAGTTCCTGGCCCGGAAGTTCGTGGTGGGCGCCGTGTCCAACGTTGACGCGGGCTACCGCGGCGCCGCCGCCGTGATTTCGGGAGCGGCGGGGCAGTCCGCCGCGTTCAGCGTCCAGCGGAACCTGCCGGGCTCGGACTATTTCCAGGACAGCCGGACTGACGGGAGCGTGGACGTGATCCTCGCCCAGGACTACAAGGCGCTCACGCCGCCGGAACTCGTTGACCAGACCCCGGGAACCCTCAGCTGTCCGCGGGAAAGCCGCCGCATCGCGGATGACGACAAATGGCCCGTCCTTCCGTCGGCGGCACCCTCCCCGTGAACTTCGGCGGGTGGATCAGCCCGCCACAGCCGGAAGGGGACTCACCCTCACGGGGCGGCCGTCGTCGTCGAACCTGGCTCCGGCACCCAGCTGGATGAAGCGGACGGTCCTGGCCACGCGTGCTTCCAGTTCGGCGGGCTCGTCGCTGCCCCTGGCTGCGCTGGAGGACAAGGTCCCCAGGATGAGCTGCGCCTGCTGGTTGATATCGGCCGCCGGCAGGTAGCCCTGCTCCATTCCGTCCCGCAGGATGCCCTGCAGCAGGACGCTCAGCTCGCCAACATGGTCGGCGAGCTTGGCGAAGGACGACGGCGACAGCACGGCTCCCATGGCGGGTCCCGGCGGCAGGTGCCGGCGGCTGAGGTCGACCACCTGGGCGCGCACATACAGGGCGAGCCTGTCCACGGGGTTGTCCAGCCGGCCCAGGGAGTCCCGCAGCTCGGAGAGGAACTTCTCGGTCTCATCGAGGGCATAGGAGATCAGCAGCTCCTCAATGTCCGCGTAGTAGTTGTACACGGCGGTCCGGCCCACGCCCGCGTGCCGGGCCACGTCCGTCATGGTGAGGCCGGGCAGGCCATGGGAAAAGAGGAGTTCGCCGAAGGCGGTAAGGATGCGGCGCTGGGTGTCCGCTCGCTGCTCGGCGTTGCTGGCCGCTGAAATCCTGGGCATACAGACACTTTACCGCGATGTGTCAGTAAAGGCCTTGGCCATTTCCGGGCGCCCTCCTAGGCGGGGCAGCCGTCCGGCCCGCAGGCCCCGCCCTCCGCGGAATTGACCAGTACCAGCGGGTTGGCGTCCTGCCATGCCTGGTCCAGGGCAGCCGAGAACGTCTCGGTAGGCTGGGCACCCGAGAGGCCGAACTTCCGGTCGATGACGAAGAACGGCACGCCGCTGATGCCCAGGGACCGGCCCTCCTCGACGTCGAAGCGGACGTCATCCGCGTACTTGTCGGTGGTGAACAGCTCGTCCACCTCGGCCCGGCCGATGCCCAGTTCCACCGCCAGGGACGTCAGGTATTCGCGGCTGCCGATGTCCTTGCCATGCTCGAAGTGGTCACTGAGCAGGCGCTCCTTGGCGGCGTCCTGCCTGCCGTGCGCGGCAGCGAGATGGATCAGGCGGTGTGCGGTGAAGCTGTTGGCCACGACCACGGAATCGAAGCGGTAGTTCAGCCCTTCACCGCTGGCTTCCCGGGCCACATGGTCGAACATCTGTGAAACCTGTTCCCGCGGCATGCCCTTGCGGGTGCTGAGGTAGTCCAGTTCGGTTCCGTCGTAGTGCTCAGGAAGGGCGGGGTCCAGCTGATAGCTCCGCCAGGTCACCTTCACCGCATCCCGGTGCGGAAACGCCGCCAGGGCGGCTTCAAAGCGGCGCTTGCCGATGTAGCACCACGGGCACGCGACGTCGGACCAGATCTCAATCTTCATACCTGGGACAACCCGGTGGCGCGCGGCGTCATTCCGGCGGCCGTTGTTAGGTACCCCACAGTAGGGCTTGTGCTGCGGCCCCTGTTAGGGCGATAGTCGGAGCAAGGTTAAGCAAACGCCCTCGGAGAGCTGTTCCGAATCGCCATGCGGACCGTCGAACGGATCCGATGGAAATGCCAGGACAACTGGGGATCCCGGCCTGTCAAAATCCTGGAGGCCAGGAATGCGGATAGGACTTGTTGCGGGACCGTGGATCCCGATTCCACCTGTGACCTACGGGGGCATTGAACGGGTAGTGGACAACCTGGCCCGGGGGTTCGTGGCAGCAGGCCATGAGGTTCTGCTGGCAGCGCCCTCGGACAGCACCTGCCCTGTCCCGCTCGTGGCGGGCATGCAGGACTCGGCGCCGCATGAACTGGGTTCCACCACCTCGGAACTCAGCCACGTCGTCAGGGCTTACAAAAGCCTTGGGAGCGTGGACATCATCCATGACCACACAATGGCGGGGCCCCTTTACGTGAATTCTCCCCAGGGGACGCCAGTGGTGACCACTATCCACGGCCCACTCAATGCGCATGCTGTGGACATCTACGGGGCCATCGCGCGCCGCCGGGCCGCCATCATCGCAATCTCCCGGGACCAGGCCTCGCATGCCCCCGAGGTGCCGATCACCCGCGTCATCCATCACGGCATGGACGTTTCCTCGGTGCCGGTGGGTGCCGGCGATGGCGGCTACTTGTGCTTTGTAGGGCGGTCCTGCCCGGACAAAGGGCTGCTGGAAGCCATCGTGATCGCCCGCGAGGCCGGTATGCCGCTGCGGATCGCCGTGAAGATGCGCGAACCCGCTGAACTCCGGTACTTCCACGAGGTCATTGAGCCGCTGCTTGGGCCAAACGAGGATTTCGTGGGGGAGGTGGATGACGCGACCAAGTACCGGCTGATGGGCGGGGCGCTGGCCTTCCTGAACCCCATCCAGTGGTCCGAGCCGTTCGGGCTGGTGATGATCGAGGCGCTGGCCACCGGCACGCCGGTCATCGGGACAAAGATTGGTTCTGCCCCGGAGATTGTCGACCACGGACGTACGGGCTTTCTCGGCAAAACCGGGGACCTGGCCCGTTTCGCCGGGGCTGCTGCCGGGCTGGACAGGGCTGCCTGCCGCAGGGTTGTGGCGGAGCGCTTCAGCGTGGAGCGCATGGTGGCCCAGCACCTCCGGCTGTTCACGGAACTGATCGAAAGCAGAATGCCTGGAGGGGTTCCGGATACCGCACACGTGCACCAGAATCTTTAAGGGGCCGGCGGTCCTCGCAGCCCCGGCAGCGTCCACTCCCTGAAGGAAGGAGTCCTTCCATGACCGCGTGGAACGAAGACACCGAGGCAGGTCCGGCCGAGTCCGGTTCCGTGACAGTGCTGGAGGGGTCCTCATTCTGCATCTCGTCCGGGACCGGGGACATCAGTGCCGACGGCGGCACGAACGGTGTTTTCTTCCAGGACACCCGCATCATTTCCCACTGGGTGCTGCGGGTCAACGGCGTGCTGCGGGAGCCGCTCTCGGCCCAGCGGCCAAAGCCTTTCGAGGCCACGTTCGTTGGCCGTGCGAAGTGGCCGGACGGCCGGTTCGACAGCCCCCTGGTGGTCCGGCAGGTCCGCCACATCGGGCCGGGCCTGCAGGATGACATCACGCTGGAGAACTACTCGGCGGAGCCCGTTGAATGTGACATTGAGCTTCTTGTGGCCGCTGACCAGGCTGATCTCTTCGACGTCAAGGGCGGACGGATTCCCGGTACCCACGAAACCACCCGGTCTGTCCGGGACGGCCAGCTGGTCATCGAAAGCGTCCGTGACGGGCAGCAGCGGGGAACGGCGGTGCGTGCCCGGGGAGCCGATGTCAGCCTGGATGGTCTTCGGTTCCGGGCAACGGTCCCTGCCCGCGGCAAATGGTCCACCAGCATCATTGTGGTACCCCTGATCAACGGCCAGGGGCCCGCCGAAGCCTTTACCGAGACCGGGCTTCCGCATCATCGGGAAGGCGTCCGGCGGCACCACCGGTGGGAGCAGAACGTTCCCGTGATTACCGTGGCGGACGCCAACCTGCAGGCTGTCCTCAACCGCAGCCAAAGTGACCTGGGTTCACTCCGGATTTTTGACCCCCATCACCCCGAACGGGCAGCCGTGGCGGCGGGTGCGCCATGGTTCATGGCTCTGTTCGGACGGGACTCCATCCTGTCCTCCTACATGAGCCTTATGGTTGATCCACAACTGGCTGCCGGAACGCTGCAGACACTGGCAGGCCTCCAGGGGACGAAAGTTGACAAGGACTCGGAGGAAGAGCCCGGGCGCATCCCGCATGAAGTGCGGCTTGGCGTCACCGCGGGCCTGGCAGTTGGCGGAACCGCCTATTACGGAACCGCCGACGCCACGCCGCTGTTCGCTGCCCTCGTTGGCGAACTCAGCAGGTGGGGGCTGTCGAAGGACGTCGTGGAACCTTTGCTGCCCCACGTGGACCGCGCACTGGAGTGGATCGAGCATTACGGTGACCGCGACGGAGACGGGTTTGTGGAGTACCTCCGTCCCAATGACCATGGACTCATCAACCAAGGGTGGAAGGACTCCTGGGACGGCATCAACTTCGCGGACGGAACCATGGCAGAGGCGCCCATCGCCCTCTGCGAAGTCCAGGCATACGTCTACAGCGCCTACGTGGGCCGGTCCCTGCTGGCCCGCTGGACCGGCGACCACGCCCTGGAACAGCACTGGGAGGGCCGCGCGGAGCAGTTGAAGGCTGCTTTCAACGAAAAGTTCTGGCTGCCGGACAAGGGCTATTTCGCTGTTGCGCTGGACAAGGACAAGCGGCCCGTGGATGCCTGTACGTCAAACATGGGGCACTGCCTGTGGATGGGCATCGTGGACGAGGACAAGGCGCCGTCCGTCGTGGAGCACCTGATGTCGCCCCAGATGTTTACCGGCTGGGGTATCCGCACCCTGGCCTCTGACATGGGCGCGTACAACCCGGTCAGCTACCACAACGGTTCTGTCTGGCCCCACGATTCGGCCCTGGTTGCCACCGGGCTGATGCGCTACGGGTTCGTTGAGGAAGCCCGGCGGCTCGCCACCGGCATCATTGACGCCGCTGAGCACTTCGACGGCAGGCTGCCCGAACTTTTTTGCGGGTTTGACCGCGGCGAATTCCCCGGCCCCGTCCCCTATCCGACGGCATGCTCACCTCAGGCGTGGGCTGCTGCGGCACCGATACAGCTGATCCGCGCCCTGCTCCGGTTCGACCCCGTGTTCACGCGCGGAGTGGTCCACCTGGCGCCGATCCTGCCCGAGGATATGGGCGACTTCCAGGCCGCGAACGTCCTGCTGGACACCTCCCGGGTCACCATCAGGGCCCACGGTACCGGCGGCAGCATCGACGGCCTGCCGCCGGGCCTCAAGCTCATCGCCGAACCGCGCCCGCACCTGGCCTACCCGCCCCGGGACGCCTGAAGTCGGGCAAGCCGAGCCGAGGCCGGGCCGGGCAGTTCTTCAGGGAACCTCCCGCTCAAGCACGAAGTCGTGTTCAACCGCGCTGCCCAGCCGGAACGACTTGGTACCCACTTTCCGGAACCCGGACTTCTCATAAAACCGGATGGCCCGGGCGTTCTGGCTGTTGACTCCCAGCCAGACGCCCCGGCCGCCGGCTTCCGCCGCTGCCCGGAGGCTGGCGTGCATCAGCTCGGAGGCCGCCCCGAGCCCGTGGTGTTCAGGGTGGACGTAGCATTTGCTCAGCTCCACCGACGGCATGATTCCCAGTGCCGAAACGACGTCCGGGTCCTCGGCCGGCCGGTTCACCAGCAGGCTGTAGCCGCGCAGCCCGCTGCCGTCGATCACCAGGATGGTGGTGTCCGGATCGGCCAGGTAGTCCTGGAAGTGCCGTTCGCTGAGCGTGTTCGCAAGGTGCGCTGCGATGTCATCAGGTGACGCCGACGGCGGGCACGCCAGCGGAAAGGTGACGGCCGCCAGCGCAGCCAGCGCGCCGGCGTCGTCCGCTGTTGCCTTTCGGATGGAAGAGGTCATGCAGGGATTTTACGTCCCTGCCGACTCTTCGCGGTTACTGCTTGAAGGCGGCGTCGAAGGAGGTGTTCGACGCCGGGAAGTCGAACTTTTTGAGGGCGGCGAGGGCTTCGGGGGCGCCATGGAGGCGGTCCATGCCGGCGTCTTCCCACTCGACCGAGATGGGGCCGTCGTAGCCGATCGCGGACAGCGCGCGGAAGGACGCTTCCCAGGGGACGTCGCCGCGTCCGGCGGAGACGAAGTCCCAGCCGCGGCGGGGATCGCCCCAGGGGAGGTGGGAGCCCATGACGGTGTTGCGGCCTGTCTGGCGGACCTTGGTGTCCTTGCAGTCCACGTGGTAGATCCGGTCCTTGAAGTCCCAGATGAAGGAGACCGGGTCGATGCCCTGCCACATCATGTGCGAGGGGTCCCAGTTCAGGCCGAACGCTTCCCGGTGCCCGATCGCTTCGAGGGTCCGGACGGTGGTCCAGTAGTCGTAGGCGATTTCGGAGGGGTGGACCTCGTGGGCGAACCGGACGCCGCATTCGTCGAAGACGTCCAGGATGGGGTTCCAGCGGTCGGCGAAGTCCTGGTAGCCGGCGTCGATGACCTTCTCCGGGACGGGCGGGAACATGGCGACGTACTGCCAGATGGAGGAGCCGGTGAAGCCGACGACGGTGTCCACGCCGAGTGCCTTGGCGAGCCGGGCGGTGTGCTGCATTTCCTCGGCGGCGCGCTGGCGGACGCCCTCGGGGTCGCCGTCACCCCAGACCTTCGGCCCCACGATGGCCTGGTGGCGGAAGTCGATGGGGTCATCGCAGACGGCCTGGCCCTTGAGGTGGTTGGAGATGGCCCAGACCTTGAGGTTGTACTTCTCCAGCAGGGCGAGCTTGGACTCGACGTAGCCGGGCTCGTCCCAGCGCCAGGCGTCCAGGTGGTCTCCGGAGACGGCGATTTCCAGGCCGTCGTAGCCCCAGCCCGAGGCGAGTCTGGCAACTTCCTCGAGCGGCAGGTCGGCCCACTGGCCGGTGAACAGGGTAAACGGGCGGGTCATGTCAGGCTCCTTCGGTGGTACCGGCTGTGCCGGCTGCCGGGGTTGCGGCGGGGGAGAGTTGGACCAGGGTGCTGTTGGACGCGGCGGACTGCTCCACCGCGTCCAGGATGCGCTGGACTTCCAGTCCGTCCTCGAACGACGGCGATGGCGCGGTTCCGGAGCTGACGGCCAGCAGGAAGTCGCGCACCTCGTGCGTGAAGGTGTGCTCCCAGCCGATGATGTGGCCCTGCGGCCACCACGCATCCACGTAGGGGTGCTCCGGCTCGCTGACCAGGATCCTCCGGAAGCCCTGCTCCCGGGCGGGGGCGGTGGCGTCCAGGAACTGGAGTTCGTTGAGGTTTTCCAGGTCGAACCGGAGGGCTCCCTTGTCGCCGAAAACCTCGAGCTGGAGGGAGTTTTTCCGGCCGGTGGCCACCCGGGATGCCTCCACTGAGGCGATCGCTCCGGAGGCGAGGGACAGCGTAGCCCAGGCGGCGTCGTCGACCGTTACGTCCTCCAGCCCGCCTGCCTGACCGCCCGTGCCGGGGCGGCGGTTCACGAAAGTGTGCACACGGCCCGAGACTTCCGTGACCCGGTCATCGAGCAGGAACAGGACCTGGTCGATCGCGTGGGAGGCGATGTCGCCGAGCGCGCCGGAGCCCGCGGTTTCCTTCTTCAGCCGCCAGGACATCGGCGCCTGGTCATCCGCGAGCCAGTCCTGGAGGTAAGCGGCGCGGACGTGCCTGACTGTTCCGATCCTGCCCTCGGCGATGAGCTCTTTGGCCAGGGCGAGGGCCGGGACCCTGCGGTAGTTGAACCCGACCATCGACTGCACGCCCTTGGACCGGGCATGTGCTGCGGCGGCGGTCATGGCTTCAGCCTCGGCCATTGTGTTGGCCAGCGGCTTCTCCAGCAGGACGTGCTTGCCGGCATCCAGGGCGGCGATGGCGATTTCCGCGTGCATCCAGCCGGGTGCGCACACATCGATGATGTGGATGTCGTCCCGGTCCAGGACAGTCCGCCAGTCCGTGGCGGTTTCTGCCCACCCGTACTTGGCGGCGGCCTCCGCAACGGCTGCGGCATCCCGGCCCACCAGGACCTTCTGCTCGAACGCGGGGACGTCGAAGTAGCTGGCCACGTTCCGCCACGCATTGGAGTGCGCCTTGCCCATGAAGGCGTAGCCGATCATGGCCACGCCCAGCGGCGCGGTGGTGCCTGCGTCCGGGCTCATGCGGAGCCTCCGAGGGTCAGGGTTTCCGGCGCCCAGTCTTCGGGGAGGGGAGCCGACGCCGGTGCGGAGCTTGCCACGTCCACGAACGTTCCCGAGTCCATGGACTCCGAGATGGAGACCATCGCATCCAGCACGTGGTACGCCAGCCCGCCGGTGGCCCGGTGCGGGACACCGGCGCGGAGCGAACGCGCCATGTCCAGGACGCCCATGCCGCGGCCGTTGGCAGGCCCCGTGGCCGGGATGGTGGTCCAGTCCTCGTCGCCCGCGCGCCAGAGCCTGACGTCGCCGTCGAAGTTGTTGGGGTCCGGCAGGGACAGGGTGGCCTCCGTCCCGGTGATCTCCACGAAGCCCATCCGCTGGCGGGGGGATTCGAAGGAGAAGACGCTGTGGGAGGATGCTCCGCTCTCGAACTGGGCCATCGCTGAGACGTGGGTGGGGACTTCCACCGTGAATTCCTCGCCGGCCTTGGGGCCGGAACCGATGACGCGGACGTCCTTGGCTTTGGACCCGACGGCGGCCACCTTGCGGATGGAGCCGAATGCCTGGACCAGGGTGGTGAGGTAGTAGGGGCCCATGTCGAACAGGGGGCCCGCCCCGTAATGGAAAAGGAACGCCGGGTTGGGGTGCCAGGACTCCGGTCCGGGCGTCTGGAACGTGGTCATGGCCGTCAGCGGGGTGCCGATGTCGCCGCGCTGGATCAGGCGGAGCGCGGTCTGGAGGCCGGCGCCGAGGAAGGTATCGGGGGCGCAGCCCAGGCGGATGCCTGCGGAGTCGGCCGTCTTGAGGAGCCCCAGACCCGATTCGCGGTCGAGGGAAAAGGGCTTCTCGGTCCAGACGTGCTTGCCGGCGTTGACGGCTGCGGTGGCCACCTCAACGTGCGCTGCCGGGATGGTCAGGTTGACGATGATTTCGACGTCGGGATGGTGAAGCGCCTTTTCCACCCCGCCCCACTCGGCGATTCCGTATTCCTTGGCGCGGGCTTCGGCCGCCTCCTCGAAGAGGTCGGCAATGACGTGGACCTTCAGGTCAGGGAACGTGGTGAGGTTGTCCAGGTACTGCTTGCTGATGTTGCCCGCGCCGATGACGCCGACGCCAACCGGGCCCTTGGCCGTGGAGGGGGTGCTCATGCCTGGGCTCCTTCGGTGCTTGCGGCGGCCTTGAGGAAGGCAAGGCTCTCCGCGATGCCCTCGAAGATGTCCCCGTCGTAGTCATCGAATTCCACCACGCCTACCTCCAGGGAAGTGGCCGCGCCGATGACGTCGAGGACCGGAACCCGGCCCTTGCCTGCAGGCTGCTGCGCCTTGGTGTCCGTAGTGAGTGGCCCGTCCTTGATGTGGATCAGCTTTACCCGGTCGCCGAGCCTGGTGAGGATGTCCACGGGGTCCTGCCCGCCGACAGCCACCCAGTAGGTGTCCACTTCAAGGACCAGTTCCGGATCGAGCAGGCCGGCGAAGTATTCCAGGGCGGTCCTGCCCTCAATGGTGGACTCCAGTTCCCATTGGTGGTTGTGGTAACCCACCCGGATGCCGTATTCGGCACCCTTCCTGGCGGCCTCGTTCAGGGCCGCTGCCGTGGCCTGGATGTCCTCAGCCGCCTGCCAGCGGTCGGCGGGGATGAACGGGTCGATCACCGTGGTGATGCCCAGGTCCCGGGCTGCCGCGAAGATCTGGTCCTGGTCTTGGCTGAGCAGCGGTGCGTGGCCGGACGGTGCCGTCAGTCCGTTCTCTTTCAGGGCCGCCCCCAGTTCCTTTGCGGTGGCCACGAAGTTGTAGGGCTCCACCTGGGTAAAGCCGATGTCCGCGACCCTGCGGATGGTCCCTGCCAGGTCCTCCTGGATGGCGTCGCGCAGGGTGTAGAGCTGAATTGAGTAGGACAAGGTGTCTCCTGGTTGCTTGGCCGTACCGGCAGTGTGATGCAGGTCTACCTGCAAAGCTAGGAGTACTTTTGCCGAACGTCAAGCAAAAGCTGCTGCCGTGACATAAATAAGTAGATCTGCTATCCATGTCCTATGAACAAGACGACCGGTCGGCAGGTTTCCGCCGAGGCCCAGGCGTTGCCGGGACGCGCCGGCGACATCTTCCAGCTGCTGCGGGACGGCAGGGCCCGCACCCGCGCCGAACTGGCCGGCACCACAGGCCTGGCCAGGTCAACCGTGGCCGCCCGGATTGACGCCCTCATCTCTTCCGGACTTGTTGGCCCGGCAGGTGAGGCAACCTCCAGCGGCGGCAGGCCGCCGTCGCGCTTTGCCTTCAACCCGGCCGCCCGCGTGGTGCTGGCGGTGGACGTCGGAGCCACGCATGTGGCGCTGGCCGTCACGGACCTGGGCGGATCGGTGCTCGCTGAACGGCGGGTGGACCAGCAGGTGGCGGACGGGCCGGAGAAGGTCCTGGGGCTGGTGGTCCGCGAGGCGGCGAAACTTCTGGCGTCGGCATCCCGCGGCGTGGCGGACCTGGCGGGTGTGGGGATCGGGCTGCCCGGACCCGTGGAGCATGACACCGGCCGCCCCGTCAATCCGCCCATCATGCCCGGCTGGGACGGGTTCGATGTGGTCCGGTTTGTCCAGCGCTCGCTGCCGGTCCCCGTGCTGGTGGACAACGACGTCAACATCATGGCGCTGGGTGAGCGAACCGCCCACTGGCCGGACCAGGACAATTTCATCTTCGTGAAGGTGGCCACCGGCATCGGCGCGGGGATCATCAGCAGCGGCCAGCTGCAGCGCGGTGCCAACGGCACGGCCGGCGACCTTGGACATGTCCGCGTCCCCCGGGGGGACCACGTCCTGTGCCGGTGCGGCAACCATGGCTGCCTCGAAGCCCTCGCGTCAGGACCCGCCATTGCCGCTGGCCTTCGCAGCGAGGGGCTGGAAGCGGCGACGGGGGCGGACGTGGTCAGCCTGGTGGCCCACGGGAACCAGCAGGCTGTCCAGGCACTGCGCCAGGCAGGCCGGGACGTGGGCGATGTGCTCGCCACTGTGGTGAACCTCCTGAACCCGTCGGTCATCGTCATCGGCGGGAGCATCGGGGAATCGGGCGAGCACCTGGTGGCCGGCGTCCGGGAGGTTGTCTACCGGCGCTCGCTGCCCCTTGCCACGTCGCAGCTCCGGATCGGGCTGTCCCATGCAGGGGACAAGGCCGCGATCCTCGGCGCCAGCCAGCTGGTGACCCAGCATGTCCTTTCCCCGGCGGTTATCGAGGCAACCCTCGCGGGGAACGCCATGGCGGGCTGAAGACCGGCTACGGCGTGATGGTCCGGACGGGGGCGCCGGCCAGCCAGGCGGTGACATCCTCGAATGCCCCGCCGTAGAACTGGCGGTAGCTTTCCCGCGTGACGTAGCCGAGGTGCGGCGAGAGCACCGTGTTGGGTGCGGTGAGGAGCGGATGCCCGGCCTGCAGCGGTTCCTGGTCGAACACGTCCAGGGCCGCCCCCCGGATCCAGCCCTCGCTGAGGGCCCTGAGCAGTGCGTCCTGGTTGACCAGCGGGCCCCGGGCGGTGTTGACCAGGATGCCTTCGGGTCCCAGCAGGCGCAGCTCCGGTTCACCCACGATGTTCTCCGAGCGTGCCGAGAGCCGGAGGTGGAGCGTGGCGACGTCGGACTGGCGGAACAGCTCCTCCTTGGACACCAGCCGCGCACCGGCCTCCTCCGCCGCCCCGGCCGTCAGGTTCTGGCTCCAGGCCAGCACCTCCATCCCGAAGGCCTGCCCGTAGGCCGCAATGCGGCGCCCGATCTTGCCAAGTCCCACAACACCAAGGGTTTTTCCTGCCAGCTCGAATCCCACCGAGGTCTGCCAGGTACCGGCGCGCAGGGAGTTCTCCTCGGCTGTCAGGTTCCTGGCGATGGCCAGCAGGAGTGCCCACGTCAGCTCGGGAGCGGCGGTGGGCGAACCCGGAGTTCCGCAGACGGTGATGCCCTGCTCGGCAGCCGCGGCAACATCAATGGAGGCATTCGCCATCCCGGTGGTTACCAGGAGTTGGAGGCCGGGAAGTTTCTCGAGCACTTCGCGCGGAAAGGCGGTCCGCTCGCGCATGGCAACCACAATGGTGGCATCCGCCAGCGCGGCCACCAGGGACTCGGCCGAGGCGAAAGGTTCACGGTAGGTAACAACGCTGACCCCCTCCGCTTCCAGGGCTGCCCAGTCGGCAAAACCATGGGCTACATCCTGGTAGTCATCAAGGATGGCGAGGCGGTGCTGCATGGCGGTGTCCTTCGTCCCGGATCTCTCTGGCGTGAAGTTCATCGTAAGGCAGCAGGTCCTGCGGGGACGCCTGGAACCGCTGAACCGCCGGGCGTGATAGCAATGGGAGTGATGAAACCACCCCCAGACCGGTCCCTGGCCCTGTGAGCGGCCGGATCCTCGCCCGGGTTCCCTCCAGTTGGATCCTGCTGGCCTGCATCGGCCTGCTGGCGCTTAATCTTCGGGGACCGTTCATAGCCGTTGCCCCGGTGGTGGACCTGATGCAGGCCGAGCTCAACTTCTCGCCGGTGATGTTGGGGCTGCTGACCAGTATCCCGGTTCTTTGCTTCTCCCTGGCCGCGCCCTTGGCATCCCTGGCCTCCAGGAAGTTCGGTGCCGAGTTCGCAGTGACGCTGACCATCCTTGGAGTGCTGGCCGGCGTCCTGGTCCGTTCCTCTGGGGGACCGGTCCTGGTGATGGCCGGCACGGTCGTGATCGGCCTGGCCATTACGGTGGGCAACATCGCGGTGCCCCTGATTATCCGCCGCGACTTTGCCCCCGCCCGGCAGGGGACCGCGATGGGCATCTACACGGCAGCCCTGAACATCGGCTCGTTCCTGACGTCGGTGGCCACGGCACCGCTGGCCGGCGTGGCGGGGTGGAGGTTCGCGCTGGGATCGGTGGCGGTCCTGGCGGTGGCAGCGGTGGCGTTCTGGATTCTCGCCGTGGGTCCGCGAAACGCATTCCTGGTCTCGCCCGAAAGTACAGCGACCAGCAGCCTGGCGCCGGTCCGGGGCTCGCGCTGGATCACTGCGGGGCTGACGGCGGGCTTCGCCGGGCAGGCGTTTTCCTATTACGGGGTGACGGCCTGGCTGCCCAGTTACCTCAACGACGAGCTGGGAATGTCCGCAACCGAGGCCGGCGCGGCTTCCTCCATCTTCCAGATCCTCGCCATCGTGGGTGGTCTTGGCGTGCCGTTTGCCGCCAAATACATGAGCATGACGTCCGTGACGGTCACCTTGGGTGTCCTGTGGATCACCGTGCCCGCCGGTCTGCTGCTGGCACCCGGAGCATGGTGGCTGTGGTCCACTGCCGGCGGTATCGCCCAGGGCGGCGGCATCACCGTCATCTTCATCGCCATCATCCGGCTGGCAAGGGACCAGGCATCGGCGGGACGCATGTCCGCTGTGGTGCAGGGCGCCGGCTACGCAATCGGAGCCGCCGCCCCGCCGCTGGTGGGCTTCATCCACGACGCCTCCGGCTCCTGGACCCCGGCCCTGCTGGTGATCCTGGCGTCCGTGCTGACGTTCTTTGCCAGCACTGCCCTCTCCGTGCGGCGGGTGCCCAAGGGCCGCTGAGCCAGGCGCCGCCGTCGTACGTCCTTCCGCTCCAAGGGACGCTCTCTCACTTAATGCCGCTTAACGACGATCGCTCTCTCACTTTCCTGGGGAAAGTGAGAGAGCGATCGGGAATTTCCTGCATCAAGTGAGAGAGCGTCCGGGGGGTGTTCCGTCGCCGGGCCAGCCCTCCGGATTTCGGAGGGGCCTGTTGCGGAGGGCGTGCCGGCCCGGCGAACGGAATTCTGGTTATGCGGCGGCGAGTTCCTCGACCGTGGCCTTCTCGCGGGCCTCTGTCAGGTACCGCGCGTAGGCGGGCAGGGTGAGGAAGGACGGGAAGTCCCGGGCCATGGTGACCTCCTCGAAGATGTCGCGGGCGTCCTCGAAGCGGTCGCCGTCGAAGCGTTCCAGCCGCGCGAATTCCTCGTCCAGGAGTTCCTCGATCCAGTGGTGGGTGACGATTTCCCCGCGGTCCGTGATGGCGCTGGCGAACATCCACTGCCAGAGCTGCGAGCGGGAGATTTCCGCGGTGGCGGCGTCCTCCATGAGGTTGTGGATGGCCACCGCGCCGTTGCCGCGGAGCCAGGATTCGATGTAGCGGATGCCCACTTCGATGTTGTTCCGGATGCCCTGTTCGGTGATGGTGCCGGTGGTGGCGGCAACGTTGATGAGGGCCCGGTCGTCGGGGACCACGTCCTCGCGGGTGCGGTCCAGCTGGTTGGGCTTGCTGCCCAGGATGCTGTCGAACACCTCGCGGCAAACGGGCACCAGGTCAGGGTGGGCCACCCAAGAGCCGTCGAAGCCGTCGTTGGCCTCGCGGGTCTTGTCCGCACGGACCTTTTCGAGGGCGTTGGTGTTGGCGGCTTCGTCCTTGCGGTTGGGGACAGCTGCGGCCATGCCGCCGATGGCCATGGCGCCGCGCTTGTGGCAGGCACGGACCAGCTGTTCGGTGTAGGCCCGCATGAAGGGCTGGGTCATGGTCACCTGGCTGCGGTCCGGCAGGACGAAGCGCGGGCCGCGGGTGCGGAAGTTCTTGATGAGGGAGAAGATGTAGTCCCAGCGGCCGGCGTTGAGTCCGGCGGCGTGGTCCCGCAGTTCGTAGAGGATCTCCTCCATTTCGAAGGCCGCGGTGATGGTTTCGATCAGCACGGTGGCGCGGATGGTGCCCTGCGGAATGCCGAGCAGGTCCTGGGCCAGGATGAAGATGTCGTTCCACAGGCGGGCTTCGAGGTGGTTCTCGATTTTCGGCAGGTAGAAGTACGGGCCTTTGCCCTGGGCCAGGAGGCGGCGGGCGTTGTGGAAGAAGAACAGGCCGAAGTCCACGATGCCGCCGGCGATGGGTTCGCCGTCGATCAGCATGTGCTTCTCGGGCAGGTGCCAGCCGCGGGGGCGGACCACGATGGTGGGGAGGTCGCCGGCGGGGCGGAGCTTGTATTCCTTGCCCTCGGGGGAGGTGAAGTCGATGCGCCGCTCCAGGGCATCGGTGAGGTTCAGCTGGCCCTTGATGACATTCCGCCAGGTAGGGGTGGAGGAGTCCTCCATGTCCGCGAGCCACACCTTGGCCCCGGAATTCAGGGCGTTGATGGTCATCTTCTTGTCCACCGGACCGGTGATTTCCACGCGGCGGTCCTCCAGCCCCGGGGCCGGGGGAGCGACGCGCCAGGACGGGTCGTTGCGGATTTCCTCGGTCTCGCGGAGGAACCGCGGGTCCTGCCCGGCAGCGATCTCCGCCCGCCGCGTCCGGCGTGCCTGCAGCAGCTCCTGCCGCCGGGCCGCCGTCGTCCTGTGCAGCTTGGCAATGAAAGCCAAGGCATCCGGTGTCAGCACTTCGTCCTGCCGGCAAATCGGCTGGGCAGTCATGGTGATTCCATTGATCGTGAAACTGTCAGTAAAGCTGTTCATCTCGGTCTCCTGGTGCATGGCCCATCTGGGTAGCAGTAGGTGTCGTTTTGAGCCCTCAAAACGACACCTACTGCTACTTACTTGGGAAAGATTTAGTGGAACTGGCCCTCTTCGGTCGATCCGACCAGTGCGAGGGTGGATGCGTTCGGGTTGAGCGCAGTGGCGATGTCGTCGAAGTAGCCGGTGCCGACTTCGCGCTGGTGCTTGGTTGCGGTGTAGCCGCGGGATTCGGAGGCGAATTCCTTCTCCTGGAGCTCGACGTAGGCGCTCATGCCTTCACGGGCGTAGCCGTGGGCGAGATCGAACATCGAGTAGTTCAGGGCGTGGAAGCCGGCCAGGGTGATGAACTGGAACGTGAAGCCCATGGCGCCGAGTTCACGCTGGAACTTGGCGATGGTGGCGTCGTCCAGGTGCTTGCGCCAGTTGAACGACGGCGAGCAGTTGTAGGAGAGCATCTGGTCCGGGAACTCGGCCTTGACGGCCTCGGCGAACTTGCGGGCAAGTTCGAGGTCCGGGGTGCCCGTTTCCATCCAGATGAGGTCGGAGTACGGGGCGTAGGCCTTGGCGCGGGCGATGCAGGGTTCGATGCCGTTGCGGACCTTGTAGAATCCTTCGGCGGTGCGCTCGCCAGTGATGAATTCCTGGTCGCGCTCGTCGACGTCGGAGGTGATCAGGGTGGCTGCCTCGGCGTCGGTGCGGGCGATGACGACGGACGGGGTGCCGGCGACGTCGGCTGCGAGGCGGGCCGCGTTCAGGGTGCGGACGTGCTGCTGGGTGGGGATCAGCACCTTGCCGCCGAGGTGGCCGCACTTCTTCTCGGACGCGAGCTGGTCCTCCCAGTGAACGCCTGAGGCGCCGGCCTGGATCATGGACTTCATCAGTTCGTAGGCGTTGAGCGGCCCGCCAAAGCCTGCCTCGGCGTCAGCAACGATCGGGACCATCCAGTCCTCGACGGTCTGGATGCCTTCGGAGAACTCGATCTGGTCCGCCCGGAGGAGGGCGTTGTTGATGCGGCGGACCACCGTGGGAACCGAGTTGGCCGGGTAGAGCGACTGGTCCGGGTAGGTGTGGCCGGAGTTATTGGCGTCGGCTGCGACCTGCCAGCCCGAGAGGTAGATGGCGCGGAGGCCGGCTTTTACCTGCTGCACGGCCTGGTTGCCGGTGAGAGCGCCGAGGGCGTTGGTGTAGCCGCCGGTCTTGTGCTCTTCGGTGAGCTGCTTCCACAGCTTCTCCGAGCCGCGGCGGGCCAGGGTGTGCTCTTCGGAGACGCGGCCGCGGAGGCGGACGACATCGGAAGCCTTGTAGTCCCGGGTCACACCTTCCCAGCGCGGGTTGGCGGCCCACTCGAGCTCCAGGGCGGCGGCCTGCTCTGCGGGCGTCTGCTGGGTGGGCTCAAATGCTGCAGTCATCGTTGATCTCCTTGATTGAGCTCCGGAATCGGTAGGCGGGAACTGCGCCTTTGCAGTTCCCGCCGGCTTCCGGTGCGGTGTTTCTTTCCGTGATCACTACTTTTCAGCACTTTCAAGCACCTTTCTAGAGAAAAAGTATGGAAAGAAATGCACTTCTTCACGTATCCTTCAGAAATGACGCCTGGAAGCTGGAACAGAGAAGTCACGCCGCAAGCACCCTCCGCCGCGTCCGCCGGCCTGGACGTCATCAGCCTCGGCCGGCGGGTCAGGCATCTGCGCAAGCAGGCTGGACTGACCCTCGATGACCTCAGCGCCGCCGTCGGCACGGCGCCCAGCCAACTGAGCCTGATCGAGAACGGAAAGCGGGAACCCAAGCTGGGGCTGCTCCAGCACCTGGCCTCCGCGCTCAACGTCAGCATCGACCAGCTTCTTGGTGCCGAGCCGCCCAGCCGCCGAGCTGCCCTGGAGATCGAGCTGGAACGCTACCAGCGCAGCCCGCTGTACGAGACGCTGAACCTGCCCAAAATCCGCATCAGTTCGCGGCTTCCGCTGGATGTGCTGGAGGCCCAGGTGGGCCTGCTGCATGAGCTGGAACGCAAGATGAACGAGCAGGTGGCCACCCCAGAGGAAGCCCGCCGGGCGAATGGCGAACTGCGGGCGATGATGCGTGAACGCGGCAACTATTTCCCGGAGTACGAGGCCGAGGCGCAGAAGGTCCTTAAGGCCGTGGGCTACGCCGCCGGTCCGCTCAGTCAGCACGTCATCGCGGACATCGCCGAGAATCTTGGATTCACGCTCCACCACGTGGGTGACCTGCCGCATTCAACGCGGTCCGTGACCGACCTGAAGAACCGCAGAATTTACCTCACCCAGAACCAGCGGACGGACCATGACCCCCGGTCGGTGCTGTTGCAGGCGCTGGGCCACTACGTCCTGGGCCATGAAACCCCGAAGAATTACGGCGACTTCCTGGCCCAGCGCGTGGCAACAAACTATTTTGCCGCCGCACTCCTGCTCCCCGAGCAGGCCACCATGGAATTCCTGCACAAGGCCAAGGCCGCCAAGGAGATCGCGGTGGAAGACATCCGCGATGCTTTTGCCGTGTCCTACGAAACGGCCGCCCACCGGTTTACCAACCTGGCCACCCAGCACCTGGGCATCACCACGCACTTCCAGAAGACCCACCAGAGCGGGATCATCTACAAGGCCTACGAGAACGACGGCGTGGCGTTCCCCCAGGACCACACCGGCGCCATCGAGGGCCAGCCGTCATGCAAGGCGTGGACGTCCCGGGCAGTGTTCGACGTCCCGGACAAATTCAGTGCCTACAGCCAGTACACCGACACGCCCTCGGGGACTTACTGGTGCACCGCCCGCACCGAACGCTCCGCCACCGGGGAGTTTTCGCTGAGCATCGGGGTCCCGTACCAGCACGTGAAATGGTTCCGGGGGCGGGAGACGACGGCAAGGGCCAAGTCCACCTGCCCGGATCCAAACTGCTGCAAGCGACCGCCAGCCGAGCTTGCGTCGCACTGGGCCGGTAATGCATGGCCTTCCGCGCGTGCCCATTCGCACCTGCTGGCCGCCATGCCGCCCGGGGCCTTCCCCGGTGTGGACGAGACCGAGGTGTACAGCTTCCTTCAGGCGCACGCGGAGAGCTAGCCAGCGGGGGCAGTCGTGGCGACGTTAGCCGTCTCCGCGCCGCCGGGTGCCGTGCGCATGTCCAGGCAGATGATGTCCGTCAGGATGCCGTTTACTGCCCGGTACGATTCCGGCTTGCCGGACCACCGGCCGGAATCGTGGAGAAAGCGCAGGAACGTCGTCAGCGAATAGGTGGCCACGATGCCTTCATAGACGGTATGGATGATGAGGGACGCCAATCTTGCTGCGACCTCGGCCGGGTCGAGGGCAGTGATGGAACGCTTTTCATCAAACTCAGGGTAGAAGCGGAAGAAGAGCTTCAGGCTCGCCAGCACCTCTTCCACGTCTGTGCTGAAGGGGCGCTGGACGTACCAGCAGATGAAGGCCGGGGCCAGGGTTTCCAACTCCCGGACGTTGCCCGATGAAGGGGTGGCCACTTGCGGTGCGGAGGCTTTGAACGGGTCACCTGGTTGGTTCCGCACATGATTCGTTCGTGCCGCCTGCCTTCCCTGCTTTCTTGCCACCTTGATCCTCATCTCGCTTGCTGGTTCCGATTAGCTCAAACGTAGGGAGGCAGCATCCCGCACCGCCAGAACATAAAAGCTGTATGTGGAAAGCCCGGAAGCCGGGCCCTGCGGGCGACCTTGTGATAGGGCGTCCCGGGTTTTCTTGCGTTAAGTGAGAGACCGTCCGGCGGTGCTCCGGCGCGCGCGAGACCAAATCGAGTGCAAAGCGTGATCCTGCCGGCATGGTCCTCCGCCGCCGTCGCTGTTTCACTGGGAGGAGGCGGAGGATTCCCGCCCGCGGCGTGCCGGGGGAGGCAACAGAGGTGTTTCGTTTTCAGCGGATGATTGCGTTGGGTGCTGTGATGGGACTGGCAGGCTGTGGGGCGCCAGCCCCGCCGCCGGCGCTCCCGGAGCTCCTCACGGCCGACGGCGTCGAGCGGGTATCGGTGGACCGTGCGGACTACGCCGCTGAACTGCGCTCCTTCCGGGCGTCCGCGTTCTTCCTCGGCGAAGCATTGCTGGCCGACGGCGGCGACGGCTCAAACGGGAATGTGGTGTCCTCGCCCGGGAGCCTCCTGATTGCCCTCGCCATGCTCCGTGCAGGTGCCACAGGTAAGACCGCGGCCGAGATGGACAGCATCCTGCAATTTCCTGCTGAGAACAGGGATGAAACCATGAACTCGGTCCTTCGGTCGCTCGAAGAGTTTGACGGTGACCCTGGCGCGGTGGATGAGGACAACCCGCCGCGGAAGCCGGTCATGCACCCGGCCAACGGGCTGTTCGTCGACAAGGACGTGCCTGCCGGACAGCCCTTCCTGGACACCCTGGCTCGGCACTATGGAACCGGCGTGTATCCCGTGGATTTCAGCGATGAGGGTGCAACCAAGCCTGCCATCGATGCCTGGGTGAACAGGAACACCGGCGGCAGGATCAAGGAAGCCCCGGCGGAGTACAGCCCAAAGAACACTTTCAGCCTGCTCAACTCGTTGTACTTCGCCTCTGCCTGGAGCACACCGTTCGATCCGAACGCCACCTCTGACCTGCCCTTCACCACAGCCGCGGGGGAGGAAATCATCGTGCCCGCCATGCACAACGAACTCAGGATGAAATATGCGGAAGGCGCTGGCTGGCAGGGCGTGGATCTTCCCTATGTCGACGGTTTTGTCATGCGGCTGGTCCTGCCCGACGGGAACACCGCTCCCGACGGCACGGCCGCTTCCCGTGACACTCCCGCCCCTGGGGCCTTCGACGCGGAGAAACTGACGGAAATCGCGGACACGTTCGATACTGCCCAGCCCGCGTCAGTCCAGATCCAGCTGCCCCGCTGGGACCATAAGTCCAGTTTTGATCTCCGCAAGGTCTTCGGGGCGCTGGGGCTGGAGAACATGCTCGGCACCACGGAAGACTTCAACAACATCCAGCCGCAGATGATGATTACCCAGGCCGCCCAGGCTGCCAACATCACGGTGGCCGAAAAGGGCACCATTGCCGCCGCTGTGACCCAGATCAACGGCGAAGCCACCAGCGCTCCGCCGGAGCCCGAGCGGACCATCGCGTTCGACAGGCCGTTCCACTACCAGATCGTTCATGGCGAAACCGGGCTGCCGCTGTTCATGGGAACTGTCACCGACCCCAGGTGAACGTCGACTGGGATCGGTCCGCCGCCGTCCCCCTCCCAGTCGACGCTCTATCAGCTAATGCAGGAAAAGCCGGAACCCTCTCGCGCGCAGTGCAAGAGGGTTCCGGAAAAACGCGCATTAAGTGAGAGAGCGTCCGGAAAAACGCGCATTAAGTGAGAGAGCGTCCGGGGCTGGGCGGCGAAACTAGCGGGCGCCGCCCTGCCACAGTGCATCAAACGGGGCGCCGGAGGCCACGCGGTTCCGGATCCCCGCGGTGACAAACTCCTTGGCGGTGCGGGCAGCGTCAAGAGGCGACGCGCCCTTGGCGAGTTCGGCAGTCACTGCGGCCGCCAGCGAGCAGCCGGCGCCGGAAACGGCCACCTCGCCCACCTTGGGCGCGCTCAGCACTTCCAGGGTTTCACCGTCGTAGAAGACGTCGACGGCGTCCGGGCCTTCCAGCCGTACACCACCCTTTGCGAGCACAGCTGCACCGCTGAGTTCGTGGATGCGGATAGCGGCAGCCTTGAGGGACTCAACGTCGGTGATTTCCAGGCCGGACAGCGACTCGGCTTCAAAGTGGTTGGGCGTGACAAAGGTGGCCAGCGGCAGGATCTGCGCCTTGAGGGCCTGGTCCGTATCAAGGGCATGCCCCGGCTCCTGGCCCTTGCAGATCAGGACCGGGTCGAGGACAACGTTCCCGAACCGGTTTCCGCCCAGGGCATCGGCCACGGTGGCGATGGTGGCGGGGCTTCCCAGCATCCCGATCTTGACGGTGTCCAGCACCGGCCGGCCGGGCACGGACTGCCCGTCCGGGGCCGGACCGTACGCCGCCGTGGTCGCCTCCAGCTGGTCCGCGATAACCTGCTGGTCCACCGGGACAAAGCGGTGGTTCCAGTCGTCGTTCGGGTTGAACGAGACGATGCAGGTCAGGTTGGCGATGCCAAAGACGCCGAGCTCCTGGAACGTCTTCAGGTCGGCCTGGGCGCCGGCGCCGCCAGTGGCTTCGGAACCGGCGATGGTCAGGACGACGGCGGGAGTGTCAGCGGGGGACTGGGCGTCAAGGGAAGCGGAAGTCATGGCACCATCCTGCCATCCGGCGTCGAACGCTCGCTTTGTGGTGCTGTACAGCATGTGGCCGTGCTGCTGGTCAGGGTTCCAAGGCCGCGGCGGGGCCGAAAGTCACCCTGCGCGGCCGGCTCATGCGCCCCTGGCGATCTGCTGAAGCGCTCGGCCCAGTTCGGGCTGGCTGTAGACGAAGCCCGCGTCCAGCAGCTTCTCCGGCTGGACCCAGCGGCTCTTCAGCACCAGTTCCGCCTCCGTCCGGATCAGGATGGCTCCCAGCCGCAGCAGCCAGGCCGGAGTGGGGATGCCGAACCTGGCTCGATAGGCCCGGCGGACCATGCGCATCAGCTCGCGGTTGTCCACCACATCCGGAGACGCCACATTCACGGGGCCGCTGAGGTCCTTCCGGGCATGCACGAAGCGCACGCACCGGTAAAGGTCCTCCACATGGATCCAGCTGAACTTCTGCGTGCCGGGGCCCATCCGGCCGCCCAGGCCCAGCCGGGCAAGGGTGGCGAAGGGCCGCAGTGCTCCTCCTCCGGGGCCCAGGACGATCGAGATCCGCAACGGGATCTTACGCGTCCCCGGGGTAACGGCGGCTGCAAGTTCGGCTTCCCACGCGCGGGCAACGTCCACTGAAAATCCCGTGCCCGGTTCGCCGTCACGTTCGGTTTGCGGGCCATCCATGGCATGGCGGTAGATGGTGCCGGTGCTCGCATTGAGCCAGGTCGACGGCGGCTGCCGGCACAGTGCGACGGCACGGCCTAGTGCCGCTGTAGTGGAAACGCGGGACTCCCGTATGGCGGCCTTGTTCCGGGCGCTGTAGCGGCAGGAGACGGAGCGTCCCGCGAGGTTCACGAGGAGCTCCGCACCGTCCAGCACCCGGGCCAGGCGGGCGTCGTCGTCATCCCACGTGGCCGACGGCGACCCCTTGGCGCCTTTGCGGCCAATGGTGCGCACCGACCAGCCGTCCTTCTCGAACCGGGCCCGGAAATACCTGCCGATGAATCCGGAAGCTCCGGCCAGTACCACCGTTCTTGTGCCGCTCATGGTCCCCCCAACTGTGTTGTTTCGATCGTCAGCCACGGATGCTGCGGCTCAGGCTCAGGAAGTCGTCCAGGATCCTGCCCACACCGGGAACCCGGGCCAACGAGAGTCCCCGTGTGATCAGCGGGACGGCGCCGTCCACCAGGCGCCTGGTCCGCTGCTGCCCATCGGAGGTGTCGTAGACCCAGAAGAGGGTGACGGCCATGTAGAAAAGCCACAGCAGTTCCGGAAGATCGCACCTGAGCTTTTTCGGTGCCGGCGGTTTCGCGGCCTCAACCGCCGTGCGGAAGATGTCCAGCGAGGCTTCGCGCGCTGCGGTTGATCCGGCGGCGAAGGGATTGACCGGGGACGTCGGGCGGATGGCGGTGGCTATGAAGTCGCCGCCAAACCGGTGGTAGGGGGCCATGGCGTCCAGGCCCGTGTGAAGGGTGGCCTTAAGCCGGCTGGTGAGGTCGGCAGCGTCCTTGAGCGCTTCGGCCGCCCTGGCCGCGTGCTCAGCCTGTACCTGCAGATACAGCTCCTGCACCAGATCGTCCTTGGACGCGAAGTAGTAGTAGGCGTTGCCCACCGAGACGCCCGCCTCGGCTGCGATGGCCCGCATGGTGGTCTTGGCGAAGCCGATTTCCCGGAACATGCGCAGTGCGACGCCGGCCACCAGCTGTCGCGTCTGCTCGCTCTTTACGGTCATGGGCTTTCCTCGAAATTGAACGTGTTCAAGAAAACTACCACAGATTTGAACGCGTTCAGATTGGGCCCATCACGCCGCCGCACGGCAGTCTCCCGCACAGTGGGAGAATGGGGGAACAGTGCTAATACAGCCGGTGTTCCCGCTCCCCGGGCGCCGAGCGAACCACTACGAACGGACCTCCGCCATGACCCCAGCTTCAGGCCACCACACCATGCCCCAAAACCCTCCAGTTCCGGACCGCCCACGGTTCGCCTCGATCGGGTCCCCGTACTTCGGCATCATGCTGGCCATCATGGCGGTGGTGCTGATCCTGTCCAACATCGGGGCGTCCAAGGGAGTGGCCATCGGGCCGATCATCACCGACGGCGGCTTCTTCCTCTTCCCGCTGGCGTACATTCTTGGCGACGTCATCAGCGAGGTCTACGGCTTCAGGGTGGCACGCAAAGCCATCCTCACCACCTTTGGGCTGTCCGTCTTCGCATCACTCTGCTACTGGGCGATCATCGCCCTGCCCGGATTCGACGACGAGTTCGGAATGTCCAAGCAGGCAGCACTGGAGGGCGCGCTCGGTCCCGTCCCGCAGATCGTGCTGGCGTCGCTGCTGGCGTTCCTGGCCGGGCAGACCATCAACTCCTGGATCATGGTGCGGATGAAGGCACGCTCCGGCGAGAAGTCCCTGTGGGCCCGCATCATGGGCTCCTCGGTGGCCGGCGAGTTCGTGGACACGCTGATCTTCTGCAGCATCGCCGCCTCGGTCATCGGAATAACCGACGCCGCGACCTTTGTGAACTACGTGGTGGTTGGCTTTGTGTACAAGACCCTGGTGGAGTTCATCCTGGTCCCCGTAACGTCGCTGGTGATCCGCTGGGTGAAGAAGCGCGAACCGAGCTACGGTGCCCCGGCGGCAGCGGTGACGAACGCAGCTTAGGCGCCGCCCTTGAGCGTCCCGTCGAGCAGGGCCCGCAGTTCCCGGAAGTGCCGTTCCGTGGCCTTCGCGTGGAAGGCAGAGGTGTCGGCCATCGAGTAGCCATGCGATGCGCCCTTGTAGACCTCGTTGGATGACGCAAGGCCGGCCGCGTCGAGGGCCTTACCCAGCCGGGCCACGGCGTCGGGGCCCATGCTCTGGTCGTGGTCGGCGTGGCCGAACACGAACCGTGCCGTTGCCCTGTCCAGCCCCAGATGCGGGCTGTCCGGCTCGTCTGTGGCAAGACCGCCGCCATGGAATCCGCCACAGGCTGCCACCACGTCCGGGTGGGCCGTGGCGGTGCGCACCGCCAGCCTGGCTCCCATGCAGTAGCCGAACGTGCCGATGGGGCCCGGCGCAACGCCGTCGAGTGTTCCAAGGGCCGCCACCCAGGCGTCAATGTCCGGCAGCGCCTTGTCCGTGGTGAGGCGTCCCACCCGGGGAAAGGCAGCCTTGCCGGCCGCCTGCCTGCCCTCCGGCGTGGTCATGTCACCGCGCGGTGCCAGCTCCGCGGCCGTCCCTTCGCGGTAGAAGACGTTCGGTGCCAGGACCACATAGCCCCAGTCGGCGACGCGCTGGGCCATGTCCTCTATGCGCGGGCGCAGGCCAAAGGCGTCCATGTACAGGATGACGCCGGGAAACGGGCCGCTGCCCGTGGACGGGCGGGCCACCAGGGCTTCGGCAGTGCCGTCGGCGGCGGGGATCTGGATCAGCATCGGGTCAGGATACCGGAACAGCTGGCGACGGCGGCCTTCCGGGCAGGTCAGGAGTAGTACTGCCCCAGGGTCTCCGCCTTGAAATCGAAGAAGGTCCCGTCCTCGATGGCGAGGCGGGCGTCGTCCACCATCTTCACCACGAACCGTTCGTTGTGGATGGAGATCAGCGTGGCGGAGAGCATCTCCTTTGCCTTGAAGAGGTGGTGGATGTAGGCCCGCGAGTAGTTGGTGCAGGCGTAGCAGTCGCACCCGTCCTGGAGCGGGCCGAAGTCGCGCTTGTACTTGGCGCCGGAGAGGTTGAAGCGTCCCCGCGGGGTGTAGAAGGCGGAATTGCGGGCCACCCGGGTGGGGGAGACGCAGTCGAAGGTGTCGGCGCCGTTCTCGATGGCCGTGAAGATGTCGTCCGGTTCCGAGATGCCCAGCAGGTGGCGCGGCTTGTCCTCGGGCAGTTCCTCGTTGCACCACCGGACAATGGTGCCCAGGTTCTCCTTCTCCAGTGCCCCGCCGATGCCGAACCCGTCGAACGGCATCGCGCCCAGGTCCCGGCATGCCGTGCGGCGCAGGTCCTCGTACTGCGCACCCTGGATCACGCCGAACAGGGCCTGGTACGGCTTGCCCGCCCGGGACGAGGTCAGCCGGAAGTGCTCCTCGATGCAGCGCAACGCCCACAGGCGGGTGCGCTCGAGGGATTCCTCCTGGTACCTGCGGGAGTTCTGCAGGGTGGTCAGCTCATCGAAGGCGAACATGATGTCCGCGCCGATCTGGTGCTGGACCTGCATGGAGATTTCGGGGGAGAACCGGTGCCTGTCGCCGTTGAGGTGGCTCTTGAACCACACGCCGTCGTCGTCAATGTGGGCCAGGCGTTCCTTTCCGGGGGCGACGGCGTCATCCGGCCCGGACGCATCCACGGCTTTCATGTCGATGACCTTCTTGAACCCCGAGCCCAGGCTCATCACCTGGAATCCGCCCGAGTCCGTGAACGTGGGCCCGGACCAGTTCATGAAGGCGCCAAGGCCGCCCGCCTCGTCGAGAATGTCCGCGCCGGGCTGCAGGTACAGGTGGTAGGCGTTGGCCAGCACGGCCTGCGCGCCCAGGTCCGCCACGGCTTCGGGCAGCACCGCCTTGACGGTGGCTTTGGTTCCGACGGCGATGAACGCGGGCGTCTGGATTTCACCGTGCGGCGTGGAGATGGTCCCGGTCCGTCCCAGGAACCGGCCGCCGTTGGAAGCCACCTGGGCAGCGGTTGGCGGGCAGTTCTCGCTGAGCCGGGTGCCCACCCGGAAGGAGAATTCCGACTGCCGGTCCGCCGCGGCGCCGGCCGCAGTCCACGGCGCCGTTCCAGTAAGGGCCGTTTCAGCCGCGGCGGCAGGGAAAGGAGCTGGGGCAGGGTTGGCTGGCACCGTACCAGTGTGCCAGCTTTCCGTCCCGTCCCGGCAACCGGCCCTGTCAGCTGACCGGTTCGGATGCCGGGTAGTTCCCAGCCCGCCAGGCATCCCAGGAGGAGCGCACGGATTCGAGCCTTGCGGCGCCCAGGTCGTAGGTGGAGACGATGACCAGCGAGCCCTCGCCTTCCTCGCGCACGTCCTTGATCGCCGGGTGGTCGGCCACCACCAGGAGCCCCTCCCCATGCTCGGCATAGCTGTGGACAGTGAGGCCCACCTGGTGGCTGGTCCGGTACCAGACCTTGCCGCTGATCTCCTCGCCGGTCCCCAGTTTCACCTGGTAGTTTTCGCCCGGCGCCGGGACGTCGGTCAGCCCGAGCTTCTCGATGGCGGAGCCCTCTCCTTCCGTGAGATGCAGGAAGAGGGTGTGTCGTTTGCCGTGCGGATGGCGTTCCAGGGCGAAGCGGAGCTGCTGCATGAACGTGAGCCAGCCCTGGGTGATGTCCTCGTCCCAGGCAGCCCATTCGGAGTCGTGGTCCAGTGCCCCGCGGGTCACGCTGACCTGCGTTCCGTTGGGTACGGGTTTCAGCTCAAAGATGTCCCCGCCGTGGACGGTCAGGCTGGTGTGGTCCGGGGACTCCTCAACATCGCCGGAGAAGTAGATCTCCTTGATCTCGGAGTCCAGGTCTTCTGCCTGCCAGCCATGCCACTGGGCTACTTTGGACGGTTCCCGCAGCATGGTCCAGACCTGCGGCGCGTCGGCGTTGATCACTACGCTGAGATTGTTCGTCATAGCCCCGAATGTACAACTCCGGCACGGCGCCGGGTAGGGGGCAAATTACCCAACCAGGCACCGTACCGGCGGGAGGGGTCCGGCGTCAGGCGCGGACGGCCTCAAGCTCGTTGCTGATGCGCCGCTCCAGCTCGACCATCCCGATGGTTTCGGAGCCCCCGTGGGCCCGCAGGAACAGCAGGGACTCGAGCCGCAGCAGCCGCCATTCGCGTTCGGCGTCATGGTTGGAGTTGTCGATGGAGCGGAAAATTTCCTTGTCGTACAGGTTGGGCTCATTGAGGGAACGCTGCCGTACCTTGGCAGCCATCCTGGCCTTGAATGGGTCCGTCTCCTGGTTTTCCGGGGTCCGGATCAGCTTTTCGTAGACCTCGGCCCGTTCCGACTGGCCGTTCTGGCGGCAGATGTAGCTGGAGAGCGCCAGGGATGCTTCCACGGATGACCACCGGCCGGGATTCCCGTCGAAGGGAAGGACGTTGAGGAGGTCGGCCACGGCCAGGGCGCCGTCGGCGTCCTTGAGGGTGATGAACAGCTCATGGGCGAGGTCGCTCAGGTCCTTCAGGCAGCTGCCGGACTTGAAGTTGACGCCCTTGGCCAGCCGGTCGGACAGCAACAGGACGCCCATCGCGTCAGGATGGGCCTCCGCGGCAGCTTCCACAACGGACTCCGGGGTGCCCTGCGGGGCGGGAATCAGTGCCAGGTCCTCTTCGCTGGGTCCGCTGAGGGCCGGCGGGACCGGCGGAAGGGGAGGAACGACGACGGCGGGAGCGGCGGCAGCGGGCGCCGCCTCTTCGCGGAGCTGCCTGGGCTGCTCCTGCCCTGCGTCTTGCCCTGCCTTCTGCCCCGAGCCAGTCGCAGGGCGGGCCGCCCGCGGAAGCTGGGTGACGGCGTCGGGGTTTTCGTCCACCACCGTCACGGTGGTGCCCACCGCGATGCGCAGGGTTCCGCCGCCGGTAAGGCTGGCGAGCACCAGTGCGGGGGCTCCGAAGTCGTCCCGCTCCAGCTCGACCTGGTGGACTTCCGCCGTGCGCCCGCCGTCGGGCAGGACAATGTGGGTGCCGGTGGTCAGAGATCCAGCCTGCTGTTCAAGATGGTGCCTGGCGGCTGGTGTTTCGGTCATGGGAGTCCTTAAGTTCTCTTGCGGTCCGCCCTACAGTCTACAAAGGCGGGCACCTAAAATCGGGGACCCCCAGGTTCCGGCGTGAGTGTCAGAAGCCAACGCCGGCAAAGGCCAGCGCCTGGCGGATGAGGCTGCCGCGGCCGCCGACGAACTCCATCTGGACGCCGGGGCTGAGGACTTCCTCGGGGGTCATCCAGGTCAGTTCCAGGGCGTCCTGGCGGGGCTCGCATTCACCCGTGACCGGGATGACGTAGGCCAGGGCCACGGCGTGTTGCCGCTCGTCCGTGAAGCCGGTCTGGGACGGTGCGGGAAAGTATTCCGCCACGGTGAAGGGCACCGGGCTGATGGGGAGCTGAGGGAACGCCAGCGGTCCCAGGTCCTTTTCCATGTGCCGCAGCAGGGCAGCGCGGATGGTCTCGCGGTAGATGACGCGGCCCGAGACCAGGGAGCGGACCATGGTCCCGTCCTCATCCGCCTGGAGCAGGGTTCCCACCTCATTGACGAAGCCCAGCGGGTCCAGCCTGACCGGCACAGCCTCCACATAGACCATGGGCAGCCGCCCGCGTGCCTCAAAGAGGTCTTCTTCGGAGAGCCAGCCGGGATTCGGGTCAGGGGTGCGCACGTTCATGGTTAAGTTCTACCCCATGGGACGCTGCGTGACGGGTGGAACTCAGCTGCCGGCGGAATGCGTCGGTTCATCCGGCCTTCCCGTGGAGGTCCTGTCACGCGTGACGCTGGGAGATCCAGAGCGTCGCCGGCACGTGCGCAGCTGCCCCGGCATCCGGGTTGGCAACGTGGAGGGTGCGCGCGAAGGCTTCCTCCGTGATGCCGGCCTGGATACCCGCTGAGGCGAGGCGTTCCCGCAAAGGTTCCAGTCCGCCGTCGTACTCAAAACCCAGGCCGGAACGCGGCGCTCCCGAGGCCGGGCGGACCATCAGGACCCCGCCGTTCTTGGCGGTGAAGTCGGCGGTGTCGTCCTGGTCCGGAACCGGGCGGGGACGCGCGCCCACCTGCTGCAGGGTGCGGGAGGCAGACGCGGGGTCCTCCGTGAACCAGACCCCGACGACGGCCAGGGCAGGATCGGCGTCGGCGCACTGGGCGCCGTGGGCGGCTTTGTCCGCAAGGAAGCTGAAACCGTCGGGAGCCGTGATCCGGCAGGCGTCGCCATGGTCCGCGGCGACCAGCTCTGCGGGTGTGGTGCCATCTTCCGCAGCGGCCAGGTTGGTGCGCCGGGCGAACTCCGCGAGGTCCCCCACCTCCACTGCCAGCGCGGTGCTGCCGTCTTCCGCGGCACCCTCGGGGACGGCGTGGAGGGCCAGGCGTCCCAGCCCGGCGTCGAAAACCTGCCAGCCGGCGTCGTTCTCGGTCCGGACCATGCCCAGGGCGGTGAGGAGCCTGCCCCAGGAATCCAGCCTGGACGTGAAGTGAAGGGGGCGCACACGGAGCATCTTGGTTTCCTTAATCCTCGGTATCCAGGGACCTCTAGGCCCATGATGCCACGGCGCCGGCGCTTGTGGAGAGGGGCTGCCGTGGTGCCGTGATGCGGGGGCAGAATAGGGCCATGACCGTTGAACTTGAGGAGCTGCTGCTGCCGGACGCGGCGGCGTGGCGCCGGTGGCTGGAGGCAAACCACAGCACCAGTCCCGGGGTGTGGCTGGTCCTGCACAAGAAGGGCGGAAACGTCACGGAACTGGATTACGCCGCGGCGCTGGATGAGGCCCTGTGCTTCGGCTGGATCGATGGCCAGGCGCGCCGCCGTGATGAGCAGACGTCGCTCCAGCGGATGACACCGCGCCGGCCCAGGAGCCCGTGGTCTGCCAGGAATGTCGGCCATGTGGCGCGCCTGGACGCGGCAGGCCGGATGACCGATGCCGGCTGGGCAGCCGTGAATGCGGCGAAGGCCGATGGCCGCTGGGACAATGCGTACGGCGGCCAGGCGGTGGCGGAGGTCCCGGCTGACCTGGCGGCGGCCATCGCCGCGGTTCCAGCCGCCCAGGCGATGTTCGATGTCCTCACCGGGACAAACCGGTTCGCAATGATTTACCGGGTCAACTCCGCTGTCCGGCCTGCCACCCGCGCGAAGAGGATCACTGACTTCGTGGAGATGCTGGCGCGCGGGGAATCGCTCTATCCGCAGAAGAAGCGTCCCGGCGGCGTGGCCTGACCGTACGGGAAGTGGATCCAGGAATCCGTGCCCGGTTGGGTTCCTGCCGGCCTGCCTGTAAAATTGACGGTTCACTTGCGCTGGTGCCGTTCCCCTGCTGGGGAGCGGCACTTGTGCGTTCAGCGACGGATCGAAAACCATGCCCCGAAAAATCCTCGGACCTGTACTCCCTGCCCTTAGAAAGCGGCCCCTGCTCTGGGTGGTTGCCGCCGTGGCCGCTGCCCTGGCCCTGGTGGTTTCCCTGCTGCTCGCCGGCAACGTCCGGACGGGGCCGGCCGCCGTTGCCGGCCGCGTCCTGGACGGTGTTGCGTCGGCGCAGGCAACGGCCAGGGACTCCACCGGCAGCTACGCGACGCTGTGGCTGGACGGCGGGGACACCACGCTCGTGGACCGTGGCCGGGCGCTCGACGCCGAGGGCGCGGAGGATGTGCGGAGCATTGAATGCGGTGCGGGCTGGCTGGCCGGAGCGCGCGTGGACGGCAAGGTTTTCCTGCGAAGCAGCGCGGCCCCGGACACGGTTGGGGATGCTGCTGCGGCGCGCCTTCCTGACTGCATCAGCACCGAGGCGCGCGATGCCCTGCTGGCTGACCTCGGCGTGGACCGGACGTGGCCCGCGCCGGCTGCGGACCGCTTCGAGCCGCCCGCGGGGGAGTACCGCCCCGCCTACCACCTCACACCGGACCAGCGCTGGATGAACGATCCCCAGAAGCCGTTCTTCCTGGACGGCCAGTGGCACTACTACTACCTGTACAACGCCGATTACCCGGAAGGGAACGGCACCGAATGGTTCCACGCCACCAGCACCGACCTGGTCAACTGGAAAAACGAGGGCGTGGCCATCGGGAAGTACCGCAACGGACTCGGCGATATCGAGACCGGCACAGCGGTGGTGGATACGGAAGGCACCGCGGGATTCGGCAAGGGAGCCGTGATCGCGGTCCTTACCCAGCAGCATGACGGCGTCCAGCGGCAGTCACTGTTCTACTCCACGGACAACGGCTACAGCTTCCAGAACTACGAGCAGAACCCGGTGATGGAGAACCCCGGCGAGGAGCACTGGCGGGATCCCCGCATTGTCCGCGACGACGCCAACAACCAGTGGCTGATGCTGCTGGCCGAAGGCCACAAAATCGGCTTCTACACGTCCCCGGACCTCAAGGACTGGACCTATGTTTCGGCATTTGAGCGCGACGGGCTGGGCATCCTTGAGTGCCCGGACTTCTTCCAGCTGGACGTCGACGGCGATCCCTCCAAACGGACCTGGGTGCTGGCCGCCAGCGCTAACGGCGCGGACGAGGGCCGCACTACCGGGCTGGCGTACTGGACCGGCAGCTTTGACGGAAAGGGCTTCACGCCCGACGGAGACCACCAGTGGCTCGACGGCGGAACGGACTTCTACGCCGCCGTCACCTGGGATGATCCGCGCCTGACGGACGGCCAGCGGAAGGCCTCGCGGCACGCCATCGGCTGGATGAACAACTGGGCGTACGCCCGGGAATTGCCCACCGGCGATTGGTTCGGGGCGGCCTCCGTGGTGCGTGACATCCGGCTGGTGTCCGACGGCGGTCGCCCGGTTTTGGCCTCGGCGCCCACCCGTGCGCTGGCGTCCCTGGAGGGGAGCCCGGAGCGGATCCCTGCGGGAACGGCCCGCGAAGGCGCGGGGGAGCCGTTGCCGGTTCCGGACAGCGGTGCGTTCAAGGTGGACCTGGAACTGGAAAGGCCTGCATCCGGCCGCGGTGAAGCCCGTGTCCTCCTGCAAAGCGCCGGCAAGGTTTACGCCACGGTGGGCTACGACTTCGGGACCGGGCAGGCCTTTGTGGTCCGGGACGGGGATTCGGTGGCGCAGGCTGCCGGCGGCCCGGCGGAGGGGTACCGGACGGTGAGCTCGGCCAGTGGCAACACCGACGCGGACACGGTTCAGCTGACCGCCTATATTGACCGGTCTTCCGTGGAAGTCTTCGTGGACGGCGGCCGCGAGACGCTGACCTCGCTGGTCTTCCCGCCGGCGGGGGCCAAGGACGTCCGGCTTGCGGCTTCGGGTGGTGCCATCGGCATCAGGGGCGGTACCGTCACGCCGCTTGCCGCCATCCGCTGAGCCGGACGTCCCGTGGCGAACGTGGGCCCGCGCCTGTGCGCGGGCCCACTGTTCAGGAATGGAGACTGTTCAGGAATCGAGCGGGAATGCCACGCCTTCACCCACCACACGCAGGCACAGCTCCATTCCCGGGCGGGCGATGGACGCGTTCCAGTGCCGGATGGTGATGATCTCGCCGCCGCCGGGGTAGCGGTGGTCGGGGGTGGAGGCCAGCTGCGGCGGGACCGAGAGCTTCAGCCGGACGGTGGTTTCCGGACCAAAGTAGTCCGTGTCCACCACCACCCCGCGGATGGCCGCGTCCTCGGCAATCCGGATCTGCTCCGGCCTCAGCATCAGCTGCACCCGGCCCTGGGCCGGCGGCCTGCGGACGGGGATGGCACCCAGGGAACAGGTGGCGAGCGATCCCTCAAGCCAGGCATCGAGGATGACGGCGTCTCCAAGGAACTCCGCTGTGGCACGGTCCGCGGGGCGGGTGTACACCACGAACGGGTTGCCGATCTGGGCGAGTTTGCCGCCGCGCATCACGGCCACCTGGTCCGCGAAGGACAGTGCCTCGGCCTGGTCGTGGGTGACCAGGATGGTGGTGACCCCCGCCTCGTTCAGGACCTTGGCCACGGCACGGCGGGTGGCCACCCTGAGTCCCGCGTCGAGTGCTGAGAAAGGCTCATCCAGGAGCATCAGTTCCGGCTCGCGCGCCAGGGCCCGCGCCAGGGCCACCCGCTGCTGCTGCCCGCCGGACAGCTGGTGCGGGCGGCGCTTGGCCATGGCCGGGTCCAGGGACACCATTTCCAGCAACTCGCTGACCCGTCCGGCCACCGCCCGCCGGCCGCCCGGCAGGCGGTCCTGGTCCAGCCCGAACGCGATGTTCTGCCCCACGCTCAGGTGCGGGAACAGGGCGCCGTCCTGGGCCACATACCCAATGTGCCGTTTATGCGCCGGCACCCACACGCCGTCGCCCGCCACCTTGGCGCCGTTCAGCGCGATGCTGCCCGTGTCCGGGTGCTCAAACCCGGCAATCAGCCGGAGCAGGGTGGTCTTGCCCGATCCGGAGGGTCCCACAATGGCTGTGGTGCCGCCCCTGGCCACGGAAAGGTTGACGCCCTTCAGGACGGCCTGGTTGCCGAAGTTCTTGGTGACGTCGGTGATCTCCAGGTGGCTGTTGGTGGTGGGTGCCACGGACGGGGCCACCCGCGGCTCAGGCAACCTGGAAGGGGCTTGTTCTGTCACTGTCCGGCTACTTTCTTGGACTGCTGGAAGAGGAGGTACGTCATGGGCGCGGAGAGCAGGATCATCAGCAACGCATACGGCGCGGCGCCGGCGTAGTCGATTTCGCTGCTCTTGCTCCAGAATTCGGTGGCCAGGGTGCGTGTCCCGTTGGGGGACAGCAGCAGGGTGGCGGTGAGTTCGTTGGCGATGGCCAGGAACACCAGCGCCGCACCGCCTGCGGCGGCCGGCGCCGTGAGCCGCAGGGTGACCCTGATGAAGGACACCAGCGGGGGCTTGCCCAGCGCCTGTGCCGCCTCGTCCAGTTCCTTGGGCGCCTGGGCCAGGCCTGCCCGGAGGTTGACCAGGGCCCGGGGCAGGAACAGCAGCACGTACGCCGCCACCAGCACCCCTGCCGTCTGGTAGATCCCGGGAACAACCCGGATGCTCACCGTGACGAAAGCCAGGCCCACCACGATTCCGGGCAGCGAGCTGGTGACGTAGTTGGAGAGCTCCAGCGACTTGCTGAACCAGCCGGGATGGCGGACAGCAAGGTAGGCCATGGGGAACGCCACCACGGTGGTGGCAAGGGCGCCCGCCAGGCCGTAGCCGAGCGTTGTGAGCAGCGCCGGGAGGAACTCGTCCGCGGCCCAGGCTGCCGTTCCGCCGGAAGCCACCCAGCGCAGCACAAAGAACAGGGGCAGGCCGAAAGCCAGTGCCGTCAGCGCCAGCAGGAACAGCTGGGCGGGAACTTGGTACACGTGCAGCGGCAGGCGCAGCGCCTTGGCCTGTGCTCCGGGGCCGATGCGTGCGTACCGTGCGGTGCCGCGGCTGCGGACCTCGGCCAGCAGCAGCAGGAGGCAGAAGAACACCAGCACGCTGGCGAGCATGTTCCCTGCCGCCCCGTTGAAGGTCGACTGGTACTGGACCATGATCGCCGTGGTGAAGGTATCGAAGCGGATCATGGCGAACGCCCCGTACTCGGCCAGCAGGTGCAGGGCCACCAGGAGCGCGCCGCCGGTCATGGCGATGCGGAGCTGGGGGAGGACCACCCGGAAGAACGTGCGCCAGGCTCCGAGGCCCAGCGCGGCCGCGGACTGCTCAATGGCCGGGTCCAGCCGGCTGAGGGCGGCGGCGGCGGGAATGTAGACCAGCGGGAAGTAGGAGAGTGTGGCAATCAGGACTCCGGAGCCCAGGCCGCCCAGGGAAGGAATGGCGGAAACCCAGGCGTAGCTGTTGACGAACGCCGGGATGGCCAGCGGCGCAGCCAGCAGCACGGCCCACACCCGCGCGCCCCGCAGCGTGGTGCGTTCCACAAGCCAGGCGCCTGCAACCCCCAGGACCAGGCACAGCGGGACGGTGAAGAGCATCAGCAGGACGGTGTTCAGCAGCAGTTCGGCCACGCGCGGCCGGAAGATGAGTTCGACGGCGGTGTCCCACCCCGTTGCCACGGTCATGTAGGCCACGTAGCCCAGCGGGACGAGCGAAAACAGGGCAATCAGCACCGCCAGGGCGGACACCGCAGAAACGCCGAAAGGCGGGCGGGGGCTGATGCCCCGGCCCGCCGTCGTCGTGCTCCCCCGCGGGGGAGCCGATAGATCAGGAGTCACGAAATCAGAGGAGTCCTGCCGAGGTCATCAGTTCGGTGACCTTCTCCGAGTTCAGCTTGGCAGGATCCACGGTGGGGGCCTGCAGCTCCGCGATGGGAACGAGCTTCTCGTTTGCGGGAACGTCGGACGCGATGGCGTACTCGAAGGAGGTGCCGTCCTTGAGGATTTCCTGGCCCTTCTTGCCGGTGACGTACTTCAGGAACTCCTGGGCAGCTTCCTGGTTCTTGGAGGTCTTCAGCACGCCGCCGCCGGAGACGGACACGAACGCGCCCGGATCCTGGTTCTTGAAGTAGTACGGGGTGACGTTGTTGGAGTTCTCGCCGGTCTTGGCCTGGTCACCGTAGTAGTAGTAGTGGTAGATCAGCGCGGCATCAACTTCGCCGGCGTTGACGGCCTTCATGGCGGTGCTGTTGCCCTTGTAGGCCTTGAAGTTTTCCTTCATGCCCTTGAGCCATTCCTCCGTGGCAGCCTCGCCCTTGAGCTCCAGGAGCGCCGAGACGATGGCCTGGAAGTCGGCGCCGGACGGGGAGGCCGCCCACTTGCCCTTCCACTCCGGGGTGGCCAGGTCCAGCATGGACTTGGGCAGCTGGTCTTCGGTCAGCTTGTTCTTGTCATACACCAGGACGGTGGAGCGGGCAGCGATGCCGGTCCACTTGCCGGTGGACGGGCGGAACTCTTCAGGCACCTGCGCGATGGTGGCTTCGTCCACGTCGGCAAACAGGTCGGCGTTCTCCACCTGGGTCATGGCCGGGGAGTTCTCCGTCAGGAACACGTCAGCCGGGGAGGCTGCGCCTTCCTGGATGATCTGGTTGGAGAGCTCGGTGTCCGAGCCCTGGCGCATGGTCACCTTGATGCCGGTCTCGGCGGTGAAGCCATCGATCCATTCCTTGGTCAGGCTCTCATGCTGTGCGTTGTACACGGTGATTTCGCCGTTGCCCGCACCAGCGGTGGCGTCGGACGAGCCAGTGGCTGCGGGGGTGGTGCTGCCGCCGCAGGCGGTCAGTCCAAGTGCTGCGGTGGCGGCGAGTGCGATGCCTGCCAGGGCGCTGTTGCGGATCTTCATTGAGGGACTGCTTTCTGGGGAAACGTCGGGCGGACGGGGTCCTGTTGGGCGTCGGGGAAGGATGCCCACGCTTGGAACTGTAGGGTAGGCAAACCTAAGCAACAAACCAGAAAGCGCTTTAAGTGACGAGGGTCACAAGAATTACAAAACTATTGCGTGTCCTAATTGCCGGCGTCATTACCGGCGTCGCCGGTGTTGCCGGGGAGAGCTGCCGCGGCCTCCAGGGCCATCCACGCCTGCAGCTGGGTGGAAAGTTCGACGGCGGCGCCCGGGGGGTACGTTGCGTCCGCCGGTTGCGCGGCGTGCTGGGAGAAAATGACGGCGCCGCGGTGACTGTCCGCAGCCTCGCCGGCCTGCACGGAGCGCTTTCCGGACCAAAAGGCCCCAGCCGTTCCTGCCACCAGCCGGGCGGCGGTGGTGCGGGTCTGCGCCGGGAGCCTGCTGTCGGCTGCGGCGAGGGCAAGGTAACGGCACAGGATCCCGGTGAACAGGCCGCCATCGCCCGATCCCTCGCAGCGCAGCACCCGGCGCCCGCTGCTGGTCATGGCGCCGGTGGCCGGCAAATGGCCGGCTGTATTCATGGGTGAGGGGGCCTGTGGCTGTCCGGCGGGGGACGGGAGTGTGAGCAGCCGGTCCACCGCGTCCACCACCACGGCTGCCCTGTCAAGGTCTGCCTCCCTGCCCATTTCCAGGAGGGCGCCCAGCACCGGGCCCTGGTTGTAGGTGTAGACCGCGCGTTCCACCAGCACTTCCCCGGACGGGCCAAGCCGTGCACCGTCCAGGTACAGGCCCTGGTCCGGGTCGAAAAGGGTGGCATCCAGCCAGTCCAGCAGCGCCCTGGCTTTCTGAGGGTGGCCGGTCCGGGCAAAGTGGAGCGCTATGGGCGCCGAGGCCGGGGTGTTTTTGAAATCCCGCTTCTTGCTCCAGAAGGCACCGCCGTCCAGGTCATCCGTGCACGCGGCCTCGAACTGGAGCGTGAGGGACCTGCGGACGCGGGCGTTGCGCCGGCGTCCGGACCTGCGTGCTTCTTCGGCGAGGGTGTCGAGCCGGTGGGTGGCGAGTGCCAGCCAAGCCATGTCGTCGTAATAGCTGTTGACGAAGGTGAAGGCGTTGCGCAGGCGGATTCCCGTCACCAGCCGGGATGCCAGGCGGCCGGCGCTTGGGTGGCCGGAGCCGTTGAACCTGGCGTCCGGCGTGCCGCCGTTGGCCAATTCCCGCCGTCCCGCATCAACCAGGCAGTCAACATAGTGTGCCTGCCACCAGTAGTGCCAGGGCCCTGCCAGCGCTCCCTTGGGATCCTTGCGCCATGCGGGGGCAGGCCACTGCACGGCACCCAGGTGGGTGCCCGGCAGGAAGAACAGCCTCCGCCCGAACAGTGCGGTCACCGACTGTGCCGCCTGGTTGGCGCGGGCATCCCAGCCCAACGGGTCCTGGCGGGCGGGGGCGGGGTCCAGGCGGGTCATGCTTTCCACCCTAACGCGCGGCCCCGGGCCGGTCCCGGCCGGCGGCTGGTGCGGGTCGCCGGTATTTCAGTTAACATTCACTAACTAACACCGGGCGGCCGGCAGCCGCTGCGGGCCCGCATCAAGGAGGATGTATGGACGTCAAAGGCGCTGTTGCACTGGTGACCGGGGGAGCCTCCGGCCTGGGGGCGGCTACGGCCCGACGGCTGTTCCGTGACGGTGCCTCCGTGGTGCTGGTTGACCTCCCGTCCTCCGGCGGCGCGGCCCTGGCAGAAGAGCTCAATGCGTCCGGGACTCAGGGGCGTTCCGCCGTCTTTTCCCCCGCAGACGTGACGAACGAAGCCGAGGTGCAGGCCGCCGTCGACACCGCTGCCAGCCTGGGGCCGCTGCGCATTGTGGTCAACTGCGCCGGGATCGCCACGCCCGGGAAGGTCCTGGGCAGGGACGGCGTGCTTCCGCTCGAGGCCTTCAACCGCGTCATCCAGGTGAACCTGGTGGGCACCTTCAACGTCCTGCGGCTGGCAGCGGCGGCGATGGTGGCCACCCGGCCGGCGGTCACGGAACTGGGCGGCCCGGAGCGCGGCGTGATCATCAACACCGCCTCCGTTGCCGCCTTCGAGGGGCAGATCGGCCAGCCCGCCTACGCGGCTTCCAAGGGGGCCGTGGCGGCCATGACCCTGCCGGTTGCCAGGGAGCTGGCGCGCTCGCTGGTGCGCGTGGTCACCATCGCGCCCGGCATCTTTGAGACACCCATGATGGCCGGGCTGCCGCAGGAAGCCCAGGATTCTTTGGGAGCGCAGGTGCCGCATCCTTCCAGGCTCGGCAGGCCCGGCGAGTACGCGGCCCTGGTGGCGCACATCGTGGAGAACGCCATGCTGAATGGGGAGACCATCCGCCTTGACGGGGCCATCCGGATGGGACCGAAATGATGGGGGCTGACAAGGCGGGCTCCGAAACAGTGCGGGACAGCATGCCGGACCTGCCCTCAGCGGACTTTTTTGATTTTGAGTCCCTGCTGGACCGGAAGGAACGGGACAAACTGGCCGAGCTGCGGGAGTTCCTAGCCGCGGAGATCGCACCCCATGCGGGCGACTGGTGGAACAAGGCCGAGTTCCCGGCGCATATCCTGCCCAAACTGGCTGCCCTGGAACTGAGCACTCCCGCCGAGCGCGGCTACAGCCATCTGTTCGCCGGCCTGGTCATTGCCGAGATGACGCGCGTGGACACGTCGATCGCCACGTTCTTCATGGTCCACCACGACCTGTTCGTCCAGTCGCTCTATGACTTCGGCAGTGAGGACCAGAAACAGCGGCTGCTGGCCGACGCCGCCAGCCTGCGCATCACCGGTGCGTTTGCCCTCACCGAACCCAACCACGGTTCGGACGTTGCCGGCGGGATGGAGACGCGGGCGCGGCGGATCTCGTCGGCCACCGGAGAACCGGACGGCGGCGGTGACGCCTGGGTGCTGAACGGGGCAAAGCGCTGGATCGGCAACGGGACGTTCTGCGACTACATGCTGGTGTGGGCCCGCGACGAGGCTGACGGGTCCGTGCGCGGCTTTATTGTGGACGCCACCCTGCCGGGCGTCAGCCGGACCCGGATCGAAAACAAGATCGCGCTCCGGACGGTGCAGAACGCGGATATTGTCCTGGCGGATGTGCACGTGGCCGAGGCAGACCGGTTCGCGAATATCGGCAGTTTCGCGGACACCAGGGAGCTGCTGCGGGGTTCGCGGATCATGGTGGCGTGGCAGGCCGTGGGCCAGCAGCTTGCCGCCTTCGACGTCGCCCGGCAGTACGCCGTGGAGCGGCGGCAGTTCGGCCGGCCGCTGGCCCAGTTCCAGCTCATCCAGCAGCAGCTGGTGACCATGCTGGGCAACGCCGTGGCCGGCATGGGGATGATGGCCGGGCTTGCCCGGCTGCAGGATGCAGGCGCCGCGGACATGCCGCAGGTGGCACTCGCGAAATCGTACGTGAGCGCACGGATGCGGGAGACCGTGGCACTGGGCCGGTCCATCCTGGGCGGCAACGGCATTGTCACCGACTACCGGATGGCGAAGATCTTCTCCGATGCCGAAGCCATCTACACGTACGAAGGGTCTTTCGAGATCAACACCCTGATCGCGGGCCGCGCCGTCACCGGAATGTCAGCCATCGCCTGACGCAGCCAGTCGGCTGGATCAGCTCAATCAGCGGAGGGCAGCTTCTCGCCTGCCTCCACGCGCACATCCAGCGAGTTGTTCTTCACGGGCATGGGGCACGTGCCGTAGGGGGTGAACGCGCTGGGATAGTTGATGGCGCGGTTGAAGTCCAGGACCACGGAATGGTCCGGCCGCGGGCGGGGCACGGCGAGCTTCCGCCAGTCGTCCGTGGTTTCCCCGTTGGTTTCGTCATGGAACGTGACGGTCAGCGCCCCAAGCTTCTCCTCTTCCGCCTGCAGCCGGAACTCGTGCCCGCTGCCGGGAACACGGAACACCACCTCACCCACGGTCCGGTGGACGCCGTCCACCAGGGGGTTGGCGGTGGCGATGGGAACGTCCACGGGCTCGGGGTACGGCTCGAACCGGCCCGCCACCTCCCACTCCGGTTTGTATCCATAGGTGGGGACGCCGGTGAACTCCGTGAGTACCGGCGAGGTCGCGTCCCGGGTCCGGATGGCGTAGCGCCCGGCCCGCCTGGCCAGTTCCACCACCACTTGGTCCCCGCCGGGGCCGCCGAACTGGACCCACATCAGGGACTCCTCATCGGCCAGGGCCGCCGTGATGGTCCCGGTTACAGCGTCCCCTGACTCCACCAGGGACAGACCGTCCGCGGGCAGTGCGGTGAGTGACGCCGTCGTACCATCCGTTGACCAGAGGCCGGGTGCCAGTTGGACGGCGGCAGGGGAGTCCTCCAGCCACTGGAAGGAGGTGAGGGTGAGCCAGCCGTGGCGGGCGGCGAGGGCCTTGTTGCGGTTGTCGCGGAAGCGCTGCCAGCGTTCCAGCTTGGCGGCCGGGAGGTTGCCCATGGTTCCTTTCAAGCGTTTCGGGTTGCCCCGGCTACAACCGCTCCGCGCCGTTGTTCATTCCGGCGCTTGCCTTGTCCGGGCCGGGGAGTACCCTCGGAACCAGAGGGACCGGGTGCTTCACGGCCCCCGCACCTGCTTTTGACACCACTTCCAAACTGTCTGCTTTCCAGAGGGGGAGGCCATGAAGATCGCGGTGCTTGGCACAGGCATGGTGGGACGGACCCTCGCGGGGGCGTTCACCGCGCTGGGGCATGTCGCGGACATCGGAACACGGGATCCAGGCGCCACCTCCGCCAGGACCGGGCCGGACATGATGGGTGCGCCTGCTTTCAGCGAATGGCATGCCGCGAACCGCCACATCCCGCTGATGACCTTCGCCGAGGCTGCGGAGGCCGCTGAGCTGGTGGTCAATGCCACGAACGGCGCGGGAGCGCTGGACGCGCTGGGGTCAGCCGGGGCAGCACGCCTTGCCGGCAAAGTGCTGATGGACGTTTCCAACCCCCTCGATTTCTCCCAGGGCATGCCGCCGGTGCTGAACCCGGTGAACACGGACAGCCTCGCCGAGCGGATCCAGCGGGCCTTTCCCGGCGCGCGGGTTGTGAAGACCCTCAACACGATGAACGCCGGACTGATGGTGGACCCGCGCCGGCTCGCGGACGGAGACCATTCCGTTTTCCTGTCAGGGGATGATCCGGACGCAAAGGCGGTGGTCAAGGGTCTGCTGGAGGAGCTGGGCCACCGCGATGTGATCGACCTGGGCGACATCACCACGGCCCGCGGAGCCGAGATGCTGCTGCCGCTGTGGCTGCGCCTCTACGCCGCCCTGGGCACACCCAATTTCAATATCAAGGTGGTCCGCGCGGTTGAATAGGTGCCGTGGACATACTTGCTGGCATAAGTGGTGACTGGCTCAAAGCCCTGACGTGGATCACGGCCGTGACAGCCGGGGTGGCGGTCCTGCTGTGGCGGCCGCGGCGGCCCGACCTGGCAGGGCTCGCCTCCGTGATGGTCTTCATGGCAGCCAGCGCGGGCGCAGGGATCTACGTCCTGAACCACCTCGGCGACGGCCGCTGGGGCGGTGGGCGGCAGTCCCGGCTGAGCCCGCCCCCGCTCTCCGATGCGCCCATGGTGGGGCAGTTCCTGGAACCGCTGGAAGGGATGCTGGGCGGCGTCACGGACGGCGTCAACGAGTTCGTGGACTTCCGCTCCGCCCTGCCGGTGGCACTGGAATTCTTTGCTGCCGCGGGCTGGGCCCTGGCGCTTTCCGTGCCCCTGGCACTGGTGGCCCTGGCGGCCGGCGCCCGGGCTGCCAAGCGCCGCACCGCGGAAATTACCGTGTACCGGGCCGAAGTTGACCAGCTCCGCCAAGAGCTGGACCACGTCAAGCGCCATGTAGGTTACCCGGTGCGCGACATTATCTGAGACGGATTCCCCCACGGCGCCGCACTGCGGGTAGCATCTTTAGCTAGTTACGTGGCTCACAGTATCCAGCGCAGTGTACGAGCCAAGTCCGAACCCTCGAAAGATAGTTTCCATGGCTCACACTGCAACGAATCCCGAAACCGATCTTGCCTCCGAACTGAGGGCAGACGTCCGCCGCGTGTCCACCCTGCTGGGTGAATCGCTCGTCCGCCAGCACGGTCCCGAACTCCTCGACCTCGTGGAGCAGGTCCGCCTCCTCACCAAGGAATCCAAGGAAGCCGCCCGCGGCGGCGCCGATGCCACCGGCCCGTGGAGCGCACACGACGTCGTGGCCCAGGTCCGCGAACTCCTTGGCTCGCTGCCTATCGAGCAGGCCACCGACCTGGTCCGTGCCTTCGCCTTCTACTTCCACCTTGCCAACGCCGCTGAACAGGTGCACCGGGTGCGCGGCCTGCGGACCCGCGCCGAAAAAGACGGCTGGCTGGCCAAGACCGTAGCGGACATCGCAGAGCAGGCGGGCACCGGTGTGCTGCAGGAAGTGGTCAACGGGCTGGACGTCCGCCCCATTTTCACCGCGCACCCCACCGAAGCCTCGCGCCGTTCGGTGCTGGACAAGATCCGCAAGCTCTCCGACGTCCTGGCCCAGCCCAGCGCCGAGGGCACCACCGCCCGGCGCCGCCAGGATCGCCAGCTGGCCGAGATCATCGACCAGATGTGGCAGACCGACGAGCTCCGCCAGGTCCGGCCCACTCCGGTGGACGAGGCCCGCAACGCCATCTACTACCTGAGCAGCATCCTGACGGACGCGATGCCGGAGATGCTCACCGAACTCTCTGAACTGCTCGGCGAGCACGGCGTGAGCCTTGCCTCCCAGGAAGCGCCCATCCGCTTCGGCTCCTGGATCGGCGGTGACCGAGACGGCAACCCCAACGTCACCGCGGCAGTCACCCGCGAGATCCTGCAGATCCAGAACCAGCATGCGGTCCGGATCAGCATCGGAATGATCGATGAACTGATCTCCATCCTCTCCAACTCCACCGCGCTTGCCGGCGCGGACCAGGAGCTCCTGGACTCCATCGAGGCGGACCTGAAGAAGCTGCCCGGCCTGGACAAGCGCGTCCTGGAGCTCAACGCCCAGGAGCCCTACCGGCTCAAGCTGACCTGCGTTAAGGCCAAACTGATCAACACGGGCAAGCGGGTGGCTGCAAACTCCAACCACGAGCACGGCCGCGACTACAGCGGAACCGGCGAACTCCTTGCCGACCTGGAACTCGTGGAACTCTCGCTCCGGAACCACTCGGCGTCGCTGGCTGCTGACGGCGCGCTCGCCCGGGTCCGCCGCGCCATCGCCTCCTTTGGACTCCACCTGGCCACCCTGGACATCCGCGAACACGCGGACCACCACCATGACGCGGTCGGCCAGCTGATGGACCGGCTGGGCGGGCCCGGCGTGCGGTACGCGGAACTCAGCCGCGGGCAGCGGCTCGAGGTGCTCGGCTCCGAGCTCGCCTCGCGCCGGCCGCTCTCCGGACACCCCATTAAGCTCGACGGCGCCGCCGACGGTACGTACGACGTCTTCCGTGAGATCCGCCGCGCCCTGCGCGCCTACGGCCCGGACGTCATCGAGACCTACATCATCTCCATGACCCGCGGCGCCGACGACGTGCTTGCCGCGGCAGTCCTGGCCCGTGAGGCCGGCCTGGTGAACCTCTTCGGCGAGAAGCCCTACGCCAAGATCGGGTTCGCGCCGCTGCTGGAGACCGTGGAGGAGCTGCGGGCCTCGGCCGAAATCGTGGACCAGCTGCTGTCCGATCCCTCCTACCGGGAACTCGTGCGCCTCCGCGGCGACGTGCAGGAGGTCATGCTGGGCTACTCGGACTCCAACAAGGAATCCGGCGTGATGACCAGCCAGTGGGAAATCCACAAGACCCAGCGCAAGCTGCGCGACATCGCCGCCAAGCACGGCGTGCGCGTGCGCCTGTTCCACGGCCGCGGCGGATCCGTGGGCCGCGGCGGCGGACCCACCTATGACGCCATACTGGCCCAGCCCAACGGCGTCCTGGAAGGCGAAATCAAGTTCACCGAGCAGGGCGAGGTCATCTCGGACAAGTACTCGCTGCCCGAACTCGCTCGCGAAAACCTGGAACTGTCGCTCGCCGCCGTGCTGCAGGGCTCGGCCCTGCACCGCGATCCGCGCACCTCCGCGGACCAGCGGGAACGGTACGGGCACGTCATGGAGACCATCTCCGACGCCGCTTTCGACCGGTACCGAAAGCTGATCGACCATCCGGACCTGCCGGCCTACTTCATGGCTTCCACCCCGGTGGAGCAGCTGGGCTCCCTGAACATCGGGTCGCGCCCGTCCAAGCGCCCGGACTCCGGCGCCGGGCTCGGCGGGCTGCGCGCCATCCCTTGGGTGTTTGGCTGGACGCAGTCACGCCAGATTGTGCCCGGCTGGTTCGGCGTCGGCTCCGGCCTGAAGGCTGCCCGCGAGGCAGGCAACACCGCACAGCTGGTGGAGATGTGGGAGAACTGGAACTTCTTCCGGTCGGTGCTGTCCAACGTGGAAATGACGCTGGCCAAGACTGACCTGGACATCGCAGGCTACTACGTCTCCACCCTGGTCCCCGAAGAGCTCCACCACATCTTCCGCGCCATCCGCGAGGAGTATGAGCTCACCGTGGCCGAGGTCCAGAACCTGACCGGCGAAAACCTGCTCCTGGACGCCCAGCCAACGCTCAAGCGCTCGCTGGAAATCCGGGACCAGTACCTGGACCCCATCAGCTACCTCCAGGTGGAGCTCCTCCGCCGTGTCCGTGCGGAAGCTGCCGAAGCCGCGGAGAAAGCCGACGGCATCACCGGCGCAGAGATCGACGAACGGCTGCAGCGCGCCATGCTCATCACCGTCAACGGTGTGGCGGCAGGCCTCCGCAACACCGGCTAGCCCCGACGCTCTCTCACTTAATGCAGGTTTTTCACCAACGCTCACGCACCGGTGAGAGAGCGTTGGCAGTTTCCCTGCAGAAAGTGAGAGAGCGTTGCAGGGGCTTGGGGGACAGGGAAGCCGCCGGGATAGGCTGGAGGGCATGCCTTCCTTCCAGACCCGACTGAAAATCACCGGGCTGCGGCCGGGCAACCCGCCCGAGGCTGTCATGGACACCGCGGTGGAAGCCCTGGGGACCCGGCACCATGTGGAGGCGCACCAGCTGCAGCTTGCCGGGGGAGTGCCGCAGCTGAACCTGCGCTTCCTCGTTGACGCCACAGAATACAGCGGCGAGAACCGGCAGGCGCGGGATTCGGCAGCCATGATGCGTGACGCCGTAGAACGCGTGGCCCTGACCGGATCCCTGACGGTGCTGCGCCGCAGCCGCGGCCGCTGGACACCGATTTAGCTGCCCGCTGGACGCCGGTTTAGCGGCCGGTGTAAGACGGCGCTTCAGGCTTCGGGAGCCAGCGGGCCAGGTTCCTCCACGGGGGACGGATTGCCGCGCCGGCGCGTGGCAATAACGCCGACGGCGGCCCCCACCACCAGGCCGAGCACCACGCCGATGAGGGAGCTGGCCCAGAACGGAAGCCCTGTGGCCGAGCCGGTGAAGTAGCCCAGGCCCACCAGCCAGCAGGCCCAGAGCACCGCCCCTATTCCTGCGCACAGGCTGAAGCCCCGGACGGCGACATTGGCGATGCCTGCCGCGGCAGAGGTGGCGAGGCGGCCGCCCGGGATGAACCTGGCGCCGATGATGGTCCCGTACGTGGAGGAGCGGCCGGCCCGGGCGATGGCGTCATGGATCCCGCGGTGGATCCGGCGGCCCCACGCCCAGCGGTCCAGCACGTGGCTCAGCCGGCGCCGGAAGAGCTGGAATACCACCATGTCGCCGACCCAGGACGCCAAGGCGGAGAGGAACCCCACCAGGAAAACATTGGTCCGGCCGTCCGCGGACAGGGCACCGCCGGTGATCACCACCATTTCGGAGGGGATCAGGGGAAAAATGGCGTCGCCGAGGACCACGGGGATGATCCAGAAATAGATCGCCGACCCCCAGCTTTCAGCGCTGCCCAAGTCCATGGCCACAACGTACCGCAGATTTGGCCGGCCGGCCCTGCCCCTACGGTTCGGACTTCGGTGTACGACTAAGGTGCTGCCCCGCCAGGAAGTACCAGTAGGGCCAGGCGACCCAGGCGGCTGCTCCCGCCGCGACGCCTGTTCCGCCGATGCCGTAGCGGATCCAGAGGGGAAGCTGCTCCGCCCAGGTCAGGCCGGCCACCGGCAGCGCCACCAGCAGGGTGCCTCCGATGGCCTGTCCCAGCCGGGCGAGGTTCCGCGGGTAGGCGCCGGAGGCCAGGAGCGCCCGGTGCGCCAGCAGAAACCACGCGGCCTGGACCGTCATGGCCGCAACGGAGACAACTGTGGAGCTCTTGAAGTCGAGCTGTTTGACAACAAGCAGGAACGAGCTTGCGGAGCCGGCAGCGCAGGAAGCGGTGACCACCCATTTGCCGGCCTCCGAGGCCACCGTCCGCGGCAGCCGGCGGTGCACCTGCAGGATCACGGGGATGGCCGCCAGGTTGAACAGGGCACCTGTTGCGTCATTGATGGTGCCGAAAACGTAGGGGCCGTTGCGGGGTACTTCCACCGCATACATGGCACCGAGGGTGGCCACCCCCACTGCGCCCAGACCTGCGGCGGCGTAGGCGGCCCTGGCAGCGGTGCGGTCGCCCGGGATCCAGGCCAATGCGTCCATGATGGTTCCTTGCCTTGCCCCAGGTACCCCTCAGGATAGTCCTCTCCGCACCGGCCATCCAGAGGTAGACGGCGGATCAGGCCTGGCCCGGGTGTGCCTCGCTGAGTTCCAGCCCGCTGCGGTACTCCACGGGCTTGCCGCTGATGGGATCCACGAACCGGATGCCGCGGGCCAGAAGCTGGAGGGGCCTGGTGTAGTCGTCCGGAGCCTTGTCCAGCAGGTCCGGGTAGAAGGCGTCGTTGACGATGCCCAGCCCCAGCGACGCCATGTGCACCCGCAGCTGGTGCGTTTTTCCGGTGTGCGGCTCGAGCCGGTAGCGGGCCAGCCGCCGGGGACTGTCCGGTGCCGCGGCAGAGGTGACGGCCGCACCCGGCGCAGCGCCGCCGTCGAACATTTCCAGGCGCTCGATCCGCGTTTCCGCGTTCGGTTCGCCGTCGATGACTTCGGCGAGGAGGTAACTGCGCGACTTGGTCATCCGGTTCCGGACCACCACCGGGAAGCCGACGGCGGGATAACCCTCCGCGGGCTCGGCGGCGGACACGCACTCGTAGTCCTTCTGGACCTGCCGCTTCTCGAAGAGGACCTGGTACCTGCCGCGGGTCCGGGGATTGGTGGAGAAGAGCAGGACCCCGGCCGTCATGCGGTCCAGCCGGTGCATGGGGATCAGGTCCGGCAGCTCCAGCTGGTTGCGCAGCCTGACCAGCGCCGACTCCTGGATGTAGGTGCCGCCGGGGGTGGTGGGCAGGAAGTGCGGCTTGTCCACCACCAGCAGGTGCTCGTCCTGGTGGAGGATGGTGATCTCCACCGGAATCCGCGTCTCCGGCGGGAGGCTGCGATAGTACCAGATGAACGTGTGGTCCTGCAGGGGAGTGGCGCGGTCCAGTGGCACCCCGCCCTCGCCAACGATCTCGCCGGCGTCGAACCTGTCCTCGATGCCCTGGGGGTCGATGTGTCCCCAGCGGTGCATCATGTAGTCCATGGCCGTGTCCCAGGGCCCTTCTCCGGGGAGGCGCAGCCGGGTGGCGTTGACGCCGTCGCGCACGGGGAGGGGGGATTGCATCACCGGACCATTCTACCGGCGGGTGCTGCCGACCCTGGCGGAGCCCCCAGGGGCACACCCGGCACCGAACACAAAAAAGTTCTTGACAATAAAAATTGTCGGTAGAGATACTTGAATCATGTTGGAGATAGCCGTCATCGAGGATCCCGCCGCGGCCGAGGCGTCGCTGGATCCGATCCGGACCCGGATCCTTCGCGAACTGGTGGTGCCGGCCTCGGCAACCCAGCTCGCGGTGCGGGTGGGGCTGCCGCGGCAGAAGGTCAACTACCACCTCAGGGCCCTGGAAAAGCACGGCCTGGTGGAGCTGGTGGAGGAGCGGCGCAAAGGCAACATGACCGAACGCATCCTCCAGGCCACAGCGTCGTCCTACCTGATCTCTCCCCAGGCGCTGGCCTCGGTGTCCCCGGACCCGGGCCGCTTTTCCAGCCATTTTTCGGCATTCTGGCTGCTGGCGCTGGCGGGCCGCATGGTCCAGGAGATGGGAAAGCTGATCGCCGGCGCGGCCGCTGCCCGCCAGAAGCTGGCCACGTTCGCGGTGGACGGTGAAGTCACGTTCCGGACCGCGGCCGACCGCGCAGCGTTCGCCGAAGAGCTCGGCGTGGCGGTCACCCGGCTGGTGGACAAATACCACGACGGCGATGCCCCCCGCGGGCGCCGGCACCGGCTGGTGGTGGCGCTCCACCCCGTTCTCAAACCCGCCAAAGACCCCACACAGACCCCTTCAGGCAAGGAGCAGGACAATGACTGACAACCGCAACTTCGAAATCGTCTACGACACCGAACTTCCGGGCACGCCGGAGCGGGTCTGGGAGGCTGTGACCACCGGAACGCCCGCGTGGATGTTCCCCACGGACGGGTGGCCGGACGTCAAGACCGTCCAGGAGTACCCCACCCACCTGGTCTCCCGGATCGAGGGCCCGGACGGCTGGTTCAACCAGCTCGAGCATGTGCTGGAACCGCTCGACGGCGGCCGCGCCCGCCTGCACTATGTCCACAGCGGCATCTTCGCGGACAACTGGGACGAGCAGTACGACGGCGCCAGCCGCCACACGGAGTTCTACCTCCACACCCTGGGCCAGTACCTGAAGTACTTCGACGGACAGCCTGTGGTGTTCACGGACATCCAGGCGCCGGCAGCGTCACAGGCTCCGGACGGTTTTGCGCGCCTTCGCGGGGCGCTGGGCGTGGACTCCGCCGGGCAGGGTTCCCGGGTGGATCTGGAGCTTGACGGCCTGGGCCGGCTTTCGGGGGAAGTGGACTTCTCCAACGAGCACTTCCTGGGCCTGCGCACCTCCGACGCCATGTACCGCTTCTTCGGCCGCAACGCCTGGGGCGCTCCGGTGGGGATGACTGTGCATGATTTCAGCGGCACCGGCGACCCGGATGCCACGGCCAAGGCCTGGGGCGGCTTCCTCGAAAAGGCCTACGCGTAGGAGCCCGGGACCCAGTGATCGGCGGGCACGGGCTCCCGTCGGTCACGCAATGGCCACGGCCGGGGCGCTCTTCAGGGTCCGTCGGAGCTGCGGGGCGGCATCGAGCCGGTCCTGCGCTGAACGCAGGGCCAGGACCGCAGCTTCAAGCTTGTCCGGCGGCAGGGTGAACGGCACCCGCAGGTAACGCTCGAAGGCGCCGCCTATCCCGAAGCGCGGCCCTGCCGCCAGCCGGACCCCGAAGTCGGGGGCGATGACGGTCAGCGCAGTGCTGATGGGAGCGGGCAGCCGGCACCACGCGGACAGCCCGCCGGAAGGATAGGCCGCCTCCCACTCCGGCAGGTGGCCGGCAAGGAGCTCCAAAAGGGCGGCGCGGCTGTCCCGGAGGGCGGCAATCCGTGCCGGCAGCGGCTCATCCAGGGCCCGCACCAGGTGCGCTGCGGCCAGCTGTTCCATAAGGGGGCCGCCGAGATCAAGTGTTGTCCGGGCTCCCGCAAACCGTTGGATCAGGTCCTCCGAGGCCCTGATCCAGCCGGTGCGCAGCCCGCCCCAATGGGACTTGCTGAGCGAGCCGATGGTCACCACCGCCGGACTGAACGCCGCCACCGGTGCGGTCACAGCGCCGTCGAGGTTAAGCTCCCGCAGCGTCTCGTCCACCACCAGGACCGTCCCGGCGGCCGCAGCTGACCGGACCAGGTGGCGGCGCTGGAGGTCGGGCATCAGCTGGCCTGTGGGATTGTGGAAGTCGGGCACCACATAGGCCAGCCGGGGCCGCTGCTGCTGCAGGGCGGCCTGCAGGGCGGCCATGTCCCACGCCTGCGCGGCCCCGGCCCGGGCGCCGTGCGTGCCGGCGCTGGTGCCGGCCCTGCGTGGGCTTACTCCGGTACCGGCCGAGAATGCTACCGGGACCGGCCGGCAGCCCACAGCCCGGATGGCATCGAGGGCGTTGGGGTAGCTGGGGTGTTCCACCAGTACGCGGTCCTGCCTGCCGGCCAGGGCGCGGAGGATGATGTTCAGGGCGTGCTGCGCCCCCGATGTCACCATGATCTGGCTGGCGGTTGTGGGCACCCCGGCCGCCGTGTAGCGCGCAGCAACTGCTTCCCGGAGCGGGAGCAGGCCCAGGGCGTCGTAGCCGAATCCGGGGAGCAGGGCCGGAAGCTCGGTGAGGGCGGCGGCGAACGCACGGTGCACCACCTCCCCGCTGGCAGGAAGCGAGGCGTAGGCGAGGTCGATCAGTCCCTCCGGAGCCGCGAGCCCGGGGGCGGTCAGCGCCGGATCGTTCCGCACCGGTCCCGTGAAGAGCGTGGTGCCTGCCGGGGTGAGGCGCGGGATCCGCGTCCGGCTTCTGCTGCCCTGGCCGCCTGTGAGGAAGCCCTGCTCGCGGAGCAGCCCATAGGCGGCAGTCACCATGGTCCGGCTGACGCCCAGGGCTTCGGACAGGGCGCGCTCGCTGGGCAGCGCAGTGTCCAGGGCCACCCGGCCGTCGAGCACCAGCAGGCGTACGACGTCGGCCAGCTCGCGGTAGCCGGGCGTTGCGCCGACGTTCCACTCGCCCAGGAGACGGGACAGGCCTGAGGCAGTGAGGGATGACATCAGGCCAGTATCTCAAACTGGCTATGTAATTCAAGGCCAGTTTTCTGCCAGAGTCGTTCCTATGTTGACCCGCAGACTCCTTCAGCTCTTTACCGGCCTCGCCATGTACGGCGTTTCCCTGGCCATGTTCATCCGCGCAGGACTGGGCCTGGACCCCTGGGATGTCTTCCACCAGGGCGTGGCCGGCAGGACAGGACTCAGCATCGGCGTGGTGGTCATCATCGTGAGTTTCCTGGTGCTTCTGCTGTGGATTCCGCTGCGCCAATGGCCCGGTTTCGGAACACTGTGCAACGCCATCCTGGTGGGTGTGTTCGCGGACATTGGCCTCGCCCTGATTCCGGCCGTGACCCATCTGGGCGGGCAGATCTGCATGCTCGGCGGCGCGGTGGTGTTGAACGGCATCGCTTCCGCTTGTTACATCGGTGCCCGGTTTGGACCCGGCGCCCGCGACGGACTGATGACGGGCCTGGCCAGGCGCACCGGCTGGTCCGTCAGGTGGTCCCGCACGCTGATCGAGGTTGTGGTCCTGGCTTTCGGGTGGTTCCTGGGCGGATCGGTGGGCGTGGGCACCGTTGTCTACGCCCTGGCCATCGGCCCCCTGGTCCAGCTGCTGCTTCCGCTGTTCATGGTGCCGGCGCCACGCCGCGCAGACATCGCTTCACCGGGAGGCAGCAACCCTGGAACTCCTGCTCCGGCCTCCCTGGCCGGCAACAGCTGAGGCACCACACGGAGGCCTAACCCTGGGCCGGGAGCGGCTGGCACTGGGGGCAGTAGTAGATGTCCCGTTCCTCGTCGCCGTTCAGCTTGCCCAGCACGCCGCGCCGGATGGGGGTCCCGCACTTCAGGCAGGGCTGGTGTTCCCGGCGGTAGACCCAGTAGCCGGGCCGCCCCGCCATCCGGCCGACGGGCATGCCGCGGGCGTTGAGGATGGTGACGCGGCGGCCCGGGCCCAGGTTGACCTCCAGGAGCTGCTTGGCGTCCGTCATCATGGTCCGCACGTCCTGGACCGCCGAGACCGGGGAAGCGGGGTGCACGCCGGACAGGAAGCATGTTTCGCAGCGGTAGATGTTGCCGATCCCGGCCAGGTTGCGCTGGTCCAGCAGCGCCACGCCGATGGGGACGTCCGGGGCGGAACGGACCCGCCGCTCCGCCTCGTCCAGGTCCCAGTCCGGCCCCAGCAGGTCCGGACCCAGGAAACCCACGATGGAGTCCTCGCTGGCGGTGGCCACCACCTCAACAACCCCCAGGGAAAATCCGACGGCGTCCGCTGCGGCGGTGCGCAGCACGCACCGGGCGGTGTAGCCGGGTTTCCGCCACCTTCCGCCGGGCGGGTACACCTGCCAGGTTCCCTCCATTTTCAGGTGCGAATGGATGGTGAGCTTCTTGTCGTCCGGCCCCACCACGCGCATCAGCAGGTGCTTGCCGCGGGGCACCACTTCCGCCACGGTCCAGCCGGTGAGGTTGAGGGTTGCAAAGCGGGGCACGCGGAAATCGGAAGCAAGGAGTTTTTGTCCTGCCAGGGCCTGGTGCAGCTGGTTGGCTGCCCGCCAGACGGAATCGCCCTCAGGCACGGATCCTCAGTCCTTTCGGGGTGGAGTAGGCGCCGGCCGAGCTCAGGGCGGCAGCGACAGGGGTATCCAGGATGCCGTGCCCGTTGACCTTCTCCATGATCAGTTTGTCCACGGCTCCCCGGGTCACCACGCCCACCAGCGCCGCGCCGGCGGCCGAGAGGACGGCTTCATCGCCGCTGAAGGCCAGCAGTGTCTTGCCGCCCCGTTCAACATAGAGGACCAGGGCCCCGTCCACCAGCACCACCAGGGCACCCGCCTTCCGCCCGGGCCGGTGCCCCGTGCCGGCGTCGTCCTGGAGGGCCGGCCAGGGAAGGGCCGCTCCGTACGGGTTGGCAGGATCCGTCGCCGCCAGCGCCAGGGCGACCGGTTCGGGCCTGGCGAGCTGGGTGTCCTCCGAATAGGACCGCAGCCGGTCAACAGTGGCCGGAACCGCGAACTGGGCCGCCCCCAGGTGCTCAATGAAGTAGCCCCGCCGGCAGCGTCCGGCTTCCTCCAGCCTCGCGAGGACCTTGTACATGAGGCCGAAGCCGCCCAGGATCTGTTCCGCCATCACGGACCCCCTGGTGACCACGCCATAGCGGTCCAGCAGGAGTTCAGCCGTGGCCCGGGCATGGATGGTGGCGTCCAGTTCCGGCTGCGGCAGGGCAGACCAGCGGCCGGCGGCCATCGGGGGAGTTGACGCACCTCCGGCCGACGCACCGTACCTGCCGCCCGCCAGGCCCGGCGATCCCATGAGCCCGCTCCCGTGGGAACGGCCCAGCCTGCTGAGCCGGGGTGCCCTGGCGCGGGGTGCGCGGGCCACCTGCCGGTGCGCGGTGTGGCCACCGGCGATCAGCGCGCGGACCGGGGCGAACGTATCCCCGGTGATCCGGCCCGCCCACGCCAAGTCCCAGAGTGCCGTCACCACTTCCTGGTCGCTGAGGACGGCATCCATGCCCCCGGCGACGTCCGTGAGCTGCCGGAAGAAGTAGCCGCCGCCGTTGTTGCGAAGGTGCTCCAGGAGGCGCTGCTGCGCATCCCCGGGCTCGTACTCGATGGCAGGGTTGAGAGTCAGTTCGGCGGAGTCGGCAAGGTGGAGGCTGATCCAGCCGTCGTTTCCGGGCAGGGCTCCGGCGCCTGACCAGAGGACCTCCCCGGCGGCCATCAGTTCATCCAGCATTGCCGGCTGGTAGTTGGACACCCTGCCGGCAAGGACCAGCGGTTCCCAGGCCGAGGCCGGAATGGGCACCCCGGAAAGCTGGTCGACGGCGGTGATGATGCCGTCCAGCCCCCGCAGCGACGGCTGGCCGCGCCCTCCGCCGGGTGTCCTGACATGCTGCCAGGCGGGCAGGAAGCGCCCGTAGGCGGCCGCATCCACCGGTTCCACTTCCGCGCGGAGGGCTGCCAGCGAACGACGGCGGAGCTTGCGCAGGACCTCTGCGTCGCACCATTCGCTGACCACCGTGTGCGGGGAAAGGTTGGGCGCCGCTGGTTCACTTGCAGGCTGGCTTTCCTCCGGTCCGGTGCCTTCTCCGGCGGCACCGCTGCTGGTGTCCGGGACGGTTTCCGCTGGCCCTGCATGCGGCCGGAACTCGCCCTCCACTACGCGACCGTCTGCTGCCAGGCGTTTCAGGGCAGTGCTGACCACTGCCACGCCCAGGCCAAGCCGTGCTGCTGCCTCGGCCGCGGTGAAGGGTCCGTGCGTGCGGGCATACCGCGAAACAAGGTCGCTGAGGGGATCCGCGACGGGTTCGATGAACGCGAGCGGGACCCCCATGGGCAGCGGAACGCCTATGGCGTCCCGCAGCCGCGCGGCATCCTCCACAGCCGCAAAGCGTTCCACGCCGCCGATGTTGACCTTGATGGCACGGTTGGCGCGCTGCAGGGCCACCAGGTGGGCAGTGGCCTCCACCGGCTGGGCGTGCCCGGCGTCCACCGTGGCGTGGCCGTGCCCGGTGTCCTCTGGGGAAACGGAGTCGTCAGCGTCAACCAGGTCCTCAGCGACACCACCGGTGGCCTCCGCCGGCTGAGTTGCTGCCCCGTCCTGGTCGGATGCGGGGGGCGGCACCACTGCCGCGGGCTGGCCACCCGTTGCGGCCGGTTCCAGGCGCGCGGCCACCTCCTCGGGCGCCAGGGGGCCAAGCAGCCGCAGCAGGTCCGCCACCCCTTCCATGCCCCGCACCCGCCTGTCCGGCGCCAGCCGCTGGAGCTCGCGCTCGGTGGCTTCGATGACCTTGGAGTCCAGCAGTTCGCGCAGTTCAACGCGCCCCAGCAGCTCGTTCAGGAGCGTGGAATCAAGGGCCAGCGCGGCGGCTCGGCGCTCCGCGAGGGGAGAGTCGCCTTCGTACAGGAACTGCGCCACGTACCCGAACAGGAGGGACTTGGCGAACGGGGACGGCTGGGACGTGGTGGTCTGGACGATCCTCAGCTCGCGCCGTTCCACGGACGCCGCGATGTCCTTCAACGCCGGGAGATCGTAGACGTCCTGCAGGCATTCGCGGACGGTTTCCAGCACGATGGGGAAGGTTGGGTACTTCCGGGCGACATCGAGCAGCTGGGCTGACCGCTGCCGCTGCTGCCACAGCGGTTGCCGCTTGCCCGGGGTCTGCCTGGGCAGCAGCAGCGCCCGCGCGGAACACTCCCGGAACCTCGATGCGAAGAGTGCACTGCCGCCCACCTCGGCTGTAACGATCTGCTCCAGTTCCTCGGGGTCGAAGAGGAACAGCTCCGCCCCCGGCGGCTCATCCTCCATCATGGGCACGCGGAGCACAATCCCGTCGTCGGCAGCCATCGCCGAGCCGTCCAGCCCGTATCTCTGGTGGAGGCGCTGTCCGACGGCCAGTGCCCAGGGAGCATGCACGGGCATGCCGAACGGGCTGTGCAGGATGACGCGCCAGTCGCCCAATTCATCGTGGAACCGCTCAACCACCAGCGTGGTGTCGCTGGGAACGACCTCGGTGGCCAGCTTCTGCTCGGTGAGGTACTGGATCAGGTTGTTCGCGGCGAACTCATCCAGGCCGCTGGCTTTGCAGCGCTCGGTGGCAGGGCCGGCGTCGGACGCCGAGAGCTCACGGACGAACGCGCCAAGGGCGCGGCCCAGGTCCACTGGCCGGCCGAGCGAGTCGCCCTTCCAGAAAGGCAGCTTGCCCGGCTGGCCGAAGGCGGGCGAGACCAGCACGCGGTCATGCGTGATGTCCTCGATCTTCCAGCTGGTGGCGCCCAGCGCAAAGACGTCCCCCACCCGCGACTCGTACACCATCTCTTCATCGAGCTCGCCTACCCGGCGCCCGCCCTTGGGGGCGGGCGCCGGTTTGCCCTCCGTGGAAGGGGAAGCCGATCCTTCAACCTCCGTGCCGATGATGTACACACCGAAGAGCCCGCGGTCGGGGATGGTCCCGCCGGAGGTCACCGCCAGGCGCTGCGCGCCCGGCCGGCCCTCGATGGTGCCCGCGTTGCGGTCCCAGATGATCCGTGGGCGGAGTTCGGCGAATTCGTCGGACGGGTACCGTCCGGCCAGCAGGTCCAGGGTGGCTTCGAACGCTGAGCGCGGGAGTGATGCGAAAGGCGCCGAGCGCCGTACCGTGGCAAACCATTCCTCGACGTCGATGCTGCCCAAGGCGGCGGCGGCAACAGTCTGCTGGGCCAGGATATCCAGCGGGTTGGCCGGGATGCTGAGGCGCTCGATCTTTCCGCCGAGCATCCGTTCCACCGTAATGGCGGTGTGGACGAGGTCCGCCCGGTGTTTCGGGAAGAGGACGCCCTGGGAGACTTCGCCCACCTGGTGCCCTGCCCGGCCCACCCGCTGCAGGCCGCTGGCCACGGACGGCGGTGATTCCACCTGCACCACCAGGTCCACGGCGCCCATGTCGATGCCGAGCTCCAAGGAAGACGTGGCCACCACGCACCGCAGCCGGCCCGATTTCAGGTCGTCCTCGATGAGCGCCCGCTGGTCCTTCGAAACGGAGCCGTGGTGCGCGCGGGCCAGCACCGGATCTGCCCCCGCAGAGCTTCCGGCCTGCGCCATCATGTGCGCCGGCGTGGCGGTGGAGGCGGGAACGCCGGGTGCCGCTGCCTGCTGGGCCGGGTCATCCCAGCCGCCGCCTGCCGCCACCAGCTGCCGCTCCGCGTAAATCTCGTTGAGCCTGGCCGTGAGGCGCTCCGAGAGGCGGCGGGAGTTGGCGAACACAATGGTGGACTGGTTGGCCAGCACCAGGTCCACGATCTTCTCTTCCACGTGCGGCCAGATCGATGCCTGCGGCTGGAGCCCGGAGGCGGGGCCGGAGTCGAAAGCCCCCGCGGCGCCCTGGAGGTCGGACATGTCCTCCACCGGGACGGAGACGGTGAGGTCCCAGTTCTTTTTGGCAGGAGGGGCAACAATTTCCACCGGCGCTGTGCCTGCGAGGAACTGCGCCACGAGCTCCTTGGGTTCCACGGTGGCGGACAGTCCGACGCGCTGGGCCGGATTGGGCAGCAGCGCATCCAGCCGCTCGAGGGAGACCGCCAGGTGGGCGCCGCGTTTGGTCCCGGCCACGGCGTGGACCTCATCGATGATGATGGTGTCCACTTCGGTGAGCGTTTCCCGCGCCTTGGAGGTGAGCATCAGGAACAGGGATTCCGGGGTGGTGATGAGGATGTCCGGCGGGTTGCTCAGCAGGGCGCGGCGGTCAGCAGTGGTGGTGTCACCGGAGCGCACGCCCACGGTGGTCAGCGGGGCCGGCAGCCCAAGGCGCTTGGCGGTCTGGGTGATGCCGATCAGCGGTGAGCGGAGGTTCCGTTCAACGTCCACGCCCAGGGCTTTCAGGGGTGAAATGTACAGGACACGGGTCTTGCGCTTCGGCGCGCGGGATCGCTTGCCCTTCGAGGTGGCCGCGCCGGCGGCCACCGTGGCCTCCGGTGCTTCCGCGGCGGAGGCCAGGAGCCGGTCCAGCGCCCAGAGGAAAGCGGCGAGGGTTTTCCCGGACCCCGTCGGGGCCACCACCAGGGCGTGCGAGCCCGAGGAAATGGCGCGCCAGGCGCCCTCCTGCGCGGGCGTCGGCTCTGAGAAGGCACCGAGGAACCAGTCGCGCGTGGGCCTGCTGAACTGGGCCATGGTGCTGGCGCTTGTGCCCTTTCCGCCTGTGCCCTTTCCGCTGGTGGGGGCCTCTTCCTCGATCATGCCTCCATCATGCCCCAAGGCACCGACACTGATGCCGGCCGCCTGCCCGGGCTCACGCCTTGTCCGCGGCCGGGAGGTCCCTGGTGGCCGGCCCCTCCAGGAGTTTTCCGTCGCTGCTGAACCGTGAGCCGTGCAGCGGGCAGTCCCACGTGAGTTCGCTGTCATTCCAGTGCAGGATGCCCCCGAGGTGCGTGCAGACGGCTGACAGCCTGCACGTGGTGCCGTCCACGGTGGAGACAGCCACCGGCCTGGGTCCTTCGCTGTACACCCTGCCCTCGCCGTCGGCCGGAACCACCGGGGCGGGGGCCGGCTCCTTGCTGTGCTTCCGCAGGCCCTCCGCGGCCAGTTGTCCCCAGCCGGCGGCAAGCTTGCCTGCCACGCCGGCGTTGAGGGCGACGGCGGAGAAGGCTCCCGAGGGCGAGGTGACCCTGCGGTGGATGGTGTTTGCCCAGGGCACGTTCCCGCCGAGGATGTCGGCAGAGATGCCGACGGCGGCCGCCACCGCGTTGGTCATGCCCCACTTGCTGTAGCCGGTGCCGAAGTGGATGTGGCCTTTGCCGCGGGGGAACCTGCCGAAGAAAGGCATGAGGTTGGTGGGCATGTAGTCCTGCGCGGACCAGGTGTGGGTGGCAACGGCGCCGGGGTAGTGCCGGCCGGCCCAGTCCAGGAGGCTGCCAAGATGGTGTTTCTCGGACCGGGCCCGGCCCACGTGGTGCCCGTGGCCGCCCACCAGGAGCAGGCGGCGGCCGTCCGCGTCGTAGTCCCTCAGCGAATGGGTGGGCTGCTCCACGGAGAGGTACATGCCCCGGGGAGGAGCCTGGTCGTCCTGGAGCTGGAGGGCTGCCGCGTAGGAGCGGCTGGGCTTCAGTTTGGCGAAGTACAGGCCGCGGTCCAGCACGGGAATGCCGGTGGCGAGCACCACCTCGTTGGCGGTGACGGTGCCGTGGTCGGTATGCACCGTGGCGGGCCCGCTGCCGGTGACGTCCTGCAGCCGCACGCCGCCCACCACGGATCCTCCCCGGCCCCGGATGTCCGACACCAGCGTTTCCAGCACCTTCACCGGGTGGATCTGCGCCTGGTCCGCCAGGCGGACGGCGCCGTGGACGGGAAACGGCAGGCCGGCGTCGCGCACGTATTCCAGGTCCAGCCCGGCGGTGGTGCCGGCGCTGACTTCTTCGCGGAGCTTTTCGGTCCCCTGCGCGGAGGCTGCGTAGGTGTAGGCGTCCCTGCGCTGGTACGGCACACCCTGTTCGTCAAGGTACCGCAGGAGCCAGGCCTGGCCCTCGCGGTTGGCATCCACGTACGCCTGCACCTGCTTCTGTGAATACTGGCGGGCGAGCTGTGACAGGAATGTCCCCTGGAGCAGGGTTACCTTGGCGGTGGTGTTTCCGGTGGTTACGGCGCCGGGGTACCTGGCCTCGAGGACAAGCACGTTCTGCCCGGAGCGTGCCAGCAGCAGCGCGGTCACCAGGCCGGTGAGCCCTGCTCCGGCCACCACGGTGTCGTAGGTGCCTCCCGGCTCGAACGGATCGGAAACGAACGGTTCGCTGTGGTCCAGCCAAATCGACGTCATGCCTGCTCAGCCTACCTTTTGTCCAGGCCCTGCGGGGCCGGTTTGTGATGGGTCCCTTATGGCCCCCCACCCATCAATGGCGTATTTGCTAAGTATACTTATGATGTTGGGGTTTAAGTCTATGGTCAGGTGGCAGCCCGGCAGCCACGAAGTGAACATAGCGACAAAACAGCAGGAGACGTCATGACAAGCATGAGTTCCTACGGCCGCGCAGTGGGCCGGACTACCACGGCCACCAGGCAGCCACAACCAGGCAACCAAAGCCCCGAACAAGTCAAAATGAGAAACTGCAGGCGGCCCGGCATCATGCCGGACCGCCTGCAGTTTCCTTGTGGAGCGCCGCCGCGGAGGAATCAGGCGGGCTGGAACGGGCTGATTGTCAGGAGCGTGATCGCACCGTTGCTGCAGGCCCTGGTGGGCTGGGGCAGGAACAGGGACTCCGTGTCCTCGGGCGGGTAGATCCGGTAGCCGGCCGCATCCACCAGGGCGCAGTCCGAATAATTGCCGGCCTGGGTGTAGCGCAGCACGGCCGAGCCGGTTTGTCCGGGGGCCAGGAGGACGTCCACCGCCGCGGTGGATTCGTCCCGGACCGCCGGCGCGCCGATGGGAGCGCCGGCAGCATCAGCGGTCAGGGACACCCCGGCATAGCCGCGGAGGATGCACGGATCGGAGCCGGTGTTGGTGAGGTTGAGCTTCATGTACACGCTGCCGGCCGCCCCGCCCCCTGACGCGTCGGTAGCCGCCGAGAGCCCTGCCGCCTTGCAAAGTGCGGGGTCGCCCGGGGCCGGAGCCGCGGAGGACGGGGACGTGCCGGGGGACGACGGCGGCGCAGACACCGTGGGCGCCGCGGACGATGCGTCGGGGCTGGCTGGGCTGCTGGCCGAGCCGGTGCCTGTGCCGGTTCCTGCTGCAGTCGGCTGCGACTGCGGCTGCGCCGGCCCGCAAGCACTGAGCATCAGTGCCGCCGCCGCGGCCGCCGTGGACATGACCAACCCCTGGAAAATTCGCTGAGACCTCATGGCACCACCTTCGCCGCAGCGGGTGTCCGCGTCAACGGCACAACGGGCCGCCCCGGCATTTTGATGCCCGGATCGTGATGATCCGGGCATCAAAAGCCGTGGCGCTGCCGGCTGGGGCCGCCCTTGGTGCGGCTGTGACGGTGCGGCGCTACTTCGCCGGGGTGTCCGCCGGGTTGCGCCGGGCCGTGCTGCGGACCAGGGCCGTACCGCCCAGTACCAGCCCGCCGAGGCCCGCTGCCAGGCCTGCCCAGCTGCGCGCTCCTGCTCCGCCGTCATCTGCCCCGCTGCCGCTGACCGCCGAGGCTTGTTCGGTGGAGTGGGACGCGGTCGGGGCAGCCCCGTGGCCGTCAGTGCTTGCGGCTTCCGTCACGGTCACCGACGGTGCAGGTGCCTTCAGGGAATGGGGGTCCTGGCCGTCCGCCGGAATTTCGGACCAGTCAGTCTGGCCTGTTTGGCAGGTCTGGAGCGTGGGGAAGTACAGCGTTTTCCCGGCTGCATCAGGCAGTTTCGCCGAGAGGACCAGGGTGTCCCGGAGCTGGTGTTCCAGGGGCGCCTTGGCGGTGTAGACGATCTGGCTGGTCCGCTTGGTGATGGAGGTGCCGTCTGCGAGCTTCTTCGGTTCAGGGAGCTGCTCGGTCACCTTCTCCACGGTCCAGTTCGGGTTGACCGTGGGCTGGGCGTCGTTCAGCTCCGCGGGCAGCGTGATGGCCACCCTGGTGGTGCCGGACTCGTCGCAGCCGTGGGGGACCGCAAACGTGAGCAGGGCATAGGAGTTGGCCGAGGTCTTGTCCGGCGTGACGCCGACGTGGGCGGCGGCGCCGCCCGCGGCTGCCAGCAGAAGCGCAGCGGCGCCTCCGGTGGCTGCTGCCGTTGCCAGGGAACGTCGAAGGATGGAGGTGTGCATGGTTGCCTTTCCGGCGCACGCCCGGAACCGGGGTGCTAAAAGTCTTTTGTGGGCCCGGCGCCGCAGGACGCGGAGCGGGTCAGGAGGAAAGCACGACGGCGGAAGGCGGGCCGCGCCGGCTGTCCTGCCGGAGGTTGCGCCAGGGGCGCAAAGGGGCGGCGGCAGGAGGAAAAGCAGCTAAAGGCGGGGCGCCGTCGTCGCACGCCACCGGCTGGGGGAGCGCAACAAGGGGCCGAAGCCAGGCAGCCAGCGCCCACAGAGCGGCCTCGCCTTTGGCGAGGAGCAGCGCGGAGCCCAGTGTCGCCAGGACGTGCGCAGCGAGCATCAGGGGACCGGCTGTTGCCGCGGCTCCGGCGAGGTGGTCTGCCGCCGGGGTGAGGAAGCCGGGTCCGGCCACGTGGCTGACGTGGGATGCGGCAGGGCCGGACCCCGGGGCCGTACCGGAAGAACTGAAGGCCGTGAAGACCTCATGCAGTGCCACCTGCCCGCCGCCCAGGAGCGCGGCCAGCGCGGGAAATCCCAGGCGCAGGCGTGTTGCGGTGGTGCTGCCTAGCGCGGTCAGGGACAGCACGGCCAGCATGATGGCGGGCGTGGGGAGCTCCCCGCCGGCAGCGAGGTGCGCTCCGGCGGCAAGCGCCAGGATGACGGTGGCCACGGCGGTGGCGCGCAGGAGGTGGAAGGGGGTCCGGGGACGATGTGCCGGCACGGATGGTCCCCCTCCCAATGACGGAACGGGCCGCGGATGGCGGCGCCGGTTTAATGATGGCCGTTCAGATTCTACCGGCGGGAAGGGTGCGTGCGCGCGCCCCGGGCGGGCAGTTCCAGGCACGCCCGCAGGCCCGCCCGCCGGCTATGTACCGCCCCTTCGGGCCCGCGTAGACTGCGAGCGTAACTGCCAGGCGATCTTGAGGAGAAGTTCATGGACTACACCGGAAGCCAGTCAGAGAAGGCCGTTCCCGCCGGTGAACTGGACCGCGGGCATGTTGGCCACACGGTCAGCTTCCAGCCGAACGAGTTCACCGTGGTGTTCGGGAAGATCGCCGGAATAGCCCGCACGGAGGCCATGGTCTACCTGTCCCTAGCCGGAGTCTCGGGCGGCACGCACCTCAAGGATGAATACGATCTCCCGGTCACCCATCCGGTATACCTCCAGGTGGACGTCATCTCCAACGCCGAGTCCACCATCAAGGACCTGTTCGGCAAGGTCCAGGAGAATCTCCGCGGCTCGGGGCACAAGGGCGGCGAGGAACGGACCGACCGGCTGTAGCTTTCCAGCCGCAGGGGGAGCGGCCGGCGGCGGTGAGGCTGGGATCCGAGGGGTCCCGGCCTTCTTTCGTCGAATCACAAAGATCGACAACGTAGGAAAAAAGTTGTTGAACAATACCTTGCGCGGATTGTTCAACAACCTGTAATGTCGATCGGGACGACCACTGTGACTCCAGTCACCCTGAAAATTGGACGAACCCATGGCAGAAACCGGCATAAAACTGAACCTGAGCTCCTCTGCTCGGCGCACGGCCCTCCTGGGAGCCATGTTCCTGATGGCTACCAGCGCCATCGGGCCCGGCTTCATCACCCAGACCACTGTTTTCACCGCCCAGATCGGTGCGTCGTTCGCGTTCGCGATCCTGGCGTCGATCCTCATCGACATCGCGGTCCAGATGAACGTCTGGCGCGTTATCGGCGTCTCGGGGCTGCGCGCCCAGGAACTCGGCAACAAAGTCCTCCCCGGTATTGGCTGGTTCCTGGCGGGCCTGGTCTTCCTCGGCGGCATGGTGTTCAACATCGGCAACATTGCCGGAACAGGACTCGGCGTCAACGCGATGATGGGCGTGGATCCGAAGATCGGCGGGCTCGTGTCCGCAGTCGTCGCCATCCTCATCTTCGTCAGCAAGAAAGCCGGCATGGCGCTGGACCGGATCGTGGTCCTGCTGGGCGCCGTCATGATCCTCCTGATGATCTACGTGGCCATTGTTGCCGCCCCGCCCCTGGGCGAGGCCCTGAAGAACACGTTCCTGCCCGAGACGGTGGACTTCCTCATCATCACCACCCTCGTGGGCGGAACCGTGGGTGGCTACATCACGTACGCGGGCGCGCACCGGATGCTGGATTCCGGTGCCACCGGCGTGCGGCACGTCAAGGAGATCACCCGCAGCTCCGTCCTGGGCATTATGGTTACCGGCCTCATGCGCGTCCTTCTCTTCCTGGCCATCCTCGGCGTTGTGGCCGGCGGCACGGTGCTCAGCAGCAACAACATGGCGGCCGAAGCCTTTGGCGCCGCTGCCGGCGAAATCGGCCTCCGGATGTTCGGTGTGGTTCTGTGGGCCGCAGCAATCACCTCGGTGATCGGAGCTGCCTTTACCTCCGTCTCCTTCATCACCTCGTCCCGCACTTCAGAGCGCAAGCGCAACCTCATCACCGTTGCCTTCATCGCAGTCTGCGCCGTGATTTACGCCTTCCTCGGCCAGGCGCCGCAGCAGCTGCTGATCTTCGCCGGCGCCTTCAACGGCCTGATCCTCCCGGTCGGCTTCGGTGTCCTCCTCTGGGTGGCCTGGCGGCGCCGCGACCTCCTGCACGGCTACGCCTACCCCAAGTGGCTGCTGCTGGTCGGCGTCGCCACCTGGCTGATCACGCTGTTCCTTGGCTGGAACTCCGTCATGGGCCTGGCGAAGCTGTGGTCATGACCGGCCGCGCCTCCATGCTCCCCGCCGAAGCGCGCGAGGCCTTCCGCGCCGGACTGGTGGAGCCGACGTCGGGCTGGTCCCGCGGCTACGCGCAGGCCAACGTCCTGTCCATCCCGCGGGAGCATGCCTTCGACCTGCTGCTGTTCGCCCAGCGCAACCCCAAGCCGTGCCCCATCCTGGGCATCCTCGAACCGGGCCACACCACCGGGCCGCTGCTGGCCGGCGGGGACATCCGCACGGACGTCCCCAAGTACACCGTCTACAAAAACGGTGAAAAAGTGGATGAACCCACGGACATCACCGGCTACTGGCAGGACGACCTTGTGACGTTCCTGATCGGCTGCTCCTTCACCTTCGAGGCAGCCCTGCAGGACGGGGGCGTCCGGATCGCGCATATCGACCAGGGCGTGAACGTGCCCATGTACCGGACCAACCGGGCCTGTGACCCGGCCGGATCAATGTCCGGTCCGATGGTGGTTTCCATGCGCCCGGTACCGGCCTCGCAGGTTGCGGACGCGGTCCGCATCACCTCGCGGTACCCAGCCGTGCACGGCGCCCCGGTCCACGTGGGCAACCCGGAGGAACTGGGCATTGCCGATCTGGGCCGGCCCGATTTCGGCGACGCCGTGAAGATCCCGGCCGGCCACATCCCGGTGTTCTGGGCCTGCGGAGTGACGCCGCAGGCGGCCGTGATGCAGTCGAGGCCCCCGCTGGCCATCGGCCATGCGCCCGGCCACATGCTTATCACGGACGCACGGGACAGCGACTACCTGGTGCCGTAGGCGCCGCTCATAACAAGGGGTGCCGTAGGCGCCGCTCGTAACAACTGGTGCCGTAGGCGCCGCGGACAACTAAAGAACAAGGTGTGGGGCAGGAGGAAACCTCCTGCCCCACACCTGTATGTTTCGGCGGCGTGCCTATCCGGCGCGCTGCCGCATCCCGGACCCGCGGTCCTGCTCCGAGCCCAGGTGCGCCAGCAGCTCCGCCTCAGCCTCGTCCAGGTAGGCGCGCAGCCCCTCTGCAGCATCCTGGCGTGCGCCGGCGCGCAGCTGCTTCACCAATGTCACGTTGCGGTCCACGTAGTGGCTGTGGAAGTCCGGTGCCGAAGCCATGGAGTGGAACACCAGCCGCATTTCGGCCAGCACCCGGTCCATGAGCTCCTGCAGCGAAGCGCTGCCGGTCAGGGCTACCACGGCTCCGTGCAGTGCCTGGTTGGCATCGGCCATGTCGGGCACCGATCCGCTGTCCCGGGCCTGCTGCGCCCGCTGCACAATGGTTTCCAATCCCTCCAGCACCTGCGGTGTCAGCTCGCCCCAGAGGACGGCGGCAGGCTCAATCATCCGCCGCACGCGGTAGATTTCGCGGACTTCCTCCACGCCCGGTGACGCCACAAAGACGCCGCGGTTTGGTATGCGCGTCACAATGGATTCGCCGGCGAGCGTGGTGAACGCCTGGCGCAGGGTGTTGCGGGAAACACCCAGCGCTGCGCACAGCGGCTCCTCGGACAGCTTGGACCCCGGCGTAAGTTCACCCGCGGCAATGCGGGTGCGCAGCACCGACGCGATCCAGGCCGTGGTGTGTGCGTGTTCCGCCGTACCGTCTGCCGAAGTGTTCATTGGTTTCCCCCATTCCCGTTCGACTAACGATGCTAGCCGACAGTACCCAGCACCTCGCCGCGGGCCACGGCGGCGCCCGGTTCCTGCCCGCCGCGCCGGAAGGTTCCGGCGGCGGACGCCACCACCACGGTTTCCATCTTCATGGCCTCCAGGACGGCAACGGGCTCGCCGGCGCCGACTCCGGCCCCGTCGCCGGCCACCCACTTGACCAGGTTCCCGCCCATGGGGGCGGTGACCTCGCCGTCCGCGTCGGCGCTGTCCGTGCCCGCGGAAGGTTCGACGGCGGCCCCTCCGCCATGGAGCAGGGCGTGGAAGACCTTGGCGGGCAGACCCAGTTGGACGGCCTTCCCGTCGATTTCGACAGTCAGGGTTTCGCGCCTGGCCAGGGGGCCCTGGGCACCGGTCTGCAGGGAGGCGGCCAGGCGGCCGGCGAACTCCGTTTCAATCCAGGTGGTGAACACGCCCAGCCGGTCCGGTGCGGTGAAGTCGGGATCCCGCACCACGGCGCGGTGGAACGGAAGGACGGTGGGGACGCCCTCGATCCGCAGCTCGTCCAGGGCGGCGCGGGCGCGGCGCAGGGCCTGCTGGCGGTCCTCGCCGTGGACAATCAGCTTGGCCATCAGGGAGTCGTATTCGGCAGGAATGACGGAGCCGGACCGGACGCCGGAATCAACGCGGATCCCGGCCCCTGTGGGCGCCTCGAACACGTCCACCGGTCCGGGGGCCGGCAGGAAGCCCCGGCCGGCGTCCTCGGCATTGAGCCGGAACTCGAACGCATGGCCGGTGGGTGCCGGGTCCTCGGTGACGGACACGGGCAGCCCGTCCGCGATGCGGAACTGCTCCCGCACCAGGTCGAGCCCGGACGTTACCTCGGTGACGGGGTGCTCCACCTGGAGGCGGGTGTTCACTTCCAGGAACGAAATCACGCCGTCGGGGGCCACCAGGTACTCCACCGTGCCGGCGCCGGTGTAGCCGGCCTCCCGGCAGATGGCACGCGCGGACTCATGGATCCGGGTGCGCTGTTCCGCGGTCAGGAACGGAGCCGGTGCCTCTTCCACCAGTTTCTGGTTGCGGCGCTGCAGGGAACAGTCCCGCGTGCCCACCACCACTACGTTCCCGTGGGTGTCGGCCAGGACCTGGGCCTCCACGTGCCGCGGCCGGTCCAGGAAGCGCTCCACAAAGCATTCGCCGCGGCCGAACGCCACGGTTGCCTCACGGACTGCGGAGTCGAAGGCGTCGTCGATGTCTTCCACCCGGTGCGCGATCTTGAGGCCCCGGCCGCCGCCGCCGAAGGCCGCCTTGATGGCCACGGGGACACCGAATTCCGCGGCAAAGGCGCGGACCGCGTCGGCGTCGGCTACCGGTCCGTCGGAGCCGGGGACCAGGGGCGCACCCGCACGGACCGCAATTTCGCGGGCGGTGACCTTGTTGCCCAGGCTGCGGATCGCGTCAGGTGAGGGGCCCACCCACGTAAGTCCGGCGTCGAGCACTGCCTGCGCAAAGTCGGCGTTCTCGGAAAGGAAGCCGTATCCGGGGTGGACGGCGTCGGCGCCGGACCGGGCAGCGACGGCCAGGAGCTTAGGGATGTCCAGGTAGGTCTCCGCGCTGGCCGAGCCGCCCAGCGCGTACGCCTCGTCGCTGAGGCGCACATGCAGCGCGTCCGCGTCGGGGTCCGAGTACACGGCCACGGACACCAGGCCTGCGTCGGTGCAGGCGCGGGCAATCCGGACGGCGATTTCACCGCGGTTGGCGATCAGGACTTTTTTCATCATTGCTTCTTTCGCGTGCTCGGAAGAGGGGCCGGGGGCTGCAGTGTTTCGGGGTCAACCTCCACGAAGCGCACGGTGGCGCCCGGAGGAAGCTGCGCTGCGGCAGGAAGGTCTTCGGGAATAACGGCGCCGATCACGGGATAGCCTCCGGTGACGGGATGGTCGGCCAGGAACAGGACGGGAAGGCCCGACGGCGGGACCTGCAGCGAGCCGGCCACCACGCCTTCGCTGGGGAGTTCTCCCTCTCGTGCCCGCTCCAGCGGGGTGCCGGCGTCGGCTCCGGGCGTGGACGGCCCGGTGCCGAGCCGGACGCCGATGCGGTTCGATTCGGCGGTCACGGTCCACGCCTGCCCGGTCAGGGCCTCATGGGAGCGGGGCGTGAACCAGTCGTGGCGGGGGCCGGTGGTGATGCGCAGTACCACGGGACTGCCGCCGGCGCCTGGTGAGAGGTCTGCCGGCAGGGCAGGCGGTTCGGCGTGGCCCACTGCCCGGGCGCTGTCCACGGCGCCGACGGGCAGCACCGTTCCGGCGGCCAGCGGGGCCGGGCCGATGCCCGACATCAGGTCGGTCGAGCGGCTTCCCAGCACGGGCGGAACATCAATCCCGCCGCGGACGGCGAGGTAGGTGCGCAGGCCTGCCTCCGGCACGCCGAGGTGGAGGCTTTCGCCGTCGTGCAGGGGGAAGGGGGCATACATCGGCGCCTGCCGGATGATGCCGCCCTCGCTGTCGCCGCCCTCGCTCCGGATGTCCGCCGCCGTGCCCGCGCCGCTGAGCGCAACCGTCAGCTCGCCCCGTGCCTGCACGGAAAGGCCGCCCATGACGTTTTCGATCACGGCATCGGTGGGCAGGTTTCCCACCAGCCGGTTCGCCTGGCGGGCGCTCGCAGTGTCTGCAGCGCCGGCCGGGGAGACTCCCAAATCGCCGAGGCCCGGCCGTCCGAGGTCCTGGATGAGTGCCTGCGGCCCGGGTGAGAGGACCTCCAGGGCGGGGCCGGCGGCAGGTGTTTGAGCAGCCGCGGCGTCAGCCTGGGTCCCGTCAGCCTGGTCCGTCTCAGTCCGGCTGAGCTGAATGAGCTCGCGCACCGCGACGTACTGGACGGTGGTGCCGGGGCGGACCAGGGCGGGCTGCTCGCGCTGGAGGTCCCACATGCGCGTGGCGGTATGCCCGATGAGCTGCCAGCCGCCCGGTGACCGCCGCGGATACACGGCCGAGAAGTTGCCGGCCAGGGCCACCGACCCGGCGGGTACGGCGGTCCGCGGGGTGCCGCGCCGGGGAACGTTCAGGGCGTCCGTTTCCCCCACAAGGTAGGCGAATCCGGGCGCGAACCCGCCGAAGGCTGCGGTCCACAGCTGGCCGGTGTGGGCGGCGACGACTCCCTCGGGACCCATGCCGGTGAGTTCGCCCACCTCCGCAAGGTCTTCGCCGTCGTACACCACCTCGATGCGCACCGGCGTGTCCTGGACGGCAGCGGCGCCTGCGGGCATGCTCCCAAGCCGTGCAAGGGGTCCGCGGGCAGCGCGGGCGCTGGCGCGGGAGTCGAAGACAACCAGCACGGTCCGGGCGGCAGCCAGCACATCGACCTGTCCCGCGGCGGGGTTGTCCCTGAGGCGGGAGTGCAGGGACAGCACTGCGTCAAGGGAGTCCAGCTCCAGGAGCAGGGCGCGGGGCCCGGCCCAGCGTATCTCCGGGGAACTCACACGAAGCTCCTGATGTCCACGCCGGCTGCTTCGAGTTCGCGGCGGACCGCGGCCGCCATGGATACGGCGCCGGCGGTGTCGCCGTGCAGGCAGATGCTTTCGGCGGAGGTTTTGATGGTGGACCCGTCCCTGGCAACGATGGTGCCCTCGGTGGCCAGCCGCACCATGTTGGCGGCAACAGCATCCTCGTCATGGAGGACGGCGCCGGGTTCGCGGCGGGACACCAGGGTTCCGTCCGGGTTGTAGGCGCGGTCCGCGAAGGCCTCGGCTACTCCGCGCAGGCCGGCTGCTTCGGCGGCGGCCAGCGCCACCGAACCCGGCAGCAGCAGCATCGGCAGGTCCCCGCCGAAGGCCTTGACCGCATCCACCACCGCCTGCGCCTGCACCTGGTGGGTCACGATGGTGTTGTACAGCGCCCCGTGGGGTTTTACGTAGCTGATCCGGCCGCCGGCTGCGCGGGCAATGCCTTCCAGGGCGCCCAGCTGGTAGAGCACGTCATCGGCGAGTTCCGTGGGGGAGCAGTCCAGGAAGCGGCGGCCGAAGCCCGCGAGGTCGCGGTATCCCACGTGGGCTCCGATGCTGATGCCGGCGGCGACGGCGTCGCGGCAGGTCCGGGCAATCGTGGAGGGGTCGCCGGCGTGGAAGCCGCATGCGATGTTCGCGCTGGAGACGGAGCGGAAGATGGCGGCGTCGTCGCCCATGGTCCAGTTCCCGAAGGATTCGCCGACGTCGCTGTTGAGGTCAATGGAGGCCATAGTGATTCTCGTCTCGTTGAAGTGGTCTCTTTAGGATGCACGAGAATCCAAGATTGTTCAACAATTTTGGCCAAACTGGTGCCCAGGGCACCTGCCCGGCCGCGCGTTCCTGCCACCGCATCCCACGCATGCAACAGAAGGAGCGGACGACGGCGGAACCTCCCGCCGTCGTCCGCTCCCCGTGGGCGGCAGGGTCAGTAAGCCTTGACGCGCTGTTCCACCACGAGGTGGACCAGGGCGAAGACGCCGTCCCGGTCGATGGCGGCAAGGGCGGCGTCCAGCGCGGCCGGAACGTCCCTGTCCTCGGTGACCGTGATGCCGAACCCGCCGAAGGCCCTGGCCATCAGGCCGAAATCGGGGTTCTTCAGCTGGGTCCCGGAGACCCGTTCCGGGTAGTGCCGTTCCTGGTGGGTGCGGATGGTGCCGTATTCCTGGTTGTCCATTACCACCACCAGCGGCGTGGCCCCGTACTGGGCGGCGGTGGCGAGTTCCTGCCCGTTCATAAGGAACTCGCCGTCCCCGGCGATGGTCACCACGCGGCGGCCGGGCTCGGCCAGCGATGCCGCGATGGCCGAGGGGACCGAGTAGCCCATCGAGCCGTTGCGGGCGCTGATCATGGAGGCGTAGCGGCGGGTGGGGAAATACCGGTGGGCCCAGTTGGTGTGCTCGCCCGCGCCGAAGGTCACCATCGCATCCTCCGGGAGCCGTGGCACCAGGTTCGCCATCAGGGTGTCCATCCGCGCCCGGCCCGGCGCGGGGGCTGCCGGAGGCAGGGCGGCGAACCGTTGCTGCTCGGTCCGCATCCTCGCGGTCCAGGCCTTCCACTCCTCCTTGGCCGGCAGGCTGATGCCGGCGAGGTCGCGGACGAAGGCGTCCGGCTTGGCCAGGATCTGCCGGGACACCGGCCCGGACCGGCCGCGGAGGGAGGGGTCGATGGTCACCAGGAAGTTCTCCTTGGTCCAGTCCTGCCGGCAGACGAATCCGTCCGTGATGACGTCCCCGGGGACGGTTCCCACAAACACCAGGAGGTCGGTTTCCTCCAGCAGGTCGTAGGTGGGGCGGGGACGGCCGTAGCCGATGGGGCCAACGTAGGAGGGTGAATCGAAGGACACCGTGCCCTGGGTCCGCCATTCAGCCGCGGCCGGGATGTGATGCTGTTCCAGCCAGCCGGTGAGCTGGTCTGCCGACTCCTGCGTCCAGTCGTTGCCGCCGGTGACGAAAAGCGGCTTGCTGGACGCCGCCAGGGCGGCTTCCAGGGCTGCGGCGTCGGTGCGGCTCATACCGCCGGCCGCTACCGGGATGGCAGGGTGCAGTGCCGGGTCAATCTGCTGCCGGATGATGTCCTCGGGCAGGCCCACCACCACCGGACCGGGCCGTCCGCTCATCGCGGCAAACATTGCCTCGGCCACGATCTCCGACGCCCGCTCCGCGTGGTCCAGGACCATAACGCGTTTTGCGCCGGTATCGAACCAGGCCTTGATGTCGAACTCCTGGAATGCCTCCCGGTCCCGGTGCGCGAACGGGATCAGGCCCACGAACAGCAGCATGGGGGTGGAGTCCTGCCAGGCGGTATGCAGCCCCACATGGGCGTTTGCCGCGCCGGGCCCCCGGGTCACCATGGCGATGCCCGGGCGCTGGTTCATCTTTCCGTCCGCCTCGGCCATGTAGGCGGCGCCGCCCTCGTGCCGGCAGACGATGGTTTCGATGCTGGAACTGTGCAGGCCGTCCAGTACGTCCAGGAAACTCTCGCCCGGCACCACGAAGGTGCGGTGCACCCCGTGCGCCACCAGAGAATCGACGATGACGTGCCCGGCCGATTTCAGTGCCGGCGGGGTGGCCTGGGGTGCGGGCGGCCGGCCCGGCTTCTGGCCGGCGCCAGCAGGGTGTACGACGGCGGCAGGCTGGGTGGGGGATGCGGCTGGGGTTGCTTCGGTTTCCGTTGTCATGGGCTTTCTTTGGCGGTTCGGACGGTTTGGTGGAGGTGGTCTTTATCTGAAGGTGGTTGCGGGCGGGTTGGCGATGACGGGGGAGAGTCCGGTGTGGCCTCCGCGGGTTTGGGCGATTTCGCGGATGCGGGTGCGGCAGGCGTACCAGCCGGCGATCATGAGGGCGGAGGCGATGGCGGTGACGAGCATGGTGAGGGGGGAGTCGATGAAGACCATGGTGAGGACGCCGGCGAGGAAGAGCAGGGAGAGGTAGCCGGTGTAGGGGGCGCCGATCATGCGGAAGGAGGGGCGTTCCAGCCAGCCTTTGTCTGCCCAGCGTTTGAGTTGGAGCTGGCACAGGACGATGGTGGCCCAGGTCATGATGATGCCCACGGAGGCGACGTTGAGGACGATTTCGAAGGCCTGGGCGGGGACGAGGTAGTTCAGGGGGACGCCGAGGAGGGACACGCCGGCGGTGATGGCGATCCCGCCGTAGGGGACGCCGGCTTTGTTCATGCGGGAGGCGAAGCGGGGTGCGGAGCCGTTGACGGACATGGAGCGCAGGATCCGGCCGGTGGAGTAGAGCCCGGCGTTGAGGGAGGACAGGGCGGCGGTGAGGACGACGAGGTTCATGATGACGTCCACGCCCTGGATGCCGATGGAGCCGAAGAAGGTCACGAAGGGGCTGACGCCTTTTTCGTAGGAGGTGTAGGGCAGCAGCAGGGCCAGGAGGATCACGGAGCCGACGTAGAACACGGCGATGCGGAACACCACGGAGTTGATGGCTTTGGGCATGATCTTTTCCGGGTTTTCGGTTTCGCCCGCGGCGGTGCCGACGAGTTCGATGGAGGCGTAGGCGAACAGGACGCCCTGCATGAGGATGATCATGGGCAGCAGGCCGTTGGGGAAGATCCCGCCGTTGTCTGAGAGCAGGCTCAGGCCGACCTGTTGGCCGTCCACGGGGGTGCCGAAGATGACGAAGTAGGTGCCATCCGCTGCTATGGCATCCTTGCCAAGATCCTGGATATTGCTGTGAAGGACCGGCGCCTTTCCTCGAATGTCGCCAGGGGGGTGAAGATGCCTAGGAAGGTCAAGAAGGAGCATGTCTATCTGACCCATCAACAGGTGCACGACCTTGCCGCCGAAGCGAAACACGGCACTTTGGTTCTGGTCCTCGCCTACACCGGCCTCCGCTGGGGTGAAGTCACGGCGCTCCGGGTCAAGGACGTAAATCCTATGCGCCGTCGTCTCAACGTCGTTCTAAACGCCGTCGAGGTCGGCAGCAAGATCGAGGTCGGTACTCCCAAGACGCACAAGAAGCGCACCGTCCCGTTCCCGGCGTTTCTGGCTGACGCGCTCGCAGTGCAGATGGCCGGGAAGCACCCTGATGATCTGTTGTTCCCTGGCGACGACGGCAAGTACATGAAGCGGGGCGGTACAAGCCAGACAAGCAGGGGCTGGTTCGTAGGTGCGCTTGGCCGCGCTGGTCTCGAACGGATGACGGTCCACGATCTCCGCCATACTGCCGCATCGCTGGCCATCTCGGCGGGAGCGAACGTGAAAAGCGTTCAGGCGATGCTGGGTCACGCCTCCGCAACAATGACGCTGGACACCTACGCTGACCTGTTCCCGGATGACTTGGACGCTGTGGCCGTCGCGCTCGATGCCGCTGCATCACAACAGGTTGCGCTCAAAGTGCGCTCACGAGACTGAATTACAAAAAGCGAAGGCGCCTACTTCGCTGTGTTATCAACGATGTAGACGCCTTCTTACTTGGCGGTGACGGTGGGATTTGAACCCACGTTGGCTTTGACACCAAACAACATTTCGAGTGTTGCACCTTCGGCCGCTCGGACACGTCACCAACCTCAATAGGGTACCGGAGCAAGGCGTGCATCCCCAAAACGGGATTGTCGGGAGGAGCTCCCGCTGCCCTGGCAAAGAGGCCGGAAAAAGATTTTCACAATTCTTTTCAGCCGGGGTGCACCGGGCCCCTTAAATGTCAGACCCTCGCATGAAGATGGATTTATGGAAGGCAATCCGGTGGTGGTGGAGGCAGAGGCGTTTGTTGATGCTTCGGTGGCTGCTTTCACGGCCGTGCTCAGCGGCGCTGCTGTTGCCGGTACGACCGGTTCTGGGATGGCTGTTTCCGGTCCGGGTGCCGCTGGACCTGGTGCTGACGCTTGCGGGGTTGGTGATGATCCGTTGCAGCGGGTTGCTGATAATGCGTTGGATGTTCTTGCGGGGGTGGCGCGGTCGGAGGCGAAGCTGGCGGCGGTGAAGGCGCGGGCGGTTCAGGTGCTCGCTGCTGCCACGAGTGTGGTGAACGGTCCGCCGTCCTCGCCGCAGGAGGCCACGGCCCAGGACCGGAGCCTGGTGGCCGAGGTCGGGTGTGCGCTGGTGATTGGTGACCGTGCCGCCGGTGCCTTGTTGGCCGAGTCCCATGCCCTGGCCACGGCCCTGCCCCGGACCCTCGCCGCGTTGGGGTCCGGGACGATTTCCTGGGCCCATGCCCGGGAAATGGTGGACCAGGCCGTGGGGCTTGACCGGGCCGGGGCCGCCGCCCTGGAGGCTCACTTCCTGGATCCGGACACGCCACGGCCGGCCGGTGCGGCGACGATGGGGGAGATGCCGGCGTACCGGTTCAAGGCCAAGGCCCGGACGTGGCGGGAACGCCACCATCCCGAGTCGCTGGAGAAGCGCCATGCCAAGGGGGCGGCGGACCGGCGGGTGGAATACCGGCCTGACCAGGACGGCATGGCCTGGCTCTCGGCTTGTTTGCCCGCGCACCAGGCGCTGGCAGGCTGGAACCGCCTTAACGCTCTCGCGCGGGCCGCACAAGGACCCAACGAACCCCGCACCCTCACCCAAATCAGGACCGACAAATTCGCCGAAGCCATCCTCACCAGCGGAACCAGTGCAACCTTCCATGCAGACAACAGTGCAGGTAACGGCGAGGAAGCAAGCGACAGCGGCGGAGCCGGCGCAGGAACCGGTGCTGGCCTGCTTTCCCCGGGGATCCGGGCCCAGGTCCTGGTCACCGTGCCGGTGTTCTCGCTGATGGGCCTGACGGAGGAGCCGGCGGTGCTGGACGGGTTCGGCCCCATCCCAGCCTCGATGGCACGGAACCTGGTTGCACACGGAGCAGACTCCTTTCACCGCGTCCTGGTCGACCCGCGGGACGGGGCACCACTGGAAATTGGGCGCACCAGCTACCGGGTCACCAAGGCCATGCGGAGCTGGCTGCGGATGCGGGACGGCCGGTGTCCGTTCCACGGCTGCAGCAACAGCTCGTTGGATAATGAGGCAGACCACCTCCTCGCCTGGCATGACGGCGGGACCACCGGGATCAGCAACCTCGGACAGCCCTGCCCGAAACACCACAGACTGCGGCACACCAGCGGCTGGAAACCAACACCAGCCACCAAGAATCAACCACCCGGCTGGACCTCACCCACCGGCCGCCAGTACAAAAGCGAACACCAGGACTGGGAACCACCCCACTGGCCCCATTCTGTCCTGTCGGCCTCCGTGGCAGAGCTCAGGATCCCTGATGATCTTTCCGAGGCCGTGCCTCCGCCTGATGAACTCCCGCAGCGGCGCCAGTTTCCGGGCTACCTCTCCGAAGTCAGGGCTTCTGCCGACGATCTTGCCTTCGAGAGCCTGTTTCCCCACGACGAGTTTCCCGAGGACACCTTTGCTGACTGGTTCCTGCCCGGATACCGGCAGCCGAAGGACCCGCTGTCCGAAGAGGCCTGGTGGGTGTTGGCTGGCGAAGGAGTTCCTGCCGCCCCCTGATGGAGGGCGCGGCGGGGTGACGGCCATCTGCTGGCGGCCACGGAAGAGCATTACGGTTCTGTTCCGAAAGGGCAGTACGGTTCCCTTTCGGAACAGCAAGACGATTCCCGTTCTGGCGGCAATTGCGCAGGCCTTCACCCACAAGGGGACCATCCAACTTTCGCGGTACACGCCAGGAGGGCTAGATTCATCAGCAAGATGACTCATCAAACCAGTCCCACGCACGCAACCGCCTACTGGACAACGGCCAAGGAACACGGCGAGCTGCGGACTGAGGACCTTCCCGCGCCCGGCCCAGGCGAAGCCCTGGTGCGTACCCTCTACTCCGGGATCAGCAAAGGCACCGAGATGGTGGTCCACGCCGGCGCAGTCCCGCCCCGGGTGGCCCAGGAGATGCGGGCTCCCCACCAGGAGGGTGAGTTCCCGGGGCCGGTGAAGTTCGGATACCTGTCCGTGGGTGTCGTCGAGGAAGGGCCAGAAGGTTGGCCGGGGCAGCGCGTCTTCTGCCTAAACCCCCATCAGGACCGCTACGTGGCAGCCGTCAGTTCACTCACCAGGATCCCCGACGACGTCCCCTCCTCCCGCGCAGTGCTCACCGGAACGGTGGAAACTGCGGTCAACGCACTGTGGGAGGCCGGCCCGCGCCTGGGAGACCGGGTCGCGGTGGTGGGCGCAGGCCTTGTGGGCGGCATGGTGGCCACCCTTCTGAGGACCTTTCCCCTGGAACGCCTGCAACTCGTGGACCTCGACCCGGGACGGAAAAAACTGGCGGGCATCCTTGGCGTCGACTTTGCCCATCCGGATGACGCCCTCGCCGACTGCGACATCGTATTTCACTGCTCGGCCTCGCAGGAGGGATTGGAGCGGAGCCTGCAGCTTGCCGGTGATGAAGCGGACGTCATCGAAATGTCCTGGTACGCCAACCGCGGGGTCACCCTGCCGCTGGGGGAGGACTTCCACGCCCGGCGCCTGTCCATCAGGGCAAGCCAGGTGGGAGTGGTGGCACGGGCGCGCAGGCACCGCAGGACCAACGCCGGCCGCCTGAACCTCGCCGTCTCCCTGCTGAAGGATCCAGTCTTCGACGTGTTCCTCACCGGCACGTCGCCGTTCGCCGAACTGCCGGGCGTGGTGCAGGACCTCGCTGACGGCAACCTCGACGCCTTGTGCCACGTCATTGAGTACCCCGGCGACGAAACCCCCGAAACCCCCGAAAATCCCAGGAACCCCGCCCGAGAAGACCAGAGGTAAACCATGTTCAGCCTGACTGTCCGACGCCACTTCATGATCGCCCACAGCCTTCCGCGCAAGGTTTTCGGGCCGGCCCAGGCCCTGCACGGGGCAACGTTCGTCGCGGAGGTGAGCTTCCGCCGTCGGACGCTCAACGACGACGCGATCGTGCTGGACATCGGCGCGGCCGGGACCATGATCGAGGAGGTTCTGGCAGGCCTGAACTACCGGAACCTGGACGAGCACCCCGATTTCGCGGGCAAGCTCAGCACCACGGAAGCGCTGGCGGAATACGTTGCCACGTCCGTGGCGGAAAAGCTGAAGGATGACGACGACGGCGGCCAGCTCGCCGGGATTGACGTCACCCTGCGCGAGAACCCGGACGCCTGGGCCACCTACTCGCTGGACCTTCCAGCCGCCTGATCCCATGGACCGCATCCGCCTGCTGGTTCCGGGCAACATCCACCATCATTCCGGGGGAAACATCTACAACGCCCGGCTGGTGCAGGGGCTGAAGGCGCTGGGAGTGGACGTCGAGGTGCTCCCCGTCGAAGGCTCCTGGCCTTACGCCGGCACTCACGCCCGACGCCGCCTGGGCAGCCTCCTCGGGGCGTGGGAAACCGGGAGCGAAGCGGAACAACCCGATACCGTGACCATTGTCGACGGGCTCATCGCCATGGGCACGCCGGATGAGCTCGAATTCGCGGCCAAGGCCGGACGACAAACATGGGTGCTGGTACATATGCCTGCCCCGGCACATCACGAGCGTGAAGCACGGTCCCTCCGGGCTGCCACCGGTGTGGTGTGCACCAGCACATGGGCCCGCAAAGTCCTGGAAGAACGCCACGGACTCCATGGGCTCAAGGTCGCACTCCCAGGCACCGACCCTGCGCCGTTGGCCGAGGGGTCCGCGCCGCCCCACATGGTCATAGTGGCCGCGCTCCTGCCCAATAAGGACCAGCTGCTCACGGTCTCCGCGCTGGCACTGCTCCAGGACCTTGAGTGGACAGCGTCGTTTGTCGGGTCAGACCAGGCAGACGGGGATTACGCACAAAAGGTTAAAGCCGCAGTAGAAATGCACGGAATGGACGGGCGGATCCAGTTCACCGGTGAGCTGGCCGGTGAAGCACTGGAAAACGAATGGCGTGGGGCGGACCTCAGCCTCCTGGTGTCCCGTGCCGAGGCGTTCGGCATGGTGGTCACCGAATCACTCGCCCGGGGGATCCCCGTGGTGGTGCGCGATGGCACGGGCGCCGTCGAGGCCTTGCGCCTGGGAATGGCGGGGAAGGACGACGACGGCGGCGCGGTTCCGGGAGCGAAGGTAGCCTTCCCGGCGGATGATGATCCTGCAAATCCCGCCCTGCTGGCCCAGGCACTTCGGCGCTGGCTGGAAGATGCCGGGACCCGGGATGCCTGGCGGGCACGGGCCCTGGAGGCACGAGGCGTCCTGCCGGGCTGGGAACAGCCAGCGGCCCACGTGCTGGCCGCAATCAGGGGGTGACGCTGACAGCCTGGGGCATGAATCAGAGCCGCGAGCGGTGCCCGGCGAAGAACTCACGCAGCAAGGCGGCGCACTCGGCCTCGCGCACGCCCGGATACACCTCAACCCAATGGTTCAGGCGCCGCTCACGGAGAACATCGAACACCGACCCCGCAGCTCCTGCCTTCTCGTCCCAGGCGCCGAAGACCACCCGGGGGATTCGTGCCAGGACAATCGCGCCGGCGCACATGGCACAGGGTTCAAGGGTCACCACCAGCGTGCAGTCGGCGAGCCGCCAGCCGTCTCCGCTGCCGCCGTCGAGCAGGGAAACCTGGCGCAGCCGTTCCGCCGCCTCGCGGATGGCAACCACCTCGGCGTGCGCGGTGGGGTCGCCCAGCTCCTCCCGCTGGTTCCGCCCGGAACCCAGCACGGAGCCGTCGGGCCCAATCACCACCGCTCCGATGGGCACGTCCTCGGTATCGAGGGCGCGCCGGGCCTCGGCGAGGGCAAGGCCCATCCACGCGTGGTGTTTCTTATCTGCGGAGACCATGGCTCAATGATAGTTTCGAAGGATACCCAGAGCCCGTGACGCACATCCGCCGGGAGGCACAGTGAGCACAGTCCGAGACCGCGTGGACAAGTGGATCAAGCCGTACGCCGCCTTGTGGCTGACCATGATCATCGGCGGGACGCTGGTGATCGCCATGGCGCTCCTGGGTGCCGAGGTCTACTCGGATGTCGTGGACGAGGAAGGCCTGGCCAGCCTTGATATTCCTGCGCTGGAATACTCACAGTCCTTGCGGAACCCGGAGATGGACGCCTTCGCCACAGGATTCACCAACGTCGGCGGCGGGATCGGCATGCCCATCCTGGCGAGCATCCTCACAGCCTGGCTGACCTTCCTGAGCAGGACATGGCGGCCCATTGTCCTGGTGGGCGGGGCAGCCCTGGTCTCCACCCTGGCCACCACCCTGGGCAAGCGGCTTGTCGGCAGGACCCGTCCTGACCACTCCGAGGCCGTCCCGCCCTTCGAGACCTCGCCGTCGTTTCCCAGCGGCCACACCCTGAACACCACCGTGGTGATCGGGGTCCTGATCTACCTCATGTGCCTGCAGTTCCAGGTGCTCTGGGCCAGGATTGCGGCCATCACCGTGGGGACGATCTTCATTATCGCCATGGGCCTGAGCCGGGTCTTCCTGGGGCACCACTGGATGACGGACGTGATGGCGGGCTGGTTCCTGGGGCTGGCGTGGGTGGGCATCGTGATCCTGGCCCACAGGCTGTTCCATGTGATGCGGCGGCGCGAACACGCGGGCCCGGCACCCACCTTCGAACATCCGGTCCTGCGCGAGGACCAATCCGGAGACGCGGAAAGCACCACCGGTACCGCCCCGACGGCGAACGGCGGCGGTGCCCCGCCAAGGGTCGACGACGGCGCTTCCCAGTCGGGCACGGGCGGCGGACGGCAGGGGAGCGGCCCGGCGGCCGGGTGATAGTTTTGACCCATGCGCACTCTCGTTGTGGACCACCCGCTGGTCGCCCATAAGCTCACCGTCCTGCGGGACAAGAACACTCCGTCCCCGGTTTTCCGGCAGCTGACGGAGGAACTGGTGACCCTCCTTGCCTATGAGGCCACGCGAGAAGTCCGCACCGAGCCCGTCACCATCGAAACCCCCGTCAGCACGACCGTGGGCACCGCGTTCACCAAGCCCACCCCGCTGGTGGTTCCCATCCTTCGGGCAGGCCTGGGCATGCTGGAGGGCATGACCAAGCTGGTCCCAACCGCTGAAGTGGGCTTCCTGGGCATGGCCCGTGACGAGGAAACCCTGGACATCATCACCTACGCCGAGCGCCTCCCCGAGGATCTCACCGACCGGCAGATCTTCGTGCTGGATCCCATGCTTGCCACCGGCGGAACACTGCGCGAAGCCATCAAGTTCCTGTTCAAGCGCGGCGCCTCGGATGTCACGTGCATCTGCCTGCTCGCCGCGCCGGAGGGCCTGGCCAAGCTGGAGGAAGAACTCTCCGGCGCAAACGTCACCATTGTCCTGGCGTCCATCGACGAGAAGCTCAACGAAAAGTCCTACATCGTTCCGGGCCTGGGCGACGCAGGCGACCGCCTGTACGGCATCGCAGGCTAGGACTCAAGCCTTTCCCGCTTCCCAACACAAGGCTTAGCCTGTGCGCATGGACTGGAAACTGGAACTCGTTTTTGTGCCCGTGTCCGATGTGGACCGCGCCAAAGACTTCTACGTCAACAAAGTGGGCTTCAACGCCGATTTCGACGAGCGGCCCAGCGACTCCATCAGGTTCGTGCAGCTGACCCCGCCAGGGTCTGCCTGCTCCATCTGCATTGGGGAAGGGCTCACGGACGCGCCTCCCGGCACAGGCTCAAACCTGCAGCTCGTGGTCGATGACATCCAGGCCGCCCACGCTCAGCTGAAGGCCAACGGGGTGGAGGTCAGCGATGTGGACGTGCAGGACTGGGGCCATTTTGTGTACTTCGCCGATCCCGACGGGAACCGGTGGGCGGTCCAGTACATCCCGGGCCGGGACGCACTGGACCGCGAGGGGCACGCTGCTTCGGTTTAGTACCAGTTGTTGGCGTAGTGGAAGTTCAGTGCTCCACACGGGGACTGGTAGCGCTCCTGGATGTAGTTCAGGCCCCAGTTGATCTGCGTACGGTAATTGGTGAGGTAGTCGGCGCCCGCGCTGGCCATCTTCTCGGCAGGCAGGGACTGCACAATGCCGTAAGCGCCGCTGCTCGGGTTGGTGGCCGTGGTGGTCCAGTCTGATTCCTTGGTCCACAGGGTCTGCAGGCACTGCATCTGGTCGGCGGCCCAGCCGTAGGAGGCCAGCTGGCCGGCAGCGTAAGCCTGTGCCCCTGCGGGGTCGTTGACCGCGACGACGGGCGCAGGCTCCGGAGCGGGCGCCGGTGCCGGTGCGGGTTCAGGCGCCGGGGCCGGCGCGGGTGCGGGCTCGGGAGCGGGAGCAGGGGCCGGTTCGGCTGCCTGCGGTACCACGTTGATCGGCTCAGCTGCAGGAGCGGGAGCCGGGTTCGCCTGGATTTCGCTCTTTTCGATGCTCAGTTTCGACTGTGCCTCAACCGCCTGAGTCTGCGTGGCTGCCACCTGCACTGCGGTGTCGGTAGCCTGGCCCGCGGCTCCAACGCCTACAAGGAGGGCGCCGGACGCTGCGAGGATGGCAGCGCGCTGGCCGAAGGACGGGGTTTTGCCTGACGTGCGCGGGGCGCGGGCTTCAGGGCCTGGTTTCGGGCGTGCTTTACTAAGGAACTTAGACATGATGGATCGCCTCTCACACCTGCGGAGTTAGCTGTCGGGTTCGGATGAGGGCATCCGGCCACACGGAAAAATCACGTGCTGGCTTAACCCCAAGGGCAGTTGAATGCCCGGGACTGTTGGGTCCCCCGCCTCTGCCTATGCTCAAGCGGAATCCGGGAAGCGGCAGAGCTTGGCGTCATCCGGATATGCGGCCCGAACGGGAACCGCACCCAATCGACGGTACAGGAGTGCAGCGCTTAAGTCACATTTTGGTAACAGGGATCACGCTAGCGGCGCGCCGTCTTGCGCCTGAACTTGCGGCAGTGGGAGCTGGAGCACGAACCGGGTGCGGCCGGGCTGTGATGTCACCGTGACCTTGCCCCCGTGGGCCTCAACAATGGACTCCACGATGGAAAGCCCCAGGCCGCTTGTTCCTTCCGTGCCGGATGCGCCAGGCCCTTCGCTCTTGCCTGTCCGGGCCGCGTCTGCGCGGGCGAACCGTGCGAAGACCTGGTCCACGAACTCCGGCGGAATGCCCCCGCCGTCGTCCGTTACCGTTACCACCGCGGCACCCTCCGGCGTCTTCCCCACCCCGGTGACCACGGTGGTCCCCGGCGGCGTGTGCTTGCGCGCGTTGGACAGCAGGTTCATCAGCACCTGCCGCAGCTGGGACGGATCCCCGTTCATCACAACGGGCTCGTCGGGGAGCTCCAGTCGCCAGGTGTGCCCGGGCGCCATGACCTTTTCGTCGCTGACGCCTTCCACCACCAGCTGGTTCAGGTCCACCTCGCTGAGCTTCAAAGGCTGTCCCTCATCAAGCCGCGCCAGCAGCAGCAGGTCCTCCACCAGTGCCGTCATCCGCTGGGACTGGCTTTGCACCCTGGCCAGCGACTTTTCCCCGTCAGGAGTGAAGTGTTCCGTCATCCGCATCAGTTCCGTATAGCCGCGGATGGCCGTCAGCGGCGTGCGGAGCTCATGGGAAGCGTCCGCCACGAACTGCCGGACCTTGGTTTCGCTCTTCTGCCGCGCCTGCAGCGCGTTGGCCACGTTGTCCAGCATCAGGTTCAGCGCATGGCCCACGCTGCCCACCTCCGTTGCGGGATTGGAGTTCGACGGCGGCACGCGCACCGCAAGCGCCACCTCGCCGGCATCCAGCGGCAGCTGTGAAACGCGGGTGGCAACCTCGGAAAGCTGCTCCAGGGGCTTCATGGTGCGGCGGATCAGGACCGTTCCCACCAGGCCGATCAGGAGAAGTCCGCCCAGGGAGACAAAAACGAACGTCCACACCAGGGATGCGAGCGTGCTTTCCTTGGCGGCCAGGGGAAGTCCTGTCACCAGGACGTCACCGAAGCTGGTCTGGATGGCCAGCAGCCGGTAATCGCCGGTGGACAGCGTCCTGTCCACCGGCTGCACGTTGGCGGGCAGGGCCAGCAGGACCTGTTTGTCCTCCGTGGACAAGGGGGAGCGCGTGGTATTCGAGGTGAGGAAACCGCCGCTGTTGACCTGGCCGTTGAGGATCCGGGCGTTGAGGGTTCCGACGCTTTGGCCGCGGGCGTCCAGGGGATCCCTGCCGTTGAAGCCGCCCGAGGGAGGGCGGCCGGGATCGTTGGAACGGTCTGCGGCCTGGCTTAGCTGGTCATCGAGTTGCCGGGTGAGGAACGCGTCCATCGAGGCATAGCTCGCCACGCCCACCGCCCCGCAAATGGCGATCAGCAGGGTCATGGCCAGGAGGACAAGGCGGGTCCGCAGGTGCCAGGTGCCGGGCTTCAGCCAGCTCGGGGGCTGCGGCTCCGTACTGTGCGCTGACGCCATCGCTTTCCTACTCCGCCGGCTTGATGACGTACCCGGCGCCCCGCACGGTGTGGATCATCGGCGGGTGGACGGCGTCCACCTTCTTGCGCAGGTAGGAAATGTAGAGCTCCACGATGTTGGCCTGGCCGCCGAAGTCGTAGTTCCAGACCCGGTCCAGGATCTGCGCTTTGCTGATGACGCGTTTGGGGTTTTCCATAAGGTAGCGGAGCAGCTCGAACTGGGTGGCCGTCAGCTGGAGCTCTTCCCCGGCGCGGGTCACCTCACGGGTGTCAACGTTGAGGACCAGGTCTCCCACCACCAGCTCGGCGGTGTCCATCGCGGCCACGCCCGACCGCTGGACCAGGCGGTGCAGGCGAAGCAGTACCTCCTCCATGCTGAACGGCTTGGTGACGTAGTCGTCCCCGCCGGCCGCGAGGCCAACGATCCGGTCCTGGACGGCGTCCTTTGCGGTGAGGAACAGGGCGGGAACCTCGGGCGCGAAGGCGCGGATCCTGCCCAGGACCTCGACGCCGTCGAAACCGGGGATCATGACGTCAAGGACCAGGACATCCGGCCGGAAGTCTTTGGCCATTTTCACTGCCCCGGGACCGTCGGCGGCAACTGCCACGGACCAGCCGGCCATGCGGAGGCCCATGCTCATGAGCTCGGAGAGGCTCGGCTCGTCATCCACCACCAGGGCCCTGATGGGGGAGCCGTCCGGATGAGTGAGCGTGGGGAGGTTGTTTGTCATGGAGTGGGAGGTGGCCATGGAACAACTCTCCGATCATTGGTTTAAGCCCGGCTATGGCTTTCCTGTGCGCAAGCTGTGAATCCCAGCCTAGCGAGCTGGATGCGTGGAGGGTCCCAAGCGTGTAATCCCCGCGTCCGCGGCCGCCCGGACGCGGACGTTCAAACGGCGGCATATCGGGCTTCGGTATGCCCAACCATCAGCTCCGAACACAATTTTTTCTGTCCAAAAGCGGGGGCGGCTGGACACGCCACCATGGTGAAGAGCGAGATTCCGCTATCAGACGCTCTGGTGAACGGATCAATCGCAGGACGCTCTTTGGTCGAACAAAATTCTGTAGACCACGTGGAGAAAGGCAGAACGCCGGATAACAAGCGTTATTTTTTACAGCGTCCAGAATTGTGATTTGGAACACTATCGCGGAATTTGTCTCATTATGCGGACGATCGCGTCCATTGTTACTTGCAAGTTGCCATTGTTACGCTGCACACTTCCAATGTGAACAAGAACTCAACAGCACCTGCAGCCGCAGAATATTGGCCCAGCACATCCGCTGCTGCCGACATGCGCTGTTGTCGAATGCACGCCTGACCTTCCCACCCTCCGAAGTTCTTAGGCATTCGCCCCCAGCCCAGCGTCGGGCGCCCCTCCCCAGTTCGCATTGCGGGGATTCCCAGCATTCGGGCCGCGATGACGGCCATTCACATTGAGGTAAGCATTCCATGTCAGTTGCATCCGGATACGTCCACATTTCTGTCCGTAACGCCGCCAAGGCCGGCCAGCCCTCGGGCCTCCGCCCCGGGTTTGGACCGCGCCCCGCCCTGGCGCCATCATCATCTGGAAGCAGCTTCCCCTCCCAGGGCTACGCGCCGCAGGGCTTCAACCCCAGCTCCTACGGGCAGCTCCGGGCGGTCCAGCCCGCAGAGGCGGCACCCATGACCGTCCCCACTCCCGTGGTGGCCGGTCCGAATACCGTCCGGCCCGTAGCCAACGACAACGTTGCCCGTGGTTTTGTCCTCTACATGGGCATTGACGAGGAGACGGCGGCAGCGGCCGGAACCTCCATCGCCAAGCTGGCCCAGGAGATCCGCGCCTACGCCCAGTCCCTCGTGTCCGGTGCCGAAAGCTACGCAGCAGTTGCCGTTGCCCCCGCCGGCACACCCGGTTCCGCGCTCGACGTCGTCCGTTCCACCTTCGGTGACCCCACCGTCAACGCCCGCCAGCGCACGGAGGCCCCGCGTCCGTCGCAGGCACAGGAGCCGCGTCCGTCCGGCGTCCTGATCGACCTGGCCCGCCGCGAAGTCCACCTGGACGGCGAGTCGCTCAACCTGACGTTCAAGGAGTTCGAGCTCCTGAACTACCTCGTGGAGAACGGCACCCGCACCGTGGGGCGCGACGAACTCCTTGAGGGGCTGTGGCGCAACGCCGAAGAGGTGCCCAACGAGCGCACCATCGACGTCCACATCCGCCGGCTCCGCTCCAAGCTGGGCCGCCTTGCCAACACCGTGCGCACAGTCCGCGGCCAGGGGTACCGGTTCTACGAGCACCCCGAAGTTGTTGTCTGGGCCGCTCCCGAATACTCGATCTAGCACTACCCCTGCCGCCTTCCCGGGGGGGGCATGTGCCCCCGCGGCTCGTGGCATGTTCGCTAGGCTTGGGCCATGAGTGAGCACCATCTTCGACGGCTTGTGATCATGCGGCATGCCAAGGCCGACTGGCCGGGCGGGGTGGCTGACCACGAGCGTCCGCTGGAGGAGCGGGGCCACCGCGAGGCGCCGCTTGCCGGCCGGTGGCTGCTCAAGCACAACATTGTGCCGGACTTCATCCTCTGCTCCAGTGCCCTTCGCACCCGGCAGACCTGCACGTGGGTGTGCTCAGAGCTGGGGGACAAGGCCCCCACGCCCAAGCTTGAGGACGGGCTGTACGCTGCGTCGGCGCTCCGGATGCTGACGGTCATCAACCATGTCCCGGATACAGTCACCACGCTGATGCTGATCTCGCACCTGCCCGGAGTGCAGGACCTTGCCATGCACCTGGCCTCACGCGATTCCGACCACGACGCCTACATGGATGCCGCCACCAGGTACCCCACCAACGCCCTCACAGTCCTTGAGACTGAAAAGTCATGGGCGGAGCTGGACGGACAGGACGCGCGCATCACAAGGTTCAAGGTCCCCGGCGCGCACTGACTCGAGCACCAACCAAGGCTTTGGCGGCGATCCTGCCGCCCGGGGTCAGCGCCGGGGCGCGGACTTGGCTCTTGGGGTCAGCGCCGGGGCGCGGACTTCGCGCCCCCTGCCGACGACGGGTTCCTGGCCGGAGGGGCCGACGACGACGGCCGCCTGGCAGGGACGGAAGGCACCCGCGCGGGTGCGCGGAGGCCGCCTTCGCCCTTGATGCCTGTGCCTGCTCCGCTTGTGCGTGCTGCCGGCCTGCGCTGGGCCGTTCCCTTGGCAGCCGGGCGGGCCGCCGTCGTCGTGCGTCTGTTCCCCGCTGCGCCCCTGCCGGGCCTGCCCTGCGTTTGCCTGCCCTTGCTGGCCGCGGTGCGCAGCCGCCGCCCCCGCGGCCAGGCCGCGCCGAGGAACAGGACGCAGAGTGTTGCCACGGCTGCAGCGGCAGCGCCGAAAAAGTAGTTGTCCGGGTCGCCGGTGGGGAGCGGCGTGCCGAAGACCGAGGGCTCTCCGGCAAAGGCCAGCTCCCACGTGCTGACAAACGCGAGGGAGAAGGCCACGGTAAAGCCGGTACCGGCACCGGCAGCCAGCAGGGCGATGCGGCGCCCCCGGTTCAGGATTTCGATAAGGCACGCCAGGCACGCCAGGCACGCCAGCGCCAGGGCACCGAGGAACGCCACGAACACCGGCTCGGCGAGCGTCATCCCGGTCAGCACCAGCAGGCCGGCCGCAACAATGCCGGCAATGACCGCGAACTTTCCGCTTTTCCCCATACGCTCCATCATCCCCGAGGACCGGGCTGCTGCAGCACGTAGCCGCGCATGAAGGCCATGATTGCCGCAACGCTTTGGTCACGGGTGCGTTCAGGGTGGTACGTCTGGCGGTCGAGCCCCACAACAAAGCAGGCACCGAAGATTGCTGTTTCAAGGCTGCCCCGCGGAACGGTGCTGTCCACGGGGTAGGCCTGAGCCACCCTTTCCACTGCCTCCCCAATCACGGCCAGCAGCTCGCCCCGCAGGACAGCGAACGTGCCCTGCCACTCGCTGGGCGTCCGCCAGTTCTCGCTGACCCAGAGCCGGGCAAAGGACGGGTACTCGGACATGAAGTCCAGGGCCTGCCCGATCATTGCCTCCATCGCGAGCAGGGGGTCCCCGGACACGGCGGTGGCTGCCCCCTGGGCCGCGGCCTCCTGGCCCGGCGCCTCCTGCAGGCGTGCCTTCAGGATGTCCACCCCGTGGCGGAGCAGCTGCGCAATGAGCTCCGATTTGCTGCCGAAGTTGTAGTAGACGGTCCCCTTGGAGACGCCCGCGGCAGCTGCGATCTCGTCAACGGTGACCCCCGCTGCGCCCCGCTCGCCGATGAGTTCCATGGAGGCGTCGAAGAGTTTCTGGCGGGTGGCGGTGGTCCTGGCGGGTCGAAGGGTCCTCACTGGCCCCGGCGGTCCGGCGTTCATACCGCGATCTCGGGCTTCAGCGTCTTCAGTGTCCAGTACTTGTTCCTTCGAACGGCCAGCGTGGACATGGCCACACCCAGAGCGGTGTAGCCCGCCAGGCCCAGGACGGTGGGAGCGATCATGGACAGGTCAGCGCCATAGATGAGGTGCCTCATGCCGGTCACTACGTAGCCCATGGGGAGGATTTCATGCGCCGCGTGGAGCGGCTGCGGCGTGGTCTGCCAAGGGAACGTGCCGCCCGAGGACACCAGTTGCAGGACCAGCAGAATGAGCACCACGAGTTTGCCCGGCGATCCAAGCAGCGCAACAACGCCCTGGATGATCGCGCTGAAGGCCATGGCGGCCGCAAGCATGAACAGCCACATCAGCACCGGATGCGCGGGGTTGAGGCCCAGGGCAAGGTTTACCACCAGGGTGAGGAGGCTCGCCTGCACCACAGAAACCGCCAGGAAGGGCAGCCAGCCGCCAACCGCGATCTTCCAGGACGGGGCATTGGAGGCCAGCGCCCGCTGGGTAATGGGACGCATGGCCTGGACCAGCATGAAGATGCCGATCCACAAGGCGAGGGTGAGGAAGAACGGCGCCAGCCCGGCACCGTAGGATTCCGCCTTGGCCTGCGAGACGTTGCTGACCGCAACGGGGTCGGCCATGACGCGGGACAGGTTGCTCTTCTGGGCATCATCCGGGTTGGGCACCTGCCCGGCGCCCTTGCCGATCTCATCCGCCAAGGTCCGCGAACCGTCCGCCGCCGTGACGGTGCCGTCCGCCAGCCGGGCCGCCCCGTCGTCTACCTGGCGGGCTCCGTCCGCCAGCCGGCCTGCGCCGTCGAGGGCCGCCTGCCCTCCGGTGGCCAGCGCGGCCGCGCCGGTGTGGAGCTGGTCGGCGCCGGAGGAAGCCTGGGAAACGGCGTCCCTCAGGGCGGGCGTGCCCGCAGCAAGCTGGGCAGCGCCGGTACTCACGGCTTCGGCTCCGGAGGCCAGCTGCTGGATCTGTGCCGCATCTGCCTGGATCTTCGTCCTGGCGGCTGCCACCGGGCTCGAACCGGCCGCGGCGTCAAGATCCGCCACGATCCTGTCCGCCTGCTCCTGGGTCAGGACGCCTTCGGCCATGAGCCTGCTGTTCGATTCCACCACCCATGCCCGGAGGCCCTGGTCAGCGGCATCCAGCTGGGCTGCGACATCCTGCACTTTGGCGTTCAGCTGTGCGTTTCCGGCAGCCACCTGTGCCGCCCCCGCAGCCAGCGTCTGGGAGTCCGTGGGCAGGGTGGCGGTCTTTTCCTTGAGCGTGGACAGGCCGCTGCTGAGCTGGCCCGCGCCGTCGGTCAGCTGGCTGGCTCCATCCCGGAGTTTCACCTGGCCCGCGTACAGCTCGCCGGCTCCGCTGCTCAGGGCTGAGGTGCCGTCGTGGAGGGTGGCAGCCCCGTCCCGAAGGTCGGCCACACCGTCGGCCAGGTGGCCGGCGCCGTCCGCTGCCTTGACCATTTGGGAGTGGATGGTCCCGAAGCCCGTCAGCAGCTGGTTTGCCGTTTCCTCGCCTACCTCGGTGGCCACCGTGCTGTGCACAGCGGTGGTGAGTTTATCCACGATGGTGCTCAGCAGGTAGTTGTTGGCATCGTTGGTGGTGACGTTGAGCATGGCCTGGCTGGCGGAATCAAAGCTGCCGGGGGATACCAGGTTCGCCGAAAAGTCCTCCGGAATCTTCAGGGCGAAGGCGTAGTCCCCGCTGCTGACCCCCTGGTCCGCCTCCTGTGTTGTGGCCACCGGGATCCAGTGGAAAACATTGCCATCCACCAGGCTCTCTGCCACCTTTGCCCCGGCTTCAAGGCGTGTGCCCTCGCTGGTTGTGGCACCTGCATCCTCCACCACCAGGGCCGCATCGAGGTTGTCCAGGTTGCCATACGGGTCCCAGTTTGCGTACAGGTACACCGCCCCGTACAGCAGCGGGACCATGGTCAGCGCAAGGATGGTGAGTTTGGGCATCAGCCCGGCGGTCATGCGCTTAAGTTCGGAGCGGGCCAGCCGCAGTACCGTCACGTGGCAACCTCGGTTTCGAGTTCAGTGGTGTTTACGGCATCCGGTTCCCTGCCATCCCCATGCGCGGGCAATTCACCCGTGGGGCTTTCAAGGGGGACCGCATTGCCAATAGCGGCGGCGGGTCCGTCCCACGAGGGCGGGAGGGCGCCGACGGTGGCGACGACGGCGAGCGGCCGTCCGGCGTCGAACGCCAGACGCTGCAGCCTTGGCAGCCATTCAGCGGCGTCGGCGGTGTGCCGGTCAGGGGAGTCGACCACCAGCATGTCCGTGTGCGGGTTAGCCAAGGCAAGCGCAGTCAGGAGTTCGAGCCGCCGGGCAGGGTCCAGCTGTTCCGTCCAAGAGTCCGCGATGTCCTCGAAGCTGTTCACCTTCAGCCAGGGGCCGCTCACCAGGGCGCCCCGGTAGCGGCGCGGGATCAGGGCCAGGTCTTCGGTAACCAGGTCGCGCACGCTGAGGTGTTGTTCGGGCTCGTTGACGCCGGGGGAGTCCACCAGGGCGCTCGCAAGCCGGCGCGCCTTGAGCCGCTCGCTGCCGTCCCAGCTGACGAGCCCTTCGGACGGCTTCATTCTCCCGCTGAGGAGCAGGGCGAGCGCCGTCCGGTGGTCCTGCCGCCCGCCGGTCACCAGCAGGAGTTCGCCGCGCCGGACGTGGAGTGAGGTTGCCGGAAGGAGGGGATCCCTGCGGCCATGGGCAGAGAGCCGTTGTGCTGAGAGCAAGGGTGGCCTTTCGCGGAATGCATCTGCTCTCAGCCTAACCAAACTGACCAGTCAGTTCAAATAAGCCCTCTAGGCCGGTATTTAGAGGCCGTACTTCTCAAGAAGGCGAAGCCACACCTCGCTGATGGTCGGATAGGACGGCACCGCATGCCATAGGCGGTTCAACGGCACCTGGCCCACCACGGCGATGGTTGCGGCGTGCAGGAGTTCGGAGACATCCGGTCCGGCGAACGTGGCCCCCAGAAGCACCTGCCGGTCTTCGTCAATCACCAGTTGGGCCCAGCCCTCGTAGTTCTCCGAATGCAGCGAGGACCCCGCCACCTGGATGGGCAGCTCCACTGAAGAGGCGTTGAAGCCGTCCTGGCGGGCGGTTTCCAGCGTGCGGCCCACAGTAGCCAGTTCAGGATCGGTGAAAACTACATTCGGCACCGCGTGCTGGTTGGCTGTGTGGGAGTACCGGCTCCAGTCCTCCGGTGCTCCGTTCAGTTCACCCCTGGCGCGGGCTGCGATGGCGTCGCCCGTGGCCCGCGCCTCGTACTTTCCCTGATGCGTCAGGAGGTTCTTGCCGGCCGCGTCACCCACCGCATACAGCCAGGGCCCGTCGCCGGGTACGCCCTGCACCAGGCCGGAGTTGTCCGTGGTGATGGCCAACTGGCCCCGGTCATCCGGTTCAACGCCGATACTCTCCAGGCCCAGGCCCTCCAGTGCGGGGTGCCGGCCGGTGGATACGAGTACTTTGTCCGCCGTGACAGTGGTCCCGTCGCCCAGCCGCAGGCTTAACGTGCCGTCGTCGTTGGTGCTGATTCGCTGCGTCTCGGTGTGAAGGCGGAGTTCCACGCCGTCCGCGCGCAGCCCCGCGGCCACAAGGCTGGCGGCCTCCTCCGGGTACTTTCCCAGCAACCTGCCGCGGGTAACAAGGGTCACCGCCGAGCCGAGGCGGGCGAACGCCTGGGCAAGTTCGGTTCCGGCAACGCCGCCGCCAAGGACCGCCAGACGCTCGGGGACCTCGCTGGCGGACGTGGCCTCCCGCGTACCCCAGACCTGCACGTCTTCGAGCCCCTCAATGGGAGGAGTATTGGGCATGGAGCCGGTGGCCAGCACCACTGCGTGGCGGGCACGCAGCCGGTGAGAGGTACCGTCCAGGCCCGCGACCTGGACGCCCTGCGGGGCGGTGAGCCAGGCGTGGCCCCTGATGAGGTCGATCCCGGAATCCTTGACCCAAGCGACCTGGCTGTCATCCTGCCAGTTGGACGTGAAATAGTCCCTGCGCTTGAGGACGGCTGCAGCGTCAAGCGTCCGCGTGACGGCTTCCTTGGCGCCCGGGGTTGTTTGGGCCGCATGCAGTGCAGTCCCGGGCCGAAGCAGCGCCTTGGACGGCATGCACGCCCAGTAGGAGCACTCTCCGCCCACCAGTTCCGCTTCCACCAACACCACCGAGAGGCCGCCCTGCGCCACGCGGTCCGCAACGTTTTCTCCGACGGCGCCGGCGCCGATAACAACAACGTCAAATTCCTGCTCAACAGGCTCGGGCATCATGGGGAAAGCCTACGCCCGGGTGCGGCGGGGTGGTCCGCGTGCGCCGGGGAAGTCGGATCGGAAAGTCGCGCTGCACAACGAAAGTCGCGCTCCCCAAACTAACTTGCGCTGCTTAACGCAAAAGGTCCGCCCCGGCGAACCGGAGCGGACCTGATTGGTGCGCCCAAAGGGATTCGAACCCCTGACCTTCTGTTCCGTAGACAGACGCTCTATCCAGCTGAGCTATGGGCGCATCTCGTGTTCCTGGAGAAGAACCGCTCTCCCTGAACCTCGAATTACTTTACGCGAGGGGTGGCTGCCATGACAAATCGGGAGGCATGTAATCTCCGCAACTAGACCGGTATAGGTGACCTTCGTCACATAAATCCCAATTTTGCCATCGAAATTCCTTGATTTCCCGCGGAATTCCATTTTTGTGGCCTCGAAAGATCAGCCTACGTCCCAAAAACGGCAGTGGTCCGGACCATAGCATTTAGCTCACACCGATGTACCCCAAGAAAGGGAACCGAAATGGGCGATCTGGCGCAGAAGCCGTTGCTTGAGAAAGCACCCACCACACATGCCGGCCTGCTGGCGTGGGTCGAAGAGGTTGCAGAGCTAACGCAGCCGGACCGCATCTACTGGGTGGACGGGTCCGAAGAGGAAAACACCCGGCTGACTGACGAGCTCGTGGCAGCAGGGACACTGACGCGGCTGAACCCCGAACTGTTCCCCAACTCTTTTGCGGCCTTCTCCGATCCCGCCGATGTGGCCCGCGTTGAAGAGCAGACCTTCATCTGCTCGGAGAACAAGCGCGACGCCGGGTTCACCAACAACTGGATGGCGCCCGCCGAAATGAAGGAAAAGCTGCGCGGCCTGTTCTCCGGGTCCATGCGCGGCCGCACCATGTACGTCATCCCGTTCGTCATGGGCCACCTGGACGCCGAGGATCCCAAGTACGGCGTGGAGATCACGGACAGCGCCTACGTTGTGGCCTCCATGCGGATCATGGCCAACATCGGCACCGCCGTGCTGGACAAGATGACCGAGACCAACGCGTTCTTCGTCCCCGCGCTGCACTCCCTGGGTGCACCGCTCGAAGCCGGCCAGGCGGATGTTCCGTGGCCGTGCAACCCGGACAAGTGGATTGTCCATTTCCCCGAGGAACGCTCCATCTGGTCCTTCGGCTCCGGTTACGGCGGCAACGCCCTGCTGGGCAAGAAGTGCTACGCCCTGCGCATCGCCTCGGTCATGGCCCGCGACGAAGGCTGGCTGGCCGAGCACATGCTCATCCTCAAGCTGACCTCGCCGGAGAAGAAAAAGTACTACATCTCCGCTGCCTTCCCGTCAGCCTGCGGCAAGACCAACCTGGCCCTGCTGGATCCCACCATTAAGGGCTGGGAGGTCGAGACCCTCGGTGACGACATCACCTGGATGCGGATCGGCAAGGAAGGCGAACTGCGTGCCACCAACCCGGAGGCCGGCCTGTTCGGCGTGGCCCCCGGCACCGGCTGGGGCACCAACCCGAACGCCATGCGTGCCATCGCCAAGGGCCACAGCATCTTCACCAACGTGGCACTGACCGACGACGGCGGTGTGTGGTGGGAGGGCATGACGGACGAGGTGCCCGCGCACCTGACCGACTGGCAGGGCAATTCCTGGACGCCCGACTCCGACAAGCCGGCAGCCCACCCGAACTCCCGGTTCTGCACGCCGATCTCGCAGATCGACATGCTGGCCGAGGAATACTACAGCCCCGAGGGTGTTGAGCTCTCCGCCATACTCTTCGGCGGCCGCCGCAAAACCACGGTTCCCCTGGTCACCCAGGCCCGCAGCTGGACCAACGGGATCTTCATGGGCTCCACGCTCTCCTCGGAAACCACGGCCGCCGCTGCAGGCCAGGTTGGCGTGCTCCGGCGCGACCCCATGGCCATGCTGCCGTTCATCGGCTACGACGCGGGTGACTACCTCAAGCACTGGATCAGCGTCTCGGGCAAGGCCAACCCGGAGCGGCTGCCGCACATCTTCCTGGTGAACTGGTTCCGCCGCACTGCCGACGGCGGGTTCGCCTGGCCGGGCTTCGGCGACAACGCACGCGTCCTGAAGTGGGCCATCGAGCGCATCGAGGGCAAGGCTGACGCTATCGAGACCCCCATCGGCTTCGTACCGGCGGGCCACTCGCTGGACCTCACAGGCCTGGACCTCACCCACGCCCACGTGGAAGACGCCGTCCGCGTCGACCGCGAGGAATGGGATGCCGAGCTGGCCTCCATCGAGGAATGGTACGCAAAGTTCGGCGACTCGCTCCCGGAGGCCCTGCGCTCCGAACTTGACGCCCTCAAGGAGCGGATGGCTGACCACAGCTGACCCTTCGGGGACAAACATAACGACGGCGGCGCCGCACCTTTCAAGTAGAAGGTGCGGCGCCGCCGTCGTTCCCCACCGGCCCGTCATCGATTGCTCCGCACCTGTCGTTATGGAACTCCAAAACGACAAGTACGGAGCTATGGATCAGCTGGCCAGCCAGATGTCCGGGCCGAAGACCTCGTAGTGGATCCGCGTGGCCGGGATGCCCGCGTTGATGGCCTCGTTGCGGATGTTCTTCATGAACGGCAGTGGGCCGCACAGGTACAGCGACGCGTCGGCGGGAAGGTCCACCTCGCGCAGGGACATGAAGCCTTCCTTTGCTCCGGCCACCGGCTGCTCAAGCCACAGCTGCAGCTCGGCACCATCAAGGCGTTCGACGTCGTCCGTCATCTGGCTGCGCAGTGCCCAGCTGTCCAGGGTGCTTTCCGCGTGGAGCACCAGCACCTGCCGCTCGGACCCGGCCTCCGCCAGTGAACGAAGGATGGACGCGGTGGGGGTGCAGCCAATCCCTGCGGACGCCAGGACCACCGGGCCGTCGCCGTCCTTGAGGGTGATCTCACCGTAGGGGTTGGAGATCTCCAGGACATCGCCCACCTGCACGCTGTTGTGGAGCACGGGGGAGACCTCGCCGCCGTCGTCGAGTTTGGTGGTGAAGCTGCGGCTGGTGCCGGCCTCGCCGGACAGTGAGTACTGGCGGACCTGGCGGAGGCCGTCCGGCAGGGTTACCTTGACGCTGATGTACTGGCCGGGCAGCGCGTCGGTGACGGGGGTGTCGTCCGCCGGCTCAAGGGTGAAAGTCATGGAGCCCGCACCGGCGGGGGTCTTGGCTGCCACCCGCCACGGCATCCACATCCTGTCATTGGCCTGCGCGGCGTAGAGGCCCTTCTCGAGCTTGATCAGGGCGTCGGCCATCAGCCAATACACCTCTGTCCAGGCGTCGGCGATCTCCGGCGTGATGACCTCGGCCAGGTCCTCTGCTATGGCGGCGAACAGGTGCTCGTAGACCACCTGATACTGCGGCTCGGTGATTCCCAGGGACGCGTGCCGGTGGGCGATACGGGACAGGACGGTTTCGGGAAGGGTGCCCGGGTTGTTCACAAGGTGGGTGGCGAAGGCGGCAATGCTGCCCGCCAGCGCCTGCTGCTGGTTGCCGGAGCGCTGGTTGGAACGGCTGAAGAGGCCGTCCAGGAGTTCGGGGTGGGCAGCGAAGAGTCGGGCGTAGAACTTGGGCGTGATGGCACCAATCCGTGAACCCACAAGCGGCAGGGTTGCTTCAATGACGGGGCGGGATTTTTCCGAGAGCATGGGAACTCCTGAGGGTAGTGACCGGGGCCTTCGTCCGGCCTTAGCGAATACCCGCATTCAAAATGCAAGTTTTCATACCCAAGTTCTACAGCTTGTAGAAAATTGACGCAAATCGGGTAGTAACAGAGTCTTCTGAAGGGGCGCCGCAGGGGCAGTCCGCGCAGCTGCGGGCGGGTTCAGAGCCCCGGGCGCAGTCCGATCATGTCAAAGACCGGAGCCATCTGGCGGGAACCCGGGAGGTCCGCAATCACCACGGAATCGAGTTCCCGGTAAAAGGCTTCGCGGGCCCGGGCCAGCGCGGCGCGGAGCCTGCACTCATTGATCAGTGGGCAGTTGCCTCCAGGGGCAACGCAATCCGCTGCGTCGGTCCTGGTGTCGAGCTGGCGCAGGACCTGCCCCACGGTGGCGGTGCGGCCGGCATGGCTGAGCCGGGAGCCGCCTGTCCGGCCGCGGACCACTTCAATCAGCCCCAGGCTGCGGAGCTTCGTCATCGCTTTGCTGACGTGGTTGTAGGGGGTCCCCACGGAGTCGGCAATGTTCTGTGTTGTCAGCAACGCGCCGCCTGGAGCCGCCGCAAGCACCATCAAAGCCCGGAGGCTCACGTCCGCGAAGGCATTGATCTTCATGGTGGCCTGGCCGGTCTAGTCCACCCAGATGGCAGGCTCGCTGGCGTCGGCGGCCAGTTCGCCGAATTCCCACGTCTGCGTTCCGGCATTGGCCGCGTAGGGCAGCACGGCTGCGAAGACAGATCCGTCGCGGTGCTCGGCTGCCACGTGGATGGCGTCGGAGTCCTCCTCAACCAGCAGGATGTCGCACACGATGGCGGCAGCCCGGAAGTCCTTCCGGTTCTGCTGCAGCAGGGCGGTGAGGTCGCTGATCATGGCCTCGGCGTCGAAGTCCCCGTCCGAACCTTCGCCGGCATCTGCCGGGGAGACCGCCACCAGCCGCACCTCGCCGTCGTTCTGTACGGTCAGCGCGAAGGGGAGGAAGCCGCCGTTGCGCTGGAGTTGTTCCTGGGCGGCGCTGACTCCCGTCCCCAGGAGGTTCTCCAAGTCCGTTGCCGTGCCCTCGGGTACTGAGTCCCGCCAGGATTCCCGGTGGCCGGAACCCTGTTCTTCGGTCGCGGGCCCCATGCTTTCCGTCATGCTGCCCTATGCCCGGACAAGCGCCAGGACACGGTCCCGGATGCGTTCCATGGTGGCCTGGTCCGTGGCTTCCGCGTTGAGCCGGAGGAAGGGTTCGGTGTTGGACGGCCGCAGGTTGAACCAGTAGCTGCCGTCGTTGGCCGTGAACGTGCTGCCGTCCAGGGTGTCGATGGTGACGTCCTCGCCAGCAAAATCCGCGCGGACACGCTCCACGGCGGCAGGCTTGTCATCCACTTCGGAGTTGATTTCACCGGAGCTGACGTAGGGCTCGTATTCCCGGCCCAGCTCGGACAGGGGGCCGTCCTGTTCGCCCAGGGCTGCCAGGACGTGCATGGCCGCCAGCATGCCCGTGTCAGCGTTCCAGAAGTCGCGGAAGTAGAAGTGGGCCGAGTGTTCGCCACCGAAGACCGCCCCTTCCTCCGCCATGACGGCCTTGATGAAGGAATGGCCCACGCGTGTACGGACGGCTCGGCCGCCGTCGTGCTCTACGAGCTCTGATACGGCGCGTGAGGTGAGCAGGTTGTGGATGATCGTGGGTGTCGCTTCACCCTGTGCCTTCGCACGGGCGATTTCGCGGCGCGCCACCATTCCGGTGATGGCCGACGGCGACACAGGGTTGCCCTTTTCGTCCACCACGAAGCAGCGGTCGGCGTCGCCGTCGAAGGCGAGTCCGATGTCGGCGCCGTGCTCAACCACTGCCGCCTGCAGGTCGCGGAGGTTTTCCGGCTCCAGCGGGTTTGCGGGGTGGTTGGGGAAGGATCCGTCCAGCTCGAAGTACAAGGGAACGATGTCAAGGGGAAGCTTGGGGAGCAGGGTGTCGCCCAGCACCGCGGGGGTGGTGAGGCCGGCCATGCCGTTGCCCGCGTCCACGACCACCTTCAGCGGCCGGGAACCGGAAAGATCCACCAGCTTGCGGAGGTACTCGGAGTAGTCCTTGAGCACGTCCCTGACGCCGATCTGCCCGCGTTTTTCGGCAGCCGGCATGGACCCTGCGTTGAGGTACTGCTCGGCCAGCGCCTGGATGTCCTTGAGCCCGGACTCGGAGGAGATGGGCACTGCGCCGGCCTTGGACATCTTGATGCCGTTGTAGCCGGCTGGGTTGTGGCTGGCGGTGAAGGTGGCGCCGGCACGGTTCAGGTAGCCGCAGGCAAAGTAGAGCTCATCAGTGGAGATCAGGTCCAGCAGCTCAACGTTGGCGCCACGGGTGGCCGCGCCGTTGGCGAAAGCCTTGCTGAAGTCCGGGGAGGACGGGCGCATGTCGCCGCCCACCAGGATGGTCTGGCCTTCGAGCTTGAGGACATCCACGAAAGCGGCCCCCACGGCTTCGACGATTTCGGCGGTGATGGACACGCCTACGATGCCCCGGACGTCGTACGCCTTGAAGGATGCCGAAAGGTCAAAAGCCGTTGTCTGTTCGCTAGTCACGGGCTTTATCTTACGGTGCAGCCGGTGCTCGGCAATTGAGGGAGGGCTATGTTTGTGGATAAACACATCTGGAGTAATGGGCCTTCCGCCCCCTGTCGTCGCATATCCACATAGCAGCGGCCGTGCTCCTGGGTGTCGGACGTGGCTGGGATACTGAATCAATGGTCGATAACCAGCACGCCAGATTTCCTGAACCAGCTCTTAGCGAAACCGCACATTCCGAACCGGCACTTCCTGGGACCGGGCTTTCTAAACCTGCAACCACAGATGTCCCTTCTTCGACAGCTACGCACGCACAGGCCCTCGAGGTCCTCCGCGAGCTGGTCGGCAACCCGACGGCAGGCTTCCACGAGGGCCAGTTCGAAGCAATCGAGGCGTTGGTCGACGGCGGCCGGAGAGCCCTGGTGGTCCAGCGCACCGGCTGGGGAAAATCGGCAGTCTACTTCGTGGCTTCCCTGCTGTTGCGGCGCAGGGGCGCCGGGCCCACCCTGATCGTGTCGCCCCTCCTGGCCCTGATGCGGGACCAGGTGGCTGCCGCCGCCCGCGCCGGGGTGCGCGCTGTGGCCATCAACTCCGCCAACCAGCTGGAATGGGACAGCGTCCGCGAACAGCTCGCCGCTGACCAGGTGGACGTCCTGCTGGTGTCGCCGGAAAGGCTGACCAACCCCTCCTTCCGCGAAAACCAGCTGCCGGAACTGATCCGCCGGACCGGCCTGCTGGTGATTGACGAGGCCCACTGCATTTCCGACTGGGGCCACGATTTCCGCCCCGACTACCGCCGGATCGCGGACCTGATCACCCAGTTGCCAGACACCGTCCCGGTGCTCGCTACCACCGCCACGGCCAACTCGCGGGTGGTGCACGACATCGAAGAGCAGCTCGGGGCCGGCGTCCTGACCATCCGCGGCGCCCTTGGCCGGGACTCCCTCCGGCTGGGTGTCCTGTCCCTTCCCGACGCCAAACAGCGCCTTGGCTGGCTGCTGACGCATCTGGCGGACCTGCCGGGCAGCGGAATCATCTATACCCTGACGGTGTCCGCAGCGGAGGACACGGCCCGGCTGCTGGCCGAGGCCGGCCATGAAGTGCTCGCCTATACGGGCCGCACCGACCCCGCCGACAGGGAGCGGGCGGAACAGCTCCTCAAGGACAACCAGGTCAAGGCCCTCGTGGCCACCTCAGCCCTGGGGATGGGCTTCGACAAACCAGACCTGGGCTTCGTGGTCCACCTCGGCGCGCCTTCTTCCCCCGTTGCGTACTACCAGCAGGTGGGGCGTGCCGGCCGTGGAGCGGCGAACGCCGACGTCCTGTTGCTTCCGGGCGCGGAGGACCGCGACATTTGGCAGTACTTTGCCACCGCCTCCATGCCCTCTGAAGAGAAGGCGGCGGCCGTCCTTACCGCCCTGGCAGAAGCGGGCACCGCACTTTCCACAGTTGCACTGGAAGCACGGGTAGACCTTCGCCGAACTCCGCTGGAACTGCTGCTCAAGGTGCTGTCAGTAGACGGGGCCGTGGAACGGGTGGGCGGCGGGTGGCGGTCCACCGGCCAGCCCTGGATATACGACGCCGAGCGGTACCAGCGCATTTCTGAAGCCCGCGTGGACGAGCAGGACTCCATGGTGATCTACCAGGACACGGCCGGATGCCGGATGGAGTACATCACCTCAGTCCTGGACGACGAGACCGCGCACGCCTGTGGCCGGTGCGACAACTGCGCCGGTCAGTGGTTCCGGGCAGACATCGCTGAACAGGCCACGGCGGCGGCCAGCCAGACCCTCAGCAGGGCGGGCGGCGTGCTGGAGGCGCGGCTGCAGTGGCCCAGCGGAATGGACCGCCTCGGAGTTCCGGTGAAGGGAAAGCTCAAGCCCGGTGAGGGGCTCGCCGAGGGGCGCGTCCTGGCAAGGCTTACCGATCTTGGCTGGGGCGGTGCACTGCGGGAGCTGTTCGCGGCCGGTGCCGCAGACCGGCAGGTCGATCAGGGCATGCTGCAAGCCTGCGTCCAGGTTCTGCGCGAGTGGGGCGCCGGAGACTCACGCAATCCCGGCTGGAGCGGGGCGGGACGGCCTGCAGCCATCGTCAGCGTCCCCTCGCGAGGAAAACCGGAACTGGTGGGCTCCCTTGCCAGGGGCATTTCCGAGATCGGGCGCATCCCGTACCTGGGAGAGCTGCAGCTGGCCCACGGTGGTCCCACCGGGAGCCGCGGCGGCAACAGTGCCTACCGCCTGGCAGGGGTATGGGACCGCCTGGTGGTGGGGCCCGAACTTGAGGCGGCGCTGGGCTCCGTGCAGGGCGGCAGCGTGATGCTGATAGACGACATCGTGGACAGCCGGTGGACGCTCACGGTTGCCGGCCGGGCGCTTCGCGAGGCAGGTGCGGGAGCTGTCCTTCCGCTGGTGCTGGCGCAGGCCGGCTGACGCGGGGGATGCCTGGTCCAGCGGGCTGACGCCGGACCGGACCACCCGTGGGCCGCTGTGACGCACACCGGCCAAGGCAGGGCTGGTTCAAACCTGTTGGGCTCTGCGCTGGCTGACTTCTGCGCCGGCGTGCCGCGGCAGGAACAGGCTGTCCGCGGTGCTCGCCAGCATCAGCACCGCCATCGCGAGGAATGCTCCGCGGAAGGGGCCGGCGGCGTCGGACGGGAAAGTGCCGAGTCCGTCGAACAGCCGGATGAGCAGGGCTCCAACGGCGATGCCGGCGGCAGCGGCGAGCTGCACCAGTGTTGCTGAGACGACGTTCGCCGAGGTGAGCTGCGCAGGGGCGATGTCCGCGTACTGGACCGAGGCGTAGGCGGAGAAACCGATGGAGCGGAAGGCCCCGCTGCAGACCAGCAGCGCAAAGGTCAACGGCTCAGGGGTGTCCGCCGTCAGCAGGGCGCAGAGGGCGAAGGTCGCTGCAGAAGCCAACGAGGCAAACACGAGCATGGCCTTGAAGCCAAAACGCCGGATCAGGGGAGTCGTGGCCGGCTTGATGCCGATGTTGCCGATAAAGACCGCAGCCACCATGGCACCGGCGTGCAGGGGGGACCAGCCGAACCCGGCCTGGAACATCAGCGGCAGCAGGAAGGGAACGGAACTGATGGTCAGCCGGTAGGCGAACCCACCGGTGGCCATCGCCCTGAATGTTCGGGTGCTGAAAACCCCCAGGTCAAAGAGCGGATTGCGGGCCCTGCGCATCCAGAGCACGGCGCACGCCAGGGCAGCCGCTCCTGATCCGGCACTCAAGGCAGCCCAGGGAGCGTCCGGATGCGTGCTCGCCAGTTCAAGGCCCACTACCAGTGCCCCCACGCCGAGCGTGGTGAGGGCCAGCCCCAGCCAGTCCAGCCGCCGCCCGCCATCGCCCGCTCCTGCGGGCACCAGCCGGAGAGCCGCCAGGAATGCGGCCGCACCCAGGGGAAGGTTGATCAGGAAAATCCAGTGCCAGGACAGGTATGTCGTCAGCGCCCCGCCAACCAGCGGAGCCAGGACGGGCGCCAGCAGTCCGGGCCACACCAGGAATGCGGTGGCGCGCAGCAGTTCGGCCTTGGGCGTCCCGCGAAGGACCACGAGGGTTCCGACGGGAACCATCATGGCGCCCCCGAAACCTTGGGCGATCCTGCTGAGGGTGAGGGCGGCGAGGTCCTGGCTCAGCGAACACGCCAGTGATGCGATGGTGAAGATGGCAATGGCAAGGCAAAAGATCCGGCGGGCACCGAACCGTTCCGCCAGCCAGCCGCTGAGCGGAATGCCCATGGCCACGGTCAGCAGGTACGCCGTCATGGTGATGTTGACGTCCGGAGCCGGCACCCGGAAGTCGGCAGCGATATTGGGGATGGCCGTTGTGAGGACGGTGCCGTCGAGGAATTCCATAAAGAAGGTGGCGGCCACCAGGAGGGCCAGGCGGGGACTCCATGCCTGGGCGGTCCCGGGTGTCCCATCCACCGCGTTGCTTGCTGCCATCCGTTCATCCTGCCACCGGCAGAACGTGCCGGGCCCCCGGTGTCCGCACCCCGGACGCAGGAACCGGACATTAAATCCCGGGTCCAAAGGCCCGGGTGCCCAAAGGCCCGGGATCCCAAAGAGCCCGGAAACGCAAAAAGGCCCCGGTCCAGGACCGGGGCCAAAACGCGGAGACGGGGGGATTTGAACCCCCGGTGGAGTTGTGCCCCACACTTCATTAGCAGTGAAGCCCATTCGGCCGCTCTGGCACGTCTCCAATTGCTATTCCTAGCCCACCAAGGATACGCAGAACGGGCCATGCAGTGCAAAACGGATCACCTGCCCGCCCGCAGCACTCCTCAAAGCACCCCGCAGTTGCCTGGGGCCCGCGTCACTGCCGGGGCTGCCCGCCCCGGACCATCCTGATTTCGCGGAGGTGTTCCCAGTCCGGAATCGTGTCCGCGGCCCCGTCCGGTTCGAAGCCGAAGTGCCGGTAGAAGCCGATGGCGCGCCCGTTGTCCGCGGCCACCCACAGGCTCGCCGCGCTGGTGCCCAGGGCGGCCTCAAGGAGGCGGCGTCCCAGGCCAAGCCGCTGGTGGGACGCCAACAGGTACAGTCCCCAAAGTTCCAGGTCCCCGGACGACGGCGGCGCGGCAGCATGCGTCGTATCCCCGGCAGGCACGTGGTGGACGCCCGCAAACCCAACCAAAGTTCCGCCGTCGGACGCCACCCACACGACTCCCGGTTCTGCTGACTCCAGCAGGTGCCGCCAGAGAGGCAGCCGGTCGGCCGGGACCCGGGAGTCGAGAAACCCGTCGGACAGCATCCCGCGGTAGGTCTCCTGCCAGCAGCGGACGTGGACCGCCGCCAGCCGTTCAACGTCGGCAGGCTCCGCCCGCCGCAGGTCCAGGCCCACCGCTACGCCAGTCCGCCTGCCAGGGCCTTCCACAGGAAGTGCTGGCTCCGTGCCTGCAGTGCCGCCGCCTGCCGGTTGTCGGATGCCCCGGCATGCCCGCCCTCCAGCGCCTCATGGAACCAGACGTTCGGAATGCCCATGGCCAGCATCCGGGCGGCCATCTTGCGCGCCTGGACCGGACCAACCCGGTCATCGGAGGTTGCGGTCCAGATGAACGTTTCCGGGTATTCCACCCCGTCCTTGAGCAGGTGGTAGGGGGAGAAAGTCCTGATGTATTCCCACTGTTCGGGGACGTCCGGGTCGCCGTACTCGGCAATCCATGAGTGGCCGGCGGAAAGCCTGGTGTAGCGGCGCATGTCCAGCAGCGGCACCCCGCAGGACACGGCGCCGAACAGTTCCGGGTAACGGGTGAGCATGTTGCCCACCAGCAGCCCGCCGTTGGAGCCGCCCACGCAGCCCAGCCGTTCGCGGGAGGTGACCCCGCGGGAGATGAGGTCCCGGGCGACGGCGGCGAAGTCCTGGTAAGCCTTGTGCCGGTTCTCCTGGAGGGCTGCGCGGTGCCACGCCGGCCCGTACTCGCCGCCGCCGCGGATGTTCGCCACCACGTAGACGCCGCCGCGGGAGTGGGGAGCATCCCCGTCAGCACCGGCAGACAGCGAGGTGCGGCGCTCCAGCCACGCCCTGCCCACCGTGCCGCTGTAAGCCGGCGTGCGGGACACCTCAAACCCGCCGTAGCCGGAAAGCTGCGTGGGATTCTGCCCGTCCAGCGCCAGGTTCCGCGGGGCCACCTGGAAATAGGGAACGCGGGTGCCGTCCTCGGACACGGCAAAATGCTGCTGCACTTCGTAATCGGCGTCTGCAAAGAACGACGGCGACGCCTTCACCACGGCGTGCCGGCTCACCACGCCGGGCGTTCCGTCTGAGGTCCGCTCCAGGGTGCCGCGCATCAGCGTGGTGGGAGTGGTGAACCCGGTGGCGACGAGCCAGAAGTCGTCACCCGCACCGCCGTCGGACGCTTCCGCGTCTTCATCGTCGACAGCGTAGGCGTTGACATCGTGCAGGGGCGGGCAGGCGTCGAGGAGCGTGGCGGCCCAGGCGCCACCCGGACCGTCAGACGGGCGGGAAGGATCAAGGACCCGGATTTCGGACGAAACATCCTTGAGGAGGTTGAGCAGCAGGAAGTTCCGGGTCCAGCTCCAGGACTGCAGCGACGTGCGGGCGTCGGGCGCGAACAGCACCGCCAGCTCCCGTGCGCCGGCGAGGTAGTCCTCGAACCCGCAGGCAAGCAGTGAACCGGCCGGGTAGGTGGTTCCGTCGATTGCCCAGTCCTGCTGGGGCCGGAACAGGAGCCATTCCCGGTGCGCGCTGACGTTTACGTCGGTGGGCACGTCGATCTGCATCCATTCACCGTCCCGCAGCACCAGGTTCCTGCGGTTGAAGAAGTCGATGTAGTCAACGGCGAAGGTCCGCTCGAATCCGGGCGTGGAGTCGTGCGCCACCACTGCCATCATGTGGTGCTCGGGGACCTCGAACAGCAGGGGCGCGCCGGCCAGCTCAGCGCCGCGCTTCAGGGTGACCGCCGTGCGGGCGTAGGACGAAGCAGTCTTCGGCAGCCCGTCCGCGGTGGAGGCGACCAGCAGCGTGTCCGCGTCCAGCCACGAAACGTTGCCCTTCGCCGTCGGCAGGTCAAAACCGCCCCGGGCCGGATCCACGAAGGACCGGCTCTCCACGTCGAACTCCCGGTACCTGTTCGCGTCGCCGCCATCCGGTGAGAGCGCCAGCAGCGCCAGCCGGTAGGGCTCCCCGGCACCGGGGCGCAGGAATGTAGCGCCGTGGAAAACCCACTCCTGGCCCTCCGCCGCAGCCAGCTCATCGACGTCGAGCAGCACGTCCCATTCCGGGGAATCCGTGCAGTAGCTCTCCCACGTTGTGCGCCGCCACAGGCCCTTGGGGTTGTGGCGGTCCTTCCAGAAGTTGTAGTACCAGTCCCCGCGCTTGCCCACCATGGCGATCCGGTCCGTGGAGTCCAGCACCTCCAGGATGCTTCCTTCCAGGCCGGCGTAGTCCGCGTCCTCCAGGAGGTCTTCGGTGCGCGAGTTCTGTTCCTTGACCCAGGCAAGCTGCTCTTCGCCGTAGATCTCCTCCAGCCAGACGTTCTCGTCGACGGGCTCGGGCGCTGAGTCAGCTGCAGTGGTGGTCATTGGGCCATCCAAACAACTTAGCTGCCGGCGGGCAAGTCACGCGTTCAGCCCGTACGCTGGATGCCGTGGAAAAAACGCAGAGCATCCGGACCTCCATCATCGGTGCAGGTCCCCGGGGCACCAGCGTTCTGGAACGCCTGCTCGCGCACGCGGCTGCCCTTGCCACGGACGGTACCGGCGCCGTGCAGCTCCACATCGACGTCATCGACCCCTACCCGGCAGGGCCCGGGCACGTGTGGCAGCCGCAGCAGTCACGGCTGTACCTGATGAACACGCAGTCCTTCTATCCCACGCTGGTTCCGCAGGACCCTGCCCTGGCAGCGCCCGTCGCCGGGACCACCTTTGACCAGTGGCGGGCGGAGCAGCAGGCACACCCGTCGCCGTCCCTCACCCCGGATGAGCTGGCGGAGCTGGCGGTGCTTGGATCCAGTGACTTTCCCAGCCGGGCCCTGTACGGCCGGTACCTCCGCTGCACACTGGACGAGCTGACGGAAAAGGCTCCCGACGGCGTCACCATCCAGTTCCATGAAACGTCCGCTGAGTCGGTGCGTCCGGCCGCGGACGGAACGTTCGACGTCGGCCTGGCAGGGGGATCGACGCTTCGCACCGGCGCCGTGGTGCTGGCCCTGGGGCACGTCCCTTCCCGGCTGAACCCGGAACAACGGGAACTGCAGGGCGCGGCGGAGCAGCTGGGCCTGCGGTACCTGCCGCCCGCGGTGCCTGCAGACGTCGACTGGGCGGCCATTCCCGCCGGCCAGCCCGTCCTGGTCCGCGGCATGGGCCTGAACTTCTTTGACGCCATGGGCCAGCTCACCGAGGGCCGCGGCGGGAAGTTCGTCAGCAACGGCGGGAAGCTGGACTACGAACCGTCCGGCCAGGAGCCGCTGATCATCGCCGCCTCACGCCGGGGGACGCCCTACCGGGCCAAAGCGGCGCTCGCCGGCTACTACCCTGCTTCGGTCACCCTGCGGTACCTCACTGACGCCGCCCTGGAACGCTTCCGCACCGCCGGGATCCGGCCGGGTTTCGACCACGACCTTTGGCCGCTGCTGCACCGCGACACGCTTTGGGCGTACTACTCAACCCTGGTGCGCTCGCAGCCCGGCGCGGTTCCCGATACCGCCGCTTTCCTTACCGCGCTTGAAGAGGCGCTGCACCCGCATGCCCACAGCGCTGCCAAGTGGGAGGACAGTGTCGAAAGCGTCCTTGCCGTGCACGTGGGCCCGCGGCACCGGCTCGACCTTCCCGGGCTGGCCGCGCCGCTGGCGGGGCGTTCCTTCGCGTCGCGCACCCAGCTTGACGCCGCCGTCGTCGAATACCTGCTCGACGACGCCCGCCGCTCGGCCCTTGGCGAGGATGATCCGGTGAAGATGGCCATCGGCGCCCTGCACCGCGGCCGGGCGGTCCTGAAAACAGCAGTGGCCGACGGCGGCATCACCGACGAATCATGGGTCGCCGGGCTGCGGGGCTGGTTCGAGTCCTTTGTGGAAGGGCTGGCCAGCGGGCCGCCGGCGCTCCGTTCGGAGCAGCTGGCTGCGCTGGCACGGGCCGGGATTGTCAGCTTCGTCGGGCCCGACCCGAAGTTCGGCGTGGACCGCAGGAACGCTGTGTTCACCGCCTCGTCCCCCTGGGTGGACGGACCGCCCGTGGCCGCAAGGACCATGGTGGAGGCGCTCGCCCCCGGCAACAGGGTGTCCGCAAACGATTCGCCGGTGCTTGAGCAGCTGCTCGCGGACGGGCTGGTCAGGCCGAGGCTGATGATGACGGCGGAGGGCGCCCCCGTGCAGTCCACGGGCCTGGATGTTGTGCCCCACCCCTACCGGCCCCTGGCAGCGAACGGGTCCGTGACGGAGAACCTCTACGTGCTGGGCCTGCAGCTTTCGTCCTCGCAATGGGGGACAGCCATCGCCGCGGAGGCCGTGCAGCCCGGCCAGCCCGCCTACCGGAGCGGCCAGCGGACGCTCCGGGACGCCGACGAAATCGCGCGAGCCATCCTGGGGCTGTAGACCCCCGGGACGCTCTCTCACTTAATGCGCTTAAAACCCACATGCTCTCTCACGAGTGAGAGAGCATGTGGGGAAATGGCGCTTTAGGTGAGAGAGCGTCAGCGGTATTCCGGACCTTTCACGCTTCCAGACGGGGCGTCAGCCGCGCAGGCAGGCCCGGTAGGCAGCCATGGCCTGGCCGTAGTTCAGCTGGCCCGCCAGGTCCGCAGGCCGTGCGGGCTTGACCGGGGCCGTGCACACCGGCCCGGCAGGACCGGCTGCCGCCACCTCGACCCCCACCGTGACCCTCGTGCCCGATTCCGCGGCGGTGAGGACCAGGGTTCCCGGCCCGGCCGCGGCACCGGACGGGACCGGCAGGTTGACCGTTGCGGAACCGGCCGTGACCGGCACGGACCCGAGCTCGGCCACAACCCCGGCGGTGTCCGTAAACACTGCCGTGAGGGTCTTGTTGACCGGGCTGCCCAGTGAGGTCAGGTCCAGTTTGGAGACCGTAAGGCTGACCTGTTCGCCGGGCTTGACCTCCGTGGCGGTGGTGTTGGTAACGGCCACTGAGCGGCGCGCGAAATCGGGCGAAACCGGGCTGCTGTCCTGCAGGTAGCCGATCCAGGCGTCACGGTCCACCAGCCCCGAGTCCTTGGTGTTGGATCCTTCCGTGAAGACGCGGAAGTTGTCGCCCCCGGTTGCCAGGAAGCTGAACGTACCCACCCGGTAGGACCGTGCCGGATCGAGCGCAGCCCCGTTCACCCGGACCGAGGTGATGCGGTCACCGGCCGGCCGTGCGGCGTCGTACGTGTAGTTCACGTTCTTGGACAGACCCAGCTGGATGTAGGCGCGGCTGGGAACCGTGCCGTCCGGGTTAGTCTGCCACTGCTGCTCCAGCAGCGTCTTGAACTGCGCACCCGTCAGGGACGTGGTCCACAGGTTGTTGACGAACGGAAGTACCGCGTTGGCCTCGGCATAGGTGATGGTGCCGTCCGGGGCGTAGTAGAGCTCGTTCCGCAAACCGCCGGCATTGACCACACCGATCTCGGCGCCGCCCAGCTCGGCGGGCTGCAGCGAGTTGAGCAGGGAATCTGCCACCAGGTTGCCCAGGGTGGACTCGCTGCCGCGGTCATCGCGTTTGGCCAAACCGGCGGCGTCCGTGGTGAAGGCCGTGGTGATGTCCGCCGTGACGGTACCAACGGGCTGGTTGCCGACGACGGCGGCGTCCGCGAGTGCCTTCCTGACGATCGCGTCGACGGCGGCCACGCGCGGGTAGGCTGCGATGAGATCCGCGGCAGGATCCGTGGTGCGCTTCACGTTTCCGGCCTTGTACGCGGTCACCTGCCGGGTGGCGGTGTCCACGGTGAGCTGGATCTGCCCCACGTTCTCGCCGTAATTGCCCGTCTGGACGATCGGGCGGGTCTTGCCCTCGGCGCCCGGGACGGGCGCGTCCCAGGCGTACTCCTTGTGCGTGTGGCCGGTGAAGATGGCATCAACATCCGCGGAGGTTTCGGTGACCAGCTTCGCGAACGGACCGCCGGCAGCCACCTCCTCTTCCAAGGTGGAGCCTTCCACCGTTCCCGAACCGGCGCCGTCGTGGTTTTCCACGATGATGACGTCGGCCAGCTTCTCCGCGGTGATCCGTGCAGCTGCACGGTTGATGGCGTCCACAGGATCGCCGAACTCAAGGTCGGCGATGCCGGCGGGGGTCACCAGGGAGGGTACTTCCTGGGTGACCGTGCCGATGACGGCAACCTTGATGCCGTTCATGTCCAGGACGGTGAACTCGGGCAGGGCCGGCTCGGTGGTGCCCTTCCTGTAGGCGTTCGCACCCAGGTAGGGGAACCGGGCGTTGGTGCCGCCGGCAATGACGCGGTCCTGCAGGTCGGCCCAACCGCCGTCGAACTCGTGGTTGCCGACGGCAGAGGCCCTCAGGTCCAGGGCGTTCATGACGTCGATGGTGGGCTGGTCCTTGGCTACGGCGGAGGCAAACAGCGACGCGCCGATGTTGTCGCCGGCTGAGAGGAAGGCGGTGACGCCGGGGGCGGCCGCCGCGCGGAGTTTCTCGATGGTGCCGGCGAACAGGACCGTGTTGGTGTCGATCCTGCCGTGGAAGTCGTTGACGCCCAGGAAGTTCAGGTCGACGGCGGCGGGAGCGGACTGCAGGTCCAGGCCCACCACCACGGGATCGTGGTCACTGGCGCGGAACTGGTCCGGTGCGTAGTAGTTGGTGACGTTGTTGTTGTAGCGGCTGTACTCCAGGGCAACGGACTCAACCGAGTTGATGTTCCAGATGTCAGCCCCGGTGACCACCGCATTGGCGGCAGGGGAAGCCAGGATGTGGTCCAGCGAGCCCACCATGCCGCCGAAGAGGTAGGAGTGCTTGGCGGAGCCGTCGGCGTTGCGGGCCTTCTCGTCCTGGTTGACGTAGCCCTCAGCCGTGAAGACATTGATGGGGTCTTCCTTGGCATAAGCGTTGAAGTCGCCGATCAGGAACACCTTGTCCGTGCCCTTGGACTGCTGCAGGGACTTGGTGAACTCCAGCAGGGACTTCGCCTGGGCTGTGCGCGCCAGGTTTGATGCGCCCTGCCCCTGGTCCGTGTCCTCGGGCGTGGCAGCGGAGCCTTTGGACTTGAAGTGGTTTGCGATGGCGATGAACTCTGTCCCCGCACCGCCACCCACGGGCTTGAACACCTGGGCCAGCGGCTTGCGGGCGTTGGAGAACGCCACGGTGTCGTTGTGGATGATGGATTCACCCACGGGCTCCGCCACGGCTTTTTTGTAGATGAACGCGGTGCGGATCATGTCCTCGTCGCTCAGCGGCGGCGCGTTGGCAGGTGAGCGGACGTAGTCCCAGATGCCCGGCGTCTCGATGTTCAGGGCGTCCACCAGCTTGGCCAGGGCGTCGTCCCGGTTCTTGCCGAACTGTGCCGAGTTTTCGATCTCCATCAGCGTGACAACATCCGCGCCGGCCTTGGAGATGGCGGAAACGATCTTGTCCTGCTGCCGGTTGAAGCTCTCCGCGTTGGCAGCCCCGCGGGCATCGCACCCGCCGCGGACCGTGATCGGGTTGCCGGCCCTGTCCTCGTAGTAGGTGCAGCCGGTCAGGGTGTCCCCTGTGGTGGGGAAGTAGTTGAGCACGTTGAAGGAGGCGATCTTGAGGTTGCCGCCCACCGCTGCGGGAGCTTCCGTCCTGGTGGCCCCAAAGGTTGCGGGCTGGACAGAGGCCTTGTTCGTATCCGTGAGGTGGGTCAGCGGCTGGAGTTTCCAGGCATTGTTGCCGTAGCCCAGCACCACATTGGTGGTGAAGGTGGCAGGGGAGCCTACCCGTACCGGGTCGGCCGTGGTCAGGTAGGGAAGGACCTGCGCCTTCGTGGTGGGGTCCTTGAGGAAGTTGGTGCTGGAGCCGTCGTCGAGCTTGATTCCGCGGGCGGCGTTGTCCGCCACCGTCGCGGTGTACCCGGCGGAGCCGTAGGGAGCGACGGCGGTGGGCTGGACCAGCGGCGTTGTTCCGCCGGCGAGGCCGATCTCGCCGTACTGGTTCAGGGAGTAGTTGTCCGTGACGGTCAGCGGCCCCTGGGGTGCCAGGAGCATGCCTTCCAGGGATTCGCGGAAGGCCTCGCCGGCGGGCAGTGTGAAGGGCGTGGCCTTGACCTCCGGCGCGGCCTCGGCCAGCTTGGTGAGTCCGGCGGCCGCGGTGACGTTCAGCTGGGTCATCCCGTAGTACTCCGCCACGGCACCTGTCACCTGCACGTGGTCTCCGGCCTGGACCGATGCCACCGTGGCGGGGGAGTAGACAAAGATTCCGTCCGACGCGGCATGGTTGGTTGCCGTCAGGTCGCCGCCGGTTCCCGGTGTCTGCAGGTAGTAGCCGTTAAGGCCGCCGGTGGGGAAGACTGCGGTGACCTTTCCGGTGGTGGTCACTGTTGAGCCGGTGAGGGGGCTTTGCGCACCCGTGCCCTGGATCTCGGCAATCGACGTGCTGGACGGCACGGGGGCCGGATCCGGGGTGGGGTCCGGACTGGGATCGGGCCCGGGGGCAGTGGAGCCGCTTGGGGTTGGACTGATTGTGGTGCTGAGGCTGAAGTCGGCGGCGTTGCTGTTGCTGTCCGCACCTCCGCTGCGGTTCAGGCTCCTGGCGTCGCCCGTACCCGCAGGGCCTGCAGCTGCTGCGGTCTCGAAGGTGTTGGAGGAGCCGTAGCCCAGCAGGTCCGCAACGCCTGCGGGCTCCACCTGGGAACCTGTGGAAAGCGCGACGGCGGTGGGCTGCTTGGCGAGCACGATGGTGCCGGATGTGCCGCTGAAGTTCAGGCCGCCCGCCACGAGGTCCGGGGTGGGGAGGGCGGCGCCGTTGGTTCCGTTGCTGGCACCCTGGATCAGGTAATGACCCTTTGCCGCGATGGTGCCGGTGAGGGGTGCCACGGTGGTGGGGGCTGCGAGCCCGGTTGCGGAACGGTACTGGACTGACCAGCCGTCCAGCCGCACCGGGGCGTCCGAGGAGTTGTAAAGCTCCAGGAACCGGTTCTTGTAGGCGGCGCCCGTGCTGCCGCCGCTGAGGTAGGCCTCGTTGATGACAACGGGGGATGTGCCTGCCGCGGGTGAGACCTCCGCGGCTGTAGTGTCCGCAACTGCGGGAAATGCTGCCAGGGGAGCCAGCAGCCCCGCCGACAACGCTGTCCCCAGCGCTAGTTTCCAAGGTGTGTGATGCATCCGCTCTTACTTTCATAGGGGTGTCCCGGTGGGGACCCAATGGAAGATGTCCGGGTTGTACCGACGGACAGGGGCCCGGATCCTGCTCCTGGTCAAGTGGTATCCGGCACATCACAACAGCGCTGAATGAACGCAGGGTTGATAGCGCGTGCATTCGGCGGGACGCTCCCCAGCGGAACGGGCCACCTTCCGGCCGGGAGCCCCAGTAGCCCCGGTTCCGGTGATGCTGTTGGCGGTATGTGGTGGCCGGCATCTGCCCCAGTGTGCCGACTATCACAAAGGATACCGGCCAGTAGCTTTGCTGGAAGGGGACGGCGGAAATTTGCCAGGACGATTTACGTGGCGGCACCGGTTCCCGTCATGGCGGCCACGTCAGGGCCGGCGGTGCCCGCCGCAGGTTAAACGAAGGACCCCTGTCTGCCAGGCGTGCTGGCGGACAGGGGTCCTTTTTCGCGGAAGGTAAGAGATTCGAACTCTTGGTACGGGGTTACCGCACACTAGTTTTCAAGACTAGCTCCTTCGGCCGCTCGGACAACCTTCCTCAACAAGTAGTGTTTCATAGGCACTTGCCTGCAACAAAACAGAGTCCGGAAGGTGTCCGGTGCACACTGGTTGCACGCAGTATTCAGTCAGAAACGGGAGTGTTCCATGAAAGCCGTCTACATTTCGGAGCCGGGCGGCCCGGAAGTGCTGGAGGTCCGCGAGGTCGAGGCCCCGGTACCCGGTAACGGAGAGGTGCTGATCGACGTCGTCGCGGCCGGCCTCAACCGGGCGGACGTGCAGCAGCGCAGGGGTTTCTACCCGCCCCCGCCCGGCGCATCGGACATCCCCGGCCTTGAGGTATCCGGCCGGATCGCCGGGTTCGGTCCCGGTGTCACGAAGGCGTTTTCCCTCGGGGACAAAGTGGTGGCGCTGCTGGCCGGGGGCGGCTACGCCCAGCAGGTGGCCGTCCGTGCCGAACAGGTCCTGCGGGTGCCCGACGGCGTGGACCTGGTGACCGCAGCAGCCCTTCCCGAAGTTGCCGCCACCGTCTACTCCAACCTGGTCATGACCGCCCAGCTTCAGGAGGGTGAAACTGTCCTGATCCACGGAGCCACCGGCGGGATCGGCACCATGGCCATCCAGCTGGCCAAGGCGCTCGGCGCCAGGGTTGCCACTACCGCGGGCTCTGATGAAAAAGTGAGCACGGCGAAGGCCTTCCTGGGTGCGGACATTGCCATCAACTACGCCGAAGAGGATTTTCCCGAGAGCCTCCGCCGCCAGAACGGAGGCAAAGGCGCAGACGTCATCCTCGACGTCGTCGGAGCCAAATACCTCAAACAGAACGTGGACGCGCTCGCTGACTATGGACGCCTGGTGGTGATCGGACTGCAGGGCGGCACCAAGGGGGAGCTCGATCTGGGGCAGCTGCTGCAAAAGCGGGCCGCCGTGGTGGCTACGGCCCTGCGCCCGCGGCCCGTGGAGGAAAAGGGTGCCATTATGAACGCCGTCCGCGAGGCCGTCTGGCCGCTGGTCAGTGACGGTCGGGTGCGGCCGCTGGTGGCAAAGACCTTTCCGCTCGACCAGGTTCGTGCGGCCCACCGGTACTTCGACACGGGTGACCACGTAGGAAAGATCCTGCTGCTCATGTGAGTGCTCCGCCCCGCAGACCGTTGCCCGCCGAGCACAAGGAACAGCATGTCCATCCGCCATAGCCTCCTCGCCCTGCTGCAGGACCAGCCGCGCTACGGCTACCAGCTGCGGGCCGAGTTCGAGAACCGCACCGGCAACACCTGGCCGTTGAACATTGGACAGGTGTACACCACCCTGGACCGCCTGGAACGCGACGCTTTGGTGGCCAGGGACGGCGACGACGGGAACGGGCACGTGGTGTACAGCATTACGGCGGCCGGAAGGGCGGAGATCCGGGAGTGGTTCGCGGCCCCCGTGGAGCGGAACAACCCGCCGCGCAATGAGCTGGCCATCAAGCTGGCCCTCGCTGTCACCGTGCCCGGCGTCGATATCCAGGCCATCATCCAGGGCCAGCGGATGGCCTCCGTCCGGGCGCTGCAGGACTACACCAAAGCCCGCCGGGAGACGGCTTCGAGCCAGCGGAGCGTTGATACGGCGTGGCTTCTGGTCTTGGACTCCCTGATTTTCCAGACCGAGGCGGAGGTCCGCTGGCTGGATCTGTGCGAGGCGAGGATGATCCAGCAGGCGCAGGGGAAATAGGCAACACAATTGGGTCTTTTTGATTGCAGTGGACAGGTTTAGCGTGGGGCTCAGGAGCCGCCCGGCCGGGCGGTGGAACTTGGAGGAAGCTCATGGCAACCCACGTGGCCGACTGCAGCGTAACGAACTGTTCCTTTAACGATCACACCAACTGCAATGCTGCCGCCATCACGGTCGGCGGCGCCGAAAACCACGCGCACTGCGCCACCTTTATCGACACGGGCATGCACGGCGGACTGCCCAAAGTCCTTGCCGACGTCGGAGCCTGCCAGCGCTCTGAATGTGTCCACAACGACCACCTGATGTGCAAGGCCGCAGAGGTGCATGTCGGCCCCGGGGCGGACAACGCTGACTGCCTCACCTACTCACACGCCTGAGGAGCAGCTTTACGCTTTTCCCACGAGCCAAGGCCTCCGCCCGAAGTGTTCGGACGGGGGCCTTCGCTGCGTTGGTCCGGCTGCGACCCCAAGCTGATCCGTCGTTCGTCGCCGCTTCCCCTCCGCTCAGCGCAGGTTTCTGCGCCATCTGGCAGAACGCCCCTGGAATGGGGCTGCGGGTTGGTAGGGTGCGTCACAGCAGAAGCGAAACAATCTCAAGGAGGAGACATGGCCGAAACGCCTGATCAACGGAGGAACGCATCCGGGGAAAGGGGCGTGGTGGCCACTGACCCGGCCCTGCCCCCGACAGCCATCGATGAGGAGGTCCGCGAGGCAGAAGACCGGAAATGGACGCCGGGGAAGATCGCGCTGTGGGCAGGCATCGCCCTGCTGGGCGGTTTGGCCTGGTTCATGCTGGCCATCATCCGCGGAGAGACCGTCAACGCCATCTGGTTCGTCTTTGCCTCGGTGTGCACCTACCTCATCGGCTACCGCTTCTACTCCAAGGTTATTGAGCGCTACATCACCCGGCCTGACGACCGCCGTGCGACGCCGGCCGAGTACAAGGCCGATGGCAAGGACTACGTCCGGACTGACCGCAATGTCCTGTTCGGCCACCACTTCGCCGCCATCGCCGGCGCCGGACCGCTGGTGGGTCCTGTCATTGCAGCCCAGATGGGCTACCTGCCCGGCACTATCTGGATCATTATCGGCGTCGTCCTTGCCGGCGCTGTCCAGGACTACCTGGTGATGTTCTTCTCCATGCGGCGCGGTGGAAGGTCCCTGGGCCAGATGGCACGCGAGGAGCTTGGCGTGATCGGCGGCACGGCGGCCCTCATTGCCACCCTGCTGATCATGGTGATCATCGTGGCCATCCTCGCGCTCGTCGTTGTCAATGCCCTGGGCGAAAGCCCGTGGGGTGTCTTCTCCGTGGGTTTGACCATCCCCATCGCCCTGTTCATGGGCGTCTACCTCCGCTACCTCCGGCCCGGCAAGGTCATGGAAGTGTCGCTGATCGGCTTCGTCCTGCTGATGGCGGCTATTGTCGGCGGCGGCATCGTGGCCGAAACCCCGTGGGGCGCTGACATCTTCAGCCTGGACAAGGTCACCATCGCGTGGGGGCTCATCGTCTACGGCTTCATTGCCGCCATCCTGCCCGTGTGGCTGCTCCTGGCACCCCGGGACTACCTCTCAACGTTCATGAAGATCGGCGTCATCGTGATGCTCGCGCTGGCCATCATCGTGGTCCGCCCGGAGATCACCGTCCCCGCCTTCAGTGAATTTGCCAGCAGGGACAACGGACCCGTGTTCCCGGGGGCCCTGTTCCCGTTCCTGTTCGTCACCATCGCCTGCGGTGCCCTGTCCGGCTTCCACGCCCTGATCTCGTCCGGCACCACCCCGAAGCTCGTCGAAAAGGAACGCCAGACCCGGTTCATTGGCTACGGCGGCATGCTGATGGAGTCATTCGTGGCCATCATGGCCCTGGTGGCCGCGATTTCCATCGACCGCGGACTCTACTTCGCCATGAACTCACCGGCCGCGCTGACCGGCGGGACGGTGGAAACAGCAGCCACCTGGGTCAACAGCCTGGGCCTCGCCGGGGTAAACATCACCCCGGAGTTCCTGTCCCAGACAGCAGCCAATGTGGGTGAGGAAAGCATCGTGTCCCGCACCGGCGGTGCTCCCACCCTGGCTGTGGGCCTCGCGCACATCATGCAGCAGTTCATTGGCGGTACCGCCATGATGGCCTTCTGGTACCACTTCGCCATCATGTTCGAAGCCCTCTTCATCCTCACCGCCGTGGACGCCGGCACCCGCGTTGCCCGCTTCATGCTGCAGGACTCGATCGGAAACTTTGTCCCCAAGTTCAAGGAGCACTCCTGGCGGCCCGGCGCCTGGCTCTGCACCGCCATCATGGTGGGGGCCTGGGGCGCGGTGCTGCTGATGGGCGTCACCGACCCGCTGGGCGGCATCAACACGCTGTTCCCGCTGTTCGGCATTGCCAACCAACTGCTCGCGGCAATCGCGTTGTCCGTGTGCCTTGCCATCGTGGCGAAGCGCGGCACGTTCAAGTACCTGTGGATCGTTGCCCTGCCGCTCAGCTTCGCTGCCGTGGTGACCATCACCGCGAGCTACCAGAAGATCTTCTCGTCCACGCCCGCGGTGGGCTACTTCGCCAACAACGCGGCGTTCAGCAAGGCCCTCGCAGAAGGGAAGACGGAGTTTGGGACGGCGAAATCCGTGGCGGCCATGGAGGCCGTCGTGCGGAACACGGCCATCCAGGGCTGGCTCTCCGTGATCTTCGTGGTGCTCAGCATCATCGTGATCGCGACGGCGTTGCTCGCCACGGCCAGGGCCTTCCGCAACCGCGCGGACGGCACCGCCGTCCAGGACAACGAGGACCCTGCCCTCCCGTCGCGGGTCTTCGCCCCTGCCGGAATTATCCCCACACCCGCCGAGCGCGAGCTGATGGCGGAGTGGGACAAGGTGCCGGCTGAGCTGAGGTTCGAAAGGGGTGGCCACCACTGATGGCAGCGGGACTGGCTGTGCTGACGCGGGGAGTCCGGGGCGTTGCCCGGTATTTCGGCGGCGTCCTGGGCGCGGATGCGTACGCCAAGTATCTGGAGCACCACAGGGCGGCCGGCCACGTGGATGCGCCACTCACGGAGAGGGAGTTTTGGCGTGACCGGACAGACCGCCAGGACAGCAATCCGCAGGGCCGGTGCTGCTGATTGAGCTTGCAGCGGACAAACCGTCAGGTGGGTTCGTCCGGTGGGTCGCGGGTGGATCGCTCATGAGAGTATGAACGCATGAGCGATCCACAAGACACTCAGCCAGCTGAGGACCTCCCGGTAGAAGGCACTCCCATTGACGACCGGCAGCCGCCGGTGCACGCCCACCCCGGCCCTCCTGAGGGCATGAGGCCCAAGGGGAGCAACCTTCAGGACCTGGTGGATGAGCCGGCCAAAGTGATGCGGATCGGAACCATGATCAGGCAGCTCCTGGAGGAAGTGAAGTCCGCACCCCTGGATGAGGCTGCCCGGGGCAGGCTGGCCGAAATCCACGAGCGCTCGATCAAAGAGCTGGAAGACGGACTTGCGCCGGAGCTGGTGGAAGAGCTGGACAGGATCAGCCTTCCCTTCTCCGACGACGGCACTCCCTCGGACGCTGAACTGCGCATAGCCCAGGCCCAGCTCGTGGGGTGGCTTGAGGGGTTGTTCCACGGGATCCAGACGGCCATTGCCGCCCAGCACGCGGCCCGTGAGCACGCGGCCGCGCAGATGCAGCTGCGCCAGCTGCCGCCGGGAACCATGATTGCCCCCGGCGTGGTGATTGGGGAAAACGGTGAGCCTCAAAGGGCCGCCGCAGGTTCGCGCTCCGGCAATTCCGCGCGGCCAGGCCAGCGGGAAGACCCGGACCACGGTCCCGGACAATACCTGTAAGGGTGCGCTTGGGCTTTTTCAGCGCCGCCAGGCAGGGGCGCAAGGATGATGCGGAACTGGGGAAGGGACTGTGGCGCCGGGCCCACGACCGCTTCCAGCGGGGACTGGACCGCTTCCACCAGGTCCTCGAAGGCGTCGAGGACGACCAGCTCTACGGCGAGCTGCTTGAGATCGCCAACGAGCTTGCTGCCCTCCTCGAAAGGGTACGGCTGGTCTGCATGGAAGCGCAGCGGCGTTCACCGAATGAAGGCCTGGATATTCCCGTTGGCCTGGCCGGCGTGCACCGTGCCCTGTCCAAAGCCGGCAACTCGCTGGCCACCACGGCCGAGGCGGCCGCCATGCTCCGGCTCGCCGTGGGCCCGGTCCCGGTAGGTGCGGCGTCCGTCCGCAGGCGCGCCGAGTCCGTCTTCCAGCAAGTGGCCGACGCCGAGCGCCACCTGAGCGAGGAGGGCTAGGGACCGCGGCAGCGGATATTCCCGGTTAAGCGCCTGGCTTACTTCCGGCCGATACCCTCCTGCTGGGCCCAGGGGTTTGGCAGGATAGACGAATGACTCTTTCACCTACATTGACGTTCAATGACGGAAACACGATTCCCCAGCTCGGCTATGGCGTCTGGCAGGTTGAGGACGACGTCGCCGAAAAGGTGGTCCGGCAGGCGTTTGAAGCAGGCTTCCGCCACATTGACACCGCCAAGATCTATGGCAACGAGGCAGGCGTGGGGCGGGCGATCGCCAGTTCCGGCCTTTCCCCGGAGCAGCTCTTCATCACCACCAAGCTCTGGAACGCTGACCAGGGCTACGAGTCCACCCTGGCAGCCTTTGAGGCCTCGATGGACAGGCTGGGGCTCGAGACGCTGGACCTGTACCTGATCCACTGGATGCAGCCCAAGCAGGACAAGTACCTGGACACCTGGAAGGCGCTGATCGAGCTCCAGAAGCGCGGCAGGGTCAAGTCCATCGGCGTATCCAACTTCACCGCCGAGGGCCTGCAGCGGCTCATCGATGAAACGGGCGTTGTCCCGGCCATCCACCAGATTGAACTGCACCCGTACTTCAGCCAGCGTGAACTGCGCGAGTTTGGTGCTTCGAAGGGCATCCTGACCCAGGCTTGGTCGCCGCTGGGCCAGGGCGGCGAGCTGCTCGAGGACGCTACGGTGGCCTCCATTGCCGCCAAGCACGGCGCCACGCCAGCGCAGGTGGTCATCGCCTGGCATCTCGCCATCGGCAACGTGGTGATCCCCAAGTCCGTCACAGAATCCCGGATCCGCGAGAACTACGCGGCTCTTGAGGTAAACCTGGACGCCGAGGACATCGAGGCGATCAACGCCCTTGACCGCTCGGCCCAGGGCGAAGGCCGCATCGGCGCAGACCCGGCTGTTTCCGACTTCGCGTAACTGCCAGGCGGCGCCCGCGCCAGGGCTTTAGCCGCGCTTTGTGTTTAAGCGGAAACTGTTTAGGCGGCTGTGCGGAGCTGCTCTATGGCCACGGCGTCAACGACAGCCCAGCTGTCCTCCCCGGCGCAGTGCCGGCTGGCGAAGCGCTCCGCCTCTGCCAGGGTGTCAAAGACCTCAGCCCGTGCCCGGCCGCAGTCGGCGTCGAAGTACGTGACGTGAAATTCCTGTACCAGTTGCTTTTCCATGAATCCAGTCTGCAACCGGGGTCTGACAATCACGGGAATCAGTCCCGCGTGTTGCCCAGCCGAAGGACCCGTTCCTGCGCAAGGACTGCCGTTCGCTCGGCTTTGTCCGCGGCCCGCACCGCCTGTTTCGCCTCGGCGACGGTGGCCGCCAGCTTCTTCTTTGAGCGCTCCAGCTGTTCTTCTGCTGTCCCCAGCCGGGCACGAAGATCTGCGGCCTCCCGGACCAGTTCCGCAATGTCGGTCCGTAGGTCGTCGGCCTGGTCCTGCAGCTCCCGTGCCGCAAGGGCCGCCGCGGCCTCTGCTGCCTGTGCTTCTTTTAGGACCGCCCTGGCCCTTTCCAACGCCGGCGGTGACGCAGGCCGCGGAGTCTGCCGGACCGCCTCAAGCCGCGGCTTGTCCGGCTTGCGCTGTTGCGGCGCTGCCGCCGTCGTCGAACGCATCTTCCTGCCGGCGGGAGCTGCGGCAACGGGCGGAAGGACCGAGGGGACTGCCACGGTGCCGTCCAGGTCAACGGCGTTCACGCCGTCTGCCTGCAATGTCTTGAGCAGCCGCCCGCTCCGCACGGCCGCTGCTGCTCCCTCATCCGCTGTCAGCGCGCGAAGTGTCTCCTCGACCTCGCCTGCCATGGAATCGCTGATGGCCCGGCCGTGCTCCCGGGCCACGGAACGGGCGGTGTCGACCGCGGCGGCGAGCGAAGTGCGGCGCTCACGTCCCAGGTCACGGAGCGACGCGGCGTCCAGCGCCACCTGTGCCGCGCGCATCCTGCCGCCGAGTTCCGTCAGCTGGGCCAGGACATCCGGTTGGTGCTGGGCCAGCATATTCACCGCCCAGGCGGCAACCGAGGGCTTCGGCAGTGCCCGCACCGCAGCCGCCAGCTCTTTGTCCGCCGAGGCTGCTTCCTTGGCAGCACTGGCCCGGGCTGCCACAAAATCTTCCAGCGGCCCGGCGTAGAGCTGGTTGGCGACCTCTGCCAGGACCTTGTCTTCCATGCACGCCATCTTAGATACCCGACGCACACGCGCCCCAACAACCGGCGGCATGACGCCGGTTGTTGGGGCGACCGTGGTAACCGCCGCAACCGCGCGGGATATCCTCCGCCGGAGTTCCTTGGGTCAGAGACGCTCTCCGAAGGTGTTCATCCCGGGCTTGGGCGCGCCCGGGACCCTGCATGATCACCCACGGATACGATGCCACTGCATCATTGGAAGCTTTCAAGGGGGAAGCATGTCTAAAACCATTCCGCAGGCATCGAAGAGGTCTCGTGCCTGGATCTGGCTGATTGTAATCGGCCCCATTCTGAGTGTTGTTGGTCTCATCACAGGTTTCGCGAGTGCAGGAGCGGCGTGCAGAAGCGTCGTTGGCCCGAAGGAAGGGTTGGTCAAGCCGTACGGGACGTTGCAGGGCATGGGTGGTGGGGAACGCACCTGTGAGAGTGTCATGGACGCCGTGGCTGTGCCGACGTGGACCTTCATCGTGCTGGGACTCGTCCTGTTCCTCACCGGGATCATCGTCCGTTCCGCCACCAGGAAGCGGGCATATGTTGCGGGGGAACAGCGGCCTACAAAACAGGGAGTCAATCGGCGGTCAATTCTTCAGGGTGCGGTGGCGTTTTTCGCGACGGCCCTGGCCGGCGCGGCTCCGGCGTACGCGAATGGAAACGTCCGGTATGTCAGCGCATCAGGTTCAGACGGTAATCCGGGAAGCGTGACGGCACCCTGGCGCACGCTTGCCAAGGTACGCTCAGCCATGGCATCGGGCGACCTGCAACGCGGTTCCACTGTCCTGTTCAAGCGCGGGGACGACTTTTACGGGTCCATCCATATGCCGTCCCTGATCGGATCTTCAGGAACGCTGACTATCGGCGCGTACGGTGAGGGAGCTCGGCCCCGTTTACTGGGCTATAAGGTGAGCAAGGCTGCATGGACGCAGTACAGCGGGAACATTTGGAAGCTGAACATCGCGGCGAACAGTGGCCAGTATTTGGGCAACACGTCCGAGGCTTCCACCAACGTGGGATTTCTGAAGGCTGCTGGCATGATTCACGGCCGGAAACGTTGGGCTATTTCCGAGTTGGCGGCAGACTGGGAGTTTTTCAGCGATTCCACGTACGTGTACGTTCGCTTGGGGGTAAACCCTGGGGCGGGCGTGGCCATTTCCGTTCAACGGGACCTTTTGCGGCTGGCCTCGCACACCACAGTGCAGGACCTGTACCTTGGCGGCACCGGAGCGCACGGTGTTACTACCGGCGGCAAGAACGTTGTTATCCAGCGGAACGAAATCGAGTGGATAGGCGGTTCTGCCCTCTCGGGAACTACGCGATACGGCAACGGGGTGGAACTTTACGTGGGCGCGGCGAGGGTCATGATCCGGGAGAACGTAATCCGGCAGACGTACGACGTCGCGCTGTCGGCACAGGGTACCGGCACGGCAGGCTGGACCGACATTACGTGGGAATCCAATCGGCTTGAGAACTGCAACATGTCGCTGGAACTGTGGGGTAAGGGCGGCGGCACGGGATTTCTTAGGTGCAGGTTCATAAACAACACCTGCATTGACGCCGGCTACTCGTGGGCCGCACTCATCCGGTCCGACCGGGACGGCAAGGGAACGCACCTGTTGACCTATTCCATGGAAGTCCCTGTGGACGTGGAAATCACGGGCAACAGTTTCCTTGGGGCGCGGGACAACTACACCCGCAACAGCGGCGACAGGCAAATACCCGCCGGGATCATCACCCATCGCAACACCATCAAGCTGGGCGCCGGTAAAAAGATCGCGTACGGGGCTGAAAACCCGGAGACCAGCGAACAGGCCGCGCAATGGCAGGCGCGGACGGGAAGGGAGCAGGCCTCAATCTTCGCTGTGAGTTACTGACGGCCTAAAACAAAGGAAACCGGCCATCCCAGCAGCGCACCTACTACCGTCGCAGCCTGGACAGGCTGCGACGGTAGCTCTGCGTCTGCGGGTAATAATCCCAGCGCCAGCTGTGGACCTAAAAGGGGGTTACCGCTTAACCAGCGAAAAACCCCGGAAACCCCTAAAACTACGGGTTGTCCGGGGTTTATCCCGAGCTTCCTATCAGAATCGAACTGATGACCTTTTCATTACGAGTGAAACGCTCTACCGACTGAGCTAAGGAAGCACCGCACGAATCTCCGGCAAAACCGGGCGCTTCATGCAAGAGTCAACTGTAATAGAGTCCCGGCGCCCGGGTCAAAATGGGCGCCCGGGACAGGGTGAGGCCTTCAGCACACCGTGTTGTCGGCGGGAACCTGGCCGCTTACCAGGTAGCGGTCCACGGCGTCCTCGATGCAGCTGTTGGACCGGCCATAGGCGGTGTGGCCTTCGCCTTCCCACGTGAGGAGTGCAGCGTTGCCCAGCTGCTTGCGCAGCGATGACGCCCATTCCACCGGGGTGGCAGGGTCGCCGGTGGTGCCGATGACAACGATGGGGGAGCCGCCGTCGTATTCCACCGGCGACGGCGTGCGCACGCTCTCATACGGCCAGTCCACGCAGTTCGTGCCTCCGTATGCAAAGAAGTACCCGAAGGTGGGTGAGTCCTGCATCAGGCGCTGCTGCTCCGCACGCATGGCGGCTGTATCGGACTCCATGGGGTAGTCAAGGCAGTTGATGGCATTGAAGGCGAAGGTGGAATTGGACGTATACGTCCCGTTGGAAGAGCGGTCGGCCCCCAGGTCTGCGAGCCGCAGCATGAGGCTGACGTCTCCCGTCATTGCCGCTTCCAGGGCCTGGGTGAGGGCGGGCCAGCTTTGGTCGTTGTACAGCGGCGTGATCAGGCCGCTGACGAACATGGTGGCATTCACCACCCGCCCGTCCTTGGCGGTCCGCGGCGTTTGCTGGACCGCGGCGATCAGGTCGCGGATCTGCTGGACGCCGGAATCCACGTCCCCGCTAAGGGGGCAGCCGTCCTGGCCCTGGCAGCTGGCAACATAGGCGCGGATTGCCTTCTCGAACGCACGGGCCTGCCCGCTGGTCAGCTCTTCGTTGCTGATGGAGGGGTCCAGTGCTCCGTCCAGCACCATTCTTCCCACGTTGTCAGGAAACAGGGAAGCGTAGGTTGAGCCCAGGAACGTGCCGTAGGAGTAGCCAAGATAGTTGAGTTTCGGATCATTGACCACGGCCCGAAGAATGTCCACGTCCTTTGCGGAACTGACCGTATCGATGTTCCCCAGCACCGGACCCGTCTGCTCTTCGCATTGGGCCGCAGTCGCCTTGTTGTCCGCCAGGACCTCGGCAAGTCCGGCATCGGTTTCGAGGTCGTAGATCTTTGCCCTCGCGGCATCCCGTTCGGCGTCGGTCATGCACGTGACGGGGGCTGAGCGTTTCACGCCCCGGGGGTCAAAGCCCACAAGGTCGTAGGAGTCCCGCACGGCCTGTGAAAAATGCGTCCCGGCCGCATCCTTGACGAAGTCATAGCCAGACGCGCCTGGACCGCCAGGGTTGACCAGGAGGCTGCCGGTCTTCTTTCCCGTGCTTGGAGCCCGCAGCGCGGCAATCTGGATTGTCTCGCCGTCGGGGTTGCCGTAGTCCATGGGCACAGTCACGTTGGCGCACTGGAACTCGTTCTCGCACGGCTCCCAGACGACCTCCTGGGAGTAGAACTCCTCCAGCCCTTCCGGTGCAGACGCCACGATCGACGGGTCCGCCTTGGCGGTGGCCGCCTCCTGGCTGCGGACTTCACCATTCAGGAGGCTGCAGGACGCCAGGACCATGGCCAGGACCATGGCCCCGAGGGCGCGGACGCCGGCCGCCGCGAATCGCGGGCGTACTGGCAGGGGGCGGGCAGTCATCGGTCTCCTTGAAGGGCTAGATCAGGCTGGCTGCCATGGACTCAATGGTCAACAGCGGTGCAACGTTGGTGGTGGTGATGCGTTCGCGGGCTTTGTTGATGGCGTCCATCCGGGCGAGCGTTGATTCCGGCGTGGAGCGGTTGGCGAACTCCTCCAAATCACTCCTGAGCTCAACGTTCACGAGCTCCACGGCATTCCCGAGCTGGATGATCAGCACATCCCGATAGAAGGACAGGAGATCCGTCAGCGTCCGGTCCAGCGAGTCCGTGATGGACCGTTTGGCCCGCCGTTTCTGGTCGTCCTCCAGCTGCTTTACCTGGCTGCGCATGGCCGGAGGAAGCGTCCCGGAGTCCGGTGCGCCCAGTGTTGCCAGCAGCGCGGCCTTCTCCGCGGCGTCCCGTTCCTCATTGGAACTGTTGGCCTCTGCGGTGGCGATCTTGACCAGCTTGTCTGCCATCATCACTGCCGCGGTGACGCCCCGCAGGCCGAGCGGAAACCGGACAGTTTCCAGCCGGCGTTCCCTGGCGGCGGGGTCGCGCGCCAGCCGGCGGGCGATCCCAACATGGCTCTGCGCCGCCCGGGCCGCACGCTCAGCGAGCGCCGGATCCACGCCGTCGCGCTTCACCAGCAGGGCAGCGACGTCAGCGGCAGGCGGCAGCCGCAAAGCCACGCTGCGGCAGCGCGAGCGGATGGTCACCAGGACGTCCGCCGGGGACGGGGCGCAGAGCATCCACACGGTCCGGGGAGTGGGTTCCTCGATGGCTTTGAGGAGGACATTCGTGGTGCGCTCGGCCATCCGGTCCGCATCCTCCACCACGATGATGCGCCACCGGCCTGTCGAGGGCCTGTTGCCGGCGGTGGCCACCAGCTCCCGGGCTTCGTCAATGGTAATGGTGACCTTCTCGGTCCGGACGAACGTGACATCCGAATGGGTCTCACCCAGGATGGTCAGGCAGGCGGAGCAGCGGCCGCATCCGCGCTGGCTGACGTCGTCCTGGTCGCAGTTCAGTGCCGCGGCAAAGGCCCTCGCCGCGTTCGAACGCCCGGAGCCCGGCGGGCCGGTAAAAAGCCACGCGTGCGTGAGCCCCTCGCCGCTGGAGGCCTGCCGCAGTTGTTCGACGACGGCGGGTTGCCCCTGCAGGTCGTCCCACACCGTCACGGCCGGCCACCTGCCGACGGCTCATGTCCCGGAAGAATATCTGCCGGGACGCCGTGGTGCGCGGCCAGGAGACTGTCCACTCCTTCGAGGATGCGCTCCGCCAGCCCATCGACCGGGTTGTGGGCGGGCAGCACGAGATATGACTCCGGACGGCTGCGGGCCAGCTCCAAAAAGGCATCCCGGATACGGGTATGGAAGTCATCAGCTTCAGATTCCAGCCGGTCTTCGGCAGCATCGCCGGCTGTCCGGCGGCGGCGGCCAACGGCGGGCTCGACATCCAGCAGGACGGTGAGGTGGGGCTGCAGGCCGGAGGTGGCCCATTCGTTAAGGGACCGTACGGCGTCCTCGCCCAGTCCGCGTCCTGCCCCCTGGTAGGCCACCGATGAGTCGATGTAACGGTCCGTCAGGACGATCTCGCCGCGTTCCAGGGCGGGCCGGATGACCTGGGCGGCGTGCGCGGCCCGGGAAGCGGCAAAGATGAGCGCTTCCGTGCGGGCATCGATGTGGCCGTGGCCGTGATCAAGTACCAGCGAACGCAGTTTTTCGCCGATGGGAGTTCCGCCCGGCTCACGGGTACGCAGGACGGTGAGGCCCCGGGATTCCAGGGCTTCTGCAAGCCGGGCAGCCTGCGTTGATTTGCCGGCGCCGTCGCCGCCCTCAAACGCGATGAAAAGCCCGGCCCTTTGATTGCTCACCCATCAAGCCTACCGATCCCCGCTGACAAAACCGATCGGGCCTGTGGACGGAGGCCGGTGCCCCTGCGGGTAACAGCTTTCCGGGGGACTGCTGCCGGACAGTACGCTTTCACCATGAGTCTCTCCGAACAGCAGGCCGGCGCGCTGTCAGCCGAAACGGTGGTGGTTGCGGCCGGACGTCCCCCCAGGGAAAGGGACCAGCCGGTCAATCACCCTGTCGTCCTTTCCTCCACATACTTTGGCACCGGAGCCCTCGGGGACGGCGACCGTGGGTACGGCCGGTATTCCAACCCCACCTGGGATCCCTTCGAGGAGGCGCTCGGCCAGCTTGAAGGTTCCAAGCTGCCGGGGCTGCTCTACTCATCGGGGCTTGCGGCGGTCAGTTCGGCCCTTTCCCTGATCCCCCCAGGGGGAGTACTGGTCATGCCGATGCACAGCTACTCCGGTTCCTTGGTGATGGCTTCCGAACTGGCGCAGAAGGAATTCGTCGAACTGCGCACCGTGGACATCGCGGATACGGACGCCGTCAAGGCCGCCCTGGCACCGAATGGCCCCAACGCCCGGGCTGCTTCCATGCTGTGGCTGGAAAGCCCCACCAACCCCATGCTTGGCATCGCCGATATCGAGGCCCTGACGTCAGCCGCGCACGCCGCCGGCGCCATCGTCGTCACCGACAACACCTTCTCCACGCCCCTTGTCCAGCAGCCCCTGGCCTTGGGGTCCGACGTCGTCCTGCACTCGGTGACCAAGTATCTGGCAGGCCATTCCGACGTCGTCCTGGGCGCCTTGGTGACGTCCAACGCAGACATCCGCTCGGCCCTGCTCCACCACCGGACCATCCACGGCGGGATCGCGGGACCGTTCGAGGCCTGGCTGGCGCTGCGCGGACTGCGGACGCTGGCGCTGCGGATAGAACGCTCCCAGGCCTCTGCCACGGTGCTGGCTGAACGCCTTGGCGCACACCCGGCCATCGAGTCCATCCGGTTCCCTGGCCTGACCGCGGATCCCGGCCATGAACGGGCCAAGGTCCAGATGAAGGGGTTTGGCTCCATCATCTGCGTGCAGGTTGCCCCCGCCGCAGGACTGAGCGGCGCTGACACTGCCGACAAACTCGTCCGCGCGCTGCAGCTGTGGCTTCCCGCGACGTCGCTGGGCGGCGTTGAGTCCCTCATCGAACGCCGACGGCGGCACACCGCCGAGCCGGCGAGCGTTCCGGAGAACCTGGTGCGGCTGAGTGTGGGAATCGAAAACGTGGAGGACCTCTGGGCCGATTTGAAGCGGGCGCTGGACTCGCTGGGCGGCTAGGCTGGGCTTGTGGACGGTGAACTGATTATTCGGCCTGTAGAGCAGGCAGTGTTCTTTATTCTTGCGCTGGTGGCGCTCGGCCTTGAGCTGTGGGCTGTGGCCGACTGCGCCCGGCACCGTGCCAACGCGTTCGAGGCCACGGGCAAAAGGACCAAGACTTTCTGGCTCGCACTGACCGGCGGTGCAGCCCTGATTGGTGTCATCTCGTTCTTCGGCAGCGGAGGCGGCTTTTTCGGCACGCTCGGCCTGTTCGGCCTCGCGGCCGTAGTGGCCGCGTCCGTTTACCTTGCGGACGTTCGGCCGGCAGTCAAGGACGCAGGCCGGGGCGGCAGCCGCAACACCGGCCCCTATGGTCCCTGGTAGACCAGCCGGTGGACTGAACGCGCCTTTCTCAGCACAACCCACCCCAGGTTTCCCAGGGCCGCGAGCCTGCCCGCGGGGACCCCGCTTCCGGCGTCCTCAGGCCAGGGGAGCCACGGCGTCCCACCCCACGGTGAGCTCGCCCAGCCGCCACCGGGCCGGCCCGTCCTGCACCGGCCAGCCCGCGTCCCGCAACGTCCGGCACATGCCCTGCCACCGCTGCCTGTTCCCGAAGGACGCGAGCGGCGCGCACCCCAGCCATGCCCGGTCCATGGCCTGCATCAGGGCGTGGACCGGTTCTCCGGGAACGTTGCGGTGGATCAGGGCCTTGGGCAGTCTTTCGGCAACGTCCGAGGGCAGTTCGAAGCTTCCGAAACGGACTGAGATGCTGAGGGACAGCGGCCGTTCGGCGTCAAGCGCCACCCACGTGACGCGCCGCCCGATCTCATCGCAGGTGCCGTCGATGAACAGGCCGCCAGGGCTCAGGCGGTCCTGAACCAGCCGCCAGATACCGGGAACATCAGCTTCCTCGTACTGCCGCAGGACGTTGAACGCCCGTACCAGGACCGGCCGTCCCGCCACGGGCAGTTCGAAGCCGCCCAAGCGGAAGCTCAAGCCGGGCCGTTGCAGGGGGAGGGCGGCGCGGACGCGTTCCGGCTCAATCTCGATTCCAACGACCTGCACATCCTGGCGGACGGCAGCCAGCCGGTCAAAGAGTTCGACGGCGGTGGCGGGCGTCGCGCCATATCCCAGGTCCACCACCAGGGGGTCGGCGGCGTTCCGGAGCCGCCAGGCCTGCGGGCCGGCCAGCCAGCGGTCCACCCGGCGCATCCGGTTGGGATTGGTGGTTCCACGGGTCACGTTGCCCACCGGCCTGCCGGTGCTTTTCCTGCCGGAAATCTGCGGGGCAGTCACCCGTTCAGCCTTTTGCACCACGGCCCCACCTTATCCCCGCAGCCGGAGGTGCCGCGTCCCCGGGGCCGGGCTTGTAACGCTGGGCAGGCGGCGGCGGCGCTCGGCTAGGATGAAAATCATGACTTACAAGCTGATTCTGCTGCGCCACGGCCACAGCGAATGGAACGCCAAGAACCTGTTCACCGGCTGGGTGGACGTAGACCTCAACGACCAGGGCCGCACGGAAGCAGCACGCGGCGGCGAGCTCCTGGTTGAGAACAATGTTCTCCCGGACATCCTCTACACCTCCCTGCTGAAGCGGGCCATCAACACGGCCAACATCGCACTGGACAAGGCCGACCGCGGCTGGATCCCTGTAAAGCGCGACTGGCGCCTGAACGAACGCCACTACGGCGCCCTGCAGGGCAAGGACAAGGCCCAGACCCTCGCAGAGTACGGCGAGGAGCAGTTCATGGAATGGCGCCGCTCCTACGACACCCCGCCGCCCCCGCTGGACGACGACTCCGAGTTCTCCCAGGCGCACGATCCCCGCTATGCGGACCTGGGTGACGCACTCCCGCGCACGGAATGCCTCAAGGACGTCCTGGTCCGCCTGCTGCCGTACTGGGAGTCGGACATTAAGGAGGACCTCAAGGCCGGCAAGACTGTCCTGGTCACGGCCCACGGCAACTCCCTGCGTGCCCTGGTAAAGCACCTGGACGGCATCAGCGACGAAGCCATCGCCGGCCTGAACATCCCCACCGGCATCCCGCTGGTGTACGACCTGGACGAGAACTTCCAGCCGATCAAGCCCGGCGGCACCTACCTCGACCCGGAAGCCGCGGAACAGGCCATCCTGGCGGTAGCGAACCAGGGCAAGAAGTAAAACTTCGCGGTTCTTCGCCGGGTGCTCGGTCGTTCGCCCCGACGTCTCCCTAGCCTCGCAAGCTGGGCCAGGGAAGCCCGTCGTCGGGGCCCACCCTTGGACGCACTCCGGCCGAAGAACGCGCTGCGTCAAAAGTGAAACAACGACGGCGGGCTGGTCACCTGAGGTGGCCAGCCCGCCGTCGTCTGTTCCCGAAAAACTCCCGAGAATTTTTAGCTGTGTTCTGTCCCGGTGGGCTGCCAGGCGCCGGTCACCAGGTAGGTGACCTTCTGGGCCACCGAAACGCCGTGGTCCGCGAAGCGTTCGAAGTAGCGGCTGGCGAGGGCAACATCCACCGTGGTGGCGGGCGATTCCTTCCACTCCGGTGCGGCGATGGCCTTGAAGACGCTGAGGTGGAGGTCGTTGATGGCCGTATTCGCCTTGAGGATATCCCTTGCCACCTCCAGGTCGCGGGTTTCCAGGAGGACAGTCAGCTTGTCGGCGATTTCCTGGTCCAGCTCGGCCATGCGCTTGAAGGTGCCGGTCATGGATTCCGGAATGACGGTGGACGGGTAGCGCAGGCGTGCCAGCTGGGCAATGTGCCGGGCAAGGTCGCCCATCCGCTCGAGGGAGGCGCTCATCCGCAGCGAGCCCACAATCATGCGCAGGTCGCTGGCCACCGGCCCCTGCAGCGCCAGGATGTCGATAGCGCGCTCGTCGAGGCTGTTCTGCAGGAAGTCGATGCGGGCGTCCGCAGCGATGACGTCCTGCGCAAGGTCTACGTCCGCCACTTCAAAGGAGGTGGTGGCCTTGTCCATTGCTTCGCTGACCAGCCGGGAGATCTCCACGAGCTGGTCGCCGACCTGGGTCAGCTCTTCCTGAAAAACCTTACGCACGTGGGCGTCCTTTCCTTGTAACTCCCGCCGGGCCCGGTCCGGGCAGCGGGAATCGCGTCGCCAATCGGCACTCCAACTGGCTAGTCTGCCAGCACCGGGTAAACGGCGAGGCCCTTGAAGGTGAACGTTAGTTGAACCGTCGCAGGAGGAGGCCCGGACGCGCCGATCAGCGTCTTCCAGAGCATAAGGTGGAGCTGTGGATCCTATGCTCATCGGCTTGGTGGCCGGCCTTGTCGGCCTGGCGCTCGGCACGTTCGGGGTGCTCGCGTACCGGGTCAGCGAGCGGCAGCGGCAACTGCTGGACGTGGACACTGAAGAGCCGGCCCTGCCGCCGGGCGCTGCCGAGGTGCTGGCCGTCGTCGGCCGCGCCTTCGTGGTGGTGGACGCCGTGGACGGCGTGGTCCGGGCCAGCCCGGCAGCCTACGCCTACGGCCTTGTCCGCGGCCACACCGTGGTCCACAAGGAACTGCTGGACATGACGGCGGGTGTCCGGCGCGACGGCGTCATCCTTGAAAAGCAGCTGGAGCTTCCCCGCGGCCCGCTCGGCCAGGGAACCATCATCGTCCAGGTCCGGGCCGCCATGCTCGGTGAGGAATACATCCTGCTGCTCGCGGATGACCGCACGGAGATCACCAGGACCGAAGAGATCCGGAACGATTTCGTCGCCAACGTTTCCCACGAACTGAAAACCCCCGTGGGCGCCATCTCGCTGCTCGCCGAAGCCCTGGAGTCCTCGGCGGATGATGAACTTGCCGTCCGGCGCTTCGCCAAACGCATGCATAAGGAGTCAGGCCGGCTGGCGGCACTGGTGCAGGACATCATCGAGCTGTCCAGGCTGCAGGGGGCGAGCGTGGCGCAGCAGGGCAGGCCCGTTGACGTCAACGCCGTCATAGCCGAGGCCGTGGACCGGTCCCAGCTTCCGGCGGAGAGCAAGAACATCCGGATCGTGGTGGGCGGGCGGACAGACGCGAAGGTCTTCGGGGACCAGGACCTGCTGGTCACCGCCCTCCGCAACCTGATCGACAACGCCATCCGCTACTCCCCGGAAAATACCCGGGTGGGGATCGGCGTCCGCAGCAGGGAAGGCCTGGTGTCGATCTCTGTGACGGACCAGGGTGAAGGACTCAGCCCCGAGGACCAGGAACGCGTCTTCGAACGTTTCTACCGGGTGGATTCGGCACGGTCACGCCATACCGGGGGCACCGGCCTGGGCCTGAGCATCGTCAAGCACGTCGCCTCCAACCACGGCGGCGAGGTGACCCTGTGGTCCCAGCCCGGGCAGGGATCCACGTTCACCCTCCGGCTTCCCGAGATGGAAGGCCAGGACGGCGGGGAACAGGCGGATCCTGCCGCCGCCTCCGCCGCTGCCCCGGGCCCCCGGAAAAGCCTGGAAGAGCCACCTGTCACCCAAGGACCCGGCGCCGCCGGCGCAACAGAACGAGGAGCAACAGCTTGAGCAGGATCTTGATTGTCGAGGATGAGGAGTCGTTCAGCGATCCCCTGTCCTATTTGCTGGGCAAGGAAGGGTTTGAGGTGGAGGTCGTGGACAACGGCCTGGACGCCATCACCGAATTCGACCGGAATGGCGCGGACCTGGTGCTGCTGGATCTGCAGCTTCCCGGACTCTCCGGCACGGAAGTGTGCCGCCAGCTCCGGCAGCGGTCCAGCGTCCCGGTGATCATGCTGACGGCCAAGGACGCCGAAATCGACAAAGTGGTGGGCCTGGAACTTGGCGCCGACGACTATGTCACCAAGCCCTATTCCTCCCGCGAACTCGTGGCAAGGGTGAGGGCGGTACTGCGGCGCCAGGGCGAACCGGAGGAACTCGTCTCCTCCACCGTGCAGGCGGGGCCGGTCCGGATGGACATCGAACGCCATGTGGTCAGCGTGGGCGGGGAACAGGTGCTGCTGCCGCTGAAGGAGTTCGAGCTCCTCGAAATGCTGCTGCGCAACTCTGGCCGCGTGCTCACCCGCGGCCAGCTGATCGACCGTGTGTGGGGTTCCGACTACGTGGGGGACACCAAAACCCTGGACGTCCACGTGAAGCGGTTGCGCGGAAAGATCGAGCCTGATCCGTCAGCACCGCGGTTCCTGGTCACCGTGCGGGGGCTGGGCTACAAGTTCGAGCCGTAAGGCGCCGGCCCAGGCAGCCGGTTGACTTGCCGCAGGACAGGCGACAGTCTACGAATGACATACAAAAGGAGGGGCCGCCAGGCCCCTCCTTTTGTATGTGTGAATGTTGGCGGCCAGCGCGGCTGCCTAGTGGCCGTCGCCCCCGGCGGCTTCTTCGGATTCCGACGGCGACGGGCTGGCGGAGGTGGGTGCCGGAGTGCTCCCGGCCGGCAGGTACTCCTTGTATTCGGGCAGCGTGGTGTCCAGCACGGGAACCTTCACCGTGTTGCTGACGTTGGTGCCGTCTTCGCTGATCTTGACGTCCACGAGGGAGCCCGGGATTCCGCCCGTGGTGCTGAGGATGGCTTCGTCGGAGCTCTCGTTGAGCAGGGTGGAGGAGTTGGCCTTGACGGGAACTTCGGTCTGCGAACCTTCCGCGCCGTTGACCGTGAGGGTCACGTCCTGTGAAGAGGAGTTGTAGACGGCGCCGATCAGGCGGCCCGGCTGGTCCTCGCCCGCGGAGACGATCAGGATGTTCCGGAGCTGGAGCGGGCCGAGGTCGGCGATGATGCCGTCCGAGGCCTGGTAACGGGCGGTGGTCTGCTGGGAATTGGTGTACCCGCAGCCCGACGCCAGCAGGCCCACGCCAAGGGCGGCTGCCGTCAGTGCCAGTTTGCCGCGCTGGGCCCGGGTCATCGCAGTGAAACGCACGTCGCGTACTCCTCAAGAGTCTTGAAACATTAATCACGCATAGCCTATCCGCAAAGCAGGCCAAACGCGGATTCGGCGGTGTCACATCACCCTTCCTTCAGGCCCCTTGCATGCACTATTATCCGTGTTCGTCAAGGGGGTGGAGGGGTCCGATTAGGCCTATTTTCCGCGTATTTCTGCGGTTCCCGGCTCTCTTCCCGGCCGGTCATATGCCTGAATCGTGATAAACTGGTCAGCGGGAAAGGGGAAATGTCCACATGGTATTTGAGGTCGGCGAGACAGTAGTTTACCCTCACCACGGTGCTGCGAAGATTGAAGAAATCAAGATGCGCACCATCAAGGGCGAAGAGAAAATGTATCTCAAGCTCAAGGTGGCCCAGGGTGATCTGACCATTGAAGTTCCAGCAGAGAACGTTGACCTTGTTGGGGTTCGGGACGTAGTGGGCAAGGAAGGCCTGGAGCACGTATTCGATGTGCTTCGTGCCGAGTTCACGGAAGAACCCACCAACTGGTCACGTAGGTACAAGGCAAATCTGGAGAAGCTTGCTTCCGGTGACGTCATCAAGGTCGCAGAGGTCGTTCGCGACCTGTGGCGCCGCGATCACGACCGGGGCCTTTCCGCAGGCGAGAAGCGAATGCTGGCCAAGGCCCGGCAGATTCTGATTTCAGAACTGGCGCTGGCTGAGAAGACCGACGAGGAGAAGGCCGCAAGCGTTCTCGACGAGGTCCTGGCTTCCTAAGAATTGAACCCCGGTGTCACCTATGTGGCGCCGGGGCTTCTTTTTGCCCAAAAGCCGCACCTTAAGATTCAACCGCAGGTGCTCAGGCGCCCGCGGCCTGCAGGGACGTAGGCTAGTCCGCATGAGCGAAACACCCACCCGCCCGGTCACCGCAGTGATCCTGGTGGCAGCAGGTTCAGGGCAGAGGCTGGGCTACGGCATCCCGAAAGCCGCGGTGCCGCTGGGCGGCGAACCTATCCTGATGCATGCCCTCCGCGGCATCGTGGCCTCCGGAACCGGCAGCCAGGTGTGCATCGCGCTGCCCCCCGGAGAGGACACGCTCCGCCAGCTGTGCGAGGACTTCCGGCAGGAACTGGCCGACGGCGGTCCCCTCCTTTCCATCGTGGACGGCGGCGCCACCCGGGCAGAGTCCGTCCGTGCCGGCCTGGCGGCCCTGATGGACGGCATAGAGGCAGTGCTGGTGCACGACGCCGCCCGTGCCCTCACGCCGGAGTCGGTCTTCCACCGCGTCACTGACGCACTCGCCGCAGGGGCGGCTGCGGTCATTCCTGCCGTGGCGGTGGTGGACACCGTCAAGACGGTCGCGGCCACCACGGGGAAGGACGCCCACCTGGCGCCGGAGGTGGTGACCGGAACAGCGCCCCGCGAGGAACTCCGTGCGGTGCAGACTCCCCAGGGGTTCCACCTCGACACGCTGCTGAAAGCCCACGAGGCGGCGCGGGGCCTGGACCAGAACGAGTCAGCAGCGGTCACCGACGACGCAATGCTCGTGGAAATGCTCGGGATCCCCGTCCACGTGGTCAGGGGGTCCACCCAGTCCCTGAAAATCACCACTCCGCTGGACCTTATCCTCGCCGAAGGGCTCCTGGAGGGCCCGCTCGGTGCGCGCTGGGTGGAAGGCTAGCAATGGAACCTGCTGAAATGATCATTCCCCGCACCGGCATTGGCCTGGACGTGCACGCCTACGCCCCCGAAGACCAGCCCTGCCCGCTGTGGCTCGGCGGACTGCTGTGGCCCGGGGAGCGCGGCCTCGCCGGGCACTCGGACGGTGATCCCGTGGCCCATGCGGCTGCGGATGCGCTGTTCTCCGCCGCCGGGCTGGGTGACCTGGGCACGCACTTCGGCACGGACAGGCCAGAGTTCGCCGGCGCCGCGGGAACCACGCTGCTGGCCGAGGCGGCGCGGATTGTCCGCGCTGCCGGGTTCGAGATCGGCAACATTGCTGTCCAGTTCGTCGCCAACCGGCCCAAGTTCGGTCCGCGCCGGGAGGAATCGCAGCAGGTCCTGAGCGACGCCGCCGACGCGCCGGTGAGTGTCACGGCCACCACGAGCGACCACCTGGGATTTACCGGCCGGGGAGAAGGCATCTCCGCGGTGGCCACCGCTTTGGTGTATCCAAGGCCGCACCTTCCCATCAGCTAATCTGGAGCGGTGACCCTGCGCTTCTATGACACCGCCTCCGCCGAAGTCCGGAACTTCGTGCCCCTCCTCGAGGGCAAGGCCAGCCTCTACTACTGCGGGGCCACGGTGCAGGGCATGCCCCACGTGGGCCATATCCGCTCGGCCATCGCATTCGACCAGCTCACCCGCTGGCTGACCTACCGCGGCTTCCGGGTAACGGTGGTCCGGAATGTCACAGACATCGACGACAAGATCCTGGCCAAGTCCGCAGAATCCTTCGAACCCGGCTTCGACTCCGGACCGGACGCGGTCCGCGAGGAAGAGTGGTGGGCGCTGGCCTACCGTTACGAACAGGAATTCCTCAAGGCCTACGACACCCTGGGTGTCTCCCGGCCCACCTACGAGCCGCGCGCCACCGGCCACATCCCCGAGATGCACGCCCTCATCAGCCAGCTGATCGACCGCGGCCACGCCTACCCCGCCCCGGATGGCTCCGGAGACGTGTACTTCGATGTGCGTTCCTGGAGCAAGTACGGTGCCCTGACCCGGCAGAACATTGACGATATGCAGGCAGCGCCGGACGTCGAGGCCCAATTCAGCAACAGGAAAAAAGACCCACGCGACTTCGCCTTGTGGAAGGGTTCCAAAGAGGGAGAGCCGACGACGGCGAGCTGGGCCTCCCCGTGGGGCGCCGGCCGTCCGGGCTGGCACCTGGAATGCTCCGCAATGGTCACCAAATACCTTGGCACCGAGTTCGATATCCACGGCGGCGGCCTTGACCTTCGCTTCCCGCACCACGAGAACGAAATGGCCCAGTCCCAGGCCGCAGGCCACCCGTTCGCCAGCTTCTGGATGCACAACGGCATGGTGACTTACGAGGGCGAAAAGATGTCGAAGTCCATCGGCAACACCATCAGCCCGGCCGAGATGCTCGAACTCGCATCGCCGCGGGTGGTCCGCTACTACCTGGGGCAGGCGCACTACCGCTCCGTCCTGGACTACCGTCCCACTTCCCTGCAGGAGGCCGCGGCCGCCGTCGAACGCATTGATGGGTTCATTGCCAAAGCCACTACACGCTTTGGATCCGGCGCCGGCTTCGTCGAGGGCAACACCGGCACCGCCGCCGGGGCGCTGCAGGCGTTCTCCGAGGCCATGGACGATGACCTCAACGTCCCCCGGGCCCTGGCTGCACTGCATGAGACCGTGCGCGCCGGCAACACGGCCCTTGCCGAAGGCTCCGACCAGGACGGCCGTGATGCCCTGGCAGCGGTCATGACCATGACCGAAGTCCTTGGGCTCGACGCCGTCCAGCAGCCCCTCGAGGGCGGAGGCAAGGAACACGCCGCCTTGGGTGTTCTCGTTGAAGCGCAGCTCGCCGCCCGCGCCGAAGCCCGGGCCACCAAGGACTGGGCCGCCTCGGACGCCATCCGGGACACCCTGGCCGCCGCCGGCGTGGTGGTGGAAGACGGGCCGGACGGTCCCACCTGGAGCCTGAAGCGGGACTGACCGGGCCGCCGCCAGCAGGCACCTGGCTCCGGAGCGGGCGATTTTTCCTGGTTCAGTAGACTGGTAGGCAGACTCAGTCAACACAATCAAGGGTGGAACACAATGGCCAACAATGGTCGCCGATCGGTTAAAGCGAAGAAGGGCCCAACCATCGGGACCGGTGGCCACGGCCGCAAGGCCCTGGAAGGCAAGGGCCCCACGCCCAAGGCGGAGGACCGCCCGTACCACAAAGCGCACAAGGCCAAGCAGCTCTCGGAACGCTCCGCAGCCAAGCGCAACCCGGGCGCCCGCAGCGCCGGGGCAGCCCGGTCCGGTCCCAAGGGCCGCGCCACCGAGGAAGTCGTCACCGGCCGCAACTCGGTAGTGGAAGCCCTGCGCGCCGGCATCCCGGCCAAGGCACTGCACGTCGCCATCCGCATCGAAATGGACGACCGCGTCAAGGAATCGCTGAAGCTCGCGGCCGAGCGCGGCATCCCGCTGCTGGAAACAGGCAAACCTGAACTGGACCGGATGACCGATGATGCCGTGCACCAGGGCCTGGTGCTGCAGATTCCGCCGTATGACTACCAGGACGCCTACGAATTGGCTGAAGACACAGTCGATAAATGGAAGAAGGGCCACATCTCCAATGCGCCGCTCTTCGTGGCGCTGGACGGCATCACCGACCCCCGCAACCTCGGCGCCATCATCCGCTCGGTATCCGCCTTCAGCGGCCACGGCGTCATCGTCCCCGAACGCCGCTCCGTGGGAGTGACCGCCTCGGCCTGGAAGACCAGTGCCGGCGCCGCAGTCCGCGTACCAGTAGCCCGGGCATCGAACCTCAACAACGCCCTGAAGCAGTTCAAGAACATGGGGATCTTCGTCCTGGGCCTGGACGGCGACGGCGACGTTTCCCTGCCCGACCTGACGCTTGCTACGGAACCCGTGTGCATCGTGGTGGGCTCGGAAGGCAAGGGCCTCAGCAGGCTGGTCCGCGAGAACTGCGACCAGATCGTGTCCATTCCCATTGATTCCGCCATGGAATCGCTGAACGCCTCCATGGCGGTGGGCATCTCGCTTTACGAAGTCTCCCGGCAGCGGGCAGCCAAGTAGGAGGGGGCGGGAGCTTCCCGCTGCAAAAACCCTCCCCTGAGCAGTACCCGGCGCAGCCAAGGCGTCCGGGCAGGACACGTGCCGCTGGCGGCTAATATTTAGGTGATGGTCATGCCGCTCTTCGACACTGCTTCCACCATGGACGCCTCCACGGCCGTTCCGCTCGGTGTGAGTGTTCCGCGCGCCGATTCGGGAGGTTCACGCCACCGGGCGGGCGGGCGTGCCAACGTGGCCTGCTACGCGCCGGGCGTCTCCAGCCTGGACATCGCATACATCGCCCCTGGCGGGGAGTGGAAGCTCCAGTCGCTCCCCAACGTGACCCATGGCGTCCACCACGGGATCGTTGAGGACCTGCCGTACGGATCCCGCTATGGGTTCCGTCCGGCGTCCAGCGAGCAGTCCCTGCCCTTCGCCGTGCCCACGGCGGACGTTGATGACGACGGCGGCCAGCCGCTGCTGCTTGATCCGTACGGCAGGGCGGTGGACCAGCGCGATGGCTTCCTGACCAGCGTGCGCATGGCGGGGGACTTTGACTGGGGAACAGACGAACGCCTCCGGCTGCCGTGGCGCAACACGATCATCTACGAAGCACACGTCCGCGGACAAAGCATGCTCCACCCTGATGTTCCGGAGGAGCTCCGCGGCACCTACGCCGGCATGGCCCACCCTGCCATCATCGAGCACCTCACCAGCCTGGGAATCACGTCGGTGCAGCTGCTGCCGGTGCACTTCCACCTGGATGAACCCCACCTGCAGGACCTGGGACTGACAAATTACTGGGGCTACAACACGGCGGCTTTTTTCGCCCTGCACCCCGGCTACGCCACCCGTGCAGCCCAGGAGGCCGGCCCGCAGGCCGTCCAGGACGAGTTCAAGGGAATGGTCAAACTCCTCCACGCCGCCGGGCTGGAGGTCATCCTCGACGTCGTCTACAACCACACGGCCGAGGGCGGCCCCGACGGCCAGACCATCAGCTTCCGCGGGCTGGGGGAGCAGGCGTACTACCGGACGGACGGACACGGTAAGTACGTGGACACCACGGGCTGCGGAAACAGCCTGAACTTCGGTGAACCCCGCGTGGTCCAGATGGTGCTGGACTCCCTTCGGTACTGGGTGGACGAGTTCCACATCGACGGCTTCCGCTTCGACCTCGCGGTGACGCTGTGCCGGAATGCTGCCAACGACTTCGACCCCCGGCACCCGTTCCTCGTCGCCATTGCCGCGGACCCTGTCCTTTCGGACGTCAAACTGATTGCCGAGCCCTGGGATGTGGGCTACGGCGGCTGGCAGACCGGAAGGTTCCCGGGCGGCTGGGTTGACTGGAACGACCACTTCCGTGACGCGCTGCGGTCGTTCTGGCTGGCTGACCGGGCTGCCCTGGACGCCGGGGGCCACGGCGGGTCCCTGGCCAAACTCGCGGACGGGCTGTCCGGTTCCGCTGCCTTGTTCCAGGCCTCCGGCCGTTCCCGCCTGGCATCAGTCAACTTCATCACCTCCCACGACGGCTTCACGCTTAATGACCTCGTCTCGTTCGACCGCAAGCACAATGAGGACAACGGCGAAGAGAACAGGGACGGGCACGGAGACAACCGCAGCTACAACCATGGCGTCGAAGGCCCCACCGAGGACGGCGTGATCCTGGCCAGGAGGGCCCAGTCCCGCCGCAACCTCATGGCATCGCTGCTCATCTCCCTGGGCGTGCCCATGATCGCTGCCGGCGATGAGCTGGCGCGGACCCAGCAGGGAAACAACAACGCCTACTGCCAGGACAACCCCATCGCCTGGCTGGACTGGACCCGCACTCCGGAATCGCACGAAATGCTCCGCAGCACCAAGCGGTACATCCGCCTGCGCAAGGAGTTCCTGGCCGCGCAGCCCCACGACTTCCCGGTCCGGGACGAGCAATCGTACCTCCACTGGTTCGACCAGGACGGCCACCCCATGTCCATGGAACGCTGGAACGATCCCCACCACCGCGTGGTTCAGCTCCTGCTTGGATCCGACAACGGCGAGCTCGCCGGCCTCATGGTGGTGAACGGCAGCAACTCCGACGTCCGTATTACCTTGCCCCGCGTCACAGCGAAAGGCACCCACCCGCAGATGTTCGAGCTCCGCCTGACCACCTCGCCGCTCCACGAGCTGCGCCAGGGCGGCCGGGTGGCGTCAGGGGAGAAGGACCTCGTCGAAGCCCATTCCATCAGCATTTACCGCACCTAGCGCGGTATCGACCTAAGCCACGGGACCACAAGAATGCGCAACCGCTCCATCCTTCCCTTGCTGCTGGCCGGCCTGGCGGTACTGGCCCTGCTTGCTTTCGGCGGCACAGGTTTCCTGGACCAGCTGACGGAAGGCGCGACGCCGGAGGCCACCTCCAGTTCCGTGCCGGCGCCCGGTGCCGCTTCCGGAGAGCAGGCGGCGCCACAAACCCCAGCCCCGCCCGCGGCCGCGCCGGAGAATCTTTCCGGGCTGCCGGAGATTCGGGAATCTGCGCTTCCGGCCGAGGGCCGCAGGGTGCTTAACCTGATTCGTGCCGGCGGACCGTACCGCTACAACCAGGATGACCAGACGTTCGGCAACTTCGAACGCATCCTGCCGCGGCAGGACAGGGGCTACTACCGCGAATACACCGTGCCAACGCCTGGCGAGTCGGACAGGGGAGCACGCCGCATCGTGGCCGGGGCCGGTGGCGACAAGTACTACACCGACGACCACTACGAGTCCTTTAAGTTCATCGCGGAAGGCAGCTGAGCAAAACCATGAAGATCTACTCCGGAGACACCTGGACCCTGGAGGAGCTGCAGGAACAGGTGGCCGACGCCGGCCGCCGCAGCCTGGTGGTCCCCGCTGCGGACAGCAGGAAGGCTGTCCTGGAAGCCTTTGGCGAGGTCCTGGACTTTCCGGAGCACTACGGGGTGAATCTCGATGCGCTGAACGATTCGCTGCACGACTTTGCGGACAGCATCACGGACAACGGCAATCCTCCCGTCACTGTGCTGTGGCTGGTGGCTGCTCCCTTCCGCAGCGACAGGTCGTTCGGGATCATGTGCGAAATCCTCCAGGACGCCGAGCGCTACGCCGGGAAAGACCTGGCCGTTACCGCCATCCTGCTCTAGCCAGCCTTCGGGGTCCTACCCGCCGCGCTCTTCATGCGAGACATAGGTGCCAAGCAGCTCCGTTGCCCGGCTGCCGTCGTCCTCTGCCGCCAGGCCTTTGCGCATGTTCTCCGCCTTCTCCCTGCCGGCGGGGAACGGCGGCAGGAGCGGGACCTCTGGGTCTGTGAGTACTTCAATAACCACGGGGCGGTCTGCCGCGAAGGACTGGTCCCAGGCGTCGCCAATCAGCTCCGGATCTTCCACCCGGATGCCTTTAAGGCCCAGCAGGTCGGCGTAGCCGGCAAACGGAAAGTCGGGAAGCTCCTGGCTTGCTGCGAACCGTGGTTCGCCCTCCGACTCCCGCTGCTCCCACGTCACCTCCGTGAGCTCCCGGTTGTTGAACACACAGACCACGAACCGGGGATCCGTCCACTGCCGCCACCGGTGGGCCACTGTAATAAGTTCGGCGATGCCCGCCATCTGCATGGCGCCGTCGCCAGCTAAGGCTACGACCGGACGGTCGGGGTGGGCGAGTTTTGCCGCAATGCCGTAGGGGAGGGAACACCCCGTGCTGGCCAAGGTCCCGGAGAGGTGCGCCGGGACGCCCGGCGGAAGCACCAGCTGGCGGGCGTACCAATAAACGCAACTGCCGACGTCGACACTCAACAAGGCATCACCGGGCAGCCGTCCGGTCAGCTCGCGGACCACCCGTTCAGGGTTCACGGGTACGGCCGGCACGGCGGCCCGTTCCTCAGCCAAGGCCCGCCAGCGGGCAACTTCCTGCTCCACGTCCGTTTGCCACTGCCCTCTGGGACGCGGGCGCAGCCGCGGCATCAGGGCACGGAGCGCGGGCGCTGCATCACCCGCCAGGCCAACCTCAACCGGGTACCGGTTGCCGATCTTCCGCTCGTCAATGTCGACCTGGACGGCGCGCGCTGCCCCGGGCGGCGGATAAAACTCCGTCCAGGGATCGTTGGAGCCAACAATGACCAGCGCGTCGCAGTTGCCGAGCAGGTAAGCGCTGGCTGTGGTCCCCAGGTGACCCATGGTGCCCGCGGCGAAGGCAAGGGTCTCGTCCACATAGGGCTTGCCCAGCAGGCTGGTGGCAATTCCGGCGCCCAGCATTTCCGCCAGCGCCACAACCTCGTCCACAGCGTGCCGGGCTCCCTGTCCCACCAGCAGCGCGACGCGGTGCGAGGAGTTCAGCAGTGCTGCCGCAGCCTCCAGGTCCTTGTCCCGGGGAGTCTTGGCAGAGGTGCTCCACGACGGTGCGGTGACCACAATGCCGTGCTCCTGGTCCAGTTCCGGCGCCGGGGCGGACTGGATGTCATGCGGAACAATGACCACGCACGGCGAGGAGGTCGCCTTGGCGGTGCGGAAGGCCCGGTCCAGGACCATCGGCAGCTGTTCCGGAACGTTGACCTGCTGGACGAACTGTGCAGCCACGTCCTTGAACAGGGACATCAGATCGATTTCCTGCATGTAGGCCGAGCCCAGCACCGTGCGGCTCTGCTGCCCGACGATAGCCACCACCGGAACGCCGTCGAGCTTGGCGTCGTAGAGCCCGTTCAGCAGGTGCACGGCACCAGGTCCCTGGGTGGAGGTGACCACCCCCACCCCGCCGGTGTACTTGGCGTGGCCTACTGCCATGAAGGCAGCGGTTTCCTCGTGCCTTGCCTGCACGAACTCAACGCGTCCTTCGGCCCTCCGCAGGGCCCCCATGAAACCGTTGATCCCGTCGCCGCTGTAGCCGAAAACCCGGGTGACCCCCCAAGTTCCGAGGCGTTCCACAATGACATCGGCCACCGTGCCTTCGGTCATAAGGTCCTCCCGGGTGGTCAGGAACTGGGCGTAGGCGCTGGCTGTTGTCTAGGCGTTGACGATCAGTCCCAGTTCGGCTTTGGAGGCGAGGGCGTCGTGCCGCGGCAGGACCCGGACGGTGTAGCCGAACGGTCCCGAGCGGTCGATCACCAGGGATCCGCTGAACAAGTGGCGCCCGCTGCCCAGGTCCTCCTGCATCTTCAGTTCCATGACCGTGATATCCGTCAGGCTGTCGCTCTCTTCTGCCCGGCCGTAGGCCACTTCAACGGAGACGTCCTCGGGGGTGAGATTGTGCAGCGCCACATAGGCGTTGACCTGGAGGATGTCCCCGATCTGGGGATCCTCGGACACCCCAACAGAGTCCACGTGCTCCACATGCACCAGCGGCCAGGCCAAACGCACCTTCGCCGTCCAGGCCGCCAGGGTACGGGCCTGCGAGTAGGAGTTGGCGGAGGCGCTCCGCCCCGCCTCCGCCGCCGGGCGGTAGAGGATGTTCACATAGTCGCGCAGCATGCGTTCCGCGGAAACTGCCGGTCCAAGATGCGAGAGGGTGTGCTTGATCATGGAGACCCAGTGCGTGGGCACCTTCTCCGCCTCCGACGTCGAGGGCCCTGCAGCGCCCGCGCCCGCGGACACCGTGCTGCCGTAGAAGCGCGGGGCAACCTGCGTTTCCAGCAGCTCGTACAGCGCGGCTGCCTCGATGTCGTCCCGTTCCTCCGGGGATGCACCGTTGTTGGCGGTGGGAATCGCCCAGCCGTTCTCGCCGTCGTACATCTCATCCCACCAGCCGTCCAGGACGGACAGGTTCAGCGAGCCGTTGAGCGCCGCCTTCATGCCGGAGGTGCCGCATGCTTCCAGGGGCCGCAGCGGGTTGTTCAGCCAGACGTCACAGCCGGGGAACAGCGTGCGGGCCATGGCAATGTCGTAGTTCGGCAGGAAGGCGATCCTGTGCCGGACCGCAGGATCGTCCGTGAAGCGGACCAGGTCCTGGATCATCTTCTTTCCGGCGTCGTCTGCGGGGTGGGACTTGCCCGCGATGACCAGCTGGATGGGATGTTCCTTGTGCAGCAGCAGCGCCTTCAACCGTTCCGGCTCGCGCAGCATCAGGGTGAGGCGCTTGTACGTGGGCACGCGCCGGGCAAAACCGATGGTCAGGATGTCCGGGTCCAGGACCTTGTCCGTCCAGCCCAGCTCGGCATCTGCCGCGCCGCGTTTCTTCCAGGCAGCGCGGAGGCGGAGGCGGACATCGTCAACCAGCGCCGACCGCATCTCACGCCGGAGTGCCCACACGTCCGCGTCGCTGACGTTGTAGGCGAGGTCCCAGCGGCCGTTGGCTTCGGCCTCGCTGCCGAACTGGTCCCGAGCCAGCTTGGAGATGCGGCTGTCCACCCAGGTGGGCACGTGCACCCCGTTCGTCACCGACGTGATGGGCACCTCGGAGTGGTCGAAGCCGGGCCACAGTGCGGAGAACATGCCGCGGGAGACTTCGCCGTGCAGTTTGGCCACGCCGTTGGCGCGCTGGGCCAGGCGAAGGCCCATCACGGCCATATTGAAGACCGAGGGGTTGCCGTCAGCATAGTTTTCGCGCCCCAGTTCCAGGATGCGGTCAACCGGCACGTCCGGTGCCAGGCCGGCCTGGAAGAAGTGGTGGATCTGCGCGATCTCGAACCGGTCGATGCCGGCAGGAACCGGCGTATGCGTGGTGAAAACGGTGGAAGCCCGCCCGGCGGCAAGGGCTTCGTCAAACGTCAGCGCCTGCTCCCCGGCCATGAGTTCCTGGATGCGTTCGATGCCCAGGAAGCCTGCGTGCCCCTCATTGGTGTGGAACACTTCCGGAGCGGCAGTGCCGGTGAGCTGCTGGAAGGCGCGCAGCGCCTTGACCCCGCCCATGCCGAGCAGCAGTTCCTGCTGCAGCCGGTGGTCGCCGCCGCCGCCGTAGAGGCGGTCGGTGATGCTGCGGGCGGCGTCGTCGTTTCCGGGGACATTGGAGTCCAGGAGCAGCAGGGGAACGCGTCCGACGTCGGCGCGCCAGATGTGTGCCAGCAGGCGCCTGCCGTTGGGGAGGGGGAGTGCGATCTGCAGGGGGCGGCCGATGCCGTCCGCGGAAGGCTCCCGCAGCAGTGTGAGCGGCAGGCCGTCCGGGTCCAGGACCGGGTAGGTCTCCTGCTGCCACGCGTCCCGGGACAGCGACTGCTTGAAGTAGCCCGCCTGGTACAGCAGGCCCACACCGATCAGCGGCACGCCCAGGTCCGAGGCTGCCTTCAGGTGGTCGCCGGCCAGGATCCCCAGTCCGCCGGAGTACTGCGGCAGCACCTCGGTGATGCCAAACTCCGGGGAGAAGTACGCGATCGACGCAGGCGCATCGGGGCCCAGGCCCTGGTACCAGCGCGGTTCCTCAAGATAGCGGTCCAGGTCCTGCTCGGCTGCCCTTACCCGCTCCACGACCGCGCGGTCAGCAGCGAGCTGCTGGAATTCCTCGCGGCTCACCATCCCCAGGAAGCCCACCGGATCCTGGCCGCTTTCCTTCCAGAGGCGGGGGTTCAAACCCTCGAAAAGTTCCCGCGTGGGGCGGTGCCAGGACCAGCGCAGGTTGCTTGCCAGGCGGGCCAGCGGACGGATCGGTTCGGGGAGGACTGTACGGACGGTAAATCTGCGGATTGCCTTCACCTGCGTCACACTAACGGACAACATGCGCGGCCGGAACCAGCTTCGGGTCTCTTTTGGGTAAATGACAGATAGCGCAGAGGAAATGACGACTGACGCACCGAATTTAGTGCGCAGCCTTAGCATTCCTGCACATTTCTCGCTAACGTCGAGCTTGTGACGACTACATCAGGAACCAGTGCCGCATCAATGAAAATGTCAAAGGGCCTCATCGCTGACGGGCTGCGGTTCGGACGATTTCCGATCACCGCCGTGCAGCCGGTCGTGGAAGATGGCAAGTTCCCTGCCAAGGCCCTGCCGGGCGAAGGAATCGTGGTGGGAGCCACCGCCTTCCGCGAGGGCCATGACCAGCTGGGCGTCAGCGCCGTGCTCTTCGACCCCGAAGGCAACGAACGCCAGCGCGTCAGGCTCGCACCGCCGCGCGGGGAACGGGGCATGGGAACGGACCGCTGGGAGGGCGTGCTCACGCCGTCGGACACCGGTGACTGGTCCTTCGCGATCGAAGCCTGGCACGACCGCTACGGCACCTGGCACCACAATGCCGAGGTGAAGGTGGACGCCGGGATCGATGTGGAGCTCATGCTTGCCGAAGGGTCCGCGCTGCTTGCCGAAGCATCCGGCGACGACTCCCGGAACGAAGCGGACAGGGAAGCCCTGGGCCGGGCCGCCGGCACGCTTGCTGATGCGTCGCTGACCACCGAGGAACGCCTGGGCGCCGGGTTCAGCGCGGAGGTGGCGGACATTGTCGCCCGCCAGCCCATCCGGGAACTGGTGACCGTGTCCCGGCGGTTCCCCCTGCTGGTTGAACGTGACCTCGCCGGGCGCGGTGCCTGGTACGAGTTCTTTCCCCGCTCCGAAGGCGCCGTCAAGGACCACACCACGGGCGCCTGGACCTCCGGCAACTTCCGCACCGCTGCCCAACGGCTTGATGCCGTGGCGGCTATGGGCTTTGACGTCATCTACATGCCGCCCATCCATCCGATCGGCGTGCAGCACCGCAAGGGTCCCAACAACACGCTGATCGCAGGCCCGAACGATCCCGGGTCACCCTGGGCCATCGGGGCAGCGGAAGGCGGCCACGACGCCATCCACCCCGACCTTGGCACATTCGATGACTTTGATGCCTTCGTGGCGCGGGCCAACGGGCTGGGCCTGGAAGTGGCCCTGGACCTTGCGCTCCAGGCCGCCCCGGACCACCCCTGGGTGCAGTCGCACCCCGAGTGGTTCACCACCCGCGTGGACGGCTCCATCGCCTATGCGGAAAATCCCCCGAAGAAGTACCAGGACATTTATCCGCTGAATTTCGATAATGATCCTGAGGGCCTCTCAAACGAAATTCTTCGGATTGTGCTGCTGTGGGTAAGCCACGGCGTAAAGATTTTCCGGGTGGATAACCCGCATACCAAGCCCGTGTGGTTCTGGGAATGGCTCATTGCGCAGGTCAACAAAAAGGTTCCCGGGGTGGTGTTCCTGGCCGAGGCCTTCACCCGGCCGGCCATGATGCACGCCCTTGGCCGGGCAGGGTTCCAGCAGTCCTACACCTACTTCACCTGGCGTAACACCAAGAAGGAAATCGAGGCGTACTTTACGGAAGTAAGCCACGAGTCCCCGGCGTTCTTCCGCCCCAACTTCTTCGTCAACACTCCGGACATCCTCACGGAATACCTGCAGTTCGGCGGGCCTGCGGCCTTCAAGATCAGGGCCGCGCTGGCGGCGACGGCCAGCCCGTTGTGGGGCGTCTACGCCGGCTACGAACTGTACGAGCACGTGGCCCGGCCCGGCGCTGAAGAGTACATCGACAACGAAAAGTTCGAGTACAAGGCACGTGACTGGGACGCCGCCGCCCAGTCCGGCCGGACCCTTGCCCCGTACATCACCAGACTCAACGAGATCCGCCATGCCCACCCGGCGCTGCAGGACCTCCAGAACCTGACGGTCCACCACAGCACCGACAACGCCACGGTGGTCTACTCCAAGCACAAGACCCTTCCGGACGGGTCCAAGGACACCCTCATCATCGTGGTGAATGTTGATCCGCATGGAACCAGGGAATGCACCGTCTCGCTTGACCTGCCCGCGCTGGAACTCGACCCCCAGGACCTGACCCACAATGGGGGCTTCCACGTGGACGACCTCATTTCCGGGGAGAGCTGGGAATGGGGCGAGTACAACTACGTCCGCCTCGACCCGCATGTCGAGCCCGCACATATCCTGCGCGTGAGGAGAATGCATCAGTGAATTTCAACCCGCAGGGTTCGGGCCAGCATTTCACCCCAAAGAGCACGTTTGAGTTAAATGCCCCGGGCCTGCAGCATGATCCGCTGTGGTACCGGAAGGCGGTGTTCTACGAGGTGCTTGTGAGGGCCTTCGCGGATGCGAACGGCGACGGCTCCGGTGACTTCTCCGGACTCATCGACAGGCTTGACTACCTCCAGTGGCTGGGTGTGGACTGCCTGTGGCTGCCGCCGTTCTTCCAGTCACCCCTGCGGGACGGCGGCTACGACATCTCGGACTACAACTCGGTCCTGGACGAGTTCGGCACGATCAGCGACTTCAAACGCCTCGTGGCGGAGGCCCATGCGAGGGGCGTGCGGGTGATCATCGACCTGCCCCTCAACCACACCTCAGACCAGCACCCCTGGTTCCAGGAGTCGCGCAAGGACCCGGACGGCCCCTACGGGGACTTCTACGTCTGGAGCGACACGGACGAGAAGTACCAGGACGCACGCATCATCTTCGTGGACACCGAGGAATCCAACTGGACCTTCGACCCCATCCGCCGCCAGTTCTTCTGGCACCGGTTCTTCAGCCACCAGCCGGACCTGAACTTCGAGAACCCCAAGGTAATTGGGGCACTGTTCGATGTGGTCCGGTTCTGGCTTGACCAGGGCATCGACGGGTTCCGTGCAGACGCCATCCCCTACCTGTATGAGGAGGAAGGGACCAACTGCGAGAACCTTCCGGCCACGCACGAGTTCCTCCGCAGGCTCCGCACCATGGTGGACGAAAGCTATCCCGGCCGGGTCATTATTGCCGAAGCCAACCAGCCACCTAATGAAGTGGTGGAGTACTTCGGGACAGAGGAAGAGCCCGAATGCCACATGGCCTTCCACTTCCCGATCATGCCGCGCCTGTACTACGCACTGCGTGACCAGAAGGCCGCCCCCATTATCGAAACCATGCACGACACCCCGGAAATCCCGGACGGGGCACAGTGGGGCACCTTCCTGCGGAACCATGACGAGCTGACGCTGGAAATGGTCACGGCCGATGAACGCGCCGCCATGCTGGGCTGGTACGCCCCCGACCCGCGCATGCGGGCCAATATCGGAATCCGGCGCAGGCTCGCGCCCCTGCTGGACAACTCCCGCGCCGAAATCGAACTGATCAACGCGCTCCTGCTTTCGCTGCCAGGCAGCCCGTTCCTCTACTACGGGGATGAGATCGGGATGGGCGACAACATCTGGCTTGAAGACCGCGACGCCGTGCGCACGCCCATGCAGTGGAACCCGGACCGGAACGCCGGCTTCTCCAACGCGGATCCGGGCAAGCTCTACCTGCCTCCCATCCAGTCCCTGGTCTACAACTACGCCATGGCCAACGTGGAGGCAGAGGCCGCCCATTCAGGGTCGCTGCTCCGCTGGACAAGGCAGATCCTGAGTGTCCGCAAGAACCACCCGGCGTTCGGCCTGGGCGCCTTCAAACACGTTGAGGCGGACCATGACGCCGTACTGGCGTATCTCCGCGAGCTGCCCAAGGACAATTCAGCCGGCGTCGACGGGGAGACCATCCTCTGCGCGTTCAACCTCTCGCAGCATCCGGTGGCGGCCCAGTTGCGGGTCCCGCAGTTCGCCGGGCGCGGGTTGCGCGACGTCTTCGGCGGCCAGCCGTTCCCCGGCATCGGTGAGGACGGAAACCTCACCCTGACCCTCGGCAGCCACGACTTCTTCTGGCTGCGGATCCGTTCAGCAGCCTCCAACCCATCGTCGCCGTACACGCAGGCGATGCCGATTCTGTCGATCGAGAACTGATATGAACCAGCCCATACTGACCCCCGCCCTCACCTCCCTGCTCCAGGAATGGCTGCCACGGCAGCGCTGGTTCCCGGTCAAGACGCCCGACTTCGAGATGTCCCAGGCCGGCAGCCTTGGGCTGGAGGATCCGTCCGGCCACGCCGGCCTGGCCGTATTCCTCCTGCGCGTCACCACGCAAACGCCCGACGGCGGCACCCGGACCGCCGTCGTCCAGGTCCCCTTGAGCTTCCGGCACGCGCCGGCAGCCGGAATGGAGCGGGCGCTGGTTGGCCAGGCCGCCGGGATGGACCCGTCCAGGACCTGGGTTTACGACGCCGTCCACGACCCCGACTTCGTGGGCAGCTGGCTGGAACTCATCCGGCACGAGGAAAAGGCGCCCAACGGCACTGCAGCAGGCTTCCGCGTCCCTGGGGAGTTCCGGCTCCCCACTGCCCGCGGAGTTGTGAAGGTGCTGTCCGGCGAGCAGTCCAACAGTTCAGTCATTGTGGACGACGGCGACTCCGCCGCGATCGTGAAATTCTTCCGCGTGCTCTCGGAGGGGACGAATCCCGAGGTTGAGGTGGGTGCCGCCCTCACGGCTGCAGGTACTTCCGAAGTTCCGGCCACCCTTGGCTGGGTGCGCGGCGAGTGGCTCGGCCATGGCCTGCCCGCGTCCACAACGGCCAAGGGGCCCCGGTACGTCCAGGGCGTGCTGGCGGTAGCGCACGAGTTCCTCGCAGGCGGCCGCGATGCATGGCGCCTTGCTGTCGATGCCGCCCGCTCGGGCACCGACTTCACGGCAGAAGCACATGCCCTGGGTGCAGCCACGGCCACCGTGCACCAGCGTCTGGCCCAGGCGCTGGGGCAGGCCGCCGAGCCGCAACCCGGGCAGGTCATTGCGCCCGCAGTAGCCCAGCGGGTCCGCCAGGCGTGGGCAGAGGCCGGTGCCGCCGTCGGACCTTACGACGACGCCTTGGACGCGCTCCTGGGCCGTCTTGACCATGCGCCCGCCGGTGCGCTGCAGCGCATCCATGGGGACCTCCACCTGGGGCAGATACTCCAGGTTCCCGGCCATTCGGGAACCGAGGCACGGTGGGTGATCCTCGATTTCGAGGGTGAACCGCTGCGGCCCGTCGCCGAGCGGAACGTCCCTGATGTTCCCCTGCGGGACGTCGTCGGCATGCTGCGGTCCTTCGATTACGCGGCCGGCGCGGCCCAGCGCGAACAGGAGGGCGCGCAGGTGCCTGCAGGCTGGGTTGACGACTGCGCGGAGGCCTTCCTGGCCGGGTACGCGGGGGTCACTCCCGGAACGGTGGACAGGGAGTCGCCGCTCTTTGTGGCATTGTGGCTGGACAAGGCACTGTACGAAGTAGTTTATGAAATGCGTAACAGGCCCGACTGGCTGGCGATCCCCGTGAACGCCTCCAGGCGGCTCCTGGGCAGCAATGGCGCCTGCGGCAACGCCGGGGCAGCATCGGAAGGTAACGAAATGACAGGCTCAGCACAAACTGACCGGCCGGGGGTGCCGCTGAAGGTCGACGAAGGCACCCTTGGCAGGATCGCCAACGGTGAACACCACGCCCCCCACTCTGTGTTGGGCGCGCACCTTGACGATTACGGCCACGTCACTATCCGTACGGTGAAGCACCTTGCGGAAGCAATCTCCGTCCTCACGCCGGCAGGCGAGGTCCCCATGGAGCATGAGGCACACGGCGTGTGGGTTGCCGTCCTCGAGCCGCTGCAGCAGGGACACGTACCCGACTACAGGCTCTCCGTCACCTACCCGGGCGCGGATCCGGTCACCGTGGACGATCCCTACCGCTACCTGCCCACCGTGGGCGAAGTGGACCTGCACCTCATCGGTGAGGGCCGCCATGAAAAACTGTGGGAAGTCCTCGGCGCCCACGTCCAGCACTACAAGTCCGCGATGGGGGATGTGGACGGTGTCTCCTTTGCAGTCTGGGCGCCCAACGCACAGGCTGTCCGGGTCAAGGGCGATTTCAACGCCTGGGACGGCCGGGAAAACTCCCTGCGCTCGCTGGGTTCCTCGGGAGTGTGGGAAATCTTCGTCCCGGGCGTTGTAGCAGGGGCGTGCTACAAATTCGAAATCCGGACCAAGGCCGGCCACTGGGTGGAGAAGGCCGACCCCCTGGCCTTCGGAACCGAGGTGCCGCCCCTGACTGCGTCCAGGGTCGTGGAGCCTTCCTACGCCTTCAAAGACCAGGAGTGGATGGAGGCCCGCGCCCAGCGGGACCCACACAACTCGGCAATGAGCGTCTACGAGGTTCACCTCGGTTCATGGCGCCTGGGCCTGGGGTACCGGGAACTGGCCAAAGAACTCGTGGAGTACGTTAAGTGGCTCGGATTCACCCATGTGGAGTTCATGCCCGTGGCCGAGCATCCGTTCGGCGGATCATGGGGTTACCAGGTCACCTCCTACTTTGCACCCACTTCACGATTCGGCCACCCCGACGAGTTCCGCTACCTGGTGGACACCCTGCACCAGGCAGGCATCGGCGTGCTGCTTGACTGGGTTCCTGCCCACTTCCCCAAGGACGCTTGGGCGCTTGCCCAGTTCGACGGCGAACCCCTTTACGAGCACGCGGATCCCAACCTGGGCGAACACCCGGACTGGGGCACGCTGATCTTCGACTTCGGACGCACTGAAGTCCGGAACTTCCTGGTGGCCAACGCCCTGTACTGGCTGGACGAGTTCCACATTGACGGCCTGCGCGTGGACGCGGTGGCTTCAATGCTGTACCTGGACTACTCCAGGGAGGAGGGGCAGTGGCAGCCCAACCGCTTCGGCGGCCGGGAAAACCTCGAAGCCATCTCCTTCCTCCAGGAAGTCAACGCCACGGTGTACAAGACGCACCCCGGCGCTGTCATGATCGCCGAGGAATCCACGGCATTCCCCGGTGTGACCGCGCCGACCAGCCACGGCGGGCTGGGTTTCGGCCTCAAATGGAACATGGGCTGGATGCACGACTCCCTCAAGTACGTCGCGGAGGAGCCGATCAACCGCAAATGGCACCACGGAACAGTCACCTTCTCGTTGGTGTACGCCTTCACGGAAAACTTCCTGCTGCCCATCAGCCACGATGAGGTAGTCCACGGCAAGGGATCCATGTTGCGGAAGATGCCCGGAGACCGCTGGCAGCAGCTGGCGAACCTGCGTGCCTTTTTTGCCTACCAGTGGGCGCACCCGGGCAAGCAGCTCATCTTCATGGGCACGGAATTCGGCCAGGAAGCGGAATGGTCCGAACAGCACGGGCTCGACTGGTGGCTTGCCGACATCCCCGCGCACAAGGGACTGCAGCTGCTGACCAAGGACCTCAACGAGCTGTACGCATCCACCCCTGCGCTGTACACCCGCGATAACGAGCCCGGCGGCTTCCAGTGGATCAACGGGGGAGACGCCGACCGGAACGTCCTGTCCTTTATCCGCTGGGACAAGGAGAACAACCCGCTGGTCTGCGCCATCAACTTCTCGGGAGCACCGCACGTCGGGTACACCCTTGGTGTACCCGAAGCCGGGGCCTGGACGGAAGTGCTGAACACAGACGCAACGACCTATGGCGGATCCGGTGTCCTCAACTCCGGTCAGCTGACGGCCACGGACAAGGGGCAGGACGGACAGCCGGCAACCCTCAGCGTCACGTTGCCTCCGCTGGGCGCCGCCTACTTCAAGCCTGGAGCTCCGGCCGCAGGCTGACACCGGCTCGACGGAAAAGCCCGGAATCCCCGTGGTTCCGGGCTTTTTCATGTCCTGTTGCCGGCGTGCAGGGGAGGGTCCGCTGCCCGGTTGGCCTTCTGGAAAGAGTGGTGGTAGAGTTTATTTCCGCGCTGCTCCACGGAGTCAGACGGAAAAACCGACACTCAAGCCCCTGGCTAAAGAGAGTCGCGGACGCCGGTTTGACAAGTGAGAAGACAGCCGGTAAGTTTGAGAAGTTGCTCCGGAGCGATCCACGGTGTTTGTTTGCTGGTGGTGGTGCCGGGTGTGTCTGTTGTTTGAGAACTCAATAGTGTGCCAAGTTTGTTGATACCAATTGTTTAGTGATTGGTTGAATTGACTGGATCGTCCGCCCCTGTGGGTGGTCTGGTTTTTACAGCTGGTTTCAAATTTTGTGCAGCCTTTTTGTCCCGTTTTCCCGGGGCTGGGGGTTGTGTCTGTTTTACTTCAACGGAGAGTTTGATCCTGGCTCAGGATGAACGCTGGCGGCGTGCTTAACACATGCAAGTCGAACGATGATGGGAGCTTGCTCCTGGATTAGTGGCGAACGGGTGAGTAACACGTGAGTAACCTGCCCTTAACTCTGGGATAAGCCTGGGAAACTGGGTCTAATACCGGATATGACTCCTCATCGCATGGTGGGGGGTGGAAAGCTTTTTGTGGTTTTGGATGGACTCGCGGCCTATCAGCTTGTTGGTGAGGTAATGGCTTACCAAGGCGACGACGGGTAGCCGGCCTGAGAGGGTGACCGGCCACACTGGGACTGAGACACGGCCCAGACTCCTACGGGAGGCAGCAGTGGGGAATATTGCACAATGGGCGCAAGCCTGATGCAGCGACGCCGCGTGAGGGATGACGGCCTTCGGGTTGTAAACCTCTTTCAGTAGGGAAGAAGCGAAAGTGACGGTACCTGCAGAAGAAGCGCCGGCTAACTACGTGCCAGCAGCCGCGGTAATACGTAGGGCGCAAGCGTTATCCGGAATTATTGGGCGTAAAGAGCTCGTAGGCGGTTTGTCGCGTCTGCCGTGAAAGTCCGGGGCTCAACTCCGGATCTGCGGTGGGTACGGGCAGACTAGAGTGATGTAGGGGAGACTGGAATTCCTGGTGTAGCGGTGAAATGCGCAGATATCAGGAGGAACACCGATGGCGAAGGCAGGTCTCTGGGCATTAACTGACGCTGAGGAGCGAAAGCATGGGGAGCGAACAGGATTAGATACCCTGGTAGTCCATGCCGTAAACGTTGGGCACTAGGTGTGGGGGACATTCCACGTTTTCCGCGCCGTAGCTAACGCATTAAGTGCCCCGCCTGGGGAGTACGGCCGCAAGGCTAAAACTCAAAGGAATTGACGGGGGCCCGCACAAGCGGCGGAGCATGCGGATTAATTCGATGCAACGCGAAGAACCTTACCAAGGCTTGACATGAACCGGTAATACCTGGAGACAGGTGCCCCGCTTGCGGTCGGTTTACAGGTGGTGCATGGTTGTCGTCAGCTCGTGTCGTGAGATGTTGGGTTAAGTCCCGCAACGAGCGCAACCCTCGTTCTATGTTGCCAGCACGTGATGGTGGGGACTCATAGGAGACTGCCGGGGTCAACTCGGAGGAAGGTGGGGACGACGTCAAATCATCATGCCCCTTATGTCTTGGGCTTCACGCATGCTACAATGGCCGGTACAAAGGGTTGCGATACTGTGAGGTGGAGCTAATCCCAAAAAGCCGGTCTCAGTTCGGATTGGGGTCTGCAACTCGACCCCATGAAGTCGGAGTCGCTAGTAATCGCAGATCAGCAACGCTGCGGTGAATACGTTCCCGGGCCTTGTACACACCGCCCGTCAAGTCACGAAAGTTGGTAACACCCGAAGCCGGTGGCCTAACCCCTTGTGGGAGGGAGCTGTCGAAGGTGGGACTGGCGATTGGGACTAAGTCGTAACAAGGTAGCCGTACCGGAAGGTGCGGCTGGATCACCTCCTTTCTAAGGAGCACCTACAGATTGTTCGTGCCGTGTATGCGGTGCGGGGGTTTGTCAGGAGTACAGCCCGTTGCGCAGACGATTGTTCTGCGGCGGGTGCTCAAGGGTGGAATATCAGCGAATAGCGGCTGCCGGTCTTTTCCGGTGCTTAGTACGGTTCCTTCCTTTGTGGGGGTTCCTGGAAGGGTGCTGGTGTGGGATGGGTGGTTTAGTGTTTGGCACACTGTTGGGTCCTGAGGCAACAGGGCCGTGATGTCTTGCCCCTTCTTTGTTGTGGGGGTGGGGGTTGCGGGTTTGTGTGTTTCTGGTTTCCTGGCTGCAGCGATCATGCATGTTTGTGTGTGTGGGGTGTGTGGTACGGGGTTGTTGTTTGAGAACTACATAGTGGACGCGAGCATCTTTTATAAGAAGCAATTTCCAAGAATATGAACCTGGATCTGGCTGCGCGTGATGGTGTCATCCTTTTGGGGGTGGTGTTGTTGGGTGTGGTTGGTTTCTGTGGTTCTCTCGAAAATTAGCGTTTTTGATCTTTTGTGGTCAAGTTTTTAAGAGCACACGGTGGATGCCTTGGCATTAGGAGCCGAAGAAGGACGTAGGAATCTGCGATAAGCCTGGGGGAGTCGATAACCGGACTGTGATCCCAGGGTGTCCGAATGGGGAAACCCCGCCAGGGGCGCGAGTTGCCTGGTGACCCGCATCTGAACACATAGGGTGCGTGGAGGGAACGCGGGGAAGTGAAACATCTCAGTACCCGCAGGAAGAGAAAACAATAGTGATTCCGTTAGTAGTGGCGAGCGAACGCGGATCAGGCTAAACCGTTCCATGTGTGATAGCCGGCGGGCGTTGCATGGTCGGGGTTGTGGGACTTTCCGTACTGTCTCTGCCGGGGCAGTGGGGTGTGATGTGCAGGCATAGGTGAACGGTCTTGAAAGGCCGGCCAGAGAGGGTGTTAGCCCCGTAACCGTAATGTTGTGTACCGCCCGGATGAGTATCCCAAGTAGTACGGGGCCCGAGAAATCCCGTGCGAATCTGTCAGGACCACCTGATAAGCCTAAATACTCCCTAATGACCGATAGCGGACCAGTACCGTGAGGGAAAGGTGAAAAGTACCCCGGGAGGGGAGTGAAACAGTACCTGAAACCGTGTGCTTACAATCCGTCGGAGCCAGTCTGATTCTGGTGACGGCGTGCCTTTTGAAGAATGAGCCTGCGAGTTAGTGTTACGTCGCGAGGTTAACCCGTGTGGGGCAGCCGTAGCGAAAGCGAGTCTGAATAGGGCGTTGCAGTGGCGTGATCTAGACCCGAAGCGAAGTGATCTACCCATGGCCAGGTTGAAGCGACGGTAAGACGTCGTGGAGGACCGAACCCACTTCAGTTGAAAATGGAGGGGATGAGCTGTGGGTAGGGGTGAAAGGCCAATCAAACTTCGTGATAGCTGGTTCTCCCCGAAATGCATTTAGGTGCAGCGTTGCGTGTTTCTTGCTGGAGGTAGAGCTACTGGATGGCTAATGGGCCCTACAAGGTTACTGACGTCAGCCAAACTCCGAATGCCGGTAAGTGAGAGCGCAGCAGTGAGACTGTGGGGGATAAGCTTCATAGTCGAGAGGGAAACAGCCCAGACCACCAACTAAGGCCCCTAAGCGTGTGCTAAGTGGGAAAGGATGTGGAGTTGCGAAGACAACCAGGAGGTTGGCTTAGAAGCAGCCATCCTTAAAAGAGTGCGTAATAGCTCACTGGTCAAGTGATTCCGCGCCGACAATGTAGCGGGGCTCAAGTACACCGCCGAAGTTGTGGCATTCAGATATTAGCTAAGCCCTTGTGGTTCAGGCGTCTGGATGGGTAGGGGAGCGTCGTGTGGGCGGTGAAGTCGCGGTGTAAACCAGCGGTGGAGCCTACACGAGTGAGAATGCAGGCATGAGTAGCGAAAGACGGGTGAGAAACCCGTCCGCCGAATGATCAAGGGTTCCAGGGTCAAGCTAATCTGCCCTGGGTAAGTCGGGACCTAAGGCGAGGCCGACAGGCGTAGTCGATGGACAACGGGTTGATATTCCCGTACCGGCGAAAAACCGCCCATGCTGAACAGGGGATACTAACTGCCCGAGACCTGCCCGATCGCCCTTGTGGTGTGAGGGTTTTGGTGGAGCGCAGGACCTGATCCTGGGAGGCAAGCGTATTAACAGGTGTGACGCAGGAAGGTAGCCAAGCCGGGCGATGGTTGTCCCGGTCTAAGGATGTAGGGCGAACGGTAGGCAAATCCGCTGTTCATGATGCCTGAGATCTGATGGGACCCCCGTTTGGGGGGATTTGGTGATCCTATGCTGCCGAGAAAAGCATCGACGCGAGGTTTTAGCCGCCCGTACCCCAAACCGACACAGGTGATCAGGTAGAGAATACTAAGGCGATCGAGAGAATTATGGTTAAGGAACTCGGCAAAATGCCCCCGTAACTTCGGGAGAAGGGGGGCCCCAACCTTGATACACCCTTGCGGTGTGGAGGGGATCGGGGCCGCAGAGACCAGGGGGAAGCGACTGTTTACTAAAAACACAGGTCCGTGCGAAGTCGCAAGACGATGTATACGGACTGACTCCTGCCCGGTGCTGGAAGGTTAAGAGGACCGGTTAGCCGCAAGGCGAAGCTGAGAATTTAAGCCCCAGTAAACGGCGGTGGTAACTATAACCATCCTAAGGTAGCGAAATTCCTTGTCGGGTAAGTTCCGACCTGCACGAATGGAGTAACGACTTCCCCGCTGTCTCAACCATAAACTCGGCGAAATTGCAGTACGAGTAAAGATGCTCGTTACGCGCAGCAGGACGGAAAGACCCCGAGACCTTTACTATAGTTTGGTATTGGTGTTCGGAGTGGCTTGTGTAGGATAGGTGGGAGACGTTGAAGCCCGGACGCCAGTTCGGGTGGAGTCATCGTTGAAATACCACTCTGGTCACTTTGGACATCTAACTTCGGCCCGTAATCCGGGTCAGGGACAGTGCCTGATGGGTAGTTTAACTGGGGCGGTTGCCTCCTAAAAAGTAACGGAGGCGCCCAAAGGTTCCCTCAGCCTGGTTGGCAATCAGGTGTCGAGTGTAAGTGCACAAGGGAGCTTGACTGTGAGAGAGACATCTCGAGCAGGGACGAAAGTCGGGACTAGTGATCCGGCGGTACATTGTGGAATGGCCGTCGCTCAACGGATAAAAGGTACCTCGGGGATAACAGGCTGATCTTGCCCAAGAGTCCATATCGACGGCATGGTTTGGCACCTCGATGTCGGCTCGTCGCATCCTGGGGCTGGAGTAGGTCCCAAGGGTTGGGCTGTTCGCCCATTAAAGCGGTACGCGAGCTGGGTTTAGAACGTCGTGAGACAGTTCGGTCCCTATCCGCTGCGCGCGCAGGAAATTTGAGAAGGGCTGTCCTTAGTACGAGAGGACCGGGACGGACGAACCTCTGGTGTGTCAGTTGTACTGCCAAGTGCACCGCTGATTAGCTACGTTCGGATGGGATAACCGCTGAAAGCATCTAAGCGGGAAGCTCGCTTCAAGATGAGATTTCCATACACCTTGTGTGTGAGAGGCCCCCAGCCAGACCACTGGGTTGATAGGCCGGATGTGGAAGCGAGGACTAACGACTCGTGAAGCTGACCGGTACTAATAGGCCGATAACTTACACCACACACCCTTTTCGTGAACGGATTCAAAAGACGTTCACACCAGGAGAGGGTAAAAAGAAAAAACAAGACTGCTTGCGTCCACTATGTGGTTCCCAACCAACAAACCCGCCACGGGCACGTTGCGACAGGAACACAACTGAATAACAACACCACAATGTTGTAACCACAAAGATTTCCCACCCCCGGCATCAGACCCGGGCGGACGGGTACAAGGGTTACGGCGGTCATAGCGTGGGGGAAACGCCCGGTCCCATTCCGAACCCGGAAGCTAAGACCCACAGCGCCGATGGTACTGCACCCGGGAGGGTGTGGGAGAGTAGGTCACCGCCGGACACACATTAAAATGGTCGAGGCCCCAACCACCACGGTTGGGGCCTCCCACATTTAAACCCCCACCACACAAAAACCGGCCCGGCACCGCTCACAGCCACCACCAGGGCGCCCCCATCCAGGCCCCCGGCACACCCCACATCAAGTGAGAGAGCATCCCGCGAAACCCTCTTCCACTTAATGCAGCCCATCCAGTGATCCTCGTCCACATAATGCGCGCCCCCGGCGGACCCTCTTCCACTTAATGCAGTCCATACAGCAACGCTCTTCCACTTAATGCCGGCCCCCGGCGAACCCCCCCCCACCACCCACCGCAGAACAACCGACAAACACCCCCTTCACACCCCCATCGAGTGAGAGAGCGTCCCGGGACACCCCGCATCGAGTGAGAGAGCGTCCGGGGACACCCCGCATCGAGTGAGAGAGCATCCCGGGAAACCCCACATCAGGTGAGAAAGCATCCCGGGAAACCCCACATCAAGTGAGAGAGCGTCCCGGGAAACCCCGCATCGAGTGAGAGAGCGTCCCGGGAAACCCCCCATCAGGTGAGAGAGCATCCCAAGGGGGAGGGGCGGCAAAGTTGGGCAGCATGGACAGCCTCTTCAGCCACAAGCACGAACCGTCCGGAGGTGACGGCCACGCTGCTTTCGAGATCTTGGAACCCGTGGTTCACACGGTGGTAGTACCGGGAAGCGTCGCGCATGCCTTCGCTGGCTTCACCGACCATACCCACCTCTGGTGGCCGCTGGAATCCTACGGCGTCTATGGGGCCGGCTCCTACGTGGAGTTCGAGGAGAACCTCATCCTTGAGACGGCGGACGACGGCCGGACCAGCATCTGGGGAACCTTGGATGATTGGCAGCCTCCGTTGTCATTCCACGCGACCTGGCATCCCGGTACTACGGCGCTGTGGTCCACCGAGCTTCTGGTCGCCTTCCGTGCAGTCCCCGAGGGAACCGAGGTGCGGGTCTTCCACGACGGCTGGGAGGGTTCCGAAGATCCGCCCGCCACGCGAGCCAAGTACGCCGGTGCCTGGCCCGGGATCCTTGCCAAATACGCCCGCTTCATGGGCGCGGCCTGAGCCTGCACGCACCCTGCGCCGCGCGCCAGCCCAGGCAGCCGCCACCCGGCCGCGCCTGGTTTCCCCCCTAGACTGGGGATAATCTGCGACGACGTATGGAGGCCAGGTTGGGTAGCGTAGTTGACGAGTTGGAGAGGATCCTGGCACCCGGGCAGGTGGACGCCGGCGAGGTTACCCTCCGCCGGTATGCCGTGGACCAGGCACCTGTGATCGACTTCCAGCTGCCGCTCGCTGTTTTTTTCCCGGAATCCGTGGCGGATGTCCAGGCTGTCGTACGCGCCTGTGCCGGCACCGGCGTCGCCATCGTGGCACGGGGCGCGGGCACTGGTGTGTCCGGCGGGGCCCACGCCACGAAGAACTGCATCGTCCTGTCCCTGGAGCGCATGGACCGCATCCTCGCGCTCAACCCCGATGACGAAACGGCCGTCGTGGAGCCGGGCGTCGTCAATGCCGTCCTCAACGACGCAGCCGCGGCTCATGGACTCATGTACGCGCCCGATCCCGCCAGCTTCCGCACGTCAACCATCGGCGGGAACGTGGCCACAAACGCCGGCGGGCTGCGCTGCGCCAAATACGGGGTCACCCGTGACTCAGTCCTCGCAGTGGACGTTGTGCTCGCGGACGGCTCACTCATCCATACCGGCCACCAAACGTTCAAAGGCGTAGCGGGCTACGATCTCACAGGACTATTTGTGGGCTCCGAAGGGACGCTCGGCATCGTGGTCGGTGTTACCGTCCGCTTGAAGTACTTGCCCCGCGACGTGCACACCGTCGCAGCGTTCTACCCTGACTTCCGGCAGGCCGCCGCAGGCGTCCTGGCAGTTGGAAGGGCCCGGGTCCAGCCAGCCATCATGGAACTGCTTGACGGCGGCACGCTGGCCCAGCTCGATGACATCCACGGATCCGACCTCACAGCCCGGGGCCGTTCCCTGCTCCTGATCCAGACCGACGGGTTTGGCGCGGCTGCAGAGGCGCAGGTGGTCCGCGACGTGCTGCTGGCCGGCGGTGCAGCCGTCAGCACTGAAGCCAGCGAGGAGGCTGAACGGCTGGTGGAGCTCAGGCGCCACAGCCGCGGAGTGGAGGTCGACGACGAATACCGCGTGGGGGAGGACGTCGCCGTTCCCCGTTCCCGGCTGGTCGACTACGTTGCAGCCCTGGATGCCATGGCGTCGGACCACGGAGTGCACCTCAAAGTCGTGGCCCACGCGGGAGACGGCAACCTGCACCCCACCTTCTGGATCGACCGTACGGGCGGCAGTGTGGACGCCGTCGCCCTGGAACGCCTCCATCGGGTCCTGGACGAGTCCATCACCGCCGCGCTGGCCATGGGCGGCACTATCACCGGCGAACATGGGGTGGGGCAGTACAAGCTGCGCTGGCTGGGCCAGGAGCAGCCGGAACCGGTCCGCGAGATCCAGCGGAGGATCAAGGAACTGTTCGATCCTGAGGGTATCCTCAACCCGGGAAAGGCGATCTGACCCTAGTCGTCCGAGTCCGGGTATTCGTCGATCGACTCATCGTCCCCGTAGCGGGACTCTTCCGTTTCCACTTCGAGGATCTTCAACATGCCCGTGTCCGGGTTCAGCATGATCGCGGCTTCATCCCGGCGGTGGCGCAGGATGGAGTCGATGTAGGACTGGACGGCCTCCGCCAGCGGAATGTGCCGCTCCTGCTTCTCCGACATGTACCAGCGGTGCTCCAGAACCTCATGCACCACTTCTGCCGGTTCCAGCTTGCCGGAAAGGTCCCGTGGAATGGACCTGACGATCGGCTCGAAGATCTGGCTCACCCAGAGGTGGGCGCTGTATTCCTCGTCCATGTTCGGGTTGTTGTCGGCCCGGAAGGAGTCCATGTCGTTCAGCAGCCGGCGCGCCTGGTTCTCCTGCGCGTCGATGCCCGTGAGGCGCAGCAGCCGGCGCTGGTGGTGCCCGGCGTCCACCACCTTGGGCTGCAGCTGGATGGTGGACCCGTTCTGGGTGGTCTTGATGGCGTATTCCTCGACGTCAAAGCCGAGTTCGTTAAGCCGCCGGATCCTTGCACTCACGCGCCAGCGCTCACCGAGTTCGAAGGACTCCTTCTCTGTGAGTTCCGCCCAGAGCCGGCGGTAGCTGTCCATGATCAGCTCGCTGGTGGCCACAGGGTCCACCTTTTCCTCGATCAGCCCGCCATCGAGCAGGTCCATCAGTTCACCGGCAATGTTCACGCGTGCGATCTCAAGGTCGTATTCGCGCTGGCCCGTGGACAGGTCCGGATAGAGCTCGCCGGTCTCCGCGTCCACCAGGTATGCGGCGAACGCGCCGGCGTCGCGCCGGAAAAGGGTATTGGAGAGCGACACGTCGCCCCAGTAGAAGCCGATGAGGTGAAGACGCACCAGGAGCAGGGCCTGGGCGTCGATGAGGCGCGTCAGGGTGTCCTTGCGGAGCATCTGGGAGAAGAGGGCACGGTACGGCATGGAAAACTTCAGGTGCCTGGTGACGAGCACCGGGTTCAGCGGGCGTCCGTCCAGGGTGGTGCGGCCGGTGATGACGGCGACGGGCTCCACGCAGGGGACGTCAAGGCGGGCCAGCTTCCGGAGCATGTGGTACTCGTGGCGGGCCACGTGCTCGGAGGTTTCCTTGATGGCGATCACGGAGCCGCCAAGGTGGGCGAAGCGCACGATGTGGCGGGAGATGCCCCGGGGGAGGGCCGCCAGGTTTTCCGCCGGCCAGTCCTCCAGGGCGATGTGCCAGGGAAGGTCCAGCAGTTCGGGATCGGCCGCAGCCGCCGTGATGTTGAGCGAGGAAACCGAGGCCGCCTTGCCGTCATCGGCGCTGGCGGCAACAAACCGCGGCAGTTTGCCGATCTGCGCGTAGTCGGTGGGTTCGTCGTGCCACTGGGCGCTGTATTCCTCGGTCATGGGGTCAATTCTTCCGTACATAGGGGCGGCCAGCTAATTCTTTTGTCCGCCCGGTTAAAGGCCGACGGCGGCCCGCACCGTTTCGAAGGGTGCGGGCCGCCGTGGGTTGGTTTGATGCCGGCAGGTGGGCCCACGCCGGCAGGGTTCCCTAACCGAAGCGAGGTTAGGGAACCAGTGGGGACTAGTCGCCCAGGCGCAGGCCGGTCTTGGTGTCGAACAGGTGCACGTGGCCCGACTGCGGCCGGACGTAGATGACCTCGCCTTTCATCGGGGGGCGGCGGCCGTCGACGCGTGCCACGATGTCGTGGTCCTTGCCGTCAAGGGTGGTGTGGCCGTAGACGTAGGCGTCGGCACCGAGCTCTTCGACGACGTCGACCTCGACCTTAAGGCCTTCGCCCTGCGGAGCGGTTTCGAGGTCTTCCGGACGGCTTCCGAGGGTGACCGTGGAGCCGTGTGCTTCTTCCAGGACGTTGCGCGGCACGGGGTACACCGTTCCGCCGAACTGGACGCCGCCGTCGACGACGGGAAGTTCGAGCAGGTTCATGGCGGGCGAGCCGATGAAGCCGGCAACGAAAACGTTCTTGGGCTTGTCGTACAGGTTGCGCGGGGTGTCAACCTGCATCAGCAGGCCGTCCTTCAGCACAGCAACGCGGTCACCCATGGTCATGGCCTCGACCTGGTCGTGGGTCACGTAGACGGTGGTGACGCCCAGGCGGCGGGTCAGCGAGGCGATCTGAGTACGGGTCTGGACGCGGAGCTTGGCGTCCAGGTTGGAGAGCGGCTCATCCATGAGGAAGACCTGCGGGTTACGCACGATGGCGCGGCCCATGGCGACACGCTGGCGCTGGCCGCCGGAGAGTGCCTTCGGCTTGCGGTCCAGGTACTGCTCAAGGTCAAGAAGCTTGGCTGCTTCGCGGACGCGCTCGGCGCGCTCTTCCTTGGAGACGCCTGCGATCTTCAGGGCGAAGCCCATGTTGTCGGCCACAGTCATGTGCGGGTACAGCGCGTAGTTCTGGAAAACCATCGCGATGTCGCGGTCCTTCGGCGGAACGTCGGTGACGTCGCGGTCGCCAATGAGGATTCGGCCGGCGTTGACGTCCTCGAGGCCTGCCAGCATGCGCAGGGAGGTGGACTTGCCGCAACCGGAGGGTCCAACGAGGACCAGGAATTCGCCATCGGCGATGTCGATGTTGAGCTTATCGACGGCGGGCTTATCTGTGCCCGGGTACAGACGCGTAGCGTTATCAAAAGTAACTGTAGCCACAGTTATCAATCCCTTCACCGGCAGGTACGTGCCGGACGATCCGTTGTGAATGGTTCATGTTTGTTCAGTTGTGTGTTGCTGGCGCAATTCCGCCGAGGCGGAGGAGCGCTGAGTGACGCCGCACGGTTCTTGTGCGCCACATCACAAGCAAGAGTATGTCAGATGTTCTCGCAATGGTGGCAAATGTTACGGGCGTCACACGTGAGCTTGCACAACCTCCGTGCGCTTCCTCACTCTGCGGCTGTTCCCGGATCTTCCTCAGCAACGGCGATGCTTCGCTCCTGAAGCAGGACCTCCAGCAGTTCCGCCACGTGGACCGGCGCCTCCACCCGGTACTGGGCCTGGGTGAAATCGAGGCCCACTTTGACGCCGACGTCCCCTGGTTTGAGCCGCGCCAGCGCATCCTCGTCCGTGGTGTCGTCGCCGGCAAACAGGACCCCGGTGGCGCCGGTGATCTGCCGCAGGAAGGTGACTCCCTCGCCCTTGGAGGCGTTGACGACAGAGGTCTCAAGCACCCGCTTGCCGTCCTTGAGGAACACCCCTTTCCTGTCCTGCAGCACGGAACGCGCAGCTGCCACGGCATCGTCGGCGACGTCATCGGAGGCGAGGCGGGTGTGCAGCACCACCCCGGCAGGCTTGTCCTCGAGCATCGTCCCCGGTGCTTCCTTGACGATGTCCTCCAAGACGGTTCGCACCTCCGCGAGGAGCGCTTTTTGCCCGGGATCAAGCGTCAGCCCGGTGGATCCCGGGCCCAGCCACGCCTCTGCTCCGTGGCTGCCGATCAGGAGGGTATTCACCGGAGGGGACGCGACCGCCCGCAGGCTGGCGAGGGCACGCCCGGAGATGAGGGCCGTCGTCGTTCGTGGAAGGACAGCCAGCCCGGCAAAAGCCGCTGCGGAGCGTGGCAGGGGCCGGGCATCGTCGGCATGGCCGACGATAGGCGCCATGGTTCCGTCGAAGTCCATGGCCACCAGCAGGTGCTCGGTGCCGGCGATCTGCCGGATGGCCTCCCGAAGTTCAGGAGTCAGCGCGAGCTTGTCCTTCGCGTGGCGGGCATCAGGAGTCATCACGGACCACCTTTTCGTTGAGCGCGTGCAGGAAGTCGGCAGACCAGTGGTCCACATCGTGCTCGAGGATTTGCTTGCGCATCGCCCGCATCCTGCGGCCGGCCTCCCTGGGCTGCATCTCCACGGCGCGCATGATGGCGCTCTTGAGCCCGTCGATGTCGTGGGGATTCATCAGCAGGGCCTGCTTGAGCTGGTCGGCTGCGCCGGCGAACTCACTCAGGACCAGGGCGCCGTCGTTGTTGGTGCGTGCGGTGACGTATTCCTTGGCGACGAGGTTCATGCCGTCCCGGAGGGCTGTCACCAGCATGACGTCGGCGGCGAGGTACAGCGCCACCATCTCCTCAACGGGGTAGCTGTGGTGCAGGTAGCGCACGGCAGTGTTCTCGATGGTGTCGTAGGTGCCGTTGATGTGGCCCACGGTGCCCTCCACCTCCTCGCGCAGAAGCCGGTACTGCTCAACGCGCTCGCGGCTGGGGCTGGCCACCTGGATAAGGGTGGCGTCGCCGACAGAAAGCTTGCCGTCCGCCAGGAGCTCCTCGAAGGCCTTAAGGCGGTGCCGGATGCCCTTGGTGTAGTCCAGCCGGTCCACGCCAAGCAGGATGGTCTTGGGGTTGCCAAGGTCCTGGCGGATTTGGCGGGCCCGCTCAACGATTTCCGGTGTGGCGGCGAGCTCGCTGATATGCCGGACATCGATGGAGATGGGGAAGGCCTGGGCCCGGGCGATGTGGGTGATCTGCCCGTCAGGACCCTTGACGTGCACCTGCTGCTGCTTGACGCTGGCGCCCAGGAAGCGGCGTGCGGACCGCATGAAGTTGCCGGCATCGCTGGTCCGCTGGAAGCCCACCAGGTCTGCGCCGAGGAGCCCGTCGATGATTGCCTGGCGCCATGGCAGCTGGGCAAAAATCTCCGGCGGAGGAAAGGGAATGTGGTTGAAGAATCCGATGCGGAGGTCGGGCCGCGCTTCGCGCAGCATGCGCGGCACCAGCTGGAGCTGGTAGTCCTGCACCCACACCGTGGCGCCCTCGTCGGCATGACGGACGACGGCGTCGGCGAACCTTCGGTTGACCTTTCGGTAGGAGTCCCACCAGGTCCGGTGGAACTCAGGCGGTGCGATGACGTCATGGTAGAGCGGCCAGAGGGTGGCGTTGGAGAACCCCTCGTAGTACAGCTCCACGTCGTCGGTGCTGAACTGGACCGGGACGAGGTCCATGCCGCCGTGGCTGAAGGGTTTGACCGTCTCGTCCGGCGCGCCATGCCACCCCACCCACGCGCCGTCTGTCTTGGTCATCATGGGCGCCAGTGCTGTTACGAGACCGCCGGGGGAGCGACGCCAGCCGGAGCCGTCGTCCCCGCTCTCACCGGGGGCACAGCGGTCCACAGGCAGCCTGTTGGACACCACCATGAAGTCGTACTTTGTTTCGCCGCCGTGGCCTGCTCCGGCGGCGCCGGACGTCGCCGGGGCGGTGTGTTTTTCCTGGACGGGTGTTTGCATTGCGGCCCCCTGGGGTTTGCTTGTGCCTCTCTGCCCACCCTAACGGGACGGAATCTTCCGTGCTATTCGGCCTTTCGTCAACCCCGCCAATACTTGAAGGAGCAAGCTCCCAGCTTTCTCCCCTAAAATGTATGGAGTTGCCACAAAGTGGTCCCCCCACGTCAACCGACCCAAGGAACACATGAGCCCTGCAAACGAAGTCCGTAAGTCCAAGGCTGAGCGAACCGCGGAGGCGCGGGAAAAGGCGCGCCTGATCCGTGAAGCGCAGCTGAAAAAGGACAAGCGCAACAAACTGCTCATCGGCTGGGGCATCGTGGCGGCCGTCGTGGCCATCCTGGCTGTTGTCGCCTTGGTGGTGACCACCAGCATCAGGCAGAACACCCCCATCGCCGACCAGGGCCCCGTGCCCGCCAACGCAAACGTCAACGGCGGCGTGACCCTCCTGGCCAACACCGACGTCAAGCAGACGGACCCTGCCACCGTCGACGTGACCACGCTGACCAAGCCCGAGACCCCGCCCAGCCCCGTGGTGGCGCCGGGGGCAGAAGCCGAAGAAGGGCAGCCCGTCAAGGTCATTGCCTACATCGACTTCATCTGCCCGGTCTGCCTGCGCTTCGAAGAGACTTACAACGAGGCCCTGACGAGCCTTCGCAATGAAGGCAAAATCACTATGGAGTACCGGCCCCTGGGCTTCCTGGACCGCCAGTCCAGCACCAACTACTCATCCCGGTCCGCCAACGCGGCTGCATGCGTTGCCGACACGGCCCCCGACAAGTACGGGGAATACGTCAATGTCCTCTTCGAGAACCAGCCCGCCGAAGGCGGTGCGGGCCTGTCCGATGACAAGCTGAAGTCCCTTGCCAGCGACATCGGTGCGGACATCAACAGCTGCGTGGATGACAAGACCTTCCGCCCCTACGTCAAGTACTCCACGGAGCTGGCAGCAAATACCGGGATCACCGGTACCCCCACGGTCTTCATCGACGGCAAGCAGTGGGACGGCGCCACCGACCTGAACGCCGAGATCCAGGCGGCAATCGACGCCAAGGCCTAAAGCCTTCACGCACCCGTACACCCAGCGGCCCGTTCCCGGATTCTTCCGGGAGCGGGCCGCCGGCGTTAGCCTTGAATCCTGTGGAGCCGCCGGCGTTTTTACCACCGGCACCAGTTGGGCTAACCTTATCTAGCGCCGTTCAGGCGCCTGCCCTCAGGGCACGCCTCCTTAGCTCAGTTGGCCAGAGCACCGCTCTTGTAAAGCGGGGGTCGTCGGTTCGAATCCGACAGGGGGCTCCAGGAACCCCTCTATTCCGGCGATTTTGCCCGATATAGAGGGGTTTTTCATGCCCGAAGATGACGCACAACACGCTTACAACACGCTTTCAATAAAATTGGGGATCGCCCGTCGGGGCTTGGGGCGCATAGAAGACCCCATGACAACGAGAATGAAGGCCTTGGGACCGGTTACGGACCAAGGCAACGCAGAGCAGCTCATGACCACCGGCGAGGTGGCCGTCTGGCTGCAGGTGGCTCCCAAAACCCTCCGCAACTGGCGATCCGCTGGCATCGGGCCGATGGCCCTGAAGCTTCACGGCGCTGTTCGCTACCAGCGTGCCGCAGTTGAGGCATGGGTTGCCGATACCTCGAAAGCAGCAGGCTGATGGGGCGGTCAAGCCTCCCGCTGGGGGCATGGGGGACAATCAGTGCGAAGAAGGACGCAGCGTCTGGGAAGTGGCGGGCAAGTTGCCGGTTCCGTGGATATGACGGTGTGACAAGGGCTTACAGCAAATTCGGCTCCACAAAGGACAAGGCCAAAAACGCACTGCTGACGTCTATGATTCAACGCCAGCAGGAGAAATGGCGCTTGGCTGAAAATCCTTCGCTGAAGGACGTGGCAGAAAAGTGGCTCCTGAGCATCGAAGTTCCGGAAGTAGTAGTCGACGAGAACGGGAACATGGTCTCGGTCGGGAGCACGGAGGCAATTCGCCGACAGACATGGGACCAGTACGAGAGCATCGTTTACAACCTGATCGCACCGGATCTCGGTGCGCTGAAGATTAAGGAAATCACTACGTCGACGTGCGATCGCTTCCTCCGGTCACTGGTAAAGAATGGAAAAGGGCATACGAAGGCCCGGCTGGCGAAAACGGTGCTCAAGCAGATCATGTCCTACGCAGTCCGGCACGACCTTTATGTCTGGGGCAACCCAGTGGTTGAAGTGGATCGCCTCAGGAAGCCACGCAAAAAGCCCGTAGGGCTCAATGAGTCGACCGTCATGGAAGTCCGTGAAGCTGTGCGGAATTGGGGATTGGAACCCGGGCGCTTCGGTCCGCGGCCAAGCAGCGTTCTTGCAGATGTCGTGGATGTGCTGCTTGGCACGGGGGCCCGCATCGGCGAAGTACTTGCGATCCGGCTCGAAGACATCGATTTGTCAGGCGACGTGGGAAGGATCGCCATAACCGGCACCCTAGTGGAACCGCGGCACGGCCCCAAGTATCGGCAAGACCTCCTGAAGAACGCCGGCAGCGAACGGATCATCCCGGTGCCTGGGTTCGTCGTGGACGTGCTTGCACGCAGGATTGCAGAATCTCCGGCCAACAATGCAGCTGGTGCGCTGTTCTGGTCCAGGCGCGGAACCTACATGCAGGCCTCCAGCGTGAGGAGGCAACTGCGCGCCGCCCTGGAAGCGGCGGGCGTTGAAAACGCCCACCTGATTACGCCGCACGCGTTCAGGCGTACAGTGGCGACCCTCCTCGCCCGGGAAGTGGAAGACAGAGCAGCTGCCTCCATGCTGGGTCACGCGGACTTGACCATGACGCATGCCGCATACATTGAACGGCTCAAAGAGGTTGATGATTACACGGCTGTACTGGACGGTCTTGCGCCGCACCCCCGTTCTTAGCCCGACCGGTGCTGTCTCGCCGTCCACACGAATAGGACTGGCTGCGGTGAGACGTCTGCTGGCACTGGAATGAGCCGTCGATCGGTCTTGACGGCTCATTCCAGTCTTCAGGGCGGCCGGTCGGACTGTGGTTTTGCGAAGCGCGTGACCCGGCCCGGCTAAACTTCGCTGTAGTTATCGAAGGTCTTGTCAACAGGGGGCACGCGTGGATGCGTTCGGAATTCGTGAAAAGCTGATCGCCGGCTACCGGTCCTTCACGGAAGGCTTCGTTGACATCCAGGACCCGCGAATCAAGGACGCCGTCGTCGAACTCGGAGACAAGGGACGGCAGTGGCCCGACCCTTGGCTGTCCCTGAATCCCTCGTTCAGCTCTGGCGGACGCGTAGACGAGCTCGTTCGGCGCGGGCTCCTTCACCCCGACTGTGATGCCATTTTCAGGCCCAAGAAGGACGCCAGCGATCGAGGCTCAGCGCCTATCACGCTGCATAAGCATCAGCGCGATGCCATTGAAATCGCCGCCAAGAAGGAGTCATACGTCCTTACGACTGGCACAGGCTCGGGCAAATCACTTTCGTACATAGTCCCAATTGTGGACCGCGTCCTCCGCGAAGGGACGGGTAAGGGCGTCAAGGCCATCATCGTTTACCCGATGAACGCCCTGGCCAACAGCCAGATGGAGGAGCTATCCAAGTTCCTCGACAACGGATTTGACGGCAAGCCGCCGGTCACTTTCGCACGTTATACCGGACAGGAACGCGGAGAGATCCGCGAGAACATCCTTAAAAACCCCCCGGACATCTTGCTGACTAACTACGTCATGCTTGAGTACGTCCTCACCCGACCGGAGGAGCGGCAGTCCCTTATCCGAGCGGCCTCCGGTCTCCAGTTCCTCGTTCTGGATGAACTGCATACGTATCGCGGCCGGCAGGGCGCGGATGTTGCCATGCTCGTACGCCGCTTACGGGACGCTTGTAACGCTCAGAGCACCTTGCAGTGCATTGGCACGTCCGCCACGATGTCGAGCGGTGGAACAGTCGCTCAGCAGCAGAGGGACGTCGCCGAGGTCGCTTCCCGGATGTTTGGAACCCTTGTTTCGCCGGAGCACGTAGTGACCGAGACCTTGGTCCAAGCGACCACCAACCAGCACCGATCGGACCAGGATCTGAAGGTTGCTGTGAGAGAACGCGGTGACGCCGAGTACAGCAGCCCCACGCTCGACGGCGGATACACGCTGATGACCTCAGATCCGCTGGCGTCTTGGATTGAGGACACCTTCGGACTGACAACGGAGCCAGAATCCGGCAAGATCATCCGCAGACAACCACAGACCGTCACCCATGCCGCAGAGGAACTGGCTGAGCAGACCGGGGAAACAGCAAGCAGCTGCGCCACCGCTATCCGGGCGACTCTCCTTGCGGGGGCGAGGGCAAAGCACACTGAGACCAACCGTCCGCTGTTCGCCTTCCGCCTACACCAGTTCATTTCAAAGGCCGGCTCCCTCTATGCCACGGCGGAGTCCGAGGACACGAGGCTCATCGAGACAGACTTCCAGCTGACCGTTGGAGAGGCCGAGAAGCGGCTCTACCCCCTCGCTTTTTGTCGCGAGTGCGGTCAGGAATACCTCATGGCACGGTTGACCGAAACTGGCGGCGAATCACGCTTTATCGCCCGGCACGAACTGAAAATGCAGGATACCGGCGGCCCGGACAATGGCCAGGACGGGTATCTGTACATTTCCACTGCGCAGGAATGGCCGGAGCAGGCAATCGAAGCGGGTCGTATCCCTGCCTCCTGGCTCAACGAGGCGGTGTCTGGGAATCGAGTCATCGAATCCAAACGCAAGCGGATTCCGTCGCGCTACCGCGTCCAGCCCGACGGCGCAGCGGGTCGGGACAACGAGTACACGCAAGACGATGGCCAGCTCGCCGCCTGGGTCCCGGGAAGTCTTGGTTTCTGCCTCAACTGCCAGGTCACCTATGAATCCGCCCGGAGCGGTGAATTCTCCAAGGTGGTGACGCTCGACCAAGAGGGCCGCAGCAGTGCCATGACAGTGATTGCAACGAAGCTGGTGCAGCTATTGAAATCCGGAGCCGGTCGTGATTTAAGCCCGCGCGCCAAGAAGCTTCTGACGTTCGTAGACAACAGACAGGACGCGTCGCTTCAGGCCGGCCACCTGAACGACTTCGTCCAAGTGGCCCAGCTTCGCTCTGCCCTCTACCGGGCAGTCGCCTCAGCCGGCGATGCAGGAGTTGAAGCCATGGAGCTGGGCGATGCAATCATCAAAACGCTCAGCCTGGCATGGTCCGACTATGCGCGCACTGAAGACCCGCTGGACCCCAAGCCAACTAAGCGGGCCCTGAACGACGTGGTGACCTACCGTGCGCTGCGGGATTTGCAGCGCGGTTGGCGGATCACCCTGCCCAACCTTGAACAAACGGGTCTCCTGATAGTGGACTACCCTCTCGCCAAGAACTTGGCGGAACAGGAGCGCCGTTGGGAAAAAGCTCACTACGTGCTCCGGGACGCGGACCCCGGCAAGCGCGAGGAAATCATCCGGGTCCTGCTGGATGAGTTCCGCCGCGTTCTTGCCATCGACGCCGAGGAACTGACGGCGGACTGGCTGGACCGCGTCAAGAACCGCAGCCGGGAATTCCTGACGGGTATTTGGGCTTTGCCAGAGCAGGAATCTGCTGCCAGCGTCGGAATCGTGACCACGGAGCCCAAGAAGATGGCTTACCGGACGACCCTCCCCGTGACCTCCTACGGAACATTTGGCCGATGGCTAGCCAAGACAGCCTCGCCCGGCACCAAGCTCAAACGCGCCGAGGTGGACGAAGTCATCGCGTCGCTCTTCCAAATTCTGCTCGAGACCGGCTTCATTGCCGAGGTCATCGAAGGCAAGGTCTCAGGCTACCGCCTCAAACTGTCCAGCATGGTTTTGAGGAAGGGCGACGGCGAATACGGCGCCCCCGATCTGCTCCGCCGCACCTATCATGCCGACCAGAAGCCCCGTGTCATCCAGTTCTTCAAGGACCTGTACCTGGAGCAAGGACAGGAGCTAGCTGGGCTCAAAGCGGCGGAGCACACCGCCCAGGTACGTGCAGAAGACCGGGAAGCCAGAGAACAGGCGTTCCGCGAGGCAGAACTTCCCCTGCTGTTCTGTTCTCCAACCATGGAGCTGGGCGTCGACATCGCCGACCTCAATGCGGTGGCCATGCGCAACGTTCCGCCCACGCCGGCAAACTACGCGCAGCGCAGCGGCCGCGCGGGGCGCTCGGGCCAGCCGGCCTTGGTCCTGACCTACTGCGCCACCGGCAGCCCTCATGACTCCTATTACTTCGAACGCTCGGAGCTCATGGTCTCCGGGCAGGTACAGCCGCCGAGGTTGGACTTCGCCAACGAGGACTTAGTCAGATCGCACGTCCACGCCATCTGGCTAGCTGAGGCCTTGACCGCAACCAGCTCGGGTCTGGGTAAGTCCATGAGCGGACTGCTCAAGCTTGAAGACAAGAGCTACCCACTTCAGCCAGAGATCCGATCTGTTCTAGCTGATGAACAGGCCGCGAAACGCGCCAAGGTGTCGGCAGAGGGCCTCCTGCGAAGCATCGAAGGGGAACTCAAGGACACGTCATGGTGGACTGGATCCTGGTCCGACGCCGTCATTGACAACGCTCTGACCAACTTCGATCAGGCCTGCGAGAGGTGGCGGCAGCTCTACCGGAGCGCCATCACCGAGCAGGACGCCGCTCACCGAGCCAGCCAGGACCATTCCACTGACTCGAAGCAACGCGAGGCCGCAGCCAACCGGCACCGTGAGGCGCAGCAGCGCCTGGAGATCCTCCTCAATGACAGCGACTCAAAGGGCCAATCGGATTTCTACACACTGCGTTATTTGGCTTCAGAAGGCTTCCTTCCGGGATACTCTTTCCCGCGGCTGCCATTGGCTGCCTTCATCCCGGGCATCCGAAGAGGCAAAGACAACAACAGCACCTGGTTGCAACGCTCGCGTTTCCTGGCGATAAGCGAGTTCGGACCGGACTCGCTGATCTACCATGAAGGCGCCCGGTACCAGGTGAAGCGTGTCAGCCTGCCACGGGACTCTGACGGCGGGGGCGTGGGAGACGTTGTCCTCGGTGAGGCCCGTGTCTGCGTCGCCTGTGGCTACTTGCACCAGCGCGAGGCCGGACTCGACATCTGCGAATCGTGCAATGAACCGCTGACAGGCAGCTGGTCAAACCTGATGCAGTTGCAGTCCGTCATCACCCGCCGCCGCGAACGGATCAGCGCGGATGAGGAGGAACGCAACCGCCAGGGATTCCAGCTGGTCACGAACTACCGATTTGCACCACACGGTAAGAAGCCGGGCCGCTCCGATGCGCAGATGGTGAACGGCGGGGCAGTCATCGGTGCAGTGCACTACGGCGACGGAGCCACCGTCCGGGTGACCAACCTGGGTCGACGGACCCGGGCCAACCAGGATCGGCATGGCTTCTGGCTCGACCTCATCACGGGCGAATGGCTGTCGGAAAAGAAGGCCACCGCGGATACCGGAGAAGCGAGTGAGGCCACCGACGCGGATGATATGACCGTAGAACAGTCTAAGAAGAAGCAGATGGTCACGCCTTACGTTGAGGACCGCCGCAACATCGCCGTTGTCCGCTGGGCGGAGAACGTGACGCCCGCAGAAGCAACCACCATGCAGTTCGCCATGGAACGCGGAATCGAGACCGTGTTCCAGCTGGAGGACTCCGAGCTCTCCAGCGAGCTTTTGGCTGACAGTGAGGATCGGGGACGTCTGCTGTTCATCGAGGCCGCGGAGGGCGGCGCCGGAGTGTTGCGCCGGCTGCAAAGCGAGCCGGACGCCATGGCCAGGGTCGCCGCCAAGGCGCTGGAAATTCTGCATGTCGATGCCGCTACGGGCAACGACATGAAAAACACCTGCGTCCGTGGCTGCTACCGGTGCCTGTTGTCGTACGGCAACCAGCGTGACCACGAAATCATCGACAGGAGGCTCGTCATAGACCGGCTGATGCAGTTGGCGGGCGCTGTCACGGTGGCCGCCGCACCGACGCCGAAACCCAAGCACGCTATGCCTCCTGGAACTGTGGTCAGCCCGCGGGCCCAAAGCCTGCTGGACTACCTGCTGCAGAACGGGCGAAATCTGCCCGATGAAATCGGCCCCAGCATTGAGGGGAATGTTGTGGATTTCGTCTACACCACTAAGTTGTCGGTGGGCATTGCTGTGATTGTGGAGGACGTGTCCAGACCTCCCGTCGATGACCTGGCACTTACGTACGGCAACTGGAACGTCATCAGGTGCAGTCAGGACGAAGACATTGAAGCATTTGTTAGTGGACACACGAACGTATTTGGAGTGGTGGAGTGACTAGTACGACGGCCGAGCACAGTTTTGCGGTGGGCTCGCTAGTAGCGGCCCGCGGCCGGGAATGGGTAGTTCTGCCCGAGAGCACCCCCGACTTCCTTGTCATCCAGCCCCTGGGCGGCACTTTGGACGACATCGCCGGAGTCATCCCCTCCATCGAGGAAGTGAGCCCGGCGTCCTTCGGTCTGCCGCTGGCAACCGACCTGGGCGATGACCGCAGCGCCCGGCTGCTCCGCGACGCGCTTCGTATCGGGTTCCGCTCCAGCGGTGGCCCGTTCCGTTCCCTGGCAGGGTTGAATGTGAGCCCGCGCCCATATCAGCTCGTCCCACTGCTGCTGGCGCTCCGCCAGGATGTCGTGCGCCTCCTGGTCGCCGACGATGTGGGAATTGGCAAGACTATCGAGGCTGGACTGATCGCCTCCGAGCTCCTGGCTCAGGGCGACGCCAGCGGACTCGCTGTCCTATGCCCACCGAGCCTAGCCCAGCAGTGGAAGCAGGAACTTTCTGAGAAGTTTGGTATTTACGCCGAGCTGGTCCTGCCAGGGACAGTGAAGCGGCTGCAGAGGGAAGCCGGCTACGACAAGTCCATCTTTGAGTATTTCAAACACACGATTGTTTCCACTGACTTCATCAAGTCCGAGTCCAAGCGCCACGACTTTATGCGGACCGCACCGGACCTGGTGATTGTGGACGAGGCCCACGGCGTCACTGCTGATGACTCCGGCAAGGGCGGCGTCGGCCGCACGCAGCGGTACGAGTTGGTGCGGGGACTGGCCGATGACCCGGACCGTCACCTCGTGCTGGTGACGGCAACGCCGCACAGCGGTAACGACGGTGCCTTCCGCAACCTGATCGGCCTGCTGGATAACAGCCTCAAGACTGTGGACCTCTCTACCGAGACGGGCCGCCGCAAACTCGCGGACCATATGGTCCAGCGCCGGCGCGTGGACATCCGCAGCTACCTGAAGTCGGACACCAAGTTCCCCAGCGACCGGCAGACAGTCGAGGTCGCCTACAAGCTCTCGCCGGAGCACCGGGCGTTCTTCGACGCCGTCCTGAACTACGTCCGCGGCCAGGTGCAGGACACCTCCGGCAGCAAACGCGACCAACGCATCCGCTGGTGGTCCGCGCTGTCTTTGCTGCGTGCCATGGCTTCCTCGCCTGCATCGGCCGCCGCTACCCTTAACACCCGTGCTGTCGCTGGGGATGCTGAATCGGACGCCGCCGCCGAGAAGCGCGGCATGGCAGTGGTGATGGACCAGGTGGAGGACGACGGCGGCGAAGGCATCGACGTCGTGCCCGGCTCCCGGCCGGATGCCTTGGATGAAACATCGTGGGAAAAACGTCAGCTCAACGCGTTCCTCAAGACAGCAGGGGAGCTTCAGGCCAAGCCCGGGCAGGACGCTAAGCTTCAGCTCTTGGTCAAGCGCATCCGAGCGCTCATTGCCGAGGGTTTCCAGCCCATCGTTTTTTGCCGCTTCATCCCAACCGCACACTACGTCTCCGAGTACCTGCGGGAAGTTGGGAAGGGGAAGTTCGACATCGAGGTAGTCACCGGCGAACTGCCCTCAGAGGAACGCGCCGCTCGCATCGCCGCGCAGGCGGAACGCGCCGGCGACACGCCGAAGGTGCTGGTGGCCACAGACTGCCTGTCCGAGGGTGTGAACCTGCAGGACGGCTTCCAAGCCGTAATCCACTATGACCTTGCCTGGAATCCCACCCGCCACGAGCAGCGCGAGGGGCGGGTGGATCGTTTCGGACAGTTGTCGGACACCGTCCGCGCCCTCACCATCTACGGTGATGACAACGGTATCGACGGCATCGTGCTGGATGTCCTGCTCCGCAAGCATGAGAGTATTCGCCGGGACTTGGGCATCAGCGTACCCGTCCCGCCCCGCAGCGATCAGATCCTTTCCGCGCTCCTGGAAGGCATTATGATGCGCGGCAAGAACGGGGATCAGCTCGAGCTGTTCAGCCTTACCCCGGAAGCCGCGGAACTGGACGCTGAATGGCGAAGCAGCGCGGAACAGGAGAAGGTCAGCCGCTCCCGCTTCGCGCAGAATGCCATCCGCCCGGAAGAAGTGCAGGAAGTCGTGGACGCAGCCCGATGCAGCCTGGGCGACCCCGACGACGTTGCGGCCTTTGTGAAAGCAGCCCTCGAAGAAACGGGCGCGCACGTCGAGACCACTCCTGATGGGCTTGTGGCCGAGCTGACAGCGGCCGTGCCGGGCATCCGCAACGCCCTAGGCACCGATTCTAAGGTCCGCTTCGTTAACGACTTCCCGGCCCCGCACCACACCTCCGTGCTGGTACGGACGGACCCCGTCGTCGCTGCCGCGGCAAACTATGTCCTGAACTCCGCCCTGGACGCGCAACTCAGGGGCAAGGAACGCCCTGCCCGCCGCTGCGGGTTCATCAAGACCAACGCGGTGGACAAACTTACCGTGGCGCTCCTGATCCGCTTCCGCACGAAGCTGGTGCTTCCCGCACGGCTAGGCGACAAGACAGATATGGCAGAGGAGGCCCGCGTACTGGCCTTCAGCGGCAGCCCGCAGAATCCCGTCTGGCTCCCGGAAGAAGCCGTCGAAGCGCTGCTCCAGGCCAGACCGGACGCGAACGCCGGCGATGTCACCAACATGATGGCCGCCATCCTTGGTTCCCTTGACCAGCTGAAGGACCAACTCGAGCAAAAAGCCCGAGAAGTGGCCGAACAAATCCGTGATGCCCACAGGGAGGTTAGGATCGCCGCCCGTGGCGACCGTGCCGGTCAGCTCGGCATCCGTGGCCTCACGGTCGAACCGAATCTTCCCGCAGACATCCTTGGCGTCTACGTCTACAGCCCGGCCGGAGGCACCAAATGAGCGGGGCATTCCAAGCCATCACCGTCGTCGGAGGAGTCGTCCCCCCTTCGTTGCTGGGGCGCATCCAGGCCGGGGAAGTCAATGATGCCAGGAGCATGGCTCCGGCCAGTTTCCACCTTGCCGGCACGGAAACCGTCCGTGACGCGGCCTCACGGACGTGGATGTACCTACAGGGTGCCTGGCGCGCCTGGCGCGAATCTGACGCCGCCAAACGCCCGGACGGACAAGGCGCCGGCACCGGGGACGCCCGGCAGAAGTGGCTTCTGGTGCTACTCCGCGAACTCGGCTATGGGCAGGTTCCGGCGACTCCCGGCGGCCTGACGATCGGCGGAGAGGCGTACCCCATCTCGCACCGTTGGGAGTCCGTGCCTATACACCTGCTTGGCCCTGGTGTGGACCTGGACAAGCGCACCCCGAAGATTGAAGGTGCCGCCAGGCGCGCGCCCCAGGCGATGATGCAGGAATTCCTGAACCGTGAGGACACTTACCTGTGGGCCATTCTCAGCAACGGCCTCAGGCTCCGTCTCCTACGGGACTCCACCGCGCTGGCAGGCTCCGCATACATCGAATTCGATCTCGAGACCATCTTCGAGGCGGATCTCTATTCCGAATTCCAGCTGTTCTGGCAACTCTGCCACCAGTCCCGACTGGACAAGCGCGGTGGCTCCGAAGCGTCCCCGTCTGACTGCTGGCTGGAACTCTGGCGCGGTGAATCCGTCGAAGCCGGAGCTCGTGCCCTCGACAAGCTAGGTGCCGGCGTCGAGAAAGCTCTGGGCTTCCTGGGATCGGGCTTTCTGCGTCACCCGGACAACCGCTGGCTCGTGGATGCCCTACATGCCGGGGATCTAAGCCATCGCGACTTCCATAAGGCACTCCTTCGCACTGCCTACCGCCTGCTGTTCCTATTCGTGGTGGAGGACCGCAACGCACTCCTCGATCCGGCGGCGACCACCGAGGCCCGCCACCGCTACGGGACCTATTTCTCAACACAAAGGCTGCGGAAGATGTCCCGCACTCGCGACGGAGGCCCGCACCCAGACCTGTGGCGTACCCAGAAACTCGTGTTGGGTGCGCTGGGCGGCGACGGCCTCGGTGTAGTCGGTCTACCGGCATTGGGCGGTCTCTTTGATCCCGACGCGCGTGCGGCCAGGCTGGAAAACCAGCCGCATGACGACCTCTTGCTAGGTGCAGAGTTGGCAAACCAAGACTTCCTCAAGGCCATCCGCGGCCTGGGCTGGGTGGCTGGAAAGACCGGCCGTCTGCAGCCCGTGGACTACCGACATCTCGGCGCGGAAGAGCTCGGCTCAGTCTATGAATCTCTCCTGGAACTCGTGCCTCGCGTCGACACGGAAACCCGGACGTTCGAACTCGCGCACCTAGCCGGGAATGAACGCAAGACAACGGGCTCCTTCTACACCCCGCCGAGTCTGGTGTCCGCACTGTTGGACACCGCCTTGGATCCCCTGCTCGATCAAGCCGTTAACGGTGCGGCGGACGGCGGCGACGGCGAGGTACGCCTGCTCGCGCTGACAGTCTGTGACCCGGCCTCCGGATCCGGCGGCTTCCTTGTGGCCGCCGCACGCCGGATCGCCCGCCGTCTCGCGGAGGTGCGCGCCCGTGAAAACGAGCCCACACCCCGCGAGGTGCAGAGCGCACTGCATGACGTGGTGGAACGCTGCATTTACGGCGTTGACATGAATGACCTCGCCGCCGAACTGGCCAAAGTCTCCCTTTGGTTGGAAGCCATGCAACCCGGGAAACCGCTGGGCTTCCTGGACGCCCGAATCAAGATCGGCAACAGCCTGCTGGGTACAACTCCAGCGCTGCTTGCAGGGGGCGTACCGGAGGGGGCCTTCACCGTTCTGGAAGGCGATGACAAGAAATTCGCTGCGGAGGCCAAGAAGCGGAACAAAGCCGAGAACACGCGGAAGGCGGACAAGCTGTTTGGATCCTTGGGGCAGGATGCCTTCAGCTTCGGTGGCACGGAGTCCGCTGCGGCCCAGCTGATCAGCCAGCGCCGCGAACTGGTCAAACCCGTAGCGAGCGCCGAGGAAGCCCGGTCCCGAGCAAAGGCCTACGAGGCCTTCGACCACTCCGCGGCCATGGAGCAGAAGAGGCTTCACGCGGATGCCTGGTGCGCGGCCTTCGTGTGGCCGCTCAAGGCCGGTGAGGCAGAGCCCCCCACGTCGTCAATCGTCCGGCAGCTGGGCGACTCCGGCACCGCAGCTGGATACGCCGAGACAGTGGACGAGATTCACAAGCTGGCTGATGAGTACCGCTTCTTCCACTGGCACCTCGAGTTCCCGGAAGTCTTTGGCGATCCCGAGTCCAGCGAAGATGTCGGCGCCGAGGGCTGGCCTGGGGGTTTCTCCTGCATGCTCGGCAACCCGCCGTGGGAGCGAGTCAAGCTTCAGGAACAGGAGTTCTTCGCGGCGCGGAACGAGGAAATTTCGAAGGCTCCGAACGCCGCCGCACGGACGCGACTCATCAAACGGCTGGCCGCGGACGACCCGATCCTTCACGACGAATTCCTGGCCGCAAAGCGCAATGCCGAAGGTCAGAGCGCGAGCATGCGCACTTCCGGCCGCTACCCATTCAACGGTCGCGGCGACGTTAACACTTACGCCGTCTTTGCTGAGCTTTTCCGGAGCCTGACAGGACCCCACGGACGCTCCGGCGTCATTGTTCCCACAGGCATTGCCACAGATGCCACCACCCAATATTTTTTCAAGGATCTCGTGGACACCAGCACCATCGCGGCGCTGTACGACTTTGAGAACGCCCGGCCTTTGTTCGAAGGCGTGCACAGAAGCTTCAAGTTCTGCCTGCTGACGATTGCGGGCCGGCTGGCGAAGGAAGAAGTAGCATCCTTCGCGTTCTTCCTGCACGATCCAGCCGACATCACTGCGTCGGAGTTTGAGCTCAGCCCGGATGAAATCAAGCTCATTAACCCGAACACCGGGACGCTGCCCATTTTCCGGACGCGGCGGGATGCAGAAATAACTCTCGGCATCTACCGCCGCGTGCCCGTCCTCATCAACGAGAACGACCCCGTCAACGGCAACCCTTGGGGTGCGTCGTTCATGCGTATGTTCGACATGTCCAACGACTCGCACCTGTTCCACACCCGAGAACAGCTCGAGAGCGATGGTTGGACGCTAGTTGGCAATGTGTTCGAGCGCACCATCAACGACACCGTGGAAAAAATGTTGCCCCTTTATCAGGGACGCTTTGCTCACCACTTCGACCATAGATACGCGACGGAGGAGCGTGGGCATGTTCGCGAGCTTTCTAACCATGAACGAAGGTCACCAGACTTTTCTAGCTTGCCAAAGTCATGGATACCTGAGGCGGAAACGACAGAGAGGCTGAAGGGGCGTTGGAACAAGCCATGGTTCTACGCCTTTCGAAATGTGGGTAGAAGCACGGACGAGCGAAGCCATATTGGAACCGTGGTCCCGATGGCTCCTGTCGGCAACAGTTCTCCGCTCGTGCTCCTTCCGGATGCTCGTTCATGCGCATTTGTTCAGGCTAATCTTTCATCCTTCGTGGCTGATTTTTGTACTCGGCAAAAGCTAGGTAGCGCCAACATGAATTTCTTTATTGTTGAGCAGTTGCCCGTCATATCGAGGTCCGTCGCCGAAACCGATTGCTTGTGGGATTCGTCTATGAGCTCAGAGGATTGGATTGCAATCCGAGCAGGGGAACTCGACTGCGTTACGTGGGATATGGTTCCGTTCGCCAAAGATCTGGCTCTAGGTGACCGACCCTTTGTTTGGTCCGTCGAAAGACGTTCGCTGCTGCGAGCGGAAATTGATGCCGCGTTCTTCCATCTGTATGGCGCGAATCGCGACGACCTTGAATATGTCATGGAGAGCTTCTTGATAGTGAAGCGTAAGGAAGAAACAGAGTTCGGTGAATACCGAACAAAGCGTCTGATCCTGGAGTCGTACGACGCCATGCAGCAAGCCATCGACACCGGTATCCCCTTCCGATCCGTTCTCAACCCGCCGCCTGGTCAAGGCCCCCGACACCCAGCCAAGGAGCTCTCCGCATGACCCAGAACCTGAGCTGGACTCCCTTCATCGACTTTGCCGGAAAATTCATCGAAACGGTGGACCTCGACGCGGACGAGAACCTTTACAAGAAGGAACTGGCCTTCAAACTTTCGGGTGCCAGAGAAGAACTGCTGGCAGGGGAGCCTGGATGGCATTCGCACTTCATTCGGGCCCTGCGGACGACGAACCTCGTCAATTACAGAACCATCGGTGCCATGGACAAGCTGGACGAGGTCTCGTTGCAGAACCTGCAAAGAGTCTTGACGCGTTTTTGGTCGGGGGAGCCTACGACAGAGAAGCTGAATGCCCTGGTCGCCGGTCTGAAGGACCTGAACCCTCGAGAGCTTTCAGACGGTATCGCGACCGGAGTGGGTTCTGTCCTGCTCATGGCTGTGGACCCGACCGGTTTTCCCCCGTACCGTCCCGAAGCAGTTCGACAGTTCTGGAACATCGTTGAGTTTGACTACAAGGAGTCGGTCCGGACCCCACAAGGCCGCTATGACGCATTCTTGGACGTCCTTGATCTGCTCCGCTCGGAGCTAGCTGTAGCGGGCCTCGGTGACTATGACCGCCTGGAAGCCCAAGGCATCATGTGGACGGTCATGAACGCCGATCCGACAGACGGATGGGCCCCCCAGGACATCGTGAACTTCCGTAAATGGCGCGGAGACAAAGCCGCGACTGCCGAAATCGATCTGAGCGCTCCCGCAGCCACGATAGCTCCCCAGCTCGAAGCCGCCGGGCGACTGATCCTTGAGAGCGGATTTCGCGGCGCCCCTTCCGCCATCGACGGGACGACGCCAACTTGGACTGTTGAAAACGCTCGCGAGCTGGCAAGAAGAAGTGAGCTCGACGTCGGCCCCGGAACCTTTATGGAGAAGTTCGAACGTCAGCTGCAGGGCGCCAGTCGTGGCGTGGTCCTCTTGGCGGCGGAACTGGCGTTCCTACAGGTAGTGCCTCTCTCGAATGTAGGCGCCCAAACAAAGATCGCAAGGATCGAGAAAATCCTTTCCTGGATCGAACACGACCAAGTGCCTCTACCTCCAAAGCTTCGAAAGGGACTGGAAGCCGAAGGCGCCTTCAACGGCGGTGTCGGATTCAACATCCAGGTTGCAGAGCACATGAATTGGCTGGCCCGGCTTGTTGAGCATGTAGCGACGCAACCAATGAGCCTGATTGAAGCGGCACTTTCGGATCCTTGGGCGCTTCGTGACTTAACCCAGTCCGTCCCTAATGACCGCCCCACGATTCGTTACAGCGTGGACTACCTCGCTTGGCCGGGATACTTCCCCCCCGTCGTAAAGCGGGACCACCGGACAGAGATTTGGCATGCGTTTGCCGGTGTTCTTGGAGATGCCACAAGTTTCAGCGACAACGACGAGGCCGCCATAGCCAGAGACCTCCACGCCATCCGGCTCGTCCAGCAGGGCAGCTCAAATGAATTCGTGGAATGGTACAACGAGCCCTACCTGAGCCAGTGGCGGGTAGGCACGGAAGACTCCGGGCAGCGGGCGTGGCTGGTCCGGCAAAGCCAGGCGGGTACGACCATGCTGCATCCGTGGCTTGAGGATGGTTTCGTGTCCACCCCTGCCCAACACCTTGGGTCACCTGCGCCCGGATCGAATCTGAGCCAAATACAAGCCGCGGTCAACAAGGGCTACCAGCACATCGAGTACTCGGAGCGCAAATTACGCGCCATGGAATACCATCGTTTCCTCAGCATCATGAAAGTGGATGACCTCGTCCTTACCGCCTTCGAAGAGGGACTTTATTTGGGGGTCGTAACCGGGGAGGCCCACTATGTCGAGGACGCGACCTCCCGGTTGCGACGCGCTGTCGACTGGCAGAAAACGCCGATCAGCAATGAAGACATGCCCGCTCCCTTGCCGCGGCTCCTGGCCGAACAGGGGTCAGTCGTGGACCTTACAGAAGCTCTTTCAATCATCATGGCTTGGTTAAGTGTGGAAGCTGGCGACAACGAGACAGAAGACGTGGCACCCGTGCCGCAGATCGCCGTCGTACCCCAACTGAAGAAAGCCACGCCAGAACTGGCAAGAAAGCTGCACGTGGACCAGGAACACCTGCAGAAGGTGATCCGGCTCCTCCAGACCCGGCAGCAGATCGTATTTTACGGACCTCCCGGAACCGGCAAGACCTTTTTGGGAACGGCTATCGCGAAATTCCTGGCAGGGGAGGAACACTCTGACCACGTCAAGACGGTTCAGTTCCACCCTTCCTACGCCTACGAAGACTTTTTCGAGGGCTACCGGCCCGCAAAAAGCCAGGACGGCAACGTGGCATTCAGTCTGGAAGCGGGTCCGCTGAGGCGTATCGCCGACGAGGCAGCATCCGAGGGCAACCGCGATAAGCCATATTTTCTGATCATCGATGAGATGAACCGCGGAAACCTCGCCAAGATCTTTGGCGAGTTGTACTACCTGCTCGAGTATCGGAACGAGGGCATCAACCTCCAGTACAACCCCGAGAAGATCTTTGCCCTGCCGCCCAACTTGTTCATCATCTGCACGATGAACACCGCGGACAGGTCCATCGCCATGGTGGACGCGGCCATTCGGCGCCGATTTGCGTTCATTGAGTTGCACCCCCAGGACGGGATGATTTCGGGGTTGCTGGAACGCTTTCTAAGCGCGAACGGAAGGCCGTCTCTGCGGGCCGATCTCCTCAACGCTCTAAACAACGAGATTGAGGACACGAACCGCGACCTGATGATTGGACCGTCTTACTTCATGAAGCCCCATGCGGAGACCGATGAGGGGCTCGAGGAAATCTGGAAGTACGAGTTGCTGCCGCTTCTGGAGGAACAGTACTTTGGGCGGCTGAAACGGGACCAAGTCCGGGAAAAGTTCGGGCTGGCGGCGATGAGGCGAAAAGCCGGCGCCGATGTTGGGCCGGTGGATCTTTCTTTGGTGTCAGTCGAGCAGGTGCAGGCGGGTGAGGGCGCCGAGGAGCTCCAGCAGTTGTTGACGGATCCGGAAGGTACGTCCTCCTGATGCTCAGGTCCATCGTCCTCGACGAACTGCAAAGTTCGGCGGATGCAGTCGAGCTGGATCCGGAAGTCGCTGCGACGCTCCGGGACACCGGGCTGGTGACGGTGCTACCTGCTCACGGCGGATTGTGGACGGTGCTCCCCGCAGGAACTGTGGGGGCTGTCCAGGTGGGGAACCTTCTAGTCGAGGTCACGCCAAAACAGAAGGTCGGTCTCAGCCGGCTGCTGTTCCTGCTCGGCTACGCCGCGAATCCGGGCTTCCGTCCGGAAGACGTCGCCGGCATCGAAGACACCGACCTGTTCGCCGCCCTTGGCGAATCCCTGGCTCGGCAAGGGTTGCGGGCGCTGGAACGCGGTGCGCTCAGTGGGTACGTCCATGTTGAGGACGCCCTCCGGACAGTCCGAGGGCGGATCCGTGTGGGCGACCAGATGACCCGCCGCCCCGGGATGCTCCTGCCATTGGAAGTTGCCTACGACGACTTCACCGTGGACATCGCCGAGAATCGTATCCTGCGGACCGCCATACGCTTGATGATGCAGGTCCCCAGGCTTTCCCATGACGTGGCCTGGAAGCTCGCTCACTTGGATTCGAAATTGGACGGAGTCTCCGAGCTACGGTTCGGAGCCGCGCTACCTGCCTGGACAGAATCGCGTCTCAACGAGCACTATGTTCCGGCCCTCCGCTTGGCGGAGATCATACTGCGGAACATGTCGGCCGAGGCCGGCATCGGACGCTATTCCGTCGCTTCATTCGTTGTGAACATGGCCAAGGTGTTCGAGGACTTCGTAACAACTTCGCTCCGCGAGGCGCTCGATGGCTATCCCGGCCAAACCAGTGGGCAATACGAAACGTTCCTGGACGAGTTTGAACTTGGCCAGACTGGGAATCGTGTCCGCATGTCAGTGGACATCGTTCATTCGGTACGCGGTGTTCCCGCTATGGTGTTCGACGCTAAGTACAAAGCGGCGTCTGCGGCCGACGGTTATCCCAATGCTGACTACTATCAAATGCTCGCCTATTGCACGGCCTTGACTGTGCCGACGGCATGGCTGATTTACGCGGGGCCCGGGGAGGTTCGGACGCGGCGGGTCACTAACAGTTCGGTGTCCATTGTCGAGTTCCCGCTTGATATTTCCCAGACACCCGCAGCCCTCTTGGCACGAGTGAGTGCGCTTGCCGAAGCGGCGTATCAGGAATGGCGCGTGTCCGGTTTGGCTATGGCTTACGACTCATCCAGCGGCCACGAGAGTCCTTGAATTGGTGCGGCGACACCTTGGTCGGGCCCGCCGGCGTTAGCAACAACGGCCGGTCACCGGGTTCGATGACCTCGACGACCATCGAGGGGGTGAGGTCCCGCGAAGTGCGCAGTGGCCTCCTGACTGCAAAGTCCAGGACTGTCAGCCTGCACACTTGAGCCTGGAAGGCAGATTTGCTTGAGGGACACGGTCAGCCTTGGGGCTCATCGGGCCACTAGGCGATTTCGGGTTCTTTGAGGGTGACGGATGCGGGACGAGCTCTTGTGCCCTGTCCATTGGAGAACCGATCAGCGCCGTGTGGTCCCCTGTACGAAGCCAGTGTGGTGTCGCGCTAAGCAGCGGTGCATTGTCAATGACCGCCGTCGCATCGAACGTTCGCCATGGCGTGAACGGGTAGTCTCCCAGCAGGTCCCGCTGTGCCCATCGGTCTGATTCGGAGGATCTATTCACGGCGTAGAAGGAGGCGGTCAAGGTGAGGAATTCTTCGGACAGGAGATGCCTCTCCGGGAACCAGTCCTCCCAGTGAGCGTAGCCGATTCGAGCTGCGGGGCAGTCCTGCCCTGTGCCGGGGAATTCCTGGAGTACGCGTTTGAGGCGGCGTTTGATCTCGTGGGCAGGGTCCGCGGCGGTGTGCCGCGGACGGTCCGGGTGCGGGGCAGCAATCAGAAGCACCGTCAGTCCCGAGGTCTCGAGCGGGCGCTGGATGATGAGTCGAGCCCAGCGGCGGACCTTTTGTTCGAAGCTATCCGATGCGGTGGTGACGAGTTCGTAGGCGATGCGCAGGCCGTCCTGGCGGATGAGTGTTCCATCGGCGGGCCGCCTGTCTCCTGGTATGGCTGCCTTGCCCAGTCCGGTACCGGCCAGTAGGTCTGGGGTAGAGAACTTTTCTCCGAGGACTGCTCCGATTGGGAGGTGCTCGGCTGCGCGTAGGCCAAGCTCGGCGGCGAGGATGTTGTGCCGGCCGGGGCGACCGGCTGACGACCAGGACAGGCCACCGGTGACTGTGGCCCATTCCGGCCATGTGAGTGTGGGCGCGATGTGCTGTTCGAAGACGTCAGTGTTGGAGGGCCTGTAAACGGCGAGGCGGTTCAGGTTGAAGCCGGTTAGCGGGTGGGAGTAGGTGCCTTGGTCGATGAGTCCTAGAGCAAACGAGGCTGCAGACGCGGAGTAGTTGGGGTCGAGGAAGAGCGTGGAGCCTGTGAACGCGGCGAGTTGTTGGGCGCTGACCGTTCGCCAGGAGTCGATTACTCCCCACGCGGCGAGACGTTGGGCCCGGCCTCGGTTGCTGCGGAGCAGCCGCAAGGCGTTGTCCTTTTCGGTAAGCAGCCGACGGTTGATTTTTACGGCTCTCGTGGCGGTCAGCTCCCTGGCAATGGCTTCAGTGAACCACACAGGTGCTGAGCCAGGTGCCCACAGCCTGTCCCAGTAGGGATCATGCCGGTCGTGGGTGGCAAGCCCCTCGCTGGCCCGCGAAGGGGCTTCGGATGCGTGCCGTGCATGGGCCATGGTATCTGCGCGGCGACGCTTTCTTCGCGCCTGCACGGCTTTCCTGGGGGAGCTGGTGGTGGCCTGATTGTGTGCGGTCATACCAGAGAGCATGCGCAGATTTCTGATCCACGGCCGTCACGAGAGTGTTCTAATTCGGGGAATCCGGGACCGTGCGATCGGCTCCTAGAATCGGCATTTCCCCGGAAGTTGTGTTCCCTACACCTGGGGCATCATCTCTTCATCTGAGGCCACATGCTGCAAAGGCAAGATGGTCTGACGCAATGTGCCCGGTTCGTGTGCTAGCTGGTTAGTTGGAGCAGGGGTTTGTAAGCCAGTGCCGACGGCGCTTCTAGGGGAGCGAAGGGTTCAAGGCCGTTCACTTGAATCGTGGCGTCTTGTGCCGTGGGGTAGCCGGGGTGTGGACCGGGTCGACAACGTGTGGACGTTCAAAACTGCTGAGTCGGCCCTTTTGCTATTACAGCGTTTGGCAAGGCTGTCCTGCCGAGCCGTTGCCGCACCCCGCACCCAACGCCGACGTCGCCGTTGCGTCGCCGACAAGGCAGCTGCACGACCTTGCCGCCTGCAACTTATCTCCGTTTTGAGGGCCCCACCGCTGTCGCATGGTTTACACATCGCGAGTACCGATCTGCAGACGGATCGGGAAGGGGGAGGGCGAAGCCCGACCTCTTTTTTATGCCTCGTCGTCCTCGCGGACCACGGAACACCCGTCGGCCGAATGGCGGCGGCAGAGATGCGCTATCGCGCAGCCTCCGGTGCTCCCCGGTACTTATATGTGTTCGAGCAACAGTGGATCAGACCAACTCATCGCCGCCGTGGGAGAAAGCATCTTCCTGCCGGGTGCAGAAAATGACACCCGTCGGGGCCTAGGGCGCATAGAAACCTTGACCGGCCGCTCTACGGGAGTAGCGCCGGAACGGGCCGCACTCCAATGGAGGTCCGAGGATCACTAATAGAAAGATGATTTTTTGAAGGCACAAGTAAGTTCAGAAGGTGGGAAGCCGGTAGACGCCGGTCCCGGAGTCATGAAGCCACTCATGGTGGCAGTAGATGCTGCCTGCCCTCCTAGCCTGTTGCCGGTCTCGCCGGAAAACGCCGGGACCTTTTCGACCTCGGTGAAGTGGACGGAAGCGGACTACGCCCCATTCATCACGGGCTCACCGGCGCGCAAACTGGCGGCCGCCGGCGTTGCGCCGCTGCTCGCACAGGCGCGCGGGTACCTAGGCATGGACGACTGCAACTATCGGGAGCAGTACCGGCAGATGGGTCTGCAGGGTCGCAGCAAGGCCGGCCTCCAGCTGACGTCGGCCATCACGAAACGGGGCGGCTGGGGAATGACGATTCCCTGCTTCACACCGTCCGCCATCCACTCAGCGCGCTGGGAGGAGGGACGCCCCGTCCCGTCCTTCCATGAAGTCCTTCCGTCATCCCCCTGGGCGGACTCCAGCGGTAAGCGCGTATCCTCCGTGACGGTCCCAGATGTTTCCCAACAGCTCGATGTGCACCCTGCCGTCCCGGCCGACTGGATCGATACCACCGGAAAAACTCTGATCACCAGCGACGCGATGGAGGCCGACGTGGCATTCAGCGCAAGCCTGCTTGCTCTCGGGATTACCCGGGCGGAACTCGCCCTTGTGGAGCCGCTCGTGGAGGGTGGGTCGACGGACCCGATCGCGAACCTTCAGACCCTCCTCGCGCGGATCCCGGAAAAGGACCGTCTCCTGGTGCTGGCGGCATCCGGTTTCGGCCAAACCCCGTGGAGCGTAACGGACCTTAACGAGATCAAGATCAAGGGCCGGGTTTTTTGGCTCGCGCTGCCAACGGACAGTGAGTCCTCCGAATCCGTGCACTGCAATATCGAAAAGTTCGTCCAGGCACTCCACAAGAAAAGGGCGGCCTCGGTGCTGTATCTCGCACCGAAGAGGCAGAGTGACACGGACGAAGAACCCGAGCGCATCCGTGTCGCAGATCTTTTGGCTGCCAGGGCGTGGCCCGCACTCATCGACGCTTTGCAGGATGCACTGCCCGCAGGCCCCGTCCGGGACCAGTCCGAGTTCGTCGGCGCTGTCAGGGTCTCCAAGGACGGGTTCGCTGTCGAGGAATGCGTCGCAGTCAAGGACCGCTCCGGCGGCACCATCGGCTCTTACAAGTGGACCAAGATCGTTGACATCGGCGGGCGTATCAAGACCATGGAAACGCGACGTCACCCCACGGACGACGAGCTGCGCACCGGGATCTTCGACCCCAACATGCAGGCCCACGACATGGACGAGGCGATCGTTGAAATTGAGGTCGCTTGGACCCGTGGCGGCAAGGAGGACAGGGGTGTCATTGTCGGGCCCAAGACCATCCTGCACTTCACCCCGGCCGACTGGATCCAGCAGAAGGCCATCATCCCGGACAACATCCTCTGCCATCCGGCATGGCCGCCACGGGCAGCCAAGGGCGAGGCGTGGCTGGTTGCGCTGAAGACCAACCGCCAAGCCGAGACGGTGCAGCGGACCCGCTGGCAGCAGATGGGTTGGGTCCCCGTCGACGGCTCTGACCCGGTGTTCATCGTCGGCAACCAGATCATCGGGGAAACCTTCGAAGGGACTACGGCGGCAGGCGTGGACACCCAGGACATCCCGGTCGCGGACCTGTTCGGGGTGGGTGAAAGCCCGGTGGGCGAAGACCTTAATGACGACACAGTGCGCGAGGCTGTCCGAAAGGACTTGCGCGACGTCATCAGCACCTACATCACCGCCGGTGCTTGGAAGGACCGCTCCACCGCGGCCCTGGTTCTCGCCGGCGCACTGCGGCCCGCGATCCCGCTGCGGCCCCGCGCAACCATCTACCTTTGGGGGCCCAAGGGGAGGGGGAAGAGCTGGTCTGCCAAGGCGATGATGTATTTCTGGGCGAAGGGCCGGTCCACCTGGCTGGACCAGCTCCCGGGCTCGGCCAAGGACACGGTCGCGTATATCGAAACCTGCGTCTCCCGGACCCCGATCTGGGTCGTCGACGATCTGGCCCCATCACCGGTCAAGCGGCAAGCGGAGGCCGAAGACGGTAAGCTCGCGGACCTGACTCGTTCGATCTTCAACAACGCCACGAAGGGCCGCATGAAGGCGGACATGAGCACGCGCAAGGTCAACAGGCCGATTGCCCAGCTGATCATCACTGCGGAGAATGAGCTGAGCACGCCGTCTGCTAAGGAACGTCTTATCCCGGCCTACCTTGGTTACGGCTGCCTGGCCGGTTCAAGGGTCCCCACCGACGCGATCAACGAACTCGCCAAGCGCGGCGTACCGGCACGCTTTACCGGGCACTTCATCCGTTTCATCCGACAGACCGCGATCACCGTTCCGGGCGGCTGGGAGGCGTTCTTCGCTCGGCTGGAGGACATGCGCGCAGACGTCCAGAGGTCCGTCGAAGCCATCATGAAGTCGACGGGCAAAGTCACGGGGTCCCTGGAACGTACCTCCTCACTTGCCGCGGACGTGCTCCTGACCTTCGAGCTCCTGCAGCTTCTCGCAGAGGAACTGGACATGGGTGACGAGTTGCGAGACCTCTTCGACTTGGAGACCGGTATGGGCCGGGACATCATCACCGTCGTGGCATCAGCCCAAGCGGAAAACACGAAGGCTTCCCCGGGAGCAGCTCTGGTGCGGGCGCTGTCAGCCCTGCTGGCTTCCGGAGGCGCCCACGTGATCAACGCACAGAATCCCTCGGCACCCCCCATCGAGGGCGCCGCAGATTCCGCCGCGCTGGCAAACCACCGCCTTGGCTGGTCAGCCGGACCAGGCCCGGACGGGAAACTCCACCCCAACGGGCCCTCCATCGGGACGGTCGTGACCAAGGACGGCCAGAAGATCATCGTCTTTGAGGTCGAGACAGCCTTCGCAAAAGCCCAGGCCGCCTACCCCGCCCTGATCCAGCACGGCCAGGGTACTGGTTCGGCGTGGGCCTCCATCTGGGACGAAAAGCTGAGCCCGGCGTCCATCACCCGCCCGACGAACAGCCGTGGGGCCGCATCCAACACGGTACGCCTGACTTCCGGTTCCGGCGGTAGCCGCGTGCGGCCGTCGGGAGTTCCCATCACCGTCGATACCATCCTCGCTGGCGGCAACGACGGGGAGTGAAAATCCCCTGGTTCAGAAGCCCCGCTGCACCTCGTGCGGCGGGGCTTCCTTTTGCCTTGACTCCCGCTGACGCATGCTTGCACGGACTGATGTCGAGCATCCTGGACTTCCGCGCCTAAGACCAGGAACTGGGACGGCGATGACCGGGTTCACCCGTGCTGTGTCCAACTGCGGGTGGACACCAAAAATCCCTACAACAAGCGGAAGTAAGGCCCGTCCTCCATCGTGACCGACCAAACCGACCAGATGCATACCCCTCTAGGGAAGAGACATAACAATGCATGTGCTGTGGCTCGAGGGGACGTAGGAAAAGAACAAGAACAGGGAGGTCCTATAGAGAGAGATTAATGGTTGGTTTGGTCGGTTATATCTATATAAGGGGCCTACTTCCCAGCGCTGGCGCGGATTTTGATGACCAGCCTCGGTTGGCCATGCATTGGCCATGTCTGGTCACTTTGGCCGGCGGCCACCACATGGCGGGAGGTCGCCCGCCAAAGTCCCTGTTGGTGAGAGGACGCTAGGCTGCCCTACACATCGGTGTCATGAACCATCACCGACATCCCACAGCATCGACCGAGAGTCCCTGCCAGGAAAGCCTAATCTCCCGAACGGATTCTTACCCACGGGACGCCTGGACCTGCAAGCTGGCGGAGGGTCGATAGGTGAACTTGCAACCCGAGTATTCCGTCGACAAGATTACGGAAGCTTCGGAGGCCGTCAAGAACGTTCCCGGCGGCGTTGACGAGGATTTACTAGTCGACGAACTCTACTTGGGCGCCTTCGCCGCGGGGTTGGAGGCCAGACTCCTGCCTGAAGCCATGCGTTGGACTGCGGAACACCAAAATGCCATTCTCATGTTCCGGGCCACCGGCCGTCCGTTCCGGGAAGTCGTGGGACTGGCTGCAGGGAAGACCCTTCGAGCCCGGTGGCTGGACCGATACTTTCACGGCGTCTGCCCTCAAGATACTGATCCCCGCAACGCCCACATTGCGCTCATAGGTCCTCTGGAAGAACTTGCGATGAGCGCCGTCATCGACGTCCGGTTCGTGGTGCAGGTCATCCGGGAGACGACACCAGGCCGACGGCAGGATTTGCTGGAAAAACTAGCTGAGACAAGTCGAGACGAAAACCTCCGGACACGATTGGAAGACTAAATGCAAAATGAGACGAGTGTGCAAGACCTTGCGGTAGTCGTTTCGGCGAAATCGAAAGTTATTGGCCAAGCGATGGCCGGGAGTCCCGAGGACGACCCGCAGCCAGGCGAAAACCTCCGGCAAAACCCACATGACACAAGCCGGGTTTTTGCCGGAGCGGTCTTGGGCTATGCCCGAGTTTCGAGGACCGACCAAAATCTCGAGCGGCAGCTTGACGCCCTCCTCGAAGCCGGCTGCACCCGCGTCTTCCAAGACCATGGGGTGTCGGGAAGCCGAGACTCGCGCCCAGGTCTGGACGAAATGCTCGAGTATGCTCGTCCTGGCGACGTCATTGTCGTTCACGCCTTGGACCGACTCGGCCGAAACACCAGGAGCCTGCTCGCTCTGGTCGAGAGCCTCCGCGAAGCTCAGATCTCGTTGCGCATACTGACCCTGGGCGTGGACACTGGGACGCCGGCCGGTTTGATGGTCCTATCTGTGATGGCTTCGCTGGCCGCTCTGGAGAAAGCCATTTTGGTGGAGCGAGTGCACTCGGGCCTCGAAGCCGCACGGAAGCGCGGCCGGGTCGGCGGACGCCCGCCCTCACTGTCTGAAGAACGCAAGCGCGAGGTCGTCCGGATGAAATCAAGCGGCCGCACAGTCGCAGAGATTGCCCGGCTCATGGTCACCAGCGAACGCACCGTTCGTCGCGTGCTCGGTGCAACGACAGTGGAAAGCGACTGACAAACCATTGGATGACTGTTGCGATGAATGCATTGCTTCTGCGGATCTCGGGAAAGTGGGCGAGAAGGTGTTCTAGCCTCTAGAGCCGCCCCGGCGTGCGTGAGCCGCGTAGCATGCCCTGACCTGGTCAACCCAGAACTTCTCCTTGGCCCGCGGCGTCGCTTCCGCGGCAAGGATCCCGTCATGCTGGGCAAGCGCGTAGAAACCAGGCCCGGCGTCGTTGGCATTAAGGTAGACCACCACTGACGAGATCATGAGGCCAGGATTATCGCCCTGGTCACGGTCGACGATCCGTCCTAGAAGCTCGCCCATCGCAGCGCGTTCACCTGACTGGCTGAAATCAAACCCTTCCAACCCGGTGCGATTCGTAAGAACCGTGTTGAGCTCGGTATACGAAGTCAGGCGCTCCCGCCCTGCGACCTCTTTTAGGAAGCGGTGCCCTTCGCTAACGAGCTCGGTCCATTCTGCGTCGTCGCGTCCGTACATGGCTTCTCCCTTTCCGCCTTGCTGGAATCGTAACAGCCGCCCACCGGACCAGTGGTTTCGTCCGTGCGACCACATCATCAGTCAAGACAGGAACCCTCACGTGTTCATGAGGGCGTCCGTAAGTGGATCGATGAACGTAGCCGCTTCGACTCCATTGAAATCAGGGGACTCGAGGAACCGCCTGGCGATGTGCTCACGCAATTGCTCCTTCATGCCATCCTGCATTGTCATCCCTGATTCGACTTCAGCCATAACTTGATCGTTCCGCATGTCAGACGCATTCCCCAATCCGCGCGCTGGCAAATACGCGAGAGGTCGTCATGGCGAGGCAGAGAGCGTCCCATTTTCTTAGAACCGGGATGCTCACAATGTGGCTCTTCATTAACGAGGCTGACTCGGCTCATGCTGATGCGCCCCCGATGCCGTGAGGCAAGCTTTGCCCACGATAAGGTTATGGCTGACCGCAGAGAGGTGAGGAGAACCAGGCATGGAGTTTTGGAAACGCATGACTAAACGGCAGCCTAGAGGTGTTCAAGGTCCTTTAGCTGCGATGGGTTCAAATCCTCATCGTGACATTGAGTTGACACCTCCGTCCACCACTGCAGTTGCTGTAGCTCTCGGCGAATTACACGCGATGGCTCTACTTGAAGACGGAACTGTCTGTACTTGGGGCGATAACTGCGCACCTACACCTGAGGGTTTGGGCGATGTGGTTGCGATCGCTGCAGGTGGTTTCCACAGCCTTGCGCTGAAATCTGACGGAACAGTGGTTGGCTGGTCGAGTGTCAATGGCCGTAGTTTTGCCGCCCCCGAGGGTCTTGAAGGTGTGCGAGCGATTACTGCCGGCAGGAACCATAGTTTGGGTCTTCGCGAAGATTCGACAGTAGTTGCGTGGGGCAACAACTCCGACGGTCAATGCGATGTCCCACACGGATTGACCAATGTTAGAGCGATCGCCGCTGGAGCGTTCCACAGCGTCGCATTGACTTGGGAAGGTCAGATTTACTCTTGGGGCCACCCAGACACCGATCAAAGACACATCCCACCACATGCAGAGGGTGCAGTAGCCATTGCCGCTGGGCTTAATGACAGCTCAGCGATCCATGCCGATGGCTCAGTGGTTGATTGGGGGGGAAGGCCGGATTTTCTATACATGCCTCAAAGCTTCCACAATGTGGCAACAATTGCGTACGGGAGACAACACCGTGTAGCGCTACGTGAAGATGGCACCCTGTCTGCAGATGGCTTATGGATGGGCGGCTTGCCGATTCCCGAGGGGCTGCCGGAAATCGCAGCTGTTTCGGGTTGCGTGTCGGCAGAGCATTTCTCGTTCTTAGCCCTTACTTCAAATGGCAAGGTGCTTCCTCTAATGCATGATGTAGCAAAGCCTAGGACAGAGACTTTTGAGCTATTCCCGCCAAAACACGCGCCCCTAAACCCTGTAATGGATGTGCCAGAGTTCCTTACAAAGTAAAGGTCACACCCTCAAGGACGTCTTCGAAAGTTGTGGAACCCATGAGAAGTATCTTGCCTCATGTGATGACCCGCATGGCTCAACTTGACCACGCAGAGGTCGGCATGCGCGGGCTTACAGGCCGGCCCGGCAGCGAGGTCAGGCGAGCCGGGCAGTTGAACTTAGAGGTCCTTTAGGATGCCTGCCAGGTCTTCCGGAGTTCTCGGCAGGACGGTGTTCATTCGCTCATGAAGCTTTGCTCGTACTAGGCCATTCCTTGCAGCTGCGTCGGTGAAGACGATGTCGCAGTATGGCACCGCGAGCGACATGGCACTGATGTCGTGGAGGTCATTGACTGACCATCGTTTCTTTGCGTCGCGGTGATAGTGGGTCTTCAACTCAACGGTCACGCAGCTGCTGGGCATGCTCAGTACCAGTCTTCGGGCATCTGTGAGGTTGTCCACGACATCACTGAGAGTCATGGCCCGCGCCGTCAATTCGGCAATGAGCATATCGTTGAGCTCGAGATTGACCTCACGCCCGGCCAACACATCCCTCAAGCGTCCGCGGCGCCAACTTTCACTAAGCTGTTCATCCGCGAAGTGCTGCTCGATTCGTACGTTGCCGACAAGAGACTCTCGATGGACCTCGGGCGCATATCCTCGTTCTCGCATCCCCGGGATGTCCTCATCGCTCGGCCCTGCAATGAGCATTCGCTCGGCCTGACGTTCCAAGGCTCTCAGCCGCTCCCGACGCTCTGGCTCGAGGGTGTTGCGCTCGACGGATAAACCATCGGCATCCACCAGACGCAGTCCACCTACCCTGCCGAAGGCATGCAGAAGGCTCTTACCAACCAGAGGGACGGGTGAAAACGCCAGGCCACGCGTTTTAGTCATAGCATCCAGGGTTGCCTGCAGTTCGAGTTTCCTAATGTCCACAAGGCTGGCCATGTACTCGAAATGGGTTAGTTCCTCGATGAGGTCTGCCAGATCGTTCCTCTGGCGGGGATCTCGAATTGCGTAGATCTCCTCCACCAATGGGGCCGACAATAGGATTCGAATCCGCTTTTCAGTGACGGCTCGTCGGCATTCGTTGAGAAGATCTTGGTAGCGGGCCGCGCTTCCGCGCTGGAGTCTCGCCTTTGCGAGGTTAATCCAGTGATTGAGATCCAAGTACAGCAATGTAGGCGGGGTTGCGGGCCTCTTCAAAGCAGACGGCCAGACGAGTTCAAACGGGGCCATGTCAGGACGAGGCTTTGGTCCGTCGATTTGCATGGGAACCAGCCTAGTCGCGCGGTCGTGGTGTCCTTGATGGCGGCGCTGGCGGGTTCTCAGAGTCGCGGTCAAAAAGGCGACTCTCTAAGGGTCATTCCCGTCAAAACGGCTATTTGTCGCCACTCTCAGGGTGGCAGGAAACCGACAGCTGGCTGATCCAATGTCGGCCGCACCAGTGAACATGAACTCCAGTCAATCTGGTGTGTTTGAACTCCGTTATCCGCCGGGCGCACTGGACCGTCTCCGGCGGATCCGTCACTTAGTGTGCTTCTCGCGACGGAGGTCCCACAGCCTCCACGCTTCACTGGTCATTAGCACGGCGACTCCGACTGACTTGGCGAACTCCTCCACACTGGAGGTCACGCGCCGGACGTCGCCGCCCCGTGCGGACAGGGCCTCCGTTTTGCGAACCTGCATCGGCCAGGACCGAGCGTGTGCCGCAGCGCTGGCGACCCGCCACTCGTAGGACAGTGCCAACCGCATCCACTCGTCTTCGACTTCGCCTGCTTTGGTCAAGTGGGCAGCGGCCTCACGCATCATCCTTGTCGTATCGAACTTGCCGGAATAAGCCGTGCCCTTGCGAAGGAGTTCCAGCCGGTTGACTTCGCCGGTTAGCTCGGCGTCGACTCTGCGCAGATCGTCGACGAACCCGGCACTGAAGTTGTCTCTGATGTATCCATCGTTCAGGTGGTCTCGAATAAAGGTCCGATGTTGGATGCGTTCGTCAAGGGCGACAGCGAGGCTGCGGTCGATTCGCTGTGGCCTCATCCCCGTGAGAATCCAGACAGCTTGGGAGGAACCCAGCAAAGCGGCACGCGCCGGGGTGAAGATGGCGCTAGGGCGCAATGTCAGTTCGTCCTTGGCTAGGTCTGCGATGAGCCCTAAATGGTCGACGGCGGTTATCAGCCCATATCGGGCGGCCGAACGGACGGGGTTGCCGATGAGTCCTTCGTCGTCTTTGGCCAGTGAGCTGCCTGATGCGACGAGTTCGTGCTCGCCCATACGTGGTTCCCAGGCGCGGATGGCCGTGATGGACCTCTGTAGACGCTTCAGCCATTGCTCTTCACTCATGGCGTAAATCTACCGCCTGCCCGAACCGACACCGGGATCGCTGGGACGAGACGCAGGTTGGGAGCATCGCAGGGGCTAAAGACGCGTACGGATAGGGTAACCGCTCGTCAGGCCTGACGGTGTTGCGCCGCTTGGGCGTATTTGGCGTTCGTTACTCAGCCGGCGGAACTTAGTCATCCTTTGTGACCGCGATCCCGCCGTTGAAGATGCCCACGACCGCGACCAGACACTTGACGGCAGCGATACTGGCACGGTCGAACGACGGACGCTTCCGGGGAGAGCGGCTCGGTACGCGGCGCGCTTTGCCGCCCGTACTGAATGAGCCCCCTGCGTACCCGTGGCGCTTCGAAGCGCCACGGGAGCCGCCGGCCCCGGCGGTTCCCGTGCGGTAGAAGTGGCGGGCGGGCCAGCGGGAGGCAAGGACAATCCGTCCTGCCCCGCGCTGGGTCGAAGCGAACTCTTACGACGCAACTGAGGCGCCTGTACGTCCCTCGGCGGCGGGCCCGAGCCCGCGGCGCACGTCTCCCGTCGGTGCTGGCTAAGTTTCGCCTCCGGAGAGCGACCACACGGAAACGACACGTTTACGACACGCTTTGAACAGGAACTGACGGGAACACGCGGGTAGGATTTCGACATCAACAGCTGCAAAATTGCTGGTCAGGAGCGCTTTTTGCGCATCCCCGGGAACGCGCGGGATACGCCGCCGCGATAAGCGGGGGTCGTCGGTTCGAATCCGACAGGGGGCTCCACCGCCAGACATTCCGTCCAGGCCGTCCGCGTCCCCGTGCACCCTGGCAGTTAAGCTGGTGTCATCCGCATGATCAGCCTGCTGATGAAAGGAGTGTGGGTGCCATGCCCAAGACCGGCAAGAACGACCACGCCCGCAAGGAAGAGCTTCCCTCCACCCTGCAACGCTCTGAGCAAAAGGCCCAGGACACGTTCGCCAAGACCTACGATTCAGCCCTGGAAAGCTATGACAATGACGAGGGCCGGGCTGCGCGGGCGGCCTACGCCTCCGTCAAGCACAGCTACGAGAAGGTGGGAGACCACTGGGAGCCGAAGGAAAAGCGCGGCCCCTCGGACAAGCGGGCCGAGGAGGGTGGGACGTCATCCGAACCCACCGCGGGAGGGGTGGACGCGAACGCCTCCAAGGAGCACCTCTACAAGCTTGCCCAGGAGCTGGACATCGATGGCCGTTCCACCATGGATAAGGATGAGCTGGTCAAGGCCATCCAGAAGGCCAATGATGCCGCCACCCGGAAGGCGCGCGGCAGCTAATACCAGGCCCTGCGGCTCTTGCCGATCCACCCTCCAGGGTGTCGAATCAGAGGACACGTTTCAGTCCGGTCGGATGGCAAAGACGCCAGGAGGTTTCCCATGTCGGTCAAGGGCACCAAGGACCCAGCCAGGACGGCAGCTGGCCGCAACGGAGCCGAGTCGCGCCGTGCGGACGCCTCTGCCGGCCTTGCCGCGGAGGATCCGGCAAGGATCCGGAATGTGGCGCTGGTAGGCCATTCGGGCGCCGGAAAAACCATGCTCATAGAAGCACTGCTCGCTGCCCAGGGAATGATCACGCGCAAAGGATCCATCCCGGACGGGACAACGGTCAGCGATTCCGACCCCGCTGCCGTACACCAGCAACGCTCCGTTACCCTGTCCCTGGTGCCGCTGCTGATCGACGGCATCAAAGTGAACCTCCTGGATACCCCCGGCTACCCCGATTTCATCGGCGAACTCCGGGCGGGCCTGCGCGCGGCGGACGCCGCGCTGTTCGTGGTGTCCGCCGTCGACGGCATCGACGCCACCACCACCGCACTGTGGGGTGAGTGCGAGCTCATGCAGCTGCCCCGCGCCGTCGCCATCACCCGGATGGACCACCCGCGGGCAGATTACGACGGCGTCCTGGCCGCCTGCCGGAAATCATTCGGCGAGGGCGTCCTGCCGCTCTACGTCCCGGTGCGGGCGGGCGGTGAGGTCACCGGACTGCTGGGACTGCTGTCCGGCACGGTTACGGACTATTCGTCCGGGGAGCCGGCCGCTGCCGTGCGGGCAGCGGATGCGGCGGAACTTGACGCGTCAGGTGCCGCCAGGGGCGAGCTCATTGAGGGGATCATCGCCGAGAGCGAGGATGAGACCCTGATGGACCGCTACCTCGAAGGCGAGGATATCGACACTGATGTCCTGATCGCCGACCTGGAAACCGCCGTCGAACGCGGAACTTTTTTCCCGGTCCTGTCCACGTCCGCCGTGAGCGGGCTGGGCACCGCGGAACTCCTGGAGGTGCTGGTCCGGGCCTTTCCGTCACCCCCGGACGGCAGCGTGCCCGGGGCGACCGACCTGGCGGGGTCACCCGCAGGGGCCCTGACGTGCGACCCCACCGGTCCGCTGGCGGCGGAGGTGGTCCGCACCTCCGTCGATCCGTTCCTGGGCCGGGTGTGCCTGGTCCGGGTTTTCTCCGGAACGCTCAGGGAGGATGCGCCGGTGCACGTCGGCGGCCACGGGCTGGCGGACCGCGGCCACCAGGACCACGACTCGGACGAACGCGTCACGCACCTCTACTCACCGCTGGGCGCCTCCCTGCGGCCCGTGCCATACTGCGTGGCCGGCGACATGTGCGCGGTGGCCAAACTGGGAAGCGCCGAAACGGGGGACACCATTTCCGGACGGGACCGGCCCCTGCTGCTGGCCACCTGGGAGATGCCCGAACCGCTGCTGCCGGTGGCGGTTGAACCCGATTCGCGCAGCGACGAGGACGCGCTGGCGCGCAGCCTGGGGAAGATCGCGGCGGGTGATCCCACCCTCCGCGTGGAGCGGAACTCCGAAACGCACCAGCTGCTCCTTTGGTGCATGGGCGAGGCCCACGTCGAGGTAGTCCTGGACCGGCTCCGCGACCAGGGCGTGAAACTGCACACGGTGGACGTGGTGACGCCGCTGCGGGAAACCTTTGCAGCACCCGCGGCCGGACACGGCCGGCACGTCAAGCAGTCCGGAGGCCACGGGCAGTACGCCGTCTGCGACATCGACGTGGAGCCGCTTCCCCGCGGCGGGGGTTTCGAATTCGTGGACAAAACGGTGGGCGGCGTGATTCCGGGAACCTTCATCCCGTCCGTGGAAAAGCGCGTCCGTGCGCAAATGGAGAAGGGCGTGAGCGCGGGCTTCCCCGTGGTTGACCTGCGGGTCACCCTGACGGGAGGCAAGGCGCACAGCGTGGATTCCTCGGACGCAGCATTCCAGGCGGCAGGGGCACTGGCGCTGCGGGAAGCCGCGGCCGCCGGGCGGATCCAGCTGCTTGAACCGGTGTCCGCAGTGACCATCACGGTGGCGGACGAGCACGTAGGGTCCGTGATGAGCGACCTGTCATCCCGTCGCGGCCGGCTCACCGGCACCACGTCCTCGGGCGAGGGCCTGACTGAAATCGGCGCCGAAGTCCCGGACCAGGAGCTCCTGCGGTACGCCGTGGACCTGCGGGCGCTTACCGCCGGAACGGGGCGCTTCCGCCGCCGTTACCTGCGGCACGACCCGGTACCTGCCAGCTTCAGCCCCTCGTAGCAGCGCCTTTCCATGAACGCGGCTGCCCGGAAGATCCAGCGCGTCTATCTGACGCTGACCCTGGGCAACACGCTCGCGGCCTCCTTCATCTGGGGAATCAACACCCTGTTCCTGCTGGATGCCGGGCTAACCAATCTTGAGGCCTTCGCCGCGAATGCCTTCTTCACCGTGGGCATGGTGCTTTTCGAGGTGCCCACCGGGGTGGTGGCGGACGGCTGGGGGAGGCGGACTTCGTTCCTGCTGGGGACCGTCACGCTGGCCGGGTCCACCTTCCTGTACTTCCTGCTGTGGCAGTTCTCGGCCCCGTTCTGGTGGTGGGCCGCCGTCTCGGTCCTGCTGGGACTGGGCTTTACCTTCTTTTCGGGGGCGGTGGAGGCCTGGCTGGTGGATGCCCTGCGCTTTTCGGGCTACGAGGGAGGCCTGGAGGTGGTGCTTGGGCGCGGACAGATGGTGTCCGGGGTCGCCATGCTCGCCGGTTCCGTGGCAGGCGGGGTGATCGCGCAGGCCACGAACCTGGGGGTTCCGTTCCTGGTGCGCGTGGGTGTGCTGGTGGCGATGTTCGCGGTGGCCTTCCTGCTCATGCACGACGTCGGCTTCACGCCTGAACGCTCCGCCCACCCCCTGCAGGCCACCCGGGCTGTCCTCAAAGCTTCCGTGGACGGCGGCCTGAAGCATCCGCCGGTGCGGTACATCATGCTGGCTGCGCCGTTTACCGAGGGCGTGGGCATCTACGTGTTCTATGCGCTGCAGCCCTACCTGCTGCAGCTGTTTGGAGACCCCCGGGCCTATGCCATCGCCGGCCTGGCGGCGGCACTGGTGGCAGGAGCGGACATCGTGGGCGGGTGGATGGCGCCGCGCATCCGGAAACTGGTCAAGCGGCGGACCAGCGTGCTGATCGCCACCAACATCGTCAGCGCAGTCATCCTGGTGGTGCTGATGTTCACCACCACTTTCTGGCTTGCCCTGGCCCTCTTGGCGCTGTGGGCCGTGGTGTCCTCTGCCGGCACTCCCGTGCGGCAGGCATACCTGAACGACATGATCGCATCGAAGCAGCGGGCAACAGTGCTGAGCTTCGATTCCCTGATGGGTTCGGCCGGGGGAGTCGTGGTGCAGCCTGCGCTGGGCAGGACTGCAGACCTCTACGGCTACCCGGCTTCCCTGGCCGTGGGCGGTGCGCTCCAGCTGATCGCCGCACCGTTCATCCTGCTCAGCCGCAGGCAGCGACCAAAGGCGGACACGGCATCGGAGGGGACGTCTCCAGCTCCCTAGCAGCGGCCCGGGCTACGGCGGACGTAACGCCGGCGAGACCGCGATGAAACGCGCCCACAACAATCGCTGCGTAGCTTTCAGGCATGATCGCAAACATCTCCGGCCGGTTCCGCGCGTGGCTACTCGACACGTTTACCTACGACTCCGGCCAGCAGGCAGCCGATGCCATGGCTGATGCCACCCGGTGGGGATGGCTGCCCGCCCTGAGCGGGGTGGCGGTCGGGGGAGAACACGCCAGGCGGAGCCACAATGAATCCGTGGTCCAGGGCGGCGGAGTGTCCGGTTGAGCACACTATTGCGCCGGTAGCGGGATCATGCCCTAAACTTCTGCACTGAGGTGCCTGAAATGGCGCTGCGCAGCAACGAAAGTGAACACGCTATGGCTACCGATTACGATGCCCCACGCAAGCAGGAAGAAGAAACTCCGGCCGACTCTCTGGAGGCCCTCCAGGCGTCGCGTGGCGGCAACGCGCAGACCGCAGTCATTGACGTCGATGAGAACGACACCGCCGAAGGCATAGACCTGCCCGGCGCGGATCTTTCCAACGAGGAACTGACGGTCATTGTTGTTCCTGAACAGTCTGATGAATTCACCTGCTCTTCCTGCTTCCTGGTCCGCCACCGCTCCCAGGTTGCCCGCGAAAAGAACGGCATGAAGTACTGCCGCGACTGCGAAGGCTGACGCCTCCCGACTTCCCTGCGCCGGCCACCTCCATAAGGTGGCCGGCGCTTCTTCGTCTCCGGCCGCCGTCGTTATGCCGGTAACGGCAAGGTGCAGGTACCACGCAACAACAGGGCAGAAACAGCCCGCACGGGGCCAGGGAAAGGCCCATTTCGGCTCCGGATTTATGCGTGCGTGATCCGCGGCGCCGCAGCCTAACGGTTGCGCGGCGAAGCGGCCACAGGCCTCGATCTGCGCCGGAAACGCTCCTACCCTTGAGCTATCACATCGCTCAACACATGGGTGGCCCCACAATGAAAAAGTTCTCCACCTGGCTCGCCGCCATCCTCATGGCCGCCGGGCTGGGAATCGTGGCCCCGGGGCCTGCCTCGGCAACCACTTCCTATTGCGGGCTCGTCTGGGGGTCCCTGGCGAAAGCCGACCAGGACATGAGCACCGCCAACGTCACCAACGTCCGCACGGGGCAGCACTACTGCTTTGACAGGATGGTAGTGGACCTCAACGGCCCTGCCGCCGGCTACACCGTGCGCTACGTCCCCCAAATAGTGCAGGACGGATCCGGGTTCACCATCCCGGTCCGGGGGAACGGGCGCCTGCAGGTGACAGTCAACGCACCCGCCTATGACGAAAACTACAACTCCACCTACAACCCGGCTGACCCCGCGGAACTCTCCAACGTGGCCGGTTACCAGACCTTCCGCCAGGTGGTCTGGGCCGGGAGCTACGAGGGCTACACCAGCATTGGCTTGGGCGTCCGTGCCCGCCTTCCGTTCCGGGTCTTCACCCTGGACGGGCCGGGTTCCGGATCCCGCCTGGTGGTGGACGTGGCGCACTACTGGTGATAGGCGTAAAGGTGCCGTTCCCCTGGTACGAGGGAACGGCACCTTTCCTGCGTTTGGACGGCTGGGCGAGCCCAGGGTGACTACTCCGGCACCACGAGCGCGGGGGTATCCCGCTTGAGGGTCTCGCCGCGGAAGAAGCCGGGACGCACCCTGGCCATGATGAGCATGACGGCGGCGCCTGAGGCCAGGATCCCGACGCCGAGGACGAACACCAGGCCCACTCCGAAGATTTCCGAGCCGCTGCCGAACTCCGGGGCCCAGCTGTCCACTGCCGTCTGCAGGAATACCACGAACAGGCCCACCCCGCCCAGCACCGGGCACACCAGCCGGAGTACGAAGTGCCGCAGGCTGTCGAAGACGCTGTGGCGGAAGTACCAGGCGCAGGCCAGTGCGGTCAGTCCGTAGTAGAAGCAGATCATCAGCCCGAGCGCCAGGATGGTGTCGTTGAGGACGTTCTCGCTGACCACATGCATCACCGCGTAGAAGCCCGCAGACATGATGCCGGCGGCAACGGTGGCGAAGCCCGGCGTCGCGAACTTCCTGCTGACGCGGCCGAACGGTGCGGGCAGGGCGCCGTAGAACCCCATGGCCAGCATGCTCCTGGAGGGTGACATGAACGTGGACTGCAGGGAAGCGGCCGAGCTGGACAGCACGGCAAGGGACATGAGGATGGCGAACGGACCCATGATGGGGGAGGCCAGGGCGGTAAAGATGTTCTCGTGGATCTCGGTATTGTTCAGGCCGTTGCCGGTATCCCCGACGCCGGCGAACATCATGGTGGCGATGCTCACCAGCAGGTAGATCGCCAGGACGATGAGGGCAGTGAGGGTGCCGGCCAGCCCGGAGGTCTTCCGGCCGTTGGACGTTTCCTCATTGACCGTCAGGCAGACGTCCCAGCCCCAATAGACAAAGATGGAGAGTGAGATGCCGGCGGCAATCTGCCCGAAGGTCTCGATCCTGGTGACGTCGAACCATTCCCAGCTGAACGGGATGGCGGTTTCGGACGAGGACCAGTTGGCAAAGGCCATGCCGACAAACAGCCCCAGGACCAGCAGTTGGAATCCCACCAGGCTGTACTGGACCAGCTTGGTGGTGTGCAAGCCGCGGTAGCTGACCCAGACGGCCAGGGCCACGAACACAAAGCAGGTCATCACGTTCAGGGCTTTGTTTGCCGCCAGCTCGGCGAGCTCCGGCGAGCCCGTCAGCTGGGAAAGGAAGAGGTAGAAGAAGTCGACGGCGACTCCCGCGAGGTTGGAGAGCACAATGATGTTGGCGGCCAGCAGGCCCCAGCCTCCCATCCAGCCCACCCAGGGGCCGAAGGCCTTGGTGACCCATGTGAAGGTGGTGCCGCTGTCCGGGGAATCGGCGTTGAGTTCCCGGTAGGCAAGGGAGACCAGGATCATGGGAATGAACCCGATCAGGAAGATGACAGGCAGCTGGAGCCCGGCTTCGTTGACCGTGGGGCCCAGGGCGCTGGTAAGGGTGTAGGCGGGGGCGATGGTTGAAATGCCCAGGACGACGACGGCGAGCAGGCCCAGCTGCCCGCCTTTCAGTCCTTTGGGGCTGATGCCGGACGTTCCCGGGGAGTGCGGCCCGGAACCGGCAGGGGATGTTCTGGTGCGGATGGTCTCGGTCATGGCACCACTTTCTGGAAGATGTTGAGACAACGGTCACTATATGAATGGCGTTCATTTAGTATGGGCGGATGTGACGCAGGACGCAAGGGGAAATATGAATGCCGTTCGTTTATGTGCGTATTTCGCAAATTAGTAAGCTCACTGAGAAATCCTTCGCGGACCCGCCACAGCGCGCTGCGGTGCTGATAGCGTCGGGACTACTGAACCACTTGAGGAGGACGCATGAAAGCTTCACCGACACTGACCAACAACCTGCAGGCCGTGCTCGCCGACCTGATCGAACTGCACATCCAGGGCAAGCAGGCGCACTGGAACATCGTGGGAACCAACTTCCGCGACCTGCACCTGCAGTTGGATGAGATCGTGGACGCGGCCCGCCAGTTCGCGGATGACACCGCCGAGCGGATGCGGGCACTGCACGCGCTGCCGGACGGCCGCAGCTCCACCGTGTCCGGGTCCACGAGCCTGGCCCAGTTCCCTGAAGGGCTGATCAGCACCAAGGACGCGATCGAACGCATCGTCGCTGCCCTCGAGGCTGCCGTTGGCACCATGCGCAAGGTTCACGATGAAGTGGATGAAGAGGATCCCACTACCGCGGACCTGCTGCACGAGTTCATCGCCAAGCTGGAGCAGTATGCCTGGATGGTCAACGCGGAAAACATGAAGCCCACTGCCAGCGTTACGGCGCCGGACGCAAAGTAGCAGCGTCCGCAGCGAAGCGGAGTGCAGGGCGCCCGCAGCCGGAGGTGGAATCCTCCGGCTGCGGGCGTCTTTTGCTGTCACGGCGCGCAGGTGACCCTTCAGCTGTCTGCCCTGGGCACTTTCCGAAGTACGACGGCGGCGAGGACTGCCGCCGTCGCCATCAGTACCAGCCCAATTGCTGCGGTGATGTGCACTCCCGAATCGAACGCCCCTGCCGCGGCCAGGCGCACGGAATCTGCCATGGGCTGCGGCAGCCTGGCCGCCAGCTCCATGGCGCCGGCGAGGGTCTCGCCGGCGTGCGCAGTTCCCGCGGTGGGGGCGGCTTCGGTGATGCCCGCCGGCAGCCGCAGGTTGTGCTGGTAGGAAGCCGTGAGGATGGAGCCCAATACCGCGGTTCCCAGCAGGGCGCCCACCTCGTAGCCCGTCTCGGAGACCGCTGCCGCTGCGCCTGACTTTTCCGGCGGCGCACTTCCCAGGATGAGGTCGTTGGAGATTGTTTCGGCAGTTCCCACGCCCAGCGCGAGGATCAGCAGTGCGGCCAGCAGCAGTGAGGGACCCCCCGAGTGGCTGCCAAAGGTGACCAGGCTGTACCCCGTAGCGCTCATCGCAAGCCCGGCCGCCACCACGAAGCCGGGCCGTACCTTCCGTACGGCCGGCACCGCGGCGAGCCCCGCAACAACGGTGGCCACCAGGGCCGGAATCATCGCCATTCCGGCGGCCGAGGGTGACATGCCCTCGATGAGCTGGAGGTGCTGGGCCAGGAAGAGGATGAACCCGTTGAAGGAGAACAAGGCCAGGACGTTGGCGGTGATCGCCATGCTAAAGACCCTGTTCCGGAACAAGGAAATGTCCAGGAGCGGGCTGTGCAGGCGCTGCTGGCGGCGGACAAACACAACACCCATGGCCACGCCGAACGCCATGGTCCCCAGCGCCGCGGCGCCTGGTCCTTCGGTGGCGAACTCCTTGATCCCGTAGACCGCCGGGGCCATGGTGAACAGGGAGAGCAGGATGCTGGGCGCGTCCACTTTCCCCGGAGCCGGGTCCCGGGATTCCGGAATGAAGGCGGGGCCCAGGACCAGGAGGGGGAGCATGATGGGCACTGCGACCAGAAGTACTGCTCCCCACCAGAACTGTTCCACCAGCCAGCCGCCAAAGATCGGCCCCAGCGCGGCGCCGCCCGAGAACCCTGCGGCCCAGACCGCGATGGCCAGCCTCCGCCGGTTGGGGTCCGTGAAGATGTTCCGGATCAGCGAGAGTGTGGAGGGCATCAGCATGGCGCCAAAGAAGCCCAGCGCGGCCCTGCCTGCGATAAGCCAGCCCGCGTTGGGGGCAAAGGCGGTGGCTGCTGATACCGCCGCGAAGCCGATGCTGCCGATGACCAGCAGCCGCCGGCGTCCGACCCTGTCGCCCAGGCTCCCCATGGCAACCAGCAGCCCCGCCAGCACCAGCGGGTAGGCGTCCACGACCCAGAGGAGCTCAACTCCCGACGTGTCCAGGGCGCTCGCGATGGCCGGCAGCGCAAAGGTCAGCGCCGTGTTGTCCACAGCAACCAGCAGGACGGGAAACATCAGCAACCCCAGCGCCAGCCAGTCCCGCCGGCTGCCCGGCGGGCGGCTGCCTGCGGGCAGGTTGGACGCGGTGGGGTGGAAGCTTTTGGGCTGGGAGGCGGCGGACTGTGTCATGAAATAACTGTACCGTCTGGACGGTAGAGTTAATAAATCGAATCCCCACCGTGCATGATGGGAACCATGGCCAGGAAACCCGTCGCGCGAGATGCAGTCCTCGATGCTTTTGAAGAGCTCCTTATCGACGTGGGAGAACGGGCGGCCACCCTCGATGCGGTCGCCAGGCGGGCCGGTGTCTCCAAGGGAGGCCTGCTCTACCACTTCCCCAACAAGGAAGCACTGATCACGGCCACCCTCGAGCGGCTGGACCAGCTGGCGGGGGAGGATCTCGCTGCGATGGCAGACGCAAAGGAGGGCGCCGCCGCGTACTTCATCCGGTCATCCCTCTGGTCCGACACCCCCATGGACCGCTCCTTCGTTGCTGCCACTCGCCTGGCGGAAGTGGCGCACGAGGAGGCACGGCGCCGCTTCGCCGCCATCCAGCAGCACTGGCTGGACCTCATCGGGAAGGACGTGGGCACGGCAATGGCCAAGGCGGTGCTGTACATGGGGGATGGGCTGTACTTCAATGCCATGTGGGAGAGCGGGCCCTCCGGCAACCCCGGGAACAGGCGGGAGGACGTGGAGGAGCTCCTGGCGGCAGTGGAGCGGCTGAGGGGCTGACCGGCATTTGCCCGCGGGCCCGCAGCGTAGGAGAATTGCTCCATGTGTGGGCCGTCACCGGCAACCACAAACACTACAAATCAATAGCCTTTGATCTGCGGCGGGAGAGTTCTGCCAGAAGGTACACGCAGGCGCCGTAGGAGCAATACCTCCCCAGGAATCTCACAGGCCCATGTACCGCCGCGGCGAGGCAACTCTGGAAAGCAGCAGGCTGTCGGCTTTGAGATCCGGTCCCGGAAATCCAGGCAGCTGTGCTCACCGACGGTGCAAGCGGGACCGGCCCAGGCCGGCCACGCGGAAACTCTCAGGTCCAATACAGAGCGGGGAGGGACACGAATCGATGTGGCGTACTCTGCGCCGCCCTATTTATGGAGTTCCTCGTGACTGTATCTCCGGCCTCCGCCGCCCCGGCCGCCACCACACCTGCTTCTGCCGAACCCGTTTCTGCCGCAGCCTTCGTTGACCGGCACATCGGCGCAAGGCGCCAGTCCGACGTCGACACCATGCTCAAGGCAGTGGGTTACGACACCGTGGACGCGCTGGTGGATACCGCCGTCCCCAAGGACATCCGGCAGGATTCCCCGCTGGAACTGGCAGGCGCGCTGAGCGAGGTGGAGGCCCTCGCGGAGCTCCGCAGGCTGGCCGCCAGGAACAAGACCGCCGTGCAGATGATCGGCCAGGGCTACTACGACACCGTGACGCCGCCGGTGATCCGCCGCAACATCCTCGAAGGACCGGCCTGGTACACCGCCTACACCCCGTACCAGCCCGAGATTTCCCAGGGCCGGCTCGAGGCGCTGCTCAACTTCCAGACCATGGTGCAGGACCTGGTGGGCCTGCCCATCGCCAACGCCTCCCTGCTGGACGAAGCCACCGCCGTGGCCGAGGCCGTGCTGATGATGCGCCGGGCGAATAAGTCCACCGGACAGAATGCCGCTGCCCGCGACGGTAAGACTGTGCTGGACGCCGACTGCCTGCCGCAGACCATTGCCATTGTGAAGGGCCGCGCCGAAGCGCTCGGCTTCGAGGTTGAAGTGGCGGACCTTTCCCAGGGACTGCCGGACGGTGCCATCAACGGGATTGTCCTGCAGCAGCCCGGTGCTTCCGGCCGGGTCTGGGACCACTCCGCGGTGATCGCCGGGGCCAAGGAGCGCGGTGCGCTGGTCACGGTTGCCGCCGACCTCCTGGCCCTCACCCTCATCACCCCTCCGGGCGAGCAGGGTGCGGACATCGCCGTGGGCTCCGCCCAGCGCTTCGGCGTCCCGCTGTTCTACGGCGGCCCGCACGCGGCCTACATGGCTGTGCAAAAGGGCCTTGAGCGCTCGATGCCCGGCCGCCTGGTGGGCGTTTCCAAGGACAACGCCGGCGTCCCGGCCTACCGCCTTGCCCTGCAGACCCGCGAGCAGCACATCCGCCGCGAGAAGGCCACGTCCAACATCTGCACCGCCCAGGCGCTGCTCGCCATCGTGGCCTCGATGTACGCCGTCTACCACGGCCCGGAGGGCCTGAAGGCGATTGCACTGTCCGCCCATACCCACGCCAGGAGCCTGGCTGCGTCCCTCAAGGCCGCAGGCCTCGATGTGCTGCATACCAGCTTCTTCGACACCGTCACCGTTTCGGTGCCGGGCAAGGCTGCCGGAATCGTCGCCGCTGCCGAGGCAATGGGCATCAACCTGCGCAGCATCGATGCCGACACCGTCGGCTTCTCAACCGATGAAACCACGACGCCGGACATTGCCGGCCGCGTCCTCGAAGCCTTTGGCGTGGACACCCCCGGCGTCCCGGCCACGGCGAAAGGCAACGCAGCCTTCGCGCTGGACACCGCCGTCGAACGCTCCACCGATTTCCTGCAGCACCCGGTGTTCAATACGCACCGTTCCGAGACCCAGCTGCTGCGCTACATCCGCCGCCTTTCCGACCGGGACCTGGCGCTGGACCGCACCATGATCCCGCTGGGGTCCTGCACCATGAAGCTGAACGCCACGGCCGAGATGGAAGCCATTTCCTGGCCGGAGTTCGCCTCGATCCACCCGTTTGCCCCGGACTCCCAGACTGCGGGCTGGCGTGAGCTGATTGCGGGCCTGGAGGCGGACCTTGCCGAGATCACGGGCTATGACCAGGTGTCCATCCAGCCGAACGCCGGGTCCCAGGGTGAGCTCGCGGGCCTGCTGGCGATCCGCGGCTACCACCACTCCCGCGGTGACCAGCAGCGCAACGTCTGCCTGATCCCGGCCTCGGCGCACGGCACCAACGCCGCGTCCGCGGTCCTGGCCGGGATGAAGGTTGTGGTGGTGGCCACCGCTGCGGACGGCACGATCGACCACGCCGACCTGGAAGCGAAGATCGAGGCCCACAAGGACGTCCTCTCGGCCATCATGATCACCTACCCGTCCACCCATGGGGTGTACGACTCCGATGTCCGTGAGGTCTGCGACGCGGTCCACGCCGCCGGGGGACAGGTGTACGTTGACGGTGCAAACCTGAACGCTCTTGTGGGCCTGGCGCAGCCGGGCAAGTTCGGCGGCGACGTCTCGCACCTGAACCTGCACAAGACCTTCTGCATCCCGCACGGCGGCGGCGGACCCGGCGTCGGACCGGTTGCTGCCAAGGCACACCTGGCACCCTTCATGCCCGGCAACGCCGCCACCTGGACCGAAGGCAACGACGTCCCCATCTCCGCCTCCAAGTTCGGATCCGCGGGCGTACTGCCCATTTCCTGGGCCTACGTGAAGCTGATGGGCGGCCAGGGCCTGACCGAGGCCACCAAGTCCGCACTGCTCGCTGCCAACTACGTGGCAGCACGGCTGAACGACTTCTTCCCGGTCCTGTACACCGGCGAAGCCGGCCTGGTGGCGCACGAGTGCATCCTGGACCTGCGCGAACTCACCGCCCGCACCGGCGTCACCGCGGAGGACGTGGCCAAGCGGCTCATCGACTACGGTTTCCACGCCCCCACGCTGGCTTTCCCCGTGGCCGGCACGCTCATGGTGGAGCCCACCGAGTCCGAGGACCTGGGGGAGATCGACCGCTTTATCGAAGCCATGATCGCCATCCGCGCCGAGATCGACCAGGTGGCGAACGGTGACTTCACTGTGGCGGACAGCCCGCTACGGAACGCACCGCACACCGCTGCTGCCGCCATCAGCAGCGACTGGGACCGGGCGTACCCGCGCGAGCAGGCCGTGTTCCCGGTGAAGTCACTCAAGCAGGACAAGTACTTCCCACCGGTTGGCCGCATTGACGGCGCCGCCGGAGACCGGAACCTGATTTGCTCCTGCCCGCCGCTCTCCGAATTCGAAAACTGAGGACGCCTGCCATGGCTGAGAAGCGCACCGCCCTCTATGACGAGCATGCCAAGCTCGGTGCCTCCTTCACCGACTTCGGCGGCTGGCAGATGCCCCTGAAGTACAGCTCCGAACTGGCCGAGCACCACGCCGTCCGTAACGCCGCCGGCCTGTTCGACCTGTCCCACATGGGCGAGGTCTGGGTCACCGGGCCGGAGGCCGCCGCGTTCCTGGACTACGCGCTGGTGGGTAAGATCTCGGCCATGGCCGTGGGCAAGGCCAAGTACTCGCTGATCTGCACTGAGGACGGCGGCATCATCGACGACCTCATCACCTACCGCCGCCCTGCGGCGGACACCGCAGGAGACGGGACCGACCGCTTCCTGGTGGTTCCCAACGCAGGCAACGCCAAGGTGGTGGCCGCGGCCCTGGCCGAACGGGCCGCCGGCTTCGATGTCACCGTGGACGACGCCTCCGCGTCCACCCCGCTGATCGCCGTCCAGGGTCCCAAGGCACAGGAGCTGCTGCTGCGCCTTGTACCGGCTGCCCGGCACGGCCTGGTCACGGAGCTGAAGTACTACGCCGCCGTGGAGGTTCCGTTCCTGGTGGGAGGCGCCGGGCAGGAGCTCCTGCTTGCACGTACCGGCTATACCGGTGAGGACGGCTTCGAGATCTTTGTGGCGAACAACGACGCCCCCGCCCTGTGGCAGGCACTCGCCGCCATCGCGGAGGACGGGGAGCTGACGCCGGCCGGGCTGGCTTCGCGCGACTCCCTCCGCCTTGAAGCGGGGATGCCGCTGTACGGGAACGAGCTCTCACTGCAGGGTGACCCCTTCGCCGCAGGCCTGGGACCCGTCGTCGCCCTCTCCAAGGAAGGCGACTTCGTGGGAAAGGCCGCCCTGGCCGCCAAGAAGGAGGCCGGGGCCGGCTCCTCCGCAGGCCGCAGGCTTGTGGGACTCAAAGGACTGGGCCGGCGCGCCGGCCGCGCACACTACCCCGTGCTCAAGGACGGCAAGCCCGTAGGCGAAGTCACCTCCGGGCAGCCCTCACCCACGCTCGGGTATCCGATCGCCATGGCGTACGTTGACGTTGAGTTCACCCAGGCCGGCACGGCATTGGACATCGACCTCCGGGGCAAGGCGGAGCCGTTCGTCGTCGTCGATCTCCCGTTCTACAAGCGCGCCACGTAGGTGCACCCGGCCTGACTTACGTCCGGGGACGCCGGACCGGACATTTTCCGCGTGCCCTGGGCCCACGCCGTCAGGGTTCCCTGGCCGAGCTTGCGAGGTTAGGGAGACGGTGGGGAGCACGCTTTCGAAAAGTCCGGCTCCGCCGGCCCCTCGCGGTCCTGTCACCTTAGGTGACGGCGTAGGCGGCTGGGCGGATTCCGGAGGCGGGCGTCTAAGGGAGCGTCACGTCCGCTTAGCGGGCGTCTTCGCGACCGAGCCCGCGGAGGAATTCGGCCGGTCGCACCCAACCCACCACGAACTCTTTAGTTAGGAACCACCATGGCTGTTGGCGTCTTTGATCTTTTTTCGATCGGGATCGGACCCTCGTCTTCTCATACTGTGGGGCCGATGCGGGCTGCTGCTGTGTTTGCGGAGGAGTTGAAGGCTTCGGGGGTGCTGGCGGGGGTGGCGTCGTTGCGGGTGGATTTGTATGGGTCGTTGGCGGCGACGGGTCATGGGCATGGGACGATGACGGCCATTTTGCTGGGGTTGGAGGGGTTCCATCCGGAGCTGATCTTGCCCGGTGAGGTGGAGGAGCGGCTGGCCGCGATCGCTGAGACCGGGACCCTCCAGCTCGCTGGTGCGGTGGCGTTGCCGTACGGGGTGAAGGACATGGTGCTGCGGCCCTTGACGGTCCTGCCCAGGCATACGAACGGGATGACGTTCACGGTCTCCGACGCGGCCGGCGAGGTACTGCATGCGGCGACGTTCTTTTCGGTGGGCGGCGGGTTCATTGTCCGTGAGGGTGAGGAGGACGCGGCGCTGCTGGAGCTGGAGGAGTCCAAGAAAGAGCTGCCGCTGCCGTTCCGGACCGCTGCGGAGCTGCTGGAGCATTGCCGGGAGACGGGCCTGGGCATCAGCGATGTGATGCGGGTGAACGAGGAGGACAGCCGCACCCCGGGGGAGATCCGGGCGGGGCTGCTGCATATCTGGTCGGTCATGGAAGGCTGCGTGGCCGCGTCCCTGAAGCGGGAGGGTGTGCTGCCGGGCGGGTTGAAGGTCCGGCGCCGTGCCCCGGACTGGTATGACCGGCTGCGGAAGGAAAGCGCCCGGCCCGGCGGCGCCGGTGACGAGAATGGGGCCGGGGACGAGTTCCATGATCCGAAGTATTGGCAGGAGTGGGTTAATTTGATTGCTCTTGCGGTGAATGAGGAGAACGCCTCCGGTGGGCGGGTGGTGACGGCGCCGACGAACGGGGCGGCGGGGATCATTCCGGCGGTGCTGTATTACGCGCTGCATTTCGCACCCGGGATGGAGAACGCGTCCCAGGAGGACCGCGACGACGTCGTGGTGCGTTTCCTGCTCGCCGCGGGCGCGGTGGGGGTGCTGTACAAGGAGCAGGCGTCGATTTCTGGTGCCGAGGTGGGGTGCCAGGGCGAGGTGGGGTCGGCGTCGTCGATGGCCGCTGCGGGCCTGGCTGAGGTGATGGGCGGGTCTCCGGCGCAGGTGGAGAACGCGGCGGAGATCGCGATGGAGCACAACCTGGGGTTGACGTGTGATCCGATCGGCGGGCTGGTCCAGGTCCCGTGTATCGAACGGAACGCGATCGCGGCGGCGAAAGCGATCAACGCCGCGAAGATGGCGCTCTGGGGCGACGGGTCCCACCGCGTCTCGCTGGATGAGGTGATCGTGACCATGCGCGAGACCGGCAAGGACATGAGCTCCAAATACAAGGAAACGGCCATGGGCGGCCTCGCCGTCAACGTCGTCGAATGCTGACAGCTTGAACCTTCAGTTGTGGACGGCAGCCCACCAGTTCAAGGTGGACGCAAAGACCAGCCACGCAATGTAGGGGAGCAGCAGCAGTCCCGCGGTCCGGCTGATGGGGCCGAAGTAGAGGACCGTCACCGTGACCGCGGCGATCAGGGCCACGATAATGGCCATGGCCAGCCACAGGGCGGCCGTGCCCATAGCGGGATAGAGGCCGAAGAACACCGGAGTCCAGGCGAGGTTCAGGCCCAACTGGACCGCGTAGGCCGTCAACGCCGGCCTGGTCTTGGGAGCCCTCTTCCGCCACACGAGCCACGCAGCCACCGCCATGGCTGTGTAGAGCAGGGTCCATACCGGGCCGAAGAGCCAGTTGGGCGGCGACCAGGGCGCCTTGTCAGCCGTGGCATACCACCCGTCCACATTGTCAACGGTGGAGAATCCGCCGAGCCCGGCCACCAGGAAGGATGCCACCAGGAATCCGGCCAGCACCGCTGCCTGGACCCGCGCGCTGTACGGCTGGCCGCTTCCATCCGGCGGGGATGACAACTCTTCACGGTTAGGCTGCATGCCTCCACCCTTGCCAACCGGTCCACCCGAGTCAAGGGCACGGGCCGCGGCAGGCACGGGCCGGCTGCTGAAAAGCCGTGGGGGCTTCAGGCTTTAGACTTGAGGCTGCATGTCCGCACGCAGACACGAGTACCGAAACCGCGCACGAAACCGATTGGACACGGCCCCCTTGCGAGAATTTACCGCACGTTTTGCCACAGCCGAAGAGATTGAAAACTGGGACAAGCACGTCACGGCCAACCCCAACGGCGGCAACATGCTGCAGTCCGCCGCTTACGCTTCGGTAAAGAACGGCAGTGGCTGGAAAGTCCGGTTCCTGGTCCTCGAAAACGGTGGATCGGCCAGCTACAACCTGGTGCTCGAAAAGAAATTCCCCGTGCTGGGCCGGCTGTGGTACCTCATCAAGGGACCTGACCTGGCGGCGGCGGCGGACCTCAAAGCGGCGCTGGAGGCCTGCGCGGCTTTCGTGCTCAGCCGGAAGCTCAACGTCTTCACCATCAAGATCGAGCCGGACATCCTTGACTCGGAGGAAGCCCAGGCACACCTGAAGGTGGCGGGCCTGGCCAAGGCGCCCAACATCCAGTCCAACGACTCCACTGCGCTGCTGGATATCTCCGGCCCCGAAGAAGTGGTGTTCAAGGCCATCTCCTCCCGGGCGCGTAACGCCATCCGACGGGCCGAGCGGGAAGGCTGCGAAGTGGTCCGCAAGGAACACGGTCCGGAAACCTACCGGGCCCTCTATGACCTGATGGCGGACACCGTCAATGCCAAGGGCTCCATGCCCCTGCGCAGCTACGCGTATTACGCTGCGTTCTGGGACGAATTCTGCAACCGCGGCCAGGGCAACTTCTTCTTCACCTATGAAGACGGGAAACCCAGTGTGGGAGCCTTCGTCATCAACTACGGTGCCAAAGCCACCTACAAGGACGGCGGCTCCACCCAGAACCGCAAACAGTACGGCGATTCGCACCTCGTCCAGTGGGCTGCCATCCGGCGCATGCAGGAGCTCGGCTGCACTGAATACGATTTCTGCGGCACCCCGCCGGCCTCACAGATCAAGGACAAGAGCCACAATCTCTACGGGATGGGCATGTTCAAGACCAGCTTCACCAAGACTGTCACCGATTTTGTCGGCTGCCACGACTACGTTCTCTCGCCCCTGAAGCACCGGCTCTGGGTCAAGGGAGCAGAGAAGGTGTTCCGCCGGATCGAAACTGCCCGCACCGGCCAGCAGTTCTACTGACCCGGAAGACCGGCCGCAGCTGACTGCCCAGCCACCCGCCGCCGGGCCCCGCCCACATCCTGCCTATGCCAGCCCCCATCCGTGAAGAAGGTAATCCCTTGACTGCAATATCCGCCGCCGACCTGGAGTTCGCCATGCTCAGCGACGCCGAATTCGAGCAGTTCGCGCTGAAGCACCCACAGAACAGCTTCCTCCAGTCCCTCGACTTCGCCCGGTTCCAGCGTGCCCGGGGACAGCAGGTTGAACTTTTCGGAGTGCGCCGCGACGGCGAACTGGTGGCGGCCGGCAAACTGAACTACACCACCACGCGCCTCGGCTACACGGTGTGCGAGTGCGCCAAGGGCCCCCTGATGGACTACACGGACCCTGGACTGGTGCGCGCCGTCGTCGAACTCCTCCGCAAACGCGCAGCGGAGCGGAAAGCCGCCGAGCTCCGGATCTCCCCGAACCTCAGGTACATAGCCCGCGATGCCGACGGCGCGGAACACCCCGAAGTGGAGGACAACAGGCCGCTGGTGGCACAGCTCGGCGGGCTGGGGTTCCAGCACCAGGGGCTGGACATGAACTTCGTGAACGTGAACTGGATGTTCATCAAGAGCCTGGAAGGCATCCAGGACGCGGAGGAACTGATCATGGGAACCAGCTACCGCACCCGGAAGGCCATCCGCAAAGCGGAAAAGAACGGTGTTTTCCTGGAGCAGGCAACACTGGAGACCCTTGATGAGTTCTACGGCGCCCTAAGCCGGGCCGGCGACGAAAAGGGCTTTGTCTACCGCGAACGCGCCTACTATGAACAGCTGCTCCGCACCACGTCGGCCGAGTTCACCAAGCTCATGATGGCCAAGATTGACATTCCCGCCTACCGGAAATCCATTACGGAGCGGCTGGCCGCGGAATCGGAAACCGCGGCAGAGCTCCGCCGCGAGGTGGAGGAGACCGGCAGCAAGAAAAAGGCCAACCGGCTCAAAGTGGTCCAGGGCCTGGTGGACAGCTACGAGCGAAGCCTGAAGGACATCGAACGTTTTCCGGATTCGGTTGGCGTTGCCACGGTGGCCGCCATCCACTTCGTCTGCTACGGCGACGAAGTGGTCTGCGTCATCGGCGGCACCGTGCAGGACTACATCTACTTCAACGGAGCCACCTCGCTGTACTGGGGGATGATGCTCCACGCCCTTGAGAAGGGTTACCCGCGGTACAACTTCTACGGTACGTTCGGCATCTCCGGCCAGGACGAGGAAGGCCACGGCGGCTACGAGTTCAAGAAGGGCTTCGGCGGCGAAGTGTTCCAGCTCGTGGGCGACTTTGTGATGCCTGTCCGCCCTGCCGTGTTCCGCGCCAACAGGCTTGCCCGCGCCGCAGCGGGGGCCGCCCGCCTCCTGCTGGGCAAGCTGCCCCTGCGGCGCTCCGCCTGACGCGCTCCGCAGCACACACGCTGCACACCACCACAACGGGAGGAGGGACCCATGACCGACCGGCCTGACTATCCCGGCGGCGGATCACCAAAGGCAACGCCATCACCGAAGGCACCGCCGCGCACGGACGGCCTGCCCAAAACCGAGCCTCTGACCCCCTCCCAGCTGCGGCAGAATGCTGCGGCGAAAAGGATGCTGCGGCGCCTGGTCCAGGGCGAGAACCCGCCCACTGCTCCCATGAGCATCGTGGACAGGCTCACCGGCAGCCCCTATGCGAACCCCATGATCCAGGTGGGCGGCGTGGACACGTCCGCCCGGAAGACCCTGGACTTCGCGCTGCACCTGGCCGAAACCATGTTCCGCTACGGTGCTGGTGCCCTGGAGGTTGAAACCAGCATCATTGCCGTCACGGCGGCGCTGGGCCTGAAGAACATCGAAGTGGACATCACCAACCAGTCGGTGGGCATCAACTACGCGCCCAAGGACCAAACCCCCATTGCGCTGCTGCGGGTGGTCCGGTCCTGGACCAACAACTACGCAGGCCTGGCCAAGGTCCACCAGCTGGTGACGGACATCGTTGCGGGGGGAGTGGGGCGTGACGAGGCGATCCGCAGGCTGGATGAGGCCATCACCAGTCCCAAGCCGTTCCCCCGCTGGATGGTGACGGCGGCGTTCGGGGTCTTTGCCGCAGCGTTCGTTGCTGTGCTGGGCGGCGGGCCGGTGTCCTCCGCCATTGCGTTCGCCGTCAACATCGGCGTGAGCCTGCTGGCCCGCCAGCTGGGCCGCTGGCGCGTGCCGGACTTCTTCACCACCGCCAGCTGCTCCTTCGCGGTGACCCTGCTGGCTCTGCTGTTGTGGCAGTTTGGGCTGACCACCTCTCCGGCGATCGTGGTGGTGGGCGGAATCCTCCTGCTCCTGCCCACAGGCCGGCTGGTCTCCTCCGTGCAGGACGCCATCAACGGCTTCCCCGTGACCGCGGCGGGGCGGTTCCTTTCCACCCTGCTGACCTTTGGTGCGCTGGTAGCGGGCATCGCCGTCGCTTTTGTGGTGGGCCAGCTGACCAGCATGCAGGCAATCGACGTGACGCAGACCTTCCCGCCCGCCTACGACCTGTGGGTGCTGGTGATCCTGGTTGCCGTGGCGGTGATGGCCATCGGGGTGACCGAGCAGACAACCTGGCAGCTCCTGCTGCCCACCGCGGCGGTGGGCGTCGCGGGGTACCTGGTCCTGCTGGGCGGCGGCCTGCTGGGCATTGGCGACCGGTTCTCGCCGGCCCTGGCTGCCGTGGTGATCGGCCTGCTCGCACGGGTGGTCGCTCTGCGCATGGGCGCACCCCAGCTGGTGGTGGCGGTGCCGGCGGCACTCATCCTGCTGCCCGGCCTCACCATTTTCCGCTCCATGTACGTCCTGACCATCGAGGAAGCCGAGATCCTGCTCGGCGCCGGCGGGATGCTCAACGCCGGTGCCATCGTCCTGGGAACTGCCGGGGGGATCGTGCTGGGCGATACCCTCGCGAGGCCGCTGACCCGCAGCCTGGCCAGCAACGAGCGGCGGCGGGCCCGCCGCCGCTGACCGGGCCGGCCTGGATCTGTCCTCCTAGATCTGACCTACGGGCAACTTCTTCTCGGCCTGGAAGACGTCCTCGACGCGGCCCCTGGCCCAGTAGCCGGACAGGGACACCTGCTTGCGGTCCAGTCCGCGCTGGACGAACAGGACATCCCGGAGTGCCTTCATGTACCCCCGCTCGCCGTGGGCAAAAACGTCCACCCTCCCCGCGGGCCAGTCAGCCTCCGCAACGGCCTGCACCAGGAGGTTGCTTTGGCCGGCGGGGACACCGCGGCGGAAGAGCCAGTGCAGTTCCAGCCCGGCCGGTGCGGCAATCGGCTGGATGTCGGCGTCGGAATCGACCTCGAGGAACGCGACGCCGGCCGCTTCCGCCGGCAGGGATTCAATGCAGGCGGCGATGGCGGGCAGGGCCGCCTCATCTCCGGCGAACAGGTACCAGTCGGCTTTGGGGTCCGGGTTGTACGCACCCCCCGGGCCGGTGAAAGTCAGGGTGTCGCCTGGCTCGGCCCTGGCCGCCCAGGGGCCAGCCAGCCCCTCGTCGCCGTGGACCACAAAGTCGATGGCAAGTTCGCGGGCCGCGGTATCCACCCAGCGGAGGGTGTATGTGCGCGTGAAAGGCCATTGTTCCCGGGGCATGGTTTCCCGGATGCTCCACAGATCCAGGGGTGAGGGATACGGGACCCCCGGCTGCGGAAAGACGATCTTGACGTACCGGTCAACAAAGCCGTTATTGACGAAATCGGCGAAACCGTCCCCGCCCGCGACAATCCGGACCATCTGCGGCGCCAGCTGTTCCCGGCGGACCACCGTGAGGTTGACCTGGGGGCGGCTTTTCTTGCTGGCGCTGGTGGAGGCGGGAACAATGCTCATAAGGCAAGCCTAAGCTAGGGCACCGCCGGAAGCTCCCAGGTTACGTCCGCGGCCCCCTGCTCCCGCAGGAGCTTGTTGACGCGGCTGAACGGGCGGGAGCCAAAGAAACCCCGTGACGCGGACAAGGGGCTGGGGTGCGCGCTGGACACTGCCGGGACCCCGGGCAGCAGCGTGCGCACGCTCTCGGCGTCCTTCCCCCACAGAACCGCGACCAGCGGCAGGGGTGACCCGTCCGGTGCCCGCCGCGCGCCCAGCGCCTCGACGGCCGCCGTCGTAATGTCTTCCCAGCCCTTCCTCCGGTGGGATCCCGCAGATCCCGCCCGTACCGTCATCACCCGGTTCAGGAGCAGTACCCCCTGCCCGGCCCATGCGGAGAGGTCACCATGCACCCTCGGCGGGATTCCCAGGTCGGCCTCCAGCTCCCGGTAGATGTTCGCGAGGCTCCTGGGAATGGGCCGGACGTGCGGGTCAACGGCGAAGGACAGCCCGACGGCGTGCCCCGGCGTGGGGTAGGGGTCCTGTCCCACAATCAGCACCTTCACGTCCGCAAGGGGCTGGCGGAAGGCCCGCAGGACGTTCGACGGCGCCGGCAGGACCCGGTGACCGTCCGCCACTTCGCCTGCCGCGAAGCGAAGAACGGCGCGAAGTTGGGCGTCCACGCCGGAGAGTGCGGCGGCCCAGTCCGGGGCCATCAGCTCTGCCAGCGGCAGCTGCGCCAGCCCGGCGAAGCCGGTGCTGCCTGCAGGTTCCTGCTCCAGCTCAAACAAGGCGTCCAATTCAAACATCAGTCCATTCTTGCAGGCGGCGGGAGGCGCCGGCCGGACCGTACGGTGTGTGCGGCGGGGCTATGCGCAAATGACAATGGTGTTGTTCGTCCGTAGCATGGGGGTCAGACATTTTACGTAACCAGCTAAGGAGAGTGCGCCGTGGCGGAGCCAGCTCGGGAGCACCTGCCGGCGCAGGAACAACGGAACGCCCTGCTGGCGGATTTCACCCTGCGGGAGTCGCCGCTGAGCGAGCGGGACCAGCAGATGCTCGCCCTGGAGCGGCAGTGGTGGAAGTATGCGGGCGCCAAGGAGCAGGCCATCAGGGAACTGTTCGATCTGTCCGCCACGCACTATTACCAACTCCTCAACGCCCTGATCGACACCGAGGATGCGCTGGCGCATGACCCCATGCTGGTCAAGAGATTGCGTAGACTACGTACTTCGCGTCACCGTGCACGCACTGCACGCCGACTGGGGTCCGACGCATAAGACGCTCACGCTGAGTCCTCAGCAGCTACACACAAGGATGTCTCTCTCCCATGACCAAATACGCCCGCGATGAATTCGACAAGGTCCCGGAGACCGCGTCGCGACAAGGTGTACACCGCACAGCCTCCGCTCCGGCGCGGGTCCGTCTCTGGCCCATCCTGACTGCGGGGATTGCTGCGCTGGCCATCGGCGTGGTTTCTTTCCTGATCCTGCCCAGGCTCGGATTCGACGGTCCGGCAACCCAGGCGTCGTCGAGCCTGGAAGCAGCACCGCTGGCCGGAACCGGATCGACTCCGTCCGCCGCGCCGGACCCGTCAGACGTCCCCTCCACCGAGCCTGAGCCGTCGCCTTCCTCCGAACCTGCCGGCGCGGCAGGAAACGGGACATCGTCCAGCCCCCAGAGCACTGCGCAGGCCGCAACAGTGGATAAGGCCCAGGCCGTGGCGGTCTACAACGCTGCCGGAACTGCCGGGCTGGCCAGCCGCGTGGGCGGAACCCTGCAGACGGACGGGTGGACACTGGGCCAGGTAGGCAACTGGGCAGGGGCACCCCAGCAGGGCTCCATCATCTTCTACGCGGGAGCGGCGCAGGAGGCCAACGCGCAGGCCCTCGCGGAACTTGTGGGCGTCCCCACCGTGGTGGAGAGCACCGAATTCCAGGTTCCCCTGGTGGTGGTGCTCGGCCCCGGATACCGGTAGGCCGGGGTTCCCAACAGGGCGCCTCACGCCACATCCGCACGGGTGAAGGCCGGGGTCACGCCTGAATAACGTTTGCGGCCGGCCATGCTGTGCCCCGGCGCTGCCGGCGAGCATTGGCTAGAGTGAATTCCGGGCTTCGAGCCACGGCGGCACCGGCGCAGCATCCCGGACCTAACGGAAAGAGTGGTCATCATGGCACGAGGAACCGTCAAATGGTTCAACGCGGAAAAAGGCTACGGCTTCATCACCGTTGACGGCTCCGGGGACGACGTTTTTGTCCACTGGTCCGCCATCCAGGGCGAGGGCTACCGCGCACTGGACGAGGGCCAGCGCGTGGAACTCGAAGTTGGCGAAGGCGAGAAAGGCCCGCAGGCCGAAAGCGTCCGGCCGGCCGAGTGAAGCACCCGTTTTCCTCCGCTGCACCCATCCGTCCGTTGTTCGCCGCAGCCCTCTGCGGCACTCTCGCCCTTACCGGCTGTTCCGGGGTGACCGGAAACGCGCGCACGGAACCGGCGGAGGCCTCAGGTGACGGCACGCTGCGGGTCGGCCTCATCCTGGACAACACCGGTGCCAACAGCTTCCTGAACGGTCCCCAACTTGCTGCCGCCAAGCTTGCCGTCAAGGAAATCAACGCTGCCGGCGGGCACAAGGGCCGGCCGGTGGAACTTCTCCCCGTTGAAACAGGCCAGGACACAGCGTCCCAGGCGCAGTCCCTGGTCCAGGCCACAGCGGATGTGGTCATTGGCCCCACCGACTCCAGCCACGCCTCCGCAGCCGTCGACATCCTCTCCAGGGCGCGGACGCCACTGATTTCGCCTGCCAACACCGCGGCCGGGCTCAGCAGCATAGCCAGCGGCGGATACTACTTCCGGACGGCCGCCGCCGATGTCGCGCAGGGACCCGTGCTTGCCAAGCTCGCCAAGGACGCCGGCGCCGCAACCATCTCCGTGGTGTACCAGGAAGGCTCCTACGGCAGCGATGTCTCCGCGGCCGTCTCCGCGTCCGCTGAACAGGCGGGCCTGGACGTGTTGTCAGCGGTGGGCTTCACACCGGGTGACGCGGGATCTGCGGCTGCCTCAATCCGCGAGGCGCAACCCGACGCCGTGATCCTGGTGGCCCGTGACGGCGCGCAGGGCGCCCTCGCTGAGCTCAACAACGCCGCCCTCGCAGGCTCAAGGCTTATCCTGAGCGACGGCGCCTTCAGCCGGTATGGCTCCCGGCTGGGAACCAGGGCCCTGGACGGTGCACGTGCGGTTGTCCCGGGGCAGCTTCCCTCGGCAGGGTTCCAGGAACGGCTGCTGGGCATCGATCCGGCCCTGAAGGACGTGTCCTTCGCAGCGGAGACGTACGACGCCGTGACCCTTGCCGCGCTCGCAGCGGCCAAGGCCGAGGACGACTCCGGGCGTTCAATCGCCGCGAGCCTGGTCTCGGTATCCGGCGGGACCGCTGGCGGAACAGGCCCGGCTGGAACGGCACCATGCGCCAGCTATAAAGAATGCCTGGCAGGCAAGGCGTCCGGTGCGGACATCAATTACGACGGCGAATCGGGCCCACTTGCCTTCGATGCCAACGGTGACATCACCTCGGCCGCCTACACGGTGTTCACATACGGCGCCGACAACAATCCCGCGGCCACCGGCGTTGAAACGGCAGGCCGCACCGCCGGCTGATCGCCCTCGGCGAAGACGCGCCCGCCAGGACGCTTTCCGCTTGTTATTCGCTTGCACTCTCACGTGGGGAGTGCTAATTATTGAGTTAGCACTCTGACGTACCGACTGCTAAGCAAAGCGTGGCTTCGGCCGGCGGCGCCGGCAGCGGTCGAGGAGCGAAGAAACACCTAACTGGAGTGAGACCCACACCCGAAGGCATACAGAGGCCGCCGGAAACGGGTCGTCCGTCGCGGGCACTGCAGCGAAGGTTCATTCTTAACGACTGTCCCGAAAGGACTACTGCCGTTATGGCCAAGATCATTGCATTTGATGAAGAGGCACGCCGCGGCCTTGAGCGGGGCCTGAACATCCTCGCCGACGCCGTTAAGGTCACCCTCGGCCCGCGTGGACGCAACGTCGTCCTCGAGAAGAAGTGGGGCGCCCCCACGATCACCAACGATGGTGTTTCCATCGCCAAGGAGATCGAGCTGGACGATCCTTACGAGAAGATCGGCGCCGAGCTGGTCAAGGAAGTTGCCAAGAAGACGGACGACGTCGCTGGCGACGGCACCACCACCGCCACCGTCCTGGCACAGGCACTGGTGAAGGAAGGCCTGCGCAACGTTGCTGCCGGCGCCGACCCGCTGTCCCTCAAGCGCGGCATCGAGAAGGCCGTTGAGGCCGTCACCGCCGAACTGCTGAACTCCGCCAAGGAGATCGAAACCAAGGAAGAGATCGCCGCCACGGCGTCCATCTCCGCCGGTGACGAGGAAATCGGTGCACTCATCGCCGAAGCCCTGGACAAGGTGGGCAAGGAAGGCGTCATCACGGTCGAGGAGTCCAACACCTTCGGCCTGGAGCTTGAGCTCACCGAAGGCATGCGCTTCGACAAGGGCTACATCTCGGCCTACTTCGTTACCGACGCTGAGCGCCAGGAAACGGTCCTCGAGGATCCGTACATCCTGATCGTCAACTCCAAGATCTCCAACGTCAAGGAACTGGTTGCTGTCCTGGAAAAGGTCATGCAGTCCAACAAGCCGCTGCTGATCATCGCTGAGGACATCGAGGGCGAGGCCCTGGCCACCCTGATTGTCAACAAGATCCGCGGCACCTTCAAGTCCGTCGCCGTCAAGGCTCCGGGCTTCGGCGACCGCCGCAAGGCACAGCTTGCCGACATCGCCGTCCTCACCGGCGGCCAGGTCATCTCCGAGGAAGTCGGCCTGAAGCTGGAAAATGCCGGCCTGGAACTCCTGGGCCAGGCACGCAAGGTTGTTGTCACCAAGGACGAGACCACCATCGTCGAGGGTGCCGGCGACGCCGACCAGATCGCCGGCCGCGTTTCCCAGATCCGCGCCGAGATCGAAAACTCCGACTCGGACTACGACCGCGAGAAGCTGCAGGAGCGCCTGGCCAAGCTGGCCGGCGGCGTTGCAGTCATCAAGGCCGGTGCCGCAACGGAAGTTGAGCTCAAGGAGCGCAAGCACCGCATCGAAGACGCCGTGCGCAACGCCAAGGCTGCCGTTGAGGAAGGCATCGTCGCCGGTGGCGGCGTGGCCCTCATCCAGGCCGGCGCCAAGGCATTCGCCAACCTGCAGCTGTCCGGCGACGAAGCAACCGGCGCCAACATCGTCCGCGTGGCCATCGACGCTCCGCTCAAGCAGATCGCCTTCAACGCCGGCCTGGAGCCGGGCGTTGTGGTGGACAAGGTCCGCGGCCTGCCCGCCGGCCACGGCCTGAACGCAGCCACCGGCGAGTATGTCGACCTGCTGGCCGCCGGCGTCAACGACCCCGTCAAGGTCACCCGCTCTGCCCTGCAGAACGCGGCTTCCATCGCTGGCCTCTTCCTCACCACCGAGGCAGTTGTTGCCGACAAGCCGGAGAAGAACGCTGCTCCTGCCGGTGGCGACGACATGGGTGGCATGGGCGGTATGGGCGGCTTCTAGCCACTCCTGCCGGGACCAGTCCCGCTAGACACGAATGTGGCCCCCTCTTCGGAGGGGGCCACATTCGTGTCTTACCGCAGGGTGTTACTTGGCGCTGGCCAGCATTCCCTCAACTTCCTTCTTGAATGCGTCAGCGGCCGCCTGGGGCGTGAGGCGGTCGTAGAGCACCTCATCGGTGTAGCGCTTGATGACGTTCTGCACGCTGCCCGCGCCTACCGGCGGAACAGGCGGCGCATCCTTGATGTCGGGTGCGATGTCCTTCAGGAAGCCCACCACCGTGGTGTCGGCAGGCTTCAGGGACGGCGTGATGCTCTCAACGATGTCCGTGTTGGTGGGAACGCCGCGGTCCGTCATCAGGATGGCCCCGGCCTCCGGGCTGTTGGCCAGGTAGTTGATGAAGGTGGACGCGGCTTCCGGGTGCTTGGAGCGTGAGGAGGCGGACCAGAACATGGTGGGCTTGTAGTACATCCCGTTCTCAGCCGCTGAACCGTCGACGCTGGGTGCACGGAGCATCTTGATGCTGCTCCCGGTGGTGGACTCCAGGGACCCGAGCTGGTTGGTCCACCACCATGCCATGCCCACCCTGTTGGTTCCGAAGAGGCTCTCCTCGAGTCCGGCGCCGGAGTCCTCTGTGGCCACCGTGGCCGGCGGGCTTGCCTTGGAGTCGCGCTGCTCCTTAAGCCGTTCCCAGAAGGACGCGGCCGTGGCGGTGTCGAAATCGAGCTTGCCGTCCTGGGAGTACAGGTTCTCCCCGTGCTGGCGCAGCCAGATGATCAGGTCGGCTTCATTGCTTCCGTAGGCTGCGCCGTAGTTCTTGCCGTCTCCGGCGGCGCTGATCTTTGAGGCTGTTGCCATGAATTCCTCCCACGTCCACGTGGTGTCATCCGGGATGGGAACATTGGCTGCTTCGAAGACTTTGGTATTCGCCATGATGACATAGGCGTTCTGGCCGGTGCTGAGTCCGTACTGGGCGCCGTCGTACTGTCCCGAAGCCAGGGCTTCCTCATCCAGCTTGGACGTGTCGATACCGCTTTGCTTGGACAGGTCAAGGAGTGCCCCGCGCCCGCCGTATTCCGCGATGTACTTCTGGTCCATCTGGATGACGTCCGGCGCATCGTTGGCGGCTGTCTTGGTTGCCAGCTTGTCCCAATAGCTGCCCCACTCGCCTGGTTCGGATTCAATCTTGATGTTCGGGTGTTCCGCCTCGAAGGCGTCGATAACCTTCTCAGTCTGGGCGTTGAGGTACTCGTTGCCCCACCAGGCAAACCGGAGGGTTACTTGCTCGTTGCTCTCAGAGCCTGAAGAGGTGCCGCAGCCTGTGGCGAGGAGGGAGAGTGCAACGGCTGCGGCGCCGAGCTGGAACTTCCTCCGGCTGAGGGTTGGGATCGTCATTGATGTGCCTTCCTGGTGCTGAGGGCGCTTTCCGTTGGCTGCCGCGGCACAGTGCCCGGGCTCCGGTGAGAAAACGCTTTCTCGGTTCAATACAGCGATTGTGCCTGCCCGGCTCTCTCCGCGTCAAGTACTTTCGGTAACCGCTTTCCAAGCAATGGCCGCGGGCGGACTCCGGTTTGTCGTGCCCGTCTGGCAGGATGGACCGGTGACGATTACTGCAGCGGCTGACGGTTCGGCCTTGGGAAACCCGGGTCCGGCCGGCTGGGCCTGGTACGTGAATGACGACTGCTGGCGTGCCGGCGGTTGGCCCCATGGGACCAACAACCAGGGCGAGCTGATGGCGGTCCTGGATCTGTTCCGGGCCACAGCCCACCTTCCTCAGGAGGACCTCCGCATCCTCTGCGACAGCCAGTACGTCATTAATTCCATCACCAAGTGGATGCCGGGGTGGAAGCGCAAAGGCTGGCGTAAAGCAGACGGGAAGCCGGTCCTCAATGTGGACCTGCTCAAGGAACTGGACCGTGAGCTTGCCGGCCGGAAATACACCTTCGAATGGGTGAAGGGGCATGCAGGGCATGACCTGAACGAAGCCGCGGACGAACGTGCGCGGGCGGCCGCAACGGCCTACCAGCAGGGCGTGGCTGCCCGCTCCGGGCCAGGCTTTCCGGGTGCCCACCACGCCCACCCTGCGCCGGTGAAACAGGAAGCCAGGGACGCGCCCGCGGAGCCAGGAAAACCGGCAGGGGCCTACGAGGAGCCGGATCTGTTCAGCCAGCTGGACAACCGTGGTTTTGATGCGCCCGGGACTGCCGCAAGGGCGGCTGAAGCACCGGCTGAGGCCGTGGTGGAGGAACTTGAGCGGGAACTGCTGGGCCCGCTGGTGCGCGGGGACATCGGCCGGACTGCCGTCCTGCTCCACCCTGATTTCGTGGAGATCGGCAGCTCGGGCAGGATGTGGACCCGGGACGCCATGATGATGGCGCTCGAGGAGGACCCGGGCGAACGGACGGACATCGAAATTCTGGGCGCCGAACGTGTCGGCGCTGAGGCGGTCCTCCTTACCTACCGCAGTTATGCCCGCTCCGGCACCACCCTCAGAAGCTCGCTGTGGGTACTGGATGGCGGCCGGTGGCGGCTTCGGTTCCACCAGGGCACGCCCGAAGCCTAGGCGCCTCAGCTGAACCGCTGGGTATTGCCCTGCTCCGCCTGCGCGTAAGTGGCTGCTGCTGAGGCAAGTGCGGTGTTGATGGATGCCAGTGATGCCTCCACTCTTCCCTGAGTCATGGTCCATTCCGTAATGAGCGCCTGGAAGTTCGCGGCGGCAGAGCCCCGCCAGGAGCCCTGGAGTTCGTCCAGTCCGCGTTTCATGGCCTGCACGTCGGCGCTGATTCGGTCCATGGTGGCCTGGACGGTGGCGGACTTCAGCTGGAGGAGTTCGGTATCGACGGAGATAATGCTCATGGTGGTGCCTTTCGCTGTACAGCAGCTTGCGCCTGCGGGCCCGGCCGGTCCGGCCCCTTGCCCTCGAGCGTAGAAAACTCCACGGCCACGCTGCCACCGCCAGTGGCTATATGTGCATAACCTCGCCGCCGCTGCCTTGGCTCTTTTCAGCACGGTTCTCTTCCCCGCGCATTCCCGCATCCGGAACGTCATCACGCCGCGGAAGGCTGACCACGAGCGTGGCGCCGCCGCCGTCGGTCTTTTCAACCCGGACGCTGCCGCCGTGGGAGCCCACGATCGCGGCAACAATGGCGAGTCCCAGCCCGCTGCCTCCCGTTTCCCGCGTCCGGGAGGTGTCCGCCCGGTAGAACCGCTCGAAAACCTTGGACGCGTCTTCGTCCGAGATGCCCGGCCCGTGGTCCCGAACTTCTATTACGGAGAGCAGCTGCCCGTCTTCCGCCGTGCGGACCCCCACCGCCAGCTCGATGGGGGTGCCCTCCGGGGTGTAACGCAGGGCGTTGCCCACGAGGTTGCCCACGACCTGGCGGAGCTTGGCTTCGTCGCCCAGCGCCGGTGCAGGCGTGGCCGGGCCGCCGTCGAGGCCGGTCAGCGAAATCACGCGGGACCGGTCGCTGGCTTGGGTGTCCACCACGGCATCATTCGCAATGAGCTGGAGGTCCACGGGCTTTTGCTGCAGCGGCCGCTGCTCGTCAAGGCGGGCCAGCAGCAGCAGGTCCTCCACCATAGAACCCATGCGCTTGGCTTCGCTTTCGATCCTTCCCATGGCTGTGGACACGTCTTCCTTCGTGGCCAGCGCGCCATGCCGGTACAGCTCGGAGAACCCCCGGATGGTCACAAGCGGGGTCCGCAGCTCATGGGAGGCGTCGGCCGCGAACCGGCGCATCCTCGCCTCCGAGGCGGTGCGGGCCGCGAAGGCTGTTTCGATATGGGCGAGCATGGCGTTCAGCGACCTGCTCAACCGCCCGAGCTCGGTGCCGGGGTTTTCGACCTCCACGCGGCGGGAGAGATCGCCGGCAGCGATTGCGGCCGCGGTCTTTTCCACCCGGGCCAGCGGCCGGAAGGACCGGGAGACCGTCCAGCTTGCAATGAGGGACGCGAGCAGCAGGGTCAGCAGCCCTACCCCCGTCACCACCAGGGTGGCGTGCTTGAGGACATCGTCGACGCTCCGCAGGGGCAGCCCTATGGCCACGACAGCTGTGGTCTGGCCGTTCTGCACGGGCACAGCGACCACCCGCCAGTTTTCGCCGTCCGTGCCGCGCACCTGGTAGGGGACTGTCCCGCGCGCCTGGGCCTGCTCCACGGTGATGGAGCTGATGTCCGGGCGGTTATCCGGATCGCCGCCGAACGGGTAGGGCTCCTCGCCGGGGGCGAAGAGAATCAATGAATAGTCCGTGGGGACCATCGGGTTCGTGGGAGCCTGCAGCGGAGTGAAGGAGCGCTGTTTCCGGGCCAGGTCCACAGCTGCATACAGTTTGCCGTCCACCTGCCCCTGGAGGTAACTGTGCAGCAGCGCCAGCGTTCCGGCCCCGGTCACTGTCAGGGCAACTATCAGCAGCGCCATGATCATGGCCACCAGCTGCGTCCTCAGGGACGCGGACTTCCATCGCTGCAGCAAGGTCAGCGCTTTTCTGCCGTCCGGAGCACGTAGCCCACGCCGCGTTTGGTCTGGATCAGTGCGGGGGCGTCGGGGTCGATGTCCACCTTCCGGCGGAGGTAGGAAATGTACGACTCCACGATGGAGGCGTCACCGTTGAAGTTGTATTCCCAGACGTGGTCCAGGATCTGCGATTTGGAGAGCACCCGGTTGGGGTTGAGCATGAGGTAGCGGAGCAGCTTGAACTCGGTGGGGGAGAGCTCAATCACGGTGCCGCCGCGGCGTACTTCGTGCGCGTCGTCGTCGAGCTCCAGGTCGTCCACACGGATCACGGCATCGTCATCCATCATCGGTTGCGTGCGGCGCAGGACGGCGCGGATCCGGGCCACCACCTCGTCGAGGCTGAACGGTTTGGTGACGTAATCGTCTCCGCCGACAGTGAGCCCGGTGACCTTGTCCTCCGTGTCGTCCTTGGCGGTGAGGAAGAGGACCGGGAAATGCTTCCCGGCGGCGCGGAGGCGGCGGGTGACAGTGAAGCCGTCCATGTCAGGGAGCATGACGTCCAGCACGGCCAGGTCCGGGGCGTGGGCATCCGCGGCCGCAAGGGCGTCACGTCCGTTGGCGGCCGAGACGACGTCGAATCCGGCAAACCGCAGCGAGGTGGACAGCAGCTCGCGGATGTTGGGTTCGTCGTCGACAACGAGGAGCTTCGCTTCTGGACCGTTCTTGTTCATGCTCCCATCATGCTCCCAGACTCTGGGAGTTGTCTGGATATTCGTTGGAAGCCAGGTGGGGAAAACGGGAGCTTACCAACCCATGGTCCCGGGTTCGCCCTTGAACGGCCCAGCCACGCGGCCAGTGATCCAGCCGCCGTAGAATCCTCCCGCCTGCGGACGGACACGCTCGCCCTCCACTTCGCAGTAGTCCATCCGGCCGGGGTACACGGCAACGCGGTCAACCAGGGCCTCGTACCCCTTGGCCGGCTCCGGGTAGAACCACGCTGCTGCTTCAGCCACCAACCCGCCGCCGTGGACAGTGAGGTACTGCGCTGCGCCTTTGAACTCACAGAAGCTGCTTCCGGGGGCCGGTTCCAGCGCCCCCGGCCGGAACGCCGACCGGGGCAGGTAGTAGACCGGCGGGTGGCTGGTCTCGAGCACCCTGATCGAGTCAGCGGTATCCAGGATCAGTTCGCCGCCCAGGACGATCCGGATCCTTTCGGTGCCCGGCTCCACGCGTGGCGGCCGGGGGTAGTCCCAGACGGATTCCTGTCCGGGACGGGGGATGGCGGGAGTAACTTTTCGGCGCATGCCTCCAGTGTGCAGGACGGGAACCCAAACCGGAGCGAGAACGTTCCGGGATTCACGCCTTCCGCCGGGTGCAGCACGGGAATACAGTGATGGTGCCGGGCTTGGGCACGTCCCGAATCCGGCACCGCGGGGCCCTCGCGGCACCTGCGGACCCGCGCTTGGCTGTTCCACACTATGATTTCCGGCCCAATGAAGGGGATAGACCATCATGACTGACCTGAGTGCATCCGAAAACACCGCATCCAACGAACGCAGCATCCGGGACTGGGCGGACCTGGCGGAGGAAATGTGGTCATACCTCACAGGCAAGGGTGCCGCGATCAACTACCAGTTCGTTGACATGACCATCGAAGTGCCGCGCGACATCGGCCCCGACGCTCCCCGGGCCACCTGGAAGCTGAACGGCAGCCTGCGCGTCACCACCAGCGACAAGGACGCCGCCGGCTCCGACCTGAACCGTGGCTGACGGATATGGCTGACTACCGCCTGGACGTGGATCTGGACTTCTCGTACACAGATGAGTCCGGATCGGTTACGAGGGGGAGCGCCCGGTCCTCGGGCACGGACGTCACCGTGTCCATGGACAGCCTTTCACCCCTGGGAGGCGGCGGCATCCCGTCACTGGACGAAATCAGGCCACTGGCGGAGATGCTGGCCGGGAAGGGACTCAGTGTCACCCTCTCCGGCCCGGACGGAAGTATCGTCAGCCTGGGTGCGGTGAACAGCCCCGCCTCCCAGCGCCTGGTGACCCGATCGCCCCATATCAAACTGGGCAAGCTGGGAGCACTGGTGCCGATCGTCAGGCAAGGGCGGCGCAAGTCGGCAGCCGTCCCGCTGCTGCCTCCGTCCACCCCATTGCCCCTGCTCCCCACCGTCCGGCGGAAAATCAGCCGCCGGATCACCACCACGCACTACACCCGGGGCAGCGGCCGGCCGCGGCTGATCTTCGTCCAGGACGCCGCCACGTGGACCGGGCAGATCCCCCGGGAGGTGACGCTGGCCGGGGAGAAGACCACGATCGGAAGCGACCCGGGCTGCGACATCATCCTGGAGGGGCTGGAAGGGGTCCACGCCGAAATCAGGCATGACGAGCTGGACGAGTACGTCCTGGTCCCCCACGGGACGGTCAGCGGCAGCGTGGCGCAGGCTGGTCCTTCAGTGCTCCGCACCGGTGCCAGGATCCAGATGGGGCAGTGGTGCCTCGCCTTCTTCCGGGAAGAATTTGCCGACCACGGGCGCCCCTACGGCGGACGCAGCGGTGGAGAACTGGCGTACGAGCGCCCGCAGTTCGATCCGCGGACCGGCACGATGGAAAGGGACAGCTCGCGCGGGGTGACCTGACAGGTGCCACCCGGGGAGGTACGGCCTAGTCAGCCGTCTCAACGTCCTTGGCGTCCATGATCCGGTACGCGTAGCCCTGCTCCGCCAGGAACCGCTGGCGCTTGGCGGCGAAGTCCTGGTCCAGGGTGTCCCGGGCCACGAGGGAGTAAAAGCGTGCCGAGCGGCCGTCCTTCTTGGGCCGCAGGAGCCTGCCCAGCCGCTGGGCTTCCTCCTGCCGGGAACCGAATGAGCCAGACACCTGGATCGCCACCGAGGCCTCGGGGAGGTCAATGGAAAAGTTGGCCACCTTGGAGACCACCAGCGTCTGGATCTCCCCGGAACGGAAGGCGTCAAACAGCTTCTGGCGCACCTTCACCGACGTCTCGCCCTTGATGACGGGCGCATCGAGGCGCTCGCCGAGCTCATCCAGCTGGTCGATGTACTGGCCGATGACCAGCAGCTGTTCACCGGCGTGCCGGCTGACCAGCTGCTCCACCACCAGTGTCTTGGACTCCGAGGTGGCGCAGAGCCGGTACTTGTCAGCGTCCTCGGCCATGGCGTAGGCGACCCGTTCGTCCTTGGGCAGGTCCACGCGGACTTCCACGCAGTCAGCGGGCGCGATGTAGCCCTGGGACTCGATGTCCTTCCAGGGCGCGTCGTACCGTTTGGGCCCGATCAGGCTGAACACCTCGCCCTCGCGGCCGTCCTCCCGCACCAGTGTTGCCGTCAGACCGAGGCGCCGCCGCGCCTGCAGGTCCGCCGTCATCCGGAAGATCGGCGCCGGCAGGAGATGCACCTCGTCGTAGATGATCAAACCCCAGTCGTGCCCGTCCACCAGCTCCAGGTGGGGGTAGAGGCCCCCGCGCTTCATGGTGAGGACCTGGTACGTGGCGATGGTCACCGGGCGGACTTCCTTGACCGCCCCGGAGTACTCGCCGATCTCGTCCTCGGTAAGGGACGTGCGCTTCAGCAGTTCGTCCTTCCACTGGCGCGCGGCCACGGTGTTGGTCACCAGGATCAGGGTGGTGGTGGACCCGGTTGCCATGGCGGCGGCCCCCACGAGCGTCTTCCCGGCGCCGCAGGGCAGCACCACCACGCCGCTGCCGCCGGACCAGAAGTTGTCGCTTGCCATCTGCTGGTAGGGCCTCAGCTTCCAGCCGTCCTCGTTGAGCGCGATCAGGTGCGGAGTGCCGTCCACGTAGCCCGCCAGGTCTTCCGCCGGCCACCCGATCTTCAGCAGCAGCTGTTTGAGCTGTCCCCGCTGGGAGGCGTGCACCACCACTGTTTCGCCGTCAATCCTTGGCCCGAGCAGGGGCTGGATTTTTTTGGCCCGGATTACTTCCTCCAGTACCGGGTAGTCGTCGGTCCGCATGACCAGCCCGTGCTGGGGATCCTTCTCCAGGCGCAGCCGGCCGTAGCGGGACATGGTTTCTTCGACGTCGATCAGCAGCGAATGCGGCACGGGGAAGCGCGAGTACTTCAGCAACGTATCCAGGACCTTCTCCGCATCCAGTCCCGCCGCGCGGGCGTTCCAGAGCCCCAGGGGCGTCAGCCGGTAACTGTGCATGTGCTCCGGTGCCCGTTCGAGCTCCGCGAAAGGTGCGATGGCATGGCGGGCTTCGGTTGCCAGCTCATGGTCCACTTCAAGCAAAATGGTCTTGTCGCTTTGGACGATCAACGGTCCGTCGTTCACGCCGGGAAGTCCTTCACTGGCGCAGTTTCCTCTGCAGCCTCAATGTCGATGATGCGGTGGATGGACAGCACGCGTTCGGTTTCCCTGGCGGGATCAAACACCCGGACGCGTCCGCCGCTTACAGAGAGCGGAACAACCGTTTCCAGGTTGGCATTCCCCAGGCCGTCCACCACGTTCATGCTGATCCGCTGCTTGAGCCTGATGGCGCGCTGCAGGGCTTCAAGCCCCAGCTGGGTCCCCGTTTCGCCGGCGTGGTCTCCGGAAACACCGCGGTGTCCGACGGCGGAGCCCCCCTGCCGCAGGACCGCCAGCTGGGCTTCCACCTCCTCCGTCCCGGGCGCCGTCCGCGGTGCGGTGTACACCGGGCGGTGGGTGTCCTGGGCGGCCTGGCTTCCGCGCAGCCGGACCACGGGCTCATCCGCGCCGTCCACGGAGGGGGAGAGGCCCAGGTTGCGGAGGACCTGTGCGGTTTCCCGCGGCGGCGCGGCGGACACCAGGACAGTTGGGGCGATCTTCTCCAGCTTCAGGTGGGCTGCCTTCGGCCCGGACAGAAGCTCCAGCAGGGCGTCCTCGTCGTCGCTGTGGACGAAGCTCGCCGCCGGTCCCACCCGCAGCCTTCCGTGCCGCAGGGCTGTGTCCTCCACGAGGTATTGGAGGGGCTGGGGCACAGCGGTGGCGGAGTGCTCGCGGAGGAACTCCAGGATGCCGGCAGCATCGTATCCCGTGTCCAGGGCCCGCTTGATGGAGCCTTCCGAGAAGCGGTAGATGGTGGCCGGCCCCTGGCCTTCGGCGTCTGCCATCACCAGTAGTTTTCCGGTCAGCCCGGGGTCGAGGTACCCCGGGGCGACGGCTGTGAGGTCTGCCTGGAGCAGGACATGGCTCAAAGCTGCCGGCAGGTGTTCGCCAAGGATGGCAATCGCGGCTTCGGGCTGGTCCTCCGCCAGGGCGCTGCCGAGTTGGCTGAGGGCTCCGGACCCCACGAGGCCCAGGAGTTCAGCTTCGGCGAGTACACCGCGGATCATCGAGCTGAAGCGGCGGGCCATCCGCGGCTGGGCCCATTCCGCACGCTGGAGGACGGCTTCGGCATCAAGCACCGGAGCGGTGCCGTCTGCGGAGCCGGCCTCCACGGTCAGTTCGTGCAGAATCTCGAGGATGCGTTTGCGGACCAGGGGAGCGTCTGGCCGTTGGGCTTCCGCTGACAAGGCGATGATGGTGCTGCCGGACGCTGAGCGGTGCGCCGCCGGCACGCCGCGCGTCCCGTTGATGGGCTGGCCCACCAGGGACGGCACGCGCTCGCTGGCCAGCCAGGCATTTACCAGCCAGAGCCATTGTTCCTGGCGCGGCAGGACCAGCCATTCAAGCTGGGGAGGCTGGATCCAGGACGAGGAATCAACGTCCAGGCGGATCAGGCCGGCCAGGGCAGCCAGTTCCAGCAGAATTCCCGCTTGCTGCTGGTCGATCCGCAGCAACTCGGCCAGACGCCTCATCTCGCGCACCCCGACGCCACCGCTGCGGAGCGTGGCCAGGGGTTGCTCCCGTACCGCATGCAGGAGCTCGCCCATCAGCCGCAGCGTCTCCGATATTGCGCTGAGCGCAGCATTCCTGCGCAGGACAGCTGAGGTCCGGCCGAGCTCGGGGACAGGGGGCTGGAGGGTGAAATCGTTGATGATCGCGCCGCCGCGAAGTGAGAGCCCTACGCTGTGGGGCAGTTCCACGTGCGCGGCGTCCAGGGGCACCAGCAGTCCGCGAGCCAGCAGCCAGTCCACAGGCCCGACGTCGGACCCCTCCGTGGTGATGGAGGCCTTGCGTTGCGCCTGGGGGACCGCCCCCATGGCCCAGTTGCGGAACCTGGCGAGCAACGCCGTCGTCCGCTCCGGCGCCGTGGACAGGATGCTGTTGAGGGACTCAGGGGAGGAGGTCCAGTGCTGCAGCGCCAGCGCCGCCTCCATGGGAGTGGTGGCGTCATGGATGGCCACGCCGCTGCGGTGCAGCTCGGAGACAAGCTGCACCACGCGCTGCGCGAAGGCGGGCTGGAGCCGGACCAGTTCCGTGTAGCTCCTGCCCAGCCCGGCGGGATAGATCCCCACCACGTCCTTCAAGGAGCCCACCGGGAGGTAGTGGCGCTGTTTTGCCGCGGACTCGGGGGTGCCGTGGGGAGGTTCAGCACGGTGCACCAGCGCCAGGTCCTGCAGCGAATGCAGGATCCGTTCAACCGCGGCCCCCGACGATCCCGGAATCATTTTGCGGAGTCCGGCCGCGGAGGCGCTGTGCCCGGTATCCGTGTTGGTGCACAGGTGGAGTGTTTCGAGGACCTGCATCTGCGGCCTGTTGAGCCGTTCCAGAGCACGCTGCACGCTGAGCCTGGCACTGGCCCGCGCCGCGAGGGCGCCGAAGTCGGGGACGGGGGGTGAGATGAGGTCCGGCCGGGCGTCGAACAGCGCACGCAGTGAATCGTCGCTGCGTGCCTCCAGCTCCTTGCTCAACGCGCGAATGAGGGACATCAGTCCAACGTTACCGCCGGTCAGCCTTTCCTGCCCGGCGCCGCCCTGCAACGCTGTCCAGAACCAGGAAAAGCATCAGGAGGAACGCGACCGGCAGGCCGTACAGCGCCGAGTACGTGACCCAGGCGGGGGCCACTGACCCGGCGAAGGCCAAAGCCATCACGGTGCCTACTGCCACCAAAGAGAGCACGGCGACAGCTGCGGCGGTGATCATCAGGGCACGCCGGTAACGCGAGGGAGTCATAAACGTAACGCTACAGCTCCCGCAGCCCCGGGCGTGAACGCTGCCGCACGGAGCCCTGGAATGCCTCCGCAAGGCAGGTAAAAGCGGGAATAGGGCAGTGGGCAGGATAACCTTGGGGGATAGACCAACACGGCCTGCAGCCGCCATACCCTAAACCCGCACAGCAATGCGGATGCGGTGGCGGGCGGCCGTGTCAGAAGACGCAGAACGAAGAAGGTTGATTACGTGCCTACCGGCAAGGTCAAGTGGTATGACAAGGACAAGGGCTTTGGTTTCCTCGCGGGCGAGGACGGCCAGGAGGTATTCCTGCCCAAATCGTCGCTGCCCGAGGGCGTAACAGAGCTTAAGGCCGGCACCCGGGTTGAGTTCGGTGTGGCTGACGGCCGGAAGGGCGCGCAGGCCCTGGGCCTGCGTGTGCTGGACAAGACACCTTCCATCGCCAAGGCAAAGCGGCCCAGCGCCAAGGACCTCGCCCCCCTTGTCCAGGACCTGGTGACTGTCCTGGACAACCTGTCCGGGACGCTCTCGGCAGGCAAGTACCCGGAAGGCAACAAGGGCAAGGCCATCGCCGCTGCCCTGCGTAAGGTTGCCGACGAGCTGGACGTTTAGGCACTTATGAACCCGGAAGCTGAACAGCCGGTCCCAGCTGTGCCGGAACAGGACGGCACGACGGCGGGTGGCACGGCCGCTGCCGGCCCCGCCGCTGCGGTGGCCAAGGCGGCGTCCAAGCGCCGCGCGGGTGTCCCGGTATGGCGGACAGGGAAGCCTGATGCCTTCCTCGCTGCCGCGGTGGACACCGCGCGTGCCGCTGTGGAGGACATCACGCCTGCACCTACCATTGGCCGCCACCTGGCGGCTAAAAGCGAAGGCGACCGCCTGGTGACGCACCTGTTCGAATCCAGGCTGCCCGGCTACCTGGGCTGGCAGTGGTACGCGGTGCTGACCCGCAACTCCCGCTCGAAGGTTGTGACCGTCAGCGAGCTCGGCCTGCTGCCGTCGGAAGATTCGATCCTTGCCCCGGAATGGGTGCCGTGGGCTGAACGAGTCCGGCCCGAGGATGAGCAGGACCAGGAGCCGGAGCCGGAGCAGGACCAGGTCCTGGCAGCGGAACCGGAAGCTGGCGGGCAGGTGGCTGTGCCCGCAGAAGGCGAAGCGGATGACGCCGCCCGGGATGCCGTATCAGGGCCTGCCGTTTCAGAGCCCGCCGTCGAGGCCCCTGAGGTTGCCCCTGGTCCGTCCTCGGAGCCCGCAGAAGACGACGCCGCCACGCCTTAGGGTACGCCGCACCCCACGGCACACTTCCCCACGACATACACAAAGGCGCCGCCCGGAACTAACCCCGGGCGGCGCCGTCGTAATTAACGCTCTTTGCTTCTGGGTGCGCTGCTTTGGGCCACTGAGCCGCAGCGCGGACTGGTGCTGGAGCCCGCTACTTGCGCAGCTTGCCCACCACGAAGTCGATGCTGGCCAGCAGTGCGGAAACGTCGTCCGGTTCGATGGCCACGAAAGTGGCGATGCGCAGCTGGTTGCGGCCGAGCTTGCGGTAGGGCTCGGTGTCCACGACGCCGTTGGCCCGCAGCACCTTTGCCACCATGGCTGCGTCCACAGACTCGTCAAAATCGATGGTGGCAATGACGTTGGAGCGCTCATCCGGGTTGGTGACGAACGGGGTGGCGAACTCGGAAGATTCGGCCCAGCTGTAGATGCGGCCGGCGGAATCGGCGGTGCGTGCCGAGGCAAAGTCCAGGCCGCCGTTGGCGTTCAGCCACTGGACCTGCGCATCCAGGGTCACCAGGGTGGACAGCGACGGCGTGTTGTAGGTCTGGTTCAGCCGCGAGTTGTCGATTGCGGTCTGCAGGTCGAGGAAATCGGGGATCCAGCGGCCGGTGGCCTTGATGCGGGCCGCGCGGTCAAGCGCGGCGGGGGAGAACAGGCCAAGCCAGAGTCCACCGTCGGAGGCAAAGTTTTTCTGCGGGGCGAAGTAGTAGACGTCGCTCTCCGCCACGTCCACGTCCAGGCCGCCGGCTGCTGACGTCGCGTCAACCAGCACCAGTGCGCCCTCGTCCGCACCTGCCACGCGCTTCACGGGGGCGGAGACGCCCGTGGAGGTCTCGTTCTGGGGCCAGGCGTAGGTATCAACGCCCGCTTCGGCCTGGGCGGCCGGGCGGGTACCTGGTTCGGACTTGATGATGGAGGAGGCGTCCAGGAAGGGCGCCTTGTTGGTGGCGGCCGCGAATTTGGACCCGAACTCACCGAAGGAGAGGTGCTGGGCCTTCTTCTCCACCAGGCCGAAGCTGGCGATGTCCCAGAACGCAGTGGAACCGCCGACGCCAAGAACCACCTCATAGCCCTCGGGTGCCCGGAAGAACTGGCTGAGGCCCTCGCGCACCGACCCCACCAGGTTCTTCACCGGAGCCTGCCGGTGCGAGGTTCCCAGGATGGTTTTCGACGCAGCGGACAGCGCATCGATCTGCTCCTGCCGGACCTTTGACGGGCCGGCGCCGAACCGTCCGTCCTTGGGCAGGAGGTCGGCGGGAATAGTGATGCTGTTTTCGCTCACAGGTGCTCCAATTTCGGCGTGGACGCGGCTAGGGTCCGGACGGGTGGTTGCTTGGCGGACAGTCGGCTGTGACTGCAACTCCGGCCCTCCTCATTCTGCCTGAACCGGCGTTGGTGCGGGAACCGGCACCGTCATAGTCCAGACATTGAGACGGCCTGTTGTGACGGCCGCCAACTATTCGGACAAAGTCAAAATAGGCTAAGCTTTCCAACGGACTACGTCGCGCGGAAGGCGATACGGTGGGACAACGCAAGGTACTGCGCTCGAGGAGCTGAGCTGGATGACGGATCTGATCGACACTACGGAGATGTACCTTCGGACCATCTTGGAGCTTGAGGAAGAGAACATCGTGGCCCTCCGCGCCCGGATCGCCGAGCGCCTGCGGCACTCAGGCCCCACGGTTTCCCAGACCATAGGCAGGATGGAGCGGGATGGCCTGGTGGTTGTCTCGGGCGACCGGCACCTCGAACTCACCGAAGTGGGCCGGAAGCGCGCTACCGAGGTGATGCGGAAGCACCGGCTGGCGGAGCGGCTTCTGGCAGACGTGATCGGCCTGGACTGGGCCTACGTCCATGACGAGGCCTGCCGCTGGGAGCATGTCATGAGCGAACGCGTGGAGCGGCGCATCTACGAGCTGCTTGACCACCCCACGGAGTCCCCGTACGGCAATCCCATCCCCGGCCTGGCGGCCCTCGGCGGCCAGGCATCGCAAGGATTCGCGGACGGGGCCGTCAGCCTGCTGGAGGCAATGAAGTCCTATGGCCCGGCGTCGGAGGTAACCGTAAGCCGCCTGGCTGAGCCGATCCAGGTGGAGCCGGAACTGCTGGTCCAGCTCGACGAGGGCGGCATCCGTCCCGGGGCTGCGGTCTCGCTGGAGCGGGTGGGAGACTACATTTCGGTCCGCGTGCCCGGCATAGAGGGCGCCCTGGAGTTGCCGCCCGAAGTCGCAGCCCACGTCTTCGTTGCCGTCCGGTAAACCCGCGTACTACCCCGGCCGGGACGGATTAGCCAAAGATAACGGAATTGTTACTTTGGGACTTCTGGCCCTATAGTTAAACCCAAGCGTAGATACTAAAGCGTTACCTGATCCGGAGCCGAGCTCTGCCAGCGGATCAGGTGCACGAGTCATTACTGGCAGAGGCGGGGGAACCACAACCGGCAGACGGGGGACTGCCTTGGGGTGAAGTCCGTCAGCAGCAAGCCTCTTCCAGCGTTGGATCCTTCCGGGGATACCTCTGTGCCGAGCTTGCCCAGGCGGACCGGGTCTGTGAACTCTCTGACCCGAATCCGACAGCTAACTTCGCAGGCTTTCCAGAGAGGAACCCTTCTTGTCCATGCAGACCCCCAAGGGGCGCCGCCGCGCGGCCGCCCCCGTTCCAACGCCGCGCGTTGTCGAGGTCATCACCACGGAACGCCCCCGCGATCCGCATCGTGATGCACGCCGCCGTCGAGGTCCCTTCCGGCAGATCACAGAATTTGCCTCCGCCAGCGGCATTGGCCAGAAAGCCGGAATCGCGCTGGCTGCCACCGGGCTGGTGCTGACCGTGACCGTTCCGGCAACCAGCCCCGTCATGGCCACCGACAATGCAGGCAGCGTCACCCCCGTGGCAGCCTCGGCTGTTACCCCGCAGCCACAGGTATCCGCCGAGGCCGGCGCGCAGATCGACTTCAGCCGCTCTGCCGTGGTGACCCAGGCGGATCCCGACGGCAAGCTGAAGCAGCTGCTCAGCGCGCAGTCCGCCGGTTCCGTGTCCCGCGCAGCCTCGGCCGGAAGCCTCGGAGCCCCGTTGGCCGCGCTGTCCACTGCCTCCCCGTTCGGCTACCGGGTCAGCCCGATCACCGGCGGCTCCGGTGACTTCCACCGCGGCCAGGACTACGTGGCCCAGTGCGGCACCTCGGTCCTGGCAGCCGCAGCCGGCACCGTGACGTTCGTCGGGTGGCACCAGTACGGCGGTGGAAACCGCGTTGTCGTGGACCACGGCAACGGCCTGGAGACCACCTACAACCACCTCTCGTCCTTCAGTGTCACCGAGGGCCAGACGGTCTCCCGCGGCGATGTCCTGGCGCTCAGCGGTACCACGGGTGCTTCAACAGGCTGCCACCTCCACTTCGAGGTCCAGGTCAACGGCGAAGTCGTCGATCCCACGGGTTGGCTGTAGTCAAATGAGGGACGGCTATCGAATCATCATGACCCGCCGTGACCTGAATGTGACATTCAACGAAAACTGCTGTACCGTCTAACTCGCGTCAACTTTTCCGAAGTTGACGCTCTTGTGCGGATTGCCTAGCTCTGCCACCGCTCAAGGTCCGTTCGCATTTCATCGTCTGGCAGGGGCGGGGGAACCAATTTTGGTCTTTGCTTCAGCGAAGGCCTTGGGGTTAAGTCGCAAAGCTTCCTTGGAAGCGGAGTGGCCGGGTGACTCCCATCCGAATCCGACAGCTCACCTCGCAGGCATTGGGAGAGGCTACCTTCGTGTCTTCACGCCATCATTCTGCGCGCCACCGTGCGCAAACGGTTCGTACCAACCCCTTGGACACCGTGTCCAAGGCTGTTAGTGCCAATGCCGGGACAGTAGGTCGCCAGGCTGCCGTTATCGCAGCCGCTTCCGGTCTCATCCTCAGCATGGGCCTGCCTGCCAGCGCCGCGGACACTACCGCTGGCGTTTCCGCTTCCACCGAGTCCGGGTCTGCCCAGTCCGCCCTCGCGGTGACTGCAGCACCCACCGCCACCGTCTCCTTCGAGCGTCCCGTGGTGAAGACCACCGCCGCTCCGAAGCCGGCACCTGTGCGGGTACAGTCGACCGATTCCGAGAGCCGGACTGCTGCCGGAACCCGGACGGCCTCCACCGCATCAGCTCCCGAAGCTGAAGCTGAGAAGCTTGCCGAAACGGTTTCCTCGGCCTCCACCTCCGGCATTGCCGCACTTGCGTACACTGGCATCGGCCGTCCCTACGTCTGGGGTGGCACCACCCCCAACGGCTGGGACTGCTCCGGCTTCACGCAGTGGGTGTACGCCCAGGCCGGCATCAGCATCCCGCGCGTCAACGCCTGGACGGCAATGACGCCCACCTCCACCCCGCAGCCGGGTGACCTGGTCATGCAGAACGGTGGCGCGCACGTAGGCATCTACGTCGGCAACGGCATGATGATCAGCGCTCTCAACCCGTCCCAGGGCACGCTGCTTCACTCGGTGGCCGCCACCGGAAGCTCCGCCTTCTTCACCATTAACAAATAGTTCTTGGGCCTTCGGGCCCAAGAACTATTTCTTTGCTCCATCACGCTTTCCGCAAACACCACATCCCCGTTCGGGGCGTGCCGGCGTACCCCCAAGATGCCGGCACGCCCAAACCCCTTGGTGCCCACAACGGCCTGAGGAAAACGAAAGAGAGAACTGATGACTACTCTTGCCACCGCACGGCATCGCGCCGAAGTCACCAAGACCAACTCAATCGCAGTGATCGCCAAGGCTGTCGGCGACAACGCCGGTGGCATGGGCCGCCAGGCAGCGGTTATTGCTGCCGCTTCCGGCCTGGTGCTGAGCAGCGGCATCGCCGCAAACGCGGCAGACTCCAGCGTCCAGCGCGACTCCGCTCCGGCGTCCACCCTTGAAGTTGAGTCCTCCGTCGAGGCGCCGATCTCCGCCGCTTCCACCATCGCCATCACCTTCGAAAAGCCGGCCGTCACCACCACGCCTGCGCCTGTTGTCGAAGAAGAGCCCGCTCCTGTTGAGGTCGAGGAAGCCGAGCCGGCGGCTCCCGCCGTCGTCCAGCCTGCCGCAGCCCCCAAGGTGACCGCCAAGGTGACCACCGCCTCTGCACCGGCTGCAGCTCCTGCCGCTTCCGCCAGCGGCAAGGGCGCAGCCATCCTCTCCGCTGCATACGCCCAGCTGGGCGTCACCCAGGACTGCACCATGCTGGTGACCAACTCCCTGGCCGCAGTGGGAATCAACTTCCACGACTGGCCTGCAGGGTACCTCTCCCTGGGCCGCACCGTAAGCGCCGCGGAAGCCCAGCCGGGCGACCTCATCTACTACGCCGACGGTGGCGCGGGCATGGCCCACATCGCTGTCTACGCCGGCAACGGCCAGGCGGTCCACGGTGGATACAACGGAAACCAGACGGTGGTATTCAGCGCCAACGTTGGCTCCGGCCCCGTTTTCATCCGCGTGAACTAACGAGCCTCACATTCGCCGTCCCATATGGACGGCACGAAGAACCCCTGCCCCGCGGCAGGGGTTCTTCCCTTTAAGGATGACGCCGGCGGAGTGCAGCCCGCAGACGCACGGGTAAAGCCCGCCAAGGGACCCGACACGGCAGTTTTGGAAAACAGCGATTAGCTGATAGTGCGCTTTTATGTTTACTCTTGTGGTGTCGATCCATAGCCCGGACATGCCGAGGGCAGCCGGCCCTCGTGCCCCTGACGGGTGCGGCCGTGAAGAGGTACGTGCATGCGCACTCTCGTTCTGAATGCTGGATATGAACCGCTGGCGGTCATCACGTTCCGCCGGGCGCTGGTGCTTGTGCTCACAGGCAAAGCCAGTGTGGTTGCCGAGGGTGACGATCCCGTGGTGGGACCCCAGGAGATATTGGGGCGGCCGTCCGTTATCCTCCTCAACCGCTATATCCGTCCCAGATACAACCAGGCCACGGCTGTCAGCCGCCGCGGAGTGCTGAGGCGTGATGGCCACAGGTGCGCGTACTGCGGAAAAGCGGCCCACACCATCGACCATGTCCAGCCCAAGTCCCGCGGCGGTGCCGACTCCTGGGAGAACCTGGTGGCGGCCTGCCTGCGCTGCAACAACGTCAAGGGCGACCACACTCCGGCCGAGATGGGATGGAAGCTGCGCTTCGTCCCGGAGCCTCCGCACGGAGCCATCTGGCAAATCAAGGAACTCGAAAAACCCACCCCTGCCTGGGACCCGTTCCTGCTGCCCGAGCGCGCCGCCTGACCCCACCCCGCGCCATGCCCTTGGTGACTAGGCTGGGGGAGTGGAAGAGAACCCGTTGCCCTTCGATGCCCTCATCCTGGCCGGCGGCCGGTCGTCTCGGCTGGGCGGAGAGCCTAAACAGGACCTTGTCTTCCACCACGCCACTCTCCTGCAGCATGCGCTTGCTGCTGCCGCAGGTGCCTCCAGCACCGTGATAGTGGGTCCCCGGCCGGAATCTTCCGCTCCCGGGGTGATCTGGTGCCGTGAAGAGCCGGAATTCGCGGGTCCGGCTGCAGCCATCGCGGCCGGACTGGACGCCCTTGCCCGGCACGGCACCAGCACGTCGGAGTACACCCTGGTGCTGGCGTGCGATATGCCGCTGGTCCAGGACGCCGTGGCGGCACTGAAGGACGCGCTGACCCCGGGGGAAAATGACGGCGTCATGGCCCGTTCGGGTGACGGTGTCCTCCAGCCGCTGGCCGGCATTTACCGCACGGCCGGGTTAATAAAGTCAGCGGCGGAACTGTCGTCGCGCGGTGCCTTAATCAACGGCTCCGTGCGCTCCCTCCTTGCTACGCTGGAGGTGCAGCCTGTCACCGTCCCCGCAGGTTCCACGGCAGACGTGGACACGTGGGATGATGCCGCCGCACTAGGGATTGCCGCCGGAAACCAGGACAAGGGCCAGGGCCGGCGCAGCCGCAGTTAACTTGGGAGGCACGTTCGTGAAAAGTCAGGATGAAACGCTGGAGGAGTGGTGCAGGTCCCTGCTCCAGGCCTATGAGCTTGAGGATGTCCAGGTGGACGTCAACGCCATCCTTGCCTTGGCCGGTGTGGCCGCCCACTCGGTGGTCCGTCCGGCTGCCCCGCTGACCACCTTTATTGCGGGTTATGCCGCAGGGCTGGCATCGGGAACCGGGGAGGCAACGAACGCCGCTTCCATGGAATCCGCGCTGGCCGTGGCCCGTACCCTGGCCACCGACTACGATGCTGAAGCCGCCGGGACTCCCGGCGAATGACCAGCGACGCCAAGGAGGAACCGAGCAAACCCGAAGCCGACCATCCACGGCACCTCGACCACACGTGGGACGAAGCCCGGCGGGCCGCCTTTGACGCTGCCCAGCCTATTCCCGCCGGGCCGGTTGCGCTGGAGCTTGCCCTCGGACGAAAACTGGACCAGGACATCGTTGCGCTGCAGGACATGCCCCACTATGCGTCGTCGGCGATGGACGGCTGGGCGGTCAACGGCACCGGACCGTGGATCCTGGTTGAGCCCGGAACGCCCCTCGCCCCGCACCAGGCCAGTCCCATCGCCACGGGAGGACTTATCCCCGCGGGTGGCAAGTCTGTTCTGCGCAGCGAAAGCGCCCGGCTGGACAGGGACGAGGACGGACTGCCCATCCTGGTGACGGGCGGGACGGCCCGCCCCGGCGAGCCCCGCAACGGCCAGCACGTACGGAAGGCGGGGGAGGAGGCTTCCGAGGGCGACGTCCTGGTCAAGGCCGGGGTGGTGCTCAACCCCGCCCACCTGGCATTGGCCGCCCTGGCGGGATATGACGAACTTGTGGTCCAGGGAAAGCCCCTGGTCCGGCTTCTGCTGACCGGCTCCGAGGTGGTTGGCCGCGGCGTGCCCGTCCCCGGCAAGGTGCGGGACACCTTCGGCCCGCAGCTGCCGGCAGTGGTGGGCATGCTGGGCGGGATCCCCGGCGGGCAGCAGAGAATCGGCGATTCCTATGCGGAGTGGCTGGGCGCGCTGGAGGACGTGGTCCCGGAGGTGCCGGGGGCACCGGACCTGCCTGCCGACGTCGTCATCACAACAGGCGGGACCGGAAAATCCGGCACCGACCACCTTCGCCGGGCCGTAGCTGAGCTGGGCGGGCGGCTGATCATCGACGGCGTAGCCATGCGTCCGGGGCATCCGGCCGTCCTGGCTGAACTTCCGGACGGGCGCTTCGTGCTGGGCCTGCCGGGCAACCCCCTCGCCGCCATGATTGCGCTGTCCACGGTAGGGGCCCCGCTGCTGGCGGCGCTGGGGCACGGCAGCATGCCGACGGTACAGGAGGTGCCGTGCGGAACCACCCTCGAGCCCGAGCCGGGACGCACCCGCCTCATGCCGTTCCGGCTGCTGTACGGGATGGCTTCGCCGGCCCAGCACACCGGGCCGGGCATGATGCGGGGGCTGGCCTCCGCCGACGGCGTCATGGTTGTTCCTCCCCACGGGGTGAAGCTCGGTGAGCTGGTGCCAGCCTTCGCCCTGCCCTGGGGGCCGCCCATCCCGGCGCCCCCTGACCCCAATGCCAAGCCAAAGACGCGCAGCGCCGGAAGGACAGGCAGGACAGCTGCCAAGCCGGCGGCCACCGGCCCGGTGGACTGGAGTGAACTCCTTGGCTGACCAAGCCCGGGAACGGCCGGCTGCGCTGGCATCACCACGGGGCGGTTGCGATGATGGAATCATGAACAGGAACGGTGGGACATGGGACGCGTAACCCAGCGCCGCAAGGTGCACAAGTATGTGCTGGATGGCTCGCCGAATGCCCTTGAGTTTCCGGTCCGGTACCGGGAGGACGTCCTTGCGGTGGAGGAGCCGCTGGAGATACGGCTGGGCAGCATGTCCTTCTCCGTCACCATGCGGACCCCCGGCCACGACTTCGACCTGGTGGCCGGGTTCCTGGTGTCCGAGGGCGTCATCTGGGATTCCGGGCAACTTGTCTCGCTGCGCTTCTGCGCAGGGGAAGACGAAAACGGCGTGCAGACCTTCAACGTGGTCGAGGCCCAGTTACGGCCGGATGTAGAGGCTCCGTCCATGGGCCGGCACGTGTACACCTCCAGTTCGTGCGGCATTTGCGGCACCGATTCCATCGAATCCGTCAGCAAGTCCTCGCACTACAGTCCCGCCGCAGATCCGCTGAGCGTTTCCGCCGAAGTGCTCGCCTCGCTCCCGGACATCCTTCGGAAGTCCCAGCGCCTCTTCGACGACACCGGCGGCGTCCATGCTGCCGGGCTGTTCCGGATTGAGGACGACGGCGGCGCGAACCTTCTGTGCCTTCGGGAGGACGTGGGGCGGCACAACGCCGTGGACAAAGTGGTGGGATGGGCCCTGCGTGAGGGCCTGCTGCCTCTCAGCGGCACGGTCCTCCAGGTCTCGGGACGGGCCTCGTTCGAGCTTGTCCAGAAGGCTGCGCTGGCCGGAATACCCGTCCTTGCTGCCGTCAGTGCGCCATCCAGCCTTGCAGTGGAACTGGCCGAGGCCAGCGGCCTGACACTTGCCGGCTTCAGCAGGGGAACCAGCCTAAACATCTACGCAGGCGACGGGAGGATACGGCGGCCGGTGGCGGCTGCGCCGTCGTAGTCTCGTAGTCCGGCCCAGCCGGCCTGCCAACCCAGCCGCCCTGCCGTTTCACCGCCCACCCATCCAGCCTGTCTGTTGCCCCGGCAACAGTTCCGGGAAACGGTTTCGAAAGGGTTGGTAAAAGACTTGCCACCGGGTAGATTTATCCATCGAATGGACACCAGGATCCAGTCCCAAACGCTAAAGAGGGCACACATTGCATGACGACCGCCGGATCACGGAAGTGCGCCTGCACAGGTTCGTGCGGGAGCGCATCACCCCTGCGGTCTACAGCCGGACCCTTCCCCTCACGCTGAGCAGCTGGGACGTCCCGGATGAACCGGTCCCTGCGCTGGAAGCTATGCGGCAGGAGTTCCAGCCGCAGGAACAGGGCGCGCTGTGGGGGAAACCCTGGGGCACCAAGTGGCTCCGTCTCCAGGGTGAGGTCCCCGAATCGTGGGGCACGGAACCGGACACCACCGTTGAAGTGCTCGTGGACCTTGGGTTCACCGTTGAAATTCCCGGCTTCCAGTGCGAGGGCATCGCCTGGCGCCCGGACGGTACCATCATCAAGGCCGTCTCACCCCGGAACCAGTACATCCCGTTGAAGCTCCTGGGTGGCGGCATGGCAGTGGACTTCTACGTTGAAGCTGCGGCGAATCCGGACGTGGCCCAGGGCTGGACGTTCGCCCCCACGCCCTATGGGGACAAGTCAACGGCCGGTACGGCACCGCAGTACAGGCTCGGAAGCATTGCCATCGCCGAACTGAACCAGAACGTCTGGGAACTGCAGCAGGATATTTCGACTCTTTCAGGCCTCATGGCGGTACTGCCCCTGGAACTGCCCAGGCGGCACGAGATCCTCAGGGCCCTCGAGCGCATGATGGACATCATGGATCCGGACGATGTAGCCGGGACCGCTGCCGCAGGACGCGAAGTGCTCGCGGACGTACTTGCCCGGCCGGCATATGCCTCTGCGCACCAACTGGTAGCCACCGGCCATGCCCACATAGATTCCGCCTGGCTCTGGCCGGTCCGGGAGACTGTCCGGAAATGCGCCCGGACGTTTTCCAACGTTGTTGCGCTGATGGACGAGAACCCGGACTTTGTGTTTTCCTGCTCCTCGGCCCAGCAGTTCGCGTGGATCAAGGAGTTCTATCCCGAACTCTTCGGCCGCATCCGCGAGAAGATCAGCGCCGGCCAGTTCGTTCCGGTCGGCGGGATGTGGGTCGAATCGGACACCAACATGCCCGGTGGTGAGGCAATGGCCCGGCAGTTCGTGGAGGGCAAGGGCTTCTTCCTCGCGGAATTCGGTGTGGACTGCCATGAGGCCTGGCTGCCGGATTCCTTTGGATACTCCGCTGCGCTGCCGCAGATCGTCAAGTCCGCGGGCAGCCGCTGGTTCCTGACCCAGAAGATCTCCTGGAACCAGGTCAACAGGATGCCGCACCATACCTTCAACTGGGAGGGCATCGACGGCACCCGGCTCTTCACCCACTTCCCGCCTGTGGACACCTACAACTCGGAGCTGAGCGGACGCGAACTTGCCCACGCGGAGCGGAACTACCGCGACCACGGCCACGGCACCGTGTCGCTGGTGCCGTTTGGTTATGGCGACGGCGGAGGCGGACCCACGCGGGAAATGCTGGCGGCTGCCGCACGAGCCGCGGACCTGGAAGGTTCCCCAAAGGTCCGGATCGGCTCTGCGGAAAGCTTCTTCGAGCAGGCCGAGGCTGACTACCCGGTCCTGCCCGTCTGGGTGGGCGAGATGTACCTCGAGCTGCACCGCGGAACCTACACCAGCCAGGCCAGGACCAAGAAGGGTAACCGCCGCAGTGAGCACCTGCTGAGGGAGGCAGAACTGTGGTGCGCAACGGCTGCCGTGCGGACCGGCGGAAGTTTCGCCTACCCGGCTGCGGAACTCAAGCGCTTGTGGCGGCTGGTCCTCCTGCAGCAGTTCCACGACATTCTTCCCGGCAGCTCCATCGCCTGGGTCCACCACGACGCCGAGCGCAACTACCAGGCTGTCCGCGATGCCCTCGAGGCCATCATCGGCGGGGCTGCCGCCGCCGTGCTGGGCAGCGGCGAGCGGACATTCCTGCTGAACGCTGCTCCACATGCCCGGGACGGCGTGCCTGCACTGGCCGCAGGCGAGCCGGCTGCAGCCGGGGGTGTGGTCCAGGCCAACCCCGAGAACGGGGGCTTTGTCCTGGACAACGGCGTCATCCGCGCCGTCCTGGACGCGGAAGGGCTTCTCGCCTCGCTGGTGGATTACGCCAGCGGCCGGGAAGCGATCGCTCCCGGCCAGAGGGGCAACCTCCTTGAACTGCACCGCGACACTCCCAACGAATGGGACGCCTGGGACATCGACGAGTTCTACCGGCGCAATGTTACGCCACTGACCCGGGCCTCTTCCGTCCGGCTGGTTCACGAAGGGGCAGCCGCCGTCGTGCTGGTGGAGCGGCTGGCTGGCGCGTCCACCATCACCCAGCGGATCGCACTTGCACCGGGCAGCCCGTCCCTTTCCATCACCACCTCGGTGGACTGGCAGGAACGCGAGAAGCTGCTGAAGCTGGGCTTCGCGCTGGACGTCCGGGCAGACAGGTCTGCTGCAGAGACACAGTTTGGCCACGTGTTCCGGCCCACCCACACGAATACGTCGTGGGAAACGGCAAAGTTCGAGATTTGTGCGCACCGGTGGATCCATGTGGCGGAGCCGGGGTATGGTGTGGCGATTTCCAACGCCTCCACCTACGGCCACGACGTGGCGCGGACCATCAGGGATGACGACGGCGGCACCACCACGACGGTGCGCCTGTCCCTGTTGCGCGCTCCCAAGTTCCCCGACCCGGAGGCGGACCGCGGGCTGCATGAGCTGACCGTCACCATCCGTCCGGGCGCGGATATTGCCGACGCCGTTGAGGAAGGCTACCGAACGAACCTTGAGCCCCGGGTGGTCCGCGGCGGTTCCCCGGTGGAACCGCTGTTCTCCGTGACCAACCCTGCCCTGGTGATTGAAGCCGTCAAGCTGGCCGAGGATGGGTCCGGGGACGTGGTTGTCCGCCTCTACGAGTCCTTGGGCCAGCGGTCGGCAGGAAAGCTGACCGCGAACTTCGCCGTAGAGGGCGTCACGTCGGTCGATTTATTGGAGCGTCCCTTTGAGGCCGCAGGTGTGAGAACCTGCGCTGACGGAGCGGAACTGGGCCTGCGGCCGTTCCAGCTGGTGACCCTGCGGTTCGCCTGCGGGGCAGCCACCAGGTAGCTCAACCGCTGTGCGGGTCTGGGCGCTCCGTGCTGCCCGCACCTGCAGGACGGGCCAAAACGGGCTTTAACTAGGCTGAGTGGGGGCGGTCCCCAACGGCCGCCACCACTCATCCCCCCAATAGGTGTGAAGGCCCCCGGAGCGGCCAACGTTTTGGAATTTATCCCCGTTCGAAAACGACCTGCGCTCCACCTTCACACATTCATGATTGTTTCACATTCTAATGAATTTGTGAAAGCCAGCATGGTTACTTTTCGGTATATGTCCTTTTGGCAGGGGAGACCCTGTTGTTGTGCACCCGTGCCGCCCAGATCAGCGCCAGGCCAAGGACGTAGCACAGCACGGCCGTGTAGTTGACGATGAACTTGATGGCACCCCACCCTGGAGGCACAAAGGGAAATAAGAGACTGATGCCGATGGCAATCCCGCCCAAGGCAAGCAGTCCTGCGGCCACCCTCACCAGCAGCGGCAAACGGCTCCGGACGGCGCGGACCATGGCGGGCAGCAGAACAAGTGCTACGTAACCCGGGTAGGCACGTCCGGCGGCACCGTAGTACTGGGCCAAGACAGCGTTGTGCTGGTTCCGCACTGACGGGCCTGCAAGCCCTGCCGAAGAGCCGACCGTGTCCATCATGAAGAACAGGACCACCAGGGCGAGCGAAATGACCAGCAGCACCACCATGCCGGCTTTTCCCGTGATGAGCCGGTACGCGCTGTCTGCACCGAATCCGCGGGTGACCCGGATTCCGACAAAGTAGATGGCTGCGAAGATGATGAAGCGCAGCAGGAGGTTGGCCAGGTTGATGCCGCCCAGGGCCTGGTCGATGGCCACGTAGGGCTTCTCGATGCTCAGGAGGATGGCGACGGTCATCAGTCCGAAGATGTAGAACAGCGACCTGTTCTCTCCCCGGACGGCGCTGGGCACCCGGGCTGCAGCGATGAGTCCGCAGGTGGCAAGCGTGGACCACTGAAGGATTTCGATCATCCCAGGTTCTCCCAGATCTTTTCCGTTTGTGCCTGGTCCTGCTCCTGGCGGCGCAGCACCTTCCCCAATGCCTGCAGCCTGTCGCCCGCCAGGGCGGTGAGGTCGCCGTCGGACAGGCTGTCCAGGGCGGCCTGCCGCGCACCCGGCGGCCAGCCCGCTTCCTCTTCGGTGATCAGGCCGGTGGCCACCAGGCCGCCGGCCGGTCCAACGCCGGCAGCCAACGCGGTGGCAAGCGCCAGCTCCGGCGACAGCCGGTTGGCGGTCAGCTGCGCTGAATAGTTCTGCGGCGCCACCCCGGTGGCCGCGGAAACACGGTGCCGCACTTCGCCGTCGTCTATTGCGTCAACCCAGTTTTTTACCGAGGTGGCGTGCGGGGCAGCGGAAAGAGGCGGGGACGCAGTCCCGGAGGCGCCGGCCTGCTCCATCGCCGGGCGGGCAAGGACAGCGCGCAGGAGGTCGGGGGTGGAAACCTGGCTGACAAGTTCGCAACGGGTGGGCGGAACCTGGGGACCGGCCAGGTCCTGGTAGGCCTCAAAGGTGGCCAGGGCCGAAAGCGGATTTACGTTGTACGCGCGGCTGATGCTGACCACAGTGCTGACCGAGACTTTCCCACGGACCAGCTGCTGGGCCAGGGTGGTCCGCTTGATCCCTGAGATCCTGCAGACGTCAGCCGTGCTGGCGTCGGGCGCAATGCCTTGCAGCCAGCGCTGGAACGCCTTGGCGGGGAGGGTCATGGACGGCTCTCTGCAGAACGGATGGTGTGTCGATTTTAGCGCGCCGCATCCCGGCGGTTTTACCCGTGCTGCCGTTTCGACTATGCTTGATGGTCGAGCCCGTTGGTCCGTACACCCCCCAAGTCCGGACCAGCGGGTTCTTTCATGTCCTGCGGCCCGCGCTCCTTCCTCCCGGGTAAATGTCAGGGCCCTGCCAGCCAGTGTTCGGGCAGGAAACCCGCTGCGGACGCAGTGGCGAAAGGATAGAACCATGACTGCAACCCTCGTAGCGAAGGACGTTTCCGGCGGCCACGACCACCGGCAGCTTTTCTCCGGGCTCTCCCTGACAGTGGCCCCCGGGGACGTGGTGGGCGTGGTGGGTGCCAACGGAGCCGGGAAATCCACGCTGCTGCGGCTCCTCGCCGGTGAGGACCAGCCGCAGGAAGGTTCTGTCAGCCTGGCCCCCTCCGACGCCTTCGTTGGTTGGCTTCCCCAGGAACACGAACGCGTGCCGGGTGAAACAGTGGCAGGCTACATTGCCCGCCGCACCGGCTGTGCCCAGGCCACCGCCGAGATGGAATCCACCGCTGAGGCCCTTGGCAGCGGCGCTCCCGGCGCGGACGACGCCTATGCGCTGGCCTTCGACAGGTGGATGGCCTCCGGTGCTGCCGACCTTGACGACCGGCTTCCCGCTGTCCTGGCAGACCTTGGGCTGGAGACCGGTCCGGAAGCGGCCATGACCGGCCTTTCCGGCGGGCAGGCAGCGCGGGTGGCGCTGGCGGCGCTGCTGCTGAGCCGGTTCGACGTGGTGCTGCTCGACGAGCCCACCAACGATCTTGACCTCGAAGGCCTCGCCAAGCTGGAGGACTTTGTCGCCGGCCTGCGCGGCGGCGTTGTGCTGGTCAGCCATGACCGCGAGTTCCTTGCCCGCTGCGTCACCACTGTGGTGGAACTTGACCTGGCGCAGAACGCCGTGGCCGTGTACGACGGCGGCTACGACGCCTTCCTGGAGGAACGGGCCGTTGCCAGGCGGCACGCCCGGGAGAAATACGAGGAATTTGCGGCCACCAAGGCCGACCTGGTGTCCCGGGCGCGGACCCAGCGGGAATGGAGTTCCCAGGGCGTCCGGAACGCGATGAAGAAGAGTCCGGACAATGACAAGATCCGCCGTGCAGCCAGCACGGAATCCTCAGAGAAACAGGCCCAAAAGGTGCGGCAGATGGAATCCCGGATTTCACGGCTGGACGTGGTGGAGGAGCCGCGGAAGGAGTGGCAGCTGCAGTTCTCGATCGGAAAAGCGCCGCGCTCCAGCTCGGTGGTGGCAACGCTCCGCGACGCCGTGGTCCGGCAGGGCGGCTTCACCCTTGGGCCCGTCAACCTGCAGCTCAACGCCGGCGAACGCATCGGAATCACAGGCCCCAATGGTGCCGGTAAGTCCACCCTGCTGCGCCTGCTGCTGGGCGGCGTCGAGCCTGACTCAGGCAGTGCTGCGATGGGTGCTTCCGTGGCCATTGGCGAGATCGACCAGGCCCGCGGGCTGCTCGGGGGCAACCTGACCCTGGCCGACGCCGTGGAGGCAGTCCTGGTGGACCTGAACCCGGCCGAGGTCCGCACGCTTCTGGCGAAGTTCGGACTCAAAGCCGACCATACGACCCGGACTGTGGAATCCCTGTCACCTGGCGAGCGGACGAGGGCGGCCCTGGCCCTCCTGCAGGCCAGGGGCGTGAACCTCCTTGTCCTGGACGAACCAACCAACCACTTGGACCTGCCGGCCATTGAACAGCTCGAAGAAGCCCTGGAAAGCTACGAGGGCGCGCTGCTGCTGGTCACCCACGACCGCAGGCTGCTGGAAAACGTACGGCTGGATGTACGTTGGAATGTGGTCAACGGAATGGTAGAGGAGCAGCAGCAATGAGCATGGAAGGGGTGGCCTGGAGCTCCCTGTACAAGATCACCCGGTCGAAGAGCGGGTCCCAGCCATTCTCGAAGGCCACCCTGAAGCGTGTCCTGGGCTTTGCCCGGCCGCACCGCGGAAAGCTGATCGCCTTCGTGGCCCTGTCCGTGGTGATGGCGTTCCTCGCCGTGGCCACTCCTGTCCTCGCCGGACAGGTGGTGGACGCCATCGTGGCGAAGGCCGCCGCCGGGGAAGTGGTCAGGCTGGCCGTACTGATCGCCGTCGTGGCCGTAGCTGAGGCAGGCCTGGGCCTGGTGAGCCGCTGGCTTTCGTCCACGATCGGCGAAGGCGTGATCGTGGACCTGCGCACGAGGGTCTTTGACCACGTGCAGAAGATGCCCATCGCCTTCTTCACCCGCACCAGGACCGGGGCGCTGGTCAGCAGGCTGAACAACGACGTGATCGGTGCCCAGTCCGCGTTCGCCGGCACCCTGTCCGGTGTGGTGAGCAACGTGGTGGCCCTGGTCCTGACCCTTATCGTGATGCTGGGAACCTCCTGGCAGGTGACGGTCCTGGCGATGATCCTGCTGCCGGTCTTCCTCATCCCTGCCCGGCGCATGGGCTCCAAACTCGCGGACCTGCGGCGCGAAGCGGCGGAGCACAATGCCGCCATGGGCACGCAGATGACCGAACGCTTCTCCGCCCCCGGAGCCACCCTGGTCAAGCTTTTTGGGCGCCCCGACGAGGAATCCCGGGAATTCGCCGTCCGCGCCGGACGTGTCCGTGACATCGGAGTACGGACCGCGATGCTGCAGTTCACTTTCGTCACGGCCCTGACCCTCGTTTCTGCGCTCGCGCTCGCCCTGGTCTATGGAATGGGCGGCTGGCTGGCGATCACCGGCCAGCTGGCGGCGGGCGACGTGGTGGTCCTGGCGCTGCTGCTCACCAGGCTGTACGCCCCGCTTACGGCGCTCTCCAACGCGCGGGTGGAGATCATGAGTGCCCTGGTCAGCTTCGAACGCGTTTTTGAAATCCTTGATCTCAAACCGCTTATCCAGCAGAAGCCGGACGCCGTAACCGTTCCTGCCGGCCCGGTGGCCGTGGAGTTCGACGACGTCCGGTTCGCCTACCCCTCGGCAGACAAAGTCTCGCTTGCTTCCCTGGAGGAGGTGTCCACGCTGGACACCCGCGGCGGGGAAGAAGTGCTGCACGGCATCAGCTTCCGCGTGGAACCGGGACAAACAGTGGCGCTGGTGGGCTCATCGGGCGCCGGCAAGTCGACCATTGCCCAGCTGCTGTCCCGGCTCTACGACGTGGACTCCGGCGCAGTGCGGCTGGGCGGCACTACTCCCGGAACCGGGGTGGACCTTCGGGACGTCACCTTCGACTCGCTCCGGGACACACTGGGCATGGTGACCCAGGACGGCCACCTCTTCCACGAAACCATCGCCTCGAACCTGCGGCTTGCCCGCCCGGACGCCACTGAGGCCGACATGTGGGAGGTCATCCGGCAGGCCCGGCTGGAGTCCATGATCCGGTCACTCCCGGACGGGCTGGACACCGTGGTGGGGGAGCGCGGCTACCGGCTTTCCGGCGGTGAACGCCAGCGGCTCACCATTGCCCGGTTGCTGATCGCCCAGCCCCGGGTGGTCATCCTCGATGAGGCAACGGCGGCGCTCGACTCCACCAACGAAGCTGCCGTGCAGGCTGCCCTGGGGGCTGCACTCGAGGGGCGCACCGCCGTCGTGATTGCGCACCGCCTCTCCACCGTCCGCGCCGCGGACGCCATCCTGGTGGTGGAGGACGGCCGGATTGTGGAACGCGGGACCCACACCGAACTCCTCGCTGCCGAGGGGCGGTACGCCGAGCTGTACCGCACGCAGTTCAACGAGGCCACCGCTGTTGCCCAGGAAGCAGTTCCCGAGCTCTAGGCCTGCCTGTCCGCGCTGCCGGACCTTGCCAGCTCCGGCAGGATATGGTCCGTCAGCAGCGGGGCAAGGTCGCGGGTGGGCTGCGAGCCCAGGGTCAGCCACCTGATCTCGGCGATTTCCGCGGAAGGGTGGGCCTCCCACACTCCGGGGGCCATAAAAACTGTTGCCTCAATGTCCGTGGCGGCCTCGTTCGCGGCATCGGCGATCCACACCCCCATCAGCTGGAGTTCCCGGGGATCGAGGACGATGCCCACTTCTTCCGCGAGTTCACGTACGGCCGCCTGGACTGCTGTCTCCCCGGCCTCGGGCTTGCCGCCGGGATGCATGAACATGGCCGTGCCGCGTTTCCGCACGGTCAGGAGCCTGCCTGCCTTGTCGAACACGCAGACGGCCGAGACCACAATGCGGTCCTTCATGCTGCGGGCCCCTGCCGGCGCACCAGGTGTGACGTCAGCAGCAGGTTTTTGCGGGGGCCCTGGACGTCCCACGTGTAGCTGAACCTGTCCCAGCCCCCATAGACGTAGGCAACGCGGTAGGTATCGGGATCGCACCAGTGACGGTCAAGGTTGGACTCCGGAGTAAAGCTCATCCGGTGGAACGGGCGGCCGTCAGGGAAGAACACGTCCAGGGCATCCGGGCCCCCGGCAGGCCGCAGCAGGTACTCGCGGGAGGCGGGGCCCGTGAAGGAGGGCCAGCGCATGGTGCCTTCCTCACGGAAGGCCAGGCCGCCGTCGTCCGTGGGAATAAAATGCACGACGCCGGAGAAGGTTCCGCGGGTGCCATCCGCGCGGTCCAGCAGGTCCCGCTGGACGGTCCACTGCCCGGCGCTGGCAGCGTCCACGGCGGGGCCTGGTGAGGTGGGGCCGAGGAGGTAGGCGCGGAGCGCGAACTCCGGGGGAGGAAAGTTCAAGTGCCCTCGATTGGAATCGAACCAACGACACCGGCTTTAGGAGAGCCGTGCTCTATCCACTGAGCTACGAGGGCTTGCGTCCGGCGGATCGGCAGGCCAGTCCGGCCGGACACGGATACAAGCATACAAGGTGCTGGGCCGTACTACGCTCAAGGCATGAGTTCAGCGCCGTCCGCCGCCATGCCTGCCACGTTAATTCCGGACACCGCATCCACCCGCCAGTACATCGGGGCCTGGTCGGTGCTGAGCGTCCTGCAGTATTTTGCCGCGGAAGCGGCAGTGATCGGTGCCTGGGCGGGCCCCAGGCCCTATGACCTGCGGACGGGGTACATCAGCGACCTTGGCGCCCTGGACTGCGGCATCTTTGACGGCCGCGAGGTGTGTTCCCCATTGAACTGGCTGATGAACGCCTCATTCGTGGTCCAGGGTCTCGGCATGCTGCTGGGTGCCCTTTTGCTGAGCTCCGGGCTGCTTTGCGTCGCTGCCCGGGCGGATCTGCGGGTGCAGCCGCGGCGCAGGCCCTGGCTGGCGGCTGTCTGGGTCCGGATCCTGACCGGGACCGCGGGGGCCGGAACTGTGATCGTGGGACTGGTGCCCGAGGACGCAGGCTCCGGCTGGCACATCGTGGGCGCTGTGATGTACTTCCTCGCCGGGGCTGCCGCCCTACTGGTCCTGGGCATCCTCTGGCTGCGGAAAACAAACTTCGCCTGGTTCATCCTGGTGTGCGGTGCCGTGTCCCTTGCCGCCCTGGGGACGGGCGGCCTGACGGGAATGGACGTTCCGGAGCCAGGCACGCTGGAACGGCTCATGGGTTATCCGGTCACCCTGGGCATGGCCACTGCAGGACTGGTCATTGCGCGCCAGGTCCACCGCCACCGCAAGGAGATGCGGGCCCGGGCAGCCTTCAGATAGCCGCTTTGGGCTTGCGGGCGCCGAGGACAACGGCGGCAGCACCCGCCAGCAGGCTGAGGACCAAAAGGACCCAACCGGCCACGGTGAGCCCGGAGGCAAGGGCCACCTGGCCGGCGTCGGCAGTGCCGGCTGCGAGCACTCCGTCGATGGCGGCGTTGCCCCAAAGCCGGACCACAACGAACAGAAGCGGCAAGGACCAGAGCGCCCAGCGCAGGGCTTTCCGGGCCACGTTGGTGCCGATCAGCAGCAGCCACGTGAATCCGAAGATCAGCGGGAACAGGGTCCCCGCTGTTTTATGAACGTAATTAAGCTGGCCGCGCGCGTCATCGTCCATGACGGCCTGGAGCTGGCTGATGTAGGCCGCATCGAAGCCGCCGATGAGCGAGTCCGGCATGGCCAGGTCCGTGGAGAGGTCACGGAGCTGCTCCAGGGTCAGCAGATGCAGGTACCAGAAGAGGAACAGGCTGGCCACCACACCGGCGATCAGGATGAGGTTGCTGTTGTTCTGGGCTTTCTCCGGCGTTCGCGCCGTGGTTGGATTCACCACCGGCGGCAGATGGTGCTGCGGTACCGCCGCCTTGGAGCCGTGCTTCTTGATCCGCTGGGCAGGTGTTTTGGCCATGGCTTCATTATCGCGCCCCTTAAACTGAAGCCATGACCACTGGCCGGCACAGCGCTGTTGAACTTGACCCCTCGTTGGACGACTACCAGCTGGCAGCAGCCTTGGTCCGGGAAGCCGGGCAGCTGGCGCTGCTCATGCGGATGGCGGGCCTGCAGTCGCAGCAGAAGACCTCTATTTCAGACGTCGTGACCGCCGCTGACCACGCTGCAGAGGCCTATGTTCTGGAGCAGCTGCAGCGCTGCCGGCCACAGGACGGCATCCTGGGAGAGGAAGGCGCATCTGTACAGGGCAGCAGCGGCCGGACCTGGGTCATTGATCCGGTGGACGGCACGTACAACTTCCTGCACGGTTCCACCTACTGGTGCTCGGCCATCGCTTTGAAGGACCAGTCCGACGTGCTTGGTGCCATCTTCCAGCCGGAAGAGGACAAGCTCTGGCTCGGTGGCCGCGCGCATCCGGCCAGCCTGAACGGTGAACGGCTGACGGTTTTCCACGACAACAGGGGAGAGCGCAACGCAACCCCAGCGGCCCAGCTGGGGGCGGCAACCTACATCCACCCCAGCTGGCTGATGGATCCGCTGTGCGCCATGCCCTGGCACGCGGCGGCCACGTCGGCTGCCGCCCTGCGGATGCTCGGCTCCGGTTCGTGCGACCTTGGCCGGGTGGCGGACGGCCAACTGGGGTGCTGGTTCCAGCACAGCTGCCCGGAATGGGACTGGCTGCCCGGCAAAGCAATCGTCCGGGCTGCCGGCGGCGCCGTGGACACAGTGCGGGTCAACGGACTCGAATGGTTCATGGCGGGAGGGACGACGGCGGTGCGCGAGCTGCGTGCGGCCCTCGAATCCGGGTCCGTGGCATAGCCCACGCCCCGGGCCGCGGGGGCCCAGTGCATGGCTGACTGCCGCCGTCGTCGCTTCCATCCACCAAGCCTTTCAACCGGAGGGCCTCATTGCTTGCGCCCATCAGCGCTATGTGGATAAAGCAGCAGGACAGCCCAAAAGGGCAAGGAGCGGCGGCCCGTCATCCACAGCCTGGAAGTCCGTGTCGGTCCCACCGCCTAGACTTGTAGGCACCATGGATATGTTGTTTGACCCGTACTCTGACGGACCGTTCAAGGCTGCCTCCCCGGCAGCCGCCCGCACCAGGTCGCGCGCTGAAGGCGCCACGGCGGCCGGTCCCGGCGGTGCTGCGCCGTGGGAGAACCGGCAGGGCGCCGGGCTGTCCGGCGGCACACAGGGACCGCATGCGGATGGTCAGCACGCGGCGGCCCACGGCCACCGCCGGCCGGACGCAGGCCAGCTCCTGGAAGGGCTCAACCCGCAGCAGGAGGAGGCCGTTAAGCACGCCGGTTCCGCGCTGCTGATCGTAGCCGGCGCGGGTTCGGGCAAAACCCGTGTGCTCAGCAACAGGATCGCCTACCTGATCGCCACCGGGCGGGCCCATCATGGCGAGATCCTCGCCATCACCTTCACCAACAAGGCCGCTGCGGAAATGCGGGAACGCATTGAAGCGCTGGTGGGTGGGCGGGCCAAAATCATGTGGATCTCCACCTTCCACTCATCCTGCGTGCGGATCCTGCGCCAGGAAGCCGCGAATGTGGGGCTGAAATCGAACTTCTCCATCTACGACTCAGCCGACTCCCTCCGGTTGGTCACCCAGGTGTCCAAGGCCCTGGACCTGGACCCGAAGAAGTTTGCGCCCAAGGCCATCCAGCACAAGATCTCAGCCTTGAAGAACGAACTCATCGATGCTGACTCGTACTCCTCTGCCGCGAACTACAACGATCCTTTCGAACAGGCCGTGGCGGAGGTCTACAAGGGCTATACGCAGCGGCTGCGGCAGGCCAACGCCATGGATTTCGATGACCTGATAGCCGAAACCGTGTTCATGTTCCGGGCCTTCCCTGCCCTTGCGGACTCCTACCGCCGGCGGTTCAGGCATGTCCTGGTGGATGAGTACCAGGACACCAACCATGCCCAGTACGCCCTGGTCCGGGAGATCGTGGGCGAAGGGCCCGGCGCCTCCGAGCTGACGGTCGTGGGCGATTCGGACCAGTCCATCTACGCTTTCCGGGGCGCCGACATCCGCAACATCGTGGAGTTCGAAAAGGATTACCCCGAGGCACGGACCATCAAGCTGGAGCAGAACTACCGCTCCACGCAGAACATCCTCAGCGCAGCCAACTCGGTCATCTCACGGAACCCCAACCGTCCCGAGAAGCGGCTGTGGACCGCCGAGGGCAACGGCCACAAAATTATCGGCTACGTGGGCGAGAACGAGCACGACGAAGCCCAGTTCATTGCCAAGGAGATCGACCGGCTCCAGGATGAGGACAACCTCCGTCCGGGGGACGTAGCCATCTTCTACCGCACCAATGCACAGTCACGCTCCATCGAGGACGTGCTGGTCCGGGTGGGCCTGCCGTACAAGGTGGTGGGCGGCACGCGGTTTTACGAGCGCAAGGAAATCAAGGACGCCCTGGCCTACCTCCGCGTCCTGGTGAATCCGGACGACGACGTCAACCTGCGGCGGGTGCTCAACGAACCAAAACGGGGGATCGGCGACCGCGCCGAAGGTGCGGTGGCGGCACTGGCCCAGCGTGAGCGCATCTCGTTCATGGCAGCCGCCCGTCGGGCCGAGCAGGCCCCGGCGATGGCAACCCGATCCGTCAATGCCGTCCTTGGGTTTGTGAAGCTGCTGGATGACCTCGCGGAAGTGGCCGCGGGCTCCGGTGCCGCAGCAGCCCTTGAAGCCGTCCTGGAACAGACCGGCTACCTGGCCGCGCTTCGCTCCAGTACCGACCCCCAGGACGAGTCCCGGGTGGAGAACCTGGCGGAGCTCGTGGCCGTGGTGCGGGAGTACGAGCAGGAGAACCCCGAAGGGTCGCTGGGCGCGTTCCTGGAGCAGGTCTCGCTGGTGGCCGACGCCGACCAGATTCCTGACGCCCCCGGCGGGGACGCGGAAGACACAGCCGCAGCCGTGGCGGAGGCCAAACGGCTTGGCGTGGTCACGCTGATGACACTGCACACCGCCAAGGGACTCGAGTTCCCGGTGGTCTTCCTGACCGGGATGGAGCACGGACTGTTTCCGCACCAGCGGTCAGCCACTGACCCCAAGGAACTGGCGGAAGAACGCCGGCTTGCCTACGTTGGCCTGACGCGCGCCCGGAAACGCCTGTACGTCACCCGTTCCGAGGTCCGGAGCATGTGGGGCCAGAGCCAGTACAACCCCGCCAGCCAGTTCCTGGAGGAAATTCCCGCCGAGCTCCTGGAATGGAAGCGCGAAGGAACCAACAGGCAGTCGGGCGGGTGGGGCGGCGGGTCAATCGGTTCGAACCGCTACAGCGGATCCTTCTGGGGAGCCGGAACGGCCCGGGGCGCGGCTGCTGACTCGTCAGCCGGATTCAACGCGGACGTGCCCGCGGCCATTGCGAAGAACCGTGTGCAGCCGCAGAAAGAAATCGTGGCGGTCACCGTGGGGGACAAGGTCAACCACACGAGCTTCGGCAACGGTACCGTCCTCGCGCTTGAGGGGGCAGGGGACAAGACCGTGGCCAAGGTGAAGTTCGACGTCGGTGAGAAGCGTTTGCTGCTGCGCTACGCGCCGCTGACCAAGCTCGACGCCTAGCAGTTCACGGACAGCGACGGCGGGGGTCGGCAGGTACGACTCCTTGCCGGCACCGGCGCCCGGGACTAAGGTTCAGGAACCGTCCTGCTGCAGCGCAGGACCAGTCGGAGCACGGCCATGAAAATCCTGTTCGCCAGCCAGGCCATCGATGGGCACTTCAACCCCATGACGGGGGTGGCGGTCCGCCTCAAAGAACGCGGGCACAACGTCGCCTGGTACACCGGTCCCGTCTTCCGTGACAAGCTCCGGGACCTGGACATCCCGCTCCTTCCTTTCCAGCGGGCCATTGAGCACCGCGTGGATAACCTCTTCGAGCTGTACCCTGAACGCGCCGAGCTCAAAGGACCGCGGGCTATCGGGTTCGATGGGGAAAAGATCTTTGCCAGCAACGTCAGCAACTTCTTCGAGGACATCCGGGAACTGGAACAGGACTTTTCCTTCGACGTGGCCGTGGTGGACAGTTCCATGTTTATCCACCGCCTCGTGGCGAGCCTGATGGGCAAGCCGCTGGTGAACTTCGTGGCTATTCCCAACATGGAGAGCGACCCGCTGGTACCGCCGCTGTTCTTCGGCTTCAAGCCTGCCCGCAACCCGGTAGAGCGATCCATCCAGGCGGCGGCGGGCTTCCTGTCCGACAACGTCATCCTGCGGCCCGCCGGCCTGAGCTACCGCCGCCAGCTTGCGGCCTACGGGCAGGCCGCCCCCAGGCACGGACGTCTGACGGACGAGCCCTACCGGTCCTCAGCGGCCGTCATCCAGACCGGCCCGGAAGCCCTGGACTTCCCGCGGCGGCACCGGAACCCCGCGGTGCACTATGTGGGGGCACTCCTGCCGTACAGGCCCCCGGGACCGGCCGGGGCCGTGGCTGAACGTGACACCAAAGAAGCGGAACGCTGGCCGCAATACCCACGCACGATGCTGGTGACCCAGGGAACCGTGGACAACGTGGACCAGGACAAGCTGATAGTCCCGGCGCTCGAGGCGGTCAAGGACATGGATGCGCTGGTGATTGTGGCCACCGGTGGCCGCGGGACGGAGGCCCTCAGCGCCCGCTACCCGCAGCCCAACATCGTGATCCGCGACTTCGTGGATTTCGCCAGGGTGCTGGATTTTACGGACGTGTTCATCACCAACGGCGGCTTCGGCGGGGTGCAGCTCAGCCTGTCCAAAGGAGTGCCAATGGTGGTGTCAGGGATCAACGAGGGCAAGAGTGACGTCAACGCCAGGGTGGAATTCGCCGGCGTGGGCATCAGCCTTAAAACGGAACGGCCCAAGCCATGGCGAATTGCCCAAGCTGTGCAGGAGATCCTCTCGAATGCTGCCTGGCGGACGCGGGCACAACAGATGCGTGACCACTTCGCCGCAGGGGATCCCGCCGCTGTTGCCGCCGCCGTCGTCGAAAAGGCAGCCGGCCTGGCACCAGACTGAGCGCCGCCATGAAGCATAATGGACCGCATGCGACGGACTGTACGGGGGATGCTCGCCGCCCTTTTCCTCCTGGCTGCAACAGGCTGCACCGTGACGGTGGAGGACCCTGGATACGTGGCACCGCCTCCACTGCCGCCGATTGAACAGCTGGAACAGGCGCCGCTCGTTGACCGGCAGGAATTTTCCCGCGGTGACGATGTCCTCTCCTTCATTACCGAGGACCGGACAGTGGCGTGTTCCCTGACGGCAGCCCGCGGGCCGCACATCAACCTTCCCTATGAGCAGAACAGCTTCAGCGACAGCGACAACAACAAACTGGCCATTGTGCCGGTAGCCCACTGCGAACTGGCCGGATACCCGAAACCCGCCCCGGACGACGTGGCGGATGACTGCGCGGGAACGAATCTCGGATACCTGGGCGGGGTGGCCCTGCTGACGCCGGACAAAGCAACGTACGGAGAGTGCCGGTCCGGCGTCACACAAATGGAAGCAACATACGGCCCCCGCGGCAGCAAGGCCGGCCCGATCGCGGAATTGGCTGTTCTGGCTGACGGACAGAACCTCGAACGCAACGGACTTCGCTGTTCCGCCTACAACGGCGGCGTAGCCTGCGGAAACGTCTCGGCCGGTGTGGGGTTCTTTGTTTCGGAGAACCGTTACGAGCTGATTTCCAGCCCTCCGGAAAGTACCCCGCCGGCACCGTGAAGCCCTCAAAAACCGCGGAAATCCGCGGTTTTTCTACGCTCCATAGAATAGTGTCCTTACTCACATAAGGGGTACTCTGGGACGGCCCGGTCCTCCCAAAGGACTAGAGTTCCCAGTGGAGCATCACGCCGCGTGGCTCGTTTCCAACAGGCCGCCGGTGCGTGCAATTCCGCAGCCCGGTCATCGTCTTCGATGGTGTCCGACTGTACAGAAACTACTTCGACGTAGAAGGACACTAAACCGTGGACCTGTTTGAATACCAGGCGCGCGATATGTTCGAGGCGCACGGTGTACCCGTGCTTGCCGGCATCGTGGCGTACACCCCAGAAGAAGCAAAGGCAGCTGCCGAGAAGATCGGCGGCGTAACTGTCGTTAAGGCCCAGGTTAAGGCCGGTGGCCGCGGTAAGGCCGGCGGCGTCAAGGTTGCCAAGACCGCCGATGAGGCACTTGAGCACTCCACCAACATCCTGGGCATGGACATCAAGGGCCACACCGTTAATAAGGTGATGATTGCCCAGGGTGCGGACATCGCCGAGGAATACTACTTCTCCGTCCTGCTGGACCGGGCCAACCGCAACTACCTGGCCATGTGCTCGGTTGAAGGCGGCATGGAAATCGAACAGCTCGCCGTCGAACGCCCTGAGGCGCTGGCGAAGATCGCCATCGATCCCGCCGTGGGCATCGACCAGGCCAAGGCTGACGAGATTGTCGCAGCAGCCGGCTTCGCCGAGGAACTGCGCGGCAAAGTCGCCGCCGTGATCCTGAAGCTCTGGGATGTCTTCAAGAAGGAAGACGCCACCCTGGTGGAGGTCAACCCGCTGGTCAAGACCGGTGCCGGTGAGATCGTGGCCCTGGACGGCAAGGTCTCCCTGGACGAGAACGCCGACTTCCGCCACGCCAAGCACGCCCTCCTTGAGGACAAGGACGCTGCTGACCCGCTGGAGGCCAAGGCCAAGGCGCAGGACCTGAACTACGTCAAGCTGGACGGTGAAGTAGGGATCATCGGCAACGGTGCCGGCCTGGTCATGTCCACCCTCGACGTCGTTGCCTACGCAGGCGAAAACCATGGCAACGTCAAGCCCGCAAACTTCCTGGACATCGGCGGTGGAGCTTCCGCCGAGGTCATGGCCGCAGGCCTGGACGTCATCCTGGGCGACGAGCAGGTCAAGTCGGTATTCGTCAACGTCTTCGGTGGCATCACCGCGTGTGACGCCGTCGCCAAGGGCATCGTTGGTGCGCTGGCCGAGCTGGGCCACTCCGCGAACAAGCCGCTGGTCGTCCGCCTCGACGGCAACAACGTTGAGGAAGGCCGCCGCATCCTGGCCGAGGCCAACCACCCGCTGGTTACCCTGGCCGCAACCATGGACGAGGGCGCCGACAAGGCCGCCGAGCTCGCCAACGCAGCTAAGTAAAGGGACGCACCATGTCTATCTATCTGAACAAGGACTCCAAGGTCATCGTCCAGGGCATCACCGGCGGCGAAGGCACCAAGCACACCGCCCTGATGCTCAAGGCCGGCACCAACATCGTTGGCGGCGTCAACGCCCGCAAGGCCGGCACCACGGTCCTGCACGGCGACAAGGAAATCACTGTCTTCGGCACCGTCAAGGAAGCCATGGCGGAAACCGGCGCGGACGTCTCCATCGTCTTCGTGCCGCCGGCATTCACCAAGAGCGCCGTTGTTGAAGCCATCGAGGCCGGCATCGGCCTGGTCGTTGTCATCACCGAAGGTGTGCCGGTCCAGGACTCGGCCGAGTTCTGGGCACTGGCCCAGTCCAAGGTGGACGCCGACGGCAACCAGGTCACCCGCATCATCGGACCGAACTGCCCCGGCATCATCACCCCCGGTGAGGCGCTGGTTGGCATTACCCCGGCCAACATCACCGGCAAGGGCCCCATCGGCCTGGTCTCCAAGTCGGGCACCCTGACCTACCAGATGATGTACGAACTGCGCGACCTGGGCTTCTCCACCGCCATCGGCATCGGCGGCGACCCCATCATCGGCACCACCCACATCGACGCCCTCGCCGCGTTCGAGGCCGACCCCGAGACCAAGGCGATCGTCATGATCGGCGAAATCGGCGGCGACGCTGAAGAGCGCGCTGCCGACTTCATCAAGGCCAACGTCACCAAGCCGGTTGTCGGCTACGTGGCAGGCTTCACCGCTCCCGAAGGCAAGACCATGGGCCACGCCGGCGCCATCGTCTCCGGTTCCGCCGGAACCGCCCAGGCCAAGAAGGAAGCACTGGAGGCCGCAGGCGTGAAGGTCGGCAAGACGCCGTCCGAGACCGCCAAGCTGCTGCGCGAAGTCTACGCAGCGCTCTAGTTCCAGTAAGAACCAACGCGGGGTCACTCCCGGCCCGATCCATCCCCTGGATTGGGCGCAGAGTGACCCCGCGTTGCTGCTTAACGTACGACGACGGGAGGTCACCTTTCCAAGCGAAAGGTGACCTCCCGTCGTCGTACTTTTTGCCTGTCAGACCTTGGCGCCGCTGAGGAGTTCGTCCAGCCGCTCATAGCCTTCCGACATACCGCCTTCCATGCCGGACTGCGCCATGCCGTCGCGGGCCTCCTGCGTGGGATAGACCGAATGTCCGCGGAGGCGGCACCGGCCATTGCCCAGGTCCTCGAACGTCATGAACTCCAGGCTGACGACGTCCGGATACCCGCCGAACTCGAAAGTCTGGATGGCGAACTCGTTCTCGCGGACCGTGTGGAAGATGCCTTTGAACTCATAGGGCACTCCTTCCGGCCCGGTGTGCAGGTAGCTGTAACTGCCGCCGGTCCGGAAGTCGTAGTGGTCGATGTCCATCTTGTAACCACGCGGACCCAACCACTGGACGAGAAGGTCCGGCTCCTTGTGGGCCCGGAACACATCAGCGACAGGAAAATCGAACTCACGCTCGTAGTCGATGAAGGGGACTCCCTCAGGAACGCTGAGCTTCAAAGAATTGCTCACGATGACTCCTTTGTATCTGGGCCGCTGCCGGGTGCAGCGTTCGAGATCAGCACGGCATCGAGGCTGCGGAACTGCCCCTCGCGGACCAACCTGTACTGGTCGATCCATGCGGTGAGTGCCTCAAGCCGCGCGGGATTCAGGTGCACGGGCCGCCGCTGTGCTTCCCTGGTGCGGGTGACCAGTTCCGCCTGCTCGAGTACCTGGATGTGCTTCGAGACAGCCTGTTTGGAGATCTCGAAGGGTTCCGCCAATTCATTCACGGTGGCCGGTCCCCGGCTGAGCCGGGCGATGATGCTCCGCCGCACGGGATCGGCCAGGGCCATAAACGCCGAGTCCAAGGCTGCGCTTTCGGAGCCCATCAAAACCTCTCATATTCAACCATATGCTTGATCAACTAACTGGTTGTCTAAGAATATTCCGTCTGCTTCTGTTGCACAAGATGCTCGAAAGTCTTGCCGCCGTTCCAATAACTTTGTTAGTATGTCAGTACAAACTTAAAGGAGAGGCAATGCCACTCGTTCGTATCGATGTAAACCAGGGCCGCAACCGGGGGGACCTTCAGAAACTGAGCCGCGGGATCCATGACGCGATCCTTGCCGAGTATGGCATCCCGGAGCGCGACTACTTCCACATCCTCACCGAGCACCCGGAGGGGCAGATTTTTGCGCAGGATGCCGGTCTTGGCTTTGAGCGGACCAACGGGGTTGTGATGATCCAGATCTTCACCCAGGGCGGCCGGTCCCAGGATGCAAAGCAGCGCCTCTTCGCCGCCGTGGCCGGGAAGCTCGCTGAGGCGGGCATTTCCGGGGAGGATGTTTTCATCGGCTACGTGGAGAACACGGCCGGCGACTGGTCATTCGGCTTTGGCCGCGCCCAGTACGTCACCGGCGAGCTGGCCGTGCCCCGAAAGTAGGGCGTCGTTCAGGCGATGAAAGGCCGCAATGCGCGGCAAAACAGGCCCTATGGCAAGTTGTAAACATGTCAGTACAAACCTTTGACAGGACATTAATTCTAGGGCAAAGTAGTGGATGTGACCCCGCTCATGGAGGGGCCAGCCAGTCACTGGAGCTCTAGCTGTTGAGGACAGAGTCCACATTAGAAAGGTCCGCGATACCGTGACCCACGAACTGCTCACGATCGGGCGCATCAGCGTTGATATCTACCCGAACGACATCGGGGTGGACCTGGAGGACGTGACGTCCTTCGGCAAGTACCTCGGCGGGTCACCGTCGAACGTTGCCGTAGCAGCCGCCCGGCATGGCCGCCGGACAGGCGTGATTACCCGCACCGGTGACGACGCTTTCGGCACGTACCTCCACCGGGAACTGAAGAAGTTCAGCGTTGACGACACGTATGTCACCCCGGTCAAGGAATGGCCAACGGCGGTGACGTTTTGTGCGATCAAGCCGGCCACGGACGAGTTCCCGCTCTACTTCTATGGGCGCTTTCCTACCGCCCCGGACCTGCAGATCAGGGCCGACGAACTTGACCTGGAGGCCATCCGCGAGGCGGGCATCTTCTGGTCCACTGTTACCGGGCTGTGCCAGGAACCCAGCCGAACAGCCCACATCAAGGCACACGAGGCACGTCCCCGGACCGGGCTGAAGGAAGGCCAGTTCACCATCCTGGATCTCGACTACCGGCCCATGTTCTGGGCATCTGAAGGGGAAGCGCGGGCCGAGGTGGCCAAGATCCTGCCGCACGTCACCGTCGCCATCGGCAACGACAAGGAATGCGCCGTGGCGGTAGGCGAGGGAACCCCCGATGAGCAGGCGGACCGCCTGCTGGCCGCCGGAGTCGAGATCGCCGTCGTCAAGCTTGGGCCCGAAGGCGTCATGGCGAAAACCCGCACGGAAAGCGTAGTCTCCGCCCCCGTGCCGGTGCAAACCGTCAACGGCCTGGGAGCCGGCGATTCCTTCGGCGGTGCCTTCTGCCACGGACTGCTGTCCGGCTGGCCGCTGGCCCAGGTCCTGGACTACGCCAATGCCGCCGGCGCGATCGTCGCCTCCCGCCTTTCCTGCGCGGATGCCATGCCGACGCCGGATGAGGTCACCTCGCTGCTCGCGGAACGCGGCCGCCTGTTGCCTGGCCAGTTTGCCACCGAAGGAGCAGCACTGTGACCCTTACACCACTGGCCTCGAACAATGCGCTGGACGACGACCCGCGCCGCTATGCCCACCTGAGCACCATCCGGCTCGAGGACCCGGACGCCGTTGCCCGGGCAGCGAAGGCACGGCGCCGCCACCCTGGGCTGAAGTACGGCAGGCAGAACTTCATCGTGGCCGCCGACCACCCTGCCCGCGGCGCCCTGGCCGTGGGCAGTGACCCTGTGGCGATGGCAGACCGCCGCCAATTGCTGGACCGGCTCCAGATTGCCTTGGCAAATCCGGACGTGGATGGCGTGCTTGCGTCGCCGGACATCATGGATGACCTGCTCCTGCTTGGTGCGCTGGAAGGAAAGCTGGTTTTCGGCTCAATGAACCGCGGCGGACTCGCCGGCCTGGTCAACGAAATCGATGACCGCTTCACCGGCCACACGGCAGCCGCCCTGGAAGCGCTGGGTGCCGACGGCGGAAAGATGCTGACCCGCATCTGCCTGGGGGACCCGGACACGGTGGCAACCTTGGAGGCTACTGCCAAGGCCATCGACTCCCTTGCCGAGCGCAAGCTCATTGCCATGGTGGAGCCCTTCCTTTCGGTCCGGGACAACGGCCGCGTACGGAATGACCTGTCCACGGACGCCGTCATCAAGTCCATTGCCATCGCCGAGGGCCTGGGATCCACCAGCGCCTACACCTGGATGAAGCTTCCCGTCGTGGCGGACATGGAGCGGGTCATGGCGGCCACCACCATGCCCACCGTCCTGCTGGGCGGGGATCCGGACAGCAGCCAGGACGAGGTTTTCGCCAGCTGGCAGGCAGCCCTTGCGTTGCCGGGAGTGCAGGGCCTCACTGTTGGCCGGACGCTCCTGTACCCGGCCGACGGCGATGTTGCCGGTGCCGTGGCCACGGCCGCCTCACTGCTGAACCACACCACCCGAAACCGAACCGAAGAAGTATCGGAGTAGCCTCCCCATGGGAACAACATCAGGAACTGCCACCCGCAGAATGACGGTCGCCCAGGCCGTGGTGGAATACCTTTCAAAGCAGTACACGGTGGACTCCATTGGCGGGGTTGAATACCGTGAGCGGCTGATTCCGGGAACATTCGGCATCTTCGGGCACGGGAACGTGGCCGGCGTGGGCCAGGCCCTGAAGCAGTACCAGCAACTGGACCCGGCCATCATGCCGTACTACCAGGGCCGGAACGAGCAGGCCCAGGCGCACCAGGCCGTGGGGTATGCCAGGCATACCCGCCGCCGCCAGACCTTCGCCATCAGCACCTCGATCGGCCCGGGGTCCTCCAACCTGCTGACCGGCGCCGCTCTGGCCACGACGAACCGGCTGCCGGTGCTGCTGCTGCCCAGCGACACCTTTGCCACCCGCGCCGCGGACCCGGTGCTGCAGCAGCTCGAACAGCCCTACGCCTACGACATCACCGTTAATGACGCCTTCCGGCCACTGTCCAGGTTCTTCGACCGTGTTTCCCGCCCGGAGCAGCTGTTCTCCGCGTTCCACCACGGCCTCCGTGTCCTGACGGATCCGGCGGAGACCGGCGCCGTGACCATCTCCCTGCCCCAGGACGTCCAGGCCGAGGCGTTTGATGTGCCCGAGGAGTTCCTGGCCGAGCGGGAGTGGCGGATCCGCCGCCCGGACGCGGACGACGACGACATCGCCCGCGCTGCCGCGGCCATCCGCTCTGCGAAGCGGCCGCTGATCATCGCCGGCGGCGGCGTCCTCTACGCCTACGCCAACGAGGAACTCGCGAAGTTCGTGGAGCTGACCGGAATCCCGGCGGGCAACACCCAGGCGGGCGTCGGCGTCCTGCCGTGGGACCACAAGTACTCCCTTGGCGCCATTGGCTCCACGGGCACGACGGCGGCCAACGCCATCGCCGCCGAAGCGGACCTGATCATTGGCATCGGCACGCGCTACGAGGACTTCACCACCGCCTCCCGGACCGCGTTCCAGAACCCGGACGTGAAGTTCATCAACATCAACGTCGCTGCGATCGATGCCTACAAGCACGGCACCGCGCTGCCGATCGTGGCGGACGCCCGCAAGGCCCTGGTCAAACTGAACCAGGCACTGGGCGGCTACCGCGTCGGAGCGGACCTCGAGCAGAAGATCGCGGCGGAGAAGAAGCGCTGGGACGCCACCGTGGACGAAGCCTTCGACACCCGCTCCACGCCGTTGCCTGCCCAGAACGAGATCATCGGTGCCACGTCCCGTGCCATGGACCCGGCCGACGTCGTTATTTGCGCGGCGGGTTCGCTCCCCGGAGACCTGCACAAGATGTGGCGGGTCCGTGACCCGTTCGGCTACCACGTGGAATACGCATATTCCTGCATGGGCTACGAGATTCCGGGCGGCCTCGGAGTCAAGCGCGCGGCGCTGGCTGAAGCCGCCAACGGCGGAACCCAGCGCGACGTCGTCGTCATGGTGGGGGACGGCTCCTACCTGATGATGCACACCGAACTGGTCACCGCCGTCGCCGAACGGATCAAGCTGATCGTGGTCCTGATCCAGAACCACGGCTACGCCTCCATCGGATCCCTCTCCGAATCCCTGGGCTCGCAGCGGTTCGGCACCCAGTACCGCGCGCTGAACGAGGAACAGCACAGCTTCGACGAAGGCGACACCCTGCCCGTGGACCTGGCCCTGAACGCGGAATCCCTGGGCGTGAAGGTCATCCGGGTGGAACCGGGCGAGAAGGTCATTGCCGAACTCGAGCAGGCCATCCGCGACGCCAAGGCAGCGCCCGAACGCGGCGGCCCCATCCTGATCCACGTCGAATCAGACCCGCTGCTGGACGCGCCGTCCTCCGAATCCTGGTGGGACGTCCCCGTCTCCCAGGTTTCGGAGCTCGGCTCCACCCAGCAGGCCTACCAGGCCTACACCAGCCACAAAGCCCGCCAGCGCAAGCTGCTCGGCTGATTCCCTCGTCGACACCGAACGCTTTCAACTCAAGGAAGAGCCCCATGACTGTTACAACCGAGACCTCCACCATCAACCACTTCATCAACGGCGCCGAAAGCGCCGGCGAGGGTGACCGCACCACGAACGTCTACAACCCGGCCACCGGCGCCGTGTCCGCACAGCTGCGGCTGGCCAACCGGGCAGACCTGGACGCCACCGTCGCCGCTGCCCGCAAGGCCGCCGACACCTGGGGCGACATCTCCCTGGCCAAGCGCACCGCCGTGCTGTTCAAATTCCGCGAACTCGTCGCCTCCCACGTCGAGGAACTCGCCCAGCTGGTCACCGCCGAACACGGCAAGGTCCTCTCAGATGCCAAGGGTGAAATCGGCCGCGGCCTGGAAGTCATAGAGTACGCCTGCGGCATCCCCACCCTGCTCAAGGGCGACTACTCGGACCAGGTGTCCACGGGGATCGACGTCTTCAACTTCCGCGAACCCCTCGGTGTGGTCGCCGGTATCACCCCGTTCAACTTCCCGGTGATGGTCCCGCTCTGGATGGCACCGATGGCCATCGCCACCGGCAACGCCTTCATCCTCAAGCCCTCCGAACGCGACCCCTCCGCCTCCATGCTCCTGGCCAAACTCTGGAAGCAGGCCGGCCTGCCCGACGGCGTGTTCCAGGTCCTGCACGGCGACAAGGAAACCGTGGACGGTCTCCTGACCCACCCGGACGTGGACGGCATCTCCTTCGTCGGCTCCACCCCGATCGCCCAGTACGTGCACGAGACCGCCACCAAGCACGGCAAGCGCGTCCAGGCCCTGGGTGGGGCGAAGAACCACGCCATCGTGATGCCCGACGCTGACCTGGACAACGCCGCCGACCACCTCGCGGCCGCCGCCTTCGGCTCCGCCGGGGAACGCTGCATGGCCATCTCCGTCGCCGTCGCCGTCGGGGACGCCGCGGACCTGATCGTCAAGAAAGTCGAAGAACGCGCCCTGGCCGTCAAGGTCAACAACGGCACCGCCCCCGACGCCGAAATGGGCCCGGTCATCACCCCGGCCTCCAAGGAACGCATCGTACGGATCGTCACCGAAGCCGAAGCAGCCGGCGCCGCCATGGTGGTCGACGGCCGCGACCTCGTGGTCCCCGGCCACGAAGACGGCTTCTGGGTGGGCCCCACCGTGATCGACCACGTCAAGACCGAAATGACCGCCTACACCGAGGAAATCTTCGGCCCCGTGCTTGTGGTGGTCCGCGTCGACACCCTCGAGGACGGCATCAGGCTGATCAACGCCAACCCGTACGGCAACGGAACTGCGATCTTCACCTCCTCCGGCGCCCACGCCCGGAAATTCCAGCGCTCCGTCACGGTCGGCATGATCGGGATCAACGTGCCCCTGCCCGTCCCGGTGGCCTACCACTCCTTCGGCGGCTGGAAGGCATCGCTCTTCGGCGACAAGCACATCTACGGCCCCGAAGGCGTCTCCTTCTACACCCGCGGCAAAGTCATCACCTCCCGCTGGCCCGAACCCACCCACGCCTCCGGCGCCTCCTACAACTTCCCCTCCAACTAGCCAGAGAAAGACAACGCTGTCATGACTGAGAACAAGCTGATCATCGGCACGGCGCCGGACTCCTGGGGAGTCTGGTTCGCGGATGACCCCAAGCAGACGCCCTGGGAACGGTTCCTCGATGAGGTTGCCGAGTCCGGTTACAAGTGGATTGAACTGGGCCCCTACGGCTACCTGCCCACCGATCCCACGCGGCTGGCGGAAGAACTGAAGCAGCGCGACCTCCAGGTCACGGCAGGCACGGTGTTCACCGCCTTCCACCGCGGACTGGACCAGTGGGAATCCGCCTGGGAACCGGCGCGCAAAGTCGCCGAACTGACGGCCGCTATGGGCGGCGAGCACATCGTGGTCATCCCGGCCATGTGGCGCGATGACGTTACCGGCGAGGCGGTGGAGAGCGGCACCCTGACCGACAAGGCGTGGAGCGACCTTTTCGCCGGCCACAACCGACTGGGGAAGACCCTGCTGGAGGATTTCGGGCTCAAGCAGCAGTTCCATTCCCACGCTGACTCCCACGTCGGGGAGCAGGAAGACATCGAAACCCTCCTGGCCGCCACGGACCCGAAGTACCTGAACCTGTGCCTGGACACGGGCCACGCCGAATACTGCGGTGCCTCCAGCCTCGAGCTGATCAAGAACTACCCGGACAGGATCGGCTACCTGCATTTGAAGCAGATCAACCCGGAGATCCTCAAAAGGGTCAACGAGGAAAACATGACCTGGGCCGCCGCCAACCTGGCCGGCGTCATGACCGAGCCGCCGAACGGGCTTCCCGACCTGCGCGCCGTCATCGAAGCGGTGGAGGCCCTCAACCGGCCCATCTTCGGCATCGTGGAGCAGGACATGTACCCGGTAGCCTTCGATGTGCCCATGCCCATTGCCAAGCGCACCCGCAACTACCTGCTGTCCTGTGGTTCCCGAACCACTGTCAACTGACAACCACACTGCAGCATCCGCTAAGACCCCTGGAGGAACGAAAACAATGACTGAAGCACTCCGCGTCGCCGTCATCGGCGCCGGGCGCATGGGCGCCGACCACATCCAGCGCCTTAACACCCGAATCCACGGAGCCGAGGTTGCCGCCGTCGTGGACGTTGACCTGGCCCGCGCACAGGCGGCAGTTGAAGGCATTCCGGGCGCCGTGGCCCTTGCCGACGCCGAGGAAGCCCTCAACAACGGCGACGTCAACGCAGTACTCATCGCCACGCCGGGCTTCCTGCACGAGGACATCCTGCTGAAGGCCATCGCCAAGGACATCCCGATCCTGTGCGAGAAGCCGCTGACCCCCGATGCCGAGTCCTCCTGGAAGATCGTGGAGGCTGAGGTTGCGCTGGGGCACAAGCGCATCCAGGTGGGCTTCATGCGCCGCTTCGACGCCGAATACGCTGCCCTGGGCCAGATCATCGGCAACCACGAGCTGGGCGAACTGCTGATGCTGCACCACCAGCACCGCAACCCCACCACGCCGCCGGGCTTCACCAACGAGATGCTGATCAACGATTCCGTGGTCCACGAGTTCGATGCCATCCGGTTCTTCACCGGAGAGGAAATCACCAGCGTCCAGGTCCGCATGGGGAAGGCCACCAAGAACGCCCCGGCCGGCCAGCACGATCCCCAGCACGTCCTGTTGGAGACGGAATCAGGCGTCCTGGCCGACGTCGAAATCTATGTCAACGCCAAGTTCGGCTACGAAGTGGCCACCCAGGCCTCCTTCGAAGAGGGCATCGTCAACATCGGCGGCGACAAGGGCCTTTACACCCGCAGCGCCGGCCGCTGGGGCGGCAACGTCACCCCCGGGTTCGAAGAGCGCTTCGGCGCGGCGTACGACGTCGAAATCCAGTCCTGGGTGGACGCTGCACTGAAGGGCGAAATCGGCGGTCCCACCGCGTGGGACGGCTACGCCACCGCGGCCTGCTGCGAGGCCGGCGTCGAAGCCCAGAAGAGCGGCGAGAAGGTGGCCGTGAAGCTCGCCGCCAAGCCGGACCTTTACCGCTGACCCGCGGAGTTTTTGTCCAGATATGCCGACTTCCGGGCCTTCCAACCCTGCGTATCCGGACAAAAACTCCTCCTGACTGATCCACAATGGAGTGTTCCTCGTGAAAATCGCGCTTGACCCCACCCCGTTCCACCACAGCCACAGTCTGCTGGAGTTTCCCCGCGTGGCTGCAGATCTGGGTTACAAGTACCTGCAGCTGACGCCGCATGCAGACATGATCCCCTTCTACAACCATCCAAAGGCGGATGACGAACTCGTCACCAAAATGAACAAGGCGTGCAAGGATGCCGGCGTGGAAATCGCTTCCGTCCTTCCCGTGTTGCGCTGGTCCGGCCCGGACGAGGATGCTCGCGAAGCAGCTGTCCGCTACTGGAAGCGCGCCATCCAGATCACCGTGGATCTTGGCGTCGGCACAATGAACACCGAGTTCAGCGGCCGCCCCGAGAAGGCTGAGGAGTCCGAGCGGGCGTTCTACCGCTCCATGGAGGAACTGCTGCCGATCATTGAACGCGAAGGACTCGATGTCCTGATTGATCCGCACCCGGACGACTTCGTTGAAGACGGCCTGGCCGCCATTCGGGTCATCCGTGGCGTCAACTCTCCCAACATCGGCATGGTCTACGTCGCCTCGCACAGCTTCCACATGGGCAACAAGGCGCTGGAAATCATGCGGACCGCAGGGGACAAGCTACGCCTGGTCCATGTGTCCGACTCGATGGACCACCATGCCTCCCACGGCCTGCGCTACATTACGAATCCGCCGGGCAATGCCGTGCGCGTGCACCAGCACCTGAAGATCGGCGACGGCGACGTGAACTGGGACGAGTTCTTCGGCGGCCTCAAGGAAATCGGCTTCCTGGACAAGGACAACACAGTGATGGTCTCCAGCGTGTTTGCCGAGGATGAGAAGGCCGAGGACGTCTCCCGGTACCAACTGGAGACCATGAAGCAGTACGTCCAGAAAGCTACCGCATGAGTGTCTCCGGTAAGGTCGCGGCGGTCAAAGAGCAACAGCCTCCGAACCATAAGAGGGCGCTGCGGACCGCCACCATCATTTCCACGTTCGGCGGACTCCTCTTCGGCTACGACACGGGGGTCATCAACGGCGCGCTGCCGTACATGCAGGAGGATTTGGGCCTGACGCCGCTGACCGAGGGCCTGGTCACGTCGTCGCTCCTCTTCGGCGCCGCGTTCGGTGCACTGTTCGGCGGCCGGCTGGCCGACCGGAACGGCCGTCGCAAGATGATTATGGTCCTCGCGGTCATTTTCCTTGTGGGCACGCTGGCGTGCACCTTCTCGCCAAACACCGAGGTTTTGATCGCCGCCCGGTTCATTCTCGGCCTGGCTGTGGGTGGTGCCTCCGTCACCGTTCCCGTGTACCTGGCCGAAGTTTCGCCCAGCGCACGGCGCGGACGGATCGTCACACAGAACGAACTGATGATCGTCACCGGGCAGCTGCTGGCTTTCATTTTCAACGCCTACCTGGGCAACACCTTTGGGGAGGCCGGCGGCATCTGGCGCTGGATGCTGGTGATCGCCACCCTGCCTGCCATTGCACTGTGGATCGGGATGAACTTCATGCCCGAGAGCCCCCGATGGCTGGCCTCGATGGGAAGTTTCGGCGAAACGCTCAGCGTTCTCCAACGCATCCGCTCCCAGGCCGAGGCGCGAACAGAGTTCGAGGAAGTCAAGGCCATGGCCGTCGAGGACTACAAGTCCAAGATGGGCTCCTGGAAGGACCTTGGGATCCCCTGGCTGCGGCGGATCTTTATCGTGGGCCTCGGCCTGGCCGTGATCCAGCAGATCACCGGCGTGAACTCCATCATGTATTACGGCACCCAAATCCTCGCCCAATCCGGATTCGGGCGCGAGGCTGCGCTGACCGCCAACATTGCCAACGGCGTCATCTCTGTCCTCGCGACGTTCTTGGGAATCTGGCTGCTTGGCAGGGTGGGCCGCCGTCGGATGCTTATCACGGGGCAGATAGGCACGACGTCGGCGCTCCTGCTGATCGGCCTGTTCTCACTGATCCTGCCTGAAGGCTCAGCCCGTGGTTTCGTGATTCTGTCCCTGACGGTGACATTCCTGGCCTTCCAGCAGGGTGCCATCTCACCGGTCACGTGGCTGATGCTCTCCGAGATTTTCCCGCTCAAGATCCGCGGGCTCGGCATGGGCGCCTCCGCCTTTGTCCTTTGGATCGTCAATTTCATGGTGGGGTTCGGATTTCCGCAGCTCCTGGCGGCGATCGGTCTGTCCAGCACCTTCTTTGTGTTCGCCGTGCTCGGAGTGGGCGCCATAGCGTTTGCCGCCAAGTACGTTCCCGAAACCAAGGACAAGAGCCTTGAAGACGTGGAGCACTACTTCAAGAACGTGGCCGGAACGAAGCCGGAGGCCGTCGCGAGCCAATAAGAACGCCGAGCCGCAGGAGGGCACCCTCGTCTCCCAAGACGAGGGTGCCCTTTTTGGGTCTTCGCACGTGGTGCCAGCGGCTCGGTAACCGCGGAAATCTCCCGGATTTCGCGGGTCCTAGCACCCATGTTACGTGCGTACATACTAATGTCAGGACAAACTATTGACATGTGTGGTTCAAGTCACCATGATCGTAGTAAGCACATTCCGGCGACTGCATCGTGGCAGTCCGGAGCTGATATCAAAGGAGATACTCGTGGCTAGATTTTCCTGGCGTAAAGCAACACTTGTAGCGGCTGTCGTGCCGATGCTGGCACTGAGCGCCTGTTCGAGCACCGGAGGCAGGACCGAGGAGGCCGGCGGCGCAGCAGGCGGCGGCCAGGTCGCTACAACAGAACGCATGAAGGTTGCACTCATCACCCACGCCGCTCCCGGTGACACCTTCTGGGACATCCTCCGCAAGGGTGCCGAAGAAGCGGCTGCAAAGGACAACGTGGAATTGCTCTACACCTCGGATCCTGAGGGCGGACGCCAGGCCCAGCTGATCCAGCAGGCAATCGACCAGAAAGTCGGCGGCATCGCCGTGACCTTGGCCAAGCCGGACGCCCTAAAGGACGTCCTCAAGAAGGCCGCGGACGCCGGTATCCCCGTAGTCAGCCTTAATTCAGGTGCTGATGTTTGGCAGCAGGTGGGCGCTTTCACCCACTTCGGTTCGGACGAGAACCTCGCGGGCGCGGCCGTGGGGGAGAAGCTCTCCTCGCTGGGAGCAAAGCGCCCCATCTGCGTGATCATGGAACAGGGCAACGTGGCACTGGATGCCCGGTGTGCCGGCGTGAAGTCCAAGATCCCGGCTACTGAGAACCTGTTTGTCCAGGGAACCGACATGACCCAGGTTTCCTCCACAGTCACTGCGAAACTCCAGGCCACCCCGGATGCAGACGCCATCATCGGACTGGGAGCGCCGTTCACGTTGACCATCAACAAGGCAGTGGAGTCCCTCAATCTGCAGGACAAGGTCAAGGTAGCCTCCTTCGACATGAACGGTGAACTGGCCCAGGCCATCATCGACGGCAAGGTTGCCTTTACCGTCGACCAGCAGCCGTGGCTCCAGGGCTATGGAGCCGTCGACGCCCTCTGGCAGGTCAAGCGGGGCGGCATCCACGTAGGTGGCGGGCTTCCGGTGCTGACCGGCCCGTCGATCATCGATCAGGCAGCAGCTCCTGACGTCCTCAAGTTCGCCAAGGAAGGCATCCGCTAAGGATGCTTTGAGCGGGTTCCGGGGCCCTTGCGGCTCCGGAACCCGCCATAGCAGGAGAATCCCCATGACCCAGACTCTGACCAAACCCTCCGTCCCCGCGACCGATGAACGCATCGGTAAGCGCAGCCCCCTCCAGAAACTGCTCGGCCGCCCTGAGGTCGGCGCCCTGGTGGGCGCCATTGTCCTCTTCGTTTTCTTCGCCGTGGTTTCCCCGACCTTCCTGCAGCCTTCGTCCTTCGCGACCGTGCTGTACGGCAGCTCAACCATCGGAATCATGGCCGTCGGCGTCGCGCTGCTTATGATCGGCGGCGAGTTCGACCTTTCCACAGGTGTCGCCGTCATCAGTTCGGCCCTTACCGCCTCCATGTTCAGCTGGTACTTCAGCACCAACGTCTGGGTTGGTGTCGCCCTGGCACTGCTGGTTTCCCTGGCCATCGGATACGTCAATGGCTGGATCCTGATGAAGACCAAACTGCCCAGCTTCATCGTCACCCTTGCCACGTTCCTGATGCTGACCGGCCTGAACCTGGGCCTGACCCGCATGATCGGCGGCGGCGTATCTTCCCCCTCGATCTCGGACATGGACGGCTTCGCCTCCGCCCGCGCGGTGTTCGCGTCATCAGTGAGGATCGGCGGGATTGATGTCCAGATCACCGTATTCATCTGGATTGCCCTTGTGGCGGTGGCCACCTGGGTGCTGATGCGGACCCGCGTGGGGAACTGGATCTTCGCCGTCGGCGGTGATGCGAATGCGGCCCGCGCCGTGGGCGTTCCGGTCAAGGCCACCAAGATCGGACTGTTCATGGCAGTTGGTTTCTGCGGCTGGATCCTGGGCATGCACAACCTGTTCGCCTTCGACGCGGTGCAGTCCGGTGAGGGCGTGGGCAACGAGTTCCTCTACATCATTGCCGCTGTGATCGGCGGGTGCCTTCTCACCGGCGGCTACGGTTCGGCTGTTGGCGGCGCCATCGGCGCGTTCATCTTCGGCATGGCCAACAAGGGCATCGTCTACGCACAGTGGAACCCTGACTGGTTCAAGTTCTTCCTGGGCCTGATGCTGCTTCTCGCCACCATCGTCAACCTCATCGTCAAGCGCCGCGCGGAACTGAAGTAAAGGGGTCCGGAAAATGAATGCCCAAAAAATTGACCAGCGCACCTTGCTGCAAAACGAAAAAGATCCGCTCACGCATACTCCTGTGCACCTGCTGTCCCTTGATGCCGTAGGCAAGCACTACGGCAACATCGTGGCGCTGAGGGATGTCACGATGGCAGTCGACAACGGCCGTGTCACCTGCGTGCTCGGTGACAACGGGGCCGGCAAGTCCACGCTCATCAAGATCATCGCCGGCCTGCACCGGCACGACGCTGGAACGCTGAACATCATGGGCGAGGAGCGGAAGTTCGATTCGCCACGTGATGCACTGGATGCAGGCATCGCCACGGTCTACCAGGACCTGGCGGTGGTGCCGCTGATGCCCATCTGGCGCAACTTCTTCCTTGGCTCTGAACTGACCAGCGGATTCGGTCCCTTCAAAAGCATGGATGTCCAAAAGATGAAGGACATCACCAAGAAGGAACTGGCTGAGATGGGCATCGACCTCCGCGACGTGGAACAGCCCATCGGCCAGCTCTCGGGCGGTGAGCGGCAGTGCGTGGCCATTGCCCGCGCCGTCTACTTCGGCGCCAAGGTCCTGATCCTGGACGAACCGACGGCGGCGCTCGGCGTGAAGCAGTCGGGCGTAGTTTTGCGCTACATCCTCCAGGCAAGGGACAGGGGACTCGGGGTCATCTTCATCACCCACAACCCGCACCATGCCTTTCCGGTAGGGGACCGGTTCCTTCTGCTCAAGCGTGGCAAGTCCATCGGCTACTACGACAAAAAAGACATCACCCTGGACGAGCTCACCGCCCAGATGGCCGGCGGCGCTGAACTTGCCGAACTTGCGCACGAACTCGAACAGCTCGGCGGCCACAGCGATGTGGTCAAGGAAGTGCAGGCAGAAGTCGCCGACGTCACCCACGGCGCAGAGACGCCGAAGGAAAGCGGCCCCCGGCACGCCTAGTACTGACCGGAACGGGGCCCCCGGAATGCCCGACGGGCCCCGCTCCACATCGCCCACAGACAACGAACAGCAGACAGGAAGAGAACATGCCGATCCGTGTGGGCGTCATCGGCGCCGGCGTCATGGGCGCAGACCACATCAGGAACCTGACCACCGCCGTCAACGGTGCAGAAGTCACCTTCGTGGCAGACCTCGACGCCGGACGGGCAACGGCAGCTGCACCGCCGTCGGCCCGGACCACCACCGACCCTTCCGAGCTGATCAACTCCAGCGAGGTGGACGCCGTCGTCATCGCTTCCCATGACTCGACCCATGCGGGACTGGTGCTGGAATGCTTCGAAGCTATGACGCCCGTGCTCTGCGAGAAGCCCCTGGCCCCCACCATCCTGGAAAGCCTCGACGTGGTGGAGGCTGAGGCGGACATCCTTGCGGCAACAGGGGCCAGGCTGCTGTCGATGGGCTTCATGAGGCGGTTTGATCCCGGCTACACAGCACTCCGCGAAGCCACGCGGGTCCGCAGCAACGGCGAACCGCTGCTGGTGCACTGCACCAGCCGCACCGCAACTGCGGGACCCGGTGCCGGCTCGGAATCAGCCATCACCAATTCGGCCATCCACGAGTTCGACATCATTCCCTGGCTGCTGGGGACACCCATCACCGAAGTTTCATGGCAGGCGGGGCGCAGCTCCCGGCACAGCACCGGAGACCTTCAGGACCCGGCCTTGATGCTCCTCCGGACAGCCGACGGCACCCTTGCCACCCTCGAACTGTTCCTGAACGCGCAGTATGGCTACACCACCCGCTGCGAGGTGGTGTCCGAGAGCGGTACAGCTGCCCTCCCGGAACCCGCCGCGCTGCTGGTCCACCACGAGGGCCAGCAGCGGTCCGTCATCCCCGCTGACTGGCGCCCGCGCTTCGCCGACGCGTACCGCCTGCAGCTCCAGGCCTGGATCTCTGCCCTGGAACGCGGAGACACCCCGCCGCTCGCCACGGGGGAGGACGGCCTGCGGGCATCGCAGGTGGGCCAGGCAATGATCCGTTCACTGCACAGTGACGGATCCTTTACGAAAGTGATCTATTGATGGCTGCCGCCGTCCTGCCGGCATCACGCGTCCCCGATTCGAAGGACGCACCGTCGCTGCGGTGGGGCATCATGGGGCCGGGGTGGATTGCCGAGCGGTTCACGGAGTCGGTGCAGGCGCATTCGCGCCAGGTGATTGCCGCCGTCGGTTCCCGCTCGTTGTCCCGCTCCAAGGAATTTGCCGAAAAGTTTGGCGTGCCCGCCGCGTACGGAAGCTACGAGGAACTGGCATCTGCTCCTGATGTCGACATCGTTTATGTCACCACGCCGCACAATTTCCACCACAGCGCTGCCCTGCTCGCCCTCGAAGCAGGCAAACATGTCCTGGTCGAAAAACCCATCGGACTCAACGCGGAGCAGGCGCGGGACATCGCCGCGCGTGCCAGGTCCGCTGGCGTTTTCGCCACCGAAGCGATGTGGACTTTCTTCCTGCCGAAATTCGACATCATCCGGCAGATTCTCGAGGCCGGAACGCTGGGGACCATAACCACCGTGGTGGCGGAGTACGGCGAACACTTCAACCGCACCCACCGGATCTTCGATCCGGCACTGGCCGGAGGTCCGCTGCTGGACCTCGGAACCTACCCCTTGGCGCTCATCACCGAAGTCCTGGGCGCCCCGGAGCGGATGCATGTCCTGGGACAGCCGCACGAATCCGGGGTCCACGCCCAACTCTCGGCCATCATGGGATTCGCGGGCGGGAGCCAGGCTGTCATGAACACGCAGCTGCACAATTTCACACCGACGGCTGCCACGATTGTCGGCTCCCAGGCAACCCTGACCATTGATGGGCCCTTCAATATGCCCGGCGGTTTTGATGTGCGTTTCCACGACGGAACACAGCTGCGCCACAACGAACCCGCGGGCGGGCACTTCGAGGGTTTGCACTACGAAGCGGCCGCAGTTGCCCGTTGCATCGCTGCCGGTCGGACGGAAAGCCTCGAGCGCCCGCTGGACGCCTCCGTCCGCACCATGGAAGCAGCAGACGAAATCCGCCGCCACCTCGGCATCACTTTCCCTGGCGACGACAGAACAAAGGAAGAACTGTGAAGGACATAACTCTTGGATTGGTGGGCGTGGGCCGTATCGGCGCCATGCACGCGGACAACATCTCCATGCTCAACGGCGCATTCAAGGCTGCGGACATCAACGTCCGGCTCCGGCTGACGGACGTCGCCGAAGAACACGCCAGGGCCGTGGCTGCCAGGGTGGGCGCCGAGTTCCTGCCGTCCGTGGAAGCACTGCTCGCGTCGGGCCTGGACGGGCTGGTGATCGCCACCGGCACGGGCACCCATCCCGGCCTGATCAAGGCCGGCGTGGACGCCGGAATCCCAGTCTTCTGTGAAAAGCCGGTAGCCATGAACGTTGCGGAGGCCCTCCCGGTGCTTGACTACATCCGGGAGAGGAACGGCATGGTCCAGATCGGACACCAGCGCCGTTTCGACGCCGGCTACCTTGAAGCCAGGCGGGCTTACCGGGCCGGCGAGCTGGGCTGGATCCACTCCCTGCGCGCAGTCACCTGCGACATGGCACCGCCGCCTGTCGAGTTCCTCGCGACCTCCGGCGGGCTTTTCCGCGACTGCTCGGTCCACGACTTCGACATTTTGCGCTGGCTGACCGGCCGCGAAATCGTCGAGGTCTATGCCAAGGGCTCGAACAACGGCGACCCGGCGATCGCCGACGTCGGTGACGTGGATACCGCGCTGGCGCTAGTCACTTTCGACGACGGGACGGTAGGCACAGTCTCGGCGACGCGGTACAACGGGGCTGGCCATGATGTGCGGCTGGAAATCCAGGGGTCCAGCCGGTCGCTTATGGTGGGGCTGGACGAGAAGACCGCCATGGCATCGGCCGAACCCGGCGTCGACTTCCCTGTGGGCGGGCCGCACAGGACGTTTGCGGAGCGCTTCGACCAGGCCTATCGATCCGAGATGGCCGCCTTCGTTGAGTTTGTCCTCGGCCGGAGGGACAACCCTTGTACACCTGAGGACGCTGTGGCCGCTTCCCGCGTGGCCGATGCTGCCCAGGAGTCCCTGGCCACCGGCCTTCCGGTGAAGGTGGCGCTGGCCCCGGCCTAAACGGCGGAGGGGTCGGGGGAGCGCCGGACCATCAGGGCAGGTGGGCAAGAATGGCCGTAGGCAGGGTGGCTCCGGAAGCCAGGAATGCCTCCATGACAGCCCGCCCGCCGCGCTCCGTCATGTCGCTGTGCATCAGCATCAGCATCAGCATCGGCTCAAGGCCGAACTGCCTCATCGTGTGCAGGTAGCCTTCCCGGCGGGCCGTGTAGGGCAGCGGTCGAGGAAGAGGCTCCACTATGCCACCGCCCGTCCATGCCGGGGTCAGGCGCCGAACGGGAGCCGCGGATCGACGTCCTGGCCGTCCCAGGTCCGGCGCACCCAGCCATGGTGGGGGTCGTCGCTGATGAGCCATTCGCGCACGGGCCCGGGCCCGGCCATGACGTTCAGGTAGTAGAGGTCGTACCCTGGTGCGGCCATGGCAGGACCGTGCCAGCCATAGGGAACCAGGACAACGTCCCCGGTGCGGACCTCCGCAGAGACGTCGATGGGGCGCTCGTCCGAGGCGTAGACGCGCTGGTAGCCGATGGCGTCCGCGTCGTCGGGAGCGGCCGAGCCCTCCGCCACCCGCGTCTCGAAGTAGTAGATCTCCTCGAGGTGGGTCTCGCCGTCCTTCTCCTCGTCGTGCTTGTGCGGGGGATAGGAGGACCAGTTGCCGGCGGGGGTGAGGACCTCGCAGACGATGAACCGGTCAGCCTCCAGTGCGGCCGGTGTGCCAAAGTTGTGGACCTGGCGGGAGCAGTTGCCCGCGCCACGCAGCTCAACCGGGGTTTCGGCGGCGGTCACCAGGCGGGTGGGGTACGCGTCCTTCGCCGGCGCCGTGGCTACCGCTACCCTCCCGCCATCGGCCGAGCGGATGCTGACGGCGCGTCCTGTGCCGGTGTACAGAACGTCGCTGGGGCCGTGGAAGACGGAGGCGCGGCCGTCCAGTTGGTAGGCGGTGCCGTCGACCGTGACGGTGAAGGATCCATTAAGGGGCACCACGATGCGTTCCTCGTCTGCGGCGGGAAGGACGACGTCGGCCCCTGCGGCGAGCGTGGCAACTTTCAGCCCGGTGTGTGCCCAGCCGTCCACGGACAGTGCCGAGTCGGAGGTACCGATCGAGACGTCCCACGTGCCGTCGGTGGCGGTGCCCAGTGGGTAGACCCAGTTGGTCATGGAGGGTGGCTCCTTGCGTTAGCGCTGTACGAGTGTCATTTCAAAGCTGTAGGAATCCCCGCGGTAGACGTGGTGCCCGGTTTCCACGCGGCGGCCGGTGTCATCGGTGGCAGTACGCTCCATGGTCACCAGCGCGGATCCGGGCGCGGTCTCGAGGAGGGAGGCCTGGTAGTCGTTGGCCACCACGGCGCCGATGCGCTGGTTGGCGAGCCGGAAGTTGACGCCGCCGCGGCGCAGGATGGCATAGAGGCCTTCCGCGGACAGTGTGGCTTCATCCATTTCGGCGATGTCGTCACGGACCCAGTTCTCCATAAGCGCCAGGGGTTTGCCTGCCACTTTCCGCAGCCGGGTGAAGTGGTAGACCTTGGAGCCGGCCGGAAGCTGGAGGGTGGCCAGGGTGGCGTCGTCCGCCTCCACGTGGGCGAAGCTCAGGACGTCGGTGGTGGGCTTCTTGCCGTTGTTGGTGAGGTCGTCGTAGAGGCTGGAGAGCTCAAGCGGGCGGCGCACCTGGCTTGATACCACCTGGGTTCCGACGCCGCGTTTGCGCACCAGCAGCCCGGACCGGACCAGTTCATCCATGGCTTTGCGCATCGTGGGGCGGGAAAGGTTCAGCTGGGCGGCCAGGTCAATTTCGTTATCAAGCCGGCTGCCGGGCTCCAGCACTCCGCTGAAGATTGCGGCCTCTATTCCCTGCACCACCTGGTGGTAGAGCGGGACGGGGGAGGAGCGGTCGATGCTGAGACCCAGGTTGTGCGCCACGGTACTTCCCTCATGTTCCTTGTCGCGGACGTTGTCGCCCGGGTGGGGCGCGAACGGCCGCTTTGCCGCTATATGTTCGCTTGATAGGACATACTTTTCTTCTTCTCCGATCCTAGCAGTCCGGCCATCCGGGTCAAGGGGAGCGGGGCCGCGTTGCTTTAGGTTTAGAGAGTGAACCTCTCCGGAAACGTGGGCCCCCACCCGCACAACCTTGAAGTGCAGGACCTGGACAGCTTCGACCGCCTGGTCAGCGCCGGTGCGGTGGACATGCGCGGCTGGCACGCGCAGTCCCTGGACCTGAGGGGGAGGACCGGCGCACTGCAGCGCCTGCACGTGGAGGGTGCCATCTTCCTGGGCTGCACCTTCGACGACGGGGTGGAGGACGTGCTGCGGCGGCGGGGAGCACTGATCTTCCCGCGGCTGGAGACGGTGCCCTTCAACCCCTACCGGGCCGATTTGTACTCACCCCAGGAGCTGTACGCCGGGCTGCCCGACGCCCCCTACGAAGCCCTTCCGGACGCCCGGATCTACCAGTGGAGCATCCAGCCAGGCATGCGGCACCGGCTGGACGCCACCCTGGCCTCAGCGCTGCACGACCACGCCATCGGCGACGCCCTGGACGATGTGACCCGGACAGGCCCGTTCCACGGCCGGGCCATGGTGGGTGTCATGGGCGGGCATGCCGCACAGCGCGGCAGCACCGAATTTGCCCAGGCCGCCCTGCTGGGCAGGCTCCTGGCGCAGGATGGGCACGTGGTGGCCACCGGCGGGGGACCGGGGGCCATGGAGGCGGCGAACCTCGGCGCGTACCTCAATGAAGTGGACGACGACGGCGTGCAGGCGGCGCTGGACATCCTCGCCTCCGTCCCCGGCTTCCGTCCCTCGGTGTCCGCGTGGGCGCGGGCGGCGGCAGCCGTCGTCGAACGCTTTCCGAGCGGTACGCCGTCGCTTGGGATCCCCACCTGGTTCTACGGGCACGAGCCGCCCAACTACTTCGCCACGCACATCGCAAAATACTTTGCCAATGCCATCCGGGAGGCGATCCTGCTGGAACTGTGCACGGGAGGGATCGTGTTCCTGCCCGGAGCTGCCGGCACCGTCCAGGAGATGTTCCAGGATGCGTGCGAAAACTACTACGGGGCGCGGGAGAAGGTGACGCCCATGGTGCTGGTGGGCCGGCACCACTGGGAACGCCAGTACCCGGCCTGGCCCATGCTGCAAAGCCTTGCGGCCGGCCGGCCGATGGAGGACCGGATTTTCCTGGTGGACACTGTCCAGGAGGCGGTGGAGGTGCTGCGGCTGTCCGCCTGAGCGGTGGGGCAGCCGGCCGGTCAGAGATCCTTCCGGCACTGCGCCTTGCTGAGCTCATAGAGCCCGTTGAGGTCCCCGGCGGACAGTCCCTCGGGGGTACCGATCTCGGGATACATCAGTTGGGTGGGGTCGTCCACATGGTCGAGGCCCATCACGTGGCTGAGCTCATGCAGGATCACGGCCCGTGCATACAGGTGGCCGTCCGGGTTCAGCAGTTCATCGGCGATTTGTGGCGCGTCCAGGTCCAGCCCGCCCGTGACGAAGGCCTTGGGGCCGTCGTCGTAACTGAAGTGGGTGCTGCCCCCGGTCCCGATCACCTTGCCCTTGAGCTGCGGAGCCACCTCCGGTGTTGTCCAGGCGATGAGCAGCGGCGCCCAGCGCTCGCCGTAGGCCCCGGGCTGGTACGGCGGGCGTTGGGGGGAGGGCTGCTCTGCGGTGGTGCCGTCGTAGATGAACCGGATGCCGGTGGCGGCGGAGATGGTGGCGATGGATTCCGTGACCAGCTGCTGCGAGCCGGCCGGTGCGAGCTCGTCATTGATGACGTAGTGCAGCGGCCGGCAGGGGGAATACCCCACCGGGCTGCCGTCCCCGTTGACGGCGAGGAAGCGGTAGGAATCGCTGCCCAGCGGCGGAGGGTCTGCGGCGGCCAGGGGAGCGTCCGACTCCTCCAGTCCCGGGGGAGGCGCGCCCAACCGGCCCTCGGCCTGGGGTACCTGGCCTGCTTCCCCCGCGCTGCCGGGGTCCTGCTGCCCGGCGGACTGCCCGTTTCCCGGGCCGATGCGGACGTTCAGCAACTCCTTGAAGCGCGGGTCATTGAGTGCCAGTGCTGCTCCGAACACAGCACCCGCGGTCAGCGCCGCGGTGAGCAGCAGCTCCACGACCCGGCGCACGCCCAGGCGGGCCTTGCTCCCCGCATGGCGCGACGGCGCGCGGCGCGGCGGCCGGTTCTCCACTAGCCCACAACTGTGCCGAAGGCCAGCCCCAGCAGGTAGGTGACGGCTGCCGCGCCTAGGCCAATGGCCAGCTGGCGGAGTCCACGCGTCAATGGCGACGTGCCGGAGAGCAGGCCCACCGTGGCGCCGGTGACCAGGAGGGCGAGGCCCACCAGAATGCTTGCCGCCACCAGGGCGGCGACGCCGGTCAGGCCAAACAGGAACGGCAGGATTGGAACGATCGCGCCGGAGGCAAAGAAGCAGAAGCTGGACAGGGCAGCGCCCCACGCGGTCCCCACGGCTTCATGCTGGTCCTCGACGTCGGGCAGTTCCGGCTGCAGCGACAGGCTGGGATCGCAGTCGCAGGGCAGCAGGCCCATACGTTCGGCCACCCGGTGCTCGGCTGCTTCCTGGGTCATGCCCCGGGCCAGGTACACCAGCAGCAGTTCGTTGTGTTCCAGGTCCAGTTTGGGGGCCGCCAGCAGGGTGACCTGGGTGGGGCGCGTTGCGGCCAGCAGTTCGCGCTGCGACCGGACTGAGATGAACTCCCCGGCGCCCATGGACATGGCTCCGGCCAGCAGCCCCGCGATTCCGCTGAGCAGCACCACACTGCTGGCGACACCGGACGCGGCCATGCCCATCACCAGCGACAGGTTGCTGACCAGGCCGTCATTCGCGCCGAACACGGCGGCCCGGAACGTGCCCGCCAGTCTGTTGCGTCCCCGGGTTGCCAGTCCGCGGACCACTTCCTCATGGATCTGCTCGTCCGCCGCCATCGCATCCGTGGCGTTGGGGTCCTTGGCGTAGGGGGAGCGGCCCTCTGCGCGCTGGGCCAGGGCCAGCACAAACACCGACCCGAAGTGGCGGGCCAGGAACCCCAGCATCCGGCTGCGCAGCGAGGCACGCCGGGGCTTGCCCGCACGCTCCCCCAGCAGTCCCAGCCAGTGTGCTTCATGGCGGCCCTCGGCTTCGGCCAGGGCCAGGAGGATGTCGCGCTCTTCGCCCTGGCGGTTCTGTGCCAGGTCCCGGTAGACGGCAGCTTCCGCCCGTTCGTCCGCGAGGTATTGCCGCCACCGCTTGACGTCCGACGGCGAGGGCTGGGCCTGCTGGCGTGCGCCGGCTTGGTCCTGGGGCGATGAGGATTGCGACGCTTGCGGCATGGCGTGGCGGTTGAACCTGGCGTGCTGAGACACGGAAACTCCTGGGCTGGATGGGGCATGGTGCGGCCCCATTGCAGTGCAAGCTTACTGCGAAAATCCGCGGATTTTTGGCCGGTTAGCCTCCTCCGGATATTTCGGTGTGCCTTAAACAAGGCGGGATCCCTGGGTCCCGCGGCACGCTATTGACCCCCCTGCAGTGCGGTGCTGTGATGAAGGTGTGGCGCGTCCAGCGCCCTCACTGAAAGAGCACGTCAGGCGAACAAACGGAGGTTCAATCATGAGCACCACCGGACAGCACCCGGACATGCCGCACCTGGATGCCGTAGAGGCGGATCCCGCCTATGACTACGCCGAGGATGCACCGGTAGTTGAGGACGACTGGGATACCGAGGACGAACTCCTGGACGAGGAAGAGCCGGTGGTCCAGGTGCCTCCCGTCGTGGTCGACGCCGAGGACCGCGTGGTCCCGCTGGATGACCCTGACGAGGTCCGCGAAACCGACTAGGAAACCAGGACACAACGACGGCGGCACCTCCCCTTCGCCGGAAAGCGAAGGTGGGGTGCCGCCGTCGTGCGTTGCTCCTGTTGTCCTATCCTGCCGGGGCCTAGCGGGCAGCGGTGGGAAGGGGCGCTTCTTCTGCGGCCTGTCCTGCCACCCGGCGCTGCCAGTTGCGCATTACCTGCGGGTCGGTCGGTTTGCTCAGCAGGGAAACCGCAACGTAGACCAGGGCGGACGCCAGCAGGCCGTAGTAGATGGGCTCGTTCGCGTAGATGCCGTCCAGCGGTGCCTTGGCGTTGATTTCCAGGATGATCATGGTGCCCAGCGTCACCACGGAACCCACGGCCATGGATGCAGCCGCAGCGATGCCCGTACCGCGCTTCCAGACCAGGCCGCCGAGGATCGCCACGAGGAGGCCGCCCACCAGGATGTCGTAGGCAATGGTCAGGGCTGCCACCACGTCCTTGGTGATGATGGCGATGACGATGGCGATGATTCCCAGCGCGAGGACCCAGATGCGGTTGGCCTTGACGTCGTGCTCGGGGTTGTCCGAGTCGTCCGTGTTGATGTCCTTGCCGAACCAGCTGGCAACGAACGGCAGGACGTCGGCACGGGCCACGGTTGCGGCGGCGATGAGGGCGCCTGACGCGGTGGACATCATCGCTGCCACGGCTGCTGCCAGGACCAGCCCGCCGATGCCGACGGGAAGCAGCGTCTGGGCCACCTCCGCGTAGACGTCGTCCTTGACTGCGATGTCGACGCCGGCAAGGGCCACGCTGGCGGCCATGCCGATCAGGGCGCCGGCAACTCCGTAGAGGATGCAGTAGACGCCTGCGGTGGCGCCGCCCCAGCGTGCCACGGTGGGGGTCTTCGCCGTGAAGACGCGCTGCCAGATGTCCTGGCCGATCAGCAGGCCCAGGGTGTAGACAACGAAGTACGTGATGATCGTCTGGACGCCGATGCCGTCGATCTGGAAGAAACTCTCGTCCACCCGGCTGCGGATCCCCTCAAAGCCACCCGCCGCGTTGAGCGTGAAGGGCAGCATCAGGAAGAAGATGCCCACGGTCTTGATGATGAACTGCACCTGGTCGGCCAGGGTGATGGACCACATGCCGCCCACCGTCGAGTAGACCAGCACGATGGCTCCGCCGACGGCGATCGCAATCGGACGCTCCCAATCGAAGAGCACCACGAAGATGGTGGCGTAGGCGCCGGTGGACGTGGCACACAGCATGAGGGTGTAGGCGAGCATTACAATGCCGGAGGCCTCCGTGGCCCTGCTGCCGTAGCGCAGGGTAAGCATCTGGGAGACCGTATAGATCTTCAGCTTTTGGATGGTTCCGGCAAAGAGGAGGCTCAGCAGCAGGACGCCGGCGCCGATGGCCACCACCAGCCACATGCCGGAGATGCCGAATTTGTAGCCGAGGCCCACACCGCCCACGGTGGAGGCGCCGCCCAGGACGACGGCGGCCATGGTCCCGGTATAGAGGAAGGGCCCGAGGCGGCGGCCGGCCACCAGGAAGTCGCTGTTGTTCTTGGTGCGGGACTTGCCCCACCAGCCGAAGGCCAGCATCGCGAGCAGGTACACCACCACGATGGCGATGTTGATGAAACTTGCATCCATGTTGGGCTCCTTGGAGCGTGTTGGCAGCGTGGGGCACGCCGGAGTGACGGTGGACCGGGTGCCGCTGCGGGATTTTGGGGAGTGAGAGGGGATTCTCGGCTATTGCTCTATAGGCAACAAGTGTTTCCAAAGCGTAGGCTGTGACGGTGATAACAGTCAAGACCGCGTTGGATGCTTCTATGATCCGTCAACCCGGCAGTGAAGTTATGTAGTGACGCTGGATGCGATAACGGGGCTCCGCCCCGGGAACTCGGACAGCGAAGGAGGCTCGGTGATGGCTTGTTCCGGTTAAGTTCCCGTGCGTGGTCCATTGCCTGCTGGCCGGCCTGAACGAGTTGTTGGCGGTGTTCTGTGCTGCGGTACCAGTAGAGAAGCAGCCCTCCGGTGAGAGTCCGTCGGGCTGCTTCTCTACTCATTCAGTTGTCCCCTGGGGGTTGTTTTAACTATGCCGTCGGGGTGCGGATCTCTTCAGGTTCACGGGAGGCAACGGAGGCAGTGGGCGGAGCCTTGAGTTCCAGGCGCTGCCCCCACATTGTTCCAGCAAGCACAAGCACAACACCGAAGATTCCGATTGGGCCTAGGACGTCGCCTGCCAGCGTAACGCCGATGATTGCTGCCCAAACCGGTTCAGTTCCAAGCAAGAGACTCACTCTAGTCGGGGAGGTCTTGCGAACCGCCCACATTTGAATAAAGAACGGGAAAACGGTGCATACGATCACCAGATACGCCATCTGGAGTGCCGCGGACCAGTCCATGCCTCCTGTATAGGCCGGAACCGGCATGCCCCAGAGGCTGGACATGATTAGGAACACCAGTGCGCAGGTGGCCATCTGGACGAAGGTCAGATTTAGCGAATCAATGCTGCGTCCTGCCGAGAGCCTGTGCATCCCCGTCACATGGACCGCACGTGCCACTGCGGCCAGCAGGATCAGCAGATCGCCGAACCCGAAGGATGCTGCGGCACCGCCCGTAGCGAGGAAGTAGACCCCAGCAACCGCGATCACCGCGGCCAGGTAAAACAGCCGGCTGAGCTTCCGCTTTCCGACCAACGTTTCCAGTACTGGGGTCATCACGATGGTGAGGCTGATGATGAGCCCGGCGTTGGTCGCGCTGGTTGCGGCAATGCCGAAGGTTTCGAACGTAAAGACGGTGGACAGCAACAGGCCGAGGATACAGCCGATCGCTGCCTCCGTCTTCTGTAGCCGCTTGCGCATCAAGACGAGAATCAGGCCCAGTGCGGCGGCGGTCAGTGTCATCCTGACGCCAAGAACCGCCAGCACGGTGTCCTGACTGACCAGTTCCTTGGCAACCCAGTAAGTCGAGCCCCAAGCCACAGCGACGGCAAGCAGCAAAGCATCGACAACCGAGGCCCGCTTGGCCGCGGACCGGAGAGAAGTTGGATCAGACACTGTTCAGCCCGGCCAGGACCAGTCCATCAGAACGCATAGCGTAGCCTTCCTTTTCGTTATTCACGGATTCCGCTTCCCAGGCTTCGCGGTCACGAAGGTACAGGGCGTTCGGCGCGTGAATGCTTACTGTATCCACTGAACGTTGGTTCATAGCCCAAGTGACAGTGCCGGTAACCCGGCTGGTCGAGGACTCAATGAAAGCCTGGGCCGCGGACTTTAGTCCGCCAAACCAGCGCCCTTCCACAGCTTCCGTCACCCAGGTCTGTTCTATATCCATTTTTTCCCGGATCAGCCGTTCACTGAGGCAAGCCGTTTCCAGATGCCGCAAAGTTCTCAGGAGGATCCAGGCCGCCGGCATCTCACGTACCTCGAGTACCTTTTCACCGCGGTCGAGATGCTCCAGCCCGCTATAGCGTCCATAGCCGAATTTTCCAACGCGGTGATTGAGCTCCTCAATAATCGCAGCCAGCTCCAAAGCACGGCCGTCCACGTTCACGGGGAGTCCGTTCGCGAAGCCGATGCTCATCAGTTCTTCGGGGTAGCTGCCGGTGTTGGCCGTCCACTGGTACAGGTCCTGTTCCATTGCGTGGTTTTCCGGGTCGTCCAAGAATCCGGATTCGTATTCCCGGCACCACAGATTAGAGTCTCCGCTGACGACGCGCTGCGCCATACTGGTCAAGCCAGCAGCAGCAAGGTGCTCGATTTTCGTTGAGCGATCGACCGGTTCGAGGTCGTACGGACTTCCGTAGCGGCCGGTGAATTTCAGGGCGCTGATCGACCCGTTCAACCGCCGCAAGGAGTTTTGCGAGCGGTTCGCCGTATGCAGAAGCATGCGTGCACCTGTTTTCTCCGCAAGCTCCACGGCGACTTTTGCGAGCAGAGGCCGGGACAGAGACGAGCTAATTGGATGTGTCCCTAGGTACACCGCATGAGCCCTGATGGCGGGGGCCACGTGGTGGCTGATGAATTCGTTCCTGGCGTCGACAGAATGGAACGTCGCGCCGAGGTGAGTGGCGATTTCGCGTTTTCCTGTGTGCGATTCAACATCACCAACATCGATGGAAACTGCGTGAATGTTCTGCATCCCCAGTTTTTGAAGGCGGTACAGCAGATAGGTGCTGTCCAGGCCGCCGCTGAACAGTGTCACCACCGGGTCAGTGCGGTCAAGAATTGCGTTTTCGAGCTGCCCGAAGGAACGAATTAGCTGCGACAATTTCGGTGCTTCCTTACGCTGAAGTATCGGTGAACATCGCGATGAGAACATCGCGGTATCCCTGGTCGTGACCAGGCTTGAGAGATAGACCAGTCACGTCGTGCAGCAGCTTGTGGTCGTCCACGAAAAGATACTCACCCGGTTCGCTGAGCTGGGTGGAGGCCAGCTTGCTGCGGTCCGATGCGAGATAGACGCTGCTCTCGCCGCCATCCGCGCCGACCCGGTCCACGAATAGGGTCAGAACGTAGTCAACTCCATCGCGGTGCACACCTTCAGGTGCCGGCTGCCCAACTTCATCTTGGCTGGTCAGGATACGGTTCTGGAAGCACTGGGCCTTCCAAGTGCGCCCCGGACGCACTGCCTCCAGATAGTGCGAGACGGTCCGAAAAACGGACGAAAGACTGGAACTTTCGACAACACTGTCCTCAAAGGGTGCATACATCCGGTCGATGCCGCCATTGAGGTGATTGACCGATTTTTCCTGCTTGTAGGGCACGTGGGGGAGCAATTCCGGCGCCCCTGTCGTCCCCTCAACCGAAAACTCCGAGTACCGCCGAAAGCGGTATTTTCCACCATCTGCCATATAAGTATCGGGCCGCAGGTTGGACCAGCTCGAAGCAAAGTCTTGCCAGTCACCATCAAGCGCCTCGGATGAAACGGCTGCAAGATTAGTGTGAACAAATCCAGTTGTTTTAAGACCATCGATATTCAATGAATCGACAAGAGTTTTCATAAATCCCCCAAAATTAAGATGTGGTTAGGCATCCGTTCATGCTCCCAGTGGGCTATGGAACGGAGTCGGGCCAGAAGCGCCTTCAGACCTAGGACCAACGGTAGACGATCGATTTTATGAATTAACTTTTTGTCCGATGGGACGTAATGAAGCTTGTATGTTTCGTCATTTTTGCCATGAATTGTGCTTGACTTTTTCCTGTTCCCAAAAAGGTGTATGCGGAACTCGGCAGGTCAACGCCGCGATTATGAGGCCAGTGACGTCCGGCGAACCCCGCTGGTCATCGTGCAAGGCGCGCACCTCGCAGCCCGCACTGCCGGCACCTCTGAACATCAACGTCTTCGTGTAGACCGCGCGCATGCACGCTGAGGGGATGCTGACCCGCGGCCAGAACGATCCCGAGCAGATTCGGCGTTGTTTTGAGGCGGAGGACTGGTGCTTCAGTCAGCAGGGCGTACCCGAGACCCTGATGATTCCGCGAGCCTGGAGCAAGCGCTATCCTCGATCAGACCCGGCGACGGCTTGGACGCAACCAAACCACTGCCGCGGCAGCGCGCTTTGTTAAAAACCACGTCGTCGGATTAGCCAGTGGCGGGTACTACTCCAAGGTTTCCGTTCACGGAACCTTTGCTGTTGAGGTGTCTAAAGATCTGGCGGGTTATGTAGCGCTTGAGGCTTCGGATGATTTCCTTTTTGGTTCTGCCCTGGCTTATCCGTTTGGCGACGTAGTCTCTGGTGGCCTGGTCCCTATTCATTCTGATGAGAGCGATGGTGTAGATGGCTTTGTTGAGTTGACGGTCGCCGCCGCGGTTCAGGCGGAATCTGGTGTTGCTGCCGGAGGATGCTGGGACGGGGCAGGTACCGGCCAAGGCAGCGAATGCGGCCTCGGAGCGCACCCTCCCAGTGTGTGACCAAGCTGTGAGGATGATTGCGGCCAGCACCGGACCAATGCCGTAGACATTCAGAAGAGCCGGCTGAACTTGCTGCACAAGGGTCTCGAGTTCTTTGTGGTTTTTGGCCATTTGCTCCTGCAGGGTCAGGATCTGTTTCGCGAGGCGTGTGGCTTCGCGGCGGCAGGTTTGGACTCCGAATTCTTCGTCCCTTTCCCGCCATCCTGCGATGGTCTGGATCTGGGTGACGGTCAACGGTTTCCGGGCATCCATGCCGAGGTCTACGACGCGCAGGAGAGCAGTGAGAGCGTTGATGGCTGCGGTGCGTTCCCGTGCCATGGTGCGGCGTGCGTTGGAGAGGATCCGTAGTGCCATGTGGTTCTGCCCGGACCGGGGTTCCCGGAGCCGGTCCATAGGGATGCTGAGAATAGCTCGTGCTGCCCGGGTGGCATCGATGGAATCGGACTTACCCTGATACCTGCCCAACCGCTGGTTGGGGACAGGAGCTTCAGTGACCTGGAAGCCGGCGTCGGAGGCTTGTTGCCGAAGTTTCGCGCCGTACGACCCTGTTCCCTCCATGGAGAGCAGGACCTGCTCAGGAGAAGCTTCGGTGCGGCGCAGAATCCAGGACAGGGCGCGATTGCCTCCGGTTGCGTTGGCAGGGAATGTTTCGTTCGCTATTTCTCCACCAGTTGCGGTGTCGACGATGGCTAGTGTGTGAGTTTTTGCGTGCGTATCAATGCCTACGACGAAGCAGAAGTGCTCTGCCACAATCATCTTTTTCCTCCTGAGTTCCGGGAATGGAAGCGCGTCGGTGGGTTACGGCGTGGCAGGTCTGTAATGGGCCACACCCGCTGCGTGGGTGGGCATGCTTCTAATCAGGCCAGCGCTGTAGACAGAACCGATGCCGGACCCGGCCAAGGCGGACATATCCAAGCAAGCGCACTCCGCAAAAGCTCCGTGCGGAGGCAATACCATGGGCGAGTCACACCCCAGCCAGGTCACAGCACCAGACTGCCAGCCGCTCACAGAGCAACCGGGTAAAGACTTACAGACCATGGGCCACGCGTGCAATGAGGCGTCACAGAAGGGGCCGGCCACTAGTATTGCTCCAAAGTGGGGCCGGGCTGCCGGCCATGAAAGGTTCGTAGATGAAGGCACTGCCAGTTGAGCCGAGCAACGTTCCAGTGGCTATCGGCTCGAGGATCCGGGCCGCCCGGCAGTCGCAGCGGCTGACCATTGAGCAGGTTGCTGACGCGACAGGGCTGACCAAGGGATTCCTCAGCAGGGTGGAGCGCGACCTTACATCCCCGTCTGTGGCCTCCCTGGTCACACTGTGCCAGGTCCTCTCGGTCTCGGTGGGAGACCTCTTTGCGGCGCCCGAGACGCACCTGACCAAGCGCAATGACGGGCCGCGGATCTCGCTGGGCGGCCAGGGCATCGTGGAGCGGCTCCTCACCGCCCGCTCGGAACGGCGCGTCCAGATCATCCAGGCCTGCATCGAACCGCACGGCCGCGGCGAATCCGAGCTCTACGCTGTGGACTGCGACGTTGACGTCCTGCATGTGATCAAGGGCAGTATCCGGTTGATCCTCACCAACGAGGAATACGACCTCAGTGCAGGGGACACCGTCACCTTTCCCGGCCGCGAGCCGCACACCTGGATCAACCCCACCGACAAGCCCGTCGAGGTTCTCTGGGTCCTGGTGCCGGCCGCCAGCCGCTGAGTTCCTGCCCGGTTGCCCGGCCGCCCTGTGCGCTCCCGCCCGGTTGCCGGGCCGCGCTCCGCGGATTTGCGCTGCACCGCGCCCGGCCGGCCCTCGGCCACCGCAGGAAACTGGGCGGGAGCGTCCGCCGGTCAGCCTCGGGATGCCAGGGCAGCCCTGATCTCGGAGACAACCTGCTCTGGGTTGAACCAGATGTGCTCGGGCATGTATCGGAGAACGGCATAGCCGTTAACCGTGGAGGAATTGTTCCTGTCCCGGTCCCTGAGCATGTCGGCACGCTTGGAGTGGAACGCGTAGCCGTCGATCTCCACGATAAGGAAGCCGTTGAGGAGGAAGTCCACCCGTCCGATTCCGGGTAAGTGGACCTGCGCGTCAAAGTCGATGCCGTTCAACCGGAAAAGATGCTGGGCGTCCACTTCAACGATGGATTCGGCGCGGAGATCCAGATCCCGGAGGGCCCGCAGTACGGGCGCGGACCGGTCCGCGCGGAGTTCCTGTTTCAGAAGCTCCAACGGCAGGCTGTAGAGCCGGATGGCCGATGTCGCCAGGGCGGTTGACGCCGGCCGCGGAAGGCATCCCAGTGCGTGCAGCACGACGTCTTCGACGCCCGCCACCGGCAGGGTTGGGTGGCCGCTGAAGCGCACCGATCGATGCCGGATGAACCCTGCACCGTGGCCATGGTTGCAGGCCAGGTGCAGTTGGGCTGGCGGCTTCCTGAGCCAGAGCCCATAGTGCAGCGCTGCGCTCGCGCAGGTCAGCCGCGCGTTGTGGTGGATGGCTGCCGCCAGCTCTTGGGTGCAGCCGGGCGCGAGGAAGACTCCGCGCTTGGGCTGGTAGGCGCCGCGCTCCTTGAGCCGGGCTATGTCCCTTCGCGAGTACCCGGCGTCGAGCAGTTGGGCCGTCCGGGCGACTCCGCCGGCTTGCTTCAGGTGCTCGAAAATGTCCATCTGGCAATTTCAGTCGGACGGAACCGGCAATCGGAACAGCGCCCGCGCTGTATGTGGATCCAGTGGGCAGCGCCCTGCCGTACGTTCCCGCCCGGTTAGTTGCAGGCGCACGCACGGTGCTTCCCGGTAGAGCGCCCCCCGCCCGCGGGTTGCGTGGTGCAGAAGGGGAGGGGTCCGGGGCAACTGCGGAGGAGCGCGCATGGATAGAGGAACCAGGGCGGGACCCCTGCCGATGAAGTAAACAAGTGATGCACATAGGGAAACCACCTGTATGATTGCAGTCACACCAGTCCCTCAACTCCTCGAAGGAGAGGCCTCCATTGGAAGAGCTGCGCATCGAAGCCAACGGCAACCTTGGCCCCATCGATTCATCCAGGATTCCCCGTTACGCGGGAGCCGCCACCTATGCCCGCCTTCCCCGCCTGGACCAGGTGGCCAAGGCCGACGTCACGGTGGTGGGTGTGCCTTTCGATTCCGGCGTCTCGTACCGCCCGGGGGCCCGCTTCGGTGCAAACCACGTCCGTGAAGCAAGCCGGCTCCTGCGCCCGTACAACCCGGCATGGGACGTCAGCCCCTTCGAGAACATCCAGGTAGCCGACGCCGGGGACATGGCCGTCAACCCCTTCAACATCAACGAGGCCATCGACACCATCCAGCAGAATGCCCTGGACCTCACGGCAGGCGGCGGCAAGCTGGTGACCCTGGGCGGCGACCACACCATCGCCCTGCCGCTCCTCCGCGCCGCTGCCGAGCGTGCCGGCGGGCCCATCGCCATGCTGCACTTTGATGCGCACCTGGATACCTGGGATACCTACTTTGGAGCCGAGTACACGCACGGCACCCCGTTCCGCCGCGCCGTCGAGGAAGGCATCCTGGACACGGAAGCCATCAGCCACATCGGCACCCGCGGCCCCCTCTACGGTAAAAAGGACCTCGACGACGACCATCGCTTTGGGTTCGGCATCGTCACCTCTGCCGATGTCTACTACCAGGGCGTCCTGGAAACGGTGGCGAAGGTCCGTGACCGGATCGGCAACCGCCCGCTGTACATCTCCGTTGACATCGACGTCCTGGACCCCGCCCACGCCCCGGGCACCGGCACTCCCGAGGCCGGCGGCATCACCAGCCGGGAGCTTCTGGAAATCATCCGCGGCTTCCGAGGCATGAACCTCGTGGGAGCGGACATCGTGGAGGTGGCCCCCGCCTACGACCATGCCGAGATCACCGGCGTGGCCGCCAGCCATGTCGCCTACGAACTGGTCACGCTGATGGCCGACAACGCCGTGGCAGGGGACCGCTTTGGAGCGGCCAACGGGTACGCCGCCCAGGCCCTGGGCCAGGAATCCCGCCGTCCGGCGGGGTTCGCACCGGCAGGCAAGGAGTAGCCGGATGGGCGACGTCACTGCGGATGGGGCGGCAGCACAGGCTGAAAAGAATCCGGGCGAGGGTGTGCGCAACGGCGGGGACCTCGTCGTCGAAACCCTTGAGGCGCTGGGCGCCAAGACCGTCTTTGGCATCCCCGGCCAGCATGCCCTGGGCCTCTTCGACGCCATGGGCCGCGGCAACCTGCAGTTCGTCTCTTCACGGGTGGAAAACAACAGTGCATTCGCCGCGGACGGGTATTCCCGCGCAACGGGCGAGGTGGGTGTCCTGTTCCTGTCCACCGGTCCCGGCGCGCTGACGTCCCTGGCCGGGCTGCAGGAAGCCTACGCCACGGGGGTTCCCATGGTTGTGGTGGCCAGCCAGATCCCGCTCGAGGGCCTGGGGGCCAGGCGCAAGGGCATGCTGCACCAGCTCGATGACCAGAAGGCGTCCGCGGCCAACGTCACCAAGAGCCAGCGGCTGATCCAGCACGCCTCCGGCATCCCCTCTGCCATCCAGGACGCCTGGACCGAGGCGATCTCCTCGCCCCAGGGTCCGGTCTGGCTGGAGATTCCGCAGAACGTCCTGCTCGATCCCATCATGGTGCCCCCGGTGGAGGATGCGCTCGCCGAGGCGGCGGACAATCCACCCCGGGTGGAGCTGGTCCGGGAAGCCGTGAAGTGGCTGCAGTCCGCGGAACGTCCGGCCATCATCGCCGGCGGCGGCACGCGGCGGGGCCGGGCCGAAAAGTCCCTGCTCTCGATTGCCGAGAAGCTTCGTGCTCCCGTGATCTGCACTCCGGGCGGGAACGGTGCCTTTCCCTGGAACCATGAGCTCTCGCTGCAGTCCTGGATCGAGGACCGCTACATGACCGACCTGCTGGAGGACGCGGATGTCCTGGTGGTGATCGGATCATCCCTGGGCGAGGTTACCTCCAACTACTTCACGTTCGAGCCCCGCGGCCGGATTATCCAGATCGACGCCGAACCGAGGGTCCTGGAGTCCAACCGCCCCGGGCTGGGGATCCGGGCAGACGCAGGCCAGGCGCTCGCCGCCCTTGATGAAGCCCTGGACGCCGGGGCGGGCCGGACAATGCCGACCTGGCACGGAAAACCGCCCGAGGAGCTGGTCAGGGAATCCCTGGCGAAGGTCCGCGCACGCCTGGAGTCGCAGGACCTGTCCAAGGAACTGAAGTTCATGGCGGACATCCGCGAGGCGGTGCCGGCGGACATGCAGACCTTCTGGGACATGACCATCGCGGCCTACTGGGGCTGGAGCTGCTGGGACGCCCGCGAGGGCCAGTTCCATTCAGCCCAGGGCGCCGGCGGGCTGGGCTTCGGGTTCCCGGCAGCCATCGGCGCGGCCGTGGGACTCGAAACTGTTGGCAGGCCCTCCGGCTCTGCCCGGGTACTCGCAGTGTCCGGTGACGGATCCTCGATGTACTCCATCTCCGAACTTGCCACCGCGAGGCAGCACAACGTTCCTGTCACCTGGCTGATTGTGGACGACGGCGGCTACGGCATCCTCCGCGAATACATGGTGGGCGCATTCGGCAAAGCCACGGCCACCGAACTGGCCCGCCCGGACTTCGTCAAACTTGCCGAGGCGTTCGGTGTGCCTGCCGTCAAGGTGGCGCCGGAGGGCGTGGGGGACGCGCTGAAGGCAGGATTCGCGGCTGACGGGCCGAACGTCGTCGTGGTGGAAACCCTGCTGAAGATGTTTGCGCCCACGCACCTGGCGGAATGACCGCCTGCTCCTCCACACCCGGACGCCCCAAAGGCCCCAGCTCGCATTGAGCTGGGGCCTTTTGCGTGCCCCGCCGGGAGCGTTTAGTTTCCCAAAGCAACGAGTTTAAGATATGGTTGCTTCAGGCAAACAACTGAGGAGCCCTTCAACCATGGCAGTAGCGCCGGATACGGCAGCGGATCTTGTGTACCAAATCTTCGATCTCCAGCGGGCGGTGCGGTGCATCGCCACGGCCAGCGTGCGCGGGCAGGACACAGGTGTGGCGCTCCAGGGCGTGCTGCGCTTCGTGGGGGAGGGGGAGGCCAGGGCCACGCGCCTCGCTGAGCGGCTGGGAGTCAGCGCGCCGGTGCTCAGCCGGCACATCGCGGACCTGGAGGAGCATGGGCTGGTGGTCCGCAGGCAGGACCCGGACGACGGCCGTGCCCAGCTGGTTGCCCTGACGCCCCTGGGGGCGGAGAAACTCCGCCACATCGAGGACCAGCGGACGGCGGTCCTGCAGGACTACCTGCGCGACTGGAGCGAGGAAGACGCCGGTAACACGGCCAGGATCCTGCACAAGCTCACCGAATCACTCAAACAATCAGCCCGGGCAACGGCGGCCGGCACCATCACCACCACCGCTTAGGAGCAGACCTATGGCAAGAACTGCCGCCCCCGCCACATCAGCCGGCGCCCCAGCAGGCACTCCGCCCGAGATGTCCCACCGCCAGATCATGGAAGCCCTCACCGGTCTCCTTGCCGCCTTCTTCACGGCGATCCTCAGCAGCACCATCGTGGCCAACGCGCTGCCCACCATCATGTCCGACCTGCACGGCACGCAGACCGACTTCGCCTGGGTCATCACCGCCGCGCTGCTGGCCAACGCCGCCACCACCCCCATCTGGGGCAAACTCGCCGACCTCTACAACAAGAAGGTCCTGGTCCAGCTCAGCATCATCATCTTCGTGGCCGGCTCCGTTATGGCCGGCCTGTCCGAAACCATCCCGCTGCTGCTGGGTGCCCGCGTGATCCAGGGCGTGGCCATGGGCGGACTCACTGCCCTGTCCCAGGCCATCATCGGCACCATGATCCCGCCGCGGAACCGCGGGAAATACTCCGGCTACATGGGAGCGGTCATGGCAGTCGGCACCGCCGGCGGACCGCTGCTGGGCGGCTTCATCGTGGACAGCCCGCTCGGCTGGCGCTGGACCTTCTTCGTCTGCGTGCCGCTCGCCGTCGTCGCCCTCATCCTGCTGCAGGTCACCCTCAAGATCAGCCACGTGCGCCGACCCGCCAAGATTGACTGGCTGGGCTCCATCCTGCTGACCGCCGGCGTGAGCCTCCTGCTGATCTGGGTCTCGTTCGCCGGCAATCCCGCCTACTACGACTGGATTTCGTGGCAGACCGCCGTCATGGTGGGCGGCGGAATCCTCCTGCTGGCCCTGCTGGTGCTGGTGGAATCCAAGGTGGAGCAGCCCATCATCCCGCTCAAGATCATCTCCGAACGCACCACGGCGCTGGCCATCCTCGCCTCCGTGGCCGTGGGCGTGGCAATGTTCGGGTCCTCCACCTTCCTGGGGCAGTACTTCCAGGTGGCGCGCGGTGCCAGCCCCACGGAAGCCGGGCTCCTGACCCTTCCGATGATCGCCGGAAACCTGGTCGGTTCAGTGGTCTCCGGACAGCTGATCAGCCGGACGGGCAAGTGGAAGGGCTACCTGATCGCCGGCTCCATCCTGCTGATCGGCGGGCTGGGACTGTCCGGAACCCTGGACCACACCACCGAACTCTGGCACGCAGGGGCCTTCACCGCAGTGCTGGGCCTCGGCCTGGGCATGCTGATGCAGAACCTTGTCCTGGCCGTGCAGAACACTGTCCGGGCGTCAGACATCGGCACGGCAAGTGCCTCGGTTGCCTTCTTCCGGTCCGTGGGCGGCGCCATCGGTGTCTCCGTCCTGGGCGCCATCCTGGCCAACCGGGTGAGCGAGCTGGCCACGCAGGGCTTGGCAACCGCAGGCATCCCCGTTGAGGGAGGCGCGGCCGGTGCCAGCATGGACCTGGCGCACATGCCGGAACCTGTCCGCGACATCATGCGGGCTGCCTATGGTGACGCCACGGCGGAGGTGTTCCTGATCTCGGCTGCCGTGGCCGTCGTGGCGCTGGTGTCCGTGCTGTTTATCAAGGAGAAGCCCCTCCGGCGCACGGTGGACATCCAGCCGGGTGCCGGGGATAAGGGCACGACGGCGGAGCTCGCCACGGCAGGCAGGTGACCCTGAGGGGTACTCCCCGCGGATGATCTTTCCCGGGGCCTGTTTCACCACGGGAAGGAGTTTCGTAGAGTGGGAAGGCTGAGGATGTCGGCCCCGGCTGCTACTACTTAAGCCTCCTACTCTTTGCGAACCCATCATCAAACTCATCACTAAGGACACGTGGGCATGCTCCTCACCCTCATACGGCGGTTTTCCAGGCCGTATAGGCCGTTTATCGCGGCCGTCATTGTGTTCCAGCTGGCGTCCACCATCGCGGCGCTATACCTGCCCAGCCTGAACGCCCAGATCATCGACCAGGGGGTCTCCCGCGGGGACACCGACTTCATCTGGCGGACGGGTGCGGTGATGCTGGCGGTGGCGTTCATCCAGGTGGGCACCGCCATTGCGGGTGTCTACTTCGGCTCGAAGACCGCCATGGCCATGGGCCGCGACCTGCGCCGCGGGGTGTTCCGCAAGGTCACCAGCTTCTCTGCCATGGACGTCAATGCCTTTGGTGCCCCGACGCTCATCACCCGCGGCACCAACGACGTCCAGCAGGTCCAGATGCTTGTGCTGATGGGGCTGAACTTCATGGTGGCAACGCCCATCATGTGCATCGGCGGCATCATCATGGCGCTGCGCGAGGACCTCAACCTGTCCTGGCTGGTGTGGGTGTCGGTGCCCCTCCTCACCGTGGTGGTTGGATACCTGGTGGTCCGGCTCATGCCGCTGTTCCGGTCCATGCAGAAAAAGATCGACCGCATCAACGCCGTCCTGCGCGAGCAGATCATCGGCATCCGGGTGGTCCGCGCCTTCGTCCGGGAACCGTATGAAACGCAGCGGTTTGGCGGAGCGAACAAGGAACTGACGGATGTCTCGCTGAAGATCGGCGCCCTGTTTGTCCTGATGTTCCCTGCCATCGGCATGATCCTCCACCTGTCCACCGCGGCCGTGCTGTGGTTTGGCGGGCAGCGCGTGGACTCAGGCGAGATGCAGGTGGGCGCCCTGACCGCCTTCCTGCAGTACCTGCTCCAAATCCTGATGGCCGTCATGATGGGCACCTTCATGGCCATGATGATCCCGCGCGCGTCAGTCTGCGCGGACCGTATAGGCGAGCTGCTCGACGTCGAGCCCTCCATCCACGATCCGGAACACCCGGAGGTGCCGGGCACGCTGGCCGGCGTGGTGGAGTACCGGAACGTCACCTTCGCCTACCCTGGCGCTGAGTCGCCGGTACTGAGCAACATCAGCTTCACGGCGCAGCCCGGCCAGACCATCGCGATCATCGGTTCCACAGGCTCGGGGAAAACCTCCCTCCTGTCCCTCCTGCCGCGGCTTTACGACCCCGCCGAGGGGGAGGTGCTGCTGGACGGGGTCCCGGTCAGCAGGATGGACCGGGCCGACATCACCCGGCGGGTGGCCCTGGTGCCCCAGCGGCCCTACCTCTTCTCCGGCACCATCGAGCACAACCTGAGGTTCGGAAAAACCGATGCCACGGACCAGGAACTGTGGGAAGCGCTGCAGGTGGCGCAGGGCGACGAGTTCGTCCGTGCCAAGAAAAACGGCCTCGGATCCCGCATCTCCCAGGGCGGGACCAACGTCTCCGGCGGCCAGCGCCAGCGCCTCTGCATCGCCCGGGCACTCGTGAGCAGGCCCCGCGTGTACCTCTTCGACGATTCGTTCTCCGCACTGGACGTGGCCACCGATGCCCGGCTCCGGGCCGCGCTGAAAGGCATCACCGCAGACGCCACCGTGATCATCGTGGCGCAGCGGATCTCCACCATCACCGAGGCGGACCAGATCCTGGTGCTGGACAACGGACGCATCGTGGACCGCGGTAAACACCAGGAACTCCTGGAAACCTCGCCCACCTACCAGGAAATCGTTGAATCCCAGCTGAGCGTGGAGGAGATGGCATGAGCGCCCGCAGGAAGGACTCCACCGAGATCAGCGAAACATCAGCTGCCCAGGACGCCCCCGACGCGGAGCTGGTGGAGGGATCCGTCGAGGACGACGACTTCGTCGAGGAGGAATTCAAGCCCTCCGAGGCCGACGGAGACATGTTCGGCGGGATGCCCGCCAAGAAGGCCCAGCACTTCTGGCCCTCCGCCAAGCGGCTCATGGGGCTGCTGAAGCCTGAGGCCCTGGGCATTTACGTGGTGGTGGGCATGGTGGTGATCGCCGTGGTCCTGAACGTCATCGCCCCCAAGATCCTGGGCCAGGCCATGGACGTCATCTTTGCCGGAGTGGTGGGAAAGCAGCTTCCGGCCGGCGGCAGCAAGGAACAGTTCGTGGACGGTCTGCGCCAGCAGGGCCAGGACAACTTTGCAGACATGGTTTCCCGGATGGAACTGGTGCCGGGCACCGGCATCAACTTCGACAAGCTCAGCATGCTCATTGCAGTGGTCCTGCTGATGTACTTCGTGGCCAATATCTTCCTCTGGCTGCAGGGCTACGTGCTGAACCGCATCGTGATGAAGGTGATCCGGCGGCTCCGCGATGACACCGAACGGAAACTGAACCGCCTCCCGCTCAACTACTTCGACACCCGCCAGCGCGGCGACGTGCTGTCCCGGGTAACGAACGACGTCGACAACATCCAACAGGCGCTCCAGCAGGCCTTCGCCCAGCTCATCAACTCGTTGCTGACCGTCATCGGCATCGTGGTGATGATGTTCATCGTGTCCTGGCAGCTGGCCCTGATAGCGCTGGTTGCCCTTCCCCTCTCGGGGGTGGCAGCAGGCATGATCGGCGTGCGCAGCCAGAAGCTCTTTGCCGCCCAGTGGAAGAACACGGGCGCGCTGAACGGGCAGATCGAGGAGTCCTTCTCGGGGCATGACCTGGTGCGGGTGTTCGGCCGCGACGCGGACATGCTGGAACGGTTCGAGGAACGCAACGAGGAACTGTACAAGGCCAGCTTCGGGGCGCAGTTCGTCTCCGGCATCATTTTCCCGGTCATGCAGTTCGTCTCCTACCTCAGCTACGTGGGCATCGCCGTGGTGGGCGGCTTGCGGGTGGCTTCCGGGTCCATGTCCCTGGGCGACGCCACCGCATTCATCCAGTACTCCCGCGAGTTCACGCAGCCGCTGGGCCAGATGGCCGGCATGGCAAACATGCTGCAGTCCGGCGTGGCCTCCGCTGAACGGGTCTTCGAGTTCCTCGACGCCGATGAGCAGGATGAGGAAACCGCCACCGAGCACCTCCCGGCCAGGACTGACGGGCACGTTGACTTCAACAGCGTCACCTTCAGCTACACGGAGGACAAGAAGCTGATCGAGGACCTGTCCTTCACCGCCGAACCGGGAAACACCGTGGCCATCGTGGGGCCGACCGGCGCCGGAAAGACCACCCTGGTCAACCTGGTCATGAGGTTCTATGAGCTCAATGCCGGCTCCATCATGCTGGACGGCGTGGACATCACCCACCTCAGCCGCTCCGAGCTCCGCTCCAAGGTGGGCATGGTGCTGCAGGATGCCTGGCTGTTCGGCGGGTCCATCTACGACAACATCCGCTACGGCAACCTTGAAGCCACGGAGGATCAGGTGATGGCGGCCGCCAAGGCCACTTTCGTGGACCGCTTCGTGAGGGCCCTGCCGGAGGGCTACAACACGGTCATCGACGAGGAAGGCAACAACGTCAGCGCCGGCGAAAAACAGCTGATCACCATCGCCCGGGCCTTCGTGGCGAATCCCTCGCTGCTGATCCTCGACGAGGCCACCAGTTCCGTTGACACGCGCACCGAGCTGCTGGTGCAGAAGGCCATGGCCGCGCTCCGCACGGACCGCACCAGCTTTGTGATTGCCCACAGGCTCTCAACGATCCGCGACGCCGACACCATCCTGGTGATGGAGAACGGCAGGATCGTGGAGCAGGGGAACCACAAGGTCCTCCTCGCTGCACGGGGCGCGTACTACCGCCTGTACATGTCCCAGTTCGCCGGGGCGGATGCAGGGGACGTCCCGGTGGACGATTCGACGGCGGTGCACAGTTGAGCACCAACGGAAGCCAGCGGATCGAGGTCCTTGTCCCCATGCGCTGGGGAGACATGGACGCTTACGGGCACATCAACAACGTCCAGATTGTCCGGATGCTTGAGGAGGCCCGCATCGCGGCCTTCGGCCCGCCCCGCGGTGCCGGCGCGCCCGGAATTGATCCGCATGTCTCGCTGTTCAATGACGTCCCGGAAGGCACCATGGCTTTGGTGGTGGACCACAAGATCCGGTACGTCAGGACCCTCGAGTACCGGAACGTGCCGGCCGTGGTGCAGGTGTGGATTGGCGCCGTCAAAGGGGCCAGCTTCGATATCCACTACCTCATCCAGGACCCCGTCACCCTGGAGGACTGCGTCAGGGCGAGCAGCCACCTGGCATTCGTGGACGAGGCCACGGGCCGCGTGCAGCGGCTGACGCCTGAACAGAAGGAACGCCTGGCGCCTTTCACGGCGTGACGCGGATGCGCCGGCACACGCCCCGTTGCGCGGGAGCAGCAAGCATCGGAAACTGAGAACCTATACAAGGAGCAAACATGGCCCAGAAAAAGACCTGGAAAGAAATGTCCCCGTCAGCAAAGGCCGGCACCATCCTGGTGGCCATCGCGCAGGTGTCCCTGCTGGTGGCGGCGCAGCGGGACATTTCGAAGCGGCCCGCGGCGCTCATCAATGGCCCCAAGGCCGCATGGCGGGCAGCATCCTTCATCAACTTCATCGGCCCCGTGGGCTACTTCACCTTCGGCCGGAAGCGTCCCGGCGCAGGCAAGTAGCGGCACCGGAGCTGCCGGGGGCGTACGACCTTTAAGGGCCCGTCCAGCTGGACCCTGTAAATTTGGAGGCATGACCCCCGCCTCCCCTGCTGCCATGACCCGCGCCCTCGGCATCTCACGGGAGATCGAGGACGCGGCCTGGTTTGTGCTGGGCCCGGGGCTGCTGGGGAAGCCGTCGGCCCTGGATGGCCGGACCCTGACGTGGACGTCGGAGGCTGCGGCCGAGCTCCTGGAGCGGCTGGAGCGGGGCACGCCGGACCCCAAGGCCCCCATGATGACCAACCTCCGGCGGAACCTTGAGGGTGCGTCCCGGGAAGCGAAGCAGCTGGCCGTCGAACTGCTGTTCCTGCAGTCGCTGCCCCTGGCGCACGAGGTGAAGTCGCTGAAGGTCAAGCGTGCCCGCGTCGCAGAGGCCGCGTCCTGGCTGGAGCCTCCGCTGGAGCTGCCGGGTGAGCTCTACCAGGGAATGACGGACCACGGCGTGATCAGGGACCGGACGGCGGAGTTCAACTGGACCATCTGGGACCACCTGAAGTGGCTGTGCCGGTTCGTGCAGCACGTGGACCAGCAGCCGCCGGCGGTTATCACCGGTGCGCTGCAGGATCCGCTTAACTTCCATCGGCTGGCGGCGGGAACGCCGGACGACCAGCCGGCCATCCGCCGCAGCATCGAATTCCTGTCCTGGCCGAGCTACTGCGAGCCCGTGGTGGCCGATGTGGAGCGGCAGGAAATCCGGGACGCCTTTGCCTCCCTGGTGGGCGGCGCGAAGGGGAACACCGAAGAGGACGTCACCGCTGACATCCACCGCATCCGCCTTCACCTTGACGAGCAGGCCGGCCAGCGCATCGACTGGTACTCCCGCCAGCTCGTCAGCCAGTGGCGCAAGGTGGGCGACCCCGGCCGGCGGGCCTGGCTGCTGCGCACGCACAGCGACAACACCGAGCTCCTCACAGCCTGGCAGGGCGAGGAGAAGGCGACCCTCGACGTCGAACATCTCCGCCTGCTGGACCCCGGCGTTACCGCAGGGCTGGTCCAGCACGCCGTGGACGAGGACTACAAGCACCTCGGCTACGTGGAGCGGGAGGACACCAAGACTGCTGTCTTTGCCTTCCTGACGGTCATGAAGCCGGGGGACGTGGTGCTGTACCAGCACGCCGGCACCGTGAGCCTGGGGGTGGTGCTCGGGGAGCCCGAACACAACGACGACAACCGGCGCCTGCGCCGCAAGGTCCGCTGGTTCGACGAGTGACACACCACCACCAGCCTGCCGCGGCACGTCCAGCGGCAGCTGGCCACCGCCGGAATCGTCGTGGACGTTACCAAGGTGGTGCAGGCGCTGCAGGCGCTCCTGCCGGCCGAAGCGGAAACAGAGCCCGACGGCGACGCTGAAGCGGCCGCCGTCGTGCCTCCCGTCCAGGAGGGCTTCCGCCCGCTGACCCGCGAGTTCGCCGACTCGCTGCACATGGAGCTCGAGCCGCTCCAGGAGATCGCCGAGCTGCTGGAGGAGAACCGCCAGCTGGTCCTGTATGGGCCGCCGGGGACCGGCAAGACCTACCTGGCCAAGCACCTCGCCGCCGAACTGGCGGATGACACCACGGACGAGCGGGTCAAGCTGGTCCAGTTCCACCCCTCCTACGCGTATGAGGACTTCTTCGAGGGATACCGGCCGGACAAGACCGACGAAGGCCAGGTCTCCTTCAAGCTGGTGGCGGGGCCGCTGCGCCGGCTCGCGGAGGAAGCGGCGAAGCCCGGCAACGAAAACAAGCCGTACTTCCTGATCATCGACGAGATGAACCGCGCCAACCTGGCCAAGGTGTTCGGCGAACTGTACTTCCTGCTGGAATACCGGGACGACCGGATTTACCTCCAGTACAGCCCCAACGAGCCGTTCACGCTGCCGGACAACCTCTACATCATCGGCACCATGAACACGGCAGACCGTTCCATCGCCATGATGGACGCCGCCATCCGCCGCCGGTTCTCCTTCATCGAGCTGCACCCGCAGACCGAGCCTGTGAAGGGCTCCCTGCTGCGGTTCCTCCAGGCCCGGCAGCTCGACCTCACGCCGGCGCTGCTGCTGGATGCCCTGAACAGTGCGATTGACGAGTGGGACCGGGACCTGATGATTGGCCCGTCCTACTTCATGAAGCCCGCCGCCCAGACCCCCGCCGGGCTCCGCCGGATCTGGAAGTACGAGCTCATGCCGCTGCTGGAGGAGCACTACCACGGCCAGCTGACCCGGGCGCAGCTGGAGGAGCGCTTCGGGCTGGACCAGCTGCTGGGACGCCTTGCGGCCCGCTGACCCCGGCACGTCTGTCCGGCACCTGGTGCTGGATGAACTGTCCCGCGGCATCGTGGAGCGGCTGGACCCGGCCAGCGCGTCCTTCCTGAATTCCAGCGGCCTGGCCAAGGCATCACCCATGGGCCTTGGGCTGTACCGGATCGAGCCGGTGGGCAACGTGGGTTCGGTGCGCACGGCCACGGTACAGCTCGACGTGCGTCCCAAGGACCGGCTGGGGCTCAGCCGGCTCCTGTTCCTGCTCAGCTACGCCGGCGAGCAGGGCTTCCGCCCCGATTCGGTCTCAGCCGTGGAGGACCGGGAGCTGTGGAGCGCGCTGGCGGAGTCGCTGGCGCAAGGCCGAACGTGCCCTGGGACGCGGCGTCCTGCAGGGCTATCTCACCGTGGATGAATCGCTCCGGACGGTCAAGGGACGGATCAGGATTTCGGACCAGATTTCCCGGCGGCCCGGCATGCTGGTGCCCCTGGAGGTGTCCTACGACGAGTTCACCGAGGACATTGCCGAGAACCGGATCCTGCGCGCCGCGCTGGAACGGATGGGCCAGGTGCCGCGCGTCCGCCCCGAGGTGCTGAGCCGGCTGCGCCAGCTCAAGGGAAAGCTCGACGCCGTTACGCGCCTCCCGGCAGGAGCACCGCTGCCCCGGTGGAAAGCAAACCGCATGAACCTCCGCTACCACGCGGTGCTGCGCCTGGCTGAGCTGATCCTGCGCAATGCCTCCGCCGAGGCCGGGCAGGGAACCCAGCAGACCGCCTCCTTTGTGGTGGACATGGTCCAGGTGTTTGGGGATTTTGTGGGCACCGCGCTGCGTGAGGCGATGGCTGCCTACCCCGGGGAACTCCGGCTCCAGTTCAGCACCCTCCTGAGTGAGGCAGTGAACGACGCGGACAGGCTCTCGGTGCGGCCGGACGCTGTCCACCTGCTCGGCGGACGGCCCGTGGCGGTGTACAACGCCAAATACAGGGCGGCCACTGATCCCGGCGCTTCCCTGACCGCAGACCATTACCAGATGCCGGGGCACTGCACGGCACTGGCTGTGCCCACAGCCTGGCTTGTGTACGCCGGCGCCGGCGAGGTAAAGCTCCGCCGCATCCTCAACACGGACATCGACATTGTGGAATTTCCGCTGGACCTGTCCCGGCCGCCGTCGGACATCCTCGCCTCAGTGCGGGAGCTCGCACGGCAATCATGGGGAGAAGTAGTCCCCACCCGCCCCGACTAGACCGGAACCCGGAACGTGAAGGTTGTCCCTTCGCCTAGGGCGCTGTCCACCTCGATGGTACCGCCATGGGCCTCAACGATCGCCTTGCTGATCGGCAGGCCCAGCCCCACCCCGGGGATGGCTGTCCGGCGGACACTGCTGGCCCGGAAGAACTTGGCGAAAACCTCAGACGCATCTTCCGGGCTCAGGCCCATGCCGGTATCGGTGACCCGGCAGGCCACGTGCCCGTCCTCCTGCGCGAGCGAGACCATCACGCTGCCGCCGTCGGGGGAGTACTTGATGGCGTTGGACACCAGGTTGTCCAGCACCTGCGCGATTCTGGGCCCGTCCACGTGGGCCTCCAGCCGGTCCGGGGTGTCAGCCTCAAGCGCCACTCCCGAAGCCGCCGCGCGTGGGATGGCGGAGGAAACGCTGGAGCGCACCAGTTCTGCCACGTCCACGGCCTGGGGCGTCACGATCAGCTGGCCGTTCCGGCTGGACAGCAGGTCCGACACCAGCGTGAGGAGCCGTTCGGAGTTCCGGCGGATGATGTCCAGCATGTCGCGCTGGCTGTCCTCCGGCTCTTCGGCGAGCAGGATTTCAACGTAGCCCAGGATCGAGGTCAGCGGCGTCCGGAATTCGTGCGAGACGCTGGAGACGAAATCATCCTTGGCCGTCAGGGCGTTCACGAGGTCCGTCACATCGCTGAAGACAATCACGGAACCGGCAAACGCGCCGTCGTTGTCCTTCATGGCCCGCGCGGTGGTCACGAAGGCGCGCTGGTCGCGGCCGGAGCCCAGCCACACAAGGTAATCGGTGAAGGTTTCCCCGAGGACGGCGCGGCGGACCGGCCGCTCCTCAACGGGAACCAGCGTCACGCGGTCCGGCCCGAAGACCAGCAGCTGGGACTCGTTCGGATCCGCAATGTCCTTGGGCCGGGCGAGCTCGTGGTTGACCCGCTGCCTCCTGTTCATCAGGACGTCGTTCCCGTCCGCATCGACTGCCAGGACTCCCAGATGGACGGTGTCCAGGATGGTGTTCAGGAGCGCCCCCTGGCGCTGGCTGGTGCCCAGGTTGTCCTGCAGCTGGGCGTCCTTCTCCTCAAGAGCGCGCTGCTGCCGCGTCATGCTGAGCGTCAACACGCTGACGGACACACCGATGCCGAGCATCATGACCGGAAGGAGCAGGGACCGCGCCAGGTCCTGGGGCGTCGGGTTCCCCTTCAGCAGCAGCGGGACCCAGATGATGGCAAGCGGGGCCACGAAGGACAGCCACAGGGACGTCCGGGGGTAGTACCCGGACGCGCACAGCCAGATCACCGGGAACACGGCCAGCAGGCTGATTCCGGTGAGGCTTTCCTGGCCGCCTCCCTCCCGGCCCACGGCTATGGAGACAAAATCCAGCAGCGGAATGATCAGGAAACTCGTGTACGGCAGCCGGTCCCACGGGACCAGGTAGCAGAGGGCCATGATCACCAGCTGGGACACCAGGAAGGCCACGAACAGCGGGTTGTCCATAGTGACGGGGAAGAACGCCCACACCAGGAATGCCGTGAGGAGAGTCGTCACGAACAGCGGCATCTGGCTCAACGCCACCCGGTCCGTCAGCCGGTACTCGTGGAAGGGCCGCCGGAAGAACCTCAGCTTGCCCGAGGACCAGGCCACGGGGTGGTCCATGGCACGGAACTTGCGGGGCGGAGTGTGTGAGGCCATGCCAGCAGGATATCGGCAGCCAGCTATACTTCAGACGTTGGCTGCTGAGGGGGCGCTATGAGTGATGCACGAGTGGGACTGGTCATCGAGGATGACCACGACATCCGGGAACTGGTACGCACCGTGCTGTCCCAGGCCGGGTTCGACGTAAGCGTGGCCAGCAGCGGGGCAGAAGGTGTCCTCGTGGCCAAGACCCTCAACCCTGACGTCATCACCCTGGACCTCGGCCTGCCGGACATCGACGGTTTTGAGGTGTCCCGCCAGATCCGCGAATTTTCGGACGCGTACATTGTGATGCTCACGGCCCGCACCGAGGAGCTGGACACCCTGATCGGGCTGGAGTCCGGAGCTGACGACTACCTCACCAAACCGTTCCGCCCCAGGGAGCTCCGCGCCCGCATCGCCGCGATGATGCGCCGCCCCCGTTCTGTCGCCGATCCTTCTGAAGCCATGCCAGGAGATGCCGCAGCCGACAGCGGAGCCGTCCACCCTGAACGGGGGAACTTCAGCCACAACGGGCTGGAGCTGAGCTACGCGTCCAGGACCGTGGTTGTTGACGGCAAGGAAATGAACCTGACCCGCACGGAGTTCGAACTCCTGCATGCCCTCCTGGAAGCGGGCCGGACGGTCCGGACCAAGTCCGACCTGGTGCGCCGGCTGCGGGACGAGGATTACGACGTCGGCAGCTATATTAGCGAGGCGGACGAACGGTCCGTCGAGGTCCACATGGGCAACCTCCGCAAGAAGCTGGGCGACTCACCGCAGAAGCCGCGCTGGCTCCAGACTGTCCGCGGCGTTGGTTACCGCCTGGCTCCGGGCGAGCACTGAGACTGCAGGCGGTGCATGGTCTGCCGGCTGCACAGGTTGATGGGCCGGAGGAATGCGGCGGCCAGCTGCGGCAGGACGACTGCCACATCCGAGTGGCGGGCCTCGTTGCGGAGCTCGCCCTCCAGGTCCATGGCCAGGCCGGCCAGCCGCTCGGCGCCCACCATCTGGCTGGAGGTTTTCAGGCTGAGGACTGCGTCCACTGAACCCTCCAGGTCTCCCGTGGTCAGCGCCAGCCGGAGGCGTCCAATCCGGTGCGGCAGGTACTCGATGAAGTTCCCCACGAAGACCCTGCAGTACCCCTCTTCTTCTTCCAGTTCCTCCCTCAACCGGTCGAGAACCGACTGGTCCACCAAGGGCCGGGGGGCATCATCTGCGGCGCTCATGACGGTCCTTTCGGCGGGAACAGTCCCTTCCTGGAAGGGGGCGGTTATGTGGGGCATTTGTTTCACTTCAGGTTAGGGGCGTTGCTTTCGCGCGACGGGTTTTGGAAACAGAATTGTGGGTTTCTTGATGAGACTGCGGGTTTACCCCTAATCCGTGGGCCCATAGTTTTCTCCCTTGATTTTCCGCACCGTTCCAACAGTGGGAGCGGTTGCAGCGGGGCCAGGAATTTCTGTTGTGATTGCCGTGATTTGAACCCATCCATCTTTCCGGCCGGCACTCAAGAACCGCGGCGGGAATGCCGAAAGATTCGCTCAAGATGCCTTAAAAGCGGCGAATCCTCATTGGGGCAGGCACGCAGGAGCGGCGATTCAGCGGCCGGTCTCCAGGAACCGCACCAGCTCTGATTCCAGCGCGGAGCTGTCCTTGAGTTCGCATTCCCACACGGTGAGCACCTGCCAGCCGGCGTCCTCCAGCAGGCGGCGTTGGCGGGCGTCCCGTTCGCGGGTCCGGCTGCGCTTGGCAGCCCAGAATTCGGCGTTGGCCTGGGGCGCGTGCAGGCCCACGCGGCAGTCATGGAAGTGCCAGAAGCAGCCGTTGACGAAGATTACTTTGCGGCGGCCGGCGAACACCAGGTCCGGGTTGCCGGGCAGGCGGGTGGCGCCGGCTTTTCCGTGCAGCCGGTAGCGGTATCCCTTGGCATGGAGGAGCCTGCGCACCAGCAGTTCCGGCTTGGTGTTCTTGCCCCGGATCCGGGACATGTTCCAGCTGCGCCGCTCGGGAGTGAGCTTGTCCGCCATGCCTTCAGTCTAGGAGCTCCTAGATTTCGCGTTCCGGCTGTTCTCCGAATTCGAAGTGGCGGCCGCTGACGGAGGTGGGCTCAATTTCCACGTAGAAGTCCTTCAGGGTGGGCACCCAGGTCTTCAGTCCGAGCTCCTCCACTGCTGCCAGTTCCGCGGAGTTGCTGAGGACGCGGGCTTTTCCCCGCAGCACCACGGACCAAGCTTCCTCCGAGAGGATGCCGTCCGTTTCGAACAGAACAGTGGAGTTGATGGTCAACTGGGCCAGCTTGTTGCCCGGAGCCGTCCGGAGATAGATTTTCCGGTTGGCCGTGACGTAGTTCACCGGGAAGATGTCCGGTTCTCCCGCGACGGACACCACCAGCCTTCCGTGCTTGGTGCCCTCCAGCAGACGCCAGGACTGCTCGTCGTCGAGTTCCAGTACGGGTTGTCCATCCACATGTTCAAACATCATGAAGCCATTCTTCTACGTTATGTAGAAACGCGCCAGAGGGTTTGGTGAACTTTGGGTCAGGAGGCGGTGGTTCCATGGCGTGAGCAGGTGGCCGTCCAGGCGTGGGGTGACACCTGGACCTTGAGGCGGCGTCCGCACTGGCCGCAATAGCGCGGCGGTTCCAGCTGAAGCCGCGCAGCGCACTCCTGGTGAGGGGCGGCCGCCACCTGCCCATCGCCCGTCTGGAGGACGTTCGACGGCGGTGCGCTCCCGCCGTCGAACGTTTCCTTCGGATACAACTCGCCGCAGTGGCCGCAGAAGCTCCCGATGATTGAGCTGGTTGAGCGGGTGGGGATCATAGGGTCTTCTGGAGTTCCTTGATGGGCATGTTGAGGTCCACCAGCAGGTTGAGGTCGGCGGCGGCGGGACGGCCCAGGGTGGTGAGGTAGTTGCCGACGATGACCGCGTTGATCCCGCCCAGCAGCCCCTCGCGGGTACCGAGATCGCCGAGGGTGAGCTCCCGGCCGCCGGCGTACCGGAGGACGGTGCGGGGCATGGCCAGCCGGAACGCGGCGATGGCGCGGAGGGCGTCCTTGCCGTCCATCAGTTCCTGGTTTTCCAGCGGCGTGCCGGGCCTCGGGTTGAGGAAGTTCAGCGGCACTTCGTGCGGTTCCAGGGCAGCCAGCTGCGCGGCCAGCTCTGCACGCTGTTCGAGTGATTCGCCCATGCCGATCAGCGCCCCGCAGCACAGTTCCATGCCGGCGTCCTTGACCATGGCGCAGGTCTCCAGCCGCTCCTCGTAGCTGTGGGTGGTGACAACCTGGGGAAAGTAGCTCCGCGCCGTCTCGAGGTTGTGGTTGTAGCGGTGCACTCCCCACGAGGCGAGCTGGTCAACCTGGCGGCGGGTGAGCATGCCCAGGGAACAGGCGATGTTGATGTCCACTTCCTCATTGATGCGGTCGATGGCGAACTTGATCTGGTTCATGAGTTTGATGTCGGGTCCGCGGACGGCGGCGACGATGCAGAATTCGGTGGCTCCGGTGGCGGCCGTTTCCTTGGCGGCCTTGACCAGTTCCGGGATGTCCAGCCAGACGCCGCGGACGGGGGAGTCAAAGAGGCCTGACTGGCTGCAGAAGTGGCAGTCCTCGGGGCAGCCGCCGGTTTTGATGGAGATGATCCCTTCAACCTCCACGTCCTCCCCGCAGTGCTTGAGGCGGACCTGGTGGGCAAGCTCCAGCGCGGAGGGGACTGCGGGGTCGGGGAGGCGCAGAACCTCCAGCAGTTGCGCTTCCGTGAGGCCGATTCCACCCTCCAGGACCTGCTGCCGGGCCGTCTCCAGGATGGGGTATTCCGTGGTGCGGGTAATGGTTGTCATCGCCGTCCTTGCTTTCGGTTGTGATCTCCTTTCCGACAGTAATTCCGGCAGGTGCGGCCGGTTTTGTGGAAGGCCAACAATGGGCGGTAACTGCTTTTGTTTACAGCAGCAGTCAAGGCTTAACGCCGCTGAAACAAGCCCGTGACCGGGCTGTCGTTCGTGCCGTATAGCGTCGCATCAGATCCCTTAGACACGAAAGCGACGCAATTCCATGAGCAATGACAAAGAGACAACGCAGCTGCTGGACCCGCCGGCACAGCCTGGTGCCACCGTCGTCGGAAGCGCTCAAGCGGCCCCGGCGGCGGGCAACGCCGCAGCGCTGAACGCCACCAAGGAAAGCCTGGAGGACTACACGCTCCGCTTCGCACCACGCTCCTACCGCAAGTGGAGCGCGGGGGTGGTGGCAACCAGTGCGCTGGGCGGCATCGCCTATCTGGCGGACTTCTCCATCGGCGCGAACATCGGGATCGCCTATGGGACGGTCAACGCCATCCTCGGCATCCTGGTTGCCGCCGTCATCATCTTCGCCACCGGCTTCCCGCTGGCATACTACGCGGCGCGGTACAACATCGATCTTGACCTCATCACCCGCGGCTCCGGCTTCGGCTACTACGGGTCGGTGGTCACCAACGTCATCTTCGCGACGTTCACCTTCATCTTCTTCGCCCTGGAAGGCTCCATCATGGCGCAGGGCCTGGAAGTGGGCCTGGGCATTCCGCAGTGGCTGGGGTACGCAGCCTCCACGGTGATCATCATTCCGCTGGTGATCTACGGGATGAACACCCTGGCCAAGCTGCAGGTGTGGACCACCCCACTGTGGCTGCTGCTGATGGTGGTGCCGGTGGGATACCTGCTGGTCTCGCACCCGGAGAGCATCAACACCTTTTTTGCGTACACGGGCGAATCGGGCGACGGCGGCCCCAACCTTGCGTCGGTGATGCTGGCAGCCGGCGTCTGCCTGTCCCTGATGGCACAGATTGCCGAACAGATCGACTACCTCCGGTTCATGCCGCCGCGCACCGAAGCCAACAAGGGGGCGTGGTGGCGGGCGGTCATCCTGGCCGGACCCGGCTGGGTGATCTTCGGCGCGATCAAGCAGATCGTGGGCCTGTTCATCGCCATCTACCTCATCGCGACCCTGGACCCGGCGGCGTCTGCCACGGCGAATGAGCCGGTGCACCAGTTCCTCGGCGTCTACCGGGAGATGATGCCGGCCTGGCTGGCGATGACGCTGGCCGTGGTGCTGGTGGTCATCTCGCAGATCAAGATCAACGTCACCAACGCGTATTCGGGTTCGCTGGCCTGGACCAACAGCTTCACCCGCATCACCAAGACCTATCCGGGACGCATGGTGTTCGTGGTGGTCAACCTGGCCATTGCCCTAGTCCTGATGGAAGCCAACATGTTCGACTTCCTCAACACGATCCTGGGCTTCTATGCCAACTGCGCCATGGCCTGGGTTGTCACGGTGGCGTCCGATATCGCCATCAACAAATACCTGCTGAAGATTTCCCCCAAGGTCCCCGAATTCCGGCGGGGCATGCTGTATGCCGTGAACCCGGTGGGCTTTGTGTCGATGCTCGCCTCCGCGGGAATTTCGATTGCCGTGTTCTTTGGTGCCTTTGGCTCCGCGATCCAGCCGTTCTCGCCGATCTTCGCGGTGGGCCTTGCCCTGGTCCTTCCGCCGGTGCTGGCGCTGGCCACCCGCGGACGGTACTACCTCCGCCGCACCGACGACGGCATCGACCTGCCGATGTTCGACGCCGACGGGAACCCCAGCGACGCCAAGCTCCTCTGCCACGTCACGGGGATTGAGTTTGAGCGTCCGGACATGGTGCGGTCGGCGAAGGACGCGCCCAACGGCGGCCCGCAGTATGTCTCGTCGCTCGCCTTGTCCACGGACAAGACAGGGGAGTTGGTGTTGCCTCCGCAAAAGTAGCTTCGCCTGGTCACGGGAAAGGGCTTTGAGGGAAGGGAGCCGGCGCATTCATGCGCCGGCTCCCTTTATGACGTCTTTCAGGGCTTCTGTGGTGATAAACCATTGGCGGTAGCTGTGGATAAGTTTGATGGGTGAAATGTGACCTGGGCTACCCTTAAGTCATTGTCCGGAGTTAGCCGTCTTGAAACTACTGGGGGATTAGCGGCCCATGACATCAATGAACGTCTCCACGCCTTGGGGAATCCGGTCAGCTGCTGCCGGTGCTGCTGTTGCTGCGGCACTCATGCTGGCCGGCTGCGCGGGTGGAGCCCCCGCAGATCCCGGTGCCGTGTCCTCCACGCCGACGGGTTCGGCCACGTCCAGCCCTCCGTCCACCCCGACCCCGACACCCACCGCCGTGTACAAGCCGGCCGACGCCTCCGGCCCCGCCCAAAACGTTCCCGTCCCGGTGCTGCCCGAGGTGGCGAAGACGGAGACGAAAGAGGGGCTGGAGGCGTTTGTACGGTATTGGTATGCCACGCTCAACTACGCATTCGAAACCGGCAAAACGGAAAGACTGATGGAGATCAGCGCCCCCGGGTGTGTCTTCTGCAAAGGGTTGAGGGACGGAGTATCGGAAGCTTGGGCTGAGGGCCGTTGGGTCTCCGGAGGAAAAATTGAAACTCCTGCCATCACGGTCAACATGGAATCTGGGGTAGAACCGCACGCCGTTGTCCAGGTACTGCAGGGGACAATTGAAGTAAGAAAACCGGACGGAAGTCTTTACCAAGCTCCTACGGCCGCTAGCAATACGGGAAGCCGTGCAGCCGCTGCATATGGAGGCACGGGATGGATAATGACTGACCTCGGTTTGATCAGGTAGCAGGATGAAAGCCAGGTTGTTCAAAGTTCTATGCATGACCTTGCTTTTGCTGTTGATTACTACAGCCGTCGCGGTTGCTGATATTTCTCTGGGTTATGAGGAGAGAGGTCTCGGGGTTGGCGCAGATCAGTGGGTCATCGACGAAAATACTGGCCAACTGACGCGCGCAGCACCAGGCACTGCCCATACCGACCCGAATGAGTACAAGTACGAACTCCAGTGCCACCTCGGTGGGGGAGACTTTGATACTCCTTGCCTTGCCCGCCAGTTGGAGTGCAAGAACGGGCCAGACGGTGAAGAGGGCATTCCCGTCACCTGGCTCTCCCGCCCCCGAGGTGTGCCCGGCGCTGTTTGGGCTCATCACTCCGGCCCCACGTGCCTTTTCGACGCCAGGCCCGAGGACTTGCTGCCCAGGATCGCAGCTGACATCCAGCGAGAGTTCCAGAGCCTGCCGGTCAATGCTGGAACAGTGGTGGCACAACCCAGCCCGCACACGTTGCGGGGTGCTGAGACCAACTTCTACGCGGAGGCAGCCGAGCAGCAGTTCGACGTCACCATGTTCGGGCAGCAGGTGCACATCGTGGCCACCCCATTCCAGTACACGTGGAACTACGGCGACGGGACCGTGTTCGGACCCCAGCCTTCCATGGGCGGGCCGCTGCCCCAGGACCGGTGGGGCGAAAAGACCCGGACGAGCCACGCCTACGGGGCTACCGGTGACTTCCAGGTTGTGCTGACCACCACCTTCCAGGGAACCTATTCGGTCAATGCCGGGCCGCCCCTGCCGATTCCCGGCCAGGGCCAGTTCAGCGCTCCTCCGCAAACCATCAGTGTGTGGCGCTCGCTGACGCGCAACTACGCTGACGACTGCAACGCCAACCCCGAGGGCCAGGGCTGCCCCGGGGCTGCAAGGTAGGCGGCGGCCGAAGGCCCCGCAGCCCGCCGTCCACCTGCTGTGATTCCCATCGCAACAGGAATAGTTGCTGCAGTATCCCGGTTGGCCAAGGCAGTACGTCTTCAGCCTTCGAAAGGAACCGCGCATGCTGTTTTCCCCCCTCAGCCTCGGCGAACTTGAGCTTCCCAACCGCCTGGTCATGGCACCCTTGACGAGGCTCCGCGCAGGTGAGGCAGGGGTCCCCGGTCCGCTTGTCGCAGAGCATTACCGCCAGCGCGCGTCCCTGGGCCTCATCGTCAGCGAAGGAACGTTCCCGACCCGGGTTGGCCGCTCCTACGCCGGCCAGCCCGGCATCGTCACCGAGGAACAGGTTGCCGGCTGGAAGAAGGTCACCGACGCCGTCCACGCCGAAGGCGGCCGCATGTTCGCCCAGATCATGCACGGCGGACGGGTATCGCACCCTGACATCACCGGCGGGCTCGAGCTGGTGGCCCCCAGCGCCGTCGCCATTGACGGCATCGTCCGCACCCCGCAGGGGAAGCAGCCCTACCCGGTGCCGCATGCCCTGACCACGGACGAACTTCCCATGGTGATCCAGGAATTCGTCAACGCGTCACTCAATGCCATCGAGGCCGGATTCGACGGCGTGGAGCTGCACTCGGCCAACGGGTACCTGCTGCACGAATTCCTGGCGCCGAACTCCAACGTGCGGGACGACAGCTACGGCGGCTCACCCGAGAACCGTGCCCGGTTCGTCATCGAAACGGTCAACGCGGTGGTGGCAGCCGTGGGCGCCAACCGCGTCGGCATCCGCATCTCCCCGGAGCACAACGTGCAGGGCATCGCCGAGACCGACGCCGCTGACGTCCGCGCCACCTACGAGGTGCTGGTGGACAGCATCGCCCCGCTCAACCTCGCCTACCTGAGCATCCTGCACCACGAGCCTGCGGGTGACCTGGTCCAGGACCTCCGGGTCCGTTTCGGCGGGACCTTCCTGGTCAACACCGGCTTTGGCGTGATCACCACCCGCGACGAGGCAGCAGCCCTGGTGGACGACGGACATGCCGACGCCGTAGTGGTGGGCCGCCCCGCCATCGCCAACCCGGACCTCGCCCGCCGCTGGAAGGAAAGCCTTCCCCTCAATGAGCCGGACCCCTCCACGTTCTACGCGGACGGCGCGGAGGGCTACACGGACTACCCCGCCTACCAGAACTAGGACGGAAATTAACGACGGCGGCGGCACCCGGCCTGGGTGCCGCCGTCGTTGGCTGCGCGGTGTGCTGTCCCGGCAGCGGGCGCCGCAGGCCATCCGACGGCCTTTGGCTCAAACTCTGGAGATTTGGCCCGCCGGGTCCTCCAGGATGCCGGCGGTGATCAGATCGTACTCCAGCGAATGGACTTTTACTAGGGCCATATTTGGGCTGCTTTAACCCGCTACAGCAGCGCCTCCCTGCCGGTTCCCTCTTTCATCACAAGCCTGCCGTCCTCGATCGAAACCAGCACGCTCTTCGGCCTGCCGCTCACCTTGGTGATGGCCTTCAGGCCGCGGTTCGTCACCTCCACACCCACCTGCGCGCCTTTTGCCGGCAGCTCAACGGACACCTCGTTGGCGATGCCAAGGATCGGATTGGTGGAGACCCCAATATCCCGCCGCGCCTGCTTCCCGTTAACCGTCACGGTGATGTTTGCCTCGTCGAACCCCTCCTGAAAAATGATAAGCAGTTCCCTCATGGTGGCCTCTTCCTCGAGCATTGGGTGCCTGTGACGGCACCTCAACTACAGCACTTTGCCGGCGGCAGCGGAATACCCTTGCCCGGAACAACCTGGGTGGAGCGGACTCGCGCCCCAGCAGTGGAGCCGCGCAATCCGGTAAGGCAAGATGTTCTGGTGACTCAACTGCCGCAGGCCCCTTCCGCCCCGTCCGCCTCCCCGACAACGGACGATGCCATCCATACCCAGATCGCCACCGAGCTGGGCGTCAAAGCATGGCAGGTGAAGGCAGCCGTTGAACTGCTCGACGGCGGATCCACCGTGCCGTTCGTCGCCCGCTACCGCAAGGAAGCCACCGGGACGCTGGACGACACCCAGCTCCGTGAGCTCGACGAACGGCTCCGCTACCTCCGCGAACTTGCCGACCGCCGTCGTGCCGTCCTGGAAGCGATTGACGCACAGGGCCAGCTGACGCCGGAGCTGAAGAAGGCCATCCTCGCGGCGGACACCAAGTCCCGGCTGGAGGACATCTACCTGCCCTTCAAGTCCAAGCGGCGGACCAAGGCGCAGATCGCGCGGGAAGCCGGCCTTGAACCCCTGGCAGACTCCCTGCTTAAGCGGCCGGACCTGGACCCGGAACGCGAAGCCGGCAAGTACCTCAACCCCGAACACGCCGTCACCGACGCCGCAGCGGCTCTCGCCGGGGCACGCTCCATCCTGGTGGAGCGGGTGGCCCAGGATCCGGACCTGGCCGCTGACCTGCGAGAGCGCCTGTGGGCGCAGGGCCGCATGGTCTCACGCGTGAAGAAGGGGAAGGAAAGCGACGGCCAGAAGTTCGCTGACTACTTCGAGTTCGCCCAGGCGCCTGCGGGCATGCCGTCCCACCGGGTCCTCGCGCTGCTGCGCGGGGAAAAGGACGGCGTCCTCGAGCTGGACCTTGCCGAGGCAGATCCACAGGACGACGCCGCCCTTGCCGCCGCACGCACGCGCTACGAGTCAGCGGTGGCCAGGTGCCTCGGGGTCGCCGACAGGGGACGTCCCGCCGACTCCTGGTTGATCCAGACCGCGCAGGTGGCGTGGCGTTCCCGCCTGCTGTCCCGGCTGACGGCCGACCTTCGCGGCAGGATGTTCGCCGCCGCGGAGGACGAAGCCGTCCGCGTTTTCGCGGCGAACCTCCGGGACGTCCTCCTGGCCGCCCCCGCAGGGAACCGGGCAACCCTCGGCCTGGATCCGGGGCTCCGGACCGGCGTCAAAGTGGCCGTGGTGGACGGCACCGGCAAGGTCGTGGCCACCGACACCGTGTACCCGCACGCCCCGTTGCGGAAGTGGGACGAAGCACTGGCCACGCTGGTCCGGCTGGCGCGGCAGCACGCCGTCGAACTTGTGGCCATCGGTAACGGCACGGCGTCCCGGGAAACCGACAAGCTCGCCGCCGAACTGATCAAGCGGCTGCCGGAGGTGGACCGCAAACCCCAGAAGCTGGTGGTCTCGGAAGCGGGCGCCTCCGTGTATTCCGCCTCGGCACTGGCTGCGGCGGAGCTGCCGGGCATGGACGTGTCGCTGCGCGGTGCAGTGTCCATTGCACGCCGCCTCCAGGACCCCCTCGCCGAGCTGGTGAAGATCGATCCGAAATCCATTGGCGTGGGCCAGTACCAGCACGATGTGACAGCCTCGAAGCTGGACCGCAGCCTGGACGCGGTGGTGGAGGACTGCGTGAACGCCGTGGGCGTGGACGTCAACACCGCCTCGCCCGCGCTGCTCAGCCGCGTGGCCGGCGTCGGACCCTTGCTGAGCGAAAACATCGTGGCCTACCGGAACGAACACGGGCCCTTCGCCAGGCGCACTGACCTGAAGAAGGTGCCGCGGCTGGGTGCGAAGGCGTTCGAGCAGTGCGCGGGCTTCCTCCGGATCACCGGGGGAGCGGAGCCGCTGGACGCCTCCAGCGTCCATCCCGAGTCCTATGCGGTAGCCCGGAAGATCCGGGCGGCAGCGGGGTCGGCTCCGGCCTCCTCCCTGGACCCCCGTGACTTCGTGGACGAGACGTTCGGCCTGCCCACGGTGCAGGACATCCTCTCCGAGCTGGACAAACCGGGACGGGACCCGCGTCCCGCGTTTGCGGCCGCAACCTTCTCAGACGGGATTGAGAAGATTTCCGACCTCAAACCAGGGATGGTGCTGGAAGGAACCGTGACGAACGTTGCGGCGTTCGGCGCGTTCGTGGATGTGGGCGTCCACCAGGACGGACTGGTGCACGTGTCCGCCATGGCGAACCGCTTCGTCTCCGATCCGCGGGAAGTGGTAAAGTCCGGCCAGGTAGTCCGCGTCAAAGTGCTGGAGGCCGACCCGGACCGGAAGCGGATCTCCCTGACACTGCGGCTCGACGACGAACCCGCTGCCGGACGCGCGGTCACAGGGCGCACCGGCGGCAACCCGCAGAACCCGGGCCGCGGCAGGGAGCAGGGTGGCGGCCCGGCCCGAAAGGCGCCCTCGCCCGGGCGTTCCCCTGCGGCTCCCGCGCCTGCGAAGAAGGAAGCTCCCCTCAACACAGCCATGGCAGAGGCGCTGCGGAAGGCCGGCCTGGGCAAGTAGCTGTTTTGTGGGGGCTCAGGCGAGCGACAGGACGAACGCGAGGACAAAGCCCGCCGCAGTGCTGAGGGCCACCGCGGGGCCGCCGTGTTCGTAGGCTTCCGGCATCAGGGTGTCCGCCAGGGAAGCGATCACAGCCCCGGCGGCAAAGGCCAGCGGTATTGATATTGCTTCCGGATCGGTCCCGGACAGGGGCCCGGCGCCGAGCACGACGGCGATGACCAGCAGGGCGGCACAGGCCACCCAAAGCCCGATAATGCTGCCGGCCGACCGGCCCTGGCTCCGCATGGAGGCTGAACCCACGAGCGCTTCAGGAAAGTTGGAGACAAAGATTGCGGCCAGCAGCGCCAGACCGCCTGTTCCTTCGCCCAGGGAGATGCCAAGGGCCAGGTTTTCCGGGACGCCGTCCAGGGTGACGGCGGCCAGCAGGGCCAGGCCGGCCGCTCCGCTTGTGGACGCTGAGGTGGGGCGCTTGTCGCTTGCCGCTGCGTCAGTGTCGAGCTTGGCGCTGCCCTGGACCTCGTCAGCCGCCTTGGCGCGCTTCAGGTCTCCGGCCTGCGCCCACCGGTCCAGCAAAGCGCTCAGGACCGTGAACACCACTGCGCCCAGCATCAGGCCAAGGGCGGCGCGGATAATGCCGCCGTGTTCGTAGGCGTCCTCGAACAGTTCGAAAGCGAGGGCGGTGATGAGGGCGCCGGCGGCGAAGGCCAGGAGCATGGCCAGCAGCCGCTTGGGAAGTTCGAACCGGACGCCGATGAAGGCACCCAGAACCAGGGCACTGGATGCTATGACGCCAAACCACAGCGACATCATCATCCGGCAAGTATAGGAGCGCCCGCTTGACGTGGGAAGACGCCGCGTTGGCTCCTGTTGGCCCCTGCGAACCCCTCTGTGCGGGTGGGCTTTCGGCGCCGGGGGGATTCTGCAAAGGTGGTTTCATGACGTATTTCCTGGAGTACACGATTCCTGCGGCAGCCGAAGACACCGGGTTCGATTTTCCCCACGACGAGATCAACCCCGGCACCACCATCCCGTTGTCCGAGACCGGTGCTGAGACCGTGCACACCACGGAGCTGCCGGCCAGGACCGGCATCCTCGGAGCCACCGTTCCGGAGGCGAAACTTGAAGCTGAGCAGCTGATCCTCCACAGCCGCGCCTCTGAAGGGTCCCTCTTTTTTGACCCGTCCAACTCTCTCCAGGCCGGGGTTGGAACGCTTGTTGCCACATTCAGCGAAGGCCGGGGCTGGCAGGACGCCTGACTTCCCGGCCTTGGCTTTGCTCCCCGCCTTAACCGTGAGCGCCGGTCACAACCCTCGGCCAGCCGAACTGGGTCCGCACGCCGGGGGAGTAGAGGACCGATTCCGGCGGGCCGCCCACCTCGATGCCGGCGGAGCTGATGAGGCCATCGTGAAGCTCGTGGACATCGGCCTTGTGTAGCGCCCAGGGTTCATGGGTGTTGGGGATGTGGATGGTCCGCCCGTGGAACCTGCTGTGCAGTCCGAACCGTGCTGTGACGTGGATGGACAGGGGGTCGCCAGCAACCGAGCGCGGGTCCGGAATGACGCTGAAGCGGCTGGATGCGCCTCTCCGGAAGCGGCTGACGGAGTAGCCGCTGGGGCCGCCGCCCTCGTCTCCAGGCGGTGTTCCCCAGGACCGGATGCGGGACCACACATAAGGTATCCCCGCTTGCCGGGCAGCCAGGACAACGGGAAGCCGGTTCGCATCAAGGCTCAGGAACACCACGCCCCTGGTTCCGTCCGGCTCCCGCGAGTAGAGCCGGACGTTGACCTCGTTGAAGCTGCCCAGGTACGGAATTCCGGGGCCGCGCCCTATCCCGGCGCCCTTCATGCGGAAGCCGATGAGGCCCACCCAGGAAGAGCCGTCGAAAACGTCCGGCTCCACCCCCGGCGGCATGAACCGGGCCGCGGATGATTCCGGAATCCGCCAATGCAGGAAAACTGCGTCAAGCCAGCGCTGGTCCATGATGGTCGGCAGGGGCAGGTCAGGCGGATCGGGCCAAAGGGCAGCGGCGCTGGGGTGGTTGTGCACGTGCGCAGCCTACCGGAGGTCAGCGGCAACGAGCAGTTCAAGGCCCAGCAGGATGGACCGGCCCAGCAACTGCCGGTAGGAGCGGTAGAAGCCCAGCCTGTCTGCGCCGGCTGAGCAGCGCCAGCGCGAGCTGCCGCAATGCGCCGGCGCCCGCTGCCGGGCGGAAGCTAGGGGTGGCGAACCCCGGTGCCGGCGAGGACGGCCCGGTAGCCCTCACGGAATGAAGGATAGGTGAACGCGAATCCGGTGCTGCGCAGGAGCCTGTTGCGGCAGCGCTTGTTGCCGCCCCGCGCCGGCCCGGCATCACCCGCCGGGGGTTCGGGGAGGCCCATCTCCGTGGCGAGGAAGCGCAGTACCGTACCGAGATCGGCGGGATCGTTGTCCACGCCAAGATAGGTCGGTGCCAGGCCTGCGGCCATCGTGGCGAGGTGGACGATGGCAGCAGCGGCGTCGTCCCGGTGGATGCGGTTGGTGCACCGGATATCCCCGGGAACAACGGCGGAACCGCTGCGGACCTGGTCGATCAGCCTGGTCCGGCCCGGTCCATAGATGCCGCCCAGCCGGAGGGACGTTGCCGTGGTGTCCGTGCCGCTGAACCGGTCCCGGATGAGCTGCTCGGCTTCCAGCAGGACCCGTCCGGAGTACCCGCCCGGCGCAGTCGGGGTGTCTTCGTCCACCCAGCCGCCCCCGGCATCGCCGTAGACGGCCGTGGAGGAAACAAAGAGCACCCGGCCCGGCTGCACGCCGTCGCGTTCCAGGGCGTCGAGGACGTGGGCGGATCCATCCACATAGGCTGCGCGGTAGGCGTCCTCGGAGGGCGAATCGGCAGCGACGGCTATGACGACGGCGGTGGTGTCGGCGGGAACCGGCGGCAGTCCGGGTGCGCCCAGGTCAGCCGCGACACCTTCGATGGCGGCCGGCAGTTTCGAGGGGGAGCGGCGCCAGCCCACCACGCGGTGGCCCAGGGCGTGGAACCGCAGTCCGGCTTCGGTCCCGAGATCGCCACAGCCGGCGAGGAGGATGGTCATGGGTTACGGTGCCTCCACCGGGAAGAACACGCGCGGGTCCTGGAGGAGCGCCGGGTAGGTGAACGCGGAACGGTCGATGACTTCGGTGACCGTGAAGTTCCTGCCGAACCTGCCGTCCTCCAGCGTGATGGGCCGGCCGACGACCTGCCCCACCGCGAACTTCGCACCGTGCTCGAACGGGACGGCAACGGGCGTCTTTCCGGGAAGCGTGGAGAAGGCCTCCTCCTGCGCCAGCCGCTTGCGGGTGGGCTTCTTCACCAGCTGCTTGGGCGGTGCCTTGCGGGACTGGCGGGACGGGCGCCGGGACCCGTCGTCGACGAACACGGGGGAGTAGTCCCCGTCCGCGCCCGGCGCATCAGCGGCGGCAGCGGGGCTCCCGTTCACCGGCGGAAGGGCCACGGTATCCAGCGTCTGGGGATCGACGTCGTCGTGCGGGGACCTCAGGATCCACAGGATCTCACCCTCGGGCTCCTGCGGCAGGAACTCGTGCCGCGGCTCGGGCCAGACGTAATCCATCTCCGGTATCGCATCCGCGAAGACCGGGGTGTAGAACCTGGGTTCCTTGCGGACCAGCTTGGAGCGGTGGCTCAGGTGGAAATCCGGGTCGCCAAGCCACGGCGGCATGGGGATCTTCGCCGCATAGTCCGGGTGGGCTGCCTGCGGCGCGAACTCCGCAATGTTGGCGCGGGTGTTGTCCGGGTGCCCGCGCCTGGTCCACTCGTCAACCATTGCCAGCCCGTACATGGTGAGGGCAGGCACGTACCCCATCCACATCCGGATGGCCGGGTGGGTCTGCCATCCGTAGCCGGGAATCACCAGGGCACGCAGGCTCTGCAGCGCCTCGACGCGCTGCTTGCCCAGCCTGGCGGTGTCCAGGGCAGCGGCGCTCTGCCGGAAATCAGGGTACGGGAGGAAGGTTTGCATCCCTTCAGTCTGACGGCACCTGGCGGATGTGCCAATTGCAGTGCCACGGACCACATGTACACGGCAAGGATGTTCACATAGTGGACCTATGCATACGACGGTGCTCTCCACCCACTAAGATCACCCCAACCACCCCAGCGTTATGGAAGCTCCCTCATGACATCAACACCTGAAAAAACCACCGCAACCACCCCCGCCCTGCCCCGCTACGGGCAGATGCTGGGCCCGGAAGCAAAGGGCATCCTCGTCCTTGACGAGTTCACCATTGATCCCGCCGCCGCCCGCAAGGAACAGCACCGCTTCCGCGACGGCATGGCCGCGGTCGCCCTCACAATGCGCCGCATCGCCGCGCTCCGCATTGTGATCGCCATCGTGGCCATTGGAAACCTGCCGCTGTTCCTGCTCTCGAGCGGGTGGTGGATCTACGGCGTTTCGCTCACCCTCGTGGTTGCCGTCCACGCCGCCGTCACCTGGCTGAACCGGCACGAGCCGCGGCTGAAGCAGCGCTCTGCACTGGAGCTGCACAAGCACCGCGAAAGCAGCGCGAATTACCGCAAGGTCCGCGACGCCGTGAAGTACATGATCGATACCCCCGCAAGGATGAACGAGCACCTCTACCTTGAGCTGCTCGCTGCCAAGCGCGTCGCCCTTAACCTCGCCCACGGCACAGTCGCCCTGCTGGACACCAGCGACGATTCAGCCTGGAAGGTGCGGATCGTCCGGGAACTCCCCGCCGCCGCATAGCGCCCCGTCCGGGCTGCGGCTCTACAAGCGTTAAAAAACGACGCCGGCACATCCCCTCGTGGGGGTGTGCCGACGTCGTATTTGGTCAACGGAATTTGTCTATCGCCGACCTGATCTTGGTGCCCCGAAGGGCAGCTGCCTCAACAGCCACTAGGCCGGAAGCTGGATGACCTGTCCCTCGAACACAACGTTGGGGTCCGCAATGGTGTCAAGGTTGGCGTCGGCAAGATGCTGCCAGCCGCCCTCGATCCCCAGCTTCTCCGCCACGATGCTCAACGTGTCGCCGGCCTGCAGCGTGTAGGTCTCTCCGCTCAGGGCCACGGCCGTCACGTGCTTTGCAACCGGGGCTGCCTGCTCGGCGGGCACGCTCTGCTGCACCGGTGCGGCCTGCGCCGGAGCCGCCTGTACTGGTGCGCTCTGGACCGGCACGGACTGCGGCGCAACGCCGGTGCCGCTGCCGCTCAGGCCCAGCTGGGCGGAGCAGGAGGGCCAGGCTCCCCAGCCCTGCGAGGCCTGGACCTGCTCGGCTACGGCGATCTGCTGCTCCCGGCTGGCGTCAGCGGCGGAACCCGTGCCGCCGTAGGCAGCCCAGGTGGTGGGGCTGAACTGCAGGCCGCCGGAGTAGCCGTTGCCGGTGTTGATGGACCAGTTGCCGCCGCTCTCGCACTGTGCCAGGGCATCCCACGTGGAGGTGCTGGTGGTGGCGTTTGCCGCCGTGGCTGAGAGGGCCAGTCCTGCCGCGGAGATGGCGGCTACGGTGGCTCCGCGGCGTGCGGCAGTGCGGAATTTGGTGTTTTTCATGATGGGTGATGCTCCTGAAGGCCACCTGCGCTGCTTCCGTCCCCGGAGATCATCGCGCCACTGCCCGCCCCTGACGAATAGAGGTCATGTCGGTAGCTGCCTGCTGGGCAGTTGTGGTGAAGGCAGCACCGGGCATTCATGGGCCCGCCAGCAGCGGGCATGCTTTTCACGCTAGGACATTGCACCGGCGTTATCAAATCGAGATGTTTCTGGGCGTTAGCTGGTGGTTCCCTGACCGAGGGCGGTTGCGAGGTACGCGGCGGTGCGGCTTTCGGTGGAACGGGCGACGGCGGCAGGCGTCCCGGTTGCCATGATCAGGCCCCCTTTGTCCCCTCCTGACGGGCCGAGGTCAATGACCCAGTCGGCGCCGGCAACCACGGCCATGTCGTGTTCAACAACCACCACCGAGTTGCCGGCGTCCACCAAGCCATGGAGCTGGGCCATCAGGAGCTGCACATCGGCGGGGTGCAGGCCGGTAGTGGGCTCATCCAGGAGGTAGAGGCTGTGCCCGCGCTGTGCCCTTTGCAGCTCCGTGGCCAGCTTGATGCGCTGCGCTTCCCCGCCCGAGAGCTCCGTGGCCGGCTGTCCCAGCCGCAGGTAGCCCAGGCCGACATCCCGCAGGCTCTTGAGGCTCCTGGCCGCGGCGGGCACGGCGGCCAGGAACCCGGATGCGGTGTCCACGGTCATGGCCAGGACCTCGGCGATGTTCTGCCCGCGATACTGCACCTCAAGGGTCTCAGGGTTGTAGCGGGACCCGGCGCACTCCGGGCACGGGCCGTAGCTGCCGGGCAGGAAAAGCAGCTCGACGGCGACGAACCCCTCGCCCTGGCAGGTTTCGCAGCGACCGCCCGCCACGTTGAAGGAGAACCTCCCGGCGCCGAAGCCGCGGGCCCTGGCCTGCTCAGTGGCGGCGAATTCCTTCCGGACGGCGTCGAACAGCCCGGTATAGGTGGCCAGGTTGGACCGCGGGGTCCGGCCGATGGGCTTCTGGTCCACCGTCACCAGGCGGTCAATGCGGTGGCCGCCCAGGACGCTTCCCAGCTCCAGGGGCTCCGCAGAGCCGTCCTGTTCCACGGGGGTCCTGAGCCCGGAGCCGACAGCCTCGCCCAGGACCTTGCTCACCAGCGTGGACTTGCCGGAGCCTGACACCCCCGTGACAGCCGTCAGCACGCCCAGGGGGAACTCGGCATCCAGCCCGCGCAGGTTGTGCCGGGTGATGTCCTTCAGCTCCAGCCACTCCTCCGGTTCCCTGGCCCCGCCGTCACGGTAACCGCCGCCCGGGACGGATGCGCCGTCGTCGAACAGGAACGGCCTGGTGACGGATTCCTCAACCGCGGCGAGGCCGTCAACCGGCCCGCTGTAGAGCACCTCGCCGCCGCCTTCGCCGGCGCGGGGGCCCACGTCGACCAGCCAGTCCGCCCTGCGGACCACATCCATGTTGTGCTCCACCACGAACACCGAGTTGCCGGAGGACTTCAGCTGCTCCAGCACCTCCAGCAGCGGCTCGGCGTCGGCCGGATGAAGCCCGGCGGACGGCTCATCCAGCACGTAGATCACCCCGAACAGGCCGGAGCGCAGCTGGGTGGCAATCCTTAGCCGCTGCATCTCGCCCGGCGACAGGGTGGGGGTTGCCCGGCCGAGCGCCAGGTAGCCGAGCCCGAGGTCCAGCAGGACCGTGATGCGCTGGAGCAGGTCCCGGGTGATGGCCACCGCCACCTCATTGGACTCTCCGGAAAGCTGCGTGCGGGAGGCCGTGCCGGCGTCGTCCAATACCGCGGTGGGCCGGACAACCTCGGCGAGTTCCACCATGGGGAGCCCATTGAGTTCCGCGATGGTCCTGCCCGCAAACGTGACGGCCAAGGCCTCGGGCATCAGCCCCGTCCCGGAACAGCGGGGGCACGGCCCGGACTCCATGTAGGCCAGTACGCGTTCACGCATGGAGGCGCTCTGCGAATCGGCCAGCGTATGGAGGACATAGCTCCTGGCGCTCCAGAAACGCCCCTTGTACGGTTTGGCCACGCGGTCCCTCTGCGGTGTCACTTCCACCACGGGCTGTTCCTCGGTGAAGAGGATCCAGTCACGGTGTTTTTTGGGCAGCTTGCGCCACGGCACGTCGACGTCGTAGCCCAGGTGGGTGAGGATGTCCCGCAGGTTCTTCCCCTGCCAGGCGCCCGGCCAGGCAGCGATGGCGCCGTCGCGGATGCTCAGGGACGGATCCGGGACCAGCGAGGACTCTGTCACGGTGTGCGCGACGCCCAGGCCGTGGCATTCCCGGCAGGCGCCGGCAGCGGTGTTGGGGGAGAAGGCATCCGAGTCCAGCTGCGTGCTGCCGGCCGGGTACGTGCCCGCCCGGGAGAACAGCATGCGGAGGGAGTTGGAAAGCGTGGTGACGGTTCCCACCGTGGACCGGCTGCTGGGAGCGCCGCGGCGCTGTTGAAGGGCGACGGCGGGCGGAAGCCCGCTGATCATCTCCACCTTGGGGTTGTGCCCCTGCTGGATCAGGCGGCGGGCGTACGGGGCGACTGATTCGAAGTAGCGCCGCTGGGCCTCGGCATAGATGGTACCGAACGCCAAGGAGGACTTGCCGGACCCGGAGACGCCCGTGAACGCCACGATCGCATCGCGGGGGACGTCCACATCCACGTTGCGAAGATTGTTTTCGCGGGCTCCCCGAACCCGGACAAAGCCGTCGGTGGCGGGGGCCGGAACCGGGTACTGCAGGTCATCAGCGTGCTTAGCGTTCTGCATTGGTCCGACTCTAGTGGTGATTCCGGCGCGGGGCATTATCCTGACCCGATGGATAACTTTGCCGGCGGCACTGCCGTGCCCGAAACAGAATTGGACGCAGCAGAGCTGGAAGTCCCCGCCAGGATCCTTCCGGTGGCCGAGCTGCACCTGCACATTGAGGGAACCCTCCAGCCGGAGCTGATCTTCGCGCTCGCGGAGCGGAACGGCATCGCGCTCCCGTATGCAGGCCTCGACGAGCTCCGAGAAAGGTACGAGTTCACGGACCTGCAGTCATTCCTCGACCTGTACTACGCCAACATGGCCGTGCTGCAGACGGAGCAGGACTTCGCCGACATGACCCGCGCCTACCTTGAGCGGGCCGCTGCCGCAGGGGTGCGGCATGCCGAGATCATGATGGACCCGCAGGCGCACCTCTCGCGGGGCATCCCGCTGGAAACGTGCGTCAACGGAGTTGCGTCCGTCCTGGCCACCTCGCAGGAGGAGTTCGGGATCTCCACGTTGCTGATCGCGGCCTTCCTGCGGGACCTCTCCGAGGAATCCGCGCTGGAGGTCCTGGACGGCCTGCTGGCCATGAACGCTCCAATTGCTGCCATCGGTTTGGATTCTGCCGAGGTGGGGAACCCGCCGTCCAAGTTCGAGCGGCTCTATGCAAAAGCCCGCGAGGCAGGGCTGCGGCTGACCGCCCACGCGGGGGAGGAGGGGCCGGCGTCGTACATAATCGAGGCCCTGGACATCCTGGGCGTGGAGCGGATCGACCACGGCATCCACTGCATGGACGATCCGGATTTGGTGGAGCGCCTTGTGGATGAGCGCGTCCCGCTGACGGTGTGCCCGCTCTCCAACGTCCGGCTCCGGGCGGTGGACACCCTGGCAGACCATCCCCTTCCCGCCATGCTGGCGGCCGGCCTGAACGTGTCCGTGAACTCCGATGATCCGGCCTACTTTGGCGGTTATGTGGATGACAATTTTGCCCAGCTTGGGGCGGTCTTCGAGCTCTCCGACTTCGACAAGGCCAGGCTCGCCGCGAACTCCATCCACTCGTCGTTTGCCTCCGAGGAGCGGAAGGCCGAGCTGCTCGACGAACTGAATGGCGGGGACGTGGCGCACGCGTAACGTGTCCGATGCAACAGCAGTGCCGTCATACCGCTAAACTGGGTGCCGCAGGCGTGTCTGGGAAGTGCAGTGCGGCACCCATGTCAGCGCTCAAGGGTTGTGCAGCCAGCCCGTTTCCCGAGACCTCAGCCTCACTTGTTGGGACGTCCGCTTAATAGTCGGTCACGACACGCAGTGTTAACCATTTCAAGTCGCGCGATTTAACGGGCAGTTGGCAAGATGCCTAAGACCGATCGCTTTTATAAAGGGGAATCATGGCCAAGTCCACCGCAGAAAACACCTTCCTTCGACTCAAGACCGTGCTGGATGTCCTGACCGAAGGTGTGTGGTCCGGCGATGCACTGAACGCGGGCCAGGTCCTCGCCGAGGCAACGGCCCGGGTGCCGTTCAACGAGCATGAGGCCGAGCTGCTCAGCGGCGGCATTCCCCGCGGCCACAAGACGCTCACCTCGGCCACCGCAAAGCTGGTCAAGGCCGGCTGGCTGGTCAAGGGCCGCTCCGGCTGGACCATCACTGACGAAGGCATGCGCGCCACGGTTGCCTTCCCGGACGCTGTCTCCTTCGCCAGCGCCCTCGACGCCGGCACGCCCATCCCCGCGGATGTCCAGGTTCCCACCGCTCCCGAGGGCTTCGTCCGAAAGACCACCGCGGTTCCCGAAACGGCAGTTGCCGCCACGGACACCAAGAAGGCCACCAAGAAGACGCCTGCCAAGAAGGCTGCCGCCGCCGTTGGCAAGGCAGCCAAGGTACTCGAGGACGCCGTCGAACCCGTGGTGAAGGCTGTCCGCAAGGGCAAGGCTCCGGCCAAAACTGAGGAAGCTGCCGCACCCGCACTCGCAGAGTCCTTTGAAGGCCCGGACGTGGAGACGCACCCCCAGCCTGAGGCCGTGGCTGTAGCCGGCGACTTCAATACCATCCTGGGTGCTCCCGAGAACTGGGCGCCGCAGTACGACGAAGCCCAGATGGAGTTCGACTTCCTGGACCAGATCTGGAAGAAGAGCGCCGAACTGCCTGCCGGTTTCTACACCTTCAAGATCGCCCTCAACCGGTCCTGGGATGAGAACTATGGCGCTTTCGGCGCGTTCGACGGTCCCAACCACGAACTGCACCACGCCGGCGGCACCGTTACCATCCGCTACAACCACAGCACCCGCGACATCACCATCAACTAACGGGTTGTCCTTCCGCCCAACCAGGTAGCAGCTGATGTCGTTTTGGCGGCTTGGCTTCATGCGGTGATCGCAACACCTGACTATTGAGGGGTGTTGATTTCCATGGCGGTGTTTTCGAATCGATTAGTGGCTGAGGTTGTTCAGAAGTTTTGGCAGCAGGTGGCCGACGGCGGTCGGTACGTTGATGCCGGTGCTGCGGTCGGGTGGTCGGTCACCACTGTCCGGAACGAGCTCCGTTCCGCAGGTGGGGTCCGGCCACGCCGTGGCCGTGCCCTGACCGGACGGTCTCTGACGTTTCGTGAGCGTGAGGAGATAGCCGTCATGCGCGCTCAGAGACTGACTGTCCGGGAGATGGCCCGCCGGCTGGGCCGGGCGCCCTCGACAGTGTCGCGGGAGCTGCGCCGTAACGCGGACCGGCCCTCCTCCTACCGGGCCACCACCGCCCATGCCCGGGCCCATGAACGCGCCGCTCGACCGAAGGTAGCTAAGCTCGTGACTAACGCGAAGCTGCGCGGCGAGGTCCAGGACGGGCTCAAGGCACGGTCATCCCCGCAGCAGATCGCAGGTAGGCTCCGCAAGGATCATCCGAATAACCCGGAGATGTGGGTGTCGCACGAAACGATCTACCAGTCCCTCTACGTGGAGTCCCGCGGCGCGCTCAAGCGCGAGCTGGCCAAGAACCTGCGCACCGGCCGGACCCTGCGCAAGCCCCAGCGCAGGCCCAACGAACGCCGCGGCCGGATCCAGGACATGGTCATGATCGCCGACCGTCCCGCCGAGGTCCAGGACCGCGCCGTTCCTGGCCACTGGGAAGGGGACCTCATCCTGGGCAAGGACGGCAAGAGCAGCATCGCCACCATAGTTGAACGGACCACAGGGTTCCTGATGCTGATCCACATCCAGCAGGGTGTGAACCGGGTTGAAGCCGTGAGGGACGGACTGATCGACAAAATGGGTGCCCTCCCGGACCACCTGCGCCAGTCGCTGACCTGGGACCAGGGCACCGAAATGCGCCGCCACAAGGAAGTGAAGATCGCAGCCGATATTGATATCTACTTCTGCGATCCGCACTCACCCTGGCAGCGCGGCTCGAACGAGAACATGAACGGGCTGCTGCGCCAGTACTTCCCCAAGGCCACCGACCTGAGCGTCTACAGCCAAACCGACCTCGACTACGTCGCCCACGAAGTCAACAACAGACCCCGCCAGCGATTCGATTTCTGCACCCCCAATGAGATGATCAGAACCTTCCTGTTGCGATAACCGCCTGAAACCGCCGGCCCAGAACGACACCTGCTGCTACCTAGTTGGGCAGGGGGGCGCTGATTTAGGGGAGGCACCATGGCGAGGCACGCAGGGCCGCCATCCGGGGCGCCTGATGCCCCGGACAATGACGCTGTGGCGGGCACGGTCCGGCTGGAGGCGCGCGTTTTCGGCATCGTGCAGGGAGTGGGCTTCCGCTTCCGGACCATGGGCAAGGCGGAGGAACTGGGCCTGGCCGGCGAAGCGAGGAATCTCAGTGACGGTTCGGTCGCCGTCGTTGCCGAAGGCTCCGAGCCGCAGGTCCGGGCGCTTCTCGACTGGCTGAAGTCCCGGAACACCCCCGGCCGGGTGGAGAGGGTTGATGACTCTTTCTCAGCAGCGCAGGGCAACTTCCGCGGGTTCAGGGCCCACTGACCGGCATCTCCTGTCAGGGGCGGGGGCTAAGGCCCAGGAACGCGCCCAGCTCCTCCAAGGCCGCGGGCCGGTGCGGCATGTAGCTGGTGAGCTCAGGGGAGCGGATGATCACTGCCCGCCACTGCCCCCGTGAGACGGCAACATTGATCCGGTTCCTGTTCAGCAGGAACTCTGCTCCCCGCGGTGCTTCAGCCACGGCCGAGCACGCCATGGACACCAGTACCACGGGTGCTTCCTGCCCCTGGAACTTGTCCACCGTGCCCACCCTGACCTGCGGCAGGCCGGCTTCCTCCAGTGCCTTGCGGACCAGGTGGACCTGGGCGTTGTAGGCGGCCACCACCAAAATGTCCTGCTGACCGAGGGGCCGGAACTCATTCTCGGCACCAGGCTTCCACTTCAGTCCCAGGTGCCGCTTCGCCTGACGAACCACCTCAGCGGCCTCCTCCACGGATGCCGTGGTATTGCCGGAGTGCTCCACGAACACGGTCTCGACGCCGGGCGGCAGCTCCTCGAGGCTGCGCAGCGAAGCCGCCGGTGCGGACTGCAGCTTTCCTTCGTAGCTGAGCCGTGACACCGCACGGCACAGGTCCGGATGCATCCGCCAGCTGTCTGCCAGGAAGTAGCCAAGGCTCGCGGGCAGGGTGGCGTGCCCCGCGGCAAGCCAGCCCAGCGCCGATTCATCCACCGGCTCCGGGTGGGCGCCCTGGGTGACTTGGGGGAGCTGCTGCGGATCACCGAGCAGGAGGAGCCGCTTGGCCGCCCGCGCAACGGCAAGGGTGTTGGCCAGCGAAAACTGTCCGGCCTCGTCAACCACCAGGAGGTCCAGCGAGCCGGCCGGGACCTCCTTGCCCGTCATGGTCCACGCGGTTCCGCCCACAAGGCAGCCGCCGGCGGATGCGAGCAGCTGGGCGACGTCGCCGTCTCCCGTCCGGGTCCACGGGACGTCGTGTGGTGCAGCGAGCTTCTTGGCCACGGACGAGGGGGAGACCCCGCCCGTGTCGATGGCACGGCAGAGCAGGTTTTCCACCACGTTGTGCGACTGGCCCACCACGCCAATTTTCCAGCCCTCAGCCACCAGGCTGCCGATAACGTGGGCGCCCACGTACGTCTTTCCGGTTCCGGGAGGACCCTGCACTGCCAGGTAGGAATACTCAAGATCCCGGAGGGACGCCGTGATGGAGGCGGCGTAATCCGGCGGGCCCATGGTGCCATGGCGCACCTCCACCGGCCCGGAAAGCGTGCGGAACCGCGGGGCCTTTTTCCGCAGGATGTCCAGGCCGGGGTGGGCCGGCAGTGACGGCACGTAGGAACCAACCGTGCGGGCAAGCTCGGCGATGGCAGCCTCAATGCTGGTGGTGGCCAGCGGCTGGTCCTCGGTCAGGGCGACGGGAAGATGCGGGTAGGCGGCCACCTTTCCGGTCTCCCGCTCGGCAACGGTGATGATGGTGTGCTCCGGGTTGTCAGGCGCAGGGGCGACGTCGCTGATCCTCGTGCCGAACGAAAAGGCCCGTGCGCCGGGCGCAGCATCCGGGGCAGCCATGCCTTCCGGTGGCGGCGCGTCGTAGAGCCGGCACCAGGTGGAGTCCGCGCGGAAATCCGAGCCTTCGGTCATGGTGCCGCGCAGCCGGAGGGTGCGGGTCCGCATCCGTTCCCGGGGTTTGGCCAGCGCCCAATCCGAGGCAACCTCCGCCGACGACACCAGGAACACGTTCCGCTGGTCCGCCCAGTTCTCGACCGGTGCCTCGACCCGGTCGAAGTGCTGCCACCAGAACTGCTTGCGTTCCCGGCGGTGGTAGCCGGTGGCGGCGGCCACCATGGCGATGGCGCGTTCGTCGTCAGTCCAGGCCCGGTCCTCCGGCAGGCCTGCCAGGTATTCACGCAGCGTGGCTTCCTCAGCAGTTTCCTGAGGCGCATCGGTTTCCTGAGCCGCTTTCGGGAGTGTTTCCTGTTTCGTTTCCCGGGCCGGCAACCCTCCGGCCTGCCCGGCGACGTCCAGCAGCCAGTCCCGGAGGCGGAGCGTGGACAGGCAGTCGTACTGGTTGTAGTCGGAGATGGACGCCAGGACCTTGCCTGCTTCGGTGTGATCTCCCGCTTCCCTGGCCGCGCAGTAGGCAGCGTAGGCCACCACGGACGCACCGGCGTCTTTGACGTCACCCGAGCGAAGGTTGCTGCCCATGTACAGCGGTTCCAGTTTCTTGATGGAGTAGGACGCTTCAGAGATGCGCAGCGACTGCCGGACCGTGGCGTAGAGATCCACCAGCAGCCCTTCCCGCAGCCAGGAGTCCACGGTGTCCTCCCCGGCCTGGTGCGCCAGCGAGAGGTTGCGGAGGGCCGTCTTTTCATAGGCGGCGTAGTGGTAGACGTGCATGTCCGGGAAGCGGGCGCGGCGTTCTTCCACGTACCCGAGGAAGTCCAGGAAGGCGCGGCGCTCCTCGGAACGGGAATGCGCCCAAAACGGGCGGAACACAGGATCGCCGGGGTGGTCCGCGTCCGGCGCCTCAACCACGCCGAACAGGTACTCGATGCCCCAGGCTCCGGTGGCGGGATCCTGCCAGAGGGGATCGCCCTCGAAGTCGAAGAAGATGTCCCCGGGGCTGGGCGGTGGGAGCAACCCTATGGTGTTGTCGGGCAGGACGGTGAACGAGACGGTGTGGGGCCCGCCGTCCTTGGTGAAGGTCCGGGACCCCGCCACGGCGTCCAGCCCCAGTTGCATCCGCGCCTGGGCCCGCAGCCGGACCACGGAATTCCGGGCGTCCGAGGCAGGCATCGCCGCCAGTTCATCAATGGTGGTGATGCCTGCCGCGTGCAGCTTCTTCCGCTGCACCACGGACATTCCCGCCACCATCAGCAGGTCCCGGTGCGCCTGGACCTGCCCGGCGCAGTAGTCGCACCGGCCGCAGTGGACGATCCCCGGTTGCTGCCACTGCACAGTGGCCTCACCTGCCCTGTGCTCCGCGGTCAGCTCGCGGAAGCGCCGGCGCCGTTCACGGAACACCGGCAACAGGTCCGGGAGGGAATGGCTGCTGCGGAGCCAGTCCCCGCCCACGCGGGTCCCCAGGACCAGGGTGACCACCGGCGAGGGGTCCAGCCCCATCCCGAGCAGCTGGTCGCCGTAGGCCGCAAGCTGCAGGAGGGCGCCCACCTTGGCGTGCCGTGCAAGTTTGGTGTCCCAGACCTCGTACCGGCCCGGGCTGCCTGTGCCCGCGGCCTCGTTGACCAGGAAATCCGCGTAACCCAGGAACTCCCCGTCAAAGAAGGTGGCCTGGAAGACCACGTCCGCCCCGGACCGCAGGGCGAGTTCGGTCTCCGCGTGCCTGGCCTGCAGGTCCCCGCGCAGGTTCGGGCCGCGTTCGAGCGAATAGACGCCAGCGCCGCGGCTGGCATCCCACTCTCCGTACCGTGCAACCAGGCTGGCCAGGACGGTCTGCTCGTGCCGGTCGCCCAGCTCGCCGGCGCGGACCTGCATCTCGTCCGCGGGGAACTCCGCCTTGGGGGCGCGGCCCAGCTTCTCGTCAAGGATCCGGAGCGTGCGGTACTCACACTCGCTGGCGGCCACGAGGTCGCTGGCGGAAAACACCAGGTCCGGCGGCGCGCCGGCCACTGCGGCTTCGAGCAAGAACACGGGGCCTCCCCATAGACAGCCGGGCTGTCATTGCCAGGCCGGAGGCGGATCCCCTGGCCCTGGTCCAAACGTAGCAAGGGGCACTGACAAACAGACAAGCTTCAAAGTGGGTAGCAGTAAGTGTCGTTCCGAGCCCTCAAAACGACACTTACTGCTACCTGGTTGGGTGGGACGGTCAGTTCTCCGCGGCCGCCCGCACCTGGGCTTTGTCGTGTTCGTCGTGGGCTTTTCGCAGCAGGTCCAGGAATTCGGTCTCGTTGCGGATGAGCCGCTTGTACTTCTCCGGCAGCTTCCGGATCTCGTTCTCCTCGCGGCACATCGCGGCGAAGATCTTGTCCCGCTCGTTCATGTCCGTCTCGTAGTTGAGGTCCAGGTACTCGACGGCGTGCCGGCGGGCGCCGGAGACGGCATTTTTGGCCTTGCCCTTGGGGCTGAAGATGGACGCCAGCACCGTGATCACCAGGACGCCGAGGATGACGCTCAGGGAAACGCCCGTGCTGACTTCCACCACGCTGACGTGCTCGCCGTCGTTGATGAACGGCAGGGTGTTCTCATGCAGGGCGTGCAGGATGAGTTTGACGCCGATGAAACCCAGGATGACGGCGAGGCCGTAGGACAGGAAGATCAGCCGGTCCAGCAGTCCGTCGATCAGGAAGTAGAGCTGGCGCAGGCCCATCAGGGAGAACGCCGTGGCCGTGAAGACAATAAAGACGTTCTGGGTCAGGCCAAAGATCGCCGGGATGGAGTCCAGCGCAAACAGGATGTCCGTGCCGCCGATTGCCACCATCACCAGGAGCATCGGGGTCAGGACGCGCTTGCCGTTCTCGACGGTGAACAGCTTGTCGCCGTCGTAGTGTTCCGACGCCGGCAGGAACTTCTTGGCGAGCCGGACCACCAGGCCCTCGGAGTCGTCGTCGTGGCTGCCCGGCTTGAGCAGGTTTCCGGCGGTGATCAGGAGGATCAGGCCGAAGATGTAGAACACCCACGCGAAGCTGTTGATCAGCGCAGCGCCCAGGAGGATGAAGCCCGTGCGCGCGATCAGGGAAAAGACGATGCCGAACAGCAGCACCTTCTGCTGGTCCGCGCGGGGCACCCGGAAGCTGGCCATGATGATCAGGAAGACGAAGAGGTTGTCCACGGACAATGCCTTCTCCGTGATGTATCCGGCGAAGTATTCGGTGCCCATGGTGGGTCCCCCGAACAGCAGCACGCCCAGTCCAAAGAGCACGGCGATGCCCACATAGATCGAGGACCAGAGGGCGGCTTCCTTAAGCGAGGGCGTGTGGGCCTTGCGCACATGGAAGAAGAAATCGAAGGCCAGCAGGCCCACGATCCCGGCAATGGTCAGGGTCCAAACATAAGCAGGTACTTCCACGCTGCGGGCCTTTCGTCGGAGTCTCCTTAAAGCCTACCCACCTATGCCGGCTTCAGGAGTCCGTGTTCCACAACGGCGGCGCGCGAGAGGGTCTTGTAGCCCTCGTGTTCGAACAGGACGGTGATGACGTCGTCCTCATGCCGCATCACCAGGCCCGGCCCCCACTCCTTGTGGACCACGGCGGACTGGAGCGGGAACGGCTCCGCCGCCCGCCCACCCGGGGCTCTGCCGCCGTCGTCCGCCCCGTCACGGGAGGGGTGCCTGGCGGCGTCAGCGCAGGCATCACAGTTGCCGCAGGCCTCCGCCAGGTCCTCGCCGAAATAGCCCAGCAGGAACAGGCGGCGGCAGCCGTCCGTCTCCGCATAGGCGCGCATCATGGTGAGCCGGGACTGGTCAACGCGCTGGCGGGCCTCGGCGAGTTCGACGGCGCCGCGCACCAGGGCGGGCAGCCTGGCTGTGGAGGCCAGCCGGACGCCGCGCTTGCCCAGGGCAACGGCGCCGGTTTCCTCCAGCTGGTTCAGCAGCCCGGTGATGCGCCGGGCGGGAAGCCCCGTGAGATCAGGCAGCGATGACTTGGGCGTGGGCCCGTCCGCTGCCTTCAGAACTTTCAGCAGAGCCAGCAGAGAGGCGGGATCGGGGGTGTGGGTGGCAAAGAACTTCCGCAGGCCCAGGTCCTCTGACCGGTAGTGGAGCACAGCGGACGCGGGTTCCCCGTCACGTCCGGCCCTGCCGATTTCCTGGTAGTAGGAGTCCAAGGATTCCGGAATGTCCGCATGGACCACGAAGCGCACATTGGGTTTATCGATGCCCATGCCGAAAGCGGTGGTGGCCACCACCACGTCGAGGCCGTCCGCCAGGAACTGTTCGTGGATGCGTTCGCGATCCGCGGCCGAACGGCCTGCGTGGTAGGCCTCCGCGCGCAGCCCCACCTTGCACAGCTTGGCGGCGTACTTTTCGGTGTCCTTGCGGGTGGCGGCGTAGAGGAGCCCCTGACCGTCACGGGCCAGGGCGGCCACCTGCTTCAGCACGGCCTTGCGTTTGTCCTTGTCCTCGTGGTGGCGTACGACGTCCAGCGTGATGTTGGGCCGGTCGAACCCGCGGACCAGGACCAGCGGGTCCTTCATGCGCAGCCGCTCCACGATTTCGTCCCTGACCGGGGGAGATGCGGTGGCGGTAAGGGCGGCCACGGGAGGATTGCCGAGCTGTTCGCGGATGTGGCCCAGGCCGAGGTAGTCGGGGCGGAAATCGTGGCCCCAGGAGGAGACGCAGTGGGCCTCGTCCACCACAAACAGGGAAATGCCCAGCGCTGCGATGCGGTCAACGGTCTTGTGCTTGGCCAGCTGCTCCGGGGCCAGGAACAGGAACGTGGCTGTGCCGCTTTCCACCGCCTGCCAGGCCGCCTCCACCTCGGAATCGCTGCGGGAGGAGTTGACGGCCACTGCCGCACCCGGACCCAGGTCCCCGTCCAGCCCCTCAAGCTGGTCCTCCTGCAGGGCAATGAGCGGGGAAACCACGACGGCGGGACGTCCCGTGGTGTTGTGCAGGTGCTGCGCCGCGACCTGGTAGATCGCGGATTTGCCATAGCCGGTGGGCATGACGGCCAGGACGTCACGGCCCGCGGCGAGGGCTGCCATGCCGGCCAGCTGGCCGTCCCGCAGGTGGGGCAGGGAGAAGGAGGAGGCCGCGAGGGCGGCAAGGACGAGATCGTCGGACATGGTGGCGCTCCGCGCAGAGTGGTTCCTGCGGCCGCTTGCTTCAGCCAAGGTAACCAGCCTAACGCCAGCTGCGTGCCGCCGTCGTCCGTTGCCCATGCTGCCTGCGCGGCGGGGAGCTGCCCTCCTTGACTTCCCCGCCACCCTGAACAAGTGTGGGGAAGGAACCGGCCCGCCGAAACATCGGAAGACGGCCGCGCCTGCAGAACGCAAGGAGAACCAGCCGTGACGCGCAAGAATCCCGAAGTTGAAGAGGCCGACGAATCCGACATCGAAGTCAGCGGCCACCCGAAGACATGGGCAGCGGGAGTGCCGGGCGTCTACCATTCCATGCAGCCGGCTCTGAAGCACATGGGCCTGGAACGGTCCAGGAAGACCCTGCTGGCGCTGAACCAGAAGGACGGGTTCGACTGCATGAGCTGCGCGTGGCCGGACCCGGGCCACCGCAAGACGTTCGAATTCTGCGAAAACGGCGCCAAGGCCGTGACGTGGGAGGCCACCCCGGTGGTGATTGGCTCCGACTTCTGGCAGGAGCACCCCGTCAGCGAACTGCTGCAGCGGTCCGAGTACTGGTTGGGCATGCAGGGACGCCTGACCGAGCCGGTGTACAAACCAGCAGGGGAGGACCGCTACCGGCCCGTCAGCTGGGACGAGGCGTTCGGGATCATCGCGGACAAGCTGAACTCCCTGCCCAGCCCGGACCAGGCGGCCTTCTACACCAGCGGCCGCACGTCGAACGAGGCCGCCTTCCTCTACCAGCTGTTCATCCGCGGGTACGGCACCAACAACCTGCCGGACTGCTCCAACATGTGCCACGAGTCCTCCGGCTGGGGCATGGGCCAGACCATCGGCGTGGGCAAGGCCACGGTCTCCTATGACGACTTCGCCAAGGCGGACCTGATCATCATCATGGGCCAGAACCCGGGCACCAACCATCCGCGGATGCTCACGGCCCTGGAAGAGGCGAAGGAAGCCGGTGCAAGCATCGTGGCGGTCAACCCGCTGCCCGAGGCGGGGCTGATGCGCTACAAGAACCCGCAGAAGGTCAAGGGCATCATCGGCCGCGGCACCGATCTGGCCGACCAGTTCCTCCAGGTCCGGATTGGCGGGGACATGGCGCTGCTGCAGGCGGTGTCCCGGCGGGTCCTCGACGCCGAGGCGGCCAACCCGGGAACCGTGCTGGACCACCAGTTCCTCGAGGAACACTGCCAGGGACTTGAGGAGCTCCGGGCGCACCTTGCCGAACTGGACGAGGCAGCCGTCCTGGAAGCCACCGGCCTGCGGGCCGAGGAAATCGACGAACTGGCCGACCGCTACCTCCGCGCGGAGAAGGTCATCATCACGTGGGCCATGGGCATCACCCAGCACAAAAAGGGTGTGGCCACCATCAAGGAGATCATCAACCTGCTGCTGCTGCGCGGCAATATCGGCAAGCCGGGCGCGGGCGCCTCACCCATCCGCGGGCACAGCAATGTCCAGGGGGACCGCACCATGGGCATCTGGGAGCAGATGCCGCCGGCGTTCCTGGACGCCCTGGGCAAGGAGTTCAGCTTCGAACCGCCGCGGGAGCACGGCGCGGACGCGGTGGAAACCATCAGGCAGATGCGCGACGGCGGGATCAAGGTTTTCATCGCGATGGGCGGCAACTTCGTGGGCGCCATGTCGGACACCCGGGCTGCCGAATCGGCAATGGCCGGCACGGACCTCTCCGTCCAGATCTCAACCAAACTCAACCGCTCCCACGCCGTGACCGGCGCCGAGGCATTGATCCTGCCCACGCTGGGCCGCACCGAGATCGACCTGCAGGAATCCGGCCCGCAGTTCGTCTCGGTGGAGGACACGGTCTGTGCCGTGCACGCCTCCCACGGCACCGTCGCACCGGTGGCCCCGCACCTGCTCTCCGAGGTGGCGATCGTCTGCCAGCTGGCGCAGCGTGTGCTGGGAGACAGGATTTCCGCAGACTGGGCCGGGTTCCAGAAGGACTACGACCTGATCCGCGAGCATATCTCCCACGTGGTGGTGGGCTGCGAGGACTACAACCGGAAGATCCGGCAGGAAGGCGGCTTTGTCCTGCCCAACGGCCCCCGCGATTCCCGCACGTTCAACACCCCCACCGGCAAGGCCATGCTCACCGTCAACGAACTGGTACATGTGGAGCGTCCGGCCGGCACCCTGATACTGCAGAGCATGCGCTCGCACGACCAGTTCAACACCACCATCTACGGCCACAATGACCGGTACCGGGGGATCAAGAAGGGCCGCGAGGTGGTGTTCGTGAATCCGGAGGACCTGGCCGAGCTGGGGCTTGAAGACGGGCAGCACGTGGACGTGCGCGGGGTGTATCCGGACAACGTGGAGCGGGTCCTGCGGAACTACCGCCTGGTGTCCTATCCGTCAGCGCGGGGATGCGCGGCCGCCTACTATCCGGAAGCGAATGTCCTGGTGCCGCTGGAGAGTGTGGCGGAAGGCAGCCAGACGCCGGTCTCCAAAGCCGTGATCGTAAGGCTGGAGCCTGTTACTGAACCTTCGCCCGCCACGGCCTAGGGTGCCTGGCTAACACGAGCGGCCCGCGCCCGCCACGGCGTAGGGTGCCTGGCCCGCACGAGCGGCCCGCGCCCGCACGAGCGGCCCCCGCCCGCATAGCGGCGCGGGCCAGCACCGCGTTTGCGGGCCAGGGCCGCTACTGGGCTGTGTCCGCCCAGCCCTTGCTGGCCGGACCGCCGTCCTGCCCGTCCTCGCACAGCTGGAAGGCCACGTCCGCCGCTTTTTCTATGGAGGCCGTTGATGCCTCCTTGGTACCGGCACTGCCCGTGCCGGCTTCCAGGCCCGCGGCATACCCCACCATGAAGGTGGTGATGGGGGCCGCGGCATGCGTCACGGAGTCGGCAGACTTGCGGGCCAGGTCCAGGAGCAGATTATGGTCCACCTTCAGGTCCAGGATCTGTAGCGCCTGGGCCAGCCGGTTGCTCCATTGGTCCAGGATCTGCATTTCGTCCTCGTTGGCAGGCATGTCCGCTCCTTGGTTTACGTCAGTGTCGGGACATTGGATCGTCCTCCGTGCCGAGACTACAAGGGTTAGCCGCGGAAGTCATTGGTTCCAGCGGGTACTTGGTCTAACCCCCAATTCATAAACGGGTAGTCAGCCGGGCTTACTACCTCTAGCTATGGCGGCTGTCCGTGCTTAGACTGGGCGCACCCCACTCGAGGATGCTCTCCGGCAACTGATTCCCCAGCCATCAGCAGATGCTGGACGGTGCCGGTCCGGCGGGGTGTGCATCACCACTCATGAATCACGGCCGCCCTACCGGGTGAACCGTGGGATAACAGGAGAAAAAGATGACAGGGAACAAAGCCGTTGCCTACAAGGGCCCCGGGAAAGTCGAACTGATTGACATCGACTACCCCACGTTCGAACTGAAGGACGGGCCGGGGGTCAACCCGGCAAACGTCGGACGCGCCGTCAACCATGGCGTGATCCTGAAGACTGTGGCCACCAACATCTGTGGCTCGGACCAGCACATGGTGCGCGGCCGCACCACCGCACCGCCGGACCTGGTGCTGGGGCACGAGATCACCGGCGAAGTGGTGGAAGTTGGCCGCGACGTTGAATTCATCAAGGTGGGGGACCTTTGTTCAGTCCCGTTCAACATTGCCTGCGGCCGCTGCCGGAACTGCAAGGAGCGCAAGACGGGCATCTGCCTGAACGTGAACCCGGACCGTCCGGGCAGCGCCTACGGATACGTGGACATGGGCGGCTGGGTGGGCGGCCAGGCCAATTACGTGCTGGTGCCGTACGCCGACTGGAACCTGCTGAAGTTCCCGGACAAGGACCGGGCCATGGAGAAAATCCTTGACCTGGCCATGCTCTCGGACATCTTCCCCACGGGATTCCACGGTGCCGTGACTGCCGGCGTGGGGGTTGGGTCCACGGTGTACATTGCGGGGGCCGGTCCCGTGGGCCTGGCAGCGGCTACCAGCGCTCACCTGCTGGGTGCCGCCGTCGTGATTGTGGGCGACCTGAACGAGGACAGGCTGGCGCGGGCGCGCAGCTTTGGCTGCGAAACGGTGGACCTCACCAAGGGGGGACCGGCGGAGCAGATCGAGCAGATCCTGGGTGTGCCGGAAGTGGACTGCGGCGTGGACGCGGTGGGCTTCGAGGCGCGCGGCCACGGACACGGCAAGGACGCCGAGGAGGCTCCGGCCACGGTGTTGAACTCGCTGATGGACATCACCGCTGCCGGCGGTGCGCTGGGCATCCCGGGGCTGTATGTGACGGGCGATCCGGGCGGCGTCGACGAGGCAGCCAAGAAGGGTGCCCTGAGCCTGAGCCTGGGTACCGGTTGGGCGAAGTCGCTGAGCTTCACCACGGGCCAGTGCCCCGTGATGAAGTACAACCGGCAGCTGATGATGGCCATCCTGAACGACAAGGTGCACATCGCCAAGAACGTGAACGCCAAGGCCATCACGCTTGAAGAGGCGCCCCAGGGCTACGCGGAGTTCGACGCAGGTGCGGCCACCAAGTACGTCCTCAACCCGAACGGCTACCTGAGCTAGGCCGGAACGGGCCAGGCGCCGCCGCAGGCGGGCGGGCGGTGATGTCCGGTAAGGGACGGGTGCGGAAATAGATGCCCTTCGGCTGAGGTTAGGCTGAAGGACACACCGCATCGAAGGAGATCCCCTTGAGTGACATCACCGTCCGCCATAACCCCGACCGCGACCGCTTCGAGATCCTCGACGCCGGCAATGTTATTGGCAAGGCGGCGTACAAGGAGTACGACGGCGGCGCCTCGCCGGAGCGGATTTTCTACCACACGGTGATCAATGAGGAATACGGCGGGCAGGGCCTGGCGGGCCAGCTCGCCACCGTTGCCCTGGACGAGACGGTCAGGGCGGGCGTGGGCATTGTTCCTGTCTGCCCCTTCATTAAGAAATTCCTCGCCAAGCATCCCGAATACGCCGGCGATGCTGTGACCGTGAAGCCCGCGCACCTGGAGTTCCTCGATGGGGCCCTGGCGAGCCGCACCCGCTGACGTGCAGGGCATCCGTCCGATTGTGTGATCGTCGAGGTGGCAGGAGCTCCCATGGCGGCGGACCCGCGGCTGCGCCCGGCCGGGCGCCATTTCCGCCAGCCCCGCCGGGTGCGGAAGAGGCTGGTGGCGCTGTTCTCCGCCGTGGCACTGGTCATTGCGGCAATCGTTGGTGTGGCCGCAGTCCGTTCCGTGCCCTTCTCCGGCACGGCAGTCCCGGTCCCAGCAGCCATCCAGGAGACCCCGGTGGCTGTTGCCCCGGCGTCACTCCAGGACCGCATCGACGCCGTCCTGGCGGAGGACACCGGCTACAGGATCGGGCTGGCTCTGGCTGACGTATCGGGTGACGCGGCGCTGGCCTTCGGTGACATGGACGAATTCGCGGCCGCCAGCACGGCGAAGATCATCACGGCCGCGGCCTACTACCATCTGGTTGAAACCGGAAAAGCTGACCTAAACGGGCCGCTGGGGGACTACGACGCGGCGTTCCAGCTTGAAGCCATGGTGAACCAAAGCAACAACGATTCCTGGCTTTTGCTGATGGACGCCGTGGGATACCCGGAGCTGACAGGCTACGCAGCCTCAATCGGCGTCACCTATGACCCGGAGGAGAACCGCCTGGCGCCCGCGGATATGGCCCTGGTCCTGAAGAAGCTGTACGCCGGGGACCTCCTGGATGAGGACCACACGGCCCAGTTGCTCGGCTACATGCAGGAGACCAACAACGAGGACCTGATCCCGGCAGGGTCACAGGCCGGCGTTGACGTGTTCCACAAGTATGGGGAGTTGGGCGGCGCCCTTCACGACGCCGCCGTGCTGAGCTACCGCGGCTCGGCCTTTGTGCTGGTGATCTACACCGAGAATCCCGAGGGTATGGAATTGCCTGGCCAGTCCGAGGTGATCCGCAGGCTCACCGGCATTGTTGAAGAAAGCCTGTTCCCGCCCGTCCAGCCAGGCGCCCTGGGACGGTAGGTTTCCTCAAAGTCGCGCCGGCCCGGCGGTATGCAGCAGACTGTTTCCGTGAGCAACAAAACCCGGACTGCACTGGCCGTCGCCGGCCTCAGCCTGGGCACGGCACTGAACCCCCTCAACTCCTCCATGATCGCCGTCGCCCTGGTGGTGCTCCGCGCTGATTTTGGGCTCGACGTCGCCGCGGTCACCTGGGTGGTCACCTCGTTTTACCTTGCCTCAGCGGCGGGCCAGCCGGTGATGGGCAGGCTTGCGGACAGGTTTGGGCCGAGGCGGATGTTCATGCTGGGCATGGCGCTGGTGGCGCTGACCTGCGCGATGGCGCCGTTCGCCCCGAACTTTGCGCTGCTCTGCGTGGCCCGGGCCGTGATGGCGCTGGGCACGGCCACCGCCTATCCCAGCGCCGTGGTGATGGTGGGCGCCATTGCGCACCGGGCCAACGTGGAACCGGCACGTCCGCTGGGCACCCTGCAGATGGCCAACACATCGGCGGCAGCGGTGGGGCCCGTGATCGGAGGGCTGCTGGTGGGCTTCGTGGGCTGGGAGGCGTTGTTCCTGGTCAACGTCCCGCTTGCGCTCGCAGCGCTGCTGATCGTGCGGCGGGCGGCGCCGGCGGACAAAGCCCGGGAACGCGGCAGCGTGGCCGAGTTGCTGCGGGACTCGGACATTCCCGGCATCCTGGGCTTTGTCACCGCGCTGCTGCTGGTGATGATGGCCGCCCTAAATGTCGTGGCGGGCTACCGCTGGTGGATGCTGGGCGCGGGAACGGCAGTGGCGGCACTGTTCGTCTGGCGGGAGCTCCGCTTTGCCCGCCCGTTCCTGGACCTGAGGCTCCTGGGCCGCAACAGGTCCCTCATGCTCATCTATCTCGGCTTCGCGGTTTTCAGCAGCGTCTATTACTTCGTCTTCTTCGGCCTTCCCCAGCTCCTGCAGGAGGCCGGCGGCTACGGGCCCGGCGTGGTGGGCCTGCTGATGCTGCCCCTGGCGGGCATGTCCGTCCTGGCCACCCCCTGGGCGGTGAAAGCGATGGGAAGGTTCGGCGTGCGGCGGGTGCTGGTTGCCGGCGTCGTGCTCCTGACCGTGGCCGCCGCCCTGATGTGGCTGCTCACCGGCACCCTGGCGATCCCGCTCGTGGTGGTGCTGACAGCACTGATGGGTATTCCGTACGGGACCGTGGGCATCGCCACCAACCAGGGCATGTTCGTGTCCATCCGGCCCCAGGAACGGGGCGTCGCGGCGGGCATCTACCAGACGTGCCGGTACGTCGGCGCGATCACGGCCACGGTGATGATCGGCGTGTTCGCGGGCGGCGGCGTGGACCAGGAAAGCTGGGCCCGGATGGTCCTGGCAATGCTGGTCCTGTGCGTGGTGACGTTCGCCGTGAGCCTGCTGTGGAGGCAGCGGACGGAGTAGGACCGCTGGAGGCGCGCCTAGGTGTACATCAGCGAGCCCGGGGTCGTCAGCGTCTCACCGGTCTCCAGCCAGGTCTTCAGCCCGGAGAGGATCATCGGCCAGCCGCCGTAGAGCTGTTCGTTGGCGCCTTCGCGGAGGTCGCTGTGGGTGACGGTCAGCCGGCACGAATCGCCCACCGGCTCGATCTCCCACGTGACCTTCGAGGTCCCCTCGGCCTTGACGTCCTCGCCCCAGAGGGCCCGCATGGTCTGGACCAGCCGCCGGGGCGGGTCCACCTCCAGGTTCTCGCCCTCGCCCAGCGGAGCGTCCGCCCTGACGTTGTTCATGGTGAAGCTGCTGCCCGGGGTCCAGTCCGTTTCTATGGTGTTTCCGAACTGGTACTTGCTCCGGATATCGCTGTCCGTGATGGCTTCCCAGAGCCGTTCCGGCGTGGTCTTGATGTAAATTTCGAAGATCTTTTCCATGGGACTTTCCAATCTGGATTTGAGGTCGCTGAGGCCAGCGGCCCATGGTTCTGAATATTTGCTCACCCAGCGGTCGTGGATGAGCCTGATGGGCACGGGATTCAGGAAATGCAGCTTTTCACGCCCCCGACGGCGGGTCACCACCAGGCCCGCATCCTCCAGGAGCTTGAGGTGCTTGGCAATGCCGAAGCGGGTCATGTCGAAGCGGGCCTCAAGCGCACTCAGGGACTGCCCATCCTCGCGGAACAGCTCATCGAGGAGGTCCCTGCGCGTGGGGTCGGAGAGTGCCTTGAACACTGCGTCCATAAAGAAAATGATAGGTGACCATATGGTCACCTATCAAGGGATTTCTCTGTTGTGGGAGGAGCCTAGGAGCGCCCGCCCACCTTCTCCGGTGCCGGTGTGGCGATGGGCCGCGGCTCCAGCCACACCCGCTCCCGCGGGCCCTGCGGGTAGGCGTGCTTCTTGTTGGCCATGGTGATGATCCAGGCTGCCACGACCGGCAGCGCCGCCGCCACGGGAACCAGCAGCGGACCACCCACCACCAGCGCCGCGGAGCCATACAGCGCGCCCACGGTGATGCCGAGCTGGATGGTCAGCACGGTGAGGCCGTTCGCGGCCTCCTGGTACTCGCCGCCCGCCCGAAGGATGGCGGACTGGTTGTAGATGCCGATCGCACCAAGCCCTGCACCCCAGACGGTCATGAGCACCAACGCCACGGCGAAGTTGCCCACCGCGAGGGGCAGGAAGAACATGGACAGGGCGATTGCCGCCGTCGTCACCAGCAGGGATCGTCGTGGCCGGGAGTCCACGGTGAGGCCCGCGATCCAGATGCCCAGCAGCCCGGAGCCGCCCAGCACCGTGAGCGAGAGGCTGGTGGCGTAGTCGGGGAAGCCGGCGTCGCGGATGAACGGGGCGATGTAGGTGAACAGCGCGAAGTGCGCCAGGACCAGCAGCGGCCAGGCAATGGCCACCGGCTTCACCCCGGGCTGGGCGATGGCCTTGCGGAGCGAGGGGCGGACGGCGTCGGAAATCCGCTGGACGCGCGGCAGGAGGAAGAACGCCAGCACGGTGAGGACCAGGCCGAACCCGGCAAGCACCATGAACGCGGCCCGCCAGCCCAGGAACCCGCCCAGCGCGGTGCCCACGGGAGCACCGATGGCCAGGCCCAGGCTGTTGCCGCTGAAGACGATGGCCAGGGCCTTGCCCACCTTGTCCGCCGGGACCACCCTGGTGACGAACGGGGCCATGGTGGTCCAGAGCAGGCCATGGGCCAGGCCGCCCACCAAACGGGCAATCATCGCGGACGTGAAGTCAGGCGCCAGTCCCACCATCGCATTGCTGGCGGCGAATGTCAGGACCAGCCCCACCAGCAGCGCGTGCCGCGGAATCTTCCCCAGCAGCCGGGCCGCCGGCACCACCGTGACCACAATGACCGCGGCATAGGCGGCAGCCAGGTAGCCGGCCACCGGCTCGGACACGTCCAGGCCGGCGCTGATCTGCGGCAGGAGCCCGGACGGGAGGAGCTCGGTGGTGATGGCGGTGAAGGCGATGGTGGCCAGGACCACCATCGCGGCGTACGGAAAACGGGCAGGTGCCGGCGCGGAAATCGCGGAAGACATGGGGGAGGGATCCATTCAAGGGGGAGGGGTGGAACGCGGCTCGCTGGCCGGACAATTCCTCCCTTAAATTTACAGGATCCCGCCCCCTGCTCCGTGCCGTTCCCGGCGCGTCCCCGTGCCGTGTACGGCGCGTCGGGAACGCACCGTGGGAATCAGCGGGCGGCCGGTTCCCTGACCTGCGCGGCGGCGGTCAGCCGTGAGTCCAGCAGTCCGGCCGCGACGGCGGGAGCAAGACCCGGCGCCAATGGAAGGCGCGGCACTACCAGGCAGTGCCAGAGGTGGTAGATGTCCGCCTTGCCCGACCACACGGTGGAGGTGACATTGCCGTGCTCGTCGAGCTCCTGCTTCCAGGATCCGTGCTCGTAGTCGATGAACCAGTCGCGGGCGTGGTCCCAGATCCGCTCGTACCAGTCCGCATACTTCTTCTCGCCGGTGGCAATGTAGAGTGCTGCCGCCCCGCCGATCGCCTCCGCGGGAACCCAGCGGATGCGGGTGGTGACCACCGGCTTGCCCTCCCAGTCGACCGTGTACACGAATCCGGGATTGCCGTCCGGCTGCCAGGCGTCGCGGATGGCGGCGTCGAACAGGCCGCGCGCGTCGTCGAGCAGCCAGTCCGGGACGTCCAGGCCGCGGGCCTCGAGTCCGGCACGGAGGTGCAGCAGCAGCCGTGCCCACTCAACCCAGTGGCCGGGCGTCCCGCCATAGGCCCGGAACTGGCTGGCCCGGTCATCGGTGTTGTACTCCGGCATAGGCGTCCACGCGGGGTCGAAATGCTCGAAGACCCGGTAGTTGTTGTTGCGCGCAAATTTGTGGATGAGCACCTCGGCAATGTGCAGGGCCCGTTCCAGCCAGCGGTCCTCGCCGGTCACGTCAGCGACGATCAGGTAGGCCTCCACCGAGTGCATGCTCGCGTTGCCGCCGCGGTAGGCCTCGGTTTCCGTGAACTCCCGGTTCCAGGAGTCGAAGCACATGTTGGCTTCATGGTCCCAGAACTTTGTGTCGGCTATCCGCAGGGCCTCGTCGAGCAGTTCCCGTGCACCGGGGCGGTCCGCCGCAACGGCGCTGGCGGCGGCGAGGAGCACGAAGGAGTGCTGGTAGCCGGATTTGGTGTCCTTCACCGGCCCGTTCGCGTCAATCTCGGCGTACCAGCCGCCGAACTCGTCATCGTGGAAGGCCCCGTTGAGCGCCGCGATGCCGTGGTCCACGAGCGTCCCCGCGCCCGGCCGTCCCATAAGCGCGGCGACAGCGAAACTGTGGACCATCCGGGCGGTGATCCAGAGATGGGTCGGCTTGTCGGCAAATACCTTGCCGTTGTTGTCGAGCCAGCCGAAACCCGTGGGCACCTTTGACCCTGCGGCGAAATTGGCCAGCCGGTCGGTTTCTGCCTCGAGCCATCGTGCGTGGGCGGCACTGTTCAGCCACGTCATGTCATGTCCTCTTTCTGATGCGGGTGCACGTCCGAAACTAGCGCGTGCCAAAGTCGGTATCTGTGTATGCGCCGGCGCGCCGGGCAGCGCCGCCGCAGGTGCAGTCGTTTCCAACGTCAAGCTGGATGTTCACCGGAGCGCCGGTGCCAACCGTCAGCGAGATGGTCTCGCCGTTGCTGGTGGACACGCGCAAGGGGCTTTTGTGCGGGGAGATGGCAGGCATGGCCGCCCTTTCGTTGGTGGTTGGTTTGGTTGGAGGGGTGTGGCTGGCTACCCGACGGCGTCGAGCAGGCCGCGGACAATGGTGGCCGCCGCGCCCAGGTAGGCCAGGACAATCAGCAGGATCTGGGCCGCGCGGGCGGGGACAAAACGGGCAGCGACGTCGCCGAGGACCAGCCCGACGAGGCAGGCTCCGGCGACCGCCGCCCACATGGCAACGGGAAGAGAGGGGAACGTGGCGGGCGCCGTGAGGGCTTTCGAGGCCAGGGACAGCGCGCCGATGGTGAAGAAGTACGGCTGCATGGTGGCGGCAAAGGACTTGTGCTGCCACCGGGTGGCGATGGAGTACATGCTCACCGCCGGTCCGCCGACGCCGGCCGCAGTGTTCATGAACCCGCTGAGGCCGCCCGCGGTGAGGAGGTAGCGGCGCCGGGGCGGCAGCGTGGCGGACTTCAGGGCCAGCAGGACGGTCAGCCCGACCGCCAGGATCACCCCGATGGAAATCTCCAGGACCGCCGGCGGGATGAGCCGGATCAGGAAGGCCGCCGGCACGATCCCCAGCACCGCCGACGCCGTGAGGGCCGCGTACCGTTTCCAGTCGATGTCCCGGGCCACCCGGAAGATGATGGCACCGGCAGTCACGGCGCCGCACACGTTCACCAGCACCACCCCCTCCACCGGGCCCAGGAGCAGCACCAGGAAGGGGGCGGCCACCAGGGCGAAGCCCATGCCGGTGATGCGCTGCATTCCTGCACCCATGACGACGGCGCCCAGCACCAGCCCGGTGGTCAGCATTTAGGGCCGCCAGGCCACGTATTGGACCTCCTCGAACTCCTCCAGGCCCAGGCTTGCGCCTTCCCGGCCCAGGCCTGACTGCTTGGCGCCGCCCATGGGTGCGAAGGCCACGGACGGCAGGGGGTCGTTGACGCCCACGATGCCGGCTTCGAGCTGCTCCGGAATGTCCCAGCCCCGCTTTGGGCTGCTGCTCCAGACGTAGGCGGCCAGGCCCATCTCGGTGGCGTTGGCCTTCCGGATGGCGTCCTCCTCCGAGGAGAAGGTCACGACGCCGGCTGCCGGACCGAAGACTTCTTCGGTCACCAGGGGTGCGTCGTCCGGGACGTCCGCCAGGAGCGTTGGTGCCAGGAAGGAGCCGTGGGTGGGCACGTCGGTCCGCTGTGTGACGCGGCGGGCGCCACGTTCCAGGGCGTCGTCCACCAGCGCCTGCACGGCGGAGACCCGCTCGGCGTCGATCAACGGGCCGAGGTCCGGGACCGGCGTGCCGTCGTCGGGAACGCCGTGGCCGATGCTCATCGCGTCGAAGCGCGCGGCCAGCCTGGCGGCGAACTCCCCGGCGATGCTGTCCTGGACCAGGAAGCGGTTGGCGGCCACGCAGGACTGGCCCGTGTTGCGGAGCCGGCCCAGCACTGCCCCCTCCACGGCTGCGTCCAGGTCTGCGTCCTCGAAGACGATGAAGGGCGCATTGCCGCCCAGTTCAAGAAGCGGCCGGACCACGCGGTCCGAGGCGGATGCCATGATCTGCTTGCCAACGCCTGTGGAGCCGGTGAAGCTGACTGCCCGTACGGCCGGGTGCTTGAGCAGCGCCGCGGTGATCTCCCGGGACGGGCCGTGGACCAGGTTGACCACGCCCGCCGGGAAACCGGCGTCGTGCAGGACCTCGAAGAGGCCGGTGGCGGCCAGCGGCGCTTTTTCGGAGACCCTGCCCACCACGGTGCAGCCTGCGGCGAGCATCGCGGCGAGTTTGCGGGCCTGGATGGAGACCGGGAAATTCCACGGGGTGAGGCTGAGGGCCACGCCGATGGGCTTCCGGAGGCTCAGGTGGCGGCGGCCCTGCAGCTCGGGCGGACTGACGGTGCCGGTGGTGCGCCGGACTTCCTCGGCAAACCAGCGGAAGTATTCCGCGGAGAAGTCCACCTCGCCCTGGGCTTCAGGGAGCCGCTTGCCGGCCTCGAGGGCCAGGGTCTGTGCGAGTTCATCACGGCGTTCGGCGAGGAGGTCGGCTGCGTTGCGGAGCAGGTCGGCGCGGTTCCGCACCGTGGTGCGGGACCAGGACCCAAAGGCCTCGGCGGCCGCGTCGGCTGCCTGGGTGGCGTCCGCAACGGTGCCCCAGGCGACCTCACCGACGGTGCTGCCGTTTCCGGGGTCCGTCACGTGCTTGGAGGTGCCGGTGGCGTGCCAGGTGCCGTTGACGAGGTGTTGCGCTGATTTGAGGTTCACGGATGATGCCTTTCGTGGGGCGGGGAGAGGTCCGGGACGGCGGGGCGGGCGTGGAAGCCCGCTGCCGCCGTCGTGATGCTCATCCCTTGCTGGCGCCGGCGGTGATGCCGGCAACGAAGTACCGCTGCAGGAAGACGTAGGCCACCACTACGGGCAGGGAAGCCAGGATGACGCCGGCGAACAGCAGCGGGTAGTTGGTCTGGAACTCGCCCTGGAAGCTCAGCAGCGCCAGCGGCAGCGTGCGGTTGCCGGGGGACTGGATGAACAGCAGCGGGTACAGCAGTTCGTTCCAGTGGATGACGAACAGGAAGATGGCAGCCGCGGCGATGGACGGGGCGGACAGCGGCAGGGCGATGGAGATATACGTCCGCCACGGGCCGGTCCCGTCAATCGAGGATGCTTCGTAGAGTTCCTTGGGCAGGGTCCGCATGAACCCGCCCAGGATGAAGACGGCGATGGGGAGGGTTGACACCAGGTTCGCCAGCACCAGGCCGGCCAGGCTGTCCAGCAGCCCCAGGCGGCCAAAGAGGACATACAGCGGAACCATGTTGGCCTGTGCCGGGATGGCCATGCCCAGGACCAGGAAGCCGAAGATGGCCCAGGACATGAAGCCCTTGAGCCGGGAGACGGCGTAACCTGCCAGGCTGGCCAGGAACAGGGTGAGCGGGACGGAGATGGCGGTGACAATCACGCTGTTCATGAAGGACGAGCCCAGGTCCTGGCCGCCTATCACCTCCGCGTAGTTGCCCGGTGAGAGGGACTGCGGCAGGCTGAACGGCCCGGCAAACAGTTCCTGCGTGGACTTGAAGCTGCCGAACCCCACCACGGTCAGCGGAACGATGATGATGACCGCGTAGATCGCGAGAATTCCGCGGCGGGTTATTGACGAGAGCATGCTGTCATTCCCCCTTCGGGGTGAGGCGGAGCAGCCGGCGCTGGAGCCAGGTGACCAGGGCGATCATGGCCATGAAGATGATCGACTGGGCTGCGGCGTAGCCGAACTCCGAGTTGGCGAAAGTGCTGTAGATGCGGGTGGAGAGGATGTCCAGGGACTGCTTGGGCGGGTTGCCCGCGATGCCCAGGATCAGGTCGAAGGCCTTGAACGACTGCACGGTGGTGTAGGCCACCACAATGGACGTCGCCGGGGCCACGAAGGGCCAGGTGATGGACTTGAACTGCTGCCACTTGTTGGCACCGTCCATCTCGGCTGCCTCGTAGAGTTCCCGCGGAATGGCCTGCAGGCCGGCGATGTACACCACCATCATCTGCCCGGCGTGGAACCACACCTGGGTCACAGCCACCCAGTACAGGGCCTGGGCGTCGTTGCCGAGGTAGGAGCTCTGGAGGGCTTCCAGGCCCACTCCGCCCAACACCGCGTTGGCCAGGCCGAAGTTGGGATCGTAGATGAACTTCCAGATGAAGGCCACGGACACCGAGGACAGGATGGTGGGGAAGAAGAACAGGGCGCGGAGCAGGACGCTTCCCCGCGAGTTCTTGGTCAGCAGCAGCGCAAGGATCAGCGAGAAGAACGTTTGCGCGATGACCACCAGCAGCACGAACTTGAGGTTGTTCGTGAGGGCGTTGGTGAACAGTGAGTCGTTGGTGAACGCCCGGATGAAGTTGTCCAGTCCCACGTAGTTGAACGCTGCCGAGAAACCGTTCCAGTCAGTGAGGGCGTACTGGAAGGCCTGCAGCGTGGGCATCACCAGGAAGAAGGCGATGACCGCGACGGCGGGAAGCGGGAAGAGGTACAGCGCCGGATTCACCCGGGTGGGGGAGCGGCGGCGCCCTTTATTGGCGTTTACGTCGGGAGGGCTGCCCGGTGCCTTCCGCTTCGCAGGCAGCCCGGTATGGGTGCTCATATCCGTTCGTCAACAATCTTCTGGGCGGCCTCCGCTGCCTGCTCGGGGCTGGTGCCCGAGATGACGGCGGTGGCGCTGGCTTCCACGGCATTACGGACGTCCAGGTTCTGGAACTGGAACCGGGCTGCCAGTGCTGTGTTCTTGTCCAGCCAGGGACTCAGGCGCTTCAGGTCCGGGTTGGTGTAGTCCACGTCTTTCACGGACACGTGCTGCGCCGTCTCGTTGGCGTAGTAGGCGGCGTTCTCCGGCTCCGAGAGGAAATCGATCCAGGCAGCCGCTGCGGCCTGGTTCTTGCTGGCCGAGTTGACGCCCAGGATGAAGGTGGCGTTGTAGACACCCTCATACTTGGCGTTGCCGTCGGAGGTGTTGGGGAAAACCAGCTCGATGGGGAACTGGGCGCCCAGGCCGCGGACGGCGGCAATGTGGTACGAACCGGTGGCGAGCATGGCTGCCTTGCCCTGCGAGAACAGGTTCTGGGCCGGTTCCACGGCGGTGCCGGTGGCGTTGGGCTGCAGGTAGGGGACCAGGTCCTTGTACTGGTTGAGCATCTTAATGAACCAGTCGTCGGTGACTTTGAGCTTGCCCTGTTCGATCTGGGCGCACATGTCGTCCACGGGGGCGTTGTTGGCGATCATGCAGTTGAAGAGCTGGCCGCCGTTTCCAACGTCGCCGCCGGGCCAGGAGATGGGGATGACGCCGGAGGACGCCAGCTTCTCGCACATGGCAAGGAACGAGTCCCAGTCCTTCGGGGCGAGTTCCGCTCCGGCCTTGTCGAACAGGTCCACGTTGGCCATGGGCATGGGGAACACCACCTGGTACGGCAGTCCCAGCTGGCTCTCGCCGGATTTGCCGGCGGAGAGCAGCCCCTCCTGGTAGTTCGAAACGGCCTTGCTGTCCTTGAGCTCGGTGTAAATCCCGGCCTCGGTGAAGTTCTTGAATTGGGATCCGCGGAAGGTTGCAAAGGCATCGCCGATGGAGCCGCCGCGAAGCTTCTGCAAGGCCTGGGCGTTGTAGTCGTTGGACGTGGAAATGTCCTGGGCCACTTCAACGCCGTCGTGCAATGCGGCAAAGCGCTTGATGAGCTCGTCGAACACCACCTTGTCCTCGCCGCGCCAGTGGGCGAAGGACACCTTGCCGGTGATGTCACCGGTGGCGGGGGCCGCCGGCCCGGTGGCGCCGCCGGGTGCCGTGGAACCGCCGGGGCCGGCGCAGGCTGCGGCAGTGGCGCCGAAGCCCAGGGCCCCCAGGAGTGCGATGGCCTGCCTGCGTGAAATCTGACTCACAATAATCTCCTCGTTGAGTGTTTTGCTGTGCCTGTTGTTGACTGCGGAACGGGTTGCCACGGTTCTGACGCTGTGGCTTCTCCAGGAGGGCTTATGCGTTGGTCCTTTGCGCGGTGACGACGTCGTCCACCACGGCGCAGAGGCGCTGCAGCCGGCGCACGGCGTCTGTGGACAAGGATTCAACGACGTCGGGCGCTCCGATGCAGGATGCCCAGACGGCGCGTCCGGAGAGGAAGCCGCTGGCGCCTTCCAGGCAGGCCCACCGGACTGCATCCGGGAAGACGTCTTCGGGGACGCCCGAGGAGAGCACCACCCAGGGGCCGTCGATGGCGTTGGTGAGCTCGGCGCATGCGGCGCGGACCTCGGCTTCGGAGGCCTGGCCGTGGAAGGGGACCTCCGCCTTGTACAGGTCCGCCCCCAGGCTGCCCAGTTCCCTGGCGGCGGCGAGGATCCCGGCGTTCCAGTCGAAGTCCCCGCCGGCCAGCGGCTTGCGGGAGACGGGCTCGATGATGCTGATGAGTCCTGCGGACCGGCAGCTCTCCACGAATTCGCGGACCATGGCCACCCTGCCCTCGGCGGGCTCGTCCGGGCGGTACAGCACCAGGAGCTTAAGCGCCTTGACGCCGAGGGCCTTGTACTTGTGCGGGTCCACCAGGCGGTCGATGGTCACCTCGCCCACCAGCTCGCCGTGCGCCGATTCGAAGTGGTCCGCCGAGGCGATCAGCCCGCAGTTGGGGTCCACCACGTTGTCCGCGATGGCCTGGTCCAGGGCGAACTGCCGGTCGATGAGGACGCCGGATGCGTAGGGGGTGAGGATTTTGGCGGCCTGGAGCTTGAAGTCCTGGAGGTCCTGGTCCGTGACGGGCTGGTCCGTGTGTTCGGCGAACATGTTGCGCATGGCTTCGCGCTGGTCGACGGCGAGCATTGCGAAGGCGCCTGACGGGCGCTGGAGGGGTGAGAGGTCTGTGGGGCTCATGGGCTGCTTCTTTCAGCTAGGCGGTGTGGTTGGAAGTAAGGACAGGGGAGATGGTCTGGTGCGGGATTGCGGAGCGGCCGTCCAGTCCTTCGCAGGATGCGGAGGCGGTGCGGCCGGCGAACGCCGCCGCGTCAGCCAGGGAAAGGCCGGCAGCGACGGCGGCGAGCAGGGCGCCGTGGTAGACGTCGCCGGCTCCCAGCGTGGAGACAATGGCGGCGGGTGTTGCGGGCACGCGGAGCGGGTGCGCGGTGCCGTCCTTGACCCAGGCACCGTCGGAGCCGGCGGTGGCGACGACGGCGGAGGCGCCGTCGTCGACCGCTTTGCCCAGGAGCGCCTCGGGGGAGTGGTGCCCGCCGTACTCTGCCTGGAGCCGTTCGATGGTTGGGACGTAGAGGGCCACGCCCCGCGGGCTGAACGACGCGATGGGGTTGCCGGCATCCACGCTGACGTCCAGGCTTCCGGCGCTGAAGGCCGGAAGGGATGCGACGGCGTTCCAGCCCAGGTGGTCCACGTGGACCCAGGCTGCAGATTCCACCAGCTCATGGAAGCGGCTGCCGGCCGGAAAGCTGACGGGCGGCACGGGCCGGGTGACAATCGCCCGGCTTTCGGAGGCCTTGCTGACCACGATCACGCTGGCACCCGTTTTGACGTTGGGATCGCGGATCACCGCGGAGGTGTCCACGCCTTCGGCCTGCAGGCCGGCGATGATGCGGTCGCCTTCCTCGTCGGTGCCGAGGACACCCGCGAAAGCTGTGTTTGCTCCGGCACGGGCCGCTGCCACGGCTGCGGTGGCGGCCGGGCCGCCACCCGCCGTCGCGAAGTCCGAAGCGACGGTGCGGCTGTCCGCGGCGGGGTAATCCTCCACCAAAGCGATGGAGTCAAGCGTGGCGCAGCCTACGAAGAGCAGGGTTCCAGTTGACGGTTGGGGCACGTTCCACCTCGTTGTAGTTTCGGCTGGTACTGAAGAAATATACACACGCTATGTTGGAATAACAACACTTTCTGTATAGTTCTGTTTGGGATGCAACGCCGCGGTCCCCCAAAAACTCAACGTAGAGAAACGGAGCAGCACATGTCATTGCCTTCTGCGGAAACGGTCCGGACCATCCGATACGGCCTCATCGGGGCCGGCCACATGGCCCGCGAACACGTCCGGAACCTCGCCCTGATTCCCGGAAGCCGGATCACTGCAGTCTCCGATCCCCAGCCGTCATCCCTGGAGGAGACCGCTGCTGAGATCGGCTACGAGGTGCAGACCTTCCCCTCGCACCAGGAGCTGCTCGCTTCCGGCCTGGTGGACGCACTGGTGATCGCCAGCCCCAACGACACGCACCTGGCCATCCTCAAGGACATCTTCGCCAGCGGAACCAACCTGCCCGTGCTTGTGGAGAAGCCGGTGTGCACCACCGCCGCGCAGGCAGATGAACTCGAGGTGCTGGCCGCCGGCTACCCGGCGCCTGTGTGGGTTGCCATGGAATACCGCTACATGCCTCCGGTCCAGGAAGTCATCCAGGCCGCACACAACGGCAAGCTCGGCAACATCTACATGCTGTCCATCGTGGAGCACCGCTTCCCGTTCCTGCATAAGGTGGATGCCTGGAACCGCTTCGCGGAGCGGACCGGCGGGACCCTGGTGGAGAAATGCTGCCACTTCTTCGACCTGATGCGGCTGATCCTGCAGGATGAGCCCGTGCGTGTGTACGCCAGCGGCGGCCACGAAGTGAACCACATGGATGAGGTGTACGACGGCCGTGTGTCGGACATGATCGACAACGCCTACGTGATTGTCGACTTCAAGGGCGGCCGCCGGGCGATGCTGGAACTGTCCATGTTCGCCGAGGGCTCCAAGTTCCAGGAGCGGATCTCCATTGTTGGCGATGCCGCCAAGATCGAAACGCTCATCCCGGTGGCGGCCAACCACTGGATCGAAGGCGATGAAGCGGAAGCCACCGTTGAGTTCAGCCCGCGTTCGCCGCTCGGACCGGAAAAGCACGAAGTTCCGGTGGATGAGGCAGTGCTCGCCGCGGGCGCCCACCACGGCTCCACCTACTACGAGCACCTGGGGTACCGGAAGGCGATCCTGGGTGAAGGGCCGGTTGAGGTGACGGTGGCTGACGGCCTGCAGTCGGTCCGGATGGGGCTGGCGGCAGAGCGCTCCATTACGGAGGGACGCCCCGTAGAGCTTACGAATGCCGGTGCCGGGGTACGACACTAGGTAAGTTGGTGTTGGAAAAGCAACACTTCGTGGGCCGGGGGCCGGCGGGTGGGGCAGGAAGAAGGGGATATGAGCACCGCACGTGATGAGGCGCCGCTGACGCCCCGCCAGCGCACCATCCTGGAGGAACTTGGCCGGCGCGGGTTTATTTCCACCACGGACCTGGCCGAGACCTTTGCGGTATCGGACATGACCGTGCGCAGGGACACCCGGGTACTGTCCAAGCTGGGCCTGGTCAGGGTGGTTCACGGCGGGGTCAGCGCCATCCATGGACAGGGCCAGAACGCGGACTTTGCCGCCCGCGTGCGGGAGGACGCCGACGCGAAGCTCCGGGTGGCGCGGGCCTGCATCTCCATGATCGGGGAACGGGACGCCGTCATCCTGGACGCCGGCACCACCACGTACCAGATCGCGCAGGAGCTGCCCACGTCCTTCACGGGCACCATCATCACCCACTCCGCACCAGCCATCCAGCGCTGCCTGCAGCTGACGGCTGCCCGGACCATCTGCCTGGGCGGGGAATTGCTCCTGGACAGCCAGGCGTTCAACGGTCCCATGACTGTCAGCGCCGCCGCAGGCCTCCGTGCCAAGACGGCCTTCATTGGCGTGAGCGGAATCCACGACGAAGCGTTTTACATTGAGCGGGACGTGGAGCGCGCCACTAAGATCGCCCTCATGAACTCTGCGGAACAGGTGGTAGTAGTGGCAACACACCAGAAAATGCTGCGGTATGCGCTGGCCAGGCTGGCAGCCTTTGATGCGGCGGACGTGCTGGTGACGGACGCGCCGCCGCCGCGGGAAATCGAAACGGCGCTGCGGGCCGCGGACGTGAAGCTTGTGGTGGCCGCGTGAGGGCGCCGCTGCACGTTTCCCTTCCGGACCAGAAACTGCTGGACGCGCTCGCCCCGACTGCCGGCGTCGAGTTCTTCGTGTGGGACTTTTCCGGGCCTGCCCCCGCCGGGCGGTTGGACATCGTGGTGCCGCCGTACATGCGTGGGCCGGAGGTGCTGGCCGCGCTGGAGTCCGTGGACATCGGCCTGGTCCAAAGCCAGTCCATCGGGTACGACGGCGTGGCGGACGTGCTGCCCGCCGGGTGCGTTTTCGCCAACGCGGCAGGGGTCCATGAGACGTCGACGGCGGAGCTCGCCCTGGGCATGATGATTGCCAGCCAGCGCGGCATGGATGGCTTCGTGCGCAACCAGGCCACCGGGACATGGGACAACAGCCAGCGGCCCAGCCTCGCGGACCGGCGCGTGCTGCTGGTGGGCTACGGCGGAGTGGGCAAGGCCATCGAGGCCCGGCTGCTGCCGTTCGAGACGCACGTTACCCGGATGGCAAGCCGGGAACGGGAGGATGCCAGCGGCAAAATCTTCGGCATCGACTCGCTGTATGAGCAGCTGCCGCTGCACGACATCGCGGTGGTCAGCGTGCCCCTCAGCGAGCAGACCCGGCAGCTGGTGGACGCGAAGTTCCTGGCCGCGATGCCGGACGGGGCGCTGCTGGTCAATGTGGCCCGCGGGGCGGTGGCGGACACGGATGCGCTGCTGGCCGAGACATCCACGGGCCGGTTGCGTGCTGCTGTTGATGTGACGGATCCGGAGCCGCTGCCGGCGGACCACCCTCTGTGGACCACGCCCGGCGTACTGATCACCCCGCATGTGGGCGGGGCGAGCTCGGCGATGTTCCCCCGCATGGTCCGGCTGGTCAAGCAGCAGATCGGCCTGATGCTGGAGGGCAAGGAGCCGGTGAACGTGGTGCTCGGCGGGGCTGGGGAGTAGGGGCCTCGGGTCGAGTCTGGGCGTTATCCACATAGCGATTTCCGCAGCCTCTGAATGTCAGGGGTCGCTGGAAGACTGTGGTTATGGATGGCACCGTTCAGGATTTGATTAACCAGGTTCGGTGTTTGCCCGTGTCCTCTGACAATGCCGCGTTAATTGGTCAGTTGCGGGGCCTGGAGGAGCTGAAGGCGGCCATTGCGGCTGCGCAGGCGAGGGTTGCCGTGGCGTTCGATCGTGCCCAGCGCGCTGAGCAGGCTGAGGCCGGGATTCCTGCGGCGGAGCAGGGTCAGGGGGTGGCGGCGCAGGTTGCGTTGGCCCGGGGTGAGTCGCCGTCCCGGGGCGGGCGGCTGCTCGGGCTGGCCAAGGCGCTGATGGCGGAGATGCCGCGTACCCTGGCTGCGCTGGATGCTGGCCAGCTGAATGAGTGGCGGGCCACGCTGGTGGTGCGGGAGACGGCGTGCCTGGGCGCGGCGGACCGGTGCGCGGTTGATGAGGAGTTGGCCGCTGACACGGGTACTTTTGCCGGGGCCGGGGACCGGGCCGTTGTGGCTGCGGCGAGGGCGGCGGCGTACCGGCGGGACCCCCGTTCGGTGACACAGCGGGCGGCCCATGCTGCCGGGGAGCGGTGCGTAAGTCTGCGCCCGGCCCCGGACACCATGACGCGCCTGACAGCGCTGCTGCCGGTCGCGGAGGGCGTGGCGGCGTATGCGGCACTAAGCGCGCATGCCGATACTTTGCGCGCTGGCGGTGACGACCGTTCCCGGGGGCAGCTTATGGCCGATGCCCTGGTGGAGCGGACCACCGGCACCCCGGGCGGTGTCAGTGGTGTGGAGATCCAGCTTGTCATGACCGACAGGACTTTGTTCCAGGGTGATTCTGAACCGGCACGCCTTCCCGGTTACGGGATTGTCCCGGCCGGCTGGGCCCGCAGTCTGGTCTCCAGCGGTGGCAAGGGCGGCAAAGCCAAGAGTCCGGGATCAGCTGCCGGCGGCAGGGAGCCTGCGCTGGGTGGACCGGAAAGTCCGGGCAACAGGACGCCCGCCGCCGGCGCCTGCCAGCCCGCAGCCGAGGCGCTTGAGCCCGAGCCCGGGGAGAAGGACTTCAGGGTGTGGCTGCGGCGACTGTACACGGCCCCCGGGGCGGGTGACCTCGTGGGGATGGATTCGCGGGCGCGCTTGTTTCCTGCAGGGCTGTGCCGTTTTATCCAGGCCCGTGATGACACGTGCCGCACGCCCTATTGCGATGCGCCCATCCGGCACCACGACCACGTGGTGGCCTGGCATAGGGGCGGAACCACCAGCCTCGGCAATGCAGCCGGGCTATGCGAGGCCTGCAACCACACCAAGGAAAAACCCCGGCTGGAAAACCACCCCTCGGCCGGGCCCAAGGCACACCATCGAATACAGGACACCCACCGGCCACACCTACCATTCAACAGCACCTCCACCACCCGGAAGCCTGCCAGCAGGTCACTTGGTGGGTGCCGCGCGGCTCGTGCGTGTTTAGTTGTCCTGGTGCGTGCCGCGCAGTTGGTGGCGGCTGGCCTTCCGGATGGCCTTGGTGACGCGGTCGAGCCGCGGGGAGTCAAGCGTCCAGGTCTGCCAGTAGAGCGCGACGTCATGGTGCCCGCGCTCCTTCAAGACCGCCAGGGAGCCATCGGCTAGGTCCGTTCCCAGCTGCAGCTCGGGAATCATTCCCCATCCAAGGCCTGCCGTCAAACCTGCAAGGAATCCCTCGGATGAAGGGATGAAGTGTGTTGGTGGAGCCTGCTGTACGCCGCGGGCCTTGAGCTGCAGCTGCTGCAGGTTGTCCTTGGCATTGAACTGCAGCATGGGCATGCGCTGCCAGTCCACCCCGCTGCCTGCTGTGAAGCGTTTGCGCAGCCCGGGGGTGGCTACGGGCAGGTAGCGCATGTAGCCCAGCCGTTCCGCCCGGCATCCGTTGACGGGCGTGGGGTCGGAGGTGATCGCTCCGAGGACGTCACCCCGGCGCAGGAGCTGGCTGCTGTGGTCCTGGTCCTCCACATGCAGATCCAGGGTGGTCTCCGCCCAGGTGCTGGCCTCATGGAGCACGTCCACGAACCACGTGGCAAGGGAGTCGGCATTCACGGCAAGGGGGGTTACGGCCCGGGAGGAAACACCGTGTCCGAGCGACTCCCACGTTTCCGCTTCAAGGACCTGCACCTGCCGGGACATGCGCAGCAGGATTGAGCCGGCATCGGTCGGGGTGCACGGCACGCTGCGGCGGACCACCACCTGCCCCACGGACTTCTCCAAGGCCCTGATGCGCTGGCTGACGGCGGAGGGGCTGATCCCCAGCAGATCGGCCGCGGCCTCGAAAGTTCCCTCGTCCACGATCGCGGCGAGGGCACGGAGATGCTCGAAGTTCATGAAGATATTCTATTGGAACTGCAGAATCCATCGTTTGTCTTCATCTGCAACGTCGGGCTACGGTCAAGGCATGTGGAGCATCTGGACCACCGGGCTGATGACGGGCCTGGCATTGATCATTGCCATCGGGGCGCAGAACGCGTTTGTGCTGCGGCAGGGAATCCGCCGTGAACACGTGGGCGTCGTGGTGGCGCTCTGCATGGTCAGTGATGCGTTGCTGATCCTTGGCGGCACAGTGGGGATCGGGGTTTTGGTTTCCCGATTTCCACTGGCGCTTGAGGTGCTGAAGTGGGGCGGGGCTGCCTACCTGGCATGGTGGGCGGTGCGTTCATTTAAGTCGGCACTGAAACCGTCAGCGTTGACGGCCGAGGCCCCTCGGTCCAAGGGATCCGTTATCGCCACCACCTTGGCGCTGACCTACCTGAATCCGCACGTCTACCTGGACACCGTGGTGCTGCTGGGAGGCCTGGCCAACCAGCACGGTCCGGACGCGCGGTGGATCTTCGCGGCCGGGGCCGTGGTGGGAAGCGCCCTCTGGTTTTCGGCCCTGGGGTATGGAGCCCGAAAGCTTTCCGGGGTGCTCAGCAGCCCGCGGACGTGGCGGATCGTGGACCTTGCCATCGGCGTGGTGATGCTCGCCCTGGCCGTCAAACTCGTTCTCGGCTGACACAGTCCGTCGCGGCTGGACTCTACTCAGGACGTGTTGCCGCTCCTATGCTTAGGCTCATGTCCACTTTTGAGGTCCGCCGCAGCTCAGTTATTCCAGCCCCCGCCGAGCCATCTTTCCCTTTGTCAACAGCTTCCATGAGTGGAACAAATGGTCGCCCTGGGAGTCCGTGGATCCGGGCATGAACCGCCGCTACTTTGGGAGCGAGGCGGGTGTTGGAGCGGGCTACGAATGGAGCGGCAACCGGAAAGCCGGCAGCGGCACCATGGAGATTGTTGAATCTGATCCCTCGAGCCGGATCAAGATCCGTCTCCAGTTCACTAAACCTTTCAAGGCCCTGAATCCCACCACCTTCACATTCACCCCGGTCCCCGGAGGTACAGAGGTCAGTTGGATCATGAACGGGGAAAACAAAGGACTCACCAAGGTGTTTGCACTGTTCATGAACATGGACAAGATGGTGGGATCAGACTTTGAGCGCGGATTGGAATCTCTGGCTGCGGCCGTGTCGGCAAGCAGGAATTGACGCATCAGGCATGTGAAGCCCGCGGGGATCGCTACCGCCTGAATTCGATACGGACGGAGTTGTCGTCAGGCAGGACGATGACCGTTCCGTCCCGCGGCGTCCAGCCGTCGTGAAGGAAGAAGAAACGTCCGCCACTGAGGACCAGCAAGCGGAGGCCGTCGTACCGGTAGAGCGTCCCGTCCCCGTCCCCCACCCTCACCTCCGTGACGGCGGTCGAGCCGATGCCCAGCGGTTTAGGCGAATAAACCTCCGCCCGGGGCATGTACTGGACTCCCTGCTCGAAGTTCAAGGCGAGCCGGCGGCCCACAGCCTGGGCGTAGTCGGCCGTGCCCCAGAAGAGCAGCAGCGTCACGATGCTGAGGATCAGCGTGGTTTCCACAGCCCGCTGCTCGGAGCTGAGGGCGGATGATGTGCGGGTCCGGCCCAGCCGGCGCAGGCGCATGCACCAGGTGGCCACGAGTACGCCCAAAGCCATCAGATACGGCGTGAACAGTGCTGTCCGGGCGGGTTCCACAACCGCCAGGACCAGGCTGACGCCCACGAGGAGTCCGCTGAGCAGGGCTGTTATGCCGGCGGCCTTCAGGATGAGGGCCCGGCCGCGGCCCTCTTCGATGCGGCGGCGCAGCCAGCGGTCCAGGGCCAGCCAGACGACGCTCGCCGCCAGGATGCAGACGAGCGGCAGGAACAGCGCGTTGATGCTGATCAGGATGTAGTCCTGCACTGCGTACCCAAACAGGCTGACGTTCAGGCCCATCTGTGCCGCCTGTGCCTCCGCGCGGGCCCAGCCGAAGTAGAACAGCAGCGCCGTGGCCACCGTGACCGGCGGGCCGATAGCCGAGATCACTCCGAGTGCGCGGGACCAGGAGGAACGCTCGTCCCCGCCGGCCTCCGTCATGGCGCGGTGCCTGGCGCCTGCGGGCATGTGCCCTGGTCCGTTGCGTACTCGAAGGAAGCGGATCCGCTTACCGGCCAATCGGCGTCGGCAATGCTGACCTCGGAAAGGGCTGGCTGCCCCGGTTCGAGGGGCGGTGCCAGGAAGTAGAACTCAAGCGGGTGGTTCGTGTCGATGAAGCTTTGGCGCTGCATGACGGGAGCAGTTGTGGTACCGACATAAACCGAGCGGACGGTCCCGGCAGGCAGGCCGGTGATGTTTCCGGACAGGACAATGGCCTGGCCGGGACAGACCAGGAAGGGCGGGGAGTTGCCTTCGATGTCCTCCAGGCCCGAGAGTTCGGGCGGGCACGCGGTTCCGCGGCGAGGGGCAAGCTCCACGGAGACGCCCGGATTCTGTTTCCGGACCACAGCTATGGTGCGGAGGATCTCGATGGCGGTGGCGGACCAGCAATCGCCCTCGAATGGCGGCGGCATCGTGTCCAGCGCAGAGGCTCCCGCATCCCAGGCAGCCTGGTCTCCCGTCAAGCCGAGGCACAGCGTTTTCGCCGCTTCCTCGACGGTGTTGAAGGGGCCGGTGTACTCGGGAAGGGATCCGCAGTCCATGCCCCTCAGGTTCCTGTACCAAATGGGGTCACCCCTGCCTACGGGGCCTATCGGCAGCCAGTCGAGCACCACGGTCTCCGGGGCGGGCGGCAACTGCGGGGCGGGCGGTCCCGGAGGCGGGGCGGGTGGCTGGTTCGGGGCAGGCGGGGCGGGTGGCTGGTTCGGGGCAGGCGGGGCGGGTGGCTGGTTCGGGGCAGGTGCGGCAGGCGGCTGGGCCGGTGCGGGCGGGCCCGGCGGCTGGGCAGGTGGCTGGTTTGGCGCCGGCGGGCCAGGCGGCTGAGCCGGCGGCGGTGCGGGATCGGGCTGCTGCTGCCCTCCGGGTACGGGCCGTTCCTGGCCCTGTTCCGGACTTGTGGACTGGCTGCCCGCTCCGCCGCTGGTGGGGGTGTCGCCAGGAACGCCGGACTCTATGGGCTGGCTCGATTGTGACGTGCTGCTGCTGGGAGCCGGCTCACCGTCGCCGCCGGTTGCCATGCACGCAGACAAAAGCAGCGCCAGGGTGACCGCCCAGGTGAGGGCGATCGGGCGGCGGCTGCAGGAGTGCATCTCGCACCATCGCTATCTGTGCTGCCCGGGTTCCAGCCTTGGGTAGGGTCCCGGCAGGCCACGGAAAGCATGGACCGCCAGGAGATCATTGCGTCCACTGGAATTAGACCCTGCAGGCGTTACAGCGGCGTTACTGCCGGCGGAGAGCGAACGACGGCGGTGCGTGCCGCCGAAGCAGGCCCATCATGGGTGCCTCCAAGGCAAAGTCCGGCGCCGCCGTCGTCCGTTGCCTGGTGCTTTGACCTAGACGGCAGGCTCGCGCCGCCGCCGGAACACCATGCGGAGGTTGTCCCGGAAGCTCAGGCTGTTCCGCCTGCTGACCACAACCACGGCGGCCACGGCCGCCAGCAGCACGATGATCCCTCCGGCCGCCACGGACCAGCGGGCGCCGAACTCCGAGCCGATCCAGCCCATGAGCGGAGCGCCCACAGCGGTTCCGCCCTGGAGCACGGCAAGGTACAGGGCCAGCACCCGCCCGCGGAACTGGGGCTCCACCGAGAGTTGGATGCTGGTGTTGCAGCTGTTCAGAAACGTGATGGAGGCCAGGCCCACCGGGATCAGGACCGCTGCATACAGCCAGAACGACGGCGACACGCTGCCCAGGAGGGTAAAGGCACCAAGCCCGAGCGCACCGCCCAGCAGGAACCTCAGCCGCGGACCGGCCCTCCGTGCGGCAAGGAGTGCCCCGGCCAGGGTGCCCACCGCCATAATGGAGCCCAGCAGCCCGAACTCGCCGGGGCCCACCCCAAACTCAGTGGTGGCCATCAGGGCGTTGATGATGGGAAAGTTCATCCCGAACGCGCCGAGGATGCCCACCAAAACCATGATCAGCACCAGATCCGGGCGGTTGCGCACATAGCGGACGCCTTCCGCCACCTGGTGCTTGCCCCTGCTGGCGGGCGCCGCGGGGGCAAGTTCGGAGGTCCGGATCCGGAACAGCGAGATGATGACTGCGCCAAAACTGGCGGCGTTGAGCAGGAACACCGGGCCGGTTCCCACCCAGGCAATCAGCACGCCGGCGATGGCAGGGCCGGTAAGCCTGGCCGTGTTGAAGGACGCGGAATTCAGTGCCACCGCGTTGGAGATGTTGTCCTGGCCCACGAGTTCGGAGACGAAGGCCTGCCGGGAGGGCGCGTCCACGGCGCTGGCAATGCCCAGGCAGAGGGCGGCGAGGTAGGCGTGCCACAGTTCCGCGGTGCCCGTGACCACCAGCAGCCCCAGCGCCAGCCCGGTCAGGCCCATGGCCACCTGCGTCCACAGCAGGATCACCCGTTTGCGGTAGCGGTCCGCCAGCACTCCGCCGTACGGTCCGAGGAGCAGCATGGGAAGGAACTGCAGGCCGGTGGTGATCCCGACGGCGGCGCCCGAGTAGTTGGTAAGGACAGTCAGCACCAGCCAGTCCTGGGCTATTCGCTGCATCCAGGTGCCGATGTTGGACACCAGCGCGCCGCTGGCCCAGATCCGGTAGTTCCGGTTCTCCAGGGCCCGGAACATGGCGCTCATGTGCCGCTCATTTCCTGCATGATGTGCGCCGCGCGGCTGAGGATCTGCCGGTCCTCTTCGCTCAGCCCGGCCACCCGCTGCGCCAGCCATGCCGTCCGCTGGTTACGGGCCTCGGCCAGGACTGCCCGGCCGGCGTCGGTGATGTCCACGCGGACCTGGCGCCCGTCGTCGGGGTTTGCCGCCCTGGACACGAAGCCCTGGTCCGCGAGCGCGTTGACGATCCGCGTCATGGACGGAGCCTGCACGTGCTCGCTGTCGGCAAGTGCGCGGAGGGTGCTTGGCCCGTTGCCGTTCAGGAGGGCCAGGACCGTGTACTGCCCCGGAGTGATGGCGTCTCCGGTGGCCTCGACGCGGAGCCGGCGCGAGGTGCGCATGACTGCCGTGCGGAGATCGATGGCCAGGCTGTCCGGGCTGGCCGATCCGGGGGTTTTCGGGTTCTGGGTGTCGGTGGTGGTCACGCCCGGGTTGCGCCTCCTGAAAATACTTAGCACTGCTAATTAGTCCTGCTAATAAGTATGCTCCTGTTCCTGGTCTCCGGCAAGGAAGTGTGGGTGGACTAACAGCCTTCCAAGGCCTTCCGATAGTTTCCATGATCATCAGGAAAGGCGGAGCGTTGCGGGTTTACGGTGCTTGAGCTCCCTGGGGCTGTCCGAGTCCGTGCTGACCCGACGCCGGGCAGTCAGCGCCTGGTCTCGTACCGGGTCAGGACCACACCGCCGGGAAACATCCGGGTCTCAATCAGGCTCAGGTTCACCCAGTTGTCCAGGGTGGTGAAGAACGGAGTGCCGCCGCCAACCAGGACCGGATGGGTGACGATGGCGTATTCGTCGATCAGCCCTGCCCGCATGGCTGCCGCGGCGAGTGTGGCACCGCCGATATCCATGGAGCCGCCGTCGTCGGCCTTGAGGCGGGTAATCTCGGTGACCGCGTCGCCGGTAACCAGGCGGGTGTTCCAGTCAACCGTGCTCTTTGTCGACGAGAACACCACCTTCGGCATGTCCCGCCAGCGGCGGGCGAACTCGATCTCCGCCGGCGTGGCGTCGGGCTGCTGGTCAGCAGTCGGCCAGTGGGAGCTCATCGTCTCCCACAGTTTGCGCCCGTACAGCGCCAGGCCCGTCGAACCCACCTGGTCGGACCACCATTGGAACAGCTCGTCGCTTGGTGCGCTCCAGCCGAGATTGTCGCCGGGGGCTGCGGTGTAGCCGTCCAGGCTTACGTTCATGGCGAAGGCCAGTTTGCGCATGGGGTCAGTCTCCCGTGAGCCCTTATCCGTTGTACAGACCGGCACGGTGCGGAAGGCTCATAGGGCCAGGGACACGCAGACCAGCTGACTACCGCGGGGCTCGCACGGGCTAGCCAGCCGCGGCCGCGGGCGTGCCGGCCAGGGAGCCGAGCTCGGCGGAGGTGGGAGGGTTGGCGCCGGGCCGGGAACAGGTGATGGCGGCCGCCCGGTTCGCATAGGACGCCAGGGCAGCCAGTTCCGCGGGGGAGAGGCTGTGCAGGCGTTCGCGTCCGCCGGCGCCCAGCGCGTCCAGCTGCGCCAGGCCGGAGATGAGGCCCGCCATGAAGGAGTCGCCGGCCCCCACGGTGTCCGCAACGGTGGTAACTTCCCCGGGCATTTCAACACGTCCGTGCCGGGTCAGGATCACCGGACCGTCCGCGCCGCGCGTCAGTGCAACCAGCGCCGGTCCCAGCTCCAGCCAGGCAGTCAGGGATTCGTCCGGCGTCCTGCCCGGGTACAGCCAGCGCAGGTCCTCGTCGCTGGCCTTGACGATGTCGCTGGCGGCAACCAAGCCTTCAATGTCGCCCCGGACCGCGTCCGCCTCTGCGCTGATCGCGGGCCGGCAGTTGGGATCGAAGCTGACGGTGGCGTGCGTGCGCCCAGCCGCCACCAGCCGCCGGACCATCTGGTTGCCCGGACCCAGGACGGTGGCGATGGACCCGGTATGGACATGGAGGGAGCTCTCCACTGCCGCAAGGGCCGGGATGGAGGCGCCGGTGATGTCCCAGGTGATGGAGAAGCTGTACTCCGCCGCTCCGGTGCTGTCCAGGCGCGCCACCGCGGACGACGTCGGAGAGGCGCCTCCCACAATCGCCTCGACGCCGTTGCCGCGGAGGTGCCCGGCAATCACGTGGCCGTGCGGGTCGTCGGCATAGTGCGTGACGAGCGTGGCTGCCTGGCCGAGGCGGGCAATGCCCACAGCGACATTGAGGGGGCTGCCGCCGGGATGGACCCGACGGCAGCTTGCCCTGGCCGCGCCTTCGCTGTCAGAGGAGTCAATGATGTCAACGAGTGACTCGCCGATCACGGTGAACATGGTCAGCGGCCGGGGTAGACAACGGCTTTGAGCTGGCCGGGCTGCCTGCCCGCCGTGAGCGCCTGTTCGGACTCGGCGAGGGCGAACCTGCCGGTGACCAGGATGTCCAGGTCCACTTTCCCGTCGGCAATGAGCTGGATGGCCAGCGGCCAGGTGTTGGTGTAGCGGAACACGCCGGAGAGCCAGATTTCGCGGTTCTGGATGAAGGAGACGGGCAGTTCCACGTCGTCCGCGCCCAGCCCGACAAGGATGACCCTTCCGGCGGGGGCAACGGCCTTGATGCCGGAACGGACCGCCTGCGGTGCCCCGGACGCGTCAATGAACGCGTCGACGTCGAGCCCTTCCACGTTGTCCGTCTTCGCGTTCAGCGCGTGGGTGGCGCCGTTTTCCAGTGCGAAGGCCAGGCGGTCTTCGGCGATGTCGCTGATGTAGATTTCGGTGGCGCCGTAGGCGCGGGCGGCCTGGGCGGCGATGATGCCGATGGGCCCGGCACCGGCAATCAGCACCCGGCTGCCGGGCTTGATCCCGGCACGTTCGCAGGCCCAGAGGCCGACGGAGAGCGGTTCGATGAGGGCGGCTGCCTCGTCGCTGACACTGTCCGGGATGTCGTAGGCGAAGTCGGACTGGATGGTCACGTACTCGGCGAACGCGCCGTCCACCGGCGGGGTGGCGTAGAACTCGATGTCCGGGCAGAGGTTGTAGCGGCCGGCCTTGCACTGCCTGCACGTGCGGCAGGGGCGCTGGGGTTCGACGGCGACGCGCTGGCCGATGCGGGAAGGGTCCACGGCACTTCCGACGGCGGCGATCCGGCCGGAGAGCTCGTGGCCGAGGATTAGCGGGTGGTCCACCACGTAGGGGCCGATCCGGCCGTGCTCGTAGTAGTGGACGTCGCTGCCGCAGACGCCGACGGCGGCCACCTGGACCAGGACCTGGTCTGCGTCGGGCTGCGGAAGGGGCAGGGTTTCCATGGCCATGTCACCCTGGCTCCTCAGGATGTTGGCCCGCATGGTCCCGGGCAGCTCAGCGCCGGCAACGTGTGCCTGGGTGGTTGTTGTTGTCATCAAAGTGATCCTCGAAAGAGTTGGGCGGGAAGCGGCTGGCTATTTCACGGCCTGTTATTTCACGGCGCCCAGGGAGAGTCCCTGGACGAGTTTGTCCTGGGCGGCGAAGCCGGCGAACAGCACCGGGAGGGATATCACGACGGCGGCTGCGCAGACCTGGGCGAGGAAGAGTCCCTGGCCGGAGACGAAGCCGGTGAGGAACACCGGTGCCGTACCGGCGACCACGCCGGTGAGGACCCGGGCCAGGAGCAGTTCGTTCCAGCTGAAGATGAAGCAGATCAGGGCGGTGGCGGCGATGCCGGGCATGGCCACGGGGGCGATGATTTTGCGGAGGATCAGCAGGAGGTTGGCGCCGTCGATCTGGGCTGCCTCCAGCATTTCCTCCGGCACCTCGGCCAGGAAGGACCGCATCATCCACACCGCGATGGGCAGGTTCATGGACGTGTACATCAGGATCAGGAACCAGATGTTGTCCAGTGCCCCCACGGTCCGCGCGAAAAGGTAGAGCGGAAGGATCGCCGCGACCACGGGCATCATCTTGGTCGAAAGGAAGAAGAACATGACGTCCGTCCACTTCTTCACCGGCCGGATGGAGAGCGCGTACGCTGCCGGGAAGGCCAGGAGCAGCACGAGGACCGTGGACAGGATCGAGGCGGTGGCGGAGTTGATCAGCGACGGCCACGGGCTGACCCCGGACGTTTCGCCGAAAAATTCCCGGTACGCGTCCAGGGTGAGGTTCGCGGCGATGGACGGCGGGTTCGTCGCGGCGTCGGTCTCGGAGTGGAACGAGGTGAGGATCATCCACAGGACCGGGACTGCGAAGAGAAGCGCCAGCAACCATGCTGCAATGCCGGCGGCGGTGTTGTTGCGGGTGGGGTCCATGCGCGCCTTGCCGCGACGACGTGGGGTGCGGCCGGTTGCCCGTGCGGCGGGGGAGGTGGAACGGGCAGGGCCCGAACTCTGCGGTGCAGCGGGGGTGAGGGTGCTCATCGTGCTGCCTCCTTCTTGAAGAGTGAAAAGACGGTACGGAGTGCGAAGGTGGCCACGATGATGGTGCCGATGACCACCACGACCCCGGCGGCGGATGCCAGGCCGTATTCGTTGGCGAAGTAGAACGTCTGGTAGATGGCGTAGGGCAGGTTGGCGGTGCCCAGTCCGCCGGCGGTGAGGGTGAAGACCGCGTCAAAGTTCTGCACGATGTAGATCGCGCCAAGCAGGCCGCCCAGTTCCAGATACTGGCGCAAGTGCGGCAGTGTCAGGTGGCGGAAGATCCCCCACGGGGTGGCGCCGTCCATCTGGGCAGCTTCCACGGTGTCCATGGGACGGGACTGCAGCCCGGCCAGCAGGATCAGCATCATGAACGGCGTCCACTGCCACACCAGGGAGAGGATCACGGCCATCATGGGAGCCTGCGAGAGCAGGTCCAGCTGCGGCGCCGCCGTGCTGCCGAACAGCGACCAGACCCAGGTCAGGACGCCGTTGATCAGCCCGTACGTGGGGTTGAGCAGGGCATGCTTCCAGATCAGGGCCGCCGCCACCGGCACCACCAGGAACGGTGCGATCAGCAGGGTCCGGGCCAGGCCGCGGCCAATGAACTTCTTATCCAGCAGCAGGGCCAGTCCCAGGCCGATCAGCAGGCTGATCAGCACGACGGAGACGGTCAGGAGGATGGTGGTGAAGATGGCCTGGCGCAGATCCGGGTCGGTCAGCACAGTGGCGTAGTTTTCCAGGCCGGCGAAGGCGGTCTTGTCCGGGCTGAGGCTGTTCCAGTTCATGAACGAGATGACCAGGGTCGCCACGAACGGAAGCTGGGTGACCAGGATAAGGAAGACCAGGGCCGGCAGCAGCGGTGCACGCCGTGCCCACGCCAGGGCGCGTTCGCGCGACTGGGCGTCTCGTGAGGGAGTGGCTGCATTGCGTCCCGGGCGGGAGATGCGCGCCGTTGCGGTAGTCATGATGTTCTCCTGCGGTTCGGTTAGGGCTGCTTGTACTTGTCGCCGACCTTTTGGGCGGCTTGCTGGCCTTTGGCCAGCGCGTCGGCCACGCTGCCCTGGCCGGCGATGGCGGAGCTGACGCGTTGGGACACGTTCGTTCCCAGGGCTGCGAATTCGGGGATGCCCACAAACTGGATGCCGACGGCGGGACGTTCCTGCGCGCCGGGGTTCTTCGGGTCGGCGTTCTCGATGGCGAAGCGTTCTGCCTCGAAGAACGGGGCGGCCTTCTGGAACTCCGCGTTTTCGTAGGTGGAGATGCGCTTGCCGGACGGGACCTTTGCCCAGCCGAGCTCGGAGGCGACGAGTTCCTCGTAGTCCTTTGAGCTGGCCCAGGCAATGAATTTCTCAGCAGCGTCCTGCTTCTTGGACGCAGCCTGCATGGCCCAGGACCACGTCCACAACCAGCCGGAAGAGGCGGTTTCCTTGACCGGCGCCTGGGCGTAGCCGATCTTGCCCATGACCGGGGAATCCTCGGCTTCCAGTGCCCCTGCGGCGGACGTTGCGTCGTACCACATGGCCACTTTGCCCTGGCTCATGTTGTTCAGGCACTCGGTGAACCCTGCCTGCGCGGCGCCTGCTTCACCGTGCTCGCGCACCAGAGTTGTGTAGAACTCCACCGCCTCGGTGAACTCGGGGGAATTGACCTGGGCGTTCCAGTCCTTGTCGAACCAGGTTCCACCGAAGGTGTTCACCACGGTGGTCAGGGGTGCGAAGACCTGGCCCCAGCCCGGCTGTCCGCGGAGGCAGATGCCCTTCATGCCCGGTTCCGCGCCGTCCACCTTTGCCGCTATGCCAGCAACCTCATCCCAGGTGGGCTTTGCCGGCATGGCCAGGCCCTTGGCGTCCAGGATGTCTTTCCGGTACATCAGGAAGGAGGACTCCCCGTAGAACGGTTCGCCGTACAGCTTGCCGTCCTCACCGGTGAGGGACGCCGTGTAGGCGGGCAGGATGTCGTCTTGGTCAAATCCGGGATCGGCAGCGACGTCGTCCAGCGGCGCCAGCCAGCCGTTGGCGGAGTAGAACGGGATCTCGTAGTTGGAGAGGGAGGCGACGTCGTATTGGCCGGCCTGGCTGGAGAACTCCTGGCTGATCTTGGCCCGTACGTCGTTTTCCGGCAGGATCGTGTAGTTGACCCTGATCCCGGTTTCCTTGGTGAAGTTCTCTGCCGTGAGCCGCTGCAGGTCCTCCATCTGGGGGTTGTTGACCATCAGGACACTGATGCTGTTCGGGTCTCCGGCGGAATTGCCGCCGCCGGCACCTGCACAGGCCGAGGCACTCAGCGCGACACACAAAGCGCCGGCGGCCAGGGTCGCAGCACGCATTTTTGGGCGCATTAAGGACTCCTTTGTTCTTCAGGGGTGCACAGTCACCGCACCTCGACTGCCGTGCCGGGGTGCTGGACCTGGGCGAGGGCTGGGACCGGAGATTCCGGGGGTTCCTCGCTGATGTAGTTCAAGGTTAGGCGGGAGGCTGAGGTAACAACTAGCGCCCTGGTTGCCATTTTCTGATACTTATTTTCCCGCCGCGCACCCCCGTGAAGGCGCTACTCTGGGACCAGGACCACCAATGCCTGTCCCGAGTTCATAACCGGCCACCCCTATGGAGCACCTCGATGACCGCCGCGGAAATAGCTGACGGAGCCACGGCACGGCTCGCCGAACGCCTGCTGGGGATGCGGGCAAACCGCGAGGTCATCCCGCCTGATCCCAACCATTCGGTCCGGTGGCACCAGCACAGCTACCCCAGCCCGCTGGCACGGTGGAACTACCATCCCGAGTACGAGATCCACTTGATCCGCAAGGGGACCGGAAAGTTCATTGTTGGTGACCATATCGGCACGTTCGAGGCGGGGCACGTTGCCTTGGTGGGGTCCGGCCTGCCGCACGACTGGGTCAGTGACCTTGAGCCAGGTGAGGTGCTCGAGAACCGGGATGCCGTCATCCAGTTCGACGGCAGATGGGTTGAACAGGCGGCGGCCCTGGTTCCCGAACTGGCCGAGGTGGGGCCGCTGCTGGAGCAGTCCCGGCGGGGAATCGAGTTCCTGGGACGTTCAGCGGAGGAGGCAGCCGCGGCCATCGAGGCGATGGGCGCTACGAGCGGGCTGCAGCGGCTCCAGCACCTGTTCGCCCTCTTTGGAATCCTGACCCGGGCACCCCAGGAGGAACGGCGCTACCTTGCCGAGGAATGGTTCAGGCCGCAGCTGGACGGACAGGCCGCCGCCGTCGTCGACCTTGTCCTGGAGTATGTCTTCAGCAACCACGCCGGCAGTGCCAAAATGTCCGAGGCAGCGGCGCTGGTGGGCATGCCCGAGCCCACCTTTTCCAAGTACTTCAAGCGCGCCACCGGCCAGAACTTCAGCGATCTTGTGCGCAAGCTCCGTCTTGCCCATGCCAGGCGCCTGCTGGAGCGGACGGACAAGCCCATCTCGGACATCTGTTACGAAGTGGGCTTCTCCAACCTGTCCAACTTCAACCGGCACTTCCTGAACGACGCGGGGGAGACGCCGAGGGACTACCGCCGGCGCGTTCAAACCTGACCGGAAAGCCCGGTGGCAGGTCTGTTGCCGCCGGACCAACGCCCATAGGGTGGGGCCATGGCTGATGCATTCCCGACACTGATCGAAGCATTCAAGAACGTCAGCGTCTCCAGGGCGTACGGTTCCCCGGTCCAGCTCGGAGGGGAAGAGGTTATCCCGGTGGCGTTGGTGTCCTTCGGGTTCGGTGGAGGCGGCGAAGCCGGGCCGGACGGCGCCTCCGGCGGCGGGGGAGGCGGAATGGTGCTCCCGCTTGGTGTGTACCGGAACGTCGGCGGGCAGGTGTCCTTCCGGCCCAACACCGTGGTGGCACTGGTTTGCCTGGTGCCAGTCATTTCGGCCGTCGGAGCGGCGTTGCGCAAGGCGATCCGGGCTTCGAAAGCGTAGCCGGAAAGCCTGGCGGCGCCGGGCTGCGCACGGGTCTAGACTGACCGCATGGGTGACGTTGACGATTCCCTTGCCGCCTTGGCTGAACCTGCGCGCGGCTGCCTGCAGCGCGTTATCGCGGCCGCGCGGCGCATCGTCCCGGACGCCGAGGAAGGCCGAAGCTACGGGATGCCTGCCCTCAAGCTGGACGGAAAGCCGCTGATCGGTGTGGCGGCGGCAGCCAAGCACCTGTCCATCTTCCCGTTCTCGCCCGGGGTGGTGGACGCCGTCGCGCCCAGGCTGGAGGGCTTTTCACTGTCGAAGGGCACCGTCCGGTTCACCCCGGACCACCCCGTCCCGGATGACGTGGTGGAGGAGATGGTCCGGCTGCGGCAGGCGGAGATCCGGAAATAACGCAGGGGCCCACGCGCCCCTGGGAAAAAACGCAGGAAGGGAACCGTGAAGACCAACGAACTACTGCTGGACGCCTTTGGCCGGATCCGCGAGACCGTGGAGGCCACCCTTGAAGGGCTCGACGGCGGGGCGCTGGCCCTGCGGCCAGGCGGCACCGGCAACTCGATCGCCTGGCTGGTATGGCACCTGGGCCGCGTGGAGGATGCGCAGGTGGCGGACGTCGCTGGCCGCGAGCAGGTGTGGACCGCGCAGGATTTCGTGGGCCGCTTCGCCCTGCCGTTGCCCCGGAAAGACACCGGGTATGGACATTCCAGTGAGCAGGTGGACGCCGTGCGCGCCGAGCCGCGACTGCTTTTGGACTACTACAACGCCGTCCACCGGCAGACCGTGGACTTCCTGGAGACCCTCGGTGATGGTGATCTTGACCGCGTTGTCGACACCCGCTGGGACCCGCCCGTCACGCTCGGTGTGCGGCTTGTCAGCACCCTCGCCGACTGCCTCCAGCACGTTGGACAAGCCGCCTACGCCAAGGGCCTGAAACCTCTGCAGGGTCAATAACATTTCCCTATTTCCGTGGGCGCAATTCGGTTCCATAATGGCCACGTAGGCTTCGGGGACACGCGCGCCATTGATGGCTGGCGGGGCACGCACGGTTCCAGGTGGCCGCCCCGGAAGTGGCGCGACGGGCGGCCATGCGCTCCTCACCGGGATGTCCCGGGGGAGCGCAGCCGGGGGAGAGCAACCGCCATCAGTGCGCACAACGCATAAAGGAATCACCATGCTCAAGGATTCAGCAATCATGGCTGTTCTTCCCGCGAAGGACATCAACAGGGCCAAGGATTTCTACCGGGACAAGCTGGGACTGGAACCCTCTGAAACCATCGAGGAAAGCCTGTTGTACCGCTGCGGCAAGGGAACCAGCTTCCTCATCTACCAGACCGACAACGCCGGCACTGCAAAGAACACCCAGATGGGCTGGGAGACGGACAACCTTGAACGGGACATGGAGGAACTGCGGGGCCGCGGCGTGGTCTTCGAAGACTACGACTTCCCTGGCCTGAAGACGGAGAACGGCGTGTCCACCGACTCATTCGGAAAGGGCGCCTGGTTCCTGGACAGCGAGGGGAACATCCTCAACATCGCCCAGCGCGCGTAGTTCAGGGGCAGTTCCCGAAGAGGACAACGACGCAACACGATGCCGTGGATACCCTCGCAGGGTGTCCACGGCATTTCCGTGAGTTGGTCCCGGCGTCCCACTGTCAGTGCGACGTCAGTTCGCGCATCAGTCCGAGCTGTCCAAGGAACTCCGTCTGGTCGAAGTAGAAGTGGTGGGACGTGATTTCCCCTCCTTCAACCCGGGCGATATCGCAGCTCCGGACCCTGACCTGCTTGCCCGTGGCCGGTATTGTCTCGCCGGTGGGCAGGCTCAGCGGCCCGGTGTTCGTCCCGATGACGAAGCCCTCGTCAATGGCCACGTTTCCGGCCTCGTAGCTGTCACCGTGCTCGTACCGGACGTCGGGCATGGACTCCCAGAAGTGGAAGAGGTAGTTGGTAATGGCGTCGCGCCCGGTCAGTTCCCCTTCGTCGGGGGTGTAGGCAACAGCGTTTGCTGCGTAGCACCGGGCCAGCGTCTCTTTGTCTTTTTCGTCCATGGCCGTGGTGAGACGGTCCATGACTTCGCGTGCCTGTCCCATCGCGGACCTCCAATCAATATCAGTGTTCAGAACGGCAACGTCACCAGTGCCAGCAGGGCCGGAACGGTGGCGCCCAGGGTGCCCGGGATGCTGTCGCCCTTCTTCGGATAGTGGCCCAGCATGTCCGCCAGGAACATGGCCGGAGCGGTCAGCACCATGTTCAGGCAGCAGTAGACCACCAGGGTGTAGCCCACCACCAGGTAGCCCATGTTCACCGCGGCCACCCCCGCCAGGACTCCCAGGCCGATCACCAGGTTCCGGAACCCGGTGGGGATGGCCCACATCATCACGGCCGGAACATTGCGCGGCGGGGTACTCAGGAACTTCTGCGCCCACGGCCGGTGCATCAGGAAGCTTTCCAGCGGGAACACCGCGATGTACACCACTGCGGCGAGGACCGCGAAGATCTGGGATACGGCGTTCATGAGGGAAGAGTACGACGGCGGTGCGCAACTTCCCCATCCCCTGCGAGGGGGTTCCGGGGTGCCCGGGGAATACCCGCTTTGGGGGATTGCGCTGCGGCCACCCGGGCGGATACTGGAGCTATGTGGGAGGAGCGCGCTGAGCGTGCCCGGCGGGACATCGCCGCCCTGGCCACCAGCGGAATGAACCTGGCGGACCTCTACCCTGCGGCGCTCGCGGTGGTGCAGCGCACGGTGCCGTTCGAGCAGGGGTGCTGGGCCGGCGTCGACCCCCACACCCTGGTGATGACGTCCATCACCAACTGGAAGCCGTGGCCGGTGCGGAGAGAGGATTTTGTGGAGTACTCTGCCCGCTTCGCCGAGACTGAATATTCGGAAAACGAACCGAACACCTTCGCCCAGCTGCTGCGGCGTCCCCGTCCCATCGCACGCCTGTCCGACGCCCCGCACCGGGAGGTGGTCCGCAGTGTCCGGATCAATGACCTGCTCAAGCCGCAGGGCCTGGAGCACGAACTGCGGGCGGCCTTCCGGGTGGACGGTACCTGCTGGGGTGTCGGCAGCATCTTCCGCGATGCCGGCCGGGATTTCACGGACCGCGAGGTGGAGTTCCTGGCGGCGGTGACAGCCACCCTGGCGGCCGCCACCAGGATCGCGGTGAGGGCAGGGCACCCAACCCGGGCCGCCGCCGTCGGACCCGTGATTGTGATCGCTGGCCGGCACGGGGAACTGAAGGCGGCAACCCCCGCGGCCGCTTCCTGGCTCGCCGAGGTGGAGGACGCCGCGCCGGGCCGGTTCAGCATGGTGCTGTACTCGGTGGTGGCACAGGCCTCCGCGGCCGTTTCGGGCACGGCCCGGGCCAGGATGCGCGACGCCGGGAACAGCTGGGTGGTGCTGCAGGCCAGCCGCCTGATCACCGGTGACGATCCCGAGCAGATGGTGGTTACCGTGGAACCCGCCACCACCCATGACCTGGCCACCCTGCTGCTGGCCGCGTATGGCGTTACGGCACGCGAACAGGAGGTCTGCCTGGAGGTGCTGTCCGGAAACCCGACGGCGGACATCGCCCGCCACCTGTTCATCTCCCCGCACACTGTGCACGACCACCTGAAGTCGCTCTTCGAGAAGGTGGGTGTGGGCAGCCGCGGCGAACTGGTGGCCAGGCTGGTGGCCTAAGGGCCCCTGCCCCGCCTTGACACACGCCACGGCGCCAGTGCCCTGGGGCTCTTCCTCGCCGGTGCGGGCGCTTGTATGCTGTGGATCGGAGAGCCGGGAAGCCTGGTCGGCCCGCAGTCAATGCCTGCGGAACGCCTTGGCGCCGCCAGGGGCGTTCGCGTGACGAGCCAAGGAGCGGACTGCCGATGAATGCAGCAGCACAACCCGTTATTGAAGCCCACGTCCTGGCTAAGCACTTCGGCAGAACCCGTGCGCTGGACGGTCTCACTTTGAGCGTGGCGCCGGGGGAGGTCCACGGATTCCTGGGTCCCAACGGCGCCGGCAAATCCACCACGCTCCGAATCCTCCTGGGCCTGATCCGTCCCACCGCGGGCACCGCCCGCGTCTTCGGGCTGGACCCGTGGGCCGACCCGGTGGCAGTGCACCGGGACGTTGCCTACGTTCCGGGTGACGTGAGCCTGTGGCCGAACCTTTCCGGCGGCGAAGTCATCGACCTCCTCACAGGCCTGCGCGGCGGTGCCGACGACAAACTGCGCCGCGACCTCATTGCGGAGTTCGAGTTCGATCCCCGCAAGAAGGCCCGGACGTATTCGAAGGGCAACCGGCAGAAGGTCGCCCTGATAGCGGCGTTTGCCCGCCCCGCCCGGCTGTACCTGCTGGATGAGCCGAGCGCCGGCTTGGACCCGGTGATGGATGCCGTATTCCGGCGCCAGATTGCGCGGGTCAGCCGGGACGGAGCCACCGTTTTGCTGTCCAGCCACATCCTCAGCGAAGTGGAACAGCTCTGCGACCGGGTGACCATCATCCGCGCCGGGACAGCCGTGGAAACGGGCACCCTGGGCGAACTGCGGCACCTGCAGCGCACGCATTTCCGCGTCACCGGGTTGGCTGATCCGGCACGGCTGGCTGGGATGCCCGGCACCCACGGGGTGAGTATCGCCGGCAGCGCCGCAGAGTTCGACGCCGACCCCGGGGACCTCGGGGCTGTCCTGGCTGGCATCGCGGAACCGGGGATCAGCGGCCTGTCGGTGGCTCCGCCGTCGCTGGAGTCCCTGTTCCTGCGCCACTACAGCGACGGTAACGGGGGACAGCGGACGGGTGGAAAGCGGGCCGGCAACGGCAAGGACAGCAGCGAGCGCACGGACAGCGGGGTGCTGTGATGCCCGGGGTGCTGCGGCTGCTCCTGTTCCAGGCCCGGCGGGACAGGGTGGCGGTGCCCGTCTGGATCCTGGGCATCACCCTGCTCAGTTTCGCCACCTCCGCCGCCGTCGCCACCCAGTTCGCGGATGAAGCAGCGCAGGTTGCCATCCTCACCCTGGCATCAGCGAATCCTGCGTTCCTGTTCCTCCGCGGCCTGCCGGACGGAACCGGCGTGGGCGCGGTGGTGTTCTTCCAGGGCTATGCGTTCACGGCAGTCCTGGCCGGCCTCATGAGCACCTTCCTGGTGGTACGGCACACGCGCTCGGACGAAGAACTGGGACGGGCCGAACTCCTTGGCTCGGTGCCCATCCCGCGGGCCGCGTCCCTGGCGGCAACGCTGCTGCTGGGAACCGCCGCGAACCTGGTGCTGGCCGTCTTTGTGGCCGGCGCCTTTATCGCGGCCGGACTGCCCGCGGCCGGTTCGGCTGCGGCGGGCGCCGCCGTCGGAAGCGTGGGCATCTTCTTCGTGGCACTTGCGGCCGTGGCCGCCCAGGCCCTGCCGTCGGGACGGAGCACGAACGGTGCCGCCGCGGGACTGGTCGGCGTGGCCTACCTGGTCCGCGGCATCGGGGACGCGCTGGGGACACCGTCAGCGGACCTGCTGCACGTCACAAGTGCCTGGCCTTCGCTCCTCTCGCCCATCGGCTGGGGCCAGCGCACCCGGCCGTTCACCAGCCCGGACCTGGCGGTCCTGCTGGTGCCCCTGGCTGCCGCGGCCGTCCTGACGGCACTGGCGGTAGTGATCCGACGACGGCGGGACGTGGGTGCCAGCCTGCTGCCCGAGCGTGTGGGCAAAGAGCGTGCGGGCGTGGGCGGCCAGTCCTTTGTGGGCCTGGCCTGGCGGCTGCAGCGTTCCACCCTGGCCGGATGGTGTGTGGGGGCCGCCGCCCTGGGAGCGGTGGCAGGCGTGCTCAGTCCCATGGCCTCCGAAACAGTCTCCAGCATTGCACCGTTGAGGGAGCTCATTGCCAGGCTGGTGCCGGGCGGCCAGACCGGACTGATCGACGTGTTCGTCACGGCGCTGCTGGGCATGGCAGGGGTGTTCGCGGCCGCCGCCGGGATCCAGGCAGTCCTCCGGATGCGCGCCGAGGAAGCGGAGGGCAGGGCGGAGATCCTTCTGTCAGCGCCGGTATCCCGTGCCCGCTGGCTGGGCGCCAACCTGTTCGTCGCCGCAGTCTCCGCCGCAGTGGTGTCGACGACGGCGGGAACCGCGGCCGCCGTCGGCCTGGCTGTCTCCGGGACCTCCGACGGGCCCGCCTGGTCACTCGTGCCGGCAGCGCTGGCCCACGTCCCGGCAGCCCTGGTGTTCGCGGCCGCGGCCGCTGTCGCCTTCGCGCTGGCACCTCGGCTGAGCATCCTGGTGGCGTGGGGCGTGCTTGCTGTGGCCATAGTCCTGGGCGAGTTCGGGGAGCTGTTCGGCCTGCCGGCGTGGCTGCAGGACGCGAGCCCGTTCCGGCACTCCTCCGCCATGCCGGTGGAATCCTTCAACCAAGCGGGGGCGGCGGGCCTGCTCCTGGTCGCGGCGGCCGGGGCCGCCCTGGCAGCCTACTTCCTGCGCCGGCGGGACCTGGCAGCATGACGCCAACACTCCCCACCGGGGCAAGGACCCTCGCGCCATGAAGGTGATGCTGCTGACCGCCGGGACGCGCGGCGACGTGGAACCCTTCTTTGCCCTGGCCCGGGCCGCCGCGGCCCGGGGGCACCAGGTCCGGATTGCCATTCCGGAGAACTCCGGCGCGGACACCGCCGGCCTGGACACCGTCAGCCTGCGCATGGACTTCGCACGGCTCGTCAGTGACCAGGGGGTTTCGCCCCGGGCTGCGGCCAGGACCTTCCGGACAGTGATCCGGCCCGCCGTCGGCCAGCTTCTCTCCGCGGCCGTGGAGCATATCGTGGCGTTCGCCCCGGATGTGGTGGTCTATCACCCGAAGGTCCTCAGTGCTCCGGCCGCGGCCCGCAGGCTGGGGATCCCGTCAGTGCTGGTGGAGACCGTGCCCGCGCTGACGCCCACCAGGGAGTTCCCGTCGCCCATCATCCCCGCGGCCAGCCTGGGCCCGCTGAACCGGGCCAGCTACGCCCCGGCCCGGGCGGCCACCCTGATGTTCAGGCGGGAACTGCAATCTGCGCTGGACCTGCTGCCGCCAGGGCGCACACCGGCAACGGAAACCCGCGCCACACTGATCCCCGTCAGTCCCCACCTGCTTCCCCGCCCGTCCGATTGGCCCGAATCGGTGCACCTGACGGGCCATTGGGCCGACAAACCCGCGGCCACGGAAATCGACGACGAGCTGGAAGCTTTCCTCAACGGCGGGGATGTTGTGTACGCGGGGTTCGGGTCCATGAAGGCCGGCGACGCCCGGGCCCGCGGCGAAGCGATCATTGAGGCGGCCCGGAGGAACGGCCTGAGGGCGCTTGTTGCCACGGGCTGGGGAGGGATCGACATTCCGGCGGCTGCGATGGGCGGTGATGTCCTGGTCAGAAAATCGGTGGCCCACCACCTGGTCCTGCCACGCGCCGCGGCCGCGATCTACCACGGCGGGGCGGGAACGGTCCATGCCGTGGCGCGGGCAGGGGTTCCGTCCGTGGTGGTGCCGTTCATCGCTGACCAGCCGTTCTGGGGAGCAGTCCTGCACCGGCGCGGCCTCGGCCCGCAGCCGGTCCCGTACCGGAAACTCACCGCGGACACGCTGGCCCGTGTCCTTGGCGAGGCAGGAAGCTGCCGTGGTCAGGCCGCGCGCACCGGTGAGCTGGTGCGCGCAGAGGACGGGACCGCCGTCGCGCTTGGTGTCCTGGAAAACCTGGCGGGTGCGTAGGCGCCCAGGTTCCCGGGCCCGGAAGTCCCCAGGCTCGGGAAGTCTGATGTTCAGTCAGCCCCGGGAACGCTGGCGGGGAGATGGCGGGCGGGGTCGAACGCGTCAAAGGATGACGCGCCGATCAGGAAGATGCCACGCTGCGGAATCCAGAAGTCGCCCAGCCGGGTCTGCACGCGCAGTGGCTGCAGGGTGCCAAAGTCTTGCCCTCCCAGCGAGGCCGAGCTGCGGGACACGAACCACAGGCGGCGGGGTTTCGCGCGGAAGCCCTGCCCGTTGGGAACAGCCCCGGTCAATCCAAGCCGTCCCGCTCGCAACACCGGTCCCGAGGCCGCACCCATGGCTTTCAGGACCGCCGTGTTCTCCAGGACCGCGCCAGGCAGGGCCGCCAGCACCGCCGTCATGGCACGCGTGACGGGCGTTGACGCCAGCTCAAGGTCCCAGGCCAGGTCCACGTCCGCGCCAATGTGCACACTGAACGCCGAATCGCCCGTCCAGGTGACCGTGACAGGGCATTGGACCGCAGCCTCCAGGGCGGCGCCGAAGTAGCGGGCGCAGGACACGGCGGGCGGGGCGTCGGCGTAGATGGTCCAGGAGCCGGAGGGCCGGCGCAGCCACACCGATTTATACCCGGGCCCAACACTGGTGACGGGGAAACGCCGCATGGCCAGGACATGGCCGGAACTGAAGGACAGGCCCATCACCCCGTACCCGGAAAACCGCTCATCCTCCCCGGAACCCAGGGCAGCACTCTGTTCAGCTTCGAGGACCTGCGCCCGGATGCTCTTCATGGCTTCCCTGCCTCCACCGTCAGCGGTGGCGTCAGTCTACGCCCGGCTGTCCTGCCGCGGGAGTGACCCGGATCCACCCAGGGACTCTTCCGACGTTTCCTGACAGTGGCCCGGTTCTAACGCAAGTGATTGTTGACTCCTCTTGAGTCCTGAGTAGGCTCACAGATGCCGGGGAACGCGACAGTAGTTGTTTCGGCGCTGCGCGGCACTGCCATTGGCAGTCGCTTCGCCGGCGTCGCCCCGCCGAATGTTTCGGCGACATTTGACGTGCGGCTATCTTCTGGAAGCCCATCTTTCTGCTGCGGTCAATTGACCGTCCAAGCCGGATCATTGGAGACATCATGCGTTTTCCTGCACTAAGTCAACTCGTTCCCGTTTCCCTTCTTGCCGCCGCGGTACTGGCAATACCAACTGCAGCAGCGGGCGCCCCACCTATCCCAAACGATCCCCTGGCACCGTTTGATCCCATCGATCTTCCCGCTGGGATCGCGTGTCCGGACTTCGACTTGCGGATTGAAGGCTCCGACCCTATGGGAAAGGTGAGGACATTTGTGGACCAGAACGGCGATCCTGTGCGGATCCTGACGACCGGACGGGGTTACACCCTGACATTTACCAACTTAGACACGGGCGAAGAGTTAGTTACCAGATCAACGGGATCAAGTCAGGTTACAGTCCCCAACGCAGACGGTACCTACAGCTCCACGATCCGAGGTTCCGCGCTGATAATTTTGTTCCCGGAGGATGATCCCGCGGGGCCTAGCAGCAATATCTATCACGGCCGTACGGTTTTCTCATTGGAGTCGGATGGTTCAACATTCACGTCGTTGGCAACATATGGGACGAGTTTAGACATATGCGAGGCACTGGGCTGAGCTGAGCCTTTTCCTCGGTAAACCTGCCTCCACCGTCACCGGTGGCGTCAGTCTACGCCCGCCTGCCCTTCCGCGGGAGTGACCCGGATCCGGGAGATGCGCAGCCGGTCCATCGCCGTCACGGTGAGAACGTGGCCGGCCACCTCAACGCTGTCGCCCACCCGGGGGAGCCGGCCCAGCCGGTCGATGACGTACCCGGCCACGGTCTCATAGTGGCCCTCCGGCAGTTCGATGCCGGACGCTGTCTCAAACTCCTGCAGGATCAGGGCGCCGTCCACGTCCACCGTCCCGTTGGCCCGTGTGATGCGGTCCTCGGCGTCCACGCCGGTGTCGTACTCGTCGTAGATTTCTCCCACCAGCTCCTCCACCAGGTCCTCGAGGGTGACGATGCCGTCCGTGCCGCCGTACTCGTCCACCACCAGCGCGATGTGCTGGCCCAGGCGGCGCATCCGGGACAGCGAGGGCAGTACTTTGTTGGTGCCCGGCAGCGGAAGGATCTCCCGCACGATGCCCCGCACCGGACCGTCGTCGTACCCTCCCTCGCGGGGCATAAGGTCACGAATGTGGACAAACCCCAGGACGTCGTCGGGCGTTTTATCCATGACGGGATAGCGCGAGAACGGGCCGTCCCGCACCATGCCGCGTGCCTCGGCGATGCTCAGGCTGCCGTTGATGAACGTCACCTCGGTGCGCGGGCGCATCACCTCCTGCAGCGAGCGCTCGCCGGCGCCGAACACGTCGCTGAGGATAACGCGGCTGTGTTCCTCCAGCATGTCGCTCTCGGCCACCATGTCCCACAGTTCCTCGGAGCTGATGCTTTCCTGCTTGGCGTGGGGGTCGCCGCCGAAGAGCCGCACCACCGCGTCCGTGGAGACGGACAGCAGCCAGATGGCGGGCCGCATGATTTCGGAGAGGACGCCCAGCGGCGGGGCCAGGACCTTGGTGAAGCCGACGGCGCTCTGCATTGCCAGGCGCTTGGGCACCAGTTCGCCGAGCACCAGGGAAAGGTACGCCACCAGCAGCGTCATGCCGATGAAGGCGGCCGGCTCGGCCGCGGAGCCGAAGCCAATGCCTTCCAGGAGGGGCTCGACGTCCGGCGCGATGGTGGACGCACCGTACGCGGCGGAGAAGAACCCGGACAGCGTGACGCCGATCTGGACGGTGGACAGGAACCGGTTGGGGTTGCCCGCCAGGGCGGCGATCCGGGCCCCGCGCTTCCCGGATTTTTCCATCCGGCGGACCTGGCTCTCGCGGAGGGACACCAGCGCCATCTCCGTGCCGGCGAACACCCCGCCCAGCAGCACAAAGAAGAGGACCAACAGGAAGTTGAGCAGGGTGTCGCTGTCCATGATCAGACACTACCCAATGGGGCCGCCCGGGTTACGCTCCGGGGCTTTGCGGCGTAGGGTCTGAGGGACCATGACTGAACAGCAACCCTATGAGCTCGTGAGGCGCTACCCGCACTTCGAGCTGCGCCGCTATCCCGCCTATGCTGTGGCGGAAGTCCAGGTCAACGCGACTTTTGACCGTGCCGGGAACGCCGCATTCAGGCACCTCTTCAACTACATCAGCGGCAGCAACACCGCGCGGCAGAAGCTCGCCATGACGGCGCCCGTCATCCAGGCGCCGGGGGCCTCGCAGAAGCTGGCGATGACCGCCCCCGTGCTCCAAAGCGGCCCGCTGCAGGGCGGTGCACCCACTGATTTTTCCGTTGCTTTTGTGCTGCCTGCGGGGCTCACCGCAGAGACGGCACCCGTTCCGCAGAATCCCGACGTGAAAATCCGTGCCGTCCCCGGCTCCCTGACAGCGGTTGTCCGGTTCTCCGGCAGCGGTTCGGAGGCCGCGTTTGCCCGGAACAACGAGGGGCTGCAGGCCGCGCTGAACCTGGTAGGGCTGGCGCCCGTGGGGCCGCCCCGGTTCGCCCGCTTTGATCCGCCGTTCAAGCCGTGGTTCCTCCGCCACAACGAGGTGCTGCAGGACGTCGCGGACGCCTAAGGAAAGGACGACGGCGGAGGGTGCGTGCCGCCGTCGGACCCGCACCGGTGCTTGCTGCTTTGGCCAGGAGTGCGTCAGGACGCGCGGTCCCTCGCGAGGAACCGGCGCAGGACGGTGGCCGTCAGCCAGGTGACCAGGCTGCAGGCCGCGGCGCCCCAGAGGATGTCCGTCACGGCGACGACGGCGGGGAAGTCCTTGAGCACGGCAAACGCCGTGAGCGCCCAGGTGGCATAGGTGAAGAAGCCGAACAGCGCCGCGCCCGTGACCCGCTGCCGCAGGGTGGCGTGCGCGTCGTTGGGGCGGACGCCGTAGTGCACCATCCCGGCCACGAAGATGAGGTAGAAGGCCACGGCTCCGGCAGCGTTGGGCCTGGGGGCAATCAGGTGGCCGATCTGGCTTTGGTAGAGGTTGCTCGCCACAAAGCTGATCCAGACGAGGTCCAGCACAGCGAAGATCACGGCGGTGACCGCGTAGGAGAACAGCCATCTTTTGGTCCGGGTGTTCATGCTTGGCTCCTTGACTCGGCGTAGAGGTTCTCCACGATGTGGCGGGCGCGTTCGGTGAACGCGGTGCGTTTGAGTTTCATGGTGGGTGTGACCATTCCGTTGGCTTCGCTGAGGTCGGCCAGCAGCAGCACGAACGTGCGCACCTGCTCGGAGCGGGCCAGCTTTGCGTTGGCGGCACTGACCGCTTTGCCGATGGTGCTGAGGAGGCGCGCGTCCTCGATCTGGACGGCGCAACCGTCGTCCGGGACCCGCAGCCCGGCGAGATCGTTGATGCCCTCGCGCTCGGCCCACGCCGTGACCGACTCGGGGTCCAGCAGCACCAGGCCGCCCAGGTACGGTTTGCCCTCGCCCACCATGACGGCGTGGGCCACGAGCGGATCGCCCTCCACATAGCCTTCCCAGATGGCCGGGGTGATGGTCTTGCCGCCGGCGGTGACAATCACGTCCTTGATCCGGCCCTTGAGGGTGAGCCGTCCCAGCTCGTCGAGCTCTCCGAGGTCCCCTGTGTGGAAGTACCCGTCCGTGAACGCGTCCTGGTTGTCCGCCGGCCTGCGGTAGCCGGCGAACACGCCCACGCCGCGGGCCAGCACCTCGCCGCGGTCCGAGATGCGCACGGTGGTTCCGGGCATCGGGACGCCCACCGTTCCGGCGCTGATGGCGTCCGGCATGTTCCCGGTGAGCGGCGCGGTGGTTTCCGTGAGGCCGTAGCCCTCGATGACGGGCAGGCCCAGGCCGCGGAAGAACAGGGACAGCTCGGCGTCCAGTGCGGCGGCGCCGGAGAGCAGGTAGTCCAGGCGGCAGCCCACCAGCGCGCGCAGCCGGGCGTAGAAAAGGCGGTCGAACACTGCATGCCTGGCACGCAGGCCGAGCGGGGCGCGGACGGAGGGGTCGGCGTCGTGCGCTTCGGCGAACCGGCCCCACTCCACCGCGGTCTGCTGCGCCGCCACCCACACCCGCCCCAGGTGCTTACGGGCTGCGGCGGCGGCAGCGGACGCCTGGATCTTCTGGAGCACGCGGGGGACCACCACCAGGAACGTGGGCTTCAGGACGCCGAGGGCGGGCACCACGTCCCTGGGATCGGAGAGGTGGGCGATGCGCATGCCGTTGGCCAGGCAGATCAGCTGCAGGCCGCGGGCCAGCACGTGGGCCATGGGCAGGAAGATGACGGTGTTGCCGCCTTCGCGGACCACGCCCGTGTAGGCGGCGCCCACGTTGAGCACCTGGCCCACGAAGTTGCCGTGGGTGATAAGGGCGCCCTTGGGGGCGGCGGTGGTGCCGGAGGTGTAGACGATGGTGGCCACCGAGTCGAGGTCCGGCAGCAGGCGCCGCTCCTCGACGGCGCTGTCCGGGACGCCGGCGCCGCGCTGCGTCAGCTCGGCAAGGTCCGCGCCGGGGCGCGGGTCCATGGTCCAGACGCCCAGGCTGGTCCGTCCGGCCTGTTCAAAGCCCTGTTCCAGCAGGAGGGCATGCCCGGCGGTGCCAGCGATGGCCAGGCGGACGGCGGCGTCGTCGAGGACCGCGGCCACCTGGGGCAGGGCGGAGGTTTCGTAGACGGGGACCACGACGGCGGCGGCGAACCACGCTGCCATGTCCGCCACCGCCCACTCGTACCGGGTGGGCGACATGATGGCGAGGGATTCGCCGGGCTGCAGTCCGGCGGCGATGAGGCCTTTGGCAAGGGCGCGCACCTCCCCGACGAACTGCCGGGTGGTCACCTGGCGCCACGGATCCGTGATGGCGCCTTCGGAAGCGCGCACCTCGAAGGCGACGTGGTCCGGGGACGTCCGGAACCGCTGCATCAGCAGCTCCGTGGCGTTCCGGTGGCTGGACGGTTCAACCAGCAGCGGGGTGGAGAACTCTCTCAAGCGGTGTCCTTTGGTGTAAGCGTGTGCAGGTGGTCCTGCATGAGGCGCTGGGCGGTGTGGAGGAACCCGGCCACGGCGTCCTGTTGGGCGGCGGGCAGCGATTCGATGTGCCGGTTGGTGGCGTCCATGAGGGGCCGCATCAGGTGCATGATGTCCCGGGAGGCGGCGGCGGTGGCGCTGACGTGGACATGGCGGCGGTCGCCTCCGCCCCGGAGGCGTTCGGCGTAGCCGCGGGTTTGCAGCCGGTTGACGATCGCGGTGGTGGTGGCGGCCGTGGCGCCCAGCTTCACAGCGAGGTTCCCCACCGTCAGGGGTCCGGACTGGGACAGGGCAGAGAGGGCGCGGTAGTCGGTGAGGTTCAGCCCCAGCCTGCCTGCCACTTCGCGTTCGGTCTCGTTGGCCAGTGCCAGCACTGCCTGTAGGGCAAGGGCGGCCGGATGGTACGTGCGTGCGCTCATGGTTCCTCCTCTCCTTCGCTAGTCTATATAGTAATTAGATAAGCTTGTAATCAAATCAGTTTGAATAGGCGGTTGCGCCGGTGCCTCCAGCGGCTTCCGGCCCGGCGTGCGAAAGGAACATCCTCATGAAGGACTCGGACCGTAAGGCGCTCATCATTTTTGTCATTGCGGTGCTGGTGGGGGCTCTCGTTGCCGTCGCCGGTAGCCAGGGTGGTGCCACCGTGGGCGGTTTCCCACTTTTTGCACTGGGGGTGGCGGCGGCGTTCCTCATTCAATGGCTGGCCTTTATCCCCGCGTTCAAGGCGCAGACCGAAAAGTACTACGACCTCACCGGCGCCCTGACCTACATCTCCATCACGGTCCTCCTGGTCCTGTTCACGCCGGGCGTCGATGCGCGCGGCCTGCTGCTGGCGGCCATGGTGGTGGTGTGGGCCCTCCGGCTGGGAAGCTTCCTCTTCCGCCGCGTCAGCAAGCACGGCAAGGACGACCGCTTCGACGAAATCAAGCCGTCCTACCTCCGCTTCCTGAACACCTGGACCGTGCAGGGCCTGTGGGTTGTCCTCACCGCGGCCGCGGCCTGGATCGCGATTACCTCCGCCACCCGGGTGGGGCTGGACTGGTGGGCGCTGGCAGGCTTCCTGGTGTGGGCTGTTGGCTTCGGCATTGAGGCTGTGGCGGACAACCAGAAGGGCCGGTTCAAGGCCGACCCGGCCAATGAGGGCAGGTTCATCTCCACGGGCCTGTGGTCAAAGTCCCGGCACCCCAACTACTTCGGCGAGATTGTGCTCTGGGTCGGGGTGCTCCTGATCGCCGTGCCGGTGCTGGAGGGCTGGCAGTGGGTGGCACTGCTGTCCCCGGTGTTCGTGGCGCTGCTGCTGATCAAGGGCAGCGGCATCCCGCTCCTGGAGAAGAAGGCGGACAAGAAGTGGGGCGGCGAGCGCGAGTACGAGGAATATAAGAAAAATACCCCGGTCCTGATCCCGAAGCTGTAGGAGGGCTTAAGTTCGACGGTATTCGTGTCGAAGGACCCAAACATCGGGCCGAGATCCGGAGCGGGGAAGGGCATGCAAACCTGGGTAGTCCAAGCAGTTGTCCGGTGCTTTACTTGCCCTTATGTCTGAGTTGCTTAAGCCGCATCCGAATGAGCCCCACAACGATTCCGTTGCCGCCCGGCTGAACTGGCTGCGGGCTGGTGTCCTTGGCGCGAACGACGGCATAGTCTCCGTTGCCGCCACCGTGGTGGGTGTTGCCGGCGTTACCAACGATGTCACTCCTATCCTGGTGGCCGGAGCGGCGGCGGTGGTGGGTGGTGCCGTTTCCATGGCTCTGGGCGAGTACGTTTCGGTCAGCAGCCAGAGCGACAGCCAGCGCGCCCTGATCGACAAGGAACGTCAGGAACTTCGCGACGATCCCGAAGGTGAGCTGGAAGAACTTGCCGCGATTTACAAAGCCAAAGGGCTCAGTGAAGCGACGGCCCGGACGGTAGCCCGCGAACTCACCGACCACGATGCTTTGGGCGCGCACCTGGAAGCCGAACTAAAAATAGACGAGGGACAGGTGGCCAGTGCCTGGCATGCTGCGCTTGCGTCAGCGATCGCCTTCACCATCGGCGCGGTCCTGCCCCTACTGGCGATCCTCCTTCCCCCTGCCGAGGTGCGGGTCCCGCTCACGTTCGCGGCCGTAGTAATCGCCCTTGCGCTCACGGGCTCCGTCAGTGCAAACATCGGAGGGAGTTCCAAGCGGAAGGCGACCCTGCGGCTGGTCGTTGGTGGTGCCCTTGCCATGGCCTTCACCTACGGTGTTGGGCTGCTGCTGGGAACCACCGGAATCGCCTAGCTCCCCAGCATCTCCCCGCGCAGTCCAATAACAACCACAGCGCCTTACATTCCAGGAGTTACCTTGATGGAAATCGGTGGCCTGCCGGCCCACATCCTCTTGATCCACGGCGTTGTTGTCCTTTCGCCCCTGGCAGGTTTGATGGCGGTGGTTTTCGCTCTCTTGCGTCGCAGCCGGGCCTACTTGGCCTGGCCCCTGGGGGCGTTGGCAGTCCTGCTGGTGCCGCTGTCCGTCCTGACCGCGGAAGCAGGAGAGCAGCTGGAAGATATCCGGCCAGCGTCACAGCTCATAAAACAGCATGCCGAGGACGGCAGTTTCTTCAGATACGTTACGGTCATCTTTCTCGTTGTCGTTGCCAGCCAGGTCCTCGCTTCCTTCCCGTCCGCGGTGACGCGGTGGCCGGCGTTTCGCGGCGTCGGACGTGTGCTGGGCGTCCGCTGGCTTATCCCGGTGACATCAATCCTGGGAGTAGTGGCGGGCGTGTTCCTGATCTACGAGTCTGTGGTGACGGGACATTCCGGTTCAGCATCGGTGTGGAGCGGAGCCTAGACACGGCGGGACCCTTTGCCCTGGCCCCTGCCGTTCGTAGTGGGTACGGTGTCCGCATGCAGAAGATATCGATTGATGCCCTGGCCCGCCAGCAGCTCGAGGCGGCGGTGGCGGCCCCCAGCGGGCGGGCGGCGGACACGGCGTTCGGCGGTCACGAGAAGAAGCTGCGCCAGACGGTCATGGCCTTCCGGGCCGGCACCCAGCTGAGCGAGCACCAGAATCCCGGCGAGGCCACGGTCTACGTGATCAGGGGATCGGTGTGGCTCAAGTCCGGCGGTGAGGCCTGGCAGGGAAAGGCTGGGGACCTCCTGATCGTCCCGAACGGGTTGCACAGCCTGGAAGCTGAGGAGGACTCGGCGGTGTTGTTCACGGTGGTCAAGACCGACCGGTGAGGGCTGCGGCGTGCAGTACGAGCCGTAGGACCGTTGGCTGCTGGCTTCCCCAGCCGGGCGGTCCGCCGATCTCCTTCAGTGCCCGCGTGTGCGCGTCGAAAGCTAGGCTGGCGCAATGGACTTTCAACTTCGCCAGGCCACGCCCGAGGACGCCGAGGCGGTGGTCCTTATGCACACATTGGCTCACGAGGAGTGCTACCCGCACCTGCTATCACCCGGGTTCTTCCGCGGACGCAGGGCCAGCATCCCCGAACGGGTGGAGCGGCGCCGGCCGAACCTGGCTGTCACGGATCCGCGGATCATCGCAGTGGACGCCAACAACGAACTGGTGGGCTTCGCGGACGCCGGGCCGGGCCGCGATGAGGACAGCCCCGAAGCGCTGGAGCTGTATTCCATCTACACCCTCCGCCGGACGTACGGAACGGGGCTCGGCGCAGCCCTTATCAGCGCCGCCATTGGCGACCGCCCCGCCTACCTGTGGGTGGTGGAGGACAATCCGCGGGCGCTGGCCTTCTACCTGAAGCAGGGTTTCCGCCCGGACGGCAAGCGCAACACGCTGCCGCCGGAGTGGGAGGAACTGCCCGAGTTCCGGATGGTCCGGCAGGCACCGTCCGGAGGCTAAACAACCGGAAGCGGCAACACAGCAGAAAGACGCCGCCGGCGAAGCGTTTACTACTCCGTAACGGCCGCCGGAACTGGCTCAGCCTGGACCTGCGCGGGAGTGCTGCGGCGGCGCCAGTAAGCGGCCAGGACGGCGCCGGACACGTTGTGCCAGACGGAGAAGATGGCGCCGGGCAGCGCCGCTTCCGGGGTCAGGTACTGCCGGGCCAGGCCTGCTGCGAGGCCTGAGTTCTGCATGCCCACCTCGATGGCGGTGGTGCGCCTGGAAGGTATGGGAAGCCGGCAGAGGCGGGCCGCGGCGTAGCCAAGGGCGTAGCCCAGCCCGTTGTGAAGAATCACGGCGGCGAGAACCAACAGCCCGGCCGCGAAAATGGCCTTCGCGCTCCCGGCGACCACAGCAACCACCACGGCGGTGATGGCGAGCACCGAAATCCAGGGGAGGGCAGGCAGGGCCTTGTTGACCAGGCGCGGCAGGAAGAGGCGGGCCACAAGGCCCAGCAATACCGGGAGCAGCACAATCTGGACGATGGACCACGCCATGGAGCCGGCGTCCACGGGCATGTACTGGCCGGCCAGCCACAGTGCCAGGACCGGGGTCAGCAGCGGAGCGATCAGCGTTGACACGCTGGTCATCGCCACGGATAGGGCAACGTCACCCTTAGCCAGGTAGGACACCACATTGGAGGCCGTTCCGCCGGGGCAGCAACCCACCAGGATGACGCCGGCAGCCAGCGCAGGCGGCAGGCCCAGCGCTGCCGCGACGAGCCAGCCCAGGAAAGGCATGATGGCGTACTGAGCCACCACTCCGATGACCACCGGTATGGGGCGCTTGGCGATGACGGCAAAGTCGGGAGGAGTGAGGGTCAGCCCCATGCCGAACATGATGATGCCCAGCAGGGGGTTGATCCAGGGGGCGAGCCCGGTGAAAGCTGAGGGGGCAGCAAGCGCCACGGCACCTCCAGCCAGGATCAGCACGGGAAAGAGCGTGACGGCGATGCGGGCGCTGCGTTCTTCGGCAGTTGAAGCCGTAGGGGAAGATTCGGGTAAGGAAGACATACCTACCGGATTATCACAGCGGAGGTTGTATTCCGGAATCGCCGGGCAGTGATGACGCCCCTGAACCGCCGAAACATTACTGGGGCCAAAAGGTCGCTGTGCTGCCCGGCAAGCCGATGCCGCAGGGAGCCTGGTATGTGGGCGGTGCACTATGCGCCAGACTGGAGTCCGGCCACAACGAAAGCAGTTTCTCCGTGATTACTCTCCAGCAGGACGCAGATGGCTTCATCCGGATGAACCGGCTCTACCCCGCCAGCGTCCGCATCAGGATCAATTTCAACGACGGCAGCACCGGCGAGTTCTCAGGCAAGGCCCTCAACCACGCCTACAACGCCGCCCTTGCCGAATTCCGGGCAAAGAACAACCTCGACGCGCGCGGGTACTCCCGGACGACCGCAGGCCGCTCGAACTCGGGCAACAAGATCGACTTTGTTCCGGTGCACCCCGGGATGAGCGAGGAGTAGGACACCCTCGCCCGGGGTGTGGCCTGCCGGCGGTTGGTCAGCGGGGTTCTCGAGCGAGACGGTCTCCAGATGTTCCGGGACGCGGACTTTCCATCCGAGCTGGTGCTTGATGCGTGCCCGGAGGGTGTCCGAGGCATCCGGTTCCCCGTGCGTGATGTACGTCATGGACGGCGCCTGGGGGGCAGCCTTCATCCATTGGATGATTTCGTTGGCGTCGGCGTGCGCGGACAGTCCTTCCATCTGGATGACCTCCGCCTCCACCCTGACTTCCTGGCCGTAAATGCGCAGGTACTTTTCGCCCGCGGCCAGGGAGGCGCCCCTGGTACCGCCTGCCTGGTAGCCGCTGAGGATGATGGCGTTCCGCCTGTCGGGTCCATAGCTTGCCAGGTGGTGGAGGATCCTGCCGCCGGTGAGCATGCCGCTGGCGGAGATGATGATCATGGGCCCGCCGCGGAGGTTGAGCAGCTTGGAATCGTCAGGGCTGCGGACCGGGACGGCCACTTTGTACATGGCCTCGAATTCTTGGTCTTTGAGCCGGTGTTCCTCGCGGTGCCGCTGGTACATGCCGGACGCGTCGATGGCCATAGGGCTGTTCAGGTAGACGGGGACCGGCGGAATGGCGCCCTTGGCCAGGAGGCGTGAGAGGTGCAGCAGCACCGTCTCTGCCCGGCCCACCGCAAACGCTGCGATCATGATGACCCCCTGCCGCTTGGCCACCCGCGTGATGACCTCGCCCAGTTCGGCCTCCGGATTCCCCGCCGGGTGTTCGCGGTTGCCGTAGGTTGACTCGGCGACCAGCACGTTGACCGGTTCCAGCGCCCGGGGCGGGTACATCAGGGGGTCGTGGGCACGGCCCAGATCCCCGGTGAAGTGGACGGTACGGCCGCCCACTCTGAGGTGCACCTGTGCCGCGCCGAGGATGTGGCCGGCGGGCAGGAACGTTGCCTCGATGCCTCCGGGCAGCTGGACCGGCGCGTCAAAGTCGCGGGTGATGAAACTGTCGAGGGACCGGACGGCGTCGGCTGCCGTGTAGAGGGGCACGGGAGGGTGGTGCGACGTGGATCCGGTGTGGTCGGCGTAGCGGGCCTCCTCTTCCTGGAGGTATCCGCTGTCCGGAAGCAGCAGCTTGCACAGCTCGGTGGTGCCGGCCGTTGCGTACACGGGGCCGCGGAAACCGTCCCGGACCAGCGCGGGGATGTACCCGGTGTGGTCCAGGTGCGCATGCGTCAGGACAACGGCGTCGATGTTTGCGGGATTGACCGGGAAAGGCACGCGGTTGCGGTCGCGGAGGCGTTTGTATCCCTGGAAGAGCCCGCAGTCCACCAGGACGTGCCGGCCCTGGGACCGGACCAGGTACCGGGATCCGGTTACGGTGTCCGTTGCCCCCAGGAAACGCAGGGTCGGAGGATGCTGCTCCCTCATGCCGGCTCCTTACTCATGGGTGCTCGATAGTGACCGTGCCGGCGTCGCCATCAACTGTGACCTGCTGGCCGGTGGCAAGCCGCTGCGTGGCCGCGCCGGTGCCCAGGACGGCGGGGATGCCGTACTCGCGGGCCACGATGGAGCTGTGGCTCAGCGGGCCGCCCACGTCGGTGACGATGGCGGAGGCCATGGCGAACAGCGGGGTCCAGGCGGGCGTGGTGATCCGTGCAACGAGGACATCCCCGGGCTCCATCCGGCCGAAGTCCCGGGGCCCGCTCAGGACGCGGGCCGGAGCGGTGACCCGCCCCGAACTGGCACCGGACGGGGCGGTCCGCTCCGGTGATGGCGGCGTGCGCCCCGGGGGCGGCGAGGCCGAACTCGACGGCGGTCCGCACCTCCTGGAAGCGCAGCCAGAACACGTCGGCGGGCTCCGCGATGACGCCGGATGCCACCAGCCGGCGCCCGAGTTCCAGCAGCATCTGCCGCAGCAGCGGCCAGGCGAGCCCGACGTCGGCCAGCGCGTCCTCGCGGACCGGCGCGGTGTCCTGGGCCCACCGGAGCAGCCGGAGGAAGGCGGCCCGGCGGCGCGGCCCCAGCCGGGCGGCCACTTGTTCAGTCAGCTCCTCCCGGCGCCTGGTCAACAGCCGCTGCCGCTCGTGCGGGTCGGTGCCCTGCCCCCGCAGGTAGAACTTCACCGTCGCCAGGAGGGTGGACGGATCATCCGTGGCCACCGGGGTGGCGAAGTCCAGGTTGTAGACCGCGTGGCCGTAGAGGTCCAGGTGCTCCCGGAAGGCGAAACGCCACTCCTGCCACAGGGCGTCGTCCACCCCTGCGGGCGGCGATCCGGTGCGCTGGCACTCGGTGAGCTCCGCCGTCGGCCGTTCCAGCAGCACTGATGCCAGCCCGGGGTCACTGCGGGCCCAGGCGGCCAGGTCCCAGAGCGACTTCTCCGCCCGGATGGGTTCGCTGTCGTACCCCAGGAGGAACGTCTGGGCCGGCGGGTCCCCGGCGCGACGGACCAGCTTGTCGTAGAAGGTGCGGAAGGCGAGCTCGCTGCTGGTGGCCAGCGGGATGATGGACTGCACGGCCGTGTAGTAGACGGTACCGGCGTCCAGCAGCGCCTGCGCGCCCGCCAGCAGTTCCCCGCCGGTGAACTGGGCCGGCGGCTTTTCCTGCCAGTCCTTGATGGCCTGCTTGTAGCGCGGGTGGGAGAACTCACGCCAGCCGGCGATCCCCATGTGCGCCTTGCCGCGGGCCAGCGCACCCACCGCCGTCAGCAGTCTGCCCATCATCCGCCACATGCCCGAGCCGCGGTAATAGTAGTAGGCGTAGCCGTTGACGGTGGGCAGCCCGACGTCCCCTTCGCGGATAACGTTCTTGCCCAGGGCCTCCGTCATCAGGGCCTGCAGCGACCTTGCCACGGAGCCGTCCACCAGGTCGGCGAACAGCGGCGAAAGCGGGTCCGGAAGCTGTTCCACGATGCTCGCCCGGAAGTAGAGCCCGTTCGGGTACGGCACGGGCCAGGCCTCCGGGGTGTCCGCCGTCGGTTCGGGCAGCGCGGTGATGGGGCGGGACTGCAGGATGAAGAATTTGCCGCCGGCCCGCGCCCACTCGATGTCCTGCGGGGCGCCGAAGTGCGCGGCGGCCCGCCGGCCGTGGCCGGCAAGTTCCGCCGCCTCCCGGTCATCGAGCACGGGTTGGCGACGGCGGGCTGCCGCCACCGGCTGCTCCCGGGTGCCGTTCTCCGCATAGACGGTCATCACGTCCTTGTCCGCTGTCCGCCGCGACAGCACGGAACCGGTCCCGGCGTCCACCACCACGTCATCGGTGGTGACCGTCCCGCTGACCACCGACTCGCCCAGGCCCCACGCGGCACTGATGACCGTCTGGTCCCGCCGGCCGTTGGCGGGGTTGGCGGTGAACATGACCCCGGCGGCGTCGGCCTCCACCATCTGCTGGATGACGACGGCAAGGCGCACCTGGCCGGGTTCCACGCCTTCGCGCGCGCGGTAGGACATGGCGCGCGCCGTCCAGAGCGAGGCCCAGCAGCCGATCACGGCCGTGGACAGTTCCACCATGCCGCGGACGTTCAGGGAGGTTTCCTGCTGCCCCGCGAAACTGGCCGAGGCGAGGTCCTCGGCCGTGGCGGAGGAGCGGACTGCCACGGGTGTTCCGTTGCCGAGGCGCCCGTAGGCGGCACCGAGTTCCGCGGCGATCCCGGCGGGCATGGTGCCGGTGGTGAACAGGGCGCCGATCCGCCTGGAGGCATCCTCATACGCCTGCGGCTCCGCGTCCGGTGGCAGGGCGGCAAGTTCCTGGATGCCGGCAGCGAGGTTGTTGGCGTCCACGAACCCTGAGTACGCGGCGGTGGTAAGCACGAACCCGGGCGGGACCGGCAGCCCGGCCCGGAGGAGGCCGCCCAGGCCCACAGCCTTGCCGCCCGCCACGGCGACGTCGCCTGGCCCCACGTCGCTGAGGTCCCTGATATAGGTCATGGCCGTGCGTCCTTGCTGCCCGGCTGGGGCGCCTGGGGGTGAACCTGATGCTCACATACTGGCACTGCAGGCGGCGGCTGGCCATGGGTCCAAAGTCAGGTTCCGAACCCGGCGGCCGGCGGTAGGATCGGAGGGTTGCCGCGGGGGTCGGCAGCAGTTTTGGGGGAAACACCGTGCTTCACAAGCTGTTCCGCCGTGCCGCCGGCATGGTCTCTTCCGTCCGGACGGCGCTGCTGGCCGGCGCCGCAATCTTGCTCGCATCCGCCGTCGTAGCCGTTCCGGCGTCCGCCGCCGATGCCACGGTGATTGACGCCGTCGGGCAGCCGTTGGGCATTGCGTACGGTCCCGACGGGGCGCTGTACGTCAGCGACTACAACTGGGTGGGCGGCGTCAGCGTCCACCAGCCTGGCGAGGCCCAGGCCCCCCGTCACATCACGGTGGGCCACTTTTCAACGTCCCTGGCCGTCACTGCCGGCGGAACGGTCTACGTGCTCCAGCACACCGAGTCCCAGCAGACGGAGCTGGGAGTCGTGGCGCCCGGTGCCAGCGGGGTGTCCGCGACCATTCCGTTGACGCAGGGCAACCATTGGCTGGCGGCAGCACCGGACGGGTCGCTGTATGTGGCCAGTCCCTCCGAGGGGACCGTTTCGGTGGTGCCGCCGGGTGGAACCCGGGTGAAGCGCGTCCTGGACGCCGGCCCCTTCCCGGTGGAGGTGGCGGTGGCCAGGGACGGCACAGCCTACGCTGCCAACCAGCACGCCGGGACCGTCACCGTGATTCCCGCCGGTGCCGCAGGCCCCTCGCACACCATTGACGTGGGCAGGACGTCCAGCCCGCACGGCATCGCCGTCGCGCCGGATGGAACTGTCTACGTGGCGAACGTCCTCTCCGGCGACGTCGCCGTCATCGAGCCCGCCGGCACCACCGTGTCGCAACGGATCAGGGTGGGCCGCGGACCGCAGGAGGTGGCGGCCGGTCCGGACGGAACGGTGTACGTGACCAACAGTGTGGACAACACAGTCTCGGTGATCCCGCCCGGCGCTGATGCAGTGGCCCAAACGCTTCCCACGGGCAGGGACCCCGGCCGCCTGGCGATTGCGGCCGATGGTTCGGTGGCCGTGGTCAACAGGGGAAGCAAGACAGTCACCGTGTTCGACGGCGGACCGGACGGTTCCGCCGCTGCGGCCGCCGCGGGCACGGGAGACCCGGAGGCGGCCACCGCCACTAATTCAGCGCCTCCATCCGAGGGCGCTGTCGTCGCCAGGGGTTCCCTCGATATCGGGCTTCCTGCCGTCGCCGCCGGTGCTGGTGCGCTGGTGCTGGCTGGAGCCGCCTTCCTTGTCGCCGCGCTCCGGCGGCGCCGTTCGTCGCGGATTACCTACCGCCCACCGCATTAAAGATACGTTTGCTTACTATCTGCCCCATGATTGCCGGAGGCCGCAGCGGCGTAAGAGGGACTTTCTCCTCTGGAGGGGTATGCGCTGCGGCAGCTACAGGACACTGACGTCTTTGACGAGCAAGGGAGCACCATGGGCTGGCTGGACCGAGAACGAACCGTTGCCCCGCCGGGATTCAACCGCTGGCTGGTGCCGCCCGCGGCGCTCGCCGTCCACCTCTGCATCGGCCAGGCCTATGCCACGAGCGTGTACAAGACGGCACTGGTCAAGCACTTCGGCGCCAGCCTGACCGAGATCGGCGTGATCTTCTCCATCGCCATCGTGATGCTGGGCCTGTCCGCCGCCATCATGGGCACCTGGGTGGACCGGAACGGCCCGCGCAAGGCCATGTTCACGTCCGCCATGTTCTGGGCGGGCGGCTTCCTGATCGGTTCGCTCGGCATCTTCACGCAGCAGCTCTGGCTCGTATACCTCGGCTACGGCGTGGTGGGCGGCATCGGCCTGGGCATCGGATACATCTCGCCGGTGTCCACCCTGATCAAGTGGTTCCCGGACCGCCCGGGCCTGGCCACCGGCATGGCCATCATGGGCTTCGGCGGCGGCGCGCTGATCGCCAGCCCCGTCTCCACGGCGCTGCTCAAAATGTACGATCCCAACTCCGGCGCCAAGGACTGGGTGGCCAGCGGCGATGCCGTGGGCAGGCTCTTCCTGACGCTCGCCGTCGTCTACCTCGCCTACATGCTGTTCGGCGCCTTCACCATCAAAGTCCCCGCGGACGGCTGGAAACCGGCCGGGTTCGACCCCGCCAAGGTCAAGGCCGCCAAACTGGTCACCACCGAGAACGTCTCGGCCAAGAATGCCGTCAAGACCAGGCAGTTCTGGCTGGTGTGGATCGCGCTGTTCTGCAACGTGACCGCGGGCATCGGCATCCTGGAGCAGGCAGCGCCCATGATCCAGGACTTCTTCCGCCAGTCCGACGGCGTCTCCCTGGTGAGTGCCGCCGTCGCCGCGGGCTTCGTGGGGCTTCTCTCCATCGGCAACATGGCAGGACGCTTCGCCTGGTCCGCCACCTCCGACGTCACCGGCCGCAAGCGCATCTACATGGTGTACCTGGGCGTCGGCGCCGTGCTCTACACGGTGCTGGCGCTGGCCGGGTCCACCACCACGGTCCTCTACGTCGCGCTGGCGTTCGTCATCATCTCCTTCTACGGCGGCGGTTTCGCCACCGTGCCGGCCTACCTGCGGGACCTCTTCGGGACCTACCAGGTGGGGGCCATCCACGGCCGGCTGCTGACCGCCTGGTCCGCCGCCGGCGTGGCCGGGCCGCTGATCGTCAACGCGTTCCTGGACGCCCAGGGCAAGCCCGGCCAGCTGAACGCCGTGTCCTACCAGCCGGCTCTGCTGACCATGGTGGTGCTGCTGGTGATCGGCTTCCTGGCCAACCTGATGGTCAAACCGGTGGACGCACGATTCCACGAACCCCGCCCGGACCGCGGACGGACACACGAACCTGCCATGGAGGCCTGAGATGAGCACCGCACACAACCCCGGCGCGAAGGCGCCCGCCACAATGTCCACCGGTAAGCTCGCCGTGGCCTGGGCGCTGGTGGGTGTCCCGCTGGCGTACGGGATCTACCAGACCCTGACCCGGGTGGCGGCGCTGTTCGGGTAGGGGATCCTGCGGTCAGCGCCGCTGGAACGCCCGCACAGCCTCGCTCACTGTCGGGTAGAAGTGCTCGGGCGAGAAGCGGGCGCCCATGCCGTACTGCAGCAGCCTGTCCTTGACCGGACCCTTGAGTTCGGCAAACACCAGGTCCACGCCGTGCCGTTCCAGCCATTCGTCAAGCTGCACCAGCTCATCCAGTGCGGTGGTGTCGATTCCGGTCACGGGCTCTGCCGCCAGCACCACGCGTTCGGTGCCGGGCGGCGCCTGGTCCAGCTTGTTGCGCACGAAGGACCCCAGGAGTGCCCCGTTGCCGAAGAACAGCGGTGCGTCGAAGCGCAGGATCAGCATGCCGGGAATGCGTTCCCCGTCCGGATGGCGGCTCACGTCGTGGTATCCGGGCACCCCCGGCACGTCCACCAGTTCAGCGCGGTAGGGCTCCCAGGCCCGCCGCAGGAAGTCCAGGATTGCCAGCCCAACGGCCACGGCGATGCCCGTGAGGACGCCCAGGATGGTTACACCCAGGAACGCGGCGAGCATCACCAGCGACTCGCTGCGGCTCATGCCGATGAGCCGCCGCACGCCTGCAGGGTCGGCCAGTGCTGCGGCTGCGGCAATAACAATGGCGGCGAGGGTGGCGGACGGCAGGAACTCGGTGGTGCCGGGCGCCAGGAGCATGAAGCCGAGCACCAGGGCGGCACCCACCACCCCGGTGACCTGGGTTTTCGCCCCTGACTCGACGGCGACAGGGGTGCGGGACGTACTGGCCGAGATCGGGAAGCCGCCCAGCAGGCCGCTGGCGGCGTTGGCCGCGCCGAGGGCAGCCATCTCATGGTTGCCGGAGACCCTCTTGTCCTCCGCCGCGGCGAGGGACTGGGACAGGGTTCCGGTGTCAACAAAGACGATCAGGGCGATGGCCGCGGCCGCGGGCAGCAGCGCCAGGACGTCGGCCCAGCCGATGCCGCCGAGGGCCGGTGCGGGGAGTCCCTGGGGGAGGGCGCCCGTCACCTTGACGCGCCCCTGGAGCTCCAGCAGGGCCACTGCGATGCAGGACGCGACCACGGCAAGGAGCACGCCCGGTATTCTCCATTTCAGCCAGCGGGGGACCACGATGAGCGCCAGCGAGGCCAGGCCAATCAGCAGTGCCACCATGTTGGTCTCACCGGCGAGAACCTTGGGTACCGCGGCGATGAGTCGTTCCCAGGGCGTGCCGCCTTCCACGGAGATCCCCAGGAGGGTGGGAACCTGGGACACGGCCACCAGCAAGGCGATGCCGTTGAGGTAGCCCAGCCGGATGGGCTTGGACAGGAGTCCCGTGACGATTCCCAGCCGCAGCGCCGAACCGCACAGCAGAATGGCGCCGATCAGAATGGCCAGGAGGCCCGCAAGGGCCACGGATTTCTGATCGTTGGCCGCGGCCAGGGGAACAAGGGCCGCAACGATCATCGGGGCCAGCGACGAATCCGGCCCCAGCACCAGCACGCGTGACGGCCCGACAATTGCGTAGACAATAAGGGGCACCACCGTCGCGTACAGGCCGGTCACCGGTGGCAGGCCGGCGGCCTGGGCGTACGCCATGCCCGCGGGCACCAGGATCGCGAACAGCGCGGTGCCCGCCAGCAGGTCGTGGCGCAGCCACTCCCTCCTGTAACCGCGCAGGGCTGGCGGAACCCACCAGGAACGGGAACCGGAACGCCCGGTGAACGGCCTCACCAGGTCACGGTACCGGCGGCACCGTCCACCGTGATGCTCTGGCCGTCCTGCAGCCGCGTGGTGGCGTCGGCAACACCCACCACCGCGGGGATGCCGTACTCGCGGGCCACCACCGCACCGTGCGAGATGACGCCGCCCATCTCCATCACCAGCGCGCCTGCGGTCATGAACAGCGGCGTCCAGCCGGGATCGGTGGAGGGCGCCACCAGGATTTCCCCGGGTTCCAGGTGGGCGCCCACAGGATCCATCACCACCCTGACCTTCCCGGTGGCGGTGCCCGCGGAAGCCGGCGTCCCGGCCAGGCGGTCCGCGGAAGCCGGTCGGGGCTTGGCGGCCTCTGCCGCCATCATGGCAGCCTCCACGTCCGTGCCGTCCGAGAGCAGAAGGCGCGGGACGCGCCGCCGGCGGAGTTCGACGTCGTACAGCCGGCGGCGGGCGGCGACGATGCCTCTCAGGTCCGCGCCGCGGAGGCCCACGCGGAGTTCGTCGAAGTCCAGGAAGAACGCGTCGCCGGCGGCGCCGAGGGTGCCGTTCTTCACCAGTTCGGCGCCCACCTCCGCCAGCTGCCGGTGCATCTCCGCGAGCACCAGCACGATGCAGAATTTGGGCAGTTCCCGCAGGCCGGCGAGCTGCCGTGTGCGGCGCAGGCACAGCGCCACCAGCCGCCCCCGCAGCCGGCTCTTTGCCCCGGCACGCTCCACCAGCTCGCTGATCCGGGCCTCGGCGTGCTCGGCGGCCCTGGCGAACTGGCGGTCCGGGGCCAGTTCGGGGTCCTCCACACGGAGATAGTTGGAGACCATTCCGAGGATGTGGTCCGGTTCCTCGGACCACCTGGGCATGCCCAGGTCGATCTCCGCCACGGCCCTGTGGCCGTACGTGGACAGGAATGCCTGCAGCGCGGACTGGGCTGGGACGGGGAGTGTGCCCGCCCGGTAGCGGGCGGCAAGCTCTCCGGGCTTCAGCTCCATGAAGGCACGGCGGGCCTCCGGATCACGGCCCAAGGACTCCGCCAAATGCCACAGTTCCAGGTCCATCATGGTGGTCACGTTGTGGGGGAGCCCGCGCAGCACAGCCTCAAGTTCACGCGGCTTGGCAATCCCGCGCAGGAGCCTGCGGGCCGTGGCCAGCGTCAGGTAGCCCACGGACGGGGCCGGCAGCGTGGCCTGGATCAGCTTATTGATGGAGGTGGCCAGGATGTCCTCGGTGTGCTGGAGCCGCCTGGCCGCGGTGGCCGGCAGGGGGAGGACCAGCTGGTCCGCCAGGCGGTCCTGGTACCGCTGCGCGCGCCGCAGTTCCCGGTCCGGCCACAGCAGCGCCCGGACCATGGCGGGGATGAGCCCCAGGACCAGGCCCAGGCTCTGGGTGCCTTCGCTGCCTTTGGCCTGCTTCCGTGCCGGTGCGGCTTTGCCCCTGCGGCCCGATTTCCTGCGGGGAGGCCGGGTAACGCTGAACCGCGGATCCTCCAGGAGGGCAGGGAGGACGGCGGCTGACCGACCGTCCGCGAGGGGCAGCATTTTTTCCAGTGCCTGGCGGCCGGATTTGTTGCGGAAGATCGGCGTGAGCTCCACGTACATCCGCAATCCAGGGTTCGCGTATTTCCACGGACCTTTGTTGCTGCCCCGCATGAGGCCCAGGACGGAGAGGCCCATCGGGGTGATGGGGCGCGTGAGGCCCTGGAGCAGTGTCCCGCACAGGTAAACGCGGGTATCTGCGCCGTCCGTGGCGTCTGGGGCGGCCTGGCCGTTGAGCGGATCGTCGTCCGGCAGCGGGTACAGCGTGGTGATGGGCCGCGACTGGGTCAGCCAGGCTTTGCCGCCGCCGTCGATCACCCATTCCACGTCCTGGGGTGCGCCGAACAGCTGCTGGGCATCGTCACCGAGGGAGGTCAGTTCGCGAAGCTGCGCCCCGGTCAGGGTGGGCGGTTGGTCCTTTGGCTGCTGCAGGATCCGGCCCGAGGCCGTTTCCACCACGAAGTGGTCCGGGTTCACGGCGCCGGACACCACCGCCTGTCCGGGCCCCGCGCTGGCATTGATGACTGTCTGGGTCCGGGTGCCGGTCACGGGGTTGGCAGTGAACAGCACGCCGGCCGTGGTTGCGTCCACCATGCGTTGAACCACGACGGCGAGGCCCACCTCGCGGTGGCTGATCCCGTTCGTGGAGCGGTAGGCCACGGCGCGGTCCGTCCAGAGGGAGGCCCAGCAGCGCCGGACAGCCTGGACGACGGCGTCAGCCCCGTCCACGTCCATGAAGGAGTCCTGCTGCCCTGCGAAGCTGGCGAAGGGGAGGTCTTCGGCGGTGGCGGAGGAGCGCACCGCCACCTGGCCGCTGCCCAGCGCGGCGTAGGCGCCGCGGACGGCGGCCTCGACGCCGGGCGGTACAGACGCCGCCAGCACCGCCTCACGTGCTTGCAGCGCGAGATGGTTCCGGTCGTCGTCCGCAAGTCCGCGGCCGCCGTCGTACCTTCCCGTCTCCTCAGGACTCCGCGCCCCGTCAAAGCTTCCCGCTCCAGTCCCATCGAGCCCGGCGCCGTCCAGGCGGGCTGCGATGGCGTCCAGTTCCGGGGGCGCGGCGGCCCGGTAGCCGGCGGTGGTGAGGCAGAAACCCGGCGGGACCGGAAGATCCGCAGCGGCGAGCCGTCCAAGGTTGAGGGCCTTGCCGCCCGCCGTGGCCAGCGAGGCTGATGCCAGCCGGCTGAGATCAACAACCAGGCCCGGGCCGTCGCCGCCCTGCCCGGCACCTTCAGAGGCCATGGCCGGCCCTAGCCGTGGTCCGCGCCGTCGCCGGTGTCCTCCCACAGGACATCCAGGTTGTGGAAGATCACGGGTCCGTCGCAGAGTTTGGCCATCTTGGCCGCGAACTCGGACGTCTCGGGCCGGCCGGAGTTCTCCATGGCAGAGTCGAAGGAATCGAACTCGACGATGGTGAAGTAGGTCCCCGGATGGTCCCGGTCCGCGGTGGCAACAATGCTGCGGAACGTGGCCGGGGTGCTTCCGCCGGTTCGTGAAGGACGGCCCAGCTCCTCGATCTCCTCGATGCGGGAGGTCCTGAATTCGATGATCTGCACAAACCCGGGCATAACGGCTCCTCGACGGCGGTGGACGCTGATGCCGAACAGGCTAGCCCCCAACGCGGCCGGTGCACAGGGGAGAAGTGCCCTAATGCGGCAGCAGCCGGATGATGCTTTGCGGTCGGTGCGGCCGGCTGATCACGTCTTCAGCTCGGCAGCTGCGAAGGACACAGCGAAACGGGCACACCAGATGCTGACCGAGGTGTAGTCGCCCAGAACAGCTGCGGCCGGAATCTCGTAGTTTTGGTCGCCTTTGTTGGCTTTGAGCGCGCCCAGGTCCAGGTAGGCGCCGTCGTCGAAGACGTGCCAGCCTGCGAGGCCCTCGATGACGGGGGCGTCGCTCAGCCACACCTTCAGGTCCGGCCCGTCAGAGGTGTCAAGGCCCTCGAGCCGGAGGATCCGGCTCCCGTCGGCGAGCTCAAGAATCCTCACCGTTCCGGAGCTGGCATGTTCGTGGCTGATGAGCTGGCCGGTCGCCAGTTCCCGCGGGGCGGCGGGTGCGGCGGGTCCGGCCGGTGCGTCGGGCGTGGCGGATGCAGCAGGGGCGCTGGGCTCCGCTGTTGCTTCCTGTGACGGGGCAGCGGACGGGATGTCCTCGGTCACGGTGGAGCTCGTGAAGATCCGCCAGGGCTGGAACAGGTACAGTCCTACAGCCACCGCAATTGCAGCCACGAACAAACCCGCGAGGATGGCAGCGCGCTTTCCCATAACCCCTCAACGAGCGGACTGATCGCGCCGTTCCTCCACAGGGACGGGCAGCGGCCTCCTCCACAGCGCCACCGCGAGGACTGCCACCCACAGCAGGAACGCCCCGATGCTGATTCTCTCCCCGATGCCGAGCACGAGGTTCGGCCCCGGGGCTGCCATGAACGCCACCATGCCCATGAGCGCAGAGGCAAGGAGCGAGAGGATCGAGTACCACCGCATCCGCCCGTGGAACCCCGCCGCCACGAAGCACATCGCGCCGACCATCAGCGCGAGCTGGATGTTGGTGGCGAGGATGTGCATGGGAACGGACGTCTCGTCTCCCAGCGTCAGCGGGTACAACGCTCCCATGATGTTCCACAGCCCGTACGCGGTCAGCAGGCCGCCGGCGATGCGCAGGGCGCGGTTCCCGTGGACGGACATCCACACGCCTGCTCCGAAAGCGACGAACAGGGCTGTGTAGAGCCACGTGAACGGGACCAGGACTTCGCGGCCGGGGGATCCCACCGCGAACAGTTCGCTGACCATCTGTTCGGCGCGGAGGTACCCGTCCCATCGGGATGCCGCCAGCCCGTCCGTGGCAACCACATAGAGCAGCGAGGAGACCGGCCCGGCAGCCAGGAGGACCCTCCGGAGGGTGCCGCCCCGTACGCTCCTGGTGTGTGCGGCCCGCCCTTGGTGGGGGTGGCGCCCTTCTGCGATTGGCATTGTGGAACGTTCCTCAGAGCCCGCAGCTTGGTAAGCATTTGGTGCAGGGCCCGCGGGCGTGAGGCCCTGATGGCCTGTGTGTTTCAGTCTGTGCCGCGGTGCCGGATACGGGTAGGGCCAAGTGTCCCTGCCCTGCGGTCAGGCAGGGCAGTCCCGGAATCAGCAGGCAGTCAGGTGATGGTATTCCGCGGCATATTGACGGCCAAGGGCCAGAGGAATAGTTTCTGCGGTATCGGGGCCCAACACCCCGTTTCCATGGAATATAGGGCCGGATCTGGGCCGCTCCTGCACCGCGAACACAGGAGGAAAACATCATGCCGAAGTATCTGTTTGAAGCGACCTACGTGGGCCAGGGAATCAAGGGGCTCATGCAGGAGGGCGGCACCAAGCGGCGAGAGGCGCTGGTGGAGGCCCTCAAGTCCGTCGGCGGAACGCTGGAGAGCTTCTACTACGCCTTTGGCTACTACGACGTCCTGGGCGTTTTCGAGGCGCCGGACGACGCAAGTGCCGCGGCCCTGTCGCTGCTGATCAATTCGAGCGGGAACGTCAACGTCCGCCTGAAGCCGCTCCTAACGGTGGAGGACCTGGACGAAGCCGCCAAGAAGACGCCGACCTACCGGGCGCCGGGACAGTAGGGGAGCCTGGCAGACAGCCAGCGGGCCGCCGTCGTACATTGACGACGGCGGCTGCCTAGGGTCCGTAAGGTCGGGTGGCCCCGGTGTGCGGGGGCCTGTCCTTCAGCAGGACAGTCGCGGCGATGACGCCCCCGGCTGCCACGAGGGCCAGCGGGCTCTGCAGGATTGTGCCCAGGATGGCCAGCCCTGAATCGGACACGGGCCTGGACGCCGCGAAGAGGCAGGCAACGTCCATCGCGAAGGCGGCCGCGTAGCCGGCGCCGAAGCAGAGGAGCAGTGCAGGGGTCCTGTAGTCCTTGGTGAACGCCCTCACGGCAGCGTCGTAGGCAAGGTATTTGAGGCCGACGATCGTGGGGGCGAAAGTCAGAACGAAGAAGGCGTCCAGGTCCTCCGGGAATTTCCTGAGCGGAACGTTCGCGTCTCCCTGGTAGACACCGGCTGAATGAAACCACATGCTGCCCACCTGGGCCGCGATCAGCAGTACCGAGACCACGGCGTACCTCAGCGCTGTTCCACCCCGGGTCATCCCTAAAGCCATGGCTCAGTATGGCACTCGGACACCGGGGCGGCCCGGCACCCGGCCAGCGGGCCGCCGTCGTACATTGACGACGGCGGCCCGGGCCTTGGCCCCGGCCCCGGCGCCAACCTGTTGCTGGAGTCAGGAAACCTGGTCTACCGCAACCACAATCTTGCCGCGGGTGTGCCCCTCCATGTTTGAGCGGAAGGCATCCGCGGCCTTGTCCAGTGGGAAGACCCCGGCAACTTCCACACGGATATTCCTGCTGTCCACCAGATCGGCGAGTTCCTGAAGGTCGGTTCCCACGGGATTGACCCACATCCAGTCGCCCCCGTGCTGTTCCACGTCACTGTCCGCGATCGAGGCGTGCCGGCCTCCCTCGGCCAGCACCGCCAGGGTTGCGTCGAGATTCCCGCCCACAAAGTCGGCAACAACGTCCACGCCGTCCGGGCGCAGTGCCCGTACGCGGTCCGCGAGGCCTTCCCCGTAGGCAACGGGCTCGGCTCCGAGGGAGCGGAGGAATTCGTGGTTCTTCTCCGAGGCCGTGGCAATAACACTCGCGCCGAGGGCCACTGCGATCTGGATGCCCAGGGAGCCCACGCCTCCGGAACCGCCGTGGATCAGGACGGTTTCGCCTGCTTTCAGACCCAGCCGGTTGAGGACCTGGTAGGCGGTCAGTCCGGCCAGCGGCAGCCCTGCCGATTCGTTCCACCCGAGCGAGGCCGGCTTCCGGGCCAGGAGCCGCTCCGGCAGCGCGATGTACTCGGCAAAGCTTCCGCCGTGGACGTAGTCCTTGCGGCCGTAGGCGATGACCTCGTCGCCGGGCTGGAACTGCCGGGCGTCGATGCCCACCGACTCCACTACCCCTGCCACATCCCAGCCGGGGATGGCGGGGAACTCCAGGTCCATGACGGCGTCGAGTCCTCCGGCCATGATCTTCCAGTCCACCGGGTTGACAGCGGCTGCCTTGACTTTGACCAGGACCATGCCGGGCCCCACTTTTGGCATGGGCTGATCGCCAAATTCGAGGACGTCCGGGTTTCCGTATGCGTTGTAAGTAATTGCCTTCATGACTGCCACAACGGCATGGCGGCGCTTCGGTATTCCGGTTCCCCGGGCAAAGTGGTGAACCGCACGGGGACAGCGACCGGCAGCGGAGCGAGCATGGAGTCCGTGCCTGGGCATGAGCGGCAGGACCCGTAGACTCGGGGTCATGTCTCTTGGGGGGATGCCGGTCCGGCGAATAAGAATGTCCATGGTTGCGGCCGTTCTGGCCATGTCGCTGGCGGGGTGTGAGTACAGTGGCCCGGACGAGCCGCCGGCACCTTCATCCCCGCCGGCCGCAACGCCGTCGGCCGCGTCCTTCAAGGACAACGTCAACGAAGTCACGCGTTTGCTCGGCGCGTCCCCTACGGACCCCGGCATGCCGTCGGAGGCTGAACCTGCCGGGAAGCTGTCCCTTGAGCTGGCGCCCGGAGACTACCTGGTCACCGGCGCCTGCGCAGGGGTCTACGGGGCCAAGCTCACCCTTGTGAAGGCGGACGGCGTCCCGGAAGTGACCAGTTTCGAGTGCACTTCCACGCTGGACCGCTTTGTCAGGCACGACGGCGGGCCCCTCACCATCAGCGCGGTGCCGCCCACGGGCAGTCCCGCCGCAACGGGCGTCAAGGTGCAGGTCAACCCTGACCGCAGGGCATCGGAGCTCGAAGACCTTTCAGACTGGGCAGCACAGCAGCTGCAACCAGGTTTGCCCGGCGAACTGCGGGGCACCGGCAGCGGGAACACCACCACCACCGCCAGCCTGTCGGCCCCGCCCGGCCAGTATGAACTGCACCTGGTCTGTGCCGGACTGCCGGTAGCCGAGCTGTCCGTTTCCACCTGGAAGGGAGCGGAAGTCCTCGCCCCCGTGCAGGTCCCTTGCGGCGGGAGCGTGTTCAAGGCACCGGTGGTGCTGGCCACTGAAGGGGCGGACCTCACGATGGGCCCCGGGGGACTGGACAGCCGGTTCGCGTACCGGCTCGTCCCCACAGGCCAGCCCTGATCTAAGCCCGAAGGCCGCGGAACGGGCTGGGCGTAGGGTGGGAGGCGGACGAAAGGAGCATTTCATGAAGAAAATCCTCATGGTTTTGACCAGCGTTTCCGAGATCGGCGATACGGGAGAGAAGACCGGCTACAACGTGGCCGAGGCTGCCCATCCCTGGAAGGTGTTCAAGGATTCCGGGCATTTCGTCGACTTTGCGTCCATCCAGGGCGGGCAGCCGCCGCGCGATGAGGTGGACACGAAAGACCCCATCCAGGTCGCCTTCACGGAGGATGAGACCACCCGCGCCGGCCTCTACAACACTGCCCGCGTGGACGTTGTTGATCCGGAGCAGTACGACGCCGTCTATCTCGTGGGCGGCCACGGCACCATGTGGGACTTCCCGGACAGCGAGGGCCTGCAGAACCTGGTGGCCAGCGTCTACAACAACGGCGGACTGGTGGGCGCGGTCTGCCATGGACCGGCGGGCCTGCTGAACGTGGAGCTGGAGAACGGGCTGCGCCTCGTGGAGGGCCGCAAGGTGGCCGCCTTCACCAATGACGAGGAAGTTGCTGCAGGCAAGGACAAGGTCATTCCGTTCTTCCTGGCAGACCGGCTTGAGGAGCAGGGCGCCACCCACGTCTCCGCGGGTGTCTTCGAGGAAAAGGTTGTTGTTGACGAGCGCCTGGTGACCGGGCAGAACCCGGCGTCGGCTGCGGGTGTGGCCAAGGAGATGGAGAAGCTCTTCGCAGTGGTCATCCACCAGGAGAAGGCCTAGGAACAGCACGACGCTGAGGCTCTGCGCGCCGAGAAGGACGCCGTCAAGGCGGCCGCCGCCGCGGAAGCTGAGCAGTAACACCAGCACTGGACTGACGGCCACCCGGATGATTGGGTGGCCGTCAGTCTTGCGTCCGGGAGGCGGCAGCCGGGATGCAGCCCTAGGCTTGGCCTATGTCTACTGATGAAGAGAAGGACCCGCCCGTCCCCGCAGACGTGGAGGGCAAGACCCCGAAAAAGGTCCACGACAAGCCAGTCATGAATGATGGTAAGGCAGCGGCCGACGAACCCAAGGACTGATAAGCACGACGGCGGCGTCCGGGTTGGGTGCCGTCGGTACAGCGGTCCGGGGGCTCAGCCGGGGGGCTGTCACGTCCGTTTGTCCGCTAGGAAGGGTCGGTGAACTCGAGTCCGCGCTCTTGCAGCGCGGCTTCGAGGAGTCGAATTGCCCTGGGCCCCACGCCATGCAGGGCGAGCAGCTCACCAGGACCGTGCGACGCCACCTGCGCCAGCGTCGTGATGCCTGCCTGCAGCAGGGCGCTGTTGGCCGGTCGGCCCAGGGAAGGCAGGTCCCCGATCTGTGCAGGGGTGTCTCGGGTGCTCATGGGAAACAGGGTACCGGCGCCGGGATCAGCAGCACCAAAGACTCCTGCATTAGCCCTTGAACGGTGGGCGCCGCCCGCCCTACAGTGACAGCCAACGACCACTTCAGGAGAGGCGCCATGTCCCTTGTCCGCGTACATAACTTCTCGGTCTCCCTCGATGGCTTCGGCACCGGCGAGGGCCAGCAGCTGGACGCCCCCTTCGGCCACGCGGGCACGCGGCTGCTTAAGTGGGCCTTCGAGACGCGGACCTTCCGCGCGATGGGACTCCACGGGGAGTCGGAGGGATCTTTCGGCGTCGACGAGGCTTTCGCCAGCCAGTGGGGACCCGGGGTCGGCGTCGAAATCATGGGGCGCAACAAGTTCGGTCCCCAGCGCGGTCCCTGGGAAAACGAGGACTGGAAGGGGTGGTGGGGCGATAACCCTGTGTTCCACACTCCTGTGGTTGTCCTGACACACCACCCCCGGCCGGTCCTCGAAATGGAAGGCGGGACAACCTTCCATTTCGTTGACGCGGACCCTGCCTCCGCCCTCGAACAGGCCCGTGCCCTTGCACCCGGCATGGACGTCAGGATTGGCGGCGGTGCCAGTACGGTGCGGCAGTTCCTCGAGGCCGGCCTCATAGACCACATGCATTGTGTCCTCGTGCCGATCCTGCTGGGCCGGGGTGAACGGCTCTGGGACGGACTCGAGGGCCTCGAAGAACGCTTCGACATTGAAGCGACTCCGTCCCCGAGCGGGGTGGTGCATCTGGTCTTCACCCGCCGCACGGCGGTGTAGGCGGGGCTCCCGCAACCTTTCACTTCCCTGAGACGGCTGGCCTGAACTGCTGTGTCAGAGATCGTGGGGACAAATTTCAGCGCCCGCCAGTCCAGGCGTTCCCTGTCCGTATGAGCGCTGGTCCTCGCTTCCGGCCCAGATGACACCGCCTCCGGGACAGGGCATCACATCGAACGCCCGGCCATCAAGGTGCGCCCGCAGGTGGCGCCCGTCGTCCTCCACCACGTCCCAGCCGGCCGCGGGCAGCGCTGTCCGATAGTGCTGCAACACATCGACGCCTCCCGGGAGCACAAACCAGCGGGTACAGCCGGCCACACCACTCATGCCGCCACCCTTGAATTGGCCGACGTGGTCGATGGAATCGAACACCTCCTGGGCCTCACGGTCTGCGGTGGCCATGGGCTCGCCGGTGCCCTGGGACACGCATTGCGGAGCGGAAACAAACTGGTTCGCCATCTTCTGCCCCAGCGCCAAGGGGGTGACAACGAACATCCAGAGCAGCATGAGGACAGGGATGGCCACGGCCGTCAGCCGCATCCACAGTTTTGTCGAGAGCATGAGGCCGATCAGGGCAACCACCAGGACCACGCCGAACGCCAATCCGGAGGGTCCGGCTGCCAACCCCCACGTGAGCCCCTCGAACGCGGATCCGGTGACATCGCCGTACATTGCCATGAAACCGTAGTGGACCAGCACGGCCAGCAGCGCCAGTCCTGCCCCTATGACGAGCAGCACCGCGGCGGAGACAGTCCGGCCGGTCGCGGGCATGGCTTATTGTATTCCCGGTCCCGTCCGCGAGGCAGGGGGACGAAGCCCAAGGCCTGCTCCGCCGGCGGCACCAGGGTTTACCCCGCCACCGCAGCCTTCGCCTCCTGCTTGGCCTGCATCCATTCGCTCAGCCACGGGGCGCGGACGCCGGAGGTGATCCGGCAGTCGGCCACGAAGGTTCCCTTGGCGCCGGCATCGATCCAGTCCTGCAGCGCGGACAAGTCCGCAAGCGAGCGGATGACCGCCGACTCGGCACCCAGCGCCCGGGCAACACCGCTGAAGTCCACCTCTGGGATCAGCATGGGCTTTTCCGTCAGGCCCTGCGAACCGTACTGGTGGATCTCGGCTCCGTAGGCGGCGTCGTTGTAGATCACCACTATCGCGCTACGGGCCGCGCCGATGAGCGATTCGAGGTCCGCCAGGCCCATCAGGAAACCGCCGTCGCCTGAGGCCAGCACCAGGGTGCGGCCGTCCTCCAGCGCACGGGCTGCCCCGACGGCGCTGGCAAGTCCCAGCCCGATGGACTGGAACGCGGTCCCCACCATCACCAGGTCCTGCGGCCGCGGAATGTTCCAGTACATGGGTGCCCAGCCGATGAAGTGCCCGCCGTCCTGGACCACCGTGCGGCGCTCCGGCAGCACGGCATCCAGCGCGGCGGCAAGGGCGCGCGGGTCCAGCCGCCCGTCCGGGGTCTCGTCCGAGCCCGGCTGGTGGCCGGGTCCTTCAGTCAGACGCGTGGAGGCTTCCGCCCGCCAGCCTTCCGCCGCAGCCTCGCCATCCAGCAGCTGGAGCAGACGCGAAGCAGCCGTCTTCGCGTCCGCGCTGACGAACAGGTCCACCCGCGGGTGCGTCTGCTGCAGGCCGGCGTCGATCTGGATCACCGTGCTGTCCGGGCCGAGCAGGTGCCCGAACCGCATGGTGAAGGGGCTCAGGCTCGCCCCGGCCACCAGGACCACGTCCGCCTCGCCCATGAGCCCGGCCGCGGTGTCGGTGCCGAAACCGCCGGCCACGCCCAGGTACCCCTCGCCATTGAGGAGGTTGAGCGCCAGGGCGGTTCCGGCGGTCAGGGCGCCGAGCCGGTCGGCGAGCTCCCGGAGCTCCGGGCCGGCACCGGCGAGGTGCGCACCGCGGCCGGCCAGGATCAGCGGGCGCCTGGCACCGGCGAGCAGGCGGGCTGCCTGCCCAAGGCCGCCGTCGACGTCGTCCGTCACCTTCGCTGCGTGCGTCTCGGGAAGGTCCTCGTCCGCGGCCTCGAGAGCCGCGAGGTCGTAGGGGATGGCAAGCACGACGGCGGTGCGCCGGGTGAGTGCGTACTCCACCGCCTGCCGGGTGATGGCGCCTGCGGTGTCGCGGGTGACGGTGAAGGTCGCCGCGCCAAGGCCCGCGGCGATGGCCGCCTGGTCCACGTCCTGCGGCCGGGCACCGCTGGTGGGGGCGTCCCCGGTGACCAGCACCACGGGGATCTGCGCCTGGACGGCCTCCGCGAGGGCGGTGAGCGCGTTGGTGTAGCCGGGGCCGTAGGTGGTGGTGCCCGCGGCGAGCCGTCCCGACGCCCGGTAGTAGGCGTCGGCCGCGGCGATCGCGGCGCCTTCATGCCGGACGGTGGTGAAGCGGAGGCCCTGCTTCTCCGCGGCGTCCAGGAAGTAGACGTTGCCGTTGCCCATGACGCCGAAGACGTCGCTGACATAGCTGCTGAGAACCTGTGCCACGCGGCCGGAGACGGTGAGAGTAGTCATGCAGGAAGCGTGTGGCCTGCATCTCAGATTTGCAATACCGGTAAATTCTGTTGGTACTTTTGGCAGCCGCAGGCGGGAGAAGTGAAAAAATGCCCAAACGTGGTGCACGTCACCCGCGCTTACTCCGACGTGCGTGATTCCTGCTCGGACAGCCGGCTGATGAGGCCGTCGTAACGGGGTGGCATGAGTTCCATAACGGAGATGGCGGTGCTGGTCCGCTGGATCCCGTCGATCTCCAGGATCTGGTTGGTGATGCGGTAGAGGTCGGCGGTGCCGCGGGCCACTACCTTGGCCATGAGGTCGGCGTCCCCGGTGGTGGCGTGGACCTCAATGACCTCCGGGATGGCGGCGAGCCCGCTTTCCACCGAGCCGAACCGCGTCTGGCTGATTTCCAGCGAGAGGAAGGCCATCAGCTCGTAGCCCAGTGCGGCGGGGTCAAGCCTCCGGCTGAAGGAGCGGAGCGCGCCGCTGCGCTCCAGCCGCGCCAGCCGGGCGTGGACCGTGTTGCGTGCGACGCCGAGTGTCCGGGAGAGTGCCAGGGCGCTGGCTTCGGGATCCTTGTCCAAGGCAAGGATGATGCGGCCGTCGAGCGAATCAAGGGTGCGAGAGTTCGCGATGGTCATATTTTCACCACAGTTACTAGAAGTTGAGCAGAAGTCCCAATGGCTAGAGCGTATCTTGCAATGTGGGCCGGGTCACTTCCATAGTCAGTCCTCATGACCGCTGAACAACTCTTGGCCGCTCCCGCCGCCGCGCTGCCCACCCTTCGTGGCGCCGTCACCGGCCTTCCGTCCTACGTCCCCGGCCGGCGCAGCGCCGGCGCGGACATCGCAGCCCTCGCCAGCAACGAAAGCCACTATGACCCGCTGCCCGCAGCCATCACTGCGGTGGCCGAAGCAGCGGGCAAGATGAACCGCTACCCGGACATGGCCGCCGTCGAACTCCGCGAACGGATTGCCCGGCACCTGGGCGTCACCGCCGGAGAGGTGGCGGTGGGACCCGGCAGCGTGGGCGTCCTCCAGCAAATCATCACCGGACTGTGCGACGCCGGAGATGAAGTGATCTTCGCGTGGCGCTCCTTCGAGGCCTACCCCATCCTGGTGGAGCTGGCAGGCGCCCGCCCGGTCCGCATCCCGCTGGACCACCTTGAGGGCCACGACCTCGAAGCGATGGCCGCGGCCGTCACTGACCGCACCAGGGTCATCCTGCTCTGCACTCCCAACAATCCCACCGGAGTGCCGATCAGCCACGACCGCATCGAGGCCTTCCTGGGCGCTGTCCGCTCGGACATCCTCGTGGTGATCGACGAGGCCTACGTGGAATACGCCGACGCTGGCAGCGGCCCCGATTCCCTGGCGCTCTACCGCCGGTACCCGAACGTCTGCATCCTGCGCACCTTCTCCAAGGCCTACGGACTCGCCGGCCTGCGCGTGGGATACGCCGTGGCCGCACCCGCCATCGCCGAGGGGCTGCGCCGGACCGCCCTGCCCTTCGCCGTGAGCGCGCTGGCCCAGAAGGCGGCCATCGCGTCGCTGGACGCGGGGGAGGAGATGGCAGCGCGGGTGGCCGCCGTCAAGCAGGAGCGGATCCGGATGGCCGCGGAGCTGGAAGCCCAGGGCTGGACGCTGCAGCCAAGCCAGGGCAACTTCCTGTGGATCCGTGCCGATGAAACCCTCCTGGCAACGCTGGTGGAGGCGTTCAATGGCGCGGGCATCATGGTCCGGGCGTACCAGCGCGACGGCGTGCGGATCACCGTTGCCGATGCCGCCTCCAACGACCGCGTGCTCCGGATCCTGGCAGCCCACGCGGCCTGAACTTTTCTCCCCAACAGTTACCAACAACTAAGAGGAATCCCCATGGAACAACAGACAAAGACGTCTGCCCGCGCCCTCGGCGCGGCCCTCAAACCCCGCCAGCTCACCATGATGGGGCTCGGCAGCGCCATCGGCGCAGGCCTCTTCATCGGCTCCGGCGCCGGCATCCAGGCCGCCGGCCCGGCCGTACTGATCTCCTACCTCGTGGCCGGTACGCTCATCATCCTGGTGATGTGGGCCCTCGGCGAGATGGCCGCCGCCAACCCGGACAGCGGTGCCTTCTCCGTCTACACCGCCAAGGCCTACGGTCCGGTGGCCGGCGCCACGGTCGGCTGGCTCTGGTGGATCCAGCTCGTGGTGGTCATCGCCGCCGAAGCCCTCGGTGCGGCAGGCCTGCTGGCCACCATCTTCCCCGCGCTGCCGGTATGGCTGATGGCCTTTGTGTTTATCGTGGTGCTCACTGCCGTGAACCTGACGAGCGTGAAGAATTTCGGCGAGTTCGAGTTCTGGTTCGCGCTGCTGAAGGTGGCGGCCATCGTCGCGTTCCTGCTGATGGGCTTCGCACTGCTCTTCGGCTTGGTACCGGGCGTGCAGTCGCCGGGCCTGTCCAACTTCATGGGCGAGGGCTTCGCGCCGAGCGGGTTCGCCGGTATAGCCACGGCACTGTTCGTGGTGGCGTTCGCGTTTGGCGGCACCGAGATTGTGTCCGTGGCCGCAGCTGAGACAGCCGAGCCGGCCCGCAGTGTAAAGAAAGCAGTCCGCACCGTGCTGTGGCGCATCCTGGTGTTCTACATCGGTGCCATCTTCATCATCGCGGCCGTGGTTCCGGTTGGTTCCGAGGGGCTGAAGAGCCCGTTTGCCGTCGTGCTGGACGCCGCCGGCATGCCCGGCGCGGCCACCGCCATCACCCTGGTGGCCGTCGCCGCACTGCTCTCAGCGCTCAACGCCAACCTCTACGGCGCCTCCCGGATGGCGTACTCGCTGGCCGAGCGGGGCGAAGCACCGCGTTGGCTCGCTTCCGTGTCGAAGGCCCGGGTTCCGGTGGTCGCGGTCCTGGCCAGCGTTGCCTTCGGCGTTGTCACAGTGGTGCTGGAGCTGATGTTCCCCGAGATGGTCCTTGGCGTCCTGCTGAACATCGTTGGTTCCACGTGCCTGCTGGTGTGGACGTCAGCGCTGCTCGCCCAGCTCGCGCTGCGCCTCCGCGCCGACCGCGACGGGACGGAACTTCCCCTGCGGATGCCGGGCTTCCCGTGGCTCACCGGCCTTGGTCTGCTGATCCTCGCCGCGATCTTCACAGTGGGCTTCATCGGCGAGGACTCGCGTCCCCAGCTCCTGAGCACCTTCGGGCTCGTGGCGCTGCTGGCGGTGGCGTGCTGGGTGAACCACCGGAAGCGGGACGCTCGGCCGAGTGTCGAATCTTCGGAAGATGACACGGAGCCGGTGCTCATCGACTGAAGCAAACGCCTGCACCCCGCCTTGGTTCAGTTGACACACGGAGGGCGCGTCCGGCTTTGGCCGGGCGCGCCCATCGCGTTCAATGCCAGGCAGGGGCTCCGGTGCGACGATGCTGGTCGCTGCTGGCACCTTCGCTGGGAACGATGAGTGGGATTGTCGGTGCGTACGAAGCGTCCGCAAAGGGGTTGCCCTTCATTCACAAGAACCCCTCCAAATAGTGACACTTCCGATCTAAACTCAACTATCGAGGCGAAATCGCTGAGAGTGACAACGTAGTCACAATTCGTGTGAAAGGGGAGCACGATGAGCACCGGTAGTACACCTCAACCCGCACCCGGTAACCCAGCCGCAAGCGAAAGACAGAAAAGGCCGCTCTGGAAGAAGAAGCGATTCATCATTCCGGCGGCAATCGTTGGGTTTTTCCTTATTGTTGGATCCTGCACTGGCGGCAACCGGCAACAATCAGGTTCCTCCATTGATCCTGCACCTACGTCCACGGCGGCACCAACTCCTGCGCCCGCTAGTGAACCGGCTGCAGCGCCGCCCGCACCAGCTCCGCCCGCCCCAGCTCCGCCAGCACCAACCGGGCCGAGCGGGACTGCCGCGCAATTGCAGGCTCTGGCAGCGGCCAAAGGCTATCTGGCCACAGGGATAGGCTTCTCGCAGGCTTCGCTGATCGCGCAGCTGACATCGAGCTATGGTAACCAATTCTCGCAGGAGGACGCCCAGTGGGCCGTCGATAACTCCGGAGCCGACTGGAATGAGCAGGCTCTGAAAGCGGCGAAGGGCTATCTGACTACAGGCTTAGGCTTCTCGCAGGCTTCGCTCACTGCGCAGCTCACAGCCAGCTCCGGCAACCAATTCACGCAGGAGCAGGCCGACTACGCTGTTGCCAACTCCGGTGCGGACTGGAACGAGCAGGCCGTTAAGGCAGCGAAGGGGTATATGGACTCAGGGATGGGCTTCTCCCGGCAGGGCTTGATTGACCAGCTAACGAGCCCCTACGGTAACCAGTTCACGCAGGAGCAGGCGCAGTACGCCGCCGACCAGGTGGGGCTCTAGTAACCGCTGCCAACCTACATGCGGACACGAAGGACCTCTAATTTTAGTGGGCAGCTCCTTGGCGAGGACTAGTCGAAGGACTCCAAAGGGAGTACGGTACGGTGAGTTTAAGAAGGGATATCCGGCGATCACCGTGGGCGAGGAAGTCTGTATCCTCACCCGCGGTAGCTGAATTCCGTCCGTGCAAAATAGGAATAGCCCGTGCTCAGCGTACTGAAGTTGAAATGGGATCAAGGAGGAAGAGTTCCTGAAAACTTTCGAATTCCCCCACACGAGCCACGACGTGAAGATTGTCTCGCTTTCCGATATAATCCGGAATGGGTGACCCGGTAAGATTTAGATCGCTTATTCCAACATCGCGAAATTGAAAGTTCGGGCCTTGCGCCTTTGTCTCGCTATAATCACCAGCAGAGATTAGGATGTCGTATCGTGTCTTGTAATTGGCGTGATTGTTCATGGCGCCAATACTTCCATCGAATTCAATGATCCTACCCTTGTACTTTGCAGCAAAGTTTTCTACAATTTCTCCGCCTGTGGCCGTCCCAGATAAAAGCGCTGCCAAGTCTGCACTGTTTTCCACAGTCAACCGCTCGCCAGGTTCGGAGTGAATTGGCGAAGGGGGGGAATCTTCAGATGCCGCGCTAGGCTCCACTGATGGCGCATCGGTCGGCTCTTCGCTTGTGACTATCGCGGGCTCGGAGGGGGACGTGGCGCGTTCGGCGGAGCCTCCTCCCTCCGAGATGACGCCGACTGCGATGACGCCGATTACTGCCACGGCAGCGGCTCCAACTCCCCAAGAACGCCAAGGCTGCTGCCTGGGCTTCAGCCGTCGGAAATTCATTTTCGTCCGCAGTAGCTGTTCTTGGCTTTGTGAAACGAACTCCCAGCCTTCCCTCTTCAGTCTTGCTATCGTCCTAGCTTCTGTGCCACGCAGTGTCTGCATGGACCTGAACTCATACTCTGCGTCGTCTTCAGTCATAATGTTATCGCCCCATTCTTAGTTGAACCGCCGTTTACCTGATTGCGTCTCTTAATTGAGCCGCTGTTTACCTGAGCGCGTCGAGAATAATGTGCATTACCGTCATCTATAGGATGCATTTATCGACCATGTCGATCTTGCATGCGGCGTTACTCGCGGCTCATCAACGTTGCCTAGAACCGAATCCAGAAACTGGCTACAGCGATGCCAGTTCTTGGGAATTCATCAACGGGTAAGTCAGCACGCTAGCTGACCCATGTGGAAGTTATACCGTCCAGGAAAACACTTTTCCTTCGGAAGTTATGTAGCGGGCTTCAGTGATAGGAGTTCCATCGACGATGGGCATAATTATCCATCCGCGAGCGCATTCCCCCCAGTTAAGGGCGCCGCCCTCCGGATACATTGGAGTAACGGGGTTGCCGGTATATCCGCTTGGCCGATCATGCATGCCGTTGTTCGCGTCGCGAAGACTCCACCTTTGAGAAGAGACGGAAGGCACGGATTTGCCGTCCTTTGGGTCAGCACCAAGACAGACCTCTACCTCAAGCGCGCCAAGGTCTTTGTTGTATTCATCGCTAATCTGCTTGTACTGGAAGAAAGTAGCAGTTGCCCCGGTGTCTTTCACTTGAACAGGTGTGCCGGGGCTTGATGGTGCGGCAGGCGGGGAAACTGGAGCTGGTGACGCCGTGACGGTCTGGGTGACTGTAACAGTTGCTGTCGGCGTGGCAGTGGAGGTGGCAGCGGAACACCCCACGACTGACAGGAGTGCGACAGTGACAACGAAGTAGCCAACACGCTTTTTCAAATTCATTCCCCCAGCTGCTCTAAATCGCGGACTGCCATGCGAGCCCACGCGATCATACATGCTTATGCATGTTCCACACACCATCACGTGACTCTCTGGGTAGCAGATGACCAAAATCCATCTGTTGTGAAGGCTTCACGGCGGCAACCGTCAACCTCACGCAGTGGTTGTTCGCTCAGTCATGGCGGCTTAAACCTTCGCCCCGCGCAAGCCCCATGAACATCGTCCTGTGCAGGATGTCCACGTGCTTCCGGGCAACCTCCACGGCTTCCTCAACTTGACCGGCGCGGAGGGCTGCCACAAGAGCAACGTGGTCCTGGTTGGACTTGTGCAGCTTCTCGATGGGGTAGGGGATGAAGTAGTCGTAGAGCTCGGCGAGGGTCTCGTGATAAAGCTCGACGGCGGAATCCAGGCATGATGCCGTGCCGACCAGTTGATGGAACTGCTCGTCCATCCGGTGGTAGTAGGACCAGTCGCTCGCCCCGGCCATCTCACGAGTCAGCCGCTCCAGCTCATCCAGCTGCTCAGCCGTAGCATTCACGGCCGCGTAGTGCGTCACGGCGCATTCGAACAGCAGCCGCCGGTCCACCAGCCGGTTCACAGCCTGGGACTCCGCCGGTGACGCCGAAAGCTCGGCCAAAACATCAGTAGGCGGCGAATCCGCAACAAACGTTCCGCCCGCACGGCCGCGCCGGCGGACCACCACACCCTGCTCCGCCAGGCTGGCCAACGCGCGCCGCGCCGTGATCGGGCTGACCGAGAGACCCAAGGCCACGTCCTCCTGGTCCGGCAGCCGCTCGCCCGGCTTCAAAAGCCCCAGCGAAATCGCCATGCCGATCCGCATCCGCACAGCGTCCATGGCGCTGCGCCGCTCCAAACCGGTGATCCTGCCGGCGCCGAGACGCGGGGGCTCGACGGTGTCCTCCAGCTGATGGGTCATAACCGCTACTTTACGGTCCAAAAGCGCCCCCTTTCCTTTATTGGATCATTCTGATCTAATATAACCCGGATCACACCCAATCGCGGAGATTACCCATGCAACGAATCCTTCCCCTCGTCGCCGCCCAGGCCCGGCCGCGGCTCATCGGCGAACCCGTCTCGATGTTCGCGGACGAGGTCAAAGCAGCCCTCCAGGCCCAGCCGCACAGCAAGCTGGTGGTCTTCCCCGAGCTCCACCTCTTCGGCGACGAAGATCCGGACCTGCAGCGCACAGAAATGCTCCAGGCAAGTGCCGAGCCGCTGGACGGGCCACGGGTCAAAGAGCTGAAGCAGCTCGCCAAAGACCTCAACATCTGGCTGGTCCCCGGCAGCGTCTGCGAACGCGGCCCGGAAGGCCAGCTGTTCAACACCCAGCTGGTCCTGTCCCCGGAAGGGGAGCTCGCCGGGTACTACCGGAAGATCTTCCCCTGGCGTCCGTTCGAGCCCTACGACCCCGGCGACCGGTTCACCACCGTGGACCTGCCCGGCATCGGCCGGGTGGGCCTGAACATCTGCTACGACGCCTGGTACCCCGAGGTGTCCCGCCAGCTCGCCTGGATGGGCGCCGAGGTGATCCTCAATGTCGTCAAAACCACCACCCCGGACCGCAAACAGGAACTGATCCTCGCCAAGGCCAACGCCATCGTCAACCAGGTCTTTATGGTCAGCGTCAACTGCGCCGGCCCCACCGGCCAGGGCAAGAGCATCATCGTGGACCCGGAAGGCAACACCCTCGCCGAGGCCCCGGACGATGAGCCGGTACTGCTCACCGCGGAACTGGACCTGGCCGCCGTCGAGCATATCCGCACGCACGGCACGGAGAACCTCAACCGCCCCTGGTCGCAGTTCCGCGAGGGGGAACCCGCCGTCGAACTTTCCGTCTACCAAGGCCGGATCAATCCGGCCACCTGGACACCGCCGTCCTACAAGCCGTAAGGAAACACCGTGACAACCACCCTCACCCGCACGCTGAAGCTGCCCTCGCTGGTCCTGTTCGGGCTGGCGTACCTGACCCCGATCATCGTCCTGGGAATCTTCGGCATCATCGCTGAGACCACCGGCGGTGCCGCGCCCGCCGCGTACCTCGTGGCGCTGGTGGCCATGCTGTTCACCGCGCACAGCTACGGCCGGATGGCCATCGCCTACCCCGTGGCCGGGTCCGCCTACACGTACGTCCGCCGGTCCATCGATCCCCGCGTCGGGTTCCTGGTGGGCTGGGCCGTGCTGCTGGACTACCTCTTCCTGCCCATGGTCATCTGGCTCATCGGCGGCTCCTACCTGAGCGCCCAGTTCCCCGGCATCCCCATCGGCGTCTGGATCGTGGGCTTCATCGTGATCACCACGCTGCTGAACATCCTGGGCATCAAGGTGGCGGACAAGGCCAACTACCTGCTGATGGCCTTCCAGCTGCTGGTCCTCGTGTTCTTCGTGGCGCTGGCCATCGGCAACGTGGTGTCCAGCAACGGCGCCGGGGGGACTGGCCAGCGGGCAGCCGTTCTTCAACGACACGTCCAGCTTCGCCACCATCTCCGCCGGCGCCGCGATCGCCGCGTACTCGTTCCTGGGGTTCGACGCCGTCACCACCCTCACCGAGGAGACCATCAACCCGCGCCGGACCGTGCCGCGCGCCATCATGCTCATCGCCCTGATCGGCGGCGGCATCTTCGTGGCGGTGTCCTACGTGACGCAGCTGGTCCATCCCGGCGGCGTGTTCGAGGATTCGGCCTCCGCGGCCAGCTCCATCGCCCTGCAGATCGGCGGGCAGCTGTTCGGCGCCGTGTTCCTGGCCGGGCTGGTGGTGGCGCAGTTCGCCTCCGGCCTCGCCGCGCAGGCCAGCGCCTCCCGCCTGCTGTACGCGATGGGCCGCGACTCCGTCCTGCCCAAGGCCGTCTTCGGCCGGCTCAGCGAGAAGTTCCACACCCCGGTGGCGAACCTGATGATCACCGGCGTCGTGGGCCTGATCGCGATCTTCCTGGACGTGGCCACCTCGACGTCGTTCATCAACTTCGGTGCCTTCACCGCCTTCACGCTGGTGAACGCCTCGGTGGTGTTCCACTTTGTGCGCCAGCGCCGGGCCGGGCAGCAGCTGAACCCGGTGTCCTACGTGGTGGTCCCGGTGATCGGCGCCCTCATCTGCGCCTACCTGATCTCCCAGCTGGACAGCAACGCCATTACGCTGGGACTGTCCTGGCTGGTGCTGGGCGTGATTGTCCGGGCCCTGATCACCCGCGGCTTCAAGGCCGCGCCGCCGGAAATGGCGGCCACGGAGAAGGCGACGGTCGAGGCAGCCGCCTGAGCCTGTCGTTCGTTGTGTGGCCTGTGGGCCGAGGGGAGGAACTCTTGTGCGGATAGCGCTGGGGCAGCTGGAGTCGGGCGCCGACATCCAGGCGAACCTGGCCGCCATCGACCGGTTCGCCGCCGAGGCAGCGCGCGACGGCGCCGCGCTGGTCGCCTTCCCGGAGTACGCCACCTACGAGAGGAAGAAGGTGGACGCGACCTTCCCCGCGGCGGCCGAGCCGCTGGACGGCCCCGTCTGCCAGGAGCTCGCCGGCATTGCCCGCCGGCACCGGATTGCGCTGGTGGCTGGCGTGGTGGAAACCTCGGAGGAGCCGGGCAGGGCGTACAACACGCTGGTGGCTTTCGGGCCCGACGGCGGGCGGCTGGCTTTCTACCGGAAGATCCACCTTTTTGACGCGCAGGGCTTCGGGGAGTCGACGTTCATCAAGCCGGGTCCGTCCACTGCGCCGGTGGTGTTTGAGCACGGGGGAGTGCGGTTCGGGCTGATGACCTGCTACGACCTGCGGTTCCCGGAGCTGGCCAGGTCGCTGGCCGACGCCGGCGCGCAGGTCCTGCTGGTTTGCTCGTCCTGGGTGCCGGGCGAACACAAGACGGAGCAGTGGCTCGCGCTGAACGCGGCGCGGGCGATTGAGAACAGTGTGTACGTGGCGGGGGTGTGCCAAGTGCCGCCGGTCTCGGTGGGGCGGAGCGTGCTGGTCGATCCGATGGGCTTCGTGGAGGCTGACCTTGGGCTCGAGCCCGGGGTGCGGGCGGTGGAGGTTTCACTGGAGACGGTGGACCGGGTGCGGGAGTCGTTCCCGATGTTTCGGCAAAGAAGGCTGTAGGCCGAGCGCGATAACTCAGGTTGCGGATCTTCGTCGGAAAGAGGCACAGCGATACCGCTTTCTTGCGCTGCGCGGTCTGGGGGCTGGGTACTTTTGTCATGGCGTGCCGTGTCTCTGGCCGTTGCAATCCTGCCATTACTTCTGACTGCGGTAATCTCAGTGGGACGTCATGTTCGGTAGAAGGAATTATGAAACTTACTGCTCAAAAGTTTGAGGCCGGGCTGCTTGCCCACAATTTTTTTCCAAGAATTGCGAAGCGGGGGGATGAGCTTCCGCCATGTTTTGTCTCGAGTGAATTCTCTCCAGCTATTGCCAGCAAGTTGAATTCCCTGACCGTTAAGAGGCCCGATGGTTTCGGATCGATCAATGTTCGGACCACTCGGTACAACCTGGCTCCGCGAAACCTGGAAGTCATTCACCCCCGCGCATTCGCTGCCATTGCCCGTCAGTTGAAGTCTTCCTGGAAACAGTGGGACTCGATAGTTTCGAATGAGTCTAGCGGCATTCGCATTGCGCCCCATGTTGACGGTCGTGTTTTTTCGATGATTTCCCATGCTGATGCCGAATCACTGGTAACCCCCGGCGGACGCTTTCGCGCCAAGGTTGACATCACGAATTTTTACAGTTCAATATATACGCATTCGTTCCCCTGGGCGGTACATGGCGTACAGGCTGCAAAATTGAAGCAGGACGACAAAAATGACTGGGTGAATCAATTGGACTTTAAGCTCCGACAGGCCCGTCGCAGGGAGACCACGGGAATTGCTATAGGTCCGGGGACCTCGGGAGTCGTTGGAGAAATATTACTAGGTTGTGTAGACGAACGCCTACGCCAACATAGTGACAATTTTAGCTTTTTGCGGTTCATTGACGACTATTACTTTGTCGCCTCAAGTCGTGATGCGGCTGAACGATTCGTCAATGCTGTCCGTAACGAGCTGGCAGAGCTCAAACTGTCGATCCACCCTGGTAAAACTTCGATCACAGAACTCCCTACGGCAGTATCACCACGTTGGATGCGCAATCTGCGAAGGGCGCTCCAGGGCAGTGTAACTAAGAGTAGGTTGCTCGACGCCATCGATCAGGCCATCGAGTCTGCTGACATCACGGCAGAAGATGACATCCTCAAATACGTCCTTGTAAGCGTGGAGGAAGCCCTAAGTAAACCCCAAACCCCCGAGAGTGTTCGGCTGGCCGTCATCGACCGACTGCTGAATGTTGGCTATTTGCGACCTGCGGCAATCGGCAGTGCTTGCAGACTCTTGGTCGAACTTGACGGGACCTCCGTAAGTGAACGTGCGGACTCGTTAAACAAAATTCTCAAGGAGCATGCACAGTCGTTGCGCACCGACTCTGTGTCCTGGATCCTCTACACTCTTCTTGCGCACGATTTGACACCTTCCGGGGAGGCAGCCGAAGCTATTGTGGATTCTAGGGATTGCCTGGCCATGGCGCTCCTTGCCGCGGATGCCAACGGAGATGCTTTAGTTCGTAAGTTTATGGATGAACTCGAATCCGAATTACCCCCGGATTATCGACGTGATGAATACTGGTTACTTTACTATCAGTACGCACTGGGCGGTGCCCCTATAGCTTCCGTTCCTGAGGATTACTATGACGAATTACGTCCCCTCCTGGATGCGAAAGTGTCATTCATTGATTTTGAGGCAAAAAGCCCTTACAGGCCATACCATAGTGACGAACAACGGCAGCTGCCGATTCGGAATTGGAGTGCGGGAAGAAGCCCTTATGCCTAAAAGGCAAGAAGATACTGCCCTATAAGCTGATGGTGCTGTTGAACTGTGCGAATTGATTGCTGAATCCCAAATAAGGATTTTGGATCCAAAGGCCGGTTCAAAGCAGCCGTATCACTCCATTCGTCGGTTTACTCGCCCGAACTTTCGTTGGTCGTTCCTCTGGCCTGACTTGGCTCATTTGGATAGCCTCGATTTTCATGGCGGCCGGTGTCGGGCGCCGGCGCTGATGTGTGGCGCGAGGTTGGTCTGGCGTCGTTTTCTGTTTCGGGCGTGGTAAACCTCGTTGGATCGCCTAATTTGGCGCCGGTTCCACTTCCGGTGATGGGACTTGTCACTGGGTGGGATGAGCGCAGGTTCAGCCTGGAGCCACCAGACCATGACCTGTTTGGGGCGGCCGGTGTACTTCAGGGGCTCTTCGCGGTTCGTGGGGAAATGGATCCCTGGAATGAGCGTCATGCCGCCGTCCTGACGGCACTTCTCAAGAGAATAACCGATTTGTAGTTGGCGGCGTTGCGGTACCCGCGGGCGGTTCGTTTGATGTTCTTGATTGCGGTGTTGTTCGCCTCGACCTTGCCTGTCGTGGCGCCGGTAATGATCAGCACCTCGATCTCCTTCCACCACCGGCAGACTGTACGGTACAGCCTGTTCGTCTCCGGCCGTGCGGCTTCCTTGACCAGCTCCTCGAGTACCTGCTTGGCCGCCGCGGCGTCCTCCAGGGAGCCGGTGCGCAACAGGGCGCGGAGTTGTTCCTTGACCTTCCAGACGGCCTGGAGGGTGCCGGTTGGATCGTCCAGGGCGAACACTTCCTCGAGTCGGAGGGCGGCCCTACACGTGAGGGTGTCACCGCCGCGCAGCAGGAGCATGCGGTGGGCCCAGGCCTTGTCGATGGCCCTGCCGCGGCGGCCCTTGACCTGTTGGGAGAGGTTCTGCCTGGTCTCAGTCATTGCCTGGTTGGCCAGCGAGATCAGGTGGAAGTGATCGACGGCGACAGCAGTGCGGGGAAGCCACATCCGTAAGGCTTTGCGGAACGCCGCGGAGGGGTCGATTGCGACGACCTGCACGGCCAGCCGCCACTGCAGGGGCCGGGCGAACAGCCAGTCCCCGACGCCCTTGTGGTCTCGGCCGTCGACCACGCCGAGGACTTGGCCGGTGTCCAGATCCACGATGGTTGTCATCCACGGCTCGAACCGTGTCCACGCCTTCGTGGTCGGGTCCTGGAAGTAGCGCACGGACCGGAACCGGTGTTCATCAATGCCCAGCATCCGCGGACTGAGCTTGTCCACGTCGGGCAGCCGCAGCAGGCAGGCCTCGGTCACCGCAGCCCGGACCATCCACCAGGACACGGCGAAGCCGGCAGCTGTCTCCGAGAAAGCCCTGCCGGAGCGAATGACCGCGTCCACGAGCTGGTCCCGCAGCCGGCTCGTCGACCGGGCACGGCGCGGCACTTGCGGCGTGGATTCGAAGAACGAGAGCCGGTCGCACGCTGACTCTTCGCAGTACCAGCGGTACTTGGACCAGAGCACGTCCACCGGCCCGGCGACGGGAATATCGCGGAGCCGTTGAAGGCGGCGTTCCTTCCGCCGGGAGGCAATGACCCCACAGCTCGGGCAGCCCGGTAGCGCGTCAGTTTCGACGATGACCTGACGGCGGCCAGCGGACATGGTCGTGGAGATGACACGGTAGTCGGGCAGGTTGAAGAGGATGGTGGCAGCATCGGCTGCGACCCCGGTAGGCTCGTTCAAGGCTCGTGGTCCTGTTCCAGGTTGAATGCTTAGACACACTCATCCCAACAGGGCCACGGGCCCCTTTGTCTTCAACGACACGAACTCAATTCCCCATCAACCGCGAAGAGCCACTTCAGGAGTATCAGCAGGTCTTTCTCGGGCGCTGATTCAGGCGCAGGACTCGAAGAAGGAAAGCCGGTCGCAGGCCGGTTCCTCTCAGTACCAGCGGTACTTGGGCCAGGGCACGTCCACCGGTCCGGTCACAGGAATATCGCGGCGCTGTTGGAAGCGGCGCTCCTTCCGCCGGGAGGCAATAACACCGCAGCTCGGGCAGCCCGGCGGCTCGTCAATTTCGACGATGACCTGCCGCCGGCCGGTAGTGATGGTGGTGGAAATGAGACGAATTCAAGGATTTGCTAAACCCTATGACATCTGGACGAAGGCTAATTGGACGCATCACATCAATCGGCGGATCATCCAATTACTCGTACCGTAAGTTACTAGCGCTTCCCGTGATGACTCTGGCCATTTCTTCACATTGTTACCAGCATCGATTGGAAAGGGCATCTGAAGATTTTCTGAAACCTCCCTGGCAAACCAAGCAGGTCGGGTTAGTTTTGCCGACAGAACGTTTACCGGCTGCGCGCCGTGTCGCTCGCGCCAGCGATTGAGGAACTCATCACGCCCAATGGTGCTCGTAAGTATGCGTGCATCGATTGTGAATACTAATCGATGAAGAACGTTAATGACATCTCGAACGAGTTTTAGGTCTATTTGAATGGGGTCACCAACGGTGAGGACAGCAACCGATTCGGACCGGAGAGGCTGTTTTAGCTGCAATGCGGATAGGGCTTGCTTCGCCGTGGATGACGCATCTGCCAACTGCTGGTTGGCCTTACCGTCTGAGTGGACTAAAGAGTTCCTGATCTCCTTGTAGTAGCGGTAGATACGAAGAGCAAGTTGAGCGTTTGCATCGGAAGGAATCCAGAAGCGATCGGCGCGTATGGTGTCCCCATAGATATCCTCCATCAGTTGGCTGTGCTGAAGGACGGAAAAAACCTCCACATAACCGGGTGTGCCGCTGTTAGCCGGATCAGGGAACTGACAACCGCGCTTGCTGTTCGAGATGTTGTACTCCACTGCAAGGCTTTCGGCCCAGGACTCGTAGCGAGCGAAGACTGTCATCAGCCACATCTCAGCGAGGTCCCGGTCCTTCTCTTCCTGTGATCTGAGCGCATGCGCCCGAAGATTCTGCCCTGTAGCGCCATCTGGCATGGCGTAGAGTGCTTCAATTACCCGATCATGGGCACCTGCGTCCACGACGCGCTTCACTTGCTCTGCCAGCAGGTCGAGCCCAGCGCGTGTGGTGTTGATCAGGTGGTAGGACTCAGTGATCGCCCGCATGAAGGTTCGTGATTGTTCAAGGAATGTGTCCACCGGAGGAATCCTATAGCCCATAGATACGTTCCGACTGCGCGAATGCGTTCTTTTCGGTGAAGGTTGTCCCTTCCGGTGGCCGTGTAGGCGTTGGAGCGCCTAGGTCGACGTTGGCCGTTTCCGCCTTTGTAAGCACGTCTCCAATGTGTCTTTAGAAGTCGCCGAGACCTACCAGCCGCAACTAATTCTTTTGTCCCTCATCGCCCCTTGCCGGGATCCATCGGTAGATAATGATTTGGTGTTCGGTATTCGGGAGAGCAGGTTTGTTGTGACATGCCAGCGTTTGAAAGTATATTTGTGCCTACATTATCCAAAAGAAGCTGGACCAACTCTTCTCACAGCTATGCGCTTTATGAATACGGCGATGTGCTATGAAGAAGCTCAGCAATTCGTGTGCGTAAATCTTCCAAAGCTTTTGGCCGCAGGCCTTTGTCGTCGCGAGCGCGCGCTATAAGCGCTGACATCATCGCCGTCGGTGACTTGAATATTCCCATGCGCTGAACGAGCGTCGCCATGACCGGCTTAGGGTTCACAAGAGTCTGCCAATTATCTGCCCACTGACTCTCCAGGGCTTCTGTTTCGCTCAATACAATCTCTGCAACCGAATCTGCCCGTTTCCTATTGACTTCTGCGTACTCTCTATATTGCAGCTCCATTTTCTTATAGCGGTCGCCCTCAGTACCTGCTCTAGGAGCGGGGTGAACTTTCGAGAGCCGGCGTTCCACCAACTGTCCCAGCACTTCATCTTTGAGTGGCTCAGCCGACTGGACAAGCCAAGAATTCACCTCCCCGGGCTGGGGCTGAGCACCGAGGGAAATTATTACAGCCTCGATTAGAGCAGGATCGAGGAACAAGCTTTCTATGGCACGGCGTGGCCAAACATGAAGATGAGAATACTTAGTTTGAAGTCCCTCGAGTTCTTCCACCGTCAGTAGGTCTCGGTCGCGTAAACATAGCCAGGGAAGGCCTGCAGGCGTTTTTGACAAGGTCTCGTGCACGTTCATAACCTGCTTTGCGCTTCCTGCAACCACGATGTGTGCACGGCCAAGCTCGATGGGAAATAGTGCCCGTAACCACTGGGCATCGGTGTCGCCTTCCACGACTAAGAGTAAATCACTCTGGAATAGATCGGCTGCACTGATTCCGAGCGAACCCATGAGTTCCAACCGCCCTGGCAGGTCCGTCAATCTTTGTACTTGGTTCGTGTTGCTATCGCAGGGGGAACTAACCTGCACTAGACCCGCTAAGGGGGCTGCAGCAATGAGGTTTACAGAATGGCTCACGACAAATACTTGTGCCCTGTCTGCAAGGTCCTGCATCGCATCGAAAACAGAGGCTTGAAGAGTGGGGTGGAGGTGTTGCTCTGGCTCGTCGATACACAAAATGCCGCCCGAAGCCGATAGTCGCCGGACAAAGTACATCATGGCCAACATCTCCTGCTCGCCGCTACTTAGTTCAGGAAGCTGATGACGATGGCCCGTCTGCAGTTCAATCTCTATGTTGCTTCCTTTGACGGGGTCGTAGGCGGGTTCGAGAAGAGTCTTTCCCGTTGAGGCAACGAAGGCGTCTGCTAATCGTTGATATTCGTTTGTGGCTTCCATCCCTTGACGGCTTGCAAGGAGGGCTTGGTAGTCCAACGTAACTAAGAAATTGGATACGCTGGGAAGGGACACTGGGGAGCGCTGATTGATGAACTGATCCAACATTTGGTAGCGCTCCTGTTCCACGCGGTCTCGAGTAAGCATGGCTAGATCTACGCTTGCCGTTGGCACGCTCGGTACTAGTCTGTTTGCCGGCAGAAAATCGATTACTCCAAATCGGTGCTCTTTTTGAAACTGAGCATCACGAAGTATTCGAACGGCATTGGTCTCCACCGGAGCAGGGGCGGCTGTAAGATCTGCTCGTAGCTCGAAAGTAAGCGCATCCTCTTGAAGCGGCGAGTTGTATAGACGTTGGTGCCATAAGCTCATCTCGTCCCACTCGTTCGGCGTTAGGTGAACGCCAATTGCGATCAGCAACTCGTTGGCCCAGGGTCCTACACGTTGTCGCATATCATAGCGGCCTGCCCAAGCGCCCACTAGGGCCTCAAGAAGTAGCGATTTTCCCGTACCGTTTCGTCCACTGATCGTGATAACCGGCTCCGCGGCTAGGCTATCCATTTCCGCAAGGGCTATGCCCTTATAGTTCCTTATCGTGAAGGATGAGATTCGCACAACGGTGGCCCTTCCTAAACGGTCCTCGAGGTCCGACTGCTGACGAACCTGTTCCCTTCCCTCTCCCGACATGTAGCCCTGCATGGCACCACCAGCCCAAGGGAGTGACAGAGAATGTACTCCTTGCTCCAAAAACTCGCTACGTGTGCCGCTAAACGCCATTTTGGATGACGAGTAGACCAGGGCTTCTAGTCGAAACACACAGCTGACTTGTCAAGGGCATTGCCTTCGATTTGTTTGAAATACACCGTTTCATTGCAGGAAAACATATGCTGGCGCAGTGACCGACTTTGTTGGGGGTGAAGAAGTGGTTCGACTTCCGGAAGGCTTGTACGAACTGCTGAGGACAAACGCGCTTGAGCAGTTGCTCGAGAATGAGTCGGAACTTCAGCCGGTTTTCGTCGGAATCCAAGACGGAGATGCTCCAGACGTACTCTCTCGGCATGTTGCCGCGGCCGTACGTACGGCCTTGGACGCCGCCAAACCTGAAGACCATGTCGCTCTCGCTAACCAACTTCTCAAGGTTCTGGGCTCAGAGGACTGCATCGCTGCCGGCCCCAGCCAGCTCCAGTCGCTCCACCACCCCGATACGCTCAAGCGTCGCCAACTCCGGCGGCCGACTACCAATTTGAGCGACTCAGCCCTTCTTACCAACAGCAAGGATGATCCAAACCTCGCCGCTGAGCTCCGGGCCGAAATGGAGTCGGCCAATACCGTTGATCTTCTTTGCGCCTTTGTCCGCTGGACCGGCCTCAGGCTCCTGCAGCCCGCGCTCGAAGGGCTCAAGGAGCGCGGCGCCAAACTCCGCGTCATCACCACCACCTACATGGGCGCCACGGAACGCCGCGCCATTGACGAGCTTGTGAACAGGTACGGAGCCGAGGTGAAGATCAGCTATGAAACCCAGGCAACAAGGCTGCACGCCAAGGCCTGGCTGTTCCGCCGCAACTCCGGTTTCGACACCGGATACGTTGGCAGCTCCAATCTGAGCCAGGCTGCACTTCTGGACGGTTTGGAATGGAATGTCCGGCTCAGTTCCGTAGCAACGCCCGCTCTCCTGCAGAAGTTCGAGGTCACCTTCGACAGCTACTGGGAGCAGCGGGCCTTCCAGGGCTACGACCCGGAGTGTGACGGCGAAAAGCTGGACGCTGCGCTGGAACGCAACGGGGGCCGGCGCACCGCGGCCCCGGACGCCGCCACCGGACTTGAGGTTCAGCCGTTCCTCCACCAGGAGGAGATGCTCGAGGAACTGGAAGCGGAGCGGCTCAAGGGTTTCAACCACAACCTTCTGGTCGCCGCCACGGGCACCGGCAAGACAGTCATCGCCGCTTTGGACTACAAACGGCTATCCAAAGCTGCCGGCAGAAGCCTAAAGCTGCTCTTCATCGCCCACCGGCAGGAAATCCTGAAGCAGGCGATGCGCACCTACCGCGACGTCATGCAGAACGGCGCCTTCGGCGAACTTTACGTGGGGGAGCACAAGCCGCGGGAGTGGAGGCACATCTTCGCGTCCGTCCAGTCGCTGTCTTCCCTCGGCATCGAGCAGCTGGAGCCTGACTCCTTCGACGTTGTCGTTATCGATGAGTTCCACCACGCCATGGCGCCCACCTACCGCCGCCTGCTCGACCATCTCCAGCCGCAGCAACTCCTCGGGCTCACCGCTACACCGGAGCGCGGCGACGGCGTGGACGTCGCCAAGCAGTTCTTCGATGGCCGCACAGCCAGCGAACTAAGGCTTTGGGACGCCCTGGACGCTGACCTGCTGGTGCCCTTCCACTACTTCGGCGTCTCGGACGACGTCGATCTCAGCCAGTTGGAATGGAAACGCGGCAACTACGACACCACCCAGCTGAGCGCCCTGTACACCGGAAACGACGCCCGCGCCGCCAAGGTAATCCGCGAACTCAGGGACAAGGTCACCAGCACCGGCCAGATGCGGGCCATTGGCTTCTGCGTCTCCGTGCAGCACGCCCACTACATGGCCGAGGTATTCAACCGGGCCGGCATCGCCTCAGTCGCCGTCGACGGTACTACTGACAACGCCGACCGCGAGGAAGCCTTGCGGCGCCTGGGTACAAGGGAGATCAACTGCATTTTCGCCGTCGACCTTTTCAACGAAGGCCTGGACCTGCCGCAGGTGGACACCATTCTGCTGCTCCGACCCACGCAGAGTGCCACGGTCTTCCTCCAGCAGCTGGGCCGCGGGCTGCGCCGAGCGGAGGGCAAAGCCGTGCTGACGGTCCTGGACTTCATCGGCCAGCAGCGCCGTGAGTTCCGCTTTGATCTGCGCTACCGGGCGCTGACCGGCTACGGCCGAAAGGAGCTGGAGAAGGCGGTCGAGGAAGAGTTCCCGTACCTGCCGTCCGGCTCGCAGATCGTGCTGGACCGGGTGACGCAGAAGGTGGTCCTGGACAACATCAAGGCACAGCTGCGGTTCAACCGGGCACAGCTGGTCCGGGACATCGCCTCGTACGCCGAGACCGAGCTGGAGTCCTATCTGGAGCGGTCCGGGAACGACGTGAAGACGATCTACCGCTCCACCAGGGACTCGTGGACCGGCTACCTCCGGCAGACAGGACTGATCGAGGGGCTTTCACCCCTGGAGACCGTGCTGCGGGGGAAGCTCGAGGAGCTGTCGGACGCGGAGGAGAAGAAGTTGCTGGGCCGGATGGCGGCGCTGATCCATGTGGACGATCCGGAACGTGCGGCCACCTATTCCAGGCTAGTTGCCCCCGACGCGCCCCGCTACGCGGAGCTCGGCATCCGCGAGCAGGCCTTTGCACGCATGCTCTTTTACACGCTGTGGGATGACGGCGGAGGATTCAAGACGTACGACGACGGCCTGGACCACCTGCGCGGCTACCAGTTTGTGTGCCGCGAGATCCGCCAGGTGGTGAAGCTGGGAGTGGCTGCATCGAAACATGCAGCGAAGAGCCTAGGCGCAGGGCTGCAGCACATCCCGCTGCTCTCGCATGCCACCTACCGGCGCGAGGAGGTTCTGGCGGCGTTGCAGTACGGCTCGCTGGCACAAGGCAAGAACGTCCAGCACCGTGAGGGCGTTGCATGGTGTCCTGCAACTTCCACAGATGCCTTCTTTGTCACCCTGAACAAGGACGACAAGAAGCACTCGGCGACCACGATGTACAAGGACTACGCCATTAGCCCCGAGCTGTTCCACTGGGAGTCGCAGAACGCCACGTCACCTACCAGCCGGACGGGACGCCGCTACCTGGACAGTGTCTCTCACGGATCGAAGATTCTGATCTTCACCAGGGACACGGCGGACGACGAAACCGGACTGACAGTTCCGTACACGTGCCTGGGGCAGGTGGACTACGTTCAGCATTCGGGCGAGAAGCCGATCGCGATCACATGGAAGCTGAAGCGGCCAATGCCGGCGGATGTGTATGCCTCAGCTGCTGCCGCGGTGGCGCAATAGGCAAAGAATCGAAACGTAGGCCGCCTCCTCACTATTTGTGGTGAATGTTTTGCCGGTGAGGATGAGCATGCCGCTGTTTTAGCAGCACTGCGCAACACGTCGGGCTACGCGGCTCTCATGGCTGACTCCTGGAGCTTGTCTTTTCGGCGCCCGCGTCAGCGAGAGTCCCGGTGGCCAGCAGAGCATGGAGTTGTCCGTGACAAGCCACTCTGCCTGTAGCTTCCCGGTGGCATCGTCAGTGGCGAACACGGGCCGAGCCTTTCCCGTGCCCGGTCCGATAAGTGTCCTCGGAGAGCAGAAGCAGCCGTCGGCAGGTCCAGACCGGGTAGATCGAGCGCCCCGAAGGCGGTGGACCTGCTGGGGGTGCCCTTGCCGGAAATCGTAAGCGAGTCGTTGCAAAGCTTGACCGGAGGGGAACTGTCGACCGCGACCTCGATGCGCGGCTGCCCCCACAAGGCCTTGCGGGGGCAGTCCCGAATCTAAATTCACAAACTGGTCGAAGATCTATGCCGGGTCGTTGCACGAGCTACATTCACTTCAAGTCGGAGGGGCTTCATTACCCCATGAATAGGTGGCGCCAAAAATGCTGCGTCACCTGACCGTCGTCGTGGCGTTTTCAGTGGCACTGCCGGAGTGGCCGAATCATCAGAGCACACTATCGCCGACAGGGGTACTAATCACTAGCAGCACCGCGAGCCGCGAATAGGATGAACGGGTGAATGACGAACTTACCAAGCCCCGCTTCCTGACCATAGCGCAGGTCGCCGAGGAGTTGAACGTGAAGCAAAGCCTCGTTCAAGGCCTCATCAGGACAGGGGAGCTGCGCGGCTTTCAGGTTGGCGGCCGTGGGATGTGGCGGATCGGCCGCCAGGACGTCGAAGACTACATCGCCGAGGCCTACCGGCGCACCGCTGAACGGATGGCCGCCGGTGACCTCGAAGACGCCGGCGAGACTGGAGATCAGGAGTAGCTAGTCCGGTGCATGGTGAGGGCTCATGACCAGGGTGACGAGCTGACGTTCCCCTGGGTCAGGGCTCGTGGCAGTGACGAAGTGGTCGTACTCACCGTCCGTCCGGGTGAGATGCAGAGCGTGTCGATGCCGCTGACATTCGCTCGCCCGCTTGTAGGCACGGTTGGCAGTCATTGTGAACCCCCAAGTTCCAACTTCCTGGCCCCGTCCTCGTGATCGGTGAACATTTTCCCGGTCTCCCAACGACGATGAAGGCTGGGCACCACCACCAGGCAGAGCAGCTCGGCATCGGGCAGCCCCGGCTTGCCCCCGGGCTGCCGGTCCGCAACAAGCCAAGATCAGGCTGGGCACGGTCAGTGAGAAGGACATAAAGCGTGGTCAGGACAGTGTTAATCGATTAGGAACTACTCATCTAGGAACTACCGGCCCAGAGAAACCGGACAAAGAGAAACACCCCGATCCTAAGACCGGGGTGTAACCGGTGACTCGACTCATCCCTGAAGGATGTACCGACTCACCACACAGCGGAGACGGGGGGATTTGAACCCCCGGTGGAGTTGTGCCCCACACTTCATTAGCAGTGAAGCCCATTCGGCCGCTCTGGCACGTCTCCAGCATTTCTACTAGCTTCCAAAGGATACGCAGAAGATGGCGTCAGCGCAAAACGGCTCTTCGCGGTTCGTGGGGAAATGGATCCCTGGAATGAGCGTCATGCCGCCGTCCTGACGGCACTTCTCAAGAGAATAACCGATTTGTAGTTGGCGGCGTTGCGGTACCCGCGGGCGGTTCGTTTGATGTTCTTGATTGCGGTGTTGTTCGCCTCGACCTTGCCTGTCGTGGCGCCGGTAATGATCAGCACCTCGATCTCCTTCCACCACCGGCAGACTGTACGGTACAGCCTGTTCGTCTCCGGCCGTGCGGCTTCCTTGACCAGCTCCTCGAGTACCTGCTTGGCCGCCGCGGCGTCCTCCAGGGAGCCGGTGCGCAACAGGGCGCGGAGTTGTTCCTTGACCTTCCAGACGGCCTGGAGGGTGCCGGTTGGATCGTCCAGGGCGAACACTTCCTCGAGTCGGAGGGCGGCCCTACACGTGAGGGTGTCACCGCCGCGCAGCAGGAGCATGCGGTGGGCCCAGGCCTTGTCGATGGCCCTGCCGCGGCGGCCCTTGACCTGTTGGGAGAGGTTCTGCCTGGTCTCAGTCATTGCCTGGTTGGCCAGCGAGATCAGGTGGAAGTGATCGACGGCGACAGCAGTGCGGGGAAGCCACATCCGTAAGGCTTTGCGGAACGCCGCGGAGGGGTCGATTGCGACGACCTGCACGGCCAGCCGCCACTGCAGGGGCCGGGCGAACAGCCAGTCCCCGACGCCCTTGTGGTCTCGGCCGTCGACCACGCCGAGGACTTGGCCGGTGTCCAGATCCACGATGGTTGTCATCCACGGCTCGAACCGTGTCCACGCCTTCGTGGTCGGGTCCTGGAAGTAGCGCACGGACCGGAACCGGTGTTCATCAATGCCCAGCATCCGCGGACTGAGCTTGTCCACGTCGGGCAGCCGCAGCAGGCAGGCCTCGGTCACCGCAGCCCGGACCATCCACCAGGACACGGCGAAGCCGGCAGCTGTCTCCGAGAAAGCCCTGCCGGAGCGAATGACCGCGTCCACGAGCTGGTCCCGCAGCCGGCTCGTCGACCGGGCACGGCGCGGCACTTGCGGCGTGGATTCGAAGAACGAGAGCCGGTCGCAACCTGACTCTTCGCAGTACCAGCGGTACTTGGACCAGAGCACGTCCACCGGCCCGGCGACGGGAATATCGCGGAGCCGTTGAAGGCGGCGTTCCTTCCGCCGGGAGGCAATGACCCCACAGCTCGGGCAGCCCGGTAGCGCGTCAGTTTCGACGATGACCTGACGGCGGCCAGCGGACATGGTCGTGGAGATGACACGGTAGTCGGGCAGGTTGAAGAGGATGGTGGCAGCATCGGCTGCGACCCCGGTAGGCTCGTTCAAGGCTCGTGGTCCTGTTCCAGGTTGAATGCTTAGACACACTCATCCCAACAGGGCCACGGGCCCCTTTGTCTTCAACGACACGAACTCAATTCCCCATCAACCGCGAAGAGCCCGCAAAACGGCATTGCTGGCCCGCCCCTGCGAACGGCCCCGATCGCTGCGTTATCTGGAGAAGGTACCCTCGTCGCCGTAATCAGATCTGGACGGTCGGAACTTCCGAGCGGGAAAGGCGCTGCTAGCACACAGTTCCCGGGCTCCTTGCTCAATGTTGCGCGCAGGGCACGATCTTTGTAGCTCTGGCTGGTGGTAACTAGCTTCTTGTGGAGCTCAGGCCGAAGAATCGCTCGAAGAACGCGCTGAGTTTAGCGATGACACTCTGTTTCCTCTCGCCGTGGCCACCTGCTACGGAAAACCGCGAAACTGGCGGTAGAACCTTAGTGATCGCTGTTCCCGTCGTGAGTATCTGACCGTCGCGGAATGCAGTTTCCACGAAGTTGCGCGTTTCGTCCGGGCGGAGGTTTTCATCTTCAATGATGGCCTCGAGTTCAGCCTCACGTTTCGCGAAGATGAACGCCCGCCATTGCTGATCAATCTCGCCGTCGGCCGAAAGAGAATTGACGAAGTCCTCGATAAGGTCCTTCTTGTTGCGCAGAGTTGGGCTGGCATCCACCGCGTGTGTGATCTCTGCGCGGATTTCTTTGTCATCACCGTCGCCGCGTTCGTTGCGGTACTTTTGAACGAGCATGAGGATGTAGTCGACATTGATTTCGACTTGCTTGATCAGTTCGATCTCGAAGACAATGTCGTCATTGATCTGTTCTTTGTCGGCGTTCTTGTCCTTGCGAAAATCCGCGTACAAGTCCAGGTACATGCTGCGGTAGTCCTGGCCCTGCCGGTCGTTGAGAATCTCGTGGCTGGTGAACTCGTCGAACGCGGTAAGGATGTTCTGCAGACGCAGGATCACCCCGAACAGGCCAATGAACTCCTTCTGTGCTGACTCCCCGACGATCGGGGTTCCCAACGGGAACATTGTGAGTAGCTCGGTGACTTTCTCGGCATAGTCGCTGTAGTACTCGTCGTAGGGCTTGAGCAGCACCACCCCGCGGGCATCCTTGTTGCCGAACAGCGCGATCGCGTCGTTAGTCTGCTCCTCAAGGTCGCGGAAGGAGACGATATTGCCATAGGTTTTGACGGAGTTCAGGATGCGGTTGGTGCGGGAATAGGCCTGGATCAATCCGTGGGCTCGGAGGTTCTTGTCCACGAACAAGGTGTTCAAGGTGGTCGCGTCAAAACCGGTGAGGAACATGTTAACCACGATCACCATGTCGATTTCGCGCTGCTTAAGTTTCAGCGACAGGTCCTTGTAGTAGTTCTGGAACCGGTCGGCGCTGGTGTCGAATGAGGTGCCAAAGACGGCATTGTAGTCCTGAATTGCGGTTTCCAGGAACGATCGGGCATCGGCGTCCAACGCGCTGGTGTCAAAGCCTTCTTCCTCAAGCGCACCGTCCTCGACGGGATCGTTCGCCCCGTAGGAGTAGATCAGGCCTATCTTCAGTCGCTTGTCGGGTACCAGCGCTTTCTGCTGTTCTCGAAAGTGCTGATAATACATGCGGGCGGCCGGGATCGAGGCGGTGGCGAAGATGGCGTTGAACCCGCGCACCCGTTTCTCGCCGAGAGTGTAGCCCTCGCTGCGTTTGGTCTTTTGGTCGAAGTGCTCCCGCGTGTACTCCACGATCTTGCGGATCCGCTCGTGAGCCAGCAACGCTTTTTCGGTGTCGATCGCGGAGACCTGCTTGTCGATCACATTGCCGACCTTGACCGTGTTCACGTAGTCAATCCGGAACGGCAACACATTCTTGTCCGTAATGGCGTCGACAATCGTGTAGGTGTGTAGCTTCTCGCCGAACGCCTGATCGGTGGTCTTCAACTGGGGCTTCCCGCCGCTGCCGGAATTGGCAGCGAAAATCGGGGTACCGGTGAAACCGAACAAGTTGTATCGCTTGAACGCCTTGGTGATCGCCGTGTGCATGTCACCAAACTGCGATCGGTGACACTCGTCAAAAATGATCACGACGTGGCCGCCGTAGATCGCATGCACGTTGTTGCCGGCGATGAACGTCGCAAGCTTCTGGATAGTAGTAATGATGATCCGTGCCGCCGGATCCTCGAGCTGCTTCTTCAGCACCGCGGTGGAGGTGTTCGAGTTCGCGGCGCCCTTCTCGAACCGGTCGTACTCTCGCATGGTCTGGTAATCGAGGTCCTTGCGGTCCACCACGAACAACACTTTATCGACCGACGGGAGTTTAGAGGCGAGCTGCGCCGCCTTGAACGAGGTCAGCGTCTTGCCCGACCCTGTCGTGTGCCACACGTACCCGCCGGCGCCGATCGTCCCGAGCTGCTTGTAGTTTGTGGAAATCTCGATCTTCTGCAGGATCCTCTCTGTCCCGACAATCTGGTACGGACGCATGACCAGCAGCATCTTGTCGGCGGTAAAGACGCAGTATCTGGTGAGGATGTTCAGCAGCGTGTGCTTGGCGAAGAACGTCTTCGCAAATGCGGAGAGATCAGTAATTGGCTTGTTCTGTGCATCGGCCCACCAGGAAGTGAACTCAAAGGAGTTGGAGGTCTTACGAACGAGCCTCGTCCCTGCCGACTTGCTCAGATGCTGGCGGCGCGTGGTGTTGGAGTAGTACTTCGTCAACGTGCCGTTGGAGATAACGAACAACTGCACGTACTCGAAGAGGCCGGATCCTGCCCAGAAGCTGTCGCGCTGGTACCGGTCGATCTGATTGAACGCCTCACGGATATCCACGCCGCGGCGCTTGAGCTCGATGTGGACCATCGGCAGACCGTTGACGAGCACCGTCACGTCATACCGGTTCGCGTGCGTCCCGCCTCCCTCGCCTCGGGGAGTCTGGTATTGGTTGATGACCTGCAGGCGGTTGTTGTGGATGTTCTGTTTGTCAATCAGCGCGATGTTCTTGATGGAACCATCGTCCCGCTTCAGCAGCTGGACATTGTCCTCCTGGATACGAACCGTCTTTTCGACGATGCCCTCATTCACACCCGAGATGCGCTCGGAGAAGAACTGCTTCCATTCGCCTTCGGAGAACGTGATGCCGTTCAGTGCCTCCAATTGGATGCGGAGGTTGGCGACCAGCTGCGCCTCAGACGTGATGTGCAGATACTTGTACGCTTGGGACCTTAGTAGACGGATCAGCTCGCGCTCGAGTTCCGCCTCGGACTGGTACGCCTTCTCCGATTCGGCTTCCCGCACGTACTCGGCAACAACCGTGCTCTCGTTTGAGACCGCAATCGGGTCATACTTTCGGACACCCGCCTCGCTCACGCCACCGCCTCCTCGAACGCCAACAGGCGATCGCGGTAATACTTATACTGCTTCCGGCGGGCCGCAAGCTCGGCAGGAATACCAATGCACGAATCGTTTACGAGAGCATCAAATCGATCGAGTAGCCCAACGATCCGTTCCTGTTCCTCAAGGGGGGGCACAGCTATGCGCGCCTTTCTGACGTTCTCGTTATAGAGTCGCCGGATGGTACCACCATCAGTGGCCCACTCGATGATTCTGTACCAGTGTCGAAGATACGAGTTCAGAACGGTTGATTCATCGTTGTCAATCCACACGATGTTTGAGTCCTGAAAATATGCCGGTTCTCCGTCATACTGAACTGTCCTCCCGATGGTCCCAGCGGCCGAGATGAGAACATCGCCGCGTTTGGGGAAGGGATATCGGGACCTGTAGCGGTCATAAACGTCTCGAGAGATATAGGCGTCAGGTTTTCCGCCGAATGTCCCAATTTTAAAGAATGGTATGTCTCCTTTGGGCGAAGTTTCGTGCTTGAAAACACGTTTGCACATCGAGACTTTTCCGATCTCGCCCAGTGTCATCCACCGAGCCTCCTCTCCTACGAAGGAGAGTAGAGATTGTTGGTAATATTCGTATTGGCGACGTCGGGCCTCCAACTCCGCTTCAAGCACCACTTCTAGCTGCGTGAACTGGTCCAAGATCCGTACGATCTCCCGCTGCACCTCGAGAGGCGGCACGGGGATTCGGTAAGCGCGCACGCGGCTGTCGGGGATCGACGGGTAGTTGCCCGCCACTTGGTTGGCTTCGATGTAGCGGCGGAAGGTGTCAGTTCCGAGCGCGTGTGCTAGGAAATTTGTAAGCACCGCCGAGGTGTCTGGTCGCATGACGCAGTATCCAGTACTCGCGATCTGGCCGTCATACTCAGGCGGTATGATGGCCCAGCGCATCTGAGTGGGGCGAGTCGTTGCGAAAACTACATCACCAGCTCGGACTATCTGCTGCGCGCGGCTTGGAGCGTTATCCGCTGTAATCGTCGCGGTTTGCCCAATCATGTGCGTTGTACGATCTATGGACGAAAGGTCGATGTAACGAAATTCGGTGTCACCGGCGTTCGCCCACTTGATATTCGCATCCTTGGTGGTGACATCTCCCAAAGACTTGAATTCCACACCGTTCGGGCAGAGTTTAGCTATTAGCTCGTCAATACGGCTCATGCAGTCACCTCGATTTTAGAGCGGTCGCTGAACCATCAGCGCCCCATCCAAGAGAATTTATAGCTAGCATTATCTCGCCGCTATTCTTAACGTTATCAATTATCCCTAAAATCAATCGTCGGCAAGGCTGGTACTTTTTAAGAGCATCGGCTTCACTAGAATCGCCGTGAATAACTTCACTGAGCTCGCTGAACAGTTGGTAACGGTTATTGGAAAATTCTGCAGGGATAATGCGATGTTGATGGTCTACCTCCTCGAGCAAATCCTTGAACGGCCTTCTCCTGCCCCGGCCTGTAGTTATCGGGATTTCAACCGCTTGCGCGACTTGCACCGTGATCGCTTCGAAGATCTGCCGCAAGTAGACCATTGAGCCGGCTCCCAAATGATGATCGTAGGCTAGCTGTGCACTGTCCAGAGGGCCTTCAAAACCACTATCTCCCGTTTTGACGCGGGTCGCGGAGTTTCGCATCTGCTCTGTGTGGCGTTCCAAGAAGACATAAGGCGCAGGAGTGAAAAACCCCTCGGTTGAGCCAACCAGGAACCAAGTTTCTACCGAGGACATGCACATGGGGCATCTGAGAGAAGCGTCGACACTAATTACCGTTTCACTCGAGATCAAACATGACAACTCATCGCCGGACATAAATGTGCGATTATCGCCGCATTTCAAGCAGAAATAGTTAAGCGCAACTTTTCCCACTGAGATTTTCTTATTCTTACCCCAGCCAATCGTGCGGTATCCTAGAAAACCCTCGACCTGATATTCTGTCTTGTCGGGCGCTTTGGAAAGTACGTCAGACAACCGCACCGCTGTAGTCCTCTAGATCAGCGACAATCTCGTCGATGGAAGCGCGCAGTTCTTGTTGCTTTGTAACGATGCGGGCAATCTCGGAGTTGAGATCACGAATGTTAACTATCTCGCGGGTGTCTTCGGCATCGATGTAGGAGGTCACAGCGATGTTGTAAGAGTTTTCCGAGATGTCCTTGTTCGCCACGAGTTTGGCGAAGTGATCGGCGTCTTCTCGAATCGTGAATGCGTCGAGGATGGCCCGCAGGTGGGTTTTTGCGAGCTTGTTCTTGTTGCCGACGCGAGTGAACTGGGCCGAGGCATCAATAAAAAGCACGGCGTTGTCGTTCTTAGACTTCTTGAGCACGATGATGCAAGTCGCGATCGTGGTCCCGAAGAACAGGTCCGGCGGGAGTTGAATGACGGCGTCCACGTAGTTGTTGTCGATCAGGTATTTGCGGATCTTCGCTTCCGCGCCTCCGCGGTAGAGCACACCCGGGAACTCTACGATCGCCGCAGTGCCGTTGACGGCCAGCCAAGACAGGATGTGCATCGTGAAGGCAAGATCTGCCTTGGACTTCGGCGCGAGTACACCTGCTGGCGCGAACCGCGGGTCGTTGATGAGCAGCGGATTGGCGTCTCCGTCCCATTTGATCGAGTAGGGCGGGTTAGACACAATCGCCTCGAATGGTTCGTCATCCCAATGAGCGGGGTCGATGAGGGTGTCACCATGGGCGAGGTTGAACTTCTCGTAGTTCACATTGTGAAGGAACATGTTGATGCGGGCGAGGTTGTAGGTGTTCAGATTGATTTCCTGCCCGTAAAAACCCTGGCGAACGTTGCCCTTGCCAAGTATTTTGTCGAATTTCAGCAGCAGGGAGCCCGACCCAACCGCGGGGTCGTAAACCTTATTCACCTCCGTCTTGCCAACCACGGTGATGCGTGCCAGGAGTTCGGAGACTTCCTGGGGCGTGTAGTACTCGCCTCCGGACTTGCCTGCGCTGGAGGCATACATTTGCATGAGGTATTCGTAAGCGTCGCCGAACAGGTCAATCGAGTTATCTTCGAAGCTACCCAGTGGAAGGTCACCGATCGCGTCGAGAAGTTTCACGAGTTTCTCGTTGCGCTTGGCAACCGTGCTGCCGAGCTTGGAGCTGTTGACGTCGAGGTCGTCGAACAGGCCCTTGAGGTCGTCTTCGCTGGCAGTCCCGATAGCGGAGCCCTCAATATTGTTGAAAACTCGTGCGAGCGTTTCGTTCAGGTTCGCATCGTGCGAGGCGCCTTTGCGGACGTTCTGGAAGAGTTCGGACGGGAGAACGTAGAAGCCTTTTTCAGCAACAGTCTCAGTGCGACCGACCTCAGCTTGCGAGTCGGGAATGGTGGCGTAATTAAAGGTGGGGTCGCCAGCGTCGTGTTCGCCTGTGTTGATGTACGCGGTGAGGTTCTCGGAGATGAACCGGTAGAAAAGCATGCCCAGCACATAGCTCTTAAAGTCCCACCCGTCGACTGACCCTCGAAGATCGTTTGCAATGCGCCAGATGGTCTTGTGCAGCTCGGCGCGCTGTCCTTCTTTGCTAGTGGGGGCCATGTCTCGTCTCCTGCGCGTCCGCGCGCCATTGTGTTGTGTTCTGGTTTGACGTCTAGGTTATCGGCGAACTCTCACCCTGGAGCGCTCCCTCGCCAGTGACGGTTCGGCTCCAAGCAGGTTTCGCTCAACAAGTTGTGCTTTAAGTCCATACCATATGGGCACTGGGACCCGCCGGAGGTCCGTGCACAGGTTGAGGGCGTCTGGTCGGAGCTGCAGGGATTAACTGGAGGTTAGGCAGGTGACTATACTCGCACTGCCCTCTCTGTCACCCCAAGTGAGTCCTCCGGACTTGTCGGTGAGGCCGGCTACACTAGCCCTGAGACTTCGATGCGGGACATGTCTCGATGCACATCTCATAGTCGACACGCAACTGAGGCGTATCGCGTAACGGGGGAAGTTCGGTGTTGAAGGCATTGAAAGGCTTCGCTGTGTTGGCGGGCTCAACGCTGGGGTTAGTGGGCGGGGCCAGCCTCCTTGGGTTCAATGAGAATCCTTGGAGCGACAAAACCAAGGACCGAGCAGCTCTCCTGCAGTCCATCAAGGATGTTTCACAGTTGCAGAGTGCCATCGAGACTTTCCAGATGGTCCTCGATACGGGAGATGACAACTCAGCAATGCCGGATGTCATCTCCGGGCGGCGAACTATTTTCCTAGCTGTAGGTACAGTCGACGCCCATGTCGATCTCTCAGGTATCACCGAGGGCGACTTGGCGGTATCGGCTGATGGCAAATCCGCGACTTTGCGTCTACCAGAAGCCCAGCTGGAGAAACCCAACCTCGATCACGAGGCGTTCAAGGAGTACAGCAGTAACCGCGGCGTACTTGATCGGATAGCAGACGCTTTGGGGTCTCCGGAGCAGTCTGCACTCTTTCTTCGTGCCGAAACTGAGATAGCTGCCGCTACAGAAAAATCCGATCTGCGCCAGCGAGCGTCCCCAAACGCACGCTCCACCCTGTCGGGGCTTTTCAGCTGCCTCGGGGTGCGGGTTACTTTCCTCGACTAGGCCGCTGTACGGCTGGCCGGCGAACGTCAGTGTCACCGCCGCCACCACCTTCCCGGCGGCTTCTGCCACCCACACCTGGGCATGCTCGGCGCGGTGCTCCACGTCCTCCAGAACGCTCATGTACGGGTGGCCGGCGGCGAAGTGCCCGGCCCGAAGGTAGGCGTCGCGGGTGATGCGCCGGACCTCGGCAAAGTCGGCGGGTGCCGCCCGACGGAACACCACAGTCAGGAGGAAGCGCCCGAAGCGGCGGCGGTGCGCTCCACATAGTGGCCCAGCTGTGCCAAATCCGGCTGCGACGACGGGTCACCCACGGCATCAGCACCCACGGCGTTCGCCACCGCCAGAGCCGGCGTGTAATCCAGCCCGCTCCGAAGTGCCAGGACCAGGGCGGCGCAGAACGCGTCGCCGGCGCCAACGGTGTTCGCCACCGTCACCGCAAAGGACGGTGCCTCCGCCACCTTCCGGCCGTGCTCGAACATCGCCGAGCCGTCCTTGCCGTACGTCACCGCCACCAGCTTCGCCTCGGCGAGGGCCGGAATCAGGGCGTACTCGCTCTCGTTGACGATCACCAGGTCGCACCGCTCCAGCAGCTCCGCCGGCAGGTCCATGGCCGGCGCCGCGTTTAGCACGAAGAAACCCTCCGCCTTCCGGGCGGCCTCGAGCACCACGTCCAAGCCGACCTCCAGCTGGCACAGCACTGTCTCCTCCGGGCTGAAGTCCACCCCGTCCAGCGACAGGTGCGCGTTGGCGCCCGGGCACACCACAATCTGGTTCTCGCCCTCGCGGTCCACCACGATCAGCGCCGTCCCGGTCGGCTGGGGGAGGGCGGCCACGTCGGACGTGTCAACGCCGGCAGCAGCCAACGCATCCAGCATCCGCTGCCCGGAGGCGTCCCTGCCGACGGCGCCGACCATCCGGGCACTGCCGCCGAGCCGCGCCGCCGCCGCGGCCTGGTTGGCGCCCTTGCCGCCGGGCTGCTCGGACAGGACGGCGCCGCCGATGGTTTCGCCCGTCGTCGGAAGTCGCTCGGCGGTGGCGATCAGGTCCAGGTTGATGCTGCCGACCACGGTGACGGCAGGAAGTCGAGTGCTCATGGAAAGTCCTAACGGGGAGGGGCCGGAAGCGGCCGGATTGAGAAATAGTGTAGACCATAGTTGTACTTGTCCGTCATACATGGTTGTATAACAACTCACATCCCAAGCGCAGGACCCGCCTGCAGAACAAAGGAGTTTGATGTGAACACCCCAACCCCGGCGGCCGCCGCGCCTTCCGCGGAAGCCGCCTCCGCCGTCGTCCTTCCCGACGAAACGACATTCGCCGGCCGCCGCGCCGCCCTGCTGATCTCCACCCTGCTGCTGGGCGTGCTGTCCTTCCAGCTCAACGCCAGCATGGTCACCCCTGCACTGCCGCAGATCGCCGCCGAATTCGGCCAGGGTGCCGACAGCGCAGCCCCCGTCCAGTCCATGTTCTTCCTGGCCGGCGCCATCGCCGGACCCGTGATCGGCCGGTGGAGTGACTTCATCGGCCGCCGCGCCGCCCTGCTCCTGGTCCTCGGCATCATGGGCGCCGGTACCATCCTGTGCATCACCGCCCCCACGCTGCCGCTGCTGGTCACCGGCCGGTTCCTGCAGGGCGTCTCCAGCGCCGTCTTCGCCCTCGCCTACATCGTGCTCAGCGAAAACCTGCACGCCAAGGTCTTCGGCACCTCCGTGGGCATCATCGCCGCCATCAACGGGGGAGTGGGCGGCGTGGACGGCTACGTGGGCGGACTCATGGCCGAGACCCTCGGCTTCCGGTCCATCTTTGTGGTGGTCCTGGTCCTCACCGCCATTGCCGCCGCCTGCATCATCAAAATCGTCCCGGCCGGACGGCCGCAGGGCATTCGCGGCGCCATGGACTGGTGGGGCGCCGGATCCCTGTCCGTATTCCTGGTCTTCATCACCTACTTCGTCACCGGCGGCTCGGCCGCCGGCTGGACCGCACCGAGCACCTTGGCCCTGCTGGCCGGCACCATCGCGTCCTTCGCCGCCTTCTGGATCATCGAAAAACGCCGCAGCCACCCGCTGATCGCCGTCCACCACCTGCGCTCCCGCCAGGTGTGGCCGGTCATCGCCACCACCGTCCTCACCCTGGCCGGCATCTTCGCCATCATCAACTTCACCGTGGTGCTGCTCAGCCAGGACGCCGGCGCCGGCTTCGGCCTGACCGCGTCCGTGTCCGCGCTCCTGTTCCTCACCCCGGCCGCGCTCATCGGCGTCTTCGCCGCACCCCTTGCCGGCTGGCTGGCCGACCGCCGCGGCTGGATCAAAACCCTCCGGATCGGCACCGGCCTGAGCCTGGCCTGCGCCATTGTTGCGGCCACTTTCTCCGAGAACCAGGTGGCGGTGCTGATTGCCGTCGCGGCCCTGGGCATCTTCTACAACGGCTTTTTCCTCACCGCCATCAACGGGCTCTCGGTGCTGCTGTCACCCAAGGAAGCCCCAGCTGCCCTGCCCGGCATCAACGGTGCCTCCTTCGGCATCGGGGCGAGCCTCGGCGTCGTGCTCGTGGCGCCGTTCGCAGCGCAGGCCACCGCCGCCGGGTATGCCGCCGCCCTCTGGATTTCGGTGGCCATCACGGCCGCCGCGTTCATCATCAGCCTCTTCGTCGCCGCCCCCAAGGGCGAGACCCTCTGACCAACCCCACCCTCAAAGGAAAGATAAACACCGCCATGACCACCACCAGTCACCCGTTCTACCTGGACTGCGACACCGGAATCGACGACGCCCTTGCCCTGGCCTACCTTCTCGCCGCGCCCACGGCCGACGTTGTGGGGATCGGGACCGTCAGCGGCAACGTCAGTGCCGCCGTCGGCGCCCGCAACACCCTGGACCTGCTCCAGCTCGCCGGCCACACGCACATTCCCGTGGCGCTCGGCGCGCACCATCCGCTGGCCGGGCAGTTCGGGGGAGGGGCGCCGTGGGTGCACGGGGACAACGGCATCGGCGGGGTGCAGCTGACGACGGCGTCTGCCGGGCTTGCATCCGAGTCAGCGGCGGAGATGCTGGTCCGGCTCGCCCATGCGTATCCGGGAACGCTGCGGGTGCTGGCCATCGGCCCGCTGACCAACATCGCCGAAGCCCTCCGGCTGGAACCGGACCTGCCCGCGCTGGTGGACTCGGTCACCATCATGGGCGGCGCGGCCCTGGCCCCCGGAAACATCTCGCCGGTGGCCGAGGCCAACATCCACAACGACCCCGAGGCCGCCGCCCTGGTGCTGGCGGCCGGCTGGGATGTCACGCTGGTTCCGCTGGACGTGACCATGGCCTCGGTGCTGGAGGAGCCGCACCGGCAGGCGCTGCTGGCGTCCTCCGCGCCGGTGCCGCAGGCGCTGGGGGAGATGCTGGGCTACTACTTCCGGTTCTACGAGGGGATTTACGGCCGGCCTTGTTCCGCCATGCACGATCCCCTGGCTGCGGCGCTCGCTGTTGGCGCGGTGCAGGCGGCTGTTGCACCCCTGGTGCGGGCCGCCGTCGACACTTCCGACGGGCCGGGCCGCGGGCAGACCGTTTGCGACCTGCGCGGGCTGTACGCGGGCTACCCGCCGGTGAAGGGCGCGCGGTGCCGTGTGGTCCTCGCGCTGGAAGAGGACTTCGCCCCACACCTGGTGGAGACGCTGCTTGGCTTCTTTGAGGGCACGACGGCGGGACTCGCCTCAGCGGGCTCCGCCGCCTGACGCCCTCCTGCGGTGGGGAGAGCGCGTTGCCCGGCACGTCCGCAGGGACGAGCCGGGCAACGGTCGTTCAGCTCACGTGCTCCGGGACCGGCCGGGTGGTGTTCGCAACGGCGTGCGGGACCGCCACCAGGGCCAGCACCGCGAGCGCGCCGGCTGCTGCAAAGACGTAGAAACCCCAGGGATAGGCGATGCCGGCAGCGACCAGCCCGCCCGTCACCGCAGGTCCGGCGATGGCGCCGACGCGGCCCACACCGGCGGCGAACCCGAGGGCCGTGGCGCGCAGGCGGGCCGGGAACAGCTGGCTCACCCAGGCGTAAACGAGCACCTGGGAACTGAAGACAAACACCCCGGTGACGAAGACGAGGGCGTTGAGCAGGACGGCGTTCTCAACCTTGATGCTCAGCAGGGCAAGGCAGGCCGCGGAGAGGCCGAACCAGAGCAGCACGATGGGTTTGGTGCCGTGCTTGTCCGCCAGGATGCCGGCGATGATCAGGCCGGCTACGGCGCCCAGGTTCAGCACCAGAAGCAGGGAAAGGCCGGCGCTGACAGGGTAGCCAGCGGATGCCATGAGCTGCGGAAGCCAGGTGTTCAGGCCATAGACGAGCAGCAGCCCCATGAATGAGGCGGCGGCGATGGCCGCGGCAACCAGGGGGTAGGGCTTCTTCACCAGGTCCCGGAACCCGGTCTGTTCCTGCTTCTCGGCCGTCTGTGCGGCCGGCAGGGTCTCGGGCAGCTTGAACCACAGGAACGGCAGCAGGACAAGGCCGGCGACGCCTCCGACGACGAACATCGTGCGCCAGTCCGGGATGACCATCAGCGCCAAGAAAGCAGTTGCCACAGCCCCGACGTGGTAGCCGGTCATGGTGCGGGTGGTGGATTTTCCTGCGGATCCCGCCGGTGCGTAGTCGTTCATGTAGGCGAGGGCCACCGGAAGGCAGGCGCCCAGTCCGACTCCGGCCAGGAAGCGGAAGACGCCGAACATCGCCACGTTGGGCGCCCACGCCACCGCGAGGGTGAAGATCGAGAACCAGAGCACGCAGGCAACCATCAGTTTGCGGCGCCCGAAGCGGTCTGACAGCGGGGCGATGAAGAGCGCGCCGAGGCCGACGCCGACGAGGGAGATGGTGGCAACCAGGGTGGCGCCGACCGCGTCGAAACCCAGTTCGCCGGTCTTGATAAGTGTGGGAATGACGGTGCCAAGCACCACCAGGTCAAAGCCGTCCAGGACCATGGCCAGCCAGCAAAGCCACACGGGCCACTGGGACCTGCGGATGGAGGGTGAAGTACTCATGTAATCCTCATTGATCAGGGAAAGGGATAGGTGCACGCCGCCGCTAACAGCCTCATCAGCAGATGTGATGCGCGGCATACAAGCCGTCGACGAGAATACCCAAAGTTCATTCAACGCACAACTGTTCGCATGTCGAACGACAGGGAGCATGGAAATCTTGTTTAGGTACGAAACATTCAGGGTTGTTGAATTCCGGTTAGCTGCCCGGGAACTCCGCGGCGGCGGATGGGTTTAGGACGGGAACTGCTGCATCACCGAGAGGTGGCCAGCCCGTGCGGACACCAGGCACTTGGCCAGGTAGAAGGGCCTGTTGCCGTTCCGCACGTACTGCGTCAGGACCAGCACCGGGTCCGACGGGCGCAGGTCCAGCAGCTTCGCCCGGCTGGGTCCCACCTGGCTGAGGCTGATCTGGCACTCGCCCGGCCCGGCCAGCCGGCCCAGCTGTTTGTTAAGCGTGGCAAGCAAGGTGGCCCCGCCGTCGTCCTCTATCTCAAGAGGTGCGGCGGCGCCCTTGCCGACGCTGACCGGCTGGGCGGTGACGTTTTCCTGCAGGTGGGCGATGGCCTCGCCGTCGCGGATCAGGACGGATTCCCAGAGCCAGCAGTCGGTGCCGGGCTCCACGCCAATGCCGGGGGCAACGAATTCGGACGCCGCCTGCCGGACCACCTGGGTGCGTTTGACCTCTGCCGGCTGGCCCGGGCGGCCGAGGACGTCCTCGAACGGCTGGATGCGTTCGATGCCGATGCGGGGGAGGGTGTCCGAGACGAAGCGTCCGACGCCGCGCCGCGCCCTGATGAGGCCGTCCGCCTCGAGCAGCATGAGGGCTTCGCGGACCACGGTGCGGCTGACTTTCATGTCCGTGCCGAGTTCGGTTTCGGTGGGGATCATGGAGCCGGGGGTGAGGAGGCCGTTGCGGATTGCTTCGGCGATCCGCGAGTACACCGCGACGCGCAGGGGAGCGCCGGGCTGGGCTGCCACCGGCTGGGAGAGGAACCGGGCGGCGTCCTGGTGCACGTTATGCCTCGCTTGCTTGTGGGTGGATCCGGGGTCGGCCGGGGGATTCCAGCCTACCGGTGTGACGGGTTTGTTGGACAAGCTTCGGTTGGCTGACTGTTCGGGCGGGCCTCCGTGCACATGGGGTGCGTGATCTCCCTTGTTGATTAGACGCACGTCACTAACAGGTGCAAGGGTGGACGCGTGGATGCCGACATCAACTTCTATTTCGACCCGGTCTGCCCTTTCGCCTGGATGACAAGCAAGTGGGTGCGGCAGGTGCAGGCGCAGCGCGAGTACACCGTGGACTGGCGGTTCATTTCGTTGCGCCTGATCAACGCCCACGTTGACTATGACGCGCATTTCCCGCCGGAGTACGAGGCCGGACACACGGCCGGGCTCCGGCTCCTGCGGGTGGCGGCCCGGGCACGTTCGGAGCATGGCCGCGAGTCGATCGCCCGGCTGTACGAGGCGTTCGGGACCCACATCTTCGAAGCTGCCCCGGACACGGCCGGCCAGCGCAGTGAGGCCGAGGTGCGTGAAGAACGGGGGACGCGGGAGTTCGTGGAGCCGGTCCTGGCCCAGGCCGGCCTGCCCCTGCAGCTTGCGGAGGCTCTCGACGACGACTCCTGGGACAGCGAAATCCGGCAGGAGACGGATGAGGCGCTGGGGCTCACGGGCAAGGATGTGGGCACGCCCATCATCCACTTCGAACCGCCTGCCGGTGTGGCCTTCTTCGGGCCAGTGATCAGCCGGCTGCCGGACGACCAGTCGGCCGCCGAGCTGTGGGACCACGTGGTGGGGCTGGCACGGTTCCCCGGGTTCGCGGAGCTCAAGCGGAGCCTGCGCGAGCAGCCGCAGCTCCCGGCCCTCGGGGTAACCTCCGGTGCAGTCGGTCAGCAGGAGGACTGGCACGGCGGCAGCCGCCGGCAGAAGAAGTGACCGTCTGTAAGGATGGACCCATGAATCAGAACAGCATCCGCCACCACCAGGAGTCGGTAACGGTCAAGGCATCAGCAGAGGCGCTGTACGACCTGGTCTCCGACATCACCCGCACCGGTGAGTGGAGCCCGGTCTGCACGTCGTGCTGGTGGGACGACGAGGACAGCGCCGGCCAGCCCGGTGCCTGGTTCACCGGCCGCAACGAGCTCCCGCACCGGTCCTGGGAGACCCGCTCGCAGGTGGTGGCTGCCGAGCGCGGCCGCGAGTTCGCCTGGGTGGTGGGAGGCAGGTTTGTCCGCTGGGGCTTCGCCCTCACCCCGGCAGACGACGGAACCATCCTGAGCGAGTCCTGGGAATTCCTGCCGGAGGGCATAGCCATGTTCGAGGAGAAGTTTGGTGATGGGGCTGACACCCAGATCGCCGACCGCACCCGGCAGGCACTGGACGGCATTCCGAAAACGCTCGCAGCAATCAAGCGGATCGCCGAGTCCGTCGCTGGCGGGGATGCCCGGGTGGCGAAGGGCTGACGGACCGTAGCGGGAGCCGGCCGAAGCGGCGGGGTCCCCGTGGCACCGCCTGCGAGCGCCGATTGTACGCAACGGGCAGCCTGCACCAGCTGTCAGGGGGCTGCTAATACGCCCCGGCTCCGGCCAGCGCAACCTCCTGGTCCTGCTCAATGGTCCCGGTGGACACCCCGATTGCCCCCATGATCCGCCCGTCCCGCACCAGCGGAATGCCGCCGGGGAACACTACCAGCCGTCCGCCGTGGGCGTCACTGAGCCCGTGGATGGGGCCGGCGGGGCGGGTGGCTTCCTGCAAATCGCCGGTCTCGCACTGGAACGCAATGGCCGTGTAGGCCTTGTTGATCGAGATGGTGATGGAGCCGATGTTCGCGCCGTCCATCCGGGCGTGCGCCTTGAGGTTGCCGCCGGCGTCAACGACCGCGATGTCCATCGGCTGCCCTATCTCGGCGGCCTTCTTCGCGGCGGCGTCGATGACCTGCTGCGCTTCTTCCAGGGTGATGGTTTCCAGAACGCTTCCGTTAGCCATGGCGGCAGTCCTTTTCGCTGGTGGGGGAGTGGTTGTGATTTCGTGACACCACTTGAGCACGGGACCCGCACCCCGCAACAGGTGGGGATGACCCCCAAGCCAGGGTGCGGGTTTCCCCCCGTACCCAGGAAAGGAAAGCCCGCTTAGCGTTGAAGGCAGCCAAACAAGGAGGTTTCCCATGGGTGTTGTGCCCCTCAAGGACATAGTCGATCCGGCCTTTCACGCCCGCTACGGCGTTCCGGCCATCAACATTTTCAACGACCTGACCATGGAAGCGGTCCTCGCCGCGGCCGAGGAAGCAAACTCCCCGGTCATCCTGCAGACCTCGGTGAAGACGGTCCGCAGCATCGGCTCCCGCCAGCTGTTCGATATGTGGAAGTCGCTGACCGCCGGCATCCAGGTCCCCGTCACCCTGCACCTGGACCACTGCCCGGACCGGGAGGTGCTCACCGAATGCCTCAAAGCCGGCTGGAACTCCGTGCTTTTTGACGCCTCCAGCATGCCGGTGGAGGAAAACCAGCGCCAGACCATCGAGGTGGTTGCCGAGGCCCGGCAGTACGGCGCCCAAGTGGAAGGCGAGATCGAGGCGATCACCGGCGTCGAGGATGACCACGGCTCGGACGACGTCGCCCCCCAGCAGAGCCTGGAAACGGTGCTGAACTTCATTGACGCCACGGGCATCGACGTCTTTGCACCCTCGATCGGCAACGCGCACGGCTCCTACAGGGCTGCCCCGGTGCTCGACCTCGGCCGGGTCACCGAGATCGTCGAGGCCCGGCACATCCCCATCGCCCTGCACGGCGGGTCCGGCCTGAGCCAGGAGCAGTTCGCGGACCTGATCGCCCGCGGCTGCGCGAAGGTCAACATCTCCACCGCCTTAAAGGAAACGTTCATGCAGTCCTCCCTGGCTTTCCTCAAACAGGCCGAGCAGGACAACAAGTGGGACCCGCCGTCCCTGTTCAAGCACACACGCGGGGAGGTCATGGCGATGGTCAAGGAACTGACCGAGCAGTTCGGCAGCGCCGGCAAGGGCGGCCGCTGATGCCGGCCCTGATCTTCGACTGCGACGGCGTCCTCGCCGACACCGAACAGCACGGCCACCTCCCGGCCTTCAACCGTACCTTCACCGATTTCAACGTCCCGGTCCAGTGGAGCGTCGAAGAGTACGCGGAGAAGGTCAAGATCGGCGGCGGCAAGGAACGGATGCGCAGCATCCTCACCCCGGAACTCGCCCACAGCCTGGGCCTGAAAGACGACGCCGCCGTGGACGAGGCCATTCTGGCATGGCACCAGCGGAAGACCGCCGTTTATAAAGACATGGTGGCGTCCGGAGTCATGCCCGCCCGGCCCGGGATCGCCCGGATCGTCCAGGAAGCGCATGACGCTGGATGGACCCTCGCGGTGGCCTCCACCTCGGCGGAACCGGCCGTCCGCGCCGTCCTCACGCACGCCGTCGGCGAGGGCCTCGCGAAGCATTTCGCTGTATTCGCAGGCGATGTCGTCCCGGCGAAGAAGCCCGCCCCGGACATCTACCTGCTCGCGCTCAGGGAGCTGAACCTAGACCCGGACGATGCGATCGTGGTTGAGGACAGCGCCAACGGCCTGCGCGCCGCCCTGGGCGCAGGACTGCGAACCTTGGTCACGGTCAGTGGCTACACCCGTGAGGAGGACTTCACCGGCGCCTCGCTCGTGGTGAGCTCGCTGGGCGACCCCGCCGGCGAGGCGACCGAAGTCCTGGCTAACGACGCCGGCGTCGACGTTTCCGGCGTCGTGACCCTCGCGACGCTGCAGGCCATCCTGTCCACGCCCCGGCCAGGCACCGGCGCCGCAAACCCCGCCGCCCATTCGACCCCCACGGAGACCCCATGACCGCCACCGACCTCGCCGACGTCGAATACGTCGTCCGCACCCTCGCGCAGACTGCAGTCGACAAGGAAAAGGAGTTCGGCGACCTGGACGCCGTCGTGGGCGACGGCGACCTGGGCTACTCCCTGGCCCGCGGCTTCGAGAAGGTCCTGCAGGACTGGGACAGCTTCAAGCGCGACGACGTCCCCACGTTCCTGCAGCAGATCGCCCTGGCGATCTCAAGCCGGATCGGCGGCACCTCCGGCCCGCTGTGGGGAACCGCGTTTCTGCGCGCCTCCGCCGCGGCGAAGACCGTGGACACCATCGACGGCGCCGCCGCCGTCGCCATGCTGCGCGCCGCCGCCGAGGGCATCATGGCCCGGGGCGGCGCGAGCCTGGGAGACAAGACCCTGCTGGACGCACTCGTCCCGGCCACCGACGAGCTGGAACGCCAGCTCGCCGCCGGTGCCGGAGCCGCCGAATGCCGGGCCGCGTTCGCGAAAACCGTCAGGGAATGCGCGGACGCCACCAGCAAGCTCGAGGCCAGACGGGGGCGGGCCAGCTACAGCGGCGAGCGCAGCATCGGCTCCCCGGACGCCGGCGCGGTAGCGATCGCCATCATCATTGAACGCATCACCGAGGGCTGGGACCAGCGTTAGCCCTGTTTGCCTTCCCATCAACCTGACCAGCACAACGACGTGGAGATCACATGAAAAAGTTCGTCAACGACCCCAAACAGTTCGTTCCCGAGATGCTCGAAGGGCTGGCCCTGGCCAACCCCGAGACCCTCAAGTACGTCCCCGAATACAACCTGATCATGCGCGCTGACGGCCCGGACCAGAACAAGGTCTCGATCGTGCAGGGCTCCGGCTCCGGCCATGAACCCGCGCACGTCATGATCGTGGGCAAGGGTATGCTTGACGCCGCCTGCCCGGGCGACGTGTTCGCCGCACCGCCGTTCGACTACGTCTACGAGACCACCAAAATGATGGCCTCGCCCAAAGGCGTGCTGCTGCTGGTGAACAACTACACCGGCGACAAGATGGTCTTCGACATGGCCCAGGAAATGTCCTCCGCCGAGGGCATCCAGGTCAGGACCCTCTTCATCAACGACGACGTCTCCGTGGAGGACTCCACCTACACGATCGGCCGCCGCGGCGTGGCCGGGAACTTCTTCGTCATCAAGGCTGTCGCCGCCGCCGCCGAACGCGGCGCGGACCTGGACGAGGTGATCCGGATCGGAGAGAAGGTCAACTCGGTCACCCGCAGCATGGGCGTCGCACTGACCGCCTGCACCCCGCCGGCCAAGGGCAGCCCGCTGTTCGAACTCGGTGAGGACGAAATCGAGATCGGCGTCGGCATCCACGGTGAACCGGGCCGGCGCCGGGCGGCCATGATGAGCGCCAACGAGATCGTCGAGGAAATGCTCACTCCGATCGTCCAGGACCTGCCGTTCGGCGACGGGGACCGCGTGGCTCTCATGATCAACGGCCTGGGCGGAACCCCCATCAGCGAGCTGTACCTGCTCTACGGCCAGGCCCACAAGCGCCTCGCCGAGCAGGGCATCAGCGTCGGCCGCAGCTACGTCGGCGAGTACTGCACCTCCCTGGACATGGCCGGAGCGTCCATCACCCTGGTCAAGCTCGACGACGAGATCGAGTCGCTGCTCAGGGACCCGGCCGAGATCCCGATCCGGGTGTTCTAAAGGACCCTCCCAATCGTGGGGATAGCCAGGGAGTGAAGTACGAAGACGGAGCCGGCCACCCTTTCGGGTGGCCGGCTCCGTCTTGTGTCCTGGCTAGCTCTTGTCTTCGCTCGTCGCAACGCCGCCGCACTGGGTCGCTTAGCCGAACAGGTACGTCGCCTCGTCGTAGCGGTCCTGCGGCACCGTCTTGAGCTTGCCGATGGCTTCGGCCAGGCTCACCCGGACGATCTTGTCCGCCCGCGTGGCGACCATCCTGCCCCACGCCCTCTCGTGGATCGCGTCGACGGCGGCGAGGCCCAGTCGGGTGGCAAGGACCCGGTCCGTGGCGCTAGGGGCGCCGCCCCGCTGGATGTGGCCCAGCGTCGTCGAACGGGTCTCAATGCCGGTGCGGTCTTCGATCACCGGGGCGAGCCGCTCGCCGATCCCGCCGAGCCTGGGCCGATTAAAGCCGTCCAGGCCCCGGTCAGCGTGCGGTTCCATCATGTCGGCGGACACGAACCCCTCGGCAACGACCACCAGGGGGGTGCGGCCGCGCCGGAACGGGCCTTCCACCCAGTCGCAGATTTCGTTCAGGGTGGCCGTCTGTTCGGGGATGAGGATCGCGTGCGCGCTGGTGGCCATACCGGCGTAGAGTGCGATCCAGCCGGCATGCCGGCCCATGACCTCCGCGATCATGCAGCGGTGATGGGACTGCCCGGTGGTCTTGAGCCGGTCGATTGCCTCTGTGGCGATTTCCACCGCCGTGTGGAAGCCGAAGGAGAAGTCTGTGGCGGAGAGGTCGTTGTCCACCGTCTTGGGCACGCCGACGATGGGGATCCCCGCGTCGCTCAGGATCTTCGCCGCAGCCATGGTGCCCTCGCCGCCGATCACAATCAGCGCGTCCACGCCCACGGAGCGCAAATTCGCTTGGATCCGCTCGACGCCGCCACCCTCACCGAGCGGGCTGAAGCGCGACGTGCCAAGGATGGTGCCGCCCAGGTTCGCGATGCCGCGCACACTCATCCAGTCCAGGTTGATGGTGCTGCCCTCGACGAGGCCGCGCCAGCCGTCCGTGAAGCCAACAAACTCGTCGCCGTGGACGCGGATCCCGCGCAGCACGCACGAGCGGATAACCGTGTTAAGCCCCGGGCAGTCGCCGCCGCTGGTCAGGATTCCGATGCGGGCCATCAGTATTACCTCCGCCGTGAGAGCCGTCCCTGTTGTGATGTTTCGTGTCTTCCACGAAACCACCTATCCGGGAGCGGCGGTATGAGGACTTCCCCGCCGTCGGGATGCGGGTTATCCCGCACGCAGACCGGCGTGGGAGGTGCCATTATGGTGGGAGAGATCACCAGTGCACCGCCGGAGGACCTGCGGCGCACGGTTCGTCAAGGAGGACGAGAATGACAGACACCGAGACGGAACCTGACACCGTGATCCGCAGCCTGCACGACGCCGAAGACACGCAGGGCAAGCTGGACACGGTCGTCGCCCTCGCCCGGGACCTCGCCGGCCGGTTTGAGCTGCAGCCGTTGCTGGCCCGGATCCTGGGCCACGCTACCTCCCTGCTGGGGTGCGCATCGGGGTCGATCGCTTTGGTCAACGAGGCCAGCGGCACCTACACCAAAAAAGTGGACATCGGCGTCGGATGCCAGGAGGGCCAGACCTTTTCCCTGAAGGAGGGCTTCACCGGCCAGGTAGTCAGCAGCCGGTCCACCGTCATCCTCGACGCATACAGCAGCGTTGAACGCGGGCATATCCCACCGACGGATCCGCGGTGGGACTGCGCCGTGATCGGTGTCCCGATCCAATGGGGCGAGCAGATCGTGGGCGCTTTCCTTGTTTTCAGCCCGGAGCCGGGCCGGGTGTTCACTCCGGAGGAAGCCCGGCTGGCCGAACTCCTGGCCAACCATGCCGCAATTGCTTTGGCCAACTCGGAACTGCACTCCAAAGCCTCGGCCCGTGAACTCGAGGCTGCCGTGGCCGCCGAACGCGAACGTGCGGTCCGCGACGTGCACGAGACCGTTGGCCGGGCCCTTGCTGCCCTGCTGCTCAGCCTGGACGAGGCTGAGAGAGCCAGCAGGCTCGACGGGGCGGAACATGCCATCACCCCGCACCTCAGCAAAGCCCGGACCATTGCCCACGATGCCCTGGCCGAGACCCGCCGCACGGTCCTGGGCATGGGCCCGGCCGCGCTCGCCGGCCGGACCCTTGATGACGCCATTGCCGGGGAATTGGTATGGGTGGAGTCGATGACCGGCGCCGGAACCCAGCTGAAAGTGATCGGCGAGCCCCGCCCGCTGGCGCCCGAGATTGCGCACCAGGCATTCAAGATTGTCCAGGAGGCACTGAACAACGTGGTGGTCCACGCGCGCGCCACGACGGTACGCGCCGGACTGATCTACGAGCGCGGCGCGCTCGCCATCGTCGTGGAGGACAACGGTCAAGGCTTCGACCTCGCCGCAGCCCACGGTGACCACACCACGCTTCCGTCCGGATGCCTGGGGTTGCACGGCATGACGTCCCGGGCCGTGCACCTAGGCGGCGACCTGCACATCGAATCCACTTCGGGATGGGGGACCAAGATGCGGGCTACCCTTCCGGACCGTGCACCTGCGCCGGAGGCGTCCGGGCAACCGCAGTGGAAGATCCTGATTGCCAATGACTATCCGATCATTAGCGCCGGCCTGGTCCGGTTGCTGGGCATCGCCGAGCCCGCTATCCAGGTCAGCGCTGAGGTGACCTCGGCCGAGCAGCTCTGCGACGCCTACGAATTGCTGCGCCCGGACGTGATTTTGATGGATCTGGACATGGTCCACCAGAACACCACCGGGCTTCTTGCCCGGATCCGCGAGTTCGACCCTGGTGTCGCGGTTGTTGTGCTCACGGACAACCCCACGGTGGAGCAGGTGCGCTCCGCCCGGCAAGCAGGGGTGCGCGGCTTCATCAACCGGCGCGCGAATGGAGAGACCATGGCCCGCATTATCGTGGCCGCAGGCCAGGGCGAAGCCTCGATGGAAGGCGAAATCTTCGACCACCTCATCAGCGGCTCCGCTGCCGACGCCGGGTCCGTTCAATTCACGACGCGCGAACGCGAAGTCCACCACATGGTCATCCGCGGCATGGCGGACAAGCAAATTGCCCGGGAGCTGGAGATTTCCGTGAAGACGGTTGAAAAGCACGTGGGCTCCATCCTCCGCAAGACCGGGGCACGCAACCGGACCATGCTGGTGAGCATCAACGCACAGGAGGCGATTCCCCTGCAGCACTGGCGGTAGCACTCCGGCCGCCGTCGGGACGGAAGGCGTCCTGAAAACGACGGTGGTCCGGATGGCAGCACCGTTGACATCTGGACCACCGTTAGGACACGCCGGTACGCGAGGAAGTCTGGCGTGGCCCAGGGCTTACTTGACGGCCAGCTCCCCGAGTTCGGACCAGCCGTCCACCTTGACGTTCACGATGTCCGGAGTCCGGGCCAGGTACGTCGGCAGCTCGGCCGTGGCCTTCTTGAAATGATCCGACTTCACGTGTTCACCGCCGGCCTCGTCGTCGCGGAACGCCTCGATCAGGACGTAGGTGTTGGGGTCGGCCAGGGAACGCGCCCATTCGAAGAACAGGCAGCCCTCCTCGGCGCTGGTTTTGTCAGTGAACTCCCGTGAGATCTCCGGCCACGCGTCGGCGTGCTCCGGCTTGACCGGGAATTTCGCGGTAATGAAAATCATTGGTTCTCCTTCGATGGATGGGAGGATCAGGGGACCAGGATGGCTCGGCCACGGACCTTGCCGGCATCCAGGTCGCTGATGGCCTGCTGGAAGTCGTCCAGCTTGTACTTTTGGGTGTGCAGCGTGACAGCCCCCCGTGCGGCCAGCGCCATCAGGTCCTGCAGGTCGTTGTAGGACCCCACGAGGTTGCCGATGATGTTGATTTCCGAGGAGATGATGTCGATGGTGGGCACGCTGATGTTCTCGCCGTAGCCCACCACGAAGTAGTCGCCGGCGCGGCGCAGCATGGCAATGCCTTCGGACGTGGCCCCGCCCTCGCCCACAAAGTCGATCAGCACCTCCGCGCCATGGCCGCCAGTCAGGGCCAGCACCCGCTCCACCTGGCTGCCGTCCGCCACCACGCCCTCGTCCGCGCCGATGGACTTGGCCAGCTCCAGCGCTGCGGGGTTGCGGTCCACAACGATGATCCGGCTGGGCGTGAGGGCCTTCAGCACCTGGATGCCGATGTGCCCCAGGCCTCCTGCACCGATCACCACGCAGGTGTCCCGCGGCTTCAGCCTCTTCGCTGCCTTGGCGGTGGCGTGATAGGCGGTCAGCCCGGCGTCGGCAAGGGCCGCCACGTCCGCAGGCTCCAGCGAATCATCGATCTTCACCACCGAGCGGGCTGAGGTGAGGAGATACTCGGCGTACCCGCCGTGGGTGTCAATGCCGGGGAACCTGCTGTTCTCACAGTGCACATCGTCGCCGGAACGGCACGCGCGGCACAGGCCGCAGGTGATCAGCGGGTGCAGGATCACCTTGTCGCCTTCCTTGACGTTGGTCACGGCGCTGCCCACGGCGTGCACCCAGCCCGCGTTCTCATGGCCGATCGTGTACGGCAGCTCCACCTGGGACTTCTCGGCCCACTGGCCCTCCAGGATGTGCAGGTCCGTCCGGCATACGCCGGCCCCTCCGATTTTGACCACAACGTCCCACGCCCCGGCCACTTCCGGGATGGGCGCCTCGGTCATCTTCAGGCCTTCGTGGTAGCCGACCACCTGGACGGCTCGCATGGTGTTCATGGGTTGGTCTCCTTGACTGTGAACGGAAGCAGCTGGTGATGGTCGGCAGGCTCGGCCCCTTCGGGCCGGTCCGTCTGGTCGGCGCCCGAGCCGGCGTAGCGGGTGCGGAGCAGTCCCCGGCAGAAGTGGGCGTTGCCGTCGATGGAAATGCGCGTGGAACGCGCCCGCCGCAGCGCCAGCGGCACCTGCTCGGCGGGGTAGGGGCGGCCGTCATGGTCAACAAGTACGACGGCGGCAGGTTCCGCGGGCAGGCCAAGCGCAGTCCGCCGTCGTACTAATGCGTCCTTGGTCCGGCCTGGCGGGAGGTCACCCAGCCGCACCGTCCCCACGTTCATTTCTGTGAGCGCGGGATCGGCGCGCAGCTGTTCGCTCAGGCAGCGCTCCATGGCAGCGGTGTGCGCCTTCCGGCGGAACATCAGCCGCAGCTCGTCCAGGCTGTCCTCGGCCTCGTGCCCGAAGGTGCCCCGGTAGCCGGCGTCCGCCGCGAGGCCGGCATTGATCAAGGCGGAGTCGTGGTGGTCATCGAGTTCCACCACCACCCTTCCCACCCAGGGGAGTGCCGAGACCACGTCCTTGCTGTCCGACGCCATGAGGTAGGCGAAGTTCGGGGAGCAGAACGAGGTGGGCAGCCGCAGGTGCACGGCCACCACGGCGCCGTCCGCAGCGCCGGCCACGTCAATGGACCGCACGAAGCCCAGATCGGTGATCGGCTCATCGAGTTCGGGATCCAGCACGCTGCCAAGCGCCTGCCGGACGTCCTGCGCCGCACGGTCCAGCGCCGCCACGCCCCGGACGGTGCGCTCAGTCAGTGCCGCCGTCATGCCGCGCCCGCCAGGTCCGCCCGCTCCGGCTGGCGCGGACCCGTGGCCGTTTCCCCGGCGTCCGGCAGCTGAAGCTCGGCTGGAACCGGGATGTTGTACATCTTCGCGGCGTTCAGCCCCAGGATCTTCTTCTTCTGGTCGGTGGTGATCGGAGCGTACTCGGTCATGTCCTCCGGGATCTGGAAGTCCACGAAGCGCTCCACCAGCCAGCGCGGGGTCCACAGCGCGTAGTCGCTGGAGAAGAAGATGCGGTCCTCGCCGATCCAGTAGATGAGTTCTCCGAGGATCTGGGCGAAGTAGCGGGGCCGGGTGTGCATGAACGGCATGGCGACGGCGAGGCCGCCATAGACGTTGGGTTCCTGGGTGGCGATCCAGCAGAAATCCTCCAGCCGCGGCAGGCCGACGTGCTCCACGATGAAGTTCAGGTCAGTAAAGTCCGAGGCGACGTGGTCGACGTCGGACACGTCGAACGAGTCCCGGTCCAGCGGCCGGATGGTGGGGCCTTTGTGGACGTGGATGTTCTTGATGCCGAGCTTCCGGCACTCCTCGAAGTAGCGGTAGGCCCACGGATCGGAGAGCTTGTAGCCGCGGGAATCCCCGTGCCATTCCGCGGTGTAGAGCTTGACCCCCGTGAACGTCATCTTCTCGTGGTCCGCACGGAGCCGGTCCAGGCCGCGTTCGCCGTCGCGCGGGTCAAAGCAGTGGTTATAGGTGAGCTTGTCCGGGTGCGCGGCGGCCAGGCCGTACGCCTCCTGCGTCTGGCCGAAACCGTTCTTGTAGAACTCGCCCAGGTACGCCGGCTGGAAGATGGCGTGATCCACGTAGCCGTCCTCGAACAGGTCCTTCATCAGGCGCTCGCCGCCCTGGTACAGGTATTCCTCGTAGGTCCACAGCTCCTCATCGGGGGAGAGGTTGCGGTGGTAGTCGTAGAAGCAATCGATGAACTGCTTGCCGTGAACGTTGCGCTGGTTCTCCGGCCGGGCGTCCCACAGGGCGATGTGGGCGTCAACGATGAAGTAGTTCTCGCCGTCCTTGCTGTACATGTCCTTCTCCTCCCCGCGACTGCCATAGTCGCGACACCAACGAGGCTAGGGCGGTTCCGTGCCCGTCAACATGTGACCGGTGTCTCATTTTGAGACAGGCAGGGTTCCCCGTCCCGATCACGGCCACGTACTCTCGAATGACGCAGGACAAGGAGGACGGCAATGGTGCCGAATGGGAACGTGCCAGTGCCGCGGCCAGACCGCGGCGTCCCGGGCGCTAAACTTGCGGTTGCCTCGCGGCGCCTTCTCGCGTCGTGGCAGCGGAGCGAGGAATACGGCGTTTCAGCTGAGGAGGTAGATCCGGTCTGGGCCGGGTCGGTGGACGCCGGCTCACTGTTCTACCAGTGCGGGCAGGAGGTGCTGACCGGCCTGCACCAGACCCTGGCCAACGAGCCGCTGAGCCTGATGCTTACGGACGCCGACGGGTTGGTGCTCAACCGGTTCAGCGGAGACACGTCGCTGCTGCGGGCGCTGGACAAGGTGCACCTGGCCCCGGGCTTCGCATTCTCGGAGCGGGAGGCGGGAACCACCGGCTTGGGCCTGGCCCTGGCCGACCGCACACCGAGCCTGGTCCGCGCCGAGGAACACTACAGCGCTAGCCTGCGCACCTACACCTGCGCTGCCGTCCCGGTCCTTGATCCTCTCAGCGGCCACCTTGAGGGCAGCGTCAACATCACCACCTGGTCCAAGTCCTCCCCGGAGCTGCTGCTCGCACTGGCCCAGTCCGCCGCGAGCACCATGTCCGCTTTGATGCTGGCCAAATCCGGGGACCGGCAGCCGAAACCCGGCCCGAGGGGCGGGGTGTTCCGGGTGCAGCGGGGACGGCTGGAACCCGGGTCCGGCACGCTGCGGGCCATGTCCCGGCCGTGGACCGAGGCCTTGGACAGCGCGGCAGCGGCGCTGGTTTCCGGCAAGGTGGCGGCCGCCGTCGGAGAACCGGGGACCGGCCGCTCCACCCTCCTGGGCCAGGCCATCCGCCAGGCCCACCCCGGTAGCCGCATCCTCTGCGCTGCGGTCCCGGCACCCCGGGATGTTGAAGCCTGGCTGTCGCTGTGGACGCCGGAGCTGTCCAAGCCCCACACCGCGGTGATCGTGGAAAACATCGACCTCCTCCCGGCCTGGGCCGCACAGGAGCTCAGCGCCCGTGCGGTCAGCTCACGTGTCCCGGGATCCGCAGACCATCCGTCCGCCGTCACCTGGGCCGTGACCGCGGAGGAGCTCACCGCTATCGCGGCGCCCCTGGCTGCGCTGGTGGAGACAGTGGTGCCGGTCCCGGCCCTGCGGGACCGCGGACCCGACGTGATGCCCCTGGCCCGATACGCCGCACGCCAGGCCCGAATGCGGGAGGTGGATTTCACGCCTGCCGCCGAACGTGCGCTGACCGCGTATGGGTGGCCGGGCAACATCGACGAACTCTTCGGGATGGTCCAGGACGCGGCCCTGCGCACGGAAACCATCGATGTCCGGCACCTGCCGGCTGCGCTGCTGGGCCGCTCCGGTCCCCGGCTGACGCGGATCGAGGCTGTTGAGCGGGACGAGATTGCCAGGTGCCTCTCCCGGCCCGGGATAACGGTTGCCGCTGCCGCGGCGGAACTGGGGATCAGCCGCGCCACGATCTACCGGCGCATGGCCCGGCTGGGAATCACCGTGCCGAAGTAGGCCTGCAGGCAGCCGGACGCAGGGACCGAGGCCGCCGGCAGGATCGCACCGCGTGGCGGCCAGGGGTGCAACAATGGCGCCATGACCCACGAGCAGCATTCCTCCGCCGCGCCGGAACCGGACAGCACCGACCTTCCCGCCTTCGAAGCCGCCTACCAGGCCGCCCAAAAGGGCCTGGCCGAGGGCGGCATCCCCATCGGAGCTGCCCTCGCCCGGGACGGCGTGGTGATTGCCAGCGGGCACAACGAACGGGTCCAAAGCGCCGATCCGATCGCGCATGGGGAAATGTCAGCGCTCCGCGCCGCAGGCCGGCAGCGGAGCTACCGGGACACCACGCTGTACACCACCCTGGCACCGTGCGCCATGTGCGCCGGAACCATCATCCAGTTCAAGATCCCCCGTGTGGTGGTGGGGGAGGCACGCACGTTCGACGGCGAGCTGGAGCTCCTCCGGTCACGTTGAGTTGAGGTGGTGGTGCTGGATGACCAGCGCTGCGTGGACATGATGCGCACCTTCCAGGCAGACAACCCGGAGCTGTGGGCGGAAGATATCGCGGAGTAGCGGAGTTTTCCAGGGGCACTGCTGCGGTCAGTCAAGGGTGCGTGACGTACTCCTGCCAGCGTGGGACACTTCGGCCATGAGCATCGACCAGTGGTGGACGAAACTGCAACCAGCGACGCGGACGTGGCTGATCAACAACAACGGGGATGAGGTGCCGGCGGCAGTCGCAGCAGAAATTGCCGGCGCGGGCGGACCGGCCACCGACGATCCGTGGTGGTCCGGCCAGGGCGAAACCCCGGGGCACTACTTCCCGGACGACGCCATCGACTGGGTTGAAGCGGCCGCGAACGAGGAGTAGCCCGCCTAGGATACGGCCCCAGTCTCGGGACCAACGGCACATCCCGGCCGCAGCCGTCTCCATCAGACTGGAGGCGGCACGATTCGGAGGTTCAGCCATGACTGTTTTAGTTGCCTATGCCAGTGCGCTGGGATCAACCCGGGACATCGCCCACCACATAGCGGACCGTTTGGCAGCTGGGTTGGACGGCGTCGAGTGCCGTTCCGTGGAGGAGGTCGAGTCGGTCTCCGCTTACGACGCTGTTGTGGTGGGCAGCGCCGTGCACAACCAGTCGTGGCTGCCCGTGGCCGGTCAGTTCTTCGCCCGCCATGCCCCTGAGCTGGCCAAACGGCCCGTCTGGGCCTTCAACGTGGGGATGGCTGATGCACTGCCGAAGCCGTTCCGCAAACGGGGCGCGGAACTGCAGCAAGCGCGCCTGGCAGGAGCACTGCCCCAGGACGTATCTCTTCGCGGCCACAGGATGTTCTCCGGTGTCTACAACGCGGACCAGATGTCGCCAGCGCTGCGCTTCCTGTTCCGGCTCGCCGGCGGCCGCTTCGGAGACTTCCGGGACTGGGCCGCCATCGACGCCTGGGCCGACGACATCGCAGCCCAGCTCGCCAAGCCTGCGTCACCCACATCATCAGGGAATACCGCCACATAACAACACCGCACAACGACGGCGGGCGGCGGCTCACCGGCTACGGCCGACCACCGTGCGGGCTGCCCAACGTGCGGGGTCCCCAACGAGGGGGTTCGCGTACCCGCGATGTGTCAGAAGGGTCTTCCCTTCCGAATTTGGCCATGCTTAGTATGGGAGAGGGTCAGGCAACGGCCATTCTTCCGTCAAAGGAGCCGTCCATGACCCCCACCACCACCGCCGAGCTTTCCAGCGACGCGCCCGCCTGCACCCCGAAACGATCCTTTCCCCGCTGAGGTACCAGCAATGAGCGGACGCGCGATTTCGGGGATTGGGAGCCAGCCGAGGCTGACGCTCGGCAGATGGCCATTCACACCTACCGACGACCTCATGAAGCTGCGGGAGACCCTTCAGAGGTCCTTGGATAGCCAGGCTGGAGGCCACTGAGAAGCTTCTGGAACAGATCGACCAGGAACTGCGCCAGCGGGCACGGAACCCGTTGTACAAACAGGTCAACGGCACGGAACGGCCCCTATAGCCGGCGGAGTGTGGCCCATGGAACGCGGGGAATCCGTTCGGGGGTGGGCCACACCCCGCCTTACCGCCTTGTCCGGGGAGGGGCACCTGTGTGCCCCTCCAAGGTAAAAGCAGCAGCTGCCGCCACCTACCGGCTCCGGGCCGGACTTAAGGCCCTTTTACGGCGGGCTGCCCGGACGTATCTTGAAGGCGGGGCCACCACCTGCGGCCAGGATCAAGAGGGGGCATCATGGGCCGGATCAAGCACTCTGTATTCGGCGCTCTAATGTTAAGCGCGGTGTTCGCGCTCTCCGGCTGTTTCGGCCCGCCGGCGCCGGCGCCCCCCAACACTTCCGCCGCCCCGGGCACTGTCCCGACGCCAACCGGCAGCTCCGCTGCCCCCACATCCACGGCGAGTCCGGCGCCGCCGGCCACCCCGGGTGTGACCATGGGGCCCACAACGTCCGTGCCGCCCTCGTCAATGCCCGTCAGTCCAACGACAACGGCGGAACCGGCGTCTCCGGGGCTTCCGGAGCAGGTCGCCCCGCTGACCATTTACTACATCGCCATTGACGACGGCGGGATTTCCGGGCCGCTGATCGGCTGCGGCGACAGCCTGGTGGCGACCACCACGGCCCCGGTCCGTTTTACGGACCAGGTGGGCCCCAGCATCGGGGCCCTGCTCGCGAACAAGAACCGCGATGTGGGGCTGTCCGGCCTGGTGAATGCCCTGTACCAGTCGAATCTCACCTACACGGGAGGCCAGCTGGACGGGAGCACTATCACCATCCACCTCGAAGGGCAGTTCATGCTGGGCGGCGTGTGCGACGTTCCGCGCGTCAAGGCCCAGCTCAAGTACACGGCCATGACCGCAGCCGGGGCCACAAGCGCCCGGGTGCTCGTCAACGGCCGTCCCATCGACGAGGTGCTCAGCCTCAAATAATGTGCGTCCCGGGTGCAAGGAGGTCGCCGTGGTGCGTTGGGATTTGGGGCTTGCCGGCGTGGGACTGCTGGCCGTCATGTCGGTGGCGTTCGGCCTGATCGCCCACCTGATCGTCGGACACCGCGTCATGAAGTGGTTATGGCTCGTCTCGGCAGCCCTCTACTTCGCCGCGGGGATCCTGGTCAGTGAAGTCTGGTTTGGGTGGGCCACCGCGGAGGAGTTGCAGCCTAATATCGACGGTCTTTCCTACGACGAGGTGCACCTGGTGACGCTCGCTGGCCTGATAGGTGCTGTTGTCGCGAGAATCATGGTCAGGAGGAGGCCGCACGCCACGGGAGAGCCGCAGACGCGACCCGGACCGTAGAGCCAGCCACGGCTGGCTCAACAATCGCGGCGGGGTGATCGGCTGATGTGCCGGCCGCCCCGCCGTCGTACTTTTCAGGTCAGGTTGCGAAGGTACCCGACTGAAACCGCTCTAGGAAACCTGGAGGCCGCCGTTGATGTCGTAGGTGGCCGCGGTGATGAAGCCTGCGTCCTCGCCCATGAGGAAGGCCATCAAAGCGGCCATGTCGCCTACGGTTCCCACGCGGCCCACCAGGATGTCCCTGGACATCTCCTTCTTCCGCTCGTCGGTCAGGGTGCCGCCCATGATGTCTGTGTCCACGGGGCCCGGGGCGATGCAGTTGACGGTGATCCCGTGCTGGCCCATCTCGCGGGCAAGGGCGCGGGTGAAGCCGATGATGCCGGCCTTGGCGGAGCTGTACGCGACCTTGGAGTAGGTGCCGCCGCCGCGTTGGGCGGAGATGGACGAGATGCTCACCACCCGGCCAAGTTTCCGGTCAATCATTCCGCCAAGCACGCGCTGGGTCACCAGGAAGGTCCCGGTCATGTTGATCGCGAAGACCCGCTCCCAGCCTTCCTTGGTTTCCTCCATGAAGGGCCGCGGAGAGCTGATGCCGGCGATGTTGGCCAGCGCCACGATGGGAGGCAGCTCCGCCTCGACGCGGCTGATGGCAGCATCGATGGACGCCTCGTCCGACACATCGGTCTGCAGTCCCAGCGCCTGCACGCCGTGCTTTTCCCCGATCTCCTTGGCAGCCAGGGCCGCCGCCTCGCCGTCGATGTCCAGGATGGCGATGTTCCAGCCCTCGCGGGCCAGCCTGTCTGCAGTCGCGCGGCCAATGCCGCGCTCCGAGGCGGCGCCGGTCAGGACGGCCGTGCGTGCAGCGGGAAAAGTGGTGGTGTGGGTCATGCTGGTTCAACTCCTGTGTTGGATTCCTTGGCCTTGATGAAGCGCGCGTAGTCGTCATAGGTCTGGTTGATGTGCTCGTCCATGGCCTTGCGGGCTGTTTCCGGCTCTCCCGTGGCAATCGCCGCCAGGACCAGCCGGTGGTGCTCCAGGGCATGGCGCTGGACCTCGGGAAACGCAGAGGTTTCCCGGCGCGTGGTGTAGAGCAGGTGGCCCAGCTGGCCCAGCAGCGCCGGGAGGAACGGGTTCGCTGACGCCCTGAACACCACGTTGTGGAAGGCAAGGTCCGCCAGGGTCACGGCGTCCAGGTCGCCGGCCCCGTGCGCCGTTTCCAGGTCCGCAATTGCCTTCTCCATGGCGGCAAGATGCTCGGCCGTGGCGTGCCGGGCTGCGAGCTCGGCCGCGCCGGTTTCCATGATGCGGCGGACCTCGAGCAGCTTCAGCGCTGCCTCGTCAATTCCGGTGCCGCGGGCGGCTGCCCGGAGGATGGCCTCCAGCCCCGTCCATTCCTCGGGCGGATTGACGTAGGTCCCCAGGCCGCGCCGCACCGTCACGATGTTCTGGGCCTGCAGCGTCTTCAGCGCCTCGCGGACCGTCAGCCTGCTGACGTCGGCGGCCTTGGCGATCTCCGCCTCCGCCGGCAGCGATGACTGTGGCGGGAGGTCGCCGGAGAGCACGCGTTCCAGGAGGTCGGCGAACACTGAGTCTGCGAGTGTCTGGCGGCTCACCGGCATCCCTCCTCCATTGGCTTGTCAGATGTCTTATGTCCGGATAGTGTGGCACCCGTCACTCGACGGAGTCAATTCCAACCGGTACTGGCGTCTTTCGAGGAGAGCCGGGCAGCGCGCCCGGGCTCTTGTCCCCAAGGAGTACATCAACGTGGATATACAACTGCTACTTGCGCTGGTATTGGGCATCGCGACCATCGTCGTGCTCGTACTTCGCACCCGGCTCGACGCCTTCGTCGCGCTGCTCATCGCTGCCCTTGTGACCGGCCTCGTGGCCGGCCAAAGTCCCCTCGACATCGTCAAGGCCATCACCACCGGCTTCGGCAACACCCTAGCCTCGATCGGCATCGTGATCGGCCTGGGTGTGGCCATCGGCAAGATCCTCGAAGTTTCCGGCGCCGCCAACGCGCTGGCCCTGGCCTTCCTGCGGCTGTTCGGCAAGGGCCGGGAGCCCTGGGCCATGGGCACCGTCGGCGCCCTGGTGTCCATTCCGGTCTTCTGCGACTCCGGCTACGTCATCATGAACCCGCTGGCCCGCTCCATCGCGCGGGTCAAGCGCGCCGGCTACGTGACGCTGGCCCTGGCACTGGGCGTCGGCATGACCCTGACGCACCACCTGGTCCCGCCCACCCCCGGCCCCCTGGCCGTCACCGGCCTGCTGGGCGCGGACCTGGGTGCAGTCATCCTCACCGGCCTGGTGTTCACCGTCCTGCTCCTTCCCATTGCCGTGACCTATGCCAAGTGGATGGGACCCAAGCTCGAAAGCGCCGTCACCGAAGAGGTCCGCGAGGCCGTCTACGGCCGCGCCGCGCTGGTGGGCGCCTCCGAAGGATCCCACCACGGCGGCACGGGAACCATCACGGCCGACGACGACGCCGCCGCTGCGCAGGACGACCTTCCGGACGATCCCGAGCTGGACCTGGGCACCCCGCCCGAGGGCGCCAAGCCGCACCGCGTCGGCGCGTTCCTCGCCTCCCTGCCCCTCCTGGTCCCGCTGCTGCTGATCGTGCTGAACACGGTCACGGGAGCCATGGACCAGAACGCCCAGGGCGTTGTGGGCGGCAAGTACGAGCCGTCCGCCTGGGTTGTCCCCTTCGCCTTCATCGGCAACCCGGTGATCGCGCTGATCATCGGCGTCCTGCTCGCCGTCTACGTGCTGCTGCCGCGGTGGACCCCGCGCAGCCGGGTCCAGGGCTGGTTTGCCGAGGCTGCCGCCTCCGCAGGCCTCATCCTGCTGATCACCGGTGCCGGCGGCGCGCTGGGACAGGTGCTCCGCAGCTCTGGCGTGGGCGACGCCCTGGCTGAAGCCATTGCCGCCACCGCCCTGCCCGCCTTCCTGGTGCCGTTCCTGGTGGCCACGCTGGTCCGGCTGGCCCAGGGCTCGGGCACGGTGGCGATGATCACCGCCGCCTCTGTCACCGCCCCGCTGGTGGGCACGCTGGGCATCGATCCGCTGGTTGCAGCCATGGCCTGCACCGCCGGTTCCATGATCCTCAGCTACTTCAACGACTCCTACTTCTGGGTGGTCACCCGCTTCACCGGGCTCGAAGGCACCGCAGCGCTCCGCGGCTGGTCCGGCATCACCACCGCCGTGTGGGCCGGATCCATCCCGCTGCTGTTCATCCTGAACCTCATCCTGGGCTGAGCCGCTCCACTCCAGTGGACTGGCTGACCAAGAGCCGTAAGGGCCTGGGCCCGGTTGTCAACCGGGCCCAGGCCCTTACGCAATTCGGTACCAGGCAGGGTGGGCTACCCCCGTGCCTGCAGCCCCGGAACCCCGTCCTGGACGGTGAATGAAGCCTTCGTTGAAACCGGGGCGCCCGGCGTCGTGACGTAGTCCAGCGTCCGGAAGTCCGCGGTCAGCGCGTCCCGCGTGATCCTGGTGTTCACGTAGCCGCGGTTGTCATTGAAGAACTTCAGGTGCGGATTCCAGGCCATCACGGGGTCCGTAGTGGAACCGGTGCCGTTGCCGGTGGAGGTGATGGACGTGCACACCAGCTCCGAACCCACCACGGGCGAGGCCGGATCCTTGTAGTCCACCTTGAGGTCGTTGGCCCAGTTGCGGTGCACATCGCCGGTGAGGACGACGGCGTTGCGCACCTTCGCGTCCAGCCAGCCCTGGGTGATGCGGCGGCGGGAGGCGGCGTACCCGTCCCAGCCGTCCATGGAGACGTCGTCAATCTCCAGTGCCTGGGCCCGGTCCCGCTCGGCGAAGAACACCTGCTGGCCCAGGACGTCCCAGCGCTGGGTGGAGTTCCGGAACCCGTCCAGCAGCCACTTCTCCTGCTCCGCGCCGGTGATGGTCCGGTTCTCCGCGAGGCGTTCGGCCACATTCTTCTTCCAGCCGTCGCCGGCGAGCTGGTCGTCGCGGTACTGCCGGGTGTCCATCATGTGGAAGTTGGCCAGCTGGCCCCACTGGATGGTGCGGTAGATCTTCATGTCGAACCCGGCCGGCACGGAGGACCTCCGCAGCGGCATGTTCTCGTAGTACGCCTGGAACGCGGCGGCGCGGCGCTGGCGGAAACGTTCGGTGGTGTCGTTGAGCTGGCCGGCGTCCCTGTTCTCCGGAATCTCGTCCGCCCAGTTGTTGTCCACCTCGTGGTCATCCCACACCACCAGCCAGGGTGCCACCGCGTGCGCGGCCTGCAGGTCGGCGTCGGACTTGTACTGCGCGTGCCGCTGCCGGTAACCCTGCAGCGTGGTGGTTTCCGGGCCCTGGTGGTCGCGCGGGTTGCCGCCGCCGATCACGTAGCTGTCCTTCTTGTACTCGTAGAGGTAGTCGCCCAGGTGCAGCACCAGGTCCGGGTGGTCCTCGGCCAGGCGCGTGTAGGCGGTGAAGTACCCGTGCTCGTACTGTGAGCAGCTGGCGAACGCCATGGCCAGGGCAGCCGGTGTCTCATGCGGGGCGGGGCTGGTGAGCGTGCGGCCCACCTGGCTGAGGTGGCGGCCGCTGCGGAAGCGGTAGAAATATTCGCGCCCGGGCTTGAGGCCCTGGAGCTCCACGTGGACGGAGTGGGCGGTTTCGATCCGGGCGTGTTCGACGCCGCGGGCTACTACGGTGCGCATGCCCGCGTCCTCAGCCACTTCCCAGGCCACGGGGACCGGGCGTGACGGCATGCCGCCGAGGCCGTCTTCGGCCAGGGGGTCCAGCGCGAGGCGCGTCCAGATCACGAAGCCGTCCGGCCACGGCTCGCCCGATGCTATGCCGAGCATGAAGGGGTCGGTGCGGAGGCCGGCGTCGTCCGCGGTGGAAACGGCGACGGCGGCACCTGGCAGGGCGGCGACGAGCCCGGCACCCAGGCCGGCGGAAATCAGGGATCTGCGGGAGATGTTGTCCATGAGTTCGAACCTAGGGACGCCGGTTGGACAGGTCCTGAGGGGAATGTGAATGAGCAGTTAACTGCGTGACAAGAGATGTCTTTTTGTCCGGAATCAGTCAGCTTAGTCAGCATCTCCCAAAGGGCCCTATCCGGCCAGGGCTGCGAGGAGCAAAATGACGGGATGAAAAGACTCCTTACTGCCGGTTTCGCGGCGGCGGCGCTGGTACTGGGCGGGATCACCCTGGCAGCCCCCGGTACCGCAGCCGAACCGTCCCACATCGCCGGGCAGATCATGGTCAAGTTCCGGGACCACGCCGCGGCGGCCGCCGTGCTGCGGGGATACGGGCTCAGCGACGGACCCGAAATCGGCGGCACCGGCGCCCACCTGATCAAGGTCCCGGCCGGGAAGGAAATCCAGCTCATCGAAGGGCTGGACCGCAATCCTGCCGTGGACTATGCGGAGCCGGACGAGGTGGTCACGCCCGCGTCAAACGACCAGTACTTCGACCGCCAGTACGCCCTGAACAACACCGGCCAGTCCTTCACGAACACCGCCGGCACGCTGACTGTCGGCGCGGGCAAGGCGGATGCTGACGTGGATGCGGCCGAAGCGTGGGGCCGCACCACTGGCGGCGGCGTCAGGGTTGCCGTCCTCGACTCGGGAGTCGCCAGCGACAACCCGGACATCGCGCCGAAGGTGGTGGCACGGGCGAATTTCAGCGGGGCCAGCACCGGCGAGGACAACTACGGCCACGGCACGCATGTGTCCGGAACTGTTGCGGCCACCTCCGAAAACACCATCGGCGTGGCCGGGGTGTGCCCGGCGTGCAGCATCCTGGACGGCAAAGTCCTCAACGACAGCGGCGTCGGTTCGAGCTCAGGCCTCGCGAACGGGATCAACTGGGCGGTCAATAACGGGGCGAAGGTGATCAACATGAGCCTTGGGGTGCGGGCGTCACGCACTCTCGAAGCAGCCGTCAACAACGCGTGGACCAAGGGTGCCGTGCTGGTGGCCGCTGCCGGAAACGGCGGGAACCAGACCAAGATCTACCCGGCCGGGTATGCCAACGTCATCGCTGTCGCCGCCACGGACAACTTCGACGCCAAGGCCTCCTTCTCCACCTACGGGGCAAGCTGGGTGGACATCGCCGCCCCCGGCGTCAACGTCTACTCCACCTTCCCGAACCACAAGTTCTACCTGGGAACACAAAACAACCGCTCGCTGGGCTACGACGTGGGCAACGGCACCTCGATGTCCTCCCCGATTGTGGCTGCCACAGTTGCCCTCGCCTGGAGCGTCAACCCGCAAGCGGGCAACACGGCCATCCGGGAGAAGGTCCAGTCAAGCGCCGACAAGATCTCCGGCACCGGCACCTACTGGGCCAACGGCCGCGTGAACGCGAACAACGCGGTCCGGTAACCGCAGCCCGCGGGTTGAAAGCTAGGACCCGGTTGCCTGTCCGCGGCGGAGGTTTTTCAGGTGGAGGTAGGCCATCAGCACCAGCAGGGGAGTGTGGATGGCCGGCAGGTTGTGGGCGAACCACCGGGGCAGGTAGATGTCCGTGACCGAGCCGGACTCGGCGCCGTACCGCTTGGCCAGGCCGGTGAGGGGGCAGCGGAACCCGTTTCCGGTGAACACCAGGGTTTCGGCGGTGACCACCGTCGCGGCCAGGCCAACCTTTTTATCGGTGCGCCCGGCCAGCCCGGTGATGAGCAGATAAACAACGCACGACTCGATCGACAACCACGCCAGGGTGTGGACTGCCTTGATGGCCACGACGGCAGCATGGTTCTCACTGGTCTCCGCCCCATGGCGGGCAGCGTCATGTTGCCGCAGCCAAGGGTGTCTCCTGCTCACCTCTGCAACTTCCCATGTGGTCCCCGGGTGCAGAAGTGCCCTAAGTCCCGCCGATGGCGAGGTTTGCCTCCGCCGCTGCCGCTCCCGCGCTGAATGACAAATACCGCGCATCGCTCCTGCCCACGAGTTTCCCCAGCGCCTCCACCGCCTGCATGTCCGCCGAGCCCATATCCGTGGACAGCCAGCGGATGATCAGCGCAGGGTCCGTGCTGGCACGAACAGCCGCTCCCAGGGCGAGGTCCAGCCGGTCCCGCAGGAGCTGTACCGCCATGTTTCCGGAACGGCTGAGCAGGGGAGCGCGGTAGGCCTCCAGCGCGGCAGCCACGTTGCCCCCGCGGAGCAGCCGCAGGACCCGGCTGGCATCCGACCGCCCGGCGAGCCGTTCCTCCAGCCGGTATGGGTTGGACGCTATGGCATCGCCCAGCAGGGACCGGACCCGGAACATTTCCGTCCGGATGGACGCTGCAATACCCGCATCGCCGTGGAGCTCATAGGCCAGTTCTTCAGCGCTCCAGCCCTGCATCCGCGAATCCAGCAGCGCCAGGATCTCCGCCCGCCGCAGGGTCAGCGGCACCCGGCTGCCGTTCCGGAACACCGCCGCCGGCTGGTCGCCGAGCAATTCAAGAGTGTCAACTGCCGCCGAAGGCCGCACTGCGGTTCCGGTCCGGCAAGGCTGCCGGGAAGCAGGAGGCGGGGAAGGGGCACCCAGGGACGCGCCGCCGTCGGACGTCCTCAGCAGCGCCTCCGCCATGCTCACGGCGCACCGCACCATCCGCAGCGTGTCCGCAGTAAGGGACTCCAGTGGCCCTGAAACGTCCAGCACGCCCAGCAGCCGGCCGGTGGAAGGATCGGTGATGGGCGCCGCGGTGCAGGCCCACTCGTGGTGCGTGCGGACCAGGTGCTCGGCGGAGAACAGCTGCACCGGGCGGCCTGTGACCAGCGCCTCGCTGATGGCGTTGGTGCCGATTCCCGCCTCGGACCAGTCGGCCCCTTCGGAGAACTCCAGCCGGTCCGCCCGCCGGAGCACCTGGGCGCTGCCCACCCGCCACAGGATCTCGCCGGTGGCGTCCGTGAGCACCAGCAGGTGCCGTCCGTCGCTGGAGTCGTCGGCCAGCAGCTCGCTGAGCGCCGGCATGACCTGCTGCAGCCGGTGCTCCCGCCGCAGTTCCAGGACCTCGGAGACGTCGTGCAGGTGTCGGGGGCTGTGCTGGTCAGGGCTGATGCCCAGCGCCATGGACCGGCGCCAGGAGCTGGCAAGCAGTTCCGGGATTTCGGGCCGCGGAACGCCGGAGATCACCAGTTCATGGGCGCGGCGCAGCACGCGCGAGTACGCCGCCGGGTCCGAGAACTTCAGGCCGTGGTCCATGGCTCCCTTCCACCGCCGTCGCCTTCGCCCGGCGGTGCTGCGTGCAACGCTGCTGTAACCCCCACTGCGTTTCACTGGGGTGACGCAGCTCACGCCCGCCCAGCATATCGCAGGGTGCAGGACGGAAACGGAGCCGCCCCAACACCACGGACCATCACACAAAGGAGTGGACATGACCGAATCACCAACGGCAGCCGCGCAGGCCTGGCTTACGTCACTGGATGACGCCCTGCAGCGGCGCGACGTGGAGGCGGCGCTGGAGCTTTTCGGGGACGACAGCTACTGGCGGGACTTCGTGGCCTTCACCTGGAACCTCAAGACGCTCGAAGGCAAGGCCAGCATCCGGCGTATGCTGGAAGCCACCCTTGACCGTGTCCAGCCCGCCAACTGGGTGCTGGCCGAGGACGCCACCGGCAGCGCCGCCGCCGATGGAACGGTGGAAGCCTGGGTCACCTTCGAAACCGGCGCCGCCCGCGGCTACGGCCACCTGCGGCTGCGGGACGGCAAATGCTGGACGCTGCTCACCACCATGCAGGAACTCAAGGGCTTCGAGGAGAAGAAGGGCCCGCGCCGCGAGCAGGGCGTGGCGCACGAAATCACCCGCGGCCGCCGGTCCTGGCTTGAGCTCAAGGAAGAGCAGGAGGCGCGGCTCGGGTACGAGGAGCAGCCCTACTGCGTGATCATCGGCGGCGGGCAGGGCGGGATTGGCCTCGCGGCGCGGCTGCGGCGGCTGGGCGTGCCCACCATCATCATCGAAAAGAACCAGAAGCCCGGGGACTCCTGGCGCAACCGCTACAAGTCCCTGCACCTGCACGACCCCGTCTGGTACGACCACCTGCCCTACCTGCAGTTCCCGGATGACTGGCCAGTCTTCGCCGCCAAGGACAAGATCGGCGACTGGCTGGAGCACTACACCCGCATCATGGAGCTGAACTACTGGTCCGGCACCGAGTGCGTGGGTGCGGAGTACGACGACGGCACGCAGGAATGGGCGGTCAACGTCCTCCGCAACGGAGAACCGGTGACCCTCCGGCCCAAGCAGTTGGTCTTCGCCCTGGGCGTCTCCGGCTACCCCAGCATCCCCACGTTCGACGGCGCCGAGAGCTTCCTGGGAGAGCAGCGGCACTCCTCCCAGCACCCCGGCGGCGGGGACTGGACGGGCAAGAAAGCCGTGGTGATCGGCTCCAACAACTCCGCACACGATATCTGCGCGGACCTCTGGGAGCACGGCGCCGACGTGACCATGGTCCAGCGGTCCTCCACCCACATCGCCCGGAGTGAATCGCTGATGGACCTTGCGTTGGGCGGGCTGTACTCGGAGAAGGCTCTGGCTAACGGGGTGACCACCGAGAAGGCCGACCTCCTTTTCGCCTCGCTGCCCATGCGGATCCTGCCGGAAACCCAGGTACCCGTGTACCAGCAGATGGCCGAACGGGACGCGGAGTTCTACTCCCAGCTGGAGGCCGCCGGGTTCGATCTGGACTTCGGCGTGGACGGCTCCGGGCTCTTCGTGAAGTACCTGCGGCGCGGCTCCGGCTACTACATTGACGTCGGCGCCTCCCAGCTGATCATCGACGGCCGGGTGAAACTGAAATCAGGGCAGGTTTCCAAGATCACCGGCAACGCCGTGGTGATGGCGGACGGCACGGAGCTGGAGGCCGACCTGATCGTCTACGCCACCGGCTACGGCTCCATGAACGGGTGGCTGGCGGACCTGGTCTCTCCCGAGATCGCAGACCGGGTGGGCAAGTGCTGGGGATACGGCTCAGACACGCCAAAAGACCCTGGTCCCTGGGAGGGGGAGCTGCGCAATATGTGGAAACCAACCAACGTCCCCAACCTCTGGATCCACGGCGGCAACCTGCACCAGAGCCGGCACTACTCCTCCTACCTGGCCCTGCAGCTCAAAGCCCGGATGGAAGGGCTGGAGACGCCGGTGTACGAACTGCAGCCCAGCCACCACACCCGCTAAAGGAAGAAACCCATCATGAAGGCAGCACGATTCCACGCCCGCAAGGACATCCGCATCGAGGACATCCCGGAGCCGGACCTCCGCGCCGGGGCGGTGGCCATCGACGTCGCGTGGTGCGGCATCTGCGGCACCGACCTGCACGAATACCTCGAGGGCCCCATCTTCTGCCCGGCACCTGGGCACCCGCACCCGCTCTCCCACGAGGAATCCCCGGTGACCCTGGGACACGAATTCTCCGGGACGGTCTCTGACGTGGGCGAAGGGGTGACAGGCCTGGCGAAGGGGGACAACGTCGTCGTCGAACCCTACTTTGTGGACGGGGACTGCGACATGTGCCAGGCAGGCAGCTACCACCTCTGCCGGCAGATGGGCTTCATTGGACTGTCCGGCGGCGGGGGAGGGCTGAGCGAGAAGATTGTGGTGGACTCACGGTGGGTGCACCCCATCGGCGACATCCCGCTGGATGAGGCGGCGCTGATCGAGCCGCTGTCCGTGGCCCATCACGCCGTGGCGCGCAGCGGCGTGAAGGCGGGAGATACGGCACTGGTGGGCGGGTCCGGTCCCATCGGGCTCCTGACCGCCGCCGTCCTCAGAGGGATGGGGGTAACTACGATCATCAGCGAGCTGACCGCGGCGCGGAAGGAGAAGGCCACCTCCAGCGGCGTGGCGGACCACGTGCTGGACCCGAGCAAGGAGGACGTTCCGGAGCGGGTGCGGGAGCTGACCGGCGGTGCCGGGGCCGACGTCGCCTTCGAGTGCGCCGGCGTGAACGCGGTGCTGGACACCATGCTCGACGCCGTCCGGCCGGGGGGAGTGGTGGTCAACGTGTCCATCTGGGGCGCGCCCGCCACCATCGACATGCAGAAGGTAGTACTCAAGGAGATCGACCTGCGCGGCACCATCGCCTACGTCCGCGACCACCCCGCCGTCATCAGGATGGTGCAGGAGGGCAAGGTGGACCTCAAGCCGTTCATCACCGGCCGGATCGCCCTGGAGGACCTGGTGGAGCAGGGGTTCGACACCCTGATCAACCACAAAGACACGGCCGTCAAAATCCTGGTGCATCCGTAGCGGACCCCGGCCGGGGAGGCGGGCGTGGCGGTCACGGCCGCCTCCCAGCCGGGTCCTTAGGATTGCACTCCATGGCGTACACACCGGCAGGCAGCTTCACCACCCGCCCCACCCTTCAGGGCACGTTCGGCATGACGGCCTCCACCCACTGGCTGGCCACGGCCTCGGCGCAGGCGGTGCTGGAGCGGGGCGGGAACGCGTTCGACGCCGCCGTGGCCGGCGCATTCGTCCTGCACGTCGTCGAACCACACCTGAACGGCCCCGGCGGGGATATGACGGGCGTGTTCACCACCGCCGGCAATCCCTCGGAACCCGTTGTGCTCATGGGGCAGGGCCCCGCCCCGGCCGCGGCAACCCGGGAGCACTACCTTGCCGAAGGGCTGGAACTGGTGCCCGGCGCCGGTGCGCTCGCCGCCGCAGTGCCCGCCGCCGTCGACGCCTGGCTGCTGCTCCTCCGCGACCATGGCACGTGGGACCTGGCGGACGTGCTGTCCTTCGCCATCGGCTACGCCCGGAACGGGCACCCCGTCCTGGACCGCGTGGCCGGCACCATCGCCTCCGTTGCCGGGCTGTTCAGGGAGCACTGGCCGACGTCGGCCGCCCTCTGGATGCCGGACGGGAACGTTCCGGCAGGGGGAGACATCGTGAAGAACGTGGCCTACGCGGACGTCCTTGAGCGGCTCATTGCCGCCGGCCAGGGTATGGAGGCCGACGGCGGCACGCCAGCGCCGCGGCCAGCGCGGATCGACGCCGCGCGGCGGGAGTGGCGGGAGGGCTTGGTGGCCAAGGCGGCGGTTGAGTTCCTGGCCGAACCGCACCGCCACTCGTCCGGCACGGACCATGCCGGCGTGATCACGGAAGCGGACTTCGCGGGATTCTCGGCCGGCTACGAGGCCGCCGCCACGCTGGAGTTCCGCGGCCACACCATTGCCAAGACCGGTCCGTGGGGGCAGGGGCCGGCGCTGCTGCAGACGCTCGCGATCCTGGACGGGTTCGACGACGAGCACCTGGATCCCTCCACCGAGCTCGGCGCGCACACCATCCTGGAGGCGCAGAAGCTGGCCATCGCGGACCGCGAGGCGTACTACGGCGACGCCGCGGTGCCCCTGGACTACCTGCTGGGCAGGGAGTATGCCGCGGAGCGCCGGCAGCTGATCGGGGAGAAGGCCTCGCACGCGTTCCGGCCCGGCGGGGTTCCCGGCCACACGCCCTTCCTGCCGCCGCTGCGCACGGAGTACCTCCCGCCGTCGCTCGCTGCCCGCGGGGACGGTGCGTTCGCGGGCGTGGGCGAGCCGACGGTGCAGTCCACCGGGGAAACCCGCGGCGATACCTGCCACATCGACGTGGTGGACCAGTGGGGGAACATGGTCTCAGCCACCCCGTCCGGCGGCTGGCTGCAGTCCTCCCCGGCGGTCCCCGGGCTTGGCTTCTGCCTGGGAACCCGGCTGCAGATGACGTGGCTGGAGGACGGCGCCCCGTCCACGCTGACCCCCGGCAAGCGGCCGCGCACCACGCTGACGCCCACGCTGGTGCTCCGGAGCGGCCAGGCGGTGGCGGCGCTCGGGTCGCCGGGCGGCGACCAGCAGGACCAGTGGCAGTTGCTGTACCTGCTGCGGACGATTGTGGGCGGATATGAGCCCCAGCAGGCCATCGACGCGCCCGCCTTCCACACCACGTCCATCCCGGGGTCCTTCTGGCCCCGCACCTGGACGCCGGGCGGCGCTGTTGTCGAGGACAGGCTTGGGGACGGGGTGATCGCCGGACTTGAGGCGCGCGGCCACGTGGTGTCCCGGGCGGGGGACTGGTCCCTCGGCCGCCTGTCGGCCGTGGTGCGCTGTCCAAAGACCGGTGTGCTGAAGGCTGCCGCCAACCCCCGGGGCGGGCAGGGCTACGCGGCCGGGCGGTAGCTCGTTGCGGTACCCAACGCTGTGGGACTGGCGCCTGGCTCAGCGGACCTCAATGACTCCCATCATGCCCTGGTCCTCGTGGTCCAGGATGTGGCAGTGGTACACGGAGCGGCCGGTGAAACCCGTGAACCTGACCCGGACCTTCACCTGGCCGTTAGCGGGGATGTTCACCACATCCCGCAGGGTCACCGAGTCCGGGGCGGTCCCTGCCTGCTCCACAACCTGCATCGGCCAGACATGCAGGTGGAAGGGGTGGTCCATGGGGCTGGGGTTGAGCAGCGTCCACTCTTCCACCGTCCCCGCCGCCGCAACGGTGTCCGTGCGGTCCGGATCGAAGGTCCGCCCGTTGATGGTGAACGACATCATTCCCATGCCCATCCCCATGCCCGTCCCTGTGGCGAGGGTCAGTTCCCTGTGGGCTGCGACCACCGCGGTCCGCAGGTCCTCCGGTGCCGGCCGGGCGGGCACCGGCGGCGGGGTTGGCTGCTCGGTGGCCGGGGTTCCGGACACCGAGAACGTTGCCAGCACAAGGTCCCCCGTGCCACCGGCGCCCTGGCCGCGGCCGCCCCGTCCCATCATGCCTGCCATGCTTCCCCGGTTGTAGTAGCCGGACCTGAGGGCGGACACGCCGGCGGTGGCTGTTACCAAAATATCGGCACGGTTGCCCGGAGCAAGCAGCACCTCGTCCACCGCCTGCGGTGTGGAGAAACGGGACAGGTCAATACCCAGCAGCTCCCACTGCTGTCCGTCCAGCCGGAGCCGCAGGTAGCGGGCAACGCACGTGTTCACGATCCGCCACCGCTCGCGCTCGCCCGGGCGGGCGGAGAACTCCGGGCTGCTGTGGCCGTTCACCAGGACCAGCCGGCCTTCGCGCCCGAGCATCCGGTCCATTGGTGAGGCCTCCGCCAAGGCGCCTGAGCCATCCAGGGTGACGTCCGAAACCACGAGGGTTCGTTCCCGGCTGACAGCTGGCGCGTCCTCCTCCTCGACGATGATGGCGCCGAAAAGGCCGGCGGAAACCTGGTCTGCCACCATGCCGTGGTGGTGGGGGTGGTACCAGTACGTTCCGGGCGGGTGGTCCGCGGGGAGGCGGTGCTCATAGCTGAACGACTGGCCCGGCGGGACCATGACGAAGACGTTGTCACCATTGCCCTGGGGCGAGACGTGGAGGCCGTGGACGTGCAGGTTGGTGGGGACGCCCAGGTTGTTGACCAGTTCGATCTGGAGTGTGTCCCCGCCCCGCACCCGCAGGGTGGGGCCGGGGACGCTTCCGTTGTAGCCAAGGACGGATGCCCGCAGGCCACCGAGCGGCACCGATACGGGCGAAGCCTCGAGCCGGACCTTCAGTTGTCCCTCAGTGCTGCGCAGCTGCTCCGGCTCGGTGAGCCCACCGCCGGCTTCGGGGGAGAAGCGGGAGGTGGCCGTCCACAAGAGTCCGGCTCCGCCGGCCACCGTGGCCGCCGCTCCCAGGCCTCCCAGCAGCAGCGCCCTCCGCCGGCTGATGGCACGCATCAGCGGCCCTCGCCGAGAACCCTCAGCCGCTCGCGGTATTCCTCCTCGGAGAGTTCACCCCGGGCAAAGCGTTCATCGAGGATCTGCTGCGCCCGGGTCCGGCCGGCCTCAGGCCCCGGCAACTGCCGCGGTTCAGGATGGCGTTCTGGCGTCCTCCCGGTGCCTGACAACCGCACTGCCACCAGCAGGAGGACGCCCCAGAGCCACATCATCCAGCCCATGTTCGAGCCGTAACCCCACATCATGACCGGCGCCCTTTCGCCCGCAAACCGCTGATAGGGCGATACTCCGCCGGTTCCCTCCCGGCCGCCAGAGTCCGAAGTCCTTTGAGGTCCGGCCAACCCACATCCGGCCAACCCAAACCCGGTCAACCCAAACCCGGTCAACCCAAAAGACGTGCCAACGCCCAGTCCCAGCGGATCAGTTCCTGCTCCAGCCGGACCGCGCGTCCATGTGCGTCGTTTTGCAGTTTTTCGTAGAGCGCCGCCTCGCCAGCGGTCAGCCGGTCCAACGCAGCTGTGGACGGTGCAGGCTCGCTGCCCCAAACGTCCCGGTGCGCAAGAAGCGTCGCTTCATCCATCAGCACGCTCACAACATGTGGGTGGACAGCCCTGAGCTGGTCAAGGATCTGGAACCCGTGGGTATCCAGGTCGCCCCAATACACGACTTCGCAGTCCCGCAGCCACGCTGCATCCCGTAGCGACGAGAAACCGTACCCTCCGCCGTAGATCGCCAAGGTTCCGGGCCGTTCCGGAAGGGCCAGGAAGTTCACCAGGTTCTCCGTGATCAGCACTTTCGTGACCGGCAGGCTCATTGTGCTGAACGCGTCAGCCGTCACCGTGACATCCCGCGCGTTGCCCAGCAGCTGAACAGCAGCATCCAGTGAACGGAACCGCACGAGCTCCGGAGGGTGCAGGAAACCATGCCTGGCGGCAAATCGGGCGGCGGGAGTCCGCGGGGAAGGCTGTCCCAGGAGGGAGCCGGCTTCAGTGGCCACGCCAGCCACCTGCTCCACGGCAGCCTCCGGGGCATCGCCGCCCGCCGTTTTCGCGGACAGGGTTCCGAGTAGTTCGTCGATCACTGTCCGGTTGCCCTCGATGAACTTGGTGTGCACGCCGGGTAGGCTCAGTTGGCGGACGTAGACCCCGGGCTCCGGGTTGTCCCGCAGCCACAGTGCAATACGTGCTGCTGTGAGTGCGTCGGCGCCCAGGTCCAGCAGCTTCAGCGGCCGCCGCAGCGCCCAGGCCCGGAACATCGGATCCAGCCCGGCCAGTCCCTCGGCCAGTTCCACGAACCGGGCGGCATCTCCTGCCTTGCCCGCGAACGCAATCTCATCCTGTGCCGAAACGAAGACGACGGCGGACGGCAGATGATTGGCCCCGATGGTGTTGCGCCCCACCTGGGTAGTTTCCAGGGTGAAGGGACCCGCGGCGTCAAACAACCCGGCCGCCCACGCGCGCGCCTCCGCGTAGTCACGCAGGAGGGCCGCCGCCGTCGGCCGCTTCAAAGTACGACGGCGGGGGTAGGCCCCGCTTGGATCCAGCAGTTCGCGGAGGAGGGCGCCGTTGCTCCAGGCCTTCAGCGTCAGGGTGCGAAGGTCCGCAGGCGTGGTCCATCCCTGTGCCCGGCCCGCGGAGCTGTCAGCCGGCACGCCGGTCCCGCTCGTCCCGGTACTCCTGGATGGTCATGTTCCGCAGTTGTGAATCATTGCCATTCGTATTGGCCACGAAGCCCACGTGTGCCACAAACGGCTCAATCACGTGGATCTTCTGCAGGGGAGTGACAATCAGCAGCTGCAGCTTCATGCGCTGGAACAGCTCCAGGCCGTAGCGTGCAGACTCGTCGGAGCCGCGCCCAAACGCCTCGTCGATCACCACAAAACGGAAGCTGCGGCCCTTGCCCTCACTCCTCCCGGCACCGGCAGGAGACGGCTTGGCGCCCAGCCCGAACTGGAACGCCAGCGCTGCAGCCAGGATGGTGTAGGCCAGCTTCTCCTTCTGGCCGCCGGACTTGCCGCCGGAATCGGTGAAGTGCTCAAACTCCTCTCCGGTCTCGGTCCACTTCTCGGAGGCGGAGAACGTAAACCAGTTCCGCACGTCCGTTACTTTCGCGGTCCACCGCTCGTCCAGGGCGGTGAAGCCGTCCCGCCCGCGGAACCGTTCAATCAGGCGCTCCACCTGCAGATACTTCTGTTCGGAGTACTGGTCCTCGTCCCCGATGGTTCCCTCCGAACAGGCCCGCAGGTCCGTTCCGAACTGCCGCACGTCCAGGTCCGTGGTGTTTTGGTGCTCCAGCTGGATGTGCCGGCCGCGGTTGTATTCAATGGTGGCCAGGGACTCGTTGATCTTGTTGATCCGGCTGACGATGTCCTGCCGGCGGCTGTCCAGGAACGCATTGAACGCCACCACTTCGTGGATGGTGTTCTGGTTAAGGGACTCCTTGAAGTGCGCCTCGAACTTGGGCAGATCGTTCTTCTCCAGCTGCTCGAGCAGGCGGCTGTAGTCTCCGGCGGCATCGAGGGACGCGTCGATCTCCGTGGTTTCGTTTGGATACTTGTTCCGAAAATCGGCCATCAGGCGCACCGTGCCGGCCTCCGCCGTGGCCAGGCGCTTGGACAGCGCATCGATGGCCTTTGTCAGCTCCTGCCGCACCGCGCTCTCCACGGCAACGGTGTTCTTATAGGTGAGGATTCTTTCCCCGGGCGCCCCGGCGGCGAGGCCGGCCACGGATGCCAGCAGGCCGGCGTCGTCCGTCAGCGGGTCCTCCGCCAGCACGGCACGGCACTCGGCGATAGCCTCCGCCAGGTTCTCGGTGTCCTTCTCATTGGCTCCGAGCCGCTGCTGGATCTTGCCGGCCCGCTCTTCGAAACGCTGCAGGTCACCCTTCAGGGCAGCCTCCCGGTCCGCAAGTTCCTGGAGGATGTTGCTGGCCGACTCCAGCGCCCGCCGCTCCTCCTTGGACTCCTCGATCCGCCGGGCTGTGCGCTCCCAGCTGATCTCCCCGAAATCCGCCACCGAGCGCAGGGTGCCGAGTTGCTGGTTCTTCCGGCCGAGGTCGCCCAGCTGGCGGTCGACGTTGGCCAGCTGCGTCGCAGCCACTTGGAGCTGGCCCTTTGCCTCCTCCAGCTCGGCCAGGAACCTGTTGATCTTTTCCTGGTTGTCCCAGCCCAGCACGTAGTTCCGCCGGTCCGCGATGTCCTTGCGGTCATCCTTCTCATGCCGTCCCCTGCCGCCCTTGAGCTGCCCGTTGGCGGTGAGTGCTTTGGGAAAGCGCCGGAAGTCGGCCAGCGTGTCACAGCAGACGTAGTCGAACCGGCCGGCCAGTTCCTCCAGCAGGAAGTCGCGAAACGGCGTGCCCTGCTTGATGGCGATCTTGGCAGCCAGGGTTCCGGGTTCGGCGGTCCGGGCGGAGTACGAATCACCCACCTTCAGGTAAACGAGCTTGCCCTTGAGGTTGTTTGTGTCCACCCAGCTGCTGACCGCAGCGTAGTGCTCGGCCGGTACCAGCAGGGACAAGGCGAAGCCCCTGAGGGTCCGTTCGGCTGCGCCTTCCCAGGCGGCTTCGCCGTCGCGGAGGCGCAGCAGCTCGCCGACGAACGGCAGCGCCTTCTCCGGCACGCCGGTTCCCTCGCACAGCCGGCGGCGGATTCCCACCTGGTCCAGCGGCAGCAGGTTCCGCCGGGACTGGAGGCTGGTGAGTTCCGCTGTGAGGTCTGCAGCGCGTGCGGTCCGGACGGTGCGCGTCATGGTCAGCTCGGTGCGCTGCTCCTGGAGGTCCCTGTTCTGTTCCGCCAGCCCGGATTCCACGGCCGCCAGACCGTCCCTGTTGGCGTCGAACAGCACCCGGTCCTCCGGGGCCCGCAGGCCCAGCTCCGCGGCGGCGGCTGCATAGGCCTGGTGCCGGGTACGTTGGACGGCGGCTTCCCGCTCGAGCCGGGCGATCTCTGCGTCGATGGCCGCCAGCCGGCCGCCGCCGTTTGACCGGATGTCCTCGGCAACGGCGCTAAGACTGTGCCGGAGTTCGGTGATGCGGGCGGTGACGGACGCATTGTCCTCGCGGAGCCGCTGGCCGGCGCTGTCCAGCTCGGCGGCATGCTCAAGGCTGAGGATCAGCTTCTGGTTGGTGAACCACGGGTGCAGCTGGTCCCGCTGGTCCCTGGCCTCCTGGTCCTCGATGGTGAGTTTGGCATGCCTGGCAGCGCCCTCACGGATGGGGGCCAGCATGGCGATCTGGTCCTTGGCGCGCAGCACGGCACCGTGGGCCTTCTTGAGGTCGTCGAAGTGGTGGATCAGGTTCTTGATCCGGCTCTCGACGTCGTCTTCGTCCAGCATGTTGGTGCGCACGAAGGAGGTGATGTTCTCCACCTGCTTCATGGACACCGTCCGGTGGAAGAGCTCCATGGCCTGGTTCCCGCTGATCCCGAACTGGCGTTTGAATGCTGCAGCGTAGGGCTCGAAGGTGTCGTGCACCGTGGCGCCGGCTGCCTTGAGCTTCTTCTTCAGTTTGAAGGGGTCCTGGCCGAAGTTGGCGAAATCCGCCGCGATGGTCTGGTCCGTTTCCGCGAGTGAATAGAAACGGTAGGGCTGGCCCGCCTCCTGGACCGCCCACAGCGTGACGGCCAGCGTCACCGACTTGTCCATCACCGCATTGCGGAAGACGGCGAGCACCACCGTAAGCGTTCCCGTACCGCGCAGCGACACAGGTTTGGAGTTCTCTCCGCCGGTGCTGCGGGTGCTCTTGTGGTACCCCCGCACGTAGGACATGAGGGTGCGTTCCCTCTTCTGGGCACCCGCAGCCTTGTTGTATTCGATCTTGTTTGCCGGCAGCAGGAGCGTGGTGATGGCATCCACCACCGTTGACTTACCCGAACCTATGTCGCCCGTCAGGAGGCTGTTCGCCCCGTCCAGGCGGAACGTCCGCACGCCCTGGTGGAACGTGCCCCAGTTGAGCAGCTCCAACCGGTGCAGCCGGAAGCCCGGGGGAGTGCCGGCGTCGTCCGCGCTGGACCCTTCCGGAGCCTTCGCCGGGTCCTCAAGGCTGAACAGGCTGTCCTGCAGATCGGCGGTCACGGCAGTTCCCCTTCAGTGGTGCTCTGAGAAGTTTCCGGTGGAGCGCCGGAGGGTTCCTCCAAGGACGCCCGGTAGTCAGCGAGCCGCGCGTCGAACTCCTCCAGCCACTGGGCGTCGACATAGGCCTTCAGGATCCTGGCCACCTCGTAGGTGGCGGCCTGGTCGCGGAGCCTGCGGAGGAAGCCGAGCTCAACCACTTTTTTTATGGTGACGCCCAGCTTGTCCAGGATCTTGGCCTGGTTGCTGGAGTCCGGCAGGAACACCGCCACCATATCCACGATTTCCTGCTCCGTCATGATGAGCCGGAGCTCGCTGCTGTTGGTGTCGAACTCAAGCATCCGGCCGCGCAGCAGGGCCAGCAGGAGGCTGACGTCAAAGGTAAGCCGGCGGCGCGGAATCAGCCGGGGCAGGTTGCCCTCAGGGTCCTCCCTTGACCGCAGGAACGCGTAGCCCTCCGACTCGTCCAGGATCAGGTCCAGCCCCAGCACCACCACATAGTCCCGGACCTGGGATTCCAGGGTAAGGAGGGACTGCCACACTTTCTCGTCCGACTCGGCGTAGAGCACGCCACGGAACAGACGGGTCACGACGCCGGGCAGTTCCTCGGGCGTGCGGGCGGTTTCCATCGTCTCACTGGGGTTCATGCCGGCCTCACAAAAATGATCTGGTCGATGGTTGCTTCGCGGATGCTGCCGTCGGCGAGCTTCCACTGCAGCTGCTGCGGAACGTCGTCACGGATGCTGGCCCATTCGGATTCGCTGGCCAGTTGGTAGTAGGCCACGATTTCGGCGAGTCCCTGCTGCAGGGGATGGGCCTGGGTCACTTCAACGAGTGTGGCCTGCTCGGCGCCGGCCAGGACGGCATCCACATTCGCCTGCAGCCGCTCCTTGTCCACGTGGAACTGGCTGAACAGGGCACCGGCGTCCACCTCCGAATCATCGGCGGCCAGCACGGCGTCGTCCACCATCGTCTTCCGGCTTGGCTCGTACAGCGGCCGTTCGAAGGGCAGGGCGACATCCACCGACTGCGCGGCGATCTCCATGAAGACGCCCGACGGCGGCGCCTCCCGGGTGCCCAGCGCACGGGATTCGATGCTTCGCACCAGCCGCATGATGCGCTTGTTTTCGAGGAAGACTTTGTCATCCAGGAGCCGGCGCATCTGTTCGGAGAGTTGGCGGACGGTGCCCTGTGTCTGGTCGACGGCGGGCAGCCAGTCCTGGTGCAGCCTTGTCACGGCGTGCAGGTCCTCCACGCCGGAGAGCGCTTCGATTTCCGTGGCACGCTGCAGCAGGTCCTGCAGTTCGATGCGCAGCTGGGGCGACATCAGATAGTCCCAAAAACCCTGGAACGTGCGGCCCTGGAGGGAACTGCTGATGCCCTGCTGGTTCGCGAAGATGGTCTCCAAAAGTTCGCCCTGGGTCCCGTCCCAGGTGGCGATCTGTTCGCGCACCTGCCGGTCCAGCTTCCGGAAGTTCTGCTCCACCTCCCGGAAATCGGAGAGCAGATCTTTGGCGAGGGTGGTCAGCTGCTGGAAGTGGTCCAGTGCCTCAGGAGCGGTCATCACCCTGATGTTGCCGTCCCTGATCCGCTGCATCTCGGCATCGATGCCGTCCCGCTGGCGCTGCAGCTCGGCGAGCCGGACTTCGGGGTCGGTCTCCGACTGCTGCACCAGGGCCTTCAGGACCGCGAAGATGCTGGTAAGCCTGGACTGGGTGGCCACGAAGTCCCGCCCGCGAAGGTTCTCCACCCACCGGACCACGTCCTCGGCGGCGGGGGTGAGGTCGTAGTGCGGTTCGTCCTGGCCGGGAACGTAATACTTCCGCAGCCAGGCCTTTTCCGGCGCTGCCCAGTCGTCCAGGTACTCCCCGGCGGGCCGGGGGAACTTGTCCTCGCCGTAGACGTCCCGGAGGCCGAACAGGACGTCATCGAGGTGGTCGATGAGCTGCTGCCGGCCGATATCCCGCTGGTTGGGCCCGGTGAAGGCCTTCATGAAGAAGGACAAGGCCAGCGGCGCGTTCTGCGCCCGGAGCAGGGACCATCCGGCGTGGTTCTCACGCAGGCTGTTGATGGCGTAGAAATCCAAGGCGTCCTCAGGGGGCTTCCGGCGGCCGAATGACTTATGTGCCCAAGCTACACGCAGCCGCCGACAATTGCGGAGGAGGAGGGGTGAGTCACGTCCTCGTTACGGCCCGGTCCGCATTCCCGGGGACAGGACGTTGATGCCGGCATCAACCGCTGCGGTGAGGAGTTCGACGTCGTACGAGACAAGAACGTCAACCTGCAGACGGATAGCAGTGGCCAGGTGAATGGCATCCGCGCTGCGCAGCCTGCCCGGCAGAGCCGCTGCGTACATGAGGTCCGAACGTACAAGATCGACCAGGTTGATGCCGCCGAGCGCTGCATTGACCAGTTCGCCGTGTATCGCACGGCGGCGCGCTGCGCAGTGGAGTTCTGTGTAGAGGAGCATGGACGCAACCAGGCTGTGGGTCTGGGAAGCTGCTGACAGGTACGCCGCCAAGGTGGGCGATTCCTGCTCCTCCACCACGAGTTTGAGGACTGCCGATGTATCCGCGTAAATGATCAACGGTCACCGCGAAGGTCGTCCAGAATCTCCTCCGTGCTGGATTCCAGAGTGACCCGGTGCAAGGCGGTGAAGTCGACGGGTCCAGTTGCGGGGCGTACCTGGCCTGCCAGCAGCAACCGTTCAAGGGGGGAAGCTGACGGCGGGATGAGTGTAGCGGCGATTTCGCCATTGTTGGTGACGTCGATTGTCTCCCCGTTCTTCACGCGTTCGAGGATCTTGCTGCTCTCGTTCCGCAGTTCACGGTGTGGAATTGTTGCCATAGCGCACCTCCGTAGCAAGTGTAGCAACCCAGGTGGCCCGGGGGAAGGTTCAGTCGCGTCCTTCCGCTTGCTCCCAGTGCCGCCGCAGCATCTCCGCCAGCCTGACGGGCTCCATCCGGTGGGGCGGGTCGAAGTGGTGGCGCTTGGCGAAGACTTCAAGATGGAAGTCCGGGAAGAAGACCCGCGCCAGCCGGCCGGCAATCTCGCCGTAGTCATCCGGGTTGCTCAGGCCGCCGAGGGCGCAGAACACGGGCGGGCGGAACGCCGCCAGGCGTTCCCGGTCCAGGTCGTAGCTCCGGAAGGTGCGCAGGAATGCCTTGATTCCGGCCGGCCGCCTGGCCATCCACGGCGGCGGGGGACCCGGCGGTGGCGGCGGAAGGACGACGTCGGGCTTGACTCCCAGCCTCATGAAGGCGGGTATGAGCTGCTCCGGAGGGAGGGCCTCCAGCTGTTCGTACTTTTTCCAGATCTCCGCGTGGGCGGGGCTCCAGTCCCAGGTCCCGGCCCAGGCGGGCTCCAGCAGGGCCAGGCTGAGCAGCCGCTCGGGGTGTTTCGCGGCGAAGGCCAGCGCCGCAGCCCCGCCGCCGGAATAGCCCACAAGGTGGAACGTTTCCCATCCCAGGGCATCAGCCTCGCGCAGCACGCCGCTGACCTCTGTGTCCAGGCTCCAGCCGGGCGGAGGCTCGTCCTCCGTGTAAAGCTCCAGGTCCTTGGCCACCGCCTGGACGTCCGGCCCCAGGGCTTCAATCAGAGCGCCGTACGCTTCCTGCGCGGGGAAAACGGCGCCCGGAAGCAGGATGGCCCGCATCGGTTCCATGGCAGAACCATACGCCTGGTGCCGCTGCTCCTGACAGGCCTGTGAAAGGGGACTGGGGTACCTCGGAGGCCGGTTGGTAAATGCTGCGCGCAATCTCCTGTAGTGTTGATCCTGTTGTTGTGTTTATGCAGTTGGTAGTTCAGGCAGTACGCGCGGTCGAAAGTCCGCGTTCTTCTGAAGTAGCGGTTTTGAACACCCCACACCGGAGGGCCCGAAAGTCGGGACTTTCCCTCCACCTTCACGAAGGACAAAAATAATGGCTACTGGTACCGTCAAATGGTTTAACGCTGAAAAGGGCTTCGGCTTCATTTCCCCCGATGACTCCTCACAGGACGTTTTCGCACACTACTCTGCGATCGCTTCCTCCGGCTTCCGCTCACTCGAAGAGAACCAGAAGGTCTCCTTCGAAACCGAGCAGGGCCCCAAGGGTCCCCAGGCCGTAAACATCCAGTCCCTCTAATTCCTTAGAGAAACTGGGGCCTTAGGGTTTCAAAGTTTGAAAGCATGGCCGGTCACTGACCGGCCATGCTTTTGTTTAACCCGCCTGTGCCAGCACGCCCCGCGATGCGGCGGCGCCGGTGCCGGATGTGAACGTTTGTGCAGCCGCCATGAACCGCTGGCCAGGCCCGGGCATTGGTCAGGCACTCCGCGCACGGCAGCCCATTTAGCTACTGACCAGTAACAACACGTGCTGAGCGTGCCAGGCGGTCCACATCCCGCGGGCTTGCGGCTTCCTCACGCAGCCGCGCACGTCCGTTCAGTTCACGCCGCTGCCGTACCCGGCGTGCCTAGCATGGAAACCGGGCCCACAGCCTGGCTTCCGGCCCTGCACCCGCTGACACAAAACAAAGAGGTTTCCATGTCGCTGCTCACCAGAACCTTGTCCCTTGCCGCCTCCGCTGTCCTGGCCTCATTCCTGGCCGTGGCACCCGCCCAGGCGGCCGTCGTCGAAATTTCCCCTCCCGGCGCGAATGACTGGTCCTGCACGCCAACTGCCGAACACCCCTATCCGGTGGTCTTGGTGCCCGGAACGTTCGAGAGCATGGTGAAGAACTGGTCCACCCTCTCGCCCTACCTCAAGAGCCAGGGCTACTGCGTGTTTGCCCTGAACTACGGCGAGACGAACGGCGTCTACGCCACGGCCCCCGTGGCGGACTCCGCCCAGGAACTCGCCCCGTTCGTTGACGCGGTCCTGGCTGCCACCGGCGCCAGGAAGGTGAACCTGGTGGGCCACAGCCAGGGCGGCATGATGCCCCGCTACTACATGGGCTTCCTCGGCGGGGCCAAGAAGGTCAACCAGCTCATCGGCATCGCCCCCTCCAACCACGGCACCGAGGGCGTGATCATCCCGCCGCCGGAGGTCCTGGAAGACCCGGACTTCACCGCGCTCGGGTGTGCCGCGTGTGCCGACCAGCAGGCCGGCTCCCCGTTCATGCAGAAGCTCAATTCCATCGGTGACACCGTGGCCGGGCCGTCGTACACCGTGATCTCCACGGTCTATGACGAAGTGGTGATCCCGTACAACAGCCAGTTCCTCGCCGGCCCGGCGCGGCAGGTCACCAACATCACCATCCAGGACAAGTGCCCGTTGGACGTCTTCGAGCATGACCAGACACCCAACGACCCCGTGGTCCACCAGATCGTGGCCCACGCCCTGGGCAGGAGCTCAGGCCCGGCGGACCCGGCCTACCAGCCTCGCTGCGTGTAGCCTCTTCGCTACTCGTCCGGGCTCGGGCTGCGGACGTCCTTCTGGCCAATGTCGGCAGCGCCCAGTGCCGCCGCCGCCGGGCCGTGCGTGGTGTCGTGCTCGCGGACCCGGAGCTCCGGGTGGTGCAGGTCCAGTGCCGGCCGCTCCGAACGGATCCGGGGCAGCGACGTGAAGTTGTGCCGGGGCGGCGGGCAGGACGTGGCCCATTCCAGCGAGGCGCCGAAGCCCCAGGGATCATCCACGGTCACCTTCGTCCCGGTCCGCCAGGTGATGTAGACGTTCCAGAAGAACGGGAGCAGGGAAGCTCCCAGGAGGAAGGACGACATGGTGGAGAACTGGTTCATCCACGTGAAGTTGTCCTCCACCAGGTAGTCGGCGTACCGGCGGGGCATGCCCATGACGCCCAGCCAGTGCTGGATCAGGAAGGTGCCGTGGAAGCCCAGGAACAGCATCCAGAAATGGATCTTTCCAAGGCGTTCGTTGAGCATGGTGCCGGTGAACTTGGGCCACCAGAAGTAGAACCCGGCGAACATCGCGAACACCACGGTGCCGAAGACCACGTAGTGGAAGTGGGCCACCACGAAGTAGGTGTCGGAGACGTGGAAGTCCAGCGGCGGGGAGGCCAGGATGATGCCGGTGAGGCCGCCGAAGAGGAACGTGACCAGGAAGCCGATGCTCCACAGCATGGGCGTCTCGAAGGTCAGCGAGCCGCCCCACATGGTGCCGATCCAGTTGAAGAACTTCACTCCGGTGGGCACTGCGATCAGCATGGTCATGAACGCGAAGAACGGCAGCAGCACCGAGCCGGTCACGTACATGTGGTGGGCCCAGACGGTCATGGAGAGTGCTGCAATGGCAATGGTGGCGTAGACCAGGCCCTTGTAGCCGAAGATCGGCTTGCGGCTGAACACCGGGAAGATCTCGGAGACGATGCCGAAGAACGGCAGGGCGATGATGTACACCTCGGGGTGGCCGAAGAACCAGAACAGGTGCTGCCAGAGGACTGCTCCGCCGTTCTCCGGATCGTAGATGTGGGCACCGAAGCGCCGGTCCGCACCAAGCGCGAACAGGGCGGCTGCCAGCGGCGGGAAGGCCATGATCACCAGGATTGAGGTGACCAGGGTGTTCCAGGTGAAGATCGGCATCCGCCACATGGTCAGTCCCGGGGCGCGCATGCAGATGATGGTGGTGATGAAGTTGACCGCACCCAGGATGGTCCCGAAGCCGGACAGCGCCAGGCCGAACACCCAGAGGTCACCGCCGATGCCCGGACTGAACGTGGTATCGGAGAGCGGAGCGTAGGCAAACCAGCCGAAGGACGCGGCGCCCTGGGGCGTGATGAAGCCGGACATCGCAATGGTGGAGCCGAAGAGGAAGAACCAGAAGGCCAGCGCATTGAGCCGCGGGAAGGCCACGTCCGGAGCGCCGATCTGCAGCGGCATGATGAAGTTGGCAAACCCGGCGAAAAGCGGGGTGGCGAACATGAGCAGCATCGCAATGCCGTGCATCGTGAACAGCTGGTTGTACTGCTCCTTGGTCTGCAGGATCTGCATGCCGGGCTCGAACAGCTCAGCGCGGATGAGCAGGGCCATCACCCCGGCCAGGCAGAAGAAGGCAAACGACGTGATCAGGTACATGTACCCGATGGTTTTGTGGTCGGTGGTGGTGATCCAGTTGACCACCATGCTGCCCTTGCTGCGCTTCGTGACAGCCGGCGCGGCGGTGGCAGCGAGCCCTTCAGTTGAATGTTCCGCAGTGGCCATCTTCCACCTCACCGAATCTTCCGTATGGCGCGGCAGGTCCTTCATGGGCCCTACTTTGAAGGCTACTCAGGATCATGGCCTCCGGGAAGGGGGTTCGTTCAGCCGCCCAGGCCCATCGCTTCCCGCACCTCGTCCAGGATGTGGTGCATCGCCGACTCCGCCACGGCAGTGTCGCCATTGGCCACAGCTGCCGCCACGTCCTCGTGCGCCTGAAGTGCCTCGTTCCGGGGCTTGAACGGCATGAGCCCCTGCTGGGTCCGGCTGGTCAGCACTTCCGCCACCATGCCTTCCAGCGCCTGGAACATCTCGTTCCCGCAGCTTCGCAGGAGCAGCTGGTGGAACTCGATGTCAGCGGCCAGGAACCCCTGGAGGTCGCCGGCTTCACCGAGCCGCCGCAGCTCAGCCCCGAGGGCAACGAGCTGGGCACGTTCCGCGGCACTGGCGCGCCGGGCCGCACCGGCGGCGGCGATGGGTTCGACGGCGATGCGCAGCTCGGTGAGGCTGCTGTACTGGAGTTCGCGCCGGTCTGACGCCAGCCGCCAGCGCACCAGCTTCGGGTCAAAAACGTTCCAGAGGGACCGGTCCTGCACCACAATGCCCACGCGCCGCCGCGAGTAGACCAGGTTCATGGACTCCAGGACCTTCATGGTGTCCCTGGCCACGGTCCGCGATATGCCGTATTCCTGCTGCAGCCCCTCAAGGGTGAGCCGGCTGCCGGGGGCCAGGTTGCCGGAAGCGATGGCAACCCCTACCGCCTCCAGGACCCGCTCATGCATCGCGGGGGAGGCCCCGCCGTCGTGCGCTTCATCCGCGCCCTCATCTGTCGCCGTCGACATTCTGTCCGCCTCTCCTGCGCCGCAGCGCCCTCCCAGAATACCGGGAAAAAGAGCAAAGGTATGACCTGTAACACGAAAAGATAGTATCTTTTGGTCGAAAAGGTGATACCTTATGGCGTAGCCCACTTTTTGAGGGCACGCAGCGAGCTTCTTCGAAAGCCAAAGACGTCTTCTCCGGAGGTATGACATGCAGTATCCCCCCACGCACCTGGTGGTCATGGGCGTTGCCGGATCCGGCAAAACCACCCTTGCGGCGGCCCTTTCCTCGCGGCTGGGCTGGGCCTGCGCCGAGGCGGACGAGTTCCACCCCGAAGCCAACATCACCAAAATGACGCAGGGCATCCCGCTCCAGGACGAGGACCGCTGGCCCTGGCTGCAGGAAATCCGCACCTGGATGACCGCCCAGGCGAACGCCGGCTGCAGCACCGTCCTGACGTGTTCCGCCCTCAAGAAAAGCTACCGCCAGCTCCTGTCCGAAGCGGAGGGCCGCGTCGTCTTCCTCCATCTCGACGGCGGCGCGGACCTGATCAGCCAGCGCATGCTGGGCAGGGAAGGCCACTTCATGCCGCCCACCCTGCTGCCCAGCCAGCTGGCCACCCTCGAGCCGCTCAGCCAGGAAGAGCTCGACGCTGGCAGCCTCCGCCTGGACATCTCCCAGTCGCCTGACCAGCTGGTCGCCGCCGTCGTGCAGGCGTTGCAGCTTCCCGCCGGCCAGGCGCCCTGCGCGCCCTGACACCCCCTAGAACCCCAACAAATACTGTTTCAAAGGAGAACCATGACCATCGAAGGATGGACCCAAACGCTGGGCGCAGGACCCCTGCTGCTCATCGCCGGAGCAGCGATCCTCGTCCTGCTGTTCCTGATCATCAAGCTGCGCATGCACGCCCTGATCGCCCTGATCCTCATCAGCCTCGCCACCGCCTTCGCCACCGGCATTCCGGCCAACCAGGTGGTCCCTGTGCTGATCAACGGCTTCGGCACCACGCTCGGCACCGTGGCACTCCTGGTGGGCCTGGGCGCCATGCTCGGCCGCATCGTGGAAACCAGCGGCGGCGCCAAGGTGCTGGCCGACTACCTCATCGGTGTCTTCGGTGAAAAGCGTGCCCCGTTTGCACTGGGCCTGGCCTCCCTGATCTTCGGCTTCCCCATCTTCTTCGACGCCGGCCTGGTGGTCATGCTGCCCGTCGTGTTCGCCGTGGCCCACCGCCTGGGCGGGGGAGTGCTCCGCTACGGCCTGCCCGCCGCCGGCGCGTTCTCCGTGATGCACATCTTCCTGCCCCCGCACCCGGGCCCGGTCTCCGCATCTGCGTTCTTCGACGCCAACATCGGCCTGGTCACCATCGCCGGCCTTCTCGTCGCCATCCCCACCTGGTACGTCACCGCCTACCTCTTCGGCCTCTACACCGGCAAGAAGCTGGTCCTGCCCGTACCGGAAATCCTGGGCCACGCCTCCGCCGAGGCGGAATCACACCCGCCGCGCTTCCGCACCGTGGTGGGCCTGCTGCTCCTGCCGCTGCTCCTGATCTTCATGAACACCGGGCTGAACACCCTGGCCTCATCCGGTGTGCTCGCCGAAGGCGTCAAGGACGAGCAGTGGTACCAGGTCCTCCGGACCCTGGGTGAGACCCCGGTGGCGCTGCTGATCTCGGTGCTGGTGGCCCTGTTCGTTCTGGGCACCAAGCGCGGCAAGGACGCCGGAGCCCTCGAGAAGCTCCTCGAATCCTCGCTCGGCCCGGTCTGCTCCGTCATCCTGATCACCGGCGCCGGCGGCATGTTCGGCGGCGTCCTGCGCACCTCCGGCATCGGCCAGGCACTCGCCGATGTCCTGGGCGACCTGGGCATTCCGCTGATCCTCGCAGGCTTCCTGATCTCCAGCATCCTGCGCATCGCCCAGGGATCAGCAACCGTTGCACTGACCACCACCGCAGGCCTGATCGCTCCGGCTGTGGCCCTGGCCGGACTGAACGGCATGCAGGTGGCCGCCATGGTAATCGCCGTGGCCGCCGGCTCCGTGGTGGTCTCCCACGTGAACGACTCCGGCTTCTGGCTGGTGGGCCGCTTCTTCGGCATGGACGTCAAGACCACGCTGAAGACCTGGACCGTTATGGAAACCCTCATCGGTGTGATGGGCTTCGCCATCGCGGCCGTGATCTTCCTGGTGGCCGGAGTGGCGGGCTAGCGCCCTCCCCAGCCACGGCTGAGTGGACAACAGCGGCGGGGCGGGCAGCAGGAATGCTGGCCGCCCCGCCGTCGTCGTACCCGGAGTCTCTTTGGGCCTGACCGCACGGCCGGGATGGAGCCGTGGGGCGGGCTGGATGGCGGCCGGTGCTACGTGCGGGCGTCGATGTCCTTCTGGACCACGGCGGCGAGCGTGCGCAGCACCTGCTGATCGGACGGGGAGAAGGACCTGGGCTGCTGGTCGATGACGCAGAGCGTCCCAATGTTCCAGCCCCGCGGCCCGTGCAGGGGGTAGCCGGCGTAGAAGCGGATATAGGGCTCGCCGGTGACCAGCGGATTCGAAGCAAACCTGTCATCGGACAGCGTGTCATTGATGACCAGCATCGCGTTCCGCTCCACCGTTTCCGTGCAGAGCGCGAAGATGCGGGGAGCCTCCTCGCGCAACGGCCCGACGGCCGACTTGAAGAACTGGGCATCCTCGGCGATCAGGGACAGCGACGCTGCACCCACGCCGAAGAACTTCCAGGCGGCAGCAACAACGCGGTCGTACACTTCCTCCGGACCGGTGTACAGAAGGTCCGTCTCGTGCAGCGACTTCAGGCGTTCGGCCTCGGCCCGTTCCGGGGAAAGCAGGGACTTACCGGCGGCACCCAGGGCGGCAAGCGCGTCCTCTTTGTCAGGCTGGCGGCGGGCCGCTTGTCGGCCCGCGGGCCGGGCCCGGATCTGTTCTGCCGGGAGGTCCTTCGCTGCATCAGGTCCGCGTTCGATCGCGGGCAAGGCCAGGGCTTCATGCAGGTAGGCGTCCAGTTCGAACGCGGAACAGGGGGACCTGCCGAAGTAGGACGGCCAAAGCTTTTGTGGATCCAAGCCGATCGTGGCGGCGAGTTCGAGCCGCCGCTTCACTTCTTTGTCGATTGCGGCCACCTCCCATGAGACGCGTTTCCGGGGTCCGCGCACTCTGTAGTTGCAAAAGCCATGTTGATAAGCTTACTTAGTAATTGCGGCCCCGGCTACCTGGCATGGTTCCGGGGCTTTCCGGGCCTTCCGGGCGGCGGGGTGGCGGCGCAACTTCGCCGCTGGCGCACCGCAGCCAGGCCGGGGTTTGTGGTGTGGGGCTTTAGTGCAGGGCTACCTGCCTGCGGTACGGCTCTTGGGCGCTTTCGGGGGCAGTCCCGCCACATGTTCATACGCTTTGCGGATCCATGCCCTGGCGCGGGCATCATCGCCGTCGCCTTCCTCATTCCAGATCTCCGGCAGGCCGGTATACTCGCGCATCGGCCGGTCCGCCGGGCCGAACGGGACGGTCCGCTCGCCGCTTTCGAGCTGCTGCCTGTCCCCACTGGAGAGCCGGATGCCGATGGTGGGCCCGAAAAGCCCGGCGAACATGTTGCCGTTGACGAACGCGCCGAGGTTCCCGAACATCGGCTTCACCGACACCTCCGGGACGTCCGGAACCAGCGACCGGAAACGCTCCTTGTCAGCCTCCGTCGCTTTGGGCATCTCCATTGCTTCCCCCTGGGATCGGACGGCTGGTGTGTGCAGGATATGCCCTGCGGGGTGTGCCGGGGAACACCCGCCGGTCCGCCGTCGTTGTGCCGGTAGGCAGCGCGCCCACGCCGGGCGCCGGACGTTCCCCAACCGAAGGACACCCCTTGACCCCTCGCACCATCGTGATCACCGGCGCCAGCGACGGCATCGGCGCAGCAGCCGCGCGTACCCTGGCCAGGGCAGGGGACCAGGTGGTCGTCGTCGGCCGCTCGGAGGAAAAGACGCGGGCCATTGCCAAGGAGCTGGACGCCGACTACTTTGTCAGCGACTTCTCCGAGCTCGCGCAGGTCCGCACCCTGGCCGCCCAGCTGGAGTCCGACTACCCGCGCATCGACGTCCTGGCCAACAACGCCGGCGGCATCATGGGCAAGCGCACCCTCACCGTGGACGGCAACGAGGCAACGTTCCAGATCAACCACCTGGCCCCGTTCCTCCTCACCACGCTGCTGATGGAAACCCTCGCTGCCAGCAACGCCAAGGTGATCAACACGTCCAGCGGCGCCAACAGCTTCGGCAAGCTGGACCTGTTCGACCTCAACGCCGAGCACGGCTACTCCACCAACCGCGCCTACGGCACCGGCAAGCTCGCCAACATCCTCTTCACGTCCGAGCTGCACCGCCGCTTTGGTGGGCAGGGAATCGCGACGGCGGCGTTCCACCCGGGCGTTGTGCGCACCAACTTCGCGGCGGACTCCACCAGCCCGTTCCGGCACGCCTACAAGACCCTGCTGAACCGCTTCATGCTGACCCCGGACCAGGGTGCCGACACCCTGCTGTGGCTGGTCAACGGCACTGCGGGCAAGGACTGGATTTCCGGGGCGTATTACTACAAGCGTGCCCTGGCCAAGGCCAACCGCCAGGCCTACGACGCCGAGCTGGCCCGCCGCTTGTGGGAGCAGAGCGAGGAGCTGGTCAAGGGCTCCTGAGGTCCGCTGCCGGCCGGATGCAACGGAAATGCGTGGCTTTTGGGGTTTGCCAGAGGCGGAGCCCGCGTGTTGTCGGGGCCTGGGCTCCTTGGGAAGCCAAAAGTCACGCATTTGCGTCAGCGGGCGCGCTCTACATCTGCCGCGGCCTCTGGCTGGCCCCGGGCTACCAGGCCGGCCACCACGCCGTCCACGTCCGCTTCCGGCCGGTTCTGGCTCAGCTTGGCCTTCGCCTCGATCCGGGTGATGACCAGTTCCACGCCGACAATTGCCCGCAACTGCCCGGAGATGAAGCGCTCCGGTGCGTCGTCCACGTCCCAGGGATGGTCGAAGCCGGACTCGTGCACTCCGGTGAGCCGCCGGACCTGCCGGTCCAGCCACGCCGGATCGTCATGGATCACCAGCCGCCCGTACACATGCGCCGTGGTGTAGTTCCACGTGGGGACTACGCGTCCGTGCTCGGCCTTGGCGGCGAACCAGGACGGGGAGATGTAGGCGTCCGCGCCCTGGATGATGGCAAGGGCCTCCCCGACGGCGGGCGCGGACCACTGCGTGTTGTTCCGCGCCAGGTGCCCCTGCAGCGCGCCGAACTCCCCGGCGTCGGGCTCGTAGACAAAGGGCAGGAGTGTAGCCACGAGGCCCTGCTGGGTCATGGTGACCAGGTTCGCCGCACCCGGCCCGGTGAGCAGGCGCTGGACGGTTTCTGGGACAGCGGCGAAGTGGGCTGGAATGTACATGGGGCTAGTCCTTTACTGGCTGGAGTGCTGCGGGATGAAGTTCGGAGGACGGGGCAGGCGCGGGCTTGAGTCGAACCCGGACGGCCGCCGCGGCGCACAGGATGACGGCCAGCCCGCCCATGACCGTGGACCAGGCCAGGGCCTCGCCCAGCAGGAGCGCCGCCCAGCAGATGGTGAGGACGGGCTGGATGAGCTGGATCTGGCTGACCCGGGCGATGGGGCCGATGGCCAGGCCGCGGTACCAGGCGAAGAATCCCAGGAACATGCTCACCACGGCGAGGTACCCGAACGCTGCCCACTGCGCGGGAGTCGCGGACGGCGGCTGCTGGGAAGCGGACGCGGCTGCCAGGACCAGCATCAACGGCGAGGCGAGGACCAGTGCCCACGAAATGGTCTGCCAGGAGCCCAGTTCCCGGGCCAGCAGGCCACCTTCCGCATAGCCGATCGCCGCGGCGGCCACTGAACCGAGGAGCAGCAGGTCCGCCCAGTGGAGGACGCCAAGGCCGCCGGACTGGGCGGATGCGAAGACGGTCACCGCAAGGGCGCCCACACTGCTGACGAGCCAGAACGCCGCGGGCGGGCGTTCCCGCCCGCGAATGACCGCAGCGGTGGCCGTCGCGGCAGGCAGCAGGGCGATGACAACGGCGCCGTGGCTTGCGGCGGTGCTGGTCAGGGCGTAGGAGGTCAGTAGCGGAAAGCCGATGACGACGCCGGCAGCGACGACCGCCACACGGAGCCATTGCGTCCCGCGGGGGAGCGCCTGCCGGGTGAGTGCCAGTGCGGCACCGGCCAAAACAGCCGCCACTACTGCCCTGCCCGATCCGATAAACAGCGGTGCCAGGCCTCCGACCGCCACTTTGGTGAACGGGACGGTGAGCGAGAATGCCGCGACTCCAAGGAAGCCGAGCCACAATCCAGCTGAGTTGGAATGGGATAACGCGGTGCGCCGCGGAAGAGTAGCGCTACTATTGTCTCTCATGAACAACGATAGCAGTTCGCGGATTGTGGCGCACCTGAAATCCTGGATGGCCACTGCGGCGCCGGGAGCGAAACTGCCTTCCACGCGGTCCCTCGTGGCCGACTACCAGGCAAGTCCCGTCACGGTGCAGAAGGCCCTGCAGACCCTCGCAGCGCAGGGACTCATCGAGAGCCGGCCGGGCGTCGGGACCTTCGTGCGGGCGGTCCGGACGGCACGCCCCTCCGATTATGGATGGCAGACGGCGGCCCTCCGCTCCCCGCTGGCGGCACTGCCACCGGCGTCCTCCACCATGCGGGAGGTGCCGCAGGACGCGATTTCCTTCCATTCGGGCTATCCGGCCAGGGAGCTCCTGCCCGAGCGGCTGGTCCGGGCAGCGCTCACCCGGGCCGCCCGTGGAGACGCCGCGCTGTCCCGGCCTCCCGCCGCAGGGATGCCGGAGCTGCAATCGTGGTTCGCCCACGAGCTCGGCGCGTCGACGCCCGCCGGGATTACCCCGCCAAACCCGAGCGACGTCGTCGTACTCCCTGGCAGCCAGAGCGGACTGAGCTCCATCTTCAGTGCCCTGGTAGGCAGGGGGCAGCCGCTGCTGATGGAGTCACCCTCCTACTGGGGCGCCATCCTGGCGGCGGCGCAGGCTGGTGTCCGTGTTGTACCCGTGCCCAGCGGACCGGACGGCCCGGAGCCGGGGGAGCTGGCGCGCGCCTTCGACGAATCAGGCGCCAGGGTCTTCTACGCTCAGCCCAACTACGCCAACCCCACGGGCGCGCAGTGGCCAGCGGAGACGCGCGACCAGGTCCTTGACGTGATCCGTGCCAAGGGGGCGTTCCTTGTGGAGGACGACTGGGCGCACGACTTTGGCATCAGCTCCCACCCCGTACCGGTGGCCTCCCGCGACGATTCCGGGCATGTTGTGTACCTGCGCTCGCTGACCAAGAGCGTTTCCACGTCCATCCGGGTGGCCGCACTCATTGCACGCGGTCCGGCGAGGGACCGCATCCTGGCTGACAGGGCGGCGGAATCGATGTACGTCAGCGGGCTTCTGCAGGCGGCAGCGCTCGACGTCGTCACGCAGCCGGGGCGGCAGACGCACCTGCGCAGCCTGCGGCACCAGCTGGAGTCACGCCGGGACCTGCTGGTCACCAGCGTCCGGGAACATATTCCGCAGGCGCACATTGAACAGGTGCCGAAAGGGGGGCTTAACCTGTGGCTGCGCCTGCCCGACGGCACGGACCTGCAGCGGCTGGTCCGGGACTGCGAGACAGCCGGCGTCATCGTCGCCCGCGGGGACGAATGGTTTCCGGCGGAACCGGCGGGTCCGTTTATCCGGCTCAACTTTTCGGGCACGAATCCGGGAGCCTTCCCCGAAGGCGCCCGGATCATTGGGCAGATGCTGGAGCGGAACCCGGGCTAGCAGTCAGTCGGCCAGTTCTGCGCAGATGTCAGTCACTGTGCCACTCCCTGAGAACATGCCCCCGACTTCCCTGCCCTTGGAATCCAGCGTCCAGCTGACGGTACCGGTGGTGAAGTAGACGCCCGCAGGGTGTCCGTTCGCCCTTGGGACAGTGATGAGGTTGGGCCCGGTGGCGGTGACGAACTGGCTGCCGTCCTCCAGGTATTGGATGTGGGTCACGCCGGCAGCGCCGTTATAGGTGACGGACTCTCCTGACTTGTCTGAGACAGTAACGCTCAATCCGGGCCAGATGATCTTTTCGCGGTCACCGGGCAGGGCGATTACTCCTACTTTGCCGTCAGCTGTCAGCACCACCTTGAAGCCCGGACATGACAGCGTGAACGATCCTTCGATCGGTCCGGGCGCGGCCGCGGCAACAGCCGCAGGAGCCGGGGCAACCAAGGCTGCAGCAGCCAGGGCTGCCGGGACCAGTGTGCGCGCAATTGTGGATTTCATCGGATCTTCCTTTCAGGTGCACTCGGTGCGAGTGGCTCAAGAGTGGTCCCGGGGGCCTATTGGCGCCTTAACCAAGCGGCCAGGTCTGGATCCGGAACGGGCCCGGGAGCATGATGGGGGTGATGCCGCTCCTCGGGGCGCGTTAGTGACAGGGCGGGCGCTAGGGGTCGCTGGTCGATAAATGTCACGGGGCTGGGCGCCGCCCGCTCCCGTGTCGGTCAGTGAGGGGTGCTCGCCCATGAGCGCACTGTGGATCAGGGCCCTGGGCCCATTACAGGTGATTGCTGACGGCGTCCCGGTTCCAGTCAGCAGCCACAGCCTGCGTATTGTCCTCGAATGCCTGGCTCTGCGGGCGAACTCGGTTGTAGCAGCCGACTTCCTGGCTGAAGTCATCTGGGACGGCCACCCGCCCGCGCGTCCGGGCCCGCAGCTGCAGGTGTACGTCGCGAACCTGCGGAACCTGCTTGAACCCAACCGCCGCAAAGGGGTTGCCTCGCACCGCCTGGCCAGCAGGCCGGGCGGCTACCTCCTGGCAGTTGAAGACGACGAACTCGACCTGCTGCAGTTCCGCGCACACCTTGCCTCCGGCGAGCGCGCAGTAGAGGCGGGCGAACTCGCCAGCGGCGCGGTGAGCCTGCGCCAGGCCCTGGATTTGTTCGTGTGCCCTGCCTTTCCGGACCTGGCCGACATCGAGGTTCTGGCGCCGGACCTCGAAGAAGTGGAGGAGGCCCGGCTGGACGCTTACCAGGACCTCCTCGATGTTGAACTGGCACTGGGCCGCCACGCCAACGTGGTGGGGGAGTTGCAGCGGCTGGTATCGCAGCATCCCTTCCGGGAACGCTTGTGGGCGTCCCTGGTGCTTGCCTTGTACCGCTCCGACCGGCAGGCAGATGCCCTCGCCGCTTGCCGGACGGCCAGGAAGAGCTTTGCTGCGGAGCTGGGCATTGATCCCGGGACGCGCCTGCGGGAGCTGGAAGCACGGGTGCTGCGCCAGGATGCCTCCCTTGGGCCGCCAGCCGCTAATGACGACCGCCGCGCCAGGCAGCGCCTCGACAATCTGCCTGCCCCACTCACTCCCATGGTGGGCCGGGATACAGAACTGGGAGAGATTTGTTCGCTCTACCGCTCCGAGGGATGCCGGCTGGTCACCGTCACGGGGGCGGGCGGGGCAGGGAAGACCCGCCTCGCGATGGCGGCGGCCGCACGCTTGGGCGAGCGGATGGCCGACGGAGCGGGTTGGGTCAATCTGTCCCCGCTCACCCACGTTGAGCAGGTGCCTGGTGCCATCGCGGCGGCGCTTGGACTGGAGGTGCCGGCAGGCGAAGACCCGCTGAAGATCGCCTCCCGCTTTCTCCATGCCCGCCGCCTGCTGCTGGTCCTGGACAACTTCGAGCACCTGGTGGACGCGTGGCCTGTGGTGCTGGACCTGCTCACCTCAGCCCCGGAGCTCCGGATCCTCACCACCAGCCGAAGGCGGCTGGGGTTGCGTCCCGAGTACGAATTCGAACTTGCGCCGCTGGAGCTGCCACCCCTCGACCCGCCTTTGCCTCCCCTCCAGCTGGGGGAGGTGCCTTCAATGAAGCTGCTCTTGAACCGGGGCCGGGCGGTCCGCCCTCGCTTCACTGTGGACGAAGGAAACGCCGCCGTACTGACACGCCTGTGCCGCCGCCTGGACGGGCTGCCCCTGGCTATTGAACTGGCCGCGGCCCACCTGCGGCGCCTCAACGAGCACGAGCTCCTTGCTGACTTGGAGGTCAGCCTGGTCGCGTTGCGGGCCACCTTCCCGGACCTTCCGGACCGGCAGCAAACCCTTACCGCCACAATCGAGTGGAGTTACCAGCTGCTGGCGGCACCGGAACGCCTGCTCTTCTGCCTCCTCGGTGTCTTCGCCAACGATCCGACGACGGATGCGATTGACGCCGTGCGTGGTCCCGTGTCCGCCGGTGCGCCATCCACGGAAGAACTGCTGTCCGCGCTCGCGGACCACAGCCTGCTGCGGCGCTACACCGACCTGGCAGGGAGCCATAGAGTGTCGCTGCTGCAATCCATCCGGGAGTTTGCCCGTGACCGGCTGGCACTACTTCCTGAGGAACACGAGGTACGCCGGCGGCATGCCGGGCACTATCGTGCCTTGGCCGAGGCCGTAGGCCCAGTTTTGTGGGGCCCGGACCAGGTGGACGCTTTCCGCTTACTGAAGGCTGACGAGCCGGATTTGCGCGCGGCACTGTTGTGGGCAGCCGGACCCGACGGCTCCAAGGACGTGGCGCTGGGCCTGGTGGGGCAACTCTGGCATTACTGGGAGCTGACGGGCGACGTGGCGGAACAGTGCGGGATCGCCCTGAAGCTGCTCGACGGCACCCCCAACGCTCCGCTGGCGCTGCAGGGTCCCGCCCTTAGCGGAACGGCCACGTTGTGCTGGATGCTCGGCCGCGGTGACCAGGCGTCGAGGCTTCATTCCCGAGCGCTTCAGGCGTTCCACGACGCCGGCAACGACCAAGGCGTTGCGTGGGCCAGGATGTGCCTGGCGGTCCAGGCGATGGAGCGTGACGACGCCGCCAGCGCCCAGCGGCTCGCCGCAGGAGTATTGTCGATGCCACGTTCCACCCCGCGCACAAGGGTTGGCGCCTTGATTCTCCTGAGCATCCTGGCGTACTACGCTGGCGACCATGCCCAAGCCCTGGAACTGCGCCACGCGAGCGTCGAACTTTCCCGCCCGATCGGCGATCGATGGTTGCTCGGAATAGCCCTGACCAACCTGGCCGAAAGCACACAGCAGGCCGGCGACAATGGCGTCGCGGAGCGCCTGCTCGTCGAGGCAGTCACCGCCGCACTTGAGCTCGATGCGCAGGGCCAGGTTGCAGGTATTTTGGAACAAATTGCCGACGTCTACGTCAGCCGGCACCGCGTCGAGCGGGCCATCCGCCTGCTGGCGGCCACTGACAGCTACCGCACTGACCGTGGACTACCGCTTTACCCCGCCGAACAGCATCACATTGCATCCGTCATTACCAGAGCGCGCAATGAAGCCGGCCCGATCCGCTTCGGCCTTGCGTGGGAAGGCGGAAAAGGCCTCAGCCTAAGGGAGGCGGCCTACGAGGTGCTCCAGGGCGCACACTTCACCGGATTGCCGCCTGGCCCTGCCCCGGCATCAACAGGACGGCATCCCTCCACTCCGGAGGGCGCTACCGACCCGGCTCCCTGGACGTGACGCTTACGCCACCGGCACCCGCGTAACAGCGTGCAATATAAACATGACTTCATGCATTTAATGACTAAAAATTCGGCTGTCGTGCTACTTTCAACACTGCCGCCGCGCATTTCTTCGTCGCTAAGGACCGGGACCTGGAGACTGCGCGCGCTCCCATTGCTGAGTCCGACCCTTGGAGACGCCCGTGGAACCCACAACAGACGTGAAGCTGGATGCCCAGCCGGCCAGGCCAGTGGCGGACTCCGGACTCCGCCGGTCCATGGGTCCGCGCCACCTGGTGATGATCGCCATGGGCGGCGTGATCGGCTCCGGCCTGTTCCTCAGCTCCGGCTACACCATCTCCCAGGCCGGACCGCTGGGTGCGGTCATCGCCTACCTCATCGGCGCCTTCGTGGTGTACCTGGTGATGGCGTGCCTCGGCGAACTCGCCATTGCCTACCCGGTGTCCGGTGCGTTCCACATCTACGCCGCCCGCTCCATCGGCCCCGCCACGGGATTCGCCACCGCCTGGCTGTACTGGTTGTGCTGGGCCGTGGCCATCGGCTCCGAGTTCACCGCCTCCGGCCTGCTCATGCAGCGCTGGTTCCCGGACGTGGAGGTCTGGGTCTGGTGCCTGGTGTTCGCGGCCGTCCTCTTCGGCTTCAACGCCGTGTCCTCCAAGTTCTTCGGCGAGTCCGAGTTCTGGTTCGCCATCGTCAAGGTCGCCGCGATCATCGGCCTGATCGTCCTGGGCGGCGCGGCCCTGTTCGGCTTCCGGCCGCTCGGCGGCGGTGGCGAGCACCCCTTCCTGTTCGAGAACTTCGCCACCGAGGGCGGTCTGTTCCCCAACGGCTTCACCGGTGTCCTGGTCACCGTGCTCGCCGTCTTCTACGCCTTCTCCGGCTCGGAACTCATCGGCGTGGCCGCCGGTGAAACCAAGGACCCGGCCACCAGCATCCCCAAGGCCCTGCGCACCACGGTGATCCGCCTGCTGATCTTCTTCGTCGGAGCCATTGCCGTCATCGCCGCCACCATCCCGTACAGCGAGGTGGGCCTGGACGAAAGCCCGTTCGTGACGGTCTTCTCGGCAATCGGGCTCCCGTTCGCCGCCGACATTATGAACTTCGTCATCATCACCGCACTGCTCTCGGCCGGCAACAGCGGACTGTTCTCCTGCGCCCGCATGCTCTACTCCCTGGCCGACGAAGGCCACGCGCCACGCGCCTTCAAGAAGCTGACCCGCCGCGGCATCCCGCTGGTCGCACTCTCCGTGAGCATGGTGGGCGGGGTGGCATCCCTGGTCAGCAGCGTGGTGGCCCCGGAGACCGTCTACTTGGTGCTCGTGTCCGTGGCCGGGTTCGCCGTGGTGGGCGTCTGGATGTCCATCACCGCCTCGCACTTCTTCCACCGCCGCGCGTTCGTCCGCAACGGCGGCGACGTCTCCACCCTCGCCTATAAGGCCCCGCTCTTCCCCCTGGTGCCCATCCTGGCGTTCTCGCTGTGCGTCGTTTCCCTGGTGGGCATCGCCCTGGACCCCACCCAGGCCGCCGCGCTCTACTTCGGCATTCCCTTTGTGGCTGCCTGCTACGCCTGGTTCCACTTCCGCTACGGCCGCAAGGCCGTGACTGCCAGGTAACCAGGAAGCACGGAGCGGACGACGGCGGCTGCCGGCAAGGTGCGTTGGGGCACCTTGCCGGGCGGGCGCCGTCGTCCTTTCCGGCATGATGCGTGCCCCGCCCAGGGAGGGCGCTGCCCATGGAACAATGGGGCGTGGTGACCGGCCGGGAGGGGCAGATAAGCGTGGATTCGTCCGCTGAGGCGTCGTCAATGGCGCAGGGGCTCCGGATTGTCCGGCTGGTAGCTGACAGGGAGAAGCTGGGCCGCCAGCTGCTGGGCGTTTCACAGCTGGCCGTCGAGCTGGACATGGAGCAGAGCCGCGTCTCCCGCCTGGCGCAGGAACTGTGCGATCTCGGACTGCTGGAGCGCGTGGACCGCGGGCCGTTCCGGACAGGTCCGCGCTTCTTCAGCCTGGCCGCGGCACTGAACACCGGCTGGGTCCGGGAGGCAAGAACCGAACTTGAGGCGCTGGTCGCGGCGCTGGGACTGCGCGCGCGGCTCTCCGTCCGGGACGGCTACCGCGTGACCCTGGTCCGGGCCTCCAGCAACGACGCCGTGCCCGGCAGCTTCGTCAAGCCGGGCATGGTGACTCCGGCCTGGTGCACCGGCGCGGGCCGGGCGCTGCTGTGGGACCTTGACCGGCCGGCACTGGATTCCCTGCTGCAGGACGTGAACTACATCGGCATCGGGGGACCGGGGGCCGCCCACTCTACCGATGGGGTCTGGGACCTCATGGTCCGCGACCGTGGCGCCGGGTTCATCACCGCAGCCGAGGAATTCGAACACGACGTGGTGGAACTCGCGGTTCCTGTCCGCGACGCCGGCGGTGCCATCCTCGCCTCGCTGAGTGTGCTGGGCAGCCGTGCCGGGATCGGTCCGGATGCGGCGGCTGCGGCGGCTGTGCTCACCAGCGCGGCGGAACGGCTCGGATCCCGCGCGGGCGCCCGCTAGTCCAGCGGCCGGTACCCGAGCCGCTGCTCAAGCCACGCTCCCTGGGCCACCAGTGCGTCCGCGCATGCCTTCCGGCGCGGTCCCAGGCGGTCCTTGATGCCAACGATCTGCAGCGCAGCCACCACGTCGCCCTTGAAATCCCGGACGGGGACGGCCAGGGAATAGAGGCCCGGTTCTGCCTCCTCATCCACGATCGAGTAACCCCGCTTCCGGGCAGCTTCGCGCCGTGCCAGGAAATCGTCCACGTCGGCCGGTGTGTTGGGGCCGTGCCGCACAAAAAGCACGTCCGCGAAGACGGTACGCACTTCCGCTTCCGAGGCCTCCCACAGCACGGCCTGGCCGGCGTCGCTGCAGTAAGCGGGATAGGGCCGGCCAAGCCAGGAGCCCACCAGGTTGCTGCTGGCCGGGACGCTTTCGCCGATGGTCACTGTGCTGTCCCCGTGAAGGACCCCCAGGAAGCAGGCTTCGTCCGTTCCTGCGGCCAGCGTGTCCAGGGCGGTGGCGCCGTCCGACTGCAGGCGGCGTTCGGTCAGCAGCTGGGCGTCGGTGAGGACGGACCAGTCCAGGCTGTAGGTGCGCTGGCCGGCCTTCCGGAGGAAACCCTCCTTTTCGGCGCCGCGGAGGTTGCGTGAGACCTGGCTGCGGTCCTTGCCAAGATCGGCGGCGATGTCCGCCACCGTGCCGCCGGGATGTCCCGTTGCATGGCGGGCGCCCACAGCAAAGAGGGCCATGATTCCGCGGCCCATGCTGGAGGTTTTTGGCATGGTGACGAGTCTAATGGAGGGGCAGGGCCTGGCCGCCCGCTCAGCAGATGGCAAACACCCGCGCCGGGAAGCCGCTGCCGCCCTGGGGTTTTGGCCAGGCAGCGACGACGGCGGCGCCGGATTCCGGGAGTCCGTCCAGGCTGGCCATCAGTTCGATCTGCCAGCGGCCCTGTTCCAGGACATACGTTTCCAGGCTGAAGTCCTGCCGGGAGGTGGCCAGGCCCGGGTCGGTGTCCGTCTGCTCGTGCCCGATGGCGGCCACGGCGCGCTGCTCAACCAGGAAGGAGAGCACCTCCCGGGACCAGCCGGGCGTGTGGCTCAGGCCTTCGCTGTCCCGGTTGGCCATTGCCTCCGGATCGGGCCAGCGGCGGCTCCAGCCCGTACGAAGGGCCACAAAGGAACCCGGTGGGACGGTGCCGTTCCGGATCTCCCAGTCCTGTACGTCCTGCAGGGTGGGTGTGGCGTCCGGGTTGCCCGCCACCCGCTGGCTGATGTCCAGGACCACCAGCGGAAGGATCATCTCCTCCACCGGAATCTGGTCCAGCGTCCTGCCGCCGCGGATGAAATGCGAGGGCGGGTCCACGTGGGTTCCCCACTGGCCCACGATCGTGTAGCGGTGGGCGGTGAAGCCGTCACCTTTGTCCAGGTCGAAGAGGGCTTCGCGCTGCTCATCGGGAAAAGCGGCGAAGTGGGGCTGGCCCGGGTGGAAGGCGTGCGTAAGGTCCACGAACCGCCGGCCCGCGATCACCGATTGGAGGCCCTCCCAGAGGGGCATGGTGCTGGTGTCCGTCACGATGCGGCTGCTCCTTCTGTCATGGGTGCTTCTGCCGTTGGGGCCAGTGCGGTACTGGAGACGCTGATGGGGCCGGTCACTTCGATGACCGGGACTTCCCAGGGATGGATGTCCACGAGGTGGCGCATGAAACGCTCGACGGCGGCGTCCTCCAGTGAGGCGTCGAAATAGGTGGTGAAAACGAAGGTTGGCGAGAGGGTCTGCTCACCCACGCGTCCCAGGGTGGGGTTGGCGCCCTCGGCAGTAGTGAAGCCCTCGAAACCCAGGCTGGACTCAAACACGTGCTTGTAGTTGCCGAAGTCGCCGAGTTCCCGGAATTCAGCCAGGGCCTGCAGCAGGTGCGCGATCCCCGGATCATCCCGGAAGGCGTCCGGCTCGCCCTTTGACAGTTGCCCGAAGGTGGTGCCGCTGATGGGCCAGTGCACGCGCAGCTTGCGTACCGGGTGAAGTTGAACGTCCAAGAACCTTGCCTCTTTCCTTTGCCGGGTGACGGCTGCCAGCCATCGTGACAGAAAGAAATAATCATTACAAGCATAAGTAAATGCGTATTATGACTAGTATGCCTTCGACCGTGCAGCTCTCGTCCTTGCTGGAATCCGGGGAACACCTCGTGACCGACGGCGCCCTGGCCACGGAACTCGAGGCCCGCGGCTGCAACCTCGACGATCCCCTGTGGTCCGCCAAAGTGCTTGTCGAAAATCCGCACCTGATCAGGGACGTCCACCGCGACTACTTCTCCGCCGGTGCCCGGATTGCCACCACCGCCAGCTACCAGGCAACGCCGCAGGGCTTCGCGCGGCGGGGGATGAGCGGGCAGGATGCCCTGGAACTGGTGGCGTTGTCGGTCCGGCTGGCGGACGAGGCCCGCCGCGCCCACTTGGCTGCCACCCCGGGCGCGGGCGCACTGCTCATCGCCGGGTCTGTTGGTCCCTATGGCGCCTACCTGGCAGATGGCTCGGAATACCGCGGCGACTACACGCTGCGGAAAGAGGAGTTCATGGACTTCCACCGGCCAAGGGTCGCTGCGCTCGTCGCTGCCGGTGCGGACTTCCTGGCCTGCGAGACGCTCCCGTCGTTCGCCGAAGCCGAGGCGCTGGCGGCACTCATGGACGAGTTCGGCGCCGAATCCTGGTTCTCCTTCTCCCTGCGGGACGGCGCCCATATCAGCGACGGCACGCCGCTCACGGCAGTGGCAGGGCTCCTTGACGCTAACCCCCTGGTGGCAGCGATCGGTGTGAACTGCGTGCCGCTGCACCTGGTCACCCCCGCGCTCGCCGCCCTCCAGAGCGCGACGGCCAAACCGCTGGTTGCCTACCCCAACTCAGGCGAAACCTATGATCCCGTCACCAAAACCTGGGGGCCAACCACGGCACCCGGAGAGGGAAACCGGGACGCACACCCCGTGGACCCCGCCGCCGGGGCCGCCACGTGGCTGGACCACGACGCCCGCATCATCGGCGGATGCTGCCGCACGGCGCCTGCCGACATCGCCGCCGTCGGACAGGCCCTTGCCGCGCAGCGCTGAATCCTAAGGCGCTGAATCTGAAGGCGCTGGACCTGAAGGTCCTTAGCCGCCCTCTTCTTTGGTGTCCTTGTCCCGGGCGTCCTGTTCCTCCGCGTGTTCAGCCTTTTCCCGGGCCTCCTGCTGGTGCTGCTCAAGTTTTGCCTCGGCGTCCCTGCGGCGGTATCCGATCGATCGGGCCTGTTCGGGGGTGGGATGCCGGTGTTCCCGCTCCCAGGCATGGTCATTGACACCGGTGCCGGGCACGGCCTCGTCATCAGGATCAATAATGTCTTCACCCATATCCAAACCCTGTCACAGTCGCGGGACAGTGTGTAGGGCCCTACGCCCCAAGCCGCCCGTAGGTGGTGATCACGTTGCCCTTGCTGGTCCGGGACTGGTCCAGCAGGACCAGACGGGTGCAGGGGTCGCCGTCCTGGAAGAGGCGCCGGCCGCTCCCCGCCACCACCGGATGGGTCATGAGCGTCAGGGAATCCAGCAGGCCGGCGAACAGCAGCTGCCGCGTGACCGAGATGCTGCCGCACACGGCAATTTCGCCGCCCTCACGCTCCTTGAGCGCTGCCGTAAATTCCTCCAGCGGGGCGTCCATCAGGCGCGAGTTCTGCCATTCGAGAGGTTCCGCCAGGGTGCGCGATGCCACGAACTTCTCCACCGGGTTGATGAAGGCGGCAAAGTCCTCGTCCACGGATGCGGTGGGCCAGTACCCGGCCCACTCCTGATAGCTCACCCGGCCCAGCACCACCGTGTCCACGGTGTCCATCATGGTGGTCAGGCCGGCTCCCAGCTCGTCGTCAAAGCTGTCGAACTGGAACTTGTAGGGATCGGACACCACGCCGTCCACGGAGTGGAACAGGCCGGCGGTGACTTTGCGCATGGGGACCTCCTGGAGGGCTTTGTGAGCGGACACGCCTCACGCTAGTGGGCCCCTTGAGCCAGCGGAAGATCCCTGCAACAGCGGACGACGACGGCCGCCCCAGTTACGTTCATCACTCGCCGAGGCGTCTTGCACGGTTTGGCCGATCCTGAGCCCCATACTTGTGGTGAGCGGCTGTTGCCGTGCCCCGGCCAGGCAGGAGGAAGTGCATGGAAACCCTGAAAAAGATCGTGAGCAACCAGTATTTTCCGGCCGCTGCAGTCCTTACCGCCGTGCTGCTGTTCTGGGCCGTGGGACTCCTGGGCGGGCTGTCCCTCCTGCACAACAACCAGCCCCCGCTGACCACCCTGACCTGGATGCTGTTTGTCTACACCGCTGCGGTCCTCACCCCGCTGGCGGGCATCGTGGCCGCCGCCGACCTGCTCCGCCGCTGGCGCCGCAACCGCGACGCCCGAATGGCCTACGCCGGGCACCCGGAAGACGAGTATTCAGTGGCCCGGCAGGTGGTGCCCGAGCGTGCAGCAGAAGCAGGGCCGGCGGAAGCACAGACAGTGGCCCAGCAGGTGGTGCCCGAGCATGCAGGCGAAGAACCGGCAGTCCGGCACGCAGCGCCGCCCGCACCCGCAGCATCCCAGCCGAAGAAATCCGCGAAGCAGGCAGGCCGCAAGCAGGCCGCTTAACCGGCTCGCGCCGTCGTCGTCCTTCCTACCGTTCCTTCAGCGCAGTAAGGGCTTCCTCCGCCTGCTGCAGCGCGTTTGCCAGCCGACGGCCCGGCTGCGGCAGCGAAAACAGGTATCCCTGCAGCGAATCGCAACCCAGGGCCGCCAGGTAGTCCGCCTGCGCCGCCGTTTCCACGCCTTCCGCGGTGACGGTCAATCCCAGGCTGTGGGCCATGTTGATCATGGAACTGAGGATGGGTAGCCGCTCCGTGCCGGTGCGCACCATGGAGATGAAGGTCTTGTCGATCTTCACCGTGTCCACCGGCAGGTCCTGCAGCCTGCCCAGTGAGGAGTATCCGGTGCCGAAGTCGTCCAGGGCAACCCTGGCTCCCTCATCCCGCAGCGTGCTGAGCTGTTTGATGAGGCTGCAGTCGGCGTCGAAAAACACGCTCTCGGTAACCTCGAGGACCAGCTGGTAGGCGGCGACGCCGCTGGCCTCCGCCAGCCGGAGGACCGTCTGCGCAAACAGGGGGTCCTGCAGCTGTACTCCCGAGACGTTCACGGCCAGCGACCGCGAGGGATCCTCGCTCAGCCACGGTGCCAGCTGCACCATGCCCAGCGCCATCACTTCAGCACCGATCTCGTTGATCAGCCCCGTGCGTTCGGCCAGCGGAATGAAGACCGACGGCGGGACGCGCCCGCCGTCCCTGTCCCACCGGGCCAGCGCCTCGAACGTGACCACCTGCCCCATGCGGTGCGAAACGATCGGCTGGAAATCCACCGTGATTTCGCCCCGGGCCACGGCCAGCTGCAGGCCGGCTTCCATGTGGGTCCGCTGCACCAGGGCCGTCATCATGTCCGGATGGAACCGCAGGAACCGGTTCTTGCCGGCGGCCTTTGCCGCGTACATCGAGATGTCCGCCTGCCGGAGCAGCTCTGAGGCGCCCACGCTGTCCCGGCCCAGGGATGCGAGTCCCAGGCTGAGGCTGGGCCGCAGGACCGTGCCCTGGATGGTGACGGGGACGTGAAGGCACCGGACGATGCACTCGGCGATCGCATCCGCGTCCGGGCAGGCGGTCAGGAGCACCACAAACTCGTCTCCGCCCAGGCGGGCCACAACATCGGCCGTAGGGGCGCAGCCACGGAGCCTCCGGGCCACCTCAACCAGCATGTCGTCGCCGGCCTGGTGGCCAAGGATGTCATTGACTTCCTTGAAGTCATCCAGGTCCAGGAGCAGCACGTCAACGGCCTTGAGCCGCGGTTCCCGCAAGGCACCAGCCAGGGCGTCGTTGAACACGGCGCGGTTGGCAAGCCCCGTCAGCGGGTCCTGGAACGCCATGGCCCGGAGCTTCTCGGCCTGCGCCGCCAGGTCCAACATGGCCTGGTGGGCCTGCTCCTGGGCCTGGCGCCGCGGCGTGACGTCCCGGAAACTCCATACCCGCCCAACGATTTTTTCGCCCACCCGCTGCGGCCGCGAATACCGTTCAAAGGTGCGTCCGTCCGCGAAGTCCAGGACATCATGGCTTTCTGCTGCCTGGTCTTCCTCCAGCGCGCTGATCCGCGCCAGGAAGCCCGCAGGATCCGCCACCTGTGAGATGACGAGCCGCAGGACGGGCTCCTCGCTGTCCCCCTCCATGAGTGCCGGCGGGATGCCCCACATGGTGAGGAACTGGTCATTGAAACCGGCCACCCTGCCCTCGGAGCTCATCACCAAAATGCCGTCCGCGGTGGATTCCAGCGTCGCGGTCAGCAGGGACATCGCTTCCCGCAGGTCGGCGTCCGCGGCCTGGCGGTGGGAAGTGCCCCGGACCGAGAGCAGGAGCAGCGGATGCGCGCGGCTGCCGTCGTCTGGCCCCTGCTTCCCGTCCGGAGTCCGCGGAGGTGCCTCGTTCCCCGGAGACGCCGGAGGGAAAAGCGGTGCGGCATCCCACGGCAAGAGTGATCCCGTTGCTTCGGCGGGGAATTCCGTTCCGTCGCTGTGCAGCCCGTAAATTTCCCGGGGCGGCGGGTGGTCCCCGGGGAGGGCGCGAAGCCGGGCGAAAAGCTGGTCCGCTTCGCCGCGGAAGCCTTCAGCGAGGAGTGAGCGGTGGTCCCGTCCGGTGAGGTCACCGGGCCTATAGCCGAACAGCCTCCCGGCTGCGGCGTTGACCAGAACGATGCTGCCATCCGCGGCTATGGCCAGCAGCGCGTCCGGGCTGGCATCAAGAACGGCCCCGAAAGTCTGTGCTGGCGCACTCGTGCTGTGGTTCCAAGAATCAGCCAAGACACCACCCCCCTCGGACATCATAGAGCGCGGGAGCCGAAATGTGACCAGCTGCCGGGAACCGGTTCCGCGCAGACTTCTTCGGCCCGTTGGCGGTCCCTGTCCTGCAAACGCAAAAGCGCTGTCCCCGCATGGGGGACAGCGCTTTTCGGGTTGTCTGAATAAAGGAGCCGCTATGCCCGGCGGGAGCTGCGGTTAGTGACTGCGCCATAAACCAGCAGCACGATGATTGAACCGAGAATTGCCAGCAGCCAGGTGCGGATATCGAAGAATTCGGCCAGCCCGCCGCCGAAGATCAGCGAACCGATCCAGCCGCCCAGGATTGCACCGACAACGCCGAGGACCAGGGTGACCACCCAGCCTCCGCCTTGGCGGCCGGGCAGGATAGCCTTCGCAATGGCTCCGGCGATCAGGCCCAAAATGAGAAATCCGAGAATGCCCATGTTGTCACTCCTTGTCAGTAAGTTGTGCCGGGCCCCCATTTCCGGTTCCATAATTCAATCAGCGTGCTTACTGCTCTGCAAGAGTTTGATTATCACGGGATGACTGTCAGTTTTCCCGGCAGGAGTGCACCACTTTCTCCAGTGCCGGCAAACCCCGCCCGGGCAACGGGGAACGCTTCGATAGGATTGACTGTCCCCGCCACAAACCAAGGAGTCCCGGCATGCGCAGCCAGCAGACCGTCCGGCCGCGTGCCATCTTCCTCGACATCGACGGCACCTACGCCGACCACGGACTGGCGCCTGCCGCGCACGTCGACGCGGTCCGGACAGCACGCCGGCTGGGACACCTGGTTTTCGTCTGCACCGGGCGGCCGCTGTCCATGGTCCCAACGCACATCCTGGATGCCGGCTTCGACGGCAGCATCACCGGCGCCGGTGCCCGGGTGGAGCTTGGGGGAGAAGTCCTGAAGGACACCCGCTTCGCCCCGGACCTGGCAGCGCTCATCGTGGAAACGCTGGACGCGCACGGCGCCGCCTACATCCTGGAAGCACCCGAGGCACTGCACGGCCGGACGGGCGTGGACCGGAGGCTGCGGGAGGTGCTCGGCCCCATTTTCGCCGGGCGCGCGCAGCATGACGGGGTCCTCAGCACCGATGTTGATCCCCTGGAGGACATCCTGGGGCCCATGCAGTACAGCGACGACCTCCGCTCCACGTCCTACGCCAAAATATCCTGCTTTGATTCCCCGGTTCCGCTGACGCAGCTGGTGGCGGGGCTGGGGCCGCAGGTGGGCCTGATCCCCAGTTCCCTCTCCGCCCTGGGCGACCGGGCCGGCGAGATCTTCATGGCCGGGACGCACAAGGCCGTGGGCATCCAGGTGGTGGAGGAGCACCTGGGCCTGGACCGCGCGGACATCGTGGCCATTGGGGACAGCGCCAACGACATCGAGATGCTGGAGTACGCAGGTGTGGGCATCGCCGTGGAAGGCGGGCACCCTGCGGTGCTGGCCGTCGCGGACCGGACCACCGCCGGGCCGGCCGGCAACGGCGTGGCACTCGCTTTTGAAGAGCTGGGGCTGCTGGGCTGACCGGGTTTCCTGGCGCGCGCTGTCAGGAAAGGAGCGGAGCCGGTGCCTGCACGGGCGGGTGTGCCGCAGCGCTGCCGGTGCCCAGGCCGCGCACCGACCAGCCGTTGGCCTGCCAGGCCGCGGTGTCCAGTGCGTTGCGTGCGTCCAGCACCACCCGGCGTCGTACCCGGGCGCCGGCAGCGGCGGGGCAGAGGCGGCGGTATTCATCCCATTCGGTAAGCAGCAGCACCAGCTCGGCGCCCTCGAGCGCCCGTTCCGTTGACGCCTCGAACCGCAGGCGCGGGTAACGCCGCCAGGCGTGGTTTATCGCTTTGGGGTCCGTGACGGTCACGTGCGCCCCGGCGGCGGCGAGCCGGTCGGCGACGTCCAGGGCGGGGGAGTCCCGGATGTCGTCGGTGTCGGGCTTGAAGGATGCACCCAGGACAGTGATGGAGCGGCCGGCAACGCTGCCGCCGGAAAGCTCCGCAGCCAGGGCAACGGTGCGTTCACGCTGGCCCTGGTTGACCGAATCCACCAGTTGCATCCACTCGTCCAGGGCCGTGGCCCCTGCATGGGCGGCCTGTATCCGGAAGCTGCGGATGTCCTTGGGGAGGCAGCCGCCGCCGAAGCCCAGGCCGGCGTGCAGGTACCGCCCGCCGATGCGCGGGTCCATGCCCATGGCCTCGGCCAGCTCCGCCACGTCCGCTCCCGACGCGTCGCACAGCCCGGCCACCGCGTTGATGAAGCTCACTTTGGTGGCAAGGTAGGCGTTCGCCGCCGACTTGATGAGCTCCGCCGTGGCGAAGTTGCAGACCAGGCGGGGTATGCCGGCCCTGAGGAGCGGTTCGTAGACGGCGTCCAGCGCCGCCGTGACCCCCACCGGGGCGCCGCTGCGGGGATGGAACGCGGCTCCGCGCCCGCCGTCCACGCCGTACACCAGCCGGTCCGGCACCAGCGAGTCCTTCACCGCCGTCCCCTGCCGGAGGAACTCCGGGTTCCAGCCCAGCATCACGTCCGGCCGCCGGGCCAGGACACCGCGCAGCATCTCCACCGTGCCCACGGGCACCGTGGATTTACCCACGACGACGGCGCCTGCGGCCAGGTGCGGCAGCAGCGTTTCGATGGCGGAGACCAGGAAGGTGAGATCGGCGGCGTCGGACGTTTTGTCCTGCGGGGTGCCCACGCACAGGAAGTGGACCTGCGCCTCCTGCGCACCGGCGGCGTCGGTGGAGAAGGTGAGCCGGCCGGTGCTCCGGCCGTTCCGCAGGAGTTCGTCCAGTCCAGGTTCGTGGAACGGGGCGGCACCCCGTGCCAGCTGGTCCACTTTGCCGGCGTCGACGTCGATCCCCACCACGGTATGGCCCATGGAAGCGAGGGTGGCCGCATGGACGGCTCCAAGGTAGCCGCAGCCGATCACCGAAATCCTCACTGCGCTGCCCCCGCCCGGAAGCCCGTTGATGCCTTTGCCGGTTCGGCTGCAATGACATGTTCGTAGTGCCGGACCAGCTCCCCGCACAGCACCGGCCACGTCCTGTCCTGCACGGAAGCATGGGCTGCGGCAGCGAACGCGCGGCGTTTCGCGTCGTCGCCCATCAGGTCGAGGACGTGGCTGCGGAGGCCTGACAGATCACCTGGTTCGTAGAGCCAGCCTGTCCGTGAGTTTTCCACGAGATCGAGCGGTCCGCCCCTGCCGGTGGCCACCACCGGAACCCCCGATGCCATGGCCTCCTGGATGGTCTGGCAGAAGGTCTCAAATTCACCCGGGTGCACAAAGAGATCAAAGCAAGCGACGGCCCGTGCCAGCTCCTCACCGCCCAGGAAGCCGGTAAAAACCGCGTCGGGCAAGGCCTCTTCGAGGGCAGCCCGCTGGGGTCCGTCGCCAACAACCACAAGCCTGGTGTTGGGAATCCCGGCCAGGGCAGCGAGGTCCTCCACCTGTTTCTCCACGGCCAGCCGTCCCACGTAGCCGATGATCCGCTGTCCGCCTGGAGCCACGGAAGCCCGCCAGCCGTCGTCGCGCTTATCCGGCGAGAACCGTGCCGTATCCACTCCGCGGCGCCACATCTGCACCCTGGGGATGCCGCGGCCGCGCAACTGGTTCAGCGCGAACGTGGACGGCACCAGGGTGCGGGTGGCGAGCAGATGGATGTTTTCAACCCGGTTCCAGGCCCAGTTTTCCAGGAACGGCACGCCGTACCTCGCCGCGTAGCTGGGCACTTCGGTCTGGTAGATGGCCACACTGGGAATGCCCAGCTGGTGTGCCGCCTGTGCCGCCCGCCAGCCAAGGACGAAGGGCGAGGCGAGGTGGACAACGTCCGGTGCGTAGTCGGCAAGGATGCGCTTGACCCGGTACACACCGCCCATCGCCACCCGGACGTTTGCATAGCCTGCCAGCGGCACCGCCGGCAGCCGGAGGACCTCCGCGCCCCGGACACGGCCCGGCGCTTCCCCGTCCAGCGTGGAAGGCGCGATCACCAGGACATCGTCGCCCCGGTTCTCAAGGTGCTCCAGCACGCGCAGGATGGAATGCGTCACGCCGTTCATCAGCGGCAGGAATGATTCAGCAACAATTGCGATCCTCACCCCTCCACGGTGGGCGGGCGGCGTTGCCGTGCGGGGGATTGGATGTGACGCCGGGGGAAAGGATGCGTGAACAGCAGGACCCCTGACTGAAAAAAATTACTAAGTAGGCTTTGCATATGATGCTAAGCATGCTTAGTGTAGGAGTGCAGCCAACGCAGAGCCTCAAGCAACGGGGCGGAGGCCAGCGCCGGGAACTCCCGGCGCCGGGACATCCACATTGTTGGCAAAGCCCAGCGCAACGACACATCCAAGGAGACGTCATGCTCAACAGGGAAAACATTGAAAGCCTGCTCACCAAGGGTGGCAACGTCATCGGTTCAGATGGCGAGAAGATCGGCTCCATCGGACAGCTTTACGCAGACGACGACACGGGCGAGCCCACCTGGGTCACCGTCAAGACGGGGCTCTTCGGCACCTCGCAGTCCTTCATTCCCGTCGAGGGAGCACACAGCCAGGGCGACGACCTGGTGGTTCCCTACACCAAGGAGCACGTCAAGGACGCCCCGCGCGTCGATGTGGACGGCCACCTCACGCCCGAGGAAGAGGACCGCCTGTACACCTACTACGACCGTGGTGCCCGCACCTACTCGGACGCCCGCAATGACGACGTGGACACCCGGAAGGATGTCGACTTCCAGGGCGATGCAGACCTGAATGCCGGCACCCCCACCGCGGGTATTGGCCGCGACCACGACCTTGACCGGGACGCCACCGACCGCCACGCGGTGGGCCACGACACGTCCGGTCCTACTACGGACGACGCCATGACCCGTTCGGAGGAACGGCTCCACGTCGGCACCGAGCGTGAAACCACCGGACGGGCACGGCTGCGGAAGTACGTCACCACGGAAAACGTCACCAGGACTGTTCCCGTGCAGCGTGAAGAGGTCCGCCTGGAGCGCGAGCCCATCACCGACGCCAACCGCGGCGACGCCCTGGGCGGCCCGGACATCAGCGAAGAGGAGCACGAGGTCATCCTCCATGAGGAGCGCCCCGTCGTGGAGAAGGAAACCGTTCCGGTGGAACGTGTCCGCCTCGACAAGGACGTCGTCCAGGACGACGTCACGGTCAGCGAGGAAGTCCGCAAGGAGCACATTGACGCGGACGGCGTGGACCGCGACGCCCGCCGCTAAGCTCCACCGCCAACGTTTGGGTGCGCCGCCGAGGCGTCCTCGACCGGGCAGCCGCTGAGTCAAGCGCACAGCACGCGACGCCGGGAGTCCACTGACGGGCTCCCGGCGTCGTTGTGCATGCGGAACTTTCTTGAATGCTGGTGCAGTCCCCGCGTACGGCGGCAACTGCACCAGCCAGTAGGACGAATATCTTCAGAACTTAGGGTTCTTCTTCATTCGCGGCTCCTGTTTCCCGGTTTACGGATTCCGGGTTATGGCCTGCGGGCCGCCGTCCTGGAAAACAGCCAGCCGGCAACAATCATCACGACGCCCAGGACCAGGTGTGCCCAGTTGTCCATCATGTTCAGGGCCAGGAAGTTCGCCGCTGAATCGACTCCGACAATGAGCCCGAAAATGGCCAGGACGATGTACAGTCCGCCTGCCCCCAGGAGGAAGTTCCGTGCCCCGTGTTCAGTCCGGGACATGGCCCAGCCGGTGGCACCGATGGCCAGCTGCACGACGTTAAGCAGCATGGACACCTGGAACAGCCCCAGGAACATGGCGTGCGACGCCGGTCCGAGGAACATCAGTTCGCTGTATTGGGTGGTGACACCCGGGATGAAGCCCAGGACACCGACCAGCATCAAAAGGATTCCCACTCCCATGCCGGCGTTTTGGACGTCTGCCCGGCCAAAATGGACGCCGTGTGCATGTGGGGATGCGGTAGTCATTTCTTCCCTCCAATCCACTCGTTGTGGACAGTTAAATTTTACGGCGGACCACTCCGAAAAGCGCCGGAACAGCGTGCTCCGGACTTCGGCCGATATAGCGGTTGAGCCTGTCGTTCCCCGCCAGGACGCCCCTGCCGTGACACCATGGGGCACGATGAAAATGCGTGCTGACCAGACCGGAGACCGTGGCCTTCCCATGCCCTTATGGCTGCAGGGTGCCCTCGAAACGGCGCAGGCAGCCATCATTTCCGCGCTGGCGGTGATCGCCCCGATCATCGCTGTGTGGGCCACTGCCGGCTTCCAGAACAGCTCCTTCGACGTCCTGGCCCGCCTGGCGGGGCAGTCCTGGCTGCTGGTTCACGGAGTTCCGCTGGAACTCAGCGCCGCAGGTTCGGACGCCGCAGGCAACGGGGAATCCGGCGTTCTGTCGCTGGTTCCGCTGGGCCTTACCTTGCTGCCTTTCCTCCTTGCGTGGCGCGCCGGCCGGCGCCTCGCCCGCGCTTCCTACACCGACCAGCTGTGGCAGGCATTGCTCGGCTCATGGGTTGTCTACGCCGCCTTCGGAACGGCCACCGGCTTCGTCTGCCGTACCCCGGACGTGGGCATCAATCCCTGGTTCGCCATGCTGATCCCGCTTATTCCCTACGCTCTCGGCATGGTGATTGGCGCCCGACGGGAGGCCGGTTCCTGGAGCCGGCTCATCGGCGTCGACGCCGTGGACTGGATTTCCCGCGCCAGCCAGCATTCGCGGTGGGCAGGCTCCTACCTTGCTTCCGCCGGCAAGGCCGGCTTTGTGGCCACCGTTTCAGCGCTGGCCCTGGCTGCCGTGCTGCTGGCAGTGGACCTGTTCATCCACTGGAACCTGGTGGTTGCCGTCTATGAGGCGCTCGACGCCGGCGCCGCAGGGGGTGCCGCCCTGACCATTGCGCAGCTCGGGTTCCTCCCCAACCTTGCGGTCTTCGCCCTGGCCTGGACGTCCGGGGCCGGGTTTGCCATGGGGGTCGGTTCACAGGTGGGTCCCCTGGGGACCGCCGTCGGACCCCTGCCGTCCATTCCGGTGCTGGCCGCCATCCCCTCCGGGCCACTGGACTACGCCTTTGTGGCCCTGATCGTCCCGGTGCTGGCGGGCGTGCTGGCCGGCTGGTGGTTCCTGCGCGAAGGCGAAAACCACTTCGATGAGTGGCTTTCCATCAAGGTCCGTGCCCGCTGGTTCACGGCAACAGTGTCCACCCTGGTGCTGGGGATCCTCGCCGGCCTGGCAGCCGGGCTGCTGTCCTTCGGCCTGGCGTGGCTGGCCCGCGGCTCGGCGGGAATCGGCCGCCTGACGGACATTGGTCCGGACCCGTTCTGGACTGCGGTGTGGCTGGCTGCGGAAGTGGCTGTCGGCGTCGTGATCGGTTACGCGGCCGGGCCGTGGCTGGAACGTGAGCAGGCGGCGTCGGTCGAGGACGCGGAACTGGTTTCCCGGGCTTAGGGGCAGCAGTGCCGCATCTGCGTGGGGGTGGCTAGGGGAGCTGCCGGGGCAGTGAGCTTTCCAGCTGGACCCGGCACGCCGACTGCGCCTGGTCCGTGAGCGCCCGTCCCATGCACGCCTGGTACTGGCGCACTTCGTCGAAGAACACGGCGGTGACCAGGATCAGCAGCACCATGATGGCGGACACCACCAGGCCGGAGATGGTGCCGATCAGGACCAGCCTGGATTCCTTCAGCTTCGCGGCCCGTACCAGGAGGACAATGCCCAGGGCCACACTGGCCGCCGTGAGGATCCCGGTCAGCCAGAGGTGGTTGACGTCCAGCTGGTAGACGAAGAAGGCGCCGAGCACCGAGATGACGAACATCCGGAACAGGGTATGGGTCTTGGACAGCGAGGCTTTGGCTGCCTCGCTGAGCGGCGGCCTGGTCCGCTGCTGCCCAGCCGGTTCGGGGGAGGTGTTCATGTTTTCCAGCCTACGCGAGCCTGCCCATAAGCTAGAGCCATGCGCATCGTAGTCCTCGTTTCCGGTACCGGGTCCAACCTCCAGGCTGTCATTGATGCGGTCAGGGCGGGGGAGCTGGACGTGGAAATCGCGGCTGTGGGTGCCGACCGTCCGGGCACCTTCGGGGTGGAACGGTCCGCGGCCGCAGGGATCCCGACGTTCGTGGTTGACTTCAAGGCCTACCCGGACCGGGCCGCCTGGAATGCCGCGTTGACCGACGCCGTGGCCCGGTTCCAGCCCGATGTGGTGGTCTCCTCCGGGTTCATGCGCATCGTCAGCCCGGAGTTCATCGATGCCTTCAACGGCAAGTACCTGAACACGCACCCGGCACTGCTTCCGGCCTTCCCGGGCGCCCACGGGGTGCGGGACGCTATGGCCTACGGCGTGAAGGTCACCGGCTGCACCGTGCACTGGGCGGACGCCGGGGTGGACACCGGCCCCATCATCGCCCAGGAGGCCGTGGCCATCGAGGAGTCCGACACCGAGGAAACCCTGCATGAGCGCATCAAAGTCGTGGAGCGCCGCCTGCTGGTTTCCACCCTGGCCTCCCTCGCCGCCGGACACCGCGCCGGCGCCTCGAACCTCCCCGCCTGACCCCTCCACCCCACCCAACTAGGTAGCAGCAGATGTCGGAATAGGGGCCCAAACCGACATCTGCTGCTACCTACTTGGGGAGCGGGGGCGCTCCTGTGGATAACTTCGGCAGTCCCGGGCGGAAATTTGCCACGATGAGCCATGAGAACTCCGCGGCCAATGCCGGACCTGCTTCCATCCGGCGCTTTTACTTTCCGGGAAGCGGCCGACGCCGGAGTTACAGTAGGGCGGCTGCGGCACCATTCCCTGGACACACCGAGCCGGGGGATCAGGCAGGCGTTTCACCCTCGGCTTTTTGAGCGGGAGTCAATTGTCCGGCCGTTGACACTGGTCACCGGATTCTCTGCAGCCTCCCATGCGACGGCCTTCACGCTGTGGTCCTTCCCAGGGTTCCTCCCTGGGAAGGACGACCCCATCACCCACATCTCCAGGCCGGACACTAAAGCCATTCCGCGCCGAAGCGGAGTCCGGGGACACCGCGGCCAGTTTTTTGCTGACGAGATCGTGACCCATAACGGCCTCCTGATCACCTCCCGGGTAAGGACCTGGTTGGACTGTTCCCGCAAGATGAGCATCGAAGAACTGACTGTTGTTGCCGATCACCTGCTGCGGATTCCGCGTCCGGACTTCGAAGGCAGGTCCGAGCCCCATGCAACCCGGGAGGATCTTGAGGAAATGCTCGACCGGCACAAAGGGACGCCCGGTATCAGGAAGGCCCGGGTTGCGGTTGACCGGTCCCGGGTAGGGGCGGACTCCGCGCAGGAAACCAGGCTGAGGCTTGCGCTGGAGGATGCCGGATTGCCCGAACCCCTGCTGAACACGGTCAGGGAGCTTGGTTCCGGCATCGTCCGCCAACCCGACCTGAGCTATCCGGAACAGAAAGTAGCGGTGGAGTACGACGGCGAAGGGCATTCCGAGGCTGCTCAGATCGTCCGCGATATTGCCCGTGAAGAGGACTTTGCCCGGGCAGGCTGGCTGCTTGTGAGGATCTCGAAGCGGCACATGGAGAACGAGGCGCGGCCCGCCGTCGCCAAAGTCCGTTCGGCACTGCGAAACCGGGGCTGGTCGCCCAACTAGGTAGCAGCAGATGCCGGAATGGGGGCTCAAAGCGACATCTGCTGCTACCTAGTTGGGGTGGGGAAGGGGTTACTCGAGGCGGCGCTGCTTGGTCTCCGGGGAGAAGAACGCCATCCACAGCACCGCAATCAGGACCAGCCCGCCGGCGAGGGCGAAGGACGTGGCCAGCCCCAGCTCGGGCCAGAAGTAGTTGGCGAAAATAAGCGGCCCGAAGCCGGCGCCCAGGCGGGAGAACGTGGATGCCCAGCCGAAGCCGGTGCCGCGCAGCTCGGTGGGGTAGAGCTCGGACACGTAGGCGTACAGCACCGGGATGGCCACCTGCACCACGAACCCGAACACCAGCAGCCAGAACACCGCCGCCGTGGGGATGTCCACCACAAAAGCCACGATCACCAGGGTCAGCGCGGACAACGGGCCGGTGATGGCCAGGATCCATTTGCGCCCAACCCGTTCCACCAAGAGGGCGGCCACAACAACACCCAGAAGCCCGACGGCGGCCATGGACGCCGTGGTGACGAACGCCTTGTACTCTGCGAACCCGGCGCCGATCAGGATCCTGGGCATCCAGGTCAGTGACAGGTAGTAGACCAGCAGGATGCTGAAGAACAGTGCCCAGGCCGTGGCAGTAATCTTCCAGTTGAACTGCCAGACCAGCCTCAGCTGGTGCCAGGCGCTGCCGGCCGAGAGCCGTGGCACTTCCTTGGCGTCGGGCAGGCTGTAGGCGCGGGGTTCCGCACCGGTCGCGGCCACCAGCCCGTCGATGACCTTGGCCGCCTCCTCACGCCGGCCCTTGCGGATCAGGAACAGCGGGGACTCCGGGACGCTGCGCCGGACCCAGAACACCAGCAGGGCGGGCAGGACCATCACCAGCATGGTGAGCCGCCAGTCGCCGTACAGGGCCACGAGCCCGGCCGACACAAAGCCCGCCAGGGCTGCCCCCACCGGCCACCAGCCGTCCATCGCCGTGAGGACCTTGCCGCGCTGCTTGCGGGGGGTGAACTCACCCACCAGTGCGTAGTCCACCGGGATGCAGCCGCCCAGGCCGAACCCGGCCATGAAGCGGAACACGCAGAACCAGATGAAGTCGGGGGAGAAGGCGCCCAGGACGGTGAAGAGCGAGAAGATCAGCAGCGTGGCCGTGAAGGCCTTCTTGCGTCCGATGGTGTCGGCGATGGTGCCCCACACAAACGCGCCCACGGCCATGCCGATCAGGTTCGAGGTCCCCACCCAGGCCACCTCGCCAGGGGAAAGGGCCCAGTGGGTTGAGAGCAAAGGAATGAGGATGCCGTTGAGCGTCACGTCCCAGGCATCGAACATGAAGCCGAGGCCGCCGATCAGAAAGATCTTGCCCTGGACTTTCCATCGCCAGGGCAGTTCCTGGACCACCTGTTCGCCGCTCGGCACAGTGGTGTAAGTATTCATCGCAGCCTCCTGGGAAAACTTTAGCCGGGCGTACTGGGGTTCACACTCCGGCCGACTCGCGGGGCAACCTCCGCTTCGGGATAAACTGGGCCGTATCCCCACCAACCGCGGCACTGTTCCGCGAGATAAGACGGAGACATTTGTGAGCTTCACGCAGCATGAGCGCGTATCCATCGACCGTGTTCCCATCCGCCGGGCACTGATCTCGGTTTACGACAAGACCGGTCTGGAGGAGCTCGCGCAGGGCCTGCATGCCGCGGGGGTGAAGCTCGTGTCCACCGGCTCCACGGCCAAGAAGATTGCCGCCGCAGGCATCCCGGTCCAGGAAGTCGAGGAAGTCACGGGTTCCCCGGAGATGCTGGACGGCCGGGTCAAGACCCTGCACCCGCGCGTGCACGGCGGCATCCTGGCGGACCGCCGCGTGGCAGCCCACATGGACACGCTCACGCAGATGGAGATCGAACCCTTCGACCTCGTGGTGGTGAACCTCTACCCGTTCGTGGAGACCGTCAAGTCCGGCGCCGCCCAGGACGACGTCGTCGAACAGATCGACATCGGAGGCCCCGCCATGGTGCGTTCCGCTGCGAAGAACCACGCCGCCGTCGCCATTGTGGTGGACCCGTCCTTCTACGGCCAGGTGGTCACCGCGGCCGCTGAGGGCGGCTTTGATTTGAAGACACGACGCCGGCTGGCCGCCAAGGCGTTCGCCCATACGGCCTCCTACGACAACGCCGTCGCCACCTGGACCGCGAGCCAGTTCCTCGACGAAGACGGCGACGGCGTGATCGACTGGCCTGCCTACGCCGGCCTGTCCCTGGAGCGGTCCGAGGTGCTGCGGTACGGCGAGAATCCGCACCAGCAGGCTGCCCTATATGTGGACAAGGCTGCCCCGGTGGGCATCGCCCAGGCCGACCAGCTGCACGGCAAGGCCATGAGCTACAACAACTTCGTGGATGCCGACGCGGCCCTGCGCGCCGCTTACGATTTCAGCGAGCCCGCCGTGGCCATCATCAAGCACGCCAACCCCTGCGGCGTTGCTGTAGGTTCCGCGAATGCCGCGGACCCGATCGCCGACGCCCACGCCAAGGCCCACGCCTGCGATCCGGTTTCGGCTTTCGGCGGCGTGATCGCAGCCAACCGTCCGGTCACCGCGGCCATGGCCAATACCGTCAAGGACATCTTCACCGAGGTGGTCATCGCGCCGGGCTTCGAACCGGAGGCCGTGGAGATCCTGTCCAAGAAGAAGAACATCCGCCTGCTCGCCCTGCCGGAAGGCTACGGCCGCTACCCCACGGAGTTCCGCCAGGTCTCCGGCGGCATGCTGGTCCAGGTCAGCGACAAGGTGGACGCCGACGGCGACAACCCCGCCAACTGGACCCTGGCTGCGGGTGAAGCCGCCGACGAGAAGACGCTCGCGGACCTCGCCTTCGCCTGGACCGCCTGCCGCGCGGCGAAGTCCAACGCCATCCTCCTCGCCCAGGACGGCGCTGCCGTGGGCATCGGCATGGGCCAGGTCAACCGCCTGGACTCATGCCGCCTGGCCGTGGAGCGGGCCAACACCCTCGGCGTGACGGTGGAGTCCGACATCGAAGGTGCGGGCGGTGCCTCGAACACCAGCGGTGCCTCCGCGCCTGCCCGCGCACGCGGTGCCGTTGCTGCGTCTGACGCCTTCTTCCCGTTCGCCGACGGCCTGCAGATCCTGATCGACGCCGGCGTCCGCGCCGTGGTCCAGCCCGGCGGTTCCGTCCGGGACGAGGAAGTTATTGCCGCAGCCAACGCGGCCGGCGTCACCATGTACTTCACCGGGGCGCGCCACTTCTTCCACTAATCCCCACCGGCACCCTAGCCTCGCTGCGTCCGCACCGGCTCCCTGCTCTCGCAAGCTCGGGGCCGGGGCCCTCGCCGGGAGCGGCTCCACGGCCAGGGAACCCTGCCGGCGTGGGCCCATCATCGATTGCTCCGTACCTGCCGTTTTCGCATCCGAGAACGTCAGTTACGGAGCAATCGATGAGCTAACGACGACGGCGCCCGCCCCGCGAAGGGGACGGGCGCCGTCGTCGTTTCCAGGCCTTGTCCTACTCAGGGGTGCCGGACCCCTGGCCACCAGCGTCCTCGCCCCTCTGCTTGAGGCGCGGACCCTCCTCCGGAAGCCGCAGCTCCCGGGGTTTGGCCCCCGCCATCCGTTCCGCTGTCCAGTACTCGAGGATCTCCTCGTGCGTCTGGTCCAGTTCGGCCTGACTGACGGGTTCCGGGCCGGACGGGGTGTCTCTAGGAGGTTGCTGCACTGGCGTAGGTCTGCTGGATGACGGATCCCCAGTACGGGCCGTACATCACAGCGGAGCGGTTGTAGCCATAGCTGTTGACGGAGTTCTGGACGCCCGAGGAGCTGGTGCCAATGAACCACGGGCCGCCTGAGGAGCCGCCGGTCATGTCGCAGGGGATGCCCTGGGTTCCAAACTGCGGGTTGTTGGGATCGTTCGTGGCTGTTCCGGTGCAGCTCTTGAGGGTCTGGCCGTTGAAAGGCGATGCCGCGGGGTAGCCGAAGGACTTGTAGGTGAGCCCGCGGGCCTCGTTGAACGCCACGCCGGATCCGCCGACAACATCAGTGAGGGTCTGGCCGTTCAGCGTGTTCATCACGGCAAAGCCGGTGTCGTAGGCCATGTCCCCGTTGGCGCTCCACTGGGTGGGGGCGTGGAGGGATTTGGCGGTCCACTTGCCATAGGGCTCGGCGCCGTTCTCGTAGGCCGGCACGAAGGCGAAGTTGGTGGCGAAGGCTCCCGGTCCCTCGTTGAGGCAGTGGCCCGCCGTGGACACGGTGCTTTCATTGGCGGAGGTTACGGCGTTGCCGGAGCAGACGTAGTTCGAGCCAGCCAGGGTGAAGAAGACCTTGCCGATGTGCTTGACCGGCGCCTCGCTCTGGGCGATGGTGGGCTTGCCCTTGGTGGCCTTGACTTCAGACTTCTTGCCCTTTTCCACGAGCCCGGCGTTGGAGCGGTTGCCGCGTTCCAGGGCCTTGCCCGCGAGGACGTCACCGGGGATGGCGCTCTGCATCCGGTCGGCCGTCCAGTAGTCGGCCACGCCCGCGGCATCCACGACAGTGCTGGTGACGGAAGGGCTTGCCTTGTCCTCCGCCGGAGCAGCGGTGGCTCCGCCGGCGGAGGTGAGTGCCAGAACGGCAGCGGCTGAGAGGCTCAGGAAGCCGGTAGCCAGAGACCTGGTGCGAGTCATTATTGTCCTGTCGTAACGGGGAGATAGCCCCGGAAAGGGGCGGAGTGACCCTGCGAATTTATCGCCATATGACAAGTTTGTAAATAGTAGTGACGTATCATGTATGGCCGTCAGCGGCCTGCCGGGATGGCCAGGTGAGGAAAGCGCGACGGCGGATGGGCGCCCCAGGTGCGTGCCGGCGTCGTCCGTTCTCCATCGCTGTAATCCTGCCCGTGCCGGGGGTAACGCTGCAGTCCCGGTAGGGGTGAAATCCCTGCGCTCGGGTAAGTTGTACATGGTGAAATAGACCGAATTTTCACAACCAAGCCGACCCACAGGGAGACGCCCGCGCATGTCCAAGATTATCTACACCCACACCGACGAAGCGCCGATGCTGGCTACCTATTCGTTCCTGCCCATCATCGAGGCGTTCGCCTCGACAGCAGGTGTGGAGGTGGAGACCCGCGACATTTCGCTCGCCGGCCGCATCATCGCCGTCTTCGGTGACTACCTGACCCCCGAGCAGCAGATCGGTGACGCCCTTGCTGAACTCGGTGAGCTGGCAAAGACGCCGGAAGCGAACATCATCAAGCTGCCCAACATCAGCGCTTCCATCCCGCAGCTGAAGGCCGCCATTGCCGAGCTGCAGGAACAGGGCTACGCCCTCCCGGACTACCCGGACAACCCCTCCTCGGACGAGGAGACCGCCATCCGCTCGCGCTACGACAAGATCAAGGGCTCCGCCGTGAACCCGGTCCTGCGTGAAGGCAACTCGGACCGCCGCGCACCGCTGTCCGTCAAGAATTACGCACGCCAGAACCCGCACTCCATGGGTGCCTGGACCGCCGACTCGAAGACCAACGTGGCCACCATGGGCCAGGACGACTTCCGTTCCAACGAGAAGTCCGTGGTTGTAGAGTCCGAGGGCACCATCGCCATCCAGCTGGTCCGCGAGGACGGCTCGGTCAAGGTCCTGAAGAAAGCCTTCCCGGTCCTGGCCGGCGAGGTCATCGACGGCACCGTGATGCGCGCCGCCGCCCTGGACGAATTCCTGAAGGCGCAGGTTGCCCGCGCCAAGGAAGAGGGCGTGCTGTTCTCCGCCCACCTCAAGGCCACCATGATGAAGGTTTCGGACCCCATCATCTTCGGCCACGTGGTCAAGGCCTACTTCTCCGAACTGTTTGAGACCTACGGCAAGCAGCTCTCCGCCGCCGGCATCAGCCCCAACAACGGCCTGGCCGCCATCCTGAGCAGCCTCGAGGACCTGCCCGAGGACGTACGCGAAGGCGTGCAGAACCTCATCAAGAAGGGCCTCGAAGAAGGTCCCGCCCTGGCCATGGTGGACTCGGACAAGGGCATCACCACCCTGAACGTCCCCAGCGACGTCATCGTGGACGCCTCCATGCCCGCCATGATCCGCAGCTCCGGCCACATGTGGGGCCCGGACGGCAAGGAAGCCGACACCCTGGCCGTCCTGCCGGACAGCTCCTACGCCGGCATCTACCAGGTGGTCATCGATGACTGCCGTGCCAACGGCGCCTACGATCCCACCACCATGGGCACCGTGCCGAACGTCGGCCTCATGGCGCAGGCCGCCGAGGAATACGGCAGCCACGACAAGACCTTCGAAATCCAGGAAGCCGGCACCGTCCAGATCGTGGACGGCTCCGGGAAGGTCCTGGTTGAACACCAGGTTTCCGAGGGCGACATCTGGCGCGCCTGCCAGACCAAGGACCTGCCCATCCGCGACTGGGTCAAGCTGGCCGTGACCCGCGCCCGTGCCTCCCAGACTCCGGCCGTGTTCTGGCTGGACGAGGAGCGCGCCCATGACGCCAACCTCATCGCCAAGGTCAACGAGTACCTGAAAGAGCACGACACCGAGGGCCTGGACATCCAGATCATGTCCCCGGTCAAGGCGATTGCCTTCACCCTGGACCGCATTCGCAAGGGTGAGGACACCATCTCGGTGTCCGGCAACGTGCTCCGCGACTACCTCACGGACCTGTTCCCCATCCTTGAGCTGGGCACCAGCGCCAAGATGCTCTCCGTTGTTCCGCTGATGAACGGCGGCGGGCTGTTCGAAACCGGCGCCGGCGGGTCTGCCCCCAAGCACGTCCAGCAGCTGCTCAAGGAAAACCACCTGCGCTGGGACAGCCTGGGTGAGTTCCTGGCCCTGGCCGTCAGCTTCGAGCACCTGGCCACCACCACCAACAACGCCCGCGCGCAGGTCCTGGCCGACACACTGGACCGCGCCACGGGAACGTTCCTGCTGGAGAACAAGTCGCCCAGCCGCCGTGCCGGCGAGCTGGACAACCGCGGCAGCCACTACTTCCTGGCCCGCTACTGGGCCGAGGAACTGGCCAAGCAGACGGACGACGCCGACCTGGCCGCCTCCTTCAGCTCCATCGCCGGAGAGCTTGCCTCCAAGGAAGAGGCGATCGTCGGCGAGCTGGCTGAGGTCCAGGGCTCGCCGGTGGACATCGGCGGCTACTACCACCCGGACGACGCCAAGGCTTCTGCCGTGATGCGTCCTTCGGCAACACTCAACAAGGTCATCGCAACCCTGAGCTAGGCCTGCAGCAAAGCGGCGTTCCGGATATCCGGAACGCCGCTTTCGTGTTTTCAGGGTAGGCGCAAAGCTTGTGGCCGCAGGAATCGTTGCTAGGGTACTAAGTACGCTTAGTATCGCGGTTTGCGCCGATGACTGCTGAGGTTGCCGATCCTGAGGAGAAAAAATCGTGCCAGAAGACAGCAACATCCAGATTCCCGGCGTCCCCGCCAGCGAACCTGCCAGCCTCCAGGAACCTACCACCCCACGCGAACCGCTGCCGCCGAAGCCGGACCAGCAGGCACCGGAGGCTGTGTCGCCGACCGGAAGCCCTACCGGCGCGCCGGCCACTGCCCGTGCCCAGTCCGGACAGTACCTGACCACCGCGCAGGGGCTCCGCCTCGGCGATACGGACCACTCGCTGAAGGCCGGTTCCCGGGGCCCCATCCTGCTGCAGGACCACCACCTGCGCGAAAAGATCACCCACTTTGACCATGAACGCATCCCCGAGCGTGTGGTCCACGCCCGCGGGGCGGGAGCCCACGGTGTGTTCCGTTCCTACGGGACCGCGGCCAACATCACCCGGGCAGGCTTCCTGGCCAAGGACGTGGAGACGCCCGTCTTTGTCCGTTTCTCAACCGTGCTCGGCTCCCGCGGCTCCGCGGACACGGTCCGCGACACCCGCGGTTTCTCCACCAAGTTCTACACGGACGAGGGCACGTATGACCTCGTCGGCAACAACATCCCGGTCTTCTTCATCCAGGACGGCATCAAGTTCCCGGACATCGTCCATGCGGCGAAGCCGCACCCGGACCGGGAGATCCCGCAGGCCCAAAGCGCCCACGACACCTTCTGGGACTTCGTCTCCCTGCACACCGAGGCGCAGGCCCACACCATGTGGAACATGTCCGACCGCGGCATCCCGCGTTCGTACCGGACCATGGAGGGCTTCGGCGTGCACACGTTCAGGTTCGTGAACGCCGAGGGCCGGACAACCCTGGTGAAGTTCCACTGGAAGCCCAAACAGGGCGTCCATTCGCTGGTGTGGGAGGAAGCGCAGATCATCAACGGCATGGATCCTGACTTCCACCGCCGCGACCTCGCCGACGCCATCGAAGCAGGCGCCTTCCCTGAGTGGGAGCTGGGTGTCCAGACCTTCCCGGACACCGAGGACCAGATGTTCGAAGGCATCGACCTGCTGGATCCCACCAAGTTCGTCCCCGAGGAACTGGCCCCGGTCCAGCCCATCGGCGTCATGACGCTCAACGCCAACCCCACCAACTACTTTGCCGAAACCGAACAGGTGGCCTTCCACCCGGGCCATCTGGTGCCCGGGATCGACGTCACGAACGATCCGCTGCTGCAGGTGCGGCTGTTCTCCTACCTGGACACCCAGATCTCCCGGCTGGGCGGGCCGAACTTCGCCCAGATCCCCATCAACCGGCCGCAGGCTCCGGTGAACGATATGCTGCGCGACGGCATGCACCAGCAGGCGGTCCACGGTGGAGCGGCCCCTTACCGGCCCAACTCGCTTGACGGCGGCTGCCCGTTCCTGGCCGGCCAGGATGTGGGGGCCTTCATCGACGTGCCGGAGGAACTGGCCGCATCCATCAAGGAGCGGAAGAACCCGGCGTCCTTTGACGACCACTTCAGCCAGGCACGGCTCTTCTTCCGCAGCCTCAGCCCGGTGGAGCGGGACCATGTCATCCAGGCCTACACGTTCGAACTGGGCAAGTGCTACGAGAAGTCCATCCGCGAACGCCAGCTCGCGGCACTGGCCAACGTGGACGCGGAACTGTGTGCCGCCGTCGCCAAGGGACTGGGCCTTCCCGCACCGGAGGCAACCGAACAGGTACCGGACTCGGACCCCAGCCCCGCGCTGTCCCAGATAGGCGGGACCTGGCCGGTTGCCGGCAGGGTTGTGGGCATCCTTGCGGACGCTGACAGCGACCTGGCAGCCGTGAACGCGGCACGGAAGGCGCTGGACGCGGAGGGCATTGTCCCGCTGGTCATCGCCCCGGCGGGCGGCTTCCTTGGACCAGAGAACGACGGCGGGGTCCCCGTCCAGCGGACCTACCTCACCGCACGTTCCACCGAGTTCGACGCCGTGATCGTCGCGGCGTCCGCGGCGCCGGCTCCCGACGCCGCGCCCGGACTCGATGCCAAGGCAGGCACTCCCGGCGGAGGCACCGACCCGCGGGCAGTGCTGCTGCTCACGGAAGCGTACCGGCACGCAAAGGCAATCGGCACCTGGAATTCCGGCGCCGAAGCCCTGGCCGCAGCGGGCATCCCGCAGGACACCCCGGGCATCGTGTCCGCGGACGACGCCGAGTCACTGGTCTCTGAGCTGACCGCGCTGCTGGCCGCCCACAGGGTGTGGGAGCGGTTCCCGGCCTCGGCGGCCCAATCCTGAGCGGGCTGGCCGCTGACGCAGCACCCGGGGCGACGCCGCATTGGCTGACTGGGCTCAGCGGCTGACCCAGGGCACCGCCCGGTAAAGCCATTTTCAGGAAGGGAGCGCCGCCGTCGTTATGACGGGCGCTCCCTTCCGCATGTGGCGTCAGTCGTTGCCTTTGCCCTTGCCCTCGTTGTCCTTCTTGTCGTCGTCCTTCCCGGCCTCCGGCGCCGGCGCAGGGGCAGGGGCCGGCGCCTCGACGGCTGGCGGGGGAGTGGCCGCAGCTGCCTGCTCCGCGGCGATCCGTGCCTCTTCGGCTGCCTTGTCCGCCGCAGCCTTCTCCGCTGCTGCGATGGCTTCGTTCAGGTCTGCACGGACGGCCGTGGCAATCGTGGTGATGCTCCGGCGGCGTTCCTCGGAAATCTGTCCTTCAGACTGGGCCGCTTCCAGTTCAGCCTCAAGTCCCTCCAGCGCCCGCAGGGCTGCGGCGGGATCGTTTTCCGACGACGCCTGGGTAACCTCGAGGACGCGTGCCTGCAGCTGCCGCGCCGCCTCCCGCTCGAGGCCGGCCTCCGTTGTGCCGCAGCCGGTCAGCAGTGCGGCCGTCACGATGGCACCGGACCACGCGAGAACAGACGCGCGCCCAGCGGGGGAGGCCAGCCTCACGGTTCCACGCTCTTCTGGAGTTCCTCGAGGTGCTCGCCCAGGACCCCGGTCACCGTGGGGTAGGGCACGACGTCGGCCGGCGACTGGGCGGACAGTGTCATCAGCGCTGCAGCAACCGCTGCAGCCACCACCACCAGGGCCAGGACTGCCGCCAGCCAGAACCGCTTTGTCCGTTTCTTGCTGTCCTTCGCCCGGTCCTGGTTCAGGGCTTCGTGCGCTGTTCCCGGAACCTGCCCGACAGCGAGGGAAGCATCAGGCCCTGCCGCCTCCCGCAGCTCATCCACAGATTCCTCGGCGGTAATGGACGGCGGATGGAAGGGCATTGCGGGCAGCACCCGGGTGGTCTCCGGCGCAAGTTCACCTGGCGTGGATGCCGGTGAAACCAACGCCTGGCGCAAGGCCGTTTCGATGTCAGCGGCGGCAGGCCGCTCGAGCGGCTCGATGGCGGTCATGGAGCGGATGAGGTCGGCCCATTCAGAGGGCAGGTCCTCGGGGATTTCCGGTGCGCGGTGCAGGCGCGCCACCGCCGATTCCACCGCGCTGCCCGGGTATTCCACGGTGCCCTTGATGCATTCAAGCAGCACCAGGCCGAGGGAGTAGATGTCGGTGGAGGGGCCGAGGGGTTTGCCCAGCGCCTGCTCGGGACTGAGATAAGCGGCTGTGCCCACCATTGTTCCCGTCGCGGTCAACCGGGTTGCGTCCACGATCCTGGCGATGCCAAAGTCGGTGAGCTTGGGCCGCAGCGGTTCACCGGGGCGTATCTGGACCAGCAGGATGTTGCCGGGTTTGATGTCCCGGTGGATGACGCCGAGGCCGTGGACGTAGGCCAGGGCGTCGGCGATGCCGGCACCGATGACTGCCAGTTCCTCCAGCGGCACGGTGCTGTGCCGGATCCGGGCACGCAGGTCCTGGCCTTCCACGAGTTCCATGGTCAGGAAAGGCCTTGGCTCGTCAGGGATCCGGGTATCGATCCCGGCGTCGAACAACGTCACCAGGCCGGGGTGGTTCAGGGTTGCCAGAAGCTGGATTTCCGCTTCCTGGCGCTTGAGTTCATCGGCGTCGGGGGCTTGGGGAGCGAAGAGTTTGAGGGCCACGTCGCGGCCCAGATTTTCGTCGCGGGCACAGTAGACCGACGACATACCGCCGCGGCCAATCACCTCACCCAACCGGTAACGTCCGCCGACCACTTCATTCTTGATGGAGCTAGGCGATTCCGCCACCATGACCCGTTCCTCCCGGTGCGCTGCGGCACTGTCGTACCTCAAATTATACGGGCGGTGGAGTAAAGGGACGATTCACCCGGTGCCTCCGTGCGGCCGCACATCGGTGGTCCGGCGGCAAAAGGCGTGCCTATCGCCGTCGGACCACCGTTCACAAGGACATGTGTGCTGAATACATGTTGTGCGTGGTCTTGGTTGGTGTTTTGCGGACCTCCTTTCCTTCAGCCCGCACCGTTGCCGCCGCTTCAGGCGCGTGGTGCAGGCACTGTCAGCAGGTGGCCGGCGCTACGACATCCTCCGCCTACGAAGCATCAGGAGCCCTGCCACCAGAAGCAGGAGGGCGAGGGGCGCCAGGGAGGCATCCACACCCGTGTTTGCCAAAGCAGTGGCCCCCTGGGCCGGGGTGCTGCCGGTGCCTGCACGGGTGTCCACAGCAATGGCACCGCCCACTGCGGTGGAACCGGCGGCAGGTGCTGTGGAGTTTCCGTCGGTCAAGGTGCCAGTGCCACTTCCGTTGCCCGTGGTACCCGTAGTCCCCGCGGTTCCGTTGTCAGCGCCGGGATCCGAGGTTCCGGAATCAATGGTGCCGACGCCGTCCGTGGTGCCGTTGCCCGGGTCCGTGGTGCCGGGGTTGTCGGTTCCCGGTGTTGCCGTTCCCGGGTTTTCGGTGCCCGTGCCCGTGCCCGTGCCGCCGATGGTGAGGTCGACGTTTGCGTCGGCAAGTTCGCCGGTGGTGCCCGTGCTGTTTCCGCCGATGGTGAGGTCGATGTTGGCGTCGACAAGTTCCCCGTTACCGGTGGTGGTGTCGCCGTCAATGGCGGCATCCACGTTGGCGTCGACGATCTGGCCGGTGCCGCTGGTTCCGCCGCTGGTGAGGTCGACGTTGGCGTTGGCGAGTTCGCCGGTGGTGCCCGTGCCGCCGATGGTGAGGTCGACGTTGGCGTCGGCGAGTTCGCCGGTGGTGCCCGTGCCGCCGATGGTGGCATCTACGTTGGCGTCGACAAGTTCCCCGTTACCGGTGGTGGTATCGCCGCCGATGGTGAGGTCGACGTTTGCGTCGGCAAGTTCACTGGTGGTGCCGAGCGCAAGGTCGACGACGGCCGCGGCTGCGAGGCCCGTGGGCTCCGTCGTCGCGCCGGTGGCGCCTCCAAGCGCAACGTCGGCCGCGACGGCAGCATCCGCTGAAACGGACGGCGTTGGGTCACCCAGCTGGCCCAACGACGTCGAGTCAACGGACGCCGCCGCCGAGATGAGGGCGGATGCGGAAAGGTCCGATCCACTGGTGGTGTCCGCGGCATGTGCCGCAGTGCAACTGAGGGCTAGGAGCCCGCCTGCAAAGAGGGTGCCGAGCATTCCCCGGCGAAGGTTCGAGTTCATGGTGATGTCTCCTGAAAAGTTGAGTACAGGCTGCTTATCGGCAACCCGGATGGCCGCTTTCTGCCGCAAGGGCAGGCGGACATCAACTAGTCAGGAGATGAACCGGGGTCGAAAGACACCGGTGCGGGGGCATGCTCGGAAAACTCACCGGCAAGGACAACGCCGGTGGTGGGAAGGTTGAGGTCGAGGGGGCTTAGCCACGCCGCCGCCCCGGAGGAAGGGGCAGCAGTTGTGCTGCTTCCTGTGCCGGAGCCAGGGGCGGGAGGAGCCTGGGCAGGGGCGGGCGATGGGTCTGCCGCGACCGGCAGCCCCTCGGCAGCATCCGGTACCAATACCGCAGTTTGAAGTGCCGCGTGAGTGGTGGCTACGTCCACCGGACCCGCTGCGGAGGTGCCGGGTCCCGTGACCTCAAAACTGCCGGTGGCAGCTAGTTCAGCCGACACCGCAGGTGCCGTCGCCATAGCCACATTCGTTGGAGCAAGGGCGTCTACCGCGCCAGGTACAGCTTCAGACGGCACCTCGACAGCCGGTACCGTTACGGGGAGTTCCGGAAGCACTGGCCTGGCGGATACCAGCTCTTCAACGGGCTGCAGGGCCGGCTCCAGGACCGGAAGTACTTCGGTCACAGGTGGAACTACCGCTTCCACGGCTTCCGCCACCGCCACGTCCACAGATTCGGCGATGGGAACGGCTATGACCGACACCGTTCCCGCAGGGATGACGTTGCTGATAACGGGTACCGACGAAACAATCTGGTCCGCGATTCCGGAAACCTCTCCCGCGAGGGGCTGCAGCAGCCCCGTCGACGAGTCCGGCGCCGGTAATGAGGAGGCGGCGGGTGCGGGATCAGCAAGACTGGCCGTGGAAAGGGGCAGCTCTTCCGCCACCGACGATACTGAACTGGTGACGCCCCCCAACAGGGAAGTTGCATCCTGCAGCGTGTCTGCCGAAGCAGTTGATGCCGATAAGGTCAGCCAAGTGAGGGTGGCGGCGCCTGCAAGGAACACCGGCCGAAAGGCACGCCACGGCGAGCGACTACCAGCCATGCGTACCACCCCCAGTACTGATGCATTCGACGATGGCTACAGCCTAAGACCGAATGTTGCGGGAAGTCTAGGGTCTGCTCAAACAACTCGACAAATCTGAAAACTTCATAGCTCAGGAATTACAGAGCCGACGGAACTCGTCATAACCGGCGTTTGATCGAAGATCCCGGGGGTGAAGCTCAGTGCCGGTCGTTCGGATAGCTGACCCCCAGCTGCGCACGAACGCCGTCAAAGAGACGCATTGTATTCAGGGTGTCCTCGAGCGGCATCACCGGGCTTTCCGTAAGTCCCTGCTGGATGCAGCGGGTAACTTCGCGCAGCTCGTAAACGTATCCGCGGCCCACTGGCTCAAAGGCTTCAGCCCTGCGGGAGTCCCAGCCCGTGGAAACCGTCAGTTCACTGGGATTGTTAATGGAGCCCACGCTTTGCAGGTAGCCAAGGCTGCCCGCCACTGTGGCGGTCCTGGGGCCATGCGCCAGGAGCGAGGACGTAAGCTGCACCTGCGCACCGTGGTTGTATCCCAATGTCAGCGCGTTCTGGGCGTCCACGCCGTCGTCATTGATGAACCCGCTGGCACTCACTGTCTGCGGGAAGCCCAGTGTGCCCAGCGCCCACAGGAGCGGGTACACCGAAAGGTCCAGCAGCGCGCCGCCGCCGTCCTTCCTGGCCCACAACCTGGAGGTAGGGGAGTACGGGGCCGGGAAACCAAGGTCTGCCGTGACCCAATGGATGTCGCCGAGCTCGCCGGACGCGGCAATCTCGAACGCCCGCTGCATGCTCGGCAGGAAACGGCTCCACATTGCTTCCATGAGGAACAGGTTGCGGGTCCTGGCAACGTCGATGAGCTCTGAGGCTTCCCGGGCGTTGATGGTAAAGGCCTTTTCGCACAGGACGTGTTTGCCGGCGTTGAGCGCCGCGAGAACGATCTCGTAGTGCTGGGCGTGGGGCGTCGCAACATAGACGACGTCCACCTGCTCGTCCGCGAGCAGCCGCTGGTAGCCGGGCACGCCGCCTTCGTCACCGTAGGCCTTTGCGAAGTCATAGGCCACCGCAAAGGCATCAGCCGTGTCCTGGCCCCGTGAACTGACGGCATACAGCTCGGCATCTGCCAGCAGGGCCAGGTCCTGCGACACCGAGCGGGCGATCCCGCCCGTGGCGATGATCCCCCAGCGCAGGGGAGAACCGGTAGAGGATCGGGGGTCCTGGTCGGACTGGGTGGACAGCCATGGCTTGGCGATGGGGGCACTCATGGTGACCATCCTCTCATTGAGGGTGAGCGAGGGTTCAGTTATGACCTGCAGTAAGTGCGAGAGCGTCGGGCAACTTGTGAGAATGCCGGGCAGCGCGTTGTGACAAACCCTTGACAGCATTGTCGCGGGAGACATAAGAATAGAGAACCGCCACTGGAAACCGTTTTCTTGCGCGGCGGCTACCCTTCCATGATCCGCACCCACCTAGGCATGTGGTCTGTTTGGCATGCCGGAAAAAGGGCCAATGACGTCCGCAACACACACCAGACCTACCACCCCAGCCGTCCGGAGCAGGTTCCGCATAGGAGCAGGAGTCGCTGCCTCCGCCTCCGCACTTGCGCTCGCAGCGGGGCTGGCAGTGGCCGCTCCTGCAACCGCGGGTATGGCACCCGCCAGTCCGGCACCGACCGGAGGAGGCGTTATCCGGGCGGACGACGCGGCACCCACGGGGTGGGCCGCCGTCGGCAGCGGTACCGACGGCGGTGCGGGGGCACCCGCTGCGAACCGCTACGAAGTCAGCACACTCGCCGGACTCAAGGCTGCGCTGGCCAATAACGGCGAGCCCAAGGCGCCCAAGATCATCTACGTCAACGGGACCATTGACGGCAACCAGACGCCCGATGGCCGCGTCCTGGGGGAGCAGGACTACGCGCCGGGGTATGACATCGACAAGTACATATCCTGCTTCGGACCGGAAGGAAAGGTTTGGAGCGACCAGACCCATGAGTACTGCAAGAAGCAGAGGCAGCTCCGCCAGACCGGCAGCAACAACATGAAGCGGCAGATCGAAGTAAGCCTGCCCAGCAACACCACCCTGATTGGCCTGGGTGCCGATTCAGGTTTCGTTGGCGCCAACATCGTGATACTCAGCGCCACCGACGTGGTGATGCGCAACCTCAGCGTCGAGGCACCGGTGGACTTCTTCAGCACCTGGTCCCCCGACGACGGGGACGGTGCCTGGAACGCGAGGTTCGACGCCGTATCTTCCGTTACCTCTGACCATCTGTGGATAGACCACGTCCGGCTGACCGACGGGCGGTTCCCCGACAGCGAGGCGCCCCTCGGTCCCGACGGCAAGCCGGCCAACCGGCACGACGGCCTCCTGGACCTCAAGGACGGCACCGATTACGTGACCATCTCCAACAGCAAGCTTTCCAACCATGACAAGACCATGCTGCTCGGGTCAGGGGACGAACATGTGGACAAGGACGGCGGGAAACTGCGCGTCAGCTACATCGGCAACCACCTCGAAAACATCCAGCAGCGCGGTCCGCGGGTACGGTTCGGGCAGGTGCATGTGCTGAACAACTACTTTGTGGCCAGCACAGAGCACCCGCAATACCCCATGATCAGCGAGGGCCAGGGTGGTAACAGCTACTTCCTGGGTGCAGGCTACGAGTCGCGGATCTACTCCGAGCGCAACGCCTTCGACTACTCCGGACCCGGGGCTGACAAATCAATCATGGTGAGCAGCTACAACGGACACCGTTTCAAGGACATCGGCTCCTGGTTCAACGGTGAGGAGGCCGACCTCAACGCCGTGGCGCAGGCATCCTTCGAGCAGAACCGCGCGGAGGCCCTGGCGGAAGCGGAACTCAAGGGGGAGCCCGCCCCGGACTGGACGGGGTGGGACTTCAGCACCGACGTCGGCTGGGACCCTGCGGATGCATACAACTACAAAGCATTCACAACGCCTCAGGCGGTACGGAACCACGCGCTGCACTTCACCGGTCCGGGGGTCCTCACCGTTAAGCGGTAGAACCGGGACAGCCAGGCACAAGGAAACGCCCGGCCCCCAACAGGGGACCGGGCGTTCTGCTTGCTGACCGCTACTTGGTGATCGGTTCGAGAACCGGGTCGCCTTCGTAAGCGGTCTTGACGTTCGCAGCGGTGACGATGACCGGCTCCAGCAGGTAGGCCGGAACAGTCTTGACACCGTTGTTGTAGGAGTTCTCGTCGTTGATCTCGGGCGTCTTGCCGGCCTGGAGATCCTTCACCATGGTGATAGCGTGCTCAACGAGCTTGCGGGTGTCCTTGTTGATGGTGGAGTACTGCTCGCCCGCCATGATGGACTTGACGGACTCAACCTCGGAGTCCTGGCCGGTGACGACCGGAAGCTCCTTGCCTGCTGCCTTGACGGAGGTCAGGACCGCGCGGGCCAGGGTGTCGTTCGGGGACAGGACGCCGTCCAGGGACTCGCTGGAGTAGCTGCCGGTGAGCAGGGTGTCGGCGCGGCGCTGGGCGTTCTCAGCCTTCCAGCCCTGGGTCACAGCCTGCTCGAAGCTGGTTTGGCCGGAGAGGACCTTGAGCGTGCCGTCGTCGATCTTCGGCTTCAGGACACTCATGGCTCCGTCGAAGAAGACCTTGGCGTTGGCATCGTCCGGGGAGCCCGCGAAGAGTTCGATGTTGTAGGGACCCTCGCCCTTCTTCTCTTTGAGGCCTTCCAGCAGTGCCTGGCCCTGGAGTTCACCCACCTTGAAGTTGTCGTAGGCCACGTAGTAGTCCACGTTCTCGGTGTTCAGCAGCAGGCGGTCGTAGGCGATGATCGTGGCGCCGGAGTCTTTGGCCTGCTTGAGCTGCGTGCCCAGCTGGGAGCCGTCGATGGCACCCACGATGATGACCTTGGCACCCTTGGTGACCATGGCGCTGATCTGGTTCTGCTGCTCGGACACACCGCCGTTGGCGAACTGTACATCGGGCTTGAAGCCGGCCTCGGTGAGGCCCTCATTGAACAGCTTCTCAGCGAGAACCCAGTTCTCACTGGTCTTCTGCGGAAGGGCAACGCCGATGGCGGAGTCCTGCTCAAAGCCGCTGGCGCCCTCGGTGCCGCCGCCTGTGGAGGTCTCCGACCGTCCGCAGCCCGTCAGCGCCAGTGCTGCGATGGCAGCGACCGCTGCTGCCTTTCCTGCTTTACCAATCATTCGCATTGTTGGTTCTCTTTCTCTGTAGTGGTGTAACGCTATTCAGGCCGCAAGGCTCAGGCTTCCCTGGCGATCGCTTCCTTCGTGGAGGTGGTTTCGTCCGGCTGGTTGGGGTTGGAGGGCCCCTGCTTACGGTTGAAGTTCTGGGTGAGCAGGCCGATGATCGACTTCTTGCCCTGGCTCTTGTTGTAGACGTCGAAGGCGACGGCGATCAGGAGCACCAGGCCCTTGATGATCTGCGTGAGGTCGGCGCCGACGCCGAGGAGCTGGAGGCCGTTGTTCAGCACGGCCATGACCAGGCCGCCGATGATGGATCCGACGACGGTTCCCACGCCGCCGGTCACTGCGGCGCCGCCGATGAAGACTGCCGCGATGGCGTCCAGTTCCCAGCCGACCCCGTCAAAGGGTCCCGACGCGGTGGAGCGGCCTACGAAGATCATGCCTGCCAGGCCGGCAAGGATGGACATGTTCATCATGACCAGGAAGTTGACCTTCTTGGACTGGACGCCGGAGAGTTCGGCCGCGTGGCGGTTGCCGCCGACCGCGTAGACGTGGCGGCCCAGGACGGTGCGGGAGGAAATGAAGCCGTAGATCAGGACCAGGACGGCCAGGATCAGGCCGGGAATGGGGAACGAGGTGCCGGGGCGGCCGGTGGCGAACAGGTACGTGGCGTAGAGGATGGCACCGCAGATCAGGACCAGCTTCAGCGCGGTGACCCACATTTCCGGAACCTCGGCGCCCAATGCCTTGGCCCGGGCGCGGGACCGCAGTTCACCAACCACCACGAATGCCGCGGCGGCGATGCCCAGCAGCAGGGTCAGGTTGTTGAACCCTGTGTTGGGTCCCACTTCGGGGAGGTAGCCGGAACCGAGGTACTGGAAGTCGGCCGGAACGGGGATGGTGTTGGACTTGCCGACAAACTGGTTGAAGCCGCGGAACAGGAGCATGCCGGCGAGGGTCACGATGAAGGCGGGTATCCCCACATAGGCCACCCACCAGCCCTGCCAGGCGCCGATCAGCGCTCCGAGTGCCAGGCCCAGGAGCACTCCGGCATACCAGGGGATGCCCCAGTCCCGGATGGCCAGGGCAACGGTGACCCCCACGAAGGCTGCGATGGAGCCCACGGACAGGTCAATGTGCCCCGCGATGATCACCAGGACCATGCCGATGGCGAGGATCAGGATGTAGGAGTTGCCGTTGAAGAGGTTGATGACGTTGCCGGGGGTGAGGGTCCGGCCGTCGGTGGCGATCTGGAAGAAGACGATCAGTGCAACCAGGGCGAAGATCATGCCGAATTGGCGGGTGTTTCCGCCAAACAGCTTTTTGAGGGCGTTCATGGTGTCAGTCCTTGTGTCCGGAAGGTTCTGGGATGATCCAGAGGGTCAGGCGGCTTCGGCTTTGCGGGCGGAGGTCATCAGTTTCATCAGGCTTTCCTGGCTGGCCTCGTCTTTGTTCAGGACACCTGTGATGGCGCCTTCGAAAATCGTGTAGATGCGGTCGGACAGGCCCAGGAGTTCGGGGAGTTCCGAGGAAATGACGATGACTCCCTTCCCCTGGTTGGCAAGCTGCTGGATGATTCCGTAGATCTCGTACTTGGCACCAACATCAATGCCGCGGGTCGGTTCGTCCAGGATCAGCAGATCGGGGTCGGTGAACATCCACTTGGCGAGGACCACCTTCTGCTGGTTGCCGCCGGAGAGCTTGGCCACGCCTTCCTCCACGGACGGGGTTTTGGTGCGCAGCGACTTGCGGTACTGCTCCGCCACGGTGAATTCCTGGTTCAGGTCCACCACCGAGTTGTGGCTGATCTTCCGCAGGTTCGCTGCCACCGTGGTGGTCTTGATGTCATCGAGCAGGTTCAGTCCCAGGGACTTGCGGTCCTCGGTGACGTAACCCAGCCCCGCGTCGATGGCCTGGCGCACGGTCTTGAGGGTGATCTCCTTGCCGTCCTTGTAGATGTGGCCGCTGATGAAGCGGCCGTAGGAGCGGCCGAAGACCGAGCGGGCCAGCTCGGTGCGGCCGGCGCCCATGAGCCCGGCGAAGCCGACGATCTCCCCGCGGCGGACGAAGAAGCTGGAGTTCTTGCATACCAGCCGGTCCGCCACGTTGGGATGGCCCACGGTCCAGTCCTTGACCTCGAAGAACACCTCGCCGATCTTGGGGGTGTGGTCCGGGAAGCGGGACTCCAGCGTGCGCCCCACCATGCCCTTGATGATCCGGTCTTCGTCCACGCCGTCGGCCTTGACGTTCAGCGTTTCGATGGACTTGCCGTCACGGATGATGGTGATGGAATCGGCGATCTGTTCGATCTCGTTCAGCTTGTGGGAAATGATGATGGACGTGATGCCCTTGGCCTTCAGGCCGAGCATCAGGTCAAGCAGGTGCTGGGAATCGGACTCGTTCAGCGCCGCGGTGGGCTCGTCCAGGATGAGGATCTTTACGGACTTGTTCAGAGCCTTGGCGATTTCCACCAGCTGCTGCTTGCCGACACCGATTTCCTTGATGGGGGTGTCCGGGTCCTCGCGCAGGCCCACCCTGGCCAGCAGGTCCAGGGAGCGCAGCCGGGCCTCCGCCCAGTTGATGACGCCGCGCTTGGTGGGCTCGTTGCCCAGGAAGATGTTTTCCATGATGGACAGCTCGGGGATCAGCGCCAGTTCCTGGTGGATGATCACGATGCCGGCGTGTTCGCTGGCCCTGATGTCCTTGAACTGCTGCACCTGGCCCTGGTAGACGATGTCGCCGTCGTAGCTGCCGTACGGGTAAACGCCCGAGAGGACCTTCATCAGGGTGGACTTGCCTGCACCGTTCTCGCCGCAGATTGCGTGGATTTCCGCGGCTTTGACCCTCAGGCTCACGTTATCCAACGCTTTAACGCCCGGGAATTCCTTGGTGATGGACCGCATCTCAAGGATGATCGGTTCCGTTTGCGTGGTCTGGGACGTCATGAACCCTAACCCTCCAATGCAATGACTTCTTTGTCCGGCCGGCAAAGCGCAGGGCCGTCTGATCCAAAAGTAAACTGGATCACGCCTATTGCCGTCAAGTCTTTAACGCAATCGGCGGGTAACGAAACGGTCTAGGTTTTCCGTATCCCGGCGTGCTGGAACACCAAAGCGGCCGCCCCGAGGGCCTCGGCGCGGTCGCCCAGGGAGGACATGGCCAAGGTGGTGGTTTCGCCGATCACCGGCACCGCGTGCCTCACCAGGCCGCGCCTGATGGGGTCCAGCAGGATGTCGCCAAGGCCCGCAAGCGGTCCCCCCACCACGATGACTTCGGGGTTGATCAGGTTGGCGACGTTGCCCAGTGCCCGGCCGACCGAGAGCCCGGCATCGTCCACCACGCGGAGCGTTGCGGGGTCCCGGTTGAGGGCTTTCCTGACGATGTCCGCGGGCGTCAGCGGCCTGTCCTCACCCCGGCTGAGGAGCTCGATCATGGTGGTGGTGGAGGCAATGGTCTCCAGGCATCCCCGGTTGCCGCAACGGCACACGAGGCCCTGCTCGTGGATCGTGGCATGGCCTATTTCGCCGGTGATGCCGACGTTTCCGTAGTAGGGGGCCCCGTTGAGGATCAGGCCCGCGCCGATGCCCGATCCGATCTTCAAGAACATGAGGTTGCTGACCCCTGAATGTTGTCCCCACGTGACCTCGGACCAGGCGCCCAGGTTGGCGTCGTTATCAACGAACACGGGGATCTTGAGGGTCTCCTCGAGGTGCTGGAGGATGTTGATCCCCACCCACTCCGGGAGGATGGCGCCTTGTGCCACGGTTCCGGTGCGCCGGTCTATGGGGCCGGGAATTCCGACGCCGGCACCCACCATGGCGCTGCGTTCGATGCCGCTCTCCCGCAGCAGTTTTTCCAGCAGCGCCACGGCGGCCCGGATGCCTTCTTCGGCCTGGTGGCCGAGGGGAAGCATCACGGATTCCTCGGCGATGACGTGGTAGCTGAGGGAGGCCAGTACCACGCGGAGGTGGCGCCGCCCGAAGTCGATTCCGACGGCGACGGCGCCGTTGCTGTTGAGCCTGACGTTCAGGGCCCGGCGGCCGGAACTGGTGATTGGCTCTGCCGAGGCAAGGCCGGAGTCCAGCATGATTTTGACGATGTTGGACACCGTGGCGGTGGAGAGGCCGGTCTGCCTGGCGAGTTCAGCCTGCGTGGCCGGTCCGCCCATCAGCGTTTCGATGATCCGTTGCTGGTTCAGCTGGCGCAGCGCGGACTGCGATCCCGGATTTTTTTGCTTGCTCCTCGTTGAGCGCGGGGTTGCGGACATGCTAAGAAGATTGCCCTATCCCGGCTCTTGTAGTCAAGAAGTTAACGCAAGAGGTGCTTTTGGTCGGGAATCTGGAAACCGGGACAATCTGACCCCGGTGGCGCCCCCAGCGGTGCAAACAGCCCCCAACCCGCCGCCGGAGCCTCGCTAGGCTGAAGGAAGGCCCGTCCCGCGGCCGCTCCAACGAAGGAAGGTGGTAGCAGTGCTGCTGGCACTCCTGCAGGAAAACTCTGTGGTCCTTGACGTGGAGGCCAACTGCCGCGCAATCGACGCTGCCGCCCGGACGGCCGCAGCCCGCGGGGCAGCCGTCCTGGTGACCCCTGAGCTTTTTCCCGTGGGCTATGCTCCCCGCCGGGTGCGTTCCGAACTGGATCCTTCCCTGCTGCCGGAACTCCAGCAGCGGCTGGCCGGCATCGCCCGCGGCAATGGCATCGGGCTGGTCTACAGTCTCCCGCGGGTTACCGGGCAGGGTGACTGGCAGATCAGCGCGACCCTCCTGGACGCCAGCGGCACCGCCCTGCTCAGATATGGCAAGGTGCACCTGTTCGGCGACGACGAGCGGTCGGCGTTCAGCCCCGCCCGGGAGGCCCCCGCCGTCGTGGACTTCAACGGCGTCCCCACCTCCCTGGTGATCTGTTACGACGTCGAGTTTCCCGAAACCGTCCGCGCCGCTGCCGTCAGGGGCGCGGAACTGCTGCTGGTCCCCACGGCCCTGGCGCACGGCTTCGACGACGTGCCGCAGGTCCTGCTGCGGGCGCGGGCACTGGAGAGCCAGCTGACCATTGCCTACGCGAACCACTCCGGGGAAGAGGACGGCTGCAGGTTCCTGGGCGGCAGCGTTGTTGCCGGGCCCGACGGCGGATTGCTGGCCGAGGCGGGCGGGGAGCCACAGCTTGTCTACGCGGAGGTGGATCCGGGCGCCGCCGCCCGTGAGCGGCAGAACGTGCCGTACCTGGCAGAACGCCGCCCTGACCTCTACCGGACCTGGGGTCTCTAGGCAGGTTCGGCCTGCGCGGCGTCGTCCACGTACTGCAGCGCAATCCAGAGCTCGGCCCGGGCCTGGGCCTGCCCCAGGTCAATGCCCAGCAGCTCTGCCACCCCGTTGATCTGGCGGCGGACGCTGTTCCGGTGCAGTCCCAGGTCCTTGGCGGTTGCATCCCAGCTCCCGTGCGCGCCCAGCCAGGACCGGAGCGCCCGGAGCTGCGACGCCCTTCGCTCTGCGTCCAGCTCCAGCACCGGTCCCAGGAGGCGGGCCGCGAGGAGGGCGCCGGCATCACTTCCCAGCAGCCCGGTTACCGACCACGTCAGCTCCTCCTCCCGGAGGCTCTTGCGGGCGGTGGCCACGCGGGGGCGCAGCGCGCTGGCGCGCCGGTAGGCGGCGGCCAGCCCAGGCAGTCCCGTGGGTTCGCCCACCACCAAACGCCAGCCCAGCTGTTCCACCTCTGCCAACAGGGATTCATCCACTTTGAGCCGGGTCACGGCCGCGAATCCGTAGTCCGTCAGCTCCACCATCTTGGTGTCGAAGATCCTGCGCCATTGGAGCAGCTCCCGGACCGGACCGTCGGCCAGGGCGGTGGAGGGTTCCGCGCGCACGCCCTGCACCACCCGCACCGGCCCTGGCCTGGTTCCGGAAACGCTCTGGGCCAGCAGGTCCTGGAGGCTGTCCAGCTCGCGGCCGTTGCTCCCGGACAGGCTCTCCGGATGCAGCAGCAGGGCCGTGGCCAGCTGGCTGGGGGCCAGGGAGCCGCTGGTCCGCTGCCGGACCAGTAACTCAAGCAGTCCCACCACGGAGGAAACCACGTTGTTCTGCGCCGGAGTGAGGGGCCTTTCCGTCCCAAGCACCAGGCTTCCAAGGGTGGCGTCGCGCGTGCTTCGCAGCGGGTGGCCGAACACCAGCGCCGGCCCTCCGGCTGTTTCCAGGGTCTCCGTTTCCACGCGCGGGCCGCTGCCGCCGAGGAGCTTCTTCAGCAGCGGCTGGAGCTGGGAAAGTCCGACGGCGGTCCCCGCCCGGGCGCGCACCCTCCCGTCCGAGCCCACCAGCACAGCCCACACGGGAACGCGCTGGACCAGCGCCGCCAGCAGTTCATGTTCCGGGCGGGCGGAGAGGACCGCCCGCATCAGGTGGCGGTTGGTCTCTGCCAGCTGCCGGAAGACCTGTGCGTTGCCGGATTCGAGGAGCTTGGAAAATTCGAGCCCCAGCGCAGCGAAGGGAACGCTGGCCGGAACTTCCACCAGCGTGAGCCCGTGCCGCCGGCAGGCCTGCACCAGGTGGTCCGGTACGGCGTCGTAATACGGCTCCAGGCCGAAGCCCAGGGCAGCGACCCCGGCCGCCACGAGCCGCCGGACGTACCCGTCTTCCTTCGCCGCGCTGCTGCCGCTGCCGCGGAAGGGCAGGCCGGCCGTCAGGACGAATTCGCCGTCCATCAGGTAGGGGGTGGGGTCCTCCAGCTCGCTGGGCTCCACCCAGCGCAGGGGGACCTCGGCGGTACCGGCATCGTTCACCACGGAAACTTCAGGAGGAAGCGCAGCGAGGAACTGCCCCAGCGTGACGGCGTCGAGCTGATCCGGAGTGCCGTCCTTGGCTGGTGCATTGCGTCTCATGGATGAACACTATAGGTCATTCTGCACACCGTGAGATGCCGCTCACACCCCTACGCTGGGTGAGGGGAAAACCAGACCAACCAGCCAACGACATGAACGGACGTCAACGATGACTGTGCCTACACTTACCGGCCCGGCAACGGGCGCCCCAGGCGGAACCCCGTCCCGTCCCGCCCTGGGCGCGCAACTGCTGCGCCGCAAGCCGATCGCCCAGATGGTCAGCGAGGCCGAAAACAACGCCGGCGGCCCCCGCCTGGTCCGGAGTTTCGGTGTGCTGCAGCTGACCATGATCTCCGTGGGCGCCACACTGGGGACCGGCATCCTGGTGATCCTGGGGGAGTCCGTTCCACTGGCCGGCCCGGCCATCTGGATTTCCTTCGCCATCGCCGGCCTTGCCGCCCTGCTGTCCGCCGTTTCCTACGCCGAGATGGCCGGCATGGTCCCGGTGGCCGGCTCCAGTTATTCGTACACCTACGCCACCATGGGCGAGGGCATGGCCTGGATCTGCGGCTGGTGCCTGGTACTCGAGTACGCCGTCTCCGTTGCCGCCGTCGCCGTGGGCGCAGGGCAGTATGTCAACGAAACCCTGGCAGTGTTCGGGTCGGTCCTCCCGGACGCCGTGTCGCAGCCCCCCGGGGACGGCGGGCTGGTCAACATACCCGCCATGGTGATCGTGGTGCTGGCAACCATCCTGCTGGTGCGCGGCGCCAAGGAAAGCGCCTGGATCAACACGTCCATCGTGGTGGTCAAGGTGGGCATCCTGCTGTTCTTCTGCGCCGTGGCGTTCACCGCTTTCAACGCCGGCAACTTTGAGCCGCTGCTGCCCATGGGCGCCGCCGGGGTCTCCGCCGCCGCCTCCCGCGTGTTCTTCTCCTACATTGGATTCGATGCCGCCTCCACGGCAGGCGAGGAAGCCCGCAACCCCAAGCGCGACCTGCCGCGAGCCATCATGCTGTCCATGCTGATCGTCACCACCATCTACGTCCTGGTGGCGGTCGCCGCGATCGGCGCACGGCCGTGGGGCTGGTTCGACGGTACCGAGGCGGCCCTGGTGAAGATCCTCGAGGAAACCACCGGCCAGCCATGGATTGCCCTGGTCTTTGCGGTGGGCGCCGTCCTGGCCATCGCCAGCATCGTCCTCACCGTGCTGTACGGGCAGACGCGTATCCTGATGTCGATGTCCCGCGACGGCCTGATCCCCAGCATCTTCGGCCGCGTTTCCCGCCGCACCGGCACCCCCGTGGCCGGCACGCTCCTGGTGGGAACCGCCGTCGCGCTCACCGCCGGGCTGGTGCCCCTTGGCGCCCTCGCCGACGCCACCAGCATCGGCACCCTGTTCGCATTCGCCCTGGTCAACGTGGCCGTCATCTACCTGCGCCGCACCCGGCCGGAGCTGGAGCGGACCTTCCGGGTGCCGCTCTTCCCGCTCACGCCCATCCTTGGGGCCGCCATGTGCGCGTACCTGATGGCCAACCTCGGCGCTGACACCTGGGTGGTGTTCGCCGTCTGGATGCTGGTAGGCGTGGCTGCCTACTTCGGCTACGGACGCCGGAACTCCCGGGTGGCTGCCATGAGCAACGAGGAATACCGTGAGCTGTCCGGCCCCCAACGTCCCACCCAGCAAACCCCCGAAACGACGAAGGCAGAAACACCATGACCATCGCCACCGAACTGCCGGCCTCGGACCCGTCCAGCACCTCCGCCGGCCCGGCTGCTCCTGCCACCGCAGGCGGCGCTGCAGCCGGTCCCATCACCATGCTGAACCCGGATTTCCCCTTCAGCTACGACCATTACCTGGCCCACCCGGACGGGCTGGGATCCGTGCCTGCCGAGCTGCTGGGAACGGAAGTCGCCGTCATCGGAGCAGGGCTCTCCGGCCTGGTCACGGCCTACGAACTCATGAAACTGGGCCTGCGTCCGGTTGTCTATGAAGCGGACCAGATCGGCGGACGCCTCCGCACGGCGGCGTTCCCCGCGGCGCCCGGAGTGGTGGCCGACCTCGGCGGCATGAGGTTCCCCGTGTCCGGCAAGGCGTTCTACCACTACATCGACCTGCTGGACCTGGACACCCAGGAGTTTCCCAACCCGCTGTCCCCGGCCACGTCCAGCACCGTGATCGAACTGGCGGGCAAGAAGCACTATGCGGAAAAGCCTGGCGACCTCCCGCCGTTCTTCCGGGAAGTGGCGGACGCCTGGAAGGCCGCAGTCAATGACGGTGCCAGGTTCGTCGAGATGCAGGATGCCATCCGGGCCAGGGATACCGCCCGGATCAAGGAACTGTGGAACGGACTGCTGCCCCTGATGGACGAGCAGACCTTCTACGGCTTCATCGCGGCCAGCGACTCCTTTAAGAAGGCGGGGTTTGCGCACCGGGAAGCCTTCGGCCAGGTGGGCTTCGGCACCGGCGGCTGGGATACCGACTTCCCGAACTCGATCCTGGAGATCCTCCGGGTGGTGTACACCGACGCCGACGACCAGCACCGGCTCATCAGCGGGGGAGCGCAGCGGCTGCCCGAGGCACTCTGGCGGCACGCGCCGTCGGGCATGGTTCACTGGCCGGACGGAACGTCCCTGGCGTCGCTGCACTCCGGTTCGCCCCGCGGCGCCGTGGGAAAGATCAGCCGCGACCCCGACGGCAACCTGCGCATCCGTGAACGCTGGGGCCGCGAGGCCAGCTACCCCGCGGTGGTAACCACCTGCCAGTCCTGGCTGCTCTCCACCCGGATCCACACCGAGGAGGCGCTGTTCCCCGCGGAGCTGTGGACCGCCATCGAGCGCTCGCACTACATGCAGTCGTCCAAGACCTTCGTGATGGTGGACCGGCCGTTCTGGAAGGACATCGACCCGGACACCGGCAACGAGGTGCTCTCCATGACGCTGACCGACCGGCTCAACCGTGCCACCTACCTGCTGGACAACGGACCGGACCAGCCCGCCGTCATCCTGCTCTCCTACACCTGGAACGATGACGCGCTCAAGTGGCTGGCGCTTGATGCCGACGAACGGGTGGAGCTGATGCTGCATTCGCTGGAACAGATCTACCCGGGAGTGGACATTGCCAGCCACATCGTGGGCCAGCCCATCACCGTGTCCTGGGAGGCCGACCCCAACTTCATGGGCGCCTTCAAGGCCAACCTGCCCGGGCACTACCGTTACCAGCAGCGGCTGTTCACGCACTTCAAGCAGGACGCCCTGCCCGAATCGCAGCGGGGTATCTTCCTGGCCGGCGACGACGTCTCCTTCACCGCCGGCTGGGCCGAGGGCGCCGTGACCACCGGGCTGAACGCGGTGTGGGGCGTGGTCAACCACCTGGGCGGTTCCTCCGCTCCGGGCAACCCGGGTCCGGGCGAACTGCTGGGAGAGTTTGGCCCTATCCCACTGGACTGACCCTGGGCTAGGAAGCGTGCAGGTCCCGGTGGGCGGCGGCCAGCTCGCGGTAGCGGGCGGCGTTGGCCCGGACACCGTCGTACTCCTCTTCGGTGAGTTCCCGGCGGACCTTGCCCGGAACTCCGGCCACCAGCGAGCGGGGCGGCACTACCGTGCCTTCCAGGACCACGGCGCCGGCCGCAACCAGCGAGCCGGCGCCGATCACCGCCCCGTTGAGGACGGTGGCGCCCATCCCAATCAGGCAGTCGTCCTCCACCGTGCAGCCATGCACGACGGCGGCGTGCCCCACGCTGACCCGTTCGCCCACCGTGCAGGGGAAGCCGGGATCCGCGTGCAGCACCACGTTGTCCTGCAGGTTGCTGCCTTCGCCCACAGTGATGGCAGCGGTATCGGCCCGGACGGAAACGCCGTAGAAGGCGCTCGAGTCCCGGGCGAGGGTGGCGTTGCCGATGATCGACGCCGTCGGGGCAACAAAGACGGTTTCGTGGACTGCCGGGGTGGTTCCGGCGAAAGGGTACAGAGGAGCCATGGGCCAAGCCTAGGACACCGCGCGCACGGGCGTCCGGATGTCCGCTCCCCGGGGGACCATGGGCCTAATGACGGGACAGGTCCCGATGGCTACGATGGGCCCCATGGAACTACGGCAAGCGGGAATTCCGGGCCTGCACCTGCGGACGGCCGGGCGTGGCAATACCAGCCGGTTCCGCCAGCTCATGGGAAGCATCGAGCGGCTCAAGGCCCTCGACATACCCGTTGACGCGGCCAGGCCGCTGGCCGGACGACTCGTGCGGAATGAGCGCCTCCGGAACCTGCTGCACGGCCAGGCCACCGGCATACCGCTGCACCCCATCCTCACCGACGGCCCCTTCGGGGCCTGGTTCATGGCCGTCTTCCTCGATCTGTTCCCGGATGCCGGCACGCAGCGGGCGGCCACCCGCCTTGTTGGACTCGGCGTGATCTCCGCGGTGCCCACTGCGCTGAGCGGATGGGCGGAGTGGGCTCTTGCCGACAGGAAAACGCAGCGGGTTGGCGTGGTGCATGCCGGTTTGAACGCGTCAGCGGTGCTGATCTTCGCCGGGTCCTGGGCTGCCCGGCGGCGGGGCAGGCGCAGGCTGGGTGTCGGGCTCGCGCGGCTCGGGGCAGTGGTGCTGATTGCGGGAGGCTTCACCGGCGGCTACATGGGCAGGGACCGGCAGGAAGACCGGCCATAAGTCCGGCCCGCCTCCCCGCGGTGTACATACCCGTCAGTTAAAGACCACAGTCCGGTTTCCGTCCAGCAGCACCCGGTGCTCCGCGTGCCACTGGACGGCCTGGACCAATGTGCGGCCTTCCACGTCCCGGCCCATCTGGACGAACTGCTCCGGGGTGCGGGCGTGGTCCACACGGATGACTTCCTGCTCAATGATGGGGCCCTCGTCCAGTGCCGCCGTCACGTAGTGCGCTGTGGCACCGATCAGCTTCACGCCCCGCGCGTGGGCCTGGTGGTACGGCTTGGCACCCTTGAAGGAGGGCAGGAACGAGTGGTGGATATTGATGGCCTTGCCGGTGAGTTCGGTGCACAGCTCGTCGGAAAGGATCTGCATGTAGCGGGCCAGGACGGTCAGCTCGATGTCGTGCTCGGCGATGAGGGCGCGGAGCTTGTCCTCAGCCTGGACCTTCGTGTCCCTGGTGACCGGGATGTGGTGGAACGGGATGCCGTAGAACTCGGCCAGCCCGGCCAGGTCCTGGTGGTTGGAGACGATGGCCGGTATCTCGATGGGGAGCGTCCCGGACCGCTGCTGGAAGAGCAGGTCGTTGAGGCAGTGGGCGGAGGTGCTGGCCATCACCAGGGTACGGACCTTCTGTCCCACCGCGTTCAGGCTCCACTGCATGCCAAAGGCTTCGGCGACCGGCTCCAAGGCTGCCCGGAGCTCTGATGCAGGGGCCGCCGTAGTCACCTCCACCCGCATGAAGAAGTTGCCGGTGGCGGGGCTGCCGTACTGCTGCGAATCCGTAATATTGCATCCCGCGACCAGCAGTGCGCCGGCCACCGCGTGGACGATTCCCGGGCGGTCGGGGCAGGACAGGGTTACTACGTACGCTTGCTTCAGCTGCTCTTCACTCACGCCCTATAGCCTACCCGCGCAGCAGCCCCCGGTTTTGGTACGCTGGGAGGGTCGCAACTGGCGTTGGGTGGCTAACCACCAGGGAGCGGCAATCACGAAGACCACGGATCGTACGCCTGGGCCGAGGGTCATGTCTTGCCGGATTTGGGGCTGCACCTGCGTCAGTATTGCAGCGCCACGCCCGCAGCTTTCACGCGCTGTCATCAGTGCGGCGTGAAGGTGCGCCAGCCGGTAGCCTGACCTTAGCAGTGCCCGTACGCCTAGCCAGGAGTTCTTTCGTGACTACAGCCACCTCCACCACCGCCGTCAGCAACCAGCCGCTGGCTGAGCTTGACCCCGAAATCGCAGCAGTCCTTGACCAGGAGCTCGGCCGCCAGCGCGGCACCCTGGAAATGATCGCCTCCGAGAACTTCGCCCCCCGCGCCGTTATGGAAGCGCAGGGCTCCGTCCTCACCAACAAGTACGCCGAGGGCTACCCGGGCCGCCGCTACTACGGCGGCTGCGAATACGTTGACGTGGCAGAGCAGCTGGCCATCGACAGGGTCAAGGCCCTCTTCGGTGCCGAGTACGCCAACGTCCAGCCGCACTCCGGTGCCCAGGCCAACGCCGCTGCACTCTCCGCCATGATCACCCCCGGCGACAAGATCCTGGGCCTGTCCCTGGCCCACGGCGGCCACCTGACCCACGGCATGAAGCTGAACTTCTCCGGCAAGCTCTACAACGTGGCTGCCTACCAGGTGGAGGAAGACAACTTCCGCGTGGACATGGACAAGCTCCGCGAGCAGGCCATCGCCGAAAAGCCGCAGGTCATCATCGCCGGCTGGTCCGCCTACCCGCGCCACCTGGACTTCGCTGCCTTCCGCTCCATCGCGGACGAGGTTGGCGCGCTGCTCTGGACCGACATGGCGCACTTCGCCGGCCTCGTTGCCGCCGGCCTGCACCCCAGCCCGGTGCCGCACTCCGACGTCGTCACCTCCACCGTGCACAAGACGCTCGCCGGCCCGCGCTCCGGCGTGATCCTGGCCAAGCAGGAGTGGGCCAAGAAGCTGAACTCCAACGTCTTCCCTGGCCAGCAGGGCGGCCCGCTCATGCATGTCATCGCCGCCAAGGCCGTGGCCTTCAAGATCGCCGGCACCGAAGAGTTCAAGGAGCGCCAGGAGCGCGTCCTGGAGGGTGCCAAGATCATCGCCGACCGCCTCAACCAGGCCGATGTTGCCGAAGCCGGCGTCTCCGTCCTCACCGGCGGAACGGACGTCCACCTGGTCCTCGTTGACCTGCGCAACTCGCAGCTGGACGGCCAGCAGGCCGAGGACCTCCTGCACTCGGTGGGTATCACCGTGAACCGCAACGCCGTTCCGTTCGACCCCCGCCCGCCGATGGTCACCTCCGGCCTGCGCATCGGCACCCCGGCGCTGGCCACCCGCGGCTTCGGCGCCGCCGAGTTCACCGAGGTGGCGGAGATCATCGCCACCGCGCTGAAGGCCGGCACCAGCGCCGACGTGGAGTCCCTGCAGGCCCGCGTGGACAAGCTCGCCGCCGACTTCCCGCTGTACCCGCAGCACGAGCAGTGGTGATCACATGACAGAAATGACCAAGACCGCACGGATCCTGGACGGCAAGGCAGCCGCTGCCGCCATCAAGTCCGAGCTGGCTGAACGCGTGACCGCGCTTAAGGCCAAGGGTGTCACTCCCGGCATTGCCACCGTGCTCGTGGGTGCAGATCCGGCCTCGCAGCTGTACGTGTCCATGAAGCACAAGCAGTCCGAGGAAATCGGGATGAACTCGATCCAGCGGGAGCTGCCGGCGGACGCCACCCAGGCACAGGTTGAGGCCCTCATTGACGAGCTCAATGCGGACCCCGCCTGCCACGGGTACATCGTGCAGCTGCCCCTGCCGAAGCACCTGGACACCGACGCCATCCTGGAGCGCATCGACCCGGCCAAGGACGCGGACGGACTCCACCCCACCAACCTTGGCCGGCTGGTGCTCAACGTCAACGGGGAGATCACCTCACCGCTTCCGTGCACGCCCCGCGGCGTCATCGAGCTCCTGGAGCGCAACGGCTTCAGCCTCGCCGGCAAGCACGTGGTGGTGGTGGGCCGCGGCGTCACGATCGGCCGCTCGATCGGACTGCTGCTCACCCGGCGCGCCGTAAACGCCACCGTGACCCTGACGCACACCGGCACCAAGAACCTGTCGGAGCTGCTGCGGCAGGCGGACGTGATCGTGGGCGCGGCGGGAGCCAAGCACATCGTCAAGGCTGCGGACGTGAAGCCGGGTGCCGCCGTGCTCGACGTCGGCGTCACCCGCGAAGCCGACCCCGAAACCGGCAAGAGCAAGGTCTTCGGCGACATCGATCCCGCCGCTGCCGAGGTTGCCGGGTGGATTTCGCCAAACCCCGGAGGCGTCGGTCCCATGACCGTGGCGCTGCTGATGACCAACGTGGTGGAAGCCGCCGAACGCCAGGCGGCGCAGGCAAGCGGCCCGGCCGCCGCCAGGTAGCCCCGTTTCATCGCCCGACGGCGGTACCGCACCTTGTTGGACAAAGGTGCAGTACCGCCGTCGTCCTTTAAGCGAAAAGCTTGAGCGCAGAGGTGGAAGTCCCCTTCCACCTGCCCGCCGGCTCTACTAGTCTGCGGAGGGTGCACAACAAAGCCACCATGTCCTCCGGCGCAACCGGCGCCGTCCAGCCAGCCGATGAGCCACCCACCGAAGCCCGCCCCACCGTCATCACGGCAGAAAACCTGACCAAGACCTACGGCGACGTTGCCGCCGTGGACGGCATTTCGTTCAGCGTCCCCGCGGGGGAGTCGTTCGGCCTGCTGGGGCCCAACGGCGCCGGCAAGTCCACCACCATGAAGATGATCGGCGGAGTCACCCGGCGCACCTCCGGCGCCCTCCACATCATGGGCCTCGACCCCGACTCACACGGGCCCGAGGTGCGGGCGCACCTGGGCGTGGTGCCGCAGCAGGACAACCTGGACGAGGAACTCCGGGTCCGCGACAACCTCCTGGTCTACGGCCGGTACTTCGGCCTGCCCATGAGCTACCTGAAGCCGAAAGCCGATGAGCTGCTGGAATTCGCCCAGCTGACGGACAAGGCGAAGTCCAAGGTGGACGCGCTGTCCGGCGGCATGAAACGGCGGCTGACCATCGCCCGCTCGCTCATCAACGAACCACGGATCCTTTTGCTGGACGAACCCACCACCGGGCTGGATCCACAGGCCCGGCACATCCTCTGGGACCGCCTGTTCCGGCTGAAGGAACAGGGCGTCACCCTTATCCTGACGACCCACTACATGGACGAGGCCGAGCAGCTTTGCGACCGGCTGATCGTGGTGGACAAGGGCAGGATCATGGCTGAGGGATCGCCCGCGCAGCTGATCCGCGAGCACTCCACCCGCGAGGTGGTTGAGCTGCGGTTCGGATCCGAGCGGAACACCACCATCGCCTCGGAACTGCAGGGCATCGGGGAGCGGCTGGAAGTCCTCCCGGACCGGGTGCTGATCTATGCGCACGACGGCGAGTCCGCCCTTGAGCAGGTGGCGTCCCGCGGCCTGCGGCCGCTGACATCGCTGGTGCGGAGGTCCTCGCTGGAGGACGTGTTCCTGCGGTTGACTGGCAGAAGCCTTGTTGACTGACGGCACGGCAAGGGAGGCGTTGCGGGCCCACAGCCCGGACATTGCGGCTGCCAGGGCACGGCGGTGGGGCGCGTTCTACTACGCCGAGCAGGTCCTGCGGGTGATGAAGGGCTACGGCTGGTCCATCATCATGTACAGCGTGGGCCACCCGGTGGCGTACCTGTTTGCCATGGGCGTGGGCCTGGCCACCCTTGTAGACGCGCAAGGCGCGGAGGCCTTCGGGGGAGTGGGCTACGTGACCTTTGTGGGCCCGGCGCTGCTGGTGTCCGCGTCTGTCATGACGGCCACCAACGAGTTCACGTTCCCCGTGATGGACGGGTTCAAATGGCGCCGCACCTACTACGGGCCGCACGCCTCGCCGCTGACTCCCCAGCAGATCGCGGCGGGCCACATCATGGCGGTGACCCTGCGCCTCCTGCTGCAGTCCGCCGTCTACTTCGCCGCCGTTGTCCTTTTCGGTGCCGCGCCCGGCGGCTGGGGCTGGGCCACCATCCTGGTGGCAACGCTCGCGGGCCTTTCCTTTGGCCTGCCGCTGATGGCGTACTCGGCCTCCATCACCGAGGACAAGGGCCAGTTTGCGCTGGTGATGCGGTTTATCGTGATGCCGCTCTTCCTGTTCTCCGGGACCTTCTTTCCGCTGGACAGCCTTCCCCTGGCGGTGCGCTGGGTGGGCTGGATCTCGCCCATCTGGCATGGCACCGAACTGGGACGGGTGTTCAGCTACGGGTACCAGCAGCCGCCGCTGCTCACCGTCCTCCACGCGGTGGTGCTCGTGGCCCTGGCGGTGCTGGGCTGGTTCCTGACCCGGCGGCAGTTCGCGGCAAGGATGGGCAAGTGAGCGCCGGGCTGCCGGTGAAAAGCGCGCCGGACCAGGCCCGCAGCAGGACGTTCGGGCCGCTGTATTCGCGCAACGCCAGGGCCGTCATTTCGCGCGGCCTGCTGGCCACCCGGAGCACAAACTGGCTGGTGATGCTCTCCGGGTTCTTCGAGCCGGTCCTGTTCCTCATCTCCATGGGGGTGGGGCTCGGCGCAATCGTCGGCTCCGTCCAGGGCCCAGGCGGCGGGGAGATCAGCTACGCCGCATACATTGCCCCGGCCCTGCTGGCAGTCTCGGCGATGAACGGCGCGGTCTACGACTCCACCTGGAACGTGTTCTTCAAAATGAACTTCGCGAAGCTGTACCAGGGCATGCTGTACACCTCGCTGGGGCCGCTGGACGTTGCCCTCGGGGAGATCTTCCTGGCGCTCCTGCGCGGCCTGCTCTACGCCATGGGTTTCACGGCGGTGATGGGGGTCATGGGATTGATCACCACACCCTGGGCGCTCCTGATGGTGCCTGCCTCCGTGCTGATCGCCTTCGGGTTCGCGAGCATCGGGATGGGGATCACCAGTTTCCTGAAGACCTTCCAGCAGATGGACTGGGTCAACTTCGTGATGCTGCCCATGTTCCTGTTCAGCGCCACCTTCTACCCACTGAGCGTCTACCCGCAGCCCATCCAGTGGCTGATCCAGGCCATGCCGCTCTGGCACGGCGTCGAACTGCTGCGCCAGATCAGCGTGGGCGCCCTCACCGCTGCCACCCCCGTCCACATCGGCTACTACCTGGTGATGACCGCCGCCGGCATGCTGCTCACGACTCTCCGGCTGCGGCAGCTTTTCCTTAAGTAGCCCAACTAGGTAGCAGCAGATGTCGTTTAGAGGGATCTAAAGGACATCTGCTGCTACCTAGTTGGGTCTGTTCGCCGCGGGTGGAAGGCGGCGGGAGCATACTCCGGCATTTGAGAGAATGGGTGCATGCAATCTCTGGGCAGCTCCAAGTCATCCTCCAAACCCGCCAGGGGCGGATTCTCCATGTTCCGCATCAGCGGGCCGGGACTGATGGTCCTCGTCACCGCCTTCGTTGTGGCCGTCATCTTTGCGGCCAACCAAAACGACGTCGTGGGCTGGGTTGTTGCCATCATCGCCGCCTTCTGGCTGGCGCTCGCCTGCTTTGTTGTCTTCAGCATCCAGAAGGCCGCCAAGAAGGCAGGAGCCAAGCTGACGGAAGCCCAAAACGCCTTCAGCACCGCTGCAGGCCGGGGTCCGTACGCCTCGGCCGACCAGGGCGGAACCCGGGTGGTTGCCGAGCGCAGCCAGGCGGACGAGGTCCGTGACCTGAAGCTGGATCACTCGTTCAAGATCGTCCAGGTGCAGATCCGCGTGGTGGAAGAGGAGCGCGCCAAGGGCGCCGCCGCCAACCAGGACACCATCAACCGGGCCCTGGAAACCATTGAGATCACGGCCACCAATGCACGGGACATGATCAAGTCCTCGGGCGGCAGTGGAGAGCCGGTCACCGGAACCATCATCGACTAGAGTGGAGCGGGTGATCTCGGCATTGAAGAAGGACCACCTTCGCATCGCGTCCGTTAATGTCAACGGCCTCCGGGCTGCCTACAAAAACGGAATGGCGGCGTGGCTGGAGCCGCGCGGAGTGGACATCCTCTGCCTGCAGGAAGTCCGCGCTCCTGACGCAATCGTCCGGCAGCTGCTCGGCGAAGGGTGGTACATCCTGCACGCCGAGGCTGAAGCCAAAGGCCGCGCCGGCGTCGCAATCGCTTCCCGGGACGAACCCCTGGCAACCCGTAACGGCATTGGCGACGATTACTTTGCCACGGCCGGACGCTGGGTGGAAGCGGATTTCCGTTTCGCCGATGCCGCCGGCCACCCCGTCCAGCTCACTGTTGCGAGTGCCTATGTCCACTCCGGTGAAGTGGGCACGCCCAAGCAGGATGACAAGTTCAGGTTCCTGGATGTCATGACCACGCGGCTGCCGGAACTGGCCAAGCACAGCGACCACGCCCTGGTGGTGGGTGACCTCAACGTGGCCCACACCCCGCTGGACATCCGCAACTCGAAGGCCAACCTCAAGAAGGCGGGCCACCTGCCGGAGGAACGCGCCTATTTTGACCGGTTCTTCGGCGAGGAGATCGGCTGGCAGGACGTCCACCGCAACCTGGCCGGCCACGTGGACGGTCCCTACACGTGGTGGTCCCAGCGCGGTAAGGCGTTCGACAACGACACCGGCTGGCGCATCGATTACCACCTGGCCACCCCGGCCCTGGCGGCGGCCGCCATCTCCGCCGTTGTTGACCGGGCACCCTCGTGGGACACCCGCTTCTCCGACCATGCCCCGCTGGTAGTGGACTACCAGCTCTGAGCCCCGAAGGTTTCCCCTCCCATGACTAGCCAGATCTCCCCGGCAACCAAGAAGCGCATCCTCTCCGGCGCCAAGCCCACAGCCGACTCCCTGCACCTGGGCAACTACATCGGCGCCGTCCGGAACTGGGTTGACATGCAGGCGGAGTACGACGCCGTCTTCTTCATTCCGGACCTGCACGCCATCACGGTGGATTTCGATCCCGCTGAGCTGGCCAAGCGCACCCGGATTGTGGCCGCCCAGTACATCGCCGCGGGCATCGACCCGGACAAGAGCATCTTCTTTGTCCAGTCCCATGTGCCGGAGCACGCGCAGCTCGCCTGGGCGCTGAACTGCATCACCGGATTCGGCGAAGCCTCGCGGATGACCCAGTTCAAGGACAAGACCCAGAAGTCCGGCGCCGACGCCGCCACCCTGGGCCTGTTCGCCTACCCCACCCTGATGGCCGCGGACATTCTGCTGTACCAGACCGACCTGGTGCCCGTGGGAGAAGACCAGCGCCAGCACCTGGAGCTCACCCGCAACCTGGCCCAGCGCTTCAACACCCGGTTTGGCCACACGTTCACTGTCCCCGAGGCGACCATCGTCAAGGAAAGCGCCAAGATCTACGACCTTCAGAACCCCAGCGCCAAGATGTCCAAGACGGGGGAGTCCCCCAACGGAGCCATCCAGCTTCTGGAGGACCCGAAGGTTGCGGCCAAGCGCATCAAGTCGGCAGTGACCGATGCCGGAACCGAGATCCGCTTCGACGCTGACGAAAAGCCGGGCATCTCCAACCTGCTGACCATCTACTCGTCCCTGACGGGCAAAACCATCCCTGAGCTCGAAGCCGAATACCAGGGCAAAATGTACGGCCACCTCAAAGTGGACCTCGCCGAGGTGATGGTTGAGTTCGTTACGCCGCTGCGGAACCGCACCAACGAGCTGATGTCCGATCCTGCGGAACTGGACAGGCTGCTCGCACACGGCGCCGAACGCGCCCGCGAGATCGCCTCGGTCACCCTCGCGCAGGTGTATGAGCGCATGGGCTTCCTCCCGTCCCTCAGCCTCGCCGGAGTCCGTTAGCGCCATGTCGTCCAGCAAAGTCGCGGCAAGGGAAGCTGCCCGTGCCACCCACCGGGTGGCGGGGACTCCCGGCGGTTCCCACGCGGGCCCTGCGGATCACCGTGCTGCGGCAGCCAGCCCCGTGTCCCGTCCGGAAGACATCAGCGTTGGCGTCATCCTGGGGTTCCCGGCCGACATTGCCGAAGAGCTGCAGCGCTGGCGGGCGTCCTTCGGCGATCCCCTGGCGGACGTAGTGCCGGCCCACATCACGCTGGTCACCACCACCACCACGCGGGACTGGGAGGGCACACTGGAGCATGTCCGCGAGGTGGCCCGCCAACAGAGCCCTTTCGAGGTCACCATCGCAGGCACGGGGACGTTCCGGCCCGTTTCCCCGGTGGTCTTCATCAACGTGGAGGACGGGTTCGAGGACTGCGTTGACCTCCACGAAAAACTCCAGCAGGGCCCCCTCCACCGTGAGCTGCCGTTTGCGTACCACCCGCACGTCACCATCGCACACGATGTGGCGCCGGAAAACCTCGATGAGGCCGAAACGGTGCTGAGGAACTACAGGGCCACCTTCCCCGTGGTTAGCATGGGACTTTACGAGCACGATGCCAACGGCATCTGGCAGCTACGGGAAGAGCTGGACTTTGGGACCCAAACTGACAACGACGGCACCAGACCCGCGGATTCCGCCCCGGGCACAGCCGAAGCAGGCGGGACAGCAACCGCTTCCCACTGACCATGCCCACCTGAAGCTGGCCGTCATCCAGAAACGGATGGAATGGAACAGGGCCCGCAGGGCCGGCGGCGGACCCGTGGCCGGCTTAATGGCCATGTCCCAGTGGCTTCTTGCCCGCCTGAACGCGCTCCGCCCCATGCGTGCCTTCCGGCACTACAGCCTCCAGCACGGCCCGCTGATGAGTGCCGGCATCGGGTTCAATATGTTCTTCTCGATCACCGGCCTCCTCGCAACCGGCTTTTCCATCGCCGGGCTGGCCCTGAGGGGACAGCCCGTGCTGCTGGAGACCATTATCGGCAGCGTGGCGCAGAGCGCTCCGGGACTCCTGAAAGTCAACGGCAATGAGGGATTGGTTGATCCCCAGGACCTGCTGAATCCGGACGGACTGGGCTGGACGGCGGCCATCGCGGCAGCCGTAACCGTCTATACGTCGCTGCGGTGGATTGCCAGCCTGAGGGACGGTCTCCGCGGCGTGATGGAACTGCCCCCGTCACTGGTCAACCCCATCCTCCTCAAACTGCGCGACGCCGGAACCCTGCTGCTGCTGGGCGTGGCACTGGTCATCAGTGCCGGCGCGTCCCTCGTCTTCGGCACGGCCGCGGGATGGGTCGCGGACTTCCTCCGGCTCGACGACGCACTGGCCGGCCCGCTGAGCACCTCCATCAAAATCGGCGTACCGCTTGTTTTGAACTGGGTTACCGCGCTCATCATGTTCCGGCTCGCAGCGAATTTGAAGATCTCGCGCCGCGCACTGCTGGAGGGCACCATCCTGGCTGCGCTGGGCACCACGGTCCTGCAGATCTTCAGTACCGAGCTTCTTGCCGGCGCCGGTCGCAACCCCCTCCTGGCACCCTTCGCCATCATCATCGGCCTGTTGATCTGGTTCAACCTGGTGAGCCAGGTGTACCTCGTTTCCGCGGGCTGGTCTGCGGTCCGCGAGGCTGACCACGGAACCTCATCCACCGGCCACGAGAAGGGAACCTGGGGCGCCCGGCAGGTGCAGCCGGGCAAAGTGCCGGTGCAGCCGGGCAAAGTGCCGGCACAGGCGGAGGCCGGCATGCAGAGCCCGGCCCGTGCCGCAGCTGCCCGGCGCAGGGGCAACGGGCGCACGCGGCAGCGCTGATTCCTGCCGCCCCGGTTGCCGCCCTGGCGCCCGGAATTGGTGCCGGAACGCTGGGGCTGCTAGGGCGCAGCCACCAGTCCTTCCCATGCCACAGTCCAGCCTGCGGGAAATCCGGGGGCATTCCGCTCCGGTCCGCCGTCCCAGCCGGCTGCCATCAGGGCGGCAGCGGCCAGCAGCCCGCCGTTGCCGGGGAGGTACACCGGCAGGGAATCTGTCTGGCGGTTGTGTCCGTTGGCCAGCACCGTGTTCTTCCCGGCGCCCAGCAGGAGGGCGTTAACGGCGGCCTCCGGGTCCTCAAGGCGCGCGGCGGTCATGGCCATCACCGGATAGTCCCAACCCCAGGTGCTGTCCCAATCCCAGTCGGCAAGGACGCTGGCGAGCGTTGCCCGCATGGTCTCCTTGTCGATCAGGTCTGTTTCGGGCAGGACGCCCAGTGCGCACAGCATGGAGGGATGGTCCGTCCGGATGGTGAAGGGCTCCACGTCAATGGCCGCGTAGGAGCCGTCCAGTACCCGCGGCTTCACCAGGTGGCCGGCAACCTCCTGCCACGCCTGAACGGGCTCGAGCCCCAACCGGTCCCGCCAGGCCGCGGCAACCCGCAGGGCCCAATGCCAATACGCCAGTTCGAAGGTGGGATTGGTGACGGACGCCCGGATGGAGCCGTAACTCTCCTGCGCGGGAATCAGGGGCGGACCCAGCTCAAAGCCCCGCGGCGTCCGGTGCGCGAAACTTGCCATGAATGCGGCGGACTCGAACACGATCTCCGCAAACTCCTCGAGCACCTCCCGGCTGGGGTTGGCACGGTAGGCAAGTTCCGCCAGGTGGATGGGATGCGGCTGCTGCCAGATCAGGAAGGTGCCGATGGGGCTGGGGCTTTCCCTCCCGTCCGGGCCTACCTGCTTGGGCCAGCGGACGCCGTCGAAACCCTGCGCCCTGGCGGTCTGCCGCGACGGCTCCAGCACGGTGGAGTACCAGCGAAGCGACGGGAGCAGGTGTTCCACCCGGTTCCAGTGGGCGAAGTGGGCGGCGTGCCACCAGTGCATTTCCAGGTGGAAGCGCCCGCGCCAGGAATTGCACACCAGCCCGGTTTCCTGGGGAGGCAGGGACCCGGAGCAGTTGATGGCCGTCAGGTACTGCGACAGGACGATCCTGCGTTCCAGCTCCTTTGCCCGGGGGTCGTCCGTCGCGGCAAGCTCGATGGCACCGCCGGACAGCCAAAAGCCGGGCCAGTACGCCTCCGAGGCAGCTGCCACGCTGCTGCCCGCTGCCGGGCGGGCCGTGCCGGAAAGCACGACGGCGGTCCCGGCTGCCGTGCCGGCGCCCGGCCTGGCGGCCGCCAAGGCAGCACCGGTTGCACCGCGGGGCACGCAGTCCCCCTCCCCGGCGGAGACGAAGGCAACAGCCAGGTCCATCACGCCCTGGCTCCCACTGCTGCCCGGGTTGGGGCTTATCCGGAGACGGTGCTGTCCGGTCTGCAGCACGGTGAGGCCAGGTCCGGTGATCACAACCTGGTAGCGGGAAGCATCCAGCTCACGGTGGGCGGTCCAGGCGGTGGATCCGGCATGCAGGCCGGAGGCGGCCGGGTCCCCGAGCGTGGTGGTATGGGAGTCCGGGCTGGTCCAGTCCGCGGCGTCGTGCCATGCCTCCGAGCCGTAGGGGAAGTCGATGGTGATGGCCAGGCGGCCCTGGAGGCCCGGGGACTCTACACGGATGCCGAGTTCGTCGCGTTCGGGGTGGCACGCCGTCATGACCGTCACCGGGTGGCCGGCCAGGGTGAAGCGGCTCGTGACTGTCCCCGTCCAGAGGTCGAGCGTCTGCTCGGCGTCGTCGACGTCCCCTTCGGAAAGGGCACGGTCTCCTCCCGCATCCACCAGCCTGAAGCCGATCCGTCCCAGATCCAGGCGGTGCGGGTTGGCCCGCAGCCACGTTTCGGCGGGGGACGTGCCGGTTTCGCGGTCATTGACGATGCCGCCCGCCATGTCCACGTAGGGCACCGGTCCACGCGGCGAGTCGTAGAGGACCGTGGAGCCCGAGAGTTCATAGGCCTGGGCGGGCGGTGTGGCGTGCCATCCCCACTGGGCCTGCGTGCCAAGGAGCGTTCCCGGCGGCAGTTCATCCCTGGCTCCCACCGGATAGGAATCCGGAAGCGACTGGAGGCCGGTGAGGTCCATCGTGAAGGCGAACTCACCGTTGCCTACGGACACAGGGCTCCGCGGGTCGAGTGCCTGCTGGCGGACGTTGTGGCTCCGGACGAGTTCCTTCCTGTCAATGGGCCCGCGTGCGGACACCCCGGAGGTCGGGGACGCCGGCTGGTAGGTGCTGTTGGAAATACTCACGGTGCCTGTCTTCCTGGCGTTGACGCTTCGGCAGCATCTTGATACGTTTCACGAAACCGTTTTCTGATGCCAGAAGGAAGCATACCCAATGGAGCGTAGCCTTTTCCGGAAATTCCGTACATCAGTTGCAGCCATTGCCGCGGTAAGCCTGGTGAGCCTCACCGCGGCCTGTTCCAGCACGCCGGCCAACGAGGCGCAGGACGGGCCCGTTGAGATACGTTTCTCCTGGTGGGGCAATGAGGGGCGGGCGCAGCTGACCACCAAGGCCATCGCCGAATTCGAGGCCGCCAACCCGGACATCAAGGTGAAACCCGAGTACGGCGACATCAGCGGCTACTTTGACAAGCTGGCCACCCAGGTGGCCGCCAACGACGCCCCCGACGTCATCACGATGGGCGGCGCCTATCCCGCCGAGTACGCCAACCGCGGCGCACTCCTGGATCTGTCCAAGGTCAGTGGGGCATTGGACCTGTCCGCGATGGATCCGGGAGCGCTGGAAAACGGCCAGGTCCAGGGCACGCAATACGGGGTCTCCACCGGTGCCAACGCCCTCGCCATTGTGGTCAATCCTGCTGTTTTCGCCGCAGCCGGGGTCCCGCTTCCGGATGACAGCACGTGGGACTGGGACGACTTCGCGCAGACCGCCGCGGATATTACGGCCAAGAGCCCCAAGGGGACCTACGGAACAGCCACCGTCCTGACCCACGATTCGCTGGATGCCTTTGCCCGCCAGCGCGGCGAATCGCTCTACACCCAGGACGGCAAGCTGGGCCTGGGGGTGGACACCGTCCAGGACTTCTTCGACTACTCCCTGAAACTGAGCGAATCCGGGGCGGCGCCAAATGCGTCCGAGGCGGTGGAGAAGTTGAACGTCAGCACCGAACAGACCCTCATGGGCATGGGCCAGGCCGGCATGATGCTCACCTGGAGCAACTCGCTCTCCGCGCTCAGCAAGGCCTCCGGCGCCGACCTGAAGCTGCTCAAACTCCCCGGCGAAACACCCACCGCGGGCATCTGGCTCCAGTCATCGCAGTTCTACACCATCTCGGCCCGCAGCAAGCACACCGACGCCGCGGCCAAGCTGGTGGACTTCCTGGTCAACAACGAGTCCGCCGCCAAGATCATCCAGAGCGACCGTGGCGTTCCCAGCAATTCCGGAATGCGCACCGCCATCCAGGACCTGTTGACGCCGCAGGGGAAGGTGGAGGCTGAGTACATCGACCAGATCGGCAAGATGGACTTCGCCCCCACCTACATCGGGCCCACCGGTTCAACCGCAGTCTCCGAGATCACTGCCCGCATGAACACCGACGTCCTCTTCAAGCGGCTCTCGCCTGGTAAGGCTGCAGAGCAGTGGATCAGCGAAAGCAACGCCGCAATCGGCAAGTAGGCACCGGAACCGGGCAGGAGGCGGCAGCAACCAGCCGGGACAGGACAGCTACTGTCCTGCGTCGAGGTACTGGTCCGCCCAGGCGGCGATGATCCGGGCAGCCCGCGCCGCCTGGCCCTTACCTGTGAGGAGATGGTCGCTTCCCTCGAGGGAAACGAAGTTCCTGGGGTGGCGGGCTGTCTGGAAAATGGTGCTGGCATTCTCGATCCCAACGGTGTTGTCCGTGGGGGAGTGGAGCACCATCAGCGGCTTGTGCAGCTGCTTGATGCAATCCGTCAGGTCCGCGTTCTCCAGGTCTTCCACGAAGTGCTTGCGGATCTCCACCCGTTTCCCGCCAAGGTCCACTTCGGCGCTGCCCTCGCTCAGGATCTTGTCCAGGGCTGCGTCGAAGACGTGCGCCACGTGCTTGGGCGAGAAGGGGGCGCCGACGGTAGCGACGGCGTCGAGCTCCGGGATCTCCCGTGCCGCGGCCAGGACGGCCGCGCCGCCGAAGGAATGGCCCACGAGCAGGGAAATCCGCTTCCCCTCCGCGCGCATGAACTCAGCAGCCTTGACGGTGTCCGCCACCTTGTGGCTGAACGATCCCGCGGACCATTCACCGGCGGAGCCGCCCAGGCCCAGGTTGTCGAACCTCAGCATGCCCACGCCGCTGTCCGCCAGCGCCTTGCACATCCGCGAGGCGGACGGGCTGTCCTTGCCGAGCGTGAAGCCGTGCGAAAACACGCCCCAGCCCTTGACCGGCCCTTCCGGGACATCGATGATTCCGGACAGCGTTTCGCCGGTGGAGCCTTCGAAAGTGACTTTTTCGGAGCGGGACACGGCGTCCCCTTTCGTTTGGTACGAATGGCTGTGGGCCCACGCCCGCCGGGTTCCCTGGCCGAGCTTGCGAGGTCAGGGGGCGGGTGGGAAGAAACAACGACGGCGCCGCATCCCCGGAGTGGGGAGGGGCGCCGTCGTCCGCTGGATCCGTGTGGTCAGATCTTGCGGGAGAGGATTGCCTGCTTGACCTCGGCGATGGCCTGGGTCACCTGGATGCCGCGCGGGCATGCTTCGGAGCAGTTGAAGGTGGTGCGGCAGCGCCACACGCCTTCCTTGTCGTTGAGGATCTCAAGGCGCATGTCGCCGGCGTCATCGCGTGAATCGAAGATGAACCGGTGGGCGTTGACGATCGCGGCAGGACCGAAGTACTGACCGTCGGTCCAGAACACCGGGCAGGACGACGTGCACGCGGCGCAGAGGATGCACTTGGTGGTGTCGTCGAAACGCTCACGGTCCTCGGCGGACTGCAGGCGCTCCCGGGTGGGCTCGTGGCCCTTGTTGACCAGGAAGGGCATGACCTCGCGGAACGACTGGAAGAACGGCTCCATGTCCACAATGAGGTCCTTCTCCACCGGCAGGCCCTTGATGGGCTCAACGGTGATGGGCTTGGACGTGTCCAGGTCCTTCAGCAGCGTCTTGCAGGCAAGGCGGTTACGGCCGTTGATGCGCATGGCGTCCGAGCCGCACACGCCGTGGGCGCAGGAGCGGCGGAAGGAGAGGGTGCCGTCCGTTTCCCACTTGACCTTGTGCAGGGCATCCAGGACGCGGTCCGTGCCGTACATGGTCAGGTGGAAGTCGTCCCAGGTGGCTTCCTCGGAAACCTCCGGGTTGTACCGGCGGACGCGCAGGTGCACATCGAACGTGGGGATCTCGCCGCCACCGCCGACGCCGGCAGGCAGTTCGATCTTCGAGGCTGGCTCAGCAAGTTCAGCTGACATCTTAGTACTTCCTCACCATCGGCTCGTAGCGGGTAAAGACGACCGGTTTGGTGGCCAGGCGGATGCCGGCGATTGACTCGGCCGATCCGTCTGCCGGCGCGTGGTCATCCTTGTACGCCATGGAGTGCTTCATGAATTTTTCGTCGTTGCGGTCCGGGAAGTCCTCGCGGAAGTGTCCGCCGCGGGATTCCTCACGGTAGAGGGCTGCAACGGTCATCACCTTGGCCAGTTCCAGCAGGAAGCCGAGCTCAACGGCCTCGAGCAGGTCGAGGTTGAAGCGCTTGCCCTTGTCCTGGACGTTGATCCGCCTGTACCGCTCCTCGAAGGAGGCGATGTCGCGCAGGACCTGGTTCAGGGTTTCCGCCGTGCGGAACACCTGCATGTTGGCGTCCATGGTGTCCTGGAGTTCCTTGCGGATCACGGCCACCTTTTCGTCGCCGGTGCCGTTGCGGGCAATGTCCAGCAGCTCGGTGGTGTAGGCCAGCGGGTTCTCCGGCAGTTCCACGAAGTCGGCGGTCTTGGCGTACTCGGCCGCCGCGATGCCGGCGCGCTTGCCGAACACATTGATGTCCAGCAGTGAGTTGGTGCCCAGGCGGTTGGAGCCGTGCACCGAAACGCAGGCCACCTCGCCGGCGGCATACAGTCCGGGGACCACGGTGTCGTTGTCCTGCAGGACCTCGGTGGTGATGTTGGTGGGGATGCCGCCCATGGCGTAGTGGGCGGTCGGGAACACCGGAACCGGCTCGGTGTAGGGCTCGACGCCGAGATAGGTCCGGGCGAACTCGGTGATGTCCGGCAGCTTGGCGTCGATGTGCGCCGGCTCCAGGTGCGTCAGGTCCAGGAGCACGTAGTCCTTGTTCGGGCCGCAGCCGCGGCCTTCACGGACCTCGTTGGCCATGGACCGGGCAACGATGTCGCGGGGCGCAAGGTCCTTGATGGTGGGGGCATAGCGCTCCATGAAGCGCTCACCCTCCGAGTTGCGGAGGATGGCACCCTCGCCACGGGCGGCTTCGGACAGCAGGATACCCAGGCCGGCGAGGCCTGTCGGGTGGAACTGGAAGAATTCCATGTCCTCCAGGGGGATGCCGCGGCGGAAGGCGATGCCCATGCCGTCACCGGTGAGGGTGTGGGCGTTGGAGGTGGTCTTGAAGACCTTGCCGGCGCCGCCGGAGGCGAAGACCACGGACTTGGCCTGGAAGACGTGCAGTTCACCGGAGGCGAGGTCGTAGGACACGACGCCGGCAACACGCTTCTGCTTGTAGGGCGTGCCGTCCTCGCGGACAGCATCCTCTTCAACCGTGAGCAGGTCCAGGACGTAGTACTCGTTGTAAAACTCGACGTTGTGCTTGACGCAGTTCTGGTACAGGGTCTGCAGGATCATGTGGCCGGTGCGGTCCGCTGCGTAGCAGGCACGGCGCACGGGGGCCTTGCCGTGGTCGCGGGTGTGCCCGCCGAAGCGGCGCTGGTCAATCCGGCCTTCGGGCGTGCGGTTGAACGGCAGGCCCATCTTTTCCAGGTCCAGGACGGCGTCGATGGCTTCCTTCGCCATGACCTCCGCGGCGTCCTGGTCAACCAGGTAGTCACCGCCCTTGACGGTGTCGAACGTGTGCCACTCCCAGTTGTCTTCCTCGACGTTGGCGAGTGCTGCACACATGCCACCCTGCGCGGCACCTGTGTGCGAGCGGGTGGGGTAGAGCTTGGTCAGTACTGCTGTGCGCGCGCGCTGACCGGATTCGATCGCTGCGCGCATGCCAGCGCCACCGGCACCGACGATGACGACGTCGTACTTATGGACCTGCATACCAGACGCTCTTTCTCTCAAAATTCGCTATAAAACAACGGGCGGGCGTTGCCTGCTCCGCAAAACAGGGCCCGCGGAGATTCCCGCGGGCCCGGGGTGGTGCCGGTGCTAGGCAGGGCAGAAGCCGCCAGGCAGGGGCACGCCGTCGACTACGGGGCAGGGATCGAAGGTGAAGATCACCAGGGTGCCCAGGACGATGATGACGACGGTGGCCGAGTAAAGGACCGTCTTCAGCCAGCGGCGGGTTGAGTCCTTTTCGGCGTAGTCGTTGATGATGGTGCGCACGCCGTTGGTTCCATGGAGCATGGCCAGCCACAGCATTGCAAGGTCCCAGAACTGCCAGAACGGGTCGGCCCACTTGCCGGCCACGAAGCCGAAGTCGATGGCGTGGATGCCTTCACCCACCATGAGGTTCACGAAGAGGTGCCCGAAGATGAGCACCACCAGGACCACGCCGGAGAGCCGCATGAAGAGCCATGCGATCATCTCGAAGTTGCCCTTGCTGCCACCGTGGCGGCGGTACTGGGGTGCGATCCGCCCACTGCGTGGGCTTTCGATGGTTGCACTCATGGCTTAGTGACCTCCCAGGGCGAGCGACAGGTGGCGGATGGAGAAGGCGACCATGGTGACCAGCCAGAGGCCCAGGACTGCCCAGAGCATCTGCCGCTGGTACTTGGCACCCTTCTTCCAGAAGTCAACCGCGATGATGCGCAGGCCGTTGAACGCGTGGAAAACAATGGCGGCAACAAGGCCGGTCTCGCCCAGGGCCATAAGGGGGTTCTTGTACGCACCGATCACGGCGGTGTAGGCCTCGGGAGACACACGCACCAAGGAGGTGTCCAAAACGTGGACCAACAAGAAGAAAAAGATCACTACACCGGTAATGCGGTGTCCTACCCAAGACCACATGCCTTCACGGCCGCGGTACAAGGTGCCAGCTGGTTTTGTCGGCACTGATAAACCTCCCTGCAACACAGCGGCGCTGGCATGAGATCCACGCGGGGGGAACGCCTGCTGCGAGAGCACTCGTAGCTCAGGCCTAAATCTAGGCTCCGCTAACAGCTTATTCAATTTAGGAGCTCCTTGGTGACCAGCAGTGGCGCGGATCTTCCAAAATTATGAGACAAAGGACACACTGCCCGCAGGCCGGTCCTCCGTGCGGGACTGCCGGCTGCCGGCATTCGCGCGATTGTGGCGGCGGAAACCGGCTCCGAAGGCGGCGCGCCGGGGTTCCGCTAAAGTAGGCGGTGATGAGTACAGACAAAGTGACAAGCCCGGCATCACCCCTTGACCGCTTCATTGCGGTGATCCCGGCCGGCGGCGTGGGGACCCGCCTCTGGCCCCTGTCACGCGCCGCAGCTCCCAAATTCCTTCACGACCTCACCGGCTCGGGCAGTACACTCCTGCGCGCCACCTATGACCGGTTGCAGCCGCTGGCCGGACGCAGGGTGCTGGTGGTAACCGGAAAGGCCCACAGGGACGCAGTGTGCCGGCAGCTTCCCGAAGTCCAGGATTCGGACCTGGTCCTCGAATCCGAGCCGAAGGACTCCGCGGCCGCGATCGGCCTTGCCGCGGCCATCCTGCACGAACGCGACCCGGACACGATCATGGGTTCGTTCGCTGCCGACCAGGTGATCAGCCCGGACAACCTCTTCCAGCAGGCCGTCCGCGAGGCCATCCACACGGCCGCCGCCGGCAAGATCGTGACCATCGGCATCAAGCCCACCCACCCCTCCACCGGGTTCGGCTACATCCGTTCCGGCCAGGAACTGCACATCGAGGGCGCGCCCAGCGCCCTTGACGTGGTGGAGTTCGTGGAAAAGCCGGACGAGGAAGTCGCCCAACAGTACGTGGACAGCGGCAACTACGTGTGGAACGCCGGGATGTTCGTGGCGCCGGTGGCGCTGCTGCTCAAGCACCTTGAAGCCAATCAGCCCGAACTGTTCCGGGGCCTGCAGGAAATCGCCCAGGCCTGGGACACCCCCGCCCGTGACGAGGTCACCGCCCGGGTGTGGCCCACCCTGCCCAAGATCGCCATCGACTACGCGGTTGCCGAGCCTGCCGCCGAAGCCGGGGACGTCGCCGTCGTGCCCGGATCCTTCCGCTGGGACGACGTCGGGGACTTCGCCTCCGTGGGCCGGCTCAACAGTGCCAAGGAAGTGGATGACGTCACGGTGCTGGGTGAAGGCGCACGCGTCTTCACGGAGAACTCCAGCGGTGTGGTGGTTACGGACACCAAGCGCGTCATTGCCCTGATCGGCATCCAGGACGTCGTCATCGTTGACACGCCGGACGCGCTCCTGGTGACCACCATGGCAAACTCCCAGCGGGTGAAGGCCGCCGTGGACGCCCTCAAGGCCAGCGGAGACACCGACGTCCTTTGATGTAATCCTGCGACCGTGATGGCCGGTAATCAGCTGACCCTCGCTAGAGTGAAACAGTGCGCAACTACACTACCGAAGCCGAGCCCACCGACCTGGTGGCTCCGTGGCTCGAGCCCCTCCTCCCGGAACTGATCGACTTCCGGCGGGACCTGCACGCGCATCCGGAACTGTCCTTCAAGGAGTTCCGCACCACGGACAAACTGGCCGAGCGGCTCGAAGCCGCGGGACTCACGCCCCGCCGCCTGGAGGGAACCGGCCTCACGGTCGACGTGGGGGAGGGGCCCATCGCCACGGCTCTTCGCGGTGACATTGACGCCCTGCCCATCATCGAGGAAACAGGCCTGCCGTTCGCCTCGAAGAACCATGGCGTCACGCACGCCTGCGGCCATGACGTCCACACCACCACCATGCTGGGCATCGCCCTGGTGCTGCACCGGATGCACCAGGAAGAGCCGTTGGGTGCCACCGTCCGCATCATCTTCCAGCCCGCCGAGGAAACCATGCCCGGCGGCGCGCACGCCTGCATCGAGCAGGGGGTGCTGGAGGGCGTTCCGCGGATCCTGGCACTGCACTGCGACCCGCGGATCGAAGTGGGCAAGATCGGTACCCGCATCGGCGCCATCACCTCAGCCTCCGACACCATCCGCATCGAACTGTCGGGGCGCGGCGGACACACCTCCCGCCCGCACCTGACCGAAGAACTGGTGTTCGCGCTGGCGCAGATTGCGGTCAACGTGCCCGCCGTTCTCTCGCGCCGGGTGGATGTCCGCAGCGGGGTCTCCGTGGTGTGGGGCCAGATCTCAGCGGGATCCGCACCCAACGCAATTCCCGGCACCGGCTACATGGCGGGAACCATGCGCTGCCTGGACCGCGACGCCTGGCACGAGGCCGGCGAACTCCTGGACGAGGTGGTCCACCAGGTTGCGGCACCCTACGGCGTGGACGTCCGGCTCGAGCACACCAGGGGAGTCCCCCCGGTGGTCAACTCCGAGCATGAAACAGCCATCATCGAAGCGGCCGCCCGTGCCGAAATCGGTGAAAGCGCCGTGGTCCTGACGCCGCAGTCCATGGGCGGGGAGGACTTCGCGTGGTTCCTCGCCGAACTTCCCGGCGCCATGATGCGGCTGGGCACAAAGACGCCCGGCGGCGAGGAGTACGACCTGCACCGCGGTGACTACATCGTGGACGAGCAGGCTCTAGGCCTGGGGATCCGGGTCCTGACCGCCGCGGCGCTGCGCACCATCCGCCACGGGTAGGCCCGCGCCGCCCGCCGTCGTCGGGCTTTCACCTCACACCAGACTGTTCGCGTCCTTCACCTAAGTTGTGCACAACTTACTTGTGTACTATCGTTTTCTTCATGACCGATGCACCCAGGCTGGACCACCAGGTCTGCTTTGCGCTCTACTCCGCTTCCCGGGCCGCCACCGCGGTGTACCGCCCGGTCCTCGAGGAGCTGGGCCTCACCTATCCCCAATACCTCGTCATGCTGGTGCTGTGGGAAAACGAACCCCGCGGCGTAAAGGAGATCGGCGAAGAGCTCGGCCTGGACTCCGGCACCCTGTCGCCGCTGCTGAAGCGGCTGGAGGCCCTGGGGCTCTGTGAACGCCGCCGGTCGGGCGAGGACGAGCGCCGCGTCGCCATCCACCTCACCCCCGCGGGGCGGGAGCTGAGCGGCAAGGCCGGCGCCATACCGCAGCGGCTCGCCCAGGCCGCGGGGCTTACCGCGGAGGAGCTCGACCAGCTGCGCCACACGCTTGGGCGCCTGACCGCCGCGCTGCACGACGCGCACTGACGGCACCGGCTTCGGAACTTTTCATTCCATCAACAGGACGGATACAACCCGTGAAAACCCTCTACACTGCCGAGGCACTCGCCTCGGGCGAAGGACGCGACGGCACTGCGCGGACCAACGACGGCAAGCTGGATGTCACCCTGTCCAGCCCCGTCGAACTGGGCGGAAGCGGCCAGGGGACCAACCCTGAGCAGCTCTTCGCAGCCGGATACGCCGCCTGCTTCCACTCCGCCCTCCGGCTGGTGGGCCGCAAGGAACAGGCCGACCTGACCGACTCCGCCGTTGCCGCGAAGGTCCACCTGGGCCAGCTGGACGGCGCCGGCTTCGGGCTTGCCGCGGAGCTGGAGATTGCGCTGCCGGCCCTGGACCTGGCCACCGCGGAAGCGCTGGTCGCCAAAGCCCACCAGGTCTGCCCGTACTCCAACGCCACCCGGGGCAACATTTCCGTAGACATCAAAATCCTGGAGTTCGCCGCATGAGCCTCCCATCCGTAACCCGCGAAATCCAGCTGGCCTCCCGGCCCGTGGGCCGTCCCGTTCCGGAGAACTTCCGGCTGGCCGAGTCTCCGCTGCCGGAACTCGGGGACGGCCAGATCCTGGTCCGCAACCTGTTCATCTCGGTGGATCCCTACATGCGCGGCCGCATGAATGACGTGAAGTCCTATTCCGCCCCGTTCGCCCTGGACAAAGCGCTCGACGGCGGCGCGGTGGGCGAGGTGCTGGCGTCCCGTTCCGGACAGCACAAGGAGGGGGACGTCGTCGTGCATTCCCTCGGCTGGCGGGAGTACGCGGTGGTTGAGGGGAACGCGGCCACCAAGGCCGACACCGGGCTGGCACCGGCGCCCGCGTTCCTCGGGGCCCTGGGGATGACCGGACTCACGGCTTATACAGGGCTGCTGAAAGTTGCGGAGTTCGCTCCGGGAGATGCGGTATTCGTCTCCGGTGCGGCAGGAGCCGTGGGCTCGCTGGTGGGCCAGATTGCCAAGGCAATGGGTGCTTCACGCGTTATTGGCTCGGCGGGCTCGCCCGCCAAGGTGGCCCGACTGCTGGAGCTCGGCTTTGATGCCGCCTTCGATTACCACGACGGGCCGGTGCGGGAGCAGCTGGAAAAGGCTGCGGGCCCCGGCGGTATCGACGTGTACTTCGACAACGTGGGAGGGGAGCACCTTGAAGCCGCCCTGGCCGTCCTCAACGTGGGCGGACGCGTGGCCATGTGCGGCGCCATCGCCCAGTACAACTCCACCGAGCCGACCCCGGCGCCCCGCAACCTGATGCTCGCCATCGGCAAGCAGCTGACCCTCAGGGGTTTTCTGGTGGGCGGCCAGCGGCAGCACGCCGCGGAGTTCGCCGGGAAAATGGCGGGCTGGCTGGCCGACGGCACTGTCCGCTACGACGAGACCATCGTTGAGGGCTTGGACAACGCTCCGCAGGCCTTCATGGACCTCCTCGACGGCGCCAACACCGGAAAAATGCTGGTCCGGCTCTAAGGCGGACCGCCCCCGCCCAACCAGGAGGGGTGCCGCATCCCCGCGGCGCCCCTACTCGTTGGTAACAACTTGTAAACAATCTTCGGGATACCCTGCCGCCGTGCTACGGGCACGTGGCGCAGGCCACTAATGTTGGTGCCATCAGTGCGCTCCGGCGCAGTGCTGCGTGCCCTCAGTGAAAACAGAATTTCAGTGCAGAAACGGACACTCATTGAATTCGAGCCGTAGCGCCTCTCTCTTCATCCTGGAGGAAAATTGAAGAACTCACTGCGTGCAAGTTTCAAGCGGGGTTCAATGGCCGGCGTGGCTACCCTCGGTGCTTCGGCGCTTCTGTTGACCGCCTGCGGCGCAGCACCCGAAGCCGGAAGCTCCTCGACGGCCGAAGCCAGCGACTACACCGGCTGCATCGTCTCCGACTCCGGCGGGTTCGATGACCAGTCCTTTAACCAGTCCTCCTATGAGGGGCTGAAGAAGGCCGAGACCGACCTGGGGATCAAGGTCAACCAGGTCGAGTCCAAAACCAACAACGACTTCGAGCCGAACCTGCGCGCCATGGTCAGCGCCGGCTGCGACCTCACCGTCACGGTGGGGTTCCTGCTGGGCGACGCCACCAAAGCCCAGGCCGAGGCCAACCCGGACAGCCACTTCGCGATTGTGGACTTCGGTTACGAAACGCCTATCGCCAACGTCAAGCCGATCATCTACGACACCGCCCAGGCCGCGTTCCTCGCCGGGTACCTTGCAGCCGGCACCACCAAGACCGGCACGGTTGCCACCTTCGGCGGCATCAAGCTTCCCACCGTCACGATCTTCATGGACGGCTACGCGGACGGCGTCAAGTACTACAACGAGCAGAAGGGCAAGGACGTCAAGCTCCTTGGCTGGAACAAGGAAGCCCAGGACGGCAGCTTCACCGGCGACTTCGAGAAGCAGGACGTGGGCAAGCAGCTCACCCAGAACTTCCTGGACCAGGGCGCAGACATTGTCATGCCCGTAGCAGGTCCGGTAGGCAAGGGCGCAGGCTCCGCACTCAAGGAAGCCAAAGCTGCCGGCAAGGACGTCAAGCTGATCTGGGTTGACTCCGACGGCTACCTGACGGCCCCCGACTACAAGGACATCATGCTGTCCTCCGTCATGAAGACGATGGGCGACGCCGTGGAGGCCGTGGTCAAGGATGACAAGGAAGGCAACTTCGACAACACCCCGTACGTTGGCACGCTGGCCAACGACGGCGTCCAGCTGGCACCGTTCCACGACCTCGACTCCCAGGTCCCCGCGGAACTGAAGTCCGAGCTTGAGCAGATCAAGAAGGACATCATCGACGGGAAACTGAAGGTCGAATCCGAGGCAAGCCCGAAGGCCTGATCCCTGCCTGAGCGCCACCCCCGGCCGGTCACCGACTGGCCGGGCGGTGGCGCTTTTTGCTGGCTGCCCCGCACCGGACCGCAGCCCGCGTATACCAGGACTGCACCCACTAGGCTGGTGCTGCAGCCACATATCCCGTCCGGTCGATCACCGGACGCTTCGAGATTGGTCAGAGTTTTGAAACTTGAACTCAGAGGGATCACTAAACGCTTCGGCACCCTGCTTGCCAACGACCACATCGACGTGGTGGTTGAGCCCGGACAGATCCACTGTCTCCTGGGTGAAAACGGGGCTGGCAAATCCACGCTCATGAATGTGCTGTACGGCCTTTACGAACCGTCCGAGGGCGAAATCCTCGTTGACGGCAAGCCCGTCTCCTTCCGCGGCCCCGGTGACGCCATGGAGGCAGGCATCGGCATGGTCCACCAGCACTTCATGCTGGTCCCCGTCTTCACCGTCGCGGAGAACGTGGCGCTCGGCGCGGAGCCCACCAAGGCCGCCGGGTTCCTCAACCTCGACGAGACGCGCCGCCGGATCAAGGAGATCTCCGATCAATACGGCTTCGACGTCGACCCCGATGCCCTGGTGGAGGACCTGCCCGTGGGCGTCCAGCAGCGGGTGGAAATCATCAAGGCGCTGGTCCGCGACGCCCAGGTCCTCATCCTGGACGAACCCACCGCGGTCCTGACACCCCAGGAAACCGACGAACTGCTGGACATCATGCGGCAGCTCAAGTCCGGCGGGACGTCCATCGTGTTCATTTCGCACAAGCTGCGGGAAGTCAAGGCAGTCTCGGACACCATCACCGTGATCCGGCGCGGCAAGGTGGTAGGGACGGCTGACCCGGCTGCTTCCACCACCGAACTGGCGTCCATGATGGTTGGCCGCGCCGTCAGCCTCACCCTGGACAAGGCCCCGGCGCAGCCCAAGGAAAAGACGTTCGAGGTCCGGAACCTTACCGTCATCGCCCCCAATGGCCAGCACGTCGTGGACGGACTCAGCTTTGACATTGCCCGCGGAGAAATCCTTGCGGTAGCCGGCGTCCAGGGCAACGGCCAGACCGAACTGACCGAGGCGATCCTCGGCCTCCAGGAACGCGTCCACGGGTCCATCCTGCTGGACGGGCAGGAACTCCTGGGCCGCAGCGTCAAGGAGGTGCTGAACGCCGGCGTCGGCTTTGTCCCCGAAGACCGCTCCGTTGACGGCCTGATCGGCACCTTCTCCATCGCCGAGAACCTGATCCTGGACCGGTACGATCAGGCGCCCTTCGCCAGGGGCATCAGCATGAGCCCGGCCAGGGTGCTGGAGAATGCCAAGAGCCGGATCGAAGAGTTCGACGTCCGAACCCCGTCGGGTGCACTTGCCGCCGGAACACTGTCCGGCGGCAACCAGCAGAAAGTGGTGATGGCCCGCGAGCTGTCCCGCCCGCTGCGCCTCTTCATTGCCTCCCAGCCCACCCGCGGCGTGGACGTGGGGTCCATCGAATTCCTGCACAAGCGGATTGTTGCCGAACGGGACCAGGGCACGCCGGTGATGATCATCTCCACCGAACTGGACGAGGTCATGGAACTGGCTGACCGGATCGCCGTGCTCTACAAGGGCAAACTCGTGGGCGTGGTCCCGGCAGGCACCAGCCGCGACGTCCTGGGCCTCATGATGGCCGGCATCCCGCCGGAGGAACATGTCCACACCACCCAGGCGGCAGAGGCCGCGGACACCACCACCAGCACCTCCGACGCCGAAGGAGGCGACCATGTCTGAAAAGCAGCCACCCCAACACGCTGAAGGCGAGCCCGCCGGGCGGGCGCAGCAGCCAACCCCCGCGGCGGAGGAAACCGCCGCAATCGTATCCGTTGATACCGCCGGCGGCGCCATGGAACCGTCGGCCGTCCCTGCTACCGCCCAGAGCGGCCAGCTCCCGGGCGGTCCCGACACCCTGCTCCGGAAAATCTTCACCGGCAGCGGCATGGTCTCGGTTCTTGCGGTCCTGCTGGCCCTGATCATCGGCGGGCTGCTCATCGCCAGCACGGACAAGCAGGTGGCCACCACGGCCACGTACTTCTTTGCCCGGCCCACCGATTTCCTGGCGGCCGTCTGGAACGCGGCAACACGGTCCTACATTGCCCTGTTCCAGGGCTCGGTCTTCAACCCCCGGGGGAACGGGCTGGCAGCCCAGTTCGCGCCCTTCATGGAAACCCTCACCATCGCCACGCCACTCATCACGGCCGGCCTGGGCGTTGCCCTGGCATTCCGGGCAGGCCTTTTCAATATCGGCGCGCAGGGCCAGATCATCGTGGCCGGCATCCTGGCCGCCTGGGTTGGGTTCGCGCTCGACCTGCCGATGGGCCTGCACCTGCTCCTGGTCCTGGTGGCGGGGATCATCGGCGGTGCCTTCTGGGGCGGACTGGTGGGTGTTCTCAAGGCCCGGACCGGTGCCCATGAGGTCATCCTGACCATCATGTTCAATTACATCGCACTGTATTTCCTGCGGTACCTCCTGAACACTCCGGCCTTCCAGCGGCCGGGGGAGTCGAACCCCATCTCGCCCATCCTGGATCCCACTGCCGTTTATCCGCAGATCTTCGGCAGCCAGTACCGGCTCCACCTTGGCTTCCTCCTTGCCATAGCTGCCACCGTCCTGGTGTGGTGGCTCCTGAACCGCTCCACGGTGGGCTTCGAGTTCCGTGCCGTGGGGGCAAACCCCAAGGCAGCGCAGACTGCAGGTATCAACGTGTCCCGCTCCACCATCCTGGTCATGGCCCTTGCGGGGGGCCTGGCCGGCATGTCCGGCGTGGCGCAGGTGGCGGGTACGGAGAAGGTCCTTACCGACGGTGTGGCCGCCACCTACGGCTTTGACGCCATCACGGTTGCCCTGCTGGGGCGCTCGTCGCCGTGGGGCACTTTCGCGGCCGGCCTGCTGTTCGGCGCCTTCCGCGCCGGAGCTGTCCAGATGCAGATCCAGACCGGAACCCCCATCGACATTGTCCTGGTGGTCCAGTCCCTGATTGTCCTGTTTATTGCGGCGCCGCCGCTGGTCCGGGCCATCTTTGGCCTGAACCCCCGCCGCCGGAAGCCCGCCCGCCCGGCCAAGTCCCGCGAGGCAGCAACCACCGGAGGTGCAGCATGAGCACGACAGTATCCTCATCCAGGCCCGGCAACCCGCAGCCCGGAAACGCCGGCAAGGATGCTGCCGCCGCCACTGTCTCCGCCAAGCCCGTGGGCTGGAAGACGCCGGTATTCTTGGCCGCCTTCGCGCTGATCTCACTTGTGTTCTTCGGGCTGCTCGCACCCAACCAGACTGCAAGCTTCGGGATCTCCACGGGCAGCGACTTCTTCCAGCTGCCGGCCATCCAGGTGAACGCCTTCGCCGGCGGCCTGGTGCTGTCCATCCTCCTGCTGGGACTGGCGGCCTACGCCATCTACCTCAAGACCAGGGACAAGCCCGTCCCGGGCTGGCTCACCGTGGCGTTCATCGTCCTGTTCGTGGCCGCGTTCCTCATCTGGGTGGTGGGCGGCGCCCGGACGCCCAGCATCTCCCTGGCCGGGCTCATCGCCGGCTCCGTTACCCTGGCCGTTCCGCTGGTGTTCGGATCACTGTCCGGCGTCCTGTGCGAACGGGTGGGCGTTGTGAACATCGCCATCGAGGGCCAGCTGCTGGGCGGAGCGTTCACCGCCGCGATCATAGCCAGCATGACGCAGAACCCCTTTATCGGGCTGCTGGCCGCAGCCGTGGCCGGTGCCGCGGTCTCCATGGTGCTGGCACTGTTCAGCATCAAGTACCTGGTCAACCAGATCATCGTCGGCGTGGTCCTGAACGTGTTGGTCTCCGGTGTGACAGGCTTCCTGTTCAGCACCGTGATGCAGGCCAACAAGGCCCAGTTCAACTCCCCGCCAGGGCTGGACATCATCGAGATTCCCGTCCTGTCCAGCATCCCGGTCATCGGTCCCATCCTGTTCCGCCAGTCCCTGGTTGGCTACCTGATGTACATCGCCGTCCTGGTGGTCTGGGTAGGCCTCTTCAAGACCCGGTGGGGACTCCGCGTGCGGGCTGTCGGCGAGCACCCGCAGGCCGCGGACACCCTGGGCATCAACGTGAACGCCACCCGGTTCTGGAACGTCACCCTGGGCGGGGCAGTGGCCGGCATCGGCGGGTCCTTCTTCACCCTGGTGGCCATCGACAGCTTCACCAAGGAGATCTCCGGCGGCCGCGGCTTTATTGCCCTGGCGGCCCTGATCTTCGGCCGGTGGAACCCGATCGGGGCCTTCTTCGCCGCGCTGCTGTTCGGATTCGCGGACAACCTGCAGAGCATCGTCACCATCATCGGCACACCGGTTCCCAGCCAGTTCATGGCCATGCTCCCATACCTGGTAACGGTCCTGGCGGTGGCGGGGCTGGTGGGCAAGTCCAGGGGACCCGCGGCCAGCGGCATTCCGTATGTCAAGGGCTGACGGCGTGGACGTGCCCGCAGGCGTGGGCGGTGCCGCAGATGTCGGCGCGGCCCGGCCGGTTGACTGGGAGGCCCTGAAGGCGGCCGCCGTCGCGGCGATGCGCCACGCCTACGTCCCCTATTCGAAGTTCCCGGTGGGCGCCGCGGCCCTTACCGGCGACGGCCGCCTGGTCAGCGGCTGCAACGTGGAGAACGCCAGCTACGGCCTCACCCTGTGCGCCGAGTGCGCGCTGGTGGGCAACCTGCACATGACCGGCGGCGGACTGCTCCGGGCGTTCTACTGCGTGGACGGGGACGGCAACATCCTGATGCCCTGCGGACGCTGCCGCCAGTTGCTGTACGAGTTCCGCGCTCCGGACATGGAGCTCATGACCACCCAAGGCATCAAGACGATGGACCAGGTGTTGCCCGACGCCTTTGGTCCCCAACACCTGGAGGAAACACCGTGACTGACAAGGGGGCACAGACCCACGCAGTGGACAACCTTGCCGAACCGTTCGACGCCGTCGACATCATCCGCGTAAAGCGGGACAAAGGTGTCCTCAGTCCGGAGCAGATCGACTGGACCATCGACGCCTATACCCGCGGTGCGATCGCCGACGAGCAGATGGCCGCCCTGAACATGGCCATCCTGCTCAACGGCATGAACCGCACGGAGATTGCCCGCTGGACGGCGGCGATGATCGCCTCCGGCGAGCGGATGGACTTCTCCAGCCTGCGCAGGCCCGACGGCGGCCTGAAGTACACGTCGGACAAGCACTCAACGGGCGGTGTGGGGGACAAGATCACCCTGCCGCTCGCGCCCCTGGTGGCGGTCTTCGGGGTGGCTGTTCCGCAGCTCTCTGGCCGGGGGCTTGGCCACACCGGGGGCACGCTGGACAAGCTCGAGTCCATCCCGGGGTGGCGTGCGTCCCTCAGCAATGACGAGATCCTGGCGCAGCTCCAGGACGTGGGCGCCGTCATCTGCGCCGCCGGGGCCGGCCTGGCGCCCGCTGACAAGAAGCTCTACGCGCTGCGGGATGTCACCGGCACGGTGGAGGCCATCCCCCTGATCGCCTCGTCCATCATGAGCAAGAAAATCGCCGAAGGGACCGGCTCGCTGGTCCTCGACGTCAAGGTGGGCAGCGGCGCGTTCATGAAGGATGAAGCCAGGGCGCGCGAGCTTGCCGAGACCATGGTGGCCCTTGGCAAGGACGCGGGCGTGAACACCGTGGCGTTGCTCACCAACATGGACACCCCGCTGGGACTGACGGCGGGCAACGCCATCGAGGTTGAGGAATCCCTGGAGGTGCTGGCCGGCGGCGGTCCTGGCGACGTCGTGGAGCTGACCGTGCGACTGGCTGAGGAGATGCTCGCCTGTGCGGGAGTTACCGACGCCGATCCCGCCGCCGCGCTCAAGGACGGCCGTGCCATGGACGTCTGGAACCGGATGATCGAAGCGCAGGGCGGGAACCCGAAGGCCAAGCTGCCCGCCGCCCGCGAGTCCGAAGTGGTGTACGCCCCGGCGGACGGGGTGCTCGTGGAACTGGACGCCCTCGCCGTCGGTGTCGCAGCCTGGCGCCTCGGAGCCGGGCGTGCCCGGAAGGAGGACGCAGTCCAGGCAGGCGCGGGAGTCCGGATGCACGCCAAGCCCGGGGCCCTGGTCCGGGCGGGGGAGCCGCTGATGACCCTGCTGACGGACACCCCGGACCGGTTTGCGCGGGCCAAGGAAGCGCTGGAACATGCAGTCGTCATTGCACCGGAGGGATCCAGGCCGGCACAGCGGTTGATCATCGACCGAATAGCATAGGGATCCATGCAGGCCATCAATGACTTCATCCTTGCCGCCGCCGGACAGCCGTGGGTGCTGTTCGTCGTCCTTGCGTGCTGCATCATTGACGGCTTCTTTCCACCCATTCCCAGCGAATCGGTGGTGGTGGGCCTGTCCGCAGTCGCCGCCACCGCCGACGTTCCAAACCCCTGGCTGCTGATGCTGGTGGCCGCCCTTGGTGCCTTCTCGGGTGACAACATCGCGTACCTGATTGGCCGCCGGGTGGGTACCCGGCGCTGGGCGTGGATGCGCGGGCCAAGGATGCAGAGCGCCTTCCGGTGGGCCGGCAGGGAACTGCGCAAGCGGCCGGCGTCGCTGATCCTGGTGGCGCGGTTTGTCCCGATCGGCAGGGTGGCGGTCAACCTCACCGCCGGCGTAACGCACTACCCGCACCTGCGCTTCGTGGGGCTGACCATCCTTTCGGCAACCCTCTGGGCCGGGTACTCGGTGGGAATCGGGCTGTTCTTCGGCCAATGGTTCGAGGACAACCACCTGCTGGGGGCGGTCATCGCCATTGTGTGCGCGGTGGCGCTGGGGATCGTCGTTGACCTGGTCATCAACCGCGTCCGGCGGCGGCCGCCAATGGTGGAGCGGATGAAGGAACCCGAAGCGTAGGTGAAGCGTTGTTCCAGCAGGCAGGGGCGTAGCGAAGGCGCCCTGGCCATGGGACACTAGAAACGATTTCCGCCTGGCTGGGCCACTGACGGCCACGCCAAATTGCATAGGAGCAAGACCCGCGTGGAGTTTATTAATGAGGCCGTGCTCCATGCAGCGGGTCAGTGGTGGATCTACCCGCTCCTGCTCATGTTCTTCTTCGTTGACGGCTTCGCCATGGTGGTTCCCAGCGAAACCCTGATCGTGGCCCTGGCGGCCTTTTCCCGGCACAGCGGTGAACCGAACCTCTGGATCCTGGGCTTCACCGCCCTGGTTGGAGCCATCGCCGGGGACAACATGGCCTTCATGCTCGGCAGGCGCATCGGCCTGAAACGGTGGAAATGGATGCGGCGCCCCAAAGTGCAGAAGGCCTTCAGCTGGGCCCGCTACGAGCTGGACAAGCGCGGCGCCGTGCTGATCTTCACCGCCCGTTACATTCCCTGGGGCCGGGTTGCCGTCAACTACGTGGCAGGCAGCACGGGATTCCCGCACCGCCGCTTCTTCCTGCTCGACGCTTTCGCCTGCGTCACCTGGGTGGGCTACTCCATCGGCATCGGGCTCCTGGCCAGTTCATTTCCATGGCTGCACCACAATCCGCTCCTCAGCGCCGGCATCGCGGTGGTCTTCGCCATCGTGCTGGGCGTCCTCCTGGACCATGTGCTCCGGCTCTGGCACAAGCACCTCGCCCGGAACGACGCGCAGGAGGTCGACGGGTGGCTCGACGGCGGCCCCGCCGGCGCCCGCAGCCCAGGGAACGGCGGCGCGGCGCACTTTGCTTCCGCGGCCGGGGACGGCGAACCGGCAGCCAAGTAGCGGCTGGCTTTGGGCTCCTGCCCACCCTAATGTGGGAACGTGACTGAGCCCATTGTTGACGCTGCCCCTGCCATCGATTTCGACCTGAAGAACCTGCCCAAGGTCTCCCTCCACGACCACCTGGACGGAGGACTGCGCCCGGCCACCATCATCGAGCTGGCGGAAGCCGTGGGGCACACGCTGCCTTCCACCGATCCCGTTGCGCTGGGCGAGTGGTTCCGGGAATCCGCCAACTCCGGTTCACTGGTCCGCTACCTCGAAACCTTTGACCACACCGTCGCCGTCATGCAGACCCACGAGGGCCTGTACCGCGTGGCGAAGGAGTTCGTTGAGGACCTCGCTGACGACGGCGTGGTGTACGGCGAGGTGAGGTGGGCGCCCGAGCAGCACCTCCAGAAGGGCCTCTCACTGGATGAGGCCGTCGAGGCCGTGCAGGAAGGCCTGGAAGCCGGCGTCGAGGCCGTGGGGGAGAGCGGACGCGAAATCCAGGTGGGCCAGCTCATCACCGCCATGCGCCACGCGGACCGTGGCCAGGAGATCGCCGAACTTGCCGTCCGCCACCGCAACAAGGGTGCCGTAGGGTTCGACATCGCCGGAGCCGAGGACGGCTTCCTTCCCTCCCGCTTCCGCGACGCCTTCACCTACCTTGCACAGCACAACTTCCCCGCCACGGTCCACGCCGGCGAGGCCGCCGGGCTGGAGAGCATCCAGTCCGCGCTGGTAGACGGCCGCGCCCTCCGCCTGGGCCACGGCGTCCGGATCGCCGAGGACATCATGGTGGAGTTCGAGGACGACGCCGAGGACACCGTTGGCCTGGTCACCCTGGGCGACCTCTCCAGCTGGATCCGGGACCGCGGCATCGCCCTGGAAATCTGCCCGTCCTCCAACCTGCAGACCGGGGCGATTGCCGGCTTCGGCGAGGGCATCGAGAGCCACCCCCTGGACATGCTCTACCAGCTCGGCTTCAACGTCACCATCAACACCGACAACCGGCTGATGAGCGGGGTTACGTTGACGGACGAGTTCGACCTTCTGGTGGAAACCTTCGACTATGACCTCGACGACCTGCTGGAGCTGACCCTCAACGCCGCCGAGGCCTCCTTCCTTCCGCTTGAGGAAAAGGAAGCCCTGGTGGAGTACATCAACGACGCCTACGCCAACCTTGGCTAGCCAGCCGGACGCGGGCAGCATCCCGGCAGGGGAGGTGCAGGAGCTTCTCTATGTGATTGCTGCCCTGCGGGAGCACTGCCCCTGGATGGGGGCGCTCACCCACGCATCCCTCGTGGAGTACCTCCTCGAAGAGGCCTTTGAAGTGGCCGAAACGATCGAGGCCGCCGCGCCCGCCGGAGTGCGGGAAGCGGCCGGGCCGGTGGATGTACAGGGAATCGACGACGACGAGCTGCTGGGTGAGCTGGGCGACGTCCTGCTGCAGGTGGTGCTGCACGCACGGCTCGCCGAGGAACGTGGAGCTTTCACGTTCGACGACGTCGCACGCGGCCTGAGTGCCAAAATGGTCCGCCGGAACCCCCATGTCTTCCGCCGGGACGGCTCACTGCAGGACACCTTTCCCGCAACGGTCCAGGAGATCGTGCAGAAGTGGGACGCCGTGAAGCGGGCCGAACGGCCTGGACGGCGGGACCCTTTCGCGGGGATTCCCCAGGCGCTCCCGGCGCTCGCCCGGGCACAGAAATCCATCGACCGGGCAGCACGGGCCGGAGAAGCCCTGCCGCCTGAGGCTCCCATCCCCGGCACGGAAGAAGAACTCGGGGAGCTGCTGCTCGCCGTCGTGCATTCCGCCCGGACCAGCGGATTCGATGCGGAGCGTGCCCTGCGCGGCGCCGTCCGGCGCTACCAGCAGCGCGTCCCCCAGCAGCACCACCAGGGATAGCCGCGCCATCATGACGTCCGGGCGCTGGATAGGTTTCCGTAACCCGGACCACTCTCGACTACGCTGGTCTGTGACGAGTACGTCGAGTCTTTCTGTTAGATCCCCCCGTTAATCGCCCATAAGGAGCAAATTCATGGCGCTTATCGATGCCATCCACGCCCGCGAGATCCTCGATTCCCGTGGCAACCCGACCGTAGAAGTTGAGGTCCTGCTCTCCGACGGCCAGATCGGCCGCGCAGCAGTTCCCTCCGGTGCTTCCACCGGCGAGCACGAGGCCGTTGAACTGCGCGACGGCGACAAGGGCCGTTACCTCGGCAAGGGTGTCCAGAAGGCCGTTGACGCGATCATCGACCAGATCGCTCCGGCCCTGACCGGGTTCGACGCCACCGACCAGCGCAGCATCGACCAGGCCATGCTGGACCTGGACGGCACCCCGAACAAGGGCAAATTGGGCGCCAACGCCATCCTGGGCGTGTCCCTGGCCGTGGCCAACGCAGCCGCCGCCTCCGCCGACCTGCCGCTGTACAAGTACCTCGGCGGCCCGAACGCCCACGTCCTGCCCGTCCCGCTGATGAACATCCTCAACGGTGGCAGCCACGCCGATTCCGACGTCGACATCCAGGAATTCATGGTTGTCCCGCTGGGTGCCGAGACCTTCTCCGAGGGCCTCCGCTGGGGCGTTGAGGTCTACCACGCCCTCAAGTCCGTCCTCAAGGAAAAGGGCCTGGCCACCGGCTTGGGCGACGAAGGCGGCTTCGCGCCGAACCTGCCGTCCAACCGTGCGGCACTGGACCTGATCCAGGAAGCCATCAAGAACGCCGGCTACACCCCGGGCAAGGACATTGCCCTGGCCCTGGACGTTGCCTCCTCCGAGTTCTTCACCGACGGCGCCTACCAGTTCGAAGGCAAGTCCCTGACGTCGGCCGAGATGAGCGCCTACTACGCCGAGCTCGTGGCCGATTACCCGCTGGTGTCCATCGAGGACCCGCTGGACGAGAACGACTGGGACGGCTGGAAGACCCTCACCGATTCCATCGGCGACAAGGTCCAGCTCGTTGGCGATGACCTGTTCGTCACCAACCCCTCCATCCTGCAGCGCGGCATCGATACCAAGACCGCCAACTCGCTGCTGGTCAAGGTCAACCAGATCGGCTCGTTGACCGAGACGCTGGACGCCGTCAGCCTGGCCCAGCGTGCCGGCTACACCACCATCACCTCGCACCGCTCCGGCGAAACCGAGGACACCACCATCGCCGACATTTCGGTGGCCACCAACGCCGGCCAGATCAAGACCGGCGCTCCGGCCCGCTCCGAGCGCGTCGCCAAGTACAACCAGCTGCTGCGCATCGAAGAGGAACTCGACGACGCCGCACGCTACGCCGGCCGCGCTGCCTTCCCGCGTTTCAAGGGCTAGTAGCCGCGTAAAACAATCAGCGGTGGCTATGGTTGAAGGACCATAGCCACCGTTGCTGTTTCAGCAGCACGTGTCATAGCAGTACGTGTTCCAGCCCCGATAGTGGCGGCCCAGGCAGGCTGCGTGTTTCAGGAGTGTCATGGCTACCCGCCGTCCCAAAGTCCCCAAGGTTGCCCCAGCCCGTTCCGCACAGGAAGCTTCCGACGGCGCGGACGTCATCCGCGCAGACTTCGGCCCGGGCAAGGACTCCGGCTCCGCGGGGACACCACGGGAATCCGCCGGTGCGCCGTCAGCCGCATCACCGGCAGGACGCCGGGAACCGCACGGCCGCAAGGACGCCGGGCAGGCAGCCCGCCGCAAGGGGAGCAGCGCCACCCCAGGCACGGCACCACGTGACGGCACAAAAGACGCAGACGAAGCACCGGAAGACCAGCAGCCCGTTCCGGCCAAGGCGTTCTCCGGACGAATGCTCGCGCTGGCCGTGGTGATGGTTGCCATCACCATCATGCTCGCGCCCACAGTCAAGATCTTCTTCGACAAGAAGGCTGAGATCGACGCGCTGAACGCCGACATCGCCGCCCGCCAGGCCGAGGGCGACGCCCTCCGGCAGCAGGTTTCGCGCTGGCAGGACCCCAACTACGTGAAACAGCAGGCACGCGACCGCATTAACATGGTTATGCCGGGAGAAACCGGCTACTGGGTTTTCGGCAGCGACCTGCCGGCCGGAGAGACCAGCAGCCAGCCCGGTGCAGCAGCACAAGACCCCGCCGATCTGCCGTGGGTGGATTCCCTGTGGGAGTCCATCACGCGCGCGGCTACAGACTGAACCGCAACAGGAAGGACGGCCCGCCACAGTGGAACACAACACGGCAGCCGCCCGGGACGAATCCCGCCAGCCATCAGCACACGACCTTGAAGTACTGAGCCGCCAGCTGGGACGGCCGGTCCGTGACGTGGTGGAGATTCCTGCACGCTGCATCTGCGGCAATCCGCTGGTGGCCGCCACCGCTCCGCGCCTCAGTAACGGGACACCGTTCCCCACTACTTTCTACCTGACCCATCCGGTCATCACCTCAGCGGTTTCGCGGCTTGAGGCCGCGGGCGTCATGAACGAGATGAATGACCAGCTGGCGGCCGATGAGGACTTGTCTGCGGCCTACCGCTCGGCACACGACGCCTACCTGGCAGCCCGCAATGCCATCGGCGAACGGTCCGGGATCGGGGCGGTCCCCGAGATCGACGGCATATCTGCCGGGGGCATGCCCACCCGCGTCAAATGCCTGCATGTCCTGGTGGGCCATTCGCTGGCCGCCGGCCCGGGGGTAAACCCCCTGGGCGATGAAGGCCTGGACCGGATCAAGGAATGGTGGACCGCCGACAGGTGCTACTGCGAGGGAGCCTGGGACACCGCCGGTGAAGCCCCTTCGCGGGACCTCAGCCGCCATGGACCGCAGGGACTGCCGGACATCGTCGGCCGGCCCGCCCCCGTCCGGAAATCCGCAGCCACCGCGGAGGCCCCGGAATGACGCGCGTTGCAGCCATCGACTGCGGCACCAACTCCATCCGCCTCCTGATCGCAGACATCGAACGCAGCAATGGAGCCACCGCACTCCAGGATGTGGTGCGCGAGATGCGCGTGGTCCGGCTGGGCCAGGGAGTGGACGCCACGGGGGAGCTCGCGCCGGAGGCCCTCGAACGCACCTTCGCCGCCACCGCTGACTATGCGCAGCTGATCCGGGACCATGGAGCTGAGAAGGTGCGCTTCGTGGCAACGTCGGCCAGCCGGGATGCACGGAACCGGGACGATTTCGTGGACGGAATCCGGAACCTGCTCGGCGTGGAACCTGAAGTGATTTCAGGCGACGAGGAAGCAGCACTGTCCTTCGCCGGCGCCAGCAGCGTCCTCCCCATCCTGGATGGCCAGGAAGTGCTGGTGGTGGACCTGGGCGGCGGCAGCACCGAATTCGTGCTGGGCACGGCCAGCGGGGTCACGGCGGCTAAGTCCGTGGACATCGGATGCGTCCGGCTGACCGAACGGCACCTCCGGGACGATCCGCCCACCGCCCAGCAGATAGCAGCGGCGGAAGCCGACGTGGACGCAGCCATCGCCCGCGCCCGCCAGGACGTTCCGCTGGAACGCGCCACCGCCGTCGTCGGTGTTGCCGGTTCCATCACCACCATCACCGCGCATGCGCTCGGACTGGCCGAATACTTGCCCGAAGCGATCCATGGCGCCGAACTGCCCCTGGACACCGTTCGTGCCGCCTCCACCGGCCTCCTGGAAATGCCCAGGGACCGGCGCGCCGCCCTACCCTACATGCACCCCGGCCGGGTGGACGTCATCGGCGCCGGCGGGCTCGTGTGGCGGCGCATCCTTGAACAACTGGGCGAGCTCACCGGCGGCCGCATCACCACGGCCACCGCCAGCGAGCACGACATCCTCGACGGCATCGCCCTGAGCATCGGCTGACCGGATGCACCCCGCCATTTCACGCACCGCCCGCCTGCCCCGCGCCGCAGCCTCAGCTCTGCTGGTGCTGGTCCTTGCGGCGTCCTGTCTGGGCTTTGGCCTCTGCTCCGCCCCCGCCGCGCAGGCGGATGAGTGGCGGGACAAGCAGTACTGGCTTGCCGAGTCCGGCATCACCAAGGCCTGGGAGGTTTCCAAGGGCGCGGGCGTCAAGGTGGCCGTCATCGACAGCGGTGTGGACGCGGAGCACCCGGACCTGAAAGGCGCAGTGGCCGGGGGCTATGACGCGTCCGGTTCGGGCCGGCCGGACGGGCAACAGGGAGTGGGCATCAAGCCGGAACACGGCACCCTCGTGGCCACCATGCTGGCAGGACGCGGCCACCAGCCGGCCAGCCCCAGCCCGAGTCCCAGCGCCAGCCCCACGGCCGCCCCCGCCAACCCGGCGCCCGATGGCATCGTGGGTGTTGCCCCGGAAGCCCAGATCCTCTCCGTGTCCACCTGGCTGGGCTCAACCAACCCCTCGGGCAAGAGCGACCAGGACCAGATCCCCGAAGCCGTCCGCTGGGCCGTGGACAACGGCGCCAGGGTCATCAACATCTCCCTGGGCAGCACCACTCCGCAGTGGCCGCAGAGCTGGGATGCGGCGTTCCTGTACGCGGAGCAGAAGGATGTGGTCATCGTTGCTGCCGCCGGAAACCGGGTGGGCGGCAATATCCAGGTGGGGGCTCCGGCCACCATCCCCGGCGTCCTCACCGTTGCCGGGCTGGACCGCCAAGGTGCGGCAAGCGTCGACGCGTCCTCCCAGGGCATCAGCATCGGCGTGGCTGCGCCGGCAGAGAACCTGCTCGGCGGCCTTCCCGGCGGTGGCTACGCCGAATGGGCAGGCACCTCCGGCAGCACTCCGATTGTCGCGGGCGTGGCTGCGCTCATCCGCTCCAAGTGGCCGTCCATGAGCGCGGAGCAGGTCATCAACCGCATTGTCTCAACGGCCAAGGATGCCGGCGCCCCCGGCAAGGACCCGCTGTACGGCTTTGGCGTGCTGAACGCCGAGGCAGCCCTGAAAGACACGGTCCCGGAGGCTGCCGGCAACCCGCTGGGTTCCATCGCCGAATGGATCCGGGTGCACCGCAGGGGGAACCTCGCCACTCCCGCCCCGCTGCCCACCACGGACGTCCCCAGCGCTGTTCCCACGCTGCCGGAAGCAACGGTGCCGGCAGCGGAGCCGCCGTCCCAGCGCGACAGCGCCATTGGCGCCTCCGTGGTCATCGGTTTTGGTGTGCTCTTCGTCGCCATCGTCGGGGCGGCAGCAGTCCAGCTGCGGCGGGCCGCCAGGAACCCTGCGCTGCCCGGGGAGGACGCAGATACCGGTGCCACAGAGGCGGTGGAAACCGGCCCCAAAACCTAGGCTGCGGGCGTCCCAGCCAGTTAGTGAAGATTTTCACAAACTGTTGTATCCTTAGACCCATGGCAACCACCCCAGAGCTCCAGGACCGTCCCAGGGTACTCGTCGTCGGCGGCGGGTACGTCGGCCTGTACGTAGCACTCAAACTGCAGAAGAAGATCGCGAACGCCGGTGGCATCGTCACCCTCGTGGATCCACTGCCCTACATGACGTACCAGCCCTTCCTCCCCGAGGTAGCAGGCGGCAACATCGAGGCCCGCCACGCCGTGGTATCCCACCGCCAGCACCTCAAGCAGACCGAACTGATCCAGGGCCGCGTCACCTCGATCGACCACGCCAACCGCACGGCCGTTGTGGCCCCCGCTGACGGCGGCGCACACTTCGAGGTTCCCTACTTCGACGTCGTGATGGCTGCAGGTGCCATCACCCGCACCTTCCCCATCAAGGGACTTGCGGACAAGGGCATCGGCCTGAAGACCATCGAGGAAGCCGTTGCGCTGCGCAACAAGGTCCTCGAGCGCATCGAGGTCGCCTCCACCATGACCGACCCGGCTGCCCGTGCACGGGCCCTGACCTTCGTGGTGGTGGGCGGCGGCTTCGCCGGCATCGAGTGCATCACCGAAATGGAAGACCTTGCCCGGGCCGCCGTCCGGAACAACCCGCGCATCAAGCAGGAGGAAGTCCGCTTCGTCCTGGTCGAGGCCATGGGCCGGATCATGCCGGAAGTCACCGCAAAGCAGGCGGAATGGGTTGTGGAGCACCTCCGCAGCCGCGGCATTGAGGTCCTCCTCAACACGTCCCTGGACAACGCCGAGGGCAGCCTGAAGCTCATCAACCTTCCGGACAAGACCCCCGCGCAGGAGTTCGAAACGGACACCCTCGTGTGGACCGCTGGCGTGCAGGCCAACCCCATGGTCCGCTCCACCGACTTCCCGCTGGAGCCCCGCGGCCGCGTCCGCGTCCTGCCGGACCTCCGGGTTGCCGGCGACGAAGGCATCATCGACAACGCCTGGGCAGCCGGCGACGTCGCCGCGGTTCCCGACCTGACCGGCAAGGGCCTCCCGGACGGCACCTGCGTCCCCAACGCCCAGCACGCGCTCCGCCAGGCCAAGCGCCTCGCCAAGAACCTGTGGGCTTCCCGCTGGGACAAGCCGCTGAAGGATTACAAGCACAAGAACCTGGGCGCAGTGGCCGGCTTCGGCCAGTGGAAGGGCGTTGCCAACATCAACCTGGTGGGCAGCATCGGCCTCAAGGGTGCACTCGCCTGGCTGGCACACCGCGGCTACCACGGCATGGCGATGCCCACCTTCGAGCGCAAGTTCCGCGTGATCTTCAACTGGATCATCAGCTTCTTCACCGGCCGCGACACTACGCAGCTGATGGACCTGGACAACCCGCGCGGCGCGTTCGTCGCAGCAGCCACCCCGGCCCCCAAGCCGGCTGCCGCTCCGGTGCCGGCCCCCGCGGGCAGTGGTTCCGGTTCCTCGGCGGTCTCCCCGGCCGCTGCCGAGGCCAAGGAAACGGTCTCGGCGAAGGCCAAGTAAAGGGCTGTACGCCCCTGCGCTGTAATTTACGACGGCGGCTGTCCCCTGTGCGGGGCAGCCGCCGTTGGCATCCCCGGACGTTTGCGTCTCAACCAGGTGCATCCCGCCGCGGCGCTGCCCGCCAGCGCCGGTTGCGGCCTCCTAGACTGGCACCATGACTGGCGAGAAGAACCTTGAGGCGCTGCTGGCAGCGATGCATCCGGTGCAGCGCGGCGGCGAATACGTCTATGCCATGTGGCCGGAGGGAAGGCCCCTGGTGCCGGGCATCGAGGCAGCGGTCCTCGAAGCTGAGGGCCTGACGGTGGTGCTGCCCCGGGCAGTGGCTGACAGGGAAGGCCTTGGCTACGACTTCGTGGGCGCCTGGATCACCCTGGAGGTCCACTCCGCGCTGGAGGCGGTAGGCCTGACGGCCGCTGTCAGCAGGGCGCTTGCCGAGGCCAGGATCAGCTGCAACGTGCTGGCCGGCTTCCACCACGACCATCTGCTGGTTCCGGTCGCTGACGCGCCACGGGCCCTGGAGGTACTGGCCGGGCTGTCCGCAGGCAGCAGGCAGGTGCCACGGCCCGAGCTGCTGGTGCGCAGCGAGGGGCCCGAGGACCGCGCGGCCATCCTGGCCCTGACGGCCGAGGCCTTCGCGGTCTCCCCGGCCACCGGCCTGAAGGCGGAGGGCGAACCTGTGGAGGTGAGAGTACTTCGAGGCCTCTTCGAGTCCAAGGAGTACCTGCCCGAATTCAGCCTGGTGGCGGTCCTGGACGGCGAAGTGGTGGGCCACGTCATCAGTACCCGTGGCTGGGTGGGCGACCATGGGCTGCTGGGCCTGGGTCCCCTCGGAGTCACGCCCAGGCACCAGCGGCACGGTCTCGGGTCGGCGCTCATGAAGGAGACCATCCATCGGGCAAACGCGGCGGGGGAGAGCGGCATTGCCCTCCTTGGCAGCCCCGAGTACTACTCGCGTTTTGGTTTTGTGCCTGCCACTTCGCTGGGGGTACTGCCGCCTGACGAGGCGTGGGGCGACTACTTCCAGCTGCTGCCCCTGGCGCTCTGGCCCGGCGGCGTCCACGGCACCTTCCGGTATGCCGAACCCTTCGCGCTCGCCTGACGGGATACCATTGACCGGGCGCCCCAGTAGCCCAATTGGCAGAGGCAGCGGACTTAAAATCCGCGTGTTGTGGGTTCGAGTCCCACCTGGGGTACGCAGCAGCTTAAGCAAGGCCAGGAACGTAAGCCGTCCGCACAGCGGGCGGCTTCTTCCATTTAATTCCACATATGCAACTACTGTTATAAGGATGTGACCTCAGTCACTTATCTTCGGCTCCGATTTGCATTAGCTTGAAGCTAAATCAGGAACACCTGATTTTTCGTGTCAAAGGCCGTTCGCACCTTTAGATCGAGGAGCTCGTAAATGACTTTATTCCCCCAGGCGGGAACCCGTGTTGCCAAGCTGACAGCGCTTGGCATCGGCGTCGCCTTTATGGCAACGGCTTGCGGCGGTTCGTCCACACCCACGGCAACCGAATCCTCTGCCACCGCAGAAGCGGCAGGAATTGCCTGCCCCGCAACCGAGGGCAGTGGAGGCGCTGCCGCCAGCCAGCCTGCGGAGACCCCCTCGGTGCCGCCGTCAACCGGCTCTACTGAAACCCCGCTACGGATTGGTTCGCTCCTTCCCACCACCGGTTCGCTGGCGTTCCTCGGCCCGCCCGAAATCGCCGGCGTCAACCTTGGCATCGACGAAGTCAACAAGGCAGGCGGCGTCCTGGGCAAGCCGGTCGAAGTGATCCACCGCGACTCCGGTGACACCAAGACGGACATCGCCACCCAGTCCACGTCCGCGTTGCTGGGCCAGGGCGTCAGCGCCATCATCGGTGCGGCGTCCTCAGGTGTGTCCAAGACGGTCATCAACCAGATCACCGGCGCCGGCGTCATCCAGTTCTCGCCCGCCAACACCTCCCCGGACTTCACCACCTGGGATGACAAGGGCCTGTACTGGCGTACGGCACCCTCCGACGTCCTGCAGGGCAAGGTGCTCGGCAACTACATGGCCACCTGCGGCGCGCAGACCGTGGGCATGATCGTCCTGAATGACGCGTACGGCACGGGCCTGGCATCCAACATCAAGTCGGCCTTCGAGGCGGCAGGCGGCCAGGTTGTGGCGGAGGAACTCTTCAACGAGGGCGACACCCAGTTCAGCAGCCAGGTGGACAAGATCATTGCGGCCAAGCCGGATGCCATTGCCCTGATCACCTTTGACCAGGCCAAGAGCATTGTCCCGCTGATGACCGGCAAGGGCGTCAAGGCCACCCAGATGTTCCTGGTGGACGGCAACACTTCCGACTACAGCAAGGACTTCCAGCCGGGCACCCTGAAGGGCGCACGGGGCACCATCCCGGGCACGTTCGCCCAGGAGGACTTCAAGAAGAAGCTGCTGGCCATCGACCCGGCCCTCAAGGACTACAGCTACGCCGGCGAGTCCTACGACGCCGTGAACCTCATCGCGCTGGCCGCAGAGGCAGCACAGAGCACCAAGGGCGTGGACATCGCGGCCAAGCTCAAGGAAGTCTCTGAGGGCGGTGAGAAGTGCACGTCCTACGCTGCCTGCGTCACGCTGATCAGGGAAGGCAAGGATGCGGACTACGACGGCCAGTCCGGCCCCGTGACCTTCTCCGAGGCCGGTGACCCGACCGAGGCTTACATCGGCATCTACGAGTACCAGGATGACAACAAGTACACCGCTGTGAAGGAAGAGTTCGGCAAGCTGTAAGCGCCGTACCTGAAACACAAGGAAGCCCCCGTCCAGCCGGACGGGGGCTTCCTTGTGTTTGCCCTGGCCTTACTCGACGGTGTCCGCCAAGGTACCCAGGTAAAGCTGGATGACCTTGGGGTCCTTCATCAGCTCACGGCCCGTGCCGGTGTACGCGTCCCGTCCCTGGTCCAGGACGTAGGCCCGGTCACAGATTTGCAGGCAGCGCCGGGCGTTCTGCTCCACCATGATCACGGAGACGCCCGCACGGTTGATCTCGTGGACGCGCAGGAAGGTCTCATCCTGCTTGACGGGGGAGAGGCCTGCGGACGGCTCGTCGAGGAGCAGCACGGCAGGATCCATCATGAGAGCCCGGCCCATGGCCACCATCTGGCGCTCGCCGCCGGAGAGCGAGCCGGCGCGCTGCGCGCGCCGCTTGCCCAGCTCCGGGAACAGGCCGGCTACGAAGTCGAACCGTTCGGCAAAATCCTTGGGCCGCTGGAACATGCCCATCTGCAGGTTTTCCTCGATGGTCAGCGTGGCGAACACGTTGTTCGTCTGGGGGACAAACCCCACACCCCGGGACACCAGCTTGTTCGCTTTCAGTCCGGTGATGTCCTGGCCGCGGACCACCACCGTCCCGGAATGGACTTTGACCAAACCGAACATTGCCTTCAGGAGGGTCGACTTACCGGCACCGTTGGGGCCGATAATGCCGATCAGCTCGCCCTTGCGGGCTTCGATGCTGCAGCCATTGAGGATGTTCACTCCCGGCAGGTAGCCCGCCACGAGATCGGTAACCTTGACCACCGAGTCACCGTCGGTAACTGGATGTGCGGCCGCTGCCGCGCTGGTGCTGCTCATTGCCCGTCCTTCTCTGTGCTGCCTGTGTCCGTACTCCCATGGCGGCCGTGCGGGCTCCCGGCCTGATGCCGCCCCGTGCCCCGGCGATCCGGTTCCGCCTCTCCCGCCACAACGTCCAGCGAGATGATTCCGGCGTTCTCGGTTCCCACAATCGATTCCTCGTCCGCCACGAGTTCGGCAGCGAGCTCCTTCAGGCCATCGGAGTCTCCCAGGTCGACGTCGTGGTGGGCGCCGAGGTAGGCGTCGATGACCGCAGGGTTCTTCATGACCTCGCCCGGCGGGCCTTCCGCCACCACCTTGCCTTCAGCCATCACCACCACCCAGTCGGCTATATGCCGGACCATGTGCATGTCGTGCTCGACGAACAGCACCGTCATGCCCTCGGCCTTAAGGTTCTTGATGTGGTCCAGGAGGGACTGGGTCAACGCGGGGTTGACGCCTGCCATGGGTTCATCCAGCATGACCAGTTTGGGCCGGACCATCAGGGACCGGGCCATCTCCAGGAGCTTGCGCTGGCCTCCCGAGAGGGACGCCGCATAGTCGTCCTTTTTGGCGTCGAGCTTGAACTTTTCCAGCAGGACGTTGGCCTCGTCGGTGATCTGTTTTTCCCGGCCGCCCCACATGCCCTTGAAGAGCGCCTTGGACAGCCGCTCGCCAGGCTGGTTTGCAGCGCCGAGGCGCATGTTTTCCATGACGGTCAGCTTGCCCATGACCTTGGTGAGCTGGAAGGTGCGCACCATACCCATCCGCGCCACCTTGTAGGGGGACACGCCTGCGAGGCTCTTGCCTTCGAACTGCCACTTGCCCGTGTTGGGTGTGTCAAAACCGGTCAGCAGGTTGAAGAGGGTGGTCTTCCCCGCGCCGTTGGGACCGATCAGTGCCGTGATTTTGTGCCGGGGGATCTCGAGGTACTCCACGTCGACGGCGTTGATGCCGCCGAAGCTGCGCGTCACGTTCTCCGCCACGACGATAGGGTCGCGCTTCTTGCAGCCGGGTGCTGCCTCGCCGGCTGCTATGGGCCGGGTGTCGGTCATGTAGTCCACGCCGGCCTCGCCGGAGGTTGCAGGTTCTTCGCTGTGCATGCTCATGCGAACGCCAGCTCCTTCTTGTTTCCAAAGACGCCCTGGGGCCTGAAGATCATCAGCAGCATCAGGGCGACGCCAACCAGGATGTAGCGCAGCTGCCCGGCCTGGACCGTGTTCAGCCACGTGATGGCTCCTGACTCGATCAGGCCGTACAGGATGCCCTGAGTCAGGGACAGGACAACCCAGAAGATCATGGCGCCGATGACCGGACCAAGCACGGTGCCCAGGCCGCCCAGCAGGAGGCAGGTATACAGGAAGAACGTCAGTTCCGTACCGTAGTTGGCCGGCTGCACCGCTCCACGCGGAAGCGTGAAGATCATCCCGGCGAGCGCTCCGAGGACGCCGCCGATAATAAGGGCCTGCATCTTGTAGGCGTAGACGTTCTTGCCCAGGGACCGGACGGCGTTCTCATCCTCCCGGATACCTTTGAGGACACGCCCCCAAGGGCTGCGCATCAGCAGCCATACCAGGGTGCAGCAGAGGGCGACCAGCGCCCACCCCACCACGCGGATGAAGAAATCGCGGTTGTTCATGCCGAAGTAGGAGCCTTCGGGGAAGGGGTTCATGCTGTAGAACCCGCCCTCGAAGGCTGCCAGGCCGTTTGCCGAACCCGTCACGGCTGTGAGCTGGTTGGTGGTCACGATATAGCGGACAATCTCCGCGGCGGCGATGGTCACGATGGCCAGGTAGTCCGCGCGGAGCCGCAGGGTGGGTATGCCCAGCAGCAGGGCGAACACGGCAGAGGCGAGGATGGCGATCAGCAGCCCCACGAAGAAGGGGACCCCGAAGGTGAGGGTGGAGATGGCGAAGCCGTAGGCCCCCACCGCCATGAAGCCGGCCTGCCCGAAGTTCAGCAGGCCGGAGTAGCCGAAGTGCACGGCGAGGCCGAGCGCGGCCAGGGCGTAGGCCGCCGTGGTCGGGCTGAAAATTTCACTGGCAGCGCTGGAAAGAATGAATCCAAAGTCCATGGCTGTCTCCTAACCCACGCGCTCGCGCCGGCCCAGGATTCCCTGGGGCCGAAACAGAAGGACAACGATCATGATGAAGAGGGCGCCCACGTACTTCAGGTCCGCGGCGAGGCCGAACACGGTGGTCAGCTCCACGAAGATGCCCACGATGATGGAACCGATCAGGGCGCCAAAGACTGTGCCGAGGCCGCCCAGGGTGACGCCGGCGAAGATGAGCAGCAGGATGGCGGAGCCCATGTCGAACGTTACGCCGGGCCGGTAGTAGGCCCACAGGATGCCGCCGAGGGAGGCCAGCATGCCGCCCGTGATCCACACGATCCGGATGACGGAGTCGACGTCGATGCCAGAGGCCGCCGCCAAGGCGGGGTTGTCGGCTACGGCGCGCGTGGCTTTGCCCAGCCTCGTCTTGAGCAGCACGATGCCGATCAGGGCGATCACCACGGCGCTGATGCCCAGGGACCAGAGGTTGTTGGGCGAGATGGAGACAGGTCCCAGCTGGATTTCGGGGCTCTGTGCGTAGGGAAGCTGCTGGGTGGCGCCGCCGAAGTAGAACTGGATGACGTAACGGACTGCCAGTGCCAGGCCGATGCTGACGATCATCATGGGTACCAGCCCCGTGCCGCGGCGCCGCAGCGGCCGCCACAGCCCTCTGTCCTGGGCGTAGCCGAAGAGGCCGCCGCCCAGCAGGGCCAGCAGGATTGCGAGCCAGAAGGGAAGGCCCAGGGCGTTGAAGGCGAACACCAGCACCGCGCCCAGCGTCACCATCTCGCCGTGGGCGAAGTTGGTGAGCCCGGTGGTGCCGAAGATCAGGGACAGACCCACCGAGGCCAACGCAAGGAGGAGGCCGAAGCTCAGGCCGGCGACGAGCCGGTTGAGCAGGTTTTGCCCGAAGTCCTGCTGCTGCACCACGATGCCCTTGCCGAATGCGAAGATGACCGAGAGGTTCGAGGTCTGGCTGAACGTGACGTCGCGGGGGTTTTCCTGGCCCTCAGCCAAGGCAATGCCCTCAGGCAGGGTGGACTCGTCCAGCTCCACGGTGTAGGTGCCCTGTTCGGGCACCCCGATGTTCCAGGCTCCGTTCGCGGAGGACGTGGCCGTGCCGGTGAAGTCATCCTTCGTGGCCGTGATTGTCACGCCCGCCAGGGGTGCCCGGGTGTCATCACGAAGGAATCCGCTGATGTTGTTTTGGAAGGTCTGATTCGACGGGGATGGTGTCGGAGACGGCGAAGTGGCCTGGGAAGCCGGTGCTGCCACGAGGAGGATTGCAAGGATGGAAGCGCTGATGGCTCCCAGTAATCTCAGCAACCCTCGCCGTGCGCCGGCCGGCGGGCCTTGGGGTGTACTTCTCAAAATGGTAAACCTCCACTTGGGGGCGGTCTCGGCTGCGCCATTGCAGCCGCTGCGAACGGATGCAGGGGTAGGGTGGTGCCATCGGGCCGGCACCCGCCACATATGTGAGTTCCGTCACCCTGCTTGGCTTATGCTACAGCGCGGAAGTACCGGTAAATGCCGAGGTCCAGGCGCCGATGGTAGCGATCGGATAACAACTCCGTGCTCCTGTTTCCGGCGGGGAACTATTGAGGGTGCATTTACGTGAGAATTGGTAGCGTAAACCTTAAGGTTCACAACACATCCCATATGGAGGAATCCCGCAATGGCACTTGGCGGCAACCCGATCTTCAACGGAAAGAGCTTCCGTGGAGCCACCCAGGCACCGCCTGTTCCGCAGGCTCCCTACGGACACCAGCCCTACGGCCAGCAGCCGTATGGCCAGGCACCCTACGGCCAGGCCCCGTATGGCCAGCAGGGCTACGGCCAGCCGCAGAACATGACCGACGAGCAGCTGCGGCAGATGTACAACCAGCCCGCTGCAGGCCCCGCTGACACCGGCCGGATGACGTACGACGACGTCATCATCAAGACCGCCGCCTGCCTGGGCGTGCTGCTCGTCGGCGCCGGCGTCACAATGTTTGTTGGCCTGGGCCTCGCCTCCATGCTGATGATCGTCGGGGCGCTGGGCGGCTTTGTCCTCGCGCTCGTGAACACCTTCAAGAAGCAGCCTTCGCCCGCGCTGATCCTTGCCTACGCAGGCCTCGAAGGTCTCTTCCTCGGTGGCCTCACACGCGTCCTGGACACCATGTACCCGGGTGTCGGGCTCCAGGCCGTCATTGGCACGCTGTCCGTCTTCACCGTGACGCTGCTCCTGTTCAAGAGCGGCAAGGTGCGCGCCACCCCCAAGGCCATGAAGTTCTTCATGATCGCTTTGGCCGGCTACGCGCTGTTCTCCGTCGTGAACCTCGTCATGATGCTGACCGGCCTGACCTCGGAACCGTTCGGGCTGCGCAGCGGCATCATCGGCGTTGTCATCGGCATCCTTGCAATCGGCCTGGCCGCATTCTCCCTGGTCATGGACTTCACCAGCATTGAAGCGGGCGTCCAGAGCGGCGCCCCGCAGCGCTTCTCCTGGACGGCAGCGTTCGGCCTGACGGTGACGCTGGTATGGCTCTACGTGGAAATCATCCGCCTGCTGGCCATCCTGCGCGGCGAAGACTGACACCCGGGCCGGCGCCCGACGTCGGACCTTTTTAACAGCTATGGGCCCCACCTCACGGTGGGGCCCATAGCTGTTAAAACCGCAGCCCGGGAGCGCGCTACGCGATCCGGCGGGCTCCCGCCGCCGGGGTCACCGTGAAGATGTCCGGTGCCTTGTACCCGGCATCTGCGAATGACTTGGCGACGGCGTCACGCACCGCCTGCTCCAGTCCCACCGGCGTCAGCGCGATGGCCGCACCACCAAAACCGCCGCCTGTCATGCGGGCGCCGATGGCGCCGCCGGCGCGCGCAGTGTCGACCGCCAGGTCCAGCTCGGGGCAGGAAATCTCGAAGTCGTCGCGCATGGACACGTGGCTGGCGTCCAGAAGGGAACCAATGGCGGCCGGTCCCGCGGTTGCCAGGAGCTCCACGGTCTGGAGCACACGGTCGTTCTCAGTCACCACGTGCCGTACGCGCCGGAAGGTGACTTCATCCAGCAGGCCGCTGGCTTCCTCCAGGTCACCCACCTGAACGTCCCGAAGCGCTTTGACCCCAAGCACCTCGGCGCCCAGCTCGCAGGACGCCCGCCGGGACGCGTAGCCGCCGTCGGCATGTGAATGCGAGACCTTGGTGTCAATCACCAGCATCACCAGATCCGCCGGCCGGGTCTCGAACGGAACCAGGCGGGCGTTCTGGTCCCGGCAGTCCAGGAAGACCGCGTGGCCTTCCGCGCCGCGGAGCGAAGCGGACTGGTCCATAATGCCCGTGGGGGCGCCAACAAACTCGTTCTCCGCCCGTTGCGTGGCCAGCACCATCTCCTCGGCGTCGAGCCCGGCGCCGGTCAGCTCGTTCAGTGCCGAGATGACCGCACACTCAATGGCGTGGGATGACGAGAGTCCGGCTCCGAGGGGAACGTTTGAGTCGAGCAGGAGGTCCACGCCCGGAACCTCGATACCGCGCTGTTTCAGCGCCCACATCACGCCGAGGGGGTATTTGGTCCAGCCTTTGGCGGAGCCCGGGCGGAGGGACTCCACCGTGGTGCTCACGACGCCCTGGTCCCCATAGGTGGAGAGCAGCCGTACCGAGGCATCGGGGCGGACCCGGACGGCCACCCGGGCGGTCCGGTCGATGGCGAAAGGCAGGACGAAACCCTCGTTGTAGTCCGTGTGCTCGCCAATGAGGTTGACCCGTCCCGGCGCCTGCCAGATGCCGTCCGGAGCGCCGCCGAACTCCTTCGCGAACCGGGCGGCCAGGTCCTCGGTACCTGCCGGTGCACGGGTGGCCAGGGGGTCGGGTGCGGCGTTCACGCGGGGGCTCCTTCGGGTGTGGCCGCCAGGGCGGCAGGGCGTGCGGCGGGGGACGGAAGGGTGACTTCCCGGAGGCGCTCCGCCACGCTCTCCGGGGTTGTGTCGTTGATGAAAGCGCCCATGGCTGCCTCCGATCCTGCCAGGTACTTGAGCTTATCTGCTGCCCGCCGCGGGGACGTCAGCTGGAGGTGAAGGTATCCGGAGGGACGCAGGACCGGGTCCAGGGGAGCCTGGTGCCAGGCCGAGATATAGGGCGTGGGCGTGGGGTAGAGGGCGTCAACCCGCTGGAGAAGGTTGAGGTAGACGGACGCAAGCTCATCCTTCTCCTCGCCGTTCAGCGCTGCCAGGTCCGGGACCTGGCGGTGAGGCACCAGGTGGATTTCCAGCGGCCAGCGGGCAGCAAAGGGAACATAGGCGCTGAAGTTTTCGCCTTCCAGGACCATCCTGCTGCCGTCTTCCCGTTCGGCGCGCAACAGGGACCCGGTCAGCGTTTCCCGGCCCTCGTGGGCGTCATGGAACTTGCGGGCCGCGGCCCCCAGGACTCCCGCGCGGGGCGTGACATAGGGGTAGGCGTAAATCTGACCGTGGGGGTGGTGGAGCGTCACGCCGATGTCGGCGCCGCGGTTCTCAAACGGGAAGACCTGCTTGATTCCGGGGAGGGCGCTCAAAGCCTCCGTGCGGTGCGCCCAGGCCTCGATGACCGTGCGCGCACGCTCTTCCCCCAGTTCGCTGAAGGAGCCGGTATGGGACGGGGTGAACGCCACTACCTCGCACCGGCCGTAGGCGGGTCCCTTCGTACCCCATGATGTTTCCTCCGGAATCGGGCCCAGCGCAGGCCCCAGCGACGGGAACCGGTTCTCGAACACCACCACGTCGTAGTCCGACGCAGGAATCTCGGATGGATTGCCGGCGGTGGTGGGGCATATCGGGCACTGGTCCGCCGGGGGAAGGTGGGTGCGGGTCTGGCGGTGCGCGGCCACGGCAACCCACTCGTTAGTCAGCGCATCGTAGCGGACCTCGCCGGGCTCACCCCTCGGGGGAAGGCCCCGCTGGTCAGTGGTGAGTTCGGCGGCGCGGGATTTGGGCGCTGCAGCGTCGTCGAAATAGATCAGCTCCCGGCCATCGGAGAGTCTGGTGCTCGTGATACCTGTCATAGAGAGAGTGTGGCATATTCGATCAAAAAAGAATAGTTAACAACAAAAACTCACAGAGTGATGCTGCGTGCCCGGGCCGCCGCGGGGTACGGTATTGCTCATGACATCACGCTCACCCCAGGAATCCGCGCCGGCACTGCAGGGCTACGCCACCGGCAGGCAGTATGAACTCCGCCGCGGCGACGCCTCGGCCGTGGTGACGGAGCTCGCCGCGGGCCTCCGTTCCTTCAGCAGGGGAGGCACCCTCCTGACGGAGACCTACGGCGACGACGAGATTGCCCCCGGAGCCGCCGGCATCACGCTGGCGCCGTGGGCCAACCGCGTGGAGGACGGAATCTGGTTCCTGAACGGCAAAAAACAGCAGCTGGATATCACCGAGGTTGCCAGGAACAACGCCAGCCACGGACTGCTCCGCAATTCCGCCTACGCGCTGGTGGACGAGTCCGAGCACTCCGTGACGCTGGAGGCAACCATCTTCCCGCAGCACGGGTATCCCTTCCTGGCCCGGCACCGGGTGCAATACGGGATCGACGGCGACCTTGGGCTGGTGGTCCGCCAGACCCTGCTGAACGACGCCAAGGAGCCCGCACCATTCGTCCTGGGCGCCCATCCCTACCTGAGGCTGGGCGATGTTCCCATCGAAGAGCTGGTCTTGACGGTAGCGGCCGAGACACGCCTGGTGGCCGATGACCGCCTTATTCCGCGCAGCTCCGCCCCGGTGCAGGGAGATTCGGACTTCAGGACAGGGCTTAACATCGCTGCGCTGGACGTGGACGTCGCGTTGACGGACCTGCGGTACGAGGAAGGCAAGGCCCGCCACACACTGGCGGCGCCGGACGGCAGGCAGGTAAGCCTGTGGCAGGACGAAACCTGTCGCTATGTCCACGTCTTTGTCAGCACCCAGTACCCGGGCCGCAGCCGGGCCGTGGCCGTGGAGCCCATGACCGGGCCGGCCAACGCCTTCAACTCCGGTGACGGCCTGCGCTGGCTAAGCCCCGGCGGTTCCTTCACCATCGAGTGGGGCATTGACTACACCCCGGGGGCGGCCGGGTAGCGGTTTCCGAATAAGACTCCGCTGGGGAAGTATTAGGCTATGACGCCAGCAGAGGATGCCGTTACCTCCACCAGCCCTACCCCAGGTCCGCACCGGCCTGACTCCAGCCAGCCTGTCCGGGTCCTCGCAGACCGTGAACTGGACCGGGACATACCCTACGGCGTGCGTATCGCAGCCTCGTGGGCCTGGCGCGTGGGGCTGATCCTCCTGGTGGGAGGTGCGCTCGTCTGGCTGCTGAGCCGGATCAGCTTCCTCATTATTCCCGTCATGGTGGCCGCCCTCCTGGCCGGACTCCTGAGCCCGGTGGTGCGGTGGCTCAAGCGATACCGGGTGCCTGCCGGAGCTGCTGTCGCCATCACCGTCGTGGGCTTCATCAGCCTGATCGGAGGGTCGCTGGCCCTGGTGGGACGGCAACTGGTTTCGGGCTTCGGCGAACTCTGGTCTGAGGCGCTGGCAGGAGTCAAGCAGATCCAGGACTGGCTTTCCGACGGGCCGCTGCACCTGACCGCCGCCCAGATGGACCAGTACCTGCAGGAGGCAACCACTGCGCTGCAGGACAACACCAGCAGTATCGTCAGCGGGGCGCTGTCCTTCGGCAGCACGGCCGGGCACTTTGCCGCCGGGCTCATCCTGGCGCTGTTTATCCTGATTTTCTTCCTGCTGGAAGGGGACCGGATCTGGACGTTCCTGGTCCGGCTGCTTCCCAGGAAGGCCAGGGCGGCAGCGTTCGGCGCCGGGCGCAAGGGCTGGACATCCATGGTCAGCTACGCGCGCATCCAGATGTTCGTGGCCTTCGTGGACGCGGTGGGAATCGGCGCGGGCGCCGCCATTATCGGGGTGCCCCTGGCGCTGCCGCTGAGCGTGCTCGTCTTCATCGGTTCGTTCATCCCGATCGTCGGCGCCCTGGTGACGGGGGCCATCGCGGTCCTGCTGGCACTGGTGGCGAACGGCCCCATCAACGCCCTGATCATGCTGGGCATCGTGCTCCTCGTCCAGCAGTTGGAGAGCCACATCCTGCAGCCGCTGATCATGGGCAAGGCCGTCGCCCTGCATCCGGTGGCAGTGATCCTTTCGGTAGCGGCAGGATCCTACCTGGCAGGCATCCCCGGTGCCCTGTTCTCGGTGCCCATCCTCGCCGTCGCAAATTCCTCCATTCGCTACATTGCCGCCAGAACGTGGGAACATGAACAGGTGCCGGCTTTAGCCGGAGGAGCCTTGGCGGGCGCCGGGCCGGACAACACCATCCGGGACGTCCGGCCGCCGGCGGCACTCAAACGCGGCAAGGGCGCCGCCGCCGGCACCACAGCAGAACTACCTGACGCCCCGCCCACTGCGGAACCGGGCGCAGGGGCCGAATCCAGAGGAGAATAGTCCGTGAACATCCTTGAAACCCTTCCCGTCACGCTGGACGATGTCCTGGAGGCGCAGAAGCTGCTCGACGGGATTATCGCGCGTACACCGGTGGAATCGTCCCGCGCCCTCGGAAAGATGGCCGGCGGGGATGTCTACTTCAAGTGCGAAAACCTCCAGCGGGCCGGATCCTTCAAGGTGCGCGGCGCCTACGTCCGCATGGCGAAGCTTTCCCCCGAGGAGAAAAAGCGCGGCGTGGTGGCAGCCTCCGCAGGCAACCACGCCCAGGGTGTGGCCGTGGCCGCCAAGAGCCTGGGCATCAAAGCCCGCATCTACATGCCGCTGGGCGTCGCGCTGCCCAAGCTGGCAGCCACCCGCAGCCACGGTGCGGAGGTCATCCTGCACGGCCACAACGTTGACGAGGCGCTCGCCGAAGCCCAGCGGTACAGCAACGAGACCGGAACCGTCTTTGTGCACCCCTTCGACAACGTGGACGTCGTGGCAGGCCAGGGAACCCTGGGGCTGGAGATCCTTGAACAGGTACCCACGGTGGACACCATCCTCATGGGCGTGGGAGGCGGCGGGCTCCTGGCAGGGGTCGCCGTCGCCATCAAAGCCCGGGCCAAGGAGCTGGGGCGGGAGATCCGCATCATCGGGGTCCAGGCGGAGAATGCTGCTGCCTACCCGCCGTCACTGGCGGCGGACGCGCTGGTGCCGCTGAAGAAGGTGTCCACCATGGCGGACGGCATCGCCGTCGGCCGGCCCGGGCAGCTCCCGTTCAGCATCATCCGCGAACTCGTGGATGACGTTGTGACGGTCAGCGAAGACTCGCTGGCACGTGCCCTGATCTTCCTGCTGGAGCGGGCCAAGATGGTGGTGGAACCGGCCGGCGCCGTTGGCGTGGCGGCACTGATGGACGGCAAGATCGAAAACCCGGGCACCACGGTGGTGGTCCTCTCCGGCGGCAACATCGACCCCATGCTGATGCTCAAGGTCATCCAGCGGGGCCTTTCCGCGGCCGGACGCTACATGACGGTCCGCATGATGCTCGATGACCGGCCCGGTTCACTGGCCACCATTGCCAGGATCATCGCCGAGAACGATGCCAACGTCACCGGCCTGGACCATACCCGGGTGGGCGGCTCCATCAGCATGGGCGACGTGTCCATCACCGTGAACCTGGAAACCAAGGGCCACCAGCACGGCGAACAGGTCCTCAGCGCCCTGCGCGCCGAAGGCTTCCAGCCCATCGTGGTGCACTAGGACAAGCCATGGCCGGACTGACGGGAAACGGGAGCGTCGGGCAGCGCAGGACCGTGGCCGCCCGGGCCAAGGGCGGCCTGCTGGTGCTGGGCACCTTCGTTGTTCTCCTCTTTGTCATCGAGCTGTTCAACATGGTGATGCTGCGCTCGCTCAACGCGACGTTCGGGCTCCGGCCCAGGAGCGCTGACGGGCTGCTGGACATCTTCACTTTCCCGCTCCTGCACGCGAACCTGAACCATCTGCTGTCCAACAGCCTGCCGCTGATCATCTTTGGGTTTCTGGTGTTCCTTTCGGGCCTCAGGGTGTTCCTGACCGCCCTGGCCTTCAGCTGGCTGGGGTCCGGGCTTACGGTCTGGCTGATCGGCGACGGCGGCGTCACGGTGGGTGCCTCGGGCCTGGTTTTCGGGCTGTTTTCGTTCCTGCTGGTCCGCGGTTTCATCAACCGGAGCTGGCGCCAGATCCTCCTGGCGGTGGTCCTCTTCATGGGCTACGGGAGCATCCTGCTGGGTGTCCTGCCCATCGCTGCCGGCTACATTTCCTGGCAGGCCCATCTGGGCGGCGCGGCCGGGGGAGTGGTGGCCGCCCTGCTGCTGCGGCGCCGCAGCCGCGCCCCCGGCCCTGCGCTGTAGGTATCCGGACCTTAACGTAAAGCGCTGGCCGCCCCTTTCCGGGGCGGCCAGCGCTTTAGGTGTGCTGCTGCGGGCTGGAAGCAATCAGGCGGCGTACGGCTTGGCGGAGAGGATCTCCACCTTGATGTCCTTGCCGTTGGGCGCCGCGTAGCTGAGCGTGTCGCCTTCCTTGTGGCCAAGAATGGCCGCACCCAGCGGCGACTTCTCGCTGAAGACGTCCAGGTCCGAGTCGCCGGCAATTTCACGGGAACCGAGGAGGAAGGTCTCTTCGTCGCCGGCGATCCTGGCCACGACGATCATGCCGGGCTCCACGATTCCGTCGTCTGCCGGAGCCTCGCCCACGTGGGCGTCGCGGAGCAGTGCCGTGAGCTGGCGGATGCGGGCCTCGATCTTGCCCTGCTCCTCCTTGGCTGCGTGGTAGCCACCGTTCTCCTTGAGGTCGCCCTCCTGCCGGGCTGCTTCAATCTTCTGGACGATCTCTGCCCGGCCAGCGCCGGAAAGGTGGTCCAGCTCTGCCTTCAGGCGGTCAAAAGCTTCCTGGGTGAGCCAGGCTGCAGCTGCGCTGTTGGTGGTAGACACGGACTTCTCCTCTGGTGGTCCTACATGCAAAAGACCCCGCCACGGTGGCCACTTGTGGAACAGTAACCAGCTCAGCGGGGTAAAGGTATTGCTCCATTGTAGTCAATCCCTTGGACTTAACCCAACAGGGAAGCGGCGCACGTCACAGGGCCCGGCCTGTTTCCAGGCCCGCGCTTCCGGTACTACGTGCCAGCCGCCCAGCAGCTGTCCACCACGCCGGATACCGGCAGTGATTCCGTGCGCACGGCCACGCGCTGGGCAACCGTGCGGCCGCCGTCGGCTGTTTCCGTGGCCTCTGCTGGGGGAATGTCCACAACCTTCCATCCCACCACCGCAAACTTGGAATCCAGTGCCTTGACCGCGCACTTGACGGCGGTTCCGGGCTCGCGGGTGACCTGGAAGTCCACCTCCGCCAGCGTGGCGTCCGTGGTGCTGTAGCCAATGTCCTTGAACGTCACGTCGGACAGGGACTGGGACGTGGACACCCACGCCAGGAATCCGATTCCTGCGGCCAGCGCCGCCCCGCCAATGACGCGTTTGGCTTTCGGCGTAAGCGTGCGCTTTTTAGCCCCATAGCGATTGGCTAGGCTAGTGTCTGCGGGCGCGGGTTGGGCCGGCTGGTCCGGGGAAGTCACCTCACCAGTTTAGTGCCCTTTCCGGGGGCAGATTGTCAGCAGCCCCGCCAGGCGTCCGCCCGTTCAAGCCATCCGATCAGCAGCCACAGGCAGCAGAGAATAAGGAGCCGTCCTTCGATGACAGCGTCCAGCACCACCCCGGCGCCGCTACGGCTGCTCGCAGTCCATGCCCATCCGGACGACGAGTCCAGCAAGGGCGCTGCGACGATGGCCAAGTATGCGGCCGCCGGCGTCGACGTCATGGTGGCCACGTGCACCGACGGCTCCAGGGGGGACATCCAGAACCCGGCTGTGGAGGGGGAACCGCACCCCAAACGGGATATGGCCGGCGCCAGGCGCCTGGAGATGGAGCGGGCGGCGGCCATCCTTGGCGTCAGCCAGCGGTGGCTGGGGTTCGTGGACTCCGGCCTGCCCGAAGGTGATCCGCTTCCTCCCCTTCCCGCGGGATCATTCGCCACCCTGCCCCTGCAACGCGCTGCGGCGCCGCTGGTGCGGCTGGTCCGGTCCTTCAAGCCGCACGTCATCCTCAGCTATGACGAAAACGGCGGATACCCCCACCCGGACCACATCATGGCGCACCGCGTTGCCGTGGAGGCCTTCGAATCCGCCGGTGACAGTTCGCGCTATCCGGACGCCGGCGAGCCGTGGGAACCCAGCAAGCTTTACTACGACAGGGCCTTCAGCCCGGAGCGCTTCAGGGCGCTCCATTTCGCCCTGGAGGAAGCCGGGCTCCAGTCCCCGTACGCCGAGCGGCTCGCCGCCTGGCTCGAAGCGGACGCGGAGGGCCACACGCCGCCGCCCGCCACGCATCCCACCACCACGCAGGTGGACTGCGGCGACTTCTTCGAAGTGCGCGACGACGCGCTGCGGGCCCACCGCACCCAGGTGGACCCCCTGGGGTTCTTTTTTGCCGTGTCCCCGGAGATGCAGCGCCGGGCCTGGCCGTGGGAAGACTACTCCCTCATCCGCTCCCGGGTTCCTTCCGAACTCCCGGAGCGGGATCTGTTCGCAGGGCTAAGATAGAAACAGCCGGCAATTTCTATGTCGCGTAGAAGTTAGGGCGGGGCTACCGCCGTCCCTTCCGCGATCCCTGCCATCCGCTCCACAGAAGGTATAAAACCGTGCATCACCTGCTCCTCAGCTTGGCCACCACCCCGACGCCCCTGCCGACGCCCACGCTGCGGGAGGGGATATCCGAGGACCAGGTGACGCCCGGCCTGCTGGGCTTCATCATGACGGCGTTCTTCGTGGTTGCCACCGCACTGCTGATCGTGGACATGGTGCGGCGCATCCGGCGCGTGCGTTACCGGGCGCAGGTGGAGGAGGACCGCATGGCTGCCGCTGCTGCGGCGGACGTTGAGGCGGCTGAGGCTGCTGATGCGGGGGCGCCTGGCCAGCAGGCCCGCGGCGGCGCCGTCCAGGGAACGGCCGACGGCGGAACGGACACCGCGCAGGGCGACCAGCGGCACTGACGCATTGACGACGTCCGAAAGGCGCGGCCGGGCCGGTTGCGCCGGCGCCAATTGCCGCCGCGCCGGCTGAGGACAGCCGGAGAGTGCGGTCCTGTCAGCTGAGGACGGCTGTGGCGATGGCTACGAAATGCGTGGCGAAAGCCACCACGGTCAGGGCATGGAACAGCTCGTGGAACCCGAAGTGGTGGTAGCTGAAATTCGGTTTTTTGAGGGCATAGAAGATTGCACCCGTGATGTACAGGATGCCGCCCACGCAGATCAGGACCGCTGCCAGAACGCTTGCCTGGAAGAATTGCGGCAGATAAAACAGCGCGCCGCAGCCCAGGGCGATGTAGATGGGTACGTAAAGCCAGCGGGGGGCGTCCGTCCACAGCAGCCGGAACAGTACCCCGAGGATGGCCCCGGACCAGATGACCCACAACAGCAGGACCGCCTGGGGCCTTTCCAGGAGGGTCCAGGCCAGTGGGGTGTAGCTGCCGGCGATCACCAGCATGATGTTGGTGTGGTCCAGCCGTTTCAGGACGATCTTGACCCCGGGTGACCAGTTGCCACGGTGGTAGACGGCGCTGACGCCAAAAAGCAGGACGCCCGTGGCGGCGTAGATGGCGGACGTGATTTTGCGGTCCGCTGTCGGGGCAAGGACCACCAGGATGATCCCTGCCGCGAGGGCAAGCGGGGCTGTGACGGTGTGGATCCAGCCTCTCCACTTCGGCTTGATCATCAGGAGTTCGGCAAGCCGGACCGCGGCGTCGTCCATGGAGTTGGTTGTGGCGCCATTTTCCGGGCCGGCACTGTCCTTCGGCTGCGGCGTCCGGGGGGCCTCCGGGGTGTCGCTGTTCATGGTCCCAGAATAACTTACGGAGCGGTAAGTTACCGAAGAGTAGGTTCTTGGTGAGCTGTGTTCCGGGCCCCCGGACTTGCGGACGGTAGCCTAGGATGTGCAAGTACGTACAGCGAGGAAGTCAGGTGAGTGGACGCGTGGAGTTGCCTGGGTTCCTCTATGGCTTCTATGAGCGCAGGCTGCTGAAGGACCTGCCCCGCGACCGCATTCCCCGCCACATCGGAGTGATGGTGGACGGCAACCGCCGCTGGGCCAAGCAGTTCAACGCCCCCACCAGCCAGGGCCACCAGGCCGGCGCCGACAAGATCCACGAGTTCCTGGGCTGGTGCCAGGAACTGGGGGTCAAAGTGGTCACCCTGTATATGCTCTCCACGGACAACATGAACAGGTCCAGTGAGGAACTGGACCTGCTGATGGGCATCATCGCCAACACCCTGGACCGGCTGGATGAGGACGCCAATATCTCCGTCCACGCGATGGGTGCTCCGGAACTTCTTCCTGACTACCTGGCCGAGCGCCTCAACAAGCTGACGGCGCGCACCCCGGTGCGGGAGAAGATCCATGTCAACGTGGCGGTGGGGTACGGCGGCCGCCGGGAAATCGTGGACGCGGTGCGCGAGCTCCTCCATGACGCCGTGGCCAAGGGCAAGGACATCGGCAGGCTCGCGGACGAGCTCTGCGTGGATGACATTTCCCGCTTCCTCTACACCCGCGGCCAGCCGGACCCGGACCTGGTGATCCGGACCTCGGGGGAGCAGCGCCTGTCCGGTTTCCTGATGTGGCAGAGCGCCTACAGCGAGTTCTACTTCTGCGAGGCACTGTGGCCCGCGTTCCGGAAAGTGGACTTCCTGCGGGCCCTCCGTGACTACGCGGGAAGGCAGCGCCGCTTCGGCTCCTGACAACTCCGGTTCATCACAAGTTCACACCACTGCAACAGGAATCGCCGCGTAATGGTTGCGGAAATTACCTGGGGTGGATTTACGTTATATCCATCAGCTGGCAAAACCGCCGGCTGATCGGGGAGGCCAGTACATGGAGCGAAACATCGCACCGGTTGTATGGGAGGCCGGACCCGGCCTCCTGGCCGAGCCGCCTCACCAATAACAATTCCGGGCTGGTGCCCGGGGCTGGAGTCGATGTGGCTACTTCTGAACAACTGCCCGAGGCCGTTATGGACCAGGGACAGAAAGCTACCTCTCGCGCCACGCGAGCCACCTCACAAACCGGTTCAGCAGCGGATGCTGCGGCCGGTTTTGCTGTCTCCGGAAGGGAAGCCGCCATTAACACCTTCGTCATCGACACCTCCGTCCTGCTGTCAGACCCCCGCGCCCTGCTGCGGTTTGCGGAACACGAGGTCATCGTTCCGGTCGTGGTGATCACCGAACTGGAATCCAAACGGCACGACCCCGAGCTTGGCTATTTCGCCCGGAAAGCGCTGCGGCTCCTCGACGACCTCCGGGTCAAACACGGCGGACTGAACCAGCCCATTCCCATCGGGGACGACGGCGGCTCCCTCATGGTGGAGCTCAACCACATCTCCTCCGAGGTGCTGCCGCTGGGCTTCCGGAGCGGGGACAACGACAGCCGCATCCTCGCCGTCGCCAAGAACCTCGCCAACGAGGGCAGGAACGTCACCGTGGTGTCCAAGGACCTGCCCATGCGGGTCAAGGCCTCGGCCATGGGGCTCACCGCCGACGAGTACCGCAACGAACTGGTGAAGGACTCCGGCTGGACCGGTGTGGCCGAAGTCGAAGCCAACGAGCAGGAGATCTCAACCCTCTACGGCCACGAGCCGGTGTTTATCCCGGCGGCAGCGGAGATGCCGGTCAACACCGGCCTGGTCCTGCTGTCCAACCGTGGGTCCGCCCTGGGCCGGGTGGGCCCGGACAAGCAGGTCCGCCTGGTCAAAGGCGACCGCGACGTGTTCGGCCTGCATGGGCGCTCCGCCGAGCAGCGGCTGGCCATCGACATGCTGATGGATCCCGCCGTCGGCATCGTGTCCATCGGAGGCCGGGCCGGCACCGGCAAGTCGGCCCTGGCACTGTGCGCCGGCCTGGAAGCCGTCCTGGAACGGCGCGAGCACCGCAAGGTCATCGTGTTCCGGCCCCTCTACGCCGTGGGCGGCCAGGAACTCGGCTACCTGCCCGGCTCCGAGTCCGAGAAAATGAATCCCTGGGCGCAGGCGGTCTTCGACACGCTCGGTGCCTTGGTCAGCCAGGAAGTGGTGGAGGAGGTGATGGACCGCGGCATGCTCGAGGTCATGCCCCTCACCCACATTCGCGGACGATCCCTCCATGATGCCTTCGTGATCGTTGACGAGGCCCAGTCGCTCGAAAAAAACGTCCTGCTGACCGTGATGAGCAGGATCGGACAAAACTCAAAGATCGTTCTCACCCATGACGTCGCCCAGCGTGACAACCTGCGCGTCGGCCGCCACGACGGGATCGCCGCCGTCGTCGAAACCCTGAAAGGACACCCGCTCTTCGGCCACATCACCCTCACCCGCTCCGAAAGGTCTCCGATCGCAGCGCTGGTGACCGAACTCCTCGAAGGCTAGGCGGGGGTGCCCGGGTGCCCCTTTCTGTGCGTGCTGGCTCCTCCGTCGCCTTTGACGCACGCTGCCGGAAGGCGCACCCGGGCACCAAGTCCCGGCACTAGCTGATGTTCAGGAAGTTCGCTGCAGCCTCGTGGCCCCCTACCTTGAGGGTCCAATCGGGGCGTTTGAAGGAGTCCGGCGTGAGGCGGACGTGCTGGACCGTTTCCACCTTGGTGCCCCAGGCCTTTCGGGTGGTTCCGTTCAGCTCGTAGCCGAGGGAGCGGGAGACGCCCAGGGAGGCCGCGTTCCAGTCCGCGGCTTCGGACTCGGCGACTTCTGCGCCCAGCCAGTCGAACGCGTAAAGCGCGACGGCGGCGCGCATCTCCTTGCCAAGGCCGCGGCCCTGCGCGGACTGCTTGAGCCAGGACCCTGTACTGACCGTTTTGAGGGTGGCGAAGTCCTTGGCTCCGACGTCCTGGCAGCCGATGAACTCACTGTTATGCCAAATGCTCAGGAGAAGCGTCCAGGATTCCGGCGTGCACTCGGCGCGGCAGCGCCAGTACCAGCGGGCCATGTTCGGTCCAAGGTCTTCGGCCGGAAGTTCAGTCCATGGAGTGCTGAACGGATTCCTGCCCGGCTCGTGGATACCCGTGCGCGCTGCTGCAACCGCCGCCGGAATCTCATGGTCCTGGATGGGGCGCAGCTCCAGCCGGGGCGTGGCCAGGGTGAGACCGAAGAGCGGCCACACAGCGTTCAGTGAAGTCATCCGGGAAGCCTAGCCGATGGGCGCCGGTTCGGCCTGTCACAGTCAGGCGGGAACGTCCCAGCTGATGTGGCGGCGGACGTCGGTGAGGTTCATGGACTCGGCCAGGAAAAGGTCGTCCAGCATGTATTCGTCCACGGCAATAATCCGCAGCCAGTGGCCGTACTGGTCCGTTTCAGGCTCCAGTGAGCGGCTGGACACACAGACGCCGGTGCCCAGGTCCACCCTGATCCTGGAGCGGCCCGGCATGCACAGGGGAGCGGCGGGATCTGCCGGATGGTAGGCGGCGGTCGGGGCCACCACCGCCTCGAGCGCCGGCCGGCCTTCATGCTCAACACGGCGGACATCCTGGACCTCCACGGGGTTGCTCCCGGGAAACTCGAGGGGCACGGGGGCGTTGCCGGCAAGCTCCACCGGATCCAGCGCCGCAGAGAAGCGTCCGTTGCCGAAGCCGGGCTCCCCGTAGGCCGCCTCCGGGCGCCGCCGCACCAGGCCGAGGTCGTCATAAACGGGCGTCACCAGGTGGGGCGGCAGGAGCCAGGATTTCCGGGTGGAGCTGATGTAGAGCCCGTCCCGGGAATCGTTGATCCCCGTGGTGCTGTGGAGGACCAGTCCCTCCGGGCTTTCCAGGCGCAGGGCTCCGGGGCGCCGCAGCCAGGCGCGGACCAGGGGAGCCGCAGGGCTGGGAGCTTCCGCGAAGGGTTCATTCCAGTATTCGAAGCGCAGCGACTGCCATTTCCAGGGAGAGGACCGGCACAGGTTGCGGAACATGGCTGCAAGGTCCGCGGGGGCAGCTCCACTGTCCGGATCCGGCCGGTGCCGGAAGTCCCACGTCGCCATATCCACAGTTTACGCGCGGGCTGTGCGTTGGCGGGTGGAAATCCAGTAGCATCCGAGGGTGATCCATCGACTGGGCGAACTATGGCAGCACACTCCGCCGGCCTTCTGGCTGGTGCTTGCCGCGTGCGCCTATTTCGCGGTGATGGCCGTCCGGCTCACGGTGATCGACGTTCGGCACCATCTGCTGCCGAACAGGATCGTTTTTCCGTCCTATGCCGTGGCCGGCGTCCTGCTCCTGGCGGCGGCAGCCTTCGCCGCTGCGGGCTCCGGCCAGGGTTCTGCTGGTCCTGTCGCAGGCCTTGGGTTCCAGCCGGTGCTCCGGGTGGTGGCCGGGGCGGCCATCCTGTGGCTCTTCTACTTCATCCTCCGGCTGGTGTACCCGCCGGGTATGGGCTTCGGGGACGTTAAACTCGCCGGGGTCCTGGGGATGTACCTCGGCTACCTCGGGTGGGGTCATCTGTTTGCGGGCACGTTCCTGGCCTTCCTTCTGGGTGGCCTCTGGTCCGTCGCACTCCTGGCGGCCCGCAGGGGAACGCTTAAATCGTCCATCCCCTTCGGTCCGTTCATGCTCGCCGGAGCCGCAGCGGCGATGCTGCTTCCGGCCTGACCTTCAGCAGCCAGGATGAGGGAGTCCAGGCAGCCGACGCGGAGAAACAACTCGATAGGCTGGCTCAATGCCTGCGCCTGACTATGTCCTGAAGCTTCGCAAGAAAATCGGCAATGATCCCCTGTGGGTCCCGGGGGGTGCGGGGCGTGGTGGTGGACGCCGCGGGCCGCGTGCTGCTGGCCCAACGGGCGGATAACAGGCAGTGGGCCCTCGTGAGCGGCATGCTCGAGCCGGGTGAACAGCCTGCCCGTGGGCTGGTGCGGGAAATCTTTGAGGAAACGGCGGTGGTGGCCGAACCGGAGCGCGTGGTGTCTGTGGGCGCCGTGGGTCCCTTTACCTATCCCAACGGCGATGTGTGCGAGTTCCTGGACGTTGTGTTCCTCTGCCGCTACGTCTCCGGGACTGCCCGGGTGAACGATGACGAGTCAGTGGCCGTCGGCTGGTTTGGAATCGACGAACTGCCCGAACTCATGGCCGGACACCTCACGAGCATCCACCGTGCCCTTGCGCCGGCCGAGGCCGCGCACTTCGAGCCATGACCGAACCATCGCCGCCTTATCGTGAGGAAGCACAACAGGGGCGCCCCAACCCCCAGGATTGCGGCGCCCCTGCCCAGGTGCCTGGCAGCCCTGCTGCGTTATGGCCGGCAGGACGACGGCGGTCAGGTGCGCTGGGGATCAGGCCTGCATATCAGGCCCAGGCTGGCGCCGAAGACGAACAGCTGGACGCAAATGGCGGGCGATGCGTGCCCGCCCGCGATGAATTCCTCCAGGACGTCTGCGGGAATGTCATCGTCGATGTGGCCAAGGACCGCGTCTTCCTTGGTGGGGAAGCTAAACTCCACAGCACGACGTCGGCCGCCCGCCTTCGCTGGGAAGGTGGGCGGCCGACGTCGTGCTTTAGCTGGGGCCTTTTGCCGGCGGGCCGGCGGTGGAAAGGCTTAGGCCTTGTGGGCCGGAGCCGTCATGGTGGTGACATCCAGGGCCTTGTCCAGGTCCGCTTCCGAAACCTGGCCCTCGCCGTCACCGACGAAGCCCAGCTTCTCGGTGGCCTGGCGGACGGTCAGGCCCTCCGCCACAGCCGTTTTGGCGATCTTGGCCGCGTTCTCGTAGCCGATGTACTTGTTCAGCGGGGTCACGATCGACGGGGATGCCTCGGCCAGGAAGCGGGCACGCTCCACGTTCGCGGTGATGCCGTCGATCATCTTGTCCGCCATGACCCGGCTGGTGTTGGCGAGCAGGCGGATGGATTCCAGCAGGTTGGACGCCATGACCGGGATGCCCACGTTCAGCTCGAACGCACCGTTCGTGCCGGACCAGGCGATGGCGGTGTCGTTGCCGATGACTTGGGCTGCCACCATGATGGAGGCTTCGCAGATGACCGGGTTGACCTTGCCGGGCATGATGGACGAGCCGGGCTGCAGGTCCGGGATGGCGATCTCGCCGAGGCCCGTGTTGGGGCCCGAGCCCATCCAGCGGAGGTCGTTGTTGATCTTCATGAAGGAGATCGCGATGTTGCGCAGCTGGCTGGACGCTTCGATGAGGCCGTCGCGGTTGGCCTGCGCCTCGAAGTGGTCGCGTGCCTCGGTCAGCGGCAGGCCCGTGTCCGTGGCCAGCAGTTCGATGACGCGCTCGGGGAACCCGGCGGGCGTGTTGATGCCGGTGCCCACCGCCGTGCCGCCCAGCGGAACCTCGGCCACGCGGGGGAGGGACGCGTTGATGCGCTCGATGCCGTAGCGGACCTGGGCTGCGTAGCCGCCGAACTCCTGGCCAAGGGTGACCGGCGTGGCATCCATCAGGTGGGTGCGGCCGGACTTGACCACGTTCTTGAATTCAACGGCCTTGCGCTCCAGCGATTCGGCCAGGTAGCCGAGTGCGGGGATCAGGTCGTTGATCAGGGCGGAGGTCGCAGCAACGTGCACGGACGTGGGGAAAACGTCGTTGGAGGACTGCGAGGCGTTGACGTGGTCGTTCGGGTGGACAACCTTGTCGCTGCCGGCCGCCTTGAGGGCGCGGGTGGCCAGCTCGGCGATCACCTCGTTGGTGTTCATGTTGGAGGACGTGCCGGAGCCGGTCTGGAAGACGTCGATGGGGAAGTCGCCGTCGTACTTGCCCGTTGCCACCTGGTCCGCGGCCTCTGCAATTGCTGTGGCCAGCTCGCCGTCGAGCACACCCAGTTCAGCGTTGGCCTGGGCGGCAGCCTTCTTGACCCGGGCCAGCGCCTCAATGTGCGCAGGCTCCAGGGTCTTGCCGGAAATCGGGAAGTTCTCCACTGCCCGCTGCGTCTGCGCGCGGTACAGTGCGTTCACGGGGACGCGGACTTCGCCCATCGTGTCATGTTCAATGCGGAACTCTTCAGTGGAAGTCATGGGGCTAGCTTAGGACGCCCGGGCGCCGCACCGAAAACCGTGAACTGCTTGCTACACGCCGCCGCCGAAGCCGTTCCGGAAGGCCCCTTAGAGCTCGCCGATTCCGGAAACAAGGTTCGCACGGCCCTCAGCCAGGCTGTACGAAAGGCCGATCACGGCAGCCTTGCCTGACCCGATTGCGTCGGAAATCACACGGGAGCTGTCCACGAGCCGTTCCGAGGTCTGCTTGACGTGCTCCACCACCATGTCGTTGACGTCGGTCTGCTCGTTGCGCAGCGACGTCAGGACGGACGGCGTGATCCGTTCCACGAGGTCCCGGATGAAGCCTGCCGGCATCTGGCCGGTCTCCACGGCCGACTTCGTGGCGCTCACGGCACCGCAGCTGTCGTGCCCGAGGATCACGATCAGCGGCACCCCCAGCACGCCGATGCTGTATTCGAGGGACCCCAGGACGGCGTCGTCGATCACCTGGCCTGCGGTCCTGACGACGAAGACATCGCCCAGGCCGACGTCGAAAATGATTTCAGCGGCGAGCCGGGAATCGGAGCAGCCGAAGATCACGGCGAACGGGTGCTGGTTCTCCACCAGCGAGGAGCGGCGGGACGCATCCTGGTTGGGGTGGGAGGTCTCACCGTTGACAAAACGTTCATTGCCTTCGCGCAGCCGGCGCCAGGCGAGTGTGGGAGTCAGGTAGGTAGTCACGCGCCTACCTTACGGCGCTGCGGCGGGGGAGGGTGAAACTGTGACAGCCGGGTTGCTTTCCAGGGACTTGACGACGGCGTCCGCGAGGGCGGCGAATTCGTCCAGCTGGGCCTCCCCGGACAGAACAACGGTAGTCCCGCGGTAGTCCAGCACCAGGGATTTCTCACCCTTGCCGGTGTCCCGAAGTTCCCATTCCTGCCCGCCGGCGTTCCGGGAGCCGGTGACGGGTGCGTTGCGCGTCTGCTGCAGCAGCCAGGTGGGGTTCGCGTTCCTGGTCTGGACCAGCCCGATGAAGGACTCCTTGGGCGTCAGGTATCCCACTTCCCAGGTGGGGACGCCGTTGCCGGTGCCGGCTTCCCACCGGGCGTAGTTGGGGCGGAAGCTGTCGCCGGTGTCGGGCGCGACGGGTGTGAATCCTGCCACATCCGTGGCATTCCGCGAGACGGCTGCCACGTCGATGTTCGGCCGGTAGCCATCGCTCCTGGGCAGTGGATTCATGAGGATGATGGGCAGGAACGCGGCAATGCTCACCACCAGGGCGATGATCATTCCGATGACCGAGGCGTTGGCACGCTTGGCGGCAGCAGCCGGAATGACAGGCTTTACCGGCCCATTCCCTGCCGCAGCGCCGGACCCGCCGTTGCCCTCGGATCCGGCCGGCTCTGGGCTGGGACTGGTCTTTTCCTGCATGTCATTCACCCCTCTATAGTCGCCCATGCCGGCAGCCAACTTCCATTTGGGCGCTCCAGGCCCCTGGCCGCCGTCGCCGGTACATTGCGCGGGCGCGTCATCCGCCACCCCGTTGAGCGGCTCGCGACTATGATCGGTAGCAGAGGAATCACCGCGCTGCTGCACCGGCGGGGCGGGTTTTATGATCGCCACTCGAAGAAGAGGTTCACGTGTCACCAGCGTCCATGACCCAGAAGTACTCCACGATCTCCCCGTCGCTTGCCGTAGGCATTGACGAGCCGGACCGCAACCTTGCCCTCGAGCTTGTCCGCGTGACCGAAGCCGCAGCCATCGCCGGCGGCCACTGGGTGGGCTTCGGCGACAAGAACAAGGCCGACGGCGCAGCAGTCGACGCCATGCGCTCCTTCCTCCAGACCGTCCACTTCAACGGCGTTGTGGTCATCGGTGAGGGCGAGAAGGACGAGGCCCCGATGCTCTTCAACGGAGAACGCGTCGGTGACGGCACCGGCCCCGAGTGCGACGTCGCCGTCGACCCCATCGACGGAACCCGCCTGACTGCCCTGGGCATCAACAACGCCCTGGCCGTCCTCGCCGTGGCCGAGCGCGGCTCCATGTTCGATCCTTCCGCCGTGTTCTACATGGAGAAGCTGGTTACCGGTCCCGAAGCCGCGGACATGGTGGACCTCCGCCTGCCGGTCAAGCAGAACCTGCACCTCATCGCCAAGGCGAAGGGCGTCAAGGTCAACCAGCTCAACGTCATGATCCTTGACCGCGACCGCCACAAGCCGCTGGTGGAGGAAATCCGCGAAGCCGGTGCGCGCACCAAGTTCATCATGGACGGCGACGTCGCCGGTGCCATCGCCGCAGCGCGCACCGGCACGGGCGTTGACGCGCTGATGGGCATCGGCGGCACGCCCGAAGGCATCGTTGCGGCCTGTGCCATCAAGTCCCTGGGCGGTGTCATCCAGGGCCGCCTCTGGCCCACCAGCGACGAAGAGAAGCAGAAGGCCATCGACGCCGGCCACGACCTGGAGCGGGTCCTCTCCACCAACGACCTCGTCTCCAGCGACAACTGCTACTTCGCCGCCACGGGCATCACCGACGGCGACCTCCTGAAGGGCGTCCGCTACTCCAAGGACAAGGTCCTCACCCAGTCCATCGTCATGCGTTCCAAGTCCGGCACCATCCGCTTCGTTGACGGCGAGCACCGCGCCGACAAGTGGGAGGGCTACGCCCGCAAGAGCTGACGCTGGCCTTTTAAGCCCTTGGTATAGGGTTGAAGCCATGATTCCTGCTGTTGTGCCCTGTACTGACCGCGCCCTCTGGGACGACCACGTTGACCGGTTCCAGGGACATCCGCAACAGTTGTGGGGCTGGGGCGAAACCAAGGCCATGCACGGCTGGACCGTCGACCGCGTGCTCATCAACGAGGCCGGCACCACCATCGGCTGCGCCCAGCTGCTGGTCCGCCGCCTTCCGCTTCCCTTCCGGGCCCTGGTCTACATTCCGCGGGGCCCCATGTGCGCCCCGGAGAAGGCGCAGGCAGTCCTGAACCGGCTCGCCGAGCATGCTTCAGTCCGGCACCGTGGAGTTGCCCTGAGCATCGAACCCGACTGGGACCAGGACTCGGTGTTTGCAGGTGCCGTGGCCGCCGCAGGCTTCCGTCCGTCCGCCAACACGGTGCTGATTCCGCGCACGCTCATCCTCGACCTCACCAGGTCGGACGACGAGCTCATGGCGGACATGTCCAAGTCCACGCGGGCGAACATCCGCAAGGCAATGCGCAGCGACGTGGAGTTCCGCAAGGTGAAGAACGACGCCGAGCTTGAGCAGGTGCTCTCGATCTACCACGAGACCGCTGAACGCGCCGGGTTCGGGATCCACGAGGACCAGTACTACCGGGACATTTTCCGGAACATGGGAGATGGCTCACCCATCATCGGTGCGTTCGACGGCGAGCAGCTGCTGGCGTTCGTCTGGCTCGCCAGGAGCGGCTCTACTGCCTTTGAGCTCTACGGCGGCGTGTCCGCGGAAGGCCAGAAACAGCGCGTCAACTACGGCGTGAAGTGGGCGGCCCTGCAGGCTATGCGGGAGGACGGCTGCCGCCGGTACGACTTCAACGGACTCCTCAACGACGGCATCTCCGACTTCAAGAAGCAGTTCGCCAAGCACGAAAACATGCTCATGGGAACCTGGGAGAAGCCGCTTTCGCTGCTGTACCCCGCCTACGCCCAGGCCATGCCCCTGGCGCGCCGGGGACTGCAGACGGGACGGCGCGTCCTGAAGGCCGCTGCCGGGCGTGTACGCCCCCTGCTCCAACGGCTGCGCCCCGGCAACTAGCGTCACCCACCAGCTGCGCTCAGCAAAAGGGCGACGGCGGCACCCCGCCCGGGTGCCGCCGTCGCCCTTTGCCGTTGCCGCCTGAAGCGCCGCCGACTGCTAGAGGCCGGTGGTCACGGCAAAGGCAAGCGCCTGCTCCGTGCTGCCGGCCACGGGGTGGACGTTGACCGGAGCCTCGGCGTCAGCCAGGAAGGCGCTGCCGCCCCTCGACAGCTGCAGGTCGCCCTTGGGCGAGTCCAGGTAGATATCTCCTGCCACCACGATGACCACGGCCGCCCCGGACTGCGCCAGCGGGACCGGGGCCGCGCCCGGCGCGAGCTCTATGCGCTGGAGCTGGAACTCCTCGAACGGCGGGCGGAACACTTCCTGGTCCAGGGCCGTCCGCTCAGCGGCCAGCATGGGCACCGCAACAGGCTGGAAATCAACGGTGCGGAGGAGCTCGGGCACATCCACGAACTTCGGGGTCAGGCCGCCGCGCAGGACGTTGTCCGAGGAAGCCATGACTTCCACGCCCAGGCCGTGCAGGTACGCATGGACATTTCCGGCCGGAAGATACACCGCTTCGCCCGGCGCCAGCGAGACACGGTTCAACAGCAGGGAAATCAGCACACCCGGATCCCCAGGATACTTCTCGTTGAGGCTGATCACGGTTTTCAGCTCGGCCTCATGCGGGGCCAGGGCGGCTTCGGACAGGAGTGCAGCCACCACCAGCGCCGTATCCTCGGCCACGGACCGGCCTCCGGTGATCAGGCGCTCGAAGGCGTTCCGGAGGGCCTGTCCCTCATCGCTTGCGGCGAGGTCCTCCTGCAGCTCTTCGACAAGGGCGGGGACGCCGGCTTCGCTGGAGCCACAGGCTGCCGCAACGTGCGCCAGGATCTCCCGCGTTTCCGCCACCGGGCGAAACCCGCACAGCGCCTCAAACGGGGTCAGGGCGAGGATCATCTCGGGTTTGTGGTTGTCGTCCCGGTAATTGCGGTTGGGGGCGCCCGCAGGCACCCCTTCCGCGTTCTCGCGGGCAAATCCGGCGCGCGCCTGCTCCAGGCTGGGGTGGACCTGCAGGGACAGGGGCTGGGCTGCGGCGAGGATCTTGGCCAGGAAGGGCAGCCGGGGGCCAAAACGGGCCACGGAGTCCGCGCCGAGGTAATGGTCGGGATCGCTGGAGATGAGGGCATCCAGCGCGGTCCCCGCCGGCCCGTCCCCGGGGACGCGGGCGGTGGACGGTGAATCGGGGTGCGCGCCGATCCACAGTTCGGCTTCCGGCCGGCCCGACTCGGGCCGGCCCAGGAGGGCCGCGATGGCCGTCGTCGAACCCCAGGCATAGTCGCGCAGGACGTTCTCAATCTCGTACAAAACCGGTTCCGTTTCCCTAGGTCTGCTGGATGAAGTGTGCGGCTACAGCGGCGCGCACTGGCCATTGGTTGCCACGAGCTCGGCGATGGCCTGTTCGTTGCCCTCGAGCTTGAGCTGGGTCAGCATCTCTTCCGTGATCAGCTCGCCGTCGGGCGTGGTGGTCACCGGAGTGAAGTCCGACGGCGCGGGTGACTGCTGCGCCCGGACGGCACCGGCGAGGGGGAAACTGCCAGCGGTTCGAGCGGCCGCGGCCTGGACGTGCCCCGGTGCGGCGCCCGCTTCCACCATGGCGTCGTCCTGCAAGCCAGCCGCCTGGGCCGAAGACGCGGAAGCCAGCAGCTGGTCCACGCGGTCGTGGATCTGGTCGAAGTCAGGAACCGTGGAGAACGAGGCGTCGAAGTCGGGCGGGCCGATGGTCAGCCGTTTGATGTCCTGGCCCTTGGCCTTCATGGCAAGGTCCACGAAGCTGCCCAGCTGCGAGGAGGAGATGTTGGAGTCCACCACCTTGGTTCCCGCGTCGGCGATGTCCTCGAATTTTGCCAGCAGCGTGGCAGGGTCCAGCTGCTTGAGCATGGCCTGCTGCACGCACTGCTGGCGCTGGATGCGCGAGTAGTCGTCCACATACTCCCGCGACCGTCCGTACCAGAGTGCCTGGTTGCCGTCGAGGGTTTGTTCGCCGGCCGGGATCCAGCCCAGCGGCATGCCGTGGGTCTGTGTGAAGTCGTCAAAGTAACCGCTCATGGGAACCCATCCGCCGGCTTTGATCCTGATGCCGCCCATCGCGTCGATGAGCCTGGAGAAACCGTCCATGTCAACCAGGACGTAGGCCTGCACCGTGAGCCCAAGCGTCCCGGATACGGCTTCCAGGGTGGCCTGCGCGCCGGGGTCGGCCACGCCGGGGTACAGGTCGGCGTACTCGTTCGTCACCTCGGTGTTGATGGCATTGATCAGGCACTCGTCCCCGCAGTCGTAGCCGTCCGGGTAGATGGCCCGCATGGGGGAGTCCTCGCTGAACTGGGCGTTCTGCAGGTTCCGGGGCACGGAGATGATGGCAGTCTGCCCCGACTTGGCGTCCACGCTGAGGACGGAAAGGCTGTCCGGGCGCCTCCCGGTGCGGTCCTCGCCGGCGTCCCCGCCCATCATCAGGAAGTTGTAGCGGCCTTCAACGGGATCGATCGTAGGGCCGGAGGAGAAGATGCTCCCGATCGCATTACGCCCCACATTGAGCAGGTAGGCAGCATAGCCAAGGGACCCGCTGCCCAGGACCATGGCCAGCACCAGTGCTATCCCCACTGCGGGCCGAGCCCGGGGTGCCAGCAGTGTGGGGCGGATGAGCCGGAGGGTGTTGAGGAAGAGCAGTGCCCAGGCAGCGGCCAGGGCTGCCAGCAGGATGACGATCACCAGGGAAGTGACGGGATGGGTGATGATGTTGATCAGCAGGGTCCGGTTGAAGAGCAGCAGGAGCACGGCGGCGGCCAGGGCAGCCCAGACGCCGAGAGTTACGCGCAGCGCGGCGCGGCCGAGTTTGCGGCTGCCCGCCACCACCTGGGCGCTGCCCGGAACCAGGAGGGTCAACAGGATGAGGACAAAGGCCCGTTTCGTGCGCACCTGAGAGGATGCGCTGGCTGGGTAGCGCACCGGGTCGGTCATGGAGGAGCCTGGGGCGGCCTGCCGCAGTTTGCTGCTGGACATACGCGCCGCCTAGCGGCCGCTCCGCAGGGCGCCGTTGCCGTCCGCAAAGACCTCGCTGACTTTCTGCCGCAGGCTGGCACCCTTGCGGGCGGCAACCGCGTTGAGGTCTGCTGCGAAATCAAGGAGGTCCGCGCGAAGCGAAGCTGCGAGCTCGTCCGTGCCCGCAGCGAGCATCCGCACGGCCAGGAGCCCGGCGTTGCGGGCTCCTGCGATGGACACGGTGGCCACCGGAACACCGGCGGGCATCTGGACGATTGACAACAGGGAATCCATTCCGTCCAGGGTTTTGAGGGGGACGGGAACGCCGATGACCGGGAGCGGGGTGACGCTGGCCAGCATGCCCGGCAGGTGGGCCGCGCCGCCGGCCCCGGCGATGATGACCCTCAGACCGCGCTCGTGGGCTGTCTGCCCGTAGCGAATCATTTCGGTGGGCATCCGGTGGGCTGACACGACGTCGGCCTCGAAGGGGATGCCGAACTCCGCCAGCGCGTCAGCCGCAGCTTCCATAACGGGCCAGTCAGAGTCGGATCCCATGACCAGGCCCACCAGCGGGGCGGCCTCCGAAGCTGTGGCGGGGGTGGTTGGGGCGCTCATGACTTCTCCTCGAAAGTGCTTGGCAGTTCTTCTGCCGGGGCCCGGCCGTCGCGGATGATGCTGGCAACCATCGTGGCACGTCGGCGGACGGAATCAACGTCTGCAGTGGATGAACCCACCAGGTTCACATGGCCGATCTTGCGGCCCGGCCGGACGGACTTGCCGTAGCAGTGCACCTTTGCGGCAGGTTCGCTGGCAAGCGCCATCGGGAAGGCGGAGAACAGGTCCTGGTTGTCGCCGCCCAGGAAGTTCTTCATCACCACCACGGGGCCGAGGACATCGGTGGCGCCCAGGGGAAGGTTCAGAACCGCCCGCAGGTGCTGCTCGAACTGGCTTGTCACCGATCCGTCCTGCGTCCAGTGCCCTGTGTTGTGGGGGCGCATGGCGAGTTCGTTGATCAGGAAGCCGGCACCGACGCCGGGGGTCTCAAAGAGCTCAACGGCCAGCACTCCCGTGACGCCAAGTTCGGCGGCAATGCGCAGGGCGGCGTCCTCTGCGGCAGCAGCGACCTCCACCGGGATGTCCAGGGCGGGGGCTATAACTTCATCACACACACCATCCACCTGGATGGTGTGGACCACCGGCCAGGCGCGGGCTTCGCCGTCGGGTGTCCGTGCAACGAGTGCTGAAAGCTCCCGGGTGAATTCCACTTTGGCCTCGGCGAGGAGGGGGCTCATGGCGTCAAACCATTCGGATGTCCCGGCAGCTTCTTCTGCGGAGGCGACGATCCTGACACCCTTGCCGTCGTACCCGCCGCGCGGCATCTTCAGCACAACGGGCCAGCCTGTTTCCTCGCCGAAACTGACCAGGGCCGCCACGTCCGGCACGGAGGCCCAAGCCGGGTTGGGAAGCTCCAACCGGTCGATCGCGGCACGCATGACCAGTTTGTCCTGCGCGTTCACGAGTGCGTCAGGCCCGGGCTGGACGTTGACGCCGGCGTCCTGCAGCGCGCGCAGGTGGTCTGTTGGGACGTGTTCGTGGTCAAAGGTCATTACGTCCAGGCCTTGGGCAAAGTCCAACAGCGTCTGCAGGTCCTTGTAGTCGCCCACCGGCGAGGAGGACACTGCCGAGACGGCCGAGACGTCGTCCCCTTCGGCGAGGACACGGAGTTCGAAGCCGAGGGCAGTTGCGGCAGGGGCCATCATTCGGGCAAGCTGGCCGCCGCCAACTACGCCTATTACTGGAAAAGTCACATGGGCCAGCCTACCGAAGACCGTCCGGTATCCCGCGTTCCGGTCCGGCGGGCCGGGAGTATTTCGGGTGCCGGGCCACCCCTCTCCGCCGGTCGGGAAGGCTGCCTCACAGGTTTGGGGGCTAAAATGGCCTACGGCCCAATGGCCCACAGTTCACACAGCCATGGAGGGCCATGTTCACCACACTTGCAGACCGTATCCGGGGGCTCGCCTCGCTGTTTTGGCGCGAAGTGGCCAAGTTCGGAGCCGTGGGCGGTGTGGCCTTCGTGATCGACAACGGTCTCACGTACTACCTGATGCACGGCCCGATGACCGACAGCGAGGCCAAGGCGCGGTTCGTTGGCGCCTCCATAGCCACGGTCTTCTCCTGGATCGCCAACCGTCTCTGGACCTTCCGGCACCGCCGGCAGGCCAACGTTCTGCGCGAATTCCTGATGTTCGTCCTGATCAACGGGATAGGCATCGGCATCTCCACGGGCTTCACCGCCCTCGCAAAATACGGGCTGGGCATCACGGACAAGAACATGTTGTTCCTGGCCGGCGTGGCGGGCATTCTGGTGGCTACCGTGGTCCGCTTCTTTGCCTACCGGTTCCTGGTGTTCAACCAGGAACTGGACCAGGAACCGGAGTTCTCCCACGACCACGAGCTTATCGAGCGCCACCACCACCACAAGGGGCAGGGTTCCGGCGTGGAGCACGAAGCGGAGCGCGAGCCTTCGACGGACGGCCGCGCCAAGCCATAGCACTGGACGGCCCGGGGGCGGGGGCCAGGCTGGAAGGCTCCCGCTTCCCTAGCTGCCGTGAATGCGCTCCGCCGTGAGGAGCTTCCCGGTCAGCGCCACCTCCGGATGCGTCATGACCACCGATCCACCGTGCTGCCAGGCGCCCAAGGCATTGGACAGCGCGCCTTCCAGTCCGTTCCCGGCTGGAATATGAAGGCGTACGCCGTCGTCGTGGCGGGCGGCGAAACTGCTGAGCAGGTCCTGGTGCGAGTGCGCCCGGCCATCGCCCGCCACGACGGCGCACCCTGAAGGATCAGGCTCGGCGTGCGGCATGAAGACGTCTCCATGGGAGCGGACCTCGGCAGCGTAGTCCAGGTAGCCGGCGGCAAGCGCACCCGGCCACCGCATGGCCAGCGCGGGCAAGGCCACGGCGATGACGGCGTCGTATTTCCCTTCCACTGCCTCCGGATCCGCGGTGGCAAGGTAGTCCGCAGCACCCCCGTCAAGGACGGTTTGCAGGCCCACCTGCCAGGCGGCCAGTGCCCAGACCATGGACTTCCAGTGCGCGGGCAGGTCCATGCGCAGCCGCATGCCGGGCATGGCGTCCAATTCGTCCTGGAGCAGGTTGCTCGTCTTGGCAACCCAGTTGTCCAGCACCCTGCCGGAGAGCTCCACCCGCTCATCGCCAGGGCCGTACCACGTGAGACGGGGAGCCGTTGAATTGCCCGATCGGAGCGTTGACATGAGTTCAGATAGCGGGTTGCCCATGGCACCATCCTGCCACCGGCGGCGGGGCCAGTCACGGTCGACGTCGGCCCGGCCCGGCCGGTGGAGCCTGCCCGCGCAACGCCGAGTGATATTTATCACAGCTGATACTCAGCCTGCTTGCCATTTCGCGTCGTTGCAGGTATTTTCCGCGCCGTTGATGGCGATTTGGGCCGTTGCCCGGCGGGCTTCGGAGTTCGCTGCGGGCCGCGCCGTGTCCGCATAATAAATTCCCGGGCGTGGCGTACGCCGCGTTCGCCATCCGGAGTGATTATTATCCGGCGGCGGCTTGACTCGTCCTAGTTACACACGTGTAATTAGATAACTAAAGGCAACTGCGTAAATGCCGGCACACAACCGAGTGCCGCGTATCCAGGCAGTAGCTGCAAATCAGGAGGGTCGCCGATGGGGCAAGCAGAGCGTATCCAGGAAGATGCCGTCGTAGCCGGTCAGGCAACGGCAAAGTACCGTGCCCGGGGGGTGCCGAGCGATTGGTACGTGGACCCCGCCGATCCTGATGCTGCCGACCGGTACAACAGGAACGCGGGCGGCATCCTGGAGGACCAGGCCACTGCATTCCTCGCTGCCCACGAAGCGCTGCTTGACGGTGGCCCGGAGGCGGAGGACGACCTCGACCCGCCCATGGAACTGGCGGCCGGTGGCGCAAGCCAGCCGGTGTGGATTGGGCTTCCCTTCCAGCAGGACTTCGATGACGAAGGCGAACTGGGCTGGCAAACTGATGCCTTGTGCGCCCAGACGGACCCCGAAGCATTCTTCCCTGAAAAGGGCGGCTCCACGCGGGATGCGAAAAAGGTCTGCGGGGCCTGCAACGTGCGCTCGCAGTGCCTCGAATACGCGCTGGCAAACGACGAACGGTTCGGCATCTGGGGAGGCCTTTCCGAGCGTGAACGCCGGCGGCTTAGGAAGCGAGCAATCTAATTCACCAGGATGTTCATGTCACTGCCGTTGTGGTCGCCCACAACGGCAGTGCCTATCTGCCCAGGACACTTGCAGCCCTGGCGGGCCAGACCCGGCCCGCGGACTACGCAATCGGCGTTGACGCCGGATCACGGGACGACTCCAAAGTCCTCCTGCAGCGGGCCCTGGGCGAAGCCAACGTCATCAGCCAGCAGCGCGCCAAGGGCGGCATGGGTGCGGCGGTTTCCGCCGGCCTGGCCGAACTGGCCCCATGGCGGGGAAGCGGAGCCCCGGACAGGGCGGACTGGATCTGGCTGCTCCATGATGATGCTGCACCCGCACCGCAGGCACTCGCCGAACTGCTCAGCGCTGTTGAGCGGGCGCCCTCGGTCACGGTCGCAGGGTGCAAACAATTGGACTGGCACGAGGAACGCAAGCTCATCGATGTCGGCCTGTCCACCAGCCGGTGGGCCGAACGGCTCACCCTGATCGATGCCGATGAACTCGACCAGGGGCAGTACGACGGCCGCAGTGACACCTTCGCCGTCAACTCCGCCGGCATGCTTGTCCGCCGTGACATCTGGGAGCAATTGGGCGGTTTCGATCCTGCCCTGCCCGGCAGCGGCGACGACGTCGACTTCTGCTGGCGCAACCGGCTGGCCGGGCACCGCGTTGTCGTGGTGCCCGCGGCCCGCATGTTCCACGTTGCGCACCGGCCACACGCACTGGGCAACGCGGCGGCGGCCCGGAAGGCCCAGGTCCACCTGCGCCTGAAGCATTCGCCACCTTGGATGGTGCCGGTCCACGGGGCCGGGGCGCTCCTGGGCAGCCTTTTCAGACTCGTGCTGAGCATTCTGGTCAAGGACCCTGCGCATGGCCTGTCACAGGTGGTTGCCACCTGCGCGGCCCTCGGACGGCCCCGCGCAGTGGCGAGGGCGCGCAGCAGCGCCCGCCGTACCCGCCGCATCCGCCGGTCCGTGATCCGCAAGCTCCAAACCCCCAGGCGCGAGGTCTGGAGCCACCGGCGGTCCCTGATGGAGGCGCTCGGCTCGGACACTTCCCCCTCGGACGAGCTTGAACAGGATCCGTTGGCGCACCAGCCCACCGGGGATGCCTCTGACGACTTCGCGGCCTTGGCCACGACAAGGCGCGGATGGGTGGGCAACGGCGCCCTGGCTGCGGTCATCGTTGCGTCCGTTGCCTCGCTTCTGGCCTTGACCGGGCTCTTCCGGGCCGACGCCGTATCCGGCGGTGCGCTCATCCCCGTCGCTGCCAACCTCGCCGACATCTGGCACCACGCTTCCAGCTGGTGGATCACCCTGGGGGCAGGGCTGCCCGGCAGGGGAGACCCCTTCGGTTATGTCCTGTGGATCCTCGGGGTCCTGGGCGGAGGCGACGCCAACCCGGCCATGGCCTGGCTGCTCCTGCTCGCCACTCCGCTTTCCGGGCTCACGGCATGGTTCGCCGCCGGCGGGCTGACTGTCCGCCGCCGGCTCCGGCTGGCGGCCGCCCTCCTGTGGGCTGCCGCACCCGCACTCCAGGTCGCGCTCAACCAGGGCAGGGCCGGAGCGCTGATTGCCCACATCATGCTTCCGCTGGTGGTCCTGGCGCTGCTCCGTGCCACCGGCTCCGCAGTGGGCCACGGCCGCTTCACGCTGCCTTCCGCTTCCGAGGCCCGTCCTGGCGAGAGGCCCCCCGTCAGGCCCGGTATCAACGGCACGCCATCCTGGACCGCCGCCGCGGCAGCCGGCCTTGCGCTGGCAGTTGTTGTGGCGTCGGCACCGTCACTGTTGGTTCCGGCCACCGTGGTGGTCGTGCTCTGTGGCTTCCTGCCCGGACGCCGCGGCCGGACGGCCTGGTGGGCCCTGCTGCCCGCCGCGGCCCTGTTCATTCCTTTCGGACTCTCCGTCCTTGACCGGCCCCGGGCCTTACTGGCAGACCCCGGCGTCCCGCTTGCCTTCGACGCAGCGCCGCTGTGGCAGCAGCTCCTGGGCCAGCCGCTGCGTTTTGACCCGCAGGGCGGCCTCACGGGGCTTCCGTCGTTTGCCGGTGGCGCTGTACCGTGGGCCCTGGTGCTGGCACTCCTGGTCGCAGCCCCGGTGCTGGCGCTTGCCGTCGCCGGACTGGTGGTACCCGGGCACCGCGCCGCCATGGCGAGGGGTTTTTGGCTGGCCGGCATCCTTGCCCTTGCCGGCGGCTGGCTGGCTAGCCACGTGGCCACCGGCATCAACGCCGAGAACCTCGTTACCCCGTTCACCGGCCCGGCCGTGTCCGCTGCGGCCTTCGCCCTCCTGGCGGCAGGCATCCTGGGAGCGGAGCATCTCCTGTCCATGGCGCACAGGGGAGCGGCCAGCGGCAGCGCCAAGCGCCGGGCAGCCCTCCGGTCCGCCACCGCCGTCGGCATGGTCATCCTGCTTGGGGGACCCCTGGCCGGAATGGCTGCATGGTCAGCCCAGAACCTGCTGCGCCCCGCCACGGCCGCCGCCGTCCCCACGGGGACCGCCTCTCCGGGCGCCGATGCCGCAGGCAGGCAAACGCCCGACGCCGCAGGCCAGCTCGGAACCCCCCGTCTGGTGGAACCCGCCAACCCGCGCACCCTGCCTGCCACGGCCATTGACCGCGGAACAGGGCCGGAGCAAACTCGCACCCTGCTGATCAGTACGCGGGACAACGGGACGTTCGACGCCTCACTGATGCGCGGCGCCGGAACCACCTTGGACAGCCTCTCCACGATTGCCGCCGCTCGGAACATCATCGGAGGCCCGGGTGCCGAGGCCATTCGCGACGACGACGATGTCACCGCGGCCGTGCGTCGCGTCGTGGCAACGGTCGTCGCCGGCCAGGGCGTCGACCCCCGGAACGACCTCGAACAGCTGGGCGTCGGGTTTGTTGTCCTCCGCTCCGCTGACACAGCTGCCCAGCTGACGGCCAGCCGGATGGACGCGGTACCTGGCCTTGTGGCCGTGGGACAAACCGATGTGGGGTGGCTCTGGCGGATCACCCCCCTGAACCAGCCGGCCCTGCAGGCCGCAGACATTGCACACCGGGTACGCATTGTCGATGGCAGCGGTGCTGCCATCGGGCTGGTTCCCTCCGGGTACAGCGACGTGGACGCCCCTGTTTCGGCCGGTCCTGAAGGTCGCCTCGTGGTGCTAGCCGAACGGGCGGACGCCGGCTGGACCGCCTGGCTTGACGGACGCAAACTGACTGCGACGGCGTCCGGCTGGTCGCAGGCCTTCACGCTTCCCGCAACAGGTGGTCAGCTCACCATCCGCTACGACAACCCCTGGGCCCCGTGGACGGCCATTGCACAGATTACGGTGATCGGCCTGACGGTCCTGCTCGCCATACCAATGCCGGCCAGGAGGCCACGGACCGGTATCTCCCGGGACGAGAGCTCCCTGCGTAAGGAACACCAGAATGCATGAGCACACGACGCCGCCGGCAGTTACGGAGGCCCGGTCCTCCACCGCCGCCGGCAAACCGCTGGAGGACGCAAGCACAGCAGGCCCGGAAACCCTGGCGGTCACCGGGCAGCGGCCTGTAGCGCGGGGGCGCAAAACGGCGTTCGTGGGGATGGCGTCCGCGGCAATGATCCTCGCCGGGGCTGGGGCGGTCGTGGCAGGTGGATCACTGCTGCCGCCGCCGGAATCGAGCCGCGCGGTAGCCGCCGCGGCGGCAGCCGTCCCCGCCGGGGCGAGTGTGGGCGTCTGTCCGGGACCGGCCCGGCTGCTGGAGGGGACAGAAGCAGGCACCGACCCCCAGTTCAGTCCGGTGTCAGCCACCGCTGCCAGCGCAGTGACGGGCGCGGTGCTCGGTGCGGCAGGGATCCTGCCGGCCAGCCGCCTGTCCCAGCTGGACGGGAAAACCGCCGTGGACATCTCAGAAGGGCCAGGCGAGGGCGCATCCGCCGGAGCGCCCCAGGAACTTCTGGCAGGCGTGGTGGCGGCCCATCCCGTGGACCAGGTAAGCGTGCTGAGCGCCGACGCCTTGGAGAACCAAAAAGCCTCAGCTGCTGCGGCGGTGAAGTTCACGGCCACCGATGGCGACCTCCAGGGTGCTGCGGCCTCCAACTGCCACCAGCCGTCGAATGACCAGTGGATTGCGGGGGCAAGCACTACCGTGGGCCGGGCATCAGTGCTGGTGCTGACCAACGCCTCCACCACGCCCGCCACGGTGAGCCTGGAGCTTTTCGGCGCAAAGGGCCAGATCCAGGCACCCGGCAGCAGGGGCCTGCTGGTTGCGCCTGGCAGCTCGCGGGCCCTGGTCCTTGCCGGCCTGGCCCCGGGGGAGGCGCAGCTGAGTGTCCGTGTCCGGAGTGCGGGCGGCCCCGTGGCCGCCGTCATCCAGCAGAGTGTCCTGCGGGGCCTCACGCCAGGGGGAGTTGACTTCATTGCCCCGGGAGCGGCGCCGGCCGTGCGCCAGGTCATGACAGGCGTGGATATCCAGGACCCTGCAGGGCTGGCCCAGTTGACCGGAAAGCCAGGCTACGAGGATGCAGGACCGGCGCTCCAGCTGACAGTCCCAGGACCCTCGGATGCCGTGGTGGAAGTCCGCCTGTACGGGCGTGGCGGACAGGAGGCCCTGCCCTCGGGCGGGGTCATCACCGCAAAGGCAGGCGCCGTCACCGAGGTCTCCCTCGCAGGTGTCCCGGCGGGGCAGTACACGGTGGCTGCATCCTCGGACGTTTCGTTTGTCGCCGCGGCGCGGGTGACCCGCGGGCTCCAGGAAGACCAGGCCCTGGATGTTGCCTGGGCGTCGGCCGGAGTGCGGCTTGGCAGCCAGCACGTCGTTCCCGTTCCGCGGGGCGGGATCCGCAGCCTGGTGTTCGGTGCCCTGGACGCCAGGGCGACCATCACGTACTCCGCCATTACGTCCGACGGAAAAGTCAGGGCTCCGGCCACCGCCGATATTGCCGGCGGAACGACGTCCTCCATCGCAGTACCGGAAAAGGAGGGAGACGCCGACGTCGTGGGATACGTGGTGTCAGCGTCAGGGGACGCTGCCTATGGCTCCGTGCTGGTCCAGCAGGACGGAAGGAATGACATCTCCACACTCGCGTTTCTGGCGGCGGCGGCCGGGCAGGAAACAGTGCCCGTCACCCTCAGTTACTAGCTGCCCCCCAGGCGCTGGCGCAACTGCCAGCCCCCGCAACCCGGATCAGTACCGGCGGCGGTAGACCGGGTCCAGGGTTTCCGGCGCCACTCCCAGCATCTCGGCTGTGTGCTCCACCACAACGTCATGGACCAGGTCCTGCAGCTCTTCGGGGCCTGGGCAGCCCTGTTCCACCACGCGACGGTACACCGTGATCATGGGTCCTTCGCCGTCCGCGGCTGGAGTGTAGGAGCCCATGGGCGCCGAGGCGGAGTTGGCGGCCAGCTTTTCGAGGTCTGGCGGGATCTCATCGACGCCGAAGCGGACGCCGTCGAGCGTCTTGCCCCAGATGTCGTGAAGCCGCTGCGCGGAATCGAGCACCATGTCATCAAACCGGTCCGAGCGTGTCCGGTATCCGGGGTGAGTGGGGAGCATCACCTCGCCGCGGAGTCCGCGTCCGTGGCGGTTCCGGCGGCGCATCATGAAGCTTTTGCCGGAGGAGCCGGTGCCCGGATTCCCGGGGGCATCCGGACCAGCCAACCGGACCGTGAAACCTGATTTCTGGTTCGATGACTGCATACATTGACTCTAAACCCGGGGAAACATTTATGCGATACATTCTCCCGGCGGCAGGGACGCGTCGGGTCGGGCGGGCAATGCACGGGTTTGGCGCGGACAGCGAGTAGTCTGTGATGTCGTGGGAGCTATCCGTCAGTGTTCAAGATCTGCCTGCCGCCAGTCAGCGGTGGCTACCCTGACGTACGTCTACGCCGACTCCACCGCCGTCCTTGGCCCCTTGGCCACCTTCGCGGAGCCGCATTGCTACGACCTGTGCGAGCAGCACGCTGACTCGCTGACCGTTCCGCGTGGCTGGGAAGTCCTCCGGCTTGCCATGCCGTCAACGCCCCAGCAGCCGGGCCCCGACGACCTCCTGGCCCTTGCCAATGCGGTGCGGGATGCCGCGGCACTGCCGGCCCAGGGACAGCAGCCGCCGGCGCAGCGCGCGTCCCATTCCGCGCTGGAAGCACCGGCCGGCGCAGAAGGCACCCGCAGGGGACACCTGCGCGTCCTGCGTGAACCCTCCTGACATCCTCTGGCGGTAGGCTGGTAGCTGCACACCAGTCCGCTACCGGCGCGAGCGCGCCCGCCAGGGAGCACCAAGAATGCCACATATCAGTCCTGACCTGCTGTCCGTCCTCCGCTGTCCCGTGACGGGGTCGGCCCTGGTGCAGGAAGGCGAGGAACTGGTGGCGGCCTTCGCCGGGGACTCCGGAGTGAAGCCCCGCTACGCCATCGAGGACGGCATTCCGCTGCTCCTGCCACCCGAGCTGCTGGCCGCGGCCACCGCGGCAGGATCGGACCAGCACGATTCAGCGCCCGGAACGGGCCAGGCCACGTAGCAGCGACCGGGCCGGAACGCAGGCACCACGGCCGCCGTCGAATCTTACACAGCAACACCGGAACCAACCGCACTCCGGACAGGACGAAGGATTACCCATGACGTTTGATTACAAGGTTGCCGATATCACCCTGGCGGAAGCCGGTCGGCACCAGATCCGCCTTGCCGAGCATGAGATGCCGGGCCTGATGTCGCTCCGCGCCGAATTCGGCCCCACCCAGCCGCTCAAGGGCGCCCGGATCGCCGGATCCCTGCACATGACCGTGCAGACCGCCGTGCTGATCGAGACGCTCACGGCTCTCGGCGCCGAGGTCCGCTGGGCCTCCTGCAACATCTTCTCCACCCAGGACGAGGCCGCCGCGGCCGTGGTGGTCGGAAACGGAACCGTCGAGGACCCCCAGGGTGTGCCCGTGTTCGCCTGGAAGGGCGAGACGCTGGAGGAGTACTGGTGGACCGCCGAGCAGATCCTTACCTGGCCCGGCGCGGACAGCAACCCGGACCTCGGCCCGAACATGATCCTCGACGACGGCGGCGACGCCACCATGCTGGTCCACAAGGGAGCCGAATTCGAGGCCCTTGGAGCCGTCCCGGCAGCCGCCGATGACGAGTCCGAGGAAGGCCGCGTCTTCCTCGAGGTGCTGCGCGCCTCCCTGCAGGCGGACCCGCAGAAGTGGACCCGGATCGGCTCCCGCCTGCTGGGCGTCACGGAGGAAACCACCACCGGCGTGCACCGCCTCTACCAGCTCGCGGAGCAGGGCAAGCTGCTGTTCCCGGCCATCAATGTCAACGACTCCGTCACCAAGAGCAAGTTCGACAACAAGTACGGCATCCGGCACTCCCTGCCGGATGGCATCAACCGCGCCACCGACGTCCTGATGGGCGGCAAGATCGCCGTCGTCTGCGGGTACGGCGACGTCGGCAAGGGCGCGGCGGAGGCTTTCCGCGGCCAGGGCTCCCGCGTCATCGTCACCGAAATCGATCCCATTTGCGCACTCCAGGCAGCCATGGACGGGTACCAGGTCGCAAAGCTCGAATCCGTCCTCAGCGAGGGCCACATCTTCATCACCACCACCGGCAACAAGGACGTTATCCTGGCCGAGCACATGGCCGGGATGCGGGACAAGGCCATCGTGGGCAACATCGGCCACTTCGACAACGAGATCGACATGGCGGGGCTGGCACGTATCCCGGGCATCCGGAAGGTGGAAATCAAGCCGCAGGTGCACGAATGGGTACTTGACGAGGGAACGGACCGGGAACGGTCCATCATCGTCCTCTCCGAGGGGCGCCTGCTGAACCTCGGCAACGCCACCGGCCACCCGTCGTTCGTGATGAGCAACTCTTTCGCCAACCAGACGATCGCGCAGATTGAGCTCTTCACCAAGAGCAGCCAGCCGGAAGGGGAGCGGGAGTACGGGAACCAGGTCTACGTGCTGCCGAAGATCCTTGACGAGAAGGTTGCCCGGCTGCACCTTGACGCCCTCGGCGTGGAACTGACCGAGCTGTCGAAGGAGCAGGCCGCCTACCTGGATCTCGACGTCGCAGGCCCCTACAAGCCCGAGCACTATCGTTACTAAGAAGTAAAGTGCCCGGGTGCCCAGTGCGCCCGGGCCGTTACTTTCTGCGCCTAGGATCAAAACATGGAGCCCGAAGTCCCGTCCCGCCGTCCCGGTCGAATGAAAAAGATTCTTGTGGTGGCAGCCGTCTGCCTCCTCGCTGCCGTCGGCGGCGTCTTCGCCGCTGTCGCGCCGGATATCGCCCGCGGGGCTATCGAGTCCGAGTCCAGCTCCTCCGTGAGGACGTCCCCGGGAACCGCGATGCCCGTCGTTGCCCCGGTCACGTCCGAGGCCGCACCCGCCAACGGCGCAAAGCAGGTCAATCCCGCAGCCCCGGTTTCCCTCAAGGTCACTAACGGAACCATCGAACGCGTCACCCTGACCAGCACCACAGGTGAGGCGGTCGAGGGGAGCATCGACCCTGCCGGTACCGGCTGGACGGCCGCAGGGCCCCTGAAATTCAACACCGACTACAGCTACACGTACGTGGTCAAGGACGGCGCGGGTCGGGAGACCAGCACCACCCAGGCCTTCAGCACAGTCTCCAGCTCCCATGAGGCGGACGCCGCCATCTATCCCCTGGACGGCATGAAAGTGGGGGTCGGCCAGCCGCTGCAGGTCATCTTCAGCGAGCCCGTGGTTAACCGTGAGGCCGTGGAGAAAGCCATCAGCATTACCAGCAGTGCCGGCCAGGCAGGTGCCTTCCACTGGCACAGCGACACCATGGTCCGGTACCGCCCGGAGAACTTCTGGGCCGCCAACTCCACTATTGCCATGGACATGAAACTTTTCGGCGTGGACCTCGGCAACGGGCAGATCGCCAACTTCAACAAGAAGGTGAACATCTCCATCGGCGACAAGAAGGTGGCGGTGGCCGACTCCGCCGCCCACACGTTCACGCTGAGCGTCAATGACCAGGTGGTCAAGACCCTGCCCGTCAGCATGGGGGACAAGCGCTTCCCGTCAGCGCGCGGTTACGGGGTGCTGATGGAGAAGAAGCGCTACGACCACTTCCGGGCCTCGAGCATTGGGCTCAAGCCCGACGATCCTGCCTACTACGGGGACGTGGACGTGGAGTACACCATCCGCCTCACCCTCAGCGGCGCCTATATCCACCAGGCCCTGGAGTCTGCCTATCCGTTCATCGGCAACGCGAACGTCTCGCATGGCTGCATTGGGTTCGCTCCCGACGGCGCCGCCTGGGTCTTCGACAACATGGGCACCGGCGACGTGGTCCAGATCGTAAACACCGAGGGGGACTACGCCGCCCACGATGACGGGTTTGGCGACTGGAACATCCCGTGGAGCGAGTACGACAACTAGCGTCAGGTGCCGAAGGGGAGCCGCTGCAGCCGTTCTCCGATTTCCGTGTTGCGCCGGCGTGCCTGGGTCAGCCGGGCCAACTCCCTGCTCCGGCGTTCAGCAACGACGGCGGCAAGGTAGTCGTCGGGGCTGGTCCCCGGAGGCGGGGGCGGGGCCACATGGGCGGACAGTTCGGTGGCGATGGAGGCAGCCATACCGGCCCGGGACAGGGGCGCCATCCTCCCGGCCTGCCGGATGAACTGGGAGGCCCTGCGCACCGTCGCATCGGGAATCCTGCCGATGTCGGCGGCCGCTGCCCACGCCCGGAGGCGAGGCGGCACAAACACCGGAACCGGCTGCTCCATCGGCACGCGGGTGCGGACGGCATAGGTTCCGGCCAGCAGGTCACCCAACCGCCGCGACCTGTCATTGAAAAGCGCAACCGTCAGCGCCACACCGCCGAACGTCAGGTAGATCTCCAGGAACCCGGTCAGCCCGCGGATGACCGCGTGCCGGAAGCGGATGGCACCACCGTCATCCCGGACCACCCGGAGGCCGGTGGCCAGTTTCCCCAGGGAGCGGCCGCGGCTCAGCGTTTCAACGGCCACCGGAATGATGACCAGGCAAAAGACGACGCTGGCCAGGGTCAGGGCACGTGCGGCAGCCTCGTCGAGGTCCTCGCCGGCTGCGGCAAGCCCGATCAGGAACGCCACGAGCAGGACGATGTTGAGGGCTGCATCCACGAGCAGCCCGAGCGCACGGGCGGCAAAGGACGCCGGCCTCAGCTCCAGGACTACGGCCTCGCCGGTGATAATCGAACTCACTGTACTTCCCCGTTCCGCCGCCCTCCCGGTGCGGTCGCTCAAAGTCTAGTGTGGTGGCGCTAGGCTGGTCGCGTGGATATGGACGCCTTTTCCGCAACCAACGCGGACAAGTGGGCACGGCTGCATGAGCTTGCCTCCAAGGGCAGGCTCAACGGGCGTGAGGCCGATGAGCTGCTGGCGCTGTACCAGTCCACGTCCGCCCACCTTTCCCTGATCAGGTCAGTCGCGCCCGAGAGCGGATTGTCCGCCTCGCTGTCCGCCACGCTGGCCCAGGCGCGGACGCGCTTTACGGGGGCCAGGTCCAACGTGCCGGCGGACCTGGCGCGCTTTTTTGTGGTGGCCCTTCCGGCCGCGCTGTACCGGTTGACCTGGCTCACGCTTGCCTGTGGTGCGGCCTTTATCCTTATTGGCGCGGCGTACGCGCTGTGGATCGGCACGTCGCCTGAGGCGCTGCGGGCAGTGGCCACCGAGGCGGCGGCCAGGCAATACGTCGAGGAAGACTTCATCAACTACTACTCGGAAAACCCGGCCGCCTCGTTTGCCGGTGCTGTCTGGACCAACAACGCCTGGATCAGCGCGCAGGCCGTAGCGCTGGGGATTACGGGTTTCTGGGTGCCGATGATCCTGTTCAGCAACGCCCAGGGGGTTGGCGTTGCGGCCGGAATTTTCGCCGCCGCCGGCAAGAGCGACGTCTTCTTCAGCTACATCCTGCCGCACGGACTGATGGAACTCACCGCCGTGTTCATCGCCTGCGCGGCCGGCCTTCGGATCTTTTGGGCCATGGTGTCACCGGGCCCGCGGACCAGGGGACGGGCTGTTGCCGAGGAAGGCAGGTCCCTGATCACCGTGGCCCTGGGCCTGGTCCTCGTGCTGTTTGCCTCCGGTCTGGTTGAAGGCTTCGTCACCCCCAGCCCGCTGCCGGTGTGGGCCAAGATCGGGATCGGAGCCGCTGTCCTGGCCGCGTACTGGTTCTATGTGCTGAGGTGGGGCAGGCCCGCCTATCTTGCGGGAGAACGCGGGGACCTGCGGCGCGAAGACGCGGGCTACACGGAAATCGCTGCCTGAATCGTTGTAATTCCGCCGGGGTGGTTCCTCGTCCAGCCCAATGCCCGGACGGTAGGCTCGACACCAGATAAGCGCGCCAGCTGAGCCCGGCCCGGCGCGGAATTTCGACGGAAGTGACGCTGCTGTGAAAGACGAAACACCGGCCCGCGCCAAGAGCGCCGAGCCGCAGCCGGAACCCCACCTGGACACGTCCGGGGACTCCGACGAGCCCGCGTTTTCCTGGCTGAACCCCGCCGGGAAGGGCTCCGGTCCAGCAGCGGGGTCTTCCGCGTCACCCGCTGCCCCTTCGCCTGCTGACAGCCCGGCCGCTGCATCATCCACCGCCGGCGGCGGCTCCACCGTGAACGGGCCCATCCAGCCGGAGAGCAGGGCGGACCGGAAAGCCGCCGAAGCCGCCGCTGAGGCGCCCGGGGAGGACAGTTCCCCGGTTTTCAAGGAACCGCTCCCTACCTCCGCGCTGCAGGTCCGCCCGCCGGAGGAAGAGGTGGAACGCCGCAATGCCCAGCGGGAGAGTGCCGCCAACGCCAAGCCTGTGGCGCCCCGGGTGATGCAGGTGCTGCTCGCCGTCTTCTTCCCGCTGGTCCTGCTCATCCTGGCTGTCCGGGCGGTGACCAGCCCGCTGTTCCTGTGGGTGGAGTACAACCGGCCCGGGTTCCCCGGCGACGGGTACGGGTTCAGCACGGACGACCGGATGACCTACGGCTCCTACGCCGTGGACTACCTGAGCAACTGGTCCGGCCCGCGCTACCTCGGGGACCTGGTGCACCGCAGTGGCGACAAGCTGTTCAAGGACGGCGAGGTGAGCCACATGGCGGACGTCAAACTGGTGATCCTGTCCACGTTCGGTGCCGGCGTCCTGCTGGTCCTGTTCAGCATTGTGGCCATCCTTTACCTCCGCAAGCGAAGCACGGGTGGAGTCCGGAGGGGCCTGTTCGCCGGCTCCATCGTCACCCTGGTCATCATCCTGGGCCTGGGCACCCTGGCAGTGCTGGGCTGGCAGCAGTTCTTTACCGAGTTCCACCGCATCTTCTTCGCCGACGGGTCCTGGACGTTCAGCCTGGACGACACCCTGATCCGGTTGTTCCCCGGCCAGTTCTGGATTGATGCCGGCATGGTCATAGCAGGCCTGGTGCTGCTGGCTTCACTCGTGACCCTGGTCCTCACCTGGCCCACCCGCCGGCGGCGTGGCCTGGCCAAGGACGTGGCAGCACCGGCGGCGGTTGAGGAGTAGGTCCCGCAGCGTTGCGGGCGCGGCCGGGGGACTGCGCCCTAGGAGTAGAGTTTGGCGATCTCACCGGCGTAGTCGCGCACGACGGCGGCCCGCTTCAGTTTGAGGGACGGCGTCAGGTGTCCTGACTCCACGGTGAACTGGACGTCAAGGAGCGAGAAGCTGCGGATGGACTCTGCCTTGGACACGAGCAGGTTGGCGTGGTCCACCGCCTCCTGGACTGCCGCAAGGATTTCCGGATCGCTGACCGCGTCACCCGCTGCAAGGGCGGGCAGGCCGCGTTCGGACCGCCAGTTGTCCACGCCCTCCGGGTCCAGCGTCACCAGGGCCGAGACAAAGGGTTTGCCGTCGCCCACCACCACGGCATGGCCTACCAGCTGGTGGGCACGGATCGTCTCCTCGAGCGGGCCCGGCGCCACGTTCTTGCCGCCTGCGGTGACCAGCAGGTCCTTCTTGCGGCCGGTGACGGTGAGGAACCCCTGTGCATCGAGTTCCCCGAGGTCACCGGTCCGGAAAAACCCGTCAACGAAGGCCTCAGCGTTCGCGGCCCGGTTGTTGTGGTACCCCTTGAAGACGCCAATCCCCTTGACCAGGATCTCGCCATCTCCCGCCACCCGGATGGTGGTGCCCGGGACCGGGATGCCCACTGAGCCCACGCGCGTCCTGGCCGGTGTGTTGGCCGTGCACGGTGCCGTGGTTTCGGTCAGTCCGTAGCCCTCCAGCACGGGGATCCCGGCGCCGCGGAAAAAGTGGGCGTCATCAAGGGACAGGGGACTGGCACCGGATACGGTGTACCCCACCTGCCCGCCCAGGGCCTGCCGAAGCCGGGGATACAGCAGCCGGTCGAAGAGTGCGTGCCGTACACGGCAGAGCAGCCCGGGCCCGTCGCCCTGGCCACGATTGCGCAGGTCTTCTTCCCGCGAGTACTCCATGGCGGTCTCTGATGCAGCCTTGAACAGCCGGGCCTTGCCCGCCAGCGCTGCCTTGTGGGCAGCGGTAGCCCGGACTTTCTCGAAGATCCGCGGCACCACCAGCAGGAACGTGGGGCGGAACGAGCCCAGGTCCTCCAGGAGCTGCGCCGCCCCCGGTGTGTGTCCCAGGGTGGCCCCGGCGGTGAGGCAGACCACCTGCACGGCGCGGGCCAGGACGTGTGCCAGCGGAAGGAACATCAGGGTGCGTGCCTGGTCCTGCAGCAGCAGCTCCGGAAGGAACGCCACGATGTTCTTTGCCACCAGGGCGAAGTTCCCGTGGGTAATCTCGCAGCCCTTGGGATTGCCTGTGGTGCCTGAGGTGTAAACGAGGGAGGCGACATCGTCCAGCCCGGCCTGGCTGCGGTGTCGTTCAAGCTCCGCGTCCGTGACTCCGGTGCCGGCAGCGGCGAGGCTGGCAAGGTCCGGCGCTTCGCCGTCGTAATCCATCCTCACCACGTTGACGAGCCGGTCCCGAAGGAGGTCGGAGCCGGCCAGGACATCGGAGACCAGGGCCACAAGGCTGCGGTCCCCGGCAAAGACGCGGCGCACCCCCGCGTCCTGGATGATCCACTCCACCTGGCGGGCGGAGGATGTTTCGTAAATGGGGACCGTCACCGCGCCGGCGAACCAGATGGCGAAATCGACCAGGGTCCACTCGTAGGATGTGGGTGACATGACCGCCACCTTGTCGCCGGGCTCGATGCCGCCGGCAATCAGGCCCTTGGCCAGGGCGCTGACGTCCTGCAGGAACTTCGCGGCCGTGACATCCACCCAGCCGTTCGGGCCCTTTCGCCGGTACAGGGCATGGGCAGGGTTGGCGGCATGCTGCTCCAGGAGCAGGTCGGTCACGTTGCTGGCGGCGTCAAGCTCAACCAGCAGTTCGGTGCTTGCTTCTCTCACAGCAGGTCTCCGTTCCGCTGCCACGCCGCGGCAGCGGCTCAGTTGGGGGTCTGATGCCATCCTGCCCTAGATCCAGGACGGCATCCACATCCGGACTTTCCAGGCGTCGTAGGGAATGGTTTCCGCGGCCCAGACAGGATAGAAGAATGCCGACAGCAGGATTGCCGCAGCGATGAACAGTGCCACCAGGTACAGCCCTGACCGGCGGCGCCAGGGCGGGTCGGAGGCCCTGCCCAGGACGAGGCCCAGGCAGTACACGAGCGCCAGAATGAGGAACGGCTCGAAGGACACCGCGTAGAAGTAGAACATGGTCCGTTCGGGGTACAGGAACCACGGCAGGTAGCCTGCGCCCACACCGGCCAGTATGGCGCCGGCACGCCAGTCCCGCCGCCCGGCCCACCAGAACAGCAGGACCACCAGGGAAATAACGGCGCCCCACCAGATCAGCGGATTTCCCACGGACAGGATGGCCGAGGTGCATTTTTCCACCGCGCAGCCGGGACTGCCCTGCGGCGGAGTCTCGTAAAAGAACGACGTCGGCCTGCCAAGTACCAGCCAGCTCCATGCGCTTGCCTCGTACGGGTGGTCCGATCCAAGGCCCTGGTGGAAGGTGTAGGCCTCCCGGTGGTAGTGCGCCAGCGAGCGGACGGCGTCCGGCAGCCAGTCCCATCCGGGGGAGGCGTTGCTTTGCGCCCACCGGCGGAAGTAAGCATTCTCGGACCGGAACCAGCCGGTCCACGATGCCGCGTACACCAGCCCGGCCACCGGCACCATGCTGATGAACGCCGGAATCCCGTCCTTGATGATGCCGCCGCTGATCCAGCCCCGGATACCGGCAACCCGCCGGGCGTTGAGGTCCCACAGGACCGTGAGGAGTCCGAACCCGGCAAGGAAGAACAAACCAGACCATTTGGTCCCGACGGCGAGCCCCAGGCAGATCCCCGCCGCCACGCGCCACCAGCGGATCCCCAGCCACGGACCGGACAGCAGCTGTCCCGTCGTCGGACGCCCTCCGTTGTCGGCGGCGGCGCGCGCCAGCCGGAGCGCCAGCCGGCGCCGGCCGCTGTCCCGGTCCAGCAGCAGGGCCCCGAAGGCGGCCAGGACCCAGAACATCAGGAAGATATCCAGCAGCGACGTCCGGGACATCACCAGGTGGTGGCCGTCCACCGCAAGGAGGAGCCCGGCCGCCCCCGCCAGGGGAAGCGACCGGAAGAGCTTCAGGGCAATCAGGGACAGGAGCAGAATGGACAGTGTGCCGGTCAGGGCTGCCGCGAAGCGCCAGCCAAAAGGGTTGTCCGGGCCGAAGATCCCCATGCCGGCGGCGATCATCCACTTGCCCACGGGCGGATGGACCACGTACTCGGGGGAGTCCAGCAGCACACCAGGGTTTCCGGCGTTGAACGCGTCATTGGCCTTGTCCGGCCAGCCGCGCTCGTAGCCGCTGACCAGGTAGGAGTATGCGTCTTTGACGTAGTACGTTTCGTCGAAGACCAGCTTGGGCGGGGCCTCAAGCCGGACGAACCTGAGGATCCCGCCGGCAAGGGCGGTCAGGACGGGGACCAGCAGGAACCACAGCCTCAGCGACGGCGGGTAGTCGCGCCATCCGCGGGCGCTGCCGAGGAGCCGTGCCAGCAGCGATTCGACCGTGAAGGCGTCGGCGGGGCGGCTGACCCAGGGCCGGTGGGGGGAACTGCCCGAACCGCCTGCTGTCCTCCCGGTTTCATCACCGGATGCCGCGGGGGCGGCCTGTCCGGTCCCGCCCGGCCGCGTCGAGGTCTGCGTCACCAGCCCATGCTACCGTTTGCGGCCGGCGGTCCACGGCAGCAGTAGGCTGGTGGCGTGGACCCTAACCCCAGCACCCTTCCTGATTCCGGCCCGGCACCTGCGGGGCGCATCGTGCTCGCCGCCACCCCGATCGGGAACACCGGTGACGCTTCCGCCCGGCTGGTGGAACTGCTGGGAACCGCGGACATTGTGGCAGCCGAGGACACCCGCCGCCTCCACCGGCTGGTCCAGAGCCTGGGCGTCACGGTGGCCGGGCGGGTCATCAGCTACCACGAGCACAACGAGGCCACCAAGACCGCCGAGCTGCTGGCACAGGTGCAGGCAGGAAGCACCCTGGTCATGGTTACGGACGCCGGGATGCCCTCGGTCTCGGACCCTGGTTTCCGCCTGGTTGAAGGGGCGGTCGCTGCAGGCCTCACCGTGACGGCGGTTCCGGGGCCGTCGGCGGTACTCACCGCCCTGGCCTTGTCCGGCCTGCCCACGGACCGCTTCTGCTTTGAGGGGTTCCTTCCGCGGAAGGCCGGTGAGAGGGCGTCGCGGCTGGCCGAGCTTGCGGGGGAGCGCAGGACCATGGTGTTCTTCGAGGCACCGCACCGGCTGGAGGTGATGCTGCGGGCGCTGCGCGAACGGTTCGGACCGGACCGTCCCGTCGCCGTCTGCCGTGAACTGACCAAAACATATGAAGAGGTCATCCGCGGCACGCTCAGTGAACTATTGGTGTGGGCGGAAAGCACGGAGATCAGGGGCGAGATCGCCGTCGTCCTTGGCGGGGCGCCGGAAAAGGCGCCCGGGACGCCGGAGGACCATGTGGCCGCCGTGAACGAACTCGTGGCCCAGGGCATCCGGCTCAAGGAAGCGGTGGCAGCGGTGGCCGAGGACGTCCGGGTGAGCAAACGGGAACTGTACTCCGCTGTGCTGGCGGCCCGCTGACCGTCCCCGCAAACGATGCCCGATCCGCTGTGCAGCTGCACAGCAGCGCCATGATGCGGCAGTGCGCAACGGCGTAGACCAGCCGGAAGCCGCCGCAGTAGTCTGGCAGTAATTCAGCCTGTATGGGCCCGGTCGCTCCGGCCGCCGCCAAGGGCTGCACCAACCCTACTGACGAGGGAGTCATCGTGACTGTCACTGCACAGCCGGCCGTTTCCGCAGACCGCGAAAGCGCCCTTCTGGCCTCTGTCCCCACTGGCCTGCTCATCAACGGTGAATGGCGGGACGCCATCTCCGGGAAGACCTTCGACGTCGAGGATCCCGCCACCGGGAAGGTGCTCTTGAGCCTTGCCGACGCCGGTGCCGAGGATGGCAAGGCCGCCCTGGACGCTGCCGCCGCGGCCCAGGATTCCTGGGCCAAGGTGCCCCCGCGCGAACGGGGCGAGATCCTCCGCCGCGCGTTCGAGCTCGTCACCGAACGCGCCGAAGACTTCGCGCTGCTGATGACCATGGAAATGGGCAAACCGCTGGCCGAAGCCCGCGGTGAGGTCACGTACGGTGCCGAGTTCCTGCGCTGGTTCTCCGAGGAAGCAGTGCGTGCGTTCGGCCGCTACTCGGTGTCCCCGGACGGCAAGTCCCGCCTGCTGGTGACCAAGAAGCCGGTGGGCCCCTGCCTGCTGATCACGCCGTGGAACTTCCCGCTGGCCATGGCAACCCGCAAGATCGCCCCGGCCGTCGCCGCAGGCTGCACCATGGTCCTGAAGTCCGCGAACCTCACCCCGCTGACCTCCCAGCTGTTCGCCGCCGTCATGATGGAGGCCGGCCTGCCCGCCGGTGTCCTGAACGTCATCCCCACCTCTACCGCTGGTGCCACCACCGGCCCGCTGATCAAGGATTCCCGGCTCCGGAAGCTCTCCTTCACCGGGTCCACCGAGGTGGGCCGCCGCCTGCTCTCCGACGCCTCCGAAACCGTCCTGCGCACCTCCATGGAACTGGGCGGCAACGCACCGTTCCTGGTCTTCGAGGATGCCGACATCGATGCCGCCGTCGCCGGTGCCATGCTCGCCAAGCTCCGCAACATGGGCGAGGCCTGCACGGCAGCGAACCGGTTCATCGTGCACGAATCCGTCGCGGCCGAGTTCGCGGAGAAGTTCGCCGAAAAGATGAAGGACATGACCACCGCCCGCGGCACCGAGCCGGAGTCCAAGGTGGGCCCGCTGATCGACGCGAAGAGCCGGGACAAGGTCCACGAACTGGTCTCCGACGCCGTGGCCTCCGGCGCCACAGCCGTCCTGGGCGGCGGGCCGGTGGAAGGCCCGGGCTACTTCTACCAGCCCACCATCCTCTCCGGCGTCACCGAAGGCACCCGCATCCTGTCCGAGGAAATCTTCGGACCGGTCGCGCCCATCATCACCTTCAGCTCAGAGGATGACGCGGTGCGCCTGGCCAACAACACCGAATACGGACTGGTGGCCTACGTCTTCACCAAGGACCTGAACCGGGGCATCCGGATGGGCGAACGCCTCGAAACCGGCATGCTCGGCCTGAACGCAGGCGTCATCTCCAACGCCGCGGCACCCTTCGGCGGCGTCAAGCAGTCCGGCCTGGGACGCGAGGGCGGCCTCGAAGGCATCGAGGAATACCTCTACACCCAGTACATCGGCATCGCCGACCCGTACGCCGGATAACGCCCGGATCAGGTACAGCGGCCGGTCAGCCGCCGCTGTGCCGCCGAACGCCGTCGCCCGCCCCCTGCCTGGAATGACCAGGACGGGAGCGTGCGACGGCTTTTGCCGTCCTGCGCAGGAAGTGCCCTGTGGCCAGGAAAGGTGCGGCAAGCAGCCGGCCCAGCCGTCCCATCACGGACGGTGGGATCCACGCCGCCTGAAGCCGCCTGGGCAAGCCCGCATTGGCCTGCAGGGACGATTCCACGGCCGCAACCTGCGCAGCCACGGCGCCGCCGGTTCCGCGGGCCGGACCGGGCTGTCCGCCGTCGGCCGCTGCCTCCGGGTCAGCGCCGGACGGGCGGCCATAGCTGTGGCGTTCGAAGCCTGCCGTGAGTGCGGCGACGGCCTGGTGCGCCGCCCGGTCCAGGCCATCGGGATCCCCCAGCAGCGCGCCGCGCAGCCGCGCTGAATACGCGCGGGGCGTTTCGCTGGATCCGGGGGGAAGGCCAAAGTCGGTGCCGAGGTCCAGCAGTTCACGCCAGCCCAGGGGCACCGCGTTAGCGGGGTCCTGGGGCCTCAGCCGCCTGGCCCTCATGCCTGCCCTGATGAGCCGGGGCGCGGCCATCAGGAGTGCCAGCCCCAGGACGCTGCATGCGACCAGGAGCCACGGCAGGAGCTGGACGCCCGGATCGGCACTTCCGCCGCCGCCGGGTGCGGGCAGCGCAGTGGCGCTCGGCGCGGGCGTGGGTGCGGGGGTGGCATCGGGAAGCAGGTCATCATTGTTGTCAAGCGCGTCAGGGGCGGCAGCGGTGGAGGATTCCGTGGCGTAGTCGGGAACCACGCCGCGGGACGGGGTGGGTTCGAAAGGCACCCAGCCCAGGCCCTGGAAGTAGAGCTCCGGCCAGGCGTGGGCATCGCGCGCATCCACCTCATACTCCGGCAGTGCTCCCTGGCCTGCCACCGAAACCGTGGCGCCGGTAAGCCTGCCCGGTGCGTAGCCCACCGCGATGCGGCTGGGGATGCCCTCGAGCCTCGCCATCACAGCCATCGCGGACGCGTAGTGGATGCAGTATCCGCTCTTTTGCTCAAGGAAGTCGGCCAGGACCGACAGCCCGTTGCCGTCATAGCCGCCCTGCACCGGAGACTGCAGGGAATAGGTGAACTCCGCCGAACGGAGGTATTTCTGGATGGCCATGGCCTTCGCGTACGGGGTGCCTGTCCCCGCCACGGTATCGGCGGTGCTGCGGACAATGTCCGGAACGTTGCCGGGAATCCTGGTGAAATCCTCCGGGATGCCCTGGACGGCGGCCGAGGACTGTGCCAGGAGCCCTGCCGTCAGCCGGGGGGCGGTGGACGTGACCAGGTACTCCTGCCGCCGGGACGTGGTGGTGTCCGAACCTTTGATGCTGAGGGTGGCCGGGTCCCAGGTCCACCGCCCGCTGAGTCCGCGGACCGATTCCGGGGCATACGGGGCAGGGAGATAGGGGCTGGTGAAGCTGCCGGCGTCGATGGCTGTGACCAGCCGCTGCTGCTCGTCCGCCAGGACTGTGTAGCCGGGATCGATGCGCCCGCCCAGGGGCAGCCGGGAGGCGTCACGGTCGTCCGGCCCCCAGGAGTCGCCATCGAAATGGTCAACGGTGACGGAGCGCAGGTACAGCGGGGTGGAGGCGTTCGTGGCGTAGGTGATCCGGCCGCTGCCGTCAGGTGTCCGCAGGCTGTTGCCCAGCGTGATCATGGGGTTAAGGCCGGTGGAGGTGCCCCACGGGTTGAGCCGGGAACCTTGCGGAAACGTTCCCTGGTCAAAGCCGGGAATGGCCATGGGCACCACCAGTGTGGCGGCCAGGGCAACAGATCCCGTAAGCACGGCACGCTTCACCTGGCCCGGGCTGCGCGCGGAATCAGTCTGGAACCGGGCACTGGGGGCGAAATACTGGCTGCAGGCGAGGACCGCCAGGTATCCCGCCACCGTGAAGGCGAAGCCCCAGAAACCCACGCTTTGCGGCTTGATCATTGCCGGCACCACCAGGATGGCCAGCAGCCCCACCCCGGACGCAGCGGGAATGCCGAGCGGCACCGCGAGGGCGTCCACCAGGATCACCGCCAGGCCCAGCACAGCGCAAATGACCATGACGATGCCCACATTCGGCGCCACGGGAGCCGTCTCTGAAAGGACGGTTTCGCTGGCCCTCCGGATGAGGCGGTTCAGCTCAACGAGGGTTCCGGCGGTAGGGATGAACCCGGCCAGGCTGGAGCTGCGGAAGAACGTCAGTGTCAGGATGGCGCCCAGGGAGATGAATCCACCGGCCGTCACCAGGAGGGGCTGGGCGCGTACGGACCGCAGGGCAGCCAGCGTGAGGCTGACCACCACGACGGTGGTCAGGACGGGCCAGTACCAGCCCCAGCCGCGGAGCACCCCGTTCAGCGAAAGCGCGGCACCGGAGACGGCAACGGCGATGGCGCCGGCCATGGCCCAGGGGTAGGCGCCCACCCGGTGCCGTGCGGCGGCCTGCTCCGGCCTGCGTCCGGACTGCCTGCTGGCTCCCGGACTGCGCGTTGGGGCCGCGGTCACCGCGCGGCTCCGGTTCCGCGGCGGACCTCGGCCGAGGGAGCGGGCACTGCCACGTCTTGGTCGAACTGGCTCCAGGCCGATGCCACGGACACGGCGGGCGCAACGGCCACCGCCCGCCACCCTCCCTGCCGCAGCACTTCCAAAACCTCCGCTGACTCGCCGGGCTTTTCCGTCACGATGACGGCGAAGGCATTCGTGGCGTAGCCCGCGGCAGGGGCAAGGGCGAGGGCCTCCATCCGCGAGAGTGTTCCAAGGACCGCGATCACCGGACCCCTCATGCGGTGTGCGGAAAGTTTGTCCATGAGCAGGTCATCGAAGGCCTCAGGTCCCGCGTCGAGGGCAGTGCGCTCGCCGGCTGCACCGACCCGGCCCGCCCAGTGCTGGAGGGCGTTGTCACGGTGGGGGTGGTGGGACCCGGTCAGCTGGATGGCTGCCAGGCTTTCGGCGATGGACTGGAGCCCGGCTGCGCCGCTGTACTCCTCCACCTCAGGCTCGGGGGCCGACGGCGAACGCAGGAAGGCGGGTCCGCCGCCGGTGTCGAGCAGGCGCAGCGCGTAGTTCCGTTCCGCCAGGTGTGCGCTGATGGACATGACTGCCACGACCGACCATTCGAAGGTTCCGCTGGTGGCCAAGGGGTGCCCGTCCGGGCCTGCCTGCCCCGCCGGCCCGCCGGAACCTCCATTAAACGCACCGTACCGGTGGTCCATGATGACCGTGGCCTCAGGTGTGGTGACGGATTCCTCCTGGCGCACCATGAGGTCGCCGTGGCGTGCGGTGGCAGCCCAGTGCACCCGCCGCATCGGGTCGCCGTGGCGGTACTCGCGGGTCATCACGTCGTCATCGCTGGGGTTGGCTCGGATCCTGGTGGCGGTCACGCCGTCATTGCCGCGCGCGCCGGCCAGTCCGGTGAGGGGAAGGACGACGGCGGCGGGCGTCACGGTGAGGATGTCGCCGTCGTCTATTGCCTGCCTGTGCAGCGACAGGCCAAACGGATCCGTGAATTCGGCGGTCACCGGGCCGATGAGGAACTGGCCGCGCTGGGCCGAACGGAGGTGGTATTCATACCGGCTGGTGCCCCCGGTGGCTGAACGGGAGGGGAACCGGAAAGCCGGCGACTCGCCGAAACGGGCGGGCAGCCGCTCCTCCATGGTGGCGCTTCCGCTTCCGCTGCCCGTCCGTGCCACTGCGAGCCGCACGGTTGTGGGCGCCGACGTTTCCACGGGCGACGGAGTGAACTCGCGGTACACCCGGAACCGGGGCTTGACCAGCCGGATCCCGGCAAGGGAAACCAGGGGGAGGACAATCAGCAGTACTGCCAGCGTCAGCAGGTCCCTGCGGCCCATGACGTAGGCGGCGCCCACTGCAACCCCGCCGGCGGCGATCATTCCCCAACCGCGTTGGGTGAAGAGGTGCCGCGGCACCCTGTCCGACAGCGCCATGGGTTTCCCCTACTGGTTCCTGCTCAGCCCGGTGACCGGGGCCGCTGTCCTGCCGGCAGGTGCCGCATTCCTTGTGCCGGTTCCGGCGCCCTCCGAAGTGACCGGCAGGCGGGACAGGATGCCCCTCAGTACGCTGTGCGGGGTTTCCCCGGACCCGGCAGCCTTGCGGTCCAGGATGATGCGGTGCGCCAGGACAGCTTCGGCCACGTGGACGACGTCGTCCGGCAGGACGAAGTCCCGGGCGTCCAGGGCGGCGGTGGCTTTCGCCGCCCGGAGCAGCTGCAGCAGGGAGCGTGGGCTGGCGCCAAGCCGGAGCAGTGGACTTTCCCTGGTGGCCCTACCCAGCGACACGGTGTATTCCTTGACGGCCTTGGACACGTAAACCTGCTGCACCGTGGTGATCATGGCGGCCACCTCCGCCGAGGTGACCACCGCGGAGACCCTGGTCAGGGGCGAGGTGGCCTGATGCGTCTCGAGCATCTCAATCTCGGCGTCCTTGTCCGGGTACCCCATGGAGATCCGGGCCATGAACCGGTCCCGTTGCGCCTCCGGCAACGGATAGGTCCCTTCCATTTCGATGGGGTTCTGGGTGGCCACCACCATGAACGGCTCGTCGAGCCGGTACGAGGTGCCGTCAACCGTGACCTGGTGCTCTTCCATGCATTCGAGCAGCGCTGACTGTGTCTTGGCGGAGGCCCTGTTGATTTCGTCGCCAATGACAATGTTGGCAAAGACCGCCCCCGGCCGGAACTCGAACAGGCGGGAGGACTGGTTGTAGATGGACACACCCGTCACATCCGACGGCAGCAGGTCGGGGGTGAACTGGATCCGGTTGACGGTGCAGTCGATGGTGCGGGCCAGGGTCTTCGCGAGGAGTGTTTTCCCCACTCCGGGCACATCTTCGAGGAGCAGATGCCCCTGGGCCAGCAGGACGGTCAGTGCCAGCCTGGCGGCGTCGGATTTCCCATCGATGACGGTATTGACAGACGAGAGGATGCGCTGCGTTGCCGCGTGGAAACCTTCCGCGTCCATGGCGGCCGGGCGGTGCCCGTTCAGGTGGCTGACGGGATCAGCGAGCCCCGCCAGGGTGCGGTTCGCAGCGCTCACATCGTTGGCAGTGCGTCGGTGGGATTCCATCGGCAACCTTTCAGCCCGGGGTTCTACCTGGACGGGACAACAAGCCTGCCGTCGCCCGTCGGTGGGCGTTCGCATGTGTTCCTACCAGACTACTAACACAACTGCCGCAGCTGACAGAGAGTTCCGACAAAAATGGGGAAGGGTCCGCGGCTAGGCTGGATGGATGTGCACCTCGCTTCCTCCTGCCGCTTATCAGGACCCTGGCACCGATGACGCCCAGGAGCCGCGCAGTTCCCGGCCAAAGGCCTTCCCGCCCGCTCCCGAGCCCCTGCCCATACCCGTGATGGATAACCACACACACCTGGACTTCCCGGATGGCAAGGCTCCCGTTGGGATATCGGCGGCGCTTGATGCCGCTGCCGCCGTGGGCGTCCAAGGTGCGGTGCAGGTGGGCTGCGACCTTGAGTCATCACGGTTCACCGTCCAAGCGGTTGACCTGGACCGCCGGCTGTTGGGGGCGGTGGCGTTGCACCCCAACGACGCTCCCCGCTACGCCGCCCGCGGCCAGTTGGAAGAGGCGCTGGCGGAAATTGAACAGCTGGCCGCCCACCCGCGGATCCGGGCCATCGGCGAGACCGGCCTGGACTACTACCGCACCGAAGGAGAAGGCCTGGCGCACCAGCGGCACTCCTTCCGCCGCCATATCGACATCGCCAAACGCCTCGACCTGACGCTCCAGATCCACGACCGGGACGCGCACGACGACGTCGTCCAGGTGCTCCGGGAAGAAGGCGCCCCTGCACGCGTGGTCTTCCACTGTTTCTCCGGCGATGAGGATCTGGCAAGAACCTGCAACCAGGAGGGCTGGTGGATGTCCTTTGCCGGAACCCTGACCTTCCGCAACGCCGCCAACCTGCGTGCTGCGCTCGCTGTTGCGGATCCCAACCTGGTCCTGGTGGAAACCGATGCGCCGTTCCTTACCCCGCACCCGCACCGGGGCCGGCCAAATGCCAGCTACATGGTCCCTTACACGGTCCGGGCCATGGCCGAATTGACAGGAACTGACCTGGCCGGGCTGTGCGCCGGAATCGCCGACAATACCGTGCGGGCATACGGAAGCTGGGACTGAGGGACCGATTTCCCGGCGTTACATTATGAATACCAGGTATGCATAATTCTTGGCGGCTTTATAACGCTACGGTTACAGTGGACATTTATTAGCCGGGGTCGGGGAAGGCCAACGGGTAATTTCACTTCTTTCCGCAGCAGGATTGCCGGGCTTTGTCCCGCGTGCCGGTTGTGCGGAGTGTGGCGGCGCAACGGTGCCCGGACTGCCATCTTCAGGCGGTGCCGGGCCTTTTATTGCGCGATTTCCCCGTGCCCGGAAGGACCTAAAGTTACGGGCAAACGTGAGCAAGTTCTTCACATCGGACGGCAAGTTCAGCTTCGTCAAAGTTGGTGCCCAGCTTCTGGTGCTCTGCGCGCTCGTGGTGGGCCTCGTAGCCTTCGTGGGCAATAACAAAACCATCACGCTCAACGTCGACGGCAAGGTCTCGTCCGTGCAGACGTTCGGCGGAACCGTGGGGCAGGTGGTCAAGAGCGCCAACCTGGAGCTGAACCCTGCCGACCGCGTGTCGCCGTCGGTTGATGCCTCGGTCCAGAACGGCACCGTGATCAACGTCAACAAGGCGAAGGAAGTCAAGGTCAGCCTCGACGGTTCCGAGAAGACGGTCAATACCACCGCCCAGGACGTCGCCGGACTGGTGACTGAACTCGGCGTCGCCAGCGCTTCGTCGGTTTCCGCCCCCAAGGACGCCCAGCTTTCCGTCGCCGGTTCCTACGTCTCGATCTCCACCCCCAAGACCGTCAGCCTTGTTGCGGACGGCAAGGTGGACACCGCAACCACCACGGCGGCCACGGTGGGCAAGGTCCTTGAAGACGCCGGCCTGGTGCTGGGTGCCAACGACCGCTCCTCGCAGCCGGTCAACGCCCATGTGGTCAACAACATGGTGATCAAGGTGTCGCGCGTTGACACCGGCCAGACCGCCGTCGCCACCGAGGACGTACCGTTCGAGACCGTCACGAGCGAAAGCGGCGAGCTGCTCAAGGGTGAGAAGGAAGTTACCCAGAAGGGTGCCGCCGGAAAGCTCGAGAAGACCTACAAGCTCGTGCTGGTGGATGGCCGGGAAGCCTCGCGCACCCTGGTGTCGGAAACAGTAGCTGTCCAGCCCGTGCCTGAGAAGGTCACCGTCGGCACCAAACCGAAGCCCGTTGCCCAGGCTGCCCCCGCAGCAAGTGCTCCCGCTGCAGGCGCCAACACCGGTGCCGCTGCTCCGGCCATGATGAATGAAGCCATGTGGGACAAGATCGCCCAGTGCGAGTCCACCGGAAACTGGAGCATCAACTCCGGCAACGGCTATTACGGCGGCCTCCAGTTCGACATCCGGACCTGGATCGGCGCCGGCGGCGGGGCCTACGCTCCCAACGCCAGCCTTGCCACCAAGGCCCAGCAGATCGACATTGCCAACCGCGTGTACGCGCAGCGCGGCCTTCAGCCATGGGGCTGCGGCTGGGCTGCCACCAGCTGACCTCCACGATTGCGTGCCCGTCAGGGCGCTGCGGCCGGGCACGGACCTCCGTGCCCGGCCGCAGCCTTTTAACCGGTCCTTGAGCCCGGCCGTCCGCCGCGGCTGGTTCCCTGGCCCCTGTTCCGCCCGCTTTCTCCACCTCTGCATCGCGGCTTCTTCCTGTTTCTCCCCTGCTCCTTCCGTGCGGGGCGGTGTGCACGGCGCGGGATAGGATACCTAGGTGACTGAACCAATCCCCGCGCCCGCACCGCTCTTTGGTGCATCCGACATACGCCGGCTCGCGGAGGAAATCGGAATCCGCCCCACCAAGACCCTCGGCCAGAACTTTGTGATTGACGGAAACACCATCCGCAGGATCGTGGCCGCCGCGGACATCGGACCGGACGAGACGGTGCTGGAAGTGGGCCCGGGGCTGGGATCCCTGACCTTGGGACTGCTCGATGCCGCCGCATCCGTGGTGGCAGTGGAAATCGACCCCGTGCTGGCCGCCAAGCTCCCGGCAACGGTCGACCAGTGGCGGCCGTCCGCTGCAGCCCGCTTCCACCTGGTGCACGCCGATGCCATGAAAGTCACGGAGCTCCCCGTACAGCCCACCGCGCTGGTGGCCAACCTGCCCTACAACGTCGCGGTGCCGGTGGTGCTCCACCTGCTGCAGCATTTCCCCAGCCTTCAGCACGGGCTCGTGATGGTCCAGGACGAGGTGGCTGACCGGCTCGCCGCAGGCCCCGGATCCAAAACCTACGGGGTGCCGTCCGTCAAAGCCGCCTGGTACAGCCAGATGCGCAAAGCCGGCGTCATTGGAATGAACGTCTTCTGGCCTGCGCCGAAGATCCACTCCGGGCTGGTGGCGTTTACCCGCCGCGAGCCTCCCGCCACCACCGCAACCCGTGAACAGGTCTTCGCCGTGGTGGACGCCGCCTTCGCCCAGCGCCGCAAGACCCTGAGGGCTGCCCTTGCCGGGTGGGCGGGCGGCGCACCGGAAGCGGAGCGCTGCCTGGTTGCTGCCGGCGTCGACCCCACTGCCAGGGGTGAGGTCATAGACATCCACGCCTTCGCCAGAATCGCAGAAGCCAAGCAGGCGTTGGCATGAACGCCCTGCCAGGCCGGTTCGCCGCCAGGACCGTCCGCGTCAAAGCCCCCGGCAAAGTCAACGTCTCCCTCGAGGTAGGTCCGCTCCGCCCCGACGGCTACCACTCCGTCGCAAGCGTGTACCTCGCCGTGTCCCTCTACGAGGAGGTCGCGGCCACCAGCACCGAGGCGCCCGGGATCACCGTCAGCCTGAACCGGGCCAGCACCGTTGACCTTGATGCCGCCGACATTCCCCTGGACGGAAACAACCTTGCCTACAAGGCCGCAGCCATCATGGCGGACGTTTCCGAACGCCCTACCGGGGTCCACCTGGAGATCACCAAGCGGGTCCCCGTGGCCGGCGGCATGGGTGGCGGGTCGGCTGATGCTGCGGCAACCCTCCTGGCGTGCGACGCACTGTGGAACAGCGGCCTGTCGCGGGAAGAACTCGCGCACCTTGCCGCGGAACTGGGCGCCGATGTCCCGTTTTCCCTCCTGGGCGGGACGGCGGTAGGGCTGGGGGTGGGCGACGAACTCTCACCGGCGTTGGCGAAGGCGCAGACCCACTGGGTCCTTGTCACGGCAGATTACGGACTTCCCACTCCCGAGGTTTACAGGACCCTGGACCGCATGAGGGAAGCCGGCGGCATCCAGGCGGCCGAACCCACCGGGGTTGATCCCAAGATCTTCACCGCCCTTCGCGGCGGAGACGCCGAAGCGCTGGGCCGGGTCCTGGTCAACGACCTCCAGCGGGCATCCATTGAACTGGCGCCCGCCCTGCGCGATACGCTGGGTATCGGGGAATCGCACGGAGCCATCGCGGGGATTGTCTCGGGATCGGGGCCCACCGTGGCCCTCCTGGCCGATGACTCAGTGGCGGCGGAAGGCCTGGCCGCGGACCTGCGGCATTACGGACTGACAGCCCTCGCCGTCCACGGCCCGGTGCCGGGCGCGCGCATCATCTCCGACACCCACCTCTAAGTCTTACAGTCCCTCCCTCAGCAGCAGAAAGCAGTTCCTTGTGGCACACCTTCTTGGCGGCGAGAACCTGACGGTCTCCTACGCAACACGCACCGTCCTGGACGGCATCACCCTGGGACTCGAGGAGGGTGACAGGATCGGCATGGTGGGCCGCAACGGTGACGGCAAGTCCACCTTGATGCGCCTGCTGGCCCTGCGTGCCACCCCGGATTCCGGCCGCGTCACCAAGCGGGGCGACGTCAACGTGGGTTACCTGGACCAAAGCGACGTGCTCGACGGCGACCTGACGGTGGGTGCCGCGATCGTGGGGGACCAGGCGGACTACGAATGGGCCCGCAATCCCCAGATCCGCGAAGTCATGGGCGGGCTCGTGTCCGACGTCGACTGGCACGCAAACGTCCACGCGCTCTCCGGCGGGCAGAAGCGGCGCGTGGCCCTGGCCAAACTCCTGATCGAGGACCACGACGTCATCATGCTCGATGAGCCCACCAACCACCTCGACGTCGAGGGTGTGGCGTGGCTGTCCAGGCACCTGAAGACCCGGTGGCGCGCCAACCAGGGCGCATTCCTGGTGGTCACCCACGACCGGTGGTTCCTCGATGAGGTCTGTAACAAAACGTGGGAAGTCCACGACGGCATCGTCGACCCCTTCGAAGGCGGCTACGCGGCCTACGTGCTTGCGCGCGCAGAGCGCGACCGCTCTGCATCGGTCATGGAAGGCAAGCGGCAGCAGCTGGTCAAGAAGGAGCTGGCCTGGCTCCGCCGCGGTGCTCCTGCCCGGACGGCAAAGCCGAAGTTCCGCATCGAGGCCGCCAACGCCCTCATCGCCGACGTGCCCGCCCCGCGCGACTCGATGGCCCTCAGCAAGATGGCCACCGCACGCCAGGGCAAGGACGTGCTGGACCTGGAAAACGTCTCCCTCGACTTCCAGGGCGCCGAGGACGGGCGGAAGCTCTTTGACAACATCACCCTCCGGCTGGCTCCAGGTGAACGCCTGGGACTGGTGGGCGTCAACGGCGCCGGCAAAACCACCCTGCTGAAACTCCTCAACGGAGAGATCACCCCCGACGCCGGGAAGGTCAAGCGGGGCAAAACCGTGGTCACCGCAGTCCTCAGCCAGGAGGTCAAGGAGCTCGACGACGTCGCGGACCTGCGCGTCATCGAGGTCATCGAGCGCGAAAAGCGTTCCTTCAATGTTGGCGGCAAGGAGTTCAGCGCCGGCCAGCTGGTGGAACAGCTTGGCTTCACCAATGAGAAGCAGTGGACCCCCGTCAAGGACCTCTCCGGCGGAGAGCGGCGCCGCCTGCAGCTCCTGCGGCTGCTGGTGGGGGAGCCCAACGTCCTGATGCTGGACGAACCCACCAACGACCTGGACACGGACACCCTCGCTGCCGTCGAGGACGTGCTGGACGGCTGGCCGGGAACGCTGGTAGTGGTCAGCCACGACCGCTACCTCCTGGAGCGCGTCACCGACCACCAGATGGCGCTCCTCGGCGACGGAAAGCTCCGCGGACTGCCGGGCGGCGTGGACCAGTACCTCGAGCTGCGTGAGTCCGCCCTGGCAGGGTCCACTGTGACCGGCGGCGGCAACCCCGTCACCAGCGCCGGTTCCGCGCCGGCAGCCGCAGCTCCCTCCGGCGCCTCCGAGGCCGAAAAGCGCGACGCCCGCAAAGCGAAGAACCGCATCGAGCGGCAGCTGGGCAAGCTCGAACAGCAGGAAAAGAAAGTCCACGACCAGATGGTCAAGAGCACCGAGCAGTCGGACTTCGACGCCCTGGCCGAACAGAACAAGAAACTCAAGGACCTCGCAGGGGAACGCGAAGCCCTCGAACTCGAATGGCTTGAGGCTTTGGAAGTCCTCGGCGAGTAGCCCCGTTCTGGGCGCCGGAGGCGGCCCTTCGGCGTCCGCCCGGCTTGGGTGCCACAGCTGGCCCTTCCGCGTCCGCCCGGCTTGGGTGCCGGAGCCGGGCCCTTCGACGTCGCTCAGCGACCGATGGGCCCTTTTGGCCCGTGTCTAAGCGACGGCGAAGGTCTCCTGCACCGTGAAGGTGACCGGAACGGTGGCGCCGCGAAGGTAACCGCACCGCGTAGGTGATCGGAAACTAACCCTCGGACATGAGTTCCGGGTCCCTTTTGAGGCCGGTCAGGCCGTTCCAGGCGAGGTTGACCAGGTGCGCGGCGACGGTGTGCTTGTCCGGTTGGCGGCTGTCCTGCCACCATTGGCCGGTCATGGCCACCATTCCCACAAGCATCTGGGCGTACATGGCGCCGTCCTCGCCGCTGAGGCCGCGGCGCGAGAATTCGTCGGAGAGGATGTGCTCCACGCGGGCGGTGACGTGGGAGAGCAGCGTGGAAAAGGCACCCTCAGGCTGCGACGGCGGTGCGTCCCGCATCAGGATCCGGAACCCTTCCGTGCGGTCCTCGATGTAGGTCAGCAGTGCGAGGGCTGCCCGTTCCACCAGGACCCTGGGTTTTGCCTCCTCGGTCAGCGCGGCATTAATGACATCGAGAAGGAGCCGGAACTCGTGGTCCACCACCTGGGTGTACAGGCCTTCCTTGGAACCGAAGTGCTCATAGATCACCGGCTTGGACACCCCGGCGCACGCCGCGATTTCCTCGATGGTGGTCCCGTCAAGGCCCCTGGCGGCGAAAAGTCCGCGTCCGACGTCGATCAGCTGGCTCCGCCGCTGCAGGCCGGTCATGCGTGTCCGCGGAGGGTTGTTGCTCACATTTCCATCATGCACCACCTGTCACGGGCAAGCCTGCAGCGCGACGGCGGGCGGACCGCGGGACGCGAAACCGGAGGGCCGGGCCGGCGGGACCGCCCCGTGTCGCGCAGCGCCCCGAACCCGTGGCAAAATAACTACTTGTGCCCGGCCGCGCGCCACGGCACGGTCCGCTCTGGTGTAATGGCAGCACCCCGGCCTTTGGAGCCGTGGAGTATAGGTTCGAATCCTATGGGCGGAACTGCTGCGCGTGGAGCGTTCAGTAGGATGACATTCGGTGCCGCCCGCATTGCGGCCGGACACCGTCAGCGCCAGCGTAACCCAAGCAAGGAGAGCCCGTACGTGATCCCCGAGAACACCGGCCCGGCCGCAGTAATCGTCCTGGCGGCAGGCGCCGGTACCCGGATGAAGTCGCGTACCCCCAAGATCCTGCATGAGATCGGCGGCAGGTCCATGGTGGGCCATGCACTGCTGGCGGCCCGCAGCATCAACCCCCGCCGGCTTGCCATCGTGGTCCGCCATGAACGCGACCTCGTGGCCCGCCACCTCGAGGATGTTGATCCGGCGGCCGTGATCGTGGACCAGGACGACATTCCGGGAACCGGCCGTGCCGTGGAAGTCGCCCTCCAGGCCCTCGACGCTGGCCAGCACCTGACGGGCACCGTGGTGGTGACCTACGGCGACGTGCCGCTGCTCTCCGGTGAGCTGCTTGCTGAACTCGTGGCCACCCACGAGCGCGAGGCCAACGCCGTGACCGTGCTGACGGCCGTCCTGGACGACGCCACGGGCTATGGCAGGATCCTCCGCGGGGAGGATGGAACGGTCACCGGCATCCGTGAGCACAAGGACTCCTCAGAGGCGGAGCGGCTCATCCGCGAGGTCAATTCCGGCATTTACGCCTTCGACGCAGCAGTCCTCCGCGACGCCCTGGCCCACGTGACCACGGATAATTCACAGGGCGAGAAGTACCTGACAGACGTCCTGAGCCTGGCTCGCGAGTCGGGCGGCCGGGTGGCCGCCGTCGTCACTGCCGACCGCTGGCAGGTGGAAGGCGCCAACGACCGCGTCCAGCTCTCTGCCCTTGGCGCCGAGCTGAACCGCCGCACCGTCGAGGCCTGGATGCGTGCCGGCGTCACGGTCGTGGATCCCGCCACCACCTGGATCGACTCATCGGTGACGCTGGACGAGGATGTCCGCATCCTCCCCAATACGCAGCTTCACGGTGCCACCACCGTGGCGAGGGACGCCGTCGTCGGACCTGATACCACCCTGACGGACGTCACCATCGGCGAGGGCGCCACGGTGACCCGCACCCATGGCTCCGGGGCCGTCATCGGCGCCCGGGCCGCCGTCGGGCCCTTCACCTTTCTACGCCCCGGAACGGTGCTCGGTGAGACCGGCAAGATCGGCGCCTTCTACGAAACCAAGAACGTTACCATCGGCCGCGGCTCCAAGCTGTCGCACCTCGGATACGCCGGTGACGCCGAAATCGGCGAGGACACCAACATCGGCTGCGGAAACATCACGGCAAATTACGACGGCGAGAAGAAGCACCGCACGGTCATCGGCTCGGGCGTCCGCACGGGCTCCAACACAGTCTTTGTTGCCCCGGTCACCGTGGGGGACGGCGCCTACAGCGGCGCCGGCGCGGTGATCCGCAAGGACGTGCCCGCGGGAGCGCTCGTGCTGACCGTCGCAGCGCAGCGCAACACCGAGGGGTGGGTGGCGGCGAACCGCCCCGGAACCCGCTCCGCTGAACTGGCCCAGGCAGCCACCAAAGATTCCTCAAGTACCCCGGCATCTACAGAAGAGGGCAACCAACCATGAGCGAAATTACGGCGCGCGGCGAAAAGAAGCTGGTGCTCGCCACCGGGCGGGCCCACCCCGAGCTTGCCCGGGAAATCGCCAAGGAACTGGGAACCGAGCTGCTGCCGGTGGACGCGTATGACTTCGCCAACGGCGAGATCTACGTCCGGGCCGGCGAGAGCGTCCGCGGCACCGATGCCTTTGTCATCCAGGCCCACCCGGCACCCCTGAACAACTGGCTGATGGAACAGCTGATCATGATCGACTCGCTGAAGCGCGCCTCCGCCAAGCGCATCACGGTGGTCTCGCCGTTCTATCCCTACGCCCGCCAGGACAAGAAGGGACGCGGCCGCGAACCCATTTCGGCCCGGCTGGTTGCGGACCTGTACAAGACTGCAGGCGCGGACCGCATCATGAGCGTGGACCTGCACACCTCGCAGATCCAGGGTTTCTTCGACGGCCCGGTGGACCACCTCATGGCTATCCCGCTCCTCGCCGACTACATCCGCACCCGGGTGGACGCCGAGAACGTCACCGTCGTCTCCCCGGACACCGGACGCGTCCGGGTGGCGGAGCAGTGGGCAGAGCGGCTGGGCGGCGCGCCGCTCGCGTTCGTACACAAGATGCGTGACCTCACCGTGCCCAACCAGGCTGTTTCCAAGACGGTGGTGGGCCAGATCGAGGGCCGCACCTGCGTTCTGATCGACGACATGATCGACACCGGCGGAACTATTTCCGGTGCCGTCCAGGTGCTGAAGAACGCCGGGGCAAAGGACGTCATCATCGCGGCCACCCACGCGGTCTTCTCCGATCCCGCCGCCAAGCGCCTCTCGGAGTCCGGCGCCCGCGAGGTAGTGGTCACCAATACCCTTCCGCTCACCGGATCCCAGCGGTTCCCACAGCTGACGGTGCTCTCCATCGCGCCCTTGATCGCCCGCGCCGTTCGTGAAGTTTTCGACGACGGTTCGGTCACCAGCCTCTTCGACGGCAACGCCTAAGGCACGCCCACCAGCGCCGGTCCCGTTTTCCGTAAAAGCGACCGGCGCTGGTAGGCTTGTCAGCGATACCTTGGCGAGGGAGAGCGCCGGTCACCGTTTACGCGGTCACCGGAGTGCAGGTCTCCGTTATCGACTGGGTCTGAATCTCCCTTCAAGATGGGCATGGCTCCGGCCGCCTGGCGTTGAAGGTCGCGACAGACCTCCGCCCTTGCTGAACACCGTTTAGTTTTCAAGGAGATTTCCATGTCTGAGCAGAAGCTCGCAGCAGAAGTACGCACCGAATTCGGCAAGGGCTACGCCCGCCGCGCCCGGATGGCCAACCTGATCCCCGCCGTCATCTACGGCCACGGCGCAGAGCCCATCCACATCACCTTGCCGGCAAAGGCAACCACCCTGGCTGTCCGCACCGCCAACGCCCTGCTGTCCCTGGACATCAACGGTGAAGGCCACCTGGCCCTGGTGAAGGACGTCCAGCGCGATCCCATCAAGCAGATCATCGAGCACATCGACCTCCTGACCGTCCGCCAGGGCGAAAAGGTCACGGTTGACGTTCCCGTCCACGTTTCCGGTGAAACCGCGCCCGGCACCGTGCACAACCTGGAGCTCACCGTCGTGTCCCTCGAAGCTGAGGCCACCCACCTGCCTGAGGCCGTTGAGGTCAGCATCGAAGGCCGCGCAGCCGGCGAGCACATCCACGCTTCCGACCTGGTGCTGCCGAAGGGCTCCGTTCTGCTCACCGACGCCGAGGCACTCGTGGTGAACATCTCGGAAGCTGTCGAGATCGCCGAGGAAGAAGCCGGCGAGGGCACCGAAGCCGCCTCCGAAGAGGCTCCTGCAGCCTCCGAGGAAGCAGCAGCCGAGTAATCAGCAGCATTCCCCGCCAGTGGCCGGACTCCTGTGGGGGTCCGGCCACTTGCATGTCCGCTGCTCTTCACCGGCGCCGGACGCGGCAAACCCCCACCCTAGGATTGATTCATGACTGATACCTGGCTCATCATTGGCCTCGGAAACCCGGGAGCGCAGTACCAAGGCAACAGGCACAATGTCGGCCAGATGGTGCTCGACGAACTCGCGGCCCGGATGGGTGCCGGTTTCAAGAGCCACAAGTCACGGGCCCAGGTGCTCGAAGGACGCCTGGGTATTGGCGGACCCCGCGTGGTGCTGGCAAAACCGATGACCTACATGAATGTTTCCGGCGGCCCCGCCGCCGCGCTGGCGAACTTCTACGGCATCGCCCCTGACCATGTGGTGGCAGTCCATGACGAAATCGACATCCCGTTCAATACGGTAAAGCTCAAGATCGGCGGGGGAGAGGGCGGCCACAACGGATTGCGGGACATCTCCAAGGCCCTGGCCACCAAGGACTACCTCCGCGTCCGGGTAGGCGTGGGACGGCCGCCCGGGCGCATGGAAACGGCCGACTATGTCCTGCGCGACTTCGGCACTGCCGAGCTCAAGGAACTCCCCTTCCTGCTGGACGAAGCAGCGGACGCAGTGGAGATCCTCGTGCGCGATGGCCTGACCGCGGCGCAGCAGAAGTTCCACCCCGCAAAGTCCGAACGCTAGCAACATGAAAACTTAAAGGCCCTTTGCCCTGTCTCGTTGTCTGTGCCCCGGGGTAGTCTTCTTCCTATGCGGGGGAGCAATGGGGCTACATCCCGCTATCGCGGGGATGTAGGGGAAAAGTTCATGTCAATCGAGCCACTCAGCTGGGGACGTGGGTCAACACCTCACGACGTTGGGCTGACCAGGGATGCCTCCGGCAAGCGGGAGGGCCAGCTGTGGTCTGCCCCTGCCCGCGGCGCAAACCTCGAAGCTGTCCGCACCGCCCTCACCAGCGCCGATTCCCTCGGCGTGGTCATCACCGGTGGCCGCGGCGTGGGGAAGTCCTCGCTTGCGCGGGCGGCGGTCATGGACCTGGGCCCGGACGTGTGGTCACTGCAGCTCCGCAGCGGTCCGGCCGGTTCCACCACGCCTTACGGCTGCCTTTCCTTCCTCCTGGCCCGGCTGCCGCAGGCCTACATGGGCTCTCCCACGGCAATACTCCGCGGCATCACCTCCCTGATCCGCAGCGATGCGGCCGGCCGGCCCTGCGTGATCACCCTGGACACTTCCGGAAGCATTGACGAGATGAGCGCGGGGGTACTGCTGAACGTACTCCTGACCGGCACGGCGAAGATCATTGCCGTGGCGCCCAAGATCAGCGACCTGCCGGCGGATTTCCACTGGCTGTTGACGGACCGGCGCCTCGCCGAAGTCCGGCTCAGCAACCTCAACGAGCTGCAGACCCGCCAGGTCCTGTTGTCCCTCCTGGGCCACCGGGTCTCGGCTTCCCTGGTCAGCACCTACCACCACATGGTGGGCGGCAACCCGCTGCTGCTGAAGGCGCTCGTCACCGAACAGCAACTGTCCGGGAACCTCGTCCTGTCCGACTCCGTCTGGACGCTGCGGGACAAAGTGGTGCTCGATGGCGCGGCCAGCCTCGACGACATCGTCCGGTCCCGCTGGTCCAGGGAGACGCCCGAAACGCGGGAAGTCATCGAGATGCTGTCCTGCGCGCGCCGGGTTGAACTCTCAAGGCTTACCGCCATCTACAGGGCCGACGTGGTGGCGGACATGGAAGACGGCGGATTGCTGGAGATTGACGCCTCGGACCACCGCTGGGTGTCGCTGCGCGAAAAGTACATTGGGGATGTGGTTCGCACCTGGTTGAGCATTGCCCGGCGCAGGGAGCTGCGGAGCGTGCTCCTGGGCGGCACGGAACCCGATCCTGCCGGGATGACGGTTGAGGAACTGATGGCTTTCGCCGCCTGGACCCACGAGTGCGAGGCGGACCTGAGTCCCGCCCTGGCACTCGCGGCTGCCGACGCCGCGGTCCAGCTGTTTGATCCACGGTTCGCCCTGACCTACGCGGAGATGCTTCGCCGGACCGATGGGGAATGGGTGGCCGGCCAGCGCCAGAAAGCCGCCGCCTACCTCCAGCTGGACATGCCCGTCCAGGCCATGGCCGCACTTGAAGACATCTCGCAGCCGGAGCTGGACGGGCTCGATGTCGAGGAGTACGCCCACGTCATAGCTGCCAAGTCACACGTGATGATGTGGCTTCCGGACGCAGCTGCCAGGGTGCCGGACCTGCTGGCGGAAGCCCGGCAGCGGCTCGAGCAGGCACCGAACCGCACGGGGTGGCCCGGGCCTGCTGCTGCGGCGGCGAACCGGGTGGAGCTGACCGAGTTCGAGTACGGTGCCTTCGTGGGCGACTACGCCGCCATCATCCCCGCCCTTGAAAAAGCTTCCGATCCGGCGCTGAACCCGGATACCGGGCACCGCATGAATGCTGCCATCCTGCTGATGACCGCGCTGGCCATGACGGGGCGGGAAATGGATGCGCTCAGCGTCATGCGGCAGTTGGGGGGCCAGATCAGTGATGCCTCCCATATCGTCGGCCTGCGCGAGCGGTACACCAAGGAGGCCTACCTGGTGCTGCTGATCGCGGGGCAGTGGCGTCGGTGCATCGACCTCCTGGGTCCACAGGCCACGGACGAGCCGCACAGCCTTCCCTTCCGGAGCGCCGCAACGGAGCTGGCGGCCGGCATCGCCTATGTCTACTCGGGCCGTGGCGCCGCTGCCCTGGACCCCCTGATCTCCGCGGCAGCACAGTTGGAGCTCCAACCCGTCCAGGCGGCCCTGCGCTGCGCGTACGCAGCCATTGCGCTGGCCCATGCCCAGACCGGCAACGCTGCGCAGGCACGCAAATACCTGGGCAAGCTGCAGAGGACGTCCGGAAAGTCCAGCTTCATTGCCGAGAGCATGGCGGAATTCTGCGCCCTCGTGGCCGGCCGCTGGCTCGGCGATCCCGACGCCGTTGCCGGGCTCAAGCAGTCTGCCCGCAGGGACATGGACGCAGGGCGCTTCACGCTGGCGGGGATCAACCTTCTCGCGGCCACCGTGAACGGCAGTGACGCGGACTTCCGCCTGTTGGAGGAGATTGCGGGCCACCGCCAGGGGCCGCTGGCAGAAATCTCACGGCTGATCGCCGTCGGGACCAGGACCAAGGACGCCAAGACCCTCCTCGCGGGCGGCGAGCTTGCCGCCACCCTGGAGCTGGATGCCGTGGAAGCACGGTGCATGGCCCTTGCGGTGGATTTCGCACGCCAGGACGGCGATTCGCTCACGGCACGGACAGCCCAGGCCCGGCTCGATATCCTAGCCGCCACCGTGGCCAACCTTCCCATCGTGCCCAGCAGCGGAAGCCCGCTGCTGACCAGCAGGGAACGCCAGATCGCCCGGCTGGCAGGGCGCGGCGCCTCCAACCGTGACATCGCCCTGGAGATGGGCGTCTCAGTCCGTACCGTGGAAGGCCACCTCTACCAGGTCTTCACCAAACTCGGCGTAACTTCCAGGGGTGATCTGACTGGACTCGTCTAACGGGCACAAGCCCAACACCGCGCAGCGTTTCCTCACAGGGCGGAAAGAGCCGCTGGACCGGATCTGCAACATTGTCCGGAACCGCACCAGCCAGGCGGTTTTTATCATGGCGGGCCCCGGCATTGGAAAGTCGTCCCTCACCGAGGCCATTTCCGAGCGCCTTACGGGGGAAATGAACGTGCTGCAGATGCATGGCAGTTCCGCCCTCGCCGCGGTCCCGTTCGGTGTCCTGACCCCCTATACCGGTGACCTGTCTGCCGAGGATTCGGTCTCTCCTGTCGCCGTCCTGCGGTCCATGTGGAGCTATTTCGAGGAAGTGAAGGCCGGCAACGGGGCGCCCGTCCTGCTCATCGTTGATGATGCGCATTACCTGGACGAGGATTCCGCCGGGGTGGTGGCGGAGCTGATTTCAGCCGGCTGGGCAACGGTGGTGGCGGCGGCAAGGCCGCGGCCAGGCCTGCCGCAGCCACTGGACCAGCTTTGGTATGACGGCCTGGCCGAACGCGTGGACCTGCGGCCACTGAACCGGGAGCAGATCGAGGATGTCCTTGCCCACGTCCTGGATGGCACCGTCCCTGACGCCACCGTGGACGCCGTCTGGAGCGCCTCGGGAGGGAACCCGCGCGTCCTGGATGCACTGCTTCATGATGCCGCGGAGTCCGGGATACTGGCCAAACGGAACGGAATCTGGGTCCTGCTGGGCTCCTTGCCAACGGACGGGGCCCGCCTCACGGCCGTGGTCACCAAGGATCACCTCCGGCGGCGGGCGGAGGAACAGGAAGCCCTGAAAATCATCGCGCTCGCCGGACCTGTGGGCCGGAAAGTGATCGAGGACATTTGCGGGGCGGCAGTTGTCCGCTCCCTGCTGGACCAGCAGATGGTTGTGGAAAACTCCGGTGTCCCCTCTGAACTCACCATCTGGAACGGGCTGTTTGCAAAGGCCATCAGGAACACCATCTCCGTGTCCCGGAGCCTGCAGCTGCTGGAGAAAATCCGGGAGCAGCAGGACCCCGCCAGCCTCCGAGGGGAAGGCCGGCTGCGGTTTGTGGAATGGTCCCTTGAATGCGGCCTGCGGGTATCCGACGCCGACATGCTGGATGCCGCGCGTGAGGCATTGGCCCGCTTCCGGAACCACAGCGCCCGGTCCATCGCTGCCAAGGTGCAGGACCCTGGCCTGGTCCACCTTGCGCACGCCGTTCAGGCGCGCGCCCTGTACAACGAGGGCGCCTACGCAGAGGCTGCAGCGCTGCTTGACGACAGCTGGCTGCAGCTGGCCGGGGACCCCCACGGTACGTCGGTCCTGCTGCTGTGGACGTCCGCCCACCAGGCAACGGGCCGCCCCCTGGCTGACCTGGCAGAGGACGTGCGGGAGCGCCACCAGGAATTGCCGGAGGCAACACGGGCGGGGCAGGAGGAGCTGTTGCAGCTTTTGCAGTCCGGCGCGGACGTCAATGTGCAGGCGCTGTGCAGCCGTGTTGTGGACATCCGGAACCGCAGCTCGCCGGGAAACGCCGGCGAGCCTTTGACGGCCATCGGCGAGGCGCTGCTGGCGCATGCCCTTGCCGCGGCGGGTCGGGCCTCGGAAGGTCTCGACTCCGCGCTCCTTGCCGCGTCCGAGCTGCCAACGCTGGAAGGCGACCTGTTCTTCTATTCCGAGTTCGTCCTGGGGCGGCTGGTCATCGACTACCTTGCCATGGGCGAGTGGGAATCCGCGGAGCGTGAACTCGAGAGCTACGCTTCAGGACATGCTGCCGGGACCGGGACGTTCAACGGCAGCCTGCAGGTGCTGCGCGGCTATTCCATGCTGCGGCAAGGCCGGATGGAACGGGCCTACCAGCTGCTGCTGCCCGCGGTTGAAGCGCTCAGGCTGAGCGATCCACTCCAGCTGTTCCGATTCGGTTCGGCCCTCGGTTTCTACGTCGCCGCACGGCTGGGTGACACCGCCCAGGCAAAGCGGCTGGAACAGGACTGCAAGGATGCGGTGGCAGGAGGCCCCGCCCATGAGTTCCTGGCAGACGCCTACGGTGCCGCCGCGTCAGAGTACCTGGCCCGCGACGGCAAGGGCCTCGCCGCGCTGCACACCCTGGTGACCACCACGGAGGCCTCGTCAAGGGCCGGCACTTTGCTGGAGCTCCTGTCGCTGTGCTGGGACCTGGGAGACGCCTCGGTGATCCCCATGGTGCAGAACGCGGCCCGCGCCGTGGAGGGCCGCTGGGCTGCGGCACTGCTGAAGCTGGCCACTGACTGGGAAGCCGCTGACGGGGATGCCCTGATGGAAACGGCCGCCACGCTGGAGGAATCCGGCTTCGTCAACCTTGCCCGTGAGGCCTATGCCCGTTCCAGCACGGTGCTGGAGCAGGCTGGGGAGCGGCGGCGGTCCAGGCAGGCAGTGGCCCAGCGTGAAAAGTGTGACCACGAACTGGGCGAGCGGTTCCGGGAGGGCCGGTTCATTGCGGCGGCCCCCGCTGTCCATCTCACCCGGCGTGAACAGGACATCGTTGAGCTCGCCGTGCAGGGCCTCACGGACCGCGAGATCGCCCAGCGCCTGATGGTTTCCGTCAGGACTGTGGAGGGCCACCTGTACCGCACCTACGTGAAACTCGGCGTGCGCAGCCGGGACGAGCTGGACTCGGCGCTTCCCAAGTAGCCGGCACAGAGAATACCCCCTCCAGGCTGCTCCAGTGGGCGCGGCCGTGGGTCCCTGTGCCCTTTGGGGGTTGCTCATGGCGCCCTGTCGCGGTTCGACGCATGCCCTGCCGGGTATCCACCCCCGGGTCCCGGTAGTACCCGGTCCCGGAATTCGAGTACTGCCTACTCGTGTACGTCCGGTCCCCGCAGGCTTTACTTTAAAGAGGTGAAGGAAGCGGCCGGTACGCAGGCCGCAAAACCCCGCCTGAGAAGTTCAAGGTCTCGCAAGCTTCCGGTCACGGTGACCGGGCCAGACGGGGCCGGCGACGTCAGAGTCTTCTGAGACCGAGACTCTCCCCCCAGCCGTCGCCGGCCCTCCAATCCGCGGGGCTGAAGCCCGGAGCGGACGTGGCGGCTGCCCCTTCCGGGCGGCCGCCACAGCCGTGCTGTGGGACAATTGAGTGTCATTGGTTGGCATCTCAAGGAGTACGTCTTGGCCGTAGTATCAACGCCGCCCACGCTGGAGCGCGCCCTGCCGGTCATGGATGACGCCGAGGTACTCCGCATCCGCAACGACTTCCCGGTCCTGAACCAGCTGGTCAATGGCCAGCCCCTGGTCTATCTCGATTCCGGGGCCACCTCCCAGAACCCCCTAAGCGTCATTGAAGCTGAGCAGGAATTCTACGAGCAGCGCAATGCCGCGGTACACCGTGGCGCGCACCATCTCGCCGTGGAGGCCACCGAGGTGTTCGAGGATGCCCGGCAGACGATTGCCGACTTCATCGGCGCTGACTACGCGGAGACCATCTGGACATCGAACGCCACCGAGGGCCTGAACCTGATCAGCTATGCATTGTCCAATGCAGGACTGTGGGCTGCCCAGGGCCGCGGTGACGCGGGCCTTAAACAGCTTGCCCTGAACCCGGGCGATGAAATTGTGGTGACGGAAATGGAGCACCACGCCAACCTGATCCCCTGGCAGGAGCTGGCGTTCCGCACCGGGGCCACCCTTCGCTACATCCCCATCGACGACGCCGGATCCCTCCGCATGGACCTGGCCGGGGACATCATCGGCAACCGGACCCGGGTGCTGGCGTTCACCCACGCCTCGAACGTCCTGGGGACCATCAACCCCGTTGCAGAGCTTGTGGGACTGGCCCGGAAAGCCGGCGCGCTGGTGGTGCTGGACGCCTGCCAGTCAGCCCCGCACCTGCCCCTGGACGTCAAGGGACTCGACGTCGACTTTGCCGTCTTTTCCGGCCATAAGATGCTTGCCCCCACGGGAATCGGGGTGCTGTACGGGAAACAGGAGCTGCTGGACATCCTGCCGCCTTTCCTCACCGGGGGCTCCATGATCACCACCGTCACCATGGAACGCGCTGAATACCTTCCTGCACCGCAGCGTTTCGAGGCCGGTACCCAGAGGATTTCCCAGGCCGTGGCGCTCGCGGCAGCGGCGAACTACCTGACCGAAACGGGCCTGGACCGGATCCACCAGTGGGAAACCGGGCTCGGCCAGCGCATGGTTTCCGGGCTGGAGTCCATCCCGGGAATCCGCGTCCTGGGTCCGTCCGCCGGCAAGGAACGGATCGGGCTTGCCGCGTTCGATGTCGAGGGTGTCCATGCCCATGACGTGGGGCAGTTCCTGGACTCGAGGGGAATCGCCGTGCGCGTGGGCCACCACTGCGCCCAGCCGCTGCACCGCAGGCTGGGGCTGACCGCCACCACCAGGGCAAGCGCCTACCTGTACAACACAACGCACGACGTCGACCAGTTCCTGGATGCCGTCGCCGGCGTGCGGGCCTATTTCCGCGCCTAGCAGGGAAGACCGAAGGTAACACCATGAGCCTTGACCAGCTGTACCAGCAGATCATCCTGGACCATTCCAAGGCCCGGCACGGCAGCGGCCTTGCGGGGACAGCGGCGCCCGAGGGCGCGCACACCGGCCAGTCGCACCAGCTCAACCCCGTGTGCGGGGATGAAGTTACCCTGCGGGTCGCCGTCGAGGACGGAAAAGTGGCCCAGGTTTCGTGGGACGGGGCGGGATGCTCCATCTCCATGGCGTCCGCGTCCGTGCTCAGTGAACTGGCCGAGGGCATGACAGTGGCCGAGCTGCACAACGCGATCGACAGCTTCCGGGAAGTCCTGCGCTCACGCGGGAAGGTCTCCGCGGATCCTGACCTGCTGGGGGATGCGGCGGCGTTTGAAGGCGTGGCCCGCTATGCGGCACGGGTCAAGTGCGCCATGATTTCCTGGGTTGCGGCGGAGGACGCGCTCAACCAGGCCGCCTGACCCGGCGCGCTCCTCCGGGTTCCCTGGAACAACAGAAGGCCCTCCTCCCGACGGGAAGAGGGCCTTCATCAGTACACTGCTGTTCCTGGGGTAGGCCCGTCAGCCGGCCATCGCCATGATGCCGATGGCGGCAGTGGCGGCGCCCAACACCATGGAGATGCTGACAAGCACCACATGGACGGTAAGGAACCTGGTGGCTTTCCCGGCGGAGTCACGGGCCCGCGGATCCTTCATGACCCGGCGCAGGAACTGCGGCCAGACCACCAGGGACCAGACTCCCGCAACGACCAGCACCAGCGAGGCGAAAACGGGCAGTTCCACGGGTTAGTGGCTTTCCAGCCAGGCCTGCGCCTGCTTGGCCTGGAGGTTCAGGGCCTTGGCCACCATCGGCTCCGCGGCATCGGCGATCTTCCCGCCAAGGAACGGCACCGAGGATTTTACTGCCCCTTCAAGCTCAACGCGGGTGCCGCCGTCGGCAGCCACCAGCCGCTGCACGGCGGTGACGTCAACGGGTGCGCCGGCAATCTTCAGCGAGATGTTGCTCTGGCGGGAGCCGTCCGCAGCCGGGGCGTCCCAGTTCTCCACCTGGGTGACCTTCAGGTGCTCACCCACGAACTTCCGGGCAATCTCGGGCAGGCGCGTGGTGGGCAGGGTCCGCACGGAGGTGGCGCTGAAGGCTCCAGCAACGTCCCCGTCCACGGTGAACGACTCCAGCGATCCGCCCACGAGCTGGCTGACGTGGCGCTGGAAATCCTCGTTCACCAGGACAGCTGCCACGTTGTCGACGGAGTGCGGAAGGGTGGTGGTTGCGCTCAGGGCCATGTGTCCTCCTGGGACGTGCGGAACGGTTTTAACTCCACACATCCTACGGGGTTTGCTCTGCGTGCTCCGCATCCGCGATCTTTTGGGCGGCGGTGGTGATATTCCGCGCCATGGCCGGAAAGATCAGGCTGTGGAAGGGCAGCACGGCCAGCCAGTACAGCCTCCCGCTAAGCCCCTTGGGGAAGAAGATGGCCCGCTGGCGGTAGCGGCTTCCGGTCCCGTCGGGCTCCACGGAGAGCTCCAGCCAGGCACGTCCCGGCGCCCGCATCTCCGCCCGCAGCCGCAGCAGCTTTCCTCGGTCGATGCGTTCCACACGCCACCAGTCAACAACCTCTCCGGTGGCCAGGGTATGGGGATGGCGGCGTCCGCGAAGCAGCCCGGCGCCGCCGGTCAGCTTGTCCAGCAAGCCGCGGACCTGCCACGCCAGGGGGAGGGAGTACCAGCCGTTCCGCCCGCCGATACCCTCGATCACTGTCCACACGTGCGCGGGGTCCACGTCGCCGTGGAAGGTCCGCTCGTCGATGTAGACCTTGTGTCCGGCCCAGTCGGGGTCGCTGGGCAGGGGATCGGCCGCCGCCCCCGCATTGGCCCACGTTGTTTGGACCTGGCCGTCGCGTTCCTTGCCAAGGGCCAGGGCGACGGCGCTGCGGTAGGTGGTCAGCCCGCCCTCGGGCTGCGGGATGAACTCGTCGATGTCGTGCTCGTCGGACACGGCATCATGCTGGAGGGACTGGACCAGGGGAACAGCCATGGATAACGGGATGGGGGTGGTCAGGGCAACCCACATGCCGGCGAGCTTGGGCGCCGGGACGGGCAGTGCCAGCACCACCCGGTAAGGGAGTCCGGCTTCGGCCGCGTATTCCTTCATCATTCCGGCGTAGGTGAGGACCTGCCGGCAGCCGATGTCGAACGTGCGGTTGATCGGCCCCTCGAGCGATGCCGCCGAGACAAGGTAGTACAGGACATCCCGCACCGCGATGGCTTCGATCCGGTTGCGGACCCAGCTGGGTGCCGGCATCAGCGGCAGCGTCTCGGAAAGGTGGCGGATCATTTCGAAGGACGCCGAGCCTGACCCGATCACCACGCCGGCCTGGAACACGATGGCGTCCACCGGACTGTCCAGGAAGACTTTCCCCACCGCTTCCCGGGAACGCATGTGGGTGGACAGTTCGACCCCCGTGGGGTGCAGCCCGCCGAGGTAGACAATCCTGCCAACGCCCGCGGCCGCAGCGGCCTCCGCTGCCGTCCGGGCCATGGCCTGCTCCTTGGCCTCAAACCCGGACCCGGCCGCCATGGAATGCACCAGGTAGTAAAAGACGTCGACGCCGTCCAGCGCCTTCCGCAGCGCTCCGCCGTCGTCAAGGCTGCTTTCCACCACCTCCACCTGGTCCCGCCACGGCACTCCGGCAATCTTGTCCGGCGAGCGCACCAGGACCTTGACCGTGTGGCCGGCCTCCAGGAGCTTGGGCACAAGCCGGCCCCCGATGTAGCCGGTGGCTCCGGTGACCAGGACAGTCCTGGAAGAACGCGGGGTGCTGCTGGTTTCAGTCATGGTGGCTCCTTATCGTCCACAGGCCATTCGGAGCGGCCCGCGGTCTGGACGGCTGCTTTCGTAGACTGCCGCCGGCATCAGCTGCCGGACTCGTCCGTCCCTGCCCAGCCTAGCCCCGCGCCAGAGTGCCAGCCCCGCGCCAGCGCACTGGTCCTTTGCCAGCGCGCATTGTCGGAGCTGCGCGGTAGGCTGGGTTTACCCGGGATTCGCAGCGAATTTCGGGTTTTCGCGCTGCCTGCTTTCCCGCAACACCACAGGAGCTTCTGCCATGAGCCTTCCCGGCCCGTCCACTCACGGTCCGTCCCTGGACGGACTCCGCCGCGCACTCGCCGCGGACCAGACCTTCGCGCGCGTCCGTGCCGAGGCTGCCCGCGGGTTCGCGGTCCGTGGCCAGGACTACCAGATCAGTGCACCCGCCGGGCTGCGGGCGGTGCTGCTGGCCGAAATGGCGGACGGCATAGCCGCCGCAGGGAACGACGACGGCGGGTCCGGCGTCGTGCTGGCCGTCACCGCGACGGGCCGGGAGGCCGAGGACCTGACGGCGGCGCTGCGGGCCTACCTTCCGGCGGACTGCGTGGCCGAGTTTCCCAGCTGGGAGACCCTGCCCCACGAGCGGCTCTCGCCCCGTTCGGACACCGTCGGCCGGCGGCTCTCCGTGCTGCGCCGCCTGGCACACCCGGAAACGTCGACGGCGGGCCCGCTCCGGATTGTGGTGGCTCCCGTCCGCGCCGTGGTCCAGCCGGTGGTTGCGGGCCTTGGCGAGCTCGTCCCGGTCACCTTGAAGGTAGGCCAGGAACGGCCCTTCACCGAGGTGGTGCGGAGCCTCTCCGACGCCGCCTACGCGCGGGTGGACATGGTGACGCACCGCGGTGAGTTTGCTGTCCGCGGCGGGATCATCGACGTCTTTCCGCCCACTGAGGACCACCCCATCCGCGTGGAGTTCTTTGGCGACGAAGTGGACCAGATGCGCTGGTTCGCCGTGGCAGACCAGCGCTCGCTGTCCTCGCCCGGGCTGCACCACCCCACCGAGCTGCACGCCCCGCCCTGCCGCGAAATCCTCATCACCCCGTCCGTGATGTCCCGGGCGGCCACCCTCAAGGCGCAGCTCCCGGCAGCAGCAGACATGCTCGAGAAGATCGCCGGCGGAATCGCCGTGGAGGGCATGGAATCCCTGGCGCCCGTGCTGGTGGACGCCATGGTCCCGCTCGTGGAACAGCTGCCCGCAGGCTCGATCTCGGTGGTCATCGAACCCGAGAAAGTCCGCACCCGTGCCCACGACCTCGCCGCCACCAATGAGGAGTTCCTCGAGGCCGCCTGGTCCACGGCTTCGGACGGCGGGACGGCGCCGCTGGACCTCAGCTCGCAGGCAAGCGCCGCGCTCCATTCCGCCAGCTTCCGCTCCCTCACGGAAACGCGCAGCTCCTCCCTGGACCACGGGGTCTCCTGGTGGTCCATCACGTCGCTGGCGCAGGACGAGGAACTGCTCCCGGATATCGACGTCCTGAACCTGCATGCCCGGGAACCGCGGGGCTACCAGGGCGATGTGGCCGAGATGATGGAGTTCATCGGTTCCCACGTCCGGGACCAGTGGCGGATCGTCGTCGCCACTGAAGGCCCCGGACCTGCCCAGCGCCTGGCCGAGCTGTTCCACGAGAACGACATCCCCTGCGCCAGGGTGGACAGCCTGGACCACGAGCCCCAGGCGGGCATCATCGAGGTGACCACTGCCGCCGTCGGACGCGGTTTTGTCCTGGACGGGCTCAAACTGGGCCTGCTCACCGAAGCCGACCTGCTGGGCCGTACCTCCGCCGGGTCAACCAAGGACATGCGCCGCATGCCCTCCAAACGCCGCAACGCCGTGGACCCGCTGCAGCTCGTGGCGGGCGATCACGTGGTCCACGAGCAGCACGGCATCGGCAAGTTCGTGGAACTGATCCAGCGCAAGATCACCGTCGGCGGCTCGAAAGATACAGCCGGGGTGCGGGAGTACCTGGTGCTGGAGTATGCCCCGTCCAAGCGCGGCGCGCCGGGGGACAGGCTGTTCGTTCCCACGGACCAGCTGGACCAGGTGACCCGCTACGTGGGCGGCGATACCCCTGTCCTGAGCAAGATGGGCGGCGCGGACTGGGCCAGCACCAAGTCCAAGGCGCGCAAGGCCGTCAAGGAGATCGCCGGGGAGCTCATCCGGCTGTACTCTGCCCGGATGGCGTCCCGCGGGCACGCGTTCGGCCCGGACACCCCCTGGCAGCGGGAACTGGAGGAAGCCTTCCCCTACGTGGAGACGCCGGATCAGCTGACCACCATCAACGAGGTCAAGGCGGACATGGAGCGCGAGATCCCCATGGACCGGCTGGTCTCCGGTGACGTGGGCTACGGCAAGACGGAGATCGCCGTGCGGGCCGCGTTCAAGGCGGTCCAGGACGGCAAGCAGGTGGCCGTGCTGGTGCCCACCACGCTGCTGGCCCAGCAGCACTACGAAACGTTTACCGAACGGTTCTCCGGCTTCCCCCTGCGCGTGAAGCCGCTGTCCCGTTTCCAGGCGTCCAAGGAGGCCAAGGAGACGGCGGAGGGCGTCAAGAACGGCACCGTGGACGTGGTGATCGGCACGCACCGGCTCCTGTCCAAGGACTTCGAGTTCAAGGACCTTGGCCTGGTGATCGTGGACGAGGAACAGCGCTTCGGGGTGGAGCACAAGGAAGCGCTCAAGAAGATGCGCACCAACGTGGACGTGCTCGCCATGAGCGCGACCCCCATCCCGCGCACGCTGGAGATGTCCCTCACCGGCATCCGCGAAACCTCCACCCTGGCCACTCCGCCGGAGGAACGGCACCCGGTCCTGACGTACGTGGGCCCGTACACGGACAAACAGACCTCCGCCGCCATCCGCCGCGAGCTGATGCGCGAAGGCCAGGTGTTCTTCGTCCACAACCGGGTGTCCACCATCGAACGGACGGCCGCAAAGATCCGTGAGCTGGTGCCCGAGGCCCGGGTCGAGGTGGCGCACGGCAAGATGTCCGAAAGCCGCCTGGAACAGATCATCGTGGACTTCTGGGAGAAGCGCTTTGATGTCCTGGTGTGCACCACCATCATCGAGACCGGGCTGGACATCTCCAACGCCAACACCCTGATCGTGGACGGCGCGGACAAGTACGGCCTGTCCCAGCTGCACCAGCTGCGCGGACGCGTGGGCCGCGGCCGGGAACGTGCCTACGCCTACTTCCTCTACCCGTCGGAGAAGCCGCTGGGCGAGGTGGCCCTGGAGCGGCTCAAGGCCGTGGCCACGCACAACGAGCTCGGCGCGGGCATGCAGCTGGCCATGAAGGACCTGGAGATCCGTGGTGCCGGCAACCTGCTCGGTGGTGAACAGTCCGGCCACATCCAGGGCGTCGGATTCGATCTGTACATCCGCCTGGTGGGCGAGGCCGTGGCGGACTTCCGCGGCGGGGCCGAGGAAAAGGCAGCAGAGATGAAGATCGAACTGCCGGTGAACGCCCACCTTCCGCACGACTACGTGCCGGGGGAGCGGCTGCGCCTGGAGGCGTACCGCAAGCTCGCGGCTGCCCTCACCAACGAGGCCATCGACGAGGTCCTGGCAGAACTGGTGGACCGGTACGGAGAGCCGCCGCTGCCGGCGCAGAACCTTGTGTCCGTGGCCCGCTTCCGCGTGGGCGCCCGTGAAGCCGGCCTCTCCGATGTTGCCCTGCAGGGCAACTTCATCAAATTCTCGCCGGCCACCCTTCCGGAATCCAAGGTCATGCGGCTGAACCGGATGTATCCGGGGTCCCAGTCCAAGCCTGCTCTTGATGCCGTGCTGGTCCCCAAGCCGAAGACGGCAAGGATCGGCGGTCGTGACCTGCAGGATGCGGAGATCCTGGACTGGGCCAACGGAGTCATCCGCAACATCTTCTCCGACGCGCCGCTCACCGCTCCGGCAGTCAGCGGATAGCCGCATGATGGGAGGACACCACGCCGCGTCGGGAGCCGCGGCGTGGGTGGCTATTGCCTCGACGGGCCCGTACACGCTGGGCTGGTACCCGCTGGACGCCGCCGGGATCCTGATCGGTGGAATGGCGACGGCGGGAACAGCCCTGGTGTGCGACTGGGACCACCGGCACAGCACAGTTGCGAATTCCCTGCCGCCGCTGTCCAACGTGATCGCCGTCGGGATTGAAAATGCCAGCGGCGGGCACCGCCAGGGAACGCACTCCGTCCTGGGTGCGGCTTTCTTTGTCCTGCTGGCCACGCTGGCGGGGCAGGTCCAGCTGCAGACGGACTGGGGCCTGCTTTCCGTGGGCGCAGGGCTGCTGTGCATGTTCATGATCAACATTGCGGCCAAGGCCTTGAAGCTGTTCCCGAAGGCGGGGTTCATCAGCAACTGGATCTTCGCGCTGACCATGGCGGGGCTGGTCACCTGGTTCGCGCCGGACCAGTGGACCTGGCTTCCGGTATCCATGCTGACCGGCGTTGTGGTCCATATCGTGGGGGACCTGGTGACCACCGGCGGTGTTCCTTTGCTGTGGCCGCTCGTGGTCAGGCCGCCCAAACCCCTGCGCCGGGTGCCGCTGCTGCGCCAGGTGTGGCGGCCCAACGGGGCGCTGTCCCTCCCGCTGCTGGGACGGGCCGGGTCAAAACGCGAGTGGCTTGTCCTGATTCCTGTGAGCGCCTACGCCATGGTGGGCCTGTCCGTGGCCGCCTGGTCCCTGGCCCACGCCCACTGGGGCCGCGCGGCCGACGCCGCGGTGGCGTGGGCGCGCATCTGGTTCTGAACCTTAAGCAACAAAGAACCCTTGGACCGTCCGGTCCAAGGGTTCTTTGTGGTTTCGTGTGCCTAGTGTTCGCCGGCGGAGTCTGAGCGTCCCAGGATGCTCTGCGGAATCCAGAAGGCCAGGGCAAACAGCGCAAGGCAGACTGCCATGGGCCAGGGGTTATCCAGCGTGAGGAAGGAGAGGGAGTACACGGCTCCCAGGAACAGCGCGATCATGGCGACAAAGAGGAGGATGCTCGTGCCGAGCTTGTTCTCGTTCTGCGGGGTCTGGATGGTCCCTTCGTGGGACGATGAGCCCTGGCTGGACGCCGTGATCTTGCTGGACATAATTCCTCCTCGGCCCCGCGGGGCTCAATCTGTGGCGGCTTCCGGTGCCTTCAGTACGACGACGAACCCTGTTCACCGTTCACAATGGCAATCCCGGAGCTGGCACCAATACGTGTTGCACCAGCTGCAATCATAGCCTGCGCATCCGCAAGGGAGCGTACCCCGCCGGAGGCCTTGACGCCCAGGCCGGGTCCCACCGTTGCGCGCATCAGGGCGATGTCCTCCGCTGTTGCACCGCCCCCGTTGAAGCCGGTGGAGGTCTTCACGAAGTCCGCGCCGGCTTCCACAGCCGCCTGGCAGGCCGTGACCTTCTGGCTGTCGGTGAGCAGCGCCGTTTCGATAATGACCTTCAGAATCGCGCCGCTGGCGTGCACTGCCTCGGCCACGGAGGAGATGTCCTCAACGAGCGCGCCCTTGTCCCCGGCCCTTGCAGCGGCGATGTTGATGACCATGTCCACTTCATCGGCCCCGTCCAGCACCGCGCCGCGGGCTTCGAAGGTCTTGACGTCGGTGGGTGTGGCACCCAGCGGGAACCCCACCACCGAGCAGGTGAGGACCCCGGTGCCCCTGAGCGCGGTCTTGACGGTCTTGACCCAGATGGGGTTGACGCAGACTGACTTGAAACCGTATTCGGCCGCTTCCGCGCATACCTTGAGGACGTCGGCTTCCCCAGCCTCAGGCTTCAGCAGCGTGTGGTCGATGTAGGACGCTATGCTGCCGGAACCTGCGGCGCCGGTGGCTGTGGTCTGAACGGAAGGGGTGGCTTCGTTGCTCATGATGGTCCTCTCCAGGGGCCTGTGGGCCGGGCGTTGTAACGCCCATGACTCGTTTCGGAACCATCTTGCCACAGCAAGGATCGCCGCCTGCCCCGGGGGCGGGAGGCGTCCCTTCGTGCCGTCAGGCCGCTGCCTGCAGCGGGACGGCGCCCGAGTCAGCCGAGGCCGCGGTCAGCAGCTGGGTGGCGCAGGCGCCCGCAGCGGAAGCCGCCGCAACCAGCAGGCCCAGCCGGACGCCGTCGAACGCTGCGGCGTCACCGAGGGCCCAGATGCCGGGAACCGACGTCCGGAAGTCCTGGCTGATGACAATCCCTCCGCTGGGCGCGGTCCGCAGGCCGGCGCTGGCGGCCAGTCCGTCCCGTGAGACCCGCTCCTCCGCCAGAACCACCAGGTCACCGTTCATGCTGCTGCCGTCCTCGAAGATCACCGCGGACGCAGCCAGGCCGGACGCGGACGTGCCGGGAACGACGGCGGCCGGGCGGGCTGTGGTGCGGACCGGGCGGACGCCCTGGGCGCGGAGCACGGCCTCAGCCTGGCCGGCCGCCGTGCCGTTGCCCACCAGGATGCCCAGTGGGCGGCGGCCGAGCTCCCTGGCTACCTCGCTGACGGCCTCCCCGATGCGGGCGGCATCGTCAATGGTGGAGTAGCTCAGGCAGGCGCCCGCTCCTTTCACCGGGCTGGCCACGGGTGCCGATCCGGTGGCGATGACCAGCTGGTCGTAGGCGAATTCCATGCCGTCCGCGGTGGCCACGGTGCGGTTGACGGCGTCGATGTGGCTTGCCGGCTGGCCGAACCGGACCGAGACCTGCGGCAACAGCGCCAGCTCCAGCAGTTCCTCCGGGGTGTCGTCCCGGTTGCTCAGCACGGTGATGGTGCCGGTGAAACGGGCCCGGTCCAGCTGGCTGACAAGCGCCTGGGCAGCAGGACCTGCCCCCGCGATGACAATGCGGGTGGCGGCGGAGGTGGATGTGGAGGGTGCCGGAGCGGACATGTGCTGGCCCTTTCGCTGGCGGCCGGAAGCGGCCGGAACTTCGTGATGGAACCCAGCGTAGGCCCGTGCCTTTTCCGGCGTGTTTCCCGGCAGTTGCTGTTTAAAGCCCCGGTGTTCGCCAGTGTTTACCGGCCGGTAACAGAACCCGTGACCTGCCTCTCATCCGCCAGCTGGCCGACACATTTGCCCTGTGCTGCTGCCCGTCGGTGCTGTCCGTCCCGGGATTCCTAGACGCGGATACGGTAGCCGCGCTTCACCACAGTTTCCACCAGGCGGCCGTCAGGCAGCGAGGAGCGGAGACGGCTGACGGTCATGTCCAAGGCGTGGACGGAACCGCGGAGTTCCAGCAGGTCGGACAGCGATTCCCGGGACAGGACCGCGCCGCCGGCACCGAGCAGGGCGCGCAGGAGCAGCAGCGGTGCGGGGGCGAGCTCCACCGGTTGCCCGTTGATGCGCAGGCTGCGGCCGCGCAGCTCGATGTTGCCGGACCGGGTATCCAGCCGGCGCACGTGGTTGAGCGCGAGGTGCTCGCACACCAGCCGGATCAGTGCACCCATCCGGAACCGTTCCGGGATCAGCGGTGTCACGCCGGCATCCAGCAGGGGCTGCGCCGTGACCGGACCCACCACTGCCGTGGTGACGTTGGTCTTCAGGCTCTCGATCAGCTGCTTGTAGACGCCCATTTCGTGGGCGGTGCTCCACATGGCATCCACCGCGGGTGCGCTGGTGAAGGTGAGGACGTCCAGGTTCCCGCTGCAGGCAGCCTCGATGAGCCGGGGGAGCCGGTCCTCGCCGTCGGGCTTCACCCAGCGGTACGGCGTGACTGTCAGGACGGTGGCGCCGGACATGCGCAGGCGTTCCAGCTGCCGCACATCGGTGTAGCCGTGCAGCTGCACGGCAACGGTTTTCCCGCGCACGCCCTCGGCCAGCAGCATGTCCACCAGCGTTGCGGTGGTTTCGTCGCTGCTTATTCCGACGTCGGCGAGGCCGGCGGCGCGCACCGCACCGCGGGCTTTGGGTCCGCGGACGAACATCCGGCAGGCGCCCAGGGTCTCGAGCAGTTGCTCGCCAATACCGAAGGAATCCGCGGCCTCGCACCAGCGCCGCATCCCGTAGGCGGTGGTGGCGATGCAGAGGTCCGGCCGCGCCGCGATGATGGCACAGGTGTCCTCGATGAGCCGCATGTCCTCCTGCACGGGTGCGATTTTCAGGGCGGGGGCGTGCAGCACTTCCGCCCCGCGGCGTTCCAGCGCCTCGATCAGGTCCTGGGACCGCCGGTGCGAGGTGACACCGATGCGGAAACCCTCCAGTGGAGCCTCTGCGGCGTCGGGTGCTTCTTCAGGCGTTCGTTTGACCTGCGGTGGTTCGGCCGGTGCAAGTGCAGTCATGGGGGTCAATCCTTTCACGAACCCAGCAGCGAGGCCGCCAGCCTGTCCAGGTCGGCTGCGGCCTCGGCATGCCCGCGGTTGGCTTCAGCCACGCGAACCACCTCGCCGATGACCAGCACGGCGGGGTTGCTGCAGCCGGCGGCGGCGGAGGCGATGGTGCCCAGGTCCGCGATGGTGGTGCGCTGGCCGGGGCGGTAGCCGCGCTCCACCACGGCCATGGGCATGTCAGCCCGCATCCCGGCCCGGCGGAGTCCGGCAGCGAGCTGGTGGAGCGTTCCGATGCCCATCAGCACCACGATGGTCCCGCCGAGGCCGGCAAGGTGCTGGTGCTCCTTCTCGGTCAGCGGGGCGTGGCCGGACACCACGGTGAACATGTGGCTGACTTCGCGGTGGGTGACGGGGATGCCCGCGGCAGCCGGGACGGAAATGGCGCTGGTGACGCCGGAGATCACGCGGACCTTGACGCCGGCGGCCACGCAGGCGGCAACTTCCTCTCCGCCACGGCCGAAGACATACGGGTCCCCGCCCTTGAGGCGGACAACATTGTTGCCGGCCAGGGCGCTCTCCACCATGAGCTTCTCAATGTCGCCCTGGCTTACCTTGTGGTGGCCGGGCTTCTTGCCCACGTCCACCAGTTCGGCCGAGGTGAGGGAGGGGAGCTCCTGGTACGGGGCCAGCCGGTCGTAGAACACCACGTCGGCGTCACGGAGGGCCTTGACGGCGGCGACGGTGAGGAGCTCGGTGGTGCCGGGGCCGCCGCCCACCAGGGTGACGTGGCCCGGGGTGCCGGCAGCCGGCTCCACAGCGACCGGAATCCCCGTGTCGCGGCAGCGGCCAAGGAGGGATTCCCAGCCGGGCTGTCCGTCCTCCACGGCCGCCACCAGGAAGGGGCGTTCGGGCAGCGGGCCGTCGTGCGCCGAGCCCTGCGGAGTGCTGAGGCGGTAGACGACGGCGCCGGCGGCTTCGTAGCGGCGGACCGCCTGGCGGGCAGCGTGGTCCGAGCCCGTCACCAGTACTTCACGGCCGGTGAGATCAATGCTGAGCTGCATGCCTATACCTCGTTCTCGTCGCGGGACCTCAGGGGGATGGAAGCGCCAATCAGGACTGGCTGCTGGGCGGCTGCCGCCTTCTCCTCGGCGGTGGCGGGGCGCATCTGGCCGCGCTCGTCCGGGACGAAGGTGATGGAGTCGTCCTTCTGGTCGGGTGCATTGACGAAGGAGCGGAAGCGGCGCAGCCGCTCGGGGTCCTTCAGGGTGTCAGCCCATTCGTCGATGTAGGTATCCACGTGCTTGGCCATGGCGGCCTCGAGGTCAGCGGCGATGCCCAGGGTGTCCTTGACCACGACGTCCTCAACGTGCTTGATGCCGCCGTCGAGCTCTTCCTGCCACCGCGCGGTGCGCTGCAGCCGGTCGGCGGTGCGGATGTAGTACATGAAGTAGCGGTCGATGTATTTGATCAGCGTTTCGTCGTCGAGGTCCTTGGCGAGCAGCTGCGCGTGGGCGGGCGTTGCGCCGCCGTTGCCGCCGACGTACAGGTTCCAGCCGTCCGCGGTGGCAATGACGCCCACGTCCTTGCCGCGGGCCTCGGCGCATTCGCGGGCGCAGCCGGAGACGCCCATCTTGAGCTTGTGCGGGCTCCGCAGGCCGCGGTAGCGCAGTTCCAGCTGGATGGCCATGGCCACCGAGTCCTGGACGCCGAAGCGGCACCAGGTGGAACCGACGCAGGACTTCACCGTACGCAGGCTCTTGCCGTAGGCCTGGCCGGATTCGAAACCGGCGTCCACCAGTTCCTTCCAGATTTCCGGCAGCTGCTCCAGGCGGGCACCGAACATGTCGATCCGCTGGCCGCCGGTGATCTTGGTGTACAGGTTGTACTTTTCGGCGACGGCGGCGATCACGCCCAGCTTCTTGGGGGTGATCTCACCGCCGGCGATGCGGGGGACCACCGAGTAGGTGCCGTCCTTCTGCATGTTGGCCAGGGCGCGGTCATTGGTGTCCTGCAGGGTGCCGCGGCCGGCGTCCAGCACGTAGGCGCTGTTCTGGCTGGCCAGGATGTTGGCGATGGTGGGCTTGCAGATGTCGCAGCCTGCGCCGGTGCCGTACTTGGCCATGATCTCTTCGAAGGAGGTGAGTTCCAGGACGCGGATGGCGTCGAACAGTTCCTGGCGGGACAGTTCGATGTGCTCGCAGAGGGCCTTGGAGACCTCGACGCCGGACTTGGTGAGTTCGGTTTCCAGCAGTTTCTTGAGCATCGGCACGCAGGAACCGCACTGGGTGCCGGCGCGGGTGCAGCCCTTCAGCTCGCCCAGTTCCTGGACGGGGGCGTTGCCCTCGCAGGCGCCGCAGCCGTTGATAGCGTCGCGGATGCTGCCGGCGGTGACGTTATTGCAGGAGCAGAGGGTGGCGTCGTCCGGAAGTTCCGTTTCGGGGGCTTCGCCGCCGCCTGCCGCGGTGAGGAACGCGCCGGGTTCGGCGGGAAGCTCGCGGCCGAGGAGCGGGCGGAGGCTCATGTACGGTGAGGCGTCGCCCACGAAGATGCCGCCCAGCAGGGTCTTGGCATCGTCTGTGGTGACGATCTTCTGGTACACGCCGCGGGCGGGGTCGGCGTACACGATTTCGAGGGCGTGTTCGGTCTTGGCGAACGCATCGCCGAAGCTGGCCACGTCAACGCCGGAGAGCTTGAGCTTGGTGGCGGTGTCGAAGCCGGGGAACGTTGCGTCGCCGCCGTGCAGCCGGTCGGCCACAATCTCCGCCATGGTGTTGGCGGGGGCAACCAGGCCCAGGCACATGCCGCCGAAGTTGGCCACCTCGCCGATGGCCCAGATGCCGGGCACTTCGGTTTCGCAGTAGTCGTTGATGACCACGCCGCCGCGGGGACCCAGGCTGAATACCTGTTCCTCGCCCTCGGCGGCGCGGAAGAGTTCGTCACGGGGCCGGACGCCGATGGCCACAATGACCATGTCTGCTTCGATGATGCGGCCGTCCGCCATGAGGACGCCGGTGACCTGGCCGTCGTCGTCGGACAGGACTTCTGAAGGGAACACGCCGCCGTGGACTTCGAAGCCCTTCGCCTTGATGAGCCGTCCCATGGCCTGGCCGGCGCCTTCGTCCAGCTGCGTGGCCATCAGCCACTGCGATCCGTCAATGACGACCGGGTTGGCGCCCAGCTGCTCCGTGCCGGCGGCGGATTCGAGGCCAAGGAGGCCGCCGCCGATGGTGACTGCGTTGACTTTGCGGCCCAGCTTCTCCTTCAGCCCGGCGATGGCCTCGTTGATGGCCCATACGTCTTCGAGGGTGCGGTAGACGTGCGTATGTTCGGCGCCCGGGATGGGCAGGCGTGCGGCGTTCGAGCCGGTGGCCACCACCAGCTCGTCGTATTCGAAGGTGTTGCCGGCAGCCGTCTCCACGGTCTTGGCCCCGGCATTTATCCTGATGACCCGCTCGCCGGTCTTGAGCTCCAGGGACGGGTGGTCCCACATGGCTGCGGTTCCCAGCGTAAGGTCCACGTCCTTGTCCGTGAGGGCCTTGGAGAGGGCAACACGGTCGTAGGGCAGGTGGGCTTCCTCAGTGAGGACCGTGACATGCCAGCCATCGAGGCCACGGGCATGCATTGCGTCCGCAAAACGGTGGGCCGCGGGGCCGCCGCCGGCGACGACGATGCGGCGCGGAGTCTCTGTGCTTGAAGTCTGTTCGGTCACTGATGGCCTTTCGCATGGGCCGCAGTGGAACTGCAGCCTTCTCTGTCGAGCTGTCCATCCAGACTAGGGAGACGCAGTTTCGCTTCAGTTTCCCAATTGTTTCGTCAACTTAACTTCTGCATCACGAACGCATTTCCGGCCGTGTGAGGTGTCTTTTACGCGCCGGACACATTCACTGCACGCCTCTGAAACACCCGGAGCCTAGCGTGGTTCACGGCTGCAAAGGCGGCCCACTGAGAAGGATTACCCGCACAGGGAGAGGAGCCGGACATGACGGCAACACTGGAACTTGGGGCACTCGAAGCCGGCCTTGACGAGGCGGTATCCGGGATCACGGGCGGCTGGCACAGCGTGTGCCCGGTGGAGGACCTGGAGATTGCCTGGGGCGAGGCAGCCCTGGTTGCGGGACGCCAGATTGCCCTCTTCCGCACGGGCGCCACCGAGGTTTTCGCGGTTGCGCACGAGGACCCGGCCACGGGAGCACACGTCATGGCGCGCGGGATCCTGGGCTCACGCGGGGAGCGCCCCACCATCGCCTCGCCGCTGCACAAAGAGGTCTACGACCTCGAAACCGGTGAATGCTTCAGCACGCCCGGCCTGGCCATCGCCACCTTCCGCACCCGCATCAGCGACGGCATGGTCGAGGTTGAGCTGTAGCGGCTAGAGCCCCAGCGCTTCACTGACGTCGCGGAGCACGTCATCCAGCGCCGCCCGTACTGCCTGGCGGGCGGCCGGCAGTTCCGCGGCGGAACCCACATGCTGGATTACTTCGAGGTAGCACTTGAGCTTGGGCTCGGTGCCGCTCGGACGGATGATCACGCGCGTCAGGTCCCTGGTGACGTACAACAGCCCGTCCGTGGGCGGCAGCTCGTCGCTGCCCTCGGCCAGGTCCGTGTACACCTCAACAGCGGATGATCCGAACGTTTCCGGCGGGGAGACCCTGAGCCGGTTCATCATCGCGTCCAGGAGCCCCAGGTCCGCAACCCTGATGCTGAGCTGGTCGCTGGCGTGCAGGCCGTGCTGCAGGTAGAGCTCGTCCAGGGTGTCGAAGACGGTCTTGCCGTCAGCCTTGGCGGCCGCCGCGAGCTCCGCGATCAGCAGGGCAGCCGAGATCCCGTCCTTGTCCCGCACCAGATCCGGCGCCACACAGTAGCCCAAGGCTTCCTCGTAGCCGTACACAAGCCCGGGAACCCGGGAAATCCACTTGAACCCGGTCAGCGTCTCCTGGTGGGCATAACCGGCCGCTGTGGCGATGCGGGCCAGCAGCCGGGAGGACACGATCGAATTCGCGAACACTCCCTGGGCACCTTCCTCCGTGCCGCCGTCGTCCGTTGCCCTGCCCGCGGCGATCCTGGCGGCCACGTGGGCTCCCAGGAGCGCGCCAACCTCGTCCCCGCGGAGCATCCGCCAAGCGCCGGTATCAGGGTCTTTCGCCGCAACGGCCGCCCTGTCGGCGTCGGGATCGTTGGCAATCACAATGTCTGCCCCCAGCCGTTCAGCCGACTCCAGCGCCAGGTCCAGGGCGCCGGGTTCTTCCGGGTTGGGAAAGCTGACGGTGGGAAAATCCGGGTCCGGCTCGGCCTGCTCCGCCACCAAGGTGATGTCCTTGAAACCTGCGGCGTTCAACACCGACAGCGCGGTCCCGCCGCCCACACCGTGCAGGGGAGTCAGGACGATGCCCAGGTCGCGGGCCGGGAACTCACCGGGCATGGCCAGCGCGGCCGTGGAGCGTTCGTAGTCGGCTGCAATGGTTCCGTCCAGGACAGTCCAGCCGGAAGGGGCAAGGGTGATCGAATCCAGAGGCCCCACCGCGTTGATCCGGGCGGCGATGGCGGCATCGTACGGGGTGACGATCTGTGCACCGTTGCCGTTCTCCGGCACGGCATGGCGGCCCAGGTACACCTTGTACCCGTTGTCCTGCGGCGGGTTGTGGCTGGCAGTCACCATGACCCCGCCGTCGCATTCCAGCGCCCTGACGGCGAAGGCCAGCAGGGGAGTGGGCAGCGCCGCAGGCATCAGGAACGTCTCGATCCCCGCTGCCGTGAAAATCGCTGCGGTTTCCTCGGCAAAGATGTCCGAGTTGTGCCGGGCGTCGTAGCCGACGACGGCGCGCGGCCAGGTTCCCGGGGAGGACTCGCCGACCGCCGAGAGCAGGAAGTCCGCCAGGCCGGCGGCGGCCCGGCGCACCACCACCCGGTTCATCCGGTTCGGACCAGGACCCAGGGCCGCCCGCAGTCCCGCCGTGCCGAACTGCAGGGTCCCGCGGAAGCTGTCCGCGAGTTCCTGGCGGGCTGCCGGGACACCGTTCTCCACCTGCCGGATGAGCTCGAGGAGGGAGGTCGACGTCACCGGATCCGGGTCTTGGGCAGCCCACGCGCGGGCATCATTGAGCAGTCGGATTTCGGCATCGGAAGACGTCATAGGCCTAACGCTATCGTTATTGGCCCGCCACTTCTTCCAACCCCGGCCACGAAATGCCCGTGGCAGGGGCGCCGCGGGTGACCGCGCCGCCGGTCAGAGCCGGGCGATGATCTCTGCCAGCAGCTTCGAAATCCGCGGTCCGGCAGCCTGACCGGACTCGATGACCTCCTGGTGGCTCAACGGCTGGGGGCTGATGCCCGCTGCAAGGTTGGTGACCAGCGAAATGCCGAACACCTCCATGCCGGCGTGCCGCCCCGCGATGGCCTCCAGCGCCGTCGACATGCCCACCAGGTCGGCGCCGATGCGCTTGGCGTACTGCACCTCGGCGGGCGTCTCGTAGTGGGGGCCGGGGAACTGGGCGTAGACGCCTTCTTCCAGGGTGGCATCGACGTCACGGGCCAGTCCGCGGATCCGGGCAGAGTAGAGATCCGTCAGGTCCACGAACGTGGCACCCTCCAGCGGCGAGGCGGCGGTGAGGTTGATGTGGTCGCTGATCAGCACCGGGGTGCCCGGGGTCCAGTTTTCCTGCAGCCCGCCGCAGCCGTTGGTCAGCACCAGGGTCTTGCAGCCGGCGGCAGCCGCTGTGCGGATGCCGTGCACCACCGCGCGCACGCCCTTGCCTTCGTAATAGTGCGTCCTTGCACCCAGCACCAGTGCCCGCTTGCCGCCCGGGGTCAGGACCGAGCGGATGGTGCCCACGTGTCCTTCCACCGCCGGGGCGTGGAAACCGGGGACCTCGTCGGCGGACAGGGTGGCGGTGGTTTCGCCAATCAGGTCGGCTGCCTCGCCCCAGCCGGAGCCGAGGACCAGGGCGACGTCGTGGCTGTCCACGCCCGTTTCCTCGGCGATGTAGTCGGCAGCGGCACGCGCGGCGGCAAAGGGATCGGTGTTCAGGAAGTCAGTTGTACTCACTGGTACAAGCTATCCTGCCGTCCGTCGCGCCGCCCACCCTGGGCCGGTTTTCCTGAGAGACCGTTTTCTTTGGCCGTGCGGGGGAGTTGCAGGAGAATGATTGTTTGTGACTACGCATCCAGATTTCAGTTCCCCCCGGATCGCAATCCTGGGAGGTGGTCCGGGCGGGTACGAAGCCGCCATGGTGGCCGCCTCGCTGGGGGCGCAGGTCACCATCATCGAGCGTGCAGGACTGGGCGGATCGGCCGTGCTGACGGACGTCGTCCCGTCCAAGACCCTGATCGCCACCGCAGACCTGATGACCCGCGTGGGGGAGGCGGGCGAGCTGGGAGTGAAGTTCGACGTCGACGGCGGCGACTTCGTGCCCGTGATGCGCGCCGACCTCAAGCACATCAACGACCGTTTGCTGAACCTGGCCCGCAGCCAGTCCAAGGACATCCATGACGGCCTGGAGAACCTGGGCGTGCGGATCATCACCGGGTCCGGCCGGCTGCTGGATGACCGGACCATTGAAGTCCTCACCGCGGACGGCACCGAGACCGTCGAGGCGGACACCATCCTGCTCGCCGTGGGCGCCCATCCGCGCGAGCTTCCCACGGCACGGCCGGACGGCGAACGGATCCTCAACTGGACACAGATCTATGACCTCGATGAGCTGCCCGAAGAACTGATTGTGGTGGGTTCCGGTGTTACCGGGGCCGAATTCGCCTCCGCTTACAACGGACTGGGATCCAAGGTCACGCTTATTTCCAGCCGTGACAGGGTGCTTCCCGGATCCGACGTAGACGCGGCAGTAGTACTGGAGGAAGTCTTCGAACGCCGCGGCGTCCGGGTCCTCTCGCGCTCCCGTGCCGAGACCGTGGAGCGGACGGACGACGGCGTGGTGGTCACCCTCAGCGACGGGTCCAAGGTCACCGGCAGCCACTGCCTGCTGTGCCTGGGCTCCATCCCCAACACCGCAGGGATCGGCCTTGAAGAGGCCGGCGTGGCGGTCAGCGAAAGCGGCCACATCAAGGTGGACGGCGTGTCCCGCACCTCGGCCCCCAACATCTATGCCGCCGGTGACTGCACCGGCGTGCTGCCGCTGGCCTCCGTGGCGGCCATGCAGGGCCGCATCGCGGTGGCGCACTTCATGGGTGACACCGTCACCCCGCTCAAGCTGCACCAGGTGGCCTCAAACATCTTCACGTCCCCGGAAATCGCGAACGTGGGCGTCTCGGAAGCTGAGATCGACTCGGGCAAGTACCAGGGCGACATCATCAAGCTCTCGCTGCGCAGCAACGCCCGCGCCAAGATGCGGAACCACCGCGACGGCTTCGTGAAGATCTTTGCCCGCAAGGGCTCCGGCACGGTGATCGGCGGGGTGGTCGTAGGACCGAACGCCTCGGAGCTGATCTTCCCCATCTCCATCGCGGTGAAGCAAAAACTGCACGTGGACGACGTCGCCAGCACCTTTACCGTCTACCCGTCCCTCAGCGGCTCCATTTCGGAGGCGGCCCGCCGCCTGCACGTCCACCTGTAGGGGCGCGTCGGAATCCACCGGGTTCCAGGAGCCCGTGAGTCTGGACCACTCCGCGCAGCCTGCATAGACTCCTCAAAGGGACGGCCGGGAATTCCATCAGCGGATTTCCCGGCCGTCCCTGCACCAGCCATCAGAAGGGTAGGCGGAAGAAATGTCAGCAGCACTCGTGAGGCCGCGCAGCGGCAAAATCATCGGTGGGGTGTGCGCGGCCCTGGCAGCCCGTTTTGGGCTTCCAAAATTCCTGGTCCGGTTGGGCTTCGTCATTTTTGGCCTGGTGGGGGTCGGCGAACTGGCCTACATCGTGCTCTGGATCCTTATTCCCAAGGCCCCGGCCTAAGTATGCGCGCACCGGGGACGTTGTGCCCTACTGCTCCACCGCACCCTGCAAGCACAGTGGAGCATGGCTTCCATATACATTGCCTACGGCAGCGTTGAAGGGCAGACGGCCCACATAGCGGAGTACATCGCCGATGTGATCCGGGCGCACGGGCACCACGCTGAAACCGCGGACCTCAAGCATGCTCCGGACAGCATTCCGGACGGGCAGGACGCCGTCATCGTGGCGGCGTCGGTGCATATTGGCAAGCACGAGGGTTATGTTGCGGACTTGTCCGCAAGAACCGCAGCGAACTTGATCGTTTGCCGTCCGCCCTGGTCTCGGTCAGCCTTGCCGCCCAAGGGGATGAAGCCAGTGCGGAGTGCTATGTGGAAAAGTTCGAGGAGGAGACCGGCTGGCACCCCCGCCATGTAGCGATGTTCTCCGGTGCGCTGATGTACACCCACTACAACTTCCTGAAACGCCAGATGATGAAGAAGATCGCCAAGGACATGGGCTCCCAGGACCTGGACACGTCCCGGGACTACGTCTACACCGAGTGGGACGGCGTGAAGCGCTTCGCCGAGGACTTCCTGGCCGGGGTCCCGGGATCTCCTCCTGGCGTCAACAAGTGAGAACGCCGGCAGCCGCACCCGTCCTGTTCCTTGCTGCGTCCGCTTTGCTTGGCGGGTGTTCGCAGCCCGGGAACCAAAATACTCCGGCGCCGGCACCCCGCCCCTCCACCGGCGGGACCAGCCCTGCCTGCGACCTCATCACTCCTGAAATTGCCGCGAAAGTCGTACCCGGGATCATGCCTGCAGGCCAGAACAGCAGTGACAGGCCACCCGGAAGCAAGGCCTACCTCTGCACGTATTCGAGCAAGTCCATGGACGGAGGCATCACGGCCCTGTCGGTGGCACTCACCTCGCCCGCCTCATCGCAGGACATCTCCACAGCGAAGTCGGCGCCCGGCTGCTCACCCGTCACCGGAATCGGTGACTTCGCCTGCCTGCAGTGGACCGGCTACTTCCGGGGCGAGGCCGGGGGCGCCTCCGCGAACGTTGTCCTCACGGCTGTCCGGGGCGACGAAACGCTCGAAATGCCATACGTCACCTCTGCGCCCACGAACGGCGCTCCCGCTCCCGACGGCGATGCGATGGCCCGTGCGCTCGCACAGGCAGCAGTGGACGCCGGCTGGGGCAACGGCACCCCGCTCGGCGTTCCCGCGGCCCCCGCTTCCTAGTCAGGCGGCCTGGACCGCCCGGAAGTGTTTTTCGATAAGCCCCTTGATGTCCTCATGGCAGCCGCCGCAGCCGGTTCCGGCACGCGTTGCCTTGGACACCTCGGCTACCGTGGAGCAGCCCTCCTCAACGGCGCCCTGGATGGCGGCTCCGCTGACTCCGGCGCACCGGCAGACGGTGCCGGCGGGATCGGCGGCACCCGTGCCCGGCAGCTGGTCCGGCCCGTCGAGGCGCAGCAGCAGGGACCGGTCAGCCGGAAGTTCCGCGCCGCGTTCGAACAGCCCCACCAGCTCGGCCGCCGTGCGGGGCATGCCCACGGCCACCAGGGCCTCCAGGACGCCGCCGCGGGTGGTCATTTTGACATAGCGGCCGTGCTCCGGGTCCGCCCACTGGGAAACCTGGAGCCGCGGGCGCCCGTTCACGGCACCGGCAGCAAGGGCGTCCTCGTCCCAGGGCTCTGCGGAATTGTCGCCGGCTACGGCCATGTTCATGCCGCGCGCCTTCAGGACGATCACGCCCGGCTGCTCCGCCGGCAGCGCCGGCAGCAGGGCGGCGTCCTCCCCGCCGTCTGCCAGCAGGGTCAGGTACCCGGCCAGCCACTCGGCCTGCCGCCAGCCCGGCCCCACCAGGCCGGAGGGCCCCTTGGCGTTGCGGCAGGGTGCGCAGTCCGGATCCGGGCAGCGCACCTCGGCGCAGTCACCAATGGCAAAGATGTGCGGCTCGTGGTGCGCGCGGAGTTTGTGGTCCACCAGGATGCCCGCGGACGTGGAGAGCCCGCAGCCCTCGGCGAGTTCAGTGCGGGGGCGGACGCCGCAGGAGAGCACCAGGAGGTCGCCGTCGATCGCGGACCTGTCGTCGAGCAGCAGCGCCGAGAAACCGCCGTCGGGCGCGTTGTGCTCCACGCCCGTGGAGCGCGCGTTGCCGGCCATCCGCACGCCGCAGCGGCGCAGGCTCGCCGCCAGCACGGAGCCGCCGCCGCGGTCGATGTTGCGGCCCAGCGGATGCGGGCCGTTGTGGACCACCGTGACGGTGGCTCCTTCTTCCGCCGCGGCCAGGGCGGTCTCCAGGCCCAGGACGCCGCCGCCCAGGACCACCACCCGCTTGCCGCCGGTCACGGCCCGCCGCAGCGCCTCGGCGTCGCGGAGGTCGCGAAGGGCGGTGACGCCGGCGGGGAGGACGGGGTGGGTGGGATCGGGGTTGATGCCGGTCAGGTTGGGAATGACCGGGCGCGACCCCGTGGCGAAGACCAGCCGGTCGTAGTGGACGGCACCGCCGTCGGACAGGAGGACCTGCTGCCGGGCGCGGTCCACACGCTTCACCCGGACGCCCAGGCGGATGTCGGCGCCCTGGGCAGTCAGCTCCGCGGCGTCTGAGAGGGCCAGGGCCTCGACGGTGGTCCTGCCCACGCCGAGATCGGCCACGAGCACGCGGTTGTAGGCGGCTTCAGCTTCCTCGCCCACCACCGTCAGGCCCACCTTGCCGCTGCGGACGGCAGGCAGGAGTTCGTCAACCAGCCGGGCCGCCACCGGGCCGAATCCCACAATGACAATCTGCTCGCTCATGAGGCCTCCGTCGTTTGAAGCACGTTGGTGGAAAGGGACGCGGCTACGGGCCGGACCCACACGGTGTTGAACTTGAACTCCGGCATCCCGGAGACGGGGTCCGTGGCCGCTTCCGTGAGGCGGTTCGCACTCTCGAGTTCGGGGAAGTGGAACGGCAGGAAGACGGTTTCGGGACGGATGGCGGTGCTGAGCTGGGCCCGGCACTGCACCTCGCCGCGCTCATTGGCAACGGACACGAGCGACCCCTCGGTGATGCCCATCGACGCCGCAGCCGCCGGATGGATCTGCACCTTCGCTTCCGGCTGCGCCGCCAGCAGCTCCGACACCCGCCGGGTCTGCGCGCCGGACTGGTAGTGCTCCAGGAGGCGGCCGGTAATGAGGGTCATGGTTGTCGCTGCGGTGCCGGCCCCTGCAGGGGGCGCAGCAGGAGCACGACGGCGGCGCGGCGTCACCGGGGTCATCACGGCTTTGCCGTCCGGGTGCGCGAACCGGTCCTGGAACAGCCGCGGTGTTCCCTGGCTGCCGGCGGGGTAGGGCCAGTAGGCGGCTTCGCCGCGGTCCAGCATGCCGTAGTCGATCCCGGAGTAGTCCGCCAGTCCGCCGGCAGAGGCAAGGCGGAGTTCCTCGAACACGGTTTCGGGGTCCTCGCTGTAGGTGGAAGGGGCGTCAAGGGCTTCGGCCAGCCGCGCCATGATCCACAGTTCACTGCGGGCGCCGGCCGGCGGAGTGAGGGCCCGGCGGCGGCGCAGCACGCGGCCTTCGAGGTTCGTCAGGGTGCCCTCTTCCTCCGCCCACTGGAGGACGGGAAGGATGAGGTCGGCCTCAGCGGCCGTCTCAGACATAAAGAAGTCGCAGACCATCAGGAAGTCCAGGCTCCGGAGCCCCGCGATCACGGCGTTGGCGTCGGGGGAGGCCACGGCGATGTTGGAGGCGTGGACAAGAAGGCAGCGGACGCCGTCGGGCTTGCCCAGCGACTTCAGCAGCTGCACGGCGGGCAGGCCCGGGCCGGGAATGAGGTCCTCCTCCACGCCCCAGACCTTGGCCACGTGGGCGCGGGCGGCGGGGTCGGTGATCTTGCGGTAGCCGGGGAGCTGGTCGGCCTTCTGGCCGTGCTCGCGTCCGCCCTGGCCGTTGCCCTGGCCGGTGAGGGTCCCGTAGCCGCTCCGGGCCGATCCGGGCAGGCCCAGCAGGAGGCTCAGGTTGATCGCGGCCGTGGCGGTGTCGGTGCCGTCCACGTGCTGCTCCACACCGCGGCCGGTGAGGATATAGCTCCCGCCGTCGCGTGCGCCCCGGGCCAGCCGGCGGGCCGTTTCGCGGATCAGTTCAGCCGGGACGCCGGTGAGGGACTGCACCCGTTCGGGCCAGAAGGAGTTGACGCTGCGGGCTACGGCACTGTAGCCGGACGTGCGCCCAGCCAGGTACGCGCTGTCCACCAGGTTCTCGTGGATGACCACGTGGGAGATGCCCAGGAGAAGGGTAAGGTCGGTGCCCGGCAGGGGCTGGAGGTGGAGGCCGCCGCCGTCGGCCGTGAACGCGGCAGTGGCGGAACGGCGCGGATCCACCACGATCAGCCCGCCGGCGTCGCGCGTTCCCTTGAGATGCTGCACGAACGGCGGCATGGTTTCGGCGACGTTGGAGCCGAGCATCAGGATGGTGCTGGCGGTGTCCAGCGCTTCGAGGGGGAAGGGGAGCCCGCGGTCAACGCCGAAAGCGCGCATCCCGGCCGCCGCGGCCGAGGACATGCAGAACCGGCCGTTGTAGTCGATGCGGGAGGTGCCCAGGGCGAGCCGGGCGAACTTCCCCAGCATGTAGGCCTTTTCGTTGGTGAGGCCGCCACCGCCGAACACGCCGACGGCGTCGGCGCCGTACCGGGCGCGGGCGTCCTTCACAGCGGACACGGCGAGGTCCAGGGCCTGGTCCCAGCTGATGGGCCGGTGGACGCCGTCAGCGCCTTTCAGGAGCGGCTCCGTGATCCGTCCGGGGTGGTTCAGGAGGCTGGCGGAGGTCCAGCCCTTGCGGCACAGGCCGCCGCGGTTGGTGGGGAAATCCCGGCCGCTGACTTCGAGGGGTGCCGCCAAGGGGATTCCGGGGGCGGCAGTTCCCGGCACGGGGACTGACCCCGGCTGGGAAGCCGGGGCCAGTGCCGTGGGAGACGTGAGCGTCATGGCGCACTGCAGGGCGCAGTAAGGGCAGTGCGTGTCGGCGCTTTTGGTCATGTTAGACGTGTCCCATCGCATTTCGGTTGGCGTTGCGGATGTAGCAGGACCAGCACACAACCAGCATCAGGACGTACGCCCCGACGAAGCCGTAGAACGCGGGGGTGTACGAGCCGCTGGCCGAGTTGGAGGCGTTCAGCACCTGCGGGATCACAAACCCGCCGTAGGCGCCGATAGCGGAGATGAGGCCCAGGGCGGAGGAGGCGAGGCGCTGGGTGGCCACCGAGCTGGCGCCGTTCCGGGCAGCGCGGCTGTTGGTGGCAAAGATGATGGGGATCATCCGATAGGTGGCACCATTTCCGAAGCCGCTGGCGGTGAAGAGCATCAGGAAGAGGGCCAGGAAGAGCCAGAAGTTCTTCAGCGGAAGGGTCCAGATCATGGTGAGGGTGATGACGGCCATGGAGGCGAAGGCCGCCACAGTCATGCGGGCACCGCCCATCCGGTCAGCCATGCGTCCGCCGTACGGGCGGGCCAGGGAGCCCACCAGCGGGCCGAGGAAGGCCAGCGACAGTGCCACAGTGCCCACTCCGATGGAGGAGAAAGCCGGGAAGTAGTCCTTGATCAGTTTGGGGAAGACACCGGCGAATCCGATGAACGAGCCGAACGTGCCGATGTAGAGCAGCGCCATGATCCACAGGTGCGGTTCCTTCAGCGCTGCGATGGAGCCTGCCACGTCACCCTTGGCACTGGTGAGGTTGTCCATGTACTTCCAGGCACCGAAGGCGGCGATCAGGATGAACGGGACCCACATCCAGCCGGCCAGGGGCAGGTTGACCGTGCCGACGGCGAGGAGGGTGATGGCAATCGGGACGGCCAGCTGTGCCACGGCGGCACCCATGTTGCCGCCGGCGGCGTTCAGGCCCAGGGCCCAGCCCTTTTCGCGGGCGGGGTAGAAGAAGGTGATGTTGGCCATGGAGCTGGCGAAGTTGCCGCCGCCGAAGCCTGCCAGGGCGGCCACCAGGAGCATGACGCCGAACGGGGTTTCCGGGTTGGAGACACACAGGGCCAGGCCGATGGAGGGGATCAGGAGCAGCAGGGCGGACACGATGGTCCAGTTGCGGCCGCCGAAGCGGGGAACCATGAAGGTGTACGGGATGCGCAGGGTGGCACCCACGAGGCTCGGCATGGAGATCAGCCAGAATATTTCGGAGGTGGAGAAGGTGAAGCCGGCTGCGGGGAGCTGGACCACCACGATGGACCAGAGCTGCCATACGACAAAGCCGAGGAATTCGGCGAAGATTGACCAGTTCAGGTTGCGGCGTGCAATGGAGCGGCCTGCAGTTTCCCACTGCTCCTTGTTCTCGGCATCCCAGTTGGCGATCCAGCGGCCGGGGCGGAATTCAAGGGCGGGGGAGTCTGTGGTGCGGGTAGGGCCGGGCTGTGCGCTGGCGGATGCGGCGGTTCCGGGCAAGGCGGAATCTTCGAGATCAACGGAACTTCCGGTGCCGGCATCGGCGGTGCGGTCAACAGTCACGGGGTACCTCCTTCTGGGGGATGTTGTTCCTCCAAGGTAGGGAAGCCGCGTTTCACGGACGGACGCCGTGTGTTAACGCGCTGTGACATTTGCCTATCGGCGGGCCTTGCCGGGTGTGAGGCGGACGGCGGGGACCACAAAATGAGACACACCACACAGGTCCGCATGCTGGACCTTTCGTCCATTGACTGGACGGAGGGAACTAATATTGAACTCTGACTATTTCGAGCCGTTCCTTTACCCCGGGTCCGGCCGGTCCTCACGAAAGCGTTTACCTATGTCATCCACCCATACCTCCACGGTGTCCGGGTCCCAGCCGGTGAACTCACGCGGACGCGTGATCGTCGCCAGCCTGATCGGCACCACGGTCGAGTTTTACGACTTCTACGTCTACGCCACCGCCGCAGTGCTGGTTTTCCCGCAGCTGTTCTTCCCCAACCAGAACGAAACCACCCAGCTCCTGAGCTCGTTCGCCGTGTTCGGCGTGGCCTTCATCGCCCGCCCCCTCGGCTCGATCGTCTTTGGCCACTTCGGCGACAAATTCGGCCGCAAGGGCACCCTGGTGGCATCCCTCCTGACCATGGGTATTGCGACCTTCCTGATCGGCTGCCTGCCCACCGCACTGGTTCCGGGCTGGGAGTTCTGGGCTCCGGCCCTGCTGGTGGTCATGCGTTTCGCCCAGGGCCTGGCCCTGGGTGGTGAATGGAGCGGCGCCGCGCTGCTGGCCACGGAGAATGCCCCGGCCAACAAGCGCGCCATCTACGGGACCTTCCCGCAGCTGGGCGCGCCCATCGGCTTCATCATCGCCAACGTCATCTTCCTGGTGTTCAGCTACGCGCTCTCGCCGGCTGACTTCCAGGCCTGGGGCTGGCGCGTGCCGTTCCTGCTCAGCGCCGTCATGGTGATCATCGGACTGTACGTCCGCCTGAAGCTGATCGAAACTCCTGCCTTCACCAAGGTGATCGAGTCCAACGAGGTGGCCAAGCTGCCGCTGGGCCGGGTGTTCAAGACCAGCTGGCGCCAGCTCATCCTGGGCACGTTCATCATGCTCGCCACGTACGTGCTCTTCTATCTGATGACCACCTTCACCCTCACCTACGGCACCCGTCCCGCCACGCTGGACGCTGCCAGGGCCGCGGCTGAAAAGGCCGGAAAGCCGATGTCGGAAGCGGCCGCCGCGGCGTTTGTCCCCGGACTGGGCTACACCCGCAACGACTTCCTGTGGATGCTGATTGCCGGCGTCGTCTTCTTCGGTATCTTCACCCTCGTGTCCGGGCCGCTGGCCGAGAAGTACGGCCGCCGCAAGATGCTCCTGGCCGTCACCGGCGGGATCTTCGTTTTCGGCCTGCTGTTCGTCCCGCTGTTCAGCGGCGGATTTGTTGGCACCATGGCGCTGCTGGTGATCGGTTTCTCCCTGATGGGTCTGACGTTTGGGCCGATGGGCGCCCTGCTGCCCGAACTGTTCCCCACCAACGTCCGGTACACGGGGTCTGCAGTGAGCTACAACTTCTCCAGCATCCTGGGCGCAGCGGTGGCCCCGTTCATCGCCGTCGCGCTGTGGGAACTCGCGGACGGCAGTCCCGTGCTGGTGGGCGTCTACCTGACCTCCATGGCCGTGCTGACGCTCATTGCCCTGTTCGTGAGCAAGGAAACCCGCGACCTGGACTACGAGAACAACGTGGCCTAGGGATACGGACCGTACGTTCCAGCCCGGTTCGTGGCTGCGGTGCCCGGTGCGTTCCCCGTCAACAGGGGAGTGCGCCGGGCACTTTTGTGTCCGGGGCCGGAGGAAGTGGGCGGGAACGCACGACGGCGGCGCTTCGGGGCCGTGCGCGGTGTCACCGGGCGTAGCGGTCCACGAAGTTCCGGAGCACCTTCATGGGTTCGGTGACGGTGAACTGCCGGGCGTTCTCCATCAGGTCCTCAGCCGATTCGGGCGGGAAGTAGCCGGCGTTGCGGTAGATGTCGATGCGGGTGATGAGCCCGTCTACGTCCAGTTCGGGGTGGAACTGCGTGGCGTAGAGATTCGTCCGGATGCGGAACATGTGCACCGGGCAGGCCGCGGAGCGCGCAAGCAGCACGGCGTGCGCCGGCAGGGCGGTGCAGGCCTCCTTGTGGCCGGTGAAGGCGGTAAAGGAGCGCGGCATACCCTTCAGGACAGGGTCCTCGAGTCCCGCGTCCGTGAGTTCTATCTCCACTCCGCCCAGCGGTTCACCATAGGTCCTGTCGATGACGGCGCCCTGGTGCGTGCCGAGCGTGCCCACGCCGTAGCAGGCGCCCAGGAACGGGAAATCCCGGGCCACCAGCCTGTCCAGCAGCCCGGACAGCTCACGTTCCACCCGGTGCTGGACGGCTGATTTCCCTTCCGGCGGATCGCTGGAGGTGAAGGGGCTTCCGCCAACAATGACCCCCGAGTAGTCCGCGAGGTCCAGGTCCGGCAGCGGTGCAGCCTCGAGCCTGACGCGGCGCAGTTCCCGCTCTTCCAGGCCGCCATAGCGCAGGTAGGCGTCGTATTCGTCGTCGGCGGCGGCGTCCTCGGCCCGGGAGGCCAGGAGCAGGAAAGGCAGCATCTGCTAAGTGTGCCGGTTTGGGCCGGAGCTGTCAGCTAGGCCGGAGGCTGGGTGAGGGAGCGGCGCGACTGCGGGCGCGCGGCAGGGTCGGCATGCCGGTGCACGAGCTTCCAGTAGCCTTCCTCGCGCCGGAAGATGCTGGTCACCCGGAGGGCGAACTCCTCGGCAACAGCCGCACCGTCCAGGCGGGCCTGGAAGTGTTCGGTCTCCACCAGGTAGGCGGTGTCCCGTGCGGTGTAGGACGTGACGGTGTCGAACCCCAGCATCCGGCCGTCCTGGAACTGCCGGGCAGCCTGGTCCAGCCTTGCCTCCACCTGCGCCCAGCCGCGGGCGATCCCGCCAAAGGGGTTGGCCAGCGTGACGTCGTCCAGCCGGGAATAGAGCTCCTTGACGGGCTCGGGATTGCCCCGGGTAATCTCGGGGACGGCCAGGTGGTACCGGCCCACTTCTTCCTGGAAACTGGGTGCGAGCATGGGTGCCTCCGGCGCTTACTGGTCTTCGATCATGGCGATGATGGCGCCGGCAGACACTGTCTCACCGGAGGACGCCTCCAGCCCGATGACGATTCCGGAGCGGTGCGCCGTCAGGGGCTGCTCCATCTTCATCGCCTCGAGGACCACCACCAGGTCTCCTTCGGAGACGACGTCGCCGTTGGCAACAGCCACCTTGACGATGGTTCCCTGCATGGGGGAGGTCAGGGCATTGCCGGTGGCCGCTGCAGGACCGCCGGAGCGGGAGCGCTTCTTCGACTTTGCCGGCTTCGCTGCTGCCGACCCGCCGGTTCCGAGGGCACCCAGGGATGCGGGCAGGACCACTTCCAGGCGCTTGCCGCCCACTTCCACCACCACGCGCTGGCGGTCGTCGGCTGCGCCGTCCGCGTCGGCGGGCCCGTCGGGGGTCCAGGCAGGAAGGTTGTTGACGAATTCTGTTTCGATCCACCGGGTGTGGACCGTGAACGGGCCCTCGGCCGGGGCGAATGCGGGATCGGACACCACCGCGAGGTCGAACGGGATAACCGTGGGGATGCCCTCCACCACCATTTCCTCAAGCGCGCGGCGGGCACGCTGCAGGGCCTGGGGGCGGTTGGCTCCGGTGACGATCAGCTTGGAGAGCATGGAGTCGAAGTTGCCGCTGATCTCATCACCCTGCTCGATGCCGGAGTCGATGCGGACTCCGGGGCCGGTGGGGTTCTTCAGCACGCGCACGGTGCCCGGCGCCGGCATGAAGTTGCGGCCCGGGTCCTCGCCGGTGATGCGGAACTCGAAGGAGTGCCCGCGCACCTCCGGGTCGCCGTAGCCGAGCTCTTCGCCGCGGGCCAGCCGGAACTGCTCGCGCACCAGGTCGATGCCGGTGACTTCCTCGGACACGCAGTGCTCCACCTGGAGGCGGGTGTTCACTTCCAGGAAGGAGATGGTGCCGTCCTGTCCCACCAGGAATTCGCAGGTGCCGGCACCCAGGTAGCCTGCCTCCTTGAGGATTGCCTTGGAAGACTCGTAGAGCCGGCGGTTCTGCTCCTCGGTGAGGAAGGGTGCCGGGGCTTCTTCGACGAGCTTCTGGTTGCGGCGCTGGAGCGAGCAGTCGCGGGTGGAGACCACCACGACGTTGCCGTGGGCGTCCGCCAGGCACTGGGTCTCGACGTGCCGGGGAGCGTCCAGGAAGCGCTCGATGAAGCACTCGCCGCGGCCGAACGCGGCGGTGGCCTCGCGCACGGCGGATTCAAACAGTTCGGGGATTTCCTCGCGGGTGCGGGCAACCTTGATGCCGCGTCCGCCACCGCCAAACGCAGCCTTGATGGCCACCGGCAGTCCGTGCCGGTCCACGAACTCGAGGATCTCCTCGGCGGATTCCACCGGGTCAGCGGTGCCGGGGACCTGAGGGGCGCCGACCTTTTCCGCGATGTGGCGGGCCTGGACCTTGTCGCCCAGGGCGGAAATGGCTTCGGGGGAGGGGCCGATCCAGGTGATGCCGGCGGCGATCACCTTGGCGGCAAACTCGGCATTTTCGGCAAGGAAGCCGTAGCCGGGGTGGATGGCGTCGGCGCCGGACTGGCGGGCGGCGTCGATGATTTTGTCCATGACCAGGTAGGACTCGGCGGCGGTGTTGCCGCCCAGGGCGTAGGCTTCGTCAGCGAGGCGGACGTGCAGGGCGTCGCGGTCCGGGTCCGCGTAGACAGCCACTGAGGCGATGCCTTCGTCGCGGGCGGCCCGGATGATGCGGACGGCGATCTCACCGCGGTTGGCGATCAGCACCTTTGTGAGGGTCGACTGCGTGGTTCCTGCGGACTGCTCCAAATTTGCTGACAAGGCGTCTCCTTCTTTCCTTCAGGGAGCCTAGCGCGGTTTTGAGGGTTCCGCCGATATTACTTGCGGAATCCGCGTGTAAACGGGCCAAGCTTTGTAGGGAAGCTACAAGACCCTGCCAATTGCGGTGCTTTTGTTGCGGGCGCTGCAGGTGCCGTCAGCCACGCCAGAGGTCAGTGATGCGCACGTTCGCGGCGGCAAGGAGGCTGCGGAGGGTGGAGACGGAAAGTCCGACGACGGTGTGCGGGTCGCCGTCGACCTTCCGGATGAACGCCCCGCCCAGGCCGTCGATGGTGAAGGAGCCGGCACAGTGCAGCGGCTCGCCCGTGGCGATGTAGGCGTCGATTTCTGCCGGGTCCATCTCCAGGAAGCTGACCTCGGCCGAGGCCACCGTCCCGAGGGTGGCGCCGGTGCCGGTGCCGGTACCTTCGCCGTCGGGATGTGTGTCCCGGCAGTCCACCAGCCAATGGCCCGTATGCAGCACCCCGGTGTTGCCACTCATCCGCAGCATGCGCTCGCGGGCGATCTCGGCGGTGTACGGCTTGCCGTGCGCCTCGCCGTCGAACTCGAACACAGAGTCGCAGCCCAGCACCAGCGCGCCCTCAGCTTCCGGCAGCGCCGCCACCGCCTCGGCCTTGGCCCTGGCAAGCAGCAGGGCGGTGTCGTGCGGATCGGTGACGCCGTAGCTGGCCTGGACGGCGTCCTCGTCCACGTCGGACACCAGGATGGAGTGCCGGATGCCGGCCTCGGCCAGGAGCTTGGTGCGGGCGGGGGACTGGGATGCAAGAATCAGGCGGACCACAAATCCAGCCTAATTGACCGGCCCGGCCTGGTGGACCAGTTCCCCGGGAACCGGTGCAGAATCGGACCGGGTGAGCTTGGCGCCTTCCACGTCCACGTCAGGCAGGATCCGGTCCAGCCACCGGGGCAGCCACCAGGACTTTTCACCCAGCAGGTACATCACGGCAGGGACGATGGTCATGCGCACCACGAAGGCGTCCAGGAGTACACCGAACGCCATGGCGAAGCCCAGCGGCCGGACCATGGTGAGGTGGCTGAAGATGAAGCCCGCGAACACGCTGACCATGATGATCGCGGCGGCGGTCACCACAGCGGCCGCGTGGCGGAAGCCCACCCGGACGGCCTCCTTGGCGGTGGAACCGTGCATGTAGGCCTCCCGCATGCCCGAGGCGATGAACACCTGGTAGTCCATGGCCAGGCCAAACAGCACACCGATCAGGATGATGGGCAGGAAGCTCAGCACGGCGCCGGGGTTGGCGACGTCGAACACCCCGCCGAGCCAGCCCCACTGGTAGACAGCCACCACGGCGCCGAAGGCAGCGGCGAGCGAGAGGAGGAAACCGCCCGTGGCCAGCAGCGGCACCACGATGGAACGGAACACCAGCAGCAGCAGGATCAGGGAAAGTCCGACGACGATCGCCAGGTAGGGCGGCAGGGCGTCACCCAGCTTGGTGGAGACGTCGATGTTCCCGGCCGTCTGGCCTGTCAGACCCGTCGCCACGCCGTGCTCGGACTGGATGTCGTCATTGAGGCCGCGGAGCTCGGACACCACGTTGACGGTGCTGGCGCTGGCCGGGCCTTCCTCGGGGATGACCTGGAAGACGGCGGTCCGGCGGTCCTCGCTGAGGGCAACCGGCACGGCTGCCACCACATTGTCCACGGCGCGGAGCTTGTCCGCGACGTCGTACTGCAGGGTCTGTGCCTGGGCTTCATCAAGGCCGGCCGGGAACTCGCCCACGGCGACGATGGGGCCGGTGACGCCCTCGCCGAAACTGCGGGCCGTGAGGTCGTACGCCTGATAGGCCTCGGAGTCCACGGGTTCGGAGCCGCCGTCGGGCAGTGCGAGCTGCAGCTGGGTGGCCGGCAGCGCGAGGGTGCCCAGGAGGAGCACGCCGGCCAGGAGGGCCAGGATGGGGTGGCGGGTGACCAGGCCGCCCCAGCCGCGGGTGCTGCGCTCGCGGTCCCTGGCCTCATCGGCTGCTTCGTGGCCGGGCTCCGCGTTGTGGGCATCGGCTTTGGCCCAGTCCCGCCGGGAGATAATGCGCCGGCCGATCAGGGACAGCATGGCGGGCGTCAGGGTGATGGCCACCAGGACGGCCACGGCAACGGTGCCGGCCGCGGCCAGGCCCATGACGGTGAGGAACGGCAGGCCCGGCACCACCAGCGCGGCGAGGGCGATGATCACGGTCAGGCCGGCGAAAACCACGGCGTTGCCGGAGGTGCCGGTGGCCCGCGCCACGGACTCCTCCGGATCCATCCCGGCAAGCAGCTGCGTCCGGTGGCGGTTGACGATGAAGAGGGAGTAATCGATGCCCACGGCCAGGCCCAGCATGAGGGCCAGCATGGGAGAGATGGAGCTCATGTCGAAGAGGCCGGACAGGGCGAACGTGATGCCGACCCCCACGCCGACGCCCACCACGGCCATCAGCAGCGGCAGTCCGGCGGCGACCAGCGTACCCAGCATCAGGATCAGGACCAGGGCTGCCACCGCAATGCCGATGATCTCAGCGGCGCCGAAAAGTTCGGAAATGTCCTCGGTGATTTCCTTGCTGGCGTAGGCGGTGACGCCGGCGCCGGACGTCTCGTGGGCGATGTCCTGGACCTGCTGGCGGACCTCGGGGCCCAGGCCGTTGATGGAGGTGTTGAACTGGACCTGGGCCACGGCGGCGCGGCCGTCTTCGGACACGAACCGAATGGCCGAGGACGCTTCTGCCTGGCGCTTGCCGAGTTCGAGCTTTGCCTTGCTGGTTTCCAGCTCCCGGGCGCCTGCCTCGAGCCTGGCCTGGCCCTCGGCCAGTGCCGCCTTTGGCTGGCCGAGCTGGGCCTCGATGAGTGTGGCAGGTGCGCCGGCTGCGGAAAGCTGCTGCTCTGCTGCGGCCAGCTGCGCCTGGCCGGCTTCGAGCTGGGCTTGGGAGGCGTCCAGCTGGGCCTGGCCCGCGGCAAGCTGCTGCTCGCCGTCGGTGATGGCCTGCCCTGCCTGGTCCACCTGGGCCTGCGTGGCGAAGGGATCCACGGTGCCGCGGACGTCCGGCACGGTCTCAAGCTTCCTGAGCGCATCCGTGACGGCGGTCCGGCTCTCGGCGGTAAAGCCGCCGTCGGGCGCCTCAAAAACGATGGTGGCCGTGCCTCCGGATGCCGAGGGAAGCTCTTCCTTCAGCTTGTCCGCGATCCGCTGCGTTTCGGTGCCGGGAATCTGGAAGTTGTTGGACAGTGTTCCGTGGAACGCTGCGGCGGCACCGCCCACGGCCAGCAGTGCGGCAAGCCAGAGGGAAATGACCAGCCAGCGCCGGCGGTAGGAGAACTTGCCCAGGCGGTAAAGGAACAGTGCCATATGAGGTGACCGATCTGATCAGGAGGAACGGGAGGCTGAGGATGAGGGGGCGGGCGTGCCGCCGATGGTGAAACCGGAACCGAGCAGGGCCATGGCATCGATCAGGAGCTGCCTGAGCTCCGCGAGGGATGCCGGTGAGAGGTCGGCGCCGCGGCGGGAAAACCAGACCTCCATGGCGGCCTTGCCGCAGGAAATCACCGACCCCGCGAGGGCGCGGAGGTAGAGCTCGTCCGCTGCGCCGGGAGTGGCGGACGCACGTTCGCGGGCCACGGCGGTGATCTGTTCCCGGCAGTGGTCCCAGGCTTCCAGCTCGGAATGGGACATCAGGCTGCTCTGCTGGGTCAGTGTGAACAGTTCTGCCAGCGGGGCCACCGTCATCGGGTCCGCAAGCGCCATGAGTGCCTCTTGGGCGGACTGGAGGACGGGTTCGTCGGCGGGCCGGAGCCTGAACTGCTGGATGGCGTTGTCCAGGAAGCCATGGGTGACGGAAGCCAGGGCGGCGTCCGTGCTGCCGAAGTAGTTGAAGAAGGTCCGGCGTGAAATTCCGGCCGCGTCTGCAATGTCCTCCACGGTGAAGTTCCCGGGCCCGCTGCTGCGCAGGAGGGTCAGCGCCGCGTCCGTGATGGCCTGGCGGGTGGCGGCTTTGTTCAGCTCCCGCCGGGAAGGCGGCGCGGAAGGCTGGTCGCCTGGTTGTCCGGGGGCGTCCGGCGGGGCAGGGGTCATCGACACCCTTTTACACTATGTGCAAGTTTGCACTCTGGGCAACTTATTTTCACAGCAGAATGAAAGGTTCCCGACAGCTCTCCCATGAGTTGCTTGCCGATGCTGGAAATGTCCCGAAAAGGACTGACGATCAGCAGCCGTCCCGGACGGCAGTACCAGGAGACAAGAAATGTCACGCACAAAGAAAATGACCCTCGGCCTGTCAGCCGCGGCGCTGGCCCTTGGTGCCGGCATCGGCGTTGCCGGCATGGCCTCCGCTACCACGACACCCACTCCCACCCCGAGCGCGAGCGCATCGGCCGACGGCAGCACCAGCACCATGCCCGGCGGCATGGGCAAGCACGGCGGCCGGGGCGGTGAGCGGGGAATTGCCCAGGCGTCCGCGCTGGCGGAGAAGCTGGGCGTTGAGGAAGCAAAGGTGACGGAGGCCCTGCAGGCCTTCCGCGATGCCAACAAGCCTGCCGGTCCTCCGGCGGAGGGGGAGAAGCCTGATGCAGCCACCCGCGAGGCCGCCCTTGCGAAGTCGCTGGCTGAATCGCTTGGCATCGAGGAATCCAAGGTCACCGCGGCGCTGGGGGAGCTCCGCAGCGAGCGGCAGGCAGAAAAGGCGGCGGGTCTCAAGACCCGGCTGGACCAGGCGGTCGCGGACGGGAAGCTGACGCAGGCCGAGGCGGACGCCGTCACCAAGGCGGTGGAGAACGGCGTGATCGGCGGCGGCGGGCACTGACCGCACGCCTGGCCTCCTGCCGGGCAGCGCCTTGCACAGAGATGGCGCTTCACACAGAAAGAAGTCCCCGGGAACCGTTGGGTTCCCGGGGACTTCTTTGTGGTGGGTGAGCAGGGGCCTTTAGGCCTTCGCATCCTCAAGGTGGCGCGGAGCGGTGTCCGTGGTGGTGCCGTCCTGGGGAGCGGCGTCAGCGTCGAAGCTGTCGTCGACAAACGGTGTGCCGTTGCGGGGCGCGTTGTACAGGTGCTCGTCCAGGATGCCCTGGCGCTTGGCCACGATGGTGGGAACCAGGGCCTGGCCGGCCACGTTGACCGCGGTGCGGCCCATGTCCAGGATCGGATCAATGGCCAGGAGCAGTCCGACGCCGGCCAGCGGCAGTCCCAGCGTGGACAGCGTCAGCGTAAGCATCACCACGGCGCCGGTGGTGCCGGCCGTGGCGGCGGAACCAAGCACGGAAACCAGGGCGATCAGCAGGTACTGGGTGAAGTCCAGCTGGATTCCGAAGAACTGGGCCACGAAGATGGCTGAGATCGCGGGGTAGATTGCGGCGCAGCCGTCCATCTTGGTGGTGGCTCCCAGCGGCACGGCGAAGGAGGCGTAGGCGCGGGGGACGCCCAGGCTGCGCTCGGTGACTCGCTGGGTCAGCGGCAGGGTGCCCACGGAGGAGCGGGAGACGAAGGCCAGCTGGACGGCGGGCCACACGCCCGAGAAGTACTGCTTGACCGAGAGGCCATGGGCGCGGACCAGGATGGGGTACACCGCGAAGATGACCAGGGCCAGGCCAACGTAGATGGCGAAGGTGAACTTACCCAGGGAACCGATGGTGTCCCAGCCGTAGACGGCAACGGCGTTGCCGATGAGGCCCACAGTGCCCAGCGGGGCGATCCGGATGATCCACCACAGCACCTTCTGGATGACGGCCAGCGCCGAAGCGTTCAGGTTCAGGAAGGGCTCGGCAGCCTTGCCTACCTTGAGTGCGGCAACACCGACGGCGATGGCGATCACGAGGATCTGGAGCACGTTGAAACTGACGGAGGTGGTGACCGCGCCGGATTCGGCAACGGTGGAGCTGGCGCCGAGTCCCAGGAAGTTCTTGGGGAAGAGGCCCACCAGGAAGGCCCACCAGTCACCGGACTTGCCGGAGTACTTGGCTTCCTCTGAGATGCCGGTGTTGGCACCGGGCTGCAGCAGGACACCCAGGCCGATGCCGATCAGCACGGCGATCAGGGACGTGATGGCGAACCACAGCAGGGTGTTCCAGGCGAGCTTGGCGGCGTTGGAGACCTGGCGCAGGTTCGAGATGGAGCTGACCACTGCGGTGAAGATCAGGGGTACGACGGCGGTCTGCAGCAGCGACACGTAGCTTGAGCCGATGGTCTGCAGCGTGGCGCCAAGGGCGTTGGGGCTGGCCTTGGTGCTGCCGGTGTACTTGGCCAGCAGGCCGAGGCCGAGCCCGACGATGAGGGCGGCGATGATCTGGAAGCCGAACGAGCCAGCCCATTGGGGCAGCTGGAAGCCGGTCTTTCCTGCGGGGGGAGGAGTGCTTGTCTGAGTGCTCACCCGAATACGCTAAGGGCCATTCGCATACCACGGCGAACGAACATTGAGAAATATTACGTCCCCCAAGTTTCCACCGAAGCCAAAAATCCTTGTGAGGACAAGGGTTTCAGCCCCCTATGTTAAGTATTCCCGGCCCTGCTGTGGTTAATGTCTCTCTGTTGCAGGGGCAAAAGGCCCGACGTGGGTGCCTTCCGGCAGCTTGCTCCCCACCGGCTCCCTAGCCTCGCAAGCTCGGCCAGGGAACCCTGCCGGCGTGGGCCCATTCAGTGGAACTCAGAGCAGTGCCCGCCTGAGCGTGTCGAGCCCGACTGAGCCGATGTTGAGTGCCCTTGTGTGGAACTCCTTGAGGTCGAACCCGGGGCGTGCCTCGAGTTCCGCGCGGATCTGTTCCCAGAGCCGCTGGCCCACTTTGTAGGACGGTGCCTGGCCCGGCCAGCCCAGGTAGCGCGTGAACTCGAAGTTGAGCTGTCCTTCGCTGATGGGCAGGTTCTCCTTCAGGAACTCATAGCCTTTGTCCGGGGTCCAGGTGCCGGAGCCCCAGCGCCCGGGGACTTCCAGCTCAAGGTGGACGCCGATATCGAACACCACGCGGGCGGCCCGCATCCGTTGCATGTCCAGCATGCCCATGTGGTCGCCGGGATCGTTGAGGTAGCCCAGTTCCTGCATGAGGTTTTCCGCGTACAGCGCCCAGCCTTCGCCGTGGCCGGAGGTCCAGCAGACGTTGCGCCGCCATTTGTTCAGCAGTTCGCGGCGGTAGGTCGCGGTGGCCACCTGGAGGTGGTGGCCCGGCACGCCTTCGTGGTAGACGGTGGTGGTTTCGGCCCAGGTGGTGAAGGTGTCCTCGCCGGCGGGGACGGACCACCACATGCGGCCGGGGCGGCTGAAGTCATCCGAGGGGCCGGTGTAGTAGATGCCCCCTTCGTCGGTGGGCGCGATCAGGCATTCCAGCTTCTTCATGACGTCCGGGATGTCGAAGTGGACGCCGGCGAGTTCGGCCACGGCTTTGTCCGAAAGCTCCTGCATCCATTCCCTCAGCGCCTCCTTTCCTTTCAGCTGGCGCGCGGGGTCGTTGTCCAGGATCTCCTTGGCCTCGGCGATGGTGGCGCCGGCCTTGATGGTGTCCGCCACTTGTTCCTGCCGTGCGATGAGCCTGTCCAGTTCCTCGACGCCCCAGGCGTAGGTCTCTTCCAGGTCAACCGTCGCGCCAAGGAACGAGCGGGAGGCGAGGGCGTAGCGCGCCCTGCCCACGGCGTCCTTCTCGGGCGCGGCGGGCAGCAGCTCCGCGCGGAGGAACTCCGCCAGCCCGGCGTACGCTGCCCGGGCGGCGGCAGCGCCGGCGTCGAGCTCTTCCTGGACGGCGGCGGGCAGCGGCCCGGCGGCCGTGGCTGCCCCTGCCGCGAGCTTCGCAAAGAAGCCGTCCCCGGCGGCGTACTTTGTGACCTGCTCAATGACGATCCTGACCTGGCGCACCGCGGCGACCCGGCCGGCGTCCTTCGCCTGGCGCAGGGATTCGGTGTAGCCGGCGATGGCTGCGGGAACGTTGGACGCGCGGCCGGCAATGTGCTGCCAGTCCTCCACGGTCTCCGTCGGCATGAGGTCGAAGATCGCGCGGATGTCCTGGGCCGGGGAGGCGATGTTGTTCAGGTCGGCGTAATCCCAGCCCGAGGCGTGGATCAGCAGCTGCAGGCCCAGCCGCTCCTGCATGGCGTCGAGCGTCACGGCGTCAACATCGTCCTCCGGCTCGAGGCCTTCGAGGTCGGTCAGTGCCTTGCGCGCGGCCTCTGCAAATTCGGCAATGCCGGCGGGGGAGAAGTCCTGGTATTCGGTTTCGTGCCCGGGGACGCCGAGGGTAGTGGCGAAGGACGGGTTGAGCCTGATGAGGGTGTCGGTGTAGTCATCTGCGACGGCGTCGATGCGGGTATGCGGGCGGGCGGCAGGAGAGGTGTCTGTAGTCACCCTCAGAGACTAACGGCGCTGCGGCTCTTCCGGACAGGCCCACGCCGCCGGAGCGTGCGGCAGGCCCCGCTAGCCGCGGCTCCGCTTCCACGCGCCGGGACCCGGGGTGGGGTCCAGCCTCAGCTGCTGGCGGCGGACCCAGTGCCGGACCGGCGGCTTGTCCGTCCCGGTGTTCTGGACGCCGCCCAAGGAAAGCACGACGGCGGTCAGCGCCGCCAGCTCCTCGGCTGTCGGCTGCCCTTTCACTACTGAGAGGAGGGGCGTGGCGGGTGCGTTGTTGTCGCCAGCAGGCTCGGTGGGGGTCACAGCGGAATGTTCCCATGCTTCTTGGTGGGGAGGCTGGCGCGCTTGTCGCGCAGGGCGCGCAGGCCCCTGATGATCTGCAGCCGGGTTTCGGAGGGGGCGATGACGGCGTCAACGTACCCGAGTTCCGCCGCCTGGTAGGGGTTGAGGAGCTCCTCCTCGTACTGCCGGATCACTTCGGCGCGCCGTGCCTCGACGTCGCCGCCGGCCTCCGCCACCGCGGCGAGGTCGCGGCGGTACAGGATGTTGACGGCGCCCTGGGCGCCCATGACGCCGATCTGGGCGGTGGGCCAGGCCAGGTTCAGGTCTGCGCCGAGTTTTTTGGAGCCCATCACGATGTAGGCGCCGCCGTAGGCCTTGCGGGTGATCACGGTGAGCTTGGGCACGGTGGCCTCGGCGTAGGCGTACAGGAGTTTGGCTCCGCGGCGGATGATGCCCTGGAATTCCTGGTCCTTGCCGGGAAGGAAGCCGGGCACGTCCACCAGGGTAATGATGGGAATGTTGAACGCGTCGCAGTGCCGGACGAACCGGGCGGCCTTTTCCGACGCCGCGATGTCCAGGGTGCCGGCGAACTGCAGGGGCTGGTTGGCAACGATGCCCACCGTATGGCCTTCCACCCGGCCGTACCCGATCATGACGTTTGGCGCGTACAGGGCCTGCATTTCCAGGAAGTGGCCGTCGTCCACGATCTGCTCAACCACCGTGCGCATGTCATAAGGCTGGTTGGCGGAGTCGGGGATGAGCGCATCCAGGGCGAGGTCGTCGTCGTCGAGTTCCAGTTCCTGGGTGTGCTCCAGGACGGGTGCCTCGGACAGGTTGTTGGACGGCAGGAAGTCCAGCAGTTCGCGGACGAACTCGATGGCGTCCCCTTCGTCGGAGGCAAGGTAGGTGGACGTTCCCGTGGTGGCGTTGTGCTGCCGGGCGCCGCCGAGGGTTTCCATGTCAACGTCCTCGCCGGTCACCGTCTTGATGACGTCCGGGCCGGTAATGAACATGTGGGAGGTCTTGTCCACCATCACCACGTAGTCGGTGAGGGCAGGGGAGTAGGCGGCCCCGCCGGCCGAGGGGCCCATGATCAGGGAGATCTGCGGGACGACGCCGGAGGCGTGGACGTTGTTACGGAAGATGTCCGCGAACATCGCCAGGGAGGCCACGCCTTCCTGGATACGGGCTCCGCCGCCGTCAAGGATGCCGACGACGGGGCAGCCGTTGCGCAGCGCAAACTCCTGCACCTTGACAATCTTTTCGCCATTGACCTGGCTGAGCGAGCCGCCGTAGACGGAAAAATCCTGGCTGTAGACGGCCACCAGGCGGCCGTCCACGGTGCCGTAGCCGGAAACCAGGCCGTCGCCCAGCGGCTTCTTCTTCTCCATGCCGAACGCTGTGGATCGGTGCACTGCCAGGGCATCGAACTCCACGAACGAGTCCTCATCCAGCAGGAGGCCGATGCGCTCCCGGGCGGTGTTCTTGCCGCGGGCGTGCTGCTTTTCGATGGCTTCGGGGCCGGAGGGCTGTTCGGCACGCGCCTGGCGGTCGCGGAAATCGGCGATCTTTCCCGCTGTCGTTGTCAGATCGTGGCTCATCAAGTGTCTCCGGCTCTGTAGCAGATTGATTCTGTGGTGCTGAGTTTGCTGGCCGGCAGTTGTGCAGGGTTTTAAGTAGCTTCCACACAAAAGACGAACCCTGCTGGCAAGTCTAGTGACGCTTCCGGCCGCCGCAGCTGTAGGGAACCTACAATTTTCTGCGCCGCGATCACCAGCAATGTCATGTTACTCGTCAGTAACTTAGCTGGGTTAGAGTGGTGCCATGACTTCGAGCAATGATGCTTTGCACGCCCCCGCAGGCCCCTACCGGGCCGCCGCCTCCCTCCACGGACGGACCCTCGTGATCTCCGGCGGAAGCCGCGGCATCGGCCTGGCGATTGCCCTCCGTGCGGCCCGGGACGGCGCCAATATCGTCCTGATGGCCAAGACCGGGGAGCCGCATCCCAAGCTTGCCGGGACCGTCTATTCCGCCGCCCGGGAGATCGAAGACGCCGGCGGACAGGCGCTGCCCCTGGTGGGGGATGTCCGGAACGATGACGACGTGGCCCGCGCCGTCTCCTCTGCGGTGGAGAACTTTGGCGGGATCGATGCCGTGATCAACAATGCGTCCGCCATCGACCTCTCCCGCACCGACGACGTGGACATGAAAAAGTACGACCTCATGCAGGACATCAATGTCCGCGGGACGTTCCTGCTGTCCAAGCTGGCGCTGCCTGCGCTGCGGTCATCGGACAGTGCCCACATCCTCACGCTCTCGCCTCCCCTGAACCTCGATCCCCACTGGGCAGGAAAACACCTTGCCTACACCATGGCCAAGTACGGCATGAGCCTGACAACCCTTGGACTCGCCGAGGAACTGAAGGCGGACGGTATCCGGGTGAATTCGCTGTGGCCGTGCACCCTGATTGATACGGCGGCCATCAGGAACATGCCCCACGGGGAGAGCATTGCCCAGGCAGCGCGCGGCCCGGAGATCATGGCGGACGCGGCCCACGCCGTGCTCACCGGCAGCAACGTGGAAAGCGGCAGCCGGCCCAGCGGGAATTTCTACACGGACGAGGCAGTGCTCACAGCTGCTGGAGTCACTGATTTCCGGCCGTACAGCCTGGGGGCTCCGGAAGACCGCCTGGTGCCGGATATTTTCCTGTAGCCGGCCCTCCGCCGGTCCCGCAGGTGCCCCGGCTGCGGGCAGCCGGGGCCGGGCCGGGTCGGTAGAGTTTAGGTATGGATGACGCACATGCCCCCGGTACGCCGCTGAACCGGAGCGACCTCGCGGACCAGGACTTCCTGTCCGCCACCGGCATCGCACGGCTCGAGGTGGTGGACTCCACCGGGTCCACCAACGCGGACCTGCTCCGGTCGGTGACCGTGGAGCCCTCGGCGTGGCCGGACATGTCGGTGCTGACGGCCGAATACCAGACGGCGGCCCGGGGACGCCTGGACAGGCACTGGGAGGCGCCGCCCCTGAGTTCCGTGTCCGTTTCGGTGGTCCTGAGGCCCGCGAACGCGGAAGGCAGGCCGCTCCCCACCCAAAGCTATTCCTGGCTGTCCCTCATCGGAGCCCTGGCGCTGCGCGAAACCCTGCTGGAGACGGCCGGCCTCCCCGCGGAGCTGAAGTGGCCCAACGACGTCCTGGTGCGCGGAAAAAAGATTGCCGGAATCCTGGCCCAGCTGGGTCCCATGGTGGACGGCTCGGTGCCGCCCGTCATCCTTGGAACCGGCTTGAACGTCACCCTCCGGGAGGAGGAGCTCCCCGTGCCCACCGCCACGTCCGTGGTCCTGGAGGCGCCGCGGACAGCGGACCGGACCGAGTTGCTGAAGAGCTATCTGTCGCACTTTGCCGTTCTTTACCGCAGCTTCTGCAATGCCGACGGCGATCCCGCGGCGGGCCTGGCCGGCGGCCCGTCGCTGCACAAGCGCGTGGAGGCCGTCATGACGACGCTGGGCAAGCAGGTGCGGGCGCAGCTCCCCGGCGACCACGAAATCATCGGCCACGCATCCCGGCTCGACGAGTACGGCTCACTGCTGGTGGTTGACCGGGATTCCCGTGAGCACGTTGTGACTGCCGGCGACGTGGTGCACCTGCGTCCGTGGACCTCCCCGGATGCTTCCGGCCAGGGCGGATATGCGTAAAGACCTCGTCCCGGGCGAGCAGGTGATTGTCACCACCCGCCCGCAGCCGAGGAAGCTGGCGGGGGCAGCCGCAGCCTTCATACTCTCACCGGCACTTGCCGCCTTTGCTTCGGCGTGGGTGGTCCGCGGGGAAGCGTTGAGGGTCATCCCCGGCCTGGAGGCACGATGGACGCCGGCGCTGGTGGCAGGATGCATCCTGGCGGCGGCCGGCGTCTGGCTGGGTTACTGCCTGCCCCGGCTGCTGCGATGGCAGGGCACCCGGTATACGCTCACCAGCCGGAGGCTCATCTCCAGGTCCGGCCTGGTGCGGCGGCAGGACCAGCAGGTGAACCTGGCATCGGTGCGCCACCTGACCGTCCACGAGTCGGTACTTCAGCGCCTGTTGCGCTCCGGGAATATATCCTTGGAAACCGGGTATCAGGGCGTCGTGACTTTCCGGGATGTGCCGGAGGTTGCCAGGTTCCGGGATTTCATCCTTGACGCCCTCGAGGAACTGCCCGACGAACGCGAAGGCCAGTCCGGCGGGGCGCTCGATTACCCTGCCGGAGCATTGCCATGGGAACTGAGAGAAGGTGGACGGGATGAACGATGAGGACCAGCAGGAACGCGTGGACTCGATCACGCCCCCGTCCGCGATGGACGCCCATCCCGCGACGGGCACCATGTCAGCCGAACGGCTCGCCATGAAGGCGCTGGAAGCCCGGCTCCTTGGGGGCGAACGCAAGCTCCGCCGTCGTGAAGTCGCAGCCGGCGCAGGGCTGTCCCTGCTGTCCGCCCGCAAGCTGTGGCGCGCCCTGGGCTTTCCCAACTTCGGCGACGAGGACGTTGCCTTCACCGAGCGGGACCAGGCCGCACTTTCCACCGTGGTGGACCTGGTGCGCTCCGGCAAGCTGACGGAGGAGGCCGCCATCTCTGTCACCCGTTCCATCGGGCAGATGACGGACCGGATGGTGGTATGGCAGATCGAAGCCCTTGTGGAGGACATGGTCCACGAACAGGGGGTCACGGATGCCGTGGCGCGCAAGCGGCTGGTCAACGAACTGCCCGCGCTGGTGGACGCCCTCGAAGAAATACTGGTGTACTCCTGGCGGCGCCAGCTCAATGCCGGCGTGCAGCGGCTCGCCGTCCGGGCGGAGGCGGGGCTCCAGGCCAGTGAGGAAGGCCGGGAAGGCGATGAGGACGACGCGCCGCTGCCGCTGGCACGCGCCGTGGGTTTCGCGGACCTGGTCTCCTACACCAGCCTGTCCCGGCGCATGAATGAAAAAACCCTCGCCCGCCTGGTCCAGCGCTTCGAGAACAAGTGCGCGGAGATCATCTCCGTCGGCGGCGGCAGGCTGGTGAAAACAGTGGGGGACGAGGTCCTGTACATCGCGGAAACCCCCGCTGCCGGCGCTGAGATCTCCCTTGCCCTGGCGCAGGCCTTCACGGAGGATGAAATCCTTCCCGAAGCGCGGGTGGCCATGGTGTGGGGAAGGATCCTGTCCCGGCTTGGTGACATCTACGGGCCCACGGTGAACCTGGCGGCGCGGCTTACCACCCTGGCCGACCCCGGGACGGTGTTGGTGGACTCGATGACGGCCTCGGCCCTGGAGCACGACGAACGGTTCGTGCTGGAGCCCCAGCCGCCCGAAAACGTCCGGGGTTTCGGCGAGATCCGGCCGGTGCGCCTGGAGCGGGGTCTTGGCAAGGGGCTTGTGCTGGACTAGGACGCCTGATTCTTCAGGTGGAGGGACCAGCCCTAAAATAGTTTCTCCAGTTGTTGGTCAATCACGGTATAGTCGGTGCGGCGGCGAAGGACGGCAACCTCCCGTGGGCAGGGCTCCCCATCGCGGCCACATGTGGCCGTGGGTATGCTTGCCACCGGGCAAGTTACCTTTGCCGGCACTCGGCGCCAAGCGTGGCCGGGTGTCATTCATGTCGGGTCTCGGCTGCTTCCTGCCAGGAGCAGCACAACATCAAGGTCCGGGCGAGTCCCGGCCGGACAGCTGCCTGCGGCAGCAGTAATTTCAGGGGATATCAAGCTGTGACAAGTCTGCTGGGGAAACTTGGACTGAATCGGCGCCACAAAAAAATGGTGACGGGCACTGCTTTCAGTGCAGCCGCTGCTGTTGTGGTGACGGGGGCAATTCTGTATCCGGGGTTCAAAACCACCGAGGTGGAATTGAACGACGGCGGCGTGTGGGTGGTGTCCAAGTCCAAGAACGCAGTGGGCCGGTTGAATTATCCTTCCCGGGTCCTTGACGGGGCGGTAACGCCGGCGTCCACGACGTTCGACATCCTGCAGGACGCGGGGGATGTGTTCGTTGATGACGAGACCGGGTCAACGTTGAACCAGGTGTCGCCGGCGAACATGCGGCTGGGCGGGGACAAGCAGCTGCCGGGGTCCGCGGATGTGAGTTTCGGATCTGAGGTGATCTCGGTGACCGACGCAGCGTCAGGCAAGGTGTGGGCGGTGTCTCCGTCCACGGTCAACGGTTTTGACGAGGAAGCCTCCGAGCCCGTCATGGTGGGCTCAGAGGGCATTGTCTCGGCGGTGGGGGAGGACGACCGGATCTATTCGGCGGATCCCAAGTCCGGTGCGGTGACGGTCACCGGTGTTGACGCCAACGGGGAAGTAACGTCCTCGGAGTCCGAGACCTGGGCGGAGCTTAAAGGTGCAGGGGACCTCCAGATCACGGTGGTGGGCGATAAGCCCGTGCTTCTTGATGCGGCGGCGGGAAGGCTGTTCCTGCCCGGCGGGAAGCGTCTCCAGGTGGAGAACGCGCGGGATGCGAAGTTGCAGCAGGGCGGGCCGGGCAGTGATTTCGTGGCGGTTTCGACGCCCAAGGCGCTGTTGAAGCAGCCGCTGGACGGGTCCACGGCGAAGACGGTGACGTTCGACGGCGAGGGTGTGCCGGCTGCCCCTGTCCAGCTGGGCGGGTGTGTGCATGCGGCGTGGTCGGGGGCGAACAAGTATGTTCGGGACTGCGTGAACGATGGCGATGACAAGAACGTTGACGTGCCCAAGGCGAGCGCCTCGCCGTCGTATGTTTTTCGGGTGAACCGTGACCTGGTGGTCCTGAACGACGTGAACTCGGGCAACGTGTGGCTGGTCAACCAGAACATGCAGCTGGTCAACAACTGGGACGACGTCGTCCCGCCCAAGAATGAGTCCGACGAGCAGGACCAGGAGTCCGCGGACAACAACACCATCAACGTCCTTCCGGACCGCACCAAACCCAACCGTCCGCCGGAAACCAAGCCCGACGCCGTCGGCGTGCGCCCCGGCCGCACCACCATCCTCAGCGTCCTGGACAACGATTCGGACCCCGACGGCGACGTGCTCACCGCAGCGGTGGGGGACTCCGGACCCCAGGCCGGAAGCCTCCAGAACATCTACGGCGGCACCGCCTTCCAGATCTCCGTTCCCGCCGACGCGAAACCCGGCACCGAGACATTCAGCTACAGCGCCTCCGACGGCCGCGGCCTCTCCGCCGGCGGGCAGGTCACGCTCAGCGTGGTTGGGCCCGACGAGAACAAACCTCCGCAGTTCAAGCGCGGGGACAACACCACCACCATGCTGGTGGAACAGGGCAAGACAGTCAGCCAGAACATCCTCACGGACTGGATCGATCCCGACGGCGACGACCTGGTGCTCCTCGACGCCAAGGCGGACAACGACCAGGACCAGGTGAAAGTCCGCCGTGACGGCCTGCTCACCTTCCAGGACTCCGGCGCGACAGCCGGCAAGAAAGCCGTGGAAGTCACCATCTGGGACGGCCGGGACACCGTCACCGGGAAAGTCGTGGTCAACGTCCAGCCGCCGGGAGCCCTCGCACCCGTGGTCAACGCCGACCACGTCACTGCCGTGGTGGGCCAGGACCTGGTCATCTCACCGCTGAAGAACGACGTGGACCCCAACGGCGGAGCCCTCCGGCTGGCACAGGTGGAGGCCAACGGCCCCGCCGAACTGGGTCCCGTGACCGACGGCGGAACCTTCACGTTCCGCAGCACCACCCCCGGCCCGGTCTACCTGACGTACATCGCCAGCAACGGCCCGCAAAGCAGCCAGGGGCTCATCCGCGTTGACGTGGAATCCGGAGACGAGGCCGGTGACCCCGTCGCCGTCCACGACGTGGCGCTCATGCCCACCGGCGGCAGCGTGCTGCTGGACCCGCTGGCCAATGACTCCGACCCCTCCGGAGGCGTCCTTGTGCTGCAGTCCGTGAAACTGCCCGAAAACTCGACTGCGTCCGTCAGCGTGATCAACCACGGTGTCCTGCGCATCACCGACATCCTGGGGACCAAGGACCCGATCCTCTTCGAATACACCATGTCCAACGGGAAGAAGTCCGCCACGGGCAGCGTCTCCGTGGTCCCCGTCCCGGCGCCCGCCGTCGTGGAAGCACCCCAGCCCAAACCGGACGAGGTCAACGTCCGCGTCAACGACGTCGTCACCATCCCCGTCCTCGAGAACGACACCCACCCGCAGGGCCAGGAACTCACGGTGGACCCTGTCCTGCCGCAGGGCGTGGATCCAGTGGACGGAAAGAGCTTCGTCTCCGAGAACACCCTCCGCTTCATTGCCGGCCCGCAGCCCAAGACGGTCCGCGCCATCTATAACGCCGTGGACCCGCAGGGCCAGAAGAGCGCCGCCGCGGTCACCATCCACATCCTTCCGCTGGAAGGGGCCGAAAACTCGCGCCCGCAGCCGCGCAACCTGACCGCCCGGGTGGTGGCCGCCGGCACGGTGCGCATTCCCGTCCCGCTGGACGGCATCGATCCGGACGGCGATTCGGTCCAGCTGACCGGCATCGACAGCACGCCGGCGATGGGAACCGCTGCGGTCGGCAGTAACTTCATCGACTTCACAGCTGCCGGTGACGGCGCCGGAACCGACACCTTCCGCTACAAAGTGGTGGACCGGCAGGGCGCCGTCAACACCGGCACCGTCACCGTGGGCATCGCGCCGCGCGGGGAGGTCAACCAGAAACCCACTCCCGTGGATGACGAGGTCCGGGTCCGCCCGGGCCGCCAGATCGCCGTGGACGCCACCGGCAACGACACCGACCCCGACGGCGACCTCATCCGCATCCTCAGCGACGGCATCGAAGCCGACCCCGCGCTGCAGGCCACGGTGAGCAAAACCAGCGGCCGGATCATCCTGCTGGCACCGGAGGAAGCCGGGACCGTCAACGTCCGCTACACCATCGCTGATGACCGGGACGCCACCGCGCAGGCCACCATCCGCGTTGTGGTGGACAACGAGGTGCCCCTCAAGGCACCAGTCGCCCGCGACGACAGGGTGACCTCCGCCCAGACCATGGGGAAGACCGCTGTGGACGTCCCCGTCCTGAAAAACGACGAGGACCCCGACGGCGTCGGGGAGAACCTCAAGGTCAGCACCGAGGCCACCACCGCCCGGCCCGGGGCAGACGGCACCATGATCGTGGACCTGACGGAGCAGCCGCAGCTCATCCCGTACAACGTGGAGGATGTTGACGGCCAGCAGTCGACGGCGGTGATCTGGGTGCCGGGCCTCGGCCAGCAGGTGCCTACCCTGGCCAAGGACGAGGTCCTCGAGGTCGTCGCCGGCCAGTCCGTGGACGTTGACCTCGACGAGTGGGTCAAGGTACGTGAAGGCCGCTCGCCGCGGCTTACCCAGACCGACCGGATCAAGCTCATCGGCGCCGACGGCGGCGACCCCGTCATCGGCGACGGCACAGGCCTGAAGTACACAGCGGGCACCGACTACGTGGGTCCCGGCTCGCTCACTTTCGAGGTCACGGACGGGACCGGTCCGGACGATCCGGAAGGCCTCAAGTCCACCCTCAGCATCCGCACCAAGGTCCTGCCCGACCCCAACAAGAACAATCCGCCGGAACTGTTGGGTGCCAACGTCGACGTGCCCAAGGGCGACTCCGCCAGCACAGACCTGGGCAAGCTGACCTCGGACCCGGACGCGGACGACGTCGAAAAGATGAAGTACGAACTGGTGGGCGGAGCGCCTGCCGGATTCAACGCCAGCATCGACGGCAGGACCCTCAAGGTCTCCGCGGCCGACTCAAGCGGCTCAGGAACCACCTCGGCCGTCCAGGTCAAGGCGAAGGATCCCCGCGGGCTCGAGGCCACTGCCACCTACCAGCTGAAGGTGACCGCCTCCAACCGGCCGAAGCCGGTGGCCAACGACGACGTGCAGGACAACGTTGCCGCGGGCAAGCCCGTGACGGTCAATGTGCTGGACAACGACGCCAACCCGTTCCCGGAGACCGCGCTGAAGATTATTGCGGCCGCCGCGGAAACCGGCAGCGGCAACGTGGACGTGAACGGCGATTCCATCACCGTCACGCCTGCGCCGGGCTTCACCGGCACCATGGTGGTGTCCTACACCGTGGCGGACAAGACGGAGGATCCCTCGCGCCAGGCAACAGCCCGCGTCCGCCTCACCGTCAAGGACAAGCCCCAGGCGCCCACCACCCCGCAGGCGCAGAGCGTGGGGGACCAGACGGCGCTCCTGAACTGGACGGCGCCCGCGGACCGCGGCTCACCCATCACCAAGTACACCGTGTACGGCGAGGGCGGATTCCAGCAGGACTGCCCCGCCAACACCTGCACGCTCAATGGACTGGTCAACAACACCAAGTACCACTTCCAGGTCTCGGCCACCAACGAGTTCGGCGAGTCGGACCGGTCGCCTGCCTCTGCCGAGGTGCGCCCCGACGTGAAGCCAGACACCCCGCTGGCGCCGTCGATGAAGTTCGGTGACAAGGAGCTGTCCATCACCTGGTCCGCCCCTGCAAGCAAGGGCTCGCCGGTGAAGTCCTACGACCTGGAGATCTCACCGCCTCCCGCCGGGCAGAACGCCCAGATCCAGAACCTGACAGCAGTCAGCTATGTCTGGAAGGGACTGCAGAACGGCGTCTCCTACAAAGTCCGGGTCCTGGCGCGCAATGATGCCAAGGAACCGTCCGAATGGAGCCCCTACTCGGCAGCCGAGGTGCCTGCCGGAGTCCCGGCCACCCCTGCTGCACCATCTGCTGCGCAGGCGGGATCCGTGGGTTCGCAGAGCCAGCTGAAGGTGAGCTGGACGGCGCCGAACAACAACGGCGACGCCATCTCGGCCTACACCCTGACCACCCTTCGCGGCGGCGCGGTGGTGGCCAGCCAGCAGGTTGCAGGTACTTCGCAGAACGTGACCGTGGACAACTCGGAAACGAACTACACCTTTACGGTGTCCGCCACGAACAAGGCGGGTACCAGCGGGACGAGCGCCCCGTCGGCGGCCATCCGGGCAGTGGGCAAACCGGGCATGGTGGGCACGCCTGGTGCCACACTGGTTGACACCGGGGGGAACGGCGGAAAGATCGATGTACGGTTCCCGGTATTGACGGCTGCCCAGCGCAACGGTTCGACCTCCGACGAGATTACGTATAAATACAGCCTGACGTCCGGCGGGGGCAGCGGCAATATCCCTGCAGGCGGCGGGATCGTGGCGGCAGCCAATGGCACCCAGACCGCCGTGGTGGTGTGGGCCGTGTCATCCCGCAGCTCCACCGCCGGCGATGCAAGCCCTGCGTCGAACTCCGTCAATCCCTACGGCCTCGCTTTCGCGCCGACCGTTACTGGCAGCAACAGCAGCGGCGTAGGGGACAGGACGGTGTCCTGGACGTGGAACCAGCCGGACGGCAACGGCCGTGCGGTGACCGGATACCAGTACAGCCTGGACGGAGGTGCCTGGCAGGATACCCAGGAGAGGCGTTTTTCCAAGACCGTGGGGTACAGCGAGACGCACACTCTCCGGGTTCGTGCCATCAGTGCCGGCCAGCCGGGACGTATTGGCAGCGATACGTCCCGCAGTGGCGCGGAACCGCCGCCTCCCGTACCCACCTCGTGGAACATCACGGCAACCCCGGTCCGCAGCTGCACCGAGCCCCGCAAGGGAACCGACAGCTACGTTGCCGGCAACCCGTCACAATGCAACGGCGAGGGCAAGTGGCTGGACGCCGGGGCAGCAGCGACGACCGACCGTTACCAGGTCTGGTACAAGACCTCGAACAACCCCACCGGCATCTGGTACCACCTGACCTCGGGCATGGCGGCCGGAAACTGGATCCGCTGCGACACCTCGAACCTTGGGTGCAACCCGCCCAACGGCATGCCAAACCGCTAGCCCGTCACCACCGACGCGACGATGGGGGCCGGTCTCCCGGGCCCCATGAAAAACCTGAAACCTTAAGCAGGAAGAGCAACACGATGACCATGACCCCCGAGCAGGCCGCCTGGTTTGCAGACACGTTCGAGAAGCTCGTTGCCAACGTGGGACAGGCCGTGCTGGGCAAGGAACACGTCATCCGGCTCACCTTCACGGCCATGCTGGCCGAGGGCCACGTGCTGTTCGAGGACGCCCCCGGCACCGGCAAGACCTCCCTGGCCCGGGCGCTGGCCGCCACCGTGCAGGGCTCCAACAACCGCATCCAGTTCACCCCGGACCTGCTGCCCTCGGACGTCACCGGCGTGACCATCTACGACCAGAAGACGCAGAAGTTCGAGTTCCACAAGGGCCCGATCTTCAACAACATCGTCCTCGCGGACGAAATCAACCGTGCCTCGCCCAAGACCCAGTCGGCCCTGCTGGAGGTCATGGAGGAATCCCGGGTCACGGTGGACGGCGTCACCTATGAAGCCGGACGGCCGTTCATGGTCATGGCCACGCAGAACCCCATCGAGCAGGCCGGCACCTACCGCCTGCCCGAGGCGCAGCTGGACCGCTTCCTGATCAAGACCTCCATCGGCTACCCGGACCACGCCTCCACCGTCCGGCTGCTGGGCGGCTCCAACCTCAAGGACCGGTCCCAGGAACTGTCCGCCGTCATCACCACCCAGGCCGTGGCAGACATGGCAGACCTGGCAGCCACCGTGCACGTGGACACCGCGGTGCTGGAGTACATCTCCAGGCTCTGCGAGGAAACCCGCAACGCCCCGGAAACCCGGCTGGGCGTCTCGGTGCGCGGTGCCCTGGCCATGGTCCGGGCAGCCAAGGTCTGGGCCGCCGGGCAGGGCCGCAACTTCGTCCTCCCGGACGACATCAAGGAACTGGCTCCCGTGGTGTGGACCCACCGCTTTGTCATGGATCCCGAAGCGGAGTTCTCGGGAGCAACCGCCGAAGCGGTGCTGACGCGGATCCTGGCGGACATCGCGGCCCCCCAGCAGCGCACCAACGCCTGACGCCCCGGCCAGGACACCACCACTTTCCACGCAACAACGAAGGCACATATATGTCCAGCGGCACCCCGTTGACCCGGCTCACGGAGCGTCTGAAGCAACCCTTCGCCAGGAACGGCAGTCCCGGCGCCCTGCACCCCTCAGCCGTCTGGGCCGAGGCAAGGAACACCGCAGCCATGGCATCGGCCCCCGCCTGGCGTGCCGTCCGTGGAGCCTGGCTGAAGTACGCCTGGCCCGTGCTGTCAGTGGTCAGCGTCCTGGGCTGGTCAGTCCTCGCTGCCGCCATCCTGCTCTGGGCAACAGGGCAGGCGTTTGGCTGGCAGGAGGCGAAGGCCGCGGCCATCGCCGCGTTCGTCATGTTCGTGATTGCGGTGGGGTTCGTCCTGGGCCGCTCGTCCTATGGCGTGGTCCTTGACCTGGCCCGGACCCGTGTGGCGGTGGGGGACAGCGCCGTTGGCAGCATCGCGGTCTCCAACACCTCCGCCCGGCCGCTGTTGCCCGCCGCCCTGGAATTGCCGGTGGGCAGCGCCACCGCCGTGTTCCACCTGCCGCGGATGAAGCCGCAGCAGGTCCACGAGGACCTCTTCACCATTCCCACCGCGCGCCGTGCCGTGATCGTCGTCGGCCCCGTCAGGTCGGTCCGGGCGGACCCGCTGCACCTTTTGCGCCGCCAGGTCCTGTGGACCGAACCGGAGGACCTGTTCGTCCACCCGCGCACAGTGGCACTGGCCGGTTCGGCGGCCGGATTCATCCGGGACCTCGAAGGCATGCCCACCACGGACCTCTCCAGCGCGGACGTGTCCTTCCACGCGCTGCGCGACTATGTGCCGGGGGATGACCGGCGGCACATCCACTGGAAAACAACGGCCCGGACCAACAAGCTCATGGTGCGCCAGTTCGAGGAAACCCGCCGCGCCCACCTGGCCATCTCGCTGTCCATCAACACCGACGAGTACGCCTCGGAAACCGAGTTCGAGATGGCCGTCTCCGCCGCCGCCTCCATCGGCAGGCAGGCCATCCGCGAGCAGCGTGAGCTGGACGTCCTCACGCAGAAAGGCCCGCTGCGCTGCGAAACCGGGCGGAACCTGCTGGACGACATGACACGGATCATCGGCGCGCCCATGCGCCGGACCGCCGTCGACCTTGCCAGGACCCTGGCCGACACTGTTCCCAACGCCTCCGTGGTGTTTTTTGTGGTGGGCAGCCACGTGACCGCCACGCAGCTGCGTTCCGCCGCCGCTTCCGTGCCTCCGGGCGTCCGCAGCCTCGCCGTCCGGGTGGAGGCCGGCGCCTCTCCCACGCGGGCGAACATCGCAGACCTCACCGTGCTGACGCTCGGAGACCTGACTGACCTGGCCATTGTGCTGAGAAAGGCCGCAGCATGACCTCCCCGGAAGGCCTGCGCCCGCGCAGCACGCGCCCCCGCGCCAACCAAACCCGCACCGCACAGCCGCGCACCATCCGCACCGCACCCCGGGACCAGGCAGACTCCGCCTTTGCCAACGGGCAGCCGTTCTGGCACTTTGTGCTCGACGCCGGTGCACTGACTGTGCTGCTGGGGCTGGGCCTGCTCGGGTTCGGGCTCAGTTTCGGCGGCGACCCCTACTACCTGCTGTCCGGCTTCGGCGGAATCTTCCTGGGGCTGGCCCTGGGCGCCCTGAACGCACACCTGCGCCTGGGGCTGCTCATCACCACGGCACTGGCCCTGGGCGCCTACCTGGTCTTCGGTACCCTGCTGGCGGTTCCCGATTCCGCCATCGCCGGCTTCGTCCCCACCCTGGACTCGCTCCGCATCCTCCTGCTGGGGATTGTGTTTGCCTGGAAGGACATGCTGACGGTCGGTGTCCCCGTGGGCACCGCGGGCGGTGTGCTGATCGTTCCGTTCCTGAGCTCCATGATCACCGCGCTGGTGGCCGCCATCCTGACCTGGAGGCTTCGTAGCCCCTACTTCCCGCTCCTGCCCGTGCTGGTCCTGTTCGTCACCGGCATCGCCTTCAGCACCAACGCCGCCTTCCTCACCGTGGAACGAGGCATTGGCCTCACCGTGCTGGGGATCGCCTGGGCCACCTTCCGCAGGGACGCGCTCCGGAAGAACTCCACCCGGAAGGTTTCCGTCAACAACCCGCAGACAGATACCGCCACCGCGCAGCGCGCCAGGCTCCGCCGGCTGGGAATGGCGGCCGGCGTCATCGCCGTCAGCGTGGCCGTCACCGCGCTCGCCGCACCCCTGGTCACGGCGGGCAACGACCGGAAGGTCCTCCGGAACGTCGTGGTCCCGCCGTTCGATCCCAAGGACTACATCACACCCCTCGCAAGCTTCCGGACCTTCGTCAAGGACAAGAAGGACGACACCCTGTTCGTGGTCCAGGGCCTGCCGCGCGACGGCCGCGTCCGGCTGGGCGCCCTGGATTCCTTCAACGGCACCAACTACACGATGGACCCCAACGGCTCCGGCAACTTCAGCAAGGTGGGAGACACCGAATCGATCAACACCCTGGCCGATACCTCCGGCGTTGTTCCCACCAACGACTACGCCATCAACATCACCGTTGAGGACTACCAGGGCTTCTTTGTCCCCGGCGGCCGCAAGACCACCGGGCTGAGCTTCGACGACACCGCCTCAGCCGCGGCATCCGGCCTCTACTTCAACTCCGGCACCGACACCGCCGTCACCACCAACGGGTTGTCCCGCGGCGACTCCTACCGGGTGCAGGTCTCGGACCCCGTAAAGCTGGAACACGGGCAGCTGGCGCAGTACGACTTTGCGAAGCTGTCCCTTCCCGGCGCCGTGGAAGTGCCGCCGGTGGTGGGATCACAGGCCAACGACCTCTCCTCCGACGCGCCCACGCCCATCGACCGGGTCCGCCAGATTGAGGCCCATTTCCAGAAAACCGGGGCCTTCAGCAACGGGCTGGTCAGCGAGGGCCAGCTGCCCAGCGTCTCCGGCCACGGATCCGCCCGGATCAGGGACCTCCTCACGGCCAAGCAGATGCTCGGCGACGACGAGCAGTACGCCGTGGCCATGTCCCTGATGCTGCGCCACCTCGGCATCCCGTCCCGCGTGGTGATGGGCTTCTACCCTGAACCCACCAGCCCCGAGAACGGTGCGGGCGAGGTCAGGATCACCGGCAAGGACGTCCACGCGTGGGTTGAAGTGGCGTTCGAACGGGTGGGCTGGGTGAGCTTCGACCCCACGCCGCCCAAGGACAATATCCCCATCCCGCCGGACCCGGAAAACAAGTCCAAGCCCAAACCGCAGGTGCTGCAGCCGCCGCCCCCGCCGCAGGAGCCGGCGGACCTCCCGCCGGACTCCTCACCCGACGCGCTGGATGCGGATGAGAAGAAGAACAACCCCTGGCTCTTCTGGGGCGCGCTGCTGGGGGCCCTGGGCATCGCCCTGATCCCGCTGGCCGTCCTTCTCTTGCCGCTGCTGCTGATTGCCCTGCTGAAGTCCCGGCGGCGGAAGTCGCGGTTCAGTGAAGGCCATCCCGCGCAGCGCGTGGGCGGCGGCTGGAGCGAGGTGGTCAGCCTGGCCACCGACATGGGTGCCGCCGTTGACTCCCGGGCCACGCGGCGCGAAAGCGCAGCGGTCCTTGCCGAGGCGTTCCCCGCCGCGGGCGGCACCACCACCCTGCTGGCAAGGCGTGCGGACGCGTCCATCTTCGGCGCTGGCCAGCCGAGTGAGGAGGAGGTGCGCGAGTACTGGACCATCGTGGACAGCTCCCTGCAGGAGATGACCTCGACGGCCGGCTTCTGGCGCCGGCAGCAGGCGAGGTTCTCGCCACGGTCGCTCCTGGCCGATGCCCGCCACGCCCTGGCCCTGCGTGGCCCGCTGGCACTGCCTTCCCTTAAGGCCCTCAACCCGGCGTCCCGCCGTCGTACGGGGCCGGCTGCCACCGGCCAGGGTGGGACTGCGCCGGAGCGGAATGAGCCGCAGGGTCCTGCTGCGGAGGGGACTCCGGAGCACGACCGCACGACGCCGGAACCACCCCGGCAGGGACCCGCGGCACCGTGACGGCGGACCTCCAGACGTGCCCCCGCTGCCGGCAGGCCATCCGCGCGGGGGCGGCCTTCTGCACCTCCTGCGGAGCGCCCCTGCCCAACCGGGCGGCGCGCAGCGCCCGCACCCTGCAGCCCGGCGGCGCCGCGGCCAGCGAACCCCTGCACGCGGCGCCGGCTGCCCACGGAACAGGTATTCCCGGTACTATCCCGGTAGTACAAAGATCCCCGGCTGCCCAGGCCGCGGATCCACTCAACGCAGGCACCGGGCGGGGGAGCGCCGGCGGTACCACCGCGCAGTCGGGGTCCGTCCCAGGGGGAGGAACGGGAATGGGAGTGAACCTTCAGCTTGCCCCGGCCACGGCCGGCAAGCGGCTCGGCGCTGCCGTCATTGACTGGCTGCCGCCGCTGGCCGTCCTGGTGGTGACGTTTGCCATCGGCTTTGCCGGGATCACGCGGACCCGCAGCGGGCAGTTCATCACCTATGACACGGCGTCGCTGGTGCTGTCCGGAGGCATCGGCCTGGCGCTGACGGCTGTGTACCTCTTCACGGTCATGGGCATCGAAGCCAGGACGGGCAAGACTCCCGGAAACCTGCTCATGGGCATCCGCAGCGCGGACAACGACGGCTATGCGCCAGGCGCCGGCACGGTGTTCCTCCGGGGACTTATCACCGGTGCCGGGATCATCCTGGCGCTGCTGGCGGCCGTCCTGGTGGTGGTCTTCCGATGGTTCGAGCCCGCCCTGTTCATCCTTGCGCCGCTGGTGCTTGCGGGCGCTGCCTGGGCCGTGCTGGTGGTGGTGTCCAGCCACTGGGACAAGAACAGCGGCCTGCGCGGCTGGCACGACAAAGCAGCCAAAGCACTGGTCTTCGATGTGAAGGCCGGCCGGAACCCCATCACCACCGGCGGCATCCAGGGCCCTTACAGCTTCGCGCCGCTGGACCTTCCCCCGGTGCAGCAGGTGCACTCCCCGGTGGCCGGCCCCCAACCAGCTCCGGCGCCGCCAGGCCCCGTGGTGGCATCCGCGCCTGCCTCGCCTGCCCGGACGCCGTCCGCCCCGACGCCGCCGTCGCAGACCATGCCTTACGCCCAGCCGGCGTCCTTCGCGCCGCCGGCTGCTCATGCGCCAGCCGGCCAGCCTGTTCCCGGCGGCCTTGTTGTGCCCGCTGCCCCGTCCCTTCCCGTTCAGGGTGGGCAGGGCACGCAGCACCACGTGGACGACGACGTCGAACGCACCCAGGTGCGGCCGGGCGCAGGCGGTCCGGCGCCCGTCGCTGTGCTGCGGATCCGGCTGGACGACGGCCGCGACTTCCAGCTGGACCGGAGCGTCCTGGTGGGCCGCAACCCCGTGGGCCAGGCGGGCGAACAGCATGCCCAGCTCCTCGCCGTCGACGATCCCGGCCGCTCCATCTCCAAGACCCACCTCCACCTGCTGACCGATGGCGCAGGAATCTGGGTGACGGACCGGAACTCCACGAACGGCAGCGCCGTGACCACCCCCGACGGCGCCAGGACGCCCCTCGCGCCGGGGGTCCCCACTTTTGTTACCCCGGGATCCAGTGTCCACTTCGGAGACCGGACCTTTTACCTAGGACAGGCATGAACCAACAGCCCGCCAGCGTTCCCTCCACCTTCCAGCCGGGCCTCAGCCTGGGCTACGGCTACGGGACAGACCGGGGACTCCGCCGGGAGTTGAACGAGGATTCCTACATCGCTTCCGATCCTGTGTTTGCCGTGGCAGACGGGATGGGAGGCCATGAGGCAGGCGAAGTGGCCAGCGGCATGTGCGTCCGCGCCCTCGCTGCCATCCCGCAGCTCGCTACGGGTGAACGGACCGTCACCGCAGCGGTCCTGCAGCAGTACCTGGTCCAGGCGGACACCGCCATCCGCGAGGCCACCGGGGCGCGCGCCGGAACCACCCTGGCCGGTGCCGTGGTGGTGGAACAGATGGGCATGCCCTACTGGCTGGTGATGAACATCGGGGATTCCCGCACGTACCGCCTCAGCCAGGGCCGGTTTGTCCAGATCAGCGTGGACCACTCCGAGGTGCAGGAACTGGTGGACGCGGGGGAGATCACCGCCGAACAGGCCACCGTCCATCCCCGCCGCCACGTGGTGACCCGCGCGCTTGGCACGGGAGACGAGACCGAGGCCGACTATTGGCTGCTCCCCGTGGAGGAAGGCGACCGGGTCCTGGTCTGCTCGGACGGCCTCACCGGCGAGCTGACGGACGATCACATCCTCCGCATCCTCAGCACGGTGGGTGACCCCCAGGAAGCCGCCGATGCCCTGATCCAGGCCGCGCTCCGGAGCGGGGGGAGCGACAACATCACGGTGATCGTGGTGGATGCCAGGAATGTCCTGAATGACGCCGGTGCAGCCACCACCGCACCGCGGCGCGACCCTGATGTGGAAGATGAAGACACGCTGCCGCGGTCGCAGGCGGCACAGGCTGGGCCCCAACCCGGCAGCGAAGCAGCCGTGCACCAGGAAGGGGAGCCTTCCGATGACCGGCACTAGCTACGTTCCGGGCACCTGGCTGGGTATCGTCCGTGGGAGCACGGCCGTCATCCTCGGCCCGGATTCCCCGCCGGCTCTGGCAGGTGCGGTGTGGGACCTGCTGGGCACCAATCCCGAAGTCCACGAGGTACTCCATGCGGTGACCAGCAGCTCGGGCGGCTCGCTGGCGCAGATACCGTCCTTCGGCATCCTCGAGGCCACCGGTCCCTTGCGGGTCTTCCTCCGCGGCGACCTCGACCTCGCAGTGGAGCTGTCCGACGGCCGCGTGGAGCTCGACGGCCGGGACGTCACCACCTGGAACGAGCGCCGGTTTGCCCTGCCTGGGGCATGCCGGCTGGCCATTCCGGCTGCCGGCGCCCCGGGGCAGCAGGAACTGCCGCTGGGGGAGGGTGTTGTCCTGCTGCAGTCCCTGGCGCTGGTGCTGGCGCCGCGCCAGCCGGAACTTGGACCGTCCGCAGCCGTTCCCTCGGTTGTGGTGGACTCCGTCGGCATCGCTGACGTCCGGGACACCGCCCCCGATGCTGATGCCTGCGCAGAAATGACCATCGTCCCGGACCACGAGGCCCCGGCGGAGACCGTCGCTCCTGACCACGAGGCCCCAGCGGAGACCGTCGCTCCGGAACACGGCGCCTCGGCCGAGACCGTTGTCGGCATTCTCGACGACGACCTGCCGGCAGACGGCGGCGATCTTGAGGACCGGGAAGGCGACCTGGCGCAGGAAGACGGCGCCGCGCACGTTGGGATGACAGGTTCCGTTCCGGACTCCGGCGCGGCTTCCGACTCTGACGATGCTTCAGCTGACGGCTCCGCGCCGTCAGAAATTATCTTCTCGGAGGTACGTCCGGCGGACGTCCACCCGGCAGAACCCGCTCCCGGCGAGCCGGCACCTCCCGCCAGCGACCACACCGGCTCCTACGACCACCTCTGGGAGAGGACCGTTGTGCGGAGCATCGAGGACGCGGCAGTACGGGACGACGACGAGGAGGAAATCGACGGAACTCCCGAAACGGGCCCGGACGGGGAAGACCAGGCAGAACCCCCAGTTAACGCACAGCCTGACGGACACGAACTCCCGACGGCGGCCCCCACGCCCGCGGCAGGGCCGCCGGCAGCCCCTGCTTCTCCGCTGCCCCTTGCTTCTCACGTGCCGGCTGCATCTCCCGCCCCTGCCGGGGGGCTCATTGACTCCGTTCCGTGGAAGAAGGGTGCGGACGCCGCCGTGCAGGGCAGCGCCCCGCAAATCCATGTCCCGCAGGGCAGCGCCCCGCAGATACCTGACCCGCAGATACCTGTCCCGCAGGCGAATGTCCCGCAAACCGGCGCTGGGCCACGGGCGGCCGTGGCCGCGCCGGCAGCAGCCGCGCAGCAGTCCCATCCCGGCAGCGCCGCCGTCGACACTGACCACGACGGCCAGACGGTCATGAAGAGCAGCATCCCCACGTCAGCCGGACAGCCCGCCCTACCGGTTGCGGAGGATCCGGCGGCCGGGCCCACCGTCCTGGCCCGGGTCTGCCGCCAGGGCCATGCCAACCCGCCCACCCGGGCGCAGTGCGCCGCGTGCGGGGCGGGGCTGCTCCCGGACGCCGTCCAGGTGCCGCGCCCCCGGCTGGGCAGGGTGCGCGTGTCCACGGGGGAACTCCTGGACCTCGACCAATCGCTGGTCATCGGACGGCAGCCGTCCGTGTCCCGGGTCCAGGGCGGCGTCATGCCCAGGCTGGTCCAGGTTCCAAGCCCGGAAGGGGACATCTCGCGGTCTCACGTGGAGGTCCGGCTGGAGGGCTGGCACGTCATGCTGTGCGACCTTAAGGCCACGAACGGTACCGTCCTGGTGCGTGAAGGCCAGTCTCCCCGCCGCCTGGCACAGAACGAGATGGCCATCCTGCTGGACGGTGACATCGCTGAGCTGGGCGACAACATCTCGCTGCGTTTTGAGGAGATTCCTTGAGTTCCAAACGGCCCGTCGCGCCGCCTCCCCGCATCCAGGGGTTCACCTATATCAGCCTGCTGGGGTCCGGCGGTTTCTCCGACGTCTACCTGTATGAACAGGACAGGCCGCGCCGCAAGGTTGCAGTCAAGGTGCTGCTCTCGGACCTGAAGACGGAGGGTGCCCGCCGCAGGTTCGAATCCGAGGCGAACCTGATGGCCCAGCTGTCCTCGCATCCGTACATCGTCACCATCTTCGAGGCGGAAGTGACCGACGACGGCCACTCCTACCTGGCGATGGAGTACTGCTCCAGGCCCAGCCTGGACGTCCGGTACCGCAAACAGCGGTTCAGCGTGGATGAAGTCCTGGCCGTCGGCATCCAGGTGGCCTCCGCCGTCGAAACCGCCCACCGTGCCGGCATCGCCCACCGCGACATCAAGCCTGCCAACATCCTGGTCACGGACTACAACCGCCCCGCCCTCACGGACTTCGGCATCTCCGGCACCCTCGCCGGGGACGCCGACGACGACTCAGGAATGTCCATCCCCTGGTCCCCGCCGGAGCAGTTCACCGACGGCGCGGTGGACGGGGTCATGGTGGACGTGTGGGCCCTCGGTGCCACGCTTTACACCCTGCTGGCCGGCCGGTCGCCCTTTGTGATGCCCGGGGCGGACAACTCGCAGCGCGAGCTGATCAGCCGGATCAGCAACACGCCGGTTCCGCGGCTGGGCCGCGCGGACGTCCCCGAGTCGCTGGAACTGGCGCTCTCCACGGCCATGGCAAAGTCGCCACAGTCCCGATACTCTTCCGCGCACGCCTTCGCCCTTGCCCTGCAGCGCATCCAGGCGGAACTCAACCTCTCCGTCACACCCTTTGAAGTGCTGGAGGAGCCGCACCACGAGGACAGCCAGCCGGACGACGGCGTCGAGGAGACCCGCGTCCGGAGCATCGCGGCGATCGATCCGGAGCGGACCGGCAGCGCCCCCACCTTCCCGGCACGCACCTGGCCCCAGGCCGGCGGCAGCCAAAGCGGTAGCGGCCAGGGCTCCGCAGCGGAGGCCCCGCCGTCGCGCTTTACCCCGACAGCCTCCGCGGGCTTCCCGCCGGCCCCGGCCCCTGCCCCGCAGCCGCAGGAGTGGGCGGATGCCACCGTCCTGCGCGGTTCCGGCGGCAGCGCCGGTGCAGCCCAGGACGAGGGCACGCTGCCCGGAAGCCGCACCGGCTCGGGCGCTGACGCCGCGGACACCACCGTCCACCGGCCGGCAAGGGTGGAGGAGCCGGCCATTGCAGCGCCGGCTGCGGACCACGGCCGGCGCAACCTCTGGCTGGCAATCTCGGGCGGCACCCTGCTGGCCCTCACTGCGGTGGTGGGCCTGGTGGTGGCCAACGCCTCGCCGGAAAAACCCGCTGCGGTGGAGACCCAGCAGGCCAGCAGGCCGCCGGCCGATGCTCTGGACAACGGAACGGTGCCGGATGTGGAAGGCCTCACCGGGACAGTGGCAGGGGACGGCAACGCCTCCTTCACCTGGGTGAACCCGCAGCCCAAAGAGGGAGACACGTATAAATGGCGGGTTTACACCATCGGTGGCGGCGGCGAATACCAGTCCATCGACCAGCCGCCGGTCAGGGTGACGGTCAATCCGGCGGGGGAGACCTGCATCCAGGTCATGATCGTGCGCTCTGACGGCGCCTTCTCCCCGATGGAGGAAAGCTCCATTGCGTGCACCGGCTCCTGAGCCGCGGACCATCCCAGCAGCAAGTACGACGACGAAACGCACCATGCGGCCGCACGACAGGTTGTCGGGCGGCGGCTTGTCCAACGAAAAGTTAGCCGGTGAAATTTTGCCCAACGAGGAGGCACAGAAAATGGGGGATCTAGCAATAGATTTCTGTGGCGAGTGGTACGAGCCATCGGACGAGGACGTCTTCAATATCGGCCGAGAAGGCGACCTGGAGGTCGATGACAACCCTTACCTGCACCGGCAGTTCCTGCAGGTGGCCCGCTACGACGGCATCTGGTGGCTCAGCAACGTGGGCAGCATGCTCTCCGCCACGGTGGCGGATGCCTCCGGCGGAATGCAGGCCTGGCTGGCGCCGGGCGCCCGGATCCCGCTGGTCTTCAGCCATACCAACATCATCTTCACCGCCGGACCCACCACCTACGAGTTCGCGGTGCACCTGAAGACGCCGTCGTTCCGGCAGGAGTCGCGCGAGGGCGACAGCAACGGCGACACCACTATCGGCCCGGTAGTGTTCACGGACTCCCAGAAAGCACTCATCGTGGCGCTCGCCGAACCTATGCTCCGGCGGGAAGGGACCGGCTTCAGCGCCATTCCCTCCTCGGCCGCGGCCGCCAAGACCCTGGGCTGGGCCCTGACCCGCTTCAACCGGAAGCTGGATAACGTCTGTGACAAACTCGACCGCGTGGGTGTGGTGGGCCTAAGAGGGGGCGGCGGGAAGCTGGCCACCAACCGCCGGGCCAGGCTGGTGGAGCACGCCGTCACGTCGCACCTGGTGACCCCCGAGGACCTGTACCTGCTGGAGAAGATGAGGGGCGTGGACGAAGGATGAGGATCCGCCTGACCCTTCGCCGGGATCCTGCCGAGTCCAAGGACCTCGCCGTCACAGTTGACGGCCTGGCCACCGTTGCCGATACCGCTGCCGTGCTCTGGGCCGCGGACCCGGGCCGCAAGGGCACGCCGGCCCCGGACAACCTCTCCCTGCGGATCGAGGAAGCCTTCGTGGGCTCCGGCCTGAGCGGAAACATGCTCACCCGGACCGACAACCTCCTGGAGTCCGGCCTCCGCCCAGGCTCCGTGGTGTCACTGGCCCAGGTCAGCACGCAGTTCGACGTGCCCGGTGCCGGCCGCGGTCCCGCAGCGGCCACCCTCCGGGTCCTTTCGGGGCCCGACGCCGGCCGGGAGTTTTCGCTGCCCACCGGCACCAGCTACATCGGCCGGGACCGTGACGTGGACATCCGCCTCTCGGACCCCCTGACGTCCAAGCGGCACGCCCGGATCACGGTGGGCGACGGCGTGGAAATCGTGGACACCAACTCCGCCAACGGGCTCCTGATGGACGGGCTTCCGGTCACCCGCGCCACCCTCAATTCCTCGGACACGGTGACCTTGGGCGACACCACCGTGACCGTGGTGCCGCTGGGGCACAGCCATGCGGCAGCCCCGACGTCGCCCCTGGTCAGCTTCAACCGCTCACCCCGGGTGGTTCCGCGCTTCGAGGAGCCAAAGCGCGTGGTCCCGTCAGGGCCCAAACGGCCCGAGGACAATCCCTTCCCGTACATCATGATGATTACCCCGCTGCTGATGGGCGCCGTGATCTTCGCCGTGACCGGCAACCCGCTCTCTGTGCTGTTCATGCTGATGATGCCGCTGTTCGTCGTGGGCCACTACGTGGACCAGCAGATGCGGACCAGGCGCCAGCAGAAGGAACAGCTCAAGCAGTTCCGCGCCTCCATGGCCGATTTCCGGCACGACCTCACCGAACTGCAGCAGGTGGAACGCGCCGTCCGCCTGCAGGAGGCGCCGTCCGTCAGCGACACCGTTGACGCCATCTACAAACTGGGTCCGCTGCTGTGGACCCACCGTCCGGAACACCGCGGATTCCTTGGCCTCCGGTTTGGCCTGGGCACCGCACCCTCGCGGGTCCTGCTTGAGGAACCGCAGAACAACGACACCGAAGTCCAGTACGCCCGGGAGATCCAGGACTGCCTGAAGCAGTTCCGCAACGTTGAGGGCGTTCCCGTTGTCTCGCAGCTGCGGAGCTCCGGCTCCCTGGGCATTGCCGGCGCCCGCGGCCTGGTGGATGACGTGGCCCGCGGCATGGTGCTGCAGCTCGTGGGGCTCCACTCGCCCGCGGAGGTGGTCCTCACGGCCATCACGTCAGCCCAGTCCCGGGAACGGTGGAACTGGCTGCAGTGGCTGCCCCACGTGGGCTCAGGGCACAGCCCCCTCGCCGGCGACCACCTGGCGGCCGGCTCAGCCGGCGGGGCTTCGCTGCTGGCCCGGCTCGAGGACCTCCTGGACGCCCGGGAGGCGGCGGCCAAACGCACCGGCGCCGACCTTCGGCCGGAGCTGGACCCCGCCAAGCAGGAGGTGGCCGAACCAGTGCTGCCGGCCGTGCTGGTCATCGTGGAGGACGACGCCCCGGTGGACCGCGGCAGGCTCACCCGGCTCGCAGAGCGCGGCCCTGACTCCGGCGTCCACGTGATCTGGGTGGCCACCGACATCCAGTCGCTTCCCGCAGCCTGCCGCGACTTCATGGTGGTGGACGGTGACCACGGCACCACCACGGGGCAGGTCCGCCTGGGCAGGCACACGTACCCCGTCAGCTGCGAAAGCGTTGACGCGGAACTGGCCGCCCAGCTGGCCCGGATGCTGGCGCCCGTCATGGATGTGGGCAAGCCCGTAAACGACGACTCCGACCTTCCGCGGGCCGTCTCCTATGCCACCCTGATTGGCAAGGACTTCCTGGACAACCCCCAGTCCGTCGCCGAACGCTGGACGGAAAACAACTCCGTGCACGCCAGCGCCGTGGCCAACCGCAAGGACAACGGGACCCTGCGGGCCCTGGTGGGCTCCAAGGGCATCGAACCGCTGTACCTGGACCTCAAGAACGAGGGGCCGCACGCCCTGGTGGGAGGCACTACGGGTGCCGGCAAATCCGAATTCCTGCAGTCCTGGGTGATGGGAATGGCCGCCGCCTACAGCCCGGACCGGGTCAGCTTCCTGTTCGTGGACTACAAGGGCGGGGCCGCCTTCGCCGACTGCATCAACCTGCCCCATACCGTGGGCCTGGTGACAGACCTCTCGCCGCACCTGGTCCGGCGCGCCCTGACCTCGCTGCGCGCCGAACTCCACTACCGCGAGCACCTGCTGAACCGGAAGAAAGCAAAAGACCTGCTGGCCCTGCAGCGCGAGGCCGACCCCGACGCCCCGCCCTACCTGGTGATCGTCGTCGACGAGTTTGCCGCGCTGGCCAGCGAGGTGCCTGAATTCGTGGACGGTGTTGTGGACGTGGCAGCCCGCGGACGGTCCCTGGGGCTGCACCTCATCCTGGCCACCCAGCGCCCGGCAGGCGTCATCAAGGACAGCCTGCGTGCCAACACCAACCTGCGGGTGGCCCTGCGGATGGCCGATGAGGACGACGCCACGGACATCCTGGGCGTGCCGGACGCCGCATACTTTGACCCGTCCATCCCCGGCCGTGGCGCGGCGAAGACGGGCCCCGGCCGGATCCAGGGCTTCCAGACCGGCTACGCCGGCGGCTGGACCACGGAGAAACCGCAGCGGCCGCAGATCGACGTTGTTGAGATGGCCTTCGGCTCGGGGCCCAGCTGGGAAGCCCCGGCACCGGAGAAACCCAAGGCGGCGGAGCCCACAGGCCCCAACGACATCGCGCGGATGACTTCAACCATCGTCCGGGCTGCCGAGACGCTGTCCATCCATGCCCCCCGCAAACCCTGGCTGGACGAACTGGCCAAGACCTACGACTTTTCCAGGCTGCCCAACCCCCGCACGGACGAGCAGCTCCTCCTCGGCGTTGCCGACGATCCCGCCCGCCAGTCCCAGCCCACCGTGTTCTACGAACCGGACAAGGACGGGAACATGGCCATCTACGGCACCGGCGGGTCAGGAAAGTCCGCAGCGCTGCGCGGCATCGCCATTGCCGCGGCCATCACGCCGCGCGGCGGGCCGGTGCATGTCTACGGCATCGACTGCGGCTCCTCCGGGCTGCGAATGCTGGAAGAGCTTCCCCACGTGGGCGGCATCATCAACGGCGACGACGTGGAACGCGTCGGGCGCCTGCTGCGCCTGCTGCGGGACATCGCGGAGCAGCGCTCCGCCCGGTACGCTGAGGTCCGCGCCGCCACCATCGTGGAGTACCGCAAGCTGGCCAACAGGCCCGATGAAAAGCGCATCTTCGTGCTGGTGGACGGCATGTCCGCGTTCCGGGAGGCCTACGAACACAGCAGGCTATCCGCCCTGTGGGACATCTTCCTCCAGCTGGCCACGGACGGCCGCGCCGTCGGCATCCATCTAGTGGTCACCGGCGACAGGCCGAACGCCGTGCCGGCGTCACTGCTCGCTTCCATCCAGCGCCGCCTGGTCCTGCGGCTGTCCTCCGAAGACGACTACATTTCCCTGGACGTGCCCCGGGACGTCCTCAACGCCGCCTCACCTCCCGGACGCGGACTCCTGGACGGCCTCGAAGCCCAGCTGGCAGTCCTCGGCGGGAACTCCAACCTGGCGCTGCAGGCCCGCGAGGTCCACAAACTCAGTGAAGCCATGCAGCGCCAGGGACTGGACGCCGCCCCCGTCATCGAGAGGCTTCCGGAACAGGTGGACCTGGAGGTCCTGCCCGCCGGCAGCCAGGGCCTTCCGGTCATTGGCGTCGACGACGAGACCCTGCAGCCCGCCGAGATCCTGGCCAGGGGACCGCTGCTCCTGGCCGGCCCCCCGGGTGCAGGCCGCACCGTCGCCCTGGTGACACTCGCGTACGCCCTGCGCCGGTCCAGCCCTGACACGGAGCTGGTCTACATCGGATCCCGGCGCTCCGCCGTCGCGTCCCTGCCCATCTGGAACCGGTCCATCGTGGGCGCAGACGACCTCGCCGAGGTGGTGGAGGACCTGGTGGAACACTCCTCCGGGAATCCCGGGGCCCTGGGCATCTTCATCGAAGGACTCACCGAGTTCACCGACACCCTGGCGGAATCCGGAGTGGCCCAACTGGTGACGGCGTCCATCAAGGCGGACCAGTGGGTGGTGGGGGAATCCGAAACCTCCACCTGGTCCTCCGCCTGGTCCCTTGCCCAGCCGTTCAAATCCGGCCGGCGCGGGCTGCTGCTGAACCCCGGCGACATCGAAGGGGAGAGCCTGCTGAACACCTCCCTGGGCCGTGTCAGCCCGGACTTCATCCCGGGCCGCGGCTACGTGGTGGGCCGCGGCAAGGCCCGGAAAATCCAGGTGGCGCTGCCCCCCGAAAACAGGGTCTGACGCATCGCGTTACGCATCGCGTCCACGGAGGGCCGCAGATCCGGTGGATTTGCGGCCCTCCGTGGAGGTATAGAAAACTACCGGGGACACCAGAAAGCCGCAGCGGGGGACTGCGCGCATCGAAAGGTAGCAAATGTCCCCGTCCTTACCAGCACTCCGCGCTGTCCCGGCGACGGCGTCGGCCGCCGTCCTGGCGCTCGCAGTAAGCCTGTCCGCGGCCGGGGCCGCAGCGGCTGAGACTCCGGATCCCACGGCAACCACCATCACCAGCCCCTCGTGCGGGGCATCCTGTACGCCGGAGCCCACCGAAACAAAACCCGGCGAAGGCCGGGCGGACAAACCAAAGGGACCCGACGAGCCGCCCGGCCAGCCAGGTGGCCCTGAGCCGGCGCCCCCGGCGGCGGCCCAGCCAATTGCGACCTCCACCCCGGCACCCCCGCCCGCCGAGTCCATCGTTCCCGCGGCTCCAGACCCCGCGGAAGCATCGCCCGACGGATCCGCCACCCCGGAAGCCGCAATCACGGAACCCGGCACCACGTCCTCGGCCACTGCCTCCACCGAATCAAACTGGACCAAACCCGTCACCAGGCCGGCCAGGCCAACCCAGGCCGCGGCCGTTGCCCCCGCCGGCGGTCCGGGAACGGGAGGGCCGGACCCCCTGACCATCACGGCCGGTGTGCTGCTGGTGGGAACCGCAGGGCTGGCTTTCACCTGGTGGGGCAGGACCCGGTTCCGGGCACACTGACGGACGGTGAGGCAAGATAGGTCTGTGACTACAGGACCTGGCCCCGCAGAAAAGACCGCCTCGATGTCTCCGCACCGGACCCCCGGTGCCGGAACAGCCACCGGCGGGACACCAAAGGAACCTGAGGCCGTCCCCACCGAATCCGTCCGTGAGGAATACGAGAACCTGGTGGACCTGGTCAGGAAGTACCGGTTCGCGTATTACCAGGAAGATGCGCCGCTGGTCTCCGATGCCGAATTCGATGACCTCTTCCGGCGCCTGGAGGAGATCGAGGCGCTCCACCCCGAACTCGTGGCGAACGACTCGCCGACCCAGGAGGTGGGCGGGGAAGTCTCCGCCGCGTTCGAGCCCGTGGAGCACCTGCAGCGGATGTACAGCCTCGAGGATGTTTTCTCCCTCGAAGAACTGGAGGCCTGGCTCGCCAAGGCCGAGGCCGGCATCGGCAAGCTCGGCGACGGCACCCCTGCCGTGGCCTGGCTGACGGAGCTCAAGATCGACGGACTGGCGGTCAACCTCCTGTACCGCGACGGGAAGCTGGTCCGCGCAGCCACCCGCGGGGACGGCACCACCGGTGAGGACATCACGCACAACGTCCTCACCATCAAGGAAATCCCGCAGCAGCTCCAGGGCGGGGACTTTCCGGCCGAGATGGAAATCCGCGGGGAAGTCTTTATCCCGTCCAAGGCTTTCGCCGAATTTAATGAAGCACTGATTGAAGCCGGCAAAGCGCCCCTGGCCAACCCCCGCAACGCTGCAGCCGGCTCGCTCCGCCAGAAGGACCCTGCCGAAACAGCCAAGCGCCCGCTCAAAATGTTTGTCCACGGCATCGGCGCCCGCGAAGGTCTGCAGGCGCGCAGCCAGTCCGGGACCTACGCCCTGCTGAAGGAATGGGGCCTCCCTGTCAGCCCCTACTCCGAGGTGCTTAAAAGCGTCGGGGAGGTCCTGGACTTCATCAAGCGCTACGGGGACCAGCGCCACAAGCTGCTGCATGAGATCGACGGCATCGTCATCAAGGTGGACGACTTCGCCACCCAGCGCGCACTTGGCTACACCACCAGGGTCCCGCGCTGGGCGGTGGCCTATAAATATCCGCCCGAGGAAGTGCACACCAAGCTGCTCGACATCCTGGTGAACGTGGGCCGCACCGGCCGCGTGACGCCCTTCGGCATGATGGAACCGGTCAAGGTAGCAGGCTCAACCGTGGAAATGGCCACCCTGCACAACCAGGACGTGGTCAAGGCCAAGGGCGTGAAGATCGGCGACATCGTGGTCCTGCGCAAGGCGGGCGACGTGATTCCCGAGATCGTGGGCCCGGTCCTTGCCCTCCGCGACCAGCAGGACCCGCCGGTGCGGGATTTTGTGATGCCCACCGAATGCCCCTCCTGCGGTACACCGCTGGCTCCGGCCAAGGAGGGCGACGTGGACATCCGCTGCCCTAATGCGAAGTCCTGCCCGTCCCAGCTGCGCGAGCGCGTGTTCCACCTGGCCGGCCGGGGAGCCTTCGACATCGAGGCCCTCGGCTGGGAAGCCGCCATTGCGCTGACCCAGCCGGCCGAGCCGGAAGTTCCGCCGCTCACCTCCGAAGCCGCGCTGTTCGACCTCACCCGCGAGGACCTGGCCGGCGTCCGCATCCGGCGGGAGAAGCGGTCCAAAGGCGTCCCGACGGGCGAATACGAGCTGGTGCCCTACTTCTACAGCAAGGGCACGGCCAAGTCACCGTCCAAGCCCACGGCCACCACGGAAAAACTCTTCACGGAACTGGAGAAGGCCAAGGCCCAGCCGCTCTGGCGGGTGCTGGTTGCACTGTCCATCCGGCACGTGGGCCCGCGGGCATCCCGTGCGCTGGCTACCGCCTTCGGCACCATGGACGCCATCCGCCAGGCGTCGGAGGAGGACCTGGCGCATGTTGACGGAGTCGGCCCCACCATCGCTGCAGCCCTGAAGGAATGGTTCGCGGAGGACTGGCACCAGGAGATCGTGGACCGCTGGGCGGCCGCGGGGGTCCGGATGGCGGACGAACGCGACGACTCCATGCCCCGCACGCTCGAAGGACTGACGGTGGTGGTCACCGGCTCGCTGCCGAACTTCAGCCGGGACGAAGCCAAGGAAGCCATCCTGGTCCGGGGCGGAAAGGCGGCCGGTTCCGTCTCCAAGAACACCAGCTACCTGGTGGCCGGTGAAAGCGCCGGTACCAAGCTGGACAAAGCCGAGCAGCTGGGCGTTCCGGTGCTGGACGAGGACGGTTTCCGCAAGCTCCTGGCCGGCGGGCCGGCAGCACTGGAGGGCGGGGCTGAAGCAGAGGGGCCTGAGTCCGCGGCTCCGGCAGAACACACTGACGCGGAGGTAACGGCATGACGAGTCCTACAGACCTGCTGGAGGTGGCCAAGGCTGCAGCGGGGGCGGGAGCCGCGGTGCTGGCCGGCCGCAACGCAGAGGCCCTGCAGGCCAGCAACAAGGGCGACGCCGGTGACTGGGTCACGGCATTCGACGTCGCGGCCGAGCACGCCGTCCGGGACGTCATCACGGCAGCCCGCCCGCGCGACGCCATCACCGGCGAGGAACACGGCACCACCCGGCCGGCCGAACCCACCGGCTACCGCTGGTCCATCGACCCGCTGGACGGCACCACCAACTTCATCCGCAACATCGTCTACTACGCCACCTCCGTGGCAGTCGCCGATGCCGACGGCGCCTGGCTGGCCGGCGTCGTCAACGCCCCTGCGCTGGGCCGCGTCTACTACGCCGCACGCGGCCAGGGCGCCTGGCTGGAGGAAGCAGGGAGGGTGACCCGGCTGGAGGGGCCCGTCCCGGGCCGGAAGGGCCAGATCCTGGCCACCGGGTTCAGCTACGATCCCGGGGTCCGGGCCGAACAGGCCGTTTTCCTGGCCGGACTGATGGACGGCTTCGCCGATGTCCGGCGCCTGGGATCCGCCGCCCTGGACCTGTGCCTCGTGGCCGACGGGACCCACGATGCGTACGGGGAGCGCGGCCTCAACGAGCACGATTTCTCGGCCGGTGCGCTCATTGCGGAAGAGGCCGGCTGCTGGGTCCGGCGGCCGCGCCTGGCCAGTCCGCTGGAGGGCGGGCCCACCGACGCCGACCGCCTGGACGCCTGGACCTGCGCCGGGGGCCTGGAGCTTTCGGGTAAATTCCCGCTCTGATAGTTCGCTCACGAAAAGCGCCGGTTTGCCAGGTGCTACCGGCCAGTACCACTACCATTGACGGGTGCAGCCGCAGATAACAGTCCGTCCCGCCGTCGAAGCAGATTACGACGCCGTTGCCCGCATTACGCGTGATTCCTACCTCGCCGCGGGCTACTTTGAGGACGCCGACCACCCCTACATGCGCAAAGTGCAGGACGTGGCGCTGCGGGCCGGGCACGCCACCATTTGGGTGGCCGAACGGGACGGCCAGGTTGTCGGTTCGGTGACACTGGCGCGGGCAGGTGAGCCATACGCGGACATCGCCCTCGAGGACGAGCTGGAGTTCCGCATGCTGGTGGTGGATCCGGCGGTGCAGCGCAGCGGCGCGGGCAGGGCCATGGTGGATGCCATCCTGGACTATGCCAGGCAGCTGGACGGCATCAAGGCTGTTGCCCTCACCACCGGACAGACCTGGGAAAGCGCCCACGGCCTCTACCGCAAGACGGGCTTCCGCCGGGTGCCCGAACGTGACTGGCTGGTCCCCGGAACTGACATAAAACTGCTGGTTTACCGCCTCGACGTGTAGCAGCCCTACAGTGGTGCCGAACCCCATCCAGCAGTGAAAGGCCCACCATGCGCAAAACCTTCGGCACCGGCTCCGTCTGGGAGCAGACCCTCGGCTACTCACGGGCCGTCCAGGTGGACGACACCCTCTACATCTCCGCCACCGCGGCCAGCGGCGAGGACGGAATCGTTGGGGACGATTTCTACACCCAGACCCGGTACATCCTGCAGAAACTCGGCACAGTCCTCGCTGAGGCCGGCTTCTCCTTCGGGGACGTCGTCCAGTCCAAGCTCTACCTCACGGACATCAGCAAGTGGGAAGACGCAGGCCGGGCCCACGGCGAGGTTTTCGGCGATATCCGCCCCACCCTGTCACTGGTGCATGTCCTGCCGTTCCTGGACCCCAAGATGCTCGTGGAGATCGAGCTCGTGGCGCAGAAGGGCAGCAACTAGGAGCACCGGCTCACGTGGCGGGGAGGCCGTAGCGGTGCTCCGGCCTTCCCGTCGTTCCGTACCGCAGCTGGATGTCCACGGCGCCGTCGTCCGCCAGGGAGGACAGGTACCGTTGCGCGGTGGCGCGGGAAACCCCCACCCGGCCGGCCACCTCCGCCGCCGAGTACTGCTCGCCGGGAATCAGGGATTCCAGTACTGCCGCCTCGGTTGCCGAGCGGGGTTTTGACGACGGCGTGACGTCGCCCGGGATCAAAGCGCGCTTGGCGCGCTCCACCGCCTCCTGGTCCAGGGCCCCGGGCTGCGCCAGCAGGCGGCGGTACCGGGCATACGACCGCAGCTGCTGGGACAGCGCCTCCGACGTAAAAGGCTTCAGGAGGTAGCCCAGCGCGCCGCGGCGGAAGGCCACCCGGACGGAAACGGCATCGGAGGCCGCCGTCAGCATGATGGTGTCCACGTCCAGCTGCTGGAGCAGGTCCAGTCCCGACGCGTCCGGCAGGTAGACGTCCAGCAGCACCAGGTCCGGCCTCAGGCTGTGGATGGACTGCAGCGCCAGCGACGCGGTGCCCACCGGTGCCAGCGCCATGAATCCCGCCACGGAATCCACGTAGGCGGCGTGGAGCTTGGCCACGTGGAAGTCGTCGTCCACGATCAGCACCCGAAAATCTTCAGGCATGGGTTTCCTTTCCGGCTGTTCCTGTGCTTGTCCTGCCCGCCGTCCCTGCCGTGGTCCCCGGCAGGGTGGCCATGAATACTGCGCCTGGCCCGCCCGGACTGCCCGATTCCAGGACCCTGACGTCCCCGCCGCGCCGCCGGGCCAGCTGGCGCGCCAGGGCCAGCCCAAACCCCTGGCCGCCGCTGCCGTTCCGGGCCAGCGGCCCGGACGCCGTGCTGAAGCCTTCCGCGAAGATCGCCTCCGGGTCCGTTCCCTCCGCCAGCCCGTCACCCGAGTCGGCGACGACGATGTGCAGCGTGCCGCCGTCGTCGTCCGGCTCGTCCAGCACCTCCAGCTCCACCCAGCGGTCCGTGGCGGAGCCTGCCACCGCGGCGTTGACCGCGTTGTCGATCAGGTTGCCGAGCACTGTGGTGACGTCCTGGGTCTCCGCCACCTGCCCGCGGACCAGGGTCTCGGGGCCGATCCGCAGGGCCACCCCGCGCTCGTCCGCCTCCACGCCCTTGGCGCCCACGAAGGCCTGCAGGTACGGGTCCTGGAGCAGCTCGGCCTGGTCCACCGGGAATTTCAGCGGCCCGGTGGCTGCCAGCCGTGCCAGGTACTCCCGGGCCTGCTGGTGCTGGCCGATGCTCATGAACCCGGCAATGGTGTGCAGCTGGTTGGCGAACTCGTGGCGCTGGGCCCGCAGCGCCGTGGACATGGTTCCCACGGCATCCAGCTGCCGGGTGAGCTGCTGGAGTTCCGTGCGGTCCCGGAGCATCACCACCCAGCCAAGGTCCTCCCGCCGGTGCAGGGCCTTGCGGGCATTGGCCACCAGCACGCGCCCGCCGGCCACCAGCTCAAGCGCCTCGGGGCTGTTGGAGCCTGCCCGGGTGAGGGACTTCACCTGGTCCGGCACCGGAGCGTCCTCCCAGCGGCTGCCGGCCAGGTCCGGCAGGTCCAGCAGCCGTTGGGCGGCTGCGTTGAACACGGTGATCCGCCCGTCGGCGGAGACGCCGACGACACCGTCGTCCACGCCCTGGAGGACCGCCACCTGGTCGTGGACCAGCGTGCTGATCTCCTCGGGTTCAAGCCCCAGGGTGAGCCGCGTCAACCGGCGCCGCAGCAGGAAGGAACCCAGCACGCCCGCCAGCAGCGCCCCGGCGGCGGTGAGGGCGACGGGGCCGATATCCCGTGCCACGCTCTGGCCCACCGTTTCCATGGAGTAGCCCACGCTGACCTCGCCCACCACAGTGGTGCCGTCCGGCGCGTAGACGGGTACCTTCGCCCCGGCAGAGGGCCCCAGCGTTCCCGTGTTCCGGGTGGTGACCTCCCGGCCGGCCAGGGCCTCGGACGGGTCGGTGCTGACCTTTTCGCCCAGGCGCTCCGGGTCCGGGTGGGCAAGCCGCAGGCCGGTCTCGTCGGTGATCACCACGAACAGGGCGCCGGTCCGGGTCCGTGCCGCTTCGGCTGCTTCCATCAGCGGGCCCGCCGCGAGTTCGGCGGCCGGGGGAGTGCCGGGCTGCTGGCTGATGGCCAGCACGTCAGCCCGCACCGAGGCGTCCGAGGCTACGGTCCGCGCCAGCGTCAGGGCCTGGTTTTCGGCCTCGCTGCCCACCCTGTCGTAGGTGAGCCAGGCGTGCACGGCGGCGCTGAACAGGACAACGAGGATCACCACGGACAACTGGAGCAGGAGGGTCTGGGTGGAGAACCGCAACGGCCGCCGGGGCACGGAACGCTGCATGATCCTCCTTGATTAGGGCGGGCAGCCGCGGACACCGGCAGCCGTGAGCACAATGAGCAAAATGCTCCCAATAAGCAGTATGCCAATCAATTGAGCCAAAGGCACGGCCGTGACGGCCGCCACCCTACAGTCTGTAGCACGCGTCACACCGCTGTGCCGCTGTTCACATAGTAAGGAGCCGGCTGTGCTGGTATTACTTGGATTCGCAATGATCGCGGTATTCATGGTGCTGATCATGACGAAGAAGTTGACGCCAGTGCTGGCGTTGATCATCGTCCCCACCGTTTTTGGCCTCTTCGCCGGTGCAGGCCTCGGCATTGGCGACATGGTCATGGATTCCATGAAGTCCATGACCTCAACCGCAGCCCTGCTGATGTTTGCCATCATCTACTTCGGCCTGATGATCGACGTCGGGCTGTTCGACCCCCTGGTCCGGTTCATCCTCCGCAAGCTCGGCAACGACCCCGCCAAGGTGGTCCTGGGAACTGCCATCCTCGCGGCCGCCGTATCCCTCGACGGTGACGGCTCCACCACGTTCATCCTCACCACGGCGGCCATGCTGCCCATCTACCTCCGGCTGAAGATGAGCCCCGTGGTCCTGACCTGCGTGGCCGGCCTGGCCAACGGCACCATGAACATCGTGCCGTGGGGCGGTCCCACCGCCCGAGCCGCCAGCGCCCTGAACATCGACGTCAACGACGTCTTCGTCCCGATGATCCCGTCCCTCCTGGCCGGCATCGCCGTCGTCCTGGCCTTCGCCTGGCTGCTCGGCCTGCAGGAGCGCAACCGCCTCCGCGCCACCCAGCCGGAAATCTGGGCAGTGCCGTCCACGGCAGAGCCCTTTACCGCTGAAGCGTTCGACGGCGGCACGCACCCTTCAGGTGGTACCCGTGGTTCAGGTGCCGGCCGCGGACCCAAGGCGACCAACCCCGGAGGCGCAGCCCCCGCCGTCGGCGGCGTCTCCACAGACGGCTCGTCCGTTGCCGTCCTGGATCGCACCGAGGACCTGGTGGACGAACACGACACAGCCATGGCGGACACCGCCCTGGACCCCAACCGCAGCACCCTGCGCCCCAAGCTGCAGTGGTTCAACCTGGGCCTCACCGTCGCCGTCATGGGCATGCTCATCGCCGACCTCGTGCCCCTGCCTTACGTCTTCATGGTGGGCTCCGCCATCGCCCTGCTGGTCAACTTCCCCAACGTCAAGGACCAGGCCGCACAGATCGTGGCCCACGCACCGTCGGTCGTGGCAGTCGTCAGCATGGTCATGGCCGCCGCAGTCCTGACCGGCGTCCTCACCGGCACCGGCATGGTGGAAGCCATGTCCGCCTGGCTGGTCCAGATCATCCCCTCCAGCATGGGCCCGCTCATGGCCGTCATCACCGGCGTCCTGAGCATCCCCATGACGTTCTTCATGAGCAACGACGCTTTCTACTTCGGCGTGCTGCCCGTCCTGAGCGAGACGGCCGGACACTACGGAATCAGCGCCGCCGAGATGGCCCGCGCCTCCATCACCGGCCAGCCGTTCCACATGCAGAGTCCGCTGGTTCCGGCCATCCTGCTGCTGGTTTCACTGGCCAAGGTCGACCTGGGCGACCACCACAAGAAGGTCCTGTGGCGCAGCGCCGTGGTCTCCCTGGTCATGCTGGGAATCGGCATGCTGACCGGAGCCATCGGAATCGGTTAGTCTATAGCTGCCGTGCTCCCGCCACCCGGTGGCGGAACCCGGCATCAAGGTGCCCGTCTGACGCCCGCTGGGGGATGTCAGACGGGCATCATTGTTTCCCCACTAGAATGGATCGGAAATCAATTCGAACTTTGCAGGGGAGATCCATGGCTGCGATCAACCGTGACGACGTCGCGCATCTCGCGCGGCTCGCTCACATTGAGATGAGTGACCAAGAGCTGGACAGGATGGCCGGAGAACTGGCCGTCATCGTCGATTCGGTCAAATCCGTCAGTCAGGCCGCCGGAGACGACGTCCCGGCCACCTCACACCCCATTCCGCTGAGCAACGTGTTCCGCGAAGACGTTGTGGGCCACACCTTCACCGCGGAACAGGCACTCTCCGGGGCGCCGGATTCCGACGACAACCGTTTCAAGGTCCCGGCAATCCTGGATGAGGCATAACCCATGACTGACACCAACACACTGATCCGCCTCTCAGCCGCACGGCTCGCGGAAAAGCTGGCAGCCGGCGAGGTCACCTCCGTCGAGGTCACCCAGGCCTACCTGGACCGGATCGCGGAGGTTGACGGCGGTGAACGCGGCGTCCACGCCTTCCTGCACGTCAACGCCGAAGAGGCGCTCGCCGTCGCCGCCGAGGTGGACGCCATCCGCGCCGCCGGCGGAGCCGAAGCCGAGGCGCTGCACGTCCTGGCCGGCGTCCCCATCGCCGTCAAGGACCTCATCGTCACCATTGGCCAGCCCACCACCGCGGGCTCCAAAATCCTCGAGGGCTGGCACAGCCCGTACGACGCCACCGTGGTGGAGCGCCTGCGCGCGGCGAAGATGCCCATCCTGGGCAAAACCAACCTGGACGAGTTCGCCATGGGCTCCTCCACCGAACACTCCGCCTTCGGCCCCACCCGCAACCCGTGGGACCTGGACCGTATCCCCGGCGGTTCCGGCGGCGGGTCCGCGGCCGCCGTCGCCGCCTTCGAGGCACCCCTCGCGCTGGGAACGGACACCGGCGGGTCCATCCGCCAGCCCGGCGCCGTCACCGGCACCGTGGGCGTCAAGCCCACGTACGGAAGCGTCTCCCGGTACGGGGCCATCGCCATGGCGTCCTCGCTGGACCAGATCGGCCCCGTGTCCCGGACCGTCCTGGACTCGGCACTCCTGCACCAGGTCATCGGCGGGCACGACTCCCGCGATTCCACCTCGCTGCCTGACCCGCTGGCCGACCTCGTTGCCGCCGCGAAGACAGGCAACGTCGAAGGCATGCGGATCGGCATCATCAAGGAGCTGCACGGCGAGGGCTACCAGGCCGGCGTCGAAAACCGCTTCAATGACTCCCTGGAACTCCTCAAGGAAGCCGGCGCGGAAATCGTCGAGGTCTCCTGCCCCAACTTCCAGTACGCCCTGGGCGCCTACTACCTGATCATGCCCTCCGAGGCCTCCTCCAACCTCGCCAAGTTCGACGGCGTCCGCTACGGCCTGCGCGTCCTGCCCGAGGACGGTCCCATGACCATCGAACGCGTCATGGGTGCCACCCGCGCCGCCGGCTTCGGCGACGAAGTGAAGCGCCGCATCATCCTGGGCACCTACGCGCTGAGCGCCGGCTACTACGACGCCTACTACGGCTCGGCCCAGAAGGTCCGCACCCTGGTGCAGCGCGACTTCGATGCCGCCTTCACCGTGGCGGACGTGCTGATTTCGCCCACCGCCCCCACCACGGCCTTCCGCCTTGGCGAAAAGCTGGACGACCCGCTGGCCATGTACCTCAACGACGTCGCAACCATTCCGGCCAACCTGGCAGGTGTGCCGGGCCTGTCCCTGCCCGGCGGCCTGGCGGACGAGGACGGCCTCCCCGTGGGCATCCAGCTGCTGGCACCGGCCCGCGAGGACGCCCGCCTTTACCGGGTAGGCGCCGTACTCGAGTCGCTGCTGGAGGCCAAGTGGGGCGGACCGCTGCTTGCGCAGGCGCCCGAGCTTGCCGCCGCGGCCGGGCCCGTCGAAACCCTTGTAGGAAGCCAGGAGGCAAAGTAATGGACACAGAGGCAATCCTGAGCTTCGAAGAAGCCATGGAGAAGTACGATCCCGTCCTGGGCTTCGAGGTCCACGTGGAGCTCAACACCAAGACCAAGATGTTCTCCTCCGCGCCCAACGTCTTCGGCGACGAGCCCAACACCAACGTCAACGAGGTGGACCTCGGCATGCCCGGCGTCCTGCCCGTGGTGAACAAGACCGCGGTGGAGTCCTCCATCAAGATCGGCCTGGCGCTCAACTGCAAGATCGCCGAGAGCTGCCGGTTCGCCCGGAAGAACTACTTCTACCCGGACACCCCCAAGAACTTCCAGACGTCCCAGTACGACGAACCCATCGCGTACGACGGGTACCTGGACATCGAGCTCTCCGACGGCACCGTGTTCCGCGTGGAGATCGAGCGCGCCCACATGGAAGAGGACGCCGGCAAGCTGACCCACATGGGCGGTGCCACCGGCCGCATCCACGGCGCCGACTTTTCCCTGGTGGACTACAACCGCGCCGGTGTTCCGCTGGTGGAAATCGTCACCAAGCCCATTGAGGGGGCAGGCTCCCGCGCCCCCGAACTGGCCAAGGCCTACGTGGCTGCAGTCCGCGAGATCGTCAAGAACCTCGGCGTCTCCGATGCCCGGATGGAACGCGGCAACGTCCGCTGCGACGCCAACGTCTCGCTGCGCCCGCACGGCCGTGAACGGTTCGGCATCCGGTCCGAAACCAAGAACGTGAACTCGCTGCGCGCCGTCGAACACGCCGTCCGCTACGAGATCCAGCGCCACGCCGCCGTCCTGGACGCCGGCAACCCGGTGGTCCAGGAAACCCGCCACTGGCATGAGGACACCCGCACCACCACGTCCGGCCGGCCCAAGTCCGACGCCGACGACTACCGCTATTTCCCGGAGCCGGACCTGGTTCCCGTGGTGGCGTCGCGTGAATGGGTTGAGGAGCTGCGTGCCACCCTGCCCGAGCCGCCGGCCGCCCGCCGGAAGCGCCTGCAGGCTGACTGGGGCTACTCGGACCTCGAGTTCCGCGACGTCGTGAACGCCGGCGTCATGGACGAGATCGAGGAAACCATTGCTGCCGGGGCCTCGGCCTCCGTGGCCCGCAAGTGGTGGATGGGCGAGATCGTGGGGCGTGCCAAGAACGCCGACGTCGATCCCGGCCAGCTCGGCGTCCAGCCGGCCACCATCGTTGAGCTCGCACGCATGGTGGAAGACGGCAAGATCAACAACAAAATGGCCACGGAGGTCCTGGACGGCGTGCTGGCCGGCGAGGGCACTCCGGCGGACATCGTGGAGAAGCGCGGCCTGGCCGTGGTCTCCGACGACGGGCCCCTGCTCGAAGCCATCGATGCTGCGCTGGCCGCCCAGCCCGGCGTCGCGGACAAGATCCGCGGCGGCAAGGTCCAGGCCGTCGGCGCCATCGTGGGCGGGGTCATGAAGGCCACCCGCGGCCAGGCCGACGCCGCCCGCGTCCGGGAACTCATCCTGGAGAAGCTGGGCGTCACCGCCTGACACCCCGCCCAACTGGGTAGCAGTAGATGTCGTTTTGAGCGCTCATAACGACATCTACTGCTACCCAGTTGCGTTTAAGTAGTACTTCACTTCCCGGCAGCCGCTGGCTACTCGTGTGCGGCGGTACAGCCCGTCCTACACTGAACCACCAGGGCTCCGCTCACGGGGAATGCCCTGCCGGTGCTGTGGGAGGTGTGGGTTTATGTGGGTAAAGGAACCGCTGGGATTCCGCAAGGCTGCGCTCGGCGGGGCCGTGGCACTCGTCATGACCGGGACCGGGGTGGCGTTCGCATGGGCCACGAACGAGTCGCCGCCGCCTGCACCGCCGTCGTCCTCGTCGCCGGGAAAGTCCGGCGACGCCCCTGGACACAACAGGGCCCGCGGCCAGGACAAGGGGCCGGGACACGCCAAGCCTGACAAGGCCCAGCGCGGGCAGCACCTGCATGGCGAGAGCGTGGTCAAGAATGCTGACGGGACTTTCCACACCGAGGTGACCCAGCGCGGCACCGTGGAGTCCGTCAGTGAAACCTCCATTACCGTTCGAAGCGAGGACAACTACTCGCAGGCCTACACCATCGGCGCGGGAACGAAGATCACGCAGGTGGCAGCCCCGGCGGCGGGTGGTCCGGTGGCAGGGGACGACGGCGGCAAGCGGCCCAAGCGGGCCGACGGAACCATTGCGGACATCACCACAGGCGACGAGGTCCGGATCTCCGGGGTGAAGGATGGCGAGACCGTGACAGCGCAGCGGATCGTTGAGGGCGCCGGCGGGGGTCCGGGCTTGGGGCTGGGCCGCGGCCACGGCAAAGGACCCAACTAGGTAGCAGCAGGTGTCGTTTTGGGGGCTCATAACGACATCTGCTGCTACTTGGTTGGGTCAACCCTGCTCCACTAGCCCCGCCATGATGCCCTGCAGCGCTTCGCAGACCATAGTTACGGACCGCCGCTTCAGGTTTTCAGGCCTGGCCAGCAGGTCGATCCGCCGCCGGGTGCTGATTCCCTTGAGCGGCCGCAGCACGATATCGGGATTCAGTACCGGCCCCGCGGTGTACCTGGGGAGCAAGCCCACCACCCCGCCGGTGGCAACAAGGGCGGCCACCGTGGAGTAGTCGTTGATCCGGTGGACGATGTTCGGCTCGCGGCTGGATACGGCGGCGACGGCGGACAGCACGTCCGCGGGGGAGTAGCCGGCGTGGCTGGTCACCCAGGCCTCGCCGCCGACGTCGTCCGCCGTGACCGCTGCCTTGGCCGCGAGGGGGTGCCCGGCAGGCAAAGCCACGTCCAGGGGCTCGTGGGCAAGCGGGATCACCGTCACCCGTTCGGCAGGCCAGCGCGGGCTGTGGTCCATCCGGTGGGCGAGCACCAGGTCATAGCGCGCGGTGAGGGCCGGGAAGTCCTGCTGGGCCACGTCCTCGTCCGAGAGTTCTATCCGCGGCTGTCCAGGGGCGGCGAGGATGCGGGCGAGCGGGGCGAAGACCGCCTGCCCCGCACTGTGGAATCCGCACAGGCTTACCCTGCCGGCAGCGGATCCGTGGTAATTCCCGATGGCATCCTTGGCATCCGCCATGGCGCTGAGGACGGCGGCCCCGGCGTCGGCCAGCACCTGGCCCGCCTCGGTGAGTACGAGGTTCCTGCCCTCCTTCCGGGTGAGGGGCACCTCGACCTTCCGCTGCAGCAGGGCCAGCTGCTGGGAGACGGCGGACGGGGTGACCATGAGGGTGTCCGCCACTGCCTTGACGCTTCCGAGGGCGCCCAGTTCGCGGAGGATCTCAAGCTGGTGTATCTCCATCACACCAGTCTATGCGTTAGGAAACGCTACATCGTCGATTGAGTATTTTGCTGTTGTGCTAAAGCTTCTACCTCGTTGTAATAGGGAAGGCAGGACCTGCCAACGACAGACAAAGAGTGAGGAAGCCGATGAAGGCTCTGTATAAGGCCGGACCCCAGGCCGGCTTCGAACTGGTGGACCGCCCCGAACCGGTGGCGGGCCCTGCTGATGTGAAGATCCGGGTCATGACCACCGGCATCTGCGGTACCGATCTCCACATCCAGTCCTGGGATTCCTGGGCGCAGGGGATCATTGAAGCTCCGCTCATCCCGGGCCACGAGTTCTATGGCGAGGTTGTGGAAACCGGAGAGGACGTCCGCGACGTCAAAGTGGGAAACCGGGTGTCCGGGGAGGGCCATGTGGTGTGCGGGATCTGCCGGAACTGCCGCGCCGGCAGGCGGCAAATGTGCATCCATACCGTCAGCGTTGGCGTGCAGCGTGACGGTGCGTTCGCCGAGTATGTGGTGATCCCGGAAACCAACGTCTGGGTCCACCACGATTCCTCGGTCACGCCCGAACTCGGTGCCATCTTCGACCCATTCGGCAATGCCGTGCACACCGCCCTCAGCTTCCCCCTGGTTGGGGAGGATGTGCTCATCACCGGCGCCGGACCCATCGGCCTGATGGCCATCGCCGTTGCCCGGCACGCCGGGGCCCGCAAGATCGCCATCACCGACGTTTCGCGCCCACGCCTTGAGCTCGCCCGCCGGTTGGGGGCAGACCTCGCGATCGATGTTTCCACCACCCGCGTGTGTGATGCCCAGCGCGACCTCGGCATGCGGGAGGGCTTCGACATCGGCATGGAAATGTCCGGCCATCCCGGTGCGCTGCCGGAGATGATCGACAACATGAACCACGGCGGCCGGATCGCCATGCTCGGCCTGCCCAGCCAGGACATCATCATCGACTGGGGCAAGGTGGTCACCCACATGCTCACGCTCAAGGGCATCTATGGCCGCGAAATGTATGAAACCTGGTACGCCATGAGCGCCATGCTCTCCTCGAACCCCGTGCTGCATGCGGGAATATCCGCCGTCGTCACGGACACGCTCCCTGCCGGCCAGTGGGAGAAGGGCTTCGACCTTGCCCGCAGCGGCGCAGGTGGCAAAGTTGTCCTCGACTGGACCCAACTCTAAGGAACACCATGTACACCTCGATCAAGGACCAGCTGCGCACGGAGCTGGACGATATCCGCAGCGCAGGCCTCTTCAAGACCGAACGCAGCATCAGTTCCCCGCAGTCCAGCCACATCACCGCCGGACAGATCGGGCAGACGGGCGCGGACGTGCTGAACTTCTGCGCCAACAACTACCTTGGCTTGGCGGACCACCCGGACATCATCCACGCGGCCAAGGCGGCCATGGACGAGCGAGGCTTCGGCATGGCCAGCGTGCGGTTTATTTGCGGAACCCAGGACCTGCACCTCGAACTCGAATCCCGGGTTTCCCGCTTCCTGGGCACCGAGGACACCATCTTGTTCTCCAGCTGCTTTGACGCCAACGGCGGGGTCTTCGAATCGCTCTTCGGGCCGGAGGATGCCATCATCTCCGATGCCCTGAACCATGCCTCCATCATCGACGGGATCCGGCTCTGCAAGGCACAGCGGTACCGGTACGCCAACCAGGACATGGCAGACCTCGAGGCAAAGCTTGTGGAGGCGAAGGACGCCCGCCGCAAGATCGTGGTCACCGACGGCGTCTTCTCCATGGACGGGTACCTCGCCCCGCTGGAGGCCATCTGCGACCTCGCCGAGAAGCACGACGCGCTGGTCATGGTGGACGACTCCCATGCGGTCGGCTTCATGGGTGCGACGGGTGCAGGCACGCCCGAACACGCCGGTGTGTCGCACCGGGTGGACATCTACACCGGAACGTTCGGGAAGGCGCTGGGCGGAGCGTCCGGCGGTTACGTGTCCGGCCGGGCCGAGGTAGTTGCCATGCTCCGCCAGAAGGCCCGCCCCTACCTGTTCTCAAACTCGGTGGCTCCGGCCATTGTCGCAGCCACCATCAAGGCCCTGGACCTGGTGGAGAACTCGGCGGACCTGCGGCGCACGCTCTTCGAGAACGCTGTCCTGTTCCGGCGCAGGATGACTGAGGAAGGCTTCGACCTCCTGCCCGGCGAACACGCCATTGTGCCGGTGATGTTCGGCGACGCCGTGCTGGCTGCAAAGGTGGCTGACCGGATGCTGCAGCACGGCGTCTTTGTCACTGCCTTCAGCTTCCCGGTGGTTCCGCGGGGTGCCGCTCGGATCCGGGTGCAGCTATCGGCTGCGCACTCGGCGGACGACGTCGAAGCGTGCGTGAGTGCCTTCGTCGCCAGCCGTGCCGAGGTAGCAGGCCAGGAAGGGTAGCGCCGGGAGCCAAGTCTGCGAGGATAGGGAAATGGCAGCTCATTATGATGTCCTGATTGTCGGCGGCGGCATTGCCGGACTGTCCCTGGCGTCCGCGCTGGCGGGCAAATGCAGCGTGGCATTGGTGGAGGCGGAACAGGAACTGGCGTACCACACGTCATCCCGCTCGGCCCGCCAGTTCATTCCGAGCTACGGCCCGCCCGTGGTCCAGGAACTGACCGTCCGGACGCTTGAGCTGCTTGCCGCCCGCGATGCGGAGTTGCCCGAACCCATCCTGACGCCCCGCAGCTTTATGCTGATCGGCGCAGAGGAAGACGTGGCCGCGGAAGCCAGTGGGCTCATGCGGTCCATTACCCCCGCTGAGGCGCTGGAGCTTTGCCCGGCGCTGGTCCCCGGTACCTTCGAGGCCGCGGGGCTGGATGAAGGGTCCTTCGGATGCAACGCGCCGCTGCTGCTGGAGGACCACCGGGGGAGGGCCGCCTCTGCCGGGGTGGACATTATTACCGGCGCCAGGGTTCATACCGCGCAACGGCTTGGTTCCGGGTGGCAGGTGGGCGCGGGCACGGAGGGCTTCCAGGCGGGTGTCCTGGTGAATGCGGCCGGCGCCTGGGCGGACGAACTTGCCGTGATCAGCGGCGTGGAAAAACTCGGACTCCAGCCGTACCGGCGCACGGCGGCGATTGCCGCCGTCGACCATCCCTTACCTGAGCACAGCCCCATGGTGGCGGCAGCGGACAATTCGTTCTATTTCCGGCGGGACGGGGATGACGTGCTCATCTCGCCCTCCGAGTCGGAGCCCAGCGGGCCCGAGGATGCCCGGCCCCGGGCGGGTGACATCGAGCGGCTGGTGGACAGGCTGAACCGGATCACCACGCTGGGAATCACGGAAGTCCGCAGGGCATGGACGGGGCTGCGGACTGAGGCGGCCGACGGCGTTCCGGTGGCGGGGTTCGACGCCGAGGCTCCGGGCTTCTACTGGCTCGCCGGGCAGGGCGGCTACGGATTCCAGACGTCTTCGGCCATGGCGGAACTGGCGGCCGCCCAGATTTTGGCGGGCCAGGGCGGTGCGGGCCAGGGTGCTGCGGGCGGGGCCGGTGCAGCTGCCGCAGCCGGGACAGCGGGTCCGGAATCCCGGACAGCGCAGGCGCTGGCGGCCACCCGCTGGTCCGTGCGGCGCTGAAGAATGGCTGTATGAGCACCCTGATTACCAATATTGCCGAGCTGATGACGCAGGACCTGGAGCACCGGGTCCTGAAGGACGCCGCGGTGGTGGTGGAGGGTGAGCGGATTTCATGGATCGGCGCTGCTGCCGATGCTCCGGCCGCGGATGACGCCGTGGACGTGGGCGGCCGCGCCGTGCTGCCCGGCTGGGTGGACTCCCATACCCACCTGCTGTTCGCAGGGGACCGGACCGCCGAATTTGAGGCGCGGATGGCGGGGGAGTCCTACGCGGCCGGAGGCATCGCGGTGACCATGAACGCGACCCGCGCCACGTCGGATTTTGACCTGACCCGCCTGGCGCTTGGCCGTGTTGACGAAGCCGTCTCGCAGGGAACCACCTACCTCGAGACAAAAACGGGCTATGGCCTGGATGTTGAGCACGAAACCCGGAGCGCGCGGATTGCCTCCACCGTGGCGGACCAGGTCACCTACCTGGGGGCGCACCTGGTTCCCGCGGGGCAGGACCCGGAGGAATACACCAGCTTGGTATGCGGTCCCATGCTGGATGCCGTCCGGCCCTTTGTGCAGTGGGCGGACGTCTTTTGTGAGGAAGGAGCCTTCACCGCGGAACAGTCCCGGCGGGTCCTGCTGGCCTGCCGCGACGCCGGCCTGGGACTCCGCGTCCATGGAAACCAGCTTGGCGAAGGTCCGGGCGTGCAGCTCGCGGTGGAGCTCGGTGCCGCCAGCGTGGACCACGTTAACTACCTCGCCACCGGGGATGTCGATGCCCTGGCCGGGACCTGGACCGGTTGGGACGCCGGCACGGGCAGCGGTAGCCGCGGCACGGTTGCGACCTGCCTGCCTGCCTGCGACCTTTCCACCCGCCAGCCGCTGGCCCCTGCCCGGGCGCTCCTGGACGCCGGCGTCCAGATGGCGCTCGCGTCCAACTGCAACCCGGGAACGTCCTACACGAGCTCCATGGCGTTTTGCGTTGCCACGGCCGTGCTGCAGATGCGCCTCAGCGTCCATGAAGCTGTCCGGGCAGCCACGTACGGGGGAGCCCTCGCGTTGCACAAGGACACAGGGAACGACGCCGACGGCGAACGGGCGGTGGGGTCCATCGCCGTCGGCCACCGGGCCGATCTGCATGTCCTCAATGCGCCATCCGCCACCCACCTCGCCTACCGGCCGGGGATGCCTTTGACATACGCTGTGTGGCGGGCAGGAAAGCAGGCGCGGTAGCTTCCGGTTCTATTTGACGTTAGGTGATCGTTTGAGGTCTGTTATGATCATAAAACGTCATCTGGAGTGGTGGCTTGAGTACGTGGAGGCCCTGCATGACCCGCACTGACAGATTGACGGCAATCCTTGACCTCCTTGCACGGACCGGCCAGGTGGAGGTCGAAGAGATTGTCAGCACCCTGAACGTGTCCCCAGCCACCGCCCGGCGCGATCTGGACAGCCTGGCCAAGCGCCGGCTCCTCACCAGGACCCGCGGCGGCGCCACCACGGGAGCCCTTGCCTACGATTTGCCCGGCCGGTACAACCGCGATGACCACGCCGAGGCCAAGGAGCAGATTGCCCACGCTGCCTCTGCGCTGATAGCGCCCGGTGCCGTGATCGGATTGTGCGGCGGGACCACCAGCACAGCGCTGGCACAGATCCTGGCCACGCGCGAGGACCTCAACGCTCCATCCAACCAGCCCACCCTCACAGTGGTCACGAACGCCATTAACATCGCTTCGCAGCTGGCGGTCCGGCCCAGCATCAAAGTCATGGTCACGGGAGGGATCCTCAATCCACGTTCCTACGAGCTGGTGGGTCCCTATACGGACATCATCATGCAGAAGGTGGTGCTGGACATCGCCTTCATCGGCGTGAACGGCATTGATCCCGAAGTGGGGCCAACCAATACGGGTGAGGGTGAGGCCTCCGTCAATGCCCTCCTAGCCAGCAGGGCACGGGTTTCCTACGTCCTGGCGGACTCGTCAAAGGTCGGAGTGCGTGCCTTTGCCACCATGGACGGGTACAACTTCACCCGGCTGATCACAGATTCCGGGATCTCGGCGAAGGACAAGGCCGCCTTCGAAGCCAATGGCACGGAAGTGATCGTCGCCGCCGGCTGAGCAGCTTTGGCTGGGCGGCACCGGCGGCGCGGCGCTGGCTCGTCGCCACCGGATGGGAGGCACTGGCTGGCGTCCCGGGCCCTGCGGATCCAAGCCTGACGGATCCCTTGGAGGCAGCCGGGCAGGTACCCGCGTGACACTGGATGGGCAATCAGCCCGGATCCAGAAACTGAAGGCAAGATGGGAGCATGCTGGTTCCCTCCCGCCGTCGCCTTAGGTTTGAAGTCTGGATTGTCCTGGGCCTGTCCCTGGGCCAGTCTGCTGTGTACTCCGTGGTTCAGCTCTTGGACAAGATGACCCGTGCACCGCTGGCGGAAGGCACCTCCACACTCAACCGCTCGCAGAGCACCCGGGAATACTTCGACCTGACGTACCAGCTGCTGGATATCCTTTTCGCGCTGGTTCCGGTGCTGCTGGTGCTCTATTTCCTTACCGACCATCGGCAGGCGGCGTCCGGCGAAGGCGGCAATACGGGGTCAGCGTTCCACAAGCTTGGCTTCAATTTTGCCCGCCCCGGCCGGGATCTGCTCCAGGGCCTGGGTTTGGCGGCGCTGATCGGCGTCCCCTCCCTGGGGCTTTACGCCGCAGGCAGGGCGCTGGGGATTACCACGGCCATCATCCCCAGCGCACTGGACGCGTACTGGTGGACGGTGCCGGTGCTGATCCTGTCCGCGATGCGCCATGCCGTGGTGGAGGAAGTCATCGTGGTGGGATACCTGATGAACCGCTTTGGGAAGTTCGGCTGGAGCATTCCGCTGTCCATCCTGGCGAGCTCGCTGCTTCGCGGCACCTACCACCTGTACCAGGGCTTCGGTCCTTTTATCGGCAACGTGGTGATGGGGATCGTCTTCGCGTGGCTCTATACCCGAACGCGGCGGGTGATGCCGCTGGTCATTGCCCACGCGCTGCTGGATATTGTGGCCTTCGTGGGCTTCAGCCTGTTCGGCAAGGCAGTCGGGCTGGGCTGAATCCTTGGGGGCGACGGCGGGGGATTGATGGGCACGACTGCGGGGCCGGTGGGCACAACGACGGGCATCAGGTGACATCTAGGTCAGTACCGGTTCCACTTCCCTGAGCGGGTCCTCCGCCAAGACGGGCGGGGCAGCGTAGAAGTGCTCCCAGAGGCAGTCATCAGCCGGGATGTCGTCAGGGTCCACAAGGTTGTCGCCCGCAGGCTCCTCCGAAGGAGGTAGTAATTCCTCCGGTGGGGGTTCTGGCCACGGAAGGTCGCCAGCGAGGCAGCCACGAGCAGCGGGCACGGGCGGGCAGGGCTGCTGGCGGTGTTCTTGCCCCCTGAGACGTTCCCGGCGCTGCTCCTCTGGTTTCAGGTGCGCGGGCATGGCCGAAAGGGCAGACTCTGGCCAGTGGGGTGGTTCCCAGTCCTGGTGTTCGCTTGTGTAGTGGCGTCCGGTGGGTGAGGTCCAGCCGGGTGGTTGGTTTTTGGTGGCTGGTGTCGGTGTCCAGCCGCTGGTGTGCCGGAGTTTGTGGTGTTTCGGGCAGGGCTGTCCCAGGTTGCTGATCCCGGTGGTCCCGCCGTGGTGCCAGGCGAGGAGGTGGTCTGCCTCATTATCCAAAGACGGGTTGCTGCAGCCGGGGAACGGACACTGGCCGTCGCGAAGCCGGAGCCAGTTCCGCATCGCCTTGGTCACCCGGTAGCTGCTCCGCCCGATCTCCAACGGCGCCCCGTCCCGCGGATCAACCAGGACCCGGTAGAACGAATCAGCTCCGTCAGCGACCAGGTCCCGTGCCATCGAGGCTGGGATGGGGCCGAACCCGTCCAGCACCGCCGGCTCCTCCGTCAGGCCCATCAGCGAGAACACCGGCACGGTGACCAGGACCTGCGCCCGGATTGACGAAGACGGGGTGGTATCCGTTCCGGCACCTGCACCTGTACCTGCACCGGTGCTGGTGTCTGCCGGGACGTTGGGACTGTCGGTACTCCCGCGACTGCTGCTGCTGGTGTTGGTGCCGCTGGTGAGGATGGCTTCGGCGAAGGTGTCGGCGCGGAGTTGGGTGAGGGTGCGGGCCTCGTGGGGGCCTTGCATTCCCCGGGAGAGGGCGTTTAGCCGGTTCCAGCCTGCCATGGCCTGGTCGGCGGGGAGGCAGGCCGAGAGCCAGGCCATGCCGTCCTGGTCAGGCCGGTATTCGATCCGCCGGTCCGCCGCGGCCTTGGTATGGCGTTTCCCGATGGATTCGGTGTGGTGGCGTTCACGCCAGGTCCGGGCTTTGTGCCGGAGCCGGTGCGCCGGCATCTCCCCGATCGTGGCTGCGGCGGCTGGCCGTGGTGTGTCCGGGTCCAGGAAGTGGGCTTCCAAGGCGGCGACCCCGGCCGGGTCCAGGGTTGCGGCCTCGTCCACCATGACCCGGGCGTGCTGCCACGAGATCGTGCCGGCGTGCAGGGCCGCGAGGGTCAGCGGCAGGGTGGTGGTCAGTGCGTGGGATACGGACAGGAACGCGCTGGCGGCCCGCGGCCCGAGGGCCAGCACGCACCCGATCTCCGCGGCCACAGCCATTTCCTGTGCCTGCACCGGCATTCCGGGAGGGGCCAGGGCGTGGGCGGTGTCGGCGTACTTCATGGCAGCGCGGGCCTTCAGGCCTGCAAGCCCGGCTTCGGCCTCCCTGGCGCCGGCGAGGATGTCCAGGCTCCCGTCCGCCAGCCCGGCCAACGGATCAGCGGCCGGGAACGGCTCCGAACCGCACGCGTCCACCTCCGCGTTGAGCACGGCAAGGGCGGCCCTGATATCCGCAAACGCCGTCTCCACCGCTTCCCTGCCCATACACCCATCATGGCAAGGGGGTCCGACAATGACGTTTGGCCTAGGGCAGCCGGGAGATAGCACAGTGGCGTCCTGCGCATTGGAACGCAGCTAGGAGACGAATTCGGCCGCCATCGGCGGGTGACGCCGTTGTCACCTGCTGATGGCGGCCGAAGCTTTGTCGGGCAGAAGGCATTTCCTGCCCATGTTGGTGCCCGGACGTGGACGCCCGGGCAGGCGGGCGGAGCGTCAGATGGTGACTGCCCCGTTGGCGGTCTCGAATGTCACTGAAAGGATCCCGGGGGTTCCGTGCGGCGCCACCCACTCCACGGCTACGTCTTCCAGCGGCTTCTCCACTGGTTCACCCAGCCACTCGGTCACCCGGGCTGCCGATCCGGCAATGGTGAGGCAGCTCATCTTGACGTTGCTCTCGTAGGCGTTGGACGGGTGCAGGGAAGGGTCGCCCTCCCACTTGAGCATGTACGGGACCTGGGGGTCGGCGATCAAGCCGAGGATGCCGATCTGCTTCCACACGAGTTCGCGGCCGTCAGGGAATTTGCGGTTGCCGTTGACTGCCGAGCGTCCCAGGCGTTCCTCGAAGGGGGCGAGGTCGTCCACTTCGACGCACCAGCCCATCCATCCGCCACCTGCGGCGGAGCGTGCCCGCACTGCCTGGCCAAAGGGGGCCTTGTCAGAAGCCGGGTGGTCCAGGACCTCAACGACCTCAAGGTACTTGTGCCCCGCAAGCGGGATGATCATATTCCGGGTTCCGAACCGCGGGTGCACTCCACCCTTCACTGCCTCAACTCCGAGGGCAGAGGAAATACGTTCGGTGGTGGCAGCCAGGCCATCGTGTTCACAGGCGTAAGAGACGTGATCCATGCGCATGGCAACATCTTGGCACTTTGTGATCGGGCTCTCAGCTAAGGGTAGCCTTACTGGGATTTTTGGCGGCAGCCGTGCTCGAATTCCCTGCTGACAACGGCCGGGAATGCGCGCTTATGGACCGGTCTGGCTTGCACCCTAAAGCCGGTCGGTCCATATGCTTCCGTTGGACCAGTAGATGATGCCGTTGTCGAAGCGCTGTGCACGAGTGGACGCATTCAAGGAGTACTCATCGGTGACCGGGCGCCCGATGAAGAGATAGCCTCCCCTTCGCTCGTACTCCCATCGGATGGCCCCTTGCAGCAGCCTGGTTCCGTACTGGGGTGTGAAATAAAAGGTTCCGCCCTGAAAGGCTTGGACGGCGCCTCCCTCATACCAGCGGCTCTCGTCGGACACAGGATAACCGGCTACTCCGGTCTGCCCTCCCTTATTCCACCACGCCTCCCGGATTCCGGCTCCGATGTAATGCAGGCCAATCTGCGGTGTGTAGTACATCGTTCCGTTCGTGAAGTGCTGGGCTATGGCTCCGCCGCCTAGAGGTTCCTCGTCCCGGATGGGGTAGCCCGCGTCATGCCCGTTGAACCACTTCTTCTCAATTGCTCCCCACAGCGGGTGTGCCCCACCTGAAGGAGACCAGAAAATCAGGCCATGTTGGAACTGCTGCTGTGCCCCGCCTTGGACGGTCTGCTCCTGGCTGGTGGCAGCGCCCAGCTGCGACGCCGGTCCGCCCATTGAGTAGTACTTGGCCCCGATCGCGCCCCCCACTGCAAAGGCGTTGACCGAAGCTGACGGGGCTTGGAGCAGCCGGTTCGGCGTTCCACTTCCGGTTGCTGTAATGGTTCCCCCGAACGCGGAAGAGACCAGCCGATCAGCCACCTGCCCAGGTGTCAAAAGGGGGTTGCCGGACAGGATGAGTGCGGCAGCGCCAGCCACATGGGGGGTGGCCATGGACGTTCCGCTGAGTGAGGCTGTGGCCGTCGTCGACGTGTGCCAGGTGGAGCTGATGCCAACGCCGGGAGCATAGAGGTCCACGCATTTGCCGAAGTTGGAAAAAGAGGCCTGACGATCCGAAGAATCGCTGGCCGCCACTGTGACGGCGGCGGGGGTGCGGGCCGGGGAAGCCGTGCAGGCGTCCACAGCGTTGTTTCCGGCTGAGACGATGGCAGGCATGCCGTTGGAGATGATGGACTGGACTGCTGCGTCGAGCACGCTGCTGGTGGGGCCGCCGACACTCAGGTTGACGACGGCGGGAGTGCCAGGCCGGTGTTGCCCTGCAATCCAGTCGAGCCCTGCGATGATGTCCGAGTAGAGGCCGGAGCCATCACACGCCAAAGCCCGCACCGGAATGAGGGTGGCGGACTTGGCCACACCATGGACGGTGCCGCCGATTACTCCTGCCACGTGCGTGCCATGTCCGTTGCAGTCGCTTGATCCCAAGCCGTCAGCCTTGAATGTCCACCCCGCCGTGACACGGCCGCCGAAATCGACATGTGACGCGAGGATCCCAGTGTCCACGACGTAGACCCTGATGCCCTGGCCGGTGCCAGCAGGAGTGTAAGTGGTGGAAAGGGGAAGAGCCTGCTGGTCAATCCGGTCGAGCCCCCACGGGGCGTTGCGCTGCGTCTCGGAGACAGTGACGGCGTGGTCCGGCTCCACTGCTGCCGCCCGGCCGGAGCGGAGCAGGGCGGCAGCCTGCGCCGCGCTGGCCTCGATGGCGGCGCCCTTCACGGCCTTCGTAAATGTCCGGGTGACACCGATTCCCTGGGCGCGGAGGGCCGCCGCCTCGGCCGGGACGTCCCTTCCCGGGGCGAATTGGACAAGGTAGCGGCCGCCGTCGTTTGCCGGCGAGGCAACAGGCGCAGCGGGGGCGGCGTCCGCGGCGGGTGCCGGCCAGGACGCTGCTGCCACCGCGCTTGAGCAGAGGGCGACGGCGGAGAGAAGGACGGCGCGACGTGCCAGGCGCAAGAACTGGGGCAACGGAATGTGTTCCTTTGGTGTCTGAGGAGAACTGCCGGGTGACGATTTCCCGGCTCAAATCTAACGGAGGACCGGCGTCAAACGGCCAAACTTCGCGCAATCCTGCGCATCTCCTGTGGAACCTTGGGAAATCAACATCCGGGGCCTCTCCACCCGCCCTGCGTGAGGACAATCCCGCCCCGGACCAGGGCCGGAAGTCACAACCGGTCACACTCATGGCGGCGGACACCCGCTGTTCCTACACTGGGCTCAGGTCATGAGCGCCAGCGCCAAGCCCCGGCTCGCTGGCCGGCAACCCTCCTTCCGCGGTGGGGTGCCCCGGGTGAGGACCTGGCAGTCCGGTAAACGGCCGGATGGCAAGCGCGGCCCGCGGTGCTTCGAGCATGCCGGGCCCAGTCAAAGGAGCCTTAATTGTCCAACGGATGGTCATTCGAAACCCGCCAGATCCATGCAGGACAGGAGCCGGACAGCGCCACGGGCGCCCGGGCACTCCCTATCTACCAGACCACGTCCTTCGTGTTCCCCAGCGCCGAGAGCGCCGCCAACCGCTTCGCCCTTGCTGAACTGGCACCCATCTATACCCGCATCGGCAACCCCACCCAGGAGGCCGTGGAACAGCGGATCGCCAGCCTTGAAGGCGGGCTGGGGGCACTGCTGCTGAGTTCAGGCCAGGCGGCCGAGACCTTCGCCGTCCTCAATATCGCCGAGGCGGGGGACCATATCGTTGCCAGCCCCAGCCTGTACGGCGGGACTTACAACCTCTTCGCCCACACCCTGAAAAAGTTCGGCATTTCCGTCACCTTCGTAGCGGACCCGGACAACCTCGACCAGTGGCGCACAGCAGTGCAGCCCAACACCAAGCTGTTCTTCGGCGAAGTGGTGTCCAACCCCCGGCAGGACGTCCTGGACATCGAAGGCATCTCCCAGGTGGCACACGATGCCGGTGTGCCCCTCATCGTGGACAACACCTTGTCCACCCCGTACCTGATCCGGCCTCTGGAATGGGGAGCGGACATCGTTGTCCATTCGGCAACCAAGTACCTGGGCGGCCACGGCTCCGCGATCGCCGGCGTGATCGTGGACTCAGGCAACTTCGACTTCGGCAAGGACCCCGCAAAGTTCCCGGGCTTCAACACCCCGGACCCCACCTACAACGGGCTGGTGTACGCCAGGGACCTCGGCAAGGACGGTGCCCTGGGCGCCAACCTGTCCTACATCCTCAAGGCCCGCGTCCAGTTGCTCCGGGACCTGGGCTCCGCCGTCTCCCCGTTCAATGCATTCCTGATCGCACAGGGCCTTGAGACGTTGAGCCTGCGCGTGGAACGGCACGTTGCCAACGCCGCGGAAGTGGCGCGTTGGCTGGAAGGAAGGGACGACGTCGAATCCGTCGCCTATGCGGGGCTGCCCTCCAGCCCGTGGTACGAGCGGGGCCGCAAGTATGGCCCCAAGGGCACGGGCGCGATTGTGTCCTTCAACCTCGCTGGCGGAGCCGAGGCCGGCAAGCGCTTCGTGGACGCGCTGGAGCTGCACTCGCATGTGGCGAACATCGGCGACGTCCGTTCCCTTGTCATCCACCCGGCGTCGACCACCCACAGCCAGCTGACCCCGGAGCAGCAGGCTGTTGCCGGCGTAACCCCCGGGCTGGTCCGGTTGTCCGTGGGCATCGAACACATTGATGACATCCTGGCGGACCTGGAAGCAGGCTTCCGGGCAGCGAAGGACGCTACCGGAGCCTAGCCGGACGCCCAGGGAACCCACTGCGGCGGCAAGCCGGGGAAGTCACAACCAGTCACACTCTTGGCAGCAGGCGGGGGCTGTTTCGTACACTCGAACAAGGTCATGAGTGCCAGTGACAGCCCCGGCTTGCTGGCCGGCAACCCTCCTTCCGCGGTGGGGTGCCCCGGGTGAAGACCTGGCCTGCCGGTCATTCGACGGCGGGCAAGCGCGTAGAAGAGGTCTTGCCATGACGGTTACCGTCACCCGTACCACCGTCCCCGAACACGGAATTGTCCGCTATGCCTCCGTTGGGGGGCTGGAACTTGAAGCCGGCGGCTACCTGCCCGACGTCACGCTGGCCTACGAAACCTGGGGCACCCTTAACGCGGATGCCAGCAATGCCGTCCTGATCGAACACGCGCTGACCGGCAGCACCCACGTGACCCGCGGCGACACCGACGAACCGGGCTGGTGGGAGCAGCTGGCAGGGCCGGGTGCGCCCGTGGACACGGACCGTTTCTTTGTGGTGTCCATCAACATTGTGGGCGGCTGTTACGGGTCCACCGGTCCGTCGTCGCCGGCACCGGACGGGGCTCCCTGGGGATCCCGGTTTCCCCTGGTCACGCTGCGGGACAGCACTGTGGCAGAGGCCCGGCTGGCTGACCAGCTGGGGATCAGGAGCTGGTTTGCGGTGCTCGGAGGTTCCATGGGCGGAGCCCGCGCACTTGAGTGGGCCATCACGTTCCCGGAGCGGGTGCAGCGCTGCGCGGTGATTTCCGTGGGGGCCGCAAGCACGGCCGAGCAGATTGCCTTCGCCCAGGCGCAGACCCTGGCGATCCGCCAGGATGCGAATTTCAAGGGCGGCGACTATTACGGCGGTCCCTTCCCGGAGGACGGGCTGGCCCTGGCCCGGCGGATCGCGCACATCACCTACCGCTCAGCGGCGGAACTCGAAGGCAGGTTCGGCCGCGAACCGCAGGCTCCGGAGTCGCCCTTGCAGGGTGGTGTCCTGGCCGCCCGCGGACGCTACCAGGTGGAAAGCTACCTGGACCACCAAGGAAACAAACTGGTCCGGCGGTTCGATGCCAACAGCTACATCGCCATCACCGAGGCCCTGATGAGCCACGACATCTGCCGGGGCCGGGGGCCGCTTCCCGAGACCCTGGCGCGGTCGGGTGCGCGCTTCTTTGTGGCAGCCGTGGATTCTGACCGGCTCTACTTCCCGGCCCAGTCCCGGGAACTTGCCGCCGCCCTGCCGGGAGAAGTGGACGTCCACGTCATTGAAGCTCCGATAGGCCATGACGGCTTCCTGACCGAAATAGGCCAGCTGGGCCGCCAGCTCAGGGCGCACCTTTCGGCTTAAGGCTGCCCCTCACAGGCAGGTAAATGTGCATTTATGCAGATAGCCTCTGCATGATTCGCCGTTGAGCTTGGCGTTCAGGCGGACCATACTCGTTGGGACCCGGCGGTTCGTGGCCAAAATCACACGTATCCGCCTCAGACTGTCCCAGTGGTGTCGAAGAAGATGCCGAAGGAGTTCATCAATGAGTACGGAAAAGTCCGCCGCGCGGCGGCCCGAGGAAACCGACGTCAAGTCCTCAGGCCTGAAGAAGGTCGTCACGGCCTCCATGGCCGGCACCGTGGTTGAGTGGTACGAGTTCTTCCTCTACGCCTCCGCCGCCACTCTGGTGTTCGGCAAGCTGTTCTTCCCCAACTCCGGAACCGAGCTGGACGGCATTATCGCAGCCTTCGTCACCTATGCGGTCGGCTTCGTTGCCCGCCCCATCGGCGGCATCGTCTTCGGCCACTTCGGCGACAAGTTCGGCCGCAAGCAGCTGCTGCAGCTGAGCATCATCCTGGTGGGTGTTGCCACCTTCCTCATGGGCTGCCTGCCGACCTTTGCGCAGATCGGCTACTGGGCGCCGGCGCTGCTGGTGTTCCTGCGCTTCGTCCAGGGCTTCGCGGTGGGCGGCGAATGGGGCGGCGCTGTGCTCCTCGTCGCCGAGCACAGCCCGAACAAGTCCCGCGGCTTCTGGTCAAGCTGGCCGCAGTCCGCTGTCCCCATGGGCAACCTGCTCGCCACCGCCGTGCTGTTCACCCTGTCCTCCACCCTCTCCCCGGAAGCCTTCCTCGGCTGGGGCTGGCGCGTAGCCTTCTGGCTCTCCGCAGTGATCGTCATCATCGGCTACTACATCCGCACCAAGGTCCAGGACGCGCCGATCTTCCTGGAGGCCCGCAAGGAAGTCACTGTCGAGAACAAGGGCTACGGTGTTGCCGAAGTCTTCCGCCGGTACCCTCGCGGCGTGTTCACCGCCATGGGCCTGCGCTTCGCGGAGAACATCCTTTACTACCTCGTGGTCACGTTCTCCATCACCTACCTGAAGGTGGTTGTGCAGACGGACACCTCCCGCATCCTGCTCCTCCTGCTGGTGGCACACTTCATCCACTTCTGCGCAGTACCCCTGGTGGGCAAGATGTCCGACTCCCTGGGACGCCGCCCGGTATACATGGCCGGTGCAATCCTCGCCGGAACCTGGGGCTTCTTCGCCTTCCCCATGATGGACACCGGCAATGACATGGTTATCCTGGCGGCCATCACCATCGGCCTGCTGTTCCACGCCCTCATGTACGCCGGCCAGCCGTCCATCATGGCCGAAATGTTCCCCACCCGCATGCGGTATTCGGGCGTTTCCCTCGGCTACCAGGTGACCTCCATCGTGGCCGGCTCGCTGGCGCCCATCATCGCCAGCTCGCTGCTGGGCAGCTTCGGCTCGTCCGTTCCGGTGGCGTTCTACCTCCTGGGCGCCTGCGTGGTGACTGCGATCTCAGTGTTCTTCCTCAAGGAAACCCGCGGTATCTCGCTGCATGACGTTGATGCCGCCGACGCCCAGGGCACCGCCGACCTTCTGGCCGCAGCCAGGAAATAGCCGTCAGGAAGCAGTCCCCACGGCACAGCATCACGGACACGGCAGCTGCCCGGACCTGCACGCAGCGCAGGGCCGGGCAGCTGCCTGTTGACAACCATAAAGTCAGGAACACCATGCGAGCAGCAGTCCTCTATTCCACAGTCCCTCCCGGCACCAGCTATGCCGAAGCGCAGCCGCTGGTGGTCCAGGAGCTCAGCCGTCCCGAACCCCGCGCCGGCGAGCTGGGTGTCACCGTCACCTACTCCAGCCTGTGCCACTCAGACCTGTCAGTCGTGGACGGATCCCGCGTCCGGCCGCTTCCCATGGCACTGGGGCACGAGGCCGTGGGACGTGTGGCGGCGGTGGGTGAGGGCGTCACCGACGTTGCGGTGGGGGACCACGTTGTCCTCGTTTTCGTCCCCAGTTGCGGTTCCTGCCGCGCCTGCCTGGCGGGGCGGCCCGCGCTCTGCCACCGGGCAGCGGAGGTCAACGGCTCCGGGGACCTTCTGCACGGCGAGGCGCTGCTGCGCACGCCTGCGGGGGAGCGGATCAACCACCACCTGGGGGTTTCGGCGTTCGCGGATTACGCGGTGGTGGCCCGCGAATCAGTGGTGGTGATCGACGACGACGTCCCCGACACAGTCGCGGCGATGTTCGGTTGCGCCGTGCTCACCGGAATGGGTGCCGTCCTCAACACGGCCGACATCCGGGAGGGCCAGTCCATCGCCGTCTTCGGTCTCGGTGCCGTGGGGCTTTCGGCCGTTATGGCTGCCGCGCTCGCCGGTGCCTCCGCCGTCATTGCCATTGATCCGAACACGGCCAAGCACGGACTTGCCCTGAAGTGTGGGGCAACCGCGGTGGGGACTCCGGAGGACGCTGGCCGCCTGATCGCGGAAGCCGCCGGTGACGGTGTGGACATCGCGGTCGAGGCCGTGGGCTCGGCAAGGGTGATTGCGTCCTGCCTCGGGCATGTGACGAGGGGCGGCGCCGTGGTTTCCGTCGGCCTGCCGCACCCCACCGCGGAGCTGACGGTGCCTGCGCTGCAGTTTGCCGGCGCGGGCAAGCGGCTGCTGGGCTCCTACATGGGCGATGCCGTCCCGGACCGGGACATTCCCCTCTACCTGGGGTACTGGCGCGAGGGCAGGCTCCCCGTTGAGCTGCTGCACACGGACACCAGGCCCCTCGCGGAGATCAACGAAGGCCTTGATGCCCTCGCAGCCGGGCAGGTGGTGAGGCGGCTCTTCCAGGCGTGAAACCGGCACGCCGGCCACCACCCGGGCTTGTCAACAGCGCAGTGTCCCAACAGCAGCTCAGGCGGCCAGCAGATCCTGGCGCTCCGCCACCTCATGCTGGAGCGCGCCGATCACGGCCTGCACCCGCGCGGACCGCAGCGACTCCGGGCGGGCCACGGCCCAGATGGGGACCTGGCGCTGGAACGCTTCGGGGAGTACCGGAACGAAATCCGGGTTGCGCGCCACCATGAAGTTCGGCAGCAGCCCGATCCCGGCGCCCCGGCGGACCGCCTCGACTTGGGCAAAAATGCTCGTCGCCTGGAAGCTGGACTTCGGCATCGGCAGCTGCGAGGACCGGTGCCCCAGTTCGGCTACCTGGAGCGCCGACTCAACGTAAGAGACGAAGCCGTGCTGCCCCACGCCGTCGGGCGTTCCCGGCAGGCCGTGCTCCGCCGCGTAGGCGGGGCTGGCGTAAAGCCGGAGGAAGTAGTTGGTCAGGAAGATGGCCTGGGCGTTGCTCACGTCGGTGCGGCCCACCACCACCTCAAGGTCCACGCCGGAGCGGTTCTGGCTGACCCTGCGCGTGGCGCTCAACATTTCCACGTTCAGCAGTGGATGCCGCTGTTGCAGGCGGACCAGCGCGGGCGTGACGAATTCGGCGCCGAAACCGTCCGAGGTGCTGATGCGCACCATGCCGGAGAGAGCGTCCCGGTCCTGGCTTGTGGCAGCGGCCAGTGAACCCAGTGTTTCCTCGATCCTTTCCGCCGCGGCGACGGCCGAAGCTCCGAGCTCCGTCAGTTCCCACCCATGCGGGCTTCGCTCCAGGGTGCGGCCGCCCAGCTGCCTGTCGAGGGCCAGGATCCGGCGCGAAATGGTGGTGTGCGTCGTGCCCAGCGTTTCGGCGACGGCGTTGAAACGCCCCAGCCGGGCCACTGTCAGCAGGATCAGCAGGTCGTCCGGACTCGGCAGCTGCGCCATCCCTGCCTCCCATCTATGTGCATCAGTGCACATGCCATCTGTGATTTTTTCCCTTGATTGCACTATAGCGGGGTGTGATGGTGGACACAGACTTTACGGCCGCCGGCCGGAGACAAAGCAAAGGAGCTTAAGCCATGGCAGTAATCGGTTGGATTGGTTTGGGGAACATGGGCGGGTCCATGTCGACGAACCTGGCAAAGGCCGGGCATGACGTGAGGGGGTTCGACCTCAACCCGGCAGCCTTGGCCGCGGCAGAGGCCGGTGGGGTAAAGCCCGCGGGGAGCATCGCCGAGGCGGTCGCGGGCGCGGACGCCGTGTTCACCATGCTTCCGAAAGGCGAGCACGCCAAGGCGGTCTACCTGGGCGGCGACGGGGTGCTGGCGCACGCCGATACCCGTACCCTCCTCATCGATTCCTCCACCATCGACATCGCAGCCGCGAAGGAACTGCACGACGCCGCCGCTGCCGCCGGCTTCCGCTTCGTCGACGCCCCGGTGTCGGGCGGGATGAGCGGCGCCAAGGCAGGAACGCTGACGTTCATGGTGGGCGGCGAGGCGGATGCAGTGGCCGACGCCAGCCGCTTCATCGAGCCGATGGCCGCCAACATCATCCCCACCGGGGGTGCCACGACGGGACAGGCGGCCAAGATCTGCAACAACCTGATGCTCCTGATCAACCTGGCGTCCACGGCCGAGGGTGCCGTGCTGGCGGACAGGCTGGGCCTGGACAAGAAAGTCTTCTGGGACATCGCCTCGGTTTCCTCCGGAGACAGCTGGGCCCTGCGCACCTGGTACCCCGTACCCGGTGTCGTTCCCACTGCCGCATCCAACAACGGCTTCGCACCCACGTTCACCGCCGAACTGGCGAACAAGGACATCGGACTGGCCATCAGCGCCGCGGAGGACACGGGAACGCCGCTAGAAATCGGCCGGCATGTGCAGCAGCTGTACCAGCGCCTTATCGACGCCGGTGACGCCGGCAAGGACTGCTCCATGATCATCAAGCTTGCCGACGGCTCGCTCGATGCAGCGAAGTAGCTGTTTCCGCGAACCCGCCGTCCACACCACAGCCATCTGAACGCCTTAGAAAGAGACCTCCGTGCACACCATTCCGCATTACATCAACGGCAGCCGCGTCACCGATGCCGAGCGCTTCGGCCCCGTCTTCAACCCCGCCACCGGAGAGCAGGACAAGCAGGTGGCCCTGGCCTCCGCGGCCCGGGTCGAGGAAGCCATTGCCGCCGCCAAAGCCGCGCTGCCCGCATGGAGGGCAACGAGCCTCGCCAAGCGGACCAACATCTTCTTCCGCGTCCGCGAAATCCTGACCCAGCGGAAGCCTGAGCTGGCTGCCATCCTGACCAGCGAGCACGGCAAGGTACTCTCCGACGCCGAAGGGGAGATCTCCCGCGGCCTCGAGAACATCGAGTTCGCCACCGGGCTGTCCCACATGCTCAAGGGCGAACGCTCAGAGCAGGTGTCCAGCGGCGTGGACGTCCACTCGGTCCGGCAGCCCGTGGGCGTCGTGGCCTGCATCACCCCGTTCAATTTTCCGGCCATGGTCCCGCTCTGGATGATCGGCAGCGCCTTGGCCTGCGGCAACACAGTGCTCCTGAAGCCCAGCGAAAAGGATCCGTCGTCAGCCGTGTTCATCGCGGAGGCCTTCGCGGAGGCGGGCCTGCCTGCCGGCGTGCTGAACGTGGTCCAGGGCGACAAGGAGGCGGTGGACGTCCTGCTCGAGCACCCGGACGTCAAAGCCGTCAGCTTCGTGGGCTCAACGCCCATCGCGCAGTCGATCTACAAGCGCGCAGCGGACCATGGCAAGCGGGTCCAGGCCCTGGGCGGCGCCAAGAACCACATGGTGGTCCTGCCTGACGCTGACCTGGACATGGCGGCGGACGCGGCCATTTCGGCTGCCTACGGCTCCGCGGGTGAGCGCTGCATGGCGGTCAGCGTGCTCGTCGCCGTCGGCAATATCGCCGACGACCTCGTCGGGGCCATCAAAACCCGGATGGCCACCCTGAAGATCGGTCCGGGCACCGATCCTGCTTCGCAGATGGGCCCGCTGATCACTGCAGAACACCGCGACAAAGTGGCGTCCTATGTGGCGGGCGCGGAAAACGAGGGCGCCACGGTGGTTGTTGACGGGCGCTCGCAGCAGTTCGATTCAAACGGGTTCTTCATCGGCGTCAGCCTGGTGGACCACGTGAAGCCGGGAATGAAGGTGTACGACGACGAAATCTTCGGCCCCGTCCTGTCCGTGGTCCGCGTGGACACGTACAGTGACGCAGTCCGCCTGGTCAACGACAACGAGTTCGGCAACGGGGTTGCCATCTTCACCCGCGACGGCGGCGCCGCGCGGCAATTCGAGTTCGACGTCGAGGCGGGCATGGTGGGCGTCAACGTGCCCATCCCGGTGCCGGTGGGCACTTTTTCCTTCGGCGGCTGGAAGAACTCGCTGTTCGGGGACACGCACATGTACGGGCCGGAGAGCATCCGGTTCTACACGCGCGGCAAGGTAGTGACCACCCGGTGGCCGGACCCGGCGACCTCAGTCATCGACCTGGGCTTCCCCCAGGTGGACTAAGCCAGCAGGTCGACTGAAGAGACGGACGCCCGCTGTGCCCTAGCCGTCCATGATCTCGCTGCGGCGGGCCATGTACTCCTCAACGGACAGTTCACCGTTGCTGTACTGCTGGTCCAGTTCCGCGAGCTTGCGCGCCCGGAACCCCTGCGGGGCCGACGGCGGCGGGGGAGTGGCGGGGGCAGCGGGCTGCTGCGGGGCTTCTTCGCGCTGGTTCTGCCCGTATGGCTGCTGTCCGTAAGGCTGCTGCCCGTACGGCGGAAACTGCTGGTCCGCGGGCGGGACCGGCGGGATGGGCTGGATCGGGGGCAAAGGCTGGCTGGGCGGGAGCGGCGCCGGCTGCCCGATCTGGCGGAAGCCTCCCGCGAGGTAGTCCTGCTGGGTAAAGCCGTCACGGGGCTGCTTGCTCTGCGGGCCGCTGGAACCGGGGAACTGCCCGGAACCCGGGAACTGGTCCGGGTACCGTCCCGAGAAGGTTTGCTGCTGGTCCCGGCGGGCTACAGACTTCCGGTACATCCGCATGGCCATCGGAATCACGAATGACAGGATGATGATCCAGAAAAACAGGTTGCTCACGGTGCTAAGCCTCTCGTGTGTGTCCCTCCAGCTTAACCCCGGGGCGTTAACACCGGGCTCAGTTCCGGCTGCCGGCTGCCGACCCCAGCGGACCCTCGCCGGATCCCAGCGGAACGCCCGGACCAAAGACGGGACCCGGCGTCGGCCGTTTTGCCGTAATGCCGTCCCCGGACGACTGGTTGCGCAGCCGGCGCAGCACCCACGGCACAAAGTACTGGCGGGCCCACACCAGGTCGCCCGAGCGGGCCTCCCGCCAGCTCCGGGGCGGGAACGGCTTGGGCTGGAGGGGCTGCAGGGTGTGCTCCACGTTCAGCGAATCCAGCACCATGGCGGCAATGGTGTGGTGGCCCAGGGGCGAGAAGTGAAGCCGGTCCTCGTCCCACATCCGGGGATCGCTGAGCTGGCGGAGGGACCACATGTCCGCAATGACGGCGTCGTGCCGGGCGGCGACAGTCCGCAGGTTCTCGTTGTAGATGGCAACCTTGCTGCGGATCCTGCCGAGCACGGACGTGCCGGTGTCCGGGCCGTTGAACAGCACCACTGTGGCGCCGCCCATCGTCAGGATCTGGACCACCGAATCGAGCTTCGCGGCGAGGACATCGGGATCCCCGCCCCTCCGCAGCAGGTCGTTTCCGCCCGCGGACAGGGTGACCAGGTCAGGCTTCAGCGCAAGGCACGGGGCGAGCTGCTGGTCCACGATCTGCTGCAGCAGCCGGCCGCGGACGGCGAGGTTGGCATAGGCGAAATCCGGCTGGGTCCGGCCCAGTTCCTCGGCAACGCGGTCAGCCCAGCCGCGGAACCCGCCCGGGCTTGAGGGCTCGGGGTCCCCGATGCCTTCGGTAAAGGAGTCACCCATGGCCACATAACGGCTCCAAGGGTGGGAGCCGGCGGTCATGGACGGGGTCTCGATGGCGCTTGTGTCACTCACGGTCCTATCCTGCCTTTCGCTTCCCTGGCTACGCCAACGTAGGTAGTTACCTGTGGGTAACTGGTATGAATGGAAACCATGACTGACGCCGAAGTATTTCCTGCCCCTGTTGTCCTGTGGTCCCATCCGGAGGACCAGCGTGATGGCAAACCCCTGCTGGTGCTCCTGCACGGCTACGGCGCGAACGAACAGGACCTGCTGAGCCTGGCCGACATGTTGCCCGGCGACTTTGCCGTCGCGTCCGTCCGCGCCCCCATCGCCATGGGCCCGGGCTTCACCTGGTTTCCGCTCACCGCGTCCATCGACTACTCCCTGGACCGCGTCAAGGAAGCATCGGCCTACGTGCTCGAGTGGATCGACGCCATCCGGGTGGGGCACCCGTCGGTAACCCTGCTTGGTTTCTCGATGGGCATGGCCATGGCCACCACGCTCCTGCGGCAGCGGCCCACCGACTTCGCCGCCGTCGTCGGACTCTCAGGCTTCGTGGTGGACGCCGGCGACGATCCCAGCTTCCGGGACAGCGAACTAAACGGCACCGTGCCCATGTTCTGGGGCCGGGACCAGCAGGACCCCGTGATCACCCCGGACAAGATCGACTTCACCATGGCCTGGGTCCGCAAGCACGTCAAGCTCACCAAGGTCCTCTACACAGGCATGTGGCACGGGATCAACCAGCAGGAGATCGGGCATGTGGGCGAGTTCCTCACGCATGAGGTCCTGAAGAAATAGCAAGGTACGACGGCGGGCGGCCGCTCTGGCCGACCCCGCCGCCGGCGGCCAGCCTGCCCCGGGGCGGCGGTCAGGCCTCCGGCGCGACGACCTTAACGGTCTGGCCGTTCACCGTCACGGTGTCGCCATTGTGCAGCTGCCGGCCGCGGCGGTCATCGATCTCCCCGTTGACTTTGACGAGCCCGTTCTTGATGAGCTCCGCCGCCTCAACACCGTCCTCCACCAGGTTGGCGAGCTTCAGCAGCTGGCCAAGGCGGATCATGCTGTCGCGGATGGTGATCTCTTCAACATTGCTCATACAGGCAATGATGCCTGACGTAGGGTTGATTCAATGACTTCCAGCCCCCGCCTGCCGCTGCTCGCAGGCCTTCCACTCGCGGTGGGCGCGGGCCTCGCCATTCCCGTCCAGGGCCGGATTAACGGCGCCCTCGGCACCCGCCTCAATGACGGCATCGCCGCCGCGGTGGTCAGCTTCAGCACTGGGCTGGTGGTGATGATCCTGATCTCGCTGCTCCTGCCGCGCGGCCGGGCCGGCCTTGCAAAGATCCTGCCCGCGGTCCGCAGCCGGGCCTTTCCGCGCATCTATGTGCTGGCCGGCGGCATCGGTGCCCTGTTCGTCTTCGCGCAGTCCTTCACGGTGGGCATCCTTGGGGTCGCCCTCTTCACAGTGGCAACAGTCACCGGCCAGACCGTCAGCGGCCTGCTGGTGGACAAGCTCGGAATTGGACCGGCCGGCCGGAAGCCGGTGACTGCCATCCGGGTCATCGGATGCCTCCTGACCATCGCCGCCGTCGCCTGGGCTGTGTCACCCCGGTTCGCGGCAGCAGGCGGCACGCCGGGAATGTCGGCCGGGGGCGGCGCAGGGCCGGACGGCCCCGCGGCGCTCCTGGTTCCACTCCTCCTGCCGGTGGCGGCGGGGTTCCTGATGAGCTTCCAACAGGCCATGAACGGGACGGCCACTGTCTACTACGGCACGCCCATCGCGGCCACCCTGGTGAATTTCGTTGCCGGCTCCGTTGTGCTGTGGACGGCCTACGCGGTCAAAGTCTCCGTGGCCGGACCGGGGAACCCGCTGCCCGCCGAATGGTGGTACTACCTTGGCGGCCCCATGGGATGCGTGTTCATCGGCCTCGGCGCGCTGCTGGTCCGGAGCCTGGGCGTGCTGGTCACCGGGCTGGGCATGATCGCCGGACAGCTGCTGGGCTCGCTCGCCCTCGACGTGGTCCTGCCGGCTCCGGGAACAATCGTGGCTCCGGCCACGGTCCTCGGCACAATCCTTACCCTCGCCGCCATCATCCTGGCCACCCTGCCCTGGCCCCGGGGCGCGCTCCGCAGATAACACCTGCGCAGATAACGCCTGCGCAGGTAACATCCGGGCAGGTAGCGGCCGGTAGGCTGGTACACGCAGCTTTTCGCATTACCCTTCATCCGCCCCGCCGTGCAGCCAGAGGTATCCCGCCGCTGGCTTCGCCGGAGCCAGAAACCGCGGACCGCACCCAGCGGCCCTGTAGAAATTGGAGTTACCCCCATGGCAGCAAAATCCGTACTCGACCAGGTCATCTCCCTCTCCAAGCGCAGGGGATTCGTGTTCCAGGCCGGTGAGATTTACGGAGGTTCGCGCTCTGCCTGGGACTACGGGCCCCTCGGCGCCGAACTGAAGGAAAACATCAAGCGCCAGTGGTGGCAGTCCATGGTCCGCGGCCGCGAGGACGTGGTGGGCCTGGATTCGTCCGTCATCCTGCCCCGCCAGGTCTGGGAAGCTTCCGGCCACGTGGAGGTCTTTTCCGATCCACTGGTGGAGTGCCTCTCCTGCCACAAGCGCTACCGCGCGGACCACCTCGAGGAAGAGTACGAGGAAAAGAAGGGCCGCCCCGCCGAGAACGGCCTCAAGGACATCGCCTGCGCCAACTGCGGCACCCGGGGCGAATGGACCGAGCCGCAGGAATTCTCCGGCCTGCTCAAAACCTACCTGGGTCCCGTTGCCAGCGAAGAGGGCCTGCACTACCTGCGCCCCGAAACAGCACAGGGCATCTTCGTGAACTTCAACAACGTGCTCACCACCTCCCGGAAGAAGCCGCCGTTCGGCATCGGCCAGATCGGCAAGTCCTTCCGCAACGAAATCACCCCGGGCAACTTCATCTTCCGTACCCGCGAGTTCGAGCAGATGGAAATGGAGTTCTTCGTCGAGCCCGGCACGGATGAGGAATGGCACCAGTACTGGATGAAGGAGCGCATGGCCTGGTACACCGGCCTGGGCATCCGCGAGGAAAACCTGCGCTTCTTCGAGCACCCGCAGGAAAAGCTGAGCCACTACTCCAAGGGCACTACGGACATTGAGTACCGCTTCGGTTTCCAGGGCTCCGAGTGGGGCGAGCTGGAGGGAATCGCCAACCGTACCGACTTTGACCTCTCCACCCACGCCAAGGCCTCCGGCACGGACCTGAGCTACTTCAACCAGGCCACCAACGAGCGCTACACCCCGTACGTGATCGAACCCGCCGCAGGCCTGACCCGCTCCTTCATGGCGTTCCTGGTGGACGCCTACACCGAGGACGAGGCCCCCAACGCCAAGGGCGGCGTGGACGTCCGCACCGTCCTGAAGCTGGATCCGCGCCTGGCGCCGGTCAAGGCCGCCGTCCTGCCGCTGAGCCGCAACGAGGACCTGTCCCCGAAAGCCAAGGACCTCGGCGCCCAGCTGCGCAAGAACTGGAACATCGACTTCGACGACGCCGGCGCCATCGGCCGCCGCTACCGCCGCCAGGACGAAATCGGCACCCCGTTCTGCATCACCGTGGACTTCGACACCCTCGAGGACCAGGCCGTGACCATCCGCGAGCGGGACACCATGAGCCAGGAGCGCGTCTCCCTGGACAAGGTGGAGGGCTACCTGGCCGCACGCCTGATCGGCGCCTAGCATGGCCATCGAATACCGCGAATGGCGGGAAGGTGACGATCTTGCCCTGCTGGAAATCTGGGGCGACCCGGAAACCCACCAGGCCCGCCAGTTCCGTGGCGCGCTGGCGCTTTCTTCCGCCGGGACCAACGGCACGCCGTGGCGGCGCTGCATCGTGGCCGAGGACGTGATCGACGGCGTCGGGATTCCGGTTGGCGCCGGCGTCGTCTACGAAGCTTCCCTGCATCCCGAACGGCTCTGGGCCTACATCGAGGTGGCACGGGACCACCGGCGCGCCGGGATTGGTGCCACGCTCCTGGCGATGCTGCGCCGCGAAGCTGAACACTCGCCGTCGGGCGTTACCAGGCTCCGCGCCAAGGTGGAGCCGGGCACCCCGGGTGCCGCCTTCGCGGAGGCCTTCGAGCTGGAACCCATCCAGCGTTCCCGGCTGGTGGTCATCGAACCAGGAGCCCTGCGGCTGCCGGTCTTCCCGGCCAAGGACGACGGCGGCAGCCCGGCCAACGACGAGAACGCGGGCTCCGACGTGGTGATGGACCTGGCCACGGGCTCCGTGGAACTGACCGACGTGGTGGGCAGGTATTACACCTCCATCCACGGCTGGGACTCGCCGGGCGTCCTGTCCATGGGCCAGGTGCAGAAGCTCTTCCTGGACGACCTCACCGGCGCGCACGGGGCAATCGTGCTGCGGGCCCAGCCTGAGTCGGCTTTCGGGGCAGGCGTTGCACCCAGCAGAAAGGGCCGGATCCGGGCCTTCGCCGTGAGCTACGCGGCGCCGGCCAATCCGGACGCGGCACCTGGCCAGGAGGATGCCGGGGCGGAAACGCCCACGGACGTCTTCGTCGGCCACGAGCCCGCCCTCGCCGCGGACGACGCCGCGGAAGCCGTGCGCGACATGCTCTCGCTGATCGCGTACCAGCACCCTGTCATGCTGGAACTGGACGATTCCATGACTGCCCTCCGTGCCGCCGTCGAACCCCTGCTCGAAAACGGCAAGGCGCGGCTGGCGGGCGCGGAAACCCTGGTGGTTTCGGACTAGGCGCCGCTGCGCAACCGCGTCGCAGCAGATGTCGTGATGGAGCTCCATGACGACATCTGCTGCTACCTGGCTGGGCGGGGACGACGGCGGCCCTTCGCGGCGTCCTGCGCATCGAGCAGCTGCCGTTCGGGTTCAGTCGGGGCGCTGCCGCCCAGGTGCGCGGGCATCCACCAGGCTCCGGGCTCCGGGAGCAGCGGAAAATCGGCGATGCACGTCCCGATCCCGTCCTGGAGCCGGGCGCGGAGTTCCGCTGTGCGGGCGCCGGCATCGTCCCCCGGTGCGAATACCAGCGGCTCACCCACATGGATCCGCACGGGTGCGCGCCATGTCCTTCCGGCCGAGAAGCCGCGGCCGCGGGTGAGGATCCGGTGGGCGCCCCACACCGCCACGGGGATGACGGGGACGCCGGCTTCGGCCGCCATCCGGACTGCTCCGGTCCTGCACTCGCGCACGGTGAAGCTGCGGCTCACGCCCGCCTCGGGGAACACGCCAAGGTATTCGCCGGCACGCAGCTTGGCCACCGCCGCCTCATAGGCGTCTGCACGGCCGGTGTACCCAACCACCACGTGGCCGGCGGCGCTGATGGCGGGCCCGGCAAGCCAGTGATCGGCAGCGCCCTGGTGGACCAGGAACCGCAGCTTTCCGCGGGAGTGTTTCCACAGCAGCAGTTCGGCGGCGGCAAAATCGACGTAGCCAAAGTGCGTCACGGCGAAAACGGCGCCGCTGCCCGGTACTACGGTCCTGGACTTTTCCGTCCGTGGTCCCGCAGGCGGCAGGTGTTCCGTTCCGCTGCTGATGATCCGGATCCGGAAGGCCCACCGGAGCAGGAGCCCGCTGCGGACGATGACGCGGTAGAAGAGGTCATTGGGTGCGGGGCGCCAGGCCATGGAACCTCCTACAGGGTCACCTGGACCGCTGACTCCGGCAGCAGCCTGGTGTACTCCGCCGGCAGGGGAAGCTCGGCCCCGATGCGTTCGGAGAAAGCCTTCATCACAAAGCCGGTGGTCAGTGTCTGCCACACCCCGATCTTGCGGAGCATGAAGTGGCCGGCGCCCTTGAGGGCAACGTACTGCATGCTGGCGGCCTCGGCAGAGGCACGCCGGGCGAACAGCAGGGACGCCGAGGCGCTGGTCCACCTGTCCGTGGTTCCGTGCACAATGAGCACCTTGCGGTTGGCCACGCCGGATGTGGGTGTTGCGGGGTTGAGCCAGGGGGCAAGGGCGACGACGGCCTCCACACCCGGATGGTCCGCGGCGATCACGGCCGTGAGCCCGCCCATGGAATGGCCTACCAGGAACACGGGCACATCCGGGTGCTGTTCCCGGATCCGGGCGAGTGCCCAGCGGGCGTCCTGCAGCGGAGACATGTCCTGGCCATTCCAGCCGCGAACGCTGTTGCGGAGCGACCACACAGCCAGCCCGTGCGTCCGCCCGGCGCGGTGAAGATGCCAGGCGAAAGGCACCATCCGTGCCGGACTCAAGTGCCTGGCCTCCACCGGCTCACGGCTTTGGGATTTGCCCCCGTGCAGGACCAGGGCCACTCCCCGGGTGGGACCTGAGGATTTCCGGACGCTGAGGACTGCCTGCCGCGCAGCGCCGGGCGCTTCGGAAGGGCGCGAGCCGCCGTTTTTCTCCGTATTGCTGTTGGCCATACCTGGTACCTCCGAGTCCCCGATGATCCATTTATCAACCCTACGGTGCCGGACGTAGAGTTCAATGTATGAGGTTCTACAGCTGATGGGGTCCGGTCACTCCCACGCTTCCACATGTCATTCGGAGCCAACGCCGCAGGCGATGGCCGCCAGGCGGAAGGCAAACCGCATCCTCGCGGCAGTACTCATTCCGCTGACGCTGCTCACCCTCGCAGGGATGGCGATGCTCTGGCCCTCGGGCAGCAAGGAGGGCATCTCCCTGGCCAACCCCTACTCCGCCGCGCCCGGTGTCACCTTCGACACCGGCACCATCCAAAGCGTGGTGTCCGAAAACTGCATGCAGGGTATTGCCCAGCAGGGCCAGGGAGGCCAGGCGCAGACCCAGCAGGGCCAGCAGAGCCAACAGGGATCCGACTGCACCTTTGCCTTCACGGAACCGGACAAGGGAGGAAGCCCGGTCAAGGTGGTGATCAACCCGGACGTCGCGAAGTCCCATGGGGTTAAGCCCGGTGACCAGATCCGGTACCTGAACCTGTCCAACGCCCAGGGCGCGTCCGCCTCCCAGGGTTCGCCCGCCTTCATCTTCGTGGACTTCGTCCGGACCCTGCCGATCGTCCTGCTGGCGCTGCTGTATGCGGCGGTGGTGATCGCTGTGGCCCGCTGGCGGGGCCTCCGCGCCCTGATCGGGCTTGTCGGCGCGTACTTCGTGCTGGCCAGCTTCATGCTTCCCGGGCTGGTGGAAGGGAAACCGCCGCTCCTGCTTGCCCTGGTGGGATCCACGGTGATCATGATCGGGGTGCTGTATTTCGCCCACGGCTTCTCGGCACGGACCTCCACCGCACTGCTGGGCACCATGTTCGGGCTGGGGATCACGGCGCTCCTGGCGGCGTGGGCAACCGGCGCGGCGAACCTCGCCGGGGTGGGGAACCACGAGGCAACCACCCTGGTGAACACCTCCGCCAACATCTCCATTTCCGGCGTCATCCTGTGCGGGCTCATCATCTCCGGCCTGGGTGTCCTCAACGACGTGACCATCACCCAGTCCTCCGCGGTGTGGGAGCTGTACGAACTGGCGCCGGGCAGCAGCGCCCGGAAACTCTTCACCTCGGCCATGCGGATCGGCCGGGACCACATTGCGTCCACCGTGTACACCATCGCGTTCGCCTACGCCGGCGCGGCCCTTCCCATCCTCATCATCGTGATGCTTTACGACCGGCCGCTCGCTGACACGCTCACCAGCGCGGAGCTGTCCGAGGAAGTCATCCGGACCCTCGTGGGTTCCATCGGGCTGGTCCTGGCCATTCCGGTCACCACGCTGATCGCCGTGCTGGTGGTCAAGGCCACCGGCGTCCGGGCAGGACTCCCGGAGGCGCAGGTGCCCCAGGCAACGGAACCAGGCAGCCAGGCGGAGCCGGGCGTGGATGACACGGGGTCGCTGGCCGCAGCAGCCCTTGCCCGCAGGTCGCGCCTGTCCGCCGCTGAACCGGAGGACACACCGCCCACCAGGCGCGGACGCCGGGCAGACCGCGGCTGACCACATTGGTTGGCCAGCACGTCCGGCAGCCCGATTTGCCCGGCTTTGCAACAATGGACAGGTGACTGTTGCAGCAACCCCTCCCGCCCCCAAGCTGGAACTCCCGCCCCTGAAGCTGGGTCCCATCACCGTGGACACGCCGGTGATCCTGGCGCCCATGGCCGGCATCACCAACTCCGCCTTCCGCCGTCTGTGCCGTGAATACGGCGGCGGCATGTACGTGGCGGAGATGGTCACCTCCCGTGCCCTGGTGGAGCGCACCCCGGAGTCCCTGCGGATCATTTCCCACGACGACGACGAAAAAGTGCGGTCCGTCCAGCTGTACGGCGTGGACCCGGTCACCGTGGGCAGCGCCGTGCGGATGCTCGTCGAAGAGGACCGCGCGGACCACATCGACCTGAACTTCGGCTGCCCGGTGCCCAAAGTCACCCGCCGGGGCGGCGGCTCGGCCCTGCCCTGGAAGATCGACCTTTTCACGTCGATCGTGCAGACTGCCGTCAGGGAAGCGTCGAAGGGCAACGTCCCGCTGACCATCAAGATGCGCAAAGGCATCGACGACGACCACCTCACGTACCTCGACGCCGGCCGCATCGCCCGCGACTCCGGAGTGGCCGCCGTCGCCCTGCACGGCCGGACGGCCGCCCAGTTCTACTCCGGACAGGCAGACTGGTCCGCCATCGCGCGCCTGCGCGAGGCCCTGCCGGACATCCCGGTGCTGGGCAACGGTGACATCTGGTCCGCGGAAGACGCGGTCCGGATGGTCCGCGAAACAGGAGTCGACGGAGTTGTGGTGGGACGCGGCTGCCAGGGCCGGCCCTGGCTGTTCGGTGACCTCCAGGCCGCCTTCGAAGGCAGCGATACCCGGCACAAGCCGAATCTGGGCCAGGTGGCCCAAGGCGTGTACCGGCACGCCGAACTGATGGTGGAGACTTTTGGTGACGAGAACAAGGCGCTGCGGGAGATCCGCAAGCACATCGCCTGGTACTTCAAGGGCTACGTGGTGGGAGGCGAACTCCGCACGCGGATGGCCCTGGTGAGCAGCCTGGAGGAGCTGCGCGCCGCCCTGGACGAGCTGGACGCCGGTTCGCCCTACCCGGGCGGCGACGCCGAAGGCCCCCGGGGCCGCGCCGGCTCACCCAAGAGGCCGGCGCTCCCGAAGGACTGGCTGGAGTCCCGGGCCCTCAATGCCGACCAGTCGCGGGACATCTCCGCGGCGGAACTGGACGTTTCCGGTGGCTGAAACGCGCACGGCTGCCCCTGTCCTGCCGGGCTATGACACCCACGACTCCGCGCGCTGGGTGGAGGAGCCGCCCAAGAACGTCTACCGCTCCGATTTCGAACGCGACCGTGCCCGAGTGCTTCATTCCTCGGCGCTCCGCCGGCTGGGTGCCAAAACCCAGGTGGTGGCACCTGACACGGATGATTTCGTCCGCACCCGCCTGACCCACAGCCTTGAGGTTGCCCAGGTGGGCCGCGAGCTGGGCCGTTCCCTCGGCTGCGATCCGGACGTTGTGGACACCGCCTGCCTCAGCCATGACCTTGGACACCCGCCGTTCGGCCACAACGGGGAATCGGCGCTCAACGAGGTGGCGCACGCCATCGGAGGCTTCGAGGGCAACGCCCAGACCCTGCGGCTCCTGACCCGGCTCGAGCCCAAGGTGCTGACGCCGGACGGCCAGCCCGCAGGGCTGAACCTCACCAGGGCCAGCCTGGATGCGGCAGCCAAATATCCGTGGTCCGCACTGGAAGCCCCGGTGATCCACGGCCAGCGGACCAGCAAGTTCGGCGCCTATGAGGACGACCTGCCGATCTTCAACTGGATCCGGGAGGGCGCTCCGGAGCGCCGCTCCTGCCTGGAAGCCCAGGTGATGGACCTCGCGGACGACATTTCGTATTCCGTGCACGACGTCGAGGACGCGATCGTGGCCGGGCACTTCCAGCTGCGCTGGATGGACAACCCGGACCACCGCGCCCGGGTGGTGGGGTACGCCAAGCAGTGGTACCTGCCGCACAACGATCCCGCCGCCATTGACGCCGCGCTGGCCCGGCTCGAAGCCACGGACGTGTGGGTGCGCGAGGCCGACGGCAGCCGCAAATCCATGGCGGCCCTGAAGAACATGACCAGCCAGCTGATCGGCAGGTTCTGCCAGAGCGCGCTGGAAACCACCCGCGCCGTGTACGGCCCGGAGAACCTGACGCGGTTCAACGCCGAGCTCATGGTTCCGGACGAGACCGTCATGGAGATCGCGGTGATGAAGGGCCTGGCCACCACGTTCGTGATGACCACCGAGCACCGCCAGCCCATTTACGAGCGCCAGCGGGAGGTGCTCCACGCCCTGGTCACCGCGCTGAGCGCCACCGGGGACCGCCACCTGGAACCGATGTTCGCGGCGGACTGGCGGGACGCGCCCGACGACGGTGCGCGCCTTCGCGTCGTGATCGACCAGGTGGCGTCGCTGACCGACGGCTCGGCGCTGGCCATGTACGAACGGCTGGTAGGGAGCCTGCCGTCCCTGTGGTGACCCTGGTTACGCCGGCGCGTCCGATGTCCGGCCCCGGCACTAGGATGGCTCTGTGCCAGGCCTGATCAAACGCGAAGACATAGACGAAGTACGCCAGCGCACGGACATCAAGGAAGTGGTTGACGGGTACGTCACGCTCAAGGGCGCCGGACTGGGGACTTTCAAAGGCCTGTGCCCCTTCCACGACGAACGTTCCCCCTCCTTCACCGTCCGGCCGCAGGTGGGCCGCTACCACTGCTTTGGCTGCGGCGAGGACGGGGACGTCATCGCCTTCGTGCAGAAACAGGACCACAGCTCCTTCCAGGAGGCCGTGGAGAAGCTGGCAGCCCGGATCGGCTACGAGCTGCGGTACGAGGACGGCGGAACCGGCCCCAACCGCGAGGAAGTGGGGCGCCGGCAGCGGCTGCTGGACGCCCACAAAATCGCCGACGAGTTTTTCCAGGCCCAGCTGCTGACCCCCGGCGCCGCGGAGGCCCGCACCTTCCTGCATGGCCGCGGGTTCGACCGGGCGGCCGCGGAGCAGTTCGGCGTTGGCTACGCCCCGCAGGGCTGGGACGCGCTGCTGAAGCACCTCCGAGGGCGCGGATTTACGGACGCCGAGCTCAAACTCACGGGGATGTTCTCCGAAGGCAACCGGGGGATCTACGACCGTTTCCGCGGGCGCCTTATCTGGCCCATCCGGGACATCGCCGGGGACACCATCGGCTTCGGTGCCCGAAAGCTCTATGAGGACGACCAGGGCCCCAAGTACCTCAACACCCCCGAGACCGCGCTCTACAAGAAGTCCCAGGTGCTGTACGGCATCGACCTCGCCAAGCGCAGCATCGCCAAGGACCGGCAGCTTGTGGTGGTGGAGGGCTATACGGACGTGATGGCCTGCCACCTTGCAGGAATCACGACGGCGGTAGCCACCTGCGGGACCGCGTTCGGCACCGACCACATCAAGATTGCCCGCCGCCTGCTGTCCGACGACGGCACCGGGGGAGAGGTCATCTTCACCTTCGACGGCGACGCCGCCGGGCAGAAGGCGGCGCTGCGCGCCTTCGAGGAGGACCAGCGCTTCACTGCCCAGACCTACGTGGCGGTGGAGCCCACCGGCGCAGATCCCTGCGACCTGCGGCAAAGCAGGGGAGACGAAGCCGTGCACGCGCTGGTGCAGTCCCGCCGGCCCCTGTTTGAGTTCGCCATCCGGACCACCCTGAAGCAGTTCAACCTGGACACCGTGGAGGGGCGCGTCCAGGGCCTGAAAGCCTCGGTGCCCGTGGTTGCCGCCATCCGCGACGCCTCCACCCGGACCGGCTACTGCCAGGCCCTCACGGGCTGGCTGGGCATGCCGGACCCGAATGAGGTTCTGCGGCTGGTCACCACGGAAGTCAAAAATGCCGGCAAGCGCGGCGACCAGGGTGGGGCTCCCGCCGCCGCTCCGCGGACCTCCGCCCCCGCAGCCCCACCCGGCGGTCCCGGCGTAGCTGCAGGGCCGCCGTCGGGAGCGGTTCCCTCCTACCACCGGCCCGACCCCCGGGACCCCGTGGCCTCCATGGAGCGGCAGGCGCTCGAGGTTGCCCTGCAAGAGCCGTCGCTCCTGGTGGGCGGGGTCTGGGAGCGTTTTTCCGCCGCCCGTTTCGCCACCCCCGCCTTCCAGGCCGTCCACGACGCCATGCGCGCCACGGATCCCGCCCTCACCGCCGACCCCGTCCGGTGGGTTGAGCATGTGATGCACGAGGTTCCGGAACCACTGCGGCCCCTGGTATCCGAGCTTGCTGTTGTTCCGCTGCCCGCCAGCACCGAGGAAGCGGTGCAGAAGTATTGCCGGGACATCCTCTCCCGGCTGTTCGAGCTCCAAATTACCCGGGTCAAGGCGGACAAGATGGGCCAGCTCCAGCGGCTGGACCCTGCGGCCGATCCGGAAACGTACCAGCGGCTCAACCGTGAACTGATGATGCTGGAAATGGAACGCCGGGCACTCAGGTCTGACGCCTGAGCCGTCCCGGCGGCGGAGCAGGGCCCTTTGGCGCCGTGCCCGATTTCGCTTCCAGCCGGGGTCTTTGCTAGGCTAAAACCCGCTTCATTCCTCCTTAGCTCAATTGGCAGAGCATTCGACTGTTAATCGAAGGGTTGCTGGTTCAAGTCCAGCAGGAGGAGCGCACGATCCCCGTTCCGGCCTCCGGAACGGGGATTTTTTGTGCCTGCAACTCCCCGTTCCGGCCCGGGTTGACGCCGATTTCACTTTGGTCGGAAACCTTTGCTAATGTCATACCTGCTTCATTCCTCCTTAGCTCAATTGGCAGAGCATTCGACTGTTAATCGAAGGGTTGCTGGTTCAAGTCCAGCAGGAGGAGCAACAGAGAAAATCCCCGTCCCTCCTTTGTGGGGCACGGGGATTTTTGTTCCTCAGACGAAGTCCATCTCCACCTGCAGGAATCGCTCCGCCTCCGCGATGGCGGCCAGGAACGCCTCCTTTTCCGTGGGTGACGTCCGGGGCTGGCGGGGATTCCATTCGTGGGGAGCCGAGTGTATGCGCACCACTCCGGTGTCCGGCGGCGCGTAGAAGATGCCGAAGCGCTGTACCGGCCATTCGGGGGAGGCCTCGGGGGCTACCAGCAGCGCGGCGTTGAAGGCGGGGTTGAACCACTGGGCGATGGGCCGCCGCCGGTCCTCCGTAAACAGTCCCGCGGCATAGAGTGCTGCCGATTGTTCGCCCGCCTGGGCACACAGCCGTTCCCACCACAGTGGCAGTATCCGGTGGTCGCACCGTTGCCATGTGGCCGGAAGCGGCGGTTGTTCCTGCCAGGAGGGCACAAACCCTATTTTATCGCGGGCGCCGTGCGGGTGGCAGGTACCCCGAGCCCGCCACGCGCTTTGCGTCCGCCCCCGGGGTGCGGCGGCGTCAGGGTCGGTTCCACGGCCCCGGGTTGACCCGGTACAACAGCGCCGACCCTGCAACCATGCCCAGGACAATGCCCATGGCAGGGTTGCCCAGGGCCCGGCCGGCGAAGTAGCCCACGACGGCGCCAATCACCGCTCCGAGGAAAAGTCCCCGGCGGTTCCGGTGCGGCCTGCGCTTTGGCGTGTTCTTCACGGCGTCAGTGGATCGACGGAACGGTACGCGGCCGGACCACCAGCCACAGGGCTGCAATGGCCAGCAGGATGCATGCTCCCTGCACCGCGCCCATGGGGGCGGCGCTGGTGATGCCCAGCCAGCCCACCACCGGGGAGATGAGCCCCGCCATCATGAACGTCGAGAATCCGAGCAGGGAGGCTGCGGTGCCGGCCTGGCCCGCATGGCCGGCCAGGGCGAGTACCTGAACGCAGGGGAACATGAAGCCCGTTCCCAGGATGTAGAACCACAGGGGAACCAGCACACCCCACAAGCCGAACCCGAGCTGGTCGAACACCACGATCAGCGTGGCCATCAGGAACATCCACGCGGTGGCCGCAGCGATGATCCACTGCGGCGGCACCCTGCGGATGAGGCGGGAGCTGGTTTGGATGCCGGCAACAATGCCCAGCGAGTTGATGCCGAACAGCAGGCCGTACTCCTGCGGGGTGAAGCCGAAAACGTCCTGGAACAGGAAAGGGGAGGCCGACAGGTAGGTGAACAGGCCGCCAAAGTTCAGCCCGGCCACCAGCAGCAGCCCAACAAACACCCTGTCGCTGAAGAGGATCCGGTAGCGCTGGCGGGCGGTCATGCCGCTCTGCCGGCGTTTTTCCGGCGGCAGGGTCTCGCGGACCAGGAACAGGGCGGATGTGATCACCACGGTTCCGTAGGCGGCAAGGAACACGAAGATTCCAGGCCATTCCATCACCAGGAGCAGCTGCGAACCGATCACGGGCGCCAGGATGGGTGCCAGGCCATTCACCAGGGCCATGCGGGAAAACATCTTCACCATGGCGTACCCGGAAAACAGGTCCCGGACCATCGCCATGGCCACAACGCCGCCGCCGGCAGCGCCCACGCCCATCAGCACGCGGAAGATGCCCAGGGTGGTGATGTCGGTGGACAGGGCGGCGCCCACGGAGGCTGCAATGTGGACCGCCGTCGCCAGGATAAGCGGGGTGCGGCGGCCGAACCTGTCGCTGAAGGGGCCAACCACCAGCTGGCCGATGGCGAATCCCACGGTGGTGCCTGCCAGGGTCAGCTGGACCTGGGCCTCGGTCACGCCGAGGCTCGCCTCCAGGGCCGGGAACGCGGGAAGGTAAAGGTCGATCGTGAACGGACCCAGCGCCGTCAGGGCGCCGAGCAGCAGGATGTACAGGAGTTTCCGGCGGCGGCTCAGGAGATCGCCCGGATTGCTGGGAATGGTCACGGAGATCAATCCTAGGCCCGGCGCTGCCTAATTTTGCAGCGTTGTAGGCCACGCCGCCCGGCAAGCCCCGAAGTTCGCCCTGAACCTGAATGATAGTTTTGGTGCGGGGACTGTGCAGCTGCACTTTCCTGCAGCACACGGAAGCCGATTCGACCCATAACCAGTAAGGCGGAACCGATGAGCGGACGTCACAGCGGGCGTACCAGCCAGGGATTGCGCATCACTGCGCTGCCCAGGACGCTTAAACTCCTTTTCCGGTTGGCGCCGCGCCAGCTCAATGACGAAATCGCCTTCGCGAAGATCGAGCTTAAGCGCAAGGGAATCCAGGTCGGAGTCGCCGCTGCCTTTTTCGCCGTCGCCCTTGTTTTCCTCCTTTTCCTGGTGGTGGGCCTCATCGTGGCAGCCATCATGGGACTGGCCACCATCATGCCGGCCTGGCTGGCCGCACTCCTGGTGTCCGCGGCGTTCCTGCTGATAGCCCTGATCGGCGGCCTGATTGGCGTCCGGAAGTTCAAGAAGGCCATGCCGCTCGTGCCGGAAGAGACCATCCGCGGCATCAAGCACGATATCGGCGTGGTCAAAGAAGGCTCCGCGTTCAACCCGGCTGTCCTTGACCCGCAGAGCCCCGAAGCCAAGGCGGCGAAGGCGGCAAAGGATGAAGCGGCTGCAAAGGCCAAGGCGGAGAAGGCAGCCAAGGCCGCCGAACACGAGAAGGAATTCCCGCACGCCTCCGAACCGGAGCTGGTGCGCCGGCTCAGCCAGCGCCGCCACCACCTCACCGAAGTGCGCGACGAACTCGGCACCGAGCTGGACGTCAAGCCCCAGGGCAGGTACCTGCTGGCAACAGCCCAGGACAAACTGCGCGAAGGCCAGGCCCTGGCCGGCCACGGCAGGGACATTGCCGGACGGAAATTCGCGGCGTTGTCCGGATCCGCGGACCTGGAACAGCGCTGGAAGCCGCTGGCCGCCTTCATCGCCGCTGGAACCGTCTTCCTGGTCCTGGTGCGCAAACTCCTCCGGACGTACTAGCACCCGGATCGGGCAGGCTCTTCGGCAGCCCGCAGAAGTTCAGGGAACGGCAATAACGCTCGCAGGGGCAGCAGAAAGGAAGGGGGACGGGGTGAAGTTCATTGGTGCCGGCTCCCGTCCCGGACGCCCCCAGGTGGACCACGACCTCGTGTTCACCATCCCCAACCTGCTGACCGTGGTGCGCTTCATGGGGGTGCCGCTCTTCATCTGGCTTGTCCTGGCCCAGAAGGAGTACGGTGCCGCCGTTGTGGTCCTCGCCGTCATGGCCAGCACCGACTGGGTTGACGGCTACATTGCCCGCCGCTTCGACCAGGCCTCGAAGCTTGGCAGGGTCCTGGACCCGATCGCCGACCGGCTGGCGCTGATAGCGGTCGCTGTCACGCTGGTAATTGCCGGCGTCGTCCATTGGCTCTACCTGGCTGCCCTGGTGGTTCCGGACGCCGTCCTGCTGACCATGACGCTCTTTTTCTTCCGTGGCCACCCCGACCTTCCCGTGAGCGTGATTGGCAAGGTGCGCACCGGCCTGCTGCTGCTGGGGACCCCCATGCTGGTCCTCTCACGGCTGGATACAGGATTCTCCACTGAGTTGTTCGTCGCCGCGTGGATAGTCCTGGGCCTCGGGTTGGTCGGCCACTGGATCGCGGCCTACCACTACTTCTGGGCCATCCTGCGAAAGGGCAGAATGCAGGCGCACCACGACGACGGGACCGCCTGATGGTATGGCTGGCAGTTGGGCTTGCGCTGCTTGGTGCGTTTTGCCTGGCCCTTGGTGCGCAGCGCCAGGGGAGCGCCGTCAAGGCCGACACGGGCGGCCTGGCCCTGAGCTCCAACGGCTTCCTGCGCCTGCTTCGAAACCCCCGCTGGGTGTTCGGCCTCCTGCTCCTGTGTGCCGGCATGGCCATGAACGCCGTGGCGCTCGTGTCCGCACCGCTCACTGTTGTCCAGCCCATTGGCGCGATCGCCCTGGTGATCACCACCATCATCAATGCCAAGGACCAGGACCTCACCATCAACCGGGCAACCGTGGTGGCCATCGCGGCCTGCGTGACGGGCTCTGCGCTCTTCGTCCTCCTGGCGGTCAACGTCACGCAGGAAAACCACGACGTAACCCTCGCCGACGAGGTCACCATCGTGCTGCTGCTGGCCCTCGCCGTCGGACTCTTCGGCACCCTGGCCGTGATGTTCAGGCACAGGATCAACGCCTTCGTCTATATCCTCGGCGCCGGGGTCCTCTTCGGGTTCGTGGCCGTCCTGACCCGGATCATCGGCAAGCACCTGCTCGATCCGAACGGGCTGTTCCTGCTGAACGTGCAGTGGTATTCGGTGGTGGCCCTTGTCGCCGCGGGCGGGCTGGGGTCGTGGTTTGTCCAGAGCGCCTACTCGTCGGGTCCGCCGGACCTGGTGATCGCGGGACTGACCGTCATTGATCCCCTGGTGGGAATAGCCATCGGCATTGTGATCCTCGGCGAACTGCGGCCGGATGTCCACGCCGTGATGGCCATTGCCATGGGAACGGCTGCCTCCCTTGCTATCGTTGGGGTGATCGCCCTTTCCAGGCACCATCCCGAGGTCACGAAGCGCAAGAAGGACGCGCGGAAGGCCGTGGGACGGGCGAGCCGCTAGCCACTGACCACCAGATCCCGCCCGTTATTTACGCAAGCAAGATTCACCACGAGGCCAGGCGCCATCGCGCCAACGGCCAACTGTGCTGCCAGTCCATGCTGTGCGCACCGTGACCATCAGGAGCTCTCCACGTGACCACGCCCGCAGACCAGCGTCCCCTGACCATCCTGATCGCTGCAGACACCTACCCGCCCCACATCAACGGAGCAGCACAGTTCGGCTACCGCCTGGCCAAGGGAATGACCGGCCGCGGGCACAACGTCCATGTGCTGGCCTGCCGGGCGGACAACGGAAAGAGCTTCACGGAGTTTCGGCCCGAGGGGACTGTCCACCGGCTGCGTTCCCACGGCGTCCCCACGCACGAGTACTTCCGGATCTGCCTTCCCTGGGAGATCAAGAAGGAGATCAGCCTCCTCTTCGACCGGGTGAAACCCGATGTGGTCCACATCCAGAGCCACTACATGATCGGCGAACATGTCCTGTACGAGGCCGTGAAACGCGGCGTCCGGATTGTGGCCACCAACCACTTCATGCCGGAGAACCTCAACCCGTTCCTGCCGTTTCCGCAGTGGTTCAAGGACATTATCGGCCGGATCTCGTGGAAGGACATGGGCAAGGTCATGGGCAAGGCGGACGTGGTCACCACGCCCACCCCGCTCGCGGCCAAGGCCATGCACCAGCACGCCTTCCTGCGCAAGGTGCTGCCGCTGTCCAACGGTATTGACTCCGCCGCCTACGAACTCCAGCCAGGCGAGCAGATCGAACCCCACCCGTACCCCACCGTGATGTTTGCCGGGCGGCTGGCCGAGGAGAAGCACGTGGATGTGCTCATCGAAGCCGTCAGCAAGACTCCGCCGGAACTCAACGTCCACCTGGAAATCGTCGGCGGCGGCGAGGTGCGCTCCTCCCTGGAGGAGCTGGTCCGCCGGCTGCACATGACGGACCGGGTAAAGTTCCTGGGCCTCGCGAGTGACGAGGAACTGCGCCGGGCCTACATCCAGGCCGACCTGTTCTGCATGCCCGGAACAGCGGAGCTGCAGTCGCTGGTCACGCTCGAGGCGATGTCTGCCTCCACTCCCGTGGTGCTGGCGGACGCCATGGCCCTGCCGCATCTGGTGCGCGACGGCGAAAACGGCTACCTGTTCACGCCGAACGACAGCGACGACCTCGCCAAGAAGATCACCATGGTCCTGGAACTGCCTGCCGACCAGCGTGAAGCCATGGGCCAGGCCAGCCGGCAGATGGTGGAACCCCACAGCATCGAGGGCACGCTGCAGACCTTCGAGGACCTTTACCGTGGAGCCCGCTTCGAGGACAAGGTGGTCTGAACGCTTTCCCGGGTTTGCTAGAGTAATTTTGCCCTGCCACCGCGTACCAATCGCCGGAGGTTCCGGGCATAAGGGGCTATAGCTCAGCTGGTTAGAGCGCGGGACTCATAATCCTAAGGTCCTCGGTTCAAGTCCGAGTAGCCCTACCCCCCCAACGCGGAAACCGCGGCCGTCATACATGCCGGCCGCGGTTTCCTTTCTTAAGCCTTCGATCTGCGGTATGTTACTGAGCAGTAACTTACGGCGCTCCTTCCTGGCGAGCCCCGGTCACCGCTGATCATTGTGAGGTAATCATGTCCACTACCGCTGCCGACCTCAACGACCTTCCCTACGCCGACGGCGACTTCTACGCCTTCGAACAGCTGCTGAGCGACAAGGAGCGGGACCGGCTGGCCGAGGTCAGGGAATTCCTGGCCCGTGAAGTGCGGCCCATCGCCGTGGACTTCTGGAACCGGGGGGAGTTCCCCATGGACCTCATCCCGAAGCTCGCCGGCATCGACCTTGTAAGCCCAGTGCGCCGGCAGGGCCACTCGAACCTGTTTGCCGGCCTTGTCCACGCTGAGTTGACCCGTGCGGATGCTTCCATCGCCACCTTCATGGGGGTCCATGACGGGCTGTTCACCGGGTCCATCGAAGCGCTGGCTTCGCAGGAGCAGAAGGATGCCTGGCTTCCGGACATCTACAGCATGAAGAAGATCGGGGCTTTTGGGCTGACTGAGCCGCTTGGCGGATCGGACGTGGCGGGCGGAACCCGCACCACGGCGCGCAGGGAAGGGGACTCCTGGATCCTCAATGGCGAAAAGCGCTGGATCGGAAATGCAACCTTCTCCGACTGGGTGGTGGTCTACGCCCGCGACCTCGCCGATGACAAGGTCAAGGGCTTCCTGGTGGACACCTCACTCGACGGCTTCAGCGCCAGTAAAATCGAGAACAAAATTGCGCTCCGCACCGTCCAGAACGCCGACATCAGCCTGGACAACGTGGTGGTGCCGGACTTCAACAAGCTTGCCAACGCCAACAGCTTCCGCGACGTCAACAAGGTCCTGAAGGTCACCCGGCTCGGTGTCGCCTGGCAAGCCGTCGGGCAGCAGCTGGCTGCGTTCGACGTGGCCCGGCGCTATGCCGTGGAGCGCCACCAGTTCGGCCGGCCACTGGCATCCTTCCAGCTGGTACAAAGCCAGCTGGTCCAGATCCTGGGCAACGCGGTCAGCTCCATGGGCATGATGGTCCGGCTCTCCCAGCTGGAGGACGCCGGCGAGGCCAAGGATGAGCAGTCCGCCCTGGCCAAGGCGTTCACCACCGCGCGGATGCGTGAGAGCGTGGCGATCGGCAGGAGCCTGCTCGGCGGCAACGGCATTGTGACGGACTTTGAGATGGCCAAGATCTTTGCCGATGCAGAAGCCATCTACTCCTACGAGGGAACGCATGAGATCAACACGCTGGTGACCGGCAGGGCCATCACCGGGATCTCTGCCATCGTCTAGCGTCCATGGCAGGGGCCGTCCGGCCTGCTGCTGCCTACCTGTCCAGCGGCAGCAGGACCGATGGCCTCAGGTCCATCACGAACTGCAGCGGGTCCACATAGTCATCCCCGCGCCGGACGCCCCAGTGGACACAGGGCACGCCCGTGCAGTGTCCGGGGAGAACTGTGCCGATAACCTGGCCCTTCGCCACTGGGGCGCCGGCGGCCAGGGTGCTGTCTACCGGTTCGAAGCTGCTCCGCAGCCCGTCCCCGTGGTCGATCGTGATCACCGGCCGGTCCACCACCACGCCCACGAAGCTGACGGTACCGGCCGCCGGGGAGGTGACCGGTGCGCCGTCGGCCGTTGCTCCCACATCAACGCCCCGGTGCCCGCTCAGCCAAGGCTTGGGCGGGGGATCGAAATGCCGCAGCACCTGCGGGCGGGGGGCAAGCGGCCATTGCCACGAGGGCACGGCCGCCGCCGGGGAACTGGCGTCCGGCAGGGGTTGCCCCGCCTGCTGGATGGAATAGGCCGGCCCGAATGCCAGTGGCTCGCCTGCCGGGGCCAGCGAAGCCGGCAGCAGGAGGAGGGCCGCGAGCCGCAACGGTGGTTTCATGCCACCAGAATGCTCCTGCTTCAAAGGCGGCGGGAGTGCCCATCCTGGCTATGTGGACAAGCCCCATGCCGGTGTCCCTACCGTCCTCGCCGGTGTCCTCCTGCCTAAGGTGCCTGTAGTACACTTGGTGGAGCAGTTTGCTGCGCCCTCAATGCTTTCGGTCCGGCGGATATCCCAGCGGTTTTTCCAACGGTATATGTCCGTGTCCGGAATGCGTCGGCACATCTCATTCAGGAGTGTGGGGGAGCAGCAGCTGACTACGCGCATCCAGCCCTCCAGCAAGCGACGCTCCGGCCTCGCCGATGGGGGATCAGGCCTCCTGCGGTCAGGACCATCGTCCTGATGGGAAGCATGGTGGATGCCAGGAGCACGGCCCAGCCTGGGCCACGCTAATCAACCGTCAACTATTGGCAGGGTAAGAAGCCTTCGGGCTCTCTCATGAATGACCTGCCGGAAGGAGCGTCGGCATGCCCGTCGTAACCATGCGCCAGCTGCTTGACAGCGGCGTCCACTTTGGACACCAGACCCGCCGTTGGAACCCGAAGATGAAGCGCTTCATCTTCACCGAGCGCAACGGCATCTACATCATCGACCTTCAGCAGTCGCTGTCCTACATCGACCGCGCCTACGAATTCGTGAAGGCCACCGTTGCCCACGGCGGCACCGTCCTCTTCGTCGGCACCAAGAAGCAGGCCCAGGAAGCGATTGCCGAGCAGGCAACCCGCGTTGGCCAGCCCTACGTCAATCAGCGTTGGCTCGGCGGTATGCTGACCAACTTCCAGACGGTCGCCAAGCGCATCCAGCGCATGAAGGAACTCGAAGAGATCGACTTCGACGACGTTGCCGGTTCCGCGTACACCAAGAAGGAGCTGCTGCTCCTCAAGCGCGAACTCACCAAGCTGGAGTCCAACCTCGGCGGTATCCGCAACCTGACCAAGGCACCGTCCGTGCTCTGGATCGTGGACACCAAGAAGGAACACCTCGCCGTTGACGAGGCCAAGAAGCTGAACATCCCCGTTGTTGCCATCCTGGACACCAACTGCGATCCCGACGAAGTCGACTTCCCGATCCCGGGCAACGACGACGCCATCCGCTCCGTGAACCTCCTCACCCGCGTTGTTGCCGACGCCGTTGCCGAGGGCCTCATCGCCCGCAACAACCGCGGCACCGGTGCTGCCGAAGCTCCGGAAGAGCCCCTGGCTGAGTGGGAGCGCGAGCTCCTCGAAGGCAGCAAGGCTGAAGAAGCTGCCGCTCCGGCCGCTGAAGAGGCTGCTGCTCCGGCTGCCGAGGAAGCTCCGGCCGCTGCCGAGGCTCCCGCCGAAGACGCCAAGTAACACAAGTACATCCGGATTTTCCGGCGCTGCCTGCAGCGCCGGAGCTGCTGACAGGATGGCGGCCCACCCGTGGGCTGCCGTCCTGTCAGTCCGTACACCACCACACATTTTCTAGACAGAGGGGTTCACATGGCGAACTACACTGCCGCGGACATCAAGGCCCTGCGCGAGCGCACCGGCGCCGGCATGATGGACGTCAAGAAGGCTCTTGACGAAGCCAACGGTGACGCCGAGAAGGCCATCGAAATCATCCGCATCAAGGGCCTCAAGGGCGCTACCAAGCGTGAAGGCCGTTCCACCGCCGAGGGCCTGGTGGCTGCCAAGGTCAGCAACGGCGTCGGCGTCATGATCGAGGTCAACTGCGAGACCGACTTCGTGGCCAAGGCTGACAAGTTCATCCAGCTGGCCGACAAGGTCCTGGCCGTCGCTGTCGAGTCCGGCGCTGCCGACCTCGAGACCCTGCTCGCCACCGATGTTGACGGCAAGCCCCTCTCCGAGGTTGTCGTCGAAGAAGGCGCAGTCCTGGGCGAGAAGGTTGTTGTCCGCCGCATCTCCCGCATCGAGGGCGCAACGGTCGACGCTTACCTGCACAAGACCTCCAAGGACCTCCCGGCCCAGGTTGGCGTGCTGTTCGCTGTTGACGGCGAAGGCGAAGCCGCTGCAACCGCAGCACACGACGTCGCAGTCCACATCGCTGCCATGGCTCCGAACTACCTGACCCGCGAGGACGTCCCGTCCGACCTGGTCGAGTCCGAGCGCCGCATCGCCGAAGAGACCGCCAAGGCTGAGGGCAAGCCCGAGGCCGCGCTCACCAAGATCGTGGAAGGCCGCGTTACCGGCTTCTACAAGGGTGAGGTCCTGGTTGACCAGGCATTCGCGAAGGACGCAAAGAAGTCCGTGGCGCAGGTCCTCGCAGAGGCCGGTGTCAAGGGAACCGCGTTCACGCGTTTCCGCGTCGGCTCCTAGCCGAAACTGCAAGGGGGTGGCCACTTCGGTGGCCGCCCCTTTTGCATGCGCGGGGGAAGGCCCCGTGCGGGACAGCCCGCATAGGGCCTTTGGCCGCGCAGCAGGATAACCTTTTTAGAGTCCACCAACGGGAAGGCATCATGGAAGCCGTCAACACTGTAATCCAGCCAGAGAAAAGCCGACGCCGGGTCCTCTTGAAGCTCTCAGGTGAAGTCTTCGGCGGCGGAAAGCTGGGCGTTGACCCCGAGACCGTCCGCGACGTCGCAAAGCAGATCGCCGCGGCCGTTCCCCAGGTGGAGGTGGCCATTGTCGTCGGCGGCGGCAACTTCTTCCGCGGTGCGGAGCTTTCCCAGAGCGGCATGGACCGGTCCCGCGCGGACTACATGGGCATGCTCGGCACCGTGATGAACTGCCTTGCCCTGCAGGACTTCCTGGAACAGGCCGGCGTCGAAACCCGGGTCCAGAGCGCCATCACCATGGGCCAGGTCGCCGAGGCCTACATTCCCCGCCGCGCCATCCGCCACATGGAAAAGGGCCGCGTGGTCATCTTCGGCGCGGGTGCGGGCCTTCCGTACTTCTCCACCGACACCGTCGCCGCCCAGCGGGCCCTCGAGGTCCACGCCGATGTGGTCCTGATGGCCAAGAGCGGCGTGGACGCCGTCTACACCGCCGACCCTAAGAAGGACCCCACCGCCGAGCGGCTGGAAACCCTCAGCTACGACGACGCCCTCCGCCGCGACATCCGGGTCATGGACCAGACGGCCATGACCATGTGCAAGGACAATGACCTTTCCATGGTGGTCTTCGGCATGGAAGGCGAAGGCAACGTCACCAGGGCTATCCTCGGCGAAAAGCTGGGCACGCTGGTCACCGCCTAGCTGCGGCTAGGATGATTTCAGGACTGTTCCGTCCCTGCCCCTGCGGGCGGGGGCGGGCCGGCATCAAAGAACCACGATTGTGCATGGACCCGGCGCCCCGGACTGCACCAGAATCTGAGGAGAGACCGTGATCGAAGAAACCTTGCTCGAAGCCGAAGAAAAGATGGACAAGGCCGTAGAGGTAGCCAAGGAAGACTTCGCTTCCGTCCGCACCGGGCGTGCCAACCCGGGCCTGTACAACAAGGTCCTCGTGGAGTACTACGGCTCACCCACCCCGCTGCAGCAGCTCGCCTCGTTCGCCATTCCGGACGCCCGCACCATCCTCATCACGCCCTTTGACAAGACGGCGCTGCGGGACATCGAGCGTGCGCTCAGTGATTCCGAGGTTGGCGCGAACCCGTCCAACGACGGCAACGTCATCCGGATCACCATCCCCGAGCTGACCAAGGAACGCCGCAAGGAGTACGTCAAGATCGTCAAGACCAAGGGCGAGGACGCCAAGGTCTCCATCCGCAACATCCGCCGCAAGGCCAAGGAAACCCTGGACCGCCTGGTCAAGGACGGCGAAGCCGGCGAAGACGAAGGCACCCGGGCCGAAAAGGAACTGGACAGCCTCACCAAGGCGCATGTGGACGGCATCGATGAGCTGCTCAAGCGCAAGGAAGCAGAGCTGCTCGAAGTCTGATGGGCCAGGCAGATCAGGCCCCCGCACCCAGGGCGCGCATACGGGGGAAGCAGCCCAGGAGCAACCCGACGCCGAAGGCAGGGAGGAACCTCCCTGCCGCCGTCGTGGTGGGCCTGGCAATGCTCTTCGCCGTACTCGGCGGACTGCTGCTGCTCCCGCTTGCCTTCGTAGCGGTCACCACCACCTTCGCCGTTTTCGGCGTGTGGGAAATCTACCGCGCCCTGGAGGCCAACGGCACCAGGATGCCCATCATCCCGGTCATGACCGGTACGGTGGCCATGCCTTTCGCCGCCTACCTCGGGGGCATTGAGAGCCTCCTGTTCGCCATGCTGCTGAGCTCGGTGGCCGTGCTGTTGTGGCGGTCCATCGAAAGCGCGGCAGGTTCGGCCAACAGCATCTTCGCCGGAGTTTTCACGCTCGGCTGGGTACCGTTCTTCATCAGCTTCGCCGTCCTGCCGCTGCACGCCGCCGGCGGTGCAACGCCGCTGGGCCTCTGGCCGGGCGGGACGGTTCCCCACGGCGCCTGGCAGGTGGCCGTGATGCTCCTGCTGGTGGTCTCCAACGACACCTTCGGATACCTGGTGGGCGCGTCCCTGGGCAAGCACCCCATGGCGCCCAAAATCAGTCCCAAGAAGTCCTGGGAAGGATTCGCCGGCTCCATCGGCGGGGCCATGCTCATTGGAATCCTGGCCTGCCTCTTTGTGCTGGACCAGCCCTGGTGGGTGGGCGTCGTACTGGCGGTCGGCCTGGTGGCGGCTTCCACGGCGGGCGACCTGGCGGAATCCATGGTCAAGCGCGAACTGGGCATCAAGGACATGAGCAGCATCCTGCCCGGACACGGGGGAGTCATGGACAGGCTCGACTCCATCGTGTTCGCGTCCCCGGCCGCGTTCATCCTGTACGGACTGGTGTCCGGCGCCTGACACAAACCCTGCCGGACCTGCAGAGAACCCCTGGCACAAATAAGCTGGTGCAGAAGCACCACAGCTGAAGAGCATCGAAGGAAACATAGTGGCATTGGACATTCATCGGCAGATCCCTGCGTCCTTTGAGCGCGTCCAGCGCGGCGAGTACGGCTACAACGCCAAACAGGTGGACCAGTTCCTGCAGCAGGCGCGCGTATCGCTGGAGAACCCGGAGTCAGCGCCGCAGCCCATCAACAGCGCGGACGTGCGGGCTGTCTCCTTCGATCCCGTCAAAGGCGGATATTCCGCCGCCATCGTGGACGCAGCCCTGGACCGGCTGGAGGATGCCTTCGCCCGCCGGGAACGTGATGAGCTGATCGCTGCCAGTGGCGAGGAAGCCTGGCTGCGCGAGATCGGTCACCTCTCGGGCATCCTGCGCGGCCGCCTGCACCGGCCGGACGGCGACCGCTTCCGCCGCCCCGCCAGGAAGAAGGCCCGCAGCTACAACACGGCCGACGTCGACCGGCTGTGCCGTGAGCTCATCGCCTACCTTGAGCAGGACAAGCCGCTCAGCGTGGACAGCGTCCGCCGGGCGGTCTTCCGCCCCGCCGTAGGCCATGAAGGGTACGAGGAAGCCCAGGTGGACGCCTTCCTGGACCGGGTCGTCGAGCTCATGGCTGCCATCGACTGATCCTGCTGGCCCCGCCTCAGCGTTCGGTGGCCAGCGGCCGTTCGGGCGTGTGCAGCCGGGTCATCACCTTCGACATCGTCTTCGGAATCCGCTGCGACGTTGCGCGGGACACGATGACCATCACCGCAAAGGCTGCGGGAACCGTCCACGCCGCCGGCTGGGCCAGCCAGCCCGGCGTGCTGGCGGCCCCGGCCAGCGCTCCTGCGATCATCGCCCCGCCGCACAGCACCCCGCCGGTCAGCATGCCGGCGATGGCGCCGGCGTCAGTCAGACCGCGCCACCAGATGCCCAGCAGCAGCACCGGGCAGACTGTTGACGCTGTGAACGCGAACACCAGCCCCACACTCCCGGCGAGGGCGAACGAGTCGGTCATGAAGGCGAAGCCCAGCGGCACCACGGCGGAAATGACGGCTGCCAGCCGGAAGCTGCCCACGCCCGCGCCCAGGACGTCCTGGCTGATAACGCCGGCCAGCGAAACCACCAAGCCCGACGTGGTGGACAGGAACGCAGCGAAGGCTCCCGCCACCACCAGCGCTGACAACAGGTCGCCTGCTGTTCCGCCCACCAGCTCTCCCGGGAGCAGCAGCACCATGGCGTCCGCCTGCCCCGCGGTCGCCAGGCCGGGAGCGAACATGCGTCCCACCAGCCCGTACGCGGTAGGGAACAGGTAAAACACGGACAGCAGGCCCAGGACGATCAGCGTGGTGCGGCGGGCGGACTGCCCGTCCGGGTTGGTGTAGAAGCGCACCAGGACGTGCGGCAGGCCGAGGGTTCCGAACAGCAGGGCCACCAGGAGCGAGACGTTCTGGTAGAGGCCAGCAGGCGGCGCGCCGGTGGGATTGACCGACGGCGGCGCGATCGCGGGGGTCCCGCTGCCTGCAAGGACAAAGATGATGAACAGGATGGGCACAGCCAGCGCGGTGAGTTTCAGCCAGTACTGGAACGCCTGGACGAACGTGATGGAGCGCATGCCGCCCGCCACCACGGTGAGGCACACAACGATCACCACCGCCACCGATCCCACCCAGGACGGCAGACCTGTGGTGATGCGGATGGTGAGGGCAGCACCATGGAGCTGGGGGACGATGTACAGCCAGCCCACCAGCACCACCACCAGGCTGGTCACCTTGCGGACCGGCAGGGAGTCAAGCCTGGCCTCGGTGAAGTCCGGGATGGTGTACGCCCCGGACCGCCGCAGCGGCGCGGCCACGAAGAGCAGCAGCATCAGGTATCCGGCCGTGTAGCCCACCGGAAACCACAGCGCATCCGTGCCGGACAGCAGGATCAGGCCGGCAACACCCAGGAAGCTGGCGGCGGAAAGGTACTCGCCGCCGATGGCCGAGGCGTTCCACCACGGCCGGACCGTCCGGGAGGCAACATAGAAGTCACCCGTGGTCCGTGAAATCCGCAGGCCGTAAAACCCGATGACCGCGGTGGCCACGGACACCCCTACCAGGGCAGCCAGCGCCACGCCGGGGTTCACGGTGCCCTCACCGGTCCTCGGCCAGGTCCCGGTAGCGGGCCTCGTTGCGCGCCGCCGTCCGGATGTACAGCCACGCACTGAGCCCGATAACCGGATAGATGCCCGCTCCCAGCAGCAGCCAGGCGAACGGAATGCCCGCCACCCGGGTTTCCGCCAGGCCGGGGACTGCTGCGAGCAGCAGGGGGAAAGCGCAAAGGATCAGCAGGAAACCCGCGGCCACCACCAGGGCCAGCCGCAGCTGGGACCTGATCAGGGACCTGACGAACACCTGGCCCACTTCCGAGTCCTGCGCCGCCTCCCTCGTCTCCTTGGCCGGACGAGCCGCAGTCCGCGGAGCCGTGACCCGCACCCTGGTCATGTAATGGGCCTGATCCGGGTGGCCTCAAGCTTTTCCCGGACCGTGGGCAGGTGCCGCCTGCTGATGGGAAGGCCAGCGCCCGCCACCGTGACGCTGGGACCGTCCGCGGCGAGCTTCATCGAGGTCACGTGCTTGAGGGCCACCAGGTAGGACCGGTGCGTCCGGATGAAGCCCGCATCCGCCCACTGCTGCTCAAGGTCGGCAAGCGGGACCCTGATCAGGTAGCTGGCTTCGGCGGTGTGGAGCCTTGCGTAGTCTCCCTGCGCCTGGACGTATGTCACGTCGTCGCGCCTGATCATCCTGGTGGTCCCGCCCTGGTCCACCGTGATCATCTCCGGGGCGGCGCCGCCGTCGCGAAGTTCACTGATGCGCCCCACGCAGCGTGAAAGGCGCTCCGCCCGCACGGGCTTGAGCAGGTAGTCCACTGCCGCGAGCTCGAAGGCGTCCAGTGCGTGGTCCTCGTCCGCCGTCACGAACACGACGGCCGGCGGCCGGCTGCTCCCGGCGATGGCGCGGGCAATGTCCAGGCCGGACACCGCCGGCATGTGGATGTCCAGGAAGACGGCGTCAACAGGGGCGGAGGCGAGCGCTTTGAGCGCATCGCTGCCGGAGGTTGCCCGGAGGATTTTGCCCACGCGCTCGTCCTTGCCCAGCAGGAAGGCCAGTTCCTCTACGGCAGGCAGCTCATCATCAACGACGAGGACGTTAATCATGCTCCTAGGGTAGCTTTCCGGAGCAGGGGCAAGGCGCCGGCGGTACGCTGTGCGGTCCGGGCGGGGTCATGCATCGTGCCCGGGCTGGGACTTGGGGACCCGCATGGTGATCAGGGTTCCTTCCCCGGGCGCGGTCTCGATGACCAGCCCGTGGTCGTTGCCGTAAACCTGGCGGAGGCGGGCATCGACGTTGCGCAGGCCCACATGCTCGCCGTCCGTGTGCCCGGCCAGCATGGACTGCAGCTGCTCCGGATCCATGCCCACGCCGTCGTCCTCGATGGTCACCTCCGCGAACGCGCCGGCGTCGTTGGCGGTGATGCTGATGTGTCCCGGCCCCTCCTTGGCCTCGAGCCCGTGCCGGACCGCGTTCTCCACCAGCGGCTGCAGGCTCAGGAACGGGATCACGGTGCTGAGCACTTCCGGAGCTACCCTCAGGCTCACCTGGACGCGCTCGCCGAACCGCGCCCGTTCCAGCAGCAGGTACCGGTCGATGCAGCGAAGTTCCTCAGCCAGGGTGGTGAAGTCCCCGTGCCGCCGGAACGAATACCGGGTGAAGTCGGCGAACTCAACCACCAGCTCCCGGGCGCGGGCGGGGTCGGTGTTGATGAAGGATGCGATGGCATTGAGCGAGTTGTAGATGAAATGCGGGCTGATCTGCGCGCGCAGGGCCCGCACCTCGGCCTCCATCAGCTGGGTGCGGGAGGCGTCCAGCTCCGCGAGTTCCACCTGCACGGCCACCCAGTCCGCCACTTCGTTGGTGGCCCTGACCAGTCCCGCGCCGGCGGAGGGAGCGAAGGCGGCGACGGCGCCCACCACCCGGGTGCCGGCACGCACCGGTGCGATCACGGCGGCGAGCGGACCGCCGGTGGCCTCCGTCGCGGCGCCGGCGTCCCCGGCGGGAAGGACGGCCGTGCGGCCGCTGGCCAGGACGCCGGCAGCAAGGTCCATCATGCGCGGCTTCAGGTCCTCGCCGGTACCGTCCCACGCCAGCACACCGGAGGTGTCCATGATGGCCAGGGCGTCACAGCCCAGCAGGGTGCGCAGCTGGCGGCTGGCCTTGGCAGCGCCGGCGGGGTTGAGGCCACGGCGCAGGTGTTGGCCCGCCTGGGAAGCGGCATGCAGGGTGTGGTAGGTGGCGCGTTCCGCATCCGTGCCCAGGTCGCGGAAGGACCTGAGCACCTTGAGCCCCACGCCGACGACGACGGCGATGGCCATGGCGATGACGGCCACGGCCGCGGCGGTCAGGAGGGGGGAGTCCGGCATGGTGCCCAGCGTAGCCGCGGGTGCCGTTTGTCGCAGCATCCCGACCGTTGAGCGCCCGCAGGCCTGCAGGCTCTGGAACTGGCGGGATGCAGCCCGCAGAGTGATTGCAGTCACATTTGCGGTATCCCGTCTTCCGGGCCTGCCGTTGGGTGTGTTCAGGCAAGTCTCAACGAGGAGGAACGATGGGTAACGATGCCCACACTCCGGACGCAGCGGCGTCCGTGGACTTCGAGCAGGTCCAGTCGACGGAGCAGTTCAAGGAACTGCGCAAGCGTCACCGCAGCTTTGTCTTTCCCATGGCAGTCGCATTCCTGCTGTGGTACTTCGCATACGTCCTGCTCGCCGACTACGCCGTGGAATTCATGTCCACCAAGGTCTGGGGCAACATCAACGTGGGCCTGATCCTTGGCCTGCTCCAGTTCGTGTCCACGTTCGCCATCACTGGCTGGTACGTCAGCTACTCCAACCGGCGGCTGGACCCCATCGCGAAGGAGATCCGGGACGAGATCGAGGGTCACGAATTCGACAAGCACGGCAACCGAGTGAGCGGAGTTAACAAATGATCGGCATCGCCGCAGCGGTGGACGTGGCCGCCCTCAAGGACACCACGCTGCTCAACATGGGAATCTTCGGCATCTTCGTGGCCGTGACCATGGTGATCGTGCTGCGCGCCAGCCGGAACAACAAAACCGCCGCGGACTACTACGCCGCCGGCCGCTCCTTCACCGGCTCGCAAAACGGAACCGCCATCGCCGGCGACTACCTCTCCGCAGCCTCCTTCCTGGGCATCACCGGCGCCATCGCCATCAACGGCTATGACGGCTTCATGTACTCCATCGGCTTCCTTGTGGCCTGGCTCGTCGCGCTCCTGCTCGTGGCCGAGCTCCTGCGCAACACCGGCAAGTTCACCATGGCCGATGTGCTGTCGTTCCGGCTGAAGCAGCGGCCCGTCCGCATCGCCGCCGCCATCTCCACCCTCGCAGTCTGCTTCTTCTACCTCCTGGCCCAGATGGCAGGAGCAGGCAGCCTGATCTCCCTGCTCCTTGGCATCAGCGACTGGGGCGGACAGGCCCTGGTAATCATCGTCGTCGGCGCCCTGATGATCATGTACGTCCTGATCGGCGGCATGAAGGGCACAACCTGGGTGCAGATCATCAAGGCGATCCTGCTCATCGCAGGCGCAGCCGTCATGACCATTTGGGTCCTGGCCATCTACGGCTTCAACCTCTCCAGCCTCTTGGGCGCCGCAGTGGAAACGGCCAACAACCCGGCTGTGCTGAATCCCGGCCTGCAGTACGGCAAGACGGAAACCTCGAAGATCGACTTCATGTCACTCGGCCTCGCACTGGTCCTGGGCACGGCAGCGCTGCCTCACGTACTCATGCGCTTCTACACGGTCCCCACGGCCAAGGAAGCCCGCAAGTCCGTGGTGTGGTCAATCTGGCTGATCGGCCTGTTCTACCTCTTCACCCTGGTGCTTGGTTACGGTGCAGCTGCCCTGGTTGGTGCCGAGACCATCAAGGGCGCACCGGGCGGCGTGAACTCGGCCGCCCCGCTGCTGGCCTTCTACCTGGGCGGGCCGCTTCTGCTGGGCTTCATCTCAGCTGTGGCCTTCGCCACCATCCTGGCCGTTGTGGCCGGCCTGACCATCACGGCTGCCGCTTCCTTTGCCCATGACATCTACGCCAGCGTCATTTCCAAGGGCAAGGCCGACGCCGACACCGAGGTGAAGGTGGCCCGGCGCACCGTTGTGGTCATCGGCGTTCTCGCCATCCTGGGCGGCATCCTTGCCAACGGACAGAACGTGGCGTTCCTCGTGGCGCTCGCATTCGCCGTCGCCGCCTCCGCCAACCTGCCCACGATCGTCTACTCCCTGTTCTGGCGGAAGTTCACCACCCAGGGTGCAGTCTGGAGCATGTACGGCGGCCTGGGTTCCGCGATCATCCTGATCATCTTCTCGCCGGTGGTTTCCGGCGGAGCAACATCCATGATCAAGGACGCCAACTTCGCACTCTTCCCGCTGAGCAACCCGGGCATCGTGTCCATCCCCCTCGCCTTCTTCCTGGGCTGGCTCGGAACGACGCTCGACAAGAATCGGGAGGACACGGCCAAGCAGGCCGAAATGGAAGTCCGCTCCCTTACGGGGGTGGGTGCCGAAAAGGCCGTCGACCACTGACCTGACGGCAGCAACAACAAAGCCTCCGCACCGGGGAGCAGTTCCCCGGCGCGGAGGCTTTGTTGTGCCGGCCGGGACTACGCTGCCGGCCGCAGCTTGATGTTGGTCATCTTGAGATCGTCAGTGCCCTCGAAACGGTAGGCAAGGTCCACGTTTTTGCCGTCGCAGGTGATCAGGCCCGCGATATCCGCCGACTTAACGCCGTTCTCGGTGGCCACCTTGAGGTCGCTGTAGTCCGGCGTGCAGGTTTCGTCCATCTCCAGGCTGTTGACGCCTTCAATGAAGGCCTCCTTGGACAGCTGCTCCTGCAGGGCGGGGTCAAGGTACTCGTCGTAGGCCCTGGAGCTGTCCCCGGCGAGGACCAGCTTGGTGAAACCGTCAGCCAGGCCCCTGGCCTGGTTGGTGGCGCCGCCCACCACGTTCACCAGAATGATGATGCCCAGGACCACCAGCAGCAGGACGCCGCCGGCGCCCGCCAGGATGATCCACAGTTTCCGCCGGCTCTTCGGCGGGGGCTGCCCCGGGAGCCCAAACGGGGACCCCTGGTCCTGCCCGTAGCGGGAAGGCTGTGCCGGCTGCGGGGACGCGGCGCCGGCGCGGCCCGGCGGAAACGGTTCCTGGGGAGTGCTCAAGGTGGAGCCTTTCCGGAAAATGGTGCATGGCACCGCCTGGAGGCGGGGCGCTGTGCCTGCCGCCGATTAACTGGCATTCAGCCTATAGCGTGCGGCGCCGCCGTCGTGCTCCAGCCCGGCCCCGGCGTCGTGTGTTCCGCGAAAACGCGCCGGCTGCTAGGTGCGTCCAGGGCCGCGTTCAAGGAGGGGCTGGACGCGGAAGGGAATAAGTTCTCCCATGGCAAGCGCCGTATCGGTCCGGTCCACCCCTTCGCACGCCAGGATTTTCCCGTTGATCCTGAACAGGTCCTCGGCGTCCAGCGCCACCACGCGCAGCAGCAGGTCCGCCGAACCGGTCAGGCCATATCCTTCGAGGATCTCGGGAATGTCTGCGAGTTCCTTCGCCAGCAGGGCGAGCCGCTGCTGCTGGACATGGACGGAGATGAAGGCCATCAGCGGGTAGCCCAGGGCCGCCGGATTGATGCGCCGTTCGAAGGACAGGAAGACGTGTTTCTTCTCCAGCTGCGCCATCCGCGCCTGCACGGTGTTCCGGGAGAGGCCCAGCTTCTGGGCCAGGGCCACCACCGTTTGCCGGGCGTCCTGGGCCAGGGCGGAGAGCAGGCGGGCATCGGTGCCATCCAAGGCTTGCATAATGCGCAACGCTAGCACGGTCCCGTGCCCTCCGGCAGAGCATTTTGCTCAGTGATCGCGCTGGTAGTTGTACCTCCTGAGCATTGTGAGTAGGGTCACAAATATCCGGGGCAACGGCGCCCGGGCGGCCGGCGGCCGAAGGGGCCACAAGTCCCAAAACCGCGGGTCAACGACGTGAGAAGGTTGCGGGCTATCGTGTCTACAGACGAAACGGGCCAGGGCGGGCCAGCCGCCCCCAACAGCGCCCGGCACCCCCATGGACAGGGGCGGGATTTGGTCCAACTGGTTACTCCGTCCGGTGAGCGGATCAGCCACCCGGAGTTCGACTATTGGGTCAGGGACGTCACTGACGAGCAGTTGTGTTTCCTCTACGAGGACATGACCGTGATCCGGCGCATCGACGTCGAGGCAACCGCCCTGCAGCGGCAGGGCGAACTCGGGCTCTGGCCGCCGCTGCTGGGGCAGGAAGCCGCGCAGATCGGTTCGGGCCGGGCGCTCCGCACTGACGACTTTGTCTTCTCCAGCTACCGGGAGAACGGGGTGGCCTACTGCCGGGGAGTGGACCTGACGGACATCCTCCGGGTATGGCGCGGCACTGCGTCCTCGGGCTGGGATCCCTACACCATCAACATGGCCACCCCGCAGATCATCATCGGCGCCCAGACCCTCCACGCCACCGGCTATGCAATGGGCATCCAGAATGACGGCGCCGATTCCGTGGCCGTGACCTACTTTGGCGACGGCGCCACCAGCGAGGGCGACGTCAACGAGGCCATGGTCTTCGCGGCAAGCTTCCAGGTGCCCGTGGTGTTTTTCTGCACCAACAACCACTGGGCCATTTCGGAGCCTGTCCGGCTCCAGTCGCACATCCAACTGGCAGACAGGGCTGCCGGGTTCGGCATCCCCAGCCTGCGCGTGGACGGCAACGACGTCCTGGCCGTGATGGCTGCCACCCGCGTGGCCCTGGACCGGGCCCGCCGCGGCGGCGGCCCCACGTTCATCGAGGCCGTCAGCTACCGCATGGGCCCGCACACCACGGCGGATGACCCGACGCGCTACCGTGACGCCAACGAACTCGAGGACTGGGCCGCCAGGGACCCGATCACCCGCATCGCCGCGCTCCTCGAACGGAAGGGCCTGCTGACGGAGGAACTGCAGCAGCAGGTGAAGGACAAGGCCGACGCCGTGGCACGCGAGATGCGGGCGGGCTGCACCACCATGCCGGATCCGGAGCCACTCGACGTCTTCAGGAACGTCTACAGCACGCCCAACTCCTGGCTGGACCGGCAGCAGGACCACTACGCCCGTTACCTGGCAACCTTCGGTGATCCCGCAGGAGCCGTTGCAGAAGAAGGTGCACGCTGATGACCCAGATGACCTTTGCCCGCGCGATCAACGCGGGCTTGCGGAAGTCCCTGGAGAACGACCCCAAAGTGGTGCTCATGGGGGAGGACATCGGCACCCTCGGCGGCGTGTTCCGGGTGACCGACGGACTGCAGAAGGACTTCGGCACGCACCGGGTGGTGGATACGCCCCTGGCCGAATCGGCCATCGTGGGCACCGCCGTTGGCCTCGCCTACCGCGGCTACCGCCCGGTGGTGGAGATCCAGTTCGACGGATTCATCTATCCGGCGTTCGACCAGATCGTCAGCCAGGTGGCCAAGCTCCACTACCGCACCCGCGGGGCAGTCAAGATGCCCATCACCATCAGGGTCCCGTTCGGCGGCGGGATCGGCTCGCCCGAGCACCACTCCGAATCGCCGGAGGCCTATTTCACGCACACGTCCGGCCTGCGCGTCGTCACCGTTTCCAGCCCGCAGGACGCGTACACCGTGATCCAGCAGGCCATCGCCTGCGACGACCCCGTGCTCTATTTCGAGCCCAAGCGGCGGTACCACGACAAAGGCGACGTTGACGAGTCCCTTGACCACACTTCGCCCATGTCCATGGGCGAGGCGCGCGTCCTCACCCAAGGCACCGATGTCACGCTGGTGGCCTACGGTCCGCTGGTCAAGACGGCCCTGGACGCCGCGTCGGCCGCTGCCGATGAAGGAGTTTCCATCGAGGTCATCGACCTGCGCTCGCTGGCACCCGTGGACTACGAAACAGTTGTGGCCTCCGTCCGCAGGACCGGGCGCCTGGTCATCACCCACGAGGCCGCACAGTCGGGCGGCCTGGGGGCGGAAGTGGCTGCCAGTATTACCGAGCGGTGCTTCTACCACCTGGAGGCGGCACCAGTCCGCGTCACCGGATTCGATATTCCCTACCCTTACTCAAAGCTTGAGATGCACCACCTGCCGGGCCTGGACCGGATCCTGGACGGCGTAGACCGTGCCCTGGGCCGGCCGAACTCCCTCAGCGGGCTGGAAGGATGAGCGCGACCATGATCAAGGAATTCCGGCTGCCGGACCTGGGCGAAGGCCTCACCGAATCGGAGATCCTCAGCTGGAAAGTGGGGGTGGGCGATACCGTCTCGCTGAACCAGGTGATCGCCGAGGTTGAGACGGCAAAGGCGGTGGTGGAGCTTCCGTCCCCGTTTGCCGGGGTCATCAAGGAACTCCACGAGCAGCCGGGCACCGTTGTGGAGGTGGGCAAGCCGATCGTCTCCTTCGAGGTGGCGGACGACGCCGGCCCGGCACCTTCGGCGGCAGGCGCCCCTGCCGCTTCGGGCCAGGATGCGGGCCAGGATGCGGGCAAGGATGCGGGCAAGGGCGCAGGGGATGCGGCGGGGCAGGCAGCGGGGGAGAGCTCCGCCGGGACTCCCCGGAGGGAGCCTAACCTCGTAGGCTACGGTGCCGTCGTCGAAAGCACCGGCCGGCCCGTGCGGCGCCCGCGGACCTTCCCCGCGGCTGGTCCTGTCGATGCCTTTGCCGCGGAGACCAGGCCCGCGGCAACCATGCGTGGGGAGGCCGCGCCTGCTGACACGACGCCCGCGGCAACCATGCGCGGCACAGGCAAAACCCCCGCGGTTGAGCACCTCGCAGCTGCGTCCGACCAGCCCGCAGGCGAGCGCCCACGGTCCACCCCGCCTGTCCGGAAGCTGGCCAAAGACCTTGGCGTGGACCTGGCCAGGATTACCGGTACCGGACCCCAGGGGCTGATAACCCGGGAGGACGTCCGGCACTTCATGGACGGCCAGTCCGCGGAGGCAGGGTCGCCCGGCGAAGCTGCCGCGGATCAGGGTGGCGGGAAGGCCGGCCAGGGTGAGCGGGAAACGCGCACCGCCATCAAGGGTGTCCGCAAGTTCACGGCTGCCGCCATGGTGCAGAGTGCCTTCACCGCGCCGCACGCCACCGAGTTCCTGACTGTCGACGTCACGCCGTCCATGGAACTGCTCGCCAGGCTCCGGGAGGGCAGGGAGTTCGCGGGCGTCAAGCTCACACCGCTGACCCTGGCCGCGAAAGCTGTACTGATCGCCCTCCGGCGCAATCCTTCCCTCAACTCGCGCTGGGACGGGGAGAACCAGGAGATCGTCACGTTCCATTACGTGAACCTGGGCATTGCAGCCGCCACGCCCCGGGGGCTCACGGTCCCCAATATCAAGGGCGCGGATTCGCTGTCCCTGGTCCAGCTGGCTCAAGCCCTGTCAGCGCTCGCCGACACGGCCCGCGCCGGAAAGACCCCTCCGTCCGACCTCACGGGAGGCACAATCTCCATCACCAACATCGGTGTTTTCGGGATTGACGCCGGCACGCCCATCCTCAACCCCGGCGAGGCGGCAATCCTTGCCCTGGGAGCCGTGCGCAGGATGCCCTGGGAGTACCAGGGGGACGTTGCCCTGCGCCAAGTCATGACCCTCAGCCTGTCCTTCGACCACCGGCTGGTGGACGGCGAACAGGGCTCACGCTTCCTTGCCGACGTCGGTGCCATCCTCGCTGACCCCGGCCGGGTGCTGACCATGGTGTGACCCCTGGAGTTTTTGTCCGGATCCGCAGGCTTCCCACCGGTTTAAGCCTGCATATCCGGACAAAAACTCCGGGCTTCAGGGGGTGGTTCGGCAGTCCGCCAGCAGCGCGGCCAGGGCCATGCTTTCGAGCAGGGGCCGGGCGGTTCCGGACGCCATCTTCCGGCCGTGGCTGCGCACCGAGTGGGGGGTGGAATTGATAAGCCCGAACGTGGCATGGGCCCGCATCCGGAGCTCCGAAGCGTCGGTCTCCGGATGGAGATCCGCGAGGACCTCCACCCACACCTCCACATAGCTCCGTTGGAGGGTCCTGACCGCCGCCTGGTCCTCATCGGAGAGGCAGCTGAAATCCCTGTCCTGGACCCTGATGACGTCCGGCTTGCCCAGCGCGAAGTCCACCTGGAATGCCACCAGGCCGCGCAGGGCCGCCAGGGGATCTGCGTTTTCCGCCGCCACCCGGCGTCCGCCGTCCAGGAGTTCCTGGCTGACGGTGACCAGCAGGTCCGCCAAGACCGCCTGCTTGCCGGGAAAGTGGCGGTATACGGCCGGGCCGCTGACGCCGGCGGCAGCCCCCAGATCCTCCAGGGAGACGCGGCTGAACCCGTGCAGCGCAAACAGCGAAGCTGCAGCGGACAGCAGCGCCTGGCGGCGGTTCTCCTTGGCCCGGCTGCGCTGGGTTGGGCCGGTGGACTCGGTTGCGCTGCCGGGCTGGGTTGCGCTGCCGGGCCGGGTCGTGCTGCTTGCCGCAGCGGCGTCGGTGCTTGGCACAATTCCTCCTCGGGACCCCGGAAGTCTAGCAAGGCAGCTGCTGTGTTGGACATCACAGTTAATCGAGACTAACCTGAATTTCAGTTATTGGGCACTAACCGAGTTGGCTTTCTTGCCCCCGGCCGGAACAGGAACAGGACGCGTCGATGGAGACCCTTGCCAGCAGGATCGACCCCGCCAGCAGCACTTACCTGGCGAACCGCGAAGCGCAGCTGCTGCTGACGGAGGACCTGCGAAAAAGGCTCGCGGACGCTGCCCTGGGCGGACCGGAAAAGTCGAGGCAGCGGCATATGGGCCGGGGCAAGCTCCTGCCCCGCGAGCGCATCGACCGGTTGCTGGATGACGGCAGCCCCTTCCTTGAGATCGCCCCGCTGGCCGCCAACGGCATGTACAACAACGAGGCTCCCGGCGCGGGCGTCATTGCCGGCATCGGCCTGGTCCACGGCCGCCACGTGCTGGTGATTTCCAACGACGCCACGGTCAAGGGCGGGACCTACTATCCGCTGACGGTGAAGAAACACCTGCGGGCCCAGGAGATAGCCCTGGACAACAGGCTGCCGTGCATCTACCTGGTGGATTCCGGCGGTGCCTTCCTGCCCAAACAGGATGAGGTGTTTCCGGACCGGGACCACTTCGGCCGTATCTTCTACAACCAGGCCCGGCTGTCAGCGGCCAAAATTCCCCAGATCGCCTCGGTCATGGGGTCATGCACGGCCGGCGGCGCCTACGTGCCGGCCATGAGCGACGAAACAGTGATTGTCCGGAACCAGGGCACCATCTTCCTGGGCGGGCCTCCGCTGGTGAAGGCTGCCATCGGCGAAATCGTCACGCCGGAGGAGCTCGGCGGCGGGGAAGTCCATTCGAGGATCTCCGGCGTCACCGACCACCTCGCGGAAAACGATGAACACGCACTGCAGATCATCCGGGACATCGTGTCCACGCTCCCGCCTTCTGCGCCGCCCGCCTGGGAGGTGGACGCCGCCGTCGAACCAACGGCTGCGCCGGCGGAGCTCTACGGTGCCGTCCCCACGGACGTCAACGCCGCCTACGACGTCCACGAGGTCATCGCCCGGCTGGTGGACGGCAGCAGGTTCCACGAATTCAAGAAGGAGTACGGCGCCACGCTGGTCACCGGGTTCGCGCGGCTGCACGGGCACCCGGTGGGGATCGTGGCCAACAACGGTGTGCTCTTCAGCGAATCCTCCCTCAAAGGGGCCCACTTCATTGAACTCTGCGACCAGCGCGGCATTCCGCTGGTGTTCCTGCAGAACATCTCCGGCTTCATGGTGGGCAGGGACTCGGAACAGGGCGGCATCGCCAAGAACGGGGCCAAGATGGTCACCGCCGTAGCCACCGCCCGGGTGCCCAAGCTGACAGTGGTCATCGGCGGTTCCTTCGGTGCCGGCAACTACTCCATGTGCGGACGTGCCTATTCACCGCGGTTCCTGTGGATGTGGCCGGCCGCCCGGATCTCGGTCATGGGCGGCAACCAGGCCTCAAGCGTCCTCGCCACCGTCAAGCGGGACCAGTACGAAGCCGCCGGACAGGAATGGTCCGCCGAGGACGAGGAAGCCTTCAAGGCGCCCATCCGGCAGCAGTACGAGGACCAGGGCAGCCCGTACTACTCCACGGCCCGCCTCTGGGACGACGGCGTGATCGATCCGGCCGACACACGCACCGTCCTTGGCCTGGCACTGGACGTGGTGGCCCGCACGCCGTTGCCGGAAACCTCCTTCGGCCTCTTCAGGATGTGAGCGAGCATATGACCACCCCTTCCCTGGCCGGCACCCCCGCCGCCACCCGGCCGATGTTCGGCACCGTCCTGGTGGCCAACCGCGGCGAAATCGCCTGCCGCGTGATCCGGACGCTCAAGGCCCTGGGCATCCGCCCCGTGGCCGTCTACAGCGATGCCGACGCCGGCGCCCGGCACGTGCGCGAAGCGGACACCGCCGTCAGGATCGGCCCGGCAGCCGCCACGGAGAGCTACCTGAACATCGGGGCGATCATCGAGGCCTGCCGCAGGACCGGTGCGGAGGCCGTGCACCCCGGCTACGGCTTCCTCAGCGAGAACGTGGAATTCGCCCGGGCCTTGGAACAGGCCGGGATCGCGTTCATCGGCCCGGGCGTGGAAGCCCTGAATATCATGGGGGACAAGATCCGGTCCAAGAACCAGGTGGCCGGCTACGGCGTCCCCGTGGTGCCGGGCGTGGCACAGCCGGGAATGACCGATGCGCAGCTGGCTGACGCGGCCGCCGGCGTGGGTTTTCCGCTGCTGATCAAGCCCTCCGCGGGCGGCGGGGGCAAGGGCATGCATGTGGTGCAGCGCCCCGAAGACCTTGCGGCCACGCTGGCCACGGCCAGGCGGGTGGCGGCCAGTGCGTTCGGCGACGACACCCTGTTCCTGGAACGCCTGGTCACCACCCCGCGGCACATCGAGGTGCAGGTCCTGGCGGACAACCACGGCAACGTCATCCACCTGGGCGAACGCGAATGTTCGCTGCAGCGGCGGCACCAGAAGGTCATCGAGGAGGCGCCGTCGCCGCTGCTCGAGGGCCTGCCCGACGGCGCCGCCATCCGCGCCCGCATCGGTGAAGCAGCCTGCAACGCGGCCCGCAGCGTGAACTACAGCGGCGCCGGAACGGTCGAATTCCTCGTCTCCGACGACGCGCCGGACCAGTTCTACTTCATGGAGATGAACACCAGGCTGCAGGTTGAGCACCCCGTTACGGAAATGGTCACCGGCATAGACCTCGTCGAGTGGCAGGTGCGGATCGCCGCCGGCGGGGAACTCACCGTCCGGCAGGCCGACGTCGAACTTCACGGCCACGCCGCGGAAGCGCGCGTCTACGCAGAGGTCCCCGAGAGAAACTTCCTGCCCTCCACCGGAACGGTGCTGCTGCTGGACGAACTGCCCGGTCCGCAGCAACGTCCCGGCGCCCCCGCCCGCGTGGCAATGGAAACGGGCCGCGGCAGGGTGCGCGTGGACTCATCCCTGATGGAGGGCGTGGAGGTTTCCTCCAGCTACGACCCCATGATCTCCAAGGTCATCGCTTGGGGGGAGGACCGCACGGCCGCGCTGGACACCCTGGATGCGGCGCTCGCCGGCTATACGGCGCTCGGGCTGGATACGAACGTGGAATACCTGCGGCTGCTGATCAACGATGCCGATGTCCGCGCCGGACGGCTGGAGACCGGGCTGATCGAACGCAAATTGCCCGGTTTGTCCTTCCGGAGGGCTGCCGACGCCGAGCTGGCGGTGGCAGCGCTCTTCACGCTCGCCATGGAGGGACAGAACAACACGCCCCCCGCGCCCGGGCCCTGGCAGGCGCGCAACGGCTGGCGGCTCGGGGCACCGGCGCCGCGCCTGGTCAGCCTGGGAACGCCCGACGGCGGCGTTGCGGCCGTGCGTGTCAGCGGCGGCCGGGATACGGGCGCGGAAGCGGACGGGACGGCTTCGGACGGCACTGCCCTGGACAGCACTGTTTCCGGAAGGACGTTCCTTGTGGCAGTGGGGGACGGGCCTGCGCGGCCGGCACGGCTGGAATTCCCCTCCCGGCGGCAGGCAGTGCTGACCCTCGACGGCCGCACCAGTACGTACTCCATTGCGCCGGTCTTCCGCGGCCCGGCGGACCCAACACGTGATTCGCCGGTTGTCGGCATACCCGCGGAACTGTTCCTGGGCAATGGGGGCTGGTCCTGCCGGCTGGTCGTACTGAGCCGGGAAGCGCGGCTTGACCGGGTGCTTGCGGCCCTCCAGCGGGAGGAGGGTGCCACCGATCCCGCGGTGCGTTCACCCATGCCGGGAACAGTGGTCTCGGTTCCGGTCAGTGACGGGGACACCGTTGCGGCCGGCCAGCTTCTCGTCTCGGTCGAGGCCATGAAGATGGAGCACCAGCTGGTGGCCCCGCTGGACGGCACCGTCCATCTCACCGCCCGCCCCGGCGACCTGGTGAAGGCGGACCAGGTGCTGGCCACCATCCACCCCCGCGCGGGAGACGAAGGCGCAGGCACAAACACCGACACAGATGCATTCAAGGGCGAAGGAGCCTAGACATGGCAGGTTTTGAACTCAGCGAGGAATACCAGGACCTCAGCGACACTGTCCGGGACTTCGCGGACACGGTGGTGGCGCCCGTTTCCGCCAAGCACGACGAGGAGCACAGTTTCCCGTACGGCGTCGTCAAGCAGATGGCGGAAATGGGGCTGTTCGGCCTGCCCTTCCCCGAGGAATTCGGCGGCATGGGCGGGGACTACTTCGCGCTGGCCCTCGCCCTGGAGCAGCTGGGCCGGGTGGACCAGTCCGTGGCCATCACCCTGGAAGCCGGCGTCTCGTTGGGAGCCATGCCCATCTACCGCTTCGGCACGGACGCCCAGAAACAGGAGTGGCTGCCCATGCTCGCGTCCGGCCAGGCGCTCGCAGGCTTCGGGCTGACAGAACCCGAAGCAGGATCGGACGCGGGCGGCACCAAAACCACGGCGCGGCGCGAGACAGTCGGAGACAAGACAGAGTGGGTGATCAACGGCAACAAGGAGTTCATCACCAACTCCGGAACCGACATCACCCGGCTGGTGACGGTCACCGCCGTTACGGGGCAGAAGGAACGCGGGGACGGCACGGTGCAGAAGGAAATCTCCACCATCCTGGTGCCCACGGACACCCCCGGGTTCAAGGCGGAAAAGCCGTACAACAAGGTGGGGTGGAACGCCTCGGACACCCACCCGCTGACGCTGAAGGACGTCCGCGTTCCGGAAGGGAACCTGCTGGGGGCGGAGGGCCGCGGCTACGCCAATTTCCTGTCCATCCTGGATGAAGGGCGGATCGCCATTGCCGCCCTGGCTGCTGGCGCAGCACAGGGCTGCGTGGACCTGTCAGTCAAGTACGCCAAGGAGCGGAGCGCCTTCGGCCACCAGATCGGCAAGTACCAGGCCATCTCCTTCAAGATCGCGCGCATGGAGGCCCGTGCCCACACCGCGCGCCTGGCCTACTACGATGCGGCGTTCCGTATGCTTGCCGGAAAGCCGTTCAAGACCCAGGCGGCCATCGCTAAGATGGTCGCAGGCGAGGCAGCCATGGACAACGCGCGGGATGCCACCCAGGTATTCGGCGGCTATGGCTTCATCAACGAGTTCACCGTGGCACGCCACTACCGCGACTCCAAGATCCTTGAAGTGGGGGAAGGCACCACGGAGGTGCAGCTGATGCTGATCGCCCGCGAACTGGGTCTGTAGTACTGGCACTGTAGTAACTGGCACCGTAGCCGGCCTGAGAGGATCACCGATGATTGACAAGGTTGTTGCCAGCGCTGGGGAAGCCGTAGCAGACATCCCGGACGGAGCGTCCCTGGCGGTGGGCGGATTCGGCCTCTGCGGAATCCCCGTGACCCTCATTGACGCGCTGCACCGGGCAGGGACAACGGACCTGGAAACCGTCAGCAACAACTGCGGCGTGGACGACTGGGGACTCGGCATCCTGCTCCGGGACGGGCGGATCCGCCGCACCGTCAGCTCCTACGTGGGCGAGAACAAAGAGTTCGCACGGCAGTACCTGGCCGGCGAGCTTGAAGTGGTGCTCACCCCGCAGGGCACCCTGGCCGAGAAGCTGCGCGCCGGCGGCGCCGGGATCCCCGCCTTCTACACCAAGGCGGGCGTGGGCACCCAGGTGTCAGAGGGCGGGCTGCCCCAAAAGTACGACGCCGACGGCGGGATTGCCGTGGCCTCCGCACCCAAGGAGGTGCGGTCCTTCGGCGGGGTCGACTATGTGCTGGAGGAAGCCTTGACCCCGGACTTCGGGCTGGTCCATGCCTGGAAAGGTGACCGGCACGGAAACCTGGTCTTCCACGCCACCGCCATGAACTTCAACCCCCTGTGCGCCATGGCCGGCAGGATCACCATTGCCGAGGTGGAGGAACTCGTGGAGCCGGGCGAGCTGGACCCGGAACACATCCACACCCCGGGCATCTTCGTCCAGCGCGTGGTCCTCGCCGCCAACGCGGAGAAACGCATTGAAAAACGGACCGTGGCCCTGGCCCGCCCCGGACAGGCAGCATCCGCAGACAACGCCGGCGACCCCCGGCAGGCAGGAGCATAGCCATGGACCCCAACAGCCCCGACGCTCCCCGGCCCGAAGGCGTCCGCCCCGAGTACCGCCGGGCCGCGGCGCAGCAGCACGAGGTGCAGGCTGACGGAGCCGGCGCCAAAGGGTGGACCAGGAACGAACTTGCCGCCCGGGTGGCCAAGGAGCTCAGCAACGGCCAGTACGTCAACCTCGGCATCGGCATGCCCACCCTCATCCCCAACTACATCCCCGATGGCGTGGAAGTGGTGCTCCACTCGGAGAACGGAATCCTCGGCGTCGGACCCTATCCGGAGGAAGACGCCATTGATCCGGACCTGATCAACGCTGGCAAGGAGACTGTGACCGTCAACAAGGGGGCTGCTTTCTTCGATTCGGCTTCGTCCTTCGGTATGATCCGCGGCGGCCACGTGGACGTGGCCGTCCTGGGGGCCATGGAGGTGGCCGCCAACGGCGACCTGGCCAACTGGATGATTCCGGGCAAGATGGTCAAGGGAATGGGCGGCGCCATGGACCTGGTGTTCGGGGCCAAGAAGGTGATCGTGATGATGGAGCACGTGGACCGCAACGGGAACCCGAAGATCGTCCAGCAATGCTCCCTGCCGCTGACCGGCAAAGGCTGCGTGGACCGGATCATCACGGACCTGGCCGTCATCGACGTCGTGGCGGACGAGTACGGGTCCCGGCTGGTGCTGCGCGAACTGGCGCCCAACGTGTCAGCGGAGGACGTTGCCGCCGCCACCGGGGCCGAGCTGTTCGAAGAGGACCAGGAACTGACAGTATGAGCGGCGCCGCGGCAGGCCCAGCCGGCGGGGAACCGCGGGTGATCGAACAGCGGGGACTGTACTTCGAGGAACTGGAAGAAGGGGTCACGTACGCCCACCGCCCCGGCCGCACCGTAACAGAGGCGGACAACGTCCTCTTCACCACGCTCACCATGAACACCCAGGCCCTGCACCTGGATGCCGCCTGGAGCGCCGGGCAGCCCTTCGGCCAGCGGCTCATCAACTCCATGTTCACACTGGCCACAATGGTGGGCCAATCCGTTTCCCAGCTGACGCAGGGGACCATCATCGCGCAGCTGGGCCTGACGGAGGTCTCGTTCCCGCACCCCCTCTACCACGGCGACACGCTCTACACCGAGACGGTCATTAGCGGAAAGCGGCTGTCGGGCTCCCGGCCCGGGCAGGGAATCGTCACCATGGAGCACACCGGCCGCAACCAGGACGGCACGGTGGTGGCACTTGCCACGCGGAGCTGCCTGATGTGGACGCGGGAAGCCCATGCGGGCCAGCCCGGCAGCGGGCAGGGGAACGGACAGGAGACAATGCCGGTATGACTTTTGTGATGGGCCCCGCCCTGCTGTTCTGCCCCGCCGACCGGCCCGAGCGCTACCAGAAGGCCGCTGCCCGGGCGGACGCCGTGATCCTGGACCTCGAGGATGCCGTGGCGCCAGCGGACAAGCAGCGTGCCCGCGGCGCCATCCTCGCCCAGCTGGGGACCACCGGGGTGGAGCCGGAGCTTGAACCCAGCTGCACCATCGTGCGGGTCAATCCTGCCGGCACCGAGGAGTTCGAGAAGGACCTTCACTGCCTTGCCCACACGCCCTACCGGACGGTCATGCTGGCCAAGGCGGAAACTGTCCAGCAGCTCGAAGCCCTGGACGGCTACAAAGTCATCGCGCTGTGTGAAACAGCGCTGGGAGTCCTCAACGCCTCCGCCATTGCCGCCGCCCCCAATGTAGTGGGCCTCATGTGGGGGGCAGAGGACCTGCTGGCATCGCTGGGCGGAACGTCCAGCAGGAAGGCCGACGGCGGCTACCGGGACGTGGCGCTGCACGCCCGTTCCGCCGTGCTGCTGGCTGCGCGCGCCCACGGCAAGGAAGCGGTGGACGCGGTGTACACGAACATCCCGGACCTTGCCGGGCTGGAGGTGGAAGCGGCCGACGCCGTCGCCTCCGGTTTCAGCTCCAAAGCATGCATCCATCCGAGCCAGGCCGCCGTGGTCCGGGCCGCCTACGCACCCTCCGCCGCCGAAGTGGCGGACGCTGAAGCCCTGCTGGAGGCTGCAGCATCCGCCGGCTCCGGAGTGTTCAAGCACCAGGGAAAGATGATCGACGGCCCCATCCTCAAGCACGCGCAGGAAATCATCCGCCGCGCCCAGGCCATCGGGTAGCCGGCCCGCTCATCCCGGCCGCCCGGGCGACCGCCGCAATGACAACGGCGGAATCGGCTCGTAGAGCAGCGTCCGCACCCAACGGTTTCCGGTCTGCCTGAACTCTTTCCGGCCGGCAAAGCGGTAGTGGTAGCTGCGCACGCGCACCCAGCGTGGCGGTGCGCCGTCGAACGGGTCATGGCGGAGGAGCCGCAGGGTCTGGCGGTCCGCCTCCAGCAGCTTTCCCAGGAAGGCATAGAACCATTCCTCGTGGACGGTCCTCAGCGGCAGGAACCACATCAGCCAGTCCAGCCGCAGGTGGTAGGGAGCCCATTGGCGGGGGAGCCTGCGGACGTCACCCGGCTTGCCCCTGAAGCCGTACTCACGCCAGTCGGAGGTGTCGTCCGGATCCTCGTCGAGGGTTCCCTCCACCACAATCTCGATCCGCTGCTTGGTCACGGTGCCAAATGCCCCATAAGTGTTGACCAGCTGCCACCGGTTGAAGCTGGCGTTCATCAGCTGGCGGCGGGAGAAAAGGTTGCGCAAAGGCCAGTAGCTGAGGACCACCAGCAGCAGCGTGGCCGCCAGGGTGAGGGCCAGCCACCACAGGGGAGCCTCCCTCTCGACGCCCGCCTGGCCGTGCCAGTCCAGGGGGATGGCCGGCAGCACGGCATGCGCAACGGGGTCGCTGACGGCGGCGAAGGCAAGCACGATGGCAATCCAGTTCAACCAGGCGAAGTTGCCGGTGGCCACCAGCCACAGCTGCGTGAAAATGACGATGCCCGCGGCCACGCTGGCGATCGGCTGGGGCGCGAACAGGAAGAACGGCACCACCAGTTGGGCGAAGTGGTTGCCGAGGACTTCAACCTTGTGCAGGGGCTTCGGCAGGAGGTGCGCCTGCCGGCTCAGCGGCCCCGGCATCGGCTGGGTCTCGTGGTGGTAGTACAGGGCCGTCAGGTCGCGCCATTCCCGGCCGCCGCGGATCTTGATCATCCCGGCACCGAATTCCAGGCGGAACACGAGCCACACGATCAGGATCAGGATGGTGCGCGGCGGGTCCGTCTGGTCCGAGCCCAGGAAGGCAACGGTGAAGCCGGCCTCCAGGAGCAGCATCTCCCATCCGAAGCCGTAGAACGTCTGCCCCACATTGACGATGGACATGTACAGCAGCCACAGGGCCAGGAACGCGATGAGCGGAACCCATGGCGGGCCCTGCTGCGGGATGCCGGCCACCAGCAGCGCCGACACCAGCAGCCCGGCGGCGCACACCCAGCGCAGCAGCCGGTCCGTGTACCGCCAGCGGAACAGGGTGGGCCGCCGCAGGCGGCTGAAGCCGGACAGGAAGTCAGGTACCGGGAGGAGGCCACGCTCACCCAGAAGCGCCGGGAACTGGTTCAGTGTGGACAGGAACGCAACGAAGTACAGGGCCGCCACGCCCCGCTGCAGTACCTGCCGGGCGAATTCGTATTCCGGCGCATCAAACCAGGAGAGCCAGTCCACGCAGTCCACGTTACGCCGACCCCCGCCAGGGAGGCCACAGGGGAATGCCACCGCGGGAGGCCACCGGGGAATGCCACTAGGATCGAGGGATGTTCGTGCTGGTGCTGGTCGCCGTTATTGCAGGCGCGCTGGCCCAGCGGATCGCGGGCCTGGGCTTTGGGCTGCTCGTTTCCCCGGTGCTGGTGGTGCTCCTGGGCCCTTTCGACGGCGTGATGATCATCAACCTTTGCGGCGCCACGTCGTCGCTCCTTATCCTCTCCCGGGTGTGGCGGCACGTGGCCTGGAAGAAGTACTTCGGGCTGGCGCTCGCAGCGTTGGCCGGCGTACTGCCCGGCGCCTGGCTGGCGAGTAATGTCCCGGAGGCCCCGCTGGAGATCTGCATCGGCGTCCTGCTCATCACCGCCCTGCTCGTGTCCCAGCGGCTGACCCGGAGTTCCTGGCGTGCCAGCGGCCCCGTCCCCATGGCATCCCTGGGGTTCTCCAGCGGCCTGATGAATGCCGCAGCGGGCGTAGGCGGTCCTGCCATTACGGCCTATGCCATTGCCACCCGCTGGGAGCAGAAGAGCTTCAGCGCCACCCTGCAGCCGTATTTCATCACCACCGGCTTCACGTCGCTGCTCAGCAAATACGTGCTGTCCGGCGGGCACGTGCCCGCGTTGGAAGGCTGGCAGTGGCTGGCGATCCTGGCGGCGATGGTGACGGGCATTGTTGCCGGCGACCTGCTGGCCGGCCGGGTGCGCCCCGCGTCCGCCCGCCGCATCGTCACGGTCATTGCCTACCTGGGTGCCGTGGCCACGCTGGCCAAGGGCCTGCTGGAACTCGTGGCTGCCTGAGTGCTTGGCCGGGTGCCCGGCCCGCACAAACATGTTTTGCTGGATCCATGACACGTGTTGCGGTAATAGGTGCAGGTATCGTCGGGCTGTCCGCAGCCCATTTCCTCCAGAAGGCAGGTGCGGACGTCACCGTCTACGAGTCCGGGACCCCGGGCTCAGGGCAGTCGGCCGGGGAGTCGAGGATCTTCCGGCACGCCCACGACGACGTCCGGCTGGCCGCGTTTGTGCGTCACAGCCGCGCCCTCTGGCGGGAGTGGGAGGCGGAGTTCGGCGTGGAACTGGTCTCCAGCGCCGGTGCGGTGGCTATCGGGGACAGCGTGGAGGACAAGCTCCGCGTTCTCAGCGGCCTGCCGGAAGTTCCCGTAAAGCTGCTGGCACCCGGACAACTTGCGGCCGCGCTGCCGATCCTCGCGGACTTCCAGGGCAAGGCGATGCTCGATGCCCACGGCGGGGCAATCCAGACCCGCGCCGCATTCGAGGCCCTGGCGGGCAAGCTCGGGGACGCCCTCGTGGCGGACCACGTCATGGCGGTCCGGCCCGCTGCCGGCCAGGGCGTGGAGGTCCGGACCGGGACCCGCGTGGACAGGTTCGACCACGCGGTCCTGTGCGCCGGGCGCGGCACGGCAGCCCTGGCACGGGGCGCCGGACTGGACATTCCTGTGGAACTCGCCGCGCACGCCCGCGTGACGTTCCGCGTGCGGGATGTCCAGCCCGCTCCGCTGCCAACATTCCAGGACGGCAGCGGGGTATTCGGGGAGACGGGCGTTTACGCGGCGCCCTCGGCCGACAACCTGCGCTACTCGGTGGGCCTGAGCGAAACAACCGAAGTGCGCCAGGACGGCAGCCTCGCCGACCCGGCGGCGCTGGAGTCGTTGGCGGCACGTGCGGCAGCCTACGTGCGGACCGCGCTCCCCGGCCTGGATCCCGTACCGGCCGGCTACGTCCACTGCTGGGTCACCCGGCTGCCGTGGGGCGATGACGGGGTGGGAATCTGGTCTGCCGGCAGCGTCAGCGCCGTGGCCGGGCACAACCTCTTCAAGCAGGCACCGGCACTGGGCGAGGCGCTGGCGGAAACAGCACTGTCCGGCGTCGTGCCCGCTGTGCTGCGGCCTGAATCACAGCTCGGAAAGTCCTGAACGGCCGGGCAGCACGGTGCGGGATACTTAAGCAATGCAGCCACGCAGAATCGTCCTCCTCGGATCCACCGGTTCCATCGGCACCCAGGCGATTGACGTCGTCGACGGCGCCCCGCACCTTTTCGAGGTGGTGGCCCTCAGCGCCGGGGGAGGCAACCTGGAGCTCCTCGCCCGCCAGGCAGTGCACACCGGCGCGTCCGTGATCGGCATTGCCGGCGGTGACCCCGGAAAGCTGGCATCGCTGGTGGCCGACGCTGCCGCGGCGGCGGGAAAGCCCGGCTACCGGCCGGAGATCATCGCCGGACCGGACGCCTCCACGCAGGTCGCCGGCGTCGAGGCGGACGTGGTGCTCAACGGAATTACCGGATCGATCGGACTGGCCCCCACGCTGGCCGCCCTGCGCTCCGGCGCCACACTGGCCCTGGCCAACAAGGAATCCCTCATTGTGGGCGGATCGCTGGTGAAGGCTGCCGCCCGGGAAGGGCAGATCGTACCCGTCGACTCCGAGCATTCAGCCATCGCCCAGTGCCTGCGCTCGGGCTCGGCCGGGGAAGTGGAAAAACTCATCCTGACCGCCTCCGGCGGTCCCTTCCGCGGCAGAAACAGGGACGAACTGCACGGGGTCACCCCGCAGGAAGCCCTGGCCCACCCCACCTGGGACATGGGCGTCATGGTCACCACCAACTCGGCCACGCTCGTCAACAAGGGCCTGGAAGTCATCGAGGCGCACCTGCTCTTCGACGTGCCGCTCGACCGGATCGACGTGGTGGTCCATCCCCAGTCCGTGGTGCACTCCATGGTGCAGTTCATCGACGGTTCCATCATCGCCCAGGCATCCCCGCCGGACATGCGCCTCCCCATCGCGCTGGGACTGGGCTGGCCGGACCGGGTGCCCAAAGCCGCCGCTGCCTGCGACTGGACTCGCGCGGCCACCTGGACCTTCGAGCCACTGGACACGGAAGCCTTTCCCGCCGTCGGACTCGCCAAACACGCAGCGGGGCTGGGCAGCACGTTCCCCGCCGTGTTCAACGCCGCGAACGAGGAAGCCGTCACAGCCTTCCACGCCGGGCGCATCAGGTTTACCGACATTGTGGACACGATCGATGCCGTCCTCAGCGAACACCCAGGGTCCTCCGGGCTGACGGTGGAGTCAGTGCTGGATGCTGAAAGCTGGGCACGTGCCCGCGCCAACGAACGTTTAGCAGTCAGAAGTCTCTAGGAAGCAGCAGCACGTCAATGACCCCCGTCCTCCTTTTTGTCCTCGGCGTCGTCTTTGTGGCGATCGGCATTGCCGTGTCCATTGCGCTGCACGAAGTGGGGCACCTGGTGCCCGCCAAGCTGTTCAAGGTCCGCGTCACCAAATACATGATCGGCTTCGGCCCCACCCTCTGGTCCAGGCGGAAGGGTGAAACCGAATACGGTGTGAAGGCCATCCCGCTGGGTGGCTTCGTGTCCATGATCGGCATGTACCCGCCCAACAAGGACGACGGCTCCGTCCGCCCCTCCAGCACCGGCATGTTCCAGACCCTCGCCACCGAAGCCCGGTCCATGGCCCACGAGGAAGTGGGGCCAGGTGACGAAGAGCGGGTGTTCTACCGGCTGCCGGTCTGGAAGAAGGTCATCGTGATGCTGGGCGGTCCGGCCATGAACATGGTCCTCGGCGTGCTCCTCACCGCTGTCCTGCTCATGGGCTTTGGCGTGGCCACAGCCACCACCACCATCTCCGAGGTGTCCAAATGCCAGGTGGCGGCTGGGGAGACCGTGGACCCGGATTCGGCGGATTGCCAGCCCACGCCCGCTGCCGCGGCCGGCCTCAGGCCCAACGACAGGATCACCTCCTTCGACGGCAAAGCCGTGACCGGCTGGGACCAGCTGACGGAATGGATCCGGGCCTCCGCAGGGCGCGAGGTGGGCATTACCGTTGAGCGGGACGGCGCCCAGGTGTCCACCACGGTGACCCCGGTGCTGTCGGCCCGGCCCGTCATCGGGGCGGACGGCCGCCAGGAAACGGACGACGCCGGCACCCTCCGCTACCAGGACGTCGGCTTCCTCGGCATCGGCTCCCAGACCGAACTTGTGGCCCAGCCGGCGTCGTCCGTCCTGCCCATGGCGGGGGAGAACATCCGCCAGGTGGCAGGCGTAGTGTTCAACCTGCCGGCCCGCGTGGTGGGTGTGGCAAAGGCTGCCTTCAGCGAGGAACCCCGCGACCCCAACGGCCCCATCAGCGTGGTGGGCGTAGGACGCGTCGCCGGGGAAGTGGCCGCCATGGAAGAAATCCCGGTGCAGTCCCGGCTGGCCGCACTGATCGGGCTGCTGGCGGGCCTGAACTTCGCACTCGCTGTCTTCAACCTGATACCGCTGCTGCCCCTCGACGGCGGCCACGTTGCCGGTGCCCTGTACGAGGGGGCGCGGCGCCAGGTGGCCAAGCTGTTTGGCAAACCCGACCCGGGCGCGTTCGACATCGCCAAGCTGCTGCCTGTGACCTACGTGGTGGCCGCCCTGCTGATGGGCATGAGCGCCCTCCTCATCTACGCCGACATCGTGAAGCCGGTGAACCTCTTCGGCTGACACTGGGTCCTCCATCCGGAGGGACGCCGTGCAGCCACTTCAGGAAGGGCGCCCACATGAATCCGCAGGACACCGGCCGCTGGATCCGCGCGGGACTGTGGGTGCTGCCTGCATCCTGGCTTCTCACCGCATCGTCTTCCCTGGAGCCCCAGCCGGACCAGGAGATTGACCCCGTAGCCTGGGCCCGGTTCGTCAGTTCGGACTCCTACCAGGTCAGCCATCTCGTCGGCAGTACGGGAGGCACCCTCCTGGCGGTCTTCGGGCTCTTTGCGCTGGGCTGTTTTCTGGCGGGCAGCCGGTCAGGACGCCTGGCGCTGGCGTCAATGGTCATGGCGGTTGCCGGTACCACGCTGCTGTTGGTGCCTGCAGTTATTTCCACCTTCGTGACTCCGGCAGTGGGCAGGGCTTACCTGGCGGGAAACCAGGATGTCATGCAGCTTGAGTTCCCAGGATCGATGTCGGCGGCGTTTATGGCCGGGCTCCTGCTTGCTTTTGCCGGGACTGTCCTGCTCGGCGTCGCGGCCTGGCGTTCACGCATGCTCCCGCGGTGGGCAGGAGCACTGTGGGTGGCCGGCGCCGTCGTGTTTTATGCCCTCGGGGTGGTCATGGGGCTGGCAACAACGGGGAGCAGCCTGCCCACCCAAAGCGCCGGAGCTGCGCTGCTGGCCGTGGCCGCCGGTGGGATTGCCTGGCGTGGTACCCGGAAGGGGCGGGAGTTGCCTCCTGCAGGGTGACTGGCAAAAATCAGCCTATTTCGACTGATATTAAATAATCAGCCAGATATGTTTGATTAGCGATACTCACCTGCGTACGGTTAGGGCATGTACGTCCTCACCATCGACCAGCAGGGCAGCACCTCCGATATCGACCGCGTCCCGGAACTGATCGCCGCCTTGCGGAACCTTACGCCCGTGCCCTTCGAGCGTTCAGTCGGCGATGAACTCCAGGGAGTGGTGGAACAGGCTGCCGATGTGGTGGATGTGGCACTGCACGCGCTCCGCGACGGGCACTGGTATGTGGGCATAGGAATCGGGGCGGTGGGGCTGGCACCCGGTGCCAGCCCGCGCGAGGGCTCCGGCAGCGGCTTCGTGGCGGCCCGCAAAGCCGTGGAACTCGCCAAGGGCGCCGCCGGCCAGGTTCCGTTGTCAGTGGTGTCCGGCACCATGGTCCGCAGCAAGGATCTTCAAGCCCACGCCGGGGAGGACGCCATGGCCAGCGCCAATGCCCAGGCGGTGCTCCGCCTGATCGGACGCCTGGTGCAGCAGCGCACCCAGGCTCAGTGGCGGGTGGTGGACCGGCTGCGGGCCATCCAGGGTGAAGCCAGGCATGGCAGCCAGAAGCAGGTTTCCCGGGAGTTGGGAATAACCGAACAGTCGGTGAGCCGTGCCGTGCTGCGGTCCGGGTGGCAGGAAGAATGGGCGGCGAGGCCGGCAGCCGCCATGCTGCTGGACTACGCCCACTCCCTGGCCGCCCGCACTTCAACGGAAGGAAACCAGTGAACGCACTCTGGATTACGGTTGCGCTGCTCGTTGCCGGATTCGCCGGGTGGCCAGTCACCGCACTGGTGTTCAGGTTGGCAAGGACCATCGATGACAGGGCAGACGCAGCCAAGGCTGCGGAGGATGCCACAAGGGCCGCCGAGGATCCGTCCGCGGATGTGACGGTTGACCTGCCGCCAGCCGGCGGGTCCCAGGGTGTCGATGGCGAGCTGACCGCAGCCGCCGATGCGCCGCCGTCTGGTTCTGCCGGCTCCGGACCGGCCGCTCCCACCCAGCGGATCCTTCGGGGCGGTGCCATCATCGGAATCCTTGAGCGGCTGGGGGTGTGCCTTGCCATCCTTACCGGCCAGCCGGTGGCCATCGCCTACATCGTGGCCATCAAGGGCCTGGGCCGGTTCGCGGAGCTCAAGGAAACACCGGTGGCGGCTGAACGGTTCATTATTGGAACGCTCACGTCCATGCTGTGGGCGGCAGGAACAGCCGCAGCCATCAAGGTCCTCTTCCTTGCCTGAGCCAGGGCACCCTGTTCCGTTGCCGCACCGCCCCTCCGGCCAGGCGCGTCCACACTCCGGATGGGTGCGAAGCCAGGCATGGAGATAGGGTAGCGGTATGACAGTTTTTGCCGTTGAGTACGTTTATGCCGCCGATTCTACAGAAGCCCGCAACGAGGCCCGGCCAGCGCACCGCGAATGGCTCGCGGGCCTGGCGGAGGATGGAGCCGTCCTTGCCAGCGGTCCTTACGGTGACGGCGCGGGAGCGCTCCTGATCTTCAAGACAGCAGACGAGGCCGCCCTCAACTCGATCCTTAAGCAGGATCCCTTCGCCGCTGCCGGAGTCATCGCCGGGACACGCATCACGGAGTGGTCACCCATCATCGGCGTGCTCGCCGGCCTCACCGCCTAAGCCGCCTCCCTTTTTCAATCTCTAGGAGTCCACGTGACCTCGGTCAGCCTGGGAATGCCCTCAGCACCGCCACCCGTCCTTGCCCCCCGCCGCAAGACCCGGCAGATCAAAGTCGGTTCCGTGGGCGTGGGATCTGACTCGCCCATCAGCGTGCAGTCCATGACCACCACCCCCACCACGGACATCAACGCCACCCTGCAGCAGATTGCGGAACTGACAGCGTCCGGCTGCGACATCGTTCGCGTCGCCTGCCCTTCCGCTGACGATGCCGAGGCACTGCCCATCATTGCCCGGAAGTCGCAGATCCCGGTGATTGCGGACATCCACTTCCAGCCCAAGTACGTCTTCGCGGCGATCGAGGCCGGCTGCGCGGCAGTGCGCGTCAACCCGGGCAACATCCGCAAGTTCGATGACCAGGTCAAGGAAATCGCAGCTGCCGCCCGCGACCACGGGACGTCCATCCGCATTGGCGTGAACGCCGGATCCCTGGAACCGGGCATCCTCAAGAAATACGGCAAGGCCACCCCCGAAGCCCTCGTGGAGTCTGCTGTCTGGGAAGCGTCCCTCTTCGAGGAGCATGGTTTCCACGACTTCAAGATCTCGGTCAAGCACAACGACCCCGTCATCATGGTGGCGGCCTACGAGATGCTGGCGGAAAAGGGCGACTGGCCCCTGCACCTTGGCGTCACCGAGGCCGGCCCGGCGTTCCAGGGCACCATCAAGTCGGCCACGGCCTTCGGCGCGCTCCTGTCCAAGGGCATCGGCGACACCATCCGGGTATCCCTCTCGGCCCCGCCGGTGGAGGAAATCAAGGTGGGAAACCAGATCCTGCAGTCCCTCAACCTGCGTCCCCGCAAGCTCGAAATCGTCTCCTGCCCCTCCTGCGGCCGTGCCCAGGTGGACGTGTACACGCTGGCCGAGCAGGTCACTGCCGGGCTCGAGGGAATGGAGATTCCGCTGCGCGTAGCCGTCATGGGCTGCGTGGTGAACGGACCCGGTGAAGCCCGCGAAGCCGACCTCGGTGTTGCCTCAGGCAACGGCAAGGGCCAGATCTTTGTGAAGGGCGAGGTCATCAAGACTGTCCCCGAGAGCCAGATTGTTGAGACACTGATCGAAGAGGCCATGCGTATCGCGGAAGAGATGGGGGAGGCCGATGGCGAAGATGCTGTCAAGGGTAGCCCCGTGGTTAGCGTCTCGTAAGGACATCCCCGACCCGCCGGGGATTTCCGTCCGCACCCTTGACGGGGACGACACTGCTGCCCTGGTACTCCTGGCGCAGCGTGATCCGGTCTCCAACGTGTTCATCCTCGCGCACCTGCGCGCAGCCGGCACCGCCGCTCCCACCAGCGGCGGTGCCGGTGTCCTGGGCGTGTTCGACGACGGCGTCCTGGCCGGTGCGTGCTGGGCCGGAGCCAACCTGGTGCCGGTCCAGCTTGATCCCACCCTGGCCGGAGTGGTGGCTGCCGCCGCCAACAGGTCCGGACGCCGCTACGCATCCGCCTTCGGGCCGGCCACCGCCGTGCTCGCGCTGCACGCCGAACTTGTTGAACTGGGACACCGTGCACACGAAGTCCGCCCGGACCAGCCGTTGATGACCATCACCGAGCCGCCTTCCGTGGAGCCGAACCCGGGGCTGGGGCGTGGAAACCTGGCGGACTTCGACCGTATCCTGCCGGCCTGCGCCGCCATGTTCGAAGAGGAAGTGGGGTATTCACCCTTCCTGGGCGGCAGGGAATTCTACAGCCGCCGCGTGGAAGGGCTGATCCGGCAGGGCCACTCCCTGGTGCACCTGAACGAAGCCCGCGAGGTGGTGTTCAAGGCCGAGCTCGGGGCCGTCACCTCCGAGGTCACGCAGATCCAGGGTGTCTGGATGAACCCGGTGTACCGGGGCCAGGGCCTGAGCGCCGGGTACATGGCTTCGGTGGTGGAGCAGGCACGGAAGATCGCGCCCGTCACCAGCCTCTACGTCAACGGCTTCAACACCCGGGCGCGGGCAACCTACGAGCGGGTGGGCTTCAACCAGGTGGGGACCTTCGCGACGGTGCTCTTCTAGGCGATTGAGGTGTCCGTTGATGGCAGGAAAATGGGAAGCACTTGTCATCGTGCGCTGCATCACATAGGTTCGATCTAGCTGCGCTGGAGTGGCGTGGGCGGTCTCACCAGTCCTCACCAGTACTTGGGCGATAACGGCGTAGAGCCACGCCCGGATGCGATGACCAGCCTCTTGGGGGGCCAGGGGCTTTGCATGTCCGGGCGTGGCTCAACTGCGTTCCAGGGTGTTTTGTCTGCCGGGCGGCGCCCCTCACAACCGGGCCGCCGGAAAGGCCCCCGCAAGCCGGTAGATTAGTACCCAGACGAAATGCCCGGCCTGCTGTTGCTCCAGCACCTCCCCAGAAACGGATACCCACCCGTGGTTACAAGACTGTCCCAGCTGTTCCTGCGCACCCTGCGTGAAGATCCCGTCGACGCCGAAGTGGCAAGCCACCGGCTCCTGGTCCGCGCAGGCTACATCCGCCGCGCAGCCCCGGGCATCTACACCTGGCTGCCGCTGGGATTGAGCGTGCTCCGCAAAGTGGAAGCCATCATCCGGGAGGAGATGGCCGGCATTGGGGCGCAGGAAGTCCATTTCCCGGCCCTCCTGCCCCGCGAACCGTATGAGGCCACCAACCGCTGGACCGAGTACGGCGAGGGACTGTTCCGGCTCCAGGACCGCAAGGGTGCCGACTACCTGCTGGCCCCCACCCACGAGGAAATGTTCACCCTGCTGGTCAAGGACCTGTACTCGTCCTACAAGGACCTCCCGCTGAGCCTCTACCAGATCCAGAACAAGTACCGTGACGAGGCCCGTCCCCGGGCGGGCCTCCTGCGCGGACGCGAGTTCATCATGAAGGACTCCTACTCGTTCGACGTTGACGACGCCGGCCTGGACGCCAGCTACGCCGCCCACCGCGGTGCCTACCTGCGCATCTTCGAGCGCCTGGGCCTGGAAGTCATTCCCGTTACCGCGACGGCCGGTGCCATGGGCGGGTCCAAGAGCGAGGAATTCCTGCACCCGACGGACATCGGCGAGGACACGTTCGTGCGCTCCGCAGGCGGCTACGCAGCCAACGTTGAGGCCGTCACCACGGTTGTCCCGGCGGACATCGACTTCAGCGCGGCCCCCGCCGCCGAAGTCCGCGACACCCCGGACACGCCCACCATCGACACGCTGGTGGCCGCCTCCAACCAGATCGCGCACCGCAGCGAGGCCGACGGCGGCGCGTGGACTGCCGCCGACACGCTGAAGAACGTGGTGCTCGCCGTCACCCTGCCCACCGGAGAGCGCCAGCTGGTAGTCATCGGCGTACCGGGCGACCGCGGCGTGGACCTGAAGCGCGTTGAGGCAAACATCGGCTCGTTCCTGCCCATCGGCGGGGAGATCGGCCTGGAAGCGGCCAACGACGACGACCTCAAGAAGCAGCCGCTCATCGTCAAGGGATACCTTGGTCCCGGCCTGTCACTTGACGAGCCCCTGCTGGGCGCCGAAAGCGCAACGAAGCTCCTGTACCTGGTGGACCCCCGCGTGGTCCGCGGCACCTCCTGGATCACCGGCGCCAACGAGGCCGGCAAGCACGTCTACGGCCTGGTGGCCGGACGCGACTTCACGTGGGACGGCGTCATCGAGTGCACCGACGTCCGCGAAGGCGACCCCGCCCCGGACGGTTCCGGCCCGCTGGAGACTGCCCGCGGCATCGAGATGGGGCACATCTTCCAGCTCGGCCGCAAGTACGCAGAAGCCCTGGAACTGAAGGTCCTGGACCAGAACGGCAAGCAGGTCACCGTCACCATGGGCTCCTACGGTGTCGGTGTCACCCGGGCCGTTGCAGCACTGGCCGAGTCGAACCACGACGCCAGGGGACTCGTCTGGCCGCGGGCTGTTGCCCCGGCCGATGTCCATGTCGTCGCGGTGGGCAAGGGCGAGGAGATCTTCGCAACCGCAGAGCGGCTCGCAGCCGAACTTGAGGCAGCGGGGCTCGACGTCCTCCTCGACGACCGGCCCAAGGTATCGCCCGGGGTCAAGTTCGGGGACGCGGAACTGGTGGGCGTTCCCACCATCCTGGCTGTCGGACGCGGCCTGGTGGACGGCGTTGTGGAGATCAAGGACCGCCGCAGCGGCGACGCCGAGAACGTGGCGGTGGACAAGGCTGTTGACTACGTAGTCAACGCTGTCCGCACCAACTGACGCAACGGTGGAGTTCGGACTCGAATCCCTCGGGCTGGCAACTCTCCTTTTGATCGTGCTGGCCGGCTTTGCCGCCGGATGGGTTGACGCAGTGGTGGGCGGGGGCGGGCTGATCCAGCTCCCGGCCCTGCTGCTGGTCCCTGGGATCACCCCCGTCCAGGCGCTGGCCACGAACAAAATGGGGTCCATCTTCGGTACCGCCACGAGCGCCGCCACCTACTACCGGCGGGTTGGGCCCGACCTGAAGACGGCCCTGCCCATGGCGGTAATTGCCCTGGCGGGCAGCTTTGGCGGTGCCGTCCTGGCGGCAAACCTGCCCGCCAGCGTGTTCAAGCCCATCATCGTCACGGCGCTGGTCGCCGTCGCGCTTTTCACAGCCCTGAAACCGGACGTCGGCGGCATCACCGCGCTGCGCCACGATGGCCACAAGCACTATGTGGTGGCCTGCCTGATCGGAGCCGTCATAGGTTTCTACGACGGCCTCATCGGGCCGGGGACGGGCTCTTTCCTGGTCATCGCGCTGGTCTCGGCCATGGGGTATGCCTTCCTTGAGGCCAGCGCCAAGGCAAAAATCGTCAACATGGCCACCAACGCGGGGGCACTGCTGTTTTTCCTGCCCCACGGGTCCATCCTGTGGGGCGTGGGCCTGCTGCTGGGGGCGGCGAACATGGCCGGCGGTTACCTGGGCGCCAGGACGGCCGTGAAGCAAGGGAGCCGGTTCGTCAGGGTGGTCTTCCTGCTGGTGGTGTCGGCATTGATCATTAAGCTCGGCTACGACGTCTGGCAGGAAAACTTCGCCTGATATTGCCCGTCACCAGGGCCTCGTGGGCGCTGGCAGTGGGGCGTAGCATGCAGGTATGTCACACGGCGACGACGACTACGTCCGTGCCCTGGCGGCGGCGGTACGGCACTCCACCGCCTGGCTGCGAAGCCTTCCCGGCCGGCGGGTGGGACCGGCGGCGGCAGCCCACGACCTCACGGATTCCTTCGGCGGGCCGATGCCCCGGGGCGGCATGCCCGCCGAGGATGTGGTGGACCTCCTGGCAAGGACGGCGGAACCGGGTCTGATGGCCATGCCCTCCGGCCGGTTCTTCGGCTGGGTGATCGGCGGGACCCTGCCTGCCGCCCTCGCTTCGGACTGGCTGGTCAGCGCCTGGGACCAGAACGCCGGGCTCCGGTATGCCACCCCGGCCATGGCAGCGATCGAGGAGAGCGCAGGCCACTGGCTCCTGGAGTTGCTGGGGCTCCCGTCCGGTGCCGACGTGGGCTTTGTTACCGGTGCCACCATGGCCAACTTCACGGGCATGGCCGCCGCACGGTGGCGGTTGCTTGCGGACGCCGGCTGGGACCTGGACCGCGACGGGCTGTTTGGCGCTCCGCGGATCCGCTGTCTGGTGGGGCGGGAACGGCATGACACCGTGGACCTCGGCCTCCGCTACCTGGGCCTGGGCAAGCCCGCGGTAGTGGATGCCGACAGCCAGGGACGGTTGATCCCGGGAGCTTTGGACGCGCTACTGGCTGAAGGGTCGGGCCCCGCATTGGTCTGCCTGCAGGCGGGAAACCTCCATTCGGGCGCCTTTGATCCCTTCCCCGAAGCGATCCGTGTTGCCCGGAAGCATGGCGCATGGGTGCACATCGACGGCGCGTTCGGCCTGTGGGCAGCGGCAGCGCCCGAGCTGCGGAGCCTGACCCGCGGTTACGAGGAGGCTGATTCGTGGGGCACCGATGCCCACAAGACGCTCAACGTGCCTTACGACTGCGGCATAGCCATCGTCAGGGACGCTTCAGCCCTCCGTTCGGCCATGGGCCTGCACGCCAGTTACCTGGTGCACGACGCCGAAGGGCCCGGCGATCCGTTCGAGAAGGTCCCCGAACTGTCGCGGCGCGCACGCGGCGTTCCCGTCTGGGCGGCGCTGAAGAGCCTCGGCAGCGACGGCGTCGCAGCACAGGTGCGGGGGCTGGCTGCGGCTGCCGCGGACATCGCAGCAGGCCTCGCCGGGGAAGAGGGCGTGGAGGTACTGAACGACGTCGGCTATACCCAGGTGTGCCTGGCATTCGGCGACGACGCGACCACCCGCGCAGTGACCGCGCGGATCATCGCCGATGGCAGGGTGTGGATGTCCGGCTCCCGCTGGCGGGACCGGGACATCCTGCGCGTCTCGGTCAGCAACTGGCATACCTCGGAAGACGAGGTCCGGACTGCCGTGGACGCGGTCAAAGCCGCGTTCTCCGCCGTGCGCGGCGGCTGACCGCTGCATAGTGCCCACCGCCCGGTGTGCAGGAGAAAGCCGTGCCCGGTTGGGTATTACGTGCCGGGCATCTGGCCGGGCTCCGGCAGTGCATGGGCAGGCGGCAGTCCCTCCAGGGTGCGGCCGGCGAGGGTGCTGGCAACCCAGAGTGACCGCGCCAGGTCGCCGCGGTGGCCTGGCTGCCCGACGTACCCCAGCGCGTTTGCCACCTCCCTGGCAAGGGCCCACTCCCGCGCGGCGTCAGGGTCAAGCCCGGCAGCGGCGCTGAAGTCCGCGCAGCGCTGCCGCAGGCCGGATTCAGGCTGGTTCAGCGGCAGCTCCTGCAGCCGGTTCCACAACAGCGGCGCCAGGCCGAACTCCGCTTCGCCGACCATGGGCTGCGGATCGATGGCGGCGAAGGCTTCAGCCATTGGCCTCCCAGCCGTTGCTTCACCATCCGGCCTGGCCAGGATGTTGAGGAAGTGCAGGTCCGTGTGGACCAGAACGTCCCGCCCCGAGCGACGCCCCACCGCGCCCCGCGTCTGGCACACCTCAAGCGCCGCTTCCAGCAGCCACCGTGGAAAGGGGCGGCCGAGCTGTTCCCAGTCCGCGGGGAGGTCGTCGCTCCACTGTTCGGCGCGAGCGGCAATGTGCTCGAATTCCCGCCACTGCGGCCGGTCGTCCGGAACAAGGCTCAACTGCCGCACAAGCCCGCCCCACACGGCCGCGGCGTCAGCCATGGGGACGCTAGCCAGGGAGCGCACTGCGTCCAGCCTTTCGAGGAGCATGGAACAGGTGCCGGCGTCGGCCGCCAGCAGTGCGACGGCGCCGTGCCCGCCCCATAACGCCAGCGCATGCCGCTCAACGCGCGCTTCCTCGTGCGGGAAGGCGATCTTGAGGGCTGCGGGCCGGCCGTCCTCCCGGCGTACCGGTACCACTACCGCGCCGTGGCCGTTCCACGGCAGTGAGCCAGGGGCGAGGTCCGGCACGAGCCGCCACCGCTCCAGCAGGCCCGCAGTGACGCCGGGCAGGGAAGCGAGCCACTCCCGTCCGGCGGCGGTGCGGGCGTAGCGCACGGAAAGGTCCGGCGGGACTGGTACTGCCGTTGGCTGGCTCATCAGTCCCAGCCTAGGTGCATCGGGCCCTGCCGTGTGGCCTGCACGCATCAGCGGACGGCAGGTTCCCTACACGACACCCGTGGCGCCGAGCATGGTGCCAATGCTGAAGGTGGCAGCGAGTGCCAGGGCGCCGCCCACCACCACCCGGACTGCTGCCCGGGTTTTCGACCCGCCGCCAATCCAGGCACCCAGCGTCCCTGTCAGCGCCAGTGCCACCAGGACAGCGGCGAAGGTCAGGGGAACCCGGATCCCGGGCGGGGGGAGAAGGATCGCCAGCATCGGCAGTATGGCGCCGATGACAAAAGCCACGGCCGAGGCGAAGGCTGCGTGCCACGGACTCACGATGTCCGTCTCGTCGATGTTGAGTTCGGCGGAAAGGTGCGCCGCCAGGGCGTCGTGGGCTGTGAGCTCCTCAGCGACCTTCCCGGCCGTTTCCGGGCTGAGGCCCTTGGCCTGGTAGATGGCGGTGAGTTCGGCGAGTTCCTCTTCCGGTTCCTCGGCCAGCTCCCGGCGTTCCTTCTCGATCAGGGCCCGCTGGCTGTCGCTTTGGCTGCTCACGGAGACGTACTCGCCGAGTGCCATGGACACCGCTCCGCCCACCAGCCCGGCGGCGCCGGCGGCGAGGATGGGACCCGTTTCGGAAGTAGCTCCTGCCACACCCACCACGATCGCCGCGACCGAGACAATGCCGTCGTTTGCGCCCAGGACACCCGCCCGGAGCCAGTTCAGCCGTTGGGCGATGTCTGTTCCATGCGGTTCAGTCTCCATATGGCGGCGGAGTTCGGGGCTCGCGGCGTCCGTGCCCGCAGGCTGGGACGGGTCCTGTGCATCCATGCCTTCAGCAAACCATCAGAACCCCGCCGGGGCCACCCCCTCGGCAGGCCGCCGCCATGGCCCACGGGAGTTCACGTTCCGGTGGATGCGGGAGCAGGGCTGGCCGGAAGCTCCGGAAGCCGGTCCTCGTCGAGCGGGAGGCCGGGAACCGGCCCTACACCGCCGTCCCAGTGGGCAGCGCGCCGCGCGGCGGACTGCAGGGCGGCGATCGCCCAGCTCCGCAGACCGCCGTCTGCCTGCGCAATGACATCCCCGTAGGCGGACAGCGACGCAACTTCCAGGCGGGCCAGTCCGTCGCGGGGGTTCGCGAGGAAGCCCGGGTCCAGCACGAAGCTCGGCGGCTGCGCGGGCGGGGCGCTGCAGGCGGCACGGGTGTGCGCCGCGGCCTGGGCAGCGAGTTCCCGGTGCTGCCCCAGGAAGGCCTCCGCTGCCGGAGCATCGCCAGCGCCAAGGCGTGGGAGTGCAGCCTGGTAGGCGTAGAGGCCCTGCTGCTCGGCCGCCACAGCTGCGGACAACGCACTGCCCAGTACAGCAGACATGCCCGCGGCAGATGGTTCCTGCCCTGCGGCAGCGGGTGCCGGAAGGATTGACGGACAGGCTGACGCCGTAGAATCGCTCGCCGGCGCGCCCGCGGCCGGAGAAACTGCCGCACCGGCATGGGGAAGCGTTTCCGCGGGGACGCCCGCGGCGGCGGCAAGGTCCTCCGCCGCGAGCAGCTGGGCGGTGCCGGCACCGGCCAGCAGCCGTGCCATCCCGCCGTCGGCCGTTGCCGCATCGGTCAGGCGCTGGACACCACTGGCCGAGAGCGCGGAAGCCAGCCCTGCGAGCGTGGGCTCCGCCGTCGTTGCCGCCCCGGCGGCCGGACCGGACTGGCCGGACGGCAGGGTAGTGGCAGACGCCGGGTCATCCTCCGCGGCGGAAGGATCTGCCGGCGAAAGGAGGGCGCGGGCCTGCAGGGTCAGCAATGTCACAGTCTTGTCCGCGGCGGCCGGGCCTGCGCCGCCGCCTGCTGCCGCGCTGGCTGAAAGCCGCCCGGCCGCAGCACGCAGATCCAGCGAATCCTGCAGGGCGGCCGCCCTGGCCTGCTCGGAGAACGGGGGATCCGCGGGCGCCGGCGGATCAGCGGGAATCAGCGAGAAGCCCAGGCTGAGCACAACCAGGGCTGTGAAGGAAATAACGGCGTACCGGAAATAGCGCAGCTTTGGGCGGTTTTCCGGATCGTCTTCTTTCACAACAGACCATGGTGTCACGACGCCGGGGGATCTCCGCCCCACCGGACCGGTAAAATAGCTACGCTAGTACACACAACATCATCTATAAGGGAGGCGGCGCGGCATCGTGAGCAACGCAGAAGCCACGGCTTCATCAGACCAAACCGGAACGGGTAAGGCTGAAGCCGCCCCCGCACACAACCCGGAAGCTGACCGGCTCCGCGCACTCCTTGAACCCGCGGTCCAGGCCAACCGCCTTTACCTGGAAGACGTGGCCATCGTGGCCGGTTCCCACCGGGTAGTCCACGTCGTGGTGGACCTTCCGCAGGAGGAAACCGGCGGCGTCAGCCTTGACGTCATCGCCGACATCTCAAAAATCCTCTCCGACGTCCTGGACAACGATCCCGGAGACGACGGCCGGCCCTATGACCTTGAGGTGTCCTCTCCCGGCGTCGGGCGCCCGCTGACGGAACCGCGGCACTGGCACCGGGCCAAGGGCCGCATGGCCAGGATCAACGTTGTCCAGGGCGAGAACGTCATGGGCCGGATCACGTCGGTGGACGGTGACGGAGTCACCATCGTGCCGGAGATCGCCGTGAAAAAGGGCATGAAGCCCAAACAAGGCGACCCCATAAAACTTCCTTTCGACAGGATCCGCAACGGAAAAGTCGAGATCGAATTCAGCCACCTCAATGGGGATGGTCTGGAACCTGGACACAATGGACCTTCTGAGGAGGCCTGATGGATATTGACATGAGCGCACTGAGACTTCTGGAGCGTGAGCGTGAAATCCCGCTGGACCTCCTGATCCCCACCATTGAGCAGGCGCTCCTGGTGGCGTACCACAAGTCGCCCGGCGCCTTCGAAAAGGCCCGTGCCGAGCTGGACCGCAAGAGCGGCCATGTGACCATCTGGGCTGTGGAGATTGACGACGACGGCGCCCCCATCGGCGAGTTCGAGCACACTCCCGAAGGCTTCGGCCGGATCGCTGCCAGCACCGCACGCCAGATCATCCTTCAGCGCCTGCGCGACGTTGAGGACGACAACGTCCTGGGCGAGTTCAAAGGCCGTGAGGGCGAACTGGTCTCCGGCACCATCCAGCAGGGCAACAACCCGCACATGATCCAGGTCAACCTGGGTTCCGTGGAGGCGCTGCTGCCGCCGCCGGAGCAGGTTCCCGGGGAAAAGTACATCCACGGCAACCGGCTGCGTGCGTTGGTTATCGACGTCCACCGCGGCTCCAAGGGCCCGTCCGTCACCCTGTCCCGGTCCCACCCGGGCCTCGTCCGCAAGCTCTTCGAACTCGAAGTGCCCGAAATTGCGGACCGCTCGGTCGAGATCGTTGCCCTGGCCCGCGAAGCCGGCCACCGCACCAAGATTGCCGTCAAGGCAAACGTTCCCGGCATCAACGCCAAGGGTGCCTGCATCGGCGAAATGGGATCCCGGGTCCGCGCCGTGATGACCGAACTGAACGACGAAAAGATCGACATCGTCGACTTCAGCGAGAATCCGGCTACCTTCATCGCCAGCGCCCTTTCGCCGTCGCGCGTGAATTCGGTCACCATCACGGATGAAGCCACGCGTTCGGCGCGCGTGGTGGTCCCGGACTACCAGCTGTCCCTGGCCATCGGCAAAGAGGGCCAGAACGCCCGGCTGGCGGCCAAGCTGACCGGCTGGCGGATCGACATCGTGTCCGACGCCGCGGCTGCCCGCGATAACTGAACAGATTTCGACGCCCTCCCGTCCTCGAATCGCACGCGCAGTTTCGGGCAGACAGGCCGGGAGGGGCTAGAATAGTAAAGACCGCGCCTAACGGCCGGCAGCCGTGCGCCCTGGGCGTGCCCCATTCCGTTCACACCGGAGGAAGGCCGTCCGAGGCCAGCAGATATGAACGTCAGGAAGATGACCGTGCCAGTAGCAAGCGGGAATCAGCCGGAGCGTACCTGCATCGGATGCCGGAAGAAGGGTGCGCGGAATGAGTTACTCCGGCTCGTCGCCGAAGGCAGCGGATCAAACGCTGTCCTGGTGGATGAACGACGCCGGATGGCTGGCCGGGGTGCATGGCTGCATCCCAGCGAATCGTGCCTGGCTCTGGCGTTGAAGCGGCGAGCATTCGGACGTGCCCTGCGGGGAGCGACCGGTACCGCCGCCGTCAAACGCCGGATCACGTCAGGTCCGAGCGTTGCATGCGTTCCGGCAACTGCAACACCAATCGTCCAACCTGAAAGCGGGTCAGAAAACTGATGGAAACCCGATGAGTTCCCAGCGATGAGTGCGCAACGATGACAACTTTGTTGCGCTCTGCAATGGGCCCTTCTGCAGCATTTGCGGCTTGGGCCCGCAGTAAGAAGTAGACGGTTCGTGCCTGGCTCGGTGCGGACCGAGACAGGAGAAATGTGGCCAAGGTCCGCGTACATGAGCTCGCCAAAGAGCTCGGTATTACTTCCAAAGATGCAGTGACAAAACTGCAGGAACTGGGCGAATTCGTTCGCTCTGCCTCTTCAACCATTGAGGCCCCCGTTGTGCGCAAACTGCGCAACGCCTTCCCCGACGCCGCCCCCAAGGCTGCCGCACCGGCAGCCGCCCCCAAGGCAGCCGCTCCGGCGGCAGAGGCGCGTCCCTCAACACCGGCACCCGGTCCGGCAGCTCCGAAGGCTCCGGCCCCCAAGGCTGAGGCTCCCGCGCCCGCCGCTCCGGCTGCACCGGCACAGGCGGCTGCTCCGGCAGCCCCCGCTGCCAGCGCCCCCGCAGCTCCGGCTGCACCCGCCCCGGCCGCTCCGTCCACCGGAGCGAAGCCCGGCGCACGCCCGGCACCCAAGGCTGAAACCCCCGCTGCACCTGCCCGCTCCGGCGGCTCGGGGCAGGGCGGCTCGGCTCCCCGTCCCGGCGGTCCCCGCCCGGGCAACAACCCCTTCGCCACGTCCCAGGGCATGCCCCGCGGCCGCGGCGGCGACGGCGAGCGTGCTCCCCGTCCCGGCAACAACCCGTTTGCCACCTCACAGGGCATGCCCCGTCCGGGTGGAAGCCGCACCGACGGCGACCGTCCCGGTGGTCCGCGTCCCGCAGCAGGTGCCGGCGGCCCCCGTCCCGGTGGTCCGCGCCCCGCAGCAGGTGCGGGCGGTCCCCGTCCCGCAGCAGGTGCCGGTGGCCCCCGCCCGGGTGCACCGCGCCCCGGTGGCGCCGGCGGGAACCGTCCTACTCCCGGCATGATGCCCAACCGCACTGAACGTCCCGCACCCGCTGGTGCAGGCCGTCCCGGTGCCGGTGGCCGTGGTCCCGGACGCCCCGGTGGCGCTCCCGGAACCGGCGGTCCCGGTGGCGGCGGCGGTGCTCCCGCCGGCGGTGGCTTCGGCAAGGGCGGCCGCGGCCGCGGCGGCACCCAGGGTGCCTTCGGCAAGGGCGGCGCCGGACGTGGCAAGCAGCGCAAGTCGAAGCGTGCAAAGCGCCAGGAACTTGAGCAGATGAGTGCCCCGTCGCTGGGTGGCGTGAGCGTACCCCGCGGCGACGGCAACACTGTGATCCGGCTGCGCCGCGGCTCGTCCATCACGGACTTCGCCGACAAGATCGAGGCAAACCCCGCCGCGCTGGTGACCGTCCTCTTCCACCTCGGTGAAATGGCCACGGCCACGCAGTCGCTGGATGAAGAGACCTTTGCCCTGCTGGGCGAGGAGCTTGGCTACAAGCTCCAGGTTGTGTCCCCGGAAGACGAGGAGCGCGAGCTGCTCTCCGGGTTCGACATCGACTTCGATGCCGAACTCGAAGCCGAAGGCGACGAAGAACTTGAGGCCCGTCCTCCGGTTGTCACCGTCATGGGCCACGTGGACCACGGTAAAACCCGCCTGCTCGATGCCATCCGCAAGTCCGACGTCATGGCCGGCGAGCACGGCGGCATCACCCAGCACATCGGTGCCTACCAGGTCACGCACAACCACGAAGGCGACGACCGCAAGATCACCTTCATCGACACCCCCGGCCACGAGGCGTTCACCGCCATGCGTGCCCGTGGTGCGAAGGTCACCGACATCGCCATCCTGGTGGTTGCAGCGGACGACGGCGTCATGCCGCAGACCGTTGAAGCCCTCAACCACGCACAGGCGGCCAACGTGCCGATCGTGGTGGCCGTGAACAAGATCGACAAGGAAGGCGCCAACCCGGACAAGGTCCGCGGCCAGCTGACCGAGTACGGCCTGGTTCCGGAAGAGTACGGTGGCGACACCATGTTCGTGGAGGTCTCTGCCCGCCAGAACCTCAACATCGACGAGCTGCTCGAGGCCGTCCTGCTCACCGCGGACGCTGCCCTGGACATGCGCGCCAACCCGAACAAGGACGCCCGCGGTATCGCGATCGAAGCCAACCTGGACAAGGGCCGCGGTGCGGTTGCCACCGTCCTGGTTCAGTCCGGTACCTTGCGCGTCGGCGACACCATCGTTGCAGGCACGGCCCACGGCCGCGTCCGCGCAATGTTCGACGACGACGGCAGCGCCCTGACCGAGGCCGGCCCGTCCCGCCCCGTGCAGGTGCTGGGTCTGTCCAACGTGCCGCGTGCAGGCGACACCTTCTTCGTGACCGCTGACGAGCGCACCGCCCGCCAGATCGCCGAGAAGCGTGAAGCAGCCGACCGCAACGCCGCCCTGGCGAAGCGCCGCAAGCGCATCAGCCTGGAAGACTTCGACCAGGCAGTGGCCGACGGCAAGATCGACACCCTCAACCTCATCCTCAAGGGTGACGTGTCCGGTGCCGTGGAAGCCCTCGAAGACGCCCTGCTCAAGATCGACGTCGGCGAAGGCGTGCAGCTGCGCGTCATCCACCGCGGTGTTGGTGCCATCACGCAGAACGACGTCAACCTGGCAACAGTGGACAGCGCCGTCATCATCGGCTTCAACGTCAAGCCTGCCGAGCGCGTTGCCGAACTGGCAGACCGCGAAGGCGTGGACATGCGCTTCTACTCCGTCATCTACTCGGCAATCGATGACATCGAGATGGCGCTCAAGGGCATGCTCAAGCCGGAATACGAAGAAGTCCAGCTGGGCACCGCCGAGGTCCGCGAAGTCTTCCGCTCCTCCAAGTTCGGAAACATCGCCGGCTCGATCGTCCGCTCGGGTGTTATCCGACGCAATTCGAAGGCACGCATCAGCCGCGACGGCAAGATCATCGGTGACAACCTCACCGTTGAGACGCTCAAGCGCTTCAAGGACGACGCCACCGAGGTCCGCACGGACTTCGAGTGTGGTATCGGCCTTGGCTCGTACAACGACATTAACGAAGGCGACATCATCGAGACCTTCGAGATGCGTGAGAAGCCGCGCGTCTAACGTGTTCGTTTAGGTGGGTGCCGTTGGAATTTCCCGGCGGCCCCGCCCCTACGCTGGGCGGCAACGGATCTGCGATCCTTTGCCGCCCAGCTCCGGCAGGCCCGATGCCACTCCCAGGCCGCCGGGAAATTCCAACTGGTCTGTTGATGCCTCACGTTCGGTGTGTGGCCAAAACCTGACATGCGCGCATCCTCACCGGACCGCCGTCGTACGTCCCAAATGTTTCTTTTTATAGGAGTTGTTCATGGCTGATCCGGCACGTGCTGCCAAGTTGGCGCAGCGGATTAAAGTTGTTGTTGCTGAGGCCCTGGGCCGGAAGGTTAAGGATCCCCGGCTGGAGGGCATTACTGTTACCGATGCCCGGGTGACCAATGATCTGCAGCATGCCACTGTCTACTACACCGTTTTTGGCGACCAGGCCGTGCAGGCCGATGCCGCCAAGGGACTGGAGAAGGCCAAGGGGGTGCTTCGGCAGGAGGTGGGCCGGAACATTACCGTCCGCCTGACTCCCAGCCTCGAATTCGTGGCCGACCAGATTCCCGTGGTTGCCTCCAACCTCGAGGAACTGCTGCGGGAGGCTAAGAAGCGTGACGCCGAGGTGGCCGCCCTTGCCGCCAAGGCACAGCACGCCGGCGACGCCGACCCCTACAAGAGCGACGCTGCAGCAGAGGTGGACATCGACGAGGACGACTTCGACGAAGAGGACCTTGACCTCAGCGACGACGGGGAACTCGACGAAGACGGCCACAAGTAAACCGTCAGCACGGCAGAAGGCCCGGACCGCCCATGCGGTCCGGGCCTTCTGCTGTACCGGTGACTGTTCCTTTCCCCGTTACAGGCCTATTTTGATGACCTTGCCTTGAGTGGGATCAGCGAAACTGAAGCCGGCTGTGGCATAGAGCGAGTTACCGCGGATTTCCACTGCAGCCGGGCCGTCGATCGCGAGGAACTGCTTCCTGTGGCTGGCCGAATCATCGATCTCAATGATTTCGTTGCCGAACATCGATGCAACGTACACGTCGCCGTCGTCAGCGATGGCCAGGCCCGTGGGGCTCAGTAGGTCCTCCGCCCACACCTTCGTGCTGCCGGTGGAAGGGTTCACGCGGAAGATGGCCCCCCGGGCTCCCAGGGAAGGATCCTCCGGTCCGCCGGGAAGGGTGGTGACATACAGCCGGCCGTCCGGGCCGAATTCCAGATCCGTCGGGACCGGTTCAAAGGCGTATTCGTGGCCCACCACGCACGCTGGAACCTCTACGGTGGTCCCCTCCATATCCACGGGGATCCTGGTCCCGGCGGGGATCACTGCTGGCTGGGGCGGCAGGACTGCCAGCGTGGAAACGTCACCCGAGTCCAGGTCCACTTCCAGGATGGCGTTTGCGCCCGCGTCCGCGATGTACGCTGTATCACCCTGTATGGCAACGCCGTAGGGATGCGAGTCGAGGCCGCCCTGGTACCGGGCGGGCGGGAAGGCGGGCCACTCTGCCAGGCATGCGTCCGTAACCTCGGGTCCAAAGCCGTAGTGCTGGGCGCCGTCCGGGTTCTTTTCCCGTTCGTAGCCGGCGAGGTCGGCCAGATCATCGATATCACCCTGTGGGTCGATGGCCTTCAGCCAGCCCTGGAGAGCGGCCGGATCACCTCCTCCGGCGCCTGCGCTCTCCACGAAGTACCGCGTTCCGTGCCGGGTTTCCACGCCTCCAACGTCCCACCCCTCTTTCCCCTGGTAGAGGGCAGTGGTGCTTCCGTCGTCGTTGACGCGGCTGAGCAGTCCGGCGAAATTCTGGGTGACCAGGACGGTCTCTTCGTCGTAAGTAACAGTGAGGCTCAGGGGCCCCACCAGCCCCTCCGCCAGAGTGCGCGGCGTCGAATGCTCGGGGTCGGAACCGGCCAGTGCGGGTCCGGCGGGAACAACCATCGCCGCAACAGCGATACATGCGACGATCGGAAACTTTGTCTTCATTGGATACTCCGGTTTGGCGCCCTTGACGGGCCGGATAGGGAGCCTCCTTGCGGGAGGCAGGAACTGCGGAAACCCCCCGGCGCCAGAGTATTCCTGCAAGGTCGGAATGTCGCCGGGATTTCCCCCTATCCGCCCCCTAATGTCATCCCCTAACGGCAGCCCCAATGACTAGGATCTAGCTATGAACGAGCCGAATGACACGGACCACACCGCGAAGTACCTCGAGCAGGCCGTGGAGCTGGCCACCCGGAACGTCGGCGCAGGAGGAGGACCGTTCGGCGCGCTGGTGGTGACCGCCGACGGGCGGGTGCATGAAGGCGTCAACCGCGTAACCCTGGACAACGATCCCACCGCCCACGCCGAAGTGGTGGCCATCCGCGCCGCAGCAACGGCCATAGCCAACTATGACCTGCAGGGAGCGGTCCTCTATGCCAGCTGCGAGCCCTGCCCGCTGTGCCTGGCGTCCGCACTGTGGGCAAGGATCGACCGCGTCTACTTTGCCGCGGACCGCCACGGCGCCGCAGCCGCAGGTTTCGACGACGCAGTTTTCTACGAGTACTTCGACGGGACCCGGCCGGAACTGTTGCCCGTCACCCGAAGCGACATCCCGTCGTCGCACGCGCCGTTCCAGGCGTGGGGGGACTTCGCGGGCAGGAAGGAATACTAGGAATGGAACCCGCACTCACCTCCTGTCCGGCCTGCGGCAAGACCAACAGGGTCCCGGCCCAGGCGGCAGGCAGGCCCCGCTGCGGCAGCTGCAAGGCGGAACTGCCCTGGATCGTGGCCGCGGGGGATGCGGACTTCGCGGCCGTCGCGGAGCAGTCACCCGTTCCCGTGCTCGTGGACTTCTGGGCTGCCTGGTGCGGCCCCTGCCGCATGGTGAGCCCGGTGCTGGACAAGCTGGCCCGGGAACGGCCCGGCCGGATCAAGCTCGTCAAGGTGGATGTGGACAAGTCGCCGGGCCTGTCGCGGAGGTTCGACGTCCAGGCGATTCCCACGCTGATGGTGATGGTTGACGGGAAAGTGGCCGCCCGCCAGGCAGGGGCGGCCCCCGCGGAGGTACTCCGTTCCTGGCTGGACGGTGCGCTGGCGGGACGGGCAAACTAACTGCGCGCCTACGGCAACCGGCCTGCCCGGCCAGACCAGCTGAACTAACCCTGCCCGGTCCGGCCCGGCAGCCGGCCCAGCCCCTCCACGAGATCCTCCTGCCGTCCGCACAGGGCCACCCGGACCCACCCTTCGCCGATGGAACCGAAGGCCGTTCCCGGCGCCAGGGCAACGCCCGAGTCTGCAAGGAACCGCCGCACCCACCCGCGGACGTCCCCGCCGGTGGCATGGGAGACATCCGCCCACAGATAGAACGCCCCCTGCGCCTTAAGGTAGGGAATTCCCTTGGCGTCCAGGACGGCGGCCGCCGCATCGCGGTTTGCCAGGTAATGCCCGTGCGCGTGCTGCACATAGTCCTGCGGCCCGGTCAGGGCAGCGAGTGCAGCGTACTGGGACGGTGAAGCGACGCAGGAGACAATCGCCTCCATCACATTGTCCATTTTCTGCTTGATGCCGGGCGGGCAGATCAGCGCGCCGATGCGCAGCCCGGTGAGCCCGTAGGTCTTGGACAAGGTCAGGGAGGTGAAGACGCGCGCGTCACCCGGCGCATCGCCGTCGAACCTTGCGGGGCTGACGTGCGGCACATCGTAGGTGAAAGCCTCATAGCATTCGTCGGAGATGACCCAGAGGTCGTGACGGCGGGCCAGATCCATCAATTCCCGGGTCAGGTCCTCGCCCAGCACGGCGCCGAGCGGGTTGGAGGGGGAGTTCAGGACCAGTACCCGCGTGCGGTCAGTGACGAGCGCCTCGATGTCCGCGGGCCGGGGCTGGAAGCCGTGGTCCGGGTAGAGCGGGTAGCCCACGGGGACGGCGTTCAGCAACCGGGCGGTCATCGCAAAGGTGGGGTAGCCGGGGTTGGGGACCAGGATTTCGTCGCCGGGGGAGAGCAGCAGGCTCATGGCAAAGTGCAGGCCCTGCTGGGCGCCGTCCACCACGTACACCCGGTCGGCGCCGATGCTGTCGATGCTGCCGCGGCTGGTGCCGGCGCGTTCGCGAAACCGCGCCGCGAAGGCTTCCCGCAGGGCCGGGAGGCCGGCGTTCGGAGTGTAATTGGTCTCATCCCGGTCCAGGCATGCCATGGCTGCTTCCAGCACATGCCGGGGGACCGGAAAGCCAGGCTCGCCGATGCTGAGGACCAGGGCGCCGGGGGTGCGCCACGCGGCCTCGGTGATTTCGCGGATCTGGTTGACGGGCACGTCGCGGACATGGGCGGCAAGCTCAGGCATGCCTGCCATCCTAGCTGGCGGTGGAAGTGCCTCCGGAGTGCCGGTGCCCGGGCGTGGGCAGGGGCCGGGACCAGCGCCGATATACTGGGAGGCGTGCTTTCTGGACTGGTGATAGTGGACAAGCCGCAGGGATGGACCAGCCATGATGTGGTTGGCCGGATGCGGCGCCTCGCAGGTACCCGGAAAGTAGGGCACGCCGGAACGCTTGACCCCATGGCCACCGGCGTCCTGGTGGTGGGCATCAACAAGGCAACCCGGCTGCTCACCTACATCGTGGGCACCTCCAAGACCTACACCGCCACCATCCGCCTGGGCCAGTCCACCGTGACGGACGACGCCGAAGGCGACGTCATTGCCACGGCCGGCACGTCCGGGGTCAGTGAGCAGGGAATCCACGACGGCGTTGCGGCCTTGACGGGCGACATCCAGCAGGTGCCCAGCAGCGTCAGCGCCATCAAGGTCAACGGGGAACGCGCCTACGCGCGCGTGCGGTCCGGTGAAGACGTGAAACTTGCCGCCCGCCCTGTCACCATCCACAGGTTCGAGGTGCACGCCATCCGGCGGGACCCCGAGGCAGACGTCGTGGACCTGGACGTCACCGTTGAATGCTCCTCCGGCACGTACATCCGCGCCCTCGCCCGGGATTTGGGCAACGCGCTGGGAGTGGGCGGACACCTCACCGCGCTCCGCAGGACCCACGTGGGCCCCTACTCCCTGGACCAGGCCCGCACCCTGGACCAGCTGGCCGAAGAGCTCAACGTCCTGGAAATGTCGCAGGCTGCCCGGGCCCTGATGCCCAACCGCGAGCTCAGCGCAGAAGAAACCACCGAGATCTCCTTTGGCCGGCGCATCGCGGCCGGCGCCGCCCCCGGAAGCCCAGCCGCTGCCACCGCCGACCACCCCGCAGCCGCTTTCGCGCCGGACGGAAGCCTGGTGGCACTGTTGGCCGATGCGGGCAGCTTCGCCAAACCCGTGCTGGTGTTCGCCCCCGGCAACGGCGCCCCGCCGGTCCGCAACACGGGGGAGGGGTGACGGTGGACGCGTATTTCTACATCATCCTGGTGGTCGGACTCCTGTCCACGGCGGTGTGCCTTGCGGCGGGCATCCTTCGGAAGGCGCCGAACGATGTCACGATCTTGTCCGTCGCCGCGGTGGAGGTCGCGCTCCTCGTCTACCTGGTGGGATCCGTCATCCGGGTGGTTGCCGGCGAGCCCATCGCCGGCGAGGCATGGGAGTTCTGGGGCTACCTTGTCACCGCCATGCTCCTGCCCCCTGCCGCCGTCTACTGGTCCATCCTGGAACGGACCAGATGGAGCAACTTTGTCCTGGCCGCCGTCGGCGTTACCGCGCTGGTCATGGCGGCCCGAATGAACCAGATCTGGTACTGAAGTGGAAGAAGCACCCAACGTGAAAGACCAGCACACCACAACCACCGGGCCCGACCACGCGGGCAGCAGCGCCTCGAACAGCCGGAACACCGGTCCTGGGCGGCTGCTGATCGCCGTCTACGCCGTCTTTGCGATTTCCGCCTCGGCGAGGGCGGGCTACCAGATCCTCACCAAGTTCTCCGAGGCGCCGCTCGCGTACCTTCTGTCCGCCTTCGCCGCCGTTGTGTACGTTGTGGCCACCGTCTCACTGGCACGGGCCGGAAGCACCTGGTTCAAGGTTTCGGTTGCCGCGGTGCTGGTGGAACTTGTCGGGGTGCTGGTGGTGGGCGCCCTGAGCCTCTTCGACCCCGTCCAGTTCCCGCATGAAACCGTCTGGTCCCTGTTTGGCCGCGGCTATGCCTTCATCCCCCTGCTGCTGCCCATCCTGGGGCTAGTGTGGCTGTACCGCCGCCGCCCGGGTGCGCGGGCCGCTGCCTGAGGCACATCTTCCCACCAGGCCGCGGCCGCTGACGGCTCCTGTAACGGCGCCTGCAAGTGCGGCTGGAAAATTGTGCCGGAACCCTTGTCCGAAAACATGAAATATGCTTCACTGTTTCGTGTGGAGGGGAGTATCCCCCGAATGCCTCGTCGTCAGTCCGGCCGCCCCTGAGCGGCCCGGCGGGGCAGGCTCCCGCCGGGGGCCGGGAAAGACCTCCAGTTGGTACATCTGACTGGAAGCAGGTTCCCACTGATGAACGTTCCCCTATGGGCCTGGCTGGCCGTACTTCTCTTCATCGTCCTGATGCTTGCCCTTGACCTCTTCGCGCACCGCAAAGCCCATGTGATCGGAGTGCGGGAGGCAGCACTATGGTCCGCGGTCTGGGTGGCCTTCGGAGTCGGCTTCGGCGTGCTGGTGTGGCAGGTCTACGGCGCCGAGTATGGCCAGCAATACTTTGCCGGTTACCTCATCGAGAAGTCCCTTGCCGTGGACAACGTCTTTATCTGGGCCATCATCTTCACCTACTTCGCGGTACCCCGGGAATACCAGCACCGCGTCCTCTTCTTCGGTGTCCTGGGCGCCCTGGTGTTCCGTGGCATCTTCATCGCCGCCGGCGCCGCCATCATCGCCAGTGCCGGCTGGGTGCTGTATATCTTCGCCGCGTTCCTGCTCGTCACCGGATACCGGATGATCCGGCACCGGGACGACCACCTGGACCCGGAAAAGTCCCGGGCGTTGAAGCTGTTCCGCCGGCACGTACCCATGACCAATGATTTCCACGGGCAACGGTTCCTCATCCGGCGTGGCGGCGTCCTCCTGGCCACCCCGCTGCTGGCGGTCCTGGTCCTCGTCGAGGTCACGGACATTATCTTCGCCGTCGACTCCATCCCTGCGATCTTCGCCGTCACCGATGACGTGTTCCTAGTATTCACCGCTAACGCCTTCGCCATCCTGGGCCTCCGTGCCATGTACTTCCTCCTGGCGGACCTCATCCACCGGTTCATCTACCTCAAGACCGGCCTGGCGCTCGTCCTGATCTGGGTGGGCATCAAGATGTTCCTGAAGATCGACATCTACTACATCCCCACGCCGATTTCCCTTGCCGTCATTGCCGCGATCCTCCTCGTGTCAGTGGCAGCAAGCCTGTGGGCAACCCGGGGCCAGGGGCGCCGGCCGCTTCCCACGCCGGAGCGTGCACCGTTCGGAACCGCATCACCTGAGGAAATGCGTGCCCTGGAACCGTTGTGGCGGCTCGGGGTGCCAAGCAGGGCCGACCACCCATGACACCAGGAACGACGGAGCATCCATGACAGCTGAGCGTTCCGGCGGAAGCGGCCTGGAAGCTTCACGTCCAGGCGGGCCCGCCCGGCCCGCCTGGACGTTCCTCACCAACCACGGGCACGTCCTGCTGTCCGTGGCAGGGGATCCGGACATCCTGGTGGCAGACATCGCCGAGCGGGTGGGTATCACCACCCGGGCCGCCCTCCAGATCCTCAAGGACCTCGAAAGTGCGGGCTACCTCCAGCGGGCGAGGGTGGGCCGCAGGACCCACTACACCATCCGCCCGCATCAGCATTTCCGGCATCCCGCAACTGCCGCGCAGGAAGTGGACGGCCTGCTCCGCCTGTTTGCCGCACCGGCTCCGGACGAGGGGCCGGCAGCGGCGGCGGAACAATAACAGCCCGGACCCCGCCCTTCCCGTCGTCCGGGCGGGCTCCCGAATGCAGGTAATCTTAGAGAGTTCCGCGGCCGGTACCAGGCCCGAACATTGATACTTGCAAGCGGTTAAGGCGAGGGTGATGGTCTACATCTGGAACGATCCGTCCGAGGTCCCGGCGGACTTCGGCCCATCTGTTGTCACCATCGGGAACTTCGACGGCGTTCACCGGGGACACCAGCAGGTGCTGTCCGAACTGATCCGCACGGCCCGGATCACAAGGTCCAAAGCCGTTGTGGTCACCTTCGACCCGCACCCGGCACAGGTCCACCGTCCCGAGTCCGCGCCTGAACTGATCATGGGGCTGCAGGACAAGCTGGAGGCGCTGGGGGAGTTGGGCCTGGACGCCATCCTGGTCATGAAGTATTCGCTTGACCTGGCCAGCCTCACCCCCGAGGAATTCGTGGAGCAGTACCTGGTGGACTGCCTGCATGCCGGCCATGTTGTGATCGGCCACGATGTACGCTTCGGCCGCGGCAATTCAGGGGACCTGGACACCATGAAGCAGCTCGGCCGGAAGTTCGGGTTTGAGGTGCAGGTGATCAGCGAGTTCGGCTCCGAGGGCTACCCCCTGCATGACGACGACGGCACGGACCGCCGCTGTTCCTCCACCTGGGTGCGGGAAGCCCTGCAGGAGGGTGACGTTGCCACGGCGTCCGCTGTCCTGGGACGCCCGCACCGGATGCGCGGCGAGGTTGTGCACGGCGCCGCCCGCGGCCGTGCGCTCGGTTTCCCCACCGCCAACCTGGCCAGCAACGCCAGCGGACTGATTCCTGCCGACGGCATTTACGCGGGCTGGCTGGTGGACCAGGCAGGGACCCGGTGGCCGGCGGCCATCTCAGTGGGCTCAAACCCCACGTTCGACGGCGTCAGCCGCCAGGTGGAAGCCCATGTGATCGACCGGCCCAAAGAGGACGTGGAAGACTTCGATCTGTACGGCCAGACAGTAGTTGTGGAATTCGTTGCCCGCCTCCGGGGCATGGTGGCCTACCGTGGGCCTGAAGCACTCGTGGAGCAGATGCGCCTGGACGTCGTCCAGGCACACGAGCTGCTGGCCAGGCGCTAGGGGCGCCCACCAGGGAAAGGCAGCACCGTGTCCGTCGAAAAGAACACCCGGAAGCTGGACAAGGGCATTGTCCGCGACTTCAGTTCGCGGATGAGCTACTCCTCCTACCTCCAGCTGCCAACCCTCCTCAGCGCGCAGCAGCCGGTCAGCGAGCCCGAGCACCACGATGAGATGCTTTTCATCATCCAGCACCAGACCACGGAGCTGTGGCTCAAGCTGGTCCTGCATGAACTGCGCAGCGCGGCGGCCTGGCTGCGGGCCGATGACCTCGGATCAGCGCTGAAGGGCATTGCCCGGGTCAAGCACATCCAGAAGACCCTGACCGAACAGTGGTCGGTCCTGGCAACGCTGACCCCCACCGAGTACTCCCAGTTCCGCGGCTTCCTGGGCAACTCCTCGGGCTTCCAGTCGAGCCAGTACCGGGCCGTGGAGTTCGTGCTGGGCAACAAGAACCGCAAGATGCTCCCGGTGTTCGAGTCGGACCCGGATGCCCACGCCATGCTGGAGGAACTGCTGGCAGCCCCCAGCATCTATGACGAATTCCTGGGCTACCTCGCCCGGCAGGGCTTCGACGTTCCGGCGTCGGTCCTCCAGCGGGACGTGACCAGGGCCCACGAGTACACGCCGGCCCTGGTGCCACTCTTCAAGCACATCTACGAGAACGCCGCAGCCAACTGGGGCGCGTACGAGGCCTGCGAGGAACTGGTGGACCTTGAGGACAATTTCCAGCTGTGGCGGTTCCGGCACCTCCGGACGGTACAGCGGACTATCGGCATGAAGGCGGGCACCGGCGGCTCGAGCGGCGCGGCCTTCCTGCAGAAGGCGCTGGAACTGACGTTCTTCCCTGAACTGTTCGCAGTCCGGACGGAAATCGGCCAATGAGCACGCACCAGGGGGCGCTCCGCCCGGGCACCAACCACCAGCCGGTCCACGGGAAGGCGGCCATCACTTTGCAGCAGCGCGCGGAAGAGCTGGACAGCCATGATCCGCTGGCCCACTACCGCCACCACTTCATCGGCTCGGACACCCCGGTGTCCTACCTGGACGGCAACTCCCTGGGCCGGCCCCTCAAGCGGACCGCCGACGACGTCGCCGCCCTCATCCGCGACGACTGGGGCGGCCGCCTCATCCGCAGCTGGGATGAACGATGGCTCGCGATGCCCCAGGCCATCGGTGACCAGCTGGGCCGGGCAGTGCTGGGAGCGGCTCCCGGCCAGACCATCATTGCGGACTCCACCACCGTGGTGCTGTACAAGCTGATCCGTGCCGCCCTCGCCGCGGTGGCCGACCCAGACCGCAACGAGCTGGTCCTGGACACCGAAAACTTTCCCACGGACCGCTACCTGGTGGAGGGCATAGCGCTGGAGGAGAGACTCACCCTCCGCTGGATCCAGGCGGATCCGGCCGCCGGGGTCACCGTTGACCAGGTGCGCGAGGCAACCGGCCCGCGCACCGCCGTCGTCCTCCTCAGCCAGATCGCCTACCGTTCCGGCCACCTGGCGGACCTTCCCGCCATCACGGCCGCAGTGCACGACGCCGGCGCACTGGTGGTGTGGGACCTGTGCCATTCCGCGGGGTCGGTGGAGATCGGGCTGGACGATGCGGGCGTGGACTTCGCCGCCGGCTGCACCTACAAATACCTCAACGGGGGACCGGGGTCGCCGGCTTTTGCCTATGTTAACCACCGGCACCTGCCGTCGCTCAACCAGCCGATCTGGGGGTGGATGGGCCGCAAGGACGCCTTTGAGATGGCTGCAGGATATGAGCCGGCCGCCGGGATCCGGGGCTTCCTCAGCGGAACGCCCGCCATCTTCGGAATGATCGCCATGCAGGGCACCCTGGACCTGATCGAGGAAGCGTCCATGGCTGCCATCCGGGAGAAATCGGAGAAGCTGACAGCCTTCGCCGTCGAGGTTTTTGACGTCCTGCTGGCTCCCCTCGGGGCGGAGCTGGCAACGCCGCGGGATCCCGCCCGGCGGGGCAGCCACATCACGGTGGACCACGCGGAGTTTACCAAGGCAACAGTGGAGGCGCTCTGGGACGGGGACGTCATTCCGGACTTCCGTGCTCCGCACGGCATTCGCGTGGGCCTCTCTCCGCTGAGCACCAGTTTCCGGGAGGTCCTGCAGGGCATGGAGGCCATGCGGAAGCGCCTCCAGGCATAGCGCGGGCACTGTTTCGACAAGATTAGGCACCGGCCGGTAAACTGAACGATGGATCCGGCTGCAGTCCGTGGCGGCTGGTTCCTGTTGCGTACGGCGCTGACCGGTTTCCGGTTGCCAGCCGCGGCAGCAGACCCGGCAGTGAAGTACTGACCTGGGCCCTCACGGCACATCCCAAGGAGATATTGTGGCACTTGACGCCGCTGTAAAGCAGTCCATCATCAAGGAATACGCAACCGGCGAAGGTGACACCGGTTCACCCGAGGTCCAGGTTGCTGTCCTGACCCAGCGGATCAAGGATCTGACTGAGCACATGAAGGAGCACAAGCACGACTACCACACCCAGCGCGGTCTGCTGGCCATGGTTGGTCGTCGCAAGCGCATGCTGAGCTACCTCAAGAAGACTGACATCGCCCGCTACCGTTCGCTCATCGAGCGCCTCGGCCTGCGCCGCTAGTCACACTTGGGGCGGCCCTTTCCTCCGTGGAACGGGCCGCCTTCTTCACCTGAATAACTAAACAGGAGGATCAACCGCATCACGCATTCGCGGTCCTCGGTAGTGATCCCCGGGAACGGCTTCCTTGACGGAAGCCCCGGCCCGTGGGTCTCGATCGATGACCGGGTGCAGGGCCAGTAGACAGATGCTGGCTGGGTTGATGCGGCTGGACTTCCGTAAAACAGAAACGGAGGTGACTCTCTTGGAGGGTCCCGAAATCCAGTTCTCAGAAGCAGTCATTGACAACGGCCGATTCGGCAAGCGGGTCATCCGCTTTGAAACCGGCCGCCTTGCCAAGCAGGCAGCCGGCGCGGCAATGGTGTACATCGACGACGACACCGCACTGCTGTCCGCCACCACCGCGGGCAAGCATCCGCGTGAAGGCTTCGACTTCTTCCCGCTGACGGTCGACGTCGAAGAGCGCATGTACGCTGCCGGCCGCATCCCGGGCTCGTTCTTCCGCCGCGAAGGACGCCCGTCCACCGAAGCCATCCTGGCCTGCCGCCTGATGGACCGCCCGCTGCGCCCCGCCTTCATCAAGGGCCTGCGCAACGAGGTCCAGATCGTGGTGACCGTGCTGGCCATCAACCCCGACGAGCTCTACGACGTGGTGGCCATCAACGCCTCCTCCATGTCCACCCAGCTCTCCGGCCTGCCGTTCTCCGGGCCCATCGGCGGCGTCCGCGTTGCCCTGGTTGCCGACGAAAACGGTTCACAGTGGGTTGCTTTCCCCAAGCACTCCCAGCTGGAAAACTCCGTGTTCAACATGGTTGTTGCCGGCCGTATCGCCGGTGACGACGTCGCCATCATGATGGTGGAAGCCGAAGCCACGGACAACTCCTGGAACCTCATCAAGGAACAGGGCGCCACCGCCCCCACCGAAGAGGTTGTCTCCGAGGGCCTTGAGGCTGCGAAGCCGTTCATCAAGGCACTGTGCGACGCCCAGGCCGACCTCGCCGCGCGTGCAGCCAAGCCGACCGTCGAGTTCCCGGTCTTCCTCGACTACGAGGACGACGTCTACGCCGCCGTTGAGGCCGCTGCGGCCGAGAAGCTCACCGCTGTCTTCCAGATCGCTGACAAGCAGGAGCGCGACAACGCTTCGGACGCCCTGAAGGACGAGGTCACCTCTTCACTGGCCGGCCAGTTCGAAGGCCGCGAGAAGGAGCTGTCCGCAGCGTTCCGCTCGGTCACCAAGCACGTTGTGCGCCAGCGCATCCTCAAGGACCAGATCCGCATCGACGGCCGTGGCCTGACGGACATCCGCCAGCTCACCGCCGAGGTTGAGGTCCTGCCGCGCGTCCACGGCTCGGCCATCTTCGAACGCGGCGAGACCCAGATCATGGGTGTCACCACGCTTAACATGCTGAAGATGGAACAGCAGATCGACTCGCTGTCACCGGTCAAGACCAAGCGCTACATGCACAACTACAACTTCCCGCCGTACTCCACCGGCGAGACCGGCCGCGTGGGCTCGCCCAAGCGCCGAGAAATCGGCCACGGCGCCCTGGCCGAGCGCGCGCTCGTGCCGGTCCTGCCGTCCCGCGAGGAGTTCCCGTACGCCATCCGCCAGGTGTCCGAGGCTCTCAGCTCCAACGGTTCGACGTCGATGGGTTCCGTCTGCGCCTCCACCCTGTCCATGCTGAACGCCGGTGTGCCCCTCAAGGCCGCCGTCGCCGGTATCGCCATGGGCCTGGTGTCCGACCAGGTTGACGGCCAGACCCGCTACGCGGCCCTGACCGACATCCTCGGTGCCGAAGATGCCTTCGGCGACATGGACTTCAAGGTTGCCGGCACGTCCGAGTTCGTCACGGCCATCCAGCTCGACACCAAGCTCGACGGCATCCCCGCATCAGTGCTGGCAGCAGCCCTGAAGCAGGCCCGCGAAGCCCGCCTGCACATCCTCGAGGTCATCGACTCCGCCATTGACACCCCGGACGAGCTCTCCGAGTTCGCGCCGCGCGTCATCGCAGTGAAGATCCCCGTGGACAAGATCGGCGAGGTCATCGGCCCCAAGGGCAAGATGATCAACCAGATCCAGGAAGACACCGGCGCCGACATCTCCATCGAGGACGACGGCACGGTCTACATTGGCGCCACCAACGGTCCGTCTGCCGAGGCAGCACGCTCCGCCATCAACGCCATCGCCAACCCGCAGGTCCCGGAAATCGGCGAGCGCTACCTTGGTACGGTCGTCAAGACCACCACCTTCGGTGCCTTCGTTTCGCTGACCCCGGGCAAGGACGGCCTCCTGCACATCTCCGAGCTCCGCAAGCTGGCCAACGGCAAGCGCGTGGACAATGTCGAGGACGTCGTCTCCGTCGGCCAGAAGGTCCAGGTGGAAATCACCAAGATCGACGACCGTGGAAAGCTCTCCCTCGCCCCCGTAGTTGCCGAGGAAGAAGGCGCCGCGGCCGAGACCGAGCGTGCCCACGCCACGGAACCTGCTGAAGGCGCTGACGTCTAGCATTCCGCCTTGCGGGCACGGCCTGCAGGTTGAAGTATGAATCGGCGGGGCCGGTGGATGATCCACCGGCCCCGCCGCTGTTACGATGGCAGCCAGATCCCGGCTGCCCCTTTTGAAAGGCCTCAATGACTGTTGTACCCCTGCCGCTTGAGCAGAACCACCCCGGCGACACCCTGGTCCACGGTTCCGACGGCGGCTCCGAAGTCCGGCGCTCGGTGCTGCCCGGGGGAGTGCGGGTACTCACCGAGGCGATGCCCGGGCAGCGGTCGGCCACCATTGGTTTCTGGGTGGGCGTCGGTTCACGGGATGAGGCACCGGGACAGCACGGCTCCACCCACTTCCTGGAACACCTCCTGTTCAAGGGCACCAGGCGCCGGACGGCGCTGGAGATCGCTTCGGCCTTCGACGAGGTGGGCGGCGAGTCAAACGCCGCTACGGCCAAGGAGAGCACGTGCTACTTCGCGCGGGTCCTGGATACGGACCTGCCCATGGCTATCGACGTCATCGCGGACATGATCACCGGAGCCGTCCTGGACCCCGCTGAGATGGAGCAGGAGCGCGACGTCATCCTGGAGGAAATCGCGATGGACAGCGACGACCCCACCGACGTCGCCCATGAGCACTTTGTGGCGGCCGTGCTTGGCAGCCACCCCCTGGGCCGCCCCATCGGCGGCACCCCGGACGCCATCAGGGCCGTGGCCCGCGACTCGGTCTGGGAACACTACCAGCGGTACTACCGCCCGGATGAGCTGGTCATCACCGCAGCCGGAGGACTGGACCACGACGTCGTCTGCAACCTCGTGGTGGATGCCCTCGAGTCGGCCGGCTGGTCGCTGGAGTCCGATGCCGCACCGGTGGAACGCCGGTCCACCGACCGTGCCCTCATCACGGGAACGGCGGGCCTGCACGTGGTCAAGCGCGCCGTGGAACAGGCCAACATCATCATGGGCTGCCCCACCATCGTGGCCACGGACGAAAGGCGCTACGTCATGAGCGTCCTGAATGCCGTGCTGGGCGGGGGCATGTCCTCACGGCTGTTCCAGGAGATCCGGGAGAAGCGCGGGCTCGTGTACTCCACGTATTCCTTCGCATCCTCCTATGCGGACGCCGGCTATTTCGGCATGTACGCCGGGTGCACACCGTCGAAGGTACGCCAGGTGCTGGAGTTGCTGGCCGTTGAGCTGGACAAACTGGCGGAGCACGGAATCTCCGACGACGAGCTCCGCAAGGCCGTGGGCCAGCTGGGTGGCGGAATCGTGCTGGCCCTGGAGGACACCGGTTCCCGGATGTCCCGGCTGGGCCGCGCCGAGCTCGTCTCCGGCGAATACCAGGACATCGACGAAACGCTTCGGCTGATCAAGGCTGTCACCGCCGAACAGGTCCAGGAACTGGCGGCCGAACTGGCTGCTGCACCCCGGACCGTGACCGTGGTGGGACCGTTCGAGGAGACTGAAACTTTCGGCTTCTGATCTCCGGGGCCCAGGCTTAGGATGAACCCGTGAAGGGCAGGCCACTGCCCGGGCTAGGGGAGGACGAAACATGGACCGGCCCCGCACCGATCATGGCCACCCGGCCCTGGCGAACCTGCTGGGCCGGTGGCGGGGGACCACACGGCTCGAGTCCGGCCCCTGGGGCGCGGAACGGACCGTGGACGCCGAAATGACGTTCACCCTGGTTGCCGGAGGCTCGGCCGTGGTGCAGAGCTACCGTCACACAGAATCGGATGGAAGCCACTTCGAGGGCCACGGCATCTTCACGGTCGATCCCGTCCGCCGGGATGTCCTTTGGTACTACGTCGACAACGTGAGCCCCGGCCCGGACGCTCCTGCGCGGTGCACCTGGCATGGCGGGGACCTGCAGATGGAGCGCCACACCGGAGCGGGTTCCATCCGCCACACCCTGCGAGTCAGAGACGGAGTCCTCCTGGACGTCGCTGAACTCCGCCGGGATGACTCTGCCGGTGCGGATCTTCGCATCCGAAGCGCAGCTGACGGGGCAGCGGCCTCCTACAAACCCTTCATGACTTCCCGGTACAGCCGTGATCCCGGCGTGCCGGCTGTGTGACTCCCCGCGCCGTGGACTGGAATGCCGGACGCCCGGTCCTACGTTGGTGCGGCTGTCACCACGTGCCCGGTCAGGGCCAGCATCAGGTAGAACTCCCCAAACACATCCTGCGGGAGGTCGCACTCGGCTACGCCCGGGTCTTCCGGAGTCTCGAATTCCGGCAGGTCCACCAGGGGCGGATCATCCCCGGCAGTTTCGGGAGCACCGTCCAGATCTGCATTGGCCGGGTAGGGGGCATGGCCTGCCAGCCCGCTGTCGCCCTGCCCGACGCGGTCGCTGTACCCCAGCGTCAGATGCTCCGGCCAGTGGGGTGGTTCCCAGTCCTGGTGTTCGCTTGTGTAGTGGCGTCCGGTGGGTGAGGTCCAGCCGGGTGGTTGGTTTTTGGTGGCTGGTGTTGGTTTCCACCTGCTGGTGTGCCGGAGTTTGTGGTGTTTCGGGCAGGGCTGTCCGAGGTTGCTGATCCCGGTGGTTCCGCCGTGGTGCCAGGCGAGGAGGTGGTCTGCCTCGTTATCCAACGACGGGTTGCTGCAGCCGGGGAACGGGCACTGGCCGTCGCGAAGCCGGAGCCAGTTCCGCATGGCTTTGGTGACCCGGTAGCTGCTCCTGCCGATCTCCAGCGGGGCCCCGTCCCGTGGATCGACCAGGACCCGGTGGAACGACTCCGCCCCGTTGGCGATCAGGTCCCGTGCCATGGAGGCTGGGATGGGTCCGTACCCGTCGAGCATGGCTGGCTCGTCGGTTACTCCCATGAGGGAGAGGACCGGCACGGTGACGAGGACCTGCGCCCGGATTGACGAAGACGGGGTGGTATCCGTTCCGGCACCTGCACCGTCGCCGCTGCTGGCATTGGTGCCGCTGGTGAGGATGGCTTCGGCGAAGTGGTCGGCACTGAGTTGGGTGAGGGTGCGGGGTTCGGTGGGTCCTTGTGCGGCGCGGGAGAGGGCGTTGAGCCGGTTCCAGCCTGCCATGGCCTGGTCGGCGGGGAGGTAAGCCGAGAGCCAGGCCATCCCGTCCTGGTCAGGCCGGTATTCGACCCGCCGGTCCGCCACCCCCTTGGCATGGCGCTTTTCGATGGATTCGACGTGGTGGCGTTCGCGCCAGGTGCGGGCTTTGTGTTTGAACCGGTGCGCGGGCATCTCCCCGATCGTGGCTGCGGCGGCTGGTCGTGGTGTGTCCGGGTCCAGGAAGTGGGCTTCCAAGGCGGCGGCGCCGGCGGGGTCGAGGGTGGCTGCCTCGTCCGCCATGACCCGGGCGTGCTGCCACGAGATCGTGCCGGCCTGGAGGGCCGCGAGGGTCAGGGGCAGGGTGCTGGTCAGCGCATGGGATACGGACAGGAACGCGCTGGCGGCCCGCGGCCCGAGGGCCAGCACGCACCCGATCTCCGCGGCCACAGCCATTTCCTGTGCCTGCACCGGAGTCCCGGGAGGGGCCAGGGCGTGGGCGGTGTCGGCGTACTTCATGGCAGCGCGGGCCTTCAGGCCTGCAAGCCCGGCTTCGGCCTCCCTGGCGGCGGCGAGGATGTCCAGGCTCCCCTCTGCCAGCCCGGCTAACGGATCGGCAGCAGAGAACGGCTCCGAACCGCACCCGTCCACCTCCGCGTTGAGCACGGCAAGGGCGGCCCTGATATCCGCAAACGCCCTCGTCACCGCTTCCCTGCCCATAAACCCATCCTGCCAAGGGGGTCCGACAATGAGGGACAGAACAGGAGGACCGGCCGGATAGGCGTTCCTTACCCCCCGGCGAAAGGTGGCAAAACGTCCACGACGTCGCCGGCTTTTAACACAACTGAGTGGTCACGCACCGCCACTTCGTTGAGCAGGAAGCTGCTCCGGGAGAGGATGCGGGGAAGCGGGGGAGTGCCGGCCGGAGGTTCAGGGCGCTCCACGGCCAGCACGGCCTCCAAAAGGTCAGCCACGGTGGCGCCCTCCGCGAGGTGGAAGCTCTCTTCGTCCAGGCCGGCAGCAGCGCGTGCGGCAGCGAAGTAACGTACGTCCAAGAGATTCAGCCCCCGATGGCGCTCATGCTGCGGTCCGGCTGGACGAAGTCCGGAGCATCAAGTCCCACGTGGTCCATACCGTGGGCCTTCGGCTTAAGCCACATTGCGTCCTGCCAGCGCTGGGCGAGGGCTGCGTCGCCGGCACCCGAGCGCAGCAGTCCCAGCAGATCGAACTCCTCGCGGGAAAAGAGGCAGCTCATGATCTTGCCCTCCGCCGTGATCCGGGTCCGGCGGCAGTCGGAGCAGAAGGGTTCCGTCACGGACGCAATGATTCCCACGGTTCCCAGCACCGGACCGGACCCGGCATCGGAGCCCGCCGTCCGGCGTCGTACTTCAAAACGTTCCGCAGGCGCACCATCACGGGCCCGGGGATCGGCGCTGAGGACAAAGTCCTCGGAGAGCAGCCGGCGGATCTCGGCAGCCGTAATCATGTTCCGCCGTGTCCAGCCGTGGTCGGCATCCAGCGGCATCTGCTCGATGAAGCGAAGTTCGTAGCCGCGGCCGAGCGCCCAGTCCAGCAACGATGGCGCCTCGGCGTCGTTGATTCCACGCATCAGCACCGCATTGAGCTTGACCGGCCCAAGCCCCGCGGCCCACGCGGCATCCACGCCCGCCAGTACCTGGTCCAGGAACGGCCGGCGGGTCAGCTGGGTGAAGGTTTCCTCGTGCAGCGAGTCAAGGGACACGTTGATACGGGTCAGTCCGGCGGCCTTCAGGGCGGCCGCCTTCTTCGCCAGGCCAACGCCATTGGTGGTCATAGAGATCGGCAGGTCCGGGTGGTTGCTGCGCAGGGCGGAAATGATGTCCACGAGGTCGTGCCGGACCAGCGGCTCGCCGCCGGTCAGCCGCAGCTCGCGGACTCCCAGCTGCCCGACCCCAATGCCCACGATGCGGACGATCTCCTCCGCGGTCATCACGGCCTGCTTGGAAAGCCACTCCAGACCCTCTGCCGGCATGCAGTAGGTGCAGCGCAAGTTGCATTTGTCAGTCAGGGACAGCCTCATGTCCGTCGCCCTGCGGCCATACCGGTCTGCGAGCCCGGCCGGCGCATCCCCGGGGCGTGCGGCCGGAACTGACGGCAGGGGTGCGTCTGCTTCCCCCCGTGGCTGCGGCATGCCTAGCTGGACACTCATGAATTCAGGCTACGCCACCTTGGGGCGCACATCACACACGGTGCGGATCGGAGGACGCAACACATTCCCGGCAGGACCGGCGCCATGCGTATTCCGCGAACCTATGCTGGAGGGGTGAGCAGCTCCGAGCCAGGGCAGGCAACGCCATCAGCGCAGGCAAGGCAATCACGGCCGCCAGGGCAGGCAACGCCATCAGGGCAGGCAACGCACGACGGCGGGCCGCGGCACCCTCCGCGGGCCGCAGCAGCTGCCGGCGTCGTCGCAGTGGGGAGCGCCGCCGTGCTGGGAGAACTGCTGGCCGGATTCTTCAGTCCATCGCTGTCACCCGTCACCGCTGTTGGCGGAGCGGTGATCGACGCCGTTCCCCCGGGCGTCAAGGACTGGGCGGTAGCGGCGTTCGGCACCGCGGACAAGGCGGCCCTCCTCGTGGGCATGGGCCTGGTGATGGCTGCACTGGCGGCCCTGGCAGGAATCCTGGAATACCGGAAGCGCTTTGCCGGCGCGGCGCTGACCGGCATCTTCGGCACGGTGGGCCTGGCCGCCGTCCTGACCCGGGCCCAGGCCAGTGCCAACGCCGCAGTGCTGGCCGTGCTCACCGCCGTCGTCGCCGTACTTTTGCTCAGGTTCCTCATTCGCAGGCTCCAGGAATGGGAGACCCACCCGCTGGAGCCTGCCCCCGGTGCCCCGCCGCGCCGCCGTTTCCTGCAGGCGCTGGCCGGGGGAGCGGTGTTTACGGCGGCAGGAGGCCTGCTGGCGGGACTCTGGCGTGGTGCTGCAGCCGTCGCCGGCGAGGCCCGGAGCCGCGTGACCTTGCCCGTTCCCGCATCACCGGCACCGGCCATACCCGGCGACGCCGAGGCCGGAGTGGACGGCATGCAGCCGCTGGTCACCCCCAACAAGGACTTCTACCGCATCGACACCGCCCTGACGGTTCCCGCCGTGGACCCTGCCACGTGGGTCCTCAAAGTCACAGGGCTGGTGGACCGCGAGGTGGAACTGACCTTCGCCGACCTCCTGGCCAAACCCCTGACCGAGCGCCACATCACCATCGCCTGCGTGTCCAACACCGTGGGCGGAGACCTCATCGGCAACGCCCGCTGGCTCGGCTGGCCCGTCCGCGAACTGCTGGCACTGGCCGGACCCAGGACCGGCGCGGACATGGTGCTGTCAAGAAGTGCCGACGGCTGGACGGCCGGCACGCCGCTTGAGGTACTCAGCGACGGCAGGGACGCCTTGCTCGCCGCCGCCATGAACGGCGAACCGCTGCCCCTGGAGCACGGCTTCCCCGTCAGGCTGGTGGTGCCCGGGCTGTACGGGTACGTCTCGGCCACCAAGTGGGTCACGGAGCTGAAAGTCACCCGGTTCGCGGACGACGTTGCCTACTGGACGCCGCGGGGCTGGTCCGAGCGCGGGCCCATCAAGACCTCTTCGAGGATCGACGTGCCCCGCCCCGGAAGGCAGGTGAAGGCCGGGACAGTCATGTTCGGCGGTGTCGCCTGGGCGCAGCACACCGGCATCGGCACCGTAGAGCTGCGGCTGAACCGCGGACCCTGGCGCCAGGCAGACCTGGCCCAAGGCATCTCGGTGGACACCTGGTACCAGTGGAAACTGGGCGTGGAGCTGACGGAGGGCCAGTACGAAGTCCAGGTCCGTGCCACGGACCTCGCGGGACGCGCCCAGGACGAGCGGAGCCGGCCGGTTGTCCCGGACGGAGCCACCGGGCTCCACACGATTAGAGTGGACGTGACACCCTGAACGCTCGACCTGAAGGCGGAACCATGGCCAGCCCGCAACCGCATGGAACGTCTGCAGAGGCGGAGCGCCGGACGGAGCACCAGCGGCATCACGCACAGCACCAGGCGAGGTCCGTGGCAGACCATGCAGCCGCCGTCACTGCGTTGCTGGAGCCTTTGCACTCGGTGCACCGGACGGAAACGTTGCCCCTTGCGGATGCCCTGGGCCGCGGCCTGGTGGCGGACGTGCGTGCCGCCCTCAGCCTGCCGCCTTTCGCCAACTCCCAAATGGACGGCTATGCCATCCGTTCCGTAGACGTGCCCGACGGCGGCGCAGAGCTGGGCATCATGCCTCCCGTCCCAGCGGGCGCAAGCCCTGCACCACTCCAACCCGGCATGGCTGCCCCGATCATGACCGGAGCCATGCTGCCGGCGGGGGCTGACGCCGTCGTCCCTATCGAGCGGGCCGTTCCGGACCGCTTCCTGCCAGCCGCCGCCCAGGCCAAGGAACACGCCACCGTGTGGCTGCCGCCGGCAGCGGCAGGCACGTTTGTCCGCGCTGCAGGCAGCGACGTGCAGGCCGGAGCCACGGCCCTGGCGGCGGGCACCTTCCTTGGCCCGGCCCAGCTGGGACTCCTGGCCGCGCTGGGCATCCCGGACGTGACGGTGTACCAAGCCGTGACCATCCTGCTGGTCACCACTGGCGACGAAGTGGTGGAGCCCGGCCGTGAGCTCCCGCCCGGCAGGATCTTCGACTCCAACGGGACCCTCCTGGAAGCCGCCATGAAACAGGCAGGACTGCACGTCCGCCGTGCTGGCATCGCCACGGACAACCCGGACGCGCTCAGGACGCTGCTGCGGGAAGAAGGTGCCGGAACGGACTTGATCGTGACCACCGGCGGGGTCAGCCAAGGCGCGTACGAAGTGGTCCGGCAGGCCATGGCGGACCAGCCGGTCGAGTTCCTGCATGTGGCCATGCAGCCGGGCGGGCCGCAGGGGATCGGCACCTTCGAGGGACGTTCCTTCCTCGGGTTCCCCGGCAACCCGGTCAGCTGCCTCGTGTCCTTTGAAATGTTCCTCCGCCCCGTCCTCGCTGCCCTGCTGGGCGCCCCGGCGCCCCGCCTGCCGGTCCGCGCCCGGCTCAGCCAGCCGCTCACCTCGCCCGGGCACAAGCACCAGGTCCGCCGCGGCACCCTCAAAGCGGACGGAACCGTCGAACTGCAGGGCGGCGAAAGCTCACACCTCATGCACGCGCTGGCAGGCTCCAACGTGCTCGTCCATGTTCCGGAAGGAGTGGCCGTGCTCGCGGCAGGGGCGGAGGTGGAAGTATGGATGCTGTGAATGCAGAACAGACCCCGGCCGCGCTGACGCACCTGCGCCAGGACGGCAGCGCCCAGATGGTGGACGTCTCCGCCAAAGCCGAAACCACCCGTGAGGCCACAGCCACCGCTACGGTCCGCACCACCGCAGAGGTCATGGGCCTGCTCGGCTCGGGCGGCCTGCCCAAGGGGGACGCCCTGGCCGTGGCACGGGTGGCCGGGATCATGGCCGCCAAAAAGACCCCCGAACTGATTCCGCTGTGCCATCCGCTTCCCCTGTCCAAGGTCACCGTGGACTTCGAGCTGGCACCGGAGGCCGTCTCCATCCTGGCTACCGTCAAGACGCGCGGCGTTACCGGCGTGGAGATGGAAGCACTCACGGCAGCCTCGGTGGCGGCGCTCAGCGTTTACGACATGGTCAAGGCGGTGGACAAGCACGCCGTCCTCACCGACATCAAGGTGCTGGCCAAAAGCGGCGGCAAGAGCGGGGACTGGACACTGTGAGCAGCCCCGGCACCCTGAATGCCCCCGACCCCCACAGCCACGGCGACGTGCAGGGCAGGAAGGCAGGCGTCGTCATTGCCTCCACCCGTGCTGCGGCCGGGATCTACGACGACGAAACCGGGCCCGTCATCACCGACTGGCTCACGGAACACGGGTTTGACGTGTTTCCCGCCATGGTGGTTCCCGACGGCGAGCCGGTAGGAGCAGCCATCCGTGCCCTCCTGACCCAGCGCCCCGCCGTCGTCATCACCAGCGGCGGCACGGGCCTCAGCCCGGACGACCGGACCCCCGACGTCACCCTACCGCTGCTGGACCGCGAAATTCCCGGCATCATGGAAGCGGTCCGCCGTGCCGGAGCCGCGAAAACCCCGCTGGCGGCGCTCAGCCGTGGTTATGCCGGTGCAGCCGGGACCACGTTCATCATCAACCTGCCCGGATCACCCAAGGGAGTCATGGACGGGCTGACCGTCCTTGCCCCGGTGATCGGGCACCTTTGCGACCAGCTGGAAGGCGGACATGGGCACTGAAGCAGCATTCGAGGTAGTCAACGCCGTGCTGAGCGCGGAACCCATCTCCGTCGACCAGGCCATCGCCGCGGTGGAAAGTGACACAGCCGGTGCGGTGGTGAGCTTCAGCGGCGTGGTGCGCAATCACGACGGCGGCAAGGCGGTTGAGCGGCTCAGCTACAGTGCGCACCCCACGGCCCACCAGGTGATGGCCGACGTCGTGGCCCGCCTTGCAGCCGAACAGCAGGCTGCCCGCGGCAGCGGCGAAGGCGAAGGCGGCACCGGCCCGTTGCCGCAGCCCGTGCGGATCTGGGCAGCGCACCGGATCGGCATGCTGGAAATCGGTGATCCCGCGCTGGTGTGCGCCGTGTCCGCGGCCCACCGCGGGCAGGCCTTTGCGGTGTGTGCGGAACTGGTGGACAGGATCAAGGAGCAGGTGCCCATCTGGAAGGAACAGTTCTTCGCTGACGGCACCGTGGAATGGGTGGGTGCGGGCAGCTGACGCTGCTGCTGCGGTTCCGCTGCCGCCATAGCCGGCCCTGTTCCTGCGAGGTAACGCACAGTCCCCGGTTCCCCTGCCTCCCTGCCCCGCCGGTAGGGTTAACGGCATGACCGAACAACTCTCCGATCCCAAGCTGGTGGCCGTCCTGGGCGCCAATGGCCGCATGGGCGCCGAAGCCGTAAAAGCCGTTGAAGCCGCACCCGACATGAAACTCGTTGCGGCCCTGGGGCGGGGTGATTCGCTGGACAAAATCACTGCTGCCGGCGCCCGGTACGTTGTGGACCTGACCGTTCCGGAAAGCACCGAAGCGAACGTCCGCTTCGCCGTCGAGCATGGCATTCACGCCGTGGTGGGCACCACCGGCTGGGATGCCGACCGCCTTGCCGGGCTGGAGGGCCTGCTGGCCGGCCACCCGGAGACGGGCGTCCTGATCGCCCCGAACTTTGCCCTTGGTTCGGTGCTCGCCTCGGCCTTTGCCGCCAAAGCATCCAAGTACTTTGAATCCGTGGAGATCATTGAGCTCCACCACCCGGACAAGGTGGATGCCCCCTCCGGCACCGCGGTCCGTACCGCGCAGCTGATCGCGGCCGAACGCAACGCCGCAGAGGTGCCGCCCAGCCCGGATGCCACCACCAGTGAGCTGGCGGGAGCGCGTGGCTGTGAGGTTGACGGCATCCGGGTCCACAGCGTCCGCCTCCGAGGACTGGTGGCACACCAGGAAGTCCTGCTGGGCGGTTCCGGTGAGCAGCTGACCCTGCGCCACGACTCCTTTGACCGTGCCTCCTTCATGCCGGGCGTGCTTCTTGGCGTGCGCAACGTGGCTGCCCACCCCGGGCTGACGGTGGGCCTGGACGGCTACCTGGACCTGGGGTTCTAGGCCATGGGCGGACTGCTGGCAGGGTTCCGGAAGAACCGCACCAAGATCTGGGTGGGGGCGGTAACGCTGCTGCTGGTCTTCTACCTGGTGGTGTCCTTCCAGCGTTCCATCCTCCTCCTGACGGACAGCAACCTGGCGGCCCAGGCAATCGGGGCTGCGTACCTGGTGCTGCCGGTCATAGGTGCGTGGGCCCTGATCCGGGAACTGATGTTCGGGGCCCGGACCGAGCAGATGGCAAAGGTCCTGGAGGCCGAGGGCGGCCTGCCGGTGGATGAGCTGCCCCGCACGCCCGCTGGCCGGATCGTCCGCTCGGCAGCGGATGCGGAATTCGAGAAGTACAAGGCCGAGGCCGAGGCCGCTCCGGACGACTGGCGTTCCTGGTTCCGGCTGAGCTGCGCCTATGACGCCGCGGGCGACCGCAAGCGTGCCCGGGCCTCCATGCGCGACGCCGTCAGGCTCTTCCAGGGAAACGCCCCCGCCTAGGGGAGGACAGCCTTGACCTGGCCGCGGCCCACCTGGTTTGCCGCGTGACCCAGCCATTCGAGGGGGCCGCGCCACTTGAGCAGCACGAACACGATGCCCACGATCATGGCCGTGGCGGCCTGGGCAAAATACATCCCGTCCTCGGTCCAGCCGGCGGGCAGCGGCTTCAGGTAGAACCCTGAAACCACCCAGACGTGGACGGTGTAAAGGCTCAGGGTCATCGCGCCCGCGCCGCGCAGCGGCAGCAGCAGGTCCAGGTCCACCCATTCGGCCAGCCGGCCCAGCAGGAGGCATGCCCCTATCACGGCCACGGCCACGGCGGATGTGTGCAGCAGGTCCAGGGTGGTTGCGGAGTGTGGCGCGGCAGATGCCAGCCACCACCAGGAACCCTCCTGTGGGATACCCGTCAGGTTGACCTGCAGCACGCTGTCCAGCGGGTATCCGGGGGAATTGAGCACCTCCTCCAGGGCAGCGCGGCCGCCCCAGCTTTCCATGGCGGTGACCCCCAGGGTCTTGGCCAGGACGGCAGCCACCGAACCGGCCACCAGCAGGACCACCGGAACCATCGCCCTGCCCAGCACCAGCCGGCCCACGATGAGCCCCACCAGCAGGTACGAAAGCCACTGGAACACGGGGTAGTAGCCGGTGAAGAACACGTCGGCCAGCAGCCGTGACGGAGTGGCGAGGTCCTCCCAGGACGGGTTGTGGCCCAGTTTGAGAGGAGGCTCGGCGGCCAGGAGCCATGGGCGCAGCATGTACGCCAGGACGGGGGAGGCCAGGATCCAGCCGCCGGCCCACACGCAGAGCCGCCTCAGGCCCATCCCGAGGAAGGGCAGGACACACAGGAACAGCACAGCGTAATGGACCAGGATGATGGCAAGGTTGACTTCCAGCCCGCCCAGGGTAAGTCCGACGGCGGCTATCACCAGGGCGCGCAGGGCAATGCCGCGTCGGGCGGCGGTGAGGTCCGGGCCCTGCACCGGCTTGTGCTTGCCCGTGGACAAGGCCAGGCCCACCCCGGCCAGGACAGCGAACAGCGCTGCTGCCCTGCCCGAAAACGTGAGACCGATCCATGTGGGAGTGAGGCCGGCGTTTGATTCGAAGGTGGGGAGCAGATGGGTGGCCATCATCCCGAGCAGCGCGAGGCCACGGGCCGCGTCGATGCCGTGGAGGCGCCCCGAGGCGGGCTGCCCGCCGGATTTCCGGGACGTTCTGGCCGCATTACGGGACGTCATGACCAGATCGTCTCACACCTCCCTGTGCCGGGGTTGCCCGCCGGACCTCCTTGTATTCGAATATATGTTCGAATAAGATTGCCGCCATGTACACTCCATCATGCGGAAGCCCTGCCGATAACTCCGGCAGTGACGGGCTCGCCAAGGCCATGAGCCCGGGGGTCGTCGACTACCTGTTCCGCCAGTTGGTGGCCGGCCGGCCGCCCGAGGATGTCCAGTGGGAGCGGGAGGGCATCAGCCTCGCGGCCCAGCCTGAGGGAGCGGAGCTGGCCCGGCGCCTCGCCGAGACGGACATCGATGCGCTCACCCCCGTGGAGCTTTTCCACTACGTCAGGGCCGCCCAGCGGCTGTCGTCGTGGGCCGAGGACCTGCGCCAGGCCGCCGTCGGACGGTATTGCCACCCGCCGGCTTACCGCCCGCCGGTGGAGCCGTCCCGCCCCGCCCGGCACCCTGCCTCCTGACCAGCGGGGCACCCCATTCCTTGGCCGGCTCCCATGACCGGCGGTGCACCCCATGTATGACTGGCGGGCGACCCACGTCCTGGCCGGGGGCGGCTCCCGCTGCTGGTTCGGTGCCGGGCGTTGACCGGAAAGTGGTGGCGGAAGGGGTGGGTCGCGCGCGGCGGTGGTTCGGCCGGTCCAGTATTTGACGTGCATCACGCCCCTGGCATTGTCCTAACCAGCCGTGGACAGGGTAACGTTTTTTCCATGGCTGACACATCCGCGCATCTCCCTGCCCTTGGTACTCTTCTGACCGCCATGGTCACACCGTTCACCAAGGACGGCGCAGTGGATTATGAGCAGGCTGCAGCACTGGCCAGCAGGCTGGTGGACGACGGCTGCGACGGCCTGGTGGTTACCGGAACCACAGGCGAAACCTCCACGCTGACCGACGAGGAAAACCTCGGCATGTTCCGCGCCGTCAAGGACGCGGTGGGCGGCCGTGCCGCCATCATCGCCGGCACAGGCACCAACGACACCGCCCACTCAGTCCACCTGTCCCGGCAGGCCGCAGCCCTCGGCGTCGACGGCCTCCTGCTGGTGACGCCGTACTACAACAAGCCCAGCCAGGCCGGTGTCCGCGCGCATTTCGAAACCGTCGCCAACGCCGTGGACGTCCCCGTGATGCTGTACGACATTCCCGGACGATCCTCCATCCCGATCGAGCCCGACACCATGATCCGGCTGGCACAGCACCCGAACATCGTGGCGGTGAAGGATGCCAAGGCCGACTTCGTCGCTGCCACCCGCGTCATGGCCGAGACGGATCTCCTGTTCTACTCAGGTGACGACGGACTGACCCTTCCATGGATGGCGCTGGGCGCCGTCGGCCTTGTGGGCGTTACAACGCACGTGGCCACGCGCCGCTTCCGCGAGCTCATCGACGCCGTCAACGCGAACGACCTCAGCACCGCCCGCAAGATCAACTTTGAACTCCAGCCCGTGGTGCGTGCCACCATGACCCGGGTCCAGGGCGCCGTTGCGGCCAAGCAGATTCTTAAATGGCAGGGAGTCCTGCCCAACTCGATTGTCCGTTTGCCCCTCGTGGAGCCGGACGAAGCCGAGATCGAAACCATCCGCGGGGATTTGGCGGAAGCGGGGCTGGTCTTTTCCTGAGGAGTAAGACCAGCACCCTTCCGCCTGGAAAGTAGTGCAATATGACCCAAACTGCCCTCACCGGCCTTGTCACCCCTCCCCGCCTGCCGCAGGGAACGCTCCGGATTGTTCCTTTGGGCGGACTGGGGGAGATCGGCCGGAACATGGCCGTGTTCGAGATCGACGGCAAGCTGCTGATCGTGGACTGCGGCGTCCTCTTCCCCGAGGAAACCCAGCCCGGCGTTGACCTGATCCTGCCCGATTTCTCCTACATCGAGGACCGGCTGGACGACATCGTGGCTGTTGTCCTCACCCACGGCCACGAAGACCACATCGGGGCCGTTCCGTACCTGCTGCGGCGCCGCAACGACATCCCGCTGGTGGGCTCCCAGCTCACCCTCGCCCTGATTGAGGCGAAACTGCAGGAGCACCGCATCCGGCCTTACACGCTCACTGTTGAGGAAGGGCAGGTGGAGAAGTTCGGGCCCTTCGAATGTGAGTTCGTGGCCGTCAACCACTCCATCCCCGACGCCCTCGCCGTGTTCATCCGGACAGCCGGCGGCACAGTGCTGCATACCGGCGATTTCAAAATGGACCAGCTGCCGCTGGACGGGCGCATCACGGACCTCCGCCACTTCGCCAAGCTCGGCGAAGAAGGCGTGGACCTCTTTATGTCCGACTCCACCAACGCCGATATCCCGGGCTTCACTACCGCCGAGAAGGAAATCGGCCCCACGCTGGAACGGCTTTTCGGCCAGGCCACCAAGCGCATCATCGTCGCGTCCTTCTCCTCGCACGTGCACCGCGTGCAGCAGGTCCTGGACGCAGCCGCCAAGCACAACCGCAAGGTGGCCTTCGTTGGCCGCTCCATGGTCCGCAATATGGCGATTGCCGAAAAACTTGGCTACCTGGACGTCCCCCCGGGCCTTATCGTCGACATCAAGAACATCGACAACCTGCCGGACAACCGCGTGGTGCTGATGTCCACCGGATCCCAGGGCGAGCCCATGGCCGCCCTGTCCCGGATGGCGAATGGCGACCACCGGGTGGTGGTGGGCGACGGCGACACCGTCATCCTGGCCTCAAGCCTTATCCCCGGCAACGAGAACGCCGTGTTCCGGATCATCAACGGGCTGCTGAAGCTGGGCGCCGACGTGATCCACAAGGGCAACGCCAAGGTCCACGTCTCCGGCCACGCCGCGGCCGGGGAGCTGCTGTACTGCTACAACATCCTCGAGCCGTTGAACGCCATGCCGGTGCACGGTGAAACCCGCCACCTGATCGCCAACGGCAAGATCGCCATCGAGTCCGGTGTTCCGGAAGCAAGCGTCATCCTCGCGGACAACGGCACGGTCATCGACCTCAAGGACCACCGCGCTGACGTGGTGGGACAGGTCGAAGTCGGCTTCGTCTACGTGGACGGCTCCAGCGTGGGCGAGATCACCGACGCCGACCTCAAGGACCGCCGGATCCTCGGCGACGAAGGCTTCATCTCCATCATCACCGTCATCCACCGCGCCACCGGCAAGGTGGTGTCCGGGCCGGAAATTCACGCCCGCGGCGTGGCAGAGGATGATTCCGTCTTCGACGACATCATCCCCAAGATCAACGCTGCGCTGGAGGAAGCCGTGCTCAACCATGCGGACCACACCAGCCACCAGCTCCAGCAGGTGGTCCGCCGGGTGGTGGGCACCTGGGTCAACCGCAAGCTGCGCCGCAAGCCCATGATCATTCCCGTGGTGCTCGAGGCCTGACATCCGCTGCCGCTGCCGGCCTGCGTTCCCGTGCCCCACGGGACCGCGGGCCGGAGGCGTTTAAGGGGCCGCGAACCGGGGAACGGCGGCACCCAAATCCCCGGAAATCCGGCCCAACTCGGGTACCGTGGCTAGTATGGCCACTCGTACTACTTCCGCGCCCAATGGATCCAGCAGGGGCCGCGCCGGCAGCAAAACCGGCAGCTCCTCCGGCCGCGGCGCTGGCTCCACGGCCGCCAAAACCGGACGTGCCGGCGGCTCCACGAGCACTGCACGCACCCGCCAGCTTCCCGCCGTCGAGCACCACCAGCCGTGGCTGCTGCGCGTGGTGGGCGGGGCATGGCTGGGCCTCGGCCACCTGGTAGGCGGAGGGGTGCGGCGCATCGGCCATGACGTCAGCGACCTCCCGTCAGAGGACCGCCGGGACGGCGCCGCCCTGTTCAACCTCGCCCTCGGAATCTTCATCGCCACCTTTGCCTGGTGGGGCCTTACCGGCTGGTTCCCGGACGCCGTATATGCCGTGGTCAACGGAACCTTCGGCTGGATATCACTCCTGCTTCCGCTCATGCTGTTTGTCTGCGCGTTCCGGCTCTTCCGCCAGCCGTCCGACGGGCGGGGCAACAACAGGGTGGGCATCGGCTTCCTGATCATGACCTTTGCCGGCTGCGGGCTGGCACACGTCCTGGGCGGGCAGCCCACGGTTGCCCAGGGCTTTGACGGCCTCCGCCAGGCCGGCGGAATGCTCGGATTCCTTGCCGCATCGCCCCTGGCCGCCATCCACTCCGCTGTTCCGTTGGTGCTGTACTCCCTGCTGGCGTTCGTCTCACTGCTGATCATCACCGCCACGCCGTTCACTGCAGTCCCGCGCAGGCTGCACGCTGCCTACGACCACCTCATGGGCATCGACCTCCTGGATGAACAGGACCGTGACAAGCACGACCGCAGCTACCTGGAACGGACCCCCGCCGCCGCACCCCCCAAGAATGCCAGGAAGAAGAAGCGCCGCTTCTTCGGCAAGGATGAGGAGGACGGCGACGCCGGACTGGAAGGCTATGTGGGCGACGAAGCGTTCGAGCACGCCGTGATCGACGACGACGACCCGAAGCCGCCGCGGCCGGCCCCCGGCGTCCGCCGTCCCACCCAGGCGGAGATCGCCGTCGAAAAGATCAAGGCAGCCCAGGGACTCGGTGCCGGCGCCCCGCCCTCCGCAGGGGAGAACGCCACCGAAGCCATCCCTATGATCACCCCCGGCATGGCCCCGCCAGCGGCAAAGCCGGCCGCCGCGCCCACCGTGCCGTCCAACCCGGTGGCACCCGCACCACCGCCGGTTCCCATCCCGCAGCGCACCGAGCAGCTGTCCCTCGCCGGCGACGTCACCTACACGCTCCCGGCCTCGGACTACCTGACCCCCGGATCCATCCCGAAGGAGCGCACGGAAGCGAACGACGCCGTCGTCGCTGCCCTGACCGACACCCTCCAGCAGTTCAACGTCGATGCCACGGTCACCGGCTTCAGCCGCGGCCCCACCGTGACCCGGTACGAGATCGAGCTGGCCCCGGGCACCAAGGTGGAGCGCGTCACCGCACTGTCCAAGAACATCTCCTACGCCGTGGCGTCCAGTGACGTGCGCATCCTCAGCCCCATCCCGGGCAAGTCCGCCATCGGCATCGAGATCCCCAACACCGACCGCGAAACCGTCTCCCTGGGCGACGTCCTCCGCAGCCAGAACGCCCGCCGCACGGACCACCCGATGGTGATGGGCGTTGGCAAGGACGTGGAGGGCGGCTACGTGGTGGCCAACCTCGCCAAGATGCCCCACCTGCTGGTGGCCGGTGCCACCGGTGCCGGTAAGTCATCCTTCGTGAACTCGATGATCACCTCCATCCTGATGCGCGCCACCCCCGACGAGGTGCGCATGGTCATGGTGGACCCCAAGCGCGTGGAGCTCACCGCCTACGAGGGCGTCCCGCACCTCATCACGCCCATCATCACCAACCCGAAGAAGGCGGCCGAGGCGCTTCAGTGGGTGGTCCGCGAGATGGACGCCCGGTATGACGACCTCGCCAACTACGGCTTCAAGCACATCGACGACTTCAACAAAGCGGTCCGCGCCGGCAAGGTCCAGCCGCCGGTGGACTCCAAGCGCGTCATCCGGCCCTACCCGTACCTGCTGGTGATCGTGGACGAGCTCGCCGACCTGATGATGGTGGCTCCCCGCGATGTTGAAGACTCGATTGTCCGCATCACCCAGCTCGCCCGCGCCGCCGGCATCCACCTGGTCCTGGCCACCCAGCGGCCGTCCGTGGACGTGGTGACCGGCCTCATCAAGGCGAACGTGCCCTCACGCATGGCGTTTGCCACGTCCTCGGTGACCGACTCGCGCGTGGTCCTGGACCAGCCCGGGGCCGAAAAGCTTATCGGCCAGGGTGACGCCCTGTTCCTGCCCATGGGTGCCTCCAAGGCCATGCGCGTCCAGGGCGCATGGGTCACCGAATCGGAAATCCACAAGGTGGTTGAGCACGTCAAGGGACAGCTCCAGGCCACCTACCGCGACGACGTCGCAGCCGAAGCGCCCAAGAAGCAGATCGACGACGACATCGGGGACGACCTCGAAGTCCTGCTGCAGGCCACCGAGCTTGTGGTCACCACGCAGTTCGGCTCCACGTCGATGCTGCAGCGCAAGCTGCGGGTCGGCTTCGCTAAGGCCGGCCGGCTGATGGACCTGCTGGAATCACGCGGGGTCGTTGGCCCCTCCGAAGGCTCCAAGGCCAGGGATGTCCTGGTGAAACCGGACGACCTCGCACCCGTCCTTGCCGCCATGAAGGGGCAGGAAGCCCCGGCAGCACCCGATTCGCAGACCGCCGCGCTGAGCGACAACGCCAACGCCAACATCGCCCAGGGCGGCTACGCCGAAGACCTGGTGGCCGCAGACCTTGACCAGCGGAAGCAGAACGTCGAATATTACGACGGCTCGGATTCCCCGCCCGGCGGCTATGACGACGAAGACGGCTCCGAGGACGCCTGGTCCCTGACCGGGCGTTAGCCCGGGGACTGTAGCCTAGAAACGTGACTAGCACCGATGCAACCGCCGCCGGCCCAGGCCGTGCCGGGGTCTGGAACCTTCCCAACATCCTGACCATGATCCGCATCGCACTGGTGCCGTTTTTTGTCTGGTTCCTCATCGCGGACGCCCCCGGGCTGCGCAGTGAGGCAGGCGTGTGGCGCTGGGCGGCGGTCCTTGCGTTCGCCGTCGCCATCTACACGGACAAGCTCGACGGCGATATCGCCAGGAGCCGGAACCTCGTCACCGACTTCGGCAAGATCGCCGACCCCATTGCGGACAAGCTCCTCATCGGCTCGGCGCTGGTGATGCTCTCGGTGCTCAGCGAACTGCCATGGTGGGTTACCGTACTCATCCTCGTCCGCGAATGGGGCGTCACGGCCCTGCGCTTCTTTGTGATCCGCTACGGCGTTATCCCGGCCTCCCGCGGCGGCAAGCTCAAGACCGTGGTCCAGACCGCAGCGATCTTCCTGTACCTCCTGCCGCTGGGCTCTTTTGCCCCGTGGCTCGTGTGGGTGGCGTTTGCAGTGATGATGGCCGCTGTGGTGATCACAGTGTGGACCGGCGTGGAATACGTGGTGGAAGCACTGCGGATCCGGGCCAAGGGAAAGCTGCAGGCGCGCAACGAAAAACGCCAGGAACCCGCATGACCAATCTCCACCACTTGTCGGCTGAAGCGGTCCGCAAAGCCCTCGACGCAGGGCGGACCGTGGCCACCGCCGAATCACTGACCGCCGGCATGGTGTCCGCAGTCCTTGCGGACACCCCAGGCGCCTCAGGCATCCTGCAGGGCGGCGTGGTTGCCTACCAGAACTCCGTTAAGGAAAAAGTCCTGGATGTCCCGTCCGTGCTCCTGGCGCGCGTCGGATCCGTCGACCCGGACGTTGCCGCGGCCATGGCGGCAGGAGCCCGGACCGTCCTCAACGCTGACATCGGCATCTCCACCACAGGCGTTGCCGGGCCGGAGGCACACGACGGAAAGCCCGTGGGCACCGTCTACGTCGGCATAGCCACCGCAGCCGGAACGGCGGCCTTCGAGTACGCCTTTTCGGGAAGCCGGGCCGAGATCCGCGGACAGGCGTGCGGGGCGGCCCTTGAAAGGCTCCTCGAAGCCCTGTCCGGGTAGGCCCGGTACCCCGAAGTTACTGGGCGTAAAGTTGATGGGAACAAAAGCCGGTACCGATTAGTTATTACATTGTGTCGCTTCCGGAGAGCGGAGGCGCCTAGGATGAAATGACCACGACGGTTCGCCTTAGGGCGGACCTGACCAATGAGGGAGCAAGGCGATACAGATGGTAAAGCAGCCCGTATCCGTAAACGGCGTTGTCCGCTGGAAGGATGTGGGCCTCGCCGATCAGGGCAAGAGCGAACAGAAGGAGCGCAAGATGGTTGTACTTCGTCACGAAATTGGTGATGTCCTGCGCGATGTCCGCCAGCGTCAGGGGCGTACGCTCCGTGAAGTTTCGCACAGCGCCCGTGTCTCCCTGGGTTACCTCAGTGAAGTGGAGCGCGGCCAGAAGGAAGCATCATCCGAACTGCTGTCCTCGATCTGCTCGGCCCTGGACGTTCCGTTGTCCAGCATGCTTCGCGAGGTGAGCGACAGGGTGGCGGTTGCAGAAGGCGTTGCCGTTCCGGACACCGTTCCCCAGGAATTCTCCCAGCGTTATGGCCGCGACCTTGAGCGCGACCTCAACACTGAACTTAACGACGAACTTTCCACGGGCCTCCTTTCCGGCGCCCGGTAGGGTTCCGCCGGAAGGCGGCTCCCGGAATGTAGCAAACACTGAAGCCCCCGGCCGCGGCCGGGGGCTTCAGTGCGTTTCTGCTATTGATTTTCCAGGGTGGGCGCCTGGCCATCCTTCGGGAAGCCGTCCCGTTCGTAGGTCGAGTTAAGCTTGGCCATGCAGCGGGCCAGTTCCTCGAGTTCCTCCACGGGCCACTCGCCGAGGCGTTCCCGGAACACCTGCCGCCGGGCGTCCTGGACCTGGTGCATCTTTTCCTCGCCCTTGGGGGTCAGCCGGATTGCCTGCGCCCGTCCGTCCAGGGGATCTGCCTCCTTGGACACAAGACCCAGGCTCTCCAGGAAAGCGATTTGCCGGCTGACGGACGGCTTGCCGACGCCGATGTTCATCGCCAGGTCGGTGAGGCGGATCGGTCCCTCACGACGGATCACCGTCAGGAGGCCGTACGCCGCCGGCTCCATGTCCGGATGGACCTCGCGGGAAAGCTGGTTGGAGATCGACCGTGCGCGCCGCCAGAAGAGACTGATCTGGTGTTCCACGTTTTGGACCGCGGCGTCCACGGTCGCCTCATCATGGCGGCCTTGCGGGGAGGGGACGTCAGGGGAGTTGCTCATGGCAACAATTCTAGTGCGCCGGATCGTGAGAGACTTTTCTGGTGCGAATCAGCGATTATTGGCGACTCATGGACGACGAATTCGGCGCCGGGTACTCGCGGGTCCTCAGCAGCAGCCTTGTCCTGGCAGGGGTGGGCGGGCGCACCGCGGACCAGGCGCTTGCCGCCGGCATAGAGCCCCGCAGGGTGTGGCTGGCCGTCTGCGACGTGCAGGATGTTCCCGCCGAGCGCCGCCTGGGCCGGGATATCAAGCCCCGCACCGACTAGCCGGTTTCTCCTGACACGCCGTGCGGTTGTTCGAATACCTGTTCGGGTAAAGCTATGCTTTTCCTAGCGGGTTATCCACATAGCCGCCCTCACCCGGCCGGAATGTCAGTGGGTCCCAGTAGCGTCAGAGATGACCAATAAACGGCCGCTGAGGCCACTCCAAAGCGAGAAAGCATTAGAGGTGTGAACCATGGCGGCAGCCCCGGATCGTGCAAAAGCGCTCGAAGCAGCGCTGGCCCAGATCGACAAACAGTTCGGTAAAGGCTCGGTCATGCGGCTCGGCGACGAAGTCCGGGCCCCGATCGAGGTCATCCCCACCGGATCCATTGCCCTGGATGTTGCTTTGGGAATTGGCGGCCTTCCCCGTGGCCGCGTTGTCGAAATCTACGGGCCGGAATCGTCCGGTAAGACCACCGTGGCGCTCCACGCCGTGGCCAACGCCCAGCGCTTGGGCGGCATCGCCGCCTTCATCGACGCCGAGCACGCCCTTGACCCCGAGTACGCCGCCAAGCTCGGTGTGGACACCGACGCCCTCCTGGTCTCCCAGCCGGACACCGGCGAGCAGGCGCTGGAAATCATGGACATGCTGGTGGGCTCGGGCTCCCTGGACATCATTGTGATCGACTCCGTCGCAGCGCTGGTGCCCCGCGCCGAAATCGAGGGCGACATGGGTGACAGCCACGTCGGCCTCCAGGCCCGCCTCATGAGCCAGGCCCTGCGTAAGATCACCGGCCGCCTCAGCCAGACCAAGACCACTGCGATCTTCATCAACCAGCTCCGCGAGAAGATCGGCGTCTTCTTTGGCTCCCCGGAAACCACCACCGGCGGTAAGGCCCTGAAGTTCTACGCCTCCATCCGTATCGACGTCCGGCGCATCCAGACCCTGAAGGAAGGTGCCGATTCCGTTGGCAACCGGACCAAGGCGAAGATCGTCAAGAACAAGATGGCTCCGCCCTTCAAGGTGGCCGAATTCGACATCATCTACGGCCAGGGCATTTCCCGTGAGGGCGGCATCATCGACATGGGCGTCGAGCACGGCATCATCAAGAAGTCCGGCTCCTGGTTCACCTACGACGGCGACCAGCTTGGCCAGGGCATGGAGAATTCCCGCAGGTTCCTCCGTGACAACCCTGAACTTGCTGCCGAACTCGAGCGCCTGATCAAGGAAAAGCTCGGCGTGGGCGTCAAGCCTGCGGAACCGGAGTCCAAAGACTCCCCGAAGCTGAAGGCCGTTGACGGGTTCTAGCCGTTGACCGGTATCGACAATCCGCGTCCCCGCCGGGCGACAGCCGGCGGGCGGCGCGGAGTTTCAGATGACGGCGCGTTCCAGGTCGGCCCGGACCACGGCTCTTCCGTTGCCGGGGACGCAGAGCCGGATCCGGTGTCCGTTGCGCAGAACATCGTGTACCGGCAACTGACCGCGTCGGCCAAAAGCAGGCTGCAGCTCGCCCGGAAACTCGCCGAACGGAACATCCCGGAGGACGTCGCCGAGGCAGTCCTGGACCGCTTCCAGGAAGCACGCCTGATCAACGACGCCGAATTCGCGGACATGTGGGTGAGGAGCCGCTCCCAGTCGCGCAAACTTGCGAAAGGCGCGCTGCGCCGCGAACTCGCGGAGAAGGGCATCGACCAGGAAACCGCCGCCGCAGCCTTGGACCAGCTGACAGACGCGGATGAGGAAGCCGCCGCCCGGCAGCTCGTGGAGCGGAAGCTCCGCCCGGGAACGGATCTGCAGGACCAGGCTGCAAGGGACAAGGCAACCCGGCGGCTGGCCTCCATGCTGGCGCGCAAGGGCTATCAGCCCTCGCAGGCGTTCCGGATCGTCAACGAGGTCCTGGACTCCTGCGCCGGAGCCGACCGTGGCAACCCGTAAAACCGGTACCCTTAACAGGTGAGTTTGACCATCCCTTCCCCTTTTCCCGGTACCAGCCCCTCTGCAGAAGCTGGCGGTGCTCCGCAATCCGGTGCTCCCAAGCCCCGCACCTACCAGGTGCGGACGTTTGGCTGCCAGATGAACGTCCACGACTCGGAGCGGATGGCCGGGATGCTGGAGGACGCAGGGTACGTGCCGGCAGACGGTGAGCAGGCCGACGTCGTGGTGTTCAACACTTGCGCGGTCCGGGAGAACGCTGACAACAAGCTCTACGGCAACCTTGGCATCCTGGCTCCGGTGAAAGCAGCAAACCCCGGCATGCAGATTGCTGTGGGCGGCTGCCTCGCGCAGAAGGACAGGGAAACCATCCTGAAGAAGGCCCCGTGGGTGGACGCCGTTTTTGGCACCCATAATGTCGGCGCCCTGCCCGCCCTGCTGGACCGCGCCCGGCACAACAACGAGGCACAGCTTGAAATCCTCGAGTCGCTGGACGTCTTCCCCTCCACGCTTCCCACCAAGAGGGACTCCGTCTACTCAGGCTGGGTATCGATCTCCGTCGGCTGCAACAACACCTGCACTTTCTGCATCGTGCCCGCCCTCCGCGGAAAAGAGAAAGACCGCAGGCCGGGAGACATCCTGGCGGAGATCCAGGCCCTGGTGGACGACGGCGCCATCGAGGTCACACTCCTGGGCCAGAACGTCAACTCCTACGGTGTCGAGTTCGGCGACCGCCAGGCATTCTCCAAGCTCCTCCGGGCCTGCGGGGACATCGAAGGCCTGGAGCGGGTCCGCTTCACAAGCCCACACCCAGCCGCTTTCACCGACGACGTCATTGACGCCATGGCCGAGACCCCCAATGTGATGCCGCAGCTGCACATGCCGCTGCAGTCGGGGTCGGACAAGGTTCTTCGGGACATGCGGCGTTCCTACCGGTCCAGCAAGTTCCTGGGGATCCTGGACAAAGTGCGCGAAAAGATCCCGCACGCGGCGATCTCCACCGACATCATTGTGGGATTCCCCGGCGAAACCGAAGAGGACTTCCAGGCGACGCTGGATGTTGTGGAGAAGTCACGCTTCGCCACCGCCTTCACGTTCCAGTACTCCAAGCGCCCCGGAACCCCTGCCGCTGACCTGCCGGACCAGCTTCCCAAGGCAGTGGTCCAGGAACGGTTCGAACGCCTGACTGCCCTCCAGGACCGGATTGCGGCAGAGGAGAACCGGCTCCAGCTCGGCCGCCGCGTTGAGGTTATGGTGACGGCGCAGTCCGGACGGAAGGCAGGCGAGACGCACCGTCTGTCCGGCCGTTCGCAGGACCAGCGGCTGGTGCACTTCTCGGTCCCTGAGGGTGCTCCCGCTCCCCGGCCGGGAGACCTGGTCACGGTGACCATCACCGAGGCCGCGGCATTCCACCTCGTCGCCGATCCGGCCCTGGAGGATTACAGCCTCCGGCGTTCCCGGGCGGGCGACGCCTGGGACAGGTCGCAGGCAGATTCCTGCGGAGCACCCACGCCCGGGGCAGGGGCAGGCGGCAAGGGCGTTTCGCTGGGCATGCCCTCCTTGCCTGTCCGCACGCGCTGACCGGTGGGCGCACCGCCTGTCATCGCCGTCGTTGGCCCCACAGGGTCCGGCAAGTCAGACCTCGCCGTAAGCCTTGCCCTTGAACTCGGCGGCGAGGTCATCAACGCCGACGCCATGCAGTTCTACCGCGGCATGGACATCGGCACCGCAAAAATCACGGACGCTGAACGCAGGGGAGTTCCCCACCACCTGCTGGACATCCTGGAGGTAACCCAGGAAGCCAGCGTGTCGCAGTTCCAGCAGCAGGCCCGGGAACTCATCTCGGACATCCACGGCCGCGGCAAGCGCGCCATCCTGGCCGGCGGGTCCGGCCTCTACGTGCGGGCCGCGCTGGACGTCCTTGAGTTCCCGGGGACTGATCCGCTGGTGCGGCAACGGCTGGAAGCCGAACTCGCTGCGCAGGGGACCGCGGTGCTGCTGGAGCGGCTGCGGGAGGTGGACCCTGTGTCCGCCGGCAGGCTCTCGGATGACCGGCGGATCATCCGGGCCCTGGAAGTCCATCAGCTCACCGGGCGGCCGTTCAGCTCCTTCATGCCGCAGCGCGAGTACTTCCAGCCTGCCGTCCAGATCGGCCTGGCAGTGGACCGCGAGGTGCTTCGGGACCGGCTCGCCGGACGCGTCCACCGCATGGTTGACGCCGGCCTGCCCGCCGAAGTCCAACGGCTGGACGCCCGCGGGCTGCGGCAGGGAAAGACCGCCCCCCGCGCCCTGGGGTACTCACAGTTCCTGCGGGTTATCGACGGCGAATGGACCGTTCCCGAGGCCGCGGAGGCCACCATCGTGGCCACCCGGCAGTTCGCCCGGCGCCAGCTCACCTGGTTCCGGGCCGATCCGCGCATCCACTGGCTGGACTGGCAGGATCCGGCCCTGGTGGACAAAGCGGCGGCGCTCTCCCGTTTTTAGCGCTGCACCGCCCGGCCGGTACCCTTGGAAGCATGGACACAAGCCTCGCAGAAACCACCGAGCCGGCCTTGCGCACCCTGAGCGGGCTCCGCTTCTCCAAGGGGCACGGCACCGGCAATGACTTCGTCCTGGTGGCTGATCCCGAGGGCGTCCACACCATCAGTGCCGACGCCGTGGCCGCCCTGTGCGACCGGCACCGGGGGATCGGCGGGGACGGCCTCATCCGGGCGGTCCCGTCGCGCTTGCTTCCGGAGGGCCGCGAGCTGCTGGCCGCCGACCCCGACGCTGAGTGGTTCATGGACTACCGCAACGGCGATGGGTCGCTGTCCGAAATGTGCGGCAACGGCGTCCGCGTGTTTGTCCATTTCCTCCGGACCGAGGGCCTGATCGAACTGCCCGACGGCGGCGCCCTGGCCATCGGCACCCGCGCCGGGATCAAGACCGTGGTGCGCACGGGCGACGACTACGCCGTGGACATGGGGCCGTGGGAGTTCATCTTCCCCGGGGAAGCTACGGCCAAGGCCATGGATTCACTGGTGACCGCCGAAGGCCTGGAAGTTCCCCGCCCTGCCCTGTCCGTCAGCATGGGCAACCCGCACACCGTTGTTGCCCTTGCCGAGCTTTCCGAACTTGCCGGAACGCGGCTGTTCACCGCGCCCGTGGTGGACCCCGTCCCCGCCAACGGGACCAACGTGGAATTCGTGGTCCCGTCCGAGCCGCTGGTGCACGACGGCGTCGGATCCGTGACCATGCGGGTGCATGAACGCGGCGTGGGGGAGACCCAGTCCTGCGGAACGGGTGCCTGCGCCGCCGCTGTGGCCATCCGCCACTGGGCTGGGGCGGAAGCCCCGGACTCCTGGCGGGTCCACGTCCCCGGGGGCATCGTGGGAGTGAAGTTCTTCGCTGGTCCCGCAGGCCACGAACATGTCGAGCTCAGCGGGCCGGCAGTCATTGTGGCAACCGGGACGCTTTCCTGACCTTGAGGATCCGGAACGACTTCGAGGTGGCTTCCCGGCTGACGGTGAACGATTCGTCCAGCTCAGCTGCAAGCCACCGCTGCAGCGAGTCCGCCCCCAGGTTCTTCTGCACCACCAGCCAGGCGGTTCCGCCCGGAGCCAGGCGGGGCAGCCATAGTTTCAGCAGGGAGTGCAGTTCGTCCTTGCCGATCCGGATGGGCGGATTGGACCAGATCGTGTCGAAACGCAGGTCGGGGTCCACCGCGTCAGGGGTGCTGGCAGTCACGTTGGCCAGCCCCAGGGCTGCGGCGTTCTCGTTTGTCAGCGCGATGCAGCGCTCGTTGACGTCCACCGCGTAGACCCGGGCGGACGGCGCCTTGAGGGCCATGGTCAGGGCAATCGGCCCCCAGCCGCAGCCGATGTCCAGGAGGTTTCCCTGCGGCGCCGGTGCGGGCACCTCGGTAAGCAGGATGGCCGTGCCTTTGTCGATCCCGTCGGGGCTGAAGATGCCGGAGGAAGTCTGCAGCCTGCGCGTTTCCCCTGCCAGCTCAACAGTCAGGGGCTTGCGGGTAAAAGGGCCGGCGGGTGTTGCGCTGAAATAATGTGCGGACTCCATAACTGGCCAGAGTAGTTCCCCTTGCAGCGTAAAGGGAAACCGTGGGCAGGGCGCTCTGCTACGCTGGAGGGCATGTTCCTGATCTTCGAGTAACCGGCACGGGCCACGCCCGTCCCGAAGCCTGCCCTCCAGCGGCAGCATGTCCCACCAGCGACGCCGGTCTTTCGACCCTTCCGCTGCGTGCACCGGACCAAGCAGATCCCGTTTGCTCCGGTCGCCGGACCACACTCGAAAGTCAGCCTCCCGCTGAACTTATCGCCGTTTCCGGCTGCTTTCCTTCCGCCGCGTATCCGTACGTGGCACGTCTGCCGGCGCCGCCCTCCGCGGCACCGGCCCAGCATGCCAGGAGGCGTGGATGACCGCAGGCCGTCAGCCCAGCGCGAATACTTCCCCCACCACCAGCAATCGGCACTATTCTGGAACTGCCGAATCTTCAAAGGAGACCATGACCAGCCAGCCCAACACCGGATCAGATCCAGCCGCCCAGGACATGAGTCCCGAGGAAATCCAGGCTGTCATCGACCGGATTCTCTCCAAGGACGTACCTGCCAGGAACCCCGGCACGCAAAACGGCGACGGGAAGGGCAGCGACGGAAAGGCAGTGTTCGGCAAAGCCCAGGCAATTTCCCGCCTGGACGAAGAACATTCAACGTACGACGGCGACCAGCAGGACCTTGAGGAACGGCGCGCCTTGCGCCGTACCGCAGGACTGTCCACCGAACTGGAAGACGTCACCGAGGTCGAGTACCGCCAGCTGCGCCTTGAGCGGGTGGTCCTGGCAGGGCTCTGGTCCGAAGGCACCCTGGCCGACGCCGAGAACTCGCTCCGGGAACTCGCCGCCCTTGCGGAAACAGCCGGCTCCGAGGTCCTTGACGGACTGGTCCAGCGCCGGGACAAGCCGGACCCGGGGACATTCCTGGGCTCGGGCAAGGCGCTTGAGCTTCGGGACATCGTGATGTCCACCGGCGCGGACACCGTGGTGGTGGATGCCGAGCTTGCACCCTCCCAGCGCCGAGGCCTGGAGGATATCGTCAAGGTCAAGGTCATCGACCGGACAGCCCTGATCCTGGATATCTTCGCCCAGCACGCCAAGAGCCGCGAGGGCAAAGCCCAGGTGGAGCTGGCGCAGCTCGAATACCTCCTGCCACGCCTTCGTGGTTGGGGCGAGTCGATGTCCCGCCAGGCAGGCGGCCAGGTGGGCGGTGCCGCCGCCGGCATGGGCTCGCGCGGTCCCGGTGAAACGAAGATCGAGCTGGACCGCCGTCGCATTCGCACCCGGATGGCCAAGCTGCGGCGGGAGATCGCCGCAATGAAGCCGGCCCGCGAGACCAAGCGGGCCAACCGCCGTCGTAATGCCGTGCCGTCCGTGGCGATCGCCGGCTACACCAACGCGGGCAAGTCCTCGCTGCTCAACCGCCTGACCGACGCCGGAGTCCTGGTGGAGAACGCTTTGTTCGCCACCCTGGACCCGACTGTCCGGAAGGCGGAAACCGCGGACGGACTGGGGTACACGCTCGCGGACACCGTGGGCTTCGTCCGGTCCCTGCCCACGCAACTGGTGGAGGCGTTCCGCTCCACGCTGGAGGAAGTTGCCGACGCAGACCTGATCCTCCACGTGGTGGACGTTTCGCACCCTGACCCTGAGGGTCAGATCGCTGCCGTCCGCAAGGTCTTCAGCGAAGTGGATGCCCGCAAGGTGCCCGAAATCATCGTGCTCAACAAGGCCGACGCCGCTGACCCCTTTGTGGTGGAACGGCTCAGGCAGCGCGAGCCGCGGCATGTGGTGGTGTCCGCCCGCACGGGGCAGGGCATCGCGGAGCTGCTGAAGGCCATCAGCGACGCCATTCCCAGGCCAAGCGTCAAGCTGGAGCTGCTCATCCCGTACGACCGCGGAGACCTGGTCAGCAAACTCCACGAGTCCGACGCCGAGATCATCAGCGTGGACCACGTGGAGCAAGGCACGCGGGCCGTGGTGATGGTCCGTGAAGGCTTTGCGGCCGAACTGGAACCCTTCGTCAGCAATGACTGACCTCGTGGCGCCGGAAGCCACGGAAGCGGCCGGCGAGCAGTTCGTGATCGAACTGCTCGACCGGGCCGTTGCCGGCATGGGCGGGCAAAGCCGTGCCGGCCAGCATGAGATGGCCAGGCAGGTGGCCCGTGCGCTGGGAACGGGGGACCACCTCCTGGTCCAGGCAGGCACGGGCACCGGAAAGTCACTGGCCTACCTGATACCCCTCATTGCGCACGCTTTGGAAAGCAACAAGCCTGCGCTCGTGTCCACGGCCACGCTTGCTCTTCAGACCCAGATCGTGGGCCGGGACCTGCCCCGGCTGCTCAAGGCCATAACTCCTGCCCTGGACCGGCCTGTCAAAGTGGCCATGGTCAAGGGGCGGTCCAACTATGTTTGCAGGCACAAGCTGGAAGGCGGCTTCCCGAGCGAGGAACCGTCGGAAGGCCAGCTGTTCAGCCTGGGCGAGGACACCAGCGTCCCGCACTTCGCGGCAGCCGTGGGCGGCCCCTCGTCCCAGCTCGGCAAGGAAGTGGTGCGGCTGCGGGAGTGGGCGGAGAAGACCGCCACGGGTGACCGGGACGAGCTCCTGCCGGGTGTCACGGACCGGGCTTGGCGCCAGGTGTCCGTGACGTCCATGGAATGCCTGGGCGCCCAAAAGTGCCCCATGGCAGCAGAGTGCTTCAGCGAACTTGCCCGCCAGGACGCTGCCGAGGCCGACGTTGTGGTCACGAACCACGCCATGCTTGCAGTCAGCGCCTTTGAGGGGCTGGCGGTCCTGCCCGAGTATGACGTGGTGGTGGTGGACGAGGCGCACGAACTCCAGGACAGGGTTACCGGTGCAGTGTCCGGCCAGCTCTCGGTGGCCATGGTGCACGCCGCGGCCGCCGGTGCCCGCAAGCACACCGCCATCACCGTTGACGCCCTCAACGCCGCGGCCGCCAACCTGGAGCTCGCCCTTGCCGGCGTACCGAACGGACTGCTGCCCAACGGACTGAATGACGAACAGCTTGATTGCGTGGACCAGTTGCGCGACGCCTGCCGGGCCGCCCTCTCGGATTCGAAGGGCGACAGCAATACAACGCCCGACGGCGGCCGGCAGCTTGCGCGGTCCCGCCTGATGCTCATCCTGGAACTTTGCGAACGGCTCCTCGCTGCCCGGGAGAACCGCGAAGTCGTGTGGTTTTCCCGCGCCAGCTCCTTTGACCCCGCACAGGGGTTCTCCCCGCCGGATGACTCAGCGCCGGCGTTGATCAACATTGCACCCCTCTCGGTGGCCGGGCGGCTGCGGGAAGGCCTGTTCGCCGGACACACCGTTGTGCTGACCTCCGCCACGCTGGCCATTGGTTCAGCCTTTGAACCTGCCGCCGGCGGACTGGGCCTGGTGGGTGAGGGTGCTCCCCGCTGGAAGGGCGTGGACGTGGGCTCGCCGTTCGACTACCCCAAACAGGGGATCCTCTATGTGGCCGGGCACCTGCCGAAGCCCGGCAGGGGCGCATCCCCGGAAGCGCTGGACGAGCTCGAGTCCCTGATCCGCGCTTCCGGCGGGGGCGCACTGTGCCTGTTTTCTTCCCGGCGCGCCGCAGAGGAAGCCGCCGAGGCCCTGCGCCCAAAGCTGGACATGACGGTCCTCTGCCAGGGTGACTCCACCATGACCGCACTGGTGAAGCAGTTCGCCGACGAGCCCGACACCTGCCTTTTCGGAACCATGTCCCTGTGGCAGGGCGTGGACGTTCCGGGCGGTTCATGCCGGCTTGTGGTGATAGACCGGATTCCCTTTCCGCGGCCGGACGATCCCCTCATGACGGCGCGCTCCCGCGCCGTGGCGCAGGCCGGCGGAAACGGCTTTATGTCAGTTTCGGCCACCCATGCCGCCATCCGGCTTGCCCAGGGCGCAGGCCGCCTGATCCGCTCTACCGGGGACAAGGGGGTGGTGGCAGTACTTGACTCCAGGCTCGCCACCGAGCGCTACGCCGGGTTCCTCCGGGGAGCGCTGCCGCCGTTCTGGTCCACAACGGACCGGAAGACGGCAATCGCCGCCTTGGAGAGGCTGGCCGGGGAGAACCCCTGACGTCCCTTCACATGCCGGGGCTCCGGGAAGCCCGCACTGCGCAGGGCCGGATCTGCCCAAGGTGGATCCGGCCAGCGCTGCGCACGGCCGAATGTGCCTCGGGCTGACTGTGTTGTGGGCTGGCCCTGCCTGGGGCCAGGAGCGGGCGGCTACAGCGAGCGGAGCACCGACACGACCTTGCCCATGATGGTGGCGTGGTCCCCGAGGATGGGCTCGTACTGGGTGTTCTGGGGGAGCAGCCAGGTGTGGCCGTCACGCTGCCGGAACGTCTTCACAGTGGCTTCGTCATCAAGGAGGGCAGCGACGATGTCCCCGTTGGCCGCGTCCGCCTGGCGGCGGACCACCACCCAGTCGCCATCACAGATGGCTGCGTCCACCATCGAATCGCCGGCCACTTTGAGCATGAACAGTTCGCCCTGGCCCACCAGCTGCCGGGGGAGCGGCATAACGTCCTCCACCTGCTGGTCGGCAAGGATGGGACCACCAGCAGCGATGCGGCCAACGAGCGGGACCATCGCGGTGTCCAGGGCCGTAGGCAGCTCCGTGACGGTGGCACCGCCGGCTGGAAGTCCGGCTGATGGCTGGCTGCTTGGCTTGGCCGCACCGCCGTCCAGGGTCAGGGGCATGAGGACTTCCATGGCGCGCGGACGCTTCGGGTCACGGCGGAGGTAGCCGAGTTTCTCCAGCTGGGCCAGCTGGTGCGTGACACTTGAAAGGCTGGCCAGCCCCACCGTGTCACCGATCTCCCGCATGGACGGGGGGTAACCGTTCTCATTGACGGAGCGCTGGATGGTTTCGAGGATTTTTTTCTGCCGTGGCGTCAGGCCCTTGGCGGTCCTCTTCGGTTGCGCGGTTGCCCTGCCCCCGGCGGCTGCTGCTGCCATATTCGCCAATGCCTTTCGGTGTCCGCCGGCCCCTCCACGGCCAGGCCCTGGAGGATCCCGCCCCATAATGTCAGACCCTGCTGATCGACTGTCCGGGTGGTTGTTCTTTCGTTCAAAACTAGGCCAGCCACACTGCTTTTTCAAACATTTGTTCTAGCGAGTCTCGACAATGTTCGTTGATAGGTGCTAAAACAGAGAAAGCAAAGTTCGAATATATGTTCTACTGCGAACCCCGGCCATTCGATGATGGTGCCGGGAAGCCCCCAGAGGGGCGCGGAGCAGAACATCCGGGCAGCACAGTATGGTCCAGGAGGGCTCAGTTCATGTCAGCTACATCTGTTTCGCGGGGTTCACGTCCACAGCTGCTCTCAGTGCAGCAACTTCTCTCCGGGCCTGAAGAGCGGCAGCCGGAACGGCCGGCAGCCCTTCCGCCCCTGCGGCTGACCCGCCGCGGCCGCATCGTGCTGATCGGGATTCCCCTGGTGCTCCTGGCCGCCCTGCTGCTCTCACTGGCAGGCTTCTTCAACTCCCCGGCGAAAGCCTCCGACTCTGCTGCGGACCTTGAGACAACGTCCGCGGTCACCGTGACGGTCCAGCCCGGCCAGTCACTGTGGGGCATCGCGGCCACCGTTGCGCCGGAGCGCGACGCACGCGATGTTGTGGCGGACATCGTGCAGCTGAACAACCTGTCCGCAGGTGCGGTCTTCCCCGGGCAGCAGCTGTTCGTCCCCGCCGGCTGATCCGGCACATGCCGAGGGCGAACAGGATGCCGTCACATTTTCCGGCACCCGGCACGGGCACTAAACTGTTCAGGTGAATGACCAGCTAGAACGCCTGAACCGGCTTCCCCTCCGCAGCAACCTCCGCGGGCTTACCCCTTACGGTGCGCCGCAGCTGGACGTCCCCATCCTCCTCAACGTCAACGAGAACACCCATGGTGTTCCGGCGGACGTGCGGGCCGCCATCAGCGCGGCGGTGTCCGAGGCCGCCGCCGGGCTCAACCGCTACCCGGACCGCGAGTTCACGGAACTGCGGAAAGCGCTGGCGGAATACCTCGGCCACGGATTGGACGAGACCAACCTCTGGGCCGCGAACGGCTCCAACGAGGTGCTCCAGCAAATCCTCCAGGCCTTCGGCGGCCCCGGACGCACAGCGCTCGGCTTTCCGCCCACGTACTCCATGTACCCGCTGCTGGCCAGTGGAACGGACACCGAATACATCGTTGGTGAGCGCGCCGAAGGCTACGGCCTCAGCGCTGAATCCGCAGCGCGGCAGGTCAAGGAACTGCAGCCCAACATCGTCTTCCTCTGTTCCCCCAACAACCCCACGGGGACGGGGCTGGGCCTGGACGTCGTGGAGGCCGTCTACGAGGCCGGTGAAGCAAGCCAGACCATCGTCATTGTGGATGAGGCCTACCATGAGTTCGCCCACGACGGGACGCCCAGCGCGCTGACGTTGCTGCCCGGCCGGGAGCGGCTGATCGTGTCCAGGACCATGAGCAAGGCCTTCGCGCTGGCGGGAGCACGCCTGGGCTACATGGCTGCAGCACCCGAAGTCGCCGATGCGCTGCGCCTGGTCCGGCTGCCGTACCACCTCTCCGCCATCACGCAGGCCACCGCGCTGGCCGCCCTCCGGCACCGCGAGGCGCTGATGGCGGATGTGGAAGACATCAAAAAGCAGCGGGACCGCATCGTGTCGGAGCTGACGCGCATGGGCCTCAAGCCGGCGGCGTCCGACTCCAACTACGTCTTTTTCGGCGGACTTGAGAACCCGCACCGGGTCTGGCAGGAACTGCTGGAGGCCGGGGTGCTGATCCGGGACGTCGGGATCCCGGGCCATCTCCGCGTCACGGCCGGAACTGAGACCGAAACCACAGCCTTCCTCACATCCCTGGAAAGCATCCTTGCAAGCCAGGCCACGCTTCCCGCCTAGACTGGAAGCAGAGGCGCTGGACGCCCTGAACCGCCCCTTCTGCCCAAAAGGACCCAACGCATGAGTACCACCGGATCGAACGTGGCTGCGGCCCGCACTGCGCGCATGGAACGTGCCACCAGTGAGTCGTCCGTGCTCGTGGAAATCAACCTGGACGGCACCGGCACCTCGGACATCGACACGTCGGTACCGTTCTACGACCACATGCTCACGGCGCTGTGCAAGCACTCGCTGATCGACATGACCGTCAAAGCCACGGGCGACATCCACATCGACGTCCACCACACCGTGGAGGACGTCGCCATCACCTTCGGAGAGGTGCTGCGCACCGCACTGGGGAACAAAGCCGGCATCCGCCGGTTCGGAGAGGCCACCGTTCCCCTTGACGAGGCGCTTGCCCACGCAGTCGTCGACGTTTCCGGGCGCCCCTACCTGGTGCACGGCGGCGAGCCCGCGGGCCAGGAATACCACCTGATCGGCGGCCACTTCACCGGATCCCTCACCCGCCACGTCTTCGAGGCCATCACCCTGCACGCGGGCATCTGCCTGCACATGAACGTCATCGCAGGCCGCGATCCGCACCACATCGTCGAGGCCCAGTTCAAGGCGTTCGCGCGGGCGCTCCGTGCTGCTGTGGAACCGGATCCCCGCGTTGAGGGGATCCCCTCTACCAAGGGTGCGCTGTGAGCGGCCAGGTCCTGCGGGACGGTGCCATCGTCGATCCCTCGGCCTCCCGGAAGCTGCCCTCGCCCGAGGGCAAGCCCACCGTCACCGTCCTGGATTATGGCTCCGGAAACGTCCGGTCCGCCGTGCGGGCGCTGGAACGGGCCGGTGCGGAAGTCATCCTGAGCTCAAAGCCCGAGGACGTCCTGAACGCCGATGGCCTGGTGGTCCCCGGAGTCGGAGCGTTCGAAACCGTGATGCGTGAGCTCAAAGCCGTGGACGGCATCCGCCTCATCGGCAGGCGGGTGGCCGGCGGGCGGCCGGTCCTGGGTATCTGCGTCGGCCTCCAGGTCCTCTTTGAGGCCGGAGTTGAACATGGCACCGAAGCTGAAGGCATGGGTGAATGGCCCGGCAAGGTGGAACTCCTGCCGGCCGACGTGGTGCCGCACATGGGCTGGAACACCGTCAAGGTGCCCGAAGGCTCGAAGCTGTTTGCCGGCGTCGAAAACGAGCGGTTCTACTTCGTGCACTCCTATGGCGTCCAGGAATGGAACTTCGATGTCATCCAGCCACGGATGGCAGCGCCCCTGGTGACGTGGTCCGAGCATGGCGCCCCGTTCATTGCCGCCGTCGAGAACGGCCCGCTCTGCGCCACCCAGTTCCACCCGGAGAAATCCGGTGATGCGGGCGCGCGCCTGCTCCACAACTGGGTGGAAGCGCTACGCAGGCCCGCTGCCGGCGGCCACGCTGACAACACCCACCACGCCGAAGCCAGCACGGCCGCCGACACCCTGTCCGGCAGCAACCAGGCCAACGGCGGGACGCCGGCGCCGGAAAGCGGCACCGCTTAGATGTGGTCCGTTCTCCTGATGGGGCTTGCCGGCGTGCTCGTCGGCGGTGCCCTGTCCTTCAGGCAGCAGCACAAGCCGCTCTGGACACAGATTTCGTTTTATGTTCTTGCGGGCATGTCGCTGCTCGCCGCCTATCTGCTGACGCTGCCGGGCAACTGACCGCGGCAGGCCATCCTGCCCCCACCCTGAGGATTCACCATGACCACTGCAACTGACCTTCCCGTTCTCGAACTGCTGCCCGCCGTCGACGTCGTCAACGGCCAGGCCGTCCGGCTGGTGCAGGGGGAAGCGGGCAGTGAGACCAGTTACGGGACGCCGCTCGAAGCGGCGCTGAACTGGCAGCAGCAGGGAGCTGAATGGGTCCACCTGGTGGACCTGGATGCAGCCTTCGGCCGCGGCTCAAACGCGGAGCTGCTCCGCGAAGTGGTGGGCAGGCTGGACATCAAGGTGGAACTGTCCGGCGGGCTGCGTGACGATGAAACGCTCGAAGCGGCACTGGACCTCGGCGTTGCCCGCGTGAACCTGGGAACCGCCGCGCTGGAAAACCCCGAATGGACCCGCCGGGCCATCGAGCGCTTTGGTGACAAAATCGCCGTCGGGCTCGACGTCCGCGGAACCACGCTGGCCGGCCGCGGCTGGACGAAGGAAGGCGGAGACCTCTGGGAGGTCCTGGGCCGCCTTGAGGAAGCCGGCTGCAGCCGCTATGTAGTCACGGACGTGACGAAGGACGGAACCCTGCAGGGGCCCAACGTGGAACTCCTCCGCCAGATGGTGGAGAAAACGGGCAAGCCCGTAGTGGCTTCCGGCGGCATCTCCAGCCTCGACGACCTCAAGGTCCTCCGCTCCCTGGTGCCCCTGGGCGTTGAAGGTGCCATCGTGGGCAAGGCCCTCTACGCGGGCGCCTTTACGCTGCCCGAAGCCCTCGACGTCGCCGGCCGCCGCTAAGGGCGCACACCGGCATGGCCAGCAATGAATCAGGGACTCCGTCAGCCCGCCAGCTGCCGGGGCACATCGCTGCGGCGCTGGCAGGTGCCGGCGGTGCCACGGACTCCGCGGGCCGGCCCTGGGCAGGCCGGAGCCTGGCCGGCGACGACGCCAGGATCCACAACTTCGAGAACGACGACGGGACGGCCAGCGGTGCCTATCTCGCCGCCATAGCCGCACTCCTGGGCGGAACCGGGGACGAGGCGGCCGTCGTCGCCTCGCTGGCCACCGCACGGGTGTTCATCCCGATTGTTGCCCAGCTCGCGGAGGAAGCGGAAGGCCAGGACGGCCTGCAGGCCGACAAGCAGGCCGACATGGCGCTGGTCACGCTCAAAGCCGCCGACGGCAGGACCGCAATGCCCGCCTTCACGTCCACGGCGGCCCTGGCCGCCTGGCATCCCGGAGCCAGGCCCGTTGCCGTGTACGCCGCACGCGCCGCGCTCTCGGCCGTCGCCGAAGGCGCAGAACTGCTGGTCCTTGATCCGGGCTCTGCCTTCACCTTCGTGGTGCGGCGGCCTGCCGTGTGGGCGCTGGCCCAGCAGCAGCAGTGGACCCCGTCCTACAAGGACCAGGAACTCGCTGCCGAGATGGGCAGGGCGGCGGCCGTTTTTCCCGCTGTCCGGAACCTCGAACTGGTGCAGGGCAGGGGAGTGGCCGCCCGTGCCGCCGACGGGACCGTGGCGGCAGGCGGCGGCGCCGGGCCGGAACTGCAGGTGGTGCTTTACCTGGAGGACGGGCTGGATGCCGCGGGGGTCCAGGAGCTGGTGGGCGGACTCCAGGCCGAATGGTCTCGGAATGTATTGTTTGGGGAGCGCGTCGACTCGATCGACATCAAGTTGAGGCGTGCAGACCACTAGCCGGCAGCCAGCGGGGTGATCCCCGGCCACTGCGGCAGGACTTAAGGATCACTCCGTGAATTTCGCTCTCTACCGGGAGTTGCTTGCCGTACGGCCTATCCGCCGGCTGTTGCTGGTGGGCATGGTTGCCCGCATTCCCCACTCCGCTGCCGGAGTGCTGCTGACCCTGCACATCGTCCTCAGCCTGGACCAGGGGTACGCCGCCGCTGGCGCTGCCGCGGCCGTCATGACCATCGGCATTGCGGTCGGCGCACCATGGCGCGGGAGGCGGGTTGACACCGTGGGCCTCCGGACAGCACTCATCCCCTCCGTCATCTCGGAAGCGGTCATCTGGTCGGTTGTCCCGCACGTGTCCTACCAGTGGCTCCTTCCGCTGGTGTTTGTGGGCGGCCTGCTCACGCTTCCCATTTTCAGCGTGGTGCGCCAGTCCCTGGGTGTGCTGGCCGACGGCGACCAGCGCCGTACGGCCTTCGCCCTCGATGCGATCACCACTGAGGTGGTGTTCATGATCGGTCCCGCTGCAGGCGCCATCGTTGCCACCAGCGGCTTTACGGTGCTTGGCCTCACCATCGTGGGAGTTTCCACCTCGCTGGCCGGGCTGTTCCTCATGTGGTTCAACCCGCCCACCCGGAGCCCTGCGCAGGATGAGGAATGCAGTGCCGATGAACGCCACGCCGCCGAGGCCGCCGTGGTGTCCGCCGCCCCTGCCCACCTGCAGGAGGCGGCGGCAGAACTGGTGCCTGCGGGCGCAACGCACCGCGGACCGGGCCTGCGCAGCAAGGTGGCCCACAACTTCGCCTGGTTCACCGCCACCGTGGCGGCCGTCTTCGCCGTGGCGGCGGGAGCGGGCATGGTGCTGAGCGGAACCGACGTTGGCATCGTCGCCGCCCTGGAAACCGGGGGACGCCAGGCAGAAATCGGCATCGTCTTCCTCTTCTGGTGCGCCGCGTCCGTGGTGGGGGGCCTGGTATACGGGGCCATGCACCGCCCGGTCTCGCCGATCCTCCTGCTGCTCGGAATGGCTGCGCTGACAATCCCAATGGGTTTCGCGCACGATACGTGGTCGCTGGCGTTCACCGCGATCCTGCCGGGACTTCTTTGCGCACCCGTATTGTCGTCCGCGTCGGAAAAAGTTGCGGACCTGGTGGCCGAGGAACGCCGCGGGGAGGCCATGGGCTGGTACGGCTCGGCACTGACCGGCGGCGTGGCTTTGGGTGCACCGCTTGCGGGTGTCTTCATCGACGTGACGGGGCCGTCCGGAGGCTTCGTCTCGGTGGGTGCTGCCGGCGTCGTACTCTGCTTCGCAGGCCTTATCCTCCAGCAGCGCCGCCGGGGCAAATCCCCAGCCCAGTAGGCCGGGTTTTTGTCCGGATACGCAGGCTTCCGAGGCGCTGAAGTCTGCATAGCTGGACAAGAACTCCATTAAAAGCGCGACGGCGGGACGACCTGTGAAGGCCGTCCCGCCGTCGTCAACTGCTTGGGCTGGTTTATCCCTAGTTCACTGCCCCGGTGTACTTCTCGCCCGGGCCCTTGCCCGGGGCATCGGGGATCAAAGACTCTTCGCGGAATGCCAGCTGCAGCGAACGCAGTCCGTCACGCAAGGGTCCGGCGTGCTGGGATCCGATCTCCGGGGCGGCGGCAGTCACCAGGCCGGCCAGTGCGGTGATCAGTTTCCGGGCCTCGTCCAGGTCCTTCAGCTCCTCGGCGTTGTCCTCGGCCGCCAGCCCCAGCTTTACCGCGGCTGCGCTCATCAGGTGGACGGCGGCTGTGGTGATGACCTCGATCGCCGGCACTTCGGAAATGTCGCGGATCTGCTGCGAGACGTCGCCGGCGGCACCTGCCTCATCCGCCGCAGGCTCGAAAACGTATGAATTACTGTCTGGGGTGCTCATACTGGTAAGCTTGACACAGACCGACTGGATGTCGATATTTCAGAGATTGTTCCGAACGATCAAGGTTCCCACCGGCGCTGCACAGCGTTGACGGGAATTTTTTCTGTAAGATGGCATGCAGTTTGCAAGCGGAGTTCTCTCCCACCCGCGCCAGCCGCTGTTCCTATATTCAGGAACGCAAGGTTGCCGGGTACCTGGTTGGGCATGGAGCCGGCATGAGCCGGACCTGTGTGCGCAGTCCCTTCGCGGGACCTGCATCCGATCTTTCAGAGGCCTTCGATTGCTCCGGCAATTGGGGGCCTTCTCTATTTGCCGGATTCCACAACAAAAACAGGAGCTTTAACATTAGCGAGCCAAGAATCAATGAGCGTATCCGCGTCCCCGAGGTGCGGCTGGTCGGCCCTGCAGGTGAACAGGTAGGAATCGTCCGTATTGAGGATGCCCTGCGTCTGGCTGCCGAGTCCGACCTTGATCTCGTTGAAGTTGCACCTCAGGCGAAGCCTCCGGTGTGCAAGCTGATGGACTTCGGCAAGTACAAGTACGAGGCCGCGGTTAAGGCACGTGAAGCACGGAAGAACCAGACGAACACCGTTCTGAAGGAAATCCGCTTCCGCCTGAAGATCGACACCCACGACTACGAGACCAAGCGCGGGCACGCACTGCGCTTCCTCGGCGCCGGGGACAAGGTCAAGGCCATGATCCAGTTCCGAGGCCGCGAGCAGCAGCGTCCGGAAATGGGCATCCGCCTGCTGCAGCGCTTCGCCGACGACGTTGCGGAAGTTGGCGTTGTTGAGTCCAGCCCCCGCATCGACGGCCGAAACATGGTCATGGTGGTTGGTCCGCTGAAGAACAAGGCAGAGGCCAAGGCCGAAGCCCGCCGCGCTACGCAGCGTGCCGAGGCAAAAGCGCAGAACGAAGCCAAGGCTTCCGGCCGCGTTGACACCTCCGGCGACGACCAGGCACCCATGACGCAGTCACTGGCCGACCTGCTGCCTGAGGGATTCACCGTCTCAACCGAACCTGAGGCAGCAGCCGAGGCACCTGCGCAGGAGCCGGCCGCCGTCGTCGAGCCCGCCGCAGCCGAAGCCCCCGCCCAGGCCGCCGAGGCGCCGAAGCAGGAAGCACCCAAGGCTGAAGCCCCGAAGCAGGAGGCCCCGAAGGCTGCCGCTCCCAAGGCGGCTGCTGCTCCCAAGGCAGCAGAGCCCAAGGCGGCACCGGCACCGAAGGCTGCAGCGGAGAAGCCCGCTGCAGCTGCTCCGGCCGCCGCGCCGAAGCCGGCAGCAGTGCCTGCTCCGCCGAAGCCGGTGGCCAGGCCCGCTGCGCCGAAGCCTGCCGCACGGCCCGCCCCCAAGGCGGCGCCAAAGCCGGCCGGCAAGAAGACCACTTAGTCCACAGCTGCCGGAGGTCGCCCTCCGGCAGTCAGCAACCAGCACGCTGCCCTGAGGGGCAGCTGCGCGATAGAGCTGCAGGCCCAGCCTGCGGAACGTAAGGAGATCGGTTCCCATGCCGAAGATGAAGACCCACAGTGGTGCCAAGAAGCGCTTCAAGCTGACCGGCAGCGGCAAGCTGCGCCGCCAGCAGGCCAACCGCCGCCACTACCTCGAGCACAAGTCCTCCAGGCTGACCCGCCGCCTCGCCGGCGACAAGATCGTCTTCAAGGGCGACGCCAAGGTCATCCGGAAGATGCTCGGCATCTAGTTTCCAAGTTCTTTGACTGACCACCACCAGGTGTAAGTCACCTACCAAAAAGCCTTCTCAGGCCGCCGGGAATACCGGCAGTAGATGCTTGGGAGCAGAATTTTCGAAGGAGTACGCACGTGGCACGTGTGAAGAGGGCGGTCAACGCCCACAAGAAGCGCCGGGTTATCCTTGAACGCGCAAAGGGCTACCGTGGACAGCGTTCACGCCTGTACCGCAAGGCCAAAGAGCAGCTGCTGCACTCGTTTGTGTACAGCTACGGCGACCGCAAGAAGAAGAAGGGCGACTTCCGCCGCCTGTGGATCCAGCGCATCAACGCTGCGTCCCGCGCCAACGGACTCACCTACAACCGCCTGATCCAGGGCCTGAAGGCCGCTGAGGTTGAGGTTGACCGCCGCATGCTGGCCGAGCTGGCCGTTTCCGACGCCAACGCTTTCGCAGCGCTGGTCAAGGTTGCCAAGGATTCCCTGCCTGCCGACACCTCCGCCAAGAAGGCTGTCGCCTAGCAAACGGCTGTTCCCCGTCAGGGACAGTTCAAGAACCGGTGGCAGCAGCAACTAAAGTTCTTATATGAACGAAACCGGGCGCCCGCAAGATTTTCCACTGTCCAATCCCCGAGCTGATCGGGTCAGGGACGTGGCAAAGCTTGCCGGGCGCCCGGCCCGTTTAAAGCGTGGACAATTCCTTGCCGAGGGGCCGCAGGCAGTGCGGGAAGCGCTCAGGCTCCATCAGCAGCGCCGTGCCGCGGGCCAGCCAGGCGTGGTCACCGAAGTGTTCGCCAGTGAGAGCTGCCTGGACCGGCACCCGGAGTTCGAGGAACTGTCCCAGGGAGTCAATGCCCGCTTGGCCACCGACGAGGTCCTGGCTGCCATGGCGGACACCGTCAACCCGCAGGGGATCATCGCCGTCTGCCGTTTCCTTGACGTAACGCTGCAGGAAGTGCTCGACGCCGGCCCCCGCCTGGTTGCCGTGCTCTGCCAGGTCCGGGACCCCGGCAACGCCGGAACGGTCCTCCGCGCGGCGGATTCAGCAGGAGCCGACGCCGTGGTCCTCACGGCGTCCAGCGTTGACATCTACAACCCCAAGGCCGTCAGGTCCACGGCCGGTTCGCTTTTCCACCTACCGGTGGTGCTGGGAGCGGACATCGACGAACTTGCGGCCGCCTGCCGTGCCAGGGGGATCGGCGTCCTGGCGGCGGACGGCTATGGGACCCTCAACCTCGACACCCTCCAGGACGAGAACGCCCGGCGCCGGCTGACCGGAGACGGGCCGCAATCCGAGTACGCACTGGAGCGGCCCACGGCCTGGCTGTTCGGCAACGAGGCCCAGGGCCTGTCCCCGGAGGAGCTAGCGCTGGCGGACCACCGGGTAGCCGTGCCGGTGTATGGTTCCGCGGAAAGCCTCAACCTGGGGACAGCCGCCACGGTTTGCCTCTATGCCAGCGCGCGTTCCCAGCACCTGCCGGTCCCGGTAACCGCCTAGGATCTGGACGCCGCGGCTGCCTGCGCATCAGGCAGTGCGCGCCTCAGCAGGCAGGCGGGATTAAACGTATAAGGGCTCCGGTTCACCGGAGCCCTTTGCCTGTTGATGTTCTTCCCGGGAGCGGATCAGGGTGCGCGGGTGGCCTTGCCGCGACCGGTGATTGCTCCGTAGATGCCGGCCACGACCAGGCCGCCGACGATAGCGAGAATCCAGGTGCCGAGGTCGAAGAAGGCAAGATCGCCCCTGTTGAACAGGAGGCTTCCGATCCAGCCGCCGACGATGGCGCCCACGACACCCAGCACCAGGCTGGTTACCCAGCCGCCGCCAACCCGTCCGGGCATAACAGCCTTAACAATGGCCCCTACGATGAGGCCCAGAATAATCCAAGCAAGAAAACCCATGTCTCCTCCTTATAGTGACCGGGATCTCATGGTCCCGATGTGGCTCAAGCTAACACACGGGTCCCCTAAAGTCAGCAGGCCTGCAGGCAGTTTGCCCGTCAGGCCGGCGGGAAGGCCGCCGGGTGCCGGGCCACGAGCGAATCAGCACTCCACGGATCAGGCCGCCAGCGGCCTCTTCCGCTCCAGCAGTCCGCTGGTGATCGCGACGCCGAGCCCCAGCAGGGCGAGGACGGCGCCTACCAGGGCGGGGGCTGTATAGCCCCAGCCCAGGGCGATCACCAATCCGCCCAGGAATGCCCCGAGGGCGTTGGCGACGTTCAGCGCAGCATGGTTCAGCGATGACGCCAGGGAGGGGGCATCGGGGGACGCGTCAAGGAGCCGGGTCTGCAGTGCGGGGATCAGCATGGACCCGGAAGCGCCCACCACGAACACCATGACAAAGGCGGACCACGGCCACTGGACGGCCACGGCGTAGACCACCAGGGCAACGGCGATGCCGGGCAACACCTTGTAGAGGGTGCCCATCACGGACCTGTCCGCAATCCGGCCGCCCACGATGTTGCCGGCCACCATTCCCAGCCCATACAGGGCCACCACCAGGGGAATCAGCGAGGACGGGATGCCGGCCACCATGGTCATGGTGTGGGCGATGTAGGTGTAGGTGGCAAAGAAGCCGCCAAAACCGACAATGCCGATCAGAATGGCCAGCCACACCTGAAGGCGTTTGAGCGCGCCCAGTTCGCGCCGGATGCTTGCATCCGGGTGGGCTTCGTGGAAGGGGACGAATTTCCATACCAGGCCAATGGTCAGCAGGCCGATCAGTCCCACCAGGATAAACAGCAGCCGCCAGCCGTAGGTCTGGCCCATCCAGGTGGCAAACGGAACTCCCACCACGTTGGAAATGCTCAGGCCGGCCATCACCATTGAGATGGCCCAGCCCCGACGCGTGGGCGGAACCAGGGAGGCCGCGATGACTGCTGCGACCCCGAAGAATGCGCCGTGCGGCAGCCCGGCGGCGAAGCGCGACACCAGCATTGTTCCGTAATCCGGGGCGAGGAAGGACGCCAGGTTGGCCACCGTGAAGAACACCATCAGTCCGAGCGCCAGGTGCTTGCGGGGGAGCTTCGCGCCCACCGCGGCCAGCAGCGGGGCTCCCACCACCACCCCCAGGGCATAGGCGGAGATGAGGTGGCCTGCTTCGGGCGTGGAAACCCCAAGGCCCTGTTCGACCTCCGGCAGCAGGCCCATCATGGTGAATTCGGTAACCCCGATGCCCACCCCGCCCATGGCCAGGGCGAGGATGGCCATCGCCAGGTTGGTGGATCGGGCGGGGGCTGCCGTGGACGTTTGGAGGACGCTGCTCATAAGCCTGCTTTTCGAAGGAGGAAAGTGGTGGTGGACCAATGCCACGGCAGTGGGGCTGATGAAGTCCGGACCCTGCAAACAACCCGGAAAGGGGAACCCGTATTCCCGGTGTGGGAGGAAATTTGCAGCTGGTCTATTCATTGTCCCCCATAGAATGGGGCGGTGAACGGACAGATACAGGTGGTAGGCGGAGCCGTCGTGGACAGCCTGGCGGAACCCTCCATGCTGCTGGTGGCGCGGCGCAGCGCTCCGGAGCAGCTGGCAGGACTCTGGGAGTTCCCCGGTGGAAAAGTGGAGCCCGGCGAGGAGCCGGAGGCGGCGCTGGCCCGCGAACTGCTTGAGGAGTTGGGGATCGCCGTCCGGCTCGGCGCTGAGCTCCCGGCGCAGGTTCCGGGCGGCTGGCCGCTGAACCACCGGGCCAGCATGCGGGTGTGGTTCGCGGAAATTGCCCACGGGGAGCCGAAAGCACTCGAGGACCACGATGAACTCCGGTGGGTGCCGGTGGAGGACCACAGCGGCGTCCTGGGCCTGCCGTGGATTCCCGCGGACTTCCCGATAGTCCGGGCCCTGCTCGGTGCCGTCGCCGTCAGGGCAGCAGGCGCACGGTCCTAGAAGAGCGTTGCCTGCCCCTCGGAGGCTGCCTTTTTTCCGGTCAGTGCCTGGCCGGGCGCTGCCGCCTGGGGGACGATGCCGGCGGGATATTCGGCTTCCTCGCCGCGGGGATCGTCCTCGAGGTCCCTGTGGCTGAAGCCGGACGTGTTGGTAAACCCGTGGCGGGCTTTGAAGTACCGGACTTTGCCCGCGAGCCACGAGCGGTACTCCTTGGACGCGTACGAACCTGTCCCGTAGAGCCGCCGGTAGCGGCCCGCCAGCCCGGGATGGTTGGCAGCAATCCACTTCATGAACCACTCCCTTGTCCCGGGCTTGAGGTACAGGGCCCCGGCCGTGACGCCGGTTGCGCCCGCCGCCGCCAGGGACGCGAACAGCGCGTCGAGTGCCTCATCGCTGTCCGAAAGCCACGGCAGGATGGGCATGGCCATGACACCGCAGGGCAGGCCGGCTTCACGGAGGCGGAAAACGAGCTTGAGGCGCGCCCGGGGCCCGGGCGTTCCAGGCTCGATGGCCTCGGACAGGGCTTCGTCCGTCATGGCCAGCGAGATGCCTATGCCCACGGGCACCTGGGCGGCCGCGCTCTTGAGCAGGGGAATGTCGCGGGCAAGCAGGGTCCCCTTGGTAAGGATGGACAGGGGAGTGCCGGACTCGGCAAGTGCGGTGATGATGCCGGGCATGAGCTGGTAGCGGCCCTCGGCCCGTTGGTAAGGATCCGTGTTGGTACCCAGGGCAACCTGCGGACGCGTCCACGATGGCTTGGCCAGTTCCTTCCGGAGAACTTCGGCCGCGTTGACTTTCACCACCACCTGGCTGTCAAAGTCCAGCCCGGCGTCAAAATCAAGGTAGGTGTGGCTCTTGCGGGCAAAGCAGTACACGCAGGCGTGGCTGCAGCCCCGGTACGGGTTGATGGTCCATTCGAAGGGCATCCGTGAACCGGCAGGCACCTTGTTGAGCACCGATTTGGCGGTGACCTCATGGAAGGTGATGCCAGCGAACTCGGGGGTTGTGATGGAGCGGACCAGCCCGGCCAGGGGAAGCAATGCGGGGGATGGGGTTTGCGCAGCCGTTTCCGCTGGCCGGGGCATCAGTGCTTGGGCGTCCCATCTCATGCCGTCCATTCGAATCTATGTTCGAACTAATGTCAAGCATGGGCGGTGTGGTGCGGGGAACGTCTAGGCGCCGGCCAGGAGCTCCCATTCCACGGTGACTGCCACGTCCACCACGGAATTGCCCGCCTCCACGCTGAGGGAATCAACGGCCGCTGCCCGCTGCATCCGTGGCAGCGGCACCGGGCCCCGGGCCGGTCCGTCCTCGGATACGGAAAGCACCCGTCCCAGCCGGGCAGAGGCAAGCTGCGCATACTGCGTGGCGGTGCTGAGGGCGTCCAGCCAGGCGGCCTCCCGGGCGCGTACCCGCACAGCCGCGTCATCGCTGAAAGTGAGCTCCGCACCGTTCAGCCGGACATCGTTCCCGCCCGCCTCAACTGCCTCCGAGATGGCGGCTGAAGCGGAACCCGGGTCCCGCAGCTTCACGGTGAGGGTGCTGGCTGCCACGTATCCGGTGACCCGCTGTCCTTCGCCTTCCCGCCAGGCGAGCTCCGCGCGGACGTTAAGGCCCGACGTGCGGATGTCGGAGTCGGCCACCCCGTGCCTGCGGAAGGACGCCGTCACGGCGTCTGAACCGGTTCCGGCCCGCGCGTAGGCCTGCCCCACCGAATCGGCCCGGCACTCCACTCCGATCGAGACAACCGCAAGGTCCGGCGCAGCTTCCGCCGAGCCCGCTCCCGACACGCGGACCGTGCCGGGAGAAGCGTTGCCGCCGGTGGGGCTCCCACCCGCTTTACCGGCGTCGTACGGAGTGGCCATGGCTCAAACCTCCACTTCAGACGGGCGGCGGCGTGAGGGACGGCGCCGGGTTCCGGGTGCCGGGTATCCGCCGGCCTCAAGGCCGGCGTGGCGCTCGAAGATGTTGCGCGTCCCCGGGTTGCCGGAGCGCACCAGCGACCAGCCTGCGGCCAGGAAGTACAGGGGAAGGAACGGCGCGCCCAGGCACCAGGCGTACTGCGTGCAGTGTTTTTCCTCGTGACCGAGCAGGGCCGGGCGGGACAACATCTCGGCGGCGGTGCACCGGCACAGCACCACGTTGCCCAGCGTAAAAGCTCCGGCGAAAGGCAGCCGCGGCCGGTACCCGGAGGCAAGGATCAGGCCGCGGGGGCCGTTGCTGATCCGGGTGCGCGCGGCAAAGGCGACGGCCAGGCCAAGGGCAGTGCTGCCGTTGGCCATGTTCGCCGCCTGCCGCAGTCTCTGCGCAGCCGTGAGGCGCTTCTGGGCTCCCGGGCGCCGCGGCACTGTCATGAGGCTATGGTAGCCGGAGCCTTCAATTAGACTGGGGGGCAGTGGCCGCCGGCTCAACCGGTGTGCCCTGACCTGGTCATTGAATGAACCGGAATGCACAGTTGGCATTGGGGACATTCATCCATGACCTGCCAGTGACGGACGCGCCGCCGGGAAACCGTGCAGGGCTGCCCCGTTCACCGGCAGCCACGACTCGTAGCTAAGAACAGTAGATGACTGAAACCTTGCCGGGCGCCGCCATCCCGAACCCCACGGATGAAGCCGCCATCACTGCCGCTGTAGACCAGGCCATCGCCGCCATTGCCGGCGCGGGCACCCTTGATGAGCTGAAGGCGGTGCGGCTCGCCCACACCGGCGAGAAGTCCCCGCTCAGCCTCGCCAACCGTGAGATAGGCAAGCTGCCCAAGGACCAGAAGGCCCTCGCCGGAAAGCTGATGGGCGCATCGCGCGGACGGGTCAACAAGGCGCTCGCCGACCGCACGGCAGAGCTGGAAGCGGAAAACGACGCACGCATCCTCCTGGAAGAGACCGTTGACGTCACCGCCGCGCCCCGCCGCCGTCGTGCAGGTGCACGGCACCCGCTCTCCACGCTCCAGGACCGCGTGGCGGACATTTTTGTGGGCATGGGCTGGGAAATCGCCGAGGGGCCGGAAGTCGAATCCGAATGGTTCAACTTCGACGCCCTGAACTTCAAGCCGGACCACCCTGCCCGTGAAATGCAGGACACCTTCTTCGTGGAACCGCCCGAGGCGCACCTGCTGATGCGCACGCACACCTCGCCGGTGCAGGTCCGCTCCATGCTCGAACGCGAGCTGCCCATCTATGTTTTGTGCCCGGGCAAGGTGTTCCGCACCGATGAACTGGACGCCACCCACACTCCGGTGTTCCACCAGTTCGAGGGCCTTGCCATCGACAAGCACTTGAGCATGGCGGACCTCCGCGGCACGCTGGAGCACTTCGCGCGGCAGATGTTCGGCGACGAAGCCCAGATCCGGCTGCGTCCCAACTACTTCCCGTTCACCGAGCCGTCAGCGGAGCTGGACATCTGGCACCCCGGCGCCAAGGGCGGTCCGCGCTGGATCGAGTGGGGCGGCTGCGGCATGGTCAACCCCAACGTGCTCCGCGCCGCCGGCATCGATCCGGACGTCTATTCAGGTTTTGCCTTCGGCATGGGCATCGAGCGCACCCTTATGTTCCGCAACGAAGTGGGGGACATGCGCGACATGATCGAAGGCGATGTACGTTTCAGCGAGCACTTCGGGATGGAGATCTAACAGTGCGTATCCCACTTTCCTGGCTGCGTGAATTCGCAGAGGTACCGGCCGGAGCAACGGCAGAAGACGTCATGACCGAACTGGTCAAGGTCGGTTTCGAAGAAGAGGACGTCCACCGCCCCACGGACACCCTGCAGGGGCCCATCGTGGTGGGCCAGGTCCTGAGGCTGGTCAAGGAACCCCAAACCAACGGCAAGACCATCAACTGGTGCCAGGTCAGGGTGGTTCCCGAGGGTCAGGAACAGACCCTCACCGGCGACGGCATCGACCCCTCCGGCGTGCAGGGCATCATCTGCGGCGCGCACAACTTCGTTGAGGGCGACAAAGTGGTGGTCACCCTGCCGGGCGCCGTGCTGCCGGGCAACTTCCACATCTCTGCCCGGAAGACCTACGGGCACCTGTCCGCGGGCATGATCGCCTCGGTGCGCGAACTCGGCATTGGCGAGGACCACGACGGCATCCTGGTGCTGTCCCGGATCGGGCTGGACCCCGAAATCGGCACTGACGCCATGGAGCTGCTGGGCCTCTACGACCAGGCTGCCGAAATCAACGTGACGCCGGACCGCGGCTACGCCTTCTCCATCCGCGGGGTTGCCCGCGAGTACGCCCACGCCACCGGCACTACCTTCACGGACCCTGCTTCCCGCGTCACCGCTCCTGCGGAGCTGGCCGGCGGGTACGGCGTCAAGATCAATGACGATGCCCCCATCTACGGCAAGCCCGGATGCGACAGGTTCGTGGCCCGCACCGTCCGCGGCGTGGACGCCACAAAGCCCACCCCGCCCTGGATGGTTTCGCGGCTGCGCCTTGCCGGCATCCGTTCCATCTCACTGCCGGTGGATATTTCCAACTACGTGATGCTGGAACTCGGCCAGCCCACGCACTGCTACGACCAGGACACGCTGTCCGGGGACATCGTGGTGCGCCGGGCCCTGGCCGGCGAGAAGATCACCACCCTCGACGGCAAGGAACGCGCGCTCGACGCCGAGGACCTCCTGATCACGGACGCCTCCGGACCGATCGGCATCGCCGGAGTGATGGGCGGCGCCGCCACAGAGGTGGGCGATTCGACGTCGACCGTCCTGGTGGAAGCCGCGCACTTCGACGAGGTGTCCATTGCCCGTTCCCGACGCCGCCACAAGCTGCCGTCTGAAGCGTCCAAGCGGTTTGAGCGCGGCGTGGACTGGCACGTGGCCGGCATCGCCGCCCAGCGCGTGGTTGACCTGCTCGTCGAGCTGGCCGGCGGAACGGCGGACCAGGCCGGAACCGATGTGGGGACCGCCCCTGACTCCGTCAGCATCGAACTTCCGGAGGCCTTCGCTGCCGCCCGCATTGGCATCGACTTCACCGAAGAGCAGATCGTCACGTCCCTCGAGGACCTCGGCGCCGCGGTGGAAAGGAACGACGGCGGCTGGACCGTTACGGCCCCCAGCTGGCGGAACGATCTGGAAACCAAAGAGGACCTCTCCGAAGAGATTGCCCGGCTGGTGGGCTACGACAAGATTCCCGCCACGCTTCCTGTGGCGCCTCCCGGGCGCGGCCTGACGCGGGTGCAGCAGCAGCGCCGCCGCCTGATCCAGGCCCTGGCGGATGCAGGCCTCACCGAGGTCCTGTCCTACCCCTTCGTGTCCAAGGCAGCCAATGACACGTTTGGCGTGGCCGAACAGGGCGCGGACCGGACCGCGGTCAAACTGGCGAACCCGATCAGCGAAGAGCAGGGCTTCCTGCGCACATCCATCCTGCCGGGGCTCATCGAGGTGGCCAAGCGGAACCACTCGCGCGGTTTCCGCGACCTGGCACTCTTCGAGTCAGGCCTGGTGTTCCTGCCCGGCGGCACGGTAGGCACCGCCTCCATCCCGCCGCTGGGGGCCAAGCCTTCCGATGAGGTGCTGGACGGACTGTACGACGGCGTCCCGGACCAGCCATTCCACCTCGCCGCAGTGCTCACGGGACACGACTCCCCGGCAGCCGCCGGCCATACGCCGCGGCCCTGGGACTGGGCTGACGCGCTGGATCTTGCCCGCATTGCCGGGGACGTCCTTGGCGTGGAGGTCCTGGCCAGCCAGGGCAGCCACCAGGCTTTCCACCCCGGCCGTGCGGCCCGGCTGTCGCTCCGCAACGGGAATGTGGTGGGCTACGCCGGTGAGCTGCACCCCAAGCTGCTGGCGGCAGCGGATATGCCTGCACGCTCGGTGGCCCTGGAGCTCAATGCTGACGCGCTGTTCGACGCGGCCCCGGACGTCATCGTGGCGCGCCACATCTCCACGTTCCCCGTGGCCACCCAGGATGTGGCGCTGGTGGTTCCTGCCGAAGTCCCCGCCGACGACGTCCTGGCGGCCCTGCGCGAAGGTGCCGGTGAACTGCTGGAGGACGTGGCGCTCTTCGACGTCTACGCAGGCGAGGGCATCGAGGAAGGCAAGAAGTCCCTCGCGTTCGGGCTTCGGTTCCGTGCCAACGACCGCACCCTCACGGCGGACGAGGCATCAGCGGCACGGGAAGGCGCGGTGGCCCTGGCGGCCGAGCGCTTCGGCGCCGTCCAGCGCTGACCGCAAAACACGCATCAACAGGGAAGGTCCCCGCAGCCGCACGGCTCGGGGACCTTCCCTGTCTCCCGTCCTGTCTGTCCTACGGAACCAGGATGACCTTTCCGGTGGTCTTCCGCCCCTCAAGGTCGCGGTGTGCCTGGGCAGCCTGCACCAGGGGGTAGCGGGCACCGATCCGGACCTTCAGGCTGCCGTTCGCCGCCGCCGCGAACACTTCGCCGGAGCGCCAGCGCCGCTCCGCAGCGTCCCTCAGGTAATGCCCCAAAGTGGGCCTGGTCAGGAACAGCGAGCCGCCGGCATTCAGGCGCTGGGGATCCACGGGCGGAACGGGTCCGGAGGCGGCGCCGAAAAGCACCAGCATGCCCCGGACGCGCAAAGCGGCCAGTGAGCCGTCGAACGTGTCCTTCCCAACGCCGTCGTACACCACGTCGGCGCCGGTGCCGCTGGTGATCTCCCTGACCCGCTCGGCGAAGCCCTCGTACCGCAGCACATGGTCGGCGCCGGCCCCGCGTGCGAGCTGCTCCTTTGCGTCCGTGGATACGGTGGTGATGACTTCCGCACCGCGGGCCTTGAGCAGCTGGATCAGCAGCAGGCCCACGCCGCCCGCGCCCGCATGCAGCAGTACGGTATGGCCCGGTTCCACCTTGAAGGTGGAGTTCATCAGATAGTGGGCGGTGATGCCCTGCAGGGGAAGCGCAGCTGCCGTCAGGTCGTCCAGGCCGCGCGGGACTGGCAGGGCGGCGGCCTCATCAACGAGCGCATAGTCCGCGTAGCAGTTGATGCCCTCCGCCGTGGCCACCCGGTCGCCGGGGACGAACCCCGTGACGCCATCGCCCACCGCTTCAACGGTGCCGGCGGCTTCGGACCCGGGGGTGAACGGGAAAGGGACCTTGTAGGTGCCGCTGCGCTTGTACGTGTCAATGAAGTTGACGCCCGCAGCCCCCACCTTCACCAAAAGCTGGCCGGGCCCAGGGACAGGGCGCTTGACGTCCTCGTAGGTAAGGACTTCCGGTCCGCCTGCCTGACGTGCGACGATTGCGTGGGTCATTGCTCACCTTTCCCGGTCCCGGCGTTTCCGGCTCCGGCTGCTACCACCATCCTAGGGACAGTCCGCGGAAGCCCCATAGCGGGCACCTTCCGCTGCATGCATAAATATCGGTATCAGTGAATACTTTTGCTGTATGGTGGTGGTCATGACTATTTCTGTTGCAGTGTCCGGCGCCAGCGGATACGCCGGGGGAGAGGTCCTGCGCCTCTTGGCCGGGCATCCTGGCGTCACCATTGGAGCCATCACAGCCCACAGCAATGCCGGATCCCGGCTCGGCGAACTGCAGCCCCACCTGCACGGGCTCGCAAGCCGCATCCTCGAGGACACCTCGGTGGAGAACCTGTCCGGCCACGACGTCGTCTTCCTGGCCCTGCCGCACGGCGCCTCCGCGGAGATAGCAGCCCAGCTGCCGGCGGGGACCGTCGTCATCGACGCCGGGGCAGACCACCGGCTGGAGGACCCGGCGGCGTGGGAAAAGTTCTACGGTTCCGCCCACGCCGGCACCTGGCCCTATGGCCTGCCGGAGCTCCCGGGCCAGCGCGAAGCGCTCAAGGGCGCCAACCGCATCGCCGTGCCCGGCTGCTACCCGACGTCGGCCCTGCTGGCCCTTGCGCCCGGCTTCGCCGCCGGGCTCCTCCAGCCCGACGACGTCGTCATCGTTTCTGCCTCCGGCACCTCGGGTGCAGGCAAGGCCGCCAAAGTGAACCTCATCGGTTCAGAGGTCATGGGTTCCATGAGCCCTTATGGCGTTGGCGGCGGACACCGCCACACCCCCGAGATCGAACAGGGCCTGTCCAACGCCGCGGGCGAACAGGTCACCGTGTCCTTCACGCCCACCCTGGCGCCCATGAGCCGGGGCATCCTCACGACGGCGACGGCGAAGGTCAAAGCCGGCACCACGGGGGAGCAGCTCCGCCAGGCCTGGACCGATGCCTACGACGACGAACCGTTCGTGCACGTCCTCCCGGAAGGCCAGTGGCCCGCCACGAAGTCCGTGCAAGGGTCGAACCATGCCGCCATGCAGCTGGCATTCGATTCCCACACCGGCCGGGTGATCGTTACCTGCGCCATCGATAACCTCACCAAAGGGACCGCCGGCGGCGCCGTCCAGTCCATGAACATTGCCCTCGGCCTCGCGGAAACCGCCGGCCTTGACCTGCAGGGAGTTGCCCCGTGACCGTTACCGCCCCCCGTGGATTCCGGGCCGCCGGCGTCACCGCCGGACTCAAGGCCTCCGGCAAACCGGACCTTGCCCTGGTGGTGAATGACGGCCCGTCCAAGGCCGCCGCTGCCGTCTTCACCAGCAACCGCGTCGCCGCAGCACCTGTGCACTGGTCCCGCCAGGTGGTCTCGGACGGCCGCGTGGACGCGGTTGTCCTCAACTCCGGCGGAGCGAACGCCTGCACCGGGCCGGCCGGCTTCCAGAACACGCACAGCACCGCCGAAAAGGTGGCCAAGGTCCTGGACATCTCCGCCACGGACGTGTTTGTGTGTTCCACCGGCCTGATCGGCGAGCAGCTGCCCATGGACAAAATCCTTCCCGGCGTGGAGGCTGCTGCTGCCGCGCTGAGCGCCGACGGCGGCCCCGAAGCGGCGACGGCAATCATGACCACCGACTCCGTTCCCAAGGCGGCGCTGTTTATCGGCACCGATGCGGACGGCGAGGAATTCGCCATCGGCGGGATCGCCAAGGGCGCGGGCATGCTGGCTCCGGGCCTGGCCACCATGCTGGTGGTCCTCACCACTGATGCGGCCGTGGACGCGGAACTGCTCGACGTCGTCCTCCGCGACGCCACCCGGGTCACGTTCGACCGGGCAGACTCGGACGGCTGCATGTCCACCAACGACACCGTGGTCCTGCTGTCCTCAGGTGCCTCCGGCGCCGTGCCGTCGGCAGAGGCCTTCGGTGCCGGCCTGACCCAGGTCTGCGCCGAACTCGCGCGGAAGCTCATCGCCGACGCCGAGGGTGCCAGCCACGACATCGCCATCCGCACCTTCAACGCTGCCAGCGAAGCGGACGCCGAAACCGTCAGCCGTTCCGTGGCCCGCTCCAACCTCTTCAAGGCCGCCATTTTCGGCAAGGACCCCAACTGGGGACGGGTACTGTCGGCCGTCGGCACCACTGACGCCGTCTTCGAACCCGACCAGCTCAACGTGGCCATGAACGGTGTCCAGATCTGCCGCAACGGCAGCATTGGCGACGACCGCGGCCTGGTGGACCTGGAACCGCGCGAGGTCCTCGTGGAAATCGACCTCCAGGCCGGCGACGCCGAGGCTACCATCTGGACGAACGACCTGACCCACGACTACGTGCACGAGAACAGCGCCTACTCAAGCTGACGCACCACCTGAGCCGGCCCCTTCCGGCGCCCGGCAACCTTGGAGAAACTGCCTGATGAACACCCGCACCCGCGAAACCACGTCCACGCTCGACGCCCAAAGCAAGGCCGGCACCCTGATCGAGGCGCTGCCCTGGATCCAGCGCTTTGCCGGCACCACCATGGTGATCAAGTATGGCGGCAACGCCATGGTCAACGACGAGCTGCGCCGTGCCTTCGCCGAAGACGTCGTGTTCCTGCACCACGTGGGCATCCACCCTGTGGTGGTGCACGGGGGCGGGCCCCAGATCAACTCCATGCTGGCCCGGCTGGGCATCGAGTCCGAGTTCAAGGGCGGCCTGCGGGTCACCACTCCGGCAGCCATGGACGTGGTCCGCATGGTCCTCACAGGCCAGGTGGGCCGCGAACTCGTGGGCCTGATCAACTCCCACGGCCCCTACGCCGTGGGCATGTCCGGTGAAGACGGCGGACTGCTGCGCGCCGTGCGCACCGGCACCGTCATCGACGGCGAGGAAGTGGACCTGGGGCTCGTGGGTGAAGTGGTGGGCGTAAACCCGGAAGGCATCCTGGACATCCTCGCCGCCGGCCGCATCCCCGTGATCTCCACGGTGGCCCCGGAGATCGACGTCGAGGGGTTCGCAGCAGACGGCAGCGTCCAGACCACGGGACAGGTGCTCAACGTCAATGCGGACACCGCAGCGGCAGCCCTGGCCGAAGCCCTCGGTGCCTCCAAACTGGTGATCCTCACCGACGTCGAAGGCCTGTATGCCAACTGGCCGGACAAGAGCTCGCTGATCTCCTCCCTGAAAGCATCGGACCTGCGGGAGCTCCTGCCCTCGCTGGAATCCGGCATGATCCCCAAGATGGAGGCTTGCCTCAAGGCGATCGACGGCGGCGTGGAGCGTGCGCACATCGTGGACGGACGCCTGGCCCACTCCATGCTGCTGGAAACCTTCACCACCGCGGGCATCGGCACGCAGGTGGTCCCCGACGAGGAGACGAACGCATGAACGAAACTGTTGACGTGAGTCCGGTCAGCGACCGGGACGCCAAAGCCTCCGTGATGACCGGCAGCGGCAACGGCTCAGAGTGGCTTGCCCGCTACTCCAGCTCCCTCATGGGCGTCTTCGGCACCCCGCAGCGCGTCCTGGTCCGCGGCGCCGGCTGCCTGGTGTGGGACGCCGACGGCAAGGAATACCTGGACCTGCTCGGAGGCATCGCCGTCAACGCGCTGGGCCATGCCAACCCGTTCGTCACGTCGGTGATCTCCAGCCAGCTGGCCACCCTCGGCCATGTCTCCAACTTCTTCACCAGCCCCACGCAGATCGCGCTGGCCGAAAAGCTCCTGGCCCTCACCGACGCCCCTGCCGGTTCCAAGGTGTTTTTCACCAACTCCGGCACCGAGGCCAACGAGGCCGCCTTCAAGTTGGCCCGCCGCAATACGGGCGGCAGCGGTGCCAAGCGGACCAAGATCATCGCCCTGGAAGGGGCCTTCCACGGCCGGACCATGGGCGCCCTTGCGCTGACCGCCAAAGAGGCCTACCGCGAGCCGTTCGAGCCGCTGCCCGCCGGCGTCGTGCACATCCCGTTCGGTGACGTGGAGGCGCTGAAGGACGCCGTTGACGAGACCGTGGCCGCCGTCTTCCTGGAGCCCATCCAGGGCGAGGCGGGCGTGCGCCCCCTGCCGTCCGGATACCTTCGGGCCGCCCGCGAACTGACTGCCAGGGTGGGAGCACTGCTGATCCTCGACGAGGTGCAGACCGGCATCGGCCGTACCGGGAAGTGGCTTGCCAGCGAGGATGCAGGGATCATGCCGGACGCCGTTACCCTGGCCAAGGGCCTGGGCGGCGGCTTCCCGATCGGTGCCCTGATCACCTACGGTCCGGAGACGTCGTCGTTGTTGGCTGCGGGCCAGCACGGCACCACGTTCGGCGGGAACCCGGTGGCGACGGCGGCCGCCCTCGCCACCCTCCACGCCATCGAAAGCCAGCACGTGCTGGCCAACGCCGCAGCCGTGGGTGGCCACCTGCGGGCCGGGCTGTCACGCCTGCCGGGCGTCACCGAAGTCCGCGGCGAAGGCCTCCTCATCGGCTTCGACCTGGACGCGGACGTCGCCCCGGCCGTGGTGCAGGCCGGCCTTGACGCCGGGTTCATCGTCAACAGTCCCGGCCCCCGCACCATTCGCCTTGCGCCGCCGCTTGTCCTGACCACGGCGCAGGCAGACACCTTCCTCGCCGCCTTCCCGGCAATCCTCCAAGCAGCTAAGGACGCCCAGTGACACCAGCAGCCAGCGCTACCCGGCACTTCCTCAAGGACACGGACCTCAGCCCCGCCGAACAGGCCGAGGTCCTCGGCCTCGCAGCCCGAATGAAGGCGGCGCCCTACAGCGTCCAGCCGTACGCCGCCGAGGGCAGCGGCCGCAAGACGGTGGCCGTGATCTTCGACAAAACCTCCACCCGGACCAGGGTCTCGTTCGCCACAGGGATCGCGGACCTGGGCGGCAACGCCCTGATCATCAACCCTGGAGAGGCACAGATCGGGCACAAGGAATCCGTGGAGGACACCGCCAGGGTCCTGGAGCGGATGGTGTCCACCATCGTCTGGCGGACCGGCGCCCACGCCGGTTTGGTGGCCATGGCGGAGAACTCAAGGGTTCCGGTGATCAACGCCCTGTGCGACGATTACCACCCCTGCCAGCTGCTGGCGGACCTGCTGGCCGTGAAAGAGCACAAGGGCGAACTCAAGGGCCTCACCATGAGCTACCTGGGGGACGCCGCCAACAACATGGCCAACTCCTACCTGCTGGCCGGAGTCACGGCCGGGATGCACGTGCGGATCGCCGGGCCGGAGGGCTACCTGCCGGCAGCAGACATCGTGGCCGCAGCAGAGGAACGCGCTGCGGAGACGGGCGGCTCGGTGCTCATCACCACTGACGCGGCGGAGGCCTTGAAAGGCGCCGACGTCGTTGCCACGGACACGTGGGTGTCCATGGGGCAGGAAGCGGAAAAGGAAGCCCGGATGCAGCTGTTCCGGGAGTACGCCGTGGACGAGGCCGCCATGGCACAGGCTGCGGAAGACGCCGTCGTACTTCACTGCCTGCCCGCCTACCGCGGCTACGAAATCTCTGCCGGCGTCATCGACGGACCGCAGTCCATCGTCTGGGACGAGGCCGAAAACCGGCTGCACGCACAGAAGGCCCTGATGGCCTGGCTGATGCACCGGTCGGGCCTGGCCTTCGTCGACGGACTCGCACCCGTTGAAGGCACAGGGGAGAGCACGTTCTAGTGTCCGCCCAACCGGCGTCGCCGGGCTCCAGCCCTGCGACCAAGACAGCCCGCCAGGCGCGCATCACCGCCATCCTGACGGGGGAGTCCGTGCGTTCCCAGGCGGAGCTGGCAGCACTGCTGGCGGACGACGGCGTGCAGGTCACCCAGGCAACGCTGTCGCGGGACCTCGTGGAACTCGGTGCGGTCCGGGTCCGCGGCAAGGAGGGCGTGCTGGTGTACGCCGTACCCGGCGAAGGCGGCGAACGGGCTGCCCGGAGCGGCGTGAGCCAGGAGATCCTGGACGCCCGGCTGGCCCGGCTGTGCAGCGAACTGCTGGTCACCGCGGAGGCCTCGGCCAATATCGCCGTGCTCCGCACCCCGCCGGGGGCCGCGAACTTCCTGGCACTGGCCATCGACCACTCGGTGATGCCGTCCATCCTGGGCACCATTGCCGGGGACGACACCGTGCTGCTGGTGGCCCGGGACCCGCAGGGCGGCCAGGACCTCGCCGCCAGGTTCCTGCAGCTGGCTGAAGAAGCCGGGCAATAAGCTTGAAGACAACATCAACAAACCCCAATCACAAGGAGCATTCGAAGTGACTGAACGCATTGTGCTCGCCTACTCGGGCGGCCTGGACACCTCAGTAGCCATCGGCTGGATCGGTGAAGCCACCGGCGCCGAGGTCATCGCCGTGGCGGTTGACGTCGGGCAGGGCGGCGAGTCCCTGGAAACCATCCGCCAGCGTGCCCTCGGCTGCGGCGCCGTCGAAGCCTACGTGGCCGACGCCTCTGACGAGTTCGCCAACGAATACTGCATGCCCACGCTGAAGGCCAACGGCCTCTACCAGGGCCACTACCCGCTGGTGTCCGCCATCTCCCGCCCGGTCATCGTCAAGCACCTGGTCAAGGCTGCCCGCGAATTCGGCGCCACCACCGTGGCCCACGGCTGCACCGGCAAGGGCAACGACCAGGTCCGCTTCGAAGTGGGCATCCAGACCCTCGGCCCGGACCTGAAGTGCATCGCCCCGGTCCGCGACCTGGCGCTCACCCGCGACAAGGCCATTGCCTTTGCCGAGGAGAAGGGCCTGCCGATCGAGACCACCAAGAAGAACCCGTACTCCATTGACCAGAATGTCTGGGGCCGCGCCGTGGAAACCGGCTACCTCGAGGACATCTGGAACGCCCCCACCAAGGACATCTACGACTACACCGCCACCCCGGAGTTCCCCCCGGCACCGGACGAGGTCGTCATTTCCTTCGAAGCCGGCATCCCGGTGGCGATCGACGGCGTCAAGGTCACCCCCCTGCAGGCCATCAAGGAACTCAACCGCCGTGCCGGCGCCCAGGGCGTGGGCCGCATCGACGTCGTCGAGGACCGCCTGGTGGGCATCAAGTCCCGCGAGATCTACGAGGCCCCCGGCGCCATGGCCCTCATCACGGCCCACAAGCACCTTGAGGACATCACCGTGGAGCGCGAGCAGGCCCGCTTCAAGGCCACGGTTGGCCAGCGCTGGTCCGAGCTGGTGTACGACGGCCAGTGGTTCTCCCCGCTGAAGCGCTCCCTGGACGCGTTCATCGAGGACACCCAGAAGTACGTCTCGGGCGATATCCGCATGACCCTGCATGGTGGCCAGGCCATCGTCAACGGCCGCCGGTCCGACACCTCGCTCTACGACTTCAACCTCGCCACCTACGACACCGGTGACACCTTCGACCAGTCCATGGCGCGCGGCTTCATCGAGCTGTGGGGCATGTCCGCCAAGGTTGCGTCCGGCCGCGACATCCGCGTCGCAGGACAGTAATGGCCTCGGCAACAAACGAAGGTGCACTGTGGGGCGGCCGGTTTGCCGGCGGCCCCGCGGATGCACTGGCGGCGCTGAGCAAGTCCACCCACTTTGACTGGCGGCTCGCCCGCTACGACATTGCCGGATCCAAGGCGCACGCCCGCGTGCTGCACAAGGCCGGCCTGCTGGATGACGCCGAACTGGAAGGCATGCTGGCCGCCCTCACGCAACTGGATGAGGACGTGGCCTCCGGCGCCTATGTGCCGGCGGAGTCCGACGAGGACGTGCACGGCTCGCTGGAACGGGGCCTGATCGAGCGCGCCGGAACCCAGCTGGGCGGCAAGCTCCGCGCCGGCCGGTCCCGCAACGACCAGGTGGCCACGCTGGGCCGCATGTTCCTGCGGGACCACGCCCGGATCATCGCCCGCGGCGTGCTGGCCACGGTGGATGCGCTGGTGGAGCAGGCCAAGGCGCACCACGGTGTTGCCATGCCCGGCCGCACCCACCTGCAGCACGCCCAGCCGGTGCTGCTCAGCCACCACCTGCTGGCCCACGCCTGGGCGCTGCTGCGCGACGTGCAGCGGCTCCAGGACTGGGACAAGCGCGCCGGCGTCTCGCCCTACGGTTCGGGCGCCCTGGCCGGCTCCTCGCTGGGGCTGGACCCGGAGGCGGTGGCCGCGGACCTGGGCTTCTTCTCCGCCTCGCACAACTCGATCGACGGCACGGCCTCGCGCGACGTCTTCGCCGAGTTCGCCTGGGTGTGTTCCATGATCGGCGTGGACCTCTCGCGGGTGTCGGAGGAAGTCATCCTCTGGGCCACCAAGGAGTTCTCCTTCGTCACGCTGCACGACTCCTACTCCACGGGTTCGTCCATCATGCCGCAGAAGAAGAACCCGGATGTGGCGGAACTGGCCCGTGGCAAGGCAGGCCGGCTCATCGGCAACCTGACCGGGCTGCTGGCCACGCTCAAGGGCCTTCCCTTGGCGTACAACCGCGACCTGCAGGAGGACAAGGAGCCGGTGTTCGACGCTGCAGACACCCTGGAGCTCCTGCTTCCGGCGGTCTCCGGCATGATCGCCACCCTGAAGTTCAACACGGAACGGATGGAGTCGCTGGCACCGCAGGGCTTCGCGCTGGCCACTGACATTGCTGAGTGGCTCGTCCGCCAGGGTGTTCCGTTCCGGGAAGCGCACGAGCTGTCCGGCGCGGCCGTGAAGCAGGCCGAATCCCGCGGCGTGGAGCTGTGGGACCTGACGGACGGGGAATACGCGGCCATCTCGGAGCACCTGACGCCGGAGGTCCGCACGGTCCTGTCCACGGAGGGCTCGCTGAACAGCCGCAACTCCCAGGGCGGAACTGCGCCCGCCGCCGTCGAACGCCAGCTGGTTGCGCTGGAAGCCGAACTCGCCGGCGTCCGGGAGTACGCGCACTAACCGTCAGACGCTCTCTCACTTAATGTCGGTTTTTGGCCGACGCTCTCTCACTTAATGTCGGTTTTTGGCCGACGCTCTCTCACTTTCTTCAAGAAAGTGAGAGAGCGTTACCGATTTTCACGCATCAAGTGAGAGAGCGTTGGGCGTTGGGCGCCGGACGCTGCCCGCTAGCATGGTGCCATGAGCGAACCGTTCCACAGGCAACTCCGCGCGCTTCCCGATTTCCCGGACACGCTGCCGGGCTTTGACCCGGAGAGCGCCCCCACGGATCCTGCCGAGCTGTTCAGGCACTGGCTGGGGGAGGCGCTGGCAGCGGGGGAGCGGCAGCCGCATGCGTGCAGCCTGGCCACGGCGGGCGGAGACGGCAAACCGTCGTCCAGGATGCTGATCCTGAAGAACATCGACGACGACGGCTGGCACTTCGCCACGTCCCGCACCTCACGCAAGGGCAGGGAACTGAACGCCAACCCGCATGCCGCCATGACCTTCTACTGGCCGTCCCAGGGCCGGCAGGTCCGCGTGGCCGGGGCCGTCGTCGAACTGTCCGCCGAGGCATCCGCGCGGGACTGGGCGGAGCGGCCCCGTGGCGATGGCAGCACCAACCCGCACTGGCAGCTCTACGCCCTCCGGCCCGCCGAGATCGAGTTCTGGCAGGCCAGCCACGACGGCAACCATGTCCGGCACCGTGTGGCCCCCGACGGATCGCCCCTGGGTTAGGCTGTCGCCATGACAGCTCCCGCACCCGACGAACTGCTTCCGGCGCTCCACAAGGCCGCAGCCGACGTGGCAGCCGACGCTGCAAAGTTCAGCGACTCCGAGGTGCAGGCGCCCTCCGCCCTGCCCGGCTGGACGAGGGGGCACGTGCTGGCCCACCTCACAGGCATCTCCAACGCCATGGCCCGGCAGCTTGAGTACGCTGCGCGCGGAGAGGCCGTGGAGCTTTACGACGGCGGCATGGAAGGCCGGAACAAAGCAATCGACATGGCAGCGGGCCACGACGCCGCCACCCACCGCGCGGACCTCACCGCCGCGCTGGACCGGGCACTCAGGGCCTTCGACGCACTGCCCGGCGTCAAGGATTCAGCCGCGAACCGGACCGGCTGGTACGCGCCCATCACGTATCGCGGGGGCGTGGTCCTGGACGGCGGACTGGCGCTGTGGCGGGAACTGGTCATCCACGGGTCGGACCTGCTGGCGGGGAGGGGCCCGGAAACCTGGAGCCGGCCGTTCTGCGAGCACCTTTTCGATTTCCTGGCGGCCAGGGTCCAGCCAGACGACAGGCTCGTGCTGCAGCCACTGGGGCTCCAGCCGCTGGCCCTCGGCAGCGGCGCCCGGTCCACCGTCATCAGCGGCATGATCACCGACATCGCAGCCTGGCTTGCCGGCCGCGAGCCGACGCTTGGCAGCCTCAGGGCGTCCGCCGCGGCCGACGGCGTGGATTTGCCCGGGCTGCTGCCGTGGCCGTCCGGAACCCCCGCCGCCACACAGGACTGACCCGAAGGGCTAACCGGCTTCGCGCGCCAGCAGGCTCCGCTTGACGGGAAGCCCCCAGCGGAAACCGCCCAGCGTGCCGTCCGTGCGGATCACCCGGTGGCAGGGCACGAACAGCGCGGCAGCGTTGAAGGCGCAGGCGCTGGCGGCTGCCCGCACGGCCCTGGGGTTGCCGGCGAGCTCCGCGTACCGGGCGTACGTGACGGGCTGACCCGGCTGCACCAGCCGCAGGACGTCCCAGGCGTGGACCCGGAAAGGTCCCGACACCTGCCGCACGGGAACGTTCATCGCCGGCACCGGGTCACCGGCATAGAAGGCTTCGACGGCGGACGAGATGTCCCCCAGCCCGGTGACCGGTTCGAGCACGCCGGGCCGGAGGGACGGATGGATCTGCCCGGTCAGCTCACCAGGGTTGTCTGTCCATCCGCTGGAGAGCACGACGCCGTCCTGGGCCAGGATGGTGAACGGACCGTCCGGGGTGGTCATCTGAAGCAGCTGGGCCTTCATCGATTCGCTTCCTCTGCTGGTCTGGTGCCGTGGTCTGAGTGTGCTGCTGTGCGCCTGCGGGTACCGGACGCAGGCCGGGCTGCTGCCCGCCACAGGTGCATGGTGGCGTATGAGCGCCAGGGGCTGGCTTCCCTGAAGTCCGGAGTGGAGGCCGCGGTTCCCTCCCCGAGGACACGGATCCCGTTCCGTACGGCTGCGTCGTTGGCGAGGAAAATATCCGGGGCGCCGAGGATGCGCATGGCAAGGTATCCCGTGGTCCATGGTCCCACGCCGGGCAGCGGCAGCAGTTTGGCGGCCAGGCTTTCCGGGCTGTCGCCATAGCCAAAGTCGAGTCCGCCGTCCGCCATGGCGGCAGCTGCCGCAAGGAGGGCGGCGGTCCGCCGTTGCGGTCCACGCAGGACCGCGGAGCCGCCGCCGGCGATTTCGGCCGGGGTGGGAAACATCCGGTCCAGGCCCTCGCCGGGGCTTTGGCTTGCACGTCCGACGGCGGCCAGCCGGGTGAGGGCGGTCCGTGCAGCTGCAACGGTGATTTGCTGCCCGGCCATGGCCCGGACCAGCATTTCCGCCGGATCCAGGGCACCGGGCATCCTGATCCCCGGAGTGCCCGCCACCGCGGCAGCGAGCCTGGATTCCCCTGCCAGCGCACTGTCGATCGCCACTGGATCCGCATCGAGGTCAAAGAGGCGCCGTACCCTGCTCAACAGGGCCGGCAGGTCCCTAAGGTCCACCGCGCCGATGGTGAGGGTCAGCGGCCGGCCCGGAGCGCCGGCGTCGTAATCCACCCGGAACCTCGCATCACCCTGGGGCAGCCGCAGTGTTCGGGCGTAGGACGCGGGCGTTCCGGCTTCGATCCCGGGGATGGCGCGGACAGCCAGGAAGGTGAAGACGCCGGGGTCGAAAGGTTCCCGGTAGGGGAGGTTGAGGGTGAGGGCGGTGGATCCGGCGGGGGCCTTGGGATGCCTTGCGCTGCGGAGCGCGGTGGGAGTCATGCCAAAAACTTCCGCCATGGTTTCGTTGAACTGGCGGACGCTGCTGAACCCGGCCGCAAAGGCGACGTCGGCGAGCTTCATGGAGGTGGAGACCAGCAGGGTACGGGCAGTCTGCGCGCGGCCGGCCCGTGCAAGCGAGAGGGGGCCCGCCCCGAGCTCCTGGCTGAGGATGCGGTTGAGCTGGCGGGAGGAATAGCCCAGGCGGGCGGCAAGGCCATCGACGCCATCCCTGGTGACCACGCCGTCACTGATCAGCCGCATGGCGCGCCCGGCAATATCCTGGCGAAGGTTCCAGGCGGGTGTACCGGGAACCGCCTCGGGAAGGCAGCGCTTGCAGGCCCGGTAGCCGGCGTCGTGCGCTGCTGCGGAGGTCTCATAAAAGGTGACGTTGGAGGCCTTCGGGGTCCTGGCCGGGCAGGACGGGCGGCAGTAGATGCCCGTGGTCCGGACGGCAGTGTAGAACTGCCCGTCGAACCGGGTGTCCCGGGCGTCGATCGCCCGGTACCGCTGCCAGAAGTCCATTCCTCCATCCTGTCAGCCCTCCCGCGCCCCGGCTAGCGGAAATCGGACACGGCCGTGGCTCCTCCAGCCTGTCAATGGCGGGGTGGCGGCGCCGGCGTTGGATAGAGTCTGGCCATGAGCAGAAATCCGCTGACGGCCGGCCAGCCGCTGCGGGAGTTCCTCTCCGGAGACGCCCGCCAGCTGGCGCCCCTGCTGCTGGGCGCCGTCCTGACCCATGACTCCAGGGACGGTGCTGTGTCGGTGCGGCTCACCGAGGTGGAGGCCTACCTGGGGCCCGAGGATTCCCTGCACCCGGATCCCGGATCACACACCTACCGCGGTCCCACCCCCCGCAATGCGCCCATGTTCGGCCCGGCCGGCCACCTGTACGTCTACTTCACCTACGGGATGCACCACTGCACGAACATCGTGTGCGGGCCGGAAGGAACGGCTTCGGCCCTCCTACTGAGGGCAGGGGAAATCGTGGACGGGGTGGAACTTGCCCGGCACCGGCGGACCACCTCCAAAAGCCCCGCCGACCTGGCAAGGGGGCCCGCCCGGCTGGCCAAGGCGTTGGGCCTGACGACGGCGGACAGCGGCCGTGATGCGCTCGCTCCGCCGTTCGGGCTGGTCCTTCCGCCCGGGCCGGCAGGGCCGGTGAGCTCCGGGCCAAGGGTTGGAGTCTCCGGCGCAGGTGGAACGGACCGCTACTCATGGCGCTTTTGGATCACCGGCGACCCCACGGTCTCCCAGTACAAGGCGGCGAAGCCCAGGGGGGCCAAACCGGATCCTGCAACGTTTCACGGGCGTTAACGGAAATGGTTGTAGAATGGTAGGTCTGTCTTTTGCGATAGGGGAACGTTAATGCTTGACGCCGATTTGGCCCACGAACGCGACTATGTAGCCGGCCTGTACGCACGGCTGGAAGAGCTGCGCGAGGAAAAGCGCCGCCAGCTGGCGCAGGTCCGCCGGGCCGGGGCTGTGGGCACCATGCAGAACGTCTCCGAGCGGGACGCGTTCGCTGCCCTCTACGAGGACCGGCTGGCCCAGCTGGACGCGGTGGACGACCGGCTAGTCTTCGGCCGGCTGGACCTGGACTCCGGCGAAGCCCAGTACATTGGACGCATCGGCCTCACCACCGAGGACCTGCAGCGGCTCATGGTGGACTGGCGCGCGCCCGAGGCCGGCCACTTCTACCAGGCCACGGCCTTCGACCGGCAGGGCGTCCGCCGGCGCCGGCACCTGATCCTGCAGGGCCGTGAGGTCAAGGCCATCGAGGATGACGTCCTTGACGCCGGGATGCTGGCGGACAACGAATCGCTGCAGGGCGAAGGAGCCCTGCTCGCCGCCCTGAACTCCAAGCGCACCGGCCGGATGTCCGACATCGTCAGCACCATCCAGTCCGAACAGGACCGCATCATCCGGTCATCCATCTCCGGAGCGCTGGTGGTGCAGGGCGGACCCGGCACCGGCAAGACTGCCGTGGCCCTCCACCGGGCTGCCTACCTGCTCTATACCCACCGTGACCGCCTCAAGACCGCAGGCGTGCTGCTGGTGGGCCCGTCGTCGTCGTTCATGAAGTACATCGAAAGGGTGCTGCCCTCCCTGGGCGAGACCGGCGTGGTGATGGCCAGTGTGGGCCGCCTGATGCCCGGCATCCACGCCGTGCCGGAACCGGACGCCGACGTCGCCGCCATCAAAGGCCGCCTGGACATGGCCACCGTTGTGGCCAACGCCGTGGCCAACCGCCAACGGATTCCCGCTGAAAACCGGATCCTGGAGGTGGACGGCCGCAAGCTGGTGCTGACGCCGCGACAGGTGCGCCGTGCCCGCGAGCGTGCCCGCTCCACCGGCAAGCCGCACAACGAGGCGCGCGTGACGTTCGTCAAGATCCTGCTGCGCGAACTCACTGAACAGATGACCGAACTGGTGGAAGCCGGGAACATCGGTAATAACGCTGACCGTTCCTACCTGGCGGAGGACGTCCGTTCCGCACGCGATGTACGGATTGCCCTCAACCTCTGCTGGATGCCCATGACGCCGGAGAAGCTGATCTCGGAGCTCTTCAGCAAGCCGGCCATACTGGAATTCTGTACCCCCGCCATGTCCCCGGCCGAACGGGCGCTGCTGCAGCGCCCGGCCGACGCCCCCTGGACTGAGTCCGATGTGCCGCTGCTGGACGAGGCCGCCGAACTGCTCGGCGAACTGGACCCGGCCGCCGGACGCGGGCTCGCCCAGCAGGAGCACGACCGTGCCCGCGACCTTGCGAACGCCAAGCAGACCCTCGTGAACATGCAGGCGGCAGGGGTGGATCCCTTGATGTCCGCCGAGGAACTGGCCGAGCAGAACCAGGAACAGGAAACGCGGCAAACCGCCGCAGAGCGCGCCACCAGCGACCGCACATGGGCCTTCGGCCACATCGTGGTGGATGAGGCGCAGGAGCTTTCACCCATGCAGTGGCGCCTGCTGGTCCGCCGCTGCCCCCTGAAGTCCTTCACCATCGTGGGGGACATCGCGCAGACCAGCTCGGTGGCCGGGGCCAACTCCTGGCAGGGCGCACTCGCACCCATGTTCGGGGACCGCTGGCAGCTGGAGGAGCTGACGGTGAACTACCGCACGCCGTCCCAGATCGCCGAAGCCGCCGTCCGGATGGCCAACGCGGCCGGGCTGGTGGTGTCTGCGCCCAAGGCCGTTCGTGAAGGACGCTGGTCGCCTGTCATCGACGAGGTGGATCCCGGCCAGGTGGTCAGCCGCCTGGTTGAGGTCCTGCCGGAGGAACTGGACGCGCTCGACGGCGGCCTGCTCGCCGTCATTGCCGACGGACACTTCCTGCCGGAAGCCACCGCCGCCCTGCGCGCCGCCCACGGACGCCGGGTGGGCACGGGTGCCGGCAGCTACGAGCAGGACATCGTGGTGATCAGCCCCCGCGAAGCCAAGGGGCTGGAGTTCGACGGCGTCGTGGTGCTTGAGCCGTCCATGATGCTCAACCATGAGCACGGCAAAGTGGGGGACCTGTACGTCGCGATGACCCGGGCCACCCAGCGGCTCCGCCTGATTGCTTCGGAACCGGTGCCGGCAGGGATCAAGCGCTGATCAGGCGCGCCGCATACTGCTAACTTAGAAGGCGTGCCAGAACTCATCAGCCTCGAATCGCAGCAGAACGACCCCACTTTTGCCAACATTTGGCAGGAACTGAAGTGGCGTGGCCTGGTCCACGTCTCCACCGACGAGGCGGAGCTTGAAAAACTCCTCGCCGACGGACCGGTGACGTACTATTGCGGGTTCGATCCCACCGCGCCGAGCCTGCACCTGGGTAACCTGGTCCAGCTGCTCGTCATGCGGCGGCTGCAGCTGGCGGGCCACAAGCCCCTCGGACTGGTGGGTGGGTCAACCGGTATGATCGGGGACCCCCGTCCCACGGCCGAGCGCACGCTGAACACCAAGGACATCGTGGCCGAGTGGGTGGGCTACCTCCAGGCGCAGGTCCGCCGTTTCCTCAGCTTCGAGGGCGACAACGCAGCGCAGATGGTCAACAACCTTGACTGGACGGCGCCGCTGAGCGCCATCGATTTCCTGCGCGACGTTGGGAAGCACTTCCGTGTGGGCACCATGCTGCGCAAGGACGCCGTGGCTTCACGGCTGAGCTCGGATGAGGGCATCAGCTACACCGAGTTCAGCTACCAGATCCTGCAGGGGATGGATTACCTCCAGCTCTACCGTGATTACGGTTGCGTGCTGCAGACCGGCGGCTCGGACCAGTGGGGCAACCTCACCAGCGGCACGGAACTGATCCGCAAGGTGGAGGGCAAGAGCGTCCACGCCCTTGGGACCCCATTGATCACCAATGCGGACGGGACGAAGTTCGGCAAGAGCGAGGGCAACGCCATCTGGCTGGATGCCGGCATGTGCAGCCCATACGCCTTTTACCAGTTCTGGGTCAACACGGCGGATGCCGACGTTGTGGACCGGCTGAAGGTCTTCACCTTCCTTACCAAGGCGGAGATCGAGGAGCTTTCCGTTGCTGTGGCTGAACGGCCGTTCGCCCGAGAAGGCCAGCGGAAGCTGGCCTACGAAGTGACGTCCCTCGTTCACGGCGTGGACGCCACGGAGAAGGTCATTGCGGCATCCGCCGCACTTTTCGGGAACGGCGACTTGACCGCCCTGGACAAGCCCACGCTCCAGGCGGCGACGTCCGAGCTCCCCTTCGCCACTGTGCAGGTGGACGAGATGGGCATTGTGGACCTGCTTGTTGCCTCCGGGCTGTCCGACAGCAAGTCGGCGGCCAGGCGCACCGTTGGCGAAGGCGGGGCCTACGTCAACAACGAGAAGGTGTCGGACCCCGAGGCAGTCATTCCGGAGTCCGAACTGCTGCATGGGCAGTACCTGCTCCTGCGCCGCGGAAAGAAGAACCTGGCAACCGTGGAGGTCCTGGTTCCCTAGACTCTTCCGCCGCTTCATAGAGTCCCCTGCACGCTCCTCCGCAGCCGATTTGCACGGCCGCGGGGGAGCGTGTAATGTTTTCTGAGTCGCCGCCGCTGAAGCGGAAAAATAGCGACAAACCCCCACCAAAAAAGTGAAGCAACTTCACCATGTGCGGAAGCGCAGAACGAAGAAATGCTTCACTTTATGATGGGCGGATTCATTCCACCGAGTGAATTCCGGGAAAACAACCGGATTTGCAAAGTGAAAATGAATGAAATAAGATTGAAACATCGCAGCGAAGAAATACGAAACAAAGAATTCATGAAAATGAATTGTTTCGGGAATATTCGAATGTGTCTGTTGTTTGAGAACTCAATAGTGTGCCAAGTTTGTTGATACCAATTGTTTTAGTGATTGGTTGAATTGACTGGATCGTCCGCCCCTGTGGGTGGTCTGGTTTTTACAGCTGGTTTCAAATTTTGTGCAGCCTTTTTGTCCCGTTTTCCCGGGGCTGGGGGTTGTGTCTGTTTTACTTCAACGGAGAGTTTGATCCTGGCTCAGGATGAACGCTGGCGGCGTGCTTAACACATGCAAGTCGAACGATGATGGGAGCTTGCTCCTGGATTAGTGGCGAACGGGTGAGTAACACGTGAGTAACCTGCCCTTAACTCTGGGATAAGCCTGGGAAACTGGGTCTAATACCGGATATGACTCCTCATCGCATGGTGGGGGGTGGAAAGCTTTTTGTGGTTTTGGATGGACTCGCGGCCTATCAGCTTGTTGGTGAGGTAATGGCTTACCAAGGCGACGACGGGTAGCCGGCCTGAGAGGGTGACCGGCCACACTGGGACTGAGACACGGCCCAGACTCCTACGGGAGGCAGCAGTGGGGAATATTGCACAATGGGCGCAAGCCTGATGCAGCGACGCCGCGTGAGGGATGACGGCCTTCGGGTTGTAAACCTCTTTCAGTAGGGAAGAAGCGAAAGTGACGGTACCTGCAGAAGAAGCGCCGGCTAACTACGTGCCAGCAGCCGCGGTAATACGTAGGGCGCAAGCGTTATCCGGAATTATTGGGCGTAAAGAGCTCGTAGGCGGTTTGTCGCGTCTGCCGTGAAAGTCCGGGGCTCAACTCCGGATCTGCGGTGGGTACGGGCAGACTAGAGTGATGTAGGGGAGACTGGAATTCCTGGTGTAGCGGTGAAATGCGCAGATATCAGGAGGAACACCGATGGCGAAGGCAGGTCTCTGGGCATTAACTGACGCTGAGGAGCGAAAGCATGGGGAGCGAACAGGATTAGATACCCTGGTAGTCCATGCCGTAAACGTTGGGCACTAGGTGTGGGGGACATTCCACGTTTTCCGCGCCGTAGCTAACGCATTAAGTGCCCCGCCTGGGGAGTACGGCCGCAAGGCTAAAACTCAAAGGAATTGACGGGGGCCCGCACAAGCGGCGGAGCATGCGGATTAATTCGATGCAACGCGAAGAACCTTACCAAGGCTTGACATGAACCGGTAATACCTGGAGACAGGTGCCCCGCTTGCGGTCGGTTTACAGGTGGTGCATGGTTGTCGTCAGCTCGTGTCGTGAGATGTTGGGTTAAGTCCCGCAACGAGCGCAACCCTCGTTCTATGTTGCCAGCACGTGATGGTGGGGACTCATAGGAGACTGCCGGGGTCAACTCGGAGGAAGGTGGGGACGACGTCAAATCATCATGCCCCTTATGTCTTGGGCTTCACGCATGCTACAATGGCCGGTACAAAGGGTTGCGATACTGTGAGGTGGAGCTAATCCCAAAAAGCCGGTCTCAGTTCGGATTGGGGTCTGCAACTCGACCCCATGAAGTCGGAGTCGCTAGTAATCGCAGATCAGCAACGCTGCGGTGAATACGTTCCCGGGCCTTGTACACACCGCCCGTCAAGTCACGAAAGTTGGTAACACCCGAAGCCGGTGGCCTAACCCCTTGTGGGAGGGAGCTGTCGAAGGTGGGACTGGCGATTGGGACTAAGTCGTAACAAGGTAGCCGTACCGGAAGGTGCGGCTGGATCACCTCCTTTCTAAGGAGCACCTACAGATTGTTCGTGCCGTGTATGCGGTGCGGGGGTTTGTCAGGAGTACAGCCCGTTGCGCAGACGATTGTTCTGCGGCGGGTGCTCAAGGGTGGAATATCAGCGAATAGCGGCTGCCGGTCTTTTCCGGTGCTTAGTACGGTTCCTTCCTTTGTGGGGGTTCCTGGAAGGGTGCTGGTGTGGGATGGGTGGTTTAGTGTTTGGCACACTGTTGGGTCCTGAGGCAACAGGGCCGTGATGTCTTGCCCCTTCTTTTGTGTGGGGGTGGGGGTTGCGGGTTTGTGTGTTTCTGGTTTCCTGGCTGCAGCGATCATGCATGTTTGTGTGTGTGGGGTGTGTGGTACGGGGTTGTTGTTTGAGAACTACATAGTGGACGCGAGCATCTTTTATAAGAAGCAATTTCCAAGAATATGAACCTGGATCTGGCTGCGCGTGATGGTGTCATCCTTTTGGGGGTGGTGTTGTTGGGTGTGGTTGGTTTCTGTGGTTCTCTCGAAAATTAGCGTTTTTGATCTTTTGTGGTCAAGTTTTTAAGAGCACACGGTGGATGCCTTGGCATTAGGAGCCGAAGAAGGACGTAGGAATCTGCGATAAGCCTGGGGGAGTCGATAACCGGACTGTGATCCCAGGGTGTCCGAATGGGGAAACCCCGCCAGGGGCGCGAGTTGCCTGGTGACCCGCATCTGAACACATAGGGTGCGTGGAGGGAACGCGGGGAAGTGAAACATCTCAGTACCCGCAGGAAGAGAAAACAATAGTGATTCCGTTAGTAGTGGCGAGCGAACGCGGATCAGGCTAAACCGTTCCATGTGTGATAGCCGGCGGGCGTTGCATGGTCGGGGTTGTGGGACTTTCCGTACTGTCTCTGCCGGGGCAGTGGGGTGTGATGTGCAGGCATAGGTGAACGGTCTTGAAAGGCCGGCCAGAGAGGGTGTTAGCCCCGTAACCGTAATGTTGTGTACCGCCCGGATGAGTATCCCAAGTAGTACGGGGCCCGAGAAATCCCGTGCGAATCTGTCAGGACCACCTGATAAGCCTAAATACTCCCTAATGACCGATAGCGGACCAGTACCGTGAGGGAAAGGTGAAAAGTACCCCGGGAGGGGAGTGAAACAGTACCTGAAACCGTGTGCTTACAATCCGTCGGAGCCAGTCTGATTCTGGTGACGGCGTGCCTTTTGAAGAATGAGCCTGCGAGTTAGTGTTACGTCGCGAGGTTAACCCGTGTGGGGCAGCCGTAGCGAAAGCGAGTCTGAATAGGGCGTTGCAGTGGCGTGATCTAGACCCGAAGCGAAGTGATCTACCCATGGCCAGGTTGAAGCGACGGTAAGACGTCGTGGAGGACCGAACCCACTTCAGTTGAAAATGGAGGGGATGAGCTGTGGGTAGGGGTGAAAGGCCAATCAAACTTCGTGATAGCTGGTTCTCCCCGAAATGCATTTAGGTGCAGCGTTGCGTGTTTCTTGCTGGAGGTAGAGCTACTGGATGGCTAATGGGCCCTACAAGGTTACTGACGTCAGCCAAACTCCGAATGCCGGTAAGTGAGAGCGCAGCAGTGAGACTGTGGGGGATAAGCTTCATAGTCGAGAGGGAAACAGCCCAGACCACCAACTAAGGCCCCTAAGCGTGTGCTAAGTGGGAAAGGATGTGGAGTTGCGAAGACAACCAGGAGGTTGGCTTAGAAGCAGCCATCCTTAAAAGAGTGCGTAATAGCTCACTGGTCAAGTGATTCCGCGCCGACAATGTAGCGGGGCTCAAGTACACCGCCGAAGTTGTGGCATTCAGATATTAGCTAAGCCCTTGTGGTTCAGGCGTCTGGATGGGTAGGGGAGCGTCGTGTGGGCGGTGAAGTCGCGGTGTAAACCAGCGGTGGAGCCTACACGAGTGAGAATGCAGGCATGAGTAGCGAAAGACGGGTGAGAAACCCGTCCGCCGAATGATCAAGGGTTCCAGGGTCAAGCTAATCTGCCCTGGGTAAGTCGGGACCTAAGGCGAGGCCGACAGGCGTAGTCGATGGACAACGGGTTGATATTCCCGTACCGGCGAAAAACCGCCCATGCTGAACAGGGGATACTAACTGCCCGAGACCTGCCCGATCGCCCTTGTGGTGTGAGGGTTTTGGTGGAGCGCAGGACCTGATCCTGGGAGGCAAGCGTATTAACAGGTGTGACGCAGGAAGGTAGCCAAGCCGGGCGATGGTTGTCCCGGTCTAAGGATGTAGGGCGAACGGTAGGCAAATCCGCTGTTCATGATGCCTGAGATCTGATGGGACCCCCGTTTGGGGGGATTTGGTGATCCTATGCTGCCGAGAAAAGCATCGACGCGAGGTTTTAGCCGCCCGTACCCCAAACCGACACAGGTGATCAGGTAGAGAATACTAAGGCGATCGAGAGAATTATGGTTAAGGAACTCGGCAAAATGCCCCCGTAACTTCGGGAGAAGGGGGGCCCCAACCTTGATACACCCTTGCGGTGTGGAGGGGATCGGGGCCGCAGAGACCAGGGGGAAGCGACTGTTTACTAAAAACACAGGTCCGTGCGAAGTCGCAAGACGATGTATACGGACTGACTCCTGCCCGGTGCTGGAAGGTTAAGAGGACCGGTTAGCCGCAAGGCGAAGCTGAGAATTTAAGCCCCAGTAAACGGCGGTGGTAACTATAACCATCCTAAGGTAGCGAAATTCCTTGTCGGGTAAGTTCCGACCTGCACGAATGGAGTAACGACTTCCCCGCTGTCTCAACCATAAACTCGGCGAAATTGCAGTACGAGTAAAGATGCTCGTTACGCGCAGCAGGACGGAAAGACCCCGAGACCTTTACTATAGTTTGGTATTGGTGTTCGGAGTGGCTTGTGTAGGATAGGTGGGAGACGTTGAAGCCCGGACGCCAGTTCGGGTGGAGTCATCGTTGAAATACCACTCTGGTCACTTTGGACATCTAACTTCGGCCCGTAATCCGGGTCAGGGACAGTGCCTGATGGGTAGTTTAACTGGGGCGGTTGCCTCCTAAAAAGTAACGGAGGCGCCCAAAGGTTCCCTCAGCCTGGTTGGCAATCAGGTGTCGAGTGTAAGTGCACAAGGGAGCTTGACTGTGAGAGAGACATCTCGAGCAGGGACGAAAGTCGGGACTAGTGATCCGGCGGTACATTGTGGAATGGCCGTCGCTCAACGGATAAAAGGTACCTCGGGGATAACAGGCTGATCTTGCCCAAGAGTCCATATCGACGGCATGGTTTGGCACCTCGATGTCGGCTCGTCGCATCCTGGGGCTGGAGTAGGTCCCAAGGGTTGGGCTGTTCGCCCATTAAAGCGGTACGCGAGCTGGGTTTAGAACGTCGTGAGACAGTTCGGTCCCTATCCGCTGCGCGCGCAGGAAATTTGAGAAGGGCTGTCCTTAGTACGAGAGGACCGGGACGGACGAACCTCTGGTGTGTCAGTTGTACTGCCAAGTGCACCGCTGATTAGCTACGTTCGGATGGGATAACCGCTGAAAGCATCTAAGCGGGAAGCTCGCTTCAAGATGAGATTTCCATACACCTTGTGTGTGAGAGGCCCCCAGCCAGACCACTGGGTTGATAGGCCGGATGTGGAAGCGAGGACTAACGACTCGTGAAGCTGACCGGTACTAATAGGCCGATAACTTACACCACACACCCTTTTCGTGAACGGATTCAAAAGACGTTCACACCAGGAGAGGGTAAAAAGAAAAAACAAGACTGCTTGCGTCCACTATGTGGTTCCCAACCAACAAACCCGCCACGGGCACGTTGCGACAGGAACACAACTGAATAACAACACCACAATGTTGTAACCACACAGACTTCCCACCCCCGGCATCAGACCCGGGCGGACGGGTACAAGGGTTACGGCGGTCATAGCGTGGGGGAAACGCCCGGTCCCATTCCGAACCCGGAAGCTAAGACCCACAGCGCCGATGGTACTGCACCCGGGAGGGTGTGGGAGAGTAGGTCACCGCCGGACACACATTAAAAGGGTCGAGGCCCCAACCACCACGGTTGGGGCCTCCCACATTTAAACCCCCACCACACAAACTGGCCCGGCACCGCTCACAGCCACCACCAGGGCGCCCCCCATCCAGGCCCCCGGCACACCCCACATCAAGTGAGAGAGCATCCCGGGAAACCCCACATCGAGTGAGAGAGCGTCCCGGGAAACCCCACATCAGGTGAGAGAGCGTGTGAATATTCCCACGAAGCGGCCTGCTGGGCTTCACCCGTGCTGCTCTGCGGGGCGGCTCCTCTAGAATTGATGAAGATGTACGGACTTCGAAGCGCTTGATTTCGGGTTGCGTAGGAAACGAAACACGGATACGAGCGGCTGCAGTTGCGCCAGTGGTCGGCTCATAACAGGAGGAATCCACATGGCTGAGCACAACGGCGGCAACCGCGGCGGAAATGACCGCGGCGGATTCCGCGGCAACAACAATTCAGGCGGAGACCCCAGGGGTTTCCGCTCCCGCGGCAACCGCGACGGCGGCGAGTCCTCCGGACGTCCCTCCGGTGGCGGCGAGCGAAAGCCGTTTGGCGATCGAGACCGCAAGCCCTTCGGTGATCGTCCGCGTCGCGATGGCGAGGGTGACCGTCGCGGTTTCGGCGGCGGGGAGCGGAAGCCGTTCGGTGACCGTGACCGCAAGCCGTACGGCGATCGTGACCAGAAGCCCTTCGGTGACCGTCCGCGTCGCGATGGCGAAGGTGACCGTCGCGGTTTCAGTGGTGGTGAGCGCAAGCCGTTCGGTGACCGTGACCGCAAGCCGTTCGGTGACCGTGACCGCAAGCCGTATGGCGATCGTGACCAGAAGCCCTTCGGTGACCGTCCGCGTCGTGACGGCGAAGGGGATCGTCGTGGTTTCAGTGGTGGTGAGCGCAAGCCATTTGGCGACCGTGATCGCAAGCCCTTCAGCGGTGGTGGTGAGCGGAAGCCCTTTGGCGACCGTGACCGCAAGCCGTATGGCGATCGTGACCAGAAGCCCTTCGGTGACCGTCCGCGTCGTGACGGTGAAGGTGACCGTCGCGGTTTCGGCGGGGGAGAGAACAGGAAACCGTTCGGTGACCGCAGCGACCGTACCGGCCGCGGCGACCGCCAGGACCGCGCACCGCGCAGTTTCGATCGTGGCCCCAGCCGGGGAGATGCAGGTCCCCGTACCTTTGGCCGGGACCGCCAGGAAGATCGTCCCGTCCGCGAACCCAACGTCCGCGACCTCCGCAGCGCGAACCGTCCGGACCGGGAGAGGTCCCCGCAGATCGACGAGGACGTTACGGGCAAGGAACTCGACCGCGCCACCCAGCACCAGATCAAAACGCTTGAAGCAAAGAGCGCGGAATGGGTCGCCCGCCACCTTGTGATGGCCGGCCGGCTTATCGATGAAGAACCGGAACTCGCCTTCCAGCACGCCCTCGCTGCAAGCCGCCGCGGCGGCAGGCTGGCGGCCGTCCGTGAAGCCGTGGGCCTGACCGCTTACGCAGCTGGCCATTACGGCGAAGCCCTCCGCGAATTCCGCACCTACCGGCGTATCAGCGGTTCCAACGTCCACCTTCCGGTCATGGCTGACTGCGAGCGTGGACTGGGGCGCCCTGACCGCGCCCTTGACGTAGCCAGGTCCGACGAAGCCCAGGACCTGGACGCTCCCGGTAAAGCAGAACTCGCCATTGTGGCAGCAGGTGCCAGGACCGACCTGGGGCAGCTGGATGCGGCGGTAGCCGAACTGGAAATCCCGCAGCTGGACATCAACCGGGCGTTCTCCTACAGCCCCCGGCTGTTCCGTGCGTACGCTGACGCCCTCGCCGGCGTGGGCCGCGACGATGAAGCCGAGAAGTGGCGGAAGCAGGCCGTGGTTGCCGAAAACGCGCTGGGCCAGGGCGTAGACGAAGAGCCCGACATCATTGACCTCGGCTGGGATGAGGAGGAAGAGGCAAAGGAGGAAGCAGAGCGCCGCCGCCTTCTCGACCGCGCATCACAGGCATCCGAGGCTGCCCCCAAAACCGCATCCAGCGCCGGCGCCGCAACCGCCCCCGCTGCAGACCTGCACGCCGCCGAACTGCACGCCGCCGAGCCGCAGGACGCCAGCATCGACGACCAGGAAGCTGACTACTTCGTTTCCGACGACGCCGAGTCGGACGAGGATTCGGTGGAACGGGACGAGCTGGAGTCCGCTGAAGCCCCGGAAAGCGGCGCTGCCGACGAACACGACGATTCGTCCGCTGCGGGGTACCAGGACCAGCAGGACCGCCGGGAAGACTGACGAATGGCCGACGTTCCCCTGATTTCCCTGTTCGATGCCCTCCTGGCAGACCTGGACGGCGTGGTTTACGCCGGTCCGCACGCCATTCCGGGTGCCATTGAGTCGCTGAAGCAGCTCTCCGGCATCGGCGTAGGCCTGGGATACGTGACCAACAACGCGTCGCGCTCCCCGGGCCAGGTTGCTGCCCACCTCCGCGAGCTCGGGGCGCCCGCCGAAGACAACCAGGTGGTGAGCTCCTCACAGGCCGCCGCGGACCTGCTCGCGTCCCTGCTGGCTCCCGGCTCCCGGGTGCTCATCACGGGAAGCCCTGCCCTCGCCGCCGAAATCGAACTCGTCGGGCTTGCCCCCGTGTACAGCCAGGACGAGGGGCCGGTGGCGGTTGTCCAGGGCTTCAACCCCGAGATCGGATGGAAAGACCTTGCCGAAGCCACGTACGTGGTGAACGCCGGAGCCTTGTGGGTGGCCACCAACACGGACATGTCCATACCGCAGGCCCGCGGCATCGCGCCCGGAAACGGCACACTGGTCTCGGCGGTGGCAGCCGCAACAGGGCAGACACCCCGCGTGGCCGGCAAACCCGAAGCGCCGCTCTTCCACTCCGCAGCCAAGCGGCTCGGGGCAGAACGCCCGCTGGTGGTGGGGGACCGGCTGGACACCGACATCCTGGGCGGAAACAACGCCGGCTTCGCCACCGTGGCGGTACTGACCGGCGTCGACACCCGCCAGACCATCCTGGCCGCCCGCGCCGCCGAACGCCCGGACTACATCATCAGCAACCTGGCGGACCTGCACCGGCCGTACCCTGACGTGACGCACCACGACGGCACGTACGCCTGCGGCACAGCCACAGCGCGGGTGGCGAACGGTGCGGTGGGCATCATTGGCAGCCAGGACAACCTGGACTCCTGGCGCGCCGCGTGCGCAGCGTGGTGGGCGGCGACGCCAGACGCCTCCACCCCGCAGGCTCCCGAGCTGGTGTGGCTGGATCACTAGACTGGTGGAATGACTGAGCTGACCGAACCGGAATCCGCAGCAGCCCAGCCAACCCCGGACTGGCCCGGCATCAGCGATGCGGGAGTGACGGACCCCGTGGTGGCACAGGCGCTGGCCCGGCTGGAGGCACTGCCGCAGGTCCCGGTGTCCGACCACGAAAACGTCTACAACGAACTCCACGACGAACTGCTGGCCGCGCTGAACAGCGTTCCCGGCAACAGCGCGCCCACGAGCGCGGATCCGACGGACGGTGCCGCCTGATGCCGGTACGCCTCGACCAGGCTTTGGTGGCCCGGGGGCTTGCAAGGTCCCGGACGCACGCAGCCGCCTTGATTGCCGAAGGCAAAGTCACGTCAGCAGGACAGGTCCTGGCCAAGGCGTCCCTCCAGGTGGACGAGGACAGGCCCCTGGACGTCGAACATGACGAGCGGGACACCTACGTGAGCCGGGCCGGACATAAACTTGCCGGCGCGCTTGACGCTTTTCCCGGCATCACACCGGACGGCAAAAGGTGCCTCGACGCCGGTGCCTCCACCGGCGGCTTCACCGACGTCCTGCTGCGGCGCGGTGCGGCGCACGTGGTGGCGGTCGACGTCGGGCACGGCCAGCTGGTGCAGCGGCTGCGGGAAGATCCCCGCGTGGACGTCCACGAGGGACTGAACGTCAGGTACATGTCGCCCGCGGACATCGGGGGCGCCGCGGAACTCACCGTGGCAGACCTGTCCTTCATCTCCCTCACCCTGGTGGTCCAGCCGCTGGCACTGTGCACCGAACCCGGCGGGGACCTGGTGCTGATGGTGAAGCCGCAGTTCGAGATCGGCAAGGACCGGCTGGGACGGACAGGGGTTGTCACCTCCGAGCGGGAACGCCGCCTGGCGGTGGAGAAAGTGGCCAGGGCAGCGCTCGACGCCGGGCTGGACCTCTGCGGCCTGGCGGTCAGTCCGCTGCCGGGCCAGGACGGAAACGTTGAATACTTCCTGTGGATAAAACGCAGGATCAGCCAAGACTTGCCTAAGATCGAAGAGCGGGAGGCAGCGGCTGCTGCCTTGCTCGGACGAATCTGGCCGAACCACTAGAGAGCGGAACCTGATGAGCAGGCGTGTACTGGTCCTCGCCCATACCGGCCGCGAGGACTCGCTGAAGGCCGCCTGGGAGGCGTGCGCCCTCCTGCACGCCTCGGGCATCGTGCCGGTCATGCAGGAATCCGAACTTGCAGACATGGAACGGTTCTTCGGACACCTGGCCCAGCCCGTGGAGGTCCTCCACGACCATGTCCAGCTGCCGGATGTTGAACTGGTGATGGTCCTTGGCGGCGACGGCACCATCCTGCGCGCAGCTGAACTGGTCCGGGAGGTGGACGTGCCGCTGCTGGGCGTCAACCTTGGCCATGTGGGCTTCCTTGCCGAAAGCGAGCGGGCGGACCTTGCCCAGACCGTCGAGTGGATCGCCAGCCGCGAGTACACGGTGGAAGAGCGGATGACCATTGACGTCCAGGTGTGGGTCCGCGGCCAGAAGATCTGGCACACGTGGGCGCTGAACGAAGCGGCCATCGAGAAGGCCAACCGCGAACGCATGCTTGAGGTCGTGACCGAAGTGGACGAACGTCCCCTCACCTCCTTTGGCTGCGACGGCATCGTCCTGGCCACCCCCACCGGCTCCACCGCCTATGGTTTTTCGGCCGGCGGGCCCGTGGTGTGGCCCGAAGTGGAGGCACTGGTCATCGTCCCCATCAGCGCCCACGCACTCTTCGCCAAACCGCTGGTGGTCTCGCCGCGTTCCCGGCTGGCTGTGGAGGTCCTGGGCCGGACGGATGCCCAGGGCGTCCTGTGGTGTGATGGCAGGCGGTCCGTGGACCTGCCGCCCGGTGCCAGGGTGGAAGTCACCAAATCAGCAACCCCCGTGAGGCTCGCCCGCACCCACCAGACGCCGTTTTCGGCCCGCCTGGTCCGCAAGTTCGAGCTTCCGATCCACGGCTGGCGGGGACCTGTGCCCAAGGCGGACGCCATCCACACCGGCCCCATACCCGTCGTCCGGACACCGCGGCCCATGCCGCCGCTCCAGGTGCCGCCGGCCGGCCAGCCCGACATTGACTCCGATCCGTCCACCGCAAAGTGAAGCCATGCTTGAAGAACTGAGAATCCGCGATCTTGGCGTCATCACTGACGCAACGCTGCCGCTGGGGCCGGGCCTGAGCGTGGTGACCGGCGAGACCGGCGCCGGCAAGACCATGGTGGTCACCGCCGTCGGCCTGCTCCTGGGCGCGCGTTCCGATGCCGGAGCCGTCAGGAGCGGCGCAAAGAGCGCCACGGCCGAGGCCGTGCTGAAGCTCGACGCTGGCCACCCCGCGATTGCCAGGGCATTGGAGGCGGGGGCGGATACGGAAGAGGTCGATGGCGGCGCGGAGCTGATCCTTGCCCGTCGCCTTGGTTCCGACGGCCGCAGCCGTGCCTTCCTGGGCGGCAGGGCCGCGCCGGTGGGTGTCCTGGCCGAAATCGGCGAGACCCTGGTGGTGGTCCACGGCCAGTCGGACCAGATCCGGCTCAAGGGAGCGGCCGCCCAGCGGGGCGCCCTGGACAAGTTCGCCGGTGAAGCACTGGCCGCTCCGCTGGCCGCCTACCAGGACCTCTACAACCACTGGAAGTCCAGCCAGGCCGAGCTGGACGGCCTCCGCAGCGCTGCGCGTGACAGGCTGCGTGAGGCCGAATCCCTGCAAAGCGCCCTCGCCGAAATCGATGAGGTTGATCCGCAGCCGGGGGAGGACGAAGTCCTCAAAGCCGAAGCGGTGAAACTTGCCAACGTCGAGGAGCTTCGCATCGCCGCGAGCACGGCCCACCAGGCGCTCATCGCCGAGGACTTCGGTGAAGAGGGGGACGCCACCACCCTCGTTGACGCTGCCAAGCGGACGCTGGAACACGTGGCCGAGCACGACGCCGAGCTGGGGTCCGCCGCCTCGCGGCTGGCCGAGGTGGGCTTCCTGCTGAACGACATCGCCACCGAGCTGGCCAGCTACCAGGCCGGGCTGGACACGGAAGGACCCGAACGGCTCGCGGAGATCGAGGACCGCCGTGCCGTGCTGGCCAAACTGGTCCGCAAATACGCTCCCACCATCGACGAGGTGTTGGTCTGGGCGGAGAACGCCCGCGTGCGCTTCGATGAACTGCAGGACGATTCCACCCGGATCGAAAAGCTGGACGCCGAAGTGGTCCAGGCGGAGGCAGACCTGAAGAAGCAGGCCGCGGCCATCAGCAGGATCAGGGCCAAGGCAGCGAAGGACCTCTCGGCCCGGGTCAGCGCGGAGCTTAAGGCGCTGGCCATGGCTGATGCCACGCTGGTCATCAACCTCGAGCCCGGTGGCCAGCTGGGGCCGCACGGCGCGGACGAGATCAGCTTCCTGCTGCAGCCGCACTCCGGGGCCCCCGCCCGGCCCCTCGGCAAGGGCGCCTCCGGCGGTGAACTGTCCCGCGTCATGCTCGCCATCGAAGTGGTGCTGGCAGCCGTGGACCCTGTCCCGACGTTCGTCTTCGACGAGGTGGACGCCGGCGTGGGCGGCCGCGCCGCCGTCGAAATCGGCCGCAGGCTCGCCATGCTGGCCCGCCACGTCCAGGTGCTGGTAGTCACCCACCTGCCGCAGGTGGCCGCTTTCGCGGACCAGCACATCACCGTCACCAAGACTTCCGTCCGGGGAGCCGACGGCGGAACCGCCACCGGGTTCACATCCAGTGATGTCCGCCTCCTCGACGGCCCTGAAAGGGTCCGCGAACTGGCCCGCATGCTGGCCGGCCAGGAGGATTCGGAGTCGGCGCAGGCGCACGCCCAGGAACTGCTGGACGACGCAAAACTCCTGCCCCAGGGGGCCTGAGGGCGGGTTCGGCCGGGGCTCCGCGGGCGGGCCGCCCCTTGATCGGCGGCCGGCACAGGGGCAAACTTGGACGTTTGGGGAACAGTGCCGGCGATCCGTGGAAGGCTCAAATGATGATAGGCTCGAATTCCGTGGTGCAGCGATCAAATTCCCGTGTAAATTCCCGGTTCCCGGGCTCATCCAAGACGACCAAACACATCTTCGTAACCGGTGGTGTGGCGTCCTCGCTCGGTAAAGGACTGACGGCATCCAGCCTCGGTCACCTCCTGCGCGCACGCGGCCTGTCTGTGACCATGCAGAAGCTCGATCCGTACCTGAACGTGGATCCGGGCACCATGAACCCCTTCCAGCACGGCGAGGTCTTCGTCACCGACGACGGCGCCGAGACGGACCTGGATATCGGACACTACGAGCGCTTCCTGGACGAAAACCTGGAAGGTTCAGCGAATGTGACCACGGGGCAGGTGTACTCAACTGTCATCGCGAAGGAACGCCGCGGCGAGTACCTCGGCGACACCGTCCAGGTCATCCCGCACATCACCGATGAGATCAAGCGCCGCATGCGCCTGCCGGCCGAGGGCAAGAATGCCCCGGACGTTATCATCACCGAAATTGGCGGCACCGTGGGCGACATCGAATCCCAGCCGTTCCTCGAATCGGCCCGCCAGGTGCGCCAGGACATCGGCCGCACTAACGTGTTCTTCCTCCACGTCTCCCTGGTCCCCTACATCGGGCCGTCCCAGGAGCTGAAGACCAAGCCAACCCAGCACTCCGTGGCAGCCCTGCGGTCCATCGGTATCCAGCCTGAGGCGATCGTTATCCGCTCGGACCGCGAAGTGCCCGAAGCCATGCGGGAAAAGATCGGCCGGATGTGCGACGTCGATATCGATGCCGTGGTGAACGCCGCCGATGCCCCCAGCATCTACGACATCCCCAAGACCCTCCACACGCAGGGCCTGGACTCCTACATCGTGCGTGCCCTGGACCTGCCCTTCAAGGACGTGGACTGGACAAGCTGGGACAAGCTCCTCGAGGCCGTGCACAACCCCAAGCACGAGGTCGAGATCGCGCTGGTGGGCAAGTACATCGACCTTCCCGACGCCTACCTGTCGGTGACCGAGGCCCTGCGTGCCGGCGGCTTTGCCAACGACACCAAGGTCAAGATCCGCTGGGTTCCCTCGGACGAGTGCGAAACCCGCGAGGGCGCCGTCAAGGCGCTCGACGGCGTCGACGCCATCTGCGTTCCGGGCGGCTTCGGCATCCGCGGACTTGAAGGCAAGCTCGGCGCCCTGAAGTTCGCCCGCGAAACCAAGCTGCCGGTCCTGGGACTCTGCCTGGGCCTGCAGTGCATGGTCATCGAATACGCCCGCAACGTGGTGGGGCTCGAAGGTGCCTCGTCCAGCGAATTCGAGCCCGACTCCAAGTACCCGGTCATTGCCACCATGGAAGAGCAGCTGGAGTTCGTCGAAGGCCGCGGCGACCTCGGCGGCACCATGCGCCTGGGCCTCTACGAAGCAAAGCTCGACCCCGGATCCGTCATCGCTGAGACGTACGGCAAGACCACCGTCAGCGAACGCCACCGCCACCGCTACGAGGTCAACAACAAGTACCGCGACCAGATCGCAGCCGAAGGCCTGGTGTTCTCCGGCACGTCCCCGGACGGCAAGCTCGTTGAATTCGTCGAACTGCCTGCGGACGTCCACCCGTACTATGTGGCCACCCAGGCTCACCCCGAGCTGAGCTCACGCCCCACCCGGCCGCACCCGCTGTTCGCCGGCCTGGTCAAGGCAGCCCTGAAGCACCAGGGGGGCCCCGACACGGCCGCCACCGCGGATGCCGGCGCTGCCGACGCCCTGCAGTCCGGTACGGTAGCCGCTAAGTAGTTCCAACAGAAAAAGGACGGCGCGATGCCCGGTACACCTGAAGCCACCCCTGCTGCGAAGCAGGTTTCGGATGCACCGAGCCCGCGCCGTCTTTTGTCTACCGAGAAGGTCTACGAAGGCCGGATCTGGGACGTGGTCAGCGACAGCTTCCAGCTGCAGGAAACCGGAGAGGCACTTACCCGCGACTACATCGACCACCCCGGCGCGGTGGCCGTCCTGCCCATGAACGCCGCCGGGGAGATCCTCCTCCTCAGGCAGTACCGCCATCCGGTGGGCATGGATCTTTGGGAGATCCCCGCCGGCCTGCTGGACGTTGAGGGTGAGGACTTCGTGGTGGGGGCCGCCCGGGAACTGGCCGAGGAAGCGGACCTCGCCGCGGGTACCTGGAACGTCCTGGCGGATTTCTTCAATTCCCCGGGCTCCTCCAGCGAGGCCATCAGGATCTACCTGGCCCGGGACCTGGCAGACATACCCCATCACGAACGCCACGAGCGGACGGATGAGGAAGCCGAGATCGAGTTCCACTGGATCAGCCTGGACGACGCCGTGGACTCCGTCCTGGCCGGCCGGCTCCACAACCCGTCCGCCGTCGTCGGAATCCTGGCCGCCGCTGCCGCACGCGCCGGAGGGTACCAGGGGCTTCGGCCGGCCGATGCACCCTGGCCGGCGCACCCCAGCCAGCGCTGATGGTTCCCCCTCCCTCCACCGAATTGGCCTCCGCAGACCCGGTCCCCGCCGAGGCAGCCCGTGCAGAGCCGGCCAGGGATGCCGCCCCGCCCGCCCCGCCCACGGCCATCGACCGCGGCATCACCGACTACCTGCAGCACATGGGAGTGGAGCGCGGCCTGGCGGCCAACACCCTCTCCGCCTACCGGCGGGACCTCACCCGCTATGCCCGCTACCTCTCGGCGGCGGGCTGCGCGCGCCCGGAGGACATCACCCGCCACCACGTCACGGGATACGTCCGGGCACTGGCTGACGGGTCCGACGGCGGTTCCACCCTGGGCGTCAGGTCCGCCGCCAGGACCGTGGTGGCCGTCCGCGGACTCCACAAGTTCTGGGCTTTGGAAGGCTTCACGCCCACGGACCCCGCCAGCGAAGTCCACCCGCCCATGCCCGGGAAGCGGCTGCCGAAAGCCATCAGCGTGGATGAAGTCACACGGATCCTCGAAGCGGCGGGAACGGACACAGCAACAGGGCTGCGCGACCGCGCCCTCCTTGAGTTCCTGTACTCCACCGGAGCAAGGATCAGCGAGGCCGTGGGCCTGGACGTTGACGACATCTCCCTGGATGCTGAGGCGTCCGGCCCGGCCATCGTGCGGCTCTTCGGCAAGGGTTCCAAGGAACGGCTCGTGCCCCTCGGCTCCTACGGTGCCAGGGCCATGGAAGCGTATCTGGTGCGGGGCCGTCCGCTGCTGGCAGCCAAGGGAAAAGGCACCCCGGCGCTGTTCCTGAACGCCCGCGGCGGCCGGATCAGCCGGCAGAGCGCCTGGACCATCCTGAAGGCGGCGGCCGAAAAGGCGAACATCACCAAGGACGTTTCCCCCCACACCCTCCGGCACTCCTTTGCCACCCACCTGCTCGAAGGCGGCGCGGACGTCCGCGTGGTCCAGGAGCTGCTGGGCCACGCCTCGGTGACCACCACGCAGGTGTACACCCTGGTCACTGCCGAAACCCTGCGGGAGATCTACGCCGCCGCGCATCCCCGGGCGCTGGGCTGAGCATGGCTGCTGCAGTTGCCCTGTGCTTCCTGCTCCGCGACGTTGACGGCGTATCCCAGGTGCTGCTGGGGCTGAAGAAAACAGGGTTTGGGCGCGGAAAGATCGTGGGCATCGGCGGCCACGTGGAACCGGGCGAGAGCGACGCGGAGGCAGCGATCCGCGAGGTGCGGGAGGAAGCGGACGTCGGGCTCCGCCACGAGGACCTTCGGGACGCCGGAGTCATCCGGTTCGTGTTCCCTGCCAAGCCGGAATGGGACATGCGCACGAGGCTGTTCACAGCGGTGCGCTGGGACGGCGAGCCCACCGAAAGCCTTGAGATCGCCCCGGCCTGGTTTGAGACCGCAGCCCTGCCCGTTGAGCGGATGTGGCAGGATGCCGACCACTGGCTGCCGGTAGTGCTGGAAGGCGGGAAGGTCAATATCGTTGTGACCATGGACTACGACAACGAGGCCGTCGCCTCCTCCGAGAGCCTCCTCTTCTGAAAACTTCGGGAAAACGACGGCGGCCGGGCCCGCAAGGTGACCTGGCCGCCGTCGCGCCTTCCGGCTGGGGCGCCCTGCCCCGCACCAGCCTTAGGACAGGTGCCGCTCCTCCGGGCCGACGTATTCGCTCAGCGGACGGATCAGCGAGTTGGAGTCCAGCTGCTCCATGATGTGCGCCGTCCAGCCCGTGATCCGGCTGGCGACGAACAGGGGAGTGAACGTCTCGGTGTCAAAGCCCATGAGGTGGTAGGTGGGCCCCGCCGGATAGTCGAGGTTGGGCTTGATGGCCTTGGCCTCGTCCATGGCAGTCTCGAGGCCCTGGTACAGGCCCAGGAGTTCAGGCCGGCCGTAGTGCGCGATCATCTTGTCCAGGGCCGCCTTCATGGTGGGCACCCGGGAATCGCCGTGCTTGTACACCCGGTGTCCGAACCCCATCACCTTCTTCTTGTGGGCCAGGGCGTCCTCCATCCAGGCTTTGGCGCGCGCTGCCGCTTCTTCCAGCGATTCCTCCGGCCGGATGCCGATCTCATCGAAGGTGTGCATGACGGCCTCGTTCGCGCCGCCATGCAGCGGGCCTTTCAGGGCCCCGATGGCGCCCGTGACCGCTGAATGCAGGTCCGAGAGCGTGGAGGTGATGACCCGTGCCGTGAAGGTCGAGGCGTTAAAGCTGTGTTCGGCGTAAAGGATCATGGAAACGTTGAAGGCCTCCACCACTTCCGGCACCTGTTCCTCACCGAAGGCCATCCATAGGAAGTTGGCCGAGTAGCCCAGGTCGTCCCGGGGCGCTACCGGTTCAACGGGGCGTCCCGCCGCGTGCCGCCGGCGCTGGTCGTAGGCCACCACGGCCGGCATCGCTGCGAACAGGTCCACGGCCTTTGCCATGTTGGCTTCCCGCGACGAATCACCGGTCAGCGGATGCCTGGCACCCATCACAGAGGCTGCCGTCCGGCAGACATCCATGGGGTGGGCGCTGGTGGGCAGGGCATCGACTACCTGCTTGACCACTGGGTCCAAAGCCCGCCCGGCCCGCTCCCGCGCTGTGAATTCGGCCAGCTGGTCCGCGGTGGGCAGCTCCCCGTTCCAGAGCAGGTACGCGACTTCCTCAAAGCTGCACCGCGCCGCGAGCTCCTGGACCGGGTAGCCACGGTACAGCAGCGAGTTGGTGTCCGGGTTGACCTTCGAGACGGACGTGTAGTCCACTACGACGCCGGCGAGACCTTTTTTGATGTCCTGTTCAGCCATGCTGAAACTCCCTTGTTCCTGTCGCCTTTCGGATGCCGGCCGCGGCCGGCGGTGGTCCTTTAGTGCTTTCCGGGGACCTGGAAATTGAAGACCCCGGTGTCAAAACGGTTGTAGGCCTCGTAGTCCACGAGGTCGTACAGCCGCGCCCGGGTCAGCATGCTGCCGACCTGTGCCTCCTGCGTTCCCTCAGCCTTGATCGAGTCCAGCGTACGCTCAGCAGCGCCCATGGCACTACGGAGCAGGGTGACCGGATAAATCACCATGTTCACGCCCACAGCTGCCAGCTGGTCCACCGTGAAGAGGTCGCTCTTTCCAAACTCCGTCATGTTGGCCAGGATGGGCACGTCCACGGCATCGCGGATGGCCTGGAACTCGTCCAGGGTGGCCATGGCTTCCGGGAAAACAGCGTCTGCGCCGGCGTCCACGAGTGCTTTTGCCCGGTCCTGTGCCGCCGCCAGTCCATCCGTGGCGCGGATGTCGGTGCGGGCCATGATCAGGAAGTTGGGGTCGCGGCGGGCGTCCGCAGCAGCGCGGATGCGTTTGGTGGCGGTGTCCAGGTCCACGACGTTCTTGCCGTCGAGGTGGCCGCAGCGCTTGGGGTTGAACTGGTCTTCGATGTGCAGTCCGGCGAGGCCGGCGTTCTCGAGTTCCTGCACGGTGCGGGCAACGTTCATTGGTTCGCCGAAGCCGGTGTCCGCATCCACGATGGCGGGCAGGTCCGTCATGCGGGCGATCTGTCCTGCGCGGGTGGCCACTTCGGTGAGGGTGGTCAGTCCGATGTCCGGCAGGCCGAGGTCGTTGGCCAGCACTGCACCGGAGATATAAACCCCGGCGAAGCCCTTCTCCTCGATCAGCCGGGCGGAAAGGGGGTTGAACGCGCCGGGGAACTGCTGGATGGTTCCGGAGGCCAGGAGCTCCCGGAACCGGATCCGCTTCTGCTCCGGCGTGGTCCTGGAATACAGCATCAGAACAGTCCCTTGGGTGCGGCGGCGAAGTCGATAACGCCGGGGGCAGCGGTGATGTTCAGCTGGTCCAGCTCACCGGCGGAAAGTTCCGGCAGCCGCTCGGCGGCGGCCAGGAACCGTTCAATCTCGGCTTCCTCCACCAGCCCCGCGGCGAGGGTGCGGAACTTGTTGACGTACTGGTCCCGTCCGAACGGCCTGGCGCCCAGCGGGTGGGCATCAGCCACGGCAATGTCGTCCTTGATGACCGATCCGTCCGTCAGGGTGATCTCAACGGAACCGCCGAAGGCCTTCTCTGCAATGTTGAGGGAGTGGTAGCGGCGGGTCCACTCAGGGTCTTCCTCGGTGCTGACCTTCTGCCACAGGTCCACCGTGTCCGGCCGTCCGGCACGTTCGGGGGAGTAGGAGTCCACGTGGTGCCAGGCGCCATCCTGCAGGGCCACCGTGAAGATGTAGGGGATGGAGTGGTCCAGCGTCTCCCGGCTGGCCTTGGGATCGTACTTCTGCGGATCGTTGGCGCCGGAGCCGATGACGTAGTGCGTGTGGTGGCTCGTCCTGATCAGGACGGACTTCACGTTGGCCGGGTCCGTGGCTTCGGGATGTTCACGGTTCAGTTTCCGGGCCAGGTCAATCCAGGCCTGCGCCTGGTACTCGGCGGAGTGTTCCTTGGTGTAGGTGTCCAGGATGGCGCGCTTTGCTTCCCCGGCCTCCGGCAGCGGCACCATGTAGGAGGCATCCGGGCCGTCCAGCATCCAGGCGATGACGCCGTCTTCACCTTCGTAGATGGGCACCGGAGAGGTCTGTCCGCGCATGGCCCGGTCTGCGGCCTCGACGGCCATCTTTCCGGCGAACGCCGGGGCGTGCGCCTTCCAGGTGGAGATCTCGCCCTTGCGGGACTGCCTGGTTGCCGTGGTGGTGTGCAGGGCCTGGCCGACGGACTGAAAAATGGTCTCGACGTCGAGACCCAGGAGTGTGCCGATGCCTGCGGCTGCCGACGGGCCAAGGTGCGCCACGTGGTCGATCTTGTGCTTGTGCAGGCAGATTGCCTTGACCAGGTTCACCTGGATTTCGTACCCGGTGGTGATGCCGCGGATGAGGTCCTGTCCGCTGGCACCGGTGTGCTGGGCAACGGCAAGGATGGGCGGGATGTTGTCGCCCGGATGCGAGTAGTCGGCGGCCAGGAACGTGTCGTGGTAATCCAGTTCCCGCACGGCAACCCCGTTGGCCCACGCCGCCCATTCCGGTGACACGCGCTCGCCGATGCCGAAAACCTTGGCGCCCTGGCCACCGGTGCTGGGGCCGTGCGCCAGGGCCTGGGCGCGGGCAGCCACAATCGGCCCGCGGTTCAGGGAGGCGATGGCCACCGAGGCGTTGTCGATGACACGGTTGACCACCATGTCGGCCACCTCGGGCGTTACCGCGACGGGGTCGGTGGCAACCTTGGCGATCTTGTAGGCGAGCTGTTCCTCGCGGGGCAGGTTTTCCTCGCTCCTGTAAACCCGGACGTGGTGTTCCTTAACCATGGTGCTCCTTGTGGTGGGGTGTATGCGTGTTCTTGACGTGCGTAAGGCTTCGGTGCAGGTGGAGGATGGTGGCGGCTTCGGCCAGCCGGGGGTTGCGGGCGGCGATCGCTTCGGCGATGGCTGCGTGCTCTGCTGCTGCGGCCGTGAGCCGCTGCGCATCGTCGGCTGCCAGGCGGCGTACGCGCACCAGGTGCACCCGCAGGCCGCGCATGGCCTGCGCCAGGTAGGAGTTGGAGACGGCGGCATCGATGGCGGCGTCGAGGCGTCCGGCCAGATCGTAGTAGGCATGCCTGCCGGGGTCGCTGCCGTCAATGAGGGCGGGGGCTTCGAGGAGCTCCTTGTGGAGCTGGAGGAAAACACCGGGATCACCGCGTTCGGCTGCCAGCGCCGCGGCTTTGCTTTCGAGGGTTTCGCGGAGCTCGAAGAGTTCGTCGATGTCATCGAGCGAAACGTCGGTGACGACGACGCCGCGGCTGCCGGCCGTCGTCGTCAGCCCTTCGGCGGTGAGCCGGCTCAGCGCCTCCCGCAGTGGAGTGCGCGAGACACCAAGCCGTTCGGACTGTTCCACCTCAGCAAGCACCGTGCCCGGCAGGAGGCGCCACTCGGTGATGTCTTCGCGGAGGGCGGCGTAGGCCCGGTCACTGGCGCGCATCGTTGCCTCCTTCGGTCTTGGACTCCTCCCAGTGTATACATGGGGCTCCAATTTGCCAATGAACGGCAGCTAAAACGTGGAATAGCCACATTCATGTATACAAAAACCCTTGTTTCGCCGTCGGGCTCCCGGCTAACATGGCGTCTACACAACGTCGTGGATGGGAAGCACTTTCATGGTCACCAGCAGCTATCGGCAAACGTACGAAGAAAGCCTTGGTAATCCCGGGGAGTTTTGGCTCAATGCAGCCGCAAAGGTTTCCTGGTCGGCGCCGCCCCGGCACGCGCTGGACGCAAGCCGGGCCCCGCTCTACACCTGGTTTCCGGACGGGGTCCTCAACACCTCCTACAACGCCCTGGACCGCCACGTGGAGGCCGGCCGGGGTGACCAGGACGCACTCATCTACGATTCGGCCATGCTCGGCACCCGCCGGCGCTTCAGCTATGCGGAACTCACCGGGCTGGTGGCACGCTTTGCCGGTGCCCTCCGCCGCCGCGGGGTGGGCAAGGGGGACCGCGTCGTGATCTACATGCCGATGATTCCCGAGGCAGCCATCGCCATGCTGGCAACAGCGCGCCTCGGAGCCGTCCACTCAGTGGTCTTCGGAGGGTTTGCCCCGAAAGAACTCGCGGCGCGCATCCGCGACGCCGCCCCCGCCGTAGTGGTCACCGCCTCCGGGGGAATCGAGCCCACCCGCCGCATTGAATACCTCCCCGCCGTCGAGGAAGCCCTCCACCTGGCGGGAGTGCCGGACCTCCCCGTCATCGTCCGGGCCCGGGAGGGCTTCGCAGCCACAGCGGCGGACCATGGCTGGCAGGACTGGGACTCGGAAATGGCCGCTGCGGAACCTGCCGCACCCGTGGACGTCGCGGCCACCGATCCGCTGTACATCCTCTACACCTCAGGCACCACCGGGACGCCCAAAGGCGTGGTGCGGGACAACGGGGGCCACGCCGTCGCTCTCACCTGGACCATGGAAAACATCTACGGCGCTGGTCCGGGGGACGTCATGTGGACCGCGTCCGATGTCGGCTGGGTGGTAGGGCACTCCTACATCGTCTACGGCCCGCTGCTTGCCGGTGCCACCACGGTCCTCTACGAGGGCAAACCGGTTGGAACGCCTGATGCCGGGGCGTTTTGGCGCGTGATCCGGGAGCACGGAGTCAACGTCCTCTTCACCGCTCCCACGGCGCTGCGGGCCATCCGGAAGGCCGACCCCGAGGCGGCCCTGCTGCGGGACTATGACATGTCCAGCCTGCGCACGCTCTTCACGGCGGGGGAGCGGCTGGACACGGACACCTTCCACTGGGCCTCCCGGTCGGTTGGCGTTCCTGTGGTGGACCACTGGTGGCAGACAGAGACGGGCTGGGCCATCTGCGCCAATCCCCGCGGCCTGGAAGAACTGCCCATCAAGGCAGGTTCGCCCAGCGTCCCCATGCCGGGATTCAGGCTCAACATCGTGGACGGCCTTGGCGTGGAAGCGGCACCCGGCACGGAAGGCAACATCGTGCTCGGGCTTCCACTGCCGCCCGGGACCCTGGCCACGCTCTGGGGCAACGACGAACGGTACATCTCCTCCTACCTGCAGGCTTTCGAGGGGTTCTACGCCACCGGGGATTCCGGCTACCGGGACGCGGACGGCTACGTGTTCGTGATGGGGCGGACGGACGACATCATCAATGTCGCGGGGCACCGGCTGTCCACCGGCGCCATGGAGCAGGTGATCGGACAGCATCCGGCCGTTGCCGAATGCGCGGTGATCGGCCTGGCTGATCCGCTGAAGGGCCAGCGCCCCAGCGGCTACGTTGTGCTCAAGTCCGGGGTGGAGGTGTCCGAGGACGTCCTGGCCAAGGACCTGGTGGCGATGGTCCGCCGGGACATCGGCGCTGTTGCGGACTTCAAGCACGTGACGGTTGTTGATGCCCTGCCCAAGACCCGGTCCGGGAAGATCCTCCGCAAGACGATGCGCCAGATTGCCGACGGCGAGGAGTACACGGTGCCGTCCACGATCGAAGACGCCGGGGTGATTGACCAGCTGATCGGGAGCCTCCGTCCCGGCGGGAGCGGAGACTAGCAGCGGACGGAGCCAGTGGCCCGAGTCAGCGGCCGGGTCAGCGCCCGCTCCAGCGGTACTCGTTTTCCGGCCGGCCCGGTGTTCCGTAGCGGGCAGTCCTGGAGACCGTGCCGGCGTCCGCCAGATACTCGAGGTAACGGCGTGCGGTGACGCGGGACATGCCGAGTGCGTCCATGACTTCCGTGGCGGATACGGCGTCGCTCTGTTGCCTGACGAACTCCTGCACCGAGCCCAGCGTGGAAGCGGAGAGGCCCTTGGGCAGGGGAAGTTCCGACGGCGCCCGCAGGCTTGCGAAGGCCTGGTCCACTTCGCTTTGGGACGCTCCGGCCTTTCCGGAGCCGGCGTTCGGGCCTGCGAGCTGCTGCCGGAACTGCCGGTAGCTTTCCAGCTTGTCGGCGAACGTGGCGAACGTAAACGGCTTGATCAGGTACTGAACCACGCCAATGGCCACGGCGCTCCGCACGATCGCCAGCTCCCGGACCGCTGTGATGGCGATGATGTCCGCGAGGATGCCGGCCGCACGCATCCGCCTGGCGATATCCAGGCCGTGGAGGTCCGGCAGGTTCATGTCCAGGAGGACGAGTTCCACCGGGTTGCCCGCCGCCGAGAGCTCACCGAGCAGCCGAAGGGCGGACTGGCCGTCCGGCGCGCTTCCGGCCAGCTCAAAACCCGGCAGCCGCCCGATGTAGGCTGCGTGTGCCGCCGACGCGATGGCCTCGTCCTCAACGACGAGGACCCGGATGTTGCTCACGGTGTGTGCTCCTTTTGCGGGGACGCTGCTGCGGGAAGGAATACTTCGAATTTCGCTCCGCGCCGTCCGTTAATGGTCAGGGTACCGCCCAGCCGCTGCACTGCCTGCCGGACCAGGGCCAGCCCGATGCCCCGGCCGCCGGGCCCGGAAGGCTTGGTACTGAAGCCGTGGCGGAAGATGCTGTCCGCGGCCTGCGCGTCCAGGGCGGCGCCGGAATCGTGGACGGCGATGTCCAGCCCCTCCTCATCCGACTCCACTGTCAGCTCCACCCGCCGGGGCGGGGGAGCGTCCGCAGCCGCATCGATGGCGTTATCCAGCAGGTTTCCCAGGATAGTCACCAGGTCCTGCACAGCCACTCCCGCCACCGTACCGGAACCCAGCGTGGCAACATCGAGCTGGACCCCGCGTTCGTGGGCTTCAGCCACCTTGCCCATCACCAGCGCACCCAGGACAGGTTCATCAACGGAGCTGACCATGTCATCCGTCAGCTGCTGGCTGAGTTCCAGGTCCCGGGTGGCGAAGTCCAGTGCTTCCTGCGTCCGGCCCAGCTCCAGGAGCGAGACCATGGTGTGGAGCCTGTTGGCGTGTTCATGGGTCTGGGCGCGGAGGGCACCGGAGAGGGTCCGCATGGTTTCGAGTTCGTTGCCCAGGGCCTCAATTTCGGTACGGTCCCGCAGCGTGGCCACCGTACCGTACACGGGCGTCCTGCCCCGGGTTCCCGGGGAATCGGGCGCCCTGGCCGGCCCCTGGTTGACCACCAGCACCCGGGAACCGGTAAGGATGATCTCGTCATTGGCCGGCCGGCCGGACTCGAAGAGGTCCCGGAGCTCCTCCTCGAGCGGCAGCTCCGCCAGCGACGGCGGCCTGGTGGGGTCCTTGCTCCCGGCACCTTCGAGGCCCAGCAGTTCTGCCGCCTGGTCGTTGTACATCACCACCCGGCCCTTCGTGTCAATCAGGATCAGGCCTTCGCGCACCGAGTGCAGGACGGATTCGTAGTAGGCGAACAGCTGCGAGAGCTGCTCAGGACCCCAGCCCCGGGTCACCCGGCGAAGGTACCGGCCCAGAAGCCAGGACGCCAGTGAACCGCCCACCAGCAGGGCAAGGCCAATCGACAGCAGGGCGGGCAGGCGTCCTGCGAACGCAACATCCACCGTGCGGACCGTGACGCCCACCGCCACCAGCGCCTTTACCTCACCCGCTTCATCCTTGACCGGGACAATGGTCCGCACTGACGGGCCCAGTGTCCCCGCCGTCACTTCGGTGAGCTGCCCACCCTGCAGTGCAGCGTCGATGGAGCCGATATACGGCCGGCCGATTTCCTCGTCCCGCGGATGGGTCCACCGGGTGCGGTCCGGCGCCATGATGGTGACGAAGTCGACGTCGGCCCCTGCCATGACGTCCCTGGCGTAGGGCTGCAGCGTCGTGGTCGGGTCCGGGCTTGAGGCCGCCTCAAGCACCAGCGGGCTGGCCGCGATGGCAGCGGCGATCCCCGCCATCCGCTGGCCGGCCTCGTCGTAGGTGCGGTCACGGGCATCAACAAAGGTGGCCGAACCGACGACGGCGAGAAACACCACCACAATCAGCAGGTTCGCCACGAAGAGCCGGCGGGCGATACTCCAGGGGTGGATCACGTGTGCCTCCCGCGCCGTTCCGGACGCCATCCGTAGAAACCATGTGCGCCGCGACCAATATGAACGCAACGGTGAGCTGGGTCACGGCGTGCCCAATGATGGATATCACACCGGAGGACGCGTTGAGCCCAGAGAATGTGCCGCAGCGTCTATCAGATTATCCATATAAGGAGACACATCATGGCTTCTCAACGAGGAGAGTCGCTTGACACCGTGAAGACGCGGCGCAAGGGCATCGACAAATCGCATTACCTCTACATTGCCGTCATCGCCGCCGTTATCCTCGGTGCCGTGGTGGGCCTGATGTTCCCCGAGGTCGGCAAGTCCCTGAAGCCGCTGGGTGACGGGTTCATCAAGCTGATCAAGATGATGATTGCGCCCATCATCTTCTGCACCATCGTCCTGGGTATCGGCTCCATCGCAAAGGCCGCCACGGTGGGCAAGGTTGGTGGCCTGGCGCTGGGATACTTCGTGCTCATGTCCACCTTCGCGCTCGCCATCGGCCTGGTTGTTGGCAACCTGATCCACCCGGGCGAGGGCCTGAAGCTGGCGCCGTACGATCCCTCCAAGAAGGCCGAAGTCGACAGCACCGTCGCCTTCCTCCTCGGGATCATCCCGGGAGACATTCCGGTCCTTCCGACGCTCTTCGCCGCACTCCTCGTAGGTTTCGCCCTGCAGAAGATGGGCCCGCAGGGTGCCCCGGTACTCAAGGCCATCGGCCATGGCCAGGCCGTCGTGTTCCGCATCCTCATCATGATCATGTGGCTTGCCCCGGTGGGCGCATTCGGTGCCATCGCCGCCGTCGTGGGAGCCACCGGCTTCCAGGCCATCGTCAGCATGTTCACCCTGATGGCCGCCTTCTACATCACCTGCGCACTGTTCATCGTCATCATCCTGGGCGGTCTGCTGAAGGTTGTGTCCGGGGTCAACATCTTCAAGCTCATGAAGTACCTGGGCCGTGAATACCTGCTGATCTTCTCCACGTCCTCTTCCGAAGCTGCCCTGCCCCGCCTGATCGCAAAGATGGAGCACCTCGGCGTCTCCAAGCCTGTGGTTGGCGTCACGGTACCCACCGGCTACTCGTTCAACCTGGACGGCACCGCCATCTACCTGACCATGGCGTCACTCTTCGTAGCCAACGCCATGGGAACGCCGCTGGACCTGGGAGCCCAGATCTCCCTGCTGGTCTTCATGATCATCGCCTCCAAGGGTGCCGCCGGTGTCACCGGCGCCGGCCTCGCCACACTGGCTGCAGGCCTGCAGGCACATAAGCCTGAACTCCTGGGCGGCGTGGGCATGATCGTGGGCATCGACCGGTTCATGTCCGAAGCCCGCGCCTTGACCAACTTCACCGGCAACGCCGTAGCCACCGTCCTGATTGGCACGTGGGTCAAGGAGATCGACGGCGGCCAGGTCAACAGCGTCCTCTCCGGCGAACTGCCCTTCGACGAGCAGACCATGATCGCCGGCCACACCGGCCACGCCGAACCGGCAGCCACGGATACCGACGCGCCCCGCGTTCCGGCCGCCGTCTAGGCACCGCGCCACGCGCATACAGTATCAACGCAGCAGCCCCCGCAGCCCCGGCCGCGGGGGCTGCTGCGTGCCCCGTCAGAACCAACCTTCGACCTCAGCTAGAGGGTCAAGGCTCAACATGGGGGGAAAGTCAAGTTCCGCCGAATACCGTGTCGGTCGCTGTAACCTTGGGAAGAAGAAGGAACGGCGCTGGCACCCAGCGGCAGGAAATCACCGTCATCGAAAGTGTGGATAGATACGTGAGCAGCGAACAGGGTTCGGCAACTCTGGAGGGCACGGAATTTGACCTGGACAACGCGGTGATGGGCCCCACGGGACGCCCATACCGGGAGTTCCCGGAACCGGCACCGCTGTCCTCCCACGGTCCGGCGCGTGTGATCGCCATGGTGAACCAAAAGGGCGGCGTCGGCAAGACCACCTCCACCATCAACCTCGCGGCAGCTTTGGCGGAGTACGGGCGCCGGGTGCTCCTGGTCGATTTCGATCCCCAGGGTGCGCTGTCGGCAGGCCTCGGCGTGAACCCCCACGAGCTGGACCTTACGGTCTACAACGTGCTGATGGACCGCAAGGTCAACATCCGTGACGCCATCCACCAGACCGGCGTCGAGAACGTCGACCTGCTGCCGGCCAACATCGACCTCTCCGCTGCCGAAGTCCAGCTCGTCAATGAAGTGGCACGCGAGCAGGTCCTGGACCGGGCCCTGAAGAAGGTGGAGGACGATTACGACGTCGTCCTCATCGACTGCCAGCCCTCGCTGGGCCTGCTGACCGTCAACGCCCTCACCGCGGCGCACGGCGTGATCATCCCGCTGATCTGCGAGTTCTTCGCCCTCCGTGCGGTGGCCCTGCTGGTGGAAACCATCGACAAGGTGCAGGACCGCCTCAACCCGCGCCTGCAGGTGGACGGGGTGCTCGCCACAATGTATGACGCCCGGACCCTCCACAGCCGTGAAGTCATCACCCGGCTGGTGGAAGCCTTCGGGGACAAGGTCTTCGAGACCGTCATCAAGCGTTCCATCAAGTTCGCGGACGCCACGGTGGCCGCGGAGCCGATCACCAGCTACGCCGGCAACCACATCGGTGCGGACGCCTACCGGCGCCTGGCCAAAGAACTGATTTCGCGCGGCGGCGCACCCTAGCCAGGACGTGGCCGAATCCAAGCCCGGCTTTGAGGTGCGGCTGGCCAACTTCACGGGTCCCTTCGACCTCCTGCTGGGACTGATCGCCAAGCACCAGCTGGACATTACCGAGGTGGCCCTCGCCACGGTGACGGACGAATTCATCAAGTACATCCGCAACCTGCAGAAACTGGGCGGGGAATGGGCACTGGATGAAGCCAGCGAGTTCCTGGTGATTGCCGCGACGCTCCTGGACATCAAGGCTGCCAGGCTCCTTCCTGCCGGCGAGGTGGAAGACGACGAGGACATGGCGCTGCTTGAGGCCAGGGACCTCCTCTTCGCCCGGCTCCTGCAGTACAAGGCCTTCAAACATGTGGCCGGCCTCCTGGGTGAATCACTGCACCAGGAAGCCATGCGCTTTCCCCGCCAGGTTGCCCTGGAGGAGCATTTCGCGGCGATGCTCCCGGAACTCGTGTGGAAGCACACCCCGGAACAGTTTGCCGCGCTGGCGGAAACTGCGCTGCGGCCCAAGGCGCCGAAACCCACCGAAGTGGGGCTGGCCCATCTCCACGGCGGCAACGTCAGCGTCAAGGAGCAGGCCGAAATCATAGGGCTGCGGCTCCAGCGGGAATCGCCGCTCACCTTCCGGGCCATGATCGCCGACGCCGAATCCACCCTTGTGGTGGTTGCGAGGTTCCTGGCGCTGCTGGAGCTGTTCCGGGACAAAGCGGTGTCCTTCGACCAGCTGTCGCCGCTGGCGGACCTTGCCGTCCACTGGACCGCCGGCGGCCGGCAGTGGTCCGCAGACAACCTAAGTGAAGAGTTCGAGGAGCAGCTGTGACCAGGGAAGCACCGGAAGCCACGCAACCGGGGGAGGAGGACCTCGAAAACCTCCCGGGCGGGGCCAAAGCTGCCGTTGAGGCTGTGCTGATGGTCATCGACCAGCCGGCCACGGAAGAGGAACTGGCCGCCGGCCTTGGCCTGACCGTTGAAAAGGTGAGCGGGCTGCTGGCTGAACTGCAGCGCGAGTATAGCGGCTATACTGTTAAAGCCCCGGATATGGATCAAGCCAGCCACGCTGGTTTCGGCTCCAGCCCCCGGGGTTTTGAATTGCGGAACATCGCCGGTGGCTGGCGGATCTACTCCCGCACGGACTTCGCCGACATTGTGGGCAAGTATGTGCTGGAGGGCCAGACAGCCAGGCTTACCCAGGCAGCCCTGGAAACGCTCGCGGTCATCGCGTACCGTCAGCCCGTCTCCAGGGCCAGGGTTTCCGCAATTCGGGGCGTCAATGTTGACTCTGTGGTGCGGACACTCGCCCAGCGCGGGTTGATCGAGGATTCGGGAACGGATCCGGAATCCGGGGCCATGCTGTACCGGACCACATCGTATTTCCTGGAACGGATGGGCATCGGTTCTGTGGCCGAGCTGCCGCAGTTGTCTCCTCATCTTCCGGGCCTGGACGGCATCGCGGAGTACTACGACGCCGAAGGGATCTAGGCAGTTTCGAGCTGCCTGGGCAAGGATATTTATCAGGGCAGATTATTTCTGCACGGCTGGTTAGGGTTGTCTCTGGACACCTTTCCGGCCAAACAATTGAAGGACGGGTCATGACACAGGCGGGACGCCAGGGTTCACCACGTAACAGCTCGGGACGCAACAATCCCCAGCGCAACACCTCCCAGGGTGGCAAGTCAGCGGGCGCGTTCCGCGGCGGTGCCCCGAAGCGGGGCGGCGGGTTCGGCAGCGACCGCCCGCAGCGCGCACCCAAGCCGCGCGAGGAACGCTTCATCGATCCGGATCTGGCGTCGGACGGCCCCCAGCAGGGCCGTGGCGCCGCAGATCCGAAGGCCGCCAGGCCTTCCTCTCGGAAGCCTGCAGCGCGCAAGCCCGGAGCCAAGAAGGCGCCGGGCACTCCAGGCGCCCTCAAGCCGAAGCCGCGCACCGGGGCACCCGGTGCCGCAGCCTCCCGTGCGTTCGGCAGCGAACGCTTCGGCCAGAACCTGGGGCCAGTGCGCAGGCCGTCACGGAAGAAGGGCCCGCGCGGCGACGTTCCCCAGTCGGAACTGCACGACGCCGACGGCGTGCGCCTGCAGAAGGTCATGGCCTCGGCCGGCGTCGCCTCGCGCCGCGTCTGCGAGGAGATGATTGCCGAGGGCCGGGTGGAAGTGGACGGACAGGTCGTCACCGAGCTCGGTGTCCGGGTTGATCCCAAGACTTCCGTCATCCACGTGGACGGCCTGCGCATCCAGCTGGATGAGAACCTCGTCTACATGGTCTTCAACAAGCCGAAGGGCGTTGTCTCCACCATGGAGGACCCCGAGGGCCGGCCCTGCATCAGCGATTTCCTCAAGAGCAACAAGAACACCGGCGAACGTCTCTTCCACGTGGGGCGCCTCGACGTCGCCACCGAGGGGCTGCTCCTGCTGACGAACGACGGCGAGCTGGCCAACCGCCTGACGCACCCTTCCTACGAAGTGCCCAAGACGTACCTGGTACAGGTCCGCGGTCCCTTCCCCCAGGGTATTGGCGCGCAGCTCAAGGAAGGCGTGGAACTGGAGGACGGCTTTGCCTCCGTCGACTCCTTCCGGCTGGTTGACTCAACCCCCGGCCACGTGCTGATCGAAGTTGTGCTGCACTCGGGCAAGAACCGTATTGTCCGCCGCCTCTTCGACGCCGTCGGCTTCCCGGTGCTTCGGCTGGTGCGCGTCAAGGTGGGCCCCATCGGCCTGGGCGACCAGCGCCAGGGCAGCATCCGCAACCTCGGCAAGCAGGAAGTCGGGCATCTGCTGGCATCCGTAGGGCTCTGAGGCATGTCCGCCTTCCACAGCCAGGGCCGCGGGCACCTGGATGGTCCGGTGGTGGTCCTCGGGACCGGCCTGCTCGGTGCCAGCATTGGCCTGGGCCTGCGCGGACGGGGCGTTCCGGTGTTCCTGTCCGACCCCTCGCCCACGAACCAGGCGGTGGCCGTGGACATCGGCGCAGGCCGGCCGCTGCCGGAACTGGGCAGCGCTGTCCCGCAGCTGGTGGTGGTTGCTGCGCCGCCGGACGTTACGGCCGACGTCGTGGAAAACGCCCTCTCGGATTTTCCCCGCTCAGTTGTGGTGGATATAGCCAGCGTCAAGGCGGGCATCCTGGAAAGCCTGCGGCGCCGCGGCGTCGACCTCTCCCGGTACGTGGGCACCCACCCCATGGCCGGGCGGGAAAAGTCAGGCCCCGTGGCTGCCCGGGGCGAGCTGTTCACCTCGATGCCGTGGGTGGTGTGCCCCTCAGAGGAAACCTCTGGCGCCGCCCTGCAGGCCGCCCGTTCCCTGGCCTCGGACCTGGGCGCAGTTGTATCCCAGTTCACGGCGGATGAGCATGACGAAGCCGTTGCCCTGGTATCCCACCTGCCCCAGGTCATGTCCTCGCTGCTGGCGAGCCGGCTCCAGGGCACGCCGCTGCATGCCCTGTCCCTGGCCGGCAACGGACTCCGGGACGTCACGCGGATAGCGGCGAGCGACCCGTCCTTGTGGGTCCAGATCCTCGGCGGCAACGCTGCGAAAGTCGTGGAAATCCTCTACGGCGTCCGGGATGACCTGAACCGCCTGATCGGAACGCTCGAGGACCCCACGGCTCCGGGCGCACGGCTGGACCTCGCGCAGCTCATGAGTGAAGGCAACGCCGGCCAGGCACGTATTCCGGGCAAGCATGGGGGGCCGCCGCAGGCGTACTCCTGGCTGACCGTCCTGGTAGACGACAAACCCGGGCAGATCGCACGGCTCCTCACGGAAATCGGCGAGATCGGCGTCAACCTGGAGGACCTCCGCCTGGACCACTCGTCAGGGCAAAACGTAGGTATGGTGGAAATCTCCGTGTTGCCGAACAAGCATGACCACCTGATCGAAGCACTCAACGACCGCGGATGGCGGGTACTCCAGTAATGACACAGGAACTTCTCGATACCATGCCTGCGCTGCGCATCGGCCGGCCGCTGGTGGTGGCCATTGACGGCCCGTCCGGGTCCGGCAAATCCAGCGTCAGCAAGGAAGTGGCCCGCAGGCTCAGGCTTGCGTACCTGGACACGGGCGCGATGTACCGGGCCCTCACCTGGTTCTGCGTCAACGAGGGCATCGACCTCGACGACGCCGCAGCAGTGGAGCAGGCCGCACGCGACCTGGTCCTGGAACTGAGCACCAGCCCGCTGGAGGAGTACGTGCGGGTGGACGGTGTTGACGTCACCGACGCCATCCGCGAGCCTGCCATTTCCTCTGCCGTCAGCGCCGTGGCCACCACCCTGGGGGCCCGGACTGAGCTTATCCGCCGGCAGCGGGAACTGATCGAAAAGCACCACCGCCGCATGGTGGTGGAAGGCAGGGACATCACCACCGTCGTCGCGCCCGGAGCGGAAGTGCGGATGCTGCTTACCGCCAGTGAGGAGGCGCGGCTGCGCCGGCGTGGAATCCAGCTTGGCGGCACCCAGAACGCCGAGCAGCTGGCGGCGCAGGTGACCCACCGCGATGCCAAGGACTCCTCCGTCGTGAACTTCACCAAAGCCGCCTCCGGCGTCGTGACGCTGGATTCGTCGGACCTCGACTTCGACCAGACGGTGGCCGCTGCCCTGGTGATCGTCACAAAGGTCCTCAACCGTGACTGACCGCAGGCCCGGCGTTCCCTCCGGACTGACCATGGCGTGGAGCAGGCCGGTGGGCTGGGTCCTCGACCACGTGGTGTACCGGACCACTGTCAAGGGCAGGGAGAATGTGCCCACCGGCGGACCCGTGATCTTCGCGGGCAACCACATCAGCTTCCTGGACGGGCCGGTCATGTTCGGCGCGTCACCTCGCCCCATGCACATCCTGGTCAAACAGGAGATGTTCAAGGGCTTCCTCGGCCAGGTGCTGACCGCTTCGGGCCAGCTGCCGGTGGACAGGCGCGGCGACCGGACCGCGCTGCAGCGGTGCAAGGAAGTGCTCGACGCCGGCCGGTGCGTCGGCATCCTTCCCGAAGGAACCAGGGGGAGCGGGGCAGCGGCGGACATCAACGGCGGCGTCGCCTGGCTCGCGCTGAACTCCGGAGCCCCGGTGGTCCCCGTGGCCATCCTGGGCACCCGCACGGATGCGGAGCACCTCGATTCCGTGCCCCGGCCGGGCAGGCGCTTCCACGTCAGCTTCGGAAATGCCCTCACCCTTGCCCGCCGGGCAGGGGAAAGCGGGCGTGCTTCAATGGACAGGGCGGCGCTGGAAATCCGCGCCGCGCTGGCAGGGCACGTCCAGGACTCCATTCAACTCAGCGGGCAGCCACTGCCTTTCGCAGATGCCCGCCAAGACTTAACAGCAGTAGCCGGGACGCCGGCAGATGACCACTAAGGACAGTGCAATGAGCGATACGACTCAAACTCCCGGCCACTTCGGCGCCGGCGAAGACGAATACACGCCCACGGGCACGGACCAGGTGGCGGAACGGCTGGCTGCCATTGACGACGACGAGGCAGAGCTCCGCGCCGCGTCCCTCCGGGCGGGCCTGGAGGACTATGACCTCGACGAGGAAGATGCCGCACTGCTCAGCGGCGAATACGGGGACGAGGACTTCGACGGCCCCGTCAAGCTCGATCCCGTCCTGGCCATCATCGGCCGGCCCAACGTGGGTAAGTCCACGCTGGTGAACCGCATCCTTGGGCGCCGCGAGGCCGTGGTGGAGGACACCCCCGGCGTCACCCGCGACCGCGTCATGTATTCCGCCAACTGGAACGGGCGCAACTTCACCCTGGTGGACACCGGCGGCTGGGAACACGACGCCCGCGGCATCCATGCCCGCGTGGCCGAGCAGGCAGAAATGGCCGTTGAGCTCGCGGACGCAGTGCTCTTCGTGGTGGACTCCGCCGTCGGGGCAACCGCCACCGACGAGGGCGTCATGAAGATGCTGCGCCGCAGCAAGAAGCCGGTCATCATGGTGGCCAACAAGGTGGACGACTTTGCCCAGGAGGCGGACTCCGCCACCCTGTGGGGCCTGGGCTTTGGCGAGCCCTACCCGGTCTCGGCGCTGCACGGCCGCGGCGTGGCCGACCTGCTGGACCACGTGATGGATGTGCTTCCGGAATTCTCCACCATCGAGGGCCTGGAACGCTCCGGCGGACCCCGCCGCATCGCCTTGATCGGCCGCCCCAACGTGGGCAAGTCCTCCCTGCTGAACAAGCTGGCCGGCACTGAACGGGTGGTGGTGGACAACACCGCCGGCACCACCCGCGATCCGGTGGACGAGTTCATCGAACTCGGTGGCCGGACCTGGCGCTTCGTGGACACGGCAGGCATCCGCCGCCGCCAGCACATGGCGCAGGGCGCGGACTACTACGCTTCCCTCCGCACGCAGGCCGCGCTCGAAAAGGCGGAGGTCGCCGTCGTGCTCCTTGCCGTGGACGAGGTCCTCAGCGAGCAGGACGTGCGGATCCTGCAGCTCGCCATTGAGTCCGGCCGCGCCCTGGTGCTGGCCTTCAACAAGTGGGACCTGCTCGACGACGAACGCCGGCGCTACCTCGAGCGTGAAATCGAGCAGGACCTGGCCCACGTGGACTGGGCGCCCCGCGTGAACATCTCGGCCAAGACGGGGTGGCACAAGGACCGCCTGGTTCCTGCCCTGGACCTGGCCCTGGAGAACTGGGACAAGCGCATTGCCACCGGCCGCCTCAACGCGTTCCTGGGCGAGCTTGTTGCCGCCCACCCGCACCCCGTCCGCGGCGGCAAGCAGCCGCGCATCCTCTTCGGCACCCAGGCCTCCAGCCGCCCGCCGAAGTTCGTCCTGTTCACCACCGGTTTCCTGGACCCCGGATACCGGCGCTTCATCACCCGCCGGCTGCGGGAAACGTTCGGCTTCGAGGGCACACCCATCGAGGTCAGCATGCGCGTGCGGGAAAAGCGCGGCAAGAAGCGTTAATTCCGGTGTTGTCTCCGACACACCACAGGGCTGATTCCGGGAAAGTGTCACTGGCACCCTCCGGGATCGTGTAAGCTCTTCTAGGTGGTTCGGCCGGACTGCTGGTGGAAATCCTCGAAGTGATTCAGGGATGAAGCTCAGCGGAGAACGGCAGAACCAGCGGGCTGTAGCGCAGCTTGGTAGCGCACTTGACTGGGGGTCAAGGGGTCGCAGGTTCAAATCCTGTCAGCCCGACCACAAACAGCAGGGGCCGCTTCCGGAGAAATCCGGAAGCGGCCCCTGCTGTTTAACCTGCTTGACCGTCCTTGGACCCTTCCGCACGGAACCCGTGCCGGGACCGTGAGCCTTCCTACTTCAGGAACTTCGACGTCCTGCGGTCGGCCAGGATCTTGCCCTTCGTCTGGCAGGTGGGGCAGTACTGCAGCGAGGTGTCGGCAAAGGAAACCTCACGAACAGTGTCTCCGCACACCGGGCAGGGCTGGCCCGTCCTGGCATGGACGCGCATGTGGCTCCGTTTCACGTCCTTGAGATCCTTTGGCGGCTTGCCGCTTGCCTCCGCCAGTGCAGTGCCCAGGACGTCATGGATGGCGTCGTACAGCACCTGGACTGTTGCGCGGTCCAGGGATTTGGCCGTGGCGAACGGCGAGATACGGGCGGCATGCAGGATCTCGTCGCTGTAGGCGTTGCCGATCCCGGCGATCACACCCTGGCTTCGCAGGAGCCCCTTGACCTGCTGGGAGCTGGAGCCAAGGATCCCAGCCAGCATGTCGGCGTCGAACGCTTCACTGAACGGGTCCGGGCCCAGCGTGGCGATGCCCGGGACCTCCTGGGGATCCCTCACCACATAAACCGCCAGGCTCTTCTTGGTGCCCGCCTCTGTAAGGTCGAAGCCGCGCGGCCCCCCGGGGCCGGTGAAGGCAAGGCGGGCGGCGATGTGCCCCTTGCCCATTTTCAGCTGGGCGTCGGTGGGGGAGTCCGTGAAGCGGACCCAGCCCGCCCTGGCCAGGTGGAAGACAAAGGAAATGCCGCCGGTGTCAATGCTGATGAACTTTCCAAAGCGCCGGACGCCGGTGACAGTCCTGCCCTCAAGGGCAGTGAAGGGGGGATCGGCTGTCTTGAGTACGGCAAAGGACACGATCTGCACCTTGGATACAACGGTTCCCTGCAGATGGTCGTCCAGGTAGCCTGCCAGGCCGGAAACCTCGGGGAGCTCAGGCATCCGTCACCCGCCGTTCCTGGCGTGGCCGCGGACGATGCATGAGCTCATGCGTCCCATCTTGTCAGAAACCCCGGCGAACGCTCCGGCAGTTGTGCCTATACTTTCAACGCAGCCCGTTTCCCGGGCCGCGTTGACTCTGGTGTTCGACCCGATGAAAGGCCCCTGATGAGCAACATTCCCGAAGATCTGTCCTACACCGCCGAGCACGAGTGGGTCACCGCCCCAAATGCCGACGGCGTGGTCCGGGTAGGCATCACCGACTTTGCCCAGGACGCACTCGGGGATGTTGTCTACGCCCAGATGCCGGAAGTCGGCACCAAGATTACGGCAAACGAAGTTGTCGGCGAGGTGGAGTCCACCAAGAGCGTCAGCGACATCTACGCCCCCGTCAGCGGCGAAGTTGTGGGCCGGAACGAGTCCCTGGACACCGATTCCGCCCTGATCAACACCGATCCCTATGGGGACGGATGGCTGATCGAGATCAAGCTTGCCGAAGCTGACGCCGTCGACTCATTGCTCAGTGCATCGGAGTACGAACAGCAGGTAGGCTAAAGCTAACCGGAATTTCCGGTCCGGCCCGGGGCGAAGCCAGAATGTCTTCGCACGTCAGCTGCCGGATCGGCAGCCGGTTCCGGACCTGCGCGGCAGGCCCGGAGGACATACGTTGGTTGCAGGCCTGACGGCCGCAGCGGAAAGAGGAGGAGTCCATGGCTGGCCACACACAGAACCCTGCCGACGGGGAATACGGCGCGGGTGCGGCCAGGGAGTCGGAGACCACCTCCATCCATCTCACCCCGGTGAGGGATGAGCCCACAATCGCACCCAAGCTCTCGTCCGAGGAGCGCAGCTCCGTGGAGGCACTGCCGGCCGGGTCGGCTCTGCTGGTCGCCCACAGCGGCCCCAATGCCGGCGCCCGGTTCCTCCTCGACTCCGATGTCACCACGGCAGGCCGGCACCCGGACGCCGATATCTTCCTGGACGATGTCACCGTCTCCCGCCGCCACGTCGAGTTCCGCCGCACGGCACGCAGCTTTGAAGTGGTGGACAAGAACAGCCTGAACGGCACCTACGTCAACCACGACCGCGTGGACAGCGTGGAGCTCAAGTCCGGCAGCGAAGTCCAGATCGGCAAGTTCCGCCTCACCTTCTACCTGAGCCCTGCCACCGCTGCAGGCCGCGGCTGAACCGGGGACCACTGCCTGTGGCAATGGCACAACCGGAACGCCGGGGACCCCAGGTCCTCAACATCGGGGAAGTCCTCGCACAGCTCAGCGGGGACTTTCCCGGCATGACTGCGTCTAAAATCAGGTTCCTCGAGGAAAAAGGGCTGATCAACCCCCGCCGGACGCCTGCCGGGTACCGGCAGTACTCCGACGGCGACGTCGAGCGGCTGCGCTTCGTGCTGGCCCTGCAGCGGGACCAGTACCTTCCCCTGAAAGTCATCAAGGACTACCTTGACGCCATCGACAGGGGCGAACGCCCGGAGAACCTGCCGCCCGGCGTCGTTGTTTCCCCCCGCGTCGTCTCCGACGAGCTGGCGGCGGAACTGCAGAGCCGGGGGCGCAAGCTCACCGAGGAACAGCTCCGCACTGAGTCCGGTGCAAGCGTGCCGCTGCTGCAGTCCCTCCTGAGCTTCGGCCTGATCAGCCACACCAACGGGCAGTTCGACGAGCACGCACTCCAGGTGGCCCGTGCCTGTGTCCAGCTGGAGAGCCACGGCCTTGAACCCCGCCACCTGCGCCCCTTCCAGGCGGCTGCCGAGCGGGAGTTCGGCCTCGTGGAACGCGTCGTGGCGCCGCTGGCGTCCCGCAAGGACGCTGCATCCCAGGCTCGCGCGGCCGAGGCCGCCCGCGAAATCAGCGATCTCTGCCTCACCCTGCACCGGGCTCTGGTGCAGGACCATATCTCACGCATGGACATCTGATGATTGAAGTCGAGATTGTAGGCGTTCGCATCGAACTGCCTTCCAACCAGCCGCTGGTCCTGCTTCGGGAGATGCACGGTGAGCGGCACGTTCCCATCTGGATCGGCACGCCCGAAGCCAGTGCCATCGCCCTGGCCCAGCAGGGCGTCGTGCCGCCCCGTCCCATGACCCACGATCTCCTGGTGGATGTGGTGGAAGCGCTGGGGCACTCGGTGGTCAGCGTCAACATCGTGGCAGTGGAGGACAACATCTTCTACGGCCAGCTCCAGTTCGAGAACGGCACCACGGTGAGTTCCCGGGCTTCGGACGCGCTGGCCGTGGCGCTTCGCGCGAAGTGCCGGATCTGGTGCGCCGATTCCGTCATGGATGAGGCCGGCGTGCGCATCACAGAGCACGATGAGGGCGAGGACACCGAGCCCGGCCCCACCGTTGACGAAGAGCGCGAACTGCGCCGGTTCCGCGAGTTCCTGGACGATGTGGAACCCGAGGATTTCGACGGCTAAGGTCACGTTAAGGTTAAAGTTGAGGATGAAACTTTCGACACGCCTCGTGAAACCCCTCAGGGTCTTTGACCTTGCAGGCCGCCGGGCCTAACGTCGAAGTATCAAGTTCCCATTGCTTACGGCAGCCTCGCAAGTCACACTGGAAAGTGCGCCCAGCGAAAATTACATGCATGGTCTTCATGCACCGCTGCTGCAGTAGTTACCCGGGAGCGCATGACAAGGAGGATCCAGGTGAGTCCCAAAGGCGAAGCAGGCGGGCTAAAGCAGCCCACGGCTGGTGTTGCTGTGCCCGCGAGCGGTGCCCAGGGCCTCCTGTTTACCGAGGACCTTCCCGTACTGGACGAGGACGCCGGTTACCGGGGACCCACCGCATGCAAGGCTGCCGGCATCACCTACCGCCAACTCGACTATTGGGCCCGCACCGGCCTGGTGGAGCCTGCGGTCCGCGGCGCTGCCGGGTCCGGATCCCAGCGCCTCTACGGCTTCCGTGACATCCTTGTCCTCAAAGTGGTCAAACGCCTCCTGGACACGGGGGTTTCCTTGCAGCAGATCCGCAGCGCCGTGGAGCACCTGCGGGAACGCGGTGTCGAGGACCTTGCCCAGATCACGCTGATGAGCGATGGCGCGAGCGTCTACGAGTGCACCTCCGCCGATGAAGTCATTGATCTTGTCCAGGGCGGTCAGGGCGTCTTCGGAATCGCAGTGGGCCGCGTCTGGCGTGAAGTGGAAGGCAGCCTGGCATCACTTCCCAGTGAGCACGCCGCCGAACAGTCCTTTCCGGACGACGAACTGAGCAAGCGCCGCGCAGCCCGCAAAATCAGCTGATGTTCAACGGATAAGGGGCCGCCCTCCATATGGAGGGCGGCCCCTTATCTATTAAACCGGGTGTGGGGGCTCGCTGCCTTAGCGGGCGCGGCTGCGCAGGCCGCTTCCCACTGCCATCAGGTTTGCCAGCAGGTCATCGAAGAGTGCCGCCGCGGACTTTGCGGAGTCGCCGGGCCAATGGTGCACGGGGTGGGCGGCGCCCTGGATCTGCTGCCAGTTGGCTTGCTCGGGGATCCGGGGGCTCAGGAGGAGGTCGCCGAACATGGATTCCATTTCCGCGAGCCGGTAGGTGTGTTCGGAGGACCCTGACCGCACCCGGTTTGCCACGATGCCTGCGGGAGAGAGATTGGGGGCGAACTCCTGCCGGAAAAGCTGGATGGCCCGCATGGTCCGTTCGGTCCCCGCCACCGAGAACAGGCCGGGCTCGGCTACCAGTGCCACCTTGTCGCTGGCAGTCCACGCCATCCGGGTCAGGCCGTTGAGCGACGGCGGGCAGTCCACCAGGACAAGCTGGTAATCGCCGCCGGTGGCCAGCACCGAGGAGAGCCTGCGGAGGTCCCGGCGGCGGAGGTCCGGACGGTCGTAGATGCCCGTGTAGGCGGATCCGACGGCCACGTCAAGCACTGCGGGGGCGGAGCCGTTGGCCTGGGTCCGCGCCGTCCAGCTGCTGCGGACCACGTTTTCGGCCAGGTTGGCGCGGCGGGGGCTTTTAAGCATCCGGCCAATATCCAGCTGGTCGCCGGGCTGCACGCCCAACGCAGTGGTGGCATCTGCATGCGGATCAAGGTCCACCACCAGCGTGCTGATGCCTGCGGCCAGCGCCGCGGACGCCAATCCTGTGGTGACGGAAGTCTTGCCGACTCCACCCTTGAGGCTGCTGATGCTGACTACTTGCACTTGAGAGACCAAAACCTAACGCCGGATGCCGTGTTGGGGGTAATGTTTGCTCCGGCAGTGCCGAAGCCGGACGGTCCTGCCGCCCTACTCATCATATGTTGATGCGTCGGCGAATCCTGCTTTATCGGGCGTCGGCATGGCACCGACTGTGCTGCGGGGGCGGTTTCCGCCCGCGGCGGCAAAAGGGTTCGGGACATGACGGGGAAATCTGTGATGGTGGCCACAAAGATTTGTGTTTGTCCTTGTAGGTCCTAGACACTGTGACCACTCACCGATCCACCCGCAATGATGCAGGAGAAGTATGTTTTCCAAAGTTCTGGTGGCCAACCGCGGCGAAATCGCGATCAGGGCCTTCCGCGCCGGCTACGAGCTGGGCGCCAAGACCGTTGCCGTATTCCCCCATGAGGACAGGAACTCGATCCACCGCCAAAAAGCGGACGAGGCCTACCTGATTGGCGAAGAGGGCCACCCCGTCCGGGCATACCTGGACGTTGACGAAGTAGTGCGGGTAGCCAAGGAATCCGGAGCGGACGCAATCTACCCGGGCTACGGCTTCCTTTCCGAGAACCCGGACCTCGCCCGGGCAGCCAAGGCTGCGGGCATCACGTTCGTTGGGCCGCCCGCTGAAGTCCTGGAACTGGCAGGCAACAAGGTGGCAGCGCTGAAGGCTGCCCGCGACGCCGGCGTGCCCGTCCTGAAGTCCAGCGCGCCGTCCAAGGACCTGGACGAACTCATTGCGGCCGCCGACGACATCGGATTCCCCATCTTCGCCAAGGCCGTCGCCGGCGGCGGTGGCCGCGGCATGCGCCGGGTGGATACCCGGGAAGCCCTGCCGGAGGCCCTGCAGTCAGCAATGCGCGAAGCCGATGCGGCGTTCGGCGATCCCACCATGTTCCTGGAGCAGGCTGTCCTCCGCCCGCGCCACATCGAGGTGCAGATCCTGGCCGACGCCGAGGGCAACGTCATGCACCTCTTCGAACGCGACTGCTCCATCCAGCGCCGCCACCAGAAGGTCATCGAAATCGCGCCGGCGCCCAACCTGGACGAAGGCATCCGCCAGGCGCTCTACCGGGACGCCGTCAAGTTCGCCAAGGCACTGAACTACGTCAACGCCGGCACCGTGGAGTTCCTGGTGGACACCGTCGGTGAGCGCGCCGGCCAGCACGTCTTCATCGAAATGAACCCCCGCATCCAGGTGGAGCACACGGTCACGGAGGAGGTCACCGACGTCGACCTGGTCCAGGCGCAGATGCGCATCGCTTCCGGCGAGACGCTGGCTGACTTGGGCCTCTCGCAGGAGACGGTGCACCTCAAGGGCGCAGCGCTGCAGAGCCGCATCACCACGGAGGACCCCGCGAACGGCTTCCGTCCCGACGTCGGCAAGATCACCGGTTACCGCTCCGCCGGCGGCGCCGGAGTACGGCTCGACGGCGGCACGGTTTACTCGGGCGCCGAGATCAGCCCGCACTTCGATTCCATGCTGGTGAAGCTGACCTGCCGGGGCAGGGACTACCCGTCCGCCGTCGCCCGCGCCCGCCGTGCGCTGGCGGAGTTCCGCATCCGCGGCGTCTCGACGAACATCTCGTTCCTGCAGGCAGTACTTGACGACCCCGATTTCATCGCAGGCGACGTCGCTACCTCCTTCATCGACGAGCGTCCTCAGCTGCTCAAGGCCCGCGTCTCCGCCGACCGCGGCACCAAGCTCCTCACCTGGCTGGCCGAAGTCACCGTCAACAAGCCCAACGGCGAACTGACCGTCCACTCCAACCCGGCCAGCAAGCTGCCGTCGGTCAAGGACAAGCAGGCTGCACCCGGCTCCCGCCAGAAGCTGCTTGAACTGGGACCCGAGGGTTTTGCCAAGGCCCTGCGCGAACAGAACCCGGTTGCAGTCACGGACACCACCTTCCGTGACGCCCACCAGTCGCTGCTCGCCACCCGGGTGCGCACCCGCGACCTGGTGGCGGCCGGCCCCGCGGTCACGGCACTGCTGCCGGAGCTGCTGTCCGTTGAGGCCTGGGGCGGCGCAACCTACGATGTGGCCCTCAGGTTCCTGGGCGAAGACCCCTGGGACCGGCTCGCTGCCCTCCGCCAGGCCCTCCCGAACGTGTGCCTGCAGATGCTCCTCCGCGGACGCAACACCGTGGGCTACACGCCCTACCCGGAAGAGGTCACCGAGGCCTTCGTCAACGAGGCCGCAGCAACCGGCATCGACATCTTCCGGATCTTCGACGCCCTCAACGACGTCAGCCGGATGGCTCCTGCCATCCGGGCAGTCCGGGCAACGGGCACCGCTGTGGCCGAAGTGGCCCTGTGCTACACGGCCGACATGCTGGATCCGGAGGAAAAGCTCTACACGCTGGACTACTACCTGGAGCTGGCACAGAAGATCGTGGACGCCGGAGCCCACATCCTGGCGATCAAGGACATGGCAGGCCTGCTCCGGCCCGCCGCTGCCGCGAAGCTCGTTGCGGCCCTGCGGGAACGGTTCGACCTGCCGGTCCACCTGCACACCCACGACACCGCGGGCGGCCAGCTGGCCACCCTCCTGGCTGCCGTGGACGCCGGTGTGGACGCCGTCGACGTTGCCTCGGCATCGCTGGCCGGAACCACCAGCCAGCCGTCGGCCTCGGCACTGGTTGCGGCACTGGCCCACACACCCCGCGATACCGGCCTGAGCCTGGCAGCGGTGAGCTCCCTCGAGCCCTACTGGGAAGCAGTCCGCCGGGTCTACGCGCCCTTCGAGTCCGGACTGCCGGGCCCCACCGGCCGCGTCTACCAGCACGAGATTCCGGGTGGCCAGCTGTCCAACCTCCGCCAGCAAGCCATGGCGCTGGGCCTGGGCGAACGGTTCGAAGCCATTGAGGACATGTACACCGCCGCCGACCGCATCCTTGGCCGCCTGGTCAAGGTCACGCCGTCGTCGAAGGTTGTCGGTGACCTTGCCCTTCACCTGGTGGGCCTGAACGCGGACCCGGCCGACTTCAACGAGAACCCGCAGAACTACGACATTCCCGATTCGGTCATCGGGTTCCTGTCCGGCGAGCTCGGCGACCCCCCGGGAGGATGGCCGGAGCCGTTCCGCACCAAGGCCCTGCAGGGCCGCAGCGTGAAGGTCCGGGACGTGGAACTCAGCGCCGAGGACAGCGCCGCCCTGAAATCCGATTCCAAAACCCGGCAGCACACGCTCAACCGGCTGCTCTTCGACGGTCCCACCAAGGACTACCTCAAGAGCGTGGAAACCTACGGCAACCTCTCCGTCCTGGACACCCGTGACTACCTCTATGGCCTGCAGCGCGGCGCGGAGCACGAAATCCAGCTGGAGAAGGGCGTACGGCTGATCGCTTCCCTGGAAGCGGTGTCGGAGCCGGACGAGAAGGGCATGCGCACCGTCATGTGCACCCTCAACGGCCAGTCCCGGCCGGTTGTTGTGCGGGACCGGTCCGTGGTCAGCAACGTCAAGGCCGCCGAGAAGGCGGACCCGGGCCAGCCCGGCCACGTTGCGGCCCCCTTCGCCGGCGCCGTCACCCTGACAGTCAAGCAGGCCGATGAGGTCAAGGCAGGCGACACGGTGGCCACCATCGAGGCCATGAAGATGGAGGCATCCATCACGACGCCGGTAGCCGGCAAGGTTTCCCGCCTCGCCGTCTCCGCCGTCGAGCAGGTGGAAGGCGGAGACCTCCTGCTGGTCGTCGAGCAGTAATCCCGGCCGCACGGTAAGACAACGAAAAGGGTCCTCCCACTGAACACCAGTGGGAGGACCTTTCCCTTTCCAAACGGCCGCGCTTCCGGACCAGGCAACGGATACAGGCGGCCCCCGGTCCGGCAGCGTGCGTAAAAGGGGCCCTGCGCCCCGGCTCGCCGCGCAGCGGCCTCAGCGGGGCGCGGGGAATAGCACGCAGAGGACCGGGGCCGCCGGACCCCGGCGAACAGTCAGGAACGCGGTGCGGCGTACATCTCCTCGATGACCGTTTCGAAGTCCTTCATCACCTGGGCCCGCTTGACCTTCATGGAAGGCGTCAGGTGGCCGGAGGCCTCGGTGAAGTCGGCGGGCACGATGCGGAACGACTTGATCGCTTCCGCCTGAGAGACGGAGGTGTTGGCTGCGGTGATCAGGTCCTGGACGGCTGCCTTGACCACCGGGTTGTTCGCGGCGTCCGCAAGGGAGGTGTCCGCGGGGAGGTTGTGGCGCTGCAGCCAGCCGGGGAGGGCTTCCTGGTCCAGGGTGACCAGCGCACCGATGAACGGCCGGTTGTCACCCACCACCAGCACCTGCGAGACGAGCGCATCAGCCCGGATCTGGTCCTCCAGCAGGGCCGGGATGACGTTCTTCCCGCCGGCGGTGACAATGATTTCCTTTTTGCGCCCCGTGATCCAGACGAAGCCGTCCTCATCCAGGCGGCCGATGTCTCCGGTGCGCAGCCAGCCGTCGTCGAACGTCTCGCTGGTGAGGTCCGGCCGCTGGTAGTAGCCCCGCATGACGCAGACACCCTTGGCAAGGATCTCCCCGTCCTCGGCGATCTTGACCGAGTTCCCGGGCAGGGGCTTCCCGACGGAGCCGATCTTGATCCTTGACGGTGTGTTCACGGAAATGGGGGCGGTGGTTTCGGTCAGGCCGTATCCCTCAAGGACCTGCAGCCCGATGCCCTGGAAGAAGTGGCCCAGGCGTTCGCCCAGGGGACCGCCGCCGGAGACTGCGTGGGCAACGTGCCCGCCCATGGCCGCCCGCAGCTTTCCATAGACGAGCTTGTCGAACAGGGCATGGCGGAGCTTCAGGCCCAGGCCGATGCGGCCGTCCTGCCGTGCCTTGGAATACGCGATGGCAGTATCGGCCGCCTTGTGGAAGATCGCTCCCTTCCCGCCGTCCTCCGCCTTGGTCAGTGCTGAGTTGTAGACCTTCTCGAAAACGCGCGGCACCGCGAGGATGAACGTGGGCTCGTAGCTCTGGAGGTCCGCCAGGAGGTTCTTGATGTCCGGGGTATGGGCCACCGTGGTGCCGGCAGCCATCGCAAGGACGGAGATAAAGCGGGCGAAGACGTGTGCCAGGGGGAGGAACATGATGGTCTTCGCGTTTTCATGGACGATTTCGCCAATAATGGCCAGCGCGTTGTCCGACAGCTCAACGAAGTTGCCATGCGTGAGTTCGCAGCCTTTGGGCCTGCCTGTGGTCCCGGAGGTGTAGATGATGGTGGCGGTATCGCGCAGTCCGGCGGTCTTCCGGCGGGCCTCAAGGTCGTCGTCGCTGACGCCGCGGCCGGCTTCGCGGAGGGCATCGAGACCGTTGCCTTCCAGCTGCCAGACATGCTGGAGCGAAGTGAGTGCTTCCGCCGTCACGGCCTGGCGGATGATGTCCTCATGGTGGGCTGCCTCGCCGAAGGCGGCCACGGCGCCGGAGTCGCCGAGGTTCCACGCAACCTGGGAAGGTGAGGACGTTTCGTAGATGGGGACCGAGACCGCTCCCGCGAACCAGATGGCAAAGTCCACCAGTGACCACTCGTACCGGGTGCGGGACATGATGCCCACGCGGTCGCCCGCTCCCACGCCGCTGGCCATCAGTCCTTTGGCAAGCGTCCGGACGTCTGCCAGGAAATCGGTGGCGGAAATGTCCTGCCAGGTTCCGGAGGCATCGAGCCGCGAAAAGAGTGCCGGGTTGCTGGCCTTCGCTGCCTGCCGCAGCACAAGGTCGGTGATGTTGGTCTCCGGTGGGACAACAACAAGAGGCGGAACACTGAATTCGCGCACTATAGCTCCTTTGATATCCGAGGTCCCGCGCAGGGGTATGCCTAAAGACTAGTACGCCCATGCGGGACCATGCAGTAACTAAAGTTACTGGCCGGTAACTTTGCCGTCAATGCTGCCTGGCGGACATGTCCGCGGCAGCTCCGCCTGTCCGCGCACGGACGTGGAATGTGCCCACCTAGAATGGGGAACTATGTATGCACCGCCCCCCGGCAAGCAGCCCGGGCCCCTGAGCAGACCTGCCCCCTGGAGGGCGCGGCCCACCTCGCGCGGGGCAGGGACACGGCACGACGGCGGGGGCTTCCGTGAGCATTTGCGCCTCGGCCGCAAGGGCCTCGCCATTGGAATCGACATCGGCGGCACCAAGGTGGCGGCCGGCGTCGTGGATGCCGACGGCCGCATCCTCCGCGAAGCCCGCCGTGCCACGCCCGGCAGCGACCCCCGGGCCGTGGAGCAGGTCATCGTGGAGCTGGTCGAGGAACTGGGCAAGGGGCACCGGATCTGGTCAGTGGGCATCGGCGCCGCCGGGTGGATGGACCTCGACGGCGGCACGGTGCTTTTCAGCCCCCACCTGGCCTGGCGCAATGAGCCGCTCCGGGCCAACCTGCAGCAGCTCCTCCGCAGGCCCGTGCTCCTGACCAACGACGCCGATGCCGCCGCATGGGCGGAATGGCGCTTTGGGGCGGGGCAGGGGGAAGACCGGCTGGTCTGCATCACCCTTGGCACCGGTATTGGCGGTGCCATGGTGATGGACGGCAGGGTGGAGCGCGGGCGGTTCGGCGTGGCAGGCGAGTTCGGCCACCAGATCATCATGCCGGGCGGTCACCGGTGTGAATGCGGAAACCGCGGCTGCTGGGAACAGTATGCGTCCGGGAACGCGTTGGGGCGCGAAGCCCGGATCCTGGCGCGGGCAAACTCTCCGGTGGCGCAGGACCTGCTCGCGGCCGTCGGCGGGCGGACGGATGCAATCACGGGCGCGATCGTCACGGAGCTGGCACTTGCCGGTGACCCGGCGTGCCGGGAGCTGCTTGAGGAAGTGGGGGAATGGCTCGGGCTGGGGCTGGCCAATCTGGCTGCGGCGCTGGATCCGGGACTTTTTGTCATCGGCGGTGGCCTGTGCTCAGCAGGCGACCTGCTGGTGGAGCCCGCACGGAAGGCCTTCGCCCGCAACCTGACGGGGCGTGGTTTCCGGCCGGCCGCCGGCATTCAACTGGCTGCCCTCGGGCCGAGCGCCGGACTCATCGGAGCCGCCGACCTGTCCCGCGTCAGCAGCCGGGCGCGCCGCTGACGGAACGCGCACTCCTCCGGTGTTGAGCACGGGAACAGCGCAGCCCGGGGGAGCAGGCCACGCTAGACGCGTGCGCCGTCGTCGTTCTCGTCCTTTTCCTGCGGAAGCTTCATGATCAGGTAGACCGTTCCGAGGACGAACGCAGCCACAATAGCCACGATGGCCAGGAGCGGGGCGGAGCGCCAGAACATCACGGACAGCAGGAGGGCGACTGGCCCACCCACCGCGGCGAGCCACGCAAGCATGGTCAACGGATCTGTTCCGGCCAGGCTGGGCGGTTCCTCCGGGACGAATTCACCGTCATTCGGGTCCACGTCGTAGTCGCGGGGGCCGGAAGGGAAGCCTGCCTCGACGCCGGGGCCCGGCGTTTCAGCCGAGGCCTGCCGCTCCGCCGCGGACAATTCCGCGGGGACTGCGCCCGCAAGGCCCAGCGGGTCAAAATCCCGGAACACGGGCGGCCTTCCCCCCTGGGCTGAAGCGTCCGGGCGCGGCGCCGCGTCCGTCGCCGGATCGCCGGAAATTCCCGTGCCGCTGATGCCGCCCGTGCCTGCATCAGGGGCTCCGGATTCAAGGCGGGCCACCAGGTCCAGCCAGACGGCGTCGTCCGGGTTCGCTCCCTGGTCCTGGGGTCCGGGGTCAGGCTTGTTCATGGGGCGTGGCCTCCAGGGTCGATGCTGCGCTTGCCGTTGGCCGTTCCGGATTTACGCCGGAAACCACCGCCCGGATGAACTCCACGGAGCCCTGGAAAATCTGGTCGGCGTCGTTGTCCAGGGTGGCCACGTGGTAGCTGTTTTCAAGACGGACCAGATCCAGGGGTGCGTGGGTCAATCCCCGGCGGAGGGCATGGATGCTGGAGTCGGATACCACGTGGTCAATGGTGGACCGGTAGACCCGGACGGGGGCGGTGACCCTGGGCAGGATCCTGATGGTGTCCTTGAACAGCTTGTTGAGCTCATGCGCGGCAGCTACCGGGGTCCGCGAATAGGCGCCCTCGTCCATGCCTTCTTTAAGGATGTCGTTCCCGATGGCAGGCGTACTTTTCATGACCAGCTTCAGGATGCCGGCGAGGGGCGCGCGCGGATCGTCAATGACCAGCCCCGGGTTGACAAGGACCACCCCGGCCACGGGCCGGGTGGCAGCGATCCGCAGGGCCAGCGCTCCACCCATGCTCAATCCTGCTGAAAAGACGTAATCGCAGCTGGCGTCCAGCTCCAGGTATGCGTCGTCCAGGGCGCCGTGCCACTGCTGCCACCGCGTGCGGGCGAGTTCCTGCCAGCTGGTGCCATGTCCGGGCAGCAGGGGCATGCGCACCGCGAAGCCGGCGCCGGCCAGTGCCTGGGCCCAGGCACGCAGCCCGTGCGGGCTGCCGGTAAACCCGTGGGAGAGGACCACGCCGATGCGGGGCCCCCCGCCGGTGCAGCCGCTGCTGAAGGGGCTGTGGTCCAGGCTGGAGGTCATGGAGTCTCCAATGCGGTGTTCTGGCGGGCGAGGGCGTGGACGAAAGCACTGGATTTTGCAAAGATCTCCGGTGCGTCCACGTCCAGCGTAGCCACATGTCCGCTGCTGTGGAGATCCACAACTTCGGCGAGGCGGCTGCCGAGGCCTTTCCGGAGCAGCGCCAGGGACGTCGGCGGTACCACGGCATCGGTGCGGGACTTGAAGACCTGGACAGGCGCCGTGACCTTTGACAGGCCGCGGGCCGCGGCACGAAAGAGCTTCTTCAGCTCGTGCACCGCCGCCAGGGGAGTGCGCGAGTAGTCCCCGTCGTTGGTGACTGCCGCCGTCGCCTGTTCCTCCTCTATGGGGAGTGTTGTCCGCTGGAAGTACTTCAGCACTCCGATCACCCGGACCCGCCGGTCGTAGAAGCTCAGCCCCGGGTTGACCACGGACACCCCGGCAACGGTGTGCCGGGAGGCCGTCAGCAGCGCAATGGCCCCGCCCATGGAGAGCCCGGCCACAAAGCACGTTTCTGTGTTCCGCGCGAGCTCCAGGTAGGCGGCCTCGAAGCTGCGGTACCAGTCGGTCCACCGCGTCCTTGCCAGGTGGCGCCAGTCAGTCCCATGACCGGGCAACAGGGGGACGGTGACGGCGTAACCCTGTGAGGCGAGGTGCTCGGCCCACGGCAGGACACTGAGGGGGCTTCCCGTGAAGCCGTGGCAGATGGCGATGCCGATCCGCGCATTGGGCCCGTGTCCGGGATAGCTGAAAGCGGCAGGAGGGGACGGGATGCTGCTTTCGCTCATGGCTCCATCGTGTCACTGTTCCGGACAAATCTCACTAGAGTAGGGTTGCATTGAACTGCTGGCCAGGCCCGACGCGGGGCCTGCAGGCCGCCTTCCGGAGAGGTTTCTCACGTGTTCTATTGGGTCATGAAGCGGATCTTCCTTGGTCCTGTGTTGAAGCTCCTTTTCCGCCCCTGGGTCAAGGGACTGGACAATATTCCGGCTGAAGGCCCGGCGATTATTGCGTCCAACCACCTCTCCTTTTCCGATTCGATCTTCATGCCGCTGATGGTCCGCCGGCCGGTGGTTTTCCTGGCCAAGTCGGAGTACTTCACCGGCACCGGAATCAAGGGCAGGCTGACTGCCCTGTTCTTCCGGCTGACCAACCAGCTGCCCATGGACCGGTCCGGGGGAGCTGCCTCGGCAGCCTCATTGACCGCCGGCATGGAGGTCCTCACGCATGGCGGACTGCTGGGCATCTATCCCGAGGGCACGCGGAGCCCGGATTCCAGGCTCTACAGGGGCAAGGTTGGCGTGGCCAGGCTTGCGCTGCAGGCCGGGGTCCCGGTGATACCTGTCGCGATGATCGGCACGGACAAGGTCCAGCCCATTGGAAAGCGGCTGCCGAACATCCGCAGGATCGGCATGATCTTTGGGGAGCCGCTGGACTTCAGCCACTACCGGGACCAGGCCGAGGACCGCGACATCCAGCGTAAAGTCACCGACCAGATCATGTTCGAACTGATGCGTCTCTCCGGGCAGGAATACGTGGACGAGTACGCCGCCGTAGTCAAGCTGCGGCTGGCCGGCAAGGCCGTCGAACCGGCGGCCGCAGCCGAACTCCTGGCACCGCCCGCACCTGCATCCGGCAGTACGGGCGAGCCCACTTCCGGTGCCGGCAACGGCGGTTCTTCGGGTGACACACGAACAGCGGACGACGGCGGTGCTGCCGCGGGCTGAGCGGGTTGTGACGCGGCGGGCCCGAAGCGTGACAGTGCGGTGTCCCGGGGACCTGCGCGACCGCTAGTCTTAGATGGTGACTGAGCTATCTGCAAAACCCGCCTTTTCGCTGTCCAGCACCGCCCAGAGCGGAGCAGCCGACTATCCCGGACTTGATAACTGGCGGGACCTTCCCATTTCCCAGCAGCCCAGCTGGCAGGACAGGGACGTGTTCAACGCCTCGGTGAAGGAACTCTCCGTCCTTCCCCCGCTGGTTTTTGCGGGTGAGGTGGATGTCCTCCGCGAGCGGCTGGCCGCTGCTGCCCAGGGCAAGGCCTTCCTGCTGCAGGGCGGTGACTGCGCCGAAACCTTCGAGGCCGCCACGGCAGACAAGATCAGCGCCCGGGTCAAGACCATCCTCCAGATGGCCGTGGTGCTCACCTACGGTGCCGCCATGCCCGTCATCAAAATGGGCCGCATGGCCGGTCAGTTCGCCAAGCCCCGTTCTTCCAATGACGAAACCCGCGGCGGCGTTACCCTGCCCGCATACCGGGGCGACATCGTGAACGGCTACGAGTTCACTCCGGAGTCCCGGGGCCACGACGCTTCCCGGATGCTCCGCGCCTACCACACGTCCGCTTCCACGCTGAACCTGATCCGCGCCTTCACGCAGGGCGGTTTTGCCGACCTCCGTTCGGTGCACCAGTGGAACAAGGGCTTCACCGAGAACCCGGCACACGCACGCTATGAGTCCCTGGCCCGCGACATCGACCGCGCCATCAAGTTCATGGCCTCCTGCGGCGCCGACTTCGAAGCACTGAAGCGGGTCGAATTCTTTGCCAGCCACGAAGCACTGCTGCTGGACTACGAGCGGGCCCTGACCCGGATCGATTCACGTACCGGGTTCCCGTACGACACGTCTGCCCACTTCCTCTGGATCGGCGAGCGGACCCGCGAACTGGACCACGCCCACGTCGACTTCCTTTCACGGGTGCGGAACCCCATCGGCGTGAAGCTGGGCCCGTCCACCACCGGCGACGACGCCCTTCGCCTGATCGACAAGCTGGACCCGGACCGGGAGCCGGGCCGGCTGACGTTCATCACCCGCATGGGGGCCGGCAACATCCGCGAGAAGCTGCCCGCCGTCGTCGAAAAAGTCACCGCGTCAGGCGCGCAGGTGCTGTGGGTCACCGACCCCATGCACGGGAACACCGTAACGTCCCCCAACGGCTACAAGACCCGCAATTTCGACGACGTCATTGACGAAGTGCGCGGCTTCTTCGAGGTGCACCACGCCCTGGGGACCGTCCCCGGCGGCCTGCACGTGGAAATGACGGGCGACGACGTCGCAGAGTGCCTCGGCGGGGCCGATCCCGTGGACCAGGACGCCTTCCTGGACCGTTACGAATCAGTCTGCGACCCGCGCCTGAACCACATGCAGTCCCTCGAAATGGCCTTCCTGGTGGCCGGAGCCCTGGCAAAGCACTAGGCGCCGCACACTCATGACCTGACAGTGGTGTGGCCGGCAGGTCCGGCTACACCACCGTCAGGGTGATGACCGATCCTTCCGGAACCTCTTTGTTCACCGGATCCTGATCCCTGACGGTTCCGAAGAAACCGCCGAGGATGTTATTCACTTTCACCTCGAAGCCGAGTTGGCGCAATGCCTGTTCGGCCTCTCTGGCCTGCTTGCCGATGTAACTGGGGACTTCCACCATCCGGGGTCCCTTGGAGATCGTCAGGGTTACGCTGCCGCCGCGGGTGAGCGTTCCTTCCGCCGGCGCCTGGCTGACCACAGCGCCCTTGGGAATATCCCGGCTAAAGACTTCCTCGCCGGCCACATCCGCCTGGAGTCCGGCTGCCGTGATGGCATCAACGGCATCGTCCTCGTCCTGGCCCACCACCAGCGGCACCGGGATGGGCTCGGGCCCCTTGGAAACCACCAGGCCGACGGGCGTGCCGCGCCGGACCTCCGTACCCGCAGCGGGGTCCTGGGACAGGACTGTACCCGCGGGCGCCTGCTCATCGAACTGCTCCGTCACGGGACCCAGTACCATCTCGGCCGCATTGAGGCCGTTCTTGGCTTCGTCCAGGGTGCCGCCGGCCAGCACTGGCAGCGGAAAAAGCTGGGGGCCCTTGGAAACAAAGAGGGACACTGGCTGGAACTTGCGGATTTCCGTGCCCTCGGCCGGCTCGCTGCCCACCACCAGGCCGGACGGCACCTCGTCGTCGAAGACGTCCCTGGTGGTGGACCGGAACCCGGCCTCGCTGAGCAGGTGCTGCGCCTGCGCCACGGTCTTGTTGGCGACGGAAGGAATGGACGCGGCTGCGCCGGGGCCCATACCGAAAAACCAGCCCGCGCCTGTCGCCAGGAGGGCGGCCACCACCAGCACTATCACCCACAGGACGCCGCGGCGCCGGGGATTCCCTTCCCGAAGGGTCCGTGCGGGGGTGGCTGCGGCACGGGCCCGTGCCTTCTCATCCTCCCTGTCCGCTTTGCGCTGGGCACGTTTGCCCAGCATCGGAGGAGGGGGAGCCCACCCCTGGTCGTCGTCAGGTGGTGACAGTGTCCGCCTGGCAGCACCAGGTGCCGGACCTGAAGGCTGCAAGGCAGAACGGGACTGGCCCGGCGTCGGCTGGTAGGCGGGTCCGGCCGGCTGTCCGTACGGCATCACCGTTGTGGGATTGCTGGTGCGGCCGATGACCTCGGTGGGATGCTGGACGAGCACGGTGTTGTCAGGTTCACGGGATGGCGGAGGACCCGCGGGCGGGGAAGGAATCCGCAGCGGGGCAACCTGCTGGGGCGCGGTTACGGTGCCCACCGCAGCAGCCGCCGGCGGACGAAGGTCCAGTTCAGCATCTGTGAGGTTGGTCCGGATGTGCCGCAGTTCCTGGAGCAGGGCGTTCCCGTCCACCGGCCGGTTCTCGGGGTCGTTGGCGGTGCACCACTGCACGAGTTCATCCACTTCCGCGGCCAGGCCCGGGACCAGGGCCGACGGCGGTCCGACCGTCCCGTTGACGTGCTGGTACGCCACCTGGATGGGGACCTCGCCGTCGAACGGCTGCTGTCCGGTAAGCATTTCGTACAGCATGATGCCCAGGGAGTAGATGTCGCTGCGCGCGTCAGCCGGCCTGCCCAGGACAAGTTCAGGGGAGAGGTAGGCGACCGTGCCGATCAGGGCACCGGTGCTGGTAGAGGTGGTGACAGCGCGGGCCAGGCCGAAATCCCCGATCTTGATCCGTCCGTCGTCCGAGATCAGCACGTTTTCAGGCTTGACGTCACGGTGGATGAAGCCGGCGGCATGCGCGGCACCGAGCCCTTCAACAACCGGGTCGATCAGTGCCAGTGCCAGGCGGGGCGGCAATGCGCCTTTCTCGTTAATCAGGTCACGGAGGGTGTGGCCTTTGATGTATTCCATGACCAGGTAGGCCGTGCGGCCGTCGTTCCCCTGGTCGAGGACCCCCACCACGTGGGGATGGGACAACCTTGCAGCCGCCTTTGCCTCCCGGCCGAGCCGGCCCAGGAAGTTGTCGTCAGAGGAGAGGTGGGGGTGCAGCACCTTCAGCGCCACGTCCCGTTCCAGCCGTTGGTCCGTGGCAAGGTAAACCGTGGACATGCCGCCGCGCGCGAGCTTGGACCGTACGGCGTACCGGTTGTCCACCAGCGTTCCTACAAGAGGGTCTGACACGTGTTCCTGCACCCTACGATCCTAATCCCCGCAACGGAACGGGCCCGAACCTTTACCGGTCCGGACCCGTTCAAAATTCACTGCCCCACAGTGTGCGGGCCGCAGCAGCAGCTCAGCCGAAGTTTTTCTGGTGTGCCTTGATGGCCGCCACATAGGCCTTGGTGTCGTCGTACATGCCGTACTTGCTCACGGAGTACTGGCCCTGGTAGTAGCCGGCGATGGCCGTGTCCCTGTCCTTGCTGGTGGCCAGGAGCTGGCGGATGATTGCCACCCCGGCCGTGGCATTGTCGTAAGGGTCCAGCAGGTTCAGCTTGCGTCCCACCAGATCCGAAGCCCACTGGCCGGAAGTGGGGATGACCTGCATGGTTCCGATGGCGTTGGCCGGGGAAACTGCCCGCTGGTCGAACCCTGATTCCTGGTGCGCGAAGGCGAGGGCCAGGGAGGGTTCCACTCCCATCCTGCGCGCGGTATCTGCCACGATGTTCCGCATTTCAGCTCGGGAGGGCACAGGGGAGGCGTTCAGCAACGCCTTGTTCTCGTTGGCCGAGCTGACCACTGCAGCAGGGTAGCTGAAGCCCAGGAATGAGCTTGGGACCAGAGGCGTTACCGAGGCGGCCGGCTGCGGAGCGGCCGTCTGGCCGTTGGCGCCGGGGATGGCCAGCTTGTTTCCCGGGTAAATGACACTGGTCATGCCCAGGCGGTTGGCGGACAGCAGCTCGGAAAGCTTGACGCCGTGCCGGGACGCGATCGCGGAGAGCGTGTCTCCGGCTTTGACGGTGTAGGAGCCGGAGGCCGGGGCCGCAGGCGCGGCGGGAGCCGATGTTGAGGCCAGCCCGCTTGAGGCAGGAGCCGCGGCGGGCGCGGGAGCCGCGTCACCGGCCCCCACCTTGATCTTCTGCCCGGGGTAGATAACCGAGCGCATGTTGAGGTTGTTCCACGAGAACACATCCGCCAGGCCCACGTTGTGGCGGGCCGCGATGGCACCCAGCGTGTCACCCGGTTTCACCGTGTACGTGGCTCCGCCCGCGGGGGCGGAGGCAGGTGCGGCAGGAGCGGGCGCGGCGGACGGCGCTGCCGGTGCGGCGGCCGAACCGGAAAGCTTGATCTTCTGCCCGGGGTAGATGATCGTGTTCGCCTGCAGGTTGTTCAGCTTCAGGACCTCGGCCGTGCTAAGCCCGAATTTGCCTGCTACGGCGCTGATGGTGTCGCCGCGGGCAATCGTGTACTCCGCCGGGGCCTGCGGCTGTGCGGGCCTGAAGGCTGAGGGGATCGCCGTCGACACCGACGCCGCGGGGATGACTGCCGCTGTGGCCGTCGCGGCCTGGGCTTTCATGGCCGCTGCAAGCGTCCCCGGAATGGCCCGGACCGGCTGCTCTGCAGCTGCTGGCTGGGCCAGCGCCAAGGATGACAATACGACCGCTGGCAGCGCTGCCGTCGTTGCGGCGAGCATAGGCAGGCTCGGCTTGGGGGGCTGCTTGTGCGAGCGGGACATCGTCATGGAAAGAATCCTCTTCTCAACTGCGGGCGCGGGCGGGGATGCCGCTGATTCCGATACTACTGTTACTGCTGTTAATACTGTTACAAATGTGGTCAATGAGAATCTCTCACGGATTGGGGATTAGCACAAGAATTCCGGGAACAGTTGCAAGGAAGAATTTTGGGAGTGTCCGCACGTCAATGGGTTCCCCGGAGTGCATCAACTAGGCGCCAGGGCGCACGCCGTGGCAACCTTGATCCGTGAGTAATGTAGAAAACCTTGTGGGCGACTGGTTGCCCCTGCCCGACGTCGCCCGTTTATTGGATGTTTCCATCACCAAGGTGCACAGCCTGCTTGATGAACGTGCGCTGGCGGCGCTGCGGGTTGGTGAGCGGAAAATCAGGTCGGTGCCTGCAGGGTTTATCCAGGACGGTCAGGTGGTGGACAGCCTCAAGGGAACCATCGTTGTCCTGGCTGACGCAGGGTATTCGGACGAGGACCTGATCGTCTGGCTCTTTACCCCGGATGAGTCACTGCGAGGACGGCCCATCGACGCTCTTCGTGAGGGCCGGAAAACAGAAATACGGCGCAGGGCACAGACCCTCGCCTGGTAGTTCCCGGCCCGGCACTTCGCCTGGCCCGCACTGGACCGCTAGGAGGCCCGGCTGACAGTCGCTTCAGCCAGCCGCCGAAGGGCAGTCTTGGGCAATTCGACCAGCGGAAGTGCCTCCAGGGCCTCGAAGGCCGCGGCACCGAATTCACTGATGAGGACCTCGGTGGCCGCCAGCGCCCCGGACTCCTCGATAATCCGCCGGAGCTCGTCGACGTCTTCCTCCGAGAGGTCCGGGCTTCCGAGCCTGGAGTCGATGAAGGCCGCCTCTTCAGCCGTTGCCTGGTCCATGGCCAGGGCGACCAGCACAGTGCGTTTCCCTTCCCGCAGGTCGTCGCCGGCCGGCTTGCCGGTTGTCAGCGGATCGCCGAAGACACCGAGCACGTCATCCCGGAGCTGGAACGCTTCCCCCAGAGGCAGCGCAAACGCCGAGTATCCGCGGAGCAGGTCATCCGAGGCCCCAGCGAGTGCGCCTCCCAGCGCCAGCGGATGTTCTGTGGAGTACTTGGCTGACTTGAAGCGGATGATGGACTGGGCCCGCGAGACAGCGCCTGCGCGGTCCCTGGCGGGCCCGGCAACCTCTTCCAGGATGTCCAGGTACTGGCCCGCCATCACTTCGGCCCGCATGAGGTTGAAGATCAGCCTTGCCCTGCTGCCCGCTGCGGCCCGCTCGCCGATGTCCGTGAAGGCTTCCTCGCTGAAGGAGAGGCACAGGTCTCCCGCCAGAATGGCAGCTGCCTGGCCGAAGCGTTCGCTGTCCAGCGCCCAGCCCTGTGATCCGTGCAGGTCGCTGAACCGCCGGTGGACACTCGGTCCGCCCCGCCTGGTGTCAGACCGGTCGATGATGTCATCGTGGATCAGCGCGGCGGCCTGGAACAACTCAAGGGCTGCGCCTGCCGTCACTACCTGCTGGGCCGCAGGTTCTCCACCGGCACCCCGCCAGCCCCAGTAGCACATCAGCGCGCGCAGGCGCTTGCCGCCAGTGACAAGGTTGGAGATTGACCCCATGATCGGATCAATGTCCGGCGAAATGGCGGACATGACTGATTGGCGCGAGGCCAGGAACCCCGTCAGTTCGCCGGCCACCGCCGCCACGAAGTCGGCCTGTTCATGCCTGAGCTGCTCGGCCGCCGTCACTTGGCTGACTCAGCTGGCACGTTGGCGCCGATGGTAAAGGTGGAAACTCCGGCTGCTTCAACGACCGAGATATTGACGGTCTCGCTGTCCCCCCGGAGAAAGTCCCTGGAAGCCACGGCCCCCACGGCTTCGCCGGGCACGGCCTTGAAGCCCTGGCCTTCCAGCGCCTTGACGTAGAAATCGAGGACTGCGGCGGTGGGGGCCGCCACCGTGCCCACCAGGGCGGCAGTGGCGGGGGCCGACGCTTTGTCGAAACTGCTCGATACCACTGTGGCCCCCGGCATGAGGGGAAGGAGCTGCTGGGGGAAGCCGTCCACCAGTGCCCCTACCGTGGCGGAGGTATTGGGCGAAGCGGAAGGGCTGGGGGAAGCCGTGACGGTGGAGGCGGCAGTTGCCGGCGCCGATGCGGAGGCGGAAGGGTCCGGGCTTGCTGACGGGGTTGGACTGCAGGCTGCAAGTGCCATGGCTGCGCCGGCAGCTAGGACTGCAGCGCCCGCTGGCTTGAGGTTTCCAAAGACCGTCACAGGGACTTTCCTCCTGGTGTTGATGCCGGATTCAGCCTCCAGTTTAGTCAGTACAAAAGAGCTAGGATTGCAGCCGTGGGGCCCGAAGGTATGAACCAGCCACCCGGAGCGGTGCTTCCGGGACAGCGGCGCAAGTGCATCATGCACGTGGACATGGATGCCTTCTACGTCTCTGTCGAGCTGCGGACGCGCCCTGAGCTCCGCGGCAGGCCTGTCATTGTTGGCTTCCCCGCGGACCGCTCCGTGGTCCTCTCTGCCTCCTACGAAGCCCGTGCATTCGGCGTGAAATCTGCCATGCCGATGGCCGTGGCGTCCAGGATGTGCCCGCAGGCGGTCATCATCGAACCGCGCCACAAGCTGTACTACGAGGTGTCCGCCCAGCTGATGGCCATTTTTGGGTCCGTCACCGAACTCGTGGAACCACTCAGCGTCGACGAAGCGTTCCTCGACGTCACGGGCGCCATACGCCGCCTGGGGGCGCCGCGGGGCATCGGGGAAATGATCCGGCGCAGAGTAGCTTCGGAACTGGGCATTACTGCGTCCGTAGGGATCGCGGAATCCAAGTTCGTGGCCAAGATCGCGTCAACCCGCTGCAAGCCGGATGGACTGCTCCTGATCGGTCCGGACGAAACGGTGCCTTACCTCCACAGCCTGCCGGTTGGTGCGCTGTGGGGCGTGGGTGCCAAGACCGCGGATGTCCTGGCAAGGATGGGCATCAGGACGGTTGCGGACGTGGCGGCAACGCCGGTGTCCACCCTCAAGAGGATGCTGGGTGCTACGGGGGAGCATGTCCACCAGCTGTCGTGGGGCATTGACCACCGTGCGGTGACTCCAATCCGGCTTGAGAAGAGCATCGGTGCGGAAGAGACCTTTGCCGTCGACACGGGTGACGACGCACTGCTCCACCGTGAACTCCTGCGGCTCTCCCACCGGACGGCCTCACGCCTGCGGAGTTCCGGGATGGTGGCCCGGACCATTGCCCTGAAGTTGCGCTTCGCCGATTTCTCCACCATCACCCGCAGCCGGACGGTCCAGACGCCGGTGGACAGTGCCCAGCTGATCTATGCCGTGGCGCTCCAGTTGCTGGAATCGGTGGGGGACAGGACCATGACGGTGCGGCTCGTGGGCGTCAGGGCCGAACAACTGGAGGAAGCGGCCCGCACCTCGCTGCAGCTGAGCATCGACCGGCGGGACGAGAACTGGCGTGCGGCCGAACAGGTCCTCGACGAAGTGGCGCGCAAGTTCGGCAGCAAATCCGTCCTTCCGGCCCGCCTGATGGAGCCAGGAGCCGGCCCTGGATAACACGCCGGTTGCGGCAGCCGGGAGGTCCCGGATAAGTCATTGCCGTCTTTCAGAACAGCCCTCAACAAACTATCCTTAGATGTACATAGTTTTTGAGTGACTGGACTTACTGCCGGACCCTCTTGGACATGCTCCCGCTCCTGCGACGGCGTGCCTGGTTACCGACTTTTGCCATTGTGGGCAGGGCGGGAACCTCTTAGGCACAACAGCCGTTAACGGTGCAGAAGTAGTGGCTGGGATCAGCCCGGACGTTGGCCTACAAAAGGAGGTCGTGATGCCGCTGTCGGAGCACGAACAGAAGCTGCTTGAGCAGCTGGAGAAGCAGCTTCACGAGGACGACCCGAAGTTCGCAAATTCCATGGGGTCAGACCCAGGGCGTTCATGGTCCACGAGGCATGTGGTGATTGGCGTCCTCTGCGCCTTGGCTGGCGTCTTCCTGTTGCTCGTGGGCGTCACTCTCCAAAATATCTTCGTCGGAGTACTGGGCTTCATAGTCATGGGCGGCGGCGTCTACTTCGCCACCATGCGCAGCAGTGCGGGAGCGAAGCCGGGATCCAAGGCCGCCGGCCGAAAGCCCGGCAGGCCGAAGAACTCCTTCATGAGCAGCCTCGAGGAGCGCTGGGACGAAAGGCGCAGGGGAGAACCCTAAACCTCCAGGTGCTGCCCGCGACGGCAACTCCACTTCCCTCCCCCTAGGGGGATAAACGCGAAGAGACCCGCCTTTGGGCGGGTCTCTTGGCGTTTAAGCCGGCAGTGGCCGATATGTTCCTCCTTCGCCCGGACCCGGCCGGAAGGCCACTGGATAGGGTCCCTTGTCCGTGCCCTCCTTCCTGGCCGGGAACCGCCCGGTGACACATTTCCCTCCACTTTCCGCCACCGGGGCGAAATCCGCGCCAATTCAGCCTGCTTTTCCCAGAAAGTGGAGGCCAGGAAGCCCTGTTTGCGTTGACTGTGGGGGAAAGTGGAGTAATGTGGAGGGCATAAGAGGGTAGTTGCAACATAGGGGATGTGCAGTTCCTGACATCGGACAGGCGGTGGGCCAGTGTTTCTTGGCACTCACTCGCCGCGTCTGGATGAAAAGGGACGGATTATCCTCCCCGCCAAGTTCCGCGAGGAACTTGCCAGCGGGCTGGTGCTCACAAGGGGCCAGGAACGTTGCATCTACGTCTTCAGCGAGAAGGAATTTGCGCGGGTCCACGAGCAAATGCGGGAGGCGCCAATCTCCTCGAAACAGGCGCGGGACTACATCCGCGTCTTTCTCTCTGGAGCCTCGGACGAGGTACCTGACAAGCAGGGGCGCGTAACCATTCCACCGGCGCTCCGGGAGTACGCAGGCCTCGGCAGGGAGCTTGCCGTGATCGGCGCCGGTTCCCGCGCCGAGATTTGGGACGCCCAGGCCTGGACTGAATACCTCGCGGAGAAGGAGACGGCCTTCTCTGAAACTGATGACCCCATTCCGGGCATTCTCTGACCGGGGGCAGCAGGCAGTTTCTTGGATGAGATCTCCAGCCGCCCATCGGCTGGCCATCCTGGCTCACTTCCCCGGAGCCAGGCTGGCGGACGATAGGCGCGGATGGGGATCTGATCCCAGAAGCACCAAAGGCAACACCCTACGGCGAGAAAGGACGAGGCATGAACGAACACCCGAAGCCCACGTCCGAACGCCATGTGCCGGTCCTTCGGGACCGGTGCATCAATTTGTTGGCACCTGGATTCGAGGCTGCCAGGCTGCGCGGAGAAACCCCGGTGGCCGTTGACGCGACCCTGGGCATGGGCGGCCACTCCGAGGCCATGCTTCAGCGTTTTCCCGACGTACACCTCATCGGCATCGACCGTGATGAAGAAGCCCTGGCCCTCGCCGGCGAGCGGCTGGCCCCGTTCGCCGCACGCACGGACCTGGTGCACGCCGTCTATGACGAGATCCGGGACGTCCTGGCTGACCTCGGCGTTTCCGAGGTCCACGGGATCCTGATGGACCTCGGCGTCTCCTCGCTCCAGCTCGATGAACGCGAACGCGGCTTCGCCTACTCCTTCGACGCCCCGCTGGACATGCGGATGGACACCAGCCGCGGCCAGACGGCGGCGGATGTTGTGAACAACTACTCCGAAGAGGAACTCGTCAGGATCATCCGCAAGTGGGGCGAGGAAAAGTTCGCGGGCCGAATCGCGAACAGGATCGTTGCAGCGCGGGCCACCAAGCCCTTCGCAACAACCGGAGAACTTGTGGAACAGATCCGCTCGGTGGTGCCGGCATCCGCAGCGAAATCCGGCGGCCACCCTGCCAAGCGGACGTTCCAGGCTCTCCGGATCGAGGTCAACGAAGAACTCGACGTCCTGGAGCGTGCTGTTCCTGCTGCGGTCGACTCCCTGGCGATGGGCGGGCGGATTGTCGTCATGTCCTACCACTCCCTGGAGGACAAAATCGTCAAGAGCGTCCTGCAGGCACGTTCCAAATCCTCGGCTCCGCTCGGATTCCCGGTGGAGCTGGAAGAACACAAGGCCGAACTGAAAACCCTCACCAAGGGCACCGAGGTGCCCACCGCCGTCGAAATCGCCGAAAACCCGCGTGCTGCCTCTGCAAGACTGCGCGCGGCGGAACGAATCAGAGCCAGGAGAGCTGCATGAGCACCGCTGCCGTCAAGAACTTTCCCGCCGTTTCAGGCAGCTCGGCGGCCGGCAGGAATCTTCCCGCCCGCACTTCCGGTGACGGACGGAGGGCCCGCACTCCGCTGTCTGTGGTGCGCACCGTGCCCCGGAAGCGCCGGGCACCCTTCGTGGTGCTGTGCTTCGCCATGCTTGCCCTGGCACTGATTGCCGTGCTGGTGTTGAACATCTCGGTGTCAACCGCCCAATACCAGCTGGTGGAGCTTCGGGCCAAGCAGAGTACCTTGACCAAGCAGAACCAGGACCTCACCCAGCAGGTACAGAATTTCGAGGCACCCCAGAACCTGGCTGCGAAGGCCACGGAACTGGGAATGGTTGCCTCCACTGTCAAAGGCCAGATCGATCTGTCCACCCTGTCAGTCACCGGGAAGGCAACGCCCGCAGTCAAGGGCGGTGCTGCAGGGGCGGTGATCCCCGCGCCCGCCGTTGCCGGGCAGCTGATCGTCGTGCCGCCGGCAAGCAAGGGGGAACCGCTGGAAGGCCGCAAGCCGGCAGAAGCGGCTGCTCCCGCAGCCCAGGGAGCTGAAGCAGCGGATGCTGCTGCTGCGTCCGGAGCAGCAACACCGGGTGCTGCGGCCCCGGCAGCCGGTGATCCCGCTGCCGCGGCTGCTGCCGCTGCGGCTGCCGCGGCTGCTGCAGCAGCACCGGCCGCGGCCGCCGTTGAACTCCACGGGGGATCCGTCCCCGCGCCGGAACAAAAGGTGCCCGGACAGTAATACGGCAGGTCTGACAGGCAGCAGGGTCGAACAGCAAGGGATTTAACGGTGGCGCAGAGGACCGGCAAGGCAAACAACAGCAGGGTTCCCAACGCCACCAAGCGCCTGCGCCTGGGCCTGGGCATCATGCTGACGCTCCTGCTGGTGGTGGGCGGCAAACTCTTCCTGGTCCAGGGGCTCGACGTGGGGGGAATGGCCGAGGCCGCGCTGAACAGCCGGATGAAGCAAACCGTCCTCCCGGCAGAACGCGGAAGCATCCTGGACTCCAGGGGTACCGTGCTCGCCAACAGCGTGATCCGCTACAACGTGGTGGTGGACCAGCGGGTCAATACCAAAACGGAGACATTCAAGCGCCTGGACGACGCCAAAGAGAAGCTGGTGGACGTCAGCCGGGAGCAGGGGCTGACGGAACTTGCGGCTGCCCTCGGCATGGAAAAGGATGCGATCCGCGAGGCAGTCACCGGGCAGCAGCCCTATTACATTGTGGCCAAGGACGTGAAGCCGGACGTTGAGGACCGCATCTCGCAGCTCCAGATTCCCGGCATTGTGACCGAGGGCGTCAGCAAGCGTGTCTACCCGAATGGATCCGTTGCCGGCGGCATCATTGGTTTCCTCCAGGACGGCACCACCGGCCAGGCGGGGATCGAGCAGACCCAGGACGGCCTCCTGAAGGGTGCTGACGGCAAGAGGCTCTTCGAGATCGGTGCGGACGGCCTGCGCATCCCCGTCGGCGTGGATGAACTGACTCCGCCGGAGGACGGCAAGGACGTCAAGCTCACGATCAACTCGGACCTTCAGTACTTCGCGCAGCAGGCCATCCAAAGCCAGACGGAAAAACTGAATGCCGAGTGGGGCTCCATCATTGTGATGGATGCCAAGACCGGTGACCTGGTGGCCATGGCGGACACCAATGCGCCGGACCCGAACGACCCCGGCAGGGTGGCCGCGAAGGACCGCGGTGTCCGCTCCGTCACCGCCGCCTACGAACCCGGCTCGGTGCAGAAGATGATGACCGTGGCCGCGCTGATCGAAGAAGGCAAGGCGGGCCCGCTCGATGAATTCACCCTGGACCCGACCTATACGGTGAACGGCCAAACCTTCAGCGACTCCTTTGCCCACGGCACGGAGGACCGGACGCTCGCCGGCATCCTGGGCTACTCGATGAACACCGGAACCGTCATGGCCGGGCAGCGGCTGAGCAAGGAACAGCGCTACGACTGGCTGAAGAAGTTCGGCATCGGCGAAGCTCCGGACATTGGCCTGCCTGCCACGGCGTCCGGGATACTTACACCCTGGCAGCAGTGGGACGGCCGGCAGGAATTCACGGTCCTCTTCGGCCAGGGGGTCTCCCAGTCCACCCTGCAGACCGTGCGGGCGTTCCAGTCCATCGCCAACAACGGCGTGATGCTGCAGCCGCGCCTTATCGACTCTTATGTTGCCGCGGATGGTACCGAGGAAAAGGTTGCGCCCGCGGAACCACGCCAGATCGTGTCGGAAAGCACCGCCCAGCAGGTGCAGGACATCCTGGAGAGTGCGGTTACCGAGGGCCAGATCAAGGACGCAGGCATCGACGGGTACCGGGTGGGGGCAAAAACAGGCACGTCCGAGTCCCCGTGCGACGACGGCAAGTCCGGCTTCTGCGGCTACACGGCCTCGATCGTGGGCATGGCCCCCATGGATGATCCGCGGTTTATTGTTGAGGTGGTACTCCAGCGGCCCAAGGGCAGCATTTACGGGATTACCAACGGGCCGGTCTTCCGGTCGGTCATGAGCCAGGCACTGCGGACCTACAACGTCCAGCCGTCCACGGGTGAACCGGCCAGGCTGCCCCAGTTCGCCAAGTAATACCCCGGCAGCAGCCGCAGCAGCCCCCGGCTGCCCCGGCTGATCCACGCCGGGCACGGTCCACTAGCACCATCGGAGATCCCTTGTCAGAGTTCAACGCGTCCGGTCAACGCCCAGCCCCGCAGGAAGCGGCTCCCCAGGGAGCTGCCCCGCACGGAACGGGCGGCCAGGCACGCTTCCGCCCCTCGGCTGTGGAGGCGGTCCAGCTGGAAAGCATTGGTGACGCGGTCGGCGTCGTCATTCCGGGAGCCTCGGCGGATGTGGCGGTGACCGGCATCTCCCTGAACTCCCGCACACTGGAACCTGGTGACCTGTACGTGGCCCTGCCCGGTGCCGTCCGGCACGGCGCAGACTTCGCCGCCCAGGCCATTGCAGCGGGAGCCGCGGCTGTCCTGACGGACGACGCCGGTGCGCGCCTCCTGGCCCTGTCCTCCGACACGTCGGTACCTGTGCTGGTGGTTGATGCGCCGCGGAACGTAGTGGGCCCGCTGTCCGCGATGATCTACCGCAGCGGACAGGACACCGCCCCGCAGTTGTTCGGTGTGACGGGCACCAACGGCAAGACCACCACCACGTATTTCATCACCTCGCTGCTGCGCTCCCTTGGCAAAAGGACCGGGCTGATCGGGACCATAGAGATCCTGGCAGGCGGGGACCCCATTCCCAGCCTGCTCACCACGCCGGAATCCCCGGAGGTCCACGGGCTCCTGGCGCTCATGCGTGAAAAAGAACTCGACGCCGCCGCCATGGAGGTCTCCTCCCACGCCATCTCCTACCAGCGGGTGGACGGAGTGCTGTTCGACGTAGCCGGCTTCACCAACCTCACCCAGGACCACCTGGACCTGCACCACACCATGGACGACTACTTCGCCACCAAGGCAGAGCTTTTCACGCCTGCCCGTGCGCGGAAGGCCGTGGTGACGGTCGACGACGAATGGGGCCGCCGCCTTGCCGGCAGCGCCGGGGTGCCGGTCACCACCCTCAGCACCTCAAGGGCGAACCCCGCGGACTGGACCGTGACGGAAACCGTGCCCCGCGGGCTGGGCACCGAGTTCACGCTCAGCGGGCCCGGCGGCACCGTCCTTGCGGTCCACACGGGTCTTCCCGGCAGCTTCAACGTAGCGAACGCAGCCCTGGCCGTGGTGATGGTGCTCGCCGGCGGCGTGGACGCCGCAACGCTGCAGGCCGCACTCGACGCAGGCGACCCCTTTACGGTGGCCGTGCCGGGACGGATGCAGCTGGTCTGCGAGCAGCCCGCCGCCGTCGTGGATTTCGCCCACAACACCGACGCGCTGGCCCGGGCCCTGGAAGCTGTCCGGTCACCGGAACCGGACTCCCGCCTGATCGTTGTGTTCGGTGCGACGGGCCAGCGTGACCAGGGCAAACGGCCGGCCATGGGCGCCATCGCTGCCCGGCTGGCGGATACCGTGATCATCACCGACGACGACCCCCACGACGAGGACGCGGCCGCCATCCGCGCCGATGTCCTTGCAGGGGCACGGGAGGCCCAGGAGCGGGAAAAGCTGCCCTGTACCGTGCTTGAGGTCTTCCCCCGCGACGCGGCCATCCAGCGCGCCGTGGAACTCGCGCGGCCGCACGACACCATCCTGGTGGCAGGCCGCGGCCACGAGGTGTGGCAGGAAGTGAAGGGCGTCAACCTTGCGCTCGACGACAGGGTGGAGCTGCGCAGCGCCTTGACAGCCAGGGGATTCAACGTTCTCCAAGACGACCGGATAGAGTCCTAGACCGAGATGATTGCATTTACTGCGGCGGAAATCGCCGATATCACCAAGGGGCGCCTGGACGCCGATCCTGGAATCACGCCTCTTTCGGTGGTCACGGATTCCCGCGAGGCCGCACCCGGGTCGCTCTACGTAGCGAAACCGGGGGAGTACGCTGACGGCCACGACTTCATAGCGGCCGCTTTCGCCGCCGGCGCCACCCTCGCGCTCGTGGAACGCCCCGTAGCCGGCCCCGACGGTGCTGCCTACCCTTCCATCGTTGTCCCTGATGCCGTGCTCGCCATGGGCGCACTCGCTGCGGAGGCCGTCCGCAGGATCCGCGCCGCACGGGCTGCGGCAAACGGGGAACTGACGGTCATCGGCATCACCGGCTCGGCTGGGAAGACCACCACCAAGGACCTGCTCGCGGGCATCCTCTCGCTGCACGGCAACACCGTGGCGCCGAGGGGTTCCTACAACGGCGAGATCGGAGTGCCCCTCACGGTGTTCACCGCCGGAACGGACACCCGGTACCTGGTCATCGAGATGGGCGCCACAGGCGTTGGCCACATCAGCTACCTCGCAGACATGGTCAAGCCGGACATCGGCGTGGTACTTGGGGTTGGAACCGCACACGCCGGTGAATTCGGGGGAGTGGACAACATCGCCCTGGCCAAGGGCGAACTGGTGGAAGCCCTTGCAGCCTCCGGAACCGCCGTCATCAACCTCGACGACGACCGGGTGTCGGCCATGCGCGCACGCACCTCAGCGTCCGTCGTCGGATTCTCCGCCGAAGGGCGGACCGACGCCGCAGTGCAGGCACTCAATGCTGACACCAACACTGACGGCAACCCGGAATTCGACCTCCTCCTCCCCGGCGAGGACACGCCGCACCATGTCAAAAGCCGGCTGATCGGCGCCCACCACACCGGCAACCTGCTGGCGGCGGCAGCGGCCGCCCGGGCTGCGGGAATCGCCGGCGCAGACATTGCCGCGGCCCTCAGCAGCCAGGCGGCTGCCAGCCGGTGGCGCATGGAGCGCACCGAACGGGCTGACGGCGTGACCATCATCAACGACGCCTACAACGCCAACCCCGAATCCATGCGGGCCGCGCTGCGCACCCTCGCCGACCTGGGGCAGGGCAGGCGCACCTGGGCAGTCCTGGGCGCCATGCTGGAGCTCGGCGAGGATTCCATCCGCGAGCACACAGCCGTGGGCACCCAGGTGGTGCGGCTCAATATTTCCCGGCTGGTGGTGGTGGGCAGGGAAGCCCGCGCGCTCTACGTATCCGCAGTCCAGGAGGGCTCCTGGGGGGACGAATGCGTCTTCGCCGAGACCGCCGAGGAAGCCTACGAACTGCTCAACGCCGAACTCGAACCCGGCGACCTGGTGCTCTTCAAATCGTCCAACAGTGTTGGACTTCGCCACTTGGGCGATCGGATAGCATTACCCGGACAAACCCCGCAACCCGCCGATGGAAGGAGCACTCTGCTGTGATTGCACTTTTGATCGGCGCCGGACTGGCCCTGTTGTTCGCGCTGGTGGGCACGCCGCTCTTCATCCGGCTCCTCGTGCGCCGGGGCTACGGGCAGTTCATCCGCGACGACGGGCCCACGTCCCACCACACCAAACGCGGAACGCCCACCATGGGCGGGACCGTGGTGGTGGCTGCCGTCCTGCTGAGCTACGGCCTGACCCACCTCATCATGCTGATGGTGAACCCGGCCTCCCCGGGCCCCTCCGCGTCCGCCCTCATCCTGCTCTTCCTGATGGTGGGCATGGGGCTTGTGGGTTTCCTGGACGACTTCATCAAGATTTCGCGGCAGCGCAGCCTGGGGCTCGACGCCAAGGCCAAGCTGATCCTGCAGGCCGCCGTCGGCATCATCTTCGCCGTCCTGGCCCTGAACTTCCCCGACGAGGACGGCCTCACGCCGGCCTCCACCAAGATTTCCCTGGTGCGCGACCTGCCGTGGCTGGACCTTGCCTTCGGCGGGACTGTGCTGGGGGCAATCCTCTTCGTTGTCTGGTCCAACCTGATCGTTACCGCTGCAACCAACGGCGTGAACCTCACCGACGGCCTCGACGGGCTGGCTGCAGGGGCCTCGGTCATGGTGTTCGGCGCCTACACGCTCATGGGCATCTGGCAGAGCAACCAGGCCTGCGGCTCGCCCCGGGAAGCGGGCAGCGGCTGCTACTCGGTCCGGGACCCCCTGGACCTCGCCCTGCTGGCAGCGATCATGAGCGCGGCCCTGGTGGGCTTCCTCTGGTGGAACACCTCGCCGGCCAAGATCTTCATGGGCGACACCGGCTCGCTGGCCATCGGCGGCGCCATCGCGGGATTCGCCATCCTGTCCAGGACCGAGCTGCTGCTGGGCATCATCGGCGGGCTGTTCGTCCTGATCACGCTGTCCGTCATCATCCAGGTGGGCTACTTCAAGGCCACCGGAGGCAAACGCGTTTTCAAAATGGCGCCTTTGCAGCACCACTTCGAACTGCAGGGGTGGGCCGAGGTGACCGTGGTGGTCCGGTTCTGGATCCTCGGCGGACTCTTCGTCGCCGTGGGCCTGGGAATCTTCTACGCTGAATGGGTCGTGCTGCTGTGACCGTTTCCCCACGCCTCCAAACCCTCGTGAGCTGGGACTCCGACTGGTCCGGACTCCGGGTGGTCGTTACCGGCATTGGGGTCTCCGGGTTCGCCGCAGCGGACACGCTGATTGAACTCGGCGCCCGTGTGGTGGTGGTGGATGCGGCCACCAGCGACAAGGCGAAAGCCCATGCCGACACCCTGAAAATTGTTGGCGCTGCGGATGTCCTCCTCGGAGAGGATGCAGTCACCCGTATCCCCAGGATCGACGGCGGGCTGCCGGAGCTGATTGTCACGTCCCCTGGCTGGCGTCCGGACCAGGCCCTGCTGGCCGCAGCCGCACGCGCCCACATCCCGGTATGGGGAGACGTTGAACTGGCTTGGCGCGTGCGCGTGCGGGAAGGCCGCAAGACCGCGGACTGGCTTGCCATTACGGGAACCAACGGAAAGACCACCACGGTAGGGCTCACCGAATCAATGCTGCGCGCGGGCGGGCTGAAAGCCATTGCCGTGGGCAACGTTGGCACGCCCATCCTGGATGCGCTCCGGGATCCGGTGGAATACGACGTCCTGGCTGTGGAGCTTTCGAGTTTCCAGCTGCACTGGTCCGAGTCGATCTCGCCGGTAGCCAGCGTCTGCCTGAACGTTGCCGAGGACCACGTTGACTGGCACGGATCCTACGATTCGTACCTGGCGGACAAGGCCAAGGTCTACGAACGCACCCAGAAGGCCTGCCTCTACAACGCGGAGCAGATCGAAACAGAGCGCATGGTGGAAAACGCCGACGTGGTGGAAGGATGCCGCGCCGTTGGTTTCACCACCGTCACCCCTGCCGTCAGCATGCTCGGAGTTGTGGAAGGGCTCCTGGTGGACCGGGCGTTCATCGAAGAGCGCCGGGACAGCGCAGCGGAACTCGCCTCAATGACGGACCTTGGTGCACTGGCGCCGCGGCACATGGTGGCCAACGCCCTGGCGGCAGCAGGACTGGTGCGCGCCTACGGCATCGAGCCCAAGGCGGTCCGGCAGGGAATCCAGGACTACGTGCCGGGGGACCACCGCATCCAGCCGGTGGCACGCCACAACGGCGTCCTGTGGATTAATGACTCCAAAGCCACCAACCCGCACGCGGCATCGGCCTCCCTGGCCGCCTTCAGCAACGTCATCTGGATCGCCGGCGGCCTCTCCAAAGGCGTGACCTACGACGACCTGGTGCGGGAACACGCCCCCCGGCTCAAGGCCGTGGTGCTCATCGGAGCTGATTCCTCCGCACTGGCCGACGCCCTCCGGCGACACGCGCCCGATGTCCCCGTGATCGGGACGGCCCCGGGTGAAACTGAACAGGTGCAGACTGCTGCAACAGACGGCACTGAGGCCGGTTCTCCCGACGCCGGGAAAACCGTCATGTCCCGTGCAGTTGCGTCAGCAGCCCAGCTGGCCGCATCCGGCGATACTGTGCTGATGGCTCCGGCAGCTGCTTCCATGGATCAGTTCTCTTCCTACGCTCACCGTGGTGACACTTTCATCGAAGCTGTCCGCGAGCTGGTGGAAGGGCAGGCCCAGACCGGCGAGGAGTAACAATGGTCAGCACGCCCACACGCCCGCCAGCCCGGAAGCAGGCAGGCAAGCCGCGTCCCGGCTCCTCCGCATCACCGCTCCGGCCACCTGCCGCCGCCGGCACCAGGCTGCGCGCCGCCTACCGGAAGTTCTGGTCGGCGCTTGAAGGGACCGGAACGTCCAGGAACGGCTCCACCTACTACCTCATCCTGGGCTCCACCCTGGCACTGACGGCCATCGGCATCATGATGGTCCTCTCCGCCTCGAGCGTGGAATCGATCGCCGCCGGCAAGTCGCCGTACGGGGATGCGCTGAAACAGGGCATGTTCGCCGCCATCGGCATCTTCACCATGTTCGTGCTGTCCCGCATCAACGTGGTCTGGCTCAAGCGGCTTGCCTGGCCCGCCGTCATCGCCGCCGTCGTCCTCCTTGGACTCGTCCAGCTGGTCGGCGCGGAAGTCAACGGCAACAAGAACTGGATCGACCTCGGCGGTATCACCTTCCAGCCGTCCGAAGCATCAAAGCTCGCACTCGCGCTCTGGATGGCCACCGTCCTGGCCCGGAAGGGAAAGCTGCTCAGCCGGTGGCAGCACGTCGCGGTCCCCGCCGTTCCGATGGCCATCATCATCGTTGGCCTGGTCCTGGTGGGAAACGACCTCGGAACCGCCATGATCATCATGATGGTCACGGCTGCCGCACTCTTCTTCGCCGGGGCGCCTCTCTATCTCTTCGGCATTGCCGGCCTGGCCGCAGCCGCAGGGACGGCTGTCATGGCCGTCACCAGCTCCAACCGCATGTGCCGCATCACCTCATGGTGGACCGGGCAGTCCTGTGCCGACGGTATCGACGCCAACTACCAGGCCACGAACGGCCTCTACGGGCTTGCCTCCGGAGGATGGTTCGGGGTGGGGCTGGGACAAAGCCGGCAAAAGTACAGCTGGATCCCCGAAGCCCACAACGACTTCATCTTCGCCATCATCGGCGAGGAACTCGGACTGGTGGGGACCGTCGTCGTCCTGATCCTCTTCGCCATCCTGGGAGCCGCCATCTACCGCGTGGTAGTGGCTCAGGAGGACATGTTCCACCGTGTCCTCGCCGGCACCATCATGGTGTGGCTGCTGGGCCAGGCAACCGTGAACATGTCCGTGGTGACCGGCCTGATGCCCGTCATCGGCGTCCCGCTGCCCTTCATCTCCTACGGCGGCTCGGCGCTGCTGATGTCGCTCTGCGCCATCGGGGTTGTGCTTTCCCTGGCCAGGGAACAGATGGCCCCGGCCATCCGGCCCAAACGGATGCTCAAGTTCAAGGCCAAGCCGGCGCGGAAAAACGCGGACCGGAAGAAAACTGCAAGAAAGCGTACCTAGCCCTCCATGACCACCAATACCCCGTCCATCGTCCTGGCCGGCGGCGGCACTGCCGGACACATCAGCCCGCTGCTCGCCATCGCCGCGGCACTCCGGGAAGCCTCCCCGGAAGCCGCCATCCTCGCCGTCGGCACGCCGTCCGGCATGGAAACCAGGCTGGTTCCCGCCGCAGGGGTGGAACTGGCCACCATCGACCGGGTGCCGTTCCCGCGGCGGCCTTCCGCGGACCTGCTGCGCCTCCCTGCCAGGCTGGCCGGGGCCGTACGCCAGGCCGGAGCAATCCTGGATACAGCAGGCGCTGATGTCCTGGTGGGAGTTGGCGGCTATGTTTGCACGCCCATGTACCTTGCCGCGCGCAAACGCCGGATTCCCATCGTGATCCACGAGGCCAACGCGCGTCCGGGACTCGCGAACAGGGTGGGAGCCCTGATGACCCGCCGCGTCGCCGTGGCGTTCGCCAACACTCCGCTCCGCCACGCCCGGCACGTTGGAATGCCCATGCGCACCGAAATCTCAGGCCTGGACAGGGCAGCCGCGCGCACCGCCGCCCGCGCTGCCCTCGGCCTGGACCCGGTCCGGCCTGCGCTGATCGTCACCGGAGGGTCCTCCGGCGCCCAGAGCATCAACCGCACCATTGCCGCCGCTGTTGAACGGCTGTCGGCGGCAGGCATCCAGACCCTGCACATCACCGGACGCGGCAAGGCTGTCATGGACAGCGACGGCCGGCCGCTTGCCGCAAAGGACTACCGCCAGGTGGAGTACGTGGACGGTATGGAGCTTGCCTACGCCGCCGCGGATGTGCTCCTGGCCCGCTCCGGGGCGGCCACCGTCTGCGAGGTCGCCGCCGTCGGCGTCCCCGCCGTGCTGGTGCCGCTGCCCATAGGCAATGGCGAGCAGGCCCTGAACGCTGCCGGACTGGTGGCCGCGGGCGGTGCGCTGCTGGTGAATGACCGCGATTTCACTCCCGAATGGGTGGACCGGGAACTGATCCCGCTCATCACGGACCAGCCGCGGCTCGCAGCCATGGCCGGCAGTTCCTACCGGCTTGGCATCCGAAACGCCGATCAGCGCATGGCTGACCTCATCCTGGAAGCAGCAGCATCATGAACCACGCCACCATTCCCAGCCTCGAGTCGCTGGGCCGCGTCCACTTTGTGGGAATCGGAGGCGTCGGCATGTCCGCCGTTGCCAGGATCATGGTTGCCCGCGGCGTTCCGGTCAGCGGCTCCGACGCGAAAGACCTGCCGGTGATGGCCGACCTCGCCGCCGCGGGTGCCCGCATCGCGGTGGGATACGCCTCCGCCAACCTGGGAGATGCCCAGACAGTCGTGGCCGGATCCGCCATCCGCCCCGACAACCCGGAGCTGGTGGCCGCCAGGGAGGCAGGACTGCCCGTGCTGCACCGGTCCGAGGCGCTGGCCGCCACCATGGGCGGCGACACGGTGGTCACGGTGGCTGGCACCCACGGTAAGTCCACCACCACGTCCATGGTGACGGTCCTGCTGCAGGGCGCCGGGCTGGACCCTTCATTCGCCATCGGCGCCAATGTTCCCGCGCTCGGCGTCAACGCAGCGCACGGCAGTTCCGGAATCTTCGTGGCCGAGGCCGACGAATCCGACGGCTCCTTCCTCAACTACCGGCCCAGGATCGCCGTGGTGACCAACGTTGAACCGGACCACCTGGACCACTACGGCACGGCCGAGGCTGTGTACGAGTCCTTTGACCGGTTCACCGCGCTGCTTCCCGCGGACGGCGTGCTGGTTGCCTGCGCGGACGACGCCGGCGCGCTGGCCCTCGCTGAAAGAACACGGACCAGGGGCAACACGCGCGTGGTGCTGTACGGAACCACCGAGGGGGCGGATCTCGTGCTGCACGACGGCGGTCCCGGCGACGTCGCGGTCTCCACGGCTTCCGGACGTTTCCCGCTGGCCCTTCAGGTGCCCGGACGGCACAACGCACTGAACGCCGCGGCCGCGTTCGCCGTCGCGCTTGAACTTGGCGTCGACCCCGCAGCGGCCGCAGCCGCCCTGGCGCACTTCTCCGGCGCCTCCCGGCGCTTCGAGCTCAAAGGCGAGGCCCGCGGAGTCCGCGTGTTCGATGACTACGCCCACCACCCGACCGAAGTCCGGGCCGCCCTCGCCGCTGCCCGTTCGGTCGCCGGCGCACACAAAGTGCACGTCCTCTTCCAGCCCCACCTGTTCTCCCGCACCCGCGAGTTCGCGCAGGAGTTCGCCGAGGCGCTCAACCTCGCCGACACCGCCCTGGTGCTGGATATCTATCCCGCCCGTGAGGATCCCATTCCGGGAGTGACCAGCCAGCTCATTGCCGACCACCTGGACAGCGGGGGACGCCTTGTGAATGCCGGCGACGCCGTCTCCGCACTGACGGCCGCTGCCGCGGACGGGGACATTGTGCTGACAGCCGGCGCCGGCGACGTCACGGCGTACGGGCCGCGGATCGTCGAGGCCCTGCGTGGCTAGCACCCGCCGCCCCACGTACACCTCCACCGGCCGCCCGGCCCGCTCCGGCGGCGCAGGCGGCAGCGATGGAAATACCGGCAACGGTGGAAAGGCCGGACCCGCGGCCGACGACGTCATCTCGGCCTCCCGGAGCGTTCCGGAGCCCGGGCCCGAAGGGGGCGGCAAGGGTACGGATCCGGCAAAACCGAAACGGGCCGGCATTCCAGGCCTGGGCAGGGGCCGGAAGGCGGAACCGTCCGCGGCAGCCGCCGGGAACGTGCTGGTTTTTCCCGAGCCCAAAGGGAAGCGCCGCAAACGGAATATCCTTGCTGTCGCCGGAACGCTCATCGCCCTCGTGGCCGGCCTCCTGGCGGTGGCCACCTTCTCGCCGGTCCTGGCCGTTGACACCATCTCCGTTTCCGGGACGCGCCTGCTGACGCCTGCCCAGGTGGAAACCGCGCTTGAGCCCCTGCGGGGAAAGCCGCTGCCGCAAATCAGCGACGACGAGGTGGCGAGGCTGCTGGAGCCCCTGGTCCAGGTTAAGTCGGTCTCCGCGGAAGCCCGGCCGCCCTCAGGGCTGGCCGTGGCAGTGCGGGAACGGGTGCCGGTGGCACTGGTCAAGCAGGGGGAGCAGTACCAGCTCGTGGACGTCGAAGGAGTCCAGCTGGCGGCCACCGCCGATCCCGAGTCCGTCTCCCTGCCCGTCATCGACGGCGGTGCGGGAGCCATCGGGCAGGATCTCTTCCGCGCGACGGCCGCTGTCCTGGGCGCCCTGCCCGCCGACGTCCTCGCCAGGCTTTCCAACGCCTCCGCCCAGTCGGTGGACGCGGTGGAACTCAAGCTCGTGGACGGCCAGACCATCATCTGGGGCAACGCGGGGGAGAAGGAGCTCAAGGCCAAAGTCCTGGCGGCGCTCCTGAAAGTTCCCGCCGATCCCAAGAACCCCGTCAAGGTTTATGACGTCAGCGTGCCCCGGCACCCGGTGACGCGCTGACGGTTTATTTCCGGTATTAATCCGACACGCGGAGCCGGTTATTGAATGTGGCCAGCAGAGGAAATACCGTCACAGACATGAGTTACTTGACATAACTATAACCTTCAACTCGAAGGTTAAGGTTACTGGCTTCAAGCTCTCCATCAGTTTTCGCAATAAGACACGAACAAGGGACACGTAACGTGGCAGCTCCGCAGAATTACTTGGCCGTCATCAAAGTCGTCGGCATCGGCGGCGGTGGCGTGAACGCAGTCAACCGCATGATCGAGGTCGGCCTCCGAGGTGTTGAATTCATCGCCATCAATACCGACGCCCAGGCCCTGCTCATGAGCGACGCGGACGTGAAGCTCGACGTCGGACGCGAGCTGACCCGCGGGCTCGGCGCAGGCGCCAACCCGGAGGTGGGCAAGCAGGCCGCCGAGGACCACGCCGACGAGATCGAGGAAGTGCTCCGCGGCGCGGACATGGTCTTCGTCACGGCCGGCGAAGGCGGTGGCACCGGCACCGGCGGCGCTCCCGTCGTCGCCCGCATTGCCCGTTCGCTGGGTGCACTGACCATCGGCGTGGTCACCCGTCCCTTCACCTTCGAGGGCCGCCGCCGCGCCGGGTCCGCAGAGGCCGGCATCGACGCCCTCCGGGACGAGGTGGACACCCTCATCGTCATCCCCAACGACCGGCTCCTGTCCATCAGCGACCGCAACGTGTCGGTCCTGGACGCCTTCCGCTCAGCAGACCAGGTGCTCCTCTCGGGCGTCCAGGGCATCACGGACCTCATCACCACCCCGGGCCTGATCAACCTTGACTTCGCCGATGTGAAGTCCGTCATGCAGGGTGCAGGCTCCGCGCTGATGGGCATCGGCTCTGCCCGTGGTGAAGACCGCGCCGTCAAGGCAGCCGAGCTGGCCATCGCATCGCCGCTGCTGGAAGCGTCCATCGACGGCGCCCATGGCGTTCTGCTGTCCATCCAGGGCGGTTCTGACCTTGGCCTCTTTGAGATCAATGAAGCCGCGCGCCTGGTCCAGGAAGTCGCCCACCCTGAGGCGAACATCATCTTCGGTGCCGTGATCGACGACGCCCTCGGTGACGAGGCCCGCGTAACGGTCATTGCTGCCGGCTTCGACGACGTCAAGGCCACCTCGCCGTCCATGGACCAGTCGCAGCCCCAGGTTGCTCCCCAGCGGCCCGCAGCTCCGGCAGCGGCCCCAGCGCCGTCGCAGGCTCCCTCCGCCGGAAACCACCAGGTGCACGTCCAGCCGGTCCACGCAGGTGTCGGGGCAACAGGCCTCAGTAACTGGGGGCAGCAGCGCCCGTCGGCCGTTCCGGCCGATTCCGGCTTCGACGTTGACCTTCCCTCCGTCGTGGAACCGGACCTCACCGGCAGCCGCTCGGATGACCTGGATGTCCCCGACTTCCTGAAATAGGCCGCGGGTTGTTCCATTGGCGGGCCGAGATCCTTCCCGGGGTCTCGGCCGCTTTTACTGACAGCGGTGCGGGGAATCTCGCCCTGCACGTGGGCGACGACGCCGGCGCCGTGCAGCGGCGGCGCGAACAGCTCGAAGCCGCGGCGGGAATCGAACCCCGCAGCCTCCGGTTCATGAATCAGGTGCACGGCACCACGGTGGCCGTGATGGACAGGGGCAGCGGGACGCCGGAAGCAGATGCGATGGTTTCGCGTTCCCAGCCGCTGGCTGTCATGGTGGCTGACTGCATCCCGCTCCTGCTGGCGGGAACGTCCGCTGACGGCCACGTCCTGGCCGCCGTCCACGCCGGGCGGCCCGGCGTGGCCAACGGGGTCATCCCGTCCGCCGTGGACACTATGAGATCGCTCGGCGCGGCGGACATCCGCGCCTGGCTCGGTCCGTCCATTTGCGGCAGGTGCTACGAGGTGCCGCCTGCGCTGCGGGACGAGGTTGCCGCGGCGGTGCCCACCACCTGGTCCACCACCTCCTGGGGAACCCCGGCGCTGGATCTTCCGGCCGGCGCCCGCAGCCAGCTGGAAAACGCCGGGGTCGGCGTTGAATACGCCGGTCCCTGCACCTTGGAAACGGCTTCCCTCTACTCCTACCGCCGCGACTCCGGCACCGGCCGTTTCGCCGGCCTTGTCTGGTGCCATGACTGACCCCGCACTGAACGACGGCGGTGCAGGCGCAGGCGATCCGCGCACCGCCGAGCTTGCCGGGCGGCTCGAAGCAGTCCGGCGCCGGATCGGTGTGGCCGCGGCTGCGGCCGGCAGGGAAGACAGGCTGCCGACCCTGATCGTGGTCACCAAGTTCCATCCCGTGGAGGACATCCGGCGCCTCGCGGCCCTGGGAGTGACCGACGTCGGGGAAAACAGGGACCAGGAAGCTGCGGGGAAAGCGGAAATCCTGGCCGAGTGCGGGCTGACCTGGCACTTCGTGGGCCAGCTGCAGACGAAGAAAGCCAAATCGGTGGTCCGCTACGCGTCCGCCGTGCACTCGGTGGACCGGCCCCAACTCGTGGATGCCCTGGCGAAGGCGGCGCACAACGAGCGCGCCGCGGCGGGGCGTGCGCCACTGGACTGCTTCATCCAGGTCAACCTTGAAGACCATGCCGACGCCGGTGCGCACCGGGGAGGTGCCGCGCCCGGTGACGTGTTGCTCCTGGCGGACAGGATTGCCGAAGCCGAAGGCCTGCGGCTGGCGGGCGTGATGGCAGTGGCGCCCTTGGGCGCCCCACCCGAGCGCGCCTTCGAAAAGCTGGCCGGAGTCTCAGCGCGGCTCGTGGCGCAGCACCCAGGCGCTGCCGCCATTTCCGCCGGCATGAGCCAGGACCTTGAGGCAGCCATCGCGTTCGGGGCGACACACCTGCGAATCGGTTCCGATATTCTCGGATCGCGTCCCGCCGTGGGGTAGCGTCGGAGCTATTGCAAGTGATGGGCGGGGGACTTCAATGCTGTCAAGTCATTGGGCGGCCCGCTTACGGGACACGATTAGGAGTCGACCATGGCCGGCGCTCTGCGCAAGACAATGATCTATCTTGGGCTCGCCGACGGCGATGAGCATTACGAGTCCGAGCAACAGACAACACGTAAGGATGAGGACGAAACTATGGAAGCTGACCGCGAGGAACGCCGTGCACCTGCACCCGTCCGTGAGGTCAGCCGCGAAACGTCCTACACCCCCGAAGAGGAATACCGCGCCCCAGTGACCCCCATCAAACGTGCGGCGTCGAGCCGCGAAGAGACCAGCGGGCTCCGCCAGATCACCACCATCCACCCGCGCTCCTACAACGATGCCAAGCTCATCGGTGAGAGCTTCCGGGACGGCATCCCGGTGATCATGAATGTCACGGACATGGGCGAGGCCGACGCCAAGCGCCTGGTGGACTTCTCCGCCGGCCTGGTCTTCGGACTCCGCGGAAGCATCGAGCGGGTGACCAACAAGGTCTTCCTGCTGTCGCCGTCGTACGTTGAGGTCATCGGTGACGACAAGAAAATCAGCGAAACGCAGGCCAGCTTCTTCAACCAAAGCTGACCCTCGGGCAGTACAGGGATGCCAGGCAGGGACACCTGTCTGGCATCTGTGTTGAAATAGACAGGACACATCGGCAGGAAGCCGCGGTACACAGATGAACATGGAGATATGAGTTAAGTCATGGGAATTGCTTTCGGACTTGTCTATCTCGCGCTGCTCCTGTTCTTCGTTGCCCTGATCATCCGCCTGGTCTTTGACTGGGTGCAGATGTTCGCCCGGGAATGGCGTCCGCGGGGCGTCGCCCTGGTGGCCGCCCACGCTGTGTACTCCATCACCGATCCGCCACTGAAGGTACTGCGCCGGGTGATCCCGCCCCTGCGGCTTGGCGGCATCTCCCTGGACCTGGGCTTCCTGGTTCTGTTCATCGCCGTCAGCATTGCGATGGGAATCACAAGGGGCCTGGCCTGATTTACCCCGTATAGACCTAGCAGCACAGGGTGGACCCGTCCGGGAACAGCTACTGTGAAGCGAAGAAAACTCACGTTTGACACCGCAGTGTTGAATTAGAGTAACCAGACCAAATTTAGGTACCGTAGTTTTGACGGCCGGAAGGCCTACTGACTAACTAGACCAGTGAGGTGACCAGATGGCTTTGACGCCAGAAGACGTTGTCAACAAGCGCTTTCAGCCGACCAAGTTCCGCGAAGGGTACGACCAGGACGAAGTTGATGACTTCCTGGACGAGATCGTCGTTGAACTCCGCCGCCTGAACCAGGAGAACGACGAACTTCGCAAGAAGCTCGCCGAAGCCGGTTCCAGCGTTCCGGCCAGCTCGGCCGCTGCCCCCGTTGTGGAGAAGGTTCCCGCGCCCGTCAAGGCCGACAAGGATGAGGCACGCGAGAAGGCGGAAGCCGAAGCCAAGGCTGCCGAAGCCAGCAAGAAGAAGGACGTCCAGCCTGCCGCCGCTGCTGCCCCTGCAGCAGCTGCCGCCGTCGCCACGCCTTCCGCCGAGTCCGCAGCCGGCCTCCTGGCCATGGCCCAGCAGATGCACGACCGCCACGTGGCCGACGGCCAGGCCCAGAAGGACAAGATCATCGCCGAGGCGCAGATCGAAGCCAGCAGCCTGGTCAACGATGCACAGGAGAAGTCCCGCAAGATCCTGGGCGCCCTCGAGCAGCAGCGTTCGGTCCTGGAGCGCAAGGTGGAGCAGCTCCGCGGCTTCGAGCGCGACTACCGTTCGCGCCTGAAGGCCTACATCGAAGGCCAGCTGCGCGACCTGGACGCCCGCGGTTCCGTGGCTACGCCGGAAGTCAGCGAAGCCAACTAGTCCGTCAAAGCACGTATTCTGAAAGCCGGTGGCTGAGGATTCCTCGGCCGCCGGCTTTTGGCATTGTCACCTGTTGTACGAATGAAAGCACCATGACTGACGAACTTGCTGCGGATCCCGCACGCCCTGTCCCACCCGCACCGCGCCCGCGCCGGGCCGTGCTGCTCTCCGTCTTCGCCGGGTTCGGCCTCTTTGCCTACGTCCTGGACCAGCTCACCAAGCTCTGGGTTACCTCCAGCATGGTGGAGGGCGAACGGATCCCCGTGTTCCCGCCGCTCCTGCACTGGTACTTCATCCGAAATTCGGGCGCGGCCTTTTCCATCGGGGAAAACGTCACCTGGGTGTTTTCGATCATCATGGCCGCGGTGTCCGTGGCCATTCTCTTCCAGGTCCGCAAGCTCGGCTCGGTCTGGTGGTCCCTGGCGCTGGGCCTGCTCCTGGGTGGAGCGCTCGGCAACCTGACCGACCGGCTGTTCCGCGAACCCTCCTTCGGCATGGGCCATGTGGTGGACTTCATCCAGCTCCCCAATTTTGCCATTTTCAACATCGCGGACTCAGCGGTGGTGTCCGCCGTCGCCATCATCTGCATCCTGACGCTGCGCGGCATTACCCTCGATGGAAGCAGGCTGACCCCTGAACGCAAGGACAAGTCCGGCGATGCCTGAAGCAATGCCTGAGCAGATTATCGTTGCCGACGAATACGGGGGAACCCGTGCGGACGCCGGGCTCGCGGCCCTCCTGGGCATCTCGCGGTCCCTTGCCGCGTCCCTCCTTGCGGAGGGGCATGTGGAGAGCAAGGGCAAGCCCTTGGGCAAGTCGGCAAAGCTGGTGGCGGGCGATGTCCTCAGGGTCAGCATGCCGGAGCGGCGTGACCCGCTGGAAGTCGTGGAGGAAGTTGTGGAAGGCCTGAAGATCCTGCTCGACGACGAGGATTTCGTCGTCGTCGACAAACCGGTCGGTGTTGCCGCGCACCCCTCACCGGGATGGGTGGGGCCCACGGTGGTGGGAGGGCTCGCAGGGGCCGGCTACCGCATCTCCACCTCCGGGTCGCCGGAGCGGGCAGGAATCGTGCACCGGCTGGACGTCGGGACATCCGGCGTGATGGTGGTGGCAAAGTCCGAGCGTGCCTACACGGCCCTGAAGAGGGCCTTTAAGGAGCGGACGGTGGACAAGGTCTACCACGCGGTGGTGCAGGGCCTGCCCGACCCCCTGGCGGGTACCATCGACGCACCCATCGGCCGGCATCCTGGGCATGACTGGCGTTTCGCTGTGATCGAGGACGGACGCCCGTCCGTAACGCACTACGAAGTGATTGAAGCGTTCGGCAAGGCCAGCCTGGTGGAAGTCCACCTGGAAACGGGCCGCACCCACCAGATCCGCGTCCACTTTTCCGCGCTCCGGCATCCCTGTGCCGGAGATCTCACGTACGGCGCCGACCCGCGGCTGGCCGCCACCCTCGGCCTGACCCGGCAGTGGCTGCACGCCCGCGAACTGGGGTTTGACCACCCGGTGACGGGGGAGCGCGTCCGGGTCACCAGCGACTATCCGCAGGACCTGGCCTATGCCCTGGAAGTCCTCGGGTCCGGGCAGGCCTAGCGCTTTCGCCGCCTGTCCGGCGCATAGAATAGTGCGGTGACTTCCAGCAATGACTCGTTTGTCCATCTCCACAACCACACCGAGTACTCGATGCTGGACGGCGCCGCCAGGCTCGGTGAGCTGTTCGACGAGACCGAGCGGCTGGGGATGCCCGCACTCGCAACCACCGACCACGGCTACCTCTTCGGTGCCTTCGACTTCTGGAAGAAGGCCACCGACAAGGGGATCAAACCGATCATCGGCGTCGAAGCCTATGTGACTCCGGGAACGGCCCGCGGCGACAAGAGCCGCGTGCGGTGGGGCGAAGAGCACCAGCGCAAGGACGACATCTCCGGCGGCGGTTCCTACACCCACATGACCCTGCTCAGCTACAACAATGCGGGCATGCGGAACCTGTTCCGGGCGTCCTCCATCGCTTCGCTGGACGCCGTGTTCGGCAAATGGCCACGCCTGGACCGGGAACTGCTCAACACCTACTCCGAGGGATTGATCGCCACCACGGGCTGCCCCTCCGGGGAGATCCAGACCCGGCTGCGGCTGGGCCAGTACCGTGAAGCGCTGGAAGCCGCCGCGGAGTTCAGGGACATCTTCGGGGCCGAGAACTACTTCTGCGAGCTCATGGACCACGGGCTGGACATCGAGCGGCGCGTCACCGGCGACCTGCTGCGGCTTGCGAAGGACCTGAACCTTCCCCTGGTGGCCACCAACGACCTCCACTACACCCACGAGCACGACGCGAAGGCCCACGAGGCGCTCCTGGCCATCCAGTCCGGGTCCACCCTCTTGGAGCCCACTTACGACAACGGCGGTTCACGCTTCGCCTTCTCCGGCAGCGGCTATTACCTGAAGTCCCCGCAGGAAATGCGCGAACTGTTCCGCGACCACCCGGACGCCTGCGACAACACGCTCCTCATCGCCGAGCGCTGCGAGGTCTCCTTCAATACCGGCGCCAACTACATGCCGCGTTTCCCCTGCCCGCCTGGGGAGGACGAAACGTCCTGGCTGGTGAAAGAGGTTGCCAAGGGTCTCGAGTACCGCTATCCGGGCGGTGTCCCCGACGACGTCCGTGCCCAGGCGGACTACGAGCTGGGCGTCATCACCTCGATGGGTTTCCCGGGGTACTTCCTGGTGGTGGCGGACTTCATCAACTGGGCCAAGAACAACGGCATCCGCGTAGGCCCGGGCCGTGGTTCCGGCGCCGGTTCCATGGTGGCGTACGCCATGCGCATCACGGACCTCGACCCGCTGCGCCACGGCCTGATCTTTGAACGGTTCCTGAACCCGGACCGCGTTTCCATGCCCGACTTCGACGTCGACTTCGATGACCGGCGACGCTCCGAGGTCATCGATTACGTGACCCGGAAGTACGGCGACGAGCGCGTGGCCATGATCGTCACGTACGGCACCATCAAGACCAAGCAGGCGCTGAAGGACTCCTCCCGCGTGCTGGGCTACCCGTTCAGCATGGGCGAGCAGCTGACCAAGGCGCTCCCGCCGGCCGTGATGGCCAAGGACATTCCGCTGGCGGACATCCAGAATCCGGAAGCCAAGCGCTACGGCGAGGCGGGCGACTTCCGCCAGCTGATCAGCACCGACCCGGAGGCTGCCAAAGTCTTCGAGACGGCTCTGGGCATCGAGGGCCTGAAGCGGCAGTGGGGCGTCCACGCCGCCGGCGTCATCATGTCCTCGGACCCGATCATCGACGTCATCCCCATCATGCGCCGCATCCAGGACGGCCAGGTCATCACCCAGTTCGACTACCCCACGTGCGAGGGCCTGGGGCTGATCAAGATGGACTTCCTGGGCCTGCGGAACCTGACGATCATTTCCGATGCCCTGGAAAACATCAAAATGAACCGCGGCATCGACCTGGACCTCGAGTCGCTGGAACTGGATGACGCCCCGTCCTACGAGCTCCTGGCCCGCGGCGACACCCTGGGCGTGTTCCAGCTCGACGGCGGGCCCATGCGGTCCCTGCTCAAGCTGATGAAGCCTGACAACTTCGAAGACATCTCCGCCGTCCTTGCCCTTTACCGTCCCGGGCCCATGGGCGCCAACGCGCACACGGACTACGCGCTCCGCAAGAACGGAATCCAGGAAGTCATCCCGATCCACCCCGAGCTGAAGGAACCGCTCGCGGAGATCCTCGGCGGAACCTACGGCCTGATCGTGTACCAGGAGCAGGTCATGGCGGTGGCGCAGAAGCTGGCCGGCTACTCGCTGGGCCAGGCGGACATCCTCCGCCGCGCCATGGGCAAGAAAAAGAAATCGGAGCTGGACAAGCAGTTCGCCGGGTTCTCCCAGGGCATGCAGGACAACGGCTACTCAATGGAGGCCGTCAAGACCCTGTGGGACATCCTGCTTCCCTTCTCCGACTACGCGTTCAACAAGGCACACTCCGCCGCGTACGGCGTGATCTCCTACTGGACCGCCTACCTCAAGGCCCACTACGCGCCGGAGTACATGGCCGCGCTGCTGACATCGGTGGGGGATGACAAGGACAAGTCGGCGATCTACCTTAACGAGTGCCGCCGCATGGGCATCACCGTGCTGCCGCCGGACGTCAACGAGTCCGCACTGAACTTCACCCCAGTGGGCAACGACATCCGCTTCGGCATGGGCGCCATCCGCAACGTCGGCGTGAACGTGGTGGAGGCCATGGTGGCCGCCCGCGAGAGCGAGGGCGCGTATACGTCCTTCAAGGATTACCTGATGAAGGTCCCTGCCGTGGTCTGCAACAAGCGGACCATCGAATCACTGATCAAGTCCGGCGCCTTCGATTCGCTGGGGCACCACCGCCGGGCCCTGGCCATGATCCATGAAGAGGCCATCGACTCCGTCATCACCCTCAAGCGGAACGAGGCGATCGGACAGTTCGATCTCTTCGCCGGGTTCGACGAAGCCGAATCCGAGTCATCCCTGAGTATCGAGATCCCCGACCTGCCGGAGTGGGAGAAGAAGGACAAGCTTTCCTTCGAGCGGGACATGCTCGGACTGTACGTCTCGGACCATCCGCTGCAGGGCCTGGAGGGACTGCTCAGCCAGCACGCGGAGATGAGCATCACCTCCGTCCTCGGCGAGGACGGGCCGCAGGACGGCGCCATCATCACCATTGCGGGCATGATCACCTCGCTGAGCCGGCGCATTGCCAAAGCCAGCGGCAACGCGTACGCCCGGGCCGAAGTGGAGGACCTTGGCGGTTCCATGGAAGTCATGTTCTTCGGCCAGGTCTACGGACCCATCGCCTCTGTCCTCGCGGAGGACCTGATCGTGGTGGTCAAGGGGCGCCTCCAGAAACGGGACGACGGTGCCATCACCCTGAACTGCATGGAGCTGTCCGTTCCGGACCTCAGCGAGGGGCTCAACGGGCCGCTGGTGATTACCATGCCCACGTACAAAGCCACCGAGGCTGTGGTCACCGAGCTGGGCGACGTCCTCCGCACGCACCGCGGCAACTCCGAGGTGCGCCTGCACCTGCAGGGCGATACGCGGACGGAAGTCATGGGACTGCCGGTCCACCTCCGCGTGAACCCCAGCCCGTCACTGTTCGGCGACCTCAAGGTGCTGCTCGGCCCTGCCTGCCTGGACGCCTAAGCGGCCTGCTGACGAGAGGACGACGAGGGAAGGACGACGACGGGAGGCGTGTCCCGTCGTCGTCCGCGGGTGGTGGGGGACTGCTAGATCTCGTAGTCCAGCGGGACGGGCTGGCCGTACGCGCCGCCGTGGTACAGCAGCGGTGAGCCGTCGCCGCCCACCTGGCCGTCCACCACCTGGACCACCACCACGGCGTTGTTCTCGAAGGACAGCCGCATCTGCACTTCGCCGATCAGCCAGCCCGCCACGTCCTTCAGGATGGGCACCCCGTGCGGACCGGTTTCCCAATGGTCGCCCTCAAAACGGTTGCCTGCCCCCGCGAACCGGTCGGCCAGCTGCATGTTCTCGAGGCCCAGCATGTGGACCCCCAGGTAGGTGGTGTTGGCGACAGCAGGCCACGACCGGGAGCTGCGGGCCATGTTGAACGTGAAGCGCGGCGGCTGTGCGGACAACGAGGCCACGGAGGTGGCGGTGAAGCCGTAGGGCTGGTCCTGGTAGTTCACCGTGATGATGGCGACACCGGCGGCGTGGCGCCGGAACATCTCCCTGAACGTCCGCTCGAACGGAACGTCATTAGTTGTCACGGAAACTCCTGGTGGCTGGAAGGCGGGTACGTGTGCTCTCATTCAAGGGTATGGCTCTGCCGCTCCGGTAGTGAACTCCCGGAAAGGCCCTGATCCGGCGATGAACGCCGCGGACATTTGTTAAGGTTTGTTGCATGACGAAAGCCACCCGCCGCACACGCCTGCGGCTGCCCTGGGCGATGCTGGTGATCCCGGCTGCGGCAGGTGTCCCGCTGGGCGTCCTTTGGTGGATCCTGGCGCCCGGGGGAATGAACCTGGTCACCAGGGACCCGGCCCTCGGCAGCGGCACCAACCCGAATGTCTGGCTGCCGCGGGACTTGACGCTGGCAGGACTGCTGGTGCTTGCCGGATGCCTCCTGGCCGTTGTCGTGGCAGACAGGAAACGGGCGGATCCGCAGGCGGACCTGGTGGCGGGCCTGGCGGGAGCCCTGTGCGGTGCAGTCCTGGCGTGGCAAACGGGGCTGCTGGCAGCGCAGCTGTGGGCGCCTGCAGTTGATGCCTCAGCCAACGCCAGCATTGCCTTTTCGCTCCGCGCCTGGCCGGTGCTGCTCCTGTGGCCCGCTGCCACGGCCGTCTCGGTTTTCGTGTTGGAGCTTCTCGACCTCATGAGCCGGAAGCCGGCGGCGGACCACGGGAGTCGCCGGACGCAGTGGCAGGGCCAGTAAAATAGGCCAGTGACCATTTCTTCGGAGAACTCCGCCAGCCCAGCCGCCACCGCCGTGGACTTCCGCACCGTTGACCTGCGTGGCCAAAGCCTTACCCTCGCCGGACTCCGGGCCGCCGTGCCGCGGGCCCAGGGCCAGACCGTGGCCGACGCCGAGGAGAAGGTCCAGGACATCATTTCGGCTGTCCGGCAGGGAGGATTCGCGGCGCTGGGCGAACTCGCCCGGCGTTTTGACGGCGTGGCGCAGGACCACCCGCTGGTTCCCGCGGAGGCCCTGGCGTCCGCTCTGGAGGAGCTGGAGCCGTCAGTCCGCGGCGCGCTTGAGGAGTCCATCAGCCGGGCCCGCCGGTTCGCTGACGGCCAGCGTCCGCGCAATATCGAAGTACAGCTCGGCGACGGCGCAGTGGTGGCACAGAACTGGGTTCCGGTGTCGCGGGTGGGTCTTTACGTCCCGGGCGGCCTCGCCGTCTACCCCTCCTCCGTGATCATGAACGTCGTCCCGGCCCTGGCCGCGGGAGTCCAGTCCATCGCCCTGGCGTCCCCTCCGCAAAAGGAGTTCGGCGGGCTGCCCCACCCCACCATCCTTGCCGCTGCCGCGCTGCTGGGCATCACCGAGGTGTATGCCATCGGCGGCGCCCAGGCCATCGCCGCGTTCGCCTACGGTGTCCCGGCAACCGAGGCGGGCCCGGCCCTGGAACCGGTGGACGTGGTGACCGGACCGGGCAACATCTTTGTTGCCACCGCCAAGCGTCTGGTCAAGGGCGTGGTGGGGATCGACTCCGAGGCGGGCACCACTGAAATCGCGATCCTCGCAGACTCCACGGCCCAGCCGCGCCTGGTGGCAGCCGACCTCATCAGCCAGGCCGAGCACGATCCCAAGGCAGCCTCCGTGCTGATTACGGACTCCGGGGACCTCGCCGCCGCCGTCCGTGCCGAGCTCGACCGGCAGGCCGCGGCCACCAGGCACTCCGCCCGCGTCCGCGAGGCGCTGTCCGGTCCGCAGTCCGGGGTGGTCCTGGTGGACAACCTTGAACAGGGCATTGCGGCGTGCGATGCCTACGCGGCAGAACACCTGGAGATCATGACGCAGGATGCCCCAGGGGTCGCCGCCAGGATCCGGAATGCCGGTGCCATCTTTGTGGGCGACTACAGCCCGGTCAGCCTGGGGGACTACTGTGCCGGATCCAACCACGTCCTGCCCACCAGCGGAACGGCTGCCTTCTCGTCGGGCCTGAACGTCACCACTTTCCTGCGGGCCATCCAGGTGGTGAACTACACCCGTGACGCGCTGGCGGAAGTCAGCGGCCACATTGTCAGCCTTTCCGGAGCCGAGGACCTTCCCGCGCACGGGGATGCGGTGACCGCCAGGTTCTCCTGACATCTGCCCGCAATGTCGACATGTAGTGGTGGCAACCACAACATGTAGTACTTACACGCTTGTTATTAGCCGGAGCGGAGACGTAAACTGGGATACGGCGCAGTTGCGCCTGCAGTTTTTCGCCGGCACAGATCCTGGGAGAGGGAGGCACAATGTACTGTCCGTTCTGCCGCAACCCCGATTCCCGGGTGGTGGACAGCCGCATGGCGGATGACGGCTCAGCCATCCGGCGCCGCCGCCAGTGCCCGGAGTGCGGACGCAGGTTCACCACCGTCGAAACCACCAGCCTTTCCGTGATCAAGCGCTCCGGCGTGGGCGAGCCCTTCAGCCGCAGCAAGGTGATCAACGGGGTACGCAAAGCCTGCCAGGGGCGTCCCGTTAGCGAGGACGACCTCGCACTGCTGGCGCAGGAAGTCGAGGAACAGATCCGTTCCTCCGGCGCCGCCGAAATCGACGCCCACGAGGTGGGCCTGGTCATCCTCGGACCCCTGCAGAAGCTGGACAAGGTTGCCTACCTCCGCTTCGCGAGCGTCTACCAGGCCTTCGAATCCCTTGAGGATTTCGAGACTGCCATTGCCCTGCTCCGCCAGGAAGAACAGGACGCCCGGGGCGTTGCCGCGAAGGGCGCCAAGAGCTCCGAGAAGAGCCCCCTCTAAACTCCGGTGGCGGCAGCGGAGGGGAAGCCGAAGCCGCCACCGGCACTCTGTCCCGGCATGTTGCCCGACGGGAGAATGTGCCGCCTGCGGCGGAACTACCGAGCCGGCTGACGGACTCCTGCCACACTCCAGCGGAACCCCCGCGCCGCCGTCGACCCTTATGCCTGCCCTGGCGACGCCACTCCGGCGGCCGGCAGGAAAGGGCCCGCGACTCCCGTTTATCCCTTGTGGGCAGCAAGCCGCTCTCTAAGAGCACTAATTCTGCGGCTGGCGCCCTTGGCCGGTGCCGCCCCGGTCCGGGGCGGCACCGATCCCACGGCTACTTGGCGAGCTTGTGCTGCAGGGCGATTTCGATCGCGGCGCCCACGATGCCGGCCTCGTTGCGGAGGACCGCCGGCACGATCGGCGTGCGCAGCCGCAGGTTGGGCAGGTACTCGTCGGCGCGCTTGGAAATGCCGCCGCCCACAATAAACAGTTCGGGCGAGAACAGGAATTCGACGTGGGAAAAGTAGCGCTGCAGCAGCACGCTGTACTCGTCCCAGGACAGGCCGTCGCGTTCGCGGGCCACCGCGGAAGCCTTGGTCTCGGCGTCGTGGCCGTCGATTTCGAGGTGGCCAAGTTCAGCATTGGGGACGAGCTTGCCGTCGAAGATAAAGGCCGAGCCGATTCCGGTGCCGAGCGTGATGACCAGGACCGTGCCCTTGACACCGGCACCGGCGCCGTAGCGCGCCTCGGCCAGGCCCGCGGCGTCGGCGTCGTTGATGACCTCAACGGGCCGGCCAAGGCGGGCAGTCAGGAGCGCATCGATGTCCGTGTTGAGCCAGCTCTTGTCCACGTTGGCCGCGGAGTGGACCACGCCGTGCTGGATGATGCCGGGGAAGGTCACGCCGACGGGGGAGCCGGCAGCAGGCGCCTCGGGGCGGGCGGACAGCTCGGCAACCACCAGCGCCACGGCTTCGGCAACTGATTCAGGCGTGGCGGGCTGAGGAGTGGGGACACGGAACCGTTCCCCCAGCAGTTTGCCCTTCTTCAGGTCGACAATGCCGCCCTTGATTCCGGTACCTCCGATGTCGATGCCGATCAGCGGGGCGTTCTTGTGCGACTTTTCGTCCTTCTTGGCCAATGGGTTTCCGTTCGTGGCAGGGGCGGTCAGGGTTGCGGCGGCCGGTGGCCGGCCGGGAATTGATGTCCGGTCAAAAACCGGGAAGGGGTGGGGCCATGGTGTGTGCGTCGTAGGGGTGCCAGGTGGGGGCAGGGCTAGGGCAGCGTGAGGATTTCCGCGCCGGAGTCCGTCACCAGCAGCGTGTGCTCGAACTGGGCAGTGCGCTTCCGGTCCTTGGTGACAACGGTCCAGTCATCGGCCCACATGTCCCATTCCACGGTGCCGAGGGTGAGCATCGGTTCAATGGTGAAGACCATGCCGGCCTCGATCACCGTGTTGTAGGCCGGTGCAGCGTCGTAGTGCGGAATGATGAGCCCGGTATGGAAGGCTTCGCCCACGCCGTGCCCGGTGAAATCACGGACAACACCATAGCCGAAGCGCTTGGCGTAGGACTGGATGGCCCTGCCGATGACATTGATTTCCCGTCCGGGAGCCACAGCCTTGATGGCCCGGTTCAGGGACTCCCGGGTGCGTTCCACCAGGAGCCGGGATTCCTCGTCCACGTCGCCCACCAGGAAGGTGTAGTTGGTGTCCCCGTGGACTCCGTTGATGAAGGCGGTGATGTCGATGTTGAGGATGTCCCCGTCCCGGACCACTGTGCTGTCCGGGATGCCATGGCAAATGACCTCGTTCAGGGAGGAGCACAGCGACTTGGGGAAGCCCCGGTAACCGAGGGTGGACGGGTAGGCGTGGTGGTCAAGGAGGAACTCATGTCCCACTTTGTCCAGCTGGTCGGTGGTGACGCCGGGCTTGATGTGCTTGCCCACCTCCACGATGGCCTGTGCCGCGATCTTCCCCGCGATCCGGATCTTCTCGATTGTTTCCGGGGACTTGACCTCCGAACCGGTGAATTTCGCCGGTGCGGGCCTGCCGACGTACTCCGGCCGGGGGATGGACGCCGGGACGGGACGCTGCGGACCTATGGTTCCCGGGGTGAGGGTGCCGATGGGTGCAGTCGAGGCAAGGGAAGGCATAGATTGATCATATAAGGCAGTGCAGAACGCCTAACAACCGGAAGCCGCGCAGGGCCTGCGTAAGAATTTAAGTTACGCGGGTCACGCCGCAGCTTTCCCGCCGCCGGAACGAGGAGCAACGATGACTGAGTACTGGTACAACGTCAATACGCATGAGATCGAAGAGGACCGGCTGTCCGACTGGAGCCAGCTGATCGGACCGTACAAAACGCGGGAGGAAGCCGAACACGCGCTGGAAAAGGTGCGGGCCCGCAATGAGGCCTGGGAAAAGGACGACGACGACTGACCGTCGGGCGGGCAGGCCGGCCGGGTGCCGGCCCGCCTGTTCCGTCGGCGCCTTTTAGAACGAGTGTTCCGGCCCGGGGAACTGTCCTGACCTGACGTCATTGCCATACTGCGTGGCAGCGTCCAGCAGCGTGCTGCGCAGGTCTGCGTACTGCTTGACGAACTTGGCCATCCGCCCGCCCCGCAGCCCGGCCATGTCCTGCCACACGAGCACCTGTCCGGTTGTTTCCTTGCCCGCGCCGATGCCCACGGTGGGGACGGGAACAGCCGCGTCCACGGCAGCTGCCGTCCCGGCGGGGACCATCTCCATCAGCACGCAGAACGCGCCCGCCTCAGCGAGGGCGACTGCGTCGTCGATAAGGCGCTGCGCATCGTCGCCGCGGCCCTGCACGCGGTAACCGCCCAGGGCGTGCTCGCTCTGCGGGGTGAAACCGATATGTGCCATGACCGGAATGCCGGCCTGGACCATGGCCTTCACCGTGGGCGCATAGTAGGCGCCGCCCTCGATCTTGACGGCGTGCGCCAGGCCTTCCTTGAGGAACCTGACGCCGGCCCCGACTGCCTGTTCCGCGGACACCTCATAGCTGCCGAACGGCAGGTCGGCCACGATGAGAGCGCGCTTGGCGCTGCGTGCTACGGCACGGCAGAGAGGCAGCAGTTCGTCCACCGTGACGGGAAGGCTGGTCTCGTTGCCGAACACGTTGTTCGAGGCCGAGTCGCCGACCAGGAGAACCTCGATTCCGGCGGCGTCAAAGATTTCAGCCGTGTACTGCTCGTAGGCAGTCAGCATGGCGAACTTGGTACCGTCCCTCTTGGCCTGCTGCAGGTGGTGGATGCGCACCTTGGCCGGCTTCGGCTCTGCCGCAGCCGCAGGCGCAGCTGCCTGGCCCGGCCCGGTGCCGTAGGGGGCGGGGACGTCGGCGGACATGCTGGAATCGGAGCTGGTGCTTGAGGCCATGGCATGAGCGTAGTGGGGGAGCCGCTGTCCTAGCTACCGCGGACCGGAGGCTCCCCTGGTGATAAGGGTCATAGGGACCGGCCTGCGGCGGGTCCGGACGGTGCGCACAGCCCGGTTGCGCGGCTCAAATCCGGTGGCGGGGCGTTAACGCTGTGTTACGCGCGGCGCAGGCTTCAGCATCGGCGCCGAATGCTTAGTACAGTGTTGGTGAACTGCTGCCGGCTTCCCTTTACTGCGGGCCCGGAGCATGGACGTTGACCGGAGAAGAGGCCATCATGGACCGCCAGCAAGAGTTTGTCCTGCGCACAATCGAAGAGCGCGACGTACGTTTCGTGCGCCTGTGGTTCACCGACGTCGTGGGTTCGCTCAAGTCCGTGGCACTGGCCCCCGCAGAGGTTGAGGGTGCGTTCGAGGAAGGCCTGGGCTTCGACGGCTCCGCCATTGAAGGCCTGGCCCGGGTATTCGAGTCAGACATGCTGGCCCAGCCCGATCCCTCCACCTTCCAGATCCTGCCGTGGCGCGGGGAGACGGAACAGACCTCGCGCATGTTCTGCGATATCCTCACGCCGGACGGCGAACCGTCTGCCGCGGATCCCCGCAACGTCCTGAAGCGGACCCTCGCCAAGGCCGCCGACATGGGCTTCACCTGCTACACCCACCCCGAAATCGAGTTCTACCTCCTCAAGTCCCAGGAACCCGGCCCGGACGGCGCCCCCGTGCCCGTGGACGAGGGCGGCTATTTTGACCATGTTCCTGGCGGCGTGGCCCAGGACTTCCGCCGGACAGCTGTCACCATGCTCGAATCCGTGGGCATCTCCGTGGAATTCAGCCACCACGAGGCGGGCCCCGGCCAGAATGAAATCGACCTGCGCTACGCGGACGCCCTGCAGACCGCGGACAACATCATGACCTTCCGCACCGTCATCAAGGAAGTGGCTCTGCAGCAGGGCACCTATGCCACCTTCATGCCCAAGCCGTTCACCGCCCACCCGGGCTCCGGCATGCACACGCACTTCTCGCTGTTCGAAGGCGACACCAACGCGTTCTACGAGGCCGGCGCCGAATTCCAGCTCTCAAAGACCGCCCGCCAGTTCATCGCCGGCATCCTCAAGCACGCGCCCGAATTCACCGCAGTGACCAACCAGTTCGTTAACTCCTACAAGCGCCTCTGGGGCGGCGGAGAGGCTCCGAGCTATCTGAGCTGGGGCCACAACAACCGCTCAGCCCTGGTTCGGGTTCCGCTGTACAAGCCGGGCAAGGGCCAGTCCGCACGGATCGAGTACCGCGGCATCGACTCCGCGGCCAACCCCTACCTGGCCTACGCGGTCCTGCTCGGGGCCGGCCTGAAAGGCATCGAGGAAGGCTACGACCTCCCGGCCGCCGCCGAGGACGACGTGTGGTCGCTGAGCTCGGCCGAACGTCGCGCCATGGGACACGATCCCCTCCCTGCCAGCCTGCATGACGCCATCCGGACCATGGAAGACTCTGAGCTCATGCCCCAGATCCTGGGAGAGCAGGTGTTTGAGCACTTCCTGCGCAACAAGCGTGCCGAGTGGCAGGACTACCGCCTGCAGGTGACGCCCTACGAGCTGCAGCGCAACCTCGGCATCCTCTAGGCTGCCGGCGTGAGCCTGGCACGCCGCCTCATTGCGGCCGGATTCAGCGACCTCGACAAGGGGGAGCGGTTCCTTGCTGCGCCGGAACTGGAAGGGCTGGACCAGGACAGGCTGTTTGCGGGCCTGCAGCTGGCAGCCAGCCCGGACACCGCGCTGCAGTCCCTGGTCCGCCTGATCGAAAAGCACCCGGCGCTCCGGGAACTGGCCGCCGCCGACCCCGACGCCAGCGAACCGATGTACCGCGTGCTGGGCGCATCCGAAGCCCTGGGGGAGTTCCTGATCCGGCATCCGGAACACCTGGAGGCCTTCCATGTCCGCGCCAGCCCCGAGCCGATGCAGGCCGATCCCGCCGCCCTGCGCGGGGTCCTCCTGCAGTCTGTGGGAGCCGACCCCCGCGCCGTCCGGCCCGTGGCAGCAAGCACCGGGAATGACGCCTATGCGGCGCTTCGCACGGCGTACCGCAGGGGCGTAGTGGACCTGGCCGTCAAGGACCTGTGCGCAGCCGATCCCCTGGACTTCCTCCCGTCAGTGGGGGCGGAGCTCGCGGACCTTGCCGGCGCAGCCATCGAAGCCGCGCTTGCCGTCTCGCGCGCAGAGGCGGTCGAGCAGTACGGCTCCGGGGACGTTGCCGACGTCGGCCTTGCCGTGATCGGGATGGGCAAGTGCGGCGCCCGCGAACTGAACTACATTTCCGACGTCGACGTCATCTACGTGGTGGACCCCGGCGCCCTCGATGACGCGAAGGCGAACACCATAGGAACAGCGCTGGCGAGCGGAATTTCCCGTGCCATTTCCTCCGTTGCCCGTGAACCGGGCCTGTGGGAGGTGGACGCGAACCTCCGGCCGGAAGGAAAGTCCGGGCCACTGGTCCGTACCCTGGCCTCGCACCAGACGTACTATGCCCGCTGGGCTGAAAGCTGGGAGTTCCAGGCGCTGCTGAAGGCCCGGACCATTGCCGGCGACGCCGACCTTGGCCGCCGCTACGAGGAAGCCGTAGCGCCGCTGATCTGGAGTTCGGCCAGCCGGGACGGATTCGTGGAATCGGTGCAGGCCATGCGCCGCCGGGTGACCGAACACATTCCGGCTGCGGAGGAGCAGCGGCAGATCAAGCTTGGCCGCGGCGGGCTGCGTGACGTCGAATTCACCGTGCAGCTGCTCCAGCTGGTCCACGGCAAGGCAGACGAAACATTACGGCGCCGGGACACCACCTCCGCCATTGCGGCCCTGTCCGCCGGGGGCTATATCGGCCGCTCGGACGCGGCCGCCTTCGACAACGCCTACCGCTACCTGCGCCTGCTGGAACACCGCATCCAGCTCTTCCAGCTGCGCAGGACGCACCTGATGCCCGTTGCCGAACCGGCGCTCAGGTCGCTGGCAAAAGCCGTGCTGGGCCCGTTCTCCAACGAGCGGCCCCATCCGGACGCCCTGCTGTCCACCTGGCAGAAGACCAAGCGCTCCGTCCGGGAACTGCACGAGCGCATCTTCTACCGCCCGCTGCTCAACACGGCGGCCAAGCTCAGCAGCGAAGACGCCAGGCTGACGCCGGAAGCTGCCGAGGGCCGCCTGGCTGCGCTGGGGTACCGGGACCCGAAGGGCGCCATGCGCCATATCGAGGCGCTGACCGCCGGGGTCAGCCGGCGCGCAGCCCTCCAGCGGCAGCTGCTGCCGATCCTGCTCGACTGGCTGGCTGAAGGCGTGGACGCGGACGCCGGGCTCCTTGCGTTCCGGCGCGTCAGCGAAGCCCTGGGAACCACGCACTGGTACCTGGGGATGCTCCGGGACTCCAACGCTGCCGCAGAGCGGCTGTGCCACATGCTGTCCAACTCACGGCTCATCGCGGATCTGCTGGAGGTTTCGCCCGAGTCCGTGGCCTGGCTGGGCCAGGACAAGGACCTGGCACCTGTGGGGTTCGATGCCCAGTGGCAGGAAATCACCTCCAAGATGTCTCGGCATGCGGATCCGGAAAGCGCCATGCGCCTCATCCGGCTGATCCGGCGTCGTGAAATCCTTCGGATCGCCATCGCCGATTCGGCCGGCCTGCTGGACCAGGACCAGGTGGGGAGGGCCCTGGCGGACACGGACAGGGCCGCGGTCCTGGGCGCCCTGCGCGTGGCGGAGGGCATCGTCTCCGCCAACGGGCCGCTGAAGACCACCGTGCTGGTGGTTGCCATGGGACGCCAGGGCGGCCGCGAGATCGGCTACGGTTCGGACGCGGATGTGATGTACGTGCACAGGGCCCTGCCCGGGTTCAGCCCCGAAGAAGCACAGGAGCAGGCCACCCGGATCGTCAACAAGGTTTCCACCCTGCTGACGCAGCCGTTGAAGCCGGCCATCATGGCCGAGCGGGTGCTCCAGATGGATGCGGACCTGCGCCCCGAGGGGAAGAACGGTGCCATGGTCCGTTCCCTCGACTCCTTTGCGGAATACTACCGGCGCTGGTCCCTTATCTGGGAGGCGCAGGCACTGCTCAGGGCCCGTCCCATGGCCGGCAATGACGACCTGGCCAAAGACTTCCTGGAACTTATCGACCCCATCAGGTACCCGGAATCGGTTGCGGAGACCGACGTGCGGGAAATCAGGCGCATCAAGGCGCGCGTGGAGTCCGAACGACTGCCCCGCGGCGCGGACCCCGCCCGCCACCTCAAGCTGGGCCGGGGCGGACTGAGCGACGTCGAATGGCTTGTGCAGCTCCTGCAGCTGCAGCACGCTGGCAGCCACCCGGAGCTGCGGACCACGTCCACCCTGGAAGCGCTGGATGCTGCCGCCCGGTCCGGCCTGCTCGCACGGGATGACGCCGGCCTGCTGGCCGCCGCCTGGCGTCTTGCAAGCCGGATCCGGTCCGCGAACGTCATCTGGAGCGGCAAGGCGTCGGACCTTTTGCCGTCGTCCCGGCGGGACCTGGAAGCTGTCGCCCGCTGGTGCGGGTACGAGCCGGGACAGGCAGCGGCGCTGGAGGAGGATTACCTGCGGGTCAGCCGAAGGGCGAGGGCTGTCTTCGAGCGGGTCTTCTACGGCCAGTAGCCGGCAGGGGGCGGCAGGAAGCGGCTGACGCCTGTCAGGGTCCGGTGCTAGGTTGAGCGCATGGCAAGCCAACTCTTCCTCAACCTGCCCGTCCAGGACCTCCAACGCTCGGTCGGTTTCTTCACGGCCCTGGGCTTCACCTTCAACCCTGATTTCACGGACGAGAACGCCACGTGCATGGTGGTCAACGAGAACGCGTACGTGATGCTCCTGGTGGAGGCGTACTTCAAGACCTTCACCACCAAGGAGGTCGCCGGCACCAGCGGTTCAGCGGAGGCAATCATCGCCTACTCCGTGGACAGCAGGGAGGCCGTGGACCAGGCAGTGCAGACTGCCCTGGCCAACGGCGGCTCGGCGTCCCAGGATGCCCAGGACTACGGCTTCATGTACAACCACAGCTTCCAGGATCCGGACGGTCACCTTTGGGAGGTTTTCTGGATGGACCCGGCAGGCCCGCCGGCCGGCTCCCCTTCAGGCGAAGATCCTGCCGGACCGCAGTCCTGAACAGCATGGGCACGGGGGTCTGGCTGATTTCGTTCCAGGACCTCGACGACGACGCCCGCGCCATCCACCTTGAGGCAGTTGCCGGACTCGAAACGGGGCCGGGGCAGGACAGGTTTGTTGGCGATCCGCTCCGCATGGCACTGGCCGGACTCGCCGAGGAATCACGCCGGCCCTATGTGATCGAGTCCGCAGGCCGGGCCGTTGGTGTCCTGACCCTGCAGGCCGGGGCGGCGCGCCTGGCAGGCTGGCCGGACGACCACTCTGCGTGGCTCCTCAGGGGTTTCCTGATCGACAGGCGCGAACAGGGCAGGGGGCTCGGTCCGCTCGCAGCGGCCGCCGCTGTGTCCGCCGCCCAAAAACTCACCGCCAGGCACCAAACGGGGGAGGCCGGCGTCGTTCTTTCCGTCAATGAAGCGAATGCTGCGGGCCTGTCCGCCTACCGCCGCGCCGGGTTCGTGGACCGGGGACAGTACATTGGCGGGCAGGCGGGTCCGCAGCGGATCATGTTCCACAGTTTTTGACCACAATGGCATAACAGGCGGCGGGCCGCATTGCGCTGAGAAAGCGATTGCCCGATCATGTGGAATGGCGGTGTTCTTCAACCTTGTTGGGGGGAGGGCTGAAACTGGTCTTCGTCCCGGGGGGCATTCGTCAGGGGGTCCGGCTCCCGGTCTCAGCACGTCTGGAGCCGGGCTCCCACCTTCGGGCCACACGCAAAAGGCGGCCACCGGTGAAGCGGTGGCCGCCTTTGGTGTCTCAGGAGACGGTGATGCTAGACGCCGTAGTAGAGCTCGAACTCGTAGGGGTTCGGGCGCAGGGACAGCGGGCGGATCTCGTTCTCGTACTTGTACTCGATCCAGGTGTCGATCAGGTCCTGGGTGAACACGCCACCGGCCTGCAGGAACTCGTTGTCCTCGCGCAGGGCCTCCAGTGCTTCCTCGAGGGTGCCCGGAGCCTTGGGGATGTCCTTGGCCTCTTCGGCGGGGAGCTCGTAGAGGTCCTTGTCGATCGGGGCCGGGGGCTCAATGCGGTTGCGGATGCCGTCGATGCCGGCCATCAGCTGGGCAGCGAACGCCAGGTACGGGTTGGAGGAGGGGTCCGGAGCGCGGAACTCGATGCGCTTGGCCTTGGGGTTGGAGCCCGTGATCGGGATGCGGATACCTGCGGAGCGGTTGCCCTGCGAGTAAACCATGTTGACCGGAGCTTCGAAGCCCTTGACCAGGCGGCGGTAGGAGTTCACCGTCGGGTTGGTGAAGGCCAGGACGGCGGAGGCGTGCTTGAGCAGGCCGCCAATGTACCAGCGGGCGGTGTCGGACAGGCCGGCGTAGCCCTTCTCGTCGTAGAACAGCGGCTCGCCGCCGTTCCACAGCGACTGGTGGCAGTGCATGCCGGAGCCGTTGTCGCCAAAGACCGGCTTGGGCATGAACGTTACGGACTTGCCCCAGGCGTCTGCGGTGTTCTTGATGACGTACTTGAACTTCTGCAGGTCATCGGCAGCGTGCGTCAGGGTGGTGAACTTGTAGTTGATCTCTGCCTGGCCGGCGGATCCAACTTCGTGGTGGCTGCGCTCGACCTCAAGGCCGGCCTCGTCCAGGGCGACACACATGGCGTCGCGCAGGTCAGCCTGCTTGTCGGTGGGGGAAACCGGGAAGTAGCCGCCCTTGACGGGGGTCTTGTAACCCAGGTTTCCGCCTTCTTCCTCGCGGCCCGTGTTCCAGTGGGCTTCCTCGGAGTCGATCTTGTAGAAGCTGCCCTGGGGGGAGGACTGGTACTGCACGTTGTCGAACACGAAGAACTCAGCTTCGGGAGCGAAGAACGCGGTATCGGCAATGCCGGTGGAGGCCAGGTAGGCTTCGGCCTTCTCGGCCACGCCGCGGGGGTCGCGGTGGTACGGATCGCCCGTACGCGGGTTGACGATGGAGAAGTTCAGCGCCAGCGTCTTCTCCATGCGGAAGGTGTCCAGGAACGCAGTGGTGACGTCCGGGATCAGCTGCATGTCAGATTCTGCAATGCCCTGGAAGCCGCGGATGGAGGATCCGTCGAAGAGCTGGCCGTTGACGAAGAAGTCAGCGTCAACGCTCTTGGCCGGCACGTTGAAGTGCTGCTGGACGCCGGGGAGGTCGGTGAAGCGGATATCGACGAATTTAATATCTTCGTCCTTGATGAACTTGAGGACTTCGTCCGCAGTCTTGAACATCTATGCTCCTAACGCATATGTAATATCTGGCTGGCAAGCCAGCTGATCCAGCGCAATCCGAAGCGCAGGGAAACGCAGTTTCCCTGCTGTAAGTACCCTGCTGGTGTTACCTGCCCTGTACTGCCCGCCGGCGGATTGCTTGAAACTGGTAACAGCCTATGGACGCGGCATTTCCCGTCCGTGTCCGCATTGTTTCGGGCAGGTTACATAGTGCCCTGATATGGCAACGCTATCTTCCGTCCACTCTGTGGTCTAACTCCATCCACAGTGTGGTCGGCGGGAAGTCGCTAAGCTTGGACCGTGGTAGATCGCAAAGACATCGGCTCCTGGCTCTCCGGCCCCGATACATCGGGCATCTCGAAATATCCGGGGGAGCGGCTGGGACTGCCCGAGTCGGGACCGGGCTCCATTGCGCGGGCGGGCCGCAGGATCGCGGCCATCATGATCGACTGGGGCGTCGCGCTCCTGATCAGCAACTTCGCTTTCGGAGGAGATCCGTGGGCCACCCTGGCGATCTTCGCCGTCGAACAGACCCTGCTGATAGGAACCCTGGGCTACAGCATCGGACACCGTGCCATGGGCATCCACGTGGTGAAGGCCGGCGGCGGGCCGGCCGGGCCGCTGGCGGCGCTGGTGAGGTCCCTGCTGCTTTGCCTGGTCATCCCCGCGGTCATTTTCGACCCCGACCACCGGGGCCTCCACGACAAGGCCATGGATACGCTGCTGGTGCGGCGCTGAAGGCTGCAGCGTTGGGCTCCCGGCCCCTGAAGCGCCGCTAGACGGAGCTGGCTTCCCGGACTGCCGTGGTGTCCGGCGTCGCCGGGGCGGCGTCCAGGTAGTTCCGCTTGTCCGCCCAGCGCTCGAACAGGACCGTGGCGAACGGGAAGACGGCGGAGATGCCTGCGAACAGCGCCACGACGAAGGGCCACCGCTGCAGCCTCCAAAGGGCAAGGGCGGCAATGCCGTAGCCCACGAAGAGTGCACCATGTATTGGTCCGGCAACCTGGACGCCAATTTCGGTGGTGCCGGCAATCCATTTGAAGTACATGCCGATAAGGAGCGCCGCCCAGCTGAAGGCTTCGGCGATGGCCAGGATCCGGAATGCGCGGATCACCGCTGTTTTCTTGAAGCTCACAATAACGTCCTCTCCTGCCGTGAAAGCGGCAAAGAAACGCCCCGGCTGCCGGCCGGAGCCGGAACCGGGGCAGGTTCAAAAACTAGCGTCCGCGGTTGGGACGCGCCTTGTAGGGGTCGATGCCCTTGGGGATCGGGAGGCGGTTGCCCAGTGAGGAGATGCGCTTGGACACTGCGTTCACCTCAAGCTTGGTCAGTTCCTTCTTGAGCTTGCCCATTTTCTTGGCCACCTCGCTGATGGGCACCTGGCCCTCGCCCCGGCCGCTTTCGATGACGTGGACGGTGACGTTCGGCAGGATGCGCGCAAGCCGTTTGCGTTCCGCGTCCAGCAGAGGCTTTACCCGGTGCGTGGGGCCTTCGCTGACAAGGACGACGCCGGGACGGCCGATGGCGCGGAAGACGGCGTCCTGCGTCCTTGGGTTGACGGCAACAGGCTGTTCCTCGGTGATCCAGCCGCGGCGTAGCGTTCCCAGTGCGGCGCCGGAAGCGCCGGGCTGGTTCTCGATCTGGGCGAATGCGGCGCGTTCTGCCCTGCGGGACAGGATGAACGTGGCGCCAAGCAGGCCCAGGGGGATGCCGATGATCAGGCCGGTGATCCAGTTTTCCAGCCAGAAGCCCACCAGGAAGCTGACAGCCACGACGCCAAGGAAAACCAGCAGCATCAGCCACGGGACCATGGGGTCATGACGGCGGGTCATGGTGAAGACTTCGCGGATCTGCTTGAGCCGGCTGGGCTTCTTGGCCTTCGCTTCTTTCGGCTTGCGGGAGAAGAGGCCACGCTTGACTGCGCTGGAGCCAGACGGAGTGGAGTTGCTGGAATCAGGGGATTTCGCCATAGTGCCTTAATTCTACGTGACCAAAGCCGCAGGGCCGGCACCGGATTATTCCTGTGCCGGCCCTGCGGGGACGCTGCGTTTTTTGGGGAACTGCAGATCAGTGGTGTGCTGCGATGAGTGAGCTGGCTTCCTGGCGGGTGCTGCCGGAGGACTCGATGTGGGCGAGTTCGGCGGGGATCTCCCAGCCTTTCTTCCGCATCGCGGTGGCCCAGAGCCGCCCGGCGCGGTAGGAGGAACGGACCAGCGGCCCGGACATCACGCCGAGGAACCCGATCTCGGTGGCCTCGTCCTGGAGGTCCACGAATTCCTGGGGCTTGACCCACCGGTCCACCGGGAGGTGCCGCTCACTCGGGCGCAGGTACTGGGTGATGGTGATCAGGTCGCAGCCGGCCTCGTGCAGGTCCCGCAGGGCCTCGGAGATTTCCTCGCGGGTTTCGCCCATGCCCAGGATCAGGTTGGACTTGGTGACCATGCCCAGGTTCCGGCCCTGCGTGATCACGTCCAGGGACCGCTCGTACCGGAACGCGGGCCGGATCCGCTTGAAGATCCGTGGCACGGTCTCGACGTTGTGAGCGAACACCTCGGGTTTGGAATCGCAGATCGCCTTGATGTGCTCGGGTTTGCCGGAGAAGTCCGGGATCAGCAGTTCCACGCCGGTGCCGGGGTTCAGCTCGTGGATCTTCCGGACTGTCTCGGCGTACAGCCACACGCCCTCGTCTTCGAGGTCGTCGCGGGCCACACCGGTGACGGTGGCGTAGCGCAGCTGCATCGCCTGCACGGACCGGGCCACCTTGGTGGGTTCGAACATGTCCACCGGGGAGGGCTTGCCGGTATCGATCTGGCAGAAATCACAGCGCCGGGTGCACTCGGACCCGCCGATCAGGAACGTGGCTTCCTTGTCCTCCCAGCACTCGAAAATGTTGGGGCAGCCGGCCTCCTCACACACCGTGTGCAGGCCTTCTTTCTTGACCAGGTTCTTGAGCTGGACAAACTCCGGGCCCATCTGGACCTTCGCCTTGATCCACTCCGGCTTACGCTCCACCGGAACAGCAGAATTGCGCTGTTCAACGCGCAAAAGCTTCCGGCCTTCAGGTGCCAATGTCACAGTAGTGCTCCTTCGGGGGTAGCGACCAGGGCGTCTTCATTCTTGCGCAGTTCTTCTGTAATGCGGGCCACGAGGTCAGCCGGGGCGACGTCACGGCCCGTTTCCTGGGCGATGGTTGTCACGCCGGCGTCAGTGATGCCGCAGGCGATGATCTGGGAATAGGGGGCGAGGTCGTTGTTGCAGTTGATGGCGAACCCGTGCATGGTCACGCCCTCATGCACCCGAATGCCGATGGCGGCAATCTTCCGGTCCGGGCCCTTGCTGTCCGCGGTGATCCAGACTCCGGCCCTGCCCTTGATGCGGACTGCGGTGATTCCGTAATCGGCCAGCACCGCGATGATCACGGCTTCCAGGCGTTCCACATAGTCGCGGATGCCTGCCCGGTTTTTCAGTTTGATGATGGGGTATCCCACCAGCTGGCCGGGCCCGTGCCAGGTCAGCTTTCCGCCCCGGTCCACGGGGACCACCGGAGTGCCGTCGAAGGGCCGTTCATGATCCTCGGTCCGTTTGCCTGCGGTGTAGACCGCAGCGTGTTCCAGGAGGAGGACAGTGCTGGGGGCCATCCCCGCGACCACTTTGTCGTGGAGTTCGCTCTGGATCTGCCAGCCACGGATGTAGTCGACAAGATCGGGAGCAAGACCCAGCTGTGAAAACTCAAGAGTCATGGCATCCAGCTTAGACCCCGCGGCGTCCCGTGCCCGGTTTAGTGTTGAAGCTCACCCACCTGCCGGAGGGACGTCACACGGAGCTTCCAGCGTGGCCGGGCGCTGCCGTGAAGCCTGTGGATAACTTCTGCACGGCGAAGAGGATTCGGCTAGACATGTCGTATGGAAATTTCGCAGGTGCCCGAGGTGCCGCCCGGGGTGCCCGGCTTCGCCGTGGGACGCATGCTGGGGCGCGGAGGGTGCGCGACGGTCTGGCTGGCCAGGGAAAACCGGACCGGGCGGGACTTTGCCCTCAAGTGCTTCCACCCCGGCACGGCCGGCCCAGCCGGTGGTGAACCGCTGACTGAGGACGCGGTCCGGCGCGAGGTCCGCATCCTGTCAGTCCTGGACCACCCGCACCTGGTCAAGGCACATGATGCCGTCCGGTTTCCAGGACAGCCCGAAGGCGGCACGGCCCTGGTGATGGATTATGCGCCGGGCGGGTCCCTGGCCGGCCTCATGGCCAGCCGCGGAAAGTTGAGCGTTGGCGAAACGGTCACGGTGCTGACACCCATCGCCCAGGCGCTGGGATACCTGCACAGCAAGGGATTCACCCATGCGGACGTCTCGCCGGGAAACGTCCTGTTCACCGGGCAGGGAAAACCCTTGCTGTCAGACGTCGGCATCGCGCGGATGCTGGGCGACCCCGGCCATGCAGCAGCGTCAGGAACACCGGGCTTCGTGGACCCGTCACCGGTGGACGCCGTGCGTGGCCTGCAGCCCGAAAGGGATGTCTATTCGACGGCGGCGCTGGGCTGGTTCTGCCTCACGGGCCAGGCTCCGCCCAGGACGTCGGGCCGGCCGCCGCTGCAGCTCCTGGTTCCGGATGTTCCGCGGGAGCTGGCCGCTGCACTGGAAGCAGGCCTGAACGAGGACCGGCGTGCCCGGCCCACCGCGGCGGCGCTGGCTACCGCCGTCTACCGCAGCGCGTCGCCCCGGCCACTGGACCTCGCCGCCTCCGTCCATCCCACGGTGATTCCGGAGCTGTTGACCCGCCGGCAGAACCCGGCACCATCCCGGCCCAGGGCAGCTGCGGAAAAGTACAAGGCCGCAGGAAGGTGGATCGCCACTGCCAGATGGTCCGGCCATTCCTTCGCCGGCCCGCGCATGCCGTTTCCACAGCCCGTCAACGAACGCCGCCCTTCCGGCGGGAAGCACGCCGGCCGAGCGGACGTTGGCAGCGCCCAAGCTGGCCCGGCAGATGTTGGCACAGCAGAAGTTGGCACAGCAGATACCGGCACGGCACGATCCAGCCCAACAGGTGGAGGTCCAGTACGATCCAGCCCGGCAGATGCGGGCGTGGCACATCCTGGCCCAACCCACCTCAGCAGGGGACGGCGCCGCTCACCCCTGCAGCGCCGCGCGCCACTGCTGCGAGGCTTCCTCCCTGCGGCCGCCGTGGTGGCGGCGGCCGTGGCATGGTGGCTTGCAGGGGCCGCAGAACTGCCTTTTAAGCCAGGTCCTGCGCCGGAGTCCGTCACGGTCCGGGAGTCCAGTGTTGGTCAGGAATCCGGCGGCGGACGGGCGCCCGACACTCCCTCGGGTGGGGCTGCGGAAAGTGAAGATGCAGCAAGTGGACCTGCTGCCAGCCCAGCAGCCCAGGACATCTCCGGCGCTCCCACCGAAATCGGCGGGAGCGAACAGGGAGCAGTGAAAAACGGCGGGGGCGACAACAGCGGTGGCCCTGCGGCTGCGGCCAGGCAGCAGGCGCGGGCGTCGGATCCCATCCAGGCTGTCCAGGGCCTCGCTGCCCTGCGGGACCTGGCCTTCAGCACGGGAGAGCTCGGGCTGCTCGACGAGGTTAACGCGGGAGGCTCCCCGGCAGCTGCCGCCGATGGGCGGACAGCCGAACGGCTTCGAAGCTCCGGCCACGTCCTCGCCGGGTTTTCCGGCACCCTTGCCGAGTTGCATCTGGAGGACGAAGCCACTGCCGCCCGCGCCCTGGTGCGGGTGCGCTCCAGTTCCTCCGCATATGAGGAGAAGGATGCCGGGGGCTCCGTCGTCGGGACGGGCCCGGCCACCACCAGCCGCCAGCTCCGACTGGTCCTCGTGACCGTGGGCGGCGCGTGGCGCATCAGCGAGATCCTTCCAGGGGACTGATCCCCACCTAGTCCTTGCCGGCAACCCACTGGGCGGCCTCTGCCACCGTGGGGTGCTGCCACGCGAAACCGGCCCCGAGGAGCACCGCCGGTTCCATGCGCTGGCTGGAAAGCAGGAGTTCCTCCGCCAGATCCCGCATCAGCAGCCGCAGCACAGGGGCGGGGACCCGCAGGGCCGCGGGCCGGTGCAGTGCACGCGCAATTTCCCCCACCAGCGTGCCCACGTCAGCCTGCTCGGGAGCGCACAGGTTCACTGGCCCGCTGACCCGTGACTCGAGCAGAAAGAGGAATGCCGCCGATACGTCCGGCAGGGTGACCCAGGGCCAGTACTGCCGGCCGCTCCCCAGCGGCCCGCCCAGGCCCAGCCGGATCAGGGGCAGCAGCCTGCCCAGCGCCCCGCCTGACCGGCTGAGGACAACGCCTGTCCGCGTTGTCACCACCCGCACCCCGTCCGGGGCCGAACGGGCTGCGTCCTCCCACTCAACGCAGATCCGCGACAAGGTTCCCGATCCCGGCGGTGCGGACTCACGGAGTACGGTGTTGCCGGCGTCGCCGTAATAGTTCGAGCCGGACTGGCTGATAAAGGCCGCCGGCGGGGAATCCAAGTGCCGCATCGCCTGCGTGAGGGTCCGCGTTGATCCAATCCGCGAGCTGAACAGCTCCTCCACCCGTTTGCGGGTCCAGGGCCGGTCCCCGATGCCGGCGCCGGAAAGGTTAACCACGGCATCCGCCCCGGCCAGGGCCTGCGGATCCAGGTCACCGGCCGCGGGATCCCACCTGACCTCGGACGCGGAGGCGGGGTCCCCCCTGACCAGGGACACGACGTCGTGGCCTGCCTTGGTGAAGGTTTCTGACATGGAAGTGCCGAGGAGCCCGGAGGCGCCGGCCATGACGATGCGCATGGTCCATCTCACCACGCCGCAGCGCCGGCGGCACCTCCCGACAGGCCGCAGGAGGGTTGACTATGATCGAACGATGACCTTTTCCAGCTACTTCCGTTTCCCGCATCTGCACGGCGATCTGGTCACTTTCGTGGCCGAGGACGACGTGTGGATCGCGCCCTTGGGCGGCGGCCGCGCCTGGCGCGTCTCGGCCCTCCAACTGCCCGCCCGCAACCCCCGGTTCACCCCCGACGGGAAGCGGCTGGTGTGGACGGTGGTCCAGGGAACGGCGCCGGAAGTGGTGTCGGCAGAAGTCGACGGCGGCGGGTACAGGCAGCTGACCTTCTTCGGCCACACCACAACGCGGGTCAAGGGATTCACTGCCAGCGGTTCAGTGGTGGTCACCAGCGCGTTCCGCCAGGCCGAAAGCAGGCACACGCACGCCTACAGCGTCCCGCTGGAGGGCGGCTGGGCCGAGGAACTCCCGTACGGGCCGGTTGAGTCCGTAGCCTTTGGTCCGGAGGTGGGCGACGAGCGGCCCGTGGTGGTGGGCAGCGTGCTGTCCCGCGAACCCGCCTGGTGGAAACGCTACCGCGGCGGCACCGCGGGGAAGCTGTGGATCGACGCCGACGGCAACGGGGAGTTTGAACGCCTGGTGCCGGAGCTTGACGGCAACCTTGCCGATCCCATGTGGGTGGACGGCCGGATCGCCTTCCTTTCGGACCACGAGGGCTACGGCAACCTCTATTCGGTCCTTCCCAGCGGAAAGGACCTGCGCCGCCACACGGACCACGAGGACTTCTACGTCCGGCATGCCGCCACCGACGGCAAACGGGTCATTTTCGAATCCGCCGGCGAGCTGTGGGTACTGCACGATCTCGGCTCCGACGCCGTTCGGCTGGACATCACCCTTGGCTCCGCCTCGCAGTCCAGGCGTCCTGCCCTGCTCAAGACCGCCAGGCACCTCGGTGCGGCAGTACCTGACACGACCGGTTCCGCCAGTGCAATCGAAGCCCACGGCACCATCCACTGGCTGCGCCACAAGGACGGGCCGTCCCGCATCATCGAGGCGACGCCGGGTGTCCGCGCCCGCCTGCCCCGGCCCCTGGGGGACGGTCGGATCGCCTACCTCGCAGACCACGGCAACGTCGAGGCGTTGTACATCAAGGACATCGCGGCTCCGGTGCCGCATGCCGGGCTTGGCGGCACGGAAGGGAGCGCGGGCCCGGGTGGCGCCGCAACCCGCAGCACGGCGGACGTTCCCACGCCGGTGGCCGCAGGAAAGGAAGAGACCGTAGTCCTGCCGCAGCCGGTCCCCGCTGCCGGTGCTGCCGCGCTGGCCGGGAACCCTGCGCTGGCCGGGAACGCCGTGCCGGCCCACGCCTCTGATGAGCAGGCCGACGTTGCTCCTGAAGCCGGCACCTCCGCCGAAGCACAGGCACTTCCGGCAGCAACCCGCATCGACTTTCCCCGTCCGTCGCGTGCCAGCGCCCTGGAAGCCAGTCCTGACGGGCAACGGCTCGCCCTCGGCACGTCCTTCGGCGAGGTTTATGTGGCGGACACCCGCACAGGTGAACTGACGCTGGTGTCCAGCATTGGCGAGGGCACGGTTGCCGACCTCTCGTGGTCGGCGGACTCGCAGTGGCTCGTGTGGTCGGAACCGGTCACGTCCTTCGGTTCCCGCAGCCGGCTGCGGATGGCCAGCGTGGCAAAGCCGGGATCCGTCCCGGTGGATGTCACGGACGGCCGCTTCGGAGACAAGTCCCCGGTCTTTACCCCGGACGGGAAGTTCCTGGCGTTCCTGTCGAACCGCAGCTTCGACCCGGTGTACGACGGACATTCCTTCGACCTCTCCTTCCCCAGCCCCATCAAGCCGTACCTTGTGGCACTCGCGGCGGACACGCCGTCGCCCTTTGGTCCCGCGGTGGACTCCGATGCAGGGGAAGCTGCCGCCGCAGGGGGAGACGGGCAGGGCCCGGACGGGGAATCGGCAGCACCGGACGTTCGGGTGGACGCCGAGGGCCTGGCCCACCGGGTCATCACCGTTCCCGTGCCGCAGGGGAACTACACCTCACTGAAGGCAACTGAGGGGGCCCTGCTGTGGCTCGACTGGGCCCTCGCCGGGGTCACCGGCGACGGCAAGGCCAGCCAGGACGACAAGGACGCCCGCCCCAGCCTGGTCCGGTTCGACCTTGGACGGCGAAAGCAGGCCACCCTGGTGGACGCGCTGGACAGCTACCGGCTGTCAGGGGACCGCAGCAAGGTGGTGCTGGTCTCGGACAAGCAGGTCACCGTGGTGCCCGCAGATGCCAAGGCGGATGAGGAATCCGGGAAGCTGGTCAAGGTTGACCTCGGCCGGATCCGGGTCATGATGGAACCGCTCAGCGTATGGGGCCAGGCCTTCGACGAGGCGTGGCGGCTGCAGCGCGACTTCTTCTGGACCGAGGACATGGCCGGCCAGGACTGGGAATCCATCCACAAGCGCTACCGTCCCCTGGTGGAGCGCCTGGGCTCCCACGATGACCTGGTGGACCTCCTCTGGGAACTGCACGGCGAGCTGGGAACCTCGCACGCCTACGTCCGGCCGGCACTCGTCACGGAGAACGGCAGCCACGGCCAGGGCAGGCTGGGCGCCGACCTGGCCTACACGTCCGCCGGCTGGGAAATCACGCGGATCCTTGCCGGCGAGTCCTCCGACCCGCTGGCGACGTCGCCCCTGACCCGGCCCGGCGTCGGCGGCAAGGCGGGGGATATCCTGCTCGCCATCGACGGCGTGCCGCTCTCGGAAAGCGTCACCCCGGCCATGCAGCTTGTCGGAGCCGCAGGGCGCGCCGTCGAGCTGACCCTCCTGAACGGTGCTGCGCACGGAGCCGCAGCGGGCACCCAGCGCCGCGTCGCCGTCGTGCCCGTCAAGGACGAGGAGCGCCTCCGGTACCAGGAATGGGTGGCTTCGAACCGGCGGACCGTCCGTGAAGCGTCAGCGGGCACATTCGGCTACCTCCACATCCCGGACATGATGGCGAACGGCTGGGCACAGCTGCACCGGGACCTGGACACCGAAACTGCCCTGGACGGACTGATCGTCGATGTGCGGCGCAACCGCGGCGGGCACACCTCGCAGCTGGTGGCAGAGCTCATTGGACGCAAGGTCACGGGCTGGAGCATGCCCCGCGGCGAAAAGCCGCGGACGTACCCCCACCATGCGCCGCGCGGTCCGGTGATCATCCTGGCCGATGAGTTTGCCGGCTCGGACGGGGACATCATCACGCAGGTGTCCAAGCTGAGGGGGATCGGGCCGGTCATCGGAACGCGCACGTGGGGCGGGGTGGTGGGCATTGACAACCGCTTCGCCCTGGCCGACGGCACCGGCGTGACGCAGCCGCGGTACGCCACCTGGTTCGGCGGCGGTGTGGGCTGGAGCGTGGAGAACTACGGGGTGGACCCGGACATCGAGGTCACGTTCCCGCCCCATGCCTATGCCGCGGGCCGGGACCCCCAGCTGGAGTACGGCATTGGTGCGCTGAAGGAAATGATCCAGGAACTGCCCACCGACCGTCCGCCGGCCCGCGAAGGCTACCGCCGGCTGCGTCCCGCCCCGCTGCCGGCACGCCGCCAGGGGAAGTAGCCCCAGCAGCAGAAGCCGCATCGGCAGTAGAACCGCAGCGCAGCAAAAAGCCCTGCCTGGCCGGAATGGCCAGGCAGGGCTTTTTTACTTTTGCCGGATCAGGACTCCAGGGTCGCATCCAGGGTGATGTCGATGCTGGCCAGGGCGCCGGACACGGGGCAGCCCACCTTGGCCTCGCCCGCGATCTTCTGGAACTCCTCCTCGGAAATGCCGGGGACCCGCGCTGACATGGTGAGGTGGCTGCCAGTGATTCCCGTGCCGGGAACAAACGTCACGTCTGCCTTGGTGCGGACTTCCTCAGGTGTGTGGCCCGCCTTATCGAGCTCGTTGCTGAAGGCCATGGAGAAGCACGCGGCGTGGGCTGCGGCGATGAGTTCCTCCGGGCTGGTCTTGCCGTTGGCCGCTTCGGTGCGGGCCTTCCAGGTGACATCGAACGTGCCCAGGCCTGAGGTGGCCAGGCTGGTGGTGCCGGCACCTTCCGTCAGGTTGCCGTTCCATACTGCGTTTGCTGAACGTGTTGCTGCCATGTTCACTCCTCAGGTCGATGTGTACCGGGGCAGGCCGGTGCCCGGGCCCCGCCGTGTCCCATCCTAGGGACAACACCCGCGGCATGCACCGGCTGTCCGCTGTCAGAGGATTATGACCGGGGTAGGAAACAACGACGGCGGCGCTCCCTGGGAAGGAAACGCCGCCGTCGTGGTTTTGGCCGGGGCTGCTACTGCCAGAGCGTCGCGATGGCGATGTTCAGCAGCGCGAGTCCGCCTACGCCATGCGCCAGGCCTGCGCTGATGTCCTCGCCCTTCTTGTACTTGCGGCGGCCGATGAAGGCGAGCACGCCAACGGCCAGCGCCACAGCGAACTTAATGCCGAGCTTGAAATAGTTGGCGTCCATGTCCAGGGCCGGGATAAGCCCCATCAGTGCCACTCCGGTCAGCAGCTGGAGCATGGCGCCGTCGAACTGGCGGGGGTGGACGGTGGGCTTCTTCATCTGGCCGATCCAGATGCCGACGATCATGGCGGCGCCGACGATATGCAGGAAGACCACGATGTTATAGACGATGTTCATGGGACCAGTGTAGCCATTCGTTCTACCGGGCGTAGTAGCGGTTCGGGTGCGTGGTGCCCCGTCCGCATACTTTCCGGGCGGGAGCCTGAGCGTTAAACGACGACGGCGGTGCAGGCCGTCCGGGAGGTATCCCGCCGTTGCCTGCACCGCCGTCGTGTGCGTCCGGGTGTTACAGCCCCAGGTCCGCTTCGAAGGCGCCTTCTTCAAGGCGTGCCTTCAGGGTCTGGAGGAAACGGCCGGCGTCCGCGCCGTCCACCAGGCGGTGGTCGTACGTCAGGGACAGGTACATCATGGAGCGGATGGCGATCGAATCGTCACCGTTCTCATCGGCCACCACCACAGCGCGCTTGACGATGGCGCCGGTGCCGAGGATGCCCACCTGCGGCTGGTTGATGATCGGGGTGTCGAACAGGGCCCCGACCGAACCGATGTTGGTGATGCTGAATGTGCCGCCGGACAGCTCGTCCGGGCCGATCTTGCCGTCGCGGGTGCGGCCGGCAACGTCGGCGATCTTGCCCGCCAGTCCCGCAAGGTTCAGGCTGCCGGCATCGGAGATGACCGGAACCAGCAGGCCCTTGTCAGTATCGACGGCGATCGCCAGGTGCTCGGCGTTGTGGTAGGTGATCTCCTGCTTGTCCTCGTCGTAGGCAGCGTTCAGCTTGGGGTGCTGCTTGAGGGCCTCGGCGACAGCCTTGGCGATGAACGGCAGGAAGGTCAGCTTGACGCCGTTCTGTGCCTGGAAGGAGTTCTTGGCGCGGGCACGGAGCTTGGCGACCTTGGTCATGTCCACTTCGTGGACCTGGGTCAGCTGCGTGGAGACCTCAAGGGACTCGCGCATGCGGCGGGCGATGACCTGGCGGATGCGCGGGGCCTTCTGGGTGGTGCCGCGCAGCGAGGAAGCGGCCTGGCCCGCGGATGCGGAGGCTGCCGGGGCGGACGCTGCCGGAGCTGCGGGCGCGGCCGCGGGAGCTGCCTTTGCCTCGGCTGCGGCGATGACATCCTGCTTGCGGATGCGGCCGCCGACGCCGGTGCCGGAGAGGGAGGTGATGTCCACGCCGTGCTGGTTGGCGAGCTTCCGGACCAGGGGAGTCACATAACCCGACTCGGATCCGCCTGCTGACGGTGCAGCTTCTTCGGACGCCGGTGCAGCAGCCTGGGGAGCCGGGGCAGCCTTGGGGGCTTCCTCCTTGGGTGCTTCCTGGGCGGGAGCGGCCTGCGGTGCGGGTGCTTCAGCCTTCGGCTCTTCCTTGGCCGGTGCCTCGGTGGAGGGGGCCTCGGCCGGGGCGGCAGCAGCGCCTGAACCGATGACGGCAAGGACGGATCCAACCTCGGCGGTCTCATCCTCGTTGACGCGGATTTCCTGGAGGGTGCCGGCCACGGGGGAGGGAATTTCGGTGTCGACCTTGTCGGTGGAAACCTCCAGCAGGGGTTCGTCCACCTCCACGGCGTCGCCAACAGCCTTGAGCCAGCGGGTGACGGTACCTTCCGTGACGCTCTCACCGAGGGCCGGCAGGGTGACGTCGTGGCTTTCGCCGCCGGCGGCCGGCGCCTCAGGTGCGGACTTTTCCTGGGCAGGTGCTTCTGCGGGAGCGGGCGCCTCGGTGGAGGGCGCTTCGGCGGGAGCCGGCGCTTCCTCGGCAGCAGGGGCCTCCTCGGCGGGAGCCTCTTCGGCGGGTGCGCCGCCGCCGGAGCCGTCCCCGATGCGAACCAGGGGAGCGCCGACCTCGGCGGTCTCGTCCTCGGCCACCAGGATTTCCTCAATCACGCCAGCTACAGGAGAGGGGATTTCAGTGTCTACTTTGTCGGTGGAGACTTCGAGCAGCGGCTCGTCCACCTCTACCCGGTCACCTACCTGCTTGAGCCAGCGGGTGACGGTTCCTTCGGTGACGCTCTCACCGAGGGCGGGCAAGTTAACGGATTCAGACATGTCGTCCCCGTTCTCCTTATTGATCTTTAGTGCGGATGATTGCTGCCGTTTGGCCAGCCTAGTGCACCCGGCATTCCGTGCCGGGTGCACCAGGCCCTTGGGTTTTGGGGAGACTAGCCGTGAAGCGGCTTGCCGGCGAGTGCCAGGTGGGCTTCGCCCAGGGACTCGTTCTGGGTGGGGTGGGCGTGGAGCAGCTGGGCCACATCCTCCGGGTAAGCTTCCCAGTTCACGATCAGCTGGGCCTCGCCCACCTGCTCGCCCATGCGCGCGCCGATCATGTGGACGCCCACCACGGGGCCGTCCTTCTGCCGGACCAGCTTGACCAGGCCGGAGGTGCCCAGGATGGAGCTCTTGCCGTTGCCTGCGAGGTTGTATTCCTGGGTCTGCACCTGGTCCTCGCCGAACTTCTCCTTGGCGGCCTTTTCGGTGTAGCCCACGGTAGCGATCTCCGGCTCGGAGTAGGTGACCTTGGGAATGTTGATGTCCTCGACCACCACAGGCTTCAGGCCGGCGATTTCCTCGGCCACGAAGATGCCCTGCTGGTAGCCGCGGTGCGCCAGCTGCACGCCGGGGACGATGTCGCCCACCGCGTAGATGTTGCCGACGCCCGTGTGGAGGCGCTCGTTGGTGATGACGAAGCCGCGGTCAATGGTGATGCCCGCTTCCTCGTATCCGAGGTTGGCGGTGACGGGGCCGCGGCCCACGGCAACCAGCAGCAGGTCGGCTTCGAACGTCTTGCCGTCCACCAGGGTGACCTTGACGCCGTCGTCGTTCTGCTCGACGCCCTGGAAGAACACGCCGGTGGAGAACTTGATGCCGCGCTTTTTGAAGGCGCGCTCGAAGTTCTTCACGATGGTGGCGTCCTCGTTGGGAACCAGCGAGGGCAGGCCCTCCACGATGGTGACGTCGACGCCGAAGGACTTCCACACAGAGGCGAACTCGACGCCGATGACGCCGCCGCCCAGGATGATGGCGCTCTTGGGGATGAAGTCCATGGTCAGGGCCTGGTCGGAGGTGATGACCTTGCCGCCGAGCTCCAGGCCGGGCAGGGTGCGCGAGTAGGAACCCGTGGCCAGGACGATGTTCTTGCCCTTATACGCGGTGCCGTTCACCACGACGGTGTCGGTGCCCTGGAGCTTGCCTTCACCTTCGATGACGGTGATGCCCTTGGACTTGATGAGTCCCTGAAGGCCCTTGTACTTGCCGGCGATGATGCCGTCCTTGTACGCGTTGACGGCATTGATGTCGATGCTGTCAAGGGTGACGTTCACGCCGTACTTGGCGGAGTCACGGGCGTGGTCGGCCAGTTCCGCGGAGTGCAGGAGGGCCTTGGTGGGGATGCAGCCGTTGTGGAGGCAGGTGCCGCCCAGCTTGGCCTTCTCCACGAGGCCGACGGTGAGGCCAAGCTGTACTGCCCGGAGCGCGGCGGCGTATCCGCCGCTGCCGCCACCGAGTACCAGGATGTCGAATTCTTGCGCAGTTGCCTGATCGGCCACTTAAACGCTCCCTCGCGTGAACGATGACGCGATCCTGCGCATCATCTGGTCTTGGAACTTGCACTGCCGTGATTATGCCAGCAGGCCAATTCTCTTGCATTTGTGACTACCGTGGTTCACCTTAGCGAACCACTTATCCATGCTCCACCCTGGCACCACGTTTGTGGAGCGCTTGTGTCGAGTGTCACGCGGCTTTGTGGCACAGGGATCACCGGTCCCGCAAAGCCGCGTGACAGCACGCCGGAGGCCGCCAAAGGGTCAGGCGGCAGCCAGGATGTCCTCCACGTACGCCACCAGGGTCCGGACGGTGCAGCCCGTTCCCTGCTTGTGCGTGTAGCCGTACGGGCTCCCGTTATTAAAGGACGGCCCGGCGATGTCGATGTGGGCCCAGGGGATCTGTTCCCCGTCCTTGCCCTTACCCACGAACTCGCGGAGGAAAACGGCGGCGGTCATCATGCCGCCGTGGCGTTCGCCGATGTTGGCGAGGTCGGCGACCTGCGAATCCAGGCTGGGCCGCAGTTCCTCGGGCAGCGGCATGGGCCACACGAGTTCACCGGCCCGGTCCGCTGCCGCCTTGAGCGGGCCCGTCACGCTCTCGGATCCCATGACGCCGGCTGTCCGGTTGCCCAGGGCGATCAGCTGCGCCCCGGTGAGCGTGGCAACGTCGATGATGGCGTCGGGGTATTCGCGGCTCGCGGCCACGATGCCGTCGGCCATGACCAGCCGCCCCTCGGCGTCGGTGTTCAGGACCTCAACGGTCTTGCCCCCGAACATGGTGAGGACGTCGGCGGGGCGGGAGGCGGCGCCGGAGGGCATGTTCTCGGCGATGCAGAGCCAGGCGGTGGCCTTGACCGGCAGGCCGAGTCCCGCGAGGGCCAGGACAGTGTTAAGGACGACTGCGGCCCCCGCCATGTCGCTCTTCATGTCGCCCATGCCCAGGGCCGGCTTGATGGAGATGCCGCCGGTGTCGAACGTGATGCCCTTGCCGACCAGCGCGATCTTCGAGGTTGCCTTGGCAGGGGAGTACTCCACCTTGACCAGGCGGGGCTGGCGTGCCGAGCCCTTGCCCACGCCCATGATGCCGCCGAAGCCTTCCTTCTCGAGTCGCTTCTCGTCCCAGACGGTCACTTTGACGGGCAGCCCCTTGGCGAGGTCCTTCGCGGCGTCAGCGAAGGTTTCCGGGTAGAGGTGGCTGGGCGGCTGGTTGACCAGGGACCGGGTGGCGTTGACCGCCCTGCCGATCAGCGTGGCGCGCTTGAGGACCTCGTCCAGTTCCTTCTGGCCGGCCAGTTCAGTGAAGATCACGGCATTGCGGACGGGGTCCTTCAGGCCGTCCTTGGAGGACCGGAACTCGCTGAAGGAATAGGCGCCCAGCGCGGCACCTTCGGCTACGGCCTCAACGTCGGCGAGGGACGCCGTCGGGAATGCCAGGGCAACCGTGGCCAGGCCGGCGAGCTGGCGGACGGCGGAGCCTGCTGCCCGCCGCAGGGCTTCCCCTGCCAGTGGCTTCGTGGCTGATACCTTGCCCACCCCGGCGAGGACCAAAACGCCCGCGCCGGTCTCGGGAAGGCCCGGCAGGCGCACCAGCTGGTCCGCTGCGCCCGTAATGCCGAGGGCCTTCAGGGAATCGGTCAGCGCCTCGGCGGACCGGGCGGTCAGCGGGTTGTCCAGGAGGACGGGTCCGTCCGCACCCTGCCCCACACCTATGACGACGGCGTCACTGGGGCTTTTCTTCAGGTCCCGCGAGAGGGTACTAAGGTTGATTTCAGTATTCTTGACCACGCGGATCAGTCCTCGATTCTCGAAAGATGTTCGGGCAGGGGTGCATGTTCGGCGCTCTGCCATGGTTGCCCGGGTACCGCCGTTCGGAACGCAGTCCGGGTGCCTGCGGGCCCGTCTGGCAGGCCAGTTCCGATCGTAGCCCGTCCGTGTCGGAGCTGGTGAATTCCGTGAGAGGTGCGCCACAGCCGGCGCCGGAATGCCCCGCTGCCCCCGGGCGTTGTAAAGAATGTCCACCCGCACCTGTGAAAGGAACATGCCGTGCTTGAACGGATCTCCGGCTCCCTGCTGGACCCCGATGCGCTCTATGCGAGCAACATTGAGCTGTTCCACAGCCCTGAACTCCGCGGGCTGAACCTGGTGATGGGCTTCACCGGGTTTGCCGACGCAGGCCACGTGGTGAAGCAGATCAATGCCGAACTGCTGGATTCCCTCGACGCCGAGCCGGTGGCGGTTTTTGATGCGGACCAGCTTATTGACTACCGCTCGCGCCGGCCGCACCTGACGTTCGTGGAGGACCACCTCCAGGATTACCAGGAGCCCCGGCTGGCCCTGTACCGGCTGAAGGACGGGCTGGGTAAGCCCTTCCTGCTCCTGGCGGGCTTCGAACCTGACCTGCAGTGGGAGAGGTTCGCACGGGCCGTGGTGGGCATCGTGGAGAAGCTGGATGTGAACCTGGTGACCTGGATCCACTCCATCCCCATGCCCGTTCCCCACACCAGGCCGGTGGGTGTGACGGTGCACGGTAACCGTCCTGACCTGATCGAGGGTATCTCGGTGTGGAAGCCCACCGTGGAGGTCCCCGCCGCCGTAGGCCACATCCTGGAACTCCGCCTCGTGGAGGCAGGACGCAATGTTGCCGGCTATGTCATCCATGTGCCGCACTACCTGGCCGAGGCGGAATACCCCACCGCCGCCGTCGCAGGCCTTGAATACCTCGGTGCCGCCACATCACTGATGCTGCCATCGGACAGGCTCCGGGAAGCAGGCCGTGAGGTAAGCCGCCAGATCGCGGAACAGATCGACGCCTCCGAGGACGTCCAGCAGGTGGTGTCGCGGCTGGAGGCCCGCTACGACGAAAAGGCCGAGGGCACGGTCCGCCGGTCGCTCCTGGCGGACGAGAACGACGAGCTGCCCAACGCCGACGACCTCGGCGCTGCCGTGGAGGCCTACCTGGCCCGGGAGAACCCCGGCAAGTAAGGGCCCCGGCGGGCGCCCGGGCATAATGAAGGAGTGACTGCACCCCGCGCCTGGCTTATCTGGACCATCGGAATATTCGGGTACCTGGTGGCCGTGGCGCAGCGCACGTCCTTTGGCGTGGTGGGGCTGGAAGCCACCGAGAGGTTCCAGGCCAGCGCGTCAGCGATCTCCTTCTTCACTGTCCTTCAGCTCCTTGTCTACGCGGGGCTCCAGATTCCCGTAGGGCTTCTGGTGGACAGGTTTGGCTCCCGTGCCATGATCGCCGGCGGCGCAGTCCTCATGGGGCTGGGCCAGCTCCAGCTCGCCTTTGCAGACAGCATTCCCGGGGGAGTGGCCGGCCGGGTCCTGGTGGGCGCCGGGGACGCCATGACGTTCATTTCCGTGATCCGGCTGATTCCGCTCTGGTTCGCTCCTGCCCGGGTTCCACTGGTGACGCAGCTGACGGGCATGTCCGGCCAGCTCGGCCAGCTGTTCAGCGTTATCCCCTTCGCCTTCGTCCTGCATCTCGCGGGCTGGACCCCGGCGTTCCTCATGCTTGCCGGGATGTCAGCCCTCGCCGTCGTCCTTACGCTGGTGCTGCTGCAGGACGTCCCGCCGGGAACCGCCCGCCCGCAGGCCCAGCAGGGGCTGCGGGCTACCGGGTCCTCGCTGGCCCGGGCCTGGCGCCAGCCGGGGACCCGCCTGGGGCTCTGGAGCCACTTCACCATTCAGTTCAGCGGCACCGTGTTCGCCATGACATGGGGCTACCCGTTCCTGCTCTCCGGCCAGGGCCTGGACGCAGGAACGGTGGCGGCCCTGATGGCCCTCTACGTCGCCGCCGCGATGGCGGTGGGGCCCTTCATCGGACGCTTCGTCTCCCGCCACCCGTTACGGCGTTCCACCATGGTCCTGCTCATCGCCGGCGCAACCGCGGCAGCGTGGGCCGCCGTCCTGCTGACCCCCGGCCGTGCTCCGCTGTGGCTGCTGGCCGGTCTCGTGGTGGTGCTGGCCGTCGGCGGTCCGGGGTCCATGATCGGCTTCGACTTTGCCCGCACCTTCAACCCTGCGCACCGGATCGGGACGGCCACGGGCATCGTCAACGTGGGCGGGTTCATCGCCGCCCTGGTGGCGATCTTCCTGATCGGGCTCGTGCTGGACATCCTGTTTGCCAGCGGGTTCTCCCAGGGCGTCCTCTACGGCCTGGATCCTTTCCGGATCGCCCTGAGCGTCCAGTTCCTGCTGCTGGGGTTCGGGGCGGCAGCCATGCTCGTGTGCCGGCGCAAGGTGCGGCGGCAGATGGCCGCCCAGGGTGTGGTGGTGCCGCCGCTGCGCAGCACGCTGGCCCGGCAGCGGCGCGAGAACCTTGCGCGGCGGCGCGGGTCCTCGATCCCCGATGAGTGACGCTGGTCCTCCACTGGCACTGATCCTCCACAGGCCCGGTTTCCGCACATAGCCGCTGTCCGTTCTTATCGGGAGCCGGCGGGGGGCGGAAGCTGGAGCCATGACTTCTCCAGACCACCTGACAGTCCGCAGCCCCGAAGACATCCTCGGCTTCATCCCGCACTCGCTCGGATACTGGCCGGCGCAGAGCCTGGTGGCGATGACCCTGCAGGGTACGAGGCTTGGCGCTACCCTCCGGCTGGACCTCCCAGGACGCGAGGTCCTGGCCGCACCGGCCAAGTTCCTGCAGGCCGTCCGGCGCTACCTGGCGGCGGACAAGGAAGCTGACGGCACCTTGCTGGCTTTCTTCACCAGCAACGGCAGCGCGTCGTCGCCGTCCCCGTACGACGGTCTGCTGGCCGGCCTGGACTCCATGCTGGAAGACGCCGGGATGCCGGTCCGGGAAGCCTGGTATGTCGGTGATGATTTCTGGCGCGAGGCCTGGTGCCTGGATGTTTCGTGCTGCCCGCTCCCCGGCCGGCCGGTGCAGCAGATCCGTGACAGCACCTTGAACACCGAGATGGTCTACCGCGGAAGCAGCATTGGCCCGCAGCCGGAGGAGCAGGCACCCGCGCTTCCGGTTTCCAGCCTCTACCTCGCTGCCGTCAGGGAAGCTGAAACCGCGTGGTCCGCGCAACTGGACCTTCGCCGGGCAAGCAGGCAGCAGTTCGACTCGGTCCTCAGGCTCTGGCTGGATCTGCTGGACCGCCCGCTGAAGGAAGCCTGGCTGCCCGAGGCGGATCGCGACGGATTCCTGCGCGCCTCGCTGTTGGTCCCCGCGTACCGGGATGCTGTCCTGATGATGGCGGCAGCCGGTACACAAGCTGCCCGGGCCGGTGCCGGGCAGTTGGGGCTCTTCCGGGATGAATGCCTCCTGGCCCCTGTGGCGCCCCAGGCCTTCCCGGGGACCGGGGCATGCGCGGATGGACTGCAGGGCGCTGCGGCGGAGACAGGACCGCCGAAGGAAGGACCGCCCGGTGCAGGAATCCCGGGCTACGGGGACGTCCTGATGGGCGTGGCCCCGGCCGTCCCGGACTGGGAACGGCTCAACGCCCTGGACCTGGCCCTTGGGCAGCTTGCCGCAGCCGGCGGCCGGGCGGCGGCTGCATCGTTCACGGGAAGGGGCTGGATCGCCTGGTGCCGCGGCCGCGGCTCCTACTCGGCGGTCTATCTCCGGCAGGCCCTTGACGCGGAACCCGGGTACCGCCTGGCGGAACTGCTGCTGGAACTGGTCCGGCGCGGAACACTTTGCGGCTGGGCGGCACGGAAGGAGGCTGCCTGGCAGAAGTTCGGCCCGGACGCGGCGTGACCGCTGCCGGGGTCCGGGGGAGCGGCGGCAGACGGGGCCGGACGGCGGGGACACCCGGCGGTGGCGAATGACGGGGAGGCCCGATTCGGGGAAAACATGAGACAATGGAGGCCGAGACCCGGTTGGGTCCGTGTATTGAGCGCACAGGAGTGGACCCTGCGGGGAACATAACAGCGGCTCCGGCAGTTGTCTTAACAGACTCTGCCGGCCGTGGTGGCGCTTGGTTTTCACCACGGACTTGACAGGGTCATAGTGGTGTTGCCCGTATGGTGATTCCACAGACCACCGCTAGAAAGGTTTTCTGTGACCCCGTCTTCCACGAAGAAGGACCCCGCCGCCCAGGACGAACTGTCCGCCGAGGAGAAGCAGGCTGCGACCAACGCCAAGCGTGCAGCTACGCGGGCAGCCAACAAGGCGTCGGCCGGTGCGGCTGCAGCGGACGGCAAGCCCGAGCCCAAGAAGCGCGGCCCCAAGCCCGGTGCGAAGGCAGCAGCCGCAAAGTCCGCTGCCGGTGACACCGACGACGCTGAAGAAGTCGAGGAAGACCTCGACGACATCGTCCTCGAAGGACCTGAAGTCATCGAGGAGGACGCCGAGGCCGATCCCGCCAAGGCAGTTGCCGGCTCCGGCAAGGGCTTCGTCTACTCGGACGCTGACGACGACGACGCGCCTGTCCAGCAGGTCATGTCCGCCGGAGCCACGGCCGACCCCGTCAAGGACTACCTGAAGCAAATCGGTAAGGTGGCACTGCTCAACGCCGAGCAGGAAGTGGACCTTGCCCTCCGGATCGAAGCCGGACTGTTCGCCGAAGAGAAGGTCAACGCGGACGACGGTTCCATGGATCCGAAGTACAAGCGCGAGCTTGAATTCATCATCCATGACGGCAAGCGCGCCAAGAACCACCTCCTCGAAGCCAACCTTCGCCTGGTGGTCTCGCTGGCCAAGCGCTACACCGGACGCGGCATGCTGTTCCTGGACCTGATCCAGGAAGGCAACCTGGGCCTCATCCGTGCGGTGGAGAAGTTCGACTACACCAAGGGCTTCAAGTTCTCCACCTACGCCACCTGGTGGATCCGGCAGGCGATCACCCGTGCCATGGCGGACCAGGCCCGCACCATCCGTATTCCGGTCCACATGGTCGAAGTCATCAACAAACTGGCACGCGTCCAGCGCCAGATGCTCCAGGACCTCGGCCGCGAACCTACGCCCGAAGAGCTCGCGCTTGAACTCGACATGACCCCCGAAAAGGTTGTGGAAGTCCAGAAGTACGGCCGTGAGCCCATCTCGCTGCACACGCCCCTGGGCGAGGACGGCGACTCCGAGTTCGGTGACCTGATCGAGGACTCCGAGGCCGTTGTTCCCGCGGACGCCGTGAGCTTCACGCTCCTCCAGGAACAGCTGCACTCCGTCCTGGACACCCTGTCCGAGCGCGAAGCCGGGGTTGTGGCCATGCGCTTCGGCCTGACCGACGGACAGCCGAAGACTTTAGACGAAATCGGCAAGGTCTACGGAGTGACGCGTGAGCGCATCCGCCAGATCGAATCGAAGACGATGTCCAAGCTCCGCCACCCCTCGCGGTCGCAGGTACTCCGGGACTACCTCGACTAAAAGCAGGATGAGCTGGAAAAGCGGCCCGCCCGCTGCCGTGCCCTCGCGGGTGTGGCAGCGGGCGGGCCGCTTTTGCCGTTCCCGGCAGGACGCGCGGGCTGGGACTGGCCGGCCGGAACGGTGCCCCCCAATGGCGCCGGGCCGGGGATTAAAGAGGGACGCGGCTTAAAAGAATTGGGACCCCACCTTCCGGTGGGGTCCCAACAGCTTTGGGGAAGCTAGTCGATTTCTACGGCTGCCTTCTCATGAAGCTTGCCCGTCTCATCGTGCCAGTCGGAGCTCAAGGGTTTCAGAGTCGCCTCGACTGCGCGGGCGTGGTGGCCACAGAAGAGCAGCTCACCGCCGGAGGACTCCAATACAACCCGGACATAGGCCTGAGCTCCGCAACGGTCGCACCGGTCCAGTGCATTGAGTGTGCGGTCTGCCACTGCTGTTGTCATGTCGGCCTCCTTAGTAGATCAGTACGTCTATATAACCAGCATTCGTAACAAAACCATCGCAAGGATGGGGCAAGTTCGCTGTGCGCGTATCCCCAATGTTGGCTCAAGAACGCCCCAGCAGCCTGCGCAGGTACCGACGTGGTGCGGTCCACACCCCCGCCAGGTGTGGCAGCCGGACCGCGGGCGCCGCGCCGACTACGCTAGAGGAAGCGATCCCAGCCCGCTGTTTTACGTCCCTGAAGGAGCTCATCACCAGTGGCACCAAGTTCTGATTACACTGCCCGGCACCTGTCTGTACTGGAAGGCCTGGAGGCCGTCCGCAAGCGCCCGGGCATGTACATCGGTTCCACCGACTCCCGCGGCCTCATGCACTGCCTCTGGGAAATCATCGACAATTCCGTCGACGAGGCGCTGGCCGGGTTCGGCCACGACATCAAAATCATCCTGCACGCGGACAACTCCGTGGAGATCCACGACGACGGCCGCGGCATTCCCATCGACAAGGAACCCAAGACCGGCCTGACGGGCGTGGAGGTTGTCTTCACCAAACTGCACGCCGGCGGCAAGTTCGGCGGCGGCTCCTACACCGCGTCGGGCGGCCTGCACGGTGTGGGTGCTTCCGTGGTCAATGCCCTGTCCTCGCGCCTCGACGTCGAAGTGGACCGGGGCGGGAAGACCTACAAGATGTCGTTCCGCCGCGGCGAACCCGGTCGGTTCAAGGACACCGGCTCCAAGACGGACCCCGCCGCGCCCTTCACCCCGTTCGTTGACGACTCGGTCCTGGACATCGCCGGCAAGGCCAAGCGCGGCGTCACGGGAACCCGGATCCGCTACTGGGCCGACCGGCAGATCTTCACCCCGGACGCCAAGTTCTCCTACGAGGAACTGGCCGCCCGCGCCCGGCAGACCTCCTTCCTGGTCCCGGGCCTCAAGCTGACCGTGCGGGATGAGCGGAGGGTTCCGGGTACCCCCGGCGAGGCGGGCGTCCACGAAGAGGTGTTCCACCACGACGGCGGCATCTCCGAATTCGTCGAATTCCTCGCCGCTGACCCGGCAGTCACCGATGTGTGGCGGCTGCATGGCTCCGGAAAGTTCAAGGAGACCGTTCCCGTCCTGGACGAGCGCGGCCACAGCCAGCTTGCCGAGGTGGAGCGGGACTGTGAAGTGGATGTCGCCCTGCGCTGGGGGATCGGCTACGACAGCACGGTCCGCAGCTTCGTGAACATCATTTCCACGCCCAAGGGCGGAACCCACCAGTCCGGGTTTGAACAGGCCCTGGTGAAGACGTTCCGCAAAGCCGTGGAAAACAACGCCCGCAAGCTCAAGGCCGGGAATGACAAGATCGAAAAGGACGACATCTTCGCCGGGCTGACGGCCGTCCTGACAGTGCGGCTGGCGGAGCCGCAGTTCGAAGGCCAGACCAAGGAAATCCTGGGCACATCAGCCGTCCGCGCCATTGTTGCCAAGGTGGTGGAGCGGGAGATCGGCGCCAAGCTCAGCTCCGCGAACCGCAATGACAAGGCCCAGTCCGCCCTGCTGCTCGAAAAAATCGTCAACGAGATGAAGTCCCGCATCTCTGCCCGCGTGCACAAGGAGACCCAACGGCGCAAGAACGCGCTGGAAACCTCCTCCATGCCCACCAAGCTGGCCGACTGCCGCACGGACGACGTCGCACGCTCCGAACTGTTCATCGTGGAAGGCGACTCGGCGCTCGGAACCGCCAAGCTGGCCAGGTCCTCCGACTTCCAGGCGCTGCTGCCCATCCGCGGCAAGATCCTCAATGTCCAGAAGGCCTCGGTGGGGGACATGCTCTCCAATGCCGAGTGCGCTGCCCTGATCCAGGTGGTGGGGGCCGGGTCCGGGCGCAGCTTCGACCTCTCTGCCGCCCGCTACGGCAAGGTCATCCTGATGACTGACGCCGACGTGGACGGCGCGCACATCCGCACCCTGCTGCTGACCCTCTTCTTCCGCTACATGCGGCCCATGATCCTGGAGGGCCGGGTGTTCGCGGCGGTTCCGCCGCTGCACCGGGTGGAGGTCATCAACGCCGGCCAAAAGGCCAACGAGATGATCTACACCTACTCCGAGGCCGAACTCCACGTCCTGCTGGCCCGCCTGGCCAAGGAGGGCAAGCGGTACAAGGAGCCCATCCAGCGGTACAAGGGCCTGGGGGAGATGGACGCCGAACAGCTGGCGGAAACCACCATGGACCCGCGGCACCGTACCCTGCGCAAGGTAGGGATTGAAAACGCGCAGCAGGCAGAGGAGATCTTCGACCTCCTGATGGGCTCGGACGTGTCCCCGCGCAAGGACTTCATCATCGCCGGCGCCGCCAGCCTGGACCGGGAACGCATCGACGCCTGACGGCAGAAGGCAGCGGGCAGGCCGCGGAGGCCGCAGGCATCCTGTGCCGCAGGCGTCGGGGCAGCAAAGGGAGGACGACGGCGGGACTCAGCCCAGCAGGCCGGGCACCACGAGCAGGGCGGTGGGCAGGGCAAGGAGCAGCACGGATCCCGCCACGACCAAGCTGCGGATGGGCGCCGGCAGCTCCGGCCGGGGCGAGAGCAGCCGGCTGACCCGTGAAGCGGTGGTCCGGGCGGAGTCCGCGCCGGACGTGCCGGCGGCGGCGTCCAGGCCGGAGAGGGCAAGGCTTGAGGCCTCCGGGCGGAGGTCTGCGCCGCCGCTGTTCCCGGCCGACCCGCTGGCCACAATGGCGATGGCCTTGATCAGCGTGGCCTTGCTTTCGGTCTTGAGCGCGACGTCGTCGGCCAGCATCTCGATCAGGGAGTTCACCGATTCCTGCGCGAGGCGGGTGGTTGGCAGCCAGGGCAGTGCCTGCCGCCAGGCGGCGAAAGCCCACAGCAGCAGGTGGTGGCGCTGGCTGAGGTGGGCGTTCTCATGGATCAGGACCGCACGGAGTTCTGCGGGCTCCAGGGCTGCCATGAGGCCGTCAGACAGGACTGTCACGGACCGGGCGCCGCCGGGAAGGCAGTAAGCCACGGGGGAGTTGTGGCTGATGACCAGGGTTCCCGTCCCCTCAGCGGACGGCGAGGCCAGCAGGGACAGCAGTTCGCGGTGCCGCCGCCGCTGGCGCTCAATCTTGTAGTAGGTCAGCAGCAGGGTGAACACCAGGTGGGCGGTGAGCAGCGCTGCTGCGGACAGGGCGAAAATATGCCAGAAACCCAGGGCCGTGGTGGGGGCGTTGTAGAGCACCATGCCGGCCAGCGCCCGCAGGCCTGCGATCAGGTTGTCCCCGATCGGTTCCAGGCCATACACGAGCATTGCGCCGATCATGGACAGCCCGCCGGCCAGCGCTATCGCCTGCCACAGGATCATGGCGGTGAAGGGTGAGCGGGCGGGCCACTGCGCGCGTGAGAGGAGGACAGGCACCGGCCACGCCAGGACTATCGCAAGGACCGCCAGCAGGTACGAGGCCCAGAACATGGTCCGCTAGAGGTGGCCAAGCAGTTTGCGCAGAGTCTCGGCTTCACCCTCGGATACGGACCCGATAAAACGGGCCAGCACTGCTTCGCGGTCCGGAGCCGACCCCAGTACCTCGTGCATCAGCTCGGCGGTGTGGTCCTCGCGGCTGGACACTGCCTGGTAGCGGTGCGGACGGGTGCCGCGTTCGCGCTCCACCAGGCCCTTCTTCTCCAGCCGCGACAGTACGGTGAGCACGGTGGTCACGGCGAGCTCCTTGCCCTCGTGGCCGGCAGCACCGTCCTGGCCGGCCGAGGTCTGCGCGAGCCTGTCCCGCAGCGTGTTGGCTGTGGCTGCTTCCTGGCCCGCCCAGAGCAGATCCATCACTGCCCGTTCCAGTTCACCAAGACTAGCCATTGCACTTTTCCTTTGTTTCCCCGCGCCACCGCCGCCGGGCGGAAGTGGCTGCATGCTGTGTTTGAACTACAACCTCCAATTTACCCGGTTTTCCCAAGACTTTCTACGTTGGGTAGAACACGTGGCGTGACGTGGCCCTTGCCTGCCGACCCCGGGCAGTGGAAGCTGGTTTTTACACCGCCGCCGCCGTTGTTCTACACTCGGTAGAAGTTGAGTTCTACAAAACGTAGAAGATCTGCATTCGCTGACACGAGGAACCGCCTTGGACGCTATGGACGCGCTGGAAATCGCACGCTGGCAATTCGGGATCACCACCGTTTACCACTTCATGATGGTTCCGCTGACCATCGGCCTTGGCCTGGTTGTCGCAGTCATGCAGACGGCGTGGCACCGCACAGGCAATCCCGAGTACCTCCGGATGACCAAGTTCTGGGGAAAGCTGTTCCTTATTAACTTCATCATGGGCGTGGCCACCGGCATCGTCCAGGAGTTCCAGTTCGGGATGGCCTGGAGCGAATACAGCCGGTTCGTGGGCGACGTCTTCGGCGCGCCCCTGGCCCTGGAAGCGCTGCTGGCGTTCTTCGTCGAATCCACCTTCCTGGGACTGTGGATCTTCGGCTGGAAGCAGCTCAAGCCCGGCATCCACCTGGCGTGCCTCTGGATCGCAGTGATCGGGTCGATTTTCTCCGCGTACTTCATCATCGTGGCCAACAGCTGGATGCAGCATCCCGTGGGCGTGGAGATGATCGACGGCCGGCCCGTCATGACCGACGCCTGGGCCGTCTTCACCAACAACACCGCGCTCGTTGCCGTACCGCACACCCTCTTCGGTGCCCTCGCCGTTGCCGGCGGCTTCCTGCTGGGCATCGCCTGGTACCACCTCTGGCGCAGGCGGCGCGACGGCGTCGACACCGTCGGCGCCGACGGCAAGGTCATCCCGGGCGAATCGGCGGACATCCCCGGCCGGGACCGCGACGACCACAAAGTCTGGCTCCGGTCCCTGCGGATCGGCGCGGTGGTGGCCATGATCTCCTTCGCCGGCACCGCCCTCACCGGGGATCTCCAGGGCAAGCTGATGTTCGAGCAGCAGCCCATGAAGATGGCCGCAGCGGAAGCCGCCTGCCATGACGGCACCGGGTTCTCCGTCCTGAGCATCGGCAACCTTGGTTCGCAGAACTGCGACGACATCGTTGCCCTCATTGAGGTCCCCGGCATCCTCTCCTACCTGGCGAAGGGCGACTTCACCACCGAAGTCCAGGGCGTCAACAGCCTCCTGCCGCAGTACAAGGAGGCCTACGGGACCCACCTTCCGGACAATCCCATCTACGGCGAACGCGCGGGCCAGGAGATCGACTACCTTCCCGTCATGGAGGTCACCTACTGGGGCTTCCGCATGATGATCGGCTTCGGCGGGCTCGCGGCCCTCGCCGCCCTCGTTGCGCTGTGGATCACCCGGAAGGGCACCGTCCCCGAATCCCGCTGGCTCATGCGGCTCGCCGTCTTCGGCATCCTGGCCCCCTTCGGTGCCAACGCGGCCGGCTGGATCTTCACCGAGATGGGCCGCCAGCCGTTCGTCGTCGCTCCCAACCCGGATCCCAGCGGCATCGACCAGGTGTTCATGTTCACGGCGGCGGCGGTATCACCCGGTGTCTCTGCCGGGGAGCTGCTGGCCTCGCTGGTCACCCTGACGGCGGTCTACGCAGTCCTGCTGGTGGTTGAGGTCAAGCTGCTGGTGAAGTACATCCGCGGCGGAGTGGTCTCCGCCATGCCTGAGCTGGTCCATGCACCGGCCGACGAAAATGAGGACGCCACCCCCGGATCCGGTGGACCGGGCGGCGGCAAACCCGGCGACGACGTCCTGGCGTTCGCCTACTAAGCCGCGCACGAAGAGCAGAGGAAATACACACATGGAACTGCTGCCAACCGTCTGGTTCATCGCCATCGCGGTGCTGTGGACCGGGTACCTCTTCCTGGAGGGCTTCGACCTCGGCGTCGGGATGCTCATGAAGCTTTTCGCCCGCAACAACACGGAGCGCCGCGTCCTGCTCAACACCATCGGACCCGTCTGGGACGGCAACGAGGTATGGCTCCTGACGGCCGGCGGCGCCACGTTCGCCGCCTTCCCGCTCTGGTACGCCTCCCTGTTCTCGGCCCTCTACCTTCCGCTGCTGGTGGTGCTCGTTGCCCTGATTTTCCGGGCGGTGGCGTTCGAGTACCGGGGCAAGGTGGACACGGACCGGTGGCGTGCCCGCTGGGACTGGGCCATCGCGCTGGGATCCTTCTTCGCGGCCTTCGGCGTGGGTGCCGCGCTGGCGCTCACCACCACCGGCCTGCCGCTGAACGCCAATGGCGACCGAGAGGGAGGCCCGCTGGCCTGGTTCAGCGGATACGCCGTCCTGGGCGGCCTCGCCGTCGTGGGTTTCTCGCTGATCCACGCGCTGGCTTTCCTGGCCCTGAAGACCGACGGCGACGTGCGGCACCGGGCACGGACATGGTTCGTGCGCCTGCTGCCCGTCCTGCTCCTGCCCATCGCGGGGTGGGCACTGAGCATCCAGTTCCTGGAAGGGAAGCCCTGGACCTGGGCCCTTGTCCTGGTGGCTGTCGCCGCCGCCGCAGCGGCCTGGGTGTGGGCCCGCCGGGGAGCGGAAGGCAAGGCCTTTTCCGCCCTTGGAGCTTTCCTGGCACTGGGTTCGGCATCGATCTTCGCGGCCGTGTTCCCGGTGGTGCTGCCCTCCACCCTCAACGAGGCCTATGACCTCACCATCTCCAACGCGTCCTCCTCCGACTACACCCTGGGGCTCATGAGCATCGTGGCGGCCTTCGGCCTTCCCCTTGTCATTGCCTACCAGGCCTGGACCTACTGGGTGTTCCGCCGCCGGGTCAGTGCAGCGCACATCCCGGAGGCCCACAGCTTCCTGCCGGCCATCGCCGCCAGGGCTTTCACAACGAAGGGCTGACATGCGGCCAAGTTTCCCTCCCGGCCCGGCCACCCGCTCCGCCGTCTACCTGCTGGGACTGCTGGCAGCCCTGAAGGCCCTGTCGCTGGTCCTGATGGGCCAGGCCGTGGCCTCGGTACTGGCCGGACTGGTGGCGGGGGACCAAAACTGGGCAGGCCAGGTTGTGTTGGGACTGGCGGGCGTGGTCCTGCGGTCACTGACCGTCTGGGCACAGGCCGTCGCTGCCCGGCGCGCGGCCCTTGGCATCAAGGAGGAGCTGCGTGCCGGGCTGCTCGAACGGGCGCTGCGCAACGGCGCCCGGGGAACCGGCCCTGCCGACGGCGGGCTCGCCGTCCTGGCAACCCGTGGACTGGATGCGCTGGACAACTACTACACCCAGTTCCTCCCGGCACTGGTGAACTGCGCGGCGATCCCGCTGCTGCTGGGAGCACGGATCCTCTTCGCGGACTGGGTCAGCGCGGTGGTGATTGTCCTGACCGTACCGCTGGTGCCGCTGTTCATGGTGCTCATTGGCCGGTACACCGAAGACAACGTCCGCGAAGCGCAGGCGGCCCTCGGCAGGCTGTCCGCCCACATGCTGGAGCTGGCAAAAGGCCTGCCGGTCCTGGTGGGGCTCGGGCGGGCCACGGCGCAGCGCAAGGCCCTGGAGGAGATCTCCGAGGAATACCGCACCCGCACCATGGGAACCCTCCGCACCGCATTCCTCTCAGCGCTGGCGCTGGAACTGATCGCCACCATCTCCGTCGCGGTGGTGGCCGTGTTCATCGGCGTCCGGCTGGTGCACGGGGACATGCCGCTCGAAGCCGGCCTGCTGGCACTGATCCTGGCCCCGGACTGCTATCTCCCGCTGCGTGAACTGGGCACCGCCCACCACGCCAGCGACGACGGACGGGTGGCCCTCGCGGAAACCACCGCAGTCACGGAGGCCCCCGAACCCCGGCCGCTCCCGGCAACCCGGGCGGGACGGCCCGGTGCCCCAATCTCCGTCACGGACCTGACCGTGCGCTACAGCGGAAGGTCGGGCCCCGCTGTCGGCCCGCTCAGCTTCACCGCGCCGCAAGGCAGGATCACCGCCCTGGACGGAGCCAGCGGCGCAGGAAAGAGCACAGTCCTCGGCGTGCTGGCGGGAACCATCGGGGACGGATCCGGCACCACGGTCACCGGCACCCTCCAGGGCATCGACCGCAGCGCGCTGGCCTGGGTGCCGCAGCATCCGGTCATGCTCGCCGAAACTGTCCTGGACGAGGTGGTCCTGTACCTCTCCGGTGAAATCGAGGGCTCCCGCGGCCACGCCGGCGTGGAAGCGGCCGCACGCTCCTGCCTGGCCCGGGCCGCTGCCGGCCACCTGGCCCACCATCACCCCGCAGAGCTGAGCCCCGGCGAGCTGCGGAGGGTGGCACTCGCCAGGGGGCTGGCCCGGATCGAGGCAGGGGCGACAGTACTGCTGCTCGATGAACCCACCGCGCACCTGGACGACGCCTCGGCCATGGTGGTGGAAGATGCGATCCGCCGCCTGCGCGGACGCGTCACCGTGATCCTCGTGGCGCACAACGGGCGCACCCGCAACCTCGCTGACCACCTGGTGCCGGTGAGTGCGTACGCAGAGCCAGTCCAGGCACAGCCAGGGCGGGCAGGGGAACCAGACCTGCGGGCCGGGGAGCCGGCCACAGCCGCAGCGCCGGGGCAAGCCGCGCTGCAGCAGTCCCGGCCGAAACCACGGGGTGCCGTGGACGTCGCAGCGGACGACTGGCCGGCCTCCGCTGCTGCCCCGGCTGCAAACGCCAGTGCCGGCGCACCCTCCCGCAGGGCCGCAGGCACCCGCCAGACAACCCGGCTCCTCGCGGCGCTCCTGGCGCCGGTCCGCGGCAAGTTCGCAGCGGCTGCCGTCGTGGGCACCCTGGCGGCCGTCTTCGCCGTCGCCCTGTCCGGCCTGTCCGGCTGGCTGATCATCCGTGCCAGCGAGCAGCCGCCCATCCTGTACCTGCTGACGGCCATTGTTGGCGTGCGGTTCTTCGGGATAGGGCGGGCCGTGCTGCGCTACTGCGAGCGGCTCCTGCTCCACGACGCCGTGTTTGCCGCCCTCACCCGCCTCCGGGGGCGGCTCTGGGAGTCCCTGAGCCGCAGGGCCCTCGCCCTCCGCCGGCTGCTGCAGGGCGGCAACGTCCTCGGGACGGTCATTGACGACGTCGATACCGTCCGGGACCTCCTGCCGAGGGTTGCGCTGCCGCCGGTGACGGCGCTCGCTGTCTCCGCCTTGGCCCTGGCCACCACCTGGCTGCTGGTGCCGGACGCGGTCCCGGCTGTCCTGGCCGCCGCCGCAGCGAGCCTGCTCCTTGCCCCGGCCGTGGCGCTGTGGGCCGACCGGAAATCGGCCAGCGCCGAGCAGGTCCTGAGGTCCGGGGTCCTGCGCCGGATTTCCGCAGCCCTCGATGCCCGCGCCGAGCTGCATGCCAACGGCGTTGCCGCCCCGGTGCTGGCCGGACTGCGCGCCCAGGACCGCAGCGCCACCCGCGCGTCCCAGCGGTCAGCGTGGGCAGACGGACTGGGGCACGCGGTCACCACCGCCTCCTGCTGCGCGGCTGCCTTCGCAGCTGCCTGGCTGGCCGCTCCCGCCGTGCTCGGCGGCCGGCTGGCCCCGGCGACGGCGGCGGTGGTCGTACTGATGCTCCTCGCACTGGTGGAGCCCTACGCGGCCATGACGACGGCGGTGCGCCAGTTCCCCGCGCTACGGACAGTCATGCGGCGCGTATCCGCCTCGGGCGCCCTGGACGCCGGCACCGCGGGCCCCGAAGGCACCCCAGCCGACGGCCTGCACAAGGTGCCTGCCCGCCAGGCCGGTGCTCCCGGCGTCGAACTCGTTGACCTCGCGGTGGCGTGGCCGGGCGGTGCTCCGGTGTTTTCCGGGATCAACGCCGTTGCGGAGCCAGGCAGGTGGCTGGCCGTCACGGGACCGTCCGGTTCCGGAAAGTCCACCCTGCTCTCGGTCCTGCTCGGCTTCCTCCCCGCAGCAGCCGGGTCAGCCCGGGTGACCGGCCGGGCCGCCTGGTGTCCGCAGGAGGCCCACCTCTTCGACTCGACCATCCGCGGGAACCTGCTGCTGGGCAGGCCCCCCGCGAACGGCCCGGCCGGAGAGGGCGGGCTGATGGAGGTGCTGGAGTCCGTGGGGCTGGCGGGCCTGGTGGAGCGCCTGCCCGCCGGGCTGGACACCAGGATCGGTCCGGGCGGGGCCTTCCTGAGCGGGGGAGAGCGCCAGCGCCTGGCCGTGGCGCGCACGCTGATGACGGGCGCGGAGGTGATCCTGCTGGATGAGCCCACAGCGCACCTGGATGCTGCATCGGCAGAGGCCATGCTGGCCGACCTGCGCGCGGGACTCGGCAACCGGACCGTGGTGCTGGTGACCCACAACCCGGCTGACATCCACCCGCAGGATGCGAGGCTGGTGCTGGCCGGATCCGGGAACGCCGGAGGTGCAGGACGTAACGGTGCGCCGGCGTATGCCGCGGTGGCGGAAGGTGCTCAGCCGTCCACGTCGTGAAGGTGGTGGACGACGTCGTGCAGGAAGTACTGGGCCAGCGTCAGGACGGTGAACTCCGAGCCGTTGCTGCGCAGCCCTTTCCGTCCCCACTCTGATTCGCGGACCCTGGCAAAGGACTCCGCCGCCTGCTTTCCCTCAGCCGTCAGTTCTGCGCTGACCACTGCCGGATCGGCGTTGGCGTAATCCTTGTCGACGGCCGTCTGGTCCTGGTCCCAGTTCTCGAACCGTGCCTCATCCGATTCGAGCATGAGGTTCAGCCGCTGGTCGAAAAGGCTGAAGACGTCCCGGACGTGGCAGGCATACTCCAGTGCTGACCAGGTGTGCCCATTGGGGCGCTCGGCCACGTCCGGCCTGCGCAGGACGGCCCGCCAGCGGGGCAGCATGTTGTCGATGCTCCCCGGGGCGGTGGAGGGGGTTACCGTTGCGGCGTCGAACGAACACTCGGGGCAAGGACGCGTCAGGACCCAGGTCCAGTCCTTCTCATCAGGAACGATAGGCATGCATGCAGTCTAGGCCGGATCAGGCCGCCTGGCCGGGGTCAGACCACGCCATGGCGGGACCCACCACGTCCACCGGCTGCGACAACGGGACACCGGAACCGTCCCGCCGGCCGTGCTCCTGCGGCAACGATCTGGCGACCCCCGCAGCCGAGGCGGCCTTGGCCGGGCCGTGCCCCGCCCAGGCCAGCAGCAGCGTGTCCTCGCCCTTCAGGAAGCGGTGTGCCCGCACGCCGGCTGTTGCACGGCCCTTCACGGGGTACTCGGAGAACGCCGTGACCTTGGCCGTGCCGGGGGCGGTCCCGGGTAGGGCGCCCGTTGTCCCGGCGATGGTCACCACCACGGCGGCCTCGTCCCCGGGCTGGACCGCGCCGAAGAACAGCACCCGGTCACCGGCCGCCAGCTTGATTCCCGCCATGCCGCCGGCTGTCCGCCCCTGGGGGCGCACGCTCGCGGCTCCAAACTTCAGCAGCTGGGCCTGGCTGGTCAGGAACACCAGCTCAGCATCATCGGCTCCCGCCGGCGCCACATTGACCACGAAGTCCTTGTCCTTGAGGGCAATGACGTCCCAGTCTTCCCGGTTCAGGGGGTAGTCCGGCTGCACCCGCTTCACCACGCCCTGGGAAGTGCCGATGGCCAGCACTTCGTCCAGCGGCACGAACGCCACCAGGGTTTCCCCCTTGAGCAGGGTAAGGAAATCCTTGGCCGGAACCCCGCCGGCGAGGTTGGGCAGGCCGGACATGGGCGGCAGCACCGGCATGTCCATCACCTGGAGGCGCAGCATCCGCCCCAGGGAGGTGACCGCCGCGATCTCGCCGCGCGCGGAGGTCCTGACCACGGACGTGAACACGTCATGTTTTGCCCGGGGTCCCGCCTCGGCCAGCGGTTCCTGGTTGCTGGTGCGGGCCACCTGTCCGGAGGCGGTCAGGATGGCCCAGCAGGGGTCGTCGGCGATTTCCAGGGCCAGCGGCGCTGCCTTGCCCTTCTTCCCGGCGGCGAGGGCATGGTCGGCGGCCACGGTCGGTGCCACGGCCTCGGATTCGAGGAGGACGGTGCGCCGGGGAGTGCCATGCTCCTCGGCAATCTCTCCCAGCTCGTCGGACACCAGGGTCCGGAGCCGCTCCTCGGAGCCCAGGATCGCCTCGAGCTCCGCGATCTCGCGGCGCAGCTCGTCCTGCTCCTTCTCCAGCTCGATCCGGGAGTACTTGGTCAGCTGGCGCAGCCGGAGCTCCAGGATGTAATTCGCCTGGATCTCCGTGAGGTCATAGATGGACATCAGGCGAGCCCTGGCGGCGGCTGCCTCGTCCGAGGAGCGGATGATCTGGATGACCTCGTCAATGTCCACAATGGCGATGAGGAGGCCCTCCACCAGGTGGAGGCGGTCCTTCTTCCTGCCCAGCCGGAACACCGTCCGGCGGCGGACCACGTCGATCCGGTGGTTGACGTACACAGTCAGCAGCTGCACCAGGCCCAGGGTCTGCGGCTGACCGTCCACCAGGGTGACGTTGTTGATGCCGAAGGAGTCCTCCATCGGCGAGTAGCGGTACAGCTGCTGGAGCACCGCGTTGGGGTTGAAGCCGTTCTTGAGCTCGATGACCAGGCGCAGTCCGTGCTTGCGGTCGGTCAGGTCCACGATGTCGCTGATGCCGGTCAGCTTCTTGGCGTTGACGGCGTCCTTGATCTTCTCGATGACCTTTTCCGGGCCCACCATGTAGGGGAGTTCGGTGACCACCAGGCCGGTCCGACGCGCGGACAGCTGTTCCACATCCACCTTGGCCCGCGTCTTGAAGGACCCCCGCCCCGTGGCGTAGGCGTCGCGGATGCCGTCCAGCCCCACGATCCGGCCGCCGCTGGGCAGGTCGGGACCCGGAACGAAGCGCATGAGGTCATCCAGTGTGGCGTCCGGGTGGGCAATCAGGTGCCGGGCGGCGGAAATGACTTCCACCAGGTTGTGCGGGGCCATGTTGGTGGCCATGCCCACGGCGATACCGGTGGCGCCGTTGACCAGCAGGTTGGGGAACGCGGCCGGAAGCACATCCGGCTGGGTCAGCTGGTTGTCGTAGTTGGGGACGAAGTCCACCACGTCTTCGTCGAGGTGGTTGGTCAGCGTCAGGGCAGCCGCCGCAAGCCGCGCTTCCGTGTACCGCGGAGCCGCAGGGCCGTCGTCGAGCGATCCGAAGTTGCCGTGCCCGTCAATCAGGGGCAGCCGCAGCGAGAAGTCCTGTGCCATGCGCACCATGGCGTCGTAGATGGCGGTGTCGCCGTGCGGGTGGAGCTTGCCCATGACCTCGCCCACCACGCGGGCGCTTTTCACATGGCCGCGGTCCGGGCGCAGGCCCATGTCGCTCATCATGTACAGGATGCGCCGCTGCACCGGCTTGAGCCCGTCGCGGGCGTCCGGAAGCGCCCGGGAGTAGATCACCGAATACGCGTACTCCAGGAAGGAACCTTCCATTTCGGAGGTGACATCGATGTCCACGATGTTCTCCGTGTAGGGGGTGGTGTCTTCGGGAGGGGCTGAACTTTGGCGGCGGGCCATGGGGTTGGTGGATCCTTCTGCAGAGCGGTGCAATGGTTTGTTGGCCGCAGGCGGCAGTGCTGCGGGAGTTTTTGGCTAGGCTAAGCCTATGGTGGAACAGCCCGTGGACGGCGAATATCCGGAACATTGGGAAGCCGATGTCGTGCTCCGGGACGGCGGGACGGCACATCTGCGCCCCATCCACCCCTCGGACGCGGACGCTGTCCAGAAGTTCCACATGGGACAGTCGCAGAATTCAATCTACATGCGCTTCTTTGCGTTCAAGGCAAAGCTTTCGAGCAAGGAGCTCAAGCGGTTCACCGAGGTGGACTACCGGGACCGGGTGGCGTTCGTCATCACCATTGGCGGTGAAATCGTAGGGATCGGCCGGTACGACCGGCTGGATGACCCCACCGAAGCCGAAGTGGCGTTCAACATCGCCGATTCGCACCAAGGGAGGGGAATCGGCTCCATCCTGCTCGAACACCTCGCCGCCGCCGCCCACGAGAACGGGATCCGCCGCTTCAGCGCGGAGGTGCTGCCGGAAAACCGCAAGATGCTGATGGTCTTCTCCGACGCCGGCTATGACGTCAAACGGCATTTCGACGACGGCGTCGTCAGCCTTGAGTTCAACATCGACCCCACCGAAAAATCCCGGGCCGTGATGGAATCCCGCGAGCACCGCGCGGAGGCGAGGAGCGTCCGCGACCTGCTGACGCCGTTGTCCATTGCCGTCATCGGGGCCAGCCGCAAGTGGGGGACGGTGGGCTACCAGCTGCTGGAGCACATCATCGAAGGCGGCTTCCCCGGGCCCGTGTTTGCCATCAATCCCGAGGCCCTGGAACTGGCCGGCATGATCTCCTTCGGCAAGCTCTCCGAGGTTCCTGGACCTGTGCAGCTGGCCGTTATTGCCGTCCCCTACGAGGAAGTGCCCGCCGTCGTCGCCGACTGTGCGGCGGCGGGAGTGAAGGGCCTGGTGATCGCGTCGGCAGGCTTCGCGGACGACGGCGAACGCGGCCTCATGAGGCAGCGCGACCTGGTGCGGCAGGCACGCGCCAACGGGATGCGGGTGATCGGGCCTGCGTCCCTGGGGATCGTGAACACCCATCCGGCCGTCTCGCTGAACGCCTCGATGGCGCCCACGCTGCCGCTGCGCGGCGGGCTGGGGCTGTTCTCCCAGTCAGCGGCCATCGGCGTCTCGCTCTACGCCGCCTCCAGCAGGCGGCGGCTGGGACTGTCCACCTTCCTCTCCGCCGGTAACCGCGCGGATGTGTCAGGCAACGACATGATGCAGTACTGGGAGGACGACGCCGATACCTCCGCCGTGGGCCTGTACCTGGAATCGATCGGCAACCCGCGCAAGTTCTCCCGGCTGGCACGAAGGCTGGCGCGCATCAAGCCGGTCATTGTGGCCAAGTCCGATGCCATGGGGCTGCGGCTGCCGCCCGGCCACGCCGTGCGCACCACGCAGGCACCCGCAGGTGCGCTTGATGCGATGCTCCGCCAGTCCGGCGTCATCCGGGTGGAAACCATAGAGCAGCTTGTGGACGTGGCGCAGGTGGTCTCCAACCAGCCCCTGCCTGCCGGGCCGGGGCTGGCCATCTTCAGCAACTCCCAGGCCCTCGGAAAAGTGGTGGCGGACAGCGCGTCGTCCCATGGGCTTGACGTCGCCCGGCTGGTGACCGGCGTGGACCTCGACGCCGGCCAGTCGGTTGCCCTTCCCGCCCTGCGTTCGTCCCTGCTCGCCGCCCTCGAGTCCGACGCCGTCCATGGGGCCGTCGCCGCGGTGCTGCCCGCGCGCGGGCTTACAGTCGACAGCATTGCCGAGGTCCTGGCCGAATGCTCGGTGAAGGCGGGAAAACCCGTGGTGGCCGCGTTCACGGGGATCCTGGATCCCTCGGTCTATGTCGAGGGCATGGTGGGGTCCGCGGAGCAGGCTGTCCCCTGCTTCTCCAACCCGGGGGCTGCGGTGGCCGCGCTCGCCGCCGTCGTGCGGTACTCGGAGTGGGTGTCGCGCGACCATGGGCACTTCGTTGAGCCGGAAGGCTGCGATCCGCAGCGTGCACGGGCCGAGCTGGAGGGCCTCCTCCGCGACGTGAAAGGGGAGCAGCTCAAGCAGCTGGACCCGGCGGCCACGCGCTCCCTGCTGGGCCATTACGGCATCACCGTGCTGCCTTCGGTTGGCTTCGACACCCCGGACCAGGCGGTTGAGGCGGCGGACATGCTGGGGTGGCCGGTGGCGCTGAAGACCACCGACCCCACGCTGCGGCACCGGCTGGACCTCGGGGGAGTCCGCCTTGATATCCAGGACGCCGAGTCCTTGCGCCTGAACGTCCTGCAGATGCGCCGGACCCTGTCCCGTTACGGCGACCCGGCACTGGAGGTGCAGAGCATGGCGCCGGTGGGGCAGGCCTGTACCTTCCGGGCCATTGAGGACCCGCTCCTGGGCCCGGTGATCTCGTTCGGCCTGGCCGGGGACGCCGTCAACCTGCTGGACGACTGGGCGCACCGGGTGCCGCCCCTGTCCGCCGCAGACGTGCACGACTTCATCCGCGGGCCGCGGGCAGCCCGGAAGCTGTTCGGCTACCAGGGCCTGCCGGCCGTGGACGTGGCCGCCCTTGAGGACCTGGCCGGCAGGCTTGCCTGGCTCAAGGACAGCCACCCGGAAATCGCGCTGGTGGAATTCAACCCGGTGCTGTGCGGCGTGTCCGGGGCGGTGATCCTCGCCGCGGATGTCCGGATCGGCAACGCGGCCCAGCGCACCGACAGCGCCCGCCGGGCCATGCTGGGCTGACGCGGTTAGCAATGTGGCGGGCCGATCTGTGAAAATGGGGGAATGAGCTCACAGCCTCCCGCGTCGGCGCCCGAAACGCCCGGCAATGAAAACCAGGCAGTCCGCCACAGCTCACACAGCCACAGTGCCCAGGGCCAAAGCCTTGACGGCGCACTCCAGAAGGCGGGTTTTTACCCGCGCCTGGTGGCTGACGTGGTGGACGACGCACTGGACGGCCGCGAGTGCGTCGCCCACCTGGTGCACCTGGAAACCCACTTCGACCGTGCCGAGGTGCGCCGCCACATCACCGTGCTGGTGCTGACCGCGGACATGCTGGTGATCACCCACGTGGACGACCAGCAGCTCGATGAGGCGGGTGAGCAAATCGTGGCACAGATCTCCACCGAGTCCGTGCCCGTGGCCCAAATTCGCTCCGTGGTCCTCAGCTACATGTACGCCCAGCCGCAGGACTACAAGCCTTCAGACCCGGTCCGCGAGGTAACGCTGTCCATCGCCTGGTCCGGCGGCCAGCGGCTGGACATGGGCCCCGCCAGCTGCGGTGATCCCCAGTGCGAGGCTGACCACGGGTACAGCGGCACCATTGCGCAGGAAGACATCGTCCTGCGGATCAGCGCCGAGGCGGACGGATTACAGGCCGTCCAGGACGCCAAGCTTTTTGCCCGCGCCCTCCGCGCCGTGAACACAGGCTCTGCCGCCCCGGCGCCCCACATCCCGTCACTCCCGGCCCGGCCGCGTTCAGGCGTGTTCGGAAACCGCCTCAGCCGCGGGCACCAGCAGCGCTGAGATGCCGGACGAACGACGAACAAACAGCAACGTCCCACCCGCCGGCATCGTCCCGCCAACCCCCGCCAGCGGCGTTCCTGCTCCGGCCGGTGCCCCGGCCGTCCGTCCGGCCAAAGCGCCGGACCTGCCGTCCGCTCCCGCCTACGGCCGGCGTTCCGTGGCGGACGTGTTGACCAGCGCCGCGGCCAGCCTGGGCCTCGACGGGTTCACCAACATCCTTGGCCTTCCCGCGGCGTCCCGCGTGTGCGTCGTCGTCGCCGACGGCCTTGGCCGGAACCTCCTGAAGCAGAAGTCTGCCCACACCCCCTTCCTGCGCTCCGTGATCCAGGCAGGCCAGGGCGCCGTTCCGGTGTGGCTTGATTCGGCGTTCCCTTCCACCACGGCCGCCGCGCTGGCCAGTTTCGGCACGGGCCTGCCCCCGGGCCAGCACGGCCTGGTGGGCTACGACGTGCTGGATCCTGAGCAGGACAAAGTGGTCAACCTTCTTGGCAACTGGGACCCCGGGGTTGACCCGCTGGCATGGCAGCCGTTCCCCACAGTGCTGGAACGCGCTGCCGGCCAGGCCGCAGTGACCACTGTCAGCCTTCCCCAGTTCGGGGACTCACCCATGACCCGCGCCGCCCTCCGCGGCGGCAACTTCATGCCCGCCACCACCTCCCACGCCCGGACTGCCGCTGCCGCCGAAGCGCTGGCAGCGCCCGGGCCCGGCCTGATGTACTTCTACGTCAACGAGCTGGATAAGGCCGGGCACCGCTATGGCTGCCAGTCGCCGGAGTGGGAACACCAGCTGGAAGAGCTGGACGCCGTGATGAAGCGCCTGAATTCCTCCCTGCCGGCAGGCACCAGCATCCTGCTGACGGCGGACCACGGCATGCTCGACGTACCGGAGCAGCAGCGCCTCGATTTCTCGGCGGATCCGCAGCTGGTGGAGGGAGTACGCCATACGGCCGGCGAACCGCGGATGGTGCATCTGTACCTGGATGACGCATCCGACGCCGGTGCGCGGGAGCGGCTCCTCGCCGCCTGGCGCGGCCGCTTCGGTAACCGCATCTGGGCGTTCACCAGGGAAGACGCCATAGCCGCGGGGCTTTTCGGTCCGGTCCGGCCCGCCGTCGAGGGCAGGATCGGCGACGTGATGATTGCGGCCCGCGACGAGCTCGCCCTCTACGACACGAGGCGGGTCCGCCCCACCGCGATGGAGGTCGTGGGCCAGCACGGATCGCTGACCAAGGCCGAGCGGGAAGTTCCGCTCCTGTACTTCACAGCCGGCGGCAGGAGTGCCCGCCGTGGCTGAGCTCGTCTTCTTCTCCGGCACTATGGACTGCGGCAAGTCCACCCTCGCGCTGCAGATGGACCACAACCACCGGGTCCGTGGCCGGGGCGGCGTCCGGTTCAGCCGCAACGACCGCGCCGGCGAGTCCCGTATCTCCAGCCGGCTTGGACTGGAAACCGACGCCGTGGAAGTAGTGGACGGAACGGATTTCTGGGAGGAAGTCATGCGGCGGCGCACCCTGGGCCAGCGCGTGGACTACCTGATCTGCGATGAAGCCCAGTTCTACACGCCTGAGCAGGTGGAGCAGCTGGCGAAAGTCGTGGACGAGATCGACGTGGACGTTTTTGCCTTCGGCATCACCGCTGACTTCCGCACCCGGCTGTTCCCCGGCTCCCAGCGGCTGATCGAACTCGCGGACCGGGTGCAGGTCCTGCAGGTGGAAGCCCTGTGCTGGTGCGGCCGCCGGGCAACGCACAACGCGCGCACGGTCGACGGCGTCATGGTCACCGAGGGCGCGCAGGTTGTTGTCGGCGACGTGGACATGGCCGTGGACGGCCCGGCTGCCACGGCGGCAGGCCACGTCCCCGTGGTGGGATACGAGACGCTGTGCCGCCGCCATTTCATGCGCCGCGTCACGGCACATGGTGCCAACCTCATGGCCGAGCAGGACCAGCTGCTGCCGTTCGAGGTGGATGCGTGCCTGTGGCGGGGCACCGGCGGGACCGGTACGGACGCCTAGGGACAGTCCTTCGTTTCATTGCCGGCCGCGCCGGCCCGGTAGTCGGCGGCCGGCCCGGGCGTCAGTCCCCGCGGGTGCCGAAGACGATCTCGTCCCAGGACGGGACGCTGGAGCGCTTGGGCCTGGCAGGCTGGCGCTCGGGAGATCCCGCCTCCGGCAGCTGGCCGGTGGCGGGGGAGGAGTCGTCGTTCCGGGACGAATGCCGCTTAGGGGCACCGCCCAGCAATTCGTCCAGTCCCGCGCCACTGGCTGTGCCGTTCCCGTTGCCCTGTGCCGCGTCCGCTGCCGCGTCGCCGGAGGCCCGCTGCGGTGAAGCCACGATGGTGATCTCCCGGGTGTCCGTGCTGACGCCATTGTGCAGCCGCAGGTTCTCATCGGCGGGGTCGTGCTGGGGCGGAAGGAGGCTGAGCCGGGACAGCATGGACGGCCGGGCATCCCGCCGGCGGACGAAGGAGTCGCCCTGGGCAGCAGGAGCGTCGGTACGGTCCGGTTCCTGTCCGGCGTCGTGTTCTTCCGTTTCCGGGGTGATCTCCGAGGGCCGGGGGTGGGCGGCAGGAACACCGTTGGTCAGGAGCAGTGCCAGGGCGTCGTCAGAATCCTCATCCACGCCAAGCCGCTGGCCCCGGCGCGAGCGCAGCATGTCCAGGAGGCCGTCGGATTCCTTGTCCTTGCCGGCTGCCTGGCCGGCGGTGCCGCCCTGGTTGCCGGGAGCGGAGTCGGCATCGGTCTCAAAATCAAAGGGCCGGTCGGAGACGGCGGACAACCTCCGGGCCGGTACCGGTCCGTCCAGGGGCTCCAACTCACTGAGTTGCTGGGCCCAGCGGTTGGCGTTATGCAGGGACTTCCGGGCCGGGCTGAAGGTCCACAGCGCGGGCGGCTCCTCGCCGATTCCCGGTGCGCCGCCGTTCTTCGCCTCGAAGGTGGCAGACACAGTCCAGGTCCCGTCCTGGCGGCGCCATGAATCCCACTCCACGGATGCGGGGTCGATGCCATGCGCGGAAAGCCGGTGCGCCACCATCTCGCCCAACGTTGCCGGGTTGTCACCGAATGCTGAACGGTAGATGTCGTGCCCGGGCGAAGGCGCGGCCACTTCCACCTTGCGGGCCTGCTGGGCCACGTACTCCCGTTCGGCCAGGACCGGGCCCTCGTACCGTTCAACCTTGGCCAGCGGCAGCCCGGAAGCCTCGGCGACATCCGCCGCTGTGGCTCCGGCCCTGATCCGGGCCTGGATATCCCGCGGGGACATGGGAATGGCAGGCCGCTCGACCCGCGGCTTAACCGCGGACCTGCTGGCCGTCCTCAGCGCTTCATCGATCGGCAGCTGGAACATCTCGCCGCCGGCCCCGCTCAACAGGAGGTGAGTCCCGTCGTCGTGTACGCCTACAAGCCGTAGATCCTGCATACAAATCCTCCACCCTGGCATTGCTATCACTCGAAACTTTGCCATCCGGGGGCCGGGTTTTGGCTCAAGGGGCAGGGCGCGCCGCGATTTTCCGGGAGATCCGGGCAAATAGGGCCTGCAGGCTAGTGCTTGGAGAGGGCTGCCGTCAGCTCATCGGGCCTGCGGGTGGAGGTCAGCCAGTACGGCGTCGGGTCGGATGGATCCGTGATCTCAACCTTGACCACCGGATCGATCCAGCCCCTGATGCAGAGGTAGGCCAGCCCGTTCAGCCGGGTGCCGCGTTCCGCCGTCGCTTCCCCGCCCCGGAACGGCTGGACGGCGCCCACAAAGCGGCGCTCGATGGTGGCCCGCCCCACGGTGAGTGTTTTCCGGGTCACCACGATGGTCGGGGTGGAAAGGACCAGGAGTACGGCAATGATGGCAAAGAGCACCACTGCAGCAGTGTATCCGGCGGCCGCGCTGATGGGGGCGAACACCAGGATTCCCGCGCCTGAAACGCCGGCCGCGATGATCCAGATCCATGCGTTCGGCCACAGCTTCTCTCGATAGATCACGGCAGCCTCTGCGGCGGGAGTACTGGGAACGGACGCGGCGGAACTCGATTCGGGCATGGACCAAGCTTTCCACCTTTCCCTGGCTATTTCATCCCGGCCGGTGCCGTTCCGCGCCGGGAGGTCCAGCCCGGCAGGTTGTCCACAGTGGGCAGCCGCCCGCGGCCTAGGTCCCATCCGCGGGCGCGGGTTAGAGTGAGTGACTGTGACTGATCAATCCGCAGCAGTAGACACATTTCCCCCGGCCCCGCCTGCCGGGGATGAGCCCCTCGCCTCGGCTCCTACCCTGCAGGTCCAGCTGAAGATGCTGGACCCGGGCCTGGAGGCGCCGTCCTACGCGCACCCGGGCGACGCCGGCGCTGACCTCCGTGCCAGGGAAGACGTTGTCCTGCAGCCGGGAGAGCGCAAGCTCGTCCCCACGGGAGTGGCGATTGCCCTGCCGGAGGGATTCGTGGCCCTTATCCACCCCCGCTCCGGACTGGCCACCAGGCACGGGCTGACCATCGTCAACGCCCCGGGAACTGTGGACGCCGGGTACCGCGGGGAAATAGCAGTCACCCTGCTGAACACCGATGCCACCCAGCCCATTGAGCTGCACCGCGGCGATAGAATTGCCCAGATGGTGATCCAGCGTGTTGAGTACGCCCAGTTCATCCCCGTCAACGAATTGAGCGGATCCGTGCGCGGCACCGGAGGATTCGGGTCCACCGGCGGGTTCAAGCGGCCCGGGGCCTGAAGCAAGCATTTTTCCGTTCCGGCAGGCCCTTTGCCGGCAGGCGGCAGAGCACGACGGCGGGACCCCCTCAGGGCCGGACCGGCACATTTCACAACTAAGGAGACACCCTCATGGTCTTTGGGCTCGGCAGGAAAGCCAAGAAGGACGAAGCATCCGAACCGGATGACTCCCTGACCACCGCGGAGTCCCGGGAGGACGCTGCGGCAGGCTCCGGTGTCCGCGCCAACGGACCGCTTGATGAATCGGAAATTACCAGCCGCGACGGCTACGTGGACCTCGGCGCGCTGCTGATCGCCCCCAGCGATGGCCTGCAGTTGCGCCTCGAGGTTGAGGAAGCCACCCAGCGCGTGGTGGCCGTTACCTTGGATCTCAACGGATCGAGCCTGCAGCTCCAGGCATTCGCCGCACCCAAGACCGAAGGCCTGTGGGACGAAATCCGTGAGCAGATCGGCCAGTCCGTCGGGGCGCAGGGCGGCCAGGTCGAGGAGATTGAGGGCAGCTTCGGCACTGAACTCGTGGCCAAACTCCCGGCCGGGCTCCCTGACGGCAGCCAGGGGTACCGGGTGGCGCGTTTCGTAGGCGTTGACGGGCCCCGCTGGTTCCTCCGTGGCGTGCTGGGCGGCCCTGCGGCCCTGGAACGTGCCGCTGCCGAGCCGCTGGAAGCCCTCTTCAGGCAGGTCGTGGTGATCCGGGGCGGCAGCCCCATGCCGCCGCGGGACCTGCTGCAGCTCCGCCTGCCCAAGGACGCAGCCGCCACCCCGCCGCCATCCGCCGCCCCGCAGCCCGCTCCGGCGCAGCCCGCCCCCGCACTCCAGGAGCCCGAGCGCGGTCCGGAAACCACACAGATTGGCTGATCCTGCACCGGACGGCGTGCCCCGGCACGCCGGCACGCTCCCCATCAGCCAGCTCCCGGACAAGGGCCGTGTCACCTGCCAGGGCCGCATCGAATCGGTGACTTTCCTCCCGGCAGACCAGGCTGCCGCCTTCAGCGCCATGGTTTCCGACGCCGAGCCGGGGAAAGCCTCCGCCCAGCCCGGTGCACGGCGCGGAAGGCTCCGCGTTGTGTGGCTGGGGCGCCGGCGCGTGCCGGGCATTGAAGCCGGCGCTGAGATCCGGCTGGACGGAATGCTTTCCACGAACAACGGGCTGCCCACCATGTTCAACCCACGCTACGAAATACTGTCCCGCCAGGAGAACGAATGACCGCGCCCCAGCCCGACCCCTCCGCCGGATCCCAGGGGCCGGATACTCCCGGCCACGCAGGAACGCCGGGCCCGGCGCAGGAACCTTCCCCCATGGCGGGCCTGGCAGCGGAATATGCCGCCAAGGCGGGACTGCACCGGACCCACGACGGACGCGTCGACGTCCTCCGGAGCGCAGGCGGGATCCAGGGCATTGCCGAAAGCATCGCTCCGGGACTCGTCTTCCTCGTGGCCTTCACCGTCACCCGGGAACTGACGCTGTCCCTTGTGGCGGCCCTTGCCGCGGCCGCCGTCTTCACAGTGGTCCGGCTGGTCCAGCGCAAGCCCCTGACGCAGGCACTCGCCGGCGTGGTGGGCGTGGGCATCTCGGCCTGGCTGGCCAACACCACCGGCAAGGCGGAGGACTTCTACCTGCCCGGCTTCTTCACCAACGCCGGGTACATCCTGGCGATGGTTCTGTCCATTTTCCTCAAATGGCCGGTGGCGGGCCTGCTCTTCGGATTCATCCGGAACGAAGGCCTCGACTGGCGCAAGGACCCGGCGCGGGTCAAGGCCTACCAGCTGGGCACGTGGATCATCGTTGCGGTCCTTGCGCTCCGGCTGGCGGTACAGGTTCCGCTCTACCTCATGGGTCCGGACGGACTTGCTGCCCTTGCCACCACCCGGCTCATCATGGGCGCGCCGCTGTACATCCTCGGCGTCTGGATCGCCTGGCTTGTCACCCGGCCGGCCCCGGCCCAGCCCGCGCCGGAGTCCCAGCCGAAGGACGGCCCGGCCGCGGCAGACTAGCCGTCGAACCCGTCATCCTCCGGGCCCTGCTGCTCCAGGTGTCCCGCCTCGTCAGAGGGCCTGGGCTGCGGCGGTTCCGGGGAGTCGGGGGAGAGCAGTGCGCGCAGCTCGTCCTCGGCGGCGATAGTCGTTACGAAGAACAGCTCGTCGCCGCCGTCGATTACGTCGTCACGGCTCGGCGTGATGGGGGCGTGGTCCCGAAGGATAGCCACCAGCGTGGAGTCCTCCGGCCACTGGATCTGGCCCACGGTGCTGCCGATAACGTGCGAATCGTGCGGGACGGTGAACTCCACCAGGGAGGACACCCCGGTTTGGAGCGTCAGCAGCCGGACAAGGTCGCCGATCTCCACGGCTTCCTCCACCAGGGCAGTCATGAGCTGGGGCGTGTTGACGGCAACGTCCACGCCCCAGGAATCATTGAACATCCAGTCATTCTTGGGGTTGTTGACCCGCCCCACGGTGCGCCCCACCCCGAACTCCGTCTTGGCCAGCAGCGAGACCACCAGGTTGACCTTGTCGTCACCGGTGGCCGACACGACGACGTCCGCGTCCTCAACCTTGGCTCCCTGGAGCGTGCTCAGCTCGCAGGCGTCGCCCACCAGCCAGTGTGCCCCCCGCAGGCCGCTCCGTCCGATCACTTCCGGCTTGAGGTCGATGAGGAGGATCTCATGCTTGTGCGCCAGCAGTTCCCTGGCGATGGACGATCCGACGCTTCCCGCGCCAACGATCACGACTTTCACTGGGACTCCTTGGCAGGGGCTTTGGCCAGGATCTGGGCGACCTGTGAGCTGCGGTCCACCTGGAGCATGGCGTGCACGGTGTCGCCGTCTTGGTACGCCGTACCGGCGGCCGGCAGGATTCCCTCACCGAAGCGGGTCAGGTAAGCCACCCGGATATCGGCGGCTTTTTCGATGCTGCTGACCGGGTGCCCGATCCACCCGGCGTCGAGGTCCAGTTCGGCCAGCACCAGGCGGCCGGAGGGCTCCCGGAAATCACCGGCGAGATGCTGTTCGGGCAGGATGCGCCGGAGCACCTGGTCTGCGCTCCAGCGGACCGCCGCCACGGTGGGAATGCCCAGGCGCTGGTAGATCTCGGCACGGCCGGGATCGTAAATCCGGGCGACGACGTGGGGGACGTGGAACGTTTCCCGCGCCACGCGGGTAGCAAGGATATTGGAGTTGTCACCGCTGGACACCGCCGCGAAGGCGTACGCTTCAGCGACCCCCGCCTGCTTCATGGTGTCCCGGTCGAAGCCAACACCGGTGACCTTGCGGCCCGTGAACCCCTGCCGAAGGCGGCGGAAGGCACGGTCGTCCTGGTCGATGATGGCCACAGAATGCCCGGCGTCCTCCAGCGTGTGTGCCAGCGTCGCCCCCACCCGGCCACATCCCATGATCACGAAATGCGCCACGGTGTTTCTCCTCTGTAATCCTGTCAAGGTCCTGCTGCTAGAACTCTACCGCCAGCGTCCGGGCTGCAGCCGCCCGCCGCCCGTCATGACATCGTCCGGGAATCAGACTAGCTTTGTGGGGTGCTGACAATATTGAACGCCGCCAAGCGTGTGCTGGTGGGCCGGCCATTTCGAAATGACCGGCTGGCCCATACGCTGCTTCCCAAGCGGATCGCACTTCCTGTCTTCGCTTCCGACGCCCTCTCTTCCGTGGCGTACGCACCCGATGAGATCCTGCTCACCCTGGCGCTGGCGGGTGTCAGCGCGGTGGCGTTCTCGCCCTGGGTGGGCCTGGCCGTCATGGTGGTCCTGCTCACCGTTGTGGCGTCCTACCGGCAAAACGTCCACGCCTACCCATCCGGCGGCGGCGACTACGAGATCGCCGGCGAAAACCTCGGCAAGTACGCCGGCCTCACCGTGGCCTCTGCGCTGCTGGTGGACTACGTCCTCACCGTCGCGGTGTCCATCTCCTCCGCCGCCACGTACCTCACCACCGCCGTCCCGTCGCTGCACGGCAACCAGGCGGCCATTGCCGCCGTCGGCGTTGCGATCCTCGCCCTGGTGAACCTCCGCGGCGTGAAAGAGGCAGGCACCATGTTTGCCATTCCCACCTACCTCTTCATGGCGGCCATCCTGGGCATGACGGCCGTGGGCATTTTCCAGGCGGCCACCGGACAACTAGGGGAGGCACCCTCCGCCGCGTTCACGATCGTCCCGGCCCCCGGGTTTGACGAAGGCCTGGTCGGCCTCGCCGGCGCCTTCCTGCTGCTGCGCGCTTTTTCGTCTGGAGCAGCGGCGCTGACCGGCGTGGAAGCCATCAGCAACGGCGTGCCCAATTTCCGACCGCCGAAAAGCAAGAATGCGGCCACCACCCTGCTGCTGCTGGGCGTCATCGGCGCCACCATGCTGGCGGGCATCATGTACCTGGCCAACGCCACCAAGGTACACATCGTCCTCGACCCCGCAACGGAGTTCCTCCTCAACGGCAACCCGCTGCCCGAGGGGTACATCCAGACGCCGGCCATCAGTCAGATTGCCCACACCATCTTCGGGCCGGGATCCATACCGTTCTATATCGTGGTGGCCGCCACCGGCGTCATCCTGGTCTTCGCGGCCAACACGGCCTTCAACGGCTTCCCGGTGCTCGGCTCGATCCTCGCCCAGGACGGATACCTTCCGCGGCAACTGCGGACCAGGGGCGACCGGCTGGCCTTCAGCAACGGCGTCCTTGCCCTCGCCGCGGGCGCCCTGGTGCTGATCCTGGCGTTCAATGCGGACGTCACCAAGCTCATCCAGCTCTACATCGTTGGGGTTTTTATCTCCTTCACGGCCAGCCAGCTCGGCATGGTCCGGCACTGGGGCCGGAAGCTCAAACTGGCCAGGGACAAAGCCGCCCGGCGCCGCATGGCCAAATCACGCGTTATCAACAGCATCGGCTTCGGCATGACAGCCACGGTCCTCGTCATCGTGCTGATCACCAAATTCGAGCAGGGCGCCTGGATTGCCCTGCTGGCCATGTTCATCCTGTTCCTGATCATGTGGAGCATCAAAGCCCACTATGACAACGTGGCCAGGGAACTGGCAGTGGACGAGGACGCCTCGCCCCGGGCCCTCCCCACCCGGGTGCACGCCGTCCTGCTGGTCTCCCACGTTCGCAAGCCCGTGCTGCGGGCTTTGGCCTATGCCAGGGCCTCCCGGCCCTCCCGGCTTGACGCCGTCACCGTGGACATCGATCCGGAGGAAACCGCGCAGACCGTGGCCGACTGGGACAAGCTGGAGATCCCCGTGCCGCTGACGGTCCTGGCAAGCCCCTACCGCGAGACGGTCACGCCCATCATGGACTACGTCAAGCAGATGCGGCGTGACTCGCCCCGGGACCTGATCGTTGTGTACATCCCCGAATACGTGGTGGGCAAATGGTGGGAACAGCTGGTCCACAACCAGACAGCGCTCCGCATCAAGACCCGGCTGCACTTTGAACCAGGCGTCATGGTGGCGAGCGTTCCCTGGCAGCTGAAATCATCCGAAGAAGCCAAGAACCTGCAGGACGTCCAATGATTGCGAAGGCCCCGTTGCACACGACTCACCAGCCACCCGCCGGAGCCACCGGCACGGAAATAGTACTCGACGTCGGCCCGGTGGCCCATGGCGGCCACTGCGTCGCCAGGCACGAGGGCCGCGTCATTTTCGTCCGGCACGGCATTCCCGGCGAGAAGGTGCGGGTACGCCTGACGGATGCCGAAGAGAAGGCCAAATTCTGGCGGGCCGACGTCGTGGAGGTTCTTGCCGCCTCCCCGGACCGCGTGGACCACTTCTGGCATGCCGCCGATTCGCTGCGGGCGTGGGGCCACGGACATCCCCCGGTGGGGGGAGCGGAGTTTGGCCACATGACGCTGGCCCGGCAGCGCAGCCTCAAGGCAGAGGTCCTGGCTGAACAGCTCACGCGCCTTGCCGGCGTCGGACAGCTGCCGGATGGAGCCGGCCCCAGCGTTGAAGCAGTGGGCGGACAGGACGACGGCGGTAACGGCCTCGGGTGGCGGACGCGCGCAAGTTTCTCGGTCACCCCCGGCGGGAAGCTCGGCATGCACGCGCACCGCTCCACGCACATCGTTCCCGTCCGGGAGATGCCCCTCGCCGTCGATGCCATCAACGTCCTGCGCCTCTGGGACCTCGACCTGCAGGGCATCGACCGGGTGGAAGTGGCCGCCCCGGCCAACGGCTCACGTCCGCTGGTGCTGCTGGCACCAGGTCCGGGAACCAAGCCCAAGCGGCTTAACGCCGTCGCAGCCCAACTGCCCGGCGAGGTGTCCGTAGCCACCTTCGACCCCGCTACCGAGGCCGTGACCCAGGTGCGGGGCCGCACCTGGGTGCAGGAAACCGCGGCCGGCCATGACTACCGGGTAACCGGTGCCGGATTCTGGCAGATCCACCGCGACGCGCCCGGAGCGCTTGTGGGGGGTGTCACAGAATTCCTCCAGGATGGCGGCTTCCTGCACCCCGGCGCGGTGGTGGCCGACCTCTACGCGGGCGCCGGACTCTTCACTGCCGTCCTGGCCGACGCCGTGGGGGAGACGGGTTCTGTCCTGTCCGTGGAGGGGGCTCCCGGAACCAGCCGGGACGCCCGCAAGAACCTGCATGCAGCGCCGCAGGTGGAGATCGTCCAAGGCCGGGTGGAGCGGGTCCTCCGCCAGAAACCGCGGAACTTTGACGCCCTGGTCCTTGACCCGCCGCGGGCGGGCGCGGGGAAGGCCGTGGTCGGGCAGCTGGTTGAGGCGCAGCCCCGTGCCATTGCTTACGTCTCCTGCGATCCGGCGTCGTTCGCCCGGGACGTAGGGTACTTCCGCCAGGCCGGGTGGGACCTGTCAGGCCTCCGGGCCTTCGACCTGTATCCACACACCCACCACCTGGAGACGGTGGCCCTGTTGACGCCGCGCGCCTGAGGACCGGTCCATGATGCCACCGTCGGTTTCGACTACGATGGCCGTAGTAGTCCCACGTCGCGCTCCGTAATCACGGCCGGCCGTGTGCAATTTTCGGGCCCGGATCTAATTAGGGCTTCCTAACTAGCAGGCGGTCAACCGCGCGACAAAGATGAAACTGTTGCGAGAGGAGTCCTGCGATGAGCACTGTGGACAGCTTCGGTTCAAAAGGCAAACTTAATGTAGCCGGAACCGAATACGAAATTTTCCGGTTGAACTCCGTTGAAGGTGCAGAAAACCTTCCGTTCAGCCTCAAGGTATTGCTTGAAAACCTGTTGAGGACCGAGGACGGCGCGAACATCACTGCCGATCACGTCCGCGCCCTGGCAGGCTGGGATCCCAATGCCCAGCCCGATACAGAAATCCAGTTCACGCCTGCACGCGTGATCATGCAGGACTTCACCGGCGTTCCCTGCGTGGTTGACCTGGCGACGATGCGTGAAGCGGTCAAGGAACTGGGCGGCGATCCCAAGCGGGTCAACCCGCTGGCGCCTGCCGAGATGGTCATTGACCACTCGGTCCAGATCGATGCCTTCGGCAACTCCGGCGCGCTGGAGCGCAACATGGAGATCGAATACCAGCGCAACGGGGAGCGTTACCAGTTCCTGCGCTGGGGCCAGACCGCCTTTGACGACTTCAAAGTTGTCCCGCCGGGAACCGGCATCGTGCACCAGGTCAACATCGAATACCTGGCCCGCACGGTCATGACCCGCGAAGTTGACGGTGCGCTCCGTGCGTACCCGGACACCTGCGTCGGTACCGACTCCCACACCACCATGGTTAACGGCATGGGCGTCCTCGGATGGGGCGTCGGCGGCATCGAAGCCGAGGCAGCCATGCTGGGCCAGCCCGTTTCCATGCTGATCCCGCGTGTTGTGGGCTTCAAGCTGACCGGCTCCATCCCGGCCGGCGCCACCGCCACCGACGTGGTGCTCACCATCACCGAGCAGCTCCGCAAGCACGGTGTTGTGGGCAAGTTCGTGGAGTTCTACGGCGAAGGCGTTGCCGCTGTGCCGCTGGCCAACCGCGCCACCATCGGCAACATGAGCCCGGAATTCGGTTCCACGGCTGCCATGTTCCCGATCGACGATGTCACCCTGGACTACCTGCGCCTCACCGGCCGGTCAGACCAGAACGTGGCACTGGTAGAGGCTTACGCCAAGGAACAGGGCCTCTGGCACGATCCTTCCCGCGAGATCAAGTTCTCCGAATACCTGGAACTGGACCTGTCCACGGTTGTTCCGTCCATCGCCGGCCCCAAGCGCCCGCAGGACCGCATCGAACTGACTGAGGCCAAGGACGAATTCCGCCACGACCTGAAGAACTACGTCGCCCACGATGCCGACGCCGGCACCCTGGACGAGTCGCTTGAGGAGTCCTTCCCGGCCTCCGATGCGCCTTCCTTCACGGCTGGTTCGACCCACATCTCCGACACCGACCGCGAGCCCCCGAAGTACTCGGCGGCACACGGCGGCGCCGGGCGCATCTCCAGCCCGGTTCCGGTCAAAATGGCCGACGGACGCGAGTTCGAGCTGGACCACGGTGCGGTCACCATCGCATCCATCACGTCCTGCACCAACACGTCCAACCCGTCGGTCATGCTGGCCGCCGCTGTGCTGGCACGCAACGCCGTCGAAAAGGGCCTCACGGCCAAGCCGTGGGTCAAGACCTCCGTTGCCCCCGGCTCGAAGGTTGTCACCGACTACTACGAGAAGTCGGGCCTGACGCCCTACCTGGAGAAGCTTGGCTTCTACATCGTGGGCTACGGCTGCGCCACCTGCATCGGCAACTCAGGTCCGCTGGAAGCCGAGGTCTCCGAAGCAATCCAGGCCAACGACCTCGCCGTCGCAGCTGTCCTCTCGGGCAACCGCAACTTCGAAGGCCGCATCAACCCGGACGTCAAGATGAACTACCTGGCCTCCCCGCCGCTGGTCATCGCCTACGCCCTGGCCGGTTCCATGGACTTCGACTTCGAAACCGACGCCCTCGGCAAGGACGAAGCAGGCAACGACGTCTTCCTGAAGGACATCTGGCCCAACCCGGTTGAGGTCCAGCAGGTCATCGATTCCTCGATCGACAAGGAAATGTTCGCCAAGGGCTACGAAGGCGTCTTTGAGGGTGACGACCGCTGGAAGGCGCTCGACACGCCCGCCGGCGACACCTTCGCCTGGGATCCGAACTCCACGTACGTCCGCAAGCCCCCGTACTTCGAGGGCATGCAGGCCGAGCCGGAGCCGGTCAAGGACATCACGGGCGCCCGCGTGCTCCTGAAGCTGGGCGATTCGGTCACCACCGACCACATCTCCCCGGCCGGTTCGTTCAAGTCCGACACCCCTGCCGGCCAGTACCTCCTGGCCAATGGCGTGGAGCGCAAGGACTTCAACTCCTACGGATCCCGCCGCGGCAACCACGAGGTGATGATCCGCGGTACGTTCGCGAACATCCGCATCAAGAACCAGATCCTGGACGGCGTCGAGGGCGGTTTCACCCGCGACTTCACCCAGGACGGCGGCCCGCAGGCCTACGTCTACGATGCCGCGCAGAACTACCAGGCAGCCGGCACTCCGCTGGTGATCCTGGCCGGCAAGGAATACGGTTCCGGGTCCTCCCGTGACTGGGCTGCCAAGGGTACCGCGCTGTTGGGCGTCAAGGCCGTCATCGCCGAGAGCTACGAGCGCATCCACCGCTCCAACCTCATTGGCATGGGCGTCCTGCCGCTGCAGTTCCCGGCCGGCGAATCCGCCGCAACCCTGGGCCTGTCCGGCACGGAGACGTTCTCGGTTGAGGGCGTCACCGCCCTGAACGAGGGCACCACGCCCAAGACCCTCAAGGTCACGGCAACTGCCGAGGACGGCAGCTCGAAGACGTTCGACGCCGTCCTGCGCATCGACACCCCCGGTGAAGCGGACTACTACCGCAACGGCGGAATCCTGCAGTACGTCCTGCGCCAGATCTCCGCTAACTAGCGGTTCCTGACAGCAGGCACCACCTTCCGAAGCCCCGGCCGGTCACCGACCAGCCGGGGCTTCGGCTGTGCAGGTGAGCCTTGTCCTGCGGGCCAAGGCGTTAGAGTTAAACGGCACGTCTACCACCTGAAGGAGGGGTCAGTGGGAATCTTGGAGACCATCCGGAATCCGCAGGACCTGAACGAGTTGTCCGAAGACCAGCTGAAGCAGCTGGCTTCGGAGGTCAGGGACTTCCTGATCACGAACGTCTCCCAGACGGGCGGGCACCTCGGACCAAACCTCGGCGTGGTGGAACTGACCCTTGCCGTGCACCGCATCTTCGACTCTCCCCGTGACAGCATCGTCTTCGACACCGGGCACCAGTCCTACGTCCACAAGCTGCTGACGGGGCGCCAGGACTTCAGCACGCTGCGCCAGGAGGGCGGAATCTCCGGATACCCCTCCCGGGCCGAATCCGAGCACGACATCGTCGAGAGCTCGCACGCCTCATCCTCCCTGTCGTGGGCGGACGGCATCTCCCGCGCCCGCCAGCTCACCGGTGAAGGCGACCGGTACGTTGTCGCCGTGGTGGGGGACGGTGCCTTGACCGGCGGCATGGCCTGGGAAGCCATAAACAACATCGCCGCGGACAAGAAACGCCGCGTGGTGATAGTGGTCAATGACAACGGCAGGTCCTACGCGCCCACCGTCGGCGGCTTCGCGGACTACCTCGCCTCCCTGCGCCCCACGATTGACTCCTTCCGGACCGCACCGGCATACGAAGTGGCGCTGGACTGGTGGAAAAAGAAACTCCAAAACGGGGGACCGGCGGGCCAGTTCACCTACAAGAGCCTGCACGCCATGAAAAAGGGCATCAAGGACTGGTGGGCTCCGCAAGGCATGTTCGAGGACCTCGGCATGAAGTACATCGGCCCCGTGGACGGCCACAACCTCCAGGCCATGGAGCACGCCCTCTCCACAGCCAAGCACTACGGCGGCCCGGTCATTGTGCATGCGATGACCGAGAAGGGCCACGGTTACGCACCCGCCCGCGCCCACGAGGCGGACCAGTTCCATGCCGTCGGCATCATCGACCCCGAAACCGGCGAGCCCACAGGTGCCGCCGGCGCCCAGTCCTGGACCTCGGTCTTCGCCGACGAAATAGCGGCCATCGCGGATGAGCGGAAGGACGTCGTCGGCATCACCGGAGCCATGCTCATCCCCGTCGGCCTGCACAAATTCGCGGCCCGGCACCCGGACCGCGTGATCGACGTCGGCATCGCCGAACAGCATGCCCTCACCTCCGCCGCCGGCATGGCCTTTGGCGGGCTGCATCCGGTAGTGGCCGTCTATGCGACCTTCCTGAACCGGGCCTTCGACCAGCTCCTGATGGATGTTGCCCTGCACAAGGCCGGCGTCACTATAGTCCTGGACCGCGCAGGCGTCACCGGGCCGGATGGCGCCAGCCACCACGGCATGTGGGACATGTCCATGGTCCAGATCGTCCCCGGACTCCACCTGGCGGCGCCCCGTGACGCCAGCAGGCTGCGCGAGGAACTGCGCGAAGCCGTGGCAATTGGCGATGCACCCACCGTGGTCCGCTTCTCGAAGGGATCCGTCGGCGCGGAAGTGGAAGCGCTTGAACGCCTCAGCGACGGCGTGGACGTGCTGGCCCGGCGGCCCAGCGGTTCCACAGAGAACGACGTCCTGATCGTCAGCGTGGGCGCCATGTCCGAACTGGCGCTGGACGTGTCCAACCGCCTCGGCGCGCAGGGCATCAGCACCACTGTGGTGGACCCGCGCTGGGTCCTGCCCGTCCCGCGTTCCATCATCGCGCTGGCATCGCACCACCGCCTGGTGATCTGCATCGAGGACGGCGTCCGTGCCGGCGGGGTCGGTTCGCGGATCCGCCAGGAAATGCGGGCGGCCGGGGTGGATACGGCCTTGAACGAGGTCGGCCTGCCGGTCGAGTTCCTGGACCACGGCACCCGCGACCAGATCCTTGAACGCGTCGGCCTGACCGCCCAGCAGATCACGCACGACGTCGTCGCGCAGGTCCTCGGCACAAAGGTCCCCTTTGCGCGTCCCCTGCCCGGCCAGCAGCACCCCACCACCGGCAGCCTTCCGATCCTGTGAGGGGAGAGGCTGAGCTGAAATACCCCGGCGTCCTGGGGGAGCCTGCCGGGGAAAGCCATACGGCCGCAACGCGGGTACCGGAGAACCTGGAGCCCGGCCAGCTGGTGGTGGCACGGAACCGTAAATGGAACGGCAAAGCCCACTGGGTGGTACCGGGCCGCTACCTCGGCGAGGACCGGCATGGCTGGTGGATCTTCCAGGGCACCAATGAATTCTGTTCGCGACCCGGCGCGGCGTTTTACACCAAATCAGATGCCGTGCTCCTGGTGCCCCGTGAAGGCGACTGGGTGGCCACTTTCTACGATGACGCCCATCCGGGCGGCATGCGGGTCTACATCGACCTTGCCGTGGCCCACGAGTGGAGCACCATCCGCCCCGCAGTCACAGAATTCCACGTCATCGACATGGACCTGGACGTCGTCCATACGGCCGGCAGGGGCGTGTTCATCGATGACGAGGACGAATTCGCGGAACACCGCGTTGCCATGGACTATCCCGCAGTACTGGTGGAATCCCTCCAGGCAACGGCGGACCAGCTTTACCAGGCCGTGAAGGCGCAGCACGCACCGTTCGACGGCACCGACGCCGAATGGTTTACCAAAGGACGGTCATGAGCGGAATTGTCAGGGTTTACAAGCGCGACGACGAGGGCACCCTCCATTTCCGGGAGGCCTGGTACGACGAGGACTACGGCCAGTTCGTGATGAACTACGGCGTTGTGGGGCACCAGAGCAAAACCGAGGAAACGGACGTCGCCACGCCCGAGGCGGCGGAGAGCCTCCTGGACGCCTTCGCAGCCCAGTGCGCCGAGGACGGCTACGCCGAAATTCCGGAGAAGGAACAGTTCTGGGTGGTGGCCCAGTTCGCGCTGAAGACCCGGGAGGGCACCGACAGGGACCGCTACCTGGAGGAAAAAGCCACCGACGCGCTCATCAGCCATCTGGCCTGGCGCGGGCTGGGGACGGTGGAACGCTCCGAATTCACCGACTACAAGCTCAACATCTTCTGCCTGTGCCCGGAGGTGAACAAGGCCGTCAACGCCGTCAAGGTCTGCATCCGCGGCGAGGACCTGGACTTCACCAAGCTGAGCATCGGGGCCGCCCCCTTCACCGAGCCCACCACCTTCAAGCTCAAGCACTCCGCCAAGCCCGCTGCCGGCTTCAGCCTCTAGGAGCACCATGCCCACCTACCGCCGCCTCGGCAAGTCAGGCCTGACCGTGTCCACGGTGGGCCTTGGCTGCAACAATCTCGGCCGCGCCAACACCGCCACCGAATCCCAGGAGGCCACGGACGGCGTCGTCCACGCAGCGATCGACGCCGGGATCACCCTGTTCGACGTTGCCGACACGTACGGGCGGGAACCAGGGCTCAGTGAGGCGATGCTCGGGAAGGCGCTGGGCACCAGGCGTGGGGACATTGTCCTGGCCACGAAGTTCGGCATGGACATGAAGGGTGCCAGCGGCCCGGACTTCGGTGCCCGCGGCTCACGCCGCTACATCATCCAGGCTGTGGAAGCCTCGCTGCGGCGGCTAGGCACCGACTGGATCGACCTCTACCAGTTCCACACGCCGGACCCGTTGACCCCCATCGACGAGACCCTGTCCGCACTGGACACCCTCGTCAGCAGCGGCAAAGTCCGCTACATCGGGCACTCCAACCGTGCCGGCTGGCAGATCGCCCAGGCGGAGTACGTTGCGCGGGAACTGGGATGCGCCCGCTTCATCTCCACGCAAAACCACTACAACCTCCTGGATCGGCGCGCGGAGCTTGAGGTGACGCCGGCGGCAGAGGAGTTCGGGCTGGGCGTCCTGCCCTACTTCCCGCTCGCGAACGGACTGCTGACCGGCAAGTACTCGCCCGGCCATGCCCCGGACGGATCGCGCCTCAGCCACACCCGCCAGCACCTGGTCCACGACGCCGACTGGGACCAACTGGGCAGGTTCAGCACTTTCGCCCGGGAACGCGGCCTGACCGAAATCCAGGTTGCGTTTTCCTGGCTGGCAGCCCAGCCTTCGGTGGCCAGCGTCATCGCCGGCGCCACCGGGCCGGAACAGGTCCGCCAGAACGCTGAATCAGCCGGCTGGGCCCCCTCGGAGAAGGACCTCGCGGAGCTGGACAGCATCTTCCCTGCCGCTCCCAGGGTTGCCCTGTTCTAGGACCGGGATGACCGCCTTCCTGCTGGACGTGGACACGGGCATCGACGATGCCCTGGCCCTGGCCTACCTTGCCTCCCTGCCCAGTACGGAATTCGTTTCCGTGACAGCCACCCCCGGGAACGTGGACGCGGACCAGGTGGCGCGCAACACCCTGGCATTGCTCGAACTGTGCGGCAGGCCCGGAGTGGAAGTGGCCATCGGCGCACGCGAACCGCTGGCCATACCGCTGCTCACCACTCCCGAGACCCACGGACCGCAGGGAATTGGCTACGCGGTCCTGCCCCAGCCGGCCGGGGCGGTGTCGGAGCGGAACGCCGTCGACCTCTGGGTTGAACACGCCCGCAACCGGCCAGGGGAGCTTACCGCCCTCATCACTGCGCCGCTGACCAACTTTGCGTTGGCCTTGCGGCAGGAACCGGAACTTCCCGAACTGCTCGCCAAGGTGGTGATCATGGGCGGCAGCTTCTACCACCAAGGCAACACCACGCCCACTGCGGAGTGGAACACCCACGTGGACCCGCACGCCGCCAAGGAAGTGTACGCCGCTTTCCGGGGCCGGGCACCGGAGAAACTTCCCATTGTCTGCTCCCTGGACACCACCGAGCGGATGGAAATGCACCCCCACCACGTGCGCCGGCTGGCGGAAGCGGCCGGTGCCCGCATCCCCGAACTGGTGCTGCCTGGACAACCCGAGGGACTGCGCAGCACCTCGGACAACACCCTCGTCCGGCACCTGTCCGACGCCCTGCGGTTCTACTTCGAGTTCCACCGGCACTACGACCAGGGATACCTGGCCCACGTCCACGACTTCTTCGCCGCCGGCGTCGCAGCGGGCACCCTGGAGTTTGAGGCCCGTCCAGCCACGGTGGACGTCGAGACCGGGTCGCCGCTCCTGGCTGGCACCACGGTGGCAGACTTCCGCGGACTCTGGGGCGCACCGCCGAACGCCCGCGTGGTCTCCGCCAACTATCCCGCAGCGGCCTTCACCGAGCTGGTCTCAGCGGTGGGCGGCCTCGCCGCCCGGCTCGCCTAGCGGCCGCTTTCGACGGCGGAACTACAGCGGGGCGTCCTCCGGCAGGTCGACGTCCAGTGCCAGGAGGGCATTTTCCACCACCTCGGTCAGCGCCGGATGGATCCAGTACGGGCCACGGGCCAGCTCATGGACGGGCACCGACCCGGCCATGGCCTGGACCAGGGGCTGGAGGAGGATGGATGCTTCATGACCCAGGATGTGGGCACCCAGCAGCCTGCCTGAGGACTTTTCGGCCACAAGTTTGACGACTCCTTCGCCATCCTCCATGGCCCAGCCGTAGGCGGTGGTGCCGTAGTCCTGGACGGCGGTCACGATGTCGGTTCCCGCGGCTGCCCGTGACCGGGCTTCTTCCTCGGTGAGGCCGACCGATGCCACCTGCGGGTTGGAGAAGACTGCGGCGGGCACTGCGGTGTAGTCGATGCGGCGCAGCCGGTCCGGGTGCTCCAGGTTGTGCGCCACCACGCGGGCTTCCCGGTTGGCCACGTGCTTGAGCTGGTACCGGTTGGCTACGTCGCCCAGGGCGTAGACGCCGTCCAGCGGCTCGCCGTGGGAAAGGACCCGCAGCCTGGCATCCACGGCCAGGGTTCCGTCGTCGTCCACGTCGAACCCAGCGGCCTCCACGCCCAGCCGGTCCGTGTTGGGAACCCGGCCGGTGGCCAGGAGCACAACATCCGCCGGGACGCACAGCGGCCGGCCCTCGGCATCGGCGAAATTCACCTCAACGGTGCCGGTGCCGGTGTCCTTGATGGACTGCAGCGAGAAGCCCAGTTCCAGCCTCCACCGGCTTGCTGCAGCCGCCGCGAACCGCACGGAGATGTCGGCGTCGTGCCCGCGCAACAGCCGGTGCGAGCGGTTGACCTGGGTTACAACCGAGCCGAAACCGTGGAAGATCCCCGCGAACTCAGCCGCAATGTATCCGCCGCCAACCACCACCACCCTTTCCGGCAGCCCGTCGATCCGCATCACGGTGTCCGAGGTGTGCACCTGCGGCAGGCCGATTCCCGGCACATCGGGCAGGACGGCCCTGGAGCCTGCGGCAACCACAACCTGCTCAGCCGTGATATCTACACCGGATTCGGTCCGCAGGGCCCGGGGCCCGGTGAAGTGTGCGTAGTCCTCATAGAGGTCAACATGGTCCAGTTCCTTTGCCCGGTAGTCCCGGCCGGCTGAGGAGATGGAATCGATCCGGCCGAATATCCGGTCGCGGATCCCGTTCCAGTGCACTTTGTCCAGGCTGAGGTCGACCCCGAGCCGGGCTGCCTCATGGTGCGCCGCGGCCAGCCCGGCCGGATACACAAACATCTTGGTGGGAATGCACCCCACGTTGAGGCAGGTGCCGCCGAAGACGCCGCCGTCGATGAGGGCCACCCGCTTGTTGTCCCAATATGGCGTGATCAGAGAATTGCCGGAGCCGGATCCGATGATGGCGAGGTCATAGTGGGGCATGGCGGGTCTTTCCACGGCAACGGCAGGCGGAATTTGCCTGTCCGGGCAGTCTAGGGCAGTCCGGGACCGGATGCCCCGGCAGCGGTGCTTCGCCAGTAGAATAATCGCGGACGGAACAGGCGCAGCAGCCTGCCGCCAGCTGCCGAGGTGACATACGCAGCGTTCCACCGGCCCGGACTCCCGGGCCTCCACGCGCACCCTGAAGGAACTCCATGTCGCCCTCTCTGACGATGTCCGCCCCGGCACCGGCCGCCGCCCGCAAACGCCGCCTGCTGGAAATCCTTGGCGCGGTGGCCATCGCCGCCACCTACATCTACCTTGTGCTCAACCAGCCGGCTGACATCACCGGCGGGCCCGGCAGCGCGTCCGCCCTCATTGCCCTCTCCGGCTTCCTGGCGGGTGCCATCCTGCTGATCGTCGCCGTCCTCCCGGCGTTGCCGGCCTCCACCGTGGTGCTGATCCCCGTCGCCCTGGTGCTGAACATCGTGCTCGGTCAGTTCGTGGGCAGCACCCTGGTCCCGTTCTACCTCGATGCGATCGGCACGGTCCTCATCGCCGTGCTGGCAGGACCGGCTGCAGGCGCCGCCACCGGAGCGCTCAGCAGCATTGTCTGGTCCTTCTTCAACCCCACGGTGCTGCCCTTCGCAGCCGGCGCCGCACTGATCGGCTGCCTGGCGGGACTCGCCGCGCGCCACGGCATGTTCCGACGCTTCTACCTCGCCCCCGTTGCTGGCTTCGTCACCGGGATCATTGGGGGAGTGGTGTCCGCGCCGGTGGCGGCCTTCGTCTTCGGCGGCACCTCCGGCGTGGCCACCGGTGCCATCGTCAGCGCCTTCCGGTCCATGGGGGACACCCTGCTGGCCGCCATTACCAAGCAGGCGCTCATCTCCGATCCCATGGACAAGGCGATCGTCTTCACCGTGGTGGCAGTCCTGGCCTACGCCCTTCCCCGCCGTGCGCGCCTGCAGTTCCCGTTTGTCCGCCGGCACCGCGTGCTGGCCGGAACCACACCCGGACAGGACTCCTGACCACCCTGCCCATGCGCCTCCACCCGCTGACCTCCCTGGCAGCCGCCGGCAGCACGGCAGTGATCACGACGGCGGCAGCCAGCCTGCCGCTGTCCCTCGCCGTCATGGGTGCTGCCGTGGCCCTCTCGGCCCGGAGCGGCACGGCACGGAGGCTGCTGCCCGCGGCAGCGGCAGTGCTGCTCCCGCTGGGCTTGTCGCTGCTGGTCATGCACGGGCTGTTCTTCCCCGAGGGGCGGACAGTCCTGGCCCAATGGGGAATGGCACGCGTCACCGCGGAGGGGCTTGCCTTCGCCCTGGAAAGGGCAGCGCAGCTGGGGGCGGTGGTCCTTGCCCTTTTGGTGTTCTCCTTCAGCGTCCGCGTGCCGGACCTGGTGGCGGTGCTGTCCTCGCGCGGTCTCCACGGACGGTTCGCGTTCGTGCTGGCCTCCACCTTGACCCTGCTGCCGGCCATCACCTCCCGCGTGGAACGGATCCGGCAGGCACAGGAATCCCGCGGACTGGTGGTCCGCCGCGGACTGCTGCACCGCGCGGCCGCGTTCCGGCTCCAGGCAGTGCCCTTGGTCCTATCCCTGATCGAGGATGCCGGCACCCGGACAGCGGCCCTCGAAGCGCGGGGCTTCAGCAATCCCGGGCCCCGGACCAGCTACCGGGCCGTTCCGGATCCGCGGGGCCAGCGCGTGCTCCGGGCCGCCCTGCTGGCCGCCGCAGCAGCCGCGGTCGCGGCGCGGCTGCTGCTCACCCAGGCAGGAAGCTGAGCCATGTCCGCCGCGCCGCACTCAACGGAATCCCTGCCGGTACTGTCAGCCGGCATCCGGAGCTTCACCTACCACGGGGACGGGCTCCCCGTGCTGGAGGGAATTGATCTCGACCTCGCTCCGGGAACCTTGACTGCCGTCCTCGGGGCCTCCGGAAGCGGCAAGTCCACCCTGGGCCGGCTGCTGTCCGGATGGCTTCCGCCCGAAACCGGAGGCACCCTCCGCGGCTTCCTTGAACTCGCGGGCACGCGCCTGGAGTTCGGCGCTGGCGGCGACCCGCGGATCAACCCCGCGGAATGGGGCCGCCACGTTGGCTTCGTTCCCCAGGACCCCGCCGCCGTCCTGTCCACGGTGCGGGCAACTGTGGCGGAAGAACTCGCGTTCGGGCTGGAAAACGCGGCAGTGGAGCGGCAGGCCATGAAAGCCGCGGTGGAGCACACTGCAGCCCTCCTCGGGCTCACGGAGTTCCTGGAACGGGATCCGGGCTCGCTTTCCGGCGGGCAAATGCGCCGCCTCGCCATCGGCTGCGCCATTATCGCCGGGCCGCGGGTGCTGATCATGGATGAGCCCTTTGCGTCGCTGGACACTGCGGGAACTGCCGGGCTGGCACGCCTGCTGCAGGACCTCGTGAGGCTCGGAACCGCCGTCGTGGTTCTCAGCCAGGTGGTCGACGCGCCGCTCCTGGCCGCCGGAACCTGGGTTGTCCTGGAGAACGGCAGCGTCACTGGAAGCGGCACCCCGGCCGGGCTGCAGGCCGGCTCCGGGCTGCTGCCGCCCGGAATTCGGGCCTCCGGCGGCGCGCCTGCACCGGCCGTGGACCATGCCGGGGCGGCACACGCGGACCGTCTGCTGCCACGCGGCGGCGCCGGTGTCCCTGCGCTGGAACTCCGCGGGGTCTGCTTCGGCTACGGCACCAGGGGCAACGCAGCAAACGGCAGGACAACCTGGCGCCGGATCCGGGGCGGAAGCACTGCAGCCCATGCCTCCGCTCAGGTGCTTCAAGGCATCAGCCTGCGCGTCCGGCGCGGCGAGATCGTGGCGGTGACCGGCCCCAACGGAGCAGGAAAATCAACGCTGCTGCGCCATGTCAACGGTCTCCTGCGGCCCACCGCCGGCCGCGTGCTGGTCAACGGCAGGGACATTGCAGGGGAGTCGGCCGGCGAGGCGGCACATTCCGTGGGACTGCTGTTCCAGCAGCCCCGGGACCAGCTGTTCGAGCGGACCGCCCTCCGCGAAGTGCGTTTCGGCCTGGACCGCCTGTTCCACCCCGACGAGGCCGCCGGCCGTGCCCTGGAGGCGCTGTCCGCCGTCGGCCTTGCGGGGGCGTCCGACGCGCACCCCGCCGAACTTCCCGCATCAGGCCAGCGCCTCCTCGCCCTGGCCACGGTGCTTGCCCGCAAACCGGCAGTCCTCGCCCTGGACGAACCCACCGTGGCGCTGGACGGCGGCGGCCTTGCCCTGCTGGACGCTGCGGTGCGTTCCGCGGCAGGGGAGGGCGCCGCCGTCGTGCTGGTCACGCATGACCTTGACTATGCGCGGGCCGTGGCGCACCGCGTGGTGACGCTCAACGGCGGCCGGCTGGACGGCTAATCAGGCAGGGCGCGATGCCACTCCCGGCGGCAGGAAGCGCCGTCCGTTGACGCGCTCTGAGGCACCTACCCTGTCGAGGTAGGGGGTGATGCCGCCCAGGAACATGGGCCAGCCCGCGCCCAGGATCATGCAGAGGTCGATGTCCTCGGGAGCGGCAACCACGCCCTCGGCGAGCATGAGGCCGATTTCCTCCGCCAGGGCATCCTGCGTGCGCCGCAGCACCTGCTCCGACGTTGAAGGGGAGGTGCCGAAGGACATCAGCGCCAGCGTGGACTCCGGAATTTCCTGCGAACCGTCCGGTCCTGTTGCCCACAGGCTCTTCACGCCGTTGTCGATGAGCTTCTGCAGGTTGGCAGACACGGCGAAGCGTTCGCCGAAGGCAGCGTGCAGCGACTCCTGGACGTGCTGGGCTACGGGGAGCCCCACCATGGCGCCGAGGGTGAAGGGCGTCATGGGCAGGCCCATGGGCCGCAGGGCGTTGTCCGCCACCTCAGCGGGGGTGCCCTCGTCAAACGCTGCCGTCACCTCTCCCATCAGCCGGAGCAGGATGCGGTTGACCACGAACGCGGCGGCGTCCTTGACCAGCACAGCCGTCTTTCTCAGTCCCTTGGCCAGCTCGAAGGCGGTTGCGAGCACGGCGTCGTCTGTCCTGGGGGCGCGGACGATTTCCAGCAGCGGCATCACGGCCACCGGGTTGAAGAAGTGGAAGCCCACAACGCGCCCGGGGTGCTGCAGGTCCTCCGCCATGGCAGTGACGGACAGTGACGAGGTGTTCGTGGCCAGGATGCAGTCGGGTGAGACGATAGCCTCGAGTTCCGCAAAGACCTGCTTCTTGACGTTCAGCTCTTCGAAGACGGCTTCGATCACAAAGTCGGCGTCCGCGAAAGCGTCCTTGGACACAGACCCCGTCACCAGGGCCTTGGTCCGGTTGGCAGCGTCCTGGCTGATGCGCTTCCTGTCCAGCAGCTTGTCCACCTCGGCATGGACATAGCCCACGCCCTTGTCCACCCGGGCCTGGTCGATGTCCGTCATCACCACGGGGACCTTGAGCTGGCGGGCAAAGAGGAGTGCCAGCTGGCTGGCCATCAGGCCCGCGCCAACAACGCCCACCTTCGTGACAGGACGGGCGAGCTTGCGGTCCGGGGCGCCTGCGGGGCGCTTGGAGCGCTTCTGGACGAGGTCCAGGAACGCGTACACGGTGGCACGGAACTCGTCGGTCTGCATGAGGTCGGCGAGGGTTTCGCATTCGAGGGCAGCGGATTCCGCCTGGGTCATGGTGCGGTTTGCCTCGAGGATGTCCAGGACCTTCCCCGGCGCCGGCGCCGCATTGGACGTCTTCGCGTCAACGAAGGCCCGGCCGGCCTTGACGGCAGCATCCCACTGTGCAGCGGTCGCCGCATCGGCGGGATCGACGGCGTTTGCCCTTTCCGGAACCACGGCGCCGGAAATGACGCCGGCCGCCCACGCAAGGGACTGCTCCAGGAAATCTGCCGGCTCGAACAGGGCGTCCGCGATGCCGAGGCCGAACGCCTGGGCCCCGGTCAGGGTCTTGTTGTTGCTAAGCGGGTTTTCAATCATTACCTTCACGGCGTTTTCCGGGCCGATGAGGCGCGGCAGGATGTACACGCCGCCCCAGCCCGGGACCAGGCCCAGGACGGCCTCCGGCAGCGCAAGTGCGCCCGCCCCGGTGGAGACCGTGCGGTAGGTGGACTGGAGGGCAATCTCCAGCCCTCCGCCCAGTGCCGCGCCGTTGATGAACGCGAAGCTGGGGACGCCCAGGCCGGCCAGCGTGCTGTACACGTCGTGGCCCAACTGCGCCATCCACAGCCCGTGCTCGCGCTGGTCCAGGTTCTTGACGGCGGACAGGTCGGCGCCCGCCACCAGGTAGTAGGGCTTGCCGGTTACTCCGACGCCGACGATCTCACCCCGGTCAGCGCGTTCCCGCAGACCTTCCAGGACCTTGCCGAGCTCCACGAGCGTGTTGGGCCCCAGAGTGGTGGGCTTGGAATGGTCCAGGCCGTTGTCCAAGGTGATGAGGGCGAACGTGCCCGGGCTTTGCTTCCCGGCCGGTGCGGGCAGTTCGATGTCCTGGACGTAGGAATGCGTCACTGTTTCGTTGGGGAACAGGTCGGCAAGTCGGGTGAAATCTTCGGCGCTCATGCGGCTCCTTCGGAAACGGTGTGGGTGGCGGAGTTTGCCGGCCGGGCTCCGCTGTAGTCGGCGTGGTGGGGGTTTTCCCAGACCACCGTGGCGCCCATGCCAAGGCCAACACACATGGTGGTGATGCCGTACCGGACGGAAGGGTCCTCCTCGAACTGCCGGGCCAGCTGGGTCATCAGCCGCACGCCGGAGGAGGCCAGCGGGTGGCCCACCGCGATGGCGCCACCGTAGCGGTTGACCCGGGGGTCGTCGTCGGCAATGCCAAAGTGCTCCAGGAAGCTCAGTACCTGGACGGCAAAAGCTTCGTTGATCTCAAAGAGGCCGATGTCCCCGATAGCCAGCCCTGCGTTCTTCAGGGCCTTCTCGGTGGCCGGCACCGGGCCGATGCCCATGACTTCCGGTTCAACGCCCGCGTAGGCGTAGCTGACCAGGCGCATCCTGACCGGCAGTCCAAGCTCCGCCGCCGCGTCGGACGATGCCAGGACAGCGGCGGTTGCGCCGTCGTTCAGGCCCGCGGCGTTACCCGCAGTGACCCGCCCGTGCGCCCGGAACGGGGTGCGGAGGCCGGCGAGGTCAGCCAGGGAGGTGCCGGGCCGCGGCGGCTCGTCCACGGTATGGAGCGTCCAGCCCTGGCCGGGCTTCATGGCTGCCACCGGAACCAGGTCCGGCTGGATGCGGCCGTCGCGGCGGGCGGCCTCATATTTGTCCTGGGAGGCTACGGCATACGCGTCCGTGCGTTCCTTGGTGATGGACGGGAAGCGGTCGTGCAGGTTCTCTGCGGTGTTCCCCATGTTGAGGGCGGCGGGGTCCACCAGCCGCTCGGACATGAAACGCGGATTCGGATCAGCGCCTGAACCCATGGGGTGGTTGCCCATATGCTCCACGCCCCCTGCCACCGCCACGTCATAGGCTCCGAAACTGATTCCGCCGGCCACAGCCGTCACCGCAGTCATGGCCCCTGCGCACATCCGGTCGATGGCGAAGCCGGGGACCGTCCTGGGCAGGCCGGCCAGCAGCGCGGCGGTCCGGCCCAGGGTAAGGCCCTGGTCTCCGGTCTGGGTGGTGGCAGCGATCGCCACCTCATCAATCCGTTCCGGCGGCAACGAGGGGTTGCGGCGCAGCAGTTCGCGGATGCATTTCACCATCAAGTCATCAGCCCGGGTGCCCGCGTAGATGCCCTTTTCCCCGGCCCTGCCGAACGGTGTGCGGAGGCCGTCCACAAAGACGACGTCCCGGACAGTGCGCATGGATGCGCCGCTTTCCTGGTGGCTCACGTATAACTCCTCATCGAGACGTAGGCGCCGGATGCATGCCGGGATGCGGCAGCCAGCCTGGCGGCAATACCTTCGATGTTACTCGTGAGTAACTTAGCCCGCAAGGCCCCAGGATTTGATGGGACGCTCTCTCACTTAATGCATCGTATTGGCAAACGCTCTCTCACTTTGATCTTCAAGTACAGCGAGAGAGCGCCGCCAAAAAGCGCATCGAGTGAGAGAGCGTTGGGGTTGGACACGCATCGAGTGAGAGAGCGTTTGGGTTGGACCGGCATCGAGTGAGAGAGCGTCTGGGTTGGACCGGCATTGAGTGAGAGAGCGTTTGGGGAGTTGTTGGCTGCGGCTACTGGCCGGCCGGGGCTGCGTCCGCTTTGGGTTCCTTGGCGGGCAGCGGCTGGGGGTGCAGGAACGCGTCGGAGATGAGGGGGGCGGCCAGTTCCACTTGCCAGTCCCGTGCCCCCAGTGCGCGCAGTTCCGCGGCAATCGCGTCCTCGCTGACATCCGCCGGTGGCCGCCAGGCCACCCGCCGCAGGTAGTCAGGGGTCAGCAGGTTCTCCAGCGGCAGGTTCAACTCCTCGGCCCGCGCCTGCAGCAGCGGCCGGGCGGTGGCCAGCCGGGCAGCTGCAGCCGGATCGCGGTCGGCCCACACGCGCGGCGGGGGTGGCGCATTGGTGGGCAGGTGCAGCGGCGGGAGCTCATCCAGGTCCCGGGCTGCAGCGATGCACCGCAGCCAGCGGGGAGCCTCCCGCTGGGCAGCCCGGCCGTGGAAGCCCTTGGTCCCCAGCAGTTGCGGCACCGTGGACGGCATCGCCTTGGCTGCGGCCACCAGGGCAGAGTCCGGGATCAGCCTCCCGGGCGCAACGTCCCGCTTCTGCGCCAGGGAGTCCCGCTCCAGCCACAGCTCCCGCACGGCAGCAAGCTGCCGGCGGTCCCGGATCTGGTGGAGCCCTGAAGTCTTCCGCCAGGGATCGACGCGGGCCGGCGGCAGTCCTGCGGCCAGGATCGCAGCGAACTCCTGCTCGGCGTACTCCAGCTTGCCGTCGGCCTCCAGGAGTTCGATCAGCTCCTCCCGTAGTTCCGTCAGGACCTCAACGTCCAGTGCGGCATACCGCAGCCAGGGTTCGGGCAGGGGGCGGGTGGACCAGTCGGCGGCCGAATGCTCCTTGGCCAGCCCGAAGCCCAGCAGCTGTTCGATGACGGCCGCGAGTCCCACACGGGGGAGGCCGGCGAGCCGTGCCGCGAGTTCGGTATCAAAGAGTTTGTCCGGCCACATGCCCAGTTCGGAGAGGCAGGGCAGGTCCTGGCTTGCGGCGTGCAGGATCCACTCGACGCCGCGCAGGGCGTCATTGATGATGTCCAGGTTCCCAAAGGGCTCGGGGTCGATCAGCCAGGTACCGGCGCCTTCACGCCGGATCTGGACCAGGAAAGCGCGCTGCCCGTACCGGAAACCGGAAGCACGCTCAGCGTCAACCCCAGCCGGCCCCGTTCCTGCCGCTATGGCCGCAGCGCAGCGCTCCAGGCCGGACTGCGTTTCGATCACCAGCGGAACACCGTCCCGTGGTGCCGCAAGTTCGACGATTTCGGGGACGGGGCTGTCAAAGCCTTCCACCGTGATGTGGGGTGCGGTATCAGCAGCCGGGACGCCGGCCGTGGTGTTATCCGGAATGTTAGGGGTCATGATGCCCTTAGTTTACCGGCCGGCCGGTCCGCGCCTGCGTGCGGGACATCGTGCGGGCCTGCAAAGTGCTGCCTTCCGTCCCCGGGCGCCCTTTGTGCGCCACCGGCCAGGGCCCTCAGTTCCGCCGCCGGTGCGTCAGCGGCGTGACGCCGTCCGGCAGGGGCGGCAGTCCGGCGAACGTGCAGACCATATCCGACCACGCCTCGAGGTGGGCCCTGACATCGGATGTGGCTGGCGTCCAGGAGGCACGGAGTTCAATATCAATGGAACCAGGACGCTCCGAGAGGGTGCCGAAGCTTTCGGAGAGGACGCGCGTGGCCGTACCGCCCGCTGCCCGGTACGGTGCCTTGTGGTTTTCCAGTGCCTCCACGAGCCAGGTCCAGGCGACTGTTCCGAGCATCTCATCGTTGCCCATCTCGGGCTCCAGTTCCGCGCGGATATAGGTGACGATGCGGAACTCCCCGCCCCAGACCTCCGACCCGTCCGGGTCGTGCAGGAGGATGAAGCGTCCCGTTGCCAGTTCCGTGCCGCCGTCGTCTTCCGTTCCCGACGCGGCGGCCAGTGCCATGGCAGCCGGGCCGTGGAGCGGCGTTCCGGCCGTGCCGGCGCCGGGAGCATAAACCTCGGCACCGAGGGCCACGGCAAATGGCGCCAGGCGGGCAGGCGCCGGAATCTCCGCCAGGCGGAGCTCCCGGCGGCACTGGGCTTTCCTGAGGGTTCCCAAGGCGTGGAGAAACTCCGGGGGAACCTGGTCAAGTGCGTTCACCTTCGCAGGTTACGCAACCGGGCCGGGCCGGGCGGGTAGGCTCGCCGCCCGCCCCCTGCCCTGGTGCCCGCAGCGTCATCCCTCACGCTGCCGGAGTTCCCGGCGGATGGCGGCAGCAAAGGTATCCACGTCTTCCTCGGTGGTGTCAAAGGAACACATCCAGCGGACCTCCCTGGCAGCCTCATTCCAGTCGTAGAAGCGGAAGGACGTGCGCAGCCTGTCAGCCACGCCTTCGGGGAGGATGGCGAACACGCCATTGGACTCGGTCTTCTGGGTGGGCTGGACGCCGTCGATGGTGTCGACGGCGGCGCGGAGCCGGGCGGCCATGGCGTTGGCGTGGGCGGCAGAGCGCAGCCACAGGTCACCCTCCAGGAGCGCGATGAACTGCGCGGACATGAAGCGCATCTTGGACGCCAGCTGCATGTTCATCTTGCGCAGGTACACGAGCCCGTGCGCGGCTTCCGGGTTCAGGGCCACCACCACTTCACCGAAGAGCAGGCCGTTCTTGGTTCCGCCGAAGGACAGGATGTCCACGCCGGCGTCGCGGGTGAAGGCGCGCAGCGGAACCTGGAGGTGGGCCGCGGCGTTGGCCAGCCTGGCACCGTCCATGTGGAGCTTCATGCCCCGGGCATGGACGTGGTCGGCGATGGCGCGGACCTCCTCCGGCGTGTAGCAGGTGCCAAGCTCGGTGGTCTGGGTAATGGAGACGGCGAGCGGCTGGGCACGGTGCTCGTCACCCCAGCCCCACGCCTCCCGGTCAATGAGCTCGGGCGTGAGCTTGCCGTCGGGCGTCGGAACGTGCAGCAGCTTGATGCCGCCGACGCGCTCGGGGGCGCCGTTTTCGTCCATGTTGATGTGGGCCGTTGAGGCACAGACCACCGCCCCCCAGCGGGGGAGCAGCGACTGCAGCGAGAGGACGTTCGCGCCGGTGCCATTGAAGACCGGAAAGCACTCAATCCCGGGCCCGAAGTGCTCCTCCATCAGTTCCTGCAGCCTGGCTGTGTAGTCGTCCTCGCCGTAGGAGACCTGGTGGCCGTCGTTCGCGGCAGCCAGCGCCGCGAGGACTTCCGGGTGGACCCCGGAATAGTTGTCCGAGGCGAAGCCCCGCACGTTCGGATCGTGGAGGCGGATCCCGGCGGCGGTTTCAGCAGTTGTTGTCATGGGTTTGCTCACGCTTTCAGTCTAGGTAGGTCAGGGCGCCAGCAGCATCCGGCTGCCGTTCAGTTCCGCGGCAGGGGCCTGGAAGAGGCCGACGACGGCGCGCGCCAGGTCCCCGACGTCCGTCGCCCCCGGGAATGAACGCTCCGGGTGGCTGCGGCGCAGCCCCTCATCCACCAGGGCCTTGACCACCAGGACGACGGCGGCTGCCGTGCCGCCGTCGACCTTGCCGGCGTCCCGGCGGAAACCGTCCGCCACGGCCATGGTCCAGGCCTCCGCGGCTGCCTTCGCTGCCGCATAGCTGGCCGCCGCCGCCGAGGGCTTGGCGACGGCGGTGGAGGACACCATGGCGAAGCGGCCGTCGGGGGAGGCGGCGACGTCGTCGTAAAAAACGCGCGAGACGTTGCGGAGCGTCGTGATGGCTCCCCGCTCCAGGAAGTCCCAGTCCTCGTCCGTCTGGTCCGTGATGCCGCGCGCGCCCCGCCAGCCGCCCACCAGGTGGATCACCGCATCCATCGGCCCGGCAGCAGCGGAGACCTCGGCCCGCAGCTGGCGTACCTCCTCCATCCGTGCGAGGTCGCACACGAAGGGGGCAACGCCGTCGCCCGCCTGTTCGGCCGCGGCACTGATCCTGGCCTGGTCCGACCCCACGGTGAAGACGCGGTGGCCCGCTTCCCGGAGGGCGCGGGCCACCGCAATGCCGGACGCTCCGCTGCCGCCGGTGACCAGTACGTTCAGCCGCCGTTGTGTCACAGGGCAGAGGCTCCGGTGATGCCGGCCGTGGACTCGATGACGGGGCGCATCTTCTTCTCCAGCGCTTCGTAGAACATGGACAGCGGGAATTCGTCGTCCAGCACCTGGTCGGTGAGGCCGCGGGGCGGACCGGCCAGCGGCAGGGCCTCCGGGCCCTTCGCCCAGACGGACGCCGGGTGGGGCGTGACGGTCGCGGAAATCAGCTGGTACGCGGCCAGCCAGTGGGCAGTCTTGGGCCGGTCGATGGAGCGCCAGTACAGCTCGTCGATGCTCGCGCCGAGGGCGATGACGGCGTTGGCCACTTCGTCCCAGTCGATGGTGAGCCGGGTGTCCGTCCAGTGCAGGACCCGCTCCTGGTGCAGCCAGGCGAACAGGAGCTGGCCGCCCAGGCCGTCGTAGTTCCGGACCCGGCTGCCGGTGATCGCGAACCGGAAGATGCGGTCAAAGAGGATGGCGTACTGCACCAGTTTGGCGTGGCGCCGGGCTTCGGGATCGGCGTCCTCGTCTTTTTCTATCCTTACCGATTCGCGGAACGCCGTCAGGTCGCAGCGCAGCTCTTCGAGTGAGTACAGGAAGAAGGGCATCCGCTGCTTGATCATGAACGGATCGAACGGCAGGTCCCCACGCATGTGCGTCCGGTCGTGGATCAGGTCCCACATGACAAACGTGGACTCGGTCAGGTCCTGGTCGGCGAGCATCTCCGCTGCGCCTTCGGGCAGTTCCAGGCAGGTGGTCTCGGCTGCGGCTTTGAGGACGCGGCGGAACCTGGCCGCTTCCCGGTCCGCGAAGATGGCCCCCCAGGTGAAGGTGGGGGTCTTGCTGACGGCGACGGTCTCCGGGAACAGCACGGCGGAATTGGTGTCATAGCCGGCAGTGAAGTCCACGAAGCGGATGGGAACGAACAGCTTGTTCGAGTAGTCGCCCGCCTCGAGGCCGGCAATGAACTCCGGCCAGATCACTTCGACCAGGACTGCCTCCACCAGGCGGCTGCTGCTGCCGTTCTGCGTGTACATGGGGAAGACGACCAGGTGCTGGAGGCCGTTCCGGCGCTGCTCCTGCGGCTGGAAGGCGAGGAGGGAGGACAGGAAGTCCGGAGTGGCAAACCCGGTGCCGGCCCAGCTGGAGAAATCCGCGCACACGGCGTCCAGGTAGGCGGCGTCGTGCGGGAAGGCGGGGGCCAGGGCGCGGACGGCGCTGACGATGTCCTTCACCAGGGACGCGGCCTCGGAGTGGTGCGCGGCGTCCGGGATGGAGCCGTCCTGGACCTGGAGGGCCTGCAGGGCAGTGGCGGCGGCCTTGAGCCGCTTCCAGTCCTGGTTCTCTGCGGAAATCCCGGTGACGGCGGTGGTCAGGGTTTCGGTCATCGTCGGCTGCCTTTCTGGTTGCTTGCTACCTCATGCCGAGCGTAGCAAGCAACCAGCAGGGCTAATGCCGAAAGGGTCTTAGCCTAAGAAAGCGTTAGGCTCAGGTGCCCAATCTGCCACGGGAGGAGGCCCGCAGCTGGGGGATCAGTTCTCCGCTTCCGTTCCGCTGACCTGCGCATCCTCCTGCGGGACCAGCCGGATCGAAATGGAGTTGATGCAGTAACGCTGGTCCGTAGGGGTTCCGAAACCCTCGCCTTCGAACACATGGCCCAAATGGGAATCACACGATGCGCAGCGGACCTCCACCCGGTCCATCCCCAAGGTGCGGTCGTGGATGTAGCGGACGTTCCCCTCAGCGAGCGGGGCCCAGAAGGACGGCCATCCGCAGTGGGAATCGAACTTTTCCTTGCTGGTGAAAAGTTCTGTTCCACACGCGCGGCACTGGTAGACGCCGGCTGTGTGGGTGTCCCAGTATTCACCGGTGTACGGACGCTCGGTCCCCGCCTGGCGGAGCACATGGTATTCCTCGGGCGTGAGCTCCTCACGCCATTGGGCATCGGTCTTTTCAGCGCCCTTGCCGCCCACAGCGGATGCCGCTTCCGGAGCTGTGTCGGGGGCCTTGTGTCCGAAGATGCTGTTTCCGAAGATGCTCATAGCCTTGTCAACGCTCACGAGTCGCCAATAAATCCCGATCCCGCGTACAGGTGCAGTACGGGTACTCCCAGCTGGTCCTGTGCCTTGTTGGCCCAGTCCGTGTGGAACGTGTCTGCCACGGCGTGCGGCCGGGTAATCACTACTGCCTGCGCAGCGCCGGTCTCACGTACTTTCGAGACCAGGCCACTGACAGCGCCGCCGTCCACGACTTCCCCCGTGACGCCTGAACCCAGTCCTTCCAGGGCCGCAAGGGACACGGACAGGGTCTCGGCGGCCTTGGCACGTTCCTGGGTGGGATCCGGAGCGTGGGAGGTCAACTCCCGGAAGGCCTTGGCGATGTCCAGCAGCGAAAGGTTCTCGAGGAAGTCCACCAGCAGGTGCCGCTCGGTGTTTGCCGGCACCAGGACAACCAGGCGGGTATCCGCGCCGTCCACGAGGCGTTCGATGTTCAGGCGGTCGTCCGCCCCCAGGGGTTCTTCGGTCAGGATGACGATGGGTTCACTCATGGCCCTAGCCTAGTCCTGCAGCGCTGCCTGCGCAGTGGCAGCCGCGCCCGTCCGAAGGTGCCGGGAGGCCATGACCGCACGCGGCGGATGCGGGCATCCGGCCCGGGCCGGTAAGAATAGTTTCATGGCATCTTTCCAGCGAACCCGCCCCGCCCCCGTCCAGACCAGCCCCGATTCCGGGGGGATGTCGCTGCGGGCCAAATGGGCAATCGGCGGAGCGATCGGCGGAGGAAGCGTGGCAGGGCTCCTGGCCACGGGGTCATCGGCGCTCGCGGTGTACTTCGCGCGGCGGGTCATCACACCGGCACGGCAGCGGGCAGCAGACCAGGAGATGCTCGCGCTCATCAGGGACGGCCAGCGGCAGCAGGCGATCTTCGCCGCCTCGGACGACACCACGGTGGACGGTGTTTACGGGTTCTTCTTCGACGGCGGCAAAGGGCACGCGCGGATCGGCCGCATCGTTTCCTATTCGCCCGCCGAGCGGACCGTCCTGCGGGACGTTGAGGCGGTCTACTCCGGGGACCTCTCCACCGCCCGCCGCGGCTGGTGGAGCGGAGCTGTCCATCCGGACCCCGCCGCCGTCGGACTGCCGTATGAGGAGGTCATGATTGACGTTGACCGGGGGCAGGCCCCGGCGTGGCTTGTCCGGGCCGGCGGGACGGCCCGGACCTGGGCGGTCATGGTGCACGGACGCGGAGCCACGCGCCAGGAGGCGCTGCGCGCCGTAGGCCCCGCTTTGGAGCTGGGGCTGACCAGCCTCCTGGTGTCCTACCGCAACGACGGCCTTGCCCCCTCCGCCGACGACGGCCGGTACGGCCTGGGTTCCACGGAATGGCGTGACGTCGAGGCGGCGATCGAGTACGCACTGGCCAACGGTGCGGAAGAAATCGTGCTGTTCGGCTGGTCGATGGGCGGCGCCATCTGCCTGCAGGCGGCCGACCTTTCCCGCTGCCGGCACCTGATCCGGGCGATGGTGCTCGATGCGCCCGTCACCGACTGGGTGAACGTCCTGGCCCACCATGCACAGCTGAACAGGATTCCCTCTCTGGTGGGCCGGTATGGCCAACTCATGCTGGGGCATCCCCTGGGGAGGCGCCTCACGGGATTGTCTGCCCCGGTGAACCTGAAGGCGATGGACTGGGTGTCCCGTGCAGTGGAACTCCGCACGCCCACGCTGGTGCTGCACAGTGTCGACGACGAATACGTGCCGTACGGGCCCTCGGCCCTGCTCGCCGAGCGGAACCCGGAGATGGTGACCTTCGAGCCCTTCCACCAGGCACGGCACACCAAGGAATGGAACGTCGATCCGGAGCGGTGGGAAAGCCTGGTCAAGGCGTGGCTGCGGCAGCAGCTGGCGCCCAGGCTGAATCCGGGCGCGCTGGCCCCGGCCAGTTCCTGAGCCTGGTCAGGCGGCCGGCGTACCGATCGGTGCTGTCACTGCCTGGGTGAGGCGGACCAGGTCAGCCGGTGCCAGTTCGATGTCCAGGCCGCGCTTTCCGCCGGAGACCAGCAGGGTCTCCAGGGCCAGGGCACTTGAGTCCAGGACGGTGGGGGAGGGCTGCCGCTGGCCGAGCGGGGAGATGCCTCCCAGTACGTAGCCCGTGCGCCGTTGGGCTGCCGCCGGATCTGCCATTGCCGCTTTCTTGGCCCCGAGGGCGGTGGCCAGCGCCTTGAGGTCCAGGGTTCCGCTGACCGGGACGATGCCCACGGCCAGCCGGCCCTCCACCTCAACCATCAGCGTCTTGAAAACCCGTGAGGGATCAATGCCGAGGGCCTCGGCCGCCTCCGCCCCGTAGCTGGCGGCGGTCGGATCGTGCGTGTAGGGGTGCAGCACGAACGGAACCCCGGCCGCGGTCAGCGCCGCTGTTGCCGGGGTTCCCTGTGATGCGTTCCTGCGGGCCATAATGCTGGTCCGGGCTGCGGCTAGGAGCGCACGCCGGACGCGGCAGCGACCTTGCGCTTGATCCTTCCCAGCATGGCGGTCATGCCGCGCATGCGGAGGGGCGTGATGGCCCGGGTGAGTCCGAGGAGTTCAGGCATGTCGTCCGGGACGGAGAGGATCTCTTCCGCGGACAACCCGTCCAGGCCCTCGTGCAGCACGCCGGCGAATCCCCGCGTTGTCGGGGCCTCTGCGGGAGCCTTGAAGAACAAGCGCACGGCGCCGGCCGGGCCGCCGTCGTTCTCCGTCTCGATAGTGAGGAAGAGCGGCGACTGGCACTCCACCACCTGCTCCAGCAGCTCAGGGTGGTCCTTGAGCCGGTCCGGAAGTTCCGGAAGGCCCTCGGAGAATTCCAGCAGCAGCTGCAGCCGCTCGGGTTCGGACATGGCCTGGAAATCGTCCACGATGGCCGCGAGGGCGGAAGGCAAGGCTTGAGTAGTCATCGGTTCAAGTCTACGCAATTGCTGCGGCACGGGCCGCGTCAGGATCCGACGGCAACAGGAACAGAACCGCGCTCTGCGCCCTTGGCGATCGGCACCCGCACGGCGTTGCCCCATTCGGTCCAGGAACCGTCGTAGTTGCGGACGGAATCGAAGCCCAGGAGGTACTTGAGGGCGAACCAGGTGTGGCTGGAACGCTCACCGATGCGGCAGTACGCCACAACGTCGTCGCCTTCGGCCAGCCCGGCTTCGCCGAGGTAGAGGGCCTCAAGTTCCGCACGGCTGCGGTAGGTGCCGTCCTCTGCGGCGGCGCGTGCCCAGGGGATGGAGGCAGCCGTGGGAATGTGGCCGCCGCGGAGGGCGCCCTCCTCCGGGTACGCCGGCATGTGCGTGCGCTGGCCCGTGTATTCCTCGGGGGAGCGGACGTCGATGAGCGGCTTGCCCAGGTGGGCAAGGACGTCCTCCTTGAAGGCACGGATGGGGGCGTCGTTGCGCTCGACGACGGGGTAGTCACCCCTGGCCGGGGCCGGCTTCTCCCTGGTGAGTTCGCGCCCTTCGGCAATCCACTTGTCCCGGCCGCCGTCCAGCAGGCGCACGTCCTGGTGGCCAAAAAGCGTGAAGACCCAGAGGGCGTAGGCAGCCCACCAGTTGGATTTGTCCCCGTAGATGACCACGGTGCTGTCACGGGAGATGCCTTTCGACGCCGCCAGCTCGGCGAACGCGGCTCCGTCCACATAGTCGCGGGTGACGTCGTCGTTCAGGTCGGTGTGCCAGTCGATCTTCACGGCGCCGGGGATGTGCCCGGTTTCGTAAAGCAGCACGTCCTCATCAGATTCGACCACCACCAGCTCACCGTTGGCGACGGCGCCGCTTTCGATGGCGGCAGCGAGCCACCCGGTGGACACCAGCCGTTCCGGGTGGGCGTAGGCTGCGAACTTCTCGTTCTGTTCAACGGGGTAGGGCATGATCTTGGCCTTTCATTGAGGACACGGGGAGCCTGCTGGACCTGGCGGCGCCGGCATTGGGACCTGCTTCCACACTAGCCAGCACCCCGGCCGGTGTCCGTATTCCGTTAACAGGACGAAATGTTGCCTTCATCACGCTGCGCTGGCCGGAACCGGTGACGCAGTATGCGGGAGCAATGCGTGGCGCATCATGGGACGGAAACGGGGCGCCGCATTGCCGTATTCTTTCTGGGGACCAACCACCAGCAGAACGGACCCCCTTGGTACAGATCGAACAGCTTGCCGCCCGCACTCCGGCAGTTTCGGTGGATGAGCTCCTCAAAGGTTTCTATCCATCGCCGCGGTTCGGCCAGGTTTCCTTTTCCAGCTACCGCCCCGATCCCAAGCAGCCCAGCCAGTCTGCGGCCGTCAGGGCGCTGGAGGGGTTTGCCGACGGCGTGGGCTCCGCGGGCGGGGGAGGACTGTTCAAGAAGTTCTTCGCCAAGAAGGACGAAACCCGCGCCGGAATCTACCTCGACGGCGGGTTCGGCGTCGGCAAGACGCACCTGCTCGCCTCGCTCTGGCATGCCTCGCCCGGCCCCAAAGCTTTCGGCACCTTCGTGGAGTACACCAACCTGGTGGGTGCGCTGTCCTTCCGCAAGACGGTAGACGCGCTCAGCAGCTACAAACTTGTGTGCATCGATGAGTTCGAGCTCGACGATCCCGGCGACACCGTCCTCATGTCCCGGCTCATGCGTGAACTGGCTGACGCCGGGGTAAAGCTCGCAGCCACCTCCAACACCCTGCCCGGATCGCTGGGCGACGGCAGGTTCGCAGCCGTCGACTTCCAGCGTGAAATCCAGGTCCTCGCGGACCAGTTCGACGTCCTCCGGATCGACGGGGAAGACTTCCGGCACCGCGGACTGCCCGCAGCGCCGGCGCCCCTGAAGAACAGCGAACTGTCCTCGCACATGAAGGCGGAGTTCGATGGGAAGACGGTGGCCCAGGACGAGTTCAGCACGCTGATCCATCACCTGGCGGGCGTGCACCCCAGCCGCTACCGCCAGCTCATTGACGGCATTGACGGCGTGGTGTGGCGCAACGTCCACACCATCACCGAACAGGCCGTGGCGCTGAGGTTCGTGGTGCTTTCTGACCGGCTTTACGACAAGGATGTCCCCATCCTCGCCAGCGGTGTTCCGTTCGACCAGCTGTTCACGGAGGAAATGATGACGGGCGGCTACATGAAGAAGTACTTCCGCGCCGTTTCCAGGCTCACCGCACTGGCCCGCGAAGGCCAGAACCACGAACCGTCCTAGCGGCGGTCCGGCCCGGTCAGCCTGTTGCTCCGGGACTGCGCGGCCTTAGCACCAGGCGGACCGCCAGCCCGGCAGCGAGTGCCCAAAACGCCGACCCAATACCGGCGAAGGCAAGGCCCGAGGCCGCCATGAGGAAGGTGACGGCCGGGGCTATCCTGTCCTCCGCATCGGCCAGCGCGGCTGACACGGCACCGGCCAGGGTCCCCAGGAGTGCCAGGCCGGCCACGGCTTCGAGCATGCCGGCCGGTGCGGCCGTCACCAGGGTCACCAGCGCGGCGGAGAACGCAGCCAGCACAAGGTAGGCAAGCCCGGACGTGAAGCCGGCCACCCACCGGCGGTGCCGGTCCAGCCCTGCCTCCTCACCGGCTGCCAGGGCGGCGCTGAGCGCGGCGAGATTAATGGCGTGGGCGCCGAACGGCGCTGCTGCCGCGGTGCCCGCACCGGTCACCAGCATGGCGGGACGCCACGGGGTGTCATAGCCGAAAGACCGGAGCACTGCCACGCCGGGGACGTTCTGCGATGCCATCGTCACCACAAACAGCGGAAGCGCAATACCCGCCATGGCCTGCAGGCTGAAGGCCGGCGTGGTCCATTCAAGGGCTGGAAGGATTTCGCCCTCCCCCAGGGAGGTGCCCCCTGAGGCCAGGGAAATCCCGATAACGGCCAGGGCCGCCAGCAGGGCTGCCGGGACGGACCAGCGGGGCGCCAACTTCATCATCAGCAGCCAGCACAGGATGACCGGCGCAATGAACAGCGGGACTGTCCCCAGTGCCTTGAACGGTGCCAGGCAGAGCTGCAGCAGGACGCCGGCGAGCATGGCCTGCGCAAGGGTCGCCGGGATCCTTGCCATCAGCCGCCCCAGGGCCGGGACCAGGCCGGTCATGGCGATCAGCACCCCGGTGGCAAGGAAGGCCCCGACGGCGGCCGGCCACCCGCCGTCGACCGTTCCGGACGTTGCCAGCAGGGCAGCGCCGGGCGTGGACCAGGCGAGGGTCACCGGCACTTTGGAACGCCAGGAAAGCCAGAGCACCCCCAGGCCCACGGCCACGGTCAGTGCCAGCAGTCCGGACGCCGCCTGCGCGGGGCTGGCGCCCACTGCCCTGAGTCCGGCCAGGACCACGGCGAAGGAGGACGTGAAGCCCACCAGCGCGGTGACGATACCAGCCACAACGGGGCGGGAATCGAGCTTGTGCCGACCGGGTGACTGCTGTGCCGTGGGATATGCGGGGGACTTCGCCATAGGGGCAGGTTACCGGCCCTGTTTCGTGAAGCCTCAATCGGCCTGGGCATGCCGGCTGAACGTCCCGCTTAAACGCCAAAGGTGCAGGTGCCGCCTCCCGGCGGGACCTGCACCCCCTTGACGTGCTAGGGCAAGACCCTGGCCAAATCCTGTTTACGGAGTCCTGTCAGCCGGCGGAACCGGGTTGACGGGAGTGACCGGCGGAACCTGCTCGGCGGCAGGTGCCTGTCCCGGGGTGCCGTTCTTGTCAATGAGCTTGGAAGCGCCATCCTGGACCTTGTTGACGTGGCCCGAGTACTTGCCTCCGGTCTTGGTGTCCACAAAATCACCGGCCTTGTTGATGCCGTTCTTGATGGCCTGCTCGTTGCCGCGGATGAGACCCTGAGCCTTGCCCTTTAGATCGTCAATCAGTCCCACGAGCACCTCCCTTCAATCGCGGAGCCAGGTCGCTCCTCCGCATTCGATCCTAGCGCCGTCCGGAAGGCCTGCCAAGGAAATCAGGGGTACAAGGCGTTCGCCCGCAGCGGATGCACGCCTGCCTGCAGTGGTTGCCGTTCGTATGTCTCCGGCAAGGGCGCCGTGGATGAGGGCGCACACGGTGGCCGGGCACGAAAAAAGCAGCTCCGGGGAGCTGCTGCATGTGGGCGATACTGGGATCGAACCAGTGACCTCTTCCGTGTCAGGGAAGCGCGCTACCGCTGCGCCAATCGCCCGGAACCGGAAGACCGGCTGATGGGATCTTAAGAAACAAGAGAGCGGACGACGAGATTCGAACTCGCGACATCCACCTTGGCAAGGTGGTGCTCTACCAGCTGAGCTACGTCCGCAGATATGAAGTGCGTTCCGGCGGGGGGCCGGTCGAACTGCATGAAGCAAGTTTCCTTGCTTGGTGGGCGATACTGGGATCGAACCAGTGACCTCTTCCGTGTCAGGGAAGCGCGCTACCGCTGCGCCAATCGCCCATGTCCATCCGGAGGTGATCCGGAAACCATGGTTTTCACCGAGGTGGGTACGGGATTCGAACCCGTGTATACGGCTTTGCAGGCCGCTGCCTCGCCTCTCGGCCAACCCACCGTGTAAGCGTCGGTTCCGGAGAACCGTTGCTGTGACAGTGTCCTGCGAGCGGACGACGAGATTCGAACTCGCGACATCCACCTTGGCAAGGTGGTGCTCTACCAGCTGAGCTACGTCCGCATTTTGGAGGCTGATTCCCTGCCGTTTCCGGCATTTCCTCGCGTTCCAACGAGTAAAAACAATATAGGAGGTTCAAGGATTCTCCAAATCGCCGGCGCCCCGATTGCCCTTTGTGTCCTTTCTTCCCAGCAATGGCGCGGTTTTGGCCTACTTACAGCTGTGTAATTTACGACGGCGGATGCGCGCCTGGGTGCCACCTTCGGCAGGGTGCAGGGCGGGTCGGGGCGCTTTTGGCTGCCTGGGGATGGGGCCGGAAGCGCCGATTTTTGAATTGGGTGCGGCGTCGGCTAGCATTCAAGTGCATCAGGGCGATTGGCGCAGTGGTAGCGCGCTTCGTTCACACCGAAGAGGTCACTGGTTCGAACCCAGTATCGCCCACCGCACAAAGGTCCGTTTCCGCGCGCAGCGGAAGCGGACCTTTTTTGTGCGCGGATCCGTGCCTGCTGATTTTGTCGGCCCCCTGTGAAAGAGTTTTTTCCATGACAGCTCCACTCCTCGCCCACGCCACCGAATACGGCCGGATGTACGCCCGCTCAACGTCGGAGCAGTACTCGGTTCCGTCCATCACCACCGTCATCAGCCAGCAGCCGCACGGACTGGATGGCTGGTTCGGCTACATGGGCGCGAGCAGCCTGGCGAACGATCCCCTGCTGGCGGACTGCCTGGGCAGCCCTGCCAAGATCAAGCAGGCCGTCAGCCGGGCAGCCAGGGCGGCCGAGACGTACCGCGATGAAGCCGCGAAGCGCGGGGACCGGGTGCACAACTACTGCGAGCAGGTGGCGCTCCGCGCCCTGGGCCGCCCGCACGCCATGAAGGAAACCCGTGAGGCCCTGGCAGCCAACGGCGAGGAAGCCTTCGCGGTCCGCTTTGACGAGTGGTGGGAGCTGTACCGGGTGGAGCCCATCGCCCCGGAAATCACGGTCTGGAACAACGCAGTGGGATACGCGGGAACCCTGGACCTGGTGGCCCGCATCAACGGCCGCGTCTGCCTTATCGACTACAAGACCAAGGGCACCACCCGGGACGGCCTGGTCAAACCGCTCGATGACAAGGTGGTGATGCAGCTTGTCGCCGGGATGAAGGCGGAAGAGAGCCTTGTTGATCCCGTGGCCGGGACCTGGGAGCGGTGGAAGTACGGGGAGGACCCCGTCCTCCTGGCAGTGGCCATCGGGGAAACCGAAGTGCGTCCTGTGCGGGCCAATCCCGAGGTCCTCAAGCACCACTGGTGGAAGTTCTGTGCCTTGAGGCGGGTGTGGGAGCTCTCGGCGGACACCATCAGCGCCGGTGCCGCGCTGCTTCCCATCGGCCCGCCGCCGCTGGCACACGTAAAGACTGCTTAGGCGTTTGACGGCGGCCCATATGACTGCGCCTAAACTGGACAGGTTCCCTTTCCCGCCAACTGTAAGGAATTACTGCGCATGGCTATCCTGAATATCCGCATCATCGGCGATCCTGTGCTGCGCACAGTGGCCGATCCCGTGACGGAATTCGGGCCGGAGCTGGCCAAACTGGTCGCGGATATGACCGAAACCATGGAGGACGTGGACGGTGCAGGCCTGGCCGCGCCCCAAGTAGGCATCAGCCAGAGGGTTTTCACCTACCGGATTGACGGCGTGGAAGGGCACATCATCAACCCCGTCCTGGAAAACAGCGAGGATTACCAGGACGACCAGGTGGAGGGCTGCCTGTCCATTCCCGGACTTGGCTTTCCCGTCCGGCGCTTCCGCTCCACCCGCGTGACCGGCGTGGACATGCACGGCAACCCCGTCACGGTGGAAGGGGAAGGGATGCTCGCGCGGTGCTTCCAGCACGAGAACGACCACCTGGACGGCATCCTCTACACCGACCGGCTGGAGGGGGAAGACCGCAAGGCCGCCCTGCGGTCCATCCGTAATGCCAACTACGGCTCGGTCACAGAGCGGACGGCCGCCAAGCGCGCCAAGACGGTCGGTTCCAGCTTCGGCGGCTCCCTGCCCGGCTCCAGTTTTGGTCCCGGAGCGGCCGGTAACGCCGGGTGAGGGTCCTCTTCGCGGGAACCCCCGCCGTCGCCGTCCCGTCCCTTGATGCGCTGGTGGAGGCAGGCTTCGACGTCGTCGCCGTGCTGACCCGCCCCGACGCCCCCGTGGGCCGCAAGCGCGTCCTCACGCCGTCGCCCGTGGCTGCGCGCGCCGCCGAACTCGGAATCGAGGTCATCCGCGCAGCCCGCGTTGATGCCGGGGCAACCGCCAGGATCGCTGACGTAAACCCTGATGTGGCCGCCATCGTTGCCTACGGCGGGCTGGTTCCGCCTGCCGCCCTGGCCGTTCCCCGGCATGGCTGGATCAACCTGCACTTTTCCCTGCTGCCTGCGTGGCGCGGAGCGGCGCCCGTGCAGCGCGCCGTCATGGCCGGGGACGACGTCACCGGGGCTGTGACCTTCCTGCTGGAAGAGGGGCTGGACACCGGCCCCGTCTTCGGCACCCTGACCGAGTCCGTGGGGCCCGAGGACACCGCAGGCGAACTCCTGGAAAGGCTGTCCCGCAGCGGTGCGGTCCTCCTGGCCCAGACGCTGTCCGCCATTGGGGCAGGCAAGGCCTCGGCGCAGCCGCAGGCCGGCGAGGTGTCCCTGGCGCCCAAGCTGACCCTTGAGGATGGCCACCTGAAGTGGAGCCATCCCGCCCTTGCCATCAGCCGGCAGGCCCGCGGCGTCACTCCCGAACCGGGTGCGTGGACGGTGCTGGACGGGCAGAGGGTGAAACTGGAACCGGTCCGGCTGCGTCCGGACGTCACGACACTTGCTCCGGGAGCCCTGGCGCTGCACGGCAAGAGCGTGCTGGTGGGCACAGGTTCCCACGCGGTGGAACTGACCAGGATCCAGCCGGCAGGCAAAAAGATGATGGCCGCGGCTGATTGGGCACGCGGCATGGCTTCCCTTGAAAGCGTGGTGTTCGAATGAGCGGGTCCGGCGGCAATCCAGGCGGGCGTGGGAGCGGGCAGGGCAACTCCGGGCAGGGCCGCGGCAAAGGCGGACCCCGGGACAACAGCCGCCGTAACGCCCAGGGCCGTGAACGCAACCGCGGTCCGCAGCGGAGCTTCACGGACAGCGCCCCGTCCCAGCGCACCCGACGGGCGGATCCTGCCCGTCTTGTCGCCTTCGAAGTCCTGCGCGCCGTAGCGGCGGAGGACGCCTACGCCAACCTTGTCCTGCCGGCACGGATCCGCCACCACGGGCTGGACAAGCGCGACGCCGGATTCGCCACCGAACTGACCTACGGCGCCCTGCGCGGCCAAGGCACCTACGACGCCATCCTGGCCCGCTGCGTGGACCGCCCCCTGGACCAGCTGGATCCCGCCATCCTGGATGCCCTGCGCATCGGGGCGCACCAGCTGCTCGCCATGCGCGTGCCGGCACACGCCGCCCTGGACCAAACCGTGGGGCTGGCGCGCGCCGTGATCGGGGCAGGCCCGTCTGCGCTCATCAATGCCGTGCTGCGCAAAGTTGCCGCGCACACCCTGGAGGAGTGGCTGGACGACCTCGTGGCCGGGGAGACCGACGCAACGAAGATCGCTGCGCTCCGCTACGCCCACCCCGAATGGATCGTCCGCGCAATGCGCCAGTCATTGGTTGCACACGGGCGCTCCGCCGATGAAATCAACAACCTGCTGGAAGCGGACAACGCTGCCCCCGTGGTTAACCTGGTAGCCCTCCCGGGGCTCGGCAACCTGGACGAGGCCCTGGAACACGGCGCTACTCCGGGTGGGCTCGTCGAGGGTTCGGCTCTTTCCAGTGGCGGTGACCTGGGACGCTTCTCCTCAGTCCGGGAAGGAACCACCCGCGTCCAGGACGTTGGCTCGCAGCTGGTGGCCCGGGCCATGGCGGCCGTCGATCTTGGCGGGCCGCAGGGCGGGACAGGCGCCGGACAAGCCGAGGCATGGCTGGACCTGTGTGCCGGCCCCGGTGGGAAGGCAGCCCTGCTTGGCGCACTGGCAAAGCAGCAGGGCGCCACGCTGCTGGCCAATGAGCCCGCCCCGCACCGGGCCAAGCTGGTGAGCCAGGCTCTCTCGGCCGTGCCGGCCGAAACGTGGCAGGTCCGCACCGGTGACGGCCGAGACCTCGGCTCCGAAAGGCCCGGCTCCTTTGACCGCGTCCTAGTGGACGTTCCCTGCAGCGGGCTGGGCGCCTTGCGGCGCCGGCCCGAGTCCCGCTGGCGCCGGTCGCCCAAGGACCTGGCGGACCTCGGTCCGTTGCAGCGTGAGCTCCTCGCCTCGGCGCTGGCAGCCGTGCGGCCCGGGGGCGTGGTGGCCTACGTGACGTGTTCCCCGCACCCGGCGGAGACCACAGCAGTGGTTGCCGATGCCCTCCGCAAGCGTGACGACCTGGAGCTCCTGGACGCCGGGGCAGCACTGGACGCCGTCAGCCTTCCGGGGAAGCTGGACGCGGGCCATGAGTCCACGGCCCAGCTCTGGCCGCATATCCACGGGACGGACGCCATGTTCCTGGCACTCATCCATAAAAAGGCCTAGGCGAAAGCCAACAACAGACCCAGTGAAAGGCAACCCCGTGACGCAATGCTGCATCAACCCGAGCATCCTCTCCGCCGACTTCGTCAACCTGGAGGCGGAACTGCAGCGCATCAGCACCGCTGACGCCGTGCACGTGGATGTCATGGACAACCACTTTGTCCCCAACCTGACCATCGGACTGCCCGTGGTGCAGCGCATCCAGGCTGTCAGCCCCATCCCCCTGGACGCGCACCTCATGATCACCGATGCCGACCGTTGGGCGCCGGGATTTGCCGACGCCGGCCTGGCGTCGGTCACCTTCCATGCCGAGGCCTCCATCGCCCCGGTGAAGCTGGCGCGCGAACTCCGCAGCAGGGGGTCGAAGGCGGGGATGGCGCTTCGGCCCGCAACCCCTGTGGACCCGTACCTGGACATGCTCACCGAACTGGACATGCTGCTCATCATGACCGTTGAACCCGGGTTCGGGGGACAGGCCTTCCTGGACCTCACCCTGCCAAAAATCCGGCGGGCAAGGGCAGCCATCGACGGGTCCGGAGCGGACGTGGCCATCCAGGTGGACGGCGGCATCACGGAGGAAACCATCGTCAGGGCAGCCGAAGCCGGCGCCACCGTTTTTGTTGCCGGCTCCGCTGTCTACGGCGCTGACGACCCCGCCGCTGCCATTGAACGGCTCCGCATGCAGGGCGGCCGTTCGTTACGTGCGGCGTCTGCGGAATAGGCGGGAGCCCGTGCCGGTTATGGCACAATAGCAACACACATACGTGCTCCGGGGTCGGTGTAAGTCCGAACCGGCGGTGACAGTCCGCGACCCGCGAGCCGGTGCCTTCCGCAAGGAAAGCCCGGCAGACGGTTGAACCGGTGAAATTCCGGTACCGACAGTTAAAGTCTGGATGAGAGAAGCACGTACAGCTGTACCTGTGGGGCCGTCCCGGTCCCGCAGCCTTCTGCTGTCGTATACCCCCGGAGCCATCGCGGTTCGAGAGGGAAGGAACGACACGGAATGGACCCCAAGCGATGGCTCTTAAATGCCGGACATCCCGCCGCTTCAGCGGGGGACGCAGCCGTGGCGATGGTCGCGGCATGACGGCGGCCACACAATCTCTTGGTGCCGGAGCGGGCACCGCCCTGCATCCGGGCCACCCGCTCCAGCCCGCCGACGGCGTCGTTACCGCCTTCAGCGCAGGCGAGACCAGGGCCATGGAGGCTGCGCTGCAAGCAGCCCTGCGGGGCCCGCGCGGGGCGAACCCCCTGGTGGGCGCCGTCGTCGTCGATCCTGAGGGCAACCACCTGATCACCGGGTTCCACCGCGGCGCCGGCACCGCGCATGCGGAGGCCGACGCCATCGCCCAGGCGGCAGCAGCGGGCGTGGATCTCTCAGGCTGCACCATGCTGGTGACGCTGGAGCCCTGCAACCACCTCGGGCGCACCGGGCCGTGCGCGCAGGCCATTATTGCCGCCGGAATAACGGACGTCGTTTACGCCGTGGACGATCCGCACGACCCTGCGGCAGGTGGAGCAGCAACGCTGCGGGCCGCCGGCGTCCGCGTCCGCAGCGGCCTGGGAGCCGCTGAATCCCTGGACCTGAACCGGCAGTGGTTTGAGGCGGTGACCGCGAAGCGGCCTTTCGTCACCCTCCACATCGCCCAGACGCTGGACAGCCGCATCGCTGCCCAGGACGGCACCAGCCAGTGGATATCCAGCCCGGAATCCCTCGCGGACAACCACGCCATCCGCGGGCGGATCGACGCCATCCTGGTGGGCACCCAGACCGTCCTGGTGGACAACCCCCGGCTCACCGCCCGCGACCCGCAGGGAACACCGGCGCCGAACCAGCCGGTCCGGGCTGTCATGGGCTTGCGGGACGTCCCAGGCGGGGCCGCCGTACGCGGAACTGACGGGCGGGTCACGCACCTGCGCACCCGCGACCCGCACGAGGCGTTGTCCCTGCTCTACGCGTCCGGGACCCGCCACCTCATGGTCGAGGGAGGCTCGCGCATCCTGAGCGCGTTCCTTGCCGCCGGACTCGTGGATGAGCTCATCGTGTACCTGGCGCCCACCCTGCTCGGCTCCGGCACACCGGCCCTGGACGGCCTCGGCATCACCACCCTCGCCGACGCCCAGCAGTGGGAATGGGACGAGTCCGACGGCGGTGCCGTGCGCAGGCTGGGCCGCGACCTGAGACTCCACCTGAGACCGAAACGAACCGTTGCCCTAGACCCCCAACCATCCCGCGCAACCGCGGAACAAGCCCAGGAAGGCCACTGATGTTTACCGGAATTATTGCCGAACAAGGGCACGTTCTGTCCGTCGAGCGGGACGGGGACGCCAGCGCCACCCTTCGGCTGCATGCGCCTGGCAGCACTGAAGGGCTCGCCCTGGGCGGCTCCGTGGCCGTGAACGGGGTCTGCCTGACGGCCACCTGGATCAACGGCGCGGACTTCAGCGTCGACGTGATGGGGGAGACTTTGGTCCGCAGCACCATCGGCGAACTGGCGCCGGGCGACTCCGTCAACCTTGAGCGCTGCGTCCCTGCGGGTGGCCGGCTGGACGGGCATGTGGTGCAGGGGCATGTTGACGGCGTCGGCGTGCTGCTGGAACGGGAAGCACTGGGCAACTGGGAGCGGCTCCGGTTCGGCGTGCCCGCCAACCTGGCCCGCTACATCGCGGAAAAGGGCTCGATCGCCATCGACGGCGTCTCCCTCACCGTCACCGCCGTCAGCGAGGCCGCCGAGCCCGAGGCCTGGTTCGAAGTGGGCCTGATCCCCACCACCCTGGCCGAAACCGGGCTGGGTTCCAAGACCACGGGCAGCCGGGTCAACCTCGAAGTGGACGTCCTGGCCAAGTACACGGAACGCCTCCTTGCGTTCAGGACTTCGGCGCCGGCAGCTGCTGACGGAGGTGCACTGTGAACGCCGTGCTCCGGCTCGAACCAGAGGCAGCGCCGGCAGGCGTCGTTCCTGCCCCCGATGCCCGCGGGCTCGACTCGATTGAAGTGGCAGTGCAGGCTATGGCCGCCGGCAGGCCGGTGCTCGTGGTGGACAACGAGGACCGCGAAAACGAGGGCGACATCATCTTCGCGGCACAGCATGCCACCCCCGCGCTGATGGGATGGACCATCCGCTACAGCTCGGGCGTCATCTGCGTTCCGCTGTCCGGCGAGCGGGCGGATGCCCTTGCGCTGCCTCCCATGGTGGCGGTCAACGAGGACGCCAAGGGAACCGCGTACACCGTTTCCTGCGACGCCGCGCTGGGTGTGAGCACAGGAATCTCCGCCACGGACCGGGCCCTTACCGCCAGGGTCCTGGCCGACCCCCACGCCGTGCCGGCGTCCCTGACCAGGCCCGGGCATATATTTCCGCTCCGTGCAGTTGACGGTGGTGTGCGGGAACGCCCCGGCCACACCGAGGCTGCGGTGGATCTGTGCCGCCTGGCCGGCCTCGAACCGGTGGGCGTGATAGCAGAAGTTGTGTACGACGACGGCGAGATGATGCGCCTGGACGGGCTCCGGACCTTCGCGGCAGAGCATGGCTGCCCCCTGATCTCCATAGAGGATCTGGCGGCCTACCTCGCAGCGGGGGAAGCCCAGCCCACGGAGAGCGCCCGCGAAGTTGCGGGCGGCAAGAAGGAGACACGATGACCTCTTCGACAGCCCGCGACAGCGGTTCGCCGAACGGCCACGGAAATTCCCGGGACGGTTTGGGGACTTCCCCGAAAAGTCACGGATCCTCCGCCAACGGTCAGGAGCGCAGCAGCAGCGGCGTTGCCCCGCACCCCGTGAGTGGCGGCCCGATAGTGCAGCTGCCCACGGCCTTCGGTGATTTCGTGGCGCAGGCCTGGACCGACCTGGTGACCGGCGTGGAGCACCTGGCCGTCAGTTCCCCCAACCCGCCCAAGGACGGCAAGGCCCCCCTCGTCCGGCTGCACTCGGAATGCCTCACCGGCGACATTTTTGGGTCCTACCGCTGCGATTGCGGGGAGCAGCTTGCCTTCGCCCTGGAAATGATCCAGCAAAACGGCGGCACCCTGCTCTACCTGCGGGGGCAGGAAGGCCGGGGCATCGGCCTGGCCAACAAGATCAAGGCCTACGCACTGCAGGAGGCCGGCTTTGACACGGTCGAGGCCAACGAGCAGCTGGGCCTTCCCGTGGACGCCCGCTCTTACAACGCCGCGGCCCAGGTCCTCGCGGAGATGGGACTCCATGAGGTGCGGCTCCTGAGCAACAACCCGGACAAGCAGAACAGGCTGGCACGGGCTGGTGTGAAGGTTGTGGAGATGGTTCCCACCGAAGTACCGTCCCGCGACGAGAACATCCGCTACCTGCGCACCAAGAAGGACCGCATGGAACACCGGCTGCTGCTGGACACCCATGTGGTGGCTGTTCCCGTCACCACCCCGGAAACCTTCGACCACGAACAAGATTGACCGGCTGAGGCCTGCCCTACGGCCCCGGCACTGACAACACACACCACCACTGAACGGAAGAGACTGACCCATGAGCGGACACGGCGCCCCCGATATCGACCTCAGCACCCTCAACCCCGCAGAAACGTCCCAGCTGCGGCTGGCGATTGTGGCGGCCAGCTGGCACACCCAGATCATGGACGGGCTCCTGGACGGAGCGCTCCGGGCAGCGAAGGACGCCGGCATCGCCGAGCCCACCGTCCTGCGCGTACCGGGAAGCTTTGAGCTGCCGGTTGCCGCCGCCCGGCTCGCACCGCACTTCGACGCCGTCGTGGCCCTCGGCGTCGTCATCCGCGGCGGAACCCCGCACTTTGACTACGTGTGCCAGGCAGCGACGTCGGGACTCACCGACGTCAGCGTGCGCACCGGCGTCCCGGTGGGCTTCGGCGTCCTGACCTGCGACACCGAACAGCAGGGCCTGGACCGTGCCGGCCTTCCCGGCTCCAAGGAAGACAAAGGCCACGAGGCCGTCACCGCGGCGCTGACCACCGCCGTCGTGCTCAAGCAGTACGGCAAGTAACGGAGCCCGCAGGACGGGCGCGCGTGTGTATTCGCTCACATCGCGCCCGTCATGCAACGGCCCGGGAAGCGCCCTGTGGGCTGCAGCAAGTAGGCTGGAGGGCGTGAAGAATTTCGAGACGCTGTTCGCTGAGCTCAGCGAGAAGGCAGCCACCCGCCCGGAAGGCTCCCGCACCGTCGCTGAATTGGACTCCGGTGTCCACGGCATCGGCAAGAAAGTCGTTGAGGAAGCAGCCGAAGTATGGATGGCTGCCGAATATGAATCCGATGAAGCCGCGGCAGAGGAAATCTCCCAGCTGCTGTACCACCTGCAGGTTCTGATGCTCGCCAAAGGCCTGACCCTGGAAGACGTCTACAAGCATCTGTAGCCACCGGTCCGGCGCGCTCCACGCCGCCGGTGCCCGCCGTGGCCTGCATTGCCTGAACACCTAGACCTCCCCACACCAGAAAGACCCCCAATGCTGCGAGTAGCCGTCCCCAACAAGGGCTCCCTGTCCGAAGCCGCCTCTGCCATGCTCTCCGAGGCGGGCTACCGCCAGCGGCGGGACACCCGTGAACTCGTCATGGTGGACCCGGACAACGACATCGAGTTCTTCTTCCTCCGCCCGCGGGACATCGCGGTGTACGTCGGCCAGGGAACGCTCGACGTCGGCATCACCGGACGCGACCTTCTCCTGGATGCCGAAGTGGAGGCGGAAGAGCTCCTTCCGCTGGGCTTCGCGGCGTCCACATTCCGTTTTGCAGGTCCCGTCGGGGACTTCGCCAAGGTGGAGCAGCTTGAGGGCAAGCGGCTGGCCACCAGCTACGACGGCCTGCTCCGCGGCTACCTCGCCGGGAAGGGCATCAACGCCAAGGTAGTCCGCCTTGACGGCGCCGTTGAATCATCGGTCAGGCTGGGCGTGGCAGACGCCATCGCCGACGTCGTCGAAACCGGCAACACCCTCAAAGCCGCCGGAATGGAGATCTTCGGCGATCCCATCCTGAAGTCCGAGGCCGTGCTGATCCGCCGCACCGGCGAAGGCGGCGCCGCGAACGGCACCGCCAAGGAGATCGAGGTCCTGATCCGCCGCCTCCAGGGCGTCCTGGTGGCGCGCCAGTATGTACTGATGGACTACGACATCCGCAAGGAACTGGTGGAAAGCGCCGCTGCGCTGACCCCCGGCCTGGAATCGCCCACCGTCTCCCCGCTGCGGGATTCCGACTGGGTGGCCGTCCGCTCCATGGTCCCGAAGAAGGAAACCAACCGGATCATGGACGAGCTGTACGACCTCGGCGCACGCGCCATCCTGGTCAGCAGCATCCACGCCTGCCGCATCTGAGCCGGCCCCCGCAGTACCGACCCGCGCTCTAACAACCCAGCGCAGCAAAAAGACAGAATTTCCAGGAGCTCCCATGGCAGTAGCAGTACGCGTCATTCCCTGCCTCGACGTGGACGCCGGGCGCGTCGTCAAAGGCGTTAACTTCGAAGGCCTGCGGGACGCCGGCGATCCCGTGGAGCTGGCGCACCGCTACGACAACGCCGGCGCGGACGAGCTGACCTTCCTGGACGTCACGGCGTCCTCGGGCAACCGGGAAACAACGTTCGACGTCGTCCGCCGCACCGCGGAGGAAGTCTTCATCCCGCTCACGGTGGGCGGCGGCGTCCGCGGTGTTGCCGAGGTGGACAAGCTGCTGCGCTACGGAGCGGACAAGGCGTCCATCAACACCGCCGCCGTTGCCCGGCCCGATGTCATTGACGAAATCACCCGGCACTTCGGCTCGCAGGTGCTTGTCCTGTCCCTCGATGCCCGCCGCACCCGCCCCGGGTCCCAGCCCACGCCGTCGGGATTCGAAGTGACCACCCACGGCGGGCGGACCGGCACCGGGATCGACGCCATTGCATGGGCCAGGGAAGCCGCGGACCGCGGCGTAGGGGAGATCCTGCTCAACTCCATTGACGCTGACGGCACCAAGGACGGCTTCGACCTGGAGCTCATCAGGCTGGTCCGGGCTGCGGTCAAGGTGCCCATCATCGCGTCCGGCGGAGCAGGGGAGCCTGCCCACTTCCCGCCGGCCGTGGCCGCCGGTGCAGACGCCGTGCTGGCAGCATCGATCTTCCACTGGGGACCGGACAACATGATGTCCCAAGTCAAGGACGCTATCCGGAACGCAGGCTTCGAAGTCCGCTCCCCGCCCGTTCACTAATCTCGCTTCGCTTCGCCCAGGGAACCCTGCGGGCGTGGGCCAGCGCTTTTAGAGGCCGACTTCGGCTGACTGGAGGAGGGCGACGGCGTCGGGCTGGCCTTCGAAGGTCACCAGCGCGTGGCGGGTGCGGCCGTGGGCGTGCATCAGCAGCTCGCCCGGCTCGCCCACGATGGCCACCGAAACAGGTGCGCGCTTGGCAACGTGGCGGGGCCCGGACGGCCGGACCAGGACGATTCCCAGGTCAACGCCGCGGTAAAGGATCGCGGCGCGCTTGACGAGTTCGTCCCAGAGCGCCTCCGAGTACGCCTCGTCGAGTGCCCGCGGCGCCCACCGGTCAACGGCGCGGCGGATATCCTCCGTGTGCACGAAGTATTCGATGAGGTTGGAGCTCTCGTCGAGGGCCTTGATGTTCATAGGGGACAGCGCAGGCGGTCCTGCCCGGAACGTGTTGACCAGCTTTGCGTACGCTTCGGCGGTGGTCAGTTTCGCGGCGAGCCTGGCAGTGGCCTGGTCCGAGGCTTTGGCCAGCCGTTTGATAATCAGGCCCAGCCCTACGGCTGCTTTGCGTTCGCGCAGGTACAGGTGCGCGGCAAGGTCCCTGGTGCGCCAGCCCTTGCACAGCGTGGGCGCATCAGGACCGGCCGCAAGCAGGGTCTCGGCCAGGACTTCTCGGGACGGTTCGACGAAATGCATCACTTGTGAAACTAGCATGACCGGCGCGGAGTTGGGCAGCGCGGCCGCCCCTGCTGGCGTGCCGTTGTTCACACACGTTAGGGGCCGCGGCGCAGGCACTAGACTTGACCTGATGTCTGAGTACCCCGCCCCCGTCCCGAACCCCGGCTCCGCCGTGCCTGTGGCTGCCACGCCCGGCCCGGCCGCCGCATCATCCCCAAGCCCGCTCCCGGGGGAACTGGCCGCCGCGCTCAAGCGTGACAGTGCCGGCCTGGTGGCCGCGGTGGTGCAGCAATACGACACCAACGAGGTCCTGATGCTGGGCTGGATGGACGACGAAGCCCTGCACCGCACCATGACCACCGGGCGGGTCACCTTCTACTCGCGTTCCCGCCAGGAGTACTGGCGCAAGGGGGACACCTCCGGGCACGTGCAGTGGGTCAAGTCCGTGGCGATGGACTGCGACGGCGATGCGCTGCTGGTGCGGGTGGACCAGGTGGGCGCAGCGTGCCACACCGGCACCCGCACCTGCTTCGACGGCCGGGACCTGGCTGTCACCACCGGCCAGGCGGGCTGAACATCTTCAGGAACCGCAGCTAGTTGCGGTCACGCGGGGGAGGGCCGGCCACCCCCCGCAAGCACACCCACAGGCGCCGGCGCAGACGGCCCAACGAGAACAGGCGGAACAGCATAGCCATGCAGGACCTTGGAATCATCAGCCCGGGCCTCGAGGAATTCCGGGAGCTGGCCGGGCACAGCCGCGTCATCCCCGTCCGGCTTAAGGTGCTCGCGGACGCCGAGACCCCCATCGGCCTGTACCGGAAGCTCGCCAACGGCCAGCCCGGCACCTTCCTGATGGAATCCGCGGCAGTAGGCGGGGCCTGGTCCCGCTACTCGTTCATCGGCGCGAGGTCCAGGGCCACCCTGACCACCAAGGACGGTAACGCACACTGGCTGGGCCAGCCTCCCGCCGGCGTCCCCGTGGACGGCAGCCCCGTGGACGCCATCCGCGACACCATTGAAGCCCTCCGCACCGACAGGTTCGACGGATTGCCGCCTTTTACCTCCGGACTGGTGGGATTCCTGGGCTGGGAAACGGTCCGGCACTGGGAACGCCTGGTCAGCCCGCCCGAGGACGACCTGCAGCTTCCGGAAATGGCGTTGAACCTGGTTACGGACATGGCGGTCCACGACAATGTGGACGGCACCGTGCTGCTTATCGCCAACGCCATCAACTTCGATGACAGCTCCGAGCGGGTGGATGAGGCCTGGCACGACGCCGTGGCCCGGGTCAAGGCGCTGCTCGCCAAGGTCAGCACCCCCGTGGCGCAGCCCGTCTCGGTCCTGGCTCCCGTGGCACTGGACTTTGCCTCCAGCGTCCAGGAACGCTGGGACGAGGCCGAGTACCTGGCTGCCCTGGACCGCGGCAAGGAGGCCATCGTGGACGGCGAGGTGTTCCAGGTGGTCATCTCCCGCCGCTTCGAAATGGAGTGCCAGGCATCGGCCCTGGACGTCTACCGGGTCCTGCGGAACACCAACCCCAGCCCCTACATGTACATCTTCAGCCTCGAGGACGCTGACGGCCGGGAGTACTCCATTGTTGGCTCCTCGCCCGAGGCGCTGGTGACGGTGACCGGTGAGGAAGTCATCACCCACCCCATTGCCGGGTCCCGGCCTCGGGGCCGGACGGTGGAGGCGGACAAGGCACTCGCCGAGGAACTCCTGGCGGACCAGAAGGAACGCGCTGAACACCTGATGCTGGTGGACCTCTCACGGAACGACCTGTCCAAGGTCTGCGTGGCGGGGACGGTGGACGTTACCCAGTTCATGGAGGTGGAGCGCTTCAGCCACATCATGCACTTGGTCTCCACCGTTGTGGGACAGCTGTCGCCCCAGGCCAAGGCCTACGACGTGCTGAAGGCAACCTTCCCGGCCGGCACGCTGTCCGGCGCCCCCAAACCACGTGCGCTGCGGCTCCTGGATGAACTCGAACCGCACCGCCGGGGCATCTACGGCGGAGTGGTGGGCTACCTGGATTTCGCCGGCGACATGGACATGGCCATCGCCATCCGCTCCGCGCTGATCCGGGACGGGCGCGCCTACGTCCAGGCCGGGGGCGGCATCGTGGCTGATTCGGTCAACGACACCGAGGCCCTGGAAACCGTCAACAAGGCCGCGGCGCCCCTCCGCGCCGTCCACACCGCGGGCACCTTGCAGAACATCTCCGCGGACTCGCTTCCCGGCGGGTCGGACTCCTGATGCCCCGTCCGGAAGGCTCACAGGAACCCTCATCAGCACGGGAACCCGTATCGGGACAGGCAGGCGCAGGGCAGGCGGCAGCTGCGGCCAAGGGTCCCGCGGCGCCGGCCTGGGCCCGTAAGTCCACGCTGGTACTGCTCATTGCCGTGCTGGCGCTGGCGGTTTTCGGCACCACCACCCAGACCTGGATCAGTGTGACCCTCGACCCGAACCAGCTTGGCCAGGGCGGCGCCGCGCAGGAACCGCTCCCGGTGCAGGGCACCAAGGCGGCCACCGCCGTCACGGCCCTGGCTCTGGTGGCCCTCGCCGGGGGCCTGGCAGCCGCCATTGCCGGCCGGATTGCCCGGTGGATCATCACCGCCATCATCGTCCTGGCCGCCGCCGGAATTGTCGCAGCAGCCGCGACGGTCCTCGCCAGCCCACTGGCGGCCGCCCAGGGATCCATAGCGGAAGCGACCGGCGTCACCGGAAGCCAGGCCCAGGTGGCTGTCACAGCATTCCCGGTCCTCGCCGTCGTGGCCGGATGCCTGCTGGCACTGGCTGCCCTTGTGATCGTCCCCGCCGGACGGCACTGGAAAGCCCGGACGAAATATGACGCACCGGCCGCGGGCAGCCCCGCGGCCGCGGGTCCCGTCGACGAGATCGACAGCTGGGACCGGCTCTCCCGCGGCGACGATCCCACCTGACGCGCCCCGCTCGGACACCGGGCACCGGCAGCGCGCCGCCCGATAAACGGTTGCGGGCCAAAAAATGGCAGAATGTAAGCAGTATTCACCCTGAGGAGATTTCCATGAGCAAAGCACCTGCGTCCGTTTCCAAGTCCGGCACCCGCACGGTAGCCCCGGGCGTCATCGACCACAGCCAGGAACTTGGCCACGGCAACAGCCCCGCAGCCTGGACCTGCGTCATCGTGATGCTGGTCGGCGCCCTGATCATGTCAATCGCGTTCGTCATTGCCAACACCCCCATCTTCATTGCCGGCGGCGGCGTCATGGTGCTCGGCCTGATCCTGGGCTACATCATGCGCAAGGCAGGCTACGGCGTTGAAGGCAGCAAGCTGAAGAACTCCGGCCACTGATGTCCACTGTTCTCGATGACATCAACGCCGGTGTCAGGGAGGATATGGAGGCCCGGAAACAGCTTGTTTCACTGGCTGAACTGAAGGACCTGGCGCAGGCCGCGGCACCTGCCCGCGACGCCTGGGCAGCGCTCGGCGGCCCTTCGCCCTCCCGGGCTGAGCTCAAAGTCATCGCGGAAATCAAACGCCGCAGCCCCTCCAAGGGGGACCTCGCCGCTATCGGGGACCCCGCGTCCCTCGCCAGGCAGTATGCCGACGGCGGTGCCTCCGTCATCAGTGTCCTCACCGAGCAGCGCCGCTTCAGCGGGTCCCTCGCGGACCTCGACGCCGTGCGGGCCGCCGTCGACGTTCCGCTCCTGCGGAAGGACTTCACGCTTGACGAGTACCAGATCTGGGAAGCCCGCGCCCACGGCGCGGACCTGATCCTCCTCATCGTTGCCGCGCTCTCCGACGCCCAGCTCGCCGAGTTCAGCGCCCTCAGCCGCGAACTTGGCATGAACGTGCTGGTGGAAACGCACACCGAAGAGGAAATCGAGCGGGCCGTTGCCGCGCAGGCGCGCATCATCGGCGTCAACGTACGGAACCTGAAGACGCTCGACGTCGACCGTTCCGTTTTCGCCTCGCTGGCAGGGCAGATCCCGGCCGGGGCAGTGGTGGTTGCCGAGTCCGGCGTACGGGACGCCGACGACGTCACGCACTACGCCGCCAGCGGCGCCAACGCCGTCCTCGTCGGCGAGGCCCTGGTGAGCCACTCGACACCGCAGGAGCGGATCGCCGAGTTCAAGGCGGCAGGCGCCGCCGCCATTGCCGCCCGCGGCTGACGCACACAAAGGTGCAGGAGCAGAAGGCGGGGCTGTGCCCCGTCGGCCGGTCCTGCACGGCCGGCCCGCAGGAACCACACTTTGAGAAACATCCAACTGGAAGAGGACGGGACTGATGGCTGAAGCACCCTCCGGCAACGCCGACAACGATACTGACAACAATGCCGCCGAAGCATTCCTGCAGGGAGAGTCCCTCAAGCACGCCCCGGGACCGTATTTCGGAAGCTACGGCGGACGGTGGATGCCGGAATCCCTGATCGCCGCGCTGGACGAACTCGAGGAAACCTTCAACAAGGCCAAGGAAGATCCCGAATTCCGGGCCCAGATCGCCGACCTGAACAAGAACTACTCCGGCCGGCCGTCGCTCCTGACCGAAGCCAAGCGCTTCTCCCAGCATGCCGGGGGCGTGCGCATCTTCCTCAAGCGCGAGGACCTCAACCACACCGGATCGCACAAGATCAACAACGTCCTCGGCCAGGCGCTGCTCGCCAAGAGGATGGGCAAGACCCGCGTCATCGCCGAGACCGGCGCAGGCCAGCACGGCGTGGCCAGCGCCACCGCCGCTGCCCTCATGGGGCTCGAATGCGTGGTGTACATGGGTGCCGAGGACTGCCGCCGCCAGGCGCTGAACGTTGCCCGCATGGAACTCCTTGGCGCCACCGTGATCCCCGTGACCAGCGGATCGCAGACCCTCAAGGACGCCATCAACGACGCCCTGCGCGACTGGGTGGCCAACGTGGACAACACCCACTACCTCCTGGGCACCGCAGCCGGGGCCCACCCGTTCCCGGCCATGGTCCGGTACTTCCACGAAGTCATCGGCGAGGAAGCCCGCGCCCAGATCCTCGAGCAGGAAGGCCGGCTCCCCGACGCTGTCTGCGCGTGCATCGGCGGCGGCTCCAACGCCATCGGCATCTTCCACGGCTTCCTGGACGATCCGTCCGTGAAGATCTACGGCTTCGAAGCCGGCGGTGACGGCGTGGACACCGGACGCCACGCGGCTACCATCACGCTGGGCAAGCCCGGCGTGCTGCACGGTGCCCGTTCTTACCTCATGCAGGACGACGACGGACAGACCATCGAGTCGCACTCGATTTCCGCAGGCCTCGACTACCCCGGTGTGGGCCCCGAGCACTCCTACCTGGCGGACATCGGACGGGTGAGCTACGAGCCCATCACGGACAGCGAGGCCATGGAGTCCTTCCGGCTGCTGTGCCGCACGGAAGGCATCATTCCCGCCATCGAGTCCTCCCATGCCCTGGCGGGGGCCATCAAGGTGGGCCAGCGCCTCGCCGCCGAAGCCGCGGCCAGCGGCGGGACGGCGCAGGACAAGATCGTCATTGTGAACCTTTCGGGCCGCGGGGACAAGGATGTGGCCACCGCAGCCGAATGGTTCAACCTGTTGGACAAGGATTCCGCCGAGTCGGAAATCGGCAAAGAGGGGGAACAGCTGTGACCACTGCACAGACCGCCAGCAAGTCAGCGGCCGCCATTGACAAGGCCCGTGCCGAGGGCCGCGCAGCCCTTATCGGCTACCTTCCCGCCGGTTACCCCAGCGTCGAGGAGACCATCGCCGCCGGCATCGCCCTGGCTGAGAACGGTGCCGACCTCATCGAGATCGGCATTCCCTACTCCGACCCCGTGATGGACGGCCAGGTCATCCAGGCCGCCACCACCGAGGCGCTGGCCAAGGGTTTCTCCGTCAGCCAGGTGTTCGACGTCGTGCAGGGCATCACCAGCAGGACCGATGCCGCCGTCCTGGTCATGACCTACTGGAACCCTGTGGTCCGGATGGGCGTGGACGAGTTTTCCCGCCGCCTGGCCGAGGCCGGGGGAGCAGGGCTCATCACCCCTGACCTCATTCCGGATGAGGCTGCCGAATGGATGGACGCCTCCGACAAGTACGGCCTGGACCGCGTGTTTCTGGTTGCACCGTCCTCCACCACCGAGCGCATGCAGCGGACGGTGGACGCCAGCCGGGGCTTCGTCTACGCGGTGTCCATCATGGGCGTCACCGGCGCCCGGACCTCCGTCAGCACCGCGGCCAAGGACGTGGTGGCCGCCGCACACGCCGCCGGCGCCGAGCGGGTGTGCGTTGGCCTCGGCGTCTCCAACGCCGGACAGGTCCGCGAGATCGCCGCCTACGCCGAAGGGGTCATCGTGGGCACCGCCCTGGTGGCAGCAATCCGCGACGGCGGTGTGGACGCCGTCGCTGCCCTCACCAAGGACCTCAGCGCCGGACTGAGCCGCACCGGACTGACAGAGGAAGAAGCCTAAACCCATGCAGACCCTCCTTCAGGCAGCCGCCCTGGTGCCGGCCAGTATTCCGAGCCCGGACTGGTCCGGGTTCGATATTCCCCTTCCCTGGGGAACGCTGCGCATCCACGCCTACGCACTGTGCATCCTGGCGGGCATCGTGGCGGGCCTCTGGCTGACCTCCGTCCGCTGGGCACGCCGGGGCGCACCTGAAGGCAGCGTCTGGGACATCGTGGTCTGGGCCATCCCCTTCGGCATCATCGGCGGCCGCCTCTACCACGTGGTGTCCTCACCCGACGCCTACTTCGGCCCCGGATTCGACGGCACCGGCGACCTGTCCCTCATCCCGCAGATCCAGCGCGGCGGACTCGGCATCTGGGGCGCCGTTGTGCTGGGTGTCGTGGGTGCCTGGATCGGCTGCCGGCGCAGCGGCGTCAAGCTCAGCGCCTTCCTGGACGCCGCCGCCCCCGGACTGCTGCTGGCCCAGGCCATCGGCCGCTGGGGCAACTACTTCAACCAGGAACTCTTCGGCGGCCCCACCACCCTGCCGTGGGCCCTGCAGATCGACGCCGACAACCCCAACTTTCCGGGCGGAACTCCGGCGGACACGCTGTTCCACCCCACGTTCCTGTACGAATCGCTGTGGAACCTGGCCGGCGTCGTCCTCCTGCTCGCACTGGACCGGAAGTTCAACTTTCGCCGCAGCAGGCTCTTCTGGCTCTACGCCATGTACTACACACTGGGCCGGGTCTGGATCGAGGCGATGCGGATAGATGACGCCGAGCAGATCGAACTGTTCGGCATCACCACCCGCCTGAACGTCTGGACCAGCATCTTCGTTTTCCTGGCAGCCCTGGCGGCCTTCATCCTGCTGGGAAGGAAAAAGCGCACCGGGCGGGACACCGTGTACTTGCCGGGCCGTGAGCCGGAGAAGTCTGACGGTCCGAAGGCCGCAGCAGCGGCCGGCGACGAGGTCCGTGATCCGGACACTGTTGTCTCAGATAGTGAATCGCGTGATAATCTCCCTGATAACCAAAACGGTTCCCGGCGTGCTTCCGTGCCAACGGAAGAGGCCGCGGCTGCACCGGCGGGCCCAACGCCCGGACCGGATGCAACGGCCGCCGGAAAGTCCGGCAGCACTGCCACAGGAACCGCGCCGGAAGCCGGCGCTACCAAGTAGCGCGCGGGCCAGGCAGGGCAGCAGAGCCACCGCTCGAAGCGCCCAATCACCACAGCGTCGTGGCAGCGGGGCCACCCTGGACAGCATAGAGCTGCTGTCCGGTGTTGCCCGGGGCAGGGGCCTGCGTAACTGTTAGTTCAGCAGGCCATGCTGACCTACAATTTCCAGTAAATAACACTTTGTTGTGCCCATCAGAGCGGCGCCGACGAGTGGGGCCAACGGTGTCCCTTCCATACGCACGATCAGGAGGAAGGACGTCTCCCATGACCCAAACTCTTCACACTCCCAGCTGGTCAGAACCGGACCAGCCTGAGACTGCCATGTCGCCGTTCAAGCGCTTCGCAGCCCTGCCGGAGGCGGCCGGGCTCTACAACCCGGAGCAGGAGAAGGACGCCTGCGGTCTTGCGATCATCGCCACCCTCCGCGGCGAGCCCGGCTATGACATTGTGGACGCCGCCCTCACCGCCCTGCGCAACCTTGAGCACCGCGGTGCCGTGGGCGCGGACGAGGGCACCGGTGACGGCGCGGGCCTCCTCATGCAGATCCCGGACGAATTCTTCCGCGCGGTCACGGAGTTCGAACTTCCCGCTCCCGGCCAGTACGTGGCCGGCACCGCCTTCCTCCCCGCCGAACAGCGCGAGGCCGACGCCGCGAAGGCCGGCATCGAGGGCCTGGCAGCCGACGAGGGCCTGACGGTCCTCGGCTGGCGCGAAGTGCCCATCGTCGCGGACCTGGTCGGTGCCATGGCACGCGCCTGCATGCCCTACTTCTCCCAGCCCTTCCTGGCATCCGCCACCGGCGAGGAACTGGACCGCAATGAGCTGGATTCGCGCGCCTGGCGGATCCGCAAGCGGGCCCAGAACAAGTTCGGCGTCTACTTCCCGTCGCTGTCCTCGCGCACCATTGTCTACAAGGGCATGCTCACCACCGCCCAGCTGGAGCCGTTCTACCCGGACCTCTCGGACAAGCGCTTCAAGACCAAGCTGGCAATCGTCCACTCACGCTTCTCCACCAACACCTTCCCGTCCTGGCCGCTGGCCCAGCCGTTTCGCACCATCGCGCACAACGGCGAAATCAACACGGTCAAGGGCAACCGGAACTGGATGCGCGCCCGCCAGTCGCAGCTGGCCAACCCGCTGCTGGGCGACACCCCGGAAGAGCTGTACCCCATCTGCACCCCGGGCGCCTCGGACTCCGCGTCCTTCGACGAGGTGGCCGAGCTGCTGTGGCTGTCCGGCCGCCCCATCACGCACTCGATCATGATGATGATCCCCGAGGCCTGGGAAAACCACGCCACCATGGATCCGGCCCGGCGCGCGTTCTACGAGTACCACTCCCTGCTGATGGAACCGTGGGACGGCCCCGCCGCCGTCTCCTTCACCGACGGCAGCCTGGTGGGCGCCACGCTGGACCGCAACGGCCTGCGTCCCGGGCGCTTCTGGATCACCGAGGACGGCCTGATCGTCTTCGCCTCCGAGGTGGGCGTCATCGACGTCGAAGCCTCCAAGGTGGTCAAGAAGGGCCGTGTGTCCCCGGGCAAGATGTTCCTGGTGGACACCGAAGCCGGCCGCGTCATCGACGATGAGGAGGTCAAGGCCGAGGTCGCCGCCGCCAACCCGTGGGCGGAGTGGGTCAAGGACAACCTGATCGACCTCAACGAGCTCCCCGAGCGCGAGCACGTGGTCCACACGGCCGCGTCGGTGAACATCCGCCAGCGCACCTTCGGCTACACCACCGAGGAACTGAAGATCCTGCTCGGCCCGATGGCCCGCACCGGCGCTGAACCGCTGGGCGCGATGGGCTCGGACACCCCGGTGGCGGTGCTGTCCAAGCGCCCCCGCCTGCTCTTCGACTACTTCGTGCAGTCCTTCGCGCAGGTGACCAACCCGCCGCTGGACGCCATCCGTGAGGAATTGGTCACCTCCCTGACCTGTGCCATTGGCCCCAACGGCAACCTGCTGGACACCAAGCAGGTCCGCCAGCCGCAGGTCCAGCTGCCGTTCCCGGTGATCAACAACGACCAGCTCGCCAAGATCGCCAACATTGAAAACGCCGACGGCGACAAGGTGGCCATGAAGGTCCGCGGGCTTTACCGCCCCGAGGGTGGCGAGAACGCACTCCGCGCACGGCTCACCGAGATCTGCGAGCAGGTGTCCGGTGCCATCAACCGCGGCGTGCAGTACGTGGTGCTCTCCGACCGTGACTCCAATGCCCAGTGGGCGCCCATCCCGTCGCTGCTGCTGGTCAGCGCCGTGCACCACCACCTGCTGCGCAGCGCCAACCGCACCAAGACTGCCCTGGTGGTGGAAGCCGGCGACGTCCGCGAGACACACCATGTGGCCGTCCTGATCGGCTACGGCGCCTCCGCCGTCAACCCGTACCTGGCCATGGAATCGGTGGAGCAGCTGATTGCCGCCGGCGACGTCACCGGGGTCACCCCGCAGGACGGCGTGTACAACCTGATCAAGGGCCTCGGCAAGGGCGTCCTGAAGATCATGTCCAAGATGGGCATCTCCACGGTGGCGTCCTACACCGGCGCCCAGACGTTCGAGGCGCTCGGCCTGGGCCAGGAACTGGTGGACGAATTCTTCGCCGGCACCTACTCGCAGCTTGGCGGCGTGGGCCTGGACGTCATCGCCGCGGAGGTTTCCGCGCGCCACCAGATGGCCTACCCCGAGGGCGGCATCGAGCAGCCCCACCGCCCGCTGCTGGGCGGCGGCGAGTACCAGTGGCGCCGTGACGGCGAGCCCCACCTGTTCAACCCGGAGACGGTGTTCCGGCTGCAGCACGCCACGCGTGAGCGCCGCTACGACATCTTCAAGGCGTACACCAGGGGAGTGGACGACCAGTCCGAGAACCTGATGACCCTCCGTGGCCTCCTCAAGTTCAAGAACGAGCGCCCGCCCGTTCCGCTGGAGGAGGTGGAGCCTGTCTCCAGCATCGTCAAGCGGTTCTCCACGGGTGCCATGAGCTACGGCTCCATCTCCCAGGAGGCCCACGAGACGCTGGCCATCGCCATGAACCAGCTGGGCGGCAAGTCCAACACCGGTGAAGGCGGCGAGGACGTTGACCGCCTGCTCGACCCCAAGCGCCGCTCGGCCGTCAAGCAGATCGCGTCCGGCCGGTTCGGCGTCACCAGCCTGTACCTGACCAACGCGGACGACATCCAGATCAAGATGGCCCAGGGCGCCAAGCCCGGCGAGGGCGGCCAGCTCATGGCGCAGAAGGTCTACCCGTGGGTGGCCCGGACGCGGCACTCGACGCCCGGCGTCGGGCTCATTTCCCCGCCCCCGCACCACGACATCTACTCCATCGAGGACCTCGCGCAGCTCATCTACGATGCCAAGCGCGCCAACCCCTCGGCCCGGGTGCACGTCAAGCTCGTCTCCGAGGTAGGCATCGGCACGGTTGCCGCCGGTGTGACCAAGGCGAAGGCCGACGTCGTACTGGTCTCCGGCCATGACGGCGGAACCGGCGCCTCGCCGCTGAACTCGCTCAAGCACGCAGGTGTTCCGTGGGAGCTCGGCCTGGCCGAGACCCAGCAGACCCTGATGCTCAACGGCCTGCGCGACCGCGTGGTGGTGCAGGTTGACGGCCAGCTCAAGACCGGCCGCGACGTGGTCATCGCCGCGCTGCTCGGCGGCGAGGAGTTCGGCTTCGCCACTGCCCCGCTGGTGGTGGAAGGCTGCATCATGATGCGCGTCTGCCACCTGGACACCTGCCCGGTGGGCGTGGCGACGCAGAACCCGGAACTCCGCGCACGCTTCAGCGGCAAGCCGGAATTCGTGGTCAACTTCTTCGAGTTCCTTGCCGAGGAAGTCCGCGAAATCCTGGCCGAGCTCGGCTTCCGCAGCCTGGAGGAGGCAATCGGCCACGCCGAGGTCCTGGACGCCCGGGACGCCGTCAACCACTGGAAGGCCGACGGCCTGGACCTGGACCCCATCCTGCACGGGCTGGAGTTCGACGACGACGCCCCGCTGCGGAACATGACCGGCCAGAACCACGAGCTGGACAAGCACTTCGACCAGCGCCTCATCACCATGTCCACCGAGGCACTGACGGACCGCAGCCCGGTCAAGATTGCCGTGGACGTCATCAACACGGACCGTTCTGTGGGCACCATGCTGGGGCACGTCGTCACCAAGACGTTCGGCACCGATGTCCTGGCCACGGACACCATCGATATCACCCTGAGCGGCACCGCCGGCCAGTCCCTGGGCGCGTTCCTGCCCGCGGGCATCACCCTGCGGCTGTTCGGCGACTCCAATGACTATGTGGGCAAGGGCCTCTCCGGCGGCCGCATCATCGTCCGCCCGGACCGCACCAACGTGTTCAAGGCGGAGACCAACGTCATCGCCGGCAACGTGATCGGCTACGGCGCCACGAGCGGCGAGATGTTCCTGCGCGGCCAGGTGGGCGAACGCTTCCTGGTCCGCAACTCAGGCGCCACCGCCGTGGTCGAAGGCATCGGCGACCATGGCTGTGAGTACATGACCGGCGGCCAGACGCTGATCATCGGCCGCACCGGACGCAACTTCGGCGCCGGCATGTCCGGCGGTACCGCCTACGTCCTTGACCTGGACGCTGCCAGCGTCAACAAGGACGCCCTGCAGTCCGGCGAACTCCAGCTCCGCGAGCTGGACGCCGAGGACCGCGACATTGTGCACGGCCTGCTGGTCAAGCACGTTGAAGAAACTGATTCCCAGCTGGCGGCGCGCCTCCTCGAAAACTTCGATGACACCGCCGCCCGCATTACCAAGGTGCTGCCGCGCGACTACGCTGCCGTACTGCAGACCCGTCTCGACGCCATCGAAGAGGGCCTGGACCCCGACGGCGAAGAAGTGTGGTCCCGAATCCTGGAGGTAACCGGTGGCTGATCCACGCGGATTTTTGAAAGTACGCCAGCGTGAAACCCAGCCGCGCCGTCCCGTTCCCGTCCGCATCATGGACTGGAAGGAAGTGTACGAGGCGCAGGAGAAGGGCACCCTGAAGGCCCAGGCCGGCCGCTGCATGGACTGCGGCGTTCCGTTCTGCCACCAGGGCTGCCCGCTGGGCAACCTGATTCCCGAGTGGAACGACCTCACGTGGCGGGACAAGGGCGAGGAAGCCATCGAGCGCCTCCACGCCACGAACAACTTCCCGGAGTTCACCGGCCGTCTCTGCCCGGCACCGTGCGAAGCCTCCTGCGTCCTGGGGATCAACCAGCCTGCGGTCACCATCAAGCAGGTGGAAGTCTCCATCATTGACGAGGCCTGGGACAACGGCTGGGTGGAGCCCCTGCCTCCCGCACGCCTGACTGGCAAGACGGTAGCCGTCGTCGGCTCCGGCCCCGCAGGGCTGGCAGTGGCGCAGCAGCTCACCCGAGTGGGCCACACCGTGGCCGTGTACGAGCGCGACGACAAGATCGGCGGCCTGCTCCGCTACGGCATCCCCGACTTCAAGATGGAAAAGGAGCAGGTGGACCGCCGCGTCGAGCAGATGAAGGCGGAAGGCACCCGCTTCCGGACTGGCGTCGCCGTGGGTACCGACGTGACCTGGGAGCAGCTGCGGCGGCGTTACGACGCCGTGGTGGTCTGCACCGGCGCAACCGTCCCCAGGGACCTGCCCATCCCGGGCCGCGACCTGGACGGCGTCCACTTCGCCATGGACTACCTGGTTCCGGCTAACCGCGCCGTGGCCGGGGAGACCATCGAAAACCAGATCCACGCCCAGGGCAAGCACGTGGTGATCCTCGGCGGCGGCGACACCGGCGCGGACTGCCTCGGCACTGCGCACCGGCATGGTGCAGCCTCGGTCACCACCCTGGCGATCGGCAAGCAGCCGCCGTCGGAGCGCGCCGGCCACCAGCCGTGGCCGACGTTCCCCACGCTGTTCGAGGTTGCCAGCGCCCACGAGGAAGGCGGTGAGCGCACGTACCTCGCCTCCACCGTGGAGTTCGTAGGCGAGGACGGCAAGCTCACGGGCGTCAAGGTGGCCGAGACGGAATTCGTTGACGGCAAGCGCCTGCCCAAGGCCGGAACGGAGCGGATCATTCCCGCGGACCTGGTGTTCCTGTCCCTGGGCTTCACCGGAGCGGAACCCGCCGGCATCACCGAGCAGGTCAAGGCCGAATTCGACGGCCGCGGCAACGTGTCCCGCGACGGCTACTACATGACCAACACCGAGGGCGTCTTCGTGGCCGGTGACGCCGGCCGCGGCCAGTCGCTCATTGTGTGGGCGATCGCCGAGGGGCGCGCCGCCGCCGCAGCCGTGGACAAGTACCTGATGGGCAGCACCATCCTGCCCGCTCCCGTGGCCCCGACGGACCGCGCCATCGCCGTCCTCTAGCGATACACCGGAGGTTCACCTCCGTGACAACTTAACCAATGCAAGAGACCAATAGGGTAGGTAAATGAGACGCGCAAAAATTGTGGCTACGTTCGGCCCGGCCATCGCCAGCTACGAAAACACACTCGCGGTACTGGAAGCCGGTGTTGACGTTGCCCGCATGAACATGAGCCACGGCGACTACTCCGTGCACGACAACACCTACGAGAACGTCCGCAAGGCAGCCGCGGACCTGGGCAAGGCCGTGGCCATCATGGCCGACCTCCAGGGTCCCAAGATCCGCCTGGGCCGCTTCGTTGACGGCCCGCACGCCCTCGCCGTTGGTGACACCTTCACCATCACCACCGAAGACGTTCCCGGCACCAAGGACATCTGCTCCACCACGCTGAAAAGCCTCACCGAGGACGTCAACGTGGGCGACGCCCTGCTGATCGACGACGGCAAGGTGGCCCTGCGTGCCACTGCCGTTGACGACGTCAAGGTGGTCGCCGAGGTGACTGTTGGCGGCATGGTGTCCAACAACAAGGGCATCAACCTTCCCGGCGTGGCCGTCAACGTGCCCGCGCTGAGCGAAAAGGATGAGGACGACCTCCGCTGGGCCATGCGCCGCGGTGTTGACCTGGTGGCACTGTCCTTCGTCCGCGACGCCTCGGACATTGTCCGCGTCCACGAGATCATGGACGAGGAAGGCCGCCGCGTGCCGGTCATCGCCAAGATCGAGAAGCCGCAGGCCGTGGAGCAGCTGCCCGAGATCATCGACGCGTTCGATGCCATCATGGTGGCCCGTGGCGACCTCGGTGTTGAGCTTCCCCTGGAGGAAGTGCCGATCGTCCAGAAGCGCGCCATCGAACTGGCCCGCCGCTGGGCCAAGCCGGTCATCGTGGCAACCCAGGTGCTCGAATCCATGATCGACAACCCGCGCCCCACCCGTGCAGAGGCCTCCGACTGCGCCAACGCCGTCCTCGACGGTGCGGACGCTGTGATGCTCTCCGGCGAGACCAGCGTGGGCAAGTATCCCATCGAGACCGTCAAGGTCATGGCCCGGATCATCGAGTCCACCGAGGTCCACGGCCTCGAGCGCGTCCCCCCGCTGGGTACCAAGCCCAAGACCCGTGGCGGCGCCATCACGCGTGCCGCCGTCGAAATTGCCGACCAGCTGGACGCAAAGTACATCTGTGCTTTCACCCAGTCCGGCGACTCCGCACGCCGCCTGTCCCGCCTGCGCCCCATCAAGCCCGTCTTCGCGTTCACCCCGGTGGAGCAGGTCTGGAACCAGCTGGCACTGACGTGGGGCATCCAGCCGGTCCTGGTCCAGATGGTGGACCACACCGACGAGATGACCGCGCAGGTTGACCGCAGCCTCATGGAGATGAACCTGGTGGACGACGGCGACCTGGTGGTTATCGCCGCCGGTTCGCCTCCCGGAAAGGCCGGTTCCACCAACTCGCTGAAGGTGCACAAGGTGGGCGACCTCGCCGACTCCACCCGCGTTGGCGAAGCAACCAGCAACAAGGAAAAGCTCGGCCCCTGGCCGGAAAAGAAGAAGAAGGCCTAAGGCTTTCGGACTGACGAAAAGGACCCCTGCCAACCGGCGGGGGTCCTTTTCGTTTGTGGTCTTATTGGTTGGGCCTGCCGGAATTTTGGCAGACCCAACCGGGCGGAACTAGTTGACCTGGTTGATGATGGTCTCGGCCACTTCGCGCATGCTCAGGCGGCGGTCCATGGAGGTCTTCTGGATCCAGCGGAAAGCTTCCGGCTCCGTAAGGCCCATCTTGGTGGTGAGCAGGCTCTTGGCGCGCTCCACGAGCTTGCGGGTGGCGAACTGCTCCTGGAGGTCGGAGACCTCGCTTTCCAGGGCCTTGATTTCCTCGTGGCGGGAGAGGGCGATCTCCAGTGCGGGGATGAGGTCTGCGGGGGTGAACGGCTTCACCACGTACGCCATGGCGCCGGCGTCGCGGGCACGCTCCACGAGTTCCTTCTGGCTGAACGCGGTCAGCAGCACCACAGGGGCGATGCGGGCCTTGACGATCTTCTCCGCGGCGGAGATGCCGTCCATCACGGGCATCTTGACGTCCATGAGGACGAGGTCCGGCTTCAGTTCCTCGGCGAGCTGGACGGCCTTCTCGCCGTTGTCCGCCTCACCCACAACGTCGTAGCCTTCGCCGCGCAGGATTTCGATGATGTCGAGGCGGATGAGGGTTTCATCCTCGGCCACAATGACGCGGCGCGCCGGCTGGGACGTGGGTTTTGACTCCGTCTGTTCAGTCACGGGATCTCCTTGGAAAGGTACGGCGGGGACATCACTATCTTAGGTGCGCCCGGTCCTGTACATGATCTGCATGGTCGGTTGCGGCGTCGGCGGCGCGATTCTGGAATTCAGCCTATCTGGCTGTAGAGTAATTCCGCGTACGTGAAGCGATCGCGTTGCTCACAATCAGCTGTGGGCGTACCGGGTTGCTTTGTGTATTCCGCGCCCGAGTGGCGGAATTGGCAGACGCGCCGCACTCAAAATGCGGTATCGAAAGGTGTGTGGGTTCGAGTCCCACCTCGGGCACAGTGTTTCCGCAGGTCAGAGGCCTGTTTCGTGTTTGGGTGTTGACAAAAACGCCCAAAGTGTTGACAGCGGCGTACCGTTTTTTGTGTGGCCAGCATTCGCAAACGCACCAAAAAGGACGGCACCTCGTCCTACATGGTGCTGTGGCGCGACCCCAAGACCCGCGAGCAGCAGGGCCTGACAGTTCCCACCATCGCCGAAGCCGAAACCCTCAAGCGGTTGCTCGACGCCAACGGACAGTCCTTCGAAATCGCGCAGCATGCGATGCTCTCCAACGAGAAGCGCACACCCACCGTTGCTGAAGTCATTCAGGAGCACATCGACCTGCTGATCCGCCCGTCGAGCGGAACCACGAAGACGTACCAGACGATGCTGGACCTGCATATCCGGAACGTCATCGGCCACGTGCCCGTGGACAAACTCGATTACCGGCTGATAGCGCACTGGGTGAAGTCGATGATGGCGAAGGGCAAGGCCCCGAAGACTATCCACAATGTGCACGGCCTGATCTCGGCAGCCATGAATACGGCGGAGATGCTCGGCTACATCACGCGGAACCCCTGCCGTGGGGTGCAGCTACCGGGCGTTGAGAAGGCCGAGGACGAGGCGATGTTCCTCACCCATGGGGAGTTCAGCCTCATCATGGAGGGGATGGGGGAGCGGTACAAGGCCTTCACCAACTTCCTGGTCATGACCGGTACCCGTTTCGGGGAGGCCACCGCGCTGACAGTGGCGGATGTTGATCTTCTGTCCAAGCCGCCCACGGCCCGGATCAACAAGGCATGGAAACGGGACGGCCAGAACCAGTTTTACATCGGGGCGACGAAGACAGGTGCCGGTAAACGGACCATCGGGCTGAACCCCGCGCTTGTGGAATTACTGATCCCGTTGGTGGCGAGCAGGCCCGGTAAGGAACTTGTGTTCACGACGCCCAAGGGCGAGCGCATCATCCACAAGCTCTACTGGCACCACTACTGGGTGCCTGCCGTTCGCACCGCCCAGGCAATTGGCCTGACCAAGAACCCCCGCATCCACGACCTCCGCCACACCCACGCGTCCTGGCTGATCCAGGACGGGGTGCCCTTGTTCACCATCTCGCGCCGGCTGGGGCATGCTTCTACGCGGACTACTGAGCAGGTGTACGGGCACTTGATGCCGGAGGCGCTGCAGGCAGGTGCTGACGCGACTGAGCGGTCGATAACGGCCTTTCTCCGCTGACTGCGTCTACAGTGCGTCGGCCTGGATGCACGGGCAAAATGCGAGGGATTGCCCCATTAGGCCTTCCGTCATGTCGGTAAATCCTCCGGAGTGCATGAATCTGAGAAACCTGCACCATTCCTTGGGAGTTGCCGTGGACATCGAATTCTTTGAGCCCGCAGAAGCCGCGGCGCTGATGCGCTGCACAGAGTCCTGGTTGCGTGACGGCGCAACTAGTGGGCGCTTCCCTCACGCTTGCTGGGGAAAGGGCAAGATCATCTTCACCTCGGAACACATCCTGGAAATCGCCAAGTTGAGTGAGATCCTCCCCGGTAGCACTGGTTCCTCGCTCTCCGCCACTGGGCCCGTGACGAAGGAAAGGCTAATCGGTACTCGGTCCAAAGTCAGACTGGCTACTGCGCGATGAGTAAGCGTGACGTTTCCCGTGAGGGCGATGGTTCGAACAGTTGAGGCAACTAGTGGCAGCCGTAGCGGACCCCCGCAGAGTACTAATGGCACGGACGTGTGGCAGGCACCACGGACCCGGTTACCTGCGGCAGGTGATGGTCAAAGCTAGCGTGGAACAACGCCCTGTAACCAGAAGGACCATGAAGACCACCTGTTCTCCCGCCAAAGTCCTGACCGCTTTCACCGCAATGATGCTGGCTGGGTCCTTAGTAGGTTGTGACGCCGCAGCCAACGCTTTCGAAATCATCGAGGCTGCTCCAGGCGTCGCTGCCGAGGCGCCGTCCCCTGGCGGTGACGCCGCCAACGCCCTTGTACAACTGGAGAGCCTTCCGGTGAAGGGGCGCGCCCCGAAGACCGGCTACACCCGCGATGAGTTTGGACCGGCCTGGGCTGACGTTGACCGCAACGGCTGCGACACACGCAACGACATTCTCGCCCGCGATATGACCGATGAGACGTTCAAGCCCGGCACCAACAACTGTGTGGTCATGACAGGAACCCTGGCCGATAAGTACGCCGGCACTACGATTACCTTCACGCGCCGCCAGGACACGAGCTCCGACGTCCAGATCGACCACCTCGTTCCGCTCAGCGATGCTTGGCAGAAGGGCGCACAGCAGCTCAGCGCCGACCGTCGCAAGGAACTCGCCAACGACCCGCTGAACCTCATGGCCGCCGACGGCCCCACCAATAGTGCCAAAGGGGACAAGGACGCCGCCACGTGGCTGCCGCCGAACAAAGCTTTCAAATGCGCGTACGTCGCCCGCCAAGTTGCCGTCAAAGCTCAGTACGCCCTTTGGGTCACCCAAGCCGAGCATGATGCCATGACGGGGATACTTTCGAGCTGCAGATAGATCACGGCGTCCGTAGGTCGTTGACGGGTGGACCGGCCGAATTGTTGTACCAACGTTGGATGAAACAGTTCCGGCTGTAGCAGCTTGTCCTTTCTGTACGCCTCAAAGACCTACTGGCAGCTCCAGGCCGTGGTCCTCCTATCCATCTGTTCTCAGGCCGCCGAAGCCTACCGGCTTGCAATCTCAGGCGGCCGAAGATTGCGATCCACAAAATCCACCGCTTACCCACCTAATAGGGCTAGAGGTCTGCAGTTTGCTTTTCCTTTCCAGGAGATTCTCGGGGGAACAAGCTAATTGTCTGGATGCCAGTCAGCAGTAGGGCATGCGCGGCGCTTCGAATACAAGCTAACGTCGATGCCTGGCGGCGACTCGACCACCCGACACGCCGGTTACGAATTATTTCTTTGCGCTTGTTCTGGCCACCCTTCGGGGAAATGTAGGGAAAGCCGCCTGGCGCTCTGAGTGTTCGTCTGGCGCACTGAATGTTCCATATGGCGCATCGTGTGTCCATTTGGAACATTTGGGCCTATACAGGGCACGCCGTGCATGGCCGAGGTTTCCCCCGATGTTGACGGCCAGAGCTAACAAACGGAGCAACCGCCTGGCTGGGCTGGGAGTCTAGCGCTGTCCCGGCAGCCTCGCCGATATCATTGAATCTTGGGCCTCGGCCGCATGAGGACAAGTCGTGACAGGGGATGCGTGACGTGGGAAGCAGTGACTATCCGTCCATGGACGTGAAGAAGTTCCGTCGTCTCCTCATCAAGATGGGTTATACCCCCACTGGCAACGGCAAGGGCAGCCATGAGATACTCGAGCATGAAAAGTATCCCCCCCTGACGTTCTCCGGTCATGCATCAAAGGAGATTTCCGGGGGATTGGTGAAGCAGATCCTACGTAAAGAGGTAGGGTTGTCCGACGAGCAGGCAAAGGAGGTTCTCCGTGGTAAGTTCCGCCCAAATGATCATCACTAGGTGGGGGGAAGCGCAAGCAGTCTCCCTATCAAGCCCACAGCTTCCAGGGATTGTGGCCGCCTTCGACAAAGACCCCACGCCTGCAGAGATCATGTCCGTAGCCAAAGCGGCCGGCCTTGCTGATGATGGCGAATTTGATGTTCACATAGAGGAAACCCTCTGCGTTGAAGACACTCAGTACTTCGTTCGCGCCCGTCACGACTTCCGCGCTGACCTGCGTTTGGCCATTCTGAACCGTATCCTCCATGAACTAAGCGCCAACAAAGAGATGCGCGTTCACGCCGCCAAGGATGATCTCGACGACGTGATCTTCATCGCTGCCCTGCCGTCTGACACTATTGCTGCGACCATCGCCACAGCACGGTCTGGCCAGCCGATCAACGTCGCTTCGGTGAATCCGGTGACTGAAGATCTCGCCTGCGTTGCTGTCATTCATGATGCCGCAGAAGCAACCGGGCCTTCCCTTGAAGAACTCGGACTGGAGCCTCTTTCGCCGGTCGAAAAGCTCCTTCAAATGGAGCCGGGACTGCGCCGCCACTCCCACGACCACGAGCTCATTCAACTTTAGTCTCGAGGTCCACACTCGCCTTGGTAACGCCCCGTCCTTGAATTAGGGCGGGGCGTTACTCAGTTTTTCGTCTTGCTAACAGCCCGTTCTCGGTCCCTGCACAGCTAGGCGGCTGAAATAACAAGGTCTGTGCTTGGCGCTGCTGCGCATGTCGATGTCGCATCCACCGCTTACCCACCGGAAAATGTACGGAGCCACTAGGCTAGGGCTTGCAAATCACGACTTTGGGGGAGGCCTGCATGGCTGCGACAACTTGCGGACGCTGTGGAAAGTACAGCCACATGACCAGTATTGGACCCGCGGTCACCGCGGAATATGCCTCGGGTGCCGCGCATATCATCGAGAACCCCTTCCGATGCGACAACTGTCACGGGCTGAACATTGGCGGCGCCCGTGTGCTTAGTCTCCCTATGAACACCGGTCGTGAAGACGCAATGGGCGCGTACTGGCATACGCAGGAACCGGACTTCTGGCACCCGCAGTTTGTTCAAGGCCAGGATTATCCCGACGTACCCGAACACGTGGAGCGTCCGGCATCTGAAGCCCACATGTGCATGAGTGTGTCCGCGCACATGTCGGCTATCCTCATGGCCCGGTCAGTCATTGAAGCAGTTGCCAAGGACCACGGCATCGATTCTGGAAGCCTGTTCAAAAAGATCGACGCCATGCACAGCAAGGACCTCATCACCGAGTTTGCCAAGAAGACAGCCCACACAATCCGGACCTTCGGCAACGATATGGCTCATGGAGATTTCACTGTCGAAGTGGATGCTGCCGACGCGAAGGGCGTCCTCACCTTCATGGACTACATTCTGCGCGAGGTCTACCAAGCGCCGGCCGAGCTCCAGCGGCTGCAGGATGCTGCTGAGGCGCGGAAAATGGCCTAGACGTACAGACCTGGGGATGTCTCGTAGCCAGTCGTTAGCCCGTCGTTCACTCGTGAGGCGTATCGTCCGTGAACCGGCACTGTAACGGCCCTCAGGGGATCTACGGCGGCGGTAGGTGGCACGCAACGCCGGCTGGGGGCGGAGCGGGCCACCGCCCCCGGGCGAGATGTCAGTGCGGGATGCTAATTTCGAGCAGACCTGTGGCAGCCAGCCGCCGGCAGAACAACGATTGGGGAAAGCAATGAGCAATGACTATTCGACCGCCTGGGATTCTTTGGCGGAGACAATCGGTGCCGCCAAAGGGCAGAGCTCAGGCAGCATCACCGACGTGGACCACCTGACGGTGGATCAGCGGCTCAAGGTTGCAGAGGTGGCGGCTCTGCTGTCTATCGCTCAAGAGCTGTCAGCTTTGAATCCCCAGAACACCACATCCTTCGACGAGGATGGCAACGAAATCAACGGCTGGGGCGCCGTCACAAAGAAGGCGAAGCCGAAACCCGGTCGGATGCATTCCCTCTAGGCAGCGATGAGCCCCCACCGCCGATAAAGGCGGTGGGGGCTCATGTTTGGGCAAACTCAGTTAGGGAACTATTCCGGTCTTATGCAGCCCCTTGCCCCGCCTTGATTTGGAAAGTAAGTAGGCTGTCTATATCGTTGAGGGGTCGCTTCGCATGTCCCCCCCCATTCATGTGAAAGAGGCCTTGAAAGGCCCCGCAGCGTGATGCGGGGCCTTTCAATCTGCTCTTGACATCTCGTCACATGGTTTACGCCGTTCGTGGCCCCGCTGAGGTGACTACCCAGCCGTTGGCGCCGTTGGCGTTCCGCTGCCAGACCAGCTTTACGCGCCGGCTGTCCGTTGTGAGGTCGATAATGGTTCGCGTCCCTGACATCACCGTGAGCTTGTTTGTGCCATTTACGGCTCCATTCACGATGATCTCGTAAGAGAGTCCCCCAGGCAGCATTTCGGCGTCGGACGGGAGCGTGACCGTGCGCGGCGCGGTAAACGGTGTACCGAAGTAGAGGACCTGCGGATCACCAAGGGCCACCGTTAGGTCGGCGTCCCCCTTGACCTCAGAAATGCGCCCGTTGGCCCATTTCTGGACCGTCACCATTTCGGCGGTCTGCTTGGTTGCTGGCTTTGTCAGCTTCCACCCGCTGATGATCTGAGCGTTATCCACGCTGATCTGGTTGTTCCGGCCGCCGTCGAAGACGTAGGCGTTGGCGTTGGTTCCGTCGCCCGCTTCCAGCATGCCGACCTTCAGGTATGCAGAGTCACCGCCCGCGCCGACACGTGCCAGGTACACCTCGCCGGACGTTGGGGCGATGTTGTTGAAATCCGACCGGACACGCAACTGGCCGAACTCCACATGCGCCTGTGTGAGAACGTCGATCATGACCTGCGCCGCCGTGTAGGTGGCCCGCTCAAGCTTGAGAGCGCCGATGGTGTACCGGGACGTAGCGGCGAACTCGAAGAGCTTGGGGCCGAGCAAAGCCCAGATGATTTCAATGGAGGCCACCATGCAGCATGGCCCCGAAGAATAAATATAGGTCCCGTCATGGTGTTAGCCTCGACAAAGATGCGCCCGAAGTTGATGTTTGGGCCGTTATTGATGACGCCGGTCCAGTCGATGGCGCCGCCGGTAATGTGCTTGTTGAAGTACAGGTCATCTGCGGTGAATCCCCAAGGGACGACTTGGCCCGGGGTTACTTTCCAACCGTAGTAGCCGTTGTAGAAGAACAGCCCCTCCATGCGGAACTGGTAAGCCATTGCCACGAACAGGAGGGGGATAGCGTTGGTGTTCGTCGCGGGCCGGTTGTTGGTGTACCGGAAGCCCATGTCTTTGATGGACCACATGCGGAAGCCGGCGGTATTCGGCGTTTCCGTGGCACCCGTGCCGAGACGGAAAATCGGAATGTTGTCTGTGGTTTGCCAGATCGTTGTGGATGCGCGGCCCATGCCACGGATGCCGAAGCCTTCGACGCCGGGGAAGTCGATATCCGCTGAAAGGGTGTACGCGGCATGAGGCAGGACGCCTATCTTTTTGTTCGCCGCGAGGTAGTCGATGAACTCCTGAAACTTAACTGTCTCATCACCGACGCCGGTAAGGCCGAACTTCGCGGCTGACACTTCGAAGTCGTTGACGCCAGCAAAAAAGCTAGCGCCATCGTTTTCCACCTTGTCAAGAATCGTGGCAGAAAGTGCCTTCGCGGTTTCGGTCCCCGGGGTGGTGACGAGGTCCGCGACGGACGTGTCATCGGCGACGCCGGCGGGGCCCTGCGGACCTGCCGAGGCGTAAGCCAGCGCGGCCCAGGCAGTTACGCCGTCGCCCAGTTTCAGCTTGCCCGTGTCCGACTCGACGCCAGGTTCGCCCTGGCCGAGAACGGGGTTTACTTCTGCCCACTGAGCGGCCGGGCCGCGGCGCAGTTGGATTCGTTGTGCCATTAGGCCTTGCCTCCGTCGATCGAGGGGTTGTCAGTGAATTCGGTGAACGGCCCGCCGCCGTCGAACGTGTCTGCTAAGCCGTTGTTCTGAGGTTCAAATGGCTCTCGGCCAGAGACCATTGCAAGAATGCTAGCTTCGGCCTGAATATTGATCCCACTCCAGGCCCGGGGGGACTAAGGTTCGCACATCGTCTTGCTCGGGCCACCTGTCGCCTGCGTAGAACCAAAAGGACCGCCCGGAAATGTCATGACTCCCTCGTGCGCAGGAGCTTTTGCTGTTTGGGGGCCTGAGATCGTCACTTTGCCTGTGTAGCGGTACTGCCACTTTCTGGTGCCTAGCAGCTCTGGACATGTCCAGAGCGGGGGCGTTCAATTGAAGCTGGGCCCTGGCGCCACCGGTGGCTCTATAAACAGCAGTCACACTTGCTGTCCACTGCGAGGAGGGGGCGGTATGGACCAGCAAAAATCGCAAGAGCAGGGGCCAGCGCAGGTTGCGGCCGAGGCATTCGTATCACTGCGGCTACCGAGCCACCTGACTCTAGAGAGGCTCATCGCAATCGTGGCCGCCCGACGACGGCGTCGAATCGAGATCGAAGCCACGACGATCCTCAACGGCACTTCTGTCTGCGGTCTCTGGCTGTCGACGGATACCCGGGAAATCATTCTGCACGCCGTCACGGACTCAGCACTCCATAGGCAGCAGTTCATCCTTCATGAACTTGGGCATATGATCCTGCGCCACGATGAGTTGGGAATTTCCTCCGACTATGCAGCAAGCCTCTTCCCGAATCTTGACGGAGAGATGGTGTCACGAGCTTTGGCACGGAGCAGCTTCGTCGACGACCTGGAGGCCGCAGCTGAGACTCTCGCAGATCTTCTGGCCGGCGCTATCCGCGACAGCACCCTGGAGCCTAAATCCTTTGAACAGGTCTTCGGGTGATCCAGGCAGTCACGGCTGCGGTCATCTGGGGCCTCGTTCTGTGCTTGCTGCCCGGCGCGCGCACGAGGAAAGACCACAGCATCCTCGTTGCCGCCGTTGCGATTGCAACCGCGCTCACCTTGAATGTCGATCCAATATATGTCGCCGGTGATCGAGCCCTCGGCGGCCATAACATCCTGGATCTTCTCGCGAACATCTTGATGGTCGTGGGAATCTACTTCCTTTCCCAGGCGATCCTCCGGGCCGCAGAGCTCACCGATGCACCTGTGCACAGAGACCGTCGCGGCATCCTAATTTTGGGTCTAGTCTCCGTGGGGCTGGTCCTTGCATTCCTCCGCATCGAAGCACCAGTATCCTCAACGAAATTCATGTTGGATTACGGGGACCAGCCGGCTGCCGCACTCTATTCCGCCATCCAGTTTGTCTATATGGGGGTGGTAGTGGGCGTCACCGGATACGTGTGCTTTCGATTCCGACGGCGGATGGCTGCTTCCTACTTTCGCGTCGCCTTCACCCTCATCGGCATCGGCTGCTTCCTGGCTCTCGTCGTAGTGTTCTCAGTCTTGGGAATGGACCTAGCCCATCTTCTCGGAGACCAGTCGACCATGCAGCAGTTGGCGGCTATCTACGACACCAGTTTTGTCGGCGCGATGTTGTTCCTGTGTGCCGGACTGGCCCTGCCACCAGTAGCGCGCCGGATCGTTCAACGAACGCAACAGAGGACTCAAGCTGGCTTACTCGAAGGCCTCACATCCACTTGGGAAAAAGCCACAGCTACCCGCAAGGATGGACGCCTGGTGACTCCCGCTGGAGTCATTGAGCGGGGAGACCCAGAGACGCGGAGGCTTCATCGGATGCTCGTCGAGATCGAGGACGCTCTCCTGATGGATCCCGCTGCTGCTAAGTTCCTTGATGAAGCTGATTTTCAAACCCTGACTCGAACAGAGCATTACCTCGCTTCCCATAGGGACACGCAGGGTGGCCGAATGGGCATGGCGCGACGCGGGAGGGGGAAGAACCCAAGTGGCAGATGATGCCGTAGAACCCGCGGAGTCGCCGCAGGCCAGACTCGCTCGCAAGATCAATCTCTTACTGGATTTGTATGAGTCCCGGGGAACAGGGCCCTTGTCCTACAGGGAAGTCAGTGAAGCGATGTCTCAACATGGCACGCCATTGTCGCGATCAAGGTGGGCCTATATGCGAAGCGGTGATAGTTCCCTGGCTATGGACCAGGATCTGCTGCAGAACCTTGCGGCATTCTTCGGCGTGGATCGCCGATACCTTCTGGATGACTCCGCGGAGATACCCGAACTAGTGGAAGCTCAACTCAACCTCCTTAGGTCCATGCGGGAGGCTCGCGTCAAGAATTTCGCAGCTCGGCAATTGCAGGAGCTGTCTCCCGAGACGCTGGCCCGGCTTAGGGAGGTCATCGACGAGCAGGTCAGGAGCGAAGATGACGGCTCCTAAAGTGCTGGGCTCGCTAGCCCTTGCAGCTGTATGTGCATCTTCAATAGCATTCCTCGGTGCCGCCTACTTTGTGCGCCGGGTGGTGGTGCCGAGCACTACACGACGGGAGGATCTTCCCATCAGGCAAGTCTTCTCCGGCGAGGATGGATCCCTGAGGATTGAACTGCCAGCGACCCCATTAACGAGAGCGCCAGGCCGATACAGCTTGTGGTTCGGCAACGGCAAGGGGCACGTCTGCATTGGTGCTGTCGTGAACGAAGGCACGAATGCGGGAGCAGTGACTCGTCTTGTGGAGCGAGTCGACTCCGGTGACCTACACGCTGCTACCGCCGGCATCTGGAGCGGGTACGCGTACTCCAAACCAGAGCAACTGGGCATGCCTTTTGAGGACGTGGAGATCCCGGTCGATGGCGGCATGGCGCCTGCATGGAAATTCTCGCCCACCGCCGCCGGTCCGGTGTCCTCGACATGGGCCATCCACGCGCATGGAATGGGTGGGAAACGGGCCGGCGCCCTTCGCGGTGTTCCTGTTGCGAGCAGACTCGGCATCACCTCGCTGGTCGTGTCGTTCCGGAACGACGGCGAAGCGCCGCCGTCGAACGATTCCCGGTACTCATTGGGCCAGAATGAATGGTTGGACGTGGAAGCGGCCATCAACTACGCCGTGGACCATGGCGCTGAGCGGCTCGTATTGTTTGGATGGTCCCTGGGCGGTTCCATTGCCCTGCGAGCAGCAAATCTCTCAGCCCACTCTGATCGGATCATCGGCCTGGTGCTCGTGGCTCCCGTCCTGGATTGGGCCGAGACTCTGACGTCAAACGGGAGTGCCAGTGGATTGCCCAAAGCTATCGCCAAGGCTGGGCTGAGCTTGTTGGGTTCGAATGTGGGCCGCTGGATCACCGGTCTCAAGCAACCCATTGACCTCTCCGCGCTGGACTGGCTTACCCGCGCTGGTGACCTCAAGACACCGACCCTCATATTGCACGGGACCGACGACAAATCGACGCCGGTCGCAGCTTCTGAACGGTTCGCAGAACTACGACACGACCTCGTTCAGTTGGTTCGCTTCGATGTTCCGGGGCATTCACTCGAGTGGAACGCCGATACCGAGAAGTGGGAGTCGTCCGTTACGCAGTTCCTGAAGTCGCTGCCCGCTGACTGAAACGTGGCCGCAAGGTCCGCAAGCTCCCTTTCGACCATGTCCGGCCGCGCTTTATACGTTCCCGAACCGAGGATGACTAGGCCTGCCTCGCATAGAAGGCTGAGGTGTTTGCGGACAGAGGGAGCAGAAATGGTGAGGGCTGCACCGACCTCACGGCAGGTCGCCGGGCCATGGGTGATCAAATAGCGAATGAGGCGGCTTCGCGTCCGGTTCATCAAGATGTTCGCCATGGAGACCACCAGGTGACGAGGGAATCTCTTATGGCCCGCTGTAGACGGGTCTACAGCAGAACGATACGCTCATCCTCATACGGATGGAAGGATGAAGGCCCGCTTATTGCATGTGGACTTGGCCAAGGCAATACTGGGCAACAATTAGTGTCGCTGACGATAGCCATGTCTTGCTGGGAGGTGAATCGTGTCCGGAGACGAAGAAGGTCTCAAAGGCGCGGAACTGTCTCCCCAAGCCGAACTTGCACGGCGCTTGAACCTGCTCCTCGACGTTGTTGTTGCGGAGCGAGGGCAACCCGTCACGTTCCGCGAAGTCCAGCAAAAGCTGGCGGAGAAGGGCATCAAGCTTTCCCGAGCCCGCTGGTTCTACATGAAGGACGGCACAGGCAGGCTGGTGAGCGAGCCGGCGCTACTAGGCGCCCTGTGCGACATCTTCAATGTGGATCCGGATTATCTGATGGGCAGCGATGCCTCAAATCTGCCCGAGCGCATTGATTCCCAGCTTGAGTTTGTGAAAGCTCTCCGCGCTGCGAGGGTGAAGACGTTCGCAGCTCGGACCCTTGGTGACGTGTCGCCCGAAACGCTTCGGGCGATCACAGAGTACTTGAATAGGGACATCAGCCGTCGGCCAGACGGGGAGACGGCCGAGGCCGGTCCGCAGTTGGACGCGGATGAGGCGCCGGAGCGCGCCGACTAAACGTCGGGCTCATCTTTCCAACCCACTGCGGCTACTTTTCCAGCAAGTACTTAAGGTGAGCGTCGAGCAGTTCCTTGATCCGCACGGGGTTCGCGGAATACCGCGGTGACCGTCCGTGCCTACGTCCAGGCTCGACGTCGACCATCACCACGCCTGCCTCTTCAAGCGCCGCCAAGTGCTTTGCCACGCTGGGATCGCCCGCACTGACAGCAGCGACGATATCCCCGCGCGTCGCAGGCCCGCTGGCCGTGAGGAATCGAAGAATTTCGTTTCGTGCCCGGTTGCCGAAGGTTGCGACGGCAGCTTCGACGTCGACCGACCAGGCGGCGTCGTGAGGCTGCGTAATTTTCGGCATAAAGTCATTCTTCCCGAAGGCAGCGCAAAAAGTAAGAACAGCACTCTTGACGATACTTTAGTTATCTTCGACAATAATTCCTGTAGCTTCTTCTGATCGTTGTTGGATCCCCGCATCCACTAACTGGGGTGGCCGTTTTGCGCGACTCTGCGAACTACTCGATCTAAACAGTCAAAGCGGTGAAGCCATGGAAATTCAAGCCAAGGCGTATAAATCTACAAAGGGACCAGAGACGGTCACTGACGTTGATGTCTCATTGCGCAGCGCACCTCCGCCGGGAGAACCCGTCATCCAGATCGACCGGATCATGGTCGCAGTTGATGGGGTGCACCGTTACGTCACTTCCCGGCTCGCGCGGATCGGGCGATCCTGCGATGTGGACGATGTCATGCAGGACATCCGGGTCGCCGTTTGGGACGGAGTTGCGCGTGGACGCTACCGGGAGCTGCCTGGCATCCCGTTTGAAGCGTGGGTCCAAGGTGTCTGCAATAAGATCTGCGCTGCCCATATCCGGCGCGAGCTTAGCCATCAAACGTTGCCCTTGCTTATTGACTTCACGACGACGGAAAGCTCACCGGAGCTTCTTGCTGTCGTCCATGCCGGTGCGGCAGGAAATGACGTCGAGAAGTATGTTGATCAAGCCTGGGCACACGCCATGCTGGGCCTGGTCCAGCGCAGCGTCAGTGAGGAAACCTGGAGGCTTGCCGTCACCAGCCTCACAGGGCCGAGGCATTACGGACCTCCGTCTCCCAAGGACCGGCGTCGATGGCATGCCGTGACCGTCGTTCGGCAGACGGCCAAAACAATCAACACGTCGTTGAACTGCCATCCCGAACCCGGATTAGGCGTCGACGAACTTTGCCGGTGCGCTGCGAACTGCCTTCCCACAAACGTTCTTCGGAGCATCGCGGAAACCATAGTCCGACCGGGCTTGCGCGGACTGGATAGGTCCGTCCAGATGGCTGCTCTAGCTTGTGAGCTCGGCGTCACCGAGAGGTACATCGCGGTGAATATCGGATTTGCGCGGCAGCTGTACCAGGCAGCTTGGCGCGTGCTTCAGCACGAAGCGAATAGACCGGCTGTTTGAGCCATGGTTGTCCTTCGCCGGAGTTGGCTATGAATCGGTTCCGGAAAGCTGGCCGCTGGGAGTGGTTGGCGGCGGGACTCTTTGCCCTGCTCATAATTAGTGGAGCCTTCTTACTTTGGCCTGCCGATAACCCCAACGGACGGGTCCTACCAACCACGTCCGCGACTGCGCCTGCAACGGCGAAGCCATCAGGCACTTCCACTGCACCAGGCAGAACATCCCGTGTTCCTGACAAGGCAGACGTTACGCCGGAGGCAATGCCGGATGGTTTGCCACGTACCCGCGATTACCGGGCGCTTGCTGTAGCGGCAGCAAAGGGAATCTATAGCTGGGACAGCCGTTCGTCGTCGTACTCGGATATATATGCCAAGGTGCGGTCGTGGTGGGAGTTGCTGCCTGATGGATCGAATACCTTATCTGTGCTGGTTCGAGAGTTTGAAGGGACTGGCGTGACGGCGGGGACGTTCACCACCCTGGCAGACCAGTCCGCTCGCCGAAGCGGCACCGCTGAGTCCCTGCGCTGCGATCTCGAGTTGGCCAAAGTTCAGGAGTATCCGGCGCCGTGGGAGGGTCTTCACGTATGCACGGTGACGGTGCAAGTTGTGGACGAGTCTAGTAACGGCAGAAGTGCCTATGCGACACCTGTCACGGTGATGGTCAACTGTCCTCCTGCCACCACCGCTCCATCTGGGCGCTGCGCCATGGTTGCCTTTTACGCAACCGCAGAGAGAATCGTCTACTAGTGGCTGCACTGGTGGTCGTCGCAGGCCTCATGCGGCGCCGGGCATTGGTGAAGGTCGTATCCGCGGCCGCTTTCCTCGTTCTGCTTGGTGGCGCCATGGCATTTGCCGGAGGCGTGGCGGCGCTAACTGGTATGGCGCGCCAATCTGCCGTTGCCTGTGCGCCAGCGGAAACCGAGGTGGCTACTGCGCCTAGCGTCGCTGGTACTGGCTTGGAAGTTCGGAACGCCGGGCGCTTACTCTACGAGCTGACGCCTCGGCAGGAGAGCGTTGCACGGACATACATCGCGGTCGGCAAGCAGCTTGGAATACCGCGCTCCGGGCAGATCATCGCCATCATGATGGCGCTGCAGGAATCAAGCCTGCGCATGCTCGCGAACCCCAGCGTGCCGGCTTCCCTGCAGTTTCCCAATGACGGCGTTGGGCGTGACCACGACTCGATCGGTTCGGCCCAACAGCGTCCAGCGGCGGGTTGGGGGACAGTTGCGCAGCTGATGGACGTCTCTTACAACGCGCGTGCCTTCTTTGGCGGGCCGTCGGGGCCGAATCGCGGCAGTCCTCGAGGACTGCTGGACATTCCCGGTTGGCAGGCAATGGACAAAGGTCTGGCTGCCCAAGCCGTACAGGTGTCTGCTTTTCCTGAACTCTATGCACGTTGGGAGCCGGCGGCCACGGCAATCGTTGCTGCGCTTGACAGTGGCACTGCTCCTGCGTCCTGTACCGATTCCTCGCCCGCGCCGCGGCCTGGGGCAACTTCCCGCAACTTGAGCCAGCTGCGTCAGGATATTCTGAGGTTCACGCAGGAGGGTTTGGGTGGAAGCTATGTGTGGGGCGGCACTGCCTTCAAAGCTTGGGACTGCTCCGGCTATGTGCAGTGGATCTACAGGCAAGCCGGAGTCGAACTGCCGAGAGTAGAACAATGGCGAGTCGGTGCCCGAACCGAGGATCCTAAACCGGGAGATCTCGTTGTTCAGAATCCGCAGGGACCTGACAACTGGGGCCACGTCGGCATCTACGCGGGCAACGGCATGATGTGGAGTGCTCTCAACCCGGCGGTGGGCACACTGTTGCATCCTGTTAACTGGAATCCCGGCGCGGCATATTTTGACCTGTTGGAGCGTTGACGAATTCTAGTGCCATCGATACGTCGCTCACCTGCGGCGTCCCGCCTATCGCTGAGACTTGCTATTGACCGCTTGAACCGAACACGTACCGACGGGCAACGCAAGCCAGCTCGATTTCATAGCAGAAAAACTTTCATGGCAGCCTCGGTGCAGCCCGGGCTTCCGGGCGGTTCAACCCTTGCTGGCGGCAGCGGTCGTTTTCGACTGTGCGATGCGCCGCTTAGACGGTGGAGGTTGCGGCTGACATCGGCCAGCCGGTGTCCAATAGTTGACACATCAGGCGGTTTTCTCAACCGTATTCTGCTTCGCCTCCAACGCGTCCAAAAGCCTCACCATCGAGAAGAAGTTCCAAAACATCCATTCGAGGTACTCCTCGCGCTCCTCGCTGAATTGCTTACCGACGCTATGGCGAATGTGATACCTGTTGGCGATGTTGAAGATGTCATCGACATCTCCTTTGGTTGTCTTGCTCTCCAGATATTTCCTCTGCGGCTCCAGTCGCTTGTAGAGAAGGGCCAAGGCGGCTCGCTTGTCGATATTGTTGGCGTTTCGGGCGCGGAACATGCGGATGGCATGTGCAACCTCGTCAGCACGGTTTTCGGCTCGGTTCTCGACTTCTTGGGTCAGGAGCGCGTCCTGTTCCCGGCTGAATGAGTGGACGAGTCGCCCCCGCTCCTTGCCTACGGAGCCAAGCATTAGCGGCGCCTTGTGCTGACTGAGTAGGGTGTTTACACGCCAGCGGTAGACTGCGCCTCCCGACTCACGGTTGAAGTCTGAGTAGTCGAAACCGCAATTGTTCCAGTTGTGCCATTCAGACTTCCTCGGGCGCTGGGCCTGATCGTTGAAGTACTCGACAAGCGAGTAGACAGTCACGTCCGGTAGATGCTTTGCATCCATTGGCGAAAGAGGCCAGTCGACGGCCTGCTTTGTTGCTCGGCGGATTTCCCGTGTAACGTCCATCGGCTCAGTCCAGTTGTCGTCCTCGCATATTTTCGGCAGGATTTTTGGAAAGTAGCCCTTCGAAGACATCGTATTCACGAGGTCTATGAAGTCTTCCGCGAAGGTGTAGCGGCTGTCCGGTTCAAGGTCGATGTGCCCGCCGGAGTGGCGCTCGGCGAAGTAGACCGGTGGCTGGTAGGGCGCCAGTCTGGCTTCATCGGTGAGGAGGGCCTGAAGCCACGGTCGCACGGGATTGACAGTCGGGGCGGGCACTCCCCATGTTGCGGCGTCCCGTTGGCTGGCCATTTTGCCGCAAACTCCTCGGCCACGCCTTCATCTTCGAAGGCTTCCCTGAGCAGATGTTGAGTCCAGGGGAGGAGTTCAGTCTCCGAAGCGCTTTGAAGAATGCGGTGCGCTTCCCAGACGAACAGGGTGCGCGGCCACGACAGGCTGTAAACAGGATCACTCACGGAAGTAAGCCTAATCGTTGGAAGAGACATATTGCCGGACAGGGGGAAGCGCGAGGGGCTCCTGACCCGCTGCTACTCTTCCCTCATGGGGATCATGAAGAAGCTGACCGGCTGGCTGAAGGGTGCGGATCACGAAGCCGAGGCGCCGGAGAAACGGGCAGACGAGCCTGCCGTCGTGGCGCCGGAGCCTTCACGGGAGGTCGTAATACCTGAGACGTTGCTTGTTCCAACCCCGGCGAAGGCGGCGCTGGAAGATAGCAGGCCAGCACTAGCGGAGCCGGTGGCTGAGCCAAAAACGCCGGGCGTAAGGAAGGTCATGCTCGACGAGGCGGGGCTCTCGGTGCTGGACCTCCGCGAGCTAGCGTCCAGCCGCTTCCGGATTGTCGGCTCGGCGTACTGGGTGACCGACTCGGGACGATACAAGCACGGCGGCAACGATTACTTGTTGGTCCGCGAGCCGAAGAACAAGTGGGACGCCAACGCCGTCGCCGTGTACGGCAAAGGGCGCAAAGTGGGTCACCTGACGGAAGCGAAGGCGGCCGCCCTGGCTCCCATCTTCGATGAGCTTGGCTTCGGCGCCTACCGGGTCGGCGGCACGGCGCCAGCGCCGAACTCGATCCGTATGTGGGTCGACCTCCCGGCCCTGCCAAAGCTCAGGGCCTTTGCTAAGAAGGTAACCAAATGAGTCTTGGGGATTTGTTTACGGCACCGGACTGGGGCACTGTTCCGGACTGGCTGGCGGCTACCGGGACTGTTTCCGCCGTTGTGCTGGCGCTCAGCTTGGCGCGGCGAGATAGCAAGCGACTGGAGACAGAGCGCAAGGAAGCAATGGCTGATCGTGAGCTATTCCGACAGCAGCAAGTCGCGGAGACTGAAGCAAGGAAGAGAAGTCTCGCCGCGAAGGTCTCGCTTGTTGCAAAAAGGACGACGTTGAGTTTGCAACCGGGCGCTGGCGTACCACGGCAACTGGTCGACTGGAGTGTTCATAACAACGGGGACGAACCGATTTCTATGGTTTCCATCGTCCAACGGTTGCGACCGGAGGCGCCTGGGGCAGATAAAGCGGCCACTGAAATTTGCCACACCTGGCCGATGATTGAGCCGGGCGGCACCCGCGAGTGGCGCACGGACGTTTACCGCGACCCGCAGGACTTTGAGTACCAGCGGGAGGTTCAGTTTACGGACGGGACCGGTCAGCGGTGGCAGCGCAAAGAGTTGGGCGCGCTGCGGACGATCGAACCGGGCGACGACGAAGCTCTCAAATTCATGATGTTTCCTGCCTGAGCGGCGTTAAATGCAAGAAAAGCCCCTCCGCTGAGCCATTGGGGGTTGGCTCGCCGGAGGGGCTTTTGTGTGCGCCGGTGGTCTCGCTCTCCGGCGCCGCTAATCCGTCCTGTCAATGGCCATTACGTTCTGCCCATGGGCGGCCAGTTGATGTGCCCGCTGGTGGCCAGTAAAACTGCCCGGTTATGGCCAACAGATCTGCCCACTGATTCGTTTCGGCGGGGTCGGCCATCGTTGGGTTGGTCAGTTCAAGCGGGTCACTCCTTTTCCGGCGAGGGCCTGGGTAAGACGGACGGAATCGCCGCTGGTCTGGCAGACGTGGGCGTGGTGCAGCAGTCGGTCAACGGTGGCGGTGGCGAGGGTTTTGGGCATGAGCTCATCGAACCCGGCGGGGTGGAGGTTGGAGCTGATCGCGACGGAGCGTTTTTCGTAGGCTGCGTCCACGACCCGGTAGAGGCCTTCGGCGGCGTCCGTGGCCACGGGCAACAGACCAATATCATCGATGACCACGAGCTCGGCGCGCAGGATCCGGGCAACGGCCCGGGTGACGCTGTCATCGGTTCGGTGGGCGCGGATGAGGACGCCGAGGTCCTCGAGCCTGAACCAAGCGACCCGCATTCCGGCTTCGACGGCCTGCTGGCCGAGGGCTTCGAGGAAGAACGTCTTCCCCGTCCCCGAGGGCCCGCAGACGACCAAGTTTTCCCTGCGGGTGATCCATTCCAGGGTCCGCAGTGCCTGCTGGGTCGGGCCCGGGATGGAGGACGCTGCAGGGTCCCACGCCTCGAAGGTCTTCCCGGTCGGGAACCCGGCTGCTTTGCGGCGGGAAGCGAGCATGGACCGGGCCCGGCCGGCGGCTTCCTCCGTGAAGAGGGCCTTGATGACCTCGGCCGGTTCCCACCGCTGGGCGCGGGCGGTCGCGATCAGGTCCGGGGCCAGCGCCCGGGCGTGGGGCATTTTCAGGGACCGCATCAGGGCCTCCAGGTCCGCCGGTAGCGGCGGAGCCACGGTATTGGTCGTGGTGACGGGGCTCATCGGGCCTCCTCCGGCGTGGTGATGGTTGCGGGGTTGCCGATCGCGGCCCACGCCCCTGTTCCTTGGGTGAGGGAGGTGGCTTCGTTGGCGGCGTGGGTGGTAGTGCGGCGGATGTTGGCGTTCAAGATCGAGGCGAGGTCCGGGTGCGCGAACCGGCCGTGCAGGGCGGCGTCGCCCAGGGCCCGGTCGACCTGATCAGTGCCGGCGATTTTGGCCAGCGTAACGGCTTCGGCCATTTTCACGTTCATCCTTGCGGTCCCGGCCGCGGCGGCCTCGACGAGCCAGGTTCTGGCGCCTTCGCCGATGGCCAGGAACGCGGCCTCGTCCGCGCTGCGGGCCCTCACCTCGTAGTCGCCGGGGAGCTTCGCCCGGGTTCCGGGGAAGTGTTCGTCGTTGATGGCGGGGCTGCCGGGCCGTGCCCGTTCGTGGCGGGCGACTTCGACGGGCCCGGTCGTGCCGTGGTGGACGATGATGACCTGCTCGCCGGGCCCGGTGCCGTGGGTGCGGACGAACACCCGGGCTCCGAGCAGGTGGGCCGGGACGGAGTACTGGGCGTTTTCGAAGGTGACCATTGGGGTGTTCTCCGGAACGCCGCGGGCCAGGCCGAACGCGACCGTGTGGGCGGTGTCCGGGATCCGGTGCAGCCGCGGGGCTTCCTCGGCGAGCATGGCCGCGGGTTTCCGCCGCGTCGTCCGGTGCTCACGGTGATTGACCTCGTCCATGAACGCCGTGCAGGCGGCCTCGAGCTCGGCGAAGGTGCGGTAGTCATCGCGGAGGTTGGTGTCTTTGGGCACGAGGTCGGCCTTGGCGAGTTTCACGGACGCTTCGACTCCGCCTTTGGTGGCCGGGTCCGCCGGTTGGCAGGTCAGCACGGTCACCCCGTAGTGCCGGGCGAAGTCCAGGGTCTGCTGGTTGCGCACCGGGACCCCGGCGACGTGGGCGGTGGTGACGGTCTTCTCGTTGTCCGTGAGGACATAGGTCGGCGCCCCTCCGAGGATCCGGAAGCACCGGTCCAGGGCCGCGAACACGCTCGGCGCGGTCCTGTCCCTGAGCGGGATCACGATGCGGAAGCGTGAGAACGCCAGCCAGGCCACGAAAAGGATGGTCTTCACCCCGCCGATCCGGGGCCCGTCGCCGAAGTCGTACTGCAACCACATCCCCGGTTCTGTGATCCACGGCCGGTGGACGCGGGTGTGGCCCAGCCGCCACGCGGCTTTGACCTGCGCGATCGCCCGGCGGGTAGACCGTTCCGAACCGGTGTAGCCCAGAGCGAGGAGCTTTTCGTGGGCCTTGTCGGCCCGGATCCGGCCCTTGGAGGCTTCGATCCATTCCTCGATCTTGGGCAGGAACGCGTCGGTGACCCGGCCGCGGGCCGCGGGTTCCCCGATCGGCCGGCCCGCGTCACGGGCGGTGACGTGTTTAGCAACGGTGTGGTGCGAGCAGCCCGTGAGCTCCGCGGTGGCGCGCAACGATCCGGTCAGATCGTAGGCAGCAAGAATTTCCATGATTTCTCCGTCAGACTTCATACAGGGCCTCTTCCTGGTTCGCTTTTGGTGCGCTTAGACACCGTCATCAAACCGCAGGGAGAGGCCCCCACCGCTTAAAGACGCGGCAGGAACAAGTAAGGAAGTGGGCAGATCTCATGGCCACCGGCGGGCAGTTCTGCTGGCCGCCAGCGGGCACTTTCGTGGCCGCCTATGGGCAGTTTTTCATGGCCGCTAACACCGTCCCGCTGTCGTGACCAAGGCTCTGCCAATAGTCATGCCAAGAAGTCATGTCGCTCCGTCCCGCCACTTCCATGAACCCGTGAGCTCATCTGCTCACTCCATGGAATACTACGGACGGAGCACCAATGTTTTTTGCAGCGGTGGACCCGGGGATCACCCCGAACGCGAGCTTTCCCTTCCTGGAATCGCTTAAACAGATCGGCGGGGGCATCCTCGTGGGCGCCTTCATCATCATCGCCATCGTGGCAATCATCGGTGCCGCGATGCTGCTGGCGGGCAAGCTTAGCCAGTCATCCCGCCTCGCCTCCGGCGGGGGCGTGATCCTCCTTTGGACGGGACCGGTGGCCGCCATTCTCGGCGGCATCAACGGCTACATCCTCTGGTCGCAGACGGCGTTCCCTCTCGGGTTTTAGCTCATGCCTGTTGAGTGCGACCTCAATGGATGGTGGCCACCCGGCTGCGGCCTGGTCTCCCAAGCCAACGACAACGTCTTGGGTGCGGTCACCTCACTATTCGCCAACATCCTTCAGAACATGGCGTCCTGGCTGTGGGCTTTCATCACCGGCGCCTTCACCGTATCGAACGTGGACGACTCCCAGTGGCTGTCGGTCGAGGGGCTGACCAGCTGGTGGGTCATCGTCATGCTGACCCCGCTCGTTGTCGTGATGATCCTGCAAGTTCTGTCGGGGCTGGTGAGCCAGCAACCGAGACGGATCGGACGGGCGATGATTGGGGGAGCGGCCGCCATCCCACTGGTCGGGGCTGCCGTGTATCTCGTCCGGCAACTGACGCGGGCAAGTGACTTAGCCTCAGCCGCGCTGCTCGAATCGATTGGTTCTGACCCATACCTCGTGTTCATGAGGCTTTTCGGATTTGAACGGGCACCAGAAGGAAGTGGTCGTGAATGGAACTTGGTCTCGCTGGCACCTGGGACGACAGGGGGCCCAGCGGGCGCCGTCGTCGTTACAGCGATGGCAGTTATCGTCGTGTGGATTCTTGCCTTCATCCTGATGTGCTCGATGATCTTCCTCTCCTTTGCACTCGTCGTCTTGGCGGCCGTCGCGCCGGTGGCGTTGATGCTTCTGCCCTGGGACAAGACAAAGTCCTGGGCACGCCGCTGGTGCGAGGTGGTCATTGCCCTGGTGGTGGCGAAACCCTTAGCCGGAACGGTCTTGGCCGTTGCAGTGAAGCTCTTTGCAGAGTCCGAGTCCTTTGCCGGATTGGCAGCTGGCACGGTGGGCATGGCGCTTGCCTGCGGCGCACCTCTGATGGCCCTGCGCTTGGTTAGCTTCGCAGGCGGGGAACTCGCGGCAGCAGCCCAAACGGCCGGTGGCGGCCACGTCCTTTCCCGGAGCAGCAGTGTGGCGGCTCGCCAGATCAGTCGGCAGACAGGTGGTCGCCTGACGCTTGCCGGACTAGTAAATCGGTCCACCATGACCCGACCGATCAGCTCAAGCCGCAGCCTCTTCCCGACACAAGTGCTGGCACCGGCCGTACGGTCCGGGATGCCGTCGCCCCAGAGTGACGGCGGCCAGTTGGCCTTGAGAACCTCGCCCTCCAACGGAGGCCCGAACACCCTGCACCCACCGGGGTCGCAGCAGGGCTTAGTGCGCATAGACCCTCACGAAAACAGCGGTACCGCCCCGGCATCCGCCCGGCAGGCCCCACTCGGAGATGTCGAACCGCGAGCGCATCCCAACGCAAGCCCACCGGCCCCTTCGAGGGTGCGGCCTCCGAAACCCCATCCACCAAGAATCGACCCTCCGAACGGAGGAAACCCATATGTCTGACGAGGCTCGTGCCCTCGAGGCCGTCAAATTCCCGAGGTACGAGCGCCGCGGCTTCTTCCTCGGCCTCAAGTGGTACCAGTTGCTGATCGTCGCAGGGGGAGGGGCAGTTGCCATAGTGGCTTCTGCCAGCAGTGGGCCGGTTGGCCTTTTTTCCTCCGGACCCCTCTGGCTTGGGCTTATGCTGCTCGGGCTCCTCCAGTACTCCCGCATTCCTTATCCCGTATGGGCGAAACAGCTCGCTGTGTTCTTCTACCGGGCAGCGGCAGGGCAAACACGGTTCCTTGCAAAGCCCGCAGCTCCGCAACTGGCTGGCCGACTCGCGCTCCCGGGCGGTCTCGGCAACCTGGAGATCCGAACAACGGCCAGTGGTGAGTGCTTCATTGTCGACCGTCACGGCAGGGAGGCGATCGCAGTCTTGCGCTGCAGCACTAGGTCTTTTGCACTCTTGGACGCAGACGACAAAGCCTGGGCGGTCCAGGCCTGGTCGCGTGTGCAAGCGGGCATGGCCCAGCGGCCAGGCGTGGCCAGGATCGCCGTCCAGGATTACACGGTGCCCTATCCGTCGTCGGCGCTCTGGGAGTTCTACAAAGACAACGCCATCCCGGCGCAGGCTGGCGAGAAGACTGCGTGGGGACAGCGCGCGTATGAGGACTTGCTCGGTGCAGCCGGATCGACCATGAGCCACGAACTCTTGGTCGCGGTTGTCTTCGACACAAGCAAGGCTCGACGACGGATCAAGGAGTCGGGCGGGGGACTGGTGGGCCTGGAACGCGTCCTGAGACTGGAAGTCGAGGCCATGAAGACGTCGCTCGGTACGCACAGCGTGAAGGTAGAAGAGTGGATTGGTGAAGTCGGACTGCTCAGCATCATCGGTGGCGCATTCGATCCCGCCGCTTTTCCGGCCGCCAAAGCGCCGGCGGCGGCAGCCCCGCCGTCGGACGAACCGGCAAGTAAGGCGATGGATACTCTCCACCGCCACGGCCCGATGGCAGTTGAGGAACACTGGACCTACCTGCGGACAGACACCGGGTTCCACCAGACCTTCTGGATCGCTGAATGGCCCCGCCAGAAAGTCTTCCCGGGCTTCCTGCACCCCTTGATCTATGTGGGAGAATTCCGCCACACGTTCACGGAAGTCATACGGGCAGTGCCCACCGCTGAAGCCCTCCGTGACATCCGCTCCGCCCAGGAGGCGCATGAAACCCGCCGCCGCATCAACGCCCGCTTCGATAGGCCGCTCACCCGTGAGCAAAAGGCCGAGGAAGAAGAAGTGATCCAGAGGGAGGAAGAGATAGTCGCCGGCCATGGTGACGTCCGCCCGGCGGCCTACATCACCGTTACGGCGGCCTCACCGGAGGACTTGGCACGGCATCGCCAGGAACTTGAGTCCGCTGCCGCCGGGGCATTCGTTGAGCTTCGGCTTCTCTACGGACAGCAATGGGCCGCGTTTGTCGCCGGCGGGCTGCCGCTAGGAAGGGGGCTGCGGTGAAACAGGCATTGAAAAGCTTCGAGTACCTACCCTCGGGAAAGACCCGGACGGAACGGAAGGCACGACGGCGGCCCGCACCACCCGCTGCAGGGTGGGCGAGTGCCGGGGAAGGCGAAAAGCAGCGCGACCCCCAGGGGCTTCGCCTCGCGGGTGACTGGGGGAGAAACGAGCCAAACTCGCTGCGGGGTCCGCATCGGTTACGGCCCGCGCCCCACCGTGCATCGACCATGACGTTTGCGGCCGCGTACCCGTTCCTTACAGAGTCGGGGCTTGGACACGAGGGAACCTACATCGGCACCGACGTGTTCGGGTCCGGGGCCTTCTCCTACGATCCATGGATCCTGTACGACAAGGGGATCATCAGCGGCCCCTCCATTGTTGTGATCGGGACGGTCGGCACCGGCAAGTCAATGTGCGGCAAGTCGTTGGTAACGCGGTCAATCACCCTAGGACGAAAGGCAGCTGTCGCGTCTGACCCCAAGGGCGAGTGGGTTGCGGTAGCGGAGGCTGTTGGCGGCAAAGTCATATCCATTGGCCCGGGCCGCCCTGCAAGGGTGAATCCCCTCGACGCCGGTCCCCGCTCCACTGCCCTTACAGAGGCTCAGTGGCAAGCGGTGGTGAGGCAACGCCGTCGCTATCTCCTGGGAGCCTTGGTTTCACTCATGCGGCAGGGCACGCCCCTTCGGCCTGTGGAGCACACGGCCTTGGACATCGCACTCATGGAAACCATGGCCGAGAACTCAAACCCAACCCTGCCCATGGTGCTGGACCACCTCCTCAAGCCGTCGAAGGAGATGACCGCCCTGGTCGGCTCAGACGGAGCAACCGCCGTCAGCCATTCCCTGCGACGTACAGTGTCCGGTGATCTCGAAGGGATGTTCGACGCACCATCCACGGTGGCCTTCGACGCAGACGCCCCCATGATGGTGATGGATACGTCAGCACTGATCGGCGCATCCGAGCAGGCGCTTTCGCTGGCCGCAGCGTGCGGCGCCACGTGGTTGGAAGCGGCCATCACCAATCCCGACGGCGGGAAGCGGCTTGTGGTGTACGACGAGGGTTGGCGGATGCTCGCAGATCCGTACATGTTGGCAAAGATGAGCGAGCAGTGGCGACTCGCCAGAACCTACGGGATCGCGAACCTGCTCATCATGCACAAGGTCGCGGACCTGAACGAGATCGGTGACAGCACGAGTGGACACAGGCAGAAAGCCCTGGGCCTGCTGACTGAGGCTGACACCAGGGTCATTTACCGGCAGAAGCACGATGCGATGCGCCTGACCAAGGAAGCGCTCGGCCTGACCGAAGCTGAATGCGAGCATGTTGAGAACCTTCCGAAGGGTGTCGGGCTCTGGAAAGTGGGCAACCGCTCCTTCATCGTTGCCAATCGAGTGACCACTGACGAGCTTGCCGTTTTCGGGACAGATGACAGGATGCTGTGAGACGGCCAGCGAGCTCGCGGGCGGCAAGCGACAACCCTTTGGTCACCGCTGGGCTTGTCGCCGCCGCAGCCTACGTAAGTCTCTGCGCAGTGGTGCAGGCAGCAGCGCACGTGGCCGGCTCTTGGCAGTGCGGCACCATGCCGCCGTCGCCCTTCAACCCTGCCGCCGCCGTCGGACTCATCGCCAACAGAATGGAATGGATCATTGTTCGCCGGGCTGATTGTGTGCTTGGCACAGACAGCGTCTGGTGGGTTCTCACCCCGGCTCTACTGCTGGTTGGTGCGCTCGCCGTGGGTGAGGTGGTCCTTTGGCGGCGATGGAAGCAATCGGGTAGTTGGCTGCGCCAAGACATCTTGAACCGCGACGGCGTTGCCCGCCGAGCGGAGATTCTTCACGATTTTGGGGCGAGGGCCGTGCGGAAAAGAGGAAAGTTCACGCGTCCAGGACTCGCAAACCCTTCGGTGCAGGACCTGTCGTGGACGCTGGGCCGCTCACGGGGCGTCACCGTTCATGTTTCCACGGAGGAGTCGATGGTGATTCAGGGTGCGCCACGATCCGGCAAGGGCTTGTACGTCGTCATCAACGCCATTCTTGATGCGCCGGGGGCAGTCGTCACGACATCCACGCGTGCGGACAACCTGGTGGTGACGATGAAGGCGCGGGCTTCCGGTGGGCGACCCGTGACCGTCTTTGACCCACAGGGTATGTCGGGGATTCCGTCGTCGCTTCGCTGGTCGCCGGTACGCGGGTGTGAAGACCCTGACATTGCTACCCGGCGGGCGCTGGTTATCACGGCGGACACCGAGATGAAGGGCGAGAACGCCGCCTGGCAAAAGCGCTCGCTGATAGTTCTTCAGTGCCTGCTCCATGCCGCGGCGCTGACTGGCGAGGGAGTGACGGCTTTCCGACGCTGGTCTTCCAGTCCGGTACTGGCGCGGGAAGCACTGGAGGTGCTGAGCCGGCCGGAGGCTGCACTTGGCTGGCAGGCCGACCTAATGGGCATCCTGGAAGATGACCCTCGAAATACGTCCAATTCGTGGATTGGGGTTTCGGCGGCGGTGGCGCCTCTGTCCTCGCCCAAGGTGCTGGCCGCGCTGAATCCGCAGGATGCGTCTGAAGAGTTTAATCCGAAAGCCTTCATCCGGGAGCGGGGAACCCTGTACCTGATTGGCACTCGGGCTGGAGCCGCTGCCGCAGGGCCGTACTTGTCCGCGCTGATTGATGACATCGACAATGCAGCGCGGGAAATGGCCTTCGTATCGCCAGGAGGACGGCTGGAGCCACCTCTTTCCTTGATCCTCGACGAAATCGCCAACCTGGCCCCATGGCCCGGGCTGCCTGTGGCGCTGTCCGACGGCGGCGGTATCGGGATCTCAACGCTCGTCGTTTTGCAGTCGTTGTCCCAAGCCCGATCAGGCTGGTCCATCGATGAGGCATCGACCATCTGGGACTCGGCGATCATCAAGGTGATCTTTGGCGGTGGATCCGACGAGAGGGACCTGCGCTCGCTAGCGGGTTTGCTGGGGGAGAGGAGCCTCACCCTCACCACGCGGTCCTGGTCCTCCGCTGGCAGGCAGGACGGGGAGCAGATACGCGAAAGTCCTGTGATTGCTCTGGACGAGATTCGGCGCCTGCCCGCAGGCACCGCGCTCATGCTTGGGCGGCGGACTCGACCGATCCTGCTCGACCTACTCGAGTGGCACAAGCGTAAAGACGCAGGGGAGCTGCGCCGCTTGAAGGCGGAGATGGAGCGCATCTTGGCCGACGGGCACAGGGAGCGTCAACAAAAGACCGAAGGGGAGCCGGATGCGCAGCCATGACGAGACCGAGGAGTTCGATGTCCCGTCTGCCGGCTCCTTTGGGGACGACGAGATCACCGCGCAGTTGTTTCGATCCGCTTTTGGTGCTTCAGCTGCTTCCAAGAGCGTGACCCGTCGCTGGCGGGACATGACGGCCGAACAGGCGCAGGAAGTCTGGGGCGCCCTTTTCTCATGGGTGCGATGGCTTGTCGCGACTTATCAACTGACGACGTCGGTCGTTCCAGACTGCTGGTGGCGTCACCCCGAGATTGTGGCTGAGTTGTATGCGCTTCACCGCGCCGAGCTTGCCTCCTACGCCCAAGATGACCCGGGTTTCGGCCCGCTTGCCTTTCACGAAAGGCTCCCGCACGCCGTCGAACGCTTGCGGATGCACACCAGGACTGCCGGGTGTGTAGGGCTGCAGGCACATAAGGAGCCTGCGCCTCGAATCCTGTCTGGTGATGACCCTGACTTTGTTGAGTGGCGGAAGGCTGCTCATCAATTGGTTGCTGACTTCTGAGTCATGTCGCTCTTGAGGTGCTTAACCATGAACGGGTGTCTGCGCAGCGATGCTGCGGTCCAAGAAGCATGAAGGGTGGCTGTCGTGGCCGCTACACCTGAAGTTCCATCTAGCATTTTGCCTGATCAGAGCTCTCCGGAAGCCAGCGTCGGCGCTCGCCGTATGGCGCCCGAGGAGCGAATCGCCTCATTGATGGATGGCCTGCACTCGATCCTTGAGGAGGCGGTCGAGTCACCTTCACATTGGCAGGTTCTGCTCGATGCCTCAGCCAATTTGTGGCGGTACTCAGGTGGCAACGTCGCCTTGCTCATGATGCAGATGGCGCAGCGGGGTACGGACGAGCCGACGCTCGTCGCAGGGTACAAGGAATGGGAACGACACGGCCGCGCTGTTCTTCGGGGCGAGCATGCCCTGTGGGTCATTGCGCCTCGGACTGCCCGTGTGCAGCAGATGCTGCTGCCCGACGGTACGCGCCAGCGCATTCCTCTGGGTGACACGCTTCCCAAGGGTGCTGTAGATGAAGGGAAGAAGACTCTCATCACGGGTTGGCGTGGCCAGGCCGTCTTCGACGTTTCCCAGACCCAGGGGGCTCCGCTGCTGATTCCCAAGCCGAGTGATGCCCCGGCCATCGACGCGCCGCACTTATGGGGGTCGCTGGCCCGGGTTGCACGCACGCACGGCTTCTCTATCCAGGTCACAGATGCGCAGTTCGGGCTGACGAGCGGCTTCACCGACTTCGCGCAGCATCAGATTCAAGTAGGGGGCTGGCTGAATGCGGAGGAGCGGGTCGCCGTCCTGGCGCACGAGCTCGGTCATGTTTTGCTGCATGGGCCGGATGACAAGGTGGGAAAGCTGTACGGGAGCAGTGTGGACCACCGCGGCCTCGCCGAAGTCGAGGCGGAGTCTGTGGCGTACACGATCCTCAAGGCTCATGGCATCGACCGGGGTCCGCAGTCTGCAAGCTACCTGGCCGGCTGGGCTGATGCAGTGATTGAAGCGGAGCACTCAACCGCTGTGAACAACTCGTCTGCGAAGCAACCCGCCTCGCGGGTGGATATTGCGAAGTCAGTCTTAGGCCGCGTCACGGCGGCAAGCAAGGACATCCTCGAATCCACGAATCCGCAGGGTTTTGGTGGGAAGGTTCCCACTGCTGAAGTCTCGCCCCGGGTCCAGGGCCAGGAGACCTATGCGGGCTTGGAGCAGCCGGGCGAGCCGTCCCGTGGCTTGGAGATCTCGGGCCCCTAGGGCATCCACCAACTGTTGGACGGGAGAGCCCCGTCTACGAATGAAAGGGCAGAAGATATGAGCACCAAGATTCCGGTCAACATTGTTGGCAATCTCGTTGCGGACCCCGAGCTCACGTATGGGGAGTCGGGTGTAGCACACGCCAAACTGCGGGTTGCTGTGAACCAGCGGATTCAGGGAGCAGACGGCTCCTGGCAGGACGGAGAGCCTGTTTTCCACAACGTCTCCGCGTTCCGGGCGCTCGCAGAGAATGCTTCGAACTCCTTGAAGAAGGGCGACCCGGTTACGGTGTCGGGGGAACTCGAGTTCCGTGCCTTCGAAAAGGACGGGGAGAAGCGTGAAGCGCGCCGCATTGTGGCTGAAACCATCGGCCCTGACCTCCGCTTCGGCACGGCTGCTTACCATCGCTCTCCACGTGCCGCGGCTGGTCCAGAAGCTGGAGTGGGTGCTGGCCTGCAGGCGGCTCCCGAAGCAGCGCAACCCGCCTACAGCATCGCTACGAAGGGACCGGTGGCCGCGCCCCCTTTAGGCGGGCCGGCGCGGGCTGACATAAGCATGTAGCTGACTGCTGCTGGCAGTGTGATGGCCTGATCCTCATTGGACCAGGCCATCACGTTGTCAACGCTCCACATGTACCTCAGACGCTTTCGGCCGCCGCTTTAAGACAGTCGGCGGAACTGTCCAGGCTTCACCTGCACCAGGATCGGCAGCGCGAGCTGGACCGGTGCGGCGCCGACCGGCTTGTCGAGAAGATCGTTGATCGACGTCTGTCCTCTCAGCTCCCGTAAGGGATCTCTTTCCATGCCCACGACCCTAGGCACGACCGCGAGCCTTGCGTTTCTTCGACACGCGCGACGCTACCCGATGGTTACCTGAGCGTCGCCGGGATGGCTGCCAACTACAGCGCACTACTGCCCTTCCACTCATCAGGCTTTACACGCCTGATGCTCGAGGAATGCGCCCAACCCATGTGGTATTTGCCGGAATTATCCAGCCACTCGATGAGGCCGTACTTGTGGGTCCACCCGACGGCTTTGCCATAAATTCCGCTGACGTACACAAGCGGACGCCCATACTTCGGGAAATCTCGGATGGGTGCGGTGTCATCTATTGGCCGGCTTGCTTCGGCGTCCATGCGAATCATCATTCGCTCGACATCTTCAAGGGAGCCGGACTTGATCATGAAGCTATTTTAGAACATACATTCGAATGTCTGTATCGCCAGAGTGTCGTAACAGTAGATGCCGCTTAGGGGCTCCGGCCTTCGGCGGGTGCCCAAGCTAAGCAGTCGGCGGCTCGAATGAAATACGTCTCAGGCCAGGGTGCGCTCGGCATTACTTGAGTGGGGTCGGGGGCGATGAGCAGGACGGACCCTGGCCATAGTGGTTCGGGTAGTGCTTCTATCCAGGCGCGCTGAACGTGGTTGAAGCGGTTCCACATGATGGTGACCCACGCGCCGGTGGGTTGCACCGCGTCGACGCTGAGGAGGGTCACCTCTGTCGTGGTCCCGCTGGCCAGCTTAGCGTTGTCGAAGGATCGCCATCTGTTTGCTGCCTTAGCCAGCCAGGTCCGCCGTCGAGCGGATCTTTTCCCCCATAACAGCGCCAGCACTAAAACAGTTGCCAGCAACAAGCTGCCAACGATGACCTTCATGACGAGAGGAAGTTCCGTGGCGGCCAAGGCTATGAGTGAGAGGGCAAAGCCTATGAAGACAACCGCGCTGGCTATCACTAGTCCGGTTGTCGCTACCTTGGGTCTTACCGCCGGATTGACGACCATTCGCATTACCTCCTTATCAGATTAGAGCTGCCAGCCGGCACTTGTAAGGACGACTTGCTGAGAAAGGGCTGAATCCACATGTGAGTCATCTAGTTGAGCGGTGCCACGGCGATAAGCATTGTTGATCGCTGCGTTGATTCGTTCACGCTGGCCGCGTTGTTCCCATTCGTAATTCGTGGGAGACGGGCCCAGAGGGAGGGGAGAGTCCGGCAGCGCCCACCTGTCGCGAAAGACGGCAACGTCACGGACGAGCTGCCAGGTTTCGCCGCTGGTGCTATCTCCGACGGCTTCGAGCAAAGCACGTTTCCACTCAGGATCGGCTGTCAGCGCTGCCATGCTCACGGTCTCCGTCCTTTGGGAGATACGTACCCTGACCTGCTGAATCATCGACGCTAAATCAGGGCGCGGAATGGTGAGCTTTTCAACCAGAGGTTCCTCAACCGCCGTCGTCCTTCCTTTCATGAACTGGCGTAAGCGCACGCTGAGGAGGGCGCAGCGATCATTGGCACTGCTAGTTTCTTGGCAGAACTGGCTCAGTATGCGCTCGCTACGCTGCCGGCTGACGGCTGTGGCTTTCCGCCATGCCGCGACAGCTGCACCCCACGACGGAGATTGTTCGAATTCCGGTGAGGCACCAGGGGCTTGTTCGTCCAACTGCTGCCTAAGATCCAGTCCTGCCGCGATCTGCGCGAGGTAGTCATACTCCGCGTAAAGCCGCTCAAGGCTGTCCGCCTTCCTGCGCTCCGCGTCACGCACCTCGTGGGCGGTACGCTCAGCGCCTTCCGCAGCGAGTACCTCGCCGAGGATTCCCTGCCATGAGAGCTGCATGGATGGATCGAGAGCAGGATGGTCGGCGTCGTCACCTTCGCTGACGTAGGCAAAGTTGCCGGAACGGCCACGGGTCATGCTCACATACAGCAGCTCGCGCGTGAGCCGGCCCCGAGTGACTACCGTGTGGCCGGTGTCCACCGTGATGCCTTGGGAACGGTGCGCCGTGGTCGCGTAGCCCACCTCGACGGATGTCTCCAGATACGCCCGGGGGAGTAGGACGCTCGCGCCTGTGTCCCGCCGCCGCGCGAGCAGGGAGCCGTCACGCCGACTGATGCCTTCGACGTCGAACAGCGTTCCATTCCGCACGAAAGCACCGCTGCTGTCCACGAGCTTCCGGTCATTTCCCCGGGCGATGATGGCGTCACCGGAACCCGCACGTAAGCCATCGCTGAGCAACACCGTCTGATCGGGATCAACCTCACCCCGCGCCACTCGATCCGCCTGCGCCCGTTCATTGAGCATGCTGACCGTTTCGTTGTCGGCGGCGATGAGGATGGACGACTTTCCTGCCCGGGTATCGGCCTGCCACGCGAGGTACGCCTTGTCAGCCATATCCAGGTAGCTACCGTGCCGGATCCTTCCATGGTGTGCGTAGTCGGATATAGCTGCGTAGTCACCCTTCCGAAGCTTCAGCGATGCTGTGCGCTCCCACTCCTCATGGAATCTCCAGATCGTGCTCAGCCGTGTTGCCTTCCCTTGCCGGTCCAGCCAGCCAAGAACGCCGCCGGCGTCGATGGCGTCCAGCTGCCCGGGGTCGCCGACCAAAAGGATCTTCGCGCCGGCTTCCTGGGCTTGCTGTACGAGAGCTGCGAGTTGGAATGTCGAGACCATTGACGCTTCATCAACGATGATGAGCTGATTCGCATGGAAGCACCAGCGTTGCTGGGTGGCAGTGAGCTGCGCAGCCTCCTGCGCTAATGCGATGCTCCAGCGCTCGCCGACGTGCGCATTGGCCAGTTGCGTCTGGACGCTGAAGAAGCGTCCGGCCCTTGAGTTTGCGCCTTGACCCGCCGATTCATGCAGCCACTTGGTGACATTCTCGGTTGCCATAGCGAGTTCCCGGCCCAGCACTTCGGCGCTGGCAGCTGCCGGGGCGAGGCCAACAACGCTGCCGGCGCCGTACTCCGCTTCCCATACTGCCTTCACTGCACTCAGCGTGGTCGTCTTTCCCGTGCCCGCTGGCCCCACGATGGCGTCGAGCCGGTGGCCGCTCAGGACCACCTCGGCAACCGCGGCACGCTGGTCGGAGTGAAGCACTCGGCTCTCCGGCTGTTGGACTTGGTCAAGAACATCCATGATGACGCCGGCACGGACTGCCGGCCCGCCGTCGTCGTTCCTTGCCGCTATGACCGCGTCCTCACAGGCCAGTGTGGATGTATCGGTGTAGAGGCGCGATCCGTGGAAGTCGAAGACGCTTCGTGGTCCATGCAGGACATCTGCCTCGGCATGGGCGGGGACGGTGTACCGGTAGTCATTCAGCGGCACGGACTGCTGCTCGGCCGCGGTGGCGACGGCGTGCATGAGCGTGCTCCTGTCCGCCGCCGTCCGGCAACGCACCTGGGCGCAGACGCGTTCGGCTTCCGCGATGAGATTCCAGTGGTTCCAGGTGGAGCGTTTGTGAGCGACCCGCTCACGTGTCAGGGTTGCGACGGCGCAGATCCAGTCAGACGTGAAGTCAGTGAAGCCAAACGGGGCGATTCGGGAGCGGTTGATCGTGGCCGCGATTACGTCGTCCGGTGGGAATCCTTTGGCGGTGGCGCGTGCCTTCCATTCTCTGGATAGCTCGTGCAGGGGCGTGGGGAGCTCGGACTTGGGGACGCGTGTGGCCAGGGTCGCTTGCTGCCGCAGCTTGATGACCGTTGCTGTGCTTGGCGGATGGCCGTGTTCCGTTGTCCACTCCGCGACGAGGCGGTCTGTTTCCACGTTGATCAGCCGGGACCGGTTGGAGAACTCGCGGATGAGGTCCTCGTCGATCCCGGTGAGCTGCTGGCTGGGATTGCCCGTAGTGGCGACGGGAAGGCGAATGTCCGTGTCGCTGCCAAGGCGGCGGTGGAGGGCGTCGAATAAGAGCCCGTTGTAGTGTTCGCTGGCAGCCACGGCAGCCTTGTAGAGCGTGCGGGAGTCGAGGGTCACCCAGGCTCCGTCGGTCATGCGCTGGATGCGGTTGGCGATGACAAGGTGTGTGTGTAGTTGCGGGTCGCCGGTGCGCGACTCCCAATGGTCGAAGGCGGCGGCAATAGCGCCCATCGTCCCGACGTGGGCCACGCCGTTTCGGCCGGCACGTGTATGGATGACCTGCTCTTCCAGCCAGGCAAGAGTTGCCTCCACCGCCTCGTGGTGGGTGCGGAGAATCTGGTCTTGCGTACTGCGAGGGCTGAGCGCCCAGAGGACGGACACCGACTTCGGCACGCTAAAGGTCAGGTCGAAACCTACGACGGCGTGACTCACCGTGGGTGGGCCGGTTTTGTTTTCGACGGCGGTGGGTTGGCTGTGCGGGCGGCCCAGCGGTGTGCTGGTGTCCGGATGGACGGCTAAGTCGAACACTGCTTTCGCGTCTGTTTCGGCGACGACGTCGCCGGCTCTCCTGTTGATGCCTGATAGTCCGCTGCCGGTCCACCGGCCTTCAGGCGTCCCGGCTTTCATGTAGTAGGTGGTGGCGTCCGGGGGAGTGGCGGAGAGGTCATCCATCATCGTGGTCTTGAACAGGTAGCGCAGACCTGATTGTGCCGAGAGGCGCGCGATGGACATCGTCATGGCCGCGCCGCTCTTGCCTGGCGCTTGGATGGATGCCATCCGCGGCGGTTGAGGATGTCCAGCGTTGCGGGGTCCAAGGCGACGTCTTTTGCGTTCGCAAGCGAAACCAGCCATGCTGCGAGATGCGCGAGATCCTGCACGTTGGTCCGTTGCGCACGCTTCAGCCGAGCTACTTCGAGCTGGAGGACATTGTTGCTTTGACGCTGCTCGGAGTTCTCGGCCTCAAGCCGATCAATCTCATAAGACTGAGAGCGGAGCTTGGACTGGAGAATCTCGACACGGCGCTGGCAGATCTTCGTGCTCGTTTCCAGCTTGCGCTGCAATGCCTTCAGCTCGTCCGTGATAACTATGGCTCCGGAGTCAGCCGCTACCGGCACGGCAGGACGGCGGGCAGTTCGACGCATCCTGTCCCGCTTCCTGTTGCCGCAGCGGATTGAACAGAAGCGCTGACTTTTGCGGGAAGACTTGAAGCTGCCCGTGCACTCTTCGCAAATCTTGACGGTCACGATGGTTCATCAGTCCGGGGCCGGGTTTCGACATGACCGGACGTGAGCTGTCCTCACGCTGATGACCTTTGATGCCAGAGGTGTGAGCAGTTGACCTGTGATGGGCAGGTGGGGGTTTGCAACAACTGTGGCATCGGTATCGACGCTGGGCGTGTGGAGGATGAGGCGGACCGCTGAATAGTCCCACACAGCTCGTGGTACTGCTGCCGCAGATTCGAGGACAGGCAAGGCTCGGACAGGCGGAGGCCGCGCAGCTTGGATTCTTAATTGTCCAGACGCGATCTGGACAATTACGCAACACGCTGTTGCACAATTGCCAGGCACCCGCCGACACAAGCTCAGCAAACAGGGACGGCAGTCAGATTTGAATCTAAGACTCTTCACTGGGCATGTGCAGAAATGGCTTTCGCACCCTATTCTGACGGTCTTTCAGCGTTTCCTGACGTCAGTTTGGGGTGTGCGCTAACCGGACGGCACTCTCTGGCGGTGTGCACGGCCGTCCACCCGCTGTCCTGGATGACCTGGATGACCTCAAAAGGTTCAGTCACGTTCGTGCGCGCAGACAAATAGACCACCGTCGAAGGCCGGTGATTCAATGCCTTGGGGGCAGCTAATCACCAGCCTTTGCCGTGTCCCGCGACTGTTGATGCCTATCAGTCAGCACGACTGCTGGACGATACGCCGCAGAGTGAATTCAGGAAGTCCTGTAACGTCGGAAGCCGCGGAGTGCCAGCTGCACCCGCACCGGCCATTGCCGATGCCTTGACCAAGTCCGGCAGGGCAGCTTTCTCAAAGGGATAAATGAACACCAGCACGCCAGCCCAGAACCCTGCGGTCGCCCCTGAGCCGGGCAGTGACCCTGGTCCTCCTCCCGGGATGCCCCTCGGAGCACGCCGACTCGTGCTCATAGGAGGGCTGGCTATCGCAGTCGGGCTTGTCGCCGGGCCATTCCTGTTCGGTCTCCAGCTCATCGCCGTCGCCGGGATGGTGGCGGTGAGCGTCGCCTTGTCCCACGGGACCGGCACGTCATGGTTCACGCGGTGGCCACGTATGACAACGGCGGCTGGCGGGGCCTGGATCGCGGCCACGGTTAGTTACTGGTTGACCATCAAGGCCGCTGCCGACGCCGCAGCCCCTGTCTCGGAAGCGTCCTCAGTGCTTTTCTACATCGGAGTTGCCGCCTTCGTGGTCATGGCCATCGCTGTCCTGGCGGGCACCGTAGCGCGGTTCAGATCGCGCAAACTTCAGGCCGCAAAAGCCTAAGAACCCAAACAGCCCCATACCCGCCTCCTGCGCGCGAACGACGCGCCAGCACCGGCTTTTCGCGGGTCGCAAAAAGCCCGCACAACCGGCCTCGGCGAGGCCACTTCCTGCCGGACCGCAAACGACACAACCTGTAATCAAAAGAGGATGAATGAACCTGCCACTTGCTGCTTGGGCCGCCGAAGGATACGTCTCGCTGACCAGAGCAACGCCGCCAACTCCAGGACCGGGCGTGGACGGACTCAGGCCAGGTCTGAGCGCAGACATGGTCACCCCAGGATTATTGGGGTTCGTCATGACGGCATTCATGGTCATCGCCGTCGTGACCCTCATGGTCTCCATGACGCGCCGGATCCGCCGCCTCCGCTACAGGGAGCAGCTCCGGGAAGACACCGCTACGCAGCCCGGTCAGGGGACACACCCGGCGACGAACCGCTGACCCCAGAGTACAAGTTTGTCTGAATACAGCGCAAGCTGTACTTTGGAGTCATGCAAACGCTCACGCAGGCGCCCGTGCTGGCCCGTTTTGGTTACGCGGTCTCAGACCCGACCCGCGCCAGGATTCTCCTGACCCTCTCCGAGGCCCCGGCCTACCCCTCAGGTCTTGCGGACGCCCTGGGCGTGACCCGGCAGAGCATGTCCAACCACCTGACGTGCCTGCGCGGCTGTGGCCTGGTCGTAGCCGTCCCGGACGGACGCCGGTCCCGGTACGAACTCGCCGATGCCCGGCTTGGGCACGCGATTAAGGACCTGCTCGGCGTTGTCCTGGCTGTCGATCCGTCCTGCTGCGCCCCGGACGGGGAGTGCTTCGCGTGACGGCGGTACTGCAGATTCCGAACCAGCAGCGGCGGGCTGTCCTGTCGCGGCGGATTCGGCTGTTCGCGGCAGCGACCATCATGTACAACGTCATCGAGGCGGTGGTGGCGCTCTGGGCCGGCAATGTGGCCGATTCCTCGGCGCTGATCGGGTTTGGGTTGGATTCGGTGATCGAGGTGACGTCCGCGTTGGCGCTGTCGTGGCAGTTCTCCGCCAAGGACCCCGAACGGCGTGAGCACCTGACCTTGCGGATCATCGCCATCTCCTTCTTCGCCCTCGCCGCGTTCGTGGCCGTGGACGCAGTCCGGTCCCTGACCGGTGGGGGTGAGGCCCAGCATTCGACTCCCGGCATCATCATCGCGGCCTTGAGCCTTGCGATCATGCCTGTCCTGTCCTGGGCGCAGCGCCGCGCGGGCCGGGAACTCGGGTCCCGCACCGCCGTCGCCGATTCGAAGCAGACACTGCTGTGCACCTACCTTTCAGCGGTTCTGCTGGTGGGCCTGGTCCTGAACAGCACCCTGGGCTGGTGGTGGGCCGACGCCGGAGCAGCCCTAGTCATCGCCGGCATCGCCGTCCGTGAAGGTATCAACGCCTGGCGCGGCGAAGCCTGCTGCGCCGTCCCCACTCACGGAGCCGGCCACGCTGAAGACGATGATGACTGCTGCGGGTCTGCTGCACCGGACGCGACCGACGAAGCGGACGCACAGCAGGGACTCCCGACCGCTGCCAAAATGGACGAGGCCGGGGCGTGCTGCGCGGGCTGCGGTTCGGACACCAAGCCCGCGCCCGTCACGATCACGCTCGGACCGGGACCAGCTAAGCGATGAACAGAATCCTTTGCTGGGGAGGGCGAGGATGAGCGGGCACGACCACGCCCACAGCGCCGCTGACGGGAGCAGCCAACGCGGAAAACTGATCATCGTCTTCGCCATCACCTTCGCCGTGATGATCGCCGAGATTATCGGCTCCCTCCTGACCGGAAGCCTTGCCCTGCTGGCCGACGCCGGCCACATGTTCACAGACTCTGCCGGCCTGCTGATCGCCCTGATCGCCGCGTCGCTGGCGCTCAAACCCGCCACCATGAAGCGCACCTGGGGTTACAAGCGGGCAGAAATCGTCGCCGCCGCCGGGCAGGCCGCCCTGCTCCTGGGCGTGGGCGGCTTCGTCATCATCGAAGGAATCCGCCGGCTCTTCGAACCCCCGGACGTCGGCGGGTCCACGATGCTCTGGTTCGGTATCATCGGCCTGGCCGGCAACGCCATCGGCCTGATCGTGCTCGCCTCGGGCCGGAAGCACAACTTCAACATGCGGGCAGCGTTCCTCGAAGTCCTCAACGACGCCCTCGGATCCGTAGCCGTCATCGTTGCCGCGGTCATCATCGCCCTCACCGGCTGGGTGCAGGCCGACGCCGTCGTGTCCTTGCTGATTGGGGCGCTGATCATTCCCCGGACCCTGAAGCTCCTCAGCGAAACTCTGAACGTGCTGATGGAGAACGCCCCGGCGGGCCTGGACCTGGCGGAGGTCCGTAAGCACATCCTGGCCCTGCCGCACGTCATCGACGTCCATGACCTGCACGCCTCCCTCGTCGCCTCCGGCACACCGGTCCTCTCCGCGCACGTCACGGTTGAAGATCCCTGCATGCGCGACGGCCACGCCGCAACGATCCTGGCCGACCTCCAGCGCTGCGTTGCAGAACATTTCGAAGTCAGCGTCGAACACTCAACTTTTCAGATAGAACCCGCCGCCCACCGCGACCAGGAAAGCATTCCCCACTAAATGACACCCGCAACAAAAGCCCCCGCTAAGCCCACTGATCCGGCACGGAAGGTCCGGATCGTCCTCTGGATCCTGCTCGCGGCAATCGTCGGCGCCGGTTTGATCTGGTACGCGGTGTTCACCGCCACCAAGCCCGAACCGGCCGCCGTGCAGCCGGTCGCAGAAGCCCAGATCGTCAGGGAAGACAGCCACCGCCTCACCACCCCCGCCACGGAGAAGGCCCAGCTCGTGGAGTTCCTGGACTTCGAGTGTGAGTCCTGCCGCGCCGCCGAGCCCCTGGTGCAGGAGCTGAAGAAGGAATACGGGGACCGGATTACCTTTGTTCACCGATACTTCCCCCTGCCCTCGCACAAGAACTCCGGCCAGGCTGCCCTGGCCGTGGAGGCCGCAGCCCAGCAGGGCAAGTACGAACAGATGGCCGCGAAGATGTTCGAAACCCAGCCGCAGTGGGGCGAGAAGCAGGACTTCGAGAACGCCCTGTTCCGTTCTTTCGCCGAAGAACTTGGACTGGACATGGAAAAGTACGACACGGCCATGGCCGCCGAAGAAACCAAGGAACGGATCCGCAAAGACATCGCCGACGGACAAGCCCTCGGCGTCACCGGCACCCCCACGTTCTTCCTCAACGGGCAAAAACTGACCATCAACAGCGAAGAACAGTTCCGCCAGCTGCTCGACGACGCCGTGAAGTAACCACCCCTTTTCGAACAGCAGGAGCAAAAAAATATGAGCAAACCCGCCCAGCATCCCGGAAAACTCCGACGGATCCGTCTCGTCCTCGCCCTCACGGCAGCAGCGATGACCCCCGCCCTGGCCGCCGCGCCGGCCCAGGCGCACGATGCACTTCAATCAACAACACCAGCCAGGGACAGCACCGTTACGACGGCGCCAGACGCCGTGTCCCTGACCCTCTCGGAAACTCCCACCGGCGGCGGGGAGATGAACTTCAGCGTCATCACCGTCACCGACAGCACGGGCACGACCCTCAGCGACGGCAAGGTCACCGTTACCGGGGCGGTCCTTTCGACCGCCGTGGCGAAGGGAAGCAATGGACCCTACAAGGTTCTGTGGCGCACGGTCTCCTCCGACGGGCACCCCATCGAAGGCAGCTACACCTTCACAGTCCAGGCCCCCGCCCAGGAGACAGCAGCCGCAATGCCTTCAACCGCTACGGCCGCGTCTTCTGCGCCAACTTCCGCCATTACCTCTGCTGCGGCCGCTCCGGCTCAGGCCGTTGACCCCGCCCCGCTGCCTGATAACAGCAACGGCCCGATCGTCCTGGTGATAGCGGCCGCGGTGCTGGTCATCGTCGGAGCAATTTTCGCTCTCTCCGAACGGGCCAGGCGACGCAATTCCGGCCGATTAGGACCAGAGAACAAGAAATGAGAACGTGCAGAACTAACGGGCAGTCCGTGTCGTTGATTTGGCTAGTACCGCCCGAGCGAAGCCGTGCATCAACCGCCAGACCAAGCTAGAGAGATCACAGGTCCTGGGCCTAAGCAAAATGGAGACAGATTACATGCGGCACCACCATTGCACCTTTCCAGGAGGTTTTTCGTGACGAGCGACAAGTCAGCGAAACAAGCACGGCAAGACGGCGCTGCCAAACTGGCATTGGTGAAGGCACAGCAGGCGCGGCAGGCCACGAGACGCAGGATCGCCGCCTTGATCGGTGCGCTCACGGCGGTCGGAGTCGTGGTTGGCCTGGTCCTGCTGGCACTGGCGAACGATCCGCCGCCGAAGGCCCGGGGGGATATTGAAGTTGCCGGCCTGCAGACCTTCAGCGGCCTCAGCGCGAACCATGTCAAGGACCCGGTCAGCTACCAGCAGGCTCCGCCGATTGGAGGGGACCATTCGCCGGTCTGGCTCAATTGCGGCGTCTACGGCCAACCGGTACCGAGCGAAAATGCTGTCCACGCACTGGAACACGGGGCCATCTGGGCAACGTACGACCCTGCCAAAATCACCGCTGCGCAGGCCGAAGCACTCCAGGGAGCGCTTCCTGACACCTATACCGTGCTCTCGCCTCTGGAAGGAACCCCCTCGCCCGTCATGCTCACAGCCTGGGGAGCGCAGGTCGGCGTTGACTCGCCAGAGGACGAGCGGATCGAACTTTTTGTCTCCAAATACTGGCAGTCACCGGATGCACCCGAGCCTGGAGCTGCTTGCACAGGGGGAATCGACGCCCCTGGGCGCAAGTGATGACGGCAAAACCTATCTTCTGGCGCACTACCGCCGCTGGTGCCGCGCTGGTGATGGCCTTGCTTGCCGGGTGGGCGGTTGGGCGCCTGTCCGCCCGGCCCGGCGTCCCAGGTGAAGGCAGCCCGGAGGCTGGGTTCGCCCGCGACATGCAGGTGCACCATCTTCAGGCTGTGGACATGAGCATGACCGTCCGGGACCGCACCGAGGACCCCGAGATAGGTCAGCTGGCGTACGATGTAGCCCGTTCCCAGCAGCAGCAGTCTGGACAGATGTATGGCTGGCTCTCGGTTTGGGGCCTGCCCCAGGCCGGATCCGAGCCGCCGATGGCGTGGGCCGGCAGCAGCCATGGCACTCACGGCGGAACGGGAACGAACGGGACCTCCGGCGTCACGCCGATGCCGGGAATGGCCACGCCCCAGGACCTGGCCAGACTCCGTCAGGCTGAGGGCACAGAAGCGGAAAGGCTCTATCTTGAGCTGATGATCGAGCACCACGATGCAGGCGTCGACATGGCAGAAGCAATCCTTGCACGCACCGATGATCAAGCGGTGACCTCCCTGGCCCGCTCCATTGCCACCGCCCAGCAGTCCGAGATCAAGTACATGGCAGAACTACTGGCAGTCCGCCGATAGGTCAGCGGATGGCTTTATGTGGGGAGGCTTGTGAAAAAGTGAAATATCCGACGCTAAGGTTTCGCCGGGCGTCGTAGGGGCCTGTATTTGCCTGGTTTGATGTGGTTGGCGCGTGGCCAGGTGTAGTCGCCGGTGAGGTTGATGTGTTCCCAGCCCAGGGGCGAGAGGAAACGTAGGAGGTTCGGGTCGATGTCACGGCCGTCGCTGCTCAGGGTGGTGATGGTGCGCTCGAGGTAGACGGTGTTCCAGATCACGATGGCGGCGGTGAGAAGGTTTAGTCCGCTGGCGCGGTAGCGTTGCTGTTCGAAGGAGCGGTCGCAAATCTCACCGAGCCGGTTGAAGAACACGGCGCGAGCGAGGGTGTTCCGGGCTTCGCCTTTGTTCAGGCCGGCGGTGACTTTGCGGCCCAGTCCGGGGTCCTGGAGCCAGTCCAGCAGGAAGAGGGTCCGTTCCGTTCTGCCCAGTTCCCGCAGGGCGAGGGCGAGCCCGTTCTGGCGGGGGTAGGCGCCGAGTTTGCGCATCATCAGGGACGCTGTCACGGTGCCGGTTTTGATGGACGTGGTAAGGCGAAGGATCTCGTCCCAATGCTGAGCGATCGTTGTGGTGTTGATGGTGCCGCCGATCAGCGGTGCCAGAGCTGTGAGTCCTGGGTCGTTGGTCGGGTGTAGAGGCGGGTGTCGCCGATATTGCGGATCCGTGGTGCGAACCTGTAGCCGAGAGGTGCATGAGGGCGAAGAGATGGTCGGTGAATCCGGCCGTGTCGGTGTAGTGCTCCTGGATTGCCAGGTCGGACTCATGATAGAGCAGCCCGTCCAGAACGTAGGTCGCGTCGCGGTCACCGACGTTGACGAGTTTGCTGTGGAAGGGCGAGTACTGGTCCGAAACGTGCGTGTAGATCAGCCGGCCGGGCTCGGTACCGTACTTCGGGTTCACATGCCCGGTGGATTCGGCTTTGCTGCCGGCACGGAAGCGCTGGCCATCGGAGGAAGAGGTGGTCCCGTCGCCCCATTGTGCGGCAAGGGGGTGGCCGTGTTGGGTGTTGACCAGTTCCGCCAGTGCGGCACTGTAGGTTTCGTCCCGGATGTACGAGGCCTGGTGGCGTCCAGCTGGGCGTAGGTGACGCCGGTGCAGGATTCGGCCATCTTGGTCAGTCCCAGATTGATCCCGTCGGCCAGGATCGCGGTGAGAAGCAGCTGTCTGTCCTTGGCTTGGGCGATGCTTTCGGCAAGGGATTCCCAGCCGATGGCTGTTTCGATCACGGCGAAGGGGTCTTCGCCGTTTTCCTTGGCCGCGAAGAGCGCGTCACCGAGCCTGGAGTGAAGGCGCATCATGGCTGTGACGGTGGAGCGGGAGGCCAGGGTGGCCTGGTTTTGTTTGTTCTGTGCTGTCCGGATGAGGCGTCCGATGATCCGGTCGTGCAGCTCGATGATTTCGTCGGTGACGGTTGCCATGCTTTCCACTACCATAGCGAAGAGGGTCGCGTACCGGCGTGTGGGTTCGAACCTGGCCAGATCCGCCGCGGTCATGGATGCACCCTCGCGGGCAAGCTTCAGCAGCCTGTTCCGGTGCACCCGCCGGCCCGCTGCCCAGGGGAGATCAAGGGCGCGCCAGGTGGTGAGTCGGTCGATGTGCTCGTTCATCGCCCGTGCGTTGGCGCGCAGGGGTGCCTGCCGCAGCCAGCCGATTTCAGTCGATGAACTTTCAGGGCGGGGGAGAAGCAACCCGTCCAGGCGTTCCGGTGCTCGAGGGAGAGGTGACCGCCCAGGGTGGCGTAAATGTTTCGGTTGGCCCTGGTCAGGGCCTGGGCGCTGGCCCGTTCAATGACGCTGAGGCCAGGCATAGCGACCTTTTTTGCCTGTAGGAAGTCCCTCGCGGCCTCGACCAGGAGCAGGCCTTTGTCTGTTTGCGCGGCCACGCCGACCACATGCTCGACGAGCTGGCGGAAGTCTGCTATTCCGAACGCTGACATGCCCAGATACGCGCGGATCTCTCTTCCGTGCTCCTGCCGCGTTTCCTCGCGGGTTCCATACTCGTCCCAGGCCGCGGAGGAAACGGCCAGATGGGAAGCAAGCCAGGAAATAACCTCGACGGGCACGTGGGTGTCTTCGGCCAGAGCGATTCCCGGGTGGCGCAGCAGACACAGCTGGACTGCAAAGCCCAGCCGGTTCGCGTCTCCGCGCCGCTGGCGGATCAGTGACAGATCCTCTTCCCTGAGTGCGTAATGGGATGCGATGTCCTCAGCTTCCGTGGGCACTGCAAGGATCTGGCTGCGCTCGGCAGCTGTGAGCAAAGAACGCAGCGCCACGTCAGAAGCCCTTATCTGCCATGCCGGCATTCCCGCGGGACATGCTGCCGTTCTGTTGTGACATGGAATGCGCGTTGTTCATGGTTTCGTGAGGTGGCGGTAGATTGTGGGTCGGGTGACTCCGAACTCCTCGGCGATGTGCTGGACGGTGTGGGCCCGCTTCCCGTCGGCGTCTTTCTCCTCATACATTTCGCGGGCCAGCTTGACTTGGCGAGGTCCGAGTTTTGGTTTCTGCCCGCCGGTCCGGCCCCGCGCACGGGCGGCGGCGAGGCCATCGCGGGTACGTTCGGACATCAGGGCGTGTTCGAACTCGGCGATCGAGCCGAGGATCTGGAAAAACATCCGCCCGATGGCGGTGGACGTGTCGATGCCTTGGTCCAGGACGACCAGGTCAACACCACGCACCTGCAGCGTGTTGGATAAATCGATGAGGTTTTCCAACGATCGCCCGAGCCGGTCAAGTTTGGTGACGACGACCTGATCACCTGCCCGGTTGGCCGAGAGTAACGCTTTGTCGAGTTCGGGTCTGCGGGCAAGTTTTCCGGAGGCTGTGTCAATGAAGATCTGCTCACAGCCGGCCGCTGTCAGGGCGTCGTGCTGGGCCTCGGGGTGTTGGTCATGGGTTGAAACCCGTCCGTATCCGATTCGCATTCCCAAAACGTATCAGTAACCCTGCTGGACGTTACATAGAAGAGTACACGTGAACCTTTACGGATGAGGCCCCGTTCTGGCGCACTTCCTGGACCGAGACTCGTAGTGTCTTGCGAACGAGCGTTTCCAATACTCATGAAGCACGACTTCCTCCCGGCGCGCAGCCGGGCTTGCTCTTTCCGGCGGTTGCCTGTCCGGCCGTTGGGGTTTCCCCTGGCCCAGACGGTCCCGGAGGAATAGGAGGTTTTTGGGTGCAGGAACCCGGGCGAACACATGCGGCGGCTGCTAATGTGACGTCCGGGCACCGACTGTCCGCCCGGGTTGGCCGTTGGAATGTCGGAGGCGTCGTCCTGCAGGTGCCCGGTGACCCTCATTGGAACAACGTAGAAAGCGAGAAGCCCCATGCCTGTTCACAGCTTTCCGGAACCGCATGCCTCGGGGATGTCCGGGCGCCTGAACGCGCTGCGGGCTGCCGTGCTGGGCGCTAATGATGGGATCTTGTCGATGGCCGGCCTGGTGATCGGGGTCGCTGGTGCGACGACGCTCGTGCAGCCGGTATTCATCGCGGGAGTGGCGGGTTTGACCGCGGGTGCCGTTTCCATGGCTCTGGGTGAGTATGTGTCGGTGAGTAGCCAGCGGGACAGCGAACGGGACCTTATCGTTAAAGAGCGGCGCGAACTGGCAGATGACCCCGAAGGGGAACTGCAGGAACTGGCCGGGCTCTATGAAAAACAGGGCCTCAGCAGCGCCACCGCCGCCGCCGTCGCCCGGGAACTGACGGCTGCGGATCCCCTGAAAGCGCACCTGCGGTTGGAGCTTGGGATTGACGAGGAAGAGCTGACCAATCCCTGGCATGCGGCGGGTTCGTCAGCGGCGGCGTTTCTTCTGGGAGGTGCGTTGCCGGTCCTCGCGATCTTGCTCTCGCCCGTTTCGGTGCGGGTTTGGATCACGTACGTGATCGTGCTCGCTGCACTGGCACTCACCGGGGCCCTGGGGGCCAGAATTGGCGGAGGTTCCATCCGGCGGGCCGCAGCGCGGGTGCTGCTCGGGGGAGCCGTGGGTCTGATGATCACGTACGGCATCGGGCTGCTTTTTGGTGCGACCGTGCTTTAGTCAGTGGTCTTCCGTAGCTCCCATCCCGGCGGGGCATCTCCGGAACGGAGCAGCTTCTGCGGGTTCCGGGGCCCTGCCGCGGCTATGGCCGTGTTTCGACTGCGGCCGGGGGAATGGCCCGGTCCCTGCCCGGTGATTGATCTGGTTTAGTGGACGAGTCCGGATACGAGGTTGATGGTGGTGGCCAGGACGATGGCGCCGAGGAGGTAGGACAGCAGGGCCTGGCGCAGGACGGTGGAGCGGATCGCGTCGGTGTTCAGGTTGGTGTCGGAGACCTGAAAGGTCATTCCTACGGTGAACGCAAGGTATGCGAAGTCCCGGTAGTGCGGTGCGCTGTCTTCGTTAAAGTCGATCCCGTTCCTGTCCCGGTAGTAGATGGCGGCGTAGCGCAGCGTGAAGAGGGTCTGGACCAGGAACCAGGACAGGGCAACACTTCCGAGCGCCAGGGCGATCACGGCGGCTTTGCTGCCGCCCTGCAGGGTGGAGGCATCGAGCAGGATCAGTACGACTCCGGTGAAGCTGCCCATGGTCGCGGCCAGGACCAGAACGTCGGAGATCCCCCGTCCGGGGTCTTCACGCTGGGCGTGAGCGGCGGTTGCCGCCGGGTCCCTGCGCCCGATGATCGCCCACACCCATAGCAGGTACGTGGCGGACGCGGCAGCCCAGCCGGCCGCGGGCGCGTAGTCTGGCGGGCCGCTGAGAGCGGCGAGGAGTGCTGCCACGGCCCCGGCGACCGTCATGGCCGTGACCCGGAGCCACGATCGGTGGAGGACAGATCCAAACCCCTCACGGGCCTCGACAGCGTTACCGGCAGTGTTCATAGGACCATGGTCGCAGGCCGGCAACCGCCCGGGCCGGTGGATGCGCCGTTTTCCCGCGGTGCCGGGTTCCGCGTACCCCGCCGTCCGAAGACACGGGGTACGCGGCCAAGCGGTCGTCTATTTGATGTAGGAGAAGACCCCCATCATGCCGCGTTCGGCGTGGTAGGCGTTATGGCAGTGGGTGAGCCATTGACCGGGGTTGTCGGCGTCGAATTCGACGCTCACTGTTTGTTTTGGACGGACGATGACGGTGTCTTTGCGCGCGCCGCCGCCGGCGAGCTGGAACGTGTGGCCGTGCAGGTGCATGGGGTGCCACATGGTGGTGTCGTTGATGAAGTCCACCCGGACCCGTTCATTGACCTTGAGATCGAACGCACCGTCGTAAGGGTTGTTCATGTCGAACCGGCGGTTGTTGATACCCCAGTCATACTTCGCCATGCTGCCGGTCAGATGGACTTGATGGAACCGGTCAACCGCTTTCGGCGCCAGAATGACGGAAGGGTCTGCTTTGAGCATGCCGCCGTCAACGACGGTGCCGCCCAGGGTTGAGGGGAGGGCGGTTGCCGGCGGCGGTGTACCCGTGCCGGTGCTGATCAGGCCGTAGGTCATCCCGGGTTTGCCTTCGGGCAGGGCCAGGACAGGGGTGAAGCCCTCCTTCACGTTCAGGATCGCGTCGATCCGTTCCCCCATGCCCAGGACGACGGCGTCCACGTCCTGGTGTACAACCGGGAACCCGTCCGTGTGGGTGAGGGTGATTTTCTGCCCGGGCACGCCTACACGGTAGGCGGTATCAGCGGCTGCGTTGATGATCCGCAACCGGATCCGGCTGCCCGGTTTGCTGGGAAACATTTCCGGCCCGGCCGCGGCCTTGCCGTTGAACAGGTGGTACGGGTAGGAGACGTCGCCCGCGTCACCGCCCAGGAAGTCACTGCGCGCCCCCATCAACATGTATTTCATGCCCGGCATCGAGGACCCTGACCCGCCCATGTCCATGCCCGGCATCGAGGACCCGGATCCGGCGCCCATATCCATCCCGGGCATCGAATGGGCCGGTGCTGGTGTGCTCATGGACCCCATGCCCATGGAAAGTTCCTTCAGGACATCGTCGGGGGTGCCCGTGACCCCGTCCATCCAGTCATCGAGGATGATCACCCATTCCTGGTCATAGGAGAGTGTTTCTTTGGGGTCGGCGATGATGAGGGCCCCATAAAGTCCGCGTTCGCGCTGCATTTCCACGTGCGAGTGGTACCAGTACGTTCCCGGGTGCGGAAGAACGAAACTGTGCTCCGATCCGGAACCGGGCGCGAGGGCGTGCTGGGTGAGGCCCGGGACCCCGTCCTGGTCATTGCGCAGCGCCAGGCCGTGCCAGTGCACGGAGGTCCCCTGGCTGAGTTTGTTCGTCAGCGGCACCGTGAGCTTGTCTCCGGCGGTTGCCCTGATAACCGGCCCGTTCAGGGCATTGTCATACCCCCAGGTCCGGACAGGCTGGCCGGCGATCACGACGTCGGCTTCGGCCGCGGTGAGCTTTGTGGTGACGGTCTTGCCCGTGACGGCGCGGCGTGCTTCGAAGTCCGCGATCATCGGGTCACCGGGCATGATCCGGGCCACCGCGGAAGGCCCTGCGGCCGGGTTGGACGTGCAGGCCGCGAGGGCCGCCATCGCGGCGGCTGCGATCCCGGTGCCGAGCACGGTACGGCGGGAAGGAAGGGAATATGCGTTTTTCATTCTTTGGTGTCCTTGATCGGTATCCGCACAAAGCGGAAAGTCTCAAATAGTCGAAAAGTCTCAAAAGCTGGGGTGACAGTAAACGCTGCAGCGGGCGGGAGAGAGGGACCCTGCAGCCGGGCCGTCGACGGGCATTGCGGCGCAGCCTGCCCGGGACACGGGACAAGAACATCCGGTGGCGACGGTTCTGCGCCACGTTTCCGGCAGGTGCGCCGGGTTTACTCCAGGCCCCGGCCCTCCGAGGATGGGGAGGAAACCGGCACGTTACCGGCCCGAGGCCGTCCCGGTGGAGGCGGCATGTCGGGGCCCTGCGGAACCTCCCTGCGGGCATCCGTGGGGCCGTGCCCGGGCCGGGTTTACGTGCGGCTGATGGACAGTTCCGTCAGGGACGGTGCAGCCCGCCGGTGGCCTTCCGGGGCCAGACACTGAACCACTGAAGCGCTCATGATGGCCGCACCGTTGGCGGCAAGTTTCATGGCAGGGAGGACTGGTTGAGGGGCTGCAGCACCGGACTGCGGGGTGCACGCCCGGTGCTGGGCGGTCATCATGCACTGCGCCTGGCAACCCTGCGATTGATTGCCGGCCGGAAGCGAGATCTCCTTGATGGGCGCCCCGGCGGGGGTAACCCACCCGCCCGAGGCCACCCCGGCGGCAGCGGAAAGGCCGACCGGGGAGTGTGACGCGGTGTGGTGCGGAGCTAAGGCGATGTGGCCTGCCGTCGGGGCATGCATACCCAAAACCCCGAGTACCAGACCAGCGAGTACCAGGAAAGCCAGAATGAGGGCACGCGCGGCACTATCGGCCGGGAGAAGTGAGGGGTGCTTGACCGCTGTCCTCACGTCTCTCCTCTCACCGCATCGCCCTGCTCAGGGTCGTTTCCTGCACAGTATTCTAACCAACGTCCGGGCCGGGTCAGTCGCCGCTGGTTTCCCCGGCGTCGCGCTGCGGGCTGTCGGCGCCGACCGGGGCGGGTGCGGACACGGTCGAAGATACCGGCGCCGGTGCCGGGGCTGCGGTTGCGGGTCCACTCCCTGCGACGGCGGTCCCGGCAACCAATGCGATTCCGGCCAGGGTGCTGAACAGGACAGCTGTGCGGGTTCGGGTTGCAGACATTGCCGGTATCCGTCCTACTAAGTCGGTGCCCCGTCCGGGTGGGGGGCCCGGACGGGGCGGGCGCTTCAACGACGCCTGCCACCAATTATCCGGACCTCCGCTAAGTGGTTGCTGAGAGTCCGCAGTGCACCGGCAGGGAACCTGCAGACGGCAGCACCGGGCCCGGGAGACGGTCCAGCGGCCTTCGGGGCTGCCTGTGCGGGATCCTGCGGAGGGCGGCCAGCCGGCCCGCCGGTGGCGGCGGACGTACCGGTCAAGGGCGCGTGGGGCTTTTCCGGCCCCGGGGCGTTGGCCGCGCCGTTGCCTTCCCGTTCAAGGTGGGAGGGCGGGGCGCGTGAATGGGGCGGTGCGCGGAGCCCTGCAGGGGGTTGCCGTTAGGGCGTAGGTGTCGGGGAAGGAGCCGGCTTTGTGGTGTCGGGGGTTTGGGCCGGGTCCGGCCGGATCGGGAAATAGGGTGCGTATTCGGTGAAGGTCGGGTTCAGGACGGGGCCCGGGATGGTTTTGTGTGGTCGTGGCTGCGTTGATTTTGACCTGGACCGTCGCGCCGGGTCAGCGCCGGTCCGGGCAAATGTGACCGGGGCCGTCTCGAGTGTCAGTTGCGCGCGGCCTTGGGCCTGTACCGGGATGGTTACCGTCTCCCCCGATGCCAGGCCCAGGTGCGTATGTCGCCGCAGAGCCTGCCGCCTTTCCCTGGGGATGCTTCCGGGTCGGCGCGGTAAGATCACCGGAACCGCAGGTGCGTGGGGGGTGGGCGCCGGGAGGAAAGGCTGTGTGTTGTGGGTCAGATTGTGGACAGTATCCTGAACATCAGCCCGGTGCTGGCGGCGCTGCTGGTTTTCGTCCTGGTTTTCGCTGAAGACGCTTTCTTCCTTGGATTTGTGATCCCGGGTGAGACGGCGGCCATTCTGGGCGGGGTTCTGGCCAGCCACGGACGGCTTCCTCTGTGGCTGGTGATCGTTCTGGTCGTGACGGCGGCGATCACCGGCGACACGGTGGGGTATGAGGTAGGGCGGTTCTTCGGACCCCGCATCATGGGCCTTCGCCTTGTCGCCAAGAAAGGACAGCAGGTGGCCAAGGCCCAGGATTTGTTGCGCCGCCGGGGCGGCGCGGCAGTCTTCGTAGGGCGTTTCACAGCATTTTTCCGTGCTGTCATGCCTGCCTTGGCCGGCATGGCGCGCATGCCTTACCTGCGGTTTGTGGCATTTAACGCCGCGGGCGGGCTGGTGTGGGGTACCGGTTGTGTTCTGCTGGGGTTCCTGGCAGGGAACTCGTATCAGAGCATTGCCCGGACAGCCGGGCAGGGAGCGGCCGTCCTCACCGTCGCGGTTGTCCTTGCCGGGCTGCTGCTCTGGCACCTGGGCAGGCGCCGCAGCGCCAAAGCGGACCCGGACGCGGGCAACTGAGACCCGCCTTGCCACCGCCTTCGGCCAGGGCACCGTGGAGCGGCGCCCGGGCCTCCGGGCGGAGTGGCGGGTTCTGCGTCAGGCGTTCCGGTTCCGCCAGTACAGTGCCCTGGCAGGGCAGTACCGGACGGCCAGCTCCGCGTCGGCGGTTTTGGGAATGGGACCGTCGAGGATGGGGTAGCCCCATTCGTCGAGGGTGATGTGTTCGGGCAGCAAGGTGGCGCAGACCCCGTGCCCGGTACAGGCAATCCGGTCTACGGCCAGGACCGGGAGTGCCGAACCGGGCCGGGGGGTGCGGGGAGAAAAGCTCATGACTGACCGCTTTCTTCCTGGCCCGGGCAGGATCCTGCGGCGTGCGCTTGGAGGTGGGCGCTGAAGACCTCCAGCGCGGAGGCGGTGAACGCTGCGACCCCATCGGGGAAATGGCAGGCCCCGCGGCCGGCAAGCAGCCCCAGGCGCTCCTGCAGCGCGGCGCGCGCTGCAGGGCCTGCGGTGCCTGCGGCGAGGTCAGCGAACCCGGCAGCTGCTGCGGGGAGCCCGAACATGCAGGGCCCGCATTGGCCGGCTGATTCCCCGGCAGCGTAGGTGAGCATGCCCGCGACCGTAGCGGCCGGGCAATGTGAGGGACCCAGCAGGTGCATGACCCCCGGGCCCGGGGCCGCGCCCACGGCGGCCAGTGAGTCGGCGGTGTAGTGCAGGGAGGGTATCCGGGATGCTGCAATCCAGGTGCCGCCGAGTCCGCCGATGTTCAGCGCCGGGGCACCGGGGAGCGGGCCCCCGGCCAGGGAGAGTATTTGGCTCAGGGATGGTCCGGTTTCGGTTTCGTAGACACCCGGTGCCCGGACCGCGCCGTTGAGCGCGACCAGCCGCGGGCCCGGGTCCTCCGGGGTGCCGAAGGACCGGAACCAGGCCGGCCCGAATGCCTCGATCTGGGCGATCCGCAGGAGTGTTTCGGCGTTCAGGACCAGGACCGGGCGGGTTTTTTTCCCCTCCGGGGTGCGGCCCCCCTGGACCAGGCGGGCGCGTTTGGTCATCGGTCGGGCCAGGCCGCCGTGGAGCAGGGAAACCAGGGCACTGGCCTCGGAAGCGACATACCGGGCAGGTACCGGCAGCACCGGAACACCGGCCGCCCGCAGGTGTCCTTCGGTCTCCGACCCGGCATGGGCCGCATACGTTACCGGCTTCAGGCCCGTCAGTGCGGCCCCGTCCAGGACCTCGGCGAGGTAGTGCCGGATGACATAGGCGTCTTTAGCGGCACCGATTTCCCCGTCGCAGGCATTCACGACCAGCTCCGTCCGGTTTTCCAGCGCTGCGGTGAGTTTCACCGCAGTGCTGAACGCCGAACCGCTCCGGCCGGTCAGGCCGGCCTCATGCAGCGCCGGCAGCAGGTTCAGCGCCATGGCTGTTGTCCAATCTCATCACGGCGGGTCTCATCGGGTTGCCGGCCGGTCAGCCGGTACACCATCGCGGCAGCACCTGCGGCCAGGCACGCCACGCCCACCGCCCGGAGGATCCAGGCGCTCCCGGTGCCCATGGTGATGCCGTGGACTATTGCCGCCGGCCACAGCACGTAGCTCAGCGCATGGACCCGCGCCCACCAACGCTCAGGGATGCGGTGGCGCAGCACCGAGGTTACGGTCACCGCGAGCAGCAGGTCGAAAGCGACCGTGCCCAGCCCGATCCAGGCCCGTTCGTAGCCGGAGGTGAACGGCGCCACGACCGATACCCAGCCAATGTCGACGTAACCTTCCAAGACGGCAGTGACGATATGGACCAGCACAAAAAGCATCATTCCCAGTGCCAGGTTCCGGTGGAGTCCGGTCACGACCGTGGTGCCGATCCCTGCCGGCCGGCGACGCCCGGAAGTCACAACACCGAGAATGAACGTCACGGTCAGCAGCACCGAGGCCGTGACACCGCTCGCCCGGGAAACGAACCAGAAAACCTCGCTGACCGCCGGGCTCACAGGGCCCGGGCCGGGTCGTGCGAGGCAGGCCAGTTCCCGGTCCTCACGGTCGAACCGTCCATGGCGTGCAGGCTGGCATCGATGCCGTGGGCCCGCAGCCAGGAAGGCGCCTGAGCGCCCAGGACAATGGCGGCGGTCGAGGCGGCGTTGGCTTCCAGGGCGGTCGCGCCCAGGCAGGTCACTTCGGCCCAGACCCGCTCCGCCGGAGCGCCGGTGCGCGGGTCGATGATGTGATGGGCGGTCCCGGAACCGCTGGCCCACGCCCGGTCCCTGGTTGAGGACGTCGCCACAGCCTGGTCCGTGATCGTGATGACCTGATCGGTGCGGCCGCCGCCGTGCCCGACACGTACCAGCCAGCCGGCCTCCGGCGGTGGGCCTGCTACGGCAATGTCCCCGCCAAGGTCCACCAGGAAACCGCCCGGCAGGGTCTCACCCAGCAGAGCCGCGATCCGGTCAGCGGCGTAGGCTTTGGCGCTGGAGCCAAAGTCCAGCACCGTGCCGGCCGGCATCACCAACAACCGCACATCGGGCGTGTAGTTGATCTGCCGCCAGCCCGGCGCCGGTGCCGGATCACCGGGCACCGTCCAGGCGGCCCTGTCTTTGACCACTGCCATATCGTCATCGTAACCGGCTCTGAGCAGGGCCGCTCCGACTGTCGGGTCGACCAGACCGCCGGTGAGGGCCGCGGCGTCCAGGGAGGCTTGAAGCACCTCACCGAGCAGGGGGCTAAGAACCAAAGCCACCGGGGCCCGGGACGAACGTGCAGTGATCGCCGCCACTTCCGAATCGGCCCGGAACCGCGAGGCGACGGCATCCAGGCGCTCAAGCCAGTCCCGGGCCGTGCGCACAGCATCGTCCAGGGCGGATGGGTCTGTCGCGTGCACGCCGACGGTGGTGCCGATCGCATCAAACCCGGCGGCCGGGAATGCTGCCACGCTCAGGAGGCTCTGGTCGCTGTTTGCGGTACGGCGCCGGCCGGGGCGTTCTGCGCGGCCTGGACTTTCCCGAACGTCCCTGCCGCGGCGGGCGCCGGTGCCTGCTGCACCGCCGCCGCCACCTGACCGGTGGTGGACTGGTGCTGCACCGTCGCCAGGCCTGCACCGACACCAGCAGTCGCAAGCCCCGCGAGCACCATCCCTGTCACCGTCCAGCGCCGTACCGCGCCCAACGCCCGAACCCGTGAATTCACTACCGCCGTCATCGCATCTCCTTCCGATACCATCAAGGCTCCCACATGCCCAATAAGAGATACCTGAGATAAACCTGTGTACCGTCTGTGAGGGATTCCGGCCCGCCCGAAGTTTTCGGGGAAGCGATTGGCTATTCCAGCACCCCACCACGCACAAACCGACCGACGCTAACGGCACTAACCGGCGCTACACCATCATCAATGCCGCGACCGTCCGATTCCAACGGGCGGGGGCATTAACCCGCGGCAAATCCGCGCCCCAGCCAGTTGCAGTTCCTTAGCGTCGGATATTCGACGAATTCACAAGTCACCCCTATGTGTGCGTCATGGCGCACGTGGGCCTGGCGTCACGGATTGGATTGCGGAAATGCCCATCACCAGCAATGTAGCTTGGGACGAACAACTCCGGGCTTCAAGGGCAGGGACACAGCCCAATACATCGAGACGGTCAAGGCCACAGCCAGCCGTTGCGCTGTCTGCCGGCGATCTCTTGGCTTCGGAGCGGCCTTGTCCCTGATGGTATTCATCACCGAAGGCTGTGATTTGGAGGGCATATCGTCCCTGACCTTCGATCCTGCCGTCTGTCATCTGCAGTGTCAGGCACCCGGGCTGAGTGCGCGCGAGGCGGTGGAGGTGGTGGAAGACGTCACCTCCGTTGGTGCGCGAATGGTTCTGAGCGGGGGCGGGTTGGGAAAGACCGACATAGCCGTGCTGGCCTACACCCTGATGCCGAATGTTGTTGTTGGCGAACCGCGTGGGGAGATGACGTCGGCGCTGGTCTCGGTCCTGCTCAAACACGGATTCGAGATGTCTTTCAGCGCCAGCTATAGCGAAATCCTGCAGTAGGCTGTCCCCTGCCCGGAACACCTGCACCTGCATCGTGGCCGATGGTGAAGTGGTTTAACTCCATGTTGATGGACTCCTGATGTGTTCCCAGCAACTGAACAGAAGGAACCGCAATGACGCCGCCTGGCTGGAAGCTGCCTGCGCCGGGCGCGTCCTGGTCATCAGCGGCGACAACCTGACCGATACTGGCCTGGAGCTGACAGCAGCAGCCCGCCTCGGCACACTGGTCACCGGAATCGTCCCGGCGTTCTGGAAGCCAGCGGTGACCATGACATGACTAAGCCCACGGAACATGAACAAGCAGGAAACAGGCCTGTTGGGTTGGATGTTGCCGCCCCGGGAAGGGGACGCAAGTACTTCGCTGCAGCGCCGGAAAATGGGTAAGCACGTGGCCCGGCCACAATACCTGTTGGCGGAACCGCCATGGGAGGTGCCTGAGGACAAGCCCTGCCGTTGTTAGGGCCCGGTGATCTGCCTAATTAGGCGGCCAGAGATCCGCCGTTGACTGCCCTGAGGATTTAGACGGGCAACCGGAATAATTTTGCAGCCGCGAAGCCTTGGAAGCGGCTGGCACTTTGATGTCCAGTCTGGGGATGTACCTTTCCCGCGCAGCGCTGGCTGTGCTGATAGGGATGGCGTTCGTGTTTCTTAGGATAGGAGGCCCGCTCGAATGGCTTGGCCGCGCGGCCAACAAGTAGGACGAGGAGAGCCGGACCTGTCCACCAAAAAAGAATCCGTGGCACCATTTTCTCTCCCGCCGCTGCCGCCATCGGTCTGGGATAACGAATTTGTAACTTATGCGAACCGTCGTTAGTCTTGGTATGCATACCCCTACCGGTATGCATGGGCCGCTACGCCAAACCCCGCCGGCGGCCGATGACCATGACCTTCTCAAGGCGGGCGCGGAGGATCCACTTACGGCGCGCGAGAGCGCACCTTGGGGTGAAGCTACTTGGCGGCTGCGTTAGCGCGCGTCCCCAGCAGCCGGACAGTCCACTCGTCCGAATCCGACAGCTAACTTCGCCGGCGCCGAGAGGACCACTATCTTGTCTGCCCAGCCCAGACACGGCCGTCGCCGTGCCCTTCCTGCTCCCGGGCCGCGCCGCCGACTCCGTCTCCATGACGCTGCCGTTCTGCTCCGCAGCCAAAAGTGGGGTGTTTCAGCCGCCGTCACGGGAATGATTGCCCTGACTGCCCTTTCGGCCGCGCAGGCCGACTCGGGTGCTCGCGCCGAGGTTCCGGGCCAGATCACCACATCCGCGATTCCTGACTTTGAGGCTGCAGTATCTGCAGCGCCGAGCGCGGTCTTGACCTTTGACCGCCCGGCAGTTACGTCCCAGCCCGCCCCAACTCCTGCACCGGCAGCACCGGTGGAGGCCGCCGGAACGGTTGCGGCACCGGCCCCTGTGGCACCGGCGGCTAAGGCCGCCCCGAGCGCGCAGTCCAAGGGCCTGAGAGCCCCACTGGCCGCCATGAACGTGAGCTCGCCTTTCGGATTTCGTGTCAGCCCCATTACGGGAGCTGCAGGGGAACTGCATACCGGCATCGACCTGACAGGAGCATGCTCGACGGCGGTGTCCGCTGCCGGTGGAGGGAAAGTCGTGGAGGCAGGCTGGAGCCCGTATGGCGGCGGCAACCGGATCGTTGTGGACCACGGCAACGGGTTGAAGACCACCTATAACCACCTGGCCAGCATTGGTGTTTCTGTTGGGCAAACAGTCGCGCAGGGCCAACAGATTGCGGGCGTTGGTACGACCGGGGCGTCAACTGGCTGCCATCTTCATTTCGAGGTCATGGTGAACGGAACGACCGTCAATCCCTCCGCCTACATCTGATAGCGGACCGGACTTCCTGCTTCGAATCCGTCGGATCGCAGTTGTTTTGATGAAAAGCAGACCCGCACTGTCAGCAACCTTCCGAACACCGGACCCTGTTGTGTAGGGTCAGGGCGCTCCCTGGCTTCCTCGGAGGTGGGGACTGTCTTTCGCGCGCTTCGTACAGGTTCTGGGACCAGTCAAATTCGGCGGCCGCGTCCTGCTGCAGTCCCTCGTCAAAGAGTCTTCGGCCGCGGACCGAGGGCCCGCTTACAAGTCGTAGCGGTCAGCGGTCCTAACAGCCTGAAGTTCGGCATTCACTCCGGTCACGTACTATAAGTGCATACACGCGCACTTTTGCATTCAAGGTGTCGGGCCGGATGTTGTCTGTTCTGAGGAATGTCACGTACGGGCGGCTGTTCGTGGCGCAGATCGTGGCGCTGATCGGCACGGGCCTGCTGACGGTGGCTTTGGGGCTGCTGGCGTATGACCTGGCAGGCAGCAATGCCGGGGCCGTTCTCGGTACGGCGTTGACTATCAAGATGCTGGCCTACGTGGGCCTCGCCCCGGTAATCAACGCCCTGGTGGCGCGGTGGCCAAAGAAGCGGGTCCTGATCGGGGCGGATCTGATCCGGGCAGGAATGGCGTTGTGCCTGCCCTTCATCACCGATGTCTGGCAGATCTACGTGGTGATCTTCCTGCTTCAGTCAGCCTCTGCGACGTTCACCCCGGCGTTCCAGTCCCTTATCCCCACGATCCTCACCGACGAGCGGGATTACACCCGGGCCCTGTCGCTGTCCCGGCTGGCCTACGACATGGAAGCGCTCGTCAGCCCGGCCGCGGCGGCGCTGCTGCTGACCGTGCTCAGCTACAACAACCTGTTCCTCGGCACCGTCGCCGGATTCCTGTTCTCTGCCTTTATGGTGGCAATCACTGTCCTGCCGAAGGTTCAGGCCACCGCAGCTCCGCAGACCTCGCTGTGGCACCGGACCACCTTGGGCACGCGGATCTTTTGGCGCAACCGGCGGCTGCGGTCCCTGCTTGCCCTGAACCTGGTGGTTGCCGCCCCGACGGCGCTGGTACTGGTGAACACCGTTGTTTACGTCCGGGACGTTCTGCAACGGCCGGACACGGATCTTGCTCTGGCGCTGGCCTGTTTCGGTGTGGGTTCCATGATCGTGGCGTTGTCAGCCCCACGGGTTCTGGACCGGTTCGGGGACCGGGCGATGATGCTCACCGGCGCCGCGGTCATTCCGTTTGTCCTGGCCGGAGCGGCCGCGCTGACCCTGGCCGGCGTCCCGGGGACGGGGTGGTGGCTGCTGCTGGGCCTGTGGTTCCTGCTCGGCGCGGCCAACGCGACGATCCTTACACCGGCGGCGCGGCTGCTGCGTGATGCCTCCACCGAGGACACCCGGCCTTACGTGTTCACGGCCCAGTTCTCCCTCTCCCATGCCTGCTACATCCTGACGTATCCGCTGGCTGGTTGGGTCGGCGCGGTCGCCGGTTTGGGCTGGGCTGCGGTGGCGCTGACAATTATTGCGATGATAGGCAGTGCAGGAGCATTCGCCTCCTGGCCCCGGCATGACACCGCAGCAGCCATGGAAGCGGCGGGAAAGGAGCAGAGCGTTGAGCAGCCAGCCCCACGGCACACCCCGCCCCGCCCCTGACACCCCTTCCCTGGTCCACCCGGTAACCCCCGGGCCGGAGCTGCTCGAAACCGCCGCAGGGACGCTGCGGATGCTCGCCGAACCGACCCGCCTGCACCTGCTCTGGCAACTCTCCCAAGGCCCCAGAAGCGTCACCGAGCTCACCGCCGCAGCCAACGTTCCCCGGACGGTAGTCAGTCAGCACCTGGCCAAACTCCGTCTCAGCGGGCTGGTGGACACCCGGAAAGACGGCCGACACGTCATCTACTCCCTCCATGACGGACACCTGGTACGGCTCATCCGCGAAACCTTCAACCATGCCGATCACCGCATCACCGGTGAGCCCGCCCACGGCTGACCAGTAGCTTGCCGGTGAACGTCCAGCCGCAACATGCCACGCCACTCGCCGTAGGGCTGTGGCGTTTCCTGCGCGCTGGTGTGGTCACCGCCTTGGTTGGCTATCACCGTCCCCATCTTTGGGACAGCCTCACGGCGGAAATCGTTGTCGGCTTCGTCGCGGGTCAGAATTGGGGGAAGGGCGTTAGTGAGCGCCAGCGTGGGCAATGGCTAACTTCCCAACCGCACTCAGCCGGTTCCCGCTGCTGCCTGCTGAAGAGACACTGTACGGAGAAGCGCTGTGCGCCCGCCTGAAGTAACGTCGTACTATGACAGCGCTTCAGCCGAGGTCTCCTGTGACTAAACCGATTGCGACCGAATCAGTCCGAGCGGCGGAATCAGTAGACCCCGCGCGGGGCGCGCTGAAGGCACGCGGGCGTCCGTTGTGGAAAACGGTCAGCGCTGATCTGCTGGACGCGGTCCTGGGTGGGGCGTTTGATTCAGGCTTTCCCGGTGAGCTGGAGTTGGCGCAGCGATACAAGGTCAGCCGGGGAACTATCAGGGCTGCGTTGAAGCCATTGCGGGATGCGGGGCACATCACCGCACATCCCGGTCAGAGACCGACGGTAGTGGCCGGCAGCAGCACGGCCTATGGGCCGATTTACAGCGTTTTAGCCTCCATCCGTGAGTCAGGAATGAAGCACAGCAGCGTGGTGCTGGAGCAGCATAACGTTCAGGACCCGGCGGTGGCGGCACGACTTTCGTTGGGTGAACAGGCGGAGCTTTTTCACCTATCAAGAGTGCGTCTGGCCGACGGGGAGCCTATCGGACTGGACCAGGTCTGGCTCCCTGCCGAGGTGGCTGGGGAGCTGGTCAATGTGGATTTCACAGACACCGCTTTGTATGGCGAACTGGACCGCCGCTGCGGCATCGTACTCGATGGCGGCACTGAGCAGCTCACCGCCGTCGCAGCGAGCCCTGCGCAGGCCGGTCATCTTGGATGTGCGGAAGGCACCCCGCTCTTGCTCATCGAGCGGACCGGATGTTACCGGGCCCGGACGCTGGAGTTCAGGCGCAGCTATGTGCTGGGGGAAAGGTTCGCTATTTCGACGGCGTTCGGGTGCAAGGCGGTTCCGGGCAGCCGTGACTAGCACGGACGCGGGACGGCCGGGTGGGGTGAAACGGCGCCGGCAAGGCAGCGGGACAGTGCGCCGGTATCCTGCTTACCCTTCAGCCGGGGTAGCGGCCGCTGTCTGTGGCTGCGGGACGGGGCACCGATCCTCGGATGTGGCGCGTTTAAGGAAGGCCCAAAGTAACAAGCTGATGGAACCGACGGCCAGCAGCGGTTGGAGGGGCTCGAAGTATTGCACCGCACCGGAGCTTCCCAGGGCCAGGAGTACCAGCTTGTTGCAGACAGGGCATCCGACGGCGAAGAACGAGACGATGGTGCCGGCTGCTCCTAACCGCTCTTTGCCTTCGGCGGCCGGGGCCGGGATGCGGGCCACGTAGGTAGCAACGACCAGCCCCGTCAGGGCCGCTGTAATTCCCAGAACCGGGAAGGACCACCAGGTGGGAGGGATCTCGCGGCTGAACAGGGGAGTGTCGATGAGTTCGGTGGGTACTGCGATCACCAGATAGGTGAGGGCTGCGGCTGCGGCTGCGGCCTGCCAGCGGCGGCCGGGCCACTGGGCCAGAGCTGATTTCAACGACACTCGCGCGCTCATCGGTTCTCCTCGTTCTTTGCTGCTTCTGACGTCGCCTCAGCATCGCTGCCGGCGGGACGGTCGTTCCGCTGGTTCTTGAAGTACAGGGCGGCAGCGACTGCCAGTATGGCCGCGGCCAGGAGCGCGAAGACGGTGTTCGGAACACCGGAAGCTGCTCCGCTGACGGTGGATTCGAGCTGGAATTGGTCGGTGACGGTGAGCACTCCGCCAAGCCCTGCGGTGCCGTCTGTGACCAGCAGCAGGACCCCGATGCCGATGGAGAGGGCACCGGAGATGATCATGACCCAGGAGTTGGACCACCGGCCGATGGTTACCGGCGGTGGCCGCAACCAGCGGCGGCCCGGAATGCCGAGCCTGTCCCACAGCAGGGACAGCGCAAACAGGGGCAGTGCCATCCCGAGCGCGTAGACCGCCAGGAGGATCCCGCCGTACAGGGCGTTACCGCCCACTGCCGCCACGGTCAGAATGGAACCAAGAATCGGTCCCGTGCATACCCCGGCGATGCCATAGACAGCGCCGAGTGCGAAGACTGAAAGACGGGATGAACCGGTCCGGGCGTTGTTACGGAGGAGTGACGGCATCCGGAGTCCGGCGACCTGGGCCAGGCCCAGTGCGATCACGAGTCCGGCGCCTGAGGCGATGAGGATGCCGCGGTGCTGGGTCACGAGAGACCCGAGCGTTCCGGCGAAGACCCCCAGCGGCACCAGGGTGGAGAGCAGGCCCAGATAGAAGAGGGCGGTCCGCGCGACGAGCCGGGTCCTGGTGGAGAATGCGTAGGCGAAGAAGGCCGGCAGCAGCAGGGCCGAGCAGGGGCTCAACAGGGTGAGGATGCCCCCCAAAAACGCGCCCGCGTATCCGATAACCATTACTGGGATTCGGCCTTTTTAAGCGCGGCGTCAATGGCCTTTTCGAAGGTTGCCAAGGGCTGCGCACCGATCAGGGGTGTCTCATTGACCAGGAAGGTGGGTGTTCCGGTGGCGCCCAGGGATGCCGCTTCCTGTGCATCCTTGGCAACGGCCTGCTGCAGTTCCTCGGAGTCCAGGTCGGCTTCGAACTGCGTCAGGTCCGGTACGCCGGACTCTTTTGCGATCTGCACCAGACGCTCCCGCGAAAGATCGGCATGTCCGCGTTCGGGGGCGATGGCGAAAGCTGCCTTGTTGAACTCCCAGAACTTGCCTTGGTTCCCGGCTGCGCGGCCGGCCACGGCAGCCATAGTGGACTGATCGCCGAAGACCGGCAGGTCACGCCACTCGACGCGCAGGTCACCGCTCTTGACGTATTTTTTCACCAATGGCGGCAGGGTATCGCGGGAGAACAGCCCGCAGAACGGGCAGCGGTAGTCTGCATACTCGACCAGCACCACCGGGGCGTCGACCGGGCCGAGTGCTGTCGGATCGTCCGCTGTCCTGCGGGACATATCCAGCGGCGTGCTTTCGGATCCTGCGGATCCCTGCGGCGCGGCTCCGGAGCCGCTGGCCCCCTGGGACGCCCCTCCCTGATACGCGAAAATTCCCACCAGCAGGATCAGGACGGCCACCGCGAGGGCGGAAACAACTATGGTCCAGGGTCGGTGGCGGGAAGTGCCGGTGGGGGTGGGCGATGGCATGCTGGCTCCTGAGACTGGCAAAAAATACTAAATGTTTATACATTTTGTCTTATTGACGGTACGGGCCCGGCCATCGGCGTGTAAAGTCCGGATCCGGACTGTGGGGTGCGCCTGGAAAATTTCGGCTCAGTTGTCAGGCGGTGTGAGGCGGTGCCTGGCGGCCAGTGTGCGGCCGCCAGGCACCGCGGACTTCAGGAGTCAGGCGTTCACGCGGTAGTAGGAGGGGCCGGAACCGACGTTCACGCTGAAGACGACGGTCTGATTGCCGTTCCATCCGCTGTGTATGGCTTGCCCGTCACCGAGGTAAACCGCGTTATGCGAGAACCCCATTCCGCCGTCGGCATAGTAGATAAAGTCACCGGGTTCCGGGGTTGACACCGGGGTGGCATAAGCCATCAAAGACTCGGGTGATTCATCCCCGACCCCTTGAATCCCTGCCGATCGCAAGGCTACCTCCCCCAGGACCGTGCAGTCCTGAACGGCACCCATCTGGGCCCGTGCCGCGTCGAGAATCGCCCGGTTGAGGGAAGACGGTGGCTTCTGTCCACCGGTGCTCGCCGGCACCAGGGCCGAAGGCTGGTACGGCATACCGGGGGCTGCTGCGGGGGTGATCGGCGCGGGAGCGGCTGCCGGTGCCGAGCCCGGGGTGCCCGCTGCCCCGGAAAGTGTTATGACGTCCCCCGGATAGATGATGGAGGCCATGTGAAGACCGTTCAGCGACAGAATGGCGTCCAGGGAGATTCCGTGCAGCGCTCCTATCTGGCTTAAGGTCTCCCCAGCGACCACGGTGTGGACGGAGGCCCCCGGTGCGGGCGCCTGGCCGGGAGTTCCTGCCGGGGAGGAAATGGTGCTTGAAGCAGTTTCCCCCTGCGGGTCCGATGCGGTGGCTCCCGCCTGGGCCGGGACGGCCATGCTCAGCACGAGCCCGGATCCGACAGCGACGAGGGCGGCCTGGCGGCCCACTGCTCCGCTGTGGCTGGAAACGCTTCGTGAAATGGTGGCCAGCGAGCTGCTGGTGGCGGCCCTGTGGCGGGCGTTTTTCTTTGACATTGCTTAACCTCTCCCGATACCTGCGAGGTGAGCTGTCGGATGCGGATGGGAGTCACCCGGCCGCCGGCCGTTGATGCCGGCGGCTTAACCCCAAGGATTCACTGCGAATCCGTATTTTGGTTCCCCCGCCCCTGCCGGAGCTTGTGGTGTTTGGTCCTTGGCGGGCGGCAGGGTTCGGTAACAAGCCAAGGGTGCAGCGCCTGGTGGGCGGCACGGGCCCAATCTACACGGAAAAATCACAAATGTATAAACATTTAGGGGAAGTCGGCGCGGCGCTGCATGCCGGGAACTTTTACCCTGTAGCGGACGTTCCGCGGGCTACTGCAACCGCATACGTGCCGGGCTGGTCCGTGGGGAACAAGGCGGTTCCGTCGGGGAGTACGGCCACGGGAAGGGCGTAATCACCCGAGGCCAGGATGGTCCCGGAATCAAGGTCTATCCTGGCCGCTTCGCCGTTGACCTGTGCATAGGCCATTCCCGCGCCGGCGGCTGATACCACGGCCGGGCTGCTGGATTCCATGCTCCACAGAATGCCCCCGCGGGGACGGGCTGCTGTGATGCTGTGGGTGCCGTCTGTCCGCTGTGAAGTCAGAAGCACTGTTTGGGTGGAGTCATCCACGGTGGCCATGCCCGAAGGCGTTCCCTCAACTTTGCCCAGTGGCGCGCCGGTCCTGAGATCGTGAACGACGGCCACCGCCGCCCCCGCGGGGTCGGCCCATTCCAGGATCACCAGGCCTCCGGTTGACGGACCGTAAGCGCCTTCGAACCGGGCCGTGGCCCCGGCCCCGGCAACGGAGGGGCCGGGGCTCAACTGCGCCGTACTCCAAAGCGTTTCGCCCGTGCCGCTGTCGAGGGCGGAGAAACTGTCCGCGGCGCCCTCCAGTGCGGTCCCTTGATATTCATAAAGGGCTGTTCCGGCCGGTTCGCCGACGACTGTGCCGGAGTCGGCGGCGAGCAACGTTGTGGGTGTCCTCTCGCTAGTGAGCGCTTTGGGAGTGTTGGCGAAAACCAGGCCGGTGCCCGGGGACGGGCCGGGAACCTCCGTCGGCCCCCAGAGGGGCTCTCCGTCCGCGGCGGAGAAGGCCGTGGCGACGGTGATGCTGACCCGGCCTGAGCTATCCTTGCGGGCGTCGGAGTCGAGGATGACAATCGCCGCTTCGCCGCCAACCTGTGTTGGCACGGTTCCAACGCAGGATGGGTTGGTGTCCACGCGCCAGGTGGTGCCGGTAGCGTCGAAGCCGTAAAAGCTGAGCCGGGAACGGTCATCCCGGGGGAAGGCAGAGCCGACAAAGGTCTTTCCGACGGCAAACGGGGTGCTGTCGGTTTCCACTTCGGAGGTGATGTCAAAGCCCGGGAACAGTCGTCCGCTTTGGGCTGAAACGGATGCAGTTGTGGGCGGTTCACCGATATCGACACGCTTGGCGCCGGGCCGCTCCGCGGCAGGGAGGCAAGCCGTCACGCCGAGCAGTGCCGCCAGTGTGACGCCGACTGCGACACTTCCTCCAATATGTTTAGACATTTCGGAAGTCAGGGTAGCACGCGACTGATACCTTAGCCCGGGTCGTGGGGTCGGAAGGGGTGGAAGCACTCGCGGACATCTGGACCGTGTGAAGACAGCCTGCCCTCGGCGGGCGCAGCGCCCTGCACCATCTGCTGCCCGGCATCGACCACATGCCGACAGCCGTCGACCTCCCGGCCCTGCGGCAACTGGAAGGATGCGCCTGCATCAGGATGTGATCCGTACTCCGGACAACCCATTCGCCAACCCGTACGCGCACCAGTTGCCAATGGTGCCCAGGGTTCATCCTCGGATGTGCCGGGCAGGGGGTGGCGGTACAGGTGCTGGCTGTTCATGACATCCTCCGTTGGATGGGTGTGCTACAAAGGATTCCTTTCCTGGCCGGCGAGCTGTCTTCGTCGTGCTGTGGTGGACCGACGCAGTTTGGCTTGTCCTTGACGGCTGGTCCGGTCACCGTCAGGGTAGGACTGCCGGCAGGGATCCGGCCGGCGGCGTTCAGCAGGCCGATTCAAGGAGCAGCCCATGCCGTGCAGTCAGCGTTACAACGGTCGGAATTTCCTTTGGTGCCCTTGCGGGGCCGGGATGGCTCGGGACGCGGTAAAGGAACCCGGTCAGTGACCGGCCCGGATCCGGAGGCCCAGGCGGGGCCGGCCAAGCTGCAGCATCCTCGTTTTGCCCGTGCCTATGCGCGTGCGGTGGAGGGGATGAACCGCAGGGGCGGGACTGAACACCGCCGGACTTTGCTGCAGGGCCTGAGTGGGAGCGTAGTTGAGATCGGCGCCGGCGATGGGTCCTCGTTCGGGCTTTACCCCCGCACGGTCACTGATGTTCTGGCGGTGGAGCCGGATGACTATCTGAGGGCTTTGGCAAAGGCAGCTGCGGCGTCCGCCGTGGTTCCGGTGCGTGTGGCCGCCGGTACAGCTGAGGCGGTCCCGGCTCCGGATGCCAGTGCCGACGCGGTGGTCACCAGCCTTGTCCTGTGCAGCGTCTCCGATCAGTCCGCCGCCCTGGCCGAGGTGCGCAGGGTGCTGCGGCCCGGCGGGACGCTGGCCTTCTATGAGCACGTCCGGTCCGGACATAATGTCCTTGCGGCGGCGGAGGACCTGCTGACCCCCTTTTGGCAGCGGATGGCCGGCGGCTGCCACCCGAACCGCGACACCCTGCAGGCCATCACCGAGGCCGGGTTCACCGTCCGGGACAACCAGAGGTTTGGCTTTTCGGTCCACCCGCTGGTGCCGCCAGTCGCCCACATCCTGGGCCATGCGGCAGCCCCTGACGCCAAAGGCCCCGTTTAACCCCGGGCTGGGGTCAGGCGGCAGAGGGGAGTGACCGGGAGGGTTTTGTGCCCCACCAGGTAGCCGAGCACCAGAGCCGCGAGCAGAAACAACGGCAGGCCGGCTTCCAGGGCCCCGGCGCCGTGCTGGGCGTGGGTTTTGTGGGCCGGGATCATCAGCTTCCGGCGGCGGCAGAACGTTCAGCCGCCGCCAGGTCCACGGCCGGGGCGGAGCGCTGTAGCAGCCACCCGCCTCCGATCAGGAGCACCCCGGAGATCAGGAACAGGATGTCTGCCAGGGTCTGGTACTCGCCGCTGATCACGTGGTGGACGCCCAGGATGTGGTGGTTCAGGAGGCCTTCGACGATGTTGAAGATTCCGAAGCCGACCAGGATCCAGCCCCACAGGACCCGGGAGGTCCAGATCCGGCCCCGGGATCCGGTGATCCGGGAGTACAGGATCCCGGGTCCGGTGAGCACCGCCAGCCAGGTGACGGCGTGGAAGATACCGTCCCACAGGGTGTTCATCTGCAGCCCGGGGACAGTGGTGACCGGGTAGGAACCGATGTCGATGTTGGCGGTATCGGAGCTGGAGATCATGTGGTGCCACTGCAGGATCTGGTGCAGCACAATCCCGTCCACGAAGCCACCGAGCCCGACGCCAAGGACCACTCCGGGCAGCATGATTGAGGTGGGGGCGTCCCGGTGATTCCGGGGATCTGCTTTCGCCGTACCGGCCATGCCCGCTCCTGAGTCCGTGAGACCTGCTCTGTTGTTCTACACAGTAGGCCGGGCGCTGGGCGCCGTCGAACCAAGCCCGCCCACCCGGCCGGGCTTGGTTCGACTTCCCCGGCAGGTTACTTGCCGAAGCGCCGCAGCCGCAGCGAATTGGCGACTACCAGTACGGAGCTGGCCGCCATCGCCGCGCCGGCGATCATCGGGTTGAGCAACCCCAGCGCTGCTACCGGAATACCGACCACGTTGTAAAAAAAGGCCCAGAAGAGGTTTGTCTTGATGGTGGCCAGGGTCCGGCGGGACAGCTCGATCGCATCGGCGACCTGTCCAAGGTCGTTGCCCATCACCGTAAGGTCCGCGGCTTCGATGGCGACGTCAGTGCCGGAACCCATGGCGATGCCCAGATCAGCCTGGGCCAGCGCTGCAGCATCGTTCACTCCGTCATCGGCCATAGCCACCGTCGCGCCGCCGGCCTGCAGCGAACGGACCGCTTCGACCTTGCCCTCAGGCAGTACACCTGCGAAAACGTCTTCAAAAGGGATTCCGACGGCGGCGGCGACCTGGTTGGACACCGCTGCGTTGTCGCCGGTCAGCAGGATGGGCCGCAGTCCCAGTTCGCGGAACCGGGCGATGGCGGCGGCGGAACCGGGTTTGAGGGTGTCGCGCAGGCTGATGATGCCGGCTGGCTGGCCGTCCACGGCCACCCAGACCGCGGTGGCCCCTGCGGCTTCGGCGGCGGCCAGGGCAGTCTGCTGTGGGCCCGAGACGGTGACGCCGTTTTCCTGCAGCCAGCCGGAGCGGCCTACTGTGACGTCGCGTCCGTCGACGCCACCCATGACGCCGCCCCCCGGTGCTGATCGGAAGTCGACCACGGCCGGCAGCCGCGCGGCGCTGTCGGTTTGCTGTTCGGCGGTGAGCGCTGCCGCGGCAATAGCCCGGGCGACGGGATGCTCGGAGGCGGCCTCCGCCGCCCCGGCCAGGCGCAGGACCTCGGCCTCGGTGAACGGGGCAAACGCCTGGGTTCCGTCGACAGCCAGGTGGCCGGTGGTGACCGTGCCGGTCTTGTCCAGCAGGATGGTGTCCACGGTGCGTGTGTCCTCTAGGACCTGCGGGCCCTTGATCAGGATGCCGAGCTGGGCGCCGCGGCCCGTGCCGGTGAGCAGCCCCACCGGTGTGGCAAGGCCCAGTGCGCAGGGGCAGGCGATGACCAGCACCGCTACTGCGGCGGTGAAGGCGGCGCGCAGTTCGGCGTCGCTGATGGCCGGGCCGGCCGCGAGCAGCCAGCCGGCGAAGGTGAGGGCTGCAAGGACGAGGACCACGGGGACGAAGACCGCGGGGACGAAGACCGCGCTGATGCGGTCAGCGAGCCGGGCGATCGGGGCCTTCGCGGTTTGCGCCTGGGAGACCAGCCGCCCCATCCGGGCAAGGGTAGTGTCAGCACCTACCCGGGTGGCGCGGACCAGGAGGCGTCCCGAGGTGTTGATCGTTGCGCCCGTGACCGGGCTGTTCGGGCCTACTTCGACCGGCACTGATTCTCCGGTTACGAGCGAGGCGTCCACCGCAGAGGTTCCCTCCAGGACTACGCCGTCGGTGGCGATCTTCTCACCTGGGCGGACCACGATAACGTCCCCGGCCCGGAGCTGGCCGGCCGGGATCAGGACCTCCTCGCCGTCCCGCAGCACGGCAGCGTCCTTCGCTCCGAGGTTCAGCAGGGCCTTGAGCGCATCGCCGGCCTTACGCCTTGCGTTGGCCTCCAGGTAGCGGCCCAACAGCAGGAATGTGGTGACGACGGATGCCACCTCGAAGTACAGGCCTCCGGTTTCCATGCCCTCCATTGCCTGCGGATGTGCTGTCATCGTGGGGTCGGCAAAGAGTTGCCATGCGGAGAACAGGAAGGCTGCGGTCACCCCGATCGACACCAGTGTGTCCATGGTGGACCCGAGGTGCCGGGCGTTTATGGCGGCGGCCCGGTGGAACGGCCACGCCGCCCAAGTCACCACCGGCAGGGCCAGCACGCCCACCACCCAACCCAGTTGGGGAACTGCAGCGCCGGGACCATGGAGACCAGGAACACCGGGACGGTGAGGATGGCCGCCACAATCAGCCGGGGACGCAGCTTGCCGGCTGGGTGTGACGGCGGCCCATCCGCCGGCGGTGCGGGGATTGACCCCGCCGGTCCTGCAGGCGCCGGATCCGGCATTGTTCCGATCGTGCCCACTGGATAGGCCGCCCGCCGGACTGTTGCCTTGTACCCGACGGCAGCCACCGTGGCGGTGATCTGCTCGTCTGTAACGTTCGCCGGAACCGTCACCTGGGCGGATTCCAGCGGCAGGTTGACGAGGGCTTCCACGCCGTCAATCTTTCCAAGCTTGCGCTCGACCCGGCCGACACAGGACGAACAGGTCATGCCCTCAATGTCGAGTTCAATAACCCGGCTTTCGGGCTGGTGCAGAATTTGCTCATTAAGCACAGCATTGGCTCCTTGGACGGTTGGGATGGTGCAGGGCGCCGTGGCCGCACCGGGTGCAATTGACCACAAATCATGCTCGCGACGGGTACCCGGCAGTTGCGGAGGCGGGGAGGTTTACGCCCAGCCCGCGCCCTAACGGATACCGGCACAACTGCCCGGGCGGCGCCTATCACAAGCCAATATATACCCCCAGGGGGTATATATGGCAACTCGGGGGTGGTCTGCCCTTCCCCTGGAACGTTGTGGTCGTTTAGCCTTCGAATCTCTCAAGGGGCCCCGACAAGGACCGTGGCGGGGAGTGTGGCGTTGACCTCTTGAGGACCGCACCTCGGCAGCACGCCCCCCATCGGGGCGGAGGGATCCCGCAAGCCGACGGGGCGCATATCCTGCGGGGTACGGGGACGGGTCCGTTCCGTACCCGGCGCAGATGCCTCCGCTTCGTGGTGGCGGCGGATTTGGACGCGTTGCGTACTACAATACCCCTGAGGGTATATCGGCTTGTACGCGGTGGGCGGGGGAGTACGCAAGGAGGATCGGCATGGGCTCGGAGGAGCGGTCGGAAGGGTTGAGACCTGGGCGGGGCTGGAGCCATGGCCTGGTCGTTTTTTCCGGCGAGCCCGGGACGGGGAACCAGCGGCTCCAGCGTCGTGTCATTCCGGTTCTGGTCGGTGGGCAGATTCTCGGTGGCATCGGCATGGGAGCCACTTTGTCCCTGGGTTCTCTGTTGGCCTCGCAGCTCTCCGGGTCCAACGCCTGGTCCGGCATGGCCGCCACGATGAGTACCCTGGGCGCCGCATTCGCCGCCGTCCCGTTGGCCCGGCTGGCGCGAGCCCGCGGCCGCCGGATTTCGCTGTCCTTGGGCGCGCTGATCGCGGGTACCGGCGCCGCCACGGCCATCACCTCCGCGGCCCTGGGGCTCTTTCCTTTGTTGCTGCTGGGCCTGATGTTCCTTGGCGCAGGTTCCGCGGTGAATCTGCAGGCCCGTTTCGCCGCAACTGACCTGTCCCGGCCCGGGTCCGGGGGCCGGGACCTCTCGACAGTGGTGTGGTCCACCACGATCGGTGCTGTCCTGGGTCCGAACCTCTTCGATCCGGGCGAGAGCGTCGGCGCCGCCCTTGGCCTGCCCCCGCTGACAGGGGCTTTTGCCTTTTCCGTGGCCGCCCAGCTTGCCGCCGCCGTCGTGTACTTGACGGGCCTGCGGCCGGACCCCCTCCTGACCGCGATGTCCTCCCGGGTGCCGGACTCTGGCGCGCCCCGACCCCGGACCGGCTTGCAGATTCTGCACACCACCCCCCGGGCCCGTTATGCGGTAGCGGCCGTCGCCCTCAGCCACGCCACGATGGTCGCGCTCATGTCCATGACCCCTGTGCACCTGCGCGACCATGGGGCCAGCCTCACCGTGGTGGGACTGACTATCAGTCTGCACATCGCAGGCATGTACGCGCTGTCTCCCGTTTTCGGCTGGATGTCGGACAAGGTCGGGCCGCTGGGCACCATTCTTGTGGGTCAGGGGATGCTGCTGGTTTCGCTGGTGCTGGCCGGGGTCGCTGCCGACTCCCGCAGCGCCGTGACTGCGAGCCTGATTTTGCTGGGGCTCGGCTGGTCCGCGTCCGTGGTCGGCGGGTCGGCCCTGGTCGCCGAGTCGGCGCAGCTGCAGGACCGGCCCGCACTTCAGGGCATCTCGGATCTGGGCATGAACGCCGCCGGAGCCGCCGGCGGGGCTTTGGCCGGTCCTGTGCTGGCCGTCGCCGGGTACTCGGGTCTCGGGTTCATCTCTCTGGCCCTGGTAGCCATCGTCATCGCCTGGTCTGCCCTGCAGCCGCGGCAGTCCATCCGGAACCAGGAGCAGCCATGACAGTGAACAGACAGCACAGGAAGAGCGTCCGCCGCGGCCGCCTGCGGCACTTGCCGGAGGTGCTCGGCAACTGGTCGCGGAAGCGGGTAACGGTGACCGTCATCGCGGCGGCTGCCTCCGCCGTCTTTTTGACGGCCGCCACGGGTATGGTCTTCGGCGCCGGAACCGGCTGGGCGGGCTACGCCCTGGTAGGTGCGGGGTCGATCCTGGCCGGCTTCCTGGCAGGCAGTTATACGGACGCGCCGATCGGTGCGGCACCTACCCTTTGCGATCTGCGGTGGCCTTTCATGGGCGTGTTCGGCCTGATCTGGGCGGGCTCGCCCAGGGAAGCCTTGCCGCCGGTCCAGGGCATAGTCGGCTTGCTGGCCCTGGCCGTGATGGCCTGGGCCCTGTATGCCCGGCTGGAACTTGAGCGCAAGGTTACGTTGGCCCGCGGACCGCAGGATTCCGACGTCGATGTCTGCACTGATTGTCGCCCGTTGTTTTCCGCCAGGCTGCCGCGGCGCTGAACGGGTGGGAAGTGCAAGCGGCCCCGCGGGAGGGCACGGACCCGATTGTCCAGCCGGCGCCGGGCACGGTGTGCCGGTGCGGCCGGACGGCGCCCACTCCGGGCAGCAGGCAACGGGCCATCACGTCCGCCCACCGCAGCCCCCGACCCTCACGTCTGCTTAGCGACCTTGCAGCCACCCTCCGCCGGACACGGCAGGAAAACGAGGTGCATCGAGTACACCACTGGCCCGGGCCCCACGGCTTTGCGGAACCGCCCGCTGAAAACGGGAAAGATCAGGCCCCAGGAAGCTGCGGCGCATAATTATGTCAGTATCCAGGGTTGGCCGTGCTTTAGCGGAGGGGCTTGAGCCCGTTCGCTTGAGCCGGTTCGGGGGGCGATTGCTGCTGCAGGGGCCCGCGTTCCAGGGGCGCCTGCCTACCGGCAGCATTTCCCGTTACTGGGACAGAAATTGGCTGAGGCCGGTGGCGGCGAGGAGCGCTGTGAGCCCACCAAGAACGGTCACACCTGCTATTAGGGCGGGCAGCCGTCCTCCGCTGAGGTCAGCCCTCCATGTCCCTGATGAGGTCAAGGCGGTGTGGATGCGGCGGTAACGCCGGTGTGCGAGAAAGAGGGCGGCGACGGATGCCGCGGCGCCGGCCCCGGTGGGGACCAGTGCCCAGACGCCCAGGACATCGGGCATGATCCGCAGGGCCGCCAGGGATGCAACGGACAGCGCCAGTGCTGTCCGTCGCCAGGCTAAAGAACTCCTTTCCAGCTGCAGGCCGGCGTCGAAAGGCCGGTCGCTGCGACCGCCGGTGTGCTCCATCGCGTCCTCGGGATTATTGGTCATCAGGCCAGAATGACGCTGAGGAATATCAGGACGCCGGCTGCGGATACGGCGATGACGATAGGAAATGCCAGAGCGGCGGAGGGCAACGGCATGTCAAGCCTGAGGGCGCGCTCGATCTGCAGCCACCCGAACCAGGCCTGGATGGGGGCGGCGATCCCCGCGATGATAAGCGTGATTGATGCGGCCAGGCGGAGTCCGGGGTGAAGGTCGAGTCCGAGCGTTTCCAGGGCGACCCCGGCGGCGATCAGGGCCAGTGAAGTACGGATCCAGGCCAGGAAGGTGCGTTCATTCGCGAGGCTGAACCGGGCATCGGGATCGGTTCCTTGAGCGTACAGGCTCGAGGGAACCAGTGAAGAGGTCATAGCTCTTTCGGGTCGGTGAATGAAGTCGCAGGGGTATGCGGGACACTGCATCAGAGAATACGCGCCGGGCCAGAGGGTGCCGGCGCATGGTCGGAGCTTCGCATGCGGAGAGCGACCCAGACCCCGGAAGCTGCGGTGAGGGCAGCGACGGTGATAACGGCGGCGGGGATGCCATAGGCGTCGGCAAGGAGCCCGGAGAGCAAGGCGCCGACGGCGAACCCGCCATCGCGCCACAGCCGGTAGATGCCCACGGACCGGGCCCGCCACCCGGGGTGGGCGACGTCACCGATCGCTGCGAGCAGGGTGGGGTAGACCATGGCGGTTCCGGCGCCGAGCAGGACGACGGCGGCAAGCCAGAATTCAAAGTCATTTCCGAGGGCGACCATGCCCAGTGCCACGGCCTGGACGAGCATGCCGCCGACGATCAGTGGCTTGCGGCCGATGCGGTCTGAGAGCGCGCCTGTGACCAGCTGCCCGGCGCCCCAGACAGCGGGGTAAACGGCCGCGAGGATGCCGATGCGTTCGATGCTGAGCCCGGCAGCGGCGAACAGGACCGGGAACAGTCCCCAGGCGAGGCCGTCGTTGAGGTTGTTCACCATCCCGGCCTGGCTGACGGAGGACAGGGACTTGTCGCGGAAACTGGTTAGTGTGAAGATGTCCCGGTTGTTGAGCCCTGCCCGGGTTCGGCCGTGACTGGAGGCATGGGTGGCTGCTTCGGCTTTGGCGTGGTGGTGTGTTTCGCGGATGGTCAGCACGGACAGGCCGAGGCCGACTGCGATGAAGGCGGCGCCGAGCAGGAACGGTCCCGGGCGGAGGCCGTAGGTGGAGGCGATGTAGCCGGTCGCCAGGGCGGTTCCGGCGACACCGAGGTAACCGGCGGCTTCGTTCAGGCCCATGGCCAGGCCGCGGCGTTCGGGGCCGACGAGGTCCATTTTCATCATCACGGTGGTGGACCAGGTCAGGCCCTGGCTGATGCCGAGCACCACGTTGGCCGCGACGATCCAGCCCCAGGACGGCCCGAAGATCAGCAGGACCGGGACCGGGAGGGCGATGAGCCAGCCCGCGATCAGGATCGGTTTGCGGCCGTAACGGTCCGAGAGGGTGCCGGCGAAGTAGTTGGTGGCAGCTTTGGCCAGCCCGAACGCCAGGATGTAGGTCAGGGCGGAGGTGTACTCGTCGAGGTGGAAGACCTCTCCGGCGAGCAGCGGCAGCACGGTGCGTTCCTGGCCGAGGGTGCCGCCGACCAGGGCGTTGACGGCGACGAGGAGCATGAACTGGGCCAGGTTCTGCCGCAGTCCCAGCGTGATGGCCTCTGTTGTTCGAGGCTGCCGGGGGGCGGGGGTGTTGCCTGAGATCATTGGCGGATCCTGTCGGTCTTCGGGGTACGGGTATCTGGCTGACCCCGACAGCGGGGCTTTTGTGGAGCCCGCCCTCTAACCGGCCCGTGTCGGTTTGATCCTGAACGCACCCGCACCGGCCCGTCAAGGACCGCCGCGCCGGGGGTCCCGGAGGTAAGCGTTGCAGAGCCAAGGGTTGCCGTGATGGGCTTCTTTGCCGTTCGTTGACTGGTCAGCGGGCTTGGATGGTGGCCATCATGCCTTGGTCTTCGTGGTCCAGGATGTGGCAGTGGATTACGGTGCGGCCGGGGAAATCGTCGAAGGCCACCCGGACTTTCACCTGGCTGCGGGCGGGGACGTTGACCACGTCCTGCCAGGTGGGTCTGGTGACATCGCGGTCGCCGTCCTGGACGATCTGCATGGGCCACACGTGCAGGTGGATGGGATGATCCATGCCGCTGGAGTTGGTCAGGGTCCACTCCTCCACGGTCCCGGCTGCTGCCGTCTCATCCATCCGTTCGGGGTCGAACTTCCGTCCGTTGATGGTGAAGGCCATCATGCTGCCCTGCCCGCTGCCCATTCCCGCGCCCATGCCCATGGCGAAGTTCAGGGTGCGGGCGGCCGCGACCGGTTCGTTCCGCAGATCGCGCAGGGGCCGGCCCTCGGATACGGGCCCTGGGTCAGTGCCCGTGCTTCCCGAGACGGCCAGGGTGAGCAGTTCGACCGGGTTGCTGCCGGAGGCGTTGCCGCCGGTGGCACCTGGTCGGCGGCGTGCCCGTGGCGGTGCGGGTGGTACCAGTAGGTGCCCGGCGGGTGGTCCCCGGGCAGGGTGAACTCGTAGTCGAAGGACCCGCCCGGGTCAATGCTGACGAAGGGGTTGTCGCTGTTGCCCTGCGGGGAGACGTGGAGTCCGTGCACGTGCAGGTTTGTGGGAGCCTGCAGCCCGTTGCGCATGGTGACCCGGATCGTGTCGCCCGCCCGGGCCCGCAGGGTCGGGCCGGGCACCGAGCCGTTAAACGCCTGGACGTTGGCTTCCCGCCCGCCGACCCTGACCCGTGCCGGCGCGGCGGTCAGCTCCAGCTCCAGGACCCGGTCGCGGCTGGCCAGTACCTGCGGTTCGGTCAGGTCCCCACCGCCGGTGTATCCGGATCCGCGGGCAGTGCCGGTGCCGGTGGTCAGCCACAGCCCGGCGCCGCCGGCAGCCGCGGCGCCGGCCCCAACGGCACCCAGTGCCAGCAGCTGGCGGCGAGTCAGGGGCCCCACGGGCTGCCCTCCTCCAGTATGCGGCGCCGTTCCTGGTATTCCTCGGTGCTGATCTCCCCGCCGGCGTAACGCTCCTCAAGGATTTCCCGGGCCGTGGCGGGGCCCGCGACCGCGCGTGTCGGTCCCTGCACACCGGTGGGGGCGTTGCCGCCGGTGTTGCGGGTGAAGGCTTGGACCAGCACGACGGCGAGCATAACCCCGCCTGCGATCAGCAGGACCCAGAAGATCCAGGCAAGCCCCATCCCGCCCATACCAAAGCCATCCATCATCAAGAGGGTTCCTTGTCTCTTTTGGTGCACGGCCAGGCCGTGCCTGACTGAAGAGGCTTTTCGGGGCCGTGCGGACGGCGGGGCCGTTGGTTCTAGGCCTTGGCTGACTGGCGGGAGTTGTGCCAGGCGTCCCAGGCGGCGTAGCTGCCGTCGAGTTCGACGACGTCGTACCCGGCGCGGCGCAGGGCGCTGGCCGCGACGGAGTTCCGCACACCGGACTGGCAGTAGCTCACGATGGTGCCGTCGGCGGGCAGCTCATCGAGGTGCCACATGGCGCGGCCGCCGCTGAGCTGGTGCGAGCCGGGGACGTGCCCGGCGCTGTGCTCGGTGCGGTTGCGGACATCGAGGACCATTGCCGCGTCGAAGTTGTCCAGTTCCTCGGGTTGGACCAGCTTCGGGGTGAACGTGGGCAGCCCGTCGATGCTGGTGACGAACCCGGCGACGTTGTCGATGCCGACGCGGACCAGGTGGTCCCACATGTCCTGCGCGGTTTCCTGGTCAGGAGCGAGCAGCACCAGCGGGTTCTGATCGGTTTCCGGGTTCACCACCCAGGCGCCGTAGCTGGCTACGGACTTACCGGCCGGAATGTTCAGGGAACGGACCACGGTGCCCTTATGGACTTCGCTGTTGGACCGGGTGTCGATGAAAGTCAGGGTGTCCTCTGACAGGCCTGCTGCAACGATCTCGGTTGCAAGTTCGGGCAGCGGCGTGCGCTCACCCATCACAGCAGGTCCTTCACGGTTTTCACGCTTCATCCGGCCGAAGTAGGCGTGGGCGTCGGGCTGGCCGTCCAGGAGCTCGTTGATGAAGCCCTGCTCGTCGTTCGCAGCGAGGTAGGGGCCCCACCAGGAGTAGAGCCGCTCGTAGCCGACGGTGGAGGAGGGGATGGCGCCGAGGGCCTTGCCGCAGGCGCTGCCGGCACCGTGGGCGGGGTGGACCTGGACGTAGTCCGGCAAGGTCAGGAACTTGTCCCGCAGGCTCGCAAACAGCTGCTTGGCACCCTCGAACCGGGTGTCGATGCCGCCGGCCGCCTCATCCAGCAGATCCGGCCGGCCCAGGTCACCGGAGAAGACGAAGTCACCGGAGAGCAGGTAACCGGGCTGGTCACTGAACGCCCCGTCGGTCACCAGGAACGACAGGTGCTCCGGGGTGTGGCCCGGGGTGTGGAGGGCCTTGATGCTGATGTTGCCTACGGTGATCGCGTCGCCGTCATAGAGGCGTTCACCCTCGAATTCGTACTGCCAGTCCGGGCCGCCCTCGCCGGAGACGTAAATCTTCGCGCCGGTCGCGGCAGCGAGCTCGCGGGTGCCAGAGAGGTAATCGGCGTGAATGTGGGTCTCGGTCACGGCCACGATCTTCATGTCGTTCTTCGCAGCCAGTTCCTGGTAGACCGCGATGTCGCGGCGGCCATCGACCACCACGGCCGTGCCGTTGGCCTGGCAGCCGATCAGGTAGCTGGCCTGGGCGAGGTCTTCATCGTAAATACGCTCGATAAGCATCTGGTGCTCTCCTTCGGGAAGTGGGCGGGGGAGTGGTCCCCCGTTTGTTCTGATAACAATCGTAATACCCTGGGGGGTATAGTGCAAGCCAGGGTGGGCCCTGGTTCTGAGCGTCAGGAGGTGCGCGCCGCCCGTCTGAGGAGGCGGTGCCGGAGGGATCTGAGGGAGCCCCACCGGTCAGGAGGAGGGGTGTCCACCGGGGCCGCGGCGTAGATCACGGGGTGGCCGTTGCGGTACCACTCGGTGATTCCGCCGGCGACGTTTACGGTCTTATAACCGTGGTCCGTGAGGATTTGGGCGGCCTGGCTGCTGCGTTTGCCTGAGCCGCACAGCAGGTGCAGCGGGGTGTTCGGCAGGTCCTTCAGCCGGGAAGGCAGGTCATCGAGCGGGATGTTGAGGCTGTCCGGGATGTGGGCGACGGCGTATTCTTCCGCGCTGCGGACGTCGACCACCACCGCTGCGGGCCAAATGGCGGCAAGGTCATCGGCCGTGATGGTCCGCGTGGCTGCCATGCGGTGGCTCCTTTTCAGGCCTGCTGCCGGGCGGTTTCGGCGTGGACTTTGTCCATGTCCAGGTCTTTTACGGCCTGAATGACCTGTTCCAGTCCTGGGGCGTTCAGGGCGCCGGGCTGGGAGAAGACCAGGGTTTTGTCGCGGAAGGCCATCAGGGTGGGGATGGACGTGATGCTGGCCGCTGCGGCGAGGGTCTGCTCGGCTTCGGTGTCGACCTTGGCGAAGACGATGTCCGGGTGCTGTACGGAGGCTGCCTCGTAGGTGGGGGCGAACATGCGGCACGGGCCGCACCAGGCTGCCCAGAAATCAACGAAGACGATCTCGTTGTTTTCCAGGGTTTCAGCGAGACTTTCCTGGGTGACGTTGATGGTTGCCATGATCGGTTCGTGTCCTTTGCGGTGTTGTCCAAAGCCCGGTGTCGTCCAAAGCGCTTGGAGTTGGGGAGCTCGGATGGGGCGGGTCAGGTGGTGGGCAGGCCGGCTTGGGTCCAGGCGGTCATGCCGCCGGCCATGGTGTCCGCGGTGTAGCCTGCGCCGTTGAGTGCGTCGGCGACCTGGGCGGACCGGTTGCCGCTGCGGCAGACGGCGATGACGGGGACAGCCGGGTCCAGTTCGGACAGGCGGGTCTGCAGCTGGCCCATGGGGATGTGCAGGGCGCCGGGGATCATGCCGTCGGCGACCTCGAAGTCTTCGCGGACGTCGAGGATCCGGGCCTGGTCGCGGCGTTGATTGGTTTCGGTGACGGTGATTTCAGCCATGGGTTTCTCCTTCGAAGGTTTTGCATCAAAAGCGGGTGGTGTGGTTAGCGGACGGGTTCGTTGGCCTGGCGCCAGGCGCCCATGCCGCCGCGGAGGGAGTAGGCGTCGTAGCCCTGGGCGGCGAGGAGCCGGGCTGCGGAGGCCGAGCGGACCCCGGAGGCGCACATCGCGATCACGGGCCGGGTTTTCGGGATGCCGGCGGTGCTGGTCTGGAGCCGGTCCAGGGGGACGTGTTTGGCCTGCGCCGCGCGCCCGGTGCGCCATTCCTGGGCAGAGCGGACATCTATCAACGTGGCGCCGGAGGAAAGAAGTTCCTTGGCTTCGGCCACAGAGACGGTTTTGTAGGGTTTGCTGAATGCCTTTTTCAGGGAGCTGATAATTCCCATGACGTTCATTCCTTTCGCATTGATCATCTGGCGCCCCGGCGGGGCGGCAGCGGTACTGGCCCGGCCGGTGGTCAGGCCGGTGACGGCTGACCGCTCCGGCGGCTGTTCCTGTCGTTTTTGCGCAACGGGCAGGAGTTGACGAAGAACCAGCAAATCCCGGCAGCAGTCACGGCCAGGGCAGCAACACCGGCGACGATTACCCACCGCAGGTCCTCCGGCGCCTGCTGGGTCAGGACAAAGGTGCCCATCGCCAGGACGAACCAGCCGAATGCTTTCCGCAGGGCAGCTTCCGGAATACGGCCGGCCAGCTTGGAGCCCACCAGGGTGCCCACTATCGCCGCTGCGGTGACGGCCAGGGTCAGGCCCCAGTCCAGGTGCACCGTGGTGAGGTAACCGGCGAGCCCGGCAAAGGACTTCATGGCGATGACCACCAGTGAGGTTCCGACGGCCACGGACATCGGCAGGCCACCCAGCAGTGCCAAAGCGGGAACGACGAGGAATCCGCCGCCGGCGCCAACCAGGCCGGTGACCAGGCCCACGACGGCACCGTCCAGCAGCACCCTGCCCAGGGGAAGTTCGTGCTTCACCGGTTCAGCCCCGTCGGCCCCGCCTGCCTTTTTCCTGCCGCGAAGCATCGCGACAGAAGTGGCCACCATCATCAGGGCGAAGGCGATCAGCAGGATCTGGCCCGGGATCTGACCGCCGAGCAGGCCGCCGACGAAGGCGCCCGCCATGCCGGCGGCGCCGAAGATCAAACCGGTCCGCCACATCACCCTTCCGCCGCGGGCGTGGCTGATCACGCTCACCGCAGAGGTGACACCGACCACGAACAGGGACGCCGCGATCGCCTCCTTGGCCTCAAAGCCGGCCACATAGACCAGGATCGGCACGGTCAGGATGGACCCGCCGCCGCCCAGGACCCCAAGTGAGAGTCCGATGACCACGGACAGGGCCAGGACGAGGATCAGGGTCACGGTCACGACGCTTTGGCCTCAGCTTCTACGGCCGGGCTGGCCGGGAACTGCAGGATGGCGCTTTCGCGGGTCGGCTCCTTGGCGGCCTTGTTCCACGGCATGGCCGAGATCGCCTGGCCCATGGCGCAGGTGTTGGTCGCGGCAGAAAAGGTCAGGCCGGTGCCGACAAAGCCGGCGAGCATCCGGACCTTCGGGGAAACGAACCGCCCGCCGGCCAGGCCAAGGACCACGAGGGAACCGGCGGCCAGGCGGACCTGGCGCTCAAGGTCCCAGCGGTCCTTGCCCTTGACGACATCGCCACCGGCGGCCGCGAAACCGGGGGCCCCTCCGGTCAGGACGTAGGCGGTGCTGATTCCGGACTTGGCAAGGCGCTGGCGGGCCTGCTCGGCGCGGGCGCCGGACTGGCAGACCAGCACAACACGGCTGCCCAGGCGGGCCGCCAGCTCATCCGTGTGCTCGGACAGAAGCGGCAGCGGCACGTTATAGGAGCCGCGGATGTGCATTGACTCGAACTCTGCTGCGGAGCGGACGTCAATCACCACCAGGTCCTGATGCTCCTGAAACCAGCCGCGCAGGGTCTCCGGAGCCAGGGAAGTAACGGCGGGTGCGGAAAGGGAAGTCATGGATGTCCTTTCGAGACGGGCAGAAGCTGAGTACCCCACCGAGTATTCCAGATACCCCCGGGGGTAGTCAACAACACCCCTAGGGGTATAAGATGTATGTACTGACGCCCATTTTTGGAGAAACCCTTGGAACTGAACCCAGCAGAACTCACACCCGTGATCAACCGGCTTAAGCGCGCCCAAGGGCAACTGGCTGCCGTGACCCGCATGCTGGAGGAGGGCCGGGACTGCAAAGATGTCGTCACCCAGCTCGCCGCCGTGTCCAAAGCCCTGGACCGGGCCGGCTTCGCCATCATCGCCACCGGGCTTGAACAGTGCATCGTCCAAAAAGATGCAAGCATGGACAGGAAAGACCTGGAGAAGCTCTTCCTCTCCCTCGCCTAGAGACACAGGTATTCGCCCACCAGCACCAGGAGACCCTGCATGAGCTACACGCACACCGTTGCCGTCCCGTTCTCCTATGAGGAGGCTGTGCAGCGTACCCGCGACGCTCTCGCAGAACAGGGCTTTGGGATCCTCACCGAAATCAACGTCCGCGCCACCTTCGAGGCCAAACTCGGAACCGACGCCGCAGACGCCGTCGGCGAGTACCTGATCCTCGGCGCGTGCAACCCGGCCCTGGCCAGCCGTGCCATCGCGGCCGAACCCGGGCTCGGTGCGTTGCTGCCCTGCAACGTCGTGGTCCGCCGCGGCAAAGGTGCGAGTGAAACCACCATCGAGGCCATCGACCCTCAGACGATGGTCCGGCTCAGCGGCAGCCCCGCCGTCCGGGACATTGCCAACGACGCCGATACCCGCCTCCAGGCTGCCCTGACGAGCCTCAGCGATATCAGTTCAAATCCGGATCGCTGAAGCGTTACGCCCGGCCGGAGTATCTTGACAGTTCATATCGTTGATGCGGCCCCAGCGGGTCGAACCTGTAGGAGTATCCATGGCACCAGCCGACAACCCACCCAGCAACCCTGTTGCAACAGCTGGCAACCAGGCGGGACTGCTAATTCACGCCGCCGGGCAGATCGATGAGGATGCGCTGCTGGCTGTTTTGCGGAGTGCAGCCAATGCCGTCGCGGCCCTTCCCCCCAACAAAACTGTAGAAGTGCTTATCCAAGGCCCAGGGGTCAAGCTGCTCGTGGCGGATTCCTCCACGCATGCAGCCGTTGATGAATTCCTTAGAGCCGGCACACGGCTTTTGGCCTGTACCAACAGCTTGCGTTCGGCGAATGTGGAACCGGACATGCTTACAGCCGGCGTTGGTACTGTTCCCGCAGCCATCACACACCTGGCCATACGTCAATGGGACGGCTGGGCCTACGCCCGGCTATGACCACCAACATCCCAGCCCTTTCCTGACGTCCCTGGGACTCGAACGGAACGGGATGAATTTTGTCCGCTTTCACCAACAATTGGAGGAAAAATGCCCGGATCACGTGAACGAGTGCTGCTGGCAGCTGCTGCAAGAGGGGCCCTCAGCGGTTTGGCGGGAGTGGCTGTAATGACTGCCGGGGAAAAGGTAGAACAAGCCCTGACTAATCGCCCCAACTCCTACATCCCTGCACGAACGCTGCTCACGCTGCTGGGAAGGCACCCGTCCGACTCGCAGAAGCCCTTCGTCTGGAACCAGGTGATGCACTGGGGTACCGGTGCCGTGCTCGGATCACTCCGGGGCATCTGGGCTGTCACGGGAATCCGCGGCCCGCTGGCCCACACCAAGCACACCGCCGTCCGGCTGGCCTTCGACCAGACACTGGAAAACGCGACCGGTGTCGGCGCCCCGCCCACTTCCTGGCCAGCCAAAGAACAGATACTCGATGTCGTCCACAAAGCCCTCTACTCACTGACTACAGGACTGCTTGCGGACCGCTGGATACAGCCCGACCTTGAATCACGCCGCGGGACTACAAGCCACTAAGGCTGGGGGGTCATGCTTCGGTCAGGCACCCATCTCAAAGGCTGGGGTGGGTCTCTACAATAGGCGCCCGCCACATGCTGACTGCTCGGAGAACGGCTCCGCCCCGATAGGTGAATGCGAGTTTGCCGTAGCGTTGCCAAGGAGCGCCACTGCTTGAAGATGCTGAAGTTCCGTTTGTGAAAATGCGAGTTTGACGAGATTCAGGCACTTGTAGTCCTCCTTGTCGACGGCAGGAGGTCTGCCTCCGGTAGATCTACACCGTTTTCGATGACCAATCTGATCGGTTGGCTGGCGGGATGACACCACAATGCCGCGGTCGCGAAGGTGGGTCCGGATCGCCATGAACGAGCAGGCCTTGTCACCGCCGACACGGTCCGGACGCGTGCGTGGCCTGCCAGGATCGGGTTAATTTTCAGTTGGTCCATCAAGCGAGTGAACATTGCTGCATCCCCGCCCTGTCCGGGGACCTCCAGCAGCACTAACGGCCGCCTTTACCATCGACCAGGGCATAAATCTTGTGCTCAGTCCGCCACCTGGCCGGATAAGCAGCCGGATCTGGTGGCGACTCTGATCCGTTCATATCTGGGGGTGACTGTGACAGGTTTGAATGGCCCCGGTAGGACGGTTATCTCTGGCCCCACTTCATGACTCGCCGGGCACCTTGTGACGGTTATATGTGGCCCCACCTTCAACCTTGGATTCATCAGTGTATGGATGCGGCGGAAGGCTGGTCTGGATGGAGTCGAGAGTGGAGTTGTTCGCGCAGATCCGAAGGGATGCCCGGGTCGAGGGCCTCTCGGTCCGTGCACTAGCGGCTAGGCACAGGGTTCACCGAAGGACTGTGAGACAGGCTCTGGAATCTGCTTCCCCTCCCGAACGCAAACCACGACAAGGCGTGGCCTGGCGGTTGGAGCCGTTCAAGCCTGCGATCGATGCCATGCTGACCGAGGATACGACGGCGCCACGGAAGCAACGCCATACTGCCCGCCGGATTCTGGCCCGGCTCATTGAGGAGCGCGGGGCGGAGGAGTTGTCGTATTCGACCGTGCGTGACTATGTGCGGGTCCGTCGGGCTCAGATCGATGTGGAGGCCGGCCGCCGGGTTGAAGTATTCGTCCCGCAGGAGCATGCCCCGGGTGCGGAGGCGGAGGTGGATTTCGGTGAAGTCTGGGTGGTCCTGAATGGTGTGAAGACGAAGTGTCATATGTTCGTCTTCCGGTTATCCCACTCCGGCAAGGCTATCCACCGGATTTACCCGACACAGGCCCAGGAAGCGTTTCTGGAAGGCCACATCGCCGCCTTCCAAGTTTTGGGCGGCATCCCAACGAAGCACATCCGCTACGACAATCTCACCAGCGCGGTCAGTGCCGTGGTGTTCGGGCAGGGCCGGCAACGGCAGGAGAACGACCGGTGGGTGTTGTTCCGCTCGCACTACGGCTTTGATCCCTTCTACTGCCAGCCCGGCATTGCAGGGGCTCACGAGAAGGGTGGGGTCGAAGGCGAGGTGGGCTGGTTCCGTCGTAACAGGCTCTCGCCCATGCCTGTCGCTTCGTCTCTGGATGAGCTCAACGACCGGATCCGTGAATGGGAATCCCTGGACGGCCGGCGGCGGATCAATGACAGGATCCACACCATCGGCCAGGACTTCGAGACCGAACAGCCGTTCCTGGCGCCGCTGCCGGGAGAGGTCTTCGACCCGGGGCTGGCGCTGACACCGCGGGTGGACCGGTCCTCGATGATCACGGTGCGGATGGTGAAGTACTCCGTTCCGGCCCGGTTCATCGGCAGGAAGGTCCGGGTGTCCTTGCGGGCCTCCGAAGTCGTGGTTTTCGACGGCCGTGCCGTGGCCGCCAGGCATCAGCGGATTGTTGCCAAACACGGGCAGTCAGTTCAGCTGGATCACTACCTCGAGGTCCTCAAGACCAAACCCGGCGCACTGCCTGGTTCCACGGCTCTGGCCCGGGCGCGGGAGTCGGGCGCGTTTACCAGTGCTCATGAGGCGTTCTGGGCCGCCTCCCGCAGAGTCAACGGCGACGCGGTCGGCACCCGTGAACTCATCGGCGTCCTGCTGCTTCACCGCTCCATGGACGCATCCGCTGTCACTGCAGGAATCACCGCAGCCCTGGGAGTGGGTGCGGTCAGCGCCGACGTCGTCGCGGTCGAAGCCCGCAGACACGCAACGATTTCTTCCGGAGGTGGGTCCGGTCCGGACCGTCATCCCGGTGCTCATGTGGAAGTGAATGTGCAACGGGTTGTCAGCCTCACCCAGCGCCGGCTCATGGACCCTGCAGCCGTCATCGCAGGACTCCCGCCGGACACCCGGCCAATGCCCTCGATCAGTGCTTATGACGAGTTGCTGGCCAAACGCACCCATACCGAAGGAACAGTGTCGAAGGAGAACATCTCATGAGCCCCAGCGTCCCTGGAACAAGCATCACTCCGACCCTGCGCCGGCGGCGTGGCCTGACCGAGCAGGCGGCGGTCGCGGCCGTGGACCAGGCCTGCCGGCGGCTCCGGTTGCCCACCGTCCGGGCGGTGCTCGATGAAGCCCTCAACGTCGCGGGGAAGGAACAGCTCTCCTATCAGGGGTTCCTGGCGGAGCTGTTGCTGGCCGAGTGTGATGACCGGGATCGGCGCTCCTCGATCCGCCGCGTCAAAGCAGCCGGCTTCCCGCGGGATAAATGGCTCGGGGATTTCGATTTCGACGCGAACCCGAACATCAACGCCGCCACGATCCACACCCTGGCAACCGGGGACTGGATCCGCAAAGGATCGCCCCTGTGCCTGATCGGCGACTCCGGGACCGGAAAGTCCCACCTGCTCATCGGCCTCGGCACCGCCGCAGCGGAGAAGGGCTACCGGGTCAAATACACGCTGGCCACCCGGCTCGTGAACGAACTCGTCGAGGCCTCTGATGAGAAAGTCTTGGCCAAGACCATTGCCCGCTACGGGCGCGTGGACTTGTTGTGTATTGACGAACTTGGCTATATGGAACTGGACCGGCGCGGTGCAGAGCTGTTGTTCCAGGTCCTCACCGAACGCGAAGAAAAGAACTCCGTGGCCATCGCCAGCAACGAGTCGTTCTCCGGCTGGACCAAGACATTTACGGATCCACGACTCTGTGCAGCCATCGTGGACCGTCTGACATTCAACGGCACCATCATCGAAACCGGCACTGACTCTTACCGACTCGCCCGCAGTCTCGCAACGGCCCAGGGCCAGTAAGCGCGGTCCAGGCCCTCCGTCCGAGAACGTGTCCTCGGGCTCGGAGAAGACGCGGAGCGGAGGTATCGTAGAACCCAGACCAGATATCGGATTTCGATATCTGTATTCGACATTGGGAGTGCGATGCGTGAATTGATGCGTGCAGCCGTGCGACTCCACATCCTCCACCACGCCGCCGAGGAAGACATCCACGGCGCCTGGATGTCCGAAGAGCTGGCCAACCACGGGTATTCCATTTCTCCCGGAACCCTGTATCCGACACTGCACCGGATGGAGCAGGACGGCCTGCTGGTCTCCCGCCAGGAAGTAGTCGGCGGCAGGCCCCGCCGCGTCTACCGGGCTACGACAGCAGGCCTTGACGCCCTGGCTGAAGGCCGCAGGTCCATTGCTGAACTCGCCGCCGAAGTCCTCCCCACGTCCCCGAAGGAGAACCCGTATGAGTAACCCTCAGGCCCTGGCCCGCCGGTTGGGAACATTCGACGCGTCCGTCATCGGTCTTGGCTCGATGATCGGCGCCGGTGTGTTCGCGGCATTCACCCCTGCAGCGGCCGCGGCAGGGTCCGGCCTGCTGGTTGGTCTGGTCGTCGCGGCCTTCGTGGCGTTCTGCAACGCCACATCCTCCTCCCAGCTCGCCGCCGTCTACCCGACCTCAGGCGGAACCTACGTCTACGGCCGTGAACGGCTCGGTCCCTGGTCCGGATTCCTGGCAGGGTGGGGATTCGTGATCGGCAAAACCGCCAGCGCCGCGGCCATGGCCATGACCTTCGCCGCCTACGCCGCCCCGGCAGGGTGGGAACGTCCCGTGGCCATCGCCGCCGTGATCGTTCTCGCCGCCGTGAACTACCACGGCGTAACAAGGACAGCCGGGCTGACCCGCATCCTCGTCGTCGCCGTGCTGGCAGCCCTCGCGATCGCCGTTGCGGCCTGCTGGGGAGGCTCCTCCCCGGACCCGGCAAGGATTCTCGGGGACGGGCTGCTGGCTCACGGCTGGTACGGGATCCTGCAATCCGCGGGGCTGTTGTTCTTCGCCTTCGCCGGCTACGCCAGAATCGCGACCATGGGCGAAGAAGTCCGTGACCCCAAACGCACCATCCCCCGCGCTATCGGTATCGCCCTGGGCATCACCATCATCGTCTACGCCGTCATTGCCGTCACCCTCCTGGCGACCATCGGCCCCGAAGGAGTGGCAACCAACCCCACACCCCTCGCCGCCGCGGTAGAAGCCGGGTCGATGTCATGGGCTGGCCCCGTAGTCCGGGCAGGAGCAGCTGTCGCGGCACTGGGCGCCCTGCTGGCCCTCATTGCCGGGCTGGGACGAACCAGCCTGGCCATGGCCCGCGAACACGACCTTCCGCACTGGCTCTCCGCCGTCCACCCCCGCTACAAAGTTCCCCACCGGGCCGAGACCACCCTGGCCGTGGTGATCTGCGCGATCATCTCCGTCGCCGACCTGCGAGGCGCGATCGGTTTCTCCTCGTTCGGCGTGCTGATCTACTACCTGGTCGCCAACATCGCCGCTTTCACGCAGCCGGACACGGACCGCCGTTATCCCAAAGCACTGCAAGTACTTGGCGCCGTGGCATGCGTTGCCCTAGTTACCACCCTCCCGCCGCTGTCTGTGGTGCTCGGCATCCTCATGTTCGCGGCAGGAATCATCCTGCGCCTGGTCAGGCTAAGCAGAAAATCCTGACCCGGACGGGGCCGGATATGGCCGCCCTAACGGGGCCAAAAATAGTTGACATACTCAGGGGGTGCTGAGCGCGGAGTAGATCTGCCATAAGCGCCTCCGCGCGCACGCGGAAAATTGAATGAACCATTGGACAGGGTAGCAAGTGGCATTGGCATTCGTTGACGTCCGTCGCCACCGGTCTCGGTGCTCAACCTGACACGTCACGGGTGCGCTACCGGCATTGGATGTGGCCGGTTCGTGGCTTGGGGCTCTCCGCTTCGGCTTCGATTGTCCCTATTGGAAGGGTTAGGTGGATGAGGTGACCACCAGGGCTCCCTAGCGTCCCTTTGTTGCCCTCCGTTGCAGCAGGCGATTCGTTAGTTACCTAACCCTTGAAAGCCACGGGAGAGCAGAAGCGACACCAGGGCGGAGGTCAGTTCACCTCCTGCTTCGCGGAAGGCGACGACCGGCCCCCGCGTGCACGCCAGGGCCGCAGCAACCGTCCCGGGACTGCCGGCACCAGTGGCTTCCTCATGAGCAGCTGATCACTCACACCCGATAGTTCACGTATAACGTGGCAGGAAGTGGTCCTTGGAGCATTTCTGGGGTAATACCGTGAATCTCTGTGATCCTGCTACGGAACCATGCATCGAAGGGATCATCGGAGGTAGCGGCCATTTGGAACGCTTTGCCGAGGTCCTTTCCTTCCTGGAAAATGCAGGCGAAATCGCCTTGAGGCGTGGCCATATGGCTTACGACTTCCCTGGCGATTCCCATTCGCTGCCGGGCCTGCTTGTACTCTTCCATCCGAGGCCCCTGGGTCTCAGCAACCAATTCCTTGAAAGCCTCAAGCTTGCCGGGAAGGATGGGCGCGAACCATGTCATACATTCCATGACTGCTTCCTCGTTTCACTAGTGTCAGAGAAGGCGCTACCCCCAGCCTGCAACAAGCAAATGGTAGTACTGGCCAAGAATGACGACCAGAGCGGGCCCCCCTTGAACGCCATCATCTTTGGCGGGGAAAGGCATTCTGCCGGGGACCGCGGGAGGATCGCTCGGGGACCCAGGAGGTGCACGACGGAACTGCGGATGCGACCCCTCTTTTCGTTTTCCTGCTGTCGGAGCTGAAGCGCTGAAGGATGGAAAGGATGTTCTGCTCGGACCCGGCGGACATATGCGCTGTTGTCGGCGCTGTGTCGGGCTGTCGGCTATTTTCCTACCTGGCTTCAGGGACAGCAATATCCCGTGCCCTTGACGCGTTTGAACCCTGCTGCGACTTACTCACCAGGGGTTTTATTCGAAGAATCCTCGATTTCGGTTCGGGCATCTGGACGCCTGCTCCATGACCGATAGTTAGTCGGTCAACTGCTTGTCGATGAGGATGATCCGGGGGATGGATTCGGCGTATTCGAAAGCCCGGCGGAGAACCGGCTGGTGGTATGAATGCCCATCGGGTGGCCCCCGCGGCCAAACCCGCGCCCGACGAAAGACTGGCTCACAGCCCAGCATGTCCTGACCGCCCTCGCCGGAACCGCCGATGCGGCGCCTACGGTTTTCAGTTCCACTGCAGCCCAACACCACTGCTTCTTTGAAAGAAGTCCCGGTGGCGCTCCTGCAACCCCTTGGGCAGAGCCGCCCGCAGCAGTTGGATGCCGTGTTCGATCTGTTCGGCAGGGTTGCGGCGGAGTTGGTACGCCTTCAATGGGGGGCTGGATCAGGGCGGCAATCCGGTGACAGGCATTAATTTCCATCACATAGTAAGGGTACTTACTATTTATTAGTAAACATGCTTACTATTGCGGGGAGTGCTGGTTCGTCTACAGCAGCTGACCACGATGGAAAGAGAGCATGATGACGGAAAATCAGTGGACCAACGTCTCCGGACCCTCCGCGCAGGATCCGGAGACGTCTATCGGAACAACCGAGGCCGCGGCGCCGGCTGCCGACGGCGGATCCGATTCCAAGAAGGAAGCCGCGAAAGAAGAAGCTTCCCACGTGGCGGGCCAGGCAGTCTCGGCAGCACGGGGCGTTGCCCAGACCGCGAAGGAAGAAGTCGCCAACGTCGCCTCCGAGGCCAAGTCCAGCGCCAAAGATGTGCTGTCCCAAGCCAAGTCAGGGTTTTCCAGCCAGGCTGGCACACAGCAGCAGAAGGCCGCCGAAGGAATCCGGACGATCTCCAGCCAGCTGCAGACCATGGCCGATGCCCCCGAGCAGAAGGGTGTCGCCAGTGACCTGATCCGGCAGGCCGCTGACCGGACCTCGGCGGTAGCTTCCTGGATTGAAGGGAAGGACCCGGCAGCACTTCTGGGTGACGTGCAGTCCTTCGCCCGCCGTAAGCCGGGCACATTCCTGCTGCTGGCAGCAGGGGCGGGCATGCTTGCCGGCCGCCTCACCCGCGGCCTCACCGCAGTGACCTCCGCGACCCAAGGCGCGGGCCCGTCCCCGCAGGTAGCTCCGGTCGGGCAAAATACGGCTTTTGGCGCAGGCAGCCCCGCCGCTTTCCATGATGAGCCCGTCATAGGCGGAGGCGCTCCGGTTTCCACCTCATCACTGCCCTCGGGCAGTGCGGAGGACACTCCGCTGCGGCTCGAGGATGACCTTTACCAGTCGAGGGAAGGACGCCACCTGTGAGCAGCCAGATTCCGGAGCCGCCTCCGAGCGAAGCCCATTTAAAGGCGGACAACACCTCGCTGGGTGACCTGCTGGGCGAGGTGACCCGCGACCTGTCCACACTGATGCGCCAGGAAGTGGAGCTTGCGAAGGCAGAAGCAAAGCAGTCCGCTACGAAGGCAGGCAAGGGCGGCGGCATGCTCGCCGGCGCCTGCGTCGCCGGGCATTTCGTGCTGTTGTTCCTGTCCCTGGCACTCATGTTCGCCCTGGGCGCCCTGATGCCACTGGGCTGGGCCGCCGTGATTGTCGCCGTGATCTGGGGCATCATCGCCGCGGTCCTCGCCTCGAAGGGCCGCAAGGAACTTCAGCAAATCAAGGGCATGCCCCAGACCAGCGAAACACTTTCTGAAATTCCCGAAACCCTAAAACCAGGTGAGGTAACCCGATGAGCGAAAACCCGGATGCAATCCGTGCAGAAATAGAAGAAACCCGCGAACGCCTGGGCACGAACGTGGACGCCCTCGCCCACAAGGTCACCCCGGCCCACGTCGTCCAGCGCCAGACCGACAAGGTCAAGGGCAGCGTCAAGGACGCCGTCGCCGGAGTCAAGGACAAAGTCATGGGAGTAGCAGATTCCGCCACATCCGCTGTGGGAGATACGGTGTCCACGGTTCAGCACAAGGTCTCCTCGGGCACCGGCCATGCCGGGAACGCCCTGCACAGCACGGGCGATTCCCTGCATGGTGCCGGGCAGGGCGTTACAGCCAAACTTTCCGATGCCGGTGACGCGATCTCGGCAGCCCCGGGTCAGGTGAAGTCCAAGGCCCAAGGGAACCCGATGGCCGCCGGTTTGATCGCGTTCGGCGCCGGGATGCTGCTCTCGTCCCTGATCCCGGCCAGCACCAAGGAGCGGCAGGCAGCGGATCAGCTCAAAACGGCCGCTCAGCCGCTGGGTACAAAGCTGACCGACGCGGCCAAAGACATGGTCGAGGATTTGAAGGAACCGGCCCAGGAAGCGATGGAAAGCGTCAAGGCCAGCGCCGCCGACGCCGTCCAGAACGTCAAGGCCGAAGGCCAAGGCGCCGTTACTGACGTCAAAGACCGCGCTGCAGACGCCAAGGACACCGTCCAGAGCACGTGAGCGCCCGGGACAGGGCCACAAAGCCTCCCCGCGGCCCAGCGGGGAGGCCGCAGGACCCCGACCAGCAATTACCCGTTGCCGGCGGGCCACGGCTGAAGTCAGAGCCCGGCCCGGTTCCGGACCAGTGGGCCACCCACCGGCTGGTCAGCATCGCGGCCAGGCTTTATGAGCGAAGGCTCAACCGCCGGTTGGCCCGTCTCGGGCTGACTACAGGATCGCTGGACGCCCTGGACGCTGCGGCTTCACTTGAACCGGCCACCGCATCGGACCTCGCGGACATGCTCTGCGTGAGCCGGCAAAGCCTGGGCAAGGTGCTGCGGCGGCTGCAGAAACTCGGGTTTCTGACCAGAGAGCCCGGCAGGGACGGCCGCAGCGCTGACGTTCGCCTCACCAGGGCAGGACGGGAGGTCCTTTCCGCCGCTGAAGAGCTCGTGCGTAATGGGCCGGAAGCTGCAGCGACTGATGAGGCGTTGTTCCGCCGGCAGCTGGAACAACACATCGGCTACCTCAGAAATGCCGAGCAAAGCACCCTCACCCGGCACGCGGACGCAGTCCGGCAAGCACGACCCGCACGCGGATCCGGCCACCGGCAAAATCCGGTAAAGACACATTTCAACGAAGCAGGAGCAAGCATATGGCGACAACAAACCGGGCTACCGGCCCCAAAACCACCCTCCAAAGAGCAGCCCAGGCAGTAGGGGCCGTCTTCCTGCTCGTCGGAGTCCTCGGCTTCATCCCGGGCATCACCAGCAACTACGACGCCCTTTCCTTCGCCGGGCACGGCTCCGAAGCGCTCCTGTTGGGGGTTTTCCAGGTCTCGATCCTGCATAACATTGTTCACCTGCTCTTCGGCGTCGCGGGAATCCTGATGTCCCGCACCAACGGCCAGGCCAGGAACTACCTGCTCTACGGCGGCGTCGTATACCTCATCCTCTGGCTCTACGGAACCATCGTCGGCCACGACACTCCCGCCAACTTCGTCCCCGTCAACAGTGCCGATAACTGGCTGCACCTGATCCTCGGCATCGCCATGATTGCCCTGGCCATCCTGCTCTCCCGCAACACCACACGCACCGCCGGTTCTACGAGCCGCTAACCAGCGATCACATCAGATTCAACGACGGCCGCACCAACCCCTCAGACCAGCTCAGGCTTGAAGGCCACCGAGACGAGCTCGGGTGCCGCACCGAAGGGCCCTGAACAGTGAAACTGCCCATGCATGCTCTGCCCCCCGTCCCTGGAGGGCGGAGCACGGGGCTTTTTGGCCACTGCACCCGGGGATGGACGGGGCGCCCTGCGAACCAGTCCCGTCAGTCGCCTCTGGTAGGAACCGGCCGTCCGTGGGCCATCAGGACTTACCCGCCCTTAGTCAGGTCCGGGTCGCGGCGAAGCCAAGCCATGGCCTTCCTTGACGAGGTGAAGTACGCGACGGGGCACGGCAACGGGCTTACCCGCAGAACGAAAAGGGCGAGGACATAATCCACGGGAGAGGAACCCAGCAGCGCGATGCGTGAAACGGTTCCCGGGGGCAGAACTACTTTTCGGGCGGGAGGGGTGAAGTTCACCCGTCCAACGTGTATGAGCATCGGAAAGCTGATTCCCTGGCTGAGCACGCCTACGGCAGCGGCAGCCCCATGAGCCTCGTCCACTCCAATGGTGTGGCCTGCTCTCCAGCGCAGCCGGAGGAATCCGTCTGCGAGTTCAAGAGCGCCTTTGTCCGTGATCTCAATACTGCGCATAGGGTCCCTGCCACGTTAGTTGCCGTCCCCAACGTACGACCCTAGCCCATGCGGCACCGCCGGCACTGATTCCCCGCAGGGCGGGCGCTTTATTCATCAGGCCGGCCGGGACCCAAATAAGTCTTCGCCCAGGCGGCTCAAAAGTTTCGTTGATCCTTGGACAAATCATGACCAATCTTGAAGAGCAGAAGTAAACATGTAACCACTCCTGCCACAGGCAGGCGTGGTTGTGGCATTGTGCGGCCACTTCTGTAGCAGAGCGGAAGTTAGCACCCAGTGCAGGTCGTTCGCCGCTGGGGGCAGGCCGCTGTGTACCAGCGGCCTCCGCCGATCCCAAGGGTCAACCGACCAGCATGCGGGCCGAGAGGTGGGCTGGCTCCTGAAATTCCTGAGACCAGGAGCCAGCCCCCTTGGCGGAGCCCCCGATGAAGGCTAGAAGGAACCTCTCCAGCGAGTAATACACCACCACTGCACATGATTCGCTATCAGCCAGCCCCAAAACAAGGCCAGGCAGGAACAACCCCAAAATATGGCGCGCTGTTAGGCCCAAGGGGTACTCCGAGAATCCGCCAGGAGCATGGCCAGGAGGGACGCTCCCTATAAATTTTGCCGACCTATATATAGTGGCCAGGCCGGTCTAAATAGCGCGCAGCAGGTATTTTGCGTCGAAAGTTTCTGCCCTGTACTGAGCTTCGACAATGTTGAAGCCAGCGCGTTGGATCATGGGCTCAAGGAGCCACCGGAACGTCGAGTGCTCATCTCTTACGTGCTCTTCAAACTCATCACGGCTCCACTGGCCATCGACGCTGGTACCGCCCTGGGAACACCAGGCTTCAATTTGTTCTGTCGCCTCCGCCGGGTCGAAATCGTAGACGACGTCCCACAAGCGGCAAATGCCCCCAAGGGGCAGCAATTTACGCATCCGGTCCAGCACTATTGCTTTCCAACAGCATCTCATCCCAGCCTTCGCAGGCTCATCTCATGCCGGCATAGCCAGGGACATCGGGACCCGTCACAAAACAGCGGGGGATAGGCCCGCGCTCTCTCGCGGAACCCTAACTCGACTACACCACCGGCGCGCACAGAAAGTTGTCTTCGGCAAGAGCACGCGGGCGGCCCGGAGGCCGACTACGTTCCATGACCCCAACGATGCGTCGAGCAGGTAAAGCCAAGTCGGTAAGCGAGGGAGTTCGGCCCGTGGTCAGGCTTGCAGACGTCAGTAAGGGTTGGCGCCAACCTGATGTGCGGTGTGGGGGTTGGGAGTGGGACCTGCTGGGCCGGTGCTGAGGTGGGGGCGATTGGACTTATATCGGGGTGCGCGGTGCTCTTGGTACAGTTCGGCTCAAGGGGGCGGTTGTTGGGACCGCTTGAAGGAGATCCTTGTGATGCCGGGTGCGCGGACGCTCATAGTGATTGAAGACGACGAAGACATTGGCCGCCTGATCCAGGGGGTACTGGGCGGGACAGGACTTACCGTCTTCCTGGAGCGAACAGGAGTAGGCGGGGTATCGGCGGTGAATCATCACAGCCCGGCTGCCGTGCTTTTGGATTACGGTCTTCCTGACATCGATGGTCTTGAAGTGATCCGCCGGATCAGAAGCTTCAGTGACGTGTACATCCTCATACTCACCGGCCATGTCAATATGTCAGGGATGCTGATGACGGCCGGGGCGGACGCGGTGATGACCAAGCCGTTCCGGCCCAAGACCTTACTGGCCCACATTCAGGAAAGACTTGCCCTGCCAGCAGCCCAAGACCAGAACCTACCCGAGGTCGGCGATCCGCTGCCGTAGCGCCTACCATCGAAAAGGGCACAATGTCCCTTTCACCTAGATAAAGGGACGGGTTTGTTGCGAACTTCAGTACTGCCGGGTTTGTTCATACCCTCGCCCACGGTCAGCGCCTTGGAGCTCGGACCGCTGACAGTACGCTTCTACGCGCTCTGCATCCTGGCAGGCATCGTCCTCGGCACCTGGCTGACAGCCCGCCGCCTTCGGGCCAGGGGCGGCACAACAGCCCAGGCCCTGGACATCATCATGTGGGCGGTTCCGTTCGGCATCATCGGCGGCAGGCTCTACCACGTCATCACCGACAACCAGCTGTATTTTGGGCCCGGCAAGGATTCTTGGGGGGCTTTCCGGATCTGGGAAGGCGGGCTCGGGATCTGGGGCGCGGTCGCCCTCGGCCTTGTCGGGGCCGCCATCGGGGCACGGCGGACCGGGGCCAGCCTGGCAGCGTTCGCGGACGCCGCCGCCCCAGGGCTGCTCCTCGCCCAAGGGCTCGGACGCTGGGGCAACTGGTTCAATAACGAGCTCTACGGGGCACCGACGGATGTGCCGTGGAAACTTCAGATCCACGCCATGAACCCCGCCACCGGCCAGGCAGTCACCGCCGGTGACGGCACACCGGAGATCCTCGGATACTTCCAGCCAACGTTCCTCTACGAATCCTTGTGGTGCGTGGCCGCCGCGCTGCTGCTGATGTTCCTGGACCGCCGGTACACTCTCGGTGCCGGCTCGGTGTTTGCCCTTTACATTGTCTTCTACACCGCCGGCCGCTTTGCCTTCGAGCTGATGCGCTCTGACTACGCCAACACGATCCTGGGGCTAAGGGTGAACACCTGGGTATCCGCTCTGCTCTTTCTTGCCGGCCTCGGACTCTTCCTGTTCCTCAGATCCCGGCCACGGTCCAAAGCGACGGCCGGGAGCACCGCTGCCATAGACGCCGTCAAGGCTCCACAGGATGGCGAGCCTTCGGAACGGCGGGGTGAACCCTGAGCTCGGGACTCACCGCCCCTGCCCGTGCCACGTTTGGGGGACGTCCGGGCAAACTTGAGGTCGAAGGCGGTTCGAAGCGCACTCATACCGGCAACCGACCCTTCTGTTCGGCCCCTGTCAAGGTTTCGCCCAGCGGCGAGGACAAACCATGTTCCATTCTGAGCCTCGTTGCGTGTTGCTCTTCGATTCCGGATGTTCATGGTCCTCTGCAGGGCCGGGGTTTCTGCGGTGGCCGGCGTGCACTTCGTAGAAAGCGGAGATCACTGCACCGGGACGAGAGGACCGTAGCTGTCCTGAATGGTTGCCGCGGCGAGTATGGCCGCTGCTGTTCGGTCGGGTGCACCGTGTTGAACCATGTGCGGTTGTCCGGCGATTTCGAGGAATTGGCCTTGGCCCGGGATGTCCGCCAATTGTTGGCACCATTGTCGGGGCGCGATGGGGTCTTTCGATCCCCGGACAACGAGTACGGGCCGGGTGACGTGGCCCAGGCGGGCTTCCAGGGGGTAGGACATCATGACGCGCAGTTCGGTGAGGTACCAGCGCAGTCCGGAGCGGATGTAGTCGCTGAACACGATGGCATTGCCTCGCGGACTTTCCCTCAGGGAGTCAAGGCCCAGTGCCATGGCCTGCTGGAGGACGGTACGGCGTGCAGGATCCACGACCGGGCCGAGCAGAACGACATTCGAGACCAGGTCGGGACGCTGAACCGCCAGCTCGGTGGCGAACTGGGTGCCCATTGAGTGTCCGATGACCACGACCGGGCCAGTGCCGATCGCCTCGAGTACCCCCGCGATGACACCCCCGTATCCCGCGACGGACATACGCTGGTCGGGTGTGGTGGTAGCGCCGAAACCGGGCAGGTCGATGGCGTGGGTGTCTCCGTGGCGGGCAAGGACAGCCTGGAGCCGGCGGTAATAGCGGTGGGAGGCCCCTATACCGTGCAAAAGTACGAACACCGGCCCCGGCGTGTCCGAAGGGCCGGCCAGGGAGAACACACGCGAGGACACAGACCCTGCACTGATGGTTCTGACCGTCAGGGGCGGAAGCCCGCCGGTTTCGGCTGTGGCTGGTGTGGGACTTTTGTCCTTGGTGACGGCGGTTTCTTTTGTTTCCGCGTACATGATGTATGTCTTTCGGTTGAGTCGCCCACCATGGTCTGTCCTGGTGACGGGCCCTGCTGCCTGTGCCAAGGTCGCAGCTTCTAGACCCACCACAGTAGGAACGTGCTGCGGCCCCCGTCAACGCTCGTGACCTGATCGCAAGCCTTGGCCAAAGACACGTTATGCCCTTGTGACCGGAGGAGTAGAACCTTCCTCTGCCCTGCCGGACGCCAGGGGCGTTGTGCAGACCACATTGGGTTCTTTGCTCACCTGTCACGTCCCCGACGTTTTCGCTGACGGCGGTCACGCTTCAGCTGGCCAGCAGCCCGTTTTTCCGTTTGTCGCCGCGGACGTTTACTGCTGAAGGGCGTTTGCACCGGCAGCCATCCCGGCCCGAGCGTCACCCTGCTTTCCGCATATGTGATGAACACCAGCGGCTGCGGGCACCGGGACCGTAACGCTCCTGCCAACTCCGGTCGAGCAATGGATCTTGCAGGCAGGATCTGTGCAGTGCGGTGGATTACACGGCGCCCTTTCTCAACTTAGGGCTGGGGCAGGAGGAGTTCGTGTGACCGTCGCACCGGAGCAGCAGCCTCAAAACCGGGTCTTTGTCGACAGGTTCAAAGAGCAATTAAACCCTCAACTCCCTATTGGCTCTTCGTCCCGAAAACCCCATTGCCCCCGGCAGGAAGCGCGGACTACCTTGTCCTAATCCTGACGTTCAACGGCGACCGTCCGGCACCGTTGGGGTGCCGCCAGTAAATGTTTCTCCAGCAAGGGAATCCGAGATGCCAAAAGCTAAAGCGCCGGTAACTTCAGCCGCCCAGGCTTTGGTCTTAACAGTTGCCCTCTTTGCCAGCCTGATCGGAGCAGCCAGCAATGCTCAGGCAGCCGAGAATTACGGCTACCAAAGCATCAGCTACTCGGGTGTGGCCAATCCCCCTACCGCTGATAAACCGCAGAGCAAACTATGGTGGAATGACGGATCGTGGTGGGCGCAGATGTGGACCACCGGAACTGGCTGGCAGATCTACCGACTGGACAGGGCCACGAGGACCTGGATGAGCACGGGCGTTACGAATGACAGCCGCGGCACTGCGTCAGCGGACACGTTGTGGGATGGGAACAAACTCTACATCGCCTCCCATGTGGTGACGGTGTCCGGGGACTCCGGCGCAAAGGCTTCAGTCTCAGGGCAGCCCGCCAAGCTCTACAGGTACAGCTACAGTGCCGGCAAGTACACGCTCGACTCCGGCTTTCCCATAAACATCAACAACAACAGCAGCGAGTCCTTGACAATCGACAAGGACACCACCGGCGCCATCTGGGCGACGTGGACGCAGGTGGCCGGAAGCTCAAGCTCCGGCTACACCAGCAGCGTTTACGTGAACTCGTCCGCACCGGGCGGCACCAGTTGGGGGTCTCCGTTCGTGCTACCTGTTGCGGATCCAAACCCCGCCCCCGATGACATCTCGGCAGTTGTTGCCTTTGGCAACAAAAAAATCGGCGTGATGTGGAGCGACCAGCCGGCGGGAGCCGTTTATTGGGCCACGCGCACCGACGGGACGTCCCCCACCGCAGCATCGTCGTGGAAGGTGCAGCCCGCCATCCAGGGCAAAGGCCAGGCCGACGATCACCTGAATCTTAAAGCCCTCTTGGCTGATTCGGCAGGACGGGTCTACGCGGCGACAAAGACCAGCCTTGACGGCACCTCGTCGGATAAGACCTTGCCCCAGCTGCAGCTACTGGTCTTCAAACCCGGAACAGGCGCGTTCACAAAATCAACTATCGCAACCGTGGCTGACTGTGTTTCCCGACCTCAAATCCTGTTGGATACGGCCAATAACCAGGTGAGGGCGTTCTATACGGCCCCATCCACCTCAGTATCCGGCTGCGCGTATTCGGGAATGTCCGGCAGCATCTACGAGAAGACCGCCTCCATGGACAGTCCTGTCTTCGGCACCGGACGGGGAACACCGGTTATCCAGGACGGCGCGTCAGCAAACATGAACAATGTCACCACCACTAAACAGGGGGTGAACGCCACCACGGGTGTTGTGGTTATGGCCACCAACAAGGCCACCTCGCGCTACTGGTACTCGGACCGGTCGCTTGGAACGGCTCCCCCTCCGGGTGATACGGCGGCTCCCACGGTTACGGGAACGTCCCCGGCTGATGGTGCTACTGGCGTGGCCGTTTCAACAAACGTGACTGCCACGTTCTCCGAAGCGATGAACGCCTCCACCATTAATTCGACCACGTTCACCCTCAAGACAGGGACGACGGCGGTTTCAGCCGCAGTGACGTACAGCGGCACCGGCAACACCGCGACGCTCAACCCAGGCACGGACCTGGCAGCCGGCACCACCTACACCGCAACCGTCAAGGGCGGCTCCACCGGGGTAAAGGACGCTGCCGGCAACGCGCTGGCCTCGGACAAGACCTGGACCTTCACCACAGCCGCGGCGAGCGGCGGCGGCGGGACGTCCGAGACCGTCACCCTCACCGCCACCGCGGACAGCTGGGTGGCAGGCGGAGCAGCAAACACAAACTACGGCACCTCCACCACAATGAGCGTGGACAACAGTCCCGTGGAAACCACCTACCTGAAATTCGACCTCTCAGCGTATGCGGGCCGGACCGTGGAGAGCGCAACACTGCAGCTGCGCAGCGCCGGCAGCGGGTCAACGGGCAAGCAGAACGTCAAACTCGTCACGGATGACAGCTGGACCGAAAGCGGAATCACCTACAACAACCGCCCCGCGCTCGGCACCAGCATCGGCACGCTCGGCCCCACAGCAGCCAACAGCAACTACAGCGTTCCACTCACCGCCAGCGCACTGGCCGGCGAACTCGGCCAACAACTCTCCCTCGGCCTGGACGCCACCAGCACCGACGGCCTGGACCTCAACTCCAGGGAAGCCGGCAGCACCGCACCCAAACTCGTCCTCACCCTGTCCAGCGGTGGCGGCGCAGGGGGCGGTGATACGACGGCTCCGTCGGTGACGGGCACGTCCCCGGCTGATGCTGCTCCAGGCGTGGCAGTGTCGACCAACGTGACCGCCACGTTCTCCGAAGCGATGAACACCTCGACCATCAATGCGGACACGTTCACCCTCAAGACAGGAACGACGACGGTAACGGCCACCGTGAGCCTCAACAGCACAGGCAACACCGCGACGCTGAACCCGAATACGGACCTGGCAGCCGGCACCGCCTACACGGCAACCATCAAGAGCGGCTCCACCGGGGTGAAGGATGCTGCCGGCAACGCGCTGGCCTCGGACAAGACCTGGAGCTTCACCACGGCCGCCGCCAGCGGTGGTGGCGGCACAACGGAAACCGTCACCCTCACAGCCACCGCTGACAGCTGGGTGGCGGGCGGAGCGGCAGCAACAAACTACGGCACGGGCACCTCTCTCAGTGTGGACAACAGTCCCGTGGAAGTCACCTTCCTGAAATTCGACCTCACAGCCTACGCGGGCCGCAGCGTGGAGAGCGCGACACTGCAGCTGCGCAGCGCCGGCAGCGGGTCAATAGGGAAGCAAAACATCAAACTCGTCACGGATGACACCTGGACCGAAAGCGGAATCACCTACAACAACCGCCCCGCGCTCGGCACCAGCATCGGCACGCTCGGCCCCACAGCAGCCAACAGCAACTACAGCGTTCCACTCACCGCCAGCGCCCTGGCCGGCGAACTCGGCCAACAACTCTCCCTCGGCCTGGACGCCACCAGCACCGACGGCCTGGACCTCACCTCCAAAGAATCCGGCAGCACCGCACCCAAACTCGTCATCACCCTGGGTGGCGGCGGGGCGGCGCCTGCACCGCCGGGTGATTCGATGGCTCCGACGGTGACGGGTACGGCTCCGGCTGCAGGGGCGGCCGGTGTGGTGGTGGGAGCGGATGTGACGGGGTCGTTTTCGGAGGCGATCGATGCCTCGACGGTCACCCCGGCGACGTTCACGTTGACCGCAGGGGCGGCCGCGGTGCCGGCCGCCGTGACCTACAACGGCACGGACAGGATAGCGACGCTGAACCCGGACGCGGATCTGGCGGCCGGTACGACGTACACGGCGATGATCAGGAGCGGCACCGACGGGGTGAAGGATGTTGCAGGTAACGCGTTGGCGGAGGACAAGACGTGGACCTTCACCACCGCTTCCGCCGGGGGCGCGTCGGAGACCGTCACGCTCACGGCCACTGCTGACAGCTATGTCTCGGGCGGAGCGGCGGGGACGAACTACGGCGCGGGTACCGTGCTGGGGGTGGACAGCAGCCCGGTAGTGGATCTCACGTACTTGAAGTTTGATCTGTCCGCGTACGCCGGCAGGACCCTGGAGAGCGCAACACTGCAAGTGCGCAGCGCCCGGAGTGGGTCAACGGGTAAGCAGAACGTAAAACTGGTCGCTGATGACGGCTGGACCGAGAGCGGGATCACCTACAACAACCGACCCACGCTCGGTGCCGGTATCGGCACGCTCGGCCCGACAACAACCAACACCAACTACAACATCCCGCTGACCATCAGCGCCCTGGCCGGTGAACTCGGCCAACAACTCTCCCTCGGCCTGGATACCAGCAGCACCGACGGCCTGGACCTCAACTCCAAAGAAGCCGGCAGCACCACCGCACCCAAACTCGTCCTCACCCTGAAGTAGGTGCACGACGTCCTTCAAAATCGGCAGTTGATCTTCTGCTGCTAGCTAGGACAGGTGTGATGCCATTGAGATTCCTCAACTGTGGGGTTGACCAGAATGCCTGCCGCCCTGCTGAGGTTCCTTTGCCGTTGGAGAGCTATCAGCGGGTATCCCCAGCCGGGCCGGTTCATCACAACACTTATACTCGCCAAGTCTTAAGGACGGAAGGGCTTAGCAGCTGGAAGAGCTCAAAAGGGCCAGCATCTCACGGTGATGGAATGATGTGAGGGACTTTAGATAACGAGAGCCGACAGTTCGGGGGGCCGGTGGGCCGCCGAATTCGATAGTCAGGAGTGGGGCTTGATCACCAAGGGAGGACCAGGGAAATCCTGATAGGTGCAAATTCCTACGGCCACACTGATCGCAAGCCGGTGTCTACGACGCGTTATTCCGCTGTCACCGGGCAAAGAGACGCGTTTCTCCCGTGGCGAGGAGACCGCAGAGGCTTGGGCGATATTCCGGCAACAGCCAGCTAAGAGCCCGGTGCCCTTTCCCGGCCTCCGCGCTGGTTCCGTGGACCAACGTGGTAGGGCGGGCAGGTTCCGTCCGTGCTAGACATAGTTCTCATAGATGACGTCCCGGCAGAGTAGGAACTTATGGCAGAAACGGTTTCCATGCTTCGCGGGGGCCATAGTGAAGGCATGTGCCTCCCGGTCAGCGGATGCGTTACGGACCGAGTTATGACCTGTTCCGGCGTTCGCGGTTGTTGTCGCCGTGATCCTGGGCACCGCGTTGCCCATGTTCGATGCAGTTGTCGACGACCGTTTGCCCGGCAATATGACAGTTCTCCTCTTTAGCGGGGGAACGGACGCGGCCAGGGCTGTTCTGCAGGCCATTTCGGGTTCCCTTATCACCGTGACCTCGCTGGCGTTTTCGCTGACCGTTGTTACTCTCCAGGTGGCCAGCAGCCAGTTCTCCCCACGGTTGGTGCGGACGTTTACTGCTGACCGTTTCGTCCACCGCACGCTGGCTCTCTTTCTGGCCACGTTTTCCTATGCGCTGACGGTCCTTCGCAGCGTTCGCGGTGAAGACGACGGGAAATCTTCACTTGTTCCGGAGATTTCCGTCACGGTCGCTTTCGTGCTCGCCATAGCCAGTGTCATCGGGCTGGTGCTCTTCCTGGCGCACCTCACCAGGGAAATCCGTGGGGAAACCATGATGCGAAGGGTCAACGCCGAAACGCAGGAAACCATTGACCGTGTCTTTCCCAAGGACCGCCCTTCTCCCGGACCCGGCCCGGTCCCCGGCGTCCGAAACATTCCTTATCAACTCCACTCATTCAGGGTTCCTGACCTCGTTCGATAAGGCCGCGCTGGTGCAAGCTGCGAAAGTCTCCCGGGACCGTGGTGCGGATCGACCGTGAGCCGGGCACCTCCTTGGTCGAGGGGTGTTCCTTTCGCGACCGTTTGGCCGGCGGACCCTGGAGTGACATTCACGCCGGCGGTCTTAGAGACAGCTGTCGAAACCGGGTATGAGCGCACCAATGTCCAGGATGTCGGATTTGGGTTCCGCCAGCTGGTCGATGTCGCCGTACGCGCCCTTTCGCCTGGCGTTAATGACCCCACCACCGCCGTCCACGTCATCGGGCATCTCTCCGTCCTCCTTGCCGGTTGGCGCAGCGGCCCCAGGGCCCGGACCAGCTCAGGGACAAGGCCAGGAAGGTACGTGTGGTGCTGGCCCTTCCTGTCCTCGGTGACCTCCTCGATTTGGCCCTGAACCAGCCACGACAGTACGGGCAGCGGACCCCGTCGTGGCCGGGCGTCTTCTTGGACTCCTCCACGAACTCAGCTGGTGTGACCGCAACGGCACGCACCGGGCGGAGGTCCTCGAACACCTCCGCCTCATGCGCAACGCCATCGGCGCCGCAAACCATTCACCGGCCGACCGAAAAAACTTGCTGGATCAGGCGGACTCCATCGCAGCGCTGGGCGCGGAAAAAGGAGACTGACAGCTTCAGGTTCCACCAGAAGCTGCACCCTAAGTATCAGGCCGCGGGCGGCGGCCAGCGCCGCACCGCAGCTCCATTGTCACTGAACTGTTCCTGTCTTCGGCGGCCAGCGGGAAGGGAGCCTGCACTGTCCCCGCTGTTGACGGGATCGTCGGGGACCGGCACCGGTCACGGCAGGCCCGGACAGGGCGTGAGAGCCTTAGGTAGCCTGAACACCGGCACTTGTTCCGGGTGTGTCCTGGGGGATGCCAGCGGCAGGACAGCGCCGTGACTGCCCTACATGAGGAGAAAAATCCATGAATACTCCGGATCGGGTGGACCCCTGGCGGAATGCTTACGGGCGCGCAAGTGTCAGGGCGGGACAGACTCTTTTGCTGCTGGGCCTTGCAACGGTGCTGGTGTACGCGCTGATCCAGCTGCGGCTGGTGGTCATCCCGCTGCTGCTGGCGCTCATCCTCGCTGCTGCCATCGCGCCTTTGGTGCATTGGCTGAGGAGGAAAGGCTGGCCCAGTGCCGCCGCGACCGGGTTCTCCTTCCTACTGCTGCTGCTGGCCGTGGGCGGGCTGGTCACGGCCGTGGTGTTCGCCGTAATGGGACAGGCGGGCGAACTCGCCCGCAGCGCCAGGCAAGGGTTCGATCAGCTCTACGGGTTGGTGCGCAACGGCCCGGTCCCGGTGGACGAGCAGCAAATCCAACAGGCCAGGGACGCCGTCCTGGACTTCATCACCAGCAGCACCGCCGGCGCCGGCGTGGTCTCCGGCCTCAGTGCCGCAGGAACCTTCATCACCGGTTTCCTGCTGATGGTCGTGATCCTGTTCTTCTTCCTCAAAGACGGCGAACGCATCTGGGCTTTCATCCTGCGGGCGTTCAAAGGAACACGCCTGGTCAAGGCAAGGCGTGTAGGCCAGGAAAGCCTTCTGGTCCTGGGCGGCTACGTGCGAGGAACGGCCATCGTAGCCACCGTCGACGCGTTCTTCATCGGGCTGGCCCTGATCCTGCTCGGAGTCCCGCTCGCGCTGCCGCTGGCCGCGGTGGTGTTCATCGGAGCGTTCATCCCGCTGGTCGGGGCGACCCTCGCCGGTGTTTTGGCCGCCCTCGTCGCCCTGGTCGCCAACGGCCCGGTCACGGCACTGATCGTGGTCATCGCCGTGATCCTCGTCAACCAGCTCGAAGGCAACTTCCTGCAGCCGGTGGTAATGGGCCACACCCTCAGTGTCCACGCCCTGGTTATCTTGCTGGCCCTGACCGCCGGGACCATACTCGCGGGAATCATCGGGGCCATCCTCTCGGTCCCCCTCGCAGCAGTGACATGGGCGGCGATCAAGGCCTGGAACGAAAAGACGGACGACCAAATCACCGACGAAGACGTACGAAAAGCAGAACGCGACACCGTGCTGGACGAAAAAGGCCAGGGCCGCAGAGCAACACCGGAACCCGAACGGGAGTACCAAAAAGCAGCCGTCTCCATGGACCTGGGAAAAGCACAGGACAGGACCCCTGCTACTTCCCGGGCAGAGGTCACTGAACGGGAGCAAAACCCGTAACAGCCGGCCACAATGCACCCCGCCCGCGCCTGCACGGCCGGGGCGCAGGTCTAGGATAAAAACCTCGGTCCGCGACGCGGACCAAAGCTGATAGGAGCGTACTGCTGTGATTGGATTCATTATCGCCGGACTCGTCATTGGAGCACTGGCCCGACTGATCAAACCGGGCAAACAAAACCTCAGCTTCATCGCGACCCTGCTGCTGGGTTTGGCCGGCTCGGTCATCGGCGGGGTCATCGCCAGCCTGCTGGGAACAGGGGACATCTTCGAGCTGAACATCCTCGGGTTCATCGTCGCTGTCATCGCAGCCGTCCTCCTGATCGGTGTCGCCGAGGGCATCGCCGGCCGCCGCAAATCCGTGCGCTGACGGAACAGACGTCACCGCTCTGAAACAGGTGCGGGGTCCCAGCATGTGTCAGAGCATCAGCAGGACAAAGCCCGCCACTGTGCAGAGGATTCCCAGGACGGTCAGGATCCAGCCGACAATCAGGACTGTGTTGTCGTGTCGGGGCGGCCCGAGGCTCCACCGGGCCGGATGGCACTGGTCATAATGAAGCTCGATGTTCTCACCACTTTCCAGGGGCGAGTTCACAGTGAGGGCGTGCAGGGACAGGTGCGGTGTGTTGGCGCTGTCCAGCCAGCGCAATCCCTTATATCGGCCGGCGTCGAACACCTCAGCGGTTGTGCTGGTCCAATGGCAGCGCCGCCGGGCCATGATCCACCCTGTGACCAGCAACGGAATCCCGGGGACAAACCCTACCCAGGTCATCAGCTCCAGGATGGGGCCGAGAACGTCTGCGGGCCCGGGCATAAGCCGATCTTATCCGGGAGCGTCTCTTGCGGGTACCGTGTGCTGATGCCCCTACTTAGAAAAGACTCACTGACCCGATTCCGCAAAACGGCCGTTACCGTCGCCTACCGCACGGAAACAGGTATTCGTGACCGGCTGGCACGCCGGGCGGCCAGGCAGGGCTGGACCCCTGCGGTCATTCCGTATTCCGGCTACGCCAGCGCACACCATGCCCGCGTCCTCGGACGGGTCGTCCTCGCCCCGGCATCAGTTGATCCTGCCGCCCGCCGCGGCATTTCCGGCTGGCGCCGCCTGCTCACCCTGGAGAGTCCCGGAACCGAGGTAACGATCGAGCTCGGCGGCACCACAACCACGGTCACCAGCGACTCCGCCGGCATCATCGACGCACGGCTGCCGCTGGACAGCCCCCTGAAACCGGGACTCACTAAAGCTTCACTGCAGGTCGAGGGCCGCGGGCAGGTTCCCGCGGACGTGCACGTCATGAGCGCCGAACCGGTGCGCGGCGTGGTGTGCGACATCGATGACACCGTATGGGTCACCGGCATCTCCCATCCTGCCCGGGCGGCCTGGCGGACCCTGCGCGGCTCCAGTTCGACCAGGCAATCGGTGCCCGGCATGGCGCGCCTGCTTCGGACCGCTGTTGAGGGCCAGGACCATCCCGGGGTGGTGTATCTGAGTAATGGCCCATGGAACTTCGTGGGCCCGGTCTCGCGGTTCCTGGAACGGCACGATTTCCCGGCAGGGGCAGTCCTGATGACCGACTGGGGCATCACCCCGCACCGCTGGTTCCGCGACGGTAAGGAACACAAATCATCCTCCCTCGCCCGCCTTATCGAGGACCTGCCCCACATCACCTGGGTCCTCGTCGGAGACGACGGCGAACACGATCCCACTATTTACCGTGACTTGGCCAAGGCCCACCCCGACCACGTGGCAGCGATCGCTTTGCGGTCGGTCCGGCCGGCCGCACCGACCGGCGCCGGCCAGGGGACGGGCTCCATCAACGGCATCCCGATTCTGCGCGGCGCCGATGGAGACGAGCTCCTGCCACTGCTGCGAGACGCGCTGAAAGGGCGCCCATTGCCCGGTACCTGATCGTCCCGACTGTGGCGAAACCAAGCCCGCCGCGTCCCCCTGTTGCGCCCATGACTAAGCGGCAGTTCCGGCTGTGCACGGGTGCGGCGGAACTGGCAGGAGACGGTACCGGTTCCGAGGATGGTGCCATGGAAGGTCAGCCATTCACCACGTCAGTCCATCGGGCGTGGTTAGGATGGAAGGGTTAGCCGCCGACAGCGCGCCGGCGGAAACCAACCGTAGGGAGAAACACCATGGGTTTGGATGACAAGATCAGCAACGCCGCCGACAAGCTCGGCGGCAAGGGCAAAGAGGCAACCGGCGAAGCAACCGGTGACGACAGCCTGAAGGCCGAGGGCCAGGGCGACCAGGCCAAGGGCGACCTGAAACAGGCCGGCGAAAAGGTCAAGGACGCCTTCAAAAAGGACTAACTCCCGGCAGGACAACAAATGAAGGGTGCGGCTCCCGCAGGAGCCGCACCCTTCATGCTTCTCATCGTCCGGTCAGGCGGCCCGATTCCGGGATCAGGTGCTCGTGGCGTCTTGGACTTCGCCGACGAGCTCTTCAATGATGTCCTCAAGGAACAGAACCCCGGTGGTGGTGCCCTCGGCGTCGAAGACCCGGGCGACATGGGTGCCGGTGCGGCGCATCGTGGCCAGCGCGTCCTCAAGCTCGCTGCCGCCGAACGCCGAGGCGAGGCGGCGGATCCGTTTCGCCGGCACCGGCTGACTGAACTTCTCCGGTTCCGTGAGGTCCATGACGTCCTTCAGGTGCAGGTAGCCTGACGGGACGCCGTCGTCGTCGGTGAGGATGTAGCGGGAGAACCCGTGCCCGGCCACGGCCTGCTGGATGTCCGCCGGCGTGGCGGACTCCGGCAGGAGCACCATCTCGGAGATCGGCACCTCAACGTCCGCCACGGTCTTGGCCGTGAATTCGAACGCCGCGCTCAGGGTTCCGGTGGTGTCGGTCAGCATGCCGTCGCGGGTGGACTGCTCCACGATGTTGGCCACCTCATCCAGCGTGTAGGCGCTGGTGGCCTCGTCCTTCGGCTCCACCTTGAACAGGCGCAGGATGGAGTTGGCAATGCCGTTCAGCGTCCAGATCACCGGCTTGACCACGCGGGAGACCATGACCAGCGGCGGGGCCAGGATCAGGGCTGCCCGCGTGGGAACGGAGAAGGAGATGTTCTTGGGGACCATCTCACCAAGCACCACGTGCAGGAAGGTAACTAGCAGCAGCGCCGTGATGAAGGCAATGATGCTGATTGCCTCGTAGGAGAGGGACGTCAGGCCCAGCGGGATTTCCAGCAGGTGGTGGATGGCGGGTTCGGAGACGTTCAGGATCACCAGGGAACAGACGGTGATGCCCAGCTGGCTGGTGGCCAGCATGAGTGTGGCGTGCTCCATGGCCCACAGCGTGGTCTTGGCGGCCTTGCTGCCGGCCTCTGCCTTGGGCTCAATCTGGGAGCGGCGTGCCGAAATGACGGCAAATTCTGCGCCGACGAAGAAGGCGTTGACCGCCAGGAGCACCACCAGCCAGATGATGCCGGGAAGGTATTCACTCATGGGTCAGCTCCTGCGTCAGGTCATCGATGATGCGGTCATGGACGGTCTTCGGCGGCTCGGCGGACGGATCCGGGGTGAACCGCAGCCGCTCCACATGGGTCCCGACCACACGTTCGACCCGGAGCGTTCCACCGTCGATTTCAACCTCGTCGCCCAGTTCCGGGATCCGGTCCAGCTGGTCCGTGACGAACCCCGCCACGGTGTCGTACTCCTCGCCGTCAGGGACGCTGATGCCGGTCCGGTCCAGGAGTTCGTCCGGGCGGAGGGAAGCGTCAAAGGTGATGGAGCGGCCGGTGCGGACCACCCCGACCCGGGCGCGGTCATGTTCATCCTCGAGCTCTCCGACGATCTCCTCAACGAGGTCCTCCAGGGTGACGATCCCGGCGGTTCCGCCGTGCTCGTCCGAGACGATGGCGACCTGCAGCCCCTGCTTGCGGAGCAGGACCAGGAGCGTGTCGACGCCCATGGACTCGGGTACCCGGAGCGGTTCGATCATCAAATCAGAAGCCGTCCCGCTCACCCGCTGGTCCATGGGCAATGCGAAGGCCTGTTTGACGTGCACGACGCCCAGGACCTCGTCCCGGTCCCGGCCAATGACCGGGAAACGGGAGTAACCGGTAGAGGTCGCCAGGGTGACGATTTCCTCGGCGGTGTCATCGGAGCCGACGGCGGTCATCCGCACGCGCGGGGTCATCACATCCGCTGCGCTGTGGTCCGAGAACCGGAGCGTGCGGTGCAGCAGGGCGGCGTGGTCAAGGTCCAGGACCCCTTCCAGGGCGGACCGGCGGACCAGGGAGCTGAGTTCCTCGGCGCTGCGGGCGCCGGAGAGCTCTTCTTTCGGCTCGATCCCGAAGGACCTGATGATCTTGTTGGCGGTGTTGTTGAACAGCAAGATGACGGGTTTGAACACGGCAGTGAACAGGGCCTGGAACGGAATGACGACCTTGGCCGTGGCCAGCGGGAGCGCCAGGGCAAAGTTCTTGGGCACCAATTCGCCGATCACCATCGAAAAAACCGTGGCGATGAAGATACCCACTACCGCGCCGACGCCGGGAACAACAGCTTCGGGGAGCCCGGCAGCAAGCATCGGGCCGCGCAGCAGCGAGCTGATCGCCGGTTCGAAGGTGTAGCCGGTCAGCAGGGTGGTCAGGGTGATGCCCAGCTGCGCACTCGAAAGGTGCGTTGACGTAATTTTCAGAGCCTTGATGGTCGGACCGAGGCGTTTCTCGCCGCGGGCCTGACGGGCTTCCAGATCGTTACGGTCCAGATTCACCAGCGCGAACTCGGAGGCCACGAACAAACCCGTGCCAACGGTGAGGATCAGGCCGACCCCGATCATGATCCATTCATACATTTGGGCGCCCCTTTCCCGCGTTGGCCGGTAAACCGGTCAAAAGGTCAAGGGGCAAGGGCATATGTGAGGGAGGGTCATCCATGATGCCAACCATTCTAACCGGGACGTCCTGTCCCAGGCACGAGGAGAAGCAGGGCAAGACTGCGGAACCGGGACCCAAGCCCGTGCTAACGGAAGAGGGGCCAGGGCCTAAAAGTAATACAGGTGTGATCGCCCGTATGGACATCTGAAGCTAGGCTGGTGGGATGGTTTCCACCAGGACGTGGGGATGGCCGCTCTGAGCTGGTCTTCACCAAAAGTGCTTCGCCGCCCGGTTCCGCTGCGAAGCGTTTTCGTGTGGCTCCTGCTGGCACTGCTTCTCGCAGGGGCAGCCTCCTACACCAAGGGCAGCCGGTATGCCCTCGTTCCCGCTCACGGACCGGTCCAGCCCGAGGGCGAACAAGCCGTCGAAACAAAACCACGGGCGGAAATCACGGCAAGCCCCCCAGACACGCCACCGCCGGCTTTGCAAGCAATCCGCGTCGTCCACGAGGTTGGCGAGTTCGTTGAGCCCAAGGAGCTGGAGAAGGACGGCAGTGAACGGCGCCGGGCCCCCCGCGGCGAACCGGTACCAGTGCGCACCGGGGTGGTGGACCCGCCGTCCTTGACCCAGCACCAGCCCGGCAACGGGATCCTTTCCAGCATTGATCCCTTAGAGCCGGAATTGCCGGCACTGACGGTGGTCGATCTGTCGATCAGCAGGACATAGGGCAGCAGGACATAGAGACGTTCGCTGTTTTGCCATCACAACCTGCTGTATAGACCCGGAAAGAGAACCCAATGACACACGTACAGTCCATGCTGGAGGCCCACCCCAAGGACGTGGGGGGCATCGACAAGGCCAAGCTCGTGGAGTGCATCCAGACGTGCTTTGAGTGCGCGCAAACCTGCGCCGCGTGCGCTGACGCCTGCCTGCATGAAGAGATGGTTACCGAGCTCACCAAATGTATCCGCACCAACCTTGACTGCGTCAACATCTGTGCGGCCACCGGAAAGATCCTCTCCCGCTACGGTGACTATAACGCCGGTATCACCCAAGCGGTGCTGGAAGCATGTGGCACCGCCTGCAGGGCCTGCGCCGACAAATGCAGCCAGCACGCGTCCATGCACCGCCACTGTGCAATCTGTGCCGAGGCCTGCAGGCGCTGCGAGCAGGCCTGCGCTGACCTCCTCGCCTCGCTGAGCTGAGACGGGGGCGATTCTGATGGGACATACACAGTTTTCCCGCGCGGCTCGTCGTGCACAGCTCAGGGTGCATCCCACGAGCACATCACAAGAGGCACCCACAGAGGATCCGCAATTGAGTCGGATGCTGGCGGCGCACATCCACTGCGGACAGGCAATGACACTGGTCAAGGCACATCCGGTGCTGACAGCCGAAGGGCAGGCAAATGAGGACGAGGATGACGGCCAACTCATGTACCGGTGCGCCTGCGGGTTCACTTTCGATCTACCACGCAGCTGACCCCGGCCTGGCTCCAACGGCCAGGTGCAAAGGGATGAGCACTCAGTCGAGCGGCCGATCGTTATATGCCCCCCATCCCCTCGTGTGACCTGTAGTGCACGCGGGAGATTGCAGCGAACGGGTCGTATGTAAAGGGCTGACGGCGCTCTCTGAAGTCAGCCCGTTGCCCCTTCACGGTCCGGTGGCACCCCAACCGCACTCGGCATCCCGCAGGGGGTACTCCTACGGGATGCGTATCATGGGGCAGTCCTCGTTCCCTGCGAAAAGGTAGTTTCCCTTTGCTCAGCCAGCATGATGCCTCAAACCCGGATCCGGGTCCGTCCGCGCCGGTTCGATATCCCGGCCAGGGGAAGCTTGTTTCCGCTTCAGCCCGGCGGTTCGGTTACCGCCGGGCACCGCGCTGGGTCAGGATCGGCGGCGCCGTCGCTGCGGCGGTATTGGTCGCTGTCCTGGTTTTCGGCGGGTACTGGGCGTCGCGGCTCCAATCCAACATCACCGCGTCCTCGCTCGGAGCCGGCGGGCACAGGTCCGAAGGACCGGTTAATGACCGTACGGACCGCCTGCAGATCCTCGTCCTCGGCACAGATACCAGGGATGGAGACAACAGCGGATTCGGCACCGCGGACCAGTCCTCCGGTTACGGGCAATCTGATGTCATGATGCTGCTGGACATCTCCGCAGACAATAAAAACGTCAACGTCGTCAGCTTTCCCCGTGACCTGCTGGTAGACGTTCCTGCCTGTACCGACGCCGAAACCGGCCAAAAGTATGAGGCGCGCCCGGGGGCAATGATCAACAGCGCCATGGCGCAGGCCGGCATCGGCTGCGCCATTGACACCGTGAACAACCTCACCGACCTGGAGATCGACCACTTCATGATGGCGGACTTCAACGCCGTCAGGGAACTCTCCAACGCCGTGGGCGGGGTCGAGGTGTGCGTCAGCGATGCTGTCTCCGACCCCGGCTCCGGGCTGCGCCTGCCCGAAGGGACGTCGACGGTCAAAGGAAAGCAGGCGCTTGCATTCCTGCGGACCCGCCACGCCTTTGCCGACGGCGGGGACCTGGGAAGAATTAAGGCCCAGCAAGCGTTCCTCGGCTCCCTGACCCGCAAACTCAAGACCGAAGGGACCCTGGGCAAGCCTCAGAGGATGCTCGGCATCGCCGACGCCGTAACAAAAAACCTGACCGTCGATGAAGAACTCGCCTCGGTCCCGGCGCTGCTGACCATCGTCGGCAGGCTCAAAACCATCGACCCGGGAAGGGTCAACTTCATCACCGCCCCGACCGTCCCTGCCGCTGATCCAAACCGGCTGGATTTCGACGAGCCCGCAGCCACGAACCTTTTTGCCGCCCTGCGCAAAAGCGCCGACCTGACCGAGCCCGCCCCGGACAAGGATCCCACCGCGGATGAGTCCACTGACACGCAACCGGAACCTGCCTACGACAAGGCTCTGCAACCCGTAACCGTAGCAAACGGCACCGCGGTCCCCGGCCGGGCAGAAGATGTTCAGAACATCCTCACCGGCGACGGATACACCAACATCAGCGGCTTCCAAGCCCAGGTGACGGAGCAGACCATGGTCTATCACGGCACCGGTTTCAACGACGTGGCGGCCGACATCGCCGCCATGTTCGGGCTTCCGGCAACACGGGTGCAGCCCGCCGGGGTCCCGGGCGTCCAAGTCCATGCCGGCACCGACTTCGCCTTCGGGACAAAGCCGGCCGTAGAGCCACCGTCACTGACAGACCACGTCAGCCAAACAGCTGAACAACAAACCTGTCAGGAGACTAACCCCTTTGGTTAACCAACCGGCCGGGAAGGTACTTCCCCACACGGTGCAGCAATCAGCCAACATTCAGTGCTGCATGGCTGCCGGGCCCCACGCCTAGGACGGGCCGGTGCTGGCGGTGGGCGAGATGAACACCCGAGCCAACCAACAATTCCTCGATCCGGGGCGCCGAGCCCCGTAGGCGGACGCCCACGACAATCGACCTCGAACCTGGTGGTTGTGCTGGACCAATCCAGGACAGCTTCGGGCGGCCGATGAATGCAATCCCGCACGAGCTTCGTGAGGCCGGTGTTCGAGGAGGATGCTAACGCGCTCCGGATTCCGAAAGGTGAGGGGTTTCCCGATCAAAAGGGGATGGAGGCCATTTCCAGGGAGGGGCCGCCGTCAGGGGGTAGAGAATGTGCGTAGGTCAGAATTCGACGACTTCAAATTCGAGGAGGTCCGCGCCCGTTGCCACCGGTGAGCTGCCGCCGCCGTCGTGTTCGCCGGCCTTGCCGTTCCGCCAGTTCTGGGTAGTCCTCTTCGGTTGACCACGTGCTGACAACACATAGCGGTCATAGCCCTTGACGGGGCGGTGCAGCTGGAAGCCTTCGAATCCGGGCTGTCCGTCCACGGCGTGCGCCCGGCCGGAGAATCGATGCTCGAGCTCGGGGCCCTTGCCTTCGGGGACGTGAATGGCGTTAATCTGCACACCAGACATGGTCTTCCTTGGATGTGGGTTGGATCAGCGCCGGGGGCGCTTCTTCTGCCGAATCAGCAGACTCTTACTAGAGGTCCGACAGGCCGGTTCCTGCGTCATCAAGGCACGGGGAACGCTTGCCGGCGGGGACCCCGGTGGAGCGGAGGCAGGTGCATTGCGGTCCTTTCACGGCCGGAAGTGATGCCCAGACAAAACGCTGCATCTTGTTATAGAGCCCGAAGTCCAGGACTGCTCCGTCCAGCCTGGGCGCGAGATCGGTGCTGACGCTGATATTCACCCCCGGGCCCAGAGGGGCGGGACCACTGTGCTCCGGCGCTGCAGGCCGCAATTCGCACCGTAGCGGCTTACGCGGCAGCGTCCTTGAGAAGTACAGGCCCTGCTTCCGGCATCCGCCGGGACCCAAGTAGCAGTGCAGCGTGCCGCCGAACACCCCGATCATTTCCAGGGCCGCATCGGTGAGAAAGAACCGTCCATGGCCGGGCACCTCAGCAACAGTGAGTCCCGATGGCACGCTCCCGGTACCTTCCGGCTGCCCAGGCACGTCGACTGGCGCAGCCACACCGGCAGCTTTTTTACCCCTAACAGCCATAGCCAAAGATGCGGAGGTCCAAAAGGGTGATCATCACAAGCCTTCCATCAGGTTCCGAAAGCGGTGATTCAACGATACCCTTATTGCGTGCATATACGTGCACGTATGCACTTGGAGGGCGTCGGGATGTTGTCGGTTCTGCGTGATGTGACGTACAGGCGGTTGTTTGCCGCGCAGGTGATCGCGCTGCTGGGCACGGGTTTGCTAACGGTCGCGCTGGGGTTGCTGGCCTTTGACCTGGCAGGCAAGGATGCCGGGGCGGTGATGGGCACGGCGTTGACGGTCAAGATGCTCGCCTATGTAGGGTTGGCGCCGGTGATCAACGCGCTGGTGGCACGTTTGCCGAAGAAACCGGTGCTGATCGGTGCGGACCTGATCCGGGCGGGCATGGCGTTGTGCCTGCCGTTCATCACCGAGGCGTGGCAGATCTATGTGGTGATCTTCCTGCTGCAGTCCGCCTCGGCAACCTTTACTCCGGCGTTCCAGTCCCTGATCCCTGCCGTGCTGAAGCAGGAGAGGGATTACACGCGGGCGCTGTCGCTGTCCCGGCTGGCCTATGACCTGGAAGCCCTGGCGTCCCCGGCCATCGCCGCTCTGCTGCTGGGGGTGCTCAGCTACAACAAGCTGTTCCTGGGCACGGTCGGCGGTTTCCTGTTCTCCGCGTTCATGGTCATCATCACCACGCTGCCAGCCACCGGGACACAGGCTGGAGAGCCGTCGTCGTTGTGGCACCGCACCACGCTCGGCGCCCGGATCTTCTGGCGGACCCCTCGGCTGCGGTCCCTGCTGGCCCTGAACCTGGTCGTCTCCGCCCCGACCGCGCTCGTGCTGGTCAACAGCGTCGTAGTGGTCCGCGACGTCCTGCACCGCCCGGCCACCGACCTGGCCCTGGCCCTGGCATGCTTCGGCATCGGCTCCATGCTGGTGGCCCTGGGCGCTTCCCGGCTGCTGGAACGCCTCGGGGACCGGGCGGTAATGCTCACCGGCGCCGCCCTCATCCCGGCGGCCCTGGCCGGAGCAACGGCCCTGCTGTTCCTGCCCGCCGGCGCTGCGACCTGGTGGTGGCTGCTGGGGTTGTGGTTCCTGCTCGGCGCCGGGAATTCGACCATCCTGACGCCGTCGTCGCGGCTGCTGCGGGAGGCTTCGACCGAGGAGACCCGGCCTTATGTATTCACGGCCCAGTTCTCTCTCTCACACGCCTGCTACATCATCAGCTACCCGCTGGCCGGGATCGCCGGGGCGGCAGTCGGGCTGGGTCCGGCCGCGCTGGCCTTGACACTTCTTGCGATGATAGGGGCTGCAGGAGCATTCCTGTCCTGGCCCCGGCGCACCGCCGGAGCCGGACCCGCTGAGAGTTTGGAGCAGGGTGATGAGCAGTCAGCCGGACCACGGCCTCAGACCCGCGCCTGAGAAGCCGTCGCTCGTCCATCGCGTCGCCCCGGGCCCGCAGCTGCTCGAAGCAGCCGCCGGAACCCTGCGGCTGCTCGCCGAACCCACCCGCCTGCACCTCTTGTGGTAGCTCGCCGACGGGCCCAAGACCGTCACCGAACTCACCGCCGCGTCCACGGCCCCACGGACCGTGGTCAGCCAGCACCTGGCCAAACTGCGGCTCAGCGGCCTGGTCGATACCCGCAAGGACGGCCGGCATGTCATCTACTCGCTGCACGACGGGCACCTCATCAGGCTGATCCGCGAAACCTTCAACCACGCCGACCACCGGCTTACCGGCGAACCAACCCACGACTAATCCAGATGTTCCGGACGCCGCATGATTTGTTTGTAGTGCCCGGGTCTGAATACTGTCCGCCTCCTTTCGGCCTCATCGTTGCCTTTATGCGCCAATGGCTGTGCTCATCCTGGCAGGTAACTGCCCTTCTAGTCCGGGAGCCGGCTTTGCCGGTGGACCTTTAGTGCCCGTTCTTTCGCCCTGTAAGAGGTGAGGGCTGCGCGGGGACGTCCGGCCGCTTTGAACAGGTCAGCGGCCCATTCAAACTCGGCGGCGGCAGCGAGGTATAGGCACTCATCAAAAAGTCGGCGCCCGATCTGATGGCGGACTTGGGCTTCCCTGAACTTCGTGCGTGCGGCGCGCAGTGCCCGTTCCTGCATCTGGGCGGCGTCCCGCCAGCGATACAGCCGTTGGTAGGCGTAAGCGAGAACGAGCAGGGCCCGGAACGGGTCCGTGGAGTCGGCCAGCAGTTGCTGGGCTTCGCTGACTGCTTCATCACCCCGTCCCAGAAGGGACAGAACCCAGACACGTTCCAGGTCCGTGCAGTCTTCCAGGCGGGCTTCCATTGCCTCCCGGTCCACGACCACGTCCCGCAGCGTGGCTGGATCCACGAACCAGACCTTCTCCTGCTGCTCCATCAGTCAGCTGCCTACCTTGCCATGATCAGCCCGCACGTAACGCACGTGAAGGCGATCAGCCCGGCAGTGTTCATCGGGCAGTAGGCGGGGTACGGAAGATATTGCCGCCGTCAGTGGAGACGACGAGCCCTTCAGTGGTGGCGGCCCAGATCGCTGGTTTGCCTTCAGTTTTTTTCACCGCGGTGATTGCCTGGACCTGTCCTTTGATCGAGCCCGTGCGGGTCCAGGTGCTTCCGGCGTCTGTTGAATAGTGGACGGCACCGTCGGGTTCGACGCCGAAGATTTCGGTGCCGCTGGCGAACGCAACGAACTGAACGATGGGGGCCTCTGTGTTCAGTGCCCAGGTTTTTCCGCCGTCGGTGGAGCGCTGGAGCCCGTCGCGGGTGGTGGCGAGAACAGTGTCGGTTTCGGGATTGCCAGCGAGAACGGCCGGTACAAAATCGGCGGTGGCCGGGGACCAGGTTTTCCCGTCGGGGCTGGTCTGAAGTGTCCCGTCGTAAGCAATGATCCCGGACTTGGCGGTGGCAAGGGCGTGGAAGTCCGATTCGCCTTGGCGGGACAGCTGCTCCCACGTTTTTCCGCCGTCCACGGAGCGGATCAGGCCCATGGGGTTGGGCATGTCCGAGCCGGGGCCAGGGTGCCCGGAAGCATAGAAGACACCTTGATCAGCGGCAGCGGTGAATCCCATCAGGTCGTTGGTCTCACCGATCTGGGTGGCGGAGGACTTGGGCTTGGTGACGTCGAAGAGGCCTTCATGGGTGGCCAGCAGGACCTGATCCGTTTGGCTGTTCACGCTCAGGCCGTGGACATGGGAGCTGGGAAGGCCGGCGCCCGCGGTGGACGGTGCGGTCGCAACCGGTGAGCCGGAGGAACAGGCGGACAGGGTCATTACAAGGACGGCGGCCGCGGAGAATCCAACGGCGAAACGTCCTCGGGTCATAAAACACAGGGGCACGGGGAACTCCAAAGTGGTCCGGGAAATGAGGGGGGAAGGCGCCGGCCCCACGGGGGCAGGGCCGGCGCCGTGCTGATGTGCTGGCTACAGGGCGGCCAGCAGGTCTTTCATTTCCTGGATTTCAGCTTCCTGTGAGCTGACGATGTCCTTGCTGAGCTGGACCGCGTCAGCGTTCTTGCCGTCAGTTGTTTCGGTCTTGGCCATCATGACGGCGCCCTCGTGGTGGGCGATCATCTGGGTCAGGAACAGCTTCGCGGCCTCGGTGCCCTGGGCGGCCTCAAGCTTTGCCATGTCGTCCTCGCCCATCATGCCCTCCATGCTGTGTGCCGAGGGCATGTCAGCGGGCATCTGCGTGGGCTGTCCCCAGCTTTGAAGCCAGCCGGTCATCTTCTCGATCTCCGGCCCCTGGGCTGCCTTGATCTTGGTGGCCAGGTCCCTCACGGCGGCGGGGATGCCTTCCTTCTTGAGCATGATGTCGCTCATGGCCACAGCCTGGGTGTGGTGCGGGATCATCATCTGCGCGAACATGGTGTCCGCATCGTTGAAGTCCACCGAAGCTGCGGCCGTGGTCGCCGGGGCTGACGTCGATGGCATCGCCGAGCTGCCGTGATTCATGCCGGGCATGCTGGTTGCCGGACTTCCGGCATCAGAGCCGGCGGAACATCCGGCGAGGGCGATTACTGCTGCGATAGCGGCAGCGGAAATGGCCAGGGTCTTTTTCATGAAAATCAGGGTCCTCAAAAGTATCAGCGGCGCATGGGCGCGCCTTTGGACTGCACGTGGAGGCGGCCCGGAAGGGCCTGTCTTGATGCATGCCGAAGTGGCTGGAGAGTATGCGCTGCGGGCAGGACACGGCGCCGTCAGTGCCGGTTTACGTCCGGCTGATACAGAGGTCACCGGGAGAGGGGCTGTCCGGTGAGTAGGAATAGTTGATGTTGGCTGCGGCCCCCACCCCGAACTCCGGCAAGGCGTAGGGCGCCGTTCCGGGGGCAGGGGCGGTCAGTGTGGTGTTTCCCGGGGCCAGCACGCAGACACTGACCCCGGCAGACATTTCAGGGCAGGAACCTGCAGGGGCGCAGGACGACGGCGACTCAGGTGCTGCCTGGGTAACGGCCGTCCCGTCCGGGGACGCCCCCGTTGCATGAACTTGCCCGGCCGGGTTTCCCTGCACGCCCATGGACGATCCGGCGGCTGCTGCCGGCATCGTGTGCGCGGCGCTCATGTGGTGCGCCCCAGTCATGATGTGCATGCCGAAAATACCGGCAATGATGGCCAGGGCCACCGTCAGGAAGCCTGCACGCAGGAGGAACGCGGGGAAAGGTCCACGCGATAATGCGGTCACAACAGTTCCTCCCTTCCGTGCAGGTTGTACAGGGTCTAAGCCTACCGGCAGGAGCTTTACTTGCCGGTCACAGCCTCTTGTCCAACGTATCTGGGAGGCTGCCAGCGGCACGGACACGACGTTGTAGCCGGTGGCCCAGATCAGGTTCTGCCACATCTTCCAGTAGCTGGCCCGGGAGAGATCCACCATCGACAGCACAGCCCGGGGATCGTTGCCGGCCAGCACTACTCCAGCGGATTCCATGGCGACGTCTGTGCCGGCGCCGATCGCGATGTCGGCCTCGGCCCGGGCAAGTGCCGGTGAGCCGTTCACTCCGTCACCGACCATGGCTACCTTCAGACCGCGGGCCTGGTGGTGGCCGTCGTGGCCGCCGCCGTGAGGCTGGGTGTGGTCTTCCATGGTTCCTCCTTGAGAGGAGACTCCGCCTCATCCCGGAAGGTTCGCTGCGCGGGAGGCTGGAGAAGTTAGTTGCCGATGAGTGTGTAGCCGGCGCAGGTGACAGCCTCAGGCACAGCGGAACTGTCGGCTTGCTGCCGACAATCAGTCGGGAACGGCCGCCCCGGAACGAGGTCAAAAGAGGCCGATTCCACACCCTCAAGGGCGGGGACACGGCCTTCCGGACGGTCTGCACGCAATGTTCGCAGGTCAGACCCTCCACTGCGAATTCGGCGTTACTGGCGCCGGCAGCCGTGGCTTATCCGGAAGAGGCTTGGGTTGGGCAGCAGCTGCAACAAGTAGCGGCTGAGACGGGGGGCGGTTCAGCGGTTTCAGTTCCACGCATGTCAGTTTCCATTCCTTGAAAATGAAAATGAAAATGAAGATGAAGGCGATGGGCGCTGGGGTTGAACGGCTGTGAAAGGCGGCGCGGTGGGACATACCACTTTACGGACAACACCTCGAATAAACCCCCTGGGGGTATATCGGCAAGTGCAAAGTAAGAACATGCCGCCCGGTCCGTTATGCAAATGTGACAAGTGGGGCTGCTGTGACGTAGGGTCTAAAGCCGTGCCGGTTTCTCCGAAGGCGGCATTCCCTCGCAGACTTGCCTAACTCTGCCGCTGCCCGGGATCCGTTCGCAAATTCGTCCGGCAGAGACGGGGAACCCATATTGGCCTGCTTCCGGCAGACCTTGGGGTGAAGCCGTGCCTGGTGCATTCGTGCATCACCACGGCCGGGTGTCTCCCATCCGAATCCGACAGCTAACCTCGCAGGCAGTGGGAGAGGCCCTTTCATGCCCATTCGCAAAGTTCACGGCCGCCGTCGCGCGGTCCCCGTCCACACGAACGCCTTCGCAGTCCTGACAAAGTCCGTCGCTGACAACGTCGGCGGTGTGGGCCGCCAGGCCGCCGTCATTGCAGCCGCTTCCGGCCTCGTGCTGACCAGCGGTATTGCCGCCCAGGCAGCAGACGCCCCAACCCAGCGTGAAGCGGAGCCGGCATCGGCAACAAACCTGGAAGTCGCCAGCCAGGTACAAACCCCGCTCAGCGCGGACGCTACAGTCCAGATCACCTTCGAGCGTCCTGTCGTGAAGACAACCGCAGCGCCTGTGGTGGAAGCACCCAAGCCCGTTGAGGCCCCCAAGGCCGCCGTTGCCGCGGCGCCTGTTGTTGCGAAGGCAGCTGCTGCTGCCCCGGCCAAGGCCCAGATCACCGTTACCCCTGCTGCTGCCGCTCCTGTTGCAGCACCGGCAGCCGGCGGGATCAACGCCACCATGGTCTCCTCCGCCTACGCCCAGATCGGCATGATCCAGGACTGCACACGACTGGTCGAGAACGCGCTCAATGCTGCAGGGATCCCCGTGGGCGACCTCGGCCCGATGCAGTTCATGAACTACGGCACCGTTGTCTCCGATCCGCAGCCCGGTGACATGGTCATGCAGCCCGGCCACGTAGGCATCTACGTCGGCAACGGCCAGGTCCTCAGCTCCGGCCTCAACGGAAAGAACGAAACAGCCGTCCACCCCCTGACCTGGATGACCTCCAAGGGTGCCGTCACCTTCGTCCGCCCAGGCAAATAAAAAACCGCTGAAGGCCGGTGATTCAATGCCTTGGGGGCAATGAATCACCGGCCTTCGGCGTATCCCGGCCGGGTCAAATCCGCAGCCCGGATGTTGGACCCATCCCCCAGAGCATGGAGGATTCACTAAGTGCTGTAACGTCGGATGCGCTGAGCGCCAGCTGTAGCAGCCCGGCCATCGCGCCGAGCCTTGCTTTTCCTCAGCGGCCGCTTTTTAAAAGGGATACATGAACGCCAACACTCCAAGCCAGAACTCTGCCGCTGTTCCTCAGCCTGGTGGTGACCCTGTTCGTCCACATGGTATGCCCCTCGGAGCGCGTCGACTCGTGCTCATCGGAGGCTTGTGCATTCCGATCGGCCTGGTAGCGGGGCCCTTCCTCTTCGGCATCCAGATCATCGCCGTGGCCGGCATTGTGGCAGTGAGTGTCGCTCTATCTCACGGGAACGGCAAGGCATGGTTCACGCGGTGGCCACGCCTGACAACTGCCGCCGGCGTGGCCTGGATTGCGGCCACGATTGCTTACTGGCTGACCATCATGGTCGCTGCGGACGCCGTGGTTCCGGTTTCGAAAGCATCTTCGGTGTTTTTTTCCGTCGGCATCGCCGCCTTCGCCATGATGGCGGCGGCTGTCCTGGCCAGTACCGTGGCCCGGGTCAAATCGGGCAGGCTTCAAGCCGCAAGCGCCTGACCACACCGCCTGCCGACGTCCAAGAAAAAGGCGTCAGATGCGTGGCGAACGAGCCGCATCGCCAACAGCAGCACCAATTTGCCGGTTAGCGGGATCCGCCACCAGGGCCATCGAATGACATTCAGTTACGCCGGACCACCCCTTATCGAGCGAGGAAGAATGAACCTGATGCCAACCGTCTGGACCAGCGAAGGATATGTTTCGCTGACCACGACACCTCCGCCGAGCCCTGAAACGAACGGACTGAGGCCAGGCCTTACCCAGAACATGGTGACGCCGGGATTGCTGGGGTTTGTCATGACCGCGTTTATGGTCATCGCCGTCGTGACCCTCATGGTCTCGATGACGCGCCGGATCCGCCGCCTCCGCTACAGCGAGCAGCTCCGTGAAGACACCACCACGCAGCCCGGCCAGGGGACGCACCGCCTGCGCATCGCTGATTCTTGAGTACAAGATTGCTTGAATACAGCGATAGCTGTACTTTGGATTCGTGCAAACGCTCATGCAGGCGCCGGTGCTGGCCCGCTTCGGTTACGCGGTCTCCGACCCGACACGCGCCCGGATCCTGTTGACCCTCTCCGATGCTCCGGCCTACCCCTCGGATCTTGCGGACTCCCTGGGTGTGTCCCGGCAGAGCATGTCCAACCACCTGACGTGTCTGCGCGGCTGCGGCCTGGTTGTAGCCGTCCCTGACGGCAGGCGAACCCGGTACGAACTTGCGGATGCCCGTCTGGGCCACGCCATCAAGGACCTGCTCGGTATTGTCCTGGCAGTGGATCCGTCGTGCTGCGCCGCGGACGGGGAGTGCTTCGCGTGACAGCCGTGCTGCAGATTCCGAACCAGCAGCGGCGGGCTGTCCTGTCGCGGAGGATCCGGTTGTTCGCGGCAGCGACCATCACCTACAACGTCATCGAGGCCGTGGTCGCGCTCTGGGCCGGTGGAGTCTCCGATTCCTCAGCTCTGATCGGGTTCGGGCTGGATTCGGTGATCGAGGTGACCTCCGCCCTGGCCCTGTCCTGGCAGTTCTCGGCCAAGGACCCCGAACGGCGTGAGCACCTGACCCTGCGGATCATCGCCATCTCCTTCTTCGCCCTCGCCGCGTTCGTGGCCGTGGACGCGGTCCGGTCCCTGACCGGCGGAGGCGAGGCCCGGCACTCGACGCCCGGCATCATCATCGCAGCCCTGAGCCTTGCGATCATGCCTGTCCTGTCCTGGGCGCAGCGCCGCGCGGGCCGGGAACTCGGGTCCCGCACCGCCGTCGCCGACTCGAAACAGACGCTGTTGTGCACCTACCTTTCAGCGGTTCTGCTGGTGGGCCTGGTCCTGAACAGCACCCTGGGCTGGTGGTGGGCCGACGCCGGCCACATGTTCACAGACTCTGCCGGCCTGCTGATCGCCCTGATCGCCGCGTCGTGGTCACAAATCATGGACGACATCCTCGCGCGGGGTGCGGATCTGGCAGTCCGCGCGGTAGCGGCCGTTCTCGTCGCGTCAGTGATTGCCGGGATCGGAATGCTCTTGCGGCCCTTCGTGCAGCGGCGCTTGCAGAAGCAAGAACGGCCCTCGCGGACCAGGGTGTTCACCGCCCTGTACAGCCTGTCCGTGGCCGTGTTCGTCGTGCTGGTACCCATCACTTTGGTGTTTCCATCAGTGCGGGTGGTGGACGTGCTCGCGAGTCTCGGTGTGGTCTCCGTCGCCGTGGGATTCGCCTTCAAAGACGTTCTGGAGAACCTGCTCGCGGGGTTCCTGCTGCTGCTGCGGGACCCGTTCAAGTCGGGGGACCAGATCAAAGTGGCCGGCTACGAGGGGACGGTGGAGGGCATCACCGTGCGCGAAACCCTGCTGCGTACCACTGACGGCGAACGCGTGCTCATTCCCAACGCGCACGTCTACACGGGCGCGTTGGTCGTGCAGACGCACTACCCGACCGTACGACTCACCTTCCGCCTTCTCGTCGATCCGCACGCCAACCCCGACCTGATTCGCACCACCGTCACACAGGCACTAACGCCGCTCAACGCCGAAGGTGCACCTCCCCCCGATGTCGTCCTGAGGGGCGCTAGGGAGGGAGCTCTCGAAATCGAGGGCCCGCCTGTGGTCCAGATCCGACCGCGCATCGCGAACCGCTGCCCTGGACCGCGCCCTCCCGGCGGCACTGCAAGCATTTCGAGACGCGGACATCGACCTGGACCAGCCGCGGACCGTCTTCGTTCACGAGACCCACGAGGACAACCCCGGCAGCGGCGATCGCGGCGACCCCATGTAAGGGCCGGGGAAGGCCTCTAGCAGCCGGAGAGGTTGATAACCCGTGAACATTGCCCTGCGGTGGGCCGGGCACTGCAACTACAGGCCGGGCTTGGAGGATGTTGGCTCAGCTGTGCTGGTCTCATCGCTGGTACCCGCATAGTCCGTCGCTGTGCAGGAACAGTGCCCTGTCCGTTGTCTTCCGGCTGAAGCCAGTGCAAGCCGCTGTGCATGGCAAGCACGTCAATGGGCCCTGAGAGCCATGGGCCGCGGTTGCCGCGGCTTCTATGCTGAACTTTTGCGCCTCCACCCCGGGGGTCTCATCGACGAAGTCATCAGCTAAGCGGCCGCGTTTGCCCAGGTTGCCGGCAGCACGCTGCGCCTGGCGGTCAGGGATGGACTGTCGAGCGGCTTACCGCGGACCTGAAAAAAGATATGCCGCCGGACCGTGATCGATGCCGTTGGCGGAGCGATCATGGCCCAGAACCGGTGCAGCCATAACGAGCGTTTAAACTGCCGGCCAAAGCCTCCGGGCACCAGAACCAAAAGCTCCACGTGGCGGACCTCATAGCCGGGCTTGGTGTCACCCCGACAATTCCCTGCGCCTCGCAGGACTAAGACACTGAATCGGCTCCGCGTATGCCGGACGAGTCAACCGATCACAAAGCGCGACACCCCATACGTCCCCGAAGGTTACCTGTCCTGAAGCCCAGGGGCACGGCGACAGCCAATGCCTCTCGGGGATACGCTTACTATGAGCGAGTGCGTGCGCCCCATCTTACTGTTGCCGCGCATGCCGGATTCGGCTGCTGACCGTTGATAGAGGCCTCGTTGTTGCCGGATCATACTGATTCTTATTCCGTCGTTTTCTTCCGGGGAAGGATGACACACGGGGAGCTTAAGTTGCGTGTGAGTCCAACATCTGCGGCTGGTCCGACGGTCTGTTCCGAATCCACGGATAGCCATCAGCGGTAGTCAGGAACACCGTATCGCAACGTCTTCCCTTCATAGATTTTCTCGCTCAACGTCTTCACCGCAGCGGTGGTGTGTTGCTCGCGGCACGATTTAGGAGTCGACGTTCACGCCAAGCCTCTTGACTAAACGTAGACTCCTGCAGCAATGGCCAAACAAGGCACACCTCCGTGCAAACATTCTCGAGGTTAAGGCCTCCGCCTCACGGGGCGCGGGAGGGGAACCCCGTGCCACTATCGGTGGGGTGTTGACTCCTTGCTGGCCTCACGGCCGGGTGGTGCGGCGGTGATTGCGTCCGATATCGTGCCCGAGAGATCAGGGCTGAGTCGTGGAGGATCCCAGGGTGACGGTGATTTGTTGTTGTTTGCCGCCGCGTGTCAGGGTGGCGTCAAGGGTGGCACCGGCGGGTTGTTCATGCACGGCGGCTGTCAGTTCGGAGGCGTCCTGAATGGCGCGGTTCCCGAGGGCTGTGATTACGTCGCCTTTCTGAATGCCGGCTTTGTCCGCTGCGGATCCTGCTGCTACGTCTGCGACGGCCGCGCCGATGGAGAAGTGGGATTTTTTGCCTGCCGCTTTCGGGGTGATTGTCACGCCTAGTTGGCCGTGGGTGGCGCTACCGTGCGTGGCGATTTCCTGTGCGATCCTTGTGGCATTGTTGATCGGGATGGCGAATCCGACGCCGATGTTTCCGGCGGAGGTGCCCGAGGATGAGTTTCCGCCGGCTGATGCGATGGCGACGTTCACCCCGATGATCTCGCCTTGGGTGTTCACCAGTGCACCTCCTGAATTGCCGGGGTTGATTGCTGCGTCGGTTTGGATCACGTTGAGGCTGACGTTGCCGTTGGTTGTCGGTGCGGAGCTTTGTGAGCTGTCCGGTGGGGCAAAGCTGAAACTGCCGCCGCTGTCGGGTTGCCCGGAATCGTTTGCGGGGTTGTTGGGGATGGCCGAGGATGCAACGCTGATGGTCCGGTTAAGAGTGGAGATGATGCCATCTGTCACTGTTCCGGTAAGCCCCAATGGTGCGCCGATGGCTATGGCGGTGTCACCGACGTTGACTTTGGAGGAGTCTCCCAGCGCTGCAGGGGCCAGGTTTGGGGCGTCGACCTTGATGACCGCGAGGTCAGAGAGCGGGTCCGCGCCCAGGACGGTGCCCGGGTAGACGTTGCCGTCGCTGGTGCGCACTTCGAGGGCCGGGTTGGGTGCCTTCCCGTCGAGGGTGACCACGTGCGTGTTGGTCAAGATGTGTCCCTGGGTATCCAGGATGATGCCCGATCCTGTCCCGCCGGTTGTACCTGAGGTGACGGCGATAGTGACTACGCTCGGTGTCGCTTTTTGGGCTGCGGCGGAGACTACATTCACGGAATCAGTGTTATTCACAACGGTCTGCGTCGTCCGGGCCGTCCCTGCTGCTGCCGGGGCGCTTTGGGCCTCGAGCAGCGAGTCGGTGCCGGTTGCTGCCACGCCACCGGCCAGGGCAGCCAGGACCAGCCCTGTGACGATTAGGCGGGTACTTGGACGCCGCTGGGTCCTGCTTTCGGGGGAGTGAGCTGCGGGGGCAGGAGGGAGGTAGCTTTTGGGTGCAGCGGCCGGCTGTGGCGGGCGGTGGGTGTAATCCGTTGTGTCGTCCCTAGAGACGGAACCTTTCCCTGGATACGTCCAGGGGTCATGGGCAGCAGGCGGCCCCGCGGGGAAAGGCCCGCCAGCATCCGCGGCGGGGTAGGAGGCCGGGGGTTGTGAGTCCGGGCGCTGCGGACCAGGCGAACTAAGGGGGTGTGTCATCGGGTTGCCTTTCTATACGTGTTGACTGGTTCGGTTCCCCCTTTGCCTTCAGTGCGGGAACTCCCACTGGGAGTTGTACGGTGCTTCGCTGGGAGGGTGCTGTGAATCGGTGGCAGTCGCGGTCCCGCTGTCCCCCTGGGCCTTTCAGTTTTCGGGCTGTTTGGTGCTGGGGCCCGAGGTGGCGGGCCTGTTCATCAGGTGTTCAAGGAGCGCCGCTTCGGGTTTGCCGGGGTGGTTGGAAATACAGTCAAGCAGCCGGTTCCGTGCGGGCAGGTGCTCCGGGCTGGTGTCGGCGAGTATCTCGTCTATCAGTTCCTGGGCCTGCTTCCGCAGCGATTCCGGGCCGTTGTCCTCCGTGGTGGGGGAGGGGCCTGGCCTGGTTTCGCCGTTTTGTCCCGCCCCCACCGTGTTCATGGAACGCATGTCCTTCTGGTAAGCCAGCCTTGGGCTACTTGGCCGCGCTGGAACCGGTATCGGGTGCGTTTGAGGCGTCAGGCGCTTCTGAGGCGTCGGCGGCCTCGTTCTGGTCGCCGTTCTGTCCATCATGGTCGGCGGTTTCGTTGTGGTCGCTGTTCTGTCCCTCAGCCTGGTCGGCGGCTTCCGTGGCCAGGACCGTGGCGTTGCCGGCATCGATCTTGACTTCACTTACGGCGCCCGCGCCGTCCTTGACTGTGACCTCATAGACCAGGAAGCCGTTCTCGTCTCCAAGGTCAGAGGAGAGGGCACTGGATCCGGGTATGGAGGCCACTGCTGCGGCTTCGGCTGCCTTGGCGTCGATGGTTGCCAAACCGGCCAGCTGTGCGGATTCCTGGGTGTCGGATTGTTCGCTCCCCGTTTCGGGGACGGTGATGGAACCATTGAGTTTTGGTTCCTGCTGTTCACCGCTCTCCGTCTCCGGCGCGGGCTGGCTGACGGGCGCGGTGGGCGTTGTGCTGGCATTGGCTGCGGAGAGTCCGGCGATGGTTCCGCCACCGACAAGCGCGAGACCGGCGAGAGCACCGATGAGGGTCTTGCGGTTCTTGAATGTGCTGTTCATGGTGTTGGCCTTTCGGTCGATTCCTGCACGCCGGCCTGGTCCTGGATGGATCCGATGTGTTCCGGCGCCTGTACCCACTCTCGCCCCAGTGCCCTAAGAGAACGCTGAGGAAACCTGAACGATCACTTAGCAACCCGGTAAGCCTCGAAAAGGGGCGGCTGAAGTCCTCGCCGGGTACCAGGCAGGACTGCCAGGCTCGTGCGGGGGCGTGGGAAATGAAACCCATACTCCGTCCCTTCTTGGGGGCCTCCAGCAGCGGGATTGCCTGGAATCGGGCGGGGACGTGCTCAGCCTCGGCTTCGGCAGGCACCGCGCTGCGCGGGAGCGGGTGCAGGCCGGCAGTCCCGACCGCGATGACATACCGCGTTTATTCGTGGTTCTTGTGGCGTTTGCGGAGCTGCCAGATAGCTGCTGCTGTGATGACCAGGGTGCCGAGGGCAAGGGCGAGGGTGGAGCCGATGCTTTGTGCGGCACTGAGGTAGGCGTGGCCGGCGAAGTAGCCGACCAGGACCGCACCGGTGCCCCAGATTGCGCCGCCGGCGATGTTGTAGGCCAGGAAACGACGGTAGGGCATGCGGGACAGGCCGGTCAGGGCGGGCATCACGGCCCGGAAGAACGCGGTGAACCTTCCGAGGAAGACAGCGGCCCCGCCCCGGCGCGCCAGAAGATCGCGGGCCTGGTCAATTTTGGTTTGCCGCTTGACCAATATGGGAAGTTTCAGGATTCGGGCACCGTAATGCCGTCCGACCTGGTACCCCACGGAATCACCAGTGATGGCCGCGAGCACAACGAGGGTGATGACCAGCCAGAGCTGCAGGTGCTGCTGGCTGGCCAGGACGCCACCGAGGATCGCGGCTGTTTCACCGGGCAGGATGAATCCGATGAACAGGGCGTCTTCGGCGAAGACGATGACTGAGATGATCAGGTACGCGGGAATTGGCCCGGCATTCTGGATCGCGTCTGTAAGCCAGGTCACCGCAGGGCCCGTTGCCCTTCGGTGCGTTGATTCAGTCCCTTTCGGGTGGGCCGGCCGGGCTGCCGGGGGAGGGCATGGATCCTTGCAGGCCAATCGGCGGCGACTCCGTTCACGATTCGTTCCTGGTGTTGTCCCGGGCCGTTTCCACAGCCACGGGCGGGCTTAGAGGACGAACGCGAAAACGAGGCCGAGGATGGCGAGGGCTTCGGTCAGTGCCAGGCCCAGGAACGCGATGGGCTGCAGCACCCGTTGGGCTTCCGGTTGGCGGGCTACACCGTTGATGTAGGCGGCGAATACCAGGCCTACGCCGATACCGCCGCCGATCGCGGACAGGCCGTAACCGACCAGATTCAGACTGCCTCTCATTCGGGTTCCCTTCGTTGTGAGCGGTATGTGATGCGGTGTTCCCTGGCTGGAGGGCAGCGTGCCCGGTCAGGGCCAGCGCCCGGAGCAGTGGGCGGTTCCTGCCTTGTGTATGGTCCCGGCTTGCGAGCCTTCCGGGGAAGGATGGGGTGGGTGCGCGCGGCGGCAAAAGATCTGTCTGGTTTGGTCCGGGGTCGGGTCAGTCCGCTTTCTCGCCGGCGCCTTGGGCCTTGGTGGCGGTGGCTTGGGCCGGGGCGTATCCGGGTACGGCGGCTTCGATGCTGATCCGTACCTCGTTGGTGGAGCTGCGGTAGAGGCTGTACTGGTTTTCCGGATAGTGGCCGGTGCCGGTGCCGTTGTCGAAATAGATGGTAGTGCTTTGGCCCGGGGCGAGGGTGGTTCCGTCCAGTTTTTGGTAGTAGGACTCGGTGGCGCCCGTGGCGGTGTCCTTCATGGTGTAAAAGACCTCCAGCCCGGTCAGGGGTGTGTCCGTGGTGTTGGTGAGCGTGAACTGCAACCGGTCACCGATGGCTGCTTTGGTTGACGGGTCGATATTGTCTTCTGCCATCGCCCCGGTGATGCTCAGCCCGGTCTTTGTGCCGGTGCCAGCGATGGGGTTAGAGGTGACCGGCAGGACCGTCGGAGCTGACGCAGCTGCCGAGGCGCCGGCACCAGGGCCGGTTAAAGCGCTGGTTGAGCTTTGCCAGATCAGGACTCCGATCAGCAGCGCCGCGAGGAACGCGCCCAGGGGGATGAGGACTTTTTTCATGATCAGGTGAGCTTTCTGAGTAGATTTGTCCGGGTCGCTGCGAGGAAGGACGCCGCGAGGGCTGCGGCGAACCCGGTCAGGAGCCAGAGGGTGTTGTTGAAGGTCCCGGCCCAGATGACGCTGAAGGGTTGCTGGTTGTACTGGTTTTTGATGCCCAGCCAGGCGAACAGCGGGCGTTCGTATTGTTTGGTCACAGAGGTTTGTTCGATGAGGTCCCGGGCTGTTTCGTAGCCGGCGAAGCCGGCCATCACGGAGTGTTCATGGGACTTGTCGATCTGGAGGCTGGCGAACAGGCCGCCGGGGACCTGGTTGTCCGGGTCCATGGTGTCTCCGATTTGGGGAATGACCAGCACCACCACGAGCCAAAGGACCAGGGCCAGGACCAGGCCTGTTCCCGGCGCTCGGGTGAAGGCGGCCAGGGCAAACGCGGCCAGCGACCACATGGTGAGGTAGATGGCGGTGTGGGCCGCGGCCACTGCCAGCTTCGCGAAGTCTTCTCCCTGCAGCGGCGCGTTGGCTACCAGGAGCAGGGTTGCTGTGATCACGGCGAACAAGGCTGCGGTCACGGCCGCCCAGAGGACTACGCTGGCCAGGATTTTCCCACCGGCGAAGCTGACCCGCCCCAGCGGACGGGTAAAGAGTAATTGAAGGGTGCCTCTGTTTTTTTCTTTTGCTATGAGCCCGTAGCCGAGGATGACGGCAAACAGGCTGCCGACGATTTCCAGATACTCCATGGCGGCGCGCAGCATTTGAAGGGCGGAGAGTTCCGGTGGTGGCCCGCTGACGGTCCCTCCGCTGCGTGTCAGTGCTGCAACGTAGTTGTTGTATTCGCCGATTTTGATGCGAAAGTCTGCTGCTGCCACCAGTACTGAGAGAGCGACGACGGCGGCGAGGAAGAGGACCAGCGTTGTCAGGGCACGGCTGCGGGTAAGGTCTTTGAGTTCCTTCCCGCAGATCCTCAGGAGCCTAGGCATGGATTGGGCTCCTCAGCCGGTGCCGGCTTGTGGCCAGCAGCACCACGCAGCCCCCTGTGAGGACTGCCAGAATCGTCAGGAGCGGTGCAGTTATCGTGCCGGTAGCGGCAGGGTCCTGGAGGAGGAGGAGGGCGGCGTGTTTGAATTGCTCGCCCAGCGACAGGGGTCCTGTGACGGTGCTGCTCAGGGCAAAGAAACCTTCCGGGGCAACAACGGGCGCCGGCACAGGGTTCAGGAGTGAGACCGGCAACGCGGCGGTTCCGGCCAGCGGCAGGATGAAGACTATGATGCTCCAGGCGACGATGGGCATCAGGAGTGCCGGGGTGGCTCCTGCGGCCCGGATGCCGCTGATCATGCCGAAGGTGACGAATGCCATCAGGAACAGCCAGGCGAGCCCGTACAGGCCCAGGAGTCTGAGGCTTTCACCGGGCGTTGGCACGGTTCCGGTCACTGCTCCAATGCCGGCAAAGCTGAGAAACGCCGTAAGAACCAAAAGTCCGGCCAGCATCAACGCTATCCCGGAAAGTTTCGCACCGAGGTAGCTCACCGGGCGGACATCGCGGGACAGGACGAGGTCGATGGTCTGGGCCCGGCGGTCACGGATCGTGGATTGGACGCCGGTGACGATGGCGAGCAGGGCACCGATCAGGATGATGTAGATGACATTGTTCCGCGCGTAGTAGAGAGGGGAGACACCGTCGAATGGGTTCGCCGCGGTCGTCAGTGCCTGGGCGGCTGCCTCCCGGTAGACGCCGCTGACGGTTTCTTTGGCTGAGGAACCAATGAAGGCCGCAGCCCCGGTCATGGCAACGAAGACGGAGAGGACCAGCTGAGGGAGCCGTTCCCGGCACGTTGCGGCTACTTCATGACGGACGGTGCTCCTCCAGACACTCACGGCACGGCACCGGCTTCGATGCGCAGGTAGATCTCTTCCAGAGATTCCTGATCGGGGAACGACTGCAGGGTCGCCGCGACCGAGTTCTGGTAGATCAGGCTGCCGGAGCTAAGTATCCCGATGCTCGTGCAGGTCCGGGTCACTTCCGCCAGAAGATGGGTGCTCATGAAAATCGTCATCCCGAACTCGCGGTTCAGACCGATGATGACCTCGCGCAGGTGTGCCACTCCCTGCGGATCCAGCCCGGATGTTGGCTCGTCCAGGAACAGGACAGCGGGCGCGTGCAGGATCGCCTGGGCGATCCCGGCCCGCTGGCGCATCCCCTTGGAAAACGTCTCCATCCGCTGCCGGCCGAAACCGGTGAAGTGCACCGCTTCCAGCGCCGCTTCAACCGCGGCCCGGGGCCGGTCCACTCCGGAGAGCCCGGCGAAGAACAGCAGGTTCTCCTCCAGCGTCAGATTGCCGTAGAACTGCACGTTTTCGGGCAGGTATCCGATGGAGCGGCGGACCCCCGCCGCGCCGCGTCCAAGGTCGTGACCTCCGATCCGTGCCGTGCCGGAGGAAGGGGGGAGCAAGGTCGTCAGGATGTTCACCGTCGTGGTCTTGCCCGCCCCGTTGTGTCCCAGGAGACCGAAAATCTCCCCCTCCGGGACCCGGAGGGTCAGGGCATCCAGCGTCACAGCGTTCCCGTACCTTTTGGTCAGCCTGTCCGTTTCAATTGCCATGTCCGTCATGGTGATGACGGTACGGGCGGGAGGCTTAGAGCACCCTGAGAATGACTGTGAACAATTTCAGGCGCTCCCGGAATCAAATCGGCCCAGGGTATGCGGTGCAGCCTCTGCGTGTTCGCGTTCGTCCTCGACCAGCCGCTCCTCACGGTGGAGGTCCTGCCCGGCCGCCTGCGGGCCGGCCGGCCCTGCGTGATGACCGGGGGGAGGGCCGTAGACAGGGGTGCCCGGTGGGCTCAGCAGCCCGGCGGGGGCGGTTACCGACACCGGCGCGTGGGACGCGGGGTGCTGCGGGTGTTCAGCCCCGGCGGCCGCTCCGGCGCCAAGCACCGAAACGATCGTCAGGGTCAGTGCGGCCGTGAGGCTTTTGCCGATGCTGTTCATGCACCCACCCTGCCCTGCCACTGCTGAGAAAGCCCTGTGGACCCCTCGCCCGGGACCAGTGGAAAGGCGAAAAGCGACAGGTGCTGGCCTGTCAGTGGACGAGGCCCAGCCGGTACGCGAGCCAGTCCAGCGCCGGGCCCAGAGCCTGCTGCGGGACACCCCAGGAATGGCCAAGCCCCGGCACGGGCACCGCGATGACGTCCATGCCGGCTTGTTTCGCGGCCCCGGACACCTGGGCCATGTAGGCGGAGAACGTTCCGTCCTGGGCCCCGGCCGCGAAGTAGACGGCACTGTTGGGGTACCGGGTATGCGCCATCACCTCCAGCGGAGTCAGGGCAGTGAAGGCCCCAGTATTACCTGCGAAGGCCCGGCGGACGGTCTCGGCGCGGTCTGCGCTCAGGGCCGGTTCAGCTTCGCCACTGAGGTCGATTGCAGAGGGGTAGATGTCCGGGTGGAGGGCAGCCATCTGGATGGCGCAGGTCCCGCCAAAGGAAAACCCGCCAAAAGCCCAGCGCCGGGGATTTAGGTCAACGCTCAGCGTGGACCGGACCCAGGCCGGCACGTCAACGGCGAGGTAGGTGTCGGCGTTGGCGATGGCCGAATTCATGCACATGGTATTCCCGGTACCGGAGCCGTTGGCGTCCGGAACGATCACGACGGGGGCCAGGCCCTGGTGGGCGGCGGCGAAGGCGTCCATGGTTTCCTTTAAACGGCCGGAACTGACCCAGTCTGAGGGGGACCCCGGCTGCCCGGCGACCAAAACAAGGACCGGCAGCAACGGCCGGTCCTGCGCCTGGTACGCCGGCGGCAGGTACACATATCCCGTGCCGGGACTGAACCCCGAAACCGGTCCCGGGATCTGAACAGAACTGATGGTCCCGCCCGTTGGCAGGTCAGCGGGCTTCACCCAGCGGGCGGACACGGGTCCCAAAACCGGTGAAGTACCGGCATCCGGGGCGCCGGTGCCGGGGGCAAGGGCTGTGATCCCGGCTGTGCTGGCCCCGGTCAGGTCATCAACGGTGCGGTATGTCCCGAAATAGGCGTTGGTCCCAAGAGTTGCGCTCAGCAATACCATGGCCATGGCCGCCGGGGCGAGGACTTTCCTCGGCCACCGGGAGCGGTGCAGATTCAGAAGCATCAGCAGGACGGCCAAAACCGCCACCGCGAGCCACAGAATCACGGGTCCGGGCAGATCATGGGCTGTGGTGCCCGAGACATTCGTCAGGAACCAGTTAATTCCCCAGGCCAGCAGCCCGGCGGCCGCGGCGGCGGCTGCCACCGCCGCCCACCAGCCCCGGCCCCTGCGAAGAAAAAGGAAAAGCCCGCCGGCGCCGGCGAGGACTCCTGCAGTGACAGGGACAACGCCGGTGAGCAAATCCAGACCGGTCAGGGCATCCATCTGGCGGCAGCTCCCTCCCGTGGTTGGTGATGAAACATAGGGCTGATAAGCGGCGTGTCATGTCATGGACGAACGCGCGGTCCGGGCAGTGCGTGCCGCGGCACGCCCTTGACAGTGCCGGGAAAACCGCGGCCCGCGGAAAGAAGACGTGGGGCTCCCGCGGGTCACGGTGCCCCGGCAGCTGCTTCGGGCAGTGCTTCAGGCCGGGGCTTCACCGTGTGGCTGTCATAGGCGCTCCCTTCATCCAACAGCAGGATCGGTGTCCTGGATACAATGGCTGCCAATTTTCATAATCCGCTTCGATCGCGGACGCAGCCCCATCCGGCTTGAGCCCGTCCGCTCCTGCCTTCCGGGGCCGGTGCCGTACCTCCACTGTGAGGGGGAGAACCTGAGAAGGGGCTGAGGGGCGATGAGGCACGGCTGAGAGGACCCGCACGGGGAGTTGTCTCAGGCCAGGGGGGTGACCCATCCTTGAATGATGGACCAGGACACCTCTTTACCGCACGGCCGCGCCGGCGGCGACCTCCGGCCCGGGCGCCTCAGGAGCAGGAAGCGGTGGGGTATCCGCAAGCGCGCCACGGCCACGGCAGTCGCGGTGGTCGCGGGGGCTTTGCTGGTTGGAGGGATTATCCTGCTGGTGCTGCTGCAGACCTCGCTGGTCGCAACGACGGAGGCAGCGGCACGACAGAAAGCCCAGGACGTGATCACGCTGATTGCGGACCAGGATGTTGCCGAGGCGGCTCAATACATCGAGTCCACGGCGCATACGGGCCAAATCGTGCAAATTCTGGGCCCGGCAGGTGCCGTGATCGCCGGATCAGTCCCGTCTGCTGCCAGGACCCCGCTCACTGACCTGCGTCCCGGTGCGGGGCAGACGTTGACCCAGGACGTATCCAGCCTGCAAAGCATTGGTGATGACGATGAATTCCTGATCATTGCCAGCGGCGTGGCGGCAGGGACCGGGGTGTACACCGTCGTCGTCGCTGTCACTGTGCAGGTCCAGGCCGACACTGTGACCACAGTGGGATGGTTCATGCTCGGTGCCACGCCCCTGCTGCTGGCCATCGTCGGGGTCTCCGTGTGGGTACTGGTGGGCCGGTCGCTGCGCCAGGTCGAACGGATCCGCGGGCAGGTCGCAGACATCAACGCCCAGCGGCTGGACGGGCGGGTGGACGTGCCACCCACCGCCGATGAAATCCATGCCCTGGCGTTGACCATGAACACGATGCTCGAGAGGCTCCAGGCCTCGGACCGGGAACAGCGCCGCTTTGTCTCGGACGCCAGCCATGAACTGCGCAGCCCGCTCGCCACCCTCAGCGCCGGGGTGGAGATCGCCGCCGCTGACCCCTCGGGGGAGACCTGGAACGGCGTGAAAGAGGTCCTGGCCGGGGAAACCGCCCGGATGCGGTACCTGGTGGAGGATTTGCTGACCCTGGCCAAAACCAACGACGGCGGCCTCAGGCTGGAGGCCCGCGATGTGGACCTGGACGATGTCCTGGACGGAGAAATACGGCGGCTCCGCTCCACCAGCCGGCATCAGATCACCGCCGAGCTCACTCCGGCCCGGGTCACCGGCGACGCCCGGCGCCTGGGACAGGTGATACGCAACGTCCTGGACAACGCGGACCGGCACGCCCAGGCCTGGATCAGCATCACACTGCGCAACGACGCCCAGGGTGCCACCGTCACCATCGATAACGATGGCCCTCCCGTCCCGGAGCCGGAGCGGAAAAGGATCTTCGAACGCTTCGTCAGGCTCGACGAGAGCCGCTCCAGGGAAAGCGGTGGCAGCGGCCTGGGCCTGGCCATCGCCGCCGGGATCATGGCAGCCCACCACGGGACAATCCGGGCCACCGAAACCCCCAATGGTGACTGCCGGTTCGAGCTCGTGCTCCCTCAGACCCCCGGCCAGGGAACGGACACGAGGGGCGCCGAGGGGGCCAGGACCATTGAACCGCAGTCTCTGGGCTGAAAACCGGAGCCCCCCAAGGCCGCTGGAACTGCCCCGCCGGGGTAGGGTCCGCGGACAGCCGTGCGCTGACGTTTTGTCGTTTCTGGTCCTAGATGCCCGGCCGGTCCGGGGAGTCCGTGCCCGGGGCCCGGTCTGCGATGAGCATGTAGCCCATTCCGCGGACTGTGGTGAGGGTCTGCACGCCGAAAGGACCATCAATTTTCCGTCGCAGGTACCCGATGTAAACCTCTACCACGTTGTCCCCGCCCTCGAAGGCAGGATCCCAGACGTTGTCGAGAATTTCGGCTTTGGAGACGACCTGGTCGTGCCGGCGCATGAGGTATTGCAGCAGCCCATATTCGCGGGCCGTTAACGCAATCGTTTCCCCGCCGCGGCGGACGCTGCGGCTCACCGGGTCCATGCTCAGTGTGCCAAGGGAGAGCACGACAGGACGTTCGGGCGCTCCGCGGCGCATCAGCGCCCGGATCCTGGCCAGGAGCACCAGGAAGCTGAAAGGCTTGGTCAGGTAGTCATCGGCGCCGAGGTCAAAAGCGTCCGTCTGGTCATATTCGCCGTCCTTGGCCGTGAGCATCAACACCGGGGTCCAAATTTTCCGTTCCCGGATTTCCTTCAGCACGTCGTAGCCGTTTTTAAGCGGAAGCATGAGGTCCAGAAGGATCACATCGTACGGGTTCTCCGTCGCAGCCCACAGGCCGCTCACGCCGTCGTGAGTGACATCGACGACGAAACCGTCATTGGTCAGGCCCCGCCGGACCGTCTCGGCGAGCATCTTCTCATCCTCAACCAGCAGGATTCTCATGGTGGACCTTTCCTTGTCGCTACAGCCAGTATCAACCCGCGCATCTGAGGACACCCTGAGAAACGCATCGTAGGGCGGTGTTCTCAGCTTCCTCTCAGAGCCTGAAGGCCATGCTCTCTAAAGATCACCACCGTGCCGATCAGTGAGGACCATGCCCATGAGCACTGCCGTTCCGTCCCAGTCAGCAATGTTGCCAGGAGTGCGTTCCTGGTGGTGGATTCCGGCGGCGATGCTCATGTACGGGGCGGCCCTCGCCTGGGGGCTGGCAGCGAAATCACTGGGCCCTTTTGCACCGGAACTGAGCCTGGATATCACCCTGAGTCACGGCCGCAACGGTGCCCTTACCGGGCTGAGCCAACTGATTAATTACGGCATCGGCCCTGCAGGGGCGATGGCGCTGCTGCTGGGAATCTGCGCATGGCTCCTGTGGGGCAGGGGCCGTCCCCTGCAGGCGCTTGCCTTCGGATCTGTCGTCGCCGTCGGCTGGGTCAGTTCCACCATCGGCAAAATCCTGGTCAGCCGCTCCCGGCCCCCGGCAGACGCCGTCTCCGCCCTCGTCACCGAAACCGGCCTCGACAGCTTCCCTTCAGGACACACAGCCTTCGCCACGGCCCTGGTGCTGGCAGCGGTCATCGTCCTTGCCCCCACCCGGTCCCACCGGCTCTCCTTGATCGTCGCCGGGGCCGTGTCCGTAGCGCTCGTCGCTTTCTCCCGGCTGTACCTGGGCGTGCACTACCTCAGCGACGTCGCCGGGTCGGTGGTCATCAGCTCAGCGGCCATCCTTGCCTGGCTGCCGGTATGGAACAATCTGATAGCGCCACGCCTCGCCGGGACCGCCCTGATCCGCCGCTTCGAGCGGGAGCAGACGCCGGCACGATAAGACTCAAACGTCCACGCCCGGATGACCGTACAGCCTCCCCGCCATCGGGGCCCGAAAGGAACACCCGTGACGACGCATCCTCAAAGTCCGGGTGCGGGACCGGCCGGGAAATTCCGGGTAAGGCGTCCATGGTGGAGCTGTGCCGGCGCGCCCGTCACACTCACCTGCATCGCCGTGTTCCTGGGAGCGGGGGTCCTTCTGACCGCTACGGGCGGGTCTTCCCGGTACCAGCTGGCCGCAACTGCACATTCCTTTCCGGAGTACTGGTGGGTACTGCTGAGCTCAGCCTTCTGGGCCCGCAACCTTGCGGGCTACCTGCTCGGAACACTGCTGCTCCTGGTCGCGGGCGTAGTGCTGGAGCGACGGATGGGCAGTGCCCGGTTCGCCGCGGCTGCCCTCACCGGCCAGCTGCTGGGCCTCACGGCCGCGGCAGGATTCGTTGCAGGCGCCGGGGGGCTGATAGGGGACTGGGCCAGGGAGATGAGCGGGCACCTGTTCATGGGACCCAGCGCCATGATCTGCGCCGCGGCCATGGCCGGGACCGCTTCCATGGAAACGCTGTGGCGGCGGCGGATCCGGCTGGTGGTCCTGGCGCTGCTGTTGCTCCTTGCCCTGTATAACGGGGGCTTCGCTGATCTGGTCCGGCTGGGCGCTGCCGCAACTGGGCTCTTTCTGGGGCCGGTGCTGGCCGGCCGGCGTCCGCGGGCCGGCCGGCCCGTCAGCTCCCGCCATGAAGGCCGGGTGCTGGTCGCCCTGCTCGTCGCCGTCGCAGCCATTGGCCCCGTGGTGGCCGGTCTGGCCCCGCACGCTGTGGGGCCGCTGTCGGTGTTGCGTTTCCTGTTCACCAACATCCAGCCCATCGATCCGCAAACGCTGCAAAGCCTGTGCTCGGACCCCGCGCAGGCCAGGGACTGCGCCTCCGCGCAGCTGCAAATACGTGCCGGGGCCGGGGGAACGTTCATGGCCGTCCTCCCCTCATTCCTCCTCCTGCTGCTCGCTGACGGCCTTCGCCGCGGCCGGCGCTTCGCCTGGGCCGCGGCGCTGCTCGTCCAGGCCGGCCTGTCAGTGCTGGCTGCGGTCACGATCGCCGGGGTCCTGCAGCCGGCAGCCCCTGCCACTGCCGCCGGCGAAGGCATCGGGGCGATGGACGCAGCCGTTTACGGGCACCCGCTCACCCTGGTGCTGCCGCTGCTGCTGCCGATCCTTCTCTCGATCGTCCTGCTCAGCGTCCGCGGGCTGTTTCCTGTCCAGGCCCCCGCAGGAACCTACCTGCGCCTGGGCGGCACCGTCGCGGCGACGGCCGGTGTCCTTGGCCTCATCTATGTCGGGGCCGGGCTGGCGCTGGCCCAAGACTTTACCCCGGTCCCGGGGATGGCCGAACTCCTGGCCGATGTTCCGGACAGGTTTTTACCGCTCGGCTACATGCTGGACCTTGCTCCCGCCTTCGTCCCCCAGGACACTGTGGCCGTGGCCCTGTACGAGGGCGTCGGCATTCTCTTCTGGGCCGCAACAGGGGCCCTGATCCTCGCCTCGTTCCTCCGCCCTGCCCACAGCCGGCGCAGCGACGATGAAGACAGGGCCCGGAGCATCCTCAAGAGCTGCGAAAGCAGCTCCCTTTCCTGGATGACCACCTGGCCCGGGAACACCTACTGGTTCTCCACCACCGGCCAAAGCTTCATCGCCTACCGGGTGATCGGTGGTATTGCCCTCGCCCTCGGCCCGCCGGCCGGACCAAGATCCGCGCAGCAAAGCTCCTTTGATGAGTTCGCCCGGTACTGCGCCGCGAACGGATGGACCCCATGTTTCTACTCCGTCCCCCGGGACCTGAGCGATTACGCCGACTCGACCGGGTGGGGCACCGTGCAGGTCGCCCAGGAAACCGTCCTGGATCTGGAGGCGCTGGCGTTCAAGGGCAAAAAGTTCCAGGACATCCGCACAGCGATGAACAATACCGTTAAGGCAGGTGTCCACGCCGAATGGATAAGATACCCGAGCGCGCCGCTGTCAATCCAAGCCCAGATCCAGGTAATTTCCGAAGAATGGGTTGCAGACAAGAAGATACCGGAAATGGGCTTCACCCTCGGCGGCATCGATGAACTCAACGACCCCGAAGTGCGCTGCCTGCTCGCCATCGACGGTGAGCGCACAGTCCACGCCGTCGCATCATGGTTGCCTGTGTACCGGGACGGCCACGTCGTGGGGTGGACGCTGGACTTCATCCGCCGCCGCAGCACCGCCATCCGCTCCAGCGTCGAATTTCTCATCGCCTCAGCCGCCTTAGCCCTTAAGGATGAAGGTTGTGAATTCATCAGCCTCTCCGGGGCCCCCCTTGCCCGCCTGCCCCACCAGACAACGACTACCGATCCGCCACTGGCCGCGGGCGTTATCGACCGGCTCCTTGACCGCCTGGGCGCCCTCCTGGAACCCGTCTACGGCTTCAGGTCACTGCTGAACTTCAAAGCCAAATTTCAGCCCCGCTACGCACCCCTCTACCTGCTCTACCCGGACGCCGCCGCACTGCCGGCCATCGGCAACGCCATCGCCCGCGCTTACCTGCCACATGTCCGAATCGAGCAGGGATTGTCCCTGGCCCGGACCCTGCTCACCCCCGCCCTGACCCGCGCCCGACAAAAGCTCACCCGCAAAGCGGCCCACAACAAGGACTGACCTCCCGCCCGTCCACCCGGAGCCGTGCAGCAAACGATGCTCAGGGAACAGGCATGGGGTCCCGCCCGCCGCACCGCTTTTATCCTGAGCTCTCTCAGGAGATCCTCAGGAGCACCCGCATAGCCTTGCCGGATGGACATCTCCGCGCACCTGCTCGCCAGTGTCGGGCCGGGGCGGGCCGGGACCGGGATCCTCCCTGACTGGGCTGACCCCATCCTGCTCCTGCACCAACCCGGCCTCGCCCCCTGGTTGCTGCTCATCATCGGAGGCCTCGTCTTCACCGAATCCGGGCTGCTCGTTGGCTTCTTCCTCCCCGGAGACTCCCTCCTGTTCACCGCCGGCCTGCTGGTGGCTACGGGAACACTGAAGGTCCACATCCTGGCCCTCGGAGCTCTGATTTTCATCTGCGCGTTCGCCGGCGACCAGACAGGCTACTTGATCGGAAGGAAAGCCGGGCCTGCCATCTTCAGGAAACCGGACGCGAAGCTTTTCAAGCAGGAACACCTCATGCAGGCCCGGAGCTTCTTCAACAAATATGGGGGACGGGCAGTAATACTGGCCCGCTTCGTCCCTGTCATCCGCACCTTCACCCCGGTCATCGCCGGAGCCGCAAACATGCGCTATCGGACATTCATGACCTACAACGCCATCGGCGCGCTCCTCTGGGGCATCGGGATGACTCTGCTCGGGTACTGGCTCGGGCAGTTCAACTGGATCGGGAAAAACATCGACCTGATTTTCATCGCAGTAGTCCTCGCCTCCGTCCTGCCCATAACCATCGAGCTCATCAAAGCCCGCCGCCGGCTGAACCGGGCAACCCGGGCACAGGCACCCGATCACCACCCGTCCTGACCTTCCCGAGGGGTGCTCTGCCGTGTCCGGGACGAAGCCACAGCCACGCAGGCGCTAAGTTTGCTTACCATCTGGACCGGCCGCAACAGAAGGAGAACCCTAATGATAAAGGGCACCGAAGAACCCGCTTCCGCGGGAGGAATCCAAGGGGAAGTCAATCACGACCGCTTCGTAGGAGCCCAGGACCTCACACGCTGGAACGGCCGCACCGGCCACACACTGGCCGCCGCGGTCCAAAGGGTCAGCAGGGCACTGGGCCCCCACTCGGCCCTGATACTGACCCTGCTGGCCGGAGCAGCAATCGCGATCACTCTGACAGTAATCTTCGCCGAGGTCTATGAATCAGTAGTTGAAGCCGACGGAGTCGCGGGACTTGACCATCCGGTACTCGACACTGCCAAGTCCCTCCGTTCACCCGCCCTGGACACCGCCGTCACCGCATACACCAACATCGGCGGCACTGTCGGGATGCCAATCCTGGCCTTGACAGCCACCATCGTCCTTGCCCTGCGCCGCAAGTCCTGGACCCCCGTGATCCTCATCATCATTGCCGCTGCAGGATCGTTGCTGATGACAATCGCCGGCAAACAACTGATCGGCAGGACCCGGCCCGCACTCAGCGACGCAGTTCCCCCCTACGAGCACTCCGCGTCCTTTCCCAGCGGCCATTCCCTCAACGCAATCGTCATCGCCGGGATCATCACCTACCTGGTCATCCTCCGCCTGAAGACATCCCGGTCCCGCGTAACAGCAATCCTCCTGGCGGCAGTCTTCGCCGCAACAATGGGCCTAAGCAGGGTCTACCTTGGCCACCACTGGCTCACTGACGTCATCGCAGCCTGGGCACTCGGCGCAGCATGGCTGGCACTGGTCATCACCGCCCACCGCCTCTACCTGACAGCCCGGGTCAGAAACCACTCCAACCCCTGACGCAGTCCCCAGCGGCACCGGGGGTCCGGCGCACGGCACCGGCACACAGGGCAGAGATCCCAGGGGACCGGGTATTCGTAAGGTCAAGTGAGCTGCTTTCCCGGAACTCGGACTCAGTTCGACTTTCGGGGAGCTGTTTTTATGCGTGCACGTGGTTTGTTGTCTGAAAGCAGGGCGAGGCGGCTGTAGCGTGTTCATGCACCGGCGGCCGAATACAGGGACAGCCCGGCCGGCAAAAGCCGGCAGCCTCAACCCAGAACGCATTTCCCTATCCTCGGGCCGGCCGGCGCCCTCAGGGTGTGCCGGAATCACAGCGGGGACAGACCCGGCCCGGCACACCGGGAATGTTCTCCAGCACTACCCCGTGGTATGTGGGATCAACGGTTTTTCTACGCTGGAGGACGAAGGAATCCGTGAATTTGTAGCCCTCGGCTGGAACGAACCGCGCGGTGATCTGCTCTTCGGAAACTCTGACGTCCAGGGTGCCGAGCGCGGGATCCTGATTCCTACCTGACCAGGTTGAAAAATAACCGGCCTCCGGATCGTCGTTTTTCACATCATAGAGCCCAACACCACCAACCCCGACGGTGACAAACACCGTTCCTCCGCCCTGCACCATGCTGTCGTCCGTGTCGCTTAGGCAGGGTGCGGAAAATTCGCCCGGAACGAGCTCAGGGCAACTGTCTCCCAGCTCCACCTGATGTGAACGCTGGTAGGCATGCTCGTGGGCAGACAAAACCAAGTCGACCTTCTTATCGATCAGCATATTCGTGAAGTCCTTTCCGGATTCGCACCTTTTCTTGCCCATGCTGAAGCAGGGAGCATGCATTCCTACCACCGTCCACGGGATCCCTTGGGAGCGGGCCTGGTCGATTGCTTCCTCCGTCCAGCGCCAGCGTTCGCTTCCCCGCGCATAATCGAGCGGCCTCCCGTCCTTGAACTCAATACCGGGAGAAACCATGATGAACCGGACCACCGGGTGCTCCTCCGGGACGTCCACACGCCACTGCTGGCCGTACTCGCCCTCCACACCTGGCAGCCTGTTGGGAAGGCAACGGGCAAAGTTGTCGATATCCCCTTGCTCCCCGTTGCTCTCGTGGTTCCCGGTAATCAGCTGATACGGGAAATCGGCGCCAAGTTTGCCGGTAACCATGTCGCAGAATTCCCCTTCGCGGCCGGCCTTATAGCTGAAATCCCCAAGGGCAAGATTAAGTTGCGGATTCAGGCCCGCAATGACCTCCAGCACCTTTCCAGCCTCCGCCCCAAGGCCGATGTCACCCTGGGCGGTAAACTGTACTGATTCAGCGGACGGCGGGGGCTCGGATGGACCCGGGACACAGGCGGCCACCACCATGGTCAGAGTCAGCAGACCGGCACTCAAACCGGCCCTCACCACTGTGCTCAACGATCCCACGATGATTCCACGCTCCATCCGGCTCGGCTTCTGTACGCAACAGTAACTTGACCCTCCGGGGAGTACCAGATCCATTTGTGCAGCTCCACACGCTGTACCTGCCTCCACCGGCCGGTGCCGGGCAGGGTGTGCGGGTATGGCCCGGACGCCCACTTCGGGCAACGGGCGTTGACGTCCCCCTACAGCAGCGCCGCGACTCTCACTACCGCTCAGCTGCCTCGCAGCCGACGATAGGCGCCCGGTCGCCCAAGGACGATCGCCCCGCAGAAATTCGCCGGAGCCGGCGAAACGCCACAAACGATGGCACAAAAACAGCCCCGAGTTCAATCCGTCCATAGCTGGGGTCAGTTCGGGTTCTCCACGGCTAGGATTGGGACCCCTCGGAGTAGCTCCCCGGCAGCGGTAGCGGTGGATCACCGTATGAGAATTGCCCCCGCTGTGGGCGGTGGCAGCACACTTCTTCACCGAGGTACGGAAAACCCATTTCCGACTGTTTCTGCAGTCCAAGCGGCGGCGTTTGTCAGGGACAGGGTGTGCTGCAACCGGACGCAGTCGTAGAAGGTGGCGCGTAGTGTTAGTCGTTGCGAAATTAATGATGAGTGTCGATGCCGAGACAGCGAGTTGCGATTGTCAATGGCCATTACGTTCTGCCCATGGGCGGCCAGTTGATGTGCCCGCTGGTGGCCAGTAAAACTGCCCGGTTATGGCCAACAGATCTGCCCACTGATTCGTTTCGGCGGGGTCGGCCATCGTTGGGTTGGTCAGTTCAAGCGGGTCACTCCTTTTCCGGCGAGGGCCTGGGTAAGACGGACGGAATCGCCGCTGGTCTGGCAGACGTGGGCGTGGTGCAGCAGTCGGTCAACGGTGGCGGTGGCGAGGGTTTTGGGCATGAGCTCATCGAACCCGGCGGGGTGGAGGTTGGAGCTGATCGCGACGGAGCGTTTTTCGTAGGCTGCGTCCACGACCCGGTAGAGGCCTTCGGCGGCGTCCGTGGCCACGGGCAACAGACCAATATCATCGATGACCACGAGCTCGGCGCGCAGGATCCGGGCAACGGCCCGGGTGACGCTGTCATCGGTTCGGTGGGCGCGGATGAGGACGCCGAGGTCCTCGAGCCTGAACCAAGCGACCCGCATTCCGGCTTCGACGGCCTGCTGGCCGAGGGCTTCGAGGAAGAACGTCTTCCCCGTCCCCGAGGGCCCGCAGACGACCAAGTTTTCCCTGCGGGTGATCCATTCCAGGGTCCGCAGTGCCTGCTGGGTCGGGCCCGGGATGGAGGACGCTGCAGGGTCCCACGCCTCGAAGGTCTTCCCGGTCGGGAACCCGGCTGCTTTGCGGCGGGAAGCGAGCATGGACCGGGCCCGGCCGGCGGCTTCCTCCGTGAAGAGGGCCTTGATGACCTCGGCCGGTTCCCACCGCTGGGCGCGGGCGGTCGCGATCAGGTCCGGGGCCAGCGCCCGGGCGTGGGGCATTTTCAGGGACCGCATCAGGGCCTCCAGGTCCGCCGGTAGCGGCGGAGCCACGGTATTGGTCGTGGTGACGGGGCTCATCGGGCCTCCTCCGGCGTGGTGATGGTTGCGGGGTTGCCGATCGCGGCCCACGCCCCTGTTCCTTGGGTGAGGGAGGTGGCTTCGTTGGCGGCGTGGGTGGTAGTGCGGCGGATGTTGGCGTTCAAGATCGAGGCGAGGTCCGGGTGCGCGAACCGGCCGTGCAGGGCGGCGTCGCCCAGGGCCCGGTCGACCTGATCAGTGCCGGCGATTTTGGCCAGCGTAACGGCTTCGGCCATTTTCACGTTCATCCTTGCGGTCCCGGCCGCGGCGGCCTCGACGAGCCAGGTTCTGGCGCCTTCGCCGATGGCCAGGAACGCGGCCTCGTCCGCGCTGCGGGCCCTCACCTCGTAGTCGCCGGGGAGCTTCGCCCGGGTTCCGGGGAAGTGTTCGTCGTTGATGGCGGGGCTGCCGGGCCGTGCCCGTTCGTGGCGGGCGACTTCGACGGGCCCGGTCGTGCCGTGGTGGACGATGATGACCTGCTCGCCGGGCCCGGTGCCGTGGGTGCGGACGAACACCCGGGCTCCGAGCAGGTGGGCCGGGACGGAGTACTGGGCGTTTTCGAAGGTGACCATTGGGGTGTTCTCCGGAACGCCGCGGGCCAGGCCGAACGCGACCGTGTGGGCGGTGTCCGGGATCCGGTGCAGCCGCGGGGCTTCCTCGGCGAGCATGGCCGCGGGTTTCCGCCGCGTCGTCCGGTGCTCACGGTGATTGACCTCGTCCATGAACGCCGTGCAGGCGGCCTCGAGCTCGGCGAAGGTGCGGTAGTCATCGCGGAGGTTGGTGTCTTTGGGCACGAGGTCGGCCTTGGCGAGTTTCACGGACGCTTCGACTCCGCCTTTGGTGGCCGGGTCCGCCGGTTGGCAGGTCAGCACGGTCACCCCGTAGTGCCGGGCGAAGTCCAGGGTCTGCTGGTTGCGCACCGGGACCCCGGCGACGTGGGCGGTGGTGACGGTCTTCTCGTTGTCCGTGAGGACATAGGTCGGCGCCCCTCCGAGGATCCGGAAGCACCGGTCCAGGGCCGCGAACACGCTCGGCGCGGTCCTGTCCCTGAGCGGGATCACGATGCGGAAGCGTGAGAACGCCAGCCAGGCCACGAAAAGGATGGTCTTCACCCCGCCGATCCGGGGCCCGTCGCCGAAGTCGTACTGCAACCACATCCCCGGTTCTGTGATCCACGGCCGGTGGACGCGGGTGTGGCCCAGCCGCCACGCGGCTTTGACCTGCGCGATCGCCCGGCGGGTAGACCGTTCCGAACCGGTGTAGCCCAGAGCGAGGAGCTTTTCGTGGGCCTTGTCGGCCCGGATCCGGCCCTTGGAGGCTTCGATCCATTCCTCGATCTTGGGCAGGAACGCGTCGGTGACCCGGCCGCGGGCCGCGGGTTCCCCGATCGGCCGGCCCGCGTCACGGGCGGTGACGTGTTTAGCAACGGTGTGGTGCGAGCAGCCCGTGAGCTCCGCGGTGGCGCGCAACGATCCGGTCAGATCGTAGGCAGCAAGAATTTCCATGATTTCTCCGTCAGACTTCATACAGGGCCTCTTCCTGGTTCGCTTTTGGTGCGCTTAGACACCGTCATCAAACCGCAGGGAGAGGCCCCCACCGCTTAAAGACGCGGCAGGAACAAGTAAGGAAGTGGGCAGATCTCATGGCCACCGGCGGGCAGTTCTGCTGGCCGCCAGCGGGCACTTTCGTGGCCGCCTATGGGCAGTTTTTCATGGCCGCTAACATGCGATACCTGGGTGCAAGAATCGGCGGGTCCGGGGGGTTCACCTGGAGTCTTCGCCCCGTCGGTGAGTCGCCGTATCCCCAGAGTCAGGAGACGACCGGCCAATGCCCTCTGGGAGAGGAAGGCGGGGGGAACGTGTTCGGCCTCGAGGACCGCCGGGAGGAGCGGCCCGCTGCCCCCTCTTAAAGGAATTGGGTACCCCCTTTCTAGTGACAGCAAAAGTTGGAGAGGGATACCGTTGCTCTAGGGAGGCACCAATTTTTCGCGCGGAAGCGTGACGCAAAGCCGGGTCGGCGGCGGAGTGGACCAATCCAAGAGACGGTCCATACCCCCCAGTCGCCGTCGGCCCCTCAAACATTTCCCTGCTAACGAGGCAAACGTCGCGGCATGCTTCGAGGGCGCCTCAAAGATCTGATGGTTCTAGACGAGGCCGGGCTGGCTGGCGAGGATGTAGTCCACCGCTGCAGGGCCCGTCATCGTGAGCCCAGGCCAAACGTGGTGGCCGTCACCGCGGTAATTCCTGCTGTGGCCGAGCTCCTTGATGGCAGCCCAGAAGGCCTGATCGGAGCCGGGCTGCGCTCCGTGCAGGGTGCACCAGCTCAGGTACACCCCGTACATTTCGTCGTCGCGAAGACCGGAGTCCTTGTCAGGATCCTTGACGATGCACTCTGACAAAAATTTGGGGTAATTCCCGACACTCATAGCTGGAGTCCTTCTGCTGGGAAAAGCTCGACCTAGTGCAGGTGCAACTGTGCGGCCGGGCGGTATCAGTGACAGTTCTGATTCGAAGCCGACAACGCGACCGATGGGAGCCAAATTCAAGGACAACACTGAGCGAGATTTCCGCGATGGTGTGGCGGTCGCCCGGGACTATGCGGGTGACACGCCCTCATAGCCCCGCCTTCCGGACATCCTCCGTGAACCGGACGCTGGCTGAACGGTTTTGAGTTAACGGAGTCTCTAGGGAAAGGCCGTGAGTGATGGGCAGAGAAACAGCCCTTTCCGAAGCCCCCTGCCTGTTAAAGGGCCGATATTGGAGATTCTGCCGACATGATGATCCCCCGCGGGCAACTGCCGGCTCTACGCTATGTCTTTCTTTCAGCCATGTCCCGCAGGATGGCTTTTAGGTCCACAGCCACGCCAAAGATCTCTGGTTTTATTTCTACGTAACTGGCGAAGCGGGCAAGCAACCCTGCACCGCGCTCCACACCGTCAAGGACGTTTTTGCGCTGTTCCTTCTCGGCGACCTCATGGAGATATGCGATTACATCGTCCCCTCTGGCAGTCCTCATTGCTAGCTCCGTAAGCAAGGGGCGGACAGCAGTCGGGTCATCTTGGAAATCAGAAACCCAGATGATGCCATAGGGATGCTGGCCAGGATCGAAATCCTCCCAATCCTGATCGAAAATCAGGATGATGGGTTCCTGGTCCATCATGAACCACTCGGTGATTTGGCCCGGCCACTGCTTGTCCATCACTTGTTTAATTACGGCGTCCGTTGAACGTTCAAATGCTCTTACAAATACGCCGTGTGCATGCATGGCCTGTCCGAAAGCGTCCGCTTGACGGTGCAACTCTTCCTTGACTCCGTGGGCGAAGTCATTCCATTCGACAAGGAGAAAGACATAACGCCCGCCTACAGGACCCACGTTCAGGAGTGAAGACACCCGGTAGCTCATGAGTGGAAGGTTATGACCTAAGGGATGCGGTGGTCCATACGTATTTTCGCCGCAGCTATCGAAACGCTCGACATGAATGGACGTGGTGGAAAACCGGGACCCGACGCTTCCGAGGGAATGGGCAAGCTTCGGGCCGCAACTGATCCCGCTTCATCACGTGCTGTTCGGGATCAGCGTGATCCTGATAACTATCCACGTCGGCGGCGCATCGTGCCGCTGGTGGCCACGCAGCCACGCAACGCCAAGCGGGCGCTCGGTCTTCAGGCAGCAAAGCCCAAATGTGGACAACGGCAGATTTCACCAGGCGTCATCAAAACATCCCTGGCTGCGGACATCCTCGTGACCTAAGCCCCTGTACCTGGCCCTGATGGTGTGTCATGCTTCGGCGCATGGGGTACTTCCTGGAATACACCAGCGGGCAGGCTGCTGGCCGGTTCCATATCCAGTGCGTCAGCCTTGGCGAAGCCCTTACCAGGGCTAGGGATGCCTTGCGGGGCTTGAGGTGTACCTCGGCTGTCTTGAGACATTCCCCCGGCTCAAGTCCGGCCTTCGGTGAGGGTTTCGTTCTCGCGGCCTACACGCCAGCTGAAGGCTGGCAGATCCACGACGCCGGGCGGGATGCGTCGCTGAAACGGTGACGGGCAGGACATGTTGCTTCGCGCCGGATAAGGGGTAGCACCCGTAGGTGCCCGGGGTGCGATGAGAAGGCTGAGCGCGGCGCGCACCGCAGGCCCGCCAGTACGGGCAGCGCCGCCAGCGACGGGAGGACGGGAGGAACTGGCAAACGTCTACCGGTCGCTGTTGGCCTGCCCGTCAGCTGGTTACCGTGTCTCCGTGCCGGTGCGCGACCTTCCATGCACCGCTTTCGCGCCGATATATTAGGGTGGCCCTGAGCACGTAGCTTCGATGTTCGCCATTGACTGAGGTTGAGGTATGTTCCACTGCGGCCATGTCGCCTACTACGTCGTAGGCGAGCACCGGGCCGGTGCTGATCTCGGCAAGATCACTACCTCTGCCACATCGTGAGGTTGTAATATTTAGGTGCGGGGTGCTTCGCGATTTCCCTCCGCACAGGGGCTAGAGGCCCCCTTACAGCGCCCGGTGGCTCACCAGCCGGGCGCTGTCAAGCGACCTGACGACAAGACGGTGGCTGAGCCGTTCCGACGTACGCAGTTTGGGTACAACGCCGTAAGTTACGGCAGGAAACAGCCCCTTTTGCAGGCACTCCCCCGCCTTATTCAAAAGAGCCGATAATGGAGATTCTGTAAAGCCGCAGAGCACTCTGTTCTTCTCCGTCGGAGATGCCCTGATTGCGACTGGTGGAAACTCAGCCTTTATGCCGGAATCGGAGGCCGCCCGCTTCCCGGACGACGCCCGGAAAAGACTGCCGAGTCCACGCCGGTTTGCGCCGCAACGGTTATTGCAGGAGTAACGGCATACCCTTGGGTAGTCGTCGCCATCGCTTGCCGTGGAGATCCGTAAATTCCAGTTCCCACGTGAAATCACGCATGTGGTATTCGATCTCGGGCCACTCTTCAATACTGATCAAATCACGCATTGATTTTTCGCCCGTGATAACGCTGGATTCGAAGCAAAGTTCGCGAAGACTTGGAGGCACTAGGTTGGATCCTCCGACGTACCTGACTTTCAGGTTGACGTCGAAGACTGGTACTCCGGCTAAACTTTCGACCGAACAGATCAAGGCCCTCTGCAAGCTTCCAAGCCTTGAAGGATGCGGCGCACAAAGGGGCGCACAAAGGGGGTATGCGGATCGAAGAATTGCGATGGCCGAAACTGAAAAATCATGGAGCTGATGCGCGTTGTTCTAGTCTGACGGACCTTCGGATCGAGCGCCGATAACGGACCTTCCGTCAACCTGGTGTGCTGTGCTCCAACATGGCGGGACCCGGCTTGGATTAGGCTACCGCAGGCTTCCCAGAGACATGAGTAGCAGCGAAGAAGCTCCGGAACCGCTGACCAATTTGAAGTGGAGAACTTTACCCCGTCGAGTACTGGGCTCACGTCAGGTCAAAGGGCAGTGTCTTGTAAGCGGTGCTTTTGTTCATGTTCCATCCGGCGACGATGCCGGAGCCGATCATTTGGTCGCTGAGGCGGGCGAGGCGGTAGGCGGGGTCGGTGTCGAGGGCTAGTTGGAGGAATTGGTGGGCTTTGCTGCCTCTGCCTTCCCACCAGTTGATGTAGCCAATAGCTGTGAGGACTGGTGCTGCGTGTTCGGGGCTTGTGCGTGTGTAGGCGTGCAGGAGGAGTTGTTGTGCCCATTCGATGCGTGACCACTTCGGGGCGGTTTGGGTTTGGGCGAACAGGATCTGCTGCATGGGTTCGTCCATGCCGGGGATGTCAGCGATGAGCCGGTCGCGGATGGCCGGGAACTGCAGGTTCGCGACCAGGGCGTGGCAGTCGTCGTCGTTCGGGAAGGTTTTTGAGTTGAGCATGTCTGCCCAGAGTTTCCGGGCTGACTGGAGCGCGGCATCCGTTGGTTGGGAGGCGATGGTGTCCATGTGGTGTTCGACGGCGGCCGCTTTGGCTGCTTCCTGTTTGGTTGTTGGGAGGTTGATCCGGTCGGTGGGTTCGACGAAGCTGCCGCGGTAGATGAATTCGGCGTTGATCGCGCTGGTCTGGGTGGAATTGACGGGCAGCGCGATGGTTGTGCCGGGTTCGCCATCGTAGGGGGAAAAGGTTTCGTCGCCGACGAAGAGCCCGTCCCGGATGGTGATGCCCCGTTCGGCAAGGACCCCGGTGAGCGCGGCGATGGTGCCGGCATGCGGTTTGGCCTGTCCGGGGCGGGTGGTTTCGCTGGTGTAGACGGCGAAGAGGATGGACGTCGCGGTGGTGTCGCTGGTGAGGTAGTGGGCTACGGTGCGGGCGTAGGGGAGTTCCTGGCCGTGTTGGCGGGGCAGGTCGATGCGCAGGGTAGCGCCGATACTGTTCTCGTTCAGGGTGATGCAGACCAGGCTTTCCTGGGGCCAGAAGCCCAGGGTGTGGCCGATGAAGCTGAGGACATCTGATGGTGTTGTGATCGTGAGCTTTTCCATGATCATTGTTTCCCTTCACCCTCGTTTTGCTGTTTTTTCTGCGGTTGTTGGTTTTGGGCGTCGTTCTGGTAGGGGACCATCCGCTGGGTTCAGGGGCCGGAGTGCAACTTGGGGAACCGGCGCCGGGGCGAAAACTTCGTCCGGGACCAATGCGTTGGTCTTTCAATGCAGAAGTTTTCGGTTCCGGGGTCGGCGCGGTAGCGCCCTGGTTGCGCGGAGGACCCGCCCAGCGATCATGGGCGTATCAGAATGACAAGCAGAGGTGATGCTTTTACTTGTTCATCGAAGTCAACGAATCAAGCCGCATGACTTTCGGCGATTGCAGGACCCTTCATCCTGTCGCCTGCGTATCTCGGCCAACGTGTCTAGGCAGCGGTGCTGACCAAGCAAGGGGAACGAAACCCTGATCTTAGGAAACCTGGACATACAAAGCTCTAGGTCACATTTCCACGGGAACGGCGGTGATAATATCGGGCTTCTGCCGCGAAGAAGGAATGTCATGGAAGCTCTATTTGGTCTGTTGTTTGTAGCTGTCGTTTTCTGGTGGATAGCACGCAGAAAGAAGCGGCAGACGCCGAAAGTTTTATCCTCCTCACAGGCCCAAGCTCCGAAGGCTGAGGTGCATAATGCGCCGATATATACGCGGCCCCGCCCGGTCCAAGAACCGGCCCCTGCGCAGAATACGTCCATGCGTTTTGCTCAGCCTGGCCGCGTAGGTGAGCTCTTCAGCTACGGCGGGCCCTCAGCAGGAAAAGGCTACATACATGACGGTTCCTTTGCCATTATCGATGTCGAAACAACGGGGTTTTCACCTGGCAAAGGTGATCGCATCATTGAATTGGCAATTGCCCGCGTAGATAAGAACGGGCGCATCGAAGACGAATATGCGACACTTCTGAATCCGGAAGGACGCGATACAGGTGCCGTTTTTGTTCATGGAATCAGCAACGAAGCTGTGCGGAACGCCCCGCTATTTTCTGATGTTTTAGCGGATGTTTTAGCGCGTCTGGACGGCGCAGTCATCGTTGCGCACAATGCAGTCTTCGAAGAACGATTCATCGCGGCCGAGTTGGCTCGCGCCGGGGTGACAACACCGCCGCTGCCAGCCCTGTGTTCTCTATGGCTGGGGCAGCAAACCTTCGATACCCCGAATCACAAGCTGGGCACTCTCGCCCAGCATGCAGGAATACCCCTGGTTGATGCTCACTCTGCCCTTGGCGACGTTAGGGCGACAGCGGCGTTGCTTCCCTTAATGCTTGACAGGTATGAGCCAACCATTGGGTTCGGGCATGATCCGGCGCGTGGTCTTTTTGATCCTTACCGCTTGGGTGCAGTAAACCCGATGACTCGGGCCGCTTCATTGAGAAAGGGCGCCGACGGTTGGATGCACTCCTTGATGTCGCGCCTCCCCATCAGTGCAGGCGATGTCAGTGACGCCTCGGCCGCAGAATATCTTGAAGCGCTTGCCGTTGCCCTGGAGGACGGCAAGATTGTCGGCGATGAGGCTAAAGCCCTGGCCAAAGTCGCTGGTAGGGGCGGCATGGGGGCCGAACAGGTTCGCGGCCTCAATGAACTGTTCTTGGAGATGATGCGCGAAGCCGCGTTCGCAGACCAAATGTTTACAGCTGGCGAGCTCACCGAGCTTAAGCGCGCAGCAGATGCTCTGGCCGCCCCCGGCTATTTCGACGATCTACAGGCGACCGTGACGCAAACCGATGTTCCCGTAGGACAGGAAGCAGATTCAGCAACACAGGCGGCGAAGCCCCGACAATGTGGACACTGCCGGACACCTGGCCACTACCGTTCGAAGTGCCCTGAACTGAACTGATAAGGCCTGTGGACATTGTCCACACTCTCAGCGTTGGATCGGGCTTTAGAGCCGTCGAACTGCTTCGAATTCCGCACGTTTTCGGGAGTTCCCAATATTTGCAAGGCCTCGAATGCAGTTCGAGTCCCACCTCGGGCACAGTGTTTCCGCAGGTCAGTGGCTTTTTAGCTTTCGAGTGTTGACAAACCTTGACGTGACTCTGCATGAGTCGTATAAGCGGGTGTCCAACCGGTCGCGTTTTGCATGACAGTTCTGCCGTGCCGTCCTCGCCCCAAGGCAAAGCGCCAACACCATTCGGCAGTTATGGTTTTGGTTTAGGCTTCGTTTTCCTGGCAGTCTCATAGTCCTCGGCAAGTGTCGAGGGGATATTGGCCTCGTCTGCAATACGTTGAACCTCGAAGAGACGGTTAGGTTCCTCTCGGAGGCTTTCAATGATCCAGCAGGCCATGGCTGTCGCCATGCCAAGGTCCAGCAGGTTCACCACTGGAAAGCGGTCGACGGCCTGTTGAAGAAGCGAGGTTTCCCCTGTCAATTCATCGACGGCGAGGTAGCCCGTAATCGTGCTACTGGTGACGTGGGTAGCTTGACAGAGTCGAACGAATTCAAAGCGCAGCAGCCCACTTTTCGGTTCCCGGGTGTTAGCGGCCAATGCCGAATTCCAGGCACAGCTCACGTTCCGGCGGCAGCAGGGACTAAGGCATGAGTTCACCGGAATTGATGTAGATTCGCCAGCACCCAAGACCGCCCGGCTTCGGTGTTGAGTCCGGTTTTGCTCCGGTCCACGAGGCCGCTTTGGATGCGTCGTATCAGAAGGGGACCTGACCGAGGAACAGCGCTTTTGACAACGAGCGTTCGGCGCCAGGCCGCCTGGATACATGGCGGGGAAGCTGTGATCGATTCCCCGATCGTCCGCGATCTGGTGCGGTGTAGCTGGCGGGATGTACCGCATCAATGCCAGCGGCGACTTCCCAGGACGGTCACCGCGGCGGTGATGGCGATGCCGAGGCCGATCGGGACGCTGAAATGTGTCTGGAGCAGGATCGCTCCGATGGCGGCCCCGGCGAACATAGCGAGGACAGCGCCCAGCCGTCGGTTGAATAACCGGGGCCGTTGCTTGCCCACAAGTGACTCCCCGGCGAGGGAAGTCATGGTGGAAGTAATGACCACGGTGGTCATGTCTCGTACGCCCAAATGCCGCGCAATCAGGGCCTGGGAGCCCATGTGCATGGCGATAACGGCGGCAACAATGACACCAATGGACTGCCGGCCGACGTCTTCTACGATGAGGGAGACGGCGGCGGTTCCCGTCAACGCGATACAACCCGCTGTGAGGAGGAGTGTGACCCGGCGGTTCCAGCCTTTCGGGCTTGACTGGAGCGTAAATCCGGCAACCGCCGCGCCGAGGAGAAAGGCACCAAGTGCTACCAGTGGGCCCAAAGCTGGCAGGTTCGGCGCCCCGGCCAACGCCATCGCAAGAATCACCACGTTGCCGGTCATGTTTCCGGTGAAGACGCGGTCAAGGGCAAGGTAGCCGACCGCGTCAACGACACCTGTAACGAGCGTGAGGGCCATCATGAGCATCAGTCGGAACTTTTCCGGAGACGCATTTTCTTGCAGGGTAGAGGCGGTTTTGGTACCTGGGCTGGCTACGGCTGATGTCATGGTTTAAGGGATCTTTCATCGTGAGGGATGGTCTCTATGACCCCCCGACATGCTTATGGGTGGTTTTAGGCGGACCGGCTGGCAACTACGGCGATGCCGTCGCTCCGGGGATCTGCGCCGGCGGCTAGGGCGCTCAGCCTTCAAGCTTGGAATGCTCGCCCAGACGGTGCCAAGAACGGTTGTGGTAGACCAGTGCGTTGCCGGGTTCGCCCGCCTGGACGTCACGCATCACGCGGGACTCCAAGGCGTGAACGGCGATGATTGTGGAGGTCCCCACCTCCATGCGATTGATGACGGCGCAGCGCACCCAGGCGCGGACATCCTCATACACTGCTTCGCCGGTTGCAAGGGGCGACCAGCGGTGCGTCTGGTCAAACCGGTCGGCTCCAGGGGTCGCTCCAAACTTCGCCAAGTCGACGTCGTGCGCGTCCAGCAGGTGCACGACGACGGTATCGGCGCGCGAAAGCACTTCGGACGCAGAGGACAGTGCCGAGACCGAGAAAATCAGCAATGGAGGTTCCGCACTCACTGACACGACCGACGATACCGTCAGTGCCACCGGTCCTTCGCCGGCATCGGCCGTGATGACGGCGACACCTCCCGGGTGCCCACGGAACAGTGCCTTGAATTCGTCAGCCGGGAGGGAGGACGGGAAGCTTTGCTTCGGAGCTTCGAGCCAAGTGTCTGCGGGGTAGGCGTGAAACATCGCTAGGACACGCTGGGGGCGGAGCGGGCCAGTTCCTCGCGAATGATGTTCGTCCCTGCGCTGAGAGCACTCAGCTTGGCCAGTGCGACGTCCCGGGGGAACGGTGCCATGCCACAGTTGGAGCTGGGGATGAGCTTGTCCGCATCGACGAACTGGAGGGCCATGCGGAGGGTGTTGGCGACCTCCTCCGGGGTCTCGATGGTCTCACTTGCGACGTCGATTGCCCCGAGCATGACTTTCTTGCCGCGGAGGAGCTCGATGAGGTCCATGGGCACTTGGGAGTTCTGGGATTCCAGCGAGATGATGTCGATGCTGGAGCTTTGCAGCAGCGGGAACGTTTCCTCGTACTGCCGCCACTGTGGGCCGAGCGTCGCCTTCCAGTCATTGTTCGCCTTGATCCCATAGCCGTAGCAGATATGCACGGCGGTCTCAGCGCGCAGTCCTTCTGCGGCTCTCTCAAGCGCAGCCACTCCCCAATCCTTGACCTCATCGAGGAAGACATTGAACGCGGGCTCGTCGAACTGGATGATGTCAACGCCGGCCGCCTCGAGTTCTTTCGCCTCCTGGTTCAGGATCGTGGCGAACTCCCAGGCCAGCTTCTCGCGGCTCTTGTAGTGGTCATCGTAGAGCGTGTCCACCATCGTCATTGGACCGGGAAGAGTCCATTTGATCGGCCGGTCAGTGGTTGCGCGAAGGAATTTTGCGTCGTCGACGAATACCGGCCGCTCACGGCTCACTGGTCCGACGACGGTCGGTACGCTCGCGTCGTAGCGGTCGCGGATGCGCACGGTCTTGCGTTGTTCAAAGTCGACCCCGCTGAGATTCTCGATGAAGGTCGTGACGAAGTGCTGGCGGGTTTGCTCGCCGTCGCTGACGATGTCGATGCCGCGCAGGCTCTGCTCGTGGATGGCGATGCGCAGCGCATCCTGTTTGCCCTCGAGCAGCGCATCTCCCTCCAGCTTCCACGGGGACCAAAGAGTCTCCGGCTGTGCGAGCCACGATGGTTTCGGCAGGCTACCGACAACGGTGGTGGGCAAAAGTGTGTTCATGATTAACGATTCTCCGTGGGTCAGTTGACGAGGGCAGGGTAGTTGGCCGTCCACTGGTCCAACAGATCCTTGTGGGGCGTGATGAAGTGCTCCTCCGTGTACTTCGCCTGCGTGATCGCGAGCTGACCGCGCTCGACGCGGTCGTAAGCGATCTGGGTCCGCGAGTAGTCCTGCTCGCCCAGGCTCGGCTGGTAGACGGCGGCGGCGGCGGAGTTCGCGTTGTAGATCTCCGGGCGGTAGATCTTCTGGAACGTCTCCATGGTGCTGATGGTGCCGATGAGCTGCAGGTTGGAGTAGTCATTGAGCAGGTCGCCCCGGAAATAGAAGGCGAGCGGCGCAACGCTGCCGCGTGGCATGAAGTAGCGCACCCGCAGTCCCATCTTTGCGAAGTACGCGTCCGTCAGCGAGAACTCGTCCTGCTGGTACTCGACGCCCAGGACCGGGTGACGGTTCCCGGTTCGCCGGTACGTCTTGCTTGTGGAGACGCTGATGCAGACCACTGGCGGCTGCGGGAAGCGTTCCCGGCCTACCGGGGAATCGAGGAAGTGCTGGAACAGCTTGCCGTGAAGATCGCCGAAGTCGTCGGGCACCGTGGGCTTGCCTGAGTACCCGGCTGCCGCCGGCAGTACGACGCTGAAGTCGAAGTCTCGGACGTAGGAGGAGAAGTTGTTGCCGACGATTCCTTGGTGGCGGACCCCGTTCAGCAGGTCGACGATCTGGATATCGAGAACCTCGAACAGCGGGAACTGCTGATCCGTTCCGTCCGCGGTGAACTGTATCTGCACGGAAACGATCTCAAGCTCGAGCGCGTAGCGGTCCCGGTCCGGGTTGTCCCAGTCTGCGAGATCGTTGAAACGGCGCCGTATCATGGTCAAGGCGTTGCGGAGGTTCTCCTGGCGGTGCTCGCCCCGTGCCAGGTTGGCGAAATTCGTCGTGATCCGGGAGCCTTCCGACGGGGAGTAGTCCTCGTCGAAGCGGGTCATGGTAATGCTGAAGGTGAAGTCGTCTGCCATGTGCTGCCAATCCGTTGATGGGCCGGAGACGGCCTTTCCGAAGGGGATGTATCCATGCTGCAACCTTCCGAGGGGTATCAAGTAACTAGTGGTCATTATGCATTCATATAGAATTTTCCTATGCCACAGCTTTCCAGAGGATTGACCCTGCAGCAGCTGCGCTACTTCATAGAAGTTGCAGCTGAGGGGACAATCTCAGCGGCTGCCGACCTTCTTTACGTAGCGCAGCCCACAATGTCCGCAGCGATGAAGGACCTTGAGGCCCGGGTGGGCCGTGCGCTCCTGGTTCGCTCCGCCCGCGGCGTCACCCTCACAGCCGACGGGGCAGAGTTCCTCGGCTATGCGAGGCAGGTCGTCGAGCAGTTCGCTCTCCTCGAGCAGCGTTACCTTGGTAGGCCACCGCGGCGACGTCTGCTTGGGGTGTCAACGCAGCACTACTCGTTCGCGGTGGACGCCTTCGTCCGGATGGTCAAGGCCACTGAGGTGGCCGAATACGAGTTCTCGCTGCGTGAGTCCCGCACCTGGGACATCATCGAGGATGTCCGGACGCTCCGCAGCGAGATAGGCATCCTCTACCGGAACGATTTCAACCGGAAGATCATCGACAAGCTGCTCCGCGAATCCGGGCTCGCGTTCTCTCCGCTGTTCCTCGCCGATCCGCACATCTTCATTTCACGGAACAACCCGCTCGCCTCAAAAGAGCGAGCGACTCTAGAAGATCTTGCCGGCTTGCCGCGGCTGACCTTCGATCAAGGTGCGAACAACTCTTTTTACTTCGCCGAGGAGATCCTCTCCACCTTGTCCAGTAAGCAGGAGATCCGGGTCTCTGACCGTGCGACGATCTTCAACCTCATGATCGGGCTCCACGGCTACACGATTTCGACGGGAATCATCAGTGGGCAGCTCGACCCGGAGATCGTCGCCATCCCGCTCGACGTTGACGAACGCATCGAAATCGGCTGGATCGGCCACGCCGCGATTCCGCTCACCGACCAAGCGCAGCGCTACCTCGGGGAACTGCGGGCCGTCGTCGCTGAATTCGGCGTAGCGCTACTCGGCTGACCGCAGTTGAGCGGGCAATTCTTTACCCCTTGGGTGATTGGACGTGTTTGTTGCAGCCGAGCGGGTTGCTGGTATCGCACATGCCCGTCGCCGTCGCCGTCGCCGTCGCCGTCGTTGGCATGGCCGGGGCGGACGTCAGCTAGGAAACCGGCCTGTTCCAGGTGGTGACGATCCAGCCCGGGGACATCACGCAGGGCTTGTAAGGCCGCGGTGCCGTACTGGCCGCCACCTGTGGAGGCCGTTGAGCCGCAAACTGATGTTGGCGCGATTCTCTGGTCACCAAAGTTGATCAGTTTGCGGCTTCGCTGAACCTTCCCCCGCAGGCCTCACAAAACTACGGTGGCAGTTATCACGCTCTGATGAGATGTAACGGCCGAGTTATGACTGCGTTTGTTCAACTGCGCAAACACTAAAAGACTGACTGGGACGTACCAAACACATCCGCTACGACAATCTCACCAGCGCGGTCACCGCCGTGGTGTTCGGGCAGGGCCGGCAGGGCTGGGAGAACGGCCGGTGGGTGGTGTTCCGTTCGTTCTATGGCTTCGATCCCATGCAAGCACTCCGAATCTAGGCGCCACCGTGATCTCCTTAGTCATCGTCCGAACCGGTAAGCTGCCGGCCTGACCGGAGTATAGGCCTGCGCCTGCCGAGCAGGCAACGATCCCTCCGCCAAGCTTCCTGGCCGTTGGAATTGCGGGCGCCCGGCTGGTTTGGGGGCTAGATTGTTCCAGATCGGTAGAGCTCGGTGGAGAGGTAACGGAGTCCGGAGTCGCAGAGGATGGTGACGATTGTTGATCCGGGGCCCATTCGTTCCGCGGTCCGAAGAGCGGCGACAACATTCGCCCCTGAGGAAGTGCCGGCAAAGAGCCCCTCTTGCCGGGCCAGGCGCCGCGCCATATCCATTGCCTCGTCGGCGGATACGGTGAGGATGCCGTCGACGGCATCCGGTTCCCACAGCGGGGGAACAAAACCGATACCGATGCCTTCGATCCGGTTGGGGCCGGTCGGTTGACCGGACAGGACAGCGGATTCGGCCGGTTCGACTGCAAAGACGCTGATGTCTGGATTGTGCGCTCGGAGCGAGCGCGTGACCCCGTGAATGGAGTGAGCGGTTCCGACCGTGTGCACGAACGCGTCGATCCGGCCTTTTGTCTGTGTCCAGATTTCTTCCCCCAGAGGCAGATACCCGGTGACCGCGTCATGGTTATTCAACTGGTCACACCACCACATGCCCGGTTGTTTCGATACTTCAGCGGCCCGGGCGATCATCCGCTTGATCAGCGTTTCGGTGATTGCGCCATTGTCACTTGGAACATCCTCGACGGTGGCGCCAAAGGCAAGCATCGTCCGGCGTTTTTCGTCACTGAACGCGTCGGAGAAGACGACGTGGAGGCCGAAACCAAGCACAGCGCAAGCAAACGCAAGCGAAATGCCGGTCGTGCCAGCGGTGTATTCGACGACAGTTCCTCCCGGGATAAGGCGACCGTCGCGCACGGCGCCTTCGACCGCCGTGCGTGCCATCCGGTCTTTCATACTCCCTGTCGGGTTGGCCCACTCCAACTTGACGAAAATCCGGGCACCGTTGGCCGGCGCCACCCTCCGCAGCTCCACGAGGGGCGTGTTCCCAATTCCCGCGAACGCACCCATTGAATCGTTCATCTCCGAAGACCCTCTGCTCGTGTGGCGGCTGATAGAAGATATCGTGGCACCCTGGTAAGCCCACTACAACAGAACACGGAAGGCACCGCGACCATGCGCTCTGAACGATGAGAGCGAGCGCATTTTCAACCGCAGCGACCCGGCGAAGAGATCTATGGAAACACCCCATCGAGATCAGACTTACACCCCTAGCGCTGCCGGATTCATCCTGTATTGCCAATGCTCTTCGGAATGCCTCCGCTACTCACAGCCGGGGACAAATCCTCGTGAGTTATCCACCGCTACCGCTGCCGAGGGAGCTCTCCAAACGGCTCCCAAAAGAATCAGCCATGGATAATCCGAATTGACCCCAGCCACGGATAGCTTTAGGGGCACCTTGGGTGCCGCGCAGCACTGCTGGAAACGATGATTGTCCTTGACAATCCCTATTGAGATTCCTTACGGCCGTCGCCGGCCTTGAAACCCTCGACAGCGGGCGTGTGATGCTGGACGGACAGCTTGAAAAGAACAGAGCTTTCCAAGACACCGCGATCCTGCTCGGGTGAGTCTGGTCCAATTAGCGAGGCGTGCAGCCCAGTGAAGGGCGGGTACCGGTTTGGTACCATGAAGGCATGGCTATGAATCTCCGTGTCCCTGAAGACCTCGATCGGCGGCTGGAGAAGTTGGCTGCTGAGGAACATACGTCCAAGTCCGCGCTTCTGTTGCAGGGGGCAGAGTTGGTTCTGCAGCGCCACGCGCGCCGGCGTGAAATCAGCGCAGGTCTTGATTTTGTCATGGGTCATGACGCTGATCTGCTGAAGCGCCTTGAAGACGCGTGACAGCGTACCTGGACATTGAGGATGCCCTTCAGGTAGTTGATCGGTACGGCTTCCATATCCGTGATGTCGGGTTGTTGGCCTCAGCATTGGTCAGGCCGGCTACGACTGTCCTGGGCGCGGAAGCCTATCCGGAGCTCGTGGTGAAGGCGGCAGCCTTGTTGGAGTCGGTCGCCCGGTTCCGTCCACTCGTTGACGGCAACAAACGGACGGCTTGGACGCTCATGGGGCTGCTGCTGTGGATCAACGGTTACCGGCATGACTTCACCACGGATGAAGGCTTCGACCTCGTCGTCGGAGTCGCCGCGGGCACTATCGACCTGCCGAATGCTGCCGCCGAGATTTCCAGGCATCTGGTGCCCCGGTAGTCCTCCAGCGCCCCCGAAAGGGGGTATGGACATTGTCCACACTTTGGGCTTCGGACTGGGTTGTAGGTCGGTCGGACTGCTCCGAATTCCGCATGTTCTCGCGGGTTCCCCGTGTTTGCAAGGCCTGGAATGTAGTTCGAGTCCCACCTCGGGCACCGTGTTTCCCAGGTCAGACGCATTCGAAAGCGCATCAAAACGGACGGGTCGTCGTCCTACATGGTGTTGCGGCGAGACCCGAAGAGCCGCGAGGCCTGACAGCCGCCACGTTTCGTCGAAGCTGAAACTCTGAAGAGGCTTCTGTGCGCGAATGGTCAGTCGTTCGAGATCGCGCAGCATGCCATCCTGTCCAACGAGAAGCGCACGCCAACTGTGGCTGAGGTCATTCAGGAACACATCGACCTGCTGATCCGTCCATCCAGCGGAACCACGAAGACGTACCGGACCATGCTGGACCTGCATATCGGAAACGTCATCGGCTATTTACCGTGGACAAGCTGGATTACCGACTGATGGCGCACTGGGTGAAGTCCAACCATGAATACCGCGAAAATGTTGGGGTACATTCCGTGGAACCCTTGCCGCGGCGTGCAGCTGCCTCGTATCGAAAAGGCGGAGGACGAGGCCATCTTGCTTACCCATGCGGAGTTCAGTCTCATCGTGGAGGGTATGGGGGAGCGGTTCAAGGCCTTCACGAACTTCCTGATGATGACAGGCACCGCTTCGGAGAAGCAAGGGCTCTGACCGTGGCTGATGTGGACCTGCTCTCCAAGCCACCCACCGCTCGGATCAACAAGGCATGGAAGCGGGACAGGCAGAACCAGTTCTGTGTTGGCGCGACGAAGACAGGTGCCGGTAGGCGCACTATAGGGTGCGGGCCCTGATGTTTAGGCCGACTTTCTGAGGTTCCCCCGGGCCGGGGCTGGCGACAGAGAGCCAGTAGTTGAATTCGCCGTCCTTTCCCGTAAAGAGGCAGATGGTGCTGTTCCCGATGACGTTGGGCTGTCGCTTGCACGGTCCGTCGGCAGTCATCTCGACACCGACCCCCGAGACTACTGCCGCGACGTCGTTATCGGTGAGCTCTTTTTCGGTCTCCCACCGACGCGACATACTCGGGCACGGGTTCGTGCTGATGCACATGAACCGCTCGGGCCGGACAATCTCGTCGATCAGATTCCAGTCGGCCGGGATGGCGAAACGGTCTGCCTGTGACAGCATTCGGTCGGTCACCTTGTCCTCGGCGGAGCGGACCATGAAATGGGCCGTGGCAGCAAGAACCAGGATCACGGCGAAGGTCAACCAGAGTTTGTGCTTCACTGATCGGTACTTTTCGGGGCTCGCCGGCGGGCAAAGACCCAGCTGCCGGCCGACAGTAGGACGACGAGAAGCAGGGTTTCTATGCCGTTGGGGGCCAGGTTGAACACCGCCAGAACGTACGGGAGCGCAAAGACAAGGAAGACCGTCCCGACGACGGCTACGAGCCAGCCGCGGGCAGTCACACTCCCTCGCTGCTGCTGTTGATCCCATCCCGCGCCTTCTGCCGCCGCTCATCGGCTTGGATGATGCCGTCACGGACGGCTGCGCGGATGACGCCGTAGAGGACGTAAAAGAAGATCGCCGCAAGACGACTGCCAGGACCGGGTTTTCGAGTGCGGTCATTCCGGCCCGACCTCCTCCGGCCAGTACTGCTGAACCGCTGCTGCGGCCGCTCGGAGCCGGTTGCCGTCCAGGACGATGAAGGATTCGGGCATGCCCATGCTTGTCCATTGGGCAAGCAGGCGGAGATCCCCGGCTGGCGGCAGCGGCCACAGCCAGAGGGTTCCCATTGCCGACATGTCATCCTCCCCGCCGTTGCCCCCTCTGGGGCGGAACTCGAACACCGGCCCGCCAGGTTCCTGGTCCCGGGGCACAGATTGCTCATACATCGCGAGGGATGATGTGCTGGCCTTGGAGCCGTCCGGGAACTGCATTCCGAACAGGAGGACGGAATCAACTGAAATGGCCGCATCACGCAAGTGCGGCGCAGGCCGGTGGAAGACACCGTTCATCTCGGACCATCTCCGGTCATCCTGGTCAGTGCGGCGCAGCATCCAGGACATTTCAAAGACGCAGCCGGTCGAGTACACCTTGGCGGCTTCAATGGCCACCACAAAGGTGGGGGATTTGTGGATGAACTGGCCCACGGGAACGACGGCGGGCAGCTCGTATCGCCGGGCAGCAACCCAAGGAGGCGGAGTGAACTGCGGCGTCCTTGGACGGGAAGGCGGTGTAGGGATCGGATAGTCCTGGAAGAATGTCACGGTCATCCTTGATTTGCTGGCGGCGACCGACCAGCGGAACAGCGGTACGAGCCGCCGTGGATCCCCCAATCCGTCCTTACCCGGCTCAGTCTAACTCCGGCTGGCCGCCAGCTTGAGGACAAGCCCGCGAGCTCCACGAGACTATCCGTGCCCGGAAGCACCCTGGTCCTATGACGGCTCCAACTGTTGAGGCGGCGATCCACGAACTGATGATCTCGCCTGGAATGTTGTTTATGACCTGCTCGAGCAACGGGGCCTGCTCGGGGACGGGTCGTTCATCGAGGAATACACCGGGATCCATTCCTGGGTGGAGGACCTCGCCCGGTACACGGTGGTCCACTCCCGGACGGTTGCGGTCCTGTTCGTGGACACCCGGCCCGTGGACGCCATCGCCTTCAACCACGACCTCCTGGGCGCCGACGACCCGAAGAGCGTCTTCCCGGGTTCCGGGGTAGACGCAGGCTGCTCTAGCCATACTGACTGCCTCTTCTCCGGGTGGTTCCCGAGGGCCATGATTAGCCTTACGGGCACATTGCACGGTCTGCCATAAGACAGCTGAGTAAGCCCCAGAAGAGACATCGCCATGATCCTAAAACTGCTTTGCAGATGGGGCATCGGCCATCACTGGCTTGCCCAAATGAACGACGGATAGCGTCGTCGCCACTGCATCCACTGTGGGAAGGAAGATCCCCACAGTGCCCGATGGTCGGGGAGGCTCGCTAGCGGTGATCACCCCGAAGACCCCACACCCGCGACTACTACTAGGAGCTGGATTGTCATGCTCACGCAAATGCTGTGCAAGCTCAATCTCCATCATCATTGGCACGTCGATCACAACGATGACGGTGGCCTATACAAACGCTGCCTGCATTGCGGCAAGGACAGCGCCGACGGGGACGGGGCCGCCAACGACTGGGCGCTAAGGCGGTGGTGGTAGGTGACCACCTTGTTCAAGTCAGAGGCTGTGTCAGCGGGCCGTTGACCACCTTTAGTTGGCCGGCTTGCAGATGCGGTCCAATGTTTAGTTGAGTGTGGATTCGATCCGGTCGTTCAGGTAGTCACGCTTGTCTTGGGTGGAGGGGTCCTCAAGTTCCGTGGGCATTGGTGGTGTTGTGACTGTCATCGCGGCCTGATACCGCCCGTCCGCGCTGCTGACCGCCACGGTCTGGTAGTCCCAGAACCCGCCACGGCCCTCGTGCCGCGAGTCTTCCAAGCAACCGTCCGCATGCTCCCACACGCCCAGCCCGTACGGGTGAAAGCCTGGGCTGGTCTTCATTTCCCGCAGGGACGACGCTGAAACCGCCCGCCCCTGGAAGATTCCAGCCATGAGGAGGTTCAGGTCCGCCATCGTCGATATAGCGCCCCCGGCCGGGTTGCCGGCCATGAAGGTGTTGTCGGTGGTGTCTACTAGTTCACCGCGCAGGGTTACGTAGCCGTGCAGAATACCGGTTTCGTGCGGGTCAATACGGTCCAGGCTGGTGTTCTTCAAACCGAGAGGGCCTAAGACCTCCTCCTGCAGTACGTGGACGATGGGCTTGTCCCGCAGCGTCTGGATGAGGAGGCCGAGTGCGAGATAGTTGGTGTTCGAGTACTTGAATGCCCCGACATCATCAGAGCTCCAGGGAAGGGTCCCTGCCAGTTGCAGGCCCCGCTCCATCGTCAACGTTTGGGAGAGCACAGGGCGGAAGTCAACATCCTTCGGCAGGGCATCGGTGACTTCGGGCATTCCGGAGGTATGGCTGAGCAGCTGCCTCACAGTGATCGGGGCTGGTGGCGTGAGTGACGTCGTGAATCCGGGGATGACGTCGTTGACGGGATCGTCGAGGCCGATGAGGTTGTCGTCCACGAGCTTCAGCACGGCCACAGCCGTCACCGTCTTGGTGACGCTGGCGACAGCAGCACGGTCCGTGGGCTGCGCCGGGGTCCTGGTCTCAAGGTCACGCACACCGTAGGCCCTAGACCACTCGCCCTTGGGCCAGCGAATCTGGACGACAGCGGCCACCGCGCCCTCGTCCAGAAACAGCTGGACCTGATGCTCCAAGGAAGCGAAGGGATTGGGTGAGCTTGCTGACGGTGCGGGCTCATCGGTGGACGAGGTACAGCCAGATACAAGGAGGACGACTGCGAGGGCCGCCTGCCGCCACACGCGGTTTTTCGTGCTCATTGCCGCATCCACTCGGGACGTCGTTACAGGTTCGGGGCCGCCCGCGGCACCGGATCCGACCAGACCTGCGGTGGCACCGTCGCCCCAGCCCCTCAATCTTATGACTGGGCTTCGTCGTGGGGAACCCATTGCCCAGTAGCTGTCTTCCTGGGTGCCAGCCGTACGGGCGCGGACGCCCAGGCCGATGCTGGTGGAGCCTTCGAAGCTTCCGGCGTAAACCACTTGCCGGAAGGTCTGTAGCCGGCCACGTTGGACAGCTCAGCCTTGGCGGCAGGGTTGTAGTTGACGTTGCCGTTTTGTTTGGTGACGATGCGGTCCAGGATGCGGCTGCACTCATCAGGCGCGTCATCAGCAAGGCACTCAGGCGCGACTAAGCGGCCCTTTCATCGGAGCCCGGCATCTCCGCCCTCTGGGCCGTGCGTCTGGCCTGGGATGGCGGCCGGCGCCGGGCTCTGACCACCACAATCAGCATCGTCAGGACGGTGACCGTCCAGGCGATCGCGGCGAGGAACACCAAGACGATCGCCACTAAGGGGTGCATGCCGAAAGTCTAGGACCGTGCCGCTTCGATTCCCGGACGCAACTCCGCAGGATGGGAGCACGAAAAAGGTGCGCCCCTTTAGCTGAGCGCACCCTTCTCGATTCCCCTTCACGCCACCGGATCCCCATCCGATTGGATCTATCATAAGCATGCTTAGCAATAGGTGTGCAAGCCCGCGGCCCACACCGCGACAGGTGTTCCTCGGCGGCGTCGGCCTGATCCTGACGGCCGTCTTCACAACGCTTGGCCTCATCCTCATCGTTGCCGGACTGAGGGGGAGACGACGGGACAAGGTCTGCAGCTCTAACGTGGCAGAGGTGCGGCAGAGTCGTGCGGACGAACGTCAAGGTTTCAGCGCCACACAGCCAACTGGTTTGCCAGGCCTGCACCATTCGTTTCGGACGTGGCCGACACCCAGCAACGGGTGCAGGCCTTCCTCTGGCCTGCGGACTCGCTTCTTATGAAGCCCCTCCGCAGCGCCAGTGTCCCTGGCGCTGCGGAGAAGGCCCGGCGCTACAGCCTGCCGCCAGTCAAGGACTAGGCCCAGGACTGGTCCCGGTCGAGGCATGCCCCGCCGTTGTAAGCCACATAGATTGAGCTGACCCTGTTTTTCATCGTGCCCAGGTTGAGACGGTCCCCTGGTTGGATGTACCAGGCGTAGCCTTCGCAGCCGGGGCTGTCGTAGATCGTGACGTACGCGTACGTGTTGTTGACCATGGATGCTGCGTTGTTGTTGACCTGGACGCCCCATCCGTTCCTTCCGACAGGGCCGTCGGTGAAGAGCTCATTGCCCATGGTCGCGTCGCTGTTGGCGTAATCGGCGCGTGCGCCCTGGAAGTCGGAGTTGAAGTAGAAGCACACCCGTGATGTCGGGCACGCGGTTCCTGTGCCCGAGGCATTGGCAGCAGGCGCGCCCGCCAGGAATGCGCTGGCACCCAGGGCCAGTACAGCCACAGCAGTAGCCGCTTTACGCGTTGCGAGTTTCATCAAGTTCCCCAGTCATTTTTTGTAGGCGGACGAACCAATATCGTCCGGGTCACCCAGCAGAGGCGCCGTCATCATTCTCTGGCATCGACGTCTTGCCGGCCATGGGGACACCTGCCCCAACCCAGGGGCCGGGCCAGGCGTTCCGTCCGGAACCCTGGTGGGAAGTGAATGGGGCCTGAAGGAAGGCGGGGGACCCCAGCGTCCAGTGGTGGCTAAAGCAAGCCCCGTGGCAGGTCTTTTGGCCTCGGTCTGGCCGTAACGCGGCAGTAACGCTCACGTCATTAGGGTCCGGCTATCTTTACGTTGCGTTCACTGAGGCCCGGGGAGCTGATATGGCCAATCGCACATCTTGGAAAGAGACACAGGAGTACCTGCTGGTCAGTGGACTCGATCCTTCAGCCACTGATGGCCGTTCCCGTCGAACGGTTCTGTCATGAGCCTCTGGGACGATCTCCCGTCCGACGTCCGCAACACTGGAGCACTGGATCCGCTGGAGAATGCCCTCAGGGCGATTGACACCGCCGGCCTGACGCCGCGCGAGGTCACCGACGTGGATGGCACCTGGAGCGTCCGATCCGTCGCGGTGGACGTGCCGCAGCTTGCCGGGGTCAGCGTCGACCCCGCGACCGGGCGCTGGGGCGGGGCCGGATCGTCCACGCCCATCGAGCTCACCGGCACCCAGGCCACCATCGCGTACGGCCGCCACCTGGCCGGCCCGGGCGGCGCGGAGGACGGCGGCTGGCACTTGGACCTGGACGTGCCCGGGATCCGGCTGCTCGTGCCCTACCTGCGGGGCGCGATGCTCGACACCCGCGGCCAACTGGTCTTCGACCCCGCCAACCCGCAGGTCCGGTTTATCCTGCCGCGCATCGTCATCCGGACCATGCAGCTGCCCGGGGCCACGGTGGGCACCCGGCTGCGCTCGGCGTCGACCTCGGGCAGCTCCGTTGACGACATCTACTCCTTCATCCGCATGACCCCGGGCCACGCACTCATCGGCCCGGGCAATACGGTCGGCTTCGCGTTCCGCACCGCCGAGCTCGACCTCTCCTCACTCGCCGACCCGCCCGGGCTGCCGCCCGGGGCGCGAGCCGTCCCCGGCGAATGGCAGGGACTGCACCTGCCGGAGGTCCGGCTGTTCGTGTCCCCGGACGGGCTTGAGGGCCTGGCCGTCTCGGCGGGCGTCCGGGACCTGTGGATCGGGATTGGGGTGCACGACGGTGTGACGGGCGCCTTCAGTGCCGAGGTCGTCAACCGCGGCGGCTCCCCGGCGGTGCTGGCCCGGTTCATCAGCCCTGCCGGGCGGCACATCGCGGCGGTCGCCGGCGCGGCGGTCGAGGCACCGGACCAGAGCGTGTTCCTCGTCGACGCCTCGGGCGGGCTGGCCCCGCACACCATCAGGATCGAGGTCGTCGGCGGGCCGACGGTCGCGGGGGACCGGCTGCCCGTGACGGTGCCCGCGGCCGGCACTGTCGAGCTGCGGGTCACGGTCACCGACACCGGCGGGCACTCCCACGGCCCGGTTTCCTTCCGGGCGCTGCGGCCTGCCGCCGGTGATGGGGCCGCTCCGGCGCTGGCGAACCCGGCAGCGCTGCGGCTGCTGACGCCCGAGCGCGGGCGGATGGTCATCGTCTCCCAGACCGCCACCGACGTGACCGTGCGGCTCGACCCCGAGGTGCCTGCCGAGTGGGTGTGGCCCGGCGGCACCTTGACTGGGACCCGGGCCACCCTGGCCGTGGCGCCCGGCAGCACCGCGGCGGTTTCCGGCACCCCGACCCAGCCCGCGGACGCCCGCCCGACCACGCTGGACTGCTACTTCCGGTTCAACCACCCCTTCCCGAGCGAAACCACCGACGCCTGGTGGCGCAACCCGGCCAACACCGGCTCGGCACCGGCGTCCGGGCGGACCACCGCCCCCGCCGGGGATGCCTTCTCCGACCTTGCGCGGTCACGGCAGGCCGACATCGGCGCCACCCCGCTCGTCGTGGACGGCTACGCCTCCTACGAGGGCAACGACACCCCCACGAAGCGGACCAACAACCTGGAGCTCAGCCAGCGCCGCCTCGACGCGGCGGTCCAAATCCTGCGCGATCTGGGCTACGCCGCAACCGCCGGCACCCCGCACGGCCACGCCGACGCCCGCGACCACACCCCACTTGACCCGCCCACGCCGGCGCCGGCCGAGACGTCGGGGGAGTGGTGGCTCGCCCGGGCCCGGGCCGCCGCGGCCCCCGCTCCTGAGGCCGTCCGCGCCGAGCTGTCCCGCCCTCCGGCCAGCCAACCGCCCGGGCAGCATGACCCCCAGCCCCCGGCGTCCGGCCGGCCGGACTGCTTCCGCCGCCTCGGCCTCGAGGTCGAGCTGATCCGGACGACGTTCGTCCGGCTCGAGATCTGGGGCGAGTTCGACGTCCAGACGGCCATCGAGGCCTCGCTCGACGAGGGCGGCCAGCCGGCGCTGGGCGGGCGCGGTCCCAACCCCGGCGACGGCCTGTGCGCGTTCCGGGTCCGGCTCCGGCTGGCCACCGACCGGGAATCCTGGCAGGTGTTCGGGGAGTTCCGCGCCCTCGAGGCCGACCTCGACGGGCTCTGGGAGGGCCGCCACACGGACGCCGGCATCGATGCCGGCAGCCTCAACGTCCTTGGTGCGCTCACCGTGATGGGCCCCCTCGCCGCCGGCGCAGCCGACCTCTCCCCGGCGGCCGGGACCCTCGTCCAGCTCGGCTCGGTCGCCCTCGGCGCCAGCAGCCTCGTGCGGACCCGCGTCCTGACCCTGCGCGGCGCCGAGGTCATGGTGAGCGACGGCATCATCGCGCCGGACGGCTCGACCACCACCGACCGCGGCACGCAGGTCAGCGTCCTGCTGGACGTGGAGGTGCAGTTCTGGTTCGACCTGGCCGTGATCCGAGTGCCGGAGGACCGGCCGATCCGCACCCGCTACACGGCCGTCGGCGTCCGGTCGGAGTGGGGCACCGGCACCGAGGCCGAGTACGTGCCGATCCCGGTGTTCGACCCCTCCCGGGGCTACGAGCTCGACATCCAGCCCGGCTCCCTGGTCGCCACGCCCCCGCTGGACGAGATCCTGCGCGTGTTCGGCGTCCGCGTCAGCCGCGACAACCCGACCTACCTCGAGGTCGAGGCCGGCATCGATGTGCCGCTGGGCCCCGTGACGGTGGATACCATCCGCGTCCGGGCGAGGCTCGACGCCGTCGAGCTCCCGCAGCTGACCAAGCTCGGCGCTACGCTCGACATCCCCGGCACGGTCCACGGCGCGGGCTCAATCGAGCTCACCGGCGCCGGGTTCAAGGCGGCGTTCGACCTGACCATCGTGCCGCTGGGCATCCGCGCCGCCGCGACCCTCGCGATCGAGACCAAGGCCGGCGTCACCGGCCTCCTGATCGGCGTAGAGGTCGAGTTCCCCGCGCCCCTCCCGCTGGGCAACTCGGGCCTGGCCCTGTACGGCCTGCTCGGCGGGGTCGGCGTCAACTACGGCCGGCTGGAGAACACCGCGGCGCGGGTCCCGGCACTCGACTGGCTCATGGCGCAGCTCGCCCCGCCCCGCAAGAGCGTGATGCATCCGGACGGCTGGACCCACAGAGCCGGCTCCTTCGCCGTCGCGGCCGGATTGCTGCTCGGGACCACTGAGGGCGGGTTCATCCTGCACCTCAAGGGCATCCTCCTGATCGAGGTCCCCGGGCCCCGGCTCCTGCTCGTGATGAAGGCGGACGTCCTGAGCCTCCCGCCGGCCCTGGGCTCCACCCAGGAGGCCACCTTCCTGGCAGTGCTGGACATCGACTTCGGTGCCGGCACCATCACAGTCGGCGTCGTCGCGGACTACGCCGTCGAGCGGATCCTGCGCATCCACGTCCCCGTCACCGCCTTCTTCGACGCGCGGAACCCGGAGAAGTGGCTGGTCGACCTCGGCTCCTACGACGACCGGGTGACCGTGAAGGTCCTCGACGTGTTCACGGGCACCGGCTACCTCATGGTGCACGGCGACGGCATCGCCATCCCGCCCCTGCCCGCCACGACCGGCCTGTCCGTAGCCACCGGCTTCCACATCCAGGCCGTACTGATGGGCTCCAAGGCAGCGCGGCTGTACGTCGAGGCGGCGGCGGGGTTCGACGCGGTGCTCGGCTTCGACCCGTTCTTCCTGGCCGGCAAGGTCTACGTCCGGGGAGAGCTGCGGCTGTTCATCGTCTCCATCGGCGTGAGCGCCGAGCTCACGCTCATGGTCGGCACCCGGATCCAGGACGGCATGCCGCGCGACGACCCCTACGTGCACGGCGAGGTCTGCGGCCGGGTCGACTTCTTCTTCTTCAGCGTCAAGGGCTGCGTCGAGCTCACCATCGGCCACGAGCCGGACCCTGACCCGCCCGTGCGCGACCTCGTCGCCGGCCTGTCCCTGGCCGGACGGACGCCGGCGCTGCTCGAGGGCACCGCCGGCCGGCCCTCCGACTCGACGGTCGGCCAGGCTGCAAGGGTGGAGACGCCTGAGGGGGAGTCCCCGGTCGTCCACGGCGAGGTGCCGACCGTGCCGCTCGACGCCGTCCCCGTGCTCCGCTTCCAGGTCGCGCCCGACGCCGAGGGGCTGAGCGTGCTGGGCCAGGCACCGCTCGGCTCGACCGGGGCGGCGGGCGCCGGCGCCTGGCGCCGGATCGGGGAGCGCTGGTGGGCCTACAAGGTCACAGGAGTCACCCTCAGCGGCACCCTCACCGCGGGCACGACGCCGTCCGTCTGGTGGAGTGCGTCGTCGCCCGGCTCGTCCACCGCCGAACCGCCGGCGCTGGCATTGCTGCACTGGCTGCCGACGCCGTTCACGAGCACCGTCACCTACGGCGAGGTGCTGCGCGAGCAGGTCGAGCACCGCTGGGGGACCGTCTGCCGCCCTGCCGCGCCGCCGCAGCCGCAACTGTGGACCTTCCTGGGCGAACCGCTCGGGCCCAGCGCCACCGGCTGGCGGCTCGACCCGGTGCTCTGGCCGGACCCCGACGGGCTCCTGCGGACCTCCCCGGCGGGGCGCCGGCTGCGGGTCACCGAACCGTGGCGCACGGGCGACGAGGCGGCCGACCTGCTGGCCGGCGGAACCCCTGCCGAGGTGGCCGGCGACGCCGTCGCCTGCCCGGTCGGCCGCACTCCGGCCGAGGACCCGTTCAGCCGCTGGGTCCAGGACAACGGCCCCCTTGACCCGACCACCTGGGCGGGTGCCGGGGCCGCCACCTACGCCGAACTGGCCGGGCTGCTCGCCGCCGGCGCCACCGTCAACGACGTGGCCGGGCATTGGCTCGAGCGCAGCCCCGACCCCGAGGCCGGCCGGCTCAAGGGCTGCGAGGGACGCATCCTCGCCTCGCCCGTGCGCACCGACGGCGAGCCGCTGACCGGCAGCCAGGCCGACCGGGAACTCGTTGAGCGGGCCCGGCAGGAGGCCGGCTGGCGGCCCGACCCGCTGGCCGACGCCGTCGCGTTCTCGCTCGGGGAGGACCTCGCCGCGTTCGACCTGCTGCTGCTCGTTCCCCGGGAGAAGCACCGGACCCTGCTCGTCGAGGTCCGCTCGGCGGCGGGGGAGGCCCTCGACCGCCGCGAGGTGGACTGGGCGGCGATGGTCGGCCCCGCAAACCCCCTGCCAAAGCGCTGGGTCGCCCACGACAGGCCCTGGGCCGAGCCGGTCGAGCTGGCCGGGCGCATGGCTGCGAAGATTGCCGGGGCCGACCGGGACCGGCCGATGCCCGCCCTGCTCCGCTGGGAGGAGCTGCCGGAAGGCGCGGCCGCCGTCGTCGTCGGCTGGGGCGAAGAACACGGCCAGCGGATCCGCGCCCAGCGCTATTGGGTGGTCGCGGCCGCCGGCCTCACCCGGGCCGAGGTGCGCCGGCACGAGTACGACGAAACGATCGTCTCCCGCGACCGGGATGCCCTCGAGACCGGCCTGACCCAGGACCCCTCCGACCACGCCCTGCTCGAGCCGGGGCAGACCTACGACGTCACCGTGAGCTGGACATACGACGTCGAGACCGGCGACCCGGTGCCGACGCGGACACCGTCCTTCGCCGACGAGCACACGCAGACCTTCCGGTTCGCGACCGCCCCGGCGTCCGAGGTCCCCGCCGACCTGGGGCCGTGGCTGCTCGACACCAACCCGGGGATGGGCGATGCCGGCGTGTTCTGCCGGGAGCCGTTGCGGGTCACGCTCGCCACCCAGAACGTGCTCCGGCTGTTCGATGCCTACGACCACCGGCTTGAGGTGACCGTGCTCGCCGCCTCCGGCCACCACCCCGCCCCGCCCGGCGGGGGAGCCCCCGGCCAGGCGCTCGTGCTGCCGGTCGAGGCGGTGCTCGCTGCCGGTTCGGTGCTGCAGCCCAAGGCCAACGCCGTCGTGCTCACGCCGTGGGACCGGGCGGTCGGGGAGCTCGTGGACGCCCTTGAGTGCATCGGGGCCGGGCACGTCACCCGGGACGTGGAGGAGATCGTGCTGGCGTATGAGCTCGAGCCGCTCACCGACTACCTCCTCGACATCCATGCGGTGCCGACCGGCAGCGGGCCGCGGAAGCGGGTGCACCGGGCGAACTTCACGACCTCCCGCTTCGACGACCCCGATCATCTGGCCTCGTGGATCGCGCCGGCGCCGATCGACCACCGCGTGGTCCGCGACGCCGCTCCGCTGGCCGGCCTGCCGGACAGGCCGACCGGACGGGAGTGGGACGACGCCGTGCAGCTGGCCGGGCTGCCCGTTCCGCAGACCCCGTCCGCACCCGCGGTGGAGGTCTGGTGGTCGGCCGACGCCGTGCCGCAGCCGGTCGCCGTCGTCGTCGAGTGCTCCGAGCAGCTCGTGCGGGAGCGCGTCATGCCGGTCCAGCTGAGCTCGCCGCCCGACGGCGTCGACCCTTCGCACGCGTGGTGGGCCGCCCGCCCGGCAACCTGGCTGGACGTGCGGCCCGCCGCGACGCCCCCGGACCCGGAGGCCGCCGCAAGCGCCTGGCGTGTGGTCCGCGGACCGGGCGGCACCCGGGCGATGGTGCTCCTGGCCGCGGGGCAGCGCGGCCGGCGCCTCACCCTCGAACTGGTGCAGGCCCCAGACCCGCTCGCGGCCGATCCGGGCCGGGCCGTCACGATCGTCGACGTGACCCTGACAGGGGCCCCGTGGGAGGTGGAGTTCTGATGCGCACGCACGACGTGAGGAAGTTCCGGGCTGTGGGCGCACGGCTCGACTGGCTGGACATCGCCCGCCGCATGCTGCGGGCCGGGCACGGTGAGGGGATCGACGATGCGCTGCTCGAGCGGCTCAAGGAGCGCGGCCCGGACACCCGGCTGGCCTGGGGTTGCTCCGCAGACCTGGGCGTGCCGCGCGATGCGTTCATGGTGTGGGGGCGGCCGGTGCGGGACCGCCGGCTGCGGAACGCCGAGCTAATCGGCGTCCCCGTCGACGAGGGGGAGCTGGTCTGGTGGGGCGGTGAGGAGGCCGCGCACGTGCAGGTCCGGTGCCAGGTGCAGGACCCGGCCCGGCCGGCCGCGCTGTTCCTGCTGCGGACCGGGCTGGACCCCGCCGGCGCCGTCGGCACCGCCGCCGTGGCACCTGCCGGCAGCCCCACCGTGACGCTTACCGCCAGCGCGGGTGCGGCCACCCACGCCGTCCTGGTCAACGGGCACGCGCTCGCGGTGCGGATCGAGACCGTGCAGGAGGTGGTCGACGCCGACGACTGGCAGCCGCTCGAGCGCGTCGGACTGCCGATCGACGGCCACGAGCTCGGTGAGTACGTTCCCGACGATCAAGGCCTCGTCGTCGCACCGGCCGCCCCGCCGAAGGCCGCCGCCCAGCGCATCGGCCGGGCCGGGGTACCGCTCGGCTGGTACCCCGTGACGGAGACCGGCCGGGCCGCCCCGCCGTGGAAGCCCTCGGACGCCGACGGGCTCGTGGAGGAGACCCGCACGTTCTTCCTGCCCGAGCTGCGTCCGCTCTACGCGTCCGGGACCGCCGAGATGGACCAGCACTCACTTGAGGACCGGCGCGCCGTCGACCCTCCCTCCCGTGCGGACGGCACCGCCGCGGACCAGCCCGCGAGCGCCCGGCTCAAGCCGCTCGCCCTCCTGCTGCTGGCCGCGGGCACCGACCCGGCGGCGAACCTCGCGACGGGCTTCGGCACCGCCTACCGGGAGGCCGACCTGGCGCAGCTTATGCCTGACCTCCGGGGCGAGCTCGATTACCTTGTCACCGGGCACTACCGGCGCTCGGTCCTCGGCGACGGCGTCGAGGTGGCCGCGTACATCCCGCCGGTGCAGCGGCACACCGTGGTGCCGCCGGTCGTGGACCTGCGGGCCGCCCGGGCGGCGCTGCTGCCGCCCGCGAGCCCCGATGGGCCGTTCCGCGAGGCTATCGAGGTCAGCTGGCGGCCGGGCCCGCGCCTGGCGACGATGACCGGGCCGGTCGCGCACGCCTTCGCCGGCTGGCGCCACGGCGCGGGGTCTGCCGAGGACCTGATGCCGGAGCGGCTGCTCGGCGGTTCCCAGCCGCGGGCCATCCCCCGCCTAGACACCGACGACACCACCGTGGCCGGCGCGGACCGGCCGATGGTCGTCCAGGGCGACCAGGAGCTGCCCGTCGACGGGTCGGTCGGCCGGGGGTACGCGGTCGCTCAGTGCGACATCTTCGGCGTCTGGTCGCGTTGGGAGGACGTGGAGCTGACCACCTCCTCGCCGGGTGTTGCGCCGCCGCGGCTCACGCATCTCACGCTCCTGGCCACGTATGCGGGCTCCCCGGTTTGTCCGTCGCTGCTGACCGTCGACCTGGCCACAGAGTGGTCGCAGCGAACGCCCGCCGCGATCGACCTGCGCGCGGTGTTCTACCCGATGCCCACCGGCTCGACACCGCCGCCGTTCGGGACGCCGCCGACGCCGCCCCCGCCGGCACCCAACCTCGGCCTGGCCAGCACCCTCACGTTCACCGGCGACGCGGCCACGGCGTCTGCGGGGACCGTGGTGCCGCTGCGCGAGGACGGCTCGGTCGCGCCGGGCTGGGGCACCCCGGAGCAGGCCGGCGAGGCGCGCTCCTACCGGCTCACGGTGCCGGGGCCCGGCCTGGACTTCGGGGCAGTCTCGCGCTGGGGAGTCCAGGTCTGGGCCAGGCAGGCCGCGCCCGGCATCGCCGCCCCCAGCGTCTGGGTGCCCGTACCCGCACAACCTGCAACGGCGGTCGCGGCCAGCCCCGTCCCCGCCGTGCCGACGCCGCCACCGCTGCCCCCGGGAGTACCGCTGGGCAGCACCCCGGACGCGCAGGGTGTGTCCCACGCGAAGGTCGGCTGGTCGGGCCTGGCCGGACCGCACGTGGACCGGGTCGTCGTCTGGGAGGCCTCGGAGACCACGCTGCGCCAGCGGCTGGCGCCCGGCAGCCCGCCGGACCGGACGCTCCCGCTCGGCGTCCGGCTCCAGCAGCTGTGGGACCTATACGACGCCGCGCCCGCCGCCCAGCGCCCCCTCGGCATCCGCCGGGCCGCCGAGGTGCCGGCCGTCCCTGCCGCCGCCGATCTGACCCTGGCCCGGGGGAGCGAGGACATCCACCTGTTCCTCGTCACGGCCGTCACCACCACAGGGGTCGAGTCGCCCTGGCCGGCCGGGGGCGGCGGCCTGCCCGCACACACCCACCTCCAGGCGGTGGCCGCGCCCCGGCTGCGGCGGCCCGCCACGCCGCTCGTCCGGCCCGCCATCCAGCCCGACGGCAGCCTCACCGTGGCTTTCGAGGCGGCCTCGCCGATCCCAGTCACCGCCTTCGAGGTGTTCGCGACGCGGTCCGGGCTCGCGGCCCGCGACCACCTGACGATGGGGCCGCCCCTGGCCCAGGTTCCGGCGGGCGCCGCGTTCGACCCTGCGACGGCGGATCCGCGGCTGGATCCGATCACCCGCCAGCGGGTCTGGACCGCAGACTGGTCCGGCGCCCTGCCGCCCTCGTGGGAGCCGTGGCACCTGCGGGCCGTCGCCGTGCCGGAGCACACGGTGCCCGTCTCCGCCGAGCGCGGCGTGGTGTCACCGGCCTCGGACGTGGTCACCGCCGTCGTCCTGCCCTCTGCGGCGCCGCAACTCGACGCGCTCGTCGCGGAGGTGGTCGGGGCCGACAACACGGGGCTCCTGGTCCGGACGGCGACCACCGCCGCTGACCGGGTGGTGCCCGCGGGGTCGCATACGGTCCAGGTGACGCTGGGCGCGGTCACCGGTCCCGTCCTGCCGCTCGAGGCGACCGCACGGGTGGCGGATGAGTCCACCCCGCCCGACACCACCGCCGGCCCGGTGGTTCAGCGGCTGCCGCGCACGGCCGGGCGCACGCCGCTGCTGGTCTGGGGCCGCCGCGACGACCCGTCCGTGCCGGTCCAGGTGACCGTGCGCGTGGCGGACCCGCTCGGCCGGGTCGCGGAGCAGACCCTGCTCATGCCCGGCTGGGTCGAGCCGCGGCCCGATCTGGCCCTGAAGATCATCGACGTGGTACGGATTGCCGGGCGCGGCTACGTGGCGAGCCTGCTGACCAGCGCTGATCCAGCGACCGAACCGCCCCATGTCCTCACCGTCGTCGCTACACTGCCTGGCACCTTTCCGCCGGACCCCATCAGGCGCCGTCCCTTGCGCGGCTCCTGGAAGCTCCCGGACATCCCCACACGGCGGTCCCCGGTGCCACCACGGGGCGCAGAGATCATGGCCGTGCGGTCGAGGGGCCCACAGGGAACAGAGATCGGCCTCTGGATACCCGCCCAACGGATCGTCGCACTGACCGCGGCCATCACCCACCCCATCGAAGGCGAAGTAAACGACAGCTGGCATCCGGTCTGACACTACGGTTCCTCCGCATATGCTCTTCGTATGCCACGAACGATTGGATGCTCATGAGCCGCAGCTATGTCATCGATGCGATCCCCGGCGACGGCATCGGCGTGGATGTCACCGACGTCGCGATGCAGTGCGTTGACGCCGTCGCCGGAATCTACGGCTTCGGCGTCCAGTGGCGGGTCCGCGACTGGAACAGCGACCTCTACCGCAAGGCGGGCCGCATGATGCCCGTCGACGGCATCGAGCAGCTCAGCAGCGGTGACGGCATCTACCTCGGGGCCGTCGGGACGCCGGATGTGCCCGACGACGTCACGCTCTGGGGGCTGCTTATCCCGATCCGCCGGGAGTTCGACCAGTACATCAACCTCCGGCCCATGCGGTTGCTGCCCGGCGTTGTTGGTGCCATGCCCGGCATCGAGGACCTGGACATCGTGGTGGTGCGGGAGAACGTCGAAGGCGAGTACTCCCAGATTGGAGGAAGGTTCGGCGCCGGAACCGACGGCGAGTTCGCGGTCCAGGAGAGCGTCTTCACCAGGCGCGGTATCGCCCGGGCGGCGCGCTATGCCGCCAATGCTGCCACCGAACGCGGCGGCCGGCTCGTCTCCGCCACAAAGTCGAACGGCATCATCCACACCATGCCGTTCTGGGATGAAGTGGTGGCGGAGACAGTCAAGGAATTCCCCGGAGTCGTCGTCGAAAAGGTGCTCATTGACGCGCTGGCGGCACGGTTGGTGATGAAACCGACAAGCATCCGGACCATCGTCGCGTCGAACCTGTTCGGGGACATCCTTTCGGACCTCGTAGCTGGTGTTGCCGGGTCCATCGGCATCGCGCCCAGCGCCAACCTCAACCCCGAGCGGCGGCACCCGTCGATGTTCGAACCTGTGCACGGCTCTGCTCCGGATATTGCGGGCAAGGGTATCGCCAACCCGGTCGGCGCCCTGTGGGCCGCGGCAATGATGCTCGACCACCTCGGCGAGGCGGAGGCCGCCCGGTCCCTGACCTCGGCCTTCGAGGGCACGCTCGCGGACGGCACCGCGACGCCGGACCTGAAGGGCACCGCCACCACAGCAGAGTTCGCTGCCGCAGTGCTGTCACGCCTGTCCTAAACGACCGTCCCGCCGCGCAAACGCTTTTCCAAACGGAACGCAACCAGCGAGGCTCCCGCCCCGGCTGCTGCCACCACCGCTGCAAGCGTCCACCCTATGGCCGGGCTGAACCGGGAGAACACGATCCCGAACAGCAGCGGCCCCAGTGTTCCGCCAATGTAGGTTCCGCTTTGAGTGATCCCCGTTGCCTGGATGGTAAACGGATGGGCCGTGCGTGAGACCACGTAGTGGGCCAGGCCGTTCCAGCCCCAGCCAAGACCGAACGCGACGACGGCTCCGGCTGCATAGGCGACCGGAAAGCCGGACGCCATGCCGAGCAGTCCCAGGCTCCCCGCCCCCATCATCAGCGCCACGGTGGCCATCGAGCCGCCAATCCCCCGGTCCGCGGCAATACCTACCAGCGGGCGTGCCAGAATCCCGGCCACGCTGGCGCCGCCCAACAACAGACCTGCGCCTGCCGCGCTGAACCCCGCCTCCACAGCCATGGCGACAGTGAATGCGCCCACCACGTTGGCCTGCCCGGCCCCAAGGGCACTGGCAGCGGCGGTAGCAAAAAGGAACGGTTTCAGTCTCCGGGGAAGCGGCTCCCTGGCAGCTTTACCTGAGCGCCGTCGGACGGGGGCACTGCGGGGGAGACTGCGGAGAAGCACCGGGACCAGGGACGCCGCCAGCAGTGCTGCCAGGGCGAAGGTCCAGTTCCACCCGACGGTGAGGGCGAACACCGGAACGGACAGGCCCGCCGTAAGTGTCGCCGCCGGAATGGCTGCCTGTTTGAGTCCGAACGAGAAGGCGCGGTTACGTACCGCCACCTGATCCACGATCATGCCATTGGAGAGCGGATGGATCAGCGCGTTCGCGGCCCCGGCGAAACTGAGCCAGACGATCAGCCACGCCCAGTGCGGAGTGATAAAAGCGATCCCGGCCAGCGCCACAAAGCCCAGTCCGACGGCGAGCGGAACCCCGCGGCGGAGCCCCAGCCCGCTTGCCACATACCCCGCGGGGGCAGACAGCAACGCTGACACAGCCCAGAACGTGGCCACCGCGACACCGAGCACGGACGCCGTCATGCCCAGGTCCTGCTCGAGCTGGACAGCCAGCCCGCCGACAAGGAAGACCGGCAGCACCGCCACCACCGTTGTCAGCGCAGCGATGGCGGTGGCACGCTGTCCCGGACGACGCGCTGGTTTTCGCACCGGTTCGGCGGCTGCAGGCCTCACCGTGAGGATCGGCTCTGTGCGGATCGGCTCTGCGAAACGACCGCAACGTCATCCTGGACGACGGCGTCGCCGGCCAAGACAGAGCGCCCGCCGGCCCGCACCTGGGCGAGCAAGCCGCCGGCAAGGAGGACAGCACGCTCGGCCGGCGAGAAATCGAGCCCGAGCTCCAGATCCACGTCACCGTCCACCCGGGCGGTAACGGAGCGGGCCCCACTCGCCAGGGCATCGGCCAGTCCGTCGATCACCCAGCGCTGCCCCGTTGAGCTGTGCGCGTCGGAGGGAAGGATCAGCGGCACAATCCCGGCAGCGATCAGGTTCCGGCGGTGGATCCGGGCGTAGCTCCGGGCGGCGACCACCCGGACCCCGAGGTACAGCGGGATCAGGGCGGCATGTTCCCGCGACGAACCCTGCCCGTAGTTTTCCCCGCCCACAATGATCCCGCCGCCCCACTCCAGGGCCCGGTCGTGGAAACCAGGGTCCAGGCGGCGGAACATGAAGCGCGCGCACACGGCGATGTTGGACCACACCGACATGGCGATGGCGCCGTCGGGAGCCATGTCACCGGTGGAGATGTCATCACCGACGACGATCAGCACCCGGGCGTCCACGTCAGCCGGCAGGGGGTTTGGCTGTGGGGGCGGGACCAGGTTGCTGCCCCGCTCGATCTCGATGCTGCGACGGGCCTCCAGCGGCAGGACTCCGGCGATATGCAGGTCGTGGACCTCCGGGCGCGGCGGCGCAGCGGGGCGGAGCCCGCCGCGGCTGACGGTGGAGGCGTCGACGATGGCGCCTTCCAGCGCGCTCGCAGCAGCGGTCGACGGCGAACACAGGTATACGGAGTCCTCGGCTGTACCGCTTCGGCCCGGGAAGTTGCGGTTGAACGTGCGCAGCGACGGTGCACCCTCCGTGGGTGCCCGCCCGATGCCGACGCAGGGGCCGCATACCGGCTCGAGCATCCGCGCCCCTGCCTCCATGAGGTCCTCATAGACACCGGAGGCGATGATCGTCTGCAGGATCTGCCGTGATCCCGGCGTCACCGTGAGCTGGACGGACGGATGGACGGTGTGGCCCTTGAGGATGGCCGCCACAGTGGCCAGGTCCTCGTAGGAACTGTTCACAGAGGAACCGACGCAGACCTGGACCACCTCGGTGCGCGGCAGCTCGGACACGGGACGGACGTTCCCCGGCGAGTGCGGCAGCGCCACGAGCGGAACGAGACCCGAAAGATCAAGCCGCTCGTCGTCGTCGTACGCGGCGCCCGCGTCCGCTGCCAGGGGAACGAACTGGTCCTCGCGGCGCTGTGCCCGCAGCCAGGCGAGGGTCTGCTCATCGGAGGGGAAGACGGCGGTGGCAGCCCCTGTTTCGATGATCATGTTGCAGATGGTGGCGCGCGCCGAAACGGACAGGGACGCCACCCCGTCGCCATGGAACTCGAAGACCTTCCCGCGGCCGCCGCGCACGCCGTGGCGCCGCAGGAGCTCCAGCACCACGTCCTTCGCTTCGGCGTCCGCACCGAGCGTGCCCGTCAGTTCCACGCCCACGACGGCGGGGCACACGAAGTCGAACCCGTAGCCTGCCATCGCCACGGCCACCTCCAGCCCGCCGGCGCCAAGGGCGAACATGCCCAGGGCGCCCGCCGTGGAGGTGTGGGAGTCCGCGCCCACCAGGACACCATCGGGACGGGAGAAGTGCTCCAGGTGGATGTAGTGGGAGATGCCGTGTCCTGCGGGAGAGTAGCGCAGCCCGTAGCGGGCGGAGAGGGTGCGCAGGTAGTGGTGGTCCTGCATGTTCTTGTCGTCGATCTGCAGGACGTTGTGATCGACGTACATGACCGCCAGCGGCACCGCGATGGAGTCCACGCCGAGCATTTCGAACTGCATGGCCGTCATGGTCCCGGTCGCGTCCTCAATGAGGATCTGGTCGACGGCGATGGTGATGTCGCTGCCGGGAGTCAGCTCGCCGGACGCGAGGTGGCCGGCGAGGAGCTTCTGGGTCAGGTTCTGGGCCACTGGGATTCCTTAGCGCTGTGCGTACAGACAACTGCGGCCCGCCGGGGGGATCGGCGGGCCGCAGGGGAGCAGGATTACTTGACGAATTCGTTGGTGTAGGTTTCCTCGAGCTTGATCTCGGCGTCGCCGACCTCCGGGTTGGCTACCCGCTGGGTCTCAAGGACGGCTTGTACGCCCTCCTCGGTGAAGGCGCCGTCCTTGCTCAGCGCCACCTTCATCTCTTCGATGACCTTGGCATACTGCTCGGGATCGCCGCCGGCGAACGCCTCGGGCATCTCGGCCGCGATTTCCTCACCGGAGTGGTCGGCGATGAACTGCAGGGTCTTCTTGATGGCGCTGGCCAGCTTCTTGGCCGACTCCGGGTTCTTTTCCAGCCAGCCGGAGGTGGCGTACAGGCTTGATGACGGCCACGCATCGGTGCCGAAGACCTCCTTAAGGCCCTCCGGCGTGCGGACGTCCTGGATGATGGTCGGCTCGGTTCCGAGCCGTTTGGCCAGGACGGTGACGTCCGGCTCGAGCATGACGGCGGCGTCCACCTGGCCCTGCTCGACGGCGGCAACGGCGGAGGACCCTGCACCGATCGCCGATATCGCAGCGTCGTCCAGCTTCATGCCGTTCTTGGAGAGCAGGTACTTCACGAACATGTCGGTGGAGGACCCGGGCGAGGTGACGCCCACGTTCTTGCCCTTCAGGTCGGCGACGGATTTGATGGAGTCCTTGTTCTTCTCCGCCACCACCAGCGCAAGTCCCGAGGACAGGTTCATGTTCACGAACGCCTTGACGGGCTGCTTCTTGGCCTGCATCTGGATTGTGTGCTCGTAGTAGCCGCTGGTGACGTCGGTGCTGCCGCCGATCATCGCCGTCAGCGCCTTCGAGCCACCCTGGAGGTCCTGCAGATCGACCTTGACGCCCTCTTCCTCGTAGTAGCCGAGTTCCTGGGCAAGGGTGGTGGGCAAGTACGTCAGCAGCGTCTGGCCGCCAATCCCGATGGTGACGGTCTCACCGCTGGCACCCGCGCCGCCGGCGGTCCCTTCCTGTCCGGGAGGCGCTGACTGCGGGGCGCCGCAGGCGGACAGGGCAAGGGCGAGGCCGGCGACGACGGCGAGGGGCTTGGCGAGGAAAACGCGGCGTCCTTGCCGGTTTGCGGAGCTGAACATGGGGTCCCTTTCGGACGGAGGGGCTGGGATTGGTTAGGAAGACTGCTGTGGCGGGCGCCAGCGCAGGAGATGGCGTTCCACGCGGTTGACCCCGAGGTCGATGATGAGCACCACGACCATCAGGATGAACATGCCGGCGAACACGCCCTCGGTGTCGAACACACCCTGGGCCTGGGCGATGGCGTAACCAACACCTGCCGAGGCACCCAGGTATTCACCGACCACCGCACCGGTAATGGCGAAGCCGACGCTGATGTGGAGGCTGGAGAAGATCCAGGTCAGGGCGCTGGGAATGAACACGTGGCGGAGGAGCTGCTTTTCGCTGGCACCCAGCATCTTGGCGTTGTCTACGAGGACACGGTCGACGCTCTTGACGCCTTCGAGGGTATTGAAGAAAACGATGAAGAACACCAGGGTGAAGCCGAAAGCCACCTTGGACCAGATTCCCAGGCCGAACCAGAGCAGGAAGATCGGGGCGAGGACAACGCGCGGGAGCGCGTTGAACATTTGCAGGAACGGGTCGAAGAGCCGTTCCAGGATGCGCACGCGGGCCAGGAGGAAACCGAGGACCAGGCCGGCCGCCGCACCAGTCATAAAGGCGAGGACCGCTTCCTGCAGCGTGATCCACAGATGCGGGAAGACGAAGCCTGTGGAGATCCAGACCCACACGGTCATCAGGATGTCGGAGGGCAGGGGGAAGAAGAACGGGTCGATGATGCCGACGCGTCCCAGCAATTCCCAGGCGCCGAGGACGGCGACGGCGAGGCCCAGTTGCCCCATCCGGATGGCGAAGTTCGACGTTTCGGGCCGCTTGCGCTTGGAACGCTGGACCGCCGCCGGACTCTGCTCCTTCCGGAGGGGAAAGCGTTGTGTTTTCTTGGAAGCTGGTGCCACGGTCATGCTGCGCTCTCTTCTTCCCGTGCCGATTCGTAGGTCTTGGAGACTTCCACCTTGAGGCGGCCCCAGATTTCCCTGTGGAGGTCGACGAACTTGGGATCGTCGCGAATGTCGAGGAGGTCCCGGGGACGTGGAATATCGATCTCGTAGCTGCCGACGACGGTGCTGCCCGGTCCCGCGCCGAGGATGACCACCTCGTCGGACAGGGCAATGGCCTCGTCCAGGTCGTGGGTAATGAACACAACGGCCTTGTTCGATTCCTGCCAGAGCTGGAGGAGTTCGTTTTCCATGATCTGGCGGGTCTGTACGTCGAGCGCGGAGAAGGGCTCGTCCATCAGCAGAATGTCCGGATTGACGATCCATGCCTGGGCGACTGCCGTGCGCTTGCGCATCCCGCCGGAAAGCTGGTGGGGGTACCGGTCAGCGAAGTTCTTCAATCCCACCTTCTCGAGCCAGCGGCGGGACTCGTCATAGGCGTCGGCCTTGGAGACCCCGGCCATGGTGAGCCCGAGGCTGACGTTGTCGATGACCGATTTCCAAGGCAGCAGGGCGTCCTGCTGGAACATGTACGAGGCGCGGCGGTTCACCCCGTGGACGGGCTCACCGAAGCTGTGGACGGTGCCGGACGACGGATTCAAGAGCCCCGCCGCCATGTTGAGGATGGTGGACTTACCAGACCCCGTCGGGCCAACAATGGAAACGAACCGTCCGGGCTCAACCTTGAGGTCGATGTCCCGGACAGCGAAGTACGATCCACCGCCGGGAGTTGCAAACTCCTTGGTGCACGCGTTGAGTTCAACCGCATAGTTTGAAGATTCAGGCTGTGAGGGCTGCGTCATTGCTATTCTCCCGCTAACCACATTGTGAGTTGATGGCCATATAGTGGGCACTAGGCTAACAGTAACGTCTGTCACACTACAAGGGGGCCTGTACGTGGCCGCTGCCCCGCCCCGCGAGAAGAAGGAATCCGGAACCAAGCCATGAGCGCAACCGAAAATGCCGCCGCCCCGCTGCTGGTGCTGAAGAAGATCACGGCCATCCTGGATGCTTTCTCGCTGGTGCGGCCTGAACTGAGCCTCGCCGACATACGCGCCGAGACCGGTCTGCCGCACTCCACTGTGCAGCGCCTGGTCGCCAATATGGTGCATGAGGGAATGCTTGACCGGCGGGGTGACCAGTTCCGCGTCGGGCTGCGCATGACCCACTGGGCGGCGCCCGCCCGGCAGGGCCTGGACTTCCTGGAACTGCTGACACCCCTGATTCGGCGGTTGCGGGACGAGCTGGGCGAAACGGTCTGCATCTTCCGGGAATCGCAGGGGAGCCGGGTGTGCGTCGCGCTGGCCGAGACCCGGCGGGTGCTGCGAAGGGCGGTCGACGTCGGCGACATCATGCCGCTCCATGCCGGTTCGGCGGGCCGTGTGCTGCTGGCCTGGAATCCCGACCTTGCAGAGAGGGTCTACGGGTCGGGACTCCGTTCCATCACCGACCAGACCATCACGGACGCAGCAAGCCTTGATGCCGCCGTCGCGAAGACCCGTGCGGATGGTTTTGCCATCACCACCGGGGAGCGCGTTTCGGGGGCCAGCGGGTTGTCTGTCCCGATTTTCGGCCCGCAGGCTGAGCTCTACGGTGCGCTTACCGTCATGGGGCCCACCATGAGAATGCCCTACGACGTGTGCGCTTCCTGGATCGAGCCGGTCATCGCCGCGGCCGCTGAAGGCACCCGGCTGATCGGCGGGAGCCTCCCCTCGGAAGTGGAACCCATATTGTGATTTGATGTTCACAATATGGTGACATGAGTGCATACTGGTTTCTGGACGGCCGGGTATGCACGGACCTCCGTCCGTGCGTACGGCGCCCACTGGGTCCGCATCAGGAATCAGGAGTTGAGATTTGATGAAGGTTTTCGAAACCGGCACAGCGAAGCGCGGCAAGGACGCCGCGGACGAGGGCGGCCACAGGATCGCTGAAGAAGAGCCAACGGCCACCGCCAGCAGCATAAAAGTTTCGGCTAGTGCTGCCGGTCCGCTGTCCGGAGTGCGCGTGCTCGAGCTGGGGTCCCTTATCGCCGGCCCTTTCGCGGGACGGCAGATGGCAGACTTCGGTGCCGAAGTCATCAAGGTCGAATCCCCCAACAGGCCCGATCCCATGCGCGAATGGGGCCGCGCGCGGGTCAAGGACCACACCCTGTGGTGGTCGGTGCAGTCCCGCGGCAAGAAGTGCGTCACCATGGACCTGAAAGTCCCGCGCGGCCGGGAGCTGTTTCTTGAGCTCTGCAAGGAGGCCGACGTCATCCTGGAGAACTTCCGCCCGGGCACCATGGAAAAGCTTGGCCTCGGCCCTGAAGAACTGTGGAAGATCAATCCGGGCCTCATCATCGCCCGGGTCTCCGGCTATGGCCAGACTGGTCCGGAAGCGTCAAAGCCGGGGTATGCCTCCGTCGCCGAGGCGCGGAGTGGACTGCGGCACCTGAATGGCTACCCGGACCAGCCGCCGCCCCGCACAGGCATCTCCCTGGGGGACAGCCTCGGCTCCCTCTATGCCCTGCAGGGGATCCTGCTGGCGCTGTACTGGCGGGATGCGCGCGGGGGGACCGGCCAGGTGGTCGATGTGTCGCTTGTTGAGGCTTGCTTCTCATTGCTGGAGAGCGCTGTGCCGGACTACGCCGCCTCGGGCATTGTTCCCGGACCCAGCGGCTCGGGACTCAAGGGGATAGCGCCGTCGAACATCTTCCAGTCCAGCGATGGCAAGTGGGTGGTCATCGCGGCCAACCAGGACTCGGTCTTCGTGCGCCTGGCCACAGCGATGGGCATGCCCGGCCTCGCCGAGGACCCGAGATACCGGGACCATGCGCAGCGTGGCCGCAACCAGGAAGAGCTTGAAGGCCTCATCGCCGACTGGGCGGCCCACTACTCCGCGGGCGAGCTGGTCAGCCTGCTCGATGGCCATGGTGTTCCGAACAGCACCGTGAGCACCGTTGAAGACATCTTCGAGGACCCGCAGCTCAGAGCCCGGGACATGCTCGTGGAAGTGGCGGACGACGAACTGGGCGCCGTGGTCCAGCCGGGAATCGTCCCCAAGCTCACGCGCTCGGCCGGCCGGATTGGCTGGAATGGGCCCTTGGTGCACGGTTCCCACAATGCCGACGTGTACCAGGGCGTCCTGAACCTGACCGAAGAAGAGTTGCAGGACGCGCGCAGCGAAGGAGCAATCTGATGGCTTTTGCCCAGGTAACCAAGCCGGTGTCAATCGTGGACGTCAGCCCGCGCGACGGTCTGCAGAATGAGAAGACCCCCGTAAGTACAGAAGACAAGGTCCGGCTCATCGAAGGGCTGATCCGGTTGGGTGCGCAGCGGATCGAAGCCGTCAGCTTTGTGAATCCCAAAGCGGTTCCGCAGATGGCCGATGCCGACGCCGTGATGGCGGCCGTCCCGCGCACCGACGCCGTGAGCTATATCGGCCTGGTGCTGAACACCAGGGGTGCCCTCCGCGCCGTTGACGCCGGCGTGGATGAGATGAACTATGTGCTCCCGGTGACCGACGCGTTCGCGGCAGCCAACCAGAACACCACTGTTGCTGCGGCGCTCACGGCCCTGGGGGAAGTTTCGGACATCGCTGCCTCGGCATCCATCCCTCTCAGTGTCACAGCGGCTGTCGCTTTTGGCTGCCCTTACCAGGGTGACGTTCCCATCGAACAGACCCTTGAGGTGGTCCGCAGTGCAATGGGCCGCGCGGACCTTGCGGAGGTGGCATTGGCGGATACGATCGGTTGCGCCGTGCCGTGGCAGGTGGGCGCGGCGTTCGCGAGGCTGCGCGAGGAAACCGACCTGCAGTTGAGGGCGCACCTTCACGAGACCCGCCACACCGCGCTGGCCAACACTTATGCGGCAATGGCATCGGGCGTAGACGTGTTCGACAGCAGCGTCGGAGGTCTCGGGGGATGCCCTTTCGCCCCCGGAGCAGCGGGAAACATTTCAACTGAGGACCTTGCCTGGATGCTAGGGCGTGCCGGGTTCCACACGGGCATCGACGTGCAGAAGGCAACGGAACTGGGCCGCTGGATTTGCGGCCTGGTCGGTACGAAGCCTCGTTCCGGCCTGGCGGGGGCAGGCGTGTTCCCCGCGGCAGCGTAGGGCGCAGAGAGCAGGTGGGTACGTGGAGCGGAAGGATTTTGATCCGGCACAGATGTCGTCGAAAGATTTTTATCAGTTGCTGACGGCGGTGGTTGTTCCGAGACCAATCGCTTGGGTGTCCACTACATCGGTGGACGGCGTGGACAATCTTGCGCCGCATTCGTTCTACACCGTAGCGTCCGTGGATCCGCCCATTGTTCAATTCACCTCAGTGGGTGAGAAGGATTCGTTGCGCAACATCCAGGCGCGGGGTGAGTTCGTCGTGAATCTCACCCCGGCTTCGCTGTTTGAAGAGGTCAATGCCACAGGGACGGACTTTCCGGCGGCTGTGAGCGAGTTTGATGCAGTGGGGCTGTCCCGGGAATCGAGCACCGTGGTAGGTCCCCCACGGGTGAAGGATTCGCCGGTGGCACTGGAGTGCCAATTGCACAGCTTCCTGGAGTTGGGTAACTGCACGCTGGTGTTTGGCAGGGTGGTCTACGCGGTCGTGTCTGCAAGTGTGCTCGACGGTGACCATCCGCAGATCGACCTGTTGGAACCCCTGTCCCGGCTCGGGCGTAATGAGTGGGGGACGCTCGGTCCGATTCAGGAACTCCGCCGCATCCGGGCGAAGGACTGGCCCGGGCACTTCGGCGCCGCCGGCCACGGCGACATATAGGCTGGCAGCATGACGTTGGGGGACGCGGCCGGGGAGCCGCTTGTGCACATTCGAAATTTGCGGACAAACTCAGGGGAGACCACGGTCACCAAAGACCTGTCCTTTTCCTTCGCGTTGATGTGCGGCAACAGGTCAGGAACGACGACGACGCTGCGGGCCCTCCTGGTCCAGCGCCCGGACGTGCGCCTCTTCCGGCGCCGGCCCACCGAGTACGGCAGGAAGCTCTCCGTCGCGGGGACCTTCCGCCGCAAAGACGCCGCCGCGAAGTGAGCTGGGGGATGAGCGGACAGCAGCGGGTTATCCTCGACGCCTCCTCGTTCATCAAGGGCTGGCTGATCGCCACCACGCTCTGGGTGGGCGTCATGCTCATCGTTGCCCTCTTCGTTTTTGGTGCACCAACGGTGCGGCAGGGGTCGGATGCCGGGTATCTGTGGGGTGCAGGGCTGTCTCTTGCTTTCTATGGCTACGGGATTGCACTGGTGTTCGCGGCGCCCCTGGGGTGGGTGCTGGCTTACCTGCTGCGCCCGGTCCGGCAGCAGTGGATCCACATTGCGGCGTTCTTCGTGGTGCCGACCCTGGCCTTCTGGGCCGTGGCCGGACTGGTCGGCTTCGGCTGGCACCCCGGGTGGCTGGGGATATGGGCGACCGTCGGTGCGGCCGCGGCGATCGGGCGTTGGTCCATCCGCAAAGATGCGCACGCGTCCGAGGCGGAAGTCCCCTATCCATGAAGCGCCGAGAAATCGGGGGGACCGGCCTCATCATCGCGGCGGCCCTCTGTGCTTGGGCGTACCAGGCCATTTATGGCGCATACCGGGCAGCCGCCCGGGGGAGGCTCCTCCCCTACATCGGGAGTCCTGCGGATTCCATCGCCTCCTGGTTTCTGGTCATGGCGATCCTGACCGGCGCCGTTGGGCTGTTGCTCCTGCTCCCGGCACTGATAGGCCGCATTCCGAAGAGGGTCCCACGACGCACCGTCGGGTGGACCCTTGGGGTAGCCGCGGCGGCCGCCGTGCCGTACTTCGGCCTCATGCTTCTCTTCGCAGGCCTCGGAGCGTTCGGGACCGGTGACACCATGAAGATCGTGGCCGCGGACGGAACCTCCGTGCTCGTGACCCAGGACGGCTTCGACGGCGATGGCGTCGTCTTGTACACGCAGCACGACGAGTACCACTACAAGCGGGTCCGCGACGCCCCCGAAATCTCCGGCTGGCCCCGGCTCAAAGACCAGGAGTGCCGGTTGGAGAGTGCTGGCGGCGGAGAGCTCCAACTAACTTGCGGAGAGCAAACCGTGATGGTCGTCCCGGAAGAAGCAGGCGAGTGAGGGCGACGCCTGAAGGAAGCCGCCGGTGGGCTTGAACCATCGCGTGGAACCTGCTCGTCCTCGCCTCGATGGCGCTGGTCTGCACGGCTACGGGTTCGTACGCGGCGAGGTGACAGGTGCGGGTCTCCCGCTGTTGGCCCGCCAGGCTGCCGTACACATAAAATTCGAATTCCACCACCGATAGAAAGACCGTCGTGAAGCAGAGTATTTTCGCCCGCGTTGCCCAACTCGCCAAGGCCAACATCAACGCCCTCCTGGACTCCGCGGAAGACCCGCAGAAGATGCTGGACCAGATGGTCCGGGACTACTCGGCCAACATCCGCGAAGCCGAAGCCGCCGTCGCGCAGACCATCGGCAATGTCCGCATGGCCGAAGAGGACTACAGGCGGGCCGTGAACGACGCCAACACCTGGGGCAACAAGGCCATCGCCGCGTCCCGCAAAGCTGATGAGTTCCGGGCCGCCGGGAACGGTGTGGACGCCGACAAGTTTGATGCCCTTGCCAGGCTCGCTCTTCAGCGGCAGATGACCGCCGAGTCGACGGCCAAGGGCCAGGAGCCGGGCCTGGCCGCGCAGAACGAGATTATCGACAAGCTCAAGGGCGGGCTCGACCAGATGAAGGGCAAGCTGCACGAGCTGACCGCCAAGCGCAATGAACTGGTGGCCCGGTCCCGGACGGCGGCCGCACAGTCCCAGGTCCATGATGCGCTCAAGTCTCTCGACGCTGGCGACCCGACGTCGGCCATTGGCCGGTACGAGGAGCGCATCCGCCGCCAGGAAGCCACGGTCCGCGGCCAGCAGGAACTTGCCGCCTCATCCCTGGATGCCCAGTTCGCCGCCCTGGAAGACCTCGGTGAGCAGACCGAAGTGGAAGCACGGCTCGCCGCGCTGAAGTCCATCGACCGGAAAGCCATCGACGACTAGGAACGGAAGGCTGGACGCCTGCTTTGCAGTCTGGTGACGCTTGCGCAGGGTGGGACTGTACCTGTCCGGGTCAGTACCGAGTGGAGCGTCTGAGTGGTAGTCCAAGGATGTATGGACGGGCGGCGGTCATGCTGCGCTCCCGCGACGACTGGCGGCGAGGGCGGCAAGGTCGCGAATGAGCCGTTGCACCTCGTGTTCCCGGCCCTTGCAGGTGGAAGCCTGCTGCACTGCGCGGGGTGCGACCAAAGGTTTGATGGGCGGAGCCGGCACGGGAGCCTGCGTGGCTCGTGCGTCCTCCACAGACGGAATATTGCCCGAGCTCATACGTCCCCCAGACGTAGTCGTTGTGCCTTGGGAACACTCTAGGAAGCCAGGAGGAAGCGGGGGAAGCGATTCGGTCAATCCTCGGCATCTCTTGTGTCGATCTTGAGCTGGCACTTCGTGGGGCTCAGCGCGTAACCGATCAGGCCAGCGAGATCGCCATGAGAATGGCGCCTGTAGGCAGGCGTAAAACCGAGCGTACAAAGGATGGGAGCTGTGGTTGCCGGGCTGCCAGGCGCGTAAAATCACGGTGGAGGCTTCGGTCCGCGTGAAGCCTCCGAGTCCGCAAAAGGATCGCATCATGTTCAGAACACTGTTTTGCAGATTGAACCTGGGACATCACTGGTCAGCCGAAGTTGGGCGCGACGGGATGTTCCACCGGCACTGTATAAGATGCGGAAAAGTCGACCAACGCCAAGCTTCCTGGTCTGGGCATCTTGCTGCCGGGGACCATCCCCATAACCCTGAGGGTCGGACTTACCCGCGATAAGCCCCGTCGAGGGGAACCCCGCCCGTGGGTGCCGGCGACTCCCACCACTGCCTGCTGGGCGCGGGGACGCGTGCTGGCCCGATGGACCGTACCAGATCCTTTCGATGCAGTCGGCTCCGTTCTGGGCGCGGAGGCGCCCTTCATTCGGCGGGTGGTTGAGCAGACAGCCACCGGTCTTGATCAGCGCCCTGACGCAGCCGCACTCCAAGGGGTGGTCGTCCGCGAGCGCCGTACCCAGGCTCATGAACCATTATGGCCGCGTCATCTCCGGGCTGAGAGAAACTTTCCCCTTCAAAGGATCGATGGTGCCGCGAGCCACGAGGAGGAGTGAACGTGTCCCGGCGGAGCCCGTTGTCAAAGATGGAAGTCTTTGGATGGTTTGATTAGTCGGTGCTCGGTCTCAGACGCCTCGTCGTCCTTATCCTGTTTGCGGTTTGTGTCACCACCGCGTCCTTGTTCTGGGGGCTTGGGCAACCCGCCGCGGACGCCGGCCGTGCCTTTTCTCCGCCGCCGCGAGCGGAGGCCGAGCTCGACATGGCGTCCTCGGGTATGACCGCCGCAGTGAACATCACCAGAAACCCGGACGCCGACTGGGTGGCCTGGGCTGCCGGGCAGACCGGGATCCCGGAACGCGCGCTGCGGGCGTATGTTGCGGCGGCTGTCACTGTGAATGCCACCGTGCCGGCCTGCGGGATCGGATGGAACACCCTGGCGGGCGTTGGCTCCGTCGAAACAGCCCACGGAACATACGGCGGCGGAAGACTCACCGAGGCAGGTCGAGGGAGCCGCCCTGTTGTGGGCCCGGCTCTCAACGGTGCCGGATTCGCCGCCATCGCCGACACGGACGGAGGTGCCCTGGACGGGGATCCCCGCTGGGACCGTGCGGTGGGACCGATGCAGTTCATTCCGTCCACCTGGCAGCTCGTCGGGCGGGACGGGAACGCCGATGGAACGGCGGATCCATTCAACATCGACGATGCCGCCCTCAGCGCGGCGTCCTATCTGTGCGCCGGCGGACGCGACCTCACGACGGCGGCCGGATGGACCAGCGCCATTTACGCCTACAACCAATCCGACGCCTACATCCGGAAGGTGAGTGACCAGGCCGCTGCATATGCCGCCAGCACTGGTGCCGCAGGATGACTTCCAGTTTCGTGGGCGCAGAGGGATTCCGCTGTCCCCTGTGAGGGGGGAATACCCGGTGCGGGTGCTCCACCCGTCCGTCTCCGAGGAACATCTCCACGCTCGTGAGGTCCACGAGGACGTGGAGGGTGAGCCGTCCTGCCGAGGGACCGATCGGGGACTGGTTCCGCCTCCGGTGGTGTTGATCTGCCGCTCCCCGTTCAGGGAAAGAGGCTCCGGGTACCGTCAAAAATATCGGCCATGGTCCATGCGTCGAGGGACAGCACCGTTGCCGTGCCTTCGGCAGCCAGGCTGACGTTTTTCCCGCCGAGGGTGGGGTAGATGCGGGCGGTGAGCGCTATACCGTTCGCAAAAATTTCGACGGCGGACCGGTCCAGGATGACGCGCAGGTGCACCCGTCCCCCGGGCATGGGGACGGGCCCTGACTTGTCCTCCACATCAACGGTTGGATCAAGGCTGCTCTGGGTGCGGTCCAGGCGGAGCGTGCCATTGTTGCCGCCGTCATCCGCCCTTCGCAGCTCGATGACCGTTTCCTCGGCGGGTCCGTCCGAGGTGCTCCCGCCATTAGAGCCCAGGACACCGAGCCGCAGCAGGGCGCCCGGTGCCAGCTCGAGGTCCAGCTCGAGGTCGAGTTGCTGGCCTGACACGCCGGTTTCCAGGGGCACCGGGGCGCCGCCCAACACAAGCCCGGACAAACCTGCGTGCTCACGGCGCAGCTTTTTGATTTCCGGTACGGGTGCGAAGCGGAGGGTACCGTCCTCCGACGCCGTGACGGTTCGCGGCAGGCTCATCACCCCTGACCAGCCGGCCTCCACCATCGCAGCATCGCTTCGGCCCTCCTGCATCCAGCCGAACATGACGCGCCGGCCGGACTCGTCCTCGAATGATTGCGGGGCGTAGAAGAAGCGGCCTCCGTAGTCGAGCCGGTGCAGGGCCACGGGCTCGAAGCTGTCCCCGGCGTATCGGCCGGTCCAGTACAGCGGGTGGTGGGTGTCGCCGTCGTTCCAGGCGGAGAAGACCAGCACATCCGGTGAGGCGTTAGAAGGTGCAGACCCCAGCGAACCGTGGCCCGCCCGGAAAAGGTCCACGCATTCCCACATGGTCCCCGTCCAGTCAGTGTCCGCAGGGTCGCCCTGCGAGGCATCGCCGATGAACAGCGGCCCGATGTAGTCCCATCGCCGCAGGTCCGCTGACTCGTACAGGAACGCCGTACCGCCGCGCTGGCGGATGCCCGAACCCACCAACTGCCGCCACTTCGTTCCTTCACGCCAGACGCAGTGATCACGGTACGCCGTGACGTCTACACCAGCCGGCGGCGCTGCGATCACGGGATTGGCGGGGTCCTTGGTCCAGTTCAGAAGGTCCGGCGATCCTACGGCGATACAGGGCAGCTCCCTGTCCTCGAAGCGCCCCGAATACACCAAGGTAGGCGTGCCGCCGTCGTTCACCAGGACCCCCGACCAGCAGCCGTCGGCGTCCGGTCCTGCAGACGGTTCCAAGGCAACGGGCTGATCCGTCCAGGTCACGAGGTCCGTGCTGGTGGCGTGGCCCCACTGGATGCGGTGGTGGAAGGCGCCCTCCGGGTTGTACTGGTAAAAGAGGTGGTACGTGCCGTTCCATTGGCTGACGCCGTTGGGATCGTTGAGCCAACCGGCCGGTGAGACGAAATGGAACCGTGGCCGGAGCGCGTCGGCTTCGGCCCGTGCAACCAATTCGTCCTGTGGCACGGTTGCGAGCGGGTGGGTCAGTTCAGTCATGCGGAAGCCTCTTCTTGAGCGTTCGACGCCGGGCGGCTGGGTTGGGTTGGGTCGCCCGCCAGGGCGTGGCCGGCGGCGCCGGCCCACGGCCGGTAGAGGTGGCAGCGCACCCAGTGCCGGTTTTCGGGGTCTCCCACCTGGTGGCGCACGGGTTCATCGGCCGAACAGGCCTGGTTCGCGTCGCCGTCGAAAGCGCACGTGGTCGAAGCCATGACGGCCTGCCGCAGTTCGGCCCGGCGGACGGGATCGTACGAGCCTGCCCGTGCGGGGTCCGGGACAGCGGAAACCAGGAGTTGCGTGTAGGGGTGTGCCGGACGGGACAGCAGGTCCAGGGACTCGCCTTCCTCGACGAGTTCACCGGCGAACATGACTGCCGTGCGGTCCGCCAGGTAGCGTGCGGACGCGAGGTCGTGGGTGATGTAGAGCATGGAGATGCCCTGCTCGTCCCGGAGCTTGCGCATCAGGTTCAGCACACCGATCCGGACCGAAACATCAAGCATGGAGGTGGGCTCGTCGGCCGGATAACCTGTGGTTCAACGGCGAGGGCCCGCGCAATTGCAACGCGCTGGCGCTGGCCGCCGGAGAGCTCGTGCGGATACGAGTTCAGCATGTCAGCCTGGAGGCCAACAGTGGTCATGAGCTCTTCGAGCCGCTGCACGGTCTCCTCCGCAGAACCGCCGCCCTTTCCGTGGATCGCCAGCGAACGCCGCAGGAAATGCTCGATCCTGTGGGCCGGGTTCAGTGAACCGAAGGGGTCCTGGAAGACCATCTGCAGCTGGGACCGGAACGCACGCGACGCCTGGAACCGATCGCGCTTGAGGATGTCGACGCCGTCGATCCGGATCGCGCCGCAGGTCGGCTTCTCGAGCCGGGCAACGCAGCGGGCCAAGGTGCTTTTGCCGGAACCGGACTCTCCCACGAGCGCGACAATTTCGCCGCGGTTGATTGTCAGGTCCACACCGTGCAGGGCGCGGACCGACTCCCGGGAGAACAGCCCTCCAATGGGGAACGACTTGCCCAGGCCACGAATTTCAAGGGCCGGAGTGCGTGTGGCGGACGCAGCCACCGTGGATGTCAGGGAATGGCTCATCGTGCGGCTCCTGCCAGGTCTTCGGAATCAATCACTGCAGCGTCGGCACCCAGCGGAGCCACGAAGTGGCCCGGTGCCGCCTCGGTGAGGTCCGGGATGTTCCGGAACTTCACGCCGTCGGGCAGTCCCGTCAGCGGAACCCGCGGGCCGGTGAGCGGCGGGAACGCGCCCATCAGCGCCTGGGTATAGGGGTGGCGGGGGTTGGTGTAGACGTCTTGGGCCCTGGCGGTCTCCACGATCCGGCCGCCGTACATGACAGCCATGCGGTGCGAGAGTTCCACCATGAGTGACATGTCGTGGGTGATAAAGAGGACAGAGAAGCCGAGCTCGCGCTGGAGGTCTTTGATCTGGGCCATGATCTCCTGCTGCACCACCACGTCCAGCGCGGTGGTGGGTTCGTCCAGGATCAGGAGGGATGGCTTGAGCGCCACGGCCATCGCTATCACGGCCCGCTGCCGCATGCCGCCGGAGAGCTGGTGCGGGTAGGACTTGAGGCGTGCGGGGTCTATCCTCACCAGTTCCAGCAGTTCACCGGCCCGCCGGAGGGACTCCTTGCGGGAGTAGCCGGCGTGGGTGGTGAAGATGTCCACGATCTGTTCGCCGATGGTCAGCACGGGGTTGAGTGAGTTCATGGCTGACTGGAACACCATGGCCACGTCCTGCCAGCGGAAGCGCCGCAGCTCCTCCGGGCTCATGGCCAGGACGTCCTTGCCGCCAAAGGAAATGCTGCCGCCTGCGATCTTCGCGGGATCCTTGAGCAGCCGCATGATCGAGTTGGCAATGGTCGATTTTCCGCAGCCGGATTCCCCTGCGAGACCGAACACCTCACCGGTGCCGATGCTGAACGACACGCGGTCGACGGCGGTGGTGGAGCGGGTGTCGCCGATGTACTTGACGGTGAGGTCCTTGACGTCCAGCAGCGGGACACTGTCTTCATCCAGGCGATCCCGTTCATAGCCAACGCCTTCTCGATCTTCCTCTTCTACACGTTCTTCATGGACGTCCCAGGCGAGATCGAAGAGGCCGCGAGGCTGGACGGGGCCGGGCCGTTCAGGACGTTCTTCCAAGTCATCGTCCCCATCACCAAGCCGGCATTCGCCACAGTGGCCATCCTGACCTTCCTGGCTCAGTGGGGATCCTACCTTTGGCCCGTCCTGATGGTCTCAGACCCGACCGTCCGCCCGCTGCCGCTGGCGATCAGCATCTTCCAGAACCAGCAGCCTCCCGAATGGGGACAGGTGCTTGCCTTCGGCACGATGTTCATCGTCCCGGTCCTGGCGGTCTTCCTGGTCTTCCAGCGCTGGTTCGTCGCCAGTATCAGCAGCTCCGCCATCAAGGGCTGACGCTCCGCCTCGACCCAACCGGCCCACCTCAACGAAAAGACAGGTGCATTACTTTGGCTTTCAGCCTCAGAGACTCATGGGTGTGGGACTTCTGGATCGCCGACGACGGCGACACGTTCCACATGTACTACCTCCACGCCCCCAAGAGCCTGGGAGACCCGGCCCTGCGGCACCGCAATGCCCGGATCGGGCACGCCACCTCACAGGACCTGATCACGTGGGAACCCCACGGCGTGGTCCTGCAGCCAGATGATCCGGAGGCGTTCGACGCAACCTCCACCTGGACGGGCAGCGTGGTCCAGGGCCCGGACGGGATATGGCGGATGTTCTACACCGGCGCGCGCTTTTATGACACCCACAACATCGAGGCCATCGGTGTTGCAACGTCCCCGGACCTTTACACCTGGACCAAGCAACCCGCCGTCGTGCTGAAACCTGACCGCCGCTGGTACGAACGCTACGGTGACAGCAGCTGGCCGGAAGAAGCATGGCGGGACCCCTGGGTCTTCGCCGACCCGGACGGCGATGGCTGGCACATGCTCATCACCGCCCGCGCGAATGAGGGTGAGGACGATGACCGCGGCGTCGTCGGCCACGCAGTATCACCGGACCTCTCGTCCTGGGAAGTCAGGCCACCCCTCAGCCGGCCGGGCTCCGGATTCGGGCACCTTGAGGTCCCCCAGACCGTCGAGATGGACGGCAGGACCCTCCTGATGTTCTCGTGCGGCGTAGATACGCTTTCCGCCGGAAAAGCCGCAAGGTTCGACGGCGGCGGCATCTGGAGCCTCGAAACCCGCCATCTCAGTGGTCCCTTCGACGTCGCATCCGCTGCGGTAGTCACCACGGCACCGCTCTATAGCGGAAGACTCGTCCAGGACAGGTCCGGCCAATGGCTCATGATGGCCTGCCATGACGCCAACAGCGATGGCACCTTCGACGGCGTGGTGTCCGACCCCGTGCCGGTCCACTGGGATCCCGCACGCGGAAGCCTGACCGCCGCCCCATCACCCAAGGACTTGTGAGGACCTCCATGCCCAGCCAGAACCCGGGTGCGATCCTGCACCTGACAGCAGGTGGAGTGTCGGTGGTACTCGACGCCACGAACGGGCAATTACCGGCAATTCTGCACTGGGGAGGGCAACTGCCCGTGCTGACTGCCGAAGAAGCAAGAACAATGGTGGGAGCCTGTACTCCCGTCACGGGTTCCAGCACCATCGGCGTGCCACCCCGGCCTGGCCTCATGCCCGGACAGGACTCAGGCTGGTTGGGGCGTCCAGGACTGCGTGGCTCCTTCGACGGCATTGGGTGGTCGCCGAAATTCCGGGTCCACACTGTGCACCTCAATGGCGTACCAGTGACCGGGTTCGCATCGGCCGGAGCAGGTCGGGTGCTGGTCAGCGCAACCGACGACGCACAGCGGCTGCGCCTTGACCTGACCTTGGACCTGCTTCCCGGCGGGCTGATGCGCAGCCGGGCGAAGCTGACCAACCTGCACGAAAAGACGTACGCGCTCGACGATGTCTCCCTGGCCTTCCCGATTCCTGCTGAAGCAACGGAATTGCTCGATTTCGCGGGAAGCCACAACTTTGAACGGGTTCCGCAGCGCGGAACCCTGCGCACAGGGACGCACCTCCGTGAGAACCGAAAGGGCCGGACCGGCTCGGACAGCGCCTTCATACTGCACGCCGGAACTCCTGGATTCGGCTTCGGCAACGGTGAAGTCTGGGCCGTCCACACGGCATGGAGCGGAAACCACCACCATTTCGCCGAACGCTTCTTCGGCGACCAGCTGCTCGGCGGCGGCGAACTGCTTCTTCCCGGCGAAGTCCGGCTGGGCCCCGGTGACACCTATCGGAGCCCCTGGGTTTACGCCTCGTACGGGACAGGCCTTGACGCCGTTGCCAGCCGTTTCCATGCCCATGTGCGGAGCCGCACTTCTCCGGTATCCGCAGATCGCCCCGTGACCCTGAACGTGTGGGAAGCCGTCTACTTCGACCACGACGAACAAAAACTCATGGACCTGGCAGAACGTGCCGCTGCCGCCGGCGTTGAGCGCTACGTGCTCGACGACGGCTGGTTCGGTTCGCGCCGCGACGACACCTCAGGATTGGGGGACTGGGTTGTCTCTCCGGATGTATGGCCTGCCGGGCTGCACCCGCTGGTGGACCGCGTCCACGACCTCGGGATGCAGTTCGGGCTATGGTTCGAACCCGAGATGGTCAACCCGGACAGCGATGTGGCCCGCGCCCATCCGGAGTGGATCATGGCGGCCCGTTCCGACTGGCCTGTTGAATCGCGCAGCCAGCAGGTCCTGAACCTTGGCATCCCCGAGGCCTACGAGCACGTCAAGAAGCAAATCCTCGCCCTCCTGGCCGAGTACAAGCTGGACTACATCAAATGGGACCACAACCGGGACCTCATTGAGGCGGGAAACCAGCTGGAGGGCGGGCGTCCCGGTGTCCACCGGCAGACGCTGGCGTTCTACGCGCTGCTTGAGGAGATCCGTTCGGAACATCCCGGACTGGAGATTGAGTCATGCTCTTCAGGCGGAGCCCGCGTAGACCTCGGCGTTCTGGAGCACACAGACCGGGTTTGGGTGTCGGACAACATCGACCCCCACGACCGGCAAACAATGCTCCGCTGGACCACGCAGCTGCTTCCACCCGAATACCTGGGATCACACATCGCATCAGGCCGTTCCCACACCACCGGCCGCCAACACGACCTGTCGTTCCGCGCGGGTACCGCCGTCTTCGGATACCTCGGTGTCGAATGGGACCTTGCCACCGCCACCGAGAAGGAACTCGACAGCCTGCGCCGGTGGATCTCCTTCTACAAACAGGAACGCGGGCTGCTGCTCAGCGGGGACGTGATCCGCATGGACGGTCCCGATGCCCAAGTACTCGTACACGGCGTCGTCAGCCCGGATCGCTCCGAAGCGATCTTCGCGCAAGCGGCACTGGACAGCCTTTACCCGGACCCGACCGGGCGCCTCCGCTTGCGAGGATTCGACCCCGAGGTGCGATACCACGTGGCGCCGGTCTTCACCGGATCCACACCATCCGGACTGGTCCCGCCGAAATGGTGGGGCCAGCCGAAGGCCTCCGAAATACACATTGAACGGACGTCGCTGCGGGCAGCCGTTCGGACGACATAAGCTTCCCGGGGGCCGTGTTCGCTGGCGGTCTGCTGGAAAAGGTTGGTGTCGCGTCGCCCAGACTTCGCCCCGACCAGGTGGTTCTGTACCGGCTGATCAAACTCCCCTAAGCCAGCCGTACATTAAAATTCGACGGCGGCACTCACCTGAGTGCCGCCGTCGAAGCGGCTTTCTGGGGGGACCAAAGAACTCGGCGTGTGGCTGGCACCACGGACCCGCCTCCCGGCCGCAGGCGGCAGTCGAAGCTAGCGTGGAACAGCCCGCTGCAACAGAAGGACCGTTCACATCATCCGCTCCGCCGCCCAGACCCTGACCCTGGCAGCCTCCCTCCTGCTGGCCGGCTCCCTCGCCAGTTGTGACGCTGCAGCCAGCGCCCTTGAGGTTCTTGAATCCGCTCAAGGCAGCGCAGCCGAGGCCCCGGCCGCTGCCGACCCGTCCCTTGCCGTTGATGTTGCCCAGGCCCTTGAGCTGCTGCAGGGCATCCCGGTGAAGGGCCGCGCCCCTAAGACGGGCTATAGCCGGGACGAGTTCGGACCAGCCTGGGCTGACGTCGACCGCAACGGCTGCGACACCCGCAATGACATCCTCGCCCGGGACCTGACCGGCGAAACGTTCAAGGCCGGCACCAACAACTGCGTTGTCACCGCCGGTACCCTGGCCGATAAGTACACCGGCGCGACCATCAATTTCACCCGCGGTCAGGACACCAGCTCCGACGTGCAGATCGATCACATCGTGCCACTCAGCGACGCCTGGCAGAAGGGCGCGCAGCAACTCAGCGCCAACCAGCGCAAAGAACTCGCCAACGACCCGCTGAACCTCATGGCTGCAGACGGGCCAACCAACAGCGCCAAGGGCGACAGGGACGCCGCCACGTGGCTGCCTCCGAACAAGGCCTTCCGATGCGAATACGTGGCACGCCAAACGGCCGTCAAGGCCACGTACAAACTCTGGGTCACACAAGCCGAACACGACGCGGTCGCCAGCATTCTTGAAGGCTGCCGGTAGATCCACCCCGGCTTCCCGGCATTAGGGCAACCGGCTACAACTGCACGTCCTCCAACGTACGGAGCTCACGGGCGGGAGTTGGTGTGGCCAGCGCTTCCTGGGCCCGGGGGAGGGGTTCGAATTCGTCGTTCATCGGGTCCCAGCCGAAGAGGTGGCCGAAGTCCAGTCCGGTGAGTTCACTGATCCTGCGGATGGGTACCTGGAAGGTGACCGGTGTGAAGGCCTCCCTGAGAATGCCCTCCACCAGTTCATGCTGGCTGATCATGTACGCGCTGGCGGAATGGCTGCCGTCCGGACGCTGGAACACGAGCATCTTCCAGAACGACAGCGGGATGCGGGCGGCCTGGAACTCCGGATCATTGGCTGTGAAGACAGGGCCGGTAAACACACTGAGCCGCAGCTTTTCAGCCTTCGCCGTGTCCAGCACGTAGTCTTCCAGGCCGGCCCACAAAGACGCACCCTGGTTGAAGTTCTTGTGCTGCGGGGAGCAATTGGTGAAGTGGAACGTATCGTCGTTCGCAGCCTTTGCAGCGGCGTCGGGACCCCAGGCCGGATCCAGGCGGCGGACGAGGTGGCCGCGGTCAAAGTCGTTGCCGGCATAGAGGTCCCCGCCAATCTGCTCCGACCGGTCCAGCCGGGGGTCGAAGTACCACTTGTCGCGGTCCCGCTTGGGGGACTGGCTGAGCCGGCCATCGACGTTCACGGCTGTGTAGAGGGCCAGCCGCCTGCTGCGGTGCATGACGAGGCTGAAGTGATGGTAGTTCAGCACTGTCGGGTCCTGCCCCTGGGCCGGGCGACGGTTCTGCGCCGCCTCCGCACGCTGTTCCGCCGTGAGCACCGGCAGCGGTACAGGCACATCCAGGAAGTCGGGGTCGTAGCCCTTTCTTCCCTCGTAGTCGGGGTCTATCGCCACGGCTTCCTCGGCCAGCGCACTTCCCGTGCCGATGGCGTCCCCGCTGCCCGGACCAACGGCGTCCCCGCTGCCAGGGCCCGCGGTCCGGCCTGCGGACGAGGGGGCCGGTTCGTGTGCCGCCTGCACTGCACCGAGCCGGACCGTGATGTGCAGGGGGATGGTGAGGGACACGGCCCCCTCCGCCGTGGCGACTGGCTGCTCCACCGGTTGAGGCAGTTGGACCTCCACCGGGCCCTGCCGTTCCACCACCGGGTCCAGTTTTACCGGGTCCGGAAGTTCCACCGGGTGGGGCGGGTCGGCCGGCAGGGGAGGCGGGTTCAGTGCTTCCTCCAGCAGGGCCCGTTCTTCGTTGGTCATGCCGTCGGCGTTCGCTCCCAGCCAGGCCAGGATGCTGCTGATCCGGATTCCCTCATTGGCCACCCACTGGATCCGCAGCTCATCCTGCGTGCTGTCCCACACGGTGCCGTCCACCGTCAGGATGTCGCCTGCCGCATTGCGGGCAGGGACGCCGGAATGGTGCAGGCCCAGGACTTCCCACTGGTTGTTGAAGAGCGGTGAACCGGAGGAGCCTGGAGAGGTGTCCGTGTGGTAGTGCAGGAACTGGTCAAAGCGGTCGATGAGTTCGTTCTGCTGCAGCGCGAGCTGCTTCTCCTGGCCTTCCGGGTGCTGGATGATGTTGATGGACTCTCCCAGCAGGATCTTGCCCTGCTCCTTCGATGTGCGGTTGAAGCCGAAGCCGGCCAGCGGAACCGAGGCACCCGCCCCGTCCGGACGTGAGGCCGCTGCCACCGCCACCACGGTGACATCCAGTCCGGAGTCCGTCCGGAAGAAGGTGTCCGGCTCGAGGTCAAACTGCGATGCAGCCAGCGGAAGGCCGCTGACGCCGTTCTGGAAGTTGAATTCCAGCCTGGAAAAGCGGGCAGACTGGGCGTCTGCCAACACGTGGTTGTTCGTCAGGGCCAGGCGCGGCGAGATCATGAACCCCGTGCCGAAGGAGCGGATCTGGAACCGGTCACGGACAATGACCCTCCCCACACTGCGTGCCACCGCCGTGCCCAACTCCAGGAAAGCGATGCCCAGCAGGTTGTTCCCGCCGATGATCCGCTCCAGCACCAGCTCGTCCCGCACCTGGCCACGGGCTGCCGGCGAGGTTTCCGCCGTCGCCTTGAGCGCGTCCCTTACTACCGGCTGGCGCATGACGCGACGGCTGCGCAGTTCCACCCGTTCCGGCGCGTCCACGTTGAGGATGCTTCCCTGCGGGGTGTGTGCCTCCGCGATCTTTTCCTCCGTCCCCGCGCGTGGACCTTTGCGTGCCTGGAAGCGCGCCTGGGTGGCGGTGAGCACGTCGTCCGGTATGACCATGGGTCTGCTCCTTGGACTACTACTTCAGGCCGGCGACTGACAGCGTCGGATGGAACGCCTGGCCGCGCTAGTTTGCATTTGTTGGCGCCTGGACCAGGCCCGCCCCAACGTCCACGGGGTCCGTGCCGGCCTTGAGGGGCTTGAACGTTCCGGAAGCGATGAGTTTGGCCTGGAGGAGGACGGGGCTGAGGGGTCCCTGCGCCAGGAGCCGTTCAGCCCACAGGGCCGCCACGCCGGCCACGTGCGGGGTGGCCATGCTCGTCCCGCTGATCGTCTTGGTTCCGCCGTTGAGCCAGGCGCTGAAGACCCCGACGCCGGGACCGGCCACCGTGGCCATCGTGTTCGAGAAGGGGGCCACGGTAAGTCCGCCGCCGCCGTCGGCCAGGGCGGCCACGGACGTAATACCGAAGGCCGCGGCCGGTGGGGCCACATTGATCTCATATGCGGGGTTGCCGGTGCGTTCGCTCTCATTGCCGGCGGCTGCGACCACGATCGTCGTCTGGGCGACGGAGGCCCGCGCGTTGAGAAGGTTGGCGAGCTGTTCGAACAGCCGCACGTTGGCACGGTAGCCTTCAAGCGCTATGGAGGTGGCGGCGGGAATGGACAGGCCGTGCACCTTCACCAGCTCGTCCACCCAGCCCGGGAAGTCGATGCCCAGCGACATGGAGATGACGTGGGCGCCGTTGTCGGCGGCCCAGAGCATGGCGGAGGCCAGGATGTCGCTGCTGCCGCCGTTGGGGCCTCCGAGAACTTTGCCGATCACCGCTTTCTGGACGCCCGTTGCGACGCCGATCCTCTGCCCTGAGATGTCGCGGCCAAAGATCGTGCCGGCGCAGTGGGTGCCATGGCCGTTGTCGTCTTCGGCGCTGCCGGCGCCGGTGAAGTCTTTTGTGACCAGGTTGACGCCGGCGAAGGCCGGGTGGTTGGCGGCGATGCCGGTGTCCAGGACCGCGACCGTCACCCCGGCACCGGAGAACGGCGAGGTGTGTGCGCCCACGGCCTTGACGCCCCACGTTGCCGCCGCGGACGGTGCAGTATCGGCGTCGAAGGGTTCGATGAGTTTCATGGGCATGGCGGGAGCGAAGCCGAGGACCGTGGGGTCGTTCCGCAGGGCGTTGAGGGTTGAGCCGGAGGGGTTCTCGTCACTTTCCACCGTCATGCTGACAGCGCGTTCGGCGATGTTCTGGGCGGTGCTTTCGAGCCCCGGGGACGCCCCCGGGCCATCGAACGGGTCACGGGTGGCGCCGAGGGAAGGCGCGCGCAGAATCATGATTTTCTGGTTTAACCGGTTGGACATCCTGGGCTCCTTGGCCTCTACACGGAACGGTCTGCGCCAGTGGCGCAGCTGCGGCAGTGAACGTATCAGCGGCGTGGTGGTCCCACACGTCGCCAGTTCTACGCCCGGAAGCGTTACATCAGCGTTACTGCGTGCACGGCATGGACAGAAAATCGTCCACCCCGCGCTATCGTTTTCCGTAATGCGCGGGCCGGGCGGCGCGCCAGGCATTGGGCACTGCAACGGCTCCACAACCTGCATCGTGAAGGGACTCTGGTGGGCGTACTGACGGAAGGCAAGCTGGAGTGCCTGTCCACGGGCTCGGTGTGGGCGGAGGGGCCCGTGTGGGTTCCGTCCTCGCAGACCGTGCGGTGGAGCGATATTCCCAACAACCGCATCCTTGAGTTCGAGGCGGCCACGGGTACCACCCGTGAATACGCCACCGGAGCCGGGTTCACCAACGGCCGGACCCTCGACGCCGACGGCAGCGTTGTGCAGTGCAGCCACGGGAGCCGCCGCGTCGAGCGGGACGTCGGGGGGACAGTGACAGTACTGGTTGACTCCTTCCAGGGCAGGCGGCTGAACTCACCCAACGACGTCGTGGTTGCCCGCGACTCCAGCGTCTGGTTCACCGACCCGCCCTACGGGATCCTTCCGGGAACCAGGGAAGGGCACGAGGGGGAGCAGGAGTACGGGGGCTGCTACGTGTTCCGGTTCGTGCCTGGCTCCGGGTCCCTCACGGCTGTGGTGACGGACCTCGTGTATCCGAACGGGCTGGCGTTCTCGCCTGATGAGGCGGTCCTTTACGTGACGGACACGGCCGGTCCGGACCACGGAGTGCCACTGCGGATCGCCTCCTACGACGTGCGGGGCGGCGCGTGCACACGCCGTGCTCCCGCCGTCGAACTTGACGAAGACCATGCTGCCGACGGCTTGCGCGTGGACGTCCAGGGGCGGATCTGGACCTCAGCCGGGCCGGAAGTGCGTGTCTATTCACCGTCATTCGAACTCCTGGACACGGTACGCGTGCCTGAAAAAGTATCGAACGTGTGCTTCGGAGGCCCGGACGGCCAGGACCTCTACATCACCGCAACCACCAGCCTTTACCGGATCCGCACCACTACCCGGGACTCAGCTGCCCGGTCCACCAACTGACACAAAAGAGGCCAACCATGCACTACAGAACCCTGGGAAACAGCGGCACGGTCGTGTCCACCCTCGCGCTGGGAACCATGACGTTCGGGGCGGAGGCCACAGAGGAATCATCACACGCCATCTTGGACAGCTATTTCGACGCCGGCGGCAACTTCATCGACACGGCTGACGTCTACAGCACGGGAGTTTCGGAAGAGATCATCGGACGCTGGCTGGGCAGGCGTCCGGACCTCAAGGACACTGCGGTGATAGCCACCAAAGGCCGTTTCCCGATGGGGACGGGACCGAACGACGTCGGAACGTCCCGCCGGAGGTTGATCCGCGCCCTGGACGACTCGCTCCGGCGCCTCGGCGTGGAACAGATCGACCTGTACCAGCTGCACGCCTGGGACCCGATCACCCCGCTCGAGGAGACGCTGCGCTTCCTTGACGACTCGGTCAGCCGCGGAAAGATCGCCTATTACGGCTTCTCCAACTTCCTGGGGTGGCAGCTGACCAAGGCCGTCCACCTTGCCCGCGCCCACGGCTGGACTCCGGCGGTGACCCTCCAGCCCCAGTACAGCCTGCTGGTGCGGGACATTGAATCCGAAATCGTCCCTGCCGCGCTCGACGCCGGTATCGGGCTGCTGCCATGGTCACCCTTGGGAGGCGGCTGGTTGTCCGGCAAGTACAAGCGGGACCAGGCCCCCAAGGGTGCAACACGGCTCGGCGAGAACCCCGAACGCGGCATGGAGGCCTGGAAGGCACGCAACAGCAATCCCGGCACCTGGGAGGTCATCGGTGCCGTGGAAGACATTGCGGCCGCCCGCGGAGTGAGTCCTTCCCAAGTGGCGCTGGCGTGGCTCCTGGACAGGCCTGCTGTGACCTCGGTGATCCTGGGTGCCCGCACCACGGATCAGCTCGCCGACAACCTTGCCGCAGCGGGCCTGCAGCTCAGCACGGAAGAGGCCGGCCATTTAACCCGGGTCAGCCAGCCCCGGACAGGGGTCTATCCGTACGGCCCGATGGCGGACGAGCAGCGCAGCCGCAGGATCGAGGGTGGACGGTAGCACCCGGCGGACCACCTTGTAGCGCACGTGTGTCACCAACCGCGTGCCTTGAAGGTCCTGCCGGCACGGGGCTACGATTGCCGGCACCTGCCACCAAAGGAGACGGCCATGGGTGCGGCATCTGAACGGGAACCATCCCCGGTTGAGCTGATGGTTGACCTCATCATTTCGCTTGACGGCTGTGCCTCGGCGGAGGGATGGCCCGGCTGGTGGGGCCTTGAAGGGCCGGAGTACCTGGCCTGGCTCGAGCAGGAGGGCCACAAGGAGTGCACGTACCTTCTGGGTGCGAACACCTACCGGCTGATGTCCGGCATGTCGGAGGAAGCCGCGGCAGGAGGCACGGGGTTTTCCGACGAAGAAGGGGCGAGCCTTACCGGCCTTGCAGCCGTGCCCAAGGTCGTCTTTTCCTCCACGCTGCAGGGGCCGCTGCCCTGGCCGAACTCGACGCTGGTCAGCGGGGACGCCGTGGGGGCCGTGAAGGACATGAAACGGAACGGCACCGGTCGCCTGAGCACCCTCGGCAGCCTGAGCCTGTGCCGGTCGCTGCTGAACGCCGGCCTGGTAAACAGGTTCCGGCTGGTGGTCTTTCCTCTCATCACGGGCCGCACCGGCAGGGAACGGATCTTCGACGGCTATCCGGACGTTGCGCTCGAGATGGTGGACAGCCGGACCTTCGACGGGAGGCTGCAGCTGCTTGACTACATCCCCACGGTCCTGGACGGTCCGGGACAGTCTGGCGGGGGCAGCGACTGACCCGCGGAGCGCCCCGGCGGTGGATGCCCCGCCACATGAACCACGATGACGGGCCGGCACCGGGCACACTTGATGGCATGACTGATACCGATGCCGTAACCACCCAGCGCTCAACAGTGGAGGAATGGACGCGTGCCCTGGCGGAGTCCAAAGGTTCACCGGGCGGAGGTGCCGGGACCGGGGTGATGCTTGCCATTGCCGCATCACTGGCATCAATGGTTGCCGGCTACACGGAACCGCAGGAGGACCAGCGGGCAGAACTCGCCTCCCTGCATGCCCGCGCCCATGCTCTTCGGGAGGCCGCCCTTAAATTGGCCGACGACGACGCTGCCGCCTCCGAAGCGTTCGGCGCCGCCTTTCGGCTCGAAAAGGGCCCGGAACGGGATCAGGCGATCCACCGCGCCTCCGTCGATGCAGCCAAGGCATCGGCCTTCCTGGGGGAGCGGGCTGTCGCTGCCATTGACGACCTTGGCTGGCTTGCCGCCAACGGCAACCCGGCGCTCATCGCCGATGTCGTCGTCGGATTCGGCGCCCTGAGGGCGGCGGTAGCGGGGGCGCGTACGAACGTCAGCTTCGACCTTGCCACCCTCCGGTCTGCCGGGGCCACGCTGGAGCAGATCAGGGAACAGCACCCGGGCCTGTGGTCGGCCGTTGAGCAGTTGACCGCAGCCCTCGATCGCATTGACCATCTCACCGCAGCCGTGGATGACCGGGCAGCGCCCACCGACCTGGACTGACCTCCCGCACCACTGCCAGGCCGCTTGTGAAGGGTCCCGCCCGGTACCATTAAGGGATGACCAGGGCGGTCCGGGATCCACGCAGCACCTTTTCGCCGGCACGGAAAGTGCGGGGCTTGTTGCGCCGGGTACCGGTGTGGAGCTGGCGGCTCCTGATGGCGGGCGTGAGCTCCCGCGAACGGGCCAGGTTCAACATGGATCCCCGCACCGACGTCGATTACGTCCATGACATCCCCTACGCAGACGACGGGGCTGCCGGGCACCGGCTCGACGTGCTCACGCCCCGGAACACCGTGCTTCACGGGGCCAGGGCCCTTCCCGTCTACGTGTATTTCCACGGCGGAGGGTGGACCTCCGGGGACAAATCGGCCGTCACCAAGTACTGCGCCAACCAGGCGTCGGGCGGGATGGTGGTAGTCAACGTCAACTACCGCAGGCCGCCCCGCTTCCACATGGGCCATGTGCTCCATGACGCCAACGCCGCGGTAGCGTGGGTCCGCAGCAACATTGGGCGTTACGGGGGTGATCCCGAACGCGTGGTCCTGGGTGGCGACTCCGCCGGGGGACAGATCGCCGCTTTGCTCACGGCTGCCACGGTGCGGCCCGAGCTCGCAGCACACTACTCCCTCCGCGCTGCCGTGGCCGGGCATCACCTGAGGGGCCTTGTGCAGCACTGCAGCGTGGTTGATTTTTCCGTGTTCTTCAAGAGCGGCTTCATCATGAGCCTGAACTTTGTCCGCATGCTGCTGCCCCCGGCAGGCCCGGCACGGAGCCGGATCCGAAACCCCTTCACCACGCCGGAATCCATCGAACGGCTGAAGACCCAGGCCGGCTTCATGTCCCCCATCGAGTGGCTCGACGAGCGGTTCCCGCCGGTATTCGTCACTACCTCGGAACGTGACTTCCTTTACGAGGCCAATATCAATTTCATCAGCAGGCTCACATTCCACGGCGTTCCGGTGGACACCCTGATCTACCAGTGGTCCAACGCCAATACGGAACACACGTGGCAGCAGGACTACCGTTATCCGGAATCCCAGGAGGTGTACCTCCGGCTGCACGACTTCGTCCGTAAGGTCACGCAGCGCCCCGCGGCCCACGCCTCTGACGAAACGCGGGCATCGGGGCTATCTTGGGACGATGGGAGCCCAGGACCAGCCGCCGTTGGGGGTCAGCCCTGACGAGTTCGGTTCGGCCCGCGTGGACGAGGCTGCCCTCCTCGATGCAGGGCTGGGCGACGTCGACTGGGCCAGCCCGCCGCCGGGATCGCGGTCCTTGCGGATCCCGGCACCCAGCGGGCAGCTCGCGGCACGGGCCATGGGCAGCCCCCTTGACCCCTGGATCATCCTGGTTCCGGGCGCCACGGGCTCCAAAGAGGACTTTTCGCTGATGATGCCGGACCTGGCCGCGGCCGGCTACTTCGTGCTGAGCTACGACATGGCCGGCCAGTACGAATCGGCGGCGGCGGGACCCGAAAACCTGGTGCCGCCACGGCTGCACTACGACTACGGACTCTTCGTGGGCGACTTCCTTGCCGTCCTTGAAAGTGCCGGGAAACCGGCCCACGTGGTGGGCTATTCATTCGCCGCAATCGTTGTCCAGATTGCCTACTCGCAGCGGCCGGACCAGTTCCGGACGCTCACGCTCCTGAGCTGTCCGCCGGAACCCGGGCAAAGCTTCCGCAGCGTGAGCCGGATTGGCAGGTTCAGCAGCTGGGCCAACGGACGGATCGGTGCGGCCCTGCTCATCTGGGGCATCCGCCGGAGCTTCGTCCGCGTGCCCAGGAGCCGGCAGAAGTTCGTCAACTACCGGTTCCGCTTCACCCGGCGCGCTGCGGTCCGTGACATCTACGTGCTGATGAAGAACGTCCCGGACCTGCGCGGCCTCCTGGCCGCCGCGGACCTCCCGAAATTCGTGGCGGTGGGCGAACACGATCTCTGGCCCTTGCAGCTGCACCGGCTGTTCGCGCAGGCCATTGGTGCCAGGATTGCCGTTTACCGGGGCGGGCACAGTCCGTGCGAGACGTCCCCTCACCAGTTCAGCCGCGATCTTCTTGCCCTGTACGCGAAGGACAGCGGGCCTGCGTGAGCGCTATCCGCCGTCGCCTGTTCCTGCCCGCCTGCGCCGGGCCTCCCGCCCCCGCCGTGCCCGTACCCGCTTCCGGCGGCGCCGGAGCGGAGGTTCCTCCCCGAACTCCACCCGGAAGGTGGTCAGCGACATGCGGATATGGCGGCGGAAGGACGGCCAGCTGGTAAGCGGCCGGGAGGAGACGCCCATCGCCAGGGTGGGGTCATAGATGACCGTCATCTCCGGGCGGAGGTGGTACGAGATGTCAAGGTCGTCGTGGACATCGGCGTTGTCCCTCACCACGCTTCCGCCGATCTCCTGCCACACCGCCCGCCGTAGCGCGAAGTTCGACCCGTAAACGGGCGTATGGCCCAGGAGGAATCCCACCACCGAGAAGTAACCGCCCAGGAAGACATGCCTTCCGGCCCACCGGACCCAGCGGCGCCCGCCGTAGAACTCGCCGGGTCCAGTCACCAGGGACAGCGGGCCCGCGGCGCCAAGGACGGTTTCCACCCGTTCCAGCCAGTCCGGCGGGGGCCTGGAGTCCGTGTCCAGCCGGGCAATGATGTCTCCCGCCGCCGCATCGAAGCCGGCAGCCGTGGTTGCCGGAATGCCCGGCACATCGACGGGAATCCGCCGTACCCCGGCTGCGCTGCAAACGGCGGCGGTATCGTCGCTGCTGGCATTGTCCACCACGATGATCTCGTCCGCGGGCCGGGTTTGCCGGGACAGCAGGTGCAGGCACGCCCTGAGCATTGCGGCGTCATTGCGGGTGGGAATGACCACCGAGACTGTTAGCGCGTTCCCTGCGGGCTCCCTGGACACGCCATCACCTCCATGTTCCACGCGGCAACCTCTGCACCAATGCTGGGGGATGGAAGCGCGCACCGGCAGGGGCTTTTGTCACCCATAGTGCGGGGCTACGGTGGAGGGGTGACTGATCGTCCCGATATCTTCACCGCTGGTGAATTGCGTGCCTCCGGCCACGTCCTCAAGGACCTGCGCCAGGAAATCCGCGGAAACCTGCTCGCCGCGCTCGCGGGCGGCAAGGATCCGTGGCCGGGGATCTACGGCTTCGGCCGGACGGTGCTCCCCCAGCTCGAGCGTGCGCTGCTTGCCGGGCATGACGTGGTCCTGCTCGGCGAGCGGGGGCAGGGCAAGACGCGGCTCCTGCGCACCCTGGCCGGGCTCCTGGATGAATGGTCACCCATCATCGAGGGGTCCGAACTGAATGAACACCCGTTCGATCCGATTACCGAGCATTCCCGCGCCCTTGCCCTGACCAAGGGCGACCGGCTGCGGGTAGCCTGGCGCCACCGGTCGGAACGCTACGTGGAGAAACTCGCGACGCCGGACACCTCCGTTGCGGACCTCATTGGCGACGTCGACCCGATGCGGGTGGCCGAGGGGCGGCGCCTCGGGGACCCGGAAACCATCCACTACGGCCTTGTCCCGCGCTCCAACCGCGGCATCATCGCCATCAACGAACTGCCGGACCTTGCCGAACGGATCCAGGTGTCCATGCTCAACGTGATGGAGGAGCGGGACATCCAGATCCGTGGCTACGTGCTCCGCCTTCCGCTGGACGTGCTGGTGGTCGCGTCCGCCAACCCGGAGGACTACACCAACCGCGGCAGGATCATCACGCCGCTGAAGGACCGCTTCGGCGCGGAGATCAGGACGCATTACCCCATAGAGCTCGACGACGAGGTGTCCGTGATCCGGCAGGAGGGGCACCTGGTGGCCGACGTCCCGCCGGTGATCCTCGAAATCCTGGCCCGCTACACCCATGCGCTGAGGCAGTCCCCGGCGATCAACCAGACCTCCGGGGTGTCGGCGCGGTTCGCCATTGCCGGCGCCGAAACAGTGGCCGCCGCGGCCCTCCGCCGAGCCAGCATGCGCGGCGAAGCCGAGGCCGTCGCGCGGATCGTGGACCTGGACACCGCCGTTGAAGTCCTCAGCGGCAAGATCGAATTCGAATCCGGTGAGGAAGGGCGTGAACAGGCCGTCCTTGACCACCTGCTGCGCACGGCCACGGCCGAAGCCGTGCGGGCGCATTTCCAGGGCCTTGACCTGGGCCCGCTGGTGGCAGCGCTGGACGGGCACACCACCGTGACCACCGGGGAGCACGTGACAGCACGTGAATTCCTCGGGAACCTGCCGTCCTTGAACGGGTCCGGGCTCTACGACGAGATCGGCAGCCGCCTCGGCGCCGGGAACGAGGGCCAGCGGGCCGCCGCCATCGAACTGGCGCTGGAAGGGCTCTACCTGGCCCGGCGGATCTCCAAGGAGTCCGACGACGAAGAAACGGTGTACGGGTAGGGCGCCACCGTGCGTGGCCGGGCAGATGGCTGAAGCGAGGGACGGGCGGCACCATGAACATCCATAACCATTCCGCCAGGTACGGCCGGTACACGGGCGGTCCGGATCCGCTCGCGCCCCCTGTTGACCTCGCCGAGGCGCTGGACGCCGTCGCCGAGGACGTCATGGCGGGGTACTCGCCCCGCCACGCCCTGCAGGAGTTCCTCCGGCGCGGCGGGCGGAACCAAGAAGGACTGGATGACCTCGCCAGGCGTGTCCAGCAGCACCGCAATGACCTGCTGGCCCGCCACAACCTGGACGGCACCCTCAACGAGGTCAAGAAACTCCTGGACACTGCCGTCCTGGAGGAACGAAAGCAGCTGGCCCGCGATGCAATGATGGACAACACGGAGCGCGCCTTCCGGGAGCTGCAGCTGCAGAACCTGCCCGCATCCACAGCCGCGGCGGTGAACGACCTGGCCTCTTACGACTGGCAGTCCGGCGCTGCACGGGAAGCCTACGAACGGATCAAGGACCTGCTGGGCCGCGAGGCCCTGGACCAGCGGTTCGCCGGCATGAAGCAGGCGCTGGAGGGTGCCACGGAGCAGGACCGGGAAGCCGTCAGCGCCATGCTGCGCGACCTGAACACGCTGCTGGACAAACACCGGCGCGGCGAGGATACCGATGAAGACTTCCAGGAGTTCATGGCCAGCCACGGCGGCTTCTTCCCTGAAAACCCCCAGTCGGTTGAGGAGCTGATTGACGCCCTTGCCGCGCGGGCCGCTGCTGCCCAGCGGCTCCTGCAGTCCATGTCCCGGGAGCAGCGGGAGGAGCTGATGAACCTCTCGGCCCAGGCGTTCGGCTCGCCGGAACTCATGGCCCAGCTCGGCCAACTCGACGACAACCTGCGCGCCCTCCGCCCCGGCGAAGACTGGACAGGCTCGGAACGCTTCGAGGGCCAGGAAGGGCTGGGCCTCGGCGACGGCACCGGTGTGCTCCAGGACATCGCCGAACTGGACGGGCTGGCCGAACAGCTTTCCCAGTCCTACAACGGCTCCACCCTCGGCGACCTGGACCTCGATGCCCTGGCGCGCCAGGTCGGGCAGGACTCCGCCGTCACCGCCCGCACGCTGGCCGACATCGAACGGGCCATGCAGGACGGCGGGTACCTGAGGCGGGGCGCGGACGGGGACCTGCGGCTCTCACCGCAGGCCATGCGGCGGCTGGGGAAGTCCCTGCTGCGGGATACGGCCAAGCAGCTGTCAGGGCGGCAGGGGCGCCGGGATACCCGGGTTGCCGGCGCGGCCGGGGAGCAGACCGGATCCAGCCGTCAGTGGGAGTTCGGGGACGCAGAGCCCTGGGACGTCACCCGCACGCTGACCAACGCGATCAGCCGCACGGCTGCCGGCGGCGGAACCCCTGGCAGCGGCCTCCGCCTCACCCCGGCGGACATCGAAGTGAGCGAAACTGAAGCGCGGACGCAGGCCGCCGTCGTCCTCCTTGTGGATGTGTCCTTTTCGATGGCGGCCGAGGGGAGATGGGTCCCGATGAAACGCACCGCGCTGGCGCTGCACCACCTGGTCTCCACCCGTTTCCGCGGCGACAAGCTGGAACTGATCACGTTCGGCCGCCATGCCCAGGCAATGGACATCGAGGGACTCACCGCCCTCCCGCCGCTGCGGGAGCAGGGAACCAACCTGCATCACGGATTGCTGCTTGCAGGCCGTTTCTTCCGCAGGCACCCGTCCATGCAGCCTGTCCTCCTGGTGGTGACCGACGGCGAACCTACAGCCCATCTGCTGCCGGAGGGCGAGGCGTGGTTCTGCTGGCCCTCCGACCCGGAAACCATCCGAGTCACGGTCGCGGAGCTCGACCGGCTGGGCAGGGCCGGCACGCAGGCCACATTCTTCCGGCTGGGGGCCGACCCCAGCCTGGAACGGTTCGTCCAGCGCATGGTGCGCAGGGTGGGCGGCCGGGTTGTCGCTCCCGAGGCAGGGAATCTTGGCGCCGCGGTGGTGGGGGAGTACCTGCGGGCACACTTCCGGGGACAGGCCTTCGGGGACTCCGACTGGGCGTCCTAGCTGTACTGTCCCGGCTGGTTGATGACACGGGGATTGATTTGACGCAATAAGAGGACCTCCGGGTGTTGTGTGGTGCTTGTCGAGAGCGAACACAAACCAGGAGGTCCTCGTGTCCCACCGTAACGCGTTTTTGGCCTATTCGGGGCGTCTTCAGCTGGCCCGGTGCATCGTGAACCGTCGCTGGGGTCCGGCCCGGATCGCGTACCACCTGCACCTGAATGTCTCCACGGTCCACCGCATCCTGACCCGCTACCTGTGTCCGCCGCTGCGCTTCACCGACCCGGCCACAGGGATCAGGATCCGCGGCCGAGACCACGCCCGCCGATACGAATATGCCTGGCCCGGGGAAATGATCCACGTGGACATCAAGAAGCTCGGCCGCATACCCAACGGCGGCGGACACCGCGTTCACGGCCGGGTACAAGGCGAAGCGAACTCCCGGGCCAGGAACCTCGCAGAAGGCCGGTCCAAGGACCGCGGCCAGGTCCGGGGCTATACCTTCCTCCATCACGCAGTGGATGACCATTCCCGATTCGTATACTCCGAGATCCTGCCCGACGAAACCAAAGAGACAGCCTCGGCGTTCATGCGCAACGCCATCACAGCGTTCACCGCCCGGGGCGTCAAAATCCAGCGGGTGCTCACCGATAACGGCTCCTGCTACCGCTCCCGCGCCTTCGCCGCTGTCCTGGCCGAGGCCGGCATCAAGCACAAACGCACACGCCCCTACCGGCCCCAAACCAACGGCAAGGTCGAACGCTTCAACCGCATCCTCCAAGAGGAATGGGCCTACGCCAAGGCCTACAACTCAGAAGCCGAACGGCAAGCCTGTTACCCAGACTTCATCGAGTACTACAATCAGCGCAGGCCCCACACCGCACTCAAAGGCGCCTCACCGGCCAGCCGTGTCACCAACCAACCGGGTTAGTACACCTAGCCGGGGCAGCCGGCAAAGTGCCGGAGCCGTTGCCCCCTTCCCGGGCTGATTCATGTGAGGATCGAAGCATGCCTGACCGCCTCATGCTGCTGGACACCGCATCGCTGTACTTCCGCGCCTTCTACGGACTGCCGGACACGATCCGCCGCGCGGACGGCACACCGGTCAACGCCGTCCGCGGACTGTTGGACATGATCGCCCGGCTCACCACGGACTATGGGGCAACGCACCTCATTGCCTGCTGGGACGACGACTGGCGGCCGCAGTGGCGGGTGGATCTCCTGCCCACCTACAAGGCCCACCGGGTGGCGGAGGCCGTCACTGGTGCCCCGGACGTCGAAGTTGTTCCGGACGCGCTGGAGGCGCAGCTTCCCATGATCCGCCGGGTTCTTGAGCTCGCCGGCATTGCCATTGTGGGTGCCCCCGACCATGAGGCCGACGATGTCGTGGGCACCTATGCGAGCCATGCGGACCTTCCCGTCGACGTGGTCACCGGCGACCGCGACCTCTTCCAGGTCTGCGACGACGAACGGCAGGTCCGCGTGATCTACACCGCCCGCGGCATGAAGAACCTCGAGGTCATTACCGAAGAAGTGGTGGTGGCCAAGTACCGGGTACTGCCCCGGCAGTACGCCGACTACGCAACACTGCGTGGTGACGCCTCCGATGGCCTGCCCGGGGTTGCGGGAATCGGCGAAAAAACCGCGGCCTCGCTGCTGCTGAAATACGGAACCCTGGAGGGCCTGCTGGAGGCGGCCGGGCATCCCGGCAGCGGCATGGCTGGCCCCGTGAAGGCCAAGCTGGCCGCCGCCGCGGACTACCTCTCGGTGGCCCCCGCCGTGGTGAGGCTGGTGCGGGGCCTGGACCTGCCCAGTCCCGAACAGGCGGGTGCGGAACTGAACCCCGTGCCGGATCAACCACGGGCCGAACTCGAACGGCTCGCCACTGAGTGGAACCTGGGCGGCTCGGTCAGGCGGCTCCTGGCGGCGCTTGACCTGCGGCAATAGGCCCGGCGGGTTACGGCGGATGTAGCCGCATGACCCCTGGTTTCGGTTCGCGTCGGCCCGTGTCAGCGTGCTTGAAGAGCCGGGTTTGGCGGTGGTTTGGTGGGGTAACGATCCACACGAGAGGCCAACTTCATGACAGCCACATCAGATCTTGCACCCCGCCGGCTCCGGGACATCCTGGGGACCTTTGCTACCGGGCTGACCGTCATCACCAGCTCAACGGACCAGGGGCCGGCCGGTTTCACCTGCCAGTCGTTCGCATCGTTGTCCCTGGAACCTGCGCTCGTCACGTTCAGCCCTGCCCGCACCTCCAGCACCTGGCCCCTGCTGCGGAGAGCCGGGTCCTTTACCGTCAACGTCCTTCCGGCCGGCCACCAGCACCTTGCAGGACAGTTCGCGCGGTCCGGTGCGGACAAGTTTGCCGGCGTCAGCCACAGCGCCTCCCCTCTGGGGAATCCCATCCTGGACGACGCCCTGGCCTGGATCGACTGCGAACTCCATGCCGAGTACGACGGCGGCGACCACACCATCGTGGTGGCGGCTGTCCGGCACCTGAGCGCCCGCCAGGACGCAGAACCGCTGGTCTTCTTCAAGGGCCGGTACGCCGGGCTGGCCACCGCGGAGCGGCTGCTCGAAGCTGCCGGCTGATCCATCCGGCGGCGGGCACAGGGGGCCGCAGCGGCTGTTTTCCCGCCGCGCCACGCTTGCATCATCCATTTCAGGTAGTAAGCTTGCTGACCATTAGTACTAAGCTTGCTGATTAATTGGAGTGGCGGGAGCGGGTCGAATGAGTGCAGTTGTTGTTGCCATCTGGTCCCTGGTGGCCGCAGCCGGAGCAGGCCTGGCCGCCAGCGCTCCGTACGGCGCCGTGGGCCACGGGGGACAGTACCTCGCCGGCCATGTGCTGCTCGGACTCGGCCTCGGCCAGTTGCTGGCGGCCGTGGTCCGGTATGCCATTCGGCGGATGGTTGCCGGAACGGCAGCCCGGACGTCACCCGCGGCCCTTTCGGGGGTCCCGGCACTGCAAGCCGCTGCCGTACCTGCAGGGGACAGGGCTGCGGGGGACAGCGCAGCCGTGACCGTCCTCTACCCCCGGCCTGCCGCCGTCGTTCCCTTGCGGGGCAGGCATGCCGCCTGACCATCTGCTGCCGGGTGGGGCGCAGGGCTCCCCGCCAAGGCGCCCACACCGAAGGTCATGGACCGGGCTGGCCGCCGCAGTGGCCGCGGCCGCCCTTGTTGCAGGCGCCGTCAGTGTTTCTCCGGGTATGGCCGGTGCGGGGTCGGATGGGGCCACCCTCCGCGGTTTCCAGATCCGCGTTCTCAACGTCACCCAGGCCGCTGCGGAGAACAGGCTGGACGGGGTTCTCGATGCCCTTGAGGCGCTGGAGCGGGACCTCGACCTGGCGGCCGGCCAGGGTTCAATCTCCGCGGCCCGGTACCGGGGCATCGATGCTGCACTGGAGGCTGTCCGGGCAGATGTCACCCGCACCCTCACCGCGCAGTCAGCCTCTGCCGCAGATGCCGCAGCAGCTGTCGCGGCGGCGGAGACGCCAACGGTGAACGTCGCCGCGCCTGAGCCGGCGCCGGCACCGGAAACCCAGCCTGTCCAGCCCCAGCCGGTCCCGCTCCAGCCGGAAGCGCCCGCCGCCGCTGCGGGGCCGGCACCCGAACCCGCGCCGCAGGAACAGAACCTTCCGGAGGCCGCCAAGGAGGCCAGGGAAAAGGGCAAGGGCGCCGGAAAGCCCTGAAACATCCGCTGTGATGGGCCCGGGTGCCAGGGAACCCTGCGCCCGGAACCCCGTGCCTGGCGGGGCTCGTTGTCCGCAACGGACTGACGGGCCGGGCAAAATGGAGGCATGACTTCCCCCAGCGGCCCGCCGGTGCCCCAACCCGGCCGGGCCTTCGACCTACCGGCCATCGGCGGCGGCGGCCTGCCCTTTGCCCGCTCGCTCGCGGCTTTGGCCGAAGCGCTGGGCGATGGCGCGGCGGGAGGAACGGCGGTAGTCCAGGCGCCGCCGGGAACGGGCAAGACCACCCTGGTTCCACCACTTCTCGCCAACCTCGTGGCACGCCCTCCGGCCGGCGCCCCCGCAGCGCCCCGCAGGATTGTTGTCACCCAGCCGCGGCGGGTCGCCGCCCGCGCCGCAGCCCGCCGGCTTGCTGACCTTGACGGCAGCCCGCTAGGCAGCCGTGTGGGTTACACGGTGCGGGGAGAGCGCCGGACTGGACCCGAGACCCTTATCGAATTCGTCACGCCCGGCATCCTGCTGCGACGCCTGCTGGCCGATCCGGACCTGACGGCGGCCGGCGCAGTGGTTCTGGACGAGGTGCACGAACGCGGCCTGGAAACGGATCTCCTGTTTGGCATGCTCACCGAAGTCCGCCAGCTGCGCGGCGACCTCACCGTCGTCGCCATGTCCGCCACCCTGGACGCCCCTAGGTTCGCTGCCCTGCTGGGAGACCACGACGGCGGCGGGCCGGCTCCCATTGTCGGCTGCCCCTCGGCCCTCCATCCGCTGGAGACGGCGTGGTGTCCTGCACCCGGCCCGCGGCTGGACGGCATGGGAGTGACGCGTGCTTTCCTGGATTTCATCGCAGACACCGCCGCCGGGGCCCACCGGCAAGCACTGGCAATGGACCGCGCTGCCGACGCGCTTGTCTTCGTCCCGGGGGCCTGGGAAGTGTCCCGGGTTGCGGCGGGGCTCCGAAGCCGGGTGGGCCCGGGGACTGACGTGCTGGAACTCCACGGCAGGGTGGGCCCGGCCGAGCAGGACCGGGCGGTGTCCGGCCGCCGGCCGGGGGAGAACCCGAGGATCATCGTTTCCACGGACCTGGCCGAGTCGTCGCTGACCGTGCCGGGGGTCCGGCTGGTCATCGATTCGGGGCTGTCCCGTGAACCGCGGCGCGACGCCGCCCGGGGAATGAACGGGCTGGTGACGGTTTCCTGCTCCCGCGCTTCTGCCGACCAGCGTGCGGGACGCGCGGCCCGCCAGGGACCCGGGACCGTGGTCCGCTGCTACAGCCAGCAGGCGTTCGGCGCCGCCCCGGCCCACGTGACCCCGGAAATCACCGTGGCGGACCTTGCCGGAGCCGCCCTGGTGATGGCGTGCTGGGGGTCACCGCGCGGGAAGGGCCTCGCCCTGCCGGACTCCCCGCCCGAGCAGGCCATGGAAGATGCCATGGAAATCCTGCTCGAACTTGGTGCCGTGTCCGGGGATGGCCACGCGACCGCGGCCGGCAGGACCCTGGCGGGCCTTCCGGTTGATCCGCGGCTCGGCCGCGCATTGCTCGACGGCGCCGCTGCCGCCGGTCCCGGGGCGGCAGCCGAGGTGGTGGCCGCCGTGGCCAGTGACGCGCGCGCTCCCGGTGCGGACCTGCCGCGCCTCCTGTCCGACCTCCGAAGCGATAAGGGACCGGCCGGCCGGCGCTGGGCAGACGAGAGCCGCCGCCTCCGGGTCCTGGCGCAGCAAGGAGGGCCGCTGGCTGACATTCCCGGCCTCCCGCCTCTCGCCGGCGGGACCGCACTGGTGGGCGCCGTCGTCGCCCTCGCCTTCCCGGACCGCGTGGCACGCAGGGTTCCCGGCGACGGTCCCGAGCGGTACCTGCTGTCCTCCGGCACCCGGGCCGGACTCCCTGCTGGAAGCAGCCTTGCCGGGCACGAATGGCTGGCAGTGGCTGAGGTGTCCCGACGCGAAGGCAGGGACTCGGCCGGTACCGGTGCCGTGATCCGCGCCGCAGCCCCGCTCTCCGCCGACCTCGCCGAATCAGCCGCATCCCACCTCCTGGTCGAGAACGTGGAGGCGGCCTTGACGCAGGGCCGGGTCACCGCGCGCAAAGTCCGGCGGCTGGGCGCTATTGTCCTCGCGTCCACCCCCGTGCGGCCGTCGCCTGCCGAGGGCCGCGCCGCGGTGGCAGCAGCGCTGCGGAAGGAAGGACTCGCCGCCCTCGCCTGGTCGACGACGGCGGACGCCTTGCGCAGGCGGCTCGCCTTCCTGCATCGCGAGCTGGGGGAGCCGTGGCCGGACGTGTCGGAGGCCGGACTCCTCCGCAGGCTGCAGGACTGGCTGGGACCCGAGCTTGAGTCGCTTGCGGCCGGCGCGGACGTCAACATGATTAACCTTGCCGAGACCCTGCGGCGGCTGCTTCCGTGGCCGGAGGCAGCCAGGATGGAGGAGCTCGCGCCTGAATCACTGGAAGTTCCCAGCGGCTCCAGGGTGCGGATTGACTACCCCGAGTGGTCTGATGTGACGGCGCCGCCGGTGGTGGCCGTCAAACTCCAGGAGTGTTTTGGCCTGGCCGCGACGCCCCGCCTGGTCAATGGCCGGGTGCCGGTGCTGTTCCACTTGCTCTCACCGGCCCGGCGGCCGCTGGCTGTCACCGGGGACCTGGCGTCCTTCTGGTCCGGACCCTACGCCCAGGTCCGGGCCGAAATGCGGGGCCGCTACCCCAGGCATCCCTGGCCCGAAGATCCCTGGTCCGCGCCCGCCACTGCACGGACCAAGCAGCGAAAGTAGCGTCCCGCCGGGACGGCCTCCCCGGCCCGTGAACCGTGCGTGAGATGTCCGATACACGCTTGTTACTTCGCGTCGACGTGCTGAAACATGCGCCGCATAGGCTCGTTTCCACCTGGACAGAGTGGTCCACACGCAGACATGGAAGGACCTACAGATGTTTCTCCTCAACAACCTCAATCTCCTGCTCGACGGCCGCCGGAGCGATGACAGCCGGTTCCCCACGGGCGGAACCGGAAGCACGGAATTCCCCGAAGGACAGCTCACTTCGTCAGCCTGGGAAGGATGGTGGCACGAAGAAGCCGCCTGACAGCCGGTCTTCGGCCGGCCCGGCCCCTGGAACGCCTCCGGCCTCAGCCGGAGGCGCGGACAAAGCGGGCCACCGGCTCCGCCAGGGAGGCGCCCACCTCTGCCGCGGAACGCTTGAGGCCTGCCACCGCAAAGGAATGGTCACCGCCGTCCACCCACTGCAGGACGGCTGAGGGTCCGATCCTGCCCACCACATCCTCCAGGAGTCCGGGGGTAGCGAACGTGTCCCGGCTGCCCTGCAGGAAAAGCATGGGCGCAGTGATGCCGTACAGGTGTTCGTCCCGGAGCTTGTCGGGCTTCCCCGGAGCATGCAGGGGGTAACCCAGGTACACCAGCCCGGCGGCTTCCATCCCCTCCGCGACGGCCATGGAGGCCATCCGTCCGCCGAACGATTTACCGGCCGCCCAGAGCGGGCCGGTGTCGCCGTGGTCCGCCGCCCGCTCCGCCGCCGCCGCCATAGCGGCCCGCCAGGCGGTGATGGCGGCAGGCGGACGGTCCGGAAATATCCGCCCCGCCTCCCGGTAGGGGAAGTTGAAGCGCAGGGTGGCAATGCCCAGGGAGTTCAACCCATCGGTGAACCCGCGCAGGAAGGGGTGCTCCATGCCTGCGCCGGCACCATGGGCCACCACCACGGTGGCGGACGGACTGTCGGGGCGGGCGTACGCGGCAGACACCGTGCCCTCGCCCACAGCGATGGAAAAGTCTGATTCTGTAACGGACATGCCTCCATCTTGCCGGACCGGCTGCGCAAATCTGCCGGGCCTCCGATGCAGGGGTGTACGTTGTCCCCATGGCGAGTGAACAGACCACCCTGACAGTCCCGGGCCCGCACGGCGAGCGCGAAATGCGCATCTCGAGCCCCAGCAGGGTGATCTGGCCCGAACCCGGAATCACCAAACTCGACCTGGCCCGGTACATCACTGACGTCGGGGACGCGTTCATCGCTGCCAATGGCGGCAGGCCAGTGGCGCTGCAGAGGTTCTCGGGCACCATCGAGGGGGAAATGTTCTTCTCCAAGAACCCGCCGAAGGGCGCCCCTGAGTTCATCCGGTCCACGCCCGTGGTGTTCCCGAGCGCCCGCTCACATCCCATGCTGATACTTGACGAGCCCGCCGCCGCGGTGTGGGCAGTGCAGATGAACACCATCGTGTTCCACCCCTGGCCGTCACGCGCGGACAACACGGACAACCCCGACCAGCTCCGCATCGATCTTGACCCCCAGCCTGGAACGGATTTCGACGACGCCGTCCCGGCTGCCGTGGCGCTGAAGGAGGTGCTGGCAGAGGCAGGCCTGGAATGCTTCATCAAGACCTCCGGAAACCGGGGCCTGCACGTGTACGCGCCCGTCGAACCCACCAGGGAATTCCTTGACGTCCGGCATGCCGTGATCGCCGCGGCCCGGGAGCTGGAACGCCGCATGCCGGACAAGGTCACCACGGCCTGGTGGAAGGAAGAGCGCGGCCAGCGGGTGTTCGTGGACTTCAACCAGGCGAACCGGGACCGGACCATCGCAGGCGCCTACAGCCCGCGGCCGCTGGCCCATGCGCCAGTGTCCTGCCCCATCACCTGGGACGAGTTGGGACACGTGGACCCGAAGGACTTCACCATCCTGACCGTGCCGGACCGGCTTAAAACGGTCGGTGACCCTTGGGTCAAAATGCACAGCAAGCCGGGGACCATCGATACCCTGCTCGAATGGTGGGACCGCGACCTCAAGTCCGGGCTGGGCGAACTCCCCTTCCCGCCGGACTACCCCAAAATGCCGGGCGAGCCGCCCCGGGTGCAGCCCAGCAGGGCGCGGAAGCAGGACTAGCCCGCCCGGAAGGGGCTGGCCGCCGCCAGTAACTGCGGCCTGGGCGGAGAACCGGGCCGTCTATTCGAAGCGGGACGGGTCGCCGGTTCCGCGCCGGACCACTTCTGCCACCCCGGAGGAGTAGTCGATCACGGTGGTGGGTTCGGAACCGCAATCGCCGGCGTCGATCACGGCGTCCACCTGGTGGTCCAGGCGTTCCTTGATTTCCCACCCCTGGGTCAGCGGATCCTCCTCGTCGGGCAGCAGCAGGGTGCTTGAGAGCAGCGGCTCGCCCAGTTCTGCCAGCAGCGCCTGGACCACGCGGTTGTCCGGGATCCTCACACCCACGGTCTTCTTCTTGGGATGCAGCAGGCGCTTGGGAACTTCCTTCGTTGCCGGAAGGATGAAGGTGTAGCCGCCCGGGGTGACTGCCTTGATGCTGCGGAAGACATCGTTCCCGATGTTCACGAACTGTCCCAGCTGGGCAAAGTCCCGGCAGACCAGCGTGAAGTGGTGCTTGTCGTCCAGCCGGCGGATGCTCCTGATCCGGTCGAGGGCGTCCCGGTTGCCCACCTGGGCGCCCAGCGCATAGCAGGAATCCGTGGGGTAGGCGATCAGGCCGCCGTCGAGCACTATCTTGACCGCCTGGGTGATGGCGCGCGGCTGGGGGTCCTGGGGGTGAACGTCAAAGTATCTGGCCATGCCCCAGAGCCTACGGCCCAGCCGGACTCTTGTGCACCACCCGTCCCTTTTCCCCTACCACCGGCACCTGCTTTGAGGCAGGATGGTGACTGGTTCCACCATGTCCCGTCCCCACGCCAAGGAGATCCATCATGCCGACCACCCTCAATCCCTACCTCAGCTTCCGCGACAACGCCCGCGAAGCGATGAACTTCTACCAGTCCGTCTTCGGCGGGGAGTTGACCCTGAGCACTTTCGGGGAGTTCCAGGCCAGCGACGATCCTGCGGAGTCGGAGAAGATCATGCACGGCATGCTCACCACCAGCAAAGGGATGGTGCTGATGGGCGCCGACACGCCGAACAGCATGGGGTATACGCCCGGGGCGTCCATTTCCATCTCCCTCAGCGGAGACGATGAAGCAGAACTCCGCGGCTACTACGAGAAGCTCAGCGGCGACGGCGGAACGGTGACCGTGCCCATGGAGCAGTCGCCGTGGGGTGACATTTTCGGCATGTGCACGGACCGCTTTGGCGTGGCCTGGCTGGTCAACGTCAACAGCGCCCAGGGCGCCGCGGGAACTCCCCAGGGCTGATCCGCCGCCCGGCGTGTGCCGTTTCCTGGGGTGGAGGCGGGTTCTTGAGGAGGGTGCCGGGCGGTGCGAGGATTGACGCGTGGAATCCCTCTTTGAGTTCCTGGACGATAAATGGTGGCTGGTCTTCCCCGCGATGGCCTTTGCCGGGCATTGGACCAACTCCCTGCGCAAGGCTGGCGAACGGCGGCACCGGCGAAAAGTGGAGCTGTACACGCTCAGGAACCAGTCCCGCGAACTCGAAAGGGCCTCGGCAGCGGACGTTGAAGCGCTTGTTGCCACCCACGACGCCATCAATAAGCGCTGGCTGGATTATGAGCTGGACGTGGGGAAGCTCATCGATTTTCCGCTCATGACCGATGTCCGCGAACCGCTCACGGTCGCCTTCCTCCGGGCGAAGAGGGAGGCGGACGGCCAGCGCCCGGATTCCCCGGAGGACATGACCTCGCCCTCGCGGCTGGAAGCCTACCGGAAGGCGGTCAACAGCTTCGCGGTGGCGCTGGACGTGGCCGAACGTGAAGCCCTCCGGATCAGGGACAGCAAGTTCACCGGCCCGGAACGCGAACGCCTTGCCACTGCCCGGCAGTTGCTGAGGATCGCCGGGGACCATGCCGCAACGCCAGCCGAGCGGCAGGCAGCCTATAAGCGCGCCCGCCGCGAACTCGATGGCCTCATCGTCCTGCCCGATGCCACCCTTGCCGCCCTGGAACGGCAGGCAGCGCCAGGGCTTGACGCCGGCCGGGAACCGTCCGATTTCCGCCACCGCTAGGTTCCCTGGACCACCGGCCGTGACCCGCACGCTCTATATCGACGTCGACGGCGTTATCTGTCCTTTCGGACCGGAAGGCGCCAGCGGCTGGGGAACCGGCTGGAAAAATTCCACCGCGGGGCTCCTGCCCGTGGCCTACGCGCCGGAACTGGTGGACGCGCTCAACAGGATCGCCGCCACGCCAGGGGTGCGGTGCGTCTGGCTCACCAGCTGGGAAGAACTCGCCCCGCAGTACCTGTGCCCGGCCATCGGCCTGGACGGGGCACGGTGGCCCTACCTGACGGCGGATGGAGCGGGTACGGGCGCCGGCTGGTGGAAGCTTGCGGCCATTCAGGACGATGTGGAGGAGACCGGCCCGGAAGCCGTGGCGTGGATTGACGACCAGCTCGCATTCGAGGCAGAAGCGCAGTCCTGGGCCAGGCTCCTGGGCCGCCGGATCCTGGCCCTGTCCCCGGACCCGCGGCGCGGAATCTCGCCCGCCGAACTGCAGCGGGTGCAGTCATTTCTGGTGCGGCCGTTGTTTTGACCTGATGCCGGGGACGCGTACGATCGATAAGGTTTCACGCCGGTTGTGTTAACGCCACAGGTCATTCCAAGCGAACAGCTGGTGAATTATGCTGTGCAAGGCAGCCGGGGGAGATGAAACTGCTGAACGTCGACTCTGCAGATTGGGCAACAGGTGGATATCACCTTCATGGTGGCGCTGGTCATCGCACTGGCACTATTTTTCGACTTCACGAACGGCTTCCATGACACCGCGAATGCCATGGCCACGCCCATTGCGACCGGTGCCATCAAGCCGAAGACCGCGGTGACCCTGGCGGCCATCCTGAACCTCGTGGGCGCGTTCCTGTCCACCGAGGTGGCCAAGACGGTCTCCGGCGGAATCATCCGGGAAGGGTCGGACGGGATCCAGATCACCCCGGACATCATTTTCGCCGGCCTCATGGGCGCCATCCTCTGGAACATGATCACGTGGCTCAAGGGCCTGCCGTCGAGTTCCTCGCACGCGCTGTTCGGCGGTCTGATCGGCGCCGCGATCGCCGGCATCGGCTTCAACTCGATCAACCTCGAGGGCCTGATGCAAAAGGTCATCCTCCCCGCCATCTTCGCTCCGCTGATCGCCGGCATTGTCGCCTACATCTGCACGCGGCTGGCATACGCCCTGACGTCCCGGCATGATCCGGAGACCGGCAGCAAGCTCACCCAGAAGCGCGGCGGTTTCCGTACGGGACAGATCTTCACCTCAAGCCTGGTAGCCCTGGCCCACGGCACCAACGATGCCCAGAAGACCATGGGCATCATCACCCTGGTGCTGATCGCCGCCGGCACCCAGGAACCCGGATCCGGTCCCCAGTTCTGGGTGATTGCCGCGTGCGCCCTCGCCATCGCCGTGGGCACCTACGCCGGCGGATGGCGCATCATCCGCACCATGGGTGCCGGCCTCACCGAAGTGAAGCCCGCCCAGGGTTTCGCGGCCGAGACCAGCACCGCGTCCGCGATCCTTGCGTCCTCGCACCTCGGCTTTGCGCTCTCCACTACCCAGGTGGCGTCCGGTTCCGTGATCGGATCCGGCATGGGCCGGAAGGGAACCAGCGTCCGCTGGAGCATGGTGGGCAAGATCGCCCTTGGCTGGCTGTTCACTCTTCCGGCCGCAGGCATTGTGGGGGCGCTGACCGCCCTGCTGGTCAAGACCGGTGTGATCGGCGTCCTGATCGCCGCCGTTGCCGGCACGGCAGCTGTCCTCTTTATGTTCTTTTACTCTCGCAAGTCCGCCGTCGGCCACCACAACGCCATCGAGGTGGAGGAAGCCGGCCAGGCCGTGCGCTTCGCCAAAAAGAAGGCCATGGCGCGTGCGCGCGCCCACGCCAAGGCCCAGGCAAAGGCTGACGCTGACGCCAACAACCAGAAGGAGACTCAGCGATGAAGTGGTTGGAACTCCTGACCGTTGCCGGCGCCACCCTGGCGGCCGCGGTTACAGTTGTGGTCCTCTACTCGCTCGGCGTTCGGCTCACCGCCATCGCCGCTGACGTCCAGCAGACGTCCCCGGGTATCAAGCGGTCGCTTGCCTACATTTGCTTCGGCCTGTGCAGCCTGGCGGTTCTTTTCGGCCTGTACCTGATCATTCCGTACTTCTCCGGCTGACCAGGCCCCTTTCTCTTCCCCAGCTCGACGCCGGCAGTGCCCTAAACGGTCTGGCGTGAGCCGGTTTCTGCCCACCCGTTTCTGGTCCAGGCAGTCTCTGGCAGGCACTGGCGTGGTTGGCTAGGCTTGGCCCATGCCTCGCATCCAGTACTACGTCGCCGCCTCCCTGGACGGCTTCATTGCCACCCCCACTGATGACCTGGACTGGCTCCTGCAGTTCGACGGGTTCGAAGGCGGCAAGGAAAGCTACGAGTCGTTCATGGCGGATGTGGGCTGCATCGTCATGGGCGGAGAAACCTACTCCTGGCTTTTGGAGCACGAACCGGACAACTGGCCTTACCCCGGCACGCCGTCCTACGTGTTCACCCATCATGAGTACCCGGTCCCGGCAGGCGCTGACATCACGTTCGTCCGCGGGGATGTCACCGAGTTCGCAGCGGACTTCGAACGGGACGCGGGCGGCAGGAACGTCTGGGTGGTGGGCGGCGGCAACCTTGCCGCGCAGTTCGCCGCCGCCGGCCTGCTCCACGAAATTATCCTGTCCGTGATACCCGTCGTATTGGGAAGCGGCAAGCGGCTGCTCCCTTTGGAAGGGCCGACGCCGCCGCTCGAGCTGGTTGCCTCCCGCACCATGGGCAGGGGCATCGTTGAGCTGCGGTACCTTTTGGATGGCAGCGTGGCCAGCGGCACATAGGTCAACGGCGTAAAACGGTCGGCATGCAGATCAATGACCGCGCAGCCGCCCGGTCAGCCGCTGCCATAGAAGAACTCCTCCAGCTCGACTTCTGCCTGGGATAGCCCGCGATGAAGCAGATCCGCGGGGCGGTGTGCCTGCCCTCTGTGACGTTCCCGGCGCTGCTCACCGGGTTTCAGGTGCGCGGGCATGGCGGACAGGGCAGACTCCGGCCAGTGGGGTGGTTCCCAGTCCTGGTGTTCGCTTTTGTACTGGCGGCCGGTGGGTGATGTCCAGCCGGGAGGTTGGTTTTTGGTGGCTGGTGTTGGGGTCCAGCCCCTGGTGTGCCGGAGTTTGTGGTGTTTTGGGCAGGGTTGTCCGAGGTTGCTGATTCCGGTGGTGCCGCCGTGGTGCCAGGCGAGGAGGTGGTCTGCCTCGTTATCCAAAGAGCTGTTGCTGCAGCCGGGGAAGGGGCATTTGCCGTCGCGCAGCCGGAGCCAGTTCCGCATGGCTTTGGTGACCCGGTAGCTGGTGCGCCCGATTTCCAGCGGGGCGCCGTCCCGCGGGTCAATCAGGACGCGGTGGAACGAATCGGCGCCGTTGGCGACCAGGTCCCTCGCCATGGAGGCTGGGATGGGTCCGTATCCGTCGAGCATTGCTGGTTCGTCGGTCAGGCCCATGAGGGCGAAGACCGGGACGGTGACGAGGACCTGGGCCCGGATCGACGACGACGGGGCGGGATCCGTTCCTGCATCTGCCCCGCTGCTGGTATCTGCCGCGGCGCTGGTGCCTGCCGCGACGCTGGTGTCTGCCGCGACGCTGGTATCTGCAGGAATGCCGGGACTGTCGGTACTCCCGCGACTGCTGCTGCTGGTGTTGGTGCCGCTGGTGAGGATGGCTTGGGCGAAGGTGTCGGCGCGGAGTTGGGTGAGGGTGCGGGCCTCGTGGGGGCCTTGCATTCCCCGGGAGAGGGCGGTGAGCCGGTTCCAGCCTGCCATGGCCTGGTCGGCGGGGAGGCAGGCCGAGAGCCAGGCCATGCCGTCCTGGTCAGGCCGGTATTCGATCCGCCGGTCCGCCGCGGCCTTGGTATGGCGTTGCTCGATGGATTCGGTGTGGTGGCGTTCGCGCCAGGTCCGGGCTTTGTGTTTGAACCGGTGAGCGGGCATCTCCCCGATCTTTGCTGCGGCGGCTGGTCGTGGTGTGTGCGGGTCCAGGAAGTGGGCTTCCAGGGCGGCGGCGCCGGCGGGGTCGAGGGTGGCTGCCTCGTCCGCCATGACCCGGGCGTGTTGCCACGAGATCGTGCCGGCGTGCAGGGCCGCGAGGGTCAGGGGCAGGGTGGTGGTCAGTGCGTGGGATGCGGACAGGAACGTGCTGGCGGCCCGCGGCCCGAGGGCCAGCACGCACCCGATCTCGGCGGCCACGGCCATTTCCTGTGCCGGCACCGGCATTCCGGGAGGGGCCAGGGCGTGGGCGGTGTCGGCGTATTTCATGGCAGCGCGGGCCTTCAGCCCCGCCACGCCGGCTTCCACCGCCGCCGCACCGGCGAGGATGTCCAGGCTCCCGTCTGCCAGCCCGGCTAAGGGATCGGCAGCGGAGAACGGCTCCGAACCGCGCCCGTCCACCTCCGCATCGAGCACGGCAAGGGCGGCCCTGATCTCCGCAAACGCCCTCGCCACCGCTTCCCTGCCCATAAACCCATCCTGCCAAGGGGGTCCGACAATGAGGCGGACAGCCCACGGCGGAGATTTCCTCAGCGGCTTTGCCACCGGAAATCGCCAATCCTGCCCCGCCTGCTGGCGCCCAGGTGACCCTGGCGGACCCTGATTGAGCCGGGAGCCGGGAGCCAGGGGTCGGGAGCCGGTGGGCTCTATAGCGGCGGCAGCGCCACGGTAGTTTCGCCAAACAGGAGTGTTACCTGACCCGAACTGTCTATCCCGGTTGGAGTCCTGATGATGTAGGTGCGCGGCGCCATGTCGGCTGTGCAGTTGGGTCCGCCGCGGGTGTCGAGGCCCAGTTTAATGGTGTGAGGATCGGCAACGTCGATGGAGGACGGAAACGCAGGGCAGCTCGAACTGCCGGCCAGCACAATGGCGAACCTGGCGCCGTCGTCCAGCCAGCCTGCCGTCGGAAAAGGGTATGCAAGATCCCGGCCGGAGGAGTCTGGCTTGGCAGTGATTGCCTGAGCTGGGAGCCCGCCCGCGTGCTCAGATTCAGCAACTGACGCAGGTGCAGCGGAACACGCGGTCAGCAGCAAAGAGACACCGGCAATCCAGGTTCCGCTGATCCTGCGCATGCGTTCAGGTTAAGGGGCCTCCGTGTGCATCGTCACTGTCAGCCGTCCTTAGTCGTCCCCTGCAACGGACTGACCCGCCGCTTTTGGACGGGGCTCGGGGATGTTGTCCCGGATCATATTGGTGATGCGTGCCGTGGACAGCCGCCTGCCCTGCTCGTCTGTCATCACGATCTCATGGGTGGCCAGGGTCCGGCCCAGATGGATGGCTGTGCACGTTCCCGTCACGGTTCCGGTGGAGATGGAGCGGTGATGGGTGGCGTTGACCTCGATGCCCACCGCATGGCGGCCCGGCCCGGCATGCATCCCGGCGGCGAAGGATCCCAGTGTTTCGGCGAGCACCACGTGCGCCCCGCCGTGCAGGATTCCCGCGACCTGCGTGTTGCCCTCCACCGGCATGGTGGCAACGCTGCGCCCGGGGCTCATCTCCTGGAACCGGATCCCCATTTTCACCACCAGGGCGCCGATCCCGAACTGCCCAAGCCAGGCATGCAGGTGCTCAGGGATGCCGGCGGCGGAAAGCTCTTCGGCGAAGGGGCCGGGCGTGAAATTGTCCATCATGGCAACTAGGCTGGCACCTGTGAGTGAAACAACCAAACCGGCCCCTTTCCCGTCCCAAACCCTGCAGGAGGACAACGCCCCGCAGGGCTCGATCGCCCTCCAGGACGCTGCAGTCGGGGAAGGTGCAGGTCAGGACAACGTTGGGGTCCCGGCCGGCGGGTCCGTTTCAGCGACCGCCGCCCCCGTAGTCCCCATGACCGGCCAGCCGCGGCTGCTCGTCCTGGACGGCCACTCCATGGCCTTCCGCGCTTTTTTCGCGCTGCCTGCGGACAAGTTCTCAACCACCAACGGGCAGCACACTAACGCCATCCACGGATTCACCTCCATGCTGATCAACCTCATCAAGGAGCAGCAGCCAACCCACATCGCCGTGGCCTTCGACGTCTCCGACGAGTCCACCCACCGCAAGACCGAGTACAGCGAATACAAGGGTGGCCGGAACGAAACCCCCCGGGAGATGAACAACCAGATTGACCTCATTGGGCAGGTCATGGAGGCCTGGGGCATCAAGACCATCAAAATGCCCGGTTATGAGGCTGATGACATCCTGGCCACCCTCGCCGCCATGGGTGAAAAGGCCGGGTACGAGGTACTGCTGGTGTCGGGGGACCGGGACGCATTCCAGCTCATCACGGACAACGTCTTTGTGCTGTACCCCAAAAAGGGCGTCAGCGATATTCCGCGGATGGATGCCGCCGCCATCGAGGCAAAGTACTTCGTCAGCCCCGGCAGGTACTCCGACCTCGCCGCACTGGTGGGCGAAACCGCGGACAACCTCCCGGGCGTGCCCGGCGTCGGACCGAAGACCGCAGCCAAGTGGATCAACCTCTACGGGGGACTCGAGGGCGTCCTGGAACACCTGGATTCCATTGGCGGCAAGGTGGGCGACGCGCTGCGCGAGAACGTCGACGCCGTGAAGCGGAACCGCCGGCTGAACCAGCTCCACACGGACCTTGAACTCCCCGTCACACTCGATGACCTGTACCAGCCGCGCCCTGACCAGGCAGCACTCGAGGACCTCTTCGACAAACTTGAATTCAAGACCATCCGCAACAGGCTCTTCGCGCTGTACGGCGATGAGGACAAGCCGGCCGCCGAGCGGGAGAGCATCGACACTCCCGAGTACGTCACCCCGGGTGACGCCGCGGAACTGTCCGCGTTCCTGGCCGCGGGCGCCGGACAACGCTCCGCCCTCGCGGTAGACCTCATCCCCGGCCGCATCGGCGAGGACGCCGCAGCGCTGGCCATCGTACGGAACGGCGCCGCCGCCTACATTGACCTGTCCGGACAGGATGCCGAGACGGAGAACGTCCTGGCTGCCTGGCTGCGCGACCCCGGCGCTCCGAAAGTCATGCACGGCTTCAAGGCCGCCCTCAAAGCCCTGAGTTCCCGTGGGCTGGAGCTGGACGGCGTCGTGGACGATACCTCCATCTCCGGCTACCTCATCCAGCCCGACCGGCGCACCTATGAACTCGCCGAGCTGGCCCAGCACCACCTGAACGTGGGTATCCCTGGCGCAACAGCCAAGGCAGGGCAGCTGGAGCTCTCCTTCGACGGCGAGGACGATGCCGCCGCCGACGCGCTGGTCCAGGCCGCCGCCGTCGTCCTTGCCCTCAGCAGCTACTTCGAATCGGAACTGAAGGAGCGCCGGGCCGAGGAACTCCTGTCCACGCTGGAGCTGCCCGTCAGCCGGGTCCTTGCGGACATGGAACTCGCCGGCATCGGCATCGACATGGCACGCATGGACGACCAGCTCGCCGACCTTGCCAGGGTCATCGACCAGGCGCAGGAGCAGGCCTTTGCGGCGATCGGCCACGAGGTCAACCTGGGCTCGCCCAAGCAGCTCCAGACTGTCCTGTTCGAGGAACTCCAGCTGCCCAAGACCAAGAAGATCAAGTCGGGCTACACCACGGACGCGGCCTCGCTGAAGAACCTGCTGGAAAAGACCGGGCACGAGTTCCTGGTGCAGCTGATGGCCCACCGCGAGGCCGCCAAGCTGCGCCAGATGCTTGAATCCCTGAAGAAATCGGTGGCAGAGGACGGCCGCATCCACACCACGTACGCGCAGAACGTGGCAGCAACGGGCCGGATCTCCTCCAACAACCCCAACCTGCAGAACATCCCCATCCGCAGCGAGGAAGGCCGTCGCGTTCGGGGCATCTTCGTGGTGGGGGAGGGTTACGAATGCCTGCTGTCCGCAGACTACTCGCAGATTGAGATGCGCATCATGGCGCACCTGTCCGGCGACCAGGGCCTCATCCAGGCCTACAAGGACGGCGAGGACCTGCACCGGTTCGTCGGCTCGAACATCTTCCGCGTGCCCACCGAAGAGGTCACCAGCGCCATGCGCTCGAAGGTGAAGGCCATGTCCTATGGCCTGGCCTACGGCCTGACGTCCTTCGGCCTGTCCAAGCAGCTGGAGATCTCCGTCGATGAAGCACGGACCCTCATGAAGGACTACTTCGACCGGTTCGGCGCCGTCCGCGACTACCTTCGCGGCGTCGTCGACCAGGCCCGCGTGGACGGCTACACGGCCACCATCGAGGGACGCCGGCGGTACCTGCCGGACCTGACCAGCACGGACAGGCAGCTGCGCGAAAACGCCGAACGCATCGCACTGAACAGCCCCATCCAGGGCTCGGCGGCGGACATCATCAAGCGTGCCATGCTCGGTGTCCACGCTGAACTGAAGGCCCAGGGGCTGAAGTCACGGATGCTGCTGCAGGTCCATGACGAACTCGTCCTGGAAGTCGCCACCGGCGAACGCGCCGCCGTGGAGAAACTGGTCACCGAGCAGATGGCTGCCGCGGCGGACCTGAGCGTTCCGCTTGAGGTCCAGATCGGCGTCGGACCCAGCTGGTACGACGCCGGGCACTAAGCCCACGCGCAAGGCAAAAAGAGGTGGGACGGACAACCGTCCCACCTCTTTCACGTTGTCAGCAAGGCCCTGCCGCAGGGCAGGGCCTGCCGTCAGCTGTTCCTTGTTGCCTCCCGCCGCTGCCTCAGCCGCTCCAGCAGGTCGTGCTCAGCGTCCTCGCCGGGAGCGATGCCGGCCGGGATGCGGAACAGCAGGACCGCTCCGAGCATCCACCAGAGGCCGAACAGGATCCACGGCGGCGGGGTGAGGGCTGCGGGCATGCCCGGCATGTAGAGGCTAAGCAGTCCCAGGCAGAGAACCACCGCGGCAACGCCGATCATGATGCCGCCGTTGCCCTGGCCGCCCACGCGGAGCGGGCGGTCCATCCCGGGCTCGCGCCGGCGCAGGATCACGAACACCACAGAGACCAGGATGTAGGCGATAACGATGCTGGGCGCTCCCGAATCCACAAGCCAGCCGAGCATCGATACGCCGAAGAACGGCGCAACAAAGGACAGCACGCCGATGAACAGGAGCGCGTTGACCGGCGTGCGGTACTTCGGATGCAGTTTGGCGAACCACGCGGGCAGCATCCCGGACCGTGCCATCGAGAACATCAGGCGCGAGGCACCCAGGAGCAGCGAGTTCCAGGAGGTCAGGATTCCCGCGATTCCACCGGCAATCAGGATCTTGGCCATCACGTCACTGCCGAACAGCGCACCCATGGCATCGGCTGTTGCAATGTCCGCCTGTGCTATCTCGCCCGCGGGCATCGCCGAGGACGTGGTCAGGACCGTCATGACGTACCAGATCGTTGCGAGGATGACGGCGACGACGACGAGCCTGCCTATCTGCCGTGCCGGAATGTCCACTTCTTCGGCTGACTGCGGGATGACGTCGAAGCCCACGAACAGGAACGGAACCACCACCAGGACGGCGAAGTAGCCGTTCAGGCCGCCCGTGAAGAAGGGCTCCATGTTCGTCGCCGAACCTCCAACGAAGGAACCGAACACCAGCATCAGGCCAATGACCAGCAGGAAAACCACAACGAACGTCTGGGCAACACCGGCAAGCTTCACCCCGAGGATGTTGATTCCGGTGATCACGACCGCTGCGACAGCCCCCACCAGCGCCCAGGTCAGGTGCACCTGATAGCCGGCCACTTCCCACAGGGGGATCTGGCTGAGGTTCGGGAAGAGTTATTGCGCAGTCCGGGGCAGCGCCACGGCCTCAAAGGCAACGATGGTGATATACCCGCCGGTGATGGCCCAGGAGCCGATGAAGGACCACCGTGGGCCCATTCCGCGGAGCAGGAAGTTGTGTTCACCACCCGCCTTCGGCATGGCCGCGGTCAGCTCGGCGTAGGTGAGACCCACCACGCCCATGATGGCGCCACCGGTGATCATGGCCAGGACGGCCCCCATGGTCCCGGCTGACGCGATCCAGCCGCCGGTGAGGACCACCCAGCCGAAGCCGATCATGGCTCCGAATCCGAGCGCCAGGGCATCCCAGTTGCCCGGACTTTCAGCAGGGATGCGTCCGGTGTTTGTTCTGCTTGAGAAACTTGCATGTGTCCTCGCTAGGGTCAGGTACTGCGGGCAGAAATGTCACGTGGGTCCAGACCGCGTGTCCCACGCCTGTGAAGCACGTCACGTCCTGCTCCAACTTAGACCCACTGGGCTGGCAGCGCACTGCACATTGGCCCAGGATGCTGCGGCCGAAGTTGAACAGGATCCCGATGGCGGGTGCCTGCGGCGGTGCTGCGGCCGTGGCGCGTGGGTGACTGGTGAAGGCCGCCGGCCATGACTAGGCTCGTATCCGTGGCAGAACTGAGTGGCAACTATGAAATCCGGCGCTTTGGCGCAGTCTCCGAGGGCAAGGACGGGTACGCGGAGGCGGAAGCCTGGTCCCGTGCTGTGTCCTTCGGATTCCATGAATCCACCAGGACTCCGGAGCACGTGGCAAAATCGCTCGCCACGTACGAAGCCGACCGCCGGGTGCTCACCGGCGTCTACCAGACTGGGGCGGTGGCGCCGTCCTCCCTGCCGGCAACGGTGCCGGTGGCCACCTTCGCCACCTTCCGCAAGACCCTCAATATCGGATTTGGCCGGATGCTCGAATCCCAGATGGTCACATCGGTGACGGTGCGCACGTCGCACCGGCGGCGGGGCCTCCTGCGGGCGATGATGAGCGAGGACCTGCGCCTCGCCAAGGATGACGGCATCGCCATGGCCGCCCTTACCGCCTCGGAAGGCACCATCTACGGCCGCTTCGGGTACGGCGTGGCCAGCTTTGAGCGCTCCGTCAAGGTGGACACCACTGCGCGCTTCAACCTCCGCCACCTGCCTGCCGGAAGCGTCGAGGTTGCCGATCCCAAAGCGCTGCTGCGCCTGGCCCCGGAGGTCTTCGAGCGGGTGCACCGGCTTACCCCCGGGTCCATGGGGAGGCAGGACTGGTACCGACAGTTGGCCTCAGGGTCCCTGGGCCGTGACGGCAAGGAGGACCCGGCAATCAAAGTCGCGCTCCACTACGGCCCGGGCGGCGACATTGACGGCTACGTCTCCTACAAGTTCCTGGGCTGGGACACGGAGCCCTACACCGTGGAGGTCGTGGACCTCGTGGCGGCGGGCCATGACGCCTACCTGGAACTGTGGCAGTTCCTTGGCGCCATCGACCTCGTGGAACGCGTTTCATGGGACGAGGCGCCGGTTGACGACCCCCTGGCATGGGCACTCGACGATCCTCGCTGCATCGATTCGTCGGACAGCCGGGACATGCTGTGGCTCCGCATCCTCGACGCCCGCAAGGCGCTGGAAGCCCGGCACTACCCGGCGGATGGCCGGCTTGTTTTCGGCATTGCGGACCCGCTCGGCCTGACGGCAGGGAAGTACGCCCTGGACGTCGACGGCGGCCAGGCCGCCGTCGAGCGCCTGCCGGACACCGCCCAGGCGGACCTGGCTCTGGATGTCTCCGCCCTGTCCTCGATCTACCTGGGCGGGGTGTGTCCTGTCACGCTGGCCGCGGCAGGGCGGATCACCGAAAACACCCCCGGCGCCACCCTGAAAGCACGGCAGATGTTCGCGGTGGAACGGGCAACGCACTGCCTCACCCACTTCTGAGCCGCAGGGACGGGCTCACGCAGGGGCGCCGCTTTGACCCCTGTTACGGGCAGCGACTAGAATAAACGGGCGTGTACTGCGTGTGCCTTTGCAGTCCATGCCACAGTAATCCACAAAAAATCAGGATGACCCGGAGGATCCGTCGGATTCACCGCGAATCGCGCCTGCGTTCCATAACGCGGGCGCGCCGGTTTGCCTGACCGACTAACTATCCACAACGGAGCCCCTACTACATGACCATCACCTCCACCGAGAAGCCCGGTACCCCCGTAGTCGCCATTAACGACATCGGTACCGCTGAGGACTTCCTCGCAGCAGTCGACGCCACCATTAAGTACTTCAACGACGGAGACCTCGTCGAAGGTACCGTCGTCAAGGTCGACCGCGATGAAGTCCTGCTCGACATCGGTTACAAGACCGAAGGTGTCATCCCCTCCCGCGAGCTGTCCATCAAGCACGACGTTGATCCCGGAGACGTCGTCTCCGTTGGCGATCAGGTCGAAGCCCTGGTGCTCACCAAGGAAGACAAAGAAGGCCGCCTGATCCTCTCCAAGAAGCGCGCTCAGTACGAGCGTGCCTGGGGCGACATCGAGAAGGTCAAGGAAGAAGACGGTGTTGTCACCGGTACCGTCATCGAGGTCGTCAAGGGTGGTCTTATCCTCGACATCGGCCTGCGCGGCTTCCTGCCCGCATCCCTCGTCGAGATGCGCCGTGTGCGCGACCTGGCTCCGTACATCGGCCAGCAGATCGAAGCCAAGATCATCGAGCTGGACAAGAACCGCAACAACGTTGTTCTGTCCCGCCGTGCATGGCTCGAGCAGACCCAGTCCGAGGTCCGCTCCACGTTCCTCAACAAGCTGGAAAAGGGCCAGGTCCGTCCCGGCGTCGTTTCCTCCATCGTTAACTTCGGTGCCTTCGTGGACCTGGGCGGCGTAGACGGCCTGGTTCACGTTTCCGAGCTGTCCTGGAAGCACATCGACCACCCGTCCGAGGTCGTCGAAGTTGGCCAGGAAGTCACCGTCGAGGTTCTTGAGGTCGACCTGGACCGCGAGCGCGTTTCCCTGTCGCTCAAGGCTACGCAGGAAGATCCGTGGCAGACCTTCGCCCGCACCCACGCCCTCGGCCAGGTTGTTCCGGGTAAGGTCACCAAGCTGGTTCCGTTCGGTGCGTTCGTCCGCGTCGAAGACGGCATCGAAGGCCTGGTCCACATCTCCGAGCTGGCTGTCCGCCACGTGGAGCTGGCCGAGCAGGTTGTCTCCGTTGGCGACGAGCTGTTCGTCAAGGTCATCGACATCGACCTGGAACGCCGCCGCATCTCGCTGTCCCTCAAGCAGGCCAACGAGGGCGTCGACGCCGACAGCACCGAATTCGATCCGGCTCTGTACGGTATGGCCGCAGAGTACGACGAAGAGGGCAACTACAAGTACCCCGAGGGCTTCGATCCCGAGTCCAACGAGTGGCTTGAAGGCTACGAGAACCAGCGCGCCGCCTGGGAGCAGCAGTACGCTGACGCCCAGACCCGCTGGGAAGCCCACAAGAAGCAGGTTGCCCAGCACGCTGCCGACGACGCTGCTGCTGCAACGTCCGGTGACAGCGATTCCGGCACCACCAGCTACTCCTCGGAGCCGGCTGCTGAGTCCAACGCCGGTGCAGGCACGCTTGCATCCGACGAGGCTCTCGCCGCTCTGCGCGAGAAGCTGACCGGCAACTAATTGCCCCCCGGCCCGGCTTTTCCGGGCCACAGCAACAGACCCCCTGCCACAAGGCAGGGGGTCTGTTGTTTTAAGCAAACGCCGGCCACCGCGCGTGGGGCGTCACCCAGCGCGCCTTAAAGTTCGACGACGGCGCGGACCGTCCCGTCGTCGTCGTGCGTCAGGACGGCCCCGGCTGAGGCCAGAATGCGCTGGGCGCCGACGTTTCCCGCAAGGGTGCGGGCAGTGACCCGGGAAAGTCCCGCCCTTCGCGCCTCCTCCAGCACCAGGCGCAACGCGGCGGCGCCAACGCCCCGGGACCGAAAGCTCCGGCCAAGCCAGATACCCGTATCGGCCACCGCTCCGGCGGGTCCGGATTCCGCGGTGCCGGACGGGATGCGGCGCAGCCGGATGGATCCGGCGAGGCTGCCATCGGCGAGAATACCCCACGTCTTCTCCCCGGCGAGGCCGTCCAAACCGTAGGCGGCGGCGCGGTGAAGCCCGAAGAACCAGGCCGTCCGCTCGGGATTCCAGCCGGGTCCGCCCAGCGGGGGAGCCACCTCATCGGGGGAGGCATCGCGTTTAGCCAAAGCAAGGAGCCTGTCCAGCACATCCTCATCCACGTCCACCAGGGACACCTCAGGGGAAGGGGACATCCACCCACTCCGTTCCCTTCGCCTCCAGCAAGGCACTGCCGGCAGTCAGCAACTGCACCCGCTCCGCGGCGTCCGCTATGGCGCCGGCGTTGTCCGGCACCGCCACCTGCAGGACGGTGTGCCGGGCTCCGTAGCTGGTTCCGGCCATCACCAGGTTTGCGGTCCGCAGGTCGTTTTCGAGCTTCCCGGCTGCGGCGTGCGGCACTTCCACCGAGCAGATCCGCAGGCGGCTGCGGCGGACCAGCGGCACGAGGTTCAGGGCCGAGGACACGGACTCGGAGTATGCCCGCACCAGTCCGCCCGCCCCGAGAAGGACACCGCCGAAGTAACGGACGACGACGGCGCTTACGTCGCTGAGGTCGGCCGCCCCCGGCGCCGTCTCCCTCTTGGCCAAAGCTTCCAGCATGGGAATGCCTGCTGTTCCGGACGGTTCGCCGTCGTCGTTGGAGCGCTGGATGTCCCGGTCGGGTCCGATGATGAACGCCGAGCAGTGGTGCCGGGCGTCGTGGAACTCGCGGCGGAGGCCTGCCACCAAGTCCCGGGCAGCGTCCTCGCTGTCTGCCCGGCGCAGCACCGTGATGAACCGGGAACGCTTGATCTCCAGCTCATGGCGGAAATCGGAGCCCGCGGCCAGTGTGGTGTAGCTGGTGGCCCTGCTCTCTTCCCCTTGCACCCGCCCAAGTCTAGGCCCAGGGTCCCATGGCCCGGCAAGCCAGGGGGTGCCAACGCGTCCCCGGCGTGGCCAAGGCATTAAGAGTCAATTAAGGCGTCTGCAGGATTCTTGGAAAACCAGGACACGGGACCAGCAGGGAACTCCAGCCCGGAAGCACTTCTTAGAAACGTATTAGCAACCCAACGCTGGTTTATCTGAATGGATTCTTCGCCGCAGCCGGCGCAAGCCTGCACCGAATACGGTCAGGAAAACCCTGCCATTCATCATGGGTGGCACCGCAAGAAAGGGGCAGTACATTGTTCACATTTACGACAAACCACCTGGCCGCGCTTGAGTCCGGGAATGGCAAGCATTCTGGCGGAGCCAAAAAGACAAGGGTGTTCCTTTCCATCGCAACCGTTGCCGCAGCCGGTTTTTCAGGAGCAGTGATTGCCGCGCCCGCACACGCGTCTGTGTCGACGGCGAATGGCGGAAACGAACTGCAAATGGGCCCGGCAGGCGCGCCTTACAGTGAAGAGGAAATCCGCAGCCTGCAGGAGCGTGGCGATTTTCTTGGCGCAAGCTCACGGATCACGGCCAATCAATATGCCCTGGGCCACATGTATTAGGAGAATGAATTCGCAGATCCCAAGCCGCTCGGCAGTCGACCGTTAGGTCTGCGGAAAGGAGGGCTGATGTGAGTGGCTGCTGACGCGCCGGGCCGGTAACAGAAATCCGCGCCCTGTTCAGGGATACCAGGCAATTAGCCAGCTGGTCGCCCCGGGCAGGGCGTTGGTGCTGGTGTTGCACCCCGAAAACCCTTCCCAAGGCAGCCGCCAGGTGGCTGGCAGCTTCAGGACACGCGCCTGGACCCGGGCCTGGGGGATTAGGGTGGTGTGATGCTCAAGATCGGGTTGACGGGCGGCATCGCCTCCGGAAAGTCAGTGGTTGCCGCACGCCTGGAAGAACGTGGCGCGGTGCTTGTGGATGCTGATGCGTTGGCCCGTGAAGTGGTGGAGCCCGGCACCGAAGGCCTGGACCGCGTTGTGGCGGAGTTTGGCGGAGATGTCCTTGGCCCCGACGGCCGGTTGGACCGCCCCACACTCGGTGCGCTGGTGTTCGGCAGCCCAGAGCGGCTCGCGGCCCTCAACGGGATTGTCCACCCATTGGTCCGTGCACGGGCCGCCGACATTGTGGCGGCTGCGGCAGAAGATGCCGTTGTGGTGCAGGACATCCCCTTGCTGGTGGAAACCCGGCAGGGGAGCGACTTCCATCTGGTGGTGGTAGTGGACGCGCCAGACGACGTGCGGCTCCGGCGGATGCTGGAGCACCGCGGGATGACGCGCGAGGCCGCACTGCAGCGGATGGCCGCGCAGGCAACCCGGAACGAACGGCTGGCTGCGGCCGACGTCGTCCTGGACAATTCCGGCAGCGTGCAGCACCTGCTGGACCAGGTGGACGGGCTCTGGGACGACCGGCTGGTGCCCTTCGCCCGCAACCTCGCCGCAGGCACGCGCGCTGTGAGGAACTGCGGACCTGTCCTGGAACCGTATCGGGAGGAATGGGCCAGGGACGCAGCCCGGATCTCGGCAAGGCTGAAGACCGCTGCCCACGGGCTCATCCTGGCGGTGGACCACATTGGCTCCACGTCCGTCCCCGGCCTGGCCGCCAAGGACGTCATAGACCTGCAGGTCGCCGTTTCGGGATTGGACGCAGCAGACACTGCCGCACCCCGGCTGGCGGCAGCCGGGTTTCCCCGGGTGCCCGGTGCCGGGTCCGACACGCCCAAACCGGGCGCACCGGATCCCGGGCAGTGGCAGAAACGGTTCCACGCCAACGCGGACCCCGCGCGTCCGGTCAACATCCACGTCCGCGTTGCCGGCTCACCCGGATGGCGCTATGCCCTGATGTTCCGGGACTGGCTGCGGGCCAACCCTTCCGCGCGCACCCTTTACGCAGGGCACAAGGCAGACCTTGCGGCACGCTTCGCCGGCCAGGCGGGTACAAGGGCATATGCGGAGGCCAAGGAACCGTGGTTCACGGACGTTGCATGGCCCCTGATGACCGCCTGGGCCGACGCGACCGGGTGGGCGCCGCCGTCGTACGCGTCCTGAAAGCCGTGCCGCGGACCGGAGCTGTTCGCCCGTAACGGACGCGCGCTCTTAGTGTCGGTGCCCGGTTGTAGATTAGATCCATGAGCCTTGCGCAGGATATCAACCGTGTTGTGGCGCCCTTTGAGGTCATCAGCGAATTCAAGCCCGCGGGCGATCAACCCGCCGCCATTGCCGAACTGACGGAGCGCATCAAGAACGGCGAGAAGGACGTGGTGCTTCTCGGCGCCACAGGTACCGGTAAGAGCGCCACCACGGCCTGGCTGATCGAACAGGTCCAGCGCCCCACCCTGGTGATGGTCCAGAACAAGACCCTCGCGGCACAGCTGGCCAACGAATTCCGCGAACTGCTGCCCAACAACGCGGTGGAATACTTCGTCTCCTACTACGACTACTACCAGCCCGAGGCGTATGTGGCGCAGACGGACACCTTCATCGAGAAGGACTCCTCCATCAACGAGGAAGTTGAGAGGCTCCGCCACTCCGCCACCAACGCCCTTCTGACCCGGCGGGACGTGATCGTCGTGGCCACGGTGTCCTGCATTTACGGCCTGGGCACGCCGGAGGAATACATCGCCGGCATGGTCACGCTCCGCAAGGGCGCGGAAATGAACCGGGACGACCTCCTCCGGAAGTTCGTGTCCATGCAGTACGCCCGCAATGACATGGACTTCCACCGGGGCACGTTCCGGGTCCGGGGAGACACCGTGGAGATCATCCCGATGTACGAGGAACTGGCTATCCGGATCGAGTTCTTCGGTGACGAGATCGAGAACATCCACACGCTCCACCCGCTCACCGGCGAGGTGATCCGGGACGAAGAGGAAATGTACGTCTTCCCCGCCTCCCATTACGTGGCCGGGCCCGAGCGCATGTCCAGGGCCATCAAGCGGATTGAGGACGAGCTGGCGGACCGGCTGAAGGTGCTGGAGGGCCAGAACAAGCTGGTGGAGGCGCAGCGGCTCCGCATGCGGACCAACTACGACCTCGAAATGATGCAGCAGATGGGCTTCTGCAACGGCATCGAAAACTATTCCTCGCACATTGACGGCCGCGCCCCCGGCACGGCGCCGCACTGCCTCCTCGACTACTTCCCGGACGACTTCCTGCTGGTGGTGGACGAATCCCACGTGACAATCCCGCAGATCGGAGCGATGTACGAGGGCGACATGTCCCGCAAGCGCAACCTGGTGGACTTTGGCTTCCGGCTGCCCTCAGCCATGGACAACAGGCCGCTGAAATGGGATGAATTCCTACAGCGCGTCGGCCAGACCGTCTACCTGTCGGCCACCCCCGGCAAGTACGAGCTCGGCAAGGCCGACGGGTTCGTCCAGCAGATCATCCGGCCCACCGGGCTCATCGATCCCGAGGTGGTGGTCAAGCCCACCAAGGGCCAGATCGATGACCTGCTGGGGGAGATCAAAACCCGTACCGCCAAGGACGAGCGGATCCTGGTGACCACCCTGACCAAACGGATGGCCGAGGACCTCACCGACTACCTCCTGGGCCACGGCATCAAGGTGGAGTACCTCCACTCCGATGTGGACACCCTCCGGCGCGTTGAACTGCTGCGCGAACTCCGGATGGGCAAGTTCGACGTCCTGGTGGGCATCAACCTGCTGCGTGAAGGCCTGGACCTCCCGGAAGTGTCCCTGGTCAGCATCCTGGACGCGGACAAGGAAGGCTTCCTGCGCTCCTCAACCTCACTGATCCAGACCATCGGCCGCGCGGCCCGGAACGTCTCGGGCCAGGTGCACATGTACGCCGACCGCATCACGGACTCCATGGCACACGCCATCGACGAGACGAACCGGCGCCGCGCCATCCAGGTGGCCTACAACACCGAGCACGGGGTGGACCCGCAGCCGCTGCGGAAGAAGATTGCCGATATCACCGACCAACTGGCCAAGGAAGACGCCGACACCCAGGAGCTTCTCAACAACAGCCGGCTGGCCAAGGGCGGCAAGCGGAAGTCCGCGGCCAAGGGTGCCGCGCAGGTGCGCTCCGACGGCCTCGCAGCAGCACCGGCGGAGGACCTGGTGGGGCTGATCGAACAGCTGACGGAGCAGATGCACGGCGCTGCCGCCGAACTGCAGTTCGAGGTGGCAGCCAGGATCAGGGACGAAGTGAGCGAGCTGAAGAAGGAGCTGCGGCAGATGCAGGCCGCCGGGCACGCCTGACACAAAGGTAACGGGGACGGGGAGCCCGGGGGACTGCGGTACAGTTAAGGTCACGTAGGGGAGTATCCCGAGCGCTACGATCGTCAACACGCAGGGCATAGTTGCCCGGCCGGGCGTAGCGGGCCGCCAATTCAGCACCAAGTGCACAGGCAGGCCGGAGAGACTTACACCGCATCTCTGTACCCTGCGAAAGGCTACCCTGTGCTCGAATTGCCCGTGTGGTTCGAAGTCGGCTCACTTGTCGTCCTCGGCCTGATTCTCCTGATCGACCTTCTTTTGGTGGTCCGGCGTCCCCATGAACCTTCCATGAAGGAAGCCGGACTGTGGGTAGCGTTTTACGTCAGCCTCGCCCTGGTGTTCGCCGGGGCCATGTTTGCCTTCACCGGCCCGGAATACGGCGGCCAGTTCGTCGCCGGCTGGGTGACTGAATACAGCCTCAGCATCGACAACCTGTTTGTCTTCATCATCATCATGGCCCGCTTCTCCGTGCCCCGGAAGTACCAGCAGGAAGTGCTGATGGTGGGCATCATCATCGCCCTGATCCTGCGCGGCATCTTCATCCTGCTCGGCGCCATCGTGATTGAGCAGTTCAGCTGGGTGTTCTACATCTTCGGCGCGTTCCTGCTGTGGACTGCCTGGAAGCAGGCCCAGGACGAGGGCGAAGACGAAGAAGACCGGGAAAACCCGCTCATCGCCAAGATCCGCAAGGTCATCCCCATGTCGGAGAAGTTCGACGGCGGCAAGCTGCGCACCACCGTGGACGGCAAGAAGGTCTTCACCCCGATGCTGATCGTGTTCATCACCATCGGCCTCACGGACCTGCTCTTCGCTGTCGACTCCATCCCCGCGATCTTCGGCCTCACCCAGAGCCCGTTCATCGTGTTCACGGCCAACCTGTTTGCCCTGATGGGCCTGCGCCAGCTGTACTTCCTGCTCGGCGGCCTGATGAACCGCCTGATCTACCTGAAGCACGCGCTGTCCTTCATCCTGGCCTTCATCGGGGTCAAGCTGGTCCTCCATGCGATGCACGTGAACGAACTGCCGTTCATCAACGGCGGCCAGCACATTGAGTGGGCTCCCGAAATCCCCACGTTCGTGTCCCTGGCAGTGATCGTTGGCACCATCGTGATCGCCGTGATCGCCAGCCTGGTCAGCTCCAAGGCCAAGGAAGCGCACCTGGACCCGCGCCTTGAAGAGGACATCCGGAAGAGCCACAGCGACGCCGAGTAGCGCTTTGCTCTCAGTACCAGCAGACAATCCCGGCCGCCGTGCGGCCGGGATTGTCTGCTTTAAACCGTCCCCGCCATGCCGCGCAGCGGGGACTATGCTCGGTGCATGGGTCCAATCCTGATAACCGAGCAAGGCGTGCGCAAGGTGCAGCGGCGCACCGTGGCGCTGCTGGGCACGGCCCAGGTTTTTGGCGGCATTGGTACCGGCGCCACGGTGTCCATCGGGTCGATCCTCGCCGTCGAGCTGTCAGGGTCCAGTGCCTGGGCAGGTGCCGTGGCCACGGTCATGACGCTGGGAGCGGCGCTGGCAGCACTGCCTCTGGCCGCCCTGGCAGACCGCCGGGGACGCCGGATCGGTCAGGTAGCCGGGCTGTCCGCGGCCCTGGCGGGTGCGGTGCTGATGGTGCTCGCGGTGGTGTCCGGCCTCTTCGTCCTGCTGGTGCTGGGGGCCGCCGGCATCGGAGTGGGCAGCGCCGCCAGCCTGCAGGCGCGGTTCGCGGCAGTGGACCTTGCCGACCCCGAACACCGTGGCCTGGCCCTGTCAACGGTGGTCTGGACCGTCACCATCGGCGCCGTCACCGGACCCAATCTGATCCAGCCCGGCACCGTGGTGGGCCAGGCCCTGGGTCTTCCGCCGGTCGCCGGGCCCTTCGTGATTTCCGGTGCGGGCCTGCTCCTGGCAGCTGCCCTGCTCTTTGTTGGGCTTCGGCCGGACCCGCTGCTGCTCGCCAGGGAACTGGCCGCGCAGCAGGCCCGTACGGGCTTGCAGGACACGCAGGCTGTGGAGCAGGCGCCGGCGCCGCGGCTGGCAGGCCGTCCAGGCACCGGCCCTGCCGGACAGGGCGCGCACGACGGCGGGACACTGGCCCGGGGCCTGCGCGCCATCCGGCGTTCCCGGACCGCGCTCCTTGCCGTGGCCGCCGTCGTCGGAGCCCACGCCGTGATGGTGGGCGTGATGTCCATGACGCCCCTGCACCTGCAGGAACTGGTGGAGGGGCCGGGCGCCAGCCACGCAGGCCACACGGCGTCCGGTGATGTACTGGTGATCATCGGGTTCACCATCTCGCTGCACATCGCCGGAATGTTCGCCCTGTCACCGGTAATGGGCTGGCTGACGGACAAGGCAGGCAGGGCCCAGACCATCATGATCGGTTTCACCCTGCTGATTGCGGCCGTTGCTGTTGCCGGGTTCGGCCAGGCATCCACGGCGGCCGTGGCCGTGGGCCTGGTCCTGCTGGGCCTGGGCTGGTCCGCGGCCACCGTGTCCGGCTCCACGCTGCTGGCCGAAAGCGTGGCGCAGGAGTCGCGGGTTGCGGTCCAGGGCGTTTCCGACATGCTGATGGGTGCTGCCGGCGCCGTGGGCGGGGCAGTGTCCGGCCTGGTCCTCAGCTGGACGGGCTACCTGGGGCTCAACCTCCTGGGAGGTGCCGTGGGCGCAGCTGTCCTGGCCGCCGCGTTCATGACCGTCATGGCCGGGCGGCGGCAGTCAGCGGCCGCCTGACCGTGCCATGCCCAGGAGCCGGGCGAAGATCCCTTCCCCGTCGTCGGCGATGCCGTCATGGTGGAAGTCCCCCGACTCCCACACCTGCAGCCCGCGGACGGCGGACGCCGTTTCCAGGGACAGTTTCCGGTCCACATAGATATCGTCCGAGTAGACGGCGGCGGCCACCGGAACCGTGTTGGCTGCCAGCTGCCCGCGATCGTAGAGCTGTTTCCAGTCATCTTTGGCGGCCAGCAGTTCCGCCACCTCCCGGAGGGGCTGAAGGGCCGGGTCCTGCTCGAAATACCAGGGATAGACCATTTCGCCGGTCAGGAGCAGCGGCTCCGCGTCAGGCTTGAACTCCGGATACTCGTCCAGGACGCGCCAGGCCGCCCAGCCGGTGGCCTGGCCCTGGCCGTAGATGGACTCGTGCATCAGCGCGTAGAGGGGATTGGAGCGGCGGGACACGATGCCCTGCACCTGGTCCAGGAAGGCGTCGGAAAGCCGTGGGCCTGCGGCGGTTTCCGTGAACGCATCCTCCAGCAGGTGGTGCAGGCTGTCCACCCTGGTGTTGCCGCCGAGGAATGCCCCCACCATCTGGAAGCGCTCCACGGTGAGCGGACCGCCGTCCGGCAGGTATTCCGTGGTGTGCCGCAGGTGGCGGGCAATCCGCTCAACCGCGGCACGGTCCTCCGGGTACCAGGCAAAGTACTCGGCGTTCCGGGCGGCCACGCGCTGGAACGTGGCGCGGTAGACGTCGTCGGCCGGGCCGGCCAGGGGCGCAAGGCCGCCGGTGACCAGTACTTCCCGAAGTCCCTGCGGGGCAAAGGACAGGTAGGTCAGGGCACAAAAGCCGCCGTAGCTCTGCCCGTACACCGTCCACGGGTCCGCCCCCAGGGCTTCGCGGACCAGCTCGGCGTCGGCCACGATGGAATCGGCCCGGAAGTGTTCCAGGTAGGCTGCCTGGGCCGCGGCCGGTCCGCGCAGCGGAAGCGTGGTGCGGTCAATGGGCGAGGAGAGGCCGGTGCCCCGCTGGTCCAGCATCAGGATCCGGAAGTCCCTCGCGGCCGCCTTGCTCCAGCCGCCCAGGGATCCGAACCTGTTGCCCCGGCCGCCCGGGCCGCCCTGGAGGAAAAGCAGCCACGGAAGCTCCGCGGCCTGTTCCTCGGAGTGCGCGGCCGAGACGTACTCGCGGGCAAAAACGGTGATGGTTTCGCCGCCGGGGGAACCGCCGAAGTGGTCCAACGGCACGCTGAAGAAGTGTTCAGCGGTGCGCATGCCACGGAACTCGTGCCGTGCCCTGACCTCGTGCTGGACCCGGACCGTCGGGCCGGCCGGAGCCGGCATCCGTGCGTCAGCCATTGGCGCGGGCCGGGACGGCACTGCCGAACTGTTCGAGCGCCTGGCCGGTGAGCCGGAACGTGGACCAGCCGTCCATGGGCCTGGCGCCAAGGCTGCGGTAGAAGTTGATGGAGGGCTCGTTCCAGTCCAGGACGCTCCATTCCACCCTGGCGTATCCGTTGTCTACTGCGGTGGCGGCAAGGTGCTGGAGCAGCGCCTTTCCGTGCCCTTCGCCGCGGGCCTCCGGGCTGACGTAGAGGTCCTCCAGGTAGATGCCGTGCACGCCTTCCCAGGTGGAATAGTTCAGGAACCAGAGTGCGAAACCCTGGACTTCCCCTGCCTGGTTTTCCGCCATGGCTGCGAACACGCGCGGGTTCTCGCCGAACAGCACTTCCTGGAGCATTTCCGGTGTGTTCCGGACGGCGTCCGGCTCCTTTTCGTAGTGCGCCAGTTCGTGGATCATCCGAAGGATCGCGGGTACGTCTTGCCGGGTTGCGGGGCGGATTACACTCATTGTTCGAGCTTACCGTCAGGTTCCAGCTCCGGCGTGTGACCGCTCAGAGCCGGTTGACCTCCGTCACCTTGATCACGGCGGTGCCCGTTTCGTCGGAGGCGGCCAGGTCGACCTCTGCGGAAATTCCCCAGTCGTGGTTGCCGGCCGGATCGTCGAAGATCTGCCGTACCTTCCACTGGTCCCGTTCCTCGGTGATGATGAGCAGTGCCGGTCCGCGGGCATCCGGCCCGGTTCCGATGTCGTCGTGTTCGTCGAAGTAGTCATCCAGGGCGTCTTCCCAGCGCTCGGCGTTCCAGCCTGCGGCGCCGTCGAGTTCGCCCAGCGCTGCCGCGTCCTCGTCAGCAAAGAGTTCCACGCGGCGGAACATCTCGTTGCGGACCATCACCCGGAAGGCCCTGATGTTGGACGTGAGCGACGGCGGGGGAGGCGGGGGAGCGTCATGCGGTGTGGGTGCCAGGCCGGACGCAAGTTCCTCCCATTCGTCCAGGAGGCTGGAGTCCACCTGCCGGACCAGCTCGCCGAGCCACGCGACGAGGTCCTCCAGGTCATCGCGGAGCATGTCCTGCGGCACAGTCTGGCGGAGGGCCTTGAAGGCGTCCGCGAGGTACCGCAGGACGATGCCCTCCGACCGGGCCAGTCCGTAGAACTGGACGAACTCGCCGAAGTTCATGGCGCGCTCGTACATGTCCCGGACCACCGACTTGGGCGCCAGCTCGAAGTCCCCCACCCAAGGCGCGGCCTTCCGGTACACCTCGAAGGCTTCGCCCAGGATTTCCGCCAGGGGCTGGGGGTAGGTGACGCTGTCCAGCATGGCCATCCGCTGGTCGTAGTCGATGCCGTCCGCCTTCATGGCCGCCACCGCTTCGCCGCGGGCCTTCTTCTGCTGGGCGGAGAGGATCTGGCGCGGCTTCTCCAGGGTCGCCTCGATCACGGAGACAACGTCCAGGGCGTACGACGGCGACTCCGGGTCCAGGAGTTCCAGGGCGGCAAGTGCGAAGGGGGACAGCGGCTGGTTGAGTGCGAAGTTCGGCTGGAGGTGCACGGTCAGCCGGACCGTGCGGCCATCCGCTCCCTGCTCGTCGGCCGGGATCCGTTCCACGACTTCCGCCGCGAGCAACTCCCTGTATATGCCCAGCGCCTTCTTCATGAGCTGCAGCTGGGAGGACCTGGACTCGTGGTTTTCGGTCAGCAGGCGGCGGGCAGCGGCGAACGGGTCGCCGGGGCGTTCCATCAGGTTCATCAGCATTGCGTGGGTCACGGTGAAACTCGATGTCAACGGGTCCGGCACCGATTCGACGAGCCGTTTGAACGTTGGTTCGCCCCAGCTTACGAACCCCTCCGGCGGCTTCTTCTTGACCACCTGGCGGAGCTTCTTCTGGTCGTCACCGAATTTGGCGACGGCCTTGGCCATGGCCTTCACATTTTCGGTCACGTGCTCGGGTGCCTGGACCACCACGGTCCCGGCGGTGTCGTACCCGGCCCGGCCGGCCCTGCCCGCAATCTGGTGGAACTCACGGGAGTTAAGCAGGCGGGTGCGGACGCCGTCGTATTTGCTCAGGGCGGTCAGGAGGACGGTGCGGATGGGCACGTTGATGCCCACCCCCAGGGTGTCAGTGCCGCAAATGACCTTCAGCAGCCCCGCCTGGGCGAGTTGTTCCACCAGCCGGCGGTACTTGGGGAGCATCCCCGCGTGGTGCACGCCGATGCCGTGGCGGACCAGCCGGTTCAGCGTCTTGCCGAAGCCGGCGGCGAACCGGAAGTTCGCGATCAGCTCGGCGATCGCGTCCTTTTCCTCGCGGGTGCAGACGTTGATGCTCATCAGGGTCTGGGCGCGGTCGATCGCTTCGATCTGGCTGAAGTGCACCACGTACACCGGCACCTGTTTGGTGGAGAGCAGTTCCTCCAGGGTCTCGTGGACCGGCGTCTCGTGGTAGTAGTAATGCAGCGGAATGGGCCGCTCGGCTGAACTCACCGTGGTGGTGGGCCGCCCGGTCAGATGCGTCAGGCCTTCCTCGAACCGGCTGACGTCGCCCAGCGTGGCAGACATCAGGAGGAACTGTGCTTGCGGGAGCTCCAGCAGGGGCACCTGCCAGGCCCAGCCGCGCTGCGGGTCGGAGTAGAAATGGAACTCGTCCATGATGACGGTCCCCAGCTCCGCGGCCGCCCCTTCGCGGAGTGCGGTGTTGGCCAGGATCTCCGCCGTGCAGCAGATGATGGGGGCATCCTGGTTCACGCCGGAATCGCCCGTGATCATCCCGACGTTCTCCGCACCGAAGATGTCGCACAGGGCAAAGAACTTCTCGGAGACCAGCGCCTTGATGGGCGCAGTGTAGTAACTGCGGCGGCCCTGGGCCATGGCCTGGAAGTGGGCGGCGATGGCCACCAGGGACTTCCCGGACCCGGTGGGCGTCGCCAAAATGACGTTGGCCCCGGTTGCCAGCTCCATGATGGCCTCGTCCTGTGCCGGATACAGGGCAAGTCCCCGGCTTTCTGTCCACTCCACAAACCGGGTATAGAGGTCATCGGGGTCGACGCCGGCAGGCAGGCTGGGGGCGGAAAGTTGGGTCAGCTGATCAACGAGTTTCATTGATTTCCAGCTTAGTGCCCGGCCGGGCCCGGGTTTCCGCCGGGCCCGGGTTAGGCTTCGCCCGTAGACGTGACGGCTTCAAGACGTGGAGATGGACATGGAATGGGATCCGGCGAAATACGTCCAGTTCGGCGATTACCGGGATCGGCCCTTTTTCGACCTGACGGGGAGGGTCCACGCGGACCGTCCGGTACAAGTGGTGGACCTTGGCTGCGGACCGGGAAACCTGACAGCGACGCTGGCGGAGCGCTGGCCCTCCGCGGACGTGGTGGGGGTCGACTCCTCTGCCGAGATGCTGGCCAAAGCGGCGGCGCTGACCGGGGCGGGCGGGGGCCTGCGCTTCGAGCAGGCTGACATCGCCGGCTGGAAGCCCTCCACGGAGACTGATGTGGTGGTGAGCAATGCCGCCCTCCAGTGGGTGCCGGGCCACCAGGAGATGATGCGTGCGTGGCTGGATGCCCTCCGGCCCGGCGCCTGGTTCGCCCTGCAGGTTCCTGGAAACTTCAGCGCCCCGTCCCACGCACTGATGCGCGGGCTGGCTGCCTCGGCGACGTGGGAGCCACAACTTGGCGGCGTCCTGCGGGGCGGGGAGTCGGTGGGCGAGCCTGCGGACTACCTCCGTATCCTTCTCGACGCCGGGTATGCAGCCGATGCCTGGGAGACCACCTACCAGCAGGTCCTGCCAGGCAGGGACGCTGTCCTGGAGTGGGTCCGCGGCACGGCGCTCCGCCCCGTCCTGGCTGCCCTGTCCGAGCCTGATGCCGCCCGGTTCGAGGCGGAGTACGCAGCAGCGCTCCGGGAGGCCTACCCACAGACCGGGCATGGCACGGTGTATCCCTTCCGCAGGATTTTTGCGGTGGGCCGCAAGAACCCATGACCAGGATCCAGCCGCTTGGGGACCTCGACAATGCAGTCACGTGGTGTGACAACAGTGGAAAGTGATCTGGCTTACAATAACGGGGTGGCTGATGGGGGAGAGGCTACCGCCGGCTGCCCCCTCGGCTGACTGACCTGAGTGGAGGTACGTTGCTGATCGGACTGATGAGGCGGCTGCTCGGGGCCCACAAGGCCCCTGTGGTTGCCATCGTTGTTCTCCAGTTGGTCCAGGCGGCCGCCACGCTGATGCTGCCTACGGTCAACGCCGCGATCATCGACGACGGGATCGTGGCCGGCAACAATGCGGTCATCACCGGCCTGGGCACCGTCATGGCGGCCGTGGCCGTCGTCCAGGCAGCGGCTGCCATAGCGGCCGGCTACCTGGCGGCCGTGGTGGCAATGAGGATCGGACACCAGCTTCGGGCCGAAATTTTTACCAAGATCCAGTCACTGTCCTCGCAGGAAGTGGCAGCCTTCGGCACCCAGAGCCTTACCACCCGGGCCACCAATGACACCCAGCAGATCCAGGCCTTCTCCGTGCTGGTGTTCACCATGCTGGTAGCGGGACCGGCAATGGGCCTGGGCGGCATCGTCCTTGCCCTCCAGCAGGACGTGGCACTGTCTGCGGTGGTGATCGTCATCGTGCCGGTGCTCCTGCTGATCATGTACCTCATCGTACGGCGCCTCATTCCCCTCTACCGCGAGGGCCAGGACCTCCTGGACCGCGCCGGCGGCATCCTCCGCGAACAGATCATGGGAGCCAATGTCATCCGTGCCTTCGTCCGCCAGGACCACGAGGTCCGGCGCTTCGCGCGGACCAACAGCAGCCTGACGGCCAACAATCTCCAGTCAGCCCTCCTGGTGGCAGGAATGCTGCCGCTGATCATGCTCGTGGTGAACATTTCTTCCGTGGCCGTTGTGTGGCTGGGCGGCCACCGGATCCAGGCGGGCCTGATGAACATCGGGGCGCTGGCCGCCTTCATCGCCTATATCCTGCAAATCCTGCTGGCCATCATGATGGCGATGTACGTCCTGATGACGGCGCCGCGGGCAGCAGTCTGCGCGGAGCGTATCGGAGCGGTCCTCACCACTGAACCGTCGGTACGCGATCCGCAGGATACCGGAGCCGGGCCACGGACGGCGGGCAGCGGCTTCCTGCAGGACGCCAAGGGTGTTGTGAAGTTCAATCGGGTGGGTTTTTCCTATCCCGGCGCGGAAGAGCCAGTCCTGGCGGAGATCACCTTCACTGCCGGGCCGGGAACCACCACGGCCATCGTGGGCTCTACAGGCAGTGGTAAGTCCACACTGCTCAACCTGATTCCCCGGTTCCTCGATTCCACGGCAGGGACCATCAGCCTGGATGGTGTGGACATCAAGGACCTGCCGCTGGACACCCTGCGCGCAGCCATGTCGATCGTCCCCCAGCACTCCCACCTGTTTTCGGGCACCATTGCCGACAACCTCCGGATGGCCGCGCCGGATGCCACGGATGAAGAGTTATGGGATGCCCTTGAGGCAGCGCAGACCATGCGGTTCATGCGTGAGCTGCCGCTGGGGCTTGCCACGCCCGTGGGCCAGGGCGGAACGAATCTTTCCGGCGGCCAGCGCCAGCGGCTGTGCATCACGAGGGCCCTTCTCCGCAAGAGTCCGCTCTACCTGTTCGACGACAGCTTTTCGGCCCTGGACTACGACACCGACACCAGGCTGCGGCAGGCGCTGGCAGCCCGGCTCACTGACGCCACGGTGATTGTGGTGGCGGAACGGATCTCCGCCGTCGAGAACGCGGACCTTATTTTGGTCCTCGACGGCGGACGGCTGGTGGCGCAGGGTACGCACCTGGAGCTGCTGGAAACTTCGTCAACCTACCGGGAGATTGCAGACTCGCAGCTGGCGCTGGACGGACCGGCATGACGCCGCCGGCTGCAGCTCCCGGAGCGGCTGAAAAGTTCTGGCCTACGGCCAGACGGCTCCTGGGCCGGCTGCGGCCGTTCAGGCGTTTCATGCTCGGCGCCGTGGCGGCCACGTGCGCCTTCGCGGGACTCAACGTGGCGGCGCCGAAATACCTGGGCGACGCCACGGACGTGGTGGTGGAAGGGGTGTTCCAGGGAGCTTTGGACCACGGGCGGCTTGGCTTCCTGCTGGCCGGCGTTTCCCTGATGTATGTCCTTGCTTCACTGTTCAACTGGATCCAGGGCGCGCTGACGGCCCGTTCCGTCCAGGGGCTCATGTACGGCCTGCGGGCTGCGCTGGAGGACAAGCTGCACCGGCTGCCGTCCGCCTATTTCCGGGAACGGTCCCGGGGCGACGTCCTGAGCCGTGCCACGAACGACATCGACAATATTGCCCAGGCCATGAACCAGCTCCTGACGCAGTTGATCATGTCCGTCCTGATGCTGTGCGGGTCCCTGGCCATGATGCTCTGGATCTCGCCCCTGCTCGCAGCGATCGCCATTGCCACCGTGCCGCTGTCCACCCTGATCACCGTTCTCGTGGCCCGCCGTTCGCAGGCACACTTCGCAGGGCAGTGGACGGAGACCGGCGAGCTGAATGCGCACGTAGAGGAGTTTGTCTCAGGACACGAGGTCATCAAGGCCTTCGGGCACCAGGCCCAGGCCGCAGAGACTTTCGGCCGGAGCAATGACAGGCTTGCGCGCGCAGCCACGAAAGCCCAGTACTCGGCCGGTATGGTGCAGCCCCTGATGGTGCTGATCTCCAACCTCAACTACATCGCCGTGGCCGTGGTGGGTGCCCTCCAGGTCATCGTCGGCGCCATGACCATCGGCGGGATCCAGGCTTTCATCCAGTTCAGCAGGCTTTTCACCCAGCCAGTGGGACAGATCGGCGGCATGCTGAACCTTATCCAGTCCTGCGTGGCCTCCGCCGCGCGCGTTTTTGCCCTCCTTGATACGGAGGAGGATCCTCCGGAACCCGCGGAGGCCAAAGCGGTACCGCCGGGCGGACGCATCGAGTTCAATGACGTCACCTTCGGCTATCCGGAATCTGCCCCGGCAGTACACAACCTCTCCTTTTTCGTGGAGCCCGGCCAGACGGTGGCCATCGTGGGGCACACGGGGGCGGGCAAGACCACAGTGGTGAACCTCCTGATGCGGTTCTACGAGCCCGGCTCCGGCCGGATAACCATGGGGGGGACGGACATTGCCGCCATGTCCCGGGACCGGCTCCGGGAGCAGTTCGGGGTAGTGCTGCAGGATGCATGGCTCTTCGCCGGCACCATCCGGGAAAACATTGCCTACGGCCGGCCGGGGGCTACGGAGAGCTGCATTACCGCGGCGGCGGAGGCCAGTTACGTGGACAGGTTCGTGAGGGCGTTGCCCTGCGGTTACGACACAGTCCTGGAAAACGGTGGTGAACCCCTGAGCCAGGGCCAGCGGCAACTGCTCACCATCGCCCGCGCGCAACTGGCCGGCAGGGCGGTCCTGATCCTGGACGAAGCCACGAGCTCTGTTGACTCCAGGACCGAGCTCCTGATCCGCCAGGCCATGCAGCGCCTGCGGCAGGGCAGGACCAGCTTCGTCATAGCCCACCGTTTGTCCACCATCCGCAACGCTGATCTAATTCTGGTCATGGACCATGGACGCATCGTTGAGCAGGGCACGCACCACAGCCTCCTGGCTGCCAACAGCTATTACGCCCGGCTGCACAACGCCCAGTTCTCCGCCGGCACGGGCCGGACTGGCGCTCTCGAGGCGGGCATATGACGCCGGCAGCCGGCTTTCCCGGAACGTGGAGGCCCAACACCGCCAGCACTGTGGCGTTGTACGAGCAGCTCCGGCTGCACGTCATCCACCTGGCCGACAACGGATCCCTCCCTCCCGGAACCAGGCTGCCCGCGGTCCGCGCCCTGGCCGAGGTCCTGGACGTTGCGCCGCACACGGTGGCCCGGGCCTATAAGGAGCTCGAGGCGGCCGGAATCGTGGCGACCCGCGGCCGGAACGGCACGGTGGTGTGTGCACGTGATGAACGTCTCGGCGGGCTCTCCGCCGCGGCCGCAGCCTACGCCGCCGCCGCCAAGGCGCAGGGCGCCACGTTCGCCGAGGCCGTGAAGCTGCTGGCCGCGGCCTACGATGTTCCCTGAGGGCGGAACCGTGCAAGTTCGAAGAAGTTTTCGATTAGCATTATGGGGTGCCTAAAGCCGTAGCTGAAGAAACCTCCGCCCCCTCCACTGCATTAACTGTCCCCCCTGCGGCTGCCCCGCAGCGCCCGGACCTCTCCCGCCTTGTGGTGAAGGGCGCCCGCGAGCACAACCTCCGCAACGTGGACCTCGATCTGCCCCGGGACGCCATGATCGTCTTCACCGGGCTCTCCGGATCCGGGAAATCCTCCCTTGCCTTTGACACCATCTTCGCGGAGGGCCAGCGGCGCTACGTCGAATCGCTGTCCGCCTACGCCCGCCAGTTCCTGGGCCAGGTGGACAAGCCCGACGTCGATTTCATCGAGGGGTTGTCGCCGGCAGTCTCCATCGACCAGAAGTCCACCAGCAAGAACCCCCGCTCCACGGTGGGCACCATCACCGAAATCTACGACTACATGCGCCTTCTCTGGGCCCGTGTTGGCCGTCCCCACTGCCCCGTGTGCGGCGAGCCCGTGGCCAAGCAGACGCCCCAGCAGATCGTGGACCAGCTGCTGGAGCTTGACGAGGGCACCCGCTTCCAGGTTCTTGCTCCCGTGGTGCGCGGACGCAAGGGCGAGTTTGTCGATCTTTTCAAGGAACTGACCGCCAAGGGCTACTCCCGCGCACGGGTGGACGGAAACCTGGTGCAGCTGAGCGATCCGCCCAAGCTCGGTAAGCAGTTCAAGCACACCATCGAGGTGGTCGTGGACCGCCTGGTGGTCAAGGAAGGCATCAGCCAGCGGCTCACGGACTCCATCGAGACGGCCCTGGGCCTGGCCGAGGGCCGCGTCCTGGCAGAGTTCGTGGACCTTGAGGCAGACGATCCCGGCCGGCTGCGGGCTTTCTCCGAAAACCTGGCCTGCCCCAACGAACACCCCCTTGCCATCGACGAGATTGAGCCCCGCTCCTTCTCGTTCAACAACCCCTTCGGCGCCTGCGCGGCCTGCAGCGGCATCGGCACAAAGCTGGAAGTGGACGAGGAACTGATCGTTCCCAACCCGGAACTCTCCCTGGGCGAGGGCGCCATCGCACCGTGGTCGCTGGGCACGGCCACCACGGAGTACTGGAACAGGCTGCTGGAGGGCCTGGCCAAGGAGCTCGGCTTCTCCATGGACACCCCGTGGGAGAAACTGGGCAAGGACGTCCGCCAGACCGTCCTGCACGGCAAGGACCACAAAGTGGTGGTGCAGTACCGGAACCGCTTTGGCCGGGAACGCAAATACAGCACCGGGTTCGAAGGCGCCATCCAGTACGTCCACCGCAAGCACGGCGAGACGGACTCGGACTGGGCCCGCGACCGCTACGAAGAGTACATGCGCCAGGTTCCCTGCCCCGCCTGCAACGGTGCCCGGCTCAACCCGGCGTCGTTGTCCGTGCTGATCAACGGCAAGTCGATTGCCGACGTCGCCGCCCTTCCCATGCGCGACTGCGCCGACTTCCTGAACAACCTGGTGCTGACCGGCCGCGAAGCGCAGATCGCCCACCAGGTGCTCAAGGAGATCCAGGCGCGCCTGACGTTCCTGCTGGATGTTGGCCTTGAATACCTGAACCTGGAACGTCCGTCCGCGACGCTTTCCGGCGGCGAGGCGCAGCGCATCCGCCTGGCCACCCAGATAGGTTCCGGCCTGGTGGGAGTCCTCTATGTGCTGGATGAGCCGTCCATCGGCCTGCACCAGCGGGACAACCGTCGGCTGATTGACACCCTCACCCGTCTGCGGGACATGGGAAACACGCTGATCGTCGTTGAACACGACGAAGACACCATCCATGTTGCCGACTGGATTGTGGACATCGGGCCCGGTGCGGGGGAGCACGGCGGCCAGGTGGTCCACTCCGGCTCCTATAAGGAGCTGCTGGACAACACTGCGTCGCTGACCGGAGACTACCTGTCCGGCCGCAAATCGATCGAAGTCCCCAAAAAGCGCCGCAAGTACGACAAGAAGCGGGAGCTGAAGGTTGTGGGGGCGCGGGAGAACAACCTCGTGAATGTGGACGCCGCCTTCCCGCTGGGCCTCTTCACCGCTGTTACCGGGGTGAGCGGCTCGGGCAAGTCCACCCTGGTCAACGAAATCCTGTACAAGGTCCTGGCCAACAAGCTCAACGGCGCCAAGCAGGTGGCTGGCCGGCACAAGACTGTCCAGGGCCTCGAACACCTGGACAAGGTTGTCCATGTGGACCAGAGCCCCATCGGCCGCACCCCGCGCTCCAACCCCGCCACGTACACGGGCGTCTTCGACAACATCCGGAAGCTCTTTGCCGAAACCACCGAAGCCAAGGTGCGCGGCTACCTTCCCGGCAGGTTCTCGTTCAACGTCAAGGGTGGCCGCTGCGAGGCCTGCTCCGGTGACGGCACCCTGAAAATCGAAATGAACTTCCTGCCGGACGTCTACGTCCCGTGCGAGGTGTGCCATGGTGCGCGTTACAACCGGGAAACCCTTGAGGTGCATTACAAGGGCAAGACCATCGCGGACGTCCTGAACATGCCCATCGAGGAGGGGGCGGAGTTCTTCGCTGCCTTCTCGCCGATCGCACGGCACCTCAACACGCTGGTGGACGTGGGGCTGGGCTATGTCCGGCTGGGCCAGCCCGCCACCACGCTCTCCGGCGGCGAGGCCCAGCGCGTCAAGCTGGCCGCGGAGCTGCAGAAGCGCTCCAACGGACGCAGTGTGTACGTACTGGACGAGCCCACCACCGGGCTCCACTTCGAGGACATCCGCAAGCTGCTGATGGTCCTCCAGGGGCTGGTGGACAAGGGCAACACCGTGATCACCATCGAACACAACCTGGACGTCATCAAAAGCGCGGACTGGATCGTGGACCTGGGCCCTGACGGCGGTTCCGGCGGCGGCCAGGTGGTTGCGTCGGGAACACCGGAGCAGGTTGCCAAGTCCACCACCAGCCACACTGCTGCTTTCCTGGCCGAAATCCTGGAGTAGGACCGCACAAGTATTCCGTTCCGCGTATGCGAGTTTCAGGCATGAGTGCTGTCGTGAGAAACTAACCCGGTGACTCAAACAACAGTGCCCGTGATCTTTGACCTGGACGGCACTCTTGTCGATCCGGCCGGTGGGATAACAGACGGAATTGCCTCGGCACTGCGTGCCGTGGGCCTGCCGGTTCCCGGCCAGGACCTGCTCCACTCGATGATCGGGCCGAAGCTCAGTGATGCCCTGCTGAACGTGGCACAGGTGCCGGCGGACCTGCTGGATGAGGTCATCCGTCTCTACCGCGAGTACTACGTTGCCACCGGAATCGCGCAGAGCCGCATCTACCCGGGCGTCCGCGAAGTCCTGGAAGCCTTCGCCGCAGCCGGGCTGCCGGTGGCTGTTGCCACCCAGAAACCGCAGCGCCTGGCCCGCACGGTACTGGAGCACCATGGCGTGGACGGGCTTTTCCACGGCATCCACGGTTCCGCGGATGACGAGAGCGCCGTGCAGGGGATCCCCCTGGGCAAGACCGAAATCATCGCCGCCGCACTCAGGGACCTGGACACGCGGCATGCCGTCATGGTGGGGGACCGGGCGCAGGACGTTTCCGGTGCCATCGCCAACGGCCTGGACTGCATCGGAGTGGCGTGGGGATTCGCCCCGGACGGCGAACTGGAAGAGGCAGGTGCCGTGGCCATCGTGGAAACTGCGGAAGGCCTCGCGGAACTGATCGGACGGATGCAGGCTGTCCACGCGGCTGCCATGAGCGGGGTGACCAACGATGGCAATGTTTGATGCCGTACGCTGGACCACCCGCAGCCTGATCTCAGGCACCTGCCGGCCCACCGTCGTCGGACTTGAAAACGTCCCAACCGACGGGCCGTTCATCGTGGCCCCCAACCACCTTTCATTCTTCGACAGCGTCATTGTCCAGGCATTGATGCCCCGGCCCGTCGCGTTCTTCGCCAAAGCCGAATACTTCACCACCGGCGGCGTCAAGGGCAAGGTCATGAAAGCCTTCTTCGAGTCCGTCGGCTCCATCCCCGTGGAACGTGGCGAACAGGCAGCCAGCGTGCAGGCGCTCAAGACGCTGCTGGACATCCTGGAATCCGGCAAGGGCATCGGCATTTACCCCGAAGGCACGCGCTCCCGGGACGGCATCCTCTACCGCGGCCGCACCGGCGTGGGCTGGCTTGCCCTGACCACCGGCGCGCCGGTCATCCCTGTTGGCCTGATCGGAACCGAGAACCTCCAGCGCGCGGGTGAAAGCGGCGTGCGGCCCCAGCACTTCACCATGAAGGTGGGGGAGCCGCTGTACTTCGATAAGACCGGCCCCGACCATTCGCTGCCGGCCCGCCGCGAAGTGACGGACCGCATCATGGACGCCATCGCCGAGCTCAGCGGCCAGGAACGGTCCACCAGCTACAACCAGAGCAAGACCGTGGAATAAGTCCTGCCGGCGCCTCAGTAGACTGTATAGGTGGCAAATCCAGCAAGTTACAGGCCGAAGACGGGTGAAATTCCCACCAACCCCGGGGTGTACCGGTTCCGCGACCAGCACGGCCGGGTCATCTACGTGGGAAAGGCGAAAAGCCTGCGCTCCCGCCTGAACTCCTATTTCGCCAACCCCGCCGGGCTGCTGCCCAAGACCTACGCCATGGTCCACGCGGCCAGCAGCGTCGAATGGACTGTGGTGGGCAGCGAGCTAGAGTCGCTGCAGCTGGAATACACCTGGATCAAGGAATTCAAGCCGCGCTTCAACGTGGTCTTCCGGGACGACAAAACCTACCCCTACCTGGCCGTGACCCTGAACGAGAAGTATCCACGCGTCCAGGTGATGCGCGGCGACAAGCGAAAGGGCACCCGCTACTTCGGCCCCTACACGGCCGGTGCCATCCGCGAGACCATGGACACCCTGCTCCGCGTCTTTCCGGTGCGGAGCTGCAGCGCCGGGGTGTTCAAGCGCGCGGAAGCCAGCGGCCGGCCGTGCCTCCTGGGCTACATCGACAAGTGTTCAGCCCCCTGCGTGGGCCGGATTTCCCCGCCGGACCACCGTGCCCTGGCCGAGGATTTCTGCGCGTTCATGGGCGGGGAGGCCAAACGCTTCATCGTCAAGCTGGAAAAGCAGATGGCCGAAGCCGTGGCCGAGCTTGACTACGAGCGCGCCGCCCGGGTCCGCGATGACATCAGCGCCCTGCGCAAGGTCTTTGAGCGCAACGCCGTTGTCCTCGCAGACGAGACGGACGCCGATATCTTCGCCCTGCACGAGGACGAACTCGAAGCCGCCGTCCAGGTGTTCCACGTCCGCGGCGGCCGGATCCGCGGCCAGCGGGGCTGGGTGGTTGAAAAGGTGGAGGATTCCACCACCCCGGACCTTGTGGAGCATCTGCTGCAGCAGGTTTACGGTGAAGACGGCGACAGCCATGGGAGGCTGCCCCGGGAGGTCCTGGTTCCCGTCACCCCAAGCAACGCCGACGAGCTGGCGCAGTGGCTCAGCGGACTCCGGGGTGCAAAGGTTGACATCCGCGTGCCCCAGCGGGGGGACAAGGCAACCCTGCTGTCCACGGTCAGGGAGAACGCCGAACACGCCCTGAAACTCCACAAGACACGGCGCGCCGGGGACCTGACCGTGAGGTCCCAGGCACTCCAGGAGCTGCAGGAGGCGCTTGACCTTCCAGTCCCGCTCCTGCGGATCGAATGCTTCGACGTCTCGCACGTGCAGGGAACCAACGTGGTGGCCTCCATGGTGGTCGTGGAAGACGGACTGCCCAAGAAATCCGACTACCGGAAGTTCTCGGTCACCGGACCCGCCGCAGCGGACGATACCGCAGCCATGCACGATGTTCTGACGCGCCGGTTCCGCCACTACCTCCAGGACAAGTCGGCGCAGGTGGATGAGGCCGCCCTGTCCGCTGACGGGCCGGACCTGGAGCAGGACCAGGGGCAGGAACCCGCGCAGGGACAGGACAGCTCGCTGGACACCACCACGCCGGCGCCGCGGGCAAAGTTCGCCTATCCGCCCAACCTGGTGGTGGTGGACGGCGGCAAGCCGCAGGTCAACGCTGCAGCCCGCGCCCTCTCGGACCTGGGCATCGAGGACGTCTATGTGGTGGGCCTTGCCAAGCGCCTGGAGGAAGTATGGCTGCCGGACAGTGACTTCCCGGTGATCCTGCCCAGGACATCGCAGGGGCTGTACCTGCTGCAGCGGATCCGGGACGAGGCGCACCGGTTCGCCATCTCCTTCCACCGGCAAAAGCGGGGGAAAGCGATGACCGTTTCCGCCCTGGACGGGGTGCCTGGCCTTGGCGCGTCCAAGCGCAAGGCACTGCTGGCCCACTTCGGTTCGGTCAAGGGCGTCAAGGCCGCCTCGGCCGCGGAGCTGTCGCAGGCGAAAGGCATCGGGCCGGCCCTGGCCAGCGCGATCGTCAACCACTTCGCCCCGGACGGTGCCGGAGCGGCTCCGGTGCCGGCCATCAATATGACCACCGGCGAAGTGATCGAAACTTAGCGGACTTCGAAGAAACTTGGCTAGGGTAAAGAACGGGGTTTCCGCCAACGCGGCAGCCTGCGGGACAACAACAGAAACGGGGCGGACTTAATGGCAGACACGACGGCGGAATCCGGAGCCGGGGAGGACGGGCTGCAGCCCGTCAAGCCCCTCGAAGCGGAGCTGCTGGTAGTCACCGGAATGTCCGGCGCCGGGCGGAGCACCGCCGCTGACGCCCTCGAGGACCACGGCTGGTACGTCGTGGAAAACCTGCCGCCGCAGATGCTGGGGACCCTGGCGGAGCTGGTGTCCCACGCCCCGCAGTCCATTCCGCGGCTCGCAGTGGTCATCGACGTCCGCAGCAAGGGCCTGTTCGCGGATATCCGCGCAGCGCTGGGAGCCCTGGCCGCCAGCGGTGTCACCTTCCGCGTGCTCTTCCTCGACGCCAGCGACAACGTCCTGGTCCGAAGGTTCGAACAGGGACGCCGGCCGCACCCGCTGCAGGGCGGCGGCCGGATCCTGGACGGAATCGCTGCGGAACGTGAGCTGCTGCAGGAACTCCGCGACAGCTCCGACGTCGTGCTGGATACTTCCGGCTACAACGTGCACGGCCTGGCCACGGCCATCACCGAACTGTTCAGCGAAACCGGCCCCGTAGCCCTGCGCCTGAACGTCATGAGCTTCGGCTTCAAGTACGGCCTGCCCGTGGACGCCAACTACGTGGCCGACGTCAGGTTCATCCCCAACCCTCACTGGGTGCCCCAACTGCGCCCGCACACCGGCCTGGACAAGGACGTCAGCGACTACGTGCTTGAGGCCGAGGGCGTCAAGAACTTCGTGGACCGCTACGTCATGGCACTGGAGCCTGTCCTGGACGGCTACCGCCGCGAGAACAAGCACTACGCCACCATCGCGGTGGGCTGCACGGGCGGCAAGCACCGCTCGGTGGCGGTCGCCGTCGAGCTATCCAAGAAGCTGGCGCAGTACCCCAGGGTCACGGTGACCACCACCCACCGGGATCTGGGCCGGGAGTAATGTCGCTGTTCACCGGCGCCCTGCCGCTGGTCCCGCCCGCGGGGTCCGCAGCGGGCCAGCATGACAAGGGGCCCAACGTTGTTGCCCTGGGCGGCGGCCACGGCCTGTCCGCCTCACTCTCCGCCCTGCGCCTGCTCACCTCCGACCTGACGGCCGTGGTGACAGTAGCGGACGACGGCGGATCCTCCGGGCGCCTGCGCGAAGAGTACGGCGTCCTTCCGCCTGGCGACCTGCGGATGGCGCTCTCCGCGCTGTGCGATGACACGGACTGGGGACGCACCTGGCGGGACGTCATGCAGCACCGCTTCCGTCCCGGCAGGGGCCCGGGCGGATCCCTGGACGAACATGCCATGGGAAACCTCCTCATTGTGACCCTCTGGGAGTTGCTGGGCGACGCCGTCGCCGGGCTCAGGTGGGCGGGCGCGCTGCTGGGGGCACGCGGCCAGGTCTTGCCCATGTCCACCGTGCCGCTCACCATCGAGGGGGATGTGCGCGTCAACGCCCCGGACGGCGGCACCGCCCTCCAGACCATCCGGGGGCAGGCCCGCTGTGCCGTGGCAGGATCCCTGGAGCAGGTGCGGCTCCTGCCCGAGGCAGCCCCGGCCTGCGTCGAAGCCCTCACGGCCATCGAGCTCGCGGACTGGGTGATCCTGGGCCCCGGCTCCTGGTACACCTCCGTGCTCCCGCACCTCCTCCTGCCCGAGATGCGCCAGGCACTGTGCCAGACACCTGCCAAGCGCTGCCTGACCATGAACCTGGCTACGGACACCAAGGAAACAATGGGCATGACCGCCGCCGACCACCTGGACGTGCTGCGGCGCTACGCTCCCGGGTTCAGCGTGGACGTGGTCCTTGCCGATCCCGCCTCCGTCCCGGACCGGCAGGAGTTCGAGAAAGCCGCCGCGATGATCGGTGCCGAGGTGGTCTTGGGTAAAGTAGGGGCGTCGGGCCGCCGTCCCGTCCACGACCCCTTGCGTCTGGCGACGGCGTACCAGGACATTTTTGGGAACAGTTAGGAAGGTGCCATGGCACTGACAGCATCGGTCAAAGAAGAACTGTCCCGTCTGGACATCAAAAAGTCATCAGTGCGCAAGGCCGAGGTTTCCGCCATGCTCCGTTTTGCAGGCGGGCTGCACATCATTTCCGGCCGCATCGTCATCGAGGCGGAAGTGGACCTCGCCTCCACGGCGCGGCGCCTGCGGGCAGCCATCGCCGAAGTCTACGGACACCAGAGCGAAATCATCGTGGTCTCCGCCGGGGGACTGCGCCGGGCCAGCCGCTACGTGGTCCGGGTGGTCCGCGACGGCGAGGCGCTGGCCCGCCAGACAGGCCTCCTCGACGGCCGCGGACGCCCCGTGCGCGGGCTGCCGTCCGCCGTCGTCAACGGTTCCGCCGCGGACGCCGAAGCCGTCTGGCGCGGCGCCTTCCTGGCGCACGGTTCGCTGACGGAACCCGGGCGTTCCTCCTCCCTTGAGGTCACCTGCCCGGGGCCGGAGTCCGCACTGGCGCTCGTGGGCGCTGCACGCCGGCTGGATATCCAGGCGAAGGCCCGCGAAGTCCGCGGCGTGGACCGGGTGGTCATCCGCGACGGCGACACCATCGCCGCCCTCCTTACCCGGATGGGCGCCCATGATGCGCTGATGGTGTGGGAGGAACGGCGGATGCGCAAGGAGGTCCGGGCCACCGCCAACCGCCTGGCCAACTTCGACGACGCCAACCTGCGCCGCTCCGCCCAGGCGGCCGTGGCGGCGGGAGCCCGCGTGGACAGGGCGCTTGAGATCCTCGGCGACGACGTTCCGGACCACCTGAAGTACGCCGGCGAACTCCGGGTGGCGCACAAGCAGGCCAGCCTGGATGAGCTGGGACGGCTCGCGGACCCGGTCATGACCAAGGACGCCATTGCCGGCCGAATCCGCCGGCTGCTGGCCATGGCCGACAAGCGCGCCCTCGACCTCGGCATCCCGGGGACGGACGCCAATGTGACGCCTGAAATGCTGGATGAGTGACAGCCCCATAGAATCAAAAAGATTCCGGGCGCCAGCCGCCCGGATGCATAATCCGAGAGTTACCAACCGGACCGAATGTCCACGATATTGGAGGATTTTGTGACCGAGTACGTATTGCCCGAACTCAGCTACGACTACGCCGCCCTGGAGCCGCACATTTCCGCGCGCATCATGGAGCTGCACCACAGCAAGCACCACGCAGCCTACGTGGCCGGGGCCAACAACGCCCTGGCCCAGCTGGCGGAAGCCCGGGAGAAGGGCGACTTCGCCAACATCAACCGGCTCTCCAAGGACCTGGCATTCCACACCGGCGGGCACGTCAACCACTCGGTGTTCTGGAACAACCTCTCCCCGGACGGCGGCGACAAGCCCGAGGGTGAACTCGCAGCGGCCATCGATGACGCCTTCGGCTCCTTCGACGCCTTCCGTGCCCAGTTCTCCGCGGCTGCACTTGGCCTGCAGGGTTCCGGCTGGGGCTTCCTCGCCTACGAGCCCATCGGCGGCAACCTGGTCATCGAGCAGCTCTACGACCAGCAGGGCAACGTTGCGCTCGGCACCACCCCGCTGCTGATGCTGGACATGTGGGAGCACGCCTTCTACCTGGACTACGTCAACGTGAAGGCCGACTACGTCAAGGCGTTCTGGAACATCGTCAACTGGGCCGACGTCGCAAAGCGCTTCGAGGCTGCCCGCACCAGCGCCACGGGTCTCATCACGCTTCCGTAGTGAGGTGTACCGCACCACGGTGTAACAAACTTCACAATTCGGACATATAAAGGCCGGGATGTGGACGGTCCGCCCCCGCACTTGCGGGGGCGGACCCAGTTAAACGTAAGATAGGTCACGGAAGGCGGTTAGCCTTCAGCAATGAGGCTGGTCGCCCTCCGTATGTAAATCATCTCTGCCCAATGGCGTGCGGGATCTGTTAGTTGGCTTGATAGCCCGCTCAACTAGTTGTGCTTCTGAAAGCACCAAGGAGACTGAACAAGTGACGACCCGTATTGGTATCAACGGCTTTGGCCGTATTGGCCGCAACTACTTCCGCGCAGCACTCGCACAGGGCGCGGACCTGGAGATCGTTGCAGTCAACGACCTCACCAGCCCCGAAGCACTCGCACACCTCTTCAAGTACGACTCCGTCGGCGGCCGCCTGAAGGAAACCATCGAGGTCAAGGACGGCAACATCGTCGTCAACGGCACCGTCGTCAAGGTCCTCGCCGAGCGTGACCCCGCCAACCTTCCGTGGGGCGAGCTGGGCGTGGACATCGTGATCGAATCCACCGGCTTCTTCACCAAGGCCGCCGACGCCCAGAAGCACATCGATGCCGGCGCCAAGAAGGTCCTGATTTCCGCTCCTGCCTCTGACGAGGACATCACCATTGTGATGGGCGTGAACCACAACCTGTATGACAACGCCACGCACCACATCATCTCCAACGCTTCCTGCACCACCAACTGCCTCGGCCCGCTGGCCAAGGTGGTCAACGACGAGTTCGGCATCGAGCGCGGCCTCATGACCACGGTCCACGCCTACACCGCCGACCAGAACCTGCAGGACGGCCCGCACAAGGACCTGCGCCGCGCCCGCGCCGCCGCCATCAACATGGTGCCCACGTCCACCGGTGCCGCCAAGGCCATCGGCCTGGTGCTGCCCGAACTCAAGGGCAAGCTGGACGGCTACGCCATCCGCGTTCCCGTGCCCACCGGCTCCGCCACCGACCTGACGGTCACGGTCTCCCGCGAGACCACCGTGGAGGAAGTCAACGCCGCCCTCAAGCGCGCTGCCGAGTCCGAGGAACTGCAGGGTTTCCTGACCTACACCGACGAGCCCATCGTTTCCAGCGACATCGTCGGCGACCCGGCTTCGTCCATCTTCGACTCCGGCCTGACCAAGGTGATCGGCAACCAGGTCAAGGTTGTTTCCTGGTATGACAACGAATGGGGCTACTCCAACCGCCTCGTCGACCTCACGGAGCTTGTCGCAGCCAAGCTGGGCTAGGGTTAGACACATGACATCAAACACCCTCAACGAACTCATCGCTGAAGGTGTCCGCGGGCGGTACATTCTGGTTCGAAGTGACCTGAATGTGCCGCTCGACGGCTCTACAGTCACTGACGACGGCCGCATCAAGGCCTCACTGCCAGTGCTGTCAAAGCTCACGGACGCCGGTGCCCGCGTGCTGGTAACAGCCCACCTCGGACGCCCCAAGGGCGCTCCAGAGGAGAAATACTCCCTTCGGCCCGCAGTAAGCCGCCTGGCTGAACTGGCCGGCTTCAAGGTCACCCTCGCCGCCGACACCGTCGGCAGCGCCGCCAGGGAGGCAGCAGCGTCCCTGCGGGACGGCGAGGTCCTTGTCCTCGAGAACGTCCGGTTCGATCCCCGCGAAACCAGCAAGGACGACGCCGAGCGCGGCGCCTTCGCTGACGAGCTGGTGGCCCTGACCGGTGAAAACGGCGCCTACGTGGACGACGCCTTCGGAGCCGTGCACCGCAAGCACGCGAGCGTGTACGACGTCGCCACCCGGCTTCCGTCCTACCTCGGCGACCTTGTGCACACCGAGGTGGAAGTCCTGCGGAAGCTCACCACGGACACCCAGCGCCCCTACGTGGTGGTGCTCGGCGGCTCCAAGGTCTCGGACAAGCTGGCTGTCATCGACAACCTGCTGGGCAAGGCTGACACCATCCTGGTGGGCGGCGGAATGCTCTTCACGTTCCTCGCCGCAGCAGGGCACAAAGTGGCTTCCAGCCTGCTCGAGGAGGACCAGATTCCCGTGGTCCAGGATTACCTCAAGCGGGCAGCGGACGCCGGCACGGAGTTCGTCGTGCCCACGGACGTCGTGGTGGCGGAGAAGTTCGCGGCAGACGCCGCCCACGAGACCGTCCCTGCGGACAACATCGAGGGCAGCAGTTTCGGTGCCCAGGGCATCGGGCTGGACATTGGACCGGACTCGGCGGCAGCATTCGCCGAGCGGATCAAGGGGGCCAGGACGGTGTTCTGGAACGGCCCGATGGGTGTCTTCGAGTTCGAAGCCTTCTCCGCCGGCACCCGCGCCATCGCCCAGGCCCTCACCGAAACCGAAGCGTTCACTGTGGTCGGCGGCGGAGACTCTGCCGCTGCGGTCCGCACGCTCGGGTTTGCCGACGACCAGTTCGGCCATATTTCCACCGGCGGCGGTGCCAGCCTGGAATACCTCGAAGGCAAGGAACTGCCGGGGCTCAGCGTCCTGGACCGGTAGGGCCTGCCCGGTGGTTCCCTCCGGCAGCAGTACCTGACCCTTCAGTCCCTCCGGCCGGCAGGTTGCCCACGGCAGCCTGCCGGCCGAACACTTATCAAGAACTTTTGGAGAACACGTGACAACGTCAACGAACGGCGCTTTCGACCGCAAGCCATTCATCGCGGGCAACTGGAAGATGAACATGGACCACGTGCAGGGCATCACCCTGCTGCAGAAACTTGCCTGGACCCTTTCCGACGCCAAGCACGACTACAGCCGGGTTGAGGTTGCCGTCTTCCCGCCGTTCACGGATCTCCGCGGCGTCCAGACCCTTGTCCAGGGAGACGACCTGGACATCGCCTACGGCGGGCAGGACCTCTCACAGTTCGACTCCGGCGCCTACACCGGCGACATCTCCGGCCAGTTCCTGAACAAGCTCGGCTGCAAGTACGTCCTGGTGGGCCACAGCGAACGCCGCACCATCCACAACGAATCCGACGACGTCCTCAACGCCAAGGTCAAGGCCGCCTTCAAGCACGGCGTCACGCCGGTGCTCTGCGTTGGCGAAGGCCTGGAGATCCGCCAGGCAGGAACCCACGTCAACCACACCCTGGAGCAGTTGCGTGCCGGCGTGGCCGGGCTGACCGGCGACCAGGCGGCTGAGCTCGTCGTCGCGTACGAACCCGTCTGGGCCATCGGCACCGGTGAAGTAGCGGGCCCGGAAGACGCGCAGGAAATGTGTGCGGCAATCCGCGCCGAGCTCGGGGAGCTGTTCGGAGCGGAAACAGCCGCGAAGACCCGCCTGCTCTACGGCGGCTCGGTCAAGGCCAACAACGCGGCCGCGATCCTCAGGGAACGCGACGTTGACGGCCTGCTGGTGGGCGGGGCGAGCCTCGATCCGGCCGAGTTTGCTAATATTGTCAGGTTCGAGAGTCACCTGGTGACGGACTAGTCCGTCCCGCCGCGCACACTCCCGCAATTCCAACTTCCTGAAAGGCCGTCGTGGACGTTCTTCATGTCATTCTGCAGATCCTCCTGGGCATCACCAGCCTCCTGCTGACGCTGCTCATCCTCCTTCACAAGGGACGGGGCGGCGGGATGTCGGACATGTTCGGCGGCGGCATGAGCTCCGGCCTCAGCTCCTCCGGCGTGGCCGAACGCAACCTGAACAGGTTCACTGTCGTCCTAGGCGTCACCTGGGGAATGGTCATCATCGCCCTGGGCCTGATCATGCGCTTCAGCGGCGGAGGCGACTCCTGACCCCTGGCAGGGGAAAAGGCAACGCACGGGCACTGCCGCCGCGCGGATCAGAGAACTAAACTGTGGCTGTCGGTTCCCGACAGCCACAGTTTCTGTTTACGCAGGCAGGAGTCCCCGATGATTCATCCGGCATCAGGCTTCCGCGGCACCCGCGCGGGCGTCACGGAAGGGACGGGTTTCAGCTTCGAGTCCGAGGATCACGGCAAGGCGCTGCCCCGTATCCAGGTCTCTTATTGGTGCGCCAAGGGGCACGAGACAAAGCCGGTCTTCGTCAAGCTCCCGGAAGACCAGATTCCGCTGGTGTGGGACTGCCGGCGCTGTGGTGCCGCAGCATCACGGGACGGGCAGGCCGCGGCAGCAGCGGATGCCATGGACGACGGCTACAAGACACACCTCGAATACGTTAAAGAACGGCGCTCCGGCCAGGACGCCGAAGACGTCCTGGCCGGAGCGCTGGAAAAACTACGCGCCCGCGGCGTCCTTGCGGACGAGCTGCTGCGGGACACGTGACGCGGCGTTCTCGTCAATAAGCCACAGGGTCCGGGACGTACCCCGCGGTCCTGCTGCCGGGACCTGCACCGGGTTGGCGCCCGCCAGGGCCAGCCCTACCGCACCGGCCTTGTCCTCTCCTGCCACCACCATCCACACCTCAGAAGCGGTATTGATGGCCGGCAGCGTCAGGGACACCCGCAGCGGCGGCGGCTTGGGTGAATTCCGGACACCCACCACCGTGCGTTCCTTTTCACGAACGCCCGCCTGCTCAGGGAACAGCGATGCGATATGCGCGTCCGGGCCCACGCCCAGCAGGACAACGTCCAGCCGGGGGAGGGCAGCGGGTTCTTCGGGCCGGTCGTCCGACATGTCCGCTGCGTGCTCAGCCGCCGCAGCCTCCCGAAGCCTCCGGGCGTAGTCGTCGGCCGCTTCTTCCGGGCCGCCGAAATCGTCCGCGGATCCGGGCTCGTGGATCCGCTCAGGGTCCACGGGGATGTGCGAGAGCAGCGCCTCGAACGCCTGGGTGGTGTTCCGGTCCGGGTCCCCGGCGGGAAGGAAGCGTTCGTCGCCCCACCAGAAATTCACCTTTGACCAGTCGACGGCCGGAGCCGCCGGAGAATCCGCAACCGCCTTGAGCGTGCCGATGCCCACGGTTCCGCCGGTCAGCACCACGGTGGCCTCGCCGAACTTATCCTGCACATCAACAAGCTTGGTGATCAGGCGGGCGGCAATGGCGGCCATCAGGACGGACGAATCAGGATGAATGCTTACTCTTGGGTCAACGCTCACTGGGTCGGACGCTCCTTAGATTTGTACGTGGCAGTCCAATAGTAATCACTTCCCCAAACACCTCGTCGGGGTCCAGTCGGCGGAGCTCCTCCGCGAGGCAGTCCCGCAGGCTGCGGCGCGGAAGCGAAATCCGCTGCGCCGGCTGGCCGGGCTGGGTCAGCTCGGCCACGGACAACCCGGGCCGGAAGAGCTGGATGTCCCCGCCGGGCCGCGTCAGCCGCACGCGCCGGATGCCCGTGCCTGCCGGGTCGGCAACGATGGTCACCGGCGCGTCCAGGGTGAGCGTCAGCCAGGCCGCGAGGAGGATGGTGCTCGGGGAATCAGAGGCACCCTCCACGGCGACTGACGTCACGGGGGAGGAGTCCACCTGGTCCAGGACCGCGGCAAGCTGGATCCGCCAGTTGGTCAGGCGCGTCCAGGCGAGGTCCGTGTCCCCGGCCTTGTAGGTGGACCGGATGTTCTCCAGGGCACGCTGCGGATCAGGCTCGTTCGCGGAGTCGGTGATGCGGCGGTGGGCAATCCGTCCGATGGAGGTTTCGCAGGCGTTCTCCGGAGCACCGTGCGGCCACCAGGCCACGATCGGTGCGTCCGGGAGCAGCAGCGCGGCCACCAGGGACTCGCTCTCGTGCGAGAGCTGCCCGTAGCCGCGCAGTACGATCACCTCGGAGGCACCGGCGTCCCCGCCCACACGGATCTGCGCGTCCAGGCGGTCCGGTGACGTAGCTCCGGCGTCGGCCAGGACAATAATCCGGCAGGGGTGTTCCCGGCTGGCCTCGTTGGCGGCCTCGATGGCCTCTTCCTCAAGCCCGGACTTGGTGACCACCACCAGGGTGAGTACCCGGCCCAGGGCAATCACGCCGCCCTGCTCACGCAGGGACATGATCTTCTTGGAAACGGCTGAGGTGGTGGTGTCCGGCAGGTCTACAATCATGGCCTTCTCCAGGTTCGTCCGTCGCGGGCCAGCAGCTCGTCAGCCGAGGCGGGGCCCCAGCTGCCCGGGGCATAGGGTTCGGGCTGTTCGTTCAGCTGGGCCCAGTATTCCTCGAACGGGTCCAGGATCTTCCAGGACAGCTCCACTTCCTCGTGCCGCGGGAACAGCGGCGGTTCGCCCAGGAGCACGTCCAGGATCAGCCGTTCGTACGCCTCGGGGCTGGACTCGGTGAACGAGTGCCCGTAGCCGAAGTCCATGGTCACGTCCCGGACTTCCATCTGCGTGCCCGGGACCTTTGAACCGAACCGGATGGTGACGCCCTCGTCCGGCTGGACGCGGATCACCACGGCGTTCTGACCAAAGTCGTCCTCGGCGTGGTCGCGGAACAACAGGTTGGGCGCCCGCTTGAACACGACGGCGATTTCCGTCACGCGGCGGCCCAGGCGCTTGCCTGCGCGCAGGTAGAACGGGACCCCGGACCAGCGGCGGGTGTGGATGTCCACCCGGATAGCGGCAAAGGTCTCGGTGGTGGAATCGGCAGGAATGCCTTCCTCCTCCAGGTAGCCCTGGACCTGTTCGCCACCCTGCCAGCCTCCGGTGAACTGCCCGCGCGCGGAGTGCGTGGAGAGGTCATCAGGGAGCTTGACGGCGGCAAGGACCTTTTCCTTCTCCGCGCGCAGGTCGTCGGCGTTGAAGGAGATGGGCTCCTCCATCGCCGTCAGGGCCAGCAGCTGGAGCAGGTGGTTCTGGATCACGTCGCGGGCCGCGCCCACGCCGTCGTAGTACCCGGCGCGGCCGCCCGTGCCGATGTCCTCGGCCATGGTGATCTGCACGTGGTCCACGTAGTTCGCGTTCCACAACGGCTCGAACAGCTGGTTCGCGAAACGCAGCGCCAGGATGTTCTGGACCGTCTCCTTGCCCAGGTAGTGGTCGATCCGGAACACCGCGTCCGGCGGGAACACCGATTCAACGATGTCATTAAGCTGCCGGGCGGACTCAAGGTCGTGCCCGAACGGCTTCTCGATCACCACGCGGCGCCACTTGTCACCCTCAGCCTGTGCCAGGCCGTGCTTGGACAGCTGCCGGCAGACCTGCTCGAAGGCCTTGGGCGGGATCGACAAATAGAACGCGTGGTTCCCGCGGGTGCCGCGCAGCTCATCAAGCTCATCGATGACTTCACCCAACCGCTCGAAGGCGTCGTCGTCGTCGAACTCTCCCTGCACGAACCTGATGCCCTCGGAGAGCTGGTTCCACACTGCCTCATCAAAGGGGGTGCGGGCGTAAGCCTGCACCGAGGCCTTCACCTCGGCGGCGAAGTCCTCCTTGTCCCACTGCCGCCGGGCAAAACCCACCAGGGCAAAGCTGGGGGGCAACAGGCCACGGTTGGCGAGGTCATACACGGCGGGCATGAGTTTCTTGCGGGCAAGGTCACCGGTCACTCCGAAGAGGACCAGCGACGACGGACCGGCGATCCGGTTCAGGCGGCGGTCACGCGGGTCGCGGAGCGGATTCCGCCCACGGCCAGCAGACTTCCTGCCGTATTCAGTTTCTGGCATGGTGCTTTTCGTGCCTTAGCTTTCAGTAACGGAGGCTGACCTGGCGGACAGCGCAGCAATAATGTCCTGCAACTGTGCCACACCGGCAGCCCGGTCAGTGAGGTGCAGGCGAAGCACGGGACGTCCATGGTCGGACAGGACCTGGGCGTCGCCGGCAGCCTGCGCGGCGATCAGTTCACCGAACGTGAAGGGACGGTCCGGGATGGCGAGGTCCTCCGAGGAAGCAGCCGTGACCTGGAGGAACACTCCGATTGCCGGGCCGCCCTTGTGGAACTGGCCGGTGGAGTGGAGGAAGCGGGGGCCCCAGCCGAACGTCACGGGACGGCCGGAGACGGCGGCAAGCTCATCGCGGATGCCCTCGAGCTGAGCAAATGCCAGCCGGTCGAAGTAGGCCTGGACGCTGAGGTAGCTGTCGTTCTCCAGGGTGTCCAGCAGCGCCTTCACGGCGTCGCCGGCGGTGCGGGCATCTCCGAGCCAGTCGCCGCCGCGGACTTCGATGGCTCCGTCAACAAACGCTGCAGGAGTTGGCTCGGGCTGGGCGTCCAGCAGGCCGCGCGCAGCCACCTTGGCGGCCTCCACATCGGGCTGGTCGAACGGGTTGATGCCCAGCAGGCGTCCGGCCACGGCAGTGGCGAACTCCCAGACCATCATCTGGGTGGGCAGTCCGCCGGCGATGGCAACCTCGTTTTCACCGAGTTCGACGTCGGCATCGGCTGCTACCAGCCGCACCACCAGGACGTCCGGCGCGCCGCCGGTGACCTCGGGCGAGCCGGGCCCGGCAACCACGGGAAGCACGCCGGTGCCCAGCTTGCCGGTGGACTCGGCGATCAGCTGCTCGGCCCAGTCGGCGAAGCCCACAATGCCGGAGCCGTCCTCGGCAATGACGATCTTGTTCCGGAGGGGGCTGGTTCCGCCAAGGGCGGTTCCGAGTGCCAGGCCGATGTTTTCCGGCGCATCATCGTTGAGGATCTCCGCTGCTTCCTCGGCTTCATCCAGGAAAGCCTGGATGTCCACACCGGCCAGGCCGGAGGGCACAAGACCGAATGCGGTCAGCGCCGAGAAGCGTCCGCCCACGTTGGGGTCGGCGTTGAACACGGCACGGTAACCGGCGTCCCGGGAGGCCTTGTCCAGCGGGGAACCGGGATCGGTGACGATGATGATGCGGCTGGCGGCGTCGATGCCGGCCTCGTTGAACGCCTTCTCGAAGACCCGCCGCTGGGAATCCGTTTCAACGGTTGAACCGGACTTGGACGAGACCACGATCGCGGTCTCGTCCAGCCGGTCGGCGAGGGCTGCACGGACCTGGTCGGGGTCCGTGCTGTCCAGCACTGTCAGCTCGACGCCGGCGGTGCCGGCAATAACCTCTGGAGCCAGCGAGGAGCCGCCCATGCCGCACAGCACAATGCGGGTGACGCCTTCCGACGTCAGGGCGTCGCGGAGTTCCAGGATGTCCTTGACCAGCGGCTGGGAGACGGTGGCCGCCTCCACCCAGCCGAGGCGGATTGCCGACTCGGCTTCCGCATCGGGACCCCACAGGGTGTGGTCCTTGGCGAAGATGCGGGTGGCGATGCGTTCCTCCACGAGGACGGGGAGGTGCTGTTCCAATGCCTGCAGTGCGGCACCGGTGGCGTCGTAGCTGAGAGTGGTCATGTGGGTCAGGAAGCCTTCCGTGCAGCGGCGAGTGCGCCTTCGACGTCGGCCAGCAGTTCCTTCCAGCTGGCCACGAACTTGTCCAGGCCTTCGGATTCGAGGAGTGCCACGACGTCGTTGTAGGAGATGCCGAGCTTCTCCAGCGCGTCGAGGGTGGCGTTCGCTTCGGCGTAGGTGCCGGTGACAGTGTCCCCGGTGACCACGCCGTGGTCGAAGGTGGCGTCCAGCGTCTTCTCGGGCATGGTGTTCACGACGCCCGGGGCAACGAGTTCGGTGACGTAGAGGGTGTCCGGGTAGGCCGGGTCCTTCACGCCGGTGGAAGCCCACAGGGGACGCTGGGGGAGAGCGCCGGCTTCGGCCAGCAGCGCCCAGCGTTCGGTGGCGAACAGTTCCTCGTAGACCTGGTATGCCAGGCGGGCGTTGGCCAGGCCGGCTTTGCCCTTGAGTGCCTTGGCTTCCTCGGTGCCGATGGCGTCAAGGCGCTTGTCGATCTCGGAGTCCACGCGGGAGACGAAGAACGAGGCCACGGAGTGGATCCTGGAAAGATCGTGGCCGTTTTCCTTCGCCTGCTCCAGGCCGGACTGGAAGGCGTTGATGACGGCGCGGTAGCGCTCCAGGGAGAAGATCAGGGTCACGTTGACGCTGATGCCCTCGGCCAGGGTGGCGGTGATGGCTTCGAGGCCCTCAAGGGTGGCCGGGATCTTGATGAGGACGTTGTCCTTGTTGACCCGCTTGTACAGGTGCTTGGCTTCGGCGATGGTGCCTGCCGTGTCCCAGGCCAGGCGGGGGTCCACCTCGATGGAGACTCGTCCGTCCACGCCCTTGGTGGCCGCAGCCACAGGCGCGAAGAGGTCGCAGGCGTCCGCGACGTCGGTGGTGGTGATCTCGAAGATGGTGTCCTCGACGCTGGCGCCGGCTGCTGCCTGCTTGGCGATGGTGGCGTCGTAGTCGGTGCCTGCCGTGATCGCGGCGTGGAAGATGGACGGGTTGGTGGTTACGCCAACCACGTTCTTTTCCTCGATGAGCGTCGCCAGGGTGCCGGTGTCCAGGCGTCCGCGGGAAAGGTCATCAAGCCAGATGGAAACTCCGGCGTCTGAGAGTTGCTGGGTGGGAGTAGTCATTGTTCTGTATCTCCTGGAAATCGTTGGTTAGGCCTGGAGGCCTGCGAGGGAGTCCTTGGCGGCAGCGGCGACGGCCTCTGCGGTGATGCCGAACTCCTGGAAGAGGCGCTTGTAGTCCGCGGAAGCGCCGTAGTGCTCCAGGCTGATGGAACGGCCGGCGTCGCCGACGAATTCCTTCCAGCCGAGGGCGAGTCCTGCTTCGACGGATACGCGGGCCTTGACGGCGGCGGGCAGCACGGATTCGCGGTAGGCGGCGTCCTGCTTGTTGAACCATTCGACGCAGGGCATGGAGACAACGCGGGCGGCGATGCCTTCGGCCTGCAGGGCCTCGCGGGCCTGGACGGCCAGCTGCACTTCGGAGCCGGTGCCGATGAGGATGACGTCGGCGGGGACGGTGGCGCCGTCCTTGGATGCTTCGGCAAGGACGTAGCCGCCCCTGGCGACGCCGGCGACGGAACCGAACGTGTCGCCGTCGGCCGCGCCGTCACCGCGCTCCCAGGTGGGGATGTTCTGGCGGGTCAGCACGATGCCGGCGGGGTTGCTGTGGTTCTCCAGCATGGTCTTCCAGGCGACGGCTACCTCATTGGCATCACCGGGACGGACAACGTCCAGGCCCACGATGGCACGCAGGGAAGCGAGCTGTTCCACCGGCTGGTGGGTGGGGCCGTCTTCGCCGAGGCCGATGGAGTCGTGTGTCCAGACGTACAGGGACGGAACACCCATCAGGGCGCCCAGGCGGATGGCGGGGCGCTGGTAGTCGCTGAAGATCAGGAACGTGCCGGAGAATGCGCGGGTCCGTCCGTGGAGGCTGATGCCGTTCACAATCGACGCCGCGGCGTGCTCGCGGATGCCGAAGTGCAGCACGCGTCCGTACGGGTTGCCGGACCAGGCGTCGGTCTGCTTGGAGGCAGGAACGAACGACGGCGAGCCCTCGATGGTGGTGTTGTTCGACTCCGCAAGGTCAGCGGAACCGCCCCACAGTTCGGGGAGGACGGGGCCCAGTGCGTTCAGGACCTTGCCGGAGGCCGCGCGGGTGGAGACGTCCTTGCCGGCCGGGAAGACCGGAAGGGCTGCGTCGACGCCGTCGGGAAGTTCCTTGGCCTCGATGCGCTGCAGCAGCTCGGCGCCTGCGGGGTTGGCAGCCTGCCAGGCGTTGAAGGACTCTTCCCATTCCTTGCGGGCAGCGGCACCCCGGTCCACCACGGCGCGGGCGTGGGCAAGGACGTCCTGGTCGACATCGAAGGACTTGGCGGGGTCGAAGCCGAGGACCTCCTTAAGGGCTGCGACTTCCTCTGCACCAAGGGCGGAACCGTGGATCTTGCCGGTGTTCTGCTTCTTGGGCGCCGGGTAGCCGATGATGGTGCGCAGCGAGACGATGGAGGGCTTGGACGTCTCAGCCTTGGCTGCAAGGAGTGCCGAGTAGAGCTCCTGGACGTCTTCCTTGTATTCGCCGGTCTTGGTCCAGTCGACGCGCTGGACGTGCCAGCCGTAGGCCTCGTAGCGCTTCAGGACATCCTCGGTGAAGGCGATGTCGGTGTCGTCCTCGATGGAGATGTGGTTCTCGTCGTAAACCACTACGAGGTTGCCGAGCTCCTGGTGGCCGGCGAGCGAGGAAGCCTCTGCCGTGACGCCTTCCTGGAGGTCGCCGTCGGACGCGATGACCCAGATGGTGTGGTCGAAGGGGCTCTCGCCCGCGGCAGCATCGGCGTCGAACAGCCCGCGCATCCGGCGCTGCGAGTAGGCGAACCCGACAGACGAAGCAAGGCCCTGGCCCAGCGGGCCCGTGGTGATCTCGACGCCGGCGGTGTGCTTGTACTCGGGGTGGCCGGGTGTCAGTGATCCCCAGGTGCGCAGGGCCTCAAGGTCCTTCAGTTCCAGGCCGTAGCCGGACAGGAACAGCTGGATGTAGAGCGTGAGGGACGTGTGGCCCGGAGACAGGATGAAGCGGTCACGGCCCAGCCAGTCGGGGTTCCGGGGGTCGTGGCGCATCAGCTTCTGGAAAAGAAGGTACGCGGCCGGTGCCAGGCTCATGGCCGTGCCGGGGTGGCCGTTGCCAACCTTCTCCACCGCGTCCGCGGCCAGCACGCGGACAGTGTCCACCGCACGCTGGTCCAGGCTAGTCCAGGACAGTTCTTGCTCTTCCAAATGTGGCACGAAAACCGGGCCCCTCTCTGTGCTGATGGCAGGTGGCACACCGGATCCGCATGAAGGCACGCTGTGTGGCGCCCGCTGCGGTGTGTACCAGCCGTTCACCATCGAAACGTTGATCTTTCACTCAGCCACTGGCAGTTGGGAATGCGTTTTCCACCGCTTCCTTGCTGCGTGCTGATCTGGTGACAGCTTAGCTCTATTCCATTCTCCGGGCGGCCCAAATCTCACGTTTTGGACGCAATTTCCGCTTATGTGAATGCGTCTGAAGTGAGGTTGAGTTAATCTGCTCGAATTGGCGCGCGAGCGATCACCAGCACCAACAGAAGCCCTGGCTGGCGCTGATCGCCGCCCCGGCCGACCGGCCGTGGCGGCGAGGCCGGCGCGGTATGATATTCGGAGGCCAGCGCCGGGCTGGGGGACACGTGCCAGCCGCCCGGACTCCCGCTGTTGCGTGGATCACTGTTCCGCGGGCGCCCGGTTTTGGGGCGGGGCCGGACGACCAAGCTGGACAGCCAGACAGAACTGCCAACAGAACGGGTGACTGCCACCGTGAGCACAACAGATACGACGCTGAACGCATCACGGGCTTCGAGGCCCGGGATCGCCCGTAAAGCAAAGGCGTATCTCGCCCTCACCAAGCCCCGGGTCATTGAGCTGCTCCTGGTCAGCACGCTGCCCACCATGATCTACGCAGAGCGCGGGTTTCCCTCCATCGGGCTCATTCTCGCCACGCTCGTGGGCGGCGCCTTCGCGGCCGGCAGCGCCGGAGCCTTCAACTGCTACATTGACCGCGACATCGACAAACTGATGCACCGCACCGAGAACCGCCCCCTGGTCACGGGTGAGGTCACGCCGCGTGAGGCACTGATCTTCTCGTGGCTCCTGGGTGCTGCCGCCATCGCGATCCTGTGGTTCGGTGCGAACCCCCTGTCGGCCTGGCTCGGGCTGGGCGCCATCTTCTTCTACGTGGTGATCTATACGATCATCCTCAAGCGCCGGACCGCGCAGAACATTGTGTGGGGCGGGGCAGCGGGCTGCTTCCCCGTGCTGATTGCCTGGGCGGCGGTCACCAACTCGGTGGAATGGCCGGCCGTCATTCTCTTCATGGTGATCTTCCTCTGGACGCCCCCGCACTACTGGCCGCTGTCCATGCGCTACGGCGAGGACTACCGCAACGCCAAGGTCCCCATGCTCGGCGCCATCGCCGGTGCCAAGGTGGTTTCGGTGCAGGTGGTCCTCTACGCCTGGGCCATGGTGGCCTGCTCTTTGCTCATGGTTCCTGCCGGCGGAGCCGGATGGGTCTATACCGTCACTGCCGTCCTGGCGGGCGCGTGGTTCCTCTACGAGTCACACGCTCTCTATAACAGGGCGCAGCGTGAGGATATCTCGGACAAGCGGGCCATGAAGGTCTTCCACGGTTCCATCAGCTACCTCACCCTCCTGTTTATCGCCTTGGCCGTGGACCCGTTCATCGGCCCCGCCGTCATGGCAGGCTGACTCCACAGTCCTCTAAACCTCTCCCGGCCGCGGCCGGGGGAGGTTTTTTTTGACCAGGACTTAACGCCGGGGCAGGGGGAAGCAGGCGCCGTCATATGTATGACAGAACTGTCATGTTGGTCACTTTAACCTGTCACGGCTCGTGACCGTGTGGTTACGGTGGAACTGCTCCTGTTCCCAAGCAAAGGAAGTTCCATGGCACAACCGCCGCACCCCGCCCCTGCTGTTGCCTCAAACCACAGCCCGCCGCCGGCCGGCACCAATAGCCGGCACGGGTTCCGCCGCCCGGTATTCCTGGCCCATCTTGCAGCCGACGTGCCTGCTTCGCTGGTGGTGTTCCTCGTTGCCCTGCCATTGTCGTTGGGAATCGCCGCGGCGTCCGGCGCCCCCGTCATGGCCGGCCTTATCGCTGCCGCAGTCGGCGGCATTGTGGCGGGGAGCCTGGGCGGGTCGCCGCTGCAGGTGAGCGGCCCGGCCGCCGGCCTGACCGTCGTCGTAGCCGGCATTGTCCAGGAGTTCGGCTGGCAGGTGACCTGCGCCATCACCGCGGCAGCCGGCGTCGTCCAGCTGCTGCTGGGCATCAGCCGCGTGGGCCGTGCCGCGCTTGCCGTCTCGCCGGTGGTGGTCAAGGCCATGCTGGCCGGCATCGGGGTGACCATCATCCTGCAGCAGGTCCACGTCCTGCTCGGATCGCAGCCGGCGGGGTCGGCCCTTGAGAACCTCAGTGCCCTGCCCGCCGCCATCACCGGCGTCGAACTGCACGCCGCCCTCCTGGGCCTTACCGTCGTCGCTATCCTCCTCGGCTGGAAGTACCTGCCCGCCGCAGTGCGCCGGGTCCCGGGGCCGCTGGCCGCCGTCGCTGCCGGCACGGCACTGTCTGTGGCGTTCGCCCCTGCGGTTGAACGCATCTCCTTCACCGGATCGATCCTGGACGCGGTCGCGTTGCCGCAGCTGCCCGACGGCAGCTGGCGGGCAGCAGCGTTCGCCGTCCTGACGATGGCGCTGATCGCCAGTATCGAGTCCCTCCTGTCCGCCGTCGCCGTGGACAAAATGCAGCACGGCCCCCGGACCAACCTGAACCGCGAGCTGGTGGGGCAGGGGGCCGCCAATATCGTTTCAGGATCGCTGGGCGGGCTGCCCGTCACCGGGGTGATCGTGCGCAGCGCCACCAACGTGGAGGCCGGCGCCGCGACCCGGGCCTCCGCCGTCCTGCACGGTGTTTGGGTCCTTGCCTTCTCCGCACTCTTCGCAGGGCTGATCCAGCTGATCCCGCTGTCCGTCCTCGCGGGCCTCCTGGTGGTTATCGGAGCCCGCCTGATCAAGGTGGCGGACATCCGCACCAGCCTCCGGACCGGTGACCTGCTGATCTATGCCGTGACCCTGCTGTGCGTGGTGTTCCTGAACCTGCTGGAAGGCGTCATGATCGGCCTGGCCCTCGCGGCGGCCAGTGTGCTGTGGCGCGTGTTGCGGGCAACAGTCCACGCCCAGGCGCCTGTTCCACCGTCCAGGTCCTGGCGCATCACCATCGACGGTTCGTGCAGCTTCTTCGCCCTGCCGCGGCTCAACCGCGTGCTGCACTCGGTCCCGGCCGGCGAGCACGTGCTTGTGGAGCTCAACGCGGATTACGTGGACCATGCGTTCCGCGAGGCCCTGCTCGCCTGGCAGCAGCAGTACCAGGCCGCCGGCGGTACTGTCCTCCTTGAACATCACGGGAACACCCTGTTCCAGGACGCGGCGGACCAGGCACCAAAGCGCCAGGAAGCGCAGGAGCTTCCGCTCCCGCCAAGGACCTCGTGGCAGCCCGCTCCGGACGAACTGGCGGAGGGAAATGAAGGACAGAGCGCGCTGCCGCCATCACCGGTCCTGCTGGGCATCAACAAGTACCACCGCCGCTTCGCTGACAAGGTCCGCCCGCTGGTGCAGGACCTGGCGGAAGGGCAGAATCCGGACACCCTGTTCGTGGCCTGCGTGGACTCGCGCGTGAACCCCAACCTGATCACCAGCAGCGGCCCCGGTGACCTGCTGACGTTGCGGAACATCGGCAACGTAGTGTGCCACGACGGCCAGGACGCCTCGATCGACTCGGCCCTCTCCTTTGCCCTGAAGGGCCTGGAAGTGGACTCGATCGTGATCTGCGGGCATTCGAACTGCGGAGCCATGAAGGCCGTCATTGCCGATGCCGAAGGTGCGGGCAACCCCGGCCTTGGAACCGGTTTTGACGCCTGGCTGGAGCACGCCCGCCCCAGCTACCTCGAACTGCTGGCGGACCATCCGGTGGCCGCCAGCGCGGCTGCCGCTGGATATGGCAGGCTGGACCAGCTGGGCATGGTGAACGTCGCCGTCCAGCTCGCCAAGCTGGAAAGCCACCCGGTGGCAGGTCCCGCCCTGGCCGACGGGCGTGTCCAGGCGACGGGCCTTTTTTACGACATCGCCACCGCCCGGGTGGTGCTTGTGCGCCAGGCGGGCATTGAGTTCCTGGACCCGGAACAGGCTGCGGAGATGTCCACCGCCCACGCACCGGCGCGTTAGCCGCAGCGTCGACAGGCACGAAAAAGGGCGCCCCGGTTCACGAACCGGGGCGCCCTTGCCAGGCTTACAGGGTCAGGCCACGGGGCTTGACTTGGCGAGGTCCCAGGCGTTGGTCGCAGCGCCCATGAGCATGGCGGCGCCGAGCATGTGGGCGGCCACCAGCAGGGCCGGGATGCCGTTGTAGTACTGGGTGAATCCGATGACGGCCTGGAGCAGGGTAACGCCAAGGAGGCCGAGGACCGCCGTGCGGATGGGGCCAGTGATCCGCCGCAGCAGCACCAGCGCGAGCGCCACCAGGGTTCCCGCGGTCACCAGGTAGGCCGGGACGGCGTGGATGTGCGAGAACAGGTCCCAGTCCAGCCCGTTGCGCGGTGCATCGGCGTCTCCGGCGTGCGGACCGGCTCCGGTGACCACCACACCCAGCATGACGGCGACGGCGGAAAAAAGCGCGACGGCGGCCGTCACGGGACGCATGACCCCCGGCAGGGCGGCGAGGGGAACAGTGCGGAACCGGCCGGTCCGGCCGAACGCACGGTTGACCAACAGCGTGGCAAGCACCACCAGTGCCATGGAAACCAGGAAGTGGAGGCCCACCACCCAGGGGTTGAGGTTGGTGAGGACGGTGATGCCGCCGATCACGGCCTGGGCGGGGATGCTGGCCAGCAGGCCCAGCGCCAGCAGGAAGAGGTCGCGGCGTTCCTTGCGGAGGTTCCACAGGTACACCAGCATCAGCGCGGCGACGGCCGCCAGGGCGAAGGTCAGGAGCCGGTTGCCGAACTCGATGAACCCGTGGATGCCCATCTCGGGCGTGTTCACCAGGGACGTGTCCGTGCAGCGGGGCCAGGTGGGGCAGCCCAGGCCGGAGGAGGTCAGCCGGACGGCTCCACCGGTCAGCACCAGCAGGGTCTGCCCGATCAGGGAGGCCACGGCGAGGCGCCGGACACTTGCATCCACGGTGCGGGGCAGCCGTGATGCGAGGCGGCCGGCGAACTGGGGAAGGCGGAAGGCGGTGCTCACGAGTATCTCAATTCCACTTGAACCAACGGATTGCTGCGGCCCCGGCAGTAACTGTCCAGAGCACCAGTATGAGGGAGGCGGCGCCATTCAACGCACCGTGCAGGAAGGCGTCCCGCAGCGCTTCGCCGAGTGCGCCCGAGGGCAGGAGTCCAACGATCTGCTGGGCCGCCGCGGGCAGCCGTTCCGCAGGAATGACGATCCCGCCAAGGGCCCCCAGGAGGATCCAGAGCAGGTTGGTGATGGCCAGGGTTGCTTCGGGACGCACGGTTCCGGCCACCAGCAGCCCCAGGGCGGTGAAGGCCGCCGCGCCCAGCGCGAGGAGGAACAGCCCGGGAACCCAGCCGGCCGCCGTCGGCTGCCATCCGAGGCTAAGCCCGACCGCTGCCACCACGGCAACCTGCAGGCAGAGCACCGCCAGCACGGAAAGCACCTTGCCGGCGATCAGCCCGCCCCGGCCCAGGGGAGTCGTGGACAGGAAACGCAGCACACCGTACCGGCGGTCGAATCCCGTGGCGATGCCCTGGCCCGTGAAGGCTGTGGACATGGCGCAGAGGGCCAGGATCCCCGGGACCGCCACGTCGATTCGGCTCGGCCCCAGGCCGTCCAGGAACGGGGTCACCGTCAGGCCAACAAGCGCCAGCAGCGGCAGGACCACCGCGAGGATCAGCTGCTCGCCGTTCCGGAGCATCGCCAGCGCCTCGTATTTGCCCTGGAGCAGGATGCGGCGGAGCAGGGATGCGGGCTGCTGCCGGGCGGGTGCACCGGCCCCTGCAGCGGGAGCGGTGCCCGCGGGGGTCGGGTTCATCGGATGTCCTTTCCCGAGATGTCCAGAAAGACGTCTTCAAGGCTACGCGCCTGCAATGACATGGCGGCGGGCATGACGTCGTGCGCTGCCCACCATTCGGCGAGCATGGCAAGGTGCCGGGGAGTCAGGGTTCCCGTGGCGGTGTAGCTTCCGGCCCGCTCCTCCAGGACCACGACGTCGGCGGGCAGTACGCCGGACAGGTCCAGTCCCGGCTTCGCGTCGAAGGTGAGGGTGCGCACGTGGTCAGCGCCGGCGTCGACGGCGGGTCCGCGCTGCAGCAGTTCCTGGACTGTTCCTTCGGCGACATTGCGGCCGCCGTCAATGATGTAGACGTAGTCAGCCAGCCGCTGGGCGTCATCCATCAGGTGCGTGGTGAGGATGATGCCCATTCCCGCATCGCGCAGCTCGCCGATCAGCTCGAACACCAGTTGGCGGGACTGCGGATCCAGTCCTGCGCTGGGTTCGTCGAGGAAGAGGACCTCCGGCCTTCCGACCAGGGCGGCCGCGAGGGCCAGGCGTTGCTTTTGCCCGCCTGAAAGCCGGCGGACGGTGGTCCGGCTGAAGGTGTCGATGCCGAGCCTTTGGATGAGGTCGTCCACGGGCCACGGGTGGGCGTAGAGGCCGGCAATGTGCCGCAGCAGGGGGACAGGCCTGGCCGACGGCGGGAGGCCGCCGTCCTGGAGCATCACGCCTACTCGGGAGCGCAGTTCCGCCCCGGCCGTTGCGGGGTCCTGGCCGAGCAGCGAGATGCTCCCGCCGCTGCGCTTCTGAAGGCCCTGGGCGCATTCCAGGGTGGTGGTTTTACCGGCGCCGTTGGCACCCAGCAGGGCTGTGACCTGCCCGCGCTCGGCGGAAAGTGAGACGCCGCTCACCACCCGGAGCATTCTTCCGTCCATGCTGGAAAGCGGGCCTACATCTTTAACAAGCCCGTTGATGGACAGAACGGGGGACAGGGGCGATCGCACCCCAGTATTCTACGGGAAGTAGTATTACCGGCGGTCCTCCGGGACTTCGGCCGGCATCCGGGGTTTTCGTCCAGGTGCGCAGGGTGCGCGGCCGGTGAAGTCTGCATACGTGGACGAAAACTCCAGAGGTGGGGTTCAGCACAGGCCAGCCTCGCCTTACTGGAATGCGGGACTAAATTACGACACTATTGTGTTGTGTATTCCATGACCAACGCTACTGCTGTGCCTGTTGCCCGGCACGGGGCCTCCGCTGTTACAGCGGAACGCGGCGCCCTGCCCGCCGGGCCGGTAGCTGACGCCGACGAGCGCACGCGCGACCGCGTCCTCGCGGCCGTCCTGGAACACGGGCCCGTCAGCGCCGCCGAACTGGGCGACCTCCTGGGATTCACCCCGGCCGCCGTCCGCAGGCACCTGGACCATCTGTCCCGGGCCGGCGTCATCGAGGTCAAGCGGGTGGCAAAATCCGGCAGCGGCGCAGGCCGCCCGGCACGCCGCTACGTGCTCAGCTCCCAGGGCCAGTCGAGCCTCGGCAACGACTACCTGGACATCGCCGCCCTCGCCCTCCAGCAGCTCCAGAAGGTTGCCGGGCCGGACGCTGTCCGGGCGTTCGCCGTCGAGCGTTTCGCCGAGATGGAACGCCGCTACGCCCCGGAAATCGACCAAGCCGGGCCGGACATCACCGACCGCGCGAAGGCCCTGGCGGACGCCCTGACCCGCGACAACTTCGTGGCCTCGGCCGCCTCAATCGAAGCCAAGGCTCCGCTGCCCGCCGCCCTTTCCAGCGTCCAGCTCTGCCAGGGCCACTGCCCCATCCAGCAGCTCGCCGCCCGCTTCCCCGTATTCTGCGACGTGGAAACCGAAGTCTTCTCCCGGCTGGTGGGCGTTGACGTGCGCCGGCTTTCCACCCTGGCCCGCGGCGGCCACGTCTGCACCACCCACATACCCACAGGCCGGCTGACTGCCGGAGGGCCCCCAACGCCCCCGGCAGCCCCCGCCAGCCTGACTGAAGTAAACAACCATCAGCAAGAAAGGCCGTGATGACGGACCAACTATCAGAGAAAGCAGTAGCCGAAAACACTGTGATCTCGGAGATTCTCGAGAAGAATCCCGAGCTTCACGGCATCGGCAACTACGAGTACGGCTGGGCCGACAAGAACGACGCCGGCGCCAACGCACGCCGTGGGCTCAACGAAGAAGTGGTCCGGGACATCTCGGCCAAGAAGAGCGAGCCCGAGTGGATGCTTGACCTCCGCCTCAAAGGCCTGAAGTACTTCGACCGCAAGCCCATGCCCACCTGGGGTGCGGACCTTTCCGGCATCGACTTCGACAACATCAAGTACTTCGTACGCTCCACGGAGAAGCAGGCTGCCACGTGGGAAGACCTGCCCGAGGACATCAAGAACACCTACGACAAGCTGGGCATCCCCGAGGCTGAAAAGCAGCGCCTGGTGTCCGGCGTCGCCGCCCAGTACGAGTCCGAGGTTGTCTACCACCAGCTGCGCGAGGACCTTGAGCGGCAGGGTGTCATCTTCCTGGACACCGACACCGCGCTCAAGGAACACCCTGAGATCTTCCAGGAGTACTTCGGCACGGTCATCCCCGTGGGCGACAACAAGTTCGCGTCGCTGAACACCTCCGTCTGGTCCGGCGGCTCCTTCGTCTACGTCCCCAAGGGCGTCCACGTGGACATCCCGCTGCAGGCATACTTCCGCATCAACACGGAAAACATGGGCCAGTTCGAGCGGACCCTGATCATCGCGGACGAGGACTCCTACGTCCACTACATCGAGGGCTGCACCGCGCCGATCTACACCTCGGACTCGCTGCACTCCGCCGTGGTGGAAATCATCGTGAAGAAGGGCGCCCGCGTCCGCTACACCACCATCCAGAACTGGTCCAACAACGTGTACAACCTGGTGACCAAGCGTGCCATCTGCGAAGAAGGCGCCACCATGGAATGGGTCGACGGCAACATCGGCTCCAAGGTCACCATGAAGTACCCTGCCGTCTACCTCGTGGGCGAGCACGCCAAGGGCGAGACACTGTCCATCGCGTTCGCCGGCGAAGGCCAGCACCAGGACACCGGCTCGAAGATGGTGCACATCGCGCCCAACACCAAGAGCTCCATCATTTCCAAGTCCGTGGCCCGTGGCGGCGGACGTGCGGCCTATCGCGGCCTGGTGCAGGTCCGTGAAGGCGCCAAGCACTCGGCCAACACCGTCCGCTGCGACGCCCTGCTCGTTGACACGATCAGCCGCTCGGACACCTACCCGTACATCGACATCCGCGAGGATGACGTTGTCATGGGCCACGAGGCAACTGTTTCCCGGGTCAGCGAAGAGCAGCTCTTCTACCTGATGTCCCGCGGCATGCGCGAAGACGAGGCCATGGCGATGATCGTCCGCGGCTTTATCGAGCCGATTGCCCGCGAACTCCCCATGGAGTACGCACTTGAGCTGAACCGCCTGATTGAACTGCAGATGGAAGGGTCCGTCGGATAACGATGACTGAAATCACTACTGAAAAGGCACGCATCGGCGCGCCTTCAGCCCAGCCGTTCATCGACGGCTTCACCGAAGAAGGCGAAAGCCTCTCGCCCATCAACGCGGCAGGCTCCAAGGCCCCGCTGGCCGGCGCTGCGGCGAAAAGCCACTCCCATGGTGGCGGCGTCGGTGTTCCGGACAGCTCACGCGCCGGCCGCCTGACGTCCTACAACCTCGCCGACTTCAAGCCCCTCACTGGCATGGAGGAAGACTGGCGGTTCACCCCGCTCAAGCGCCTCCGCGGGCTGCACTCGGAGGTCCTGTCCGGCACGGCACCCACCGTCGTCGTCACCGGCCCGGAGGAAATCACCGTGGAGAGCGTCGGCCGCGACGACCGCCGCATCGGCACCGCGGGTATCCCCGAGGACCGCGTCTCCGCCAACGCCTGGGAGAACTTCGCCGGCGCCACCGTGGTGACCATCCCTTCCGAATTCGAAGCGCTCACGGAAGTCAGCGTCGACATTGAAGGCACCTCACTGGACCCGGCTGCCCAGCACCTGGTGATTGTTGCGGAGAAGTTCTCCAAGGCAGTTGTTGTCCTGAACCACCGGGGATCCGCCATCGTCTCCGAAAACGTCGAGATCATCGTTGAAGACGGCGCCAGCCTGACGGTCATCACGCTCCAGGAATGGAACGACGACGCCGTCCACGCCTCCTCCCAGCAAGCGAAGATCGGCCGAGACGCCAAGCTCAAGCACGTCATGGTGAGCCTTGGCGGCGACCTGGTCCGCGTCACGCCGTCGGCCCGTTTCACCGCCCCCGGCGGTGAGGCTGAAATGTTCGGCCTGTACTTCGCCGACGCCGGGCAGCACCTGGAGCAGCGCCTGTTCGTTGACCACGCCGTGGCCAACTGCAAGTCCAACGTGCTCTACAAGGGTGCACTGCAGGGCCGCAACGCCCACGCAGTGTGGGTTGGCGACGTCCTGATCCGCAAGGAAGCAGAAGGCACCGATACCTACGAGGCCAACCGCAACCTGCTGCTGACGGACGGCGCCCGTGCCGACTCCGTGCCCAACCTCGAAATCGAGACCGGGCTGATCGAGGGTGCGGGCCACGCCAGCGCCACCGGCCGGATGGATGACGAGCACCTGTTCTACCTCATGGCACGCGGCATCCCTGAGGATGTCGCCCGCCGCCTGGTGGTCCGCGGCTTCCTGAACGAGATCATCCAGCAGATCAAGGTCCCCTCCATCGAGGAGCGGCTGACCGAGGCTGTTGAGCACGAACTCGCTCTCACGGACAACTAGAAGGCACGGAGCACGGTTACAGATGACTGACCAGCCAAAGGGCGAGCTTGTCTGCAAGGCGGATGAAATCCAGCTGAAGCAGGCGCTGCGGATCCTGATTGATGACTACCCCGTGGCGATCGTCAAGGACTCCATGGGGGAGATCCACGCGATCGGCGACACCTGCTCGCACGCGGACATTTCGCTGTCCGAGGGCGAGGTGGAGGGCTGCGCCATCGAGTGCTGGGGCCACGGCTCACAGTTCGACCTGCGCAGCGGCGAACCGCTGCAGCTCCCGGCCTACGATCCGGTCCCGGTGTTCGCCGTCGAGATCGTCGGGGACGAAGTCTATGTGGACGTCACCAATGTCCTCAACGGCGCCGAGGCTCCCAACTTCAGCTAGCACCACAGAATTACGAACCAACTTCCAGACAGAGACCGCACCGCCGCCCAGGCCCGGTGCAGAGGAGAACAAGACACATGTCTACTCTTGAGATCAAGGACCTGCACGTCAGCATTGAGACGGAGCAGGGCACCAAGGAAATCCTGAAGGGCGTCAGCCTGACCATCCGGACCGGCGAAACCCACGCCATCATGGGCCCCAACGGTTCCGGCAAGTCCACCCTGGCCTCCACCATTGCCGGCCACCCGCGCTACAACGTCACCAGCGGCTCCATCACCCTCGACGGCGAAGACGTCCTGGAAATGAGCGTTGACGAGCGTGCCCGCGCCGGCGTCTTCCTTGCCATGCAGTACCCGGTGGAGGTCCCCGGCGTGAGCATGACCAACTTCCTGCGCACCGCCAAGACCGCCATCGACGGCGAAGCCCCCAAGCTCCGCACCTGGACCAAGGACGTCAAGGCTGCCATGGAGCAGCTGCGCATCGATGCCGACTTTGCCCAGCGCAACGTCAACGAGGGCTTCTCCGGCGGTGAGAAGAAGCGGGTGGAAATCCTCCAGCTGGAACTCTTCAAGCCCAAGTTCGCCATCCTGGACGAGACCGACTCCGGCCTGGACGTTGACGCGCTCAAGGTTGTTTCCGAGGGCGTCAACCGCGCGCACGCCGAAGGCAAGATGGGCACCCTGCTCATCACGCACTACACCCGCATCCTGCGCTACATCAAGCCTGACTTCGTGCACGTGTTCGTGGACGGCCAGGTTGTTGAGGAAGGCGGCCCGGAGCTCGCCGACCGGCTCGAAGAAGAAGGCTACGACCGCTACGCCAGGGGTGCCGGCGCAGCCGCTGCACCCGCCGTGGCGCAGGCCTAGTAAGGACTTTCGCCATGACCGAAATCAACGCGGCACGTACGAGCCTTGAGGACGTCGAGGAGGCGCTGAAGGATGTCATCGACCCCGAACTCGGCGTCAACATCGTTGACCTGGGCCTGCTGTACGGCCTGAAGTACTCGGACGACGACGGCGCACTGCTGATCGACATGACGCTGACCACGGCGGCCTGCCCGCTCACCGACGTGCTCGAGGAGCAGGTGGGCAAGGCCCTGGACGGCGTTGTTGACGACTGGCGCCTGAACTGGGTCTGGATGCCGCCATGGGGTCCGGAACGGATCACCGACGACGGCAAGGACCAGATGCGGGCCCTCGGCTTCAACATCTAGATCCCCACCGCCTCCCTAACCTCGCTTCGCTCAGTTAGGGAACCTCCCCAATCTCGCAAGCTCGATTGGGGCCCCTCGGTAGCGTGGGCCCAGGTACGACGACGGCCGGTTACCTTCATTGCGAAGGTGACCGGCCGTCGTCGTTCTCTGGGGTTACAGGGTGGGCGCGGAGAACGTGTCGCACTGGTTGATGTCGCCGGTCTCGTAGCCCTTATAGAACCAGCGCTGGCGCTGTTCGCTGGAGCCGTGGGTCCACGCCTCGGGGGAGACCCGCCCGGTGGCCGCTTCCTGGATCCGGTCGTCACCAACAGCGGAGGCGGCGGACAGGGCGTCGTTCAAGTCCTGCTGGGTGAGGGGTTCAAGGAACGGCTGGCCGTCGGGGCCCGGCTGGGTTGATGCGTGCTTGGCCCAGAGGCCCGCGTAGCAGTCGGCCTGCAGCTCCACGCGCACGGCTCCGGATTCAGGTCCCTGCGGATCCTGCTGGGCCTGGTCGAGCGTTCCCAGCACGTTCTGGATGTGGTGCCCGAACTCGTGGGCCACCACATACTCCTGCGCCAGGGGTCCACCCGAGGAGCCGAACCTGTCCACCAGCTCCTGGAAGAACCCGGGGTCAAAGTAGGCCGTGGTGTCGGTGGGGCAGTAGAAGGGGCCAACAGCACTGGAGGCCGTGCCGCAGCCGGTGCTGACACCCTGCTCAAAGATGACCGTCTCCGGCTGCGGGTACTGGACGTTGTACTGCTGCAGGTAGGCGGGCCAGAAGGCGTTCAGGCTGTTGACGGTGCCGGTGATGCGGCAGTCCACCCGGGCATCCGCGTCTGCTCCTGTCTGGCAGGCGGGCGCCGTGCCCTGGCTCTGCGGCTCCTGCCCGGCCCCGGCCAGGCCCTCCAGCAACTGTGGATTGACACCCAGGAGCGCCGCGATGAGCAGGATGAGCCCGCCGCCGATCCCGCCGCCCACTTTGACTCCGCGGCCCATGCCGCGGCGGTCCTGGACCTGGGAGGGATCCAGCTGCACGTTGTCGTTGAAACTCATAAAGTCACAATACCCGCGGACCGGAAGCTCAACCGGTGCCGGCCGGTAAAGTTGATCCGATGCCTTTCCTGAACAGAATCCAGCGCTGGGCCGAGGAACGGCCCCACGACACCGCCGTCGTGATTGCCGGGCGCCGCCTCTCCTGGGCGGAGCTCCGGGACTCCGCTGCGGCGCTGGTACCCCACACCAAATCCGTGACCTCCCTGTGCGAAGCCAACTCGGTTGACTTCGCGGCAAGATTCGCCGCGGCGGTGGCCGCCGGACGCCAGTGCGCCGTCCTCGATCCTGCCTGGCCGGGTTTGCTGCAGGAGGACATGAAGCGGCGCGTGGACGCGTGTGCCCAACCCGCGGCCGTGTCCCCGGATGATGAGCTCGCAGACGGCGACCCCGGGTCCACCTTCCTGATCGGGCTCACATCCGGCACCACGTCGATTCCAAAAGCCTTCACGCGGTCCCGGCGGTCCTGGCAGGAATCCTTTGAAGCCTCCATCGAATTCTTCGGGCTCCGTGCGGACGATGTGACCCTGGCACCTGGCCCCCTTGCCGCCAGCCTCAACCTCTACGCGCTGGCCGAATGCCTCTATGCAGGGTCGGAATTCCAGACCCTGGAAAGCTTTGACGTGGGCGACGTCCACGCCGCCATCACCCACGACCGCGTCACCCGGCTGGTGCTGGTGCCCACCATGCTGCGGATGCTCAGCGAACGCGGCCTGACCGGCTGCGTGGACGCCTCCGGCGTGCGGACCATCATCTGTGCCGGCTCGAAGCTGGACGCGCGGACCCTTGAGGCTGCCCGCCGCTGGGCCCCGAATGCCACCATCTTCGAGTACTACGGTGCTTCGGAACTGAGTTTCGTCTCGGGGACGGGGCTGGCCGCCAGCCAGCCGGCAGTACTGGGCGGAACGGGGATCGGCCGGGCGTTTCCGGGTGTGGACGTGCGGATCCTCGACGACTCGGGGCAGCCGCTGCCCGACGGGGAGTCCGGAAACATCTGCGTCCGCAGCGCAATGGTCAGCAACGGCTACCTCTGGGGTGATGACGGGGAGGCCCTGAAGTCCTTTGACGGCTGGTTCACGGTGGGCGACCAGGGCTACCTGTCCGAAGGCGAACTGCACATCCTGGGCCGCCGCGCGGACATGATCCTCACGTCAGGCAAGAACGTCTACCCCCATGAGGTGGAACTGGCACTGTCAGCGGTGCCGGGTGTGTCCGCCGCCGTCGCGGCCGGAATGCCCGACGACCTTCGCGGGGAAAGGGTCGTGGCCGGTGTTGTCCCCTCCCACGGCGGCATCACGGCCACCCAGCTCCGTGCCGGGCTCGAGGACCTCCTTGTCCGGGACAAGCGCCCGCTCCAGTACTACCTGCTGAGCGAACTGCCCACCACGGACCGGGGCAAGGTCAGCCGCAGCCTGCTGCTGGACTGGATCAGTTCCCGGGACCGCAGGGTGCGCAGCCTTGACAGCTGAGATGCTCCCGCCGGACCGGCAGCCTGTCATCATTGCCGCCCGCCGCACCCCGGTGTGCCGCACCAACGGTGCACTCCGGAGCCTGCGTGCCCACGAACTGCTCGCGCCCGTGCTCCGGGAGCTCCTGGCGGAAACGGGAACGGAGCCCGGCAGAGTCACCGACGTTGTGATCGGCAACGCCGTGGGCGGTGGCGGAAACGTGGCCCGCCTTGCGCTGCTGGAGGCGGGGCTGCCCGTCAGCGTTCCGGGGATCACCGTAGACCGCCAGTGCGGCTCCGGACTCGACGCGGTGGTCCTGGCATCGCGGCTGGTGGCTGCGGGCGGAAACCCGCTGTACCTTGCCGGGGGAGTGGAGAGCACCAGTACAGCACCGCTGCGCGCGTACAGGAACGACGACGGCGGGCCGGAGTTCTACGCTCGGGCTCAGTTTGTGCCGGCCGGCTTCGGCGATCCGGACATGGGCGTGGCCGCAGAAAATGTGGCGCGGGAGTTCGGCGTCAGCCGGGAACGCCAGGACGCGTTCGCCCTCCGCAGCCACCGCCTGGCGCTTGCCGCCCGTGACGCCGGGGTGTTCGACGGCGAACTCGTCACGTTGGATACAGAGGCAGGGACTGCCGCGGACGATGGCCCCAGGCGGGGGCTCAACGCCGCCGTCCTGGCCCGGTTCCCCGCCGCTTTCGTTGACGGGGGAACTGTCACCGCGGGGAACTCCTGCTTCGACGCCGACGCCGCATCCGCCGTCGTCATCACCTCCCTGCAACGGGCAAGGACCCTGGGCGCCGTCGACGGGCTGCTGGTGCTGGGAAGCGGGACGGCTGGAGTGGATCCTGAACTGCTGGGCGTCGGCGCCGCCGCCGCAGCCCGGGACGTCCTGACAGCCGCGGGGGTGTCAGCGGACCAGGTGGACCTGGTGGAGTTCAACGAAGCCTTCGCGTCGCAGACGCTTGCCTGCCTTGACCAGGTGGGAATCGATGCTGAGCGGGCCAACCTCGACGGCGGCGCGCTGGCCCTGGGCCATGCCTATGGCGCGTCCGGTGCCGTCCTGGTGACCCGCCTGTTGGCCCAGGCACGCCGGTCCGGAACACCGGGAAGCCTGGCGCTGGCGATGATCAGCAGCGCCGGCGGCATGGGCACCGCTGCGCTGCTGGAATACCAGCGGCTCTAAGGCGCGGTGCCCCGGCGGGGGCGTCAGTCTTCCGCGTCCCCGAGGCCGCGGGCGGCGAGCGCCTCACCTGTCTGGCGCGCAAACGCCACCGAGGTGATGAAAACAGGGAGGATCAGGGCCCGCGGATTGCGCTCCAGCCCCCGTGCCCGGGCGGAATCCCGGACGTCCGCGAAAGTGCCGGCGATGTAGGGGATGCTCCGCAGCATGATGGCGATGGTCAGGGCAAACCGCTCGGGGTCGGCGCCGAAACGCTTGAAAGGGCCGGCCGCCCTGACCACTCCGTCAAGGAGCCGCTGCACGGGAGTGGTGGCAGTGAGCAGGGATGCAGCCACCACGCAGACCAGGATGTTCAGGACAATCCGCGCCGCCGTTGGTGCTCCCAGCATCCACCACTGGAACACCCCGATGACCACCAGTACGGCAGCGAGCGGCCGGATGGCGGCCCACAGCTTCTTCAGGCCCGCTCCGGTCAGGAGGAACAAACCGCAGAGTCCGGCCAGGACCGCCAGCGACACCCGCCAGTCCACCACAATGAACGAGGCCAGGCCGCAGCCGAAGACCAGCAGGAACTTCAGCGCCAGGGGTGCCCGGTGGATAAGGGAATGTCCCGGCACGTAATTGGCCAGCAGGAAGCCGTGGCCCCTCATCGCGGTTTTCCTGCCGGCAGGCCGTCCCGGCACAACATCCGGTAGTGGTCGACGGCCGGCGCCGCGCCGCCGTCGAACACCACCCCACCCTTTTCGACGACCAGGACCCTGTCCATCTCCAATGCCAGCTCAAGGTCATGGGTGGACATGATGATCTGCTGGTCCAGCCCTGCCAGGGTCCTGCGGAGGAGTTCCCGGTTGCGGAGGTCCAGGAGGGTGGACGGCTCATCGAGGACCAGCACCGACGGGTTCACCGCGAGCACTGCGGCCAGGGCCATGAGCTGCCGTTCCCCGCCGGACAGCTCGTAGATGCTCTGGTCCGCCAGTTCCAGCAGGCCCAGCCGGTCCAGTGCCGCTTCGGCCGCTTGCCGCCGCTCCTTACCGTTGCGGACGGAGCGCCGCAGGGACAGCTCCACGTCCTCCCGGCCCGTAGGCATCACCAGCTGGGACAGGGGATCGGTGAAGACAAACCCCACGTTCCGGCGTACCGTCCGGACGTCGCGGACCGTATCGGCGCCGTCCACCGTGACCTTGCCCTCCGTGGGCTGGACCAGGCCGTTGACCAGGCGGAGCACTGTGGATTTACCGGAGCCGTTGGCGCCGATGACGCCGATGCGCTGTTCGGTAAGTTCCAGGCTTATGGAGTCGAGGAGGACTTTCAGTTCCGGTGCGCTGTCCGTTTCGACGGCGACCGTTACACGGTCGAAGATCACGGCGGGCATGGCGGGTCCCTTAGACTTTCGCGGGCAGGGCGGCACTGCGCCGGACGCGGCGCACCAGGATGTCCGGGAAGGCGCGGTGGAGTGCGACGGCGATGACGGCGGCCAGGATGTTCTTCACCATGTCACCCGGGTAGAACACCAGGTCGCTCAGGAAAGCCTGGCCGAGGGTGGCCTTGGTGTTCAGGGCGATCCCGGCGATGCCGAGGGAGTGCACCACAACGGCGCTGGTGACGGCGGCAGAGAGGAAGAACCAGAGCGCCCTGGCCTTGGTGGTCCGCCGGATCACGATGGTGGCCAGCCAGCCCACAACGCAGGCGGCGATCGGGAAGGCGATGATGTAGCCGGCGGATGGGCCGGCGAGGATGCCCAGGCCGCTGCGGCCCTGGCTGAAGATGGGCAGGCCGGCGAGCCCCAAGAGGGTGTAGAGTCCCACGGCGGCGAAGGCCCGTCCCGGTCCGAGAACCAGGCCGGTCAGCATCACGGCCAGTGTCTGGAAAGTGATGGGGACGCCGAAGCCGTTTACGGCCAGGCCGGGGACCAGGGCTGCGCCGGCAACCAGGGCGGCGAAGACGGCGATCAGGCCAAGGTCGGTGGCGTTCCAGCGGCGGCGCCCGGTGCTGGCGGGATTCTTGAAGGCGGTGTCGGTGTTGCTCATGGCAGTCCTGTCGGGGTTGTACAAGCGGAATCTAATGTACTGCCGACATTACTGGTGCGGAACTGCGGGCATTTTGTAGGGGGTCTACTAAACGGGTTGCCCGCAGCTACAGGCTGGGCACAAAGGTGGTGAGTTTCCCCTTCCGTTGTGGTGCATGTGGTGCTTTGGAGGGAGAACCGTCATTCGATGACGTAGCGCTGCATCATGTCGTTGTCCTCGTGCTCGAGGATGTGGCAGTGCCAGACGTACTCGCCCGTGAACGAGGAGCCGATGGCCAAGGGTGCTCCGCCGGCTGCACCCGCCCCCAAGGGGACACTGATCCGGGTCACTTCTCCCGGCATCGACACCGCGGTGTCCTTCCAGCCCCGCTCGTTGGCCGGTGCCGCCTTGGGGCGGCCCGTCAGGAACGGCGTGACGGGCACGCTGCTGCCCTGGCCCGGCGTCACCAGCCCGGTGCCAGGATCCACGTATCCGGTGGCGGCAAGGTATTTGCCGACGTCGAAACGCTGGCGGTTGAGGACCTGGAACTGGGTGAAATGCAGGTGGATGGGGTGCGCGTCCACTGTTGTGTTGATCAGTTCCCACTCCTCAAGGGTGTCGCCCTGCACGGCGGTGATGTCGGTGGTGTGGAAGGGGCGGTTGTTCAGCAGGGCCATGATGGGGATGCCCGCCGCGTTGAGGACTTCCACGAGGGTCATCTGGCGGGTGGCCGCCGGGGGCAGGCCTGCCAGCCTCGTCATGGGCTGGGGCCGCAGCTTTTCCGGCAGCGGCGCCGTGTAGCCGGCCTGGCTTTGCACGGTGAACTGCATGATTTCGCGGAGGGGAACCCCGCCTTGCTTCGCCGCGACCGGGCCGTCGGGGTAAGGGGTGGGGGCATTGTTGCCCAGGACCACCTTGGATCCGGCGGACAGGCCGGCAAAGTCCACCACAAGGTCCGCCCGCTCGCCCGGGCCCAGGACCAGTTTGTTGAGCTTGGCCGGGGCGTCGAGGAGGCCCCCGTCCGTGCCGATCTGGGCGAACGTGAGCGCGTTTCCGCCGGACATGAACTTGAGGTTGTAGAACCTTGCGTTTGACCCGTTGTACACGCGGAACCGGTACTTTCCCCGGTCCACGTCCAGGTTCGGCCAGCATTTCCCGTTGACAGTTGCCACGTCCCCGAAAAACTCCGGCGCCCAGGGCCGTGGGGTGCCGTCGCTGGTCGTCAGCTCCGGATTGGGCGGATAGGCGAAGGATCCGTCGGGATTGAACATCCGGTCCTGGATGACCAGCGGCACCTCGTATGGGGGCGGCGGCAGGTGGGTTCCGTCTCCGGTGTCGATTCCGGTCCCGGACGGCCCCGGGGTGTCCCGGATGAGGTAGCCGCCCGCCAGCCCGGCGTAGACGTTGAGGCGGGTGATGCCCAGCGCATGGTCGTGGTACCAGAGCCCGGCGGCATCCTGGTTGTTGTCGTAGTGGTAGGTGTAGGAACTGCCGGGGGTAAAGACCTGTTCAGGGCCGCCGTCGGACCCTGGCCTGGTGTTGCCGCCATGCAGGTGGGTCGAGGTGCGGGGGGTGTTGGCGTCGTCGCTGCCGGGCGGCACCAGTTCATCGTCGATGGCGAATGCCAGCGGGTGCTCTCCCAGCCGGTTGTGCACGGTGAGGGCGAACGGGGTGCCGCGTTGGGCGACGATGACCGGCCCGAGGTACGTCTGCGATGCGCCGTCGGCCCGGTAGGTGAACGTGTCCGTGGAGCCAAGCTGGCCGTGGAAGGCGTGCCCGGCGTTGAGCATGGACAGTTCTGTCTGGCCACCCGCCCGCATATCGAGGACCCCCAGTTCGGCCAGCGTGGGCATCTGCTCGGAGAACATTGTCAAGGGACCGGCCTGCCGGGCACGTGTGCGGGCAGCCAGGGCGGCGTCCGGGTGGACCAGGATGCCGGCGCCGGCTACCGCACCGGCCTGCAACAGCTGGCGTCGGGTGAGATACATCGCAGACTCTTTTCGCTCGAAAGATGAGTCCCCCTTGATTGACGGTACGAGGGCGGTGCAGGCCGGGAACAGGGCCCTTAGGCCCGCTGAACACGGCACCTCAAGATTGGCTGAAGAAATCGGAAGGAGGGAAAGGTTTCCTTCCTTCCCCCGTCACTGCTTTCTATGGTGGTCCTACAAGCTCGTCTAGGGGGAATTCTTTGGCAACCACCGATGCGTCTGCTGGAAGCAGACATGAAAGAGCCATCATCCAGCAGTTTCGTCCCGCTCCCGGCCGGGAAGGGACCCGCTGATGAGATACGTTCCGGCGGCACTCATGTCCGATGGCCCTCCTGGGAAGATTCGCGGGATGGTGTGGATCGTCCTTGGCGCGGTCGTGGCGGTCGCGGTGGTCGCGTACGCGGTGTTCACTGCCACCAGGCCGGCGCCCGCGGCCTTCCAATCGCCCGCGAAGAACGTCATCTACCTGCTGGGCGACGGGATGGGCCGCACCCACGTCACAGCGGCCAGGGAGCGCTTCTACGGCGCCGAGGGCAGGCTGGTGATGGAAAGCCTCCCGTCCCACGGCTCGGTCAGCACCTATTCCGTGGAGAAGAACTCCGGCCAGCCCGGGCAGGCCGGCTTCGTGCCGGAGCTGGTCACCGCGTCCCCCGCTGCGGCCACAGCCTTCGCATCGGGGGTAAAGACGTATAACACTGCCATCGGGGTGGACGCCAAGGGTGTTGTGGTGCCGACCATCATGGAATTGGCCAAACAGGCCGGCTACCGCACAGGCAACGTTTCCACTGCCGAAGTGACCGATGCAACGCCCGCCGGGCAGATGAGCCATGTCCTCGCCCGCGGCTGCCAGGGACCGGACTACTCCGCCGATGCGTGCCAGGATACCGATGTGACCGGCGACAAGCTGCCCACCAGTGATGTCCGGGTCACCCCGATCGCAGACCAGATCGCCCGCAACGGTACCGCCGACGTCATTTTCGGCGGTGGCATGGCCCGCTTCGACGCAGAGGATGAAAGCGCGTTGAAGGAGCAGGGCTACTCGATCCTGGGATCTGTGTCGAGCCAGATCCCCGCCACGCGCGCCGACCTGAACGGGGCCTCGGGGGACAAGGTTTTTGGACTGTTCAATACCGGTAACCTGACCCTCGAAAAGGCCAAGAAGGACAACCCGGACAAACCCCAAGCGGAGGAGCCGTCCCTGCAGGAGATGACGCAGAAGGCCATTGAACTGCTGAACCAGGACCAGAGCAACGGCAAGGGGTTCTACCTGCAGGTTGAAGGCGCCCTGATCGACAAGCGGTCCCACGACAATGACGCGGCCCAGACACTGGATGAAGTCAAGGCCTTCGACGACGCCGTCGCCGCTGCCCTGGACTTCGCGAAAAAGGACGGCAACACCATGGTTATTGTTACCGCAGACCACGAAACGGGCGGGTTTAACATCATTGAAAAGGGCTCCTTCACGAACGCGGAGGCGGCCGGGCCCCCACCGAACGTCGATTCCGGGAACAGTGCCAACAGCTCCACCCCGACCCGGAACGGCGGAAACTTCAAGGACGAGGAGCGCTCGACCGGAATCATCAATGGCGAAGGCTCAGAGGATCCGAAGAACTTCGGCCCGGCCACCTTCCGGACTCCGGATGATCCCGCCAACGTCAAGGACGGTTCCAAGGAAGCCAGTCTTTGGCTGTCCTACGCCTCCGGCAACCACACGGGCGCCGACGTGCCCATATACGCCTACGGTCCGGGTGCGGAACAATTGCAGGGCAGCGTGGACAACACCGACCTGTTCGACATCGTGGGCCAGGCCCTGCGCGTCCTGCGCTGAGAATAGCGTGAACTACCACCGCAGAATCGCCGCAGTCCGCGTGATGGCCAGGCCCTCGTCCGCAGCGCACCCGGAGGGGACCCGATGAGCCGCAAGCTTTGGATTCTCCTGATGGCAGCCCTCGCTGCTGCCTCGCTGGCTGTGTTTGCCTCCGCCGTACTGGGTGCTCGGGCACCGGCCCCCGCGCCCGGCGCCGATCGTGTCCCGCAGGCATCCGCTGCCGCCAAAACAAGCTTCCCCGGCCTGGTCAGTGCCGAAGGGGAACCGGACTTGGCAGGACTCCGGACAACCCGGCCTGCCCCTGGCCAGATCCTTCGAGTCCAGGGCCCTTTCGATGACAGGATTGTGTTCGAGGGTTTGGCTTTTGATGGACAGGCTGCCACCGGGGCAGTCCGAGTCACCAGTGATGTCAGCGACCTGCTCGAACTCCAGGTGCTCGCCGGCTTCTATGATGACCGCGGCAACCTCCTTGGCTCTGCACGGTTTGTGCACCATCTCGGCTCCGACGGCCATGGACACTCGGGACCGTCTGAAGAAGGTGAGGAGTTCAGCATTCCGGTACCGGCCGGGCTTGCCCCCCACGCTGTTTCGGCAGCAGTAGGCGTACCCGTCCTCGTCAATGAGTAGTGCGGAAACGCGCACCCGATCGCCGGTACGTGCTGGTACCACGTGTGCATAGTTCAGGTCTTCGCTGACGGTTTCCCTGCCGGGTGCCGCCGGATAAAATCGCTCGTGAGATATCCGTGAGGACCAGCCCCGGCCATGACACCACCTCCGCGACCCTTCAGCCGCCGCACGCTCCTCCAAGGGGCTGCAGCCGGCATCGCAAGTTCCGCTGTGTTCACGGACGAACACACCCGGTCCCGCGGGGGCCGGAACACCCGGTATGTGAGCGTCTTTGGTTCCGACTCGGCCCCGGGGACTGAGGCAGCCCCGTGGCGCAGCCTCGCGCGGATCCAGGATGCCCTGAGGCGCGGGGATCTGCGCCGCGGCGACGCCGTCCTGCTCAGGCGCGGCGACACATTCTTCGGTACCCTCCACGAGCCGTCCATCAAGGGCACATCGGGCGTCTTGACGGTGGGCGCCTACGGCACCGGGCCGCGTCCAAAGGTTGCCGGCTACAAGGTCAGCAAGCCGGCCTGGGTGCAGCACGCCACCGGGGTATGGAAGCTGGACATCACCGCCCGGTCCGGCCAGTACAGCGGCAACACCGGCGCTCCGTCCACCAACGTCGGTTTCCTGAAGGTGGCGGGCCTCATCCGTGGATGGAAGCGGACCAGCCTGGATGCACTGGCGAACCAGTGGGACTTCCATAGCGACGAGACCTTTGTGTACGTCAGGTCTTCCTTCGACCCTGGCGACGGCGTCGCAATCGCCGTCCAGCAGGACGGCATCCGGCCTGCCTCCCACAGCATCCTGGACGGCATTCATATCGAAGGCCACGGAGCACACGGTATTGCGACCGGCGGCTCGGAGAACATCCGCATCAGGAACTGCCGCCTGGAGGACCTTGGCGGGTCCCGGCTGAGCTCCGACGGCACCCGGTACGGCAACGGCATCGAGGTCTGGATCGGCGCGTCCAACATCATCATGGAGGACAACACCATCCGGGAATGCTATGACGTCGCCTTCACGATGCAGGGGACGGCCATGAAGGATGCAAAGTCGTGGACCGACATCCACTTCCGGAACAACCGGGTGGAGAACTGCAACCAGACCTTCGAGATGTGGTCTGCCGGCGATGCGTCTCCAGGGTCCGGGCACATCCGCTGCACTTTCACAGACAATGTCTGCACTGACGCTGGCTACTCATGGGCTGCGACCATCCGGCCGGACACGGACGGCAAGGGCACCCACATCCTCACGTATGACACCGAGCTGCCCATGGACGTGGAGGTCACCCGGAACCAGTTCATCGGCGCGCGGGACAGCTATATCAACATCAGCGGAGACAGGAAGGCCCCCACAGGGCTGAACCTGCACCACAACATCATCAAGCTAGGGCCAGGCAAGAAGACCGACTACCAGACCGCGGAGACCATCGAGCAGGCCGCACACTGGCAGTCGCGCACCGGTAAGGAGCGCGGTTCAACGTTCGGTGTGCTCACCACCGGCCGTTGCGAAGGGCGATCATGAACACGCTGGGAAACATTCAGGTCCGATGCTCAGGATTTGATCAAGAGCATTGCCTGGATGCCCGGCGAGGCCTACGGTCAGGTGCATGACTCCAAGATCGAACAGGCAAGACGCCCGTGCGGCGGGACCCGAAGGGTAAGCGGACTGATGCGGCAGCGGAACTTTCCCAGCGCGGGCGGGCTCTGTGTAGGAGCCCTGATCCTGGCTATATCGCTTATCGCCCAGCCAGGTGACCCGAATTCGGTGATGGTCAGGGACCTGCTGATCACCTTCAGTGCCGTCTTCACCGGAGTCAACGCAGTCGGGCTCCTGGAACTTCGACGGCGGCAGGAACTTCCGGACGTGCTGAACAAGAAACCCACCTAGGGTTCCACAACACCCACGTCCCTCTTTGGGGAGCTGTGGAGTGTTCCCGGCCAGGGCGGGCGACGTTATGGAACGAGCTTTACGTCCTCGCCGGAGAGACTCGCACGGAAGCCGTCGTCCTGGACCGCGACGTCCTGAAGGACGAGGCCCTCGGGCAGGCCCTCAATGCTGTGCTCAATGGTCACGAGGCTTCTCACGGCGGCACCGACGGCGTCGGAGAGGAATCCCGGCCCGCCAAAGTCTATCGAGCGCGGCTCAACAACCAGCCTGCCGGCGTCGACCCTCACTGTGCCCGTGGCATTAACGTCCAGCTCGCGGCCCAAAGCCTCAACGGTGCGGACCACCAGAACCTGGCCGCCATCGGCGGCGCGGACCACCGTCCCATCACCGAGTTCCCCGGCAACGACGTCGAACGGAACTGTTGCGTCCACCGCGAGGCGTTCAGCAACCATCCCGCCCGGCCCCGTGGCCACGTCCTGCCCTACGGCTTTGACGTCGTGAAGCAACGAGCCCGCGATCGCCACTGTTCCGGCGTCCAGGGCCAGATCGGCGAGCCACACCTCGTCCCCGCCCAGGCCCGCGGGCGGCGCGGCGCCCGCAGTGGGTCCGGCGCCCGCCGTGGGGGATGGCCCAGGCGCTGCCTCATCCCCGCCGGCCGGACTGCTCACCACCCACCACGCGATCGCAGCCGTAAGCCCCAGGACGATGACCATCCCGCCAGCACCGATCAGCCAGTCCTTCGCACGTGTCCACTCCATCAGGACAGTCTGCTGGCTCACCCCCGGGCCGGGAAAGCCCGTCAGCCTCGAACCCACCCCCAGGACACATGAAGTCCGCCACAGTCCCGTGCCAACCGCCGGCGGTTGAGGCGGCTGCAGACAGTACGTTCTGCATGGACGGCGCCGGACGGTAGACTTGGATGGGCCGTTCTCCGGCCACTCCGCCCCGGCTCCCTCCCAACATCGTGCGAGGGCTGCGGCGTTCCCTGTTGTGAAAGGCCTTACCTGCTGTGATTACTGTCCAGGATCTTGAACTGCGTGCCGGCGCCCGGCTCCTGATGGACCAGGTGAGCTTCCGCATCGACAAGGGAGACAAGATCGGCCTGGTGGGCCGTAACGGCGCCGGGAAGACCACCCTCACCAGGGTCCTCGCCGGCGAAGGACTTCCCGCCGCGGGGAAAGTGACCCGTACCGGCGAGATCGGCTACCTGCCGCAGGATCCCCGGACGCCGGACATGGAGCAGCTCGCACGGGACCGGATCCTGTCCGTCCGCGGCCTGGACATTGCCGTCGGAAAACTGCGCGTGGCGCACGAGGAAATGGCCAGCGAGGACGCGGCGGTCCAGCGCAAGGCAATGAACCGTTACGACCGGCTTGAATCCGAGTTCCTGGCAGCCGGCGGCTACGCCGCCGAGGCTGAGGCGGCGGCAATCTGTTCCAACCTCGCCCTGCCGGACCGCCTGCTGAACCAGCCGCTGAAGACCCTCTCCGGTGGCCAGCGGCGCCGCGTGGAGCTGGCGCGCATCCTGTATTCGGACGCCGAGACCATGCTCCTCGACGAGCCCACCAACCACCTGGACGCCGACTCCATCGCCTGGCTGCGTGACTTCCTCAAGAACCACCAGGGCGGCCTGATCGTGATCAGCCACGACACCGAACTGCTGGAAGCCACCGTGAACAAGGTGTTCCTGCTGGACGCCAACCGCGCGCAGATCGACTTCTACAACATGGACTGGAAGCGCTACCTCACGCAGCGCGAAACGGATGAGCGCGCCCGCAAGCGGGAGCGCGCCAACGCCGAGAAGAAGGCCCAGGTCCTTTTCGACCAGGCCAACAAGATGCGCGCCAAGGCAACCAAGGCGGTTGCCGCCCAGAACATGGCCAAGCGCGCCGAGCGTCTGCTGAGCGGACTCGAGGCCGTCCGGGAAAACGACCGCGTGGCAGCTCTGCGCTTCCCGGACCCCTCGCCCTGCGGCAGGACCCCGCTCACCGCCGAGGGCCTCAGCAAGTCCTACGGTTCGCTGGAGATCTTCACGGACGTGGACCTGGCCATCGACCGCGGCTCGAAGGTGGTCATCCTGGGCCTCAACGGTGCCGGAAAGACCACCCTCCTGCGGATGCTCGCGGGTGTGGACCAGCCCGACACCGGTGACGTTATTGCCGGGCACGGCCTGAAGGTGGGCTACTACGCCCAGGAGCACGAAACCCTCGACGTGGACCGGACCGTCCTGGAAAACATGCGCTCCGCCGCCCCGGACATGAAGGACGCCGAAGTCCGCGGCATCCTGGGTTCGTTCCTGTTCTCCGGCGACGACGTCGACAAGCCCGCCGGCGTGCTTTCCGGCGGCGAGAAGACCCGCCTGGCCCTTGCCACCATCGTGGCTTCAAGCGCCAACGTCCTCCTCCTCGACGAGCCCACCAACAACCTGGACCCTGCCAGCCGCGCGGAAATCCTGGGCGCCCTCAGGAACTACACCGGCGCCGTCGTCCTGGTCAGCCACGACGAGGGCGCAGTGGAGGCCCTCAACCCCGAGCGCGTAGTCCTGCTGCCGGACGGCGTCGAGGACCACTGGAACGAAGACTACCTGGACCTCATCACGCTGGCTTAAGCCGTCGGTTTTGCTGGGGTTCGCTGCTCGACGCCGGTGGGTTGCGTCCGCTTCGCGGCGTGGGCGATTTCCCGCGTGCTGGCTCCTTCGTCGCCTTTGATGCACGCTACATAAATCGCCCACGCCGCTGCGCTTGCCGTACCGCCACCTTGAGTCAGCGGACCTTGAGCTCCAAAGCTTCGGTGATCCGGAGCAGCTCTTCGTAGGTGATGCTGAACATGGAGTGGTGGTCGCCTGCGCCTGCCCAGAGGCGCTGGTGCTCCTGAAGGCTCGTGTCGAGGAGCGTCCTGACTTTTTCCGGGTGGCCCACCGGGGCCACTCCGCCTACCGCCTGGCCGGTGTGCTGCAGGACGAAGTCGGGGGAGGCCCGGCGGATCCTGCCCGCCCCCAACTTTTCAGCAACCAGTTTGGTATCCACGCGGGCCGCCCCGCTTGCGAGGATCAGCAGGGGCTCTCCGCCGAGGTCGAAAATCAGGCTGTTCGTGATCGCCGCGCGATCGCAGCCGAGTGCCTCAGCAGCCGCGGAGGCCGTCGGCACGCCCGCGGGGAAAGTCCGCACGGTGTCTCCAACCCCGGCAGCCACCAAGGCCGCGCGCACTACGGCAACCGGTCCGTCGTCGTGCTCCGTCATCCTTCAGTACCCCTGAGCATCCAGGAGGGCGTCTTCCTCTTCTTCGGAGGTCGCCTTCTTCCGCTTCCTGGGAGGTAACGGACGACGGCGGTGCTCGCCGCCTGCCGGGCGGGGCCCGCCCTCTGCTGTCCCGTCGTCGTCCTCGGCGTCAATGGCCGCGTTGCGTGCCTGCTGGCGCGCAGCGTAGCCAAAACCAACGAACATCAGCACGCCGAACGCGAACCACTGCAGCGAGTACGAGAGGTGTGTGCCTTCCTCGGTGGAAGGCTTCGGGAACGGGAACGGCATCTCCGCTGCAGGCGGCGTCTCCGATGCGAGCTGGCCGTACGCCCCGGTCAACAGCGGATACCCGAGCTGTCCGGCGTAGGCGGCAAGGTCGATGGAAGCCAGCTGGCCTTCGGGGGCGCCACGCTGGAGTTCGGGCTCGGGATGCTTCAAACGCACGACGGCGGTCACGTCACCCGCAGGGGGTTCCGGCACCGAGTCCGGGGCGCCCGGATTATCGTTGCCGATGGGCAGCCAGCCCCGGTCGATGACCACTGTCTCACCGGAGTCGAGACGGAACGGGACCACCACTTCGTAGCCCGGCTGGCCGTTGAGCGGACGGTTCCGGACCACGCGCTGGCCGGAGCTGAGGTAGGTGCCCCTTAGCTCCACCTGCGTCCACTCCATGCCGGGGTCCAGCTCGTTGAATTGTTCCCTGGCGTCCGCGAACGGGATGGGCGTGGCCGAGTAGTTGGTCACCACGCGGTTGATTTCGGCCAGGGTCTCGGCGCGCCGGTCCATCTGCCAGCGGCCCAGGAACACACAGGCGGAGGCGAAGATGGCAGCCAGCAGCAAATAACCCAGCCACTTGCTGGAGAAGAGGAAACGGTACATTCAGCTGTCCTGCCCAGTGCCGCCGGATGCCCGGGAATCATCGAGGGGCAGGGTTTCCTTCCAGAGGCCCCGTGTCTGAAGGTAGTCCTCCAGCCATTCCCTGTGGTCCGCGCAGGCAAGCCAGGTCTTGCGGCGTTCCGGGGAATGGATCTTGGGGTTGTTCCAGAGGAGCTGCCAGGAAGCCTGCGCCCGGCACGCCTTGCGGGAACAGATGGCACCGGCTTCGGCCGCTGCGGGATCGGTGCCGGCGGCGAAGTCGAAGATGCTCACGAGGCCTTCCTTTCCTGCCCGGACGGGGATTCGTCGTCGTCAATAACCAGCTCGCCCTGCAGGAGCTCACTGCCGGGATCCTCCCCGGCGGGCCGCGCCGGTGGGCTTTCCAGCTCAGCCAGCGGGGCCGAATCCAGCAGGAGGTCGCTGTGGCCTTCGGCTTTGTCGTTCCCGTTCGCGATGATCACGGCGATCCAGGGCAGGAACACCGCCCCGGCCACCGGAATGATCTTGAACCAGCCGTCCACCACGAAAATCAGGACAAGGCACACCATACGGATTCCCATGGCCAACGCGTACTTGATCATGCGCTGGCGCATGTCCTCCGAATGGGCTCCAGCGGCATCCGTGATGCTGTGGACTTCCGAATCGCCGGAGAATTGGCCGGGTTCTCCAGGCGCGGATTGTCCCGCATGGTTTTCAAGGGTCACGGTGGTTTATCACGCTCCAAAGGCTTGCCTCAATTCTCTCACCATCGGCAGTGGCGCCCAAACCCGGGCCGGGGCGGGCGCTAAGATCGAAGTCAGCCAAATCACCCCCACCTACAGCGGCCCCCGCGCGCCGCAGATTCCGGAGCCCCTACATGACTGAAGCAGCCACCGCACCCCGCAGCGTCCTGATCACCGGCGGCAACCGCGGCATCGGCCTGGCCATCGCCGAGGCCTTCCTGGCCAACGGCGACAAGGTTGCCGTGACCTACCGCAGCGAAACCAAGCTGCCGGAGGGAATCCTCGGCGTCAAGGCGGACGTCACGGACGAGGCTTCCGTGGACGCGGCCTTCAAGGAAGTGGAAGCTGCCCACGGCCCGGTGGAAGTCCTGGTGGCCAACGCCGGCATCACCAAGGACACCCTGCTGCTGCGCATGAGCGAAGACGACTTCACGTCCGTCATCGACACCAACCTCACTGGAGCCTTCCGGGTCATCAAGCGCGCATCGAAGGGCATGATCCGGCTCCGCAAGGGCCGCGTTGTCCTCATCTCCTCCGTATCGGGCCTGTACGGTGCGCCCGGACAGATCAACTACTCGGCCTCAAAAGCGGGCCTGGTGGGCATCGCACGCTCCCTGACCCGAGAACTCGGTTCGCGGGGCATCACCGCCAACGTTGTGGCGCCCGGCTTCATCAACACGGACATGACTGCCGAACTTCCCGAAGCCACCCAGAAGGACTACCTGTCCAGCATCCCGGCAGGCCGTTTTGCCGAGGCCTCCGAGGTAGCCAACGTGGTCCGCTGGATCTCCAGCGACGAGGCCGCCTACATCTCCGGAGCCGTCATCCCCGTTGATGGCGGCCTGGGCATGGGGCACTGACCGGCGCCGGCAAACTAGCAGCCGGGCGCTTCTTTGTGCAGGTCACACAAGGGAATTGGCCAGGGCCGCTGGCATGATGGACTGCAGGCCATCAGCAATTTAGACGTTTCAGACAAAAGGAGCCCGCATGGGACTGCTGGATAACAAGACTGCCATCGTGACCGGATCCTCGCGCGGAATCGGCGCGGAGGTAGCCAAGAACCTTGCCCACGAGGGCGCCGCCGTCGTGGTGAACTACCGCCAGAAGGCACCGCGCGCCAACAAGGTTGTACAGGGCATCGAAGCCGACGGCGGACGTGCAGTGGCCGTCGGCGCGGACCTCACCACCCAGGAAGGCGTGCAGGCGCTGGCCTCAGCCGCCATGGAGAACTTCGGTTCCCTGGACATCCTGGTGCTGAACGCCTCCGGCGGCATGGAAACGGGGATGGGAGAGGACTACGCACTCAAGCTGAACCGCGACGCCCAGATCAACATGCTCAACGCTGCCGTGCCGCTGATGAAGGAAGGCTCGCGGGTGGTCTTCGTCACCAGCCACCAGGCCCACTTCATCAACACGGTGCCCACCATGGAAGCCTACGAGCCGGTGGCGCGCAGCAAGCGCGCCGGCGAGGACGCCCTGCGCGAACTCATCCCCAACCTGGCCGAGAAGGGCATCACCCTGGTGGTTGTCTCCGGCGACATGATTGAGGGCACCGTCACGGCCACGCTGCTTGACCGCTCCACGCCGGGCGCCATCGAGGCCCGCCGGGCTGAAGCCGGCAAGCTGTACTCGGTGGAGGAGTTCGCGGAGGTTGTGGCCGGCATGGTCACCGCCGACGTCGAGTCCGGCCACACCGAATACGCCGGCGGCGCAGATTACTTCGGCAAGGGCACGAATTAGGCCACTAGCTAGGCCCACGCTGCCCTGCACGATATGGCAGTCGCGGCAATGTCCCTTCCGGACACTGCCGCGGCTGCCATTTCGCGGTTAAGAAAGAGTCAGACGCCGGCGACGTGCCGGACCGCGTCGAGGTACGGCATGTTGACGGCGACGTCCGCCACGGCCCGCACGGCAGGTTTGGCGTTGAACGCGACGCCGATGCCGGCCGCCCCGAGCATGTCCAGGTCGTTGGCTCCGTCGCCCACTGCCACCGTGTGTTCCAGGGCGATGCCCTCGGCGGCTGCCCACTCACGCAGGTACTTTTCCTTGGCCGCCCTGTCCACCACTGCGCCCAGCACCCTGCCCGTCAGCTCGCCGTCGACGATCTCCAGTTCGTTGGCCTGCCAGTAGTCCAGGCCCAGTTCACCGGCAATCGGCTCAAGGATCTGGTTGAACCCGCCGGACACCACGGCTACCACGTGCCCTGCCGCCTTGAAGGCGGCCACGAGTTCGGCGGCTCCCAGGCTCAGCCTCACCTCGTTGCGGACGGAATGGACGACGGCGGCCGGCAGCCCGGCGAGCACGGCCACGCGGGCGTGGAGGCTCTGGGTGAAGTCCAGCTCGCCGCGCATGGCGGCCTCGGTAACGGCCGCCACTTCTTCCCGCTTGCCGGCATAGGCGGCCAGAAGCTCGATGACCTCCTGCTGGATCAGGGTGGAGTCCACGTCCATGATCAGCAGCTTGCGTTCTGCCGACCTGATGCCGGCCGGGACGAGCGCCGTGTCCAGGCCGGCGATGGAGGCTTCGGCAACGGCGTGGCGCAGGGCGGCCAGCCCGGCCGCGGTGGCGTCCGGCAGCTGGAGCTCGGCCACATGGACCTGGTAGCGGCTATCGCCGGAGGAGGCCTCGGACAGCACGGCGACGCCTTGTGCGGTGAGGATGGAACGGAGCTGCTGCAGCCCTGTTGGAGACACATTCAGGCCATAGCTGACCGCAGTCACGTTCGAAGTCATGCCTGCCATCTTAGCCAGCGGGGGAGGGGTCCCTTGAATTCGTTGCACTGCTGCTGGGCGCTGGCAGGCAGGTAATATTATCGCTCACACCTGGAGGAATCATTGATTGAACTGCTCACGCCTCGGGAGATCGACCAGGCCCGCCCCTCGGGCCGCTTCGTGGCGAATACGCTGCGGGATCTGAGGGAGCGAACCGGACCCGGTACGAATCTCCTGGAGATCAACGACTGGGCTGCGGCCATGATCCGTGCGGCGGGAGCCCGCTCCTGCTATGTCGACTATGCTCCCTCGTTCGGGCGCGGGCCCTTCGGGAAAATCATCTGCACGTCCGTCAACGATGCCGTGCTGCACGGACTCCCTCATGACTATGTCCTCCAGGACGGGGACCTGCTGACCCTGGACTTCGCAGCCAGCGTCAATGGGTGGGTCACGGACTCCGCCATCAGCTTCGTCGTGGGGGATTCCGCTGCCCCCGAGGACACCCGCATGATCGAAACAACCGAGAGGGCGTTGGCGGCGGGCATCGGTGCGGCACAGCCCGGGGCGCGCATCGGGGACATCTCCCACGCAATCGGCTCGGTGCTGGAGTCTGCCAAGTACCGGGTCAACACGCAGTTCGGCGGGCACGGCGTTGGAAGCACCATGCACCAGGACCCGCACATTCCGAACACCGGCAGGCCAGGCCGCGGGTACGAGCTCCGCCCCGGCCTGCTCCTGGCAATAGAACCGTGGGTCATGGACGGCACCAGCAAACTTATGACGGCTCCTGACGGCTGGACCCTGTGCAGTTCCAACGGCCGCCGGACCGCCCATTCCGAACACACCATCGCTGTCACCGAATCCGGACCCGTGATCCTCACGCAGCCGGCCTGACGGGCGCCTGGCGAGGCTGCCCAACCAGGGTTTCGCTGTTACCTTGCCCCGGTTATCAGTCGGCCTCTTTTTTGTCCTAGTGTCTACTCCTATGAGTGATGTTCTGGAATTGGCTTCCGTCAGCGTTGTCCGCGGTAAGAAAACCCTGCTGGACAAGATCGACTGGGAAGTCAATGAAGGCGAGCGCTGGGTAATCCTTGGGCCCAACGGTGCCGGCAAGACCACGCTCCTGCAGATCGCGGCCGCGCGCCTGCACCCCAGCAGCGGCAAGGCCGGTATCCTCGACGAAACCCTGGGCCGCACCGACGTCTTCGAGCTCCGCCCGCGCATCGGCCTGTCCTCCGCCGCGCTGGCCACCCAGATCCCGGAACAGGAAAACGTCCTCAACGTGGTGGTCACTGCCGCCTACGGGGTCACCGGCCGCTGGCGTGAGGGGTACGAGCGCGACGACGAGCGGCGGGCTTTCCGCTTGCTCAACGACTGGGGAATGGGCCCGCTCCTCAACAGGACTTTTGCCACCCTGTCCGAAGGTGAGCGCAAGCGTGTACAGATTGCCCGCGCCCTGATGACCGACCCCGAGCTGTTGCTCCTCGACGAACCGGCGGCAGGCCTGGACCTTGGGGGCCGCGAGGAACTCGTCCATAAGCTGGGAGAGCTGGCGCAGGATGAGGACGCACCGGCCATGGTCCTGGTCACCCACCACCTTGAGGAAGTCCCGCCGGGATTCACCCACGCCATGCTGCTGCGCGACGGCGGAGTGGTCGCCGCAGGCCCCATCACGGACGTCCTGACCGCTGAGAACCTCAGCAAAACCTTCGGGCTGGACCTGGACATGAGCGTCAACGCCGGCCGGTACACCGCCGTCGCCCGCCGCTAACAGCGGCAGCGCAGCACCTTGGATCTTCTCAGCAGCATCTTTGTGGCCATCGCCGGCCTCTGGGCCGGCACCATCAACGCCGTGGTGGGTTCCGGCACCCTGGTGACATTCCCCGTCCTGATCGCCCTGGGGGTCGCCCCGGTGGTGGCCTCCATGAGCAACGCCATGGGGCTGGTGTTCGGCACGGCGGCCGGCGCCTTCGGCTACCGCCGTGAACTGAAGGGACGCGGACGCCAGCTGATGCGTCTCCTGCCGGCCTCCCTTCTCGGCGGCATCTCCGGCGCCTGGCTGCTCCTGCACCTGCCGGAGGAGGTCTTCCACTACGTTGCCCCCGTCCTGATCGTCCTGGCCCTCCTGATGGTGGTGTTCCAGCCCAGGCTGCAGGCTTGGGTCCGGTCCCGTGAGGAGAACCCGGAGCACGCTGTGCGCGACAAGCGGCACGGGGTGCTGCTGGTGGTGCTCGTCTATCTGGCCGGTGTCTACGGCGGCTACTTCGTGGCCGCGCAGGGGATCCTGCTGGTGGGCATCCTGGGCATCTTCCTCACCGGCACCATCCAGAACGCCAACGCCATGAAGAACATCCTGGTGCTCGGAGTGAACCTCGTGGCCGCCGTGTCCTACGTGATCTTCGCCTTCGACCGGATCAACTGGCTTGTGGTGCTGCTGATCGCCGTCAGCTCGAGCATCGGCGGACTTCTCGGGGCCAAGGTGGGCCGCCGGCTCTCACCCACGGTGCTGCGCGCAGTGATCCTGCTCCTGGGCCTGGTGGCGCTGGGCTTCATGATCGCAAATCTGCTGAAATAATCACCCGGTGACAATCCACTATCTTGAATCGGCCGCGGACCCCAGAGTCGCCGACTACACGCAGCTCACGGACGTGCACCTGCGCAAGCTGCGTGAACCTGCCGAGGGCATGTACATCGCCGAGTCCTCCCGGGTGCTGCGGCGTGCCCTGGCAGCAGGACACCAGCCGCGCTCGTTCTTCCTGGCGGAGAAGTGGCTCGAGGACCTCCGGGACGTCCTGGATGCCTATCCCCAGGTCCCTGCCTTCATCGGCAGCGCGGACCTGCTGGAGGACATTACCGGCTTTCACCTCCACCGGGGCGCCATGGCCGCCATGCAGCGCCCGGCGCCCGTGCCGCTGCCGGAACTGCTGGCCGGGGCACGCAGGGTGGCTGTCCTGGAGGACATCGTGGACCACACCAATGTGGGCGCCATCTTCCGGTCGGCCGCCGCGCTGGACATCGATGCCGTCCTGGTCTCTCCCCGCTGCGGGGACCCCCTCTACCGGCGGAGCGTCCGGGTGAGCATGGGCACGGTGTTCCAGGTGCCGTGGGCCCGGCTCACCAGCTGGCCGGAGGACCTGCACCTGCTGAAGGACCACGGCTTCACCGTAGCGGCGCTGGAGCTCACCGACGACGCCCAGGACGTGGATGCCGTCGCCGCCCGGAACCCCGGGAAGCTTGCCCTGGTGCTCGGCACCGAGGGTGCCGGGATGAGCGCCGGGACACTCGCCGCCGTCGATATCGCCGTGAAAATACCCATGCGCAACGGCGTGGATTCCCTGAATGTCGCAGCCGCATCAGCTGTGGCCTTCTGGGAGCTGCGGCCCCGGAACTAGGGGTGTAGCCAGCCAGGAGGTTGGTTCGCGGGCATCCGCGTTCTTACGCTATTATTGACAGCTGGCTGTAGTGCGCCCCCGGGCGACGCTGCTGACCATCCCATTCATACCTGGCAGCTGGCAAAATCCAGTTGTGCGAACAAAGGTCCAATTATGAAGTCTGATATCCACCCGAAGTACGAAGCTGTTGTTTTCAACGACCTGGCTTCCGGCACGAAGTTCCTGACCAAGTCCACCGTTTCCTCCTCGAAGACCATCGAATGGGAAGACGGCAACACCTACCCGGTCATCGATGTCGAAATCTCCTCCGAGTCGCACCCGTTCTACACGGGCAAGCAGCGCATCATGGACTCCGCAGGCCGCGTCGAGCGCTTCAACGCTCGCTTCAAGGGCTTCGGCGGCAAGAAGTAACGCACTTCCGCAAGGTTCTTTTGGGAAAGCCCGCACCGGCAAACGGTGCGGGCTTTCTGCGTCCCGGCCCGCTGTTACAGGCATCCGGCACTTCTGGGGGAGGATGGATGGCATGAGCACCACACCCTCTTCAGCAGGCCACTCCATCTCCCGCCGCCACGGTGAATACAAAGTGCCCGGCGGCAAGCTTGTGGTGGTGGACCTGGACGTTGTTGACGGCCGCCTCGCCAACGTCAACCTCAGCGGCGACTTCTTCCTGGAACCGGACGAGGCCCTCCTGGACATCAACCGGGGGCTCACGGGGCTGCCGGACACCACGACGGCGGCCGAGCTTGCCGCCGTCGTGTCCTCTTCGCTGCCGGCCGGCGCCGCCCTGTTCGGCTTCTCCGCGGAGGCCGTCGCCATCGCCGTCCGCCGTGCCCTGGCCAAGGCAACCTCCTGGGCGGACCACCACTGGAACCTCATCGCACCCACCGTCCTGCCCACAGAAATCAACGTGGCCCTGGACGAGGTCCTCACCGAGGAGGTCGGCGCGGGACGCCGCCACCCCACCCTGCGGTTTTGGGACTGGCAGGAGCCGTCAACGGTGATTGGCAGCTTCCAGTCCTACCGCAACGAGGTGGACCCCGGCGGCGTGGCGAAGCACGGCATCAAGGTTGTCCGGCGCATCAGCGGCGGGGGAGCGATGTTCATGGAGGCCGGCAACTGCATCACGTACTCGCTGTACCTGCCGCAGACCCTCGTGGACGGACTCAGCTTCGCGGACTCCTATCCCTTCCTGGACGCGTGGGTCATGGCCGCACTGGAAAAGCTTGGCATCAACGCCTTCTACGTGCCCCTGAACGACATCGCCACGGACCAGGGCAAGATCGGCGGGGCCGCGCAGAAGCGGCTCGCCAACGGCGGCATGCTGCACCACGTCACCATGAGCTACGACATCGACGCCGACAAAATGGTGGACGTGCTGCGGATCGGCAAGGAAAAGCTCTCGGACAAGGGGACCCGCAGCGCCAAGAAACGGGTGGACCCGCTCCGGCGCCAGACCGGACTGGCCCGCGCAGCCATCATCGCCGCGATGGCGGATGTTTTCACCGACCGGTACGGCGCCACGCCATCAGAGCTGACGGAGGGCGAGCTTGCCACCGCCCGGGAGCGCGTCGGCACCAAGTTCGGCACCGCCGAGTGGCTCCACCGCGTCCCCTGAGCCCATCCATTGTCCCTGCCGGCCCCTAACCTCGCAAGTTCGGCCAGGGAACCCTGCCGGCATGGGCCCACCTACTGTCGTTTTGGGGGTTCGAAACGGCACTTAGGGAGCAAACGATGGTGAATTCACGACGGCGGCCTGCGCCGTCAGTGCCCGCAGCAGGTGGCTGCGCTGCTCCACAATGATGCGCTGCAGGGCGCGGGGCGCGTCTGCATTGCCAGCCAACCATTCGTCCGTGCGCCGGATGGTGGGGTGCGCTGCCGGGTCGGTGCCCTCGGCCAGGTCCTGGGCCAGCGGGTAGAGGCCCCGGACAATCCGGCTGGCGATCTCGATGCTGCGGTTCTCCCATATGCTGCGCAGGCACCCGAAATAGGGCTCCACGTACGGCTCCAGCCGATCCGCAGGCGCCGTCATGAACCCGCTGATGGTGGCGCTGAGCAGTTGGTTGGAGAGCCCGTTCCCGTCCACTGCCGCTTTCCACGCTGCTGCCTTGGCCTCCGGGTCCGGACGGGCGGCGAGGGCTGTGGCATGGCCGGCGCGTCCGGACGCCGTGGTGTCACGGGCGAGTTCGGCGTCCAGTTCCTCCACTGCCGCCTGGCCGTTGGCTGCCAGGGCATGCCAGAGGTGCCAGCGCAGCTCGGCATCCACGGCCAGGCCGTCCACTGGTGCCGTGCCGTCAAGGAGCCCACGCAGCCGGGGCAGCATGGCATCATCGTGCCGGCTGGTGCTGGCGAGGGTCCGGGCCCAGGCCAGCTGCTGGTCGGAGCCGGGTGCGGCCCTGTCCAGTTCCGCCGCTGCCGCTGCCAGGAACGTGGACCGCAGCGCAGCACGTTCGCCGGTCGGCGTGTAGCGTTCGACGGCGGTGCCTGCGTTGTCGAGGATGTTCAGCAGGACGCCGATTCCTGTTTCGGCCGGACCAAACGCAACCACGGCTTCGACGTACCGCGCCGCCGGGCTTTCCCCGTCCCGGGCCGAGTTCCAGAGCGCCGTCCAGCAGAGCGCACGGGCCATGGGGTCCCCGATCCGGTCCAGGGACGAACGGACAGTTGCCTCGGACGCCGGGTCCAGCCGCACCTTGGCGTAGGTGAGGTCGTCATCGTTGACCAGCAGGAGCGCGGGCCGGGGCTTGCCGGCGAGCTGGGGGAGTTCCGTACGGGCCCCGGCCACATCCGTTTCGAAACTGGCGGTGCGCACCAGGGCCCCGCCGCCGTCGAAATTATAGGACCCAACGCGCAGCCGGTGCGGCCGAAGCTCCTCCCGTCCTGTGACCGGGTCCGTGGCTGCCTGGACGATGGCCGCCCTGCCCAGCACGCCGTCGTCGTCCGCGCCCGGTACAGCTTCGCCGGGCACAATCCTTCCCGGCACAATCTCCAGGGACAGCGTGGAGATGCCCGAGGTCTGCAGCCACTGCTGCGCCCAGCCGGCCAGGTCCCGCCCTGAGGAGGCACTCAATGCGGCCAGCAGGTCGTCAAGCGTCGTGTTGCCGTACGCGTGCTTGCGGAAGTAGTCGCGGGAGCCGCTGATAAAGGCCTCGAACCCGACGTAGGCCACCAGCTGCTTCAGCACAGAGGCGCCCTTGGCGTAGGTGATGCCGTCGAAGTTCTGTTTGGCGGCTTCAAGGTCCGGGATGTCCGCAACGATCGGGTGGGTGGTGGGCAGCTGGTCCTGGACATAGGCCCAGGCCTTGCGCTTGTTGGCGAAGTTCACCCACGCGGTGTCCCAGTCCGTGGCGCGGTCCACGCCCAGGGTGCCCATGTAGTCGGCGAAGGATTCCTTGAGCCACAAGTCGTCCCACCACTGCATGGTGACCAGGTCGCCGAACCACATGTGCGCCATCTCGTGCATCAGGGTATTGGCGCGCCCCTGGTACTGGGCGTCCGTGGCGCGCGAGGTGAACACGTAGCTCTCGGTGAACGTCACCAGACCGGGGTTCTCCATGGCACCAAGGTTGTATTCGGGGACGAAAGCCTGGTCGTACTTGCCCCAGGGATAGGGGTAGTCGAACAGCCGGTTGAAGAAGTCCAGGCCGTTCTTCGTCAGCTGGAAAAGCTGGTCTGTGTCGAAAGACTCTGCCATCGACGCCCGGCAGTACAGGGCGAGCGGCACGTCCAGGGAGGTGCCGTCGTCGAGCGTTGCCTGCCAGCGGTCCTCGGCCCTGAAGTACGGGCCGGCCAGCACGGTGGTGATGTAGGTGGACATCCGGCCGGTGGTGGCGAAGTCCCACCGGGCGGCAGAGGGGTCGCCGCTGAGGAGGGTGCGGGCAGCCTCCCCGCCGTTGGAGGCCACCTGCCAGCCGGCCGGTGCGGTCACGTGAAAGGTGAAGGAGGCCTTGAGGTCAGGCTGTTCGAAGTTGGCGAAGACCCGGCGGGCGTCGGCGGGCTCGTACTGCGTGTAGAGGTAGCACTGGCCGTCTGCCGGATCGAAGAAGCGGTGCATGCCTTCGCCGGAGCGGCTGTACAGGGCAGTGCCGGTGACGGCCACCTGGTTTTCGGACTGCAGGTTGTCCAGCCTGATCCTGGCGCCGTCCGACACGTCCTCCACGCGCAGTTCCTTCCCGTTGAGGACAACACTGTGGACCTCGCCGATGAAGTCCAGAAATGTTGATGCCCCCGGCTGCGAGGCCGTGAAGGTGATAATGCTGCATGTCGGATAGCCCGCCACTTCCGGATCGGCCGCCTCCCGCACGTCCAGGGAGACGTCGTAACCGGTGGTGCTGATCAGGGCTGAACGGTGGGCGGCTTCGTCGCGCTGCAGATTCTCATGTGACACCCAGCTATCTAATCACGTGGTTATCCGGCGATCAGCAGGGCCGCCGCCAGCCCCAGGACGGCGATCAGGAACCACGACGCCAGTGCCGCCAGCAGTGCCCGCCCGCCTGTATGCAGGAGCGTCCGGATCCTGACGGCGGACCCCAGGCCGAAGAGCGCGGCGCCCAGCAGGATGTCCTGCAGTGCCGCCCCCGCCTCAAGCCAGCCTTCAGCCAGCCAGCCGGTTGAGCGGAGGCCCACCATCGCCACGAAGCCCAGGACGAACAGCGGCACCACCGGCGGGAGTTTCGCGTTGTCGCGGTCCGCGGCGTTCCCTGCCCGCGGCGCGAACCGGTGGTGCGCACCGGCCAGTGCCGCCACCGGCGCCAGCAGGAGTACCCGGGTGAGCTTAACCACGACGGCGATGCCCAGTGCCGCCGTCCCTGCGGTTTGCGCCGTGGCCACCACCTGGCCCACATCGTGCACTGAGGCACCCGTCCAGGCGCCGAACACGGGCGCGCTGAGTTGGAGGGGATGGACCAGCAGGGGCAGGACGCCGATGGCAAGGGTCCCGCAAAGCGTTACGAGCGCCACCGGCAGGACCGTGTCCACGTGCCGGATCCGGCGGACGGCGGCCATGGCGCCGATGGCGGAGGCACCGCAGATCGAGAAGCCGGTGGCCACCAGCAGCGAGGTGACCGGCGGCAGCCGGAACAGCCGGGAGATCAGGTAGGTGCCGCCAAAGCTGGCCGCCACCACGGCGACGATCAGGACCAGCGCCAGCCAGCCCAGTCCCAGCACGTCCATGATGCTGACTTTCAGGCCAAGCAGAACGATGCCGCCGCGCATGAGGTGCTTCCCCGCGAAGTCCAATCCCGGCCGCGCCCTGCCGGCGGTCCATACCCCGGACGCGGGAAGGTTGGCGGCCAGGACGCCCAGCACCACTGCCAGCGTCATTGCGGGAAGCGCGGGAACCAGCCGGTGAACCAGGAACGCAGCCGCCAGGGCAACGGCCGCTGTGGCCAGCCCAGGGAGGAGCCTCCCGGGCCGTCCGGGCAGGTCCGGACCGGGCTCGCGGAAGGATCTGGGGACTGGCACTCACCTACTGTGCCGGAAAAGAGGCGCAATGCACGAACCAGGGCATCCCCGCCAACACGCCAGAATGGACGGCAGTAATGAATTCGAAACAAAAAGATGGTTGGCTATTGGACATGTCAGACCTATTCCAGGATTACTCCGTGGCCGCCGGCCGGTCCGGAGCCTACGACGAGATGTTCGCTCCCGGGCAACAGGCCCGGGACTCGTACGGGCAGGTGGCGGACGCCCTCCGCAAGCTCTCCCTTGCTGACGTGAGCGCCCGCGCAGATTCCATGGCGCGTACCTTCCTGGACCGCGGTGTGACCTTCGACTTTGCGGGGGAGGAGCGCCCCTTCCCGCTGGACATCGTTCCCCGGGTCATTCCGGCGGGGGAGTGGGACGTGCTGGAACGCGGCGTGGCCCAGCGCGTCCGCGCGCTGGAGGCCTTCCTCAACGATGTGTACGACAAGATGACCGTCGTTGCCGATGGCGTGATCCCCCGGCAGCTGGTCACCACCAGCGCGCACTTCCACCGGCAGGTCCACGGGTTCGAACCGGCGGGCGGCGTCCGTGTCCACATCTCCGGCATTGACGTTGTCCGCGACGCTGCCGGGACCTTCCGCGTGCTTGAGGACAATGTCCGCGTTCCCTCCGGCGTGAGCTACGTCCTGGAGAACCGCCGGGCCATGGCCAAGGGCCTGCCTGAGGCGTTCGGCCAGCAGCTCATCCGGCCGGTCGAGGAATACCCCCGCCGCCTGCTCTCCGCCCTGCGCAAGACCGCACCCTCCGGCGTCGACGATCCCACCGTGGTGGTCCTCACCCCCGGCGTGTTCAACAGCGCCTACTTCGAGCACACCCTCCTCGCGGGCCTCATGGGCGTGGAACTCGTGGAAGGCCGCGACCTCATCTGCCGCGGTAACCGTGTCTACATGCGCACCACGGCCGGCGAACAGCGCGTGGACGTCATCTACAAGCGGATCGATGACGATTTCCTGGACCCGCTGCAGTTCCGTTCAGATTCCATGCTCGGTTGCCCGGGCCTGGTCAACGCCGCCCGGGCAGGCGGCGTGACCATCGCCAACGCCGTGGGCAACGGCGTCGCGGACGACAAACTGGTCTACAGTTACGTCCCTGACCTCATCCGCTACTACCTCAGCGAGGAACCCGTCATCGCCAACGTGGACACGTACCGCCTGGAGGAGAAGGAAGCCCGCGAATACACCCTGGACAACCTGGCCGAGCTGGTGGTCAAGCCGGTGGACGGCTCCGGCGGCAAGGGCCTGGTCATCGGACCGGACGCGTCCAGGGACGAACTCGATGCACTCCGCCAGCGGATCATCGCCGATCCCCGCGGCTGGATTGCCCAGCCGGTGCTGCAGCTCTCCACGGTCCCCACGCTGAGCGGGGACAAATTCGGCCCCCGCCACGTGGACCTGCGGCCCTTCGCAGTAAACGACGGCGACAACGTCTGGGTGCTCCCGGGCGGGCTGACGCGCGTGGCGCTCAAGGAGGGGTCGCTGATCGTGAATTCCAGCCAGGGCGGCGGATCGAAGGACACCTGGGTCCTGGCCGATTCACCCCAGGTGCCGGTGGAAACCGTGCCCCGGCCCTCCATCTCCGTCCGGGAACGCGTCTCGGTATGGCCGGTGGAGAGCAACTGGCGGGACCGCCAGTCGGAGCAGCAGCAGTGAGCCGGGCCGTGACCTGGCAGTCTTCTTTTCCAGTTTCGGGCACGCAGGAGGTAGCCGCGAATGCTTAGCCGTATTGCCGAGTCCCTATTCTGGATCGGCCGTTATGTGGAGCGGGCGGACGGCACAGCCCGTATCCTCGACGTCCACCTCGAACGGCTCAACCACCTGCCCATGGACGAGCGCAAAAGCGTGGCCCAGGAACTCCTGGCCGTCATGGGCGCACGCCCGCAGAGCGAGGACTTCGGCCTGCCCGAGCTTCTCCACGCCCTTGCCTATGACAAGACCAGCGCCACCTCCATCGCAGGGTCCCTGGGGGCCGCGCGGGAGAACGCCCGGCGCGCCCGGGAAACTGTCTCCTCCGGCCTGTGGGAGAGCCTGAACACCACCTACTACGGGCTCAGCCAGCACCGCAAGGACGTGGTGGGCACCTACCGGTTCTGCAACTGGACGCTGGAACGGACCGCCATGGTCAGCGGCCTGGCGGACACCACCGTCAGCCATGACGAAAGCTGGCTCTTCCTGGTGCTGGGCCGGTCCCTGGAACGCGCGGACATGACCGCCCGCATGCTCTCCACCCGGGACGTGCTCTCCGCCGGGATGTCCTGGGTCAACATGCTCCGCTGCGCCGGTGCGTACGAGTCCTTCCTGCGTACCCGCCGTGCCGCCTTCGGCGACCAGCACGCCGCCGAGTTCCTGCTGCTGGACCGGCTCTTCCCGAGGTCTATCGTCTACGCCCTGAGGGACGCAGACGAGTGCCTGGCCAAGCTGGATCCCTCCGCCCAGCGGGTGGGGTTCATCAACGACGCGCGGCGGATCGTAGGCCAGGCGCGGACCTTCCTTGAGTTCCACCGGACGGATGACCTGATGTCCGAGCTCCCTGAGCACATGGAGCGCGTGCAGAAAGCCGTGGCGCAGGCGTCGGACGCCATTTCCCGTAAGTACTTCAATCAGGCGGATGAACTGGCCTGGGTGGGAGAAGTTTCATGACCCGGCTGAGCATCGTCCACAAGACGGCCTACAAGTACAACAAGCGGGTCACCCTGTCCTACAACGAGGCCCGGATGACCCCGCTCACCGATTCCCAGCAGGTGGTGCTGGAATCGGTGGTCAAGGTTTCGCCGTCGCAGGCCGCCGTCAGCACCTACCGCGACTATTGGGGCACCCGGGTCACGGCGTTCGACATGCAGATGCCGCACGACCACCTCGAGGTCGTTTCCAACATCACGGTGGAAGTCCACCGTGCCGAGAAGATCCCGGCCGAGGCGGACATTGCCGGCTGGGACGTCCTGGCCTCACCGGAAACCCTCAACACGTTCAGCGACTGGCTCCCGCAGTCCAGGCTCAGCGGCCCGGGGGACGAAGTCCTGGGCATCATTCCCGGAGTCGTGGCAGGGAAGAACCCGCACGAGGCCGCCATGGCCGTGTTTGAGTGGATGCGCGGCGAGATGACCTACATGTCCGGTTCAACCGCGGTGACCACCAACGCGGAGGAGGCATGGGGCCAGCGCCAGGGTGTCTGCCAGGACCTGGCACACCTGGCGATCGGTGCGCTGCGCAGCTGCGGTATCCCGGCACGCTACGTGTCCGGCTACCTGCACCCGCGGTCCAGTGCCGGCATCGGCGAGACAGTGGCGGGGCAGTCGCATGCCTGGCTGGAGTTCTGGGACGGCGACTGGCGCAGCTGGGACCCCACCAACCACAAGCCCGCCGGCGACTTCCACGTCACCGTGGCCCGGGGGCGGGACTACCGTGACGTGCCGCCGCTGAAGGGCATCCTGTCCGGCGGTGGCGGTTCCGCGCTGAGCGTCAGCGTGGAGATCACCCAGCTCGCCTGACCGGCAGCCGTGTGGAGCCGCGCGCTTGTTTACGGCTTCTGGGGGAGTTCCTAACTTTCCAATACGGGGCCGCCCGGCCGCCCGCCGATGATCCTCGTGGTGACGGTGGCCGGGCCGCTTACCGCACACACCCCGTCTGGGCTGTTGCCACAGGACCGTCTTTAGGGCCCTGTATGGAGGACCGAGCCGCCAAGGTTCTTTTGGATGAGCTTCGGGTCCTCGCTGACCACTGTCCAGTTCTTGCCCACGTTGATCGCGCGTTGCCCAACCGGCCTCCAGAAATCCAGCTGCGCCGCCAGATAAACGTCGTCGGTGTAGATCGCAAGGTAGGTAAACTCGCTGCAGCTTGCGGAGGTGGCGGAGAATTTGGAAGGAGGGGTGTCCAGAACCAGTTCCTGGCATAGCAGGCCAGCGGATTCCACAGCCTCCCGCAAGTCGTCTATCGACTCATAAGTTCCGCCATCCTCCGGCGGCCGCGTGGGTTCGGAACCTGAGCATGATGCCAAGGAGAAGGCGAGAATGACTGCGGCAGTGCCCATAGCGGTTCGGTTCATATCTGGTCCCCATTTCAGAAATCGTCCGCGCTGTCCCAGCCTAACCGGCCCAGGCACCCGCCGCGGCCAAGAATGGCCTTCCCCGCCGGGTCGAGCGACGGCGTACCTGATGGCGCAGCTGAAGCACCGGTTCCCCTGGATCAATAAGTCATTGATTGTTGTCTGCGTAGGGGTCACTTTGGGCACGAGGCTGCGCAGACGAAGGGCTGCGACCGGGTCGTCCCAGGCCTCATTTACGCCAGGATTATGAGTGGGGCGATAGCATGGGATGGTAGCACTGTCCGATGCCCGCGGCGGCGGCAAGGCGTAGCTCCAGGCTCGTCTGAGGTGGCGCAGGTATCGCGCCTAAAGCTGTCGAAGGATGTCCGATGACGATTCTCGATCCTGCCAGGTCCGACCAGTTCCGCACAGCGGCGCAGCATGCTTCATTCCACGTGCCCACGGCGCGCCGCGACGAGTTGGCCACTCACGTTCTGGACGCCATGCGCGGCCAACACTACGACAGTGCCGCAGCGGTCGCAGTCCTTGATGGTGACCAACTGCTCGGTCTGGTCACCATCGAGAAGCTGTTCGCCGCCCCGCCTGCCACTCCGATGAGCCTGCTGATGGACGCCAACCCTCCGGCTGTCGCGTCCTCAACCGTGCAGGAGCATGCGGCCTGGAAAGCCGTCCACCACAATGAGCCGACCCTCGCCGTCATTGATGATGGCCGGTTCGGCGGTCTCATACCCGCCAACGCGATGCTTGAGGTGCTGCTGACTGAGCATGACGAGGACATGGTGCGTCTAGGCGGATTCCTGCGCTCTGCATCGCCCGCTCAGCTGACGACGGTGGAGCCGCTGCTGCGTCGCCTATGGCATCGACTTCCATGGCTGGGTGTTGGGCTCTTCGGTGCGTTGCTCGCGGCCGGGGTGGTGGGCAACTTTGAGGCCGATCTGGCTGAGCACGTCCTCATCGCTTTCTTTGTCCCCGGCGTGGTTTATCTCGCCGACGCGATCGGAACACAGACGGAAGCGCTTGTCATTCGAGGCCTTTCGCTTGGTGTAGGCGTGCGGCGAATCATTGGCCGCGAGATCGCCACTGGTGTGATTCTGGGTCTGCTCCTTGGAGGGGTGTCACTGCTCGTTGTGGGATTGATCTGGCAGGACTGGGCCGTGGCCCTGGCGGTCGCTCTCTCGCTGCTGGCTGCCGCTTCAATCGCTACCGTCATCGCCCTGGTTCTGCCCTGGGTAATCAGCAGGCTGGGCCAGGACCCGGCCTTCGGTTCCGGGCCCCTCGCCACGGTGGTACAGGACATCCTGACTGTGACGATCTACCTTGCTGTTGCCTCCGCCCTCGTGGGCTGACTGCCCGCAGCCGCGTCCGGCACCAAAGTTCGCGCCAGTACCAGGCAGGGCTCAGCCACCGGCAGGTGAGGCCGCGGCAGGTGTGCACTCCGGCCGTGGCGGTGCGGGGTTTTACTCCTGGGCAGTCTTGATGGCGCCGCTGAGCTGGGTCCACCAGGTCATGGGTTCCGTCACCCTGAAGCGGCGGCCCGTGATGGTGTCCGGGGTGATGCGGACGAACACGTCCTTCTTGCCCGCCTGCCACGGGAAGAGGAAGAGCTGGGTGGTCTCCAGGACCTGCTCCGTGCCGGTGACGACGGCGGCCGTCCCCTTCACCACCACGCTCCAGGCCAGCCCGGTGTCAGGATCCACTCCGTCGGCTTCCACGGCCACCGCAGCGTCTTCCGAGGCTCCGGAGAGCTTGGTTCCTTCGCTCGTGCGGAACACCAGGGTGCCGCCGTCCACCGTGTAATTGATGGGGAAGATATCCGGCCGGCCCGAGACCAGGACGGCCAGCCTGCCGACGGACACGTTCCGGAGCATGGCCCAGCACTCGTGGTGTTCAAGATTCTGCACTTCAGATATCGGTTCGCCGCTCATGCCGCGAGCTTACCCTCACCAGGGGCTGGGTTTGTAGTCCTTGAGGAACACACCGTACTGGTCCTCGCCGTTCTCGCCCATGACGATGGGATCGTAGACGCGGGCGGCGCCGTCCACAAGGTCCAGGGGTGCGTGGAAGCCTTCCTCCATGAGCCTGACCTTGGTGAAGTGCGGACGCTCGTCGGTAATCCAGCCCGTGTCCACGGCAGTCATCAGGATGCCGTCGGTGTCCAGCATCTCCTGGGCGCTGGTGCGCGTCATCATGTTGAGCGCCGCCTTGGCCATATTGGTGTGCGGGTGGCCGGGGCCCTTGTAGGCGCGGGAGAACTGGCCTTCCATCGCGGAGACGTTCACGATGTACTTGCGTCGGGCAGTGGAGCGCTTCATGGCGGCGCGCAGACGGCTGACCAGCAGGAAGGGTGCCGTGACGTTGCAGAGCTGCACCTCCAGCATTTCCAGCGGGTCAACCTCGTCCACCACCTGGGTCCAGCTGTTGATCGTAGCCAGGTCCGGAACCAGGCCGCCGGCGTCGATGGCCGTCCCGGACGCGATCCGCTCCAGTGATGCGGAACCGGTGGACAGCGCCAGGGACGTGATCGCGTCTCCGGCCAGCACAGGGTGCTCGGTGACGCTGCTGGCCAGCGCCAGGGGGTGCTTGTCATGCGCGTGGCCGAACGTCACCAGTTCCGGGCCGCCGTTCGCCTGCTCCAGGGCTGCCGGCAGGGGCTCATCCTCGGCGTCCACCAACGGCTTGTAGGCATTGCCGGAACGGCGGACGGTCTGGGCGGCATTGTTGATGATGATGTCCAGCGGCCCGGCCTCGGAAAGAGAGTCCGTCAGGGCCATGACCTGGGCAGGATCCCGCAGGTCTATGCCCACGATACGGAGCCGGTGCAGCCACTCGCCACTGTCCTCCATCGCGGCAAAGCGGCGGGCGGCATCCTTGGGGAAGCGGGTGGTGATGGTGGTGTGGGCACCGTCGCGCAGCAGCCGAAGGGCGATGTACATGCCGATCTTGGCCCGTCCGCCGGTCAGCAGGGCGCGGCGCCCGGTCAGGTCTGTCCGGGCGTCCCGCTTGCTGTGGCTGAACGCGGCACACTCCGGGCACAGCTGGTGGTAGAAAGCGTCCACCTGCGTGTAGTGCTGCTTGCAGATGTAGCACGGACGCGACCGGATGAGGTGTCCTGCAACTGCGCCCGTGGCCGAGGTGGCCAGCTTGTTGCCGCGGGTCTCGTCGTCGATCCGGTCGGGAGCGGCGGTGGCGGTCTGGGCGAGCACTGCCCGGTCTGCCTCGGAAATCAGGTCACGCTTGGTCACGCGCCGGTGCCGCTTGACGGCCTTGAACATCTTCCCGGTGGCGCGCCGCACCGAGATGTAGTCCGGGTGCTCCTCGTCATAGGCGTGGATGGTGTTCAGGACCTTGAGGCAGGCCTGGATTTCCTCAGGGGTCAGATCGGGGGAGCTCATTGTACCGATTTTACAGCCTGGGACACTGCCGGCCGCACCTTTGGAGGCGGGCCGGCCCGGGGGTCAGGTGCTAGATCCTGGCGCCCGGTGCAGCGTCGGCAGCAGCCGCAGCGTGCGTCTCGGCAACCCTGTCCACCGATTCCTGCAGGTCGGGGTGGTGGCCTGCGGCCGCCTTGACCGCATTCGGGACAAGGTGGAGGTTCCGCGCGGCAAGCTGCCGCTCGTCGTCAGTGGGTTCGGGAACGGTCTGCCCCTTGGCGAGGACCGTGATGCCGGACTCGGTGACCTTGAAGCCGCGGGCACGGTCCAGGTCGGCGTCCAGTCCGATCGCCGCTCCCGCGGGCACCTTGACGTTCTTGTCGATGATGGCCCGGTTAACAACGGCGCCCTCGCCGATCTGAACCTTGTCCATCAGGACGGAGTCGATAACCCGGCTGCTGGTGGCCACGTAGACGTCGTTGGACAGGACAGAGCCCTCCACGATGCCGCCGGAAATCACCACGCCGCTGGAAACGATCGAATCCAGCGCGGTGCCCACCGTGTTGTTCTGGCCGCGCACGAACTTTGCCGGCGGGGAGATGCTCTGCCTCGTGTAGATGGGCCACTCGGAGTTGTAGAGGTTGAACACCGGCAGCGGGGAAATGAGGTCCATGTGCGCGTCGTAGAAGGAGTCGATGGTGCCCACATCCCGCCAGTAGGTGCGGTCACGCTCGGTGGAGCCGGGGATGTCGTTGAGGGTGAAGTCGTACACGTCGGCCTCGCCCTGGTTGACGAAGTAGGGGATGATGTCCCCGCCCATGTCGTGCTTGGTGTCCAGCCGCTCGGCGTCGACGTGGAGCGCGGCCACCAAAGCGTCGGCGTCAAAGACGTAGTTGCCCATGGAGGCCAGGAACTGCGAGGGATCGGCGGCGAGGCCCGGAGTGCTGGAGGGCTTCTCCACGAACGCTGAAATCTTCTGCGGGTTGTCCTGGTCCACCTCGATGACGCCGAACTGGTCCGCCATGTGCAGCGGCTGCCGGACGGCGGCGACCGTTGCCTTGGCGCCGCTGTTGACGTGCTGCTCCACCATCTGGGCGAAGTCCATGCGGTAGACGTGGTCGGCTCCGACCACCACCACGATGTCCGGGTTGGCGTCATGAATGAGGTTCAGGGACTGGTAGATGGCGTTGGCGCTGCCCAGGAACCAGCTCTTGCCCACACGCTGCTGCGCCGGCACCGAGGCGACGTAGTTGCCCAGCTGGGTGGACATGCGCCAGGTCTCCGAGATGTGGCGGTCAAGGCTGTGCGACTTGTACTGCGTCAGTACAACAATCTGCAGGTAGCGGGAATTCACCAGGTTGGACAGCGCAAAGTCGATCAGGCGGTAGCTCCCGGCGAAGGGTACAGCAGGTTTGGCCCGGTCTGCCGTCAGTGGCATCAGTCTGTTTCCCTCGCCACCCGCGAGGACAATGGCCAGGACTTTTTTGTTCAACGGCATGATGGTCGCTCCTGTACGCCTTCGTAACTCCCCAAGACAGTCCGGTACGCCCGGACCCCTTCACACTAGAACAGTTAAGCGGGAAGGACTACCTTGGGTCTTGTGCGAATAGACATTGTGACCAAAGAGTTCCCGCCGGAGATCTACGGTGGCGCCGGAGTCCACGTGGCCGAATTGAGCAGGGTGCTTAGTAAGCATGTTGACCTGCAGGTTCGTGCTTTTGGGGCTCCCCGCGATACCGACTATCATGGCGCCACCGTAACGTCCTACCAGGTGCCGGAGGACCTTGGCGGAGCCAACGCCGCGGTCCAGACCCTCGGTGTGGACCTGCGGATTGTGCCGGACGTGGAAGGCGCGGACCTGGTCCATTCGCACACCTGGTACGCCAACATGGCAGGGCACCTGGCATCCCTGCTGCACGGTATCCCGCATGTCCTGAGCGCCCACAGCCTGGAGCCGCTGCGGCCCTGGAAGGCGGAGCAGCTCGGTGGCGGGTACGCGCTCTCGTCCTGGGTGGAGAAGACGGCGTACGAGGCGGCGGCAGCCATCATCGCGGTGTCGGAGGGCATGCGCCAGGACATCCTGCGCAGCTACCCGGACGTCGATCCCGCAAAGGTCCGGGTGGTCCACAACGGCATCGATGTCGACATGTGGCAACGTGACGAAAATGACGACGCCGTCCGCGCCCTGGGCATTGACCCCGCGAAGCCCAGCGTGGTCTTTGTGGGCAGGAACACGCGCCAGAAGGGCGTCCCCTACCTCCTCCGCGCAGCGGCCAAGCTGCCGGCCGATGTTCAGCTGGTCCTGTGCCTGGGCGCCGCTGACACTCCCGAACTGGCTGCCGAAACGGCACGGCTTATCGAGGAACTGCAAAGCCAGCGGACCGGCGTGGTGCTCATCGAGCGGATGCTGCCGCGCCACGAGCTCATCCAGGTGCTCAGCCACGCGACTGCCTTCGCCTGCCCCTCCATCTACGAGCCGCTGGGCATCGTCAACCTGGAGGCCATGGCCTGCGGCGCAGCGGTGGTTGCCAGCGCCACCGGCGGAATTCCGGAGGTTGTGGAGCACGGCCAGACCGGCCTCCTGGTTGACCTCGAGCAGGTCACCGACGGCACCGGAACGCCCCTCGATCCTGAAAAATTCGTGAACGAGTTCGCGGCAGCCCTCACCGAGGTGGTCTCCGACCCGGAGCGCGCCCGCGCCATGGGCCAGGCGGGCCGGCTGCGTGCCGAGAAGCACTTCTCCTGGGAATCCATCACGGAAACCACGCTCGAGGTGTACCGCTCCGTGCTCCCGGGCCGGAGCTAGCGAAGCTATGTGAAGGACGCTTCATGACGACGACGGCGCCGCTTCCCCCTCGAGGGGAGCGGCGCCGTCGTCGTTCATGGCGCCAGGGGACGGTCAGTTCCGCTTGGCCGCGGCGGTCCTGGCGAGCAGCACCTTCTCGTCCACCGGTGCCTGGCCGCTGGCCCGCTGGCTGCGGAAGTAGGCCCGCGCCTCGTCCTGCCGTTCCTTCTCGGCGCCCGTGGCCACGGCTGCGCGCACATGGTCATCGCCGTAACCGAACGCTTCCACGAGGTCCAGGGCGTGCGGCCGGATCTTCACCAGCAGCCTGTTGATGTACTCGCCCACCGTGCGGCCCCGCTGCATGGAGAGACGCCCGTTCATGAGGTACCAGGACAGGTTCTTCTCGATCAGCGACAGGCCGAAAAGGTCCCGCAGCCAGGTCAGGACCAGCCTGGTCCCGGGATCCTCAACCTCGCGGAGCGCGTCCGTGAAGGCCTCCCACTGCAGGAGCTCGGCGTGCGCCTGCGCGGCGTCGATGAGCTCGTTCTGGTGCCGGTTGAAGAGCGCGGCGCCCTTCTCCTGGGAGAGCCGGTTGCTGCCCCGGAGCGAGCCCGCCGCCTCCGCCACCATGGTCTGCACCCGGTCAGTGAGCAGCGCACGCTGGCCCTCCTCGTCGCGGAGGGCGATGGCAGCCCGCTGCACCGAACCGGTGTCGGCCATGAACTGGGCAACCTGGCGCAGGCCCGTCCGGTGGATCGCGGCGCCCGTGGCCTGGCCCACCACGTAGCGGGCCAGGACTCCGAAGTCCACGTTCCGGAACTCCTTGGCGTAATCAGCCAGGAGGCGCTTGGCCACCAGCTGCAGCAGTACCGTGTTGTCACCCTCGAACGTGGCGTAGACGTCCAGGTCTGCCCGCAATGACGCGAAGCGGTTTTCGATCAGGAAGCCGGCGCCGCCGCAGGCTTCCCGGCATTCCTGCAGCGTGTCCAGCGCGTGCCAGGTGCTCAGGGCCTTCAGGGCGGCAGCCAGGGTTTCCAGGTCCTGGCGGTCCTCGTCCGTGTCGTGGGCGCCGGAGAAGACGTCGTCGAATTTCTCCAGCAGCTGTTCGTGGGCGAACCCGGCGGCATAGGTGGTTGCAAGCCGCGTGAACAGGCGCCGCTGGTGCCGCTGGTAGTCGAGAAGGACTTCCTCGTCGGTGTGTGAGGAGGCATTGAACTGGCGGCGTTCCGTGGCGTAGCCGATGGCCGCCTTCAGAGCCACTTTGGATGCCGCCACCGCAGCGCCGTCCAGCGATACCCGTCCCTGGACCAGTGTGCCGAGCATGGTGAAGAACCGGCGGCCGGGGCTGGCAATGGGCGACGAATAGGTTCCGTCGGCAGCAACGTCTCCGTAGCGGTTGAGGAGGTTTGTCCGGGGGATCCGGACGTTGGTGAAGTGCAGCCGGCCGTTGTCGATGCCGTTGAGCCCGCCCTTGATGCCGTCGTCCTCGCCCCCGATTCCCGGCAGGAACTTCTTGGTCTCCGGATCCCTGAGGTCCACGTAGAAGGCATGGACACCATGGTTTACTCCGCGGGTGACCAGCTGGGCGAACACCACGGCGCCCAGTCCGTCGGTGGCTGCATTGCCGATGTAATCCTTCCAGGCGGCGCGGAAGGGGGTGTGCACCACGAACTCCTCCGTGGACGGGTCATAGGTGGCGGTGGTCGCAATGCTGGCCACGTCCGAGCCGTGTCCCGTTTCGGTCATGGCGAAGCAGCCGGGAATGTCCAGGTTCATGATGCCCGGCAGCCACCTGGCGTGGTGGCCGGCAGTGCCGAGGTGCATGACGGCAGAGCCGAAAAGTCCCCACTGTACCCCGGCCTTGATCTGGAGCGAGGGATCGGCCACCACCAGCTCCTCGAAGCCGGCGATGTTGCCGCCGTGGTCGTCGGAACCGCCCAGCGCTTCCGGGAAGGCGCGGTGGACGGCTTCATTCTCCACCAGGTACCGCAACTGTCCGAACACCCGTTTCCGGTGCTCGGTGTGCGTCAGGCCCTCGATCTTGTGGAGCTCGGGGCGGGCTGCAAGCTCCCGGGCCTGGAGCCGGACATCGGCCCATTTGCCCAGCAGTTGCCGGCCCAGTGCTTCCACGTCGACGGCGGGCTGGGCCCGGGACGGGCCAGGCGCCGGTTTGGCGGCGACGGGGCGCTGCCCCTTGCCGGCTGGACGGTCCACTACTTCAGTCATGTCAATGTCCTTCGTTGGTGCTGACAGTGCTTGTGGTTACGGGTAGTTGCTTACATTGGCTGCGGGTCGTGTCTTGCCTGGCGGGCAGTGCGGGGTCATCCGCGTGCCGAGGTTGAGAGTTCGGGGGCGATGCCTACGCACAGCCAGGCTGTGATCTGCCGTGCCATCGCCTCCTGGCCGGGCTTGGCAGGGGAGTCCGGAGTGCTCAGCCATTGTTCCCCGGCGTTCCGCACCATTCCGATAGCCGCCTTGGGCCAGTAGCCGATCACTGCCTGCTTGCCGTCGCCCAGGTGCGATCTCATGGGGGTGGCAATCATGTCGGCCACGGCGTCAAAGAAATGTCCGAGCGCCCCGGACACTGCACCCGAGGAACCCTCCGGGTCGCCGCTGCCGTACCGGGTGACGAACGTGTAGACGTTCGGGCTGGTGTCCGCCATCTGGAGGTAGGCGGAGACCATGGCCAGGAGGCCTTCGCGCGGAGTGTCCGCGTTCTGGGCGGCTTCCTGGATCCGGCGCTGCATCTGGCTCAGGACAACTTCGCCCACGGCCTGCTGAAGCCCGGCCTTGTCACCGAAATAGCGGTAGAAAACGGACTTCGAGGTGCCGGCTGCGGCAGCGATCTCTTCCATGGAGGCGTCGCTGCCCAGCACGTGCACTGCACGCCGTGCAGACTTGATCAGCTCCCTGCGGCGTTCCTCCCGGTGGTTCTGCCAGCGCGAAGAGCGCCCGTCAGGGCTGCCGGGTGCAGGCGGCACGGCCGGGCCGTTGTCGTGGTTGTTCACGATACCCAGCGTATCAGGTACGCTGGGTATCGGTAACCGCACGTGACCCGAGGAGATATCCATGTCCATTGACGGACAGTCCACCGCTGGACCCGAAGAAGCAGGCAGCCCGACTGCAGGAACCCCTGGCCTCCGCAAGGCAGTGATCGTCGGAGGAAACCGGATTCCGTTTGCCCGCGCCGGCAGTGCCTACGCAAAGTCCTCCAACCTGGACATGCTGACCGCGGCACTGGACGGGCTCATCGCCCGGTTCGGACTGCAGGATGAGCGCATCGGGGAAGTGGCCGCCGGTGCGGTCCTCAAGCACTCCAGGGACTTCAATCTCACCCGTGAAGCCGTGCTGGGCTCCGCGCTCTCCGCCGAGACCCCGGCCTACGACCTGCAGCAGGCCTGTGCCACCGGCCTGGAGACCGTGGTGGGCCTGGCGAACAAGATCAAGCTGGGACAGATCGACTCAGCAGTGGCCGGCGGCGTGGATTCCGCTTCGGATGCTCCCGTGGTGGTCAGCGAGGGCCTTCGCGAAGTGATCCTGGACCTCAGCCGGGCAAAGACGCTGCCGCAGCGGCTGCAGATCCTCGGCCGGCTGCGGCCCAAGGACCTGGCCCCGCTGGCTCCCGGGACGGCCGAGCCCCGAACCGGCCTGTCCATGGGGGAGCACCAGGCCCTCACCACGGCACAGTGGAAGATTTCGCGTGAGGCCCAGGACGAGCTGGCCTACAACAGCCACCGGAACCTCGCGGCCGCTTACCAGGCCGGGTTCTTCGATGACCTCATTACGCCGTACCGGGGCCTGGCGCGCGACGGCAACCTCCGCGCCGATACGTCGCTCGAAAAGCTCGCTACCCTCAAGCCGGTCTTCGGCAAGAACCTCGGTGCCGACGCCACCATGACGGCCGGCAACTCCACGCCGCTGACGGACGGGGCCTCAACGGTCCTGCTGGCTTCCGAGTCCTGGGCAGACGCCCATGACCTGCCCAAGCTCGCGGCAGTGGTAGATGCCGAGGCTGCCGCCGTCGACTTTGTCCACGGCAAAGACGGCCTGCTCATGGCTCCCGTGTTCGCCGTGCCCAGGCTGCTGGCCCGGCAAAGCCTCACGCTTGCTGACATCGACTACTTCGAGATCCACGAAGCCTTTGCCGCCACGGTCCTCAGCACTCTGGCGGCCTGGGAGGACGAGGAATTCGGCCGGACCCGTCTTGGCCTGGACGGCGCCTTGGGCAGCGTCGACCGTTCGCGCCTGAACGTCAACGGCTCGTCCCTGGCCGCCGGCCATCCTTTCGCCGCCACCGGCGGCCGGATTGTGGCTTCGCTGGCCAAGCAGCTCCACGCCAAAGGCAGGACGGACGGACGGCCCGCACGGGGCCTGGTCTCCGTCTGCGCCGCCGGCGGCCAGGGCGTCGTCGCCATTCTCGAATCGCTGTAGGGGACACAGATGACAGACAAGTACGCACAACTGGTACACCACGGCGTGGGCAGGAACGTTGCCAAAAAGCTCGGACTGCCCCAGCCCGCGGCTCTCCGCAGGTACCAGCCCGGGCAGCCCTTGATCACAGGCCCCGTCCTGGTGCAGGGAAATAGCGCCGACGCCGACAACCTGGCTGCCGAACTGCTCTCCTGGGACCTCGATGTCAGGCGGCACGCGGTACCCCGCGAAAAACTGGGTGCCATCATCCTGGCACTGGACGAAGTGGCCAGCCCCGGCGATCTGGAAAAGCCGATCCTCACGGCAGCTGCCTCGCTGCGGGACCTCGCCCCGGGCGGCCGGGTGGTCACGGTGTCCCGGCCGGCGTCAGAGGCAGATTCCCCCGCCGCTGCGGCTGCCCGCCAGGGGATCGACGGGTTCCTGCGTTCGCTGGCGAAGGAACTGCGCGGGGGCGCCACCGGCAACGGCATAGTTCTCCGGCAAGGAGTCCAGGCAACAAGCGCAAGTTCCCTGGCCGCCCTCCGGTTCTTCCTTTCGGGCCGTTCCGCCTTCGTGGACGGGCAGTTCATCACCGTGTCCAGCGCCTCCGGTGAGCCCGCCCGCGACGTTGACCAGCCACTGGCAGGCAAGATTGCCGTTGTGACCGGAGCAGCCCGCGGCATCGGCGCAGCCATTGCACGCACCCTGCACCGTGACGGCGCAACGCTCATCCTTGTCGACGTTCCGGCAGCCGGTGACCAGCTGGCAGCCGTGGCGAACGAGGTCCGGGGGACAGCCCTGCAGCTGGACATCAGCAGGGACGACGCCGGGCAGCGGATCATCGGGCACGCGGCACAGCGCCACGGTCGTCTGGACATCATGGTCCACAATGCAGGCATCACCCGGGACAAGCTGCTCGCCAACATGGACCACTCGAAGTGGAGCTCGGTGATCGGCATCAACATCACCGCGCAGCTCAGGATCAACGAAGCGCTGCTTGCATCCGAACACTTCCGGGAATCACCACGTATTGTGTCTGTTGCTTCCACCAGCGGCATCGCCGGCAACAGGGGGCAGACCAACTACGCGGCGTCCAAGGCAGGGGTAATGGGAATGGTCAGGGCCAGTGCTCCGCTCCTGGCAGCGCACGGGGGAAGCATCAATGCGGTGGCCCCGGGCTTCATCGAAACCGAGATGACGGCACGGATCCCCTTCGCCGTCAGGGAGATCGGGCGGCGGCTGAATTCGCTGCAGCAGGGCGGCAGGCCAACGGACGTTGCGGAAACCATCGCGTTCCTGGCAAGCGACGCCGCCGCGGGAATCAACGGGGAGGTCCTGCGGGTATGCGGGCAGAACATGGTGGGGGCATGACTTCCGCCCAGCCGGTCATTCTTGGGGAGATGCCGTCGCTGTCCAAACTGTACGTCAATGCCGCAGCGCAGGCCGCCCGCCGCAGGCTTTTGGGCGCCCATGACGGAACCGCCCTGCCGGCTGAAAGCCATGAAGTGCGGGGCGTCGCCGTCGACGTTGCCACCCTGACCGCGTACCAGCACCTGATCGGGGAAACAGCCAGCGACGTGCTGCCCGCCGGGTTTATCCACGCCCTCGCCTTTCCTTTGGCCATGAGCGTGATGAACAGGGACGATTTTCCCTTGCCGTTGCTCGGTATGATCCACCTTCGGAACAGTGTGGAGCAGCGGATTCCCGTACTTTTCACGGACGCCCTGGATATCACCGCCAGGGTGGAGAACCTTCGTGGGCATCGTTCAGGCACACAGGTGGACGTGATCGCCGAGGTGCGCCGGGCAGGAACAGCCGAGGTCTGCTGGCTGGGAATCTCCACCTACCTTGCCAAGGGAGTCTTCCTCCCGGGCATCGACAAGCCGTCCCCGGCTCCCGACCGGGCCGACTTCAAGGCGCCGGATCCCACGGCCCTCTGGCACCTCGGTGTTGATACCGGCCGTGCCTACGCCGCAGTATCCGGCGACTTCAATCCCATTCACTTGAGCGTGCTCTCCGCCAAGGCACTGGGAATGCGGCGGTCCATCGCGCACGGCATGTACCTTGCCTCGAGGGCGCTCGCTGACGTAGGCCCGTCCCGTGGTGATTCCTTCGCCTGGGACGTGGACTTTGACGCCCCGGTGTTCCTTCCCTGCAGGGTCGCGTTGGAGATTACAACAGTGGAGGGTTCTGCCGGGGCGTGGGGCCGGTCCGACTTCGTGGCCTGGAATCCACGTTCAGGCCGGCGCCATTTCCACGGTTCAGTGCGCGCCCTCTAGGCAGCTGTCCGGACAGCCCGCAGGATCCGGTGGAGGCTCAGGAGGACCGATTCGGACGCCGGAACCATCCCCTGGTCCGGCTGCCTCCCGGCGGTGGCAGCGAGGCAGGCTTCCACCGCCGTCCTGGCCTCCTTGAGCTTCTCTTCCTGTGTGGCCGGGTCATCTTCGCTGAACGAGCGCAGAAGATCCCCGGCTGACTTCAGGGCGTCAGCCAGCGGGGCGTTGTCCTGCAGCGGCACCCCATACGGCACGTCGCTCTCGTAAATGACATCCGACAAGACGTCCGTAATGTCCTGGATGTGGAAGGTCACCCGCTCCAGTTCGCGCAGGTTGCGGTAATCGAGGTCAACGTCACGCGGGTGGAGCTTGCGCCGCGGGTTTGCCCGGCGGCTGGCGTCGGCCTCCTTGACAAGGTGCCGGACGGAGCGGGCAGCGGCCGAGAGCTCGTCCGAACGGCGCGACCAGTCCTCGTGCTTGGGCGGCCACTCTTCCAGGAGCGCCTTGCCCATGTCCGTGAGCTGTTTGCCGAGGGCGATGCGCAAATCGTCCAGGCTGGCTGCCGCGGCATTGAAGTGCAGCGGTGGAAAGATCAGGAAATTGACGCCGATTCCCACCGCCACTCCCACACCCATCTGCAGGAGGTAGCCGAACGAAAAATCGTCCGGGTTGCTGCCGCCGACCAGCAGGACCAGCAGCGCCGCCGTCGGAATCCAGTCACTGCCCTTGCCAATTCCCGGAAGGCCGCCCAGCAGCACGCCAATGCCCATGATCAGTGCCACGGCAAGGGGCGACGGATCGGTCACGTTGACCAGCACGAACGCAAGGCCGATGCCCATGGCGAGTCCGGCGAGGGCCTGCATGCCCTGCTTAACCGAACCGGCAACATTGTGGTACATGGCCACCAGCGCGCCGAGTGGTGCGTAGTAGGGATAGTTGGCAGCCGCGCCCGGCATCAGGGGTGCGATCAGGAACGCCACTCCGGCGGCAACTGCCGCTTTTGCCGCCAGCTGGAGCCGCTGTGTTGCAAAGGCCGCAGACAAGCCCGATACCGCCTGTTTGAGGAAAACGGTCCCCCTGGCCCAGCGGGCGTCCGGGCGTATTTTAGGCTTGGTCATCCGCACAACGTTACGGGCGACCTACGGCTGTGGACAAAGCTGCTGGTCAGGCGTCCGCGGCGGCACGGGCGCAGGACGGTTCAGGACAAATCCGCCGCCGATCGGCGTACTTCAGCGGCCAGGCGGTGTGCACGGCCAGGTGTCCGGCCGTCCTCCTGCCGCTGCGGGATGTAACCGAAGCCCAGGCCATAGACCGGGTCCGCGAACCCGAGGGCGGCGTTGGCCCCCTCATGCCCGAACGCACGGTGGCTGCCGAAGTTGCGCGACGGGTGCGGTTTCATGAACACAACGGCGAACGCGTTGTCCAGCCCGGAGGAGCGGTCAAGCCCCCACGCCTGTTCCCGGGACATGAGGTCGACTGTCGCTGCGTTGAGGAACGGTGTCCCTCCGTTGGTGCCCGTGGTGGCCGCGGCGTAGAGGCGGGCCAGGCCTTCAGCGGTTCCCACCCCTCCGGCCGCGGACATTCCTGCGGCCCGGACAGCGCGGATGTTGGGGAGTTCCATGATGGTGCTTACGGGGGCGTTGCTGTTCAGGCCTTCAAGGCTGAGCGGATCCAGCCAGGGCTGTTCCGGGCCGGCCGAGTAGAGGACGTTCCGGTAGCGGGATTCCTGTTCGGCCGGGAGTCCGAGGAAAAAGTCGACGCCGAACGGACGCCGGATCCGCCGCTCGTACACCTCCTGCAGCGTTTCTCCGGCAGTGCGGCGGCACAGTTCCTCCATGATGATCCCGATGGTGAGCGCGTGGTAGCCGAACTGCCTGCCGGGCTCCCAGGCCGGGGCCGCTGCGGCGAGCCGGGCGGCGGCGGCCGGAGTGGTGAACTCTTCCAGGGGGAAGCCGCCTTCAACCCCCATAAGCCCGGCCTGGTGGGACAAGGCCTGCCGGACCAGGAGCCGGTCCTTTCCATGTACGCCGAACTCCGGCCAGTAGTGGGCCACGGTTTGGTCCAGGTGCAGCAGTCCGTCCTGCACCAGCAGTCCGATCACCATGGCGGCCACCCCCTTGGAGCAGGAGTACGCCCCTGTCACGGAGTCCGGAGCCATCTCCGGCCCCCCGGACAGCCCGACCACCTGGACACCGTCCCTGTACGCGGCCAGCTGCGCGCTGTACTTCGGGTCATCGCGAAGAAATGAGTCGAACAGTTCAAGGACACCGCCATATCCGGGCGCCACAAAGCCGTGTGATGTCTGCATGGCGCAAGTCTAGCCGGAAAGCGCTTACCGCATGCTGCCCCTACGATTCCGGAGCAGCCCCGTGGCCGGGCTCCACTTCCTCGCCCTTCCTGACTGGTCCGGGCGGCGTGCCGTCTCCAAAGGGACGGCCGCCAAGTGCTTCCCGGCCGTGGGCTTCCAGCCAGCCACTCAGGTCCGGGCCCGCAGGAACGATGCCTGTGGGGTTGATGTCCTCATGGACGATGTAATAGTGCTGCTTGATCTGCACGAAGTCGATGGTGTCCCCAAAGCCCGGGGTCTGGAAGAGATCCCGGGCGTAGCCCCAGAGGGCGGGCAGTTCGTTGAGTTTCTGGCGGTTGCACTTGAAGTGGCCGTGGTAAACGGCGTCGAAGCGTGCCAGCGTGGTGAACAGCCGGACATCCGCTTCCGTGATGGTGTCGCCCACAAGGTAGCGCTGCCCCGAGAGCCGGTCTTCCAGCCAGTCAAGTGCCGACCACAGCCGGGCGTAGGCGGCGTCGTAGGCTTCCTGGGAGCCAGCAAAGCCGCAGCGGTATACCCCGTTGTTGACCTCGGTGAACACACGCTTGTTGACCTGGTCGATCTCCTCCCGCAGAGTCTCCGGGTACAGGTCCGGCGCCCCCGGCCGGTGGAACTCCGTCCACTCAGTCGCGAAGTCCAGGGTGATTTGGGGGAAATCGTTGGTCACCACGGCGCCGCTGGCCACGTCCACGATTGCCGGGACGGTAATGCCCCGCGGGTAGCCAGGGAAACGTGTGAAGTAGGCATCCTGGAGCCTTTCGATACCCAGGACCGGGTCCACGCCCCCCGGATCGAGGTCAAAGGTCCACGACCGCGCATCATGGGTGGGGCCGGGCTGTCCCAGGGAAATGGCGTCCTCCAGTCCAAGCAGGCGCCGGACGATGACAGTCCTGTTGGCCCAGGGGCAGGCACGTGCGGCGATCAGCCGGTAGCGGCCCGCCTCCACGGGCCAGCCGGGCTCGCCATTGCTGCCCGGGGAGCCATCTTTGGTGATGCGGTCCTCGATGTAGTTGGTATCACGGTTGAATTCCGCTCCACCGGTGACATAGGCGCCGCGGGTACTGTGCTCTGCGCCGCCCACCACGGTGGCCTGCTGGGTGGTGTCCGTTTCCTGGCTCATGGGACCAGCCTATGCTCCCGCATACAGGACTGTGGAGATGGGCTGCCAGGCCCACAGCCAGGAGCCCGCCACCAAGGCCGCGAAAAGGATGATCCAGACGCCTGAGGGGACTGAGGTAGCGCGCCACAGCAGGTAGGCGTCAGAGCTGGCCAGCCGTTCCCGCCGGCGCAGGTGAAGGTGTGCCAGCTTGATCAGGTCGCGCACGGCGGCCACCAGCAGTGCCACCCCCAGGATGACGGCCACATGCCCTACGAATGCCTCCGGTACCAGAAGGATCAGGAGCACCGACGCTGACATCGCGGTGACGGTTATGAGGATGCCCGCAAGATTGCGCAGGAACAGCAGCGAGGCAGCCAGGGCCAGGCCGCCGGCCATGATGGCGGCCGGACCCCAGCCGTTGAACCCGCACCAGACAAAGGCAGCACCCACGATTGCCGGGACCGGATACCCCCAAAAGCAGGACCATGCACTGGCGAGCCTGCTGCGGCTATAGGTTGTGGTGGTGCCTGAATGGTCGAGGCGGAGCCGGATGCCTGACAGCCGCTGGCCGCTGATTAGTGCAGCGACCGCGTGCCCCATCTCGTGTGTTGCCGTGGCCAGCAGGCCGAAATACCTCCACGACCGGCGCGGGACTGACAGGGCTGCAGCTACCACCAGGGCCAGTACCAGCTCGGTAAGAGTCACGCTCGGGGCGTCTGCGCGGCTGAAGGCGTCCAGCAGTCTGTTCCAGGGGTCGCCGGATATGTTCATCAGGACCAGGTGCCGGCCGGGTCATCGTGTGCCATACGCGCCACAGTACCGGGGCCTCCTGGGTGCCGGCTTAAAAACCGAAAGGCACGCCAATGTGAGGGCGTGCCTTAGGATCGGTGGGGCCACGGACGTTCCCGAAGCCCCACGTCGACTGTGTTAACTAGCCTTCGCACTCGGTGCAGTAGCTGTGGCCATCCTTCTGGCGAGCAATCTGGGACCGGTGACGGACCAGGAAGCAGGAGTAGCAGGTGAATTCATCCTCAGCCTGCGGGATGACCTGTACCACGAGCTCTTCGGCCACGAACTCGCCTCCGGGCACGCCTGCGCCGTCGAGCCCGTCAGCCTCATCCAGCTCAAGTACAACGCTGCGCGCGTCGGGAGCATTTGCTGACTGGAGCTGCTCGAGTGAGTTGTCCTGCGATTCCTTGACGTCGGAGCGCAGTTCATCGTAATCGGTTGCCACTTTAGGTGCTTCTCTTTTCTTTGGTTCGCCTGTCGCGTATGAAACGTACAGCATCAAGAGGCTATTCCCCAATAGCCGGAGTATGTTGACCGTCCGCGGGGTAAGGGTTGAACGGACAGCAGCCCGCGCTTATTCACAGCAGCACGGGTGCAGGGCGGAGGAGGACGCAACGTACCGCGGCGTTCTCCGCACTATAAGTAAGGGGTATACGTTGGAGCAGCTCACTGCAGAGTTCGGTGGTTCCCGGCGGGCAGGAACCGGTGTCGGCCCTGTCCTGGAAAAGTTCCAGGACGTGACGAGGATCGCTGTACTTCGTGGGGGAGGCCTGGGCGACCTCGTCTTTGCCATCCCCGCCATATCCGCCCTCAAAGCGGCCTACCCCGAGGCATCAATCACCTTGCTGGGCACGCCCGTGCACCAGGCACTGCTTGCCGCCACTATAAGTCCCGTGGACGAGGTGTGCATCCTGCCGTTTGCTGAAGGCGTCCGCCCCGGAGGGGAGAACGCGGAGGAGCTGGAAACATTTTTTCGCGAGATGCGCGGACGGCAGTTCGACCTGGCCGTCCAGCTCCACGGCGGAGGGCGCTATTCAAACCCGTTCCTCCTTCGCCTCGGCGCCCGGCACACGGTGGGCACACGGACGGCGGACGCCGCCAGCCTGGAGCGTACGGTTCCCTACCTCTATTACCAGCACGAACCGCTCAGGGCATTGGAAGTGGCCGGCCTGGCCGGCGCTTTTCCCGTCGACTTGGAGGCCCGCCTGGCGCCGGCGCCGGGACTGGCCCGTCCCGCCGTCGCCATGGACGACGACGGCGTCGCACCTTTGGTGGTGATGCATCCGGGCGCTACGGATCCCCGCCGCCGGTGGCCGGTTGGGCGGTTTGCTGAACTTGCGTCGGCGTGCGCCGCGGACGGGTTCAGGGTTGTTGTTGTCGGGGACGGGAGCGAACAGGAACTGGCCGCGCAGATCGCGGAGCAGGCAGCCTCCACGCACGTCCGTTCCCTGGCGGGGACCCTGGACATGGGCGGGCTTGTGGCGATCCTGGCCGGTGCGGCCGCAGTAGTAGCCAACGACAGCGGCCCCCGACACCTCGCCCAGGCACTGGGAGTCCCCACTGTAGGGATCTTTTGGGCAGGGAACGTCATCAACGCCGCGGCGCTGGGCAGGAGCCTGCACCGCATCCATGCATCCTGGGTAACGGCCTGCCCTTCCTGCGGGATAGACGTCACCCAGGTTGGATGGACGGCGCCCAGGTGCCCGCACGACGATTCCCTGGTGGCCGATGTTGCGGTGCGTGATGTTTACGAGGACGTGCGGAGCCTGGCCGCCACCGAGCTGCCGGCGGAGGACGCATGAGCGGCGGGGAGGTCCTCGCTCAGCCCGCACCGGGGAATCACGGCGATGGAAGACCGGAGCTCCTGGTGCTTCGGGCACTGAAGCTGGGGGACCTGCTGGTGGCCGTGCCTGCCCTTAAGGCTCTCCGCCGCGCCTATCCCGGGCATCGGCTGCGGTATGCGGCGCAGGGATGGCTGTCCGAGGCATTGGGACTGGTAGGAGGCTACGAGCTCCTGCCCACCCACGGCCTGGACGAGCCGCTGGCTGTGGAACCCGGCGTGGTGGATGTTGCAGTAAACCTGCACGGCAGTGGTCCCGAGAGCCAGGGACGGATTGAGGCCCTGCAGGCGCGGCGCACCATCGGGCACCGGAGCCGCCACCGGGACGGGCCGCCGTGGCGCGACAGGCTGCATGAGAGGGAGCGCTGGGCCGCACTCCTGGAGTGGCACGGCATCGAAGCTGATCCGCTGGACATCCGGCTGAATGCTCCCCGTCAGCCCAGCCCCGTTCCTGCAGCCACCGTTCTGCATGTCGGGGCAGCCTATGGCAGCCGCCTCTGGCCTGCCGAGCGGTTCGCCGCCGTTGCATCCGCGCTCGCCGTGGCCGGGCACAATGTCGTCTTTACGGGCGGAAGCGGGGAGAGGGAACGTGCACTGGAGGTATGCCGGCTGTCCGGGCAGTCCGAACACGCCGTGCTGGCCGGACGGCTGGGCTTGGGCGAGTTCGCTGCAACCATCGCAGCAGCCCGGCTGGTGATCTCCGCTGATACCGGGGCCGCGCACCTGGCGTCCGCCTACGGGACGCCTTCGGTAGTACTGTTTGGGCCTGCTCCGCCCGAAATCTGGGGCCCGCCCCCGGGTCCGCACATAGTCCTGACCCGGGCTGAGCTGCGACGGGGTGACACGTTTGCCCACCGGCCGGACCCTGCCCTGCTGGCAGTCACCGTGCAGGATGTCCTGGCTGCGGTGGGAGAACTGGGCGTCCTGTAGAGCTCCCTGCACGCGGCGAAATCGAGCGTGGACTCATCTCTCTTTGCCCTTCTGCACGGCCTAAAATGTAGCTATGGGCACTGAGCTGGAAATTGCCTTGGTATTGTCCACGGCGTTCCTTTGGGTCACGGGCACATTCGCAATACTCTCCGCCATCGACCGTTCGGAGAGGAAGGCCCGGCGCCGGGAGCGCAGGGCCAGCCGGGCCGGTAAGCGCCGCGTCCTGTACAGGCCGGCAGTCAAGGGTTCGCGGCTCGCGGAAGGCACCACGCCCCCACGGCCACTACATCCGCAGTGACGCTGCCCGCTGCGCCTGGCCCTGCCGGCACAGGCGGGTCCCGGCACCAGCAGATGGCCAAGGGGAGCCTCGACGGCCCACACAGCCCCGTTACCAAATCGTTGACATCCGCCGCGCTGCCTTCAGTGCGCCTGGTCCGTCTACTGCAGGAATGCCCTGACGGCCGTGCACACAGGCGCTGACCAGCAGGGAGACGGGTACGGCCCGGCACCTGGCGGGAACCTGGCCTCCGGAGGGCAGCCGTGGGGCGGCACCCCCCGCCCATTGTCCTCCTCGACCACACCGGTAGGATCGCCTCAAGTTACAAACCCACTACGCATCCCGGGGGTTGGTTCATCCATGTTTCGGAGCACGAGGTCGGTGAGGCAGCTGCTGGCCGCCGGAATGGCAGCCCTGGGCCTGGTAGTCCTGGCCGCTTGCGGGTCCCCCGAGGAAAAGTCCGTACATTTCACCGCTGCCGGGGACATCGGCCTGGGCGAGGGCGCACTGGCGGTGCTGGACACGGTGGCCGGACTGAAACCGGACTTCAACATCGCGCTCGGTGATTTCCCGTACGAACCCGGTGCCGACCAGGAATTCTGCGACATGGTTACCGGAAAGCTGGGAGCGGACTTCCCGTACCAGCTGCTTCCCGGAAACCATGAGAGTGACGGCTCTGACGGGGACATCAAGAAGTTGGCAGCCTGCCTGCCTAACAGGCTTCCCGGCCTGCAAGGCGACTACGCGGAGCAGTGGTTCGTGGACGTGCCGCAGGAAGAACCCCTGGTGCGGATCATCGTGGTTTCACCTGGCATCGAATTTTCGGCCGGCAAGCTCGACTATTCAAAGGGCAGCGATCGGTGGAACTGGACGGAAAAGGCGATTGACGGAGCGCGGGCGGAGAGCATCCCCTGGACAGTGGTGGCCATGCATACTCCCTGTTTCACGATGGGACGGTATGCCTGCGCAGCGGGGGAGTCTCTCACCAACATGCTGATCAGCAAGAAGGTGGACGTGGTCCTCAACGGCCATGAGCACCTGTACCAGCGGACGCACCAGCTCGGCTTCAGCGACCGGTGTGAGTATATGGCAGTCAAAACCGTTGAGAAGAGATGCGTGGTGGACACCGGTGACTCCATGACCCAAGGCAGGGGAACGGTCTTCATCACCGTGGGCATTGGCGGGCGGACCCCCCGCGAAATCAATCGCGACGATCCCGAGTCGCACTACTTCGCCTCCTGGTCAGCCGGCAACCACAATTCGACCCTGGGGACGTTGGATGTGACCGCAACCAGCAGCCGCATGGACGTGAAACTTGTCCCCGCGGACGGCTACACCTTCTCTGATTCCTTCAGCATCCGGAAGTGACCACGGACGCGGGGTTCGCCACAAAGAGCAGGGCCGGGAACTAAGTCCGGGCGGTGAGTGGAGCCGGCGACGGCTGGGGGGCGAGCACACGTGGTCTCAGGCGTGTGCTCTCGTCGCCGGCTCCGTGAACAACACTAGGATCTGCGTGGGGCGGGCACACGAGTAGTTAGTACCTGCTTTGGAAGAACCCGTTACGCGTCCAGGTATACCGGCAACCGGAACCTCAGGCACAGACAAAGAAGCCCCGGAAAATCACTGATTTTCCGGGGCTTCCGTTTGTGCGCGGAGGGGGACTTGAACCCCCACCCCCTTTCGAGGACTAGCACCTCAAGCTAGCGCGTCTGCCATTCCGCCACCCGCGCAGGTGGTGATTCGGAAACCGTTTCCGCTTTTCAGCGTTTCGCGTTTCTCCGAAGCAGCGAGAAAAACTCTAACACGACTTTTCCTGAAACATCGAATCGGGCCAAGTGGGTAGGCTGAGGGCAGTGCATCAGCGCTGCACCAGCCAGTCATTTCCCAGTGAGGAGCCCTCCATGCCTGACGTCCTGCCCGAGGATGAAGTTGTCCGGATCTGCCAGGAACTCATCCGGATAGACACCTCCAACTTCGGCGACGGGTCGGGGCCGGGGGAGCGTGCCGCGGCAGAGTATGCCGCCGGGCTTATCGAGGAAGTCGGCATGGAAGCCGAAATTTTCGAGTCTGCCCCCGGGCGGGCCAACGTAGTCACCCGCATGGCAGGTGAGGACCCATCCGCCAGCGCCCTCGTGGTGCACGGCCACCTGGATGTGGTGCCGGCGCTTCGGGACCAGTGGTCTGTGGACCCGTTCGGCGCGGAACTGAAGGACGGGCTGATCTGGGGACGCGGCGCCGTCGACATGAAAGACATGGATGCCATGATCCTTGCCGTGCTGCGGGGTTTCGCCCGCACCGGCCGGAAGCCCAAGCGGGATATCATCTTCGCCTTCTTCGCGGACGAGGAGGCGGGCGGCGCCTACGGTGCCCGCTACGCCGCGGACAAGCGCCCGGAGCTGTTCGAGGGCGCCACCGAGGCGATCTCCGAGGTGGGCGGATTCTCGGCCACCATCGGTGGCCAGCGGACGTACCTCCTCCAGACAGCGGAAAAGGGCATCTCGTGGCTGCGGCTCGTGGCCCACGGCAGGGCCGGACACGGCTCGCAGATCAACACGGACAACGCCGTGACGCGCCTGGCCGGAGCCGTGACGCGCATCGGCGAGTACAAGTGGCCCATTGAGCTGACCCCCACCACCCGCCAGTTCCTGGACGGCGTGACGGAACTCACGGGCGTGGAGTTCGACGCCGACAACCCGGACGTCCTGCTCAGCCAGCTGGGGACCGTGGCCCGGTTCGTGGGCGCAACACTCCAGAACACCACCAACCCCACGCTGCTCAAAGGCGGTTACAAGCACAACGTCATCCCGGAGTCCGCGGAGGCGCTGATCGACTGCCGCACCCTGCCCGGCCAGCAGGAGCACGTCCTGGAGATCGTCCGCGACCTGGCCGGCACCGGCGTCGACGTCAGCTACGTGCACCAGGATGTCTCCCTGGAGGTGCCTTTCGCAGGCAACCTGGTGGACTCCATGATCGACGCCCTGCACTCCGAGGACCCCGGCGCCAAGGTCCTGCCGTACACCCTCTCCGGCGGCACGGACAACAAATCCCTGAGCAGGCTCGGCATCACGGGCTATGGCTTTGCGCCCCTGATGCTGCCGGATGAGCTGGACTTCACCGGCATGTTCCACGGGGTGGATGAGCGGGTTCCCGCTGATTCCCTGAAATTCGGTGCACGGGTCCTCAACACCCTCCTCACCAACTACTGAGCGGGCCGCCATGACCCCCGAGGAAGTCCTGCCCGACGCCCTCCTGGAGCGGATCCGGGGCCGTGCCCCCGGCTACGACCGGGAGAACGCGTTCTTCCATGAGGACCTTGCGGAACTTGTCGGGGCCGGCTACCTGAAGTTGTTCGTACCAACGGACGACGGCGGCCTGGGCTTTGGCCTCGAAGCGGCGGCGCAGTGCCAGCGCAGGCTGGCAACGGCTGCGCCAGCCACGGCACTGGCCGTGAACATGCACCTGGTGTGGACCGGCGTCGCGCATGTCCTCCAAGCCCGCGGCGACAGCTCCCTTGGCTTCGTCCTCAAGGAGGCGGCGGAGGGCGAGATCTTCGCATTCGGCAACTCCGAGGCCGGCAACGATGCGGTCCTCTTCGATTCGCGGACCACGGCCACGCCCTTGCCCGGCGGCGGATACTCCTTCACGGGGACCAAAATCTTCACCAGCCTCTCGCCGGCGTGGACCCGGCTGGGAATTTTCGGCAAGGACCCTGGCGGGCGGGATGGGGAAGGCGAGCTGGTCCACGGCTTCATCACGCGCGAAACGCCCGGATACCGCATCGTGGACGACTGGGACACCTTGGGCATGCGGGCGAGCCAGTCCAACACCACCATCCTGGACGGGGCCACAGTTCCGCCTGAACGGATCTTCCGCAGGATTCCCGTCGGTCCCGGAAGGGACCCGCTGATCTTCGCTGTCTTCGCCTGTTTCGAGACGCTGCTCGCAGCCGTCTACACGGGCCTGGGGGAGCGGGCCCTCGCCGTGGGCGTGGCGAGCGTGAAACGGCGCACCTCCTTCAGGAACAACGGACGGAGCTACGCGCAGGATCCGGACATCCGCTGGAAGGTTGCAGAGGCGGCCATGGCCATGGACACCCTGTACCCTCAGCTGGCCTCAGTGGCCGCGGACGTGGACGCCCTGGTGGACCACGGACCGCAGTGGTTCCCAAAGCTGGTGGGGCTGAAGGTGAACGCCACGGAGACTGCGCGGCGGGTTGTGGACCTGGCCATCCGCGTCAGCGGGGGATCGAGTTATTTCCGGGGTTCAGAACTGGAGCGGCTTTACCGCGACGTCCTGGCAGGCATGTTCCATCCGTCCGATGATGAGTCCGCCCACAACACCGTTGCCAACGCCTGGCTGGGACCGCTGGAAGGCTAGACCGTCCGTTGGACCTGCAACACCCGCCGGCGCAGCCAGAAGCGTCGGCCCCCGCCCACGTACAGCTTGCTGCGCTCCAGCTCCCACTTGCCGTACTCGGAATGTTCCACCAGGCGGCGGCGTGCCTCAGGGAGTGAATCATCAGGACTGACCGTCAGTACGAGGTACTCGTACTGCCTCAAATAGTCCCGTTCCCGCTGGACCGAGCTGGTGAGAAATTGTTCCTTCATTGCTCTCCATTTTCGTCCTTTTCCGGCTAACGTGAAGTCATGAGCATCGATCCGCGTGTCGCGCTTCAGTCCTTGACCACCGCTATGGAAGAACACCTTATAGCAGCATCCAACCGCCGCGGAGATGGTGACCCCTCCGTCGAGGCGGCGTTCTTTGCGGTCGCAGACGCCTTCGAAGTTTATGAAGATGCGCTCTATGAGGCCTACAACGAGGTAACCCCGCTCCAGGTCTTTGATGACGAGGACGACGAGGACGAAGAAAGCGACGTGGATGACGACGAGGACCTGGAGATCGTCCAGGAGTAGGGCCGCGGGCTTACAGCGGCGCTGAAACATCCTCAAGGGCCCGGGCAATTTCGGGCGGCAGCGGTGTGAGCTGCGCGTCCAGCAGTTCTTTCAGCTGGGCGGGCGTGCGCGGACCCACAATGGCGGTGGCCACGCCGTGCTGGGACAGTAGCCAGCTGAGGGAGACGTCCTGCGGAGTCCGCCCCAGGCCCTTGGCCGCCATGCATACGGCCTCCACGGTCCGGGACGGCTTCTCCTCCAGGTAAGGCTCCACGTACCCGGCTTCGGCCGCTGAAGCGGCCCGCGATCCGGAGGGGATGCTGCCGCGGTACTTGCCTGTCAGCACACCGCGGCCCAGCGGCGCCCAGGCCATAAGCCCCAGGCCTGCATCTTCCACCGCGGGAATGAGCTCAGCTTCGGGCCGGCGCTGCAGGAACGAGTACTCGGACTGGACCGCAACCAGCGGGAACCCGGCAACCGCAGCCGCCTTGGCTGTCTGCCATCCGTTGAAGTTGGAAACGCCCGCATACCGCGCGCGGCCGGTACGGACCGCGAATTCCAACGCGGACAGCGTTTCGTCCAGCGGAACGTTGGCGTCCCAGGCCTGGGCAAACCAGATATCCACGTAGTCGGTGCCCAACCGTGCCAAACTCGCGTCGAGCCCGGTGAGCATGGCGTTGCGCGAGGTGTCCACCCCGCGCCGGCCATCCGGCGTCGTCAACCCTGCTTTGCTGGAGATGGAAATCTCCGTCCGCGCCACCACGTCGCCCAGCAGGGAGCCAATCATTGCCTCCGACCTGCCGTCGCCGTAGGACGCGGCCGTATCAACGTGCCGGCCGCCCGCGTTAAGGAAGGTGCGCAGGAGTTCCGAGGCGTCCTGTTCGTCGGTTTCGCCGGCCCAGCCCATGGTGCCGAGGGATAGGGCGGACACACGCAATCCACTGTTGCCGACGTAACGCTGCTGCATAGCAGCAAGCTTACGGGCAGAACCGGCACTGCCTATGACGTAGGGTCTTAGCGTGAACTGGTTTGAGGCGGCCCTGCTGGGCCTAGTGCAGGGACTGACCGAATTTCTACCGATTTCATCAAGTGCGCATCTTCGGATTGTGGGGCAATTCCTGCCCAATGCGGCTGACCCGGGGGCAGCGTTCACAGCCATCACCCAGTTGGGCACGGAGACGGCGGTCCTGGTCTATTTCTGGCGGGACATTGTCAGGATCGTCAAAGGCTGGACAGGTTCGCTTACCGGGAAGGTATCGCGGCAGGACCCGGACGCCCGGATGGGCTGGCTGGTCATCCTGGGAAGCCTGCCCATCATCGTTCTTGGCCTCCTGTTCCAGGACCAGATCGAGTCTGTGCTCCGCAGCATGTGGATCGTGGCAACCATGCTGATCGTCTTCGGGCTTTTCCTTGCCGTTGCGGACGCCATCGGCAGGCAGGAACGGGACCTCAGCCGGCTGACCTACAAGCACGGCATCCTCTACGGCTTCGCGCAGGCCCTGGCCCTGATTCCCGGTGTTTCCAGGTCCGGAGGAACCATCACCGCCGGCCTCCTGATGGGTTACACCCGCGAGGCCGCCGCCCGCTATTCGTTCCTTCTTGCCATCCCCGCGGTGTTCGGCAGCGGGTTCTACCAGCTCTACAAGACCGTCACCAATGAGGGCATCGCCGGACCGTACGGATTGCCGGAAACCGCCCTGGCCACGATGATCGCCTTCGTTGTGGGATACGTCATCATCGGCTGGTTCCTGAAGTTCGTGTCCACCCGCAGCTACCGGTTGTTCGTCTGGTACCGGATCTTCCTGGGACTCGCCCTGTACCTCCTGCTCGGTTTCAATGTCATCAGCGCCTAGCACTAGGCTTGGTGTGTGAAATCCTGGATATCCCGCCCCGTTCCTGACGTGCCCGGAAGCATGCCCGCCATCCGGCTGTTCGACACAGCGGTGCGCCGCGAGGTGGTACTGGAGGACGAGGGCCGGCCGTCCATGTACGTCTGCGGCATTACGCCGTACGACGCCACCCACATGGGGCACGCATCCAGCTACGTGGCTTTCGACCTGCTGAACCGGGCCTGGCGGGACTCCGGCCGGGACGTTGCGTATGTGCAGAATGTCACGGATGTGGATGATCCACTCCTGGAACGTGCCGAGGCGACGGGTGTTGACTGGCGGGACCTGGCTGCCGGCCAGATCGAGCTTTTCCAGACAGACATGGAAGCGCTCAACGTCCTGCCGCCCGACCACTATGTGGGCGCCGTGGAGTCCATTGGGCTGATCGTCCCGGAGGTGGAACGGCTTGTGAGCCTGGGGCTGGCCTACACCGTCAAAGGCACCAATGGCGAGCCTGACGGGGACGTCTATTACGACGTCGAAGCGGCGGGCAAGCAGTCCGTCGCACCTGATGCGTGGACCTTGGGGTGTATCTCCGGGCTGGCAGAGAGCGAGATGCTTGAGCTGTTCGCGGAACGCGGCGGCGATCCCGGACGGGCCGGCAAACGGCAGGCACTGGACCCGCTGCTGTGGCGTGTGGCGCGCAAAGGCGAACCGAGCTGGCCCGGCGGCAGCCTGGGAGCAGGACGGCCCGGCTGGCATATTGAATGCACAGTCATCGCACAGAAGTACCTGCCTTCCCCCTTTACCGTCCAGGGCGGCGGTTCGGACCTCATCTTCCCGCACCACGAAATGGGCGCCGGGCACGCATACTCGCTTGCAGGCGTTCCGCTGGCCAAGCACTACGCCCACGCCGGCATGGTGGGCCTCGATGGCGAGAAGATGAGCAAGTCAAAGGGAAACCTGGTGCTCGTGTCGAAACTTCGGGCGGCGGGGGAGGACCCCGCGGCGATCCGTCTTGGCATCCTGGCCCACCACTACCGCTCCGACTGGGCCTGGACCAACGAAGGGTTCGAGGAGGCCAAGGCCACACTTGCTGCCTGGCGCCGGGCCCTGGGCCATGCCCCCGAAGGATCCGCCGCCCCCCTGGTGGCCGAGATGCGCGCAGCGCTTGCCGCCGACCTCAACGCTCCTGCCGCCGTCGCGGCGGTCTCCCGCTGGGCGGAGCAGGCAAACGCCGACGGCGGACCTGCAAGCCCTGCCGACCAGGCCCTGGTCAAGGATGCGGTGGACGCCCTGCTGGGCGTGCTTCTCTAAACGGCGCCCAGAGCGTGAGGCGGTGCCCGGTTTTCAGGGCGCCGCCGGTTACGGCCGGTCCTGGCCCCGACGCTTGAGGTACCGCTCGAATTCGCGCGCTATCGACTCACCGGTGGCTTCCGGGAGATCGGCCGTGTCCTTTGCTTCCTCGAGCTGCCGGACGTACGCCGCGATCTCGGGATCCTCCGTAGCCAGTTCGTCCACTCCCCGTTCCCACGCGTCCGCTTCCTCAGCCAGTTCGTGCGTGTCCAACGGAACCTGGAGCAGCTCCTCGATGCGGTGCAGGAGTGCCAGCTGGGCTTTCGGCGACGGCGCCTGGGCAACATAGTGGGGGACGGCGGCCCACAGCGAAACAGTGGGGATGCCTGCCAGCAGCGCCACCTCCGACAGCACGCCGACGATCCCCACCGGGCCTTCATACTGCGAGGCTTCGAGGTTCATCCGTTCACGCAGCGGGGCGTCGTCCGACGAGGTGCTGACCGGAATAGGCCTGCTGTGCGGAACATCGGCCAGGAGGGCCCCGACCAGGACAACATAGTCAACGTTCAGCGCCTCGGCATGGACCAGGAGTTCCGCGGTGTAGGCGCGCCATTTATAGGACGGCTCCGTGCCCTGGACAAAGATGACGTCCACGTTGGAGTCCGGAGCGCTTGCTTTATAGATCCGTGTGGACGGCCATTTGATTTTGCGTTCCCCGGCTGCGTTCCGGCGCACGGTGGGGCGCGTGAACTGGAAGTCGTAATACTCGTCGGCGTCGATGGAGGCGACTTTTTTACCGCCCCACAACTTGTTCAGGTAGCGCAGGGAGTCGCTGGCCGCTTCCCCCGCGTCATTCCAGCCTTCAAAGGCGGCAAGCATCACTGTCACGCGCTGTCCGTCAGCTACCGGCTGCAGGAACCGCTCCTGTTCGGGCCCGGCACCCGGTTCTGTGGTGTCTCCCTCGAAGCTATTCATTTCTTCACCCTACGTCCAAGGACCTTGGCTGTGCAGTGAATGAAGCGCCGAAACATCACGCAAAAGCATTACCGCCGGTGCCGGGGAGCGCCATATTCGCCAAGGGCGTAGCCATCAGCCTGCGCCCAGCCAGTCCCCGTAGACTGGGGGCATGCGATTGCCAGCCGACAGTTCCCCGCTCAAAGCCGTCCTGTGGGACATGGACGGGACGATCGTCGATACGGAGCCCTACTGGATCGCAGCCGAACACGCGCTGGTGGAGGCCCATGGCGGGACATGGTCCCATGAACAGGCCATGCAGCTGGTTGGGCAGTCGCTGACATTTTCGGCCGGGCTCCTCAAGGATGCCGGCGTGGAGCTGGAAATCCGGGACATCATCGACACCCTCACCGGCGCGGTGGTCAGCAGCGTCCGGCGCCAGGTGCCGTGGCGGCCGGGTGCACGCGAGCTCCTTGAGGAACTCCACCTCGCCGGTGTCCGGTGCGCCCTGGTCACCATGTCCGAGGGCCCGCTGGCCAGGGAGGTGGTGGCCAGCCTTCCACGGCAATACTTCGAGGTCCTGGTAACAGGGGACACCGTAACGCAGGGCAAACCGCACCCCGAGGCGTACCTGACCGCCGTCGAATGGCTGCAGGACGCGGACCCGGACCTGGGCCTGCACCACTGCGTCGCTTTGGAGGACTCGGTGCCCGGGGTTTCCGCGGCTGTGGCGTCCGGCGTGGCAACCGTGGCAATTCCCCACATTGTTCCGCTGCCCGAGGATGAGCGCTACACCCTCTGGGATTCCCTGGCAGGCCGCACCGTGACCGACCTCGAATCGCTTCTCCCCGGTGCTCCGGTTCGCGGATCGGGTGGACCGGCCACGCCGCTTGGAGACCGCAGGTGACCGAAACCACTGTCCCGGCCAGGCGCGAAGGCATTCCGCTGGGCAGGATTGCCGGCGTCCCGGTGGTGCTGGCCTATTCCTGGTTCATCATCGCCGCCTTCACCGTCATTGTGTATGGACCCGTCCTGGCCCGCCAGAACCCGGCCCTCGGCGTCAGTGCCTACATCGTGGCGTTCGCCTACGCCGTCCTGCTCCTCGTCTCGGTCCTGGTCCACGAACTCGCCCACGCCCTGACGGCAAAAATCTACGGCTGGCCCACGCAGAAGATCGTGCTCAATCTGTGGGGCGGGCACACCCAGTTTGAGAGCTTTACCGCTTCGCCGGGGCGCTCCGTTCTGGTGGCCCTCGCCGGGCCGGCTGCGAACTTCATCCTGGCCGGAGGAGCCTGGCTGCTGCTCAGCACGGCAAGCATGGGCAGTGTTGCCGAGATCCTCACCAACATCTTTATGTGGGCCAACTTCCTGATCGCCGTCTTCAACGTGCTCCCGGGCCTTCCCCTGGACGGCGGAAGGCTGGTCGAATCTGCAGTGTGGAAGGCCACGGGCAGCCAGGCCAAGGGCACGGTGGCGGCCGGGTGGGGAGGCCGCATCATCGTCGTCGCCATCGGTTACTGGTTCGTTGCCAGGCCGCTGCTTGCCGGGGATGCTCCTGATTTCAGCCTGCTGATGATCACCGTGCTGGTGGGTGGTTTCCTCTGGATGGGCGCCTCGGCATCCATCCAGCAGGGAACCCTCCGGGGCCGGCTCCACCTGGTCAGCGCTGCAGGGCTGTCCACCCCCGCAGCCGGCCTGCCTTCAACGGCCACAGTGGAGGATGCCCTCCGGTACGGTAGCGGTGGAGCGACGTCGCTGGTGGTCTGCGGACCGGGCGGCCGGCCGGAGGCAGTTGTGGATCCGGCCGCACTGTCCACCGTTCCTGTCCACGCCGCCGCGTCGACCCCCATCACCGCAGTCTCCTATGCACTGGCTCCCGGCGCATACGTCCCCGAGTGGTCCAAGGGACAGGAACTGCTCCAGTTCCTGTCCCAGCTGGAAGGACGGCACTACGCCGTCGTAGACCACAACGGCAAGGTGACCGGGCTGCTTTCCCAGGACGCTGTCCTGGCCGCCATCACCGGCAAACCGCGGCGGCCCGATACGCGCCGCCAGGACCAGAACCGGTAGAGTTACCTGCCGGCCGGTGCATTGCCGCCGCACACGCCGGAATGTTTCCCCACAACATGCAGGCGCCACAGTTTTACAGGAGCGAGGAAAGTCATGAGCAGCGAAACCGCCGTCAACGAAGCCACAGGAGCAGCGGTCCCGGCCGGGGCTGCAACCGGCGGCTCGCAGCCGGTGGGCGCCGCCCGGCGCCGGGGCCCCTTCCGCGAAGGTGAGCGCGTCCAACTGACGGACGAACGCGGCCGCATGAACACCATCACCCTCGAAAGCGGCGGGGCGTTCCACACCCACCGCGGCTTCCTGAACCACGACGACATCATCGGCAAGGTGGACGGCTCAGTCGTCGTGAACAACGTTGGGCAGCAGTACCAGACCCTGCGCCCCCTGCTGTCCGACTTTGTCCTGTCCATGCCGCGCGGCGCCGCCGTCGTCTACCCCAAGGACGCCGGGCAGATCGTCACCATGGCGGACATCTTCCCCGGCGCGCGCGTCGTGGAGGCTGGTGTTGGCTCCGGCGCCCTGTCCATCTCGCTGCTCCGGGCCGTTGGGGACAACGGTTACCTGCACTCCTTCGAACGGCGGGAAGAGTTCGCTGACATCGCCCGCGGAAACGTCGAGACGATCTTTGGCGGCCCGCACCCCGCCTGGCAGGTCTCCCTGGGCGACTTCCAGGAAGAGGTTGTCCGGAGCGAGGCGCCGGGTTCCGTGGACCGCGTGGTGCTGGACATGCTGGCGCCCTGGGAATGCCTGGATGCCGTGGCCACGGTGCTTGCCCCAGGCGGTGTCTGGATCAACTACGTCGCCACCGTGACCCAGCTTTCGCGCACTGCCGAGGCCATCCGGGCGGACGGCCGTTTCACCGAACCCGATGCCTGGGAGTCGCTGGTGCGCGGCTGGCACCTGGAAGGGCTCGCCGTCAGGCCGGACCACCGGATGGTGGCCCATACCGGCTTCCTGCTGGTCACCCGCCGGCTGGCCGACGGCGTCACCGGTATCTCCGTCAAGCGGCGCCCCTCCAAGACCGACTTCAACGAAGAGGACGTCAACGCGTGGACGCCCGGTGCTGTGGGGGAGCGGCAGGTCTCCGACAAAAAGCTCCGGCGCGCAGCCCGGGACGCCATCGCAGGCACAAACGTCAAGGACGATCCCGAGGTCACGAACTAGTCCACATTTCGGGAGTCTCCATCCCTACCTGCCTTCTTGGGGCTAATGTCTTAATAGAAGCGCAGGAAGGGGCTGATACATCATGGAGACACCAAACCAGGACTCCGGACGTACACCGGCAGAGCAGTCTGCCGCCAACGACCTCTCGGTTGCAGACCGCCAGGTCAACATCCTCCGGGACAAGCTCAGGCACATAGACCGCCAGCTGGCCGCGGCAACGCAAAACAACACCAAGCTGGTCAGCATGCTTGAAACGGCAAAGGCTGAAATCCTTCGGCTGAAGAACGCCCTGGACCAGGAAGGGCAGCCGCCCTACAGCTTCGGAACCATACTGCAGCTGAATCCAAGGCGGCAGGCGTCCCCCGGCAGCAGCGGGCAGGCGGCCACCGAGGAATCGGTGGACATCTTCAATGCCGGCCGGAAGATGCGCGTTGGCATCAGCCCTCTTGTGAACATGAACCAGTTGGCCGTGGGGCAGGAGGTCCTCCTGAACGAGGCGCTCCTCATTGTCGCCGGACTCGGCTACGAGCGCGCGGGCGAGCTGGCCACGCTCAAGGAGATGCTGGGTGCGGACCGCGCCCTCGTGGTGGGGCGCGCCGATGAAGAACGGGTCGTCCGGCTTTCCGGTGCGCTCCTGGCCGAAAAGCTCCGGGTGGGCGATGCCCTTTCGATTGATTCAAGGACCGGCTACGCCCTCGAAAAAGTGCCGCGCTCCGAGGTGGAGAACCTGGTCCTGGAGGAAGTCCCGGACATCACTTATGAGGATATTGGCGGCCTGGGGCCCCAGATTGAGCAGATCCGTGACGCCGTCGAACTGCCCTTCCTCCACCCGGACCTGTACCGCGAGCACGGACTCAAGGCGCCCAAGGGCATCCTTCTCTACGGCCCACCCGGCTGCGGAAAGACCCTCATTGCCAAGGCCGTCGCCAACTCACTGGCTGCCCGGGCCGCGGAGCGTTCCGGCAACGTGGACCTCAAGAGCTACTTCCTGAACATCAAGGGGCCCGAACTCCTCGACAAGTACGTCGGCGAAACCGAGCGGCACATCCGGCTGATCTTCTCCCGGGCACGCGAAAAGGCCTCGGACGGCAGCCCTGTGGTGGTGTTTTTCGATGAGATGGATTCCCTCTTCCGCACCCGCGGCACCGGAATCTCGTCCGACGTCGAAACGACCATCGTTCCGCAGTTGCTCAGTGAAATCGACGGCGTTGAGCGGCTGGACAACGTGATCGTCATCGGCGCGTCAAACCGTGAGGACATGATCGATCCGGCCATCCTGCGGCCGGGCCGGCTGGACGTCAAGGTCAAGATCCACCGTCCGGATGCCGAGGCCGCCGCCGATATCTTCAACAAGTACATCACCCCCGACCTGCCGTTCCATGAATCGGACCTGGCAGAGCACGACGGCGATGTGCAGGCCACGGTGGACGCCATGGTCCAGCGGACGGTGGAAGCCATGTACTCCACGGACAAGTCCAACGAGTTCCTGGAGGTCACCTACGCCAACGGGGACACGGAGATGCTCTACTTCAAGGACTTCAACTCCGGCGCGGTGGTTCAGAACGTGGTGGACCGGGCCAAGAAGTACGCCATCAAGGATCTGCTGACCACCCACCAGAAGGGGCTGCGGATCGAGCACCTGCTGCGCGCCGTCGTCGACGAGTTCCGCGAGCACGAGGACATGCCCAACACCACCAACCCTGATGACTGGGCGCGGATCTCCGGCAAGAAGGGCGAACGGATCACCTACATCCGCACTATTGTCCAGGGCAAGGCGGGCCAGGAACCCGGCAAGTCCATCGAGACCATGCCGACAACAGGCCAATATCTATGACCGCTGCACCGGAGCCCGCCGCCGGGGGAACCTTACCGGCCGGCGGGGCCATGCGGGTCATGGGCGCGGAAACCGAATATGGCATCCACGCCCCGTCCGCCCCCTCTGCCAACGCCACCATGATGAGTGCCAGGGTGGTCCAGGCCTATGCGCAGGTAACCCGCCAGCGCGCCGCCGGCGGCGCGGAGACCCGCTGGGACTACACGGACGAGGAGCCGCTGCACGACGCCCGCGGCTGGACGGTGGACCGCAGTTCCGCCCACCCGAGCCAGCTGACGGACCAGCCGCCGGTCCTGGATGCGGAAGCGGTGGCGCTAGCCTACGGCCGCGAGGAACTTGAGCTTGACGGCCAGGACGAGTCCGGGACGCTCCTGATGAACATGGTCCTGGGCAACGGTGCACGGCTGTATGTGGACCATGCGCATCCCGAGTACTCCAGCCCGGAGGTGACCAACCCCCGGGACGCCGTGAAATGGGATGCGGCCGGTGACCTCGTGGCCCTGGCCGCCGTCCGCCGCCTTGCGGCAGATCCGGACCTGCCGCCGGTCAACCTCTACAAGAACAATACGGACAACAAATCCGTGTCCTACGGCTCCCACGAGAACTACCTCATGCCACGCTCCGTACCCTTCGGCGATATTGTGCGCGGGCTGACGCCTTTCTTCGTCAGCCGGCAAATCATGTGCGGGTCCGGCCGGGTGGGCATCGGCCAGGACAGCTCAACGCCGGGATTCCAGATCAGCCAGCGCGCTGATTTCTTCGAAGCGGAAGTGGGCCTGGAAACCACCATCCGCCGGCCCATCATCAACACCCGGGATGAGCCGCATGCCACCGCCGACAAGTACCGGCGCCTCCACGTCATCATTGGCGACGCCAACCTGAGCCAGGTCTCCAACTATTTGAAGTTCGGAACTACGGCGATGGTGCTCAGCCTCATCGAGGCAGGACTGGCACCCAAGGTCGAAGTCTTCGAGCCGGTCGCCGCCCTCCAGAGGGTGAGCCATGACACCACGCTCACTGCCAAGCTCAGGCTGCTCGACGGCAGGAGGGTCACCGCCCTTGACCTGCAATGGATGTACCACGAGGCCGCTGCCAAGCTTGCCCAGGACACCGGCGTCGGAGACAAAGTGGACGGCGACGGGCATACGCACGATGTCCTGGAACGCTGGGCCGCCGTCCTGACCCAACTCGACAACGACCGGGCCGCCGCCGCCTCCTCAGTGGAATGGCTGGCCAAGCTTTCCCTGCTCGACGGTTACCGCGAACGTGACGGGCTGGAATGGAACGATGCCCGGCTGGGGCTCGTCGACCTACAGTGGGCAGACATCAGGCCCGAAAAGGGACTCTATTACCGGTTCCTTGCCAGGAACAGGATGCAGCGAATCCTCGAGGACGCGGACATTGCGGCGGGAGTTTCCGAGCCGCCGGCCGACACCCGGGCATTCTTCCGGGGCAGGTGCATCAGCAGCTTCGGCAAGGATGTGGTGGGCGCCAGCTGGGACTCCGTCATCTTCGACGTCCCGGGATACGGGCGGCTCCAGCGCGTACCCACCAGGGAGCCCCTCCGGGGAACCAAAGCCCTGACCGGCGCGTTATTCGAACGCTACCGGGAGGCGGGACCGTTCCTGGCAGAGCTTCTGGGACATAACGCTCCGCCTGCGGCGTAAACCGCCACCGGAGGCCCGCACCGTGGCAGGATGGGCATATCGGAGGATCCGCCGGATCCGATGACGGATATAAGGAGGGGTAACAATGGCAGGCCAGGAGCAGCAGCAGCCGCAATCGCGCGACAGCCAGGTCGAAGAGGACATTCCCGAGGCACCGCCCGCGCCGCCCGAGGCACAGGCATCAGCATCGACGGAGGGCGTCGACGACCTCCTCGACGAGATCGACGGCGTCCTCGAATCCAATGCTGAAGAGTTCGTCCGGGCGTTCGTCCAAAAGGGCGGTCAGTAACCCGGATTCGGAGGCTGGCGGAAGCCGCGGAAGGCCCGAATCTGTACCGACGTTGAAGGACCACGTTCAAGGAGTGCATGAGTGCAGGAATCAACCGCCAACCAGGTAGCCGCCAACGCCACCTCTTCATTTACCGAGCACCTGCAACGGGACCGGCCGGAACTCCTTCCGTATAACCGGTCCCTCCAGGCAGGTGCGCCGGCGGCTGCCCCCTTGCAGGTTCCGCATGCCACCACCATCGTTGCCATGAGTTACGACGGCGGTGTGCTGATGGCGGGCGACAGGCGCGCCACCATGGGCAACGTCATAGCCAGCAGGCACATCGAAAAAGTCTTCCCCGCCGACCGCTACTCCGTCCTGGGGATCGCCGGGACTGCCGGAATTGCCATCGACCTGACCAGGTTGTTCCAGGTGGAACTCGAGCACTACGAGAAAATCGAGGGCACGCTCCTCAGCCTCGAAGGCAAGGCCAACAGGCTGGGTGCCATGATCCGCGGCAATCTTCCCCTTGCCATGCAGGGACTCGCCGTTGTGCCCCTCTTTGCAGGGTTCGACACCAGCGCCGGTGTTGGCAGGCTCTTCTCCTACGACGTCACTGGCGGCCGGTATGAGGAACGTGAACACCACACGGTGGGATCCGGTTCGGTTTTTGCCCGCGGTGCCCTGAAGAAGCTCTGGCGTCCCAACCTCACGGCAGCCGAAGCCGTCGCCGTCGCGGTTGAATCCCTCTATGACGCGGCCGACGACGACTCCGCCACCGGCGGTCCCGACACGGTGCGGCAGCTATGGCCTGTCATCTACACCGTGGACAGTTCGGGCGCGCGGCGGGTGCCCGAGGGCGAACTGGCTGCAGCCTCGCGTAACGTGATCGAGGCGCGGACCATCGCCGGACGGGAGGCCTGAGATGACACAGCAGTTCTATGTTTCACCCGAACAGCTGATGAAGGACCGCGCGGATTTTGCCCGCAAAGGCATTGCCCGCGGCAGGTCCGTCGTGGTCATCAGCTGCGAGGACGGAATCGCTCTCGTCGCCGAAAACCCTTCACCGTCCCTGCATAAGATCGGCGAGATCTACGACAAAATCGCCTTCGCCGCCGTCGGAAAATACAACGAGTTCGAGAGCCTCCGCCAGGCGGGTGTCCGCTACGCCGATGTGCGCGGGTACTCCTACGACCGGGAGGACGTCACCGCCAGGGGGCTGGCAAGCGTCTACGCGCAGAGCCTTGGAGCGGTGTTCACTGCAGAACAAAAGCCCTTCGAGGTGGAGCTGGCCGTGGCCGAGGTCGGGGCCACCCAGGCAGAAGACCACCTCTACCGGCTGACCTTTGACGGGTCCATCGCCGACGAACATTCCTTTGTTGTCATGGGCGGCCAGGCGGACAAAGTCTCCTCTGTCATTGGACAGGGCTGGCGCAGCTCCCTGGACTTCGCGGACGCAGTGCGACTTGCCATCACCGGCCTCGTTCCCCGGGGAGAAGCGGAAGAACAGGCAAAAGCACTTCCGGCAGGCGCGCTGGAGGTGGCGGTCCTGGACCGGCAGTCAGAAGCCACGCGCGGGTCCAGGCGCGCCTTCCGCCGGCTCAACGACGCGGACATCACTGCACTGCTGGCCTAGGAGGACAGGACCGATGGACAAGAGAATCTTCGGCATCGAAACCGAATTCGGGATTTCATACTCGAGCCCGGACTCGAGGCCCCTCGCCCCCGAGGAAGTGGCCCGCTACCTTTTCCGCAAGGTGGTCAGCTGGGGGCGTTCTTCCAACGTGTTCCTGACCAACGGCTCCAGGCTCTACCTTGACGTGGGATCCCACCCGGAATACGCCACCGCCGAATGCGACGACCTGGCGCAGCTCATCGCCCACGACAGGGCCGGAGAGCTGATCTTGGACGACCTCGTGGACGAGGCACAGGCCCGGCTGGCAGCCGAGGGCTTCAACGGAACGGTGTACCTCTTCAAGAACAACACCGACTCCGCCGGCAACTCCTACGGCAGCCACGAAAACTACCTCATTCCACGCCGCGGGGAGTTCTCCCGGCTCGCTGAGATCCTGATCCCGTTCCTGGTTACCCGCCAGCTGATCGCCGGTGCCGGAAAGATCCTGAAGACGCCCCACGGCGCAACCTACGCGTTCTCCCAGCGGGCCGACCACATCTGGGAGGGCGTTTCCTCCGCCACCACCAGGTCGCGTCCCATCATCAACACACGCGACGAGCCGCATGCTGACGCAGAGTTCTACCGCCGCCTCCATGTCATCGTGGGGGACTCGAACATGTCAGAAGCCACGGCCCTGATGAAAATCGGCACCGTGGACCTCGTCCTGCGGATGATCGAGGCCGGAGTGATCATGCGCGACATGAGGATGGAAAACCCCATCCGCAGCATCCGCGAGATTTCCCATGACCTCAGCGGCCGGGCACTGGTCCGGCTGGCCAACGGGCGCCAGCTCACCGCACTTGAAATCCAGCAGGAATACCTGACCAAGGTCACGGCATTCGTGAAGGAGCACGGCCCGCACAACCCGCATGTCCCGCTCATCCTCGACCTGTGGGAGCGGACCCTGAAGGCCATCGAAAGCGGCGACTTCCGCGGGATCGACACCGAAATCGACTGGGCCATCAAGAAAAAGCTCATGGACAAGTACCGTGAGCGGCACGGCCTGGGGCTGGACGCACCCCGGATAGCCCAGCTTGACCTTACCTACCATGACATCTCGCGCAGCCGCGGTCTCTACTACCTGCTGCAGTCACGCGGTGCGGTGCGCCGGATCGTGGACGATACGGTCATCAAGGACGCTGTGGACGTCCCTCCCCAGACCACACGGGCCAAGCTCCGCGGAGACTTTGTCCGCCGCGCACAGGAACTGGGCCGGGACTACACCGTGGACTGGGTCCACCTGAAGCTGAACGACCGGGCACACCAGACAATCCTGTGCAAGGACCCCTTCCGGAGCGTCGACGAGCGCGTGGATGCCCTCCTTGACTCTATGGGCTGACACCCAGCTTCAGGGGCTATTCTGGATAGGGCCCTTTAGAGGGCCCCCGCGATGCCGGCCGTTGCCATGCGGAACATCGCATCCACCCTGCCCCGACGAAAGTTCTCTTACGTGCGCCGACTACTAGCAATTCTTCTTCCCGGTCTGCTGCTGCTGACCGCCTGCGGCGGTTCAACCGCAGAGCCGGAACGCACCAGCGTTTCCGCCGGCGAGACTGCCAAGTTCGACTCCCTCAAACTGACCGACAACGGGGACAAGAAAGCTCCCGGAGTGGAATTCACCAAGCCACTGGAAGTGGCAGAACCCACCATCAAGGTCATCACCGAGGGCAGCGGCGAGCCCGTGAAGGCAAACCAGGTCGCCAACATCTCCATCCTGGCCCTCAACGGCACTGACGGCAGTACCCTTGAGGACACCTTTCCCGGTGAGCCCGAACCCCTTGAGCTCAACGACGAACTGAAGACCAGCAGCGAGGTCATCTACAACGCTTTCGTCGGTGCCAAGGTGGGCTCCAGCCTGGCCCTGGCTGTCCCCGGCCAGCAGAGCGCACCCGCCCCGAGCCCCTCGGACGGAGCAAGCCCGAGCCCCTCCGCGGCAGCCCAGCCCACACAGCTCCTGATCATCAAGGTCCTGTCCGCCGAGGACGTTGCGCCGGTTCTGGAAAAGCCCGAGGGCGAGACCGTAACCCCGCCGGCCGGACTGCCCACAGTGTCCGAAAAGGACGGTGTCCCCGAAATCAACGTTGAGGGTGTGGCTGCCCCGACGGCCCTGGTTTCCCAGGACCTCATCAAGGGCAACGGCGCCGCCGTGAAGGAAACCGACACCCTCACCGTGAACTACGTGGGCGTCACCCTGGAGGGCGGCACCAAATTCGACTCGAGCTTTGACCGCGGCGAACCCGCAAGCTTCCCGCTCACCGGCGTCATCAAGGGCTGGACCCAGGGCCTGGCCGGCAAGACGGTAGGCTCCCGCGTCCTCCTGGTCATCCCCAAGGACCTTGCCTACGGCGACGCCGGACAGGGTGAGGCCAAGGGCGACCTGGTGTTCGTCGTGGACATCCTCGGGGCTAAGTAGCAAACACAAGCATCACAGACATCAAAGGAGCAACCATGTCATTTGGACAGCGTGAATTCGACCGCCAGAAGCCCGAGATCGATTTCCCGGAGGGCGACGTCCCCACCGAACTGGTCATCACCGACCTCATTGAGGGCGACGGACGCGAAGCCAAAGCCGGCGACACCGTTTCCACCCACTACGTCGGCGTGGCCTGGTCCACCGGCGAAGAGTTCGACGCCTCCTGGGGCCGCGGTGCCCCGCTGGACTTCCGCGTGGGCGTCGGCCAGGTCATCCAGGGCTGGGACCAGGGCCTGCTTGGCATGAAGGTGGGCGGCCGCCGGCGCCTGGAGATCCCCTCGGAGCTGGCTTACGGCTCCCGCGGCGCCGGCGGAGCAATCGCTCCGAACGAAGCCCTGATCTTCGTAGTGGACCTCGTCGGAGTCCGCTAAAAAGGATCACCGGCAGCGACAAGAAGCGCGGCAGCACCAGGACGCACATCCTGGAGCTGCCGCGCTTCCTGCGTTCCGCCGCGGACTTTAGTAACGTAACCAGAGTGCCCGTATCCCGTACTGAACGCCTCCTCAACCTGCTGATCGCACTCCTGAACACCCGGTATGGGCTGCGCCGCAGTGAGCTGCGCGAAAAGGTCTACCACGATTCTTCCGGCAATGACGTGGCCTTCGGCCGGATGTTCGAGCGGGACAAAAACGACCTGCGCCAGTTCGGCTTCGAGGTGGAAACCCTGACGGATATGGGGTGGAGCGAGGATGATCCCGCCACCACCCGCTACCGCATCGGCAAGGAATCCAACCGCCTTCCGGATGTCCAGCTGGGGCCGGACGAATGGACTGTCCTCCTCCTGGCCTCACAGCTGTGGGAGCGTGCCGCCCTTGGCACTGCCGCGCAAAGCGCACTCCGGAAACTGCAGGCGTCGGGACGCCTTGCCGACGTCGCCCTTCCGGCCGGTGTCCAGCCCCGCATCAAGCCGGCAGGACAGGCCTTCGACGACCTGGTCTCTGCACTGCACGCCCGCCACCCGGTGACCTTCATGTACCTTGCGGGCAGCACAGGCAACGAGGAGCTGCGGACAGTGGAGCCGTGGGGCCTGGGCAGCCGGTTTGGCCAGTGGTACCTGGTAGGCCACGACCGCGCCCGGCAAGCACCGCGCCACTTCCGCCTTTCCCGCATCACCAGTGCGGTCACGACCCTGGAGAAGGAGTTGTACACGCCGCCGGCGGACTTCAACGTCCGCCGGGAGCTGGACCGCCTCCCTGAACTGCCGCTGCGCACCGCCGTCGTCGAGGTCCGCGAAGGAAAGCTGCTGGCACTGCGGCGGCGCAGTTCCGTTGAGGGTGGCGCGGCCGGCCGGCCTGGGAGCGGCTACGAGCGGCTGGCCGTGCAATACCGGGATCCCGAGGCGCTGGCTGAGGAACTGGCCTCCTACGGACCGGACGCACAGGCCATAGCCCCGCCTGGGCTTGTGGCCGCAGTCCTCCGCAGGCTGCGCGCGGCTGCGGAGTTCAGCGCCGAACCTGCGCCTGCATACAGCTTCGGCGCAGCCCGCGCTGTTGCCGTCCGCAAACGCACGTCCGAGGACCAGCTCAAGCGGATGCTGCAGCTGGTGCCGTTCCTGGTGCACAACCAGGGCCTGCACATCCAGGACGTGGCAGACCGGTTCGGCATCACCAGGAAGGAGCTGGAGGACGATTTGCAGATCCTGATCTGCTCCGGCCTCCCGGAGGGGTACCCGGACGACCTTCTGGACATCCACTGGGACGACGACCATGTTTACATCACCCAGGACCTGGACCTCACAAAACCGGTCCGCTTCACTGTGGAGGAAGCCTGTGCCCTCCTGGCGGGGCTGGAGACGCTGAACGGCCTGCCGGAAGTGGCGGAGGGCGGCGCGCTGGAATCGGTGACCCTGAAGCTGCTGGCGGCCGCGGGCGAAGAAGGCCTCCGCGCGGCATCCCTTGCCGGCCCGGAAGTGGCACCTGCCGACGCTGCCACCCACGCCACGGTCAGGCAGGCCATCGAATCCCGCTCCCAGCTCCGCCTCCGCTACCTTTCGCCCCAGCAGGACACCATCACCGAGCGGGATGTGGACCCATTCCGCCTGTATTCGCTGGACAACACCTGGTACTTCGAGGCCTACTGCCACCTGGTGCACGGACTTCGGAACTTCCGCCTGGACCGTGTCCAAGACGTGCACCCGAACGGTGCTCCCGTCTCTGCCGGCATCACGCCCGCCGAAGGAGTCCCTGCCAGGCTCTTCACCGCCAGCGACGACGACACCACCGTCACCGTCCAGCTCACGCGGCGGGGGAGGGGGCTGGCGGACGACTACTACGCTGAACGCACGGCAGAGTTGCCCGACGGCGGGATGGTGGCCGAGATCCGGTTCGGCACGACGGACTGGCTGCCGATGTTCGTGGCCCAGCATGGCGGTTCTGCCAGGATCCTGGCACCAGGTGAGCTCGCGGAGGCGTCCCGCAGGTGGTTGGCGGCATCCCTGGCCAGGTACGGCGGCTAGACTTCTCAGCATGCCTTGGTGGTCCTGGATCCTGATATGGGTGGCGCTCGTTGCGCTCTCACTGCTCTTCTATGTCCTGTTGGGCATTCGCCTGTTCCGCCAGTTCATGGCGACCGTCAAGGATTTGGGGGCCGCCGGCGAGAAGCTGGGACACCTGGGCCCCATGGATGTGCCGGACGATGCCGATCCGGCAACGCCGCCGCCGGGTGCGGCGGTTTTTGCCTCGCCCACGCTCATGCGACATGATTACGAGGCATCCAAGTCGTCCCGACGGGAAATGCGCCGCCTGCGACGAGTGCAGCGCAAGAAAGACCGGGGCCAGCCCCAGGCGCTCGGCGATCTCGACTTTACTTAGAAGTAAAATGAACTTAGACGAAAGGATTTCCCGTGGGAAGACTCTTTGATGGCCCCTGGCCCATCGTAATTATCATTGTTGTTGCTTTGCTTCTCTTTGCCGCACCGAAACTTCCGGCCATGGCACGCAGCCTTGGACAGTCCATGCGGATCATCAAGTCCGAGGTCAAGGAAATGAAGAACGACGGCAAGCCCGAGTCCACCGACCCTTCAGGCCCGGTGGAAGGAACCATCGTCAACCACCCCAAGGCGAAGCCAGGCGAGCCGACCGACGGCACTGACGTTCCGCCGTCGAACCGCGCCTGACCCCCAGTGGCACTGTCGCGGGCCCGTAAAGCCAACCCCGAGGGGCGGATGGCTCTTTGGGACCACCTCAAAGAGCTGAAAAACCGGCTGATCAAGTCGGCCATCGGCGTCGTCATTGGCGGCATCGGAGGATGGATACTTTACGATCCGCTGCTGAAAGCCCTGGCCGATCCGGTCAACCGCATCTCCCAGCAGACGGGCGGGCTTTCGGCCATCAACTTCGGGACCATCGCGTCCCCCTTCGACTTCAAACTCCAGATGTCGCTGCTGATTGGCGTGGTGATCTCCAGCCCGATCTGGATTTACCAGTTGTGGGCCTTCATCACGCCCGGACTCACGTCCAAGGAGCGCCGGTACACACTGGGGTACATGGCGGCTGCGGTCCCGCTGTTCCTTGCCGGCATCTGGGCAGGCTGGCTCGTGGTCCCGCAGGTGGTCAGGGCACTCACCCAGTTCACCCCGGACGGTTCGTCCAGCGTCATCGATGCGCGCACCTACATCGAGTTCGTCACCCGGATGGTCCTGGTGCTGGGCGTCGCCTTCCTGGTGCCGGTGGTGCTGGTGGGCATCAACATGGCCGGCATCATCTCGGGCCAGACCATCCTGAAGGCCTGGCGCATCACCGTGTTCCTGGTGTTCGTCCTTGCCGCGATTGCCGCCCCCGGGGCCGACGCCATTTCGATGTTCATGCTGGCGGGGCCGCTGCTGGTGCTGTTCTTTGCGGCAATCGGCATTTGCCTGATGAACGACAAGCGCCGGGCGCGCCGGGAGGCCAAGCGGGCAGCTGAAACAGACGCAACAGCAGACATCGCCACCCCGGGCAGTGAGCTGAAGAACCTCTAGGCGCCCGTTAGGCTTGGGGTATGTCCTCCAACACCGGGCCTTCTTCCTCTGGACCGTTCCCTCCCGGACGCACTGACTTCGAAGAGCTTTCCCCCGCAGAGCGGTACCAGGCCAGCGCCGAACGCAGGGCCGAAGCTGCGACGTACCTCGGAGCGTTCGTCCGCACACTCGAGTTCGAGCTCGACGACTTCCAGCGGCAATCCTGCCGCTCCCTGCAGGAGGGCAGGGGAGTGCTGGTGGCGGCCCCCACGGGAGCCGGGAAAACGATAGTCGGGGAGTTCGCCATCTACCTCGCCCTGGAGCGTGGGCTCAAGGCGTTCTACACCACCCCGATCAAGGCCCTCAGCAACCAGAAGTTCACTGAGCTTGCCGAGAAGTACGGCGCCGGGAATGTAGGGCTGCTCACCGGCGACACAAGCATCAACGGTGACGCTCCCGTCGTCGTGATGACCACGGAAGTCCTCCGGAACATGCTGTACGCGGACTCGGCAACCCTTGACGACCTGGGCTATGTGGTGATGGATGAGGTCCACTACCTCGCCGACCGCTTCCGCGGCGCCGTCTGGGAGGAAGTCATCATCCACCTCCCCAGCGAGGTGCAGGTGGTCTCGCTCAGCGCCACCGTCTCCAACGCCGAGGAGTTCGGCGCGTGGCTGGACACCGTGCGCGGCGACACCGACATCATCGTCTCCGAGCACCGGCCGGTACCCCTGTGGCAGCACGTTATGGTGGGGCGGCAGGTCATGGATCTGTTTGCCGGCGAAACCACCTTCGATGAAATCGCCCCGCCCGTGGACGGCGACGGGACGCAGCCGGTCCCGTCTGCTGACGGCACCAAGGGGCGCGGCTTCGACGTCAATCCCGACCTGCTGAAGGTGGCGCGCAGCGAAATCCAGCAGAACTTCCGCAGCCGCCAGGGAGGACCGGGCGGACGCGGCCAGCGCGGAAGGCGCGGCAACGACCGGCCCGGCCGGGGCGGGGACGAACGGGGTGTGCGCCCGGCCAGCCGGCCGCAGGTCATCGCAAGCCTTGACCGCATGGACCTGCTGCCTGCTATCACCTTCATCTTTTCCAGGGCGGGCTGTGACGCTGCGGTGGCGCAGTGCGTGGGATCCGGGCTGTGGCTCACCACAGAGAGGGAACAGGGCATCATCGCCCAGCGCGTTGATGAGGCCGGGCAGGACATTCCGCCCGATGACCTCGACGTCCTGGGCTTCTGGACCTGGCGTGACGGCCTGATCCGCGGCTTCGCAGCACACCACGCCGGCATGCTCCCCACCTTCAAGGAAGTGGTGGAGAAGCTCTTCGCTGATGGCTTGGTCAAGGCGGTTTTCGCCACGGAAACGCTGGCACTGGGCGTCAACATGCCTGCCCGTTCCGTGGTGCTCGAAAAGCTGGACAAGTTCAACGGCGAAGCCCACGTGGACATCACGGCCGGCGAGTACACCCAGCTGACCGGCCGTGCCGGCCGCCGCGGCATCGACGTGGAGGGCCACGCCGTGGTGCTGTGGCAGCCGGGAACGGATCCGACGGCGGTCGCCGGCCTTGCGTCGCGGCGCACCTACCCGCTGAACTCGAGTTTCCGGCCCACCTACAACATGAGCATCAACCTCCTGGCACAGTTTGGCCGGGCAAGGGCCCGCGAGATCCTTGAGTCCTCCTTTGCCCAGTTCCAGGCTGACCGGTCCGTGGTGGGATTGGCGCGGCAGGTGCGCAGCCGGGAGGAATCGCTGGCCGGGTACGCAAAGTCCATGACCTGCCACCTGGGTGACTTCACCGAGTACGCACGGCTGCGCAGGGAATTGTCCGACGCCGAAAACGCCGGCTCCCGCACCAAGTCCCGCGTCCGGAAATCGCTCAGTGACGATTCCCTTGCCCGGCTGCTGCCGGGTGACGTGGTGGACGTTCCCGGCGGCCGGGCACCGGGTCCGGCTATTGTGCTCAGTTCAGACCACACCAGCCGGGAGCCGCGGCCCGCCGTCCTGACGCTGGACAACCAGCTGCGCAGGATCGGGACCGACGACCTGGAGGGACCCATCGCTCCGGTGACGCGCATCCGCATTCCCAAATCCTTCAACGCCAAAGTGCCCAAGTCCCGCCGGGACCTCGCCTCCTCGGCCCGGAATGCACTGCGCGAAAACCGGCCGCCCGCACCGGGCAATAACCGCAACAACGACTTTGGCCTCGCCACCGCACTGCCCAACCAGGAAAAGCGTATTGCGGACCTCCGCCGCGCGCTCCGTGCCCACCCGTGCCATGGCTGCAGCGAACGCGAAGACCATGCCCGCTGGTCCGAGCGCTGGTGGAAGCTCCGCCGCGAGACAGACGGGCTGGTGCGGCAGATCCAGGGCAGGACCAACACCATAGCCAAGACCTTCGACCGCGTCTGTGATGTCCTCTCCACCTACGGGTACCTAGAACAGGCAGCGGACGGGCAGCTCTCCATCAGCCCTGACGGCCAGCGTCTCCGGCGGATCTATGGTGAGAAGGACCTGCTGATTTCCCAGTCGCTGCGGCTTGGCGCGTTCGACGACCTGGACGCCGTGGAGGTCGCGGCCCTCGCCAGCGTGCTGGTGTACCAGGCGAAACGCGAAGACCGCGGGCTGCGCCCACGGATGCCCAGCATTTCGCTGGAGACGTCGGTGGATATTGTCGTCCGTGAATGGTCCGCACTTGAGGATGTTGAAGAGGACAAGAAGCTGCCGCTGACCGGCGAACCTGAACTGGGGCTTGTCTGGCCTGTCTACAAGTGGGCCAAGGGCCGGCACCTGCAGGACGTCCTCAGCGGCACGGACCTGGCCGCAGGTGACTTTGTCCGCTGGGTCAAGCAGGTTGTGGACCTGCTGGACCAGCTCGCCAAGATCCCCGGGCTGGAACCGCGCCTGGCCAGGCTCTGTGCCGAGGCCATATCCCTGATCCGCCGCGGTGTCGTGGCGTATTCCTCCGTCCTCTGACCCGCAACGCCGGCTGCCCGCCGGCGCGCCCAACGCCAGGAGCACTGCCCCCGTATGTCCCAGCCTGAACCGCTGCCCGCCCAGCGCCCAAAAACAGTCCTTTACCGGAACGGCTCCGTCTACACCGCCGCCGACCCCTTTGCCACGGCGATGGTGGTGGACGGCGGCACCGTGGCCTGGGTTGGATCCGAACAGGCAGCCACCTCCATCGCGGACAGCTCCATGGAAATCATCGATCTCCGCGGCGCCCTCGTTACCCCAGGGTTCGTGGACTCGCACATCCACCTGACGGAGACGGGTATTGCACTGGACTCCCTCCGGCTGGGCGGAATCCGGTCAGCCACGGAACTGCTCGACGCCGTGGCAGCTGCCCCCGGAGACGGCCCGGTCCTGGGCCACGGCTGGGACGAAACCGCCTGGCCCGACAGCAGCCTGCCCACCGCCGCGGAACTCGAGCGGGCATCAGCGGGACGGCCGGTGTACCTGTCCCGGGTGGACGTACACTCCGCCCTGATTTCCGGGTCACTCGCCGCTGCGGCCGGGGTCAGTCAGTTGGACGGGTTCGACGGCGGCGCCAGAGTCCGCCGGGCCGCGCACACGGCCGCCCGGCAGGCAACCCGTCGCCAGCCCGAAGAAGTGTTGAAGCGGCACCAGGCGCGGGCACTGTCCGAAGCGGCAGCCAACGGCTACGTGGCGGTGGCCGAAATGGGCGCACCGCATATCGGCGGTGCCGAGGACCTGCGGCTTGCAGGGGCCTGGAACAGCGGTGCGTCCGGAACCGCGGGGGTCCCCGAGGTCCTGCCCTACTGGGGGGAACTGGCGTCCTCGGAGGAGCATGCCCGCAGCCTCCTGGACCAGTTTGGTTTCGCGGTGCGGGGACTCGCCGGCGACCTGAACATCGACGGTTCCGTGGGCTCCCGGACGGCTGCCCTGCGGTCCGGGTACAGCGATGCTCCTGGCGAGCAGGGCCACCTTTATCTCAGCGTGGAAGAGGCCGCGGCGCATCTGGCGGCCTGCTCGCTTGCCGGAGTCCAGGGCGGTTTCCACGTGATTGGCGACGCCGGGCTGGACGCCGCGCTGGCCGCGCTGGAACTGGCCGCCAAGGAAGTCGGGGAGCAGCGGGTGCGCGCTGCCGGCCACCGCTTTGAACACGTGGAGATGGTTGACTCGTCCGCCGTCGGGGTGTTGTCCCGGTATGCCGTAACGGTCAGTGCCCAGCCGTCGTTTGACGCCGCCTGGGGAGGCCCGGGAGGGCTCTATGAGAAGAGGCTGGGGGAGCGCAGCCGGTCCATGAACCCGTTCGCCAGCCTCTACGCAGCCGGGGTGCCCGTCTGCTTCGGCAGTGACAGCCCCGTGACGCCGCTGCGCCCGTGGTCCAGCGTGAGGGCGTGCCTGGAGCACCACAACGAGGATGAGCGGATCTCGGCCCGTGCCGCCTTCCTGGGCCACACGCGTGCGGGCTGGCGGGCGGCGAATTACCCCGACCCGATGGCCGGCCAACTGGTCCCGGGGGCCCCCGCGAGTTTCGCTGTGTGGGAGGTTGAGGAACTGATGGTCCAGGTCGCCGACGGGCGGGTCCAGTCCTGGAGCACCGACCCGCGGGCGCGAACGCCGCTGCTGCCTGCCCTGGATACCGGCAGTGATCCGGTGTGCCTGCAGACTGTCCGCAACGGCGTCGAACTTTACGCAAGCCCGGCGCTGCGGTCCTGACCGGAGCGCTGCCGTCCTATAATTGATAGTTGCGCCCACCGCCGATCCGTTCGCAGCCGGGCGCACTGACCATTTCCCCCAGGAAAGGCCCCCTGTGCGAGTCCTCACCATCATTCCCACCTACAACGAACTGGAATCGCTGCCCAAGACCCTTGAGCGGCTTCGCGCGGCAGTTCCTGCGTCGGACGTCCTGGTGGTGGATGACAACAGCCCTGACGGCACCGGCCAGCTCGCGGACCGTTTCGCCGCTGAGGATTCCCAGGTTCATGTCCTGCACCGGAAGGGCAAGGAAGGGCTCGGAGCCGCGTACATTGCCGGCTTCAGGTGGGGCCTGGACGCCGGATATGACGTGCTGGTGGAGATGGACGCGGACGGTTCCCACCAGCCGGAGCAGCTTCCCCAGCTCCTGGAAGCTGTGGAGCAGGGCGCTGACCTTGCCATGGGCTCCCGCTGGGTTCCCGGCGGGAAGGTCGTGAACTGGCCGCTGTACCGCCAGGCCATTTCCCGGGTGGGCAGCACCTACGCCCGCCTCATGCTGGGGCTGAACATCAAGGATGTCACCGGCGGGTACCGCGCGTTCCGCAGGACAACGCTGGAGAAGCTCAACCTGGACCAGGTGGATTCCGTCGGCTACGGCTTCCAGGTGGACCTCGCCTTCCGGGTGGCCCGGATGGGACTCCGTATCGAGGAACGGCCCATCACTTTTGTTGAGCGGGAACTTGGAGCCTCCAAGATGAGCGGCAACATCGTGGTGGAGGCCATGATCAACGTCACCAAGTGGGGTCTGCAGGCACGCTGGAACACACTGACCCGCAAGAAGGCATCCGGCCGCTCCTAGGGCTACAGCACCGCCGCCACGGCGGATGGCTCAACCAACGGAAAAGGGAGCCGCCCCGCACGAAAGTGCAGGGGCGGCTCCCTTTTCTGTCAGAGCAACAGTCCAAAACCTCTAGGCGGAGCGGCGCTCTCCGCGGCGTTCGCGCAGGATGGTCAGCCGGTCTTCGAGGATCTGCTCAAGCTCGGGCAGCGAGCGGCGTTCCAGGAGCATGTCCCAGTGGGTACGGACCGCTTTGTCGTTGCTGGTGTCGGGCCGTTCGCCATCAACCAGGAGCGCTTCCTTGCCGGTCTTGGAAACCCAGACAGGGGGAATTTCCGCTTCTGAGGAGAAGGTGACGAAGACCTGCTCGCCGTCCTCGCACCGGTACTCAACACGCTGGCGCGGAGCCGGCTCTACTCCGGACTCGGTTTCCATGCTCTGTGCACCAAGGCGCATGCCCCGCAGGCTGCGATCGCTCATGATTTCTCCCTCTGGTCGGTTCGCGGTGTACAACACCGCGCTAGCCGGTGGCGGCGAAGCGCCGCCGGACTACTGTGTGCTCTGTGCTGCATCTCTAGATTCAACGCATCGCGAAGCTTTGTTGTTCCAGCGGATCTGCTCCGGCCGGACAAATACACAATTATACCGGCATCCCGGTGGAACAGCCAAAAGGAGGGACCCGCCCTGAAGCGGATCCCTCCCTCACGGCCGGCCAGGATGCTGAATCCGGGTGCCGGGTTCTACGGTTCGGACGGCTTGGCCCCGACTTCGTCGAACAGGCCGCCTGCGGATTCAGGGGTAGTCCCGCCCAGTGCGTTGCCGATTCCCTTGAGTGCCTCGCCGACCTCGCTGGGAATGATCCACAGCTTGTTCGAGGAGCCCTCCGCCAGCTTGGGCAGTGTCTGGAGGTACTGGTAGGCCAGCAGTTTCTGGTCCGGATTGCCCTTGTGGATGGCGTCGAACACCTTCTGGATCGCCTGCGCTTCGCCGTCAGCACGGAGGATTGCTGCTTTGGCGTCACCTTCAGCCGCAAGGATCGAGGCCTGCCGCTGGCCCTCAGCGGTCAGGATGGCTGACTGCTTGGTTCCCTCGGCAGTCAGGATGGCCGCGCGCCGGTCGCGCTCGGCGCGCATCTGCTTCTCCATTGAGTCCTGGATGGAGTGGGGCGGATCGATGGCCTTCAGCTCCACACGGGAAACCCGGATTCCCCACCGGCCGGTGGCCTCGTCCAGGACGCCGCGGAGCTGGCCGTTGATCTGGTCGCGGGAGGTGAGTGCCTCCTCCAGGTTCAGTCCGCCAACGACGTTGCGCAGGGTAGTGGTGGTCAGTTGCTCAACGGCCTGGATGTAGTTGGCAATCTCGTACGTGGCCGCGCGCGGATCAGTTACCTGGAAGTAGACCACGGTGTCGATGGAGACCACCAGGTTGTCCTCGGTGATGACGGGCTGCGGCGGGAATGACACCACCTGCTCACGAAGATCGAGCAGAGGCAGGAGCCGGTCAACGAAAGGTATCAGGATGGTCAGTCCCGGATTAAGCGTCCTCTGATATTTGCCCAGCCGCTCAACTACTCCCGCGCGGGCCTGCGGAATGATCCGGACCGCACGGACCAGAACGATAATCACAAACACGATCAGGACCACCAGCACTATGGCGAGTGCGGCTCCTCCTGCGTTATCCATACATCTCCTTTTTCCCCAATTGATCAGGCTGTATCAGGACTTGCCGTCGGCATCCGATGCCGCCGAGACGACGGCAGTGGCGCCGTCTATCGCGGCTACGACTACTTTTTGTCCGGCGGGAAGGACCCCCGCAGCGGAACGCGCACTCCAGATGTCCCCGCCGATTTTCACCAGGCCGCCGTCGGACGAGACGGGCTCCATCACTACTGCCTGCTCGCCGATCAGCCGGTCTACATTGGTCCGCTGCTCGGACGGCCCCTTCTTCAGGTGGGACAGGGCCACAGGCCGGACGAACGCAATCATGAGCAGGGAAACGACGCAGAAAACCACAATCTGCAGCCAGGGGTCCGCGCCGGCGAAATCCGCCACCATGGCGGCGAGGGTACCTCCACCAAGCATGATGAAAAAAAGGTCAAGCGTGATCATCTCGATCACTGCAAAAGCGAGGAAAGCCGAGAGCCACAGTGCCCACCAGTTTTCGCCCAACCATTCAAACATCGTGCTCCCCCTTCGCTACGGGAGGCCCCGTCCAGGGCCGGCCAGTAACTGTCCTTCCATCGTAGTGCTGGCGTCCGCCTTATGGGGGGCACTGCACCTGTGTGGGGGGATAGTGGCCAAGTCGTTACGCTGACGGGGGCTCTGCGGGCCGGAAGACAGTGAGCCGGAACCTTGCCTCGGTGTGAATAGTCCCGGGCTCGTTCTCAAGCCGGCCTGCGATGGCACTGAGGTCAAGGTGGTGCCCTGCGGGTCCCATGAAGGCAAGGTCGGCTGCTTCCTTGCGGGTCAGCGATAAGGGGAATTCGATGTCGAGGGTTTCCGCGGCGGTGAAATGGGGGGCCATCGCCGCAGCCAGCCGGCTGTCCTTGCCTTCTTCAATACCGAGCATGCCCGTGATGCGGGCAATGGAGCCGAGGTGCCCGGAGCGTGGCGTGACCACCACCAGCCGGCCCGTTGGCCGCAGGACACGGGCGAACTCCAGGGCATTGCGCGGCGCGAATATGACCGTGATGGCGTCGACCGAATTGCCGGCCACCGGCAGCGGCTGCCACACGTCCCAGACCAGGTTCAATGCCTCGCTGTTGAGCCGGGCAGCGCGCCGGAGGGCGAACTTGGAGATGTCCATGCCCACGGCGGCTACGCTCCGGCCCGCTGCTGCCGCGTGGTCCAGCAGGACCCGCAGGTAATGTCCGGTTCCGGTTCCGGAGTCCAGGACGACGGCGGGTTTGCAGGTCAGGGAAGGTACGACGGCGGCCGCTACGGCTTCTGCGAGGGGCCGGTAGTGCCCGCCCGCCAGGAAGTTGAACCGGGCCTCCACCATCCCGGCGGTATCAGCCTCGAAGGCGGTGCCTTTGCCCACGAGCAGGTTGTAATAGCCCTGCCGGGCCGCATCGAAGCTGTGCCCGGAGCTGCAGCGAAGGCGGCTCTGTCCTGGGGCATCCGGCCCCACCCGCTCCAACGGCTGGGAACAAACAGGGCACAGCAGCGGGAGGTCCGCGGGGGAAGGCATAGCCACTATCTTAGGGCTGTCTACAGGGCTGCCCGGCGGGCAGAGGCAAGGGTGCTGCGCATGGCTGCCTTCGCCGTACCTGTGACAGCCATACCTTGATCAGGGGAGGGTGACGGGTCCGTCGCCGAACCCAAGCCCCTCACGCGCCTTGCCGATTCCGGGCTCAGCCCAGTGGGCGGCGTACTCGGCGTTGCTGCTGAGCGAGCGCAGCTGGGCGCGGTCAATGTAGAGAACGCCGTTCAGGTGGTCTGTCTCGTGCTGCACGATGCGGGCCTGCCAGCCTGAGAACTCCCTCTGTGCCCGTGAGCCATCCGGCACCTGGAAGTCCAGCAGGACTCTTTCGGGCCGTGCAACCACTGCCTGCAGTCCGTTCAGGGAGAGGCAACCCTCATAAAAGGACGCCAGCTCCGTGCCCAGCGGGGAGTACCGGGGGTTCAGGAGCGCCATGAACTCCAGGGGACTCCGCTTCCGCACCGCTGCCGCCTCGGGGTCGACGTCGTACTGGTCCTCAATGACGGCTATCTGGAGTGGTATGCCGAGCTGCGGCGCTGCCAGCCCCACTCCCGGAGCCTCATGCATCACCTGCCGCATGAGTTCGATGAGCCGGTCCAGCTGGCCGGGAGACAGCTGCCCGTCAAAAGCGGCGGCGCGCCGGCGCAGGGCGGGATGCCCGGCCTGCACGATGGGCGGCAGCGTCCCCGCCGACAGGATCTGCTCCACAGTCTCCCTGATCTGTTCGTCGCTGAGGGTGGTCTCCGGCGGATTCTGGCTCATGGGAAAAGCCTACTGGCGGTGTGCGGTCCTGCCCGCCGGCCTGGGCTAGTGTCTTTTCCATGGCTGAACACCCCTCCCTGAATACCCCCGCACTGGACTGCGTCCTGGGATTCATCCGGGTCCTCGAAGCAGGCGGCGGATCCGCTGAGCTCCGGCCCTTCCTGGCGGAATCCTTCGTGCTGGTTGAAGCGCCGCACCTCCTGGCTCCGGAAGGTTCCACCCGGACGCTGGCCTCTGTCCTTGCCGGTGCCGACCAGAGTTCGGAGGTGGTGTCGGACCAGGAGTTCAGCATCAGGCGCACCACCTGTGAAGGCGGGAGGGTGGCGGTGGAGGCGGACTGGTCGGCGACAGTGCTGCTGGATCTGCCGTACTGGGACAGGGGAGAGACCATCCGAGCCAGGACGTCATCGGTCTTCGAGGTCAGGGACGGCAGGATTGTGAGCCAGGACAGCTACGACTGCTACTTCCGCGGTAGTTCCTAACGGGCGTGCCCTTCCGGCGCTCGTGGCTGCTGCATGGTGAAGCGCCTGGCCGTCCACCGGTTAAGTGCCGGAACCGATGCGGCGGTGCCAATGGCCAGGTTCCGCAGCTGCAGGAAGGGCGACGGCAGGGGACGGCCCAGCATCATGTTGATTTCGGACTGGCGCCTGGCGATGACGGCGGCCCGCCACTGCCGGGCCTCGAACTCCTTCAGTGCCTCTTCCACCGGCTCTCCTGCCAGGCCCTGGCGGATCAGGGGCGATAGGGCCCGGGCAGCCATCCAGCCAAGATTCATGCCCTGGCCGCCGATCGGGCTGATTTCGTGCGCAGCGTCCCCGATCAGCAGCGCCCGTCCCGCCACGGTGCGGCGGGCCAGGGCGGACCGCACGCTGAACGCGCTCAGCATGGTGTTGGTCTCCACGTCCGGCAGGATTCCCGTCCGCTGCAGCACCAGGCGGGCCAATCGGCGGGCGTCTGCCGCCTCCGCCGGCTTGCCGAGGCGCACCACCCACCGCCGCAGACCGGCCGGCAGCGGGAATGACTCAACGATTCCCCCGGATTCAAGGTACAGGACTGCCATCTGCCCGTGGTGTCCGGAGTCCGCAAAGTCGCCCATCAGGTAGTGGTCCGGATAGGCCTTGGTGCGGACGGGCACGCCAAGAACCTGGCGCATCCGCGATTTCGCGCCGTCGGCGGCGACCACATAGGACGCCGTGAGGTCCCGCGGTCCCGTCCCTCCAGCGGAAGGTTCGACGACGACGGCGGCCCTTGCGCCGTCGTCGTGCAGTCCCGTAACCCTGACGCCCCTGACAATGGCCCCGCTGTCGAGGGCAAGGACGCGATCCTCCAAAAGCTGTTCTGTCCGGTGCTGGGGAAGGGCCAGTACGAACGGGAAGGCTGCGGATACGCCGTCGAAGGACATGCTCCCCACTGTTCGTCCGCCGCTGACCGCAAGGCCTGTACGGATCGGTACCCCCTCCTGCACCATGGCGGCGGCCAGCTGTACCTGGTCCAGAGCGTCGAGGGCGGGCGGGTGGATTCCGATGGCGCGGGTATGGATGTTCCGTTCCGTCCTCTGTTCGATGATGCGGACCGAGACTCCCTCCTGGAGGAGCGCAGCGGCCAGGTAAAGGCCCACCGGTCCGCCGCCAACGATCACCACGTCCGTGGCCATGTCAGTTCCCCTGGTATTCGAGGACCTGGTGGAAGGCGCTGCCGGTCCGGACCGCCCAGCCCGGGGGAGCGAGGGCGCTTAGTTCCGCGCGCGTATAGCTCCGGCGGATGGAGGTCAGCCCGTCCGCGCGGATGAAGGAGTGGCGGAAAGGAAGTGCTGCAGCACTGAACAGGGCGTAGGCGGCGGGGCTGCGGCGGAGATCGTTGTGGAGCGCTGCTTTCCGGGCAAGCGTTTCCGAGTGCGCCAGCAGCTCCTGGAGCTGGCCGGCATCAAGGTGGTGGAGGACATGGTTCGAGATCACGAAGTCGTACTGCCTGCCCTCCTGTACGAGGTCGGCACTGTGGGCCAGACGGAAACTGACGCCCGGAACGGCAGTCCTGCGGAGGGCGAAGGCGGCGGCGCGGGGATCCGGATCAATGCCTGTGATGTGGAGTGCGAGCCGGTCGCGTGCGGCCCAGCGCGCCAGCATGGTGGCGAGGTCGCCGCCTCCCGACCCGATGTCCAGGAGCGTTCCCGGGCGGGAGGCGGCTGCAAGGAAGGGGCGCAGTTCACGAACGTACAGGCGCCGCCATCCGGACAGCACGCGGTTCACCAGGGCAAACTGCCTGTAGGTATTGTCCAGGGCCTCGGGGTCGCAGTCGGGCAGGTCCATGATCTCCGTGGCCCCGGCGTCGCGCTGCCGCAGCAGGAAGTCCACCTGGTCAGGCCACCGGAGCTTCCGCCGCCAGCCGCTCCTGCCCGTTGTGTTCTTCCGGTGCAGGGCGCGGGGCCTGCCGCAGTTTGGTGAACAGCGCGGTCTCCACCGTGAGCCCCGGACCGAACGCCATGGAGCAGATCCGTTCGTCTCCCGGCTCGGGTGCCTGTTCCAGGATGCGTTTGATGACAAACAGGACCGTGGCGCTGCTCATGTTCCCGTAGTTCCTGAGGATTTCACGGGCCGGGACCAGCTGTTCCTCCGTCAGGCCGAGCCGGGACTCGACCTTGTCCAGGATGCTCCGGCCACCCGGGTGGATGGCCCAATGGCGGATGGCGGAGTAGGGGAGTGCCGCGAGTTCCGGCTCCCGGGCCAGGAGCGGCTGGAGCGCACCAACGATGTGGTCATCAATGATGTGCGGAACGTAATTGCCCAGGACCATCTCGAATCCGTTGTCGCCGATGTTCCATGCCATGGAGTCTTCGCCGACGGGCGTGAGGACCGTTTCGAAATGATCCAGTTGCAGCAGGGCTTTGTCCTCCATGCCCGGCCTGGCTGTCACGACGGCGGCCGCGGCGCCGTCCGCGAACAGCGCCGATCCCATGATGGTGTCCGGATCGTTGGAGGTGCGCACGTGCAGCGAGCACAGTTCCGCACAGACGACCAGGACCACCGCGTTGGGGTCGGCCTCGCAGAACGACTTGGCGGCGCGGAGGGCTGGAAAGGCCGCATAACACCCCATGAAGCCGAGGTGGTATCGCTGGACGGCAGGGTCCAGGCCGAGTTCCCGCACGATCTTGTAGTCGGGCCCGGGGTTGAAGAAACCCGTGCAGGAGACGGTCACCAGATGAGTTATGTCAAGTAAATCGAGTTCCGGGCAGGCCTCGACGGCGGCACGGGCAGCGGCGACGAACAGTTTCGTGGCCTCCCGGCCGAAGATCTCGTTGCGCACTTTGGTGCTGGGATTCAGCAGCAGGCCGGTGGCGGCGTCGTAGAACTGCGGGTCCTCGGCCTGGAAATCGTTGGTCATTTCCTCAACGGCCGTAAACCGGGTGTCGATGGCCGCCGCATCGAAGCATGTGCCCACCAGCCGCGAACCGAGCCGGGTCAGTCCGGGCTGCGCCGCAAAAACGTCCCGGGCCTCGGACTGGATCAGCATCGTTTTCGGAACTGCAGTTTCAAGTGAACGCACGTAGACCGTCATTGGTTCATTCTTAGCGAGCCGCGGGATAAAGGCAACGGTGGTCGAGGCGCTGACCTGCGGACTTGTTGAGTGTTTCTCTGAGACGCCGGCGTGGCGGATCAGGCCGCTTCCGGGGTCACTAAGATAACGCCGATAATCTACATTATGTAAAGTAGTACTCTGCGTATTGCATCAGATGAATCAATTGTGCGATCCCCCGGGACCAGCAAGGAGTTCTCTAACTTCCTTGAGATTCCGCGGATTTTGCGGCCTGACGGCTTTGATGTGCCGCGGCCCAAGCGCTCCTGAGGGCTGCAACGCCGAATCTCGAAGAGGCCAATACAAGCGTTTGACCTGCGGTTTTGTGCTGATGATGCATTTGATGAATCATTGATTCAGGATTTGAGTGCAAACTTCGATGGAACTGTGGGTCGAAAATGGCGGTCGACGCGTCCGGGCGTGTGCTGCAGCTGAGCGCTGTTCAGCTGCTGCATCCCGAGGAACAGACGCTTGAGGACATGCTGACCGGGTGGCGCAACCAGCAGCTCTCCAGGAACCTCCAGTTCGACACGATCGACAAGGGCATCGAATGCGTCCGCCGGTTCGTGAACCATGTGAACGAGTTCCCCTGGAACTGGGCACCGGAGCATGTCGAGGAGTATTTCGGCGACCTCCGCTCGATCCACCAGCTGAAGCACTCCACCGTCCGCGGTTACCAGTCGACGCTCCGCCGGTTCACGTCATACGTGTCGAACCCCGACTACGGCTGGGACCAGGTCTGCGAACAGCGCTTCGGCACACACCCGTCCCAGGTCTTCTTTGACTGGAACACCGCCTCCCACACGCAGGAGTACGAAGGACGCGCCTCCAAGCGGCCGTTCACAAAGACGGAACTGCAGATGCTGTTCGATCACGCCGACGACCAGGTCGAACTCATCGCCGCCTCAGGCAAGAAAGGCTGGCAGGCAGCCTACCGGGACGCCGTCATGCTGAAAGTCGCCTACTCGTACGGGCTCAGGTTCAACGAGCTCCGGCACCTGCAAACCATCGACTTTGCGGCCAACCCCCAAGCACGAAGGTTCGGCAAGGCAGGCGTCTGCAAGGTCCGGTTCGGCAAATCACGCAAGGGCTCCCCGCACAAACCCCGCAGCGTCCTGACGGTCTTCGACTGGACCGCCGGCGTTATCGAGGACTGGCTCGCCAACGGACGCGGCACGCTCGACACCCTGGACCTCTTCCCCAGCGAACGCGGCGGCCTGATCTGTGAACCCACCCTGCTGCGCCGGCTCCGGCGCTACCTCAACGAGCTGGGCCTGCCGCTGGATGGCCTGGACCTGCACTCGCTCCGGCGCTCCTATGCAACGCACCTGCTGGAGGACGGATGGGATCCTAGATTCGTGCAACATCAGATGGGCCACGAACACGCCTCAACCACCGGGATCTACCAGTTCGTCAGCGACGACTTCCGCAACACGACCCTCCGGGCGGCGCTGGACCGCACCATGGATGAAGTCCTGGGCGTGCAGATGAGGGGTCAATGGTGAGACGCGAAGTCGAATACAAATGGCGGCTCTCTGAGCTCATGGCAGCGCGGGGACTGCACAACACCACGGACCTCATCCCCCTGCTGGCCGAGCGCGGCATCACCTTGTCCCGGCCACAGGTCTACCGGCTCGTCAACCAGAAACCCGAACGCGTTGCGCTGCAGGTCATCGCGGCGATCTGCGACATCTTCTCCTGCGGACCCGAAGACCTCATCACCGTCACAGCCGCCGACGTCCGCGCCCGCAAGACAGGAACCAGCGCCCCCAACGTCGTTGACCTGAACCGCACCGTCAGACCACGACGGGCACGCATCATCGACGATGACCACTGACAAACCCGAAGGCCTCAGCCCCCGCAGCACCAGCCGCGGCCGGCCCCGCACCACCGGGACCGCGACGTGCGCACGTTGCGGCCGGGCCGCCGGCCGAACACGCGCCACCTGGCCCGAAGGCCGAATCTGCGGGCCCTGCTTCACCACCGCCACCCGCACCCACGGGACCTGTCCGGATTGCGGCCAGCACAGACTTCTACCCGGACCACAGGACAGCAGCGGAGGGCCCCGCTGCGCGCCCTGCGCCGGCATCCTCCATGACTTTCACTGCACCCGCTGCAATGTTGAAGGTGAGTTTTACCGACGCGGTATCTGCGCCCGCTGCGCCCTCCGGGAGGACCTCAATGAGCAACTGCTGACAGAATCTTCCGACCCCGAAACAGCCAGCAGAATTGTCGATGTCCTCTGCAAAGCAGACCGGCCTGAAAGCATCATCACGTGGAAGCGCTCCCCCAAAGTCCAAGCCCTCCTCCGCTCTCTATCGAGCGGGGAGACTCCGCTGACGCACGAAGGACTCGATGCCGCGGCTGAGTCAGCGAACCGCGAAGCCAATCACCTGCGCGCCTTGTTCATTCATCACGGACTCCTCCCCTACCAGGACCCGTATTTGGCCCGGTTCGAGACCTGGGTTGACGACAAGCTCCGCGACTTGTCCGAGGAGGTCGCCAAACCCGTCGCGCAGTTCGCCACCTGGCATCACCTCCGGCGCATCCGATCCATGACAACACCGGAGAAGAGTGCCCAGGCCCCGGTGCACTCCGCCAAACAGGAGATCACGGAGACCATCAAGTTTCTGGACTGGCTCTGGGAAACCCACCAGCGGACAGCGGCGAACTGCAACCAACAAGACATCGAAACCTGGCTCGCAACCGGTCCCACGACCAGAAAAGCTGTCCGCACCTTCATCGTCTTCATCAAGAACACCGGCACAAACCACCGAGTGGACATGGGCCACTACACAGCCAAGACCCGCCCCGCGATCACCCAGGACCAGCGCGTGGCCTGGCTCCGGGAACTGCTTACAGGCACCAGCGAGTCCCTGACCTACCGAGTCGCCGGCATCCTGCTGCTTCTCTACGCCCAGCCGCTCGTTCGGGTCGCCAAACTCCGGACCGACGCTATCGAAACCAATGAAAGCACCGGCAACATGTGGATCACCTTCGGCCCGCATCCAGTGCCCATTCCCGAACCTTTCGCCGACTTGCTTCGAGAGCACCTTAAAGGCCGTCCGAATCTCAGAACAGGATCAGACGCACAAAGCCCTTGGCTCTTCCCGGGGACCCGGGCCGGACAACCACTTCACCCAAACGGCATCATGGATAGGCTCCGCAGCCTGGGCATCGACCTGCGCGGCGCACGAAACACTGCCCTGGACGAACACCTGTTAGTCTCACCGCCGCCACTGGTCGCCGACGCCCTCGGCTACAGCCATCAAATCGCGTTCCTCCACGCCGACGCAGCAGGCGACGCCTGGTCCCGCTACGTCAACCTCCGAACCAAACCATGACCTTCCCGCCGCAGCTCGGGCCACGACTACACGCACTTTCCTCCGCCACGACTGTCAGCCTGCGCTAGGCTCACACCATGACGGTGCATGGCCAGTTCCAAGGAGATCGAGCCCGCACGCCCGAAGAGGAGAAGTTCCTGAAGGAGCTCGCTCGCGGCATCGCCGGCTGGCCCCCGACGAACCCCAAGCTTGATTCCTTTAAAGTGTTCGCACGCATCAAACCGCTAGTCGTGATTCTGGACGTCCCTGGTATCGAGACGCCGGACGCGTGCACACTTCAGGTTGCGTACTGGCACGACGGACCCAGCGGCCGCACTTTGGAAGGTGAATGGGGAGATAGCCACGTCTTGGACAACCATGTCTACGACGGAGATGGCCTCACAATTATCGGCTTGGAGGAAGCGCCGGATACCTACGGCCACTTCGCAGCCAACTGGCTGGAACGTCAGCTTAAACGCCCCGTGGAACGGCTTGATTGGCTACAGGGTGGACAGGCCAAGGAGTCAACATGGCGCCTGCAAGACTCGGGAAAAAAAATTGCCCGAAGTGGCCGGTCGTTGCGCCTTCCCTCCAAACAACCCGATCGCGTGCTCAAAGTTCGGTAGGGAGATTGGCTCTTCGGCTGCTATTTCCACTGACCAAGCGGCCCTACCGCAGGATGAATACGCTCACTTTGAATCCGCAGGGATGCCAGTAAAACTTTGGAAGAGGTACGGGGCGGTCCGCCCCCGGCCAGTTGACCTCCCCTGTTCCTGTGCCTTCCGGCCATCGACGGAACTCTCACATAACGTGACTTGGCCGAACGCATTCCAAAGGCGACCGCGCGCCGTCGTAATGTCTCCGGACTAATGAATGCCCACTGATCTTGCCGCAGCAGTGTGTTCGCCCGAGCGCCCGTTCGGGACACAGCGGGTACAGCCAGGAGCGACACGCCTTCGAAAAATTCTGTGGGGGGACACGCCGCTCCCCCGCAGCCGCGTCTGCCTCGGGCTGGGATGGCCTCAGAGGACCAGGGTCCGCGGAGTCACGGTGAGGTTGATTCCAGCCTTGGCACCCAGAAGGTCCTTCGCAAAGTCCGGAACGCCGATGTGCCCCCGCCAGCGGCCGGGAGTATCGTCCATGTCCCGCAACTGGTCCTTGTCCTCGGGATTCCAGTCGCGGACTGCTGTGGGAATGGCGCTGTTCCAGGCTGCCCATGCTTTGGGCAGCGGCCGGTCTTTGCCCGGAGGTTCGATGTCGACCACCAGGGTGTCCTGCCAGTCCTCGGTTTGCTCCAAATGGTCATCAAAGAAGAAGTGTCCTTCCTTTTCCCTGATGGACATCAACCGCAGCCTGAGCGCGTGACGGAGCCGGGGCACTTCCCTCCCGCCGACCCGCGGCCGCGGTGCTTTCGAGGAAAGAAAAGTGGTCAGCAGCGGCAACGGCGAGTCGATCGGGTCCCCTTCCTTCCAATGCTCGATCTGGACGGGACAGAAGTGCGCGGCACTCTGTTCGTGGACCATTACCGGCAGCCCCCGAATGGCCAGGCCAACATCAAGCTGGAACTCGACCTCAGGCGGGGCCTCCTTGCCGACAGTGAACCCTGCCAGCTCAACTTCGATCTTGAGGTCGCCGAAGAGGAAGCGCTGGAGGTTCTGGTATCCCTCTTCCGAATTGACGATGCCGTAACGGCCGCTGTGGCTTCGGTGCACCACCGCCAGCGGCGCACCCTGGACAGCGGCATTGTCTATCTGGACCAGGCCGTCGCTTCGGGCTCCTACCGCTTTGGACGAAAGGCCCAAGGCGACGTCGTAGTCGCCGGGATTGGAGCCAACAAGGCAAAACAGTTCATCCAGCGGAAAACCGTCATCCGGCATCTGCGTTCCTACAAAAGCGTCCCGCGTCAGTCTCCGCCTGAGTGCGGGCGGGGTGAGGTACTCATACATCCTGTCCGGTCCAAAAATGTCTGCCCCTTGAACACCAAGGACGTCACGGATTTTCTCAAGCAGGCCAAAGCCGACGGCGAAGCGGATTCCGCCATGCGGTGTGGCATAGGTGAACACCCGTGCCACGTACCTTGCCCCGGCGGCCGGGTCGACCTTGCCCTCTTTGCCGGCAAGGGTTTCCGGTATAACGCGCTGCAACAGTGAGCGGCAGATCAGCCCTCCCATCGAATGGGCCACCAGGAAAACCTTGGGGGCACCGGTCTTCTCAAGGACGAGCTTGATGAGCTCAAAAAGATCCCGGGCGGCGTCTTCGAAGGAGAAGCTCTCCCCCTCCTCGCCGAAGGTGTCTGCGGAGTCATCGTAAAACCGGTGGATCCATACCGATGCCGGGTTCACGGAGCCGGAGTCCACGCTGTTCAAGAAGGCCCACTGGTCGCCGTGGACGGGGACTTCGTATTTGTGGTCGGTGACAAGCCGCAGCATCGGGGACTCGAACTGGTGGAACTTTGCCCGTCCGTTGCCGTCGGCACGGACATGGACCGAGCCCTGGCTGAACCCGTAAAACGGATCATCCACTGCATTGTTAATGGCAGAGCCTGTCCCGGCGAAACCGCGGACATAGATCACCGGAAGCCTGCCATCATCGCCGGGGAATCCCATGCCTCGTCCTTCCTGCAACAACGAATCCGGATCTTTCTGCCAAAAGATGCTCCTGTTGTGGGCAGTGGACCACTGGAGGCGTTACCGCCGCGTTACCGCGCGGCCCTTTTTCTTGCACCAGCGGCCGACAGCCCGTGATAACGCGGCCGTAACGGCACCGCAGTGTACTGGTCTGAAGTGACCAGCTTTCGAGGAGCCAGCCGTGGATGACCGAGTAGCCGTGAATGACCAGCCAGCTGGCCGCCACTGTGACGAAAAGCCCCAAACCCGTCCGGTTCTCCGTCCGGATCTGTCGACCCGCAGAGAGCGCCTCATCCGCCTGCTAAGGCTCAAATGGGTCAACGGCACCGTGCTGCACTACTGGTTCCTGGCCGCGCCTGCGCCACAAAAGGAAGCAGTCCGCACAGCCTTCAAGGAGTGGAAGGACCTGGGCATAGGCCTGGAGTTTTCCGAAGTGGCGGACCGCAGCGAAGCGGAAGTCCGGATCGCCTTTGACCAGGGCGACGGCTCATGGTCGTACGTCGGGCGGGACGTCCTGGGCATCAGCGCCAACGAGCCCACCATGAATTTTGGCTGGGATCTCACAGATGAATACGGCCGCACCACGGCACTTCACGAGATCGGCCACACCCTGGGCCTGCCGCACGAACACCAGAACCCCTTTTCCGGCATCGTCTGGGACGAAGCCAAGGTGTACGAATACTTCGGCGGCGCGCCCAACCACTGGCCGCCGGAGCAGACACTGCACAATGTGCTCCGCAAGATTGACACCAGCGAGGTCGACGGGTCGTCCTGGGACCCTGATTCGGTCATGGAGTATTGGTTCCCCGCCGGGTTGATCAAGGAACCTGCGCGATTCCAATCGGGGCTTAATCCGCCGGGCGGCCTGTCCAACGCGGATAAGGAATGGGTGCGGAAGTTCTTTCCCGCCCTGCACCCCACGCTGCCTGTTCTCCACCCGTTCCAATCGGTGCCGCTTTCCCTGGTTCCCGGCGGCCAGGCTGACTTTGCGCTGGAGCCCCAGGCCTCGCGCAAGTACGAGATAGGCACCTTCGGTGCAGCCGATACCGTGCTGGTCCTGTTCGAGGAAGTCCAGGGCGGGTTGCGCTTCGTCGCCGGGGACGATGACAGCGGAGAAGACCGGAACTCACGGGTATCCGCGAAGCTGTTCCAGGGCAGGCGGTACGTGGTGCGTGTCCGTCTGTACTGGGCCGGAGAGTCCGGACAGACCGCTGTCATGCACTGGTGACCGCCCCGGCCATTCTTGCGCCAAAATTTCGGAAACGCGGGCCAACTCCTGATTTTCCTCCAGCAAGATCAGAACACCTGAACAGACGTCCCGCCAGGGAAAACAAGTTTCGGGCGGCAATAGGATGGGCCCGGGCGTATGCCCTGGCCCTCCCAGACATTGAACTCAACCCGGGGAGGCGTGACCGCGCGATGCAAGAGCACAGCTGGTCCGAGCCCGCTGGTGAGTCCGGTGCCGATCCGGAGCTCCCCTCGACAGGTTTGTTGATTATCCGCACCTGGCATGAACCGGGCCATCCCCAGGGCTTCAGGGCAAGAATTACCTACGGACAGACAGCCGGCCGGGGCCAGCACACTGTTTCTACTGCCGACCCAGCGGAAGTTCTAAAAGTTGTTAAGCACTGGCTCGCCGCCCAGCCAGGGGTCACCGGCCGGAACTAGGCGCTCCTTCGCCACGCGCTCCCGGCGTTCAAGGACGGGGGCAAGGAGTTCCCTGACCGGCTCCGCGGGCAGCAGCCCCATGTCCTCCTGCAGTTGCTGCCGGTACCGCTCATAGGCCCGCAACGCGGCCCCCGGATTGCCTCGCTGCAGTTCTGCCCGAATCAGGAGTCCGACGGCGTTCTCATAGAGCGGTTCGATGCCCACCGCCGCCTCTGCGGCTGCCCCTGCCGTTCCGTAGTCCCCCAATGTGAGCGACCTCGCGGCGATATCCGTGAAAATTTGCAGCCTGTCCTGCTGCAGGCGGCTTTGTTCAAACACCACCCAGTCTTCATACCAGCCGGGAAGCAGTGGTGCATCACGCAGCTCCCCAAGCAGGGAGGCGGCGCCTGCAACGGTGCCGGGCTGGCCCAGCGTTCGCGCATGTTCCCGGATCCGGTTCACATCGACCTCAACCCGGTCGCTCAGGGACAGCAACCTGCCCTCGTTGATGATCAGGCCCGGCACCTGCCGGGACGTCAGATGGACGCTGACCCGCAGGCTTTCGAGGGCCTTGGAATCCGGGTACTCGGGCCACAGCAGCCCTACGAGATAGCTCCGGAGACGTGGGCCCTTAATGGCCAGGGCCGCGATGAGCCTCTGCTGCCGTGTCGCGACGTGGACAACGACGCCGTCCTGGCGTAGGCGCCAGGACCCGAGCAGGTCCAGTTTCAATTCTCCATAGCCGTCGTCGTCCATGGGAACCTGATTTCGGTTCAGCTAAATGTGGTGGATCAGTAGAACTGAGGATCCTCATTTCGTTTGCCCTTGTCAATGCGTTCTGTCCCCTTTTTCCAAGGGGAGAGACCGCTATCGGTATGGCTTTACGGACAGCCAGCGCCGTGCGGCCTACCTCGGGACTTTTGGCTCTGCCTGCTGTAGCCGCAAAGCCGCATGCTGGATGTCCGTGCAAGAGCATGGCATGACCCTGAAGCAGCGTGGCCAGGAGGCTGCAAGCAGTGCCCAGTACCGGATCACCGACGCAACGGCCACCTTGGAAAGGCTCCTCCGGGTCTCCCGGCAAGATTATGTCCGGCAGGTATTCCGGGCCGGCCATCGCTGTGGCCCTGGCTGGAGAATGGGGGCTCCTCTCCGGGTGGTTGATGCCTCGGGGCCCGTTGACAACAGCGGAAGCACTGGCGACCATGGCTGTCAGCCTGTTCGTGGGCGTTTCTGCGGGAGCACTGATGCGGTCGCGCTGGGCGATGCTCTTTTCACCTGCCGTTTCCGTCGCCGTGTTTGAAGCAACCCGCATGGGTGTTGATGGACCAACCGTGGACAGCGTCCAGACCAGCCCTTACGGCCTTCTTGCCTTCATCGTAGGACGCGGTTTCCACGCCCTTCTCGGCCTCACTCCCATGATTCTCGGCGCGGCCCTTGGCGCCGCACTTATGCGGTCCGGTCAGCACTCCCCCGGCCGCCACGCAGCACTTTGGCGCGGAATTCGGAGAACTGCTGCCGTAGCCGTCGGCCTGGCGCTCCTAGCGTTGGCTGCCGTGATTGCCCGGCCGGCATCGACCGCCCCTTTGGTGGGCCCTGACGGCCAACCGCTGGCCGGAAGCATTGCAGAGCTTAGCTCTGTGCGGGCCGGGGACAAGGACCTGGGCCTGATGCTGCGCGGCGCCAGTACGCGTAATCCGGTCCTGCTGTTCCTGGCCGGCGGCCCTGGTGGATCCGAATTCGGCGCCATGCGCAACCATCTCCCTGCCTTGGAAGAAATCTTTGTTGTGGCCACGCTTGACCAGCGCGGCACCGGCACGTCCTACCCGGACCTTGACCCAACCTCCACCCTTAGCCTGGAGGGATACATCGAGGACACGCTTACGGTGACCAATTACCTGCGGGATCGGTTTGGCCAGGAACGCATATATCTCATGGGCCAGTCCGGCGGAACCATCCACGGCGTCATTGCCGTACAGCGGGCCCCGGAACTGTACCGCGCGTTCATTGGGGTGGGTCAAATGGTCAGTCCCCTCGAGACCGACCGGATTTTCTACCAGGACACCCTTGACTGGGCGAAAAAGACCAACAGCCAGGAACTGGCCCGTCAGTTGGAGGACATCGGTCCCCCGCCCTACAGGAGGATGCTCGACTACGAAACCGCACTGTCCCATGAATATGCTGTCTACCCCTACGACCACACCGGCAATTCGGAAGGTGAGGGCGGGTTCTCCGAGAACTTCCTCGTCCCCGAATACACCTTTACCGACCAGGTACATCTGCTCGGCGCGTTCATGGACACCTTCGCGGTCCTCTACCCGCAACTCCAGGACACCGACTTCCGGAAAACAGCTGTCTCGCTGGATATCCCTGTCTTTTTCGTCCAGGGCGCGCATGAGGCGCGCGGCCGGGTTGAGCCATTCCGCGAATGGGTATCGGTTCTCGCTGCGCCCGGCGTAGAGGTGGTGGAATTTGGGAAATCGGGGCACCGGCCGCTGTTCGAGGAGCCCGGCAAGTTCGTCGCTTACATGCGGGACACTGTTCTTGCCGGCACCGCATAACGAGTTTCTGCCCGGGCAGGCGGAACGCAGCCGGGCGGGTCAGCGCTTGGATCCTATTCCGGCCCCTACCAGCGCTCCGACGCCAAGACCTAGCGCAAAACCGAGAAACGGGCTGTCGAAGACAGCCAGCCCAAGGGTGATGCCCACGGCGGCGCCAAGCAGGGAGCAGATCCAGAGCGGCTTGTTCACAGGGCTCCCCTTGTCATCGCCGCACCGGCGGCGTCAGCCGTCATAGGCCCTCTGGAGCTCCGCGATGTCCAGCTTCCCCATACCCAGCATGGCCTGCATCGCCCGCTGCGAGCCGTGCGGGTCGGGGCCGGCGATCAAGGACGGCAGGATCGACGGAACAATTTGCCATGACACTCCAAAGCGGTCCTTCAACCAGCCGCACTGGCTTTCGGAGCCGCCGTCGGTAAGTGCTTCCCAGTACCGGTCCACCGCGGACTGGTCCTCGCAGTCCACCACGAAGGAGACAGCTTCCGTGAAGCTGGAGCCCCGCGCACCGTTCAGCGCAGTGAATCCGCGGCCTTCTAGTTCAAAGTCGACGGCGATAGCCTCACCTGCCACACCCGGTCCGCCCTCCCCGAAGCGCGAAACGTTCAGGATTTTCGAATCGTCGAAGACCGAAGTGTAGAACTGTGCCGCTTCTTCCGCCTGGTTCTCGAACCAGAGGCAGGTACCGATTTTCCGTGGCATACGTGGCTCCCTTCCGGCTCGAGCCTAGTGCCGCATTCCACACCGCACAACGGCTGGCATTAGGCTCGAATCCATGAGTCCCCGCGCTGTTAAAGCTCCAAAGCCGCCCACCATGCCCCTGCTGCTCGGTGCCGCAGCAGCCGACGTCGTCCTGATCCTGGTGTTCGCAGCTGTGGGACGCGACGCACACCAGCGCGGCGACATTCTGGCCGGCGTCCTGCAGACGGCCTGGCCGTTCCTCGCGGGCGCGGCCCTGGGGTGGCTGGTGGCAAGGGCATGGCGGGACCCGTTGTCGGTGCGCCGGGCCGGGCTTGCCGTGTGGCTCGGCAGCGTGGCGGGCGGGATGACCCTGAGGGCCGTGACGGGGCAAACCGTAGTGCTCCCGTTCGTCATCGTTGCTTTGCTCAGCCTTGGAGTCTTGCTGGTTGGCTATCGTCTGCTGCTTGCAGGCGCGAGGCGACGCCGCCGTACGTAAGCGGCCGGACGCGGTGTGCTCCAGCAGCACCCCGGTGCTGATGTAATAGGCTGGCAGCAGAAGCCGGCCGGGCACTGCCACGGCGCAACAGATCCGAAAGGGTTCAACGTGATCACCGCATTCGTCCTGATCAAGACCGACGCTGCCCGCATCCCCGAGACGGCCGAGGAGATCTCGGCGATCGAGGGCATCAGCGAGGTATATTCCGTCACCGGCGAATGGGACCTCATTGCCGTCGCCCGCGTGCACCGGCACGAGGACCTGGCCGATGTCATTGCAGACCGGCTCTCGAAAGTGCCGGCAGTCGTCCACACCACGACGCATATTGCTTTTCGCGCCTACTCCCAGCATGACCTGGACGCGGCGTTTTCCCTGGGCTTCGAGCAGTAGGCAAGCCGCCCTCAGCGGGCGGTAAGGGAAACCCATTTCTCCAGGACAGCTGCGGCGGCGCCGGAATCAATCGATTCGGCTGCACGGACAAAGGCCGTCCTCATCCGGTCCAGGAAGGGCCCGTCGGCGTTTTCGTCGAAGGCCACCAGTCCAGCGGCAGCGTTAAGCAAAACGGCATCACGGGCGGGGCCTTCCTTGCCCGCAAGGACGTCCCGGACAACCGCCGCGTTCACTTCCGCGTTGCCGCCGCGAAGTTGCTCCACCGTTGCCAGGCTGATGCCAAGGTCCTGCGGCGAAAATGTCATTTCGCTCACAGCCCCGTTCCGAATCTCCCAGACGGTGGACGGCCCGGTGGTGGTGAGCTCATCGAGGCCGTCATTGCCCCGGAAAACCAGTCCCCTGCTCCCCCGCTGCGCCAGGACGCCCGCCACCAGCGGCGCCATCCTGGCGTTGGCGACGCCGACAGCTGAGGCCTGCACCTTGGCCGGGTTCGTGAGGGGGCCCAGGAAGTTGAACGCCGTGGGAACAGCCAGTTCCCGCCTGGGGACCGCGGTGTGGCGGAACGACGGATGGAACACCTGCGCAAAGCAGAAGGTGATCCCCGCCTCCTCGGCGTTGCGGGCAACCTCATCAATGGTCAGGTCCAACCGGACACCCAAGGCCTCCAGCACGTCGGCAGAACCGGACGACGACGACGCCGCACGGTTGCCGTGCTTGACGACCTTGGCGCCGGCGCCGGCAGCGACCAGGGCCGCCATCGTGGAGATGTTCACCGTGTTCAACTGGTCTCCGCCGGTGCCGACGATGTCGAGTTTTTCGCCCGAAATGCTGATGGGGTTTGCGTGGGCAAGCATGGCATCCACCAGGCCGGAGAGCTCCTCCACCGTCTCACCCTTGGCGCTGAGGGCGACAAGGAATCCCGCGATCTGCGCCGGCGTGGCCTCCCCGGACATGATGGTGTCCATCGCCCACGACGTATTGTCGGCAGTGAGATCTGTCCGGCTGATCAGTGCCGAGATCAGGCGGGGCCAAGAGTTGCCGGTCGGTGCGGAAGCCTGTGAAGTCACCTCCTGATGCTATCGAGCGTTGGCGCGGACTGACCAATATGAACCCCTGCGGGAACTTTTCCGCGCGAATTCGCGTCTTTGTAGAAAAAGTCCCCCGAAAAGGGCGGTTTGCGTTGGGCAGCACGGACTTTTACAGACATAATGTCTATGTGACATCTGCGACCCATGCCCCCAGTACCCCGGCGCACCCCACGCTGAACCGCCCCAACATGGTTTCCGTTGGAACCGTTGTGTGGCTGTCGAGTGAGTTGATGTTCTTTGCCGGTCTCTTCGCCATGTACTTCACACTGCGCTCCACAAGCGCACAGATGTGGGCGGACGAGACAGCCAAGCTCAACTTCCCCTTCGCGCTTGCCAACACGATTGTCCTCGTGGCCAGTTCGTTTACCTGCCAGATGGGCGTCTTCGCCGCCGAGCGCCTGCAGCCGCGAAGGACCGGGGGTGTGTTCCAGTTCGCCCGCTGGGGAATGAACGAATGGTTCACCCTGACCTTCCTCATGGGTGCCTTCTTCGTCGCCGGGCAGGCCACGGAGTACGCGATGCTGGTCTCTGAGCACGTATCGCTCTCCTCCAACGCCTACGGCTCCGCCTTCTACATGACCACCGGCTTCCACGGCCTGCACGTCATTGGCGGGCTCGTTGCCTTCCTGCTCATCATGGGCCGGTCTTTTGCCGCGAAGAAGTTCGGGCATTTCGAAGCGACTTCGGCGATTGTCACTTCTTACTACTGGCACTTCGTGGATGTCGTGTGGATCGGCCTCTTCCTGGTCATCTACGTACTCAAGTAGCCAGCTTTGATTCTTTTTCTACAAGAGGCAGAATTTCAGGTAGCGGCTCCCGGAGCCGGCGCAGGATCGAATAAAGGAACCACCACGTGAAGGCACTCTCACAAAAGCGGCGTCACCCACTTGCAGCAATAGCGCTGCTCCTGATGGGGCTCCTCATCACGGGTGGGCTCTACGCCGTGGCTACCACCGTCAACGAGGCCAAGGCTTCCACCACCTCCTACAGCGCCGACGACGTTGAGGAGGGCGGCAAGCTCTTCGCCGCCAACTGCGCCACGTGCCACGGCATGGGTGCCAGCGGCACCGATGCGGGTCCGTCGCTTGTTGGTGTGGGAGCAGCCGCTGTTGACTTCCAGGTGGGCACCGGCCGCATGCCGATGCAGATGAACGGTCCCCAGGCGATGAAGAAGCCTGTTCAGTTCAACGATGAGCAGACCAACCAGCTGTCAGCGTATGTCGCTTCCCTGGGCGCAGGCCCGGCGATTCCTGAAGAAAGCCTGCTTGACGAAGGCGGCGACGCCGCAGCCGGTGGCGAGCTCTTCCGCGTGAACTGCGCCATGTGCCACAACGCTGCCGCTGCCGGTGGCGCCCTGACCCGAGGTAAGTTCGCACCCGCCCTCGCAGATGTATCGGGTAAGCACATCTACGAGGCCATGGTGACGGGTCCCCAGAACATGCCCGTGTTCAGCGACTCCAACATCACTCCTGAAGACAAGCGCGACATCATCACCTTCCTGAAGCAGATCGAGACCACCGGTTCCCCGGGCGGTGCCGACCTTGGCTCTTTGGGGCCTGTGGCTGAAGGCCTGTTTGTCTGGGTCGCCGGCCTTGGCGTCATCATCGCTTTCACGATCTGGTTGACCTCCCGGACATCCTGACACCTGCGCCACCGCACACTTCTGCTGATCCGTCAGCAGCTTGATATTAGAAACTAACCCGGTATCCGCCGGGACGAGAGAAGGATGAGGCGAATTATGGGCAACCATAGTGACGGCAGTCCGAACCACTCGGGCACCGTAGCTACGGCTGGTCAGAATGAGGTGGAGAAGTTCCAGGATCCTGGAATTCCTCCGCACCGTTTGCGCCTGGCTGACACGGACCCGAAGGCCGCAAAGCGGGCAGAACGGCAGGTCGCCTTACTATTTGGCATCTCTGTTGTTGGAACCCTGATCTTCCTGGTGGCGTACTTCGCCATCGACCTGGGAGCCGAAGAGTCAAGCATTGCAACCATCCGGCTCCAGAACATGCTGCTGGGCCTGGGAACCGCGTTCGCGATGCTCGGCATCGGCACCGGCATCGTTCACTGGGCCAAGGCCCTGATGCCGGACCACGAAGTTTCCGAGGAACGCCACGCGATCCGTTACGAGGAGGACCGCCAGGCGGCTGTCCGCATCGTCGACGACATCGTTGAGGAGACGGGCATCAAGCGCCGTCCCCTTATCCGGAACACGCTCCTGGGTGCGGTTGCCCTTGCACCGCTGCCGGCAGTTGCCATCTTCGGCGACCTCGGTCCGCGTCCCGACGACAAGCTTGCCCACACCTTGTGGGCACCCCAGGAGGGCAAGCTCAAGCGGCTGGCTCGTGACCCCGACGGAACGCCCATCAAGGCATCCGACGTCACCATCGGTTCGGCGTTCCACGTCATCCCCGAAGGCCTCAATGACCTCCACGAGGGCAAGCTCAACGAAAAGGCCAAGGCCGTCGTGCTGCTCATGCGTCTCGACCCGGCATCCCTGAACCCGTCCGAGGGCCGCGAGGACTGGGGCTACAACGGGATCGTTGCATACTCCAAGATCTGCACCCATGTCGGTTGCCCTGTTGCTCTGTATGAGCAGCAGACGCACCACCTGCTGTGCCCGTGCCACCAGTCGACCTTCGACCTCACGCAAGAGTGCAAGGTAATCTTTGGCCCGGCCAGCCGGCCTCTCCCCCAGCTGCCCATCGCAGTTGATGACGAGGGCTACTTGGTCGCCACCAGCGACTTCAAAGAACCTGTAGGACCAAGTTACTGGGAGCGTGATATGCATGAGCGCAGCATCAACAGCTGAGCCCGCTTTCGTCGCCAAAACCAAGACAGGCCGGTTTACCGACTTTGTCGACCAGCGTGTTGGCGGTTCCGGAATCCTCCGCGAATTCGGCCGAAAGGTCTTCCCGGACCACTGGTCCTTCATGTTCGGCGAAGTGGCGCTGTACTCCTTCGTCATCCTCCTGCTGTCCGGTACGTTCCTGACGTTCTTCTTTGATCCGTCGATGGCGGAGACCCACTACGACGGTTCCTACGTCCCGTTGAAGGGCGTGGAGATGTCCGTGGCGTACAGCTCATCGCTGGATATCTCCTTCGATATCCGTGGCGGACTGTTCATGCGCCAGGTGCACCACTGGGCTGCCCTGCTGTTCGTAGCCTCCATCGCCGTGCACATGCTGAGGGTCTTCTTTACCGGAGCTTTCCGCAAGCCCCGCGAAATGAACTGGGTTGTGGGCAGCGTACTGCTCATCCTCGCCATGGCCGCCGGCTTCACCGGCTACTCCCTTCCCGATGACCTGCTCTCCGGCAACGGCCTGCGCATCATCGACGGCGTCATCAAGTCCATCCCGGTCATCGGTACCTACATCTCGTTCTTCCTCTTCGGCGGCGAGTTCCCGGGTACGGCTGTCATCGGCCGCCTTTACATGCTGCACATCCTGCTGGTTCCGGCACTGATCCTGCTGATGATTGTCCTCCACCTCTTCATGGTGGTGGTCCACAAGCACACCCAGTACCCCGGCCCCGGCCGCAACGACAACAACGTCGTCGGTTACCCGCTCGGACCTGTATATGCTGCCAAGGCCGGTGGATTCTTCTTCATTGTTTTTGGCGTCCTGGCGCTCATGGCAGGTTTCTTCACGATCAACCCGATCTGGAACTACGGCCCTTACGACCCCTCCCCCGTGTCCGCGGGTACCCAGCCTGACTGGTACATCGGATTCGTTGACGGCGCCCTGCGCCTGATGCCCGGGACCCTTGGGGACTGGCAGGTGGAGCAGACCTGGCTTGGCTTCGTCTTCTCGTTCAACGTCCTGCTGCCCGCCCTGGTACCGGCCGGAATCCTGTTCACCGTGATGTTCATGTACCCGTGGATTGAACGGTGGATCACCAAGGATGACCGTGAGCACCATGTGCTGGACCGCCCCCGCAACGCCCCCACACGGACCGCCATCGGTATGGCCGGCTTCGTCTGGTACTGCGTCATGTGGGCCGCGGCCGGCTCCGACCTCATCGCCACCCACTTCCACGTCTCACTGAACGACGTCACGTACTGGCTGCGCGCACTGTTCTTCATCGGCCCGATCATTGCCTTTATCGTGACCAAGCGCGTCGCCCTGGCCCTTCAGCGGAAGGACCGCGAAATCGCACTCCACGGACGGGAAACAGGACGCATCGTCCGGCTCCCGCACGGCGAGTTCATCGAGGTGCACGCACCGCTGGACGAGTACAAGCGCTACAAGCTGGTTGGCTTCGAGTCCCCTGAGGTCCTCCCCGCCGTACCCAACGAACACGGCGTGGTGACCCGCAAGGAAAAGCGCCGCGCGTTCCTCTCCAAGTGGTTCTTCGAGGACCGCGTCGCCCCGGCCACCCCAGCTGAGCTGGAAGCCGCCCATGGCCATGGCCACGAGGCAGTCGAGGCACCAGAAGCAGCAAAGAGCCTGTCCCACTAGGTTCTGCAATAGACAATGAAGGCCCGGTCCACGAGGACCGGGCCTTCATTGTTTAAGATCGTGCCGGAAGCGCAAAACTGTGTTCGGGCATCCCCTCAACCGTCGGAGGCGCCTAGTGGTTTCGAGCCCGGCGCGCACCGGGCCGCTGCAGCGGAACCCACAGCTTGTATCTGTCAGCGCGGTAGTATGACACGGAGTAGTCCACCATCGCCCGGGCAACAAAGGCGTGGCGCTGGATCTTCAGCAGGGGTGAGCCCACCTCCACGTTCAGCAGGCGGGCTGTGGAGGGCGACGCAGCCGTAGCCTCGATCATGTCCTCGCCCCACTCCATCACCAGGCCGAACTGTTCACTCAGGACGTTGTAGAGCGACGTGGGCGGTTCCCCGTCCAGCAGTCCCGGCACGCGGTGCGCGGGAATGAAGTTCTCATCGACACTCATCGGCTCACCGTCGGCCAGGAGCAGGCGGCGAAACCGCACCAGCGGCGTCCCTTCGTCCAACTGCAGTTCCCGTGCCAGGAACGCACTCGCAGCGATTTGCTCAAAGCTCAGCACCTTCGCGGCCGGCACCATCCCGCGCCGCTGCATCTCCTCGCTGTACGACGTCAGTTTGACCTGGAGATCCAGTTTTGGCCTGCGGACGAACGTCCCCAGTCCAACCACCCGCTCGATTACCTCTTCACCCACCAGGGCGTCGATGGCCTGCCTGACCGTCATCCGTGCCAGGCCGAAGCGCTCGGCAAGATCGCGCTCCGAGGGCAGGGCCGATCCGGGCGGGCAGGACTGTGCAATATAGGAACGCAGGATTTCACGGAGCTGCACGTAGATCGCTGTTCCACTGGTCCGGTCGATGTCACCGGTGATGGCTGCCGCGCTAGGAGCCATGGCGGGTCTCCCCTGGATTCGAATTCACCCTCCAATTTTAGGGCAGGTCTAGACCAGTGCGGTCCCTACGCCCGCCGCTTCGTGGAGCGGGACTCAGGGCAGCTATATTTGTCAGGAAAATGTCACCGGCGGCGGTGGACCGCCACAAAAGAGGAGTTTCCCTTGCCAGTACACAAGGCCGTGGTCAAAGCCTCGGTGGGCCTGCACGCCCGTCCCGCCGCTGTCTTCGTACGGGCTGTCACAGAAACAGGCCTGCCGGTCACTATTTCCAAAGACGGTGCCCGGCACGTGGATGCACGCTCGCTTCTGCAGGTGATGACGGCCGACTTCGAGCACGGCTGCGAAGTGGAATTGGGTGTCAGCGAAGCCGTGCTTGACGGGTCGCAGAGCCGCCGGGACGCTGAGGAGGCACTCCGCGTGCTCGGCAACCTCCTGGAGTCGCAGGGGGCCGCCTGAGGCGCGCTGGAGACACTGCAAACAACGACGTCGGGCCCCACCTTTAGGTGGGGCCCGACGTCGTTGTTTATGCTTCGGTGCTGCTAGTGGGCGTGGTCTCCACGGCTGTACTCGTAGACCCAGCCGATCAGCGCTACAACGGCCATGCCGGCCGCGATGTAGACAATCCAGAAGCCCACGGCAAGTCCCAGGAAGCCCGTAGCGCATGCAAGGCCCAAGAAGAGCGGCCACCAGCTCCAGGGGCTGAAGTGCCCCTGCTCGCCGGCACCTTCGTGGATCTCGGCGTCGCTGCGGTCCTCGGGACGGAGGCCTACGCGCTTGCCGGTGAACCCGAGGTATCCACCGATCATGCCGGCAAGGCCGCCCACGAGAAGGATGCCGAGGATGCCAACCCACTCGCCCCAGTTGGTGAGGAAACCGTACACCAGGGAGATCGGAACGAAGAAGAAGACTCCGGCACCAAAAATCCAGGATTCAATTTTCATTGTCAGTTGTCCCTCTGGTCGGCGTTTCCGAGCGTTTTGGCTGCGGGAGCGGGTGACTCAACGGTGTGGACCTGGCGAAGTTCAGGGTGGTGCAGGTCCAGTGCCGGGCGCTCCGAGCGGATCCGGGGCAGCGACGTGAAGTTGTGCCGCGGCGGCGGGCAGGACGTGGCCCATTCCAGGGAAGCACCGAAGCCCCAGGGATCATCCACCTGCACCTTCTCGGCGCTGCGCCAGGTGATGTACACGTTCCAGAAGAACGGGATCAGCGATGCACCCAGGACAAACGAGGCAACCGTGGAGAACTGGTTCATCCAGGTGAAGTTGTCTTCCACCAGGTAGTCGGCGTAGCGGCGGGGCATGCCCTCAACACCCAGCCAGTGCTGGATCAGGAAGGTGCCGTGGAAGCCCAGGAACAGGAGCCAGAAGTGGATCTTGCCAAGGCGTTCGTTGAGCATCTTGCCGGTGAACTTGGGCCACCAGAAGTAGAAGCCGGCGAACATCGCGAACACCACGGTGCCGAACACCACGTAGTGGAAGTGCGCCACCACGAAGTAGGAATCGGAGACGTGGAAGTCCAGCGGCGGGGAGGCCAGGATGATGCCGGTCAGGCCGCCGAAGAGGAACGTGACCAGGAAGCCGATGCTCCACAGCATGGGCGTCTCGAAGGTCAGCGAACCGCGCCACATGGTGCCGATCCAGTTGAAGAACTTCACGCCGGTGGGCACTGCGATCAGCATCGTCATGAACGCGAAGAACGGCAGCAGCACCGAGCCGGTCACGTACATATGGTGGGCCCAGACGGTGACGGACAGCGCGGCAATGGCTATGGTCGCGTAGACCAGGCCCTTGTAGCCGAAGATCGGCTTGCGGCTGAACACCGGGAAGATCTCGGACACGATACCGAAGAACGGCAGGGCGATGATGTACACCTCGGGGTGGCCGAAGAACCAGAACAGGTGCTGCCAGAGGACTGCGCCGCCGTTCTCCGGGTCGAAGATGTGGGCACCGAAGCGCCGGTCGGCACCAAGTGCGAACAGAGCAGCTGCCAGCGGCGGGAAAGCCATCAGGACCAGGATGGCCGTGACGAGGATGTTCCAGGTGAAGATCGGCATCCGCCACATGGTCATGCCCGGGGCACGCATGCAGATAACGGTGGTGATGAAGTTGACCGCACCCAGGATGGTTCCAAAGCCGGACAGCGCCAGGCCGAACACCCACAGGTCACCGCCGATGCCCGGACTGAAGGTGGTGTTGGACAGCGGCGCATAAGCGAACCAGCCGAAGGACGCTGCACCCTGCGGGGTGATGAAGCCGGACACCGCAATGGTGGAGCCGAAGAGGAAGAACCAGAAGGCCAGCGCATTCAGTCGCGGGAAGGCAACGTCAGGTGCGCCGATCTGCAATGGCATGATGACATTCGCGAAGCCGGCAAACAGCGGCGTTGCGAACATCAGCAGCATCACGGTGCCGTGCATCGTGAACAGCTGGTTGTACTGCTCCTTGGTCTGCAGGATCTGCATGCCGGGCTCGAACAGCTCAGCGCGGATGAGCAGGGCCATCACGCCGCCGAGGCAGAAGAACACGAAGGACGCGATCAGGTACATGTACCCGATGGTCTTGTGGTCGGTGGAGGTGATCCAGTTGACGACGATGCGCCCCTTGGACTTCGGAACCACGGGAGCTGGAAGGACTCCGGTGGGTGCGGATTGAGTGTACGTAGCCACGTCGCTCCCCTTACTTAATTTCGTTCACGTTCGGGTTGCGGTCGTACTCGACGCCGAGGAGACCCGTGTTGCCTGCTTCGCGCAGTTCGTCCATGTGGGCCTGGAATTCGGATTCCGACACCACCTTGACGCGGAACAGCATTTCGGAGTGGTACTCGCCGCAAAGTTCGGCACACTTGCCGTCGTAGGTGCCCTCTTTAGTGGGGGTGAACCTGATGTAGTTGGTCTTGCCCGGGATCATGTCACGCTTCTGCAGGAAGGCGGGAACCCAGAAGGAGTGGATGACGTCGCGTGCATTGAGCTCGAGGTCAACCGACTTGTTCACCGGCAGGTACAGCGTGGGGAGCTGTTCCTTGTCGATGGTGTTGCCGGTGAGGTTGGTCTGCACGCCTGCTTCGTAGACGTCCTCTTCGATGACGTCGCCGGCCTTGTAGTTGAAGTCCCAGGCCCACTGCTTGCCGCGGACGTCAACAACGACGTCGGCGGGCTCTGAGCGGTTGTCGATCGCCTGCTGGTCGCGGTCGGTGAAGTAGAAGAACACCACAACCATGAACAGCGGGATGGTCAGGTAAAAGACTTCCAGGGGGAGGTTGAAGCTGGTCTGCCGCGGGAACCCAACGGTGCCCTTGCGGCGGCGGTATGCGACCAGGCACCAGACGATCAGGCCCCAGGTAATGATGCCCACAACCAGGGCGGCAATCCATGAGTTGACCCAGAGGTCCATGATGCGGTCGGTGTTGCTGGTGGTGCCACGTTCCGTGGGCAGCCACCCTTTCTCTACCTCTGGCGAACATCCGGTCAAAACCAACGCGCCGGCAATTGCCAAGCTTGAGATCGTTGTGATCGTTTTGCGTCGGCTGCCGGTTCGGTTCTGCGAACTCACAGACGGCCCTTCCTACTTGTTGCTGCTGTCCGGGAAGACTCGGCCGCCCCGGGCACACTAAAAGTTTTACTACTCGGTGTAGAGCTTACCGCTCCGCCGGGCGTTTCGCCCACATGTCGGCGCCGTGCCCCCGTACCGATATTTTCGGCAGGTGGCCCGGCGCCGGCATCGGGCGAAATAACCGGCTTAGTGGAACGAATCCCCACAGGCACAGGAGCCGCCGGCGTTGGGGTTGTCGATGGTGAACCCCTGTTTGGAGATGGTGTCCTCGAAGTCAATGGACGCACCACTGAGGTAGGGAACGCTCATCTTGTCCACAACAACTTCGACGCCGTCGTAGTCCCGGACGGCGTCTCCGTCCAGGAGCCGCTCATCGAAGTACAGCTGGTAGATCAGCCCGGAGCAGCCGCCGGGCTGCACAGCAACCCGGAGGCGCAGGTCCGTACGGCCTTCCTGCTCGAGAAGGCTGCGTACCTTGCCTGCGGCGACGTCGGTCAGTTTGACCTCGTGGACGGGCAGTTCATCGCTGGCCGTGCTGGTGGTTCCGGTGCTGTTCTCATTTGTTGCGGTGCTCATTGGCCTACCTTCTTAGGACGGTCTGGCGGCGCCGCGCTGGCGGTGCCTGCCCCTACGGTTTCGGTATGGGCTATAGCTACATGCTACGCGGGGCGGACGTGTAGCTCTAACTCCTGACGTAACCATGGTTGGGCCCCTCTTGTTCCCGGGGAAAGCCCCTGATCCGGCCCCGGAGAGGTACCGGCAGCCGCCCCGCGGGAAGACCCTACAGCCCGTGTTCGTTGATCCGGGCGAGGAGCAGCGCCTCCGCCAGGATGGCTTTGCGGAAGTCGCCAAGGTGCAGCGACTCATTGGCGCTGTGAGCCCGGGAGTCCGGATCCTCAACCCCGGTCACGAGGATCTGCACGTCCGGGTACAGCTCCGTCAGGTCGGCGATGAAGGGAATGGAACCGCCTATGCCGGTTTCCACCGCGGGTACGCCCCAGGCCTCTCCCAGTGCCCACATCGCCAGCGAGGCCGCCGGCGAGGAGGTGTCGGTCAGGAACGGGTTTCCGCTCTCCCCCGGCGTGAAGGTGACCCGCGCTCCGAACGGAGCATTCGACTCCACATGCCTGCGCACGGCCTCCATCGCCTCCTCCGGATTCTGCCCCGGCGCCAGTCTTAGGCTGAACTTCGCCCGCGCGCGCGGCAACAGGGTGTTCGAGGCAGCGTCCACGGAAGGTGCGTCGAACCCGATGATGGAGAGGGCAGGCTTGGTCCAGAGCCGTGAGGCGATGCTCCCTGACCCGGCAAGCCGTACGCCGTCGAGCACTGATGCGTCAGCCCGGTAATCCTCCTCCGGAAGTTCCACGGCCGCCGTGTCCCTTGCCACCAGTCCCCCGATGGCGACATTTCCTTCGTCATCGTGCAACGTGGCAATGAGGCGGGACAGCAGGGTGGGTGCATCCAGCACGGGCCCGCCGTACATGCCCGAGTGCACGGCGTGCTCGAGGACCTGGACTTCGATGGTCCCGTCCACCAGGCCCCGCAGGCTGGTGGTCAAGGCCGGAATGCCGACTTTCCAGTTGCTCGAATCGGCGACCACGATGACATCGGCACGGAGCAGCTCACGGTTTTCCTCCAGGAATCTCCGGAAAGTGGGTGATCCTGCTTCTTCCTCGCCCTCAAAGAAGAACGTCACGCCGAGACCGAGCGAGCTGCCAAGTACCTCCGAAACTGCCGCATAGGCGGCGATGTGGGCCATGATCCCGGCTTTGTCGTCCGCTGCGCCCCGCCCGTACAGGCGCCCGTCCTTCTCGACGGCGGTGAATGGTTCGGTCTCCCACAGCCCGGTATCCCCCGTGGGCTGGACGTCGTGGTGCGCGTAAAGGAGGATCGTCGGCTTGCCGTCCCTGGCAGGCCTGCGGGCGACGACGGCGGGACCTCCCGGGGTGCCGTCCGGCTTGTCGCAGGCAAGGATCCGCACATTGTCCAGGCCGGCGCCGTGCAGCAGTTCGGCTACGGCTTCGGCACTGCGCTCCAGGGGCCCGCGGTCAAAACTTGGCCATGCAATGCCGGGGATGGCGACCAGCGCCTTAAGCCTTTCAAGGGTAGTGCCGAAGGACCTGTCGATGGCGGCACGGAGATCCTCCGTCGAGCTGTTTCCGGCAAAGCCCTGGGGTGGGTGGGCACTGGGATTCTGCGGCATAGCCGCGGGCGATGAAGTCATGCCAAAAACATTACCCGCGTCACATCCTCCGTTGTGGGGGCGCGGTGGGCCTTACAGCAAATCCTGGGCCTGCCGCAAGGTATTCTGTTCAGGTGTTCGGACGTAAAAAGGAAGCGCCCTCGGCGCAGCAAACAGTAGACCAACAAGCTGCAGAGGCGGCGGCGCGGGCCAACGGATTGAGCGGCAAGGGGGCCCCGACCCCCACCCGCAAGGCACAGGAAGCTGCCCGCAAGCGCCCGCTAGTCCCTGAGGACCGCAAGGCATCGAAGGCTGCCGAGCGCCAGGCCATCCAGGACCAGCGCCTCAAGATGCGCCAGGCGCTGGACACCGGCGACGAGAAATTCCTGCCGCTGCGTGACAAGGGCCCGCAGAAACGCTTTGCCCGTGACTACGTCGACGCGCGCTTCAGCCTCGGTGAATACCTCATGTTCGGTGCCCTGGTTTTCGTCCTGGTGTCGTTGGTGGTCCCGGCATCCAGCGACATGATGATTTACGTCCTGGGCGGGTTCTGGGTGATGTTCCTGGCCGTCTTTGTGGACGTGTTCATCCTGTCCCGCCAGCTCCGCAAGCGGCTGACGGCCAAGTTCGGCGAGGTGGAGCGCGGCACCGTCTGGTACGGCTCCATGCGGTCCCTGCAGTTCCGCAAACTCCGTCTTCCCAAGCCCCAGGTCAAGCGCGGGCAGTATCCCGCCTGACCGGTAACGGTCTTCATAAGCGCGAAACCCCGGCGGTCGATCCGCCGGGGTTTCGCGTTTAAAGGATGAGGGCGCGCAGGGCGCCGCGGTCCATGGGTCAGGACCGGGGCTTCCTCGCCAGTTCGCGGTTGATGCGTGCGGCCCAGAACGGCCCCTCATAGAGGAAAGCCGTGTAGCCCTGGACCAGCGTTGCCCCGGCGTCGAGCCTGTCCTGGACATCCTCCGCTGTTTCCACGCCGCCCACCGCCACCAGGGTGAGGGCGTCGCCCGTGACATCCTTCAGCCTGCGCAACACCTCGAGGGAACGCTTCTTCAGCGGGGCGCCGGAGAGCCCGCCCGCACCGCACTTCTCCACCTGGTCCGCCGGCGAGGCCAAACCGTCCCGGGCGATGGTGGTGTTGGTGGCGATGATGCCGTCCAGCTTGAGATCCAGCGCCAGGCGGGCGACGTCGTCGATATCCTCGTCGCTGAGGTCAGGCGCGATCTTCACGAGCAGGGGGACGTGGCGTCCGGCAGCCCGGTCAGCTTCTTCGCCCACGGCGGCCAGCAGCGGACGGAGCGACTGCACATCCTGGAGCAGGCGCAGCCCGGGTGTATTGGGCGAGCTCACGTTGACCACCAAGTAATCGGCGGCGGGTGCAAGGCTGCGGGCACTCACAAGATAGTCATCCACGGCGTCCGCCAGTTCCACCGCCTTGGTCTTGCCGATGTTGACACCGATGACGGGGCGCACGTCCGGGTGCCGGCGCTGCAGCGCAGCGCGGGCGGCCCTGAGCCGCGGGGCCACGGCCGTTGCGCCGTCGTTGTTGAAGCCCATCCGGTTGATGACGGCGCGGTCCTGGACCAGGCGGAAGAGCCGCGGCTTCTCGTTGCCGGGCTGGGCCTGGCCGGTGATGGTCCCTACCTCAACATGGCCGAACCCGAGCTCGGTCAGCGCCTCGATGCCGTGCCCTTCCTTGTCGAACCCGGCAGCAAGCCCGAACGGTGACGGAAAAGTCACGCCGAAAGCCGTGGTCTGCAGGGACGGTGCGGGGGCAGTGAGCTTTTCCAGGACCTTTCCCGCGCCGGAGCGGTGCGCCAGCCTGATGGCCTTGAACCCGATTTTGTGGGCGCGCTCGGCGTCCATCCATGAAAAGGCAAGCCTGAAGAATGTGGGGTAAACGCGCATGACTCTAGTTTTCCGCCTTGGAGGGCCCAGACCAAAATGGGCAGGTCAAACCGGCAGCGGATTAGCATAATCCCATGGAGTGGCAGCAGGACATCCTGGGCGAGGACTTTGAGTCACACGCCTTTCAGGCCATGGGACCGGACAGTGTGGAGCGCACGGCCACACTGGTCCGCTTTCGCCCTGCCGTGGCAGCGTTGACCTCCTCCCCCGGACGCCGCAGGGTGGTCCTTTTCCTGCATGGCTGGAGTGATTATTTCTTCAACGTAGACCTCGCCCGCTTCTGGTCATCGGCCGGGTACCACTTCTACGCACTGGACATGCACAACCACGGACGGAGCCTGCGGCCGGAGTCGCCGGGCGGCTATGTGTCGGACCTCGGGGATTATGACGCCGAAATCGACATGGCGTGCCGGCTGATCGCCCAGGACGGGGCAGACCTGTCCCTTACCCTTATGGGGCATTCGACGGGTGGGCTGGTGGCCGTGCTCTGGGCAAGCCGGCATCCAGGCCGGGTGGCACGGCTGGTCCTCAACAGCCCCTGGCTGGAGATGCACGGCAGTTCACTGGTGCGGCGTGCCACGGCGGGCATGGTGGGACCTGTGGCCCGGTTCCGGCCCGAAGCCGTGCTCAGGCTGCCGGAGCGGGGCTTTTACTGGCGGACCATCAGCAGTTCGGCCGACGGAGAGTGGACGCTGGATGACCGCTACCGTCCCCCCATGGCTTTTCCCGTGCGGGCGGGCTGGCTCAGTGCCGTCCTGGCCGGGCATTCACGGGTGGCGCGGGGACTCAACATCGAGGTCCCCATCCTCGTCCTGCTCTCCAGCGGCAGCGCCAACGGACTCTTCTGGTCTGAGGAGATGCGGCGGACGGATGCCGTCCTCGACGTCAACATTATTGCTGCCCGTGCCCTGACCCTGGGCCGGACCGTCACCGTGGAGCGGATCGACGGCGCCCTGCACGACGTGTTCCTCTCCCCCGCCGCCGTGCGCGCCGACGCGTACGCCCGGCTTGCGCGCTGGCTCCGGGCTTACGGGGACGGGGAGCCGGACCCATCCCTCAGCGGAGGCAGCGGATGACCGGCGCACAGGTGGGCAGGGATACGGACCCGGCCCTCTGGACTGCCGACATCCTGGGGCCGCGTTTCGAGCAGCGTGTCCTTCCCCTCGCCCCGGACGATGAGGGCGACGTCTGTGCAACGCTTGTCCGCTGCGTCGCCAGGGAGCCGGCGGCATTTCCGACGACGGCGGAGCAGCCTGCGGTTAACGCGGTGTTGTACGTCCACGGCTGGGCGGACTACTTCTTCCAGGAGGAGCTGGCAAAATACCTGACCGACGCCGGGTTCCCCTTCTACGCCGTGGACCTGCGCAAATTCGGCCGCAGCCTCCGGCCCTGGCAGACGCCGGGTTTCACTGATGACCTGGCGGTCTATGACGAGGACCTCGCCGCGGCCCTCGGGGCGATCAGGGAAGACCTCAAGGACCGCCTGGGCCCGGGGGTTGCACCCACTGTCCACGTCCTGGCGCATTCACTGGGCGGGCTGATTACCGCACTGTGGGCTGACCGCAACCCGACGGCGCTGGGCACCCTGATCCTGAACGCGCCGTGGCTGGAACTGCAGGGCAGCAGTATCATTCGCACAATTGCGATGCACCTGGTGGACCCGCTGTCCAGGGCCGACCCCCGGCGTCCCCTATGGCTCCCGGAGATGCCCGGCTACTGGCAGAGCGTCAGCAGCGAGGCCTACGGCGAGTGGCACCTCGACCCCCTGTGGCGGCCCAGGGCATCATTCCCCATCAGGGCCGGCTGGGCCAAGGCGGTGCTTGCCGGCCATGCCGCGGTGGAGCGCCGGCTGGACATCCGGGCCCCTGCGCTGGTCCTGCTCTCGCACCGGACCCGCATCCAGATCGAGTGGTCGGCGGAGATGATGGAGGCCGACGCCGTAATCGACGTCGAGGAAACAGCCCACCGCGCGCTGCGCCTGGGACGGCGGGTGGCGGTCTTCCGCTATCCGGGCGCCATCCACGACGTCTTCCTTTCCCGCCGCGGCGTACGGGAGGAGGCCTGCCGGGATCTGGCGGCGTGGCTCAGGGCCTACTCCGCCTGAATGCCGCCCCCTGCTTGGCCCGCGGGTCTTTGGGTACGCTGCCTGCGCGGCCTCGAACCTAAGAACCCGCAGGTGCGGCCGCGTCCACGGCCCCGCCGTAGCGGCGGTCCCGCTGGGCGTACTCCTCCACTGCCGCCCAGAGCGTGCGCCGGTCGACGTCGGGCCACAGGGTGTCCATAAAAACGAACTCGGCGTAGGCGGACTGCCACAGGAGGAAGTTGGAGAGCCGCTGCTCCCCCGAGCTGCGGAGGAACAGGTCCACGTCCGGCAGGTCCGGCTCGTCAAGGTACTTCTGGATGGTCCGTTCCGTGATGGCACCGGGTTTGAGCCTGCCGGCGGCCACCTCGGCCGCGATGGCGGAGACGGCATCCGTGATCTCCGCCCGGCCGCCGTAATTAACACACATGGTCAACGTGCAGGTGCTGTTGCCCGCCGTCAACTCCTCCGCCTCTTCAAGCTCGCGGATGACCGAACCCCACAGGCGGGGCCGCCGGCCCGACCACCGGACCCGGACGCCCCACTCGTCGAGCTGGTTCCGCTGCCGGCGCAGCACATCCTTGTTAAATCCCATCAGGAAGCGGACTTCCTCCGGGGACCGGCGCCAGTTCTCGGTGGAGAAGGCATACACGCTGACGTACTCGATGCCCAGCTCGATGGCACCTGCCATCACGTCCAGCAGTGCAGGCTCCCCTGCCTTGTGCCCTTCAATCCTGGGCAGGCCCCGCTGGTTGGCCCAGCGGCCGTTGCCATCCATCACGATCGCCACATGGCGGGGAATGAACTCAGCCGGGATGGAGGGCGCAACGGCCCCCGAAGGGTGCGGGTACGGTGCGACCACCGGGTGGGTGCGCTTCCTTGAGGCGGTGTTCTTTTTGCCGAGGGCCACTGTCAGCTACGCTCCACATGTTTAAGGGACTTCAGCACCCGTTCGAGGTGCCATTGCAGGTATGCGGCCACCAGGCCCGCGGCCTCTTTCCGGTGCACGGGAAGGGAGCCGTCCGCCGTAGTCCAGTTACCGGTCAGCAGCGCCGCGAGCAGCACCACAGTCTCCGGCGCCGGGGCCGGGGAACCAGGCGGCCTGCATCCGCTGCAGACCATTCCTCCCAGGGGAGCCGAAAATGCCGTGTGGGGGCCCGGCAGGCCGCACCGGGCGCAGTCCGTGAAGCTGGGTGCCCAGCCGCCGGTGGCCAGTGCCCGCAAAAGATAGGAGTCGAGGATCAGTCCGGCGGCATGTTCATCCCTGCTGAGGGACGCCAGCGCACCCACCAGAAGGTTGTACTGTGCTGTCCCGGCCTCGCCGTCCACGTCGGTCAGCTTCTCGGCTGTCTCGGTCATGGCCGCCGCCACCGTGTAACGGCCGTAGTCTGCGGCAATGTTGCCGCCGTAGGCGCCCTTGGCCACGGCCTGGGTCACGATGTCCAGGGTTTTGCCCGACACGAGCTGGAGGTCCGCCACCATAAACGGCTCAAGCCGCGCGCCGAAGCGGCTGCTGGTGCGGCGGACCCCTTTGGCGACCGCCCGGACCTGGCCATGGTGCTTGGTCAGCAGGGTGATGATCCGGTCCGCCTCACCCAGCTTGTGGGTGCGCAGCACCACGGCGTCGTCCCGGTACGCGCGGGAGGCGAAAGAGTGTTGGGCCACGCCTTCTATCTTCCCATTCTTTGCCGGCACAGCCGTGCCGCATGCTGCCGTGCCGCCGGAAGCGTCCGGCGGCACGGCAGTGCGGTGCTTAGGCCTGGGCGTCCCGGATGGCGCGGTTCACGGCGGAGATGACTGCCTTCAGGGAGGACATGCTGGTGTTGGCGTCGATGCCGACGCCCCAGAGCACCCGCTCCCCCACGGCGCATTCGACGTAGGCGGCGGCCATGGCGCTGCCGCCCTCGGACAGGGCGTGCTCGCTGTAGTCGAGCACACGGACGTCCACGCCGTCTTCCCGCAGGATGCCCAGCAGCGCTGCGATGGGACCGTTGCCCGTGCCGGTACGGCTGACCTGCACACCGTCAATGGTGAGGGAGGCGTGCAGCGTCATGCCGCCGTCGTCGTCCGTTTCCGTCTTGACGGCACCCAGGGCGTAGCGGCCCCACTGGCCGTCAGTCCTGCCGGAGGGCAGGTACTCGTCCTGGAAGACCTGCCACAGCTGGGCGCCGCTGACTTCGCCGCCCACCGTGTCCGTACGCTTCTGGATAACGCCGGAGAATTCGATCTGGGCGCGGCGCGGCAGGTCCAGGCTGTGCTCATTCTTGAGCAGGTAGGCGACGCCGCCCTTGCCGGACTGGGAATTGACCCTGATGACGGCCTCGTAGCTGCGTCCCAGGTCCTTGGGGTCGACGGGCAGGTACGGGACCTGCCAGGTGAAGTCGGCAACATCCTTGCCCGCGGCAGCGGCGTCCCGCTCGAGGGCCTCGAAGCCCTTCTTGATGGCGTCCTGGTGGGAGCCGGAGAACGCCGTGAACACGAGGTCGCCGCCGTAGGGTGAACGCTCCGGGACGGGCAGCTGGTTGCAGTACTCCACGGTCCGGCGGACGTCGTCGATATTCGAGAAGTCGATCATGGGGTCGATGCCCTGGACGAACATGTTCAGGCCCAGGGTGACCAGGTCCACGTTGCCGGTCCGCTCGCCGTTGCCGAACAGGCAGCCTTCGATCCGGTCCGCCCCGGCCATGTAGCCCAGCTCGGCGGCGGCGACGCCGGTACCACGGTCGTTGTGGGGGTGCAGGGAGAGGATGATTCCCTCGCGCGGGTGCAGGTGGCGGCTCATCCACTCGATGGAATCGGCATAGACGTTGGGCGTTGCCATTTCCACCGTGGCGGGCAGGTTGATGATGACCTGGCGGTCCGCGGACGCTTCGAAGACATCGGCGACGGCGTTGCATACCCGTACCGCGTACTCCAGCTCGGTCCCGGTGAAGGACTCCGGGGAGTACTCGTAGGTCACGTGCGTGTCCGCGAGGGTTTCCTCGTACTTCTTGCACAGCCGGGCGCCCTGGAGCGCAATGTCCAGGATTCCGTCCTCATCCTGGTTGAAGACCACGCGGCGCTGCAGCACGGAGGTGGAGTTGTAGAGGTGGACGATGGCCTGCCTGGCACCCACCAGCGACTCGTACGTGCGCTCGATCAGGTGCTCACGTGCCTGGGTCAGGACCTGGATGGTGACGTCCTCAGGAATGTGGTTGCCCTCGATCAGCTGGCGGACGAAGTCGAAGTCCGTCTGCGAAGCGGAGGGGAAGCCGACCTCGATCTCCTTGTAGCCCATCCGGACCAGCAGGTCGAACATCTTCATCTTGCGGGCCGGGCTCATCGGGTCGATCAGTGCCTGGTTGCCGTCGCGCAGGTCCACCGCGCACCAGCGGGGGGCCTTGGTAATAACCTTGTCCGGCCAGGTGCGGTCCGGCAGTTCAACCTTGATCTGGTCCTGGAACGGCGTGTAGCGGTGGGCGGGCATTCCTGAGGGCTTCTGTGCGTTTCGCATTACTATCGGGGCCTTTTCTGTGGTTCAACGTTGAAAGGGTGGCCGGGCAACACAAACTCCGCAGCGAGGGTGGGCCTTGCGCTAGATCGCGTCTGAGGCCTCGCCGCGGCAGCTAAGAAGAAGGAGCTCTGCACGCACCTTTTGAGGGTAACACGGGTGCGTAAGATGAAAGGGCACTACCGTCAGTAAAGTCCACCATGCAGACGCTGCGCGCTGTTCTTCCTGCCGCCGCTCTCCATCAGAAGGAGTTTCAGTGCCCATTTCGGGGATCGACCTGTCCACCATTGATCACACGGTCCGGCCGCAGGATGACCTTTACCAGCACGTCAACGGCGCATGGCTGAAGGCCACGGAAATTCCCGATGACCGGCCGCTCGAGGGCACCTTCACCGCCCTCCGGGACGGTTCCGAGATCGCAGTCCGCAACATTATTGAAGAAGCCGCGGCCAAGGGCGGTGCCGCCAGCGGGATTGAACGGAAAATCGGGGACCTTTACAGCAGCTTCATGGACGAGGCCACTGTTGAAGCGAAGGGCCTTGAACCGATCCGCCGGCGGCTTGAAGAGGTGTTCGCCACCACTTCCGTGGCGGACCTCGTGTCGCTGGCGGGCCGCCTGTTCCGGGCCGATGTCAGTGGGCTCTTCTACATCTACCCAGCACCGGATGCTGGCAACCCGGACCGGATTCTGCTGTATACCGGGCAGGGCGGCCTCGGATTGCCCGACGAGTCCTACTACCGGGAAGACAAGTTCGCGCCGATGGTCACCGCGTACGCCGCGCACGTGGAGACGATGCTCGGCCTGGCGGGCGTTGCCGATGCGGCGTCAGCCGCCGGGCGTGTGGTTGCCCTGGAGAGCAGGCTCGCGTCCCACCACTGGGACAACGTCACCCTTCGGGATCCTCAAAAGACGTACAACCTGAAAACGGCGGAGGAGGCATCAGCGCTGTTCCCGCTGCTGGCCACCTGGTTTGAAGCCGCCGGCATCGATGCCGGCAAGCGGCAGGAGATCGTGATGAGCACTCCTCCGTTCTTCGACGGCGCCGCTGCCCTCCTCGAGTCCGAGCCGCTGGCCCACTGGCAGGAATGGCTGGCGATGCGGGTGGTGGGTGCAGCCGCACCGTACCTTTCATCCGCTTTCGTGGACGCCAACTTCGCCTTCTACGGGACCACCCTCAGCGGCACCCCCCGGAACAAGGACCGCTGGAAGCGCGGGGTGGCCGTCGTCGAAGCGGCTTTGGGAGAAGCTGTGGGGCAGATCTACGTGGCCCGGCACTTCCCCGAGACCCACAAAGCCAGGATGCAGGCGCTCGTCGCCAACCTGACAGAGGCGTACCGCCAGAGCATCACGGCCGTCGGCTGGATGGGCGACGCCACGAAGGCCGAGGCGCTCCGGAAGCTGGAGGGCTTCCGGGCGAAGATCGGCTACCCGGACCAGTGGATTGACTACTCCGCGGTCGAGATCGACCCCACCGACCTCCTGGGCAACGTTGAGCGGGCGCACAACGCCGACGTCGACCGGCACCTCGACGAGGTGGGCAAGCCGGTGGACCGCAACAAGTGGCTGATGACCCCGCAGACGGTCAACGCCTACTACCACCCCATGATGAACGAGATCGTGTTCCCGGCAGCGATCCTGCAGCCCCCGTTCTTCACGGCCGACGCCGATGATGCCGTTAACTACGGCGGCATCGGCGCCGTCATCGGGCATGAGATCGGCCACGGATTTGATGACCAGGGGTCCCAGTTCGACGGCGGCGGGGCGCTGCGGAACTGGTGGACTGAAGAGGACCGGCAGGCGTTTGAAAAGCTCACCGCAAAACTGGTTGCCCAGTACGATGCACTTTCGCCCTACGCAGCCCCCGGACACACCGTCAACGGGCGCCTCACCCTGGGTGAGAACATTGGTGACCTGGCGGGCCTCGCGATTGCCTACAAGGCATACCTCATCAGCCTGGACGGGAAGGAACCGGACGTCCTGGACGGCCTGACCGGGGAGCAGCGCTTCTTCGCCTCCTGGGCGGCGGGCTGGCGCCAGGTCATCCGCCCCGAGGAAGCCATCCGCCGGCTGGCAACGGACCCGCACTCCCCCAACGAGTTCCGCACCAACGCCATCGCGAAAAACCTGGATGCTTTCCACGACGCCTTTGAGGTCTCGGAACAGGACGGCATGTGGATGCCACCGGAGGAGCGCGTCAGTATCTGGTAGCCGAACGCCAAAAGGCCGGCACGTCGAACTGCTCCCGGGAGCCGGGCTGAAACCCGGGTCCGACTCCTGGGGCGCAGTTTCACCTCCCGCTCCGCCGGAAACGGAGCTGTAACGGCTGAGCCGCGGGAATGAGCGCGCTTGGAGATCCGCGCGGACAGCCTTCTGCAGCGACGCGTGATCCGCCGGATAGCGGTGAAGGTGGCCGAGTGGGATAATTTGGTCATCCTTCGAAAAGGGGGCCATCATGGCCGGCCTTGGTGCTCTTCGCCCAGGCCGCCGCTCCCGGGCATCCACACCCCGGCTCCTGGCGGCTCTACTTGTGCTGGCGCTCGGCGTGCTGTTCGCCCCACCCGCACGAGCAGTCGACTACGGACACGACTTTTCGTGGCCACAGTGCCCAGGCGGTCTTCCGATGCCGCCGGAAGACACGGAGTTCGTGATCGTTGGGCTAACGCGTGGACTCGCGTTCACCGAGAACCCCTGCCTGGACGGGCAGTTCCAGTGGGTGCTCGACCAAGGCGTCCGGGCTCAGGCCTACGCAATGGCTACGTTCCCCACCGCCGCGCAGTACGACACCTACGGCGACGACGGCCCTTGGCCTGTAGACACCAGGCCGGACCGGCTGCGCAACGTCGGGTACGCCGAGGGTCGCGCGGCTCTTGCATCTCTCAACGAGGTGGGATGGCGGCCGGAGAGAATCTGGGTCGACGTCGAGCCCCGCCCGCAACAGCCCTGGCCCAGCTCGACAGCAGCACAACGGCAGGAGAACCGGTACGTCATCTCCGGGCTCCTGGCCGCACTGTCGCATGCCGGGTACCCACACGGGATCTACTCCTATGTGAGCGCTTGGGAGGCTATCACCGGATCGTGGCAGCTTCCCGACGTGCCCGTCTGGTCACCGGCAGGACATCTCGATTTCGCCAGTGAAGCGTCCGACCTCTGTGTGAACAACAGCTTCTCCGGCGGCACCGTCCACATCTCACAATGGACCGACGGCACCTACGACTATGACATGACGTGCATTGGGGTCTATCAGGCCCACGTCGCGACGATCGGCTGGCAGCCGAGCGTCCTGGACGGTGCCTCCGCAGGAACTACCGGACGGTCACTGCCAATGGAGGCGTTGCGGCTGTCGGTGGCAGGAGACCGACTCTCGGGCGACATTCTGTGGAGGGGGCATGTCCAGAACATCGGCTGGCAGCCGTGGACAACGTCGGCGGCCCCGATTGGAACCACGGGGCTCGGTCTGCGCCTTGAAGCGTTCGAGCTGCGGTTGACGGGGGATCTGGCCTCGCAGTACAGCATCAGGTATCGCGCCCACGTACAGAACATCGGCTGGCAGCCGTACGGGGTCGACGGAGCTACGGCTGGCACCGTCGGACAGGGTCGGCAGGTGGAGGCAGTTTCGATCGAGCTGGTTCCGAAGCTCGCACCGGCATTCACTGCCGTGTATGCCGCCCACGTTCAGAACCTCGGCTGGACGGCGGACGTTTCGGATGGGACCGTCGCCGGGACTACGGGCAGGTCCCTTCGGGTTGAGGCGTTGCACCTCACCGTGTCCAGCACGGCTTATTCCGGGGACATCGAGTGGCGGGGGCATGTGCAGTCGATCGGCTGGCAGCCGTGGACATCCTCGGCCACTCCGATTGGCACGGTTGGGCAGGGGCTACGCCTGGAAGCGTTTGAACTCAGGTTGACCGGTGAGATGGCGAACCATTACAAGATCCACTACCGCGCCCATGTGCAGGATGTGGGCTGGCAGTCATGGGTCGCTGACGGCAGAACGGCGGGCACATCAGGCCTGGGCAAGCGGATCGAGGCCGTCCAGATCCTCCTGGCGCCCAGGACCGGTGGCTAACCCTGGACGATCAGTGCCGGGTTGGCCTGCTGGCAGGACGCATCCTTCGCCGTCTGGTTGACGATATCGTCCGGGAGCGCGGCTGGAGCCCCGTAGGTGATCCCGGTGGTGAAGTCGGTGCCCAGGTAGACCTGGACACCCGCGATGTTGGGGGCGGGCACCATCTGCGCGGCAGGGATCCCCAGCACGGCGGCGACATCCGCAGCCACGTCCGCGAAGTCCGTGCCGTAGTACACCACCGACTGCTCCACCGCTGTGGCCTCGAACTGGCCGGCCTGGGTGAAGCCGCCCGAGATCAGGGCCTGCACGATTTCCTGTGCGCGGCCGGGAACCCCGGTGCCGTTGGCCACGGTGACGGGCTGTACGGCCTTGTCGTAAGGCGGCAGCGGAGGAGCCGTCTCGGTGGGGGCTGCCGTGGGGGGTGCGGAGGTTTCCGAAGGGGACGGGGAAGGCGCCGTCGGATCAGTCAGATCGACGTCCTGCCGGAGGGCGGCGAACAGCTGGGAACCGGCGGGCTCGGCGATCTGCAGCCTGTTGGGATCGGCCAGCGCCGGCGTGGTGGGCACGGCCACGAAGGCGACCTTGCTGATGTCGATGTCCTTGAGCCGGTTGCCGATGGTGAGCAGGCTCGGCACAGAGGCCAGCCCTTCATCCACGGTCAGGTTCTGGGTGACGACGTCGGCGATCTTAAGCATCCTGCCGGGATCGGACAACGTCCCGTCGTCCTTGATCTTGCGGGTCAGGGAGGACAGGAAGCCCTGCTGGGCCTTGATCCGGCCCAAATCGCCGCCGTCGGCAAAGGCGTGGCGCGTCCGCAGGAACGCGAGGGCCATTTCCCCCTGGACCGCTGACGTGCCCGCGGGCAGCCGAAGGCGCGAATCGGGATCGTAGACGGCGTCGCTGATGCAGACTTCGACGCCGCCGACGGCGTTGGACAGTTCCTTCACTGCGGTAAAGTCGGCCATCATAAAGTGGTCCACCTCCAGGCCGGTGAGCTGGTTGACGGTGTCCACTGCGCAGCCTATGCCGGCTTCGGCCATGGCCTCGTTGATCATCACGCCGCTGCGTGCGGGATAAACCTGGTTGGTTTCCTCATCCTTGCATTCCGGAATGTCCACCAGCAGGTCCCGGGGGAAACTGATCACGCTGACGCGCTTGTTGTCCTCGGAGATGTCCATCATCATCATGACGTCCGACTTGCCGTAGCCACGGGAATCGTCCGCGGTGCCGTACTCGGCGTTTTCACCGTCGCGCGTGTCCGAACCGAGAATCAGGATCTGCATCCGTCCGGTCGCGTCGCTCACCTGTTCGTTGTTGCCGCCGCCGGCGTTCAGCGGGGCCTTGGAGATGTTGTTCTGGAGCCGAAGGAACCAGAAACCGGCGAATGCAATGCCGCCAATCATGGCAACGGAAACGACGGCGGTAACAACCTTCAGCCACACCGGCATGCCGCGCAGGTGCCCCAGGTGGCGGGCGGCGCCAAGGGTGCCGCCTTCCGAGTGCCGGGACACGGGTCCCCCGGATGACACTTCAGCTCCGTCGTCGCGCTTCTCGCGGCCTAGCCCCACGTGGTGAACCTTCCTCTAAATTCGAAATCCGGCCCATTTTAGTGGTCGAGGCTGGGAAATTGCCGGGCGGTCCAGCGGCCGCGCCTTGTAAAGGGCTCAGAAGCCCAGCTTCACCAGCTGTTTAGGGTCCCGCTGCCAGTCCTTCGCCACCTTCACGTGGAGGTCCAGGTAGATGCGTGTACCCAGGAGCGCCTCGATGCCCTTGCGCGCATTGGTGCCCACCTCACGCAGACGGCTGCCGCCCTTGCCAATGATGATTGCTTTTTGGGAAGGACGCTCCACATAAAGGTTCACCCGCACGTCAAGCAGCGGGCTGTCGTCCGGCCGGTCCTCCCGGGGAACGATTTCTTCCACCACCACGGCGAGGGAGTGCGGCAGCTCATCCCGCACGCCTTCGAGGGCCGCTTCCCGGATAAGTTCCGCCACCATCACGGCTTCCGGCTCGTCGGTGAGTTCACCGTCCGGGTACAGCGGAGGAGACGGCGGCATATGGCTGATGAGGACGTCAGCGACGGTGTCCACCTGGAAGCCGTCAGTGGCGGAGACGGGAACGATGTCCTTCCACCCCTCCTCCCCCAGCACTTCCCGGCCGAGGGCGGCCACGGCCAGGAGCTGTTCCGTCAGGGCCTGGCGGTCCACAGTGTCGGCCTTGGTGACGATGGCGATCACGGGCTTGCGGCCCACGGCGGCCAGCTGCGCGGCGATGAACTTGTCGCCGGGGCCGATCTTTTCGTTGGCGGGGAGGCAGAACCCGATCGCATCCACCTCCGCCAGTGTGTCGGCAACGAGGTCGTTCAGGCGCTTGCCCAGGAGTGTGCGGGGGCGGTGCAGCCCCGGTGTGTCAACCAGGATCAGCTGCGCGTCCTGCCGGTGGACGATGCCGCGGATGGTGTGCCGGGTGGTCTGGGGCTTAGCGGACGTGATGGCCACCTTCTTGCCCACCAGCGCGTTAGTCAGGGTGGACTTGCCCGCGTTGGGCCGGCCTACCAGGACCGAGAACCCTGCGCGGAAACCACCGAAATCGTCGTGGCTTTCGCCCTTATTTTTCTTGCTCACGTGAAACTCCCTGCTGGGTTGCTTCCGCCTCTTGGAAGAGGTCCTCAAGGTCAGTGTCTTCTTTTGCCACCCGCGCCGCAATGATATGGCTGACGCGGTTGCGGCGGCCTTCCAGCCGGTCGGCCCGCAGGGACACGCCCTGCACTTCCACCGCGCTTCCCACGATGGGTACGCGGCCCAGCGCTTTTGCGAGCAGGCCGCCAACGGTGTCCACTTCATCATCATCGAGTTCGATGTCGAACAGCTCGCCCAGGTCATCGATGCCCATGCGGGCGCTGACCCGGTAGGATCCGTCGTCGAGCTCCACGGCCTCGGCACTTTCGGTGTCGTACTCGTCCACGATTTCACCCACGATTTCCTCGATGAGGTCCTCCAGGGTGACAAGTCCGGCAGTTCCGCCGTACTCGTCGATCACGATGGCAACATGCGTGGACTCCTTCTGGAGCTCCCGGAGCAGGTCGCTGACGGGCTTCGATTCCGGCACATACCGTACTTCCCGGGCGAGCGACTCCACCAGCGGCGGTTCCTCGTGGGGTGCCAGTTCGTGAATGACGGCGGCAACGTCCTTCAGGTAGATGATGCCGAGAATCTGGTCCGTGCTGTCGCCGATGACCGGGATCCTGGAGTAGCCGGAGCGGAGGAAGAGGGACATCGCCTGCCGCAGGCTGGACCCCGCTTCGATGGTGAGGATGTCCGTGCGCGGCACCATCACGGCACGGACAAGCGTGTCACCGAAATCGAAGACGGACTGGATCATTTCCGCCTCGGTGTCCTCGATCATGTCGGACTCGCTGGCACGTTCAACAAGTTCACGGAATTCCTGCTCGCTGAAGAACGCCTCGTCCCCGCCGGGGGCTCCGGGGGCAGCGGTACTGCCAAGCGTCACCAGCCAGCCTGGAATTGGCCCCAGGACCCAGGTCAGGAAGCGGATCATCGGAGCGGTGGAGCGCACCACGGCAGCGGAATGCAGCCTGCCAAGCTGGCGCGGAGAGACACCGACGATCACAAATCCCAGCAAGGCCATGATGCCGGTGGCGGCAAGGCCGGCAAGCCACACGTTGTCCAGCAGGCTGTAGAGCAGCACGGCGACGGCAACGGCGGACGCCATCTCGAACCAGATACGCCAGAAACGCAGCGCCCGGATGTGCGCCACCGGATGGGAGAGGATCTGCCGCAGGGCGGTCCCGCGGCTCTTCAGCAGGGCGTCTTCCGCGTCATGCCGCGGAATGAAGTTGAACGCCGCTTCGGCCGCAGTCAAGACGGCCGCAACAGCCAGGAAAGCCAAGGCCATTGCGACGAGGAGCAGAGGCGTCACTGGGTGGTCTCGGCGGGCGCTTCTTTGCCGGTGAAGCCGGACAGGAGCTCACGCTGGAGTCCGAACATCTCGGCCTTCTCCTCGGGTTCTGCATGGTCGTATCCCAGCAGGTGGAGGATCCCGTGCGTGGTGAGCAGGAGCATCTCGTCCTGCAGTGAGTGGCCGGCGTTCTTGGCCTGCACCCGCGCAACCTGCGGGCAGATGGCAATGTCGCCAAGCATGCCCTGGGGGGTGGGACGGTCCGGCGTCCCGGGAGTCAACTCGTCCATGGGTACGGACAGGACATCGGTGGAGCCGGGCTCATCCATGAGCTCGATGTGAAGCTTCTCCATCGCGGGCTCGTCCACCAGCAGGACGGACAGTTCAGCCTGCGGATGGATATACAGCTGTTCAAAGATGTACCGGGACAATGCCACGATTTCCGCTTCGTCCACCTGGACGCCGGATTCATTGTTGACCTCGATGCTCACGCGTGTTCCCCCCGTTTAGCGGCGCCGGCCGAATGTTTTACCCGGCTGCGCTGGGTTTCATCCCAGATGCTGTAAGCGTTGACGATGTCACCCACCAGCCTGTGCCTGACGACGTCTGCGGCGTCGAGGACCGAGAAGCTGACGCCCTCGATGCCCTGGAGGATCTCCTCCACGATGCGGAGTCCGGAGCGGGTGCCGAAGGGCAGGTCAACCTGGGTGACGTCCCCGGTGACCACCATCTTGGATCCGAAGCCAAGCCGGGTAAGGAACATCTTCATCTGCTCCGGCGTGGTGTTCTGGGCCTCGTCAAGAATGATGAAGGCGTCATTGAGCGTCCGGCCGCGCATGTAGGCGAGGGGCGCCACTTCAATGGTGCCTGCTGCCATCAGCCGGGGAATGGACTCGGGGTCCATCATGTCGTGCAGTGCATCGTAGAGCGGGCGCAGGTACGGATCGATCTTGTCGCTCAGGGTCCCGGGGAGGAAACCCAACCGCTCTCCCGCCTCAACGGCGGGGCGGGTCAGGATGATGCGGCTGACCTCTTTTTGCTGCAGTGCCTGGACAGCCTTTGCCATCGCGAGGTAGGTCTTGCCTGTACCTGCCGGACCTATGCCGAAAATCACCGTATTGGTGTCGATGGAGTCAACGTAGGTCTTCTGGTTCAGCGTCTTCGGGCGGATGGTTTTTCCGCGGCTGGACAGGATGTCGTGGGTCAGTACGTCAACGGGGTTTTGCAGGGACTGGGTACGGAGCAGTGCAACAAGCTGCTGCAGCACCGCCGGGCTGATCACCGTGCCGCGGGCCACGAGCCCCCGGACCTCGTGGAGGAGGCGCATGATGCGGGGAACGTCGCTGGCAGGCCCTGTAATCGAGAGCTCATTGCCCCGGACATGGAAGTTGACGGCCGGAAACTGTTCCTCGATATACCGCAGTGCCTCGTCATGGCTGCCCAGGGACTGGACCATCTGGTCGGAGTTGTCGAAAAGGACTACCTCGGTCCGGCTGCCGGGGAGGGAATGGGGAAATTCCCCCGCAGCGCCTTCTCCCGTGTTGAGCCGGCGCTTGCCATTCGCTGATTCAGTCATAGTGGTGGCCCGCAGGCCCGTGATCCCCTCAAAGTACCGGACAATTCCCGCTGCTGGCGGCCGGCGACAGGGCCCTTCGACGATGGACCGGTTGCGCCTCGACCAGCGATCCTTCCATCTTACGCCAGGACCCCATCAACCTCTGAAAAGGGGAACGGCAAGACCCTTCGGGAAGCCTGGACGGCGCCGCCCGTTCCGCCATTAGGTATCAACTTCATATCGGCCTCATATCGTTCCCGTTGCAGTTCCTCCCCGAGGCCCGTATCCGGCCTTTCAGCTCCGGGCCCTGTGCCATGCTGGAAATCCAGCCGCTGCTGGATTGCCGCTTGGGGAGCGGCCAGCCATTCATGGAAGGACAGGCAACAAACGTGCCGGAATCTGCTGCGCCCCGCAGGGCAGGACGACGTGGCGGCATTGTGCGCCCTGCCGTCCTGGCAGTGGTTCTCTTGGCGGCTCCGCTCCTGACGGGCTGCCTGGCCGAGCCGGACCCCTCCCCCACTACCCTTCTGGGCTCTGGCCCTGCCGCCACCGGCACCGCGCCTTCCACGAGCGCGCCGCTCGAAACCACGCAGTCGTCCAACAAGGCCCCGGTCTACTGGATTGGCCGGAGCAACAGCAGCATCTTCCTTTACCGGGAATTCAGGGATGTGCCTGAGCAGGAGAATCCGGTAACGAGGGCCCTGCGGGCCATGATGTCGGACAAGCCCCTTGACCCGGATTTCTTCACCCCCTGGCAGAATCCCGGCAAGCTGGCCACGTCCATCTCCGGCAAGGACGTCATCACGGTGGATGTGTCTGAGGACGCCTTCAACAGCAACCTCGACGCCGATATGGCCGGCCGCGCTGTCCAGCAACTTGTGTATACGGCCAGCGCTGCTGCGGCCAGTTCAGGGCTTATCGATTCCGGGCAGCAGATCCGCGTGCGGATCCTGGTGGACGGGCACACGGACTACGTTGCTTTCGGCCATATCCAGCTGGGTGACCTTATGACGAGGGCCGCCGGCATGGTGGCCCCAGTCTGGATCATTGATCCGCAGGAGAACTCAGAAGTGGCGGCCGGGAGCGTCAAGATCACCGGCCGCAGCACCCTGTCCGGAGGCAAGCTCCGCTGGCAGATCCTGCGGACGGAAGATGACGGAAGCAAGGTCCCGTTCCTGACTGGGGAGACGACGGCGGCCGCCGAGCCAGGGCAGGCAGGACTGTTTACGCTGGCCCTCACACTTCCGGCCGGGGACTACGAATTGAAGGTGGCACAGGCCGGTACCGGGGATCAGCCGGACCAGAATGAGGATTCGCGGGCTTTCAAGGTCCGGTAGCCTACCCGGCCGGGACACGCCTGGCTGGTCAGGGTGAGGGGGCGGTCCACCGGCCCAGGATGTCGCTGGCAAGCACGACGGCGGCCGGTCCGGCCGTTGACGAGCGCAGGACATGGTGCCCCAGCAGGGCGGTGACGGCGCCTTTCCCGCAGAGCCTGGTCACTTCCCTGGGGCTGATGCCGCCTTCCGGCCCGACGATCAGCAGCACTTCACGGGGTTCCGTTCCGTCCGCGACCAAAGAGGCTTCCAGAACCGCGCGCAGGGGGCGCACGGCGTCCTCATGCAGGATGACTGCCAGCCCCGCGGCCTCCACTAGGCCGGCCAGCGCGGCGGTGTCGACGGCGGGACGCACCTCGGGGACCCACGCGCGGCGCGCCTGCTTTGCTGCCGCCGCCACCACCGACTGCCACTTCGCGTGGGCTTTGGCCGCCCGGTCGCCCTTCCACCGCACAATGGACCGTTCGGACTGCCAGGGTATAACGGCGTCGATCCCGAGTTCAGTGCCCGTTTCGATGGCGAGTTCATCCCTGTCGCCCTTGGCCAGGGCCTGCACCAGCACCAGCCTCGTGGACGGCCGCTCCTCAACAGCCACTGAGGCGCACTCCACCTCCAGTCGTGCGGGCGTGGCCGCAAGCACCCGTCCGCTCATCCGCGTTCCGGCTCCGTCAACGATGTCGAGCGGCTCACCCGGGGTGAGCCGCTTGACCGTGACGGCGTGCCGCGCCTCGGTCCCCTCGAGGACGAAGACCTGCCCCGCCACCATGTGGTCCAGGGACCCGGGCGGGGTGAAAAAGACAGGGTTGCTCACCGCTACAGGTTACCGAGCCGGTCCCGGAGCTTGGCGAACATGCCGCCGCTGGCCGCAAGCTTGCCCTCTGTGATCTGTTCACCGCGCATCTTGGCCAGCTGCCGCAGGAGCTCTTCCTGTGCGGCATCAAGCTTGGCGGGCGTCTCAACCTGGAGATGCACTTTGAGGTCACCGCGGCCGTAACCGCGCAAGTGGGTGACGCCAAGTCCACGAAGAGTGATGATCTCACCGGACTGGGTCCCGGGCTTGACGTCGATTTCCTGTGGCCCGTCGAACGTTTCCAGGCTCACTTCGGTGCCCAGGGCGGCCGCCGTCATCGGAATGTGCAGGGTGGCGTGGAGATCGTCGTTGTCGCGTACGTAGGTGGCGTCGTTGTTCACGCGGATCTCAACGTAAAGGTCACCGGACGGTCCGCCGGCCGGGCCTGCCTCGCCCTGGCCGGAAAGCTGGATCCGCGTTCCGGTGGCAACGCCGGCGGGAACCTTGATGGTCAGCGAACGGCGGCTCCGGATGCGTCCCTGGCCGCTGCACTCGGTGCACGGGTCCTTGATGACGGTGCCGAAACCTTCGCAGGTTCCGCACGGGGCTGCCGTCATGACCTGTCCCAGGATGGAACGGACGGCGCGCTGGACCTGGCCGCTGCCGCCGCAAATGTCGCAGCGTTCAGGATGGCTGCCGGGCTGGCAACAGGAACCCTCACAGGTTGGGCACGTGACGGCGGTGTCCACATCGAGCTTCTTGTTCACACCGAAGACAGCGTCGCGGAGTTCGATCCGGACGCTGATGAGGGCGTCCTGCCCGCGCCGCACCCGGGAGGCCGGGCCGGTGGAACCGCCGGCACCAAAGAAGGTGTCGAAAATGTCCTGGAAAGCGAACCCCTGGCCGGCGTATCCGCCACCGCCGAAGCCGTTGTCCGTCCCGTTTTCGTTGCCCGTGGTGTCGTAGACCCGGCGTTTCTGGGGATCCGACAGGACTTCGTAGGCGTGGGTTACTGCCTTGAAGCGGTCCGACGCATCCTCACCCGGGTTGACGTCCGGGTGCAGGGTGCGTGCCAGCTTGCGGTAGGCCTTCTTGATCTCTTCTCCCGTGGCCTCCGGTGAGACTCCAAGGACGTCGTAGTGGCTGCTCAAAGTTCGTATCTCTTCCTTGTTGTACTGCCTGCAGTTGGACTGCTGGAAATGCTGTGGGTGTCCAGTGGTCCCGGCCGGGCCTCAGGGGCCCAGGATCCGGGAAAGGTAGCGGGCGACGGCCCTGACCGCGGCCATGGTGGTGGGATAGTCCATGCGTGTTGGTCCCAGAATGCCGATCTTTGCTGCGCTGTCCGGGCCGTAGCCGGTGGCCACCACCGATGCCTCGGCCAGTCCGTCGTAGGGATTCTCGCGGCCGATGCTGACAGCCACTCCGCGGTGGTCCTGCGCCATCTCGCTCAGCAGGCGGAGCATGACCACCTGCTCCTCCAGGGCTTCCAGCACCGGGCCGATGCTCAGTGGGAAGTCCACGTTGGACCGCGCCAAATTCGCTGTGCCGGCCATGACCATGCGTTCCTCGCGGCTGCTCTGCGCCAGGGCTTCCAGGCCGATAGCGAGGGCCTGCGCCGCCTGCCTTTGCCCCGGGGCAGCCGTGGCCACCACGGCAGGCAGGGACTGGGAGAGCTGGCTCAGCGGCGTTCCGGCAAGCGATCCGAGGAAGCGTGCCCGCAGGCCCGCCAAGGCGTCATCCCCCAGGTCCTGGCCGACGTCGATAACGCGCTGCTCCACCTTGCCGCTGTTGGCGATCAACACCACCAGCACCTTTCGCGGGGCGAGGAGGACAAATTCGATATGCCGGACCAGGGCCCTGCTCAAGTGAGGGTACTGGACCACGGCAACCTGGTTGGTCAGCTGGGACAGGAGCCGGACAGTGCGGTCCAGGACATCGTCCAGGTCGTCCGATCCTTCCAGCAGGGACTGGATGGCGCGGCGCTCCGCCGGGGAGAGCGGCTTGACGGCAGAGATCTGGTCCACGAAGAGCCGGTATCCCTTATCTGTCGGAATCCGCCCGGCGCTGGTGTGCGGGGCCGTGATCAGGCCCTCTTCCTCCAGTGCTGCCATGTCATTCCTGATGGTTGCGCTGGACACACCGAGATGATGGCGCTCCACCAGGGCTTTGGATCCCACGGGTTCGCGGGAATGGACGTAGTCCTCCACGATGGCACGGAGTACTTCAAGTTTGCGTGGCTCGCTCACACTCCACCTCCATCCAGGGTTGGGGCGGCAGCGCCGCCCGCGCTGTGCCGCCCATCGTTTAGCACTCGACATGCCCAAGTGCTAACAGTCTATTATGCCTCTGCCCGTTGCTAGCATTGGTACCGCTCCGGGCGAAATTCCGGACCTGTGATCGAGCGCTAGGCGGAGTGAATCAATGCATTACCAGAACTGGGGACCCCAGGACATGTCCGCTCCGTCCAGGGCTGCCCTGCCTGAAGTGCCTGTTGAGCGCGGAATGGTGCTGGAGGACGTCCAGTCCGGCTGGGTGGGCGCCGTGACCCGCGTGGAGAAGTCCGGCGGCATGCATGTGGTGGCACTCGAGGACAGGCGCGGCAAGTCCAGGTCTTTCCGCCTGGGGTTCGGCTTCCTCCTCGAAGGGCAGGCTATCAAGCTCCTCCCGCCGGCGCCCCGCCAAGCTCCCGCCGCTGCAGCCGGCCGGACAGCCTCGGGTTCGGTCCGGGTGGCCAGCCAGCGGGCGCAGGTCGCCAAGGCCAGCCGGATCTGGGTTGAGGGAAAGCACGACGCCGAACTGGTGGAAAAGGTCTGGGGAGACGACCTTCGGGTGGAAGGCATCGTCGTCGAACCCCTCCACGGCATCGACGACCTTGCCGGCGCGGTAGCCGAGTTCAGGCCCGGACCGGGCCGGCGCCTCGGAGTTTTGGTGGACCACCTGGTGCCGGACTCCAAGGAATCGCGCATCGCGGACGCCGTCATGGCCTCGCCGGGTGCTGCCGGGAACGTGCTGATCGTAGGCCACCCCTATGTGGACGTCTGGCAGGCGATCCGGCCGGCTGTCCTGGGCATCGAAAAATGGCCTGTGGTGCCGCGCGGGCAGGACTGGAAGACCGGTATCCTCGCCGCGTTCGGCTGGCCCCATGCCACCAAGGAGGACATCGGTCTCGGGTGGCAGAAGCTGCTGGGTGCGGTCCGCACCTACGCGGACCTGGAAGCCTCCCTGCTGGGGAGGGTAGAGGAAGTCATTGATTTCCTCACGGTTCCCTGACAGGTACCCCGTTGCCGCTGCGCCTGGAGCCCAAGGCAACTTCTGGGCGTCCAGCCAGTATTCTTGGTAGTGCGGAACCTGCGGTAGTTGCAGGCTGGCGCAACCTCTATGCACTCTTAGCCATCTCCATTGCACTTTCAGAAGGAACAGACTGTGGCAGAAAACGCACGCGATCACAGGGACACCCAGGGCGGCCAGGGCCGTTCGGAATACCATGGCGTTCCGGCGAATGCGCTGCCCCTGACAGCCAGCGAGGACCGGCAGTGGGCCACCATGGCCCATTTCGGCGGAATCCTGGGCTGCGTTCCGGCTCTGCTGATCTACCTGATTTTCCGGGACCGGGGCCCTTTCACGGCGCAGGAGTCCAAGGAAGCGCTCAACTTCAGCCTGCCGCCCACCATCGCTGCTGTGGTGGCGAACATCCTGGTGTTTGTTCCGGTGGTCGGCAACATTTTTGCCGTGATTGCCACCCTCATCTGGATCGCCTTGACCTGCTTCTCCGTGGCAGCCGGCATCCATGTCAACAAGGGCCAGCCGCACCGCTACCCGTACAACCTGCGCTGGATCAAGTAGTCCCCGCCGGCTCCCGGCACCGGTTCCCGGCCTACAAACTGCTAGTCCGGCAGGACCCGGCGCACCACCGCGTCCGCCAGCAGCCTGCCCTTCAGCGTGAGGACCAGCCATCCCGCGAAAGCGGCGGCAGGATCCACCAGTTCCTCCGCGATCAGCCCGGCGACCTCGCGCCGCCCTGTGGCGCCGAGCGAAGCGATCTCGAGGCCGGAGTGGAGGCGGACCTCAAGCATCACCCGCTCCATATTCCGGGTTTCCGAATCCAGGGTTTCCCTCCCCGCCGCCGGTGACATTCCTTGTGCAAGGCGTCCGGCGTAGGCAGTGGGGTGCTTGACGTTCCACCAGCGGACACCGCCCACGTGCGAGTGGGCTCCGGGCCCGATCCCCCACCAGTCGTCGCCGCGCCAGTAGGCGAGGTTGTGGCGGCAGGCCTGTCCGGGCGTGCGGGCCCAGTTGCTGACCTCGTACCAGGCAAGGCCTGCTTTGGTGATCAATTCATCGGCGAGCTCGTACTTGTCGGCGTGGTCGTCGTCGTCGATCCCCGGAACTTCACCACGGCGGATCTGTGCCGCGAGCTTGGTCCCGTCCTCGATAATCAGCGCGTAAGCGCTGATGTGGTCCGGCTGGTAGGACAGGGCGGTCTCGAGCGAGTACCGCCAATCGTCCAGCGACTCCCCCGGCGTGCCGTAGATGAGGTCCAGGCTGACGGCCAGCCCGGCGTCCCGGGCCCACTGCACTACCTGCGGCACGCGGCTGGGCGTGTGGGTCCGGTCAAGGACCTTGAGGACGTGCGGAACGGCTGACTGCATGCCGAACGAAATCCGGGTGAACCCGGCCTCCTTCAGGACGGCAAGGGATTCCGGGGTGACCGAGTCCGGGTTGGCCTCCGTAGTGACCTCGGCGCCGTCCTCGATGCCCCACTGGTCGATGGCGCGCCCCAGGATCAGGGCCAGGTCCTCCGCGGGGAGCAGGGTTGGCGTGCCGCCTCCGAAGAACACTGTGCTGAGCGGCCGCGCGGGGAGGCCGGATTCTGCAAGGATGCTGGCCGCCAGGGACACTTCCGAGGCCGCGGTGGCGGCATAGGCATCCTGCGAGGCGCCGCCACCGAGCTCCGTGGCGGTATAGGTGTTGAAGTCGCAGTAGCCGCAGCGGACGGCGCAGAACGGGATGTGAACATAGAGCCCGAATGCCCGGTCCGCCGCACCGTCGGCTGCCTGGCGGGGCAGCAGACCGTCCGACGGCGCCGGGTCGCCCAGGGGAAGAACGCTAGGCACTGCAGGGTCCTCCTGCACTGCCGGCCGCTGTAACCACTACTTCCTGGCCTTGTCCTTGGACTCGTCTGTGGTGAGCGCAGCGATGAAGGCTTCCTGGGGGACTTCGACGCGGCCCACCATCTTCATGCGCTTCTTGCCTTCCTTCTGCTTTTCCAGCAGTTTGCGCTTACGGGAGATGTCACCGCCGTAGCACTTGGCCAGGACGTCCTTGCGGATGGCGCGGATGCTTTCGCGGGCGATGATCCTGGAGCCGATGGCCGCCTGGATGGGCACCTCGAACTGCTGGCGGGGAATGAGCTCGCGCAGCTTGGTGGTCATCATGACGCCGTACGCGTAGGCCTTGTCGCGGTGGGTGATGGCGGAGAAGGCATCAACCTGCTCGCCCTGGAGCATGATGTCCACCTTGACAAGGTCGGCCACCTGGTCGCCGTCGGCCTTCCAGTCCAGGGAACCGTAGCCGCGGGTCTTGGACTTCAGGATGTCGAAGAAGTCGAACACGATCTCGGCCAGTGGAAGGCGGTACCGGATTTCCACCCGGTCCTCGGACAGGTAGTCCATGCCGCCCATCACACCGCGGCGGCTCTGGCAGAGCTCCATGATGGCTCCGACGAATTCGTTCGGGGCCAGGATGGTGGCGGCCACCATTGGCTCACGGACCTCGGAGATTTTGCCGGAGGGGTATTCGCTGGGGTTGGTCACGTGGACCACTTTCTTGTCCTCCAGCGTGACCTCGTATTCCACGTTGGGGGCGGTGGAGATCAGGTCCAGGTTGTACTCGCGCTCCAGCCGCTCGCGCGTGATTTCAAGGTGGAGCAGGCCCAGGAAGCCAACACGGAAGCCGAAGCCAAGGGCGGCGGACGTTTCGGGCTCGTAGACCAGGGCGGCGTCGTTGAGCATCAGCTTCTCCAGCGCATCGCGCAGCACCGGGTAGTCCGTGCCGTCCAGCGGGTACAGACCGGAGAAGACCATGGGCTTGGCATCCGCATAGCCGGGAAGCGAGTCCGCGGCAGGCTTGGCAAGGTTGGTCACGGTGTCGCCCACCTTGGACAGGCGGACATCCTTCACACCCGTGATGAGGTAGCCCACTTCTCCGACGCCCAGGCCCTTGGAGGGGGTTGGTTCCGGGGAGCTCACCCCGATCTCAAGGAGTTCGTGCGTGGCCCGGGTGGACATCATCTGGATGCGTTCGCGCGGGTGCAGCATGCCGTCCACCACCCTGACATAGGTGACCACGCCGCGGTAGGTGTCATACACCGAGTCGAAGATCATGGCGCGCGCAGGGGCATTGGCGTCGCCCTGGGGAGCCGGCAGGTCGCGGACGATCTTGTCCAGCAGCGCCTCCACGCCCATGCCGGTCTTGCCCGAAACGCGCAGGACGTCCTCCGGGTCTCCGCCGATCAGGCTGGCCAGCTCCGCCGCGTACTTCTCCGGCTGCGCTGCCGGGAGGTCGATCTTGTTCAGGACGGGGATGATCGTGAGGTTGTTTTCCATGGCCAGGTACAGGTTGGCGAGGGTCTGGGCCTCGATGCCCTGGGCAGCGTCCACGAGGAGGATCGCCCCTTCACATGCCGCGAGGGAGCGGGAGACCTCATACGTGAAGTCAACGTGTCCGGGTGTATCGATCATGTTCAGCGCGTAGCTGGTGCCGTCGAGTTCCCACGGCATGCGGACCGCCTGGGACTTGATGGTGATGCCGCGCTCGCGCTCAATGTCCATCCGGTCCAGGTACTGGGCCTTCATGTCCCGGGACTGGACCACGCCGGTGAACTGCAGCATCCGGTCGGCCAGTGTGGACTTACCGTGGTCAATGTGCGCGATGATACAGAAATTCCGAATAATGGCCGGATCTGTCGCGGCGGGCACCGGTGCGGTGCGGGCCATGGGAGACACGCAGGGGTCCTTACTCTTGGCATTCACACGGCCATCCGCCTGGGCGCGCCGTGGGCGGCCCGCGGGCTGGCCGCACATTTTCAACCTCCAGTGTCCCACGTCAAGGCCTGCCGCACCGCATCCTAAAGGGAGTTCCCGCCAGCATTCCTCCGCGCGGGAGGCCGCTATAGGGTGGCTGGATGGTTTTCAATCTCCGATCACTGCAGGACGCGGTCAGGACGGGCCTGCGAACACTCCACAAGGTGCGAAGCGCTGCAGGGGCAGCCGGCCGCCGCACCCCGGGCCGGCCTGGACCGGCTTCCGGCGACGGGCAGGTCCAGGGCAGGTCAAACGCCGCTGCTGGCTACCCCGGGGACTTCCACGGGAAATTCACTATCCGGTATGCGGCCAGGCCGGATGGTGAACCGGATCCCGGGGAAGTGGTGTGGGCGTGGGTGCCGTACGAGGAAGACCACAGCCGCGGGAAGGACCGTCCTGTGCTGCTGGTGGGCCGCAACGGCCGCTACCTGCTCGGACTGATGCTGACCAGCAGGGACCGTGTTCCCGATTCTGCGGCATCAGCGGATTACGTGGACATCGGAGTTGGCGGCTGGGACCGGCAGGGCCGGCCCAGCGAGGCCCGGCTGGACCGCGTCCTCCAGCTCCGCCCGGACGGCATCCGGCGGGAGGGTGCCGTGCTGGACCGTAACCGGTTCGATCGGGTGGCCTCCTCCCTGCGCCGGCGACACGGCTGGGCCTAAGCCCTGGAATGGCAAGAGCTGCCGCTGACCTGCTACTCTTTATAGCTGTGTGTCCGTGCAGGTCGACGGCCACTGATGGTTGGCCGCCATAGGTATCCCCACGCCGCTCAGTCAATGGCCAGCTTGAAAGCCCTCTAGACCATTTCCGCATTAAAAAGAGAGTTCACACGTGGCGAATATCAAGTCCCAGAAGAAGCGCATCCTCACCAACGAGAAGGCACGCCTGCGCAACAACGCAGTCAAGTCCGAGCTGAAGACGGCCATCCGCGCCGTCAACACCGCCGTTGAGTCCACGGACAAGGATGCAGCTGCTGCTGCCCTGGTAGCTGCCAGCCGCAAGCTGGACAAGGCTGTCAGCAAGGGTGTTCTGCACAAGAACAACGCAGCAAACCGCAAGTCGGCGATCTCCAAGAAGGTCAACGCACTGTAAGGTTTCCAGTTCGCTTGAACTGATGGTTGTGGCCGGCACCCTCGGGTGCCGGCCACACATCTTTAAGCGCAGCCCCCGCCCCTAAATCCTGGGCTGGTGCGCGGATCAGAGCCTTACAGGTGCGCGCAAGCCTGAGGACCTTCGCGGACAGGCGCCCGAGCAGGGGATCCCGCAGGCCTGCTGAAAGGTCAGCGGCCCTGGACGGACATGGCGATGACCGTGACCGCGTGCTCCACCGCGTAGACGGGGTCGCGGGAGAGGCCTTTGACCTGCGCGTCGGCTTCGGCGGTGGCCTGGATGGACCGGACAAGCCCCTCCGGCGTCCATCGCCTGACATCCCGTTGCGCCTGCTCAACCAGCCAGGGCTGCATGCCAAGCTCCGCGGCTATCTGGGCGGAGGATCCGGATGCGCCGGCAACCCTCGCAACCGTTCGAAGCTTTGCGGCCAGCGCTGCCACCAGCGGTACGGGATCCGCTCCCGTGGCGAGGGCATGGCGGAGCGTGGACAGGGCCAAGGGAGCATTGCCCGCCATGGCAGCATCAGCCACCTTGAAAGCTGTCGCCTCGATACGGCCGCCGTAGTAGCGGTCCACAACCTCCGAGGTGACGGTGGTTCCTGCATCCGCGATGAGCTGGCTGCACGCGGCGGCAAGTTCAGAAAGGTTGGCTCCCACCGCGTTGACCAGCGCCTGGACGGCGTCCTGCTCAATACGGCGGCCGCCGGCCTTGAATTCGGCCGCCACAAAGGCCACCTTGTCTGCGTCCTTCTTGAGGGGCTGGCAGTCCACCACGGGCCAGCCGCCCTTCTTTACGGCGTCCAGGAGCTTCTTCCCCCTGACTCCCCCGCCGTGCCGGAGAACCAGGACGGCATCGGGTTCCGTGTGTTCCACGTACCGGAGCGCATCGGCGAGGAAAGCGTCGTTCATGGCCTCGACGGCCTCCACCTCAATGAGCTTGCTCTCCCCGAAGAGCGAGGGGCTCACCTGCATCAGCAGGGTGCCCGGCTCATAGGCAGCCGCGTTGATGCGGCTGACCTCAACGTCCGGGGCTGCAGCCCGCACCTGCGCGCGGACGCGGTCCATGGCCCTGATGCCCAGGTACTCTTCCGGACCGCTGACCAGCACCACCGCTGCGGGTGTTACGTCCCGCCAGGTGGCAGCGTTTGATGCCGGGGAACGGGTTGCTCGCTTCTGCGCAGCGGCCATCGTGGGTTCCTTCCGGAAAGATTTGTGGAGTATCCCAGCCTGCCACGTCCCGCTCCCCGCTCCAAGCCGGGAGCGGGCCTCCGCGCCGGCTTCCGCTTCGATCGGGGCCCCTGCCGAAAGCCGTGGCGGTGGAGCGTCAGGACTGACCACGTCTCCATGACTTCGATAAGCGAAACGAGACGCCGGTGGCAGGACAGTACAAGCCGGCAGGCCTGGCGGGGCCGGGCACAAGCCCAGACGGTTCCATACGTCAGAACAGACAGGAACAGCATGGTCAGCAGCCCGTGAATGCCTTCCGGCCAGGGCAGCGATGCTCCCGGGAGCTGGGACGTGAACCTTGCCGTGGCGGCGACGCCGGCACTGAACGTTCCGGCCACCGCGATGAGGGCCGTTGCCGCCCACGGGGCAAGAACCATCAGTGGAACAGCTGCCGTCCCCAGCAGTGTCACAGGGGCCACCAGGGGTGAGGCAATGACATTGGCCAGCAGCGAGTAAGTAGAAAACTGGGGTTGCAGGAGCACGATCACGGGACCGCACAGCAGCTGCGCCGACAACGGGACGGCCACCGCCGCAGCCGCCCAGCGTGGAACGAACCCCGGCGTCCAATCGATGATGCGCCGGCCAAGGACAATGATTCCCAGGGTTGCCAGAACGGACAGGATGAATCCAAAACTGGATCCCAGTCCGGGTTCCGTCAGCAGCAGGCCGATCACCGCCAGGCACAGGAAACTGAGGCCGCGTCCGGACCGCCCACTTGCAAGCGATACGACAGCCACTGCGCCCATGAGGGCTGCCCGCAAAACGCTCGCGTCCGGCCCCACGAGGAGCACAAAGAGCCAGAGGCCGGCACCGGCCAGGGCAGCGGCGGCAAGGCGTGGCAGGCGCAGGCTCCGGCAGGCCAGCAGCAGGGCCCCAATGACCAGGCTGCAGTTGGCGCCGCTGACGGCCGTCAGGTGCGTCATGCCCACCGCCTTCATGGCAGTCTCCAGGCCCTCGTCCAGCGCTGTGGTATCTCCGGTGACCATGCCCGGCAGCAGGCCGCGGGGATCGGGGGCGAGGAAGGAGGACGCGGCCACGAACTGTTCCCGCAGTTCCTTGGCCGATCCCTCCAGGATTGGCACCCCGGTAGCCGGGCCTGGGCCTGAGGAGGCTGTGAGGATCCCCGCTTCCCGGGTTCCCTGCTCTGGTGGCCGAAGCTTTCCCGTTGCGCGGACCAGCTGCCCGGTCACCGCAGTGCCCCAGTCCCCGCCGCCCGTCACCACGAGCTGAGCCCTGGTCCGGAGCACGACGCCCCCGGTGCTGACCTCGCGGGTCCAGACCGGCACTGACCAGCGTTCCGGCGTTCCCGCCTGGCCTGGTGCTGTGAGCGCACGGGGGTTCCCGGCCACTTCGACGACGGCCACTACTGATTTCCCCGCCGCAACAGCCTCCGCCAGGGGCCCCTCGAACCGCTGGCTTGCTCCCGCGGCCGAGTGGGCAGCCGCGGCCGCTGCCAGGAAGAGTGCTGCCGCGCTGGTGGACAGGAAACTGCGCCGGGCGGGCGGGCGTTCTCTCCCGAGTGCCGTGCAGCGGAGTTTGCCAGGTGGGAAGAGATGCCTGCTCCGGCAGATCAAGAGCGTTCCCGCAGCAGCAAAAGCACAACAGAGTACCGCCAGGGCCACCGGGTGCAGCCAGAGCCCGGCGATGGAGGCTGCCCACACTGCCACCGCCGGAACGGCGAGGCGAACGTCAGTGCGGCGGCGTGGCGCCCCGCTGCCGGGGGCCGCGCCGTTCCCTACGGCCTCCGTCCCCGCTCCCTGCCAGGCTGAATCCCACATCCCGCCCCATTGCTCCTGGAGCCGGCGCCGGAAGGTGGCCGGACGTTCGAGATCCAGCCGCCGTCCTGGCTCTTTCCCGCGGCCCTCAGCCGTCCTGTTCCCGCCGTGCGGTGCGCTGCCTTCGGTGGACGCGGTGCTGCCCGCGTGTCCCGGCACGGCTGCAGGTGCCCTGACTGCAGACTCCACATACCTCTGCCAGGGGCTCGTCGGCGGCTTCTCCCTGCGGCTACCCATCAGATACCGCCCTCACCCGGGACACCTCATACCGTCACCAGCGGCAACAATGCCTCAAGCATCTTGGGACCGACGCCGTCCACTGCGTCCAGCTCCTCGACGCTCTTGAAAGCCCCATGCTCTGTGCGCCAGTCCACGATGCGTTGGGCAAGCACGGGTCCGACTTTCGGCAACGTATCCAGTTCCTCCATACTGGCCGTGTTGAGGTTGATTTTCCCTCCCGCAGCGTTTCCGGTGTTGCCGGCATCGGCCACACCGCCGCCGGGTTGCGGACCTCCGCCACCAGTACCTCCTGCAGGTAACGCCTCGCCTGCCCGCGGCACGTGGATCTTTTGGCCGTCCTCCACCATGACGGCCAGGTTCAGCCGGTCAAGGTCCGCGCCGGGGACTGCGCCTCCGGCGGCCGTGATGGCCTCGTGCACGCGGCTTCCCGCCGGCAGCCGAACCACTCCGGGGCTGGTCACCGCGCCGGCCACGTGGACCACCACCGCAGCGGCGGCTTCAGCCTTCGGGTCCCCGATGTCCGGCCCGCTGCCACCGGTCCCCTCATCTCCCGTGGCAGCAGCCTCGGCTGAGGGGCCGGCCGCAGGGGTGCCCGGGCTGACACCGCTGAGGGGGAGGATTTCCGGCTGGCTCGCTGCCGCCTGCCACCAGAACCACGCTGCGGCAGCCACGCCAAGGACACCGAGAAGAACCGCGAGGCGGGTGCCCAACCGCCAACGGAATGCCGGTCCCAGCGCAGTGGACGCCGGATCTGGATCCTGTCCGTTTTCACCGGCCGTCACCACATGGGAGGCGTCCGGTTCGTGGCCCCCGGAGCCCTTGTACTCGAAGATCTGATTCCCAACGGTCTCCAGCAACAGGCCGGACGGCGCCTCGCCGAGGGCTGCCTGCAGCCGGGTCCTGGCATGGCGCGCCGCATGGCCTGCTGTTCCAGCGTCCCGGCGTGACATAACTTCACGCTAGGGAACGCCGGGTTGAGGCAACAGGGCAAACGCCTGTTATGTGGAAAGCATCCCCGCCTCAAGAGTGCCGCATGGGATCGCCACCCGCGCTGGACGGAAAGCCATGCAGTCTGCCTAATCCTGTGCAGCTCCGGTCAACGTCCCGGATCGGGCAAATGACCGGCGGATACCCACGATCCTGACAGCGACTCCTGTCAGGACCAGGCCAATTCCGAGCGCCATCAAGATCCACACCGGTACAGAAGCGGCATCGATGTTCCGGTAGCACTCCGCCGCCAGCCCGGTGGTCCGCATCTGGATGTCGGCCTCTTCAGCAGCACTGCTTTGCGGAAGCAGCGGGCTGCCGCACAGCGGCCCCACTGTCTTCATTCCGATAACAAAACCCAGGATGTAGAAAGCGAACCCGACGGCGATTGTCAGAATCCAGCCGCGCCGCTGGCTCAGCTCCTGGTTGATGTCCACGGTCGAATTTCCCGGCGAGTCCCGAACCTCCATGTTCAGAGCCTAATGGAAGTTCCCCACGGAGACGCCGTACCGTATTTCCACAGGCCATGTGAGAGGTGTGAGAGGCATCCGTCCTGGAGGAAACGCTGGACCAGGCAGTGCAGCGCTTCACCGGAGCTCTTGCCGAGGCTGCGCCCCAGACCTCTTCAGCAAGGCGGGCGCAGCCAGCCGCCGGGCCGGTATCCGCTAAGTGGACAAACTTCCGGTTGCTGCCGGTTCCTCCCCCACAATGACAGCGAGCACCCCAAGCCCTGCGTGGGCAGCCAGTACAGCGGGGAGGGAGCTGGCCTGGGCCGGAGGGCACTGCGGCAAAGCGCGGGCCAACCGTTCGGCCAGGCCTTTGGCCTCGTCAGGGTTGCCAAAGTGGTGGACTGCGAGTCGGACGGCAGGGGCCGGACGGCCGCCGGCATCGGCGGCAACAATCTCTTCCAGGCGGGCAACAGCCTTTGCAGCCGACCGCACCTTCTCCAGCGGAACGATCTTCCCCCCGTCCACTGCCAGGATGGGCTTGATGGCCAGCATCGTTCCCAGCAGGGAGGCAGCGGGACCTATCCGTCCCCCGCGGCGCAGCTGCTCCAGGCTGGGAACGTAGAAATACACTTTGGTCCGCGCTGCCTGGTCGGCCGCGGCAGCGGCAACAGAGGCCGCGTCGCCGCCGTCGGCAGCTGCCCGGACACCCGCCTGGACCGCCATGCCCAGGGCCATCCCGACCGTCCGGGAATCCACCACCTCCACCGGGATACCGACACGGGCCGCTGCAAGCCTGGCCGCATCCGCCGTCCCCGACAGTTCACCGGAAATGTGGACAGACACCACCGCCTCGAAACCGCGTTGCTGGGCCGAGCGGTAGGCCTGCTCGAACTGGCCGGGTGACGGCCGCGAGGTCTTCACTGGCGTTCCGCTCGCCAGCGCCAGGGCAATGGTCTCGGAGATGTCGTCTTCGCCTTCACCGTAGATCTCATCCCCCACCATCACGGGCATCGGTATCACGGTCAGCCGGCCGTCACCGCTGAGTCCTGCAGTCCAGTCGGCCGGCAGCGCCGCCGCGGAGTCGGTCACCACGGCAGTGCGTACGACGGCGGCAGCCTGGGTTGCGGGGGCTTCCTGCCCGCGGCGGCGTGCCGGCAGGCGTGCACGGACCCAAGGCCAGGCGGCGTCACGGTCGGGCAAGGGGGCCTCCTGGGGTCACAGCGGGCCGCCGGAGGATACCGGCGGCCCGGTCCGGCCTAGGCCGGGACGATGTTGACCAGTTTAGGGGCGCGGACAATGATGGTGCGGATGCCGCGGCCGTCAAGGGCTCGCTGGACATTCCCGGAGGCCAGCGCCAGCTCCCGGAGCTCGTCCTCGGTCACGGAGGGGGGAACTTCCAGCCTGTCACGCACCTTGCCCTGAACCTGGACGACGGCGGTGACGGTGTCCTGCACCAGCAGGGACTTATCGTGGGCCGGCCAGCCCGCATTGGCCACCGAGGCGGGGTGCCCCAGCACGTTCCACATGTCCTCAGCCGTGTAGGGGGCGAACAGGCTCAGGATCACGGCAACCGCCTCGGCCGCCTCACGGACCGCAGGGTCCGTTCCGGCGCCGGGAGCTGAGTTGATCGTCTTGCGGGTGGCGTTGACCAGTTCCATCAGCTTGGCCACCACCACGTTGAACTTGTTGGCGTCCAGGAGTTCGGCGGCGTCGGCAATGGTCCGGTGCGTGACGGATCGCAGGGCGCGGTCGCCCGTGGTCACGTCGACGCCGGGTTCGCTTGCCACGTCCTGGGCGAGGCGCCAGGCGCGGGCCAGGAACTTTGCAGAGCCCGACGGCGAGACGTCCGCCCAGTCGACGTCGTCCTCCGGCGGGGAGGCAAAGATCATGGTCAGGCGCACGGCGTCCACGCCGTACTTGTCCAGCTGCTCACCGAGATCCACTCCATTGCCCAGCGACTTGCTCATCGCCTTGCCACCGTTGAGGACCTGGCCCTGGTTGAGCAGTGCCGTGAAGGGCTCGTTGGCCTCGATCAGGCCGAGGTCGTTGATGACCTTGGTGAAGAACCGGGCGTACAGCAGGTGCAGGATGGCATGTTCCACGCCGCCCACGTACTGGCCCACCGGCATCCAATCGTTGATCTTCTGCGGGTCGAAGGGGCCCTCGGTGTAGTGCGGCGAGACAAAGCGCAGGAAGTACCAGGACGAGTCCACAAAGGTGTCCATGGTGTCCGTGTCGCGTTTGGCCGGGCCGTGGCAGGTGGGGCACTCGACGTTGACCCAGGCCTCGGCCGCGGCCAGGGGCGAGGTGCCCTTCGGCGAGAGGTCCTCGCCGCGCAGGTCGGACGGCAGGGTGACGGGCAGCTGCTCGTCCGGGACGGGAACCTCGCCGCAGGACGGGCAGTGGATGATCGGGATGGGGGTACCCCAGAACCGCTGGCGGCTCAGCAGCCAGTCCCGCAGCCGGAAGTTGACGAACTTTTCGCCCGTGCCCTGCTGCTCCAGCATGGCGATCGCGGCCGGGATGGCTTCGGACTTGGGCAGGCCGTCGAGGTCGCCGGAGTTAATCAGGGTCCCCTCCCCTGCCGTGGCGGTGCCGGATGCGGCGGGGTCTTCCTCGCCGGTATCCAGGACTGCCCGCACGGGCAGGTCGAACTTCCGGGCGAAGTCCAGGTCGCGCTGGTCGTGGGCGGGGACGGCCATGATGGCACCGGTGCCATAATCAGCGAGGACGTAGTCCGCGGCCCACACCGGCAGCTTCTCGCCGTTCAGGGGGTTGACGGCGTACCGGCCGGTGAAGACGCCGGTCTTTTCGCGTTCGGTGGACTGGCGTTCGATTTCGGTGAGCGCCTTGACCTGTTCGCGGTATTCGTCCAGGGCTGCGGCGTGCTCGTCGGTGACGAGCTCGACGGCGAGCGGTGCGTCTGCGGCCACGACAAAGAACGTTGCGCCGTACAGGGTGTCCGGGCGGGTGGTGAAAACCGTGACCTCCTTGGCGGGCTTGCCGCCGTCGGCCTCGATCACGAAGTTGACGTGCGCGCCCTCGGACCGTCCGATCCAGTTCTTCTGCATGGCCAGCACGCGCTCCGGCCAATGCCCGCGCAGCTGTTCCATGTCATCGAGCAGCCGGTCCGCGTACTCGGTGATCTTGAAGTACCACTGGTTGAGGGACTTCTTGGTCACGGTGGTGCCGCACCGCTCGCAGGCCCCGTTGACAACCTGTTCGTTGGCCAGGACGGTCTGGTCCTTCGGGCACCAGTTGACCGGGGAGTTCTTCCGGTAGGCCAGGCCGCGCTCGTAGAACCGCTTGAACAGCCACTGCGTCCAGCGGTAGTACTCGGGGTCCGAGGTGTGCAGCCGCCGGGACCAGTCGGCAGAGATGGCGTAGCGCTTGAAGGAAGCCGCCTGGGTGTCGATATTGGCGTAGGTCCACTCGCTGGGGTGGGCATTGCGCTTGATGGCGGCGTTTTCGGCGGGCAGGCCAAAGGAGTCCCAGCCGATCGGGTGGAGGACGTCGTAGCCCTTCTGGCGCAGGTAGCGGGCTACGACGTCGCCCATGGCGAACGCTTCCGCGTGGCCCATGTGCAGGTCGCCGGACGGGTAGGGGAACATGTCCAGCACGTACCGGCGCTCGCGTGACCCGTCGTCGAGGGGCGTGAAGACCTTGAGGTCTTCCCACACCTGCGGCCATTTGGCCTCCATCGCCGCGAAGCTGTAGGTGCCCTCCTCGGGCACGTCCGCTGACACTGTTGCTGCTGTTCCGGTCTCTGTCTCCGGCTGAACGCCCACTGCTGCCCTCTTCTGTTCTGTTACGGCATCTGTGCTGCCATAACGGCCTGATCCCCCTGCTGCCACCGGGAAATGCTCCCGGACACACAAAAGCCCCTCGCCATGGAGGGGCTGCCGCACGCTATCCGTTGTTTCGGATACCGGGCGGCTGGCTAAGCAGAAGGATCGCACGCATGCAACCACTTTAGCGCACCCACAAAGTCTCCCGTCGCAAACGGGCGGCTGAAGCAGCAGCGAAGACCCTCTGTTCGTGGATAAGGGTGACTACAGCGAACGCAAGGAAGGCGGCCCCTCGCCCGGGTGTGGTGGGCACCGCGAAGCGGGCGGGGCAGGGGCCGCCTTCCTTGCGTGGTGAGACGGGGGCCGCCGCAACCACGAACTGCTGTCTAGCTGGCTACTTCACGTCCTCGTCGACCCAGTCCATGGATTTGGTGACGGCCTTCTTCCACAGCCGCAGCTGGCGGTCCTGCTCCGCCTGGTCCATCTGCGGTTCCCAGCGCTTGTCCTCGGACCAGTTGGCCGAGCACTCCCCCAGGTCCTTCCAGAAGCCGACCGCCAGGCCGGCTGCGTACGCCGCACCAAGGGCGGTGGTCTCCACAACCTTCGGCCGGATCACGGGAACGCCCAGGATGTCCGCCTGGAACTGCATCAGCGCATCATTGGCCACCATGCCGCCGTCGACCTTCAGCTCGGTGAGCGGAACGCCCGAGTCCGCGTTCACGGCGTCCAGCACCTCCCGGGTCTGGAAGGCGGTGGCTTCCAGCGCGGCGCGGGCAATGTGGTTCTTGTTCACGAACCGGGTCAGCCCAACGATCGCGCCGCGGGCATCCGAACGCCAGTATGGCGCGAAGAGGCCGGAGAAGGCGGGCACAATGTACACGCCGCCGTTGTCCTTCACCGACGCGGCGAGGGTTTCCACCTCGGGCGCGCTGCTGATCATGCCCAGGTTGTCCCGCAGCCACTGGATGAGCGAGCCGGTGACGGCGATGGAGCCTTCCAGGGCGTAGTGCGGCGCAGCATCGCCGAGCTTGTAGCCCACAGTCGTCAGCAGCCCGTTCTTGGAATGGACAATCTCCTCGCCGGTGTTGAAGATCAGGAAGCAGCCCGTGCCGTAGGTGTTCTTGGCCTCGCCGGCCTCGAAGGCAGCCTGGCCGAACGTGGCCGCCTGCTGGTCGCCGAGGATGCCGGCCACGGGGACCTCGCGCAGGAGCTGGGAGGTGTGCACGGTGCCATACACCTCCGAGGAGGACTTGATCTCCGGCATCATGGTCCGGGGAACACCGAAGATGCCGAGGATCTCGTCGTCCCATTGGAGGGTTTCCAGGTCCATGAACAGCGTGCGTGAGGCGTTGGTGACGTCGGTGACGTGGACTCCGCCGTTGACGCCGCCAGTCAGGTTCCACAGGACCCAGGAGTCGGTGTTGCCGAACACCAGGTCACCGGCTTCGGCCCTGGCGCGGGCGCCCTCCACGTTGTCGAGGATCCATTTGATCTTGGTACCTGAGAAGTAGGTGGCCAGCGGCAGCCCCACCTTTTGCTTGAAACGGTCCGGCCCGCCGTCCTTGGCGAGCTGATCCACAATGTCCTGCGTGCGGGTGTCCTGCCAGACGATGGCGTTGTAGACGGCCTCGCCTGTGGTCTTGTCCCACACCACGGCAGTTTCGCGCTGGTTGGTAATGCCGACGGCGGCAATATCGTGCCGTGTCAGGTTCGCCTTGGACAGTGCGGAGGCAATGACCTCCCGGGTGTTGTTCCAGATTTCAGCGGGGTTGTGCTCCACCCACCCGGCCTGCGGGAAAATCTGTTCGTGTTCCATCTGCCCCGAGGACACGATGCTGCCGCTGTGGTCGAAGATGATTGCCCGGCTGCTGGTGGTTCCCTGGTCAATGGCGATTACGTACTGGTTCATGATGGACGTCCTTGTCTATATGGGTGTTTAGGCAGGAGGAATTTCTTGATGGGTCAGGCTGCGGCGGTAACGATGATGGGGGCAATTTTGGCCACGATGCCGCCAAGGGCTCCGCCAACCAGCGGGCCCACTACCGGGATCCAGGAGTATCCCCAGTCGCTGGAGCCCTTGCCCTTGATGGGCAGCAGGGCGTGGGCGATGCGCGGACCGAGGTCACGGGCCGGGTTGATGGCGTAACCGGTGGGCCCGCCGAGTGACACGCCGATGCCGACGACGAGCAGTGCGACGGCCAGCGGGCCCAGGCCTGAGGGGGTTCCGCCAAGGGTGAGGATGACGAAGACCAGGACGAAGGTGCCGATGATCTCGGTAACCAGGTTCCAGGGAGTGGACCGGATGGCGGGCCCGGTGGAGAAGACGCCGAGCTTGCTGGCAACCTCGGGTTCCGCATCAAAGTGCTGCTTGTATGCGAGCCAGCAGACCACGGCGCCAAGGAAGGCGCCCAGCAGTTCGCCGCCGAAGTACGTCAGCGTGGAGGCGACATCTACTGGGACATCCGGCGCATATGGCCGCTTGCCTTCGACCAAGATGCCGAGCGTTACGGCGGGATTCAGGTGGGCACCGGATTTCGCGGCAACGAAGACGCCGGCGAACACGGCGATGCCCCATCCCCAGGTGACCATCAGGAACCCACCGCTGTTGCCTTTAGTCCCCCGTAGGGCAACGTTGGCGACGACGCCGCAACCCAGGAGGGTGAGCATCGCCGTTCCGAATACTTCGGAAAGGAAAACTATTCCAAGAGACATCTTTGACTCCTTATTTTCTGATGGAGGTCCTTCGCGGGTTGAAGGACCGTGGGCCGGGGCGGGTTGCCGCCCCGGCCGGCAGCCGGGTGCTAGGCGACCAGGCTGTGGGTTTCTACACGGTGGAACCTCTGCAGCACGTCCTGCGCGTGCTTGATCTCTGCCGCACGGACCTCGGCGTTCCAGCCAAGGGGTACCGACAGCACATCTGCCACTTCGTTGAGCAGTTCGCCCGTCACCAGGCCCCTGAAGGCCAGGGAGGTCCGGCGGATGAGGACGTCCACCAGGTGCCCCACCTGCTCGCGGGCCGCCATGAACTCAAGTTCACGGACGCTCAGTTCGCGGGTGGAGTGCAGCAGCCTGTCGGGCCCGGCGTCGAGGTACTCCATGACATCCTCGGCACGGGTCCCGTACCTGGTCAGGAGTACCGCGGTACGGTCGGCGTCACGGCCCGAAGCCATGTGCGCCTTGATCCACTTCTGCACGCCAGGCTCATCAGCGGGAAAGCCTGCGCCGCCGCCAATGGGGAGCTGTGCGGTGGAGACTTTGCGGGCCATCCCGATCTCGGCGAGCACGTCGTTGGCCAGGTGTTCGGCGAGGGCCCGAAAGGTGGTCCATTTGCCGCCCACCAGGCTCAGCACCACGGCGCCCTTTCCGTTCCCGTCCTGGACGGGTTCGCGGCGCTCGATGCGGTAGTCGCGGGAAACGAAGCCGGGCTGGGTGGCATCGTGGCGTGGCAGCGGCCGCACTCCTGAAAAGGTGTAGACGATCTGTTCACGCGTGACGGGGAGGTCCGGGAAGACGTGCCCGATCAGGTCGAAGAAGTACTCGATTTCCTCATCCGTGCAGACGGCATCCTTTGCCATGTCCGCGTCCACATCAGTGGTGCCCACCAGGACCCGGTCCCCCATGGGGTAGATCAGGACGATCCGTCCGTCCGTGTGCTCGAAGAAGATCTCCCGGCCGCGGCAGGCTTCCAGGAGCGCAGGGTTGTCCAGCACAATGTGGGAGCCCTTGGTGCCGCCCATGAATCTGGAGGCAGTTCCCATTGCTTCGTTGGTGAGGTCCACCCAGGCGCCCGTGGTGTTCACAATGACGTCGGCAGTGAAATCGAATTCCTCGCCCGTGAGTTCGTCCCGCAGCCGGACGGTGCTTCCCCTCCCCGTGCCCGGATTGGGTTTGCCGGTCATGGACTGCAGGGAAACATAGTTGCTGGCACGGGCCGTGTAGCCCTGGGCATTGCCTTCGCCCACAGCCGAGCGGCCGGCCTTCTCCCCGTCCTGGAGGACGTCCAGGGTCAGGCGCTCAGGGTTGTGCACGGACGCGTCAAAGTAAGTGGCGGTGTACTTGACGTCCGGGCGGAGTGCGGGAAGTTCCGCACGGGCCCGCTTGCCGCTGCGGAACTGGTGCCGCGGTACCGTGCCGCCGTCGCGGGAGAACGAATCGTAGAGGCTGAGGCCGAGCTTGATCAGGAAGGCGCCGCGCTCCTTCGGCTTGCCCTGCTGCTTGTGCGTCAGGAAGCGCAGGGGCGCGGACAGCACGCCGGAGAAGGTGCTGAAGATGGGAATGGTGGTCTGCAGCGGCTTCACATAGTGCGGAGCGATGCGGAGCAACCGGTTGCGCTCCACGACAGATTCCTGGACCAGGCGGAATTCGCCGTTTTCGAGGTAGCGGATGCCGCCGTGGATCATGTGGGAGGAGGCGCCGCTGGCTCCCTGGCAGTAGTCGCCGCGTTCCACGAGGGCAACGTCAACGCCCTGCAGCGCGAGGTCACGGAAAGTTCCTACGCCGTTGATGCCGCCGCCTACCACCAGCACCTTTGCATGCGGACGGCGCCGCAGATGGTGGACGGAACTGCGCTCAGCTCCCTGCTTCTCCGCAGGTGTTGCGGAAGGTCGGCCGGTTGAATCCTTGGGTCCCAAAACGACTCCCTTGGGCTTTGTGTGGCGCGGGCAACCGAGTGGGCGGGCCCGCCGTTCTCCACTATTGTTTGGACTAATGGAAAATGGAGTCAAGCACTATGCACAAACGTGCACAAGGGAGCGGTAATGGACCCGTCAAGGCACTCAGAAGCGCTGCGGGCTGCACAAATGTATTACCTGCAGGACCTGACCATGGATGCGATAGCCCGGGAACTCCGTACCTCCAGATCCACCGTGTCCCGGCTCCTGTCCTCGGCACGCGAATCGGGCCTGGTGCAGATCCAGATCCGCAATCCCCTGGATACCGGCCCGGAGCTTGAAGGCAGGATCCGGCAGCGCTACGGCGTGGATGTCCACGTGGTGCCGGTCCTGGAAACACTGAATGACGCCGAGACACTGGACAGGGTGGCCATGCAAGCAGCGCGCACCATCGGTCCCGTGGTGGACTCCAATGCGATCATCGGGGTGGCCTGGGGATCCACCCTGAGCGCCGTCAGCCGCCACCTCACCCGCAAGATCACCCACGACAGCGTCATCGTGCAGCTGAACGGCGCCGGCAACATGCACACCACCGGCATCACGTACGCCAGCGACATCATGCGGCGGTTCGGAAGCGCCTACGGGGCCCGGGTTGAACAGTTCCCCGTACCGGCCTTCTTTGACCATGCCGCCACAAAAACCGCCATGTGGAATGAGCGCAGCGTGCAACGGATCCTGGAACTCCAGGCGAAGATGAGCATTGCCATCTTCGGTGTGGGTTCCGTGGATGCGGACTACCCCAGCCACGTCTACGCCGGAGGGTACCTGGACGAGATGGACCTCAATATCCTGGCCACGTCCGACGTCGTGGGTGACGTTGCCACAGTCTTCTTCCGGGGCGACGGATCCTCCGACGGCATCATCCTGAACGAAAGGTCCACGGGCCCGGCCCTGGCAGAGCTGCGGCAGGTCCGTCGGAGGATCTGCGTGGTGTCCGGGGTTTCCAAGATCAAGGGGCTCCGCGGTGCCCTGGCCGCCGGCCTGGCCACCGACCTGATCCTGGATGAGGCCACAGCGCGGCGCCTGGTGGATTACGAGGGCCTCCCGGCGGCTAATGGGTAGAGTCGTGGCTATGAGAACCTCACCGCGGCTCAGCCTGAACAACGGCGTGCTGATCCACCAACTCGGCTTCGGGCTGTACAAGGTCCCGGCCGCGGATGCGGAAGGGCTCGTTGCCACCGCGCTCGCCGCCGGCTACCGCCACTTCGACACCGCGGCCATGTACGGCAACGAAACCGGCGTGGCCCGCGGGATCAGTTCCCAGCTGGGCGGGGATGCAGGCAGCGGAGGGTCGGGCGAACTCTTCCCGTCCCTGTCGAGACAAGACGTGTTCATCACCACCAAGGTGTGGAACGACCATCACGGCTACGACGCCACGCTGCGGGCCTTTGACGACTCCATGGTCAACCTTGGCCTCGATTACGTGGACATGTACCTCATCCACTGGCCCTGCGCCAGGCGCGGGCTGTTTCCCGATACATACCGGGCCCTGGAGACCCTGTACCGGGAAGGGAAGGTCCGGGCCATCGGGGTCAGCAACTTCCAGCCGGCCCATCTTGACCGGCTTCTCCAAACGGCAGAGGTGGTTCCCGCCGTCAACCAGATCGAGCTGCACCCGTGGCTGCAGCAGGCGGAACTGCGGACGCTGCATGACGGGCTCGGCATCAGGACGGAGGCCTGGAGCCCCCTGGGCCGCGGCCAGGTCCTCGCAGATCCCGTGGTCCGTGCCTGCGCCGCTGAACACGGCAAGACCCCGGCCCAGGTGATCCTGCGCTGGCACATGCAACTGGGCAACATTGCCATCCCCAAGGCCAGCACGGAGGCCCGGATCCGGGAAAACCTCAACATCTTCGACTTCGAGCTCTCGGACCGGGACATGGCTGCGCTTGCAGGGCTCGACCGGGGGCACCGCACCGGCTCGCACCCCGACCACGTCAACTAAGGCCACGCAGATGACCACAGCACACCCCGGGCCCGCCTCGCCCGCCTACTTCAGCCGCGGGCTTGCGGCCCGCACGTCGTCCTCTTCGGTGGAGATCGACGGCGGCAAAGTTGCGTTCTGGACCTACGAACCGCTGCATGCCGGTCCTGAAACGCGGACCATCCTGGTGATCCATGGCTTCCGCGGAGACCATCACGGACTCCTGCGCGTGGCAGACCAGCTTCCCGACATGCGCATCATCATGCCGGACCTGCCCGGCTTCGGCGACTCGGAAGCGTTTGCGTCCGGTGAGCATTCCGTTGAGCGGTACGGCTCGTTCATCACCGGGTTCATGGCAGCCCTCGGCCTGGGCCCGGACACGGTCCTGCTGGGCCACTCCTTCGGGTCCATCATTGCCGCGCACTTCGTGGCCTGCCACCCGGGAACCGTCAACCCGCTGATCCTCATCAACCCGATCGCCGCACCGGCCCTCGAGGGTCCGAAGGGTGTGATGACCCGGCTCGCGGTCCTCTACTACCGGCTTGCCGCGCGCCTTCCCCGGCAGCTGGGACTGGCTTTGCTGCGGAGCCCGCTGATTGTCAGGGTCATGAGTGAGACCATGGCCAAGACAGCCGACAGGGACCTGCGCCGTTTCATCCACGACCAGCACAATGCCTACTTCAGCGCTTTCGCCAGCCGTGACAGCCTCCTTGAGTCCTTTACCGCGTCGGTCAGCAGCCACGTGGCCGAGGTGGCCGGCCGGCTCACCCTTCCGGTGCTGCTGATCGCCGGCGAGAAGGACGAGATCGCGGTGCTCCCCGACCAGCACCGCCTGGCTGCGCTGCTGCCGGACGGCGAACTCAAGGTGATTCCCGGCGTCGGACACCTGATCCATTACGAAACCCCCGAACCGGCAGCCTCGTTCATCCGCAGCTTCCTTAAGGACCACCCCGCGTGAAGATTGTCATCGACGCACGTTTTACCCGGACCGACCACCACGACGGCATCAGCCGTTACGGGGCGAGCCTGATCGCAGCCACCGCGAAAATCGCGGACGTTTCGATGCTGGTCTCGGACGTCCGGCAGCTGCCCCTGCTCCCGGATGTTCCCTACACGCTGATCAGCAGCCCGTTGTCGCCCAGGGAACTGTTTGTGGCGCGAACCGTTAACGCGCTGGGCGCTGACGTGGTGGTGTGCCCCATGCAGACGATGGGCACCTGGGGCCGCAAGTACGGCCTGGTCCTGACGCTCCACGACCTTATCTACTACGAACACCCCGCCCCGCCGGGATTCCTGCCCGCACCCGTGAGGCTCCTTTGGCGGCTGTACCACAAGGCTTTCTGGCCCCAGCGCCTGCTCCTCAACCGGGCCGACACCGTAGCCACCATCAGCCGCACCACCGAAGCGCTGATCGCAAAGTACCGCCTGACCCGCCGTCCCGTGCGGATCATCAGCAATGCCCCCCAGCCGGAGCAGGAACACGGACCGCGCCCCGCTGGCGCCGGTGAAGACCGCGCGCTCGTCTACATGGGCTCCTTCATGCCGTACAAGAACGTGGAAACCATGGTGGCGGGGATGGCGGGCCTGCCCGGGTACACCCTCCACCTGCTCAGCCGCATCACGCCCCAACGCCGCGCCGAACTGGAACGCCTGGTTCCGCCAGGGGCACACGTGGTGTTCCACAACGGCGTCACGGACGAGCAGTATCACGGGTTCCTGCGCTCTGCTGCGGCGCTGGTCACCCTGTCCCGGGCTGAAGGCTACGGGCTTCCCCTGGTGGAGGCCATGGCACTCGGCACCCCCGTTATTGCCAGCGACATCCCCATCTTCCGGGAAGTCGGCGGGGACGCCGCGCTCTACGTTGATCCCGAGTCCCCGGAACAGTTTGCCGATGCCGTGCGCACGCTCCAGGACAACGGTCACTGGGAGGAATTGTCGCGGCGCTGCGTTGCGCGTGCACAGGAGTTCACCTGGGACGAGTCGGCACGACAGCTGGTGGAGGCGGCACACGAAATCATGGCCCGGCGCCGGGGCCGCGTTAGGGGACGCCCCTAAAGGACGTCGATGCCGTCCAGCCGGAGCTGGAAAGGCTCGCTGGAGCGTTTCGCAGCGGCCGCAGCCCTGGTGACCCGCAGGACGCGGGTGACGGCCGCAGCCTGTCCGTAGGGGAAAAAGAGCAGGGTGCGCACATCCTCCGCTGAACGGCGGGGCGACGGCGGACCACTGAGCACCACGGGTGCGGGCCCGGCGGTCCGCAAGGTGATCCCGCTGGAGGCAAGTTCCGCTGCCACGGCACCGGTGTAATGTTCGACGGCGGCGCGCGGCCCGGTGACGGAGGCGATGCGGACCGCGGGGGGAAGCTGCAGTTCCATCCGCAGGGAAAGTTCCCGTTCCGCATAACCCGCGGGGTCCCAGCGAAGCAGTGCGCCCACGGCAGCTGTATCCGCGGCCGTGACCACCACCAGCCCGCCGTCCGCCGCCGGACGCACCAGCGCGGCCGCGTTGAACCACCGCCGCACCGTATCCTCGCCGGCGCGCAGTGTCTCCCGGCGAAGGAGTGAATCACCGTCCAGGAGCAGTGCCGCCGCGTATCCCCCGTCGGCTACCGGTTCGGCACCCACCGTGGCCACCACCAGTGCCTTGACCGGACCCACCCCGGCCTTTACCTGGTCTCCCGAGGAAGTAACCACGGTCTTCCCGGGAAAGGCGCGGCCGAGTTCCTCAGCTGTCCTGATCACTCCGGTGGCACCTTTGCGCAGGCGCCTGCCGCCGCAGTGCACGCAGTGCCAGTCCGGCGCCGGGGTGGAGCACCAGCGGCATTGGGGCATGGCGGACGTGCCGCTGGCGCCCGCCACGGCCAGTGGTCCCTGGCAGCTGCCGCAGCGCGCCGGCTCCCGGCACATCTCACAGGCCAGCGACGGCGCATAACCGGCGCGGGCCACCTGGACCAGGACCGGTCCACGCTCCAACCCCTCCTTGGCGGCCCGCCACGCGGCGCCGGGCAGGCGGGCGATCCTGGCCAGCGGATCCCGCTCCTGTTCGAAGCTGTCAGCAGTGTTGACGATGCGCGGAACTGTCCTCCGGACGTCAGGGCGGCCGGCCTCGACCGCACGTGCCCAACCCGCCTCCACCAGCCGCTGGGCTTCCGTGCTTCGGGAGTGGCCTGCAAGGAGGCACGCGGCGTTTTCCTGCCCAGCCCGCAGGAGCAGCACCTCGCGGGCGTGCGCATACGGGGCGCGCTGCTCGATGTGGAGGTCGTCGCCGTCGTCCCAGCAGGCCACCAGGCCCAGGTCCCGGACCGGGGCAAAAGCTGCGGACCTGGTGCCGATGGCAACCCGGGCAGTCCCCGCCAGCAGCCGCAGGAAACTCCGGTAACGCGGGGTGGGACCGTGGTCGGCAGTCAGCCGGGCAACTGCGTCTTCGGGCAGCAGCCGGTGGAGCGCCTCTTCAAGGCGGTCAAGGTCGCGGTAATCGGGTACAACCACCACGGCGCCCCGCCCTGATGCGTACGCGGCGGCCACGGCCTCCGCCAGCAGCTGGGGCCACCCACCCGGACCGAATCCCTGCAGCGGGTTGAGCACGGCCCTGGGCGAACCGCCACCGGCCAGGTGCTGCAGGAAGGCCTGGCCGTTATGGTAGGCCGCCCATGCGCCCGGCAGGGCGTCCTGCGCGGGACCGGCCTGCAGGGCAGTGGCCTCGCGGGGTTCTGCCTGGTCCGGGACTGCCTGCCACTCCGGTTCCGCCGACGCGAACTCCTTGTCCAGCCTGGCCACCCTGGGCGGCACGGCGACGCGGAGGACATCGCTGACCGTCCCGGCGTAGCGGGCGGCGACGGAGTAAACCAGCTCCCGGACGGCCGGCGTCAACACCGGCACCGGGGACACAACCTTCGCCAACGGCACCAGGGTGTGTCCGGCGTCGGATTCCGCCACGCGTTCCATCAGGAACCCGTTGAGGTCCTGGCCGTTGAATTTGACCTTGACCCTGACGCCCGGCGTGGCGGCATGGTCCAGGGTGTCCGGAACCCCGTAATCGAAGAGCCGGTCCAGGTGCGGCAGGGAGGATTCCACCAGCACCCTGGCCACGGGCAGGTGCCCGACCAGCTGCGGCCCGGCAGGCCGGGCGGGGGCCGGAAAGCCCTGCAGCAGAGACGGCTGCACTGCACCGGGGAGACCCAGGGACGCCTGGACAGGCCTGTCAGCAGCGATTGCAGTAACCTCCCTTCGGCTCCCGGATGAACAAGCCCAGCCAAGCACATGGCACTGACATGTTGCCGGAGGCAAAATACAGGCAAAAGAATCAGGCAAAGATACAGGCCGGAAGCGGGCCTGCAGCCCGGGGCCTAGGCGTTGAAGAACGCCTTCAGGTCGTCCACGCGGTCCAGCCGCTCCCAGGTGAAGTCCGGTTCATCGCGGCCAAAGTGGCCGTGGGCGGCGGTCTTGGCGTAGATGGGCCGTTTCAGGTCCAGTGCGTCGATGATGGCGCGGGGGCGCAGGTCGAAAATCTCCGCGATGGCGGCGCTGATGCGGGCCGGATCAACCGTTTCCGTGCCGAATGTTTCCACGTACGTGCCCACCGGACGGGCCTGGCCGATGGCGTAGGCGATCTGGATTTCCGCACGCTTGGCCAGCCCTGCGGCCACCACGTTCTTGGCAACCCAGCGCATGGCGTACGCGGCAGAGCGGTCCACCTTTGACGGGTCCTTGCCCGAGAAGGCGCCGCCGCCGTGCCGGGCCATGCCCCCGTAGGTGTCCACGATGATCTTGCGCCCGGTCAGGCCGGCGTCGCCAACGGGGCCGCCGATGACGAACTCGCCGGCGGGGTTGAGGATGTTGCGGGCGCGGGAGAGGTCAAGGTTGGCCCCTGCCAGCACCGGCTTGATGACGAGGGCGGCGAGGTCCGCGCGGAGCTGGTCCAGGCTTGCGCCTTCGGCGTGCTGGCTGCTGATCACAACGGTTTCGACGGAGACCGGGACATCCTTGTCGTAGCCGACAGTCACCTGGGTCTTGCCGTCCGGGCGGAGGTAGGCCAGTTCGCCCGATTTGCGGACTTCGGTGAGCCGCTCGGACAGTCGGTGCGCAAGCCAGATGGGCACCGGCATGTGAGAGGGAGTTTCGTCGCTGGCGTAGCCGAACATCAGGCCCTGGTCGCCGGCGCCCTGGAGGTCGTAGTCGTCCTCCTGCCGCCCTTCGCGGGCTTCCAGCGAGTTGAACACGCCGCCGGCAATGTCGTTGGACTGCTGGCCGATGGACACGGACACGCCACAGCGGGCGCCATCGAAACCGTTGGCCGAGGAGTCGTAGCCGATGCCCAGGATGGTCTCGCGCACGATCTGGGGGATCTCGACGTAGGCATCAGTGGTGACTTCACCTGCAACGTGGACCAGGCCTGTGGTGGCCATGGTTTCCACCGCTACCCGCGATTCCGGGTCCGCAGCCAGCAGCGCATCCAGGATGGCATCACTGATCTGGTCGCAGATCTTGTCCGGATGGCCCTCGGTAACCGACTCGGAGGTGAAGAGCCGAAGCGCGTTGGGCGTGGCCCCGGACGTGTGGGGAAGGTGCAGCGGTAAAGTCACTCAACTACCTTACTGGTTGGAATACGGACACCCGCCAGGAGACATCAGGAGATGTCTTCGTGCTAAGCAGACGTGGCCTGAAACACACTCAGGTGCGGGGCGAAACGGAATTCAGTTCAGCGGAGATCCGGCTGATGATGGCTGCCGAAACCTCCGTCTTGGTCCCGGACGCCTCCTGTGGTTCGGAGCCGGAGCGGGCCAGGATGACCACCGAATTGGTGTCCTGCCCGAAGACCTTGTCCGTGCCCACATGGTTGACCACCAGGAGGTCGCAGCCTTTGCGCTGCAGCTTCGCCCGGGCGTGCGCCAGGACGTCACCGTCGCTGTCCCCGGTCTCAGCCGCAAAGCCGACGATCAGCTGCTGCCGCCTGCCCGGGGCCGCGCTGTTCCGGAGATCCACCAGTTCGTGCAGGATGTCCGGGTTGCGGACCAGCGTGATGACGGGGTCCTCCCGGTCGTCGCGCTTCTTGATCTTGGTGTCGGAGACGGCCGCGGGACGGAAGTCCGCCACCGCAGCGGACATGATAACTACGTCGGAGTCAGCTGCCGCGGCAAGGGCGGCTTCCCGCAGTTGCAGGGCTGTCTCCACAGGCACCACCTCGACGCCGGCCGGCGGGGGAACGTCCATATGGGCTGCGAGCAGGCGGACGGTTGCGCCGGCGTTCCGGGCTGCGACGGCCAAGGCGACTCCCTGCTTTCCGGAGGACCTGTTGCCCAGGAAGCGGACCGGATCCAGGGGCTCGCGGGTTCCGCCGGCGCTGATGGTGACGGTGCGTCCGGCCAGCGGCAGCTGGAAATCCGACTGCCCCTGCACCAGGGCCATGGCGGCGTCGAAAATGGCTTCCGGTTCGGGGAGCCTGCCCGGACCTGAATCGGCGCCCGTCAGCCGGCCGCTGGCGGGTTCCAGAACGGCTGCACCGCGGCTGCGCAACGTTTCGACGTTGGCCCGGGTTGCCGCGTGCTGCCACATTTCCGTGTGCATGGCGGGCGCGAACAGCACAGGGCCGCGGGCCATCAGCAGGGTGTTCGTCAGCAGGTCCCCGGCCTGTCCGGTGGCCGCCTTGGCCAGGAGGTCAGCGGTGGCCGGGGCGATGACGATCAGGTCAGCCTCGTGGCCCAGCCGGACGTGGTTGACCTGGTGGACGTCGTCGAAGACGCTGTTGCTGACCGGATTTCCGGACAGCGCCTCCCACGTGGCAGTGCCAACGAACCGGGTGGACGCCTCGGTGGGGATCACCGTGACGTTGTGGCCGGCTTCAGTAAAAAGCCGGAGGAGCGATGCCACCTTGTAAGCGGCAATCCCTCCCCCGACTCCGAGGACTATGCGCACGTGACCTCCGTCAACAGCAAGTCAGTTCGGCGGCAGTTTTACTCTGCAGCTTCGATCGGCGTGGAAACCAGCTTGCCCTCGTTGATCTCGCGCAGGGCGATCGACAGCGACTTCTCGTTCAGCTTGGTGTCAACCAGCGGGCCGACGTATTCGAAGAGGCCCTCATGCAGCTGGGCGTAGTAAGCGTTGATCTGACGAGCACGCTTGGCACCGAAAATCACCAGGCCGTACTTGGAGTCGGCTGCCTCGAGCAGCGAGTCGATCGGCGGGTTGATGATGCCTTCAAGGTTCGTGGACACGAATTCTCCAAAGTTCTAGCGGGCTGACGGTTCCGGCGCTCCATGCGGGTGCGGGGTCAGCCCCATGAGTGAAACAAGCTCGTCCGCTGCCCGGCGAACGTCGTCATTGATGACGGTGTAGTCGAACTCCGGTTCAGCAGCAAGTTCCAGTTTAGCGGTTTCCAGCCGGCGCTGCTGTTCCTCCGGGGTTTCCGTGCCGCGGCCCACAAGCCGGCGGACCATTTCGTCCCAGCTGGGCGGGGCCAGGAAGACAAATTGTGCATCCGGTACGGCCGCCTTCACCTGCCTGGCACCCTGGAGGTCTATTTCCAGGAGCACGGACCGGCCCTCGGCAATGGCCTGGTTGACGGTGCTTTTCAGGGTCCCGTACGTGTTCTGCCCGTGGACCACGGCCCATTCGAGGAGCTCGCCGTCAGCGACAAGCTGCTCGAACTCGTCCTTGGACTTGAAGAAGTAATGGACGCCGTCCTGTTCGCCGGGACGGGGTGCCCGGGTGGTGGCGGACACGGACAGCCACACCTCGGGATAGTTGTCGCGGATGTAAGTGGACACGGTGCCTTTGCCAACAGCCGTCGGACCAGCGAGGACTGTCAGTCCAGGTTTCTTGCTCACGTATTCCTTTGCCGGGGTTTGGGGGGTGGGCGGGCTTCGGCCCGCCCTAACTCTCGTCTATAAAATCTACCAGCGCGCGGCGCTGGTGGATGCCCAGCCCGCGGACCCTGCGGGACGCCGCTATCCCCAGCTGGTCCATGATGGCAGCGGCCCGCACCTTTCCGATGCCGGGAAGCGCCTCAAGGAGTTCGGAGACCCTCATCCGTGCGAGTGCCTCGTCCTGCAGCGCGGAGCTGATGATGTCCGCGGCAGACCTCTCGCCGTTTTTAAGGCTTTCCTTGGCCGCCGCACGGGTGGCCCTGGCTGCTGCTGCCTTGTTCAGGGCCTCAGCCCGTTCCGATGCGGATAACGGCCGCAGGACCATGGTGCACACCCCCGGATTCGGTGGACGGGTCCAGGGGCGACCGCCCTTGGACCTGTCCTGAAACTACCCTTTGGTGCTGTCCGAATCAATGCATCAGCTCAAACGGGCCACTATTCGCCGCGGAGTCCGTCCAGGGTCCGTTGCGCCGCGTCCCTCAGGCCGCGCTGTTCCGGCCCGGCAGACAGGATGTCCCTGCTCGAGGTGCCGAGGACCTGCGGGTAGGCGGCGCCGAACGTGGCGCGGAGGTCGGCGGGCGTGGCCCCCTGCGCTCCAAGGCCCGGGGCCAGGAGCGGTCCGCGCACAGCGGCCAGGTCCAGGTCCAGTTCGGTAAGGGCCGACCCCACGGTCGCACCCACCACCAGGCCCACGGAGCCGAGGTTTCCCTGGTAGCGGCGGTTTTCCGCCGCAGCCGACTGCGTGATCCTGCGGGCCACGGAGTCCGCTCCCCCGACGTGCTGGACGGAGGCGCCCTCGGGGTTGGACGTGAGCGCGAGGACGAAGACGCCGCGGCCGGTCCGGGCTGCCAGGTCCAGCGCGGGGCGCAGTGACTCGAAGCCAAGGTAGGGACTGAGCGTTACCGAGTCCGCCGCGAGGGGGGAATCGTCCCGGAGCCAGGCGTCGGCGTAGGCCGCCATGGTGGAGCCGATGTCACCGCGCTTGGCGTCGGCGATGGTGAGTACCTTCTCGTCGCGGGCTTCGGCAAGAAGCTCTTCAAGGACGGCCATCCCGGCGGAGCCATGGCGTTCGTACAGCGCCACCTGGGGCTTGATGGCGGCAGCGAGGGAACCCACGGCCTCCAAAACCGTCAGCGAAAAGCGCCTCAGCCCTGCGGCGTCGTCGTCCAGCCCCCAGCCCTTCAGCAGGGCTGGGTGCGGGTCGATGCCGACGCAGAGGGGCCCGCGGGCGGCCATGGCGGCACCCAGCCGGGAGCCGAACGACTCCCGGCCGGGTGCACCGGCGGACGGCACTGCCTGCTCAGGCATGCTGCAGGGCCGCCTTCTGGGACTCTGCCAGCGATGCGGCGTGCTCCTGCAGGCTGGTGACGGACCATTCGTAGGTCCGCATCGCCTCGATGGCCTGCACGGCGGCGTTGAACTCCGCCACCGTGGTGATGCAGGGAATGCCGATGGAGGTGGCCGCTGCCCGCAGTTCGTAGCCGTCGCTGCGGGCCTCCCCGCCGGACGGGGTGTTGAAGACCATGTCGATCTCGCCGGCGATGACGAGGTCTGCGATGGTGCCTTCGCCCTCGGCGCTGCTGCCCTCTGCCACCTTGCGGACAGGGGTGGCCTGGATGCCGTTGCGGCGCAGGACGTCCGCGGTGCCGCCGGTGGACACGATTTCGAAGCCCAGGTCGGAGAGCCTCTTGACACCCATGATCACGGAGCGCTTGTCGCGGTTGGCCACGGAGACAAAGATCTTGCCCTCGGTGGGCAGCGCGTTGTTGGCGGCCGCCTGGCTCTTGGCGAACGCGGTGTCGAAGTGCTTGTCGATGCCCATGACCTCGCCGGTGGAGCGCATTTCCGGGCCGAGCAGGGAGTCAACCACCTTGCCCTCCAGGGTACGGAAGCGGCTGAACGGCAGGACTGCCTCCTTGACGGACACCGGGGCATCCAGCGGAAGCGTGGACCCGTCGCCCACCTCGGGCAGCATCTTGTAGGCGCTGCGGAGCTGTCCGATGGTCACGCCGGTGCCGATCAGGGCAGCCGCTTTGGCCATCTGCACACCGGTCGCCTTGGAGACGAACGGCACCGTGCGGGACGCCCGGGGGTTGGCCTCAAGGACGTACAGGACGTCGGAGGCCAGGGCGAACTGGATGTTGATGAGCCCGCGGACGCCCACGCCCTCGGCGATGGCGCGCGTCGCCGTCCGTACCCGCTCCAGCACGTTGGTGCCCAGGGTGATGGGCGGCAGGACGCAGGCGGAGTCGCCGGAGTGGATGCCGGCTTCCTCGATGTGCTCCATGATGCCGCCCAGGTACATGTCGGTGCCGTCGAAGAGTGCGTCGACGTCGATTTCGACGGCGTCCTCCAGGAAGCGGTCGATCAGCACAGGGTGGTCCGGGGTGATCTCCGTGGCGTTGGCGATGTAGCGGGACAGGTTGGGCTCGTCGTAGACGATCTCCATGCCGCGGCCGCCCAGCACGTAGGACGGGCGGACCAGGACCGGGTACCCGATTTCGTCGGCGATCTTCTTGGCATCCTCGAAGGACACGGCGGTGCCGTTCTTCGGGGAGATCAGGCCCGCCTTGTCCAGGACGCGGGAGAACGCGCCGCGGTGCTCGGCCAGGTCGATGGCCTCCGGGGACGTTCCGAGGATGGGGACACCGGCATCTGCCAGCTGCTGGGCCAGCTTGAGCGGGGTCTGGCCGCCGAGCTGCACAAAGACGCCCATGACGCCGCCGGTGCGTTCCTCCGCCGCGATGACCTCCAGGACGTCCTCGAGCGTCAGGGGCTCGAAGTAGAGGCGGGTGGAGATGTCGTAGTCGGTGGAGACGGTCTCCGGGTTGCAGTTGACCATCACCGTCTCGTACCCGGCCTTGCGCAGCGCCATGGAGGCGTGGACGCAGGAGTAGTCGAACTCGATGCCCTGGCCGATCCGGTTGGGGCCGGAGCCGAGGATCAGGATGGACGGCTTGGAGTGCAGCGCAACCTCGTCCTCCTCGTCGTACGCCGAGTAGTGGTACGGCGTGTAGGCGGCGAATTCCGCCGCGCAGGTGTCCACGGTTTTGTAGACGGGGCGGATGCCCAGGGCCTGGCGGACGCCGCGGACCACGGCTTCGGAGTTGTGCGTGAGCGCGCCGATCTGCTCGTCGGAGAAGCCGTGGCGCTTGGCGCGCTTCAGCATCTCAGCCGTCAGCGCACCGGCCTGGCGGATTTCGCGGGAGATCTCATTGAGCAGCTGGAGCTGGTCAAGGAACCAGGGATCGATCTTGGTGGCCTCGAAGAGGTCCTCCACGCTGGCGCCGCCCAGGAGTGCGCGCTGGACCTGGTGCAGGCGTTCCGTGGTGGGGCGCTTCGCCTTCTCGATGAGCTCCGGCACCTCCCATTCGGGGACGGAGCTGAAGTCCAGCTGCGAGCCCTTCTGTTCGAGGGAGCGCAGGGCCTTCTGCAGGGCTTCGGTGAAGTTGCGGCCCATGGCCATGGCCTCACCCACCGACTTCATGGTGGTGGTCAGCGTGTTGTCAGCAGCCGGGAACTTCTCGAACGCGAACCGCGGAACCTTGACCACAACGTAGTCCAGGGTGGGTTCGAAGGACGCCGGGGTCTTCTGCGTGATGTCGTTGGGGATCTCGTCCAGCGTGTAGCCCAGCGAGAGCTTGGTGGCGATCTTGGCGATGGCAAAGCCGGTGGCCTTGGACGCCAGCGCCGAGGAGCGGGAGACGCGGGGGTTCATTTCGATGACCACCACGCGGCCGGTGGCGGGGTCGATGGCGAACTGGATGTTGCAGCCGCCGGTGTCCACGCCCACTTCACGGATGACGGCGATGGAGATGTCGCGCAGTCGCTGGTATTCGCGGTCGGTGAGGGTGAGGGCCGGTGCCACCGTGATGGAGTCGCCGGTGTGGACGCCTACTGGATCGAAGTTCTCGATGGAGCAGACCACCACGACGTTGTCGTTCTTGTCCCGCATCATCTCGAGCTCGTATTCCTTCCAGCCGAGGATGCTCTCTTCGAGCAGCACCTCGCTGGTGGGGCTGTACTGCAGGCCCTGTCCAACGATGCGGCGGAGGTCGTCCTCGTTGTAGGCGAGGCCGGAGCCCAGGCCGCCCATGGTGAAGGAGGGCCGGACCACCATGGGGTAGCCGAGGTCCTCGGCGGCTTTCAATGCCTCGTCCATGGTGTGGATGATGTGGCTGCGGGCGGACTCGGCGCCGCAGCGCTCCACCACGCCCTTGAACTTTTCGCGGTCCTCCCCGAGCTCAATGGCGGCGATGTTGGCGCCGATGAGTTCAACGTTGTACTTCTCAAGCACACCGTTCTTGTCCAGGGCGATGGCGGTGTTCAGCGCGGTTTGTCCGCCCAGGGTGGGCAGGACGGCGTCCGGGCGTTCCTTGGCGATGATCTTCTCCACTACCTCGGGGGTGATGGGTTCGATGTAGGTGGCGTCGGCGAACTCGGGGTCGGTCATGATGGTGGCCGGGTTGGAGTTGACCAGGATGACCCGCAGGCCTTCCTCCTTGAGGACGCGCAGCGCCTGGGTCCCGGAGTAGTCGAACTCGGCGGCCTGGCCGATGACGATCGGGCCGGAACCAATGACGAGGACGCTCTTGAGATCTGTACGTTTCGGCATTACTTCTTGTCCTCAGTCTTGTTGTCGGAATGATTCGGCGTTGCCGCGCCGGCTGGGTGCGCGGCGTCCACGGGCTCCTTGGACAGGTTCGCGGTCCTGCCGTCCCGGGTGCCCTCCATCAGCTCGATGAAGCGGTCGAACAGGTAGGCGGCGTCGTGCGGGCCGGCCGCGGCCTCGGGGTGGTACTGCACGGAGAAAGCGGGGATGTCCAGGCAGGCGAGCCCTTCCACGACGTCGTCGTTCAGGCTGACGTGGCTGACCTCCACGCGGCCGTACCGTTCCTCCGGAGCCTGGGTGGCGCCGTCGATCGGTGCGTCCACGGCAAAGCCGTGGTTCTGGGAGGTGATCTCCACCTTGCCGGTGCGGCGGTCCATGACGGGCTGGTTGATGCCGCGGTGGCCGTAACGGAGCTTGTAGGTGCCGAAGCCCAGTGCGCGGCCCAGGATCTGGTTGCCGAAGCAGATGCCGAAGTAGGGCAGCTTCTCGTCCAGGACGGAGCGGAGCAGCTTGACCTGGGCATCTGCCGTGGCGGGGTCGCCGGGGCCGTTGGACATAAAGAAGCCATCGGGGTTGACGGCCTTCACGTCTTCCAGCGTGGCGGTGGCGGGCAGCACGTGGACGCGGACGCCGCGCTCGGCGAAGCGGACCGGGGTCATGGCCTTGATGCCAAGGTCGATCGCCGCGATGGTGAACCGGGGGTCGCCTTCCCAGCCATGGTCCTTCGGCTCCACGACGTAGGCCTCGTCAACGCTGACTTCCTCGGCCAGCCGGGAGCCCTCCATGGGGGCGCTGGCCAGGACGGCGTCCACCAGTTCCTTGTCCGTGGCCTGGGCGGCCTCCCCGGAGAAGATGCCGGCGCGCATGGTCTTGTGCTCGCGCAGGTGCCGGGTGATCGCACGGGTATCCACGCCCTGGATCCCAACGATTCCCTGCTCCACCAGTTCCTCATCCAGTGAGCGCTCGGAGCGCCAGTTGGAGGGGCGGCGGGCGGCGTCGCGGACAATGTAGCCCGCAACCCAGATACGGCGGGACTCGGCGTCCTCGCTGTTCACGCCGGTGTTGCCGATGTGGGGTGCCGTCTGGACCACAAGCTGGCGTGCGTAGGAGGGGTCGGTGATGGTTTCCTGGTAGCCGGTCATGCCGGTGGCGAAGACCGCTTCTCCGAGGGCGGTTCCCGTGGCGCCGTAGCTGCTTCCGCGGAAAATGCGGCCGTCTTCAAGGACCAGCGCAGCTGGAGCGGAAACCGGGGCGTTTACTGCTGTGTTTGTTGTCACTGTCTTACTTTCCACTGTTGGCGTCAGCCGCCGGGGCTGAAGAAATCAATTCCTGAAGTGCTTCGAAGAGCCGGTCCTTGTCCGCCGCACGGCGGGTGCGGAAGCCGGAGTCCAGTTCGTGGCTGCCGTGTACCCAGGACAGGACCAGGAGTCCGTCCTTTTCCACGAACTTACCTGCCATGCCGCTGTCCTGCCGGACGCCGGTAAGTGATGCGGCCGGGATGTAGAGGGCCGGAGCGCCCGACCGGTCGAAAAGGACGCCGTGCGGATACAACTCGAGAATCGAGGTGGTCCTGATTCCCAGGCCGTGGACGGCGATCCGGTCAAGCCAGTCGCCGGCGGTGGTGGTGGCCACGTACTGCCCCTCGGCACCGGCGATCGGCTTGCCAGGTTCGGCGGGCACGGCAGGCAGCAGGCCGACGTCGGACTGGCGGCGGAGCCTGCTGCGCCAGCCGATGGCGAGGAGGACAAAGACGACGGCTATGACCGCCAGCATGGCCAGTCCCGGAAGGATTTTGTCCATCAGGCGACGCCTGCGGTTGCGTCGGGGTAGGGATACGGCGTGTTGAGTTCACCGTCAAGGACAGTGGGGTGCCCCTTGAAGAACGTGGCCACCACCTTGCCGGGCAGTTCCCTGCCCTTGAACGGCGAATTCCGGCCCATGGTGGCCATGCGGAACGGATCAACAGTCCAGCGGGCAGCGGGGTCCACCAGGATGACGTTGGCGGGCTCCCCCGCTTCCAGCGGGCGGCCCTGGTCAGCCAGCCGGCCGATCTTCGCCGCAGCGGTGGAGGTGACGCGGGCGAAGTCCGCCCACGTCATGAGGCCCGTTTCGATCATGGTGTGCTGGACCACGGAAAGGGCGGTTTCCAGGCCCGTCATGCCCATGGCTGCCTGCGCCCACTCGCACTCCTTGTGCTCGCTGGGGTGCGGTGCGTGGTCCGTACCAACGACGTCGATGGTGCCGTCCGCCAGGCCTGCGCGCAGCGCCTGGACGTCGGCGTCGGTGCGCAGCGGCGGATTGACCTTGAAGACGGGGTCGTAGCTGCGGACCAGGTCGTCGGTCAGCAGCAGGTGGTGCGGCGTCACCTCGGCCGTGACGTTGATCCCCCGCTCCTTGGCCCAGCGGATGATTTCCACGGAGCCGGCGGTGGAGACGTGGCAGACATGCAGCCGGGAGCCGACGTGCTGCGCCAGCAGGACGTCGCGGGCAATAATGCTTTCCTCGGCAACGGCGGGCCAGCCGGCGAGGCCAAGTACCGCGGACACCTCCCCCTCGTTCATCTGGGCGCCGGCGGTCAGGCGCGGCTCCTGCGCGTGCTGGGCCACCACGCCGTCGAACGCCTTGACGTACTCTAGCGCACGGCGCATCAGTACGGGATCGTGGACGCAGATGCCGTCGTCGGAGAACATGCGGACGCGTGCGCGGGAATCGGCCATGGCCCCCAGCTCGGCCAGCTGCTCGCCCGCCAGGCCCACGGTGACCGCACCCACCGGCCGCACGTCCACCCAGCCGGCTGCCCGGCCGAGGGTGTAGACCTGCTCCACAACGCCCGCGGTGTCTGCCACGGGAGTGCTGTTGGCCATGGCATGCACGGCGGTATACCCGCCCAAGGCCGCTGCGCGGGTACCCGTCTCCACGGTTTCGGCGTCCTCGCGGCCGGGCTCGCGGAGGTGCGTGTGCACGTCCACCATGCCGGGCAGGGCGACCAGGCCGGCAGCATCGATGACGGTCACGTCGTCGACGCTGCTTTCGGCGCTAAGGCCGGTTCCGGTTTCGGCGATGACGCCGTCGCGGATCAGCAGATCCGCCGGTTCGCCGCCCAGGATCGAGGCGCCGCGGATCAGGTAGGTTCCGGTGTTGGCGGCCATCAGTTGCTCTCCTTGGTGGAATGGGTGCCGGCGTACGCCAGGGCGGGGGTGGCGGCTGGTTCCCGGGTGTCCCCCGAAAGCAGCAGGTAGAGGGCGGCCATCCGCACCGAGACGCCGTTGCGGACCTGGGCCAGCACGGTGGATCGGGGCGAGTCGGCGGCAGCCGCGGAAATTTCCAGGCCACGGTTCATGGGGCCGGGATGCATGATGATGGTGTCCTTCATGCCCAGCGTGTCCAGGGCTTTCAGGCGGTTGTCATCGAATCCCCACCGCCGGGAGTACTCACGGGTGCTGGGGAAGAAGGATGCGTTCATGCGTTCGCCCTGGACACGCAGCATCATCACGGCGTCGACGCCCTGCTCAAGGGTGTCGTCCATGTCGTAGCTGACCTTGCACGGCCACTTTTCGACGCCGATGGGCAGCAGCGTGGGCGGCGCCACCAGGGTCACTTCCGCCCCGAGCGTACGGAGCAGCCAGACGTTGGAACGCGCAACCCTGGAGTGCAGGACGTCCCCGGCGATCGCAACCCGCATGCCCTTGAGGTCCGCGCCTTCGGAACCGGTGCCGGCCAGGCGAGCCCAGTGCCGGCGCATGGTGAACGCATCCAGCAGGGCCTGGGTGGGGTGTTCGTGGGTGCCGTCCCCGGCGTTGATCACGGCAGCGTCAATCCAGTCAGTGGCCGCGAGGCGGTGCGGTGCGCCGGAGGCCCAGTGACGGATGACGACGGCGTCCGCTCCCATGGCGGACAGCGTCTGGGCGGTGTCCTTCAGGGACTCACCCTTGGACACCGAGGAGCCTTTGGCCGCGAAGTTGATGACATCGGCACTGAGCCGCTTGGCGGCGGCTTCGAAGGAGATCCGGGTGCGGGTGGAGTCCTCGAAGAAGAGGTTCACCACGGTCCGGCCGCGGAGCGCCGGGAGCTTCTTGACCTCGCGGTCGCCTACCGCTGCCATCTCCTCGGCGGTGTCCAGGATACGGATTGCATTGGCGAGGCTGAGGTTTTCGGTGGAAAGCAGGTGCTTCATGAACGGCCCTCGATGACAACCTCGTTGACCGGCGTGCCGCCAGGGGCGGTGTCGGTCTCAGCCAGCCGGACCCGGACCTTTTCCGCTGATGATGTCGGCAGGTTCTTGCCCACGTGGTCGGCACGGATGGGGAGTTCGCGGTGGCCGCGGTCGATCAGCACGGCGAGCCGGACGATGCGCGGACGGCCAAGGTCGACGAGCGCGTCAAGGGCGGCGCGGATGGTGCGGCCGGAGTACAGGACGTCGTCAATGAGGACAACCACCTTGTTGTCGATGCCCGTCCGGGGCAGCTTGGTGGGATACGGGGGCCTTGTCCCCTGGTGGGAGAGGTCATCGCGGAACATCGTGACATCCAGCTGGCCAACAATGGCGGCGGCGTCAACGGTGCTGTCCGCGGCGGCGATTTTTTCGGCTAGGCGCAATGCCAGCGGGTAACCACGGCGCGGGATGCCCAGCAGGACGAGGTCCTGCGATCCCTTGTTGGCTTCAAGGATCTCATGGGCGATACGAGTGAGTGCCCGGTCGATGTCCGCCTGGCTGAGGACAACCCTGGCTGGAACCGGTGCGCTGGTGACAGAAGTCAACGCTCGTCTCCCCTTTCCCCGCCTCACAGGACGGAATTAAAAAAGGATCATGTGCGGTTCAAAATTACCACACGGGTTTCCGGGAGGCCGTGCCGGGAAGGCGCGGTGCTCATCACACTGCAGCCGCCGGGCGTGCTGTCCTTGGAGGCGCGGCGGCCCGCACCTAGGCTGTCGTTATGCCGACGAATCCGCGACTCCCTGCCTCCGGGCCACCCGACGATCCCCGGCTGCGGGGAACTGCGCCGCTCCCGGGAGAAGCAAACCCGAGCTGGATGGGACACGTGGAGCCCGGCAACTACCGTCCGGCACCGGGACACGTCGGCAGGCCAGTGGACGCGGTGGTGCCGCCGCAGGTCCAGGGAGCCGTGATGAAGCCCGCCCGGTCCCGGAGCGGGCTGGTGGGGTTGACCGTCGCCGGAGGCACCCTTGCCTTCCTCAGCCTGTTCCTGGTGATCCCGTTCCTGCTGTCAAACACCGGGCCGGCCGGGTTCCTGGTGGGATTCCTCGCGTCCCTGGTTCCGCTCTCGGTTGTTCTCCTGGCCGTGCACATCATCGACAAATGGGAACCTGAACCGAAGCGGCTCCTCTTCTTCGCTTTTACCTGGGGCTCCGCGGTATCCATCGCAGTAACCCTGCTCATCCAGCCGTTTTTTGTCCTGGCCTTCCAGTTTTCCGACGAGGCCGACCTTCAGGCCTACATGGCCACGGTGCAGGCGCCCATCGTGGAGGAGTTCGCAAAGTCCCTGGGACTGCTGATACTCCTCCTCATGGCAAGGAAGCACTTTGACGGACCGGTGGATGGCGTGGTGTTCGCGTTCACCATCGCAGGGGGTTTCGCATTCACGGAGAACATCCTGTATTTCGGCCGGGCCATAGCGGAGTCCGCGGATCCCGCCAGCGACTTTGCCCAGGTCTTCTTCCTCCGCGGCGTCATGTCGCCCTTTGCGCACGCCATCTTCACCGGCACCACGGGCCTGGTGATGGGGTTCGCCGCCCGGCGCTGGCATGCAGGTGCCTCGGTGGCAGCCTTCTTTGTGGGGCTGCTGCCGGCCATGTTCCTGCACAACCGCTGGAACAGCATGGGGCAGGGCTTCCTGGCGGAATACCTCATGGTCCAGGTGCCCATCTTTTTCCTCGCCGTGGGCGGCATCATCCTGTTGCGGGTGGCGGAGAAACGCCTGACCCGGCAGCGCCTGCTGGAGTACTCGGCCGCCGGCTGGTTCACGCCGGCCGAGGTGGAGCTGATGGCCACCCTGGGCGGCCGGCGCACTGCCCTGAACTGGGCTGGGAGCTACGGCAGGAAACAGCAGATGAGGGAATTCCTGAAGGCAGCCACCCGGCTGGCCAACACGCGCCAACGGATCCTGAGCGGGCGTGACGTGCAGCTGCACCAGGCTGAGGAGCGGCAGCAGCTGCAGCGCATCCTGGCCTTGCGGGCCGCCGTCGCACACTGAACCCACCGCGGTCCCTGCCATGCGGGGCTTAATACCAGAAGGACCGGCCTCCACATCCCGTGGCGGCCGGTCCTTCCTGCTGTTGCTGTGTGGTGCTGTTTCTTGCTGATGCTCAGGCGAGCAGCGACGGCTTCAGCTGCTGCAGGCGGCCCAGCAGGCCGTTGATGAACTGCGGCGATTCGTCGGTGGACAGGGTCTTCGCCAGCGCCACAGCTTCACTGACCGCGACGCCGTCCGGAACGTCGTCGTTGTACAGGAGCTCCCACGTGCCGATGCGCAGGATGATGCGGTCCACGGAGGGCATCCGCTCCAGGCTCCAGCCCTGGGAGTACGTCTCCAGGAACTCGTCGATGGCTGCCTGGTGGGAGACAACGCCCTCCACGATTTCGATGGTGTAGGGGTTGACCACCTGGTCAGTCTTTTCACGCCGCGAGCGGATCACGTCAAAAGCCGAAACCGAGCGCTGCTCGGCTTCGAAGAGAACATCAAGTGCCCTGTTGCGGGCTTTACCGCGGGCGCTCACTACTCGGTGACCCGGCCCAGGTAGCTGCCATCGCGGGTGTCCACCTTGACCTTGGTGTTGTTCTCGATGAACAGCGGGACCTGGATCTCGTAGCCCGTTTCCAGGGTGGCGGGCTTGGTGCCGGCAGAGGAGCGGTCGCCCTGCAGGCCCGGCTCGGTGTAGGTGATTTCGAGGACAACGCTCGGGGGCAGTTCAATGTACAGCGGAGTGCCCTCGTGGATGGCGATGTTCACCATCTGGTTCTCCAGCATGAAGTTCGTGGCGTCGCCCACGGTGGCGCCGGAGACAGTGATCTGGTCGTAGTCGGAGGTGTCCATGAACACGAAGTCCGCACCGTCCTGGTACAGGTACTGGTAGTCACGGCGGTCCACGGTGGCGGTTTCGATCTTGAGCCCGGCGTTGAACGTCTTGTCCACGACCTTGCCGGACATCACGTTGCGCATCTTGGTGCGGACGAACGCACCGCCCTTGCCAGGCTTGACGTGCTGGAATTCGATGATGTTCCAGAGCTGGCCCTCAAGCTTCAGGACCGTTCCGTTCTTGATGTCGTTAGTGGTTGCCACTGTTTCCTCTGGTTTCTCTGTCTGGTCGCGTTGTCAGACGTTGTATGCCGGGCGGACAGGCCCAACGGACTGCCAGCGCGTGTTTGTCAAAAATCGGGTGGTAAAAATTCAAGAACTATTCTACCGGTAAATTCCGGGCACCTTTCGGCCCCGCCCTCCAGCTTGGCCACAGGCGTCCTTCAGCCCCGCCCCAGGCAGGGTCAGCAGGCGAGTTCCAGCACGTCCCGTGCGCGCTGCAGCGCCACTGTGGACGAGTAGATCTGGGCAGCATCGGCGGACTGTGCCACCCGGAGGTCCAGTGCGCGTGCAAAGGATTCGACTGCTGCGGACATCTGCCCGGCGCTGTATTGGGTCTTGCCCAGGAACTGCCACACGAGGGCCTCGCGCGGTGTGCCCTGAACCTCGGCCAGGAGCTGGCGGAACAGCTCGACGGCCCGGTCCAGCCGGTTGGAGACGCGAAGGACTTCGGCCTCGAAGGTGCGCAGCCGGAAGGATTCCGGATCCTTGAAACGGGCTTCTGCGAGCAGTTCAGCAGCCTCGGACGCATGTCCTTCCACCAGGAGCACGAAGATGTGGTCGGCAGGGTCCGTGGATACCGCCAGCGCCTCGCGGCAGACATCCTGGTTCACAATTTCCGGAAGCAGCGATTCAGGGTTGATCCGGATGCCCGGGAAACCCGCGTCCGGCCAGTCCGCTGTTCCTCCCATGTCGCCCTGCATCAGGACGCAATTTCCTGGTAGGCCGCAAACAGCAGCGAGGTGTCGGGGACATCGAGGATCCCCGGCTTGGCCACGCCGTCCAGGACGACGAACCGCAGCAGGTCGCCGCGGGACTTCTTGTCCCGGCGCATGCCGTCCAACAGCCCCTGCCAGCGGTCCCGCCGGTACGTCACCGGAAGCCCCAGGCTCTCAAGGATGCTCCGGTGCCGGTCGGCGTCGGCATCGCTGAGGCGCCCTACGCTGCGGGCCAGTTCGGCGGCAAACATCATGCCCACCGAAACGGCCGCGCCGTGGCGCCATGAGTACCGCTCAACCAGTTCGATGGCGTGGCCCAGGGTGTGCCCGTAGTTCAGGATTTCCCGCAGCCCGGATTCCTTCAGGTCCTCGGAGACCACCTTGGCCTTGACGGCGATGGCACGTTCGATCAGTTCCCGGAGGACGGCGGACTGGGGATCCGCCACTGTCGCAGGGTCCTTTTCGACGAGGTCGAGGATGGCTGGATCAGCGATGAACCCGCACTTGATGACTTCCGCCATGCCGGAGATCATTTCGTTCCGCGGCAGCGTTTCCAGGGTGTCCAAATCAGCCAGTACCGCGGCCGGCGGGTGGAAGGCGCCTACGAGGTTCTTGCCCTCGGCAGTGTTGATTCCGGTCTTACCGCCCACGGACGCGTCCACCATGCCGAGCAGGCTGGTGGGCATGTGGATGACCTTGACGCCGCGCAGCCAGGTGGCGGCGACGAAACCGGCGAGGTCGGTTACCGCGCCTCCCCCGACGGCCACAATGGCGTCGGAACGGGTGAAGTCGTTCTGGCCAAGGACCTGCCAGCAGAAGGCGGCCACCTGGATGTGCTTGCCTTCTTCGGCGTCCGGGATTTCCGCGGTCAGGGAGGTGAATCCGGCTGCGGCGAGTTCGTCGCGGACTGTGTCACCGGTCAGCCGCAGCGCACGCGGATGGATGACGAGCACGCGGCGGACGCGCTCCCCCAGTAATCCGGGCAGGTCACCGAGCAGCCCCCGGCCGACGACGACGTCGTAGTGCTCCGCGGCGGAGCCGCCGGTGACGCTGATGACTGTTGATTGGGTGCTCACTTTTCAACTTCCTGTTTGGCAGCTGCGTAATCGCGCAGTGCTGCTTCGAGCCGGCCGCCCAGCTCGGAAACCGAGCCGTGGCGCACGTCCAGGGTGATGTCTGCAAGCCGCTCATAGACCGGCTTGCGGGTGGCGAACATGGCCGTCCAGCGGCCCATTGCGTCCCCTGCCAGCAGCGGGCGCCCGGAGTTGCGGGCAATGCGGCCGGCGACGGTTTGCGCGTCGCATTCGAGGTAGACAACGGTGCAGCGGCTGATCAACTGCTGCGTTCCGGAATCCAGCACCGCCCCGCCGCCAAGGGAGATGACGGAGACCGTATCGTCTGCGGCTTCGACGACGGCGGCCACTGTCCGGGCTTCGATCTCACGGAACGCGTGCTCTCCGCGGCCAGCAAAGATATCCGCAATGGATCCGTGCCCTGCAACGATAACAGCGTCCGTGTCCACGAAGGGAACTCCGAGCTGGAGCGCCAGCTGCTGCCCTATGGCCGATTTTCCGACCGCCATCGGCCCGATCAGGACGATGGGCCGCCCTGCGGGTCCGGTTTTGCTGCGATGGGGCACTTACTGGCCGATCGAGTCCAGGGACGCCGGGATGTTGTCCAGGTAACCCTTGATGTTGCGTGCGGTTTCGGCCACCGAATCGCCGCCGAACTTCTCGGTGACGGCCTCGGCCAGCACCAGGGCCACCATGGCTTCGGCCACAACCCCGGCAGCCGGAACGGCACATACGTCCGACCGCTGGTGGTGTGCCTTCGCGGGCTCCCCCGTGCTGACGTCGATGGTCTTCAGGGCGCGCGGTACGGTGGCGATGGGCTTCATGGCGGCGCGGACACGCAGGACGTCGCCGATGCTCATGCCGCCTTCGATTCCGCCGGCACGGTTGCTGGTACGGACGATCCGGCCGTCGCCGTCCCTGACGATTTCGTCGTGGGCTGCGGAGCCGCGGCGCGACGCGGTCAGGAAGCCGTCGCCGACTTCCACGCCCTTGATGGCCTGGATGCCCATCAGGGCCGCTGCAAGGCGGGAATCAAGCCGCCGGTCCCAGTGAACGTAGCTGCCCAGTCCCGGCGGAAGCCCATAGGCAAGGACCTCCACCACGCCGCCCAGGGTTTCGCCTTCCTTGTGCGCCGCATCAACCTCCGCCACCATGGCGTCCGAGGTTTCCCGGTCGAAGCAGCGCAGGGGGTCGGCATCAAGCGCAATGACGTCGGACGGCACGGGCAGCGGACGTCCTTCGGGAACCGTGACGCTGGCGATGCTGACGGTGTGGCTGACCAGCTCGATGCCGAGGTGCTTGAGGAACTGCGCAGCCACGGTGCCCATGGCCACCCGGGTTGCTGTTTCGCGCGCGCTGGCCCGCTCCAGGACGGGGCGGGCCTCGTCAAAGCCGTATTTCTGCATGCCGGTGAAGTCGGCGTGCCCGGGACGGGGACGGGTCAACGGCGCGTTCCGGGCCTGGTCCGCGAGAACTTCCGGATCCACCGGGTCCGCGGACATGATCTGCTCCCACTTGGGCCATTCGGTGTTTCCCACCTGGATGGCCACGGGTCCGCCCTGCGTCAGGCCGTGGCGGACACCGCCCAGAATGGTCACAACGTCCTGCTCGAACTTCATCCGTGCTCCGCGTCCGTAGCCAAGGCGGCGTCGGGCCAACGAGTCTGCGATATGCCCGCTGGTGATCTCCACACCGGCGGGGACGCCTTCAATAATTCCCATCAGAGCCGGACCATGGGATTCACCGGCAGTCAACCAACGCAACATAATTTCCATCCTGCCATGTATGGCGGTCACAACGCCCGTCGGGGAAGGCCGACTGCGTCACACATCACATCTATGACAGCTGCGTTAACTTCTTCGTCCCGGCGGGTGAAAAGGCGCACCTGCTCCACGGCCTGGTACAGGAGCATTTCCAGTCCGGGCACCACGCTTCCGCCCCCGGCCTGCCACACGGAGGCCAGCAGGCTGGGCCACGGATCATAGGCAACGTCCAGCAGGACGCCGGGCAGGCTGGTCTTGAGGGAAGCCAGTTCAGCCGCCAGTCCGTCCGCTGCCCGCGGCGGCAGGGTGGAAATCACGACGTCGGCCGCTGCGGTGGGACGGGCGGCTTCCGCAAGGGTGCGGATCTCCAAGGCGATGTCCAGGCTTTCCGCAGCGGCGCGGACCTCGGCGGTCCGGGACGTATCCCGGACGAAGACCCTGGCCTGGCCGGCCCCGAGGTCCTTGAGGGCCGCGACGGCCGAGGCCGCCGTTCCCCCTCCCCCGAGGATCACGGCGTCCGGGGCCGCGCCGGCGCCCGCGTGCTGCAGCGCCTTGACGATCCCGGCAACGTCGGTGTTGGAGCCAATGGTGCGCCGGACGCCGCCGTGCTCCTCAAACGAGACGGTGTTGACGACGCCCAGGGTCCTGGCCACGCCGCGGACTTCGTCCACCTGCCCGAGCATCGCCGTCTTCAACGGCATGGTGACCGAGAGGCCGCGCCAGCCCGGCTGATCCCGGATCTGCCCCATCAGGGACGGCAGCAGCTCTTCCGTGACGTCGATTGCCGTGTAGCTGATCCCGATCCCCAGCTGACCGTAGGCAGCCAGGTGCAGGGCCGGCGACTTCGAGTGGCTTATCGGATGGCCCAGGACGGCAGCCCGAAGGCTCACGTGCAACGTCCGACGTTGGCCGTGCACCAAGCGTTGTACTGCTCCACGTAGGCATTGTGCTCGGCGAGCGTCCGGGAGAACTTGGTCTCCTTGGTGTCCAGGTTGATGGTCACCCAGTACAGGTAGTCGTTCGTCTTGGGCCTGGCGGCAGCGTCAATCGCAGTCTTTCCCGGGGAGCCGATGGGTCCGGGCGGAAGGCCCGGATTCGCATAGGTGTTGTACGGGTTGGACTTGTCCTGGCGCTGTTCGTCAGTGAAGTTGTAGCTCTTGGTGCCCAGGCCGTAGGTCACGGCTGAATCCACCTGCAGGAAGCCTCCGGTCTGGTCGTTGGGCTTGAGCCGGTTGTAGATGGCACCTGCCACATCCCCGTACTCCGCCTGGCCGCCCTCGGCCTGAACGATGCTGGCGACGATCACGGCCTCGTACTGCTTGGCCGGGTCCGTGATGCCCTGCGACACGAGTTCGTCAGTTGTGATCTTGACCAGGGACTGGAGGATGTCCTTTGCCGGAGTGCCAAGGGGGAAGCGGTGCTCCCCGGGGGCCAGGTACCCCTCAAGGTTCTTGGCGTTGGCCGGAAGCCCGAACTGGGCAGGCTCGTTGCTGAGGGCCTGGAGGTCCTGGAAGGAGATTCCGGACCCCTGCGAGATCGCCTGCAAAGACTCACCGATGCGAAGTCCGGCGCTGAGGGCGAAGTAGATGACCTTGGTCTGGTCCTTGCCCAGGAGGACGTTCACGGCGTCGGAGTTCTTCATCTCCGACTTGAACGTGTAGTCACCCGGGGAAAGAATGCCGCCGGAGGCGCTGAAGCTCTGGAGGAACGTGTCGGCGTTGGCCACCACCCCCTCGTTTTCGAGCTTTGAGGCCACGGAGCGGGTGCCTTCACCGTTTTCGACGGTGACAACCACTTCGCCCGAACCGGGTCCCGGAAAGTCGCCGGGCTTGTCGCTGCCCAGCAGCGGCTTGAGGAACTGCGCTCCGACGGCGACAGCCGTGACGAAGACGGCGAGGGTCAGGAAAAGCGCCAGGAGCCGCCGGCGCCGGCGCACCTTCTTCGAGGGCTTGGCCACTACGGTTGCTGCGGCTGAGGCGGGAAGCAGTTCGTGGTGGTGCGCACCGTCGTCGTGCCCCTCTTCGTAGTGGGTCCCATCGTGCCCGTCCGCATAGAGCGTCCCGTCAAAGGGTCCATCGTGCTGGTGGACGCCGGCCGCGTAGCCGTGCCCGTCGGCGTAGCCGGGTTCTTCGTAGTGGGGTTCGTCGCTGTAGTGCACGCCTGCCGCGTGCTGGTGCCCTGCAAGGGCCGGCTCCCAGGAATCGTGCTGGGCGGGCTCCTGGCGATCGTCCTGGATGGACGGCGGGGCGGCAGGAGCAGCCGGAATCACGGGCTCTTCCACCCGGTCCTGCGGTGCCTGGTCTTCACGCAATGCTTCATCCTGACGCCGGGGGTCTGCTTCTGCGGCCGCGGGGGGTTCCGCGGGCAGGGGTGGAATGTCGTGGCCGGTCTCGTATGCCTGTTCCGGAACGGCATCGTGACCTCCGGTGTTGAGGGTCTTTTCCCTCGCACGGAGTTCCTTGCGGGTCAGCGGCCTTCCTGCCCCCGGGTCCAGAGGGCTGGAAGAGTCGTCAATGTTGGCAGGGCTCACTGGTGCCTTCCATTATCTGAAGATCGGTCCGTATCGCCGGGCGTGGCGGGCACCGTTTCCGGCCCGCTGCCTCCCATGTCCACGGAAGGGGGTGGCGCCGTCACGCGTGAGCCGACGTCCGCTCCCCTGGCTTTCTGCATGTCGATGGCGTGCTGAAGGATACCTGCCGCCGCGACCTGATCAACTACTTTACGGTGGTTCCTGCTGCTCATGCCAGCTTCGTGCAGGCTCCGGTGGGCGCTGACACTGCTGAGCCGTTCATCCACCAGGTTCACCGGCACCGCCAGGTTCCGGGCAGAGAGTTCGCCAACCAGCAGGCGGGCGTAGTCCGTGGCCATCATGGCAGAGGCACGTTCTTCACCCTTCATGGTGCGTGGCAGGCCTACGAATACCTGCACAGCGCCGAGTTCCTGGACCAGGTTGGCAATGACCCGGACGTCTGAGTTTTTCCTGGCGTTGCGGTCCAGTGTCTTGTAGGGCGTCGCCAGGATGGAATCGCGGTCGCAGATGGCAACCCCTACCCGGACGGTGCCGACGTCCACCCCCAGTTTGATGCCCTGGGGGTAGTCGCCGGCAGCAGCAGGATCGGTCATCGGAGGATTAGCGCCGCGAAATGGCGTCGACGACGGCAGAGAGGGCCTGGCCTACCTGGCCGGCGTCGGTTCCGCCGCCCTGGGCGACGTCGTCCTTTCCGCCGCCGCCACCGCCAAGGATCCCTGCGGCGAGGCGCACCAGGGCTCCTGCCTTGACCCCCGCTTCACGGGCGGCCTCGTTGGTGGCCACCAGGATGACGGGACGGTCGTTGGCGACGCCTGCCACTGCCACGGCCGCGGGTGCGGAGCCGAGGCGGTTCCGGAGGTCCAGGGCAAGGCCGCGCAGGTCGTCAGCGCCGCTGACCTGCCCTGCGTCATGGGCGATGACACTGACGCCGGAGGCGTCCTTGGCGCTGCTGACCAGCTGGGCCGCAGCGCCAGCCAGCTGCTCCTTGCGGAGGCGGTCCAGTTCCTTCTCTGTCGCCTTGAGCTTTGCCAGCGTGGCGGCGATCCGGTCCGCAAGCTGGCCGGACGGGACCTTCAGCATGTCGGTGAGCTCGGTGACCAGGGCACGCTCGGCCGCCAGGTGGCGGAACGCGTCCATGCCCACGAAAGCCTCCACCCGGCGGTTTCCGGACCCGACGGACTGCTCGCCCAGCAGGGAAAGGCTGCCAATCAGGGACGTGTTGGCAACATGGGTGCCGCCGCAAAGCTCGCGCGACCAGGCGCCGTCGATCTCAACGACCCGGACTTCGCTGCCGTAGTTCTCGCCAAAGAGCGCCATGGCGCCCAGGGCCTTGGCCTCGGCCAGGCCCATGACCTTGGTTTCCACGCGGAAGTTGTTCCGGATGGCCAGGTTGGAGACTTCCTCGATCTCGGACCGCGTCGCCGTGCTCAGCCCCTCGCCCCAGGCGAAGTCGAAGCGCAGGTAGCCGGCCTTGTTGTAGGAGCCGCGCTGGGTGGCCTCGGGGCCGAGGATCTGGTGGAGCGCGGCGTGCACGATGTGCGTGCCGGTGTGCGCTTGTTCAGCGGCGTGGCGGCGTTCGCGGTCGACGGCGGCACGGACCAGCGAGTCGGCCCCGATTTCGCCTTCGCGGACGATCGCCTTGTGGACGCTCAGGCCCTTCAGGGGGCGCTGGACGTCGAGCACCTCGACAACGAACCCGTCGCCGGTGATCAGGCCGGTGTCCGCGGCCTGGCCGCCTGCTTCGGCGTAGAAGGGCGTTTCGGAGAGCACCAGCTCGATTTCATCGCCGGTGGAGGCCTGCTGGACCGCACGGCCGCCGGTGAGGATTCCGCGGACGCGGGACTCGCCGTCGAGCTCGGTGTAGCCGGTGAAGACCGTCTCACCCTGGGCCAGGATGTCCTGGAAGGCGCTGAGGTCCGCGTGGCCGCCCTTCTTGCCCTTGGCGTCGGCCTGGGCGCGCTGGCGCTGTTCCTGCATGAGGCTGCGGAAGGCGGCCTCGTCCACGTTGAGCCCGGCCTCCTCTGCCATTTCCAGGGTCAGGTCGATGGGGAAACCGTACGTGTCGTGCAGGGCGAACGCGTCGGCACCGGACAGTGGCTTGTTGGCGGCCTTGGATTCCTTGACGGCGTCCTCAAGGCGTGCGGTTCCGGAGGCAATGGTCCGCAGGAAAGCCTTCTCTTCGGCGTATGCGATGCGGCTGATCCGGGCGAAGTCCGTGTCCACCACCGGGTAGACGCCCTTCATGGCATCGCGTGAGGCGGGAAGGAGTTCGGGCAGGCAGGCCTGTTCAACACCGAGGAGGCGCATGGAACGGACGGCACGGCGGATGAGCCGGCGCAGGACATAGCCGCGGCCCTCGTTGGAGGGAGTCACGCCGTCGGAGATCAGCATCAGGGCGGACCGGATGTGGTCGGCAACCACACGCATGCGGACGTCGTCCGTGTGGTGGGGGTCCTCGTCCGTTTCGGCGGACGTGTATTCCTTGCCGGAGAGTTCGGCAGCCTTGTCGATGACGGGGCGGACCTGGTCCGTCTCGTACATGTTCTCGACACCCTGCAGGATCATGGCCAGGCGTTCCATGCCAAGGCCGGTGTCGATGTTCCGCTTGGGCAGTTCGCCGACGACGTCGAAGTCTTCCTTCGAGCGGACGTTCTCGATCTGGTACTGCATGAACACAAGATTCCAGATTTCGATGTAGCGGGTTTCGTCAGCCAGCGGGCCGCCCTCAACGCCGTAGGCGGGGCCACGGTCGTAGTAGATTTCGGAGCAGGGTCCTGCGGGGCCGGGCTGCCCGGTGTGCCAGTAGTTGTCCGACTTGCCCATCTTCTGGATCCGCTCGGCGGGAACACCGGTGTTCTTGAGCCAGAGGTCCTTGGCCTCGTCGTCCTCTTCGTAGACCGTTACCCACAGCCGCTCGGGCGCCAGGCCGTAGCCGCCGTCGTCAACGCCCTTGGTCAGCAGCTCCCAGGCGAACTTGATGGCGTCTTCCTTGAAGTAGTCGCCGAAGGAAAAGTTGCCGCACATCTGGAAGAACGTTCCGTGGCGGGCGGTCTTGCCCACTTCCTCGATGTCACCGGTACGGATGCACTTCTGCACACTGACGGCGCGCGGGTAGGGTGCTTCCTCCCGGGCGGTCAGGTAGGGAATGAACGGCACCATGCCGGCAACCGTGAACAGCAGCGAGGGGTCGCTGGAGACCAGCGATGCGGAGGGAACCGCGGTGTGGCCCTTGCTGACAAAAAAGTCCACCCAGCGCTTTGTGATCTCCTGCGACTTCATGAGCTGTGTACTTACCCTTCTTGCTCCGCGCACTGTGCGTCGCGGAGGTTCTTTCGCTTGGCGGTCCCGTGGTGAACGGTGCCCGCCGTTGTGGTTCTAACGTGTGGGGGCCTGCCTGGTTCCGACTCATGGTGCCGGTCAGCAGGGTGGTCAGCGGCGGACGAGGTCCGCTGATTCGATGCCGAGGGCAGACCGGAGGTCGGTTTCCCGCTCGCGCATTCCGGCGCGGACGGCGTCTGCAAAGTCATAGACGCCGTCGGCCAGGCGGTTCACGGAGCGGTTGAGGCCCTCCGGGCCCAGCGTTGACTGCATACTGGCCTGCACTTCGGTCACCTTGCGGAAAGCGATCACTCCGATCGCCACGCCGATTCCCATCCAGATAAATCGATTCATTCTCTTCTCCCGGAATCTAGCGGCTGCGGCGGCCGGCGGCGGGCTTCCTGCGCCCGGCCAGGGCGGTACGGACACCGTAGCTGAAGGCTGCCACCTTGATCAGCGGCGACCCCACGGTGGCGGCCACAAGGGAGGACAGCGCGGAAAGGTTGGCGGACGCGTCCGAAACGTTGGACGAGATGCCGTCCACTTTCTTCAACTGCTGGTTGGTGGTGGAGACGGTGGCGGTGACTTCGTCCATAAGCGGCGTGGCGCCGTCGCTCAGGGACCGGATGGAGGTGCGGACCTCGTCCAGGACGCGGCCCAGCTTAAGGATGGGCACCGCAAGCAGCAGCACCAGGACTGCAAACACCCCGGCAGCGATCAGGCCGGCAATATCGCCACCAGACATAGACGTTCATCTCCTCGAAATTCTGTGGTTCGGTTGCATCCCGCCGGGTGCGCATGAAGCGCATTCCGCAGATGTCCCCCAAGTACCTTACATACAAAGAAGCCCGCGGCGCTTGCCACGGGCTTCTTTGGATACGCTGCTGGAATTTAGCGTGCGTAGAATTCGACGACCAGCTGCTCTTCGCAGGTCACGGGGACCTCGGAGCGCTTGGGACGGCGGACCAGGCGGGCCTGGAGGGCTTCCAGCTTGACGTCCAGGTAGGCCGGGACGGCAGGCAGGACGTCGCGGTGGGCGCCGGCTGCTGCAACCTGGAGCGGAACCATGGTTTCGCTGCGGCTGTGGACGTGGACCAGCTGGCCCTCGCCGACGCGGAACGACGGGCGGTCAACGCGGACGCCGTCAACCATGATGTGGCGGTGCACAACCAGCTGGCGGGCCTGGGCGATGGTGCGGGCGAAGCCGGCACGCAGGACCAGGGCGTCAAGGCGCATTTCGAGCAGCTCGATGAGGTTCTCACCGGTCAGGCCCTTGGTGCGGCGGGCTTCTTCGAAGGCACGGGTCATCTGTGCTTCGCGGATGCCGTACTGGGCGCGCAGACGCTGCTTTTCGCGCAGGCGTACGGCGTAGTCGGAGTCCTGCTTCTTGCGGGCACGGCCATGCTCACCGGGGCCGTACGGGCGGCGCTCCATGTACTTGGCGGCCTTGGGGGTCAGAGCGATGCCGAGGGACCGCGAGAGGCGGGCCTGACGGCGAGCACGAGTGTTGTTAGCCACTTGTGTCCTTCCAATATCTGCGGTGTGTCAGTGTTACTGGCCTCCACGATGGAGAGCATCGGCCAACCGCTGCCTTTTGCTACTGGGCGCAGGGCATAACCTTCTCAACGTGAAATTGGGGAGATTGTGCGTCCGTGCCTTGCCAGACAAACATCTACTTTACCACGGCAGTCACTTGCCCCGGACAATCCTGCGCAGCCGCTCCAGCCGCGTGGCGATGTCCCGCTCGGCGCCGTTGGCCGTGGGCTGGTAGTAGTCCTTCCCCACCAGGTCATCCGGCGGGTATTGCTGGGCAGCCACGCCGTGCGGGGCGTCGTGGGCGTATTTGTAGCCAAGGCCGTGCCCCAGCTGCTTGGACCCCGGGTAGTGGGCGTCCCTCAGGTGGGCCGGAATGCCGTTCCCCAGCCCTGCCCGGACATCGGCAATGGCCTTGTTGATGCCCATGTAGGCGGCGTTGGACTTGGGGGCCGTGGCCAGGTGCACCACGGCTTCGGCCAGGATGATCCGGCCCTCAGGCATTCCGATCAGCTGCACCGCCTGCGCCGCGGCCACGGCCGTCTGCAGCGCCGTGGGATCCGCCATCCCCACGTCTTCGGCGGCTGAGATCACAATCCGCCGGGCGATGAAGCGGGGGTCCTCCCCCGCCTCCAGCATGCGGGCCAAATAGTGCAGGGCGGCGTCGACGTCGGAGCCGCGGATGGACTTGATGAAGGCGCTGATGACGTCATAGTGCTGGTCACCCGCACGGTCGTACCGGACGGCGGCAACGTCAAGGGCGCGCTCGGTGTGTTTAAGTTCGACGGCGACGGGCCCGTCCCCGGCATCGTCGGCATCCCCGAACGCAACGCCTGCGGCTGCCTCCAAGGCCGTCAGGGCACGGCGCGCATCGCCTCCGGAAAGCCGTACGAGGTGGTCGAGTGCTTCCTCGCTGAGGCCCACCTTCCCGTTCAGCCCGCGGGGATCGGCGACGGCGCGCTGGATCAGTCCTTCAATGTCAGCGTCCGTCAGGGGACGGAGCGTCAGCAGCAGGGAACGGGACAGCAGCGGTGACACCACGGAAAACGATGGATTCTCTGTGGTGGCGGCAACCAGCACCACCCAGCGGTTTTCCACCCCGGGCAGCAGGGCGTCCTGCTGGGCCTTGTTGAAGCGGTGGATCTCGTCCAGGAACAGGACGGTGGTGGTCTTGTAGAGGTCGCGGGCCGTCAGGGCCTCGTCCATGACGCGCCGCACGTCCTTGACCCCGGCGGTAATCGCGGAGAGCTCCACGAACTTCCTGCCCCGTCCGCGGGCAATTACGTGGGCGAGGGTCGTTTTGCCGGTGCCCGGCGGGCCCCAGAGGATAAGGGAAGTAGGCCCTGCAGGGCCTGTTGTGTCTGCACCGGCTCCGGCGGCCAACTGGCGCAGGGGCGAGCCCTGCCCCAGGAGGTGCTGCTGGCCCACCACCTCGTCAAGGGTGCGGGGACGCATCCGGACGGCGAGCGGGCCCCGGGGGGAGGCGTTGGCTCCGGGCACTGCAGTCCGGCCGGGGGCAACGGAGGCGTCGTCGTCATCATCATTGCCGCGGCCGTGCCCGAAGAGATCTTCCACATAGATAGGCTACTTCCAGTTCACTTCCGGAATTTTCCCGGGAGTCCGGCAAGCCAGTAAAGGAACGCCCCATGTCCGCACGCACCACCGGCGGAGCCCGGCCGGCCTCCGTGCGCACGGCATTCATTCCCGGCAGCCGGCTGGCCGGATGGGCGGACAGGTTTGGCGCGGCCCATGGCGGATATCAGCTGAGGGATGACGACGACGGCCTCCGCCTCCTGGCCGCGGACGGCGCCGAAGCCCTCCTGCAGCCTCCCTGGCCGGCCGACGGGCGGCCGGGCCGGGACGAGGATGCGCTTGAGCGGCTTGCCTCCCTGGCGTCGCAGCCGCGGAGGCTGGGCCTGCTGCTGGCCAGGCGCGGAGGCTACGGCGTGGCGGTGGTCAGTGAGGGGCAAGTCCTCGCATCGAAGGTGGGGTCCACGTATGTGCAGTCCCGGACGGCCGCGGGCGGACAGTCGCAGCAGCGGTTCGCCCGGCGGCGGAGCAACCAGGCGGACGCCCTGGTGGAGGCAGTTGCCGAACAGGCCGCACGCATTTTCAGCGGTGGGCTTTTTGAGTACGTCGTTCCCGGGGGCGACAGGGCCCTGGCCGGCCTTGTCCTCCAGCACCCTGCCCTGAAGGACTTTGCCGCCATGCCCCGGCTGGCCTACCTTGACGTCCCGGATCCCAAGGCAGCAGTGCTGCGGAAAGCCGCCGCGGATTCGTGTGCCGTGCGGGTCCAGGTCACCGATGCTTCCTAGTCAGCAGCCTGTCAGCGCCCGGCGGGGCCGCTCCTGGCGGTAGAGATAGCGGCCCGCCTCCTCGAACCCCGCCTGTTGGTAGAGCTGCCGGGCGGCGGAGTTGGCAGCTGTGACCAGCAGCCAGAAGCTTTCCACGTGGCGGGCGGTCCCTTCGGACTGAAGCGCCTGGAGCACTGCTGCTGCGTAGCCCCGCCTGCGGTGCGCAGGCGACGTCGCCATGCAATAGATTCCTCCCGTGGCGCCCGCCAGGGCGAGGCGTCCGACGGCGGCCGGGGCGCCGTCGTCGTCCCTGGCGAGGGCATACAGTGCAGGGCACCCCGTCACGATCAGGCGCGCTGTCTCCCGCGCCTGTCCACCGCCCCGGCCGTCCACGCTCCACCAAAGGTGCAGCCACTCCTCGCTGGGCTCATCAAGGATCTCCACCCCGGCGCCCGCCGGATGCCCATCCTGGGGGCCGGCAGGCCGGGCCAGGATCAGCGTTTCGGACTGCCGCGTGAAGCCCTGGGCGTCCAGGAAGCGCTTCAGCCCGGAGTTGGCGGGGGTGTCCGCCATCTGGAAGATCAGCGGAAGGCGCCGCATCCGGTACCACCGCGCCGCCTCCAGCAAAGCCTCCTGCGGCCTGGGCGCGGGGTCCCGCGGCCACACCGAGTTGGCCCGCTGCGTGACGCCGTCCGCAGCCCGTAGGACCCACTCCCCCAGGTCGTGGCGGTCGGGTGCCGGCCAGGCGGCATCCATGAGTGCTTCGTAGGCGCGGGCGGGGTGGCTCGCACGGTGGGGCGCCACTGGGTCTCCTTTTGCGGACACGCGTGAAGGCCCCCCTTTCCAGGAGGGCCTTCACGTCAAACGGATACTGCCTACTTGCCCTCTTCCGGCTTCCTGGCCTCAGGCTTGAAGTCAACACCGGCTTCCTTGCGCTGCTGCGGCGTAATGGGAGCCGGGGCCGCGGTCAGGGGGTCGTAGCCGTTGCCGGTCTTGGGGAAGGCGATGACGTCGCGGATCGAATCCACACCTGACAGCAGTGCCACCACGCGGTCCCAGCCGAAGGCGATGCCGCCGTGAGGAGGCGCACCGAATTTGAAGCCTTCAAGCAGGAAGCCGAACTTCTCCTGCGCGTCCTGGTGGGAGAGGCCCATGACCTCGAAGACCCGTTCCTGCACGTCGCTCTGGTGGATACGGATGGAGCCGCCGCCGATTTCGTTGCCGTTGCAGACGATGTCGTAGGCGTACGCCAGCGCTGATTCGGGGTCCGTGTCGAAGCTGTCCATGTACTCGGGCTTGGGGGACGTGAACGCGTGGTGCACTGCGGTCCACTGGCCGGCGCCGACAGCAACGTCGCCGGAAGCCACAGCTGCGGCGGCCGGTTCGAACATCGGCGCGTCCACCACCCAGCAGAAGGCCCAGTCATCCGGGTTGATCAGGCCGGTGCGGTGGCCGATCTCAACACGGGCAGCACCCAGCAGGGCGCGCGCGGAGGACTTGTCTCCGGCGGCGAAGAAGATGCAGTCGCCAGGCTTGGCCCCTACGGCGTCCGCCAGTCCTGCTCGTTCCGCCTCGGTGAGGTTCTTGGCCACGGGGCCGGCCAGTTCGCCGTCTTCCTTGAAGAGGACGTAGGCCAGTCCCTTGTGCCCGCGCTGCTTGGCGAACTCCTGCCAGCCATCCAGGGTCCGGCGCGGCTGCGAGGCGCCGCCCGGCATCACTACGGCACCGACGTAGGGGGCCTTGAAAACACCGAAGTTGGTGTCCTTGAAGAATTCAGTCAGCTCAGTAAGCTCCACACCGAAACGGAGATCGGGCTTGTCCGAGCCGAAGCGTGCCATGGCGTCGTGGTACGTGATGCGCTGGATGGGCGTCGGAATCTCGACGTCGATGAGCTTCCACAGTGCCTTCACGATGTTCTCGCCCAGGGCGATGATGTCGTCCTGCTCAACGAAGCTCGCTTCGATGTCCAGCTGGGTGAACTCCGGCTGGCGGTCTGCGCGGAAATCCTCATCGCGGTAGCAGCGGGCAATCTGGTAGTACTTCTCGAAGCCGCCCACCTGCAGGAGCTGCTTGAACAGCTGGGGTGACTGCGGCAGCGCGTACCAGGAGCCCGGCGCCAGGCGTGCCGGCACAACGAAGTCACGGGCGCCCTCAGGCGTCGACCGCGTCAGCGTCGGCGTCTCAACCTCAACGAAGCCGTCCTGGTGCAGCAGTTCCCGGGCCACGCGGTTGGCTTCGGAGCGCAGGCGCAGGTTGCGGGCGGGGCCGGGGCGGCGGAGGTCCAGGTAGCGGTGCTTCAGGCGTGCTTCCTCGCCCACCTCGACGTGCTCGTCGATCTGGAACGGAAGGGGATCGGAGGTGTTGAGGATGGTGACCTTTTCGGCCATGACCTCGATCTCGCCGGTGGCCAGGGCGGGGTTCTCGTTACCCTCGGGCCGCTTGGAAACGGTGCCGATGACCTGCAGGACGTACTCGTTGCGCAGCCCGTGGAAGACTTCTTCCTCGCGGACCACCACCTGTGCCACACCGGACGCATCACGCAGGTCCACGAAGGCCACACCACCGTGATCACGGCGGCGGCCCACCCAGCCGGCCAGGGTTACGGTTTGTCCAATGTGCTCGGAACGAAGGGATCCGAGGTCATGTGTGCGCAGCACAGCACGCCTTTCTGCGGGGTTACGGCGGGAAGTCGATCTGGAAGTTAAATAGGATCGTTACGGGAACAATCCCGTTCGAGTTTACCCGCTGCAAAGGGACTGCCACCGCATGAGCGCACACCAGCAACTTCAACGCAGGCTCGGCACGTTTGACGCCACAGCCATCGGACTCGGCTCAATGCTGGGCGCCGGGGTGTTCGTTGTCTTCGCTCCTGCGGCCGCGCTGGCTGGCCAGTTACTGGCCCTGTCGGTGGCCATCGCCGGGGCGGTTGCCTACTGCAACGCGGTGGCGTCCGCCGCCCTCGCCGCAAAGTACCCCACCAGCGGCGGGACCTACGTCTACGGCCGTGAACAGCTTGGCGAGTGGCCGGGATTCCTTGCCGGCTGGGGCTTTGTCACAGGGAAGACCGCATCCTGCGCCGCGATGGCCCTGACGTTCGGCAGCTATGCCTGGCCCGGCTACGCAGTGCCGGCGGCCGTGGCCGCCGTGGTTGTCCTCACCGGCGTCAACCTGCTGGGCATCACCCGGACGGCCCTGCTCACACGGATCCTGCTGGGCATCGTCCTGGCCACCCTCGCCTTCGTGGCTATAGCCGCAGCCGTAGGGCCCCATCCCGTCCCCGGCCCGGGCGGCCCCGCGGGCGGCTCGTCGCCGGGCGGGGTGCTGCCGGCTGCCGGGCTGATGTTCTTCGCTTTTGCCGGCTACGCCCGGATCGCCACGCTGGGCGAGGAGGTCAAAGACCCTGCCCGGGCCATCCCGCGCGCAATCCTCGCCGCCCTGGCTGCCGCGTTCGCCATCTACCTGACCATGTCGCTGCTCCTGCTGAACCACCTGCCCGGCGGACAGCTCGCCACCACACGGACGCCGCTGCTGGACGCTGTCCTGGAGTCGCGGTTCCAGGGCGGTGCAGTACTGGTGCAGGTGGGCGCCGCCGCTGCCTGCCTGGGAGCCCTGCTGGCCCTGATCACGGGTGTTGGCCGCACCACCCTGGCCATGGCACGGGAACGCGACCTGCCCTCACCCCTGGCGAAGGTGGGGGGAAAGCACACCGTGCCTTATGCTGCCGAACTGGCGGTGGCCGCCGTCGTCATCCTGCTTCTGCTCACCACGGACGTTATGACAGTCGTGGGCTTCTCCAGCTTTGGCGTGCTGACCTACTACGCCGTGGCCAACGCCTCTGCTTACACCCTGGCGGCGCATCCAGGCTACGCACCCAAGTGGCTGAACGCCGTCGGCTTCGCAGCCTGCCTGCTGCTGGCCTTCACCCTTCCGCCGGCGTCGGTCCTGACCATGGTGGCCGTGCTGGCAGCCGGAGTGGCTGGGCGGTGGCTGGTCCTGCGCCTGCGGCACTAACACGTCCCCACCGCCCGGAGCGGGACCGTCGCGGGGCACTTTGGTCCGCACACAGGCCGTGTGCGGACCCATCGACGGCGGGTCTGTGCCAGGTGCCCCACGACGACGGCACCTGGCGCCGACGGGCAGCTAAACGGCTGCCGCAGCCGGCTCCGCCGCCGTGGACACCTGCACTGCCAGATCTTCGACCGGCGGAGTCCAGGTCTCCGGGGCTGCGACTACCTGCTCGCCGGTGCGGATGTCCTTGACCTGGTGCGTGCCGTCGTCGTCCGTGAACCAGACAAACGGGATGCCGCGCCGGTCCGCAAACTTGATCTGCTTGCCGAACTTTTCCGCCTTCGCGGCCACCTCGGTGGGGATGCCGCGGCTGCGCAGCTGGGCGGCGACGTCCTGCGCGGCGTCCCAGCTGTCATCGTGCGTCAGGGCCACAAGCACGGCAGTGGGAACCGACCGTGAAGCCCTGGCCAGGTCCTGGCTCAGGATGCGGGACACCAGCCGGGTGACGCCGATGGACAGTCCCACGCCCGGGAACTTCCGGTTGCCCTTCGACGCCAGCGCGTCATACCGGCCGCCGGAGCAGATGGAACCAAGCTGTTCGTGGCCAACCAGGACGGTTTCCACCACAGTTCCGGTGTAGTAGTCAAGGCCGCGGGCAATGCTGAGGTCAGCCACCACCTTGCCCGGGGCACGCTGGACGGCCGCGTCAATGACCTGTTCAAGCTCGCTGAGGCCCCCGTCAAGCAGATCGTTGCTGACGCCCAGCGCCCGGACCTGGGCCACGAACGAGGTGTCCTCGGTACGGATTCCCGCCAGTTGCAGGGCTTTCTGTGCCTGGTCGTCGGTGGCGCCCAGTTCAGACTTCAACAGTTCCGCGACTTTCGCGGGGCCGATCTTTTCGAGTTTGTCGATGCTCCGCAGCACGCCGGCTGTGTCATCCAGGCCAATGCCGCGGTAGAAGCCCTCGGCGAGCTTCCGGTTGTTGATGCGGAGGCGGAAGTCCGGAATGGGAAGGGCGCTGAGCGCCTCGGCGATCACCAGCGCGATCTCGACGTCGTAGCGGAACGGCAGGTCGCCGTCACCCACCACATCGATGTCCGCCTGGGTGAATTCGCGGGCCCGGCCTTCCTGCGGGCGTTCGCCGCGCCACACCTTCTGGATCTGGTAGCGCCGAAAGGGGAACGCCAGGTAGCCGGCGTTTTCGACGACGTAGCGGGCAAAGGGAACAGTCAGGTCGAAGTGCAGGGCAAGTGCGTGCGGGTCGGATTTGCCCTTTGCCTCGCCTTCGTCCTCCTGGAGGCGGCTGAGGCCGTACACCTCTTTGTCGATTTCCCCCTTGCGCAGCAGCTGGCCGACCGTTTCCACGGCCCGCGTTTCGATGGAGGAGAATCCGTGCAGCTCGAACACCCGGCGCAGGGTATCCAGCACATGGAGCTCCACCAGCCGCTCCTCGGGAAGCCACTCGGGGAATCCGGACAGGGAGGCGGTGCGTGCCATGGTGGAGTTTCTCCTCTTGGTGAACGGCGGCAGGGACGTGCGCGGCTATCCGGCCCGAAACGGGCGTACGACGGCGGCAGTCCAGCCGGTCATGCATAAACTATGTGCGGCAGTCAGTTTATGTCGTCGTCCGCCGGCATCTCCAATGCGGCGGACCGGCAGGCCCGGCGGCCACGCACCTGCGCATGCGGCCCACAGCCGTGCCGTGCAGCAGCCCGACTATGAGGAGGACCCTTGGCGGCCAGTTCACGCAGTGCCCGCGAAACGAAACGGCGCATCCAGCAGATGGAAGCCAAGCGGGAGATGCGGCGGGACCAGGAAGCCCGGCGCAAGCGCGACAATCTCATCGCCGCCGGTGCCGGGGCGGCCGCCGTTGTCCTCGCCGTCGTCCTCCAGCTCACTGCCTTTTCCGGCAATCCCTCCGAGGACGAGTTCGCTGCTGCAGAGGCCGGGCTGAGCAGCCCGTCCGCGTCGGCCGAGCCGTCCGCAAGCCCGTCCGCCCAGGCAACAAACGGCCCCAACATCCCCGCCGCGGACACCGCCGCAGGCCAGACCTTCACCGGCGAACTCGTCCTGAACGGCAGCCCGCTCGGCGTGCAGCTGAACGGGACGGACGCCCCGCAGGCAACCGCGGTCTTCAAATCGCTCAGCGACGAGGGTTATTTCAGCGGCAAGACCTGCCACCGCCTGACCACCGGAGAGACCTTCGGCGTCCTGCAGTGCGGCTCCCCCACCGGTGACGGCCAGGGAGACCCCGACTACACCTGGGGGCCGCTGGAGAACACGCCCGCGGACGGCACCTATCCGGCCGGAACCATCGCGGTGGCCCGGACGGGTAACAACGCGTACGGAAACGGCACCCAGTTCTTCATTGTCTACAAAGACACGGTCATCCCGTCGGACAGCGCCGGCGGCTACACCGTGGTTGGCAAGGTGACATCGGGGCTGGACGTGGTGGCCAACCTGGCTGCCGCCGGAATCACGCCGGGCAGCAGCGACACGGACGGCGCGCCCGTTGAACCAGTCACGATAGACTCGTTTTCTCTGAAGTAGGAAGCCCGGCCGGCACGGCCGCGGTGCAGTACGTGAGTATTTCCCTCCAAGCGAAAGACTTTTAGCGGTGACAGACAGTCAGAAATCCGACGAAACAGCAACAGACCTGACCGAAGCGGCGGCCCCCGCGGCTGACGTCGCAGGGACTGAGGCACCCGGCACCCCAGCAGTGGAAGCTCCTGAAGCCGGGGCAGCCGCAGAAGAACCCGCGGCAAGCGAGGCTGATCCTTCTGCTCCCGCGGAGGACACTCCCGCTGAAGAGGCTTCCGATCCTGCACCTGCCCCAGCACCGGCAACTGCACCAGCACCCTCACCGGCTCCTTCCCCCCGGTCAGCAGCTCCGTCGCCGGCCGCCTTCGCTTCCCGCCCCAAGCCTGCAGCTGCCGCTCCGGCGGCAGCGGCTGTTCCGGCAGCACCTGCCACCTCCCTGGCCGAAGCCTCGAAGTGGGGCCGGGTTGAAGGCGACGGGCATGTGTTCCTCACCATTGACGGCAGCGAGCACGCCGTAGGGCAGTACCCGGGCGTGAGCGACGACGAAGCCCTCGCCTACTTTGCGCGCAAATATGACGACGTCGTGGCACAGATTGTGCTGCTCGAACAGCGCGTCAGCTCCAAAGCGCCCAGCACGGACATGCAGAAAACCGTCACCCACCTGCGCGAGCAGCTTGCGGAGCGGAACATGGTGGGCGACCTGCGCGCAGCCGAGGCGCGGCTGCACAGGCTTTCAGAGCAGATCAGCGAGCTGGAGAAGGCCGAAAAAGCCGAGCACGACGCCGTCCGTGCGTCCGAACTGGCGGCCCGCGAGGCGATTGTTGCCGAAGCCGAGCAGATCTCCGGCCAGGACCCCGCTCAGACACAGTGGAAGACCTCCAGCGCCCGCATGAACGAACTCTTCGAGAGCTGGAAGGCAGCGCAGAAGAGCGGCGTGCGCCTGGGCCGCAGCAACGAGGACGCCCTGTGGAAGAGGTTCCGGGCGGCCCGGACCGTCTTCGACCGCCACCGCCGCGCCTACTTCTCCCAGCTGGACAGCAACAACTCCGCGGCCAAGTCCGCCAAGGAAAAGCTGATCGCCGAGGCTGAAGCACTGTCCACGTCCACCGACTGGGGTTTTGCCGCCGGCGAGTACCGCAGGCTGATGGACCAGTGGAAGGCGTCACCGCGCGCCAGCCGCAAGGAGGACGACGCACTCTGGGCCCGTTTCCGCGCGGCGCAGGATGTGTTCTTCACGAACCGGCAGGCCGCCAACGAGGAGATCGACCAGGAATACGCTGCCAACCTCACCGTCAAGGAAGCCCTCCTGCAGGAGGCCAACGCCATCCTTCCCGTGAAGGACCTGGCCGCGGCCAAGAAGGCGCTGCAGTCCGTCCGTGACCGCTGGGAAGAAGCAGGCAAGGTCCCGCGCGGCGACATGGGCCGCATCGAAGCCGGGTTGCGCAAGGTTGAGGATGCGGTCAGGAACGCCGAGGAAGAGCAGTGGCAGCGCTCCAACCCGGAGCGCAAGGCGCGCACCAACAGTGCGCTGTCCCAGCTGGAATCCGCGATCGCAAGCCTTCAGGACGACCTTGCCAAGGCGGAGAAGACCGGTGACCAGCGCAAGATCAAAGCGGCCCAGGAGGCCCTCGAGGCCCGCCAGGCCTGGCTCGACCAGATCCAGCGCTCGGCCAGCGAACTTTCCTAGGCCACCTTCCGGCTCGTCCGCCTGCTCCGCAGGCCGCCGTCCGGTGCAGGCCCGGCCCGGTTATCCACATAACCGGACCGGGCCTGTCCCCGTTAAGGCTCCGCGCGGCAGGATGGACGAATGGCGACTCCATCGGCTCCTCCGGGCAATGACCATCCAGCCGCAGCAGAGGCGGCAACACAACGTTTCCCGGAGCTCTATGTCCCGGAGATGCCCTTCGCCATGCCCGAACTGCAGGCCCTCGCCGCGGACGGACTCCTGGCCAGGCTGCACCACCGCGGCTACACACTGCCCGGAGTCGCCGCTTCCCCGCAGCTGCGTGCACGGGCTGCGGCGGGCGCTGTACCGCCGTCAGTCAGGCAGAGGGTGGTTGCCGGCCGCATGACAGCAGCCTGGATCTACGGTTGCGCGGCAGAGCCGGACAGGCTAGCGCTGCTGGTGGACGCCAAACGAAGGGTTTCAAGCCTCCGGAACACCCGTGGCTGCACACTGCACGAGGTGAAGCTTGGCCCGTTCGACGTTGTCAGCCTTGGCGGCCTGATGGTCTCCAGCCCGCTGCGGACCGCCCTGGACATTGCCCTGCACGTGGACGCCGGCAGGGCCATCCCCGCACTGGAGGGTTTGCTGGCGCGCCCCCAAAAGGACGTGCGCCTGCGCCTGCTCATCCTGGCCATCGAAGCGACACCCCGCGTGCCCCACAAACGGGCCGCCCTGGAAAAGCTCGCCGCCCTAGCTCCGGCGCTTGTTGCCCGTGGTCCGGTAGACGTCGAACACGCCGTCGATCCTGCGGACAGCGCTGAGGACGTGGCTCAGGTACTTGGGGTCGCCCATTTCGAAGGCAAACTTTGAAATCGCCACCCGGTCCGTGGAGGTGTGCACGCTGGCTGCCAGAATGTTCACATGGTTCTCGGACAACACGCGGGTGACGTCCGAGAGCAGTGACTTGCGGTCCAGCGCCTCCACCTGGATTTCAACCAGGAAGACGCTGGATTGCGTTGGCGCCCACTCCACGTCCACGATCCGGTCGGGCTGGTCCTTCAGGTCCGAGATGTTGGTGCAGTCCGTCCTGTGCACGGAGACTCCCGAGCCCCTGGTCACAAAACCGAGGATGGGATCCGGGGGGACGGGCGTGCAGCAGCGGGCCAGTTTGACCCAGACGTCGCCGACACCTCGCACCACCACGCCCGAGTCCGAGAAACGGGCTTTGGTGACCTGGGTGGGGATGCTGACTTCGGCGATGTCGTCGTCGGCGCTCTCATTGCCGCCAAGACTTTCGACCAGCTTTTCCATGACCGACTGGGCGGACGTATGTCCGTCGCCCACTCCGGCGTAGAGTCCCGAAATGTCAACGTACTTGAACTCTTCTGCCACGGCGGCGAGGGCCTCGTGGGTCATCAGCCTCTGCAGCGGAAGGTTCTGCTTCCGCATGGCACGGGTCAGCAGTTCCTTGCCGCGGTCAATCGCCTCTTCCCGGCGTTCCTTGCTGAACCACTGGCGGATCTTGTTCCGTGCCCGGGCGCTCTTGACGAAGTGTTGCCAGTCCTGGCTGGGCCCGGCGCCCTCGGCCTTGGAGGTGAAGATCTCCACCCAGTCGCCGTGGTTCAGTTCGCTGTTGAGCGGTACCAGTTTTCCGTTGACCCGGGCACCGATGGTCCGGTGGCCGACCTCGGTGTGGACAGCGTACGCGAAGTCCACCGGAGTGGACCCGGCGGGCAGCGCCATGACTTCGCCCTTGGGGGTGAAGACGAACACTTCCCGAGCGTTGATCTCGAAGCGGAGGGAGTCCAGGAATTCACCCGGATCCGAGGTTTCCTGCTGCCAGTCCACCAGGGACCGCAGCCAGCCCATGTCTCCGTCGCGGGGGCTTCCGGGACCAACCGCGGTCCGGTTGGGCTGGTCCTTGTACTTCCAGTGCGCAGCCACGCCGTACTCGGCGCGGCGGTGCATCTCATGGGTCCGGATCTGGATTTCCACCGGCTTGCCGCCGGGCCCGATCACCGTGGTGTGCAGTGACTGGTACATGTTGAACTTGGGCATCGCGATGTAATCCTTGAACCTGCCGGGCAGCGGGTTCCAGCGCGAGTGCATGGTGCCGAGGGCAGCGTAGCAGTCACGGACGGAGTCCACGAGGACACGCACGCCCATGAGGTCGTTGATGTCGTCAAAGTCCTTATCGCGGACGATCATCTTCTGGTAGATGGAGTAGTAGTGCTTGGGGCGGCCGGTGATGGTGGCCTTGATTTTGGCGGTACGGAGGTCTTCGGTGATCTGGTCGCGGATGACGCTCAGGCTCTTCTCCCGCTCGGGGGTCCTGTCCCCCACCATCCGGACGATCTCTTCGTAGACCTTCGGGTAGAGCGCAGCGAAGGAGAGATCCTCAAGCTCCCACTTGATGGTGTTCATGCCCAGCCTGTGCGCCAGGGGGGCAAAGATCTCCAGCGTCTCCCGTGCCTTCCGGGCGGACGATTCAGCGGAAACGAACCGCCAGGTCCGGGCGTTATGCAGCCGGTCCGCGAGTTTGATCATCAGGACACGGATGTCCTTGGCCATGGCAACAACCATTTTGCGGACAGTCTCGGACTGTGCCGCCTCACCGAAGCTGACCTTGTCCAGCTTGGTCACGCCGTCAACAAGCATGGCAACTTCGGGCCCGAAATCACGCTTCAAGTCAGCGAGGGTGTAGGGCGTGTCCTCCACCGTGTCGTGCAGCAAAGCCGCGGCCAGGGTGGTTCCACTCAGTCCAAGTTCAGCGAGGATGGTGGCCACGGCCACGGGATGCGTGATGTACGGATCGCCGCTCTTGCGCTTCTGCCCGCGGTGGCTTTGTTCCGCAACGTCGAAAGCCCGCTGGATGAGGTCGAAGTCCTCTTTGGGGTTGTTGGCCCGGACCGTCCTCAGCAGGGGCTCGAGGATGGGTGAGTACGTCGCCGTGCTGCGCCCTGTCAGCCGGGCGAGCCTGGAACGCGTGCGTTCCCTGCGGCCGGGAAAGGTGGGCCGGGAGCCGGAGTTGTCGACCGGAACCAGCGGGCCAGGGCGCGCGGACGAGGCCACCCCGGCCTGCGTACCGTTGGCAGCACCCTTGTCACCCTGTGCCGCTGGCGCTGACGCCGAACGCTCTTCCAATGAAGTACCCCTCACCACCGTTTTAATTACTTCAGTCTATTCCCCGCGGCGGTGAGAATTATAACCAGGGCCTTAAACGCGGACGGGCCGGCCGGCGTCAGGCTTCTGACGCCGGCCGGCCCGTCGGTGCACGGGTTATGCGGAGGCTGTTTCCACGGCTGAGGAGCCGGAAGCGGACCCTGCGCCGGCACCGGAGCGCCGGTGCTCAACACGCTTCGCCTGCCTCACGAGGTCGGGCTCGTTCTGGCGCAGCCAGGCATACAGCGGGGCTGCCACGAAGATGGTGGCCGCCGTGCCGATCAGGATCCCGACAAACAGTGCCAGCGAAAGGTCGCGCAGGGTACCTGCCCCCAGCAGCCCGGCGCCGATGAACAGAATGGCTCCCACGGGGAGGATCGCCACCATCATGGTGTTGATCGACCTGACGAGGGTCTGGTTCACGGCGAGGTTGACCTCTTCTGCGAACGTGCGGCGCGTGGACGCGTCCAGGTCGGCGGTGTTCTCGCGGATCTTGTCGAAGACCACCACCGTGTCGTAAAGGGAGTAGCTGAGCACGGTCAGGAACCCGATGATTGCCGACGGAGTGACCTCAAAGTCGCTGAGGGCGTAAACGCCTGCGGTGATGAACATCGTCACCGCCATGCCCGCAATGGCAGAGAGGGACATCTTCCACGTGCGGAAGTAGAGCGCCATCAGCACTGCGGCGAGGAGGACGAACACCACCAGGCCGATCAGGGCCTGCCTGGTGACGTCGGCGCCCCAGGTGGGTCCAACAAACGTCGAGGTCACCTCATTGTCAGTGACGCCGTACGCGCTTGTGAGTCCCTCCTTGATGCGGAGCGTCTCGTCGTCGGTCAGTTTGTCCGTCTGGATCCGCATGGTGGTGCCGGCAACGTTCGCCACGCGCGGCACGCTGCCCTGGACCACGTCGGTTACGGCTTTCTCCCCCAGGGCCGCATCCGTGGTCTGCACGTTGGAGACGGTGAATTCGGAGCCGCCGCGGAACTCGATGCCGAGGTTGAAGCCGCCCTTGGCCAGCGGAATGATGATGGACAGGACAACAGCCACCGCCGCGATGATGAACCAGAGTTTCTTGGCTCCCACAAAGTTGTAGGAGCGCTTTCCGGTGTAGAGCTCGTTGCCGAAGTTGGCGAAGCCTGACATTACTTGTTCTCCTTCGCTGAGGACTTCGAGGAACCCGCGAGCTGTTCCTGCTTCTCCGCCAGGCGGCGTTCGGCGATGGTCATCCTGCGTTCCGCCTCGGCGGCCGCACCGGCGTTCTTGGTCCGGACCGCGGCGGGCTTGTCTGCCGGGGTCCGGACGCGGCCGGCACCGCGGTACAGCGGAACGGCTCCGAGCCGCTTCGGATCAAGGCCGGACAGCCGGTGGCCCTCACCGAAGAACCGGGTGCGCGCCAGCATCTGCAGCGTCGGGTGCGTGAACATGAACACCACAATGAGGTCGGCAATGGCGGTCAGGCCCAGCGTGAACGCAAATCCGCGGACGTTGCCCACGGCCACAAAATAGAGAACCAGCGCGGCAAGCAGGTTGACGGCCTTGGACGCCAGCACGGTGCGCTTGGCCCGCTTCCAGCCGTTTTCGACGGCGGAGACCAGGCCGCGGCCCTCACGGAGCTCGTCCCGGATCCGCTCGAAGTAGACGATAAAGGAGTCCGCTGTCTGGCCGATTGCCACGATGAGGCCCGCCACGCCGGCCAGGGACAACCGGTAGTTTTCCGTCCAGCCCAGGATGGCGATGGCGAGGTACGTCAGGATGCCGGCGACCACCAGTGACGCGATGGTCACGAAACCGAGCGCCCGGTACTGGAACAGCGAGTACACCACCACCAGCAGGAGGCCGATGATGCCCGCCAGGAGGCCCATGCGCAGCTGTTCACCGCCGAGGGTGGCCGAAATCTGCTGCTCGCTCTGGATCTCGAAGCTGATGGGCAGGGCACCGAAGCGGAGCTGGTCGGACAGGGCCTTGGCGCTTTGCTCGGTGAACCCGCCGGTGATCTGCGGGCGGCCGTCGGTGATGACGGCGAGGGAGCGGGGCGCGGAGATGACCTGGTCATCCAGCACAATGGCGAACTGGGCCTTCGGATCGTTGCCCGCGTCGCCGCCGGCGGCAACGTAGAACTGGTTCAGGCGTTCGGTGACCTCTTTGAACCTTGCCGTGCCTTCATCGTCGAACTGGATGTTGACTGCCCAGTCATTGGTAACGGCACCCTGTGCGCCCTGCTGGAGCTGGAAGGAGGACGTGACGATGTTGCTGCCCTTCACCTCCACGGGACCAAGGATGTACTTGATCGCAGGGTTCGTGTCGGAAGCGGGCTCGCAGGTCACCAGCGGCTTGGCCGGATCGGAGCGTTCCCGCTTGTCCTGGGCCGGGTTGTCGCAGTCCAGGGTCTCAAACTCGCGGTAGATCTCCGGTGTGATCCAGTTGATGTCGCTGCTGTTGGCGGGTTCCGCCGTCGGCTTGGGCAGCTGGTCTTCAGGCGCCCGCTGCTCTTCCGGGACGGGAGCGCCGGCACCGGCGAGCAGCACCGGCCGGAAGTTCATGTCGGCGGAGGCCTGGATCAGGTCGCGCGTCTGGCTGGAGGGGGTGCCGGGAAGGCTGACCACCACATTGCGACCGGACTGGGTGCTGATCTCTGCTTCGGCAACACCCGAACCGTCAACGCGCTGGCGGATGATCGCCACGGCCTGGTTCAGCTGTTCCTCGTTGATGTCCGAACCGCCCTCGACCTTCGGCGCCAGGATCATCTGGGTGCCGCCTTCGAGGTCGAGCGCCAGCTTGGGCGCCCAGCTTGCCTGCCCGGCAAGGGTGCCGCCGGCCAGGACGGCAGTGAGTGTGGCGAGGAGTACACCGAGCCAGACCAGGACCCTGAGGCCTGGTTTCTTGGGGCCAGTTCGTGCCATTGTCGATCTTTCTCTTATTCACGGAGGAACCGCCGGTGCCTGCTGACGCTTGCACCGGCGGTGGTCCGCAGCGGTAGAGGTGTTGTGGAAGCAGCGGGGACTAGTTGTCCTTCTTGCCCTCGTCATTGAGGCGCTTCAGGGTTTCGTCCGGGGTCTCGGCTGCAGCGGGGGTGTTACCGTTGTCCGCGGCCGTCAGGGAAGAGGCATCATCCGGCACCTCAGTCGCAGCGGGTACCCCTGCTGCGGGTTCGATGATCTTGGTGACAGCCTGGCGGTGCACGGTGGCCAGGTTGCCCGGGGAGAGTTCCAGGGTGACCTTGTTTTCCTCGTCGTCGATGTCGACGATGCGGCCGAACAGGCCAAAGCTGGTCATGACCTCAACGCCGGGGGCGAACTGCGACTGAAGCGTTGCCTGCTGCTGCTGGGTCTTCTTGTTGCGGCGGAACATCATGAAGATGAAGATGCCGAGCATCACGAACAGCAGGATCGACATGATGTCGATGCCGCCGCCGGGCTGGGTAGTGGTGGTCTGGGCAGTGATGTGTCCGAACACGGGGAAGTTCCATTCTGTACGTGCATTGAGCTGTACTTGCATTGAGCCGGTTGACAGCGCCGTCCGCTTTGAACGAGTGGCCTGGCGAAGCTGCTTGCCATCCATCCGCGGGCTGCCGGTGGTGCTGCCCGCGGGAACAAAGACCCGAACGTGCCGAGCGTCATACCAGTCTAAAGGGAAAAGCTGAACGGAGCCTGCTATTGGCTTTAGGGGCCAGTCAGCCCGGGCTCAGGCGTCCTCTTCAGCCGGTTCAAACAGGTCCAGTTGCTCCTGGGCAAAGACACCCGACGGAATGGCATAGCCGAGGTGGGTCCAGGCCGGAGCCATGGCAATCCGGCCACGCGGGGTGCGGCCCAGCAGTCCCTCCCTGACCAGGAACGGCTCCGCCACGGTTTCCACGGTTTCGGTCTCCTCACCGACGGCGATGGCGAGCGTGGAGAGCCCCACCGGCCCGCCGCCGAACTTGGTGATCAGGGCTTCGAGGACTGCGCGGTCAAGGCGGTCCAGGCCTTTCTTGTCCACCTCATACATGTCCAGCGCGGCGGACGCCGCCCGGGCGTCGATCTGGTCGATTCCATGAACCAGGGCCCAGTCCCGGACACGCCGCAGCAGCCGGTTGGCAATACGGGGAGTGCCGCGGGAGCGCCCCGCGATTTCGGAGAACCCTGCCGAGTTGACCTTGAGGTCCAGCAGGCCGGCGGAGCGGCGCAGCACAAGTTCCAGCTCCGGCACGGAGTAGAACTCGAGGTGGCCGGTAAACCCGAACCTGTCCCGGAGGGGTCCCGGCAGCAGGCCCGCGCGGGTGGTGGCGCCCACCAGGGTGAAAGGCGGCAGCTCGAGCGGGATTGCGGTGGCACCTGCGCCCTTGCCCACCACGATGTCCACCCGGAAATCCTCCATGGCCATGTACAGCATCTCTTCGGCCGGCCTGGACATCCGGTGGATTTCGTCAAGGAACAGGACTTCGCCCTCGGAAAGGGAGGAAAGGATGGCAGCGAGGTCCCCCGCGTGCTGGATGGCAGGGCCGCTGCTGATCCGCAGGGGCGCGTTCATTTCGGACGCAACGATCATGGCGAGGGTTGTCTTGCCCAGACCCGGCGGGCCGGAGAAGAGTACGTGGTCCGCGCTGCGCCCGCGCATCCGGGAAGCCTGGAGCACCAGGGACAGCTGTTTCCGCACCCGGTGCTGGCCGACGAAGTCGTCCAGGTTCTTGGGCCGGAGGGCCGCCTCGATGGCCCGTTCCTCAGGCTCCTCCCCCGCGGCCACCAGTGACTGTTCAGCCACGGCTGCCTACGCGGTTGCCGGCCCGGGCTCCGTCCTGCCCCAGCCACCGGAGCGTGGTCCGCAGGATCTCCGGCACATTGCCGCGGAACGAGACCTCGGGATCATCTGCCAGTGCTTTGTCGATGCTGGAGGAAGCGTCCTTTTCGGACCAGCCGAGGCTCGTCATGGCGGCCACCACCTGCGGTTTCCAGGCGGCCTCGGCCGGAGTGGACGCCGCGGCCGTGCCCGCCGTGCCGTGCGGAACCAGCTTTCCTGCCAACTCCAGCACGATCCGCCCTGCGACTTTGGGACCGATGCCGGGAACTTTGGTGAACGTCTTGCTGTCCCCGGTGTGCGCGGCCACGCGGATCGCCTCCGGTTCGTGGACCGCCAGGACTGCCAGCGCCAGGCGCGGCCCTACCCCGCTCACACTGAGGAGGACATCGAAAACCTCCCGTTCGTCGTCGGACGCGAAGCCAAAGAGCGTGAGCGAATCCTCCCGGACGATCAGGGACGTGAAAAGCTGGCCTTCCTCGCCGGTGCGCAGCCTGCTGAGGGTCTGGGGCGTGGCGTTGACGCTCATGCCCGCCCCGTTAAGGTCAATCACGGCAGTGGAAAGACCCACATGCGCTACCGTTCCGCGAAGGAAACTGATCAAGGCCTGGCTCCTGGTGTCTTGCCGGGCTCCAGGGAGCAGGACCGGCTATCCGAACATATCTACGAATACCCTAGCAAGCCGGCAGGACATTCACCGGGCGCGGCGCGCCTTTGCTTCGGCTTCCGCCCATGCCCGCTGGGCCGGGGTCAGGGAAGAGCTGCCAGGGCCGGTAGTGGCGACGGCCGCCCCGCTCCCGGCCCGCCAGGCGTGGGTAATGGCCAGCGCCAGGGCGTCTGCGGCGTCCGCAGGCCGCGGCGGTGCATCCAGTCGCAGGATCTTGGTGACGAGCTTAGTCACCGCGTCCTTGTTCGAGGACCCGCTGCCGGTGACTGCGGCCTTGACTTCCGACGGCGTGTGCAGCGCCACCGGGATCCCCCGCCGGGCCGCTGCGGCGATTACCACCCCGGATGCCTGGGCCACGCCCATCACGGTACTGACGTTGAGCTGGGAAAAGACCCGCTCGACCGCGAGGACGTGCGGCTCGTGGCGGTCAAGCCATTCGTCGATGGCGAGGGCGATCACCAGGAGCCGCTGGTCCAGGCTGTCCTCGGGCGACGTTCCCACCACACCATAGGCAACCATGGTGGCCTGCCTGTTCCGCTCGACGTCGACAACGCCGATCCCGCAACGTGTCAGTCCGGGATCCACGCCCAGGACGCGCAGCGTCACAGGTGCAAGCGCCCGGCAGGCAGGCGGAGCGTCACTCAGAGTCCAGGGCGGCCTGGACGTCGTCGCTGAGGTCGGCGTTGCTGTAGACGTTCTGGACGTCGTCGAGGTCCTCAAGGGCGTCAACGAGCTTCATAAACTTCTTTGCGGCTTCCAGGTCCAGCGGCACTTCCATGGACGGAACGAATTCCGCCTCGTCGGTGTCGTACTCGATGCCTGCGTCCTTCAGGGCGTCACGGACGGCCTGGAGGTCCTTGGGGTCCGAGTGGATCTCAAAGGTGTCGCCGTTGTCCTTGACTTCCTCGGCACCGGCGTCCAGGACAGCCATCAGGACGTCGTCCTCGGTCAGGTCCTTCTTGGGCAGGGTCACCACACCCTTGCGGCTGAACAGGTAGCTCACCGAACCGGGATCGGCGATGGTGCCGCCGTTGCGGGAAATGGCAAGGCGCACCTCCGAGGCAGCGCGGTTCTTGTTGTCCGTAAGGCACTCGATGAGCAGCGCTGAACCCTGCGGGCCGCGGCATTCGTACATGATCTCGGTGTAGTCGACCACTTCACCGGTGAGCCCGGCGCCGCGCTTGATGGCACGGTCGATGTTGTCTGCCGGGACGGAGGTCTTCTTGGCCTTGGTGACGGCGAGCTCCAGGCCCGGGTTGCCCTGCAGGTCCGGTCCGCCCATGCGCGCAGCAACTTCGATGTTCTTGATCAGCTTGGCAAACGACTTGGCGCGGCGGCTGTCGAGGATGGCCTTCTTGTGCTTGGTCGTTGCCCATTTGGAGTGGCCTGACATGCTTTACGCTTCTCCTCTGATCATGCGGATAAAAAGTTCGTGTACGCGTTTCTCCCCAGTCACTTCCGGGTGGAAGGAGGTGGCCAGCAGGTGGCCGGAACGCACTGCAACAATTCTAGCCGTCCCCGGCAGCGGTGCGGCGTGGGACGCGTGCTCCGGGTCGGCGGGCTCAACCTGGGCGAGGACTTCGACGCCGGGACCAACGCGTTCCACCCACGGCCCGCGGATGAAGACGGCGTGGACAGGTGCAACACCGGAGGCGGTGGCGCTGAAGTCCAGTCCCTTGAAGTCAAGGTCTGTTTCAAAGGACTCGCGCTGCCGGCCGAAGGCGTTGCGGCGGACGGTGATATCCAGTCCCCCGAAGGTCTGCTGCGGAGCCCCGGAGAGGTCCGTCGCGGGATCGGCGATGTCGTTGGCAAGCAGGATCATCCCTGCGCATGAGCCGTAGACCGGCAGGCCCTCGGCGATGCGCTCCCGCAGCGGTCCGGCCAGTTCAAAGGCCCGTGCAAGTTTGTCGATGGCGGTGGATTCCCCGCCGGGGATGATGAGCCCGTCCAGGCCGTCGAGTTCCTTGGGCCGGCGGATGCCCACGGCCTCGGCACCGGCGGCTTCGATGGCCCGCAGGTGCTCGCGGAAATCGCCCTGGAGCGCCAGCACGCCGATCCGAAGGCCTGAACCCGGGCGCGCGGAAGCAGCCGAAAGGGAATTTGTCATCCATCCAGCATACGGGTTCGCCCTCCGCGGGCTCCGGCAGTGGCGGTGTCCGCGGCAGTTGCATGCCGTTGCTGGGATATATTCAAAACATGCTCTACTTCAGTGTTCCGCTCGGCAAACTGGTCCGCCGGGTATCCCGGCTTCGGGGTGGCGGCTCCGCCCTGCCCGGTCTGGTGGTTGAAAAAATCGACCCGGGCTTTATGCGGCGGACACTCAGCACCCTCCCTCACGGCGTCGCGGTGGTCAGCGGCACCAACGGCAAAACCACCACCACCAAAATGGTGGTGGAACTGCTGGAAAGCCAGGGCTTGAAGGTCTTTACCAACCGCACTGGGAGCAACTTCACCCGCGGCGTGGCTGCCGCCCTGCTCGGCGAGGTGGACTGGCGCGGCCGGCTGGATGCGGACGTCGCGGTGCTTGAACTGGACGAGGCCCACGCCGTGCACTTCGTCAACAGCGTTCCCCCGCGCTACTGCCTCCTGCTGAACGTCCTCCGCGACCAGCTGGACCGTTTCGGCGAAATCGACAAGACAGCCCAGCTCCTCCAGCACATCGCGGCGAAAACCACCGGAACGGTGGTGCTGAACCGCGAAGACCCCAGGGTTGCCCGGATTGCCGAATCGCTCACCGGACAGGACGTCAAATACTTTGGCCTGGACGATTCGCTCCTGAGCACTTTCCCCAACGACGACGACATGCGGACCGCTCCAGGAAGTCCCGCTCCGGCGGGACTGCCGGAGAAGCCTGCCGCCGACGTCGTACTCCGCAAGGTTGGCGCGGACACCGCTGAGTTTGAGTACGACGGCGCCACGGTCACCACGGGCATGAAGCTGCGGGGTGTCTACAACATTTTCAATGCGGCCGCGGCGCTGACGCTGGCGCGCAGCATCTGCGGCAGCGGCGCCGCCACGGCCAACCACGACGCCCTCCTCGAGGCGCTGTCCCGTGTGGCTCCCGCATTCGGACGAGGGGAAAGCCTCACCGTTGACGGCCAGCCCCTGGACCTGGTTTTGGTCAAGAATCCCAGCGGCTTCCGGCTCGGCCTGAAGTCGTTCCCCGCGGGCGGCTACGCCACCATGATCGCCATCAACGACAACTACGCGGACGGCCGGGACATGTCCTGGCTGTGGGACGTGGAATTTGAGTCCCTGCGGGAAGGCGGAGTGGACCAGCTCACCGGCTCACGGGCCTACGACATGGCACTGCGGCTGCAGTATGACGACGTGCCTATCGGCAATGTGGAGCCGGACATCACGCCGGCGCTTGCGGCCTTCATCAGGGAGGCCCAGGGAAAGCCCAAGCGTATCTTCTGCACGTACACGGCCATGCTGGCGATCCGCCGCGAACTGTCCAAAATCACCACCGTGGAGGTTGTCTCTTGAGCCAGGCAGGCACGGATTCCGCAACGGAAAACTCCGCGTGCAAGGGCACCCTGCGGGTGGTGCAGCTGTACCCCCGCGACATGAACATCTACGGCGACTGGGGCAACGCCCTGGTCCTGCAGCAGCGCATCCGCTGGCATGGCTACACCCCGGAGCTGCTCGAGTACAACGTGGGTGATCCGTTCCCGGACGATGTGGACATCATTGTGGGCGGCGGCGGCCAGGACAGCGGCCAGCTGGTCATCCAGGACGACCTCCAGGCCCGGGCCGGGGTACTCAAGGACCTTGCCGAGGACGGCGCGCCGATGCTCGTCATCTGCGGGCTGTACCAGCTCTTCGGGCATTTCTTCAAGACCCGCACCGGCGCCGTCATCCCGGGTATCGGCATCCTCGACGTCGAGACGCACGGCACCGAGGAGAGGCTGATTGGCAACGTCAAGGTTGCCACACCGGAGTTCGGGGAAGTGCTCGGCTACGAGAACCACAGCGGGCAGACAACCCTGGGCAGCGGCGTGCGGCCTTTGGGCTCCACTCCGAAGGGTATGGGCAACAACAGCAGTGACGGCCACGAGGGTGCCCGCTACCGCAACATCGTGGCCAGCTACTTGCACGGCTCGCTCCTGCCCAAGAACCCGGCCATCGCGGACTTCCTGATCCGCACGGCAGCTGAGCGCAAGTACGGCAGCTTTGTTCCCGGCCACCCCGACGACAGCTACGCGGAACTCGCACGCGAACACGCCGCACGCCGACCGCGCTGACCACACCGGCAAGCAGGGTTCCCGGGCGGGGCACATGCCCCCGCCGGCAGGTCACGGTTCGCGGGTGACCAGGAGTTCGTGCGCGCCGCCCGCCGCTGCGCCCATAGACTCCACCACGCCCGCGGTTCGTTGCCAGGTGGCGGCGTCGGCTTCCGGCCCGGCGCAGGGCCCCTGCGGCGCGTCCGACGCCACCGAACACCAGCGGTAGGGATCCCGGACAATAACGGAGGGGGCCCAGGCCAGGTCCGTTGCGCTCCACCTGCCGGAGGCGTCCTGGCCGAACTGCACCCGCACCAGCAGGCCCTCGTTGTTGACCACGTACCAGGGCGAGAGCTCGGTGACACCGTTGCCCAGGCCGTAGGCGATCCACGTGCCCTTGCAGTTCTCAATGGGGAGCACGGAATGCGTGTGGTGGCCGTAGACCAGGTTGAACTGGCCGCTGTCCACCAGGGCGTGCGCCACCTCCTGCTGCCGGGCGTTGGGTTCGCTGGCGTATTCGTCGCCTGCGTGCATGGCCGCCAGCACGATGTCCGCCCCCAGCGCCCTGGCCTTCTCCGCCTTGGCGATCATGGCAGGCGCATCCAGCATGTCTACTTGCCACGGATACTCGGGAAGCAGTCCGTTCAGCCCATAGGTGGCCTGGATCACCGCGATCTTCGCGGCGGCGGTCTGCATGACCAGGATCCCCTGCGACTCCCTTTCAGTCCGGTACGAACCCGTGTGTTTCAGGCCGGCGGCGTCCAGCTGGTCCAGGGTTCGCAGGAGCCCATCCGTCCCGCGGTCGATGGTGTGGTTGCTGGCCGTTGTGCAGGCCCCGTACCCCACCTCTTTTGTTGCTGCGATGATCTGCGGCGGGACGTTGAACGAGGGATAGGCCGAGAACGGGCCTTCCGGGCCGGCCACCGGCGTTTCCAGATGGCAGATGGCCAGGTCGCTGTTCCGGATGTACCGCCGCTGCCCCTCCAGCAGCGGCACGAAGTCCAGTCCGGGCTTGCCGGACGCCGCGGCGTCCTGCTGCGCCTGCTGCCACAGCTCTGCGTGGACAAGCATGTCGCCGGTCACCAGTACGGACGTGCATCGGAGCACCGGGCAGGCCGGCCCTTCGCCGGGCGTGGGAGTCGGTGCCGGAGTTGACGGGGCGGCGGGAGCGGGGCTGGCGCTGTCCTGGTTGCCGGGACCGGCGCCAACCGAACCGGGCCCTCCTGCCGGAGCCGCGGGCCCGGCCTGTTCGGCGGCCAGGCCGCAGCCTCCAAGCGCTGCAGTCATGAGCATCGCGGCTGCCAGTGCAAGGCCAGTGATGACGCGGCGAAAGTGCACCGGCCCCCTGCCGGTTGTGTTCCCCATAGAAGCATTCTAGGGAGGGGACCATGGCGTGGCTCACATTGAGAAGCGTGGCCTGCTGTGAAAGGTTTTACTTCATGACCAACCCCCTTTTGGCACCCAGTCCCCTGCCCTACGGACTTCCGCCCTTCGCGGAGATCAGCACCGCCGATTATGACGACGCCGTCCGGGCAGGTCTCCACGAGCACCTGGCTGAGCTCCAGGCCATCGTTGATGACACGGCCCCTGCCACGTTCGAGAACACGGCAGTGGCGATGGAACGCTCCGGCAGGCTTCTGGACCGGGCCGCTGCGTCCTTCTTCACGCTCGTTTCGGCCGATGCATCCCCGGAGATCCGGGACCTGGAAACGGCGCTGTCGCCGCTGCTCTCTGCGCACCAGGACGACGTTTTCCTCAACCGGGCACTGTACGAGCGCTTCGCCGCCATCGACACCGCCGGCTGTGATGCCGAGTCCGCGCGGCTTGTTGATGAGTACCTGAAGGAATTCCGGCAGTCCGGCATCCAGCTGGAAGGCCCTGCCCGGGAAAGGCTCAAGGAGGTTAACGCCGAGCTCTCCCGCCTGGGCACCGAATTCGGACAGCGCGTCAAGGAAGGAATGAAATCCGCTGCCCTGCTGCTGGACCACGCAGGCGAGCTGGCAGGACTGCCGGCCGACGACGTTGCCGCTGCCGCGGAGGCCGCCCGCGCCGCCGGACATGACGGCAAATTCCTGCTGACACTGATCCAGCCGACCAACCAGCCTGCCCTGTCCGCCCTCGAGAACCGCGGAGTCCGCCGTCGGCTGTTTGAAGCATCCGTGGCCCGGGGCAGCGGGGGCGGCAGCCTCGACGTGCTGGATTTAGCCACGTCAATGGCCCGGCTCCGCGCGGAAAAGGCGGCGCTTCTGGGCTTTGCCAACTACGCCGAACTGGTGGTGGACCGGCAGACAGCCCCGGACTTCGGGGCCGTCCAGTCCATGCTGAACCGCATGGCTCCGGCGGCGGTGCGGAACGCCGACGCCGAGGCCTCGGCACTGGCCGAGGCCGCGGGCCATCCGCTGGAGGCCTGGGACTGGGCCTTCTACTCCGCCAAGGTCCGGCGGGAACGCTACGACATTGACGAACAGGCACTCCGTCCCTATTTCGAGCTGGACCGGGTGCTGGCGGACGGGGTCTTCTTTGCCGCAACATCGCTCTTCGGCATCACATTCCACGAGCGGAAGGACCTTGCCGGCTACCACCCCGACGTCCGTATCTGGGAGGTCCGCGACGAGGACGGCATGGGGCTCGGGCTGTTCCTGGGTGACTACTACACCCGTGAGTCCAAGCGGGGTGGCGCCTGGATGAACTCGCTGGTGGAACAGTCTGCGCTGCTGGGAACAAAGCCGGTGGTCATCAACAATCTCAACATCTCCAAGCCGACTGCGGGCGAACCGACGCTCCTGACGCTGGACGAGCTGCGGACCACCTTCCATGAGTTCGGCCACGCGCTGCACGGGTTGTTGTCCAATGTGACCTATCCCCGGTTTTCCGGAACTTCCGTCCCCAGGGACTTCGTGGAATACCCGTCCCAGGTCAACGAGATGTGGATCATGTGGCCCGACGTGTTGCACAATTATGCGCGCCATCATGTGACGGGCGAACCGCTTCCGCAGGAGGTCGTTTCGAAACTGGACGCGTCACGGCTGTGGGGCGAAGGGTTTGCCACCACCGAGTACCTGGGAGCAGCGCTGCTGGACCTGGCCTGGCACGTCCTGGACGGCAACGGGGTTCCAGAGGATGCTGTTGCGTTTGAAGACAAAGCCCTGGCCGCCGCGGGCATCGCCCACGCCTTGATTCCGCCGCGCTACCGGACGGGCTATTTCCAGCATGTTTTTGCCGGTGCAGGGTATGCGGCCGGCTACTACTCCTACATTTGGAGCGAGGTCCTGGATGCGGAGACGGTGGACTGGTTCACCGAGAACGGCGGACTCACCCGGGCCAACGGCAACCGTTTCCGCCTGGAGCTCCTCTCGCGGGGCAACAGCCGCGACCCGCTGGAATCGTTCCGCATCCTTCGGGGCCGCGAAGCCACGCTGGAGCCCCTCCTGAAGCGCCGCGGCCTGGAGTAGCCCACATCGATTGCTCCGTACCTGCCGTTCTGAGGCCAGATAACGACATTTACGGAGCATTCGATTCAAAAAACGACGCCGGTCCCCCACCGAAGAAAGGTGAGGAACCGGCGTCGTTACTACTGAAAGCAAGGCGACGGGCGGTGCGGTCCGGCAGCGTGCGTAAAAGGAGCCCCGCCCCCAACTAGCGCCAGTATGGCGGCAGCGGGAGGCGGGGAATAGCACGCAGAGGATCGCGCCGTCCGGCGCCACAACGGAGAGAGATTTACCAGCCGCGCTCGGCAAGGCGGTGCGGCTGCGGGATCTCGTCGACATTGATGCCTACCATGGCTTCGCCCAGGCCGCGGGAGGCCTTGGCGATGACGTCGGGGTCGTCGTAGAAGGTGGTGGCCTTGACGACGGCGGCCGCGCGCTGGGCGGGGTTGCCGGACTTGAAGATGCCGGAGCCGACGAACACGCCGTCGGCGCCGAGCTGCATCATCATGGCGGCGTCGGCCGGGGTGGCGATGCCGCCGGCGGTGAACAGGACCACGGGAAGCTTGCCGGTGGAGGCTACTTCCTTGACCAGTTCGTACGGGGCCTGCAGTTCCTTGGCTGCCACGTAGAGCTCGTCCTCGGGCAGGGCCGCGAGCTTGAGCAGTTCCGCACGGATCTGGCGCATGTGCGTGGTGGCGTTGGAGACGTCGCCGGTGCCGGCCTCGCCCTTGGAGCGGATCATGGCCGCGCCTTCGTTGATGCGGCGCAGCGCCTCACCGAGGTTGGTGGCACCGCAGACGAAGGGAACGGTGAAGTTCCACTTGTCGATGTGGTTGGTGTAGTCGGCCGGGGTCAGGACCTCGGACTCGTCAATGTAGTCCACGCCGAGGGACTGCAGGACCTGGGCCTCGACGAAGTGGCCGATCCGGGCCTTCGCCATGACCGGCACGGACACGGCGTCGATGATCTTGTCGATCATGTCGGGGTCGGACATGCGGGACACGCCGCCCTGGGCGCGGATATCGGCCGGAACGCGTTCCAGCGCCATCACAGCAACGGCACCGGCGTCTTCGGCGATGCGGGCCTGCTCGACGTTGACGACGTCCATGATGACGCCGCCCTTGAGCATCTCAGCCATGCCCCGCTTTACGCGGTTGCTGCCCGTGACGCTGTTCGCGGACGTACCGGCCTCGCTGCTTACATCAGGTGTAGACACAAAAACCCCTATGGGTAGATAGATGACCTTCGCCGGTCGTGCAGGGCGGCACGGAGATGCCACGTGTACACACACCGGGTTGCCGGATCCATTGACCGGGCAGTCCTAATACTAGTCTCACCGCGGCCGGCCGGCTTAATTCGCGTTAATCGGCCGGCGAGGGTTCCGCAAGGGCCTGGCGGCGTACGGAGACCACACGCTGGACCACCGTGATGAAGCTGGCCACGGCGAGGAGCAGGAGCGTCACCAGCAGGACCACCTCCGGAAGTCCCAGGCCGGTGAAACCGGTGACAACCAGCACCGAAACGAGGCGCTCCGCCCTCTCGGCGATGCCGGTATTGGCGGTGAAGCCCAACGACTCCGCCTTGGCGCGGGCGTAGGAAACCACCATGCCCAGGACAAGGCACACCATGGCAGCCACGGCGATGGGGACATTGGCCCCGCCGGTGAAGAACCAGACGGCCAGGCCGGCGAACAGCGCGCCGTCGGCAATCCGGTCGAGGGTGGAGTCAAGGAAGTTCCCCCAGCGGCTTCCCACCTCCCGCATCCTGGCCATGATTCCGTCCAGGACGTCGGAAAAGATGAACGCCGTGATGAACAGGGTTCCCCACCACAGCTGGCCGAGCGGGTAGAACACCAGCGCGCCCACCACCACTCCGGCGGTGCCGATGACCGTTACCGCATCCGGCGAAATCCCGATTTTGAGGAGCCAGCGGGCAAGGGGGCTGAACAAGGCGGTGAAAAACCCGCGCGCGTGCCTATTCAGCATCCGTCTCCCCGGGCCAGGCGTCGGCCACCTGCTGGCGGACCTCGTCAAGGGTCTGCGTGATGGCCTTGGTCTGGGCGATGATGGGGAAGAAGTTCCCGTCGCCGCCCCACCGGGGAACGATGTGCTGGTGCAGGTGCGCGGCAATACCGGCACCGCCGACAACCCCCTGGTTCATGCCCAGATTGAAGCCGCCCGGATTGGCCACCTTCCGCAGCACCCGCATGGCTGTCTGCGTGAGGTCCGCAAACTCCGCCGTCTCATCGAGTGTCAGGTCGGTGTAGTCGGGGATGTGCCGGTAGGGGCAAACCAGGAGATGCCCGGGGTTGTAGGGAAACAGGTTGAGCACCACGTAGCAGGTCTTTCCACGGTGGACGATGAGGGCTTCCTCATCAGTACGTCCGGGACCGATGCAGAACGGGCAGTCGTTCTCGTTCTTGAACTGGTGCTGCCCGCCCTTGATGTACGCCATGCGGTGCGGAGTCCACAGGCGCTGGAAGGCGTCCGGAACACCGGCGAGGTCAAAGTCGTCGGTAACGCCGGCATCTCCTGGATACCCTGCGCCTGTGTTCTCCTGCACGGTGCTGTTCCGTTCCGCTAGCTGGTCCGGTTACGGACGGCTTCCGTGATCCGCTTGACGGCCTCGGCCACAGGCACGCCGTTGTCCTGGCTTCCATCGCGGAAGCGGAACGAGACGGCGCCTGCTTCGGCATCGTCGCCGCCGGCAATCAGCACGAACGGAATCTTGTCCTTGCTGGCCGTGCGGATCTTCTTGGGGAAGCGGTCCGAGGAGGTGTCCACTTCCGCGCGGATGCCTGCCGCCTTCAGCTGGTCCACGACGTCGAACATGTACTCGTTGAAGGTCTCCGCCACCGGAATGCCCACCACCTGGACCGGTGCCAGCCATGCGGGGAAGGCGCCGGCGTAGTGCTCGGTGAGCACGCCAATGAAGCGCTCGATCGATCCGAACAGGGCACGGTGGATCATCACGGGCCGCTGGCGGCTGCCGTCAGCGGCCTGGAATTCGAGTTCGAACCGTTCGGGCAGGTTGAAGTCCAGCTGGATGGTGGACATCTGCCAGGTGCGGCCAAGGGCGTCCTTCGCCTGCACGGAGATCTTGGGGCCGTAGAAGGCGGCCCCGCCCGGATCCGCGACCAGTTCCAGGCCGGATTCCTCAGCAACCTCGGCGAGGGTACGTGTAGCTTCTTCCCAGGCCGCGTCCTCGCCGACGAACTTCTCCGGGTCCTTGGTGGAGAGCTCCAGGTAGAAGTCGTTCAGGCCGTAGTCCTTGAGCAGGTCGAGGACGAACGTCAGCGTCTTGGTCAGTTCGTCCTTCATCTGCTCGCGGGTGCAGTAGATGTGGGCGTCGTCCTGTGTCATGCCACGCACGCGGGTCAGGCCGTGCACCACGCCGGACTTTTCGTAGCGGTAGACAGCGCCGAATTCGAAGAGCCGCAGCGGCAGCTCACGGTAGGACCGTCCGCGGGAACGGAAGATCAGGTTGTGCATGGGGCAGTTCATCGGCTTCAGGTAGTAGTCCTGGGCAGGCTTCCGGACTGTACCGTCTGCGTTGAGTTCCTCATCCACGCGCATGGCCGGGAACATGCCGTCCTTGTACCAGTCCAGGTGCCCTGAGACCTCGTACAGATGCCCCTTGGTGATGTGAGGGGTGTAGACGAACTCGTAGCCGGCCTCGACGTGGCGCTGGCGGGAGTAATCCTCCATCTCCTTGCGGATGATGCCGCCCTTGGGGTGGAAGACGGGGAGGCCTGAGCCGAGTTCATCCGGGAAGGAGAAGAGGTCCAGTTCCGAGCCGAGCTTGCGGTGGTCGCGGCGTTCGGCCTCCGCGATGCGTTCCTGGTAGGCCTTGAGGGCGTCCTTGGTGGGCCAGGCCGTGCCATAGATGCGCTGCAGCTGCTGGTTTTTCTGGTTGCCCAGCCAGTACGCGGAGGACGAGCGGGTGAGGGCAAAGGCGTTGGAGATGAGCTTGGTGTTGGGCAGATGCGGGCCGCGGCAGAGATCGCACCAGACGGTGGTCCCTTCCTTGCGCTCAACGTTGTCGTAGATGGTGATATCGCCCGCGCCGACCTCGACGTTCACGCCTTCGCCGGCCTCTGCGGCCTCGTTTTTCTTGCCCAGCAGTTCAAGCTTGTAGGGCTCGTTCTTCATGGCTTCGCGGGCTTCGTCCTCGTTGACCACGCGGCGGACGAACTTCTGGTTCTGGTTGATGATTTTTTGCATCATCTTCTCGAGGGTCTTGAGGTCCTCGGGAGTGAACGGTTCGGCGACATCGAAGTCGAAGTAGAACCCGTCAGTGATGTACGGGCCGATGCCCAGCTTGGCGTCGGGACGCAGCTGCTGGACAGCCTGGGCCATGACGTGGGCAGTGGAGTGGCGGAGGACGTTAAGGCCGTCAGGCGAGTCAATGGTGACGCCTTCGACGTCGGCGCCTTCCGGGAGCTCCTGGTCAAGGTCCTTCAGTTCTCCGTTGACGCGGGCTACAACAACATCACGGCGCTCAAAGAAGAGTTCCGCACCGGTTGTCCCGGTAGTCACCTTGGTCTCTTCGCCATCGACGAGAAGGGTGATCTGCTGGGCATCTGACACGGGTGTCTCCTATTCAAAGTTGAGGCTTCATAGCTTGTGGCATACGGGGACCACAGCCAGCCATCGTCAATGCTATCGGTTCCGTTGGGGCCCGACCAACGCGGCGCACGGAAGGGTCAGCCGCTGAATCCCGTGATGGCGAGGCTCCTGGTAACTCCATCCAGCGGGTGCCGGACCTCTGGTTCCTGCGGACGGGAATCCGGGAACGGCAGTGTCTCTGTCCTGCCAAGGTCCCAGGCCATGCTGGCGCTCAGGCTGATTCCCCGCGGTCCGGTCCGCCTGGTGGTCCCTCGGATCAGCAGCAGCCTGGTGCCGAACAGGAGCATTCCTGCTTTTTCCTGGGCCTCGTGGAAAAAGACCGAATCTATGCAGCCGGTGCCGTCGTCGATACTGATGAAGACCACCCGCCTCCCGCCCCGCATGGGCGGCGTCTGGGTTGCCACCCGCACCCCGGCCACCAGGACTTCCGTCCCGTTGCGCAGGCCAAGGAGTTTGTCCGCCGTGATGACGCCCAGCCTGTCCAGCATTGGCCGGTGGCTGTCCATCAGGTGGCTGCTGACATCAACTGCCATCAGGTCCAGTTCGGCACGGACGTTTTCCACCAGGGAAGGCACCGGCAGTCCCGGCTTAACATTGCGAAGCTCAACATCACCCAGGGGAAGGGACAGCTGCCCCTCAAGGACTTCCACGCCTTTCCGCCCGCTGCCGGAACCCTGGAGCTGCTGCAGGTGGTGGACAAGATCGGCGCGGTTGGCCGTGCCGCCCGCCTCACGGTGAAGCGAATCAAATGCCCCCAGCTGGGCCAATCTCTTGATGTTGGGCTTGCTGACCCGGGACCGTGCCCTCAGGTCCGCCAGCGAGTCGTAGGGCTGGCCCGCAACGATCCGCTTGAGCTCCGTTGCGGACAGCCCGTAGATGCCGTTGAGGCTCAGCCTGATACCCAGTTTTCCTGCGTCCTTGCCGGCTTCAATCCTTTCCACCCGGTATTCGCCCTTGCTGCGGTTGATGTCCAGGGGAAGGATGGGGATGCCAAGCCGCCGGGCTTCCGCCACCAGCAGCCGCTTGGGGTACATGCCAGGATCGTGCTCCCACAGCCCGGCAAGGAATGCTTCAGGATGATGGGCCTTCAGCCAGGCAGACTGGTAGGTGGGCACGGCAAAGGCGGCGCCGTGGGCTTTGCAGAATCCGAAGCTTCCGAAGGCCTTCAGCGTTCCCCAGACGTTGTCCACTACCTCCGGCTGGTACCCCTTTTTCCTGGCCGCTGTGCGGAAGAATTCCTCCACTCCCAGTTCGAGTGCCTCGTTTCCCAGGGCGCGGCGGAATTCGTCGGCCCGTGCCAGGCCGCAGCCGGTCATGACATCAAAGGTCCGCAGTATCTGTTCGTGGAAGACGGTGACGCCATGGGTTTCCGCCAGCACCGGTTTCAGGTCAGGATGAGGATAGACCTCGGGCGCGAAGCCGTGACGGTGTTCCAGGAAGGGCCGGACCATGTCCGACTTCATGGGGCCCGGGCGGAACAGGGAGATGTCGATGATGAGGTCGTTGAACTCACGGGGGGCCATCTTGCCGATCAGTTCCCGCTGGCCGGGTGATTCAATCTGGAAACAGCCCAGGGTGTGGGTGCTTCTGATGAGTTCAAATGTGGCCTTGTCATCAAGGGGAACGGCGTTCAGGTCGATATGGCCGTTCTCCGCAATGTAGTCAGGACCGCTTCCGCCCGGACCTGACGGATGCCGGCCGGCGGCCACCACCTCCTCCTTGGACGGGTGGATGCGGATGACCTCACGGACGGCAAACGCCATGGCGCTCTGCATGCGGACTCCCAGGACGTCCAGTTTGAGCATGCCCATGGGATCCATGTCGTGCTTATCGAACTGGCTCATGGGCAGGCCCAGCCCGCTGGGCTGCACCGGGGTGCGGTCCAGGAGGGTGGCGTCACCGAGGATGACGCCACACGGATGCATGGAAATATGGCGGGGCAGCCGGTCAAGCCGTTCCGTCAGGTCAACCAGCAGGTCAAGCTGTTGGTTGCCGTCCACTTCCCGTTGTTCCACCCGGCCGGCAAATTCCCGGAGTTCAGGCTTTTCCTGCAGGGCATCACGGAATTTCCGGGCTGAGAAACGCCACAGCTGCTTGGCGATCTCCCCCACCTCGTCGCCGTCCATGCCCAGCGCCATGCCGGCATCCCGCACGGCACCCCTGGCCCGGTAACCGTTCTGCATGCTCATCAGGGTGACCCGTTCGGACCCGAAACGCTTGAAAATGCGGTGGTAGACGTTGTGCCGCTCAGCGCTTTCAACGTCAATATCGATGTCCGGAAGGGTGGCCCGGTCCCGCGACAGGAACCGTTCAAAGATGAGGTCGTGCTGCAGGGGGTTCACCTGGCTGACATCAATCAGGTAATTGACCAGGCTGGAGGCGCCTGATCCCCTGGCTGCCGCACGCACCCCCATCTCCTGGATCATTCGTGACACTTCTGCAACTGTCAGGAAATAGGAGGAAAAACCGAGGTTGCGGATGATGCCCAGTTCATGGTCCAGCCGGGATCGCATCTTCTCTCCGGCAGCACCGTTGATCCCCGGAAAGCGGCGGCTGATACCGGCCTGGCACCGTTGCACCAGTTCAACGTGTGGATCCTGGCTGATCCCCAGGGCTGAGGCTTCGGGCACAACCGGCTGCTTCCAGCCCATGTCCGTTTCCGGATCAATTCGGCAGCGGTCCGCGAGCGCCTCGGTCTGCGCCATCAGCTGTTTCAGGTCCGCGGCACCATATCCTGCCGCTGAAATGATCTCCTTGCCCAGCCGGAGCATTTCCGGGGAGGATTTCAGCCACCCCTGCCCGGTTGGCTGCAGCAGCGGTTCATCCGCAAGTTCGGGAAGGGATTTCAGGGTGCGGGCTGAGTCGAGCACATCGGCGGTGGGCGCGCCGTCTGCGGCGCAGTACCTGGCTGCGTTGGTCAGGACAGCCGGAACCTGATGCTCTTCGGCAAGCTTGAGCATCCGGACCGCGTGGGCGGTACTCAACGGCTTTCCCGGAGCGCTGAGCTGCGTCACGATCTCGGCCACCAGCGTGCCTGGGGGCATTGCATCCAGCCATTGCTTGAATAGTGTGCGGGGGCGAAGGTAACGGCGCCCTCCCATGGCCCGTCCGACGTCGGAATCAGGCCCCAGCAGGACAGTCAATACCGGTTTCAGGGTTTGCGGATCGAGGGTGCGGGACGCCAGCTCGGCCCGGGTGACGGCCACCGGGACAGTTCCACCGGCTTTTCCCGTGGTGCGGGCGTGGGCATCGGAAATCAGCCTGCACAGGGCGCGGTAGCCTGACCCGTTGTTGTGGCCCCGGGCCAGTACCACCACCCTGCCCGCCAGCTGCGTGCGGTGGTCGCCGTCGTCGTCGAATACCGCAAGGTCAACCCCAACGATGGGATCGATGCCCGCTGCCATGCACGCCTTGAGGTGCTTGATGGTCCCGTACAACCCGTCCCTGTCCGTACAGGCGAGCGCGGTTGCGCCGTCAGCGGCTGCTGCCTGCGCCAGTTCCTCGGGCCAGGAAACGCCGTAGTGGGCGCTGAATGCTGTGGAAACGTGAAGATGGGTGAAACTCATGCTGTCCTGGGCCGGAGTGCGTCATGGATGCGCAGGAGCCGCCACCTGCCGCTGCGGATATGCCGGGTGAGGTCGAGGGTCAGCGGCTCAGCGGCTTGGGCACCCCGCACCGGTGCGGAAGGCAACACCTGGACCCGCCAGATCTCATGGTCCACCACTCCGGGGCCACTGCCCAGCGGTGCGCGGGTTTCTTCAGCCCACCATTGCCGGCGCTCGTACCAGCGCACCGGTTCCGCGCAGACTGCATAGGACCGTCCAGCCCACAGCAGGCCGATGGGTTCGCCGCCCGCAGTGCAGTCGACGTCCACGGATTCGCTGAACATACCCATGGACCCTCCCCGAGTGGATGTAGCTGAAAGTATTCGAACACATATTCGAATAGAACCAGTCTACCCCTGCCCTGAACGGGAGCATAGATGGGCTGCGGGAGGGACAAAGAGATTGGCCGGGAAGGGTGGACGGACCGATCGGCAGGGAGCAGGATTGTGCCATGAAAACCCAAGACGCACTTCTGAAGCAGGCAAGCATCACAGCCCAGGATTCCACCGTGGTGGCCACGTTCGATATAGACGGCACCATCCCGGATTCCGGCGCCTACGTGGTGGGGCTGATGGGGGCCACCCCCGACTATTCCTCGCAGCGGAGGCTGTGTATTGAGTTCATGAACGGGAAGGCCATTGCCTTCTATTCCTTTAACCGCGAACAGGGAGTCGAGGAGGACTACGACCTGTCCGGGGTAACCCATTCAGAGAACACCATCACCGGCAGCTTTCCCCTTGCCGCCCTGAACGGCCTGGGCAAGGGACACCTCATGTCAGCCTTCAGCGAGGCGGAGGGCAGGGAATACCAGCACGGCGTTCCCGTGGAGGAACACCTGTAACCAGGCCCGCAGGGCGGGAGGTCAGCTGTTCTCTTTGTGGACCTTCAGTTCCAGTTCGATGAACCCGGAGATCATGGCCCTGTACGTGGACTCGACGATGTCCGGGTCGATGTCCTTCTTTTCCGCGGCTGAGCGGACGTGTTCAATGATCCGCTCCACCCGGCCAGGGGCGCGGACTTCGGCGTCGTCACCCTTGAGTGTTCCGGCGATGCGGATTAGCCGTTCGCGGCGGGCGATGAGGGTGACAATCTGGTCATCCACCTCGTCAACAGCAACACGGACGGCAGCGAGCTGTTCCTTGTCGGCCAAAGCATCTCTATCGTTTCCTTGAATTGTCGCCATCGTCTGACAGTATCGAAGCATGCAGCCAAGAGTCGACTTCATTTCGCTGGGCGTCCGCAGTGTTGCCGCGTCCCGGGCTTTTTATGTTGACGGGCTTGGCTGGCCTGTCCACCGGGAAGTTCCCGGCGACGTGGTGTTCATCCAGGTGAACCACGGGCTGGTGCTGTCCCTGTGGGACGTGCGCCAGATGCAGGCCGACGCCGGTGTCACCGCGTCCGGAGCTGTCCCCTGCATCACGCTGAGCCACAACCTTCCCGGCACGGAGGACGTGGACCGCGTTATGGAGGAGGCCGCCGCCGCGGGAGCGGAGATCATTGCCGAGCCCATCACCCAGCCGTGGGGCGGCTACAGCGGCTACTTCGCGGACCCGGACGGTTTCCGCTGGGAGGTGGCGTACAACCCCACCTGGGCAGTGGACGACGACGGCGCGGTCACCGTTTAGCCCTCCCCCCCAGGATTTGGCCCGGGCTGCTCACAGGGCCGGCTGCTAGAAGAGCGCTTCAACGGGCCGGATCAGTTCCGGCCCGTTGTTCCTGACGTTGCCGACCTCTTTCCCTACGGATTCCACCTGCCAGTCGGCGGCTACGTCCTTGACCCCTGCCCGTACCAGGTCCACGAGTCCGGCCGGATCGTCGGCCTGGGGGTCCAGCCAGGTCTGCATCGTGGCTTTGTCCATGGGAAGGGGTACCCGGTCATGGAGTGCCGTGAGTTTGCCGAACACCGTGGACTCGCTGCCCGGCGGGGGCGTGTCCGTGGTCAGGATGGACGTTGAGAGCAGCCACCCGCCCGGCTCCCCTGCCGGCCAGGAGGGATCCTTCCACCACTCATAGAGCCCCGCGAACACCAGGCCATGGCCAACGCCCGGGTGCACGTAGTACGGCTGCTTGGACTTTCCGGGCCCCTGCTTCCACTCGTAGTAGCCGTCTGCCGGGACAGCGCAACGGCGGGACTGCATGGCTTTCCGGAACGCCGGTTTCTCAAGGACGGACTCGCTGCGGGCGTTGATCATCCGCGAGCCGATGCCAGGGTCCTTGGCCCAGGACGGGACCAGTCCCCAGCGGGCGGCGTGGAGCTGGCGGACGTGCCTGTTCCCGGACTCGCCGTCCACCAGGCGTTCCAGGACGATGGGGACCGGGTCCGTCGGCGCCACATTCCACGACGGCGGGATGCTGACCTCGTCCTCAAGTTCGGCGTCGAACTCGGCAAGGAGGTCCCCCACGGCGCGTGCCATCACGTAACGTCCACACATGGCTCCAGCATGCCATCGGCGGCAGGAGCTGTCATCCGCGGGGGTGCGGCCGGCCCGGAAGCGGGGGAATACCGGACTGCACGCTACCGTTACAGGAACGAAACCGTTATCAAGCACAGAGGAGAGCTCCGTGGACTTCACTCCCGAATCCGGCACTATCACCATGTTTTCCACCACCTGGTGCGGCTACTGCAACCGGCTGAAGAAGCAGCTTGACGCCCAAGGCATCGGCTACACCGAGATCAACATCGAGGAAGTGGAAGGCACCGCCGAACTCGTGGAGCAGCTGAACGGTGGAAACCAGACTGTGCCCACCGTCCTCTTCCCGGACGGCACTTCTGCCACCAACCCGTCAGCCGCCGAGGTCAAGCAGCGCCTCGCAGCCTAGCCCTTTCACAACGGGACCGGCATTTCCACTGTTGGTCCCGTTGCGCTGCCTGGCAGTCAATGGGCCGGTTATGCCCCAAGGCTGCTGAATACAGCGGTTTTGAGGGTGGCATGATCCGCGTACACGGACAGAAGGGCATCCTCCACCGCTGCGACGTCCACACCAGGCACAAGGTCGTCCACCGCCCCTGCCGTGGCAGGGTCCCAGTCCAGCCCCAGGGCTGCGTAGCTGTCGGTCAGCACTTTGCGGATTGGCGCTGAGTTTTCCACCACGATCACCGAACTGAACAGCCACCCGCCGGCCACCACCCGCTGGGCGGTGCCCACCAGTTTCACCCGGTGCGCGCCGTCAGACGGGTCCGTGCCGTGCACGCTGAACTCCCCGGGGCAGTATTCCCCCGGAATCTCGCCTACAGCCGCCTGCACGCCGACACGGCGGAGGGCGTCCGCAAACAGTTCCCCGAAGTACCCGAACCTGGTTTTGGAACCGGCGATGGCGTCCGGATCGGGTTCAATGTGGTCCACCACCAGGGTTCCCTCGTGATAGGCGGCCGCCCGTCCCCCTGCCCGGCGGACCAGGGGTTCGAAGCCGTTGGCACGGCATGCCTTCGCAGCGGCGTCGAATCCCGGCAGGCGGGTGTCACGCTGGCCGAACGCGACCGTGGGGGCGGGCCGGTACAGACGCAGCGTGGGACCGATGTCCCCGCTTTTGGCCCTGGCCAGCAATTCCAGGCCGAACTCCAGGTCCCGGCCGGCGCCCAGCGTCTTTTCCTGCCGCACCACTGTCAGGGTGCGGGGCCCCGGACCGCCGTCGTTCATATTGCTAAGCTCCCTTATGGTCATTCTGCAATTCCTCGTTGTCGCCGCCGCCTTCGCAGCGATCGACGCCATCTGGCTCAAGCTGATGAACCCCTTTTACCGCAGCCACATCGGCGAACTGCTGGCGGACAAACCACACCTAGGTTACGCCGTGGCGTTCTACGTCATTTACATCGCCGGAATTGTGTTCTTTGCCCTCCGGCCCGCGCTCGACGGCGGCAGCTGGCTGGCTGCCCTGGGTTACGGCGCGGCGCTGGGCGCCTTCGCCTACGCCACCTATGACCTCACCAACGCAGCCACCCTCAAAGTGTGGCCGCTGCAGCTGATTGTCGTGGACATGCTGTGGGGCGCCGTGCTGACTGGCCTGTCAACGCTCGCGGGCTGGCTGGTTTTCCACGCCCGCACCTGACGCCCGCGCCGGCAACGGCTGCGGCCTGGGCACTTCGCTGTCAGAGGCCGCGCCGGCCTGCCCAGAGGCCATGCAGCAACGGAACCACTGAACCGGCCATAAGGATGCCGCCCAGGACGGCGTCGTCAGCCCGCACGATGGCGCCGGCGATGAGCAGGGCGGCAAATACCAGGGCGGAAGCAGAGCGCCGGGTGGAGCGGTCCAGCCGGGCGATGCGCCGTTCAAGGCGGGGATTTGCGACGGCGAGCGAACCTTCCTCGAGCCGGCCGGCCAGCGCATCCAGGCGTTTCGGCAGGCGCAGCGCGGTTGCCGCGGCGTCGAGGGCCTGCTGTGCCACGTCCTCCACGATGTTGCCGCGCTCGTCGCGCAGGAGCCGGGCAGCATACGGTTCCACGGAATCCCAGAGGTTGAAGCGCTCATCGAGCGAGGAGCACACCCCCGAGGTCAGCGACATCGCCCGGATGATGAGCAGGAAGTTTTCCGGGAGCTGGAACGGCAGCGAGCGGACAACGTCGCCGAATTCCACCGCGAAGTCACGGAACTCCCTCGGATCCACTTCCCGGAGCTCGGCGAAGCCCATCCCGCCGAAGCGGGCGAAGAGGTGCGTCATGGCGCGTTCCATCTCCACTGTGTCGGCTGACGGCGCCAGCACGCCGACGTCGTTGATCGCCGCCACCAGCCCACTGCCGTCACGCGCGGCGGCCGCAATCAGCAATTTCCGGAGTCCGCTGCGGGTGGAGGCGGTTATTTCTCCCATCATGCCGAAATCGATGAACGTCAGCTTCCACGGGCGGTCGCCGGCCGCTGCCGCGACGGGGGTGACGAAGATATTCCCGGGGTGTGGGTCGGCGTGGAAGAAGCCATTGGTGAACATCTGGTCGAACATAACGGCGGCGAACACAGGAGCCACCTCGGCCGGGTCGATGCCCGCCGCCCTGAGCGCCCCTGCCTCCGTGATCTTGATGGCCGTGACGTCTTCAAGGGTGAGCACGCGGCGGGTGCTCCGCTCCCAGGCAATGCCGGGCACGCAGACCCTGCCGTCGTCGGAAAAATCGGCGGCGAAGCGTTCGGAATTCGCCGCCTCGTGCAGGTAGTCGATCTCCTCGAAGCTGGTCTGCGCAAACTCCTCCACCAGGGCCGGCATATTGGCGCGGCGGGACACCAGGCGAATGCGGCTGAGCCAGCCGCCTACCTTGCGCAGGGCTGCAAGGTCGACGTCTACAATCGCCTCAATGCCCGGACGCTGCACCTTGAGCACCACATCGGTGAACCCGGTGTCGGCCGCATCGGTTGAACGAAGGCGTGCCCGGTGCGCCTGCCCCAGCGACGCGGCAGCGATCGGTACCTCCTCCACGAAAGCGAATACCTGGTCCAGCGGAGCGCCCAACTCCTCCTCGGCCAAAGCGCGGATCGCAGGAAACGGAACGGGCGGCACCTCGTCCTGGAGGCCTTCAAGCTCCCTGGTGATCTCCGGCGGCAGGATATCGAGCCTGGAGGAAAGGAACTGTCCCACCTTGATCATCAGGCCGCCCAGCTCCACGGCCAGGCCATGGAAGCGCCGGGCGAAGCGCTGCATCCTCCGCGGCCGCGTACGCTCCGCCACCCGGGCAAGTCCGATCCGCGGAAGGAACAGTTCAAACCACCACGTCACCGCCAGGTTCCAGGCGGCAAAGCGCAGGATCCGGCGGTAGCGGGCACGGGTGTCCCCGGCGCCCGCGGCCGGAGCGGCACGATGCAGGCGGACAGACGCCACCCGGGTCAATCCTGGGCGAGGATCGCGTAGAGCCGGCGCCGTGCGTCGTCGAGTACCGCCACGGCCTGCTGCACCTGGTCCGGCGAGCCCGTGCGGCCCACCTGGGCTGCAGCCTGCGCGAGCTCCACCCCCGCTTTGGGCAGGGATCCAAAGCTGCCGGCGTGCGAGCCCGGCGTGTCCCAGGGCGTTGCCCCGCGGTCCTGCGCAACTTCCTCCCGGCCGGCCTCGGTCAGCGAATAGATCTTGCGGCCGTTGGACTCCTCGGCGCTGATGCTGCCCTCGTCCGCGAGCAGTTGCAGGGTGGGGTAGACGGAACCGGTGCTCGGCTTCCAGCTGCCGCCGCTACGCTCCTCGATCTCGCGGATGATCTGGTAGCCGTGCATCGGCCGCTCAGCAAGAAGCGCCAGCACTGCCGACCTCACCTCGCCCTTGCCGGCACGGGTTCCGGCGCGTTTTTCGAACCGGGAGCGCAGCTCCTCGACGGCCTGCCACATGCCGTCGATGTTGCTCCCGCCGAATCCGGCTGCCGGGTATGAACCACGCATGATGATCTCCTCTGTAAACCGCCAACGATATACAACGATACTCAACGATACATCCATCGGGCCCGCAGGAGTTGCCGCCATATGGCGGCGTTCTGGGAACGCTGAGAGGTGCTTCGGATCGGTGACCGGGTGCACGCGCCTGCCATGTCTGGTAATTGCATTAATCGAAACTGATTTCCGTACAACCCTTCATTGTCACGGGTTCTGCGCCGGAGGAGACTTGGGGCGACGGCATCCCATCCCGGACCGCCCGCGGGGCCACCCGGCTGCGGGGCCTCACAGTTACCCTGCAGCGGCTTGGTGGATCGATGAGCTCCATGGCACCCCTCCCAAAGGCCGCTCAGCGGCCGTGCCATCTCCTGCCCCTGGTGGCTATCGCACTGATTGGATTCCTCGGCGGGTGCCAGTATGAGTCCGACGGCGTCTCCCTCCCGTCCGCCAGTACTTCGACTACGGAGTCTCGCACCGTTCCGCCGACGCCAGAGGGTGACGACACTCGTAGGGTCTCACCGCTGCCGGAGAATGGTGACATCGCTGCCGGCACATACCTCGTCCTCGCCACCGGCTTCACGGCGCCTTTCCAGATCACCGTCCCAGATGGCTGGTCGGTTACCGACGGCGAAGGCCTGGCCAAGGACGACCCGGATCACCCGGATGAATGGGGGGTCTTCGTAGGTTGGTGGCCCGCCCATTATGTGCCGACAGACGCATGCGCCTGGCAGGACGCGCTCGTCAAAGTCGATCCGTCGGCTCAGGCCTTCGTCGACGCGGTAAGGGCTCAAACGTCAACGGTGAGTACTCCTCCCGTCGAGGTCTTGCCGGGCGATTACTCCGGCTTCGAGTTCGACCACTCGGTCGAGGGCGACGTGGACATAACAGCCTGCGACCGCGACAAGTTCTGTGTCCACTCATCACTCTCAAACGAATGCACACGCTGGTACTCCAGCGCCGCTGAACGCGAAACCTACCGGGTGGTCGACATGAACGGCCAGCGCAGCGTGATCTGGGTGGTCCAGTTCCACGAGTCGATCAATCCGGAGCTGACGAGGGAGGCAGGCGCCGTCTTCGACTCGATCGTGTTCAGGTCCGACAAGTAACCGGCTGATACGGTACTCGATCCGCCCGCTGGCGCCGACTCCTTCTCTAAGCCCATCTGGGTGTCTCCTAGCCTCAGAGTCTCGAGACCCTAGTGTTTCGAGGCATATGGGTTGAGGGACACCTCGGATGGATGGGAGATAACTCTCATAGTTCGTCAGCGACATTCGGACTGACTCCCTTGTGACGATCTGGCAGAGGAGGACTCCGTCGTGGTGGGCGGGGAACTTTCTGGGGACTCCCGGACACTATTAGGTATGGAACAGCTGGGGGAAACAGATGCGGAACTGTGGGATAGGTGCAGACAGGGAGACGCAGACGCGCTAGGCGGGCTGTTTGACCGCCATGCAGATGCTGTCTTCCGGTACTGCCTGAGCCGGACCGGGTCATGGCAGGATGCCGAAGACATCGTCTCTGTCACGTTCCTCGAGGCGTGGCGGCAGCGCACCCGGCTCACGCTGGAACGGAAGTCAATCCTTCCTTGGCTTCTGGGCGTGGCTACCAACTCAGTACGGAACCGAGCCCGGTCTGTGCGCCGCCACGAGCAGTTCCTCAGGCAGCTGCCACACGCTGCTGTGGAACCCGATCATTCGTCTTCAATCGCAGACCGGGTCGACGCCGAAAACCTCGTGAAGGAACTGCTGGACGGCGCCGGGAACCTCACACGCGGTGAACGGGACGCGTTGTTGCTGTGCACTGTCAACGGCTACTCCTACCTTGAGGCGGCGGAGGCCCTTCAGGTCCGCGTTGGCACTATCCGGTCCCGTGTGAACCGTGCGAAAACAAAGTTGCGGGCCGCCGCGGTGGCCTCACCCTTGCTCTTGGCCGAGCAGAACAATCCTGTGGAATCGAGGCAGTCATGAAACTTTCAGACATCCACTATCCGGCCGAAACACGGCAGGCTGTGCGGGACGCGGTGGTTAGGGAAGCGGCTGCGCAGTCCCGTCGCAGGCCGTGGTGGCGCCGACCGATGGCGTTGTCCCTGGCCGGCCTCGCGTTGGCGGGCTCGACGGCGGCAGTGGCGTACGTGGCCTTCGCTCCGGTTGAGGACAAACGGGACATCCGGTGCTACTACCGCGCAGACCTCACCGCCACCTACCCATCTCCTCATTCCCCCGGAAACAGGATGGAACCCTATCTCCTTGCCGGGGCTATGGATGAGGGTTTCAATTATGACGCCGAAGCCCTGCAGGGGGACCCAAACGCAGGAAAGAAGCAGATTAGCGATCCGATCGGCCTTTGCGCTTTCAACTGGGACCAGGGACTGATGAACCCGGGAGGGATCACCGATGACCTTATTCCTCCGGATTACCAAGAGCCTGCCCCGGCTCCCGCCCCGACAGGGACCGTAACGGATGCTCAAGGCAACCCCGGCACGGCTTTCCCCAACACCTTTGGCCCTGGGCACTTTGTGCCTGAACTCAGGGCCTGCGTAGTCGACAACACAGTCGCAGTGATACCGGGTCCTGCGGATGTCTGCTCCCGACTCGGTATCCCCGTCCTCGAGAAGTAGATACTCACCCCCCAAGTAAGTGCCATAGGAGAATAATCCACACACAGCACATCACATCGTCTCGTGACCCTTGTCTTACGTGGCGGCTCACGCCCGTCGAAAAGGCCAAGCCGGCAAGACCCTAATTCGGGCGATATCCCGCGGCTTCCTCCCGGTCGGCGATTCTTATAACTATGCCTCAAAACCTGCGGGCTTATTCGGCATACTAATCATTAGTTATGGGACACCTCGAAGCAGCCCACGACGGAACTTATTGGCTACCCGGTAGCTCAACCGGCATCGGTCCACTCATCGAAAACAGGCGGATCTTCTGGCCGCCGGCGTCCACCCTGTTGCTCACGGAATATCCGGAGAGGGAGCTTTCCGACCTCACGTGATCAGGCACTCGAGGCGCTGATCGATGGGACCGTCTTGCGACCACCACGCTGGACAGGCTCTGGTGATCTGCCCAGTTCATTTCTGTCTTCGCCGACGAACTTCACACGGAAGGCAACGATCCCGAACCGCCGGTTGCCCGCGATCCCGGAGTGTCCCAAGCTCCCTCAGGCGGCCAGCATCCCTGAACAGGCGAGGTAACGCTCCGAAAAGACCGCCATCGACTGCCGCGCTCCACACCCGGCGGTCCCGTCAGGTTCTTCGGAGTGTGAGGATCTGCTCCGCGCGCCCAAACGGCCCCTGGAGGTCGTGCAGGACGGTGGAGGTCAGGCCTATCCCGTCCCCGCCGAACGAGACCGCGTTGTCCAGGCCCAGCCACTCCCCTTCGGGCCGGCGGTACATGTGGATCTGCAGGTCAAGGTTGGGAAAGGAGTAACTGCCCTTCCCGGGCGGCACCCTGGCCGCGATGCCGTTGGCCGTGTCCACCATGCCCATGAGCCTGGCCAGGGCACCGCTGTCCGCGCGGTCCGTCAGGGGATGTTCCGTTCGGAGCCAGACCTTTCCGGCCCCGGGCCGGTGCCCTTCCGCCACGCGCATTTCCAGCGAGCGGATGTAGCCGCCGGGCCACACGGACGCGCCGTCGTACGGCTTGCAGTCTTCCGGACCGGGAATGGTCGTGTCCTCGATGGCGGCCACCGGCGTTGTATCGCTGGTTGCCAGCCGCCAGGCGGTGGCACGGATGGCGGTCCGGCCGCCCGCCACCAGCTCGGCCTGCAGGAGTTCGATGGTTTTTCCGGGCCGGAGGGTGGTGGCTGCGATCTTGAACTCGCCGCCCGGGATGAGGCCGAGGATCTCGTAGCTGATCCGCGCCATCCGCATGTCTGGCCGCGGGTTATGGCGTTCCAGGCTGTCCGCCAGCAGGCCGGACGCCGGCGCCATATGCTGCTCGTGGACGTTCCAGGCACCCTGGGCATGGATGGTGGAACGGAAACGCCCACCGCCCAGGTTCAGGTAGTAGAAGTTTCCTTCAGCCAGTTCAGGCAGCTCTGCGGTCAACGTTGGCCCCTTTGGAGTTCCAGTGAATCGGCCTTAACTCTATCCGGGACGGGTGCCCCGCCTGCGCCGGACCCGGGCACGGCATTTCGCCCAAAGGGACGCGGCGAAATGTTGGCCGCTGGCGGGATCCATCCGACTAGACTCAGGAACTGGTCCTGTCAGCAACCCTCTGAAGAGGTGTTCCATGCGCGTCATCAGCTACAACCTCCGCAAGCACAAGGCGAGCGGCGAACTCCTCGCCCTGGCGCGGAACCATGACATTGATGCGCTCTGCCTCCAGGAGGTGGATTCCAGCGATCTTCCGGAAACCCTGGGCCCGCTGCATCTGGCGGATGCCACGAAGGGCAACCGGCTGGGGCTGGCCATCTACTACCGCACCAGCCGCTTCACTGCCCTGGACACCCAGTCCTTCGCCCTGAAGAAGTCGATGCATGACCGCGTCCTGGCCCCGGCCCATGAGCGGCTGATCGGCACCCGGGTCATGGACAATGAAACGCAGCATGAACTGGTGATCGGCTCGTTCCACGCAGCCCCGCTTACCGCCTCCAACTCGCTGCGGCGCAAGCAGATCCACGCGGCCCACGCGGAGCTGCTGAGCATGGGCAAGGGCCTGATGACCCTGATGGTGGGCGATTTCAACTACCCGTTCTTCACCAAGAACCTTGACCTGCACATGAAAAACTCGGGCTATGCACTGTCCCTGAGCAACCGGCGCACCTACACCCGGTACAAGGTGTTCAAGGGCCACTTCGATTTCGCCACGTCACTGGGCCTGGATATTGAAAGCGTGGAGACCCTGCCGCGCGGCAACTCAGACCACCTCCCCATCCTGGTCACGGCCGAGTACGGCCCGGACTACTAGGACTCGAGCCTTGCACGGAGGTCCGGCCAGGACGCTTCGAATCCCGGGTGCAGTTCCAGGGCACCCACCTCGGGCAGCGGGACCCACCGGAGCTCCAGGCTTTCGGGATCGCTGATGACGGGGTCAAACGCCTCCCGCACCAGCACCACAACCGTGGTGTAGCTCCAGTACCCCACGTCCAGCCGGGACGTGAAGAGCACGTCCACATTGTCCGCGGGCACGGCGGCTTCCTCATAGGCTTCCCGGAGCGCGCCGGTCACGGCCTCCTCGCCCTCATGGAGTGCGCCGCCGGGCAGCCCCCAGGTTCCACCGTTGTGGCTCCACACGGCCCGGTGCTGCAGCAGCACCCCCTTGCCGGGATCGTGGGCCAGCACCCCCGCCGCGCCGAAACGCCCCCAGAAGCGCCCGCGGCTTCCCTCGACCCAGGCGTCGCCGGGGTCCCTGGGACCGGTGCGGACGGGAGGGACGGAGGACGCGGTGGACGCCGGAAAGTGATCCATCGTTCCAGTCTGACAGGTGGGACGGGTGGGCGGCACCCGCCAGTCCGCTGCGCCGGTCAGGCCTGGTTTGCTGTACCGCGCTCGACGGCGAAATCACCGCCGGGGTACATGATCGTCTCGTGTCCGTCATCAAAGCGAACACGGTAGGGCGGCGCTCCGCCCTGGCCGCGCACCTCAAGAATCACCCCATGCCGGTCCGCCGCCCCCACAGTCCTGCCGTGCACGATGATGCGGTCGCCCTGCGTTGCCTCCATGGCAATCACCTCCGAGCCCAGAGTACGACCGGCTGCCCGCCGGGAAAAGGGCGAATCGAAAGAACGCCGGAAGGGTCCGCAGGAGGGGGCGAGAGACCTGTCCCCGGGAACCCGGCGGGCATGGCAGGATCTTTCCCATGCCGCTGAATCTTGTCCTGGTCGCCGATACCCACGTCCCCAAGCGCGCGCGTGACCTTCCTGCACAGGTGTGGTCCGCCGTCGAAAGCGCCGACGTGGTCTTCCACGCCGGCGACTGGGTGTCGGCAACCCATCTGGAGGAGTTCCGGCGGCGGAGCCGCCTGCTGGTGGGCGTCTATGGAAACAATGACGGACCGGAACTGCGCCGGAGCCTTCCGGAAACGGCGGAGATCACGCTGGAAGGCGTCCGGTTTGCCATGGTGCACGAGACCGGCCAGGCCAAGGGGCGAGAAGCCAGGTGCGAGGCCCGGTACCCGGAGGCGGACGTGCTGGTTTTCGGCCACAGCCACATCCCGTGGGACACCACCACCCCGCGCGGGCTACGGCTGCTGAACCCGGGATCGCCCACTGACCGCCGCCGGCAGCCGGCCTGCACGTTCATGACCGCCACGGTGGATTCCGGAAAGCTGGGGGACGTCCGGCTGCACGAGGTCCTCCGGGATTGACCGGTTTGGCAAGGCAGGCCCCAGGTGCCTAGGCTTGGAACGGTAAGCATGCTTAGCTTTTTGTCATCCGAGCACCAGGAGGACCACCATGACAGACCAGTACACCTTCCGCAATCCGGTCACCGCCGACGAAAAGATCTCCCCGCCGAAGCAGCACCAGCCCGAGCCGGGACTGGACGCGGAGCTGGCACCCAAGGCCGATCTTGGCGAAGAGACCTACCGAGGTACCGGCAGGCTGGAAGGGCGCAAGGCGATCGTCACCGGCGCGGATTCCGGCATCGGTGCAGCAACGGCCATTGCCTTCGCCCGTGAGGGGGCCGACGTCGTTCTCTCCTACCTTCCGGAGGAGGAAGAGGATGCCGCCCGCATTGCGGGCCTCATCGAGGCCGCCGGGCGCAAGGCCATCAAGGTCCCCGGCGACCTCAAGGACGCCTCCGTGTGCCGCGATGTGGTGGACACAGCTGTGGCGGTGCTGGGCAGCATCGACATCCTGGTCAACAACGCCGGGAAACAGGTGGCGCAGGAGGACCTCGCCGACATCACGGATGAACAGTTCGACCACACACTGAAGACCAACGTGTACGCGATGTTCTGGCTGACCAAGGCAGCACTCCCCCACATGCCGGCCGGGTCCACCATCATCAACACCACGTCCATCCAAGCCTACAGCCCGTCCCCGACCCTGGTGGATTACGCCACCACCAAGGCCAGCATCAACAACTTCACGAAGGGCCTGGCGCAACAGCTGGCGCCCAAGGGCATCCGCGTCAATGCGGTGGCGCCGGGCCCCATCTGGACCCCGCTGCAGGTCAGCAGCGGCCAGCCGAAGGAGGAACTGCCGGAGTTCGGGCAGTCGACGCCGCTGGGCCGGGCCGGCCAGCCGGCGGAGCTCGCCCCCGCCTACGTCTTCCTTGCCTCACCGGAATCCAGCTATGTTGTGGGCGAGACGCTTAACGTCAACGGCGGCAGCCCCACACCGTAGCCCCGGGCTGTACCTGAAAGATAGCGACGGCGGTGCCCCGCGCCTGATGCGCGGGGCACCGCCGTCGGCCCTCTAATTCCTGGACCCTACTTCTCGTCCTCGCTTGCCAGCAGTTCGTCAGTGGCGGCGTCGGGCTGTCCATCAAAGAACTGGGCCAGGACCGTTTTGAACACGGTTTCCCCCGGAGCCGCCCGGAGAAACAGCGTCATGGAGGAGTGCAGCTTGCGGGCGTCGATGCTCCCGAAGATGTCCCCGGCCGGGCTGCCTGAGTGGTTGGTAACGGCCAAGGCGGACTCGAGCAGCCGTGGACCCAGCACCGGATGGGCCAGATACTCCCGTGCTTCATCAAGGGAGCTGATGGCGTACCGTCGCGACATGTCGCTGTGGCCCAGGCCCGCGAACTGCGGAAAGACGAACCACATCCAGTGGCCGGTCTTCCGTCCCAGCTGCAGTTCCGCCAGCGCCTGGCTGTACGTGCCGCCGCTGTCCTGGGCGGCGACGAACCTGTCGAGGTTATAGGGATCGTTCATGGGTGTCTCCTTGTAGTGGGGCTTGTTGGTCAATGAAGGCGGCGGCGGAGCGCAATTGGCTGTCGGAGTCCGTCCGCCACCGTGCCAGGACCACGGCTGCGCGCTGCCTGTCCCGCCCGCCGAGCCTCGCCAGGAACGGCGCCACGACGTCGGCCAGCAGCGGTTCCGTCAATTCCCGGGTCCCGGCAGACCGGAGGAAGCCCTCAATGCGGGTCAGGTCCGAATGGCGCAGGAGTGTCCTGGTGGATTGCAGCAGGACAACAGCAGCGAGCCGGCGCTCAAAAACGGCCCTCGAACCGGGGCCGGGCTGGCCCCACAGGGCGGACGCCAGGTGGACAACGGCGTCGTGGTCGAGTTCCTTGTACTTCCGGAGGGCGTCACGGACGGTTCCCCGGACTGCGCCCACCGAGGAGCCGTAGGAGGCCAGTTGCCCGCCCAGCCTCGCCTCGACGTCGTCCGCCCGGTACCAGGCGCCCTCATTCTGCAGGGTCCGGTCAACGAAGCCTGCAGCCGCGGCCACCTGGTCCAGGGTGCCGCTCACTGGCTGCGGCCCGCAGAGGCGTGGCGGATACAGAACGGGGTCCACGGCCGCGCCTCCAGCCTGCCCTCGGCGATGGCCTCCCCGCACACGGCACAGATCCCGTACGTGCCGGCGGCGATCCTCGCCAGCGCGGCCTCCACCTGGTCGAGCCCTGCGCTGCTCTGCTTCAGCAGGGCAGACGCCTGGGACAGCTCGAAAGCGATGGTGGAGCCTTCCGGGTCATGCTCGTCGTCCACATTCGAATCCTGGCGCGCCGAGTTGGCGGAGGCGATGTCTGCGCGCAGGGCCGGCAGGAGGGCCACCTTCCGCTCCCGTTCCTCCTCAAGCAGGATCCGGAACCGTTCATAGTCGGGCATGGGAAAAGCCTAGCGCGGCGTCAGTACCAGTTCCTGGCCACCGAGTGGTTCCAGGCGGCGCACGGCGAGCCGTAACGCTCCCTGATGTAGCCCAGCCCCCAGTCGACCTGCGTCCGGTAGCTGGTAAGCCAGTCGGCACCGGCACTTGAATACTTGCCCGGCGGCAGGGCCTGCGCGATTCCGTAGGCGCCGGAAGAGGGGTTGGTGGCGGTGGTCAGCCAGTTCGATTCCTTGGTCCACAGCTGGGCCAGGCAGAGGAACTGGTCCTGCCCCCAGCCGTGGGCGCCCAACCTGGTGGAGGCATAGTTTTTGGCTCCTGCCGGGTCATTGACCGTGCCGCCGGGGAGGGAAGGCACGACGACGGGCGGCGGGCTTGGCGGTGCGGGGGCCGGCGCAGGGGGCGGGTTGACGGGGGCAGGGTTAGCCGGGGCCGGGTTCGCCGGAGCCGGATTGACAGGCGCGGGGGCCGGGCCGCCGGGCCGGGGCGCTTCCGGTGCCGCAGGCCGGGCGGCGGGCAGCGGCGCGGCCCGGGCAGCTGCGTCGGCCTGACGGCGGGACTGCTCTTCCGCCGCGGCGCGTTTGGCCGCCTGGGATGCCTCGTAGGCAGCCAGCGCCGCCTGGCCCTGCCGGTAGGCGTTCTCCACCTCCGCCGTCGTGCCCTTGAGCGACGCCAGCTGCGCCGTTAACTGCTCGCTGCGCTGCTTCTCCTCCGCCGCCTGGCGGGCCACGGCGTCCTGGGCTGACCGGGCCTCCGTGAGCCTGGCTTCGGATTCAAGGGACAGTCGCCCGCGCTCATCCTTCGCAGCCTGTTCCTGGGCCGCCAGCGCAGCAGCAATCTTTCCTGCGGCCTGCGCCTTGTGCACGAGCGCGGCGGTCTTGTCCCCCACGATCTGCACCACGTTGAGCCCATGCACGGTGTTGCCCTGGACGGCGTCGAGGGCAACAAAGAATCCCATGTTGGTACCACCGGTCTTGTATGACTGGGCAGCCAGCGCACCGAGCTCTTTCCTGTGCCGGACCAGCTCGGAGTCGGCCTGCGCGGCCTGCGCGGCCAGGGCTTCCACCCTTGCAGACGCAGCCTGCAAGGCCGCATCCGTCACCGCGTACTCCGCCGCTGCCTGCACCGCCACGGAGCCGGTGGTCTCGGACTGGTCCTGGAGGGCGGACAGCAAACCACCGATCCTTGCAATTTCCCCGGCTTTCCCGGCTTCGCTCTCTTTCGCGTCCTGTACCTCCTCCCAGGAGGGGTAATCACCGGGCGGGACCTCCGCAGCACCCGCCGGGGTAAGCCATAGGGTTCCCACCAGCGCACACGAAAGAAGCGCCGCGGCGAGCCGCGCCCTGGGTTTGGTAACGAACCGGCACATAGTCGGGAAGCCTACCGCCTTCACCCTCAGGTTGAAGGCAGACGTTTCTACATCGTTATGGATCGGAGGCAGCTACGGTGGCGGCAAGGGCAGAAGGGCCGGCCCTTTACAGATGCCGGCCGAACCAGGCAAGGGTGTCGTTCCATGCGGCCGTCGCCTGGGCCTCGTTGTAGCGGTCGCCTGTGTCGTTATGGAAGGCGTGGTCCACGCCGGGGTAGACCGTGAGCTGGTGGACAACGCCGGAGGCTGCCAGCGCATCCATAAGCGCAGGCATGGGCCCGGTGATGCGTTGATCGAGTTCAGCGTAGACCCCGAATACGGCCGCCTTGATGTCCGGCACTTTGGCCAGGTCAGGGGCAGGTCCGTAAAACGCCGCTGTTGCCTTCAGGCCGTCCAGCTCGGTGGCCGCCTGCCAGGTGATGCCGCCGCCGAAGCAGTAGCCGGTCATCGCGACGCGGCCGCCATCCACGAAGTCCTGGGCCTGGAGGTACTCCAGTGCTGCCGCGAAGTCGGCCACGTGCCGCTGGGCGCCGGCCTGGGTGAGGGCGCCGGGTACAGCGTCCCGGTCCATGCCGGCCGTCCCGCCTTCCCGGCTGAGCAGGTCGAGGGCGAGGGCCGCGTAACCCTCCTTCGCGAACCGGCGGGCCACGTCTTCGATATGGGGCGTCAGCCCGCGGTTCTCATGGCAGATCAGAACGGCAGGAGCACGCCCTTCCTGCCCGGGCCTGGCCAGGTAGGCACTGACGGAGGCGCCGCCGGACGGAAACCGGACGGACGCCGTGGTCATTCCTGGCGCCCCCTCCGGGACAGAGAGCGGGCTTTTGGCCCCGGGCACCGCCCCCGACCCCGCAGTCCCCGCAGCGGACGTCGGGGATGGTTCCGGGGTGGGCATGGGGTCGGTGCTCCGCGGCACCTCGCTGGGGGTACAACCCACCAGCAGCATCGCCGCCGACGCTGCCGCCATGCTGCCGGTGATGAATGCAACACGCCGGGTAAAGGTCCGTTGACTCAGCGCGCCGGACCGGTAGTCATCGAAAAATTCCTCGATCAGGTATCTCTCAAACTTGCCAAGCTGCGTCACGGTCTGCCTCCTCGGGGGTGCCGAACATACTCCTCCCCCAGCCAGCTCCGGACAAGGTTTCCCGGCGGTCTTTGCTCCCACCTTTATCGCTTTGTGATAAAAAACACTCTCTGCAAAATCGGCGCGCCTTGTATCCGCACCTACAGCCCCATGGCACGCGAAATCCAGTCGATGGCGCAACCGAGAGAACCGCCTCGCATGTTATCCAAATGTGACAATGGGTAGTAAGTCGGGTTATGGTCTTCTGGTGTCCCTCCCAGACGGGACATTCCCCGTCAGAATGCCGAGCCCTGCCACTGACCCGGGAACCAACGCTTTCCAGCTGGCAGGGACGGGGGAACCAAGTTTCCGCGGCCTTCAGAAGGCCTTGGGGTTAAGTCGATAGTGCCTCCGTTCCATTCGGAGTTGTTACCGGCCGGGTATCTCCAACCCGAACCCGACAGCTCACCCCGCAGGCATGGGAGAGGCGATCAACTGTGTCAAAAAATTCCACCACTGCCCGTCACCGCGCAACCCCGGCCCGCTCCATCGTGATCGAGGGACTGGCTGTTTCGGCCAAGTCCCTGGGCCGTCCGGCTCTCGCCGTAGCAGCAGCCTCCGGCATTGCCTTCGGCGTCGGCGCCCCGGCCCACGCCGGTGTGAACGGTCCGGACACCACCGAGACCGCTAGCGTCCAGGCGTCCGCCGCCCCCGCTGCGGCAGTTGCAGCCCCCGCCGCAGCGGCCGGCAACGTCCACACGGTTGTATCGGGCGACACCCTTGGTGCCATCGCGTCGATGCACGGTGTCAGCCTGAATGACGTCCTGTCAGCCAACGGGCTTTCAGTCTCCACGATCATCTACCCCGGTGACCAGATCCAGATTCCCGCGGCGGGCTCTGCTCCGGCCGCAGCCTACGTAGCACCGGCTGCAGCACCGGCACCGGCTCCTGTCCAGACCGCTGCCGCCGCCCCGGCGAACACCGGAATGAACATGTCCTACGCGTCAGCACCGGTTGCAGCCACGGGCAGCGGCGCCGGTGCAGCCATCCTGGCCAACGCCTACGGCCAGGTTGGCCAGATCCAGGACTGCACCGCCATGGTGGAGAAGGCCCTGCGCACCGTCGGCAAGTCCGTTGGTGACCTGGCCCCCGGCCAGTTCTACCAGTACGGCACCACCGTGGGCACCCCCGCCCCCGGTGACCTGGTGATCACCGCCGGCCACGTAGGCGTGTACGCCGGCGACGGCCAGGTTGTCAGCGGCGGCGTAAACGGCAACCAGACTGCTGTGCACTCCATCAGCTGGCTCAGCGGCGCTTCCTTCGTCCGGGTGGCATAGTCACCACGGCAACAGCAGCCGGCCCGTAAGGGCCAGGCCACTGCACACAAGGGCGGCAGCCGGGTTCTCCCGGCTGCCGCCCTTGTGTGCGTCCACGCTTTTTATTCCGGATCCGTCCGGAGGCCGGCGCCTTCCCGGGTCAGGTGCCGCAGAAGGTCCGGTAGGCGCCGAAGCCTTCCGGCGGGCCCTCGGTGTAGCGTTCCAGCCCCCGGCGTTCCTGGAACGGGGACCTCACCACGTCCAGGAAACGGTTGAACGGGGCCATGTCCCCCTCCGTTGCAGCCGCCAGCGCTTCCTCCACCAGGTGGTTCCGGGGAATGTACACCGGATTGACGCTGTCCATCAGCCCGGCGTCGGGCTTCAGGGCTGCCCAGCGCCCAGCCCAGGCATCAAACGCGGCGAGATCCAGGACCATGCCGCGCGCCGGCCTGTCATCGCCCCGGGCAGCCTGGCCCAGGCTCCGGAAGAACTGTGTGTAATCGACAGGGCCGTCCTTCAGCAGGGCGATTACCCCGTCCACCAGTTCCGATGCCTCGTCTCCCTCCTTGCTTCCGGCCGGTCCGCCTTTGATGCCAAGCTTTGCCTTCATGCCGTTGAACCAGGCGTCGCTGTAGTGGCTGCGGAACTTCCCCAGCGCCTCCACGGCGGGGGCGACTGCCTGTTCCTGGTCCTCATGGAAGAGCGGCAGCATGGCCTCCGCCAGCCGCGCAAGGTTCCACTCAGCCACCACCGGCTGGTTGGCGTAGGCGTAGCGGCCGCCGACGTCGATGGAGCTGTACACGGCACCGGGGTTGAAAGCGTCCATGAAGGCGCAGGGGCCGTAGTCGATGGTTTCGCCGGAAATGGTCATGTTGTCCGTGTTCATGACGCCGTGCACGAACCCCACCAGCATCCACCGGGCCACCAGCCCGGCCTGGGCGGCCACCACGGAGGCGAACAGTTCCAGGTAGGGATGTTCCGCCCGGGCTGCGGCCGGGTAGTGCCGGCTGATGGCATGGTCCGCCAGCCGGCGCAGGAGCTCCATGTTGTCCGTGGCCCGGGCATATTGGAAGCTGCCCACCCGGAGATGGCTGCTGGCCACCCGGGCCAGGACGGCGCCGGGCAGCATCGTGTCCCGGCGCACCGGGCGTCCTGTGGCCACAACGGCCAGGGCCCGGGTGGTGGGAATGTTCAAGGCGTGCATTGCCTCGCTGACGAGGTATTCCCGCAGCATGGGGCCGACGACGGCGCGGCCGTCGCCTGCCCGGGCGAAGGGCGTACGGCCGGAGCCTTTGAGATGTATGTCCCGGCGGCGCCCGGCAACGTCCACCAGTTCGCCGAGCAGGAGCGCCCGGCCGTCGCCGAGCAGCGGCGAGTAGCCGCCGAACTGGTGCCCGGCGTATGCCTGGGCAACCGGGGTGGCGCCGGCCGGGACGTGGTTCCCCAGGAGCAGCCGCACGCCTTCGGGGGTCTTGAGGTATTCGGGGGCAAGTCCCAGCTCGCCGGCGAGGGCATCGTTGAGGACCAGGAGCCCGGGTTCGGGCGCTTCCTCAGCCTGCCAGGGAACAGCGAGTTCCGGGAGTGAACTGGCGAATAGTCCCTCGAAGGTGACAGTTGATTCTGCTGCTGCAGTCATGAATCAACCCTATCGCCGTCGTTTGTCCTGCGGTTGATCAGCCAGGTGATAAGCCACAGGATGACCCCAATGGCCATCAGTCCGCCGGCGATCTGGTACTGGATGATGTTCCTGCCCACCCACGGCCCGGCCAGGAAAGCGCAGAGCATGGCGGCCACCAGCGGGAGCGGGCCGGGTGAAGTGAAGAAGACCTTGCGGTGGGGATCCCGCTTGCGGCGCAGCACCAGGCAGGCCACGTTGACCGCAGTGAACACGCACAGCAGCAGGAAGGCTGTGGTGCCGGACAGGTTGGCCACAATGTTGCTTTCGGGATCACTGGTGACGTACAGGATGAGGCCCAGTGCCAGGACAGTGGAGAAGGCAATTCCGGCCCACGGGGTGCGCCGGACCGGAAGGACTTTCCCCAAGGCACCGGGCAGGACGTGCTGGCGGGCCATGCCGTAAATCAGCCGGCTGGCCATCAGCATGTTGATGAGGGCCGTGTTGGCGACCGCGAAGACTGCCAGGAAGGGGAAGACCCTGTCGATGGGGAAGTCCGGTGAGCCCTTGTGGACCACTTCAAGCAGGGCAGCGCCCTCAGCTTCCCGGATGCCCTCGAGTTCGGTGGGCGAGAGGACGCTCACCACGGACACCGCCACCAGCATGTACAGCAGTACTGCGATGCCCAGGCCGGTGAGCATGGTGCGGGGAAAGATCTTCTCGGGATTCCGGGTCTCTTCCACCATGTTGACCGAGTCCTCGAAGCCCACCATGGCAAAAAACGCGATGGAGGTGGCTGCGGTGACGGCCAGGAAGAGCCCCTTGTCCTGGGAGTCGTTGAAGACAAAGATCTCGCCCGGGTTTCCGGTCCCTTGGGCCATGACAAAGAACCCGACGCCGATCACAATGCACAGTGCGGCCATCTCCACCACCGTGAGCACCACATTGAACTTGACGCTCTCCCCCACCCCACGCAGGTTGATGGCGGCCAGGAGGAGCATGAATCCAAGGGCAACCGCGGTGATCACGCCCTGGCCGGGTTTGCCCATCCAGCCGTTAATCTCAAGGCCGCCAAAGAAGTTCTGCGCCAGGACGTTCGCAGAGGTGGACGCGCTGGTGATTCCGGAGCAGACCACCGCAAAGGCCACCAGGAAGGTGACGAAGTGTATGCCGAACGCTTTATGCGTGTACAGCGCAGCCCCCGCCGCCTGGGGATACTGCGTCACCAGTTCAAGGTACGAGAAGGCGGTCAGCGTGGCCACCACGAAGGCCAGCAGGAACGGCAGCCAGACGATTCCCCCCACGGTGCCGGCCATGGTCCCGGTCACCGCATAGACGCCGGCGCCGAGGATGTCCCCCACGATGAACAGCAGGAGGAGCTTGGGTCCAAGCACTCTCTTGAGGGTGGGCTCCTTGCCGTGCGCCGTAACGTCTGACACTTCTTCTGAAGCTGCACTCATGAGTGACCTCCATGGCTGGCTTGGCTGGATGAGGGGTTCGGCATCGATGCGGTAAGCGGCCCGTGCTGCAGCACGGCGCCTTGGGACCAGCGCCGCCGCTGGGGAAAGCCGATGCGCTGCAGGTCCTCTGCCGCGATCACCGCAGCAGTACCCGCACGGGCGCGCGCTTGAGGTTGAGTCTGCAACGTGGCCCGGGTGGCTCGGGAACAGGGGCGGTGGTCCCTACCGGCGGGCTGGTGCGGCTGCTAAATTTGCACGCCTTGGGCCACCCCCCGCGCCAGGAAACCCGTTATCCGGAAGGTAACCATCATGCTTTCAGACACCTCCCTCCCCGTGATCAGGGCAACGCTGCCTGTGGTCGGCGAAAATATCCAGGAGATCGCCAAACGGTTCTACCAGCACATGTTCGAGGCACGGCCGGAGTTGCTGGACGGCCTGTTCAACCGGGGAAACCAGGCTGACGGCCGGCAGCAACAGGCGCTGGCCGGATCCATCGCAGCGTTCGCCCGGTACCTCGTGGAGAAACCGGACCAGTTGCCTGACCACCTGCTGTCCAGGGTTGCCCACAAACATGTCTCGCTGGGCCTGAGCCCTGACCAGTACCAGATTGTCCACGAGCACCTGTTCTGGGCCATCGTTGATGTGCTCGGCGAGGCCGTAACGCCGGACGTGGCTGCTGCGTGGGACGAGGTCTACTGGCTGATGGGCAACATGTTGATCAACCAGGAGCGGGGGCTGTACAACGCTGTGCACTTGTCACCGGAGACCATCTGGCGCACCTGGCGGGTGGCTGAGCGCATCCAGGAGACGGACGACGTCGTCACTTTCGTTGTGGAGCGCGTCGACGAGAGGGAGGTGAAGCCTTCCCTGCCGGGACAGTATGTGACCATCAAGATGCGCATGAAGGACGGCGTCCACCAGCCGCGGCAGTACAGCCTTACCCGCGCGGACGACGGCAGGCACCGCCACTTCGCCGTCAAGCGGGTGCACGGGCAGGGAACTCCCGACGGTGAAATGTCCAATCTGCTGCACGACGACGTCAAAGTCGGGGACGAAGTGGTGCTCTCAGCCCCGTTCGGGGATGTAGTACTGGAGTACACGGACCGGCCGGTGGTCATGGCCAGTGCCGGGATCGGGGTGACGCCGATGGCGGGCATGCTCTCGCATCTGGTGAAGGCCGGCAGCCAGCGCCAGGTCATGCTCCTGCATGCCGACGACAGCCCGGAATCTTTTCCCCTGCGCCGGCAGGTCGCCCGGGACCTTGAGTTGCTGTCCGACGGCACCATGCACACCTGGTTCCTCAACCAGGACGCCGACGCCTCCGGCTTTACCGGATTCATGGACGTGAACGACGTCGAACTCCCGCTCGACGCCGAGTACTACCTGTGCGGCCCGCTGCCCTTCCTCCAGTCCGTGCGGAGCAGCCTCATCTCCAAGGGCATTCCGCCGAAGGACATCCAGTACGAAGTGTTCGGTCCGGACCTCTGGCAGGCCGACTTCCAGTAGGGGAAACCAACTTGGGCGGACAGGCTTAGCGGCTAAGCCGGCGGACAAAGGGCGCCTTGCCCAGCGGTGTCCGTTCAAGGTGGTCCACCATCCCCACGTCAACGGGTGTCCCGATGACCCCCGCGGCGTGGAGCGCGCCGGCGACCGCAGCCTGGACCCCCTGGGCGGTGTTTCCTGCGGCAAGGCCCAGAAGCAGAACGCGCAGCCCCGCCGGCTCCTGCACCACCTGCCATCCGCCGGCAGCTGCCTGGTCGAGAACGTGGTGGAAGACGATGGGGTGGACCCTGACCGGACCCGCCGTACCGGGCAGTTCCAGGACATCCTCGATCCGACCTTCGATGTCCTCCAGCAGGGTGAAGGAGCGTCCACACGGACAGCCCCGGCCGCCCAGCCTTACGTTGTCCGACATTTCGTACCGGATGAGGGGAAGGGTCCGTGAGAACAGGACTGTGACCAGCACCTTGGCCCCCGTTTCTCCCGGCGGTGCCGGGTTCCCGCCCTGGTCTACGGGTTCGACGATCAGCAGGTCCTCGTAGAGGTGGCTGTTGCGGTAGACACACGGGGAGGCGATGCCGGCCGTTTCGGTGGCAGCGTAAACATCCACCGGCGCACTCCCCCAGGCCTTCTCCAGTTCTTCGGCGGCGACGGGCGTAAGCACCTCGGCGGCTGACATCACTGCCTGTGGCAAGATCCTCAGGCGGCCGGCCAACTGTTCCACCGCCAGAGGGCCCAGGGCTGAGGGATAACCAACAAGTACCCTGGGCTGGAACCCGTTCAGCGCGGCCACCGTCTCACCGATCGGGGCTGCCACATCCAGGCGGAGCGTCGGGACCAGCCCGGAGCGCAGTGACGCTCCAAGGACGGCGGACTGGTGCGTGGGGACGCGGGACGTAACCAGCGCCAGTTTCAGTGGACGGCCCGGCCCGGCCTTGATTCCTGCCCAGTCGTTCGCCCTGGCGTAGGAAGCCACCACGGTTGCCCACTCGGAACGGTTCCAGATGAAGGTGCCGCGCGGCCCCGCGGTTCCAGCCGTCGCTGCGGTCCACCAGCACCCCCTCCATGGCACGCCGGGGTCTCCGTCCTCCGCGGCCAGCGACCTGAGGTGCTGCTCCACATCTGCAATCTTTAGGCCCGGCGCAGTCACGGCCTCATCGAAGTGGCGCATGAGGTCTGCCTTGGTCACTGGAGGCAACTGGCCGAAGGGCGCCTCTTGGAGGCCGGCATGATGGCGCCGGTAGAATGCTGAACCCGCATAGGCTGCGCGGCGCAGTTCCTGCAGTGCGTGTTCCTGATGTGCGGCGATTTTCATGGCGTCCCACTGGTCCCGTCTCCGCCAGGCAGCGCGGAGGGACAACACCCGGGACACAATCCGAAGGTCCATATCCCACCTGCGAAGAGCTGGCAGCCGGATGCCTAGGCTCCGCGGGCGCGGCGGAGCGCCGCCAGCCGCGAAGTGTATTCCGTCTCGTCTATGTCGCCGCGGGCGAAGCGTTCGGCAAGCAGGTCCTCCGCCGCGCTTTGACCGGGACCGGCGCTTCCGCGCCCGCGGTTACCCGGGGACATGGAGCGGGCAAAAAGGACGATGGCAGCGATGACCGCACCCCAGAACAGGATGAAGCTCACCACCATCAGGACGAAACCCCAGGCGCCCATGTTCCCGTCCCAGTACATCATCGCTGCTCCTCCGCCCTGTTGCCGGCACTTGCTCGACTATCCCGGCAGGGGGCCGTCGGGGGCCAGAGTCTTCTGTCCCCTGGCTTCACCTGCCCGGCTTACGTGCTTTCCGGCTTCTCAACGCTCCAGATCGTCCGGTTCGAATTCACTGAGCGGCGACCCGCCGTAGGTTTCCTCAGCATCGCTGGCAGCGGCCTCGCCAAACTCGGCGTCGGCAACGGGCTCATCCTGGATCAGCGGATCCTCCTGCCAGCGGTCCGGATTATTCTCGGCCGCGCCCGGGTAGCTGTCCGGCTCGCCATGCACGGGGTCAAGTTCAAGGGAGGCAGCCGCGCCGGGCGTCTCATCAAGGAGCACGTCGTCATCCTGGACAATTTCAAGACCCTCGTCGGGAAGGTTCTGTTCCGTCATGGTGATGCCTTTCTCGTGAACCGCTGGAGTAACGATAGTAAGCATACTGACCACATGGTGGCGCTGTTGACAACGCATCAACGCCGGGATTTTGCCGTGACCTTTGGCCCTATGTCTGCCGTGGGCGCGGGGCCAGTCTTGAAAGTGACCACGCCCGCGCGAACCAGGAGATCCGGCCATGACAACTCGTAAACCAATCGCGGCTGCCACCAACGACTCACCGCAGAGCCAGGCGGCGGTGCTGTGGGCTGCACGCCGGGCGGAGCGGGCCGGTTTGCCCCTGGTGATCCTTCATGTTGTGGACGACAGGTGGGTGGCGGAGCCGTACCCATGGATCGGCGTCATGGAAGAGGCCGGGGACCGGCTCCTGCAGACGGCGGCCGGACGCGTCCGGGACGCGTTCCCCATCAGCATTACCACCCGGCTCCTCACCGGGAGCATAGGGCGTTCGCTAGCGAAGTACTCAGCCAAGGCGTCCATGCTGGTCATCGGCTCGGGCACCGGCCACCTGGGCGGTTCGCTGGCCGACCGGGCCCTTCAGGTCGCAGCCTCTTCGAAGGTTCCGGTGGCCGTGGTGGGAACGCAGGACCTGGAGGGCCGCTCCGGCGTGGTGGTGGGTGTTGACGGTTCAAAGGAAGCCACCCAGGCCGTGGCTTTCGCCGCAGCAGAGGCAGACCGGGAAGGTGACGAACTGACCGTGGTGTATGCCATCATCGCCCCGGACCGGGTGGTGGATGCCGGCCTGACATCCACGAGCCTCGCCGAGTTGATCGCCGAAGAGGAGCGCCTTGTTTTGGCCGAGACGGTGGCCGGGCTCAAGGTGGACTATCCAGGCCTGCAGGTACGCCAGGTGCTGGAAACCGAGCGGGGTCCAGTTGAAGCCCTGGTGGATGCCGCCCTGAACGCCAGGATGCTTGTGGTGGGCAACCGCGGCAGGGGCGCGATCCAGCGGCTCCTGCTGGGCTCCACGGCCCATGGCGTTCTGCGGCACCTGCCGTGCCCCACCGTCATTACCAGGATCCAGGCCAGCAAGAACAAGAACTAGGCCGGACCGGCCCCCGCTTCTCCTGCTCATTTTCTGTCCCTCCTCCTATGTTCCGGGTTGGCACCATGAAGAAGACTGCTTCAGTAATAATGCTCATCCTTGGGATCCTCATCTCGATGGTTGGCCTCGCCACTCTGGCCGGAGGCGCGGTGGCATCGGTAGTGGGATCCGCACAGGGAGACGGATACCTCACGTCAGGCACCGCCCGCCTGGCCGTCGGGTCCCACGCCCTGACCTCGCCCCGGCTTGATGCGGTGGGCGAGGGTATCCCGCCCCGCCTGCCTTTCGACGTCGGGACGCTGAGGCTGCGGGCCACGTCCGCGGACCCGGGCAAGGAGATCTTCATTGGGGTTGCCCCGCAGGACGACGTTGAGCGGTACCTTTCGGGCGTGCACCATTCGGAACTGCTTGAAGTGGACAGCCGGCCCTTCCGGGCCGAATACCGTGACATTCCAGGCACCGGCACGCCCGCACCGCCTGCTGAGCAGGCGTTCTGGAGCACGTCCGCCTCAGGCCCTGGTGAACAGGAACTGACCTGGGACCTGGCGGCCGGCAGCTGGGCAATAGTCATCATGAACGCCGATGGCAGCCTTGGGGTGGACGCCGAGGTGCAGGCGGGCTTCCGCTCCGATCTGATCATGCCGGCGGCCACGGGGCTGCTGGTGGGAGGGGCCGTTGCACTGGCCATCGGAATCCCCCTGCTGGTCCTGGGCGCCGTAGGGCTCGGCCGGCACGCGCGGCAGTATCCCCGCGGACCTGCCGCACCGCCGCCCGGGTACGGACCGCCAACAGGTTACGGGCCGGGATATGGCACACAGCCGGGCTACGCAGCTGGGTATGGCCCACCGCCTGGCAACGCGGCCGGGTCTGCCCCAATGCCCGGACAGGAACCGCCGCCCGGGTATGCAGGAGGAGGGATCGGGGCATCAGCCCCCGGCACCCAGGGAGCGCCGGGCGTGCCGGGAGCCGCGGTCCAAGGAGTTCGGCCGCTGCCCCTCCCCGGCGCCGCAGACCGGGTAGACCGCGCCCCTTATCCCGCCCGGCTCTTCGGTGACCTTGACCCCGCGCTGTCCCGGGCGATGTGGCTGGTCAAGTGGTTCTTGGCGATCCCGCACTTCATCGTGCTGGTCTTCCTGTGGTTTGCGTTCCTCGTGACCACGATTGTGGCAGGCTTCGCCATCCTGTTCACCGGCCGCTACCCCCGGCCGCTGTTCGACTTCAACGTGGGAGTTCTGCGGTGGAACTGGCGGGTGGCGTTTTACGCCTACGCCGCCGCGGGCACCGACCGCTACCCACCCTTCACCCTGGCACGCACGGACTATCCGGCGGACTTCGACGTGGACTACCCGGAGCGGCTCTCCCGCGGACTGGTCCTGGTGAAGTGGTGGCTCCTGTCCCTCCCGCATCTGCTGATCATCGCAGCACTGTCCGGCGCCACATGGACATGGGAGGCGGAAACCACTGATCTGGGGACCACCTACGAGCGCGCAACAGGCCCGTCCCTGCTGGGCCTGCTCGTCCTGGTCGCCGTGGTTGCCTTGCTGTTCACCGGACGGTACCAGCGGCCGCTGTTCGATTTCATCCTCGGCATCAACCGCTGGATCTACCGCGTCCTGGCCTACACCGCCCTGATGCGCGATGAATACCCGCCGTTCCGGCTTGACCAGGGGCCCGCCGACGTCCCGCCCGCGGTGGTGGGACCAGGTCACCAGGAACCGCCACGCCAGGAACCACCTCTGCAGGAGCCACCAGCGACTCTCCCTTAACCTGCCGGGAACCCCCGCAGTGACTTTCGGCCCTACCTCCCGTCGTCCCGCCGGGACATCATTACGATGGACCGCACGGGTCACCTGAGGAGCTGAGATGAGTACTGCTGGAGCACCATTTGCCCGGATCCTTGTGGGCGTCGACGGCTCGGAACCGTCCATCGAAGCCTTGCGGCAGGCCCAGCGCCTGGCAACTCCGCTGGGCGCGAAGGTCCTGGCCAACGCCTACTGGGATTACCCGCAGGTCTATGCGGGCTACGTGATGATGGGCATTGAAGGCTTCGAGGAGCGCGCCGGGGAGATCCTCGACCAGGCGGTCAAAACAGCGTTCGGTGACGAAACGCCGTCGAACGTTGTTCCCAGCCTGGTCCGCGGCCATCCGCGCGAATCGCTGATCGAAGCCAGCCGCGACGCGGACATGGTGGTGGTGGGAAGGCGCGGACACGGCGGTTTCGGCGGGCTGCTGCTGGGCTCGGTCAGCTCAGCCCTGGTGGCCCACGCCCACTGCCCGGTGCTGGTGGTCCACACCCCGGATAAACAGTCCTAGGACATTCCGGAGGAGGTCCACGTGGCCGGGACTACGGCAGGCGCAGGCCGTTGACGGAGCCGCTGCGAGGTGACGCACGACGGCGGATGGCGGCAGCCGCCGTCGTGCTTGCCCTGATTGTCCTCGCCATCGTTCTTGCCGTCCTTCTGAGGGAACCGGCGGAAAGTCCTCCGCAGCCGGCGGCGCCCTCCACTTCCCCGGGCGCGTCCACCAGCCCCGGCCCGGCTGCTTCCGGCGCCTCTCCCTCAACAGCCCAGCCCTCTCCATCCCAGCCCGTGGAGCCATCGACGGAAACGCCGGAGGCAGGGCAGGATCCTGTCCAGCCACCCGCCACTGTGCCGCCCGTCCCGGTCCCACCGTCCGCGCCGGACGCCGGACCCGGCCCTGCGCCGGATCCAGGGCCGCCGGCGGCGCCGTTCCCTTCCGCGCTCCTGGGGCAGGACCTCACGGCCATCCCGAACGCGGGCCGCGTGGTGGCGCTGACTTTTGATGCCGGTGCCAACGCTGCGGGACTGCCGAAAATCCTGTCCACCCTGTCAGCCAAAGGGGTCACGGGCACGTTCTTCCTCACCGGCAACTGGGTGGAGGCCAACCCCGGCGGGGTGGGCCAGATTGTCTCCACGGGGCACCGCGTGGCCAACCACTCCATGACCCATCCGGGTTTCACCGGGCTGGACGGCACGCAGATAGCGCGGCAGGTCCGGGGAGCGGAGCAAACCATCCTGGCGGCCGGAGGCGATCCGCGCCCGCTGTTCCGCTTCCCTTTCGGTGAACGGGATGCCCGCACCATTGCCGCTGTCAACAGCCTCGGCTACGTTGCGGTCCGGTGGACCGTGGACACCCTGGGGTGGAAGGGAACCAGTGGCGGCGTGACCGCGCAGGCGGTCGCGGACCGCACGCTGGCCGCCCTGCAGCCGGGCGAAATCGTCCTCATGCACATCGGTTCGAATCCCGACGACGGTTCCACGCTTGACGCCGACGCGCTGCCGGACATCATCGACCGGATCAGCGGCGCAGGGTACGGCTTCTCGACCCTTGACGCGCTGCTGGCCCCCTAGGAGAGAAAGGGCCAGTCATGGAAAGGACCAGGCAGGCGGGATCCACCGGCAGGCGTCCGGCTGCGGCAGCCGGCGGAACGGCTGACCCCGCACACCACGGGCTCCCCCTCCATGAGGTGGTCCTGCTGCTCGGGACGGACCACGTGCAGGGCCTCGCGTCCGAGGAGGTGGCCCGCCGCCAGGTCCAGTTCGGCGCCAACGTCCTTCCGCGCTCACGCGGCGGGGGGATCTTCCGGAAACTTGCGCGGCAGTTCAACAATCCGCTGGTGTACGTGCTGCTGGCAGCGGCGGCCGTCACGTTGTTCCTTGGTGAGTACCTGGATTCGGGCGTCATCCTGGCCGTCGTCCTGGTGAACACGGTGATTGGCTTTGTCCAGGAAGTACGGGCAGAGGCTGCCCTGGATGCACTCCACTCCCTGGTCCGCACGCGTGCGGTGGTGGTCAGGGACGGGCAAAGGCAGGAGGTTCCCTCGGAGGACCTGGTCCCCGGCGACCTGGTCCTGCTCGACGCCGGCGACAAGGTACCGGCCGACCTGCGGCTGGTCCGGCTGTCCGGCCTGCGTGCGGACGAATCCGCGCTGACAGGCGAATCCGACGCAGTGGCAAAGGACGAGGTGGTCCTTCCCCTGACCACACCGGTGGCGGACCGCCGGAACATGGTCTACAGCGGCACCCTGGTGACGGCCGGCACGGGCGCCGGGGTCGTCGTCGCCATCGGCGGCGAGACGGAGCTCGGTGAGATCCATCGGCTGATGGGCGCGGTCCAGCCGGTGGCCACCCCCCTGACCCAAAAGCTGGCACGCTTCAGCATGACGCTCACCGTGGCCATCCTTGCCTTGGCCGCCGTGGCCTTCCTTGCAGGCGTGGCACGCGGCCAGGAGCCCGACCAAATGTTTACTGCCGCCGTCGCGCTGGCGGTGGGGGCAATCCCGGAAGGCCTTCCCGCGGCGGTCACGGTAACGCTCGCCATCGGCGTCCGCCGGATGGCCAGGCGCCGGGCGGTGGTGCGCCGGCTGCCGGTTGTTGAGACGCTGGGCAGCACCACCGTGATCTGTTCTGACAAGACCGGCACGTTCACCGAAAACCAGATGACGGTGCGGGCCATCTGGACTCCGGCCGGCACGTACGACGTGACTGGCTCCGGGTACGGCCCGGAGGGGCGCATCCTTCCCGCAGGTGCAGGTGTCCGCTGCGCCGCGGAAGAGGCTGGTGGGGCGGCGGCGACGGCGACGGCGGACGTTGCGTTGCACTGGTCCCTGCTGGCGGGCGGCGCCTGCAATGACGCGAAAGTGATCAGGGAAGGGGACGCCTGGCAGGTCCAGGGGGATCCCACGGAGGCCGCGATGCTGGTGGCCGCCGGCAAGGGCGGCGTGGACGCCGCGCACTTCCTCGCCGCCACCCCGCGCCGCGGCGCACTGCCGTTCACGTCGGAGCGCCAATACATGGCCACCCTCCACTCCCCCCGGCTTCCGGACGGCAGCGCCACCGGGCAGGACACCGTGTTGGTGAAGGGCGCCGTGGAAAGGGTACTGGAGCTGTGCTCCAGGCAGATGGACAGCCACGGCGTCGAAGGGCACCTCACTACGCAGGCTGTCCTGGAGGTTGCCCACCGGTTTGCCGGCACAGGCCTGCGGGTCCTGGCGACTGCCGTTATGCACCTGCCTGCCGGCACCGCCCTCTCCGACGCAAACCTGCACGGGCACATGACGCTGACAGGACTCCAGGCGATGTTCGATCCGCCGCGGGAGGCGGCCGCGGCGGCAGTCCGTGCCTGCCACCAGGCCGGAGTGGCCGTCAAGATGATCACCGGGGACCACGTGGGAACTGCCGCCACCATCGCCGGGGCCGTAGGCATCACCGCGGACCGGGCGGACGGGACAGCCCTGACCGGAACCGAGCTGGACGCGATTCCAGAAGACCAGCTGCCGGATGCGGTGGAGCGCGCAACCGTCTTCGCGCGGGTGTCGCCCGAGCAGAAGCTCCGCCTCATCGGTGCCCTGCAGTCCCGGGGGCACGTGGCCGCCATGACCGGGGACGGCGTCAACGATGCGCCGGCACTCCGCCAGGCCAACGTTGGCATCGCCATGGGACGGTCGGGGACGGAAGTGGCGAAGGAGGCCTCGGACATCGTCCTAACGGACGACGACTTCGCCACGATTGAAGCAGCTGTCGAGGAAGGCAGGAACGTCTTTGACAACCTGACCAAATTCATCGTCTGGACGCTGCCCACCAACATGGGGGAAGGCCTGGTGATCCTCGTGGCAATCCTGGCCGGAGCAACGCTGCCGGTCCTGCCCACCCAGATCCTCTGGATCAACATGACCACCGCTGTGTGCCTGGGCCTGATGCTGGCCTTCGAACCGAAGGAGCCGGGCCTCATGTCCCGCCCACCCCGGGCGCCCGGCAGGCCACTCCTGACCTGGACCCTCACGCTCCGTATCCTGCTGGTCTCCACGCTGCTCGTGGCAGGCACCTGGTGGATATTCGAACTCGAACTGGCCGGTGGTGCGTCCCTTGCCGAAGCCCGGACTGCCGCCGTGAACGTCTTTGTGGCGGTGGAACTGTTCTACCTCTTCAGCTGCCGTTCCCTCACGAGGTCTGTCTGGCGGATCGGCTTCTTCAGCAACCGCTGGGTGATCCTGGGCGTCCTGGTCCAGGCGGCCGGCCAGCTGGCCATCACCTACTCACCGGTGATGAACGGACTCTTCCACACGGCCCCCATCAGCGTGGACACGTGGCTGCGGATCCTGGGCATCGCCGTGCTGGCTTCACTCGTTGTCGCCGTGGACAAGCGCTTCCGGCGCCACACGTTCTAGGCAGGTCCAGCATTCCAGCATCTTTGCCGCACCGGGGCAGCGTCCTCATGGCGTTGGCAGGAGCCGGACCATCACCAGGCCGGTCACTGCGGCCATGGCCAGTGCCATCAGGACGGCCGCCCCCATCCCGATGGCGGCTGTGAGCCACAGGTCCTGGCCAGGCTGCCAGAGCGGGGTTGCAACTGCCATAAAGACTCCCAGTCCCAGGGCCCAGGCGGCGGCACTTCCGGCGATCCACCGCCAGGCCAGCGGGACGTGGCGGCGCAGTTCGAACCATTGGGCGCAGCCAATCGACACCAGGAGCACCACCGCGGCCCCGGTTCCCGTAATGAATTGGGCTGCTGCCGGCCATCCCTGCCAGGACCCGTTGCCGAAAAAGGTGAGGCCCACAGTCCAGGCAACAACGGCCCCGGCAGCCGTGAGCAACACCCAGCGCCGGGCGGAAACGGCGGGGAGCCTGGTCCTGAGAACCCGCACCTGGAACCACCCCAGGACGGCACCCTCAACAAAGCCTGCAAGCACCAGCAGCGGCACTGCCGCCGTGGGCCATACGGCAGCCCAGACGAACTGGGCGGTGGCAGGGGCAAGGAATCCCAGGGCCTCGCCACAGCCCACCCACCCCACCCAACGGGGTAGGAACGTGTTTCCGTGCGTCGCAACGGATCCCTCGGCAGCCACCCTCCCAGAGTAGGGGACCAATGGCTCTGCCACCCGCCCGGTCCCCGTGCCCATACTTAACGCCACCAACGGGCGGACGCTGCCGGCCCCCGCGTGCGCAGGCCTGCTGCGTGCGCCGGCCTGCGAAACCGCTGGGAAGGATAAGGGACCATGAATCACACCAAGGACGCTGCCGCCGAGGCAGAGGCACTCCAGGCGGTTGAGAGACATCATGCGCACATGCTCAAACACCTCAACGGCCTGGTGGCCCTCCTGGTGGAAGCCGTGGAGGCACGTGATGCTGCGGCCGAAGGTGCAGCGCAGGCCACGCTCCTGGACTGGTGCGACACCCACCTGATTCCCCATGCCCTGGCCGAAGAGGGCCCTTTGTATGGCGGACCGCATGCCACGCCCGAGGGAAGGCTCCTGGTGGAGGGAATGCTGGCCGAGCACCGAGTGATAGTCGATCTCGTGGAGGAACTGCGCACCTCCAGCGGACTTGCCGCCGCCGTGGCCGGCTCTGCCATCCAACGGTTGTTTGCCCTGCACCTGGACAAGGAAAACCGCCTCCTGATGCCCTTCATTGTCCAGTCCCCGGACATGTCCCTTGCTGAATCAGTGCAGGGGCTGCACGAATTGACCGGAGAAGCCGCGGGCCAGCACGGCGGAGCGCACGACGACGGCACGCACCATAGCCGATGACCCGGACTTACTGCCCGTCATCGCTTTTCCGTGCGTGGCTTCCTTTTTGTCGGTGTGCGGCTTCCTCCGGGGCGTGGACCACCAGGACCGGGCAGTGGGCGTGGCTGACGCACGCCGAACTCACCGAACCCAGCACCAGGCTGCCGTGACCGCGCCGTCCCACGATGAGGAGGGAGGCGTTCCGGCTCCCCTCAATCAACTGCTCGCTGGCTTTTCCCCGCACAACCCGTGGATGGACAAATGCGGGCAGTTCGGGGCCGAAAGCGTCCGCAAGGGCCTGCTCCAGTGACTGCCTGGCGGCGTATTCGAAGCCCTCGATGCCCACCACGAGGTACAGCCCATAGCCGGGAGGCACATCCCAGCAGGCCCAGACTTCCACCGTTGCCCCGAGTGGCCCCGCCAATGACCCGGCTGCATGAAGGGCCGCTATCGAGGCGTCGGAACCGTCCACGCCTACGACAATCCTGGGGTGCCGCTCGGGGGCGTCCATGAGGCTCCGATCTCTTGGGTCTGCTCCCAGACTGTACAGGGTCCGGGCAGCGGGATAGGGCCGAAAGTCACCGGCCGGCCGGTGGCGCCGGGCCGTCGGGGGCAGCGGCCGGTGAAGGGGGCGGTTGTATGATCAGGACTCCAGACTTTGGTCCCTTCCGGCGGGTCCGCGCGGAAGGAAGGATGGGACTAGGGCGTGTCTCCTAAAGCTGTCAGCCAGATGCTGATGGCCCGGAGGACTGCTCCGCCGCGGTAGGTGAGGGCAAGTTTGTCGTATCGGGTTGCCAGGGCGCGCCACTGCTTGAAGGTGTTGAAGTTTCGTTCGACGACGTTGCGGCCCTTGTAGTCCTCTTTGTCGAAGGCTGGAGGGCGGCCGCCGGTGGATCCTCGTCGTTTTCGATGGCCGATCTGATCGGATGGTTGCGGGATGACAGCGACAATGCCGCGGTCGCGAAGATGGGTCCTGATTGCTCTGGAGGAGTATGCCTTGTCACCGCGTACACGGTCCGGGCGGGTGCGCGGCCTGCCCGGACCTGCGCGGTTGATCTTCAGTTGGTCCATCAGGTGGGTGAACATGGGTGCATCCCCGCCCTGGCCGGGGGCAACGAGCAGCACCAGCGGCCTGCCTTTACCGTCGACCAAGGCGTGAATCTTGGTACTTAATCCACCGCGGGAGCGCCCGATGGCGTGATCTTCGGGCTCAGCAAACAGATTCATGTAATTCGAGCAGGCCCCCTGTGGTGCGGGGAAGGTTGGTCCCGTGCTGGTGGGCACGGTTCACCGTCGAGTCGACCGAGACCGACCAATCCACTTCACCGCGGGCATCCGCAGTCGTCAGCAGCGCTGCCAGGATGGTGTCCCAGGTGCCGTCACCGCTGTAGCGGCGGTGCCGCTTCCAGATGGTCTGCCAGGGACCAAACTCCGCAGGCACGTCACGCCAGGCGATCCCGCACCGATATCGGTAAATGATGCCTTCGACCACCCGGCGGTCGTCCCGGAAAGGACGACCCCGGCGGCCAGCGGAGGACGGCAGCAACGGCTGAATTTGGGACCACTGCCCGTCAGTCAAAACAGAAGTACGAGACACCCATCAAGCATCTCGGATAAAGAGCCTGAGATTTAGGAGACACGCCCTAGGCCCCTGGCACGGGCTGCCGGCACAGAAGTGCGGGCATAGTCCTTAAGACAATTGGGAGCATAGGGTGCAAAGGCATGAGTCAGGCCCGGACGGGGCTGCAAATCCCCAGGAGCCGCTTCGCGTGTTCATTCTCGATGACCATGAGCTTGTCCGGCAGGGCCTGAAGGACTTGCTGGAGGGCGAGGGGTTCGAGGTGGTCGGGGAAAGCGGGTCCGCGGCGGAGGCGACGCGACGCATTCCGGCGCTGCAGCCGGACATCGCGATCCTGGACGGACGGCTCCCGGACGGCACCGGCATCGAGGTCTGCCGGGACGTGCGCTCGCTGGACCCGCGCCTGCACTGCCTGATCCTGACGAGCTACGACGACGAGCAGGCCATCCGCGGCGCCGTCCTGGCAGGAGCATCCGGGTACATCCTCAAGCAGATCAGGAGCGACGACCTCCTCGCCGGGATCAGGAAGGCTGCCGCCGGCGAGTCCCTTTTTGAGCCCGGAGTCAGGGAGCGGATCATCGCCGGGCTTTCCAAGACCCAGACAGACCCCCGGCTGGAAGCGCTCAGCGCCCAGGAACAAAAGGTCCTGGCCCTGATCGGCCAGGGCATGACGAACCGCCAGATCGGCGAGGAGCTCTTCCTGGCCGAGAAGACAGTGAAGAACTACGTCTCATCCATCCTGGCGAAGCTGGGATTCGAGCGGAGGACACAGGCCGCCGTGTACGTCACGCGGAACACCCAGGACGGGCAGTAGCCGGTCCCCTGGACCCGCAGCTGCCGGTCAATGGCAGCAGTTCAGGGCGGGCCGGTTTCCGGTTCCGTCACAGGCGCTGGGCGGTCCACGTAATCCTGGTGCCCTCCCCCGGCGCGCTCCTGATGGTGCAGCTGCCACCCAGCATTTCCGCCCGGTGCCGCATATTGGCCAGCCCGCTCACGTGTGCGGGTTCGTCAAAACCGCACCCGTTGTCCTGGATCACCAGCTCAACCTGGCGCTGGGTGACGGACACGGCAACCCGTATCTCCTTGGCACCGGAGTGGCGGGCGGCGTTGCTCAGTCCCTCGGAAAGAACGGACAGCACATGGCCGGCAACGTTCTCCCGGACTGAGTCCACGGGACCGGCAAAGGCCACTTTCGGTTCCACGGCGTAGCTGCGGGAATTATCCTGGACCACTCCCAGGATCCGGCTGGTCAGCGGTTCATGGTTTTCCTCGCCGGTCCGAAGGGAATAGATGGTGTCCCTCAGTTTCCGGATGGTGTCGTCCAGTTCGGACGTGACCGTGGCTATCCGTTCGTGCGCTATGGGGTCCAGGGTGTAGCGGCGGAGGCTCTGGATACTCAGGCCGGAGGCGAAAAGCCGCTGGATGACAAGATCGTGCAGGTCACGGGCAATCCGCTCCCGGTCCGTGAACAGGAGGTTCTGTTCACGGAGCGCATGGACCCGTGCAAGGTCGAGTGCCAGCCCGATCCTGCTCCCGAAAATAGAGCTGGATTCCGCCTCGGCCTGGCTGTAGGCAGTCGATCCCTGCGGACGGGCGAGGAGCAGCACGCCGTTCTCGCTGTTGCTGTGGCCGATGGCGCACACCAGCACCGAGCCCAGCTTTTCCGCCACCTGGTCACCAAACACCTGCTGGGGATCACGCACCACGCGGGACTCCCCCGTCTCGATGACCCTTGAGACGGCATCGGAAGCGCCGATTTCCTGCCCCGCCTGCAGGCCCTGGACGCCCAGGGAGGACCTGCACCTCAAGGCACCGTCACCAGCCGGAACAGCAATCACGGCAAGCGCGGAGTCTGACACCCGCAGGGCGGTTTCGGCCACCAGGTCAAGGTTGTCCGAGTCTCCGGGATGCGGCGCCATGATCAGCCTGCTGCTCAGTTCCATCCCCGCCTCCAGCCATTTTTGGCGCCGCTTGCTGTCCTCGAACAGCCGGGCATTCTGGATGGCCACCCCGGCAGCGGCGGCCAGGGCCACGGCAAGGTCTTCATCCTCCGGCGTGAAGTCCTGCCCGCCGTCCTTTTCCGTCAGGTAGAGGTTTCCGAACACTTCGTCCCGGACACGGACCGGCACTCCAAGAAAGGTGTTCATCGGGGGATGGTTGGGAGGAAAGCCTGAGGCCATGGGGTGCTGGCCGAGGTCGTGGAGCCTCAACGGCCGCGGCTCCCGGATGAGGTGTCCCAGGACGCCGTGCCCCGTAGGCAGGTCACCAATGGACCGGATGTCCTCTTCGTCGACTCCGACGGTGATGAAGTGGCTCAGGCTGCGGTCCTCCGCGATCACCCCCATGGCGCCGTACTTCGCACCCACCAGTTCACACGCTGACCGGACAAGGCGGTCCAGCACGGCTTCCAGGCTCAGGTCCTGGGCAAGGGCAACGACGGCGGCAAGAAGGCCGTTCATTCGTTCCTGGGTTTGCAGAAGCTCATCTGCGCGGGCTACGAAGTCCCGGAGGAGGTCTTCGGCCCGTTCCTTCATGGGAGAGCTCCACGGCTCAGTGCTCATGTCCGACCTCCTGTGGAAAGTGCCTGCGTCGTTGCGGGCCCTCAGCGGTGTTGCACGCGTCCGGGAAGTGGTTCCCCCGGCAACGCCGCTTCTGCCTGAGTACGAAGCGACGTCCCGGCACCAGTCTAGGAGAGGAAGTCAAGGTCTGAAATGCCCCATTTTTGGAACGCCGGATTCCAGCTGCCGCCGGGACCGGCTGCAGCAGGACCTTCTTCCCTAGCCCGGCCCCGCTCCGCGGCCTAGGCTACGGCCATGGACACAGCCGCAACAGAACCGGAACCCGAAAACCTTGGAGTGCATGACTGCTGGAGATACCTGCGGTCAACGTCCGTGTGCCGGATGGCCTTTACCCGCGGCGACACGGTGGAGATCTTCCCCGTCAACTTCGTGCCCAGCAACGGCACCCTGCTCATCCGCACCGGCCCGGGAACGAAGATGGATGCAGTGGCCGGCCGCAAGGCAGTGTCCCTGGAGGCCGACGGGCTGAACCAGTACGGCACCATTGCGTGGAGCGTGGTGGTGAAGGGGCACGCTGCAGTCGTGGACGACACCGAGGACTTCCAGGATGCCTCCGACGCAGGTTTGTCTCCCTGGCAGGCAGGGGCCAAGGACAGCCTCATCCGGGTAACGCCCGAGGAAATCACCGGGAGGAGATTCGTTATCGCCCCGCCAACCCGGTGGTGGGCCCCGCAGGAACCGGCCGACAGGGCCTGAAGCCCTGCCCGGCATTAAGAACTGTCAGCACCAGCAGCACCACGGAAGGTCACCCATGGACGCACACAAGCCCGTCGCCGTCGGCATCTCCGACTCCGCCCCTTCCAGGACGGCCCTGCAGTGGGCAGCCGCCCGTGCCCGAAGGCAAAAGGTGCCGTTGGCCATCCTCCATGTCCTCGACGACCGCTGGATGGCAGGCGAAAGGATAGAAGCGCTCCCCTACATCGACGTCCTGCGCAAGTCGGCGATGGACATGCTGGAAGAAGCCGGAGAAACGGTGCGCAGCGCAGAACCTGACCTTCAGGTTTCGCTCGAACTGCTGGAAGGAAGCGTTGGGGCATCCCTTGGCAAGTACTCGGAAAACGCCTCGATGCTGGTCCTGGGCAGCAGCGGCCACTCCCGAGGTGCGCTGACCGACCGGGCCCTCCAGGCAGCAGCCACGGCCGAATCCCCGGTGGCCGTGGTCGGGGCAGGCCAGGGCGGCGGGCAGGGTGTGGTGGTGGGTGTGGACGGGTCGAGGGAGTCCACGCAGGCCGTGGCGTTCGCCGCGGCCGAGGCTGATGCGCTGGGTGAGGAACTCACCGTCCTGTACGCGTTCACCGGCCCCAACCGCTGGATCAAGGCGGGCCTGCCCTCCAGCAGCTTCGCCGGACATGTGGTGGAAGAGGAACAGGTTGTCCTGTCCGAGACTGTGGCGGGGCTCCGCCAGGACTACCCGGGCCTTGTGGTCCACGCAGTCCTGGAAACCGTTATGGAACCTGCAGACGCCCTGGTCCGCGCAGCCGCGAACGCCAGGATGCTGGTCCTGGGCAGCCGGGGCAGGGGAAGCTTTGGCAGGCTCCTGCTCGGATCAACGGCGCACGGCGTCCTGACGCAGCCTCCCTGCCCCACAGTCATCACCCGGCTGAAGAAGTCCCGGCATGACTCATGACGGGCGGGCTTTGCGCTCCACGTGATGTTTGAAGCAGGGGAAAGCACCGGGCGGCACGTGGACTCCGGCGGCCCGGCGGGACGGCCGGGGCTGGACGGACTCAGCTCCGCCGAGGTCCTGGCACGGACCAACGCGGGACGGATCAACAGCATCCCCGGGGCAACCACCCGCAGTGCGTGGGACATTGTCCGGGCGAACGTCCTGACCCTTTTCAACGCCATCGTGGCGGCCTGCTTCGTCCTGCTGCTGGTGCTGGACCAGTGGCGGGATGCACTCTTTGGCTTCTCGGCGCTGGGGAATTCCCTGATCGGAATCATCCAGGAATACCGCGCCAAGCAGTCCCTGGACAGGCTGGCCATTCTCCACGCGGCACAGAGCAGGGTCATCCGGGACGGCAGCCCCCGGCTGATCCCGGCGGAGGCCCTGGTTCCGGATGACATCGTCCTGCTCAGCGCCGGGGAACAGGTGGCCGCTGACGTGCGGCTCCTGGACGGCGGGTACGTGGAGGCGGATGAATCCTTTTTGACCGGTGAGTCGGCCCCGGTTCCCAAGCAACCGGGAGCAGTGCTCCTGTCCGGGTCACTGATCATGGCTGGCAACGGGCGGGCGGTGGTGGTCCGGGTGGGACCGGACACGTTCGCCTTCAAACTGACTGCCGAAGCCAGACGGTTCGCCCTGGTCACGTCCGAGATACGCTCCGGCCTGGACAAGGTGCTGCGGGTCATCACCTGGCTGCTGCTGCCGACTGCCGTCCTGGTCACCCACGCCCAGGTCCGGAACGCCGGCGGCTGGGAGGCCGCCCTCAGCTCCGGACAGTGGATACCTGCGGCGGTGGGACTGGTGGCCAGCATCATGTCCATGATTCCCCTTGGCCTGGTCCTGCTCACCAGCGTGGCTTTTGCGGTGGGCGGGGTCAGGCTCGCCGGCCACATGGTCCTGGTCCAGGAGCTTGCGGCCGTTGAGGTCCTGGCGAGGGTGGTGTCCTGTGCCTGGACAAGACCGGGACCTTGTCCTCCGGCGCCATGACATTCGACGCCGTGCACGGCGCCGGTATCCCGCCGGCCGAGGGGTGGCGGAAGGCCCTTGAGTGGTTCGGCGCCAAGGAGGAAGCCAATACCACCGCCAAATCCATCGGTGATGCTTTTCCCGCGGCCGATATTCTGCCGGAAACTTCCTCCGTGCCTTTCACCTCTGCCCTGAAATGGAGCTCGGTGACGTTCCCGCCAGGCTCGCCGGCCGCCGGAACCTGGGTCCTTGGGGCCCCGGATTTCGTACTGGAGGAATCGTCGTCCGGCGCCCCCGCCCGCCGGAGCGCCGCGGCGCTGGCCTCCACGGGCCTGCGGACGCTGGCGCTCGCCCACCTGCCCGGGCCCCTGCCGGTACCCGCGCAAGGCGGCCGCCTGCCCGCTGGACTTGTTCCCGTGGTGCTGCTGACCTTCCGCGAGGATATCCGCAAGGAGGCACCAGGGACCCTTGCCTACTTCCGGCAGCAGGGGGTTGCCTTGAAGATCATCTCCGGTGACGACCCCCGCACTGTGGCGGTCCTCGCGCGCGCGGTTGGCTTGGGACAGGGCGGGGCCTACGACGCCAGGAAACTGCCCACGGACCCGCTGCTGCTGGAGGAAACGGTGGAGAAGCATCACGTCTTCGGAAGCGTGACCCCTTCCCAGAAGAGGGACATGGTCCAGGCCCTGAAGCGGCGCGGACACACGGTGGCCATGACCGGCGACGGGGTCAACGACGTCCTGGCACTCAAGGAAGCCGATCTGGGCATTGCCATGGACACCGCGTCTCCGGCCACCAAGGCAGTAGCCCGCCTGGTCCTCCTGGACGGGCGCTTCGACAGGCTGCCGGCGGTTGTTGCCGAGGGCCGCAGGGCCATCAGCAACATCGAGCGGGTTTCCATGGTGTTCCTCAGCAAGACCGTCTACATCACGGTCATCTCGTTGACGTTTGCCCTGCTCCTCTGGCCCTTTCCGTACCTTCCGCGCCAGATGTCAGTCCTTGACGGCCTGACCATCGGCCTGCCGGCGTTCTTCCTGGCACTGCAACCCAGTGCGCAGCGTTATGAGCCCGGATTCCTGAAGCGCTCCCTGGCGTTCTCGGTGCCGGCCGGGGTGTGCGGTGCCCTCTGTGTGCTGGCTGTCAGCCTGTACGCTCGCTCCGCCGCACCAGGCAGCGCCGAGGCCACGCAGCCTGCCGCCGTCATCACCCTGGCCCTGGTGGCCTCCTGGATCCTCGTGACCGCATCCCGGCCCCTCACCTGGATGAAGACCCTCATCCTGGCCGGCATGTACGCCGGCCTGGCGCTCCTGTTCACCGTGCCACCGGCAAAGGAGTTCTTCCGGCTCGACTGGCCGCCCCCTGACCTCCTGGCCGTTTCGGTCACGGTGGCAGTGGGCGGCAGCCTCATCATCGAAGCAATCCGGTACTTCCAGCGGCGCCTGGCCGGCCGCTCAGCGGACTGAAGACCATGGTGACTTTCGGCTCTGGGAGGAACAGCCAAACCCGGCCATTGTTGAAAGAGCCGGCGGAAGGAGGAAAAAATGCTCGCATGGTGGGTGGGCCAGCCCGGTCCCCTGCCCGGCCGTCCCCTGGTCAAGGGCATCCGCGACGACCCCAGGCCCGCGGCCAATGAACTCCTGGTGGACGTGAGTGTCTGCGGAATCTGCCGGACCGACCTCCATCTGGCCGAAGGGGACCTCCAACCACGCCGTCCCGGGGTTGTCCCGGGCCACGAGGCGGTGGGCGTGGTGGTGGAAACGGGCGCGGGTGCCCACCGTTTCGCGCCGGGCGACAGGGTAGGCGTAGCGTGGCTGGGCGGCGTCTGCGGGACATGTGCGTACTGCCGCCGCGGGGACGAGAACCTCTGTACGGCGCCCGTCTTCACCGGCTGGGACAAGGACGGCGGCTACGCCCAGCAACTCACCGTCTCCCAGGACTTTGCCTACCTCATTCCGGAGGTGTTCACCGACGAACAGGCAGCACCGCTGCTGTGCTCGGGCATCATTGGCTACCGTGCGCTGAAACGCGCCAACCTGCCGGCCGGTGGGCGCCTTGGCATCTACGGTTTCGGCAGTTCCGCCCACCTGACCGCGCAGATGGCGATGTACCAGGGGGCATCCGTCTTTGTTATGACCCGGTCGGAGGAGGCCCGTGCCCTTGCCCGGGACCTGGGAGCTGAATATGCCGGGGGCGCGTATGACAATCCACCGGTGCCCCTTGATTCCGCGATTCTTTTCGCCCCTGTGGGCGACCTGGTGCCGGCCGCGCTCGCAGCCCTGGACCGCGGCGGAACACTTGCGATTGCCGGTATCCACCTCACCGATATACCAGCCCTGAACTATGAGGCCCACCTGTTCTACGAGCGCCAGGTCCGCAGCGTCACAGCCAATACCCGCGCTGACGGGCGTGAGTTCCTTGCGCTCGCGGCCCGGATTCCACTCACGCCAACCACCACCGCCTACCCGTTCGATGCCGCGGACACTGCCCTCGGCGATCTCGCCGCGGACAGGGTTACCGGTTCCGCCGTCCTGCGGGTCCGCCCCGAAAAAGCATGAAGCCGGGGTGGGACCTTGGACTCTGGAACAGCACCTGCAGAGGGCGGAAGGTGTTAATGCCGGGTGATGCGTCGGCCCGGCTCACAATGAGCAGGAGGCAACAATGACTGACCTGATGAAGTGGTTCGATTCCCGCCGCTCCCCTTTGGATGTGATCGAAAGACTCTTTGAAGGAGAGATGGGATCGTCCGCCATCCGGGTGGAGGAAATGGTGGACGGCAACACCCTGGTGGTGCGGGCGGAGCTGCCCGGAATCGACCCGGAAAAAGACGTGGACGTGACCGTGACCGACGGCGTCCTGTCTATCAAGGCCGAGCGGCAGGAGAAGACGGAACACAAGGACAAGGACAGCTACCGGTCCGAATTCCGCTACGGTTCTTTCGTCCGGCGGCTCCCCCTCCCCAGCGGGGTGCAGCAGGGTGACGTCACCGCTTCCTACAAGGACGGCGTCCTGGAAGTCCGCGCTCCCCTTCCGGACCAGCAAGAGGTGGCCTCGGCGTCGAAGATCCCGATCAGCAGGGGCTGACGGTTTGTGCCTGGTCCCCCGTGGGGCCAGGCACGGTCACGCCAGCCATACGCACCGCCAGCCACCCTCAGCCGAACAGGACTGCTGCTTCCCGGTACCGGGCCTCGGGAACCACCTTCAGGCTTCCGAGCGCAAGCTCAAGGCCCACGGTGACGACGTCCGTGCCGCGGAGGGACACCATGGTCCCCCATGAGCCAGTGGCCGCCGCTTCGACGGCCGCCAGGCCCAGCCGCGTGGCAAGGACGCGGTCATAGGCGGTGGGCTCCCCACCGCGCTGGATGTGGCCCAGGACAGTGGCCCGGGTCTCTATCCCGGTGGCCTGCTGCAGCTGCTGCTCCAACAGCCGGCCGATGCCTCCAAGACGGGGCCGGCCAAAGGTATCGAGCCCACGGGGCGCATAGGGTGTTTCCTGCCCCTCCGGCAGAAAAGCTTCGGCCACCACCACCAGGGGCGCCCGCCCGCGGTCCCGTGCCGACAGCACCCACGTGGCGATCTGGTCCAGGGACACCGGGTGCTCCGGGATGAGGATGGCATGGGCGCCCGAGGCCATCCCCGAGTGCAGGGCGATCCAGCCGGCATTGCGGCCCATGACCTCAGCAATCATGCACCGGTGGTGAGACTCCCCCGTGGTCCTCAGCCTGTCAATGGCTTCAGTGGCTGTCTGGACCGCCGAATCAAACCCGAACGTGTAGTCCGTCGCACCAAGATCGTTATCGATCGTCTTGGGAACACCCACCACGTTGACGCCCTGGTTACACAGCGCCTTCGCCGCGGCAAGCGTCCCCTCGCCGCCTATGGCGATCAGGCCCATCAGGCCATTGCGCCGCAGGCTTTCCCGCACCGCGCCGGTTCCGCCGCCCTCCAGCGGGTTGGTGCGGGAAGTTCCCAGGATGGTCCCGCCCAACCGGGAAATGCCGCGGACGCTCCGCCGGGGCAAAGGAACCACATCCTGTTCCAGGACTCCCCGCCAGCCGTCGCGGAACCCCACGAATCCATATCCATAGACAACCTCACCGCCCAGCACGGCTCCGCGGATTACTGCGTTGACGCCGGGGCAGTCCCCGCCGCTTGTCAGGATTCCGAGTTTCTTCATGATGCGGCCGGTCCCTCCACCTGCGTGGGCAGCCGGAATGTCCTCACCTGACCGGCCGCCAAGGCAGTTTTCCTGCCGTTGACGCGCACGCTGATGGGTTCAGCGTCTCCTGCCGCCGAGGCAATCCTCATGCGCCCGTCCTTGAGTTCGACGTTCAGGTAATGTCCGCGGTACCGGACCCTGAAGGCTACGGACCGGAGGCCGGTGGGCAGGTTGGGCGCGAAGACGAGCGCGTCGCCGCTGAGCCTCAGTCCGGCGAAACTTCGCTGGATGACGTCGATGCTTCCAGCCATGGCCCCCAGGTGGATGCCCGTGCGCGTGGTGCCGTGCTGGGTATCGTCGAGGTCGGCGTCGAGCGCTTCCCGGAAGCTGTCCCAGGCACGGTCGGCGTCCAGGGCGGCGAGCACGGAAGCGTGGGCAACCCGGCTCAAAGTGGACCCGTGGGCGGTCCGCGCGAGGTAATACTCGATGGTCCGGTTCAACAGGTCCCGCGTGAACACGTATCCCAGTTCCTGGAGCAGGGCTATCACACCTTCATGGCCCAGCAGGTAGGGCAGCATCAGGACATCGGCCTGCTTGGCAAGCTTGTACCGGTTGGTCTGATCTCCCTCGGCTTCCAGGATGAGGTCCAGCCGCTCGATGCTGTCATAGGATTCCCGGTACCGTTCCCAGTCGAGTTCCTCGAGTTCCTCGTAACCTGCAAACTGGCTGATGACGCCGTCCGTGTGGAACGGGATGAACATGGCCTTGCCCACCTGCTCCCAGCCCGCCGCTTCCTCATCGGTGATGTGGAGCCTCTCCATCAGGCCGGCGAGTTCGTTGCCGTGGAGGATGCCGGTGATCTCCGCAGCCCGGAGGCAGACCCAGGCAGCCATGGCGTTGGTGTAGGCGTTGTCGTCCAGCCCGGGATCCGTGCTGCCCGGGTATCCCGTGTGGTACTCATCGGGTCCGACGACGCCGCGGATGTGGTACCGCCCGGTGTCCTGGCTGAACCCGGCCCGCGAGGCGAAGAACCGCGCAACGTCGATCACCAGCTCGGCGCCCTTCCGAAGGAGCCAGGCTTTGTCGCTGGTGGCCTGGAAATACTGCCAGACGTTGAAGGCCACGGCCAGCCCGGAGTGCAGCTGCATGTGCGAGTGGTCCTTCACCCACCTGCCGGATCTGTCGTTGTAGAGCCACTTGGGGGTTTCTTCCGTACCGTCGCTCCCGCTTTGCCAGGGAAACTGCGCCCCGGAGAGGCCCTGGACCGCTGCCGCGTGGCGGGCTGCCGGAAGCCTCCGCCACCGGTATTCGATGAGGGAGCGCGCCACATCCGGCGTCCTGGTGGTCAGGAGCGGCAGGACAAACAATTCGTCCCAGAAGACATGCCCGCGGTACCCCTCGCCGTGAAGGCCCCGGGCGGTGACCCCGGCGTCGAGTTCCGCCGTGTGGCGGGTGAGGGTCTGCAGCAGGTGGAAGATGTGGAGGTTGAGGACCAGGCGCACCTGCACCGGCGCCTCGATGTCCACCAGGAATGGATGGAGTTCATGCCGCCAGGCGTCCTGGTGTGCGGTCAGGAGGGCGTCGATGTCCCCGCCGGCGCGGGCCAGCACGGCAACCGCGGCTGAAGCCGGGGAGGCGATCGCCCGGTCGCGGGATGTCGCCACCGCCACGGTCTTGCTGATTCTTGCTGCAGCTCCGTCAGCGAGGGCCACCTCGAAGGTCCGGAAGTGGAACGGGCCGATGCTGCCGGGCTTCCCCGCGCCTGTCCCGCCAGAGCCCGATCCGCGGCTGCCCGTTCCGCCGGCGCCTGCTCCCCCGGACACACTCGTGCGGAATGCCACGGCTACCCGGATCAGGCTCTGGGTGGTCTCGGCCTCGACCACGGAAACGTCGTCCGGAGCAGGCTGCCTGAAGCTGCCGCCGTCCATGGTCCGGTCAACAAGGTGAACCCCCGGGCTGGCGGCCGGTTCGGGGACGTTCGAGTTGGTGACGCCCGTAGTGACGCCGCTGCGCACTTCCACGGCACCGCTCCAGCCCAAGGGCGTGACCTTCGTTTCCAGGCCCAGCAGGTGGGGCTCAGCCATGGACACGAACCTGGTCTGCACGACCTCCATCCGCCGCTTGTCCACGGCTTCCAGCAGGAGCCGCCGTTCCAGAACCGCCCGCTGGAGATCCAGGGTGCGGCGCTCGCGGACAACCGCCAGGCCTCCTTCCGACCACCACTGCCCGTCCGCCAGCCGCAGGTCCAGGGGAAGGCAGTCAGGCGCGTTCACCATGTGTTCTTCCACGAGCACCTCGCCGGCGACTTCGGCCGCCAGGCGGTTGAAGACTCCAGCCAGGTACATGCCGGCATACCGGATGCTTCCGCCGCCCTCCGGGGAGGCGCCCCGCACAGCCAGGTAGCCGTTGCCAAGGGTGGTGAGCGCTTCCCGGTGGCCCTCGTGCCCGGCATCGAAGCCCTCATAGACAAGCTGCCAGGGATCGCCAAGGACGAGTCCCAGGTCCAGTTCACGGACGTCATTGAGGACTGTGCCGGCACCGGCGGCCTCGAGTTCCCGCCGGGTTCCGCTGCGGTCGATGCCCACCACCAGGCCGAACCCGCCCCGGTGCGCTGCGAGGACCCCTGCCACCGAGTCCTCGATGACCACGGAGTGGGACGGCGATACCCCAAGGCGGAACGCGGCCGCCAGAAAGACGTCGGGGGCGGGCTTCCCCCGCAGGCCCAGGTTGGCTGCAGCAGTCCCGTCCAGGATGACGCCGAAAAGATCCGGAATGCCGGCTGCATCAAGGACCGAGGACGCATTGCGGCTGGACGTGACCACTCCGGTGGGGACCCCGGCGTCGGAAAGCCTTTGCAGCAGTTGCACCGTGCCCGGGTAGCTCTGGACACCGTCCCGCCTGAGCCGCTCCTGGAAGAGCCGGTTCTTCAGGGCACCAAGGCCGAACGCTGTCCAGGTGCCGGGCTCGTCACCGTCCGATCCCTTGTCGACTTTAACCCCCCTTGACGCAAGGAACTTCACGACGCCTTCTTCCCTGGGAAGGCCGTCGATGTAGCTGCGGTAATCAGCTTTGGAAAGGGGTGAACGGTCGGCGGTGTCCGGCACCCTGGGGTCCTGCAGGATCTGTTCGAAGGCCTCCCGCCAGGCGGCCTGATGGACCAGGGCCGTGTTGGTCACCACCCCGTCCAGATCAAAAATGACGGCGTCAAAGGGCGGCCTCGCGGCTGCGGCGGTGGGTGATGGCGCGGTCATATGACAGGGATACCAGCAGGCCGTCCGCGGTTGACAGTGCCGTTAGGCCTGTCTGGCCAGCCGCTGCTCGGCTGCGGCGATGACGGGCAGGGTCTTCACGTAGGTGTCCGGGTTCAGCGAGATGGAATCTATGCCGCGGCCGATCAGGAATTCGGCAAGATCCGGGTGGTTGCTGGGCCCCTGCCCGCAGATTCCGATCTTGATGCCTGCGGCATGCGCCTTGTCGATGGCCTGGGCAATCATCGCGCTGACGGCAGGGTCCCTTTCATCGAACAGCCCGGCAAGCTGTTCGGAATCGCGGTCCACCCCCAGCACCAGTTGGGTCAGGTCGTTGGAGCCGATGGAGAACCCGTCGAAGCGTTCGGCGAACTGTTCGGCCAGGACCACGTTCGAGGGTATTTCGCACATCATGTAGAGCTGCAGCCCGGCACTGCCCCGCACCAGTCCCTGGCCGGCCATGGCTTCGATGACCAGGTCCGCCTCCCGGACGGTCCGGCAGAACGGGACCATAACGATGATGTTGGCGAAGCCCACTTCTTCGCGGACCCGCTTGAGGGCTTTGCATTCGAGGGCGAAGCCTTCCCGGTAGTGATCGCTGTAGTAGCGCGAGGCTCCGCGGAAGCCCAGCATGGGGTTCTCCTCCGGACGCTCAAAGAACCCGCCGCCGATCAGGTGGCTGTACTCGTTGCTCTTGAAGTCGCTGAGCCGGACGATCACCGGTTTGGGGTGGAAAGGCGCCGCAATTTTGGCGATTCCGGTGGCCAGCACGTCAACAAAGTACTCCGTGGGGTCGCTGTAGCCGCTGGTGAGCTTCCGGATGAGCGCGGCTTCCTCCGGGTCTGTGACTTTTTCAGGGTGGACCAGTGCCATGGGATGGATGCGGATGAGGTTGTTGATGATGAACTCCATCCTCGCCAGGCCCACTCCCGCCGCCGGCAGCCGCCACCATTTGAAGGCTGCGGCAGGACTGCCAATGTTCACCATCACCTCAGTGCGGGTGGCGGGAAGGGCCTCGAGGTCCACTTCTTCCACGCTGAACTCCAGCATCCCTCGTAGACGCGCCCTTCCTCGCCTTCGGCGCAGGACAGGGTGATGGGGGCGCCGTCAGGCACGGCTTCCGTTGCGTTCCGGGTTCCGACGACGGCGGGCACGCCGAGTTCCCGGCTGACGATCGCTGCGTGGCTGGTGGGGCCGCCGTGGTCGGTCACTATGCCGGCTGCCCGCTTCATGACCGGGACCCAGTCCGGGTCCGTCATCCTGGTCACCAGCACGGAACCGTCCACGAAGGATTCGATGTCTTTTGCGTCCCGGATGACGCAGGCCCGCCCGCCGGCGATGGCATCCCCAATGGCCGCCCCCTCGGTCAGCAGCCGCCCCTGCTGCCGGAGGTGGTACGTCCGGAACGACGTGCTGCTGCGCTGGGCCTGCACCGTTTCCGGCCTGGCCTGCACCATGAACAGTTCGCCCGTCACGCCGTCTTTGGCCCACTCCATGTCCATGGGCCGCCCGTAATGGTCTTCCACGGCCTTGGCCCAGCGCGCCAGCAGGACCACTTCGTCGTCGGACAGCACAAGGGTTTCCTGCTCCCGTTCGGTGGTCTCCACCATCCGGGTCCGCGCATTGCCGCCCTGGCTGTAGATCATCTTCCGTTCCTTGGCACCCCGTTCCCTCTCGATCACGGGGCGGAAGCGCCCGTCGGCGAGCAGCGGCTTGAACACCTGGTATTTGTCCGGATTGATGGTCCCCTGGACAACGGTCTCCCCAAGGCCCCACGCCGCGCTGATGAGCACGGCATCGGGAAAGCCGGACTCGGTGTCGATGGAGAACAAGACCCCGGAGGCGCCGAGGTCCGAGCGGACCATGCGCTGGACGCCCACGGACAGGGCCACGTCGAGGTGGTCGTAGCCCTTCATTTCGCGGTAGCTGATGGCGCGGTCAGTAAACAGGGAGGCATAGCAGTTCCGGCACGCTTCGAGGACGGCGCGCTCCCCGGCCACGTTGAGGAATGTCTCCTGCTGGCCCGCGAAACTGGCGTCCGGCAGGTCCTCGGCCGTGGCGCTGCTGCGGACTGCGACGGACACCTCGTGCTGGCCCGCCCGGCGGGAAAGGAGCCGGTATCGCTCCTGGATCGCCTCGCCGATGCTGTCCGGGAACGTTGCTGACAGGAACAGCTCCCGGATTGCCGCGCCCGCCTGGCGCAGCGTTGCGCGTCCGGCCCGGTACTCCTCGATGTACGTCCTGATGCGCGGCTCCAGGGCATTCGAAGCCAGGAAGGCGCGGTAGGCGCCGGCGGTGGTGGCAAACCCGTCGGGAACCCTCACGCCGGCGGACTGCAGGGAGCGGCTCAACTCGCCCAGCGACGCGTTTTTCCCCCCCACCGACGCGATGTCCCCGATCCCCGTGTCCTCGAACCACTTGACGTGGACATCGGCCGGGGACGTTGCGGGAGCAGTCATGCCTTGATTCTGGGCCGTGCCCGAAACGCCCGGCAGAGTCTTTGGTCCTAAGCAGCCGCATGTCCAGGGGCCGGACCACTGCCCGGGGTCACCGGGCGCTGCGGCCCCTGAAGCCCTTATAGGCCCAGTCCGCCGCCAGGACCGCCGGTACCGCCAGGGCGGCCACGAGCAATCCGGTCGCCGGCGGCGGGGCCTGGCCCAGCAGGGCGGCGAGCTGCGGCAGGTACAGGCAGGCTGCGAGCACGGCCAGTTCAGCCAGGACGGCCCACGCCAGGAGCCTGTTCGAGCCCCACCCCAGCCTCCATGGCGGCACGGTGGCACTCCGGCAGGCGTAGGCGTTGGCCAGCTGGCCCAGGACCACCGCGGTGAAGGCAGCCCCTGACGCGGCCATGAGGAGCCCGGGATCCGGGGGCTCGCCCCGAACCCAGCCGCCGCCGAAGAGCACAACGGAGAACGCGGCCATTTCAACAACGGCCTCCACCGGGCCCAGCACGCAGAAGACCCGCACCATCAGCTGCCGGTCCATCAGGTGCCGGCGCTCCGGCGGCCGGGACAGCACCCGTTTGCTTGGCGGCTCGGCACCCAGGGCCAGGGCAGGCAGCAGGTCGGTTCCGATGTCCAGGGCAAGGATCTGCAGGACGCCCAGCGCAAGCGGGAACTGGCCGCCGGAGAGGGCCCAGACCACGAAGGGGGTCAGCTCCGCCACGTTGTCGGTGAGGTGGTAGGTCAGGAACCGGTGGATGTTCGAGTAGGTTGCCCTGCCCTGCTCGATAGCTGCCACGATCGTCGCGAAGTGGTCATCAAGGAGCACCAGGTCGGCCGCTTCGCGCGCAACGTCTGTGCCGCTCAATCCCATGGCCACCCCGATGTCGGCCTCACGGAGGGCCGGCCCGTCGTTGACGCCGTCCCCCGTCATGGCCACCACATGGCCCCGGGACTGCAGGGCTTTGGCAACCCGGAGCTTCTGCTCCGGGGATACCCTGCTCACCACTACCCCGTCCCGGTCCAGGAGCGCCCCCAGCAGCTGCTCATCGTCGGGAAGGTCCGATCCCTCCAGGACGAATTCCGGTGCCCCCATCAGCCCGATCTCCCGGGCAATTGCCGCTGCGGTCGCAGGATGGTCACCGGTGATCATGGCCAGTTTGAGCCCTGCCGTCCGGGCAGTCCGGATCACGTCGCCCACGTCCGGCCGCGGCGGATCATGGAGCCCGATCAGTCCCAGCAGCTCCATGCCGCGTTCGATGTCCCCGGAGGGGCGCGACTCCCAGTCGGCGGACGGTCCATTGAGCCGCCTCCGCGCCACGGCGATAACACGGAGTCCGCGGGAGGCCATCAGCTGGACCTGGTCAGCCACCGGCCCGTCGACGTCGCTGCACAGCGGAAGGACGGCCTCGGGGGCGCCCTTGCAGAAAAGGTCGTGTCCTACGATCGCCGACTCCCGCCGTCGTGAAGGATCAAAGGCGAAGCGGCGCGAAGGCGCCATGCCGGCACCCGCCACTCCCAGGCGCCGCGCCAGCACGTCGATGGCGGCTTCCATGGGGTCCCCCGAGGCCCGCCATTGCCCCTCATGCAGTTCGGCCCGTCCCTGGGAGGCGGCGAGCGCTGCGAGCGCAGTTTCCGCGGCTCTCTCCTGCCCGTCCCCCTGGACGGTACCCTCCGGGTTGTACCCCTCGCCCGCTATGTGGACCGACCCGCCGGACGTGAAGACTTCGACGGCGTTCATCCGGTTCTGGGTGAGGGTTCCGGTCTTGTCAGTGCAGATGAAAGTGGTGGAACCGAGGGTTTCCACGGCTTCGAGGTTGCGGACCAGTGCGTTGCGGGAGGCCATGCGCTGCGCCCCCATCGCCAGCGACAGCGTCACGGTGGGCAGCAGGCCCTCGGGGACAAGCGCGACGGCGACGCCGATGGCGAACAGGAAGGAATCGCGCCATTCGATCCCCACCAGCAGGGATATCAGGAAGAACAGGGCGGCGATGGCCAGGGCAACTGATGCCACCACCCGGACAATCCGGCGCAGTTCCAGGGACAGCGGCGTGGGCGGGGGTACCGCGCCGCTGGTGAGGGCGGAGATCCCGGCCAGCCGCGTCCGGGCACCGGTGGCCGTGACAGTGGCCTCGGCGTCGCCGTTCACCAGGAACGTCCCGGCCCAGGCGGAGTCACCGGGCGTCTTTGGCACCGGATCGCTTTCGCCTGTCAGCATTGACTCGTCCACGGCGCAGGCTTGCGCCGTGGCCAGGACGACGTCCGCGGGGATGCGGTCACCGGCTGCCAGCAGCACGGCGTCGTCCACCACCAGTTCGCTGGCGTGGACCTTGCGGACGTGTCCGTCCCGCCGCACCATGACGTCAGCCGGCAGCAGCCCTCGCAGCCTGGCGGCGGCGTGCTGGGCCCGTTCCTGCTGGATGTGGGCAAAGACTCCGTTGACAAGGACGACGACGATGATCGCCACGCCCAGTTGCGGCAGGTCGGCGAGGAAGGCCAGGGCTGCCGCGCACCACAGCATGAGGGCAAAGAAGTGCGTCAGCTCCCCCCAGAGTTTCCGCCACTGCGGTACGGGCTTCTCGGCGGGGAGGATGTTCGGCCCTGCCTGCTTCAGGAGTTCCGCAGCCTGATCCGAGGTCAGGCCCGCCGCCGTCATGGCAGGTCATCCGCCTCCTGGCCCACCAGGAGCACCGGGCACACCGAATGCGCTGCGCAGGCCTTGCTGACCGAGCCCATGGACGTGCCGAGGAATCCGCCCTCACCGTGCCGGCCGACAACCAGCAGCTGCGCCCGCCGGCTCTCTTCCACGAGGACTTTGCCGGGCGGCCCGAACCTGACGGTCACGTCGATGCCCTGGGGCCGGTCCCCGGTGAATGCCCTTCCCAGGGCGTCCTCCACCAGGCGGCTGGCGGTTTCCTCGAGCCTTGCCGTCAAGGGGTGCTCGGCGTTTTCAAGGTGGGCCACCACCAGGTAATCGGGCATGCCGATGCAGGTGATGACCTCCAGCCGCGCACCCAGGCGCGCGGCGAGGGTTCCGGCGTACCGCAGGGCGGCGGAGGAATATTCGGAGCCGTCGACGCCCACGATGACAGGCTTGGACACTGTTTCTGCATTCATACCCACCACATTTGCCATTGCTGGCCGAGTGCGGAAGGGCCGAAGGTCATGCCGGGGCCTGCCCGATCAGGCCCGGCCGGAGGGTTTCGGCGGCCGGGCACCGTGCAGGGCCCTCAGCCCGTTCAGGATCGTGGCAAGGTCCACGAGTTCCTGCAGGAGGGCGCCGGTAACCGCTGGGATGTAGCCCGTCATGGCCACGGCCATCAGGCCGATGCTCAGGCCTATGCCTGTCCAGATGCTCACCAGGGCCACCGCTACCGTGCGCTTCCCGATTTCAACCGCCACGGCCACCTTGGACAGGTCGTCGAGCATGATCACGACGTCCGCGGACTCACTCGCGGCGGTGGCACCCTTTGCCCCCATGGCGATGCCGACGTCCGCGGCCGCCAGGACGGGGGCGTCATTGACGCCGTCGCCCACCATGATGACGGGGCGCTCCCGGACGGCGGCCACCGCGTTGACCTTGTCCTCCGGCAGGCAGTCAGCCTGCACATGCCGGATGCCGGCTTCCTCGGCGATGTGCGCCGCAGTTCCGTGGGCGTCGCCGGTCAGCAGCATGGTGTGCCGGACCCCCAGCCGGTGCAGCCGGGCGAGGGTCTCTCCTGCATCGGTGCGCAGCGGGTCTTTCATGATCAGGGCGCCGGCATAGTTCCCGTTGACGGCGACGTAGATGGCCAGTTGGCCGCTCTGCAGGGCAGCTTCCCGGAAGCCCGCGGATGAGTTCCGGACCAGCCCTGCCTTGCCCACCACCACAGTGTCCCCGCCGCAGACGGCCTCCACGCCCTGGGTGGCGTGTTCTGTGGCCCGGGTGACGGGGAGGAGCTCAAGGTTGCGCCGGGCGGCGGCCTCGATGACCGAGGCCGCCAGGACGTGCGAGGAGTACTGCTCGGCTGAGGCGGCGAGCTGCAGGATCCGCCCGGCGTCCACCGCAGCGCCTGCTCCTGTTCCCTGGTCCTGTGCAACCTGGACCGTGTCCAGGACGGGGCGCCCTGAGGTCAGGGTTCCGGTCTTGTCGAAGACCGCGGTCCTGGCTTTGGCCAGCTGCTCCAGGGTCCCGGTGTTCTTGATGATGATGCCCCTGTGGGCTGCCTGGCTGGTGCCGGCGAGGAACGCCACGGGCGCGGCGATCAGGAGCGGGCAGGGTGTGGCCACCACCAGGACCTGGGCGATGCGCACGGGATCCCCGGACAGGGCCCAGGCAGTCCCGGCCATGAGGATCGCCAGCGCGGTGAAGGGAACGGCGTACCGGTCGGCCAGGCGGACCACCGGGGCCCGGCTGGACGCTGCTTCCTCCACCAGGGCGATGATGCGGCTGTACTGTGAATCCTTGGCTGTGGCGGCCGCCCGCATCCTGATGGCCGTCTCGCCGTTGACGGAGCCGCTGAGCAGGAGGTCCCCCCGGACCCGCTCCACGGGCAGGCTCTCCCCTGTCAGCGACGACTCATCCAGGCTCGCGGCCTGGGACAGGAGCTCACCGTCCACGGGGACCAGCTCGGAGGGGCGCACCACCAGAACGTCGCCGGGAACAACCTCGCCCACGGGTGTTTCCTCCAGGACTGATCCTGCAGCCTCCCGGTGGGCGAAACGGGGCGCCCTGTCCAGCAGGGACCTGAGTTCGCGTGCTGCCCGTCCCTGGGCGAAGCTTTCGAGCGCCTCACCGCCGGACAGCATGAGCATCACCACGAGGGCAGCGAGGTATTCACCCACCCACACGGTGCTGGCAATCGCCATCAGGGCCAGGACGTCAATCCCCCAGCGGCCCTCGCGGAGCGAACGGAACATCGCCACCGCACGGATGACGGCGACGACGGCGGCATAGGCGGACGCGCCGAGCCGGGCGGGCTCTTCCAGTCCGGACTGCAGCAGTATCCCGGTGGCGGCGAGCATCAGGCACGTCAGCGCCACCAGGGGGTACTGGCGGACAAGCGCGGAGGCCCGGCCCGGGAGCGACGTGCCGGGCTCTTCGGGACCGGCCTCCGGCTGCGGCGGGACGGGGGTGCCGGGCGGGGCTGCCGGCTTTCCCTCAGGCAAGGCCCGCCCGCGTCGGATTATCCAGATGGCTCCACCAGGTCAGCGGGGAGGTGACGGTGAAGCGCCGGCCGCTTACCGCCGTCGGAATGATCCGCACGAAATGGTCCTTGGGGCCTGCCTGCCAGGGGAACAGGGTGAGGCCGGCACCGGCCATCAGCTCCGGTGAGGGCTCGAGGACCTCGGCGTGGCCTTTCACAACGACGCTCCAGGCGGTTCGTTTGTCCTGGTCAGTGCCGTCCGCTTCAAGCGCGACGGCGGTGGGCTGGGCGGCGGCGTGGAGCTTCGTCCCTTCTCCGGTGCGGAAGACCACCGAGCCATGGTCCACCTTGTAGTTCACGGGAAAGATCTCCGGATGGCCGTCCACCAGGACAGCCAAGTGGCCCACCGAAACCCCGCGCAGGAGATCCCAGCAGTCGTTGGTGCCCAGGACGTCCACGCTGGATGCGGCGTCCCGTTCCGGTGAGTTATTGCGCATACAGCTGAAAATACTGCCGCCAGGCCGGGCACGCTAGGGCATTTAGGCCCAGCCGTCCGCATCCGGCGGCAAGGGGCTTCCCCGGGCAGGTCAAAGGTCTTTGGGCCCTGTTGGGCAGCATTGGCCACACCATAGGATCTGGGCATGACCGACAAGAACATGGTGCCCGAAGCTGAAATCCTCAACGCGGACGAATGCTGGAAACTACTGGAACACACGAGTGTTGGACGGCTCGGCGTCGTGGTGGACGGCGAACCGGACGTCTTCCCGGTGAGCTTCAAAGTCGACGGTGAGGGCCTTGTCTTCCGGACTGGCAGCGGAACAAAGCTGCAGGCCATTGAAGCGAACTCGATGGTTGCCCTGGAGGCGGACAGCGTGAGCGCCGAATTCGGACTGGCCTGGAGTGTGGTGGTCAAGGGCAAGGCTGTCCAGGACGACGCAGCGGGTCCAGCCCTGAATGAGCCACGCCGGGGGCTCTTTCCCTGGCAGGGCGTTGGCCAGGACCACCTCATCCGGATTGTTCCGCAGTCGGTGACGGGCCGCAGGTTCACTTTGTCAGCCACCGGCACCTGGCAAACCCCGCTGAACGAGGCCACCCGCGCAGGGCTCGAATAACCGCCGCCGTTCCGGTGGACGGCGGCGAACCCTGGACCGTTGACCGCTTCTTTGAGGGTTCCGGCACTGCCCGGGACATCTACGAGGCGGCAGAACGCATGGCGTCCGCCATCGGCCCCATGACGGTCCGCGTGTCCAGGAGCCAGGTCTCGTTCCGCCGCCGGAGGGGCTTTGCATACCTTTGGCGCCCTGGAATGTACGTCAGGTCCGTTGTTCCCCTTGTCCTGTCGCTGGCGCTTCCCTATGAGATCGGCTCACCCCGCTTCAAGGAGACAGCGCACCCTGCCCCCGGCATCTGGATGCATCACCTTGAACTTATGGACAGCAGCCAGCTCGACGGCGAGGTGGAGCAATGGTTGCGCCAGGCGTATGAGGCTGCAGGCTGAGTGCGGCGCGGGACTCTCCGCCCGGCTGGTCGGACGCTTTAGAGTCCTAAGGCCCTGTCAGGCCCGGTGCCGGCAGCGCACGCTGGAGATATGAATGACTCTGGCGCCCACCCCAGGAAAGTCCACCTCGCTGAGCAGCCGGTCGCCGTCGTCCGTGAACGCGTCCGGATGGACGCACTGACGGATTTCTTCGGCCGGGCCTTTGGGACGGTCATGGCAGCAGCGCAGCAGCAGGGCGTGGCCCTTGCCGGCCCTCCCTTTGCGCTTTACCGTGGCAAGCCCGGCGAGAGCGTTGACGTGGAAGCGGGCTTCCCGTGGCCGGGAACTTCACGGACGCGGACGGAGTGGCCGGCGGGACGCTGCCGGAAGCTGACGCCTTCGAGGCCCTGCACACCGGGCCCTATGACACCCTGGAAAACACCTACAACGCGGTCCTTGGCCGGATGCAGGCGGAAGGCCTCACCCCGGGGGACATCATGTGGGAGTACTACCTGAGCGACCCCGAAACGGAACCCGACCCCGCAAAGTGGCAGACACGGGTCATCTGGCCCGTCGCGTGACTGCCCGGGCCCCAGGAGGTCCTGTGAGAATCCTTGTTGCCTACGCAACCCGCCATGGTGCAACAGCCGGCATCGCCGAACGCCTCGCCTCCCGCTTCGCCGAGGACGGCATCCCGGCCGAGGCCCATCCGGTGACCGCCGTGGACGACGTCGCTTTGTACGACGCCGTGGTGCTGGGCGGCGCCGCCTACATGGGGCACTGGTTGAAGGAGGCAACAGCTTTCGCCAAACGGCACCGGCAGGAGCTGCAGGACCGGAAGGTCTGGCTCTTCAGCAGCGGCCCGCTCGGAAACGACGCCGTCGACAAAGCCGGCGAGGATGTCCTGCACAGTGCGCGGCCCAAGGAGTTCACCGAACTGACCACACTGCTCCAGCCCCGCGGCGAGGAAGTGTTTTTTGGTGCGTGGAATCCGGATGCTCCTCCCGTCGGCATCGGCGAGCGCCTGATCCGGCTCGCTCCGGCGTCCCGGGAAGCACTGCCGGCCGGTGACTTCCGCAATTGGGACGCCGTCGATGCCTGGGCTGACCACATCGCTGCCGAACTGGCAGCGGGCAGTGAACCCACGCCGGGGTCCGGTGCATCAGGACCTGCCCCGGTAAACTAGCTGCCGCCGCCCGCTGCCTCCCGCAGCGCACCGGGCTGAGCGACACCGGGCTGAAGGACACCGGGCTGCGGGACAGCAGGCTCAAGCATCGCCCGGAGCTCCTCCAGCATTTCAAGCTGCCGGCTGTTGATGGCCATCAGCCGGTCGAGCTCCGACTTGGACTGCACATCCGTCTCGTAGTCGTGGCGTGCCATCGCCGCCGCTATGGCGTCCTGGCGTTTGGCGGCAATCAGCAGGATGGCGCCCTGGAGTCCTGCCAGCATCGAGAGGAAAAGGTTGAGGAGAATGTAGGGATACGGGTCCCAGGCTGCTGCTGCCAGGACATAGGTGTTGTACCCGGCCCACGCCGCCATGGCGGCGAGGAACAGACCTACGAAAGTCCAGCTGCCCATGCCGTTGCGGAGGACGTCCGCCGCCCGCTCACCCCGGCTCAAGCCTCCTTGTGCCGCGCATGCCACGTACTTCTTCGCTCGCTCATGTGCTTAGGGTATGCGGCGCCCCGCGTCCTCCGCTGCACCAATGTGCGGATGGATCCACCGGCAGGGTTGCCCCCGGCGAACACCCCATTACGGGACCTTGGCCCCTAATGGATTGCCCCGTCCTCTGGCACGGTGGACGGAGGCCGATGCAGGACCATCGAGGGAGAGCAAATTTATGGCGGGAACGTTCGAGCTGTTTGCCGATGAGGATTCGCGGATCAGGTTCAGGCTTGTCGCGCCGGACGGAACCGTGCTGGCGGTGTCCGGACAGTACCCGGACAAGTACCAGGCTGCCGCCGCCATCAGGGATGTCCGCGAGTGCGCGGGAACGGGTTTGATCAGTGACCTCGCTCCTGCCGCCGCCCTGGCACGGGTGGGGGCGCAGCGGAGCCCTCACCACGTCCGCCCGTACAGTACCGGCACGGCAAATTCGCGCGGGGCCGCGTAGAGGCCCGCTGGGCTAGAAACTGGATGAACTGCCCGAACCGGAAAAGCTACCGCCACTGCTTCCATACCCGGTGGTGCTGCCGCCTCCGCCCCGGGCGGAGCTGACGCTGCTGACTCCCGTGTTGAGGCCGGAGTTGAAGGTGGCCACCGAGAAGAAGTGGTAGGACGGATATACGGTGCCCAGGATGCTTGGCTCGTAGCTGCGCCGCCCCCTGTGGTTGAGTCCGTCCTGGGCCGCCTGCATCTCCTTGCGCATCACCTCCGCTTCGCGTTGGTTTTTCGCGAATCCCTCAATGACTGTTTGGGCATGGTTTTCCAGGAGCACGGCCAGCCGGGACCGGGCGTCGTAGAGGCGGTCGAGCGCCTTTTCGGGGGTGGTTTTTCCTTCGGCCAGCTCCACCGTCCACCGTTCGATGTCCCGGAGGCTCTGGTCCCGGAAGGACCGCAGGGCCGCCGCGGTGGCCGAGTCCCCCTGCCCGTGGCGCTTGCTGAGGACTTGCTCCAGCCCTGCAAGATCCTTGCGGAAGGGGGCGAGCTGGCGGTCCCACGCCGTAGGCCACGTGCCGGCCTTGTTGAGGAGGGCGTTGGTGTCGGCGATGACATCGTCCAGTGCGTCGAGCTCCGAGGCTGCATCCGCGTATTCCCGGGCGAGCTTGAGGTGCCTGCGGCGCCCCAGGTCGCGGCTGGACAGCGCATGCACCCTGTTTGAGAGCTGGCTGGCGGTGTTGTACCGGTTGAGGAAAGTCCGGTGCTTCTCAAGGACGTGGCCTCCGTACCGGGAGGCCTCGGGAATGGTGCCCGCGTTCAGCTCTGTCACCTCAAGGTCCATGCTGACGTTGGCGTAGCTTTGGTCGCCGCGCGCAATCTCTTTCCGGCTGGAGGATCTCGTGACGGCCCGCACGATGATCCAGGCGGCCGCACCCAAGGCTGCTGTTCCTGCGGTCACCCAGGCTGTGATGAGGAAGGCTGCGGACCGGTACCACGGCTGGCTGATGAGCTCGGCCGCACGGCGGACGCCCGCCACGGTTCCCTCCGTCCACTGCGCGTCACGGAGGAGATCCCTGGCCGCGTCCTGGATGTCTTGCCGCTGCTCAAGGGACACCTTCCGGTCCTCGCCCATGTAGGTTCCAACATGGCGGCCCACCGGATCAAGGGCGAAGATGAAGAGCCCGTCTGCCCACTTCTGCCCATCCGCGCTGATCCACTCGGGATGCCCGCTCCGGGCAAACCTCAAGACCTCTTCATTGAGGTTGTCCCCGGTCCTGCCGTTGTAGGTGTAGATGGCAACCCGTGTGGGCTCGTAGAAGTCGATCCCCTCCAGCGCCGGTACAAGCTGGTTCCGGTCCAGGACCCCGGCAGTGTCCTCCACCTGTACGGATACCGGCGGATCAGCGAAAGCGGCGGCTGCTCCCGCCGGCAACAGCGCTGCCAGGACCAGCATCAGGCCTACGAGCCTGTGCACTGCGGTACTCATCCGGTCCACCCCGTTGCTCCCCTGCGTGCTCAGACGGCGTTCCATCCGTTGTCGGAGGGAAGCACCACGCCGTTGATGTTTGAGCCGTCCCTGCTGAGCAGGAATGTAATCCCGGCGGCGACTTCCCCGGCTTCCGCGATAGGCGGCTCGTTTGCCTGGAGCAGGGGGCCAAGGACCTCAGCGCCCAGCTGGGACTTGAATTCTGCGTGGATGTTGGTCCTGGTGCCGCCGGGAGCTACTGCATTGACCCGGATGCCGCGGCGCCCGTACATGACCGCTGAGCTGCGGGTCAGGCCGATCAGGGCGTGTTTGGAGACGGTGTAGGCAGCACCTGCCGCCGCCCCGCGCAGGCCTGCCTCGGAGGAGACATTCACTATCGAGCCGTACCCCGCCGCCAGCATCACCGGCACTACGGCCCTTGTAAGGCGCATGACGGCAGTCAGGTTGACGTCCAGCACCCGCTCCCACATGCCGTCGTCGAGCTCATGGACGGGCTGGAAGCTGTCCATGATGCCTGCCACGTTGGCCAGCGCGTCGATGCGCCCGCCGGCGGCGGCCACCACCCCCTGCACCACGTCTTCTCTGCTGATGTCGCCGGCAACCGGCACAAACCCGAGCCCCGGGTATTCGGCTACCAGGTTGTCCAGGCCTTCCCCGCTCAGGTCGCTTGCGATGACCCGGCCGCCCTCGCGGGCAACACGCAGGGCAGTTGCGCGTCCTATCCCGGATGCGGCACCGGTGACAATGACTGTCTGGCCTTCGAACCGGCCCGTCGTGATGTTTTCCTGCCACGCAGCCATGCGGTGCTCCTCAATCCTCAGCATGTCTTGCTTCCCGCTGCTGTGTGGTGCTCTGCTTGGTTGAGCGGGTACACAGGAACCCACGCCACCAGCATGCAGTCACGGAAGAAACCCCCACAGTGCCGAAAGTCCCCTGACCAGGAGCGCAGAAGCTATGCAGGATTCACGGTCCATCGTTGCCGGCTATGACGGTTCTGCTGAGGCTGCTACCGCCATCCACTGGGCGGCGGAGCAGGCGCAGCTGCGCAACCGCCCACTCCTCGTGGTGCACTGCTCCATCTGGCCGCTGCTGACCAGGAACCTCGGCCCCGTTCCCGGCGTCGCGGACAGCGGGCTGGAGCGGGCGGCGCAGGCAATTCTGGAGGAGGGGATCAGCCGTGCCGAAGCGGCGGCCCCCGGGCTGAAGGTTGAAGGCACCCTGCTGCACGGATTGCCCGCATCGTATCTCGCCGAGATTTCTTCCGGGGAGGAGATGATCGTCGTCGGCAGCCGGGGTTTGGGCGGCTTCCTGGGACTCCTGGTGGGATCCGTAAGCCTGGAACTGGCGGCCACCGCAACCTGCCCGGTAGCAGTGATAAGGCCGGATCTTCACCCCGGCGGGCCCGTCGTCGTCGCGGTGGACGGCACGGGGTCCTCCATGGCGCTGGAAGACGCCTGTGAACTCGCCTCTGCCTGGCAGGCGGGCCTCACCGTCGTCCATGTCCACCACACGCCGCCCGGATACGGGCATCGCGAAATGCCGGACGCCGTGGCCGCCGCCGGGGAGGTCCTCAATTCCGCCCTTGCCCGCGCCCGCGCCCTCTCCCCTGCTGTTCCCGTGGAGGGAAGGGTGCTGACTGATACGTCGGTCGCCCATGCCGTCCTCAAAGCGTCGGAAGGTGCACGGATGCTGGTTGTGGGCACCAAGGGCCAGGGGCTCCTCAGGGAGACGATAGGTTCCACCGCCCACGCTGTCCTGCACCACGCACGTGGCCCGGTCCTCATCTCACGCCGCGGCACGACCGCCCGCATCAGGGAGGAACAATAAGGCCCCTGGAGCCAAGTGGTCCGCCTTGGTAGCTTCAACACATGGCCATCACATTCGAGAACGTCGGCATCGCCGTCCGCGACATTGAAGCAGCAATTGCCTTCTTTACCGACCTCGGGCTCACGGTGGTCGGCCGCGATACGGTCAGCGGCGAGTGGACGGATACGGCCGTCGGGCTGGATGGCAACCACGCCAGGATTGCCATGCTCCAGACCCCGGACGGCCGCGGCCAACTTGAGCTTTTCGAATACATCCACCCCGAAGCGAACCAGACCAATCCAACCCGCCCCAACGACATTGGCATGCACCGCGTGGCCTTCTCGGTGGACAACCTGGACACAGCCCTTAAGGCAGCCGCGAAGCACGGATGCCATCCGCTGCGCGGCGTGGCGACCTACGGCGACGCGTACAAGCTCACATACCTCCGCGGTCCGAGCGGAATCATTCTGATGCTCGCCGAAAAACTGCAGAAACGCTGACACCAGCGGACGGCACAATCCTGGCCACCGGGACCTAGGACCCTTATCGATCCCGGCACCCTCCTCCATCCTTGAGGTTGACGCAGCAGTCCGGGATCAACCCGATCGCCGACCAACAAGGAGCAGTCATGAAGGCCATTGTCTACGGCGGGCCCGGGAAAAAATCCTGGACCGATGTGCCGGACCCGTCGATCATCAATCCCAGCGACGCCATCGTCAAGGTGGACACCACCACCATCTGCGGAACAGACCTGCACATCCTCAAGGGTGATGTCCCTGCAGTCCAGGAGGGACGGATCCTGGGCCACGAAGGCGTGGGAACCATCACCGAGGTGGGGGCCTCCGTCACCACACTGAAACCTGGCGACAGGGTGATCATTTCCTGCATCAAGTCCTGCGGCCACTGCGCCAACTGCAGGACTGGGCTCTATTCCCATTGCCTCGGGGACGAAGGCGCATCAGGAATCGGCTGGGTCTTTGGCCACCTCATCGACGGCACCCAAGCCGAATACGTCCGCGTTCCCTATGCGGAAAACTCCCTTCATCTCCTCCCTGAGGGGGTTACGGACGAACAGGCCGTCATGCTCTCGGACATCCTCCCCACGGGCTTCGAAATCGGGGTCCAGTACGGCCGCGTGAAGCCCGGGGACACGGTGGCTGTGGTGGGAGCGGGCCCGGTGGGGCTGGCAGCGATTGCCACTGCGGGCCTCTACGGGGCGGCCACCATCATCGCCATAGACCTTGACCGGAACCGCCTGGAGCAATCCCGCGCGTTCGGGGCTACACACGTTGTCCTGTCAGGCGATTCCGACTGGAAAGACCAAGTGCTGTCCCGGACGGACGGGCAGGGCGTGGATGTTGCCATTGAGGCCGTGGGCATTCCCGCCACCTTCGGTATGTGCACCGAGATTGTCCGGCCCGGCGGCACAGTTGCCAATGTTGGCGTGCACGGCAAACCGGTGGAGCTGCACCTGGAAAACCTCTGGATCCAGAACATCAACATCAGCATGGGCCTGGTCAACGCCAACACGACGCCAATGCTCCTGAAGCTCGTTGCGCAGAAGAAGCTGCCCGCAGAAAAGTTCGCCACCCACCATTTCCGCTTTGAGCAGTTCATCGACGCCTACGACACGTTCGCGCGGGCCGCGGAGACCAACGCACTGAAGGTGGTCATTACCGCCTGAGGCGCGCGGCGGGTGGCGTCCGCCCGGCTGGCAGCCGCGCCGCGGCCTATGCTGGTCCAGTGACCCCTGCCCCCTCCCCAAGCACGCTCGACGTCGTCGTCCATTCGGGACCGGCCGACTGGTGGGTCATCCTCGCCGGCCTGGGTCCCCTGGCCGTCCTCATCGCCGCCCTGCTGGCGTTCTACATCAATTGGCGCACGCTTAAACAGCGCACTGCAGCCGATGCCACTGCGCTGGAGCAGAAGCGGGAAGCGGACGCCCATGCACTGCTGCAAAAAACCGAAGCGGACAGCCGTGCGGAGTGGTGGCGCCGGACGCAGTGGGCGCTGGACCGGGCACTGGACCAGGATGAAGGAACGAAAGCCCTGGGACTGGCAACCCTGGAAGTCCTGGCACGCAGCGAACTCGCCCGCAACGAGGAGCTTGAGCTGTTCGACATCGCCTGGAAGAGCGTGTGGGGCGACGAAAACGCGGACGACGACGGGCTGGGCACCGAGGCGGACCCGGAGACTGGGTTCGTGGACGCCGGTGGCAACATAGGCGAGAATGGAACCACGGGTGAAGACACTACCAAGGAGGTTGGACCATGAGCGCAGCATCGTCTGAACACCGGTTCGTCCATACTCCGCGGAGCGCCGCCGCCAAGCCGGCCCCGAAGAAAGCCACCCCTGCCGAGCATCGCGTCCAGGTGGCTGCTGCCAGGCTGCGTGTCACGCTCGACCAGCGCCTCGGCCGGGAAACACCGGCCAGGACCAAGGCGCTGGCCAGGGAACCCATCTAGGTTCCGTTCTGCAGGCTGTGAAGGCCAACGCACATGTGTGCTGGATTGGGTGAGTAGTGGCTGCAGTAATTCTTGGATGGAACCCGGGCGGATCCGGCCCATGGGACTACCGTGCCGCCGTCGGGCTCGTGGCGGAGTCCGGCAGGTTCCTGCGGCGCTGGAGTACTGTCCGGCCACTCAACGTCCCCGCAGGAAGTGAAGCCTGGCTCTTCGTCCAGGGTGGCAGCGACGCCGGCACAGGGCTGATCGGCCACGGGGTGGTGGTGTCCGAGCCGTACCAGGTGCTGTCCGGGGACGACGGCGCCATGGCCTGGCATGCCGGCGTGCTGTTCGACGCACTGCTCCCCCTCGGTGAGCAGATCCGTCAGGAAACGCTCCGCGCATCAGTCCCCGGGATTCCCTGGAGTGAGGCACTGATCCGCCCGGGCGTTACCGTTCCCGGTCACGCGGAGCCCGCCCTCCGCCGCCTGTGGAGGGACCTCGGGCCGGCGGCCACCGGTCCTCCACACGTTGTTTCGGGCACGCTCCCGCCGGACGCCGTCAGCACCATTGACGTGAACCGCCATGAGCGGGACCCTGACGCACGCCGGGTGTGCCTGGCGTTCCATGGAACGTCCTGCGCTGCCTGCGGTTTCTCCTTCGAGGCCTTTGATGGCGACGCCGGCTCCGGGTCCATCGACGTCCACCATGTGGTGCCGCCGGAGCTGCTCGGGAGCGGGTACCAGCTGGACCCCGTCGCCGACCTTGTGCCGCTGTGCCCCAACTGCCACGCCCTGGCACACCCCAGCGGCGGCCCGCCGCGCACCGTGTCGGAGCTCCGGCACATCATTTCCGCCTCCGGCCACCTGAGGGGCGAGGTGGTCAGCGACCTTGCCCTCCAGGCCCAGGAAGATGCGAGGAGGATTCTGGAAGGACCAGGCACAAACCGGCAGGAGCCTCCGGCCTAGGTTGCCTGACGTTAGTGCCGCGGGTGCCTGAGGGCTAGAGCGGCGCGTGCGTTGCCGGCAAGATGCACCAGGGCCGCGACCACCAGGAAAGCCGCCAGGACCTGGGCTATGGACGCCAGGGCAGCAGGCCAGCCGCCCTCAAGCGTGGGATCCAGGAAATCGTAGACGTACCAGCCGTCGATGGAACCCCGCACCCAGGAAAAGATGAGGAAGGCCACCGGGTAGGCAAGCCAAGCCAGGGGCCGCCACCAGGGACCCCGGCCCATCCTGCTGACCAGGAGCCAGTCGAACACAACATAAAGCGGGGCCAGGCGGTGGTGGGCCATTTGCGGCCAGTAGAGGTCCCAGCTCCACCATGGTTCCTCCGGCGGCGCCACGAGGACAATGTAGATAAGTCCCGTCATCACCAAGTAGAGGACAAAGGCGCCGAAGAGGTGGTCCCACCAACGCGGAAGCCTTGCCGCCGGCCATGCCGCCGATCCGATCAGCAGGAACCCGAGGCCGAGGTTCGCCTGGACGGTGAATTCCAAATACAACTGAAAACTGTCGACGTCGTTGCCCGGCAGGGTTGCGTCATAGGTCTTCTGCACGAGTGCGGCGAGCACGAACGCGCCCACCAGCAGCCGGACCGCCCTGACCCACGGGCTGTTCGGGTGCAGGGCGCTGGCCGGGTCGCGGTGATGCTCCTCCAGGGGAACCAACCTGCGTGCGCTGCTCATTCGCAAAGTGTCGCACGCCAGGGACGTCCCTGCGCAGGGCACAAAGACCGCTGTCAGCTGCTTTCACCCGACGGGCCCCGCATTCCGCTGTAGGTCGTGGCGGCGCCCGCCAGGAATATGAGGACAGCGAGGTACACCGGGCCGAGGTGTCCAAGCGTTGCCAGGCCCCAGGGGTAATGCGCCGGGACAGAGATTGCGAGACTGACTGCCGTAACAGTGACGGTGGCGGCGAAGGCCCACCGTTCACCCCGTCGCACGCCGAACCAGGACATGGCCGCAATGGCCAGCCCGGTGGCAGCGATGAAGCCGCTAAGCGCAATGTGCAGATGGCTGATGTAGTGATACAGCCGGGGGCTGAACGCCTGGACCTCCGCCCTGCCTTTGTCCACCTCTTCGGGACCGATGCCCAGCTCCAGGAAGGCGCCCGAGAAGTTGAGAGCCAGGAAGGCTGCGGCGTATCCCACGAAAGCCAGCCCGGCAAGCGCCATCAGGGCTGCTCCGGCCCGGAGCCGGAACTGCTGTGCGGAAGTAGTTTGGATGGCAGGCACAGCCGCCACCCCCTCTCGGGTTCACGTTCTTCTTTGATGAGAGTCCCCTGTTCCACGCCTGTCAAGGGAACTTTCCCGGGAAGCGGCGGGCTGATCAACCCCTCAGAAGAAAGCCCCTGTTCCCGGCTGCACGAACTAACCGGCAGTGTAATCCGCAAGAAAGCTTGACGGTTGCAAAACGTTTTGCATATAGTGATGCAAGCAACATACAAAACGTTTTGCAAAGGAACGAAGTCAATGGCGACAAAGGTAAACATCAGGGACGTGGCCAAGGCCGCAGGCGTCTCCGTGACCACTGTGTCGCATGCCCTGAGCGAAGCGCACAGCTCCCGGGTCAACGCCCGGACCGTGGAGCACATCAAGGCAGTGGCCGGCGACCTCGGCTACGCCCCGAACCGGCTGGCAAGCGGACTGCGCAACCAGCGCTCCCAGATCCTGGGCCTCGTCAGCGACGAAATCACCACCACCCCTTTTGCCGGCGCGATGATCCAGGGCGCACAGGATGCCGCTTCCGAACACGGGCACCTGCTCATGGTGGTCAACTCCGGCCTGGACAACGAACTCGAACTCCAGGAAATCCGGGCACTGCAGCAGCACCAGGTGGACGGCATCATCTATGCGCGCATGTTCAACCAGCAGGTATCCGTCCCGGAGGAGCTCCAGGCCCTGCCCACCATCGTGCTGGATGCCACCTCGGACAACCCGGGGCTGTCCTCAGTAGTGCCGGACGAGTTCGGCGCCGGTGACTCCGCCGCCGAGCTGCTGGTCAGGGCGGGGCACCGCACTATCGCCATGATCAACAACGAGGACGACATCCCCGCGGCCCACGGGCGGCTCGCCGGGTTCCGGGCAGGCCTGGACCGCCACGGGCTGCAGCTGCCGGAGGAGTTCCTGGTTGCAGGCCATCCCAGTACAGCGGGAGGCCGGGAAGCTGCGCTGGACCTGTTGTCCAGGCGGGAGCGTCCCACTGCGCTGTTCTGTTTCAACGACCAGATGGCCATGGGCGCCTACCAGGCAGCCGGGCACCTCGGCCTGGGCGTCCCGGCGGACGTTTCGATCGTGGGCGTGGACAACCTCGAGCTCATCGCCGACGGCCTGTGGCCCGGACTGTCCACCATGGCACTCCCCCACTACGAGATGGGCAGGTGGGCTGTCCTGAAGCTCCTCAGCGAGCTCGAAAACCCCGGGGCGCCCCGGTCGCACGAAAAAATCCCCTGCCCGCTGGTTGAGCGGGAGTCCGTCGCTTCGCCCAGGGGCTGAGCGGCTTCGTCCAGGGGCCTGACCGTCAGCACCGGGTCTGCCCCGGCAGCACCGGGCCGGTTACCGGCCCGGACCACGAACCATCCCCTCCACCCTTCCCACAAAAAACGGGAACGCAGCCGTTGCAGCGGCCGCGTTCCCTGCAGGACCCAATCAATCCCTCCACCCTGTCCAAGCAGAAAGACCGACCCATGAACAAGAAGCTCACCAGGATCCTGGCGACCAGCATAGCCGCTGCCGCCCTCACCGCCACCCTCGCCGGCTGCGGCAAAGGCAGCGCCTCCTCCTCCACCGAAGGGTCCGGGGAAATCGCCCTGTGGACCCACAACGCCGGCAATCCGGAAGAACTGGCCGCGGTCCAGGGAATCGTCGACTCCTACAACAGCAGCCAGGACAAAGTGAAAATCAAAGTCCAGGCCTTCCCCCAGGACTCCTACAACGATTCCGTGGTCTCCGCGGCCGCCGCGGGCAACCTCCCCTGCATTGTGGACATCGACGGCCCCAACGTCCCCAACTGGGCCTGGGCCGGCTACCTGGAGCCCCTCGAACTGGACACGGACCTGTCCAAGCACCTCCCCAGCACCGTGGCTGAATGGGACGGGAAGCCCTACGCCGTGGGCTACTACGACGTCGCCCTCGCCATGATGGCACGCGCCTCGGACCTGGAGGCGGCCGGCGTCCGCGTTGCCACCATGGAGCAGCCCTGGACCAAGGAAGAGTTCCAGGACGCCCTCACCAAGCTCAAGGCCCTGGGCAAATGGGAGCACCCGCTGGACCTCGGCACAGCCGGCACCGGTGAATGGCTCCCCTACGCCTACTCCCCCTTCCTGCAGTCCTTCGGCGGAGACCTGGTCAACCGGGACGGCTTCCAGAGTGCGGACGGTGAACTGAACGGCGAGGAAGCAGTCCAGTGGGCCAACTGGTTCCGCGGGCTGGCCAACGAGGGCTTCATGGCCAAGAAGAGCGGCAAGGACTCCACCCAGGACTTCCTGAACAACAAGAGCGCCATCGTGTACACCGGTTCGTGGGCTGCGGACAAGGCCAAAGAGGCCCTCGGGGACGACCTGGTGGTCATGCCGCCGGTCGACCTCGGCGAAGGACCCAAGATCGGCGGCGCCTCCTGGCAGTGGGGCGTGACCAGCGGCTGCAGCGATACCGGGGCAGCCATGGACTACCTGGCCTATTCACTGAAGCCGGAGAACATCGCCGCGGTTGCCAAGGCCACCGGCGCCATTCCGGCCAGCGAGGAGGCTGCGGCCCAGATCCCCAGCTTCACCGAAGGCGGCGCCAACCGGATCTTCATGGACTTCTCCCGGGAATACGCCGTGATGCGCCCTGAAACTCCCGCCTACCCCTTCATCGCCACCGAGTTCGGCAAGGCCACCCAGGACATCCTGAACGGGGCCGACCCCCAGGCCACCCTGGACAGCGCCGTGAAGGCGATTGACGCCAACATCAAGTCCAACGGCGGCTACAACAACTAGCCGGAGCACGCCGGAGGGATGCGCCGCAGCGCGCCGCATCCCTCCCGCCGCCCGACCTACGGAGACCCCCATGGCAACTGTTCCCCTTCCCACACGCCCACGTCCCGCTACCCCGGAAACCGCACTGCCGCCGTCGAACGCCAGGCGCAAGGCCCCCACCAAGCACCGCAGGCCCGGCTCCGGCCGCGAGCAGCTCAGCGGCTGGGGCATGATCGCCCCGGCGGCAGTGCTGCTGCTGGCCTTCATCTTCATCCCGGCCATCCTCGGATTCGGCCTGGCCTTCACCAACGCACGGCTCATCTCGCCGCGGCCGGTGGAGTTCGTGGGCGTGGACAACTTCGCCCGCCTCTTCTCGGACCCCACGTTCTACCGGGCACTGCTCAACGTCGCCTACTTCACAGTGGTCATTGTTCCGGTGCAGTCCGGCCTGGCCCTGGTGATGGCGCTGCTGATCAACAAGAAGTTCCGGGGCGTAAATTTCTTCCGCACCGTGTACTTCCTGCCCGTGGTCACCTCCATGGTGGTGGTCTCCCTGCTGTGGCTGTTCATGTACCGCAAGGACGGCCTGATCAACGAGATCCTCTCCGCCGTCAGCTTCGGCCTCATCGACGGCCCGGACTGGCTCGGGGACCCGAACACCGCTATGCCCGCCATCATCATCCTGTCCATCTGGCAGGCCGCCGGCTTCCACATGATCATCTGGCTGGCCGGGCTCCAGGGCATCTCGGGCGAACTGTACGAGGCGTCGCAACTGGACGGCACCAGCCGCTGGCAGCAGTTCCGCTACGTCACCTGGCCGGGCCTCTTCCACACCCGCAGCCTGGTCCTCGTGACCATCACCATCCAGGCCCTTGGCCTCTTCGACCAGATCAGCGTGATGACCCAGGGCGGTCCGATGGACTCGACCACCACCATCATCTACGAGGCGGTCCAGTCCGGCTACCGGCAGCAGGAAACCTCCTACGCCTCCGCCATTTCGCTGGTGTTCTTCGTCCTCGTGCTGATCGTCTCCGCGGTGCAGCGCCACCTCACGCGGGAGAAAGACTGACATGAAAAACCAACTGTTCCTGAAAGACGCGGGCACCATGCTGGTCCGCATCCTCTTCGCCGTCGTCGCCGCGTTCCCTATCGTTTTCATGCTGGTGTCCTCGCTGAAGCCGGACCAGCAGATCTTCGGCGACATGTCCTCCCTGGCCGCGTTCCTGCCGGTGGGCAACATCTCCTTCGACAACTACGCAGCCGTCTTCGACCGAGTCCCGGCAGCCCGATTCCTGCTCAACTCGGTGGGCGTCTCCGCCGTCACGGTGATCCTTGGCATTTTCGTCAACAGCCTCTGCGCCTTCGCCCTGTCCCGCATGCAGGTCCGCGGGAAGAAGATCGTGTTCACCGCGATCCTCGCCACGCTGATTGTGCCTTTCCAGACCCTGGCCCTGCCGCTGGTGTGGTGGGTCAACCAGCTCCCCTACTTCGAACTGAACGGCTTCAGCCTCGAGTTCTCCAAGGGCTGGCTGGACACGTACCAGGTCCAGATCATCCCGTTCATCGCCAACGCCTTCTCCATCTACCTGTTCCACCAGTACTTCGAGTCCATTCCCAAGGAGCTGGACGAGGCCGCGCGCATCGACGGCGCCGGCTGGTTCAAGATCTACCGCCAGGTGGTCATGCCGCTCTCCGGGCCGGCCACCGCCACCGTGGCGATCCTGACCTTCCTCCCTGCCTGGAACTCCTATCTCTGGCCGCTGATGGTGGTCCAGTCCGAGGAACTGCGTCCGGTAATGATCGGCATTCAGTACTTCTTCCAGCTGAACGTCTCGTGGGGCGAGGTGATGGCATACGCTTCCCTCATCACTGTTCCGGTGGTGGTGCTTTTCATCGCCTTCCAGCGTTCGTTCGTCAACAGCATCGCCTCCAGCGGCGTGAAGGGCTGACCGTGAATTCATTAACGACGGCGCCAGGGGCACCTCCCGCCACCACCGCGGACCCTTACCGGCCGGAGTTCCACTTCACCGCCGAACGCAACTGGCTGAACGATCCCAACGGGCTGGTGTACCTCAACGGCACCTACCACCTCTTCTACCAGCACAATCCCTTCGGCACGGACTGGGGCAACATGTCCTGGGGCCATGCCACCTCCCCGGACCTGCTCCACTGGGACGAGCAGCCGGTGGCCATTCCGTGCGACGAGCGCGAGGCGATTTTCTCCGGCTCGGCGGTATTCGACGAGCACAACACCAGTGGCCTCGGCACGGCCCGCAATCCTCCGCTGGTTGCCATTTACACCAGCGCCTACAGTGCCGCCTCACCCCTGGCGGGCCGGCAGGCCCAGTCGCTCGCCTACAGCCTCGACGAGGGCGCCACCTGGACAAAGCACTCCGGCAATCCCGTCCTGGACCGCGCGTCCTCGGACTTCCGGGATCCCAAGGTTTTTTGGTACGACGGCGCCGCGGGCAGTTACTGGGTGATGGTCGCCGTTGAGGCGGTGCAGCGCCAGGTGGTGCTGTACAAGTCGGCTGACCTGAAGAGCTGGGAGTACCTGAGCACCTTTGGCCCGGCCAACGCCACCGGCGGGGTGTGGGAGTGCCCGGACCTCTTCGAGCTGCCCGTGGACGGCAACCCCGGTGAGACCAGGTGGGTCCTCATCGTCAACCTCAACCCGGGCGGCATCGCCGGCGGTTCCGCCGGGCAGTACTTCCTGGGCGCGTTCGACGGCGTGGAGTTCCGTTCCGGGTCGACGGTTACGGAGGGCTTCCAACAGGACGGCAGCCGGATGCGTGAGTACGGCTGGCTCGACTGGGGCCGCGACTACTACGCCGCGGTCTCCTTCAGCGGGGTTGCCGACGGCCGGCGGATCATGATCGGCTGGATGAACAACTGGGACTATGCCGGCTCCACCCCCACCGGCGGGTGGCGCAGTTCGATGTCACTGCCGCGGGAGGTCTCACTGGCCAGGCTGGACGGGAGATTGGTGCTTCGGCAAACGGCCATTGACCCGTTTGCCGGGCAGGAATCCCCAAGCTTCAGCCTGGGTCCGCAGGCCCTGGCATCTGGCGTCCAGGAGCTGCCGGTGGCAGCCGCCGTGGGGCGGCTGGAGGTGGTTTTCGAGCCGGGTGCGGCAACCCGTGTGGGGCTGGTGGTCCGGGCCGGCGGAGCCGAACGTACCGTCATCAGCTACGACGTTGCGGACGGCGTGCTTCGCCTGGACCGGAGGGAGTCGGGACAGGCAGATTTCCATGCGGCCTTCCCTTCCGTTGAGGCCGTCGCCGTTCCGCTGCGGGATGGCCGCCTTGGACTGTCTGTCCATCTGGACCGCTGCTCCGTGGAGGTCTTCGCCCAGGACGGGCTCGCCACCATCACGGACCTTGTGTTCCCTGCGGAGGCGAGCACGGCCCTGGCGGTCTTCGCCGAAGGTGGGGGCGCGCACCTCGTGGCGCTGAACGTCGTCGGACGCTGACGCTGCCGGTGGTCCCGGGGTTCGGGACCACCTGCCCTCAGGCTGGGGACGTTTCGGTTGAGCCCGTATCGGCAGCCTGCAGCCAGGTGGTGAGCACCGCACACGCGAGCCCGAGGTTCCCCATCTGGCAGTGCTGGCCGGCGTGCTCGGCCCGGGTGAACACCCGGGTGGTGACGCTTCGGGCCGCCACGAGCGCCCTTTCCTGTTCCCTGGCCAGCGCTGGCGGTTGGAAGGCGTCGTTTTCGCCAACCATCAACAGCACGTCCTGGTTCACCCGGCCGCTGCCCAGGTGCGTGGCATTCATGCCCAGGAACCATTCGGCGACGTCTGCCGGGTCGTCGCTGTTGAGCATGTACAGGACCTGGTCCACCACCACACGGAGGGTGGGAAACAGCCGGGCACGGGTCCGCACGCTCCAGCGCATGAAGCCGCGGTGCCGCACCATCGCGCGTACCGGGCCGCGCGCCACGCGTGGGAGCCTGTAGAGCCAGTCGTACACCGGCGGCCAGGCCACCACCCGGTGGATCCGGGGCTCGCGGCCTGCGGCGCGGACTGCCCAGTAGCCACCCATGGAGATGCCTACCAGGGCGGCGTGGCCGAGCCGGAAGTGGTCCAGCACCGCCCCGACAGGCTTTTCCCAGTCGTGGTCGAAGGTAAGCCTGTTCAATGTCCGGGCACCGCCTTGGCCCGGCCCCTCGAAGGCAATCACTTGGAAACCTGCGGCCGCGATCCGCTGGCAGATGGGGAAGAACTCCTCGATCAGGGAGTCGAACCCGCCGTGCAGCAGCACCGTGCCGCCGTTTCGGGTCCCGGACGCCGGAAGCGAGTAGGCCGGCAATGACGCCTCGCCATAAGGGATGGTGTGACGAGTCAGGCCGGTGCCGGCGGATTCGGTCTCGAAAAGCTGCCGGTAGCGGCGGTAGCGCGTCGCCTTTTCGGCTGACCGCGGTGGCGTGAAGAACTCTGCGATCCTGGCGTAACCCGCCGCCTGCAGGTGCCGGTCCCCGGCTGCGGCGCGGTTGGACAGAGCCTCGAACACGGCGACGCAGTCATCCATTCCGCGCACGTGTGGTGCGGCGCCGAGCAGTTCATCCCGGTCGGCAAAACCCAGGGCATGTGCCCGGTTGAGTTGGTAATTGATGAAGGCCCGCCGGTGGAACCGTTCGAATCCCACCGGCAGGGGAACAAGCTCCGGATCGCTCACATCGCGATCGTACTCCTGGGCTGATGGACGGCGCAGTAGGGCTTCACTTTGCTCTCTTTCGACTGCCCAGGCCACACGTGATTGTCAGACCCCCTTGGCAGGATTGTTCTATGGGCAGCGAAGCGGTAGCTAAGGCGTTTGCGGATATCAGGGCCGCCCTTGCCGTGCTTAACGCGGAGGTGGACGGGTGCGGTTCGGAGCCGTTCTCTGCTGCCGATCCATTAGCCGGGCTGGCAGACGGGAGCCTGGACATCCTCGCTGGTGCGGCGGCTGTGGAGGCCGGCGTGGCGGGGTTGAAGGCCCGTGCTGCCATGAAGTACGCCGACACCGCCCATACCCTGGCCCCTCCCGGAATGCCGATGCAGGCACAGGAGATGGCTGTGGCCGCGGAGATCGGGTGCGTGCTGGCCCTCGGGCCACGGGCCGCCAGCGCGTTCCTGTCCGTATCCCACGCACTGACCACCACCCTGCCCCTGACCCTCGCGGCCCTGCACGCCGGCACGATCTCGTGGCAGCACGCCCGGGCCATGGCGGACGAGGCCGCCACCCTCGACGCCGCCGGCGCCACCGCCCTGGAAGCCCACTTCCTGGACCCGGACACACCACGACCAGCCACCGCAGCAACGATCGGGGAGATGCCCGCTCACCGGTTCAAACACAAAGCCCGCAACTGGCGCGAACGCCACCATCCCGAATCGCTGGAGAAACGCCACGCCAAGGGGGTGGCGGACCGGCGGGTCGAATACCGGCCTGACCAGGACGGCATGGCCTGGCTCTCGGCCTGCCTCCCCGCCGACCAGGCCATAGCAGGCTGGAACCGGCTCACCGCCCTCTCCCGCGCCGCACAAGGACCCACCGAACCCCGCACCCTCACCCAACTCAGTGCCGACCACTTCGCCCAAGCCATCCTCACCAGCGGAACCAGTGCAACCTTCCATGCAGACAACAGTGCAGGTAACGGCGAAGAAGCAAGCGACAGCGACGGAGCCGGCGCAGGAACCTGTGCCGGCCTGCTTTCCCCGGGGATCCGGGCGCAGGTCCTCGTCACCGTGCCGGTGTTCTCGCTGATGGGCCTGACGGAGGAGCCGGCGGTGCTGGACGGGTTCGGCCCCATCCCAGCGTCGATGGCACGGGACCTGGTCGCTAACGGTGCTGATTCGTTCTACCGGGTCCTTGTCGATCCGCGGGACGGGGCCCCGCTGGAGATCGGCAGGAGCAGCTACCGGGTCACCAAAGCCATGCGGAACTGGCTCCGGCTGCGGGACGGCCAGTGCCCTTTCCCCGGCTGCAGCAACCCGTCTTTGGATAACGAGGCAGACCACCTCCTCGCCTGGCACCACGGCGGAACCACCGGGATCAGCAACCTCGGACAACCCTGCCCGAAACACCACAAACTCCGGCACACCAGCAGGTGGAAACCAACACCAGCCACCAAAAACCAATCACCCGGCTGGACCTCACCCACCGGACGCCACTACACAAGCGAACACCAGGACTGGGAACCACCCCACTGGCCAGAGTCTGCCCTGTCCGCCATGCCCGCTCAGCCCGGCGGCCACGCGGACTATCTATACATTCCACGGTCCCCAGGAGAAGAAAGCCTGCACCGCGTCCTCTACGGCAGCTCCTGACCGCTGTGCAGCTCCCTGCCTTCGGCTCCCCCGCAAGAGGCTTCCGTTCTAACTGGGGCTCAAGACGCTGCCTCAGCCCGGTCGCGCACGTTCAGCCGCATTTTGCGCATCATCCAGAAGTCGCCGAACTCAAGCAAGAGGGAGAAAGCTATGGTGGGCGAGAGCCACCGGTACCGCGAGCGCACACGGCTGATCAACCGCGTTGAGCCGTCCGACATGGGATCGAGCTGCCACGTCCAGGTGGTGTCACCGGGCGTACCCCAGATCATGGACTTCGGTGCGTCCATCGCCTGGACCGGCATGCCGTGCTTGCCGTCAGGGCTCATCGGCACAATGTCGCCGACAGCGAAGTGTTGAAGTTCGGGGATGATGCGCCGGGCGCTTGGACGGCCCAGGTTGTCGAGGATGTCGTAGCTGTACCAGCCGGCACGGGTCAGCCCGGCCTGGACCAGCCACGGCCAGATCCGCTCCGGCGGCGCTCCAACCGTGACCGCCCGCGTGGCGTTGAAGGATGGACCCGGCACGAGGTCATCTCCGGGCAGAGCACGTGAGACCTCTTCCGGCGTCGCGCCCCAGTGGAGCTGCCGCGGACGCAGGTACCGGGCATAGGTTGCGCCCGCAGCAGCAGCCGCGAACACGATGACCAAACGCCTGTGGAACCGCATCATCCCGGTTTGCGCTTCACTCCCCTGCCGGATCCAGAGGCCAAACGTCCCGGCCGGTTCAGCGACCGCCAAGGCCCTGGAGGATTGCTGCACCCCACTGCGCGCTGTTGGCCACGACCACGAAACCGACTGCCGGAACGCTCAACGCCCAGGCTGCCTGCCGCCGTCGTGCTTGTTCGACCATCATCCGGAGGGCAGTGAAGCTGTCCTGAAGGGCGGGCAGATCGCTTGCGGCAGGAGGCTTCCGGCACCAGGTCCCCGGCTGGACGGCCGCCGACGCGATCCGCGCCACCTGCTCCGGGCCCAGGACGGGCTGGCTCTGGCGCAGCCAGGCAAGGAGCCGTGCGTCCCTCACCACGGCCACGCGCTCGGGCCGAGCTTTGATGGTCAGGCTCTTCGGTTGGACGATGACCACGACGCCGGTCACCTCGACAGGGAAGCCAGCCGCGGTGCCCAGAAGTCTTGCTGCCCGGGAAGCTTCGTACGCAGCGCTACGAATGTGGTGTGTCCTCTTTCCCGCAACCAGGAGTGCCCGCCCCGCCACCCAGACTGGCTGGCCGGAGTGGTTCTTGGTGTTTAAGGTGAAAACTCCCGCCGGCCCCACCAGCACGTGGTCAATATCCGAGGAACCGGCGCCCACCGGCACGGCATGCAGGACCAGCCACTCGGGACCCAGCCCCGCGAGGATCCTTCCCACGGCAATTTCGCCGAGAGCCCCCTTGTACCAGGGCATGCTCTCCGGACCGAGCGGGCTGGCACCAAGCAACCGCTTAAGCCAGCTGCGGCCCGGAACGCGGCTTTGCACCGCCATCAACGTCTCGAGCACTGCCTGCCCGGGAACCCGTTCCTGCAGCAGCTGTGGTGTGGCATCAGGGCTCATGGTCGCCTCCCAAACTTTCGGATGCTGGACAGCGTAGATCGCGAAGAGTTCGGAAAATAGCGGCGGAAGGCCCTGCTTCGGAATGCTTCAGGAATATTTGCCCAACGTTGAGCCCTTCTTGCGGGAACACGAAATCTGGTGCTTCGTCCAGCGCTTCGCACCCCCGTGGCACATCCTTCTACGGCAGCCCGTCCACCGCGTCGAGCCCGCGCCGGGCGACGACGTAACCCCAGAGCAACAGCGCATGGGGACGTGTCCCCTTCCAGCTCATGGGGGTAGAAGCGCCGTCCCGCTCCACAACAGTGGCTGACCAGCGGCGGCGTACCAGCCCGGGCCGGCGGAGGCGGAGTGTGGTGAGGGAGGCGTACGGGATCCAACGGCCTGCGTGCTGCTTAGCGAGCCTGACGGCACGCGCCGGCGTCACGGTGGCGCGCTGAAAGCGGGGGTTCCCGCCCGGGTCCAACGGACCGTGCGGGATGGTTCCGGCGGGCAGGATGAGGATGCCGTTCATGTTGACCCACGCCTGGACCTGCCGGCCATCGCTGGCGGCGTCCCCGCACACCAACCGGCACAGGTCGTCGTCCTCTTCAGGTTCCACCTGCTGCGCCGGACGGGACGTAGTGGCTGGGGCGTCCAGGTGGACTCCTCCTCCGGCCGGGACATCCTTTTGGTCCGCGACATAGGGGTCATGTGCCCGCAAGTTGGCTGCTGCGACAGCCTGCATCACGGCTGCGCGCAATCCGTCGGCGCACAACCGGGGCGCGTCAACGGCGAACACCTCCCGATCGAGCTGCACAACGGAGCGGACGCCGGCCTGTCCGCCCAGGAGTTCTGCCAGATCGTCATGGTCGCGGCGCACAAACAGGCCGACTTCATCACCCAGTCCCACCTGCCAGCCGTGGCCGGCAATTTCGGGCTCAGCGTCGGGGTCGACATCGATCCAGTCCGCCAGCTCCGCCGCACGAACCGGTCCCAGATCCTCCCCTGCGCCGTAAGGCAAAAGGAGTCCCAAACGCCGGACAACATCAGCGGTGTGAACAGTACAGTCATGTTTGTTCAGTCGGTGCTGCACCAGCAGGCTCCCCCAGGATTAGTTCGGGCCAGGACCGGGGCCGCCCCAAAGGGCGGGCATCGTTACTCTTCCTGGATCCCGCAGCGACATGTCATCGAATTAGCCGGTTTCGAAGTGAGTCTGATCGTAAGTCATTTCGCCTGGGATGAAGCAGACCCCGGACCAAAAGTTTTGATCCTGTACCTGGGTATGGACTCTATTTCCGCGCCGCCTGCCCAGGTGTGGCCCTGGCTGGTGCAGATGAGGGTTCACGGGGCTGGACTGCAGTTCATCCTCCACGAAGCGGACGACGGCGGGACGCGGCTGCTGCGGACACGCACCGGTCCGGGGCGGCCGGCAGGACTGCGGTTCATGGACGTCCTGCTTCAGCCGGGTTACCTGGTTATGGATATGCGATGCTACTGGGCATCAAGCAGCGCGCTGAGGAGTAGCCGAAGAAGGATCGGGCCTCTGCGGAAAGCCCGCTCAGCTAATTCCGGCCCGCGCTCCGGGCGATCGCGATAGGGCGAATGCCCATCCACCGGCGGTTCCTATGGCCAGCAGTACGGTGGCGAAGCCGATGGCCGGTGCGCTCGGCCATGCCAGGGCGCCGCCATACCGCAGCAGGGCAAGCGCCTGCAGAATGACGAAGGCAACCGAGGTCAGGGCCACGGGGCGTACGGTGCGGAGGTCTGCGCTGGACTGGCCCTGCGCAGCCGACCATCCCAGGCCGACCATCCACGCTCCGACCGCCCTCGCCGTGAGCTCGGACAGTGTCCAGGGCCACCACGTGGCGGCATAAGCGGGTATTGCCAGAAGCGCCACACCGTAGCACAGCAGTACCCCGGCGATTCCCGCCATGAGCAGCCGTAGCGCAGGGGGCAGCACCGGCCGACCCGCCGTCACGGACGTTGGGGCAGGACGCCGGGAGCGTATCTGCATCCAGCTGACCACGAGCATCGCCACGGGCACCATGGCATAGATCGCCAGCCACGCCCAAGTGGCTATCTGGGCCAGTGCGCCATTTTCTGGCGAGAGGTGGAAGCGATCCAGATGAAGCAGGGTGACCCCAAGAGTCAGCGTAGTGAAGACGAACACTGGCCAGACTGCCAGCCTCGCTGACTCCCAACTCGCTGAGCGGGCGCCCGTCACCTCCAGGCCGGCGGCCGACCAGTATGCCGCCCCGAGGAAGACGGCGGTCATGGGCGGATTGACGGTCCACGCGAACCATTCCGCCGTCCGCAGCGGAAACACGAACAGCACGAGCCCGGCAAGAAACACGAGGAATGCAGCGACGTAGAGCAGCCACCGCATCGGCGGAATCAACGGTGTGCCCTCAGTTGAAGCGGACATCTCCGGGCAGCTCCTCGGATACGGCAGCATCACCCGGGGCAGGGGGCGAAGCAGGCAGGGGGTGCTCGGCCAGGTAGGTGTGGAGCATCGAGACCACGGTGGCCCCGTCCCCCACAGCGGTAGCCACCCTTTTGATGGAACCGGCCCGCACGTCGCCGATCGCAAAGATGCCGGGCATGCTGGTTTCCAGTGCCAGCGGATGCCTCCCGGGCCTGAGGGACCCGGCGTCGTTCACATCCCGGTTGGCGCCGGTGCGGAGGAAACCGGCCTGGTCACGCTCTACGGTGTCGGGCAGCCAGGAGGTCCGCGGCACCGAACCGATCAGCACGAATAGACCGCCGGCTTCGATCTCCTCGCCCGGCGTTGCGTCGGCGGCGCCGGGTGAGGCGACCTTGACCGAGGCAAGGAAGCCGTCCCGGTCGCGGGCGCCCACGATTACGGTGCCATAGCGGATCGCAACGTTCCTGGTGGCCTCCAGTTGGGAGATGAGGTATTCCGACATGCTCACCGACAGGGTGGGGCCACGCACCAGGAGCGTCACCTTCTTCGCGAACTTGGCCAGGTGCAGGACCGCCTGTCCGGCCGAGTTCCCGCCACCCACAACGCAGACGTTCTTACCGGCCATCGACGGCGCCTCGGAGACTGTGGCCCCGAAGAAGACGCCCCTGCCCACCAGATCCTCTATCTGGGGTATCCCGAGGCGCCGGTAGTCCACTCCGGTGGCCACCACCACTGTGCGGCACCGCACCTGGCTGCCATCGGAAATCGACACAGCGTAGAGTGCTCCGTCCGCGCCGAGGCCTTCCACCTTCCGCAAGAACAGGAAGTCCGTGCCCAAAGTCCAGGCCTGGTGGAACGAGCGGTAGGCCAGATGGGCGCCACTGACACCCCGGGAGAAGCCAGGGTAGTTGCGGATCAAGGAGCTGGTGCCGGCCTGGCCCCCCACAGCCTCTCCCTCAACCACCATGGTGGCGAGGCCCTCCGAGGAGGCATAGACGGCGGTTGCAAGACCGGAGGGACCGGCTCCAACCACCACCACATCGAAAACCTTGTCCGGTGGTGGCGGTCGCGTCACCCCCATCGCCTCGGCAATCTCCAGGTCAGTTGGGTTCTGGAGGACAATTGGTGAAGCAGTGAACTCCAGCACCAGGACTGGCAGCATGGGGTCGCGCAGGCCAAGGCTCTCCAGCGTCCGTTCCGCAGTCTCGGACCCCACAGGATGGAAGCCCACCGGAATGTGGTTTCGGCTCAGGGAGTCGCGCAGCGAATGGGTCCTCCCGTCGCCAACCTCCCCGATCAGCCTGACAGCCTCGAACCCGACCCCCTGGGCCAGGTGCCAGTCGTCAAGGGCGTCAGTGATCGCCCCATGGAATTCTTCGTCGCGCGAGCGTTCTGGTCGGATGATCAGCAGCTCCGCGTGCCCCTGCCCGATCGCACGGAAAACGGTGGGGGCGCTGGCGAAGTCACCCCATGTCACCACAACTGCCCGCTTTGCGGCCGGGTGAAAGCCATAGGCGCGACGCAGGAAATCGAGCCCACCGCGGTCACCCGGGCCATAACACCCGAGTATGAGCGCTACCGGGCGGTTCCAGCGCCGGAGCCCCTCAAGCACCGCCCGCCCGTGGGCGTGTCCCTCGCAGGCCACCACCTCATAGTCGGCACCGTAGCGCCGGCGTAACTCATCTCCGAGAATGCGCCGGGAGTCCGAGTCAGAGGTGGCAACCAGCATGATCGGAACCGAGTGATCCATGGCCGCCGTCTTTCCGGTTCAATGGTTCGGTGGCGCTCACGATACTCGCGCTGGGACAGTGCAGACAAGGGCGCGGAGATTCTGCCAGAATTGCTCCCGGCGGGGGCAGCCGGGATGACCTGAGCAGGACCGGAGTGATGGACATGGAGTACCCCTTGGAGGACCGCCCTATCGCGGGGATCAACCTTGCCGCCACACCCAGTGGAACAGGGTGTCTGGAGTGCCTTGACGGTGACGGCCCGGGTTGGTGGCTGCATCTTCGCCGCTGCGCAGAGTGCGGCCACATCGGATGCTGCGATTCATCGCCCTCCCAGCATGCCAGCGCCCACGCGCGCAAAGCCGGTCACCCCGTCGTGAGGTCCTTTGAACCCGGGGAGGACTGGTTCTACGAGCACCCCACGAAGAAGTTCTTCCGTGGACCGCGACTTCCGGATCCCCAGTCCAGGCCACCGGAACAGCCCTCACCTGCACCGGCGGACAAGGTACCTGCAGACTGGCGGGAACGCATCCACCGGTAGCAGCGCATCCAGTAACAACCTTGCCGCCGCCTGCTAGTGACCCGGGGGCACGCGCTGGCTAAAATCAAGATTTAGCGCTCCATCGGCAGTAACCACCGCGTACGTCAGTCCGATAGAGACCCAGGCGAGCAGAGAGGCCAGCCATGGACGTCAACCATTCCGCTGAACACCAGCTCGACCCGTTTCCCCATTACGAACGAATGCGGGAAACTGCCCCTGTCTATTTCGACGAACAATCCGGCAGTTGGCACGTCTTCCGGTACGACGACGTTCAGCGGGCTTTGTCTGAATACGCCACCTTCTCGTCGCACATGGGAGGTGACGATGCATCGGGGACCGGCCAGCTGTTTTCCTCGAGCCTGATCGCCACCGATCCTCCAAGGCACCGGCAACTGCGCTCCCTGGTCACCCAGGCGTTCACTCCCAAAGCCGTGGATGCGCTGTCTCCCCGCATCGCCGGGCTCACGGACGAGCTGCTGGAGGGGTTCGCGGTCCGCGGCAGCGCAGACCTGATTAAGGAACTGGCGTACCCGTTGCCCGTCATAGTGATCTCCGAACTCATGGGGATCCCCCCGCAGGACCGTGAGCGGTTCAAACGGTGGTCCGATGTGATTGTCAGCCAAACGCGGACCGGTGCGGCCAATGAGGATCACACCGCAGCAAACGTGGAGATGACGGAGTACTTCCTGGCCCTGATCGACCAACGCAGGAGCCGCCCGGGCCAGGACCTGATCAGTACCCTGCTTGCAGCGGAGATTGACGGCCAAAAGCTGACGGTGCCCGAACTGCTCGGTTTTTGCGCCCTGCTGCTCGTCGCAGGAAACGAGACCACCACCAATCTGATCGGTAACGCCGTTTTATGCCTGGCTGAGAACCCCGGAACTATTGACCGCCTGCTCAGGGAACCAGCCCTGATTCCCAAGGCCATCGAGGAAGTGCTGCGCTTTCGGTCGCCGGTGCAGTCCATGTACCGGTTGACGGTCGCGGAGACCACCCTGGGGGACGAGGTGATTCCAGCCGGCGCACCGATCGTGGCGTGGATCGGCTCCGCCAACCGCGACGAGCGGCAGTTCCAGCGGCCTGCCGAGTTCGATGTTGATCGCGGCCACAACCGGCATCTGGCATTCGGCCACGGCATTCACTTCTGCCTCGGCGCGCCGCTGGCCCGGCTCGAAGCCAGGATTGCCCTGGAGGCCCTGTTGTCCCGTTTGCCCGGGCTTTCCCTGGAACAGGGAGCGCCCCTGGAACGAATGGACAGCACGATCGTCTATGGGGTGAAGGCACTCCAGGTGCGTTGGCAGCCGGCCTGACCGGCAAGAGTTGGTGTGCCCATGGGATCGAGGGAGAGGCGCCACCGGATTGCCTTTGCGGTGTCCTTGCTGATTCCTCCAGGGTTACTGGCCGGGTGCACGTACGAGTACATCGAACCCGGGCATCCGCCAACACGTGGCACTGAGCCAAGGAACAAGCCAACGTCCGAACCGGCCGGGGTGGCTGCGTCCGCGCCGGTTTATGTCGACCCGTTGGTCCTGGAGCGGGAGGTCAAGAACTACGGCGAGCTGGACCGGCTGCTCAAGGCGGTGCCGGGGCCCGCCATCCTTTTTGAGGAGGGACCATTGGATGGCCCGGTCAGGGGCTTTGGAGCAACGGAGCAGGTGCCGGCGGCCGGGGAGTACATCGTCACCGCTGCCTGTGTTGGTGCTACCGGCGCCACGGTGTCCGTTGGACAGGAGTATCCGGGTGCACCCTTCCGGCCGGTTGAGCTCGCGCTGGATTGTGATGGAGCCACTTCGCAGGTCATTGCGCTTGAGCAGGGGTACGTTTTTGCGCATCTGGTCCTTACCGGACCCGGTGATACTCCGTGGACGGGGGCAGTTGGCGGGGTCCGCGTGACCGGAGCAGTCCCCGCAGCAGATGAAGGCGGACGGTGACGTCCCACTGCTCACTCCGGCTGGTCCTCGAGGGACGAGACAATACTGCCGCAGCCCTGGAAGAACATCCGCCGGCCAAGACCGCCGTCAGCCCAGATCCAGATGATGGAGTAGTCACCCGTCATGGCATCCACGACGCCCGTGCCGGAAAGGCCTGCGTCCAGAAAGCTGACCCTCTCCCCCAGTGCGAACCGGGGATGCCGGATCCTCTTCCGACGCAGCTTCGAGTGGGAGGTAAACATGTTCATGAAGGTCCTTGGGTCGCGGGCGGTTCTGCCAGCTCATTACGACCCTGCCCGCTGCTCCCAGGTCACGCCTACACGTGGTGAAGCCACAGTATCCGCATTGTTGGGCGGCTGCAGCGGGAACGCTTGTTTTTGGAATGTGACCGGCCAACGCCAGCCCCGGACAGCCGGTGATGGGTGGAAGGCGATCCACAAGAACATCGCCATTGCCGCACCCTAAGCCCGCACCGGCGCAACATTATGGGTTATGCCTTCTTAGCCCAGTGAGACCCGACGCCCTTTGCTGAACCAATAGGGCAAGGTTGCCGGTTTCCATGGGCCCCGGTGCACACTGCCATCGTGCGGGTGGATAGGCTGGGTGGATGGCGACAGTTATCCTCGTGCGGCACGGACGCACCACAGCCAATGCCACTGGACTGCTGGCCGGGCGGGCCGCCGGTGTCAGCCTGGACCAGACCGGGCGCGAGCAGGCGGCTTTGACCGGAGAACGGCTCGCGGCGGTGCCGGTCGTCGGGGTGGTATCGAGCCCTCTCGAGCGTTGCCAGCAGACCGCCCAGCTCATCCTCGACCGCCAGGCCGGCACTCCGTACGCGCCGGTGGAACCCGACCTTACCGAATGCGATTACGGCCAGTGGCAGGGCCGCATGCTCAGTGACCTCGCAACCGAAGATCTGTGGTCGGCCGTGCAATCCCAGCCGTCCGCCGTCGTCTTTCCCGGCGGTGAATCCATGGCCGGGATGCAGGCCCGGGCGGTGGCCGCCATTCGCCGCCACGATGCCGCCTTCGAAGCCGAGTACGGGCCAGGAGCCGTATGGGTGGCGGTGAGCCACGGTGACGTCATCAAATCCATCATTGCCGACGCGCTGGGCATGCACCTGGACCTGTTCCAGCGAATTAGCGTGGGTCCGGCCTCCGTATCGATCGTGCGTTACAGCGCCACAAGGCCAAGCGTTTACGCGACCAACACCGAGGCCGGGGATCTGTCCTGGCTGTCGAATGGCGTCCACTCCACCGACGCGCCGGTGGGCGGCGGTGCAGGGCACCAGGCGCCTTGAGGCGCCTGTGCCTAAAATGCTCTTATGCCTACACGTGTTCATGAGTTCGACTGGCCCGATCGGGTAGTCGTCGGCACCATTGGCCCTCCGGGGGCACGGACGTTCTACCTGCAGGTGCGGGCAGGGAATCAGACGGTCAGTATCGCCATGGAGAAGCAACAGTCGGCCCTGCTCGCGGAGAAGATCGACGAAATCCTCGACCAGCTTCTCACCATTGACGGGAACCCTCACAGCGTCCCCACCAGTACTCCCATTGAATTGGTTGACAATGACCAGCTCGAGGCCGTTCAGGAGCAGTTCCGCACCGGCGCCATGAGCTTAGGTTGGGACCCGACAACGGCCCAGGTCGTGATCGAGGCCTACCCTATCTCCGATGTCGACGCTGATAACGGCGACGAACCGCTTGATGGGGACGACGCCGACGTGCCCGAAATGCTGCTGGTGCGGATGCCGGTCGGCACCGCCCGCGCCTTCGCCAAGCGCACGCGGGAGGTTGTGGGCGCCGGGCGTCCGGAGTGCCCGCTGTGTGGTTACCCCGTAGACGCCGACGGGCACGTCTGCACTCTGCCCGAAGCCTGATGCCGGCGCCTGACCTGGTGACAGCCGAGCTGACGCTCACTGGGCGCATCACGACGGCGTCGAATGCCACCTTCCTGGGCAGCATCGGCGACACGGCGGTTGTCTATAAGCCGATTGCCGGGGAGAAACCGCTGTGGGATTTTCCCGACGGGGTCCTTGCCCACCGGGAGGTTGCCGCCTATCTGGTCTCGGAGGTCCTCGGCTGGAACGTGGTGCCCCGCACCTGGCTGCGCGATGGTCCGTTAGGCGAAGGGATGGTGCAGCTGTGGCAGGAGAAAGCCCCCGACCAGAACGCGGTGGACCTCGTTGCGTCGGACGACGTACCGGAGAACGGTTGGAAACACGTCCTCCAGGGTCAGGATGAGACCGGACGGATGGTCGCCCTCATCCACGAGGACTCTCCGGCGCTCAGGCGTATGGCGGTGTTCGACGTCCTCGTCAACAATGCCGACCGCAAAGGCGACCACATCCTTGCCATGACGGACGGACATCGGCACGGCGTGGACCACGGACTTACCTTCCACCGTGACCACAAGCTGCGCACGGTGCTGTGGGGGTGGCTGGGGGACGCCCTGACCGCCGAGGAGCTTGAGGGTATCGACCGCGTCAGCGAAGGACTGGACGGTGACCTGGGCCGGAACTTGGCTGACCTGCTCAGCGCCGAGGAAATTTCCTCGCTCGCTGCACGCTGCGCCCGGTTGCGCTCGGCGGGCCGGTTTCCCGCTCCACGCGGTCACATGTCGGCGGTGCCCTGGCCGCTGTTCTGAGGGAGATACAGCTGCGGCGCTTCCCTGGCAACATTAAGTGGGCGACCTGATAAAGACTGATTAGGACTCGTGGGCGGGCAGGACAGCGTCACGAAGGCTTGAGGTCCAATCACAGGGGCATGTGGCTGTAAAGGGTTCACGTCCGCTCCCCCAGAGTCTTCCAGCAACCGCCGGTAGGCTAAGGAGGCCGAAGTGGCAAATGAGAGATGGGGGACATGTTGGTTGCAGTCTGGGGCATTCACAACGATGCACTATCGAATGAACTGGTTGAGGAAGGCTTCATCAGCATTGGTTGGTCCGTCATTCCTAATCTCCATTCCATTGGTGCTGACCGCGATTCTTTAAAGCGAGCTTTGGCTGGCGCGTACCCCGATGCCAAGGCCGGCGCAATCCCCGTCTGGGCCGGGATTCTTTACCGCTTTGGCTTCGAGATGAAAGAAGGAGACATCGTCATAGCGCCGTACCGCGCTGACAGCACCCTCAACTTCGGTGTCATCACAGGGGAATACGAGTACATCCCTGAAGCATCCGTCCATCCACATCGTCGCAAGGTCAGATGGATAAAAACGGGGGTTTCGCGAGGCCTGTTTCCCCAAGAGGCGCTCTACGAGATCGGGTCCGCGATGACACTTTTCCGTGTCAAGAAGAATGTTCAGGTCTTCATGAACTTCCTGAATGCGGGTCCGGATGCGGTCGCGCCGGGAATGCCACTTGATTCCATCGAAAGGCAGGCAGCTGATGATTGGATTGAAACCGAGCCCAGTGCCGCTCGGTTGGACCAGTTCACACACGACTTCATTCTGAAAACGCTGCTGCTGGACCTCTCGCACGAAGAATTCGAACATTTCACTGCTGATTTGCTCAGGGCGATGGGATACGAAGCGAGGGTAACGCCCTACTCCTCCGACGGTGGTGTCGATGTCATCGCTCACAGGGACCCGCTCGGTCTTGAACCTCCCGTAATCAAGGTCCAATGCAAACACACCGCCGCCCAGCAGTCCCGCCCGGACGTTCAGCGCCTCAGTGGAACGCTCGCACACGGTGAGCTGGCCCTCTTCGTCTGCCTGGGAAGTTTCAGTAAAGATGCACTGGGCTATGAGCGCGAAAGGCAAAACCTCCGTCTCCTAACGGGCGCAGATGTCGTGGAACTGACCCTGCAGAATTACGATAAGATCTCAGCGCGGTGGAAAACTCGTATTCCACTCCGTCAGGTGTACGTAGTGGACCGAGCCAGCGAGGGACGCTAGCTGGCCGACAAGCTAAAGCATCGTGTTCCTCCAGTGATCCCGCCAATTGCCATAAAGTTCGAACCTCAACGTGGGCTGCTCCGCACCACGATCAACTGAAGCCGCGACCGAAAATTCCGGGTTGCAGTTCACCAGCTTGCCACCGCATTCATCCCAAGGCTCTCGAGCACTCTTCAGTCCTCTGCTGGAAGTCTCGTAAATCCTCATGAATGATGCCGACTGCATATCCCAGCGCATGCCGAGCGTTGCTTCATGCTCCTGCACAAGTTGGAGGCCCAATGCCACGTGCGCGAAGTTACTGTCCTCTTTCCGCAATTTTGTCAGAGCCAGCCGCGCACGCTCGCGTCGGTACCGAGGCCCCAGCAGTTTCACTCCTGGGTAGCTTGACCCTGGCAAAGCAGTCAGCAACAAGGACCATTCCGCGAGGAGATCGAGACGCTTCGCCTCGGTTTGAGACCGACTGCCGGTACTGCCATATACATCTGCCACGGCACTCCAAAAGAAGACGAAGTTCTTGAGCAGCCCTTCATCCTCAAGGGAATGGGTGAGCGCCGCTTGGTCGAGTTCGATGAGGTGCCCCAACCGCAAGAACCTGTCGACTCGAGCAGCCGTTGCGCTGAAGCTCACAGTCCATTCACGGATGCCCGGCATACGGGATACAACAGGCCGCTCCTCGTTACGCAACATGTTCTTAGTCCAGTTCAAGTACGGGGTGATATCTTGCTCGGTCATGGCTTCTCCTCTAGGTGACTTAAAGCGAAGTGTGAATATTCGCTCTTTTGGGGTCCATCCGTCGTGTGTTTGGGGGCCGGCGGGCAGAGCGTGCAGTAGCGGTCTTGGGCGCCGGTAGTGGCGTTCTTGGGGGCCACCCCGGCTTAGGCTCCTTCCGTCGTGTGTATAGGGCGCACGGCGGAAGGAGTAATCATCAATGGTACGGAAGATCAGAGCGAAGCTCGTGTTGCAGCTGCGCGCCGAGGGCTTGTCAGGCCGAGCGATCGCTGCATCGCAAGGAATGTCCCGGAAGAGCATCACGGCGGTGCTGGAGGCTGCCGATGCGGCCGGTGTGGTGTGGGATGACATCGCCAGCAGTTCAGAGGGCGAGGTCTATGCCCGGCTGTTTCCCGGGCGTGGTGAGCATCAGAGCGTGTTCGCGCAGCCGGACTGGGACCAGGTCCACCGGGAGATGGCCCGGGTCGGCGTAACGGGCTCTTCGCGGTTCGTGGGGAAATGGATCCCTGGAATGAGCGTCATGCCGCCGTCCTGACGGCACTTCTCAAGAGAATAACCGATTTGTAGTTGGCGGCGTTGCGGTACCCGCGGGCGGTTCGTTTGATGTTCTTGATTGCGGTGTTGTTCGCCTCGACCTTGCCTGTCGTGGCGCCGGTAATGATCAGCACCTCGATCTCCTTCCACCACCGGCAGACTGTACGGTACAGCCTGTTCGTCTCCGGCCGTGCGGCTTCCTTGACCAGCTCCTCGAGTACCTGCTTGGCCGCCGCGGCGTCCTCCAGGGAGCCGGTGCGCAACAGGGCGCGGAGTTGTTCCTTGACCTTCCAGACGGCCTGGAGGGTGCCGGTTGGATCGTCCAGGGCGAACACTTCCTCGAGTCGGAGGGCGGCCCTACACGTGAGGGTGTCACCGCCGCGCAGCAGGAGCATGCGGTGGGCCCAGGCCTTGTCGATGGCCCTGCCGCGGCGGCCCTTGACCTGTTGGGAGAGGTTCTGCCTGGTCTCAGTCATTGCCTGGTTGGCCAGCGAGATCAGGTGGAAGTGATCGACGGCGACAGCAGTGCGGGGAAGCCACATCCGTAAGGCTTTGCGGAACGCCGCGGAGGGGTCGATTGCGACGACCTGCACGGCCAGCCGCCACTGCAGGGGCCGGGCGAACAGCCAGTCCCCGACGCCCTTGTGGTCTCGGCCGTCGACCACGCCGAGGACTTGGCCGGTGTCCAGATCCACGATGGTTGTCATCCACGGCTCGAACCGTGTCCACGCCTTCGTGGTCGGGTCCTGGAAGTAGCGCACGGACCGGAACCGGTGTTCATCAATGCCCAGCATCCGCGGACTGAGCTTGTCCACGTCGGGCAGCCGCAGCAGGCAGGCCTCGGTCACCGCAGCCCGGACCATCCACCAGGACACGGCGAAGCCGGCAGCTGTCTCCGAGAAAGCCCTGCCGGAGCGAATGACCGCGTCCACGAGCTGGTCCCGCAGCCGGCTCGTCGACCGGGCACGGCGCGGCACTTGCGGCGTGGATTCGAAGAACGAGAGCCGGTCGCACGCTGACTCTTCGCAGTACCAGCGGTACTTGGACCAGAGCACGTCCACCGGCCCGGCGACGGGAATATCGCGGAGCCGTTGAAGGCGGCGTTCCTTCCGCCGGGAGGCAATGACCCCACAGCTCGGGCAGCCCGGTAGCGCGTCAGTTTCGACGATGACCTGACGGCGGCCAGCGGACATGGTCGTGGAGATGACACGGTAGTCGGGCAGGTTGAAGAGGATGGTGGCAGCATCGGCTGCGACCCCGGTAGGCTCGTTCAAGGCTCGTGGTCCTGTTCCAGGTTGAATGCTTAGACACACTCATCCCAACAGGGCCACGGGCCCCTTTCTCTTCAACGACACGAACTCAATTCCCCATCAACCGCGAAGAGCCGCGTAACGCTGAAGCTGCTGCATGGCGAGTACGCCGATTCACTCGCCGCTGCCGGTGAGCCGGTGATGGGTTATGACCGGTTCTGCAGGACTTACCAGCGGCATGTGCTGGTCACGGGGGTGGCGTCCCGCGTCGGGCACAAGGCGGCGCAGACGGTGGAGGTGGACTGGTCGGGCCCGACGATGCAGTTGGCCGATCCGGTTACGGGCAAGCCCAGGACCGTGTATCTGTTTGTGGCTTGCCTGCCTTTCAGCCGCTACGCGTTCGTCGAACCCGCCATGGACATGAAGCAGGACACCTGGTTGCGGGCCCACGTGGCGATGTTCGAAGCCTTCACCGGTTCGGTGCCGCGGATCGTGCCGGACAATCTGAAGACCGGTGTCATCAAGCATCCCCGCGAAGGTGAGGTCGTGCTCAATGACGCTTACCGCGAGATGGCGGCGCACTATTCGGCGGCGGTGCTGCCCGGACGTATCCGGGCGCCGAAGGACAAGGCGAGCGTGGAGAACACGGTCGCCCACGTGGCTACCTGGGTCATTGCCGGGCTGCGCCAGCAGCAATTCACCTCGTTGCCGGAGCTCAGGGCCGCCATCATCGACCGGGTAGCTGCGTATAACGCGGAGCCGTTCCAGAAGCGGCCAGGGTCCAGGGCCAGCGTGTTCGCAGCCGAGGAGCAGCCGTTCCTGACGGGGTTGCCGGCAGCCGCTTACGAGATCAGCAGGTGGGTCTACGGGCGCCGGGTGGGCCGGAACGGGCACGTGGTCTGGGAGAGAAACTACTACTCGGTGCCCTTTGCCAACATCGGCACCACGGTGGACCTACGAATCACCGATCGGGTGCTTCAGGCCTACCGGGGCACCGAACGGCTGACCAGCCACCTGCTGCTGCCCGAGAGCGCGGCCAACGAGTACCGCACCAACGACGCAGACCTGCCCGTCGGCGAGAAGTACCGGCTATGGGACCCGTCCCGGGCGCGGGAATGGGCCGGACGGGTCGGCCCGGCGGCGGTGACCGTGGTCAACCGGATCTTCGAGTCCGTCCCGGTCGACGTGCAGGGCCTGGACGCGGCACTGGCCGTCTTGCGGCTCTCCCGGCGCTATTCGGCCGAACGGGTCGAGGCGGCCTGCCGGCTTGCGTTGGCAGGGCGTGTGCGGTCCCCGCGGTATGCGCATCTGCAGCCCATCCTGGCAACAGAGCAGGACAAAGCCGCCGGTTTCAGGCCACCACGGGATGAACCGGCCGAACATGGCGGGTTCGTGCGGGGCGCCGAGTACTACGCAGGTGGTGCCAAGTGAGCGGGATCGATACCGAAACCAAGCGCAAGCTCCGTGAGATGGGCGCCGCTCCGATGCTGGAGGCGCTCGAGGCCCAGGACGAGACGCTCGTGCTCGGCATGGCCTTCGAGGAACGGCTCCGCCTGATCGTGGACGAGGCCCACTCCGGCTTCAACCACGCCAAGGTCGAGGGACTGATCCGACGGGCCGGGCTCCGCTACCCGGGCGCGGACCTGCGCCGGCTCGACCTCGTGGACGAACGCGGCCTGGACCGGAACCTGATCGCCCAGCTCGGCACCTGCTCGTTCATCGAACGGCAGCAGAACGTCGTGTTTCAAGGATTTACCGGGTCCGGGAAGTCCTACCTGGGGTGCGCTCTGGCCAAGCAAGCCTGCCAGCACCGGATCCGGGCCCATTACGTCCGAATGCCCGACCTCGAGGAAGCCTGGGCGCTGGCGAAGGACAAGCCATTGGGCGCCACGAAGTTCCTGAAGAAGTACGCGGCCTTCACCCTGCTGGTGATCGATGAATGGCTTCTTGACCACCCCGACGAGGGCATGCGCAGCATGCTGCTGGAGCTACTCGAGCGCAGGTACGACACAGCTTCCACCGTGTTCTGCACCCAATACGCCAAGAAGGACTGGCACCAGCGACTCGGCTCCGGGGTCCACGCCGATGCGATCATGGACCGCATCGTGCACAACACAATCTGGGTCGATACCGGCAACCACAACATGCGTGAGCACGCCACAATGACACAGTGAGAACGCCGGTGAGGGCCAGCGGCCCCTATAGCCGCGGCCGCTGGCCCCCACCGGCAATATCAATGGCCCCGAAAGGCAATATCGTCTGGCCTCCAAGCCTCAAATACTCAGAAGTGCCCTCGGCAGATGCCAAGGGCTGGAATTCTGGAATGACTATTTGTTTATGGGGCAGGCAGTTGAATCTAGTCACGCGATAAGACGTAGCGCAGGAAGCGCAGAAGGCCCCCGGGACGATCCGGAGGCCTTCATTACTTCTAACATTATCTTCTTTGCTGCGTTACCAAATCAAGAAGCGCTTTTCTGGCTGGCTCCTAGAGCGATCGGTTCTGTTGGCAACCTAGACAAGGTGCTGATTACACGGCGCTACCCCGGCTTGCTAATTTGCTCCTGTCACTTATTGTGAGACCGCTTCCGTTACACATGCAAATGGGGATCACAGCAAATAACTTGAACTCGCGCCTCCGGAGCAAAGGGACTGAGGCCGAATCAGCCGCTTTTGCTTAAGGGGTCTCAGCCAACGGCTCGTTGTCTGAGTCGCGTGCGAGTGCGGCCGGAAGTGGCAAACCATACTTCTCGCACAAGAATCGGGTTTGGCAATACCGCTGCGCGTCTGCGGCCACATTGCCGAGGACCGCTGAATTCATACCGGCGCCAATAAGGATGCCTACGAACGGCACCACCTTTGCGACGTTCTGAATCGGAACCGTGGAGCCGGCTGGACCAAGGTGCTGCATCAACTTCTCAAGGCCGGCCAGCAGGCGGTGGTCGGCGCGGATTTTGTCTGACCACCTAACGCGTCCATTAATCGCTTCGGCCGCACGTGCGACGTCACGCAACGGCTCGACCTTTGCAGCTTGCGCCATGAATGACCGGCGTACCAGGCGTTGGATGAAAATCTGCTCATCGGGGTCTCTTGCGTCGTAACCGTAGGAGTATGCGATGCGCGATGCAATCGATGTGCTCAGGACTTGGATGACGAGAATGTCGGCTGTAATCGCGACAGGGATACCAGCCACTGGAGTCAGAGCCAGCACACCCATAGTCCCACCTTCCAACGCCCCCGCCGTCCGCCACGTGAGAGTGTTGAATTTCAGCATTCGGTCGCAGACCTTGAGGTCATGCTGCCGCAGTTCGGTGAAACTGTTGAGGTCGAGACCCCGCTTCCGGGCGAGCTTCTCTACGCTTTTCGGGTCATTGAGCTCCAAAGCCCAGTCGTTAACCAGCTCGAGAAGCGATGCCGCACCTGCGAGCGCTGGCCGCACGGCCGTGGTGGCCACAGCGTCGCCGGCGCGGCGCATCGGTTCCTTCACCGCCTCTGGCACAGACGCCGTAACCCTGTTCACGGCCTTTCCTGTTACCTCTCCGGTGCGCTCGAGCGCAGTGCTCGCCCAGTTCGGCAGGCCACGGCGGTTGTTACGCCGCTGCCAGTGCTCGTTGAGCTTGTTCCACACTTGCCCCTCGTAGGCACTCATCGGCGTTGCGCCGTGGACGAGCGGGTCTGTGTATGTGCTCACTGAGATTCTCCATTCCGACTGTGATTGCTGGATCCATGTTGCCCTACGAGCTGACACGCAGGGGTGAGGGCGCTGTGTGTCATCGCTGCGCATTGCTGCAAGTTGTTTTAGTTGTGGGAGTACGGCGAGCGAATCGCGATGTACGGGTGGAAGGACATTTTGTCGCTTGGGCGTAAACCGAAAGGTTTCCTTCCCCCTCAGTCTGGTCAGGACCACTAAGGAATCTGGATCCGCGCCGCCTCCTGCAGCAGCGGACCCGAGATCATGACAGTGGCGGCGCCGGGAGCGATATCTAACGCGATGAAGCCGCGTGACTTGTCCCCCGGCAGTACCTCTCCGGAACCAAGCTGGTTGTCGGCAAACATACTGAGGTCGGCTTTGCGCCCGTTGGCATCCTTCGCGGAGAAGTACAGCGGGTTGGACGAGGTCGCGCCCTTCTCGGTCTCCCAGAGGACGTCCAGGAGCAGGTAGGTGCCGTTCTTCGGCGGCGTGGCAAACGCCGTCGTGCTGACGGTGTCAGTCCTCACCGCGGAGACAATCGTGATCCGGGCAACGTTGCCGTTGCGCATCTCCACTGTGAAAGGCGTCCCCACCGTCGGTGCGGCAGGCGCCGCGGGGGCGGCAGGTGCCGCAGGTGCAGGCACCGCAGCGGCCGACGCCTGTGCTGCCGCCGGCTGGGCGGCCTCGGCGGAGGCGGCCGGAACACTGCCACCGCCGGCAGTGCCCGCTCCCCCGCCGGAGCAGGAGCCAAGCATGATGCCGAGGAGCAGCACGCCAGCGGGGATGACGAAGCGCTTCTTCTTGAAGAACGGCCGCGGCGCAGGCGCCTGGGCAGCGGGCGGAAAAGGGGCAAAATTAGGGTGGGTCATGGTGGTGCCTTTCGGTGATGTGATGCGGTGGATGCTGCGGAAACGGCTACTGCTTTTCCCATTTGCCGCAGCGGGTGGATTTGAAATCCTGGCCGGCGGAGAGTGCCACGGAGGGCCGTCCGCCGCCGGGGAGGTCGTTGTCGATGATGTTGCTGCCGTTGCTGCCGGTGGCATAGATGCCCCAGTAGCAGGAGGAGCCGACGTCGGCGGCCGTCCGGTAGGTGCCTGGCTCGATGTCGGTGCCCACGGTCCAGGTGCCGTCACCGATGGTGTTGGCTGCCTTGGTCTTCTCCGCCCCGGTGATGGCCTCTTCGCGGACCTTCACCGCCGCTTCAGCGGACTTGACCGCGGCGTCGGCTTTTCCAACCTCGGCCTCCCGCGCCGCAACCTTGGACTCGCGGGACGCCATACCCCTTTCGAGGGTGTCGTACTTGCCTTTCAGCGTGGCGTAGCTGGACAGCGCGGCGTCGCGCTCAATCTCCACCGTCGACTTCTCGTCTGCGAGGGACACATACGCCTCGCTTGTTTTCGGATCGGGCAGGACAGTTCCGAAGGCGATTCCGCCGGCAAAGAGTACGACGGCGGCGCTCGCCACAAGAATGTGCTTCTTCCGGCTTCGTTTGGTCACGTGGGCGGGCTGACCGGACTCGGTTTCAACTCCGGTCTCGCTCTCCGGCATGTCTGCCGGGCCGATGTGGCTATTCAACATCTTCTCTTCCTTTGTTCGTGGATAACCGCTGAACGGCGGCGGGATACTGATCCCCCAATGCACGGTTTCCCGCCGCCGCCGCAGCTCCGGAAGATTCCTTCTTGGCTGCAGGACGAACTTACGAGCGGGCGGCGGCACATCCGCAACAAACAACTGATAACCCGGGTTATCAGTGCGCAGAAGTCAGTGTCACAGCACCCCGCTAGGCTGATGGGACGATTCCGACTGACGGGGGCAGCCATGGACACAGCTACCGGCTCACTGCACATGAGCCTCTCCGATGTAGCCTCCCTTGCGCAGGTCCAGCGGCCGGTGGTCTCCATGTGGCGCAGGCGAAGCAGCGGAGGACCGCTGCCGTTCCCTGCGGCCGCCGCCACCGCCAACGGAATCGAGCTGTTCGACGCCGACGAGGTCACCGCCTGGCTCCAGGCCACCGGGCGCGGGAACAACGCGGAAGCTACGAACGACGCCGCCGTGTTCGCGAGGCTGGCCACCCCGGCAGCTGGAGCGCCCCGGGACAGTCGGCAGACCTTCGATGGCCTCACCTCGCTCCTCGCCCTAAAGGTCATCACCGGGCAGGTCCTCAGCCGAACCAGCACCGCCGAGCTGCTGGACTCCGCCGATGAGGCTGACCCGGACGACGTCTTCCTCTACTCCGAGCTGGAGGCCCTGGGTTCTGCACTGCCGGGCCTGTCGAACTTCGCCGACCGGCTTGCAGACAGTGCGTTCAGCGCGCCGGCAGCGTTCGAGAAACTGCTCGCCCACCGCTTCAAGGCAGGGCTGCGGGAGCAATCGGACACTGCACTGACGGACGCTGCGCTCAAGCTTGTCAGCACCACAGCCCTGGAGCTCGGCGCAACCCTGGACCGGAAGCCACTGTTCGTAGACTCCACGCCGGGCGGCAGCGACGTGATGCTCAGCATCGTGCAGCAGTCCGGCGAATCAGGGCCCGTCACTTTCCTGGCAGCAGACCACGACGGCGGCGCCTCACGGTTTGCCCGCCGCCGCCTGGCAGTGCACGGCGCGGACAGCGCCCCGGTCAAGATTGACGCCAAAGGCGCCTTCACCGTCAGTGGTCCCGCCGTGCATGTGGCCCAGTATCCGGCTCCCGGCGATCCTGCACTGGAGACCACCGGCATCCTGCTGGGCATCGAGAACATCGTCCTGCAGATGGACGACTCCCAGCGGGCAGTGGTCATTGCGCCTGCCCGAGTGCTGTGCGACGCCTTGCCGGGCGAGGACGGGAACCTGCGCGCGGGGCTCCTGCGCTCCGGCCGGGTGCGTGCAATCGTCCGGCTCCAGCCGGGTCTTCTTCGCGCCAAGCCGCGGGAACCGCAAGCTTTGTGGGTGCTGGGTCCGTCCTTCGCGGAAGTGCCCATCGCCGACCGCTGGACCATGGTGGCGGACCTGAGCACCAGCCCGCTCACCCTCGATGTGAGCCAGGACCTGATCAGCGACGCCGTCGCTTCCATGGGCAGCCGCGCCACCATCCGAGCGCACTCCTTCCGGTTCGCCCGGCTGGTGCAGACGCGCATACTGCTGGCCAGCCACGGATCGCTTGTCGGCGTCCCCCCGGCCAAAAGTACGACGGCGGCGCGCGGCATCGAGACAGCGCTGCGGATCGAGGAACTCGTCCGGGTCCTTTCCGCCGGGGCGGCCGAGCCGCCTGCACTCCCGGCGGTCCAGCCCGCGGCGGCCGGCGCCCCAATCCAGCCCGCAACGGTCCAGGAGCTTATGAATACCGGCAACCTCAGGTATGTGAAGGGTGTCCGCCTTGAGGAGACCGACCTCAACGGCCTGGCCGGGAGCAGGATCCTGGGCCGCGAGGAACTGCTGGATCCGCACAATGCCCAGCCCCGCTTCATCACCCTTCTCGACTTCGCCGCCAAATACCCGGCAGGACGCCTCACCGAGCCCGGTGACGTGGTCTTCTGTACCAGCCCGCGGCCCGCCGCCGTGGTCGACGCGGAGGGCGGCTCCGTCGTCGTCTTTCCTGCGCGGATCCTGAGGATCGATCAGGGCGACCCTGGAGGTCTGGTGCCCGCCGTCGCTGCAGCCGACGTCAACAGCCTCAACCAGGCGGACAAGACCTGGCGGAACTGGCGGTTGCGCCGCACAGCGGAGGCCCAGCGCCAACCGTTAATGAACGCCCTGGAAGCCCTGCAACACGAGCAGGCGGCAGCACGGCAACGCCTCAAACAGCTGGAAGAACTCGCTACCCTGATTACGGACGGCGTAGCGGGCGGAAGCCTCACCCTGACAGACCCTAGTACCCACGCCGGACCAGAAGAAGGAACTGCATAATGCCCCCGAAAGTGAAGGCGGACCTCGCCCCGTCCACCATGAAGGAACTTAAGGACACGCTTTGGAAGGCGGCGGACAAGCTCCGCGGTTCGATGGATGCCTCGCAGTACAAGGACGTGATACTGGGGCTGGTGTTTCTGAAGTATGTGTCGGACGCGTTCGAGGAGCGGCGCGGGCAGATCCAGGCTGAGCTGGAGGCGGAGGGGCTCAACGAGGAGCAGATCGCCCAGCTGATCGACGACGTGGACGAGTACACCGGCCGGGGCGTGTTTTGGGTTTCGCCGCGGGCGCGGTGGACGTACCTGGCGGAGCACGCTAAGGGCCTGGACTCGGTGGACGGTGCGGCGCCCAAGTCCATCGGGCTGCTGATTGATGAGGCGATGGAGCTCATCATGGCCGACAACAAGTCACTGGCCGCCACACTCCCCAAGATCTACAACCGCGACAACGTGGACCAGCGCCGCCTGGGTGAGCTGCTGGACCTCTTCAACTCCGCCCGGTTCACGGGCCAGGGTGCCAGCAAGGCGCGCGACCTGCTCGGCGAGGTGTATGAGTACTTCCTGGAGAAGTTCGCGAAGGCCGAGGGCAAGCGCGGCGGCGAGTTCTACACCCCGGCCGGCGTGGTCCGGGTGCTGGTGGAGGTGCTGGAACCACACCGCGGGCGGGTGTATGATCCGTGCTGCGGTTCGGGCGGCATGTTTGTGCAGGCGGAGAAGTTCCTGGCCGCGCATCACCTGGAGGGCTCTGACATCTCCGTCTACGGCCAGGAGCTCAATGAGCGCACCTGGCGGATGGCGAAGATGAACCTGGCCATCCACGGCCTCAACGCCAACCTGGCCTCCCGCTGGGGCGACACCTTCGCCCGCGACCAGCACCCCGAGCTGAGCGGTGCCAATGGCGCGGACTTCATCATGGCCAACCCGCCGTTCAACATCAAGGACTGGGCCCGCTCCGAGTCCGACCCGCGCTGGAAGTACGGGGTCCCACCGGCCGGCAACGCGAATTACGCCTGGATCCAGCACATCATTTCGAAGCTGGCACCCGGGGGCAGCGCGGGCGTAGTCATGGCCAACGGTTCCATGTCGTCGAACTCCGGCGGCGAGGGCGAGATCCGCGCGCAGCTGGTGGAAGCGGACCTAGTCTCCTGCATGGTGGCGCTGCCCACCCAGCTCTTCCGCAGCACCGGCATCCCGGTATGCACCTGGTTCTTCGCGAAGGACAAGACCGCCGGGCCGCGAGGTTCGGTGGACCGGACCGGGCAGGTTCTCTTCATCGACGCCCGGAACCTGGGCTACATGGTGGACCGCGCCGAGCGCGCACTGTCCGACGAGGACATCGCCAAGATCGCCAACACCTACCACGCATGGCGCGGGACGGCATCGGCAGTAGAGGCGGGGCTGACGTACGACGACGAAGCGGGCTTCTGCTATTCAGCAAGCCTTGCGGAGGTTAAGGCAGCGGATTACGCGCTGACGCCGGGGCGGTATGTCGGGGCGGCTGACGTTGAGGACGACGGCGAGCCTGTAGAAGAGAAGATCACCAGGTTGTCGAAGGAGCTGTTCGAACAGTTCGAAGAGTCCGAGCGGCTGGCAACCGTTGTGCGCGAGCAGCTGGCGGTGCTGGATGTCTAACCTGCCAGAAGGATGGGAGCGAAAGCGAGTTGATGAGCTATGCCGCGTGACCCGAGGTGCGTCGCCCCGTCCGATACACGAGTGGATTGCGCCGTCTGGTACCCCCTGGGTCAAAATCGCCGACGCTACGTCGGATCCATCGAAGTACGTCACCAAAACAAAAGAATTCATTCGTAATGAGGGCCGCAGCAGAAGCGTCGTCGTTCACCCAGGGGACCTGATCCTTTCCAATAGCGCAACCCCGGGAATTCCGAAGTTTCTTGGAATAGAGGCATGCATTCACGACGGCTGGCTGCTCCTCCGGGACCTACGAAACATCGATCCAATGTTTTTGTATTACGCCTTTTTGAATGATCGCAAGGATCTGGCCGGGCAAGGGAACGGATCGATCTTCACCAACCTCAAGACTGACATCGTGAAGCGCCATGAGGTGGCCATTCCACCATTGTGGGAACAGCGGGCGATAGGTGAGGTGCTCGGCGCCCTCGACGACAAGATCGCCGCAAACACGAAACTCGCAGCTATATCGGATGAACTAATAGCGATCCATTTCCGTAAGGCAGTTGAGTCTGAGGGCACCGAACCTATGCCACTTTTCAAGGTTATTGATATCGATTTTGGAGAACCGTTCACAGGCGCCAACTTTTCTGAACCTGGCACGGGCCGCCCCCTAATCCGGATACGGGACTTGAAGACGTTTAGCAGCCAAGTCTGGACGACAGAAATTCGCACTAGGGAAGTTGTCGTACTGCCTGGCGATGTAGTCATCGGGATGGATGCTGAGTTCAGGCCGACAGCATGGCTCGGCGAGCCTGGGCTTCTAAACCAGCGAGTCTGCCGCGCCCGAGGTAGGGCAACTGGTCCCGCTTTTGTCCGTGAGACTTTGAAAGAGCCGCTTAGCCGGATTGAAGGTTACAAGACAGCAACCACAGTCATTCACCTGAACAAGAAGGACCTCGAGGAAACGGTCGTCCTTCTCCCTAGCGTTGCGAATCTGCAGGCATTCGAAGATTCTGTTGAGGGCCTCTACTCTCATCGCGTAGCCGTTGCAATAGAGAACCGAACGCTTGCGACTCTCCGCGACGCGCTCCTCCCCCAGCTCATGTCCGGCAAGCTCCGGGTCAAGGATGCAGAGAAGGTCTTAGAGAATGCGGGAGTATAGGCGCCCGGCACGCTTTTGGCGGGCACCGGGGATAGTCCCCGAAGCCTAAGTATGCTGAACATCAAATCGATTTGGGGGAAATCACCGTGACAGCACCAGCAGTAGCCTTCTCAGAAGCCGATTGGGAGGGTGCCGCGAAGGAGCGGCTTGGGGAGTTGGACTGGAAGCCCATGGAGGGTCAGGCCATTGCTCCTGGCACCGGGGAACGCGAGTCCTGGTCCGAGCTGCTGATCCGGCCCCGCCTGCTCGCGGCCCTTCAGCGCCTCAACCCGGCAGTCCCCGCCCAGTACCTGCAGCAGGCCCTGGCTGAAATAGCATCGCCGAAGTCGAACGATGCGATGGCCGAGAACCATCGCATCCACAATTACCTCGTGGACGGTTATCGGCTGACCTACATCGACTCCGACGGCAACGAAGCCAATCCGACCATCCGACTGCTCAGCCAGGCGCCGGACCAGAATGACTGGCTCGCCGTCAATCAGGTCACCCTGGTGCAGGGCGACTACAAACGGCGCTTCGACGTCGTGCTCTACTGCAACGGCATGCCCGTCAGCATCATCGAACTCAAGAAGGCTGGCAGCGCCCACGCCGACCTCCCCGGCGCCCACGCCCAGCTCCAGACCTACCTCCGCGAATTCCCCATGGCGTTCCGCTTCTGCGTCTTCACGCTGGCCACCGACGGAATCCAGGCCAAGTACGGAACGCCGTTCACCCCCTTCAACCACTTCTCACCGTGGAATGTAGACGACGACGGCGTCCCCGTCCCCCAGGGCTACATGCTCGACGGCGATGCCGTCACCGCCCTCGACACAGCGCTGGACGGCCTCTACAACCAGGAACGCTTCCTGCAACTCGTCCGGAACTTCACGGCGTTCGACCAGGGCTCCGGCGGTTTGGCCAAGCGCATCGCCAAGCCACACCAGTACTACGCCGTCACCAAGGCCGTGGCCAACACCATCCAGGCGGTGGAGAGCAACGGCAAGGCCGGCGTTGTCTGGCACACCCAGGGGTCGGGCAAGTCCATGGAAATGGAGCTATATGCGAACATGGTGGCGCGTGCGCCCAAGCTGAAGAACCCGACCGTCGTGGTCATCACGGACCGGAATGAGCTCGACGGCCAGCTGTTCGAGGGCTTCGACCGGAGCCTGCTCCTTGCCGAGCAACCGAAGCAGATCAGGAAACGCTCCGAACTGCGGGACGAACTGAGCAACCGGACCACAGGCGGCATCTACTTCACCACGCTGCAAAAGTTCGGCCGCAGCAAATCCGAGAAGGACGCCGGCGCCGACCACCCGCTGCTGTCCGACCGGCGCAACATCATCGTGGTGGTGGACGAGGCACACCGCTCGCACTACGACGACCTGGACGGCTACGCCCGGCACCTGCGCGACGCACTCCCCCACGCCACCCTCATCGCGTTCACCGGAACGCCGATCTCGTTCGACGACCGGAACACCCAGGACGTCTTCGGCGACTACATCGACATCTACGACCTGTCGCGGGCAGTCGAAGACGGCGCCACCGTGCCCGTGTACTTCGAACCGCGGCTGATCAAGGTTGGGCTTTCCGAAGGCGTCACGGAAGAGGACCTCGACAAGTCTGCCGATGAACTAACCCTCGGGCTCGACGATACGGAACGGGCGCGCATCGAGGCGAGTGTCGCCGTCGTCAACGCCGTCTATGGTGCGCCGCAGCGCATTGCTGCACTTGCGGAAGACTTGGTGGCGCACTGGGAAAACCGGCGCACGCGGATGGGCAAGTTCATTGAAGCGCCGGGCAAGGCGATGATCGTGGGCGGGACGCGGGAGATCTGCGCGAAGCTGTACTCCGCGATTGTGGAGCTGCGGCCCGGATGGCATTCAGACGACCTGTCGAAGGGCAAAATTAAGGTGGTGTACTCCGGCGACGCGACCGATGTGCCGCCGGTGTCCGATCACGTGCGCCGGGATTCGCTGAATGCTCAGGTCAAGGAGCGGCTCAAGAACGTCGACGACGAGCTGGAGCTGGTGATCGTCAAGGACATGATGCTTACTGGTTACGACTCTCCCCCGCTGCACACCCTGTACTTGGACCGGCCGCTCAAGGGCGCGCTGCTGATGCAGACTCTCGCGCGGGTGAACCGCACATTCCGCGGCAAGGAAGACGGGTTGCTGGTGGCATACGCGCCGCTAGCGGAGAACCTGGCAAAGGCGTTGGGCGAGTACACGCAGTCGGACCGGGCGAACAAGCCCGTGGGCAAGAACATTGATGAAGCCGTCGCACTGGTACGGGACCGCGTGGACGCTTGCCGTGGTCTATTGGTCGGTTATGACTGGAAGGCGGTGTGGCATAAGGGGGGGCCGAAAGCGTTTCTCAATGCGACTTGGGGCTCGGTGAACTACCTTCGCGATGTGAATACTCCAGGCAACCGTCCGGCCGACGGCGAAGAATCCCTCGCCACGCAATATCGTCGAGTCTCCAGTCAGCTTGCCAGAGCGTGGGCGCTTTGCTCTTCGACTGCAGATCTGGAGTCGCTACGCCCGGAGATAGCCGTATACGAAGAGATCCGCGTCTTCATGGCCAAAATGGACGCCAACGACCGACAGGCCAAAGGCGAGCCAGTGCCGGAGGAGATCCAGCGGCTGCTGGGGAATCTGATCGCTTCCGCGACGTCGTCGGGCGAGGTGCTGGACATCTACGAAGCCGCCGGCATGCCCAAGCCGTCCCTGGACGATCTGACGCCGGAGTTCATCGCCAAGACGCAGAAGGCGCGGAACCCGCAGCTGGCCATCGAGGCGCTGCGGAAGCTTATTGCAGACGAGTCCGCTTCTTCCACGCGGAACAACGTGATCCGTCAGCGGGCGTTCTCTGAGCGGATCACCGAGCTAATGAAAAAGTACACGAACCAGCAGCTGACATCTGCCGAAGTTATTGCCGAACTAGTGGAGCTGGCCCGTGAGGTTGCAGCGGAAGGGAAGCGCGGGGAGCAGTTCACTCCCCCGCTGAGTTCCGACGAATTGGCGTTCTACGACGCCGTGGCCCAGAACGAGTCGGCAGTGGAGGTCCAGGGCGAAGGCGTCCTGGCTGATATCGCGCGTGAACTGGTTTCCGTGATGCGACGGGATGTCCGCACTGACTGGACTGTGCGTGATGACGTCCGGGCTAAGCTTCGGTCTTCCATCAAGCGGCTTCTGGTGCGGTTCGGCTACCCGCCGGACAAGCAGCCGGAGGCGATCAAGCTCGTGATGGAGCAGATGGAGTCCATGGCACCGCGGTTTGCTGAGGCACATCGATTGTGATTGCGGTTTAGCGATACGACGAAAAGGAGCGGGTGATGAGCTGATGGCAGATTTTATAGACCGACTTCGTACCGAACCATTTGTCCTTAGAAATGAGGACACTCTCCGCTATGTGAAAAGGATGTGTAAAGACTATCCTGCCGCTGGCTTTCACCGTTCTGTAATGGCTGTTCTCGGATGTGATTACTCTTATGCCAGGAAGGACGACCAGACTGGTGTTTGGCATGCGGTTATGGAGCTCAATGCGCCGCTTCAGCTCATGCTTGGGTTGAATTCAGGAATACACATCGCTTTCACTCACTATCATGAGCTGCAGAGCCGAACCATAGAGGCCATGAGATCAAGGGAAATCGAGAGGCCCCGAAACGACGCCATCTATTTGCTGCATACGAAGGACTTATACGCGCAGCGAAAGCTGGACGACTGGACCTTTAGAGAGACCTATTCAGTACTTACCCTCAGTACAGGTGGAAGCCCAAAGGAAGTCGCCAAGGATTTGCTAGCTCGCATTGTAGCGGCATCCGCGCGAAATAACCCGTATGACCGAACTACCCCTGTATCAGGTGATGAATTTTTTTGCCGACACGAAACGCTCCGAAGTCTCGTTATGGAGCTCAGATCAGGCCGCGTATGTGGAGTGTTCGGGCTGAGGAAGACGGGAAAAACCAGCCTCTTAAGCGAGTTGGGAAGGTTATTCGTCTTGGGTGACCCTCAAGATAGCCTCTATGTTCTGCAAGACCTCGAGGTCCTACCCAGCGCGACTGAACATAAGATTCCTCAACTCATTTCCGACGTGGCAAACCAGCTGAAAATCTCGTTCGGTAAGCACGGGATGCGAACGCACGAGCTGGCATCGATAACGAACCTTTCCAGTGTTGGGGATCTCCGCCAAGCTATTGGTGCGGCATTAAGACGTGGAGTTGGTCCGACAAAGTCAGTCGTATTAGCTTTGGACGAGGTGGAGTCACTGGTGGGTACGGAGACTCAAACTTCCGAGATACAAACGGGAGTTCCAGAATTCTTCGGCGCTCTTCGCGCTCTCGTCCAGGAAAACAGGAACTTCAACGTAGTACTGTCAGGCATAACGACGGCTCCGATTATGTATCCCACACTATACGGCCGAGAGAACCCGCTCTTTGCTTGGGCCAAGCCAACTTTCTTGGCTGAAATCTCTCGGACTGAGTCTGACCGAATGATACAGGCCTTGGGCTCGAGAATGGCCGCTCGGTGGACACACGACGCACTAAGTCGTGTGTATGTAGGAACAGGCGGACAAGTATTTCTCACAAGGTCGCTTGCTGGCTTCGTCGCCGCCAAGTTGTCCAACGACATCGCCAGCCGTGAAATTCACGGTTCACTTGTACAGGAGTCCTTCAGGCAATGGAGAAGGACGGCCGTCAGCCTCGTGGATGGCATGATTGACAGCCTCAATCGATTCTATCCACACGAGCTTTCGGTCTTAGAGTTGGGTCTCGAACTTCCAAATTTTAACGAGCTGGAAGATGACTTCTCGAATGAAATAGCGAATCTTATAAACTTGGGCGTTTTGATTGACAACGGTAAGGACATCGCTCTGGCCCCATGGACGCAACTCGGTTCAAAGTTTAGGAGCAAGAACTAATGAATATTCCATGGTATCGGCCGCTCCTCGAATCCGTCGAAGTGAAGAGACACCTTTTTTGGCATTCATCACCGCTAAATTCAACGGAAGATTTGGTCCAGGATCTGGGTCATTCGAACATCAAAAATCATCAGATTAAAGTCATCGACTGCTCAAAGCTTCCAATTCTCCCCAGCCATGACCTAGATACTCGATCTATCGAATCAATCGAAGCAGACATCCTAATCGTTCTAAATTTTGATATCTTGCTCAGTTTGACCCATGGCAAGACTTGGATGAGACAACTTCGGCCAGCTATGGTTGAGCACCTCAAGCGCGGCTCGCGCCTAATCGTTGCCAGCAATTCTCCTCAAAACCATTACCCAGCCATCGATGGTTCCAGCCTTGCCACGGACTGCGTGCAGCATGTGGGCGATCGCTGGAAGCCGGAGCAACTCCGGCACCACGGCACCGACCAAGACATAGAGAAACTCGTGTCGCTGTCGGCTGGCATGGCCGGGCCCGCATCAGAGATCCTGAAGCTGTACCCGGACGTGGCGAGAGCCAACACAAAGGACGCTCTTGGTCGCCTCAGGAAGCGCATCACAGAAACTATGATCCAGTGCGGATCGGACTGCATATCCTGGCTTGAGGCTGCCGTTCTTCTGAGAGGGGTCCGGACAACGCCCTATGACGAAATCCCCGCGAGCGTTGCAACTACGCTTTATGCCTCTGGGCTGGGCAGCGTTGACTTCCAGACAGACTGTTTCGACTTACTCCCTGGCGTTTCTGATACAACCGTCAAGGCTTGCATCGAGCTTGCGGAGCGGAGCTTTCTTGATGCCCCTCCACAATGGACTTCAATTGCGGGGGCGCTTTTCAAGTTTGAGCGAACAGCCCGAGCGCTGCTGGCAGAATCCACACCATCGGCCGAAGCACTCCTGGAGCTCCTTAGCGATCACACCGAGAAAATTCGGCGCAATTTCACTGCGGAGTATGGTGTAACCTCTCCCGACTTAGGCGCATTACCAAATCCCGCGAGATGGATCGACCTATCAGACTTGCTTGATCTACTTATACACGTTTCCGAAAATTCTAGAGTTGGAGGTCTAACCTCCAAACAATGGACCATGGCGAAGTTGGAAGTTCTTCCAATTCGCAACAAGATCCAGCATATGCGACTGCCCTCCGATGGTGACAAGCGCACAATCGAGAAGCATATTCGCGCTATTACACGCCAATAGCTCTCGAACGAACTAACTGCTGAAAGAGATCGTGGCCCCGCACTCGGTGAGCGCGGGACCGTTCATCAATGAACCGTCAAAGATGGCATCTCTGCAGATTTGATGTCGTGGTTGCAAAACATTGTTAGGACTAGAACGTATTGCCGGGCCAGCTGCGTAGCCAGTGCCCGCAGCAACAACCAGCAAAGTAGAAAGAAAAGACCTAGAAGTCCCAGTCCTCGTCCTCTGTGTTGACGGCCTTGCCGATAACGTAGGAGGAGCCGGAGCCACTGAAGAAGTCGTGGTTCTCGTCGGCATTCGGGGACAAGGCTGAGAGGATGGCCGGATTCACGTCCGTAACTGAGGACGGGAACATGGCCTCGTAGCCGAGGTTCATCAGAGCCTTATTGGCGTTGTAGTGCAGGAACTTCTTGACATCCTCAGCCAGGCCAACGGAGTCGTAGAGGTCATGCGTGTACTGAACTTCGTTTTCGTACAGCTCGAAGAGCAGTTCGAAGGTGTAGTCCTTGATCTCCTGCTTGCGCTCCTCGGACAGGCCTTCGAGGCCCTTCTGGAACTTGTAGCCGATGTAGTAGCCGTGCACGGCCTCGTCGCGGATGATCAGGCGGATCAGGTCAGCTGTGTTCGTCAGCTTGGCGCGTGAGGACCAGTACATGGGCAGGTAGAAGCCCGAGTAGAAGAGGAAGCTCTCCAGCAGGGTGGAGGCCACCTTGCGCTTCAGGGGGTCGTCGCCCTGGTAGTAGTCCATGACGATCTGCGCCTTCTTCTGAAGGTTCGCGTTCTCGGTGGACCAGCGGAATGCCTCGTCGATCTCCTTGGTGGAGGCCAGGGTGGAGAAGATGGAGGAGTAGCTCTTGGCGTGCACCGATTCCATGAAGGCGATGTTGGTGTAGACAGCCTCTTCGTGCGGGGTCAGCGCATCCGGAATCAGGGAGACGGCACCGACGGTGCCCTGGATGGTGTCCAGCAGGGTCAGGCCGGTGAAGACGCGCATGGTGAGTTGCTGCTCGTCGTGGGTGAGTGTGTTCCAGGACTGGACGTCGTTGGACAGCGGCACCTTCTCCGGCAGCCAGAAATTGTTGACCAGCCGGTTCCAGACCTCAACGTCCTTCTCGTCCTGGATGCGGTTCCAGTTGATCGCCTCAACATGGCTGAGAAGCTTTACTTGTTCGGTCATGACTCCGACTCACTTTCTGAAGAGAGACTTGGTTTGGCTGAGTCCTCGACGCAATACTTGCAGTCGGCTTTCTCGATGCCTTTGTTCGTGTGATGTCTCGTGTGGGCGTTTCTCTGGCTGGAAGGCATTGGGCGGCCCTTCCTTACTGCTGACATTTTCGCACGGGTTTCAGCGCTGGCTTTCTTGCCGAAGTTGGGATTGCCGGCGCCCTTCTTTGCCTCCGAAAGCGCCTTGCGCGTCTCTTCGCTCACCGTATGCCCGAAACCGGGATGCTCTGGACCAAACTTTCCGAAGTTCGGGTTCTCGGCCCCCGAGTAGGTACCCTTGCGCTCTCGTGACCACTTTTCCCGCTGCTCAGCAGTGTGGTTCTTCCCGTAGAAGGGTGCGCCTGGCCCGGACTCCCTCTGTATCTTGCGGCCGGTGGAACGAACGCGAGCAGCCTCCCGCATCTCGTCCGTCCACACAACCCCTGTCGGACCAAGCCCGCCGTCCGAAAGGTTCAGGAGCCTGTCGCCTTCGCGACGCAGGTAGCTGATCCAGTCAATCTCGGCCTGGCCCAGTTCGGGTAGGCCTTCAATCCAATCCAGCTCATCTGCAATCAATTCGGAGCGATCATGCTTCCGCAGCCAATCGTAGAAGGGCGTTTTCCGCCCCTCCGCGGCTACGCGGAGGTGCTGATGGAAACGACGACGGGCTGTCTTGGTGGTGATACCCACATAGCGGTACTCGACCTCCCGCCGAAGCCGGATGCCGTAGACCAGGCCGCCCGTCGCCGTCGTCGTTTCCATCATTCATCCCCTAGTGAATATTGATCAACCTATTTGAGTTGTCATAGCGCACATGAAACACAACCCTCAACCTCGGTCCCTTCCAGCGCGAGCTGGCGGAGACGGATGTAGTAGATGGTCTTGATGCCCTTCTTCCAGGCGTAGATCTGGGCCTTGTTGATGTCGCGCGTGGTGGCCGTGTCCTTGAAGAACAGCGTCAGGGACAGGCCCTGGTCCACGTGCTGGGTGGCAGCGGCGTAGGTGTCGATGACCTTCTCGTAGCCGATCTCGTACGCATCCTGGTAGTACTCCAGGTTGTCGTTGGTGAGGTACGGCGCCGGGTAGTACACGCGGCCCAGCTTGCCTTCCTTGCGGATCTCGATCTTGGACGCCACCGGGTGGATCGAGGAGGTGGAGTTGTTGATGTAGGAGATCGAACCGGTGGGCGGGACAGCCTGCAGGTTCTGGTTGTAGATGCCGTGCTCCATGACGGAAGTCTTCAGCGCCAGCCAGTCAGCCTGCGTGGGGATGTGCACGTTCTTGAACAGTTCCGCAACCTTCTCGGTCTGCGGCACCCATTCCTGCTCCGTGTACTTGTCGAAGAACTCGCCGGAGGCGTACTTGGACTTCTCGAACCCGCCAAAGGTCTGGCCGGTTTCGATGGCCAGCAGGTTGGACGCGCGGACGGCGTGGTACACCACCGAATAGAAGTAGATGTTGGTGAAGTCCAGGCCCTCTTCGGAACCGTAGTGGACCCGCTCACGCGCCAGGTAGCCGTGCAGGTTCATCTGGCCCAGGCCGATGGCGTGGCTCTGGTCGTTGCCCTTGGCGATGGACGGCACCGAGGTGATGTTGGACATGTCGGACACGGCCGAGAGCGAGCGGATGGCCGTCTCGATGGTCAGGCCGAAGTCCGGCGAGTCCATGGTCTTGGCGATGTTCAGCGAGCCCAGGTTGCAGGAGATGTCCTTGCCGGTCTCGTCGTAGGACAGGTCATCGTTGTACGTTGTGGGCTGGGAGACCTGGAGAATCTCCGAGCACAGGTTGGACATGATGATCTTGCCGTCGATCGGGTTGGCCCGGTTCACGGTGTCCTCGAACATGATGTACGGGTAGCCGGATTCGAACTGGATCTCGGCGAGTGTCTGGAAGAACTCGCGCGCCTTGATCTTGGTCTTCTTGATCCGGGAGTCGTCCACCATCTCGTAGTACTTCTCGGTGACCGAGACGTCGGAGAACGGCATGCCGTAGACGCGTTCCACGTCGTACGGGGAGAACAGGTACATGTCCTCGTCCCGCTTGGCCAGCTCGAACGTGATGTCCGGGATGACGACGCCGAGCGAGAGGGTCTTGATGCGGATCTTCTCGTCAGCGTTCTCGCGCTTGGTATCCAGGAACCGGTAGATGTCCGGGTGGTGGGCGTGCAGGTACACGGCGCCGGCACCCTGGCGGGCACCGAGCTGGTTGGCGTAGGAGAAGCTGTCTTCGAGGAGCTTCATCACGGGGATGACGCCGGAGGACTGGTTCTCGATCTGCTTGATGGGCGCGCCCACCTCGCGGATGTTGGTCAGCGCGAAAGCCACGCCGCCGCCGCGCTTGGAGAGCTGCAGGGCGGAGTTGATGGAGCGGCCGATCGACTCCATGTTGTCTTCGATGCGGAGCAGGAAGCAGGAGACCAGCTCGCCGCGCTGCTTCTTGCCGGCGTTCAGGAAGGTGGGAGTGGCCGGCTGGAAGCGGCCCTCGATGATCTCGTCCACCATCTGCAGGGCAAGCTGCTCGTTGCCGCGGGCCAGGTGCAGGGCAACCATGCAGACGCGGTCCTCGTAGCGCTCCAGGAAACGCTTGCCGTCGAACGTCTTCAGCGTGTAGGACGTGTAGAACTTGAACGCGCCCAGGAAGGTCTCGAAGCGGAACTTCTTCTTGTACGCGCGGTTGAACAGCTCACGGATGAAGTTCATCGTGTACTGGTCCAGCGTTTCGCGCTCGTAGTACTGGTTCTTCACCAGGTAGTCGAGCTTCTCTTCCAGGTCGTGGAAGAACACAGTGTTGTTGTTGACGTGCTGCAGGAAGTACTGGTGCGCAGCCTCACGGTCGGCCTCGAACTGGATCTCGCCGTTGGGGCCGTACAGGTTCAGCATCGCGTTGAGCTCGTGGTAGCCCAGGCCCTTGTACGCTGCGGGCATCTCGGGCTTCTCGGCCCTGGTTACTTCTGTGTCTGCGACAGTCGTGTCCAAAACGTGTCCAATCCATTGTTTACGCGGGCCACGTCTTCTGGCGTGCCCATTAATTCGAAGCGGTAGAGGTGCGGCACTCCGCACTTGGCGGCGATGATGTCCCCCGCCATGCAGTAGTTGTCCCCGAAGTTGGTGTTGCCGGCCCCTATGACTCCGCGCAGGAGTTCCCTGTTCTGCGGGTTGTTTAGGAACCGGATGACCTGCTTGGGGACGGAACCCTCTCCCCCGGTGCCACCGTAGGTGGGCACCACCAGCACGAACGGCCGGGTGGCGAGGAGGGGTGCTTCCTTGGCTAAGAGCGGGATCCGGGCAACCTCACGGCCAAGCTTCGAGACAAAGCGGCTGGTGTTCTCGGATGCCGAGGAAAAGTAGATGAGCCGGCTGCCGGTGACTACCGGCGGGACCGGCCCGGAAGAATCCACACGCTGAGCCGCGTGGAAATCCTGGACTGCTGGTGCTGCCGTTGAAGTCACCTCGGCTGGTTGTTGATTGCCGGCAGGGAAAGGGTCCCTATGCCACAGAGGAAACGGCGGAGAGAGCCAGTTCCTCGATCTTGTCTGGGCGGAAACCTGACCAGTGGTCCTGGTCAGTGACCACAACGGGTGCCTGCATGTAGCCCAGTGACTTCAGGCGCTCGAGGGCCTCGGCGTCCTGGGAGATGTCAACGCTCTGGTAGGTGATGCCCTTTTTGTCGAGCGCCCGGTAGGTGGCGTTGCACTGAACACAAGCAGGCTTTGTGTAAACCGTTACGGTCATGGTTCCTGTCCCCTTTTCTGGAAAACTTGCTGGTCCGGTGTCCCCGCCCAAGCTGTACCTAGATACTACATCTAGTGCAGACGCCTCTTTGGAACCCCAAGATGATGTATTACAAGTATGTCATTTAATGCACTTTTAATCCACAGGCCGGTACCCCCAAAATGTCCGGAATCCCGCTGTTTTTGGGGAGGGAGTCCACACCCTGTGGAGTACTTAGCCACAATTTTCCCCCAGCGTGTCGGGGAAAAGACGGCGTGTCGCGCAGCCCCGGGCAGCCGCACGGGGGCACCAAAAAGGGGCCCCGACATGACCTTCGGAACCCCTCATGGTGATGAAACGCACGGCGGCGGCAGCCGCCCGGCCGCAGCGGCTAGAGCTGCGCCTCGCGGCGGTCCAGGACAACCTGCTGCACGTCCAGGTAGCCGGACTGGAAGCCTGCCCGCGAGTAGCACAGGTAGAACAGCCACATCCGCTGGAACACCGAATCGAAGCCCAGCTCCGCTACCTCCTGCGAGCGCGAAAGGAACCGTTCCTCCCACAGCCGCAGGGTGGCTGCGTAGTGGTCCCCCATGCCCATCCTCTCGCGCACCCGCAGGGTGGTGTGCTGCTGGGTGACGCCCTCGATGGCGCGGACAGAGGGAAGGAAGCCGCCGGGGAAAATGTACTTGTGGACCCAGGTGTAGGCGTTCCGGGTGGCGAGCATGCGGCCATGCGGCATGGTGATCGCCTGGATGGCCACCTTCCCGCCGGGTGCCAGCACCCGGTCGATGGTCTGGAAGTAGATGGGCCAGTACTCGTACCCCACGGCCTCGATCATCTCCACCGAGACGACGGCGTCGTATTCGCCCTCAACAGCCCGGTAGTCCTGCAGCGCCACGGTGACCTTGTCCGCGTAGCCGGCAGCCGCAATGCGTTCCTGCGCGAGGGCCTGCTGTTCACTGGACAGGGTGACGCTGTACACGGTGGCGCCGCGGGCCGCTGCCCGCAGTGCCAGCTCACCCCAGCCGGTGCCGATTTCCAGGAGCCTGGTGCCTGCCCCGACGCCGGCCTTGTCCAGCAGCCTGTCGATCTTCGCCTGCTGCGCTTCCGCCAGCGCCTCCCAGCCAACAGAAGCCAGGGGCCCCGACGTCAGCGGAAACAGGGCCGACGAATAGCTCATGGTGGAGTCGAGGAAGTTGGAGAACAGCTCGTTGGACAGGTCGTAGTGCCGCGAGATGTTGCTGCGCGTGTTCTGCTCGGCGTTCCGTTCCTGCCGGGGCGTGCGCGGCAGGTACAGCGCGCGCAGCTTCTGCAGCGGCGTGGGAATGAGCGTGTCCACCGACGCGGCAAAGACCTCCAGGACTCCTGCGAGGTCGCTGGCCTCCCAGTCCCCCGCCATGAAGGACTCGCCCAGCCCGATCAGTCCGTTGTCGCCGATCCGGGCGTCAAACGCCTCCGGCCGCACCATGGTCATCACCGGCGCGGCCGGGCCGCCCGTGCCCAGCACGGTGCCGTCGGGGTACTCCACGCGCAGCGGCAGCCGCTTGACCGCCCCCTTGAAGAGGAGGCCGGCGGCCTTGCCGGCCACCGCGGCTTTGGCGCCCGACGGCGGCTGCGCAACTTCCGGCCACAGGTCCGGATCGATGGTGGCAGGCGAGGCCGGCACCCCCGTTGCGGTCCAGGCCGCGGCGTAGGGCGTGGCAGCATCCTCGAGAGTCCTGCGCTGCGCCTTGCCTTCGGCGGATGCAGTTGCCTGGTTGTCGTCCGTCATTGTCATTGAACTGCCTCCTGTGAGGGGTGGTGTGGTCGGGCGACGACCGGCAGGCGTCTTGCCCAGAGTGTAATGCCCTGCACCCTGATGAGTGCGGAAACCAGCAGTGGCGCGGCGGGCACGGCAACGGCCGCCGCCAGGATGTTCCGGACCGTGGCGGGCCGGCGCGTGCCGTCCATCGAGGCCACGAAGGGCCGGTGGCCCTCGCGCTCCAGCACGATGGACACCCCCAGCTTCTCCCCCGGCGCGGGCAGCTTCATGCGGTACTGCCCGTCCACATCGTTGAACGGCGACACGTAGAACGCCTTCGGCACTGAAGCCCGCCCCGCTGGGTCTGTCCGCAACAGGTAGCAGTGGCGCTCCCCGTAGGTGTTGTGGACTTCTGCCACCACGCACTCAAGTTCTCCGCTGGTCCGGTAGCACCAGAACAGCGTCAGGGGGTTGAATACGTAACCGAAGACCCTGGCGCTGGTCAGCATGTGGATCGCCCCGCCGTCGGGCTCCAGGCCCTGGGTGCGCAGGAACCGCTCCACGTTGCTCCGGATGCTGGCCCCGGGGTCCCCCAAGTGGTCACCGGACCTGAAGACGGCGAGCGGCCGGAGCAGGAACGGGAGGCGGGGCAGATGATCCACGTCCACGAACCAGGAGTAGCTGCGGTACGTGAAGGCGTTCTTCAGTGGCGTGCGCCGCACATGCGAGATGGAGGTGCGGTAGATCGCTGCCGCCGTGGTCATGCCGGTTTCGCCGCGGAAAGCAGCTCCCGTTCCCCGCCGTCCCGGGAATCAACCCGGTCAGCGGCCTGGGCGGCTGGCCACGAGCGGCCCAGCGCCCCGGCCGCCCGCACCCCGGAGAGTGCGCCGTCCTCGTGGAATCCCCAGCCCAGGTAGGCGCCGGCGTACGCGATCCTGGTGTCGCTGAGCCCGGCGATCGCCTGCTGGGCCCGCAGCGATTCGGGCGTGTACTGCGGGTGCTCGTACACCATCCGCTCCAGGACCCGGTCATCCCCAATCAGCTCCGATTCCCCCAGGCTCACCAGGTAGGGTTTGCCGTCCGCCGGGCTGAGCCGCTGCAGCCGGGTGAGGTCGTAGCTGACAAGGACCTTGTCCGGCCGGGCCCCGCAGGAGGGCAGGCGGTAATTCCAGGACGCCCTGGCGTTCTCCGCGGAGGGCAGGACGGCGGGATCCTGGTGGAAGACGGTGTGGTTGACCGAGTAGGGCATGCCGCCCAGCGCTTCCTTCTCGGCCGGGGTGGCGTCGGCGAGGAACCCCAGCGCCTGGGCCGGGTGGGTGGCGATGACGACGGCGGCGAAGTCTTCCTGCCCGTGTGCAGTGGTGATCTGCACGCCGTCGGGAGTGCGCCGGATGGCGGTCACGGGGGTGTCGAGCCGGACGTCCGTCAGCGTGGCGGCCAGTTTTTCGACATACCTGGCGGAACCGCCGGTGACGGTACGCCATTGCGGGGAGCCCTTGACGCCCAGCAGGCCGTGATGGCCCAGGAAGGTGAAGAGGTACCGCGCCGGATAGGCCAGCGCGGTGGTGGGGTCGCAGGACCAGACGGCGCTGACCACCGGGGTCATGAAGTGCGAAACGAAGTAGGGGCTGAACTTTTCGCGCTCCAGGAACTCGCCGAGGGTGGGCTCGGGAACCTCGAGATCCGGGTTGACCGAGGAAACCGGAGCCGTCTCCAGCAGCGCCCGCGCCTTGCGGTAAAAACGGGTGACTTCCAGAAGCATCAGCAAGTAGCGGCCACGGAGCAGGCTGGAGGGCCGGGCAATGATTCCGCGTCCGCCCTCGCGGGCGCCTGCGTACTCCAGCCCGCAGCCGTCGCACCGGATGGACATGCTCATCTCGGAGTCCTGCGTCTCCACCCCGAGTTCCGCGAACAGCCTCAGCAGCGTGGGATAAGTCCGTGTGTTGTGGACGATGAAGCCGGTATCCACACCGATGGTGGAGCCGTCCGCCTGCGGCATGTCGTGCGTATGCGCGTGCCCTCCCAGCCGGGAATCCGCTTCGAACAGCGTGACGTCGTCCTGCCTGTTAAGGACGTAGGCTGCGGTCAGGCCGGCCACGCCGCTGCCAATGACGGCCACCCGCCGTGGCCCGCCTCCGGTTACTGCTGGGTCAGGTGACAATGCATGCTCCTCTGCTGGACATTTGCCAATGCTAGAGGGCAATTCGGCACCGTTGCGGCAACGGATGGGTGCCGCGCCCTGCAACTTCTTCGGGGCGGGCCGGCGGAGTACTGTGGGCAGGTGGTAAACCCGGTACACCTGAAGACCCTCCTGGAGGTCACCCGGCTCGGCTCGTTCGCGGCCGCGGCCGCCACGCTGGGCTACACTGCCTCAGCCGTCTCCCAGCAGATGACCGCCCTGGAACGCGACATCGGCGTCGTCCTTTTCCAGCGCTCGGCCCGCAGCGTGGTGCCCACGGAAGCCGCCGTCGTCATGACCCGGCACGCCGCCAAGGTGCTGACGGACATCGAGGCGCTGATGGCGGCCGCCTCCAAAACCCAGGACGCGGCCAACCAGGAACTGCGGCTGGGGATCTTTCCCAGCCTGGCCACCTACGTGCTGCCGCGCATCCTGAAGAACCCGGCGTGGAAGAACCTGGGAATCGACCTCAAAGTGTCCGTCGCCGAACCCGGGCAGACCATCCAGGGGCTGCGCACCGGCGGCGAACTGGACCTCGCCGTGGTTTTCCAGGTGGGGCAGACCGGTTTCGCATGGCCCAACACCATCAACCGGCAATGGATCGGCGACGACGACTTCCGGGTGGTGCTGCCCGCCGGCTGGGGCTTCCGCAGTGACGCGAAGGTCGCCGCCGACCACCTCTCCGAAATGCCCTGGATCATGCACCATCCGGGAACCAGCGACGCCATGGTGATTGAGCGGCTCTTCGCCGGCTGCAACCTGCACCCGCGCGTGGTGGCCCACAGCGACGATTTCCACGCCAGCCTGGAGATGGCAGCCGCAGGACTGGGGGCGGCCCTGGTTCCGGAACTCGCGCTGCGGAACAAGCCGGCCGGCGTTGTGGTGCTGGACGTTCCGGAGATCCGGCTGGCCAGGAACGTCTTTGCACTCATCATCAATGACAGGAAAACTGCGCGGGTCCAGCTCTTCGTGGACCTCCTGGCCGAGACGCTCGCCGGAATGCGGACGGCCGTGAATTAGGCCTGAATGCTGGAATGCGCCGCTGTTCAGGTCTATGTTGAAACTATGAGCAAGGTAGCGAGCCGGCACTTTGGAGAGATCGAACTCAACCACGGCAAGGATCACTTAGTGGCCGCGAAGCACGAGCTTCGCGGGCATCCGCTGGAACTCGACCTCAACATCACGGCGCACGACCACTTCGATGAAGCCGCGCTCCGGAAGGTGGACTACCGCCTGCGGTTCCTGCCCGAACTCGTGGACGAGGTCCGGGACATGATCGCCGAGGAGCTGGAGCAGGAAGGCACCAGCCCCCAGGAATACCTGCACTTCCACTGCAATGCCCTCAAAGACGAACACCTGCAAAAAGTCTTCGGCGTCACCGACCGCAGCCAGCTCACCAACGAAGTCTTCCTCAAAGCCCTGAAGCTGGGCCACGTGGGCATCTACCCTGGCCAGCCCGAGCGCTACTTCGTCCTGGACTTCACCCTGGGCGAGCACTTCACCGATGAGGTCCTGGTGGCATCAGCCGACGAGGACGGCGTGGTGGACGACGAGATCGTCTGGGAGTCCTGAATCGAGTGCTCCGTACCTGCCGTTTTGAACGTCGATAACGGCAAGTACGGAGCAATGGATGGTTAAATGCCGACGGCGGCCGGTCACGCGGGCTTCCCACGTGACCGGCCGCCGTCGTACTTATTACTTGGCCGCTTCCAGCAGGTTGGCGCGGACCGCCTGGGTTGCCTTGACCAGGTTCCGCAGCGAATCCTCGGTCTCGGCGTAGCCGCGGGTCTTCAGGCCGCAGTCCGGGTTCACCCACAGCTGGCGGGAGGGGACGTGCTTGACGGCGGTGGCCAGCAGTTCGGTCACCTCTGCCTCGCCCGGGACACGCGGCGAGTGGATGTCGTAGACGCCCGGGCCAACGCCGCGGCCGAAGCCGTGGGACTCGAGGTCGTGGACAACCTCCATGCGGGACCTGGCGGCCTCGATGGACGTGACGTCCGCATCCAGTCCGTCGATCGCGTCGATGATCACGCCGAACTCGGAGTAGCAGAGGTGGGTGTGGATCTGGGTGGCGTCGGCAGCACCGGCGGTGGCCAGGCGGAAGGAGTCCACGGACCACTTGAGGTAGTCGGCGTGGTCAGCCTTGCGCAGCGGAAGGAGTTCGCGCAGTGCAGGCTCGTCCACCTGGATGACCTTGATGCCGGCAGCTTCGAGGTCTGCGATTTCGTCACGCAGGGCCAGGCCCACCTGGTTGGCGGTCTCGCCCAAGGGCTGGTCGTCGCGGACGAAGGACCAGGCCAGGATGGTGACGGGACCCGTGAGCATGCCCTTCATCGGCTTGCTGGTCAGGGACTGCGCGTACTTGGCCCACTCAACCGTGATGGGCGCACTGCGGGTGACGTCGCCCCACAGGATGGACGGGCGGGTGCAGCGTGAGCCGTAGGACTGGACCCAACCGTGGACGGTGACGTCGAAGCCCTCCAGGTTCTCGGCGAAGTACTGGACCATGTCGTTGCGCTCGGGCTCGCCGTGCACCAGCACGTCGTAGCCAAGCTCTTCCTGCAGCTCAACAACGCGCCTGATCTCGTCCTTCATGAGCTTTTCGTACTGCCCGTCGGTGAGGTCGCCCTTGTTGTTGCGGGCGCGCGCCGACCTGATCTCGGAGGTCTGGGGGAAGGATCCGATGGTGGTAGTGGGCAGCGGCGGCAGGTGCAGCGCTTCTTCCTGGGCGGCTTCGCGGACTTCGTAGGCCGAGCGGGTGAAGTCGGCTGCGGTTAGCGCTTCGGTGCGTGCACGGACGTCGGAGCGGCGCACGCCTTCTGCGGTGGCACGGGAGGCGATGACGGCCGTTGCCTCGTCGATGGCCGCCCGGGCGGAGGCGGGATCGGCCAGGTAGGACGCGAGGGTCTTCACCTCGACGGCCTTTTGGTCCGAGAACGCCAGCCAGCTGCGGAGCTGCTCGGAGAGCTGGGTCTCCTCGGCAACATCGTGCGGGACGTGCTGGGTGGAGGTGGAGGTGGAGACGGCAACCTTGCCGGCTGCTGCCGTCAGTGCGTCCAGCTTGGCAGCCGATGCGGCGAGGTCGTTGCGCCAGATGTTGTGGCCGTCCACGACGCCGGCAACCAGGGTCTTGTTGCCCAGGCCGGCGAGTGCCGCGGCTGAGGGAACAGTGCCTTTGAAGACATCGATGTGGAGGGCGTCGATGTTGGTGGCGGCGAGGGTGCCGAGCTGGCCGTCCAGCGATCCGTACGGGGTTGAGACGAGGATCTGCGGGCGGTTGGCCGCCGAGGAGAGGACTTCGTAGGCGCGGGCCACGGCGGCCTCGACCTCGCCGGCCGGGGTGTCCTGGTCCACCACCAGGGCGGGCTCGTCGAGCTGGACCCAGCTGGCGCCTGCGGCGGAGAGCTTCTCCAGGAGCTGGACGTAGACGGGCAGGATGTCCTCGAGGCGGGACAGCGGCGCGAATCCGGCGGGGGCGCCGTCGGACGCCTTGGACAGGAGCAGGTAGGTGACCGGACCCACGATGTAGGGGCGGGTCTCGACGCCGTTGGCCAGTGCGAACGCGAACTCGTCAACCTTGGCGGTGGAGGCGAGGGTGAACTCGGTCTCAGGGCCGATCTCCGGGACCAGGTAGTGGTAATTGGTGTCGAACCACTTGGTCATTTCGAGCGGCTGCTGGTCCCTGGTGCCGCGGGCCAGGGTGAAGTAGCCGTCAATGTCCAGCTGGCCCTTGTCATTGAGGAGCTTGCCGAAACGGGCGGGGACAGCGCCGAGGTGGGCGGTGGTGTCCAGGACCTGGTCGTAGTAGGAGAAGGTGCCAGGCACTGCGGCCGGTTCGGTGAGGCCGAGTTCCTGCAGGCGCTTGGCGATGGCCAGCTGGATGTCCTTGGCGGCGGAGTCCAGAGCGGCGGCGTCGATCTTTCCTGCCCAGTAGGCTTCGACGGCCTTCTTGAGCTCGCGGCGGCGGCCGATACGCGGGTAGCCCAGGAGGGATGCAGCCGGGAACGGAGTGTGGTTGGGCGTGGTGTTTTGAGACATGGGAAATCCTAAGAGTTGGGTACAGGTCCGCCGTGGGCGGAAAGATTCAGTGCAGGAAGGGGTGCGTCAGCTGGCGAGCTGGCGGGCAGCTGCATCCGGGCGGATGCCGGAATGCGTACGCCGCGGAAGGGCCAGCTTTTCCAGCAGTTCCAGGGCACTCTGGTGCTCATTGAAGGTGTAGATGTGGATGCCGGGTGCGCCGGCCTGCAGGGCTGCGTTGGCAAGGTCCACTGTGGCATCGACACCAATGCGGAGCCGTTCCAGGTCGCTGTCCGCTGATGCCAGGCGTTCCAGCAGCTCGGGAGCGGGCTCCACGCCGGTCAGCTCGCCGAGGCGCCTGACGCGCCGGAGGCTGGTGAGGGGCATGACTCCCGGGATGATGGGGATGGTGACCCCTGCACGGCGTGCCCTGGTGAGGAGGTCCGCGTACTGGTCAGTGTGGAAGAAAACCTGCGTGATGGCGAAGTCCGCGCCGGAACGCTGCTTGGCAAGCAGCACCTCGACGTCGTGCGCCTCGCTGGGCGACTCCGGGTGGCGGGTGGGGTACGCCGCCACGCCTACCGCGATCTTTCCGGCGCAGAGCAGTGCCGAACGGCGCTGCTCGACGCGGCGGATCAGCTCGATCAGGTCCTGGGCGTACCGGAGCGAACCGGCAACCGGCGCCGCGCCGTCCTTGGGAAGGTCGCCGCGGAGCGCCAGGATCCCGCGCACCCCGGTGTCCAGCAGCTCACCGATGATTCCCGCCAGTTCCTGGGGCGTGTTGCCGACGCACGTCAGGTGCGCCAGCGGCCGGAGGGTTGTTTCCAGCAGGAGCCGGTTGATGAGTTCGACGGCGGTGTCCCGGTTTGAGCCGCTCGCACCATAAGTGACGGACACATAGTCCGGTGCGGTGGTTTCGAGTTCCCTGATGGTGGTCCAGAGGGTTTCCGCGGCTGCCGGCGACCGGGGCGGGAACAGCTCGTAGGAGAGCGCCACCGGAGCGGTGTCGGAGAGATTCGGGTGTGTGTCAATAAGGCTTGGTGGAGACATTTGCATCCTTGGCTTTGGGCCATTGGGGGCTGCCGTCGAATGCGACGGCTGACCGGCAATGAATTTGAGTTTGGGGAACACGGAAGAACTCCACAGGACGCAGCCGCGACTGTTACGCCTGGATTGAAGTTCGCCGTGAGCAAATGTCAGGCCCACATGGGGGCACCCACACCCTCCAGAAGGAGGATCGCTGACACGTTACCTCGGTAACTTGTATAAGACTCTATGAGGGGCAGGTACCGCTTTCAAGTTGGCTCCCGAATTAAGACGCAGTTTTACGGCCCGCGTCGCGTCCTCACGGAATAATGTTCGCGCCGCTGCCCTACCACGGCCGGTCGGGGCCGCCGGAGTCCGAGGAGCCGTCCAGGTAGTCCTCCCGTTCACGGCCGCTGTTGCGTTCACGTTGGGCCTGCCGGGCACTGTCCTCCAGTTGCTCCAGCTTGCGTTGCTGCGCGGAATCCTGGCTGTCCGCCCCGGGGCTTTCCTCCGGACCGGTTTCCTGGGCCGGCTCCTGGTCCTGCACCTGGCGGGCGTCGGAGAGCTTTTCCTGCAGCCGTGCTTCCGCTCCGGCCAGCCTGTCCCCCGTCCCGGCCGGGTGCCGGTCGGATAAACAGCCGTCCGGCGCCGCGGCGACGGCCGCGAGCGCTTCCTCGAAGAGGCCGGCGGCCGCGGCCGGGTCCTCCGCAGCGAGCTTATCGTCGCCGAGCCGCTCAATGGCCAGGACCAGGTTCACCGTAATGATGCAGGCCCCGGCCGACCCGGATTGGCGTGGCGGGACGAGTGCCAGCGCTTCCTCGAACCGGAGCCTGGCGGCTGCGAAGTCCCCGGCAAGGACGTCGGCGTCCCCGGCCGCGAAGGGCGCCTTGTGCGGCTCGATGAGGTTCACGACGTGAAGTGCTTCCGCGGCGGACCGGACCGCTGCGGCGTCGTTCGCTTCATAGGCGCTGGCCGCACGTGCTCCCAGCAGGCCAAGGCTCAGGAGTTTGGCCGCCACACACAGCATGAGGATCACGGGTACGGCTGACCACGCCAGGAGGCGCCGCCGTGCCGTCCGGCGGTCCACGCCATGACTGGCGGGCGTCATCGGAGAACTGCCTTGTTGCCGCTGGATTCTTGGACGCCGGAGTTTCCGGTTGTCGCAGGAGCGGCGCCTAAAGCAGCTGAGCGTGAAGAAGGGGCCAACGGTATCCTGCGGAGTTCGCGGAACTGGCGAAGGAGCAGGACAAGCTCCCAAAGGCCCAGGACAAAGGCGCCTGCTGCTGGGATCCAGTAAAGCTCGGTCCGTGCGGCCAGGGAGCCGTCCTGGCCGGCGTTCGTGAGGGCGCCGGTGTCCGGGGCGTCGGGGTGGGCGTCCTGCAGCATCGGGGCGGCGGGGTTCCCGGCTGACCGGTGCACGTAGGGGACGCCCAGTTGCCCCGCGATCTGCTGGAGCCGGCTTTCATCAATCCTGGAAAGTGCATATCCGGCGCCGTCACCGTTGCTGTCCCGGAGATAGGAGGCGTCCCCGGCTTCTGTGGAACCGTCGTCGTACTCCTCCCCGGTGTTTTCCCGCATCCTGCCACCGCCGGCCGTGCCGTAACCCAGGACCGCTCCCCCGGCCACCAGGCCGTCCTCAAGGTCCATCGGCGCCGGCGCCTCTGCGCTGGTCTGTTCGCCGTCGCCAAGGTAGAACACAAGCCGGGGCCGCCCGGGGTGGCTCTGCCGGGCAAGGGTAAGGCGTTTGGAGAGCACCTCGCGGGCCGCCGTGATGCTGCTTCCCTTGGCATAGGCGGTCACCTGCGGCTCAAGGACGGACGTGATGGTGTCCAGCGCCAGCGTGTCGGTGGTCAGGGGCATCCGGACGTGGGCCGCGGTGTCGAAGGTGATGACGGAGAACCGGGCACCGGGCAGTCCTTCGGCGATGGCCGCGATGTCCTGCCGTACCCCCGCCATCCGTGGTTCCGCGTTGCCGTAGTCCTCCGCCACCATGCTGGTGGTGGTGTCCACCACGAAGAACACGTTCAGGTCGGCCGTTGCCACCTGGGCCGTTCCTCCCGGCAGGCCGGGGCGCAGCACAGCCCCCACCAGCAGCAGGACCAGCAGGGCGTGCCGGACCCCGGCGCGGCGGCCCGCTCCCCCGCTCTGATGCCGGCTGTTCCCAGGGCTGCGGAGCTGCCAGCCCAGGACGGCCCCGGCGGCAGCGATGAGGGGAAGAAGCAGCCACCAGGGCAGCACCGGCTGGAGGGTCATGGCCGCAACCGCCAGCCGGCAACCGCGAGGACCAGTCCGGACAGGAGGGCAGCGGCCAACGGAAGGCCGGGCTCATCGGAGACAACCGCCCGCGGAGTGCCGCGGAGCGCTGTTTTCTCCGTTTCCTCGACGCCCCGCACCATGCCCGGCACGGCCTCGGGGTTGTCCAACGCATAGTAGGCCCCGCCGGTGGACTCTGCCGCGGCCCTCAGCTGCGCTCCGGGCTGGTCCGGGCCTGAACCGTAGTCGAGGTCCCCCGGGTTGAGCGCGTAGACGTGCACCGCCCTTTCCCGCGCGAGGGCTGCGGCTTCGCCAAGGGTCATGATGGGCTCGCCGGAAAGGAAGTTGTCCGTCGCCAGGACCACGGACCGTGAGCGCTGCGGCTGCCCGGGGTGCTGAGTGGCGGCAGGGTCCTGGGTGGCGCCAGAATCCTGGGTACCGCCGGGATTCCGGTTCCCAGCCTGGCCGGCGGTAGGCGGGAAGCTGTTGAGGCAGGACGCCAGGCCGTCCCCGATCAGGGAGGAACCCCGGCCGCTCCACGTTCCGTCCAGGAATCCCGAACTGCCGGGCTTCCCGTCGAACGCGTCCCGCGCCAGCTCCAACTGCTCCCGGGCGTAGTGGTAGTCGTCGGTCAGCGGAAATACCTGGACGGCCGTGCTGTCAAAGATGGTGAGTCCGATCCGTTCTCCATCGAACTCCGCCGCGAGTTCGGCGAAGACGTCTACCACCGCGGCGTCGGCACTGCTCATGGAACCCGAGGTGTCCAGGCACAGCATGATGTCCCGGTTGTTCTGTTCGGGCCGCGTGGTCGTCACCCCGACGGGCCGGGCTGCTGCCACCGCCGTGGAGGCGAGCAGCGCGGCGCAGGCCAGCAGGGCGACCGCAAGCCAGCGGCGGTGGTGCCGCAGCGCCGCCTGGTATTCCGGCAGGAGGATGAGCCGGTCCGCATGCGCCACCGGCCGCCGTCGTGCGTTGGCTGTGTTGTCCGTCCGCCTGGCGGCCCACCAGGCTGCGCCCGCCGCCACCGCGGCCGGGGGAAGCAGCCACCACCACATCAGTTCCATGCCTGCACCGCCCTTCGGGCTGCGGCAGCGGACGAGGCTACGGGAGGAACGGGGTCGGGGCCGAACGCGGCCGGGTACAGCGCTCCGACGGCGGCCGCGGCCGATGGAAGGGGATGCCCGGCCAGGTCCGCCTGCGTCATGCGGGGTGCGTCCACTCCGGTGGCGTCGCGGACGAATTTCCTCAGCAGGAGGCTGATTTCCTGGTGCGAGCCGCGGGCGCTCCGCGTTCCGGCGGCGGCGTCCCGTTCCACATCATCGATCCGCTGAAGGTATGCGGCCTTGAGCACTGCCAGGTCCGTCAGCCGGGCAGGACGCTGGACGGCGTCCGCTTCCCGCGGCCTCCGCGTGGCTGCCAGCACGACGCCGTACCAGGCAGCCACCAGGGCCAGCAGCGCCACGCCGGCCCACATCCATGCCGGGCCGTACTGCAGGGGGCCGTAGAACCCGGGGTCAGCCTGCACGGCGGTGCCTTTCCAGGAGAGCGAACAGCGCGCTCACCACGTCCCGGCTGCCCGCCACCTCGCCCTCCGTGATCCCGGCCTGGCGCAGCATGGCTTTCCGGCCGGTGTCGCGTTCGGCGACGGCGGTGGCATAGGCAGAAACGACCGCCGGGTCCCGGACGAGGTGTGCAGGAAGGGGGTAGGAGCCGGAGACGCTGTAGGAGTCCGGAACCTCGTCCGGCGGCAGCAGGGGTTCATCCGGGACAAGCCTGGCGTCCCTCACCGTGAGCCAAAGGATCTCGTGCTGGGCCTGGAGGCGGCGGAGCAGCCGGCTGGTGGCGGGGCTTGCCGCCACCTCATCGGCGACGACGAACAGCAGGTTGCGGCCTTTGATGGTCCGCGCAACATGGTCCAGCTGGTCCTCGAGCCTGCTGGGCGCGGCGTCCAGTGTTGCCGCTGAATCCACGCGCCGGAGGAGGCGTTCAAGGTGGGCCTCGCCGCCCTTGGCGGGCAACGCCGTCGTGCCCGCGGAATCGCCGGACACCAGCCCCACCACGTCGCCGTGCCGGTGGGCGAGGTACCCCATGACGCCCAGGGCCATCACTGCAATGTCCTTTTTCGTTTCCCCGCTGCGGGCCGCCGCGGCCATGTTGCGGCCGGTGTCGGTGACCAGCAGCACTGTCTGCCGGCGGACCGCCACGTAGCGCCTGATCAGCGGCGAACCGTGCCGTGCAGTTGCCTTCCAGTCAATGTCGCGGACCTCGTCCCCCGCGATATAGGCGCGGAGGTCATCGAAGTCCAGGCTGCGGCCCCGGAACACCGAGCCGTACTCGCCGTCAAGCATGCCGCGGGCTTTGCGGTGGGCGAAGATGGCCATGTCCGACTTCACCCGCTGGAGGAGGCTTGTCACGCAGGCCTCAGGGCGTCTGGACGGCAGCGACGACGGCGTCAATCACCGTTTCCACCCGCACTTGTTCCGCCACTGCGTCGAAGTTCAGGATCAGCCGGTGCCGCAGTACCCGGTGGGCCAGCGTTTTGACGTCCTCGGGAATGACGTGGTCCCTGCCGTTCAGCAGTGCCACCGCACGGGCGGCCTGGCTGAAGGCGATGCTGGCCCGTGGGCTGGCGCCGAACTCGATGAAGCCGGCCAGCCGTGAATCGATGTACTGGTGGGCATTCCTGGTGACGAAAACCAGGCCCACGATGTAGTTGATGACGGCGGGATCGATGTAGACACGCCGGACCAGTTCCTGGGCGGCGGTGACGGCCTCCAGCGAGGCGGCCGCGGCCGGCGCCTGCTCCGGCGTGTACACCCCGGCATCGATGCGCCGGATGATCTCGGCTTCCTCCGCGGGTGACGGATAGTCCAGCACGTCCTTGAGCATGAAGCGGTCCATCTGGGCTTCGGGCAGCTGGTAGGTGCCCTCCTGCTCGATGGGGTTCTGGGTGGCCAGGACCAGGAAGGGCGAGGGCAGCGGGTACTCCCGGCCGCCGATGGAAGTCTGGCGTTCCTGCATTGCCTCAAGCATGGCGCTCTGCGTTTTGGCGCTGGAACGGTTGATCTCGTCCAGGAGCACAATGTTGGCGTGGACCGGTCCCAGCTGCGTGACGAACGTGCCGTTGGCGGCATCGTAGATCTGGGTTCCCACAATGTCGCTGGGCAGCAGGTCCGGAGTGCACTGGATCCGCCGGAAGTCGGCGCTCACTGCCTCTGCAACGGCCTGCGCAGCCGTGGTCTTGGCAAGGCCCGGGACGCTTTCCAGGAGGATATGCCCGCCGGTCAGCAGCCCCACCAGCAGCGATTCACGCAGCCGGGCCTGCCCCACAACCTTCGCGTCAAAGCTGCGGGCAATATTCGCCGCCACCTGCTGTGCCCGGGCCAGTTCCGAAGGTTCGATTCTCGCGGACGCACTGGTCGAAAGCACTGGATTTTCCCCCTGGTGGCTGAACTGGGCGTGGCTGCCGGCCGGCTGCACTCCGCCCGCCATCCTATCCAAGACCGCTCCGGCATTTTGGACAATGGGGACCCCTCCCCATCGGCCGTTGCCAGGTCTATCCTTTTGGCATGAGCGAGCTTCCAGCCAGTTACAAGGAGTTTCTCGCCGACAAAAGCGAGATGTTCATCAGCACCGTCAAGCCCGTCCTGCAGCAGTCCGCTGCGGACAAGCTTCATGGAGTACGGGTCACGTACAACCCGGGTGCCACCGGCCACCAGGCCCACCTCGACGAGGCCCTTCCATTCGGTGTGGTCCTCGAGGATATCGACTGAAACCGTCCCTCCTGCCCGTCCGCTTGCGGCCGCGGGGCCTGTTCAGCCCCGGACCGCTCCGGACAGGGCAAAGGAACCGCTGCCGCCCCTCGCCACGATGACGTAGAGGACCAGCACCGGCAGCGAATACAGGATGGAGAACGCGGCCAGCTGGCCGTAGGCCACTGCACCGTGCTGTCCGAAGAAGCTGAAGATGGACACCGCCGCGGGCTGCCGTGCCTCCGAGAGGAGCAGGACGAACGGGACGAAGAAGTTTCCCCAGGCCTGGATGAACACGAAAATGAACACCACTCCCAGCCCCTGCTTCATCAGCGGCAGGACAATGGTCCGCAGGGCGGTCATCCGCGATGCGCCATCCACCCAGGCTGCTTCTTCAAGCGACACCGGCACGCCCTCCATGAAGTTCCGGGTCATCCAGATGGCCATGGGCAGGGTGGTGGTGGCCATAAAGAAGATGGTGGCAGTCATCGAATCGAGCAGCTCAAGCTGGACGAAGAGCCCATACACGGGGACCATGATCGCCGTGATGGGCAGGCAGGTCCCAAAAAGGACGGTGTACATGAAGGGCCGGTTGAACCTGGACCGGTAGCGGGACAGCGGGTAGGCCGCCAGTACAGCCGCCACAACCGTGACCGTGGCCGTCCCCCCGGAGAGCAGCACACTGTTCCACAGCGGCCGGAGCAGCAACTCCGGCGTCAGCACTGCGGCGAAGTTGTCCAGGCCGGCCCGGTCCGGAAGCCTCAGCTCATGCCCGGCTTCGGCGTCCAGCGAAGCCAGGATGAGCCAGAGCAGGGGCAGCAGGAAGCAGGCGCCGATCAGCAGCAGCACCAGGTCAGCCGGAGCGCTGCCGGCCCGGCGCCGTCTGGGTGCGGCCGGCCGGAGCGGAAGGCTGCCCGGCGTCCTGGCGGGGGCCGTCATGGCCGGGGCTCCCGGAGCAGCCGCACGTACGCCAGTCCAAAGGCGGCGCCGATCAGGATGAGCACCGAAGCCACGGCTGTCCCGTAGCCGATATCACCGAACTTGAAGGCCTCCTGGTATGCGAGGACCGGCAGTGTGGTGCTGGCGTTGGCCGGCCCGCCCGCTGTCATCACCCAGACGAGCGTGAAGACGGCGAGGGTCTGCAGCGTGATCAGCATCAGGTTGGTGGTGATGCTCCCCCTGATCATCGGCAGCGTAATGAACGCGAACCGCTGCCAGCCGTGGGCGCCATCCATCTGGGCCGCCTCGGTCACCTCGGCCGGAACCTCATTCAATGCGGCCCGGTACACCAGCATGGAAAAGGCTGTCCCCCGCCACACGTTGGCGAGCATCACGGCCACCATGGGAAAGGCGTACAGCCAGTCCTGCCGGACAAATCCCAGGCCGCCCAGCAGCTGGTTCAGGGTCCCGTCTCCGCTGAAGTAGGCATAGGCGGCGAAGGCGGCCACGATTTCCGGCAGCACCCAGGCGGCCACCACGGTGGTGCCGACGACGGCGGACACCAGCGGCCGTGCCCGCCGCATCAGCACGGCCAGCGCGAGGCCCAGCAGGTTCTGTCCCAGTACCGCCGACCCCGCCACGAACACCACCGTGAGGAGGACGGAGAGCGGAAACACGGGATCCGTAAGCAACCTCTGGTAGTTCTCCAGCCCCACCCATGAGGGATTGCGGGCACTGCGCCCGGTGAGGCCGGCGTCAGTGAGGGATGCGTGGAATGCCCAGAGCACGGGGCCCGCCAGGAAGACAAGGAGGAGCAGGACAGCAGGAAGGACCGGAAGGTAACGGAGCAGTTGCCGTGCCGTGGCTGGAGACCGCACCCGCTACTTCCGGACGGTCTTGGCGGCACCCACGATGTCCGCCACTGCGGCATCATAGTCCGCAGCCGCCTCCTGGGGCGACCTGGTGCCGGTGATGACGGCCTCGGTGGCTTCCTGGACAGCCGCGGAAATCCGGGGGTAGTCGGCAGTTGCAGGGCGGTACCTGGTGACCGAAACGAGCGCGGAGACATCCCTGACGAACGGATTGGCGTCAAGGTACCCGGGGTCGGCGGCCACGTCCTTGCGGACGGCAATCTGCGAGCTTTCCACGGTGAAGCTGAGGGAATTCTCTTCGTTGAGCGCAGTGGTCAGGAAGCTGAATGCCAGCTCAGGCTCCTTGGTCTCCGCCCCGAGCGCCAGTGTCCAGCCGCCGGACATGCTCACAGCTCCCGGGGCCTGGCCGTTCTGGGTGGGGAAGGGGGCAACGCCCATGTCCTGTTCGTAGCCGGGCCACTCATAGCTTCCGCCATCCTGCCAGAACGACGGCGCGTAGGAGCCTTCCACGGTGGCGCCCATCCTGGCGTTAGGCAGCCACTCGCCGAACACCTTCTTCCACACGTTGGCGTCGAGGGCCTCGGCTGGGGAAACGGCCAGCTGTTCGTCATAAAGGGTTTTGAGGAAGGCCAGCGAGTCCTGGAAGCCGGCCGAACCCACCACCCACTTTCCGGCCTCTTCGTCGTAGAGCGATGATCCCGTGCCATACAGCAGCTCGTAGAAGCTCTGCATCACGGTCCCCTCGCCGGTTCCCTTGCCGGCGTACATGTTGAACGGGATAACGGTGGGGTCGTTGGCCTTGATCTTCCGTGCCGTGTCCAGGATGTCCTGCCAGCTGCGCGGCTCCCAGGGAAGGGTGACCCCGGCAGCTTCCAGGACTTTCCGGTTGTACCAGATGGCGCGGGTGTCGGTGCCCAGGGGCACTGCGTACGTCCCGCCGTCGTCCGCCCGCCCTGCCGCCTTGGCGCCGTCGTCGAACGTGTCCCAGTCCTCCCAGCCCTCCAGGTAGCTGTCCAGCTTCAGGAGGTAGCCGGCGTCCACGTCGGAGCGGACCTTGAACGTGTCCTCGTAGAAAACGTCGGGCGCCGTGGATGGCGAGCGCAGCGCGAGGGCCAGTTTCGTCCCGTAGTCGTCGTCGTTGGCCTGGATGGGCTGCAGCTCAACGGTCACTCCCTGGTTCGCCGCCTCAAACTCCTGTTTGGCGGCCTGGAGCATGGTGTCCAGGGCGGTGAAGGAGTCCGTTTTCTGGTACGCAACTTTCAGGGTTTTGGACGAAGCGCCGGGATCGTCCGGGCTGCAGGCCGCCAGGGCTACCGTTGCCGCGGCAATCAGGGACATGGTCTTCAAGGCCCGGCGACGCATGGCGCTCCATTCGGTCGATGGCGGCGGCCCTGTTGTTGGCGGGCCCCAAACCGCACAATATGCACATGCTAGATGGACGTCCTGCGGCAGGCAAGGCGCTGCGCACAGCCCGTCGGGTCAGCTCTCCAGGAGGAGCCGCTGGGCCCGCGGGGCCAGCGTATGCTCCAGGACCAGGGAAGCCGCCCCGATGGCGCCGACGTCGTCCCCCACCCCGGTGCCCACAACATCGATGGGATGGATGAGCCGGGTGTCGCTGTGGGCATCCAGCAGCGCCGGGACCTTCTCCAGGTAGCGGTCTGCCAGGCGGCTCCAGAACGGCCCGCCGAACACCACCCGTTCAACGTCCAGCGTGTTGGTCACCACGGCCACGGCCCGGGCCACGCGCACCGCGGACCGGTCAATGATGGCAAGTGCCTGTTCGTTGCCCTGGTCCGCGAGGTCGCACAAACGGGAAAAGCTCTGCTGGATTTCCGCTCCGCTGTTGCCTGACCGGGAGCCGTCCAGGATGCCGGCGTCTTCCGCTTCGGCTACCAGCACCTGCGGGATGCAGGTGGATTTCACGCAGCCGCGCAGGCCGCAGTCACAGGGGGCGCCGTCGGGATCCACAATGATGTGGCCGATCTCGCCGGCGTTTCCGGAGGTTCCCCGGATGACCTCATCATTGAGGACAATGCCGCAGCCTATGCCGGTGCCCATGTACATGAAGATGAAGCTGCCGGAGCCGCTGGGGCCGCCGGCCCAGGTTTCCGCCACGGCCGCGCTGGTGACGTCCTTGTCCACCAGGACCGAGTATCCGGTGGCTTCGGAAAGGGCGCTGCGCAGTTCCACCCTGTCCCAGCCGGGCAGCAGCGGCGGATCCACCACTGTGCCGTTGTCCAGGTCGATGGGGCCCGGTGCGGCCACTCCCAGGCCGGCGATCCGCTCCCTGTCCACGCCGGAATCCTCCACCAGCTGGTCGATTTCGGCCGCGATGGTGGTGATGACGGCCGAGGGGTCGTTGCCGCCGGGGGTTTTTATCCGGGAATGCCGCACCACCGAGCCCACGAGGTCCAGGACCACGAACGTGGTCACCGCGGGATCGAGGTGGACGCCGAGGGCGAACACACCGCCGGGGTTGAGCCTGAGGATGGTGCGCGGCTTGCCCGGGCCGCTGCCTTCCTTGCCGGCCTCCACGATCAGGTTCTGGTCCAGGAGGCGCCGGGAGATGTTGGAGATGGTCTGCGGGGACAGGCCCACAATCTGGGCAAGTTCCACGCGGCTGAGGCCGCCGGAGGACCTGCGGATGGCGTCCAGGATCACCGTGAGGTTGAAGTCCCCCATTTTGGGCAGGTTGGTTCCGCGCCTCGGTGAGGATTGGCGGATCTCAGTCACAGCGTCCCCTAAACGTCTTCGGCCACGTACATATGGTGATGCTTGAATCGTACGTTACGCGTGGTCAGACACCCGTAGGACGGCACGACGGCGCGGCGCGGCCCCCGTGCGCAGCCCGGCAGCGAAGGTGGTGCTGCCCGGCAGGCTGCGGGCCCACGGGCTCACGCCCCTGCCGGGTCCGTGCCGCGGCGGGTGCTCAAGGTCACCGTGAACTTGGGGTTCCGGCCCTTCACCACGGTGGGCCCGACGTGCCGCTCAAGGGCCGGCGGGTAGGGCAGGTGGCGGTTGAAGACCGTCCACAGTTCGCCGCCCGGAGCGAGCACCCTGCCCGCGGCTTCAATCATCTTCAAACCTGCACCGGCGTGGACGCCCGCACCCACATGGAACGGCGGGTTGAGCAGGACCAGGTCCACGCTGCCGTCCGCCATGGTGCTGAGCGCGTCGTCCTGCAGGACCGTGATGCGGTCCGCCAGGGCGTTGGCCTCCGCCGTGGCCAGCGCCGAGGCCACAGCCGCGGCGGACTGGTCCGTGGCGGTCACCTGGGAGCCGGGGCGCTGCCGGGCGTACATGGCGGCAAGGATTCCGGTGCCGCAGCCGAGGTCGACGGCGTGCCGGGCCGCCTTCATGGAGGGAAGGAACGTCAGCAGGAACCTGGTGCCGATGTCCAGTTTGGTTCCTGCGAAGACGGCACCGTGGGCGGCGACCTTGAGGCCCAGTTCGGCGAGGTGTTCGACGACGGGATAGCGTTCCTGCTCCCCGCTCCCCTGCGGCCCGCCCGCCAGGATCACGCGCGATTTCTGCCGGGCGAGCTGGGGCCGGACCGAGCGGAAGTGCCGTTCCAGCACGGAGTTCATGCCGAGGGACATGTGCTTGACCCGCCCGCCCGCGATCAGCGTGACGTCAGGTGCGGCATACCGGGCCACGGCGGCAGCAACTTCATCCAGTTCCGCCAGGGTCTTGGGCAACTGCAAAAGCACCGCCCGGGCGCCGGCAAGGAGCTCAGGCCCGAGCGGCATCTGCGTGAAGCCGGGCGGGTTCCCGGCTCCGCCGTCGGACGTTCCTGCTGTTGGCTCCGGCACGTGGGCGGCGTTGCGATATGCGGCCGCGTTGAGCTGCAGAGCGCGCTCTCCGGTGACCAGGTCCTGGTGCACGCGGACCGAATCCGGGCTGAGCGTGGCCAGGGCGCCGAGGGTCAGGGCCCCGTACCGGTCCCCGATAACGGCAATCGCGCTTCCGCCGAGGACCAGTTCCGCGGCTGTCTCCAGCAGGAGCCGGTCCGTGGCGTCCCACGCCTGCAGGTTGGGCGCTTCCACATCCGGCCTCCGCCGAAGTGCGCTGAAGACGTCCTGAAGAGTGTCTGATGCCACGTGTTCTGCCGCTTCCGTTGTGCGTGTGCTGTGTGCGTTTGCTGGGGTGCGTGGACCGGGCACGGGCCGTGCCCCGTCCGTCAGCCCCAACTTACCGGTGTTGCCGCCTGACTGATCCCGGGGAGTTTGAGGATGGCCGCCACGGCGGCGCGTCCGGCCCTGTTGGCCCCGATCGTGGACGACGACGGCCCGTAACCGACCAGGTGGACGCGGGGTTCCGAGGCTACCTGGGTTCCTTCCATCGCTATGCCGCCGCCGGGTCCCCGCAGGTGCAGCGGCGCGAGATGCTCCAGCTCCGCACGGAACCCGGTGGCCCACAGGATCGCATCTGCCGGCTGGAAACCTCCTTCAGCGAGCCTGACGCCGCCGGGCTCTATGGAGGTGAACATCGGCTGCCGGTCCAGGGCGCCCCTGGCCGCCGCCGCCTTGAGGGCCGGCGTCCAGATCAGGCCGGTCACCGACACCACGCTCTGCGGCGGCAGGCCCCTGCGGACCCGTTCCTCCACCAGGGCCACCGCGTCGTGTCCCGCCCTGGCGTCGAACTCCTCATCCCGCCACACCGGTTCCCGGCGGGTGAACCAGCTGGTGGTGGTGACGCGCGAGATTTCGTCAAGGAGGCCGACTGCCGAGATGCCGCCGCCCACCACAATCACGTGCTGTCCTTTGAACTCCTCCGCGGAGACGTAGTCCGCCACGTGGAGCTGGCGTCCGCGGAAGGTGGACTGCCCGGGGTAGATGGGCCAGAACGGGCGGGTCCAGGTGCCGGTGGCGTTGATGACGGCCCTGGCTGTCCAGTCTCCGTCCGATGTGGCGATCCCCAGCAGGCCGGCGGGGTCTGTGTCCTCCCGGCTCACCGAGTGGACCTTCACGGGCCGCCGGACGGACAGCCCGAGTTCCTCCTCGTAGTCGCGGAAGTAGCGTGCCAGGAATTCCGAACTGGGCTCGCGCGGATCCACGGCGGGCTTGGCTATACCGGGAAGATCGCTGATGCCGTTGACCGTTTCCATCCGAAGGCTTTTCCACCGGTGCCGCCACGCGCCGCCGGGACCATCCTCGGCGTCGAGGATTACATGGTCAACACCGCGGCGCTGAAGGTGATAGGCAGCCGAAAGCCCGGCCTGGCCCGCGCCGATGACAACGACGTCGGCACGGGCAGAATTCACTCCCCCATGATAGTCGCGGGGCGTCTCCCGGCCTTAGTCTTGGCCCATGGAGACGGGAGGACCACCATGACCACAAGCAAAGGACACGCAGCGCGCCTGGCCCAGGCCCTGTCAGTTGTGCTGGACACCGAAGAGCTGCCCTTGCGCCTGCGGGCCTGGGACGGGTCAGAGGCAGGGCCTGAGGGTGCACCTGTCCTGGAGTTCCGTTCCCGCCGGGCCCTCCGCCGGATCCTGTGGTCCCCGGGCCAGCTCGGCCTGAGCCGTGCCTACGTGGCGGGCGACATCGATTCGCCCGGGGACATCTTCGCGGCGTTCACCGCGTTGAGTTCAGCCGGGAAGTTCGCGGAGCCCGGTCCGTTCCGGCGGCTCACGGCCCGGGAAATGTGGACGCTGCTCCGCACGGCCGTCCGGCTGGGGGCGCTGGGCCCCAATCCGGCGCCGCCGCCCGAGGAGGCAAAAGTGGTGAAGAAGGGCCGGCTGCATTCGCGCCGGCGCGACTCGGCAGCCATCTCCCATCACTACGATGTGGGCAACGATTTCTACGCACTGGTGCTGGGGCAGTCCATGGTCTATTCGTGCGCGGTCTGGCCGGACGGCAGCTACGGCACGGAATCCCCGGAGTCGGGCAACCGGCTCGCCGCCGGCCTGGAAGAAGCCCAGGAGGCAAAACTGGACCTGGTGTGCCGGAAGCTGGGCCTGCGGCCGGGAATGCGGGTGCTGGACGTAGGCTGCGGATGGGGAAGCTTCGCCCTCCATGCTGCCGGAAAGTACGGCGCAACGGTGGTGGGCATCACCCTTTCCACGGAGCAGGCAAACCTTGCACGCAAGCGGGCCGCCGAGGCCGGCCTGACCGAGCGGGTGGACATAAGGGTCCAGGACTACCGGGACATCGGGGACGGACCTTTCGATGCCATCAGCTCCATCGGGATGTCCGAACATGTGGGCAGGGAACAGACGCCAGCCTACGCCGCCGCTTTGTTCAGCCTGCTCCGGCCTGGCGGGCGGCTGCTGAACCATGCAATTTCCTGGAACGCGGGCCCCACCAGGCCGGATCCTGATTCGTTCATTCCGCGCTACGTGTTTCCGGACGGGGAGATGATCAGCCTTGGCGAGATGGTGGCTGCCCTGGAGGGCACCGGATTCGAGGTCCTGGATGTGGAGGCGCTGCGGCGGCACTATGCGTTGACCCTGCGTGCCTGGGTCAGCAGGCTGGAGGCCAACTGGGACCACGCCGTAAAGCTGGCCAGCCTGGGCAGGGCGCGGGTCTGGCGGTTGTATATGGCGTCCAGCGCGCTTGGCTTTGAGGGCGGGCTGACGGGCGTCAACCAGGTCCTGGTCCAGCGGCCGGGCGGTGATGAACCCCCGCTGCGGCGGACAGCCTGGCTCTGAAGGGGCAGCTGGGTTAACGCGGAAGGGACGGTCCCGATGGGACCGTCCCTTCCGATGCTCCTTCGCCTTCCGGCTCGGTGCAGATGTTAATCGGTGGAGCTGAGGGGACTCGAACCCCTGACCCCCTGCATGCCATGCAGGTGCGCTACCAGCTGCGCCACAGCCCCGGATGTGCCGCTTCCGGAATAACTCCCCGAAGCAACCTGATCAGCTTAATGCACTTTCGCCCCGCACGCCAATCGTGGTGCCGTGTCCCGGCCTGGGGCTTGTCCGGGCGCGCGGCTGGGTTCCCGGGAGACGGCAAACAAAAAAATCCGCCGGAATCACAGTGATTCCGGCGGATTATTCGGTGGAGCTGAGGGGACTCGAACCCCTGACCCCCTGCATGCCATGCAGGTGCGCTACCAGCTGCGCCACAGCCCCGAACAATTGCTGCCCTTTCGAGCTTTTTCGGCTTTCCCCGAAGCAACTCAAATATCTTAGAACAGCAATTCCGAAAATTCCAAATCGGGCATATTCCGCGCGATTCCGCGGATTTATTCGGTCTCGGACCCTGCGGTGGCTTTGGCTGACGCGTCGTCTCCGAGCTGCAGGTCCACCACGGGGCAGTCCTTCCAGAGGCGTTCCAGGGCGTAGAACACTCGGTCCTCCTCGTGCTGGACGTGGATAACAATGTCCGAGTAGTCCAGCAGCACCCAACGGCCACCGGAACGGCCTTCACGCCGGACGGGCCGCAGGTCCTGCTTGGCGAGTTCTTCCTCAATACCGTCAACGATGGCGTTGACCTGGCGTTCGCTGGGTGCCGAGGCGATGAGGAAAACGTCGGCCAGGGCGAGCCGCTCGCTGACGTCCAGGGCAACAATATCCTGGGCAATCTTGTCCGCGGCTGCCCTGGCGGCGGCGCGGGCTATGGTGATGGACGATTCTGATGCAGTCACGTGACTCCTTGTTGGGTTAAATATGCAGGGGCCGTCCGTTGCCGGCCGGCTGTTGGTGATCAGCGGGACATGCCGCTGATGATCAGGATGATGCCTGAGACGAGTGCCACGATGCCAAACGCCAGGATCAGGAACTGCAGGACCCTGGTCCGGTTCGCCCGGGCCAGTCCCGCCGTTGCTGCGTCCAGGGGATCCAGCCCGTGGGCGGACGAGGCCGGGATCCGCGGGAGTTCCTCGAAGAGGTCCTCCCCCTGGTGCTCTTCAGTAACCACCTGCTGCGGGCGGGCAGCGGCCCGGGCGGCAGCTTCAGCCCTTGCGATCACCTGCGAGCGGCCGGGACCGTCCTCAGCGGTGGCAGTGCGCTGTGAGCCTGGTAAACGCCGCTTCTTGGTACCGGAAGGGGTGACCTTGGTTCCCGGGCGGGTGGTGACCGGTACGTGCGAAGTTGCGGGCGGCTTCATGACGGGCCGGTCGATGCCGGGGACCTGCACGAATTCCAGCGGCGTGACCATGGCCAGGTTATTGGCAGTAGAGGGCGCGGGGCGCTGTCCGGCCGCGGGCTTCCCGGCCTGGTCCTTTGTGGCGGCATCCACGGGCAGCTTTCCGGCATCCCGGGAACGTCCCTGGCCGGGATCTTTCGGAGGGGTTGCCGGAGCCGGGGGAACCGAAGGGGCTCCGGCCTGCTCAGCCAGTTTTTGCCTGGCCATGGCCCGGCGGTTCATGACCGCCGCACGTTCCGCCAGGGCGATTTGCTCAGCCAGGATCTCCGGATCAACCGCTTCGGGATCCAGGGAGGCAATGTGCTCCATTTTGGCGATCTGGTTTTTTGCCTGCTCTGCGAGCAGGGAGCGGGCGGCCAGAGCCTGTTCCACGGTCATGCCCTCGGGGCCCGGTGAACCGGCCTTTACGCCGGGGGCGGGTGTACCGCCCACACGGGCCTGATCCCCCGCGCCGGTGTTTTCCGGGCCGGCGTGACTGTCTCTGTGGCCGCTGTCCTTATGGCCGTTGTCCTTTTGGCTGCCGTCAACCCGGGGCCCCTCCGCGGAACGCAGAGGAGCGGAAGCGGGCGGAGTGGAAGCCGGCGGAACAATGGGGTTGGCCGCCGTCAGCGCCTGTTCCTTCAGCTGCTGGAGGCGGAGCTGCCGACGGGTGGGAGGACCACCGGCGGAGAGCTGGCCTTCTTTTTCCTCCAGCTCCTTGATGGCGCGAAGGGTTGCACGGTCCCGCGCCCGGATCTGGGATGACCGCGGGGTATTTGCCTGCCCGGCGGCCGTTCCGGCGTCACCGATCCTTGGGGGCGCAGCAGCAACCGGGGCAGCAGCAACTGTCGTGGGGGCAGGCGGGAGCTGCTCCGCGCCCTTTGAAGCAGACTCCTGCTGGGCGTCCCGGGCCTTCCGGAGTTCCCGGCGGCTGCGGATGGGGGGCTGTTCCTGACTCATTGAGAACTCATTCAGTACTGGCTGGTTCACGTGCTAGGGACGGTGGCGCGTCGGCTTCCGCGGCGGCTTCATACAGGCCGTATTTGGCGATGTACTGGACGACGCCGTCCGGCACCAGGTACCAGACCGGATGGTTCGCGGCCACGCGCGCGCGGCAGTCCGTCGAGGAGATGGCCATGGCCGGGACCTCCAGGAGGCTGACATCATCGCGTCCCATGCCGTCCAGGACATGCCCGGGCCGAGTGACCCCGACGAAATGGGCCAGCGACCACAGTTCGTCGATGTCCTTCCAGGAGAGGATCTGCGCCAGGGCGTCCGCCCCGGTGATGAAGAAGAGGTCGGCGTCGGGGCGCTGGGCCCGGAGGTCGCGGAGGGTATCGATGGTGTACGTGGGACCCGGCCGGTCAACGTCCACCCTGCTGACCGTAAAGCGCGGGTTTGACGCCGTGGCGATGACGGTCATCAGGTAGCGGTGCTCGGGTTCGCTGACGTGCTTGTGGGACTTCTGCCACGGCTGGCCGGTGGGGACGAAAACCACCTCGTCCAGGTCGAATTCCGCCGCTACCTCGCTGGCCGCCACCAGGTGGCCGTGGTGGATGGGATCGAATGTCCCGCCCATCACGCCCAGCCGCAGCCTGCCGTTGGCACCCGAGCGGTGCAAAACGCGGGAAATGTTAGTGGCCCTGCCCGTGATCGTGCTTGTTCGGGTGCTGGCGGTGCGGATCCGCGTGCTCCTCGGTGGCCGTGTGGCGGTTGCCCAGGTTGGAGTAGGACAGGGTGATGAACATCATGACCAGCAGGATGGCGAAGATGACCACACCGAAGACCCACGGCTCAGCCCACAGCGGCGCGAGTTCGTGTTCTTCGCCTTCGGCTACGGACGTGGCAATCTGCTGGAACAGCATGTTCTCCCCTTGGGCTCAAACGATTGTGGCAGCGGAAAGCTCCGCCGTTTCTGGCTTCTGGTCTATGTTACCGTGCGCTACCCGCGCACCTGGCCCTCGCCCTGCACGATCCACTTCGTGGTGGTGAGTTCGGTCAGCCCCATGGGACCGCGGGCGTGCAGTTTCTGGGTGGAAATCCCCACCTCGGCACCCAGCCCCAGCTCTCCGCCGTCGGTAAACCGGGTGGACGCGTTGACAATGACGGCCGCGGAATCCACCTCGGCAATGAAACGCTCGGCGTTGGACAGGTCATTGGTGAGGATGGCCTCGGTATGGCCGGTAGACCAGGTGCCGATGTGGCTGACTGCCTCGTCGAGGCTGTCCACCATGGCGACCGCAAGGTCAAGGTCCATGTATTCGGTGGCCCAGTCCTCGTCGGTGGCCGGTTCCGACTCGATGGAGGCAGGAAGGGCGGCGCGGGTGCGCTCATCGGTGTGCAGCCGGACGCCGGCCTTGCGCAGGGCGGCCGCAACGGCAGGAAGCACGCGTGAACCGGAGTGGACCAGGAGCGTCTCCACCGTGTTGCAGACGCTGGGCCGTTGCGTCTTGGCGTTCAGGAGGATCTCCACCGCCATGTCCTCGCTGGCCGACTCGTCGATGAAGATGTGCACGTTCCCCTCACCGGTTTCGATGACGGGGACAGCGGAGTTGGTGACGACGGTCTGGATCAGCTCGCGGCCGCCACGGGGAATGAGTACGTCCACCCGGCCGCGGGCCTTCATCAGGACATTGGCGCCGGCGCGGCCGTACTGGTCCACCGTTTGGACAGCGTCGGCGGGCAGGCCCACGGATTCGAGCGCTTCGCGCAGTACCCGCACCAGCACCTCGTTGGTTGCCTGGGCGGCGCTGCCGCCGCGCAGGATCACGGCGTTGCCGCTCTTGAGTGCCAGCCCGGCAATGTCCACCGTGACATTCGGCCGTGCTTCGTAGATGGCGGCCACCACGCCCATGGGGACGTTGACCTGTCGGAGCCGCAGGCCGTTGGGGAGCGTCTGCCCGCGCACAACGTTGCCTACGGGGTCGGGCAGGTTGGCCAGGTTTTCCAGGGCCGACACCAGGCCCGCGATGCGGGTTTCCGTCAGGGTCAGGCGGTCCAGCATGGCCGCGGAGGTGCCGTTGGCCTTTCCTGCCGCCACGTCCATGGCGTTGGCGGTGAGGATGGATTCAGTGCTCTCCTGCAGGGCTGTGCCTACTGCGCGGAGGGCGCGGTCCTTCCATGCCCGGTTGGCCATGGCCAACCGCCGCGCCGCGTGGCGGGAACGGTCGGCGATGGCGTGCACTGCGGCCTCGACGTCGCCGGAAGACAACGGAATGTCAGCCGGGACCGGTGCTGCCGATGACTCAACGGGCTGCGTGGCGGCAGCGGTGTGTCCGGAATTTTCGGCAGTCTTGTGGATCAGGGCCTCAGTCATGTTCCAAGTTTAGGCGAGCCGGAAGCTCAGACCAGCACCAGGTCGTCAACATGAACAACTTCACGGTCATAGCCGCTGCCCAGCGCCTCACCGAGGTCCCTGGTGGACCGGCCCAGCATTTGGGGCAGCTCCGCGGAGGAGTAGTTCACCAGTCCGCGCGCCACCACCGTACCGTCGGCTCCTGCTATCTCCACGGCGTCGCCGGCTTCAAAATCACCGTGGACGGCGGAAATGCCGGCAGGCAGCAGTGACGTGCGGTGATGGCGGATGGCCTTCACGGCGCCGTCGTCTAGCACGAGCCGTCCCTGGACGGAGGCCACGTGCGCCAGCCAGAGAAGCCTGACGGGCTTCCGGGCGCCGTTGACCGTGAACCAGGTGCCCACGTCCTCGCCGTTAAGGGCCGCGGCGGCGTTGGGCGTGGAAGTGACCAGGGCGTGGATGCCGGATCCCGCTGCCATGGACGCTGCCTCCACTTTGGTGAGCATGCCGCCGGTGCCGACGCCGGCCTTGCCGGTCTTGCCAATGGAGACACCGTCGAGGTCGTGCGCCCCCTCCACCAGCGGGATCCGCTTCGCGCCAAGGGACGGCGGGCCGTCGTAGAGGGAGTCGACGTCGGACAGCAGGACCAGCGCGTCGGCGCGGACCAGGTGGGCCACGAGGGCGGCGAGCCGGTCGTTGTCGCCGAAGCGGATTTCATGGGTGGCTACGGTGTCGTTTTCGTTGACCACGGGGACCACGCCGAGGCTGAGCAGCCGGTTGAGGGCGCGGAACGCGTTGGTGTGCTGGCTGCGGCGCATCAGGTCTTCGGCGGTGAGGAGCACCTGGCTGACGGTCACGCCGTGGGCCCCGAAAGCCTGGGTGTAGCGGGCCATGAGCAGGCCCTGGCCAACGCTGGCGGCCGCCTGCTGGGTGGCGAGGTCGCGGGGGCGCTTGGCGAGGCCAAGCGGTGCAAGACCCGCCGCGATGGCACCGGAGGAAACCAGGATGATCTCTGTTCCGGTGTTGCGCTTGGCGGCGAGTGCGTCCGCGAGGGCGGTCAGCGACTCTTCCGAGATGCCGCCCTTGATGCTGGTCAGCGACGACGAGCCCACCTTCACCACGATCCGGTGCGCGTTGGCCAGCACGCTCCTGTCCACGGACCGCGCCAGCGGTTCCGCGGACGCAGCCCTAGATGTCATCGTCTGCGCCCAGTCCACTCTCCTTGAGCGGCTTGGCAACCCTGCGGCTGCTCACGGATTCGGTCCAGATGCCGGCCTTGCGCTCCGCTTCGAGTTCGGCCCGGGCAGCGGCCTTGGCGTCCTTGCGTTCCTGCTGCTCTTCACGTTTCTGTCCACGGGTGGGGCGGTCGCCGATGTCCGCAAAACGGACGTCCGTACCGCGCGGCGAGGCCAGCAGTTCGGCACCTGCCATCATGGTGGGCTCCCAGTCGAAGACGACGCCGTCATCCTCGCCGATAACAACCGTATCGCCGGGCTTAGCGCCCTGCTTGAACAGTTCCGTTTCCACACCGAGCTTAGCCAGGCGGTCGGCCAGGTAGCCGATGGCTTCCTCGTTGGTGAAGTCGGTCTGCTTGACCCAGCGCACCGGCTTTTCGCCCAGCACGCGGAACAGCGGCTCGAGGCCCTTCTCCTCCCGGCGGATCCGGAACCCGGTTTCGTTGACGGCGCGGGGCTTGATGACCACAGGCTGGACCTTGGGCGGCGCTGCTGCCACCGCGTCCCGGGCCGCCTGCACGATCTCGGCCATCGCGAAGCCCAGCTGCCGCAGGCCCTCGTGGCTGGTTGCCGAGATTTCGAAGACCCGGTAGCCGCGGGACTCAAGTTCCGGGCGGACGAATTCAGCCATGTCCTTGCCGTCGGGCAGGTCCACCTTGTTCAGGGCCACGAGGCGGGGTCGGTGGTTCAGCGGAACTACCTCGCCATCCTGGCCTGCGTAGCTCATGTCCACGGCGTACTTTTCCAGCTCGGCCTCAATGACGGCCAGGTCAGAAAGCGGATCGCGGTCTGCCTCGAGGGTGCCGCAGTCCAGGACGTGGACCAGGGCCGCGCAGCGCTCCACGTGGCGCAGGAAGTGGTGGCCCAGGCCCTTGCCTTCGCTGGCGCCTTCAATCAGCCCGGGCACGTCGGCAATGGTGAAGCGGACGTCGCCGGCCTGCACGACGCCAAGGTTGGGGACCAGTGTAGTGAACGGATAGTCGGCGATCTTGGGCCGCGCCGCGGACATGGCCGCGATCAGGCTCGATTTTCCGGCGGACGGGAACCCGACCAGGGCGATGTCCGCAATGGACTTCAGTTCCAGGACGATGTCGCTGGATTCGCCTTCGATGCCGAGCAGGGCGAAGCCGGGCGCACGGCGCTTCTGGGAGGAGAGCGCGGCGTTGCCCAGGCCGCCGATGCCGCCGGCCGCCGCGACGTATTCGGTGCCTTCACCCACGAGGTCCGCGAGGACGGTGCCGTCCTTGGACTTGACCACGGTGCCGTCCGGGACAGGAAGGATGAGGGTCTCGCCGTTCTTGCCGCCGCGCCAGTCGCCCATGCCGGGGCCGCCGTTGGTGGCATGGCGGTGGGGTGCGTGGTGGTAGTCAAGGAGCGTGGTGGTCTGGTGGTCCACGCGAAGGATCACGTCGCCGCCATTGCCGCCGTTGCCGCCGTCGGGCCCTCCCAGGGGCTTGAACTTCTCACGGTGGACGGAGACGCACCCGTGGCCGCCGGTACCGCCGGATACGTGCAGTACTACCCGGTCTACAAAGCTGGCCACGTGGATCTCCTCAGTGCTGTTTCCTGGACGCCCGGGGCGCCAAGATGATTGTAATGCGGTTAAAAGAACAGTGGAGCGGACCATATGGCCCGCTCCACCGCTTCAGATCTGGTTGTTACTCTGCAGCTGCAGCAGCAACGATGTTGACGACGCGACGACCGCGGCGGGTACCGAATTCAACGGCGCCCGGGGTCAGTGCGAACAGGGTGTCGTCGCCGCCACGGCCAACGCCGGCGCCCGGGTGGAAGTGGGTGCCGCGCTGGCGGACGATGATCTCGCCGGCGGAAACCACCTGGCCGCCGAAGCGCTTGACGCCGAGGTACTGTGCGTTGGAGTCACGACCGTTGCGAGTGGAGCTCGCGCCCTTTTTATGTGCCATCTGAAATGCCTGCCTCTAAATTCTGGGGAATCTGCTGAAAAACCTGAACAGTAACGGAAGGTTACTTGATACCAGTGATCTTGACCTTGGTCAGTTCCTGGCGGTGACCCTGGCGCTTCTTGTAACCGGTCTTGTTCTTGAACTTCTGGATCACAATCTTAGGACCACGGAGGTCCTGGAGGATCTCAGCCGTAACAGTTACCTTGGCCAGGTCAGCAGCGGCGGAGGTGACCTTGTCACCGTCAACCAGGAGCAGTGCGGGCAGCTGAATGGTGCTGCCAGCTCCACCGGCGACGCGGTTCAGGGTAACGAAGTCTCCAACGGAAACCTTCTCTTGGCGGCCGCCTGCGCGGACAATCGCGTACACCACTTGGGAACTCACTTCTCTCGACGTTTATTACAAATTTGCGTGCGGAACCCGGTTCCATGATTGGGTGGGCTCTCGCTGTGCCTCAACGCCGTGGGGTCATAACCCAAGTGTTGGCGTAAGCACCGAAGATCTAGAATACGCTAGTTTTGGCTTCGGCCGCAAATGAGGCTGGTTCCGGCGGGTTGTCTGTGATAGGCACCACAGCCCAGGTCCGCGCCCTTACCTGTGCCCCACCATAGTACCGGCGGGACGCGCAACAGGGTGTCAGGAATGAAGTCGCGGCGCGTCGAAAAAGTCCACCTCGAGGCGGCAGGACTGCCTGAACGCCGCCACCATGGCGTCCCGGTCCCCTGCGGACGCGCTGCGGCCGGCCCCGTCCACAATCGCAACCGCCGTGCGGGTGGCGGCAGCGAAGTCCTCGTCCGCGTACGTGCGCAGCCACTCGGCGTAGGGGTGGCCGGCCGGTTCCCCGGCAGCCACGAACCGGGCGTGGAGTGTTGCGCCCACCTCGGCGTACAGCCAGAAGCAGGGCAGGACCGCTGCGGCCAGCACCGCGTAACTGCCCGACGCCGATGCCGCCGTCAGGTGGTCCACGTAGGACTTGGTGACGGGTCCCAGCTGCGGCTCAACGGTCCGTGTACTGAGCCAGGAGCGGTGCAGCTCGGACTCCACCTCCAGGCACTGCGCGGCGGAACGTGCCCAGAAGAGCTGCTCCCCTTCGGTGGGGGCCAGTGCACTGGTCCGCGCCAGCACCCGTGAGTAGCCGTTGAGGTAGATGGCGTCCTGGGCGAGGTAGTAGGCAAACTCCTTCTCCGGCAGGCTCCCGGAAGCCAGGCCCTGGATGAAGTCCAGCGCGTAGATGTCCTCGAGGTCCTTTGCGGCGTCCGCCCAGAGCTGCGCCGCGAAGCTCCCCTCGCCGCGCACGGCCGGCAGGTGGTGGAAGTGGTGCACGGGCCCGTTGCCCGCCCCCACCTCCAGGGTCTCCGAGGCCTCCAGCGCGCCGGCAAGCCAGGGCTTGACCTCGCGCAGGGCTGCCTCCCAGTCCCCCACCCGGGCCTGGACCGTGGCCATGGCCGCGGACAGGGAGCATCCGGTGCCGTGGCTGTTCACTGTTGCCACCCGCTGACCGGGAACCACGACCACCTCGCGGGACAACATCCCGGCGGTGCTTACGAGGGCGTCGGGGCATTCGGCCCCTGCGAGGTGCCCGCCTTTGACCAGCACCGTGGCTCCCGTGGCGGCGGAGAGGTTCCGGCCCTGTTCCAGGGCGCCTTCCCAGGTCTGCTGCACGTTGCCGCCAACGAGCATGGCGAGTTCAGCCAGGTTGGGCGTGATGAGGTGCGCCAGCGGCAGCAGGCCGCTAAGCGCGGCTTCGGCGGATTCCTGGAGGAGCCGGTCGCCGCTGGTGGCCACCATGACAGGGTCCAGGACCACGACGGCGGGACGCACCTTTTCGAGCCATGCATGGACGGCTTCGATCACCCCGGCATCGCCCAGCATGCCGATCTTTACGGCGTCGATGCTGATGTCGTCGCTCAGGGCATCGAGCTGCTGGGTAAGGAAGTTGGCGGGGGGAACGTGGACGCCGCGCACGCCGAGGGTGTTCTGTGCGGTGAGGGCGGTAATGGCGGCCATTCCGTAGCCGCCGTGGGCGGCGATGCTTTTCAGGTCCGCCTGGATGCCGGCCCCGCCGGAAGGATCGGATCCGGCAATGGAGAGGACCCGTGGCACGCCGCGGTACTCGCGGCCGGGGGCTGCAGGCGCAGAAGCAGCTGCAGGCCCGGAAGCACACGCGGATGTGCCCTGGAGGGTGGCAGTGGGCATTGCAAGGGTGGAAGACAAGAGACATCCCTTCGCCGGTGCTAGCCGGACAGGTTCAACGGGTCTGGATCTCAGCCGGCTCTCTGCGCGGCACCCCGTGTCAGTTCCCCAGCCTAGCTTTTTTTGAGGTCCACAGCGTGAAGGTGACACAGTGCGGCCGGAGCGGGGTGGAATGCCGGTGTTCAATGAGGGTGGTCAAAAGCGCTGCGGAGCGCCGCTTTAAAGGACGGATGCCCGGCCGGCCACTGACTGTGGCTGGCCGGGCATTCGGTCAATACCCGCCCTGGGTCCCGGATTCCGGTAACTCCATGCGTGGCAGCTCCAGTTCCTAGAGCTCTGAGGCAGGCACCCCGACGCCGAGGATGATCGGCGCGTCCGAGGGCTTGCCGCTGGCCGGCTGCGAAGCACCCGCCTTGTCCGTTTCCGGTGCCTTGGCGGCGTGGGAATGCCCGGCCGCGGGGGCTGGAACATTCTCGCGATGCTGGACCGAGGTCTCGTTGGCTGCTCCCTGCGCGCGGCTGGCACTCCGGTTCCGGCGTGCCCTGCGCGGGCGTGACTGCTCCAGGGTGTGGTCCGAGTAGTCCTGCTCCGCTGCGGCGGCCACCGGCCGCTGCTCCGGCTGGACGGCTGCGGGCTCCCGCTGTTCCGGTGCCTGCTCCGGCTCACGTGTCCGCTCCGGGGCAGGAGCCTGCTGGGGAGCCTCTTCCGCCCCGCGCTGGACCGGCTGCACGTCCGGAGTTCCAGCCGGCGTGCCGGCTGCCGGTGCGGGCTCGCCCAGGTGGGCGAAGGCCGCGGCAAGGCGGTCCAGGGTGAGGGCAGGCTTTGGCTGCTGCTCCTCGGCGTGCTCCACGAAGGGCAGGACGACTTTCTCCCCGCCAAAGGTCAGGACGGCAGCGGGCCTGGACGCATCGCCGTCGTGCTTCTCCGTTTCAGCCGGAACTGCGGGCTGGGCCTGCGTTGCCTGCCTGGCGGCGGCCAACTCGTCGTCATGCAGGTGGGCCGCGTGGGCGGCAGCCGCGATGTTGGCAAGGGCCAGCCTGGTGGCTTCCGCTTTCGCATGCCGCTCGGCGTCCGTCGGATCAGGGTGGACCGTGTGGACGTGGACGGCAGCTGCCGGCGCGGCGTCCGGCTGCTGGCCGCCGCGGCCGCGGCGGCGCTTCCGGTCCGGACGGGCACCGGGCTGGCTGCTGTCCGTGCGCTGCGCCTCGATGCGGTTGCCCTCGGCGCGTGCTTCCGGGCGGTGCTCGGCACGCTGCACGTGATGCTCGGCAGCCACAATGTTCGCCCGGCGGTGTTCCACCGGGTCATCGTGGGTGACCACGCCGCGGCCGGCGCAGGCCTCGCACTGCTCGCCGAACACTTCAAGGAGCCCCGTGCCCATCCGCTTGCGGGTCATCTGCACCAGGCCCAGCGAGGTGACTTCGGCAACCTGGTGCTTGGTGCGGTCACGGCCCAGGCACTCCACCATGCGCCGCAGGACCAGGTCGCGGTTGGACTCCAGGACCATGTCGATGAAGTCGATGACAATGATGCCGCCGATGTCGCGGAGGCGGAGCTGCCGGACTACTTCCTCCGCAGCTTCCAGGTTGTTCTTGGTGACTGTTTCTTCGAGGTTGCCGCCGCTGCCGGTGAACTTGCCGGTGTTGACGTCCACCACGGTCATGGCCTCGGTCCGGTCGATCACCAGCGAGCCGCCGGAGGGCAGGAAGACCTTCCGTTCCAGGGCTTTGTGGATCTGCTCATCGATGCGCCAGGCACTGAAGATGTCCTGGTCCTTGGTCCACTTCTCGAGCCGTCCCACCAGGTCCGGGGCGACGTAGGTGACGTATGCCTCGATGGTGTCCCACGCTTCCTCGCCGGAGACGATCAGCTTGGAGAAGTCCTCGTTGAAGACGTCGCGGACCACCTTGATGGTGAGGTCCGGTTCGCCGTAGAGCAGCTCGGGGGCAAGGATCTTGGTGGACTTCGACTGGCTTTCGATGCCCTCCCACTGGGCACGCAGCCGGTTGATGTCGTGCGTCAGCTCTTCCTCGGAGGCACCTTCCGCGGCCGTACGGACAATCACGCCGGCGTGCTCGGGAAGGCGGTCCTTGAGGATCCGCTTCAGGCGGTTGCGTTCGACGTCGGGAAGCTTCCGGGAAATGCCGGTCATGGAGCCGCCGGGAACGTACACCAGGTAGCGGCCGGGCAGGGAGATCTGGCTGGTCAGGCGCGCGCCCTTGTGGCCCACCGGGTCCTTGGTCACCTGGACCAGGACGGTGTCGCCGGACTTCAGCGCGTTCTCGATGCGGCGCTGCTTGCCCTCAAGGTTGACGGCCTCCCAGTTCACCTCGCCGGCGTACAGCACGGCGTTGCGGCCGCGGCCGATGTCCACGAAGGCAGCTTCCATGGACGGCAGGACGTTCTGGACCTTGCCCAGGTAGACGTTGCCGATCAGGGAGTCCTGCTGGGTCTTGGACACGAAGTGCTCGGCCAGGACCCCGTCTTCGAGGACAGCGATCTGGATTCTGTCGTCGCGCTGGCGGACGATCATCTGGCGGTCCACGGATTCCCGGCGTGCCAGGAACTCGGCTTCGGTAATGACGGTGCGGCGGCGGCCGGTATCGCGTGATTCGCGGCGGCGCTGCTTCTTGGCTTCCAGGCGGGTGGAGCCCTTGACGCTGGTGACGCGGTTGTTCACGGCGGGTTCGCTGACGGCGCGCGGAGCGCGGACCCGGGTGACCGTGTTGGGCGGATCGTCGTCTTCCCCGCCCGTCAGTTCGAGGTCCTGGTCGCCACGGCGGCGGCGGCGGCGGCGACGGGAGGTCACGCCTTCATCGGCCTGCCCGGCGGAGTCCTCATCAGCATCCTCGGCGGCGTCGCTGTCTGCGGCAGCGGCGCTGTCGCCTTCTTCACCGTCACGCTCGCCCGCCCTGCTGCGGCCGCGGCGGCCGCGGCCGCGGCGCCTCCGGCGGTTGCCGGCGTCGTCCGAATCGTCCTCGGCGTCGTCAGCCTCGGCATCCTCGACGGGCACCGGGGCGGGCCGGACGACAGTGCTGAGGTCCGGGGCCTGGAACAGCACCGACGTGGGGGAACCCGGTTCCATGAACAGGGACCCGAACGGGCTGGCGGGGGCTGACGACCCTGCGGCGCCGGCTTCGGGCTCGGCAGAAGAATTGGCGTCGCCTTCAACGGAAGGCTCGACGGCGGACGTTGGCTGCGCGGAAGCGCCGGCGGCTTTGGCGGCAGGCGCCTGGGCTGCAGCCTCAGTTACCGGTTCAGAGCCGGCGGGCGCATCGGCGGAGGCCGGAGCAGCGGTGCCAGACGCCGCGGGTGCGGGCTCAGCCGACTCGGTGTCTGCCGGCTCGGTCTCAGCCGGCTCGGGTGCGGCCGTCCCTGCCGGCGGCTCCTCCGCCTCGACGACGGCCGGGGCAGACGTCTTGCGCGTGGCAACCCGGCGGCGCCGGACGGGCTTCGATTCTTCCGCGGCAACCTCTGCAGGCCCGGCGGCAGGCGCCTGCTGCGCGCCGTCGTCGTTGGCGTTGTTGGTGTTCCCGGTTTCGGTGCCGGCCTCCGCAGCAAAGACGGGAAGCGGCTCGGCGGTCTCGACTTTCTTCCGCGAACGGCTCCGGCGGGCGGGCGCCTTGGCCTCGGCGGCCTCAGCTTCCGCGGCCCCGGCCTCGGCGGTGACACCTTCGGCGGCAGCCTCAGTGGCCACGGCCTCGCCGGTTTTCGGAGCGGCCTTCCGCCGGGTCCTCGTGGCCTTCTTCGGCACGGAGTCGGCATCCACGGACGCTGCTTCATCGTTAACGGCTAAAACTTGTTCATTATCCATATGTGGCAACACTCCTGCCCCTGACGTACCGCCACATCCGGCACCCATTGGGGCACATATTGTCAAAACCCGCAGGCGTTGACAGAAGTCAAGTGGATACCCCCAGGTTCGCACCGGCAGTGGGGTGCGGCAGCCCGTGGGGGCCGGCAGGATGTTCAAGAACCCGTTGTTCCACATGCCACAACCAGGTGCCGCCCCATGGAGTTGCGGAGTTCGGATCAAAGAATCCAAAGCCTGCGCTGCTCATCCTTGGCGGTCTTGCGAACAAGCTGCCGGACCGGAGTCCGAATGTGGATCGGGTTCCAGCCACGTTCATTCTCTCATACCCCGGCTATTCCACGGCGGAAGCAGCAGCACTTGTTCGCTTTCCTGGAAGGTCTTTCCAGCGTCCGGCGTTACAATCGGGCAAGGACCACCCGATGAAAAGGACGCCTTGCCAATGCCCAGCATCTCCCCCTTGAGCGGCACCCACACGCCGGAACGGACTGTGGATCCGGACAGCAGTGCAGCCGCAGCCCGCCCGCGGATGACCCGTGACCGGCCGCTTGGCTGGCTGATGGTCATTACCGGGGTGGTCGGATGGCTGGCTTCCGGAACGCTGGTGCTGGAGAAACTGGAGGTCCTCAAGGACCCCAACCACACCACGGTATGCGACGTGAACCCGTGGATCTCCTGCGGCCAGGTGATGCAGACGTGGCAGAGCTCGCTGTTTGGCTTCCCTAATATGTTTATCGGCATCGTGGCGTTCGCCATCGCCATCACCGTGGGCATGTCACTGCTGGCCGGCGCCCAGTTTGCGCGGTGGTACTGGGTGGGCCTCCAGGCGGGGGTCACGCTCGGTTTCGCGTTCGTGGTGTGGCTGTGGTCCCAGGCCCTCTACGTCATCCACATACTGTGCCCGTTCTGCATGGTTGTCTGGGCAGCCATGATCCCGCTGTTTGTCTGGGTGACCATCCGGAACATCAGCGCCGGGGTCATTCCCGCCCCCGCCAACGCCGCCCGCATCCTGGGTGACTCCGGCTGGATCATCACCGCCCTGCTGTATGTGGCCGTCATCGCCACCATCTTCTTCGCCTTCATCCAGGTGTTCGCCGGCACCTCCGGCTTCTAGGCCTGCTGACGGAAAAAGCCCCTGGTTCCGAGGAACCGGGGGCTTTTTGCTGTCCCTGGGCTGTCAGCCCTGGAACCAGATCTTGATCTCGCGTCCGGCGGATTCGGCGGAGTCGGAGCCGTGGACCAGGTTCTGCTGGACCTTCAGGCCCCAGTCGCGGCCGAAGTCGCCGCGGATGGTGCCGGGGGCGGCCGTGGTGGGGTCGGTGGTGCCGGCCAGCGAACGGAAGCCCTCGATGACGCGGTGGCCCTCGAAGATGGCCGCCACCACGGGTCCGGAGAGCATGAAGTCCACCAGGGGCTCGTAGAAGGGCTTGCCCACGTGCTCCTCGTAGTGCTGCTCCAGGAGTTCGCGTGAGGCGTCAACCTTCTTCAGCTCAGCCAGGGTGTAGCCCTTGGCTTCGATCCGGGCCAGGATGGCGCCGGTAAGGTTGCGGGCGACGCCGTCGGGCTTGATCAGGACGAGGGTGCGCTCAGTAGTCACAACTGCTCCAATGCGTTGGTAAGGGGTTTCGGGGTCAAGTCTACGGGGACTGCGGCTGCTGGCCGGGCCCGGCCTCCTCCGGATGGGCGGCTTCCCAGGCAGCCTGTTCGCGGGCCCGTTCCCCGGCTTCCCGGTCCAGCCGGATTCCGGTGCGGATCCCGTACCACCACGCCGCGGCGAACAGGGTGCCCACCAGGAACATGGCCGGCTCGAAGATCCCGGTGAGGATCAGGACCAGCTGCAGGATCCAGCCCAGGCCGATGCCCCAAGGCTTGGTGAGGAAGGCGCACGCAACGATCATCACCACGCAGAGCGCAATCCCCACCCCCAGGATGACCGCCGGCGGGAACTCCCCCCGCCGCAGGCCGAACACCGCCAGGGTGGCAAAGAACATTACGAAGGCTTCCAGCAGCAGGACCGTGGATGCGAACATCACCTTGGTGGAGCGGCGCTTCCTGGGCATGCCCGGCCGCCACTCGCGCTGCGCTTTGGTCAACTTGGCCATGGACTCAGGCCTCCGTCTTGCCGAGCAGGATCCGTGCTTCGGCCACGAGCGTGATGGAGCCTGTGACCAGCACTCCCCCGGAGAGGTCGTCATTGGCTTCGGCGCGTTCCACCGCCCATTCCAGGGCGTCATCGAGCTTCTCGGCGATGTGCACGTTGTCCTCGCCGAAGCCAAGCTCAATTGCCAGTTCGGCCAGCTCACCGGCCGGCACGGCCCGTGGGGAGTTCGACTGCGTGAAGCAGTACTCCTCCGCCATCCCGCCCAGGGATTCCTTGAGCTGGCGGAGGATCTCCTCGGCGTCCTTCTCCTTGAGTACTCCGACCACCGGGACAAGCCTGGTGAAGGTGAAGGCTTCCTGCAGGGCGGCTGCGGAGGCCTTGATGCCGTCCGGGTTGTGGGCAGCGTCCACCACGATCGTGGGAGCTGTCCGCACCACTTCAAGGCGGCCCGGAGACGTGACGTTCGAGAAGCCTTCCTGGAGCACCTCGAAGTCGAGTTCCTTTTCTCCCCCGAAGAAAGCTTCCAGGGCCGCCACGGCCACCGCGGCGTTCTGTGCCTGGTGGGCGCCGTGCAGCGGGACCAGCAGTTCAGGGTAGCGGCCGGCGATGCCCTGGATGCTCACCACCTGCCCGCCCACTGCCACGGTGCGGGATTCGACGCCGAATTCCACGCCTTCGAAGCGGAACGGCACCCCCACGTCCTTGGCCTTGTCCAGCAGGACCTGCGCAGCGTCCAGCGGCTGGGCGGCACTGATGAGGTAGCCGCCGGGCTTGATGATGCCGGCCTTTTCGTACGCGATGTCCTCCGTGGTCTCACCCAGCAGGTCCGTGTGGTCCAGCGAGATGGGGGTGATCACGGAAACCTGCCCGTCACCTACGTTCGTGGCATCCGTGATTCCGCCGAGGCCAACCTCGATCACCGCCACGTTGACCGGCTGGTCCGCGAAGATGGCGAAGCCCAGGATGGTGAGGCATTCGAAGTAGGTGAGCCGAGGTTCGCCTGCAGCCTCGAGCTCGGAGTCGACGATCTGCAGGTAGGGGCGGATCTCGTCCCAGATGCGCACGAAGGTCTCGTCGGGGACCGGGTGCCCGTCGATGCTGATCCGCTCCGTCACCTTGGACAGGTGCGGGCTGGTGTACCGTCCGGTGCTCAGGCCGTGGGCCCGCAGGACGGATTCGATCATCCGGGCCGTGGAGGTCTTGCCGTTGGTCCCGGTGACGTGGATGATCGGGAACGCCTTGTTCGGCTCGCCCAGCACATCCATCGCCCGGAACAGCGGGGCCAGCCGCGGCTCCATCTTGTTTTCCGGCGCCCGGCCCAGCAGCTCGGCGTAGACGCTCTCTACGGAAAATTCGTCAGTCATGGATCAGGCCTCTACTTTTTCGACGGCGACGGCCGGCTCTGCGGCGTCCCCGGGTTCCGCCGTGAGTTCCACGGACAGGGTCTCGCCCTTCACCAGGCCGGCGTTGGCCAGCAGGGCGTCGACGACGTTCTGCTGCGCGGTGACGGTGGTCCGGATCCGGTCGCTGACATTGAGTCCGGCGTCCTTGCGCGCCTGCTGGATGGCACGGACCATGTCGCGGGCCAGGCCTTCCGCCTCGAGTTCAGGAGTGACCTCGGTGTTGAGGACCACGAACCCGCCGCCGGGCAGGACCGCCACTGCCTTCGTGGCGGCGGCAGCACCGCCGTCGGACTCTGCCACGACGGTTTCCAGCGTGTACTCCTGGGGCTCCAGCTCCAGGCCGCCCGCGGTGACCACGCCTGCCTCGGATACCGACCAGTCGCCGGACTTGGAGCCCTTGATGGCCTGCTGGACGTTCTTTCCCAGGCGCGGGCCCGCGGCGCGGGCGTTGACCACGAGTTTCTGCTGGATCCCGAACTCTTCCGGCGAGGCCGTGGCAGCATCCAGCAGCCTGACGGAGCGGAGGTTCAGCTCATCTGCGACGACGGCGGCAAAACCTTGCAGCGCATCGGCGCCGGGTGCCACAACCGTCAGTTCCTGCAGCGGCAGGCGGACGCGAAGGTTCGCAGCCTTGCGGAGGGAAGATCCCGTGGAGCAGATCTGCTGGACCTTGTCCATGGCCTGGACCAGGTCCGGGTTGGCGGGGAACAGCGCAGCGTCCGGCCAGTCTGCCAGGTGGACGGACCGTCCGCCGGTGAGCCCGCGCCAGATCTCTTCGGACACCAGCGGCAGCAGGGATGCCGCTGTGCGGGACACCGTCTCCAGTGCGGTGTAGAGCGCATCAAAGGCATCCTGGTCCTCGTCGAAGAACCGCTGGCGGCTCCTGCGGACGTACCAGTTGGTGAGCATGTCCAGGTAGCTGCGCAGGGCGTCGCAGGCACCTGAGATGTCGTAGTCGTCCAGGCGTTCGGTCATCGTGCCGACCAGTTCGCCGGTGTTGGCCAGCAGGTACTGGTCCAGGGTGTCGGAATAGCCGTCGTAGCGGAGCTTTGCGTCGTAGCCTGAGCCGCCGGCCGCGGCGTTGGTGTACAGCGTGAAGAAGCTGTACACGTTCCACAGCGGCAGGATGACCTGGCGGACGCCGTCGCGGATTCCCTGCTCGGTGACCACAAGGTTGCCGCCGCGCAGGATGGGGCTGGACATCAGGAACCAGCGCATGGCATCCGAGCCGTCGCGGTCCAGTACCTCGGAGACGTCCGGGTAGTTGCGCAGGCTCTTGGACATCTTCTGCCCGTCCGAGCCCAGCACGATGCCGTGGCTGATGACGTTGCGGAAGGCCGGCCGGTCAAACAGGGCCGTGGAGAGGATGTGCAGCATGTAGAACCAGCCGCGGGTCTGGCCGATGTACTCCACGATGAAGTCAGCCGGGTTGTGCGTGTCGAACCACGCCTCGTTCTGGAACGGGTAGTGCACCTGGCCGTACGGCATGGAGCCGGAGTCGAACCAGACGTCCAGGACATCCTCCACGCGGCGCATGACGGACTGGCCCTCTTCGGGGGTGCGGGGGTCGTCCGGGTTGGGCCGGGTCAGTTCATCGATGAACGGGCGGTGCAGGTCCACCTGACCGTCCTTGTTCAGCGGCAGCCGGCCGAAGTCCGCCTCGATCTCGGCGAGCGAGCCGTAGACGTCGGTGCGGGGGTAGTCGGGGTCGCTGGACTGCCACACCGGGATGGGGCTGCCCCAGTACCGGTTGCGGCTGATGGACCAGTCACGGGCGTTCTCCAGCCACTTGCCGAACTGGCCGTCCTTGACGTTGCCGGGGATCCAGTTGATCTCCTTGTTCAGTTCGGACATCCGGTCCTTGAACTTGGTGACTTCCACGTACCAGGAGGAGACGGCGCGGTAGATCAGCGGGTTGCGGCAGCGCCAGCAGTGCGGGTAGCTGTGCTCGTAGCTGGCCTGCTTGACCAGCCGGCCCTGGGCGCGCAGCACCTGCGTGATGGGCTTGTTGGCCTCGAAGACCTGCAGGCCCGCGATGTCGTGCAGGTCGCCGTGCTTGAAGAGCGGGAGGAATTTGGCGCCCTCGTCTACGGAGAGGACCACCGGGATGCCGGCTTCCTCACAGACTTTCTGGTCGTCCTCGCCGTAGGCCGGAGCCTGGTGCACGATGCCGGTACCGTCGGTGGTGGTGACGTAATCGGCAACCAGGAAGCGCCAGGCGTTCTCCATGCCGTACTTTTCGTTGTCCGCGAAATCGCTCCACAGCGGCTGGTACGCCAGGCCTTCCAGCTCGGTGCCGGTGTGGGTGGAGACAACAGCGGCCCGGGCGCCCTCGAAATCGTCATAGCCCAGGTCCTTGGCGTAGTTGCCCACGAGGTCCGCGGCCAGCAGGAAGCTGCCCGTGACGGGCGCGTCCGCAGCGGCGGCCTTGACACCGTTGGGGCCGGCCGGGAGCACGGCGTAAGTGATGGAAGGGCCGACGGCGAGCGCCGCGTTGGTGGGCAGCGTCCAGGGCGTCGTGGTCCAGGCGAGGGCCTGGACGCCGGCGAGCTGCCGGGACAGGTCCGACTCCCCTGCCGTGATGGGGAAGGTTACCGTGACCGTCTGGTCCTGGCGGTTCTTGTAGACGTCGTCGTCCATACGCAGCTCATGGTTGGACAGCGGCGTCTCGTCCTTCCAGCAGTACGGCAGGACGCGGTAGCCGTTGTAGGTCAGGCCCTTCTCGTGAAGCTGCTTGAACGCCCAGAGGACGGACTCCATGTATTCCACGTTGAGGGTCTTGTAGTCGTTGTCGAAGTCCACCCACCGCGCCTGGCGGGTCACGTAGCTCTTCCACTCGTCGGCGTACTTCATGACGGAGGCGCGGCAGGCGTCGTTGAACTTGTCGATGCCCATGGCTTCGATCTGGGTCTTATCCGTCATCCCGAGCTGCTTCATGGCCTCAAGCTCGGCGGGCAGGCCGTGGGTGTCCCAGCCGAACCGGCGCTCAACGCGCTTCCCGCGCTGGGTCTGGTAGCGGCCCACCAGGTCCTTGGCGTAGCCGGTAAGGAGGTGCCCGTAGTGGGGCAGGCCGTTGGCGAAGGGCGGGCCGTCGTAGAAGACGAACTCGTTGCTGCCGGGCTCCCCGCCCGGGGCGTCCGCGCTCCGCTGGTCGATACTGGCCTGGAAGGTGCCGTCCTGGTCCCAGTACTTCAGGATGCGCTCTTCGATCTCCGGAAACTTCACGGAGGCGGAAACGGCGGCACCGCCGCTGGACGAAGGGCCGGTGGAGGCTGAGGCCTTGGGGTAATACGACATGTCGACATCCTGGGTTGAGCTTGGCGAACTGCCGGCTTGCGCCTTCTGTTCCGTTCAGGATGCGAGGACGGATCCAGTGGTGTCCGTCCGGACTCCACGCTCACCGCGGTACCACCTCACTTACCGCCGCTGCCAGCTTCCCGGGGGAACGTGTGCCGCGACGGCCACTCATTACTGCTGTGACGGGCTTACCCGTCCGGTTCTACTGGCGCGTGCCCCTTATTTGTCCTGCCAGGGCGGTCCGCGTGTTCTTCCGGAAGCTCACCGGTGATTGCCGGGTCGTAGCCTTTTTGAGTCTACTATTTCCGGGGCCGGGCCACCAATAATGGAACCTATGCGAGAGTATGGGCCCGGGGTGCGCGGCGGCAGGCCCCGCCGGGCCTGGTCCCGGTGGTCGGCTGCCGCCGCCGTCCTGGCCGTGCCGGGTGCTGCACTGGTGTTCCTGCGCATGGTTCCGTGGGATGTCGGCACCCCCTGGATCCAGCTCCTGGCCCTCTTTCCCGCGGGGCTGATCACAACAACGGCGGCCCTCGCTGCCGCCGTCGTCGCCCTCGTCCGCAACACCGGACCCCGCAGGGCCGTGGCCGCTGCCCTCGTGGCGGGGCTGCTCGCCGTGCAGCTCGGCTGGGTGCTGGACCGCGTCGTGCCGCCCGGCACGCTGGCCACGCCGCCGTCCGGAAACGTGCAGCCGGCCAACGTCCAGTCCCCTGCCCCGCCCGCGGACCTGGCACCGGGGCCGGTGCTGACAGTCATGGCGGTGAACGTGGGGTACTCCGGCGTGGATCCCGGCGCCCTGCTGGCAGAAATCAGGACCCGCAACGTGGACGTCCTGGCCCTGCCGGAGCTTGCCCCTGCCGGCTTGAAGGCACTGGATAAGGCGGGGCTGTCGACGCTGCTGCCGTCGCGCGCCACGGATGTGGACTGGGACGTGACTGGAAGCGCCCTCTTCTCGCGATTCCCCCTCGAGCAGGTGGAACGCGTTCCCGGCTCGGCTTTCCATCAAAGCCGCGCCGTCGCCGTCATTCCCAGCGCTTCCGGGCCGGTGCACCTGACGGCGGTCCACGTGGACTCGCCGCGCAGGGGGCACATCACGTCGTGGCGGCAGGAGCTGCGGCAGCTGGGTGAACTGTGGCAGGCACTGCCTGGCAGCCGGCTTGCCATCCTGCTGGGCGACTTCAACGCCAGCGCGGACCACAGTGAGTTCAGGGATCTCGTGGCCACGGGACTGTCCGACGCCGCGCAGGTGACCGGCAAGGGGCTGGCCCCCACGTGGCCCGTAAATTCACCGGCACCGGCTTTCGTGGCCATCGACCATGTCCTGGTCAGCCCCGGCATCGAGGTGGTGGACTTCGACGTAGTCACGCTCCCGGGAACGGACCATGCCGCGGTGGTGGCGCGCCTGGTCCTGCCGTAGGCGCTACGCCTTGCGGATGAGCTTGTAGTTGGAAGCCTGCGCCACCGGCCGGATCACGATCTGGTCCAGGTTGACGTGGTGCGGAGCGGTGACCGCGTAGCGGACCACGTCGGCGACGTCGCCGGCCGTCAGCGGCTTCTCCACGCCCTGGTAGACCTTGTCCGCTGCCTGCCGGTCACCAAGCCGGTTCAGGGCGAACTCCTCGGTCTGGACCAGCCCGGGTGCCACTTCGATCACGCGGACGTTGTGCTCGGCTTCCTCCAGCCGCAGTGCCTCCGTCAGGGCGCGCTGGGCGAACTTCGCCGCGTTGTAGCCGCCACCGCCCTCGTACGCCGCCAGCCCGGCGGTGGAGGTCAGGTTCAGTACTGTCCCTTCGCCATTGGCCCGCAGCATCGGCAGGAACGCCTTGATGAGCTTCATGGTGCCCAGCACGTTCACCCGGTACATCCATTCCCAGTCACCGGTGCTGGCGGATCCGATGGTGTCCGCGCCCCTGGCACCGCCGGCGATGTTGACCAGCGTGTCGATTCCCCCCGCTTCGGCCACCTGCGACACAAGCCGGGACACGTCGTCGTCCTCGGAAATGTCGGCGGGCAGCGCGACGGCGCCGGTCTCCTTCTCGAGTTCGGCCAGGCGGTCCGCGCGGCGGGCCACGGCGAACACCTTCCAGCCATCCGCCGCCAGGGCGCGGACAGTGGCCTCCCCGATTCCGCTGCTTGCGCCGGTCACCAAAGCTGCCTTTTTCTGCGAAACATCAGTCATGGCACCACCATAGCGGGACGGCGGGAGGGCGACGCCGACCGGCCCGCCCATGGGAACAGGGCGCCCGGCACCGCAGCGGGCGGGCGGACAAGCCCGGACATGAAACAATTGGCAGATGGCTGAAGACACGCAGGGTACAGACACGCCCACAACCGCCCCCATCAACGTTCCGGACAAGCCGGCCCTCGAAGGCCTCGAAGCTGCCCTCACGCAGCGGTGGCTGGCCGAGGGGACCTACAAGTTCGACCGGGAAACCACCCGGGACCAGGTCTACTCGATCGACACTCCCCCGCCCACGGCGTCCGGGTCGCTCCACGTGGGGCACATGTTCTCCTACACGCAGACCGACGTGCTGGCACGCTACCAGCGGATGACAGGCAAGAACGTCTTCTACCCCATGGGCTGGGACGACAACGGCCTGCCCACCGAACGCCGGGTGCAGAACTTCTACGGCGTCCGCTGCGACCCCTCAATCCCGTACAACCCCGATTACCGGCCGCCGGCGCAGCCTGCCAAGAACCAGCGGGACTTCGACGTCGTCTCCCGCCGGAACTTCATCGAACTGTGTGAAGAGCTGGCCGTTGAGGACGAGAAGGTCTTCGAAAACCTTTTCCAGACCCTTGGCCTGTCCGTTGACTGGGAGCTCACCTACCGCACCATCGACGACAACTCGCGGGCAGTCTCGCAGCGCGCCTTCCTGGCCAACCTTGCCGCGGGCGACGCCTACATGGCAGAGGCACCCACCCTCTGGGACGTCACGTTCCGTACCGCCGTAGCGCAGGCGGAACTCGAGGACCGCGAGATGCCCGGCGCCTACTACCGCTACCCGTTCTTCACCGAGGACGGGGAAAAGATCTACATCGAGACCACCCGTCCGGAACTGCTGGCGGCCTGCGCCGCCCTGGTGGCAAACCCCGACGACGAACGGTACCAGCCGCTGTTCGGCAAGAAGGTCACGTCCCCGCTGTTCGGCGTGGAGGTTGAGGTCAGGGCGCATCCGCTCGCGAAGGCGGACAAGGGCTCCGGCATCGCCATGGTGTGCACGTTCGGTGACCTGACCGACGTCACCTGGTGGCGCGAACTTCAGCTGCCCACCCGGGCGATCGTGGGCCGCGACGGACGGATCGTCAGCGAGGCTCCCGAGTGGATCACCACCGACATCGGCCGCGAAGCCTTCGCCGCCATTGCGGGCAAGACCGTCTTCAGCGCCAAGGAAGAAGTGGTGAAGCTCCTGACCGCCGCCGAACTGCTCGACGGCGAGCCCAAGAAGATCATGCACCCCGTGAACTTCTACGAAAAAGGCGACAAGCCCCTTGAAGTGGTCACCTCCCGCCAGTGGTACATCCGCAACGGCGGCCGGGACGAGGACCGCCGCGAACGCCTGATCGCCCGCGGGCACGAAATCGACTTCCACCCGGCCTTCATGCGCTCGCGCTACGAGAACTGGATTGCCGGCCTGAACGGCGACTGGCTGGTGTCCCGCCAGCGCTTCTTCGGCGTGCCCATCCCGGTCTGGTACCCGCTGGATGCTGACGGCAACCCGGACTACGACTCCCCCATCGTCCCGTCCGACGGGCAGCTGCCCGTTGACCCGGCTGCGGACGCCGCACCCGGGTTCGACGAATCCCAGCGCGACGTTCCCGGCGGCTTCACGGGCGACGCTGACATCCTGGACACCTGGGCCACGTCCTCCCTCACGCCCAAGATCGTTGGCGGCTGGAAGCGCGACGAGGACCTCTTTGCCAAGGTCTTCCCGTTTGACGTCCGGCCCCAGGGCCACGACATCATCCGGACCTGGCTCTTCTCCTCCGTGGTCCGCGCGGACGCCCTGGAAAACAGCGCGCCGTGGAAGCACGCCGCCATCTCCGGCTGGATCCTCGACCCCGACCGCAAGAAGATGTCCAAGTCCAAGGGCAACGTGGTGGTACCCACCGACGTGCTGGAGGAATACGGCTCGGACGCTGTCCGGTACTGGGCCGCTTCGGCCAAGCTCGGTGCGGACACAGCCTACGAGATCGCCCAGATGAAGATCGGCCGGCGCCTGGCCATCAAGCTGCTCAATGCCTCCAAGTTCGTCCTGAACCTGGGCGCCACGGAAGACTCCGTGCTGTCCGCCGACCTTTCCGTCCTGGCCAATCCGCTGGACCGGGCGGTCCTGGCGCAGCTGTCGGAGGTGGTGGCCCAGGCCACCAAGGCCTTTGACAACTATGATTACGCACGGGCGCTGCAGATCACGGAAAGCTTCTTCTGGCAGTTCACGGATGACTACGTGGAGCTGATCAAGGACCGGGCCTACGGCGCCGCCGGTGAGGCCGAACAGGCTTCCGTACTGGCAGCACTGGCCACCACCCTGGACACCCTGCTGCGGCTCTTCGCTCCCTTCCTCCCCTTCGCCACCGAAGAGGTATGGAGCTGGTGGCGCACGGGCTCTGTCCACCGCGCCCAGTGGCCAGCACCGCTGGATGTCCCGGGGGGCGACACCTCCATGCTCGCAACCGTTGGGGTGGCCCTCAGCGGCGTCCGGAAAGCCAAGTCCGAAGCGAAGGTCAAGCAGCGCACGGAGGTTCTCACCGCGACCATCACGGCTCCGGAGGCACTGGCCGCGCAGCTGCATGCCGGCCTGGCTGACCTGAAGGCGGCCTCCAACGCCCGCGAGATCATCCTTGCTGTCGGCGAGGGCGAACTGAGCGTCAGCGACGTGGCGCTTGCGGCGACGGAAGAGCCGGCGAAAGCGTAGCCCCAGTCCGGCCCTGTTCCAGGGCCGGACCTGTTTCAGGGCAAAGGGGAAGCCCCATCAGCGTTTTGCCGTTGGTGGGGCTTCGACTTTTCGGCCATCCGGTGACGTCTTGATGGTCTGGCAGGATCCTCTGATCTTCAGGTCTTCCTACCACGTCACTGGTAGCTTGCATCTGGCTTTGCCGATGGCTGCGTCAGATGACATATCACTGAATCTTTGGTTCCTGCGTCCCCCTTCTTTCGAAGTGGGTAAGAACCATTGTTGTCCTGCCCACCCGCAAGCGCAAGAGCCCCGGTGGAACTACTTGGTTGTAGTTCCACCAGGGCTCCTTTGGCCCTGCCGTGCGGGCCGGCCGGACCAGTGCTAGGTGAACTCGGGCTGCTCGGTGCGGCTGCGCTTGAGCTCGAAGAAGTGCGGGTAGGCCGCAATGGCAGTGGTGGCGTCCCAGAGCCTTCCGGCCTCCTCACCGCGGGGAATCCTAGTGAGCACGGGGCCGAAGAACGCTGTTCCGTTAAAGGCCACGACGGGAGTTCCGACGTCCTGGCCCACCAGCGAGATGCCCTCCTGGTGGCTTGCCCGGAGCTGGTCATCGAAGGCGTCAGTAGACGCGGCAGCGGCAAGGGTGGCGGGAAGCCCGCAGTCCGCAAGCGCTTTGGTGATGACCACGTCGCGGTCCTTCTCGCCGGCTTCGTGGATCAAGGAGCCCATGGCATCGTAAAGCGCCTTGACTGTTGCATCTCCGTGCTGTTGCTGCGCTGCAATGATCACACGGACAAGTCCCCAGGCGTTGTCCATGGATTCGCGGTAAGACGGCTCAAGGTCACGGCCCTCATTGAGGACCGCCAGGCTCATGACGTGCCAGTCCGTTTCGATGTCGCGGACACCTTCCACTTCGCCGATCCAGCGGGAAGTGATCCAGGCGAAGGGGCACAGCGGATCGAACCAGAAATCGGCTTTGTTCTTCACGGAATCAGTCATGGGGCATTCCTTCGCTGGTTTCCGTGGCGCAGGGTTGCCACGGTGTGGACGGGGGGTGGTGCGGGGTGACGGCGCTGTTCCAGGACAAGCCGTATCGGGACAACAAGCTGTCGCGGGACAAGCCGTGCGGACGAATCAGGCCGACTTACGGCGCTTGGTGACGTGCGGAACGATGGTTGGTTCGGCACCCTTCAGGACAACGTCCTCCGTGATGATCACGCTGGCAACGTCTTCGCGGCTTGGGAGATCGAACATCACGGGCAGCAGGACTTCTTCCATGATGGCGCGCAGCCCGCGGGCGCCCGTCCCGCGCTCAAGCGCCTGCTCGGCGATGGCGTCCAGGGCAGTGTTGTCAAAAACAAGTTCCACGCCGTCTATCTGGAACATCTTCTGGTACTGCTTCACCAGGGCGTTCTTGGGTGTGGACAGGATCTGGATCAAGGCGTCGCGGTCCAGGTTGGACACGGTGGTGATCACGGGCAGCCGGCCGATGAACTCGGGAATGAGGCCGAATTTGAGCAGGTCCTCCGGCATCACCTCGCCGTAGGAGTCCACTTTCTTGCTCGCCTCGTTCAGGGGGGCTCCGAAGCCAATGCCCTTCCGGCCGGACCTGGATCCGATGATCTCCTCAAGGCCGGCGAAGGCGCCGGCAACGATGAACAGCACGTTGGTGGTGTCGATCTGGATGAATTCCTGGTGCGGGTGCTTCCTGCCGCCCTGGGGAGGAACGGAAGCAACAGTTCCCTCAAGGATCTTCAGCAACGCCTGCTGGACGCCCTCGCCCGAGACGTCCCGGGTGATGGAGGGGTTTTCGCTCTTGCGTGAAATCTTGTCGATCTCATCGATGTAGATGATGCCCTGCTCGGCCTTCTTGACGTCGTAGTCAGCGGCCTGGATGAGCTTGAGGAGGATGTTCTCCACATCCTCGCCCACGTAGCCGGCCTCGGTCAGGGCCGTGGCATCGGCGACGGCGAACGGGACGTTCAGCCGCCGCGCCAGGGTCTGGGCAAGATACGTCTTGCCGCATCCTGTGGGCCCGATCAGGAGGATGTTCGACTTGGCGATTTCGACGTCGTCATGATGCCCGCCATCGGCAAGGCTTCCGGACTTGGGGGCGTGGCCGGCCTGGATGCGCTTGTAGTGGTTGTAGACGGCGACGGCGAGGGACCGTTTTGCGGGTTCCTGGCCGATGACGTATTCCTGCAGGAAATCAAAGATCTCACGGGGCTTGGGGAGCTCGAAGCTGCCCAGATCGGCAACCTCCGCGAGTTCCTCTTCGATGATCTCGTTGCAGAGCTCAATGCATTCATCGCAGATGTAAACACCGGGCCCGGCAATGAGCTTGCGCACCTGCTTCTGGCTCTTTCCGCAGAAAGAGCACTTCAGCAGATCCGTGCTCTCGCCAATCCGAGCCATATGTGAACCCCTTAGTATTTTGCTGCCAGGCAGCCTTGCACCGTTGCTGGAATCTTCACCAGCCTGCATGGACCGGTTGTGACAACATCCACTCTAGGTCACATTAGCTTCCCAGGGTGGAAGGAAAAGGCCGGTGGGGCCAAATGATTGGCCCCACCGGCCCACTACTTTACCGCTACCTGGTGATTGCCTGCGGTTTGATCTTTCGGGAATCCAGGACCTGGTCGATCAGGCCGTACGACTGGGCTTCCGCGGCCGTAAGGATCTTGTCGCGCTCGATGTCGTTGTTGACCTGCTCCGACGTCCGTCCGGAGTGGTGTGCCAGCGTGTCCTCGAGCCAGGAGCGCATGCGCATGACTTCGGCAGCCTGGATTTCGAGGTCCGAGGCCTGGCCGCCCTGGCCGCCGGACAGGGCCGGCTGGTGGATCAGGACCCGGGCGTTGGGCAGGGCAAGGCGCTTGCCGGGAGTACCCGCCGCCAGCAGGACCGCCGCGGCGCTTGCTGCCTGGCCCAGGCACACCGTCTGGATCTCCGGGCGGATGTACTGCATGGTGTCGTAGATCGCCGTCATGGCGGTGAAGGAACCGCCCGGGGAGTTGATGTACAGGGTGATGTCGCGGTCCGGGTCTGTGGACTCAAGGACCAGCAGCTGGGCCATGACGTCATCGGCGGAGGCGTCATCCACCTGGACACCGAGGAAGATGATGCGGTCCTCAAAGAGCTTGGTGTACGGATCCTGGCGCTTGAAGCCGTACGGTGTGCGCTCTTCGAACTGTGGCAGGACGTAGCGGCTGGTCGGGAGATTGCCGGCAGTCGATCCGAAGTTGTAGGTCATTTTTTGGTGCTCCTGATCTAAGTGTTCTAAATGCCGGGTTACTTCTCGGATGCCGACTCGCCGGATGCTCCGTTGGCAGTTCCGCCGCCACCGGACACCGAACCGGCGTGCGCAGCAATCTTGTCGAAGAAACCGTACTCAAGCGCTTCGGTTGCCGTGAACCACTTGTCACGGTCGTTGTCCTTGAGGATGGTTTCAACGGTCTGGCCGGTCTGCTCGGCAGTCAGCTCGGCCATGACCTTCTTCATGTGCAGGATGAGCTCGGCCTGGATCTTGATGTCAGAGGCCGTGCCGCCAATGCCGCCCGACGGCTGGTGCATCAGGACGCGGGCATTCGGTGTCGCGTAGCGCTTGCCCTTGGTTCCCGACGAGAGCAGGAACTGCCCCATGGAGGCGGCGAGGCCGGTGGCAACGGTCACGACGTCGTTCGGGATGAACTGCATGGTGTCGTAGATGGCCATGCCGGCGGTCACGGAGCCGCCCGGTGAGTTGATGTAAAGGTAGATGTCCTTTTCCGGGTTCTCCGCGGACAGGAGCAGCAGCTGCGAGCAGATGGCATTGGCGTTGTCGTCACGCACCTCTGAGCCGAGCCAGATGATCCGCTCCTTGAGGAGCCGGTTGTAGATGTAGTTGTCCTGGGCTGCAGGATCGACAGTCGCCATCCGGGGGGACTCTGGGTGCTGTGACATGTGTACTAACCTCTCGCTGGTGACGAAGACATCACTGAAAATCACTACTTGGACACTAACCGGTTTCACCGGCGTTTTGTTCGCACATCCGCGGCTGTTCGCTGACGGCGCACGATCGGCCGGGCAGGTCCGGCAGCGCCGGATCTTAACGCAAAGGGCCCCCGGATCGGGTGATCCGGGGGCCCTTCGGCGGCGCGTCCTGAAGCCTAGGCCTTGGCCTCTGCCTTGTCGTCGTCAGCGGCGGTCTCTTCGGTTTCCGCTTCCACAGCCTCGGCTGCCGGAGCTTCCTCTTCGCCGCCGGGGCGCACGAAGTCGCTGAGGTCGACAGCCTTGCCTTCGGTGTCGGTGACCTCGGCCTGGCCGAGGACAACAGCCAGCGCCTTGCGGCGGCGGACCTCGGAGACCATCATGGGCACCTGGCCGCTCTGGTCGATGATCTGGGCGAACTGGTTCGGGTCCATGCCGTACTGGCTTGCCGTGGTGACGATGTAGTCGATCAGCTCGTTCTGGCTGACGTTGACTTCTTCCTTCTCGGCAATGGCGTCGAGGATGATCTCGTTCTGGAAGGCACGGGCCGTGTTGGCGCGGACCTCTTCGCGGTGCTCCTCGGTGTCGTGCTCGCCTTCACCGTGTCCGTTGCCCTCCTTGAAGTGGGCCTCGAGCTGCTCTTCAACCACGGAATCCGGAACCGGAACCTCGACGAGCTCAACGAGCTTGTCCAGGACCTTGTCGCGGGCCTCAACGCCCTGCTCCACTACCTTGGAGTCGGCGGCCTGCTTGGCGAGGTCCTCGCGGAGTTCGGCCAGGGTGTCGAACTCGGAGGCGAGCTGGGCGAAGTCGTCGTTTGCCTCGGGGAGTTCGCGCTCCTTGACGGCCTTCACAACGACCTTGACCTGGGCCTCTTCGCCGGCGTGGTCACCGCCCACCAGGGTGGTGTTGAAGATGGCGTCCTCATCGGCGCTGAGGCCGGTAACGGCTTCGTCGAGTCCGTCGAGCATGGTGCCGGCACCAACCTGGTAGGACAGGCCGGCAGCGGAGTCAACCTCTTCGCCGTCGATGGTGGCGGTGATGTCGATGGTGAGGAAGTCACCATCGGCAGCGGGGCGCTCGACCGACTTGAGCGTGCCGAAGCGGCCGCGCAGTTCGTCGAGGGCCTTGTCCACGTCCTCTTCGGACGACTCGGCAGCTGCAACCTCAACCTTGATGCCGGCGTAGTCCGGGAGTTCGATCTCGGGGCGGACATCCACCTCGGCAGCGAACTTCAGGCCGCCGTCGGTAGCCGACGGGTCCGGAACCTCGGTGATCTCAACCTCGGGACGGCTCAGGGGACGGATGCCGGATTCCTGCACGGCAGCCTGGTACCAGCCGTTGAGGCCTTCGTTGATGGCAGTCTCCAGGACGTAGCCGCGGCCGACGCGCTGGTCGATGAGCTTTGCCGGTACCTTGCCCTTACGGAAGCCAGGGACCTGGATCTGCGAAGCAACGGTCTTGTACGCCGAGTCGATGCTGGGCTTCAATTCCTCAAAGGGGACCTCAACATTGAGCTTGACCCGCGTGGGGGTGAGGTTCTCGACAGCGCTCTTCACGGTCTAAGTACTCCTGGGTTTGTGGGATGGGTTTCTGCAAACGCAATGTTTTTGTCCAGGCCAACAGGTCCGGGCCGCAGAGTCGGGGTGACAGGATTTGAACCTGCGACTTCCTGCTCCCAAAGCAGGCGCTCTAGCCAAGCTGAGCTACACCCCGTAAGTGCACAGGCAAGTCTACGGTCATACGCGGCGAGTTTGCACATTTGACACGTAGGCCATGGATTAGGTTTAGTTGTATCCGGCTTGAACAGCCAGCCCGAAGTCGCAGGCCTGCTAATGTTGCAGATGCAGCTTCTTCCGGGGACGTAGCTTAATGGTAAAGCCTCAGTCTTCCAAACTGATTACGCGGGTTCGATTCCCGTCGTCCCCTCCAGAAACGAAGGCCCCTCAGTTGAGGGGCCTTTTTTCATGTCCGACCAAGGATGCCGGCGCCGAATTCAGGCCTGGCAGGACGGGCACCAGTACAGCCTGCGGCCCACCAGGTCTGCGGCCAGCACCGTGGTGCGGCAGACCCGGCAGGGCAATCCGTCACGCTTGTACACAAAATGCGCGTTGTCCCGGGCGGGAAAAGAACTGCTTTTCAGTGAGGCGGCTTCGGCTGTGGGTTTGGCCTTTTTGCCCTTTGCCGTCCAGTAGCGGGGCGTCGTGGTGATGATCCTGCCGTCGGCGACGCCGTCGTTCATCACGGAAACGACGTCGCGCCAGAGCTTCCGTGCCTCGCTGTCCGCGAGGTTGCTGCCCGGCAGCCAGGGGTCGAGCCGCCGCCGGAACAGGACCTCCGCCCGGTAGACGTTGCCCACGCCGGCGATGATCTTCTGGTCCATCAGGAGCGCGGCCACGGGTGCCTTGCGGCCCTGGAGGTTGGCGGCGAACCGCCCGGCGTCGCCCCGGCGGTTGACCAGCGGATACGGCCCCAGCCGCGCCCGCACCAGGTCGGTCTCGGCCAGGGTGATGGCTTCGCACGTGGTGGCACCCCGGAGATCGGCCCAGCCGTTCGAGGCGGCCAGCCTGACACGCACGGCACCCACTGGCGCCGGCGGTCCTGAATAGGCGTCGTCGTCGTTTCCGTCCGCGAAGGTCTCCTGCTCCCCCACGCGGCGCGGCGCACCGATGCTGGAAGATCCGTTGAAAGTGCTGTCGCCGCCGAAGCTCCAGGCCCCGTACAGCCCGAGGTGCACGTGCAGCACCAGGGCGTTGTCGAAGTGCAGGAAGAGGTGCTTGCCGTGCGCTTCGGCCGCGAGCAGCGTGTGCCCGTCCAGCAGCGCGGCCCCTTCGCTGAACCTGCCCTGCGGACTGGACACACTGAGCCGCCGGCCGCCGAAGACGTCCCCGAACTGCCGCGCCAGCCTGCGGACGGAATGCCCTTCAGGCACTACTCGATGACCTCGCCGGTTGATTCGTAGGCGGCGATCTTGCCGATGCGGCGGACGTGCCGTTCGTCGTTGCTGAAAGGCTCGCTCAGGAAGGCTTCGATGAGCGCGGTGGCCTCCTCCACGGTGTGCTGGCGGCCGCCGACGGCAACAACATTGGCATCGTTGTGCTCGCGCGCCAGGACGGCGGTGGAGTGGTTCCAGGCCAGGGCGGCACGGACACCTTTGACCTTGTTGGCGGCAATCTGCTCACCGTTGCCGGAACCGCCCAGCACGATGCCCAGGGCGTGGACCCCTGCCTGCTGGTCCGCAACCACTGCAAGGGCGGCGTTGATGCAGAACGACGGGTAGTCGTCCTGTGCGTCGTAGACCTTGGGACCGTGGTCCACCACCTCGTATCCCTTGGCGGACAGGTGCTGCACCAGGTGGGCGCTGAGCTCCATGCCTGCGTGGTCGGTGGCGATGTGGACCCGCGGGAAGGCAGGGGAAGAAGTCACGAGCAGAATCCGTTCGGTTGGGGCGCCGGCAGCCGGCCGGGACGGCGCAGGCCAGGGTCAGGACAACAGGGTCAAGGATACTAGGACTCCGGCTGCGCGGCCGGTGGCTGCCCGCCGCCTCCGCGGCGTGCCCTTGCGGCCACACGGGTCAAGACTTCAGCCAGCCTTGCAGCGGACGCGGGGCTGCCGCCGCTTACCGCGAGGCGCTGGCCGTCAGTTTTGCTGACGACGACGGCGGGGCCGCTGCTGACGAGCATGGCTGAGGTCCCGCCGTGGTGCCGGTAGCCCCACCCGCCATAGTCTGCCGCCTTCACATCCGCCGCGGTGGCGCCGGAGATGGCGCCCGCCGGCACGTTCATGACCGGCACGATGCCAGCCAGGAGGACCTTCAGCCCCTGGCGGTCGGCTTTGATCCGGGCGAACAGGAAGGCGGCGCCCACCACGGCGAGGAGCACCAGGAGCATTCCAAGCCAGGGGACGGCGACCGTGATCAGCGCGGAGGGGAACAGCGACGCTATGGCGATCATGATGAAGACCGAGCTGCGGGCGTGCACCCACAGGCGGATGCTGTCCCGCGCCAGGTCCGGGTCCGCTTCCCTGGCGAGGGCGAGCTGGAGCGCACGGTCATCGTCGAGCGACCACTGCTGGTCGGCCTTGAAAACGAAGGCGATGATGACGCCGAGCGACAAGGCCGCACCGCTTCCGAGGGCGAGGACCGTCATGTCCACGTGGGATTCCCGGGCGTCTGCCAACCCTGCCTGCCCCACCAGGCCGGCCGCGACGACGCTGGTGACAAAAAGGCTGAGGAACATTCCGGCACCCATCATGATACGGCGCATGATGGCAGGCCTGTTGAGCGTCACGGCCTGGGAGAGGACCAGCCAGCCCGCCGCCACGATCGCCGCCGCCCCTACACCCACATAGGTGCCGAAGGGAGCGAAGGCCGCGCCGCCGTCGTCCGTCCACCGGATGGCGAGCGGCTCGGGAAGGTCCGGCCGGATCAAAAAGGCGCACACCACAAAACCGGCGGCAAGGACCACCGGAAACCCTGCGGCGAACCGCAGCGCCCTGGCGTCCACCGAATCCATAAGCTTGCCCATGATCCAACGCTACTCCGGCCGCAGGAACCTGGCGTCCTGCCCCTTTCTCCGTCCGCTGTGAGCCGCGCTACGTTTCCGGCGCTGAAGGAATGCAAGAATGAGCAGTGCCGCCGCTGGGCACCGCCAGCTGCGCAGACGCAATCTTTCTGGAGGTCCCTGTGCCAGGTATGAATCTCACGCGAGTTGAAGCCACTGAACGTGCCAAGCTGATTTCCGTCGAGTCCTACGAGGTCAGCCTGGACCTGACCCGCGGCGCAGACGTTTTCGGCAGCACCACCACCGTGAAGTTCAGCGCCAGGCCCGGGTCCTCCACTTTCATTGACGCCGTCACCTCCGCCGTCCACAGCGTCACCCTGAACGGCAGGAGCCTGGATCCGGCCGCCGTGGCCGACGGCGTCAGGATCCAGCTGCCGGAGCTCGCGGACCAGAACGAGCTCACCGTCGTGGCCGATGCACCCTACATGAACACCGGTGAGGGCCTGCACCGCTTCGTGGACCCGGTGGACAACGAGGTCTACCTGTACACGCAGTTCGAAGTTCCGGATTCGCGCCGGATGTTCGCCGTGTTCGAACAGCCCGACCTGAAGGCGGCGTTCACCTTCACGGTCACCGCGCCCTCGCACTGGGACGTCATCTCCAACTCCCCCACGCCCGCACCCCAGGAGGCCACGCCCGGGGACGACGGCGGCGCCCGTTCCGTATGGTCCTTCTCCCCCACGCCGAGGCTGTCCTCCTACGTCACGGCACTGATTGCCGGCCCCTACCAGTCCGTGCGCAGCGAAGTGGTGAGCTCCGACGGGCGGACCATTCCGCTGGGTGTCTTCGCCCGGAAGTCGCTGATGCAGTACCTGGACGCCGACAACATCTTCGAGCTCACCCGACAGGGCTTTGCATTCTTCGAGGCACAGTTCGGCTGCCCCTACCCGTTCGAGAAGTACGACCAGCTGTTTGTTCCGGAGTTCAACGCCGGCGCCATGGAAAATGCCGGGGCGGTGACCATCCTGGAGGGCTACGTCTTCCGCAGCAAGGTCACGGAAGCCCAGATCGAACGCCGTGCCATCACGGTGCTCCACGAACTCGCGCACATGTGGTTCGGGGACCTGGTGACCATGCGCTGGTGGAACGACCTGTGGCTGAACGAATCCTTTGCCGAATACATGTCCCACCTCGCGGCGGTGGAGGCGACGTCCTTCACCAGCGCGTGGACCACCTTCGCCTCAGTGGAGAAGTCCTGGGCCTACCGCCAGGACCAGCTGCCCACCACGCACCCGATCTTTGCCGAGATCAACGACCTGCAGGACGTCGAGGTCAACTTCGACGGCATCACCTACGCCAAGGGCGCCTCCGTCCTCCGCCAGCTGGTGGCATGGGTGGGCCCGGAAGAGTTCATGGCCGGCGTGCGTGAGTACTTTGCCAAGCATTCCTGGCAGAACACGGAGCTGAGCGACCTCCTGGTGGAACTGGAGAAGGCCAGCGGCCGCGACCTTGACGACTGGGGCCGGCAGTGGCTGGAAACCTCCGGCGTGAACACCCTCAAGCCGGAGCTTGAAGTGGACGGCGGCGGCGTGCTCACGTCCTTTGCGATTGTCCAGTCTGCCGTTGACATGTGGCCCACGATCCGGCCGCACCGCCTGGCGGTGGGCTTCTACAACCTCAACGGGTCCGGCAAGCTTGAGCGGGTGCACCGCGAGGAGCTGGATGTCGACGGCGGACGCACCGAGGTACCCGGGCTGGTGGGGCTTGCCCGGCCGGACCTGATCCTGGTCAACGATGACGACCTCGCCTACGCCAAGGTCCGGCTGGACGAAAAATCCCTGGCAACGGCCACGGCCCACCTGAAGGACTTCAGCGAGAGCCTGCCGCGGACCCTTGTCTGGAACTCGGCCTGGGACGCCGCCCGCGACGGCGAGACGCCGGCGCGGCGGTACGTTGACCTGGTCCTCGCCAACGTGGCGGCAGAGTCTGATTCCTCGGTGATCCTGGTCCAGCTCCGCCAGCTGGCCACAACCCTGAACTTCTACGTTGCGGAGAAGCACCGCGAGGCCACCGCGGTGGCAGCCGCGGACCGGCTGTGGAACCTGGCGTCCGGAGTGGCCGGCGGATCCGACGCGCAGCTCCAGTTCGTCAAGTCCTTCGCGCTGCTGGCCCGCAGCGGGTCCCAGCTGGACAGGGTGGCGGGGATCCTGGACGGTTCAGCCACCCTGGAGGGGCTGGCCGTGGACCAGGACCTGCGCTGGGAGCTGGTGGCCTCCCTGGTGGCCGGCGGACGCCTCGGCCAGGACGGCATTGATGCCGAACTCCAGCGCGACAACACCTCCAGCGGCCAGAATGCCGCGGCCCTCGCCAAGGCTGCCATCCCCACCCCCGAAGCCAAGGCAGCGGCCTGGGACTCCATCGTGGTCAGGGGCGACCTCTCCAACGCGCTCCAGGGTTCGGCGGTCACCGGCTTCATGCGGGTCCTGGACCGCACCCTGCTGGAGCCGTACGCGGAGAAATACTTCGAGGCGGTACCGGGCATCGTCGAAACCCGCACCCACGCACTGGCCCAGCAGATCGTCGTCGGACTCTACCCGGCCCTGCTGACCACCCAGGCGACCGTTGACCGCACGGACGGCTTCCTGGCCGCGCTTCCGCCGGCAAGCGCCGCGCTGCGGCGCATGATGCTGGAAAACCGCGACGGCGTTGCCCGGGCACTGCGCGCCCGCGCGGCTGATGTCCTCCCGGGCGAGGCATAGGAGGCCGGGATGGGACTCAGTGAGCACCGGTATGGGCTGACCGTCCAGTGGACGGGCAATTCGGGTGAGGGGACCTCGTCCTACCGGGGCTATTCCCGGGACCACGACATCCTGATTCCCGGGCTGCCGGTCCTGAAGGGCTCAGCGGACCCCACGTTCCACGGGGACAAGGCACGCTACAACCCGGAGCAGCTGCTCCTGGCGGCCCTGGCCCAGTGCCATATGCTTTCCTACCTGCACGTGGCCGTGAAGCACGGCGTGGTGGTCACGGCCTACCGCGACGAGGCGTCGGGGATGCTGAAGCTGAACCGGGACGGCAGCGGCCAGTTTGAGAGTGTGACGCTGCGCCCGACGGTTACGGTGGCGGATCCGGCACATGCGGAGCTGGCCGGCCGGCTGCACCATGAGGCGAACCAGGTGTGCTTCATTGCCCGCAGCGTGAACTTCCCGGTGGGACATGAACCGGTGACGCTAACGGCCTGACGGTGGACTCAAAGGCTCCGGGGCAGCAGCCCGGCCAGCCGCGCCTCGGTCTCCGGCGCCAGCCCGGCCTTCCGCTGCCGGTTGAGTCCACGGACGCGTTCGTCGGCCAAGGCATCCGCCAGCGTCTCCTGCCACGGCCGCAACTGCAGTCCCTGGGCCAAAGCTGCGCTGTTGCTCCGGGCCATAAAGCCGCCGTGCCCGGGCGGGAGCCACAGCGGCAGTGAATCCGGGCCCGCCCAGTAGTTCACGCCGTGCTCCGCCAGCCATGTTTCCTCTGCCGGAAGGATCGTGCCGCGGTGGCCTGCAGCGTCCCGGGACGCGGCAATGTAGTTCCCGAAAGGCACCTGTTCGCCTACAGCGTTCAGCGGCCCGGTCACGCCGTCCCCGGCGGCGCGCAGGATCCAGGCCGCGAGGTCGCGGACGTCGATGGCCTGGGTGGGGCTGGTGTCGATGGCGGGTACGAGGACCGGGCGGCTGTCCCGGGCAAACCGGGCAGGCCAGTAGCCGTAGCGGTCTGAGCTGTCCCAGGGGCCTCCGATCAGTCCGGCACGGCACAGGTGGGCTTTCCCGCCCGCGGCCTGCAGGGTTGCCTCCTCGATGGCCGCCTTGGATTCGCCGTAGGTATCCGGCGTGGACGGAGTCCCGGCCGGAAGCGCAGGCAGGAGGGGAGCGTCCTCGTCCGCGCCGGGAACCGAAGCATCCGCATAAACCGAGCAACTGGAGACGAACGTCCAGTGTGCAGCGCGGCCTGCGAGGGCCTCAAGCGCCTCAGTGGCAGGGACAGGGTCGCGGGCGACCTCGACCACGGCGTCCCACTCCCCGGTCGCACCGGCGTAGGCGTTCGCGCCCAGTGAACGGTCCGCCCTGAGCCAGGATGCACCCTGGGGCGGAACAGCCGCGGAGCCGCGGGCAAGGCAGGTGACGTCATGCCCGGCCGCCACAGCGCTGCGGACAATTCCTGCGGAGAGGAAGGCCGTTCCGCCGAGGACAAGGATGCGCATGTTGAGAGGCTACGGCGATAGTGTTGAAGGAGAACAGGGCGTCCGCGCCGGGCGAAACCGGCATCACGGCATACCCTTCCCGGCACAGCCAAACAACAGCAGGAGTACTACCCCCTCATGGTCAGCACGTTGTCCATCCTTCCTTCCGCCGCCAGCGAGCCGGACGGCATCAGCGTCACCGGCATCGTGATCAGCCTCGGCGTCGGCGTTGCCATCTGGCTGGTGGCCACCTTCGTCATCTCCCGCATCACCAGGCGCGTGGCGGCAGGCAGCAATTTCTTCAAGAAACCCACCTTCAGGTGGGCCGCCCCTGCCTTCAGGGCGCTGGACCATGAGCGGCGCGTACAGCGTGCCGAAACCATCGGTTCACTGCTGAACAGCATCGTGGGAGTACTGGTGGTGGTCATCACCGGCATGTACGTCCTGCAGAACCTGGACATTAACATCGCACCCCTGCTGACCAGCGTCGGCATCCTGGGTGTGGCCATCGGCTTCGGCGCCCAGCAGCTGATCCGCGATTTCCTGGCAGGAATATTCATCACCATTGAGGACCAGTTCGGCATCGGCGACGTGATCGAAACCAGCGAGGTGGTGGGCGTGGTGGAATCCATGGGCCTGCGCATCACCCGCGTCCGGTCCGACGACGGCGCCATCTGGTACCTGCGCAACGGCGAGATCCTGCGGGTCGGCAACCGGTCCCAGGGCACGTACGTCCCCCTGCACGAATCGCCGGACGGCACCACGGACCAGGGCTCGGACCACGGCGCCGAGAACACCAAGACCGACCAGAAAGCCGGAGAATAGCGATGACGATTCCCATCGAGCCGCAGCGGCCGCAGCTGATGCAGAACGATCCGTTCAGCAAGCCCGGCTACACCGACAACTTCTATGATGCCGTGGGCGGGCACGACACCTTCGTGAAGCTGATCGACGTCTTCTACGACGGGGTGGCGACGGATCCCCTGCTGCGGCCGATGTACCCCGAGGAAGACCTTGCACCGGCGAAGCGCCGCTTCCTGATGTTCCTTGAGCAGTACTGGGGCGGGCCCACCACCTACGGCGAGGAACGCGGCCACCCCCGGCTCCGCATGCGGCACATGCCGTTCAAGGTGACTCCCGAGGCCAAGGACCGCTGGCTGTTCCACATGCGCAAGGCTGTGGACGCCCTGGAACTTCCGCCGCTGTACGAGGGCACCCTGTGGGACTACATGGAGCGGGCCGCGCTGTCCATGGTGAACAGCCCCTCGGCGCCCTGACTGGTGACGCCGGAACCGGCGGTTAGAGGAGTCCGCTTCCGGTCCGCGCCAGGACGTGGCCGCGGCTGCCCGTGAGGCGGAACCACCGGCCGGCCCGGTAGAGCTTCTGGTCGCCGTCGGCTAGGAATCCCAGGGCCAGTGCGGCGAAGGCAGCGCCGGCGGGCAGCCCCGACGCATCGAGTTCCCGGCCCCACACCGCGGCGCGGGCATTGTTGACGATGAGAGCACCGGGCTTGTCCGGCACGATTCCGGCCACCTCGGCGATGCCTGCCTCGGCTGCCGCCCGCAGTTCCGCATCGGGCCGTGAGCCGACCAGTTCCCACCCGCTCCGCGGGGCGCCCACCCCCGTCCAGGACTCGGTGACGGTGGACGGCGGAACGGGGAGTTCGGCGTCGTCCTGGCCGGCGCGGGCCAAACGGTCCAGGACCGCGGACAAGGCCACGGTCACATCCGTCGCCGAGGGTTCCGCCAGGGCCATGGTGCGCAGCCCGAGGATCGTGGGGGTCGATTCGCCCAGGAGCCTCGGCCGGAGCACGCACACATACGCGGCAAGGACGGAACCTGCCGCCTGAAGCCGGATGGCGCCGTCGTCAATGGCTTTTGCCCGCGTGGCGAAGGTCTTCAGATCGGCAAGATCCTGGGAGTCGGCAAAACGGAAGGACGAGGTGAGGAGATCAGACACACCAAGAACACTACCGGCTGGGGCTTTGTTGAGCAGTGCCGGGGCGCCGTCTAGAGTCGAACCATGACTGAAGCCGACGCCGGACTGCTGGCGCTCCCCAGCGAAGATCCCACCTCATCGCTCATCTCCCTCCTTGACCTTGGTGAGCTGGAGGGGGCGCGGACGGACGAGGACATTTTCCTGGGACCTTCCCAGCAGCAGCCCCACCACCGGGTGTTCGGCGGCCAAGTGCTGGCCCAGTCGCTCATCGCATCCATCAGGACTGTGGCCCCTGACCGCTTTGTGCACTCCATGCACGGCTATTTCCTTCGGCCGGGCGACGCCAACAAGCCCATCACGTTCGGCGTCCAGCGACTCCGCGACGGCCGGTCCTTTTCGGCACGCCGGGTCCACGCCTACCAGGAAGGCACGCCGATCCTGTCGATGATCGCTTCCTTCCAGGGGGAGGATGAGGGGATTGAGCACCAGTCCACGATGCCCGGCGGCATTCCGGACCCGGAGTCTCTGCCCAGTACCGCTGACCTGCTGGGAAAATTCGACCACCCCGTGGCGCGGCACTGGGCCTATGAGCGTCCTTTCGACATCAGGCATGTGGATCCTCCGCTGTACGTCTCCGCGAAGGGCAAGCGGGAAGCCCGCAATGCGGTGTGGATGAAGACTTTCGGGCCGATGCCGGACAATCCCAACCTGCACCGGGCGGCCCTGGCATACGCCAGCGACTACACGCTCCTTGAGTCCATCCTGCGGCGCCACGGTTTGAGCTGGATTACCCCCGGAATGAATGTGGCCAGCCTCGACCACGCGATGTGGTGGCACCGCCCCGCCCGCGTGGACGAGTGGCTCCTCTATGTGCAGGAATCGCCCAGCGCGCAGGGCGCCCGCGGCCTGGCGACGGGCAAGATCTTCAACCAGGCCGGCCAGCACGTGGCGTCCGTGGCGCAGGAAGGCATGGTCCGGGTCCCCACGGACCTGAAAAATAAGGTGGTGGGCGCCTTCCAGTCCAAGGTGATGGAGCACCAGATCCGCAAAGCCGGGCGGGACTCACCGTAAATTCCGCGCCCGGCGCAGAACACGGAACAGGCCGGCACCCACTGGGTGCCGGCCTGTTCTGCACTGTTGGTGGAGCGTTGCCCCTCGTTATCCCGCCGCGGGTCAGTCCCGGGTGAGGCGGCGGTGCGTGACGCGGTGCGGCTTCGCGGCATCCGGCCCGAGGCGCTCAACCTTGTTCTCCTCGTAGGATTCGAAGTTGCCCTCGAACCAGTACCACTTGGAGGGGTTCTCCTCGTCGCCTTCGTAGGCCAGGATGTGCGTGGCCACCCGGTCCAGGAACCAGCGGTCGTGCGAAACCACCACGGCGCAGCCGGGGAACTCGAGCAGGGCATTCTCCAGGCTGCTGAGGGTTTCGACGTCGAGGTCGTTGGTGGGCTCATCGAGCAGCAGCAGGTTGCCGCCCTGCTTGAGGGTCAGCGCCAGGTTCAGGCGGTTGCGCTCACCGCCGGAGAGTACGCCTGCCTTCTTCTGCTGGTCCGGGCCCTTGAAACCGAAAGCGGCAACGTAGGCGCGGGACGGCATTTCGACCTGGCCCACCTGGATGAAGTCCAGTCCGTCGGAGACGACTTCCCACAGGGTCTTGTTGGGGTCGATGCCCCCACGGCTCTGGTCCGCGTACGAGATCTTGACCGAGTCGCCGATCTTGAGGTCTCCGCCGTCGAGCGGCTCAAGCCCGACGATGGTCTTGAAGAGCGTGGTCTTGCCGACGCCGTTGGGGCCGATGACGCCAACGATGCCGTTGCGGGGAAGGCTGAAGGACAGTCCGTCGATCAGGGTGCGGTCCTCGAAACCCTTCTGGAGGTTCTTGGCTTCCAGCACCAGGCCGCCGAGGCGGGGTCCTGGCGGGATCTGGATCTCTTCGAAGTCCAGCTTGCGGGTGCGGTCCGCTTCTGCGGCCATTTCCTCGTAGCGGGCCAGGCGGGCCTTGGACTTGGTCTGGCGGCCCTTGGCGTTGGAGCGGACCCATTCCAGTTCCTCGCTGAGGCGCTTGGCCTGCTTGGCGTCCTTCTTGCCCTGGATTTCCAGGCGGGCACGCTTCTTCTCCAGGTACGTGGAGTAGTTGCCCTCGTAGGGGTACAGGTGGCCGCGGTCCACTTCGGCGATCCATTCGGCCACGTGGTCCAGGAAGTACCGGTCGTGGGTGACGGCCAGGACGGCACCCGCGTACGAGGAGAGGTGCTGCTCGAGCCACAGCACGCTCTCTGCGTCAAGGTGGTTGGTGGGCTCGTCCAGCAGCAGCAGGTCAGGCTTCTGCAGCAGCAGTTTGCACAGGGCCACACGGCGGCGCTCACCACCGGAGAGGTTGGTGACGTCGGCATCCGCCGGCGGGCAGCGGAGAGCATCCATAGCCTGCTCCAGCTGGGAGTCCAGGTCCCAGGCATCCGCGGCGTCGATGGCTTCCTGCAGCTGCCCCATTTCCTCGAGGAGGGTGTCGTAGTCAGCGTCGGGGCTGGCCATTTCCTCGGAGATTTCGTTGAACCGCTGGATCTTGCCGTAGATCTCGCCCACGCCCTCCTGGACGTTGCCCAGGACGGTTTTTTCTTCGTTGAGCGGGGGCTCCTGCAGCAGGATGCCCACGCTGTAGCCGGGGCTCAGCCGGGCCTCACCGTTGGAGGGGGTGTCCAGTCCAGCCATGATCTTGAGGATGGTGGACTTACCGGCACCGTTCGGGCCCACGACGCCGATCTTGGCGCCAGGGAAGAAGGACATGCTTACGTCGTCAAGAATAAGTTTTTCGCCAACGGCTTTGCGGGCCTTGGTCATTGTGTAGATAAATTCCGCCATGGTTCCAAATCTAGTGGGTTGGCAGGCATATCTCACATTCCGGGCGACAGGCTCAGGTGCCTACAAAGCACTTGCCGCTGGCCAGGACTGGCAGGACGGTCACTGCTACCGCACCGTCGCGGACCTGGCCGATCACGCAGTCACGCCCTTGGAGCACTGCGGCCTCAATGGCATCTGCTTCCAGGCCTGTGGGTGTCCGGCTCTGCGACACTTCAAGCACTCCGGGTGCAATGCCCGCCCCCGTGAGCGCGTCGCTTACCTGGGCAGTGGCGGGTTTGGGCGTTCCTGCCGCCAGCCTGCCCAGCGCGTCAGTGACCGTCTGGCGGACAGTTTCCGTGGCGGCGGCTTCGGGGGCGCCGTTTGAGGCAGCCCCGGAGGTATCCGCCAGGGGTCCGGCGTCCTGCGTCCCGGGAGTGCCGGCGCCTGTCTGATCTGCGGCCGCCGGGCCGGCAGCCTGTGACGGTGCAAGTCCCGGCTCTGCAATTCCTGGCTCCATAACGCCAGGCGCTGCTGAACCGGATTCGTTGACAGACGGTGTCCCGCCCACGCAGCCTGCCAAGGATCCCGCCAGGGCGGCGGCCGATAGCGCAGCCAGCAGGCGGCGGGTGGGGCGCTGGTGTGACAACCGGGCAGATTTCGCCGAGGCGGTGCGGGCAACCTGCGGGTCCCCCGCCGAGACAATCTTCCGGTGGTCGAGGGTAAGCCGCATGCAGTCATTCTGCCACGAGGTGGTGAACCTCCTTCGCAACCTGGACGGGAACAACCTCGACGGGCAGGACACGGCCGGGGGGTGCCGTGGTCCTGCCCGCAAAGGCAGCCATGGAAGCAACAGCAACAGCCCTCCTACACTCCGGATTCGGCGAGCTCCCCCGTTTCCAGGTTCAAACCAACGATGTCGCCGTTGGTGTCCTCGATGAAGGCAGCCGCCGGATCCCCGCCGCCGTCCAGGTCTTCGTCACCATCTTCAGGTTCATCGAACGTTCCGTCTGCTGCCCGGTGTTCGCCCTCGGAGGGGGGAGGATCCTGCTCCACGAGTGAGAGGATCGGTTTGGCGGAGGAGCGGATGAAGTTGGCCGTGCCCCACGTGAGGTCGTGACCCACGGCGTCGGCATCAATGGTGTGCGAGTAGTAAACTCGGCCGTCCCTCTCCCAGCTGCGGATTTTCAACGTACCGAACACAATGACGGGCTGTCCCTTCCTGATGCTGCAGCCGATGTTTCCCGCGAGGTGGCGGTAGCCCTGGACCAGGAACCAGTTCGTGTGGCCATCCGTCCATGTGCCTGATTCCCTGTCGTAGCGGCGGGAGGTGGATCCGATACGGAAAGAAGCCGTGGCCACTCCCCCTGGTGTTGTGGAGCTCTTGACCTCGGTGGCAACAAAGCCCCGGACCGTTATGGTGTCGCTCATCTTTACGTCCTGTCTTTATGAGTGATGCCCTAGAAGGCAGGACCAGCATCGCCCGCGCCGCCGGCCGTGATCGATGGAGTGGCCTGCCTATGTGGACAACCCGGCTCTGTACCTGCCTGTGGAGGAAAAGTGGGTGGGCGGGCCGCTGGTGACTTGCCGGCGCTCCGGGCAATGTAAACTTTTTGAGGCGCCGGAGATCAGCTCCGGAAGGCCATGCCTCAGTAGCTCAGGGGATAGAGCAGCGGCCTTCTAATCCGCCGGTCGGGGGTTCGATTCCCTCCTGGGGCACCAACCGGAAACACCCCGGTTCACAGACCGGGGTGTTTCTCGTTTTCATCACTGCCCCATTACTCCTGCTCCCCGGAACATAGCGGCAAGGCGGAGCTCAGCGAACGGTCAGCGGGGTGCTCGTCAGGCCTGCAACCGGTGCGGTGCCTCCACCAGCGCCCGGACCACGCTGCCCGCCGCCCCCAGCAGGGCCCCGGCATCCCCCACCGAGGATGTGATGACGTGTTCCGGGGAAAGCGCACCGGGCGCGTACTTCGCCAGGCTTTCCAGGAGCGGGCCGTGCAGCCACCGGTCAAGGACGGCGAAGTGCCCTCCGAGCACCACGGCGCGGACATTGACCACCCGGGACGCCGATGCCACGGCGACCCCCAGGGCCCTCCCCGCCCGCTGGACGGCCGAAAGCGCGGCGGGACTGCCGGCGGCCAGGGCGCCCAGCAGATCCGCCATGCTTTCGGTCCTGGTTCGGCCCTTGACGGTGATTCCGGCAGCAGAAAAAATCGCGTCCTGGCCCGCGACCGTCTCAAGGCAGCCCGTCCCGCCGCAGGAACAGGGTGCGCCCCCGGGGTCCACCACGATGTGGCCCACCTCCCCCGCGTTGCCTTCAGGGCCAGTGAAAAGCTCCGAATTCAGGACCAGCCCTCCGCCGACCCCCACTTCGCCCGAGATGAACAGGAAATCCCGCCTGCCGGGGCTCTGGGCAAGCTCTGCGAGTGCGGCGGCATTGGCCTCGTTGAAGAGGGAGACCCCCAGCGGCACGCCGGGAAGCAGCCGGGCCACATCCAGCTTCGTGTCCACCCAGCCCAGGTTGGGGGCAACGGTGACAGTCGAACTGCCGGCCTCAACAAGGCCGGGAACGGCAAGTCCTCCACCCAAGACGTCGATCCCCAGGGCAGACGCGGCTTGCCGCACCCCCGAGGCCAGCCCGGCGAGGGCGGACATCACGGCATCGCTGGCGCTGTCACGGTTGTCCCTTTCCAGGACTTCTTTTGCCACGAGCTTCCCGGAGAGTCTCGTCACGCCCGCGGCAATGTAATCGACGTTGATTTCCATACCCATGACGCCCCGTGACGGATTCAGCTCCAGCCCCACCCCCGGCCTGCCCCGCTCCCCGTGCCTGCTCAGGCCGACTTCGCGGAGGATGCCGGCGTGCAGCAGATCCAGGACGATGCTCGACACGGATGCTTTTGTCAGTCCCGTGGCCGCGGCAAGCTGGGCCCGTGTCAGGTGGAATCCGGCGGGCGACTGCACCACCCTGCCCAGGACCAGGGCGAGGTTGTTCCGCCGCACGTCCGCCATGTTGCCCGGCGTCCCGGCATCGGACGGTGCAATAGCAGGTGCGGTACTCGCCATGGCCGCTCTCCTTGGATTCGATCCGGGGCCGTTCCTTCGGCCCCTATTGACCCTAGCGTAGTCACGCTTATATAGTTCAAGCGATAAACTAACTTGCCCAACCGGCGGCAAACTGACTGCAAGGACGCATCATGACTCTCTCCCCGACTCCCGCTGACAAGTTCACCTTTGGCCTCTGGACCGTTGGCTGGACCGGTGCCGATCCGTTCGGAGTGGCCACCCGCGCGGACCTGGATCCTGTGGAGGCAGTGCACCGGCTGGCTGAACTGGGCGCTTATGGCATCACCTTCCATGACAATGACCTGGTGCCCTTCGATGCCACGGTCTCGGAGCGGGAACTGATCCTGAAGAACTTCAAGGCAGCCCTGGCCGAGACGGGCCTGAAGGTCCCGATGGTGACCACCAACCTGTTCAGCCACCCGGTGTTCAAGGACGGCGGCTTCACCTCCAACGACCGCTCCATCCGCCGCTTCGCCCTGTCCAAGGTGCTGCGCAACATCGACTCCGCCGCCGAGTTCGGCGCCGAGACCTTCGTGATGTGGGGCGGGCGTGAAGGCAGCGAATACGACGGCTCCAAGGACCTCTCCGCAGCCCTGGACCGGATGAAGGAAGGCGTGGACACCGCCGCCGCCTACATCAAGGACAAGGGCTACAACCTGCGCATCGCCCTCGAACCCAAGCCCAACGAACCCCGCGGGGACATCTTCCTGCCCACCGTCGGGCACGGCCTGGCGTTCATCGCCGAGCTCGAACACGGCGACATCGTGGGCCTGAACCCCGAAACCGGGCACGAGCAGATGGCCGGACTGAATTTCACCCACGGCATCGCCCAGGCACTGTGGGCCGGCAAGCTCTTCCACATCGACCTCAACGGCCAGCGCGGAATCAAGTACGACCAGGACCTCGTGTTCGGCCACGGCGACCTCACCAGCGCCTTCTTCACCGTGGACCTGCTCGAGAACGGCTTCCCGGGCGGCGGACCCCGCTACGACGGCCCCCGCCACTTCGACTACAAGCCTTCCCGCACCGACGGCTACGACGGCGTCTGGGAATCCGCGAAATCCAACATGTCCATGTACCTCCTGCTCAAGGAACGCGCCCTGGCCTTCCGCGCCGACCCCCAGGTCCAGGAAGCCCTCGCCACCTCCGGCGTCTTCGAGCTCGGCGAACCCACCCTCGCCGCCGGCGAAACCACCGCCGACCTGCTCGCCGACACCACCGCCTTTGAGGACTTCAACGCCGACAAAGCCGCCGAACGCTCCTTTGCGTTCGTCCGCCTCAACCAGCTCGCCATCGAACACCTCCTCAACGCACGCTAGGGATATGGCACTCGTAGCAGGCATCGACAGCTCCACCCAGTCCTGCAAAGTGGTGATCCGTGACGCGGACACCGGAGCACTTGTCCGCCAGGGCCGTGCCAGCCACCCCGAGGGCACCGAGGTCCACCCCGACCATTGGTGGACGGCCCTCCAGGAGGGAGTGGACGCGGCCGGTGGCTTTGAGGACGTGGCGGCAGTCTCCATTGGAGGCCAGCAGCACGGCATGGTCTGCCTGGACAGCGACGGCGGTGTGGTCAGGCCTGCGCTCCTGTGGAATGACACGCGGAGCGCCGGCGCGGCGCTGGAACTGATCAGTACCGCGGGCGGCGGCGACGCTGCCGCCGGCGCCCGCTACTGGGCCGGTGCCACGGGCACCGTCCCGGTAGCGTCACTGACGCTGACCAAGCTGCATTGGCTGGCCGTGAATGAGCCGGACAACGCGGCGAAGACAGCGGCCGTCTGCCTGCCCCACGACTGGCTGACCTGGCGGCTGCTGGGCCACGGCCCCGGCAGCGGCCCCGGGAACCTTGAGGCGCTGGCCACGGACCGGTCGGACGCCTCCGGGACGGGCTACTACTCTACGGCGGCGGGCGCGTACCTGCCGGAGGTCCTGAAAACGTCGCTGGGGCATGTTCCGCACCTTCCCGACGTCCTGGGTCCCCTGGACGTGGCGGGCAAGGCTTCCTCAGGCGTCCTCGTGGCCGCGGGTGCCGGGGATAATGCGGCAGCGGCACTGGGTGTGGGCGCCGGCGTGGGCGATGTGGTGATGTCGCTGGGTACGTCCGGCACGGTCTTTGCCGTGTCCGGCACGCCGGCCGCCGATCCGTCCGGGCTGGTGGCCGGGTTCGCCGACGCCGCAGGGCACTACCTGCCGCTCGTGTGCACGCTGAACGCCACCCGCGTTTTTGATGCCACGGCCGCACTGCTGGGCGTGGGCATCGGGGAGTTCAACGAGCTGGCGCTGTCAGCCGAAAGCGGCGCCGGCGGCCTGACCCTGGTGCCCTATTTCGACGGCGAGCGCACCCCCAACCTGCCGGATGCCACCGGCTCGCTGCACGGCATTACCCGCGGGAACTATACGCCTGCCAACCTGGCGCGTGCCGCCGTCGAAGGTGTTGTCTGTTCCCTGGCGGACGGGCTGGCAGCCCTCCAGGACCAGGGCGTGGAGGCCCGGCGGATCATCCTGGTGGGCGGCGGCGCCCAGTCCACGGCCGTTCAGCAGGCGGCGGCACAGCTGCTGGGAATCAACATCACCGTGCCGTGCCCCGGCGAGTACGTGGCCGACGGCGCCGCCCGGCAGGCCGCCGGGGCACTCACCGGACATTTCCCGCAGTGGGCGCTTGACGCCGTCGACCTCCCCGCGGGGAGGGACGACGGCGGCGTACTGGCCCGCTACCGCCGGTACGCCTCGATGCACGTCTAAGGACGCGCCGCAGGGAAAAGACCCGGACCGCATACGCGGTCCGGGTCTTTTTGGTGGGGCGCAGGCTCCTGCCGTGACGTTAGCAGGAGCCCGCGGTCTGGATCAGGTCAGGCGTACGGGAGGACAAGCTCCGCGTAGCGCTCCTTCACTGTGGACAGGACAGTGTTGCCGTCCGTGTCCCAGATGTCCTGATTGAAAATTTCCACTTCGATGTCACCGGTGTACCCCGCGTCGCGCACCCAGGTGCCAATCGTGGCGAAGTCCACCACGCCGTCGCCCATGTATCCGCGGGACAGCAGCGGATCGGCGGCGATGGGCATGTTGAAGTCGCACACCTGGTAGGAAGCGATGCGGTTCTCCCGCCCGGCGCGTTCGATCTGCGCCTTGAGTTCCGGATCCCACCAGACGTGGAAAGTGTCGACGGCGATGCCTACCGTGGAGGCGTCGAACGGCGCCGCAAGATCCAGCGCCTGCCCCAGGGTGGAGATCAGGGCGCGGTCCGCGGCGTACATCGGGTGCAGCGGCTCCAGGACCAGGCGGACCCCGTTCTCCTCCGCGAAGGGAACCAGGTCGGCCAGGCGGTCCGCGACCCGCCGGCGTGCAGCCACCACGTCCTTCTCCCCCGGAGCCAGCCCGCCGACCACCAGGAACAGTTCACGCGTGTCCAGCGCGACGGCTTCCAGGATGGCTGCCCGGTTGTCCCCGAGTGCCGCGGCCTGCCCCTCCGCGTCCGGCGCGGTGAGGAACCCGCCCCGGCACAGGGAGGAAACGCGAAGGCCGGCGTCCTTGATCAGGCGGGCCGCCTTGTCCAGGCCGGCTTCCTCCACGCGGTCCCGCCAGGGACCGATGGCGGGGATTCCGGCGTTGACGCAGCCGTCAACCACCTGGGCGAGCGTCCACCTCTTGGTGGTGGCGCTGTTGATGGACAGGCGCACGAAGTCCGCCGTCACTGCATCGCTGGTCATACGCCCACCCCGTTGATCCGCAGGTAGTCGGACATCCGGAACGCGGCCAGTGCGGGGTCGCGCAGCAGGCCGGCCTGGTCCGCCAGTTCGAAGGTCCGGGCGAGGTGGCACACGGACCGGCCGGAGTGCAGGCCGCCCACCATCTGGAAGCCGGGCTGCCTGCCGTTGAGCCAGGACATAAAAGCGATACCGGTCTTGTAGTAGAACGTGGGGGCACTGAAGATGTGCTTTCCCAGTTCCCGCGTGGAGTCCAGGATCTCGCGTGCCCTGGCGGCGTTGCCGGCGTCGTAGTTTTGGAGGGCGACCGAGGCGGCCGGGTAGATCGCCGCGAAGATGCCCAGCAGGGCGTCCGAGTGGTGAGTGCCGTCGCCGTCGATCAGTTCCGGGTAGTTGAAGTCGTCGCCGGTGTAGAGGCGGACGCCTTCGGGGAGGGCCGCGCGGAGGGCAACCTCGTGGCCGGCATCCAGCAGGGAGACCTTGACGCCGTCCACCTTGTCCGCATGGTCCCTGATGAGGCCAACGAACGTCGCGGTGGCGGTTGCGACATCGTCCGAACCCCAGTAGCCGGCCAGGGCGGGATCGAACATGGTGCCCAGCCAGTGCAGGATCACCGGCTGGTCCACTTCCTGCAGCAGGGTGGAGTAGACCTTCAGGTAGTCGTCAGGGCCGTTGGCAACCTTGGCCAGGGCACGCGACGCCATCAGGATAACCTTGGGGCCGGCTTCGGTGATCACGGCGATCTGTTCGCGGTAGGCCTCAAGCACGGCCTTGATGCCCGCTTCGCCGGCCGGCAGGGAGTCGATGTCGAGCTGGTCCGTGCCGGCGCCGCAGGAAACCAGGTCCCGGACGGTCTTGCCCGCTGTGGCGGCGTTTCCGGTTGCGACCACCGATGCGGCCTCGACGCCTGTCCGCTTGATGAGCTGCTGGGTGGCCGCCCAGTCGAGGCCCATGCCGCGCTGGGCAGTATCCATGGCGTCCGCCACACCGAGCCCGTAGGACCACAGCTCATGGCGGTAGGCCATGGTCGCCTCCCAGTCGAGCCGGGCCGGGGCGCCGGGGGTGTTGTCAGCGAGGACTTCGGGGATGACGTGCGCGGCAGCGTAGGCCCGCCGGGCAGTCAGCGGGGCGGTGGGGCGGGCCCAGGAGGTGCCGCCCTGCAGCCGGTATTCGCGGGTGCCGCCGTCGTGGGAGGGAAGGATGAGCGAGGTCATTAGAGGGTGATCTCCGGGATGTCGAGGGTGCGGCGTTCATCGTTGGACTTCAGGCCGAGCTCGGCCAGCTGGACGCCGCGGGCGGCGGACAGCAGCCCGAAGCGGTGCTCGCGGCCGGCCACGACGTCGCGGAGGAACTCTTCCCACTGCAGCTTGAACCCGTTGTCCAGCTCGGCATTGGCCGGGACTTCCTGCCACTGGTCGCGGAAGGACTCGGTGACGGGCAGGTCCGGGTTCCAGACCGGCTTGGGGGTGTGGGCGCGCTGCTGGGCGACGCACTTGTTCAGGCCTGCGACGGCGGAGCCGTGGGTCCCGTCAACCTGGAACTCCACCAGTTCATCGCGGTAGACACGCACTGCCCAGGACGAGTTGATCTGGCCGATGACTTCGTCGCCGCCCGGGGTCTCGAGCTCGAAGATGCCGTAGGAAGCATCATCCGCCGTGGCCTTGTATTCCTTGCCGGCTTCGTCCCAGCGCGCCGGGATGTGGGTGGCGGTCTTGGCGCTGACGCTCTTGACCTTGCCGATGATGCCCTCGAGGACGTAGTTCCAGTGGCAGAACATGTCCGTGGTCATTCCACCGCCGTCTTCCTTGCGGTAGTTCCAGGACGGGCGCTGGGCCGCCTGGATGTCGCCTTCGAAGACCCAGTAGCCGAACTCGCCGCGGATGGAGAGGATGCGGCCGAAGAAGCCCTCGTCCACCAGGCGGCGGAGCTTGACCAGGCCGGGCAGGTAGAGCTTGTCGTGAACGACGCCGGCCGTGACGCCGGCTTCCTTGCCGATGCGGGCAAGTTCGATGGCCTCTTCAAGGGTTTCCGCTGTGGGCTTCTCGGTGAAGATGTGCTTGCCGGCGAGCATTGCCTTCTTCAGGGTGGCTGCGCGGAGGCTGGTCATGGACGCGTCGAAGATGACATCCACGGTGGGATCGTTGATGACCGCTTCCAGGTCCGTGGTCCATTCAGCGACCTTGTGCTTTTCGGCGAGTTCGCGGATCTTGGCTTCGTTGCGGCCCACGAGGATGGGTTCGACCTGGACGCGGGTGCCGTCTTCCAGGGTGAATCCGCCCGCATCGCGGATGGGAAGGATGGACCGCAGCAGGTGCTGGCGGTAGCCCATCCGTCCGGTGATGCCGTTCATGGCGATGCGGATGGTTTTTGTTTCGAAGCCCATGTGTCCTCCACGGTGAGTGAGCAGTTGTACTCATGCTGATCTGGGAAAGCGCATTCCCACTCCCCCAATGATGCACCGCGCGGGTAACAGTTGGCAAGCGCTTTCCGGAAGAACTTCAAACTGCCATAATGTGGTGACCCCTTATTGGCCCCCGTTATCCAGGAGATCCTGTGGCTGCAAGTACCCTTACCGAGGTGGCCCGGCTGGCCGGGGTCTCCCCCGCCACCGCGTCCCGGGTGTTGAACGGCTCGGCACGAAAGCCCGGCAAGGACATCGCGGACCGGGTGCGCCAGGCGGCCGAATCCCTGGGGTACATTCCCAATGCCCAGGCCCAGGGGCTCGCGAAATCAAGCTCGGGCCTCATCGGCCTGATCGTGCACGACATCGCCGACCCCTATTTCGCAGCCATAGCCAGGGGCGTCCAGGCGGCCGCCCGGGAGCAGCGCAAGATGGTGCTCCTGGCCACCACAGGCGGGGCGCCCGGCGAGGAGCGCGAAGCCGTTGCGGCTTTCGCTGCCCGGCGTGCCGACTCGATTGTCATTGCGGGATCCCGCTCGTGCCGGACCGAAGACCAGGACGGCAACACTGAACTCGCGGCGGAGCTTGACCGGTACTGCCGCAACGGCGGCCGGGTGGCCGTGGTGGGCCACCCCGTGGTCGGCGCCACTGCGGCTGAGGGCTACCACGTGGTGACCGTGCCCAACCAGGAGCTCGCGGGGGCCCTGGCAGTTGAACTCGCCGCCGGCCGGGACGGAGATTTCGTCATCATCGGCGGCCCGGAAGGCCTCCTCACATCGGACGACCGGATCCGCGGCTTCCAGGAAGGCCTGGCCCGGGCGGGCCGCGCACCCGCCGAGATCCTGCGAACGGCGTTCAACCGCGCGGGCGGCTATGAAGCCGGACTCCAGCTGGCAGCCAGGATCAAGGCCGGCGCGTCCGGGGGCGGGGAAGCCGCGGTACCCAAACTGTGCATCTTCGCCGTCAATGACGTGATGGCCATCGGCGCCTCGGCGGCACTGCGCGCCGAAGGTCTGCGGATACCCAGGGACGCCACCATTGCGGGCTTCGACGACATCGAGACGCTGCGTGACTTCCGCCCGCAACTGTCCACCGTACGGCTGCCGCTGGAGGACATCGGAAGGCTTGCAACCCGGGCTACAGCCCGCGTTTCCGGCGAAAGCGATGCGGACGGCGAGGAAGAGCAGCCCACCGTCCGCGGTGAAGTGACGCTCCGGCGCAGCACCGAGGCGGTGGGCTAGCAATGGTGTCCGCACTGACGAGCGTCCCGGCGCACCACCCGGCCGGCAGCCGGGGTGCGGGAGGGGCCAGTCCGGCCTTCCTGGTCCTGCCGGGCGGCGGCTATGCCCGCCAGGCGGACCACGAGGCCGAGCCTGTGGCCGAGTGGCTCGCCGCCCTGGGGATCCACGCGTTCGTGCTGCGGTACCGCGTGGCACCTGACCGGCACCCGGCACCCCTGGAGGACGCCAAGGAGGCCATGCTGCATATCCGCAATGGATCCCACGGCCTCGCAGTGGATCCGGGCCGCGTGGGCGTCCTCGGCTTTTCCGCCGGCGGGCACCTTGCCGCGACGCTGTCCACGTCCACGTCAACCGGAAGCGCCCGCCTGGACCTGCCGGAGGCTGTCCCGGACCTGACCGTGCTGTGCTACCCCGTGGTGTCCTATACGCAGTCCGTGCACCAGGGGTCGGTGGACAACCTCCTGGGCAGCGCGCCGTCGTCGGACCTTCTTGATGAACTCTCCGCAGAACGGAACGTGACCGCCGCAACCCCTCCGGCGTTCGTCTGGCACACGGCTGATGATGCGGCCGTTCCGGCCAGCCACAGCCTGGACTACGCGGGGGCACTCATGCGCGCCGGCGTTCCTGCTGAACTGCACGTCTTTCCCCGCGGGCGCCATGGCCTTGGCCTCGCGGTGGAGGAACCCGGGCCGGACCAGTGGACGCAGCTGTGCGCCGCCTGGCTGGACCGTGCGGGCTGGACCACACCACCTGCCGCCGCGGGCAGCCAGGACTAGCCGAAGGCCCGGATGATCCAGGACGCCGCGTGCGACTCGCCGGGTTTGAGGTGGACCAGGTCAGTGCCGGAGTTGAAGGCATCCGGCGGGCAGGTCATGGGCTCGACGGCCAGTCCCAGGCGGTCCGGCCCCACGGGTTTGTCGGCGGTATGGATCTGCACCCATGGCCACTCGGCACCCCATTCCAGTTCCACGCCCGTTCCCGCCGGATCCTGTACCCGGACGCGGGCCAGCCCTTGTTCGTCGCGGGAGATCCCGGTGAAGGCATGGTCGATCTTCAAGGAACCCAGTTGTCGGGGGCTGCGGAAGTCGAATGCGTGCCCTTCGACGCTCTTCATGCCTGTCGGGAGGAGCCGGTCGGGCGTCACTTCCAGGAAATCGTGTGCCGCCAGTTCAAGGGTCCAGTCATCCAGTTTCCCTTGCCCTGCCACCAGATACGGATGGGGGCACACTCCGTAGGGGGCGGCGGCCTGTCCAACATTCACTGTGCTCACGGTGCTTCGAAGCCCGCCAGGACCCAGCGAATAGGTCACGGAGACCTCCAGGTCGGACGGGTAGTGCCGGCCGGCGCCGACCCTGCAGGCCAGCACCACCGAGTCCGCAGCTGCCTGCCGCAGCTCCCAGTTCATCCCGGTGGCGAGCCCGTGCAGTGCGGAGCCGCGCTCGGGCTCGTTGATTGCGGCTTCGAAGTCCTTGCCGGCGTAGGTGTACCTGCCGTCCGCCAGCCGGTTGGGCCACGGAACACACATGACTCCGCGGTAGTCGGGGATACGTCCCTCCGGGCCAAAACCCACCACGAGGTCCCGTCCCTGGTGCCGCAGCTCCCGCAGCGCGCCCCCGCGGGTTGTGACCAGCGCTGTGTAGGGGCCGCTCGCGATGCTGTGTTCCGTCGATGGCATGGAAATCCTTCGGGCAGGGACAATCTTGTTAGCGCTAACCAGCCTAGCGCACCTGGGCGGATCCCCCACCCGGAACACGGCACCTGCTGCGGCCGCTCCCCCGTGCTGGCTAAAGTTGCACCATGAACCACGGGGACGCCGTTAATGTCCGGGTGCTCGCGGCCATCCGCACAGCACTGCAGGAACGGGCCGATCCTGTGCGGGGAGCGGGTGCGAGGGCCTACATGAAGTCCACAATGCCCTGCCTCGGGGTGCGCGTGCCCGAGGTGCGCCGAATCGTGTCAGCGGCGGCCGCCGGGGCCCCCTTCGAGTCGCCGGACCAGCTCGGTGCCACGGCCCTGGAGCTGTGGCGCAGTGCCACTGCGCGGGAGGAACGGTATGCAGCAATCGACCTGACCGCCCACCGCCTGGTCGCCGGGGACATGGCCATGCTGCCCGTCTATGAGGAATTCATCCGCAGTGGCGCCTGGTGGGATTTTGTGGACGGCACAGCGGGACGGCTCTGCGGGCTTCTCCAGGCCAACCGGGCGGAAATGACGGGCGTGCTGCTCCGCTGGAGCACCGATCCGGACTTCTGGATCCGGCGCGCCGCCATCCTGTCGCAGCTCAAGGCAAAGGCCGGAACTGATTCCGTGCTGCTGGCGCGTGTAGTGGAGGCAAACCTGGCGGACCCTGAGTTCTTCATCCGGAAGGCCATTGGCTGGGCCCTGCGCGAGTACGCCAAAACGGCCCCCGGGTGGGTGGCCGCGTTTGTGGCCGGACACGCACCAGCCATGAGTCCCTTGAGCCGAAGGGAGGCGGTCCGCCACCTGGCGCCGGCTAAATGACGGGACGTTCGACGACGTTCCCGTGGGTCTTGCGGAACAGCCGGCGGGTGCGCGGATCCCAGAAAATCAGGTACAGACCAAACAGCAGGCCGGTCACGGCCGCCGCCACCCGGGCCAGTGCGAGCGCAAATCCCAGGTCCTCCGTCTGCAGGTAGGGGAAAACTTCGAGCTGGTCCGAAATGGCATAGATCATGAAGAAGGAGACAACAAAGTAGAGCGCTTTGACCTGCCAGTCGTTCCTGATGCCGGTCACGGCGAAGAGCGGTATCAGCCAGACGACGTACCAGGACTGGATCATGGGAGCCAGCAGGACCACGGCGGCAAAGGCAAGGGTGAGGCGGCGGATCAGCCGGTCATGGTCCCCGCGGAAGATCTGCCAGGCGATGACACCCACGGCAAGCAGCTTCCCGGCGTCGGACACAAAACCTGCCAGGGTGGCACCGTCGAGCCCGAACGAGTTGGCCAGCGAGGCTACCACCATGCCGATCAGCCCCACAGGCGCGTACCAGATGGAGATGCTCCCCGGGGCGGAGAGGCCGTTGATCCAGCCGAAGCCGAAACCGTTGACCAGGCTCATCAGGGCCAGGATGCCCAGGCTTAGCGCTGCCGTCAGGCCCCAGAACCCGAACTTGCGGAGCCAGCCCGCGTCCTTGCCCGCCCACAGGAGCCCAATGAACGGCAGGAACACAATGGTGATGGGCTTTACTGCGATGGAGAGGGTCACCAGGACAACACCGCGGACAACCCTGTGCGTGGCGGAGTAATAGAGGCCCGCCAGTGCCAGCCCGATCATCAGTGCGTCATTGTGGACGCTGGCGATGAAGTTCGTCAGGAACAGCGGGTTCGCGGCCGTGAGCCACAGGGCCCGGTGCGGGTTGACGCCGTGCAGCTCCGCGAGCTTGGGTACGTAGATCACGCACAGGACCACGCCCGCCAGCGCCACCAGCCGGAACAGCATCACGCTGGCCTCGGGCTGGACGTTGGTGGACCAGACGACGAACTGCTCAATCCACAGGAACAACTGGCCGTACGGAACGGGGGCTTCGGTCCACATCTTGTCCGCGCCCAGCTGGAAGTAGTTGGACAGTGCCGAGATGCCGTTCTCGTAGGGGTTGAAGCCCTCCACCATGAGCCTGCCCTGGCCGATGTAGGCGTAGACGTCCCGGCTGAAGAGGGGCACGCTGAACATCATGGGCAGACCCCATGCCACGACAGCCATCAGGGTGGCTTTGCGTGCCTCGAGGCCCCACACCCGTACCCTCTGCCCGAGCCTGAGCCAGGCGCGCACCAGGAGCATGCCGCCGACAGCCAGCAGGATGATGGACAGCGCAACGCCGGCAGCCTCAGCACGCATCCAGATGAACAACGGCATCCGGCGGAGTTCCGAAACCGGAGCCAGCCAGCCCACGCCCAGTGATCCGATCAGCATGAACAGGGAGCCCACGAATCCGGCAAGCAGCGGGGAACGGGGATTATCCACTTCCGCACCGCCCGCTGCGGCAGTAGCGGCGGCCGCCGTCTCCCTCGTCGCAGGCACAGGCGCCGTCATCTCAGGAACGTCCAATCTTTCTCGTTTGCGGTTGCGCCTGGCGGGATGGAACCGGCCGGGGCGCGTCACCACGGGCGCGGCACGACCCGCCGCGTCTCCGAAATCCTAGCACCGGCCGGTGGCCGGGAGGTGAAACGGTAGGCTGGTCCGGTGCCTATATCTAACGAACGAATCGTCTGGATCGACTGTGAAATGACCGGTCTGGACATCAAGAACGATGCCCTGATCGAGGTGGCGGCCCTGGTCACCGATTCGGAACTGAACATCCTTGGCGACGGCGTCGATGTGGTCATCAAACCCGATGATGCCGCAGTGGCCCAGATGAACGACTTTGTCCGGGACATGCACACGAAGTCCGGGCTCCTCAAGGAACTCCCCCACGGCAGGACAATGGCCGAGGCCGAAGCCGCCGTCATGGAATACATCTCCAAGTGGGTCCCGGACCCCCGCAAAGCACCGCTGGGCGGCAACTCCGTGGGGACCGACCGGGTGTTCCTGTCCCGCGACATGCCCGCAGTGGTGGAGCACCTGCACTACAGGGTGATCGACGTCAGCACCATCAAGGAGCTCTCGCGCCGCTGGTTCGCACGCGCCTACTTCCAGTCGCCGGCAAAGAAGGGCGGACACCGCGCCCTGGGGGACATCAAGGACTCCATTGATGAGCTCCGCTACTACCGCGAGGCTGTGTTCGTACCCTCCCCGGGACCGGACAGCGCCACAGCGCAGCGGATCGCCAAGCGCATCACGGCGGCCGGCGACGGGCAGGCGGAAACGTAATCTGCACCACCTTTCGCGGATTTTTTCGTGAAAACGGCAAAAGTGGACAAAGCACCCCTGAAGAGCAGGTAAGCTATATGAGTTGCCTTTCCAGAGGCCCGGTCCGCCGGTAAATCTGCAGGCACATGGTGGGCTTAGCTCAGTTGGCAGAGCGCCTGGTTGTGGTCCAGGAGGTCGCGGGTTCAACCCCCGTAGCTCACCCTCACGGGACGGTATGTGCAGCCGTCCTCCAAGGAGGCCGCACCGGATATCCGGTGCGGCCTCCTTCTTTTTCACCGCTGTGCACACGATCTTTTGCACGAAACACCGCCGAAGGACCACCTGAAGATGACCGTTCTGCCAATCACCATCTGGGGAGAACCCGTACTGCACCGCCGGGCTTCCGAGGTGGAAGTATTCGACGACGAACTGCGCACCCTCATAGCGGACATGTTCGAGACGAATGACGCCGCCAACGGCGTGGGCCTGGCGGCGCCCCAGGTAGGGGTCGGCAAAAGAATCTTCGTGTACAAGTACGCCAATGACGACGGCGCTCCCCCCACCGGAGTGGTGGTCAACCCCGTCCTGACCCTGTCAAAGATTTCCGGCGCTGTTCCGGATCCTGACGAGGAAGAGGAAGGGTGCCTGTCCTTTCCCAGCGGACAGTACCCGCTCAAGCGGGCCGAATGGGCGCGCGTTGAGGGGTTCGACGGGTTCGGGAAGCCGGTCAAATTCGAGGCAACGGGCTGGTTTGCCCGCGTGATCCAGCACGAATACGACCACCTGGACGGCAAGCTGTACGTCAACCGGCTGATGGACCGCTACGCGCGCAAAGCCATGAAGCTGGCCAAGAAGAACGGCTGGGGCGTTCCCGGACTGACGTGGATGCCCGGCGTGGATCCGGACCCTTTCGGCCACTAGATGTCATGACCGGGCACGTTGGCATCGGCTGGCCTGCCCGGTATCGCTCGACCCATCTCCGGGCCGTGGACCGCGGAACCTGGAGGCAATATGCAGTTTATTTGCTTCGGGAAGCTGCTGACTGAATGGCTCTGGCGAGGTCGCGGGGACGGCTCCACATAGGCCAATGCCCCGTCGGGAGGTCAATAACATCGAGGTGCTCGATGTTGGCGACTTCGGCAAACATGGCATGGCCGGCGCGGGCCAGCTCCAGCACCTGCGCGCTCGGGATCGAGCAGCACACGGGGGTGGTCGGGACCTTGCGGCGGGCATCGTTCGTGAGCTCGACGGGCTGACGAAGCACGGGGCCGGGCTCGGGGACGGCCCGGGCCCGAAAACGCTCCAGGACCTCTGCGCTCAGGCCCTCGAGGCTCGCCTGCTGTGCGAGGACGTCGAGGGCCGGCAGCGGAAGCTCCGCCAACTCCTCCGGGATGTCCGGACCGAAGGCGCTTCCCGCCACCACAGGGCCGGAGTCCACCCACACCACCCGATGGACAAGCTCAGGGTGCCGGTCGAGGACGAGGCTGACGGGCGCGTTCGCCCCGCTGTGAGCGACGAGGATTGCGGGCTGATCCCCGGAGGCGCCGTGGTGAGTGATGACGTCCACAACCGCTGCGGCTTGATCGTCGAGAGTCTTCGCCGCACGCCCCGGATCGTCCACGTCGAGGCCGGGCAGTGTCATCGCGATGACACGGGAGTGGTCGGTTGCCAGGTGTTCAAGCACTTCGTCCCACGCCCAAGCGCCCAACCAGTGGCCGGCGACGAGAATGATGAGCGGGCTGCCTGCAGTAGTTGTCATGTCAGTACCCTCGCAGGCACTTCGGACAAGGGTATGTCACTATTTATGTCATGAATTTGCCGGAGCTTGAACTGTGAAGCGGGTTGAACGGCTCCATGCCCTATCCGAGATGTTGCGGCGCAGCGGCACGAGGGGGGTTTCCGCCGAACGGTTGGCGGGAGAGTTTGAGGTATCCGTGCGCACAATCAAGAGGGACCTCAATGCGTTAGAGAACAGCGGCGCGCCTGTATGGTCCCGCCCTGGCCCGGGCGGTGGCTACGGATTGGCGACAGGCGGGTCCCTGCCGCCTGTCAGCCTGTCCCCTGCGCAGGCCGTGGCGCTCATGGCAGCCGTGGCCGCTGCACCCGATGCCCCCCTACGCCGACCTGGCAGCAGCAGGCGTCCAAAAGCTCCTGGACGTCCTCGATCCCAAAACCCGGGCACGGGCCGACGAGCTGGCCCGCCGCGTCTGGGTCAACGCGCTTCCCGCCTCTACGCGCGCAATCAAGTCGGCACTGGAAGAGGCGATGGCCGAGCAGCGGGTGATCCGCATTCGTTACACATCGAGAGACGGGACCTCGACCACCCGCGACGTTGAGCCGGTGCTGTTCGCCTCCACTAACGGCCAGTGGTACCTCGTTGGGTGGTGCCGGTTGCGCAACGCCATGCGATGGTTCGCCGTCTCGGGCATCGGGCGGGCGAGCGTCACCAGGACGGCTTGCGGCGGCCACGCCATCCACGAGGTCGGAGAACCCCCAGCAAACGCCAGGCCGGTGCACGGTCGGGGCGTATGAGTCACTCAATAAGCCTCTCCGGCCAGTACAACCAGGCCCGACGGCGGCGGCTGCCTGAGTGCCCCGTCCGGGCGGCAGCAACGGGCGAAGTCGAAGGCGGAACAGCCGGGTTCCGGCTCAGCGGGCGGCAACCGTCTGCTGGCCGGGGCAGGAACCCAGGACGCGCTTCATGGCGTCCCTCTCCGCTTCGGTGACCCACAGGCCGTAGGCGGCCTTCACCGAAACCTGGCGCGCCACGTAGTGGCAGCGGATCGACTTGTTTTCGGGAAGCCAGGTGGCGGCGTCCCCTGCGCCCTTCTCCTGGTTCGCAGGACCGTCGGCGGCAATGAGATTCAGCGGATCGTTGGCGAGGTTCTGGCGCTCCCCCGCCGTCAGCGACTGTGCGCCCTTTTGCCAGGCGTCGCCCAGGGCAACCACATGGTCTATCTGGACCGCCCGGCTGCTGTCGGAGCCGCGGCGGAAGTCCACGAACTGCCCGGTGTAGGGCTCATGGAACGAACCGGCTGCCACCCGGCATCCGGAGCCTTCCGTCAGCATTACGGCGGTGAGGTCGCGGCGCAGGATGTCGTTGCGGGTATCGCAGCCGTTCCGGTCCACGTCCTGCCAGGCCTGGCCAAAGGCGTCCCGGCTGTAGTCTGACGCCGCGGCGCGTCCCTTGACGGCCAGTCCGTCCAGTGCGGCGAGGGCAGAACCTGTGGGCACCGGGTGCACAGCCTCAACAGGCTTCATCCATGCGGGATCAAAAACGGGAGCTTCAGTGGGCCCGGAGACCGCAGGCTCCGCTGCGGCAAACTGTCCTGCGGTGAAGAACCAGGACAAGGCCGCCAGAGCCGCCATTGCAGCTGCCCCCAGGATTCCCCACGCCTGGCGTGAACGCCGGCGCGCCCGTCGGTAGGATGACCAGCTCACGGTCATGTGGTTCCTGGACTTCCGGTAGTCTCCTGCACCAGACGAGCCTAGGACACCTGTCCGGCCACCCCCGATGATATCCACAGTGTGGAGGGAGAGTGGAAGGCCTCACCGGCGGGGTTATTGCTCCCGCATCACCCTTCGGAGGTCTTCCTCGGCGATAGCCAGCAGCCCTTCGAGCTGGCGTACCCGGTCCTCTCCGACGTCGCCCGTTTTGTGTGCGGCGCGGGCGCCCTCAAGCAGCCGGACAGCCTCCTTGTGATTGGCTTTGGCCACGTCGAGGGCGTGCTCAAGGGTTGTTTCGTGCTGGAGCGTCGAATCATTTTCCATTCCACCAGTGTGGTCCCGTTTCCCGGCTGATTCCAGCACCATCAGCCGGGAAATCGGGAGACCCTGGGCGGAAGCCTAAACGGCGATCGCTGCGAGGGCTGCTGCAGATTCCTTTGCCGGGAATGACGGCGGGTTCACGCCGGCCATCTCCTCCATGACGCGGACCACCTGGCAGCTGTATCCGAACTCGTTGTCGTACCAGACGTAGAGCACGAGGTTCTTCTCGTTGGAGATCGTGGCAAGGCCGTCAACGATGCCCGCGCGGCGGGAACCGACGAAGTCGGTGGACACCACTTCGGGTGAGTCGATGTAGTCGATCTGCTTGCGCAGGTCAGAGTGCAGGGACATCTCCCGCAGGTAGTTGTTAACCTCGTCCTTGGTGGTCCCGTTCTCCAGGCTCAGGTTCAGGATGGCCAGGGACACGTCCGGGGTGGGAACGCGGATGGAGCTGCCGGTCAGTTTGCCAAGCAGTTCGGGGAGCGCCTTGGCCACGGCCTTGGCGGCGCCGGTCTCCGTGATCACCATGTTCAGTGCCGCCGACCGGCCGCGGCGGTCGCCCTTGTGGAAGTTGTCGATCAGGTTCTGGTCATTGGTGAAGGAGTGGACGGTCTCCACGTGCCCGTGGACCACGCCGAACTTGTCGTTGATGGCCTTGAGCACCGGCGTGATGGCGTTGGTGGTGCAGGACGCTGCGGACACAATCTTGTCCGTGTCCTCGATGGTGCCCTGGTTGATGCCATGCACGATGTTCTTCAGGTCGCCCTTGCCGGGGGCAGTCAGGAGCACCCGTGCGACGCCCTTGCTCTGCAGGTGCTGGGAGAGCCCTTCCGCGTCACGCCACCGTCCCGTGTTGTCCACCACCAGGGCGTTGCTGATGCCGTAAGCGGTGTAGTCGATGGTGGCCGGGTTGTCCGAGTAGATGACCTGCACCTGGACGCCGTTGGCCGTGATGGTGTTGGCTTCCTCGTCAATCCGGATGGTGCCTTCGAAGGAACCATGCACGGAGTCGCGGCGCAGCAGGCTGGCGCGCTTGGAGAGGTCGTTGTCCGAGCCCTTGCGCACGACGATGGCGCGAAGCCGGAGGCCGTGTCCGCCGCCGGCCTTTTCGATTAGGAGGCGGGCCAGGAGCCGGCCGATCCGGCCGAAGCCGTAAAGCACCACATCGGTGCTGGTGCGGTCATCGCCGCCGCGTTTGCCTACGACGTCGGCCAGTTCAGCCCGGAGGAATTCTTCAAGGGTGACGCCGTTGCCCTCTTCCTTGAACTTCTGGTTCAGCCTTGCGATGTCGATCGCTGCCGCGCCGAGCTCCAGGTTGGCCAGGGTGTTCAGGAGCGGGGCGGTCTCCTCCAGCAGCAGTTCGTCCTTGCTCATGCGGCGCGCAAAGCGGTGCGCTTTGAGGATGTTCATGGTGGACTTGTTGATCAAACTCCGGCCGTGGATGCTGGTGACCACGTTGTTTTCGCGGTACAGCCGGCCGATCACCGGAATCATGGCCTCAGCGAGGGCCTCGCGGCCCATCCACGTATCAAGACAAGAATCTGACGTCTGGCTCACAGAAATACCTTCCTCGGTTCAGCCGTGTACGTCCTCGTACACGGTTGTTGGCCACCACATGTCGTGCAGGGGACCCTGTGCCCGCGGGGGTCGGCCCCCGGGCGCCTGGATCACACGCAAAGAAAAACCGCCGGCTGCGAACGCAACTCCGGCGGAAGAACTCCTGCGTCCGGATCCATTCTAAATTGGCTGGCCTCCGTAAATCGGCCCTGATTGAGTGAAATCACTCACAGGGGAAGCCGTTGCGGCAGGAGATCAGTTGTGGATGGCCGAATACAGATTGAGGCTGGAGGAAAAAACCACCCAGGACAGGTAGGGAAGCATCAGCAGGCCCGCTGCGGCGCTGACCGGACCGAAGCGCAGGATAAGGAAGGTAACAGAAACTCCCAGGGCCGCAATCACCACGAAAGCCGCCCAAAGGGACGCACGGCCAAACACGGGAAAGAGGCCGAAAAAGGCCAGCGGCCATGCGGCGTTGAGCACCAAATGGCTGAGGTAGCCGGCCAGGGTGCCTCCGGTAAGGGCTCCCTTGCGCCAGACCAGCCAGGCGGCCACCGCAACCGCGGCGTACAGCAGCATCCACATGCTCCTGAACATCCAGCCGGGCGGCATCCAGGGGGCCTTGGCCGACTCCGCGAACCAGCCGCTGGAATGCAGGATGATGGGGACCGACGCCGCGGCCCACGCGGCCAGGGAGAGCGAAAAGAAGCCGGCCAAGGCAACAGCCTGTTGGCTGCGTCCGGGGACTTGCTGCCTAGCAGCAGCGCCGGGGCTGTCTTGCGGGTCATAATTTGCAGGCACGGTTCAGCATCCCCAACACATCGTCCAAGGTCAAACCAGTGTGGATGGATGGGTTGACCGATACGCCGGGTTCTGTGCTTCCGTTCCGTTACCGGCACGGGAGTAGCGGCCATCCATCTACGAACGCCGTTGCCGGCGCCCTCCAGCGGCCTACCCGGACACTCGGGCGGGCAGCCCTCAAACGTGTCCTGTCTGGCCTTGCTCCGGGTGGGGTTTACCTAGCCTTCCCGGTCACCCGGGAAGCTGGTGGTCTCTTACACCACCGTTTCACCCTTACCTGGTTCGTGCCGCTTTCAAACCGGCGCGACCCAGGCGGTCTGTTCTCTGTGGCACTGGCCTGCGGGTTACCCCGAGTGGGCGTTACCCACCACCCTGCCCTGCGGAGCCCGGACGTTCCTCGAGCCACTTGCGTGACGCGCGGCCGCCTGGTCAACCCATCCAACCCCCAGTCTACCGGTGGCCTTGCCTTTTCCCGCCGCCGGTAGGATCGGACGGTGCTGATTCTGCTTCCCCCTTCCGAAGGCAAGACACCCGCCGTCCGCGGATCCGCCGTCGACTGGCCTTCCCTGAGCTTCCCGGAGTTGAACGCCTGCCGCGCCAAAGTGCTGGATGCGCTGGGAACGGTGAGCGCGCACGAGGACGCCCTCGCGCTGCTGGGTGTGGGCGCATCGCTCAAGGACGACGTCGACCGCAACACGCGGCTTCATGCCGAACCGGCGGCGCCCGCCCACCGGATCTATTCGGGGGTGCTTTATGACGCCCTGGGCTACAAGACCCTCACGGCTGCGCAGCGCCGCAAGGCGGACGCGTCCGTGCTGGTGGTTTCCGCACTCTGGGGCGTGATCCGTTTTGGTGACAGCGTGCCCGCCTACCGCCTGTCCATGGGGACAGCACTGCCCGACGTCGGCCGCCTCGCCTCGTTCTGGAAGCCGCAGCTCACCGGGGCCCTCGCCGGAGCGGTGGAGGGGCAGTTGCTGGTGGACTGCCGCTCAAGCACCTATGCGGCGGCGTGGGCGCCGCCCGCTGCCCAGACCGTGTCCGTCAACGTCTTGACCGAGGTGAACGGGGTCCGCAAGGTGGTGAGCCACTTCGCCAAGCACACCCGTGGCGAACTGGCCCGGCACCTGCTGGTGCGGCGCGGAAAGGTCCCGGCAACGCCGTCGGAACTCCTGAAGGCAACGCGCGAAGTGTGGGCCGCGGAACTGGTTGAAGGTTCAGCACGGAAACCGCACGCCCTGAACATCATCCTTCCGGGCTGAGGGTCAGGCCCACTCCTCCGAGCGGACCAGGATGGCGCCGGAGTCCGGGCAGAAGACGATGTCGTCGGCAGCTGCGGCCTTGATCTCGGCGAGGTCGCCGGGGCTCAGCTTCATGCCGGACGCCTCGGAAGTGCCATGGAACAGCCTGGCGGCGCCCACTCCGCGCCTGGCCAGCGTCTTTTCGTAGACGGCCAGCAGGCCGGCATCCAGGCCCGCAGCGAATTCGGAGCGCTGTGCGCGGAGGCCGCCCGCTTCCGCTTCCACGGCGGCCAGTTCCGCGTCCAGCTCGGCGCGGATGGTGCCGAACGATCCCTGGATGTCGTCCACAATCCCCTGCTGCCGGGCCTGGGTCGTCCGCAGGGAATCAAGGCGCTCCATCACCTCAAGTTCAATGTCCTCCAGGTCCGAGCGCCGCTTATTGAGCGATGCGATGTCCTTCTGGAGGGCCACCAGGTCCTTGGACAGGCCGGTGCCGCTGTTCAGCCGTGCCTCGTCCCGCTGGATACGGGAGGCAACCTGCTCCACGTCCGCCTCGGCGCGCTTGAGTTCGGCTTCGGCGTCGTGGACGGCCACTTTTGCGGCGCCCAGCTCACCGTTGGCGACGGAAAGGGCGGCTTCGAGGTCCTTGATGCGCGGATCGGTTTCCAGCGAGCGGCGGCGGTTTGCAAGCGACTTCAGCTTGGCATCCAGCCCCTGCAGTCCAAGCAACTTCAACTGTTCCGCCGGTGCTGCCTTCGCCACTGTTACCTCCGCTTGATCCCTTCCGGCCGGAGCCGGGCGCCTGGACGGCGCTTCCTAGACTCTAGCGCCTGCCCAGCTCCCCTGCCCTGCTGTGTCCCCGCCGTCTCCGGGCCTAACCAGGAGTGAGGATGAAGTCCCAGGGATCACTGTTGGTGGTGCTGACCTGGATTTCGACGTCATGGCCCTGGTCGGCGAGGACATTGCCCAGGGCTGCGGCCGCGGCCGGGAGCCACAGCCACTCACTGGCGAAGTGGGAAACGTCGATCAGGTAGGGCCGGCCGTTGTGCGCAGCTTCCCTTGCTTCCGACGCCGGATGGTGGCGGAGGTCCGCCGTGACGTAGACGTCGGCGTTGCTGGCCCGGACCTCGTTGAAGAGCGAGTCACCCGCGCCGCCGCAGACGGCAATGCGCCGCACCAGGCCGTCCTTGTCGCCGGACACCCGCACTCCCCCGGCCACGGAGGGCAGGATGCCAAACACCCGGGCAGCGAAGTCTCCCAGGCTCATGGCCTCCGGCAGGTCCCCTACCCGCCCGATGCCCTCTTCCGGCAGTCCGTTTGCTGCCACGGTGAGCGGGGCCGCGTCCTGCAGGCCCAGGGCGTCGGCCAGGACATCGGAAACGCCCCCGACGGCGGAATCGCCGTTGGTGTGGACGGTCAGCAGGGCTGTGCCGGACTCGATCAACCGGTGGACGGCCCGGCCTTTGGGCGTGGTGGCAGCAACCGAGGTGACACCCTTCAGCAGCAGCGGATGGTGGGTGATCAGGAGTTCGGCACCCCACTCCACTGCTTCTTCGATGACTTCCAGGGTGGGGTCCACTGCGAACATGACCCTCGTGACAGGAGCCGAGGGGTGTCCCGCCACCAGCCCCACCTCGTCCCAGTTCTCCGCCAGGGACTCGGGCCACAGTTCCTCGACGGCGAGGAGCATCTCGCCCAACGTGGGGACCTGCGCCTGCCCGGCCGCCGCGTTCTTGCCGGACGAGTCTTTGCCGGACGCGTCTTCGCCGCCGCGAGGCCCGCCGTCGTGATTTTCAGGGCCGGTAACGTCGGTGTCCACAGGTTCCATAGTCTTAGTTTTACCCCATCGCGTCCTCCGCGCCGCACGGCGCCGCACGGCGCCGCACGGCGACGGGCGGCGCCCAGGGAATCATCCGGCGCCCCCAACCATTGAAGAGGTCATGAAAACTTTTGTTTTAGGCGGAGGCTGCTTCTGGTGCCTCGACGCTGTCTACCAGAAGACCAAGGGTGTCAGCGCTGTGGTGTCCGGCTACACGGGCGGCCATGATCCCAACCCCGACTATTACTCCGTGTGCAACGGCACCACCGGGCACGCCGAGGTGGTGGCTGTGACGTTCGACGAGGAGATCATCCCGGAAGAGGTGGTCCTTGACATGTTTTTCGCCCTTCACGATCCCACAACGCTGAACCGCCAGGGCTATGACGTGGGAACCCAGTACCGTTCCTCGATGTTCTATGAGACCACCGAGGAGAAGATCCTTTTCGAGGAAGCGATCGACCGCAACCAGTCGCTGTGGGCCCATCCGATCGTCACGGAGGTCAGCCGGCTGCCGCGCTTCCACGTGGCGGAGGACTTCCACCAGAACTACTACGCCAAACATCCCGAGCAGGGGTACTGCCAGGTGATCATCAACCCCAAGCTCGCGAAGGCCCGGAAATATTACTCTGCATGGCTTAACGCTTAGCCACGGTTACGCGGCCTCGTTAGGCTGACCTCAGTATTCACCCCTCAGAGATAGGCGTATGTACATGGCACGGATCTATGACGATGTGACCCAGCTGGTCGGCGGCACCCCGCTGGTCAAGCTCAACCGGCTCAGCGAGGGGCTGGATGCCACCGTCGCCGTCAAGCTTGAGTTCTACAATCCGGCCAACAGCGTCAAGGACCGTATCGGTGTGGCAATCGTCGACGCCGCGGAGAAGTCCGGTGCACTGAAGCCGGGCGGGACCATTGTTGAAGGCACCTCCGGAAACACCGGCATCGCCCTGGCCATGGTGGGCGCGGCCCGCGGCTACAAGGTCATCCTGACCATGCCGGAGACCATGTCCACCGAGCGCCGCGTCATGCTGCGCGCCTTCGGCGCCGAAATCGTCCTGACCCCCGGTTCAGAGGGAATGCGCGGCGCAGTGGAGAAGGCCCAGGAAATTGTGGCCAACACGGAAAACTCCATCTGGGCCCAGCAGTTCGCCAACGAAGCCAACCCTGAAATCCACCGCAACACCACTGCGGAGGAAATCTGGGCTGACACCGACGGCGCCGTGGACATCTTCGTTGCCGGCGTCGGCACTGGCGGCACCGTCACCGGCGTCGGCCAGGTCCTGAAGGAGCGCAAGCCCGGAGTCCAGATCGTGGCGATCGAACCCAAGGACTCCGCGATCCTCAATGGCGGCGCCCCCGGCCCGCACAAGATCCAGGGCATCGGGGCCAACTTCGTGCCCGAAATCCTGGACACCAATGTCTACGACGAGGTCCTGGACGCCACGCTTGAGGACTCCGTCCGCGTGGCCCGCGAGCTCGGCGTCAAGGAAGGCATCCTCGGCGGCATCTCCTCCGGAGCGATCGTCTGGGGCGCACTGGAACTGGCGAAGCGCCCCGAGAACGCGGGCAAGCTGATCGTCGCCATTGTCTGCGACTTCGGTGAGCGTTACATCTCCACCGTGCTCTATGACGACATCCGCGGCTGATCAGGCCGCTCTTCGCCCGTTTCCTGTAGAAAGAACTCTGTGGGCTTTTTCGCAAGACTAAAGGAAGACCTCGACGCCGCCCGGTCCCACGACCCGGCGGCTCGAGGTTCTTTCGAGAACTTTTTCGCATACTCCGGGCTGCATGCCATCTGGATCCACAGGCTGACGCACCGGCTGTGGCAGAATCCGGCCCTGCGTTTCCCGGCGCGGCTGCTCTCGCAGCTGGGCCGTTTCCTGACCGGAATCGAGATCCATCCGGGGGCCACCATCGGCCGCCGCTTCTTCATTGATCACGGAATGGGCGTGGTCATCGGCGAGACGGCGGAAATCGGTGAGGACGTGATGATGTACCACGGGGTGACCCTGGGCGGCCGGTCACTCGCGCGGATCAAGCGCCACCCCACCATCGGCGACCGCGTGACCATCGGAGCGGGTGCAAAGATCCTGGGGCCGATCACCATCGGCAGGGACAGTGCCGTCGGCGCCAACGCCGTGGTGGTCAAGGACGCCCCACCCGAATCGATCGTCACCGGCGTTCCTGCGAAGTGGCGCCACCGTGACGCCCAGCGCGAAACCACGCCGGCGGTTGACCCGGCGGAATACGACATCGAATACCGCATCTGACGGGGCCTGCCCTTGGGCTGTCCAGCAGGACCACAGCAAGAAGAAAAGGCGGGCATTTTCCGGATCACCGGAAACTGCCCGCCTTTTTGTTCCGGGCGGAACCTAGTGGGTGTCCACCGCTTCGATTTCGGACTTGTCCTCGCCCCACAGGGTGTGGAACGTGCCTTCCGCATCGACGCGGCCGTAGGTGTGGGCGCCGAACAGGTCGCGCTGGCCCTGGATGAGGGCGGCGGCGACGCGCTTGCGGCGCAGGCCGTCGTAGTAGGCCAGTGAGGAGGAGAAGACCGGAACCGGGATTCCCAGCTGGACGGCGGTGGCCACCACGCGGCGCCAGGCGGGAAGGGCGCCGGCGATGGCTTCCGTGAATGCCGGAGCGAACAGCAGGTTGGCCGGCTTGTCCTCAGCGGCGTAGGCCTTGGTGATGTCCTTGAGCAGTTCGGCGCGGATGATGCAGCCGGCCCGCCACAGCGAGGCAATCTCGTCCAGCTTCAGGTCCCAGTTGTATTCCTTGGCTGCCGAGGTGAGCATGTCCAGGCCCTGGGCGTAGGAAACCAGCTTGGAGGCGTAGAGCGCCTGGCGGACGTCCTCAACGAAGGTCTCCGGGATTTCGACGTCGGCCTCGTGGCCTGCCAGCAATTCCTGGCCGAGCTTGCGCTGACCGGCCTGGGAGGACAGTGCACGGGCAAACACGGACTCGGCGATGCCGGAGACCGGGGAACCCAGTTCCAGGGCGGAGATAACCGTCCAGCGGCCGGTGCCCTTCTGGCCCGCGGCGTCCACCACGACGTCCACGAACGGCTTGCCGGTCTTGGCATCCACGTGGCCCAGGACCTCGGCAGAGATTTCGATGAGGAAGGAGGACAGCTCGCCCTTGTTCCAGTCGGTGAAGATCTTGGCCTGCTCTGCGGGCTCGATGCCGGCACCGGAACGGAGCAGGTCGAAGGCTTCGCCGATGACCTGCATGTCGGCGTATTCGATGCCGTTGTGGACCATCTTGACGAAGTGGCCGGCGCCGTCGGTGCCCACCCAGGCGCAGCAGGGCTCGCCGTCGACCTTTGCGGAGATCTTCTCAAGCAGCGGGCCGAGGGCCTTGTAGGACTCCTTGGAACCGCCGGGCATGATGGAGGGTCCGTTGAGGGCACCTTCCTCGCCACCGGAAACGCCGACGCCCACGAAGTGGAGGTCCTTCTTGGCGAGGGCGGCCTCACGGCGGCGGGTGTCCTCGTAGTGGGAGTTTCCGGCGTCGATGATGATGTCGCCGGGTTCCAGCAGGGGCTCAAGCTGCTCAATCACGGAGTCAACCGGCTTGCCGGCCTTCACCATGATGAGGACACGGCGCGGCTTCTCGAGGGAGTCCACCAGCTCCTGCAGGGTTTCGGTGCGGATGAAGTCGCCATCCGTACCGTGCTTTGCCAGCAGGGCGTCCGTCTTTTCGACCGAGCGGTTGTGCAGGGCGACCGTAAAGCCGTTGCGGGCGAGGTTGCGGGCCAGGTTGGCGCCCATCACCGCGAGGCCGGTGACACCGATGTGTGCAGACATCAAAACTCCAATTCATACTGTGCGATGGATGTGCAGTGGCTCCCGGTGCTCGGAAGACCGTTGCAGACCAAGGGTCTGAATAAAGCATATATATTCATGAAGTCACAGGAAAGTAACGCCCACGTAATGGAACAGTTTGTGTCGCTGCCAGTCAAGGACGGCTGCTTCCCGGTGCACACGTTCCCACTAGGCTTAGCTGCATGACCAGCAGCCTGCACCACCGTGCCATTGAGAACCTGGGCACACGCATCATCTCGGGCGAGCTTCCTGCCGGCCATATCATGCTTGCCGAAAACCTTGAGGATGAGCTCAAAGTGTCGCGCTCGGTGATCCGCGAGGCCGTCCGGGTGCTGCAATCCCTTGGACTGGTGGAAACCACCAAGCGGGTGGGCATCCGGGTCCTGCCTCCGAGCCGATGGAACCCCTTCGACCCGCAGGTCATCCGCTGGCGGCTCGCGAGCAAGGCGCGCGGCGCCCAGCTGCGGTCCCTGGCCGAGCTGAGGTCGGCCGTTGAGCCGGCCGCTGCCGAACTTGCCGCGCAGAACGCCCCCGCACCGCTGCGGCTGGAGCTTGTGGATGTTGCCCATGCAATGCGCGACGCCGGCCACCGGGGGGACGTCCCACGTTTCCTTGAGCTGGATATCCAGTTCCATTCACTGCTGCTCTCCGGATCAGGAAACGAGATGTTTGCGAACCTCATGGGGCAGGTGGCCGAGACCCTGACCGGCCGGACCGTGCATGGGCTGATGCCCGACCACCCGCACGAGGCCGCACTGCAGTGGCACGTGGACGTGGCGGAGGCAATTGCCCGGGGCGACGCCGGTGCTGCCCGCGAAGCCTCCGACAAGATCATGAGGCGGACCATGTCGCAGATGTCAGACACCTGGACGGAACAGCCCCGGGTTTTTATCCCCGTGCACCGCTGACCCCGGTCCCCTCTCCGCGGCCGGAGCATTGATCCGCTGGTGCGGGACACAGCAGGAAACAACTTTTTGTTTCCGTAAGTTCACGGTATATTCAATTCAGGCCCTCCACCGCGGCATCCCCCAATAGTCGCGGTGGAGGGTTTTCCATTGCCCGAAAGGGCTGTTCCGCCCGCGGGGCTCCCCTAGGCGGCATCAGCAACTACCTCCCGCAGCCGCCAGCCCCCGCCCAGCCCGTCCCTCTCAAGGAGCATGGTGGTGAGGGCTGACCCAGCGTTCCTTCCCAGCCGGACCTGGAGCTGGAGGACCTCGACGTCCACCCTGCTGAGCCCCTTGGGCATACGGCGGCGCGTCTCCCACCAGTTGACCCGTTCGAACCACCTCACCGGTTCGGCACCCACGGCCCATTCCCTGCCACTGCTGAGCACCGCCGTCGGCCTGCCGTCGGTGCCTGTCCTAAGAATCACGTGTTCCATGCCTGCAAGCTATGGCAGGGGGCCGACATTCACGCCGAGGGGGACAGCAGGCGGGCAAACTGTGCAGTAAAAAAAGGGGGCAGCAGTAACGGGGCAACAAAAAACCCCGCAGCTTCCGCCAGAAGGCGGAAACTACGGGGTTTGCGGTGGGTCCTACCGGGATCGAACCGATGACATCCACGGTGTAAACGTGGCGCTCTACCAGCTGAGCTAAAGACCCATTATTGCCGGACCAGGCGCTGCTGCGCCCTGACCAACGAACATAGACTCTACCCGACGACAGGCCTAAATTGCGAATCGGCACACGCGCCCTGCCCGTTCCGCCGCCCGGCTAAACCGGCGGAAGCTCAGCGGCGAGCCAGGTCAACGATTCGCTGACGCCGGCTTCCAGCTTGACGGTGGCCTTGTCGTCCCCGCGCGTGGCCCCACGGTTGATGATGACCACCGGCTTGCCGTCCTTCGCCGCGTGCCTGACAAACCTGAGGCCGCTCATCACCGTGAGGGAGGAACCCGCGACCACCAGTGCCGCCGCGTCGTCAACCATCCGGTAGGACGTTTCAACCCTGTCCTTGGGCACGTTCTCCCCGAAGTACACGAAGTCCGGTTTCAGCGTTCCTCCGCAGGCGGGACACACAGCAACAACGAAGCTGCTGATCAGTGCCTGGTCCTCAACAGTTGAATCGGCATCCGGCGCCATTTCCACCAGGCCCGATTCCTTCGCCCGGTCAATGAAGCCGGGGTTCAGTTCCTCCAGCATTCCTGCCAGCAGGCGGCGGGAGTAGGTCCGGCGGCAATCCAGGCAAACTATCTGGTCATACCGGCCATGGAGGTCCACTACATTGATGCTGCCGGCGTCCTGGTGGAGCCGGTCGACGTTCTGCGTGATGAGGCCCGTCAGGTGTCCACGGCGTTCCAGTTCGGCAGCGGCACGGTGGCCCTGGTTGGGATCAGCGTGGCGGAGGTGCGACCATCCGATATGGTTTCTCGCCCAGTAACGCTGGCGGTTCGCAGCCGCCTTCACGAACTCCTGATAGGTCATTGGTGTCCGCGGCGGCGATCCCGGCCCACGGTAGTCGGGAATGCCCGAGTCGGTGCTGAGGCCGGCACCGGTTAGGAGGGCGAACCGGCGCCCTGCCAGCAGGTCCCTGATGCGGACCAGGACCTCAAGCTCATCGGAAGAAGGCAGGGCGGGAGGAACGGGCGGCATGCTGGCAAAGCCCGTGAGGCCCACACCATGCCGCTGCTCAGCCATAACCTGTCAGGCCTTATCCAGCCCGGCCAGCGCTTTGCGGTATTCGCCGAGGTCCCGGGCCTGTCCGCGCGGGTTCACCACGGTGTAGCGGATGGTGCCCCCGGCATCGATGATGAACGTGCCCCGCAGCGCCATTCCACTGTCAGGGTCGAAGACACCGTAGAGGCTTGCTGCGGCACCGTGGGGCCAGAAGTCCGCCAGCAAATCGAAGGTATACCCCTCCTGCTCGGCGTAAGCCCGCAGGGTGAACTTGCTGTCAACGGAGACCGCCAGGACAACTGCGTTCCCGTCTTCGAACAGGGCCAGGTTGTCCCTGATTTCGCAGAGCTCGCCGGTGCAGATGCCGGAGAAGGCGAAAGGGTAGAACACCAGCACCACGTTCTGGCCGCGGAAGGCGGACAACCTGACCGGCTCGCCGTACTGGTTGACCAGTTCAAAGTCGGGTGCCGGAGCGCCAACGGCGGGGACGGCAACGGAGGCAGCGGCAAGCGCTGCCGTCACTTGTTTTTCCTGCTCACCAGCCGCGTTGCGCTCCAGTCCTTGGATACGCCTGCCGACGTCGTCACGTGCAGTCCGGCGGTCGGCGCCGCTTCCTGGATATCCGCCGGGGAGACGTATCCGGTCCTTCCGGACTTGGGCGTCAGGACCCAGACGACGCCGTTTTCGCTTAGCGTGGTCAGCGAATCCATGAGGCTGTCCACGAGGTCCCCGTCGCCGTCGCGCCACCACAAAACGACGGCGTCCGCCACTTCATGGTCGTCCTCGTCCAACAGTTCGGAACCCGTCAGGTCCTCAATATCGTCACGCAAGTCGAAATCGACGTCGTCGTCGTAACCGAACTCCTGAATCAGATCCCCATTCTTGAAACCCAATTTTTCCGCCACATTTACCGAAGTGGCGGCGTCGGCCTCGCTCACGTGTACCTCCAATGCCTTTTATGCGCGGTGCGCATAGTGATTTCCATTACTCCCAGCCAACACCCTTTGTGCCTGAGCTTCAAGCTGCCGCCCCCGTGATGTGGCATATTCTGCGTCACACCAGGTTCCGCCAACCCGCAGCGCAGCGGCTTTTCGTCACACAACCAGTATGACGGCGAAATACAACCGGGCCGCCCAACCCGCGGCTACGCATCGCGTTGGGGACAGAGTTAGAGTGGCAGGTGACAACTATGCCTGCGGGGCAACAACCCTGTAACTCCAATGCAGACGTAGGAATGCTAGGACCCTGCCCGGCACACATGACCGGGCTGTTGTAACCGATACGTCGCACACGGCGTATGTACGCCGGGCGGTCACCCTGCCCGGCCTGAGTGCGCCATCAATGCGCGCAAAGAGAGGTTGGACGTGGCTGCAGGAGAAGATACCTCCCATATCCTCAGCGGGTTGACTAACCAGCTGCCTGATCGTGATCCGGAAGAGACTGCCGAGTGGGTTGAGTCCCTGGATTCGTTGATCAGGGAACAGGGCACGGAGCGTGCCCAATTCATCATGCGGAGCCTGCTGCAGCGTGCCGGCGCGCAGAGCGTCGGGGTGCCGATGGTGACCACCACCGATTACGTGAACACGATCCCGGTGGACCAGGAAGCACCCTTCCCGGGCAACGAGGAATACGAGCGCCGGTACCGGGCGTACATGCGGTGGAACGCCGCGGTGATGGTGCACCGGGCGCAGCGGGCGAACATCGGCGTGGGCGGGCATATCTCCACCTATGCCGGGGCCGCGACCCTGTACGAGGTCGGCTTCAACCACTTCTTCCGCGGCAAGGACCACCCCGGCGGCGGCGACCAGGTCTTCTTCCAGGGCCACGCCTCCCCCGGCATGTACGCCCGGGCGTTCATGGAAGGCCGGCTCTCGGAGGAGGACCTGGACGGGTTCCGGCAGGAAAAGTCCAAGGAAGGACACGCCCTGTCCTCCTACCCGCACCCGCGCCTGATGCCCGAGTTCTGGGAGTTCCCCACCGTGTCCATGGGCATCGGGCCGATGAACGCGATCTACCAGGCCCAGTCCAACCGGTACCTGCACAACCGCGGACTGAAAGACACCTCCGACCAGCAGGTCTGGGCGTTCCTGGGCGACGGGGAAATGGACGAGCCCGAGTCCCGCGGCCTGCTCCAGCTCGCCGCGAACGAGAACCTGGACAACCTGACCTTCGTGATCAACTGCAACCTCCAGCGCCTGGACGGGCCCGTGCGCGGCAACGGCAAGATCATGCAGGAACTCGAAGCGTTCTTCCGCGGCGCGGGCTGGAACGTCATCAAGGTCGTCTGGGGCCGGGAATGGGATGACCTGCTCACCAAGGACACCGACGGGTCCCTGGTGAAGATCATGAACGAAACCCCCGACGGCGACTACCAGACCTACAAGGCAGAATCCGGCGGGTTCGTCCGCGAACACTTCTTCGGCAAGGACCCGGCCACCAAGGACCTCGTCGCGGACCTCACCGATGACCAGATCTGGAACCTCAAACGAGGCGGCCACGACTACCGCAAGGTCTACGCCGCATACAAGGCAGCCACCGAATTCAAGGGCAAACCCACCGTCATCCTCGCCAAAACCGTCAAAGGCTACGGCCTCGGACCGCACTTCGAGGGCCGCAACGCGACCCACCAGATGAAGAAACTCACCCTGGATGACCTGAAGAAGTTCCGCGACCACCTGCGGATCCCCGTCACGGACGAACAGCTCGAAAAAGACCTGTACCAGCCGCCGTACTACCACCCCGGCACGGACGCCCCGGAAATCAAGTACATGATGGAGCGCCGCGCGGCCCTGGGCGGGTCCGTTCCCGAACGCCGGTCCAAGCACGCCGAGATCACCCTGCCCGAGGCCAAGTCCTACGAGGTCGCCAAACGCGGCTCGGGCAAACAGCAGGCCGCCACCACCATGGCCTTCGTGCGCCTGCTCAAGGACCTGATGCGGGACAAGAACTTCGGCAAGCACATCGCCCCGATCATCCCGGACGAGGCACGCACGTTCGGCATGGACGCGTTCTTCCCCACCGCGAAGATCTACAACCCCAAGGGCCAGAACTACCTCTCCGTGGACCGCGACCTGGTCCTGGCGTACAAGGAATCCGCCCAGGGCCAGCTGATCCACCCCGGCATCAACGAAGCCGGCGCCGTGGCAGCCTTCACCGCCGCCGGCACCGCCTACGCCACCCACGGCGTGCCCCTGGTCCCGGTCTACGTGTTCTACTCCATGTTCGGCTTCCAGCGCACCGGCGACGCCTTCTGGGCCGCAGCAGACCAAATGACCCGCGGCTTCATCATCGGCGCCACCGCAGGACGGACCACCCTCACCGGCGAAGGCCTCCAGCACGCCGACGGCCACTCCCCCCTGCTCGCCTCCACCAACCCCGCCGTGGTCACCTACGACCCCGCCTACGGCTACGAAATGGGCCACATCATCCGCGACGGCCTCGAACGCATGTACGGGCCGGACTCGGAGGACCGGAACCTGATGTACTACCTCACGGTGTACAACGAGCCGATCACCCAGCCCGCCGAACCCGAGGAACTGGACGTCGAGGGCGTGATCAAGGGCATCTACCTGCTCGCCCCGGCAAAGATCGACGGTCCCCGGACCCAGATCCTCGCCTCCGGCGTCTCCGTCCCCTGGGCCCTCGAAGCCCAGCGGATCCTCGCCGAAGACTGGTCAGTCTCCGCGGACGTCTGGTCCGTGACCTCCTGGAACGAACTGCGCCGCGACGGACTCGCCGCCGAGGAGGAAGCCTTCCTCAACCCCGGCGAACCCGCCCGCGTCCCCTTCGTCACCCAGCAGCTCGAAGGGGCCACCGGACCCGTCGTCGCCGTGTCCGACTACATGAAGGCCGTCCCCGACCAGATCCGGCAATTCGTCCCCAACGAATTCGCCACCCTCGGTGCCGACGGCTTCGGCTTCTCCGACACCCGCGCCGCAGCGCGCCGCTTCTTCAAGAACGACACCCACTCCATCGTGGTGCGTTCACTGGAGATGCTCGCCCGCCGCGGCGAGGTGGATACGCAGGCCCCGATCAAGGCGATTGAGAAGTACAGGCTTCACAACGTCAATGCGGGCACCACGGGCAACGCCGGCGGCGAAGCCTAGCCTGTCTCCTAAGTAAAGACGCGACGGCGGCCCCCTCCACAAGGCGGGGGCCGCCGTCGTCCGTTAAGGCCCAGGGGCCATGTGACGCAGGGCAATGTGGATTGTAGCCTTTGCACAAATGGAGGTTGCGGGACGCTGCCCGTATGCTCAAAGAATGCCAGCACCTGCCACCCCGTCCGCCAAGCGCAAACCGTCCACTCCGGGGGTTACTCCGGAGAAGTCGGAGACCCTTAAGAAACTGCGGGCAAACGTGGGCCAGCTGTCCACCACCACCATGCGCGAGCTGGAAAAGTCGCTGCCCTGGTACAGCCGCCTCAGCTCGGACGAGCGCTCGGCGCTGGGCATGGTGGCACAGAACGGCATAGCGGCTTTTGTCACATGGTACGAGCGGCCCAGCTCTCCGTCATGGATCCTGACGGACGTCTTTGGAACAGCACCCACCGAACTGACCCGCTCCATCAGCCTGCAGAAAGCCCTGCAGCTGATCCGGATCGTGGTGGAGGTGGTGGAGGACCAGGTACCGGTCATTGCACCGGAGGCCGACCAGCCGTCCCTCCGTGAAGCCGTGCTGCGCTACTCGCGGGAGGTTGCCTTTGCTGCGGCCGACGTCTACGCGCGTGCCGCGGAATCCCGGGGGTCCTGGGATACCCGGCTTGAGGCCCTGATTGTGGACGCCATCCTGCGCGGCGAGAACACGGACGCTTTGCGTTCCAGGATCGCGGCGCTTGGCTGGAAGGCCCAGGAGCGCTTCACGGTCATGGTGGGCAACTCCCCCTCGGAGCCCAGTGCCAGCTACGTCAGCGAACTGCGCCGCATGGCCGGCCGGTACGCGGAGGATGCGCTGGTGGGCATCCAGGGCGACCGGCTCATCCTCATCCTGGGCGGCGTGCAGGACAGGGAAACCGCATATGTGAAGCTCAGCGAGATGTTTGCTCCCGGCCCTGTGGTGTACGGCCCCGAGGCCGGTTCACTGCTGGAGGCCAGCGGTTCCGCCCAATCGGCATTTGCCGGCCTGACCGCGGCCAGGGCGTGGCCCTCCGCCCCCCGGCCCGTGGCTGCCGACGATTTGCTGCCTGAACGGGTCATCTCCGGGGACGACGCCGCCCGCCGGTCCCTGGTCAAGAACATCTACCGCCCCCTCCTGGCGGCATCCAACGGGCTCGTCGAAACCCTCGGCACCTACCTGGAGCTGGGGCATTCACTGGAGGCGACAGCGCGGGAACTCTTCGTTCACGCGAACACCGTGCGGTACCGTTTGAAGCGCGTCTGCGACGTCACGGGGTGGGATCCACTCCTGCCGAGGGAGGCTTTCGTGCTGCAGGCCGCACTCGTTGTGGGGCGTCTTTCGGCGCCACCGAAAGCTGCGGCCGAACGCCAGCCGTCCCGGAATCAGCCCTGACGCGTTGTAGACTTCCTACAACCTGACCCCGTGAGCTTGGTGCGGACAAACACCGCTGGATCACACAGTAATTTGGAAAGCTGGATACGTGCTTGCAATAGTCTGCCCTGGACAGGGCTCACAGACCCCAGGTTTTCTGGCCCCTTGGCTGGAACTGCCCTCGGTGGCAGGCCAGCTGGCCGCCCTCAGCGACATCGCAGGCATTGACCTGATCGCCCACGGGACCACCTCGGACGAAGAAACCATCAAGGACACCGCCGTAGCGCAGCCCCTGATCGTGGCCGCCGGACTTGTTGCGGCCGCTTCCCTGTTCGATGTTGAGCTCAGCTCACTTCCGGTCATCCTGGCAGGCCACTCCGTTGGTGAAATCACCGCCTCCGCCCTCGCAGGCGTACTCACCGAGCAGGAGGCCATGACGTTCGTCCGCGAGCGGGCCAACAGCATGGCTGCAGCTGCTGCCGTCACCCCCACCGGCATGAGCGCAGTGGTGGGCGGCGACCCCGCCGACGTCCTGGCAGCCATCACGGCCTCGGGCGCCACTCCAGCCAACGTCAACGGCGCGGGACAGACTGTTGCCGCAGGAACCTTTGACCAGCTGAAGGCCCTGGCCGACAACCCGCCGGCAAAGGCCCGGGTCATCCCCCTGAAGGTTGCCGGCGCCTTCCACACCAGCCACATGGCTCCCGCAGTCAGTGCCCTTAAGGCGCTTGAACCCCAGCTGAAGCCGCAGGCGCCGAAGGTGCCGCTGCTGTCCAACTACGACGGCGGTGAAGTCACTGACGGCCACGCCGCCGTCGGGAGCCTCATCGCCCAGGTGTCACGTCCCGTCCGCTGGGACCGGTGCATGGAGACGATGGTTGCGCGGGGCGTCACCGGCGTCATTGAACTTGCTCCTGCCGGCACTCTTGCCGGGCTCGCCAAGCGGGGCATGCCCGGCGTCAAAACCGTCGCGGTCAAAACCCCGGACGACCTTTCCGCCGCCCTGGCGCTTTTCGCAGAACTGGAGGGCAACGCATGAGCGTTCCCACACTGAAACAGGCCCCGATTCAGGAGCACACCCGGATCCTCGGCCTGGGCGCCTTCCGGCCGGACGTCATCGTCACCAACGAAGACGTGTGCCAGTGGATCGATTCCTCCGACGAATGGATCCGCCAGCGCACCGGCATCGTGACCCGGCACCGGGCCCCGGCCGGGGTCAGCGTCATCGACATGGCCGAGGGCGCTGCCCGCGAGGCGATGGAGAAGGCTGGAATCCAGGCCTCGGACCTGGGCGCCGTCATCGTCTCCACCGTGACCCATCCCTACGCCACGCCGTCTGCCGCGGCCGCCCTGGCGGACCGCCTGGGCGCCACCCCGGCACCCGCCTTTGACATCTCCGCAGCCTGCGCCGGCTACTGCTACGGCATCGCCCAGGGGGACGCACTGGTCCGTTCAGGCGCCGCGAAATACGTCCTGGTGGTGGGCGCTGAAAAGTTGTCGGACGTCATCGACAACCGTGAACGAACCATCTCCTTCCTGCTCGGGGACGGTGCCGGCGCCGTCGTCATTGGACCCTCCGAAACTCCCGGAATCGCACCGTCGGTCTGGGGGTCGGACGGCAGCAAGTGGGACGCCATCGGCATGACCCGTTCCATGCTGGATGTCCGCGACCTTGGCATGGCTGCCCGCCAGTCGGACTCGACAGGGGACCTTGCCCTGCTCGAGGAAGCCCAGGAACTGTACCCCACCCTCCGCCAGGACGGCCAGACCGTCTTCCGCTGGGCCGTGTGGGAGATGGCAAAGGTGGCCCAGCAGGCCATGGACGCAGCCGGTGTACAGGCCGACGACCTGGTGGCCTTCATCCCCCACCAGGCCAACATGCGCATCATCGACGAGATGGTGAAGAAGCTGAAGCTGCCCGAGACGGTTACAGTGGCACGGGACATCGCCGATGCAGGGAACACCTCTGCAGCGTCCATTCCGCTGGCCACCCACCGCCTGCTGGCCGAAAAGCCGGAACTGAGCGGCGGGCTGGCCCTCCAGATCGGATTCGGGGCCGGGCTCGTCTTCGGCGCACAGGTAGTTGTCCTTCCTTAGGAACGCCCCAACAGGCCGCAACCGCGTCCTGAACCATTTCCGGCAGCCCCTGCCGGCAATACAAGAAAAGGAGCCATCAATGGCTAGCAACGAAGAGATCCTGGCCGGCTTGGCTGAAATCGTCAACGAAGAAACCGGCCTGGCCCCCGAGGCCGTAGAGCTGGACAAGTCCTTCACCGAGGACCTGGACATCGACTCCATCTCCATGATGACCATTGTGGTCAACGCCGAAGAGAAGTTCGGCGTGCGCATCCCGGACGAAGAGGTCAAGAACCTCAAGACCGTCGGCGACGCCGTCAGCTTCATCGCCGGAGCACAGGCCTAGCCAAGGCTTCCGCCGTTCAATCGGCATGGCAGGGCTGCCGGTCCGGACGACCGGACCGGCAGCCCGCCGCATTTTCCGGTACCTGCACCACGCGGCAGTCCCCCTACGGGCGTTGTCCCCGGCAGCGTTGTTGCTTGAAGCAGTGTGCCGATCATCAATACGCGGGACCTCCGGCAGACGGATTCCCCACCGACGAAAGAGTGATCCCATGACACGCAAAGTAGTCATTACCGGTCTGGGTGCCACCACGCCCATCGGCGGCGATGTACCCACGATGTGGAACAACGCGCTCAAGGGGGTCTCCGGTGCCCGCACCCTGGAGGACGACTGGGTAGCCAAGTACGAGCTTCCCGTCCACTTCGCCGCGCGTTGCAGCACCCCGGCCCTGGACGTGCTCAGCCGCGTCGAGGCCAAGCGGATGGACCCGTCCACCCAGTTCGGCGTCATCGCAGCCCGTGAAGCCTGGGCTGACTCCGGCATCACCGACTTTGACAAGGACAGGCTGGCAGTCGCCTTCGCCACGGGTATTGGCGGCGTCTGGACGCTCCTTGATGCCTGGGACACCCTCAAGGAAAAAGGCCCCCGCCGGGTCCTCCCCATGACCGTTCCCATGCTGATGCCCAACGGCGTTGCCGCAGCCGTCAGCCTGGACCTCGGCGCCCGCGCCGGCGCCCACACCCCTGTTTCCGCCTGCGCGTCCGGCACCGAAGCCCTGCACCTCGGGCTCGACCTGATCCGCTCAGGCAAGGCCGACGTGGTCATGTGCGGCGGCGCCGAAGCCGCCATCCACCCGATGCCCCTCGCAGCCTTCGCCTCCATGCAGGCCCTCTCCCGCCGGAACGACGAGCCGGAACGCGCTTCCCGCCCCTACGACACGGGCCGCGACGGCTTTGTTATGGGTGAAGGCGCCGGAGCCCTGGTCCTCGAAGCTGAGGAGCACGCCCTGGCCCGCGGGGCGCGCATCTACGGTGAACTGGCGGGAACATCCGTCACCGCCGACGCCTACCACATCACCGCCCCCGACCCCGCAGGCCTGGGTGCCACCCGCGCACTGAAGGCCGCAATGTTCGATGGCAGGATCCAGCCGGAGGATGTGGTGCACGTCAACGCGCACGCCACGTCAACGCCGGTGGGAGACAAACCTGAATACACGGCCCTCCGCGCTGCACTGGGAAACCATGTGGACAACGTCGCCGTCTCCGCGACGAAGTCCCAGATGGGCCACCTCCTGGGCGCATCCGGTGCCGTTGAGGCCGTCCTGACTGTGCTTGCTGTCTACGACCGAAAGGCACCGGTCACCATCAACCTGGAAAACCAGGACCCGGAGATCCCGCTCGACGTCGTCACCTCGGCCCGCGACCTGCCCGCAGGCAACATCGTGGCGCTGAGCAACTCGTTCGGCTTTGGTGGCCACAACGCCGTGATTGCGGTCCGCAGCGTCTGATGTTCCGGACCTTGTACCGCGTACAAGAGGAGGCCCCGCCATTCGGCGGGGCCTCCTCTTTGCTATGGAAAAATCAGGTCGACGGCGGTCAGCCCACCTGGTGGAGCCAACGGACGGGGGCGCCTTCGGCCGCGTGCCGGAACGGCTCAAGTTCCTCGTCCCAGGCCTCCCCGAGGGCAAGGGAAAGCTCATGGTAGACGGCTGCGGGGTCGCCGGCGCCCGACTCGTAGGCGTACCGGATCCTGTCCTCGGACACCATGATGTTGCCGTGCACGTCGGTGACGGCGTGGAATATGCCCAGCTCAGGGGTGTGGGACCAGCGGCCGCCGTCGACACCCTGGCTTGGCTCCTCGGTGACCTCATAGCGGAGATGCGCCCATCCCCGCAGGGACGACGCAAGCTGCGATCCCGTGCCGGGGGCACCGGTCCAGGACAACTCGGCCCGGAACATTCCGGGCGCGGCAGGCTGCGGGGTCCACTCAAGGTCCGTCCGCTTGTCCACGACAGATCCGATGGCCCACTCAACGTGGGGGCACAGAGCCGTAGGGGCCGAGTGAACGAACAGCACACCGCGGGTCATTGCAACAGACATTCCATCCTCCATAGCTCTAGGTACGTCTTCCCCAACGACCTCTGCCTGGATGGAACTGCCGTGCCGTGCACTGCGGCTGTGTTTCCTGCCTGCGTATTCAGATGTATCAGATAAAGCTGTGTCCGGGCTTACCGTGACGCAGGAAGCTGCTAGCTTCAAGCGGGACTTGAAAGTTGCCGGACGTGATTCTTATTGTGCCGTACCGCACCAAATTACGCCAGTGCGATTCCCGTAACGCGGACTTACGCCCTCGGGTGCGCCTGCTGGTAGCTCTTGCGAAGCCGGTCGACCGAGACGTGGGTATAGATCTGGGTGGTGGCCAGGCTGCTGTGCCCGAGGATTTCCTGCACCGCGCGCAGATCGGCTCCGCCGTCCAGCAGGTGCGTGGCCGCCGAATGCCGGAGCGCGTGCGGGCCTGACGCGGAGGTGTCGCCGAGCCCCGCGAAAAGGTCGTTGACCATGGCGCGGACCTGCCGCTGGTCCACCCTTCCGCCCCGGACGCCCAGGAAGAGGGCCGGCCCGCTGTTGTCCCGGACAACCAGTGGCCTGCCGCGCCGCAGCCAGTCATCCACTGCCAGGGCTGCCGGAACACCGTACGGAACAGTGCGCTCCTTGTTGCCCTTGCCGATGACGCGCAAAGTCCGCCGGTCCGGGTCCAGGTCATCAACGTCCAGCCCGGCCAGTTCGCCCACCCGGACTCCCGTGGCGTAGAGCAGCTCCACGATGGCGCGGTTCCGCAGGGCGAGCGGGGCACCCTCGGCCGCAGCCTCTTCAAGGGTGGACAGCAGCCGGGTCAACTGTCCGGCCTGCAGTACCCCGGGCAGGGACTGTTCGCGCTTGGGGGCCTTGAGCCGGAGGGCGGGATCGGTGGTGATACGTTCCTCCGCCATGGCCCAGGCCGTAAAAACCCTGACAGCGGCGGACCGGCGGGCCAGGGTGCTGCGCGCCGCGCCCTCCTGGCTCTGGGCACCGAGCCAGCGCCGGAGGGTTCCGAGTTCCAGGTCCTGGAGCCGGACCGCGCCTTCGGACGCAGCGTGGGACAGGAGGCTGCGGACATCACCCAGGTATCCGCGGAGAGTATGGGGGGAGACTGCGCGCTCGGCGGACAGGTACTGCGCGAAGGCGTCAAGCGCCCCGCCGAGCTCCGCAGGCAATGCCTCATCATCCACCCGTCTACTCTCTCAGCTGCGGTGGGGAAATTATTGGCTGACACGCGTCGCGCCGCCCGGCGCCTGCGCCTCAGGTCCGGGGCGGCCGTACCTGCCGGGCAATTCGCGTCAGCCTGTTGCCTTGCCGCGTTTCCAGCCTCCCCGTTCCGGGACGGCGAGGCCCAGCAGGCCCAGCCGGCCCAGCCCGGCCCGCACCGACTCCTGGGCCAGGCCGGCCACCACCGAGAGTTTTTCCACCGATGTCACGGAGCGGAGGGGAAGAGCGTCCAGGAGGATCAGATCCTCCAGCGTCAGCCCGTCCTGCACCGCGGCCTGCCCGTGGCGGGGATCAGGGAGGGCGGAGCCGCTCGGCCCGGCCAGCTCGGCTACCTCGGCAGCATCGGTCACGCAGACGGCGCCGCCGTCCCTCAGAAGCCGGTGGCATCCGGCCGAGTTGGCGCTGTGTACCGACCCCGGAACAGCCCCGACCGCCCGGCCAAGGGTCTCGGCGTGATGGGCGGTGTTGAGCGCCCCGGACCGCCACCTGGCCTCGACCACCACGGTCACGGCGGACAGGGCGGCAATGATGCGGTTACGTTGCAGGAACCGGTAACGGGTGGGAGCGGAGCCCGGCGGAACCTCGGCCAGGACAGCGCCTTGGTTGGATACGGCCCGCAGGAGGTCATCGTTCCCCGAAGGATAGAACCGGTCCACTCCCCCTGCCATCACAGCAATGGTGGGGACCGCACCGGACGCTCCGGCGAGGGCGGCCCGGTGGGCATGCGCGTCGATCCCGTAGGCCCCTCCCGACACCACGGTGAAGCCGCGCTGGGCCAGCGAGTAGGCAAGATCGCCGGTGACGGAGGCGCCGTAACTGGTGCTGTCCCGCGAGCCAACCAGGGCTATGGATGTTGCTGCTCCGGGCAGCGGCTGTTGCTGGCCCCGCCACCAGAGGCAGATCGGCTCCTGGATTCCAAGGTCAGCCAGCTGGACCGGCCACAATTCGTCCGACGGAATGATCAGCCGGCCGCCCAGCCGCGCCATGGTTGCCAGGTCCCGCTCGGGGGCCAGATCCGGTATCCGGGGATGCCAGCGTTTCAGGGAAGCGGCCAACCCTGCCCAGCTGGTGCCAGGGCCCCCGTCCGAGAGCAGCGCGGTGATCTCCCGCTCCAGCTCGGGGCCGGCCGACAGTTGCCCCGTGGCGATCCGCAGGGCATCCACTGCCCCGGCCGCCTGCACCAGCGCAAGGCCGGCCGCGTCCTGGGGTTCCATGAGGCGTGAGAGTGCGGCTCGGGAACGCCGCTCGATGCCCGAATCCATGGCTGCCTCCTTCATGCTGCGGCCGCCGTTGCCTGCCGAAGCCCCAGCGCCTGGCCGATGTCGTTGATGTCCGGTTGCTCCCGGTATCCCAAGTCGGCGAGGGTCCATGCGAGCCGGAGCACCCTGTCGTAGCCGCGCGCCGTGAGGATGCCGCGCTCCAGGGAATGATCCAGGATGCGCGTCACTGCGGGCGGGAGCCGAAGCTCGCCCCGGAGGATGCGGCCGGGGATCTGCGCATTGGTTTCCAGCCCGTAGGCGGCCAACCGCTCCCGTTGCCGGGACCGTGCGCCCAGCACCCGCCGTGCGACAGTTGCCGTGTCTTCCTCAGCCCCTGCCTGTCCGAAGTCGGCCAGGGAAACCCGTTCCACCTGAAGCTGGATGTCCACCCTGTCGAGGAGCGGACCGGACATCCTGGCCAGGTAACGCCGTCGCATCATGGGCGTGCAGGTGCAGTCGAGGCCTTTGCCGGAGGCCTTGCCGCAGGGACAGGGATTGGCGGCGAGCACCAGCTGGAACCTTGCTGGGTAGGCAGCGGTTCCTGCTGACCGGTGGATCACCAGTTCACCGCTTTCCAGTGGCTGGCGGAGGGCATCGAGCACGCGGCGCTCGTACTCGGGTGCCTCGTCAAGGAACAGGACTCCGCGGTGGGCACGGGAGGCGGCTCCGGGCCGGGGAAGCCCCGAGCCTCCCCCAATGATGGATGCCGCGGTTGCGGAGTGGTGCGGACTTTCGAAGGGTGGCCGCCGGAGGAGCTGCACAGGGGAAGACGGCAGTCCGCACAGCGAATGGATGGCCGTGACCTCCATGGACTCATGGTCGCCAAGATCCGGCAGGAGCCCGGGCAGGCGTTCCGCCAGCATGGTCTTGCCCGCGCCCGGAGGACCCGTCAGGAGGAGGTGGTGGGCCCCGGCAGCTGCGACTTCCAGTGCGCGCCGGGCATCCCCCTGGCCGGAGACATCCGCCATGTCAGGGCAAGTGCCGGCCTCCACTCCTGCGTCCCCGGGGCTGTCCGTGTCCTCTGGTTCGAAATCCAGCGCAAGCTCCTGGGGATCCGCCCCGAATTCCAGCGCCAGCCGGGCCAGGGTGCTGTACCCCCGCACGTTGGCATCAGGAACCAACGATGCCTCCGCCAGGTTTGCCTGCGCCACAACGATGTCCGGATAACCGGCCTGCACCGAGGCCATCACCGCCGGCAGGATTCCGCGAACAGGGCGCAGCCGGCCGTCGAGTCCCAGCTCTGCGATAAACACCGTCCGCCCGGTGGGTTTGATGTCATTGGCGGCGCGGAGTACGGCCATGGTCACCGCCAGGTCGAATCCGGATCCCCGCTTCGGCAGGGAGGCGGGGATGAGGTTGGCGGTGATCTTCCGGCGGCTCAGCGGAATTCCGGAATTCTTCGCCGCCGACCGGATCCGCTCCTTGGCCTCATTAAGGGAAGCGTCCGGAAGGCCGAGCAGTACGAATGCAGGGAGGGTCTGGCCGATGTCGGCTTCGACCTCCACCATGTAGCCGTTGAGCCCCACCAGGGCAATGGAGTAGGTGCGTCCCAGCGGCATTCAGCCCACCCCCCTGAGGTGCTCCACCAGGGGCGACCCGCCGCCGTCGTCAATCACCGCGATGACGTCAACGCGCCGCAGCGGCATCCGAAGCTCACGGTCCCGGCACCACGCGGCCCCCAGCCGGTGCAGCCGCGCCAGCTTGTCCGCGCCAACGGCTTCAAAGGGATGGCCGTAATCGAGGGTACGGCGGGTCTTGACCTCGGCGATCACCAGGGCATCGCCGTCGAGCGCGACGATGTCTATTTCACCCTCGGTGCAGCGCCAGTTGCGCTCCACCACGAGCATGCCAAGGGCTTCCAGGTATCCGGCGGCAAGGTCCTCGCCGTGCCGGCCCAGCAGGTCTTTCGATTTCATGTCTACCTCCGCAACCAGCCTGGACGGGCTGGAACACGAAGGACAGGACGGCGGTCCCCTATGTGGATGAACCGGGCCCGGCAGGCCTTGTGAAGGAAAAGTCAGCTGTGCAGGGGAAGTCCGGGCCCGCGCAAGGTGCTAGTTGCCCAGGTCGACATCCTTGGGCAGGGCAAGCTCCTCGTTGCGCGGAAGCTCTTCGACGTTGACGTCCTTGAAGGTCAGGACGCGGACACTCTTGACGAACCGTGCGGAACGGTAGACGTCCCAGACCCAGGCATCCTGCAGGGTCAGGTCAAAGTAGACCTCGCCGTCTGCGCTGCGGGCCTGCAGGTCCACGTGGTTGGCCAGGTAAAAGCGGCGTTCGGTCTCGACAACATAGCTGAACAGCCCGACGACATCGCGGTATTCACGGTAGAGCTGAAGCTCCATGTCGGTTTCGTAGTTTTCAAGATCCTCGGCACTCATGCTTCCATCTTGCACCATCGGCAGGGCGGCTGGTGTCCGGCGCGGGGCTCAGTCCCCGTCGGCTGGCCCTGCACCGTCCGCCAGGCCTTCGTCAGCCAGTTCCCCGCCAAGGAGCCGCCAGCTGACCCGGTGGTATGGCGTGGGCCCGGCAGCACGGAGGACATCCCGGTGCAGTGCGGTGGCGTAGCCCTTGTTGACGTCCCAGCCGAAGTCAGGGAACTCAGCATGGAGCTCCCGCATCATCCGGTCGCGCTCAACCTTTGCGATGACGCTGGCAGCCGCCACGCTCAGGCACTGCATGTCCGCCTTGACCTTGGTGTGCACGGGAGCGTCGCAGCTGCCCTCCAGTACCGGCTCGTCGAACAGGGACAGCTGCCCGGCAGGTGAGAGCCAGTTGTGGCTTCCGTCCAGGAGCACCGCCTCGGGGCGGACACCCGCGGAAAGGACTTCCTGCCACGCCCTGGTTCCGGCAAGGCGCAACGCGGCGATGATGCCGATGGAGTCGATTTCCTGCGCTGAGGCGTGGCCCACTGCCGACGCCACGCTCCACCGGCGGACCAGCGGGTCAAGGCGTTCCCGCTCCGCAGGGGGCAGGAGTTTGCTGTCCCGGACCCCGGCCAGGGGCTTCTGCCGTTCCAGGTCAACGACGGCGATGCCCACACTGACGGGCCCGGCAAGCGCGCCGCGCCCCACCTCGTCTACACCGGCAAGGTACCGGATCCCCTGGGCCTTGAAGGTCCGCTCGTGCCGGAGGGTGGGTGCCTTCCCTGGTGAGGGAACCTTGGTGGAACCCGGCCTGGTCTTGAGTGCGGCGGGCATGGTCAGGGCGCCGCCGGTACGTTGCGGAACACGTCGGGATAGTTGCCCAGGGTGGTGAACCGGCTCAGCGGCCAGGCAATGACGGCGGCCTTGCCCTCAAGGTCGGCCATGTCGATGAATCCGCCGTCGGAGTCCATGTGGGCGCGGGAGTCGGCGGAATGGTTGCGGTTGTCTCCCATCACCCATACCTTGCCCTCGGGGACAGTCACGTCGAAGTTGCGGATCTGCGGGATTTCAGCCGGATTGATGTAGCTCTCGTTGATGGCGGTCCCGTTAATGGTCAGTCTACCGCCGGCATCGCAGCAGACCACGTGGTCACCCGGGAGCCCGATGACCCTCTTGACCAGGTGCTGCTCGGAGTTGTCCGGCAGCAGGCCAACGAACGTCAGCCCGTCCTGGACCCAGGTGAAGGGGCCCTGCGGTTGTTCGGGCGCGGGCTGGAGCCAGCCCTTGGTGTCCCGGAAAACCACGACGTCGCCGCGGTTCAGCGCGAACGGCTCGGGGACCAGGAGGTTGACGAAGATGCGGTCGTCCACTTCCAGGGTGTTGACCATGGACTCGGACGGGATGAAGAACGCACGGAACAGGAAGGTCTTGATCAGGAAGGACAGGACGACGGCGATCACCACCACCGTGGCCACTTCCTTCAGCCATGCGAAGACGGGGCTGCCGGCGGGCTTCGCCGCAGACTTGGCGGCGGCGCGGCTGCCCGCGGCGCCGGACGCAGGCGCGCCAGGACCCTGGGCCGAAGTCCCGGGAACGGCATCGGCCGGAACGTCCGAAGCGCCTTCGTGGCGTGGTTCGGGAGTCCGCGCGTGGTTCTCGGGCATCTACTGTCCGTTCTCTGTTGTTGGTCCTGCAGGCGGACGGGGTATTGAAGCAAATCTATCAAGCGGCCAGATGATCTGGACCGGCCTGCCGATCACCCTGTCCAGCGGGACCATGCCGCCGCCGGGGGCTCCGAGCAGGCTTCGCGAATCGGCCGAGACGGAGCGGTGGTCCCCCATCAGCCACAGCCGGCCATCTGGGACCACGGCACTGAACCTTTGGGTGCTGGGGGCATCTCCGTTGAAGATGTAGGGCTCCGCCAGGGGCTCCCCGTTCACCGTCACGTTGCCGCCGCCGTCGCAGCAGGCCACCGAGTCCCCGGGGAGCCCGATGACCCTCTTGACGTAGGTGGTGTCGCTGCCGGTGAGGCCGACCCAGTGGGTGACGGCAGCCGCGGTGTCCGCCAGGGGGCCCTTGCCGCTGTTGAGCGGGGCGAAACTGCCCCTGCCGTCAAAGACGACGACGTCCCCGCGCCGGATCGGCTCGGCGCGGAAGTCGGTCCGGGAAACCAGGATGCGGTCCCCGCCTTCCAGCACGGGCTCCATGGACGCGGACGGGATGAAGTACACATCAAGCCACAGTGATCGGACCAGTCCGCTGACCGCAACGGCCAGGATGGCGGCCAGGAACGCAAAACGCCAGCCCATTTTCCGGGGCTGGCGTTTTGTGTGGTCCATGGTCCGTATCCTGGGCGCTGGTGCTGAATGGCTCCGGCGCTGGCCGGATACGGCTGTGGCCCGGCCTCTGCAGGTCCGAAAAGGACTTACTTTGCGGTGCTGAAGTCGCGCTTTTCCTTGATCTTCGCAGCCTTACCGCGCAGTGCGCGCATGTAGTAAAGCTTCGCGCGGCGGACGTCACCCTTGGTGACGACCTCGATCTTGTCGATGATCGGGGAGTGAACCGGGAAGGTACGCTCCACACCGACGCCGAAGGAGACCTTGCGGACCGTGAAGGTCTCACGGACGCCGTCGCCCTGGCGGCCCAGGACGAAGCCCTGGAATACCTGGACACGGGAGTTCTTGCCTTCGATGATGTTCACGTGCACCTTGAGGGTGTCACCCGCGCGGAACTCGGGAACATCGGTACGCAGCGAGGCTGCATCGAGGGAATCGAGAATATGCATAATTGCACTCCTGGTGAACGCCACAGGTCATTCACTTTGGGTCACGGCAGCAAAACCTGGGGCGCTCGTGGCGCACCGGGGATCTCCGCCGAAAGGTAAGTGGTCCGGCCACTTCACTGGTTGATGAGGCCGGTTGCCTTAGCTGTTGGTTGCGCTCCCCCTGTGGCAGGTGCGGACCCAGCAGACACAAGGACTAATTTTGCCACACTGCGGGGTCTACGGCCAATCCCGCAGCGCCCGCACCCAGGCTGCCTGCCATGGCTGCATGACGCCCCTTAGTCCTGCGGGGTGCCTTCAGCGCCGGGCCGGCGGCGCAGGCGGCCGTTCACGACGTCGTATCCCAGGTCCTGCAGTTCGGTGCGGTCGGCACGCGGCAGCTTCCCGGCGTCGAACGCTTCGAGGAGGTCGGGGCGGCGTTCCGCCGTCCGCCGGAACTGTTCATGGCGGCGCCACTGCGCAATCCTGCCGTGGTTCCCGCTCAGCAGCACGGCAGGCACTTCGCGCTCGCGCCACACAGAGGGCTTGGTGTAGACGGGGTACTCCAGGAGCCCGTCGGAATGGGATTCCTCCACCAGGGACTCGGGGTTGCCTACAACGCCCGGCAGCAGTCGTCCAATGGCTTCCACCATGGCCAGCACCGCAACCTCGCCGCCATTGAGGACGTAGTCACCCAGGCTGACGGGGCGGACGTCGAAATGCTCCCGGGACCACTCGATGACGCGTTCGTCGATGCCCTCGTAGCGTCCGCAGGCAAACGCGAGGTGCTCCTGCTCGGCCAACTCGTAGGCCAGCGCCTGGGTGAACCTCTCCCCCGCCGGCGACGGCACGATCAGTACCGGCCTGCCCGATCCTTCCGGGCGGTCGGCTGCGATGGATTCCAGGGCCTGCGCCCATGGTTCGGGCTTCATCACCATGCCGGCGCCCCCGCCGTAGGGCGTGTCGTCGACGGTGCGGTGCCTGTCCGTGGTGAAGGCGCGGAGGTCGTGGACGCGGAGGTCCAAGATCCCGTCCTGGCGGGCTTTCCCGATCAGGGACAGTTCCAGCGGTGCCAGGTATTCGGGAAAAATACTGACGACGTCGATCCGCATTTAGTCTTTCTCCTCCGGCTCCGAAGCGGCTGCTACGTCCTCCGCATTCAGCTCGAAGAGGCCGTCCGGCGGCGTGAGGAGGATGAACCCGCCATCAACATTGACCTCGGGCACGATCTGCTCCACGAAGGGAATCAGGATTTCCTTGCCCTCCGGAGTGGTGACCATCAGCAGGTCCTGGACGGGCATGGTGTTCAGTGCGGTGACCTTGCCGACCACCCGGGAACCGATCCTGGCCTCGAGGCCAACGAGTTCGTGCTCGTACCAGCCTTCGTCGTCGTCTTCGTCCAGCTCCTCAGTTTCAATGAAAAGCTTGGCACCCCGGAGGGTTTCCGCTTCGTTGCGGGTCCCAATTTCGTCGAAGCCCAGCAGCAGGATGTCCTTGTTCCAGCGGGCGCTGTTTACGGTGAGCGGTCCCGCTGACGCCGGCTCAACCACGAATTCGGTGCCCGGCACGAACCTGTCCCCAGGGGCGTCGGTCAGGACCTGGACCGTCACTTCGCCGCGGATGCCGTGCGGTTTGCCGATTCGTGCCACCTGAAGCTGCATGTGTTCCTCTGTGTTGGATGTGGTTTTCGGTGCTCTGGTAAAAGCACTCCGGCCCCTCCACCGCATGGGTGGAGGGGCCGGAGCTAAAACTGAATAGTGCCGAGCGCTCAGCGGCGGCGGTCGGTGTCGACAACGTCGACCCGCACCGGTTCGCCACCGGCCAGGGCTGCCACTACGGTGCGCAGTGCGCGCGCCGTGCGGCCCTGGCGGCCAATCACCCGTCCAAGGTCGTCCTGGTGAACGCGCACTTCGAGGGTGTCCCCGCGGCGGTTGCTCTTGGAGCTGACCTTGACGTCGTCCGGGGAATCAACGATTCCGCGGACCAGGTGTTCCAGCGCTTCTGCCAGCAATCTACTCAGCCTCGGTGGTCTCTGCTTCGGCCTCGGCGGGAGCTTCGGCTGCGTCAGACTTGGATGCCTTCTTGGTGATGGCTTCCGGGATGATCACGGAACCCTTTTCCGGGGCAACGAAGGCTTCCTTCTGGGTCTTGGTCTTCAGGGTGCCTTCCTGGCCCGGCAGGCCCTTGAACTTCTGCCAGTCACCGGTGATCTTGAGGATCGCGGCGACCTGCTCGGACGGCTGGGCGCCGACGGACAGCCAGTACTGGGCACGCTCGGAGTTGACCTCGATGTATGAGGGCTCTTCGGTGGGGTGGTACTTGCCGATCTCTTCGATGGCGCGGCCGTCACGCTTGGTGCGTGAGTCCGCGACGACGATGCGGTAGTACGGTGCGCGCATCTTGCCAAAGCGCTTAAGGCGAATCTTTACGGCCACTGTTGTGGTCACTCCTGTTTCAGAAAAGGGGGTGAACCCGGCGTTCTGCACCCGTGGGGCGGGCCGTACTTGCGGGCTCGAAGGACAGGATCCAGACGCGGAGAGAGGGGCCACGCAGATCGAGTACCTGTTTATTGTGCCAGATCAGCGCCAGGATTTCGACTTGGCGCGGCGTGACACGGGCGACGCCGGCCGGAGGTTCCGGCCGGATCAGCTCAGGCGGACCAGACGTACAGGCCGGTACGCTCCGAGTCGTCGATTCCGCCGGCGAGTTCAGCGAGCCGCTGCACGTACGTCCGCGCCTCTGCAGCACCAAACGGCATGTCATCCTGCGCGGCCCACTGCTCGGCAACCTCTTCGAGGATGTCGCCTTCCCCTTCGGTTTCATAGGACAGCAGGTCCGCCAGGGCGCGCACCATGGCCGGGGGCACGGCCAGGAGCGAATCGCTGCCCACATCCACCATGGTCAGTTCGTAATCCGCTCCTCCGGCGTGCACGGCGGTACCGGCCAGGTCGCCCAGCTGCTCCACTTCAAAATCGCTGATGTCCGGAATCCGGACCGCGTCACCTGCGGGAGCGCTGCCGCCGCCGTCAAGGACGCCGGCACGCTTCAGTGCTGCGTCGTGGGTGGCAACAAAGATCTCGGTGAAGCCCATGGGGATTGCCCTCATTCCTTTGGCGGTGGTGCGGCCGCCGGGAGGCTGCTCCTGCCCGGCCGTTCGGATTCAGCCTAGTTCAGCGCACAGCCACCCGGATGCGGTTGCGCCACGGATCCTCGAAGCGGAGTTCGGCGCCGGTGTGGTGCGCGGCAACGCCGGCGACCTTGAGGCGGTCGGCGAGGGAGCCGACGTCGTCCCCTGACGGCACCTCGATGAGGACCTCGCCCAGGCCGAGGGTGTCCTTGCGGGGTCCCGCCCCGCGGCTGTTCCAGACGTTCATGGCCATGTGGTGGTGGTAGCGTCCGGCGGAAACAAACAGGGCCTGCCCGTGCCAGCCGGCGGTCTTCTCGAAGCCGAGGGTCCCCACGTAGAAGTCGCGCGCCGTCTGGACGTCTCCCACCTGGAGGTGCACGTGGCCGACGCCTGCCACGGACCCGAGCTGGCGCTCCAGGGAATCTTCCGTCAGGTGCTGCTCGAGGTACCGCTGCGGCGGGAGGGCCAGGCTGTCCATCACCACGTCCGTGCCGTTCCAGGACCAGTTGCTGCGCGGCCGGTCCCAGTAGAGCTCGATGCCGTTGCCCTCGGGGTCGTTGAAGTAGAAGGCTTCGCTGACAAGGTGGTCGGCGCTGCCGGTGAACGAGCGCGGTTCGAACCGGGCGGCGGTGGCGATGGTGGCAGCAAGGTCTGCCTGGTTCTCGAACAACAGCGCCGTGTGGAACAGGCCGGCCTCTCCCCTGCCCGGCAGGTTCAGCCCGGGCGCGGGCGCCAGGTGCACAAGCGGCTTCTGCAGCCGGCCAAGGTAGATGCCGCCGTCCTGCTCCGCAATGACCTCCAGGCCGAGGGCGCGCTGGTAGTAGTCGGTCATAACCTTCATGTTGCCCACCTTGAGCATCACAGTGCCCATGGCGAGGTCGGCAGGAAGAAGATCCTGGCTTGCGGCTTGTGCAGTCATTGGTAACTCCCGGTGCTGTGGGCCTTCCGGTTGGCAGCCCTTACACACTTAAAATTACTTGAAGCTTCAATTTATTCCAAGTCCCAGGCCGGTTGTCTTTTCAGCGGACCACCCGTCCGCCCAGGACAACGTGCGCCAGGTTACGGACCGCTTCCGGTACCTTCCGCGGGTCCTCCCGGCACAAGACAACATCTGCCCGTGCCCCTTCCTCCAGGCCCTCCGCGCCCTGCCACTCCCGCGCACTCCAGCACGCGGCGTCCAGGGCAGACGCCATGGGCAGCCCGGCAGCATGGAGGGCCAGGATCTCGTCGGCGATCCTGCCGTGCCTGATCACGCTGCCGGCGTCGGTCCCGGCGTAGATCCGCACGCCGGCCTCGAACGCCTCAAGCACCCGCTCCTCCCGCCGTTCCCACAGTGAACGCATGTGCGCCGCATACTGCGGGAACTTGGGTGCTGCCTGCGCGGCGATGTCCGGGAACGTGGCGATATTGACCAGGGTGGGCACAATGGGCACCTGCTGCTCCACGAAGCGGGGCAGGTGCCGCGGCAGGAGGCCGGTGGCGTGCTCGACGCAGTCGATGCCGGCGTCCAGCACGTCGTCGAGCGTCTCTTCCGCGAAGCAGTGGGCGGTGACGCGCGCGCCTTCGTCATGGGCGGCCAGGACTGCATCGCGGACGACGGCGGCAGGGAACGACGGCGCGAGGTCGCCGGCGCCGCGGTCAATCCAGTCCCCCACAAGCTTGACCCAGCCGTCACCTTCCCTGGCCTGTTTACGGACAGCTTCCACCAGGCCCTCCGGTTCGACTTCCTCAGCAAACCCCCGCAGGTACCGGCGCGTGCGCGCAACGTGGCGTCCGGCGCGGATCAGCACCGGGACGTCTTTTCTGTCCTGCAGCCATCGCGTGTCAGCAGGGGAACCTGCGTCCCGGATCAACAGTGTGCCGGCCATCAGGTCCGTCCGCGCCTGCTCTTCGGCAGTCGGAGCATCCACCGCCCCTCCCACGCCGAGCCCGATGTGGCAGTGGGCATCCACGAAGCCCGGCAGCACCCATCCCGCCAGGATCCGGTCCGGAGCCTTCGCCGGCCGGCGGAACGTCAGGCGCCCGTCGACGGACCACAGTCCGTGCTGCTCACTCCCGGGTCCGGTCAGGACTGTCCCCGTGAAGTGGATGATTTCTGCCATGTGCACCTCTTTCCTGCCCGGTCAGGCTAGCACCGGCAATGTGACAAGCCCCGAAAGAAGGGCTGTGGTATCTTTCATCTTGACCACACGGGTGCCCCTGCAGGGGCTGAGATCGGGCTGACGCAGCCTGCGACCGTCGAACCTGTCCGGGTAATGCCGGCGAAGGAAGTGAGTATTCCTTGAGTACACCAAATCAGCAGCTTAACCCTGCCCGCAACACCCCGGGTGCCGCCACTGACGGGAACCCGCCGCCGGTGACGCAATCCTTGAAATCCCACTCCCTGGCCTACCTCGAGGACGCCGGGACCGGGATCCGTGTTCCCGTGACGGAAATTGCGTTGGAGCCGTCCCCCAACGGCATTCCGAACCAGCCGTTCCGGACCTACCGGACGGCCGGTCCGGGGAGCAATCCCGTCCAGGGCCTTCCTCCCTTCCGCAGGGAATGGATCGAGGCGCGGGCAGACACGGAAGCGTATAGCGGCAGGGAGAGGAACCTGCTCGACGACGGCCGCTCGGCTGTACGCCGCGGCGCCGCCAGCGCGGAGTGGAAGGGAGCGCCTCCCGTGCCGCGCCGCGCCGTCGAGGGCCGGACCGTGACCCAGATGCACTATGCGCGCCAGGGCGTCACCACCCCGGAAATGCGCTTCGTGGCGCTGCGGGAGAACTGCGATGTTGAACTGGTCCGGAGCGAAATCGCCGCAGGCCGGGCCATCATTCCCAACAACATCAACCACCCCGAATCCGAGCCGATGATCATCGGCAAGGCCTTCCTGGTGAAGATCAACGCCAACATCGGCAACTCGGCAGTGACCAGTTCAATCGCCGAAGAGGTGGACAAGCTGCAGTGGGCAACCCGGTGGGGCGCCGACACCGTCATGGATCTCTCCACCGGCGACGACATCCACACCACCCGGGAGTGGATCATCCGCAATTCGCCTGTCCCGATCGGCACCGTCCCCATCTACCAGGCCCTGGAGAAGGTCAACGGCGAAGCCAACGCCCTGACCTGGGAGATCTTCCGTGACACCGTCATCGAACAGTGCGAGCAGGGGGTGGACTACATGACCATCCACGCCGGCGTGCTGCTTCGCTACGTCCCCCTGACCGCCAACCGCGTCACGGGCATCGTGTCCCGTGGCGGGTCCATCATGGCCGGGTGGTGCCTGGCGCACCACCGGGAGAACTTCCTCTACACGCACTTCGATGAGCTCTGCGAAATTTTCGCCCGGTACGACGTCGCGTTTTCCCTGGGTGACGGCCTGCGGCCGGGGGCGACGGCGGATGCCAACGATGCCGCGCAGTTTGCCGAGCTGGACACGCTCGCCGAGCTCACGCAGCGTGCCTGGGAGCACGACGTCCAGGTGATGGTGGAGGGTCCTGGACACGTCCCGTTCCACCTGGTCAGGGAGAACGTTGAACGGCAGCAGGAGCTGTGCAAGGGCGCGCCGTTCTACACGCTGGGCCCGCTGGTGACCGACGTGGCCCCGGGCTACGACCACATCACCTCCGCCATCGGCGCAACGGAAATTGCCCGCTACGGCACGGCAATGCTGTGCTACGTCACGCCCAAGGAACACCTGGGGCTGCCCAACAAGGACGATGTCAAGACAGGGGTGATCACGTACAAGATCGCTGCGCACGCGGCAGACCTTGCCAAAGGCCACCCGGGCGCCCACGAACGTGATGACGCACTGTCCAAGGCACGCTTCGAGTTCCGGTGGCGGGACCAGTTTGCGTTGTCGCTGGACCCGGAGACGGCCGAGGCCTTCCACGACGAAACCCTCCCGGCCGAACCGGCGAAGACCGCGCATTTCTGCTCCATGTGCGGGCCCAAGTTCTGCTCCATGAGGATCAGCCAGGACATCAGGGACGAGTACGGCTCCGCCGAGTCGCAGGCGGCGCTTGCTGAAGCGGCAGCCGGCATGCGGGGCAAGAGCGAGGAATTCCTGGCCGCCGGCGGGAAAGTCTATTTGCCGGAGCTGAGCGTTCCGCCGGGGCGCTAGCAGCCTGCAGGTGCCGTCCGGCTGGTCATTGGGGCCGGCCGGACGGGCCCCTGTGGAGGGCAATTTCGGGAGGATCAGGAGGCGCGTGCCTGCACGCGGCTTGAGTCGCTGATGAACGAACGGATGATGCGGTCCCCTTCCGGGGAGTCGTGGGGCCGGTGCCCGCCGGCGGCAGTACGGTGGAGCGCCCCGGTTTCACGGAGGTAGCCGGCGATCTCCTCGTAGAGCGGCTCCCAGCCGCCGGTCAGGACGAGCGTCGGCACGCCGGGGACGATATGCAGCGGGGCTTCCCAGGACGGCGCCTGCAGCCGCAGCCGCCTGGCAGAGCGCTTCTCCTCGGCAGTCACCGGCTGCTGCAGGTCGGTGGCATAGACCCTGCGGACGAACTCGCGCTGGAAATCCTCGTCACTGAGTTGATGCCGGACGTTATACAGCGGCTGCATCAGCCCGATGTGCGCCGCGGTGGCCGGCAGTTCAGCGGTCAGGGACAGGCAGGCCGGCTCCACCAGGGTCAGCGAGTAGACAAGGTCGGGTCGTTCGACGGCGGCCATCATGGCGGAGATGGCCCCTTGCGCATGCGCCACGACGTGCCCGCCGGCGCTGCCCCGGCCGTCGTCCCCAAGGGAGTCCAGCAGGATGCGCGTGTCCTCCTCGAACGAGGACGCGGTGGGTTCGGCAACAGTGTCGAAGCCGTGGCGGCGCAGGAACAGGGCATCGTAGGACAGGGCCACGCCGTGCTGGCGGGGCCAGGCTGCGGCGCCGAAGCTGCCCGCGCCGTGCACGAACACTACCCTCTGCTTGAACATGACCCAACCCTATTCCACGGCACCGGCATCCCCGGCAGGCAGCAGCAGATGTCGTCGCGAGCCCTCAAACGGCATCTGCTGCTGAGCTGATCCTGGTGTGCCTATTTGCCGAGGAACTTGTCGAAGCCCTTGGGCAGGTTGAGCTGGGAGGGATCAAAATCGCCGGCCTGCTGGCCAAAGGCTGCGCCGGTGGGCAGCGCCTTGGCCGCGTTCGCCCGGCGGGCCTCGGCGTCCTTGCGCTCCTGCGCGGCTTTGGCCGGGTTGCCGGACTTGGCCTTCTTCTTGGGCGCGCTCTTGGCGTTCTTCCGGGCACCGCCGCCGGCCCCCGGCAGGCCCGGCATCCCGGGCATTCCCGGCATGCCGCCCTGGGCCATCTTCTTCATCATCTTCTGGGCCTGCGCAAAGCGCTCCAGCAGGCCGTTGACCTCGGAAACGTGGACGCCGGAACCGCGGGCGATGCGGGCACGGCGGGAGCCGTTGATGATCTTGGGAGCGACGCGCTCGTGCGGGGTCATGGACCTGACGATGGCCTCCACGCGGTCGATCTCGCGCTCGTCGAACTGCTCCAGCTGCTGGCGGATGTTCTGCGCACCCGGCATCATCATGAGCATCTTCTTCATGGAGCCCATGTTGCGGATCTGCTGCATCTGGGCCAGGAAGTCGTCAAGGGTGAAGTCCTCCTGGTCGGCGAACTTCTTCGCCATCCGGGCGGCTTCGTCCTTGTCCCAGGACTTCTCTGCCTGCTCAATCAGGGTGAGGACGTCACCCATGTCCAGGATGCGCGAGGCCATCCGGTCAGGGTGGAAAAGCTCGAAGTCGTCCAGGCCCTCGCCGGTGGACGCAAACATCACCGGCTTTCCCGTGACCGACGCGACGGAAAGGGCGGCACCGCCGCGGGCATCGCCGTCGAGCTTGGACAGGACGATGCCGGTGAAGTTGACGCCTTCGTCGAAAGCGAGCGCCGTGTTCACCGCGTCCTGGCCGATCATCGAGTCGATGACGAACAGGACCTCGTTGGGCACGATGGCGCGGCGGATCTGGCGCGCCTGCTCCATCATGTCCGCGTCGACGCCCAGCCGGCCGGCGGTGTCCACGATGACGACGTCGTGGAGTTTCTGCCGCGCTTCCTCAACACCGGCGCGGGCAACCTCAACCGGGTCCCCGGCAGGGTGTTCGAGCTCGGTGTAGGTGGCACCGGGGTGCGGTGCGAAGACAGGCACCTTGGCGCGCTGGCCCACGATCTGCAGCTGCGTGACGGCGTTGGGGCGCTGCAGGTCGCAGGCCACGAGCATCGGGCTGTGGCCCTGTGACTTCAGCCACTTGGACAGCTTGCCGGCGAGGGTGGTCTTGCCGGCACCCTGGAGGCCGGCAAGCATGATGATGGTGGGGCCGCTCTTCGCCAGGCGGATCCGGCGGGTTTCGCCGCCGAGGATCTCCACCAATTCCTCGTTGACGATCTTGACGATCTGCTGGCTCGGGTTCAGGGCACCGGAAACCTCAGCGCCCAGGGCGCGTTCCCGTACCCGGCCGGTGAACTCACGGACCACTGGAACGGCAACATCGGCGTCCAGAAGGGCGCGGCGGATCTCGCGGACTGTGGCATCGACGTCGGCTTCAGTAAGCCTGCCTTTACCGCGCAGGTTCTTGAAGGTTGCTGTCAACCGGTCAGAGAGTGAATTGAACACGCGACGTGCACTTCTTTCAGTGGATGATCAGGGCAGTGGATGATCAAAGGCTGTTGATGATCGGGACTCGACTATCTAGGGTACCAAGCCGGGCCCGCAAGGTGGCATGCTGGCCAAATGACGAGCCAACCAACTGTTAAGACCCTGCTCATCCTCGGCGCCTCGGGGGACCTGACGGGCAGGCTGCTCCTGCCGGGACTGGCGCGCCTGGTGGCAAGGGGACGCGCTGCGGGCCTCCGGCTGGTGGGTGCCGGATCCGATCCCTGGACCCCGGAACAGTGGCGGGAACGGGTGCATGCGTCCTTCGAGGCAGCCGCCGGGTCCGCAGCCGCCGAGGGGAAGGAAGCCCTCCAGTCACTTGAGAAGGAAACGGTGTACCACCAGCTGGATGTCACCGCCGAGGGGGCGCTGGCCTCGCTTCTTGGGGCGCTCGAGGGTCCCACCGCCGTCTACTTCGCGCTGCCGCCCCGCATCAGCCAGCTTGCCTGTGAGTCCCTCCGGCCGGAGCAGGTCCCGCCGGGCACGCGGCTGGTGATGGAAAAGCCCTTCGGTTCCAGTGAGGACTCGGCCCGCTCTCTCAACCAGACCCTGGTCCGGCTGGTCCCCGAAGACCACGTCCACCGGGTGGACCACTTCCTGGGCAAGGCCACGGTGCTGAACATCCTGGGCCTGCGGTTCGCCAACAATTTCCTGGAACCGGTGTGGGACCGGCACCACGTGGAAAAGGTGGAAATCATCTTCGACGAGGACCTCGCGCTGGAGGGGCGGGCCCGCTACTACGACGGCGCCGGCGCACTGCGGGACATGATCCAGAGCCACCTGCTGCAGATCATGGCCCTGCTGGCCATCGAGCCTCCGGCCACCATCGGTGAACGGGACCTGCGGGATGCCATTTCCGCCGTCCTTCGGGCCAGCAGCGTACCGGAGCCCTATGCCGGTTCCACCCGCAGGGCACGCTACACAGCCGGCCAGGCAGGAGGGAAGGACGTTCCCGACTACGCACGGGAGGAAGGCGTGGACGCTGAACGCGGGACCGAGACGCTGGCCGAGATCCAGGTCAACATCGACAACTGGCGCTGGAACGGGGTCCCGTTCATTCTTCGGTCCGGCAAGGCACTGGGCGCGAAGCGCAAGGAGGCAGTGGTCACCTTCCGCCCGGTGCCCCACCTGCCCCGGGGCTTTACCGGCGTGGACTCCCCCAACAAGCTGCGGATTGGCTTCGGCCCGGACACCCTGAGGTTCGACGTCGACGTGAACGGGCCCGGGAACATCTTCAGCCTGAGCCGGGCCACCCTGGAAACCGAGCTCAGCGGCTCCGACCTCCTCCCCTACGGCGAAGTCCTGGAGGGGGTGCTGGCGGGCGACCCGCTGCTGTCCGTCCGCGGAGATACGGCGGAGGAGTGCTGGCGGATTGTGGAGCCGGTCCTGCGGGCCTGGCAGCAGGACCTGGTTCCCCTGGAGGAGTACGACGCCGGCTCTGCCGGACCGGCAGCCTGGCCCACCGCGGTGCCCGGAAAGTGAGCCCCGGCGGCTTCGGGCGGCAGGGCCGCCGATCAGCGGCCCTGCCTTAAACAGCGGAAGAGCGGGCAGGAAAACCCTGGGGTTTTCCTGCCCGCTCTTTTGGTGTTCACGGATGTTTCCGTGGAGTACCGCCGGCCCTAGATCGCGGCGACACCGCGTTCACCGGTGCGGACCCGCACGGCTTCGGAGACATCCACCGTCCAGACCTTGCCGTCACCGGCCCGGCCGGTGTTGGAGCTGGCGATGATGACATCGAGGATGTCGTCCGCCTGCTCGTTCGTGGCCAGGACCTCCACGCGGATCTTTGGCAGCAGATCCACGTTGTACTCCGCTCCGCGGTAGACCTCGGTATAGCCGCGCTGCCGGCCGTAGCCGCTGGCCGCGCTGACCGTCAGACCCTGCACGCCGTAGGCCTCCAGACCTTCCCGGATGGCTTCGAGCTTTTCCGGCCTGACGATCGCTGTAATCAGTTTCATGCCCCCACGCTTTCCTTACCTGTTGCTGATTCTGTCTTCTGCGCACCCGTTGCTGCGTCGGATGCCTGCGCGGCGTCCGCCTGGGTCTTTCCGGTGATCATGTCGTGCAGGGGCTGGAAGCTTCCGCCGTGTCCCCCGACGCCGAACTCGTAGGCTGTTTCGGCGTGCAGGCTGAGGTCCACACCCACCGTTTCCTGTTCCTGCGAGACCCGGAAGCCCATGGTCTTGTGGATGGCCAGGGCGATGATCGTGGTCAGGACCGCGGAGTAGGCGATGGCGATCCCGGCTGCTGCCAGCTGCGCCCACATCTGGGTCATGCCGCCGCCGTAGAAGAGTCCGCCGCCGGCGCCTTCCTCGGGAAGGGCGATGAAGCCAAGGGCCACGGTGCCGATGATGCCGGAAACCAGGTGGACACCCACGACGTCGAGCGAATCATCGAAGCCCCAGCGGAACTTCAGTCCGACTGCCAGGGCGGAAGCGACGCCTGCGACGACGCCCAGGCCAAGGGCACCGACCGGGCTGACGTTGGCGCAGGCGGGGGTGATGGCAACGAGGCCTGCAACCACGCCGGAGGCTGCACCGAGTGAGGTGGGGTGGCCGTCGCGGATGCGCTCCGTGACCAGCCAGCCGAGCATTGCTGCTGCCGGGGCGGCGAGGGTGTTGACCCAGATGAGGCCGCCCTGCTCTGCGGTGGAGGCAGCGCCGCCGTTGAAGCCGAACCAGCCAAACCAGAGAATCGCAGCGCCGAGCATCACGAACGGGATGTTGTGCGGGCGGTGGTTGGGGTCCTTGCCGAAGCCCCGGCGGTTACCGACGATGAAGACGAGGATCAGGGCCGCAACACCGGCGTTGATGTGGACCACGGTGCCGCCGGCGAAGTCGATGGCTTCGCCGAGTGCCGCGCCGACAGCGCCTTCGGTGCTGAACAGGCCGCCGCCCCACACCATGTAGGCGAGCGGGCAGTAGACCAGCGTGACCCAGACCGGAACGAAGACGGTCCAGGCGCCGAACTTGGCGCGGTCAGCGATGGCGCCGCTGATGAGGGCCACCGTGATGATGGCGAAGGTGGCGCCGAAGCCCACCGTGATGAGCCCGTCGGGGGTGTCAATGCCTTCAAGCCCGAAGTTGGCGAAGGGGTTGCCCACCATCTGGAGGAAGCCGTCCCCGGAGGTCATTGAGTATCCCCACAGGACCCAGATGACTCCCACCATGCCGATGGAGATGAAGCTCATCATCATCATGTTCAGCGCGGCTTTGGCCCGGGTCATGCCGCCGTAGAAAAATGCCAGACCCGGTGTCATCAACAGCACAAGCGCCGCCGACACCATGATCCATACGTGACCTGCGGTAAGTTCCATGGTGCACGCCTCTCTTGTCTATGTGGTCGAAATTTTGCGGAGATGATCCGCCTGCCAACGCCTTTTGCGTCCTGTAACGAGTGTGTCGGCGCTGTGTTTCGGCCGCGGAGGATTTGTATTGCGGGGCTGTTACAACAACCTCTAGGAAGTAAATGGTGCATATCTGGCTTGTTACGGTTATGTTTCACCCCTCCCGCCGTAGCCCGGCACCCACATATGCAAGGACCACTGGACCATGACGGCAGATACCCGCGTGAGCCGCGCTACATCGCGGATTTTTTCGATGCTGCGCAGGGACAGGCAGAAGCTCCCGCGCGACATCAAGGTGATGCTGGCCGCGGCCTTCCTGATTGCGCTGGGATTCGGTCTTGTTGCCCCCGTGTTGCCGCAATTCGCCACAACCTTCGGGGTGGGAAACACCGAGGCGTCCGTGATCGTGGCCATCTTCGCGTTCATGCGGCTGGTCTTCGCCCCTGCGGGCGGCGCCCTCATAGGCCGGCTGGGCGAACGCCCCGTCTATGTCACGGGGCTGCTGATCGTGGCCGCATCCACCGCTGCGTGCGCCTTCGCCCAGGACTATTGGCAGCTGCTGCTGTTCCGCGGGCTGGGCGGCGCCGGCTCAGTGATGTTCACCGTGGCGTCGATGGCGCTGGTGGTCCGGCTCGCACCGCCCGAAAGCAGGGGCCGCGTCTCGGGTGCCTATGCGTCCGCGTTCCTCATCGGGAACGTGTGCGGCCCTATTGTCGGCGGGCTCCTGGCAGGTTTCGGCCTGCGCGTTCCCTTCCTGGCGTACGCAGCCGCCCTGGTGGTAGCCGCCGTCGTGGTCCAGACGCAGCTGAGCCATCAGCGCCGGGGCAGCGGGCCCCGGCAGGAACGCGCGGACATGCCGCTGGCCGAGGCCCTGGCTGCAGGAACGTACCGGACGGCGCTGGTGTCCAGCTTCGTGAACGGCTGGGCCACGTTCGGGGTCCGGATGGCCACCGTTCCGCTGTTCGCGGTGGCCGCGCTCGGCGCGGGGCCTGAAGCGGCGGGGTTTGCCTTGGCAGTCTTTGCTGCCGGCAACGCGGCGGCTCTGACGTTCTCGGGCCGGCTGGCCGATACCCTGGGCCGTAAGCCCATGATGGTGGCCGGGCTGCTGGTGGCGGGTGCCTCCACGGCTGCCATCGGCTTCACCACCGGGCTGGGCTGGTTCCTGGCGGCATCGGCGCTTGCCGGCATCGGCTCGGGACTCTTCGGCCCTGCCCAGCAGGCCGCCGTCGCCGATGTGATCGGCAACGGGCGGTCCGGCGGGAAGGTGCTGGCCGTGTACCAGATGACGTCCGACGTCGGCGCGATCGTGGGGCCGGTCCTGGCCGGCGTGCTGGCCGACCGGCTGGGCTACGGCTGGGCCTTCGGGGTGACCGGCGGCATCATGGTGGTGGCGGCGTGCTCCTGGCTTGCCACCCGGGAGAGCCTGCGGAAGCCCGCGGCGTAACCGCGGGCTGCAGCTGCGGCTAGTTCAGCAGGGCGTCCACGAAGCCTTCAACCTCGAAGGGGGCAAGGTCGTCTGCCCCTTCCCCGAGGCCGATCAGCTTCACCGGGACGCCGAGAGTCTTTTGGATTGCGACGACGATGCCGCCCTTGGCGGTTCCATCCAGTTTGGTCAGGACGATGCCGGTGATGTTGACCACTTCGGAGAACACCCGGGCCTGGTTCAGGCCGTTCTGGCCGGTGGTTGCGTCCAGCACCAGGAGGACCTCGTCCACTTCGGCCAGCTTCTCCACCACGCGCTTGACCTTCCGGAGTTCGTCCATCAGGCCCACCTTGTTCTGCAGCCGGCCGGCGGTGTCGATCATCACGACGTCGACTTCCTGGTCGATGCCGGCCTTGACCGCCTCGTAGGCAACCGAGGCGGGATCTGCGCCGTCGACGTCCGACTTGACGGTGGGAACGCCGACGCGCTGGCCCCAGGTTGCCAGCTGCTCTGCAGCGGCAGCACGGAACGTGTCCGCCGCGCCGAGCAGGACGTCCTTGTCTTCTGCCACCAGCACGCGGGCAAGCTTGCCTACGGTGGTGGTCTTGCCGACGCCGTTCACGCCGACCACCATCATCACGGCAGGCCTGTCGGCGTGCCGCTGGACGTTGAGCGTGCGGTCCATGGTGGGATCGACGAGCTTGATGAGCTCCTCCCGCAGCAGCAGCTTGACCTGCTCAGGAGTCCGGGTGCCCAGCACCTTCACGCGTTCGCGCAGCGCGTCCACGAGCTGCATGGTGGGTTCGGTGCCGAGGTCTGCGAGGAGGAGCGTTTCCTCCACTTCGTCCCAGACGTTTTCGTCGATCTTGTCGCTCGAGAGCAGGGCCAGGAGCCCCTTGCCCATGACGTTGTTGGAGCGGACCAGCCGTTCGCGGAGGCGGACCAGCCGGCCCGCCACAGGCAGCGGGGTTTCCACCGGAATGACTTCAAGTCCTGCGGCGTTGTCCGGGACTTCGGTGGCCTCCAGGCCTTCAAGGTCCGCGCCGTCCGGGGCCGTGCGGTCTGCCACCGAGCCCGGCCGGTCCTCCACCGCCGTGCTGCCGCCCCGCGGCAGGACGGGGTCGTTGGCGTCCCGCGTGCCGGGGTAGCGCGTGATGTTCTTCCGGGTCTTCATCAGGACCGGAATCAGCCCGCCGAGAACCACCAGGGCAGCAAGGATGGACAGAAGTATGGGAAGGATGTCATTCACTCCCCTAGCTTCTCATAGACGCCGGGGCTCTTTTGGGGGCCGGGGAGGCAGTTGACCTGCCGTTACACCGGCGGCGTCAGACCTCGGCCCCAAGCCTCTGGCTGATCACGGTGGAGACGCCGTCGCCGCGCATGGTGACGCCGTACAGGGCGTCGGCAACTTCCATGGTCCGCTTCTGGTGGGTGATGACGATGAGCTGGCTGGATTCCCGGAGTTCTTCGAAGATCGTGATGAGCCGGCCCAGGTTGGTGTCGTCCAGGGCCGCCTCCACCTCGTCCATGACGTAGAACGGCGAAGGCCGCGCCTTGAAGATGGCAACGAGCAGGGCCACCGCGGTCAGCGAGCGTTCGCCGCCGGACAGGAGCGACAGCCGCTTGATCTTCTTGCCGGCGGGACGGGCCTCCACGTCGATGCCGGTGGTGAGCATGTCGGACGGGTCGGTCAGGACCAGCCGCCCCTCGCCGCCCGGGAAGAGCCTGGCGAAGACCCGGGTGAACTGGGCCTGGGTATCCTCGAACGCCTCCGTGAACACCCGCTGGACGCGGTCATCCACTTCCTTGATGATGTCCAGGAGGTCCTTCCGGCTGGCCTTCAGGTCTTCCAGCTGGGCGCTGAGGAACTGGTGGCGCTCCTCAAGCGCGGCGAATTCCTCCAGCGCCAGGGGGTTGACCCTGCCCAGGCCGGCGAGGTCCCGTTCGGCCTTCTTCAGCCGCTTTTCCTGCTCTGCCCTGTCATAGGGTTTACCCTCCACGATGTCCGCACCGGTGTGGTCCACAGGGGCGCGAAGGGCGGCCCATTTGTCACCGCTCTCCCCCGCCGGGACGGGAACCGGGACGTCCGGGCCGAACTCGGCCACCAGGGCATCGGGGGTGATCCCCAGTTCGTCAATGGAGCGGCTCTCGAGGGCTTCGATCCGTGCTTTTTGCTGGGTCCGGGCGAGCTCATCACGGTGGACGTTGTCCGTGAGGTCGGCGAGTTCACGGGCCAGCAGTTCGTTTGCGGTCCGGATCGCGGCGAGCTCCCGGTCCCGCTGCTCCCGGTTTTCCTCCGCCAGGTCCCGCTCATGCTGTGCCAGGTCCACGGACACGTCCACATGGCGAAGGGCCAGGCCGACGGCGGCCGAAACGGCTGCCGCCCGCCGCGCCTTGATGCGGCGGACCCGGGCGCGTTCGGCAGCTTCCTCGCGTGCCCTGCGTTCCGTTGCGGCCGCGCGCTCCAGGGATGCGGCCCGGTTCCGTGTGGCCGCGAGCTGCTCCTCGGCGCTGCGGAGCGACAGCCGTGCCTCCACTTCGGCGCTGCGGGCATGGGAGGCCGCCTGGGCGAGCGCGTCACGGTGCCCGGTGGAGGGCTCCTCTTCCAGCGGGACTTCCTGCGCTGCGGCCAGGCGGGCAGTGACAGCAGCGAGCGCCTCCTCCTCGGCGGCAACGTTCTCCTCAGCCTTGGCCAGCGATGCCGCCAGGCGGTCGCTTTCCCCGACGGCGCTGCGAAGGACGGAGTTCAGGTGGCCCAGGCGTTCTGCCACGGCGGCCAGCCTGGCGTCCGAGTCATGCAGCCTGTCCAGTGCAGCGTCGGCATGCTCCTGCGCCTCGGACCGCCGGGCCTCGGCGCCGGCCAGGGCGAACCTGTTCCGCTCCAAACCTGCCGTGACCTCGGCAAGTTCGCTCTCGGCGTCGTCCACGGCGGCCTGCACCTCGAGGAGGGACGGCGCCTTCGCCGAACCGCCCGTGGCTGACATGGCCGTAAAGATGTCTCCGGCCCGGGTGACGGCAGTCAGCTCCGGCTGCGCCGCCACCAGGGCGGACGCCGCCTGGATGTCGGGGACGACGGCGGTGCCGGACAGCAGGTGCGCCACGAGAGGTGGGCATGGGGACGCGGATGTGACGAGGTTCACTGCCCAGTGTGCCCCCGCGGGGAGGGGCGCCGTTGCGTCCGCCGGCTTTTCCGCAGTGTCATCAGCCGATTCGACGAGCAGCGACGCGCGTCCGGCGTCGTGGTCCTTCAGAAGCTGGACCACGGCGACAGCAGTGGCGGAATCCTGGACCACGACGGCCTCGGAGGCCTCGCCCAGGACCGCGGCGATGGCGGTCTCGAAGCCCGGCGTCACGGCCAGTTGCCCTGCCAGCGATCCGTGGATCCCTTCGAGGCCCGCGTGCAGGGCGTGGCTGGCGCCGTCCTTCCGTTCGAGGCCCAGCTTCAGGGCGTCCCGCCGCGCCACCAGGGCGTCACGCTTCCGGACTCCCTCGCTGACGGCGGCCTGGAGGCCTGCGATCTGCTGGACCACCGTGTCCAGGGCGTCGCTGGCGGCCTCGTAGTCGGCGTCAAGGGATTCCTCCCCCTCCTCAACGCCCGCCACCTGGTTTTCCAGGGCCGCGAATTCGGCCTGGGCGCGCGCCCGCCGTTCGTTCCCGGCGGCAAGAGATTCGCGCAGCCTGCCCAGCTCCGCCTGGGCGGATTCCACCCGTGACCTCGCCGCCGCCACCTGGCCGGCCAGGCGGGCCAGGCCCTCACGCCGGTCGGCTGCCGCGCGGAGCTCTGCAGTGAGCCGCTTGTCCTCTTCCAGGGCAGCGCGTTCCGCGTCGGCCTTGTCCGCCGAGGCTGTTTCGAGGGCGCTTCGCCGGTCCAGGATGTCCCGCTCCAGTTCGGCAAGCTCCTGACGGACCCTGGCCGCCTGGCGTTCCAGCTGTTCCGGATCGCGGCCGGGCGGCGGGGCCTCCACGGAACCGAGGAGGCTGCTGCGTTCCTGCGCCAAGGAGCCCAGGGACCGCAGGCGCTCCCTGGTGGCGGACAAACGGTACCAGGCGTCCCTGGCGGCGTTCAGCTGGGGGGTTGCTTCAGCTGCACGTTGTTCCAGCACGGCCTGCTCCCGGCGGCCGGTCTCCAGCTCCCCGGCAACGAGGGTCCGGCGTTCCTTGAGGGCGGCCTCGTCCGCTACGTCCTGTTCCAGCGCCAGCTGAAGCTGGACGAGGTCGTCGGCCAGGAGGCGGGCGCGGGCATCGCGGACATCGAACTGGACACGCTGGGCCCGGCGGGCCACTTCGGCCTGTTTCCCCAAGGGCGTGAGCTGGCGGCGGATTTCCCCGGTGAGGTCGGTGAGGCGCTGCAGGTTGGCCTGCATGGCGTCCAGCTTGCGCACCGTTCTTTCCTTGCGCCGGCGGTGCTTCAGGATGCCGGCCGCTTCCTCGATGAAGCCGCGGCGGTCCTCCGGCGTGGCGTGCAGGACACGGTCAAGCTGGCCCTGGCCCACAATGACGTGCATCTCGCGGCCGAGGCCGGAGTCCGACAGCAGTTCCTGGATGTCCAGCAGGCGGCAGCCGGCGCCGTTGATGGCGTATTCCGAGCCGCCCGAGCGGAACAGGGTCCGCGAGATGGTCACTTCGCTGTACTCGATGGGGAGGGCGCCGTCAGTGTTGTCGATGGTCAGCGACACATGGGCCCGGCCCAGCGGCGGCCGGCCCGAGGTGCCGGCGAAGATGACGTCTTCCATCTTGCCGCCGCGAAGGGTCTTGGCACCCTGTTCCCCCATGACCCACGCCAGGGCGTCCACCACGTTGGACTTTCCGGATCCATTGGGGCCGACCACCGCGGTAACCCCCGGCTCGAAATTGAAGGTGGTGGCGGACGCGAATGACTTGAACCCCCGGACGGTCAGGCTTTTGAGGTGCAAGGCGTTTCGGTTCTCCTGCTCGGCGGACGCGGATGGTGGGGACAGCCACGGATACCTACAATCTACTGCGGGCCGGGACATTTTCGTGCAGAAGCCCGGCCGGGCCGGGCCGGATGCCCTGTCCTGCATGTGCAGGAATGGACCGGCACCGGGCATGATTAGTCCTTGGGCTTTGTGCTTGAGGGGGCGGTTACCCGCCACAGCACGGGACGGACACGAACAGAGGCTTGATTTGATAGGGAATGCAACATTCCGGCACCGCAACACCGCTCTGCTCTCGGTGATCGGCGTCCAGGCTCCGCAGATTGTCAGTTCAACGGAATTCGACCACCGGCTGGCATCCACCCTGCGCCGGCTGAAATTTCCCCCAAGGCTGCTCGAGCGGGTAGCCGGTGTCACGCACCGCAGGTGGTGGGCACCCGGTACCTCCTTCGACGACGCCGCCATCGAGGCAGGCGCAAAGGCCCTGGCGGACTCCGGCATCGAAGCGTCCGAGGTGGGACTGCTGATCAACACCTCCGTCACGCGGCGGAACCTCGAACCGTCCGTCGCGGTCAAGATCCACCACGGACTGGGCCTGCCGTCCTCCGCCATGAACTTCGACGTCGCCAACGCCTGCCTGGGGTTCGTCAACGGCATGACCCTGGCCGCGAACATGATCGACTCCGGCCAGATCAAGTACGCGGTGATCGTCAACGGCGAGGATGCACAAGCCACGCAGGAGGCCACCCTGGCCCGGCTGCAGAGGCCCGAAACAACCCGCGAGGACTTCAACCGCGAGTTCGCCACGCTCACCCTGGGCTCAGGGGCCGCTGCGGCCGTCCTGGGACCGGCGGACGAACACCCGGGGGCGCACCGGATCCTCGGCGGCGTGATGCGGGCCGGGACGGAGCACCACGAACTGTGCGTCGGCGGCATCGACGGCATGGCCACCGACACCAAGGGCCTTCTCGACGGCGGCCTGCAGCTGGTGCTCGACGCCTGGCACGAGGCCCAGCCCGAGTGGGATTGGGGCTCGATGGACCGTTATGTCACGCACCAGGTGAGTACGGCGTACACCCAGGCCATCGTTGACGCCATCGACCTGGACCCGGACAAGGTGCCCATCACGTTCCCGCACTGGGGCAACGTGGGGCCGGCGTCGCTCCCCATGACGCTGGCCGCCGAGTCCCAGAACCTCAATGAGGGGGACCGCGTGCTGTGCATGGGCGTCGGTTCCGGCCTCAACACCGCCATGGTGGAAATCGTTTGGTAACCGCCGACTGGCCCGGCGTCGACCCGGAATGGTCACGCCGAATCGATGTGCCGTCCACCTCAGCCGCAGATGAACCCGGAACGGTGCGCCGCTGGCACCTCCTGGACAACGGAGCGCAGCTGTCCCGCCGCGGCCTGGCTCCTGCCGGCACCCTGCTCTGCGTGCACGGCAACCCGACGTGGTCCTACCTGTGGCGGACGCTGCTGGCCGCCGGATCGCGCCCGGAGCAGCCCTGGCGCGTGGTGGCCGTGGACCAGCTGGACATGGGCTTCTCCGAGCGGACCGGGACATTCCGCCGGCTGGCGGACAGGATCAACGATCTTGGCGACCTCACCGCCGCCCTGGAGCTGGACGGCCCCGTGGTCACCGTCGGCCACGACTGGGGCGGGGTGATCAGCCTCGGCTGGGCCCTGGCCCATCCGCAGCAGCTCGCCGGGGTGGTGCTGACCAACACCGCGGTCCACCAGCCTGCCGGCTCACCCATCCCGCCGGCGCTGCGCCTTGCCCTGCACCCCGCCGTGCACAAATGGGGCACAACGACGTCGGACGCTTTCCTGCGGGTCACCCATGCCCTGGCACGCCCGCAGCTTGCCCCCGGGGTCCGGCGCGCGTTCATGGCCCCGTACGCGGGCGCCGGCCGCCGCGGGGGCGTGGGGAACTTCGTGGCGGACATCCCCGCGGACCCATCCCATCCCAGCTTTGCCGCGCTCAGGCGCGTCGCCGAAGGAGTGCGCGGGCTGAAGGTTCCAGCGCTCCTGCTCTGGGGCCCGCGGGATCCGATCTTTTCCGACCGGTACCTCAAGGACCTGATCGGCCGGCTGCCGGACGCGAAAGTACACCGCTTCGAAGGAGCCGGCCACCTGGTCGCGGAGGACCGGGATATCGCCGGTCCCGTCTTCGAGTGGCTCGCCGGGTACGGCGTGGACAGTGCGGCGGGCGGCGGGGGGACTGTGTTTGCGGCGGCAGCCCAGCCTGCCGCGCCTTCCCAGGCTGTGTCTTCCCATGCGGCGCCTGAGCCTGCCGTGCGTTCCCTCACGGCAGATTCCGGCACCGGCTTTACGCCTTTGTGGGAACCGCTGGCGGAGCTCGCGGCAGGACCGGCCGGCGGGGACACCGCCGTCGCTGAAATGGCCTCGGACGGGAGCGTCTCCCGTTCGCTCAGCTGGCTGGAGCTTGAACAGCAGATCGCCGCCGTGGCCAAGGGACTCCGGCAGGCCGGGGTACGGACGGGCAGCCGTGTGAGCCTGATGGTTCCACCCGGCGTGGACCTGACCGTGGTCCTCTACGCCTGCCTGCGGCTCGGCGCCGTGGTGGTGGTGGCGGACGCCGGACTCGGCACCCGGGGCCTGAGCCGCGCCGTCAAGGGCGCCGCCCCGGATTTCCTTATCGGCATCGACAAGGCCCTCGCCGCAGCCTCAGTACTCGGCTGGCCCGGGCGGCGGATCAGCGTGCGGGACCTGCCCTCCGCCCGCCGCCGGCTCCTCGCCGTCGAGACCTCCCTCGCCGCCCTGGCCCGCCAGGGCAAGATCATGACACCCGTCCTGCAGGACCCGGACCCGGATGCGCCCGCCGCGGTGCTCTTCACCTCAGGCTCCACCGGACCCGCCAAGGGTGTGGTGTACACGCAGCGGCGGCTGGCGGCGATGCGGGACACCGTGGCCGCGACGCTGGGGATCCGTCCCGGCGCACGCCTGGTGGCCGGGTTCGCGCCCTTCGCCCTGCTGGGACCGGCCCTGGGGGCGGTCTCCGTGACGCCCGCCATGGACGTCACCGCACCGCGCACCCTCACAGCCCGCGCACTGGCGGACGCCGCCGCGGCCATCGACGCCACCGTGGTCTTCGCCTCCCCCGCGGCACTGCGCAACGTCCTCGCCACCCGGAACGGCCTGGGCCAATCCAGCCGGCAGGCCCTGGGACGCGTGGACCTGCTCCTCTCGGCCGGCGCCCCCGTGGCCGAAACGCTCCTCGCGGAGACGCAGCGGCTGCTGCCCCACGCCTCGCTGCATACCCCCTATGGAATGACCGAGGCACTGCCGGTTACCGACATCAGCTATGAACAGATCCGTGCCGCCGCGGCAGACGCTGCCGCCGGACATACGGCAGGGGCCGGCAACGGCGTGTGCGTGGGACGGCCCGTGCACGGCGCCCGCGTAGCGGTCATCCCGCTCGCTGCGGACGGCACCGCCCCCGGCGACACACCCGTCACGGAACCGGGAACCACCGGCGAGATCCTGGTGAGCGCACCGCATGTGAAGGAAACCTACGACAGGCTCTGGCTGACCCAGCGTGAGAGCATCCGCACGGCCGGCTGGCACCGCACCGGCGACGTCGGACACTTCGACGGTGCCGGCCGGCTCTGGGTGGAAGGACGCCTGGCCCATGTCGTCACCGCGCCGGACGCCGTGGTGACTCCGGTGGGCGCAGAACAGGCTATCGAACTGCTGGACGGCGTCGGGCTGGCGGCCGTCGTCGGCGTCGGCCCTTCCGGGACGCAAGCTGTGGTGGCCGTCGTCGAGACGATGCCGCAGGCCCGCCGGGCGGGCCCCGCCGCGCAGCAGCTCGCAGCGCGGGTCCGGGAAGCGGCCCGGACGCAAGGCGTCAGCGTCTCCGCCGTCCTGGTTGTGCCCTCCCAGCCCACCGACATCCGCCATAACGCCAAGATCGACCGGACGCGCCTGTCCCGGTGGGCCGCCGCGGTGCTGTCCGGCGGACGGGCGGGCAGGCCATGAGGGTCCTGGTCACCGGGGCGAGCGGCCTGCTGGGCGGCGGGGTGGCGCGGCTGCTGGTCCACCAGAGCCACGACGTCAGCACCTTCCAGCGGCGCCCGGCCCTCGTCGACGGCGCCACGGACCATCCCGGCTCCCTCACGGACGACGATGCCGTCCGCCGCGCCGTTACCGGTGCGGACGGCGTTATCCACCTGGCCGCCAAGGTCTCCTTCACGGGGAAAGCCGCGGACTTCGACGCCGTGAATGTGGACGGCACGCGCCGCCTGCTCCGCGCAGCCCGCAGGGCGGGGGTCAGGGACCTGGTCTTCGTTTCCTCGCCGTCCGTGGCCAACTCGGGGGCCGCGATAGCGGGGTTGGGCGCCGAGCCCGCGGAGCCCGCCCGCGCGCACGGCGACTATTCGCGCACCAAAGCCGAAGCCGAACTGCTGGCGCTGGCTGCGGACTCCCCGGATTTCCGGGTCGCAGCGGTGCGGCCGCACATCGTGTGGGGCCCTGGTGACACACAACTGGTGGAACGGGTCCTGGACCGCGCCCGCCGCCGCCGGCTGCCGCTCCTCGACGACGGGGCTGCCCTGATCGACACAACCTACGTGGACAATGCGGCTTCGGCCATCGTCGCGGCGCTGCACCGCATGGAGCACATCCACGGCCGGGCGCTCGTGGTCAGCAATGGTGAACCACGGCCGGTGGGCGAGCTGCTGGCGGGCATCTGTGCAGCAGGTGGCGTCCCGGCTCCGTCCTGGTCCGTTCCGGGCGGCCTGGCGCGGGCGGCAGGGTCCCTGATCGAAGGCCTGTGGACCCGGGCCGGGCGGGCCGGGGAACCACCGATGACCAGGTTCCTCGCCGAGCAGCTCTCCACCGCCCACTGGTTCGACCAGCGCGAAACCCGCCGGCTCCTGAACTGGGCACCGGCAGTATCCCTTGACGAGGGCCTGGCGAGGCTGGCCGCGCACTACCGCGCCCGGTAGGCCGCTGGTCTATTACGCTTCCGCGAGCGTTCCGCTACCAGCGCCCGTTCCGCGGCCGGGGCTGGCAGGCCGGGCAGGTGTAGGACGAACGGTTCATGAACTGTTCGCGCTTCATGACGCTGGACACGCCGGCCGCGGCGCAGCGCTTGCACTCCAGGCCTTCGCGGCCGTAGGCATTTAGGGACCGGTCGAAGTACCCGGAGGCGCCGTTGACGTTGACGTAGAGGGAGTCAAAGCTGGTCCCGCCGGCGGCCAGGGCGTCCAGCATGACCTGCCGGGCTTCCGCGATGACGCGTTCCGCCTCGGCCCGCCGCAGCGTGTCGGTGGGCCTGGCGTAGTGCAGCCGGGCGCGCCAGAGGGCTTCATCGGCGTAAATGTTGCCGATGCCGGACACCAGGCCCTGGTCCAGCAGTGCCCGCTTCAACCCCGTTTTACGTTTCCGGAGACGCCGGTAGAAAAGGTCGAACGAAAAGGCCGGGTCCAGGGGATCCCGTGCGATGTGCGCCGCTTCCCCTGCGATCAGCGGAAGGGGCGATTCAGCGAGTCCGCCGGGGCCGCCGTCGTCTGTTGGAACCAGGTCGGTGACAAACAGGCCCCCGAAGATCCGTTGGTCCACGAACCGCAGCTGGTCGGGCATGCCGTCGCGGGGGCTGAGCCGGAGGCGGACTTTGAGGTGCTTTTCGTCCGGCACGTCCCTGCCCTGCATCAGGAGCTGGCCGCTCATGCCCAGGTGCGCCATGAGCGCCACCTGCGGCAGGCCGGCACTGTCCCGGGTTCCGGCCGGTGCGCCGGCGCCGGTGTCCAGAAGCGGCATCCAGAGGAACTTGCCTCGCCGCACAACGTCCCCGACGGTGGCGCCCTGCAGGTTCCCGATAAAGTCTTCGGTGCCCAGCGCGTGGCGGCGGATCGAGCGTGGATCAACCACCTCCACCGCCTCGATGGTCCGTCCCCGGACCCAGCTGACCAGGCCGCGCCGGACCACCTCGACTTCGGGAAGTTCGGGCACGGCGCTAGGTTGCGGGGGTGGAGCCGGCGGACGCGGCTGCCCCCGGAGGGTTGCCGGCTCCGGAGAGTACCCGCCAGGCGTCTGCGGCAGCTTCCTGCTCCGCTTCCTTCTTGGAATGGCCGGAGCCCTTACCGTAGGCGGTGCCGCCGACGTGCAGGACTGCAGTAAAGGTCCGCGCGTGGTCCGGCCCGGAGCCATCCACGGCGTAGTGGATGGTGCCCAGCTGGCGGCTGGCGGCCAGTTCCTGGATGCTGGTCTTCCAATCCGTCCCGGCGCCCAGGGCTGCGGCGTCCTTGAGCAGCGGACCGATCAGGCGCATCACCAGCTGGCGGGCCGTCTCGATGTCATTGGAGACGTAGGTGGCACCGATCAGCGCCTCCATGGTGTCTGCGAGGATGGACGCCTTGTTCTTGCCCTGGGTGAGCTTTTCGCCCTGCCCAAGGTAGATGTACTCCCCGATGCCCAGGCTGCGGCCGATGCCGGCCAGCGCGCGGGTGCTGACGACGGCGGAACGCCGCTTGGCCAGGTCGCCTTCAGGAAGATCCGGGTTGTCCCGGTACAGGGCGTCCGTGACGGAAAATCCCAGGATGGAGTCGCCCAGGAATTCCAGGCGCTCGTTCGTGGGAATGCCGCCGTTTTCGTAGGCGTAGGAACGGTGGGTGAGCGCAAGACGAAGCGTCCCGGCGTCAATAGAGACACCGAGACGCTTCAGAAGCTCTTCAGTTGAAGACATCATGTCAGCCTGAGTGGCCGATTAGACGTCTGCGACCTTGCGTCCCTTGTACTCAAGGAACAGCGCAGTGCCGGCCGAGTCGGTGACGACCTTTGCCTGGTGCGGCAGGCTGTAGGTGACCTGGCCGTTCTCGACGGTCTTCACCAGGTGGGGGGCGGTCGCCTTCCACTGGGAGCGGCGGGCGCGGGTATTCGAGCGAGACATTTTCCGCTTGGGAACAGCCACGGCTAACTCATTTCTCTCTAGACAAACACGTACACATCAATTTTGCCGGTCAGGCTTAGCCATATCAGCTAGGGCAGCCCAGCGAGGATCCAGGACCTCGTGGTGGTGCCCCGGCTCGTCTTCCAGGCGAACTCCACATTCGGAGCAAAGGCCCTGGCAGTCTTCCCGGCACACCGGCTGGAACGGCAGCGCGGTCACTACTGCGTCCCGCAACACCGGTTCAAGATCGATTACATCGTGCTCGACTCGACGTTGCTCTTCATTATCTTCTTCGTCCGAAAGCTCCACGCCTTCATAGAAGAAAAGTTCCTGCACATTGACCTCAAGGTCATACGCAAGGGGATCCAGGCATCGGCCGCACTCACCTGTTACTTCAGTGAGCACGGTACCTGATACCAGAATTCCTTCGTGTACGGCCTCAAGCCTCAGGTCCAGCTCAACATCCGAGCCTTCCTGAACACCAATGAGCGCCACACCAAGGTCACCTGGTGCGGGTACATGTTCCTTCAGTGTCCGCATGCTTCCCGGGCTGCGCCCGAGGTCCTTGACGTCGAACGCCAAGGGCGAACCAGCATCTCTTTTAATGAGAACTCCTGTTGAACATATGACCGACGTACCATCTTAGCCTGAAGAGCCACGGGGACTCAAACCGGCCGGCGCACAGTGCCGAAGTACCGGACAAGCCTACCCTTTCGGGTGCTGGTTGTGCGGAGGCTCGCCCGCGAGCATCCGCCGCTGCACTGACCGGGGCACATAGTCGGAGACGTTGCCGCCAAGGCCTGCCACCTCCTTGATCAGGGTGGAGGACAGGTGAAGATAGTGCGCCTCAGCCGGCAGGAAGACTGTTTCCACGCCGCTGAGCTGCCGGTTCATGGTGGCCATGGGCAGCTCGTAGTCGAAGTCCGACGATGACCTCAGGCCTTTGACGATGGCTGAGACGCCCCGCTGCCGGCAGTACTCGGCCAGCAGCCCTTCCCCTACGGGTTCCACCACGATGCCCTTGAGCGAGGCGAGGGTTTCCCGCGCCATCTCCAGGCGCTCGGTCAGGGTGAACCTGTACTTCTTGGCCTGGTTGGTGGACACGGCCACAATGACTTCATCGAACAGGCCGGCCGCCCGTGCAATAACCTCGAGATGGCCGTTGTGGATGGGGTCGAAGGATCCGGGGCAGACAGCGCGTCTCATGCTCCGAACCTACCCCATGGGAAGGCCGGGATACCATGACTGGATGCATGCACCACGGGAAGTTTCCGCGCCCACGGCTCCCGCTCCCTGGCAGCGCACAGCCCTCGGAGCAAACCTCCTCTCCCCCGGCGGAGGGCTGGGCGTCACCATCTTCGAGGAGATGACCACCCTGGCTGTCCAGACAGGCGCCATCAACCTCGGCCAGGGATTTCCGGACGAGGACGGACCACTGGAAATCAGGGAAGCCGCCCGGGCCGCCATCGCAGCCGGCGCGAACCAGTATGCACCGGGCAAAGGCATCCCGGAACTGCGCGAGGCAGTGGCGGCACACCAGCAGCGCTTCTATGGCCTTGCGCCCGACCCCGCCACCGAGGTGGTCATCACCACCGGCGCCACCGAGGCCATTGCCGCCGCGCTCCTGGCGTTCGCCGGGCCTGGCGACGAGGTGCTCACCCTGGAACCCTTCTACGATTCCTACGGCGCCGTGATCGGCCTGTCCGGCGCAACCCACGTGACCGCCCCGCTGCTGGCCCCGGACTTCATGCCGGACATGGCAGCACTCGAAGCCGCGTTCAGCCCGCGGACAAAGATTGTCCTCCTGAACAACCCCCACAACCCGACCGGCGCAGTCTTCCCGCGGGAGGTGCTGCAGCGGATCGTCGAGCTGGCACGCACGCACAACAGCATCATCGTCACGGATGAGGTCTATGAACACCTCACGTTCGGCGTCAGCCACGTGCCGGTGGCGTCCCTGCCCGGAGCCGCGGACCGCACCATCACGATCTCCTCCGCAGGCAAGACGTTCTCCCTGACCGGGTGGAAGATCGGCTGGCTCACGGGCCCGGAGGAGCTGGTGGCCGCCGTGCGGACCGTCAAGCAGTTCCTCACCTACAGTTCGGGCACCCCGTTCCAGTCGGCCATCGCCCTGGGCCTGGGCCTGCCGGACTCCTTCTACGAGGGCATCGCGGCATCCCTGCAGCAGAAGCGGGACATCCTGAGCGAAGGGCTCCGCGCCGCAGGCTTCGACGTCTTTTCCCCGCAGGGCACATACTTCGTCAATGTTGACACTGCTCCCCTGGGCATCACCGACTCGGTGGACCTTGCCCGGAGGCTTCCGGCCCTGGTGGGAGTCGCCGCGATCCCGGTCCCCGTGTTTTGCCACGAGGAGGGGGCACAGCGGACCCGAAGCCTGCTCCGGTTCGCCTTCTGCAAGAAGGACGGCGTCCTGCACGAGGCCGCCGCACGCCTGGCTTCCCTCAGCGGCAGGCTCTGATGCCAGCCGGGCGTGACACCCGGGCGCGGTTCCTGCGGACCACCGGGCAGCACGCGTCCATTGAACCGGATGCCTTCACCGAGGGCAGCTACGTCCTGAGCATCGGCGGCGCGGAACAGTCCCACGTCAACCTTCTCCGGCCGGAGGAGATCTTCTACGAGTACCTCCGCCGGATCGGCCACCTGGTGGACCTTGCAGCACCTGCCGGGGAGCCTGTCCGCGCGCTGCACCTGGGGGCCGGGGCACTGACCCTGGCGCGGTATATCCAGGCAACCCGGCCCGGATCGGCGCAGTATGCCGTGGAGCTGGAGCGCGAGCTGCTTGACTTCGTCCTGCGCCAGCTCCCCCTGCCCGAGGGCACGGACCTGCACACTGTCACCGGCGATGCCCGGGATTCACTGGCCCGGGTGGACCCGGAACTCCGGTTCGACGTCGTCATCCTGGACATCTTCTCCGGGCCGGAGGCACCGGCGCACCTGGCATGCAGCGCGTTCTACCGGGAAATTAGGGACCGGCTCAGCCCCGGCGGTGTGCTGATCGTCAATGTGGGTGACGAACCGGGGCTCACCCTGGTCCGAAGCCAGGTGGCGGCCATGCGGGAGGCCATGGCGGATGTGGCTGCCTTCGCAGAAGCGGGCATGTTCGAGGGCCGCCATCCCGGAAACGTGATCCTTGCGGGCACGCAGACCCCGTGGCCCCGGGACTGGACGGCCGAGCTGACCGCCCGGGGGCCGCACCCGGCGAAAGTCCTGGCCGGACTGGATCTGGACCCCTTTGCGGGCTGACCGCTGAGCATCTCGGGCGCCGGCCCGTTTAGCGTTCCGCGTCTTCCGCCGCTGCCGGAACGTCGCCCTCGTCGATGGCGTCCGGCACGTTGGGCTCCGCGTACCACAGCCTGGTTTCGCCGTATTTCTTCTCCGCGAACCGGGCCAGGGCGTCAGGCCACTGTGGCTCCGGGGAACGGGACGACCGCTCCACCACCACCACGGCGGCAGCCGACAGGTGCGGTGCGAGCTTCTGGAGCGCGGCATTCAAGGCCACTTCCTCAAGCGGGTACGGCGGGTCCATGAAGACAAGGTCCCACTCAGCAGTCTCCGGGGCACGGTCCAGGAAGGGTTCGACCTTCGAGCGGTGCACGGTGACGGCCTTGCGCCCCAGCACGCCGTTGACGAGGTCGGCATTGCGCTGGCACACTGCACTCGCCTTCCCGTCCGACTCCACCAGGTCGACTGTCTGCGCTCCCCTGCTGCCGCTCTCAACCCCCAGGGAGCCGGAGCCGGCATAAAGGTCCAGGACCCTGGCACCGGCAATGACGTTGAAGGCATCAAGCCGGGAGAAAAGCGCCTCCTTGACCCGGTCCGTGGTGGGCCTGGTCAGGGAACCGGGAACGGCTGTGAGGGGGGAGCCGCCGGCGGCCCCCGCAATGATCCGGCTCACCGGGCACTCCTGTCTGCGAAGCCAGGCAATCCGGCGCACACCATGCTATCCGCGTTCAAGGAACGCCTCCTTTTCCGGATTGAGGTACTTTTCTATCGCTTCGGCAAGCTCGGGACGGGCCGCCAGGGCGGGGTCCCCGCCCACGATCTGCTGGGCATCTTCCCTTGCCCGGGCAATAACATCCCCGTGTTCCAGGACCCGCAGCAGCTTCAGGGTGGAGCGTCCGCCTGACTGCGAGGCACCAAGAATGTCGCCCTCGCGACGCATCTTGAGGTCCTCCTCGGACAGCGCAAACCCGTCGGTGGTTGCGGCCACTGCCTCCAGCCTGCGCCGGCTGGGGTGGCCCGGTTCAAGGGAGGTCACCAGCAGGCAGGTCCCCGGGAGCCCGCCCCGGCCCACCCGGCCGCGGAGCTGGTGCAGCTGGGAGATCCCGAACCTGTCGGCATCAAGGATGACCATCAGGGTTGCATTGTGGACGTCCACGCCCACCTCGATCACGGTGGTGGACACCAGCAGCTTGATGCGGTTCGCCGCAAAATCGTCCATCACCCCAAACTTCAGGTCCGGCTCCTGGCGGCCATGGAGGGGTGCCAGCGGCACCCCGGACAAGGACGGCTCCTCCAGCAAATGCTCGACGACGGCGGTCACCGAGGCGAGCTCCCGCCCGCCGTCGCCTTCCGTGTCCCCCGCCGGAGGTGCCGCTTCACCGGGACTGAAGTCGCCGTCGTCGTCCGTTCCGATCCTGGGGCAGACGACGTATACCTGGTGGCCCGCGTCAATCTCCTCGCGCGCCCTTGCCCAGATGCGGCCTGCCCACGCCGGGTTCTCGGCCAGCCCCACCAGGTGCGTGGAAATGGGGGCCCTGCCGGCCGGCAGTTCGTTCAGGACGGACGTTTCGAGGTCGCCGAAAACGGTCATGGCGACCGTACGCGGAATGGGCGTGGCCGTCATGACGAGCAGGTGCGGGGGCTTCCTGGCCTTGGCCCGGAGCGCGTCACGCTGCTCCACGCCGAACCGGTGCTGCTCATCCACCACGATCAGGCCGAGGTCGTAGAAGGAAACGTTGTCGCTGAGGAGGGCGTGGGTACCGATGACGATCCCAGCGGTCCCGGACGCAGCATCGAGCATGGCCTGGCGCCGTGCCGCCGTGGGCATGGACCCGGTGAGCAGCGAGACCTGGACGGAGGCGCCGTCCATGCCGCCCAGCAGGCCGTCGCCGGACAGGGGCCCCAACGTGCGGCGGATCGAATCGAAATGCTGTGCGGCGAGGACTTCCGTGGGTGCCAGCAGGGCCGCCTGGCCCCCGGCATCCACCACCTGCAGCATTGCCCGGAGCGCCACCACGGTCTTGCCGGAGCCCACTTCGCCCTGCAGGAGCCGGTTCATGGGGGTGTCCCGGGCCAGCTCGTCCCCGAGGGTCTCCCCGACGGCGGCCTGCCCGGCAGTGAGGGTGAAGGGAAGATCGGCGTCGAAGCGGGCCAGGAGACCGTCCGGTACGGGCCTGCGCGCGGTGGCTTCCTCCGCGGCAAGCTGGGCGCGGCGGCGGGCCAGCGCGGACTGCAGCACCAGCGCTTCCTGGTAGCGGAAACGGCGGCGCGCCTGCTGCCAGTCACCGGCTGACTCCGGCTCGTGGATCAGCCGGTACGCCGTGGCAATGGGGAGGAATTCCTCCCGTGCCGCGATGTCGGAGGGGATGGGGTCGGGCAGGGAGTCGAGGTCAGCGGTTTCGAGCAGCGTGGAGACGGCCTTTTGGATTTTCCAGCTGGGCAGTTTGGACGTGGCCGGGTACACGGGGATGGGCATGGCGGCCATCTTTTCCGGATCGCGGCCGTTGCCACTGAACATGTCCTCGTCCAGGAGCTGGTAGTCCGGGTTGGTGAGGCCGAGTGAACCCTTGAAGCTGGTGACCTTGCCGGAAAAGAGGGCCAGCCGGCCCTGGAGCAGCTCCGCCTGGGCCTTGTAGCCGTTGAAGAAGCTGATTTTTAGGGTCCCTGGCGCTTTGCCGCGGTACTCCGTGCCGCCTACCAGCCGAAGTCCCTGTTTTCCGTCGTCGTCCGAAACCACGACGTCGGTGATGGTGCCGCGCCGCGCCTGCATGCGGCGGGTGCTGCTGGACAGGACCCGTGCGATCAGGGTGACTTCCTCGTCCCGCGGGATCTCGCTGATGGGGGTCAGCTCCCCGCGGTTCATGTAGCGGCGCGGGTAATAGTTGAGCAGCCCCTCCACCGTGGTGATGCCCAGGTGCTTTTCAATGACTGCGGCGGAACGCTTGCCAAGCCGGCGTTCCAGCGCCAGGTCCAGTTCAGCGCTCATGCCCGCTGGAGTTCACTGCATCCGCTGCCGGATCGCGCGGCAGGGCAAGTTCGCTGATGCTGATGTTGGCGGGCTCGCCGAGGGACCGGATGATTTCGACGGCGGGCTCCCCCTCTGGCACGTGGACGTGGACGCGCCACCGGTAGTTGCCCCCGGAATCAGGCCCGCTGCCCACCTGGCTCATGATGACCGATTCGCCGATTTCGTCCAGCCGCTGCCGGAGTGTGGCTGCGTTGAGCGGGGAAAGGCTGATGGTGCACATGACTTCCACGCCGTCGTCGTCCGGCATGGCGGTGTGGATGTGCGGATCCGACACGTCGTAGCCGTGCAGTCCGTCGAGGAGCTCGCTCTGGAGCTCCTCGCCAAGGATCGCCGAGCGCAGGCAATCGAGGATCAGCAGCATTCCCACCCCGCCTGCGTCCACCACGTGCGCGGAAGTCAGGGCGGCCAGTTGGTCCTCGGTATGGATCACGGCTGCGAGGGCGGCTTCGACGGCGGCGTCCAGGGCGAGGCCCAGGGCGTGATTGCTGTCGTCGCCGTTTTGCCCTGCGTCCACGGCGGCGGCCGCCCGGGCCGCCGCTTCCATGACGGAGAGCATGGTGCCGGGAACGGGGTCGCTCAGGGCTGACCAGGCGCGGATCTGGGCGCGGTTTAGCGCTGCTGCGAGAAGCGTGGATGTCAGGCGGGTGTGCCCCGCAAGCGGCTCGGCGGCGGCCGTCAGGAACACCGAAAGAAGCGTTCCCGAGTTTCCCCGGGCTTCCTCCATTGCGGCCTGCCCGGCGGTGGCCAGGACGGCTCCCACGTCCATCTGTGCAGGCTGGTCCCCGCCGGCGGACACGGCCCGGGAGGCCGCCCGGACGGTGACGTAGAGGTTTGTCCCGGTGTCGCCATCGGCCACCGGGAAAATATTAATGGCATTCAGGCGGTCGCTGTGGTTGCCAAGTGCCGTCTCAGCCTTGCCCAACCACCTCTTCATCGCTTGCGCGTTGGCGGCAACCTTAGTGTGCAAAGTGATCCCATCCCCCGGTGTCCGCGGACCGGCCCGCTATCGTGACGCCCGGGCGCTCGTTGATTCCCAGTGCTTGTATTGAGCCTATCGCAGTGAATCCGGCGGGCAGCAGGGTGCCGGAGGGGAATGTGGCCAGCAGCCCGTGGTCTTCCCCGCCGCCGAGCACCCAGTCCCCGGCATCAGTGTGCAGATGTTCCGCTGCGTGCCGCAGGACGTCCTTGAGCCTCTCCAGCGGGCCCGGATGGAGGTCGACGGCGACACCGCTGGCTGCCGCCAGCCGCAAGCCGTCCCGCAGCATGCCGTCCGAGATGTCCAGCATCGCTGTTGCGCCGGCAGCCCTCGCGGCGGGTCCCGCGGCCAGGGGTGGCCGCGGCCTGCACTGAAGGCCGGCCAGCCCGCGGAGTTCGGCGCTGAGGGTTTCCAGCGGAATGGCGGACTCGAGCAGGGCAAGTCCTGCGGCGGCGTGGCCGGCGGTGCCTGCGAGGGCCAGGGTGTCTCCGGGTTTGGCCCCGGACCGGAGGACTGCCGGGCCGCCGTCAAGGGTGCCCAGCACCGCAACCGTCACGGAAATTTCCCGGCCGCGCCCCAGGTCGCCTCCGGCCACCGAGCAGGTGGCCGCGCCGAGGTCCCTGATCCCGGAGGTGAGTCCGTCCGCCAGGTCCTCCACCCAGCCCACAGGGGTGTCAGGAGGAAGCGTGAGGCTCACCACCAGCGAGGTTGCACTTGCCCCCATGGCGTTGATGTCGCTGAGGTTCTGCGCCGCTGCTTTCCAGCCGACGTCGAACCCGGTGGTTTTGTAGCCGCTTGGCCACTGGAGCCGGAAGTCCTGGTCCTGGACCTGCGTGTCGATGCTGATGACGGTCCTGCCGTCCGGGGCAGCGATCACGGCGGCATCGTCCCCCGGCCCCAGGAGGGTGGCGGTGCAGTGCGTGCCTTCCATGGCCAGCCGAGGAAAGATCCGGGCCAGCAGCTCGCCCTCGGAGAGGGCAGAAACAGGGAGGGCGGAGACCGTCAGCTGGGGCCGGTCTCCAGCGGGCTGGCCGCTGCCGGATTGCGGACGGGGCTGCGGGCGGGAGGACAGGGGTTTTTCAGGCACCCCACTACGCTATCGCGGGGTCCTGACATTGGGGGCAGGCGGTGCCCGGCGTCGGGGCTGCCCCGCTGGCGGCGATAGGCTGGGGGGATGCACCGTCCCCAGCTTTCCCTGCCCGCCCGCGCTGCCAGGCTGGCACTGATTGGGAGCCTTGCGGCCATATCATTGACGTCCTGTTCGCCTCCCGTGGATGTTCCAGCCGCCCAGGACGCAGCCAACCCCGCCTGCGCTCCCATGATGGTGGCGTTGCCGGACGCGATTGGCGAGTACCCGCTCCGGAAGACCAACAGCCAGGCGACGGCCGCCTGGGGTGATCCTTCCCTGGTGATCCTCCGCTGCGGCGTCAACGTCCCGGGCCCCACGACAGACCGTTGCGTGACCGTTAACGGCATCGACTGGGTCATCAAGGAGGGCAACCCCGTCTGGACCCTGACGACCTATGGCCGCGAACCGGCAACCGAGATCCTGATGGACCCCGACAAAATCAGCTCCGCAACAGTCCTGGCAGACCTTGCAGCGGCCGCCGGCAAGGTACCGGCGGCCAGGAACTGCGTGGGCCAGGAGGACCTGCAGAACCTGCCGCCCAGCCAGTAAGGGAGCACGTTGCGGTCAGGGGCCGGTGGGGACGTCAGCGGAGCCCGGTTTTACGGTGCAGCGCCAGGTAGATCAGTTCATCGATGAGGTCTGCGTAGTCCAGCCCGGAGGCCGCCCACATCTGCGGGTACATGCTCTTGGGCGTGAACCCTGGCATGGTGTTGATCTCATTGATGATGAGCTCACCGGCGGGGGTGTAGAAGAAGTCCACACGGCTCAGTCCTTCGGCACCTACGGCGTCAAAGGCTGCCGCTGCGAGCTCGCGGACCCGTGCGATGGCTTCCTCGGGAATGTCTGCCGGGCAGCTGAGGGAGGCGGCGTCGTCCTCCACATACTTGGCGTTGAAATCGTAGAACTCGTGGGTGCCGCCGGCCACGGAGATCTCCCCCGGCATGGAGGTCCGCGGAGCGTCTGTCCCCCTGCCTTCGAGGACAGCGCATTCGATCTCCCGGCCGATAATCCCTGCCTCGATCACCAGCTTGAGGTCGTGCTCGCGGGCTTCCTCGATGGCCGCGTCCAGGTCCGCCAGGGAGTCAACCTTGGAAATGCCCATCGAGGAGCCTGCGCGGGCCGGTTTGACGAAGACCGGGAAGCCCAGCCGGTCCACCTGTTTGCGGACCAGCTCCGGGTCCTTGCGCCACTGACGGTCGGTGACCGCCACATACGGGCCCACGTGCAGCCCGGCCGCCTCGAAGACCACTTTCATGTAGTGCTTGTCCATGCCCACGGCGGAAGCAAGGACGCCGGCGCCCACGTAGCGGGTGTCCGAGAGTTCCAGCAGCCCCTGGATGGTGCCGTCCTCGCCGAACGGGCCATGCAGCAGCGGGAAAACCACGTCAACGGTTCCCAGCTCCTGGGGTACCTCGTTCGGGGACGCCACGATCAGCTGGTGCTCTCCCCCGATTTCCGCCAGGGTGACAGTCTGCGGTGACGGCGCCACCTCGGGCAGAGCCGTGGACGCCAGGGACCACTGGGCGGTGTCGGCGCCCGCGAGCACCCACTGCCCGGTCTTGGCGATTCCAATCGGAATCACCTCGTACTTGTCCTTGTTGATGGCGCCGAGCACACCGGCAGCCGTTACGCAGCTCACGGCGTGCTCGCTGGAGCGGCCGCCGAAAAGTACCGCCACCCGGGGTTTCGCCCGCGGCGCGGTCTCCCCCGCGGCCAGGTTTTCGTGGGACATCGTCAGTAATCGCCTTCAGGTTTCAGTTCCCGGGACAGCAGGAGGGGCCCCAGTTGGTCAACGGACAGCTTGCCTGCCAGCACGGCAACGACGGCGGCCGTGATGGGCATCTCGACGCCCAGCTTGCCTGCCAGTTCGTGGACGGCCTGGCCTGATTTTATGCCTTCGGCGGTCTGGGTCATCTTCTGGCCCACCTCCTCCAGCGTGAGGCCCTGGCCGAGCAGGCGGCCGGCGGTGTGGTTGCGCGAGAGCGGCGAGGAGCAGGTGGCCACGAGGTCGCCCAGCCCGGCCAGGCCGGCCATGGTCTTGGCCTCGCCGCCCAGGGCCAGGGCGAGGCGGGACGTCTCGGCCAGGCCGCGGGTGATGACGGACGCTTTGGTGTTGTCCCCCATCTGTTTGCCCTCGCAGATGCCCACGGCCAGCGCAATGACGTTTTTAACGATCCCGCCGATCTCCACCCCAACGACGTCCGCTGTGGTGTAGGGCCGGAAGTACGGAGCGGTGCAGCTCCTGGCGATCCAGCCGGCAGCTGCGGAATCGGTGCAGGCAACCACCGATGCGGTTGGTTCTTCGCGGGCAATCTCCATGGCCAGGTTGGGACCGGACACAATGGCGATACGTTCGGCGGGCAGGCCCAGCTCCTCGCCGATGACCTCGCTCATCCGGGCGTCCGTGCCGAGCTCAAGGCCCTTCATCAGGGAAACCACCATGGCGTCCCGGGCGATCAGGCCCTTCCATTCCCGCAGCTGCGGCCGCAGGGACTGCGCCGGGACGGCGATGACCACGAGGTCCGCGCCGTCCAGGACGGCGGCAACGTCCGTGGACGCCGAGATGCTCTCCGGGAGCGGGACGTCCTTCAGGTATTGCTCGTTGACGTGGCTGGTGTTGATCTGGTCCACCACTTCAGCGCGGCGGCCCCACAGCCTGATGGTGCGCGGATCGCCTGCTGCCGCCGCCGCATCAGCCAGGATCTTGGCGAACGTCGTCCCCCAGGAGCCGGCGCCCAGTACGGCAACGGAACGGGCCGAGCCCGCCTCCCTTTCCCCAGCGGTCACGGAGTTTCCGTTCCGGTACCGGGCTGCTGCTGCCCGCGTTCCACGAACCTGCCGTGCTTCGCCTGCTGCTGCTTGGCCGGGTCCCAGCGCTCCGCGGGAGGCTCTTCCTGCCGGATCTCCGCCAGGAGGCTGGTGATTGCGTCCATGATTGCGTCCGTGGCGCCTGTCAGGGTGGCTTTGTCCAGCGGGCGCCCGGCGAAGGCGCTCAGGTCCACGGGATCGCCCACCACAACCCTGGACCGCTTGCGCGGGAACAGGTGGAACCGCTTGCCGTAGCGGGGGAACACCTCATGGGCACCCCAGTGGGCGATCGGCACCACCGGGATGCCGCCTTCAAGGGCGAGCCGTGCGGCGCCGGTGTGGCCCTTCATGGGCCACAGCGCAGGGTCCCGGGTGAGGGTGCCCTCGGGATAAATGATGACGGCGCCGCCCTCGGCAACAATCTCCTGGGCGAGCTGCAGCGAGCGGTTCGCCCCCGCCGTCGAACGTTCCACGGGGATCTGCTTGGTGGCCCGCAGGACCCAGCCCAGCACCGGAACCTTGAACAGGCCGGACTTGGCGAGGAAGTGCGGGGCAATCCCGTGGTTGTAGAGGAGGTGGCCGATGATCAGGGGATCGATCTCGGTGCAGTGGTTTGGCGCCGCAATAAAGCCGCCGGCAGGCAGTTTCGCGGTGCCCTCCCACTTCTTGTCCATCATGAGGTTAAACAGGGGGCGGACTATTCCGGCAACCACCGCAAGGGTGGCGCGGCTCTTGGCCGGTTCTTTCACGTCTGCCCGCTACTTCGTGGTGGTGATGTCGAAGTCGGCACCCAGCCCGGCCAGTTTTTCGGTAAACCGTTCGTAGCCGCGGTTGATGATGTCGATGCCGGTCACGCGTGAGGTTCCCGTGGCCGCCAGAGCCGCAATCAGGTGGCTGAAGCCGCCGCGCAGGTCCGGGACGTCGATATCGGTGCCCTTGAGCTGGGTAGGTCCGGAGATCACGGCCGAATGCAGGAAGTTGCGCTGGCCAAACCGGCACGGGACGCTGCCCAGGCATTCACGGTGCACCTGGATGCTGGCCCCCATCCGGATGAGCGCATCCGTGAATCCGAAGCGGTTCTCGTAGACGGTCTCGTGGACGATGGAGACGCCTTCGGCCTGGGTCAGGGCCACCACCAGGGGCTGCTGCCAGTCCGTCATGAAGCCGGGGTGCACGTCAGTCTCCAGGACCAGCGGGTTGAGCTTGCCGCCGTGGTGGTAGAAACGGATGCCGTCCTCGCCGATGTCCATCCCGCCGCCCACCTTGCGGTAGGTGTTCAGGAAGGTCATCATGTCCCGCTGGGAGGCGCCCTCAACAAAGATGTCGCCCTTGGTGACCAGGGCAGCAGAGGCCCACGACGCTGACTCGTTGCGGTCCGAGAGCGCCCGGTGGTTGTAGCCGCCGAGGTCGCGGACACCCTCAATGCGGATGGTCCGGTCCGTCTGGACGCTGATGATGGCGCCCATCTTCTGCAGCACGGCGATGAGGTCGATGATCTCCGGCTCGGTGGCGGCACCGGAGAGCTCGGTGATGCCCTCGGCGCGGGTGGCGCTCAGCAGGACCTGCTCGGTGGCGCCCACCGACGGATACGGAAGGGAGATCTTTGCCCCGTGCAGGCCCTTGGGTGCCGAGATGTGGATCCCGCCGGGGCGCTTTTCCACCACGGCACCGAACTGCCGCAGCACGTCCAGGTGGTAGTCGATGGGGCGGTCGCCGATTTTGCAGCCGCCGAGATCGGGAATGAACGCCTCGCCGATGGCGTGGATCAGCGGTCCGCACAGCAGGATGGGAATCCGGGAGTCGCCTGCGTGGGCGTCAATGGCAGTGCTGGAGGCCGTCTTGGCTGCCTTCGGATCCAGCGTGAGGTCGCCGTTGACCGGGTCCTTGACCACGGTGACGCCATGCAGCTGCAGGAGGGAGGTGACCACCTCCACGTCCTTGATCTCCGGAACGTTCCGCAACACCGAGGGTTCGTTGCCCAGCAACGCTGCCACCATCGCCTTGGGGACAAGATTCTTTGCTCCCCTGACGCTGACGCGGCCTGTAAGCGGGACTCCGCCGCGGATTGTCAGAACACTACTCATATACCGGTTTCCTTACGATCACTCGCCCCCAAATCCTTGCAAAGGCTCCAACCAAGCATAGGAGGTTGCGTTACCGAACCGAAATACGCGGGCGACGGCGGCAGGGCGTGGCGCGCCGCCGTCGCACCTTTTAAAGACATGCAGCTCTGCTTCAGCCCGCGGAGGAAAGGCGCGCAGGCAGGGTTTTGGGCTTGAACGAGGGCCGGGTGGCCTCGTAGGCCGTGATGTCCGCCTCATGCTGCAGGGTCAGCCCGATGTCGTCCAGGCCTTCCAGCAGGCGCCAGCGGGTGTAGTCGTCGATCTCGAAGGGCGCAACGATGTTGCCGCACACCACGGTCTTGGACACCAGGTCCACGGTGACTTCGGTCCCCGGAGCGTTCTCGAGCTCCTTCCAGATGAGCTCGATGTCGTCCTGGGAGAGCTCGGCGGCCAGCAGCCCCTGCTTGCCGGAGTTCCCGCGGAAGATGTCGGCGAAGCGGGAGGAGAGGACGGCTTTGAAGCCGTAATCCTTGAGCGCCCAGACGGCGTGCTCGCGGGACGAGCCGGTTCCGAAGTCCGGGCCAGCCACCAGCACGGAGCCGGCAGTGAAGGGCTCCTTGTTGAGGATGAAGGACGGGTCCTTGCGCCATGCCGAGAACAGGGCGTCCTCGAACCCTGTCCGGGTGATCCGCTTGAGGTAGACGGCGGGGATGATCTGGTCCGTGTCCACGTTGCTCTGCCGCAGCGGGACGCCGATTCCGGTGTGGGTGGTGAACTTTTCCATGGCGTGTCCTAGGCTGCGTCGGTGCGGATGGCGGCGGATTCGGGGGCCGGATCAAGGTCCGACGGCGAACTCAGGGTGCCCCGGATGGCGGTGGCAGCGGCGACCACCGGGGAGACCAGGTGGGTGCGGCCGCCCTTGCCCTGGCGTCCTTCGAAGTTGCGGTTCGAGGTGGAAGCGCAGCGCTCCCCCACCTCCAGCTGGTCCGGGTTCATGCCCAGGCACATGGAGCAGCCGGCGAAGCGCCACTCGGCGCCAAAGTCCTTGAACACCCGGTCGAGGCCCTCGGCCTCGGCTTCCAGCCGCACGCGTGCGGAGCCCGGAACAACCAGCATCCGGACGTTGGGGTCCTTTTGGCGTCCGCGGATGATGTCCGCGGCAGCGCGCAGGTCCTCCATGCGGGAGTTGGTGCAGGAGCCCAGGAACACCGTGTCCACGCGGATTTCCTTCATCGGGGTGCCTGCCTCCAGCCCCATGTACTGCAGCGCACGCTCGGCGGCTGCCTTGGCGTTCTCGTCGCCGAAGTCCTCGGGCGACGGCACGGACTCGGACAGCGAAACTCCCTGGCCGGGGTTGGTGCCCCAGGTGACGAAGGGCTCCAGGGTGTCGGCGTCCAGGTCAACCTGGGCGTCGAAGACGGCGTCCTCGTCAGTGCGCAGCGTGTTCCAGTACTCGACGGCGGCGTCCCAGTCGGCGCCCTGGGGAGCGTGCGGGCGGCCCTCCATGTAGGCGTAGGTGGTTTCGTCCGGCGCCACCATGCCGGCGCGGGCACCGGCTTCGATGGACATGTTGCAGATGGTCATGCGCGCGTCCATGGACAGCGAGCGGATGGCGGACCCGCGGTATTCCAGGACGTAGCCCTGCCCGCCGCCGGTGCCGATCTTGGCAATGACGGCCAGGATGATGTCCTTGGCGGTGACGCCGGGACGCAGTGTCCCCTCGACGTTGATGGCCATGGTCTTGAAGGGCTTCAGGGAGAGCGTCTGGGTGGCCATGACGTGCTCCACCTCAGAGGTGCCGATGCCCATGGCCAGGGCGCCGAAGGCACCGTGCGTTGACGTGTGGGAGTCGCCGCAGACCACTGTCATACCCGGTTGGGTGAGGCCCAGCTGCGGGCCGACCACGTGGACGATGCCCTGCTCGGCGTCCCCGAGGCTGTGCAGCCGCACGCCGAACTCCGCGCAGTTGTTGCGCAGGGTCTGGATCTGGGTGCGGCTGGTGAGGTCCGCGATAGGCTTGTCGATGTCCAGCGTGGGGGTGTTGTGGTCCTCCGTGGCGATGGTGAGGTCCGGGCGGCGCAGCTTCCGGCCGGCCAGCCGCAGGCCTTCGAAGGCCTGCGGGGACGTCACTTCGTGGACCAGGTGAAGGTCGATGAAGAGAAGGTCGGGCTGGGCGTTGGCACCGTCACCATCACCTTTGCGCACCACATGTGCGTCCCAGACTTTCTCGGCCAATGTCTTTGCCATGGCCATCTCCCTTCACTGCTGTTTGGCTGATGAGATCAACTGAATCAGGACGGCTCGGCACTGCGCCAGCCAAAAGATTTGCATCTCAGATATTGAGACGGCAATATCATTACATGGACAATTCTAGTGGAGTCGGTGTCATTGATAAAGCGGCCCAGGTGCTTGATGCGCTCGAAGCCGGCCCCACCACGCTGGCACAGCTTGTGGCAGCCACGGGCCTGGCCCGGCCCACTGTCCACCGCCTGGCCCTCGCCCTGGTCCACCACCGCCTCGTGAGCCGCGATATCCAGGGCCGTTTTGTCCTGGGAAGCCGCCTGGTTGAGCTGGCATCGGCTGCAGGCGAGGACCGTCTGATAGCTTCCGCGGGGCCCGTCCTGATGCAGCTGCGCGACGCCACCGGCGAAAGCGCCCAGATTTTCCGCCGCCAGGGTGACTGGCGCGTGTGCGTGGCCTCGGCCGAACGGCCTATCGGCCTGCGCGACACCATCCCTGTGGGTACCCAGCTGTCCATGAAGGCAGGGTCTGCGGCGCAGGTACTGCTCGCGTGGGAAGACCACGACCGTCTTCTCGAAGGCTTGCAGTCAGCACGTTTCACGCCGACGGTCCTGGCCGGAGTACGACGCAGGGGCTGGGGCCAGAGCCTCGGGGAACGGGAGCCGGGAGTCGCCTCCGTCTCCGCACCGGTGCGGGGACCGTCCGGCCGGGTCATCGCCGCGGTTTCCATTTCCGGGCCCATTGAGCGCCTCACCCGCCAGCCCGGCCGGCTGCACGCGGAAGTGGTGTGCAACGCCGGACGGCTCCTCACCGAAGCCCTCCGGAAGAACAACGACTGACGCCCGGCAAAGGCCGCAACCGGCCCGCCCGGCGCTAGGATTTCGCCATGGGCAGCTATGCGGTTTTCCTCCGTGGCATCAACGTGGGCGGCATCAACATCAAGATGGCCGCCTTGCGGGACGCCCTCCAGGCTGCCGGCTTCCAGGACGCCGGGACACTGCTTGCGAGCGGAAACGTCGTCCTCACCAGCACCCTCGGAGCCGCCGCTGTCAAGCGCACCTGTGAGAAGTGCCTCAGGGATGCCTTTGGCTATGACGCCTGGGTGGTGGTCCTCGAAGCCGGCCGGGTCGCAGAACTCGTGGCGGCGTGCCCCTACCCTGCCGACGACAAGGCCACCCATACCTACATCACGCTCTCCTCGGACCAGGAAGTGCTCGATGAACTCGACGCGGCCGGGGCTGCACTGGAAGGACACCAGCAGAAGAGGCTGGGGCCGGAGGCGCTGGCCTGGCTGGCACCGGCAGGCGGAACCCTGGACAGCCCCTTCAGCAAGATCTCCGCAAAAGCCAGGTTCAAGGCCGCAACCACGACGCGCAACCTGCGGACGCTGGTCAAAGTCCGGGATGCTGCTAGCCGGTTGCAGCCGTCCTGAGTGCAGCATCGAATGCGGCGTGCCTGCTGACCTCCAGTTCCACCGGTTCCACCACGAGTTCCTGCGCAACGGCAGCCACTGCGGCTTTGAGCCTCTTCCGTGCCCTCGCTGCCCGTAGGTTGGCCGCAGCAGCGGCTATGAAGCGGCCGGTGATGGCCAGGAAAATACCCAGCACCACACCCCCGGCAATCATCAGGGTGGGGATTGGCCACCCCTCCACCCGGGGCACCTCAGGCACGGGCATCTGGAAATAGCCCAGGGCCGCCAGGACGCCGAGCCAGCCCAGCCCGCCCAGGACGGTGAGCAGCGCCAGCCACTGCACCACGTTGAAAACTCCCCACCACCAGGACTTCCGGTTGGCGGCGAGGTCCGTTCCGGCGATGGCCTGGTCAAGGGCATCGGGCAGCCGCTCCCGTCCCTCCCTGGCGGCTCCCCGGATGGCCGCCCGCCAGGGCCCGGGAGCGCCGGTGCTCGCGGCATCGGCGAATTCACGCACGGCGGCGTCCGTGCGTGCCCGCTCCGGCGCTCCTGCCGGTGGCAGTGATGTCCGGTTGAGCTCCGATGGCGCCGCGCTGCGCAGGTTGAGCCGCCGCAGCGGATCAGCACGGAACCGGGAGAGCCATCGGGTCACGGGCCAGCCCGTGCGCCTGACGGACTCCAGCCGGTAGGACTGGCCCACCGCGCGGACCACCACGGGAACGTTGGCTGCCACAGCCAGTTCGTCGGCAAGGCGGGTAATGGCCGCAGGCCGTACACCGGCTGCGGTTCCCTCGCCGGACACCGCGCCCAGCTCCGCTGATGCCCTGGTGACATCGGCAGCAAGCCGCTGCGACTGGGCCTTGCGTTTGACGGCAACCCCACGGATGGCAGCCCGGACCTGGTCAATGCCGGCTCCCGTCAACGCCGAAGCCGCAAGCACCTGGACCTTGGCAAGTCCGTCGCGGGCAAGGATGGAGCGCAGGGATTCCAGGACGGGCTGCACATCACGTTCCGGCAGCCGGTCCACCTGGTTCAGGACCACCAGGGTCACCGCGCCATGCGAGGCCAGGCGGGACAGGAAGTCGTTGTGCACGGCCGCGTCGGCGTACTTTTGCGGATCAAGGACCCACACCAGGACGTCCACCATTCCCACCATCCGCTGGACCACCTCACGGTTGGATGCCTTGGTGGAGTCGAAGTCCGGCAGGTCCAGCAGGACCAGGCCGGTGTCCTCGTCTGCGAATCCCTCGACGGCGGCGGCGTGGTGGCGGTTGCGGACCTCCAGCCAGTCCAGCAGCGGCTCGCTGCCGTCCGCACCCCAGACCCCTGCCAAAGGTTCCGACGTCGTTGGACGCCGTGCTGCCGCCGTCGCGATTTCCGCGCCGCTGACCGCGTTGAAAAGCGAGGATTTTCCGCTGCCCGTGGCACCAAAGAATCCCACCACCGTGTGGTCCGCGGACAGCGACCGCCGCGAACTTGCGCGCTCCAGGACACTGAAGACCTCTTGCAGGGACTCGTCCGGAAGGACGCCTTCGCCAAGCTCGCGGGCGTCGTTGAGGGCGGAAAGCCGGCGGTCCAGCCGGGTCGCCTCCCGGGTATCGCTGTGGCGGCTCATGCGTTGTCCGCCAGGCGCACCAGCGCGGCGGCGTGCGCAGCCAGGGTGTCGGGGATGCTGCCGTCGTAGTCCGGCAGGCGGGAGAGGAACTTGCGCCTCTCTTCCTGCAGCAGCACCTGGCATCGGGTGTGCAGGTCCTCGCGCGCTTTTTCGGCCATGCGCCTGACGGCGTCCTCGCCGAAGACGGCCTCGAGCAGCCGCTGGCCCACGACGGCGGTTCCTCCGGCGACGCCCACCTCGAGTCCCGTAAGCCCGGCCGTCATGGAAAAGACGACGATCATCAGCGCGGCGCCGAGTCCGTTGATGCCGAAGGAGAGCCAGCGGGCCTGCGTCCGCTTTCCCTGGCCCTCGGTGCGGATCATGTCCATCAGGGCTTCCTGCCAGGCCCGGATCTCAGCGGCGGCGCGGTCTTCAAAGCCCGGAGTTGTGCCGGAGAGGTCATCCGTACCCAGCAGCTGGCGCCCGGCGGGATCGTTCCGCCAGCGCTGGTCTGTGTCCTCGGCGGCATTGGCGGCCTCGTCAACAATGACAGCCTGCAGGCCGGTCTCGATGGCAGCTTCCACCCTGACGGCGGGTGCGGGTTCACCACGGAAGAAGGCACCCACCCGGTCGCGGAACCGTCCCACGTTCTGCTCGAGCGTCCGGAAGAATTCCCCCGTACCCACAAAGTCCTGCCAGCGGGCCAGCACCTCTCCCCTCAGGAGGGCGCCGTCCCTCGTGGCATCGAGGATGCGGTCCGCAGCGTCCCCGTAGGCACCGACGGCGGCATCCTCGAGGTTGGCGGCGGCGTGCTGCTGCTCCCGGGCGGCCAGCGCGACGGCGGAGACGCGCCCTGCCATCGCCCGGACGGTTCCATTCAGGGTGCGGCGGGCGATATCGGACCGGCCGGCGGCGTCGGCCGCCAGGTCAGCCAGCCAGGCCCGCAGCGGCTGGACGGCCCCGGCGGGCAGCATGCCCATGGCATCCAGGGTGGTCTCCGGAATGATGAACAGCTGCGCCGCGCCGAGCCCTTCCCGGTCGAGGAGGCTGCGCAGGTCCTCGCTGACTTCTTCTTCCGCCCCCGCGGGAACCCTGTCCAGGACCACGCCCACCATGATGTCCCGCGACGCGGCGTTGAGGAGCAGCTTCCAGGGAACGGCGTCGGCGTAACGGTTGGCAGTGGTAACGAAGACCCACAGGTCGGCGGCGGCCAGGAGCTGGGCGGCCAGCTTGCGGTTGTCGTCCGAGATGGAATCAACATCCGGGGCATCCAGGACGGCAACTCCGGCGGGCACTCCCGGGTCTGCCACTAGGACGAGGGAAGACATGGCGGCTGCATCCGGAACCGCTCCTGCCCGGTTAGCGGGCACGGGGCTGTTGGTGACGGACCCACGGATCCTGGCGAGGCTCGGCAGCACGCGCTGCCCCTCGAACCAGTCCGCCTCCGAAGGGTGGTGCAGGAGGATCGGCTGGCGGGTGGTGGGACGGATGGCGCCTGCGCGGGTGACCGGGTGCCCCACGATCCCGTTCACCAGGGTTGACTTGCCCGCTCCCGTGGAACCCCCGACGACGGCCAGGAGCGGAGCGTCAAGGCTTCGGTACCGCGGAAGGATGTAGTCATCGAGCTGGGCCACGGCACTCGCGGCCTCACGCCGGGCCTGCTCCGAATCAGGCAGGGCCAGCGGCAGCTCGGCAGCGGCCAGATCCTCGCGCACCTCTTCCAGCAACGCGACGGCCGCCAAGGCTGCGGCGCTGCCCGCGGGCGTGCGCTGCGCGTGGTTCGGGTGGTCCTGCTCGTTCGGGGAGGTCACAGCAACATCATGCCAGTTCGGGCTCTCCACGGCCGCAGTAACGGCGCGCGTTGCCGGTGGGCTCCAGCACACAACAAAAAATGGCCCCGGACGTGTGCCCGGGACCATTTCGTTGGTGACCCCAGCGGGATTCGAACCCGCGTTACCGCCGTGAGAGGGCGGCGTACTAGGCCGCTATACGATGGGGCCGTGTACTTTACCGTACTTTTACCAGCGTTTCCGCTGGTCAAGCTCAGTGATTGTTTCATACACTTCGCTTCAGTTTCAAATCGGCGAACCGGCTGAAACCTTCCGTTTTGAGCGCTGAAATCAGCTTTCAAACCAGAGCTGGGATACCAGGACTCGAACCTAGAATGACGGTACCAGAAACCGTAGTGTTGCCAATTACACCATATCCCAATGATACTTTCGGGCCGGTTTTCAGGGCGTTTACCCTGCTCCGTGCGCCTCAGCACGAGAAATTACTTTACCCGAGACTTCGTGCTCGCACAAATCGGGCTCCGGCGTGCCGGTCGGGGCGCGGGCCGGGCGTGCGCCCGGCCCGCGCCGAGCGCCCTCAGGCGACGAGTTCGCCCAGCGACGACACCATGTTGCCCCGGAATTCCTTAACCTGCTCCCCCGCCCTGTTGAGCCAGACGCCCAGGAGGCCGGCCGCCGTCGAGCCTTCCGCGTCCAGCAGGCGGTTGTCCCCGACGTAGAGCGTTTCAGCAGGTCCGGTGCCCAGGAGCCGGACACCTTCCAGGTAGATGGACGGATCTGGCTTTGCCACGCCCAGCGTGTCCGTCCCCACCAGGCGCCTGACGCGTCCAAGGCCCGCGCCGTCCAGCTTGGCGCGCTGATAGTCGTGGACGTTGTTGCTGACGGCGCCGTAGGGAACGCCGGCCTGGTCCAGCAGGTCCAGCAGCGGCATGACGTCCGGGAAGGGCTTCACGTAGGCGGGCTGCTTTTCCACGTATGCCGTGAGCCACTGGTGGGATTGCTCACCTTCTTCCAGCTCAACCCCGAAGTGGCCCAGGGCAGCGCGGCCGCGCAGCAGCCGCTGCTCGTTGAACGTCAGTTCCCCGGCCAGGTAGCGGTCGTAATAGTGGGTGGTTTCGTGCGTGAAGATGCGCCCGAACCGCTCCCATCCGGCCTGGTCCATGCCGGGCAGGAGGTGTTCGCTGACCTCCCGAAGGGCTGTGGTCATCGAAAACTCGAGGTCCACCAGGGTGTCGTCTATGTCGAACAGGACCCCGCGGACTGACCCGAAGGGCGTGTCCAGGACACCGGCGCCGGCCCTTCGGGAAGCTGTCATCGCCGTGCGGTCATCAGCCACGGAAGGCCCGGAGCCTGCGAAGGGAGGATTCCCTGCCCAGGATCACCATGGACTCGAACAGCGGCGGGGAGATGCGCCGTCCGGAAACAGCGGTACGCACGGGTCCGAACGCGAGCCGGGGCTTCAGGCCCAGGTCTTCCACGAGCGCCTGCTTGAGCGCTGCCTGGATCTCTTCGGCGGTCCACTCCTGGACACTGTCGAGGGCCCCAATAGCGGCATCCAGTACCTCGTCGAGGTTCTGCGGAAGGCCCTTCCGGGCGTCGTCGGCAACGTCAATGGCGTCGTCGTCCTTGAACAGGAATCCGAGCATGTCCGGGGCCTCGCCCAGAAGCGTGATGCGCTCCTGGATCAGCGGCGCGGCTTCGGTCAGGATGTCCTCCTGCCGCGCCGTGAGCTCCTCCCCCACATAGCCGGCAGTGCGCAGGTAGGGCACCAGCCGCTCCCGGAAGTCCCCGGGGGCGAGCATCCGGATGTGGGTCCCGTTGATGGCTTCGGCCTTCTTGATGTCAAAGCGCGCCGGGTTGGCCAGGACGTCGTGGACGTCGAAGTTTTCGATGAGCTGGTCCACGGTGAAGATGTCCTCATCGGCGGAGAGGCTCCAGCCCAGCAGGGACAGGTAGTTCAGGAGGCCCTCGGGAATGAAGCCGCGGTCACGCAACAGGAACAGGTTCGACTGGGGATCACGCTTGGAGAGCTTCTTGTTGCCTTCACCCATGACGTAGGGCAGGTGGCCGAACTCCGGCATGTAGCTGGCAACACCGAGCTCCATGAGTGCACGGATGAGGACAACCTGGCGCGGCGTGGAGGACAGCAGGTCCTCGCCGCGCAGCACGTGGGTGATACCCATCAGTGCGTCGTCAACCGGGTTCACCAGTGTGTAGAGAGGGGAACCGTCAGCGCGGACAATGACGTAGTCCGGGATGCTGCCGGCCTTGAACGTGATCTCGCCGCGGACCAGGTCGGTGAAGGTGACGTCCTCGTCGGGCATCCGGACCCGCAGCACGGGCTGGCGGCCCTCGGCTTTGAAGGCGGCCACCTGTTCGTCGGTGAGCTCACGGTCAAAGTTGTCGTAACCCAGCTTGGGGTCGCGGCCGGCGGCGCGGTGGCGTGCCTCGACTTCCTCGGGGGACGAGTAGCACTCGTAGGCGTAGCCGCCCTCGATCAGCTTGGCCACGACGTCCTTGTACAGGTCCAGCCGCTGCGACTGGCGGTAGGGCTCGTGGGGGCCGCCCACTTCGACGCCCTCTTCCCACGTGATGCCAAGCCACTTCAGCGCCTCGAGCAGCTGCAGGTAGCTTTCCTCCGAGTCGCGCGCCGCGTCCGTGTCCTCAATGCGGAACACGAAAGTGCCCTTGGTGTGCTTGGCGTGGGCCCAGTTGAAGAGGGCCGTCCGGATCAGCCCGACGTGCGGAGTGCCGGTGGGCGACGGGCAGAACCGGACCCGCACGGGCGTGTCGGCGGAAACGGGGGGCAGGGAGGCAGCATTCGACGCGGAAGCAGTAGTCATAGTGGCTCCAACTTTACCGTCTGCCGCCAGGGGTCCGGGCGGCCCCGGCGTCAGCGGCGGACTATGGGGTTGGACAGGCGGCCGATGCCCTCGATCTCCACCTCAAAGCGGTCGCCGGCGCTGACCAGGCCCACTCCGGCGGGCGTTCCGGTCATGATGACGTCGCCGGGCAGCAGGGTGAAGGCCTGGGACACGATGGACACCAGTTCGCGGACGCCCCGGATCATCTGGCTGGTGCTGCCGTCCTGCCGCAGTTCCCCGTTGAGCCGGCCCTGGATCTGCAGGTCCTCGGTGTCCAGGTCCGTCTCGATCCAGGGGCCGAGCGGCGCCGAGGTGTCAAAGCCCTTGGCCCGGGTCCACTGCAGGTCGGTCTTCTGGACGTCCCGGGCGGTGAGGTCGTTGCCGCAGGTGTAGCCGAAGATGACATCGTCCACGCGGTCCTCGGGCACGTCCTTGCAGATCCGCCCGATCACTACGCACAGTTCCGCCTCAAAGGAGACTTCCTCGGAGAAGTCCGGCAGCACCACGGGATCGTTGGGGCCCACGACGGCGGTATTCGGCTTCAGGAACAGGAGCGGCTGGGCGGGGACTTCATTGCCGAGTTCATGGGCGTGCTCCACGAAGTTGCGGCCCACGCCGATGACCTTGCTGCGGGGGATGATCGGCGCGAGCAGCCGGACGTCCTCCAGCTTGTGGCGGACGGAGGTTCGCTCCACGCCGTTGAAGAAGGGGTCTCCATGGATGACAGTGATTTCCTCACTGCCGGCGTCACCTTCGACGACGCCGTAAAGGGGATCAGAATCAACAACAAACCTGGCAATACGCATGGCTCCTACCCTACCGTCTTGCCGGGCGTGGCTCCCCGGGCCGCTGCTGGCCTGCGTCTCCGCGAAGGTAGTGGAGCTGGGCCGAGACGGACGCTTCGGCAGCGCGCCGCACGGAAGGGTCGACGTCGGCATAGACGACGTCCGCGACGTCACGGGCGGTGGCTTCCGGCCCGAGGCTGGCCAGTGCATTTCGTACCTGTTCGAGCCGGTCCAGGCGGTGGCTGCGATAGGCACGGGCAACGTCGGCCAGGGACGGAAGGGTAGGTCCGTGGGCGGGGAGGACCGCTGCGGGACCAAGTGCCTCAAGCTTGTCCAGCGAGGCAAGGTAGTCGCCCAACGTCCCGTCGGGGTAGTCAAGCATGGTGGTGCCGCGGCCGAGGATGGTGTCGCCGGAAAGAACCGAACCCTGCGGGCCGTCACCGGGCAGGTGGAAGCAGACCGAATCTGACGTGTGGCCGGGAGTAGCCAGCACCCTCACTTCGAGCCCTGCCGCATGGATCACCTGCCCGTCCGTCAACGGAGCGCCTCCGCCGTAACAGTGGGCCGTGTCTGCCGCCCGCACAGGGGCACCGGTCAGCTGGTGCAGCCATGCAGCACCGGCGGTGTGGTCCGCATGGCGGTGGGTCACGAGGACCAGTTCCACGGGCCCGGCCGCGGCGAGTGCCCGCAGGTGGGCCTCGTCCAGTGGTCCTGGATCCACCACCACGGCGCCCGGGCTGCCGGGCGCCCTCAGGACGTACGAGTTGGTTCCGTCCAGGCTCATGGGCCCGGGATTGGGCGCCAGGACGTACTGTGTCAGGGCGGAGCTGCGCTGGAGGACGGGACCGGAAGCTGAAGTCACCCTCCCATCCTTTCACTGCCAGGTGCACCACTGCCGTTCCCGCCGCCGGAATAGAACAGGCAGGTTTCCGGGTTGAGCACCAATGAAGACCACACGACCTCCCAGGAAGCCGGAACCGGACACCATGAGCACAACCTCACTAACTGACCTCCTCGCCGATGCTGACGCTGCCGGCCACGACCATGCCGCAACCGGGAAGAACAGTGGACTCCAGCACATCCACAATCACGCGACGGGCAGCATCGTGTGGTTTCCCACGTGGAAGAAGTTCCGCGAGACCGACGATTGGAGTGAGGCGGTGGAGGGGGTGGCCGAGGATTTCCGGTCGGGGGCAGCACCCGTGGACGAATGGGCGGCGAAGTTCCTGGCTGAAGACCTGGATGTGCTCCTGACGCGTGCTGCCGCTTCAAGCGACGCAAACGTCTTTGTGCAGGAAAACCTCGTGCACCACCTGACCCGGACCTGGGCCGTCGGCGATGCCGTGGCGAAGGCAAAGGGGCAGGATCTTCCCACGGGCGGCACCACGCCCTCCGTCTTTGCCGGCTATCCCTATGACGTGTACGCCCAGGACGGCGGCGCCTTCGCAACGGCGCTTTGGAACGATGTCATTGACGCCCGTCGCAACCGGGCCATCGCAGAAGAAGCGGCCCGGAAGGCGCTGAAGCCTGTCTCGCGGAAGGCGCTGAAGAACGCTGCCCGTAAGGCAGCACGGCGCTGACCAGCCCGACGGCTGGCGGGTGAACGAACGGCGCCTGCCGGGACCAAGCCCGGCAGGCGCCGTCGTACGTTAATAAACCGGCAGGCTAGGCCAGGCGGGTCAGCCAGCCGTGCGTGTCCGGCACCGTGCCCGTCTGGATGCCGAGCAGCTGCTCGCGGATGGCCATGGTGGTCTCCCCCGCCTTGGCGTCCTCGGAGCCGATGAACTCGGTGGCGTCCTTAAGGACTCCAATCGGCGTGATCACGGCTGCGGTGCCGCAGGCGAACACCTCGGCAATGTCACCGGAGGCAACGCCGTCGCGCCATTCATCGAGGGTGATCTTGCGCTCGGTGACCTCGCGGCCCATGTCCTTGGCCACCTGGATGACGGACATCCGGGTGATCCCTTCGAGGATGGTGCCGGTCAGCGCCGGGGTGACCAGTGAGCCGTCCTTCATCACGAAGAAAACGTTCATGCCGCCCAGTTCCTCGACTGCGTTGTCGTTGAACTGGTCGAGGAAGAGGACCTGCTTGCAGCCGTTGGTTTCAGCCTCCTGCTGGGCGATCAGCGACGCCGCGTAGTTGCCGCCGCACTTCGCATCGCCGGTTCCGCCGCGGCCGGCGCGGGCGTACTCCCGCGAGATCCAGATGGACACGGGCTTCAGTTCGCCGCCGAAGTAGTTGCCGGCCGGTGAGGCGATGACGCGGAAGGAGACTTCCCGTGCGGCGCGGACGCCCAGGAATGCCTCGGTGGCGATCATGAACGGCCGCAGGTAGAGCGCCTCACCTTCGCCGGCGGGGACCCATTCCTTGTCAATGGCAACCAGTTCACGGATTGCCCCGAGGAAGTACTCGGCCGGCAGTTCGGGAAGGGCGAGCCTGCGGGCGGACTTGTTCAGGCGTGCCGCATTGGCTTCGGGACGGAAGGTCCAGATGGAGCCGTCGGCGTGGCGGTACGCCTTGAGCCCTTCGAAAATCTCCTGGCCGTAGTGGAAAACAGCTGCCGACGGGTCCAGGACGATTGGCCCGTACGCCCCTATCCGGGCATTGTGCCAGCCGCCCTTGCCGTTCTCGTCCACGCTGTAGTCCACGATGGCGGTGTGGTCGGTGAAGTGGTTGCCGAATCCCGGGTTGGCCAGGATGGCTGCACGCTCTTCAGCAGACTTCGGGTTGGCCGAGGGCTGCTGGGTGAATTCGACGCCATGGGCAGTCTGGGTCATGGTTCCTCCACGATCGGCCGCCCCGGGTTCAGCGCTGAACGGCAGGGCGGCATTTGGTGATTCGAGACAAGCTTACGCCCGATGCCTGCGGCTCCGGCGCGGGTTAGAGTCCGGCCGCGATGGCATCGCCCACGGCACTCGTGCTGCGGGCATCGCCGTCGCGCTTTTCGACGTCGGCAGCCACCGCGGCTTCGATCTTGCGGGCCGCGGCGGTGTAGCCGAGGTGGTCCAGCAGGAGCGCGGCGGACAGGATCGCGGCGGTCGGGTCGGCCTTGCCCTGGCCGGCGATGTCCGGGGCGGAGCCGTGGACCGGCTCGAACATGGACGGCGCCGTGCGGTCCATGTTGATGTTGCCGGACGCGGCCAGCCCAATACCGCCCGTCACGGCTGCGGCAAGGTCCGTGAGGATGTCGCCGAAGAGGTTGTCCGTGACAATCACATCGAAGCGCGACGGATCCGTGACCATGAAGATGGTGGCGGCGTCCACGTGCAGGTAATCGTGGGTGACGTCCGGGAACTCGGTGGCGACGGCCTCGACCGTGCGCTTCCACAAGCGCCCTGCGAACACCAGGACGTTGTGCTTGTGGACCAGGGTGACGTGCTTGCGCTCCCGGGCGCTTGCGCGGCGGAATGCGTCGCGCACAACGCGCTCCACGCCGTGCGCGGTGTTCAGGGAGACTTCGGTGGCCACCTCGTGGGGGGTCCCCGCACGCAGGGTGCCGCCGTTGCCAACGTAAGGGCCTTCGGTGCCCTCGCGGACCACGATGAAGTCGATGTCGCCCGGGTTGGCCAGGGGGCTGCCCACGGTGCCGTACAGCTTGGAGGGGCGCAGGTTGACGTAGTGGTCCAGGCTGAAGCGGAGCTTGAGCAGCATCTCGCGTTCGATGATCCCCGACGGGATCCGCGTGTCACCGGGGGCCGCGCCCACTGCGCCGAACAGGATGGCATCCCGCGTCCGGAGGTCCCCGAGGACTTCGTCCGGCAGGGTCTCCCCCGTGGCCAGCCAATGCTCAGCGCCGAGCTTGTAGTGCGTCTGCTTGAGCTCGACACCCTCCGCCGCCACGGCCTTCTCGAGGACCTTGACTGCCTCGGCAATCACTTCGGGGCCGATGCCGTCGCCAGGGATAACTGCAAGATCGATGGAGGATGCGCTCATGGATTCAGGTTAGCCAAGTTATCCATATGCTGGTCAAGCTGTCTCATAATCCGAACACCCCAAGGGATGCTCCCTCACTTCCTGCCGGAAAACAACCAACGCTCTCCCACCGCCTGTCCAGGGGTGAGAGAGCGTTGGGCCCAAACGTGCAGGAAGTGAGAGAGCGTGGCCGCGTCAGGCCCCGGCCGGCTCCTCGTATTTGGGGAACACGGGCGACGGCGCAGGCAGCTCGGTCCCGGCCACAATCCGGGTGGGGATCGCTGCGAACTGCCGGGCTTCCCCCTCGGGCTGGCCTAGGGTTGCCAGGAGCGCACCGGTGGCCCGGGGCATGACCGGCTGTGCGAGGATGGCCACGATCCGCAGCACCTCAAGGGTCACGTACAGCACCGTGTTCATGCGTTCGACGTCGGTCTTCCGCAGCACCCACGGCGCCTGCTCCGCGAAGTAGGCATTCGTATCTCCCAGGACACCCCAGATCGCCTCGAGCGCGCGGCTGAACTCCTGTTTCTCAAAGGCTGCCCGGGCTGCGGCAAGGAGGGCGTCGGCCTGGGCCAGGATGGCAGTGTCCGCGGCAGTGAACTCCCCCGGGACGGGAACGCGCCCGCTGCAGTTCTTGGCCACCATGGACAGCGACCGCTGGGCCAGGTTTCCGAAGTTGTTGGCCAGGTCCGAATTCATCCGCCCCACGATGGCGTCGTGGTTGTAGCTGCCGTCCGCGCCGAAGGGCACTTCCCGCAGGAAGAAGAAGCGCACCTGGTCCAGTCCGTACTGTGCCACGAAGTCCGCCGGGGCAACCACGTTGCCCAGCGACTTGGACATCTTCACGCCGTTGTTGTGCAGGAAGCCGTGGATCATCACCCGCTTGGGCAGCTCCAGGCCCGCGCTCATGAGGAAGGCGGGCCAGTAAATGGCGTGGAAGCGGGAGATGTCCTTGCCGATGATGTGGACGTCAGCAGGCCAGTACTTCCGGAAGTTCTCCGAGTCCACGTCCGGGTACCCCACGCCGGTGAGGTAGTTGGTCAGGGCATCCACCCACACGTACATCACGTGCTTGTCGTTGCCCGGGACCGGGACGCCCCAGTCGAAGGTGGTGCGGCTGATGGACAGGTCCTCCAGGCCTCGCTTGACGAAACTGATGACTTCGTTGAAACGGTACTGCGGGGCGCCGAATTCCGGGTGGGCCTCATACAGGGCAAGGAGCTTGTCCTGGTAGGCCGACAGCCGGAAGAAGTAGCTCTCCTCGGCCGTCCAGGTCACCTCGGTGTCCGTCTCCTTGGAGTAGCGCACGCCGTCGTCCTTGACCACGGTGTCGTCCTCACCGTAATAGGCCTCGTCCCGGACGGAGTACCAGCCCTCGTACTTGGACAGGTAGATGTCGCCGTTGGCTTCCATCTTCTTCCAGATGGCCTGCGAGGCGGCGTAGTGGTCCTCGTCTGTGGTGCGGATGAAACGGTCGTAGGTGATCCCCAGAGCGGCGTGCGCCGCCTGGTAGATCTCCGCGTTCCGGTCCACCAGCTCCTTGGGAGTGATGCCTTCCTTTTCGGCCGCCTGGGCGATCTTCATCCCGTGCTCGTCCGTCCCGGTCAGGAACATCACGTCAAAGCCGTCCAGCCGCTTGAAGCGCGCCATCGCATCGGTGGCAATGTACTCGTAGGCGTGGCCGATGTGGGGCACGCCGTTGGGGTAGGTGATGGCCGTGGTGATGTAGAACGGCGTTTTCTCTGAAGCAGTCACGTGGAGGACGTTACCTTCGGTGGGGAGGGACGGGCTAGATGAGTTCGGTCAGGGTATCGCTGAGCCGGACAAGTTCGTGGTCGTGCGAGGCCACCAGCACGGCGATGCCGTCGGACGTGGTGTCCTTCAGGATGCTGATGATGCGGTTGGCGGAGGCCCGGTCCAGGCTCGCGGTGGGCTCATCCACCACCAGGACGCGGGTGCCCAGGATCAGGGCACGGGCAATGGCCACGCGCTGGCGTTCGCCGCCGGACAGCTGGGCGGGACGGTGCCGCATGCGCCGGCCCAGGCCAACAAGGTCCAGCAGGTCCTTGGCCATGTCCCGCCGCTGGTCCACTTCGCCGTCGGGAACGGCCGGGAGGAGCACGTTCTCGAGGGCGCTCATTCCGTCGATCAGGGCGCCGCCCTGGTCAACGTAGCCGATCAGCGCACGACGGCGGTCCGCGATTTCGTCGTCGCCCATGCTTTCGAGCGAATCGCCTTCCCAGAAGACGCGGCCCGACGTCGGCAGGGTCAGTCCGGCGCCGACGGTCAGGATGCTGGTCTTGCCGGAACCGCTTCGGCCGGCGACACAGTGCATCTCACCGGCGTGCAGGGTCAGGTCGAAGCCTTCGACCACGCTGACGGCTTCGGCGCCGCCCTTGCCCCCGCCGTAGCGGATGGTGATGTCGCTCAGTTCCAGCGGCGTGGCGTGGTCGGCGGCCTTGACGATGGTGTTGGCCCGGGTCTGCAGGGGGACCTCACCGGAGCCGGACCGGCGGCTCCGCTGGACGTTGGTCGGGTTTGTCATTGGACCACTTTCGTTGCAATCGGTATCCAGCAAAGTACAGCCACGAGGCCGGCCACGCCCGCCCACAGCGCGGCGTAGGGTGCCAGCAGCAGGCCGATGCCCAGGGCGCCGAGGACGCCCAGGGGCAGGGCCACGGTTCCCACCAGCGCGTTCTCGAACAGGCGGACCTGGCGGAGCATGTCCGGGTTCCAGCCCATGGCCTCGAGGATGCCAAGGTACTGGCGCTTGGCATTGAGTTCAAACCGCCCGGTGACCAGGGTCAGCACAAGCCCTACGGCAACTCCGGCGAGGGCCAGGAGGATGCTCGGCAAGGCAACGCTGGCCGCGGCCAAGCCGCTGAGCGCACTGGCGCCGGCGGCGCGCGGGATGTCGATGAGCAGGGCGGCCAGGCCGCCTGCTGCAGCCCCGAACACGCCCACGGCTACGGCCAGGGACAGGGTGTTGAATTTGTTGGTGCTCAGCTGGCGGTTGGCGAAGGTCAGTGGTGAGTCCACCGGAATCAGCCGTTCGTCATGCTGCGGTTCCTGGTCGATCTCGTCGCGGTGGCGCAGCTGCTGTGCGGCAAAGAAGGCCGCCGCCGCGTACAGCACCAGGACTGACGCGGAGACCAGGGCAGTGGAAAGGCTCCAGCTGGCCAGGCTCAGCACGATCCCGGCCACGGCGAGCAGGACCGCTCCGACGCCGAATTCCTCCAGGACCCAGCGGCGGATCCGGCCCTGGGTCCAGCCCATGGCACGCAGGGTTCCGGCTTCGCTCCTCCGCTTGCGGATGTAGCTCACCGTGGATGCGCCCGTCAGGAGGGCTGCGCCGCAGAGCGTCAGGAAGAGCAGGGTGATGTTGGTGCCGGACAGCGACCCGGTAACAGCCTCCGCGGCGTTCTGCCGGACCCAGGACTGCTGGACGGTCCCCAAGGCGGATTCCTTGCCGGCGTCGTCCTTGCTGTAGCCCGGGACGAAGATGCTGGCATCCTCCCGCGCGGACCCGGCCACAATGGTAGCCTCCAGGCCCATCTCGCGGATTTCGCCGGCCAGCCGTTCGACGTCGGGCTGCGCTTCCTTCCAGCTTCCGGGCGCTTTTGCACGGACACGGACGGCGTCAATGACGCTGGCGTTTTCGGTGTAGCCGCGGGCAGCAGCAAGGCCGTAGTAATCCGTGATGGCGCCTGCGGACTGGCTGGCGAGCCCGGTGGCGCTCAGGGAAGGCTCAAGTTCCGTGGCGGGGACTTCGTTGCCCGCAGCGTCCTTGACCAGCGTGAACGGGGTGGGGTCGTAGCCGCCCAGCGGCAGCTTGTTGACGTCGCCGGCGGCAGCGGCGACGGACGCGGGATCGAACGTGCCGTAGACCATGGCCAGCGGGGCGGCTGCCTGCTCCCCCGTTGCCAGGTTTTCCCGGTAGGAACGCTCATCCACGGGTTCGCGCTGGGTCTGGTCAACGGGCGTGCCGTTGGCGCTCTTCTCGGGAAGCCGGTTGACGGTGACCCATTCACCGGGCACTGCCGTCTTTTCCTCGGCACCGTTGGCGGCTGCTTCGCCGTCGGTGTACTTGGGCGCCGCAGCGAAGTCGGTGCTCCAGGTGGCGGGAGTGTAAAGGCCCTGGTTGAAGTTGCCGCTGCTGCCGAGCAGTGAGGAGTGGTCCGTGGAACCCGGCCAGGAGAGGACGAAGGGGTCCTTTGAAACGAACGGCAGGTAGTCCTTGTCCAGGGAACGCGAGACGGTGCCGACGTCCTTGACGACCTTGCCGGCGTCGTCAATTTCTTCGATCTTGACGTTGTACTTCAGGTCCAGGGACGTCCCGGAACGGACGATCAGGGGAATGGCCTGGGAATCGTCAGTCAGCTGCCCGTTCCGCTTGGCCTGCTGGTACTGGGTCATCAGCGGCGCCCAGTACTTGAGCTTGACGCCGAGGAAATCCGGCCCTTCCTCCAGCTCGTCCAGGCTGATGCCGTTGGTGAACAGTCCCTCGAGGTAGCGTCCCACCGCGCCGGCGTCGCGGGCATCGGCCGGCGGCGCCTTCTCCAGCGGGGACAGGAAGTCACCGGCGGAACCCAGGAGGGCCCGTTCGGCAGCCGGGTCGACGGCGACCACGGATTCCGTTATCTCGGGGGCCATGGGCAGTGACACGGAAAGGTTGAAAAGGTTGTGCTCGGAGCCGCCGGCCGGTGCGGGAAACTTGATCCCGGTTTCGTCTGCGGGAGCTGCGATGCGGATGCTGCTGCCGCCGGCAGTTTGCTCCTCCACGAGCCTGGCCTTGCCAAGGGTGCCTTCGGCGGTGGACTTGAAGAGGGTCTGCTCGGAGACGCCGTCGGAGCTGACTGCACTGGCCGTCAGGCGGTACTTCCGGGTTTCATCGCCCAGGACCGATTCGGCGGCCGGCCACTGGTCCGGGGCGGTTGCTCCGGCGGCCTGGTCCGCGGTTGCGGTGCCGGCCAGCCCGGCGTTGCAGCCGAGGTAGTCCATGGCATCGAGGCGCGGGGATTCAAGGTTCTGGGTCACGCGGGAGACAAGGCTGATCGGGGCTGCCACGGAGGTGCCGGAGAGCTTCCTGATGGCCTCCAGCTGCTCGAAGCTGATGCCGCCGGAGCCGTTGGCGATCTCGGGCTGCATGAGCGAGCCGGAGGGGGCCTTCGCCTGGACCAGGACGTCGTAGAGGCCGCGTGAATTTTCATCAACGGTCCTGTTCAGTGCGGCCTGGGACTGGCTTTGGACAAGGACCGACAAGCACATGGCTGCGATCAAGATGGCCGCGGTCAACAGCAGCACTTTGCTTCTGATGAACCTCTGGACGGCGTTCATGGAACTCCCTGAAACCTGGATTGCGTGCGCGCACCCGGACGGCGCCCATGCGGACATGGACGATCACGGACGGATGTGCAAAAGGTATTGGCCGGCCTGCCGGCCCGGTCCTGAATCAGGACCTAGCCATTGTAAGCAGACCGGCCAATCATACGTGGCCGTGCCGGGACTCGCCGAGGGCGGCCGGCGGTGCGGTGTTTCCCCGGGGTGCGGGTTAGTCCTCCAGGTCCACTTCACGCACCATCTCGGCGCCGATGCCGGCCTTGATGGCGTCCAGGACCTGCTGGGGAACAGAGCTGTCGATGGTCAGCAGGGCAAGCACCTGGCCGCCTTCGTCAGAGCGAGCCACCTGCATGCCGGCGATGTTGATGTTGTTCATGCCGAGGATGTGTCCGATGGTTCCGATGACCCCGGGGCGGTCTGTGTAGGCCACCACCACGAGGTGCTCGCTGATCGGGATCTCAACCTCGAAGCCGTTGATGCCCACGAGCTTCTGGATCTGCTTGGGTCCGGTCAGGGTGCCGGCCACGGAGATCTGGGTGCCGTCACTCAGGGCGCCGCGCAGGGTGAGTACGTTGCGGTAGGACTCGGTGTCGGGTGTGGTGATCAGACGGACGTTGATGCCCCGCTGCTCGGCGATGACCGGAGCGTTGACGTAGGAAACCTGCTCGGTCACGACATCCGCGAAGATTCCCTTGAGGGCGGCCAGTTCGAGGACCTTGACGTCGAGGGACGAGATCTCGCCGGCCACTTCGACGTCGAACTGGGTCAGGGAGGCGTGCGTCAGGGCGGTGAAGATCCGGCCCAGTTTCTCGATCAGCGGGATGCCGGGACGGACGTCGGGGGCGATGATGCCGCCGGCCACGTTCACGGCGTCGGGCACCAGTTCACCGGCGAGGGCGAGGCGGACCGACTTGGCCACCGACACGCCGGCCTTTTCCTGCGCTTCGTCGGTGGAGGCGCCGAGGTGCGGCGTGACCACAACGTTGTCCAGCTTGAAGAACGGCAGGTCTGTGCTGGGTTCCTTGGAGAAGACGTCCACGCCGGCGCCGGCGATTTCGCCGTCCTGCAGGGCCGTGAAGAGTGCTTCCTCGTCCACCAGTCCGCCGCGGGCGACGTTGACGACGTAGGCGGTGCTCTTCATCTTCTTGAAGGCGTCAGCACCGAGCATGCCCACCGTTTCCGGCGTCTTGGGCATGTGGATGGTGATGAAGTCCGCCTGCGCCAGGAGCTCGTCCAGGGTCACCAGCTGCACGCCGAGCTGTGCCGCGCGGGCTGAGGTGATGTAGGGATCGTAGGCGAGGATCTTGGTGTCAAAGCCCTTCAGCCGGGCGGCCACAAGCGCGCCGATCCGGCCCAGGCCGATGATGCCGATCTTCTTTTCGAAGAGTTCGATGCCCGTGTACTTGGAGCGCTTCCACTCGCCGTCCTTCAGGGCTGCGCTTGCCTGCGGGATGTGGCGGGCCAGGCTGAGGATGTGGCCAACGGTGAGTTCAGCTGCCGAAACGATGTTCGAGGTGGGCGCGTTGACCACCATGACGCCGGCCTGGGTGGCTGCCTTGATGTCCACGTTGTCCAGGCCTACTCCCGCGCGGGCGATGACCTTGAGGTTCTTCGCAGCGGCGATCGCCTCGGCGTCCACCTGCGTGGCCGAGCGGACCAGGATTGCGTCAACGTCGCCGATGGCGGAGAGCAGCTGGGAACGGTCGGCGCCGTCGGTCTGGCGGATCTCGAAGTCCGGGCCCAAGGCCTCGACGGTAGCGGGGGAAAGTTCTTCGGCGAGCAGTACTACGGGTTTTGACACGGCTGATCCTCTGCGTTGCAGTCCGGGGGATAGAAACAAGTCTAGGCCGACGGAAAGGCCGGGCTCACATTGTTAAGTGTGAACCCGGCCTCACAGTCTGCCTTTATCACGGCACGTTGGGCCAGCCTTAGCGGGCTGCGGATCCTTCGACGTAGTCCACGTCCTGCTGCTGCCAGGCGAAGAGGGAGCGCAGTTCGCGGCCGACGGCCTCGATGGGGTGCTGCTCTGCCTTGGCACGCAGTGCCTTGAACTCCACGCCGCCGTTGTCCTGGTCTTCGATGAAGCGCTTGGCGAAGGCACCGGACTGGATGTCGGCCAGGACGGCCTTCATGTTTTCCTTCACCTCGGGGGTGATGACGCGGGGGCCGGAGACGTAGTCGCCGTACTCGGCGGTGTCGGAAACGCTCCAGCGCTGCTTGGCAATGCCGCCTTCCCACATGAGGTCAACGATGAGCTTGAGCTCGTGGAGGACCTCGAAGTAGGCGATCTGGGGCTGGTAGCCGGCTTCGGTGAGGGTTTCGAAGCCGTACTGGACCAGCTGGGACACGCCGCCGCACAGGACGGCCTGCTCGCCGAAGAGGTCCGTTTCGGTCTCTTCGGTGAAGGTGGTCTTGATGACGCCGGCGCGGGTACCGCCGATGGCCTTGGCGTAGGACTTGGCCAGGTCCCAGGCGGAACCGGTGGCGTCCTGCTCGACGGCGATGATGTCCGGGATGCCGCGGCCGGCTTCGAATTCGCGGCGCACGGTGTGGCCGGGAGCCTTGGGAGCGACGAGGATGACGTCAACACCCTCCGGAGCCTGGATGTAGCCGAAGCGGATGTTGAAACCGTGGGCGAAGGCAAGGGCCTTGCCGGGCTTCAGCTTGTCCTTGATGGAGTCGTTGTAGATCGAGCGCTGGTGCTGGTCCGGCGCCAGGATCATGATGACGTCGGCCCATTCGGCGGCGTCGGCAACGTTCTTGACGGTGAAGCCGGCGTCCTCGGCCTTGGCGATCGACGTCGAGCCCTCCTTGAGGGCGATGGCAACCTCGACGCCGGAGTCGCGCAGGTTGAGCGCGTGGGCGTGGCCCTGGGAGCCGTAGCCAACAATGGCTACCTTGCGGCCCTGGATGATCGACAGGTCGGCGTCGTCGTCGTAAAACATTTCAGTCACTTGCGTAACTCCTCTTGAGTGGGTTGTAGATAGGTGTCTTGTGGTGCGGTTGCGGGCGTTGCCTGCTGCCGGGCCGTGCCCGGCAGCTTCCTAGGCGGAACGCAACGCCCTGTCACTCATGGAGCGGGATCCCCGTCCAACGGCCAGGGTGCCGGACTGCACGATTTCGCGGATGCCGAAGGGCTCCAGCACTGAGAGCAGCGCTGCAAGCTTCTCCGGAGTACCGGTTGCCTCAATCACCAACGAGTCTGTGGACACGTCGACGACGGCGGCACGGAACAGGTCTGCAGCCTGGGTCACCTGCAGACGTGTCGCGGCATCCGCACGTACCTTGACCAGGATGTGGTCTCGCTGTACGGAAGATTCAGAAGTCAGCTCAACGATCTTGATGACGTTGATCAGTTTGTTGAGCTGCTTGGTGACCTGCTCGATCAGGTCGCCGTCGGCATCGACGACGACGGTCATCCGGGAGATCCCCGGAACCTCGGTGGGGCCAACAGCCAGTGAGTTGATGTTGAAGGCACGGCGGGCAAAGAGGCTCGCGACGCGGGTCAGGACGCCGGGCTTGTCTTCCACCAGGACGGAGAGTGTGTGGCGGCTCATGGTCAGTCCTCTTCTTCCCATTCCGGGGTCATGTTGCGGGCAACCTGGATCTGGTCGTTGCTCACGCCGGCGGGCACCATCGGCCACACCATGGAGTTCGGGCTCACCACGAAGTCGATGACCACGGGCCGGTCGTTGATTTCGAGTGCCTTCTGGATGGTGGCATCGATGTCCTCGTCGCGTTCACAGCGGAACGCGGCGCAGCCGTAGGCCTCCCCCAGCTTGACGAAGTCCGGGATGCGGACGGTGTCGTGGCCGGTGTTGAGGTCGGTGTTGGAGTACCGGCCCTCGTAGAAGAGGGTCTGCCATTGCCGGACCATGCCCAGGGAGGAGTTGTTGATCACCGCCACCTTGATGGGGATCTTGTTGATGGCGCAGGTGGCCAGTTCCTGGTTGGTCATCTGGAAGCAGCCGTCGCCGTCGATGGCCCAGACCACGCGGTCCGGCTCGCCGACCTTGGCGCCCATGGCGGCCGGAACCGCATAGCCCATGGTCCCGGCGCCGCCTGAGTTCAGCCAGGCGTGCGGACGCTCGTACTTGATGAACTGCGCTGCCCACATCTGGTGCTGGCCCACGCCGGCAACGTAGACGCCTTCGGGCCCGGTCAGGGCGCCGATGCGCTCGATGACCCGTTGCGGTGCGCTGAGCCCGTCATCGGGTTCGGTCCAGCCCAGCGGGTAGGTCTCCTTGAGGTTGTTCAGGAAGGCCCACCAGGTGGTGAGGTCCGGCGTTCCGGATGCCTCGAACTGGGTGCGAACAGCGTCGGTGAGTTCAGGGATGATCTCCTTGACGGACCCGACGATGGGCACGTCCGCGGTGCGGTTCTTGGAGATCTCGGCGGGGTCGATGTCCGCGTGGATAACCTTCGCCAGGGGCGCAAAGGTCTTAAGGACACCGGTGACGCGGTCGTCAAAACGGGCGCCCAAGGTGATCAGCAGGTCGGACTGCTGCAAGGCAGTCACGGCGGAGACGGTGCCGTGCATACCGGGCATTCCCATGTGCTGGGGATGTGAGTCCGGGAAGGCGCCCTTGGCCATCAGTGTGGTGACAACCGGGGCTCCGGTGGCCTCGGCGAGTGCCAGCAGTTCCGCCGCGGCGTGCGCCTTGATGACGCCGCCGCCAACGTACAGCACAGGCTTGCTGGCCGCTGCGATCAGCTTGGCGGCCTCGCGCACCTGCTTGTTGTGCCCGCGGGTGACGGGGCGGTAGCCGGGCAGGTCGATCTTCGGCGGCCAGGAGAAGGTCATCTGGCCAACCTGGGCGTCCTTGGCCACGTCCACGAGGACGGGACCGGGGCGGCCGGTGGACGCCAGGTGGAACGCCTCAGCCATGACATGCGGGATGTCGTTGGGGTCCGTCACCAGGAAGGAGTGTTTGGTGATGGGCATGGTGATGCCCACGATGTCGGCTTCCTGGAACGCATCGGTTCCGATCACGCCGCTGGACACCTGGCCGGTGATGGCCACCAGCGGCACGGAGTCCATGTGGGCATCCATGATGGCGGTGACGAGGTTGGTGGCGCCCGGGCCCGAGGTGGCGATACACACGCCAACCCGTCCGGTCACCATGGCGTAGCCTTGCGCGGCGTGGCCGGCTCCCTGTTCGTGACGGACCAGCACGTGATTCATGCTGGAGGCCATCAAGGGGTCATAGGTGGGCAGGATCGCGCCACCGGGCAAACCGAAAATATCGTCGACGCCGAGTTCTTCGAGCGAGCGGACAATAGCTTGCGAGCCGGTCATCACCGTTGGGGGTACAACGTTGTTCGGCCCAAGGACAGGAGAGGCGGCAGCAAGGTCGGCGGCGACGACGGCCTGGTCGGCCGTCCGGTCGGCGCGTTCCGGAGCCTTGGTGGCTCCAGCGGACTTAGTAGCCATCAGCGAGGGGCTGATCGGCGATCCTTTGCTCATCGGACTCTTCCTTGTGGATCATCTGTGGTTCGTGGAAACTGCAGGAAATAAAAAAACCCCTCAGCCTGGCGGCTCTTCGAGGGGTTGCGCGTGACGGTTCGTTACCCGGGGCTAATGTGCCACGCGCTTGGTAAGGACGACGACGATGCCGGTAACGAAAGTCATGCGTTCAGTTTTCCCTCTGGGCAAGATGCGTGTCAACGAGCTGACCCGCGATCTCACCATGTGGACCCCATTGTCCACTTATTGATCCCCAACGGAGGGATCACACCTTCAGCCAGTCACCCTGGCCCGGAAGGGCTTAATAAGGGTGAGGCCGAGGGGCCCCGTGCATGAGGCGCTCAGCGCCTCATGCACGGGGAAGGCATCAGCCGCAGTATGCGCCCGTACTGGCGCTGTGCACCAGCTTGGCGTACTTGGCCAGGACGCCCTTGGTGTAGCGTGCCGGCAAGGGCTCCCAGCCCACCTTGCGGGCTTCGAGCTCTGCCTCGTCCACCAGCAGGTCGAAGCTGCGGGCGGCGATGTCCACGCGGATCCTGTCGCCGTCCTTCACGAAGGCGATGGGGCCGCCGTCGACCGCTTCCGGGGCGACGTGGCCGATGCACAGGCCGGTGGTGCCGCCGGAGAACCTGCCGTCGGTGAGGAGCAGGACGTCCTTGCCCAGCCCGGCACCCTTGATGGCGCCGGTGATGGCCAGCATTTCGCGCATGCCGGGGCCGCCCTTGGGGCCTTCGTAGCGGATCACGACGACGTCGCCGGCCTTGATACGGCCGTTGTCCAGTGCGTCCAGGGCGCCCTGTTCGCGCTCGAACACCCGCGCGGTTCCTTCGAAGACGTCGGCGTCGAAGCCTGCGCTCTTCACGACGGCGCCTTCGGGGGCCATGGTGCCGTGCAGGATGGTGATGCCGCCGGTCTTGTGGATGGGGTTGTCCAGCGCTCGGAGGATTTTGCCGTCCACGTCCGGCGGGTTGATGGCCGCGAGGTTTTCGGCCACGGTCTTGCCGGTAACGGTGAGGCAGTCGCCGTGCAGCAGCCCGGCGTCGAGCAGTGCCTTCATGATGACGGGCACGCCGCCGATCTTGTCCACGTCGGTCATGACGTAGCGGCCGAAGGGCTTGAGGTCGCCCAGGTGCGGGATCTTGTCGCCGATGCGGTTGAAGTCGTCAAGGGTCAGCTCAACTTCGGCCTCGCGGGCGATGGCCAGCAGGTGCAGCACGGCGTTCGTGGAACCACCGAACGCCATGGTGACGGCGATGGCGTTCTCGAAGGCCTTCTTGGTCATGATGTCGCGGGCGGTGATGCCTTCGCGCAGCAGGTTGACGACCGCTTCGCCGGACTTGCGGGCGAACTCGTCACGGCGGCGGTCCGCCGAGGGCGGGGCGGCGGAGCCGGGCAGGGACATGCCGAGTGCCTCGCCGATGCAGGCCATGGTGTTGGCCGTGTACATGCCGCCGCAGGCTCCTTCGCCCGGGCAGATGGCCTTTTCGATGCGCGTCAGGTCTTCCATGCTCATCTTGCCGGCGGCGCACGCGCCCACGGCTTCGAAGGCATCAATGAGGGTGACTTCCTTCTCGGAACCGTCCTCGAGCTTGACCCAGCCGGGCATGATGGAGCCGGCATAGAGGAACACGCTGGACAGGTCCAGGCGGGCTGCTGCCATGAGCATTCCGGGAAGGGACTTGTCGCAGCCGGCCAGCAGCACGGATCCGTCGATACGTTCAGCCTGCATCACGGTTTCCACGGAGTCGGCGATGACTTCGCGGGAAACCAGGGAGAAGTGCATGCCTTCGTGGCCCATGGAGATGCCGTCGGACACGGAGATGGTGCCAAACTGCATGGGGAAACCGCCGCCCGCGTGCACGCCTTCCTTGGCGCCCTGCGCGAGCCGGTTCAGGGAGAGGTTGCAGGGAGTGATCTCGTTCCACGAGCTCGCAACGCCGACCTGGGGTTTTGCGAAGTCGTCGTCCCCCATGCCGACGGCCCGGAACATGCCACGTGCGGGAGCCGCGTGGATTCCGTCGGTTACAACCCGGCTCCGGGGTTTGATGTCAGGCTTGTTCTCGGTTGCGATGTGGGTGTCACTCATAGGGGAAAGTCTATGGCTCCGCCGAACGGCGCAACGACAGATCCGGGACGTTTGGGGGCAAAAAACAGAAAATTTCAGTCAAATGGTGGACACCCATCTCAGATAATGAGATGACCCGGGAATGCCCTCCCCCGCTTGTGGTGCGGCTCACGGTGACTGGCCGCCTGCCCGGCACCTGCCGGCCTCCCCGTCAATCTGGACAGTTCTGACCGCCGGACGTAGCGTCGGGGAAAGTACACCTTGCCATCCGGACTGAAGGGCTTGCCATGGATTTTGTTTTCTGGATCATTCTGCTTGTTGTCATCGTGGGCGTCGTGTGGTGGCTGCTCAAACGCAACAGGTCGTCGACGGCGCCGGGGCCCTCCGCCCCGGAGCGGACCCGCGCGGACGGGGCGCTTTCCGGCGGCAGTGCCGCGGCATCCGCTGAAGCTGCCGGAACCACCGGGATCGCCGGCGCGGCAGGCTTTGGCCGCCCCGCCGAGCCCGCGGCACCCACCACCGCCGATGATCACGCAGGAGCGGCGTCACCTGCCCGCGGGGCAGAGGCCGCCCAGCCCGCCGGCACGAAGGAGCGGGAAGGTTCTACTGCCAACGCCGCTGCAGCAGCCGGCATGACAGGGGTGCCAGGCACCACGGCCCCGTCAGCGTCCAGCCAGGATGTCCGCCGCCAGGACGACGACGAGTGGGAGACACAGTGGTCGGAGGCTTCGGGCTCCTCCGCCGTTTCCCCCGCCGCAGGATCCAGGGGCAGTGCCTCTACGGAGGGCGTTCCCACCCATGCGGCCCAGGTGGATCCGGCCGGTGAAAGCGGCGTCCCCGCCGCAACGGGGCACCAGGCGGAACCGGCGGCAGCGACGGACGCGGAACGCCATCACTCCCCGGTCCACCACCCTGAGTACACCGAGCCCCACGCTCCTACGCTGCCGGGCGCGGAAACGGCCGCCGTGGAGGACATGGACGACGCCGGGGCCGAACCGCAGCTTCAGGCCCCTGCAGGTGCCTCCGCGCCACAGCCTGCCAGCGGGGTCAGCGGTTCACCGCAGGGTGGCGCGGGCCTACCGCCCGGGCACGGCGGGGAGGACCGCGCAGCGGCGGCCGCCGAAGCCGCCGTAATCCCTGAAACTGCCGCCTCCGCTGAAACCGCGGACCGCACCCAGTCTTCCGCGCTGGTGGAAACCGCAGCGGACCGCGACCAGCAGCCCCAGTCCGTTCCGACGTCCGAACCGGCGGGGCACCTGGCAGCGGACGAGCCCTATGGCGCCGGCTCGGCGGCGGCCGGAACTGACGGCGGCGGCCCGGACGGGTACACCGTGAAGGGCGACGCCGGAGCCATGGTCTACTACGAGGAGGGACACCCCGACTATGAGCAGGCCCGTGCCGACGTCTGGTTCGAAACGGAGGCACATGCCGAGGCAGCAGGCTTCCGGGCTCCACGGCGGCGGCGCCTTTAGCAACGGACCAGCCCGCTCGGGCCAGCCTCCTCCCTCTCTCCGAAAGCGCCTGCCTGCTGTGGCTGCAGCCTGCCTCGTTGTGCTCCTGGCGGGCTGCACGGGCGGTGGCGGCAACGGGCCCACCGGGAGTACTACCCTCCCCGAGACAAATGAAGTGCGGGTGCCGGACGTTGCCGAACGCCTTGAGCTTGGCCTGAAGATTCCCTGGTCCGCCGTGTTCCTGCCGGACGGAACGGCCATCATCTCCGAGCGGGACACTGCCCTCCTCAAGGCAGTGCCGGCCGGTGGAAGGGGGCGGGAAGCCGTAAGCCTTGGTGAAGTTCCAGGGGTGGCCGCCGCCGGCGAGGAGACTGCTGAACTAAGTGCTTTATGGGGCTGGTCCGGGGCGTTCACGTGTCGGGGCCAGCCCTTCCTTTTGTGGTCTCGGGTTCTGTGATTGAAGCATCGGGTCCTGTTTCTGGGCTTTTGAGGGTTGTTCGCCGGGTGGCGGGTCCGGTTTTCGCTGGCGGGAGGCCCTGGGGTGGTGCCCGCGTTCAAGCGATGGCCCAGGATCCTTTTTCGCTGGTAAGTCCGAGCGCGAGGAGGCGTCGCAGGTTCAGCCCGGCAATCCTCAGTTGCAGCCAGGCATTGTTCTGGTTTGTGCCGCGGTGCCGAACGCGGCGGTTGCCGCGGGTGAGCCAGGCGATGGACCGTTCGACCATGGGCCGGTGGGTGCGGTAGTCGTGCTGGAAGTCCGGGTCCGTGGCGCGTTTCCGGTGTTCGCGCTGCAGGGCGTCGTGCTCGTGCAGTTCGAGTTTGCGCCCGCGTGGGGAGCCGGTGCACCGGGCCCGGAGCGGGCAGCTGCTGCAGGCGGCGCCGAAGGTGACCCGCCGCTTAGCGGTGATCCTGCGCGTAAGCCCGTTCGGGCAGGTCGCGGTGCCTGCTGCTTCATCGACGGTGAAGTCATCGAGGGTGAACCCGCCTTCGACGGCCGGGCGCAGCGGCCAGGGTTTGATCACCGGGGTATGGCCGGTGCGGGCGAGAGCGGCGAGCATTTCCCCGGAACCGTAGGCCGAGTCTGCCAGGACGTCCACGCTGGTCCCGGCGATCGTGGGCTCCATGCCGATCAGCCGGGCGCCGACGGCCCCGTCGCTGTTCTCCGGTCCGGAGGCCTTGGTCAGCTCCGCGGCGGTGATCAGCCCGGTATCGGGCTCGATGACAATGTGGGCTTTGAATCCGTCCTGCTGCCGGGACCTGGTCTTATGCGCGTGCCGGGTGTCCGGGTCCACGGTGGAGATCATCCGGTCCGGTGCGACCTTCCGGGCGATCCGCCACCGCCCGTCGGTCCCGTCCGAGTCCACGTCCTGCCCGGCGATCAGTGCAAGCAGCGCGTACGCATCGGCCCCCCTGCCCTCCAAGGTCTCGGGATCGACCGCGGCCAGCAGGGCGAGGGCGTCGGTGACCAGCGCCGAGACCAGCCCGTCCCTGGCATCCTGGTCGTCCCAGGCGATGTCCGGCTTACCGGTGCGCGTGTAGTCATACCCCTTCGCGTGGGTGGCCAGCAGGTCCTGGCCGCCGGGGATGTCACGGCCGAAGCGGCGCACCGCTGCGATCAGCTGCGTGATCGTGTCCTGCCTCGCGACCGCGTCATCCAACACTGTTGAATCAACCGCCCGCCGGCGCTTGCCCGCCAGGACTCCGGTTTCCGCAACGACCTCGGCGATGGCCTTCATGATCCGGTGCGGGTTCTTCGATGCCGCCAGCCGCCGGCGCCAGTACGTCAGCGTGCTCGGATGGAATGCCGTATCGGTCAGTCCGTACCCGCACGCGGCTTTCCAGCGCAGATCGTACGTCAACGCCTCGGCTGTTTCCCGGTCAGAGAGGCCCTGCAACGCCTGCAGCACCAGCACCGAACCGATCACCGAAGCGGGAACTGACGGCCGGCCCCGCCGCGACGGGAACAGGTCCTCCATCATCGAATCCGGAAACAACCGCCCCCGATGCTTGGCCAGAAAAGCGAAGACACTGCCCGGAGCCAACAACTCTCCGGCCAGCGCCTCCACATCCAAATACCCGGTTTGCGCGTCCTCGCGTCCCTGCATAAGACCAGTCTTAACCACCAGCCTCACCAGTCCAGCCGACGCGCCTAAACCAGCGGATATTTCAGCAGTCTCCGAGGGCGGCCTGTTGGGACTTGCACTGTCCCCCGGCTTTGCCTCCGACCGCTACCTGTACATGTACTTCACCGCACAGGAGGACAACAGGATTGCCAGGACAAGGGTGCAGGAGACCGCCGGCGGTGCACTGTCCCTGGACCGCCCGGAGATCATCTTCACCGGCATCCCGAAAGCCACCACCCACAACGGCGGCAGGATCCGCTTCGGCCCGGATGGCTTCCTGTACGTCGGTACGGGCGACTCGCAGCGGAGGGACCAGCCGCAGGACCCCGGGGCCCTGGGCGGCAAGATCCTGCGGCTGACGGCCGACGGCGGTCCGGCGCCGGGCAATCCCTTTGGCAACGCCGTCTACAGCCTGGGCCACCGCAACGTCCAGGGCCTCGCATGGGACAGCGCAGGACGGCTGTGGGCCAGTGAATTCGGCCCCGATGTCAATGACGAGCTGAACCTGATTGTGGCCGGCGGAAATTACGGCTGGCCGGAGGTGACCGGAGCGCCCCGCCGCCCCGGGTTCCAGGACGCAAAAGTCGTGTGGCCGTCAACCAGCGAATCGTCCCCGAGCGGCCTGGAGATCGTGGGATCCACCGCCTATCTCGGGGCACTGCGGGGCCAGCGGCTGTGGACAGTGCCACTTGCGGGCGGGGAAGCCGGGACGCCTGTGGGCCATTTCACACGCCAGTACGGCAGGATCCGCGACGTCGTGCGGACTCCGAAGGGCGGATTCTGGCTCCTGACTAACAACGAAAACCCTGATTTCGTGCTGGTTTTGCCGCCGATTTCCTGATGCGGAGGCAGTCCAGGGCTTCGATTTCACATGGGCAAAAAGTTCGTGTAGAGTTTCATGTCGTTGCGGAGGTCAACGGGGAAAGAAAAGCCCGATGATCAAGGCAAAGAAGATGCACCTCTAGCTCAATTGGCAGAGCAATTGACTCTTAATCAATGGGTTCCGGGTTCAAGTCCCGGGGGGTGCACCACTGGGAATACAGCCTCCGGCTCGCGGAAACGCGAACCGGGGGCTGTTTTGTTGTGTGCCGCATTCCAGGGCGGGCCTGCCGCCGTTCATCCCGGTAATTCGCCCCACGCCGCTGACCCTTAACTTTCACGCAGCTGTTTCAACAGGGACCGTCCGTCCCCTTCCACCCGCAGGCCTGACGGGCAACAAAAAAGGCGTGGCCGCAGCTGTGAAGCCTGTGGCCACGCCCCGGTGCTGAAGCGCCGGTTCTAGCGTGTTGACGGCGAGTTCTCCACCAATGCATTGTCGCCGGGAGAATTGGCGAATTGGCTAGCGAGTTCCCGCACCACTGCCTGGAGCTCCTGCCGCAGCAGGTCCGGGTCGATCGAGGCTGACGCCAGCACGGACCGTTCCATTTCCACCGCTGCAGCCACCGCTTCCTTGCCCTGCTCGGTAAGCGACACGACGTGGCTCCTGCGGTCCGAGGTGCTGCGGACCCGGACAATGTGTCCGTGGGCCTCCAAACGGCTGAGCGTCTTACCCATGGTCTGCGCCTGGACGCGAACGTATTGCGCGAGCTGGGCCTGCGTCATGGGGCCCTGGGCATCCAGGACCTCAATGGCGATAACCCCGGCGTGGGTAAGGCCGATGGCGCCGAGTTTTTCGTTCCAGGAGTGTTCGACGAGGCGCGCAGCAGTGGACAAGAGGCGCCCCGTGGGCCAGTGATCCATATCAGGCATAGCAGCCAGTATAGCCAAGTAGGGATTAGCGCTGGTTCCCGGCGCTTACTAGGCTGGTGTGTCCCGCCTGCAACTAGGAGAAAAACATTGGCTGAAAGACTCGTTACCGGCGACGACGCGCCCGGATTCACACTGAAGGATTCATCAGGCACCGACGTCAGTTTGTCCCCCCGCCAGGGCCGACACACCATTGTGTACTTCTATCCTGCGGCCGCCACGCCGGGCTGCACCAAGGAGGCGTGCGATTTTCGCGACAGCATGGCCTCCCTCCAGTCGGCGGGCTACGACATCCTGGGCATCTCCCCCGACCCCGTGGAAAAGCTCGCGAAATTCGCAGCCAAAGAAGGCCTGGGCTTCCCTTTGCTCTCCGATGCGGACCATGCGGTTGCCGAGGCATATGGCGCCTGGGGCGAAAAGAAAAACTACGGCAAGACCTATGAGGGGCTCATCCGTTCCACCATCGTGGTGGACCCCGACGGGAAGGTTGCGCTGGCCCAGTACAACGTCAGGGCCACAGGCCACGTAGCCAAACTTCGGCGGGACCTGAACCTGGACACCTGACAAAGATCCGCCAAGCCGGGGCCCTGCCGCGGCGACGCTACAATGGACATTGGCATCCGCCGTCGGGCCCCTGTGGGGGCCGCAACGGCCGGAAGCCCTGCGCGAGTGGTGAAATTGGCAGACACGCAGGATTTAGGTTCCTGTGCCTTCGGGCGTGGGGGTTCAAGTCCCCCCTTGCGCACTGTATGGTCCCCCGGCTGCGGCCGGGGGACCTTTGCATTTAACACCCTTTCGCCCCGCCCTTTCCGCACGGTCCTGAAGGGGAATCCGGGCTCCGCCGAAAAACTCCAGGGAATTTACCCATCCGCATCCTGCCGACGGCCGAATAGACAGTGAGACACCAGCCAAGGGCAGGTGCCCACCAGCAAGTTTCGAAAGACGCCGCAGGCACCACGCCCGTGGCGGGTAGATGCCACAACCAAGGAGAACCGACATGCAGACCATCAAGCGCACAACCTTCACCGTCGCAGGCGTTGCAGCAGCGGCCCTGCTCAGCCTGACTGCCTGCGGCGGGTCCGCAACCACCACCGCCTCCTCCGCCCCGGCAGCCGAGCCGTCCGCGTCCAGCATGGCCCCCTCGCCGTCGGCCAGCACCTCTGCCGCGGCCATGGACCCGGCCGCCAACTTGGTGGGCCCCGGCTGTGCTGCCTACGCCGAGCAGGTTCCCTCCGGTGCAGGCTCGGTTGAGGGCATGGCCCTTGACCCCGTTGCCGTCGCGGCATCCAACAACCCGATCCTCACCACCCTCACCTCGGCAGTGTCCGGGAAGCTGAACCCCAAGGTGGACCTCGTGGACACCCTGAACGGTGGAGAGTTCACGGTCTTCGCCCCGGTGGATGACGCTTTCGCCAAGATCGATGCCGCCACCATCGAAACGCTCAAGACGGACGACGCGCTCCTGAACAAGATCCTCACCTACCACGTGGTTCCGGGCCAGATCACCCCTGACATGATCGCCGGCACCCACGCCACCGTCCAGGGCGGCAGCGTGACCGTTACGGGCAGCGGCGACGAGCTCAAGGTTGACGACGCCAACGTGATCTGCGGCGGCGTGCAGACCAAGAACGCCACCGTCTACCTGATCGACTCGGTACTGATGCCCAAGTAGTCACCAGGCAGGCCAGTTCCTTCCGGTGAAGCCGGGGGCCGTCCGAAAGGACGGCTCCCGGCTTTTCGGCTCCCGCGGGAACCGTCCGGCCGGTTCCGGGTTACTCCAAGGAGCGTCTATTAGACTGGGCTCCGGCCCGCACGCGGCGGAGCCGGCAAAATCCCGAGGTGATAATCGAGTGCCCAGCAGTACATCGCGGCGGACGGTCATCAAGACCGGCGCTGTTTTCCTCGCCTTGGGCATGACCTCGTGCACCGCCGTCCCGGCCCCCTCTCCGTCCTCCGGCTCCCCCAGCACCACGGCTGCTCCCGAGCCCTCCGCCACCTTCAATTTCGGAACCGCAGCCCAGCCGCTGGGCCTGGATCCGGCACTTTCCAGTGACGTCGAGTCCCAGCGCATCACCCGGCAGATCCTCGAGGGACTGGTGGGCGTGGACCAGGTCACCGGGAAACCCACACCACTGCTCGCCACGGAATGGACCGAGTCCAACGAAGGCCGCTCCTACACCTTCAAGCTCCGGACCGACGTCGTGTTCCAGGACGGAACCCCGTTCAATGCCGACGCCGTGTGCACCAACTTCAACCGCTGGTTCGCCTTTTCCCCGGATATCAGGCGGCAGGCGCCCGGCAGCTCCTTCAAGGGAGTCTTCAAGGCCCATTCGGATGAGCCCGAGCTCTCCATCTTCAAAAGCTGCACGGCCGAATCACCGGACACGGTCCGGATAGACCTCACCCAGCGCTTCACCGCCTTCCTGCAGGCCCTCACGCTGCCTGCCTTCGCCATCGCCTCGCCGGCAGCCCTCGCCGCGGGCACGGCTGACGTCCTGGACCAGAACCGCGGCGGGCAGCCCGTGTCAGGCTTCGGCACCAATCCGGTGGGAACCGGACCGTTCAGGCTCGCCTCGTGGGACGAAGGCAGTGTCACCCTGGCCACCAATACCTCCTACTGGGGGGAGCGCGGCCAGATTGCCACGATCAACTTCGTGGCCTACGACCATCCGCAGGCGCGGCTCCAGGCCCTGCTGGACGGCAAGATCGACGGCTACGACGCCGTAACGGTGGGCAACTTCGACCAGCTGGTCAAGCGCGGAAAGCAGATCGTCCAGCGTGACCCGTTCTCCGTGATGTACGTGGGCATCAACCAGGACATCCCCGTACTCAAGAACCTGAAGGTCCGCCAGGCCATCGAAATGGCGATCGACAAGGAAACGCTGATCCGCCGGTTCTTCATTGACAACACCGCCAAGGCCACGCAGTTCGTCCCGCCCAAAATCAGCGGCTTCAACAACGACGCCCCGGCGCTGGGCCACGATCCTGCCAAGGCCAAGGAATACCTCGAAGAGGGAGGCTACGCCGGGGAGGAGCTGAAGTTCTACTATCCCCTGAACGTCACCCGCCCCTACCTGCCCACACCCGAGAAGGTGTATGCCGAGATCAGCCGCCAGCTCACCGCCGTCGGACTTAACATCCGTCCCGTGCCGGTGGACTGGGCGGACGGCTACCTGCAGAAGGTGCAGTCTCCCGGCGACCATGCGCTCCATCTGCTGGGCTGGAACGGCTCCTACTCCGACGCCGACAACTTCGTGGGCCCCCTCTTCGGCGAAAAGAACGGCGAGTTCGGCTACCACGATCCTCAGGTCTTTTCGAAGATCAACCGGGCGCGCGGGCTTCCGGAAGGCGAGGAACGGGATGAGCAATATCACACCATCAACGCCCAGATCGCCGCGACCGTACCGGCCGTCCCCGTCGCCTTCCCCATCTCCGCGCTGGCCCTGTCCGACCGCGTGCTGAGCTATCCCGCCTCCCCGGTCTTAAATGAAGTTTTCACGAAGGTGCAACTAAAGCCTTGACGGAGCGGTCCAATTTCAGTATGTCCGCTGCCCGGGGATATTCTGTGACAGCCAGAGCCGCTGCAATCGGAGACTGATCGTGACCTTCATTTCCAAGACCCCACATGCCGACGTCGTCCTGATTGGCGGCGGCATCATGAGCGCCACGCTGGGGGCATTCCTCAAGCAGCTTGAGCCGGACTGGACCATCTCCCTGTTCGAGCGGCTGGACCAGCCGGGGCTGGAAAGCTCGGACCCGTGGAACAACGCCGGAACCGGCCACGCCGCCCTCTGCGAGCTGAACTACTCCCCTGCCGCCAAAGACGGCTCAGTGGACCCCTCCAAGGCGCTGCTCATCAACGAGCAGTTCCAGCTTTCCCGCCAGTTCTGGTCCCACCTGGTGGACCAGAAGCTGATCGGATCCCCCAAAGGCTTCATCAACACCGTGCCGCACATGAGCTTCGTCATCGGCGAGGACCACACGCGGTTCCTGCGCACGCGGTACGAGGCACTCAAGCCCCACACGCTGTTCCGGAGCATGGAATATTCCGAGGACCACGCCCAGATCGCCAAGTGGGCTCCCCTGATCGTGAAGGGGCGCGACCCGAAGCAGCGCGTTGCCGCCACCCGCGCAGCCGAGGGCACCGACGTCGATTTCGGGGCACTGACCCGGGAGCTGACCACCTACCTCGGGAACAACGGCGTCGAAATCAACTACGGCCATGACGTCACGGGAATCTCCAGGGCGTCCGACGGCGGCTGGAACCTTTCGCTGAAGTACCCCAAGTCCGGCGAGCACAGCAAGATCCACGCCAAGTTCGTGTTCGTCGGCGCTGGCGGCGGCGCCCTGCACCTGCTGCAGGCCTCCGGCATCCCGGAAAGCAAAGGCTACGGCGGGTTCCCGGTCTCCGGGCAGTTCTTCCGCTGCACCGACGAAACCATTGCCGCGCAGCACAGCGCCAAGGTCTACGGCCAGGCATCGGTGGGCGCGCCCCCCATGTCCGTGCCGCACCTCGACACCCGCTACGTGGGCGGCAAGCGGTCGCTGCTGTTCGGCCCCTACGCCGGATTCTCCACCAACTTCCTGAAGAACGGCTCGTACCTGGACCTTCCGCTGTCCATCAGGCCCAGCAACATCATTCCCATGCTGGCCGTGGCCAAGGACAACATGGACCTCACCGCCTACCTGGTGAAGGAAGTGGCCAAGAAGCACGCCGACAAGGTGGAGGCCCTGCGCGAGTACTACCCGGAGGCCAAGGACGGCGACTGGGAACTGATCACCGCCGGCCAGCGTGTACAGATCATCAAGAAAGATCCGCAGAAGGGCGGCGTGCTGCAGTTCGGCACTGAAGTAATCGCCGGCCGGGACGGTTCGATCGGCGCGCTCCTGGGCGCATCGCCCGGAGCGTCCACTGCGGTACCTATCATGATCGAGCTGCTGAAGAGGACCTTCCCCCGGAACTTCAAGGGCTGGCAGTCCAAACTCAAGGACATGATGCCCGGCTACGGGGTCAAGTTGGACGAGAACCCGGACCTGGCTGTCGAGCTGGAAAAGGCGACGGCCGCATCACTTCAGCTGGAGAGCGTTTCCGCCAGCCGCTGACCCTGCCGGGGCCGGCGGCCGGCGCCTTCGGGTCCGTATCAGTCCCTCAACCCCACAGGAGATCATGCGATGTTCCGGCTGGCACAACTTTCACTTGCGAACCGGGCCCTGATCGCACTGATCACAGTCTTCGCCTCCGTCTTCGGCGTGATCACCATGTCATCGCTGAAGCAGGAACTCATCCCCTCGATCGAGTTCCCGCAGATCACGGTGCTGACCGCCATGCCCGGCGCCTCCCCGGAGGTGGTCGACAAGCAGGTGAGCGGACCGCTGGAGACGGCGCTGAACGGCGTGGAGGGGCTGGAATCCACCTCCTCCACGTCCCGCAACGGCGTCTCGCAGATCACCATGGTGTTCACGTACGGCTCCAACCTGGACCGTGCGAGGAACCAGATCGACCGTGCCATCTCAAACGCCAAGCGGTCACTGCCCGAGGATGTCCAGCCGCAGGCAATCGCAGGCAGCATCAGCGATTTTCCCATCGTCTTCCTGGCCGTGTCCTCGGACAAGACGCTCAGCGAGCTGAACGCCGACCTCCAGCGGCTGAGCGTGCCCCGGCTGCAGAAGATCGACGGCGTCCGCGGGGCCGATGTGACCGGCGGCGCCTCCCAGCACATCGAGATCCTTCCGCGCGGTGACGCCATGGCCGCCGCGGGTGCGAGCATCACGTCCATCCGGGACGCGCTGGAGAACAACGGTGCGCTGATCCCCGCCGGCACACTCGAAGAGCAGGGAAAGACGCTCTCCCTCCAGATCGGCAGCCCCGTGGATTCCCTGGCGGCCATCGAGGCGCTGCCGCTGGGCGGCGCCAAAGACGGGGCCACCATCGGCAGCGTGGCGGACGTGTCGCTGCAGGATGACGAACGGACATCCATCACACGCACCAACGGAGAGGAAACCCTCGCCGTCTCCGTGACCAAGAAGCCTGAAGGCGACACGGTGGGCATCTCGCACGCGGTGCGTGACACCCTGGACGAGCTTGAGGCGGAACTGGGTTCGAATGCCAGGTTCACACCGGTGTTCGACCAGGCACCCTTCATTGAGAAGTCCATCAAAGACCTCACCACCGAGGGCCTGCTGGGCCTGGGCTTCGCCGTTGCGGTCATCCTGGTGTTCCTGATGTCCACCCGGTCCACGCTGGTCACGGCAGTCTCCATTCCGCTCTCGCTCCTGATCACCTTCATCGGCCTGTCCGCCACCGGATACTCCCTGAACATCCTGACGCTGGGTGCGCTCACCATCGCCATCGGCCGCGTGGTGGATGACTCCATCGTTGTGATCGAGAACATCAAGCGGCACCTGAGCTACGGCGAAGACAAAGTCACTGCCATCCTGACTGCCATCAGGGAGGTGGCCGGGGCCATCACCGCCTCCACCCTCACCACTGTGGCGGTGTTCCTCCCCATCGCATTTGTTGGCGAGCTCGCGGGAGAGCTGTTCAGGCCGTTCGCCCTCACTGTCACCATGGCGCTGCTGGCCTCGCTCCTGGTCTCGCTGACCATCGTCCCGGTGCTGGCCTACTGGTTCCTGAAGAACACCGGTGCCGCAGGCGGGGGGCCAGCAGCTCCCGCAGCCGCCCGGCGGACCGCGGACGAGGCCCGTGCCAGGGCATTGGAAGCGGAACAGCGCAGCAGGCTCCAGCGCGGCTACCTGCCAATCCTCACCAAGACCCAGAAGCATCCGGTGATCACGCTGGTGGCCGCCGCCCTGGTCCTCGGTGCCACCGCCGCCATGACGCCGCTGCTGGCCACCAACCTCCTGGGCAATTCCGGGCAGAACAGCCTCACGGTCCGCCAGGTCCTGCCGGCCGGCACCACCCTTGCCGACACCAGCGCGGCAGCCGTCCGGCTGGAGGAAGTGCTTCGCGGCATCGACGGCGTCAAGGACATCCAGGTGACGTCGGGCAACGCCCAGGCAGGCTTCGCCGCGCTTACCTCCACCGGCTCGTCCAACTCCACGTTCACCGTGGTGACGGATGAAAAGGCGGACCAGGAACAGCTGCAGGAGACGGTGCGCAGCGAACTGTCAAAGGTGCCCGATTCCGGCAAGATCTCGGTCGGAACGCAGCAGGGCGGTTTCGGCACCTCGTCCACCGTGGACATCACCCTCAAGGCGGCCACCACTGCCGACCTCCAGGAAGCCAGCGACACCATGGTCGCGGCGATGACCGGCGTGCCCGGCACCAGCGAGGTGGCCACCAACCTTGCGGCCAGCCAGCCCGTGGTCCAGGTCAGGGTGGACCGGGCCAAGACGGTAGCCGCCGGGCTCAACGAGGAACAGGTGGCCGGGGTCCTGGCGTCCACCATCAGCCCCATCCCGGCCGGAGAAGTCCGGATTGACACCAACGACTTTCCCGTCCGGATCGGCCAGGGCACCAGGTTCACCAGCATCGACGCCGTCCGCAACATTCCGCTTCCGGCAGCGGGCGGGCCGGTGCCGCTGGGAAGCATCGCTGCAGTGGAACAGGTGGAGGTGCCGGTGTCCATCACCGCCAGCAACGGCCAGCGCACGGCACGGGTGTCAGTGACGCCGTCGGGCTCCAACCTGGGCGCGGTCAACGCGGAAGTCCAGAAGCGGCTGGCGGACGTCCAGCTGCCGCCAGGGGTCACCGCCGAAATCGGCGGTGCCACCACCCAGCAGCAGGAGTCCTTCCAGCAGCTCGGGCTGGCCCTCCTGGCGGCCATCGCCATCGTGTACGTGATCATGGTGGCCACCTTCAAGTCGCTGGTCCAGCCGCTGATCCTGCTGGTATCTGTCCCGTTTGCAGCCACCGGCGCCGTAGCACTGCTCCTAGTGACAGGCGTGCCCCTGGGACTGCCCTCGCTGATCGGCATGCTCATGCTGGTGGGGATCGTGGTCACCAACGCCATCGTGCTGATCGACCTCATCAACCAGTACCGGCAGCCCCGCGACGGCCGGCCGGGCATGAACGTGGCGGATGCGATCACGCATGGGGCACGGCAGCGCCTGCGTCCCATCCTGATGACCGCGCTCGCCACCGTGTTCGCGCTGACGCCCATGGCCATGGGCCTTACCGGCGGCGGTGGCTTCATCTCGCAGCCGCTGGCGGTTGTCGTCATCGGCGGGCTGATCTCCTCGACCGCCCTGACCCTGGTGCTGGTGCCCGTCCTGTACAGGCTGGTGGAGGGCCGGCGTGAAAAGAAGGCGCTGCTCCGGGACCTTCAGGCACGCCACGAATTCGGGCCCGGGCCGGACGTTGACGAGGAGTTCAGGGACTGGACCACGGGCATGGTTCCCAAAACCAGCGGCCGCCGCGCCGCCCCCGGCGGCCCCGCCTAGGGGCACGTCCGGAACCCCGTCCCGGAGCAGCTTTCGCCCGCACGGGCTTCACGGAATATTTCCCCAAGGGATGCGTTGTACCTTGCGGTAGATGCAAATGCATCTAAATTGGACTACACTGGGACCAAGCCCGGAGAGTCCAGGAAGGGAAAGGCACATCATGCAGATCGGTGTTTTCAGCGTCAGCGACATCACCACGGACCCCACCACGGGGCACACCCCAACCGAGAACGAACGCATCAAAGCGTCGGTGGCCATTGCCAAAAAAGTCGAGGAAATCGGGATGGACGTCTACGCCCTCGGCGAGCACCACAACCGCCCCTTCTTCTCCTCCTCCCCCACCACAACCCTGGCGTACATCGCAGCCCAGACGGAACGCATCACGCTGTCCACGGCCACCACGCTGATCACCACCAACGATCCGGTGAAGATCGCGGAAGACTTCGCGATGCTCCAGCACCTGGCCGACGGCCGTGTTGACCTGGTCCTGGGCCGCGGCAACACCGCGCCGGTGTACCCGTGGTTCGGCAAGAACATCCAGGACGGCGTGGAGCTGGCCATCGAGAACTACAGCCTGCTGCGGAAGCTGTGGGACGAGGACACCGTCAACTGGTCCGGCAAGTTCCGGACGCCGCTGCAGAACTTCACGTCCACGCCCCGCCCGCTGGACGGCGTCGCACCCTTTGTGTGGCACGGCTCCATCCGCACCCCGCAGATCGCCGAAGTGGCGGCCTACTTCGGCGACGGCTTCTTTGCCAACAACATCTTCTGGCCCAAGGAGCACTACCAGCAGCTGATCGGCCTGTACCGCGAACGCTATGAGCACTACGGCCACGGCAAGGCAGACCAGGCCATCGTTGGCCTCGGCGGACAGTTCTTCATGAGGAAGAACTCGCAGGACGCCGTCAAGGAATTCCGCCCGTACTTCGACAACGCGCCTGTCTACGGCCATGGCCCCTCGCTCGAGGACTTCACCTCGCAGACACCGCTGACGGTGGGCAGCCCGCAGGAAGTCATTGAAAAGACCCTGACGTTCCGGGAGTACTTCGGCGACTACCAGCGCCAGCTGTTCCTGATCGACCACGCGGGCCTGCCGCTGAAAACCGTACTCGAACAGCTGGACCTGTTCGGCGAGGAGGTCCTCCCCGTCCTGCGGAAGGAGTACGCGGCCCGCAAGCCGGCCCACGTTCCCGAGCCGCCCACGCACGCCGGCCGGGTGGCCGCGCTTCTGGCCGCCCAGGACGCGGAAAAGTCCGCCGCGGACGCGTGATGGCGGGCAAGAGCGCGGAGTCGCCGGTGCGGCTCGCCGCAGAAACCTGGGAGTCGCTGTTCCGGGCCCAGGTTGCGGTGATGCGGAAGCTGCAGTCCGGCCCGGCCTTCCGGAAGCTGGCAGTCAATGAGTACGACGTCCTGTTCACCCTCTCCCGCTGCCCGTCAGGCTGGCTGCGGCTCAATGAACTCAACGACAACGTCCTGTTGAGCCAGTCCAGCCTCAGCCGGCTGGTGGAGCGGCTTGAGAAGCGCGGGCTCATCGCGCGGATGCCCGCGCCGGAGGACGGCCGCGGTGTCCTGCTGAAGCTGACGGACGAGGGACGGGAACTCCAGAAGGAGATTGGCCGTGAGCATGTGCGCGACATCTCCGAACTCATGGGCCCGGCGCTGACACCGGCGGAACAGAAGGAACTCATGCGGCTCACCACCAAGCTGCGGAGTTCCCTGGGCCCGCGGCCGCCCCGGCAGGACCCGCGCTAGCCCAGGGCCACGAGCCTGGCGGGGTCCTCCACCGGCAGGCTGCCGTTGACCACCGCAGTGACCTGCATCTGGCTCAGGCTCAGGCTTCCGCCCACCGTGGACAGGAATGCGGTGTCGGCCGAGTCCCGGCCGGCCGTGATCCGCAGCATCGATTCCCGCGGGGCGAGGCCCGTGGGATCGATGACGTGCCACCCGCCTTCCACGTAGGCTTCAGCGACGGCGTGGAAATCCATGGGGCTCAGGCCGGGCGCGTAGACGGCGGCCAGGCGCGCCGGAATGTCCTTGGACCTCAGCAGGGCAATGGCCAGGTGGGCGAAGTCGCGGCAGACGCCGCGGCGGCTCAGGAGGGTTTCCACGGCGCCGTCGGTGCCGCGGGAGGAGCCGCTGATGTACCGCAGCTCGCCGTTCACCCAGTTCCGCACGGCGTGCAGCAGCTCCCCGCCGGAGGCTCCGTCGAATTCCGCATACGCGGTGGGCAGGAGGCGGTCCGACTCCGCGTACCGGCTGGGCCGGACGTAGCGGATGCGGTCAGCAAGTTCTGCCTCCTCAGGCTGCGCCTTTCCGGCGACCGTAGCGGAGTAGTCCACGACCACCTCGGACGGTTCCGCGAACTCCATGTAGTGGAGCCGGCCGCCGTGGTGGTCCGGCACCTCGCTCACGGGGACCTGCGCGCCGCCAACCGTAATGGACAGGTTTTCCTCGAAGGACGAATAGCCGGGGTTCCTGGCGGCGGCGATGGCCATGGCCACTTTGGTGTTGGGTGTGGTCTTGAAGACCAGGCGTGCGGAAACAGTGCGTTCCATGACTCTCCGGGGGTGTCGGCAGGAAAGAAGCCGCCGTTTGTCCCGGCCGGGGATGCGGGCAGGGAACGGGGGCTAGTTCTTGATCTCCAGAGACATTAGCATCCGCTGGACGTTGGCGAAGTCAGCACTCTCGCTGGCGTACTTTGCGGCCTGCTCAAGGGTGTCGAATGCTTTGGCGGGCGCCACTTTTTCATCGGGCGCAAAGGCCCTGACGGACACCAGGTCACCGAAGGAGTAGTCACCTTTCCCCGCCGGCCCACGGACTATATTGCGCAGTTCGCAGGCCTGCCCGTCGGGGCCGCCAATCAGGTTGGTGATGCCGTAGGAGCCGAAGAACCGGTACCCCTGGATTGCCCGGAACACCACCCTGGGCGGAATGGTCCCCTCGCCGCCTGCGGCGGACAGCTCAACAGGCACGCTGCTGATCACGGTGTAGGGACGCCGCGCGTCCTCCGGACAGTCGGCGGACGACGGCGGGAGTCCCGTCCGGAGCGCCGCCATGAAGGTGCCGTCCGGCTTTTTCACCTCGATCTTAATGGCACCGGGCAGGGTTCCTTCCTCAGGGGGCACCGCTTGCGCTATCCAGGTTTCCGGCAGTTCGAAGACCACGGTTTTTGCCGGATCGGAGAAAGTCTTCCACGCAGATGCGGTGGCGGCAGGCTGGGCTGTTGCCGAGCCGGACGCGGCGGGCGTGGCGCCTGCGGATGCCGCAGCAGTTGCAGACCCTTCCGGCGAAGCGGTGGCGGTGGGAGCAGCCCCGGAATCACCGGCCTCCGCTGTCCACGCAGGCCCGCTCTTGGGCGGGGTGGAGCAACCGGCAAGGAGTGCTCCGGCGAGGAGCACTGCGGTCCCGGGCAGGACCCCCGCTGATGCGATGCGTCTCATGCAGCCAGCCTAGCTGGACGAAGCAGCGGCGCGGCCTGACCCGGAGCGGCGTTTCCCGGCTCATAAGGACGGCCGGAACCGGGCAGCAGCGGTGCGTGTCGCCGCCGGAGGGGCATCACCGGCGCCGGGGACTAGGCTGGTGCTATGGCGGACATCCAGCACGGCGCAGCCGAAGATCACTTGGCGGAGATCTCCGCCGTCGACATTGCCGACTGGCGGCTGCGGACCTTTGCCTTGTACGACAATGTCCGCAAATTGTCCGTGGAAAGCCCGGCGGAAGCACATTCCTACTGGCGCCACCAGCGCGACCTTCTCTTTGCCACGCACCCCGCCTCCGCGCTGTCCGCAGCGGACAAGGCGCGGTTCTCCGGCCTCAAGACGGCTGACTACGATCCCATCTACCGATTCCACGTTCCGCTGACCAAAGAGGGTGCTGGACGGGAAATGAGCGTGGAAACCGGCACGGACGGGGTGGTGAACTTCGTGCGGCTTGGCACGTTCGACCTCCCCGAGATGGGGCAGCTCGCCGTGTGGAAGCTGCGGGGATACGGCGGCGGCATCTTCGTGCCCTTCCGGGACGCGACCGCCGGCCAGCCCGGGGGAAGCTACGGCGCCGGCCGGTACCTGCTGGACACCATCAAGGGCGCGTTCCACGGGGTCAGCGGGACGGGTCCGGGCGCCGCTTTCGTCCTGGACTTTAACTTCGCCTACAACCCCTCCTGTGCCTACAACGAGGCGTGGGCGTGCCCCCTGCCGGGACCGTCCAACCGGCTGGCCGTGGAAATCCCGGTCGGCGAGCTGTACTGACCGCTGCGGGCAGCAGGACGCCGATCCTTGCGGAGGATCGTTAGCCGCCAAGCGCCCGCACGCTCTCCACTGCGTGGCGGACTGCCCCCGCTGCGGTGTTGAGGTCCTCCTCGGTGACCGCGGCATCGAAGCTGAACCGGACGGCTGTCTGGGCCACCTCAGCCTCGTAGCCCAGCGCCGTGAGGACGGGCGACGGCGCATCGGACCCGGCTGCGCACGCTGATCCGCTGGAGCACACCACGCCCTCCCGCTCCAGTTCCAGGAGTACGGATTCGCCGCTGGTTCCCGGGAAGCAGAACGATGCCACGGACGGAAGCCGGCGGGTGGGATGCCCGGTGAGGACCGCGCCCGGCACTCCGGTGAGCACTGCGTTGATGAAGGCATCCCGCAGGGCCGCCACACGTCGTCGTTGTTCCTCCTGGCGGGCCTGGGCAAGCGTCAGCGCCGTGGCCAGGCCAACGGCACCTGCCACGTTTTCCGTCCCGGACCGGCGGCCCCGTTCCTGGCCGCCGCCGTGGATGAGCGGCTCGATCCTGGTGCGGCCACGGACAAAGAGCACGCCACAACCCTTGGGCGCCCCCAGCTTGTGGCCCGAGATGCTCATGGCGTCGATGCCCAGCGTTCCGGTGTCCAGGGGCAGCCATCCTGCCGCCTGGACCGCGTCCGTGTGGAAGGGGACCCCAGCGTGCCGGGCCTCCGAGGCCAGCTCGGCCACCGGCTGTATGGTCCCCACCTCATTGTTGGCGTACATGATGCTGACCAGTGCGGTTTCCGGACGCAGGATTGCCCGGAGGGCTTCCGGCACCACCAGCCCCGTGCCGTCCACGGGTACAACGTCCACCGCGAATCCGTGGAAGCGTTCCAGGTACCGTGCGGATTCCTCCACGGCCGGATGTTCGACGGCGCTGATCACCACCCGGTTGAGCTGCGGACGGGCAGCCTGCCGCGCCAGGGCAATGCCCTTGACAGCCAGGTTGTCCGCCTCTGTCCCGCCGGACGTGAAGGTCACCTCTCCCGGCCGGCAGCCCAGGACAGCGGCCACTGAGTCCCGTGCACTGGCGAGGGCCGTGGCAGCTGTGTCACCGAGGGTGTGGTGGCTGGAGGGGTTCCCGAAGTCGCCGGTCAGGTATGGCCACATGGCTTCCAGCACCTCGCGGCGGACCGGGGTGGTGGCGGCTGCATCAAGGAAAATCATGGCTTACCCGGCCGTCAGTTCCACGTCCAGGCCAAGGTCCAGGGCTGCCACCGTGTGGGTGAGTGCCCCGACCGAGATGACGTCCACGCCGGTGGCAGCGATCCCCGCGACCGTGCTGAGGTTGACGTTGCCGCTTGCTTCCACGCGGGCCCGTCCGGCCACCAGCGCAACGCCCTGGCGGAGCTCCTCCGGCGTGAAGTTGTCCAGCATGATGGTGTCCACGCCTGCTGCGAGGACGGGTTCGATCTGGTCCATGCGGTCCACCTCGACTTCGAAGTGGGTGGTGTGTCCCAGCTGGGCTTTGGCCGCCAGGAGCAGCTCCGTCAGCCTGGCGGGGTCCCCTCCGGTCATCACGGCCAGGTGGTTGTCCTTCGCCAGCACTGCGTCGGAGAGGCTGTATCGGTGGTTGGCGCCTCCCCCGCACCGCACGGCGAACCGTTCCAGGATCCGCAGGCCGGGGGTGGTTTTCCGGGTGTCGGTGATCCTGGCCCGCGTCCCTTCGGCCAGCTGGACGAATTCCGCGGTCCGTGTGGCGATCGCGGACATCCGCTGGACCAGGTTGAGGGCCACACGCTCGGCGAGCAGGACGGAGCGTGCCCGTCCTGTGACCCGCGCGAGGTGCGTGCCGGCGTCGAACCTTTCCCCGTCTGCCAGCAGCAGCTCCACTGTGGTGCCGGGGTCCACCAGCTGCATGGCGTCCCGGAAGACGGTGGCCCCGCTGAAGACGCCGGGCACGCGGGCGTTCAGGACCGCCGTGGCGCGGGCATCGGCGGGGATGAGCAGCTGGGAGGTGATGTCCCCGGCCGGCGCGTCTTCGGCGAAGGCGCGCTCCAGGATCTCCCGGACGGGAGCCGCTGGCAGGGCGAGGTCCAGGCCAACGGCCCTGGCCGCCACGGGTGCGATTACGGAGTTTTTAGTCACGGACAAGGCTCGCTTTCGGGCGCAGGCGGGAGTGTTCTTGGAGTTGATCAGCGATGCCGGCGGCATCTGCCGGGCTGTCGCTCCGGTAGTGGGCGCCCAGGGACGCAGTCCGTTCCCGGGCGGCAGCCACGAGCAGCTGCGCGGCGAGCAGCAGGTTGCGGTCCTCATGCTCCCGCGGTCCCGGCCCGGCGGCCACTGTTCCGGGGAGAACGACGGCGGCCCACCGGTCAAGGGTTTCCGTCGCCTCCCGCAACAGCACCCCATTCCGCAGCACCCCGGCCTTGGCAGTCATCAGGTGCCGAAGAGCATCCCGCGAGAACGGAGTTTCCACATCGATACTTACACCGGAGCTGGCCGGCAGGCTCCCGCCCAGGCCACCCGACCCGGCACCCGCGCCTGCTGAAGCCGCAGGGAAGGTGACGGACAAATGGTCGCCTGAGGGTGCCCCGGAAGCATGCGTAAAGGGGAGGCCGCCCGTGGCCGTGGGGCCACGCGATCCGGGTTCCCTGGCCGAGCTTGCGAGGTTAGGGGGATCGTGGGGAGCATGCGGAGGGGCGCCCTCAGGCGCCCCCCAGCCAAAGTCACCGGAGAGGAAGTCCTCAACAGCGCGGCGGCCGAAGACGAGTCCCTCGAGGAGGGAGTTGCTGGCCAGCCGGTTCGCCCCTTGGACGCCCGTACATGCGACTTCGCCGGCGGCGTACAGTCCGGGGATGCTGGTCCTGGCGCGGAGGTCGGTGAGGACCCCGCCCATCCAGTAGTGGGCTGCCGGGGCCACGGGGACCAGGTCCCGGGTCCAGTCGATACCGGCCGCGAGGGTCTTTTCGGTGAGGGTCGGGAACCGCCGTGCCAGGAACCCGGCTCCCCTGGCTGCCTCGATGACGCGGGCGTCCAGGTACACGTGGCCGTTGGGGTCGCCGAGCTTGGCCAGGTGCAGGGCTATGCTGCGGGAGACCACGTCGCGCGGGGCAAGCTCTGCGTCCGGATGGTACGACCGCATGAAGCGCTTCCCGTTGCCGTCAACGAGGACCGCCCCTTCGCCGCGGACAGCTTCGGAGATCAGCAGCGGCTCGCCTGGGGCGGGACCGGCTGGCCGGACCAGGCAGGTGGGGTGGAACTGGAAGAATTCCAGGTCGGCTGTCCTGGCTCCGGCGCGGACTGCGAGCGCCAGGCCGTCGGCGGTGGCGACTGCCGGGTTGGTGGTTTGGGCGAACAGCCTGCCGGCACCTCCCGTTGCCAGCAGGACGGCGTCCCCGTGCAGTGCTGCCTTCTTCCCGTCCTGCAGGAATTCCACTCCGGTGACTGCGCCGCCGTCGTGCAGGAGGGCGGTGGCGTGGGCGCCGGTGATGACCGTCAGGACACCTGCTGCCTGCCGGGAGAGCACCGCCTGGATGAGCGCGCCGGCCACTTTCGCGCCCGTGGCGTCGCCGCCGGCGTGGAGGATGCGCGGCGCGGAGTGGGCGGCTTCCAGCCCCAGCGCCGGTCCTCCGTCCGTCTCCACATCGAAGCGCACGCCGAACCGCTGCAGGCCGGCGATGTCGTGCCGGGCCTCCGTGCACATCAGCCGGACGGCATCGGCGTTGCAATGCCCGGCGCCGGCCTGGAGCGTGTCGGTCATGTGGGCCGCTACGGTGTCACCCGGGGATGGTTCATCCAGCACGGCCGAGATCCCGCCCTGGGCGTACCAGGTGTTGCTGTGCTCCAGGCCAACTTTTGTCAGGAGAACTACGGAGGCGCCGGCATCGGCGGCCAGCAGCGCCGCGTACAGTCCGGCGATGCCGCTGCCGACGACGACGAGCCGGCGGGCGGGCATCCTGGGCCCGCCGGGCACAAGGGGCCCGCTGGACACTCTGGCCTGGCTGGACATTACGGCCTGGCGGCGAGCATGCGCTCGAGGGCGGTCCGGGCATGGTCCTGGACGGACTCTGCCACGGTGATGCGGTTGACCACCCGGCCGGCCACCAGCTCCTCCAGCACCCAGGCCAGGTACCCCGGGTGGATGCGGTACATGGTGGAGCAAGGGCAGATCACGGGGTCCAGGCAGAAGATGGTGTGCTGCGGGTACTCCGCTGCAAGCCGGTTCACCATGTTGATCTCGGTGCCGATCGCAAAGGTGGTTGGCTCCGTGGCAGCCGCGATGGCCTTCTTGATGAAATCGGTGGAGCCGGCAGAGTCGGCGGCGTCCACGACTTCCATGGGGCACTCAGGGTGGACGATCACCTGGACGCCGGGAAAGTCTTTCCTGGCCTTCTCGATCTGCCCCACGTTGAAGCGCTTGTGCACCGAGCAGAATCCGTGCCACAGGATCACCCGGGAATCGAGCAGTGCCTGCGCGTCGTTACCGCCCAGATCCCTGCGCGGGTTCCACATGGGCATCTGCTCCAGCGGCACGCCGAGGGCTTTGGCGGTATTGCGGCCCAGGTGCTGGTCAGGGAAGAACAGCACGCGCTGGGCTCGCTGGAACGCCCACTCAAGCACGGTCCTGGCGTTCGAGGACGTGCAGACGATGCCGCCGTGCTCACCGCAGAACGCCTTCAGGGCTGCGGAGGAATTCATGTAGGTGACGGGAAGGACCGGAACCCGGCCCTCGGCGTCGGGCTCGGTGCCGAAGATCTCCTCAAGCTGCTCCCAGCACTCGGCCACGGAGTCGGCGTCGGCCATATCCGCCATGGAGCAGCCGGCCGCCAGGTTGGGGAGGATGACTGCCTGTTCCGGTGCGGAAAGGATGTCAGCGGTTTCCGCCATGAAGTGGACGCCGCAGAAGACGATCGCTTCCGCGTCCGGCCTGGTGAGTGCCGCGTTGGCCAGCTGGAAGGAGTCGCCCACGAAGTCGGCGTACTGGATCACTTCGTCCCGCTGGTAGAAGTGCCCCAGGATGACGGCACGGTCGCCGAGGGCAGCCTTTGCCGCGAGGATGCGTTCGCCCAGCTCAGCGTCGCTGGCGAGCTTGTATTCCTCCGGCAGCTGGCCCTGGCGCGGGGTGGCGGCCGGCGCAACGTCTGCGCTGGAGGCGCCGGGACCATAGGCGGGGATGCCGGCGAGCGCCTCGGCGAGGTCGTAGTCCCACGGGCCCTTGGCCAGGGCTGGGCTGCAGGTGCTGCCTTTCGCCGTCGCGCCTTGCTCCGCCTGCTCGCGCGTGATCAGCTGGATTGCTGTGTTGACGCTGCTCATAGTGTGCTCCTGTTGTCTGGGTCAAGGCCGGGCCGGCCGGTAAAGCGGTAGAGGCGCGGGGGGCGGTGCTTGCCGCCCTGGAGGTACTCGCCGGTTTCCTCTATTTCGGGGGTGGACTTCAGCTGCCTGCGGAAGTTCGCCGGATCCAGCTCACGGTCCAGCACCGCCTCGTAGACCTCGCGGACCTGGGCCAGAGTGAAGTACTCCCCCAGGAGGTGGTAGGCCACTGACCCGTAGGCCAGTTTGTTGCGCAGCCTCCAGAGGGCGTAGTCCACGATCGCGTTGTGGTCGAAGGCCAGCTCCCCCAGCCGGTCCGCCCGGAACCATCGGACGTTTTCCGACTCATCGGCGAGCGCGGCTTCCGTCGGCTGGACCAGCGCCCAGTACACGATCGAGACCACCCGCTGGGTGGGTGAGCGGTGGAGCCCACCGAATGCGTACAGCTGTTCCAGGTAGCTGGGGGCGAGCCCGGTGGTCTCCCTCAGGTTCCGGGACGCGGCGTCCTGGAGGGATTCCGCGTGGCTGAGCGGTCCGCCCGGGAGCGCCCAGAGCCCCTTGAAGGGCTCCCTGATCCGGCGGACCAAAGGCAGCCAGAGCGTAGGCCGGCCGGAACTTTCACTGGGCCGGAGGGCGAAGATGACGGTGGAGATGGCCAGGGAGGGCGGTGCAGCCTGGCGCTCCGACACGTTTGCAGAGCTGGAGTACATATTCCACCGCCTTCCTGGCAGCAGGGGCCCGTGTTCAGCATGGTGCCCGGTTTAGTTATGGTCAGCTTGACCAAAACTAATTGTACGGGCATGCGCTGGGAAAATGCCAAATGTTTCTGCCCGCCTGCCCGGGCCCCTGTCCCGCGCACTCGGCTGCGCACTCGGCTGCGCACTCCACTGCCCGGAATACCGCCGGCGGGACGAAGGCGGTAAATTCAAGTGGTCCCACAAGGAGCCACCATCCAGACCCCAAGAAGGTTCACGGCATAATGACGACGAAGTCCACCACAGCCCGTCCCAAAGGACACCACCTGCACCCCGTCCACAGCATGAAGCCCCGGCAGCTGACCATGATGGGGCTGGGCAGCGCCATCGGCGCGGGGCTTTTCCTGGGTTCGGGCGCGGGTGTGCAGGCCGCCGGCCCGGCGGTCCTCATTTCGTACATGGTGGCCGGTACCCTCATCATCCTGGTCATGTGGGCGCTGGGAGAGATGGCTGCGGCGAACCCCAACAGCGGAGCATTCTCCGTCTATGCCGAACGCGCCCTGGGCAAGACGGCCGGTGCCACCATCGGCTGGCTGTGGTGGCTCCAGCTGGTGGTGGTCATCGCCGCCGAGGCCCTCGGTGCCGCAGCCCTCCTCTTCTCCGTCTGGCCGGCCGTTCCGGTCTGGGCCCTGGCGCTGGTGTTCATGGTGGTCTTCACGGGCATTAACCTCGCCGGGGTGCGGAACTTCGGGGAATTCGAGTTCTGGTTCGCCATCCTCAAGGTGGCTGCCATCGTGCTGTTCCTTGCGGTAGGCGCCGCCCTGCTCCTGGGTCTGCTGCCGGACGTCGCCTCGCCGGGGCTGTCCAACCTCACCGCTGATTTCGCCCCGCAGGGCCTCGGCGGTATTGCCTCGGCGCTCTTTGTGGTCATCTTCGCGTTCGGCGGCACGGAGATCGTGTCCGTGGCGGCGGCGGAGACCGAAGACCCCGAGCGGAGCGTGGCCAAAGCCATCCGCACTGTGGTGTGGCGCATCCTGGTCTTCTACATCGGCTCCGTCTTCGTCATCGCCGCTGTCCTGCCGGCAACCTCCCAGAGCCTGTCCTCACCCTTCGCCGGCGTCCTGGACGCGGCCAGGATCCCCGGTGCCGCGACGGCCATCACCCTGGTGGCCGTCGTCGCACTCCTGTCAGCGCTGAACGCCAACCTCTACGGGGCATCCCGCATGGCCTACTCGCTCGCCCAGCGCTCGGCGGCCCCCCGGTTCCTGACGCGGCTTTACGGCGCCAACGTGCCCATGCTGGCCGTCGCGGTCTCGGTGGCTTTCGGATTCATCGCCACGGTGCTGGAACTCCTCTTCCCCGAGCGGATCCTGCCGGCGCTGTTCCAGCTGGTGGGGTCCACCTGCCTGGTGGTGTGGGGAAGCGCCCTCCTATCGCAGCTGATCCTTCGGCGCCGCGCCGACCGCGCCGGCGCACCCCTGCCCCTGCGGATGAAGGGCTTCCCCGGCCTGACCATCCTGGGGCTGGTGCTCCTGGCCGTCATTTTTGCCGTGGGTTTCAGCGCTGAAGGCAGCCGCATCCAGCTGTTCAGCACATTTGCGCTCATCGCCGGCATCGCCCTGGCCTGTGCGCTGGGCGCCCGGCTCACGCAGCGGGCCGGCAGGTAGAGTAACGTCCAAAAGCAAGAGGCACCGAAGCGCCAGGTCTGTCCGGGCGCCGTAGTTGATGAGGACTGACACCATGAGCGGCAGGCACAGCGGCCAACAGCAGACGCATACCGTGGAGGGCACGGACCCGCAGCTCTATGTGGCGGTGCACGAGCCCGCCGCTGACGCCGGCCTTCGCCCCGTCCTGCTGGTGCACGGCTTCTCTTCGTCGAGCAAGCTCAACTGGGAGGACACCGGGTGGGTGGCAGCACTCCTCGATGCCGGGCGGCGCGTGATCACGGTGGACCTGCCCGGACACGGCCGCAGCGGCGCGCCGGAGGACCTGGACTCCTACTCCCCCAGCAGGATCCGCGCGGACCTGCTGCAAACAGCGTTCGACGCCGGGGTTCGGCCTTTGCAGGAGGGGGAACCTTCCAGCGGCCTTGACGTGGTGGGCTACTCGCTGGGTTCCCGGCTCGCCTGGGAATTCGGCGCCACCCAGCCGGAAATCACGCACCGCCTCGTCCTGGGCGGTCCCAACATCTCCGACCCCTTGGCGGAGTTCGACCTTCGGGCCGCACAGGACTACCTGGCTGACGGCACGCCCATTGCGGACGAATCCACGGCCCAGCTGCTCAAGATGGCGCTGCTGCTGCCCAGCAACAACATCTTCGCGCTGCTCTCCCTGGTGGAGGCCATCAAAGCCGAACCCTACGACCCTGCAGAAGCCGTGCCCCACGTCCCCGTGCTCCTGGTGGCCGGGGACAAGGATGAACGCGCCGGCAGCCTGCCGCAGCTTGCCGAGCTGGCCCGGAAGGCAGGCGGGACGGCTGAACAGCTGATCCTTCCCGGCCGCAACCACACAAACGCCGTCACCAGCAGGGCGTTCAAGCAGGCGGCCGTCAGGTTCCTGGCGGGCCAGTAACCTGCCTGAGGTCCGCTTTCTTCCAGCCCATTCCGGAGGCGGTTCTTCAGCGGATTTTGCCGGTATCTTGAGGCGCCCGCCGTCCCCGCAAACGGTAGGCTGAACTTTAGGCTGGACGAGCCTGGAGGGACTGATGGGCACGATTTTCGAAGACCGTACGGACGCCGGCGAACGGCTCGCTGCTGTGCTCACGCAGTTCCGGGAGCGGCCGGACACTGTGGTCCTGGGCCTGGCCCGGGGGGGCATCCCGGTAGCGGCCGCCGTCGCCAAAGCCCTCTACCTGCCCCTCGGGACAGTCCTGGTCCGGAAGCTGGGAATTCCCGGCCACGAAGAAACGGCTTACGGGGCACTGGCGTGGGTCCGGGGCCGCACCGTCCGGCTGATCAACAAACCGCTGCTTGACCGGGTCCTCGAACACGGCGTGCACCAGGAATGGCTGGACGCGGTGGAGCAGCGGGAGCGGGCCGAGCTGCTCCGCCGCGTGGAGATCTATCCCGGAGCGGACCTGGACGTGGCGGGCAAGACCGTCCTGCTGGTCGACGACGGGCTGGCCACCGGTGCCACGATGAGGGCAGCCGTCGAAGCAGTGCGTGAGGGCGGCGCGGCCACCGTCGTGGCGGCAGCCCCGGTGGGCTCCGTTGAGGCGGAAGCGTCCGTGGAACGGGTCTGCGACGCGGTGCTGTGCCTGCACCTGCCCGGCAAATTCCGGGCGGTGGGCAGCTTCTACCGGCACTTTGACCAGATGTCCGACGACGAAGCGATCAGCATCCTGGAGCAGTAACACCGCAGGCTTTTCCTTTCGCAGTCCGGCAAAAGGAGACGAGCCGGCACGGCACAGGCGCCCCAGACGGCGAAGCGGGCCGGACCGCCATGGTCCGGCCCACCGTCGTCCTGCACTGGGCGGTGTTGATTAGTGGTGGCTGACGCCGAGTGGCCGCCCCTTGGTTTCCTTGGCCAGAACCACACCAATGGCGGAGATGACGCACAGGATCATGATGTAGATGCCGATGGAGCCTGTCCACTTGGTGGACTGCAGCAGGGTTTCAGCGATGGTCGCTGCGAACGCGCCGCCCAGGATGGCGCCGAATGCGTAGCCGATGGAGATTCCCGAGTAGCGGACGTTGGCCGGGAACATCTCGGCGTACATTGCGGACATCGGCCCGTAGGACAGTCCGAGTCCAATGGTGAGGACAAACAGGGCCAGTCCGTACAGCCAGATGTTCCTGGTATCGATCAGGGCAAACATGGGGATCATCCAGGCGAAGATGATCGCGTACCCGGCCAGGAAGGTCTTGACCCGGCCGATCCGGTCCGAGATCCAGCCGCCTGCAAGGGTAAAGATCAGCCAGCCGAAGGATGCCAGGGTGGTAGCCAGGAGCACTTGGGGCGTGGGCATCTGCAGCGTCCGGGTGGCGTAGGCGATGAAGAACGCGATCAGCAGGTATCCGGCGGCATTGTTGCCGATGAAGATCATGGTGGAGTACAGGACCGGCTTCTTGTGGCTGCGGATCAGTTCACCGAGCGGGGCTTTGCTTTCCTGCTTCCGGGCGGCCATCTCCTGGAAGACCGGGCTTTCGGCCACGGCCCGCCGGATCAGGTACCCCACGACGATGAGGACGATGGAGAGCAGGAACGGCACCCGCCAGCCCCAGGCCGCAAAGTCTTCCTTCGACATGCTGGAGTTGAGGAAGAAGAGCAGGCCGGTGGCCAGGATCATGCCGATCGGCACGCCGATCTGCGGGTAGGCGCCGAACAGGCCGCGCTTGTTCAGGGGTGCGTGTTCCACCGCCATCAGCGCAGCTCCGCCCCATTCACCTCCGGCCGAGAAGCCCTGGATGATGCGGAGGGTGATCAGCAGGATGGGCGCCCAGGCGCCGATCTGTGCGTAGGTGGGCAGCATGCCGATCAGGGCGGTGGCGGCACCCATCATCACCAGGGTGAAGACGAGCATCGCCTTGCGTCCCAGGCGGTCGCCCAGGTGCCCGGCCACCACGGCACCGAGGGGCCGGAAGAGGAAGCTGATGCCGATCAGGGCGAACGAGAGGATCTGCGCCAGGCCCGGGTTGGACTGGTTCAGCGGTGCCAGGAACAGCGGCGACAGCAGCGTTGCTGTCAGCTGCGCAAAGATGAAGAAGTCGTACCACTCGATCGTGGTACCGACGAGGGTGCCGGCGAGGACCTTGCGTTCCTCCCGCCGGGAGCTGGGACCGGCGAGTGTGTCCACCTTGGAAGGTGTGGTCATTGAAACTCCATTGTTCAAGGCAGCAGTGCTGCCGGGACGCCTTCAGGATTACCGACAGAACGGTCAGTTAGTTAGTAGGGTACACCGAAAATGTGAGGCGGGACACGGCCTTCCGGAACTTTCTTGCGCGGTCGGCAGAGGAGGTGCGCCTCCCCCGTGGCGCCCGCTGCCCGGCAGCCTGCGCTCATGGACTCCATGGAGGGCGGGTTCTATATTTGGAATGCCGTTTCGTATTCAGGACGCGAACCCGGGTAGCCGGCCCGGTCCCGGGGCGGTCGCTACTTACCGCCACCTAGGATGGACACCATGAATCCCACCGCCGCAGCCCCGGCCGGAGCCGCGCCGGCGCAGGCTTCCCCCTCCCAGACCCTGTCGCGGGGAATCCGTGCCCTGGAGATCCTGGCGGCGGCGCCCGGGCCGCTCACCATCGCAGAACTGGCGGACGCCATGGGAGTGCACCGTTCGGTGGCCTACCGGATCCTCCGCACCCTGGAGGACCATTCACTGCTGGTGCGTGACGACGCCGGCCGGGTCCAGCCGGGGCCCGGGCTTGCGGTCCTGGCGCGCGGCGTTTCCCGCAACCTGCAGGCTGCCGCGCTGCCGGAACTGACGCAGCTGGCCAATGCCCTGGATATGACGGCGTTCGTGGCGGTCTGGGACCACCACGACTGCATCACCCTGCTCACGGTGGAGCCCCGGCATTCCGGTGCCACCGTGGCGCAGCATCCCGGCACCCGCCATCCCATCAACGCCGGCGCGCCCGGGATCGCCATCCAGTCCGCGCTCACCGAGGCGGAATGGGACCGGCTGGCCACGGGCATCCCCTACCGGCCCGAGGCTGCCGAAGCCCGCCGCACCGGCTATTCGGCCAGCCACGATGAGGTGATCGCCGGGGTTTCCTCCCTGGCCGCGCCTGTCAGGGTTCCCGGCGGGCGCCCCGCCGCGCTGGCCGTCGTCTATATCCGTTCATCGCGTGATCCCGCGGCGGTGGGAGCCGCGCTGGTTGAGAGCGCGGCAAGGATTGAACGGCAGCTGGCCTAGGCCTTCCGGCGAAGAACGACGGCGGCTCCCGCTCCCAGCAGCGCCAGCCCGGACGCTGCGCCGGCAGTGACAAGGAAGGCTGCAGCGTAGCCGTGGCTTTCGGCAAGGTGGCCGCCCAGGGAAGACCCCAGCGCGGTGCCGGCCACGATGCCGCTGGCCAGCGCCGTCATGACGGTCCCCATGCGGCCCGCAGGAGCCACAGACCCGCCGACGGCGAAGACCGTGACCATGACCGGCCCCACCGGCAGGCCCAGGATCAGCAGCGCCGCCACCATCGCGGGCATGGAGGACGGCAAGAGGAGCAGCAGGGACAGGGCAGCCATCAGTGAGGCGCACAGCACCCAGCGCCGGGCAGGACTGAACCGCTGCGGCCAGTACGCAACGGACAGTGCGGCCACGGCCGAGCTCAGCCCCATGACGGCATACAGCAGGCCGGCCGCCTCAGAGCCTGCAAACCCTGCCGAGAAAGAACTCAGGGCGGTCTGGGCGGAGCCGAAGAACGTCCCCATGCACACCATGGCGGACACGGGCAGGGCTACCGCCGCCGGGAGCCTTGCGGCCCGTGGCTGTGCACCGGCCGGCACCTGCCCACCACTGGCGGGCCTGCTGGGCGGAACTGCCCGGTGCGTCCGGTGTACCGCGAAGGCGGGAACGAGGGTGATGGTCAGTGCAACCGCCACTGCGAGCGGCAGCCAGGGCGCCAGCAGGCTGGCCAGGATTCCCACCAGGGCGGGGCCCAGGACGAAGGTCACCTCATCTGCGGTGCTTTCGTAGGAAAGGGCGGTGTCCAGGTCCCGTGTTTGGTCCGCGGCCGAGCCGTGGGCGGCCAGTGCCATCCATCGGACCCTGGCGAGCGGACCCACCTGGGGGCAGCTGGCACCGGAGACAAAGGAGGCGGCAAGGACGGCTGCGGGGACACCCGGGGATTCCGCGGTGGCCCACACAGCCAGGATCAGGGCCACCACGGCAATGCTGTTCAGGAGTGCAGCGATCAGGAGCACGGGGCGCTGTCCCCTGCGGTCGGCAAGGGACCCCAGAACCGGCGCGCCCACGGCTGAACCGATGCCCACGGCGCCTGCTGCCATCCCGCCGAGCGCGTACGAGCCACTGGCTGACGTGACCAGGGTCAGCGTTCCCACCGTCAGCATGGCCAGCGGCAGCCGCGCAAACAGGCCGAGGGGTATAAAGGCGCGGCCGGCAAGAAGGGGAAGCCTGGCGAAGCGGCCGCGGGAGGCTGCAGGAATTTCTTCAGGAAAGGCCGGCGCAGCGGCGGCTGACGCCGATGCCGGTTCTGACGCCGATGCCGGCAGCTCTACGGCGGCGGGGACTGATCCATGTGTGTTGGCGGGTGAAACGGGTGAGTTCAATTCCGGGCTCGTTCATGTCGTGCGCATCGTCCCTCCTCCCGATGCGCGCAACCCGGTAACGCTGCCATTATACCGGCGCCTACGTATCTGGCCCGCAGCGCAGCCCGCCGGTTGTTTGTGGCCGTCCGGTCGCACTGGCGCCTCTGCGCCGTCAGGACACAGCGCAGATTGGTGACAGGGCCGTACGGTCATACTGGCGCGTCTGCGCCGTCCGATATCCGGAGGGTGGAGCCGTTCCGGCCCTTGAGCACCTGGAGCTGGGCGCTGATCCGCTGCTTCATCTCCGCGACATGGCTGACCAGTCCCACCACGCGGCCGCCGTCCCGCAGCCCTTCAAGGGCGTCCATGACCTGTTCCAGGGACTGCTCGTCCAGGCTTCCGAATCCCTCGTCGACAAACAGCGTTTCAATTTCCACTCCGCCGGCCTCCTGCTGGACGACGTCTGCCAAGCCAAGCGCCAGCGACAGGGAAGCCATGAACGACTCACCGCCGGACAGGGTGGAGGTGTCCCGGCGGAACCCGGTCCACTGGTCCACCACTTCCAGCCCAAGCCCCGATTTTGCCCCGCGCGCCGCCTTGGCGTCCGTGTGCTGGAGCAGGTAGCGGCCATCGCTCATGGCCACCAGCCGTTCGGAGGCGGCCACGGCAACCTGCTCCAGGCGGGCGGCCAGGACATAGCTGTTCAGGCTCATCCGGTAGTTGTTCTCGCCCCGCCCGGCCGCCGCATCAGCCAGCCCGCCCAGCATCCGGGCCCTTTCAGCGGGCTGCCGCGCAGATCCTGCCAGGTCTTCGTACTCAGCACGGATGCCGCGCAGCGAGGCAAGGCACCGGGCGGCCAGGCCGGCAGCCAGGTCAGCATCCCGGGCGTCCTGGAGGGCCTCTGCCGCAGTTTCACGCAGGGCGTCGAGCCGTACCTGGTCCAGCTCGTAGCCCGCGGACTTCTCCTCCAGTGCCAGCAGGACGTCCTCGGACGCGAACAGCTCCGCCACTCTCGCTTCCTCGTCCTGGGCTGCCCGCACCCGGGCCTCGAGCGAAGCCGCCTCATCGGCGTCGAGCAGCTGCTCCCGTGCCTCGCCAGCGGATGTGAAACCGGCCGCAGGCAGGGCCAGTTCCAGTTGGTCCAGAGCCTCCGCTGCCTGGGCTTCCATTCTGTCGAGGTGCGCCTGCGCCTCGACCGCCTTGTTGAGCACGGTCACGGCGGTTTCCAGTGCACGCAGCCGGTGGGCCAGGCTGCGGTGGGTGCCCCTTAGCCCTGCCAGCGCCTGGTCCAGGGCCGAGGATTGTTCGGACACGTCGGCCAGTGACGCTGCGGTCCGCGCCAGCTCGCCTTCGGTACCTGTGCGGGATTCCTGGGCGGCCGCCGCAGCGGTCTCGAGTTTTCCGAGCCGCAGCCTGACTGCTTCCAGTTCTTTAACTGCGCCATCGGCGTCGGCCGCTGCCCGGCGCGCACCCTCCGCCGCACTGAGGGCCTCGTCCTCCGCGGTGTCCCCGCCCTGCCCGGCGAGGACCGCCACGAGCTGGCTGGCCTCCCCCAGTTCGCGGGCCACCAGGGCAAAGGCGGCTTCCGCTGCTTCGTGGACCAGCCGGGCTTCTTCTTCCTCCTGTGCAAGTTCCGGGCCACCGGAGCTCCCTGCAGCAGGAGCGGGATGGTCCGGGCTGCCGCAGACGGGGCATTGTTCCCCGTGGACCAGCTTGGCAGCCAGTTCGGCAGCGGCATTGGCCAGCCGCTGCTCCCTGAGGTCCAGCCACCGGCGTTTCGCCTCCAATTGCCGGTCACGGCTTTCGTCATGGCGGACCTTCACCAGGTCCCGGGCAGCAACGGCGGAGCCGTAGCGCCTGACCACGTCCAGCAGTTCCTCCGCTGCTGCGGCTTCCTTCCGGCGCAGGGACGCAGTGGCCGCATGGTGTTCCAGGTCCTGCAGCCCGTCCTGGAGACGGCTCCGCTCATCCGTCAGTTCCTTGGCGCGCTTGCCGGCCTGTTCCAGGTCCGCGGCAAGTTCCCCATGCTTTCCTAGCAGGCTGCTGTGGCGCTTCCGAAGGGCCTGCAACCGGTCCTCGTCGGGCAGCCTGGCCTCGACCACGGCCAGGAGGGAGCGCAGCCGGCCCAGCTCGGTTGCAGCTCCGGCGGAAGGTCTTGCGGCACCCGCGGCGGGGCCTGCCGCTAGGTGGAGTTCCAGCTCAGCGAGTTCGGGGTCTTCCCCCGCAGCCAGGCTGAGAAGGGTGAGGGCGGATTCCACGGCAGTGGCGGCGCTCCGGGCTTTGGCGGCACTGGCATCAACGTTCCGCAGCTGCCCCTGCAGGACCTCGGCCTTCCGGTGCCGGGCCAGCCGGAGGAGGTGATCGTCGAGCAGCTGCGCGCCCTGCTCCACCGCCAGTTTCCGGGCTGCGGCGGAATCGAGCTTCCGGCGCCGGTCGGCGCGGAGTGTTTCGGCTTCAACAGCGCTCCTGCATTCGGTGCTGGCGGCCTCGGCCCGCCCTGCCTGCGCCGTTAGCTCCTCAAGGCGGGCGGCCACCGCTCCCTCCAGCCAGCCGAGCCGCACCGCGGCGTTCTCCGGAGAGGGAGCGCTGGAGCCGTCAAGGCTGAGGCGCGCAGCCTCGGCCTCCGCCCGGGCAGCCAGGAGTTCCAGCCGGCCCGCCAGGTGTGACACCTCATCCTTTGCCGCCTGCGCCTGGCGGGACAGCTCCTGCTCCACCGATTCAAACCGCTCGGTACCGAAGAGCTTTTGCAGGAGTTCCAGCCGGTCCGTGGCCTTGGAGCGCAGGAACGCGGCGAAATCTCCCTGCGGCAGCATCACCACGCGGGTGAACTGCTCGCGGTCCATGCCCAGCAGCGCCAGGATCTCAGCGCCTGCCTCGTCATTCCGGGCGGACTTGTCCGTCCAGGCGCCGCCAACCCGTTCCCGCAGAAGGGTCTTGGCCTGCTGGGTGGTGAAGCCGTTCTTCCCCCGGGCGCTCGGTTTATCCCAGGCCGGGGACCGTGTCACTTCAAAGCGGCGCCCCTGGGCAGAGAACTCACAGGTCACCGCGGGTTCCTGCGCCGGGTCCGCATGGTCGCTGCGGAGCCGCTTACCGTCCTGGCGGGCTCCCGGAACGGAACCATAGAGGGCGAAGCAGACGGCATCCAGGACGCTGGTCTTCCCGGCACCCGTGGGGCCGTTGAGCAGGAAGAGGCCGTGTGCGCTGAGCCGGTCGAAATCGATCTCCTCGGTGCCGGCGAAAGGGCCGAATCCGGAAATTTGCAGGCGGTGGATCCTCATCGTGAAGCCTCCAGGAGGCGGACGTTTTCGAGCGCGTCGGCGAGCGCCGCCTTTTCTGCGTCATCGGGGACCCTGCCCCGTACGTGTTCCAGGAAGCCGCAGCAGACCGAGAGATCGTCGGGCGCCTCCGCGAGCCTGCTGCTGTAGCTGGAAGCGGCGGCCGCGGTTCCGCCCTCGGGGTCGAAGCCGAGGACCAGGGTATCCGGGAACCGGGAACGGAGCCGTTCCATGGCCCTGGCGGGACGCTGGGCGTCTGTCAGCGTGACCTGGCAGTACGCTGTTTCGGCCCACTGGTGTTCAGGCAGCCCAAGGAGCTCTTCCAGCGGACCGCGCAGCACGGCCAGCGCCCGGGGCGCTTCCCACAGGACTTCCTGCACGGAGCTGACACCCTCAGCTCCAACCTCCACGAGCCAGCCGCCCTTCCGGTGCGTGGCTTCGGAAAAGGAATACGCCAGCGGCGAGCCTGAGTACCTGACCTGCGGAGACAGTGCTTGGCGGCCGTGCAGGTGTCCCAGCGCGGTGTAGCTGAAGCCGTCGAAGAGGTCCAGGGGTACGGCCCCTACCCCGCCGATGCTCAGGTCGCGTTCGCTGTCCGAGCTGATCCCGCCGCTGGCAAACGTGTGCGCCAGCACCACGGAGTGGACGGCGGCGGACGCTGAACGCCGTTCGATATCCTCCCGGATCAGCGCTGTTGCCGCCCGGGTGACCTCGAAGTGGCTGGCAGTGTCCACCCCGAGCTGTTCGGCGACAAGACGGGGCTCGAGCCACGGTATGCCGTAGATGGCCAGCACAGCTTCAGCAGGGTGGCCGTCAGGGGCATCGTCCAGGGGCAGCAGCAGTGGCTGGTCCAGGCTCTCGATCCTGGTCCGGAGATGGACTCCCCCGCGTTCCAAAAGGCGGGAGGCGAAACCCAGGCGGATGGCGGAATCATGGTTGCCGCTGGTCAGCACCACCTGTGCGCCCGCGGCTGTCAGGCGGACCAGCGCGTCATCGAGCAGGCGCACCACATCGACTCCGGGAAGGGCACGGTCATAGACGTCCCCGGCCACCAGGACGACGTCGACTCCGTGCTCAGTGACCGTGCGGACCAACTGGGCAATGAAGTCCCGTTGGGCATCCAGCATGCCAACGCCGTGGAAGGACCGCCCCAGGTGCCAGTCCGATGTATGTAGTAGCCGCATGTTTCTAAGCTATCGGCTGCCACTGACAGCCAGCGCAACCGCCGCGTTCACGGTCAGCCCCGTTTGCCGTCAAAGAACTCCTGGGCTTCGCTGGATCCGGGTTCGGCCGTTTCGGCGGGCTCCCCTGCCTCGGTGGTTTCTCCGGTCCCGGCCTGCACAACGGCACCGGCACCGGCACCAGCAGCAGTTCCCATGCTCCGGAAGACCAGCCCGGCAATTGCAGCTCCCAACAGCGGGGCGGCCAGGAAGACCCAGAGCTGCTCCAGGGCCCAGCCCGAGCTGAACACTGCGGACGCAACAGCGCGGGCAGGATTGAACGGCAGGTTCCCTACCGACTGGCCCAGCTGCAGCAGCACCGCAAAGCTCAGGCCCACGGCCACGGGGGCTGCGTACCGGCTGCCCCCGTCCCGGGTGTCGCTGCCGGACGTGCCCAGGAAGACCGCCACGACGATAGCGGCTCCGAGCATTTCAAGGAGCAGTGCTGCCGCCAGCGGCGCCTGGATGATGGAGTGTTCGCCGAAGCCGGCAGTCACGGTGTCAAAAGCGGTGCGGCTGTCCGCGATGCCCGGCAGGGTGCGCAGGATCCCGTAGAGCGCGAAGGCTCCTGCGAGTGCGCCCACCAGCTGGGCGCCCGCATAGGCGGCGGCAGCTCCGGGCCTGATCCGCCCGGCCACCAGGTGGCCTGCCGTGATGGCGGGGTTGAAGTGGCCGCCCGAAACGTGCGCGAACGCAAGCATGGCGGCGGTCACGGCCAGGCCCGCGGCAAGTGCCGCAGGAAGGGGGCTGGAATCCGGGATGGTGAACAGGGGCACGCCAAGGCCGGCCACCACGATGAACAAGGTGCCGAACGCTTCGGCCCCCAGCCTGGGCAGGAGCCCCGGCCGGGCGGCCACCAGGCCGCTGGGCAGCAGGACGTCGTGGGGGGCGGGTGCGGGGGAACTCATGGCGGGACCCTTTGGTAGGCAAAAGATGGCGGTGCTGCCGCCGGGCAGCCCGTCCATTATTCCAGCCGACGCTGGACGTTTGCTGGTGCAGCGTCTTTTGCGCAATGCCGGGAAGGTGGGCCCGCGTCCCGGCGCCGCCGGAGGCCGCGGTAAATTTGCAGCATGAGCATTGAACCCGGCCCGTCCGTGCCCGCTTTGACGTCCCGCATCCATGGCTGCCTGCTGGGCGGCGCGCTGGGTGATGCCCTGGGCTATGCCGTCGGCACGGAGTCGGTTGAAGAGATCCGGAGCCGCTTCGGCGGGCGCGGCGTCAGCGGATTCGGCCCCACGACCGGCACGTTCTCCGACGAGACCCAGCTGACCCTCTACACGGTGGACGGGCTGGTTGAGGCCCTGGAATGGGCGAACGAGGGCGTGGGCGCGGATGTGAACGCCTGCCTGTGGCTCGCCTACCTCCGGTGGCTGGCCACCCAGGGGGAGGCTGCTCCCGCGTCGGCACCCACACCGCAGCCCCGGTGGATCGACGGCCACGCTGTGCTCCGCCAGCGGCGGAACCCCAACACAACCAGCATTTCCGGGCTGGCGACGGGCGAAATGGGCACCTCCGTCCGCCCGGTAAATCCGGGATCGAAAGACTGGGGCGCCGTGGTCCGGTCAGCACCGTTCGGGCTGATCCCGCATATTACGCCCGACGCCGTCTACAAGCTGAGTGCCGACGCCGCCTCCCTGACGCACGGGCACCCCGTGGCCCGCCAGGCTTCCGGGATCTTCAGCCTGCTGGTCCACCGGCTGGTTTTGGGTGAGGCGCTCCCGGAGGCTGCCTCCGCCGTGACAGCCCACGCCCACACCCTGGGTGGTGTGGCGCCGGAACTGCCGGAACGCCTGGAAGCCGCGCTCTCACTCGCCGCCGGGGGCCTAACTACGCCGGGGGAAATCACCAATGCGCTCGGTGGCGGCCGGACCGCCGAGGAAGCCTTCGCCGTCGCGCTGTACGCCGTGCTCGCCACTGTCCCCCGTGCCGGGACGGCGGATGCAGGGACGGACGACGACGGCACGGACACCCTGCCGGTCCGTCACTTCCGGGAGGCGGTGTCCGTGGCGGTGGCCCACGGGGGGCAAAGCGATGCCACCGGTTCACTGGCGGGGAACATCCTGGGTGCCTACTACGGCGAGGAGTGCCTGCCTGCGGACTGGCTGGAGGCGCTGGAGGCGCCTGAGGCAATCCGCGGCATGGCCGGTTTGCTGGTGGGCGTCACGACCGCCGAAGGCTGATGTTGTTGCACGCCTCGCAGACGTCCTCCGGGATCAGTCCGCGGCGCTGCAGGAACCCGAAGACCACGCATCCCAGGCAGAACCCGGCAAAGGCTTCAAGCGACGCCGCCACGATCAGGATGCCCAGCACCGCCCACGCCGCCGGCACCGCTCCGGCCGCGAACAGGGCGAGGGCTGCTGTGGAGACGGCCGCCCCCATGCCCTGCGCAAAGCGCTTGGGCGGTCCGGGCACCAGTTTCACCCGTCCCAGCCGCGGGGTGATGACCTTGACGGACAACAGTGCCAGCGGCGAAATCCTTGGTCCGAAGAGCACGCGCAGCCAGAACCCGGCGGCGATGGCCAGCAGGCCCCACCCGGACCCGAGGGCCAGCGTGACAACGGCGAGCGCCACCACCAGTCCGGCGGTGACACGGGCAGCGTACTCGTTGACCGGATTCGGGAAGGCGAACAGAGAGCTCATGTGCCAAGGCTAGGAGCGCAGCGTACCGGGGCAAAGGTTTGTTGCGCCCTGTGAAGAAGCGGCCGGACCGGGGGCCCTAGGAGACTGCTGAACTAAGTGCTTTATGGGGCTGGTCCGGGGCGTTCACGTGTCGGGGCCAGCCCTTCCTTTTGTGGTCTCGGGTTCTGTGATTGAAGCATCGGGTCCTGTTTCTGGGCTTTTGAGGGTTGTTCGCCGGGTGGCGGGTCCGGTTTTCGCTGGCGGGAGGCCCTGAGGTGGTGCCCGCGTTCAAGCGATGGCCCAGGATCCTTTTTCGCTGGTAAGTCCGAGCGCGAGGAGGCGTCGCAGGTTCAGCCCGGCAATCCTCAGTTGCAGCCAGGCATTGTTCTGGTTTGTGCCGCGGTGCCGAACGCGGCGGTTGCCGCGGGTGAGCCAGGCGATGGACCGTTCGACCATGGGCCGGTGGGTGCGGTAGTCGTGCTGGAAGTCCGGGTCCGTGGCGCGTTTCCGGTGTTCGCGCTGCAGGGCGTCGTGCTCGTGCAGTTCGAGTTTGCGCCCGCGTGGGGAGCCGGTGCACCGGGCCCGGAGCGGGCAGCTGCTGCAGGCGGCGCCGAAGGTGACCCGCCGCTTAGCGGTGATCCTGCGCGTAAGCCCGTTCGGGCAGGTCGCGGTGCCTGCTGCTTCATCGACGGTGAAGTCATCGAGGGTGAACCCGCCTTCGACGGCCGGGCGCAGCGGCCAGGGTTTGATCACCGGGGTATGGCCGGTGCGGGCGAGAGCGGCGAGCATTTCCCCGGAACCGTAGGCCGAGTCTGCCAGGACGTCCACGCTGGTCCCGGCGATCGTGGGCTCCATGCCGATCAGCCGGGCGCCGACGGCCCCGTCGCTGTTCTCCGGTCCGGAGGCCTTGGTCAGCTCCGCGGCGGTGATCAGCCCGGTATCGGGCTCGATGACAATGTGGGCTTTGAATCCGTCCTGCTGCCGGGACCTGGTCTTATGCGCGTGCCGGGTGTCCGGGTCCACGGTGGAGATCATCCGGTCCGGTGCGACCTTCCGGGCGATCCGCCACCGCCCGTCGGTCCCGTCCGAGTCCACGTCCTGCCCGGCGATCAGTGCAAGCAGCGCGTACGCATCGGCCCCCCTGCCCTCCAAGGTCTCGGGATCGACCGCGGCCAGCAGGGCGAGGGCGTCGGTGACCAGCGCCGAGACCAGCCCGTCCCTGGCATCCTGGTCGTCCCAGGCGATGTCCGGCTTACCGGTGCGCGTGTAGTCATACCCCTTCGCGTGGGTGGCCAGCAGGTCCTGGCCGCCGGGGATGTCACGGCCGAAGCGGCGCACCGCTGCGATCAGCTGCGTGATCGTGTCCTGCCTCGCGACCGCGTCATCCAACACTGTTGAATCAACCGCCCGCCGGCGCTTGCCCGCCAGGACTCCGGTTTCCGCAACGACCTCGGCGATGGCCTTCATGATCCGGTGCGGGTTCTTCGATGCCGCCAGCCGCCGGCGCCAGTACGTCAGCGTGCTCGGATGGAATGCCGTATCGGTCAGTCCGTACCCGCACGCGGCTTTCCAGCGCAGATCGTACGTCAACGCCTCGGCTGTTTCCCGGTCAGAGAGGCCCTGCAACGCCTGCAGCACCAGCACCGAACCGATCACCGAAGCGGGAACTGACGGCCGGCCCCGCCGCGACGGGAACAGGTCCTCCATCATCGAATCCGGAAACAACCGCCCCCGATGCTTGGCCAGAAAAGCGAAGACACTGCCCGGAGCCAACAACTCTCCGGCCAGCGCCTCCACATCCAAATACCCGCGTTGCGCGTCCTCGCGTCCCTGCATAAGACCAGTCTTAACCACCAGCCTCACCAGTCCAGCCGACGCGCCTAAACCAGCGGATATTTCAGCAGTCTCCTAGGCGATGGCTGCTGCCGCGAAGTCGCCCACCATCTGCAGGAACTCACCTTCGGACAGCACTTCGATGGGCTGGCCGCGGTCATGGAGCTCCAGGACGCGCCGGGCTTTGCCGGTCAGCCGGCCGGAGCGGAGGTCGGAGGCAACAAAGCCGTCCCCCACCACCAGGACGGTGGTGCGCCCGGTCACCCGGCTCTCCGGCCGGGCGCCGACGTCGGCAGAGCGCCTTTTGGCTTCCGGGCGCCCTATGGACAGCGCCCCGGTGAAGACGACGGTCTGGCCGTACAGTGGGTGGCCCGGCTCTGCATCGGGGTTGGGAAGCGGGTTGGCTCCCTCCTCCGGCCAGCCACTCTGGAAAGGCCGTAGCGGCGCAGCCGTGCCGCTGCCGGCAACGGCAAGGGCCGCGATGCTGGACTTGGACAGCCCGTCCGTGGCCGGGTCGAAGGCCTGCTGGCGCGGCATCACCAGCCCCAGCGAAAGGTAGAGTTCGCCGATGCTGTTGGCCTGGTTCCGCCGGGCTATGTCGATCAGGATTCCCGCGCAGGCCCGGGCGTCCTCAGCGGCGTCGTGGTGCTTCACCAACGGCACGCCGGCTTCCTCGGCGGCGAACGGCAGGGAGTTGGACACCAGCGAGTAGCACCGCCGGGAAAGCATGACGGTGCACACATAGTCGTAGGCGGGCCCCGGCAGGCCGGAGACCTCCAGGCCCGACCGGATCACTCCCAGGTCGAAGGCGGCATTGTGCGCCGCGAGGATGTCATCACCAATGAAGGCGCCGATTTCGGGGAAGAGTTCCCCGAAGCGGGGGTGCCCGGCCACGTCGTCAGCCCGGATGCCGTGGATCCGCACGTTGTGGTAGTCGAAGTGGTCGTGGTTCGGCGGGGGCCGCATCAGCCATGAAGCCTCGTCCACGATCTGCCCGCCCCGTACCTTCGTCAGGCCCACCGCGCAGGGAGAGCCCCGGAAGCCGTTCGCAGTTTCAAAGTCGATCGCCGTAAAGTCCAAACCCACGGCCCAACCTTACCGCCGGAATGCTGCTCCTCCATGCAGGCACGGCTCTGTCAAGTACCCTTGAGAGGTGAACTTTCCTGTGATGAATGACCTCGCCGTGTCCATGCTGGGCGGCGCAGGACCGGTGCAGCCCCAGCTGGCCTCCTTCCTGCCCGACTGGCTGAACCCCCAGGTCTTCCTGGCTGATCCCGCCCTGGCGCCGTGGGTGGTGCTGCTGGTCTGCGGCATCGTCTTCGCGGAGACCGGCCTGCTGGTGGGCTTCTTCCTGCCCGGTGATTCCATGCTGTTCACAGCCGGCCTCCTGGTGGCCACGGACACCATCAAGTTCAACGTGTGGGTCTTCGCGCTGCTGATCATCATTTCGGCCATCGTGGGCAACCAGACCGGCTACCTCATCGGGTCGAAAGCCGGGCCCGCCATCTTCAACAAACCCAACTCGCGCCTGTTCAAGCGGGAAAACGTGGAGAACGCGCACGCCTTCTTCGAAAAGCACGGCGGCAAGGCATTGATCCTGGCACGCTTCGTCCCCATCATCAGGACTTTCGTCCCCGTCATCGTGGGCGTCGCCCAGATGAACAAAAAGAAGTTCTTCCTCTTCAACGTCATCGGCGCAGTGCTGTGGGGCGGCGGCGTGACGCTGCTGGGATACCTGCTGGGCGACCGTATCCCGTGGGTCCGTGACAACCTGGACATCATTTTCATCGCGATCGTCCTGGTGTCCGTCCTGCCCATCGGCGTAGAGGTCCTCCGCGGCCTGTCCGCCAAGCGCCAGGCGAAGGCCTACGGCACCGACCCCGTGGAGGAGTTCATCGAGGAGCACGCCCCCGAGGACGAGCAGAAGACCCCCCGCCTTCCGTAAGTGCCCGTAAACCAGGGAAGGTGTGTTCCCCGCCGCGGCGGGGAACACACCTTTTTGGTTAACCGGCAACTGTGGGGCCTTGCGTCCCGTCAGGCCTCTGCCCGGCGCAGCGCCTCGACGATGGCCGGCAGCAGCGCGCGGAAGGCCTTGCCACGGTGGCTGATGGCGTTCTTTTCCTCTGCGGACAGCTCTGCGCAACTGCGGTCCTCCCCCGCCGGCTGCAGCACGGGATCGTAGCCGAAGCCCCCGCTGCCCCGCGGCTCGCGGAGCAGCACGCCCTCCAGCTGTCCGTATTCCACCACCTCGTGGCCGGGCCTGCCGTCCGTGTCCGGCACAGCCAGCGCCGCCGCGCAGACGAAGGCCGCACCCCGGTGGATGTCCGGCACGTCGGAGAGCTGGCTGAGCAGGAGCCGCAGGTTGGCGGCGTCGTCGCCGTGGGTGCCGGCCCACCGGGCCGAAAAGATCCCGGGCGCTCCGCCCATCACGTCCACCGCAAGGCCGGAGTCGTCGGCAATGGCCGCCAGGCCGGTGGCTTCCGCAACGGCACGCGCCTTCAGCAGCGAATTCTCGGCAAACGTCACACCGGTTTCGACGATGTCAGGGGCACCTGCCGCTGCCGCGTCCACCACCTGGGTGTCGACGTCGAGCCCCGGGACCTGTCCCCGCAGCAGCTCGCGGAGCTCCCGCAGCTTGCCCTTGTTGTGGGTTGCCAGGACCAGGCGGGGAGCATCTCCGCCGGCCGGGTTCACAGCGTGTCCGCCAGGGTCTCCCGCTGGATGGCGGCGAGCTGGGTGGTGCCCAGCAGTGCCAGGTCCAGGAGCTGGTCCAGCTCGGCCCGGTCAAAGGGTGCGCCCTCGGCCGTTCCCTGCACTTCCACGAACTTTCCCGAGCCGGTGACCACAACGTTCATGTCGGTTTCTGCCCGGACGTCCTCGACGTACGGCAGGTCCAGCATGGGCACGCCGTCGATGATGCCCACGGACACAGCGGCAATGGTGTCGATCAGGGGCTGGGCATTTTTTGCGATCAGCTTGTTGTCGCGGGCGAAGCGGATGGCGTCTGCGAGCGCGACGTAGGCGCCGGTGATGGCTGCCGTGCGGGTGCCGCCGTCCGCCTGGAGAACGTCGCAGTCCAGCACGATGGTGTTTTCGCCCAGGGCCTTGGTGTCGATGATCGAGCGCAGCGAACGTCCGATGAGCCGGGAGATTTCGTGGGTGCGGCCGCCGATCTTGCCTTTGACGGATTCGCGGTCGGAGCGGGTGTTGGTGGCCCGGGGCAGCATGGCGTACTCGGCGGTGACCCAGCCGCGGCCTTCCCCCTTGAGCCAGCGCGGCACGCCTGCGGTCAGGGACGCGGTGCACAGGACCCGGGTGTTGCCGAACTCGATCAGGGCGGATCCCTCGGCCTGGGTGGACCATCCGCGGGTGATGCTGATGGGCCGGAGCTGGTCGGGGGCGCGGCCGTCGGCGCGCACGATGGGTACTGCAGTTGCTTCAGAAGTCATGTCTTTAGCTTATCGACTGCACGCCCGGCCGATGCCGGTCCCCTGGTCGAAGCCGTGGCAGGGACCCCGGGGGGCTAGATGGTGTAGTGCACTCCGGCAACCGCTACCGCCACGTCGCCGCCGAACACCGGGCGGGCTTCGGCCATCACCGTGGTCTGTGATGTCCACACGGGAATGTGCGTGAGCAGGAGCCGGCGGGCCCCCGCAGCCGCAGCGGCTTCCCCGGCGCGCTTTCCGGTCAGGTGGACGTCCTTGATGCCGTCGTCGCGGCCTTCCTCGAAGGCTGCCTCGCACAGGAACAGGTCGGCGTCCTTGGCTGCTTCCTCAAGCCCGGCACAGGAATCGGTATCACCGGAATAGGTCAGGGTCCGGGAAACAGGCGTACCGTCCTTGTCCGGTTCCACCACTTCCACCCGCAGGGCGTAGGCCTCCTCCACGGGGTGGTTGACGGCGAAGGGTGTCACGGTGAACGGCCCCACGGTCACGGACTCGCGTTCCGCCCAGTTGGTGAAGTCGAATTCCTCGTGCATTCCGGGGTCCAGCTCCAGGCCGTACGCCGTGGCCATCCGGTCTGCCGTGGCCGCAGGCCCCCACACGGGGATCCGGCCGCGGCCCCAGCCGCCGGGCTTCCACCGGACCGCCACGTGCAGGCCGCACAGGTCCATGCAGTGGTCGGGATGCAGGTGGGTGAGGAAGATCGCGTCGATATCCTCCAAGTCGGTGTACCGCTGGATGGCACCCAGCGCCCCGCTGCCCAGGTCCATGACCACTTTCCAGGTCCGCTCGCCGTCGTTCGCGGTCAGGAGGTAGCACGACGCCGGTGACCCGGGGCCGGGAAAGGACCCCGTGCAGCCTACGATGGTGAGCTTCACTGGCCGCTGCCCCCGGTCGCTGAAGTGCCCACGAAGTTGGAGATCCGCGGCCGCGCCGCGGCGTTCTGGGCCGCGGCGATCATTTCCGGGGTGATCCTGGCGAGGCTTCCCGTGGGGTACTGGGCGGACACGTGGTCCACGTGCCGGACGGAGAGGACCTCGGGCCCCAGGAACCGCCGGGCCAGCGCCTCGAACTGGCCGGCGTCCCCGGTGGCCACGAAGTGGTGCTCCGGCGGCGTTGCGTCCGTGCGCTGCAGGTTGTGGGTGGCCAGGGCGCGGTAGACGTCCTTGGCGGTTTCCTCGGCGCTGGACACCAGGGTCACGTCCGCCCCCATGACGTAGGAGATGACGCCGGTGAGCAGCGGGTAGTGCGTGCAGCCCAGGACCACCGTATCCACGCCGGCCGCCTTGAGCGGGGCGAGGTATTCCTCGGCGACGGCCAGCAGCGCCGGACCGGTGGTGATCCCTGCTTCGACGTAGCTGACGAATTCCGGGCACGCCACGGAGGTGATCGCCAGGTCCGGCGCCGCGGCGAACGTATCCTCGTAGGCGCGGGAACCGATCGTGGCGGAGGTGCCGATCACGCCCACCAGCCCGCTGCGGGTTGCCGCAACTGCCCGCCGCACCGCCGGCTGGATGACTTCGATAACCGGGATGCCGTACTTGGCCGTGTACCGCTCGCGGGCGTCCCGCAGGACAGCGGCCGACGCCGAGTTGCAGGCTATGGTGAGCAGCTTGACGCCGGAGTCCACCAGTTCGTCCATCACGCCCAGGGCGTTGGCCCGCACCTCTGCGATGGGCAGGGGGCCGTACGGTCCGTGCGCCGTGTCCCCCACATAGAGGATTGACTCGTTGGGAAGCTGGTCGATGATGGAGCGGGCCACCGTGAGGCCGCCAACTCCGGAGTCGAATACGCCGATGGGCCGCGACTCCAAGGCGGCGGCGGGCAGGTCGCTGGCGTCGGACCCCGTGGCAGCGCCGGCTGACGGATCCATGCTTGAGGCTCTACTCATGATTATTCGAGGATAGGTCTTCCCCGCGGCTCCAGTCATGAACCTGTGGCCGGGAGCTCATGTCTGGTGTGTCACAGCGCAGGGACGGGGGGCGGTCCGCGCCGCTCACCGGCGCGACTCCATGGACTGCAGCATGGCCTGGACCAGTGACTCCTGGAGCCACGTGGCGAAGTTGTAGACCAGGGCCAGGTAGCTCTCCACGTCCTCGGCCTGGGACCAGTCCTGCATCAGGTGGACGTGCTCGGCGTCCTCCTCGTCCTGGATATCCAGCCGCTCGGCAAGGACCAGCCGGACATCGTTCAAAGCCATGGACCAGTGCCGTGCCGCGTCGGGCGTCAGCACGATCTCGTCCTTGTCCAAGTCCAGGGCCGCCGCCCGCAGGGCGCCGATCTTAGTTTCCCGCAGCGAGCGTTCGGTGAGCTGGCGGAACTCCAGGGAGGCGCCGGCGTCGTCCTTCATGACATTGGGGAGCAGGCGCTTGACGGCGCGGTCGGAGGGCTCTGCCACGTCCATGTCCAGGCCGATCAGGGCGGCCAGCGGATCCTGGCCGTCACGGTCCTCCGGCTGGAGCATGGAGATGACGTCATGGATCAGGCTGCGCAACAGGTCGCGTTCCGCGGGCTCAAGGTAGCCGGTGATGCCTTTGAGTCCATACTTGAATGCCTTAGCCACGTTTCCCCTTGCCCTGGCCTCCGCCGGAGTTGCCGTTGTTTCCACCGCTGGCTTTTTCCACGGTGGCCCACAGCCCGAACCCGTGCATGGCGACGGCATGGCGTTCCACCTGTTCCTTGCTGCCCGAGGCAACAATGGAGCGGCCCTTCTTGTGGACCTCCATCATGAGCTTGTTCGCCTTGCTCTCGGAGTAGCCGAAATAGCTTTGGAAAACATAGCTCACGTAGCTCATGAGGTTGACGGGATCGTTCCAGATCACCAGGTTCCAGGGGATGTCCGGCGCGGTCAGGGAATCTGTGGATTCCGCTGTTCCGGTCCGGGTGCCCTCCTGTGTATCAGGGCCGAGCGCAACGCTTAAGGTCATCTGTCCATTCTATGGGGATGCCGGGCCACCGCCGGATCGGGCCCACGCCGGCGAGGGGCCCGCGGCGAAGCGAAGCGAGACGTGGGAGCCGGTGGGTGGGCCCACGCCGGCGAGGGGCCCGCGGCGAAGCGAAGCGAGACGTGGGAGCCGGTGGGTGGGCCCACGCCGGCGAGGGGCCCGCGGCGAAGCGAAGCGAGACGTGGGAGCCGGTGGGTGGGCCCACGCCGGCGAGGGGCCCGCGGCGAAGCGAAGCGAGACGTGGGAGCCGGCGGGGACTAGAGTGATTTTCGTGAGTACCTCCGCTGGCTGGGAGCATCCCCGCACCTCTTTTTACACCGACCACTACGAGCTGACGATGCTGCAGGCATCGCTGCATTCGGGGGCCGCGCACCGCAAGTCGGTGTTCGAGGCTTTTGCCCGGCGGCTGCCGGATGGCCGGCGCTACGGCATCGTGGCCGGCACGGGACGGCTGCTGGAGGGCATCGCCAATTTCCGCTTCGGGGATGCCGAGCTCGAGTTCCTGGAACGCACCAGGGTGGTCAACGCGCAGACGCTGGAGTACCTGGCGTCCTACCGGTTTTCCGGTGACATCTGGGGCTACCCCGAAGGCGAGGCGTACTTCCCGAACTCCCCCATCCTGATTGTCGAGGCCACGTTCGCGGAGGCCTGCATGCTGGAGACCTACCTTCTGTCCGTGTTGAACCATGACAGCGCCATCGCCTCGGCTGCTTCCCGGATGGTCACCGCGGCCGGCGGCCGGCCCTGCATTGAGATGGGCTCCCGGCGCACCCATGAGGAAGCAGCCACCGCTTCCGCCCGGGCAGCAATCATCGCCGGGTTCGACAGCACCTCCAACCTCGAGGCCGGAATCCGCTACGGGATCAAGACGGTGGGCACCGCCGCCCATTCCTTCACGCTCCTGCACGACACCGAGCGGGACGCGTTCGAGGCCCAGATTGCCTCGCTCGGGGACCATACGTCCCTGCTGGTGGACACGTACGACGTCGAAGCGGCCGTCCGCACGGCCGTGGACCTTGCGGGTCCGCGCCTGGGGGCGGTACGGCTGGACTCCGGCGACCTTGTGGCGCAGGCGCAGTGGGTGCGCAGGCTCCTTGACGACCTCGGCAACGAAAACACCAAGATCGTGGTCACGTCAGACCTCGATGAGTACGCCATCGCCGCCCTGCAGTCCGCCCCCGTGGATTCCTACGGCGTGGGCACGTCCCTGGTCACCGGCTCGGGCGCCCCGACGGCCAGCATGGTGTACAAGCTGGTCAGCCGCACGGACGACGACGGAACGTTCGTCTCCGTGGCCAAGGCGGCCAAGAACAAGGCCAGCGTGGGCGGCCGCAAGTACGCGCTGCGCAAGTTGAACGAGCGCGGCATTGCAACTGCCGAGGTGGTGGGCGTCGGCCACCGGCCGGAGGATGACGGCAATGACCGGCCCCTCCTGCAGCAGTTCATGAAGAACGGGGAGCTGCTGCCGGGCTGGACCGGCCACGAGGGCGTGCTCCGGGCCCGCCAGCGCCATGCGGATTCCATGGCGGAGCTGCCGCCGGTGGTCAACCGCCTGCAGCGCGGGGAGGCCGCCATCCCGACTCTCTATGAAGAAAACTGAGGAGAACCGATGTCCCGGGCACTGATCATCGTCGACGTCCAGAACGATTTCTGCGAGGGCGGTTCGCTGGCCGTTTCCGGCGGCGCGGATGTGGCCGGCGCCATCAGCGAATATGTGGACGCCCACCACGGCGAGTTCGACCACATCGTTGCCACCCAGGACTGGCACATCGATCCCGGAGAGCATTTCTCGGACATGCCGGACTTCAAGGACAGCTGGCCGCCGCACTGCGTGGCGGGCACCCCCGGGGCTGAACTGCATCCCGACCTGGACACCGAATACATCCAGGCCTACTTCCAGAAAGGGCAGTTCTCCGCCGCCTACTCCGGCTTCGAGGGCCTGCTGGCCCCCGAAGATGCGGTGCCCACCGGAGAACGGCAGCCCGGGGCCCTGCCCGGTCCCGCGGACGCCGGGAGGTTCGCTCCGGACGAAGACGCGATCGGGCTGGACGACTGGCTGCAGAGCCATGACGTGGAGGACGTCGTCGTTGTGGGAATCGCCACGGATTACTGCGTGATGGCAACGGCCCTGGACGCCGTCCAGGCCGGCTACTCCGTCACGGTCCTCCGCTCCCTGACGGCCGGGATCGCCGAGGACCTGGAGGAAGCAGTGGCCGAAATGGAACTCGGCGGCGTGGACGTAGCCTAGGGCACCACCGGGTGGGGCCCGGCGCCGATGATCAGCAGGCCCTTCGCCGTTTCACCCGCCCCTTGATCCCAGGGCAGGAACGGGACCCGGGTACTACAGTGGAGGCATGGCTGCCAGTCGCAATCCGCTCGACGACCTGCGCGAGACCATCGGCCGCCTTGCCGACCAGCTCAAGCTGCCCGGCTCGGAACGCGTCGACGACCTGGTCGGCGATCTCGTGGGTCCGAGGCCCGGGCCGGCCCGGCCACTGTCCGAGGTGCAGGCCGAGCTCGACGCGCTGGTCGGCCTGGAGACAGTGAAGGAACAGGTGCGGGCGCTCGTGGCACTTCTCCAGGTCCAGGCCCGCCGTAAGGCGCACGGTCTGCCGGAGGTGGCCACCTCCCAGCATCTGGTCTTCCTCGGAAACCCGGGCACGGGCAAGACCACCGTGGCGCGGCTCCTGGCCGAGATGTACCGCGCGGTCGGCCTGCTGCAGAAAGGCCACCTGGTCGAGGTCGACCGTTCGGGCCTGGTGGGGCAGTACGTCGGCACGACCGCCATCAAGACGGACAGGGTGATCCGGCGTGCGCTGGACGGCGTCCTGTTCATCGACGAGGCCTACGCGCTGGCACCGGAGGACGGCCGGATGGACTTCGGCCCCGAGGCGATCGAGGTCCTTCTCAAACGGATGGAGGACCACCGCCACCGCCTGGTCGTGATCGTGGCCGGGTATCCGCGGCTGATGGAGGCATTCCTGCTCTCGAACCCCGGACTGCGCTCCCGGTTCGCCCGCGAGATCACGTTCCCCGACTACTCCGTCGACGCACTCCAGACGATCTTCCACCGGATGCTTTCCCAGCACGAGTACAGGCTGGAGCCGGATGCGGACCAGATGCTGCGACGCATCTTCACAGGGCTTCACGCGGGCGAGGACTCCGGCAACGCACGGTTCGCCCGCACGCTGTTCGAGCAGGCGCTCAACCGCCAGGCGCTGCGGCTGTCGCTCGACGAGGAACACAGTCTTGATGCCCTCGATCGTGAGGCCGTCATGACGCTGACCGCGGACGACCTCGTCGAGGCCGCGCTGGCGCTGGGCGAGGAACCGGAGCCGGAACCGGCGCCCGAACCGGAGCAGTCACGCTGGTGGCGCTGGCTGGCCTGACCGGATCTGCGGCGGCTGCCGGGCGGACGTTCGGGGAGCAGTCCGCAAAGCACCGGGCCGGCTTTGTCACCATCGCCGCTATTTCCGGCCGATGAACCAGTCCTGGAGTTTCCGCAGGCGCGACTGCAGCTGCTCCTCGTTCGCCTGGGCCACGGGCGGTCCGCCGCACACTGTCCGCAGCTTGGTGTGCACCACCCCGTGGGGGGTCCCCGTGCGGGCAGACCAGGCAGCCACGTTTTTGGCCAGCTCGTTGCGGAGGTCCATCAGCATCCGGTGGTCCGGGACGGCCGGTGCCGGGGTTTCCGCCGCCGCAGGAGCCTTCCGGTTCTTGCGGTTCAGCTGCTCATGCTGGCGCTGCCGCAACAACGTGCCCACCTGCTCAGCGTCCAGCAGCCCGGGAATGCCCAGGAAGTCCATCTCGTCGTCGGACCCCACCTCGCCACCGGTGCCGAACTCGCCGCCGTCGAACAGCACACGGTCAAAGGATGCCTGTGAATCCAATGCCTCGAACTTGCCCTTGGTGAGGCTGTCCGACGCCTTGTCCTCGCGGTTGGCCTCTGCCATCAGCGAGTCCTCGGGATTGAACAGGCCGTCCGCGTCTTCCTTCTCCGGGCGGTCCAAAGCGTGGTCCCGTTCCGCCTCCATGGAGTTGGCAAGGGCCATCAGCTGCGGCACCGAGGGCAGGAAGACCGACGCCGTTTCGCCCCGCTTGCGGGCACGCACGAAGCGGCCCACCGCCTGGGCGAAAAACAGCGGCGTTGAAGTCGATGTGGCATACACGCCGACGGAAAGCCGCGGCACGTCCACGCCCTCGGACACCATCCGGACGGCCACCATCCAGCGTTTATCGCTGGCGGTGAATTCCTCGATCTTGCTCGACGCCTTCGCGTCATCGGAAAGGATGACCGTGGGCGACTCCCCCGTGATCCTCTTGAGCTGTCCGGCATACGCACGGGCATCCTCGTGATCCGTGGCAATCACCAGCCCGCCGGCGTCGGGAACGGTGCGGCGCACCTCGCTGAGGCGCTTGTCCGCGCCCGCAAGCACAGCCGGAATCCACTCGCCTGCGGGGTTCAGGGCGGTGCGCCAGGCGTGGGACGTGATGTCCTTGGTCACCGCGGCCTCACCCAGCGACGCCGCCATCTCCTCGCCGGCGCTGGTCCGCCACCGCATCTGCCCCGAATAGGCCATGAACATCACCGGGCGGACCACGTGGTCGCGCAGCGCATTGCCGTACCCGTAGGTGTAGTCGGCCTTGGAGCGGCGGATGCCGTCCCGGTCCTGGGCATATTCGACGAAGGGAATGGGAGAGGTGTCGGAACGGAACGGCGTTCCCGTCAGCGAGAGCCGCCTGACCGCGGGGTCGAAGGCTTCGCGCAGCCCGTCGCCCCAGGACAGTGCCTCGCCGCCGTGGTGGATCTCGTCAAGGATCACCAGCGTGCGCGCAGCTTCCGTCTTGGCGCGATGGAGCAGCGGCTTGCTGGCCACCTGCGCATAGGTGACGGCAACGCCGATGAAGCCGCGGCCGTGCTGGCCGTCGGAGTTCTTGAAGTTGGGGTCGATGGCGATGCCCACCTTTGCCGCCGCATCCGCCCACTGCCGCTTCAGGTGGTCGGTGGGCGCCACGATGGTCACCCTGTTAACGGCGCCGGAGTCGATGAGCGTGGACGCCACCCTCAGCGCGAAGGTGGTCTTGCCGGCGCCGGGCGTTGCCACGGCGAGGAAGTCGCGCGGGCTGTTGCGCAGGTACAGGTCCAGGGCTTCCTGCTGCCAGGCACGGAGTTTCGGGGCGGTTCCCCAGGCTGCACGTTCCGGATAGGCCGGAGGCAGGGTGGGGCCGCCAAAGAGCGTCTCCGTCACTATTTGTTGTTGCCCGAGTCCCCTCCGGGACCCTTGCCGCCGTCGTTGCCCGGGCGGAGGCCTTCATAGACCTCCTTGCACATCGGGCAGACCGGGAACTTCTGCGGATCCCGTCCCGGCGTCCAGACCTTGCCGCACAACGCGATGACGGGTTCCCCGGTCAGCGCGGACTCCATGATCTTTTCCTTGCGCACGTAGTGCGAAAAGCGTTCCCGGTCCCCGGGCTCCACTTCCTGGCGCAGTTCCTCGCGCTCAATGGTGGCTGTGGACGTTCCAGCCCCGGAAAGCTCGCGCATCGGGTCGTTTTCGAGAGGGTCCGTCGTGCTAGTCATGCCAACCATCTTAGCTGTTCCACCGCCCGGACGTTCGACGGCGGCGCGCCCCCGCCAGCCGCCGTCGGACTTTGCGGCGGCGTGCGCCGGCAGCGGGCGGGTCAGGCTAAATCCCCTGCCAGGAGGGCTTGTGGTCGTAGGTGTGCCGGTAGAAATCCGCCAGTTTCAGTGCCGACGCCGCGGCCTCGTCCAGCAGGACGGTGGCGTGCGGGTGGAACTGCAGGATCGACGCCGGGCAGATGGCGGCGACGGGGCCCTCCACGAAATCCCGCACAGCCTGCGCCTTCTGCGCGCCGGTTGCCAGCAGGATGACGTGCCGTGCGTCCATGATGGTTCCCAGCCCCTGGGTGAGGACGTGGTGCGGGACATCCGCCAGGCTGGAGAAGAACCGGGCATTGTCCCTGCGGGTCTGTTCGAGGAGGCTCTTGATGCGGGTCCTGGAAGCGAAGGAGGATCCCGGTTCGTTGAAGGCGATGTGGCCGTCCGTTCCCACCCCGAGGATCTGCAGGTCCACTCCGCCGGCAGCCGCGATCGCCTCCTCGTAGGCGCGGCAGGCTCCCGGGATGTCCGCGGCGGCACCGTCCGGTCCGTGGACGTTCTCAGGCCGGATGTTGACCCGGTTGGTGAACTCCCGGCGGACCACTTCCCGGTAGGACTCGGGGTGCCCTGGTGGAAGTCCCACGTACTCGTCCAGGGCAAAACCTGAGGCCCGGCTGAAGTCCAGGCCGTCCCGCTCATGGCGGGCAGCCAGCTCATCGTAGACCGGAAGCGGGGTCGAACCCGTCGCCAGGCCGAGGACGGCATCGGGCTTGCGCCGGAGCAGGTCCTCGACGGCATCGGCGGCAAGCCTGGCAATCTGTTTGCTGCCGTTGAGGATGACGACTTCCATGCTGGTTCCTTCCGAAAGCTGGTCAGCGGTTGACGGAAACCTGGGCCAGGAGCTCGGGCCCGCGGGCGTCCAGCCATTTTCCGCCCAGCCTGACGCCCAGGACAAACAGGACCAGGCCCAGGACCGTTCCCGCGGAGAGGTTGATCCACCCGAAGAGGTAGTTGCCGGTGACCACTTGGGCAACCAGGAGCCCTGCCTGGGGCAGGACCAGGACCATGAGGACCAGCAGCCCTCCGAACTGTACGGCGAGGGTCTGGCCCACGTTGCCGGGCGGCTTCTTGAACGGGCTGTCGCCCGGCAGCGGAACGGCCACGGTATAACGGGCCGAAACCACCGACGACAGTCCCAGCCCGGTGAACAGGATGCCCAGGCTCAGGCCCAGCTGGCCGGGCAGGCCCGCCCAGTCCCCTGTCAGGGCGGAATACCCGAGGGCGAACACCAGCACCACCGGCAACGCGAAGGCCAGGCAGGCCAGGGCGCGGCCCAGCCGGTCCGCCACTCCCCTGACACCGGTGGCAAGGTGCAGGGCGAAAGCGGTGTTGTCGTAGGACACGTCCGCGGAGATGGACCAGGCGAGGATGAAGGCGGAGAGCGGGGCAAGTATGCCCAGGCTGGTGAAGTCCCCGGCCTGGCTGCCCTGGAAGGCGAGCACCACCGGAAGCAGGGGAATCACCACAAGGGATCCTGAATACCGTGGATCCCGGAACCAGTACGTGAGGGACCTCGCCATCACCGCACCGGCCGGAGTGGCAGGCAGCACTCCCAGCAGTCCCAGCCTGCCGCCTTTGCGCCTGCCGCTGCCCGCGTACGGCGGAGTCACCAGCGCCCGTTCCAACAGGGACTTCCACGCCCACGCGAGCGCGGCCAGCGCTGCAACGGATACCAGCAGCTTCAATGCCGCCTGCCCCGGCTGCCCGGCTGCCACATCACCGCCCAGCGACCACGGTGCGCCCAGCGGCGTCCACGACAGCGTCCTGGCAAAGCCGGGCAGGAACCCGGTGGAGGCTGAGAGGCCCTGGCCTATTCCGGCCACAATGGGCCCCATCAACACCAGCGGCACCATGAACGCGATGGCGCTGACGTCCTTGAACCGCCGCGATGCGGCCAGGCTTGCCGTTGCGGTGGTCACCACTTTGGCGAGCACCACGCAGGTCAGTACGCCCAGCACTGCCCCCGCGAACGCGGCGAGCGCAGGAAGGACACCGTGGGACCAGGTGGCCACCGTGGACAGCGCCACCAGCGAAGTGGCCAGTCCCGGGATGCCGATGAGACCGCCCAGCGCCAGTCCCGCCAGCATCTGACGCATGGGGATCGCGAAGGTGGTGAACCGTGCGGGATCCAGGGTCATGTCCGTGGCAGAGGCCACCACCGGCACGATGCCCCAGCCCAGGATGGCGGCGGATCCGCCGAGGACCACGGCGGTCTGGGCAAGGTCGTGCGGTGCGTTGCGCAGCATCACCAGTGCCATCACAAGCGTTGCCACCATCCCCAGTGCGTAGAGCCCGGCGATGGCCATTCCCACCAGTTGCCACGGGCTGCGCCGCAGGCCGTTGCGCAGCAGTGTCAGCTTGAGCCTTAGAAGGTGCGCAACCATTCCAGCCCTTCCGTGTGGCTGCGGCCGCCCACCAGCTGCACGAACCGGTCCTCCAGCGAGGCCCCGGCGCGCACCTGGTCGACGGTGCCGGCGGCGAGCAGGCGTCCGTTGGCCACTACTGCCACGTGGTCGCACATGCGCTGGACCAGGTCCATGACGTGGCTGGACACGATGACCGTGCCGCCCGAGGCGACGTAGCTGTCAAGGATGGAACGGATGTTGGCCGCGGAAACCGGGTCCACCGCTTCGAAGGGTTCGTCCAGGACCAGCAGCCGGGGTGCGTGGATGAGGGCGGAGGCCAGCGCAATCTTCTTGGTCATGCCCGCGGAGTAGTCCACCACCAGGGTGCCGGCGTCCTCCTGGAGATCCATGGCGGCGAGGAGGTCCGCAACGCGGGTGGCCACCGTCTCCCGGTCCATTCCGCGCAACAGCCCTGCATACGTGATGAGCTGTTCGCCGGTGAGCCGGTCGAACAGCCGCACCCCGTCCGGCAGGATGCCCATCAGCCTCTTCGCCTCCAGCGGCCGCTGCCAGACGTCCACGCCGTGGACTGCAGCTGTCCTGAAGTCCGGACGCAGGAGGCCGGTTGCCATGGACAGCGTGGTGGTCTTGCCGGCACCGTTGGGGCCCACAATGCCGTAGAAGGATCCGGCCGGCACGTCAAGGCTGATGCCGTCCACAGCGATCTTTCCGCCGAACCGCTTGGCGAGCCCGCGGATGGACAAGGCCGGCACCTGCGGCGCAGCTCCTGGGTGCAGACCCGGCGGGGAGTCCAGTGCATGGTCTGGTTGCGGGGCCGTGTCGGGGCGCATTACCGGGTCGGGGTGCAGTGCCGGATCAGGTTGCGGGGCAGTCATGAAGCCAGACTAGCCCTCGGGCCGCCGTTGCGGGGTCCTCCCGGAGGAGTAGCTGGAAAGGCGTAGGAACCGCCTCCGGTGGGACGCTGTCCGGCGACATCGTGCCGGGGTACCTACCGCGCCTTCCGGATACGGATGGGCCCCTTGGCCGTGGCGGGGTCCACCACCGAGCCGCCCTGGGTGACCTGGACCTCGCCTGCGTCGACCAGCCGCCGCGCAGCCCTGCGGGCCGGCTCCATGAGGTCACGCCACGTCCCGCCACCGACAGCGCGGGCGGCTTCCGACGGGCAGATGGTGGAGGTGGCGGCCCTGTTGGCCAGCAGTTCCAGGATGGCGGCTTCCAGCTGCTGGTCGACCCCGCCGCCCGGCGCCGGCTCCCTCCCAGGGGCCGGCGTCCCCTGGGGAACCGGCGCGGACTTTGGCGCAGTGCGGCGGTCCCGGCCGGCCATCACGGGACCATCAGAAGGTGCGCCGCGGAACGGCGCGCTCGTACTGCGGAGGCCACGCAAGGTCGTGGCCCAGCTCGAAGGCGGCCCTCAGCCACCAGTGCGGGTCCCGCAGCGCTGCCCTCGCGATGAGGACGCCGTCAGCCTGTCCCGTGGCGACGGCATGTTCGGCCTGGCCTGCCGAAGTCAGCAGGCCCACGGTGCCGGTGGCCACACCGGCTTCCTTCCGGATGGCCGCTGAAAATCCGGTCTGGTAGCCGGGGCCGGCTTTGATCTGCTGGTGGGCAACGGCACCACCGCTGGACACATCGATGAGGTCCACACCGTGTTCGGCGGCCTGCCGTGCCAGGCGGACGGAAGCGGCCAGATCCACGCCGCCTTCGGCCCAGTCGCTGGCGGAGATCCTCAGGAGCAGCGGCATGGACTCCGGTATGACGGCTCGGACGGCGTCAACCACAGTCAGCATCAGCCGGTTCCGGCCCGTTTCGTCGCCGCCCCAGGCATCGGTCCGCGTGTTGATCAGCGGGCTTTGGAACTGGTGCAGGAGGTACCCGTGGGCACCGTGGATCTCGATGGTGTCAAAGCCCGCGTCCACCGCCCGCACGGCGGCGTCGGCGAAGTCGCGCACCACGCCGCTGATCTGGTCCGCGCCCATCGCCGCGGGGCTGGCGTACCCTTCGAAGGCCAACGGTGAGGGCCCCACAGTGGTCCAGCCGCCGTCGGACTCCGGAACGCTGCCGCGCTTGCCGGAAAAGGGCCAGTAAGTGGACGCCTTCCTGCCGGCATGGGCAAGCTGCACGCCGATCTTGGCCTCTGCGGCGCCGTGCCGGTGGACGAAGGAGGTGATCCGCTGCCACGCTTCGGCCTGCCCGCTGTTGTAGAGGCCGGCGTCGCGGGGGCTGATCCGGCCTTCCGCGTTCACGGCGGCGGCTTCGGTCAGGATCAGCGCCGCGCCGCCGGCAGCGAAGGACCCCAGATGCATCAGGTGCCAGTCGTTCGGGACTCCCGGGGCGTCGTCGGGATCGCAGCTGTACTGGCACATCGGCGACACCCAGCCCCGGTGCTGCAGCTCCAGCGAGCGCAGCCGCAGGGGCTGGAACAGCGCCGGCACTAGAAGAGCACCCTCGCGAGGGCCTGGCGCGCCTTGGCCACCCGTTCGTCCGCGGCGCCCACTACGTCGAACAGCTCCAGAAGCCGGACGCGGGCAGCCTCACGCTCCGGGCCGAAGTTCCTGCCGATGAAGGACACCAGCCGGCTCAGCGCATCCTCCACGTGGCCGCCGGCCACATCAAGGTCTGCCACCCCCAGCTGGGCCTCAAGGTTGTCCGGCTCGTTGGCCGCGAGCGTGCGCAGGGCTTCGCTGTCCTGGGCAGAAAGCGGCTGCAGCCTCCCCATCAGCTCAACCTGGGCAAGTCCTGCCTTGGCCTCATGGTCCGCGGGCATCTCGGTCAGCGCCTGGCGGTACGCCTCTGCCGCAGCAGCATAATCTCCCGCTTCGATGGCGTCGAACGCGGCCTGGTGCAGCGGCGGCAGCGGCGCGGGAGCGTCCTCTTCCGCCCCTCCGGCTCCCAGGCTCCCGGTCACGCCGTTCGCCGCGGCTACTTTCAGCAGTTCGTCAAACAGGCTGCGCACCTGCTGCTCGTCGGCGCTGCCCTGGAAAAGCGGCACCGGCTGGCCCTTGAGGACGGCCACAGCAGTGGGGACAGCCTGCACTTGGAAGGCCTGGGCAAGCTGCGGGAAGGCTTCGATGTCCGCGGAGCCAAGGACCAGCCGGCCGCCGTAGCCGCCAACCACCCGCTCCAGGACCTCGAGCACGGCTGCCGACTCCGGCGAGTAGGAGGCCCACAGGGCGAACACCACAGGCACCTGCGCCGACAGCTCCACGAGCTGCTGGAAGTTGCCCTCGGTGACGTTGACCTTCAGTTCCTGGGCGCCGGGAGCGGCACCCGGCTGGGCGCCTTCCTGCGGCGTTCCGGTCCCGGCCGGTGACGCAGGCGAGGCCGGGCGCTGCTTCAGGCTGGAAAGATCGACGGCGCCGCGCAGGTTAAGCAGGTTGGCAGCGGCAGGAGGGACTGGGCGGGAAGCTGGCGAACTCATGCTTTCCACTCTAGCCACTCCGGCCGCTGCCGGGGCTACTGCAGGACGGGGATTACTTGAAGCTGGCCCCCGTCAGGCCGCGGGTTGCCGCCACAAGCTTCATCGGGTCCGTGGATCCTGCCGGCGGCACGTACACGGCCACCGACTCGGCAAAGCTCAGGACCATGCCGGTGGTGGTTTCCTTGCCGCCGGCCAGCGCCGCTGCGTCGTCACCGATGGTGAGCTTGTCGCCCGCGGCCTTGGGGGTCCCCTCGAAGCCGAAGTTGATCCGTCCCAGCACCAGCGCGCCGCCGTCAGCCGTGCGGAACACAACAGTGCTTTCCGGGACCACCTTGTGGGTGAAGGAGAAGTTGCCGTTCTCGCCGGACTTCACCACTTCAGCCTGGTAGGACAGGGTGTCCGCGATGTACGGCGAGGACTCCCCTTCCACCAGCTTGTCCTTGAAGGCCGAGTCTTCGGAGGTGAGGCGGTCGGCCAGGCCGGACAGGGCTTCTTCACCGCTGTAGAGCAGGCCCGTCTTGTCCGCGGGTGCCAGCGTCTCGGTGCCGTCCCGGCTGATGGTGGGGAATGTGGTGCCGGGCTGCAGCGGGTTGGTTTCCACGAGCTTGTAGTTCTCGCGCGGTGAGGCCTGGACCAGGGTCAGCAGCTGCGGCACCACGTTGCCCTCACCCTGGGTCACGGCCATGACGGACCGCGGCCATTCGCGCTCGCTGGTCACCACGGTGGTGAGGAGCTTGGTGGACCGCACCGGCATGCGCGGCTCGTAGGAGCCCACCTGTGAACGGATCTTGTAGTTCTGGGTGCGGACTTCCAGTTCGGTTCCGCCAACCCGGTCGGACAGCTTCGCGGCGTCCTTGGCCGCATCGCCTGCGTCAACGGCGCTGGAGACCTGCTCCAGGATCCGGCGGAACTGGGCATCCAGCAGGACGGGCGAACCTGCCTCCTGCGCGGCGGGCGACGCCGATGCCGCATCCGATGAAGGCGCGGGCGCGGGAGAAGTGGCGCTTGCGGCGACGCCGGTTCCGGCGACCACGGCAGCGGCGACCACGCCGGCAGCAGCCATGGTCACGCGCGAGGACGACTTGGCCTCGCTGCGGGCGCGGGCGCGCCGGGCGAAGCCGCTGCCCTCGCCGCCGCCTTCACCGTTGCGCCGGCGGGCAGAGAGCAGGGCCAGTACGATCCCGGCGACAACCAGGAGGGAACCAAGGACCATCAGGGGTACGGCCCAGGGTGTGGAGGTGTCGTTGGGGAACGTCATGGAGATAGAGGCAGGTGCGGGCTGGGTTCCGTCCGAGGCCAGCAGCAGGGTCCAGTCGCCGTCAGCCGGCGGCGTCCAGGAGTATTCGAGCTCGCCGCTGGCATTCTCGGTGGAAACCCAGAGGTCCGAGCCGGCGGGGTTGGGTACGGTGGCCTCGCCGTCGGTGTGTTCAACCTGGAGGGACGCCCGGTCCCCGGAAACGCCGCTAATGGTGTTGTGCGCGGCCTGGCCAACCCAGGCGTCCACGTCGTCCGGTCGGCCGGCCGCCAGCATGAAGTTGCCGTCGCCCTCGATGTCGATCTTGACTGTGCCGCCGTGAAGGGTCCGCAGGTTCTGGTCGATCACGGTAATCGGCGCAGCGGCAGCATCGGCCGGCGCGGAAGCCGTAAAGGTCTCGGAGGGGGCCCAGATGGTCCTCTGGCCGATGCCGGCCAAGAGTGTCAGGAGGCCGAGCAGCACGAGTGCGACTGCAGTCTTTAAACGCAAGGGAACACCTATCATCAGCGGGGGTTTAGTTTCAATAGTATCCGTTTTGTTATCGCGGGCCCGGATCGGGGCTTCGCGCAGGATCGCCAGCGGGCCGCTGAGCAGGCACTTCAGCTGTTGTTGACAAGGCTGCTGATAGTGTTTGCGATGATCATCACACCCGCCCGCACCCGCGGCGCCACGTACGGAACAGGCCCCCAAAACCAGTGACAGACAAGACGGACGAATCCTCCGCGGCACCAGAGAACCCGGGGGGTACGCAGCCGCCGGCAGCCGCCGCCAACGGTCCTGGAATAGGTCCTGGTCAGGGTCCTGGAACTGCCCGCCGGAAGAGGCCCGCCGCGGCCGCACTCGGGATGCTGGCCCAGCGGCTGCGCCAGCCTTTGCCGGGCGCCCAGCCACGGCTTCGTTTCGAGATGCCGCCGGAGTACACGCGCCAGGACGGTGACGGCGGTGGCCAGGACAGCGGGGTGGAGCCGCAGTTCGGCAGTCCGGGCCCCCGGATTTCGCCGCAGCATCCCCTGTACCTGGGGTTCATGGGAACCGTGGGCGTTGGGCTTGCACTGCTGGTCTACTGGATCGGCTCCAACACCACGCAACTGCTCCTGTGGATCGTTGCGGCGCTGTTCATCGCGCTGGGACTGGAGCCTGTCGTCAGTTGGCTGGAGGGCCGGAAAATTCCCCGCCCTGCCGGGATCCTGGTGTCCGTCACCGTGCTGGTGAGCGCCGTCGTCGGCTTCTTCGCCACCCTTATTCCCACCATCGTGCAGCAGGTCACGCAGATCGTCGAGCAAGCACCGGTGTGGATCCGGGACTTCATCGATTCCGAGTTCTTCCGCAGCCTGGACGACCAGTTCGGTGTGCGTGACCGCGTCACGGAAGAGCTGGACAAGTTCGTCAACGACCCCGCGGCGATGGGTGGAATCTTCGGCGGTGTTGTCGGCTTTGGTTCCACCGTGGCCAACGGACTTTTCGGCACCCTGATCGTCCTGGTGCTGAGCCTGTATTTCCTTGCCGCCCTGCCCGCGATGAAGAAGTGGGGCTACCGGCTTGCGCCGCGGTCCCGGCGGCACCGCGTGGAGGCCCTGTCCGAGGAAATCACCCGGTCGGTGGGGAACTACGTGATCGGGCAGGCTGTGGTCGCCCTCCTGAATGCCACCTTTGCCTTCATCGTGATGTCAATCGTGGGAATACCCTTCGCCCTGCTGCTGGCCTTCGTGGTGGCCCTGCTCGCCTTCATTCCGCTGGTGGGCGGCATGATTGCCGGGATCGTGGTGCTGCTGGTCTCGCTGACGGAGGGCTGGCAGACCGCGGCCATCTACGGAATCTGCTACTTCGCCTACCTGCAGTTCGAGGCCTACTTCATCTCCCCGCGCATCATGCAGAAGGCCGTGGCCGTTCCCGGCGCCGTGGCGGTTATCTCCGTCATTGCCGGCGGCAGCCTGCTGGGCGTGCTCGGCGCCCTCATCGCCATTCCCACGGCGGCTGCTGTCCTGCTGCTGGTCAGGGAGATCTACATCGTCCGCCAGGACCAGCACTAACGCAGGAGCAGCACCACGGCAGGTCCAGCACCGGGCCGGCGCGGTGGGGCCGAACCCGCGGCGGAACCAGGGGTCCTAGGCGGAGGCTGTTGCGACGGGCCCGTCCCATTCCTGCGGCAGTCCTGCGGCGCCTGATCCTGCCTCGCTGACCTCATCCACAATCTCGTTGAGGACCCGGGCAGCATACTTCTCCCCCACCCACAGGTGTTTGGCCCCGTCCACGCCCACCACGCGGGCCTGCGGCACCAGGCTGAAGCGTTCGGCCGCCTCGGCAGGTTTGAGGAAATCGTCGTGCTCCGGCACCAGGACCGTGAGCGGCTTGCCGGATGCGGCCCACTGGAGCAGGTCCTTGTCCTTGGCGCGGTGCAGCGGCGGCGAAAGCAGGATTGCCCCCTCGACCTGGGACGCCACCGGCTCAACGGCTCCGTACATCAGGGCGAGTTCCGTGCCGAAGGACCAGCCGACCAGCCAGCGGTTGGGCAGGCCGCGTTCGACGGCGAAGCGGACCGCGGCCTCCATGTCATGGCGCTCCCCGACGCCTTCGTCGAAGGCCCCGCTGCTGGTTCCGTGCGGGGATGCGGTTCCGCGGGTGTTGAACCGCAGCACGGCGATGCCGGCGAGAGCAGGCAGCCGGTAGGAAGCCTTGCGGTAGACATGCGAGTCCATGAACCCGCCGTGCGTGGGAAGGGGATGCAGGGTGATCAACGTGGCCTTCACGGGGCCGGATTCCGGCAGCGCCAGCTCGGCCACCAGGGTGTGGCCGTCTTCCGTGTCCAGCTTCACCAGCTCGCGCCTGGCGGGCAGCACGGTGGAGGCACGGATGGGAGTGGGGCCTGGGCCCTGGCGGAATTCGTACGACGCCGGATCAAAAGTCATGCCTGCCAGCTTAGCGACAGCCGGCGCATCTTCGCCCGCCCGTTCAGCGGTAGCGGTAACTGCGCGACATCCAGCAGTTGGTATGCCAGTGCCGCCGCTCGGCCAGTCCGGCGGCAGCGCCGAACAGGTGGTCGTCCTTCCAGACCACCAGGTGGGCCACACCGGGCGGCACGGCCGTGGAGCACTCGGGGCAGATGTAGGTCTTTTCGGCATTCCTGGCGGTCATGGTGCGCACCATCCACTCGCCGTCAGGGGCGCTCTCCCGCCGCGCGATGCCGGCACGCGCCCGTTCCAGGTCGAGCTCGGGCACCTCCCGGCTGCCCTTCTTTCCAGCGCCCGCCCTCCCGGACACAGCCCCCTTTCCGGACACTGGACGGCGGGGTCGGTTGGAGCGCGGCATGCTTCCATTCTGCCCCAGCCGCCGTGCATATTCCTGCGGGCAAGCCCGGGGGCGGTGGGCACCGGCTGCCAGCTGCGTCCACTGCAGACGGTAGTCTGTACGGCGTGCGACTTGTCATAGCCCGATGCTCCGTTGATTATGTTGGCCGGCTCAAAGCCCACCTCCCGCTTGCCACCAGGCTCCTGCTGGTGAAGGCCGACGGCTCCGTCCTGGTCCATTCAGACGGCGGTTCCTACAAGCCGCTCAACTGGATGAGCCCCCCGGCCACGCTCAGGGTTTCCTCCCCGGAAGACGTGGATCTCGAGCTGGGGGTAACGGAGCAGTGGACCGTCCAGTCGGCCAAGACCGATGACCGGCTCATCATCAACATCCATGAAAAGCTCGATGAGTCGTCCCACGACCTCGGCGTTGACCCCGGGCTCATCAAGGATGGCGTGGAGGCAGACCTGCAGCGGCTCCTGGCCGAACAGATCGAGACCCTGGGGACGGGGTACTCCCTCATCCGCCGTGAATACTTCACCGCCATCGGTCCGGTGGATATCCTGGCGCGCGATGCCGAGGGCGCCACGGTTGCCATTGAGCTGAAGCGGCGCGGCGATATCGACGGCGTGGAGCAACTCACGCGATACCTCGAGTTGCTCAACCGCGATCCGCTGCTGGCCCCGGTGCGCGGAATTTTCGCGGCCCAGCAGATCAAGCCGCAGGCCAAGGTCCTTGCCAATGACCGGGGCATCGATTGCGTCACGTTGGACTACGACGCCATGCGCGGCGTTGACGACAGCGAGTCCCGGCTTTTCTGACGGTGCCGCCCGGTGGTCCTTGTCCGGTGAAGGATGCCCTGACGTGCGCATTAACCTCCTCTTTGCCCAAAATTTATCCGTTTTGAAGCCCAAACCGTTGACCTGCGGGAATGGGCATGAAATTCTTATCTCAGTCTTTGTGTAGGTGTTTTTTCATGCTCGCAAGACATGTTGCGAGCGCGAAGCTCCTGCACCGCCGGTTCCTTTTCCAGGGGCGGCACACCAGGATTCTTCTCGCGGAGTGACCAAGGCCGGCACGAGGTGTGCCGATCTTAAAAAGTTCCACAATGAGGAGAAATAAATGGCACAGGGAACCGTCAAGTGGTTCAACGCTGAAAAGGGCTTCGGCTTCATTACCCCGGATGATTCGGACGGTGACGTCTTCGTCCACTACTCCGAAATCCAGACCGGCGGCTTCAAGACCCTCGACGAGAACCAGCGCGTCCAGTTCGAAATCGGACAGGGCGCAAAGGGTCCGCAGGCTACCGGCGTAACGCTGGTCTAGTCTCCGCCCGCCGCCCGCACCAGCGGTTGGCAGCAAAATGGTCCCCGGCATTTATGCCGGGGACCATTTTTATGTTCAGTTCCAGAAGCCGGAGTTGCAGGACAAAAGGCGCGGATTCCCGGCCGCCGGTTTCGGAGGAAATGCATCGGTAAAGGCCGCGCGGTATTCATTTTCCTAAACTTCGCACCAGACGCGCGCCCTGCGCGAGGGACAGCCCGGGGAGGTAGGCGCGGGTCAGCGCCCGGCCAATGGCCGGAAGGTGCAGCGGGTCCTGGTAAAACAGGTAGAGTGCGCGGTACTCGGGCTTGAACCTTGATTTGAACGCCGCCAGGGACCGGAAACCGTAAACAGGTTCCAGCGCGTGCCCCACGAGGTCCAGGATTTTCACCAGGTTCTCCGGCCCCGGCTGCCCGTCCTCCCCGCCATCGGGAACCCGCGCCAGCGGGGAGCCCGACAGGGAGATGACCTCCACCGAGCCGCGCAGCTCCAGGACCGCGGAGGCGATCAGGAACTCCATCACCCCGGGAAAACCCTCGGCGCCACGGCGCATGACGTCCAGTGTCCGGCTGACCAGCCGCCCGCCGTCGTACACGGGAAGCCAGCTGGTGACGCCGTGGACGGTTCCGTTGCCGTCCACGGCGAGGCAGCACAGCACCTCCTCGTCCTCAAGCTCGTCCACACCGCCCAGGGTGAAGCCCATCTCGGGGACAGACTTTCCTGCTGCCCACTCTTCGGACACCTCGCTCAACCGTGACCGGAGCGCCGCCGGCAGCGAGTGGTAAGGCCCCCACACGGCACGAACGCCCAGCTTGGCGGCCCGGTTCAGCGCTGTCCGGACGTTCTGCCATTCCTTGCCTTTGAACTCAAGCTCGCGGATCGGCAACCGGGTTTCCTGGGCAACGGCAACCCGGGCGAACCCCTGCTCCTGAAGTGCCGGCCATAATGTGTCATCGCACGAATACAGTGCCGGAATCAGCGCGTGGCTCCTGCAATAGGCCAGGAATTCGCCGGTGACGCGCTGCTGGGCTTCCTTCGGTCCGAAGGCTCCGCCCAGGGTGAGGGCAACGCTGCCGTGCTGCTGGAAGGCGACGGCACCCTTGCCGTCGGAACTGAACCAGTAGGTGTTGGGTTCCCACAGCGCCATCCACGAGAGCGGGCCGCCGCCCTGGCGCAGGAGCGACCGGGCCCTCTCCCTGTCCTCCACGCCGGAGTCTGTGCCATGGGCCTTGCCCAGCAGCACCCACCACACGGCGGCAAGCGCGATGACCCAAAACACCGGTCCGGAATAGGCAAACAGCACGGATTCCACGGCATTGCGGTCAGCGAAAACGCCGCGGTAATGCTGCGGGATGGGGATGGGGACATACTGCCTGGCCAGCTCGGCCAGCAGTCCCAGCAACCCGCCGTCGCGCTCCAGCCCTCCTGACCAGAACCAGGCCAGCGCGTAGGAGCCGGCCAGCGCCAGCCATGTTCCTCCCGCCACCGCCGCAAGCACCCGGCGGGCGTACGGCGCTGTCTGCACCCGGAACTGCCACCGGTTCAGCCACAGGACCAGCGCCAGCAGCAGCGGCACCACCACAAGGGGCAGCACGTGGGCAAACGCCGAGCCCAGCGGTCCGGCATTGGGCACTTGGCTCCTCGAGGGCAACAGCGCGAAGAGGGCAAGGTAGACGGCGGCCAGCGCCGTAACGGCCAGCTGGATGGCGATGGCAATGTTCAGGGCAAGGCGCCGGCCGCGGCGCATGCCGTCCGCGCAGATGAGCAGCAGGGCTACCGGGACCACCGCCAGGGCAAGCCCGACCGGACCGGCAAAACCGGCCCGGCCCTCTTCCAGGCAGGAAGCCTCAACCGTGGCGCCGCAGTTGAATGCAAGCTGCCCAAGCGTCGGCAACGGATTCAGGACCACGTCGCGCAGCAGGGCCAGCGGACCCGTGGGCGCCCGGGCGATGCCGGTCAGGATCGGTCCCACGGCAAAGACGGCGACCGTCAGGGCCAGGAGGTTCCTGGTTTCGCGTCCGGTTGAACGGTGCCGGTGGAGCTGTCCCTGGTCCCCCTGGATCCACCACCCGGCCAGGAGCCCCAGCACGGCGCCCAGCAGTCCGATCACGGTTTCAGCGTGGCCCACATACAGGACCAGCAGGAGCGAGATGGACAGCACGGCTGTCCGGAGCCTGCGCTGCCACAGGACCGGCAGCCGCGCGCTTCCCGCCAGTCCCGCCGTCAGCAGCGGGGCGTAAGGGCCCACCAGGACGTCGTCCGACATCCGGTCCAGCCAGCCGTCCCCCACGTACCCGGCAACCTGGGTCACCAGGAGGAACAGCGTGACGGCGGCGAACTGGCCTCCCAGCAGCAGCGCGATGGCCGCCCGCGTTCCCAGCCTGCGTTCGGCGGGCCCCAGGAAGACCACAATCATCAGTGCGGCCACCAGGTAGGCCAGCGGATTCGTGGCGAAGAAGAGGCTGGTAAAGAGGGACCACCAGGTGCCGTCCCGAAGCCCCGGCCCGCTGACGCCCGCAAGTCCCAGCAGCTGTTCGGGCGGGCCTGCCGCGAAGCTGCCGGTCACTGCCCCCACGGCGAGGAAAAGACCGAGCACCACAAGCGTAAAGGGGGCCGATTTCAGGGCTGCCTTCCCGTCATGGAGGGCAGGCAGCACCACCGTGGACCAGGCGAGGCGGGCAGTACGCACCTGCCTGTCAGCGTTCACCTCTCCAGCCCCCACCGCTCGGCCAGGAAATCGAGTGCGTCGCCGATACGTTTCGAGGAGGTATCCCAGGAGTGGCCGGTATGCTCCACCTCGTAGGCGCGCACCGTAAACCCGGCATCCTCCGCCGCTGCGGCCAGGGTGCGGAGGTAACCGACGAATTCCGGGTCGTCCTGCCCGGCGGTCAGGTAGAGTCCGCTGCCTTCAAAGCGCCGATCTTTCATGATGGCCAGGGGAGTCTGCCGTACGAAGGCTTCGGGGTCCCCCGGAAAGGACGCCTCGATGGTCTTGTGGCGCTCCTTGGCAATCGCGGGCTCCGCCTCGCCGGAGAAGGACAAGACCGAGGGGAAGAGGTCCGGATGCCTGGTTCCCAGCTGCAGTGCGCAGGTGCCGCCGAAAGAGAACCCCCCGGCCGCCCACCTGCGATGGTCTGTGTCGACGGCGAGCGTGGACTTTATCCAGTGCGGGACGTCCTGGGAGAGGTAGGTGTCCGCGCGTGCAATCCGGCTGTCCATGCACATGGTGTTGGCGGACTGGGACCCGTTGGGGTCGGGCACCACCACCACGGGCGCCACTCCCCCGTGCGCGGCGGCAAAGGCGTCCATGTGGGACTGCAGCGCACCACCGGTCAGCCAGTCCGCCGGGCCGCCCGGCTGACCCGCCACCAGCACCAGCACCGGGAGGGCGGGACGGTTCTGTGCAAAGTAGGCGGGTGGAAGGTAGATGTAGGCTTCCCGGGTTTCCATTCCGGAGACATCCCCCGGGATCACGGACCGGCGCAGCGCTCCGCCGCCCGGCATCTCCCCCTCCGCGGTCCAGCCCTGGAGCGTGGCGCCGTCGGCCTCGCCAGGCTGGCGCATCAGGTCCCGCTCCAGCGCGGGGACCCTGGCCAGTGCCGTGCCGAAGAGGTCACTGACGGTGCGGTTGAGGCCATAGTAGGCATTGATCTGTACCGCCGAGAGAGCCGCGACCAGGAGGACTGCGGCGAGCCCGGTTCCACGGCTCCGCCAGGTGCCGCGGGGCACCCGCAGGACCAGGAGGATGAGGGCGGCGACGGCGGCCACGATCCAGAGCAGGACAGCGTCCGGGATGTTCGCGGTGAAGACGGAGAAGACGTTGATGAGGGCCCAGTGCACGGCGAAGACCAGTGCAATCGCTGCAGCTGCGCCTGCCAGGACCCGGAGAAGCCAGGGCCGGGGAGGGATGCCGGAAGGGGGCACCAGGAGGTACAGCGCCCCGGCGAGGCCCAGGATGAGGGACAACCAGTAGACCGGCCCGTCCACGAGCCGGACCTCGAAGAGCCAGTCCACGTCAGCTAGCGCCAGGTGCCGACGCCGATGACCGGACCGGCCTCCAGCCAGGACGAGAGGCCTGTGTAGGCATCGAATTTCATGGCGAGGCGCAGGTCCTTGCCTTCATAACGCAGTTCAACGATCACGACGTCGGGCTGGACCTTCACGGCCTCGGCCTCCGTGGGTTTGCGGCGGCCCAGCAGTTCAAGGCTGTGGCGCTTGAACTTGTGTTTGGGCCGGACGCTGAGGGAGAGCAGCCGGAACCACTCGAGGTCGTTGTCCTGATAACGACAAACCCCCATCTGCCAGCTGTTTCCAGCCATGCAAATGGAGGCGTCCACCGTGCCGAGGGCACGCCGCAGGTTGAAGCGGCGCACCCCCGAAAGGCACAGTGCAAAGATCAGCAATCCAAAAGCGATTGCCATGGCGATGAACGGAAGACTCGATGCGTCCATCAAGGTGATGCTAGCGGATCCCAGCGGTAACCGAGCCGCCCAGCTGGGCGTTGTCAGCAACGATGACCACGCGGTTGTTGTCCACGGAGAAGAACCCGCCGTCGACTTCTACCGCGATACGGTCTCCCGATACCGGCTGGATCGCCAGTTCACCCTCGGCCAGGATCGCCAGCAGGGGCGAGTGGCCGGGCAGGATTCCGATTTCACCATCGCTGGTGCGGGCCTTGACCATCTTGGCCGCTCCGGACCACACGAAGTGGTCCGCTGCGACAATCTCAACCTCAAGCTCAGCCATATTACTTGGTCTGTTCCTGGATCTTGGCCCACTGGCGCTCGACGTCGTCGAGGCCGCCGACGTTGAAGAACGCCTGCTCCGCGATGTGGTCGAGGTCGCCGTCGCAGATCGCGGTGAAGCCTTCAACGGTGTCCTTGATGGAAACCGTGGAGCCCTCGACGCCGGTGAACTGCTTGGCGGTGTAGGTGTTCTGGGAAAGGAACTGCTGGATGCGGCGTGCACGCGACACGACGATCTTGTCCTCTTCGGAGAGTTCATCCACACCGAGGATAGCGATGATGTCCTGGAGTTCCTTGTTCTTCTGCAGGATCTGCTTCACGCGGACAGCCGTGTTGTAGTGGTCCTTGCCGATGTACTGGGGATCCAGGATGCGGGAGGTCGACGTCAGCGGGTCAACGGCCGGGTACAGACCACGGGAGGCGATTTCACGGGAAAGTTCCGTGGTCGCGTCCAGGTGTGCGAAGGTCGTTGCCGGAGCCGGGTCGGTGTAGTCATCTGCGGGAACGTAGATGGCCTGCATCGAGGTGATGGAGTGGCCCTTGGTGGACGTGATGCGCTCCTGCAGGAGGCCCATCTCGTCTGCCAGGTTGGGCTGGTAGCCCACGGCGGACGGCATGCGGCCGAGGAGGGTGGAAACCTCGGAGCCTGCCTGGGTGAAGCGGAAGATGTTGTCGATGAAGAGCAGCACGTCCTGGTTCTGCACATCGCGGAAGTACTCCGCCATGGTCAGCGCGGACAGGGCCACGCGGAGACGCGTTCCCGGCGGCTCATCCATCTGGCCGAACACAAGGGCGGTGTCCTTGAGGACGCCTGCCTCTTCCATTTCAACCCAGAGGTCGTTACCTTCACGCGTACGCTCGCCAACGCCGGCGAATACCGAGGTACCACCGAAGTTGCGGGCCACACGGGTGATCATTTCCTGGATCAGAACGGTCTTGCCCACGCCGGCGCCGCCGAAGAGGCCGATCTTTCCACCCTTGATGTACGGGGTGAGGAGGTCGATGACCTTGATGCCGGTTTCCAGCATCTCGGTGGAGCCTTCGAGCGAGGCGAAGTTCGGTGCCTTGCGGTGGATCGGCCAGCGTTCGCTGATGTCCAGTTCCGACTCTGCAACGTCCAGGGGCTGGCCCAGCACGTTGAAGATGTGGCCCTTGACGCCGTCGCCAACGGGTACGGAGATGGGGGCGCCGGTGTCCACGACGTTGGTGCCGCGGACCAGTCCGTCGGTAGCCTGCAGGGAGATGGCGCGAATGAGGTTGTCGCCCAGGTGCAGGGCGGTCTCGAACGTGATGGTCTTGGTTACACCGTTGAGAGTAATCTCGGTGGTGAGGGCATTGTAGATGGACGGGATTGCGTCGGCCGGGAATTCGACGTCGACAACCGGGCCGATTACGCGCGCAATGCGGCCGGTGGCACCGGACGTTGCGGCTACGTGTTCGGTAGCAGTGGCAGTCATCTCTCTCACTTCACTCAGTAGATGGCGTGGGTTTAAGTTTATCTGTGGTGGTGCAGGTCCAGCGGAATCCGGTCTGCTGCTGGCTAGGACGCGAGGGCGTCCGCGCCGGCAACAATCTCGGAAAGCTCCTGCGTAATTTCGGCCTGGCGGGCCGTGTTGCGCAGACGCGTGTACTTCTTGATGAGGTCCGTGGCGTTGTCGCCGGCGGACTTCATGGCCCGCTGGCGTGCAGCAAGCTCGGAAGCTGCCGCCTGCAGCATGGCCGCGAAGATGCGTGACTCGATGTAGCGCGGCAGCAGAGCGTCAAGAACGCGCTCAGTTTCCGGCTCGAACTCGTACAGCGGCAACAGGTCCGATTCAGAAGCGGCCTGCTCTTCCACTACTTCCAGGGGAAGCAGGCGGATGACCGTGGGCTCCTGGGTGACCATGGACTTGAAGCGGGTGTAAACCACGTGGATCTCGTCCACGCCGCCCTCTTCGTAGTCGGTCGCGAACTCGGCCAGCAGTGCTTCGCCGATTTCGCGCGCGGTGGTGAACTCAGGCGCATCTGTCCCTCCGGTCCAGACCCGTGCGTATTCACGGTTCCGGAAATCGAAGTAGGCCTGGGCCTTACGTCCAACGACGTAAGTCTTAACTTCCTTGCCTTCTTCGTGGAGCAGCTCGATGAGACCTTCCGCCTGCTTGAGCACGCTGGCCGAGTAGGAACCTGCCAGTCCGCGGTCCGCGGTAATTACCAGGACGGCGGCACGGCGGATCTGCTCCGGCTCAGTGGTCAGCGGGTGGTCGATTTCGCTTTGGCTTGCGACAGCAGAAACGGCGCGCGTGATCGCGTTCGCGTAAGGCAGTGAAGCTGCTACGCGCGCACGGGCCTTGCCGATGCGCGAGGTAGCGATCAGTTCCATCGCCTTGAAGATCTTGCGCATCGACGTGGTCGAGCTGATCTTCTGGCGGTAGACCCGGATCTGGGCTCCCATACTTATCCTTTCCTAGCGTTCCGTAGGCCGGGTGTGCCGGGTCCTGTGGACCCGGCACACCCTGCCAATGGAACTAGCGCTTCTGCTTGACGATCTTTTCCTGGTCAACCTGGCCCTCGTCGATGGCGGCATATTCCTCATGCCCCGCACCCACCAGGTGGTTGTCACCCTCGCCGAAGAAGCCCTTCTTGAAGTCGACGATTGCCGACTTGAGAGCTGCCGCGGTGTCATCGTCCAGCACGTTGGTCTGCGCCAGCGTGGTGAGGATCGAGGACTTGTGCGTCAGGTGCTCCAGGAACTCGGACTCGAAGCGGCTGATGTCCTCAACCGGAACGTCGTCCAGGTAGCCGTTGGTGCCGGCCCAGATGGAGACGACCTGGTTCTCAACCGGGAACGGTGAGTACTGGCCCTGCTTGAGCAGCTCCATGAGGCGGGCGCCACGGGTCAGCTGCTGGCGCGATGCGGCATCCAGGTCCGAGGCGAACATGGCGAATGCCTGCATGTCGCGGTACTGGGCGAGGTCCAGCTTCAACGTACCGGAGACCTTCTTCATGGACTTCACCTGTGCGGCGCCGCCCACGCGGGACACGGACACACCCACGTCAACAGCGGGGCGCTGGTTGGCGTTGAAGAGGTCCGACTGCAGGAAGATCTGGCCGTCGGTGATGGAGATGACGTTGGTCGGGATGTAGGCGGACACGTCGTTCGCCTTGGTCTCGATCAGCGGCAGGCCCGTCATGGAACCGGCACCCAGCTCGTCGGACAGCTTTGCACAACGCTCCAGCAGGCGGGAGTGCAGGTAGAACACGTCGCCCGGGTAGGCTTCGCGGCCCGGCGGGCGGCGGAGCAGCAGCGACACTGCACGGTAGGCCTCAGCCTGCTTGGAGAGGTCATCGAACACAATAAGGACGTGCTTGCCGCCGTACATCCAGTGCTGGCCGATGGCCGAACCGGCGTACGGTGCCAGGTACTTGAAGCCTGCGGGGTCGGATGCCGGAGACGCCACGATGGTGGTGTACTCCAGTGCCCCGTTGTCCTCGAGGGTCTGGCGGATGGCGGCGATGGTGGACGCCTTCTGACCGATGGCCACGTAGATGCAGCGGACCTGCTTGGTCACATCGCCCGAAGCCCAGTTGGCCTTCTGGTTGATGATGGTGTCGATCGCGATGGCCGACTTGCCGGTCTGGCGGTCGCCAATGATGAGCTGGCGCTGGCCGCGGCCGATCGGGATCATGGCGTCGATGGCCTTGAGCCCGGTCTGCATCGGCTCGTGCACCGATTTGCGCTGGGTCACGCCGGGAGCCTGGAGCTCCAGTGCGCGGGTGGTTTCGGCCTTGATCTCGCCGAGGTCGTCGATGGGCATGCCCAGCGGGTCGACAACACGGCCAAGGAAGGCGTCGCCCACGGGAACGGACAGAACCTGTCCGGTGCGGTGGACTTCCTGGCCTTCTTCGATGCCGGTGAAGTCACCGAGGATGATGACGCCGATTTCGCGGACGTCGAGGTTCTGGGCCAGGCCCAGCGTGCCGTCCTCAAAGCGAAGCAGCTCGTTCGCCATGACCGAGGGAAGGCCCTCAACACGGGCGATGCCGTCACCAGCGGTAGATACGCGGCCGACCTCTACGCGTTCTGCGTTTCCGGGTTCGTAGGACGCCGCGAACTCGTTCAGCGCATTACGGACGTCGTCGGCGTTGATGGTCAATTCGGCCATCTGCAGTCCCTGCTCTCCTGTTTTGTGATCACCGTTGCCGGTGACCGGGGTTTCTATCAGTTTGTTTGTGCTTGTCCGGCTAGCCGGCCAGCTGGCGTTGCAGCTCGCCCAGCCTGGTGAGTACCGAAGCGTCGAGCACTTCGTCACCGACCTGGACGCGGATGCCGCCAATGAGTGCCGGATCAACGTTGAGGTTGATCTTCAGTTCCCGCCCGTACATGGCGTTCAAGCCCGCCTGAAGGCGTGCAAGCTGCGTCTGCGTCAGGGGACGGGTCACATTGACCGTTGCAATCCAGCGCTGCTGCCGCTTGGCTGCAAGCTCCGCAAAACGTTCCACCAGCCGGGTGGGCTTGATGCCGCGGGGCTGGGTGACGGCCTGCCGGATGAGGACTTTGGCTTCCTCACTGGCGCCGGGCACCAGCTTCTCGGCGAATGCCGACTTGGCTGCGGCGCTGGCCTGTGTTTCGGACAGAGCACGTTGTACCTCGTGGTTGGAGGCAACAGCCTGGTTGAAGGAGAACAGATCGTTCTCCAGTTCTTCCAGGCCAGTGATTCCGGAGGCAGAAACGGCCGACTTGTTTTCGGCAACGGAAATGACCACCGTTGCGGCAAGAGTCTCGAGTGCATCGCCGATGTCACGGGCAGTTGCCCAGCGCAGGCTGGCCAGTCCGCTCGCGATATCTGCAGCATCAGCGGAGACTTTTCCGCTAACCAGCTGCCTGACCAGCGCCGACTTTTCGTCACCGTTGCGGGACGGGTCAGTCAGGGCGCGGCGCAAGCCAGCCGAGCTGTCCACCATTCCCAGAATTCCGAAGAGTTCCTTTGCCAGCTGCAGCGACGCCGTCGGAAGCTTGGCTTCCAACGCAGTCAGCGCTGTTGCCAGCGATTCGCTCGATACGCCTGCCATTACTTAGCTGCACCTGCGTTCTGGGTCTCCAGATCTGCCAGGAAGCGGTCCACGACCCGAGCTGCACGCTCATCGTCGTTGAGCGATTCGCCGACGATCCGGCCGGCCAGGGTGGTGGCCAAAGTGCCGACCTCGGAGCGCAGGGACACAACGGCCGCCTGGCGCTCGGATTCGATCTGGGCGTGCGCCTGGGCCGTGATGCGGGCAGACTCTGCAGCTGCCTTCTCCTTGAGATCCGCGAGGATCTGGGCACCTTCGGCGCGGGCTTCCTCACGGATGCGGTTGGCTTCGGTGCGGGCGTCGGTCAGCTGCTGCTTGTACTCTTCGAGTGCAGCAGAAGCCTCAGCCTGGGCCTTTTCAGCCTTTGCAATGCCACCTTCGATGGCCTCGGCACGCTCGGCGAAGGTCTTTTCGAACATCGGGACAACGAACTTGACCACGATGAACATGAGGATGGCAAAGCCCACGAGGACAACGCCCATTTCCCAGATGTTGGGAACCAGGGGGTTGACTTCGCCCTCAGTGGCGGCTGAGATGATCAGCTGATTCATATTTCACCCGTCCTTTTCTACTCGGTTCTGTAAGTTCGCTTCGCTCTAAGGACTAGAGAACGAAGGCGAAGACCAGGCCGAGGATGGCGAGGGCTTCGGTGAGCGCAAGGCCGAGGAATGCGATCGGCTGCAGGACGCGCTGTGCTTCCGGCTGACGTGCAACGCCGTTGATGTAGGCAGCGAATACGAGGCCAACACCGATACCACCGCCGATTGCGGACAGACCGTAACCTACGAGGTTGAGATTGCCTTCCATTTTTCTTCCTTTCAAGATGCCACCCGTGTGGCAGGTTGTTTGGGTTGCTCTATCCCCGCGAGGGGAAGTTTTTGTGTGCCTGCGGCGCGATGCCGTGCGGCGGGTGCCTAGTGGCTGTCGGCGTGAAGCGCGCCTTCGATGTAGATCGCGGTCAGCAGGGTAAAGACGTACGCCTGCAGGACCATGATCAGGGCTTCAAGCATGTACATGGCGATCGCGCCGGCGAGGACCAGGAGCGAGGATCCCTTGAGCAGGATGTTCTCCTGCATGACGAGGAACTCGATGCCGTAGCCTGCGATCATCACGATGAGGTGGCCTGCCAGCATGGTGGCGAACAGACGGAGGCTGTGCGTGACCGGCCGGACCAGGAAGTTGGAGATGATCTCGATCGGGATCACGATCGGAAGGATGTACCACGGCACGCCTGAGGGCACGGTGGCCAGCTTGAAGTAGCGGAGCCCGTTCTTCTTGACGCCGATGGCGATCCAGGTGAAGTAGACGATGCCGGCCAGCACATAGGCTCCGCCCACGTGCGAGAACGTGGGGAGCTGGAAGAACGGGATGGCGCCGTAGATGTTGTTAACCAGGATGAAGAAGAAGAGGCTGAACAGCAGCGGGACGTACTTGATGAAGTCCTTGCCACCGATGATGTCCTTGGCGATTCCGTTGCGGACGAAGCCGTAGGCGGCCTCGCCGGCGAACTGGAGCTTGCCGGGTACCAGCTGCTGCTTGCGTGCAGCGAGCACGAAGAAGACGGCGATAAAGACGACAGAGAGGAGGACCAGCAGCATCTGCTTGGAGAATCCTTCTGCGGCACCCCACGGCAGGATTGCCGGCAAATGCATTTCGTTAATACCAGGAGGAGTGAACTCTCCTGAATCTTGGGCCGGGAGCGCAAGCGCGATCAACGCGTTTCCTCTCTGCAGTGTCCATCATTGGGCGTTGGGCGGGGATCGGCAGCCTGATGGCCTGCTGTTCCCCCTGTGAAATTATTTGGCATTAGTGTCGCCGTCCTGGGACGGCCCGCTGGCAGCATGGCGCTCCCCAGCGTTGTTTCGAGAACTGGTAAGGCCATGCATGTGGGAAAGGTAAAAACCTCCGACGGCTCCAAGCAGAGCGCCTGCGAGCACAATCCAGCGCGTTCCCCACACGTAATCCAGTCCCCACCCTATCAAACTCCAGACGATGATTCCGCCAATGATGTAGCTGAATACGGCCATGCCGGCGTTGTATCCGCCGCTGGTTCCGTCGCCTGATACACCGGGGGCGGGACCGCTCGATCCGCCGTTGCCGGTGTTGCCTTGGCTGGGCTTCTTCGGATCACGCATCGGGGTTTTCCTTGGGTTCTGGATCGTTGTAGATCTGGAGGCGCGCCTTGCTGAAACCGTAGATCTCAGCAGCCTGCCACAGCACCACCGCGGTGACGGCGCCGGCCACAAACCAGCGCCCGTCCAGCCACTGCGGTGCTCCCACGACGAACAGGACGACGGCGAAACCGACTACCTTGACGAAGTAGGTTGCCACGAACATGCCAATGGCCCCGGAAGGATTGCTGCGGCCCACGAAGTGACCTACGAGGAGGCTGATGCCGAAGAACAGCATCACCAGCAGGCCACCGGACGTACTGGACAGCACCCCGTTCACGCCATCCAGCAGCATGGCCGGTACAGCGCAAAGCAGGAGTCCGCATGCCGACGCGATTGAACTCAGCTTGAGGAGGTGCAGCCAGAGCGACGGCGTGGGGCCGGATGCGCCCACGCGCCCATTGCCGGACAGAGGTCCGGACTCGGCGTTGGAGGTCATTCGATCCCAATCGTCGGCACCTGCGGCAGATCGTCAACAGGCTGTGTGGAGGGGCAGCTTTGGCTGCCCCTAAATTCTACACGAGATAGAAATATTTCCGCACGGACGTTACGCCCGGGTCTCTTCCCCCCGGCGGGCCAGGTAGGGCCAGGCGGTGATGAGGCCCATGACCAGGGTGGCGAAGAGGTCGATGGACAGCACAATCTGCCACGGAAAGATGGCGAAGGCCAGTCCCCCGAAGGAGAGGATGGCGGTCCAGAGGTACATCAGGATAACTGCGGTGCGGTGCGAGTAGCCGATGTCCAGGAGCTTGTGGTGCAGGTGGCCGCGGTCGGCGGACCAGGGCGATCGGCCCCGGGCAGTCCGTCGCACCACCGCCAGGCCGAGGTCCAGCAGCGGAAGGAAGAGGACCGCGAACGGAAGCAGGATGGGAATCACCGTGGAGATGCCGTTGACCCTGTCGTAGAGCCCCGAGGTGATCTGTCCCGTGGACACCACGCCCGCCGAGGCCATCAGCAGCCCGATCAGCATGGCGCCGGAATCGCCCATGAAGATCTTGGACGGGAACCAGTTGTGCGGCAGGAAGCCCAGGCAGCTGCCCACCAGGACTGCCGTAATCAGGGTCGCGAGGTCTGAATAGTCCAGCAGGACAGCGTTGCGGTGCACCCAGTAGGCAGTGAAGAAGAACGCCGTGCCGCCGATGATGGCCACTCCTGCGGCAAGGCCGTCCAGCCCGTCGATGAAGTTGAAGGCATTCATCGTGGTGACGATCAGTCCGGCAGTCAAAAGGACCCGGACGGTTTCATTTTCGAGGTAGATCGGCTCCGGAACCCAGGGGACAATGGTCATCTGGACCCCCCAGACGGCCACGGTCAGGCCCGCAATGCTTTGGCCAATCAGCTTCACCCACCACCGGATGTCCAGCAGGTCATCGGCGACGCCCACCAGCACAATGACGGCTGCGCCTGCGAGGACGCCCCATGGCGAGAAGTTGTTCCGGTAGATGTCCTTCACGAAAAAGGACTGGCTGGCGACGATGAGGGCCACCATGACACCGAGGAAGATCGCCACGCCGCCCAGGCGGGACACGGGAATGGAATGCATATCGCGGCTTCGGATGGGCATGTGGAGTTCGAGCCGGTGGCCGACGACCCGTGCTCCCCATGTAGCCGCATAGGACACGACAGCAGCCGTCAGTCCCATCAGCAGGTACATGATCATGGGGCGGGTTCCGTTTCCGGGGAGACAGTGCCGCCGGGCAACGGCAATGGCAGCTGGTCCTTGGCTATGGGGCTCACTGGCCGGGAATCTGTTCTTCGATAAATGAAACTTCTCCGTCGCCGAGCGCAGCAGGCAGTGCGTATTTCCTCATACGCGGTGCCTTACAGGGCTGTATTACAGTGGACTCTAGTCAAAGATACTAGCGCCAACAGCTTCATGGCTTCGCGCCACACTGGCGCATTGCGAGCGGGGAAATCCCTGTCAGCCATGCTGAAAGGACCCCCATGACCCCCCGCATAGCAGTTGCTGCCGTGACCTTCGACCGGCCGAAGGAACTGGCCGTCCTGCTGGATTCCATCAATGCCCAGACGGCCGCAGTGGACACCATCTGCCTGGTTGACAGCGGCAAAACCCCGGCCCGTGACACAGCCGATGAACATCCGAACGTTGATTACGTCCGCTCGGAGGCCAACCTCGGCGGCGCTGGCGGCTTCGCCCTGGCAGCGCTCAAGGCAGTGGCGAGCGGAGCCAAGTGGATCTGGATGATGGATGACGACGCCGAACCGGCGGATCCGGAATGCCTCGCCACGCTGCTGCGTGAGGCCGAGGCAAGGGACCTGGAGGCGGTGGTTCCGCTGGTGACCGCGCCTGGCCAGCCGGACCGGCTGTCCTTTTTCTTCCGCCTTGACGGCAAGGTGACGCACAGCCGCGCCGAGGTGGAGAAGCTTGGCTTCCTGCCCAACGACGGGCACTTCTTCAATGGCGCGCTGATCCGCTCCGACGTCTTCTTCAAAGTGGGACTGCCGGACATGCGGCTGTTCATCCGCGGCGACGAGGTGGACTTCACCATTCGGCTGCGCAAAGCGGGCATCAGGTTTGGCACCGTGACCACCACCGCCATCAGCCACCCGCATGCGTTCTCGGAAACCCAGCATGTGTTTGGCGCAGGCTGGCACGTCATCGTCCCGGAGTCAGCGTTCAAGCGGTACTACTATTACCGGAACCGCGGCTACCTGATCCGCCGGTACTTCCGCGTCCGGTCCTTTATTGCGGACGTAGGCGGGTATGCAGGCTATTTCGCGCAGCGGCGGGACTTTAAAGGTTTCCTGGGGTGGGCCAGGTCCTTCTCCACCGGCCTTCGCGGCAAGGGCTTTGCCCCGCTGGAAGACCAGAAGTTCTAGAAAGGGCTTGCGGTCCCGCCCCCATTTACTTGCCGGGCCCGGGAAGGGCCCGCTTCACTCGGCGGCTCCCAAGGAGCCACAGCAGGACCCAGGGCTCTCCGAGCACGCGGTAGGCAACACGGCGGGGATGCAGCAGCAGCCGCCAGGCCCATTCCAGCCCCATCCGGCCCAGCCAGCGTGGGGCAAGCTTCTGGAAGCCGGCCAGCTGTTCGATGGCTCCCCCCACCGCGCAGTAGATAGCCGGCGGCATGTCGGCGAGGCGCCGCTGCAGCACTTCCTCCTGGAGGGGCATGCCCAGGCCCAGCAGGACGAGCTGCGGCTGCTGCGCGTGGAGCCATTCAACAGCCCGGTCTTCGAGATCCCCGTTCCAGCCCTCCCCGGGCAAGCCCGCCACCCGGGCAGCAGGGACAATCAACTCAAGTTGCCTGACGGCCGCGGCATTTGCCTCGGGGCCTGCGCCGATCACGGCAATCCGCTCAAGACCCTGCACCTCTCCCAAAGCCGGGAGCCAGTCCGTGGTACCCAGCCGGTAGTCCATGACGGGTCCTTGGGCTTTGCCGGTCCTCCCCCACAGCCAGAGCACGGGAGCGCCATCCAGCAAAACCACATCACTGCGCTGGTAGAGGTCCCGGAAGCCCTCATCCGAGAGGGTCAGGGTGACGCTGTGCAGGTTGTGCCCCAGCACCGTGCGGGTGGAGCCTTCCTCGACGAAGCGGCTGAGTTCAGCCATCAGGTCCGGCACGCGAAGCGGGGTCGCATCGACCTCCAGCACCGGGATCCGCTGGCGGTCAAGCGCCATCACGGTTCAGGGTTCCGAACCGGAGCCGGGACAGCTGTATGCTCCCCGGAAGGAGATTCCACAGCGGCAGTCTCATCAACCGGAGACCCGCCGGCAGGTGCGGCTTGGGCACGTGCAGCTTCGTCAGGTGCCGGTGCTGCTTCGGCATGTGCAGCTTCTGCCGGGGCCGCTTCGTCAGGTGCTGCTGCTTCTCCTGCCGGTTCCTCCTCGGCCATGGGGATCTCGCCCAGGCCAAGGACTCCGGGTACGTGTTCGCGAAGCTGGTCCAGGGTGACCGCACCGTTCCGGACCACGCGCAGGCGCGGACCCGTGGCGTCCACAATCGTGGACGGTACTGCGGCCTCGCCTTCCAGCGGCCGGAAGCCGCCTTCGAGGTAGACCTCCACGGAGTCGGCCAGCTGCTCGCGGGCCGCAGCAGCTGTCTGTCCGGGGGCATGGCCGGTGCGGTTGGCCGAGGATACGGCCAGGGGTCCGGTAAGGGTCAGCAGTTCCTGGGCAATCTCATCGTCCGGCATGCGGAGGGCCACAGTGCCCTTGGTCTCGCCAAGGTCCCAGTCCAGGGATGGCTGTGCGTGGAGGATGAGGGTGAGGCCTCCGGGCCAGAACGCTTCCGCCAGTTTGCGGGCGTCGGCCGGGACGTCCGTGGCGAGGCCGTCCAGGGCGTTGATCCGCGGGATCAGCACGGGCGGCGGCATGGCCCGGCTGCGGCCCTTGGACACCAGCAGCATGGTCACGGCCTGGGGCGAGAAGGCGTCGGCTGCAATCCCGTAGACCGTGTCCGTGGGAAAGACGACGCACTTCTTTTCGCTGATGGCCCGCTGGGCGTGCTCAAGTCCCTTGGCACGCTCGTCATCGCTGGTGCAGTTGTAGGTAGTGGTCACTCGCCTATCCTTTCATTCGCTGTGGTCCGGATCCGCGAGCACGGCGCTGGTGGCGCGCTCCTTGCCGTTAAGGTCCAGATGCGTCCTGATCCCGGTCCAGTTTCCTGTACCGGCCAAATGGTCCGAAATCCAACCCGCCTGGACTTCTGCGTGCTCCATCACAAAGTAGCCCCCCGGCCGCAGGAGGCGGGCAGCGGAGGCAGCGGCCGCCGTCGGAAGTTCCATGCCGTCCGCTCCCCCGCCGTACAGCGCCTCCGGCGGGTCATGAAGGGCGACTTCCGGCTCGGTGGGGACGGCTTCGGCGGGAATGTACGGCGGATTGGACACCACGACGTCGAAAGTCCCGTTGAGATCAGGCAGCGCGTCCCGCAGGTCCCCCAGCACAAGCCGGACACCCAGCGGGGCCAGGTTTTTTGCTGCCCAGGCGTGGGCGAAGGGGCTGAACTCGACGGCGTGCACCTCCGCACCCGGGACCTCGTGGGCGATGGAGCCTGCGATGGCACCCGAGCCCGTCCCGAGGTCGACGATCCGCGGGCGGGCCATCCCGCGGACGTGGTCGATGACCAGCTGCGCCACCGATTCGGTCTCAGGGCGGGGTACGAAGACGCCGGGGCCAACGGCCAGCTCGAGGTAGCGGAAATGCGCCACTCCGGTGATGTGCTGCAACGGTATGCGGCTGGCGCGCTCCGCCACCAGCGCCTCGTAACCCTCCGGCGCGGGCGCATCCCCCAGCATCATGGCACGCAGGCGGCCGAGCCCCACGTTCAGCAGGTGGTCGGCCAACAGCTCGGCGTCCACCCGCGGACTGGGGACGCCGGCGTCGCGGAGGATATCCGTTGCCGCGCTGACAGCATCCGCGAGCGACTGGCCTGGCTCGAGTGTCATGTCTGGAAGGTACCGAAGGGACTAGTCGCCGATGGCGTCCAGGCGTGCCTGTTCGTCCATCTCGATGGCGGACTGGATGACCGGCTCCAGGTCGCCGTTCATGACCTGGTCCAGGTTGTATGCCTTGTACCCGGTACGGTGGTCCGCGATGCGGTTTTCCGGGTAGTTGTAGGTGCGGATGCGCTCCGAACGGTCCATGGTGCGGATCTGGGATTTCCGCTGTGCCGAGTTTTCGGCGTCGATCTGCTCCTGCTGGTGCGCCAGGATGCGTGCCCGGAGCACACGCATACCCGCTTCACGGTTCTGCAGCTGGGATTTTTCGTTCTGCATGGCCACCACGATGCCCGTGGGAAGGTGGGTGATGCGCACGGCGGAATCAGTGGTGTTCACGGACTGGCCGCCGGGGCCGGAGGACCGGTAGACGTCGATCTTGAGGTCGTTCTGGTTGATCTCAAGCTCTTCGGGCTCATCCACTTCGGGCAGGACCAGGACGCCGGCAGCCGAGGTGTGGATGCGGCCCTGGGATTCGGTGACGGGAACGCGCTGCACCCGGTGCACGCCGCCCTCGAACTTGAGGCGGGCATACACGCCCTCGGCAGGATCGTTCGAGCTGCCCTTGACGGCAACCTGGACGTCCTTGTAGCCGCCAAGGTCGGATTCCGTGGCGGAGATGATCTCGGTCTTCCAGCCGCGGGACTCCGCGTAGCGCGTGTACATGCGCAGCAGGTCGCCGGCGAACAGTGCGGCTTCGTCGCCGCCTTCGCCGCCCTTGACTTCAAGGATCACGTTGCGGGCGTCGTCGGGATCGCGCGGGATGAGGAGGCGGCGCAGTTTCGCGGCAGCCACCTCAAGGGCAGCTTCCAGCTCAGGCACCTCAGCGGCAAACTCGGGGTCTTCGGACGCCATCTCCTTGGCAGCAGCAAGGTCATCCCGGAGGCCTTCCCACTTGTGGTAGGCCTCAACAATGCCATTGAGCTGAGCCGAACGGCGCCCCAGTTTCCGGGCAAGCCGCTGGTCGGCATAGACAGCAGGATCCCCCAGCTGCGCCTGGATAGCATCATGCTCATCAAGCAGGCCCTGTACGGACTCAAACATTTAAAACCTCTTTCGACTCTTACAAGTCTAGTAACAAACAGACACGGGCCACGGCTGGCGACCTAACGACGAAGCCGCGCGGGTTTTCCGCCCCGGGAGTGGCATCGGGCCTGCCGAAGCGTGGTGGCCAAGTCCGTCAGGACATGGCCACCACGCGAAGGGGCGGGGGCGGAAAACCTGCGTGGCGAACCACGCGAGTCAACCGCACCCGCCCCTGGTACAGCTATTTGTCGTTATCCGACTTCGCACCAAGCGTCGTCTTCTGGACCTGCATGAGGAACTCAACGTTGCTCTGGGTTTCCCGGATCTTGTTGGTCAGCAGCTCAAGGCTCTGCTGGGTCTCGAGTCCGGAAAGGACGCGGCGCAGCTTCCACATGATCTTGACTTCCTCGGGCGAGAGCAGGTTCTCCTCGCGGCGGGTGCCGGACGCGTTGACGTCCACGGCCGGGAAGATGCGCTTGTCAGCCAGCTGGCGGGACAGGCGGAGCTCCATGTTGCCGGTGCCCTTGAACTCCTCGAAGATGACCTCGTCCATCTTGGAACCGGTCTCCACGAGCGCGGTGGCCAGGATGGTGAGCGAGCCGCCGTTTTCGATGTTGCGGGCTGCACCGAAGAAGCGCTTGGGCGGGTACAGCGCCGCGGAATCCACACCACCGGACAGGATGCGGCCGGAGGCCGGTGCTGCCAGGTTGTAGGCGCGGCCCAGGCGGGTCATGGAGTCCAGGAGGACCACCACGTCCATGCCCATCTCCACGAGGCGCTTGGCGCGTTCGATGGAAAGTTCGGCCACGGTGGTGTGGTCGTCAGCGGGACGGTCGAAGGTGGAGGCAATGACCTCGCCCTTGACGGTGCGCTGCATGTCCGTGACTTCTTCGGGACGTTCGTCAACCAGCACCATCATGAGGTGGACCTCAGGGTTGTTGGTGGTGATCGCGTTGGCGATGGACTGCAGGATGAGCGTCTTGCCGGCTTTCGGGGGCGAGACGATCAGGCCGCGCTGGCCCTTGCCGATGGGGGCAACCAGGTCGATGACACGGGGACCGATCTTTTTGGGATCGGTTTCCAGCCGCAGGCGCTCTGACGGGTAGAGCGGAACCAGCTTGGCGAATTCGACGCGGTCCTTGAGCTCTTCGGCGGTCTTGCCGTTCACCGAGGTGACGCGGACCAGCGCGTTGAACTTCTGGCGGGCGGACTGCTGGCTGCGGTCCTCGCCTTCGCGGGGTGCGCGGATTGCACCGACGACGGCGTCGCCCTTGCGCAGGTTGTACTTCTTGACCTGTGCCAGGGAGACGTAAACGTCGTTGGGGCCCGGCAGGTAGCCGGAGGTGCGGATGAACGCGTAGTTTTCCAGGACGTCGAGGATGCCCGCCACGGGCAGCAGGACGTCGTCCTCGGTAACCTCGACGTCGTCGACGTCGGGTCCCTGGGAACGGCCGCGGCGGCGGTCGTTGCGGTCACGGAAGCGGTCGTTGCGGGAGGTGTTGTCCCGGTCCTGGCCGCCGGAGCGGTCATTGCGGTCGTTCCGGTCCCGGCGGTTGCGCCGGTTGCGGCGGCTTCCGCCGTCTGAATCATCGCTGTCGCGGGTGTTGTCGCGGTTGTCGTCCCGGCGGGCACCTTCGCGCTGGCCTGCCTCGCGGCTGCCGGCGTTGTCGCGGCCGCCTTCGGTATTCTCGCGGGCAGCGTTGTCGCGTCCGGCGTTGTCACGGCCGCGGGTGCGGCCGCCTTCGCGGCGGTCGGCGCGCTGGCCTGAGTCGCCGGCCTCCGCGGGAGCTTCGGTGCGCTGGTCCGGGGTGCGCTGTTCTGAGGTCCGCTGTTCGACAACGGCCTGTTCAGCGGGTGCTTCGGCGGCCTCGGCAGCCTGCGGCGCAGCGGCGGCTTCGCCGCGGCGGCGGTTGCGGGTGCGCGGCTGGCGGCGTTCGCCAGCGCTTTCGGGCGCTTCGGTGGCAGGTGCCTCAACCGGAGCGGCGGTGCTGGTGTCGGCGGTGGCAGGCTCGGTGGTTGCCGGTGCCACAACCCCGTCGCTGACGGCGCGACGGCTGCGTCCGCGGCCACGTGCCCGGGTTCCTTCCGCGGGAGCTTCCGTTGCTTCAGCGGCGGCCGGGGAGGTCACTGCGGTGGCAACTGCCGGCGCCGCCGTGGTGTCTACGGACTTTTCGGTTGCCCTGGCGGGAGCCTTGGTCACGGGGGTACCGGCGCGGTGGGCGGAGATGGCCGAAACCAGGTCCCCCTTGCGCATCCGGGAACCGCCTGAAATGCCGAGCTGGCTGGCAAGTGCCTGCAGCTGGGCGAGCTTGAGGCCGGCAAGGCCGCTGCTCTTGGCGGGAGCTGCCGGTGATTCGGCAGCAGAAGATGATAGTTCCACAGCTGGCGACAGCTCAGTGGTTTCGGTCACGAAGGATCCTTCCCCCTCGACGGCGTCCAGACTGGGAGCTGGACGCGATGATTTGATCTGGGCTGCAGTTCAGATCTGCAGCCGGATTGTTCGGCCTTGCCGGTTGGATTTCGGCCAGCAGGGCCGGATACTGATTCACCTTGCGCTCCACCCATGGCGGGACGCCGGACTGACGCTTCAGGGGCAGTTTGAATGCTGCAGATTCCTGCGACAGACCTAGCAGGCGGCACCGGAATGGATTGCGCAGTAAGAGACCAGGCGGCAACTAAGTGCAATAGCAGATCAGATAGGCGGAATTACCGCCGGTGCAACTCCACCTTAGCACCTTCGACGTCCACTGCCAGCTTCAGTACGCGCCAGGCAATATCCGGCGTGTTGGCTGCCGTGAACTGCCCGATGAAAGCCACGGCAGCGGCGGCTTCGGCCTCTCCGTTGGCAAGGACCAGCACCGTGGGCCCGGCCCCGGAGACGACGGCGGCGTGGCCTGCGGTGCGCAGTGCACTGATGAGGGCTGCGCTGGGCCGCATTGCCTCGGCACGGTAGCTCTGGTGCAGGTAGTCCTCGGTGCCGGCCAGCAGGAATTCCGGCTTGTGCGTCAGCGCGTGGATCAGCAGGGCTGCGCGTCCGGCGTTCATGGCAGCGGCGTGGTGGCCCACTGATGCGGGCAGCAGGGCACGCGCTGCTTCCGTGGACAGTTCGTAATCCGGAACCGCCACAACCGGGATCACCGAATCCGCCACCGTGGCGCTGGTGCTGCTGTACTGGTCACTGTCCTGCCAGGACAGCGCCAGTCCGCCGAAAATGGCGGGAGCGACGTTGTCAGGGTGGCCTTCGATTTCACTGGTCAGCTGCAGGATCCAGTCCCGGCCCCGGCGGTCCGCCTCGGGAACCATGGCGTTGGCCGCCGAGACCGCGGCCACCACCGCGGAGGCGGAGGATCCCAGGCCGCGCCCGTGGGGGTTGACGTTGTCAGCGGTCACCTTCAGGCCGCCATGGCGGAAGCCCAGCCGTTCGAACGCCGCCTCCATGGCCCTGATCACCAGGTGGCTCGCATCCCGGGGCAGGGTTTCCGAACCCTCGCCGCGAAGCTCGAAGAGGAGTTCGTCCGTTTCCAGGCTCTCCACCGTCAGGGTGTCGTGCAGGGCCAGGGCCAGGCCCAGGCTGTCATAGCCCGGGCCCAGGTTGGCCGTGGTTGCCGGCACCCGAACGGTGACGATCTGGCCGGCCTCGATGGGTTGCAGTCCGACGGCGGCCGGCGAGGTGGTTTCCAAGGCTATTTTTCTTCCAGTCCCAGTTCAGCGGCAACGGTGACCACGTCGTTGGGTACCTTGACCGGCTGCACGTCGCTGCCGTCCTCGGTGCGCAGGGCCCACTGGGGGTCCTTGAGCCCGTGGCCCGTGACGGTGATGACGATGGTTTTGCCGGAAGGGACTTCCCCGGCGGCGTGCTTCTTCAGGAGCCCTGCCACGCCCGCGGCCGATCCCGGCTCGACGAAGACGCCTTCGCGGGCGGACAGCCAGCGGTGCGCGCTGAGGATTTCCTCATCGGTGACGGAGTCGATCAGTCCGCCGGATTCGTCGCGGGCGCCGATGGCACCGTCCCAGGAGGCGGGGTTGCCAATCCGGATGGCCGTGGCGATGGTGTCGGGCTCGGTGATGGGGTGGCCGGCGACGAAGGGCGCCGCACCTGCCGCCTGGAAGCCCCACATCGCGGGCGTCCTGGTGGAGACGGCGGGAAGGGTGCCCGCGGTTTCGGACTCGAACGGAGCGGAGTACTCCTTGTAGCCCTTCCAGTACGCGGTGATGTTTCCGGCGTTGCCCACCGGCAGGACGTGGATGTCCGGGGCGTCGCCCAGCGCGTCGACGATTTCGAAGGCACCGGTCTTCTGTCCCTGGATGCGCGCAGGGTTCACCGAGTTCACCAGGAACACCGGGTAGGACTCCCCCAGCTTCCGGGCGATGTCCAGGCAGTTGTCAAAGTTGCCGTCCACCTGGAGGAGCGTGGCGCCGTGGGCGATCGCCTGGCTGAGCTTGCCCATGGAGATCTTGCCTTCGGGCACCAGGACCGCGCACGTGAGGCCGGCGGCGGTGGCATAGGCAGCTGCGGAGGCGGAGGTGTTTCCCGTGGAGGCGCAGACTACCGCTTGCGCGCCGGAGGCCACGGCGGCTGTCATGGCCATGGTCATGCCGCGGTCCTTGAAGGACCCGGTGGGGTTCATGCCCTCCACCTTGAGGTACACCTCGGAGCCGGTGAGCTCAGAGAGCTTCCGGGCATGCACCAGCGGGGTCCCGCCTTCGCCCAGGGTGATCACCCTGGTGGATTCCGTCACGGGCAGACGGTCAGCGTATTCGCGGATGACCCCGCGCCATTGGTGAGCCACTTAGACTCCTTCTACCCGCAGAACGGATGTAACTGAATTGATGACGTCCAGGCCTTTCACGGCCTCGACGGTGGCCGCAAGGGCAGCCTCTGACGCACGGTGGGTGACGATCCGCAACTCGGCGGATTCCACGTTGGACTCCGCGTCGCAGTGGATGGTCTGCCGCATGATCTCGATGGACACGCCGTGCTCGGCGAAGAGCTGGGCAATCCTGGCCAGGACGCCGGGCTGGTCGGCGACGTCCAGGCCGATGTAGTAGCTGGTGACGGCCGCGTCGATCGGCAGGGCCGAAACCTGGCCGGTGGTGGTTTCCGTGCGGCCGGGGCCGCCGAGGACCAGGCTGCGCGCGGCCGAGACAAGGTCGCCCAGGACAGCGGACGCCGTGGGTGTACCGCCGGCTCCCTGCCCGTAGAACATCAGTTCGCCGGCGTTCTCGGCTTCGATGAACACCGCGTTGAAGGCGCCGTGGACGGCGGCCAGCGGGTGTTCACGGGGAAGCAGCGTGGGGTGCACGCGCACGGAGACGCCCTCGCCGCCGTCCGCGTCCGTGCCTGCGGCGGGAAGCTTTTCCGCGATGGCCAGCAGCTTGATGACAAAGCCGGCGTCCTTGGCCGCGGCAATATCCGCCGCGGTGACCGAGGTGATTCCTTCGCAGTGGACGTTTTCCAGGGCAAACCGGGTGTGGAAGGACAGCGAGGCAAGGATGGCGGCCTTCGCGGCGGCATCGTGGCCTTCGACGTCGGCAGTGGGGTCCGCTTCTGCGTAGCCAAGGCGCTGCGCTTCGGCGAGGGCATCGGCGAACTGGGCTCCGGTGGTGTCCATCTGGTCAAGGATGAAATTGGTGGTGCCGTTGACGATGCCCAGGACGCGCGTGATGCGGTCGCCGGCGAGGCTGTCGCGGATGGGCCGCAGGATGGGGATGGCACCGGCGACGGCGGCCTCATAGGAGAGCTGGACGCCCGCCTTGTCAGCTTCCTCGTGCAGGGTGGGGCCGTCCTGCGCCACGAGCGCCTTGTTCCCCGTGACAACGCAGGCACCGTTGCGGAGGGCCGAAAGGATCAGCGTACGGGCAGGCTCGATGCCGCCCATCAGCTCGATCACCAGGTCCGCGTCCTTCACCAGGGTGTCGGCGTCGGTGGTGAAGAGGTCCTGCGGGAGGTCCACGTCGCGTTTGGCGTGGACGTCCCGCACGGCGATGCCGCTCAACTGCAGCTTCGCGCCCGCGCGGGCGGCAAGGGTGTCGGCGTCCTCGATGAGAATCCGCGCAACCTGGGCCCCAACGTTGCCACAGCCCAGCAGGGCCACTTTCAGGGTTCGCAATTCGGTCATTCAGACTCCCATGTCGCGGTTCAGCAGATCTTCTTCGGTTTCCCCGCGGACAATAAGCCGGGCAGATCCGTCGCGCACCGCGACAACGCCCGGCCGGGCCAGATAGTTGTAGTTACTCGACAGGGCCCAGCAGTAGGCGCCGGTACCCGGTACAGCAAGCAGATCACCGGCTGCCACGTCCTCGGGCAGATATACATCTCTAACAACTATGTCGCCGCTCTCGCAATGTTTGCCCACCACGCGGGACAGCTGCGGGCCGGCGGCGGAGGTGCGGGACGCCAGGATTGCCGAGTAATCCGCGTCGTACAGCACCGGGCGGGCGTTGTCGCTCATGCCGCCGTCCACTGAAACATAGCGGCGCGGATGCGTAACGTTGTTGTCTGCGTCACCATTGTTCGACGCAGTCGCATCCACGCGCACTGTCTTGAGGGTTCCCACTTCATACAGGGTGAAGGTGGTGCTGCCCACAATGGCGCGGCCGGGTTCGATGGAGATGCGGGGAGAGTCGATCCCCAGTTCAGCGCAGGTGGAACGCACGACGGCGGCCATCGCCTCCGCAATTTCCGCTGCGGGGCGGGGGGTGTCCACCGGCGTGTAGGCAATGCCGTATCCGCCGCCAAGATCCAGTTCGGGCAGGACGATGGAGTACTTTTCCTGCATGGCGGCAAGGAAACGGAGGAGCTTCTGGGCGGCCAGGGCAAAACCGTCCGGCTCGAAGATCTGGGAACCGATGTGGCAGTGCAGCCCCAGCAGGTCGATGCCCGGATGCGCCGACGCAGCCGCGACGGCTTCCTCGGCAGCCGACAGGCCGGCGTGTTCGGTGGTGTCCGCAGCCATGGAAAGGCCGAACTTCTGGTCCTCATGGGCAGTGGCGATGAACTCGTGGGTGTGGGCGTGCACGCCGGGTGTCAGCCGCAGCATGACTCTTGCCTTTTCCCCCCGGCGTTCGGCGATGTCGCCCACCCTGACCAGCTCGCCGAGGCTGTCCACCACAATCCTGCCGAGCTTCATGTCCAGCGCACGGTGGATCTCAAGGTCGGACTTGTTGTTGCCGTGCAGGGCAACGTCTGCTCCGGGAATACCGGCCTTTGCCGCGACCGCGAGCTCACCGCCGGAGGCGGTGTCCAGCCGCAGGCCCTCCTCTTCGACCCAGCGCACCACGGCGGTGCACAGGAACGATTTCCCGGCGTAGTAGACGTCCACTCCCCCGCAGATGTCGGCAAACGCGTTGTTGAAGGCATCGCTGAAGGCGCGTGCCCTTGCGCGGAAATCGTTCTCGCTCATGACGTACAGCGGAGTCCCGTACTGCCGCTGAAGCTCGCTGACCGGAATACCGCCCACGGTGAGTTCGCCGGCATCGTTCCGGGCTGCGTCCTGTGCCCACATCTTGGGCTCCAGGGCATTGAGGTCGGCGGGGACCGATAGCCAATCCGGTGCCAGCGGGGAACCCTGGCGCCGGGAATCTTCGCGCTGCGGTGACATGTGGCTCACATCCGTTCCGGGGCGGAGACGCCCAGCAGATCGAGGCCGTTGGCCAGGACCTGGCTGGTGGCGTCGTTGAGCCACAGGCGGGTGCGGTTGACGTCGGTCACCGCTTCGTCGCCCATCGGCGCAATTCGGCAGGCGTCGTACCAGCGGTGGTAGGCCCCGGCAATCACTTCGAGGTGCCGGGCCACCCGGTGCGGCTCGCGCAGCTCGGCGGCCTTGGCCACGATCGAGGGGTAGCTGCCCAGGTACGAGAGCAGTTCGTTTTCCGTAGCGTGGTCCAGCAGGGAGGCGTCAAAGGAGTCCTGGCCATCCACCTGGCGTTCCACACCGGCCGCCACGGCGTTGCGGGCGGCGCCGCGGGAGCGGGCATGGGCGTACTGGACGTAGAACACCGGGTTTTCGTTGCTGTGCTTCTTCAGCAGCTCCGGGTCGAGGGTCAACGGCGAATCCGCAGGGAACCGGGCCAGGGAGTAGCGGACAGCGTCCTTCCCGAGCCAGTCAATCAGGTCCTTAAGCTCGATGATGTTCCCGGCACGCTTGGACAATTTGGCTCCGTTGACGGACACGAGCTGTCCGATCAGCACCTCGATGTGGAGTTCGGGATCGTCGCCGGCGCAGGCCGCAATGGCCTTGAGCCGGTTGATGTAACCGTGGTGGTCCGCGCCCAGCAGGTAGATCTTCTCGGTGAAGCCCCTGTCCTTCTTGGACAGGTAGTAGGCGGCGTCCGCGGCGAAATAGGTGGGTTCGCCGTTGGCGCGGATCATCACCCGGTCCTTGTCGTCGCCAAAGTCCGTGGTCCGCAGCCAGACCGCACCGCCGTCGTCGAACACGTGGCCCTGCTCGCGCAGCCGCGCCACGGCACTTTCGATTGCGCCGGCGTCGTGCAGTTCCTGCTCGGAGAAGAAGACGTCGAACTCCACGCCGAAGTCCGCAAGGGTGGACTTGATGTCCTTCATCTGCGCCTTGTAGGCAGCGGCGCGGATGACGGGAAGGGCAGCAATCTCCGTGAGCTCGCGGATTTCCGGGTGCTCGGTGAGCACCTCGTGGCCAAGGTCGGCGATGTACTGTCCGGGGTAGCCGCCGTCGGGCACGGGAAGACCGTGGAGCCGGTTGTAGACGGAGTGGGCAAAGACGTTCATCTGCGTGCCGGCGTCGTTAATGTAGTACTCAGCGGTGACGTCGGCGCCGGAGGCGCGCAGGACGCGGGCGATCGAATCGCCCAGGGCCGCCCAGCGGGTGTGCCCGATGTGCAGGGGCCCGGTGGGATTGGCAGAGACGAACTCCATGTTCACGGTGTGGCCGGCGAACGCCGTGTTGGTGCCGTACTGCTTTCCGGCTTCGACAATCGCCTTGGCGAGCGCACCGGCGGCAGCGGCGTCCACCGTGATGTTCAGGAACCCCGGCCCGGCGATGTCCACGGCGGACACGCCGTCGATGGACTTCAGCCGTGCACTGAGGATCGTGGCGAATTCCCGTGGGTTGGTGCCCGCCTGTTTGGCCAGCTGAAGGGCGATATTGGTGGCCCAGTCTCCGTGGTCCCTGTTCTTTGGACGCTCCACGCGCACCTCATCAGGCACAGCTGATGCAGGAAGGGCGATGCCACCGGCGGCGACGGCTTCCTTCAGGCAGGCGGATATGGCGAGGGAGAGTTCTTCGGGAGTCACCCCTCTAGCCTACCGGGGGCCCAGTAACAGCAAGTAATTCGGGGCGTTTCTGATGCCACGGTGTTTACAGAAAACGGTGAATGCGGTCACAGGTTGAACCAATACGCTGGGTTCTGCGTTGACAACACCGTAACCACCCAGCAGTTCCCGCCCCGATCCACCGACGAAACGAGAGCCCTGATGAGACCCTCCGTCCGTAAAAGTGTTTATGCCGGAATCGCCGGCCTGTCCCTGGCAGGAACGGTGGCCGCCTGCGCCCCGTCTGCCGGAGACTCCTCCCCGGCTCCCGCAGCCTCCGGCAGCAGCGCCACCGGAAGCACGTCCTCATCCGGCGCATCAACGCCGGCCGCTGGCGGATCCAGCTACAAGGACGGCACTTACAGCGCGGATGGAACGTACGTCTCCCCGAACGGCACCGAAACTGTGGGCGTGGAGCTGACCCTGGCGTCCGGGACCGTCACGGACGTGCAGATCACCCAGCACCCGTCAAACCCGAACACCCGCAAGTTCCAGGGCGAGTTCGCCGGCGGGATCGCCGGGCAGGTGGTGGGCAGGAACATAGATGAGCTCAACGTTTCCAAGGTTGCCGGTTCGTCCCTCACCAGCGGCGGCTTCAACCAGGCAGTGGAGCAGATCAAGTCGGAGGCCAGGTAGGACGTGCCGGGCGGCGGCTGGGAGGACTTTGCGTTTGAGGGCATTGGCACGCACTGGGAGATATCCTCGCCGCTGCCCCTTGATCCCCTCCTGCGGGCCCGCCTGCTCGGCCTGGTGGAGCGGTTCGACGCCGACTGGTCCCGGTTCCGGGTGGACTCCCGCGTCAGTGCCATGGCCAGGGAACCCGGACGGCATGACTTTCCCGCGGAGGCCGTCGCGTTGGGGCAGCTGTACCGGGCTCTGTATGAGGCCACCGGCGGGGCCATGACGCCGCTCATCGGCCCAAGCCTGGAGCGCCTGGGGTACGGCGCCGGCTACTCCCTTCGCCCCTCCGGCTCCGCGCTGCCGGCGCCGGCCTGGGACGATGTGCTGGAGTGGGCCGGCAGCACCCTCACCACCGCGGCTCCCGTTGTGCTGGACATCGGCGCTGCCGGCAAGGGGCTGCTGGTGGACCTGGTGGCTGCCGAACTGGAGGCGGATGGCGTGGACACGTTCATCGTTGATGCCAGCGGGGACCTGCTGGTGAAGGGCCCGGATGCCGTTCCGGTGGCGCTGGAACATCCGTACAACCCAACCCAGGCCATAGGGGTGGTGCAGCTGGCGGGCCGGGCGCTGTGCGCGTCTGCGGCCAACCGGCGCGCCTGGGGTGACGGCCTGCACCACATCCTGGACGGAAAAACCGGCCGGCCTGTCAGGACTGCCGTGGCGACGTGGGCGCTGGCCGACACCGCGATGCTGGCTGATGCCCTGGCAACGGCACTCTTCTTTGTCCCCGGCGCCGGGCTCCAGGGGGCCTTCGACTTCTCCTGGCTGACTGTCTTCTCGGATGGAAGTGCTGCCCACTCCGCAGAGTTTGAAGGGACACTGTTCACATGAGCCCCATTGAAACGCCGAAGGCGCCGCCGGGCGCTTCCCTGGGCGCGCGGCTGGACACCGCGCTGGGCCGGTTCACCATGTACCGGCTGGTCCTCCTTGTCCTTGCAGTCCTGGCTGTGTACAGCCTTGTGCTTGATGCCCTTGGGTGGCTGACGTTCGGTATTCCCGAAATGCTGGCGCACCTGGTGCTGTGCCTTGGCCTGACGTACGCGTCGAACAGGGCGCTGGCGCCGCTGTTCCGGGTCCGGCCGCACTCCGAGTCCTCGCTGATCACCGGCCTGCTGCTGTACTTCCTGTTCTGGCCCTCGTTCGCCCCGCTGGACGTGGCAGGCGTGGCTTTGGCCTGCGTGCTCGCGTCGGCATCAAAGTACGCGCTCGCCTGGCGCGGCCGGCACATCTTCAACGCCGCCGCGGCGGGAGCCTTCGTGGCCGGGCTCACCGGGCTCAACATCGCAACCTGGTGGGCAGCCACCCCTGCCATGCTGTGGGCGCTGGTGCCCGGTGTCCTCCTGGTCCTGTACAGGACCAGGAAGTTCCTGATGGCCTCCGTGTTCCTTGTGGTGGCCACCGCCATCATCACCTCGGAGCTGCTGCAGGCCGGCATGTCCGCCGGCATGGCATTGTGGCAATCCCTTGCCCAGCGGCCGCTGCTGTTCTTTGTTGGCTTCATGCTCACCGAACCTCTCACGCTGCCGCCCAGGAGGTGGCAACAGCTGGCGCTGGCTGCTGTGGTCGGCGTGGTGTTCGCGGTCCCCTACAACTTCGGATTCATCGCCAATTCTCCCGAGGCAGCGCTGCTGCTGGGCAATGCGATCGCGTTCCTGATGGGGCAGCGGGGCAGGGTGACGCTCCGTTTTACCGGAACCAGGCCTTTGACGCCGAGCACCACCGAGTTCAGTTTCGAGCCGTCCCGGCCTGTCCGTTTTGTGCCGGGACAATACATGGAGCTGGACCTTCCGCACGCAAAATCGGACGGGAAAGGACGACGCCGGGTGTTCAGCCTGACGGGTTCGCCCAGTGAAAGCCTGGTCAAGTTCGGGGTGCGGACCGCGGAGCCCCTGTCCGCAGCCAAAAAGGTCCTCCTGTCGCTGAACCCGGGAGACGAGGTGACGGCCACGTCGGTCGGAGGGGACTTTGTCCTCCCCCGCGATCCGCGCAAGCCTGTCCTGCTGATTGCGGCCGGGATCGGCGTCACGCCCTACCTCTCGCACGTGTCCTCCGGAGGGTTGCGGGAGCGGGATGCAGTGCTGCTTTTGCTGGCCAGGAGCGCAGACGAGGTTGCCTATGCGGATGAGTTGCGGGCTGCCGGCATCCGCGTCCTGGTCCGCGTGGCGGACGGTTCCGCGCCGCCTTCGGGATTGGCCAGCGCTTCCTGGGATGGCACGCGGGTGGACGGCGAGGCCATCCGTGCCCTGGTCCCCGACGTGGCCGGCCGGGAGGTGTACGTCTCGGGTTCCCCTGCGAGCGTCGTGTCACTGCGGCGGGCCGCCAAACAGGCCGGGGCGGCAAAAGTCCACGTTGACTCGTTCTCCGGCTACTGACTTTTTACCGTTCGGAGGTTCCTGGGGCAGTGAGGCAGCACCGATTTTCCCTTGCGGGCCACCTTACTGCTAAGCTCTAGGACGTCCCGCCGGCAACGGCAGGAAACCCCGGATTGCCCTCGTAGCTCAGGGGATAGAGCGTCTGCCTCCGGAGCAGAAGGTCGTAGGTTCGAATCCTATCGAGGGCACCAACGGGAGCCACCAGAAATCACGGATTTCTGGTGGCTCTCTGCGTTTTGGCGGGTGCTGCATCCAGTTGGCACCCCAGGCCCGGAACCCTTTGCTTGGGAACTATTGGCCCGGGCCGTGAATTAAACCTTTCAGCAGTGCCCCCCTACCCATACACCGGAGCGCTGGCACCCAACGAAAGGCGCATCATCGTAGGCCGAAACGCCGTGACCAGTACCAAAGCTTCCGGGCCGGGCCTGCCCCCGGGGCTGGCCACTCCCACCGCCGATATCCCGTTGCGGCATGCCTGTGTGGTTCCATGCTGAACCGCGACAGGACTCCAGGAGGCCGCCGCGGCGTGCTTCGGCTGCTCCCGGGCTTTCTCGTTGTTGTGCTGCTCGCGTCAGCGCTGGCGCTCCTCGCACCCGGCCTGCTCAGCGGTTTGCGCGGTGCCGGCGGCTCGCTGGGGTGGAACCCGGAGTGCGTTGTCGAGACCCCCGACGGGAAGGTAGGGATCAGCCGCGAGGAGGCGCAACGGGCCACAACAGCCGTCGCACTCCTGGCCCGCGGCCTGGAGCCACCGGACACCTCCGGCATCGACGCGGCGGCATTGCAGCAGCTGGCCGCCGGGCCACCCGGAGACGCCGGCCCTTCCCTGGGCTGCCGGGGTTCGGCCGCCGCCGGCCTGGAGGAACAGCAGCCGGGCGACACCGGGCTGACACCCCGCGCCGAACAGATGCGCGGGGCCATGACCGAGGTGTTTGGCACCCAAAGCCTGGGCGGGTTCGCCCCGGGCGGCGTTGGCCAGGGACATGGAGCTGAATCCACGCACTACGACGGCCGCGCTGTTGATGTCTTCTTCCGCCCGGTGACCGAGGAAAACCGGCGTGCAGGGTGGATACTGGCCCACTGGCTGGTCGCCCACGCCGACGGACTGGACATCCAGTACGTCATTTTCGACGACCGCTTCTGGAGCGTGCACAGCTCCCGGGGGCTGTGGCAGGAGTACCGCGCCCCCGAGCCCCGCAACGAGATCCTGCGCCATCTCGACCACGTCCATGTGGATGTGCTCGCCGGAGGGTCCTGACCACGGCAGGGAACGGGACGGAACCAGTCTGGATTTCCTACCACAGACCAGGTGCGGCGTGAGCCTGCCAAGGATTGTCGGTGGCTCCTCGTAGTCTGAATCCACCAAGTCGAGGGGGTACGCCATGCACGGTCCGTTCTGTTCCATCGTCCCGCCCTACATGCTGAGGAGGCTGGCCAAACAGGGTGCGCCGGAGTTTTCGTCGGCGGCCAGGGCAGCCAGGGAAGCATTAGGCCATGTCGAGTCGTTTCGTTCAGCGCGGTCCCAACCCGCACCGGACATTCCGGCAGGCGTCCGCCAGGCCAAGCCCGGGCCACCACACCGGACCGTCTTCGACGCAAACAGCGCGGAGATCCTCCCTGGCACGCTGGTGCGCAAGGAAGGCGAGGCACCCGTGGGCGACCCCGCGGCCGACCAAGCCTATGACGGGCTTGGCCACACGCACCGGCTCTACGCCGACGTGTTCGGACGCAACTCCATCGACGGACGGGGGCTCCCCCTGAACGCCACGGTCCACTTCGGCCAGCTTTATGACAACGCCTTTTGGGACGGGAAGCAGATGGTTTTCGGCGACGGGGACGGTGAGGTATTTGAACGGTTTACCAAATCGCTGAGCGTCATCGGGCACGAACTCGCCCACGGCGTTACGCAGTATTCAGCTGCGCTCGTGTACCGGAACCAGGCCGGTGCCCTCAACGAATCAATGTCCGATGTCTTCGGCGCGCTGGTGGAACAGTACGTCAACAACCAGTCCGCTGCTGAGGCCAGCTGGCTTATCGGCGAGGGCATCTTCACTCCTGACGTGGAGGGCCGCGCCCTGCGCTCCCTGAAGGCTCCCGGGACGGCGTACGACGACGACGTGCTGGGTAAGGACCCCCAGCCGGACTCCATGGACACTTACGTGAGGACCAGCGCGGACAACGGTGGCGTCCACATCAATTCCGGCATCCCCAACCGTGCCTTCTACCTGGTAGCGGAGTCCCTTGGTGGAAACGCCTGGGACTCCCCCGGGCGTATTTGGTACGAGGCGCTCACCGGCGGATCGCTTCCGCCGGCTGCCACCTTCAGGGTTTTCGCCCGCGCCACGGCTGCGTCTGCCATGGAACTCTTCGGTTCCGGGTCCCCCGAGCATGACGCCGTACAGCTGGCGTGGGAAACTGTGAAGGTCAAGCTTTAACGGACGCCCGGCCGGCGCTTTTCGGCCGTCCGGGCTGTAGGGGAAGCCCAAGGACCAGGCCATGAAGATCAGTGTTGAGCGCACCGGAGGAATCGCCGCCATACCAAGAGTGTGGACGGTGGAAGCCCGTTCCGAGACCGCTATCAACCAGTGGCAGCCCATTGTTGAAGCGTGCCCGTGGGATTCGGTGCCCAGGACACCACGGGCCGCTGCGGAGAAGTTCGCCGGGCAGCAGCCGGACCGGTTCATTTACGCCATTCGGGCGGGGCAGCACCGGGCTGCACTTCCGGAGCAGGCCGTCACCGGGCCATGGCGGGTCCTGGTGGACAGCACCCGGGAGGCGGCTGAGGCATCGCGCGCCGAGGGGCGGCAGGACGGGGCGTCCGCCGGCTGAGTGGTCCGGGAATACCGGGGTGCGGCCGGAGTCCGTTCCGTTCGTGCCAGGCAGGAGCTACCCCACCCCGGCAAGCTGGCCGCGGAAGGCCCGGCGGTATGACTGCGGACTGGTGTCCAGGACCTTGGCGAAGTGGTGGCGCAACAGGACAGGGTGCCCGAAGCCGGACTCCCTGGCGATCTCGTCGATGTTGAGGTCAGTGGATTCAAGGAGCTCCTGGGCACGGAGTACGCGCTGCGAGTTGAGCCAGGCTGCGGGGGTGGCTCCAGTCTCCGACCTGAACCGACGTGCAAAGGTCCTCGGCGACATGTGGACCCGTGCCGCCAGTTCATTCACGGTGTGCTCGTGCTCCAGGTTTTCCACCATCCAGCGCAGCAGTTTTTCCATGGGGGCTGAACCGCAGGCGGGCATGGGCCGGTCGATGAACTGCGCCTGGCCGCCATCGCGGTGCGGAGGAACCACCATGTCCCTGGCGATCGCGGCAGCCACGTGCGCGCCCAGTTCCACCCGCACCAGGTGGAGGCAGGCATCGATTCCCGCGGCGGTGCCTGCGGAGGAGATGATGTTGCCGTCCTGGACATACAGCACGTTTTCGTCAACCCGGACGAGCGGGTATTCGGCGGCCAACTGGCCGGAATAGTGCCAGTGGGTGGTGCAGCGGCGCCCGTCGAGCAAGCCGGCCCGGGCCAGGGCAAACGCCCCGGAGCAGATAGACATGACCCAGGCACCCCTGGCATCCGCAGCACGGAGCGCCTCCAGAACCGGTTCGGGCAGTTCCTCGTCCCGGCCGTAGGGGGCCATGATGACCAGGTCCGCATCCTCCGTGGCCTCGAGTCCCAGGCCCACGTTCATGGACAGCCCCGACTTCAACGGCACGTTTCCCGGGCAGGGGGTGCACACCCGGAAATCGAAAGCCGGAACCCCGCTGCCCCGGGCCGATCTGTCAATGCCGAAGACCTCGCACGCCGTACCGAATTCGAACATCGAGAAGTTGGGAACAACGATGACCGCGACTGATGTGAGCATGCTTCCATTGTGGCAGGAATTTTAGCTTTTTGGGCGTTTCTGCCACTTTTTTTGGGTTGCTGACAGGAGAAGCATGGAGGCATGGAAATCCTCATAACCGCCCTCCTCATCGTCATCCTCGTCGTTCTCGCCGCCACCGTGTCAGCGCTTCTGCGTGACGGAAGGGGACATACGCCTCCAGTGGAATCCCACGAAGCGTGGTCAGCCCTGGACCTTCCCAGCATCAACTACACGCTCCGCGTTTTCTAAGCCGGCAACACCCCCTTCCGGCCAGGAAGGGAAGCAACTGCAGACAGTCGAAACGGGATGCCCGGGCTCCCGCAGTAGACTGTCAGCAGACATGACACTTCACATCGCCTATCCCGCTGAGCTGCCGGTCTCCGAACGGCGCGAAGACCTGATGGCCGCCATCGCAGCAAACCAGGTCACCATCATTGCCGGTGAGACCGGCTCCGGTAAGACAACCCAGATTCCCAAGATGTGCCTTGAGCTTGGGCTGGGCGAGAATGGCCTGATCGGCCATACGCAGCCCCGCCGGCTGGCCGCGCGCACCGTGGCTGAGCGCATCGCCGAGGAACTGGGCGTGGACATCGGCCAGGAAGTGGGCTTCCAGGTCCGCTTCACCGGGGAAGTCAGCCGCGCCACGAAGGTCAAGCTGATGACGGACGGCATCCTGCTGGCGGAAATCCAGCGGGACAAGCTGCTCCGCAAGTACAACGCCATCATCATCGATGAGGCCCACGAGCGCAGCCTGAACATCGACTTCATCCTGGGCTACTTGAAGCGGATCCTGCCGCAGCGTCCGGACCTCAAGGTGATCATCACCTCCGCCACCATCGACCCCCAACGGTTTGCCAGCCATTTCGGCACAGCCGACCAACCCGCCCCCATCGTCGAGGTCTCCGGGCGGACCTACCCCGTGGAGATCCGCTACCGCCCGCTGTCGCAGCCGCCCGGTGGAGCTGGTCCCGATGATGAGGATGGTTCCGACGACGAACTTGAGGAAGACCGCGACCCCCTCGACGCCGTGTGCGACGCCGTCGACGAACTCGCCGCCGAAGCACCCGGCGACATCCTGGTCTTCTTTTCCGGCGAACGCGAGATCCGGGATGCGGCCGACGCACTGCAGGCCCGCATCCAGTCCAACCGCCGGCTGGCCGGAACGGAAGTCCTTCCGCTCTTCGCCCGGCTGAGCCTGCAGGAACAGCACAAGGTGTTCCACCCGGGCAACAAGCGGCGGATCGTGCTGGCCACCAACGTGGCGGAAACCTCACTCACCGTGCCGGGCATCAAATACGTGATCGACACCGGAACCGCCCGCATCTCCAGGTACTCGCACCGCACCAAGGTCCAGCGCCTGCCCATTGAGCGGGTCTCACAGGCGTCCGCCAACCAGCGTTCGGGGCGGTGCGGCCGCGTCTCGGACGGCATCGCCATCCGCCTTTACTCCGAGGAAGACTTCGAGTCCCGGCCCCTCTACACGGATCCGGAGATCCTGCGGACCAACCTCGCCGCCGTCATCCTGCAGATGACCGCCATGGGAGTGGCCCGCGGCCCCAAGGATGTCGAAAACTTCCCGTTCGTGGAACCACCTGAAACGCGGGCAATCAACGACGGCGTCACGCTACTCCGCGAACTCGGCGCCCTCGCGGCCGCCCGGCCGCAGAACGGCACGGACGGAACGAAAAGCGGCGGCGGGCTCACCGCCGTCGGACAGAAGCTTGCCCAACTGCCAGTGGACCCACGGCTGGGCCGGATGATCGTGGAGGGGGGAAAACGCGGCTGTGTCCGCGAGGTGATGATCCTGGCAGCTGCCCTCACCATCCAGGACCCGCGCGAGCGTCCAACAGACAAGCAGCAACTCGCGGCGGAAAAGCACAACCGGTTCAAGGACGAGAACTCGGACTTCACCGGCTTCCTCAACCTCTGGAACTACATCCAGGAGAAGCAGCAGGAGCTGTCGTCGTCGGCCTTCCGCCGGATGTGCCGGGCCGAGTTCATCAATTACCTCCGGGTCCGGGAGTGGCAGGACCTGTTTGCCCAGCTGCGGCAACTGGCCCGGCCCCTGGGCATCAGCCTCGACAACAAGCGGCTTGCCGATCCGGTGGGCAACCACGAAGGCATCCACATCAGCCTTCTTTCCGGGCTCCTGAGCCACATCGGCATCCTTGACGAACGCAAGCGCGAGTATGCAGGTGCCCGGGGCAGCCGGTTCGCCATCTTCCCCGGCTCGGCCCTCTTCAAGAAGTCGCCCACGTTCGTGATGGCAGCGGAGCTGGTGGAGACCAGCCGCCTCTGGGCGAGGGTGGCTGCGAAGTTCGATCCTGTGTGGGCCGAACAGGTGGCGCCGGACCTGGTGAAGCGCAGCTACAGCGAACCGCACTGGTCCACCCGGCAGGGTGCGGTGATGGCCTACGAGAAGGTCACCCTATACGGCGTGCCCATCATCGCCCAACGCAGGATCAACTACGGCAGGGTTGACCCCGTCGTCGCACGGGAACTCTTCATCCGCCATGCTTTGGTGGAAGGCGACTGGAAAACCCACCACAAGTTCTTCCACCGCAACCGGGCGCTCCTGCATGAGGTGGAGGAGCTGGAGGCCAGGATGCGCCGCCGGGACCTCCTGGTGGATGACGAGACGCTGTTCGAGTTCTACGATGCGCGGATCGGACCTGACGTGGTGTCCGAGCGGCACTTCGACAAGTGGTGGAAGGAGGCGCGGCAGAAGAACCCGGACCTCCTGGACTACGACAAATCCCTCCTCCTCAGCGACGACGCGGAGGACCTCGATGACTCCGCCTACCCCAAGACCTGGCTGCACAAGGGCTTCGAGCTTCCGCTGAGCTACGAGTTCCATCCGGTTGCTCCGGGGTCACCGCCCAATCCCTCCGACGGCGTTACCGCCGAAGTGCCGGTCCTGTTCCTCAACCAGCTGGACGACAAAGCCTTCCGCTGGCTGATCCCCGGGCAGCGCGTGGAACTGGTGACAGCCCTGATCAAGTCGCTGCCCAAGCAGATCCGGAAGAACTTCGTTCCTGCCCCGGACGTGGCGCGCCAGGCAGTGGCAGTGCTGGAAGCCGACTTTGATCCGGCGGCGGATGAACTGGAACCGTCCCTTGAGCTTGCCCTGCGGCGCATCCGCGGGCATATCGTCCCGCCTGGATCGTGGAACTGGGACGCCGTCCCGGCCCACCTGCGCGTGTCCTTCAAGGTGGTGGACAGCAGGGGCAAGGTCCTGGATGAGGGCAAAGACCTCGCAGCCTTGCAGGAGAAGCTGGCTCCGGCCACCCGGCGGGCCATTGCCGAATCCCTCGGCGCGACGCCTGCGTCCACGGCACCCGGCAACGGCAGGAAAGCGTCACAGGCATCCGGGAAAGCGCTCGACGGCGGCTCCCCCGGAGGACAGCAGCCGGCCACAGCGCCGCGAACCGCAGGCCCAACCGGTTTCAGGGAGCAGGACGGCCTGACGGAATGGAATTTCGGGACCCTTCAGCGGCAGGTGAGCAACTCCGTCAAGGGCCACACCGTCACGGGATACCCGGCGCTTGTGGACCAGGGAACGTCGGTGGCGCTCCGGGTCTTCCAGACGGCGGCAGAACAGTCGGAGGCGATGCGCGGGGGTGTCATCCGCCTGCTGGCCCTGCGTGTTCCGGCACCGGACCGCTACGTGCTGGAGCACCTGAGCAACACCGAGAAACTGACGTTCAGCCAGAACCCGCACGGCTCCGTCTCGGCCTTGATCGCCGATTGTGCGCTGGCGGCCATCGACAAGCTCACGCCCCAGGAACTGCCGTGGGACCGGGCGTCCTTTGACCGCCTGTATGAGGTGGTCCGGGCCGAACTGATCGACACTGTGTTCAGCGTGACGGCAGTGGTGGAGCGCATCCTTGCCAGCACCCGGCGGATCGAAAAGCAGCTGAAGGGAACCACCAGCCTGGCCCTCATTTCCGCCCTCAATGATGTCAAGAGCCAACTGGAGCAGCTGGTGTATCCGGGCTTTGTGGCACGGACGGGCTACGCACAGCTCAGCCAGCTCCCCAGGTATCTTTCGGCCATCGAAAAGCGGCTGGAACGCCTGCCGGGGAACGTCCAGCGGGATGCCCTCAACATGGCCGTGGTGCAGCGGCTCGAGGACGACTACGACGACGCCGTGTCTGCCCTGCTTCCGGGACGCAAGGCCGGACCGGAATTAACCCAGGTGCGCTGGATGCTCGAAGAGCTCCGGGTGAGCCTGTTCGCCGTCGAGCTCGGGACAGCGTATTCGGTGTCCGAGAAGCGCATCCGTGCCGTGCTCAACAAGGCGTTGGCCCCGGCTTAGGAGTCCCTTCCCCTGCCGCGGCGCGGACCCGCCCCGGGGTCCGCGCCGGGCTGGAGGTCAGGCCGGAACGAACTCGCCGTATCCGGCAGCCCGGAGGCCCTGGCGGAGTTTCTCCGCATTGGCGTCCAGGACGTCCGGGTCCGGGTTCTGGTCCGCGGTGGCGAAGTTGAACTCCGCCATGCTCCGGGAAGGCCAGACGTGCACGTGGAGGTGGTTGATCTCGTAGCCGGCCACAATAAGGCCTGCCCGCGCCGCGTCGAAGACCTCCACCTGCACCGCGCCGATCCGGCGGGCCACTTCCATGACTTTGGCCAAGGTCTCCGGGGATGCGTCGGTCCAGCGGTCCACTTCCTCGGTGGGGACCACCAGCGTGTGGCCGTCCGCGAGCGGCCCGGTGGTGAGGAAGGCAGCTACCTCCGGTTCCCGCCAGACAAAGCGGCCCGGGATTTCGCCGTCCAGGATCCTGGTGAACAGTGTGCTCATGCGTGTGCCTCCTTGGCGGGTGCGTGCAGCGTGCTGGTGTCCAGCACAAAACGGTACTTCACATCGCCTGCCACCATCCGGTCGTAGGCCTCGTTGAGCTGGTCGGCGCGGACCATCTCGATCTCCGCGGCCACGCCGTGCTCCGCGCAAAAATCCAGCATCTCCTGCGTTTCTGCAATGCCGCCGATGAGGGAGCCGGCGTAGGCGATCCGGCGCCGGATCAGTGCTCCCGGGTTGACGGACGGCATCGGCTCCGAGGGGAGCCCCAGCTGGAAGAGTGCACCGTCAACGCGGAGTGTCCGGAAGTAGGGGTTGAGGTCGTGCGGAGCTGCCACGGTGTCGATAATGAGGTCGATGCTGCGGTTGGCGGCGGCCATCGCGTCCTCGTCCCGGGACAGGACAACCTCGTCCGCGCCGAGCTCAAGGGCGGCCGCAACCTTGGCCTCCGACGTCGTGAACACCACCACCCTCGCTCCCATGGCCTTGGCAAGCTTGACGGCCATATGGCCCAGGCCGCCCAGCCCCACCACGCCCACGACGTCGCCGTCTTCGACCTCGAAGTGCCGCAGCGGGGAAAAGGTTGTCACCCCCGCGCAGAGCAGTGGCGCAGCGGAGGCAGGATCAAGCGCTTCCGGCACCCGGAGAACGTAGCGCCGGTCCACCACGATGGACGAGGCGTAGCCGCCCTGGGTGACGGCATCACCGTTCCGGCGGTCCACGGCTCCGTAGGTGCCGGTCATGCCGTTTTCGCAGTACTGTTCAAGGCCGTCCAGGCAGCTTTCGCAATGACGGCAGGAATCGACGATGCACCCCACACCCACCCGGTCACCCACAGCGAAGTCCACAACAGCGGAACCCACCCGGCTGACGGTGCCCACAATCTCGTGTCCGGGCACCAGCGGCCAGACCTTGCCGCCCCACTCGCCGCGGGTGGCGTGCACGTCCGAGTGGCACAGGCCGCAGAACTCGATGGCGATTTCGACGTCGTCCGCCCCGGGAGCGCGCCGGGCGAGCGTCAGCGGCACGAGTCCGCTGTCCGGTGACGTCGCGCCGTACGCGGCAGCGGGGCGGCCGCCGTCGGCAGCAGTTGCTTCAGGAGTGGCAGCTTCCGGGGCGACTGGTTTGGCAAGGGGCGGAGGTACGGGGCGTCCTGGAGTCATGATGCGACGCTACCCTTGCCCGGAGGCGTGGTGCCACCCGGTCCTCCGCTGCCGCGGCCCGGTTCAGCCCCGGTGGCCACGGGCAGGTCCGGGCTGTTGGACCACTCCGAGAACGAGCCCGGATAAAGTGCAGCGGGGAATCCTGCGATTTCCAGGGCTGCGACTTCATGGGCGGCAGTAACTCCGGATCCGCAGTACACCGCCACCTGCACTCCGTCGCGGACGCCCATCGACTCGAAGCGGCGGCGCAGCGCGGCAGAGGCCAGGAACCGCCCGCTGCCGTCCACGTTTTCCGATGTCGGCGCACTGATGGCCCCGGGGATATGCCCGGCCCGCGGATCGATGGGCTCAAACTCGCCGCGGTACCTCTCCCCCGCCCGTGCGTCGAGCAGGAGGCCCGCGTCCGGCCAGGCGGCCGCTGCGGCGGCATCGATGGCCGGCATCTTCCCGTTCATCAGATGCACACCGCCGGGGTCCGGAACAACGGGCCCCGCTTCGAGCGGAAGCCCCGCGGCACGCCAGGCGGCCAGGCCGCCGTCGAGCAGGTATACCTCCGCCAGGCCGGCGTTGCGGAGCATCCACCACACCCGCGCCGCCGCCATGTTGCCGCTGTCATCGTAGGCCACCACGACGTCACGGTCGTTGATGCCCCAGCGCCGGGCGCCCGCTTCGAAATCTTCCGCCGCCGGCAGCGGATGGCGGCCCCGTTCGGGAACCGCTGGAGCAGCAAGTTCCGTCTGCAGGTCCACGAACACGGCACCCGGCAGGTGCTCCTGCAGGTAATGGCGGTAGCCGTAGGGATCGCCCAGCGCCCAGCGCACATCCAGCAGTACCGTGCGCCGGTGATCCGCAAGGCGGGCCTTCAGACCGGCAACGTCCATCAGGGGGTTCACTGCACTCCTCCAGCGGTGGTTTGGCCAACGGATCCACTCTATCGGCAGCCCTTCCCGCCGCGGGTAGGCTGGTGCGGTGAAGATCGAGCGCAGCGCCAGCCGGTACACCGCGGACCGGGACTGGGCAGACCAGGCAATCCGCAAGATCCGGGCAGAAAACAACCGTTCCGCCGACACCCACCTCTACGCCGTCCCCCTTCCGGAGCACTGGGGCGTCCACCTCTACCTCAAGGACGAATCCACGCACCGCTCCGGCAGCCTCAAGCACCGGCTGGCCCGCTCACTTTTTCTCTTCGGGCTGGTGAACGGCTGGATCCGTGAGGACACCACCATCGTGGAGGCTTCCAGCGGCAGCACGGCTGTGTCCGAGGCGTATTTCGCGCAGCTCCTGGGCCTGCCCTTTGTTGCCGTGATGGCCCGCACCACCAGTCCCGAGAAGATCGCCCTGATCGAGCAGTTCGGCGGATCCTGCCTGCTGGTGGAGCACGCGTCCGAGGTGTACGCGGCCGCACAGGAGGTCGCAGAAACCTGCAACGGCCACTACATGGACCAGTTCACCTACGCCGAGCGGGCAACCGACTGGCGGGGAAACAACAACATTGCCGAATCCATCTTTGGCCAGCTCGCGCTGGAGGAACACCCTGTACCCGAGTGGATCGTGGTGGGAGCCGGCACTGGCGGAACCAGTGCCACCATCGGCAGGTACCTCCGCTACCACAGCTACTCGACACAACTGCTGGTGGTGGATCCGGAAAATTCGGCGTTCTACCCGGGCTGGCGGGGCACCTCCGGCGCACCGGCAGGCCTGCCGTCCCGGATCGAGGGGATCGGGCGGCCGCGGATGGAACCCAGCTTCGTGCCGTCCGTGATCGACCGCATGGTGCAGGTTCCGGACGCCGCGTCAGTAGCTGCGATGCGCCACCTCCACGGCCTTGCGGGACTCCACGCCGGCCCCTCCACCGGGACCAACCTCTGGGGTGTGTGGCAACTGGTGGCAGAAATGGTCGGCACGGGCCGCAAAGGCAGCATCGTTTCACTGATGTGCGACGGCGGTGAACGCTATGCGGGCAACTATTACAACCAGGAGTGGCTGGCCGCCCAGGGGCTGGACCCGGCACCGTACGAAGCGGTCCTCCGGCGGTTCATGGACACAGGCACCTGGACAGGAGACCTGGCCTAGACCTCCACAGACTCCCGGGCCGCCAGGTGGGTGTATTCGGTGCCGTACTTGGCACCGATCCGCTGGACATGGCCTTCCACAACCTTCAGGCCGTTCTCGTTGAGCAGTCCGTCGTGGATCTGGAATGCGCGCGGCGCCCTGACGCCGATCACGAAGTCCAGCACCTCGGCGGACTTGCTCCACGGTGCGTGGAGGGGAACCAGCAGCGTCTTGACGCTGATGCCGTCCGGGATCACGAAGGAGTCTCCCGGATGGTAGACATTGTCGTCAATCAGGTAGCCGATGTTGGCCACGATGGGGATCTGCGGGTGGATCAGGGCATGCTGGCCGCCGAAGCTGCGGATGGTGAAACCGGCCGCCTGGAAGGTGGAGCCCGGGTTCACGGCGTGAATGCGGGCGGCCTCGCCGGTGGCCTTGTCCTGCAGCTGTCCGGTAACACGCGCCGGGGCGAAGACTGCCAGTCCGGCGTTTGCGCGCAAAGCGTCCACCACGGCCGGAACATCAATGTGGTCGGCGTGCTCGTGCGTTACCAGGACCGCTTCCGCGGACTGCAGGGCCTCAGCCGATTCCGAAAAGTTGCCCGGATCCAGGACCAGGACCCTGCCGTCTTTTTCCAGCCGGACACAGGAATGCGTGTACTTCGTCAGCTTCATAGCGCCAGCCTAGGGTCCGCCCCGGGACCATGTCCACGAAGCTCCGGCTGGTAATCTGGATCTTTGCCACCATCCTGAGGAAGCGAGTCCACCCATGCCCGTCGGCGCCAAGGCTGATTCCACCACGTCGTCCCCGGCGACGGGCGGCGGCAAGGAGCAGCGCGTCACGAAGCAGCGCAGGGCCGTCAGCGCGGCGCTGGATGAACTGGACGATTTCGTCAGCACCCAGGAGCTCTACCGGATCCTCCAGAACCAGGGCGTTTCGGTCTCACTGGCAACCGCCTACCGGATTCTCCAGTCGCTCGCGGACGAGGGCCTGGTGGACGTGCTGCGCAACGGCGACGGCGAGGCCGTGTACCGCCGCTGCGCCGTGACCGGTCACCACCACCACCTGCTGTGCCGGAACTGCGGAAAGGCAGTGGAAGTCGAGGCTCCGGCGGTGGAGACCTGGGCGGCGCGTACAGCTGCGGAACACGGGTTCACAGAGGTGGCCCATACCGTGGAGATCTTCGGCCTGTGCCCGGACTGCACTGCGCGCAAGGCCGCCGGAAGCCCCTAAGCCGTTCCCGCCAGGACCCGCCCGTTGATTCCCTTCCGGGCCCGCACCGAGCCAACCACCCGGCACACCACGTAGATCAGGAAGGACAATGTGGTGACATAGGGGCTGATCGGGATGCGTCCTCCCAGCGCCAGCAGGATCCCGCCAACGGTGGCAGTCATCGCGAAGGCCACGCTGAGCAGCACCACGGCAACCGGCGAGGACGTCACCCGGAGCGCGGCCGCGGCAGGAGTAATCAGCAGGGCCAGGACCAGGAGGGCTCCCACCACCTGGATGGACAGGGCCACGCTGACGCCCAGCAGGACCATGAAGACGATGGCAAGCGTCCGCACGGGAACTCCGCGCGCCTCGGCAAGTTCAGGATCGACGCTGGCGAAATTGAGGGGCCGCCAGATGGCCACCAGGGCCACCATCACCACGACGGCCGTTCCGGCAAGCGCCTGCAGCTGGACCGTGTCCACGGAGACTATCTGTCCCGTGAGCAGGCCGAACTTGTTGGCGGCCCGGCCTTCGTAGAGGGACAGGAACAGGATGCCCAACCCAAGCCCGAACGGCATGATGACGCCGATGATCGAGTTTTTGTCCCTGGCCCGGACACCCATCAGGCCCAGCAACAGCGCCGCGGTGACGGACCCGATCAGCGATCCAAACACAATGTCGGCGCCGATGAGCAGCGCAAAGGCGGCCCCGGCGAAGGAGAGTTCGGAGATGCCGTGCACCGCAAACGCCAGGTCGCGCTTCATCACGAAGGTACCCACCAGGCCGCCCAGGAGACCCAGGACGGCACCGGCCCAGATGGAGTTCTGCACCAGCACCAGGAGTTCGCCGTAGTTTTCGAAGCTGAAGATGGCGCCGAGAATGCTGTCCCCATCCATCAGGCTGCCTCTCCGGCCAGCACATGCGTTGGGGCATGGTGGTGGGTGGTGGCATCCGGCAGGCCCACCACCACGATGCGCCCGTTAGCGTGGATCACCTCAACGTGGCTTCCGTAAAGGTCGGAAAGGACCTCGGTGGTCATGACCTCTTCGGGCGTACCCACCTTGAAGCGGCCGCCGGCGAGGTACAGCACCCGGTCCACATAGTCGATGATGGGGTTGATTTCGTGCGTCACGAAAACCACGGCACTGTTCTGCTCACGGCATTGCTTGTTGATCAGGGCACTGACCGCCTGCTGGTGGTGGAGGTCCAGGGAGAGCAGGGGCTCATCGCACAACAGGATCTGGGGATCGGTGGCAAGGGCCTGCGCAACCCGCAGCCGCTGCTGTTCGCCGCCGGACAGCTGGCCTACCGGGACTCTCGCATACTCCGTGGCCCCTACCAGTTCAAGGAGCTGGTCGATCCTGCGGTTGGCCTTGCCCGGGGACAGGCGCAGGCCCCACCGGTGGCCGTCCACGCCGAGGCCGACGAGGTCCCGGGCGCGCATCGGGGTGTCCGGGGCGAATGATTTCTGCTGGGGTATGTAGCCGATGAGGCTGCTGCCCCGTTCCACCGGTCGGCTGCCAAGCATGGCCTGCCCCCGGTGCAGGTCCTGGAGCCCCAGCAGGACCTTCAGGAAACTGGTCTTGCCGCTTCCGTTGGGACCCAGGACGGCGAAGAACTCGCCGGGCATGATGTCCAGGTCCAGGTCCTCCCAGAGCGCCCGCTTACCGAACTTCAGGGACGCTCCGGTGAGGCTGACCACGGGTTTCAACTATTTGTCTCCAGAACGTTGGTGATGTTGTCCACATTGTCCGTCATCCACTGAAGGTACGTCTTGCCCTCCGGCAGTGTTTCGCTGAAGTCGACCACGGGAACACCCGCAGTTTCCGCCGCCTTCTTGAGCGACTCCGTCTGCGGGCCTTCGGTCTGGCTGTTGTAGGCGAGCAGGCGCACCGACTTCGAAGCCACGAGGTCCGTGGCGGCCTTGAGCACTGCCGGCGGGACGTCCGAGCCTTCTTCAATCGCAGCAGTGTAGTCCTCGGGAGTAGCGTTCACCAGCCCGGCGTCCGCCAGGAGGTACACCGGCACCGGCTCGGTCACGGCCACTTGGGCACCCGCCGAAGCGGCCTTCAGTGCGTCCAGCTTTCCGTGCAGTTCTTCTATGCCGGCTTTGAAAGTGGAGGCGTTGGACTGGAATGTCGAGGCAGAGGCGGGCTCGAGCTCGGCCAGCTTGGCGGCGATCTCGTCGGCCAGCTGTTCCACCGCCGGAAGGCTGTACCAGACGTGCTCGTTCAATTCGCCGTGGTCGTGGGCAGATTCGTCCTCTGCCGCGGGTTCCGTCGCCGGGGCTTCCGCGGCGGCTTCCTCCCCTTCAGGGTGCGCCAGGCCGGAAAGTTCGACGGCGTTGAGCACCTTCGCGTCGTCGAGGCCGCTGTCCTCCGCCAGGGTGTGGATGAAGTCGTCGTAGCCGCCGCCGTTTTCCAGGACGAGGTCGGCTTTCGAGACCACCAGCCGGTCCTGGGCGGTGGCTTCGTAGGAATGCGGGTCCTGGCTGGTCTTGGTGATGATGGCGGTCACGCTGACCTTGTCCCCGCCAATGGTTTTGGCAATGTCACCGTAGACGTTTGTTGAGGCGACGATGTTGATTCCGTCGGCGGCGTCCGGCGCGGGTTCGGCCTGCGGGCTGCACCCGGTCAGGAGCAGGCCAAGCCCGGCAAGGGCAGCGAGGGACGATCGGGCAGCGGCGGGACGGCGCACGGAAACCTCATTCAGTGGGAAGGGGCGAAAACAACCCTCCCAGCCTATACCTAAATGGGAATGATTCCTATTTAGAACAGAAGGGTGCCATGACACCGGTGCCCACCGCCCGCGGGAGAAGGGCACCTCCCGCTAACCCCCGTTGGGCTGCCCCAGCCGCCGGATGCCGGTGGCCTGGGTTGCATCCCGGATTTCGCCGACGAGCTGCTCGATCACGTCTTCCAGGAACAGGACGCCCTTGGTGTTGCCGTCGGGCCCGATCACCCGTGCAAGGTGGGATCCGGTGCGCTGCATGACGGACATTGCCTTCTCGATCTCATCGTCCAGCGCCAGGTTGGCCAGGGAGCGGATGCGGCTCTCGGCGATGGGCCGCTCATATGCCTGCTCGGGGATGGAGAGTACATCCTTGACGTGGAGGTAGCCGTACAGCATGTCGTCCTCGTCAAGCATGGGGAACCGGGAGAATCCGGTGCGGCTCACGGCCTTCTCGAACTCCACTGGCGTGGTGGCGGCCCGGAGCATAACCAGCTTCTCCACAGGAACCATGATGTCCGCGGCCGTGTACTCGGAGAATTCCAGCGCGCCGGTGATGAGCCCGGCGTCGTCATCCACCAGCCCGTGGCGGGTGGACTCCTGGACAATGGACTGCACTTCCTCCAGCGTGAAGGAGGAGTTCACCTCATCCTTGGGCTCGATGCGGAGGAGCTTGAGGATGTGGTTGGCCGACCAGTTGAGGACCGAGATGACGGGGTGGACCAGCCGGGCAACGAACATCAGCGGCGGGGCAAGCAGGAGCGCCGCCTTGTCAGCCACGCTGACCGAGATGTTCTTTGGCACCATTTCCCCGAAGGTCACGTGCAGGAACGTCACCAGCATCAGCGCCACCGCGAACGCTGCCACATCGGCAACTTCCTTCGGCAGGCCCAGCGTCTCCAGCGGTACGGCGAGGAGGTGGTGGATGGCTGGTTCTGCCACCAGCAGGATCAAGAGGGAGCAGACGGTGATGCCAAGCTGTGCGCATGCCAGCATCAGCGACACGTTCTCCATGGCGCGGAGGGTGGTCTGCGCCCGCTTGGACCCTGCCTCGGCCAGCGGTTCGATCTGGCTGCGCCGCGCGGACATGACGGCAAATTCTGCGGCCACGAAAAACGCGTTGCCGAGCAGCAGCACAGCCAGCCAGAGGATCCCGGCCCAGTCGCTCATTGTTCAGCCCTGTCGTCGCGTTGGTTCCTGCCGTTCCGGGTGGACTTGTCGTCGCGCCTGGGATGATCGTCGCGCTGGGAGCTGTCCGCGCGGTCGTTGTCGTCGGAGTCGGCAGCCGGCCGGAAACAGATCCGGTCAATGCGGCGCCCGTCCATCCTGGTGACGCTCAGCGTGCCGCCGCCAACAAGGACAGTATCCCCAACGACGGCGATCCGGCCCAGCTTGCTCATGACGTATCCGCCCACGGTTTCGTAGGCGGCTTCGTCCGGGACGCTCAGCCGGGGAATCTGCTCGGACAGCTCGTCCGGGCGGAGCAGGCCCGGGAAGTACCAGTCGCCGGAAGCACTCTGCAGGAGTCCAGGGCGGACCTTGTCATGCTCGTCCGCCACCTCTCCCACGATTTCCTCCACCAGGTCCTCGAGCGTGGCGATGCCGGCGGTTCCGCCGTACTCGTCCAGGACGACGGCGAGCTGGAGGTTGCCCTCGCGGAGTTCCGCAAGCAGGGCGTCGAGGTGGATGGTTTCGGGGACCCTCAGCACCTCCGTCATGATGGCACCGGCTTCCAGGTTCTGCCGGCGGTCCCACGGCACAGCCACTGCCTTCTTGACGTGGACCAGCCCCCGGATGTCATCCGCGGAATCACCAATCACCGGGAACCGCGAGTATCCGGTCCGGCGTGCAGCACTGAGGACATCCGAGACGGGCTGGTCGGCATCAATCGTTTCCACCCGGATGCGGGGCGTCATGACGTCTGCCGCTGTCCTGGCGGAGAAGTTGAGGGTACGCGCCACGAAGTTGGCAGTGCCGGCGTCGAGCGTTCCCATGGCCGCGGACCGGCGCACCAGTGATGCGAGTTCCGCCGGTGTCCGGGCACCGGAAATTTCTTCCTTCGCCTCCAGCCCGAAGACGTTCAGCACCTTGTTGGAGAATCCGTTGAGTACCACGATGGCCGGCTTGAAGACGGCCGTGAACATCAGCTGGGGCCGGGCGAGCGCACGGCCAACCGGGAAGGACAGCGCGATGGCCATGTTCTTCGGCACCAGTTCGCCCAGGAGCATGGAGAGCAGGGTAGCGAGCACCATGGCCAGGACCAGGGAGACGGAAGCGACGGCGACATCGGGAAGTCCGACGGCGGCCAGGGGGGCTTCCAGGAGGCGTCCCACCGATGGCTCCATCACGTAGCCGGTCAGGAGCGTTGTCAGAGTGATGCCCAGCTGGCAGCTGGACAGCTGCGTGGACAGCGATTTCAGGCAGGTGAGCAAAGGGACAGCGCCGGTGTCGCCGTCGTCAATGGCACGTTGGACCGTGGGCTGGTCCAGGGCGATAAGGGAGAACTCGACGGCCACAAAGAATCCGGTGCCGGCAATCAGCAGCAGGCCTGCTGCAAGGAGAAGCCATTCCATTCAGCATCCCGCCTGGACGGCGGTGGCGAATGTCATGGCTGAAGAAGGAAAGTTGCGGAGACTGGAACGTCTTCCCGGCGGAGGATGGTCGGCTGAAGCCGGTGCCCGTTTCCCGGGGCCGCTGGCCGGCCGCGCTGCCGGCGGATGATGGGCTGGTGTTCGGGGTTTGCCGGCTCTGCGGGTGGACTGCGCGGTGCTGCTCTTCATGCTCCGCTGACAGCCCCCAGGCCGGCACCTAGATTTACTGTCCATAAGAGCTTCAGTCTACAGGAGGCACCTGCGCCAGCTTCACCCGCACTGCCACCCGCCGGGTGCTTCGCTGGCGGTCTTTCCGCCGCCGGGCAACACACCGTTGATGACGCCGTTTTCCGCCATATTCCGCCATCCCCGCGTCACTTCATGATTTGGGTCACCCTTATTGGCAGTTAACACACGATGCTCACTAGACTTGCAAAGGTCTGGGTTCAGAGGACGCAGAAATCGGTTCGAACGTGTTGCTGAAGCACCGTGGGGCCGGGGAGAAATCAAACTCATGGAAGAGGCGTATTTCAAGTGCCAGAGCAGCCTAGCCACCGTCTACCAGAGGAATTTGGCGGAAACGAGTGGCTCGTTGACGAACTGTACGAGCAGTACCAGCAGGACAAGAACGCCGTGGATGCCAAGTGGTGGCCGCTGTTTGAATCGTTCGGGTCGGGCAGTTCTTCTTCCAACGGAAATTCTGCCCATCCCGCTACCAGGGAAATGCCGTCAGTAAATGCAGCCCCGGCACCGTCGCCGGCAGCAGCACCTGCGGTCCCGCCGGTACCGTCCGCTCCACCGGCCTCCGCGCCCGCACCGGCAAAGAAGGCCCCCGCCACCGTTGCCCGCGACGGCGGCAAGAAGACCGAGGCCGGAACCGGCTCCCAGCCCATCCCGGCGCAGCTGCCCAAGAACGTCAAGGCACCCACCGCTCCTGAGGAAGACGTCGTCTCCGTCCTCCGCGGACCGGCAAAGGCCATCGCCACGAACATGGTCACCAGCCTCCAGGTGCCCACGGCCACCAGCGTCCGCGCCATCCCGGCCAAGCTGCTGATCGACAACCGCGTGGTCATCAACTCGAACCTGGCCCGCGCCCGAGGCGGCAAGGTGTCCTTCACACACCTCATCGGCTACGCCGTGATCCGCGCGCTCTCCCAGTTCCCCTCCATGAACGTGTACTACGACGAAGTGGACGGCAAGCCCGTTGCCGTCCAGCCGGCCCACGTGAACTTCGGCATTGCCATCGACATGCCGAAGCCGGACGGCACCCGCCTGCTCATGGTCCCGAACATCAAGAAGGCCGAAACCCTCAACTTCTCCGAGTTCTGGCACACCTACGAGGACCTGATCAAGCGCGCCCGCAACGGCAAGCTCACGGCGGAGGACCACCAGGGCACCACCGTGTCGCTGACCAACCCCGGCGGCATCGGCACCGTCCACTCGGTGCCCCGCCTGTCCAAGGGCCAGGCTGCCATCATCGGCGTCGGCGCCCTCGACTACCCCGCAGAATTCCAGGGTGCCAGCGAAAAGATCATCGCCCAGAACGCGATCAGCAAGGTCCTCACCCTGACCTCCACCTACGATCACCGCGTGATCCAGGGTGCCGGCAGCGGCGAGTTCCTCAAGCTTGTCCACCAGCTGCTCCTCGGCGCACAGAACTTCTACGATGAAATCTTCGAGTCGCTCCGTATCCCGTACGAGCCCGTGCGCTGGAGCGCCGACAAGCAGGTGGACCCGGCCGACGAAATCAACAAGGTGGCACGGATCCAGCAGCTGATCCACTCCTACCGCGTCCGCGGCCACCTGATGGCGGACACCGATCCCCTGGAGTATGTCCAGCGCAAGCACCCGGACCTCGACGTCCTGACCTACGGGCTGACGCTCTGGGACCTGGACCGTGAATGGCCCACCGGCGGCTTCGGCGGCAAGCCGATGCTCAAGTTCCGCGACATCCTGGGCGTCCTGCGCGATGCCTACTGCCGCACCACCGGCATCGAATACATGCACATCCAGGAGCCTGCCGAACGCAAATGGTTCCAGGACCAGCTGGAGCACCCTTACTCCAAGCCCAGCCGCGAAGAGCAGCTGCGCATCGTTTCCAAGCTGAACGCAGCCGAGGCCTTCGAAACCTTCCTGCAGACCAAGTTCGTCGGCCAGAAGCGCTTCTCGCTGGAGGGCGGCGAGTCCCTGATTCCGCTGCTGGACGCCATCATGTCCGACGCCGCCGACGACGGCCTGGACGAGGTAGCCATCGGCATGGCCCACCGCGGCCGCCTGAACGTGCTCACCAACATCGCCGGCAAGACCTACGCGCAGGTCTTCCGCGAATTCGAAGGCACCCAGGACCCCCGCTCCGTGCAGGGATCCGGCGACGTCAAGTACCACCTGGGCACCGAGGGGACCTTCACCTCGGACAACGGCAAGGAAACCAAGGTCTACCTCGCCGCCAACCCGTCCCACCTTGAGGCGGTGGACCCCGTCCTGGAGGGCATTGTCCGCGCCAAGCAGGACCGGCTGGACCAGGGCGAGTCCTTCCCTGTCCTGCCGATCATGGTCCACGGTGACGCGGCATTTGCCGGCCAGGGCGTTGTCGCCGAAACGCTCAACCTGTCCCAGCTCCGCGGCTACCGCACCGGCGGAACCATCCACGTTGTTGTCAACAACCAGGTGGGCTTCACGACGGCCCCGTCATCATCACGCTCGTCCACGTACTCCACGGACGTTGCCAAGATGATCCAGGCCCCTGTGTTCCACGTGAACGGCGACGACCCCGAGGCAGTGGTCCGCATCGGGCAGCTCGCCTACGAGTTCCGCCAGCGGTTCCACAAGGACGTCGTCATCGACATGGTCTGCTACCGCCGCCGCGGGCACAACGAGGGCGACGACCCCTCGATGACCCAGCCGCTGATGTACAACCTCATCGAGGCCAAGCGCTCGGTCCGCAAGCTCTACACCGAGTCCCTGATCGGCCGTGGCGACATCACCGAGGAAGAAGCCGAGCAGCTGCTCCGCGACTACCAGGAGCGCCTGGAACGCGTCTTCGCCGAAACCCACGCGGCCCAGACCTCCCCTATCCCGATCGTCACGGCAGACACTGCCGCTGTCTCGGACATCGAGCGTCCCATCTCCCAGCAGTCCGACTCCGGCACCTCCGCGCCGGTCTCGACGGCCATTTCCGCGGACACCCTGGCCCGGATCGGCAAGGCGCACGTGGAAGTCCCCGAGGGCTTCACCGTCCACGCGAAGCTCAAGCAGCTGCTCGAGAAGCGCGAACAGATGTCCCGCGAGGGCGGCATCGACTGGGGCTTCGGTGAAATCGCAGCCTTCGGTTCACTCATCATGGAAGGAGTTCCTGTACGCCTGGCGGGACAGGACTCCCGCCGCGGCACGTTCGTGCAGCGCCACGCCGTCTTCCACGACCGCGCCAACGGCAAGGAATGGCTGCCGCTCGGCAACCTCACCGACGACCAGGCGAAGCTCTGGATCTACGACTCCCTGCTTTCGGAATACGCGGCCATGGGCTTCGAGTACGGCTACTCTGTTGAGCGGCCGGATGCGCTGGTCCTGTGGGAGGCGCAGTTCGGCGACTTCGTCAACGGTGCCCAGACCATCATCGACGAGTTCATCTCCTCCGCGGAGCAGAAGTGGGGACAGCGGTCCTCGCTGGTCCTGATGCTGCCCCACGGATACGAAGGCCAGGGCCCGGACCACTCCTCCGCGAGGATCGAGCGGTTCCTGCAGCTGTGCGCCGAAGAGAACATGATCGTGGCCAACCCCACCACGGCGGCCTCGCACTTCCACCTGCTGCGCCGCCAGGCCTACAACCGGCCGCGCAAGCCGCTGATCATCTTCACGCCCAAGCAGCTGCTGCGCCTCAAGGCTGCGGCATCATCCGTGGAGGATTTCACCACCGGCACGTTCCGCCCCGTGATTGGGGAACACGAGCAGCTGGCGGGGGACGCCGTCGAACGCGTCCTGCTGGTCTCCGGCCGCCTGTACTACGATCTCCTGTCCACCCGGCAGAAGACGGATGACAAGACCACCGCGATCGTCCGCGTGGAGCAGCTCTACCCGCTGCCGCACGAGGAGATCGCAAAGGAACTCGCCAAGTACCCGAACGCGGAAGTTGTGTGGGCGCAGGACGAGCCTGCCAACCAGGGTCCGTGGCCGTTCATTGGCCTGAACCTTCCGGGTGCCCTGGAGCGCACCATCCGGCTGGTTTCGCGTCCGGCGTCGGCATCCACTGCCGCCGGGTCCATGAAACGGCACGCCGCGGAGCAGGATGTCCTCCTGAAGCAGGCATTTGCACGGAAATAAGCACTAAGGCTGCCCGGCCGGACGTCGAAATCCCAGACTCCGGCCGGGCGGTTCTGTTTAATGGAGTGCACAGCGCTGAAGGAAACAGGCAGCGCTGAATGAAAAGCCCCAATCGCATGCACGGCCCTACCCCGCGGCCTGAACCAGGCCCGCGGCGGCGGCAAGGCACCGACGTAAAGAGGAACGCGTGGAAGACAGGAAGCTGCGGATTGCAGCTGTAGGAGATGAACTGCTGGCCGGACTGGGTGACCCCCGGGCCCTCGGCTGGCTGGGCCGTGTGCTGGCCCGCACTCCCCGGGACAGCATGCTCCTCGAAAGCTACGCCCTCCCCTGCCCTGAGGAAGGGACGGAAGGCCTTGCCGCGCGCTGGCTCGAAGAGGCCGGGCGCCGCTTCAGCGACAAGGCGGAGAACCGCCTGGTGATCGGGCTCTCCGGACGCGACATCGAGTTCGGGCTCTCCACCGCACGCAGCCGGCTCAACCTGGCCAACATCCTGGACTCGGCGTCCCAGAACCGTATCGAGGTCTTCGTGGTGGGCCCTCCCCCCACCCTGGACCCCGCCCAGAACAGGCGCCTTGACGAACTCAACACCGCCTTCGCCGACGTCACCACCCGGCGCAAGCACCTGTACGTGGACACGTTCTCCCCGCTCCTGAACCACGAACAGTGGCGGCAGGACCTGGCAGCCCAGGGCGGCACGCCCGGCCAGGCCGGCTACGGGCTGATGGCCTGGCTGGTGCTGCACCGTGGCTGGTTCCAGTGGCTGGGCCTGGACGCTCCGGAGTAGCACCAGGTTCGCGATATATCTTGACCTGCCCCATGGGAAGGGGTACGTTGGGAAGGGTCAACACGATATATCGCCTGGAGGGCCCGTGACCGATCAAGAATGGACTGTCACCAGTCCGGAGACCATCGACGTCGACGGCGTGACGTCCCTGAAACTGGGCATGGTGCAGGGACGCTTCGACGTCGTTACGCACCAGGAACCCGTCACGCGGGTAGAGATTTCGGATGTGCACGGTGATCCGGTGGCTGTTTCCCTGAGCGACGGCCGGCTGGAGGTGCGCCACCAGCTGCACGGCCCGCAAGGCTGGTTCAAGAACCTGATGGGAACGGTCAACCACAACAGCGAAAACTCGGCCGTCATCAGCATTGCCGTGCCGGCCCACGTCAGCGTGGAAGCCGGCACCGTCAGCGGCGACGGGCTGGTGTCCGGCATAGCCGCGAACACCCGCCTCAGCACGGTTTCCGGTTCGGTCATGGCGGACAGCACAGCCGGGGAACTGAACGTCCAGACTGTCAGCGGGGAAGTCTCCATCCGCAACCACACCGGGGTCCTGACGGCCAAGAGCGTCTCCGGTGAAGTGACGGCGTCCGGCCGCCTCAGCAATATCCGGGCGAACACCGTCAGCGGGGACATGAGCTTCGACCTCCTGGGTTTCACCCATGATTTCGGGGCGAACTCAGTTTCGGGAGACATCACCATCCGGCTGCCCCACGACGTAGGCGTGGACATCATCGCCAAGTCCGCCAGCGGTGCGGTGGTGATCGGGGACCAGCGGTACACGGTGGTGGGAGGCAAGGTGGAGACCATTGCGGGCCCTGACGGCCAGCTGATGCTGGTGCGGACCAACTCAGTGTCCGGAAAGACCTCCATCTTCCACAGGACCGTGGCAGGAAACGCAGAAGCAGGGACCTGATGGCACCGGTCTTTGCCCACGGCGCGCTCCGGCTTTACCTTCTGGCGCTTCTTGAGTCCGGGCCCAAACACGGCTATGAGCTCATCAAGGCGCTCAAGGAGCGGTTCGGCGGGACATACTCCCCCAGCGCCGGCACCATCTATCCCCGGCTGGGCAAACTCGAGGAGGAAGGCCTGGTGGCCACCGAATCCGCCGGCCGCCGCACGAACTACCACATCACCTCCGCAGGCCTGGCGGAGCTCAACCGCCGCCGCGACGAGCTGGCAGGCGTGGAGAGCGAGATTTCAGCCTCTGTCCGTCGGCTGGCGGACAACCTGCGCGCGGACATCCGCAGCAACATGAGGGGGCTGCGTGCGGACCTTGCTGCCACCGCAGAGGCAGCCCGCGCCAGCGCACTGTCCACGGAGTTCAGGGTCCCCGGACGGCTGCCGGCCGAAAGCCAGCGGTCCCTCAAGGAAGCCGAAATGATGCTCCAGCAGTTCCGGGACGACCTCAGGGCGGAGCTGCGGCTGCACGCCGGCAGGCAACCGCTCAGTCCCGTGGCAATGGAAACGCTGAGGACAGTCCTGGAACAGGCCGGCATCTCCATCCGCAACTCACTGGGCTCTTAGCCCGCCAGGGGTCCCACCGCCGTCAATGCGCAGGTCATCCGGCTGTTCCTGGTTCGCGGGCCGCCCCGTGATGTGGGAGACTTGAGGGCAGCTCTTTTGAGTACCAACATTAAGGAGGCCAGCTATGAGCAAGCGTGCACGCAAGCGTCGTGACCGTAAGCGTGGCGGCGCGAACCACGGGAAGCGCCCCAACACCTAGGCACATGCCAGGAACTACGGTTCAAACAAAGAACCCCGGAAGCCACATGGCTTCCGGGGTTCTTTGTTGTCAGCTGGGGAGTGGCGTCCTAGGAGACTGCTGAAATATCCGCTGGTTTAGGCGCGTCGGCTGGACTGGTGAGGCTGGTGGTTAAGACTGGTCTTATGCAGGGACGCGAGGACGCGCAACGCGGGTATTTGGATGTGGAGGCGCTGGCCGGAGAGTTGTTGGCTCCGGGCAGTGTCTTCGCTTTTCTGGCCAAGCATCGGGGGCGGTTGTTTCCGGATTCGATGATGGAGGACCTGTTCCCGTCGCGGCGGGGCCGGCCGTCAGTTCCCGCTTCGGTGATCGGTTCGGTGCTGGTGCTGCAGGCGTTGCAGGGCCTCTCTGACCGGGAAACAGCCGAGGCGTTGACGTACGATCTGCGCTGGAAAGCCGCGTGCGGGTACGGACTGACCGATACGGCATTCCATCCGAGCACGCTGACGTACTGGCGCCGGCGGCTGGCGGCATCGAAGAACCCGCACCGGATCATGAAGGCCATCGCCGAGGTCGTTGCGGAAACCGGAGTCCTGGCGGGCAAGCGCCGGCGGGCGGTTGATTCAACAGTGTTGGATGACGCGGTCGCGAGGCAGGACACGATCACGCAGCTGATCGCAGCGGTGCGCCGCTTCGGCCGTGACATCCCCGGCGGCCAGGACCTGCTGGCCACCCACGCGAAGGGGTATGACTACACGCGCACCGGTAAGCCGGACATCGCCTGGGACGACCAGGATGCCAGGGACGGGCTGGTCTCGGCGCTGGTCACCGATGCGCTGGCGCTGCTGGCCGCGGTCGATCCCGAGACCTTGGAGGGCAGGGGGGCCGATGCGTACGCGCTGCTTGCACTGGTCGCCGGGCAGGACGTGGAACCGGCCGAGGACTCGGACGGGACCGACGGGCGGTGGCGGATCGCCCGGAAGGTCGCACCGGACCGGATGATCTCCACCGTGGACCCGGACACCCGGCACGCGCATAAGACCAGGTCCCGGCAGCAGGACGGATTCAAAGCCCACATTGTCATCGAGCCCGATACCGGGCTGATCACCGCCGCGGAGCTGACCAAGGCCTCCGGACCGGAGAACAGCGACGGGGCCGTCGGCGCCCGGCTGATCGGCATGGAGCCCACGATCGCCGGGACCAGCGTGGACGTCCTGGCAGACTCGGCCTACGGTTCCGGGGAAATGCTCGCCGCTCTCGCCCGCACCGGCCATACCCCGGTGATCAAACCCTGGCCGCTGCGCCCGGCCGTCGAAGGCGGGTTCACCCTCGATGACTTCACCGTCGATGAAGCAGCAGGCACCGCGACCTGCCCGAACGGGCTTACGCGCAGGATCACCGCTAAGCGGCGGGTCACCTTCGGCGCCGCCTGCAGCAGCTGCCCGCTCCGGGCCCGGTGCACCGGCTCCCCACGCGGGCGCAAACTCGAACTGCACGAGCACGACGCCCTGCAGCGCGAACACCGGAAACGCGCCACGGACCCGGACTTCCAGCACGACTACCGCACCCACCGGCCCATGGTCGAACGGTCCATCGCCTGGCTCACCCGCGGCAACCGCCGCGTTCGGCACCGCGGCACAAACCAGAACAATGCCTGGCTGCAACTGAGGATTGCCGGGCTGAACCTGCGACGCCTCCTCGCGCTCGGACTTACCAGCGAAAAAGGATCCTGGGCCATCGCTTGAACGCGGGCACCACCTCAGGGCCTCCCGCCAGCGAAAACCGGACCCGCCACCCGGCGAACAACCCTCAAAAGCCCAGAAACAGGACCCGATGCTTCAATCACAGAACCCGAGACCACAAAAGGAAGGGCTGGCCCCGACACGTGAACGCCCCGGACCAGCCCCATAAAGCACTTAGTTCAGCAGTCTCCTAGGCGTCCACCGGCCGGATGGTGTGGATCCGGTCAAGAATGGCGTTCTTCAGGTTTTCCGGAGCAGCTTCGGTGCAGGAGCGTTTAACCATGTTGCGGATCACGCACTCAAGGTCGTACTGCTCCGTGCATTCCGGGCAGTCATCAAGGTGGTTCTTGATCTCCGTGATGTCCTCGCGGGTCAGGGCACCGTCGAGGTACTCGTAAATGCGTTGCATCCGGGTGTCGTCGCAGTCGCCCAATCCCTGGCAGTCGCTCATTTCCTGTTCTCCTGTTGTGTGCTTCCCGCCGCGTCCTGTGAAGTAGCGGCCGTCTTGAACCCGCGCTCTGCGGCGTACTCCCCCAACATGTCCCGCAGCATCCTCCGGCCACGGTGGAGCCGGGACATCACCGTGCCGATGGGCGTGTTCATGATGTCTGAAATTTCCTTGTAGGCGAACCCCTCCACGTCCGCGAAGTAGACCGCAAGGCGGAATTCCTCGGGGATGTCCTGGAGCGCCCTTTTGACGTCGGAATCCGGAAGGTGGTCCAACGCCTCTGCCTCGGCGGAGCGCAGTCCGCTGGAGGTGTGCGACTCTGCCCGCGCCAACTGCCAGTCCTCGATCGTGTCCGAGTTGGACTGGAGCGGCTCGCGCTGCCGCTTCCGGTACAGATTGATGTACGTGTTCGTCAGGATGCGGTACAGCCAGGCCTTGAGGTTGGTCCCCGGCCGGTACTGGTGGAAAGCAGAGAAGGCCTTGGTGTAGGCCTCCTGAACGAGGTCCTCGGCGTCAGACGGGTTCCTCGCCATGCGCATGGCAGCCGAGTACAGCTGGTCCACGTACTGCATCGCATCGCGTTCGAACCTCAGGCGGCGCTGTTCCACCGATTCAGTGGATACATCCACCAGATCCCCGCCGGTTTCGGCAGGCGCCGGGACCACGGCTGACTCCGCAGCCTCAGGCCCTGCTGCTGCGCTGCTCTTCGCTTCACTGTCGGAAGCCTCATACATGGCCGCGACGGCCGGATCCAGGGTGCTCATTGCCTTCAAGTCTACTGGGAGGCTGCGCGCACGCGGCGAGCCATAGCCTGGCGGTTCAGCCTCGAATGAGTCCATTGCCACCGGGCCTGCTGTTTCAATTCCGTCCAACACCCGCGCCAAGGGCACAACTCCGCTCTGCTTGTCCATCCCTGTATCTGAATCTGGATACCTGCATCCGGCGATCTGCGCCTGCCGGCAGTTCCATGCTGCAGCCATGGCTTCCCCTGCGGCGCAGCATTCCCGGATGCGTCATGAATAACCCCACGCCTTCGGCAAATATTCCCCAAAAGTGCAAGACTAGAACGGACTCCGCCGCTTTCGATGCGGTTCGTCCATCCAGGAGGAAATCCATGTCCTTTTTCCGCACGCTTGCCCGCCCCATGCTGGCCTCCAGTTTCGTCATTGCCGGAGTGGATAAGCTCAAAAACGCCGATGACACAGCGCAGCAGCTTTCGCCGCTGCTTCGCAAGGCTGCCGCGTCCCTGCCCTTCAAGTCGGACGAGAAAACCCTTGCCCGCGTCATCGGCGGAACGCAGGTGGGAGCCGGCGTGCTTTTCGGACTGGGTAAATTCTCCAGGCTCTCGGCCACGCTGCTCACGGTGATCTCCCTGCTGAACACCTTTGTTGAGTGGCGCAGTGCGGACATCAGCAGCAAGGAAGGGCGGGAAAACCGCCGTAACCAGCTCCTCAAGAACCTGTCCCTGAGCGGCGGCGCCCTGCTGGCATCCGTTGACACCGCCGGCAAGCCGGGCCTGGCCTGGCGGGCTGAACACCTGGCAGCAGATGCACGAAGGAACGCCTCCCACCTGGCGGCCGACGCCCGGAAGACCACCAACAAGAAGCTCCACAAGGCGGACAAGGTTGTGCGGCGCGCCGTGGAACAGGCCACGGGGGCATAACACCGCATGACCGCAGCAGCCGCCGTCCGGGATGACTCCGGAATGCCCCTTCCCCATTGGCCCGCGCCCTTCGCGTCCCGGCCCGTCGATGCCACCGTCACCGTGCCCGGATCGAAGTCCCTGACCAACAGGTACCTCGTTCTTGCCGCCTTGGCCGACGGGCCGTCCCGCCTGCGGGCTCCCCTCCATTCGAGGGACTCAGCACTCATGATCGAGGCACTCCGCCAGTTGGGTGCCACCATCACGGAGGTTCCCGGGGACGGTGCCTTTGGGCCCGACCTGGAAGTGGTTCCGCTGGACCCGGATGCCGCGTCACCCCTGACAAGGATCGATTGCGGGCTCGCGGGTACGGTCATGCGGTTCGTTCCACCCCTTGCCGCCCTGCGGAACGGCGGAAGCGTGTTCGACGGCGACCCCCATGCCCGCAAACGGCCGATGGGAACGATCATCGAGGCGCTCACTGCGCTGGGGGTGGCCGTATCGGCGGAAGGGGGCGGGACGCCGTCGTCACTGCCGTTCGTTGTGGAGGGCACGGGCGAGGTCCGCGGCGGCCACCTGGTCATCGATGCCAGCGCGTCCTCCCAGTTCGTTTCGGCGCTGCTCCTGGTGGGCGCAAGGTTTACCGAGGGCCTGCACCTCGAGCACGTGGGCAAGCCGGTGCCGAGCCTCGACCACGTCAACATGACCGTGGCGGTCCTTCGCGGCGCCGGGGTTGCCGTTGATGACTCGGTGCCCAACCACTGGGTGGTCAGCCCCGGCCCCATCCGCGCCTTCGACCAGCGGATCGAGCAGGACCTGTCCAACGCCGGCCCCTTCCTCGCCGCCGCGCTGGCCTCCCGCGGAACGGTGCGGATCCCCGGCTGGCCGGACGAAACGCAGCAGGTCGGTGACCTCTGGCGCAGCATCCTGGCCACGATGGGTGCGGAGGTAACGCTGGACGAGGGCGTCCTCACGGTCACGGGCGGACCCCACATCAAGGGCGGAGACTTCGCCGACACCAGCGAACTCGCCCCCACCGTGGCCGCCCTGTGTGCGTTGGCCACCGGCCCCTCCCGGCTCACCGGCATCGCGCACCTGCGGGGCCACGAGACGGACCGGCTCGCCGCCCTCGTCACCGAGATCAACCGCCTTGGCGGTGACGCAGAGGAAACCAGCGACGGCCTGGTGATCCGCCCCGCACAGCTGCACGCCGGCGTCGTCCACAGCTATGCGGACCACCGCATGGCCACTGCGGGCGCCATCCTTGGCCTCGCCGTGGAGGGCGTCCAGGTGGAGGACATCGGCACTACCTCCAAGACCATGCCGGATTTCCCCCGGCTGTGGGCAGACATGCTGGCGCAGAATGGCCCCGCCGAACCGGCGTCGGAAGGTTCCAGCGGTGGCGCGGAGCACTGATTCCTGGGATGAATCGGACGTCCGGATCCGTCCCAGCAAGAAGGGCTCCCGGCCCCGCACCAAGGACAGGCCCAGCCACGATGATGCCGTCACGGGGCGCATCATCACTGTTGACCGGGGCCGGTACACCGCAGTTGTGGGAGAGGACTCGGGGAACGAGAGGGTAGTCATTGCCGCCCGGGCCAGGGAACTCCGCCGGAACCCGGTGGTCGCAGGAGACTTTGTCTCGCTGGTCGGGGACGTCTCCGGGGAGCCGGACACCCTGGCCCGGCTGGTGAAGATCCAGGACCGCAAGACCCTCCTGCGGCGCAGCGCCGACGACACGGATCCCGTGGAACGGGCAGTGGTGGCCAACGCCGACCAGCTGGTGATCGTGGTGGCAGCCGCCAACCCCGAGCCGCGGACCGGCTTCATCGACCGTGCCCTGGTGGCCGCCTATGACGCAGGCATCGAGCCGATCCTGCTGGTCACCAAGGCGGACGTCAAGGATCCCGCGGAACTGCTGTCCAACTACACCCACCTGGACTTTCCCGTGATCATCAGCCGGACAGCCGATTCCGCCGCCTCGGGCATTGACGCCCGTTCCGACGACGGCCTGTCCGCACGGCTGGACAGCTCGGCCGTCGCCGAGATGCGGGGCCACCTGGACGGCAAGGTCACCGTGATGCTGGGGCACTCAGGCGTTGGAAAGTCAACGATGGTCAATGCGCTGACCGGTGCGGAACGGGCCACCGGCGGAGTGAACGCCGTCACGGGCCGCGGCCGGCACACGTCGTCGTCGGCCCTTGCCCTGAAGCTGGCGGATGCGCCGTCCGGAAGCTGGATCATCGACACCCCCGGCATCCGCTCGTTCGGCCTGGCGCACGTGGACCCGGACCGCATCCTCCGCTCCTTCCCGGACCTCTCCCCCGGCATTGACGACTGTGAGCGCGGGTGCAAGCACACCGCCACCGCGGTGAACTGCGGGCTGGACGCATGGGTGGGCGGGGGACATGCCGGCCCCACCGGAGCAGCACGGCTGGGCTCCCTGCGGCGCCTCCTCGGCACGGACCCGCGAATGGAAGCCCAGGAGGCAAAGGAACTGGGCAGCGTGACCTGACGGGCCCGCTTCCCGCCAGAACGGCGCGCAGACGGTAGTTTGGAACCATGATCCAACCCGCTTCGAGCTACAACGATGACCTGCGCCTGGCCCACGTCCTGGCCGATTCCGTGGATGACCAGACCATGAGCCGCTTCAAGGCCCAGGACCTCCACATTGAGACCAAGCCGGACCTGACGCCCGTCACCGATGCGGACAAGGCAGCCGAGGAAGCCATCCGCGGCCAGCTCTCCCGCTCCCGTCCACGCGATGCCGTACTCGGCGAGGAGTTTGGCAGCACAGGCCACGGCTCGCGGCGGTGGATTATCGACCCCATTGACGGCACCAAGAACTTCGTCCGGGGCGTTCCGGTCTGGGCCACCCTGATCGCGCTGGTGGATGAGGGCGAGCCGGTGGTGGGCGTGGTCAGCGCTCCCGCCCTGGGCAAGCGCTGGTGGGCCGCCAAGGGCATGGGAGCCTACATGGGGCGTTCACTTGCCGCTGCCACCCGCCTCCGGGTATCCAATGTGTCCAATCTGTCCGATGCTTCCCTTTCCTATTCGAGCCTTGGCGGCTGGAAGGAGCGCGGAAACCTCAATGAATTCCTGGGCCTTACCGAGGACGTGTGGCGGACCCGGGCGTTCGGTGACTTCTGGTCCTACTGCATGGTGGCCGAAGGTTCGGTGGACATCGCCTGCGAGCCTGAACTGAACCTCTACGACATGGCCGCACTGGTGCCCATCGTGGTGGAGGCGGGTGGCCGCTTCACCTCGCTGGAGGGCGAGGACGGTCCGTTCGGCGGCAACGCCCTGGCCACGAATTCCATCCTGCACTCAGAGGTGCTGCGCCGGCTGAACCCGAACCTGGACGACCTCCTCTAGTCCCGGCAGGACGAATATTCGACGGCGGGCACCCCCGAAAGGAGGCGTCCGCCGTCGTGATCTTCGGCGCAGGCGGCCCTTTTCAACCGCGCGTAACAAACCCCTTAACATTTCCGCGGGCTTTTAACCTTCACTGCGCATGTTCTACGCTCTTAACCAGGTCACGAGTGCCAGCGCAAAACCCCGGTTTGCTGGCCGGCAACCCTCCATTCGCGGTGGGGTGCCCCGGGTGACGACCAGGCCGGTCCGGAAGGGATGCGGCAAGCGCGGATTCCTGCACGGAGTCCTGTTCTGAAGTGAGGTCTCTGTGACAACTGCCACCGTCTCCCCCGAAGCAGTCTCGCCCCAAGCCACCGTCCAGCGTCAGGCAGCCGCCCTGCCGGGATCGCCGGCGTTTTCCGACCAGCGCCGCGCCGCCGCCGGCCGTCCGCTCGCAGCAGTCAGCGGCGCCGAGATCCAGGCCCCGCTGATCCATGGCGGCCACGCCCGGTACGCCAACCTGGACTATGGCGCATCCGCCCCCGCCCTCTCCGTGGTGTCGGCTTACCTCAACGAGATCCTGCCCTTCTACGCCAGCGTCCACCGCGGTGCGGGCTATGCCTCCCAGATCAGCACCTCGGTCTATGAGAATGCCCGCGCCATCGTCCGCGACTTCGTAGGCGGGCGCCCGGACGATTCGGTGATTTTTACCCGGAACACCACTGACTCCCTCAACCTGCTGGCGGGCTGCCTGCCCGTCACCGACGGGCGGCCCGACGGCGACGTCCTGTACCTCGACATTGAGCACCACGCCAACCTCCTTCCGTGGCAGGGTGTCCCCCACCGCAGCATCGTGGCAGAGGACACCATTGCGGCTACCATTGACGCGGTCCGCGCGGAACTGCAGCAGGGCGGCGTCAGCCTGCTCGCCGTGACCGGGGCTTCCAACGTCACGGGCGAAATCCTTCCCATCCGCGCCCTCGCCGCGCTGGCGCACGAGCACGGCGCACGGATCGCAGTGGACGCGGCCCAGCTGGCGCCGCACCGGCGGGTCGACATCACTGCGGACGACGTCGACTACCTCGCCTTCTCGGGCCACAAGCTCTACGCACCTTTTGGTGCCGGCGTGCTGGTGGGCCGGCCGGACTGGCTCGACGCCGGAACACCGCACCTTGCGGGCGGCGGCGCCGTCAAGGAAGCCAGGCTCGACGGCGTCAGCTGGGCAACCGGGCCGGCCCGCCACGAGGGCGGATCGCCGAACGTGCTGGGTGCGGCGACCCTGGCCCGCGCCACGCAGGTCATCGCGGAACTGGACCAGGACCGCTGGCATGCCCATGAAGCAGCCATCCGCTCCTTCCTGGTGGAAGGCCTGCAGGAGATCGACGGCGTCACCGTCCACCAGATCTTCAAGGACACCAACCCGGACACCGACACCATCGGCGTGGTCAACTTCTCCGTGGAAGGCTACGACGCCGGCCTGGTGGCCGCCTACCTCTCGGCAGAACATGGAGTGGGCCTGCGCGACGGCCGCTTCTGCGCGCACCCGCTGCTGAAGCGGCTGGGCCTTCCCTCCGGTTCCCTGCGGGCCAGCTTCGGCGTCGGCTCAAGGCTGGAGGATGCCGAACGTCTGCTGGCAGGCATCCGGGACCTTCGGACCAAGGGACTTGGCTGGGACTATGTGGTGGACGCCGGCCGCTGGGTTCCCGCCAATGACAACCGCACGTACCCCCACTGGGCGCCCAACACCCCGGGAACGGCCGGCGCCGCGCCCTGCATCGACGACTGACCTGCGGCTGGCCTGCCGGCCGGCGCCCTGCCGTTGCGGCTGATGCGGTAAATTCGGAGGACACCAAAGGAACCGGATGAAGGAGGCCGCGCGTGGCACGGGGTGGCCCACGGCTGGATCACGGCCGGCGCCGGGAGCTCGGCCAGAGCTTCCAGGACGGCGGCAGGCACTACCAACAGGTGCGGCCCGGCTACCCTGCAGAATCAGCGCGCTGGCTGGTGCCTTCAGGAGGACGCGATGCGCTCGACGTGGGCGCCGGCACCGGGAAGTTCACTGAACTGCTGCTGGACCTGGGACTCTCCGTCGCGGCCGTGGACCCGTCAGCGGACATGCTCGCGCAGCTGGCTGAGCACGTCCCCGCCGCCACGGCTGTCCTTGGAACCGCAGAGGCGACCGGCCTGCCCGACGCGGCTTTCGACGTCGTCACCGTGGCGCAGGCCTGGCACTGGTGCGATGCCCTGAGGGCCAGTACGGAACTTGCCCGCGTCCTCCGTCCCCACGGAACGCTGGGACTCGTCTGGAACCAGCTGGACACATCCGTCCCCTGGGTCCACCGGCTCTCCAGGATCATGCATGCCGGGGACGTCTACAAACCCGGCCACCGCCCGCTCATAGGGCCCGAGTTCGGTGCGCTGGAGGACCACCTCACGCACTGGCAGGACTCCGTGACCACCGCAGACCTGATGGAACTGACAAAATCGCGGAGCTATTACCTCCGCGCCGGAGAGGCCACCCGGGCAAAAGTCCTGGCCAATTTGGACTGGTACCTTCACGAGCACCTGGGCCACGGACCGGACGAGGAACTGGAACTTCCATACCTGACGCTCGCATGGCGGGCGGTCCGGGCTTGAGCGCACGCCAGTCCACGTGCGGCCAGGGGCAGCCGGTAAGCTGGATCCTGTGAAGACCAGCGCTCCCTCCTCCTCCATCGAGGACTACGTCAAGGTCATCTACTCCTTCACTGAGTGGCAGGACAAACCCATCACCTCCTCCCAGCTGGCACAACGCCTGGGGGTGGCCAATTCCTCCGTTTCAGAGATGGTCCGGAAGCTGAAGGACCAGGGCCTGGTGGACCACAAACCGTACAGTGCCATCAGGCTCACGGAGTCCGGCCTGCAACTTGCGCTCGCCATGGTGCGGCGCCACCGACTGATCGAGACCTACCTCGTCCAGCAGCTGGGGTACAGCTGGGACGAGGTCCACGACGAAGCCGAACTTCTGGAGCACGCTGTCTCGGACACGTTCATAGAACGCGTGGCGGCGAAGCTGGGCAACCCGCAGCGGGATCCGCACGGCGATCCGATTCCCACGGCGGACGGCCAGGTCTTTATGCCCCGCGCGCACCTCATGGGAGAGCTGGACCAGGGCCACACGGGCCGCATCACCCGGATCAGCGACGACAATCCGGACCTGCTCCGCTACCTTGCGGCCGAGGAGATAGACCTCGACGCCGAAGTGGAGGTGGTGGGCCGCAGGCCGTTCGGAGGCGCGCTGGTGGTGCGTGTCCGGGACTCAGGCCGTACGCGCGACTACGACCTCGCCGATGAGATCACGTCGGCGCTGTGGGTGCACAGCGACCGACCCCATCCGGGCTGCCTTCTGGGGGACGCCGAATCTCCCGTAACCTTGCCCGGGGCATGAGCGGGCCGAAGACATCGTGGATGCCCAGGGCAGGCACCTGGCTGGCCGTTGCCGCAGGGGGCCTGGCGGGGACAGAACTCCGGTACGTCCTGGGGCTGGTCTTTCCGGAACTCCCAGGATCCATTCCCTGGACCACCCTTAGCATCAATGTGGCGGGCAGCTTTATCCTGGCCGCCCTGACCACCGTCTGGATGGCCCGCCCGCGCACGCCCTTCTGGTTGCGGGCTGGGCTGGGGCCAGGTCTCCTGGGATCCTTCACCACGTTCTCCGCCGTGGTCTTTTCCCTGGACCAGCTGGTGCGGGAGGGGGAGCACGGAGTGTGGACTGCGTACCTCGGCCTGTCCGTGGTGCTGGGGCTGGCTGCGGCGGGCCTTGGATGGCGGACCGGAAAGCTTGTTGGCCGCCCGTCCGGGAGCCGTCAGTGATCGCCGCGGCGCTGGTGGGGATTTTCGGGGTGGCAGGCGCCCTCCTCCGCTTCGGCATTGACAGCTGGTTCGCCCATCACAGCTCCCGGCAGACTGTGCGTGCAGGCAACCATGGGGCCGGGACCCCCGTGAGGCTGCACTGGCCCTGGGCCACATTGCTGGTGAACGTGGCGGGGTGCTTCATAATCGGCGCTGCGCACGGTCTCACTGTGGGACTGGGACTGGGTGCGGAGTGGCAGGCGGCGCTGGCGACAGGCCTGGCCGGCGGGCTCACCACCTTCAGTTCCTGGACCACGGCCACGGTGCGGCTGCTGAGCGAGGAGCGCCTCGGGTCGGCTGCGGTGAACGTTGCCGCCAACCTGGTCCTGGGCCTGGCTGCGGCCGCGGCGGGGATCGCCCTGGTGTCTGCGGTATAGAAGGCGCGGCCCCGGGGGCCTTGATTTGGTGGGCTCCCGTATCGTGGATGGTGATGATTAGCAGACGCGACGCGGCCATTGCCCTTGACGTACCGATGGAGATGGCACAGCGCCACGGCCTTCCAAAATGGCTGACCGAGGCCCAGCTGGGCGAGATCCTGGACAACCCTCCGCCCTGGCTGGTCCAGTCCCGTGCCAACCGCACGGGCAAGCGCCCGGTCTGGGTCCACCTCGAATGCGCGGTCTGCGGCTACGAGGAGGCGGCCCGCCCCAAGAAGTGGTGGCCCGACTTCACCTATGTGATTTGCGGCCATCACCGGCCGGACGAGGTGCCGGCGGTCCGCACGGGGTTCGTCCGGAGCGAATTTGACGGCGTGGGGACACGTTTTGTGGGCATCGCGGACGTGCCTGTTCCGGACTGATTCCATGCCATTCCAGGCCATTACATTCGGGACTGAATAGGCGTAACTTACGAAGAGGGACGCAGCCCGTCCCCTGCTGTAAGGAGCACGCCATGCCGGACAAAACACCGCACCAGAACCTGGCAAAGAAGCCGGTCAAGACCATCAAGGAAAAACGCGCCGAGAAGAAGGCCAAGCACCCTGAGGCTGCCCAGGACCCCGTGGCGCATTTGAAGAAGCGCCGGTAGGCCTACTGCCCGTCTGCCTGCATTTCTTCCGGGACGGCGACGAGGTCTTCTGCCCTGCCGTGCCGCAGCACCCTGATCGGCAGTGGCTGTCCGATCGCATCGGCGAACAGCAGCTTCTGCAGGCTCTCGGCGGTGCTGACGGCGCGGCTTCCGGCTGTGAGGATGATGTCACCGGCTTCCAGGCCCGCGCGGTTTGCGGGTGATCCGGCCAGGACCTCCACCACCCTGAGCCCGTCCCGCTGGCCCGTCCTGATCACTGCGCTGGCGTTCAGCCTGATCGGCGTGCTGACCACACCCAGGTGTGCCCTCCTGACCCGCCCATCGTTCAGCAGGGCCGCGATGATGCGCCATGTTGTCGTATTGATGGGAACAGCGAGTCCCAGACCGGCGCCTGCCACGGCGGTGTTGATGCCCACGATCCTGCCATGCGCGTCCGCCAGCGCGCCGCCGGAGCTGCCTGGGTTGAGGGCGGCGTCGGTCTGGATGACGTCCTCGATCACCCTCCGGTTGCCACCGGCCCAGACCGGGATGGAACGGCCCAGGCCGCTGACGACTCCGGCCGTGACCGACCCCGCCAGCCCGAGCGGATTCCCGACTGCGATCACCAGTTGTCCCACACGCAAGGTCTCGGCGTCGCCGAAGCGGGCGGGGGCCATCCTTGGTGCCTTGCCGCGGACCACAGCGAGATCCGACAACGGATCCACGCCCACGAGCTCGAGATCGGTCCGGCTGCCGTCGGCAAATGCGGCGTGCCCCTTGTTGGTACCGGCCACCACGTGGGAATTCGTCAGCAGGTAGCCGTCCTCGGTAAAGAGGACCGCAGAACCTGCCCCCACGCGGAACCTGCCGTTCCGGCGGGTGCTGGTCATTTCTATGGCCGCGACGTGCGGCGTAACGGTCTCAGCCACCCGCATGACCGTCTCCGAATAGGAGTCCAGCGCGCCGTCGTCGTACTCTTCGGGACTGGGCTCACGCATCTGGTTCATGGGGCACCTCCTGGCTGCTCCGCCGCTGGTTCCGGCCACTTCCGGCCCGGCCTGGGCCGCGACGCCGGATCTTATAGAGGACAACCCATGGATGCCGGCCGCTAGTCCCAGGCCCCGCTACGCCGTCGGTGAACAGGCAGGCCGCGCTTAAACACCGAAAGACCCGGACGCAATGTCCGGGTCTTTCAGTCTGCCTTGCGGCATTTTCAAAATGTGGAGATGGGGGGAATTGAACCCCCGTCCGATGTCGTGTTGTCAGGGCTTCTCCGGGCGCAGTTTGCGTCGGATTTTCTCGGCCCCAGCCATGCTGCAAACAGCTGGCTGATCCGGGCCCAGTCATCTAAGAGTCCCGTTCACCCCGATGACGGAGGTGGACAGCAGTGGCTATCTAAATGACGCCAGGATCCGGGGCGATAGCAACCTCGGGCTGACGGACTGTCTTACTGCTTAGGCAGCAAGAGCGAAGTCAGTGCGCTTAGATTCGGCACTTATTGGTTTGCAGACAGCGTTTACGAGATAATTCTGCATCCTCGGCCCGCTTCACCTGTCGCGACTAACATCGTCGAAACCGATCATCCCCATATTCTTTTATCAAACCGGCAGGCTGGCCCACCGGACTATTCATCATAACGCACGCCCGGGCCAAAACATTCCTAGCGGCGACGGTTGCGCTCCCGCATCTCACGCTGCGCCTCGCGGTTGTCCTGCTGTTCGCGCAGGGTCTGCCGCTTGTCGTACTCGCGCTTGCCGCGGGCCACACCGATTTCCACCTTTGCGCGGCCGTCCACAAAGTAGAGCTGCAGCGGGACGATGGTGTAGCCCGACTCGCGCACCTTGTGGGAGATCTTGATGAGTTCCTCACGGTGGAGCAGGAGCTTCCTGCGCCGGCGGGCCGCGTGGTTGGTCCAGCTTCCCTGGTTGTATTCAGGGATGTGGATGGCTTCCATCCACAGCTCGTCGTTATAGAAGGTGCAAAAGCCGTCCACCATGGAGGCGTGGCCCTCGCGCAGGGATTTCACTTCGGTGCCCATGAGCGCGATTCCAGCCTCGTAGGTATCCAGCACGTGGTAGTCGTGCCGGGCCTTGCGGTTGGTGGCCACCACTTTACGGCCACTTTCTTTAGGCAAGGGAAAGCTCCTCAGGTCAGTTCGGTTGTCCCCCGGGCCAACCGGCGCGGAGTCATACCAGTGTACGGCAGGGTGCAGACGGTGCTACAGCAGCCTCATCGGGTCCACCGGGCTGCCGTTCAGCCAGGTTTCGAAGTGGGCGTGGCAGCCGGTGGAGTTGCCCGTGTTGCCGGAGTAGGCGATCAGCTGTCCCTGCGATACCCGCTGGCCGTTGGAGACCACGATGCTGGCGTTGTGGTAGTAGATGGTGTTCAGGGTATTGCCTTCGATGAGGCCGTGGGAGATCTTCACCCGCCAGCCGCCTCCGTCACCAGAGTTCCAGCCGGAGCTGAAGACTTCCCCTGCTGCCGCCGCATAGACGGGTGTGCCACACGCCGCGCCAAAGTCCAGCCCGGTGTGCATGTACCCGCCCTGGCCGTAGAAGTCGATGGTCCCCGGAGGGGTGGCCCGCCATCCGAAGCCGGACGTGATGGGAACGCTGCCGTCAAAAGGATGTCGGAGGCCAAATGCCGACGGCGACCCGACCGGCGGCATGAACGACTGTGCCGGGGGCGCTGGCGGCGGCGGCTGGTTCCTCGCTGCGGCCTCGGCTGCGGCAGCTGCCGCCGCGGCCGCCGCCGCTGCTTCAGCCTTCCTGCGCTGCTCTGCTTCCCAGGCTTCCCGCAGCCTGCGGTCGCGCTCCTGGATCTCGGCTGCCACCGCATTCTGGCTCGCCTGGACGCCGGCCAGCTGGGACTGGATGCCAGGCTTGGCAGCCTGCAGCTCCGCGTCCAGGCGGGTGGTGTCCGCGATCAGTTTGTCGACCTGTTCCTTCTTGGCGGCCGCTTCATCGCGGGCGGCTTTTTCCCGCTCCAGGGCTGCATCCGCCTTGGCTTTCAGGTCCTTGATCTCTGCCTCGACCGCCTGGAGGCGCGCTTCAGAGTTCACGTTGGTGGCGCTCTGCTGCGACAGTTTGTCCATGGCAGCGTTCTGGCTCCGCATGGCCTGGTCTGCCAGGTCCATCGTTTCGGTCAGACTGCCGCCGTTGTTGGACCCAAAGAAGAGGGACAGGTTGGAGGGGACGCCGCCGGACTTGTAGGCCTGCGTGGCAATCTGGCCGATCAGCTTTTTGGTGTCGGCGATCTTCTGCTTGTCAGACTCGAGCTGCTGCGTAATTTTGGCCTTGTTCTGCTGTGCCATGTCCACGCGGGCGGAGAGCGCCTCGACCTCCTTGACGGCGCCGGCCACGCGGCCCTGCGCTTCAAGGAGCGCCTGCTGTGCGCCGGGAAGTTGGCCCTGGTAAATCACGAGGTCGCCGGCCGCCTTGGCGATGCGCGAATCGACGAATTCCAGGGATTGCTGGACCCGTGAGGCCTCGGCTTCAAGCGCCTTCTGCCGGTCTTCGAGCTCGTCCGCGAAGGCCGCCGGGCTTGAGGATGCCAGACCGGCGGCGAGGACAACAGCCAGCACACCGCTGAGGACGCTGGTGCGTGGCGCCGCACTGCGCGCGCCGTTTCGCCGGGTGCGGGGAGTGTTTTTGTCCGGTGCATTCATGGGCATTCCTTGTTTGGTTTGCATACCTAGACGCGAAGGTATCTGCGCAAGGTCAAGAGAGACGAAATTCCAGCCAAGGATGCACCAAGGATTAGCAGTGCGGGAACCAGGATCAGCGTCTGGCCGGAGGATATGAAGGCAGTGTCCGGATACTGCTGGGACATGAATTCGCCGAGGAAGAAGTGTGCCACGGCCCAAAGCGTTGCCGACGCGAGGGCGGCACCGATCACCGCGGCGATGACGCCCTCGAGGATAAACGGCAGCTGGATCACTGTCTTGGACGCACCCACCAGCCTCATGATTCCCGTTTCGCGGCGGCGGCTGAAGGCAGAGAGCCTGATCGTTGTGGCGATCAGCAGGATTGCACAGACGATCATGACGCCGGCGATGCTGACTGCCACCAGGGAAGCTCCGTTCATCACCGAGAACAGGCGCTCAAGCAGCTGGCGCTGGTCGATGACCGTCTCAACCCCGGGCTGGGAGGAAAAGGTCTCACTGATGATCTGGTACTTTTCCGGATCCTTCATGTTGATCCGGAAGGACGCCGGCAGCTGGTCGGGGGTCACCGAGTCCACGATGGGCGAATTGGAGAACTGGTCTTTGAAGTGGTTGTATGCCTCCTCCTTGGACTCGAACTGGAAGTCGTTGACGTACTGCGCCACGGCGGGAGACTCCAGCAGTGAGTTGAGGCTGGCCTGCTGTTCGGCGGTGACCGGCCCGCTGGCGCAACCTGCCGCCGTCGAGCCTTCACTGCACAGGAAGATGGCCACCTGGACTTTGTCGTACCAGTAGCCCTTCATCTGGTTGATCTGCATCTGCAGCATGCCGGCTGCACCCACGAAGGTGAGCGAGACGAACGTGACCAGGATGACCGAGACCACCATGGACAGGTTGCGGCGGAGCCCGCTTCCAATCTCACCGAGGATAAACGCGAGCCTCATCGCTGCCCCTCGCCTTCGCCGGGAAGCCCGGTTTCGGTGGCGTCCCGCCCGCTGGCGTCCTTGAGCCTGCGCGACTGGCCTACAACCGGAATCATTGAGGTGTAAAGCGCCCTGGCCTCATCACGGATGACGACGCCGTTCTTGAGTTCCACCACGCGTTTCCGCATTTCATTGACGATGTCGTCGTCGTGGGTTGCCATGACGACGGTGGTTCCGTTTTGGTTGATCTTGTCCAGGACGCCCATGATGCCCATCGAGGTGGTGGGGTCGAGGTTTCCGGTGGGCTCGTCGGCGAGCAGGATCCCTGGACGGTTGACGACGGCGCGGGCAATTGCCACGCGCTGCTGCTCACCGCCGGAGAGTTCGTGCGGCATGCGGTGTTCCTTGCCCTCGAGGCCCACAGTTTTCAGGACCTCGGGGACGGTATCGCGGATGACGCTGCGGCTCTTGCCGATGACCTGCATGGCGAATGCGACGTTTGCGAAGACGTTCTTCTGGGGCAGGAGCCGGAAGTCCTGGAAGACGACGCCGATTCCGCGGCGGAGCCTGGGCACGCGCCAGCTGGAAATTTTGGCGACGTTCTGGCCGGCAACATATACGGCACCTGACGTGGCCCGGTCTTCCTTGAGGACAAGCCTGAGGAAGGTGGATTTGCCGGAGCCGGATGCGCCCACCAGGAAGGCGAATTCGCCGCGGTCAATCTCAAGGTTGACAGAGTCCAGCGCAGGCCGGGCTTTCTGGTCGTAGACCTTGGTGACATTTTCGAATCGGATCATGGCCCTAAGTACCCTGCAGGGCATGGCTGATTCTGATGCAGCCCAGTTCTGCAGCCGGTGCGCGGGTTTCGTGTGGGGGAAGTAGGGCCCCGGCCCCTCGACTATACGCAGGAGTTCCCGCGTATCACACTGGTTTCAGGGGGCGTGTCGCCGGATCCGCAGGCCTGGCCCCGCTGTGGGGCCTATTTTTCGGCGTTGCGGTTATCCGTGCGCCACCGGATGCCTGCGTCGATGAAGTCGTCAATTTCTCCGTCGAATACGGCGGAGGTGTTGCCGACCTCATGCTCTGTCCGAAGGTCCTTCACCATCTGGTACGGGTTGAGGACGTAGGACCGCATCTGGTCCCCCCACGAGGCCTTGACGTCGCCGGCCAGTGCCTTTTTCTCGGCGTCCTCCTGCTCCTTCTTGAGCAGCAGGAGCCTGGACTGCAGCACCCGCATGGCAGCGGCGCGGTTCTGCAACTGCGATTTCTCGTTCTGCATGGAGACGACGGTGCCGGTGGGGATGTGGGTGAGGCGGACGGCAGAATCGGTGGTGTTGACCGACTGGCCGCCGGGGCCTGATGAGCGGAAGACATCGACGCGGATCTCGTTGTCCGGGATTTCGATGGAGTCGGTCTGCTCGATCAGCGGGATGACCTCCACTGCGGCGAAGGACGTCTGGCGCCTTCCCTGGTTGTCGAAGGGGCTGATCCTGACGAGCCGGTGGGTGCCCGCCTCGACGCTGAGGGTGCCGAAGGCGTAGGGCGCCTTTACCTCGAAAGTTGCTGACTTCAGGCCGGCTTCTTCGGCGTAGGAGGTGTCCATGACCGTGGTGGGGTAGCCGTGGCGCTCCGCCCACCGGAGATACATCCGCATCAGCATCTCCGCAAAGTCTGCAGCGTCCACGCCGCCGGCCCCTGCACGGATGGAGACGACAGCTTCGCGCTCGTCGTACTCTCCGGAGAGCAGGGTGACCACTTCGAGTTCCTTCAGGGCCTTTTTGATGGACTCGAGTTCTGCGGCCGCCTCTCCCATGGAATCGGCGTCGTCCTCGTCCTGGCCCAGCTCCACCAGGACTTCGAGGTCATCGATCCGTGAGGCGAGCTTGTTGAGGCGCTCAAGTTCGGACTGCTTGTGCGAAAGTTTTGAGGTGATTTTCTGCGCCGCTGAGGGGTCGTCCCACAGGTCCGGCTCGCCTGCCCGCTCGCTCAGTTCGGCGATGTCTTCCTTGAGCGCGTCTACATCGGAGACCCGCTCAATGGAGTCGTAGGTGGCGCGAAGGGCGCGGATTTCAGCGGAAAAATCAATATTGGCCATGGTTGTTTAAGCCTACGCTATCCGGCACAAGCTTCGGCATGCACGGCCTTTTTCTGCCTTGCGCCACCTCGGCCGCTGCCGGTCCCTCTCTGTCCGGTCAGCGCGTCAGGCGCGAACGCGCCGTCGACGTCGCTTCGATCCTTATGCCGTCCGGCACCAGGAAGTTAACCACCGGAGGATGGACAGCAGCTGTCAGCACAACGACGGCGGTGGAGCCGTCGGGGCTGCCCGTTGACCCCGCGACGGCGAGTCCGCTGAAGCGTTGGGCAGCCGGGCTCCTTGAGACGAAGTCCGCGGCGACGTTCCTGACCCGGGCCGGGTTCAGTGTTGCTGAAGGACTGCCGCCCTGTGTGTCAACGTCCCCGAGGGTATAGCTGTCTGCTGCCGCAAGGGAGGCGCCATCCGCAAGGGAAAGCAGCCGCTTATGTTCGAGGTACACAGAGGAAATGCCAATGACCACGCTGGCGACCAGCAGAGCCAAGGTCACGTACCCGAGGATCATGACCGTCATCTGGCCGTCCTCGTTGTTTGCCCTGGCGGTCATCTGAATCTGCCCACCAGTTGTGTTGCGGAGGCTTCAACCTCGCTTGCGGCCAGCCGGAAGCCACTGTTGAAGGGCACAAACGGCAGGGGCACCGACAGGCTCACCGTAATGGTCACGGCGGTGCCCGGAGCCTGGCAGTCGGCGGGGTCGCATGTCGTGGAGATGCTTGCCTCGTCCGGCTGGTGCCCGAAGTCGGCCAGGGCGATGGACACCGCTTGTTCTGCGGCCGCCTGCGCCGTCGGTTCGTCAGGCTGGGCAACGTAGACCTTGGCTGCCTGGTCCGCTGCGCCCACGACGGCAAACGAGCCGCCTTGGATTTGACCCACGGTAATGACGAAGTACACCAGCGGCACCATGAGGAGGAGTCCAAGGAAGGTGAACTCGACAACGGCGCTCCCCCGCTCGCGCCCTCCCCTGCCTTCCTGTCCTTGAGCTGTTGATGGCGGTCGCAGGCACAGAGTCTGGACCATCCTGCGTTTGAGGAGTCGTGCCCCCAGCCTATGGCTGCACTGCGGCATGTCCCTTCACCTCCAGCATCCCGCGGGGGCCAATGAGCCCGATGACCGGCATCGGCGCCCGCACCGTCACTTCCAGGCTGCGGAGGCCTTGGACAGTCACCTCGCTGGTACTCACCTGTTCGGCAAATCCGGCAGTCAAGGCCGAGCCGATCAGGCTGCGGGTCCGCTCCTCAGCATCGGCCGCTCCCCGGTCCGCGAGGGTGCCGTACCTGGCCCCTGATGCCGCGGCATCGATCAACGTGTTGCGGACGTGCAGGATCAACGTCAGCTGGATGATGGCCAGGAAGAACATTGTGAGGAGTCCTCCCACCAGGACAAAATCCACTACTGCTGAGCCCTGCTCCCGCGTCCCCGCCGGACGGCGGACTCCGCGGACCGGGCCTGGCGGGTGGGAGGACCTGGGCACCGGCTAGCTTCCGACCGTATCCATCGCCTGGTTGAACATTGACTCCAGTGCCGGTCCGGCAAGGGCCAGAAGCGCAGCCACCAGCACAGCCGACATCAGGGTGATCATGACCCAGCCCGGCACGTCTCCCCTTTCCTTGTGGTCGCAGCTTTCACTACGGACGCCGCCGCGACGGGCTGCCGGGCGAAGGGCCGCGCCCAGGGCGGTGTTCACAACAAAGAGCAGGGATGCCCAGCGAATTCCCATCATTTTCATTTCCCGTCCTATTCCTGGTTCGGTTCTTCGATTGTTCTGCATTGCGGCGCCGGCCATGGGTGTCTTCGTTCACAGGCCCAAGTTGATGGCCGCGAGGCCCGGGAAGACGGCGAACACGACCGTCAGCGGGAGCACGCCGAAAACGAGCGGCACCATCATGGCGATTTCTTTCTTGCCTGCGGCCTCCATCAGGTCGCGTTTTGCGGTATCCCGCACGTCCTGGGCCTGGGCACGCAGAACATCTGCCAGCGGCGTGCCTCTTTGGACAGCGACGATGATGCCGTCCACGAACCTCACCAGCGGCGCCAGGTCCGTACGTGCGGAAAATTCCTGCAGTGCCTGCACCAGAGGCTTGCCCGCCCGGGTCTCGGCAAGAATGTCCGCGAACTCCTTGGTGAGCTCTCCTTTGGCACTGCGGCAAACCCTGTCCAGGGCTCCGGTGGCACTCTCCCCTGCGCTGACCGCGAGTGCCATCAGTTCAGCGAGGCTCGGGAATTCCGCCATCATCCTCGATTCACGCCGTTTGACCTGCACACTGAGCCAGTAGTCCCGCAGCATGAAGCCGCCCACGGCACTGCCCAGGATGGCGACAACGGCGAGCAGTGGATTGAACCTGCCGGCGGCGGCTCCCGTCGCGGTAATGCCAAGGGCAGCCACAAAGCCGGCAGCCGCCCACAAAAGCTGCTCCGCCCGGAAGTCTAGGGAAGTCTTGTTGATCCCCGCCTGCGCCAGTCGTCGCGTCGTGGCCCCCGGCGACGGGTTCAGCCTTCCCAATGCCGCCATGCCGTCCCGGAACACCGGACGCAGTATCCGTCCGAGCGGGCCGAAAGGCGTCGGGTTGGCTTCCGCCGGGACCAAGAGCCGTGATTCCAGGTTCTGGGACTTCAACTGCGGCTCGATGCGTTCCGTCAGGGTGGTCGCACGCATAGGCGGTGACCTGAAGATGACGAGCCACAGACCCGTCCCCAGGACAAGCCCGCAGACGACGGCGGCAGGAGCTGTATCGATCATCTGAGCACCCGCTCATCCCGGGGCAGTGCCCCGATCCTCAGCATGATCGAGTAGCAGAGCAGCGAAATTGCCAGGCCACCGAGCAGGACTGCAGCGCCCACGGCGGTGTTGTATGCCTGCACGGCCTCCGGCCTTGTTGCCATCAGGATCAGGACGATCCATGGTGCTGCCACCGCAAGGCGTGCCGCGTTGACGGTCCAGGACTGCCTGGCCTCGAGCTCGCTGCGGGTGCGGGCGCTCTCGCGGAGGAACTCAGCCAACGTTCCTAGCAACTTCCCGAGGTCTGAACCGCCAACTTCGCGGGTCAGGCGGAGGGCTTCGACAATACGGTCGGCAACCGGGTCCGCGAGCCGGTGTTTGAGCTTGTTGAGGGAGGCATCGAACTGCCCTCCGGCGCGGTAGTCCCCACCGAACTCCCGGAACATGTGCCGGAGCTCTTCAGGTCCCTTCTCCCCCAGCTGTATGAGGGCTTCCGGCAGCGGCAGGCCGGCACGGATCGCCGAGCGGAGGTGGTCTACGACGTCCGGCCACAGTTGGCGCAGCAATGCGCTTCGCTTTCTTGCCCTCCAGCGCAGGATGCTGATGGGGAGCCACGCTGCAAACAGCGCGAAGCAGCCGGCAATAGGCCAGGATCGGCTGCCCGCGTAAAACACCAATGCCACAAGTAAACCGAGCCCCGCGCACGTGCCGACGAGGCTGCCCGGGGATACCTTGTCGACGCCGGCGGAGGCGAGAAGGTCACCCAGGCGGCTGACCTTCCGCTCCTTGGGCCCCTGGAGCGGTGTCTCCCAGAAGGACCACCAGATGAGGAAGAGGCCCGTCCCCGTGGTGATCCCCAGCAAAGCCGCCGTCATCGCGGATCCAGCAGCGCCGCGACGTCGTACCCTGCACGGCTGAATTTTTCAGCGGCCGGCATCGAGTTGGCCCGGGGCTGCAGTGCACCGTCCACCATCGCAAAGACCGGAGACGACTCGATGATGCCGTTCTCCACGCGTCGGCCCAGCGAGAGAATTTCGGTTACTTCCCTGCGGCCGTTGGCCTGCCGGCTGCAATGGACCACGAGATCGATGCAGGAAGCGACGGTGGGGACGACAAAGGCTGAAGAGATGTTCTCACCCGCGAGCAGGGGCAGGGTGCAGATCTTGGTGACTGCGTCATGTGCTGAATTCGCGTGGACGGTGCACATGCCTGGCAAGCCGCTGTTCAAAGCGATGAGCATATCCAGGCTCTCCGCTTCACGGACCTCCCCCACGACCAGGCGGTCCGGACGCATGCGGAGCGCTTCCTTGACGAGGCGGCGCAACGGTATTTCGCCTTCGCCCTCAAGGTTTGGCTGGCGGCACTGCAGGCCGACGACGTCGCGCAGGGGAAACTGAAGCTCAAAAATCTCCTCCACGGTGATAACACGCTCCCGGCTTCCAATGCTGGCCGCCAGGCAGTTGAGCATGGTGGTCTTGCCTGCCTGGGTGGCGCCCGAGACCAGGATGTTGAGTCCGCTGGAGACGGCTGCGCCAAGGAATCGGGCTGACTGGGGCGTCAGCGTGCCCAGGTCGACGAGATGCTCCAGGCGGCTGGCCTTGACCACGAATTTCCTGATATTGACTGCCCAGTGCTTGCGCGTCACATCCGGGATAACCACATGGAGCCTTGACCCGTCGGGTAAGGCAGCGTCCACGAACGGAGAGGACATGTCCAGCCGGCGGCCGGAGCTTTTCAGCATCCGCTCCACCAGATCGCGGACCTGCTGCTCACTGAGGCTCAGCGATGTCAGCTCGGATTCGCCGTTGCGCGCCACAAAGATCTCATGTGGAGCGTTCAGCCAAATCTCTTCGATGGCTGGATCGTCCAGGAGGGGCTGGAGAACGCCGAACCCGGCGACGGCGTCGAAGAGGAATTTGCGGGCCGCATCCAAGGGCCCAAGAGGAGGAAGCGGACCCATCAGAGCCCGCTCGTCATAATCCGTTACTGCTGCCTCCACCAGGCGGCGGACCTCACCGGCCTGATGGAGGGGATCAAGCCCTCGGCGACGGATGAGCTCGCGGACTTCATCCTCGACTATTCCCAGCGCGTCCATAAGTTCCCCAATACAACTGCCGCCCCCGGCGGAGGCAGTGCAACTGGGATAAAGCCTAAAGATGGTCAAGCACGGCAACAAGTCATATTGGCCAAGCTGTGGACAACCATCGATGCGGCCGCCCGGCATGGGCCTATGAACGGCCGCCACGCACGGGCTCAACGTCGGATCTGGCGAGTTCGCTGGGTGAAGCTGATCCCGGCTGTTACCAGGCCGGCGCACGCCCTCGGGTGGGTATTGGCACATAAACCCTGCGGGCATCCACATACTTCCACCGTTTTGTCTTTATCGGCGAGCTCCTCTCCATAGGATTCCTCCATGTGGACCAAACAGAGCCAAAGCTTCTGCCCCGCATGCGGCAGGACCACCCACCACGTGACTCACTTTCACAAGGACGACGCCGGCGCGCTTGTTGCCAGCGCACGTTGTGCCGAGTGCCCGCAGCCGGGCGTGCCCGCCGAAAATTACATGCCCGCCCCGCTATGGAAATCCCACGGCGTTCCGGCGCTCTGACATGAGTACCGGAATCACGATCTCAGTGCCCTACCCGGCAAATGCGAGTAAGGGGTACTCGGGCGGCGTGTGTTGCTCAGGAGGTAAATGAATCATCGGGGGCACCAGCTTCCTCAGGGACCTGGACGCGACAGCGTTGGGGCGGAACGTTTAAGGAGTACCGTGAAGAAATCGATCAAACGAGCCCTGAGTCAGGGGCTGGCGACAGCCCTTGTCCTCGCCGGGCTTGGAGCAGCCATGGGGGGACCTGCGAGCGCCACGGTGCCGCCACCTCCTCCGCCGCCGCCGCCGGCGCCGATTTATGGCACCTCCGGCTTCAATTACACAGGCGTAGGAAATCCCCCCACGGCTGATAAGCCGCAGAGCAAGTTGTGGTGGAACGATGGCTCCTGGTGGGCGGATATGTGGACCTCAGGAGGCTGGAAGATCCACAAGCTGGACCGGGCCGCCAAGCAGTGGGTGGACACCGGGGTGGTGGTGGACAGCCGTGCCAACACATCGGCAGACACCCTCTGGGATGGCACGCACCTCTACATTGCCCACCATGTGGTCACCATCTCCACTGAAGATGGGCCCAAAGCGTCCCGCCCGGACTCCCCCGCCAAGCTGTACCGGTACACGTATGCCGACGGAAAATATACGCGCAGCAGTGGATTTCCTACCACTATCACCACGAACAGCAGCGAGTCGATGACTATCGACAAGGACAGTACGGGAGCAGTCTGGGCCACCTGGACGCAGGTGTCCGGTGTCCAGACCGGAGGCTATACCAGCGCCGTTATGGTGAACAACTCTGCAGCGGGTGGCACTTCCTGGGGCACGCCGCAATCCCTTTCAGGCGAGAGCGCAGCGGCCGCCCCCGATGACATCTCGTCGATCGTGGCCTTCGGCAAAAATAAGATCGGGGTCATGTGGTCCGACCATACGACAGGCTCGGTCTGGTGGGCAACGCGCACAGACGGTCAGGCCGCCACGTCATGGAAGGTACAGTCTGCCGTCCGCGGACCCAACCAGGCTGACGACCACCTCAACATCAAGTCACTCCAGGCAGACGACAGCGGACGCGTGTTCGCAGCGGTCAAGACGAGCTTCGATATGAACTCCACCGCGAAAAACTCTGATCCCCAGCTACAGCTGCTGGTCTTCAAGCCAGCCACGGCAGCATTCGAAAAGTTCACGATCTCGACGATCGGAGATTGCCACACCCGCCCGCAGATTGTGCTCGACCCGGAAAACAACAAGATTCATTCCTTTCAGGCGGGTCCTGCAACAACTGTGACCGGCTGCCCCTACAGCGGAGTTTCGGGCGCAATCTATCAAAAGTCAGCTTCTCTGGATAACCCCGTCTTCCCAGCGGGCCGCGGCACCCCGGTCATTCAGGACGCGACACCCAGCGTAAATAACGCGACCACCACCAAGCAGCCCGTCACGCGTGCGAGCGGCGTCGTGGTCTTGGCCAGCGACAACGACGAAGGGCGCTACTGGTTTGCTGACTTCGGCGGCACCACCGAGGAGGAGACCTACACGGTCCAGGGTCCTATTGGCGAAAAGTACGCCACGGTGTCCGACCTCGTCGGGCCCCCTATCGCCAATGAGGTTAAGGACCAGCGCTTCGGCGGCTCGTATCAGAAGTTCGAACGCGGAACTATCGCCTATCTGCCTGATTCGGGTGCTTTTGCGGTCGCCAACGGTATCAGCACGGTGTGGAACAGCATCGGGGCCCATAATGGCGACCTCGGATACCCCACGTCGGACGAATACTCGCCGATGGCCGGCGGCGTAATGCAGGACTTCCAGTTCGGGAAGATCTCGTGGAACGCGGCCACCGGATCCCGTATAACAAAGGGCGGCATTGGAGCCACGTGGGACAACGCAGGCGGCCCTCTTAGCGGACTCGGTTACCCCACCACCGATGAATACGCCCCCATGGCCGGTGGAGTCATGCAGGGATTCCAGTACGGCAAAATCTCGTGGACGGCAGCCACAGGCTCGCGCATTACCAAAGGTGGCATCGGCGCGACGTGGGACAAGGTCGGCGGCCCGCTCAGCGGACTTGGCTACCCCACCACCGATGAATACGCAACGGCCAACGGCGGAGTCACCCAGGCTTTCCAGTACGGCCAGATTGTATGGTCACCTTCCACCGGTGCCCGGTTCATCAAGGGCGGCATTGGCCAGGTCTGGATCAACGCTGGCGGGCCTAACAGCGGCCTCGGCTACCCGACGTCGGATGAGATCAGTGGGCTCGTTCGCGGCGGTGCGAAGCAGTACTTCCAGGGCGGAGAGATAGTTTGGTCGTCCGCTGCAGGCGCCCGCATAATAACAGGCGGCATACGGACCGCCTGGGTTGGCCAGGGCTCTGAAGGCGGCCGTCTGGGCTATCCGACAACCAATGAATACGCTGCCAGTGGCGGCGGCCGTGCACAGGACTACCAGGGCGGCAGGATCATCTGGCGTTCAGGAAGTGTCTCGATTGAGTATGCGGCGGCCGCCTAGCGACGGCACAAACGATCCCGGGGCAGATTGAGCTGACCCAACCGCGTCCCTGTTCGTAATGGGCCCACCGGCTCGGTCGGTGGGCCTGCTACAGAGTCCTTCCTGACAGCGAGACGGACGGTGTAGACGGTACGTCGACGCAAAGATGCCCCGCCATCCATCAATGGAAGGCGGGGCATCCTTGTGGTCCGTCCCGCCTGCGTCTCCGGTCCCCGGCTGACGTGGCCTTAGAGATGACTGTGGCAGCAACGCCGAAGCCTACCCTCGACGCCGGACGGCTATGAGATTCAATCTTCAGAATTTGTCGCGAATAGCTGCTGTCCGGCTGAGAGGAGAGGCTGCCCAGGCCCTTGCCAGTGAGCAGCCGAGAGGGGCGCTAAATCACAACAGCAACAACAGAACCACTAGTTCCAGTGGTAACAGCAGTGCTATGGTGAGCGCGTTAACTGTTGAAATACCACCTGCCGCGTGCAATCCCTGGGGGGAAAACACCCGTGCAGCAAACCAAATGAGCGCTCGGCGGAGCGCCGCATTGTCTCCGGAGCAAAAATGAAGCGGAACCTGTCTCAGTCCCGTCGCCCCGCGTTTATGTCCTTGGGAATAGCGCTCCTGGCCGCAACTCTTGCGGCCGGCCCAGGTCTGGCGGGGGTTGCATCCGCCGTCGAGCCCGCTCCTACCCCAACGTCGCCGTCCCCGACAACTACATCGTCAGACGCTGCGCCAACTTTGCCGTCGCCGACAGCTGCTTCGTCAGATGCCGTTTCACCATCACCTGCGGTGCCGCCCCCGTCCCCTACGCCCACCGAGACGGCTTCAGTAGAAACGGTTTCCCCCCAGCCATCGCCCGGGACTGTGCAGTCGATGGCCGAGGCAGTCGGGGTGGGCGGCGCTGAGATGGGACAGCGGTCCGCTCGCGTCACTGCGGCTGCCTCCTCGGGGTCCGTAAAGAGGCTTAGTGCGGAGTCCTTGTCCAGCGAAGGCACCTGGATGCCGACGTTCGGTATCCAGGGCCTGGACGTGAGTGGGCATCAACCGAGTGTGGACTGGCAGCAGCAGTGGAACATGGGTGCGCGTTTCGCCTACGTAAAGGCCACCGAGGGCAACTACTACAAAAACCCTTCCTACAGCTCGCAGTACCAGGGCTCACGCAATGTGGGGATGATTCGGGGCGCGTATCACTTCGCGATTCCGAACTGGTCTTCAGGAGCCGACCAGGCACGGTACTTTGTGCAAAACGGTGGAGGCTGGTCTGCAGACGGATACACCATGCCGCCAGTGCTTGACTTCGAGTTCAATCCGTACGAGGGCCGCACCATCAACGGGTTCTACTTCGGCAACACCTGCTACAACATGTCGCCCTCGCAGCTTCAGTCCTGGGTGCGGGATTTCGGCAACACCATGCAGGCAATGACCGGCCGCCTGCCGGTCATTTACACCAACACAAGCTGGTGGAACCAGTGCCTCGCTAATCCTTCAGGCTTTGGGGACTACCCCCTCTGGATTGCCGCCTACCCCAGCTCGCCTACGAACAACGCCGGGCCGGTTCCTACTGCCAGCTGGAGCAGCTACAGCATGTGGCAATACAGCAGCACCGGGCCGTTTGCCGGTGACTCGAATGTGTGGAATGGCGACTACGCAAGTTTGCAGCGTTTTGCCCGTGCCGGGAATGGCATCGAGGATGCCTTCAATCGTGAGTACCAAGCGTCCAGTTCGTGGCTCGGAAACCCGTGGGGACCGATAGCCTGCGGGCTGGCCAACAACGGCTGCTACCAGATATTCCAAGGCGGGTCGATCCAGTGGTCCCCTGCTACGGGAGCACATTCAGTTCGCGACGGAGCAATACGCGGTACTTACCAGAGGTCGGGATCGGAAAATGGGCCCCTGGGATACCCCGTCCTGGGCCCGGAAATTTGCGGACTGAAAGGTGGCGGCTGCTACCAGATGTTCCAAGGTGGTGCCGTAATTTGGAACTCCATCACTGGTGCGCAAATTAGCCTTGCGGGTCCTGTCCGGGACCGTTACGCTTCCATGGGATTTGAGAACGGTCCCTTGGGATACCCGACTTCAAGCCAAGTGTGTGGCTTGGCTTCCGGCGGATGTTCCCAATCCTTCCAAGGAGGGGACATTCTGTGGTCATCAGGCTCTGGGGCCTTCGCGGTAACAGCGGGTGCCATTCGAGCCAATTACGGAAGTCTCGGCGCGCAGGGTGGCAAGCCCGGCTATCCCGTCAGCAACGAAGTATGTGGTCTTAAGAATGGCGGCTGTTACCAGTTCTTCCAGGGCGGCTCAATGATCTGGTCGTCGTCCTCAGGTGCGCATTTCAGCCCCTTTGGCTCCATCAGGGGAGTCTGGGCTTCACAGAACTTTGAAAATGGATGGCTCGGATATCCCTACACCGACGAGTATTGCTCCTCCTCGGGGGAATGCCGGCAGGATTTTCAGGGAGGGTCGCTCATATGGACTCCGAAAACCGGTGTAAGCGTCTACCGTCGCTAGCGGAATTAATGGCGTCGCCAGCAAGGGTGATGGCCCGAGTCAGGCTTTTACTCTGATCGGTCAAGAGAGTCATTGCCGCTGGGAGCGCTAGCAATACGCGGTATTTGAACTGCAAAGGGATCCTGACTCCAAGGCCGAGTCAGGATCCCTTTGCGGTGCCGGGCATCCCTGCAGTGGCATTGTCCCTAAGTCAAAGTCCTCGCACGTACTCTTCCAAAGCCTTTTTACAGTCCCTGGTTGTGTAACCTTCCGACGCGAGCTTGCTGAGATCAAGAGTGCTATTGAGGGGCCTGGGAGCAGCCGCTTTATCCCTGAAATACTCAGCTGTGCTGACACCGGTAACAGCTGACCTTGGTTTACCCAACAGCTCATAGACATCCCCGGCAATATCCGCCCAGGACTGCGGTTCGCCCTCGTTACTCAGGTTGTAGGTGCCGTACTCAGCGCCCGACTCCAACAGGTGCTGGATGCCGGCGGCGATATCTTGCGTGAAGCTGAGGCGGCCGATCTGGTCGTTGACCACTGAAGGTTCGATACCGCGGCCGGCGAGGGATGCCATGGTCCGCACGAAGTTGTTGCCCTCGCCGATTACCCAGCTGGTCCGCACGATGTAGTGGCGGGGAACCACGCTGACGACGGCGTCGCCGGCGGCTTTGGTCTGCCCGTACACACCCAGAGGGGTGAACGGTTCAGTTTCATCGTGGCTCTCGCGGACACCGTCAAAGACATAGTCGGAGGAAACGTGCACCAGGGTGAGGTCATGGTCGACGGCGGTACGCGCCAGCCGTGCGACGGCAGCAACGTTGACAGCCCAGGCGGCTGCCCGGCCTTCCGCGGTTTCCGCGGTATCGACCGCGGTGTACGCGGCGGCATTGATAATCGTCGAGTAGTTCTTCCAGTTCCGCTCCGTGAAGGATGCTTCGCTGCCCAAATCGAAGCCGGCGCGGCCGGCAAACTCAACGGTTGCGTCGCCGTCGTAAAGTTCCCGCAAGGCCTTGCCCAACTGGCCGTCGGAACCTACGACGAGGATCTTCTTGGCAGGCATCGGCACAACATCCGCGAGGCGGGGATGCGCCCTGTCCTTATCGGATAGTTCTGCTTCCTCCAGCGGCACCGGCCAAGTGATCGCCGCTGTCTCGTCCGCGAGGTTCAGGAAGGTGTATTGGCCCTGGGCGTCCGCTGACCAGTGGTCGTTGACCAGGTAGGTGTAGGCTGTGTTGTCATCCAGGGTCTGGAAGGCGTTGCCCACGCCGCGCGGAATGAAGATTGCCTGGCTGGGGTCCAGTTCAGCAGTGAAAACCGCACCGAACGACGGGCCTTCGCGCAGGTCCACCCAGGCACCGAAGATGCGCCCCGTGGCCACCGAGATAAACTTGTCCCACGGCTCGGCGTGGATGCCGCGGGTGGTACCTGCCTTCTCGTTGAAGGAAATGTTGTTCTGCACGGGACGGAAGTCCGGCAGGCCAAGGGCCACCATCTTTTCCCGTTGCCAGTTTTCCTTGAACCAGCCACGGTTGTCACCGTGTACCGGCAGGTCATAAAGGACGACGCCGGGGATCGGCGTTTCGTGTGCGGTCAGTTTTTTCGAGAACTCGATCTGCATCGCCTACTGGCCCTGTTCCTTGTACTTGGCTTCGGTCTGGGCCTTCTGCGGGCGCCACCAGTCTTCGTTTTCGCGGTACCAGGCGATGGTGTCTTCGATACCTGCGTCGAAATTGGAGAACTGGGGTTCCCAGCCGAGTTCGTCGCGGAGCTTGGTGGAATCGATGGCGTAGCGCAGGTCGTGGCCCGGTCGGTCGACGACGTGATCGTACGCGTCCGGGGCCTGGCCCATGTGCTTCAGGATCAGCTCAACAACGTCCTTGTTGTTCTTCTCCCCGTCGGCTCCGATCAGGTAGGTCTCGCCGATTCTTCCTTTGGCGATGATGGCCAGCACGGCCGAGGAGTGGTCGTTGGCGTGGATCCAGTCGCGGACGTTCTCGCCCTTGCCGTAGAGCTTGGGCCGGATCCCGTCGATCACGTTGGTGATCTGGCGCGGGATGAACTTCTCCACATGCTGGTATGGGCCGTAGTTGTTTGAGCAGTTGCTGATGGTCGCCTGCAGCCCGAAGGAACGGACCCAGGCGCGCACCAGCAGGTCAGAGCCGGCCTTCGTGGAGGAATACGGGCTGGACGGGTTGTACGGGGTCTGCTCGGTGAACCGCTCCGGGTCATCGAGCTCAAGGTCGCCGTACACCTCGTCGGTTGAGATGTGGTGGAAACGCTTGTTGTGCTTCCGTGCAGCCTCGATCAGCGTGTACGTACCAATGATGTTCGTATCAAGGAACGGGCGGGGATCATGCAGCGAGTTGTCATTGTGTGACTCCGCCGCGTAATGGACCACAACGTCTGCCTTCGCAACCATTCCGTCCACCAACTGTGCATCAGCGATATCGCCGCGGACAAACTCAAAGCGCTCGTCCGGCAGGCCCCGGAGAGATTCCACGTTCCCTGCGTATGTCAGCTTGTCCAGCACGGTGACGTGGTCATCCGTATTTTCCAAAACGTAGTGGACGAAATTAGAGCCAATGAACCCGGCACCGCCGGTTACGAGGAGTCGCGACATATTCTTAGGTTACCGGCTGGCCCTTGGTCCAATGTCATCGGTCCGGGTGTCAGGTCCCCATCAACGTTGACTCAATAACCCGGTGCAGGCGAGTATCCGTAGTACTGCTCCAGGGTGGCGATGCCACGGCGGTGCATGTCCATAGCTACGTCCTTTCCGACATACCTGAGGTGCCAAGGTTCATAGGCGTAGCCGGTCCAGTAGCTCATACCTGCGGGGTACCGGACGATAAAGCCGAACTCGTGGGCACGGTTTGCCGCAAATTGTCCGGCGGCTGTGTGGGCAAAGCATTCCTGGAGCCCACAGACTCCACCGGGATTCCCGATATCGACGGCAAGTCCGCTTTGGTGTTCGGAGAATCCGGGCCGAGCTGAGATTGTGTCTGCGCGTTCCTGCCCGTACATCGCCACGTAGCTGTTGTAAAGGGACGCCTGGGTGGCGTAGCTCCGAAAGGCGCTGACTACGGTCACTGGCACGCCCGAGGCACTTGCAGCATCGGAAAATTGCCAGAACCCCAGTGCTGCCTGATAGCGCAGTGCCTGCCCGCCGACGTTCACCATGTCGGACGGCGCATAGTCGATGGGTGAGAGTGGATTGCGCTTGTTGATGACCCGCTGGTACTCCCCCGGCTGGTTGAAAGTGACAGTCACGCCCGTAGAAGGGAGCCAGGCCAAGGTGCCGCCCTGGAAATTCTGGGTGCAGCCGGCATCACCGGCGCAGACCTCTTCGGTCAAGGGGTAGCCCAAACGCCCGTTCTCCCATCCCAGGGTTCCCCACACGTAATCAATGGAACCCCCGGTGGCATAGGCGCCAATGCCCGGCGCCCAATGGACCTGACCTCCCTGGAAGGCCTGATAGCAGCCACCTGCCCTGAGACCGCATCGTTCGGCGGCCGCCGGATAACCCAGCGGACCGGATTCGAAGCCTCCGCCTGCCCATCTGTTTCTGATTGCCCCCAGACCGTCTGCTGCGCACCGCTGGCAGGGGACCAATGAATTTGACCGCCCTGAAAGCTCTGATAGCAGCCCGACCTGACAAGCCCGCACACTTCATCCGTGACCGCGTATCCGAGGCGGCCTTGTTCCCACCCCTGCTGCTGCCAAAGTGTGCCGACCGCACCCCACGTGGCGCGGGCTCCGGTCGCAGGCGTCCAGTGGATCTGGCCGCGTTGGTAGTCCTGGTAGCAACCTCCTCCCGCAAGCCCGCACTTTTCTCCACCGATAGCGGCACCAAGAATGCCGGCCGGTCCCCCGACTGCCTGATACTTGTCCTGGATCGGTGAGGCAGCCCAACCTGGGGCGCCTACCAAGAGGCCGGACAGGAGACACAGGACGGTGAAGACCATTGATAGAGCGGGAACCCGAATGTGCTTCATGTTCACCTGACTGCTTGATGGAATAGAGAATTTCCAGACGGACCACCATCACCAGGGCAGGTGCTGTGTCGGCTCGTGGAGGTGATTCTATAGCCCGGCCGGTGGGCCGGACTCGATCAGCGGAGAGATCTTTTCTTCGACCGGGTTCCCAAGAGCGTATTCATTTGCAGCGCCTGTCCGCGAAGGCCCGGTTGTCGCCGTGTTTGTCGCGCACGAGGGCTGGGAGCGCGACTAGAGCATTACCGTAAGATCGAATGGCACCTGGGAAAGCCAGGTGGCGCGTCGCCACGGAAAGCCCTCAATGAATTTGCCTTGGAAGAAGCCCGCCTCCGCACAACCGTCGGAGGAGCCGGACGCTGCCAGTGAACGGACTATCAGCTCCAGGAGCGCGTCCGGCGTGGGCGCCGCCTCCATCGCCGCCGCGGCTGCAGGGTTCATCATCCTGGTGATTGCAGGCAACCACCTCCGCCCCGCGGAATATGCCCAATTCAGCGTCTTTTGGGGCGCACTGTTCGGCATCTTCGGAGTGCTCTCTGGCATCCAGAGTGAAACCACCCGCGCTGTTCGCTCGGTAGAAACCCACGGCGGAGTCCCTGGCAGTGCACAACAGCACCCTTCGGTATTGGCCAACGGCGTCCTGGTGGGGACAATCCTGGCCGCCATTATCCTGGCATCCTCCTGGCTGTGGGCACCGTCCGTCCTCGGCGGCAACACCCCCTGGCTCCTGCCTGCCCTTGCCGGCGCGGCAGTCGCCTATTCTGGCCATTCCGCGCTTGCAGGCGCTTCCGCCGGCAGTCAGGATTGGAACCTTTATTCCAAGCTGATGAGCGCTGAGGCGGTGTTCCGTTTGGCGACCGTAGGAACCGTGGCGCTGCTCGGCGTCGGACTCCTGGGCCTTGAGCTCGCCTGTGCACTGGCTGCGGTCCTTTGGCTGGTGTTCCTCCTGGTCTCACCAGCGGCACGTCACGCCGCAGTTTCCCGTGCCGATGTGCCCCGCACGGCGTACATGAAGCAGACCGGCCACGCCATGCTCTCCTCAAGCGCCACCGCTGCTCTGATCGTGGGCTTCCCTGTGATCCTGAGTTTCACCAGCAGCGCGCAGGAACTGGCCTCGGCCGGCGGGCTCCTCCTCGCCATCCAACTCACGAGGGCGCCTATCATGGTTCCGCTCCAGGCGTTTCAGGGTGTGGCGATTGCCGCGTTCGTCAACCAGCGCGACCGCGGGGTCCACGCGCTGTTCAAACCTGCTGCCCTGTTCCTGGCAGTAGGTGTGGCAGGCGCTATAGCAGCTGGACTGCTCGGCCCTTGGCTCATGGAGCTGCTGTTCCCAGGCAAATACGAAGTACCGGCCTGGCTCTTGGCTACGCTGACGTTCGACGCCGCGCTCATGGCTGTCCTGACGCTTACCGGCACCGCAACCCTTGCGGTGGGCAAGCACGGCGGCTACTCCGCAGGCTGGGTCAGTGGCACAGTGGTGAGCGTGCTTTGCCTCCTGCTGCCGCTGCCGCTGTCCATTCGGGCGGCAGTGGCCCTCGCGGCAGGGCCGGCCGTGGGAGCGGTTATCCACGTTACTTCGATCGTGCGTCTCGGCAAATCAGCCGCTGCTTCCCCCGCCTGACCCGACTCCGCCCTCCTCTGCCTACCTCGCCTCACAAAGGAAAACCTGTGACGAAGAATTCCGACAGTCCGCGGACCACAGTGATTTTGCCCGCATACAACGCCGCCGGTTTCCTGGAACGGGCGGTACGGAGTGTCATGGCCCAGACGGACCCAGACTTCGAACTGGTCTTAGTGGACGACCACTCCACGGACGGAACGCTGGATTTGGCCAGGAAGCTCGGGGAGGAGTTCAGCAATCTGACGGTGATCGCCTTACCTTCCAATGCCGGAGTATCGGCAGCGCGGAATGCCGGTCTGGATGCGGCCCGGGGATCCTGGGTCAGCTTTATCGACAGCGACGACCAGTATCTGCCGGAGTTCCTCGAAACCATGCATTCAGCCACCGCGCCGGATGTGGACCTGGTGGTGGGGGGCCGGATCGTGGTGCAGTCGGACGGCACGGAAACGCGCAATGCCTCGCGTGCGCTCGGGGAATTCGACGGACCAGAAGCCTGCCGGCTGGCCATGTGCGATGAGCTCACTCCGTTCCCCTGGGACAAGCTGTACCGACGGGATTTGTTCAGTAAGGTCCGTTTCGCCGAAGGCGCCGCCCGGTTCGAGGACATGGCGGTCAACGTCATTTTGCACTCGATATCCCGCAGGGTCCGATCGATCGATATCCCGGTTTACCGGTACTACATCATGGATTCTTCCCTGACCTGGGGCCGGGTTCCCACAGTGGCCGACACCACCGTAGCCATGAACCACCTGAGCGAGCATCTGGACCAGCGGTTCAAGGAGGGCAAATACAGTGCCGCCTACGACTGCATGCGTTCGCTGGTCATCCTGCTTGTGGCCCAAAGCGCGATCGCCCGCGGCAGCGGTTCGTCTGCCGCTGCCGCCACGGTGGCGGAGTGCCGTAAGGATCTTGGCTGGCGGATGCTTTTCCGGACCCTTGCGGTGCACAAGGTCATTGGCGCGGGCGCCGCGTTGCTCAAGCTGGCGCCTTCCGTATACGCCTATCTCTACCTGCGGCATATCCGCACCGCATACGGGGTGGGCAAGCCCCAAACGTCCTCGTCGGAGATGCCCGCAGCGACGCCGCCCGCCACCCCGGGCAGCGGTTCTGGTATAGATTAGTACCTATGTCAATCCCCCCCTACACCCGCGCCCTCGTGATTATGCCGGCGTGGAACGAAGCGGAGTCCGTTGGCAATACCGTCCGCGAGGTGCTGGCGCTGCGCGAGACCTATGACGTGCTTGTTGTGAACGACGGTTCACAGGACAACACGGCTGCCGTGGCAGGAGAAGCAGGAGCCGTAGTGCTGGACCTCCCCTTCAACCTTGGCGTGGGTGGGGCCATGCGGGCCGGCTTCAAGTACGCAAAGCGGAACGGATACGACGCCGTCATCCAAGTGGACGCGGACGGCCAGCATGATCCCAAGGAAATTTCCCGGGTACTGGCTGCCCTGGCGGATGCGGACATTGCCATCGGCGCCCGCTTCGCGGACCGAGGCACCTATAAAGTTACCGGTCCGCGGCGCTGGGCCATGGTCCTGCTCGCCAAGGTCATTTCCGGCCTTGCCCATACCCGCCTCACGGACGTTACTTCCGGGTTCAAGGCGGCCAACCGCCGTGGCATCGATCAGTTCATCGACCATTACCCGGCCGAGTATTTGGGCGACACCATCGATTCCCTGGTTGTAGCCATCCGGTCCGGCTGCGTCATCACCCAGGTTCCCGTGGAGATGCGTGCGCGCCAGGGCGGTACGCCGAGCCACAATCCGCTGAAATCCGCCATTTACCTCGGCCGGTCGGTGTTTGCGCTCCTGTTCGCCTTGACCCGGCGTCGTTCGCAGATCCAAACAACCTCCCCACAACTCGAAAGTGCATGATCTTGCCCGTTCTGGCTGCTTTCATACTTGCCCTCGTCATCGTCGTCCTCGTCGTGGAGATGCTCCGCCGTAAAAAGCTCCGCGAGAAGTATGCGGCTCTCTGGCTGGTGGTCGGCCTGGCCACACTGGTTCTTGCGGCCTTCCCCCAGCTCTTGGCTCAGACAGCCCGGCTTCTGGGCGTCCAGGTCCCGTCCAACCTCTTGTTCTCCATGACCATACTGCTGGCGCTGGGCGTCTGCCTGCACCTGTCGTGGGAAATCTCAGTGGTGGAAGATGAGACCCGCACGCTGGCCGAGGAAGCAGCTATCCTGCGCACCCACATCGAACGGCTGGAAGCAAGGCTGGACGCCGAATTGGGCGGGCCTTCCCGGAACGCAACAGCAAATGAGCCCGCTCCTTTTGACCGCGGCTAATCCCGCCCTGTCCCAAAACGCATTGGATTTCTTATGGCACTTGATATTTTCATCCCCTACTGGGGCGACCCGGACTACATGAAGCAGACGGTCCGCAGCGTCCTCGAACAGGACTCTGACGACTGGCTCCTGACTGTGGTGGACGACGCTTACCCTGACCACGAAATCCAGCGGTACATGGCCTCGATCGACGACCCCCGGGTCAAGTACATCCGCAAGGAACAAAACGCCGGAATTACTGAAAACTACAAAACCTGCGTCGGCCTCGCCACCGAGGACGTCATGGTTATTCTGGGCTGCGACGATATCCTCCTGCCCAACTACGTCAGGGTGGTCAACGCGGCGCATCAGCGCTTTCCCGAGGCAGCCATCATCCAACCTGGCGTCCGCGTCATCGATGGCGACGGCACCGTGGTGCGAACTCTGGTGGACATCACAAAGCAGCACCTTGTGCGGCCCCGCACCCAGGGGCCGCGCCTCCTTTCCGGCGAATCCCTTGCCGTCAACCTGATGCATGGCGACTGGCTCTACTGGCCTTCACTCGCCTTCCGCACCGACAAAATCCGCGCCGTTGATTTCCGCTCCGGGTTCCCCATCATCCAGGACCTCGCCCTTGTCATGGACATGGTCTACCGCGGTGACCAGCTCCTTCTCGAACCCACGGTGTGCTTTGCGTACCGCCGCCACTCGGAAAGTGCGTCCTCCACCAAACTGGTTGACGGGTCCCGCTTTGCCGGCGAACGAGAGTACTTCGCGGTGTCGGCAGAGCAGGCAAAACTCAATGGCTGGACCAAAGCCTCACGTGCGGCGAATCTGCGCCTGACGTCCCGCGCCCACGCCCTCGCCCTCCTGCCGAAGGCCCTGAGCAGTAGGAACTTCCCGGCTGCGAAGGTCCTACTCAGCCACACGTTCGGTAACTAGATGTCAGCTTCAGAAAGGCCCATCATGACAACAACCACCCCCGAAGCCGAGCCCCAGGGAACGGTCCTGGTAACCGGTGGCGCCGGCTTCATCGGTTGCGCCATCTCGAGCGACCTCGTGGCCAGCTTCGGCCGTGTAGTCGTGGTGGATAACCTGCACCCGCAGATCCACGCTTCCGGCGAGCGGCCCGCAGGGCTCAACGAAGGCGCCGAATTGGTGGTTGCTGATATTACCGAAGCACAGACCTGGGACAAGGTCCTCGCAGACGTCGCGCCCGACGTCGTCATCCACCTCGCCGCCGAGACCGGGACGGGGCAGTCGCTGGAGGAGTCCACGCGCCACGCACACGTGAATGTGGTGGGCACGTCGCAGATGCTTGACGGCCTGAACCGACACGGCAAGCTTCCCCGGCGAATTGTCCTGTCCTCCAGCCGCGCAGTCTACGGCGAAGGCCCCTGGGACGATGCCGAAGGTCATAGGTTCTACCCCGGACAGCGCACCAGCGCAACATTGGATAAAGCCCAGTGGGATTTCCCCAATGCCACGCCTGCGGCCATGAAGGCCTCCGAGACCTTCCCCGCCCCGGTCAGCGTCTATGGCGCCACAAAGCTTGCCCAGGAAAACATCCTCCAGGCATGGGCCAAGTCCTACGGCGTTGAGACGGTGATCTTGCGTCTCCAGAACGTTTACGGACCCGGTCAATCCCTCATCAATCCCTACACAGGCATCATGAGCTTGTTCTGCCGGATGGCCATGGGCGGCAAGTCCATTCCGCTGTACGAGGACGGCGAGGTCCGCCGCGACTTCGTCCTCATTGACGACGTCGCTTCCGCTATCGTCGCCGGCGCCCTCTCCCCCACCGTCCAGGGAGAACCGATGGACATCGGCTCCGGCGAATTCCAGACCATCGGCACGGCCGCCAAGATCATTGCGGCCCGCTACGGCGCGCCCGACCCGCACGTCACCGGCCAGTACCGCCAGGGCGATGTGCGGCACGCCTGGGCTGACATCGAAGCGGCGAAGGCAACGCTGGGATGGAAGCCCCAGTACAACCTTGAACAGGGCATTGAACGGCTCAGCACGTGGATTAACGCCCAGCCGGACGTTCAGCCTTACTGAGCTGCGCTGGCAGGACAGCAGACGACGGCGGTACCCGAGGGTGCCGCCGTCGTTTTCGTTTGGTGCGCTACCCGAAGCACCGGGATGGCGAAGTGCCCTGCGTGCTTAGTCTTCCAAAGTTGCCAGGATGTGATTGAGTGCCGCCTGGTTCTCGGGATCCACGATGATCAGGGCTGTTGGGTCCGCTTTCATGATTTTGTTCACCACAAGTCTCAGGTTGTCCGGGCCACCGCTGAGCTCGAACATGTTCAAAGAAAGCTCCCAGCTCCTTTCGGTGTAGGTGGCAGTGAGGCCGTCATACCACTGCTTAGCCAGGATGGCGTCAATGTCGGTGGGCCTTGTGGTGACGTAGACTGCCGGCTGGCCGACGCGGCCCATGGTGGCCGTCATCAGCATCTCCACGGGGAGCGGTACTTCTTCGAGCACCTTTAGCTCCTTTGCCATGGCCACCGCCGAGGGGGACGAAGGCGGAAGCCCCTCAGCAGCCAGCGGGAAGGTGAAGCCGAAGGCCTGTGTTGCCGCAACAGCGGCCAGCGCGGAAGCAGTAACGGAACCGGCTCCGCTGAGCCGCCAGGAGCTCCGTGGAGAGGCAGCAGCCGCATCGTTTCCGCCGTCCGCAGGTTCTGCCTGGGTGCGTAGACGAAGGGTTTCCAGAAAGGCGGCCAGGACCAATGCGAGCGTCACGAGCCCGGCGAGGAACAAGGCAATCCCTAGCTTGTGCGAGTAATAGGTCAGCGTCCCGCCCTTGACCAGCTGCGCCACGGCCATGCCGATCGCAAGTACCAGTGCGGCAGCTAAGCCTGTAAAGGACCAACGCAGCCGTTGCAGGATACCGTTCGAGGGCCGAGACGACCTCGTGAACACAAGGATGGAAAAGGCCATGGTGCCAAAGACGATCACGGCCAACTGGCCTAGATCCGGGATCGGCACCCCGCCCACGCCGTACAGGACCGCATCTGTTGAAACCCCTGCCAATTGGCCCAGTGCCAAGCCAATGCCAACGACTCCAACCAGCGTCATTCCAACCGCGAAAAGGAAACCGCCGCGGGTGGTGCGCCATCGCTGCAGGTCCCACGGCAGCAGCACCATTACTGCCGCGCCCAGCACCAGCACCTCAAGGAGCACCCAGTTGTGGGCCACCCCAACCACGCATGCCACCATGGACACCAGCACAGGAATGCGCAGGGGCCGGGCCATATCGGCTGCCAGCACGATCGCCACAGACGCGAGCCCTACTGCCAGAAAAAAGTTCGGGAAGCCGTGGAGCGAGGCCGACGATCCAGGACCGAAGATCCAACCTGCCGCCACCACTATCAATGCCGGAAGACTAATGAGAGGCTGGCGGCGGAACGCAGGTAGCGTTGCCAACGCGGCAAGAACCATCGCCGTCACCAGGACGGAGACGAGAGCACTTCCGTTGGCGTAATTCACCAACTCCTCCGCGGGTGTCCCGGCTGGCTTGGCAAATTTCAGTTCCGCAAAGATGGCAACCACTCCGTGGAAACCCTGCGGGTAGTCCTTGAAGGACCAGCCACTTCCATCAGGAGAAGCACCCAACAGGGGCACAACCCGACCATAAAGCCGCTGCATGTGGAAGATATCGAAATGGGAAGCGTTGTCCCAATTCAATGTGAGAAGACTCAGGGCCTTTTCGTAAGCACGCACCGACAGCAGGTTGAAGTGGACCCAGACCGACAGCGCTGCTGCGGTCACAGGTAAGCAATCGAGCCATGAGAACCGCGGGATGAGACGGCGGGTGCCCGCCTTGACTCCGCCACTGAACACCACGAACGCTACTGCACCCGCTGCTCCGGCCAGCACAAGCGTTCCGCGACCCAGCGGCCCGAATCCTGAGGGAACCCACCAAAGCAATGGAACCAGCCCCAGCAGGGCGCTAAGCGAAAGCGCTATGCGCGCCGAGAACGTCCGGCCTGTCGGGAGTGCCAACACGCAGGCCAACAGAAGGCCGATGGTCCAGCCACCGGTCAGGAAACCGGAAAGGCGCAGGGCGATTACGACGGCGGCCACAGCGGCAAATGCTGCGGCTCCCCTCAGCATGGTGAGTGGTCTGGGCCCCCGCGGCGTTGGAAGGAACCAGCCGCTGCGGCCAATCCCGGTACGGTAAGAATCGCGACGCTGAGAGCCGCGCCGGGTTTGCACAATGGTCACGACGGCGTACGGACAGTATCAGCCTCTGCGGCCGCCTGCACGGGAGGCAAGGCAGCCACCGCCTTCTCCACCTGCGCAGCTTTTGGTCGGTGGTCCTTGCTGCGGACCCTGCGCATTACGGGACGCTCAACCCAAACCCAGCTGGCGATCGCCGTCGGGATGGTGAGCGCCGCGGCAGCCAAGGAAAACAGGACAAGTCCCCATTCGTAGCCCCCGAAGACCGCCAGTAGCTGCTGGAACGCAAAGGCATAGATGTAAACACCGTAGGAGACGTCGTTCTTGGCGATGAGCCTGGGCTGCGGAAGCCAGGTCGAAATCCAGAGGGTACCGTAGGCAATCAAAACACCGGAAGCCTGGCCGCCCCACAGCGGAAAAGCTGAAACCATCAGCACGGACACGACAAGGCTGGCGACGGCCGGAGCCCAGTGGATCCCAATGCGGGACTTCCAAACGAAGAGGACGGCACCACCGAGGAAGAACGGCAGGAGCTTCAGCAGAAGAACTACATCAAAATTCCCGTTGGTGTACCTGCTGATGACCTCAATATTCGCCTGCGCCACGACAGAAGCGGCGAAAATCAGGGTCAGGAACCACGGGGACTTCCGGAAAATCGCAAAGCAGCCAAGAGCGGCCACTACGAGGTAGCACAGGAACTCGTAGTAGAGACTCCACAGCGAGCCGTTCCACGCCCCGGCGTAGGGGACGTTAAGCGGTGTCCCTGCGATGTCGTAATGGTTCATCTTCAGGGTGAGGTTGGAAATGAGGAAGTTCAGCGGCGACGTTGCGGTGCTGAAATAACCCGAAAGGCTTCCCCGCGCAACGATGTAGCCTATAGGCGCGAAAAAAATGACCATCGTGAGCAGGCATACGATGAATGCCGGCATAATCCGGGCAATGCGGTGGACCAGATAATCGCCCAATCCATGACTGAATCTGCTGCCTGTAATAAGGTAGCCGCTGATCACAAAGAAGCCCGAAACCGCCCATCCGCCCAAGGTCTCACCAGCAAACACAGGCTCGTCAGCCGCACCTGTCAACGGCCAGCTGTGATGAACCAACACCGCCAGGGCAAGGATCAGCCGGATGAGGTTGAGGCTGTTGTTCCGGGGATCGAGCGGCTTGCCCAGGAGGAGTCCTGCAGGGGCTTTAACTGATGACACGCGGGCTCCGGGTTCGGCTGATTGGAAAGGACACTGACACGCAATTCTACCGTGCCGGGCTTAACGCCCCGGTTTGCCCCGCGCCAAAGCTGCGGCAATGATGGACTAATGCGCGGAATTATCCTTGCCGGAGGCACCGGATCCAGGCTCCATCCCATCACTCTTGGCATCAGCAAGCAGTTGGTCCCGGTGTACGACAAGCCGATGATCTACTATCCTCTGTCCACGTTAATCCTGGCAGGTATCCGGGACATCCTCATCATCACGACGCCCCAGGACGCGGAACAGTTCCAGCGCCTGCTTGGTGACGGTTCGCAGTTTGGCGTGAATCTCTCCTACGTCCAGCAGCCCACCCCGGACGGCCTTGCACAGGCGTTTATCCTCGGGGCCGACCATATTGGCAACGACACCGTTGCCCTTGTCCTGGGAGACAACATCTTCTACGGCCAAGGCATGGGCACGCAGTTGCGCCGGCACGCGAACATCAAAGGGGGCGCCGTCTTCGGCTACTGGGTCAAAGATCCGTCAGCCTACGGTGTGGTGGAATTCGACAAGGACGGCAAGGCTCTGTCGCTTGAGGAGAAGCCCGCTAGCCCGCGCAGCCACTACGCGGTCCCCGGCCTCTATTTTTACGATAACGACGTCATCGACATTGCAAAGGGACTCAAGCCCTCTGCGCGCGGAGAGCTTGAAATCACCGACGTCAACAAGGTCTACCTGGAGCGCGGTGATCTTCAGGTAGAAATCCTGCCTCGCGGAACCGCCTGGTTGGACACCGGAACCTTCAATGACCTAAGCGACGCATCAAACTTCATTCGAACGGTGGAAAACCGGCAGGGCCAGAAGATTGGCGCACCGGAGGAAATCGCTTGGCGACTGGGTTTCCTCACCGATGACGACCTGCGCCGCCGCGCAGAGCCGCTGGTGAAGAGCGGTTACGGCTCCTATCTCCTGGAACTCCTGGATGAGTGACGCATTGGCCTGCCACTGAGCTGGCAGGGCCGGCTGGAGATTGGTCCGGAGGGAGCAGTGACGGCCCGACTATGGCAAAAAAATTGCCACTCGCACTATCAGCAGATCCACTATCGCGAAGGCTGTACTTCAGCCAAGGAGCATCATGCGAACCCCAGTTAGAGTAATCGTCTCGATAGTTGCTGCCGGTATGGCCGTCAGCTCATGCAGTATTGCGGATGCGCCCCCCAAGAGCTCCCCCACGCCTACGCTTCAGCCAACTCAGACCACCAGCCCCACGTACCCGCCATCAGATGGAGAACCAAACCTGCGGCTGACGGTAACGACCCTGAGCGGTAATGCCGGGCACCAGTCGACACACCATCTTGTTTGCGTTGGGACGTCCGCCGTGCAGGGAACAGATCTTCCGGATGCAGACGACGCCTGCAGGGTCTTGGAGCGGCAACCCAGTCTCCTGGAGTACGAGTCGGCCGAGACCAGTGAAGATTGTGAAGCCGTCGGTCAGCCGCACATTGCAGATGTTTTCGGCGAAATCGATGGCAAGTCAGTCAGGAACAGCTTCCGCCGCGACAACGAATGCAACGTCAGGACATGGGACAAGCTGGAAACACTTCTGGGAACGATACGGGAGAAGTAGTCAGACCGAAGCGGACTGGCTGCTGTCAGGCACGGTGGGGCCGGAGCCGCCCCCTCCTATGCGGGCACTCTGACAACTTGTGATCAGGACCGACCCGGTCAGTGGCCGGCCCCCAACTCCTGCCCGGTAGGCGGCACTACGGCATCACCCCCAGTGGTTCCGGCCGTGAAGTCACACCTACCAGCAAGCGACAACTTTGAACAGTTGTGCGTCGGATCCTTCCGAATCTACGAGCTCCAGGCTTGCATTCTCCTCGAGATCCATAACACCGCCGTAGCCGGCGAGCGTTCCCGTGACGGTCCTGGTGCCGAAGTCCAGAACGTAACGGACGTTAAGGGTTCGAACTGATTCACACACTGCAGGGAAGTCCGCGGCGTCCTTCAGGCCCGCGTTTACAACATCGATATCAGACCCATGTGTGGTCAGGATATGGGGCTGTATGACAGTACGCCCGGACAGGGCGTAAGCCAGAGCCGTCCCGCTGCTTGGCAGCCCCGCGATGTTGGCGCCTGGCTCCGTTGTTTGAGGGAGGCGTTCCAACAGTGTTCTTTCCTCCGGGGACAGAAGCGCAGCATTGGAGTCACTGCGATATTGCCAGTGTGCCTGGTAGGAAGCGAAATTTACCGGCAGCAGTTGAGGCGCTATGGGCAGAAGGGCTACGGCGTAGACCGCTGAAGCCAGGACGGCCTGCCGCGTGGGACCTGGGGTCCCCGGAAGCCGGGTTTTTCCAAAGACGGACCCGTCAGCAATCCGGATTTTTTCTCTTACAAGGTCTATAAGGAACAGAGCGCCAATCACCGCTGGTCCCAAAACTACAACCGGCAACAATGCCGCCAGGCGGTAGCTGTCGAAGTACCAGACACCCGTAATGAATTGCCTGATCGGTGCGTTGTATCCTGCTGCAAAGAAAAACAGTGCAGCCCCGATCAGATAGGTTCCGATCAACCACCGTCGGGACTTCGTGATCCAGAGATGGATAATACCTACGAACAGGCAAATGCTCAGTACCTCTTGAGACGGACGGCCCAACGGAGCATTGAACAGGAGTTCCCCTATGGCCTGGGGAGGAGTCTCGACGACCCTCCAGTTCGCTGCATCTGACGGTGGTCGGAGGAAGTACCAAACGACTGTCAGAAGAGCCAGGCCACCGACCAGGGCAACCGTCAGAATCCAAGCCTGGCGCCTGGACTCCTGCGATTGCGGCGGCCAAAGACGCCTGATCCGGAAGTAGTAGACCGCCAATGAGCCGGGAAGAGCGAACGCCAAAAACGCCATCAACGTACTGGGGTGCGCGAGGGCGACACCCGCGACTGCAACACTCAGGCTCAACCAGGCGATCAAGGCCGGCGGGCGGTCGTGGTAACCCAGTCCAAGCGCAGTAAAGGCAAGCCCCAACGCAGCGGGCAGGACAGAGATCGAAAGCAGGTTAGGGTACAGCACTCCCCAATCGATCATCAGTATCGGAAATGTCGCAAAACCGGCCGCAAAAACGAAGGTTACGACGGCCGTAGCCTTGCGATATCCGGCGACCGCAAAGGTGAGAAAAAGCGAGCTAAGGGGCCACGCTACGGCACCGATGGCTATGCTGGTGGAATTCACGAGGACAGGTATTGCTGCCCCCGTGAGTTCCCCGACGATTGCCACAATTGCGTGCCATCCCGCGGGATAGGCGCTGATTCCCGTAAAGGCGCCCAAATTAAGGGGTGAGGAATTTTGTGACTCCATCGCCCAACGGACTGCATTCAAGTGAAAAACATTATCGTAGGTCTGTGAAATGGAATCCGGGTGGATCATGGCAGTTGCCATCTGCATAGCGATGACCAATGACGTGATGACGGTTCCAACGCCCACAGTTATGGCTAGATAGGCCCTGCGTGGACGCTGTTCGGCACCAGTACTCCCCGAACCCCAGAGCCTGGATACAAGGAACGCAACGACGGAGACCACAGCGCAGCCGATAAGTACCGGTACTGGCGACCAGGGTATCCGGGCAAATGGAAATATCAGTGCCAGGAACCCGATCGTTCCGACGCTGAACGCCGGTGCCACCAGGAGGGCAGGTATTCCCCGCATTCGGACAGCCAACGCAGTTGCCAAACCAGGAAGCAACAGCAGCAGCACGGCTGTGAGGATTACTGGCAATGATTGCCACCAGGACACGGAACACCACTCTCGGGAGATTCGGGACAGATTCTGATAAGGAGGTGCCGGCTAGGAAAACCACGTAATCCTGTTTCTCCGGCTTATGCTTTTAGGTCTCAGTGAGGGACCGGCGACGCAGTTCCGACACTACGTCGTGCACATTCCCGTCCATGATGACCTCGCCGTGCTCCAGAAGGACGCCCCGCTCACAGACAGTGGCGACCAGGTCCAGGTCATGGCTCACCACAAACAGGGTCTTGCCCAAATCGGCCAACTCCTTGATCTTTGCGATGCACTTCCGCTGGAAGGGTTCATCGCCGACGGCAAGGATTTCATCGATCAGGAACACTTCGGGGTCTGTGTGTACAGCAATGGAGAAAGCCAGGCGGAGATACATACCGGACGAATAGAATTTCACTTCCGTGTCGATGAACTCGCCAATCTCCGAAAATTCGACGATCGAATCAAACATCTTATCGATCTGCTTCTCGGTCATTCCAAGAATGGCGCCATTGAGGTACACATTGTCGCGACCGCTGAGGTCATGATGAAAACCTGCCCCCACTTCGATCAGACCGGCAACCCGGCCCCGGGTCCGGACCGTCCCGCCGTCCGGCTGCAGAACTCCAGAAATTAGCTTCAGCAGCGTCGATTTTCCGGAGCCGTTCAGGCCCATAAGCGCCACAGTCTCGCCCTGTTTCACCTCAAGGGACACATCTTTAAGTGCCAGGAACTTTTTGGACAAGTCCCCCTTGCGGCCCTTGACGAGCCACACGAGGGCTTCCTTCAGCGACCGGGTATGGCGAAGCACAAACTGCTTCCTGAGGCCCACGCAACTGATGGCCACATCGCCGTAGGAAGTCATCTCAAAGCTCCTGTGCAAAGTGGATGGCAAGGCGGCGGAACGTCAGCTGGCCCAGGAACAGCACTGCCAGCGTCACCAGCATTGCTACGGGCAGCCAGACCGTCAGCAGATCGGGCGGCATTGTGTCCGCGACCATTTGATCCGCCTTGAGCGTCGGTTCCCAGAACGCCCAATGGAATACTTCGACGGCTACTGTCATGGGGTTGAGCTGGTAGACCCAGAACCACGGTCCCATCACACGTTCAACCATGGACCAGACGTACAGTACGGGAGAGGCCCATGTCACGACCATCACGATCATATCCACAATGTTTTCGGAGTCGCGGAAGTAGACATTGACAGCACCGAACAAAAGGCCCAGCCCGGTTGCCAGAACAGCCACCATACCGAAAATCAGGACTACGGCTGCCAGTTGCAGGATCGATGGTGTCCAGCCCACAACAAGGCACGCGCCAATCAGGACCAGCAGTTGCGGCAGGAAGTGGGCGGCCGAAACCCACACGGTGGATACCGGAAAGAGTTCCCGAGGGAGGTAAATCTTCCGAATCAGGTCACGATTATCCACAATCGAACGGGTTGCGTTTGAGAGCGACTCCGTGAAGAAGTTCACCAGGACAATGCCGGCGAACAAATAGATTGCATAATTGGGCGTGCCCCGCTGGAGGTTCAGGAAAATGCCCAGCGCAACGAAATAGATGAGGAACTGCACCAACGGCTTGACGTAGGACCATAGCAGCCCCAGCACGGAACCGCGGTAGCGCACCTTAATTTCCTTGCGTACCAGCAGCTTCAGCAGGAATCTGTCCCCGTAGACGTCGAGAAGCCCCCGTCCGCTTCCAGGCTTTACCAACTGGTCGGTTTGACCGGCCATCTAGGCGTCGTCCTTGGCATTCGCCTCAAAGGTCTTCTTCCAGGCGTCGAACGAGCTAATCTCCGGTACGGCCCGCCGATACTGGTCAGCGAGCTTGTCCCACTCCCGCAGTAGCTTGGCGTGCAGCAGTGTCGCTTCGGCGAGCATCGATTTCAACTTTTTCGGGTCCCGCTGGTACCAGGAAGCACCCGTGCCTTCGGCGTTGGACACCACGACGCTGTCGTAGTGGGCCACCCTGAACCAACGGTTATCCCGGTGGGCCAAATATCCTTGGGGGCGCTCGGCGCTCTCTGGCCCGGGGGCTTTGATCAGCTGCCGGGCAACCGTCTTAATGCCCCACGGAATGAGTTCCTTTTTGCTGGGCATTCCAACAACGGTACCCCCCATGGGTCCCCGGCCGATCTTCGGCGCAGGGAAGTCGTCCACGTCGTCCCGTAATTGGGCGTCCGGATACTCGGACTTCAACGAGTTGATCTCCGGCAGTTTCGAAGCGAGGACTTTATGAAGGCCTTCGGGCCCCTTGAAGAGGTCCCGGAGTGCTTCTATGCGCCCGTGCTCGGTGAAGTACTGCATGGAAACAAGATGCTTCACGTCCGCCTGCACTGACTCCCGCAGCACACGGCCACCCTTGGGATACGGACTATGGATCAGCGTGGTGATCAGGCGGTTCCTCGCGTGGAAGTAAGCCTGCCAGCCCACTAGGTCATCCTTATCAATCCACGAAACGTGCCAAACGGCAGCACCGGGGAGGGATACGGTGGCGAACCCAGCTTCCCTCGCGCGAAGTCCGTACTCGGCGTCGTCCCATTTAATGAAGAGGGGAAGGGAAAGACCGATCTCCTTAATTACGGTTGTTGGGATCAGACACATCCACCATCCGTTGTAGTCCACGTCGACGCGCCGGTGCAGCCACGGAGTCTGACGGAGATTGGCCACGCTGAAGTCGTGCCGAGTCTCCATATCGGCGTGCGGCAGCGCTGGAACGATCCGGAATGGATCCACAACCTCTCCGAAGGTATGCAGGACGCTGCGGTTGTAGAGGTCGAACATGTGGCCGCCGACGATGGTCGGTTTACGGCAGTGGTCGGCGAACGTAAGAAGCCGGACAATGCTCTCGGGCTCCACCACGATGTCGTCATCGAGCAAAAGTACGTAGTCGCTGCCGTTTTCTACCGACTCATACATCCCGCGGGCGAACCCGCCCGATCCCCCGAGGTTGGCCTGGTTTATCACCCGGAGCTTGCCGCCCAGTGATTCCTTCACAACCTCGAAGTGCTCCTGCTGTTCGACCTTCAACGTCCCCTGGTCCACAATCAGGATCTCCTTGACGTTGTCCAACACGTCCGGGTTCTCCGCGAGAATCCTGGCATTGTTGAGGCAAAAGTCAGGTTTGTTCATGGTGGTGATTTGCAGTGTCACCTGGCCCTTCGGCCGGGAGCCATCAGGGGCTTCCCACTGACCGTTCTCGACAACGAGATCGCCGGAGCTTGCCGCCACGTCAAACCAGTACCAGCCGCCGTCCCCGAACGGCTTCAGGGTGAGTTCGAAGACCGAGGTGGCTGAGCCGTCGACGTGTTTGCCATCGACGCGCTGCACAGAGCCGCGGGCGTTGGACTTGTAGACCGTTACGGTCCCGGTTCCTTTTGTCTGAACTACGAGGCGCACGTCGCGCACGGAGGTCCAGCGCCGCCAGTAGCTCGCGGGGAAGGCGTTGAAATAGGTGCCAAAGGAAATCTGCTCACCGGAACGGACGCGCATCGAATGACGGGACAAAAGGTCCTCGAAGTGCGCCTCGCGGCTTTCAGAACTGTACATCTGCAGCTTGTCTTCAAGCAGCTTGGGCGTACGGGCAAACTCGTCGTTTTCGCGAAGCCGGATTCCACTGGCGGATCCGGCGTCCACATAGAGGGACACAGTGTCCGGCTGGTCCGACGAGGGCAGAATGATGCGCTGAATAGGTGCCCAACGGGTGCTTTCTTCTTGCTCGCTCATGCGTCCACTCCTCCACTTTCAAGTTTGGTGCCGGCCTCGAAGTGCGGCCTGATTTTGTTATCAAACATGCTGAGTGCAGAACCGATGGCCATGTGCATGTCCAGGTACTTGTACGTCCCCAGTCGGCCGCCAAAAAGGACGTCCCTCTCACCAGCTGCGAGGTCACGGTATTTAAGTAGGCGTTCCCGGTCGGCGGAGGTGTTGACCGGGTAGTACGGCTCGTCGCCCTTTTCGGCGAAGCGCGAGAATTCGCGCATGACGACTGTCTTCTCCGTCTGGTAGTCGCGCTCCGGGTGGAAGTGGCGGGGTTCGATGATGCGTGTGTAGGGCACATCGTTGTCGTTGTAGTTCACAACCGAGGTTCCTTGGAAGTCGCCGACCTCCAGAATTTCTTGCTCAAAATCGATGGTCCGCCAGGAGAGGTCGCCTTCGGCATAGTCGAAATAGCGGTCGACCGGACCTGTGTAGACAACCGGGAGGTTCCCGACCACCTTGTTCTTACTGTATTCATGCGATTCGTCGAAGAAATCTGTATTCAGCCGCACCTCAATGTTCGGGTGCTCTGCCATCTTCTCGATCCAGGCGGTGTAGCCGTCGGTGGGCAGGCCCTCATACTTGTCGTTAAAGTACCGGTTGTCGTAGTTGTAACGGACCGGCAGCCGCGAAATGATGCCAGCGGGCAGATCCTTTGGATCGGTCTGCCACTGCTTACCGGTGTAGTGCTTGATGAATGCCTCGTACAGCGGACGGCCGATCAGCTGGATACCCTTGTCATTCAGGTTCTGGGGGTCGGTGCCGGCAAGTTCCCCCGCCTGTTCCTGAATGAGATCCCGAGCCTGGCCGGGGGTGAGGTTGGCGCGGAAGAACTGATTGATGGTCGCAAGGTTGATCGGCAGCGAATAAACCTCACCCTTATGTACGCCGTAAACCTTGTGCACATAGTTCGTGAAAGTCGTGAACCGGTTGACGTACTCCCACACGCGCTCGTTCGAGGTGTGGAACAGGTGGGCACCGTAGCGGTGTATCTCAATGCCTGTCTGCTCTTCTCTTTCGCTGTATGCATTGCCGCCGATGTGGTGGCGGCGGTCGATGACGACGACCTTCAAGCCAAGCTCGGTAGCGGCCTGTTCTGCGATTGTCAGGCCAAAAAAGCCGGACCCAACAATAACGAGGTCAGCGGTCACAAAATCTCCAGTGTCGTATGCGGGCAGCACAATGTCGTCCAAAGTCTGCTGCTCTAGCCTACCCGAGGCACAGCGGAACCCGTCGAATCGGCAGGGCACCGAGACGGACCACAGCCTCTCTGCGCGGCGCGCCAAGGGAACTTATCCACATAGGGACATCACGGAGTGACGCAGCTTCAGCACCTCTGGCTAGCGTGAGTGTAAAGGCACCAAAGGATCAGCACCCATGACGCTTCACTGCACACTGGTCCGAGGCCCGCAGTCGCCGCAGCCCGGACCGCCCTTGGAACTTACTGTCACGGCCCCGCCCGGCACGTCCGGTGAGAGGATCCACGCTGAGCTTGTGAAGACGTTCGGCGCGGGAGCCGTCTTTGTTGGCGGGGAGGACCTGTGTTCCCTGAGCCTCGGAACGGCGCCCCTGGTCCCGGGCGCCGTCCTGGTCGACGGCGGAAGCCACCCCGCTGACCGGAGATCCCGGCGACGGCCCGCCTCCGATAGCGCTGCCCCCATCGCCCTGGCCGTTCACAGCGGCGCCGGAGCAGGCACCCTAGTCCCCCTGCAGCGCGGAAGCTACACCATCGGCAGAAGCAATACGCGCATCGTGATCCCTGACCCCGAACTTTCCAGGGAACATGCCCGCCTGGTGGTAACCGAAAAAGACATCATGATCATTGATCTGGGCAGCGCCAACGGCACATACATCGACGGCGAACGGGTCCGCCATGCATTGATCTCCACGGCTTCCTCCATCCGCTGCGGCAGTTCGACGATGTCATTGGTCTTCCTGGATGCCCCGGACAAGGCACTTGCCGACGCCGGCACTTCAGTCCGGGATCCCCTCACGGTTGCGGGCCATCAGGAGTCCGCCAACCGCGGGATTCTTTGGCTTACCGCAGTGCTCCCCCTGGCCATCGGCGTCGGACTCGCAGTCCTTACGGGTATGTGGATGTTCCTGGCTTTCGCGGCGGTATCGGCAGTATCCGTGCTTGTCCCGCTGGCCTCCGGGCGCCACCAGAGGCGCGAATTCACCAAAAGGATCAGCGCCGCGGTCCTAGACGACCAGAAGCGGCGGAAGCGCGCCGGTCCGTCACTGGCGCTGCTGGTGCTTGCTGGGACCCATGCCCAGGCTCCGCCGCGGACAGGACGCGCTGAGGGCAGGGCATGGCTGCGGCTCGGACAGGCGCCCCAAACTGCCAACCTGAAAATTGAATCAGGGACCGCCCACCACGCCATTCCGTCTGTGGGGGAAGTGCCCGTGATGTTGAATCCGGCGCATAGCCACACCACCCTGCGGGGACCCCGAACCATGCTGGAGGGAATGCTGCGATCACTCGTCATGCAACTTGCCGGGTATCCAGCGGGCCGCAAAACACGCATAGTGATCTGCGGCCGCCCGGGGAGCCTTCCCCTGCCTGCCCGGTTTCTGCCGGGCGTGACTTTCGCTCCGTCCCGGCAGGCGTGCCTACGCGCGATCACCGGCGGTTTCACTCGAGACTTTGACCACGGTGTCCTCCTGCTGACTGACGCCCCAGGAAAGGATGAGGCAGGGCTTCGCGAAACGGCGGCTCGGCAGAACTGGCAAGTGCTTGAGTTTTCTCCGGCTGACAGCCCACCCGGCATCTCCGACGTAGAGCTGACCGAACGGCAATCGCGCCTGAGGGAACCGGGCAGGGAGGTTACGTTCGTCCCCGATCTGGCTCCCGATGACGTGTTCAGCAGCTATTGCAGACGACTGGCGGCTTTCCCGGGCCTGCTCAACCGCACGGAAGACGCAGTTCCCTCCGCCTGTACCCTTGGTGAACTGCTGCCGCCTTCCCCCGCCCACACCGCTGCCCGCTGGAACTCGCCTGCCCGCGCAGGAACTCTGGCAGTCCCCCTGGGGATGCAGGCGAAGCGGCGCCCCCTGGTCCTGGACCTTCAAACCGATGGCCCGCACCTGCTGGTGGCAGGGACAACGGGCTCCGGAAAGTCGGAGCTTCTCCGCACGCTGGTGCTGGCACTGGCCCTCACCCATCCGCCGGACCGGGTGAACTTCCTCTTTGTCGATTTCAAGGGCGGCGCCGGTCTCGGCCCCTTGGCCGGGCTGGTCCATTGCGTCGGCGTCCTGACCGATTTGTCCGCCCATGAGCTCGAACGGACGCTCACCTCACTTACGGCCGAAATCAGGCTTCGTGAGCAAATCCTCGCCGCTGCACAGGTTCCGGACCTTGCCGCCTACCGGGAAACACCAGCCTCCGGGGATCGTCCCCTTCCCCACCTGGTCATTGTCATCGACGAGTTCCGCATGCTCGTGGACGACGCCCCCGAAGCGCTCCGCGAACTGATGCGCATCGCGTCCATCGGCCGCTCGCTTGGCCTGCACCTGGTCATGGCCACCCAGCGGCCCCAGGGAGCACTGACCGCCGATATCCGGGCAAACGTTACTTCCAGCATCGCGCTCCGGGTCCAGTCCGACCTGGAGTCCCACGACATCCTCAATACCAAGGCCGCTGCCGGAATAAGCCTCAGCACGCCGGGCCGCGCTTTCCTTGCCCGAGGCACGGAGCCGCCCCAGGAGTTCCAATCTGCATCCGCCGTGCTCCCCGCACCCGACAGTGACGTGGATGAAGTCACGGTTCAGCTCACCACCGATTTCCTCTCGGCCCGCGACCACAACAACCTCGCAGGACCAGACGTCCCGGGCCGGACTCCGGCACAGGCAGCAGCCCCTCTCGTTGCGATGGTCCGGCATCTTTGGGCGTCGCAGTCAGGGCCTGCACCCCGGCGTCCGGTATCCCCTCCGCTGCCGCTCAAAGCCGCCCGGCCCGCATCAGGTCTCGCTGGGGCGCTCCCGGAACCTGGCGGGACACAAGGGCCGGCCATTGCTTTGGGCCTGCTCGATGTGCCCCACCAGCAGGCAATCAGACCGCTGGTCTGGACCCCATCCAAAGACGGGCATCTTGCTTTGATAGGAAGTCCGGTATCAGGAGCATCCGAAGCCCTCGAGCTGGCGGTCCACGGCGTGGCAGAACATGAGGAAGAAACACACTGCTATTTCCTGGACGCGGCCGCGGCCTTCAACGGGCTGGCAACGCACCCGCGGACCGGAGCCCACACAGGGCTGCATGAGCTGCGGCGCGGAGTCCGCGTCCTGGAACGGCTGGGCCGGGAAATGGCTGCCCGGCTGGGCCGGAATGACCATGGGGGCGTTCCGCTGCTTCTCGCCATCTCCGGGTGGGGTTCCTGGGTCTCCGCGTTTCGGGCCGGCCCGCTGGCCTGGGCCGAGGAACTGGTGCAGGATCTTGTCCGCGACGGCGCCAGGGCGGGTATTACCGTCATCATCTCCGGAGAGCGGGAACTCGTAACCGCGAGGTTCTGCGGGTCCCTGCCCAACCGCATCTATTTCCCCTCCGGTTCACACGAGGACAGCAGGACAGCGTGGCCAAGGATGCCGTCCACGGACGCGGTCAAGGGCAGAGGAGTAGCGTTTGGCTCCATCGCCTGCGGCACCGCGTCTGTGTGCCAGCTTTACGAGCCCGCTCCTGACTTTTCCTGGCCCCACGGCCCCGGAGAAGTCAGGAGCGGGACGCAGCAGCCCGGGAAGCGGCCCTTCCGGGTCGAGCCGCTGCCCGCCCTGGTAACAGCCGCGGAGGTCAGGGCGGCAGCGCGTCGATCGGAGGATTCCGGACCCGAAGCCGAGCCGGGACAGTCGTCATTCAGGAATGCCGTCACGCATGAAGTGGGGACCGGGACAGACGATGCCGGGCAGCCCAGGCCGGGTTTGCCGGAAGGCCTATCGATACCCGCTGTGGTTCAAGTTGCTCCCAGGCGCCGGGATGCCTGTCCTTCCATGCCGCGGAATGTGCTATTCGGCGTCGGCGGCGACGAACTGGACCCCGTCTTTGTGCACGTCCCGCCGGGGGGCATCTTTGCCGTCCTGGGAGGACCCGGGTCCGGTAAAACGAACTTCCTGCGGGCCCTGCAAACGCTGAACGCCGGTGCGGACCGATGGATTCACCCAGGCAGGGTGAGTGACCCCGGCGAGTTATGGAAGGGAACCCTGGAGAAGGCGAGGGAGGGAACACTGCCTGGAAAAGCAGTGCTGTTGGTGGACGACATCGACCTTCTGGCTGCAGGGCCCCTGAGGGACATCTCTGACACGCACGCGTTGGGCCATGCAGTTGTCTTCACAGCGAACTACAGTCCTTTGCTGATCCAGCGCGTCCCGCTGGCCATGGACGCGCGGGCCACCGGGACTGGACTCCTGCTGTCCCCGCGGTCAACGTCGGAGGGAGACCTCTTCGGAGTCCGCTTTGAGATCGAACCTAATCCGCCCGCAGGCAGGGGTGTGCTGATTGCCCGTGGGAAGTCCTCGGCGGTTCAAGTGGCCTGGGCGGGCGTGCCGCGACGCGACGGGGATTCCGGTCACAGCGCCGGTGTGGATCCTCCGGTGCGGGAGGCGTAGCTGATCACTCTGTTGTGGAAAAGGAGCACAATCGCGGTTGCCGCAGGAAGCAGCATCGCGAGGCCGGCGAGCACGAGGCCACTGCTGAGAGCAGGGAACCCGATGGTCAAAACAAACAGCTGCGCTACGAGGGCAGCGGCCCGGGTCCAACGGTAGCCCCGGTAAAGATAGACGGCGACCGCGTACAGCCACGCCGAAAATGCCAGCAGTAACCCCAGGGTGAAAACCGCTCCCCAGAAGGACAGGACTGGGCTCCCGACGGCCAACTGGTACCCATACCAGCAAGCAGCGAGCAGGAGGGCCGTCGCTTCCGCGGCAACCACCAGGGTCACGGCAATCACAGCCGGCGGCCGGGGACCCTGGGCAGCCCCATCAGATAGTTGCGGCCCCTGGCCGGGTTCCTCGGAAGAGGACGGGGGGTTCGTTGGGTTTCTCGGGGGTCTTGACACACTGGCACCCTACCGGACATAGTCGGACAGTGGTCGGGGCCATCAGCGCAAGTGTGATGTATCGCTCAGCTTTCCGCGGATATCAAGCGTTATTACCTCTTGTTTACACGTCGTTAACATGACAGGCTTGATTCAGATGACCAAGGGGGCCCTGCCGGGCCCTTTTCCTTTGTAGCCACTAGTGAATAATTTCACAAGGGCTCTTCCCAGAAATGGAGCAACTGATCAGCATGGATTGGCGTAACCGCGCAGCGTGCCTCGAAAAGGACCCTGAACTCTTCTTCCCCGTCGGGAACACGGGGCCAGCCCTTCTGCAGATCGAAGAAGCAAAAAGTGTCTGCCGGCGCTGCCCCGTTGTGGATACGTGCCTGCAGTGGGCTTTGGAGTCGGGCCAGGACGCAGGCGTCTGGGGCGGCATGAGCGAAGACGAGCGCCGGGCGCTGAAGCGCCGCGCTGCCCGCGCCCGCCGCGCCTCCTAGGCACACCTCAAGCCACAAACAACAGCCCCGGCCGCAACCCCAATGGTTGTCGCCGGGGCTGTTGTTGTCTGGCGCAGCAGCGTGCTGTCCAGGCGGCCAACAGCTCCTGCGCCCGGCTTACTTGCCTGCCAGGCTGATCCGGATCTCCACTGCGGTGCCGCCACCTTCCCGGGGCCGCCACTGGATAGTCCCGCCAAGCTCGCTTGTCACCAGGGTCCGTACGATCTGAAGGCCAAGTCCCTCAACGTGGGGCGTATCCGGAAGGCCCACGCCGTCGTCGGCAATGGTGACGGTGAGCTCCTCACCGTCATCCCCTTCAGACCGGTCAGCAATCAGCCAAACGGTCCCGGCCCTGCCTTCAAGACCGTGCTCCACCGCATTGGTCACGAGTTCATTGATGACCAGTGCCAGCGGGGTGGCAAGATCGCTCGGCAACTCGCCGAAGGTGCCGGATCGTTCCGTCCTCACCTGCTGCGAGGGCGAGGCGACTTCAGCTGACAGCCGGAACTGGCGCCCGATCAGCTCGTCGAAGTCAACGCTCTGGGTGAGACCTTGGGACAGTGTCTCGTGGACGAGCGCGATGGTGGCCACCCGGCGCATGGCCTGCTCGAGCCCCTGCTTTGCTTCGTCGCTGACCATGCGGCGGGACTGCATGCGCAGCAGCGCCGCCACAGTCTGCAGGTTGTTCTTGACCCTGTGGTGGATCTCGCGGATGGTGGCGTCCTTGGTCACGAGCTCCATTTCACGCCGGCGAAGCTCCGACACATCACGGCACAGGACCAGTGCACCGAACCGCTGCTGCTCATCCCGCAGCGGAATGGCGCGCAGGGAAAGGCTCACGCCACGGGATTCGATTTCACTGCGCCAAGGCATCCGCCCGGTAACAACCAGGGGCAACGTCTCGTCCACCATGCGGCGGTCCTTCAGCAGGCTGGCGGTCACCTCGGCCAGTGAGCGGCCCTCCAAGGACTCCCCGTCTCCGAGCCGCCTGAACGCAGAGACTCCGTTGGGGCTCGCGTACTGCACGATTCCCTCCGCATCCAGCCGGATGAGCCCGTCCCCAACCCGGGGTGCACCGCGCCGGGAACCTGTGGGCGAGGCGAAGTCCGGCCACAGGCCCAGGGTGCCCATCCGGAGGAGGTCGTATGCGCACTGCCGGTAGGTCAGTTCAAGACGCGAAGGCATCCGCGAGCTGGAGAGGTCCATGTGGGTGGTGACCACCGCCAGCGTGCGGCCGTTGCGGACCATGGGAACGGCCTCCACGCGGAGGGCCATATCGCTGCTCCAGTTGGTTTCGCTTGAGCGCTCGATGGAACGGCTGTTCCACGCCTTATCTACAAGAGGCTGCAGGTCCGAGCGGATGCCCTCCCCCACGAAGTCCCCGTGGAACACGGTGTGCGTGGTGGAGGGTCGCACGTGGGCGAGCGCGACATAGCCAAGCTCAGGGTGGGGGAACCACAGGGCCAGGTCGGCGAAAGCAAGGTCCGCGACCATCTGCCAGTCCCCCACCAGGAGGTGCAGCCATTCGGCATCGCCCGGCCCAAAATCAGCGTGTTCCCTGATAGGGTCCGTAAAGATTGCCACTGCACCTCCATTTTCGACGCCGGACTTGCTAGCGTCGGACGATTGACCTCAAGAGCCTCAATGCTACCGACAGTGAAGCCATATCGTCGGCCTCGAGCGAATTCACCTCATCGAACATGCTCTTCGCCCTGGTGAGCTGCTCGGCATTCCGGGCTTCCCAGTCCTTCAGGCGCGACTCCGGCGAGTCGGCGGCGGCAGTGGCATCCAGCACCGCCGTCGTCATGTCCGAGATGGTGGAGTACAGATCATCCCGCAAGGCAGCCCTGGCCAGCGCCTGCCACCTGTCCTGCCGGGGAAGGCTGCTGATCCGTTCCAGCAATGAATCTGCATGGAACCGGTTGAAGACCGTGTAGTAAACGGCCGCGATCTCTTCCACCGGGTCCTTGCGCACGTGGGCGATCTTGGCGATGTCCAGCAGCACGAAGCTTTCGAAAAGCTCTGCCCAGCGCAGGGCCAGAGCTTCCGGCAGCTCCCACTCGCGTGCGTTTTCCAGCCAGCTGGCCACGCGTTCCCGGTCATCGCCGCGCAGGTAGTCCAGCAGGCGCCCGCGCATGGGTTCCATTACCGGTTTGAACTCGGATACCACGTCTGCGATGGGCCGCGACAGTGTTCCCTGTCCCAGGAGCCAGCGGACAGCCCGGTCCAGCAGCCGCCTGATGTCCAGGTGGACGGTGCTCCAATGCTCCGTGGGGAAGGACGCCGGGAGGCTGTTCAGTTCGCCCACCATGGTGTCCAGATCGTAGACCTCCCTTAGAGCAACAAACGCCTTGGCCACGGCCACTTCGCTGGCGGACGTTTCCTCCATCACCCGGAAGGCGAACGTAATGCCGCCGAGGTTGATGATGTCGTTGGCAACCACCGTGGCGATGATTTCGCGGCGGAGCGGGTGGGTGTCCAGCTCGGCATCGAAGCGTTCGCGCAGCTGCGCGGGGAAGTAGGCGCGCAGCGTCTGCCTGAACCAGGGGTCGTCGGCGAGGTCGCTTTCCCGCAGCGCTGTTGCCAGCTCGATCTTTGCGTATGCTGCCAGCACCGAGAGTTCAGGTGACGTCAGTCCCTGCCCCTGCTGCAGCCTCTCCTGCAGGGTCGCCGTAGTGGGAAGCGCCTCAAGGTCCCTCTTCAGGTCGGCTTTCTTCTCCAGCCAGTCCATCAGCCGTTCGTAGCTGGGGCTCCACTCGGCCACCCTGGTCCGGTCATTCAGCAGCAGGATGTTCTGGTCGATGTTGTCTTCGAGAACCAGCCGGCCCACTTCGTCAGTCATCGACGCTAGGAAGCCTGCACGTTCCTCGGGCGACAGCTTCCCCGCCGCCACCATGCGGTCCACGAAAATCTTGATGTTCACTTCATGGTCGGAGCAGTCAACGCCGGCGGAATTGTCGATGGCGTCAGTGTTCAGGATGACGCCCTGCAGAGCAGCTTCAATGCGCCCACGCTGCGTCATGCCGAGGTTTCCGCCTTCGCCCACCACCTTGACGCGCAGGTCCCGGCCGTCGACGCGGATCGCGTCGTTGGCCTTATCCCCCACCATCGCGTTCGTTTCGGTGCTCGCCTTCACGTACGTACCGATGCCGCCGTTGTAAAGCAGGTCCGCGGGGGCCAGGAGGATCGCGCGGAGGAGTTCCGGCGGGCTGAGTTCGGTTGTTTCGGCCGGCAGGCCAAGCGCGGCACGGACCTGGGCTGATACCGGAATGGACTTGGCCTGACGGGCAAAGACGCCGCCGCCCTCACTGATCAGCGACTTGTTGTAGTCATCCCAAGAGGACCGGGGCAGCTCAAACAACCGCTGCCGCTCCACGAAAGAGGCTTCCTCGTCGGGGTTGGGATCGAGGAAGATGTGCCGGTGGTCGAACGCGGCGAGGAGGCGGATGTGCCGTGAGAGGAGCATGCCGTTGCCGAACACGTCGCCGGACATGTCACCCACGCCCACCACGGTGAACGGCTGGGTCTGGGTATCCAGGTCGAGCTCACTGAAGTGGCGCTTCACCGACTCCCAGGCGCCGCGGGCGGTGATGCCCATAGCCTTGTGGTCGTACCCCACGGAGCCGCCGGACGCGAACGCGTCCCCCAGCCAGAACCCGTACTCCGCAGCCAGTCCGTTGGCGATGTCCGAGAAGGTCGCGGTGCCCTTGTCCGCAGCCACCACGAGGTAGGAATCGGCGTCATCATGCCTCACAACGTCCGACGGCGGCACAAGCTTTTCGCTGTCACCCTCGGTGACCAGGTTGTCAGTGATGTCCAGCAGGCCCCTGATAAAGGTTTTGTAGCTTTCGATTCCTTCCGCCATCCACGCGGCACGGTCTGCAGTGGGGTCCGGCAGTTGCTTGGCGAAGAACCCGCCTTTGGCCCCAGTGGGCACGATGACCGCATTCTTTACCGTCTGGGCCTTCACCAGCCCGAGGATCTCGGTGCGGAAATCCTCGCGGCGGTCGGACCAGCGCAGCCCGCCGCGGGCCACCTTGCCAAAGCGGAGGTGGACACCCTCGACGCGCGGCGAGTAGACCCAGATCTCGAACATCGGGCGCGGGAACGGCAGGCCCTCGATCTGTGATGGATCGAGTTTGAAGCTCAGGTGCGTCCTGTCCTGGTAGTAATTCGTCCGCAGCGTAGCCTCGATCAGGTTCACGAACGTTCGCAGGACCCTGTCGGCGTCGAGCGTTGCCACCTTCTCGATGGAAACATCCAGATCCCTGCGGACAGAGGCCTGCGCCTCGGCCCGCTCGTCGTCGCTCAGGGACGGGTCGAAGCGCGCAGCGAAGAGGGCGTTGAGCCCCTTCGTAACCCTCGGGTTGGCCAGGAGGGTGTCTGCCATGAACCCAAACGAGTTGGTGTTGCCCATCTGGCGCATGTACCGCGCATAGGCCCGCAGCACGGTGACCTGCCTCCATTGCAGGCCTTCCCTCAGGACCAGCCGGTCGAAGCTGTCCGATTCGGATGCACCGGTGACTGCCGCGCCGAAGGAATCGGCCAGCAGTTGCCCGGTTGAGAGCGGATCCACCTTGGCCGGGTACTTCAGGCCGAGGTCATACAGGAAGAAGTCGCGGCTGTCCGCGGTCTCAATCTCGAACGGCCGCTCGTCCAGGACTTCCAGGCCAAGGTTATGGAAGTACGGGAGGATCTGGCTGAGGCTCTTGGGTTCAAGCATGTAGAGCTTGACGCGTGCGTCTTCCTCCAGCGTTGCACCCGCCCCTTCCGGAAGGTAGACGTGGACGCCGGGCTTCTCCTGCACAGTACCCTCGGACCGTTCCGCGGCGGCGCCGTACTTCTCGAAGCGCGCAATGTCTTCGAGGGCGTCCTCCACTTCGTAGTCCACGCGGTAGCTGGCCGGGAATGCCTCGGACCAGATGGCGGCAAGCTCCTTCGCCTCGGGAACGTCGCGACTCTCGCGCAGCACCTCTGCGATGCCTTCGCTCCACGAACGGGCGGCTCGGACAAGCCGCTTCTCAAGTTCCACGGTGTTCACGCCACTGAAGTCCGCATTCTTGGGCAGCCGGATGCGGAAGAACAGCCGCGCCAGCGCCGACTCCGTCATGCGGGCCTCGTAGTCGATGGAAACAGCCTGGAACGTTTCGCGGAGTTCCTGCTCGATGCGGAGCCTGACGTTGGTGGTGTACCTGTCCCTGGGGAGGTACACGACGGCGGACATGAACCTTCCGTAGATGTCCGGCCGGAGGAAGAGCCTGGTGCGGCGGCGCTCCTGCAGCTTCTGGATCCCGAGGGCCGTTGCGGCCAGGTCCTGGATCTCGATCTGGAACAGCTCATCCCGGGGGTAGGTTTCCAGGATCCCCAGCAGGTCCTTCCCCGAGTGGGAGTCCGGCGGGAAGCCGGCGCTCTTGAGCACTGCATCCACCTTTTCCCGCACGATGGGAATGTCCCGGACGGAGCCGGTGTAGGCGCTGGTGGCAAAGAGTCCAATGAAGCGGCGCTCCCCATTGACGTTGCCCTCGGCGTCGAAGCTCTTGACCCCGATGTAGTCCAGGTACGCCGAACGGTGGACGGTTGACCTGGAATTTGCCTTGGTGATGACCAGGGCGCGCTTTTCCCGCGCTTTCTTCCGGCCTGTATCCGTCAGGTGCTGGATGTGCGGCGAATCCTCAGAATCCCGAAGCAGCCCCAGGCCGCTGTTGTCACGCAGTTCCAGCACGTCTTCGCCGTCGACGTTCACCAGGTCATACTCCCGGTAGCCAAGGAACGTGAAGTTCCCGTCGTCAAGCCAACGCAGAAGGTCCTTCGCCTGCCGCAGCTCCGCGATCTGTGCAGGGTTTGCGATCTGATCCAGGCTTTCAGCAATCTGGATGGCCCTCTGACGCATCTTCGGCCAGTCCTCGACAGCGGCGCGGACATCCTTGAGGACACGTTCCAGGCCCTCAAGGAGGGCTGCCTTTGCCTCCTTGGAAACACGGTTAATCTCGACGGCGATCCAGGACTCCATATGGGAGGCATTTTCGCCCTGGGCAATCAGGTGCGAAAGGCTGGGCATGGCAGCCGTGTCACCGCTGGATATCCCGAGGTGCGCGGGGACCCTGTTGACCTTGGTAAGCTCGCCGCTTTCCCGGTTGCGCGTCGCCACGAACAGTGGGTGGATTACCAGCTTGATGGCGGCATGCTGCCGGACAAGTTCGGCGTTCACGGAATCGACCAGGAACGGCATGTCATCGGTGACAACGAAGACTACGCTGCTGTCTTCCTCGTCCATGATGGCGATTTTTGCCTGGCCCCTTTGCCGGACCGAGGCAACGTCCCGGTGATGGTCCGCCCGTGCCACCAGCACGTCCCGCGGGTAGGCCCGGGCGTCCTCTTCGGCTAGGTGCTGGTAGTAGTCCCCAATGAAACTCTCATCGCCTTCAATGGAAAGGGGCTGATCCTCCACGCTGGATCCAGACGACATCGACAAACGCCTCCATCACGAAATATTTGCTGCACCATTGCAGCTCTTATGGCGAGCCTAGTCCTTCACCCGGCGCCTTGCTGTGGAAGAAAAGACAGAGGATTTTCTCTTTTGTTGGGCGGGTGCACAAACGAGTTCCCGGATGGCGTGGCGGAGCGGGGAATCGGGGGCAGCTTCAAGCAGGAGTGAGCCTCCGAGGAGGGCCGCGTCCGCAGCGGCAGCGTCGTGGGGCAGGAACCCTTTCAGTGCGGACGCCGGGCCATAGCGTTCCCACGCGTCCCTCAACTGGCGTTCCGGCCCCCTGCCCACGGCGGAAGCACGCACCCTGTTCAGGACGACAATGGGCGAAACACCGGGAACAGCCTCTTCCAGTTCGGCGAGACCGCGCACCAGCCGTGGAACCCCGACCGGATCTGCTGCGCCGACCGCGTAAACCGTGTCGGCCAGCTCCAGGGACCGCAGCGTTGCCGCGTTCCGTCGCGGCGCCATCGTGTCGAAGCTGATCTCCTCATCCGCTTCAAGGCAAAACCCGGCATCCACCACCACCACGTCAGCTATGTCCCGTGCGCGGTCAAGGACGAGCGCGAGGGCTGAGGCGCGAAGTTCCGTCCAGCGGTCCGCGCGGGTGATGCCCGTGAGCACCCTGAAAGTACCGGACTTGGTGGCCACCGGGGCTGCAATCTTCTCCAGGGCCTGCCGATCCAGCAGGCCCTGGTCCGCGAGGCGGCAGGCCTGCGCCAGTCCAGCGGATTCATCGAGGAGCCCGAGCACGGCTGCAATGCTGGCGCCATAGCTGTCAGCGTCGACAAGAATCACTCTTTTTCCATCCGCCGCCAGCTCGCCTGCCATGTTCGCAGCCAGGGTGGTCCGGCCGGGCGCCCCAGCAGGACCCCAGACAGCAATGATCCTCCCCGGCCCGGGTTCATCCGGGCCGGGGGACGGCTCATCCGGGACCGGCTTCAGCGCTTCGCCCGGATCAGCCGGACTGCTCCTGGGGGCAGTGCGTGGTCCCGATCCCGACAGTTGGGACACGGCCTCGGCAATCCGGTCCGACAGAACAGCGGACTCCACGCCGGTCACCGCGGAAGCTACCCCTATCGCCCGCAGCCTCGCCGCTTCATCGGCGTTGTCCGTCAAGGCAACAATGGCCACTCCAACAGCTGAGAGCCGGTCCACCAGCGAGGACGTCAGCCCTTCGGACCCTTCCGCTACGACCGCCGCCCGCGCCAGCCCGCTTTGGCATGCGGCAAGAAGTTCGGGAAGTTCCGTACACCTCCTGACCACGGTGACCGGCCCGTGCAGCCGTTCCAGCCCTCCGACCAGATCTTCCCGGCTCTGGCCAACGGTGACCACCGGAATACTCATTTGGCGCCGCCGGGGTTCCAGACCACCGCGATCTTCGCCCCGTTGGCCTGGGCCCCCAGCAGCGCAGGCATGTGGCTGTCCTCCACCAGCACCATCAGGACGGTTTTCTTCGACGACCCCAGTGCCGTTGAGCCGGCCGTCACCTCCGCGATCTCTGCACCTGACAGGAGGAGCTTCGGCTCGCTAAAACCGTTGCGGGCGTCCGGCTGGGCAACCCAGACGTCCACCCTGGCTCCTGCTACTGCCTGCGCCGGGAGGGTTTCATCGATGGAGAGCGCTACCGGCTTTCGGTCGAGTTCATCCACCGCGCCAAGGCTGGCACGGGGAACCAGCTGGTCCCTTCCGATCCGCTGAACCGCCACGACGCCCTCAGGGAGCCCCGACGCCGCCGTGATGTACTGGCTCTCCGTGTCACCCAGGCGCACCTTCGCGCGCACCACATTTTCCTCGGTCAGCCGCTCCCCTACAGCGATACCGTCCCGTGCTGCGAAAACTTCCGTTGTCCGGTCCGCGCTGCCGACGAGGAAAACCACACCAGCCACGGAAACCAGGACCAGGAGGATACCCGCCAGCAGCCGGGGATCCTTCCAGGACGGCCGCTTCAGCCGTGCCGCTGTGGCAGATACTTCAGGCACCATCTCGTCTTCTCCCCCTGTAAGCCGGCCCTGCTCGCCGTGTCACCCTCATTGTTACCGGCGGGAAGCAGGAACAAAAGTCATCACTGCAAACCACGCCAAACTGTGGATAACGGCAGCACCTGCGTCCATTCGATGGCAAAATGGAAGCATGCCCAGGTTCCTTACGCTCGCAGATGTAGCCGAGCAGCTCCAGATCAATTCTCCGGCGGCGTACGCACTGGTCCGCAGTGGTGAACTGAAAGCCATCCAGGTTGGCGGAAGGGGTCAGTGGCGCGTGGAAGAGAAGATGCTCGAAAAATACATCGAGGAGCGCTACGCCGAGGCAAGCCGGATGATCCAGGAGTCGAAGTCCAAGTCCGTCTGAAGCCCGCGTTGTTTCTTCACCAGCCCAGCGGATAAGGCCACTAAAGTTCGCCGGACCGCCTGGACCTGATGGCTGCCAGGGACGCGAAGGGGATGACAGATACCTGGTTGACCTGGCTACTGCGGCGGGACTCCCCTGGAGTGTAGACGGCCAGGTCCAGGTGGTCCTTCCCTACCCTGTCAATCACGCCCGTGATTCTGCCAGGCCCTGAACCCTGCCCCCTTAGTGTTAGGGACAGTTCGGCGCGGTCCCTCGCGAGACCGCGCAAAGCGTGGGCAAGTCCAATACCCCTGCGCACCTGTGACGGCTCTGCCACCGCCATCCGGCCCAGCCCTTCGTACCACGTGACCGATGCGTACGGAATAAGAACCTGGTGCTGCTCCTCGTCCAGCACAAGGGCATCCGCGCCTGCATGGCTCAGTGTGCCCCGGAAAACTTCCCCGCAGTCGAGATGAGCGGCGAGCCGGCAGCGAAGCGAGCCCCGTAGCCTGTCCGCGAGCTCTGCAGTGACCATCTCAGCACGGGTGCGCTCATTGATTTCGGCATCAAGCGCCAACCGCTCCGACTCAGCAAATTGGCTTTCCATGTCGTTGAAAAGGGAATCCCAGCGCATTGCGCCAGACTAGGGCGCCGCACGAGAGCGGTCAACCCGAAGAAACATCTCTCCAGCGTATGGACAAATCTCGAACATCGACCGCAAACTGGGTTTATGCAAACCAAACTGCATCAAACTACATCAAGCGAGGCGAATAGTGCCGAGGCAGGGGCTGCCGGACGGCCCGCTGACCTCCTGACAGCGCTGGGTGTGCTGCTCCTGGGCCTTCTTCTTTGCTGCATCGGGTCAGGCCTCCTAAGGCAGCTGGGGGACGCTTCCGCCCGGAAACAGGAAGCGGGAGTCGAGGAACTCCTCGGGGTAGCCGCAGCTGCTGCCGGCGCAGGCATTATGGCGTGGTGGATCCTGTCACTGGCAGCTGCTGCCGTCACGGCCATTCTGGAGCGGAAGGGCCGTCCCCGCGCCGCAGCAGCCACCCGCAGGCTTTCGCCCGCGTTCATGCAGAGGCTGGTCCTGGGCGCACTGTCCGTCCACCTTCTGGCGGGACCGGCAGCCCATGCCGCAGTCACCGGCCCGGGGCCTGAATGGGCTCCGACGCTAAGACAATCCGCCTCGGCTCCTGCCGTCGCTGCCACCGAAGGACCCACAGGAGGGGAAACGGGCACACCCGGCGCAGCCCCTACTCAGGGCCATACCCCGCGGACCAGCGGTGTGCCGCTGACCACCGCACCGGAAAAGGCCGCTGAACCGGAGCCGTCCACCGCACCGGAACAGGCCCCTCCACCCGAACCGGCTGGAGCGCCGGCAGCAACTCCCCCGTCAACCTTCCACCCCGGCTGGCAGCCTGCCACACCTGTCACAGACCCGGGAATGCTCGCGGCTCCGGCCCACCGTGCCGCTGAAGAGGATGCAGGCCACCGGGACGAGGCTGTCACCGTCCACGCCGGAGACACCCTGTGGGACATAGCGGCCCGTCATTTGGGACCCGGCGTATCCGACCTGGACATCGCACGTCAATGGCCCCGCTGGTACGAGGCCAACCGGGGAGTCATCGGACAGGATCCCGATGTGCTGCTTCCGGGGCAAATTCTTCAGCCGCCGCCGGCTTAACGCCACTAGCCCAGCCCGGACCAGATGCCAACACAGTAAGGGGAAGACCAATGACTGCAGCAACACCACTACATGCCGTTCGGGACAGGACTGCGTCCGGAGCAGCAGAGCCGGACCAGCCATCCCACGCGCAGTCTGCAACTGCGCCAGCGGTGCCTTTCCGCGACGGAGGTCCGGCACCTTTGCGCCCGGTCGACCCCCTGGCGGAAGTCCGCGCGATCACCCGCGGCACAGTACAGGCGGCAATGGAAGTCCTCGCCGGCATCAGGCCGATCCATCAGCTCGCACGACGACTTGACCCCCGCTGCCTTGCCGCACTGCAGCACCGGGCGGCATTGATTAGGCGGGAAATTACCCGGACCGGCAATCCGGCGCTCGCCCGGCTTCACCGCAACTCCACGGTCCGCTCCGTCCGCGTCTGCGAAGTCCGCGATGGCGTCTACGAAGGCAGCGCGGTGGTAGTGGACGACGTGCGCGCACGTGCGGTAGCCGTCCGGCTGGAGCGGAGCAAACAGGTGTGGCGGGTGACCGAACTTGTCATCGGCTGACACGAAACAGAGGGCAGGGCCGGGAACACTGTTCCCGGCCCTGCCCTCACGATCCTGATCCAAGCCGCCACTGGCGGCTCACTCCACCGTCAGCGGCGCTTCTTCTTTGCCGGACGTTTGGCCGCGTCCTGCGTTGCCGCCTTGGCCGGATTTCCCGACCTGCCCGAGGAGCGTGTCTCCACCCGGGTCTGCGTTCCACCGGTTTCGCTGGGGGCAGTGTACTGCAGCTGGGCCGGCTTCTCCGGCGCTTCGAGCCCGGCAGCGTGAACCTGCGGCTGCACATGCTCGGTGTGTCCGCCGGCGTCGTCCGCGACCACCACGTCCTGGGCGGGCGTGACTTCAACCTCGAGGTTGAACAGGAATCCGACGCTTTCTTCCCGGATGGCTTCCATCATGCCCTGGAACAGGATGAAGCCCTCACGCTGGTATTCCACCAGCGGATCACGCTGGGCCATGGCGCGCAGCCCGATGCCTTCTTTGAGGTAGTCCATCTCATACAAGTGTTCCTGCCACTTACGGCCAATGACGGAGAGGACCACGCGGCGCTCAAGTTCGCGCATGCTTTCCGAGCCCAGGGCCTCCTCCCGCGCCTGGTACACCAGCCGCGCGTCGGAGAGCAGTTCCTCCTTCAGGAACTCCACCGTGAGCCTGGATTTGCCGCCGGCCTCCTCGATGATCTCCTCCGGCGTGACGCTCACGGGATACAGGGTCTTGAGGTTAGTCCAGAGCTGGTTGAAGTCCCAGTCGTCGCCGTTGCCTTCTGCCGTTGCCGCGTCGATGAGCGCGGTGACAGTGTCTTCGACGAAGAACTGGACTTTCTCGTGCAGGTCGTCGCCTTCAAGGATCCGCCGCCGGTCACTGTAGATTGCCTCACGCTGGCGGTTGAGGACGTCGTCGTACTTCAGGACGTTTTTGCGCTGTTCGGCGTTGCGGCCCTCCACCTGGCCCTGCGCTGAGGCGATAGCCCGGGATACGAGCTTCGATTCCAGGGCGACGTCGTCGGGCACGGAACTGTTCATGAGCCGTTCCGCGGCGCCGGAATTGAAGAGCCGCATGAGGTCATCGGTCAGCGACAGGTAGAAGCGCGACTCGCCAGGGTCGCCCTGGCGGCCGGAGCGTCCGCGAAGCTGGTTGTCGATGCGGCGTGATTCGTGGCGCTCGGTTCCCAGAACGTAGAGTCCGCCAAGGTTCAGGACTTCCTCGTGCTCGTCCTTGACCGACTGCTTGGCAGCTTCGAGTGCTGCCGGCCAGGCGGACTCGTACTCCTCGGAGTTCTCCTCAGGATCCAGCCCGCGCTTGGCAAGCTCGGCCACGGCGGTAAATTCAGCGTTGCCGCCGAGCATGATGTCCGTACCGCGGCCGGCCATGTTGGTTGCCACCGTGACGGCGCCCTTACGTCCGGCCTGGGCGACGATGGCAGCTTCACGTGCGTGGTTTTTCGCGTTGAGGACCTCGTGCCGGATGCCTTCCTTGGCAAGAAGGCGGGACAGGTATTCGCTCTTCTCGACGCTGGTGGTGCCCACCAGGACCGGCTGGCCCTTTTCGTGGCGTTCGGCGATGTCCCGCACCACGGCGTCGAACTTAACCGTTTCGTTCTTGAAGACCAGGTCCGGCTGGTCGATGCGCTGCATGTCGCGGTTGGTGGGAATGGCCACCACGCCCAGCTTGTAGGTGCTCATGAATTCCGCTGCCTCGGTTTCGGCAGTACCGGTCATGCCTGAAAGCTTCTGGTACATACGGAAGTAGTTCTGCAGCGTCACAGTGGCCAGGGTCTGGTTCTCGGCCTTGATCTCGACGCCTTCTTTGGCCTCGATCGCCTGGTGCATGCCCTCGTTGTAGCGGCGGCCGGCGAGGATGCGGCCGGTGTGCTCGTCGACGATCAGGACTTCCCCGTCCAGGATGACGTAGTCCTTGTCCCGCTTGAAAAGTTCTTTGGCCTTGATGGCGTTGTTAAGGAACCCGATGAGCGGTGTGTTGGCGGACTCGTAAAGGTTTTGAATACCGAGGTAGTCCTCCACCTTCTCGATCCCGCTCTCCAGGACGCCGACGGTACGCTTCTTTTCGTCGACTTCGTAGTCCTTGTCAGGCTGAAGCCGGAGGACCACCTTTGCGAATTCGCTGTACCAGCGGTTGGTGTCCCCCTGCGCCGGCCCGGAGATGATGAGCGGCGTGCGGGCTTCGTCAATGAGGATGGAGTCCACTTCGTCGACAATGGCGAAGTGGTGTCCGCGCTGGACAAGCTCGTTCTTGTCCCAGGCCATGTTGTCGCGGAGGTAGTCGAACCCGAATTCGTTGTTGGTGCCGTAGGTAATGTCAGCGGCGTACTGCTGGCGACGGACTGCGGGATCCTGGTTCGAGAGGATGCACCCGCTGCTCAGGCCAAGGAAACGGTAGACACGTCCCATGAGGTCCGACTGGTACTCGGCGAGGTAGTCGTTCACGGTGATCACATGGACGCCCTTGCCGGTGAGAGCGTTCAGGTAGGCGGGAGCGGTCGCCACCAGGGTCTTGCCTTCACCGGTCTTCATTTCCGCGATGTTGCCCAGGTGCAGGGCGGCGCCGCCCATCATCTGGACATCGAAGTGGCGCATCCCCAAGGTCCGCGAGGAAGCTTCCCGGACGGCGGCGAACGCTTCCGGAAGCAGGTCATCCAGTTTCTCACCGTCCTGGTGCCGTTCCCTCAACCGGTCGGTTTCCTCCCGGAGTTCGGCGTCCGTGAACGTCTTGAACGAATCTTCCAGGGCATTGATGGAGTCGGCATAGTTCCGCAGTTGCCGGAGGGTTTTTTTATCACCGGTGCGGAGAAGTTTTTCGATAAGTGATGCCACGTGAAGATGCTCCCAGTCGTTGCCGCCGAATTCTGGCGTTTTTAGTCTACGGGAGAGACACCGCCGAGGTGCCCGTTTGTTCCCTCAGAGCGGATAGTCCGCTTCGGTTCGTACGGCACGTGCGAGGCCGCCGGCCAGGTCGCCAACGGGGAATACTTCCACCTCTGGCAGGCCCAGCCAGCCGGCCATGAGGCGGAGCTCTGCAGCAAGTTCGACGGCGGTGTCCGGCGGGGCGCCAGGTTCGGCGAAGGAGGACCTCACCAGAAGTTTTCCTGCCTTTCGGTCAGCCTTGAGGTCCACCCGCGCCACGATCCTGTCCCGGAGGAGGAAGGGAAGGACGTAGTAGCCGTACCGCCTTTTGTTCTCAGGAGTATAGATTTCGATCCGGTAGTGGAAGCCGAACAGCTCTTCAAGCCGCCGGCGTTCGAATACCAGTGAATCGAAGGGGCTCAGCAGCGCGCGGCCCGTGGCCCGCCGGGGCAAAGTTGCGTCAGCGTGGCGGAAGACGGCGCGGTCCCAGCCCGGCACGGTCACCGGTTCCAGCCTTCCCTGCTGCACAAGATGCGCGACGGCGTCCGCTGCCGCCTTGACGGGCGTGCGGAAGTAGTCCGCGAAGCACCGCACGGTTCCGATGCCATGGGCCTGCGCGGCGGCGTCGATCAGGCGGTGCATCGCCCCGGCCCTGGCGTCGGCGCCTGCTTCCCCGACGGTAAGCTGCGGCAGCACCTTGGCAGCCAGCGTGTACCTGCGCTCGAACTGTTCCGTCCGCGACGCAGCGCAGACCGTGCCGTCCTCAAACAGGTGTTCCAGCACCCTCTTCACGGCATTCCAGTTCCAGCCCCAGTTCGCCGTCTGCGTTTCCTCGACGTGGCCTATCCGGGCAGTCAACTCAGCAGCGGTCAGGGGGCGGGACCGTGCGAGGGTGTCGAGGATACGCCCGGTGATGTCGGCACGAAGCCCGGGGTCCATGCGGGACGCACCCACCCAGGTCCGTTTCTGCCACAACAGGAGGTCTGCATAGTGTTCCGGCCGGATGTAGCTGGCCTCGTGCGCCCAGTACTCCACCATGCGCCGAGGATGGACGGCGGACATCCGCTGGAGGATCGTGCGGTCGTAGTGGCCGAGCCGGGAAAAGAACGGAAGGAAGTGGCTCCGGGATACCACATTGACGGAATCGATCTGGACGAGCTGGATCCGGGCAAAGGTGCGGCCCACCGTCCGTGATGTCACGGGGCCGGCGGGCCGTCCTTTGTCGAGTCCCTGCGCTGCCAAAGCGATCCGCCGTGCCTGGTCCAGGCTCAGCGTCGCCGGCACATCAGTCCTCTCTGTTGATGGTTTTCACCAGCCTAGGCGTTGGCCGGGGTGTCGTCCGAGCGGTATGCAAGGACTTTTTCCTCCACCACGGTGTCTCCGGGTTCGCACTCGTGGTCCAGGGTGATCACCCCATAGGTCCAGCCGCGGCGGCGGTACACGACGGACGGCGTGTTGGTGGCCTTGTCGACGAAGAGGTAGAAATCGTGGCCCACAAGTTCCATGTTGTCCACGGCGTCGTCGAGGGAGAGGGAAGCGGCGGGAAAGACCTTGCGCCGGATCAGGACCGGGGAATTGCCGGCCGGAATGTCGTTGTCCACATCATAGGGAGACTTGTCTTCGGGGGCGGCCACGGCCTCGTTCCGGTGGCTTGCCTCGACGTAGAGGGGCTCGTTCGGGCTGGCAGGTTCGAGGGAGGCGGTAGCTTCGCGGACAGCCTTGGGTGTGTGCCGTCCATGGTGGACCTTCTTGCGGTCCTTGGCGCGCCGGAGCCGTTCCAGCAGTTTGTTGTAGGCGAGGTCGAATGCTGCAAACTTGTCAGCGGCGCTGGCCTCAGCGCGGATCACGGGCCCCCTGCCCAGGACTGTCACCTCAACGGTCAGCTGATCGCCGGTCTGCCGGGCATTGGTCTCCTTGGAGACTTTCGCATCGACCCGCTGGACCTTGTCCCCAAGCGATTCGATTTTCGAGATTTTTTCCCCGGCGTATTCGCGGAACCGGTCTGAAACTGTCAGATTTCGTCCGCTGATCATAAACTCCATGGTGCCCTCCAAATGACTTCGGTGACACGACGGCGGCGCTTCCCTGGGCCGATCTGCCTGACAGTCGAGCCCCTCTCCGAGCCGCCATCGAAAGGTACATTCTGTTCTTGGTACCCACCACCGACGTTAGTTCATAGGCACCCGTTATTCATCCTTTCCCGGTTTATTTTTTTCTAAGTCATGGCAGGTTCCGCGGGCCTGCGCGGGTGCGGCGGTGCAGCCATCGGCATCCGGCGGGCGTGTCGCCGCGAGCACAACGGCGCCCGCCACCTGCGCCCCGGCCGCATGGAGGGCCCGGGCTGCCTCAGCCAGCGTGGCTCCGGTGGTCAGCACGTCGTCGATGATGATGCAGGGGTATCCGGCGACCTTGTTCCGGAACCGCCGGCGGACCCGCATGGAACCGCGCACGCGCTGCGCCCGGGCACCCCGGCCGAGGCCTTTTTGCCCGCCGGGCAGCTGCAGTCCTGGTCCGCGTGCTTTCGTGAGGACGTCTGCAACACCCGGCCCCGGCAGCCGGCCTGCCGCGCCGCGCAGGAGCAGCTGGACGGGGCTGAAGCCACGGTTCAGATATGCCCTGGTACTGGTGGGGACAGGGACCAGGAGGAAATCCCTCGAACCCTCCGTAGCCGCCCGGACCGCTCCGCCCAGAGCTCGTCCCAGGCTTCCCTTCAGCTGGTGCTGCCCATGCCTTTTGAAGGAGAGCAGCGCCTGGGCCAGCTCTTCGCGGTACACGCCGGCGGCCACCACCGGAAGCAGCACCGTCCCCGCCACGTCCATCAGCGCGGGGGCTCCGCTTTCCGCACGGAACGGGGACGCGGTGAGCCGCCGGATGTGGCGGTCGCACCGGATACAGAGCGCCCGGTCTTCGGCGCCGCAGCACACGCAGTCCACGGGAACTGCCAGGGAAAGCAGGTCCGCCCCCGCTCCCGCGAGCTGATCCAGCATGCGAAAGACTGTGTTGCCGTGGTCTGCCCTGTGCCTGGCGCTGAACCAGGGAGGCGGGGTGAGGTCGGGGTCCAGCCGGACAGGTACCGCTGCCCTGTCAGGCAATCCTGTTCTGGTGGCCACTCCCTGACTTTCCACCCGGTAGCGGTGCCATCACAGCATCCAGCTGCCGTATGTGGACAAATCCCGGAAGGCCGGACCCGGCCCAGCTGCCGGGACAGGGCCTCAGCCTGGAAATGAGGGGTCGGTGGGGCCCTTAATCTGGGGGGACCATCCGTTGCCGAGGCGTTGGAAGATGCCCTCTGCCGACTGGGCATAAATGTCCTCAGGCCCGTTCCCGGCGCTCAAGGCGACGAGGCCCGGCCAGGGCGCCAGCTGCTGCGGCTGCCCGGAGGCGAGTGACAGCAGCTCCGGCGTGACGTTCGACGCCGCTGAGCCCTTCATGACCGCGATGGTCGTATCGGTGACCCACGCGCCCTGGTCGGGGTCACTGCCGGTTGCCAGGGTAATGGGCGGCGTCAGCTCCCGGGGTGTCCCGTCGCCGCCGCGGATAATGCCGGTCACCTGGACCCGGGTTTTACCGTTCTGCTCCGAAATCACCAGCGCACGGACCCCTTCCCTCGAAATCCGGAACTCTTTGACAGTCCGGCCGGCCAGCCAGGCCGGCGTCAGGGTGACCGAGGGTACGGTGGCCCCCTCTGCGATACCGGCCGGGCGGTAAGCCACCACTTCGGTGTCCCCCGAGCCTCCCGGGCCGGCCGACCAGACCCATTCATTGAGGCCGAAGGATGGCCGGCTCAGGGTACTCCTGGTGGTGAGTGCCCTGGCCGGCTGGCCCGGACTGATGCTGTACAGCGTGGTCCGGCTGTCATTGAGGAAGGCAGCCGACTGCGACACGGGAGATTCTGCGGGAAGCCTCGGGTTGAGGGAGGACACGGGCTGCATATCGGGCAGCGGTGAAACCCTGTTGTTTTCGTAGCGCACCAGGTCGTTGCCGCTGATGGCAATCTGGCGGGACGGCACGTTCTTGTCCTGCACCGGCGGAAGCACGGACCCGTCGTCTTCCACCCGGACCAGGTCCTGGTTGGCGCGCAGCTCGACGTTGACGACGTCGGGCTGGCTGCGGAACGTCAATGTCAGCTGCATCTGCATCCGCAGCCGGTCCTCCGGCGACGTCTCCATGAGTTCCTTGGCCGTGAGGTCAACCTGAGCGGCACCGGAAACCACCGGGACCGACTCGCGGGCCAGCTTGATGCCGGAGGGAAAGGCGCTTGCGACGGCGCCGCGCAGGTAGGGAGCCGGTCCGGCCAGCAAGGCGCTGGTCATCGCCTTGACCGTCTTGTTCTTGATGAACCAGCGCACATCCGGGACCGCGAACGTAAAAGAGGGATCGTAGAAGTAGATGGGGAATGCGCCGTAGATGACCTTGAAGGTTTCCTCCGCGATGGCGGTGCCGTCCGGAATGGCGGAGATCCTCCACTCACCGTCCACCTGGGTGACGGTCACCGGGATGTTTTCAATCGTTCCTTCCGGTGACTGCGTGGCGATCCCGTCAGCATCCACGGTGTAGGCGACGTCCAGCTCATAGTTGTAGACGTTCTCGGTGCCGGTTGCCACCACCCGCGCTTCCCGGTAGACAAGGGCACGCTGGTCCGGTTTCCAAGACACGGAAGAGGCCTGCGTCAGGTACTGCCGCGCCACCGCGTAGTCGTCTTCATAGCCGCTGCCCGCCCGGTAGAAGTAATCGATGATGGTCTCAGGCGAGGCGCCCGGCTGTGGCGCGGCCGGCAGGAACACCGGCGCGCTGAGGTTCCCTGCGCTGCCCTCGCTGCTTTTGCCCACCGGCCCGGACGTGGGGATTCTGGCACAGCCGGCCAGCAGGACGAGCAGGAGGACCAGCAGGGAAGCGGACAGTTTCGCCTGTCGGCGGGCATGGCCCGTCATGTTCTCTCCTCCTGGGCAGGTCCCGTTCCGGCCGGCGCGCCTGTTCCCAGGACCAGCATGTTGCTGGTCCCCGGCTCTCCGGGCATCACGATGTCCTCCGGCTCGAGCTGGACCGGCGATTTGTCGATTTCTTCCCCCTGGCGCAGGGGCAGCGTCAGCCGGAAGTTGGCGCCGCTGCCTTTCTTGCCCCATGCCTGGAGCCAGCCGTTGTGCAGCTTTGTGTCCTCCATGGCGATGGACAGGCCAAGGCCGCTGCCGCCGGTGGTGCGGGCGCGGGCGGGGTCGGCCCGCCAGAAACGGTCGAAGACGCGCGCTGCCTCTGCGGGCGCCATTCCGATGCCGTGGTCCCGGACGGCAATTCCGACGGCGGTCTGGCTGGCTGCGACCGTGACGGTGACAGGCTTTCCTTCGCCGTGCTCCACTGCGTTGAGGATCAGGTTCCGCAGGATCCTGTCGATGCGCCGTGCGTCCATCTCCACGATGATGGCACCTTCGGGTGCCCTGAGGACAATCTCCGAACCGTATTCCGCGGCTACCGGGGCAGCGCCTTCGATGGCATGTGCGACAACCTGCAGGATGTCTTCGGCTTCGGCATCGAGCACTGCCACACCGGCATCAAAGCGGGAGATTTCAAGCAGGTCCGACAGCAGCGACTGGAAGCGCTCAACCTGGTTGTAGAGCAACTCTGCGGAGCGCTTGTTAATGGGGTCGAAGTCGTGGCGCGCGTCATACAGGACTTCCGCCGCCATCCGGACTGTGGTCAGCGGTGTGCGCAGTTCGTGGGAGACGTCGGAGACGAACCGCTGCTGCATCTGCGAAAGGGTTGCCAGCTGGGTGATCTGCTCCTGGAGGCTGGCTGCCATGTGGTTGAAGGATGCACCCAGGCGGGCAACTTCGTCTTCTCCCCGGACCACCATCCGTTCCTGCAGCTGGCCGGCAGCGAGCTTCTCCGACACCATGGCGGCGTGGCTGACCGGGCTGACGACGTTGCGGGTGACGTACCAGGCGACGGCGCCGATCAGAAGGACCAGCACGGCGCCGCCGGCCCAGAGGACACTCTGGATCTCATCCAGGGTCTGCTGCGCGGTATTCAGGTCGTAGATCAGGTACAGCTCGTAGACGGTGCCGTTAAACGTCACCTTGTTGCCCACCGCAATGCCGGGGCGGTCTTCGGTGCCCACCGGAATGACGGTGGAGGCCCAATACTGGTCCTTCCCCGACTCCTGCACGGCCTTGCGCAGTTCGGGCGGGATGACGCTCACTGTCAGCTGGTCCGAGGCCCGGGATTCGACCCAGCGGTTCCTGGGCTTGGTCTGTTCCGGCATGGCCTCAAAAACATACCTGCGCTGGATGACCGAACCCCGGCCTTCCACCGCGTTGAGGGTGTCGTAAACCAGGGTGATGACACTGGCCTGGTCGGTGACCTGCGCGCCGTCGAACGTGTCCTGGACCTGCTTGACGTGGTAGCTGGTTTCAGACTCTGCCTGCGCCAGCCGCTCCTGGAAAAGGTTGTTGGCGATCTGGTTGGACAGATAGGCACCCACAACCGCGAACGAAGTGACGGCCAGGAGGAGTGTGGTGAGGACAGTGCGGAACTGCAGCGACCGGCGCCACCGCCGGTGAAGGGACCGGCCGATGAAGCGCAGCGCCGGCAGGAACCGCCGGAATCCGGTCCTGACCAGCCGTGCAACACGCAGGCTGACGATCAGGGCGCGCCGCTGCCAGAGATGGGCGCGGAACATCAGGTCCCGGAAACGGGCGCTGGCGGCGTCGGTGTGTTCGGGCCCAGGGGGCAGGCCGGCCCCGCCGGAATGTCCGGCGGCGGAGTTGCCCGCGGGAGCGGGCGCGCCCTCACCGGGCGCACCGTCCTGTGCCGCGGGTTCAGGCCCCTGCTTTGTAGCCGACACCACGCACCGTCAACACGACTTCCGGAGCTTCCGGATCCTGCTCGATCTTGGACCGGAGCCGCTGGACATGGACGTTCACCAGGCGCGTGTCAGCAGCATGGCGGTAACCCCAGACCTGTTCGAGCAACAGTTCCCGGGTGAACACCTGCCACGGTTTCCGTGCCAGGGCCACCAGGAGGTCGAACTCCAGGGGCGTCAGCGAAATCCGGTCGCCGCCCCGGCTGACCGTGTGTCCGGCGACGTCGATGGTGATGTCCGCGATGCGGAGGGTTTCCGGGGCCTTCTGGTCGCCGGGGCGGAGCCTCGCGCGGACGCGCGCCACCAGTTCAGCCGGCTTGAAGGGCTTTGGCACGTAGTCGTCGGCGCCGGACTCAAGTCCGCGGACGACGTCGGACGTGTCCGACTTGGCGGTGAGCATAACGATGGGAACATCCGACTCTCCCCGGATCTGCCGGCAGACCTCGATGCCGTCCACGCCCGGAAGCATGAGGTCCAGCAAAACAAGGTCCGGCCGCGATGACCGGAAAACGTCGAGCGCCTGGGCGCCGTCCGCGCAAAAGACCGGCTCGAAGCCGTCATTGCGGAGGACAATTCCAATCATTTCGGCCAGCGCTTCATCATCGTCTACCACCAGAATGCGTGCCTTCATAGTTATATATTCCCTTATCAGGATGGCTTTGTCCTGTTCAGCGCCCTCCGGCATGGCGGAGCGCTAGGATGCCCGACGCCGGAACTATAGGCTGGTGCCACGCCGGACGTTTCCAGCGCCACGCCGGGATTGCGAAGCCGGCGCCAGGCCGACGGCGGACTGGATGGGGGAAGGAACATCGTGTCAAAGGATTCCGACGCGGAGGAGACCGGAGGCCCGGGCCTGCCTGCATGGGGGCAGACTCCGGAGCAGGACCAGCCTTCGGGAGGGCACCAACCGGCGCAGCAGCCGCCAGGCTGGCCGCCGCCGGCGGATCGGCAGCGCCCATGGGGTGCGCCGGCCGGGCAGCGGCCGCCAGGCTGGCCACCGCCGGCGGATCAGCAGCAACCTTGGGGGCCACCGGTGTGGCAGCGGCCTTGGGATCAGCCTGGCCCGCCATACCCGGGCGCCCAGGGCACGAACTCCCCCGGCCCCGGGTATCCCCATCCGGGCCGCCCGTACGGCCAGCCACAATACGTTGCTCCGCCCAAACCGGGCATCGTCCCGCTGCGCCCCCTGATGTTCGGGGAGATCATGGACGGTTCGTTCCAGACCATCAGGCGGAATGCCAAGGCCATGCTGGGCGCTTCCCTACTGGCGCAGTCCCTCGCCGCCATCCTCACGGCAGTCCTTACAGCAGCCACAGCCACATCGATGGGCTCCATCGAAGCCTGGGCGGAGAGCGCCAGCCCCGCCGACCTCACAGCGCTGGGCCTGGGCTTCGTTGCCGCCATTGTGCTGGTTTCCGTTTTGACGATCTTCATCGCCTCCGTCCTGCAGGGCGCCATGGTGGTGCCGGTGGCGCGGTCCATCCTGAACCGCCCCACCGGTTTCAAGCAGATGTGGGTCCTTGCGCGGCCGCGGGTCTGGGCACTGATGCGGCTGGCGGGACTGCTGATGCTTGCCGGCCTGCTTGCCATCCTCGTCCCGGCAGCGGCCGCCGTCGCACTGATAGCCAGCATGGAACGGATAGGCGTCCTTTTGCTCATCCCCCTGTTCCTCGGCTTTGTCGCCTTGGCCGTATGGATCTACATCAAACTGCTCGTGGCCCCGGCCGCGGTCGTGGTTGAGGAGCTGGGTGCACTGGACGCCCTGCGCCGGTCCTGGGAACTGACCCGGGCCAACTGGTGGCGGATCCTTGGCATCACCGTGGTGGTGGGGATCATGGTGGGCATCATCAGCCAGGTGGTCATGATCCCGGTGAGCCTTGTACCCCCGCTGATGGCGGACTTCCTGTCGCCGCACGGCGGCGCCGGACAGGACGTGGCCATCGCCGTCGCGGTCGGCATCATCACCGCCGTCCTCGGTGCACTTGCCGGAGCGCTGGGCTACGCCTTCCAGACATCTGTCATGGCGCTGATCTACATGGATCTCCGCATGCGAAAGGACGGACTGGATATTTCGCTGCTCCGCATGATGGAGTCCGGCGCGGATCCGGACGGCATCCCGGGCCGCGGCCAGGCGGCAGCCCGGCCCGGAGGCTACCCCGGTGGCTGGAGCCCCGGCACCGGGCCTGCGGCGGGGGCATGGCCGGATGGCCGCTGAACCCCCGGTGCTGCCCGGGGCGGAAGAAGCCCGCCGCTGGGCCGCAGAGGAGCTTTCACACCCTGAATACCGCGACGCTGCCCCGGGCTGGATCGAAACGCTGTGGGAGGACTTCCTGGACTGGCTTTCAACCCTGGACGGGTCGGCGGACGCAGGCAGCACCGTGCCAAGCCCCGTCATTGGAGTCGTGATCGCCGTGATCATCGCTGCCGCGGTGATCATCGCCAAGCCCCGGCTGAACCCCAGGGCCCGGAAGGCCAGGGAGGTGTTCGAGCCCGAGGGCGTGCTGGCGGCCGCCGACTACCGGCAGCGCGCGGAAATGTCCGCGGCGGCTGGAAGGTGGGCGGACGCCGTCGTGGACCGCTTCCGGGCGCTTGTCCGCTCTGCCGAGGACCGCACCATCCTGGAACCCCAGCCCGGGCGGACAGCCGATGAGGTGGCCCGGGACCTGGCATTTCCCTTCAGCACCGAAGCGCAGCGCCTGGACAGGGCGGCGGTGACTTTCGATGCCATCCGCTACGGGAACAGGGCGGCGGACGCAGGCGACTACCGGGCGATGGCCAGCCTGGATGATGCGCTCGAAGCCCTCAAGCCCGCCCGCCGGCCGGACCACCAGGACCACCAGGACCATGAGGCACCGCGCCCGGCGGTACTGCCATGACCGGGGCGGCTCCGGCTTCCGTGGTGCAGGGAGGCACCGATGCGGACCAGGCATCCGTCCGCAGGACAGGGTGGGTCCGGCGGCACCGTGCCTTTGCGGCTTGTGCCGCCGTGGTGGCTGCCGCGCTGGTCCTGGTTCTCTCGGCGCAGCTCGGTCCCAAGGGCGACGCCGTTCCAATGTCGGTCCACAACGCCGGCCCCGATGGCGCCCGCGCGGTGGCGCAGATCCTGGGCCGGCACGGAGTAGCTGTCCACGATGCAGGAAACTACGGGGCAGCCATGGCGGCACTAGAGGCCGGTTCTTCGCCCACACTGCTGCTGTACGACAGGAACGGCTTCCTGGACGGGCCCCGGCTCCGCAGCCTGGCGGCGTCCGCCCACCGGGTGGTGGTGGTATCGCCCCGGCTGCAGACCCTGGACGCACTCGACGCCGGCATCCGGCAGGCAGGGGTGGTGCCGGACGCGTCTCCAGTGCTGGAGCCCGGCTGCAGCCTGCCTGACCCGCAGGCCGCAGGTGCAGTCTCCGGGGAGTCCGGCTTCCTGTACGACGGCGGGACGACCTGCTACCGGCCGGACGGCTCCAGCGCAGGGCTCGTTGCCGTCGGCAACGGTGGCCGGCTCACCGTGGTGGGCAGCACCGCCGTCTTCAGCAACGGACAGCTGGACAGCCTGGGGCATGCCGCCCTGGCCATCCGGACGCTCGGCCCGTCCCCGGACCTTGTGTGGTACATCCCTGCCCTCGAGGACCTGGACACCGGGGGCAGCCCCGCAAGCCTCGACGACCTGGCCCCCGACTGGGTGCGTTTCCTGGGCCCGTGGCTCGTCCTGGTTGCCCTGGCGGCGATGGCCTGGCGCGGCAGGCGCCTGGGCCCGCTGGTGTTTGAGCCCTTGCCGGTCGTGGTCAAGGCAGCGGAGACGGCAGAGGGCCGGGCGAGGCTCTATCAGGACTCCCGCGCCGTGGACCAGGCGAGGGACAACCTGCGGGCCGGCGCGCTGGTACGGCTTTCCGGGCACCTGCGGCCCGGGCCAGGAGCCACCGCCGACCAGGTTATCGACGCAGCTGCCGGACTCCTCGGCAAGCCGGTCAGGGAGCTCCGCGAACTTATCAACGAACGTCCCGGCACCGAGGCGAGGCTTGTGGCCTGGTCCCGGGAGCTGGACACCCTAGAGAAAGAAGTCAAGAGCCGATGAGCGAGCAAGGCAGCAGCCCCCGGGTCCTGGACCACATGGATCATGATTCAGCCCGGCAGGCCCTTTTGGACGTGCGGCACGAGGTGGCCAAGGCCGTGGTGGGGCAGGACGCCACCGTCACGGGACTGCTGATTGCGCTCCTTTCCCAGGGCCACGTGCTTCTGGAGGGTGTCCCGGGCGTCGCCAAAACACTGCTGGTGCGTGCCCTGTCGGCAGCGCTGAGCCTGGACACGAAGCGCGTGCAGTTCACCCCGGACCTGATGCCCGGAGACGTCACGGGATCCCTGGTCTACGACTCGCACACCTCCGAATTCACGTTCCGTGAAGGGCCGGTTTTCACCAACATCCTGCTGGCAGACGAAATCAACCGGACGCCGCCCAAAACGCAGGCATCCCTGCTCGAGGCCATGGAGGAACGGCAGGTTTCCGTGGACGGGGTGTCCCGGCCGCTGCCAGCACCGTTCCTCGTTGCTGCCACCCAGAACCCGGTTGAGTATGAAGGGACCTATCCCCTCCCGGAAGCGCAGCTGGACCGCTTCCTGCTCAAGCTGACCATGCCGCTGCCCGGGCGCCAGGACGAAATGGAGGTCATCCGGCGCCACGCTGCCGGCTTTGACCCGCGTGACCTCATGGCTGCGGGGGTCCGGGCAGTAGCAGGTGCGGCAGACCTCTCGAAAGCCCGGCAGGCCGTGGCGTCGGTGGCGGTGGACCCTGAAATCATCGGCTACATCGTGGATCTGGTGCGGGCCACCCGCTCGGCCCCGTCGTTCCTGCTGGGAGTCTCTCCCCGCGGGGCCACGGCCCTGCTGAACACGTCCCGGTCCTGGGCCTGGCTGTCAGGCCGGAGCTTTGTGACCCCTGACGACGTCAAGGCCCTTGCGCTCCCCTGCCTGCGGCACCGCGTAGCGCTTCAGCCGGAAGCCCAGATGGACGGGGTCCGGGTGGATGACGTGCTAGGCAGCATCCTGGCCTCCGTTCCCGTTCCCCGCTGATGGCCATCTCCGGGCGTTTCGTGCTGCTGGTGCTGCTGGGGGTGGTGCCGGTCCTCCTGCTGCCCGACTGGGGAACGGTACTGCTGGTGTCCGGGGTGCTGGCGGCCCTTGCCGCCGTCGACCTTCTGGCCGCGGCGCCGCTGCGGACGGTCAGCCTGCTGCGCACACAGCCCGGAAACGTCACCCTGCACGCGGCCGTGAATGCTGTGCTCACGGTCCGGAACGACGGCGGCCGCCGGCTCCGCGGCGTCCTGCGCGACGCCTGGCAGCCCTCGGCGGGGGCACAGAACGCCGTACAGGACATTGAGGTTCCGGCCGGCGAGAGCAGGCGCGTCACGGTACGGCTGCGTCCCGTCCGGCGGGGTGACCTCCGGGCACCGCACGCAACCCTCCGCTCGTTTGGCCCCCTGCTGCTGGCAGCGCGCCAGAAGACAATCCACAGCCCCGGCTCGCTGCGGGTGCTGCCGCCTTTCCACTCCCGCAGGCACCTGCCCTCCAAGCTGCGGAAACTGCGCGAGCTCGACGGCAAGGCCGCGGTCCAGATCCGCGGCGCGGGCACCGAGTTCGATTCCCTCCGAGACTATGTCCGGGGAGACGACGTCCGGTCGATTGACTGGCGGGCCACGGCACGCCGGTCCGCGGTGGTGGTACGCACATGGCGGCCCGAACGCGACCGCCGTGTGGTCATGGTCCTCGATACCTCCAGGACGTCGGCGGCAAGGATCGACGACGAAACGCGCCTGGACACGGGCATGGAAGCGGCCCTCCTGCTGGGTGTCCTCGCGGAGCGGGGCGGAGACCGGGTGGACTTCCTTGCCTTTGACCGGCGTACCCGCGCCAGGGCAGGGTCCGCCGGGCAGGGGAACCTCCTGGGCCAGCTGGTCCAGGCCATGGCACCGCTTGAGGCCGAACTCATTGAGATGGACTGGCCGGCAGTCCCGGCGCAGGTCCGCGCCGTTTCCGCGCACCGGTCCCTCGTTGTGCTGCTCACGTCACTGGACGGCGGTGCGCCCGAGGAAGGCCTGATTCCCGTCGCGGCCCAGCTGGCCCGGCAGCACGTGGTGGTGGTTGCGGCGGTCCGGGACCCGCAGCTGGGAACCATGCTGGGAGAACGCGGCGACGCCACGGGTGTCTACCGGGCCGCGGCGGCGGAGCGGGCCCTCCTGCAGCGTGCGGCGATCAGCGCAGAGCTCCGGCAGCACGGTGTGTCAGTGGTGGACGCCGAACCCCACCAGTTGCCGCCGAGGCTCGCTGACATGTACATCAGGCTCAAGGCTGCCGGTACATTGTGAGGTCACAGCACCTTGTTCCAGCCGCTTTCCCAGCAGGAGGTCCCCATGAACGTTCCCATCTACCAGCAGGCCCTCGGCGCGGACTTTTCGCGCCTGCAGCCTGAGCTGCAGGAGTACTTCTCGCTGGTGCCGGGCTCGGGCCGCTACGGCGTGGGTGAAGGAACGTTCGACGTCGTGGGCTGCCGTCAGGAATGGCTGCGGCCTTTGCTGCGGCTCACCAGCGGCGAGGAAGCCTTCTTCCCCGAGTACGGCGAAAACATTCCGTTCCGCATCGAGAACCACGCCCACCAGGACCCCTTTGGCCGTTCCAGCCTCACGGCCCGCCGTGAGATCCGGTTTCCGGGGCGCACCCGCATCTTCCAGGACACCACAAGCGCCACCCTCCGGAACGGTGCGCCGCAGCTGGTGGATTACGTAGGCCGGTACCGGCGGCTGGTCACCGACCTGAACCTGAGTGTCACGGCAGAGGGCCGGCTCCGGGGCGTGTCGGAAGCCTCACGGCTCCTCTTGGGCCCCCTCCGTATCCCCCTTCCTGCCGCCCTGGACGCCAAAGCCTACGCAGAACAGTGGTGGGACCCGGCAGAAGGTCCCGCCGGCAAGCACCGGATCCAGGTGAAGGTTATCCAGCCGCAGATCGGCCTGGTCCTGGTCTACGCCGGCAGCTTCGACTACCGGCTGCGCCCCTACACCGGCGGCAGCTCGGCCCACAGCTTCCTGCCGCGGTACGCGCAGCCGGACCGCTGGGAAAACCGGGTCTGACGCCGCCGCCGGCCGGGGCCGCGCCGGCTAGCCCTGGGCGAGCTGGTTCAGCCCGTCCGCAAGCCGGGTAAGCCTGCCGAGCACTTCTGTGGCCTGCGACGGCGAGCCGCCGGCAAGCCCGGCGGAGGGTGTCACCCGGATGGAGGCCAGGGTCTGTGCCGGAAGGCCCAGCTGCCGCCAGGGCCGCCACACGGCCTCCACCGACTCGGCGACCTTGGGCAGCGGACCGCCGGCTGCCTCCATGGCGCCGAGCCACAGGCTTGAGCCTGATTCCACCGCTCCGGCCAGTTGCTCCCACTGCCGGGAGGTCAAAGCCTTCAACGGAACGGCTATGCCGTCCGCGCCGGCAGCCAGGATCTGGTCGAAGGGCGCTTCCACCTCGGGAACGGAGATCACCGCTTCGGCGGCACCCGCGGCCCGCAAGGCGTCAAGGACCAGCCGCCACGATTCACGTGCTTCAGAGGCCGGCACCGCCCGGAGGGTGCGGTAGCCGCTGGACGTGGGAATGGTGCCGGCCAGGACCGCGGCGATCTCCGGCTCGTCCATCTGGACTACCAGGCGCGCACCCGGCACGGCGGCTGCCACCCGGGAGAGATACCCGCCCACACCGGCGGCAAGCGAGTCCGCAAGGTCCCGCCGGGCGCCGTAGTCGAGGAGGGCACGCTCGCCGTTGTGCAAGTGAAGCCCTGCCGCCAGGCTCAGGGGTCCCACCAGCTGGACCTTGATTTCGGCGGCAGGATTTTCCTCCGCTCCGGCCACATCGGCAAGGACGTTGATGTCCGTGGCCAGGGCTGACGCGGCGCGGCGGAAGTCCTTGCCGGGACGGTCAACCAGCCGCCACCCGTAGGGCTGGACGTCAACAGCCAGCTCGGCGAGGAGGCTGGCCGTCCGGCCCAGGGCATCGGAACCAACTCCGCGGTCCGGCAGTTCGGCGAGGAAGGGCAGGTGCGGGCTGCCGAGTTCGCCCCGGATGATCCGGGCGGCCTCCACGGGGTCCTCGCCCGGCCACGGTCCCAGCGCAGTGGCCGTCACTTCCCGCGGCGGAGCGGTCGCCGGTGAGGAGGCGCCGCCACGGGCTTCGTGCTTCTCGACCATGCTCACGCGAGGGCTGACGCCTGCGGGTGCTGGCCCGAGGCAGCTTCGTGGTCTTCGGCGATCGCCTCGTGGTGCCTTATGACTTCCCCAATGATGAAGTTGAGGAACTTCTCGGCGAAGGCGGGGTCCAGGTGGGCGTCCTCGGCGAGGCGGCGCAGCCTGGCGATCTGCGCGGCCTCGCGGCCGGGATCCCCGGCGGGCAGCCGGTGGGCCGCCTTGAGGAAGCCCACCTTCTGGGTCGCCTTGAAGCGCTCGGCCAGCAGATAGACCAGGGTGGCATCAATATTGTCGATGCTTGAACGGATGGAGAGCAGTTCAGCCATCACCGACTGGTCCACCTGGTCCGCCAGAGAACTGGCTGAGGGGTCGTAGTCATCGGCATCAGGAGTGTGAAGGTTGTGCTGCGTCATGGTTCAAGTCTATGGGCAGGCACCGGAATCACCCGGGTGTTAAGCGCCGGTGCCGGTATCCGGCACCGGCGCTTCGGGCTCCGACGCTGCGCCGCGTCCTGACGCTCAGATGCCCAGCAGGGCGCGGTGCGCTTCCCTCCGTTTCGCCTGTTGCTGCGGATCGGGCACGGGCAGGGACGCGATGAGCCGCCGGGTGTAGTCGTGCTGCGGGTTTCCCATCACCTGGCTGCCGATCCCCTGCTCCACCAGGCGGCCCTTGTAGAGGACGCCGACCCACGAGGACAGCGTGTCCACCACCGCGAGGTCGTGGCTGATGAACAGGCAGGCGAAGCCGAACTCCTGCTGGATGTCCCTGAACAGTTCCAGGACCTTGGCCTGCACCGAAACATCCAGTGCGGACGTCGGCTCATCGGCGATCAACAGCCGGGGATTCAGGCTCAGTGCCCGCGCCAGCGACGCCCGCTGGCGCTGGCCGCCGGACAGTTCGTGCGGGTACCGTCCCGCGTACGACGCCGGGAGCTGGACTGATTCAAGCAGTTCGCCTACGCGTTTGCGCGCCTGCGCCGGGCTTGGCTTCGTGTGGATGACCATGGGTTCGGCGATGCAGTCCCCGATGGTCAGCTGGGGGTTGAAGGACGCCGCCGGGTCCTGGAACACAAAGCCGATGTCCTTGCGGAGCGGCTTGAAGGTGCGTTCCTTGAGGTTCAGCATCTCGTATCCCAGCACCTTCAGGCTGCCGCCGGTGGTCCTGTTAAGGCCGGCGATGGCCCGCCCGATGGTGGTCTTCCCCGAGCCGGATTCCCCCACCAGGCCAAACACTTCGCCCCTGGACAGCGTGAAGCTGACCCTGTCCACCGCCTTGAAAGCCGGTGTTCCCAGCCTCCCCGGGTATTCGATGGACAGGTTGTTGGCCTCCACCAGGACTTCCTCCTCCTGGTGGGCCCGGCTGGCCAGTCCCGCGGAGGCGGAGTTCCGCCCGAGGTGCGGCACCGCGGCGAGGAGGCTGCGGGTGTAGTCCTGCCGCGGTTCCGCAAACAGGGTACGGGCCGGAGCCTCCTCCACCACGTCGCCCTGGTACATCACCACCACCCGGTCGGCAAGGTCCGCCACCACCCCCATGTTGTGCGTGATGAGCACGATGGACGTGCCGTACTTGTCCCGCAGGTCCCTGAGCAGTTCCAGGATTTCCGCCTGCACCGTGACATCGAGGGCCGTCGTGGGCTCATCGGCGACAATCAGCCCGGGGTTCAGGGCCAGCGCCGCGGCGATCACCACCCGCTGCTTTTGCCCGCCCGAGAACTGGTGGGGGTAATAGTTGACCCGGTGTTCCGGATCGGGGATGCCCACCTTGCGCAGCGCTTCAATGGCCCGGGATTTGGCCTCCTTGGCTGAAACCCGCTTCCCGTCGCTTCCGGTGTGCGCCCGGATGCCTTCGGCAATCTGCCAGCCCACGGTGAACACCGGGTTCAGCGCGGTGGACGGTTCCTGGAACACCATGGCAACGTCCCGGCCCCGGATCTGGCGCAGCCGGGCGGCGCTGACGCTGATCACGTCTGCCCCGTTGATCAGCACCGCCCCGGAGCTGCTGGCCGTTTCCGGGAGCAGGCCCAGGATGGTCTTGGCTGTGACAGTCTTGCCGGATCCGGACTCCCCCACGATCGCCAGTACCTCCCCCTTCCTGACCTCGAGGCTGACGTCCTTGACTGCCTGGACCGGACCGCCGTCCGTGGCGAACGTGACCTGGAGGTGGTCGATGTCGAGAACGGGACGGCCGTCGTCGGGTTCTCCGTTGGGGCTCCGCCCGGACAATGGATCGATATTGACGGTCATGATGCCCTCCCTTCGGTTGCGATGGCGGCGTTGTCCACCGGCGCCGGGGAACTGCCGCCCGTGCTCTTGCGGCCGCGGAGGCGTGGATCGTTCAGGTCGTTGATGCTCTCGCCCACCAGGGTCAGGCCCACCACGGTCAGCACGATGGCCAGGCCGGGGAACAGCCCGGTCCACCAGATGCCGGACGTGGTGTCGGCAAGCGCCTTGTTGAGGTCGAAGCCCCACTCCGCGGCCGAACTGGGCTCGATGCCGAAGCCCAGAAAGCCGAGGCCGGCCAGGGTGAGGATGGCTTCGGAGGCGTTCAGGGTGAAGATCAGCGGCAGGGTCCGGGTGGCGTTGCGGTAGATGTGGCGGGTCATGATGCGGATGTTGGACGCTCCCACCACTTTTGCGGACTCCACGAAGGGCTCAGCCTTCAGCCTGACGGTCTCGGCCCTGATGACCCGGAAATACTGCGGAATGAAGACCAGCGTGATGGCCGTGCCGGCAGCGAAGATGCCGCCGATGAGGCTGGACTGTCCGCCGCTGATGACGATGGCCATGACAATGGCCACCAGCAGTGACGGGAAGGCGTACACGGCGTCGGCAATGACCACCAGGATCCGGTCGAGCCACCCGCCAAGGTAGCCGCTGACCAGGCCAAGGACAACGCCGATGACGATGGACATGGACACGGCGACGACGATGACCAGGATCGCCGTCTGCGCGCCCCAGATGACCCGCGAGAGGACGTCATAGCCGCCCACGGTTGTCCCCAACAGGTGCTTGCCGCCCGGGGCCTGCTGCGTGGGGAAGTTGCCGTCGGCGTCGGAAAGCTGGGAGAAACCGTAGGGTGCCAGCAGTGGTGCGAAAAGTGCCGTCAGGACGAACAGGCAGGTGAGGACCAGCCCCGCGACCAGCATGCCGCGCTGGAGGCCGACGCTTTTGTTGAAGTGTGAGACCACCGGCAGGCGGCGGTACCAGGGAGCCCGTGGACTCTCCATCGGGACGGGAACGGCCGGGATGCTCATGCTCAGTACCTCACGCGGGGATCGATCAGCGCGGCGATGATGTCCACGATGAAGTTGGTCATGGCCACGATGATGGCGAGCAGCACCACGATGCCTTGCACGGCCACGAAGTCACGGGCCGTAAGGTAGTTGGCGAGCTGGAATCCGAGGCCTTTCCATTCGAATGTTTTCTCGGTCAGGACTGCCCCGCCGAGCATCACTGCTATTTGCAGGCCCATCACCGTGATGATGGGTATCAGCGCGGGCTTGTAGGCATGCTTGGTGACCAGGCGGTATTCGCTGACGCCCCTGGACCGGCCGGCCTCAATGTAGTCCCTGCCCAGGGTGCCAATGACGTTGGTCCTGACAAGGCGGAGGAAGATGCCGGCTGTCAGCAGCCCCAACGCCACCGCGGGCAGGACGGCGTGGGCCATGACGTCTCCCAGGGCGGCCATGTTGCCGCTTCGAAGTGCGTCCAGCCAGTAGATTCCGGTGGGCGCCTCCAGTGACGTCAAGGCCAGTTCGCTGGACGTCCTGGCCCGCCCTGCCACCGGCAGCCAGCCGAGCCAGACCGAGAAGGTCAGCTTCAGCAGCATGCCGGCGAAGAACACGGGGGTCGCGTAGCAAAGAATGGCGAAGACCCGCAGGACGGCGTCCGGTGCCTTGTCCCGGCGGTGCGCCGCCACCATGCCCAGCGGAATACCTGCCACGAGGGCGACGAGCAGTGCGTTGATGCTCAGCTCCAGGGTGGCCGAGCCGTAGGTTGTCAGCATTTCGGAGACGGCGCGGTTGTCCGTGAGCGTCCGGCCGAAGTTGCCGGTGGCCAGCTGGCCGAGGTACTCGAAGTACTGGACCAGGATGGGCCGGTCGTAGCCGGCCGCCTGGATCCGCTCCTGGAGCTGGTCCGCCGGCAGGCGCCCTCCCATGGCTGCGGTGATGGGGTCGCCGGTGATCCTCATCAGGAAGAAAACCATGGTTACCAGGATGAAGATGGTGGGAAAGATCAGCAGGAAACGGACCAGGATGTACTGTCCCAGTCCACCGCCGGATGATTTTTTGGCGGGCGGCAGGAGTCCGTCCGCGTCAGTTGGTGGCGCGTCGATCAATGTCGTCATGGGTACCTCAGGTTGTCTTTGCGGTGCCCGCTGCGGGCCGGCACCACATCCCGTCCAGCACGCGGGGCGGGACACGGGCGCCTGGCAACAGGTGCACCGTGTCCCGCCCCTTGTGCGGTCAGAGCCGGATGGTTCGGTGGACCTACTTGGACATCACGCCAAGACGGGTCTTGAACGAGGCATCGAGGGTCTTTTCGACTCCCTGGACATCCGTTCCGGCCACCATGACCTGGGCGCCCTGCAGCAGCGGCAGCGTGGACAGGTCTTTGGCGATGGCTTCCTGGGCCTGGCCCAGGAGTTCGCTCCGCTCAGCCTTGTCCGTGGTGACCAGCTGCTTCTTGACGATCTCCGTCACGGCCGGGTTCTCGTAGTGGTTGCCGAGGAAGTTGCCCGGGATGAAGAACGGTGTCAGGTAGTTGTCCGCATCCGAATAATCCGGGAACCAGCCCAGCTGGTACACGGGGTAGGCGTCCGCCCGGCGTTCCTTGGTGTAGGTGGTCCACTCGGTGGACTTGAGGTCGACGGTGAAGAGCCCTGACTTTTCGAGCTGTTCCTTTACCAGTGCGTATTCGTCGGCCGCGGACGTGCCGTAGCGGTCCGTGTACTGCAGCTTCACGTCAACCACCGAGGTGATGCCGGCATCGGCCAGGACCTGCTTTGCCTTGTCCAGGCTAGGCTTGCCGCTGCCGTCGCCGTAGAGGCTCTTCAGCGGCTCGGTTGCGCCTTCGAATTCCTTGGGCACGTAGGAGTAGACCGGGGTGTAGGTGTCCTTGAAGACCTGCGAAGCAATGACGTCACGGTCAACGAGGTGGGCGATGGCCTGGCGGACGGCAAGGGCCTTGGCAGGATCGGCTTCGGGGGTTTTCGCGCCGAACGGCATGGTGTCGAAGTTGAAGACCATGTAGCGCAGTTCCCCGCCCGGGCCCTTGTGGACCTTCACCTTGTCGTCGCCTTCAAGGTCTGCGACGTCGGTGGCGGTAAGGATGCGCCCGGCGACGTCGATGTTGCCCTGCTGGACATCGAGCTTCAGGTTGTTCGGGTCCGCGTAGTGCTTGAGCGTGGCTCCGTCGTTGGACGCAGCACCCAGCAGCCCCTGGTAGTCCGGGTTGGGTTTGAAGCTGACCAGTTCGTTCTTCTTGTAGCTTTCAATCGTGTACTGGCCGGCGAACGGCTTGGCCGCAATGATGGCGTCGTCGTCCATGATCTTGTCCGCCGGAAAGACTTCCTCGTCCACGATCGGACCGGGGTTGGAGGCAAGCACGCCCGGGAACACCTGGTCGTTTCCGGCTGCAAGGGTGAACACCACGGTGTTGGCGTCCGTAGCCTCGATCTTTTCCATGTTGGCGAGCAGTGACGCCGGGCCGTTGGGGTCGTCGATCGTCTTGACGCGGTTGAAGGAAAACACGACGTCCGAAGAGTCCAGCGTGTTGCCGTTGGCAAACTTCAGGCCGGGCTTGAGCTTCACGGTGTATTCGGTGGGGCTGGTGAAGGAGGCGGACTCCGCGATGTCCGGGGTGGCATCTGCAGTGCCGGGTTTGTAGTTGAGCAGGAACGGGTAGATCTGGTTCATGACCATGAAGGATCCGCCGTCATAGGATCCGGCCGGGTCCAGGGTGACCACTTTGTCCGTGGTGCCGTACGTGATGGCGCCACCCCCGGCATCGCCGGTCGAGGTTCCACCGCCGCCGCCTGAGGGGCCCGTGCAGGCAGTCAGGGCGAGGGCGGAAATGCCTGCCAGCGCGATTGCGCCGTGCAGTGCTTTGTTGCTCTTCGTCATCTAAGAACTTTCTGTTCGATGAGTGCGCGCCCGCCGACCGCTGATGGGTGCATTTGCTCAGGCGGGAAGCGCGCGGTGCTGATGCCTAGATTCAATCAGAGAGTCAAGACTCATCCCGGACCATTTTGTGAGTTGAGACACAAAATTTACCTGATTGCCCCTGGCGGCCACGCACAACCAACAACACCGCCCCGGCGGAACCGGGGCGGTGTTGGGGACACGCTGTCCTAGAGCTCGGCGCGCTGAAGCGAACGGGCGGCGTCGATGGTCGCCTGGCCCAGCACCCGGCTGCCCTGGTAGAGGACAATCGTCTGGCCCGGAGCTACTCCCCGCAGCGGGGTGGTGAGCCGCACTACCAGCTGGCCGGCGGCACCCGCGTCGTCACCTGCCGCTTCCATGCGGGCCGTCGCGGGCACGGGGTCGCCGTGGGCACGGACCTGGGCGTGGCAGTCGAACTCCGCGCCCGTCCCCACCTCGGCGATGGGCAGTCCTGCCCAGGAGACCTTGATGCCGCGGATCTCGTCGATGGCCAGCAGGGCCTCCGGGCCCACTACCACCTTGTTTTCCTTAGGGCGGATCTCCAGGACGAACCGGGGCTTGCCGTCGGCGGCGGGAGTGCCCAGTTTCAGTCCGCGGCGCTGGCCCACGGTGAAGGCGTTGGCGCCCGGGTGCTCGCCGACCTTCGTTCCGGTTTCGTCCACGATGTCCCCGGTGGACATGTCGATCTTTTCGGCGAGCCATCCTGCGGTGTCACCATCGGGGATGAAGCAGATGTCGTGGCTGTCCGGCTTGTTGGCTACGGAGAGCCCCCGGCGTTCAGCCTCCGCACGGACCTCAGCCTTGGACGGTGTGTCGGCCAGCGGGAACATGGAGTGCTTAAGCTGCTCGTGCGTCAGGACGCCCAGGACGTAGCTCTGGTCCTTGGCCCAGTCAGCGGCCCGGTGCAGTTCGCGGTTACCGTCCGCATCCTCGATGACCTTGGCGTAGTGTCCGGTGCACACGGCGTCGAACCCCAGGGCGATGGCTTTTTCCAGGAGCGCGGCGAACTTGATCCGCTCGTTGCACCGCATGCAGGGGTTGGGGGTGCGGCCGGCGGCGTACTCATCGATGAAGTCCTGGACAACGTCTTCCTTGAACCGCTCGGAGAAATCCCAGACGTAGTACGGGATGCCAAGGACGTCGCAGGCCCGCCACGCATCGCGGGAGTCCTCGATGGTGCAGCAGCCGCGGCTTCCGGTGCGGAGCGTGCCGGGCATGCGCGAGAGCGCCAGGTGAACGCCGACGACGTCATGCCCCGCCTCGACGGCGCGGGCGGCGGCGACGGCGGAGTCGACTCCGCCGCTCATGGCTGCTAGAACTCGCATGGTGGCTTTCCCTCGGGTTTTCCCGGCTCCGGGCCGGTGCTGGCGAACGTGCGCGGGCTGGCTGCGCTGGGTGACGGCGCTGAATGGGGACGCTGGGTCCCGGCGCTGATTCTTGGTCTGATTCCTGGTCTGATTCTTAGGGCAGGCAGGCTCCCGGAAACGATCCTTGCCTATCTATTCTACGGCCTCAGCACAGAGCCCCGTCAGGCAGGGCTCCGTCAGCCGCCGTTGGCGGCCCGGCGCGCAAGCGTTCCTGCGGTCTGGATGCTGGACTCGTGCCCGGCCATCCCCGCCTGCCTGGCCCGGCCATAGGCGTCAGGCAGCGCGGCCAGGAGGGCGTCGACGTCGCCCTCCACCGAGGCATGGCCCAGGGTGAACCGCTGGGCGCCCCGCGCCGTCTCCTCGTCCAGGCCCATGGCCAGCAGGACGTGGGAGGGCCTGGGTACACCCGCCGTGCAGGCCGAACCGGTGGATGACTCCACACCTGCCAGGTCCAGCAGGAACAGCAGGGAATCGCCCTCGCAGCCGGGAAAAGTGAAATGCGCGTTGCCGGGGAGCCGGCCGTTTCCGGCAGCACCGCGCAGAACGGCTTCCGGAACCCGTTCCAGGACACCGTCAATCAGCCGGTCGCGGAGGCCCGCAATGCGTGTGGACTCGGTGCCCAGGGTGGCGGCGGCCTTCTCAGCGGCAGCGGCGAAGGCCGCGATCGACGCCGTGTCCAGGGTGCCCGAGCGGACGTCCCGTTCCTGGCCTCCGCCGTGCTGGACGGGGGTGAGTTTCACGGCCCGCCCCAGCAGAAGCGCCCCCACCCCGACCGGGCCGCCGATCTTGTGGCCGGAAATGGACATGGCGTCAAGGCCTGAGGCCTTGAAATCAACGGGGAGGGAGCCGAACGCCTGGACCGCGTCGGAGTGGACGGGGACGCCGGCGGCGTGCGCCAGCTCCACGATCCTGCTGATGGGCTGGATGGTGCCCACCTCGTTGTTGGCCCACATCACGGTGACAAGGGCGATGGTGGCCGGGTCACGGGAAAGTTCGGCGTCAAGGACGGCAAGGTCCACCACCCCGTCGCTGTCCACCGGCAGCCAGGCCACCTCGGCGCCTTCGTGCCGTTCCAGCCACTCCACTGTGTCCAGGACCGCGTGGTGTTCGACGGCGGAGCAAAGGATGCGGCGCCGCGCTGGCGCGTCAGCCACGCGGGACCAGTACAGCCCCTTCACGGCCAGGTTGTCAGCCTCCGTACCGCCCGACGTGAAAATGACTTCCGACGGGTGCCCTCCCGCGGCGGCAGCAACAGCTTCACGGGCGTCCTCCACGGCACGGCGGGCCCGCCGGCCGGAACCGTGCAGCGAGGACGGGTTTCCGGTGCGGGCAAGTTCACGGGTCAGCGCTGCCAGCGCTTCCGGCGCAAGGGGGGTGGTTGCTGCATGATCGAGGTAGACGGGCACCGCACAATTCTACCGGCCCGCCCTGCCGGGCGTCCCGCCGTCCGGTGCTAGGCGGACGGCGGGACCACCGGCAGGAAACGGGCGACGTCGGCCCTCGCCCCTGCGAGCGCGGCAGCATCCGGGCACGAGAGGGAGATGTAGACGGAGGACCCGGCCGTGCCGAACAGCCTGGCCAGCACCGCAGTTGCCCTTCCAGCCGGCTGGGCTGCCTGCTCCAGGGCCAGGACCTCGACGGTCCTGGCCGGCCCTTCCGGGCCCGCGCCCCACTGCAGCGTCTCCGTCTTCAGGTAGCCGGGCAGGATGGACGGGTCCAGGTACTCAAAAAGCGCAACGGTGGATTCCCTGTCGTCACCCCGGACCAGGGCAGCCTGGTTGGTGCTCACCCTGGCTGCCACCAGGCAGCCGTTTTCCTTCGCGTACCGGGCTTCGGCGGCCACGCTGCCGGCGGGCTTCCATCCCGGCGCGTCCTTCAGTCCGTCCCCGATGCCTACGGGCATACCTGGGGCCAGGCTGCCGCCGGCGGCAAAGGGAAGGTCCTGCGCGGCCACAGCGGCGGCATCGTGCCCGGGTGTGATGGTAGGGGTGGCCAGCGCCGCCGGCGTGCTGGCGACAGGTTGTGGAGCCGCAGGGTCCCGCACGTCCACGCTGCAGCCGCCAACCAGCAAAGCTCCCATTGCGGCTGCCAGCACCGGCACCACCCGCCGCCTGGCCCTGCCGGCCATTCCCGCCGTCGTCGGCATTTCCACCCCTGCCCCAATACGTTCAGCCGCAGCCGGGACGGCCGCGCATGCACGAGTCTAAAGGCACTTGCCTGCGGCACCCGCACCCGGTCTCGGCCACCGGGGAACCCTGGGGTGCCGGAGCGTCGTTGTTCAGGACAGGCCGTTAAACTGTGCGGACCGGGCTACCTGCGAAGACTGGCCATACCAAGAGAAGGATGAGGGCTTGACCGAGAGCAGCAGCTCCTATTACCAGGTACTTCGCGTGGCGGTAACGGCCACGGAGAAGGAGATCAAGGTGGCCTACCGCCGGGCCGCCCGGACGGCCCATCCAGATCACGGCGGTGATGCCGCCGCGTTCCGGCAGGTGACGCGCGCCTACGAAACCCTTATCGACCCCATCCGCCGGAAGGCATACGACCGCTCCTATGCCGCCGGGACGCTGCGCAACGAGGACTCGGACACGGAGGCCCATTTCGACGCGCCGCCGGCGGGCAGCCGCGCGTCGGCCACAGTGCACCGGCAAGGCAACATCCGCAACACCGCCGGCGATCCCCCTGTGTACGTCCCGCCGTATGAGGATGCCCCTGCCGGCGAGGTTCCGCTGGTTCCCCTGGCAGTCGCCAGCCGGCAGGTGCACGGCATGCCTCGCAAACGCGGCATTTTCGGGGCCGAGGCACGCATCCAGCGGGAGATGCGCACGGTCCAGCTCCTGACCCGCCAGGTCCTGCCGGCCATCCCGGCCGCACGCCTGATCAACGGCCTCCAGTCCCCTGCCGACAACAGCCACATCGACCACGCCGTCCTGTCCGGTTACCGGCTGGCGCTGATCGGCTCCATGCTCCTGCCCAAGGGCGCCTATGCCTGGGACGGGCGCACACTGAACCACGGGGGCCGCGCCATTGCTCCGCCGCAGCTCGCGCACGTTGTCAGGGCCATGCAGGACATCTTCCCGGAACTGAACGTCACGGGATGGACCGTGGTGCTCAACCCTGGCGGCAACCTCCACGAGCCGGTGATAGACAACCACCGCCGTACAGCAGGGGCCCTCGAGGCAGTGCAGGTTGTCAACGCGGCAGGGATGGTGCGCGGCCTGAAGGAATTCCTTGCTGCCGGGCCCGCGCCCAACACGGTGAACGTTCCGGTGCTGGCCAGGCTGCTGCGCGGCATGCACTGACAACGGTGGCTAGGATGGAACGGTGTTCCGCATCCTTTTCCATGCCCCCGAAATCCCCGGCAATACCGGCAACGCCATCCGGCTCGCAGCCATCACCGGCGCCGAACTGCACCTCGTGGAACCGCTGGGTTTCGACTTCTCGGATGCGAAGCTCCGCCGTGCCGGCCTGGATTACCACGACCTCGCCGTCGTCACCGTGCACCCCAGCATCGAGGATGCCTGGAAGCACCTGCAACCGGAGCGGGTCTATGCCTTCACGTCTGACGGAACCGCCAGCTACACCGATATCTCCTACAAGCCGGGCGACGTCCTGATGTTCGGCCGCGAATCTATAGGGCTGCCGCCGGAACTGAAGGCCGATCCGCATGTGACGGCCACGGTGCGGCTGCCCATGCTGCCGGCCCTGCGTTCCCTGAACCTGGCCAACGCCGCGTCCATCGCCGTCTACGAAGCCTGGCGCCAGCAGGGATTTGCCGGCGCCAAAATCTGACGCTGCACAGGCCTGCAACTTCTTTGCGCATCCGGCCAATCCATCCGCGCGGCTGTTCCGAATCACTCCTGACAACATTCCCAGGCGTTCGAGGAGCTGCAGGTGACATTGCTGGAGTCAGGTTCCAGGACCTCCCGCAGCAGCCACGGCGCTACTGCTGAGGATTCGCGGTCCGGAGACTTATGCTTGGTAGTGATGGAAACCCCCAACGCGCCACATTCCGAGGCCCAGGCCGCGGTGACAGACCCTCCGGCCGACCTCAGCCAACGGCTTTCAGTCCTGTTGGACCGCATAGGCCGGGGTGACCAGGCGGCCTTTGCCGAGTTCTACCAGCTGACGTCACGCCGCGTTTTCGGGATGGCCCGCAGGGTCCTGATCGATCCCGAACTTAGCGAGGACACCACACAGGAGGTCTTCCTCCAGGTGTGGCAGAACGCATCGAAGTTCGACCCCAAGGCAGGGAGTCCGCTCTCCTGGCTGATGACCATTTCGCACCGGCGGGCCGTGGACAGGGTCCGTTCCTCGCAGTCCTCCACGGACCGCGAGGCCAAGTACGGCGCCAGCACCCAGGACATCGACCACGACTCCGTGGCCGACCAGGTGGGAAGCAGGCTGGAGGCAGAGGCCGTGGTGCGGTGCCTGGAAACACTGACCGAAACGCAACAGGAGTCTGTGCGCCTGGCGTACTACGGCGGGCTTACCTACCGTGAGGTTGCCGAACGCCTGAACGCCGCAGTGCCCACCATAAAATCCCGAATCCGCGATGGATTGATCCGACTGAAGACCTGTCTGGGGGTGAGTTGAGATGACTGAAACCAACAGCGGCCGCAACGGCCGTTCCGGTTCCTTTGGCGACACCGTTGCCATGGACCTCGCTTCCGGCCGGGCCGTGGACCTGGCCGAACTCTATGCACTGGATGCAGTAACTGAAGAGGAACGCCGGGCGATCGAACAGTACATGTCGGCCGCGCCTGCAGCGGAACGGACCGAGTTCTTCGACCGGGTGCGCCAGGCAAGGGAAACCCTCGTAAGGACCTTCCGTGTCGAGGAGCAGCCTCCGGCTGACCTTTTCGACCGTATCGTTGCCCAACTCCCTGCCCAGGGCAGCGGGCCGGACGCAAATACCCCGGCTCCACCTGCACCCGGACAAAGTGCAGCAGGACAGTTCGCACCGGGGCAGCCCGTAGCGTCGCAGCCGGCCAGTGTGCAGCCCGGCGGCGGAGACGAACTCGCCCGGGCCCGGCAGCGCCGCGAGGAACGGCGCAGGCCTGGCAGCACCCGCCGCTGGCTCGCCGGAGTCGCGGCTGCCGCCGCCATAGCTTTGGGCGGCGTCGGCGTCGGGTCCTACCTGGCAGACCAGAACGATCCCCTCAACCAGGTGGTCCGCGCCGGTGACCTGCGGGAAGCATCGGTTGACGTGGCCGGTGGCGGCACAGCGACCCTCCTGATTTCCTCATCGGAGGACGCCGCCGTCGTCAAGATGAACGGCGTTCCCGCCCCGCCGGCGGGGAAGGTCTACCAAATGTGGCTGATCCCCAAGGATGGCTCCGCGCCGGTGTCCCAAGGCCTGATGGATGAGGAAGCCCTCTCCAAGCCCGCCGTGGTGGAGGGGATCTCCTCTGCCGCAGCGCTCGGGATCACTGTTGAGCCGGCAGGCGGATCCCAGTCCCCCACCCTGCCCACCGTTGCCGCTGCCCCGCTGGGGGCATAAGGCACAAGCCCGGGAAGACGCACAAAGCGCCCCGTTCCATTCCGTCAAGGGAAGGAACGGGGCGCTTTCGCTGTTGTGTCCTCAAAAGCCGGCTATGGTCCCGGGTCCGTTGACAGCCACCACGTGGAAGGCCTCAGCGCTCCTTCCGTCCGCAAGGCCCGCCCGGCCGGCGTTGTCCCGCATGCCCCGCCGGACGGTTGCCTCCATGGCGTCCACGTCGGGGTGCTGGCTGACATGGACATGGATCGCCCCGAGCTTGGACTCCACGTGCTCCGTGACATCCACGAAGTGGTTTTCCCGCTCCTCGGGCCCGGCGTAGAGCCACAGCCAGGGAAGCTTGTAGGCCTCCAGTCCGGCCTCGGCAAGTTCCGGGTAGGCGAACGGGTTTTCCACGGCAGGGTACACGGCACGCGTTACGGCCTCCCCCACCGCGAGGTGGTCCGGGTGGCTCTTCTGGATGCGCTTCCAGTTCCGTTCCGGGTGCATGGACAGCACGACGTCGGGACGGAATTCCCGGATCAGCCGCACCACGCCCTTCATCACCTCGTGCGACGGTTCAAGGTACCCATCCCGCTGGTGGAGGTAGTGGATGTCGGTAACCCCCACCAGTTCGGCGGCCCGGCGCTGTTCCGCGTCGCGAAGGGCGATGATGTCGGCCCGGTGCGCGGGGTCAAAGCCACCTGCGTCACCGTCGGTCATGATGCAGTAGCTGACCTTAACGCCCGCGGCCGTCCAGGCAGCGATGGTGCCGGCAGCACCAAAATCGATGTCGTCGGGGTGCGCCGCAAAACAGAGCACCCGCCCAACCCGGTGTTCGTCCGGGTTGAACGGGCTCTGTGCCGGCTGGGGAAAAGCAGTCAAAGAATCAGCCTTTTCGTTTCTTGATCTCTGCCGTGGCCTGCGGGAGGACGTCGAACAGGTCCCCGACGATGCCGAAGTCCGCGATCTCGAACACCGGGGATTCGGCATCCTTGTTCACGGCAACGATGACCTTTGCGGTCTGCATGCCGGCCTTCTGCTGGATGGCGCCGGAGATGCCCGCCGAGATGTACAGCTGCGGGGACACGGTCTTTCCGGTCTGCCCCACCTGCGCGTCGTGGCTGATCCAGCCGGCGTCGGTGGCCGCACGGGAGGCGCCCACCGCCGCTCCAAGGGCATCGGCCAGTTCCTCCACCGGCCCGAAGTCCCCGTCCAGGCCGCGTCCGCCGGCTACGACGATCCGTGCGTCCGTGAGGTCCGGGCGGCCGCTGGCAACCTTCTGTTCCCGGGCGGTGATCCGGGCCGCGGCGCTGACGGCAGGAACCTCAACGGTGACCGTCTCCAGCGCGGCCGGAGCAGCAGCGGGTTCGGGGACTACGTTGTTCGCCTTCACGGTCAGGACGCTCACTGCAGTTCCGGCCTTGCAGGCGGTGTTGTAGGAGCCGGCCAGGACCGACTTGTGCGCGGTGCCGTCCGCGTCCACTGCCACGACGTCCGTGATGACGCCCGCATTGAGGCGGATTCCTGCCCGTGCAGCAATTTCCTTGCCCTCCGGCGAGTTGTCGAGCAGGACGATATCGGCCCCGGCCTGCCCGGCGGCAGCGGCCAGGTAGGCCGCTTTGGGTGCCACCAGGAAATCATCAAGGTCCTCGGCCGAGGGAAGCAGCACCGTGCCGACGCCGTACTCCGCAAAGGCGGCCGCAACGTCGTCGTGCAGCTTTCCGTTGAGGGCAACCGCGGTTTCCCCGAGCGCGCGGCCCAGGGTGAGCAGCTCGAGGCTGCTCTTTTTGAGCGACGTGCCGGGGTTGTCAATGTATACAAGTACTTTTGCCATGTCTGTGGTCCCTCTTAGAGCAGCTTCTGGGCGGCCAGGAAGTCAACGAGCTTGATGCCGGCGTCGCCTTCGTCGGTGATGATGGTGCCGGCGGTGCGGGGCGGACGTTCCTCGGCGCTGAGCACGCTGGTCCAGGACCCTGCATGCCCAACCTGCGCCGGGTCCACCCCGATGTCAGCAAGGGAGAGGGTGGTGATGCTCTTGCGCTTGGCAGCGATGATGCCCTTGAAGTTGGGGTAGCGCGGCTCGTTGATCTGGTCCGTCACCGAAACCACTGCCGGCAGCGGGGCCTCCACTGTCTCGGAGGACGTGTCGGCGTCCCGGCGTGCGGTAAGCCGGCCGCCGTCGACCTCCAGCGACGAGGCGAAGGTGACCTGCGGCAGGTCCAGGCGCTCCGCAAGCTGCGCGGGGACCAGCGAGGTTTCCCCGTCGGTTGACGCCATGCCGGTCAGGACCAGGTCCACGGGGGCGTCGCTGCCCAGGTGCCGGATGGCGGCAGCCAGCGCCAGCGACGTGGCCGCGGCATCCGAACCTGCCAGGGCGTCATCGGTGAGGTGCACACCCTCGGTTGCACCGATCTGCAGCGCCTTCTTGATGGCGTTGACGGCACCCGAGGGGCCCATGCTCAGCGCGATGACCTGGTTTCCCGCTTTCGCTCCGCCACGGGCTTCGGCCAGCTGCAGCGCCGCCTCAAGGGCGTATTCGTCAAGCTCGGACAGGATGCTCTCGTCGCGGTCAGTCGTGTAGCCCTCACCGGTGAGGTGGCGGTCAAACTGGGCGTCCGGTACATGCTTGACCAGGACGATGATCTTCAATGTATCTTCCACTGTGTTTACAGCAGCCTTCCATGCTTGTGGACAGCCAGCCGGGTGAGGTCATGGCCGCGGAATGCCCCGGCATGCGGGTAGCTCCTAGCTAACCATATAGGCGTGCCCCGGCGCCCTCTTCCGTTAACGCCTGTGTCAGCGCTCCCCCGCCGCTGTGCGCGGCGGATGCATCACGACGGCGGCGCCCGCCAAAGGGGGACGCCGCCGTCGTAGGTTCAGCCTGGATGTGTTGCCGGCACCGTGCTAGCTGTACTAACCCGGTTGGTTGGTGACACGGCTGGCCGGTGAGGCGCCTTTGAGTGCGGTGTGGGGCCTGCGCTGATTGTAGTACTCGATGAAGTCTGGGTAACAGGCTTGCCGTTCGGCTTCTGAGTTGTAGGCCTTGGCGTAGGCCCATTCCTCTTGGAGGATGCGGTTGAAGCGTTCGACCTTGCCGTTGGTTTGGGGCCGGTAGGGGCGTGTGCGTTTGTGCTTGATGCCGGCCTCGGCCAGGACAGCGGCGAAGGCGCGGGAGCGGTAGCAGGAGCCGTTATCGGTGAGCACCCGCTGGATTTTGACGCCCCGGGCGGTGAACGCTGTGATGGCGTTGCGCATGAACGCCGAGGCTGTCTCTTTGGTTTCGTCGGGCAGGATCTCGGAGTATACGAATCGGGAATGGTCATCCACTGCGTGATGGAGGAAGGTATAGCCCCGGACCTGGCCGCGGTCCTTGGACCGGCCTTCTGCGAGGTTCCTGGCCCGGGAGTTCGCTTCGCCTTGTACCCGGCCGTGAACGCGGTGTCCGCCGCCGTTGGGTATGCGGCCGAGCTTCTTGATGTCCACGTGGATCATTTCCCCGGGCCAGGCATATTCGTATCGGCGGGCGTGGTCTCGGCCGCGGATCCTGATCCCTGTGGCCGGGTCGGTGAAGCGCAGCGGCGGACACAGGTAGCGGGTCAGGATGCGGTGGACCGTGGAGACATTCAGGTGCAGGTGGTACGCGATCCGGGCCGGACCCCAGCGACGGTTCACGCGCAGTCCCAGCACACGCCGTTCGGTGCGCATCCGGGTCCGGTGCGGGCACGTCAGGGGCCGGCTCCTGCGGTCTTCCAGCGCAGCCTCACCCAACTCCCGATAGCGGCGGGACCAGCGCGCGGCTGTCGGGACGGAAACGTTGAATCTCTCGGCAGCACGGCGCAAAGGCCAGCCATCAACCACGATGCACCGGGCCAGCTGAAGACGCCCCGAATAGGCCAAAAACGCGTTACGGTGGGACACGAGGACCTCCTGGTTTGTGTTCGCTCTCGACAAGCACCACACAACACCCGGAGGTCCTCTTATTGCGTCAAATCAATCCCCGTGTCATCAACCAGCCGGGACAGTACACCTAGCTGGCGGCGGCGCCCAGCGTGACGTCGAACGTCTGCTCCTTGCCGTTTCGCAGGACCGTGATCTTGACGCTGGACCCGGCGGGCTGTTCCCGGACAGCCGCGGTCAGCTGCTCCGGTTCCCCGATGGCGAGGTCGTTGAACTTGGTGATCACGTCGCCCACCTTGATCCCTGCCTTGCCGGCCGCAGAGTCCGCCTCCACGGTGGCAACGTCCGCGCCCACCGAGAACCCGGAAGCGGCGCTTGAGGCCGTCTTCTTCTTGACGCTGACACCCAGCTGGCCGTGCGAGGCCTTGCCGGTGTCAATGATTTCCTGAGCCACCCGCTTGGCATGGTTGATGGGGATGCTGAAGCCAACGCCGATGTTGCCGCTGGTCGAGGATGCGCTCGATCCCGCGGACGCGATGGCCACGTTGACGCCAATCACTTCGCCGCTGCTGTTCACCAGTGCACCGCCGGAGTTTCCGGGGTTAATGGCGGCGTCGGTCTGGATGACGTTAATGGAGATCTCGCCCTGGTCGGCCGTCTGCTGGCTCTGTCCGCCGCCCGGAGGCGCGAACTGGAATCCGCCCTCGTCATCGCCCTCGGCGTTGTCCCCCTCTTCGGGGGCGGCCGCGGAGGCAACACTGATGGTCCGGTTGAGCGTTGAAACGATGCCGTCGGTCACGGTGCCGGTCAGGCCCAGCGGCGAGCCGATGGCAATGGCGGTGTCCCCCACGTTCAGTTTCCCGGAATCGCCCAGGGTGGCCGGGGTCAGGCCGGAGGCGTTGTCCACCTTGATCACTGCGAGGTCAGACAACGGGTCTGTGCCAACGAGTTTGGCGGTGAGAACCTTCCCATCACTGGTCCGCACTTCCAGGGCAGCGTCGGCCGTCTGGCCGTCCAGGGTGACGACGTGGGTGTTGGTGAGGATATGCCCCTGGTCGTCCAGGACGATCCCGGAGCCCGTGCCGCCGGAGCCGCCGCTTGAGGCACTGATGGTCACCACGCTGGGCGAGGCCTTCAGGGCAGCTGCCGTTATGGCGTTGACGTTGTCCTTGTTGTTGACGATGACCGTCCCGGGCTGGCTGTTGCTGCTCACTGCAGCACCCGATCCGGTGTTGCCGAAAAGTTCCGCGGAACCGACCGTGGCCACTCCCCCTCCCACCAGTCCGGCCGCGAGGATGCTGGCGACGAGGGTGCCCACGCCGAATGTCGCTTTCCGCCGTGGCGCGTCCTTGGGGTTGGGGGTAAAGGCAGTCCCGCTGTGGGCGCTGTTGGCACCAGTCAGGTTGTTGGTGCCGTGGCCCTGGCCCGCGTACTGGTTTTCCTGGCCGGTATAGCCGTAGCCGGGGTGGGGCGCCTGGTGCCCGGGCGCCTGCGCGGCGGACGGGTCCTGCCCCGCCGCGTACTGCCCGCCGTAGGAGGGCTGCCGCTGGGGATAGACGGGACGCTGGGCTCCGGGGAGTTCCTGGGTGGGGTTGGTGCCCTGCTGCTCAATGCGGTCGGTGGGGTACTGGCGGGGGCCGGATACATTCGCTCCGGGAGCACCTGCCGGCTGATCCCCCGCGGCCGGCCCCTCTGCCTGCCCGTTGTTCTGCCCCCAGGGATCCTGCCGGTCCTGGCCGCTGTTCCGCGAAGCCGGACCCGGCGTCTGGTTCTCAGTCATGGGACTTCCTTTCATCCTCGTCTGCATTAACTATGGACTCCCTGGCTGGAACAAGCTCGGATGTTTGCTGAGAGCTTCCTGAGCGCCGGTTCCTGGCGCGGCTGACGTGCGGACCGGCGTTTCGCTGCTGGCATATTCGGGCCGATGGACGGGCTGTGGGGTGCACCATAGAATCAAGATGAATTGCCACAGCGACCTGCGGCTTCACACCAAGCGTGGGGGCGCTGCTGGATTCTGAGACGACTGATTCGTCCCGAATCGGTGTCAGGCGTGCTGAAGGGTTGCACATGCGGTCAAAGTTCAAACGTTTATTCGCCGTGATCGGCCTTACCGCCTTCCTGGCGTTGCCCGCTGGCGCGGCCTGGGCCGAGGATCCGGTTTCTATCCCCTCCGGCCAGAACATCGTGGATAACGCGGATGTGCTCGGAAGCCGCGAGGGGGAAGTCCAAGAGGCAATCCAGAAGTTGCTGAAGGACCACAAATACAACCTCTACGTCGTGACCGTAGACAGGTTCACCAACCCAACTGTGCCAGCAGACTGGGCCGCAGCCGTTGCCACGCAGAAGGGCATGGGGAGGTCCGACGCTATCCTCGCCATAGCAAAAGACGACGGCAAATTCAGCTTTGCCCTGAACTCTGCCAGCCCCATCAAGTCCAAGCAGGGAGCCATAAGCCAGAACGCGGTTACGGCCAACCTTGCCGGTGGAAATCCCGACTTCGCCCAGGCAGCAATTGACACGGCGGCGGCGATCGGGGATGCCGCCAGTGGCGGCGCCGGCAACGTCCCCTCCGGTGAAGGCGCCGGCGCTGCAGTCCTCGTAGGAACGGGCGTAGTGGCCGTTGGCGGTGCGGGCGCCTACCTCTACTTCCGCAACAAGCGCAAGAAGGCAGCCGGGCAGGCAGCGAATGCCAGCTACGGTCCGCAGGGCGCTGAACTCGATCCGCTCGCGTCGCTGAGCATCGAGGAACTTCGCCGCAAGGGCGGCTCCCTCCTGATCGAGGCGGACGACGCCATCAAGTCCAGCGAGCAGGAACTCATGTTCGCCCAGGCACAGTACGGTGACTCCGCCGTCGGCAATTTCACCAAGGCGCTGCATGAAGCCAAGGCCCACTTGAGCGAATCCTTCAAGCTGCAGCAGCAGCTGGACGATCACATCCCCGACACTGAAGAGCAGCAGCGGACGTGGCTCGGCGAGATCATCCGCCGGTCCGAAGCCGCGCTGGCATCCCTCCAGGAGCAGAAGGCCGACTTCGATTCCCTGCGTGAACTCGAGAAGAACGCACCGCAGGCACTGGCAGCAGTCAACGCCGGTGCGCGCGAAGCGGACTCGAAAATCTCCAGTGCCGAAGAGTCCCTCACCTCCCTCCGTGCCAAGTATGCGGAAAGTGCCCTGACCCAGGTTTCCGACAACATCCTGCAGGCCAAGGAACGCCTGGCATTCGTGCAGAACGCTACCGCCACCGCGCAGCAGAAGCTGGCTGAGGGCGAAGGTAGCCTTGCCGCAGTGGCAGTCCGCGCAGCCGAAGAGAGCCTGCACCAGACGAACGTCCTCCTCGACGCCATCGCCAGGGTTTCCTCCAACCTGGATGAAGCCCGGAGCAGCCTCGAGAACGCAGTAGTGGACACCTCCCAGGATCTCGCCCAGGCACGGGCCATGATCCAGTCGGGGGCGCACCCCGAGCTCGCCGGTCCGGTCGCCGGAGTTGAAAATGCCCTGGCGCAGGTCAAGGCGGAGATCCAGGGCGGCAAGATCGACCCCATTGCCACCCTGCAGCGCGTCGAGACTGCCCACCAGTCACTGGACCAGGCCCTCAGCGGCATCAGGGACCAGCAGGAACAGGCCCGCCGGGCACAGGCCTCGCTCCAGCAGACCATCATGTCTGCCCAGGCCCAGATCAGCGCAACTTCGGACTACATCACCGCCCGCCGCGGCGGTGTGGGGACAGAAGCACGCACACGCCTGGCCGAGTCCCAGCGAAACCTGGATTACGCACTGTCTATTGCACGCACCGATCCTGTTACTGCCCTGACCTACGCCCAGCAGGCGCACGCCCTGGCAGCGCAGGCAGCCCAGCTGGCACAGGCTGACGTTGACCACTTCGGTGGCTACGCCAACCAGGGCTACGGCCGCGGCGGCATGTTTGGCGGAGGCGGCGGCGGAGGCCTCGGCGGCGCCATCCTGGGCGGCATCCTGATCAACTCCATCCTCAACGGAGGCGGCGGCGCAGGCTGGGGTGGTGGCCACAGCGACGGCGGCGGCTGGGGCGGCGGAGACTTCGGCGGAGGCGATTTCGGCGGAGGCGACTCCGGAAGTTTCTGATCGCCGTTGGCTCCGACCCGCTTTCCGGGCCCCGCACAAGCCACACCACAACTGTTCACTGATTTCAGTGGTCACCACAGAGCAGGACGAAAGGTAGCAACATGGTTAAGCAGTCCATCTTTGGCCGTATCGCGCAGCTGGCTAAGGCAAACATCAACACCTTGCTGGACAACGCTGAGGATCCCCAGAAGATGCTGGACCAGATGGTCCGGGACTACACGAACAACATCGCGGAGGCCGAGTCCGCCGTGGCGCAGACCATCGGGAACCTGCGGATGCTCGAGGATGACTACCGCGAGGACGTTAAGAACGCACAGGACTGGGGCAACAAAGCCCTCGCGGCGTCGCGGAAGGCGGACGAATACCGGGCCAGCGGCGACACTGTTGATGCCGAGAAGTTCGACAACCTTGCCAAGGTGGCCCTGCAGCGCCAGATGTCCGCCGAGAATGAGGCCAAGGGGGCAGAACCCAGCATCGCCTCCCAGCGTGAAGTGGTGGACAAGCTCAAGACCGGCCTGGACCAGATGAAGGGCAAGCTGAACGAGCTGACCAGCAAGCGGAATGAGCTGGTGGCCAGGTCCAAGACCGCTGCAGCCCAGTCCCAGGTCCACGATGCCATCAAGAGCATCGACTTCATGGATCCCACCAGCGAAGTGGGCCGCTTCGAGGAGAAAATCCGCCGCGAGGAAGCCAAGGTCCGTGGCCAGCAGGAACTCGCAGCCTCAAGCCTGGACGCGCAGTTCAACCAGTTGGAGGACCTCGGTGAGCAGGTTGAGATCGAGGCACGCCTGGCCGCGCTGAAGTCCGGCAACTCGTCGAAGCCGGCCCTCGGCGCCGCAGGCCCGGCAGCAACGGGCTCAACGGTGGACGAAGCAGACTTCGACAAACTCTGACCGGCGGCGGGACGTTCCGCCTGCTCTAGAGACAACCGGTAGGGCCGGGGCCACTGATGGCCCCGGCCCTATCCGTTCCCGCCAGTGTGTAGCGTGGTTGCATGGCCTCCTCCACTGAGACTTCCATCGTCTGGCTCCGCGACGACCTTCGGCTTGATGACAACCCCGCGCTTTCCGAAGCAGCCGCGCTCGGGCTGCCCCTGACGGTCGTCTACGTCCTCGATGAGGAGTCAGAAGGCGTCCGGCCGCTTGGAGGAGCCACGAAGTGGTGGCTGCACCATTCCCTTGCCTCACTCGCGGGTGCACTGGAAGCCAAAGGCTCCCGCCTGCTCCTCCGCCGCGGGCCGGCCGAAGAGGTCGTCAGGGAGCTCGCAGCCGAAACCAACGCCCGCCACCTCTTCTGGAACCGCCGCTACGGCCGGCCGGAGCGCACGGTGGACGCCGCTGTCAAGGCGTGGGCCACTGAGAACGGTATCCACGCCTCGAGCTACCAGGCGAACCTCCTGTTTGAGCCCTGGACTGTCCGGACCGGCGCCGGCGGACCCTACAAGGTGTTCACGCCGTTCTGGCGGGCCTGCCTTGCCGGCGCTGATATCCGCGATCCCCTCCAGGTTCCGGGAACGCTGCCGGCGCCCCCGAAGTCAACCGGGACCACGCAGGCGGGCGACACCCTTGATGGCTGGGAACTCCTGCCCTCCACCCCCGACTGGAGCGGCGGACTCGCCGCGGTCTGGGAGCCGGGCGAGGACGGCGCCGGGCGCCGGCTCAAAGATTTCCTGGACGGGCCGGCGGAGGAATACGGAACCGGCCGGAATATCCCCGGGGTGGAAGGTACCAGCCGGCTTTCACCCCATCTGCGGTTCGGCGAAGTCAGCCCCTTCCGTGTGTGGCGGCAGATCCGCCGCCGCTACCCGGACAAGGTGCCTGCCGACGTCGGCATCTTCCGCTCGGAGCTCGGCTGGCGGGAATTCTGCTGGCACCTTCTATACACCAACCCGGATCTTGCCACCCGCAACTACCGTCCGGACTTCGACCGGTTCGAATGGGAGAAGCCCGGCAAGGATGAGCTGGAAGCCTGGCAGCAGGGCCGGACCGGGTATCCGTTCGTCGATGCAGGCATGCGCCAGCTGTGGCAGACCGGCTGGATGCATAACCGGGTGAGGATGGCCGCGGCGTCTTTCCTGGTCAAGAACCTCCTGACGGACTGGCGCGTCGGGGAAGCCTGGTTCTGGGACACCCTCGTGGACGCGGACGCGGCCAGCAATCCCGCCAACTGGCAGTGGGTTGCCGGCTCAGGAGCGGACGCCTCACCGTACTACCGGATCTTCAACCCCGTCACCCAGAGCAAGAAATTCGACGCCGCGGGCACCTACCTGCGCCACTACCTCCCCGAGCTGGCGGACCTGGACGGAAAGACGATCCACGAGCCCTGGAAGGCCGGCGTGGAACTGGAGGGATATCCAGGGCCCCTGGTGGACCTGCCCGAGTCCAGGGAGCGGGCCCTTGAGGCCTACCAGAAGCTCAGGGACAGCTGACCCGCTCCACGGGCGTGGGCTGCTGCCAGGCGCCCGTCAGCGGCTGACCTTGCCCATCAGGGACGCGATGGGCCGCAGGAACAGCGGGCGCGCCAGGAACCAGGCGGCCACCATGACCACCACCGAGGCGAGGAACACCCAGAAACCCAACCACCCGTCGTCGTCGCGCACGGCGTACATGTGGTTGAGGTTGCGCAGGGCTCCGGTGGCGAGCACCAGGAAGACGTGCACGGCGATGAAGGCCACGAAGTAGATCATCACCGGGAAGTGGACGGCGCGCGCCCAATCGATGGGGAACGCCTTGTTGAGGCCGGCAGCCTTCTTGGGCCAGGCACCGGACATCCGCAGGCCCGTGATGAACGCCAGCGGAGCGGCAATGAAGACTGTGGCGAAGTAGGACAGCAACTGCAGCGCGTTGTAGTTGACCCAGCCGTTCTCGGTAGGCCAGTCCAGGGACGCGTACTGCAGTGCCGCGGAGAGCGCGTTGGGGAAGACGTCCCAGCTGGTGGGCACGATCCGCATCCACTGGCCGGTGGCGAAAAGCAGCACCGCAAACACCAGGCCGTTGAGGATCCACAAGACATCCAGCGTCAGGTGGAACCACAGCTCAAGGCTGATTTTGGTGGGCGGGTTCTTCGTCTTGATCAGGCCCTTGTTGTTCCGTGTCCAGTGCCCGCTGGGGCGGGTAGTGGTCCGCACCTGCCATCCGGTACGGATGATCAGCAGCAGGAAGAACGCATTCAGGAAGTGCTGCCAGGCAAGCCAGGCGGGAAAGCCCACGGGGGCATTGTCCGGAAGCTCCGAATGGCCCGGATAGTCAGCCACGAAGGAAGCGACGGCGGGCAGCCCCATCAGCCACCTGGCAACCAGCACCACCAGGACCAGCCCTCCGAGGACGGCAGGCACCCCCCAGTAGAGTCGCGACCGCTGACCCGCCGCGGTACGGGGCTTCTTCGTGGGTGTGGACATCGAACAACATTCCTCTCGAGAATGACTGGCCAAGTGCTCACGGCGTGTGAGGCTCTGCGAAAGAGAATACTAGGAACTGCACGTATCCACGGAAAAAAGAAGACCCCGGCCGGCTGGTAGCCGGTCAGGGTCTTCACATAGTTGCGGGGACAGGATTTGAACCTGTGACCTCTGGGTTATGAGCCCAGCGAGCTACCGAACTGCTCCACCCCGCGTCGCTGAAACAACACTACCCTAGTTTTCCGGCCGCGTTTTCCACTCGGGAATTTTCGCCTGGGTCGGCAGGAAGTCCCCGGGGCTTAAACAAAAAACATCCGGACACTGTTTCCAGTGTCCGGATGCTTCCATCAGTTGCGGGGACAGGATTTGAACCTGTGACCTCTGGGTTATGAGCCCAGCGAGCTACCGAACTGCTCCACCCCGCGTCGCAAGAACTACTTTACCGGTCCGTGAACACGAGGCCAAATCGTGGAAGCGTGACCTCCGTCTCGCCAACGCAAACGGCACCTGCCCCGAAGGAGCAGGTGCCGTTGTCCGCCGTCGTGATCAGCTGGTGGCTGAGGGTGACGGGCTCGCTTCAGGCGCATCGGTGGCTGCCGGCGCGGGCGTGGCCTCGGGTGCGGCAACCGGTATCTTGGCTTCCGCAGCCACGGCCTTCTGGAGGGCAGCTGCGATCTTCCTCTGCGCTTCGCCATAGGCTGCGAAGTCCCCTGCAGCTAGAGCCGACTGGCCCTCCCGGATCGCCGCATTCGCTTCATCCAGTGCGGCCTTCAGCTCAGCCTTGGCGTCAGCTCCCGCAGGCGTTCCCGGCGCAGCCGGATCTACCGGGGTCTGTCCGTTGTTGTCCGAATCGCCCGCGGCAGCCCCGGAGTCTCCTCCGAACAGCTGCTTCAGTGCCTCGTCCAGGGTGGGGGCGAAGCCCACCTTGTCGCCGAATGCCACCAGGACGCGCTGCAGTGTGGGGTACGACGTTTCGCCGGTCGACTTGAGGTAGACAGGCTGGACGTACAGGATGCCGCCGCCTACCGGAAGCGTCAGCAGGTTGCCGTTGAGCACTTCAGACGCTCCCTGGCGCAGCAGGTTGAGGGCCTGCGAAACCGTGGGATCGGAGTTGAACTTGTTTTGCGCCTGGCCGGGACCCGGCACCTGGATCTCCGGCGGGATCTGCAGCAGCCTCAGCTTGCCGTAGCTCTCCGCCTTCACACCCGCCTCGTTCCCGGCATCCGAGTCAGCGGCAAGGAAGCCATAGAGCACGTTGCGTGCGTTCCCGTTGACAATCTGCGGGATGAACGACGACGTCAGCTGGAAGGCGGGCTTGTCCTGGTCCGGCATCTGGAGGGACATGTAGAACGGCGGCTGCTTAACGCCGCTGTTGGATTCAACGGTGGGATCCGCCGGCACGCTCCAGACATCTTTGGTCTGGTAGAACGTGGACGGATCGGTCACGTGGTACTCCCCCAAGAGCTGGCGCTGGACCTTGAACAGGTCCTCCGGGTACCGGACGTGGCTCATGACATCGCCGGACATCTCCGAGAAAGGCTTGAGAGAGGCCGGGAACACCTTCTGCCAGGACTTCAGCAGCGGGTCCTGGTCGTCCCAGGCGTACAGGGTGACCGAACCGTCGTATGCATCAACGGTGGCCTTCACCGAGTTCCGGATGTAATTGACGGTGCTGTTGGGCAAGGCAACCGCGCGGCCGGACGTGGTCTGGGTGTCCGCCGTGGCATCGGAAAGCCGCTCCTGCTGGGAGTACGGGTAGAACTGGCTGGTGGTGTAGCCATCCACGATCCATTTGACGCGGCCGTCCACCACTGCCGGATAAGCGTTCCCATCGACGGTCAGGTACGGGGCAACCTTTTCCACGCGCTCACGGGGACTGCGGTCATACAGGATCTGCGACTCGGGGTTGACGCCGTCCGAAAGCAGCAGGTCCGAGGACTGGAACTTGATGGAGTAGAGCACGCGGTTGAAGAACGTGCCCACGTTGGGGCCGCCGTTGCCTTCAAAGGTGTACTGGTTGTCCCCCTCGCCTTCCCTGCCCGACGGCCGGTCCTGCTCGCGGGCTGGGGCGCCGTCCGGCGCGCCAACGATCGAGTAGTCGGGAGAGGATTCACCGAAGTAGATTCGGGGCTCATAGGTTGAATCGTCACCCAGGACACCCGTTGACGGAATACCCGACTGCAGGAATTCCGGCTTGCCGTCCACGGTGAACTTGTTGCCCTTTGCAGCCACAACACCGTAGCCATGGGTGTACACAACATGCTGGTTGAGCCAGCCCTGCTGGTTGGTTGCCACGTTGGCGGGGTTGAGTTCGCGGACCGCGATCACGGTGTCCTGGATCTTGCCGTCCACCTCATACCGGTCCACATTGAGGGCTTCCGGGAACTGGTAGTAGGGGCGGTACTGCTCAAGCTGGGAGAACGCATCCGAAATCAGGTTCGGGTCCAGCAACCGGATGTTTGCCGTGGTCTGGGCATCGGGCGCGAGGGCTCCGGTGCTGGCCGTGTTGGTGGCGTTGTAGCGGTCCACCTGGATCTTGTCCAGGCCGTAGGCCTCACGCGTGTTGTTGATATTGCGCTGGATGTATTCCTTTTCCAGCGTCTCCTCCGAGGGACGAACCTGGAACTGCTGGATCACCCACGGGTAGACACCGCCGGCCAGGATGGACGTGATGACCAGCATGGCGGTTCCGATAACCGGCAGCCGCCACTTGCCGATGATGGCAGCGACAACGAACAGGACGGCAACGAGCACCGCCGCCACGGCGAGGATGGCCTTCGTGGGAATGACGGCGTTGACATCCGTGTACAGGGCGCCGGCCCAGCGTCCGCTGTTGCTCTGCACCGCAGTGAAGCGGTCCAGCCAGAAGTTAAGTCCCAGAAGCACCAGGAAGGACGCGCCGGCGACGGCGATATGGATCTGTGCGGCCCGGCTGGTGAAAACGCCGCGTTCCATCAGGCGGATGCTGCCGTAGAGGTAATGCGTCAGGATGCCCGCGATCCCGGCAATCACCACAACGCTGATCAGGAAGCCGGTCACGAAACCAAAAAACGGGAGCGACATCAGGTAGAAGCTGATGTCCATACCAAATTCGGGGTCTTGTTTTCCGAAGGGCTCCTGGTTGAAGAACAGGAGCACCTTCTGCCACTGGCTGGCTGCGGCGCTGCCGGCGAAGAGCCCGAAGAGGACGGGGAGCCCGATCATGACAACGCGCCGGACGGGTTCCAGCTGCGCCTGGTAGCGGTTCAGGTTGTCCCTGATCTCGGAGTCGGGCGCGTACACCGGGCGGGCGTTGTACGCGATGCGGATCGCGAAGAACACCGCCAGGAACATGATGGCGAAACCGGCGGCAAAGATACCGATCCGGACCAGGTTCTCGGTGACGAAGACCTCGATGAACCCCAACTGCCGGTACCAGAGGACGTCGGTCCAGACGTTGGCAAAGAAGATGAAGCCCACTACCACCAGGGCAACAACGATCAAGGTGGGCGTCAACGCCCCGCGTCGTGAAGGGGGCCTGCCTGTGGACATGGTGCTGGCGGGACGGGACAAACTGGGTACCTCATAGCTGGTCGTCAGATAAATCAGAGCGTGCGTGCGTGCGACGTCCGGCACCGGTCAAACGGCCGGTTTCGTCCGTCATATTTGCCACGAGTGGCGGTAGAGCTTAGTTCCTGTCGAGTCTAGTTGCGCCCAGTCTAGTTGCCCGGGCAGGCCGGAAGGCCGGACGTGTCCTGACCGTTACCTGCACGTTCGACGGCGTCGCGCGCCTCTGCCAGGGTCTCCACCCGGACTACCTGCAGCCCGTCGGGGATGTGCCCTGCTACTTCCTGGCAGTTCGCGGCGGGGGCAAGGAACAACGTTGCTCCCGCGGCCCGGGCCCCCTGCAGTTTCTGTTCGATGCCGCCGATGGGGCCCACGAGGCCGTCCGGGGAGATGGTTCCGGTCCCTGCGATGTGCTTGCCGCCCGTCAGGTCTCCCGGTGTGACGGTGTCGATGATCCCCAGGGAGAACATCAGCCCCGCGCTGGGACCGCCGACTTTCTCCAGCGAGATCTCGACGTCGAAGGGGAAGGTGAACAGGTATTTGAGCATTACTCCGAGGATGAAGCGGCCCTCGCCGTTGTCCTTGGGGGTGATGGTTTCGGTGACGGACTTCCCGTCACGCTCCACTGCCACAGAGACCGGCACGCCGTTTCCCGCGGCCAGTTCCTCCTGGACGACCGCCAGCGAGGTGATGTCCTTGCCGTTAATGGACTTCAGGATGTCGCCGGGCTGGATCTTTCCGTCCGAGGCCGAATTCTCGGAGAGGCCGGCGGCCTGCAGCTGCTGCCCGAACGGGATATCAAGCTCTTTGAGGGCAGAAGCTACGGCGTTCTCCTGTGACGTGGTCATCGCCACGGAACTCTGTTCCTCTGCCTCTTCCCTGGTGGTGCCCGTGGGATAAAGCAGTTCCACGGGGTGCACGGCTTTGGAAGGGTCAACCCACGCCGAAAACGCATCCAGGATGCTGACCGGGCCGTTGGGGCCGCCGTCCACGTAGACCGTGGTCAGGTCCAGGTTTCCCTTGGCCGGGTAGGTTTCCCGGCCGCTGATGCTGATGACCGGGCTCCCCTGGCTTTCGCCCAGGGTGTTGTACGTCGGGCCGGGCGACTCCACGACGTAGGGAACGGGGAGGGTGCCCACGGCAATTCCCAGGCCCAGCGCCGACATTCCCGCGAGCAGCATCGCCGACACTTTCCTGTCCCGGGGAGCGCGTTCCGGAGCGGGCGCACCGCCCGCCGTGCCGTCGTCGGCCCTTTCCTCATGGGCGGACGTGCCCGGCACGCGTGTTTCGCCTGTTTGCGCAGGCAGGCCGCGGGTGAAGAGCTCAGGAGCGTGGTCGTCTGAGGGGTGGCCGCCACGGGTTGTAGTCACCCAACCAAGACTACGCGGTGCCGGTGGATGCCAGCTCTTTGCCTAGAGCGAACGACGACGCCGTCCGGCAGACAGCCGACCATGGCCGGGGTACCGTGAAGGTTGACAGCCACACCGACGATCGGCGGGATCATGACCTCCAATCCACTCAATCCGTCCAACGGCGACGACACCCCCAAGGATCCGTTGACCGAGATGCTGCAGAACCTGATGGGCGGCAAGGGGATGGAGAATTTCGACCCCGCTGAACTGGCCAAGGCTGCGGGGCTTCCGAACGACCCCAACCTGCTGGCGCAGATGTTCTCCCAGGTGCAGGCAATGATGAGCGCCCCTTCGGAGGGGCCCGTCAACTGGCAGCTTGCCCACGACAACGCCCGCCGTGTTGCCGCGAGCGGCAGCGACCCTTCGGTAACGTCCCAGCAGTCACGCGAGGTTGATGAGGCCCTCCGCCTTGCGGAGCTGTGGCTGGACCCCGTCACGGACCTTCCCGCCACGGGCCTGATCGGCCGGGCCTGGTCCCGGGCGGAATGGGTAGAGGCCACGCTGGGCACCTGGAAGCGGCTGACCGAGCCGGTGGCCAACAGCATCGCAAATGCGCTGTCCTCGGCCATGACGGAGCAGATGCCCGAGGAAATGAAGTCCATGATGGGCGGGGCGTCCTCGATGCTCCAGAACATGGGCGGCGCCATCTTCGGCATGCAGTTGGGCCAGGCCATCGGTGCCCTCTCCGCTGATGTGGTCAGTTCCACCGACATCGGGGTCCCCCTTGCGGACCTGGAGATGGCTCTGCTGCCGGCCAACGTCGCGGCGTTCGGGGAGGGCCTGTCCCTGCCCGAGAACGACATCCGGCTCTTCCTCGCAGTGCGGGAAGCCGCCCACGCACGGCTGTTCGTCCAGGTTCCTTGGCTCCGCGGACACCTGCTGGGTGCCATCGAGGCGTACGCCCGCGGTATCCACATCGACACCTCGCGAATCGAGGAACTTGCACGGGACCTTGACCCCAGCAACCCGGAAGGCATCCAGGAGGCCCTGTCGCAGGGTGTCTTCATGCCGCAGCGGACGCCGGCGCAGGACCAGGCCCTCGAAAAGCTGGAGACCGCCCTGGCGCTGGTGGAGGGCTGGGTGGACGAGCTCACTGCCGCGGCCACCGAGAACCTGCTGCCGTCCGCGGGCGCGCTGCGGGAGACCGTGCGGCGCCGGCGGGCAACCGGCGGTCCGGCGGAGCACGCCTTTGCCTCCCTGGTGGGGCTGGAGCTGCGGCCCCGCAGGCTGCGCGACGCCGCCACGTTGTGGGCCACCCTCAAGGAAGAACGCGGCATCGAGGGCCGCGACGCCATCTGGCACCACCCGGACCTGCTGCCCACTGCCGAGGACCTGGACGATCCCAAGGGCTTCAGCGGGCGCCGCAAGCTGGCAGAAGCAAGTGACAGCGAAGTGGACGACGCTTTGCAGAAGCTCCTCAGCGGCGGCTTCGACTCCCCGCCGGAAGCGGAAGAAGGCAGTGGCGCCGGCGGACAGGACGGCACTGCAAAGAAGGACGACGGCGGGCGTCCCGACGACGAGGGCAGTGAGGGCCAGGAGGGCCAGGAGGGCCAGCCGAAAGGCTAGGACCCCGCCCCGGCGGTGGCTGCCGGCAGTACGGATTCAGTCAGCGTCGGGGTCTGCCATGCCGCGTCCGGTGGCAAAGGAAACACCCTCAAGGAACGCCTTGGCCCGCTGCGTCTCCGGGTACGCCTCGAGCAGCTGCCAGAAGGCAGCGTTGTGCGCAGCCACCAGCAAGTGGGCGAGCTCATGGAGCAGGACGTAATCGATCACCCACTGGGGCATGGGACGCAGTTTGTCCGAGAGCCTGATGGTTCCCTCTGCCGGAGTGGCAGAACCCCAACGCGAGTTCTGGTTGCTGACCCAGCGCACCGACGTCGGTACGGCGCGTCCCCCCAGGTACTTGGCAGACAATTGAGCCGCATGTTCCGCGAGGGCAGCGTCCGTGGCCGGCCGCCTCCTGCCCGCTGCCGCCCGCCGCTCCCCCTGGCGCTGCAGCTTTGCCACCATCTTGTGCACCCATTCGGCTTCCTGGGCAGCAGTGAACCGGGCGGGTATCGCGACCACCGCGGTTCCGTTCTCCCAGAACGCGGCTACGGTGCGGGTGCGCCGGGACGAACGCCGGACCACTACAGGCGCGCCGTCCTCCGTGGTGATGGAAGCAGCAGCCGCCACCTTATGCCCCGCGAAGTGGCCGGCCATTACAGCGACGTGCTTTCCGTCAGGACACGCAGGACGTCTTCCCCATACCGTTCAAGCTTTGCAGGTCCCACCCCTGCCAGCCGGGCGAGCTCTTCGAGCGACGCTGGGCGTGCTTCGGCAATGGCCGTCAGGGTTGCGTCGGTGAACACCACGAATGCGGGCACCTCGGCGGAGAGGGCAACCTCCCGGCGCCAGTTACGGAGGGCGTCGAAGGTTTGTTCCTCGTAGCCCGGCGGGCAGGAGTTGCACCGGCCCACTTTGCGTTCCGCCCCGGTGCCGAGCATGCTTCCGCAGACCCTGCACATGGCGGGAGCGGCGGCTTTCCTGCGGGTCACCGTCACCTTCCCCCGGGTGCTTGAACTGGCCACGGAGTCGGGACGCAATCCATCAAGGAACCTTGAGGGTTTGCGGTTGGCGCGGCCGCCCGGGGTCCGGGCGGTGGACCATGACAGGGACAGGTGTTCACGTGCCCGGGTGATTCCCACGTACAGGAGCCGGCGTTCCTCGTCCACCGATTCCGGGGAGTCGGCAAACGAAATGGGCATCAGCCCTTCACTGAGCCCCACCAGGAAGACGGCGTCCCATTCCAGGCCCTTGGCTGCGTGGAGGGAGGCAAGAGTTACACCCTGGACGGTGGGGGCGTGCTGCGCCAGGGAACGTTCCTGGAGTTCGTTGACGAAGTCGGCCAGGCTGAACTGTGTGCCCCGTACCTGGACCAGTTCATCCGCAAGGGCAACCAGCGCGGCCAGAGACTCCCAGCGCTCCCGGAGGGCCCCGCCGCTGTGCGGGGCCGCATCCGTGTAGCCAAGCGAGGAGACGATGTCGCGGACCAGCTGCCCGAGCGGCTGGGGGGAGTCCGTCTCGGCGACGGCCCGGGTGGCCGCGCGCAGCTGCAGGATGGCGTCGCGCACCTCCTTGCGGGCAAAGAACCGTTCACCGCCGCGCAGCTGGTAGCCGATGCCGGCGGCGGCGAGGGCCTGTTCGTATGCCTCGGACTGGCCGTTGGTGCGGAACAGGACAGCAACCTCGCTGGCGGGTGTCCCGGCGTCGAGCAGTGCCTTGATCTTTTGGGCAACCGTGGCGGCCTCCGCCTCGTCATCCGCACATTCCGTAAACTGCGGCGCCGGGCCTGCCGGCCGCTGGGCCACAAGCTGCAGGGGCGAGGCCCAGGCGGCGTCGGCCACGGGACCTCCGCTGCGCCTGCCCGCTAAAAGGTCGTTCGCGAGCTTCACCACCTGAGGCGTGGAGCGGTAGTCCCGGATGAGCTTGACCACGTTGGCCTGCGGATAGCGGGCTTTGAACTCCAGCAGGTGCTTAGGGGAAGCTCCGGTGAACGAATAGATGGTCTGGCTTGCGTCTCCAACAACGCAGAGCTCGTCGCGGCCGCCCAGCCAGAGTTCCAGGAGCCGCTGCTGCAAGGGGGAAACGTCCTGGTACTCGTCCACCACGAAGTGGCGGTACTGCTCACGGACGGTGGCAGCGACCTTCTCGTCCTCCTGGAGAATTCCCACCGTGATCAGCAGGACGTCCTCGAAGTCAATGACGTTGCGGTCGGTCTTGACGTCCTCGTAGGACTGGAAGACACGGGCTACGGCGGTGAGGTCGAAGCCGCCCGGGGCTCCCCTGTCCTGCGCGTTTTCCAGGTAGTTTGCCGGCGTGAGCATGGACACCTTGGCCCATTCGATCTCCGAGGCGAGGTCGCGGATGGAAGCCCTGTCGGTGCTGAGCCGGAGCCGCCGGGCGGCCTCGGCCAGCATCTGGGCTTTGTGGTCCAGCAGGTTGGGCAGGGTACCGCCAACAGCCTGCGGCCAGAAAAACTGCAGCTGGCGCAGCGCCGCGGCATGGAAGGTGCGCGCCTGAACGTTTCCCGCTCCAAGGTCACGCAGCCGGCTGCGCATCTCGGCCGCAGCGCGGGCCGTGAAAGTCACGGCCAGCAGCCGCTGCGGCGAGTAGACGCCGGAATGGACGCCGTAGGCGATGCGGTGGGTGATGGCGCGGGTCTTTCCGGTCCCCGCCCCGGCCAGGACGCACAGCGGCCCGCTCAGGGTGCTGGCCACCTCCCGCTGCTCCGCGTCCAGGCCTCCCAGGATGCGGTCCTCAAGGGATGCTGCCCCGTCAAATTGTTCTGTAGTCACTTCTGCTGCTCTTTGTCTCGACTACCGCGTGCTGGAGTCTGGTGGATTCGTGGTGGGTCAGGCCTCGGCCAGGTCCCGGATGCGTCCGCCATACCAGTGCTCTATCAGCGAGCGGGCAATGGAAAGCCGGCTCGAAATGGTGATATCGCCGGCGAGTACAGCCTCCTGGAGTTCCTCCCGGCTGAACCAGCGCGCCCTGGTGACCTCAACGCCGTCGGGCCTTGCCTCGGCGTCTTCGGTGACGGCGGTAAATCCAAGCATAAGGGAGGCCGGGAACGGCCACGACTGCGATCCGAGGTACTGGCATGCGGTCACCCGGACTCCCACCTCCTCATAAATCTCGCGGACCACGGCCTGTTCGAGTGATTCCCCGGGCTCCACGAAGCCGGCCAGCGTCGAATAGTTCCTGGCGTCCAGCGGACCGCCGCCGCCCAGCAGCAGCCGTCCGTCCGGACCCACAACGGTAACGATGATGGCCGGGTCTGTCCGTGGGTAGTGTTCCGAGGAATCCGCAGGACACCGGCGGACCCAGCCGCCGGCCTCGACCTCGGTGGGGGTACCGCAGCGCGGGCAGTGGGTGTGCCCGGCGTGCCAGTTGGTGATGGCACTGGCCTCCACAAAGAGGGCAGTGTGTGTGGCGCTCAGCCCCGCTGCGACCTCGCGGAAGCCGGCCCAGCGGGAATCGGACGGGATCCCGGCTGTACCCGGAGCAACCTGCTCCGGGAGCACATAAAGCAGGAGCCCCGTTCCAGCCGGCAGATCCGAATCCGGAAGCGCGGAGCCCAGGTAGATGACCAGTTCAGGCGCCGACCCGGCTGCCGTGAGCTCCTGGAGCAACGGCTGTGCGGCGGCTACGCACAGGCCGCCGCCCTGCACCAGGCCCTGCCGCCCGGACAGCACAACCGCCAGCGTTCCGGGACTGGCCAGTTGTTCGTCCACCATCCCCGGCGCCGTCCGGACGGCCGACCCGCGGTCCACCAGCGCCGGCCTGACGGGGAGGAGGGTGTCCATGAGGTGGTTCGCAGGCAGCGTTGCCGGCTGCCCCTGGTAGACCGGTGTAACAGACTCCGCATGGCTCATAGGTCCACCGTACTGACTGGGGCTGACAAATGACATTTCCAGCCGGCACACCGCTGCACCACCCCCCTATTTGCAGGTATCTCAAGACTCGCCGCCGCCGGACCGGCCTCCCGGCCCGCAGGCAATCTACCGTTGAAAGGTGAGAAGAAAAGCGATTGAACTGGCAGCCGTTGCAACCGCGGCAGTCCCCGGGCTGACCCCGACGGCAGTTAGCTCTGCCCCGGACGACCCCGCGGACTTCGACTCAGCGCTGCTCCTCGACTCGGAAGGGAAGCGCTGGCGGGTCAGGTCGCCGCGCCACGCCGAGGCCAGCGCCCGCCTGGAAACAGAATTCCTGGTGCTGCGCGCCTTCGCGCCGGCCATCCGCGCCGAACTGCCCTTCCTGATGCCCACGGTCGCAGGCAGCGTGCGCCTGGGAAGCCTGAGCACGTTCGTGTACTCGCATCTGGGCGGCAGCACCCGCAGCGTTGAGGAACTGACGGCTGGGCCGGATGCCCTGGCCCGGGAAATCGGCGTGGCGCTGGCAGCCATCCACGATCTGCCCCGCGCGATCGTCAGCAATGCCGACCTGCCCAGCTATACCCCCAACGAATTCCGGCAGCGCAGGCTGAACGAGCTGGACCAGGCCGCCACCACCGGAAAGATTCCTCCGGCCCTGCTGCTGCGCTGGGAGCACGCACTTGAGGACGTGTCCTTGTGGCGCTTCAATCCCTCCGTGGTGCACGGGGACCTGCATGAGGACAACCTTCTCGTGGAGGGCTCCCGGGTCACCGCCGTGACCGGCTGGACAGACCTCCGCATCGGCGACCCCGCCGACGACTTTGCCTGGCTCGTGGCATCCAACGAGCAGGACTTCGTGGACGCCGTCCTGGCCGCTTACACCGCCGGCCGCCGCGACAAGCCCGACAAGCACCTGCTTCGGCGGGCAGCGTTGTCGGCAGAATTCGCCCTGGCCCAGTACCTGGTCAAGGGCATCGCGGCCGGCGATGCCACCATGGTGGCGGAGGCGGAGGAGATGCTGGCCACCCTGGCCAGCGACATTGCAGAGCACGGCGGGCAGCCCATCAGCGTTGAGCCCCTTCCGTCCCCGGCGGCTGCCACGGTCCCCGCCGCGGCTGCGCCGGCTTCCGTGGAACCTGCCGCGGGGGCGGGGGCTGGCCCCGGGTTACGGGCGGCCGGCGGCGATGTGCCGGCAGCGGCGCCTCCGGTCACCGTCTTTCCGGTACCGGCAGTTCAGCCGGCCGTACACGTGACCCCTATCCCCGTCGACCAAACACCTGCGCCTGCGCCTGCAACTCCCCCGGCCGGCACCGGGGGCGGCGCCGGCGACGCACCAGGCGGTCCGGATGACACGTCGACGGCTGCCCTCACCATTATTGAGGCCAACAAGCGCTAGCCGCGGGGCGCGAGACAGCTAAAGGACGTTCACGACGCACCGTTCAGGCAGAGGTGAAGGCAGCCGCCACCATCTCCTCCAGCTGGTCAGCGGATGCGAGGTCATGCGGCCGCACAATCTCGTTGTCTGCGACGTAGAAGAAGGCCGCCCGGACATCCTCCAGTGGCACGCCTTTCAGCCGCGACCACGCCAGCCGGTAGACGGCAAGCTGCACCGCCCGGGTCCGCAACTGGGGCCCGGACGGCCGCCGTCCGGTCTTCCAGTCCACCAGGTCCCAGCGGCCGTCCGCGTCCTGGAAGACGGCGTCGATCCGTCCACGGACCACAACGTCACCTACGCGGGTCTCCACCGGGACCTCAACAAAAGCCGGGGAGCGGTGGGCCCACGGGGAGGACCTGAAGGTGGCCACCATGGCGTCGAGGTCGTAGGCCGCATCGATGTGGTCATCGGAACCCGGCGCCTCGCCAAGGTCCAGCATGCCTGCACTCCCGAAGTACTCTTCCACCCACGCGTGGAAGGCTGTTCCCTTCCGTGCCGACATGCCCGGTTCACGCGGCACCGGCCTGCGGAGCCGCCAGAGCACCGCCTCCGGGTCTTCGTTGAGGTCCACAAGTGTGGATGCGGAAATATGGGTGGGAAGGTGCACCTCCTGGGCGGACGACTTCCTTGCCCGGCGTTCCAGCAGCAGTGCTGCTTCCCTCGCCCAGCCGGCAGCCGGACCGCTGAGCTGCGGAGCCGGGACCATCATGAAGTTGTCCTGGCCGGATAGAGCATTCGCGGGCGCTCCGGCATCCGGCAGGGGCAGGGCCCTTCCGTGGTGCATGGACTCCAGGGCAGCTGCCACCCGGGCGGACGCCCGTTCCATGGCATCCCTGCGGCCCGTGGCAAGGCGGAGGCGCCCACCCGTCCGGGGATCCACCGGCCCCTCCAAGGGATCGTAGGGCCAGCCGGCCACCTCCACATCGAGGGTCAGCGGGCTGGCCTCCGGCAACGAAGCCTCCTCCACAGACCGCGGGTGGATGCCTGCCTGCACCGGGAGACCTTCGCGGGCCGGCGCAGCCAATGACTCCAGCTCGGCCAGGAACTGTGACATGTCGGCCCGCCCGGACCTCGACCCCACCCAGGCTGCGCTGGACGCCCAGAGGACGTGCTTGGCCCGGGTGTACGCCACGTAGGCCAGGCGGCGTTCCTCCGACTCCCCGTGCGCCTGGACGGCTGCCTTGAAGTCCTTTTCCGCGTCCAGCCATCCTTTTTGGTCCGGCTGGTCCAAGTCCCACTGGGGCAGGTCTGCCCGGTCGCCGCGCAGCGGCCAGGGCAGGGCCGCGGATCCGCTGCTCCAGCGCGAGTCACGGTCGCTGGGAAAGTCCTTGGCATTCAGGCCCGGAACAAAGACAACATCCCATTCCAGCCCTTTGGAGGCATGCACGGTGAGCAGCTGGACCGCCTCACGGTTGACATCGCTTGGCGGTGCTTCCAGGCCGTTTTCTTCAGCTGATGCCGCTTCCAGCCAGGACAGGAAGGCGAGGATGTCCACGCGCTGTGAGGTGCGCAGGAAGCCGGCCGCTGCATCCTGGAAGGCGTCAAGGTTCCGGCGGGCCTGGTGGATGCTGATGCCCGGCCTGGCGGCGACCTCGATATCAAGGAGCATGGCCCTCTCCACTTCTCCCAGCAGCGTGGTGAGGTCGTCCCCCAGGTAGCCCCGGAGCTGCCGCAGCTCCGCCGAAAGCCGAAGCATCCGTCCGCGTGCGGCCGGGGTGAGGGACCTGCCGTTCGATGAGGTCCACCCCTCGCGCGGCAGCCAGTCCAGGGCTTCAACGAGGCTGGCGGTGTCCGTCAGGTCGCCTTCCAGGACGGCCGGTTCGGCATCCGGGACGGTGTCATCGACCGCTCCGGCCTGGCCGCGTCTCCGGGCGAGCTGGCTGGACCAGTCCCTCAGCGCCATCAAATCTGCCGGGCCTATCCGCCAGCGGGCCCCAGCGAGCAGGCGCATCAGCGCGTCGGAGCGGCCGGGGTCGGCGAGGACGCGCAGGGTGGCCACCAGATCCACGATTTCCGGGGTATCGAGGAGGCCGCCGAGACCGACAATCTCGTAGGCGATGCCTCGGGCCTCCAGCTGGCGCCGGATGGGTTCCATTTGCGCACGGCGCCGGCACAGCACGGCGATGGCGGGCGGAACCGGGGAACCGTCGGGCTTGAGCTCAAAGTCCGTCACACGGTATTTGAGGATGTCGTCAGCGAGCGCGGCAGCTTCGTCCACGTCGCTGGCAAACCGGCCCAGCACCACGGATCCTGCCGCCGCGTGCGGACTGGGCTGCAGCGGCGGAACTTCGGGGGCCACGGCCCCTCCCCCGCCGGCGGGGCCGCGCTGCGCGGCCGCCCGTCCCAGGGACTCGGACATGACGTTGGCCGCGGCCAGGATCGAGCGGCCGTTCCGCCAGGCCGTCGTCAGGTAGGACGTCGGCGCAGGAGCCCAGGTCCCGGTGTCCTCCGCTGGACGCTCCCCCGCGGCGCCTTCTTCCGACCCCTGGGGGGCCGTCTCCAGCCTCACCGGAAACTCCCGGACAAAATGGAAGAGCTGCCCGGCCGAGGCTCCGCGGAATCCGTAGATCGACTGGTTGGGATCACCCACGGCCGTCACCGCATGTCCGCCGCCGAAGAGCCTTGAAAACAGGACGAGCTGGGCGTGGGACGTATCCTGGAACTCGTCCAGCAGCACCACCTTGTAGCGCTGCCGCTCCATCTGCGCAGCCAGGGGGACTTCGCGTGCCACTCGGGCAGCGAGGGCCACCAGGTCGCCGAAGTCCAGCGCACCGCGGGCCCTCTTGGCCGCTGCATAGCGTCCCACCATGTCGGCCACGGAAGCCCTGGTCCGCAACATTCCGGCGAGATCGGCCGCTGCCTGCGGGGGATTCTTCTTTTTGTCGGCAAGGTAAGGGAGTGACTCGAAGTCGGACAACCGCGCCATCAGCCAGGCCTCGACGTCCTCGGGTTCCTGAAGGTGCTCGGCGCATTCACCGGCCAGCTGGATGACTGCCTTCACCAGCGTGGACTTTGCTGCCCGGAAATGCCCGTATTCGCCGTCGTAGGCCTCCACGACCTCGCTGGCCAGCTGCCAGGCCTGCGCACCGCCCAGCAGGACCACATCACGCTCCACCCCCAGCCGGAGCCCGTAATCGGAGACGATGCCGCTGGCGAACGAGTGGTAGGTGGACACCTTCGGTTCCAGGGCGTCGCTGCTGAGCAGCCCCTCGGGGAAAACCGTGTGACCCCTTTCCCGGCCAACCTTGTCCTGGGCCATCTTGTCCTGGGCTATCTTGTCCTGGGCAACCAGCCGCTGGAGGGCAGCCAGCTTCGCACGGATGCGCGATGCCAGCTCACCGGCAGCCTTCCGGGTAAAGGTCACACCCAGGACTTCTTCCGGCCTGACCCACCCGTTGGCCACGAGCCACACCACGCGGTCCGCCATGGTGGCTGTCTTCCCCGATCCTGCCCCCGCAATAACCAGGCGCGGGGTCAGCGGCGACGAAATGATCGCCGACTGTTCCGGCGTCGGCACGTTTTTTTCACCCAGCAGCGCGGAAAGCTCTTCCGGGCTGAACCGCGGCCGGGGCGGTGTGGCGGCCGGTGCTGCTTCCCGGGCAGCCAAGGCCGGGGCGCCTGAAGGCCCGGCGGCAAGGGACGACCCCTGCTCTTGCACGTCCTGCATCATTCAGTCACTTGCCTTCCACGCACGCACAACGGACAAACCTCGGGGAGCCGGCAGCCGTGGCCGCCGTGGCTGCCTTTGGATGGATCGTGCCGCGCTTCGAAGGCGCTGCCGCCCATCACCGAAGCTGCATCCTTCACCATGTCCAGGGCCCAGTTGTCCTCCTGATCGATCGGGTCCTGCTGCTGGATGGCCGGATTTTTTGCTCCGGTTCCGAGCTGGGCCAGTACCGCCCCGCCGGGTACCGGTCCCGCCTGGCCGCCCGGACCGTCGTCGAACCCGCCGGCAAGCACCGCTGCCTGGTAGGCACCCAGCTGCGGATGCCGCGCCAGCTCCCCCTTGCCGGGCTGACGTTTCCCCGTCTTCAGGTCCACGATCACCAGACGGCCCTCAGCGTCGATCTCCAGCCGGTCCACCTGGCCGCGCAGGACGGCGTCGCGGTCCGGGGCATCATCAACAGGGACCGTTCCAAGCGCCACCTCGAAATCCTGCTCCACGCCTGCGAGGCTCCTCCCCTCGCTCCGCATCAGGAGGACATACTGGGCCAGCTTTCGCACCATGGACTCGGCACGCTGGAAATCAAGCCTGCCCTCCCAATTGTCCTTCATTCCCAGCGCGGGCCAGCGCCGGACGAGTTCCGCGACGTACTCGGAGCCGGAGGCGTCCGGGAGTTCCTGGGCAATCGCGTGGACCAGGGTGCCCAGGCTCCGTGCGAAGTCGGTGGCAGCCTCACCTCCTGCGGCCTGGACGAACCAGTCGAGCGGTGATTTTTGGACTGTCTCAACTTTTGACGGTGACACGAACACCGTGCCGCCGGGTGGAACCACCGCCGCTTCGGAGCTCAGCGGGGGAAGACCCCACCAGCTCTGCGGATGCGCGCCCGGAACGGGCGGCTCCGCCCTGGCCAGGCGTGCAAGCACCCTGGCCGCTTCCTCCGCCTGCGGAGCGTCATGTCCGTCCAGCTGGGCGTGCTGCCGCAGTTCGGCAACAAGCGCGCGGAGCGTCATGGGACGCTCAACGGGAGTGAAGCCGCGGGTTTCCTGGCCGGGAGCCAGGGGCGCCACATAGTCGAGGAACGAGGACGGCTGGTCGTCTTCGGAGGATACGGCGGTGCAGAGCAGCAGTTCGCGGGCACGGGAGACTGCTGTGGAGAAACTCCGGAGCTCGTCATACCGGATATCGCGAAGCCGGCTTAGGGGATCCCGTTGCAGGGCGTAGCCTGGGCCGTGCTCCACGGCATCGCTGTACAGGGTGCTTCCAAGCAGCTCGCCGCGGAGCCGGGTGTTGGGCCAGACGCCCTCCTGGAGGCCGGCAACAATCACCACCGGCCATTCACGTCCGGCTGCGCTGGCAGGCGTCATCAGCTCGACGGCGTCGTCCACCTGTGCGCGTGCGGCAAGGGTGTCCATGGGCAGCTCCTGGTTCAGGAGATATTCAAGGAACTGCTCAGGACCCGCACCGGGCACCTGGTCAACGTAACGCTCCGCGGTGTGGAAAAGCGCCATCATGGCATCCAGGTCGCGGTCCGCGCGTGCTCCGTGCGGTCCGCCGGAAAGGGCCGTCTCCGTCCAGGCGCCGGCGAGCCCGGTGGAGTTCCAGAGGGCCCAGAGGACTGACTCGGCGTTGGCGCCGGGTTCAGCAGCCGCCCTGCTGCCTGCCTGGATCATGCGTGCCGCCCGGCGTGCGGCGCGGCCCTCGATACCAAGGGTTGACAGCGCATTAGGCTCCAGCAGCGCTTCGACCAGCAGTGCGTCGCTGGTACGGCCTCCGCCGCCCAGGATTTCTTCCCTTCTCAGCGATTGCCGCAACCGGCGGAGCTCGATGGACGTCGCACCGCCGATCCGCGAGGTCAGGAGCGATACTGCGGCTTCGGGGGTGAGCAGTGCCGGGTCCAGCGCGATGGCGAAGGCATCAAGCAGCGGACGGACGGCCACCTCGTCCCGGACAGCGGACTCTGCCACGGGGACACGCACGGCGATCCCCTGTCCGGACAAATACCGCTGGAACTCGCTGACCTGGGCGCCGTTGCGCACAATGACCGCGACGTCGGCCAGGTCACGGCCGTGGTTGATGTGCTGGTCCAGGATCCGCTGGGCCACGTACCGCAGTTCGTGCACGGCGGACGGAACAAGGTGTGCCTCCACTGCCCCTTCCGGGCTGTCGCCGCCGGGCTGGTCGAGGCGCCTGGCAAGCTGGCCGCCCGCCCGCTGGGAGATCCGTCCGGCGACACTTAGCCAGGCTTCGGAAACCCTGGTCCCCTGCCGGTGGGCATACCGCAGCGGACGCTCCACCACAGGCGCCCCCGGCGACAGCAGGTGCGGCAGTTCCGCGACGAGGTCCGGCCTTGCCCCGCGGAAGCCCTGGACGACGGTGTCCGGGCAGAAGGCCACGAAGGAGTCCTTGCCTCCGGCTATGTCGGCCAGCAACTCAAAGACTGCGGGGTTGGCCTCCTGGATGTCGTCCACGAGGATGACCTGCAGGCGCTCCCGTTCCGCGGCCAGGAACGCAGGAAAATCCTGGAACACCTGCCGGGCGGCCGTGATGATCCCGGCGGGGTCGAAAGCCTCCGGCATCCGAAGGTCCAGGACATCCCGGTACTCGGAATACAGCGCGGCAGCGGCAAGCCAGTCAGGCCTGCCGCAGTCACGTCCGAGCCGCACCACGTCCTCCGGAGTGCGCCCTGATTCAATGATCCGGTCAAACAACTGCCGGACTTCCTGCCGGAAGCCGCGCGTTTCCAGCGCCCCCTCCATATCGGCAGGCCAGGGCAGTTCCAGGCCCGGGAGGCGGTGTCCTTCAAGGAGTTCCTTGATGATGAGGTCCTGCTCAGGCCCGGAGAGGAGCCTCGGCGGCCTGGACAAGGAAAGAAGCCCTTCAGCTTTGGCGCGCCTGATGACATCGAAGGCGTAGGACGCCCAGGTACGCGCCGGCGTTGTGCTCAGGCTCCTGTCCAGCCGTGCGGTGAAGCGGTCGCGGAGGGTGTCGGCTGCGAGGCGGCTTGGTGCCAGGATCAGCATGCGCTCTGGATCCACGCCGTCCCGGAACACCCGGCGGACGGCGGCCTCGACGAGGGTGGTGGTCTTACCGGTTCCCGGGGCACCGGGCATCAGTACCGGCCCGGCCCCCTGGGGTACATCAACCGCGGCCTGCTGGTCCGCCGACAGCAGCGGCTCTGCCGCATGGACGTGGCGGGGTGGCAGCAGCTTCAGGCCTGTCGCGGCCGGTCTTCCCTGGCTGCGGTCCGTGCTGCCGGCTCCAGGGCCCGCCGGTGTGTCCGCATCAGGTGCAGGACCTTCCGCGGAATCGTCCCGGTACTCGTCACGTGGGCCGGTGAAGGGCGTTGTTACTGTCACACAGACATTCCATCATCAGCCACCGACAATCCATGCAGCCGCCGCTCCAGCTCCTCGGCAACGGCATCAATCACGTCCAGTTCATCTTCGGCGGGCGCCCACCGGGCGGCCTGAAGATCCACACGCCAGCGTCCTTCCCGGGTCCGCTGGTATTCCAGATAGGCACCAAGGAGGGGCGTCCCCTCGGCAAGGTAGTGGCGGAGGGCCTCTGCCTCGTGCCCGGCAGGTGCATGGCCGCTCGCCTTGAGGATCCGCCACCAGGGCACGCCGCTCCCGTAGTGGCTCATGACGGCGCCCACCTGCCTGGGGCCGCCGGACCCCAGCAGCTCGGCAACGTCGCCGTACGCCACGGCGGATGCGGCGGGCACCAGTTCCACGACGGCCAGCACCGCCTCCACGTACTCAATCCGCATTGATCCAATCTAGCGGCAGTGGCGCTCCACGGAATTGTCAGTGGTGCCCTTTAGCGTTGACATATGAGCACCTGGAACACCCTCCCCCGCGCAGCTTTCGACCTGGAAACCACGGGCCGCAACTCGCGGGCTGCACGTATTGTCACGGCCTCCGTAACGGTGGTGGACCATAACGGCGACGTCATCAGGGAACATGAGTGGCTGGCCGATCCCGGGGTGGAGATTCCCACGGAAGCCAGCGACGTACACGGTGTCACCACCGAAAAGGCCCGTCGGGAAGGCAGGCCCGCGCATGAGGTGACGCAGGAACTTGCCGCAGTCCTGCAGGACCTTTTTGACACGAACATCCCCGTCATCGCTTTCAACGCAAGCTACGATTTCACTGTCCTGGCCGCGGAATCGGCGCGCTACGGCGTGCCCCAGCTAAGCCGCTTCCCGGTCCTGGATCCCTACATCATGAACAAGCAGGTGGACCGCTACCGGAAGGGCAAGCGCACCCTGACGGCGCTGTGCGAGGAGTATGGCGTGGTCCTGGACAATGCCCACACCTCTGCGGCCGATGCCCTGGCAACGCTGCGGGTCCTGGACGCCATGGCCGGCAAATTCCCAAAGCTGATGATGCCCGCGAGCCAGCTCCACCAGCTGCAGGTGGACTGGGCCACCAGCCAGGCGGCAGACTTCCAGGGCTACCTCCGGAAGACCAAGCCGGCTGCCGTCATCGAGGGCGACTGGCCGGTACTTCCCCCGCAGGACGCGAGCCTCGGCGGTTTCTGACATGGTGCTGCCGGGCGGATGCGAGGCAAGTCACAGTAACAGGGCTTCACATAGGCGGGCAGGCAACCACCTCCGGTATTCGGCGCCACCTTGCCCGGACCGCTCGGTCGAAGCGCGGCATTGCCCAAACATCGAATAATATTTGCTCCTGAGCATGCCGCCAGCGCTTTTGTTTGAGAGTTCACCGAAAAACCCCAGGTGAGAGAATAAAGTTTTGCGGTCACCCCTGCCTTGCCGTGCTTGAACAGCGCCGGGCAGGTGCCAGGCGCCACCAGCGCAGCCTCGCGGCCCGGTTGACTAATGACTCAGATGAAAGCGACAACCTGATGAAAATCAAAGCGATGAAGTGGCTCACCACGGCTCCCGTGGCACTCGCCCTGGCTGTCTCCCTCGCCGCCTGCGGCTCAGGGTCCGCCGAGCCGTCGGGGACACCCACGGACGCCCTCGCCGGCAGCGACCAGCAGACGCTGGACAAGTACACCACCGCCGACGTCACCCCGATCGACCAGATCGACACAACCAAGCTGGGCCTGAACACCGAAGGCAAGCTTGAGGTGGGCACGCTGTCCGACGCCCCGCCGAACATCTTCATTGACCCCTCGGGCAAGTTCACGGGCTACGACAACGAACTGCTGCGCGCGATCGCCGGCAAGCTCGGCCTCGAGGTCGAATTCGTTGCCACCGATTTCTCGGCACTCCTGTCCCAGGTCCAGACCAAGCAGTTCGACGTCGGGTCCTCCTCCATCTCCACCACGGACGCCCGCCGCCAGAACGTCGGTTTCACCAACGGCTACGACTTTGGCTTCATGGCCGTGGTTGCCAAGACCGACAGCGATGTCAAGGGCTTCGCCGACCTCACCGGCGACCTCCGCATCGGCGTGGTCCAGGGCACCGTCCAGGACGACTACGTCACCAACACCCTCAAGCTCGAGCCGATCCGCTTCCCGGACTACGCCACCGTGTACGCCAACGTGCGCAACGGCCAGGTGGACGCCTGGGTCGCGCCGTCCCAGCAGGCCACCGGCCAGGTCAAGGAAGGCGACGGCACGGTCATCGCCGAATCCGTCGTCAACACGCAGAACTTCACGGCCTACGCCGTGGCCAAGGACAACCAGCCGCTGATCGACGCGCTGAACTCCGGCCTGGACGCCGTAATCGCCGACGGAACCTGGTCCAAGCTGACCAAGGAGTGGTACCCGGACCGCGAAATGCCGGCCGACTGGAAGCCGGGCAGCAAGGCCGCCACGGTTCCGCAGAGCTGATTGAGCCGGGACGTTTATGGATCTCCTGGACCAACTGGCCGACACCTTCTTCAACTGGGAGGAAATGGCCAAAGTCATTCCCGCCCTGCTCATGGTGGGCCTGCCCAACACGCTGATACTGGCTGTGGCTTCCGGCATCTTCGGTTCCCTGCTGGGTCTCGCGCTGGCCATGATGGGCATTTCCCGCAACGCGGGAGCCCGGTGGGTGGCACGTATCTATACCGACATCTTCCGTGGCCTGCCCGCCATCCTGGTGATCCTGGTCATCGGCATCGGGCTCAGCCCCATCGCCAGGGAAATCACCGGGTCCCGGAACCCGTACCCCCTGGGCATCCTGGCTTTGACCCTGATCGCGGCTGCCTACATCGGTGAAATATTCCGTTCGGGTATCCAGAGCGTTGAGAAGGGACAGCTGGAGGCATCCCGGGCGCTGGGCTTCAGCTACGGCAGTTCCATGCGCCTGGTGGTGGTACCGCAGGGAATCCGGCGGGTCCTGCCCGCACTGGTGAACCAGTTCATCTCGCTGCTGAAGGATTCTTCGCTGGTGTTCATGCTTGGCCTCGCTGCTTCGGACCGGGAAATCTTCCGGATCGGAAATGACGCCATGGCCAACACCGGAAACCTGTCACCGCTGGTGGCGGCCGGGGTGCTGTACCTGATCCTGACCGTTCCGCTGACGCACTTCGTGAACTTCATCGACAACCGGCTGCGGACCGGCAAGCCGGAAAAGAAGGAACCGGACGAGCTGGCAGCGCCTATCGGCAAGGGGGCACAGGCATGACGGAATTCGCTTCCGGAACCCTGACCGGCAAGAACCTGCACCTTTCTTTCGGCCACAACCATGTTCTCCGCGGCATTGACCTGCATGTGGAGAAGGGCACCACGGCCTCCGTGATCGGCCCGTCGGGATCCGGCAAGTCAACGCTGCTGCGCGTGATGAACCGGCTGATCGAACCCGACCAGGGCGACATCCTCCTGGACGGCCGTTCGGTGCTGAAGGACAACCCTGACGAACTCCGCCAGCGGATCGGCATGGTGTTCCAGCAGTTCAACCTGTTCCCGCACAAAACGGTGGTGGACAATGTGTCCCTGGCGCTGCGGAAGCTGCGGAAGCTGTCCAAGGAGCAGGCCCGCGCCGAAGCCCTGGAACAGCTGGACCTGGTGGGCCTGAAGCACAAGGCCGACTCCCGGCCGGCCAACCTTTCCGGTGGACAGCAGCAGCGTGTGGCCATTGCCCGTGCCCTGGCCATGAAGCCTGAGGTCATGTTCTTCGATGAGGCGACCTCTGCCCTTGACCCGGAACTCGTCAAAGGCGTCCTGGCGCTGATGGCCGACCTGGCCACGGGTGGCATGACCATGGTGGTGGTGACCCACGAGATGGGATTCTCCCGCAACGTGTCGGACACCGTGACCTTCATGGATGCCGGCGTCGTCGTGGAATCCGGCCCGCCGGAGCAGATCTTCACCGCGCCCCGGACGGACCGGCTGAAGGGCTTCCTCTCGGACGTCCTCTAGGTTCACAGGCAGGCACCGACAGAAATTCCCCGCCTCCTGGACATTGCCCCCTTGCACGCAAGGGGGACTTGTCCGGAAGGCGGGGATTTCTTTGTGTTGAGGAAGGGCGAACGACGGCGGAGCTAGGCTTGCGCCGCGGCGGCAGCTTTCGCTGCAGCCGGCAGTGCGTCGAAGATCCGGTTCATCGCGGTGTCATCGTGTGCGGCGGAGAGGAACCAGGCTTCGAAGACCGACGGCGGCAGGTATACCCCGGCCTCCAGCATCGAGTGGAAGAACGGCGCATAGCGGAAGCTCTCCTGCGCCTGGGCATCGGCGTAGTTGTGGACGCCGTTGGCCGAGGTGCCGAACGCCACCGAGAACAGGTTGCCGGCGAACTGGATGGAGTGGTCCACCCCGGCGGAGTCCAGGGCGCTGGACAGTGCCGAGGAAAGTTCCAGCGAGCGGACATCGATAAAGGAGTAGACGTCCCGGGTGGCGTGGGTCAGGGTGGCCACACCGGCCGCCATCGCCACCGGGTTTCCGGAGAGCGTTCCGGCCTGGTAGACGGGCCCCGTGGGGGCCAGGTAGTCCATGACGTCGGCACGACCGCCGAGGGCCGCCGTCGGCATTCCTCCGCCGATGACCTTGCCGAAGGTGAGCAGGTCCGGGGTCCACGGCTCGGCGGCGTCCGGCGCTCCGCCGGTAAGCCCCCAATAGCCTGAGTAGCCGGTACGGAAACCGGTGAGCACCTCATCCACGATGAGCAGTGCCCCGTGCTCACGGGTGATGCGTGACAGGCCGAGGTTGAAGCCCTCCCCCGGGGTCACCACGCCCATGTTGGCGGGGGCGGCTTCGGTGATCACGGCCGCGATGTTCTGCCCGTGGGCGGCGAAGGCTTCCTTGACGGCGGTGAGGTCGTTGTAGGGCAGCACCAGGGTTTCGGCGGCGGTGGCCTCCGTGACACCCGCGGAGCCGGGCAGGGCGAGGGTGGCGACGCCGGAACCTGCAGCCGCGAGGAGTCCGTCCAGGTGGCCGTGGTAGCAGCCGGCGAACTTGATGATGAGGTTGCGTCCCGTGAAGCCGCGCGCCAGGCGGACGGCGGTCATGGTGGCCTCGGTGCCGGTGGACACCATCCGGAGGCGTTCGACGGCGGGAACGCGTTCCTTGACGATTTCGGCCAAGTTCGCCTCATCCGGGGTGGAGGCGCCGAAGGAGAGTCCGCGGTCCACGGCTGCGTGGACCGCGTCCAGCACGGCGGGGTGGGCGTGGCCCAGCAGCGCCGGACCCCAGGAGCAGACCAGGTCCACATATTCCTTGCCGTCGGCGTCGGTCAGGTACGGACCCTTGGCCGAGACCATGAAGCGCGGCGTTCCGCCCACGGACCCGAAGGCACGGACCGGCGAATTGACCCCGCCCGGCATGAGCTGGCGGGCGCGGTCGAAAAGTTCCTCGTTGCGAGGGTTGCTGGAAGTCATGGATCCTATTCTCTCAGGTGGCCGGCGCTGTCTTTTGCCGGGTGCGTCAGGTGCCGAGCAGTTCTGCCACGCGGGGTGCCACCGCCGTGCCCATCAGCTCAATGGAGCGCATCATGGCGGAGTGCGGCAGCGGCCCGTTGCTGTATTTGAGGTCGAACCGGTCGACCCCCAGGTTTTGTTTCAGCAGGACGATCTTCCGGGCCACCGTCTCGGGAGAGCCGACGTAGAGGGCGCCCTCGGGTGCGCACAGGGCGTCGAACTCGCCCCTCCCCGCCGGTCCCCAGCCCCGCTCGGCGCCAAGCTTGTTCCGCAGCTTCAGCCAGTGCGGGAAGAGTTCTTCCCTGGCCTGCTCGTCGGTGTCGGCCACGTGTCCGGGTGAATGGGTGGCCACCTGCTGCATGGGGTGGCCGTACTTGGCCATGGCTTCCCGGTAGAGGTCCACAAGCGGACGGAAGGCGCGCGGTTGCCCGCCGATGATGGCGAAAATGATGGGGTAGCCGTACTGGGCGCAGCGCAGCACGGATTCCGGTGTGCCGCCCACTCCGATCCAGGTGGGCAGCAGGTGGCGCTCCAGCGGCGGGTACACGCTCAGCCCGGACACGGCGGGCCTGGTGCGGCCTTCCCAGTGCACCGGTTTCTGCGCCCGGACCTTGTCGAACAGCTCGAGTTTCTCCTCGAACAGGACCTCGTAGTCGGCCAGGTCCAGTCCGAACAGCGGAAACGATTCGATGAAGGAGCCACGGCCCAGCATGACTTCGGCACGGCCGTTGGAGATGGCGTCCACGGTGGAGAACCGCTGGAACACCCTGATGGGATCATCGGAACTCAGGACGGTAACCGCCGAGCCCAGGCGGATCCGGGTGGTGCGGGCGGCAGCGGCGGCGAGGAAGACTTCCGGAGCGGACACCGCGTAGTCCTTGCGGTGGTGCTCGCCCACGCCAAAGGCATGGAGTCCGACGGCGTCCGCCAGCTGGGCCTCTTCGAGCAGCTGGCGCAGCACCCGGGCATGCGGCTGCGGGCTTCCGTCCGGGTTCTCACCGACATCGCCGAACGTGTTCAGGCCCAGGAGGATCCGGCCAGGTCCCACCGGGGCGGTGGGGCCCTCGGGACCCGCTGCGGATCGGGGAGCCGGGGTGTCGGTCATCAGGACTCCTTCAGCCAGCCGGCCAGTTCGGCGGCCCAGTAGGTCAGGACCATGTGGGCGCCGGCGCGCCGGATGCCCAGCACGGACTCGTTGATGGCGGCGCGCCGGTCGATCCAGCCGTTGGCGGCGGCGGCCTCGATCATGGCGTACTCGCCGGAGATCTGGTACGCCGCCACCGGTACCGGGCTCATGGCGGCGACATCGGCCACGATGTCCAGATAGCTCATGGCCGGTTTGACCATCACGATGTCGGCCCCCTCTGCGAGGTCCAGTTCCACCTCGCGAAGGGCCTCAGTGCGGTTTCCGGCGTCCATCTGGTAGGTCCGCCGGTCGCCTTTCAACTGGGAGTCGACAGCTTCACGGAACGGACCGTAGAAAGCGGAGGCGTACTTGGCGGAGTACGCGATAACGGATGTGCTGGTGTGGCCCGCACCGTCCAGGGCGGAACGGATGGCGGCGATTTGGCCGTCCATCATGCCGGAGGGGCCCAGCATGTGGGCGCCGGCGTCAGCCTGGGCCACGGCCATGCGTGCGTAAATCTCCACGGTGCGGTCATTGTCCACGTAACCGTCGGCGTCGAGCACGCCGCAATGGCCGTGGTCCGTGAATTCGTCCAGGCACACGTCGCTCATGACCACCAGGTCGTCTCCCACCTCGGCGCGCACGTCCCTGATGGCCTTGTTCAGGACGCCATCCGGGTCGAGGGACGCCGTTCCCTCGGCGTCCCGGGTTTCCGGGATGCCGAACAGCATGATGCCGCCCAGCCCGAGCTCCACCGCTTCAGCAGCAGCACGCTTCAGGGTTTCCGTGGTGTGCTGGACAACGCCCGGCATGGAGGTGATGGGGTTGGGTTCCGTGAGGCCTTCACGGATGAAGGCGGGAAGGATTAGTTCCGCCGGTGCCAGGCGGGTTTCGGCGGTCAGCCGGCGCATGGCAGGCGTGGTGCGCAGGCGGCGGGGGCGGTGGCTGGGAAAAGTCATGGTCCTGTCCTTGGCGTTGGTTCGGGCGGTGAGTGGGTGGCCGCTGGCGGGCGTCCCGCGTGTCAGGGTGGTTCTCCGCCTGCATCCTCCGCTGCGATGAGCGCTGCCGCGACGGCGGCTACAAGCCCTGCCGGCGACGGCTCAGCCGCGATGGCAGCCACCGGTATGCCCAAAGCGGCGGCCTGGTCCGCCGTCGAACGCCCAATGGCCACGAACCGGCACCCGAGCAGCGGGGACAGCCCATGGATGCGCCGGGCGGCGCTAGGGGAAGCGGCAATGACGGCGTCGAGGCGGCCATCCGCAAGTTCAGCTGCGGCGCTTTCAGGTGTCAGCAGGGCGTACGACGGCGGCTGCAGGGCCGCTCCCCCGCCTTCCGCCGGGATGGCCAGCCTGCGCTCCGCCGCGGCGGGGTAGTCGACCGTGCGGTATGCGGTCACTGACGTCACGGAACTTCCGGCTGCCGACAAGCCTTCCGCCAGGCGCGGTGACGCGATGTCGGCCTGTGGCAGCAGGACCTTGCCGCCCGCTTCCGGCCACACAGCGAGCAGGCCTGCCGCGGACTGGTCATCCGCTGGTGTCAGTGCCACGGCCAGCCCCCGGTCCTCCAGGAGTTTGCGCGTCGCCGCCCCCACCGCGGCTATGCGGGTGGCAGCCGGGATCCACTGGGCAGGCACCAGTCCACGTTCGGCGGCTTTGGCCGTGAGCACATGGACTGTGGTGGCGCTGCTGACCACCAGCCAGTCGAAAGCCCCGGCGCCCAGGGCATCGCAGGCCACATCGAGGGAGTGCTGGTCAGGTGCACGCTCGAAGTCGATCAAGGGCAGCAGGAGTGCGCTGGCACCTGCATCCTGCAGCGCGTCCACGAGGGCCAGCGACCGCTCCGGGCTGCGCGTGATCAATACCCGCGCCCCGGCCAGTGGCCGCTCCCGCGGCCGATCCTTGTCCCGCATGTTTATCCGCGTCCCGGCCGGGCCTGCCGGACGCACTGGACAGGCAATCGCATGGCCGGAATCAGGAGGCCTGCAGATCTGCGATGTCCGCGGCACCGGCGGCCAGCAGGACTTCGGCCAGTTCAATGCCCAGCAGCGTGGCACCCACCTCAGTGAGGCCGTCGGTTGCGCGCTTGTCCCGGACCGAGGCCGTGCCGTCCACGGCGCACACCACGGCTTCCAGGTAGAGCATGCTGCCCTTGCGGAAGGCGTAGGCGCCAACCGGTGCCGCGCAGCCGGCCTCCAGGCGGGCCAGCAGGGCCCGTTCAGCCGTGACCGCGAGCCGGGTGTCCGGATCGTCAAGTGCACTGAGCGCCTGGGCCAGGACGTCCTTGGAGCCCTCGGCAGAGCCGGGGCGGGGCGGGGCGTCGGCCGTGCGGCACTCGATGGCCAGCGACCCCTGCCCGGCGGCGGGAAGCATAACGTCCGTTTCGAGGAACTCGCTGACGGTATCCAGCCTGCTGATGCGTTCCAGGCCTGCGGCGGCCAGCACCACGGCGTCCAGGTCGCAGGACTTGCCGGGCACCACGTCGGTGACGGCGTTGCCCGGCAGCCCGGGGACGCGGCCCAGGCGGGTGTCCACGTTGCCGCGGATGTCGATGATCTCCAGGTCCGGCCGTGCGGCGCGGAGCTGGGCGGCGCGCCGGGGCGAGCCGGTGCCCACCCGTGCACCCGCGGGGAGGTCAGCCAGTTTCAGCCCGTCCCGGGCGCACAGGACGTCACGGACATCCACCCGCCGCGGCGTTGCCGCGAGGCTGAGCCCAACGGCCGCCCCGGTGGGCAGGTCCTTGAGCGAATGGATGGCCACATCGCATTCGTTGCGCAGCAGCGCATCCCGCAGGGCGGCGACAAAAACGCCGGTGCCGCCCATCTGGGAGAGCGAGCCGGTCAGGACATCGCCGTCGGTCCGGATGTGGACGAGCTCCACAGGAAAGCCTCCGACGGCGGCCAGCTGGTCCGCTGTCTGCTGCGTTTGGGTAAGCGCCAGCTTGCTGGCGCGGGTGCCGATCCGGACCGTCACTGCTGCGGCGCTCCCCCGGCCGCCGCTGGCTGGCTGGCGCCTGCTTCGCCGGGATAGGCGTCGTGCCCGGTGCCCACGGTTGTGTCCGCGCCGGCAATGGTGGGCTTTTCGCCCCGGAAGTTCTGGCAGCACCCTGGCCGGCAGACGTCGTACCAGGGACCGAGGTCCGTCAGTGCCGGGCGGTCAGCGATGTTGTTGGCCGCCGTACGCTCCGAAATCAGGTCCACCATGCCGTTGACGAACTTGCGGTGCGTGCCGGGTGTGGGGACGCGCGTGGCGGTGAGCCCCAGGTTGGCGCAGGTTTCCAGGGCTTCGGTGTCCAGGTCCCAGACAACTTCCATGTGGTCACTGACGAAGCCGAGCGGGACGATGACGATTCCCTTGACATCCTGGCCGGCCAGTTCCTCGATGGCGTCGTTGATGTCCGGTTCCAGCCAGGGCACGTGCGGTGCCCCGGAGCGGGACTGGTACACCAGGGACCACGGTGCCGTCAGGCCTGATTCCTCTTCCACGCGCTGGATGACAGCGGCAGCCGTGGCGAGGTGCTGGGCCACGTAGGCGGACCCTTCCGCGAATTCGCGCGGTTCGCCTTCGGAGCGGCCCGCGGCCTCCGCATCCCGGGTGGGGATGGAGTGGGTGGCGAAGAGGATCTGCACCGGCGCATCGGGAGTGCCTGCGGCCGCGAGCTTTTCCCGGACTTCCGCGAGGCCGGCGGCGGTGCCCTCAACGAACGGCTCCACGAACCCGGGGTGGTCGAAGTACTGGCGCACCTTGTCCACTTCGAGCCGGCCGTCCAGGCCGGTTTCGGTCAGCGCCATGCCGATGTCCTCGCGGTACTGGCGGCAGCTGGAGTAACAGGAGTAGGCGCTCGTGGTGATCATCAGGAGGCGGCGGTGGCCGGCGTCGTACGCGTCCTGCAGGGTCTGCGGAATGTACGGCGCCCAGTTGCGGTTGCCCCAGAGGACCGGCAGTTCGATGCCGCGGGCAGCGAGTTCCGCTTCCAGGGCGGCCTTGAGCTCGCGGTTCTGCTGGTTGATCGGGCTGATGCCCCCGTTGGCGCGGTAGTGGTGCGAGACCTCCTCCAGCCGCTCATCCGGAATGCCGCGCCCGCGGGTGACATTGCGAAGGAACGGAATGACGTCCTCCTGGCCTTCCGGCCCACCGAAGGAGGCGAGGAGGACGGCGTCGTAGTTCTTGGGTGCCATCCGCCCTGCCTCGGTGACAGGGTTGACGACGGCGGCGCCGCCGGCGTTTGTGGGGTCAAGCTGGCTCATGCGAGCACCTCCGCTACTTCTGCCGGGGAAATCCGGCGTCCGGTATAGAACGGGACTTCCTCCCGGACGTGGTTGCGTGCCTCGGTGGCACGCAGGTGGCGCATCAGGTCCACCAGGTCCACCAGTTCGGGGGCCTCAAGGCCCAGGATCCATTCCCAGTCGCCCAGGGCGAACGAAGAAACGGTGTTGGAGATGACCTGCGGGAACTCCCGGCCCAGGAGGCCGTGTTCCCGAAGCATCGCGCCCCGCTCTTCCTCGGGAAGGATGTACCACTCGTAGGAGCGGACGAACGGGTAGACGCACAGCCATTCCGCCGGCGCGACCCCGCGGGAGTATGCGGGCGTGTGGTTCTTGGCGAACTCGGCCTCACGGTGCACGCCCATGGCGGACCAGACAATCTCGGTGCCCGCAAACAGGGTGCTGCGGCGGATGTCGCGGATGGCCTGCTGCAGCGCTTCCGGCCTGGGACCGTGGAGCCACACCATGACATCAGCATCTGCCCGCATGGCGGAGACGTCGTAGCTGCCTCGGTGCGTCACGCCGGCCCGGGCCAGCCGTTCCAGGAGGGCCTCGAAGTCAGCGGCGGCGTCGGCGCTGCGGATCAGGGTTTCGGAGCGCTTGAATACCGTCCAGAGGGTGAAAAACTGCTCGGCTGATTCTTCGGTTTTAGTGACAGATTCGGCAGAAGTGTGGCTCATGGTTACAAGTTTGCCCCTTCGTACCCGTCAAGTCGAAACCAGCAACTTCTACAAGCCGTAGAAGTGCGCAACGTCACATCCGGGGACTCGCCCGGCAGGCCTGCCCGGCTTCTAGGGCTTCCGCAACCGAAGGTAGACCGCACCCGCAGCCGCGCCCAGGCCCACCAGCCCCAGGCCGAGTCCAACCATCGCTGCCTCCAGTTGCGGCTGCGTGCTGATGTAGGAGCCCACATGCTGCCTGCCGCCAGGCAACGGCGCGCCCGCCTGGGGTGTTCGCCCACCTGGTTCCCCGGTGGGGACGGGCTGCGCTGCTTCGCCTGCTCCGGGAGCGCCCGCCGCGCTGGCCCCGGCGTCCGGGCTGGCTGCCTGCGGCGGCGCAGCCGCTTCCCCCTGAGCGCCTGGCTGCTCCGTGCCGGGCAGGCCTGCAGTGGGCTTGCCTGCCCCGGCCAGGCTCGAGCCGTTGCCGTCAGCGGCAGGGCTGTCCGCCCGGGCGCCAGCCTCCGACGACGGCACGGGCGTTCCGGAAGGAGTGCCGGCCGCTGTCGATGGGGCTGAGGCGGCAGGCGCCGCGCTCTCGGCCGGAGTCCCCGGCGAGGTCAAGGAGGGCACCGGAACAGTTGGGACGGCAAGCGTTGGTGACGGGGAGACCGGCACGCCTGAAGGCAGCGGAAGGGGCGTTGACGCTGCAGGCGAGGGCGAGGCCGTGGCTGAGGGAGCGAGCGAAGCCGTGATCGCCGGAAGAAGGGCTGTGGGAACAGGCAGCGTGGAAGGAGGGGAAGACGGGGCAGCCGGCTGCCTGGCAGGCCTGCCGCCGTCGTCCGTTTGTTCCGTGTGTGGTTCCGCGCCTGGTTCCTTGCCGGCGCTCTTGAATGCGCCCTCGCCACCCCCGCCCTGGCCCGGGGCGTCCTCCCTGGCGGGAGACGAACTGCTGCCGGGCCGAGGCTCCCCCTCCTCGGCCTGGGACGCCGGGACGCCTGCTGCAAGGACCAGTACCGCTCCGACCGCCGCAGCTGCAGTGCCGCGCCGGATTCCCCCATGGATACCGGTCCGGGACGTGAAAATTTCGGACCTGTTGTGAGACATAGTCATCGACCCTAGCCACATCGCAAAGCGAAATAAAAGCCGGACAAAACAGCGGCTTAGCTCTTTGGCAGGGGTCCCTCGGCGGTCACCGGGCCCTGACCAGCAGTGACGATGTTCTGGATTTGTTCGATCGTGTCGGAGACCACAGCTGCCAGCCCGTTGCCGGCCACCCAGCCGCCTACGACGGCCAGGTTTCCCACCGCAGCACAGGCTTTCCGGATCTCCGCCACGCGGGCGCGGTGCCCCACGGCGGCGAAGGGCAGGGACCCCCGCCACCGGACCACATCCCAGTCCACGACGTCCTCCGCTGCGATGGCCACGCCCAGCAGGGCCTGTGCATCACGCAGGGACGCGGCAAAGAGCTCATCGTCGGTGTCCGGCCCGCCGGGCTGCCCGCCGGCCCCGTCCACCCGGCCGTATGAGAGCCTGACCACGTGCCGGCCAGGACCGGCCGCTTCAGCCAGCCATTCCCATTTGCCGGTGGCGTGGGTGAGGGCCTTGGCTTCGATGCCGGGGGTCTGGGGCGCCACCAGGATGCCTGTGCCTCGCGGCCGGCGGTCCAGTTCGGGCCTGTTGACCACGAGTGTGACGAGCTTGACGTCCGGCCCGCCAGGGGGCCGGCGCCCCGCCAGCGCGGGGACTGCGGCTTCCAGGAGGTCGACGGCGGCCGGACCGTCCACGCCCACAACCAGCGTGCCGGCGTCGAACGTTGCTCCATGGGAGCTGACCCGCCACCCTTCAGGCGTCCGGACCACCGCTGAGGCAGGCGTCCCGGACAGGAGCGTCACCCCCCGGTCGCAGAGGTCACCCACCAACGCGGTGACCAGCGTGTGCATCCCGCGTTCAAGGCCGGCAACGGCAGAGCCCGCCTTTGCCTGAGCCGGGGGCTCCTGCCTGGGGCCGCTGTTCGCAGGTGACCCTGCGCCGGCGCGACGCTGCGCGGAAACCGCGGCAGCCAGGGAGCCGTGCCGCCTGATTCCGGCGCGAAGCCCCGGCGCCACCATGTCGACGTCGAGCAGTCCGGGATCCGCGGAATGGACGCCTCCTACCACCGGCGCCACCAGGCGCTCCAGGACCCTGCTCCCCATGCGCGCCTTCACCAGGGCGGAGACGCTGATGACGTCGTCCGCCGTCCCCACCGACGCCGGCAGGAACCTGTCCAGCGCGGCCCGGAGGGTTCCAACCGGGCCCAACGACCTCCGGACTTCCGGGTCCCAGGGGTTGGCCGGGATGCCCAGGACGCCCGTCTTGGGAAGTTCGCGCGGGCCGTCCGGGAGCTGGACCCAGGCTCCGCCGGGCCGCGGCGGAACAATGCTGCCGGCAAGGCCGAGCTCAGCAGCAAGCCGCGCAACGGCGTCGGACCGGGTGGCGAAGGATTCCGCGCCGCTGTCCAGGGTCAGGCCGGCTACGGTGTGGCTGCCCACGCAACCGCCCCATTCCGTTCCGGCCTCCAGGACTGTGACCTGATAGCCGGCGGAAGCCAGCTCCCGGGCAGACAGCAGTCCGGACATTCCGCCGCCCAGGACCAGCGCGGTCCGGGCCTGTGCCGGCATGCTGCCCATGGGACTACTCCGGGGAGATGGAGTGGATGAGTTCAACCACCCGCGTGAGGACGGCGGGATCAGTCTCCGGCGGGACGCCGTGCCCCAGGTTGACCACGTGCCCGGGGGCCGCCGAGCCTGCGGCGATGACGTCGCGGACGTGGGCCTCGAGGATTTCCCAGGGTGCCGGCAGCAGGGCGGGGTCGATGTTTCCCTGCAGGGGCACCGTGCCGCCCAGCCGGCGGTTGGCCTCATCGAGCGGAAGGCGGTAGTCAACGCCCACCACGTCCACCCCTACGTCACGCATGGCGACCAGGAGCTCAGACGTGCCTGTGCCGAAGTGGATGAGCGGAGCGCCGAGGTGCCGCACATGGTCAAGGGCGCGGGCCGAGGCCGGCGCCACATACCTGGTGTAGTCGGCCAGGCCCAGCGAACCTGCCCAGGAGTCGAACAGCTGGGCTGCGGAGGCGCCGGCCTCAAGCTGTGCCTGCAGGAACATGCCGGAGGCGTCTGCCGCCCAGTTGGCCAGGGCGTTCCAGGTTTCAGGGTCGGCATGCATCATGGTGCGCGGGCCCAGGTGGTCACGGGACGGCCTGCCCTCCACCATGTAGGCAGCCAGCGTAAACGGTGCGCCGGCGAAGCCGATCAGGGGGGTGCTCCCGAGCTCGGCAACGGTGAGGCGGACCGCTTCACGGATGGGTTCCAGTGACTCCCAGGTGAGCTGCGGCAGCGCTGCCACATCAGCGGCCGTGCGGACCGGAGTGTCCAGGACAGGCCCCACTCCCGGGACGATGTCCACGCCTACCCCGGCCAGTTTCAGGGGAATGACGATGTCGGAGAAGAAGATGCCCGCATCAACGTCGTGGCGGCGGACCGGCTGGAGCGTGATTTCGGAAGCCAGCTCCGGGCGGAGGCAGGAGTCCAGCATGGCGACGCCTTCGCGGACCTTGAGGTACTCAGGCAGGGAGCGTCCGGCCTGCCGCATGAACCAGACCGGGCGCCGGGACGGTTTGCCGCCGCGGTAGGCCGTGATCAGCGGGGAATCTGCGGTGCGGCCGTCCAGCAGCGGGTGGTCTGCGGCGAGTGCGCCGGCGGGGGACATGGCAGGGCTGGAAGTCATGCCTCTGATTGTGCCCAAAATCGGCTACAAAAGATAACGACAAAGTGTCATCCGGAGGCGCGCCGGCCGCACCGTGGCGGGAATCACAGCCTTCTCGTGCCCTGGCCCGCGCCTGGAGTTGTTCTACCGAGTAACGAAAAAGCTATGATTGTCCTGCTGTGGTTCTTTTTTCATTGGTGGCTACACACGCCGACATCGATCTTGAGACCGTTGCTCAGTTGAGCAGCGGTTCCTCGGGGATCGCCACATCCGCCCTCTCCGGATCGCCGGCAGTGACGGGTGCCATTGTCCTTGCCACCTGCAACCGCTACGAAATCTACGGCGAGGCCCCCCATCCTGATGATGTGGAGGCTGCCCGCGCGGCCTTGGTGGCCCAGATCAGCGAAGTCAGCGGACTGAGCGAACCCCTCGTCTCACGCTCCTTCAGCACCCGCACCGGTCCGGAAGTCAGCCAGCACCTCTTTGCCGTCAGCGCAGGCCTGGACTCCGCCGTGGTCGGAGAACGTGAAATCGCCGGGCAGGTCAGGCGTGCCCTTATCACCGCACAGCATGAAGGCACGGCCAGTTCCGGCCTCGTCCGGCTGTTCCAGGCGGCCTCCAAGACCGCCAAGGATGTGGGCGCGCAGACCGCCCTCGGCTCCCGGGGCCTGTCCATCGTGTCCGTCGCTTTGGATCTGGCAACGGACCTGTCGGAAAATCCGGACTGGTCCAGCAAGAAGGTCGTGGTCTTCGGCACGGGAGCCTACGCCGGCGCCACCATGGCCCTCCTGCGCGAACGCGGCTGCACCGACATCTCGGTTTTCTCCTCTTCCGGCCGCGCCGAAGGTTTCGTGGCGACCAGGGGCGGCATCGCCCTCAACGCCGAATCACTCCGGCCGGCCGTGGCGGCGGCGGACGTGATGATCGGATGCAGCGGTTCCGACACCCGGGTGGAAGCCGATGAACTGGCTGACGTCCGAGCGGATTCGCCGCAGCCGCTGATTGCCATCGACCTTGCACTCACCCACGACTTCGACCCCGGGGTTGGCGAACTGGACGGCGTGGAGCTCCTCACGCTGGAGTCAGTCCGCCTTGCGGCCCCCCAGGAGCAGGCCGAGTCGCTGGCCCAGGCCAGCGGCATCGTCAGCGGCGCGGCCAAGGCGTTCGAGCACGAGCGCGAGGTCAGGTCCGTGGACTCCGCCATTGTTGCGCTGCGCCGGCACACCATGAGCGTCCTGGACGCGGAAATGGAAAAGGTCAGGGCCCGGCACGGCTGCACGGCCGCCGCAGAGGAAGTGGAATTCGCTCTCCGCCGCATGGTTAAGCAGCTGCTCCATGTACCAACCGTGCGCGCCCGCGAGCTTGCCGCCAACGGCCAGCAGGACGACTACGTGGCAGCCCTGGAAGCCCTCTACGGCATCACTGTGGAGCAGCCGGCCGCCGCGGCCCCGCAGGCCGAATGCCCGGTGGACCACCGGGGCCTCGAAACCGCCTGACCAGCCCTTCCCCCAGCAACGCTCTCTCACATCCTGCGCCCTTTTTAAAGGCCCTCTCTCACTTGACGCGCTTTTCCCGGCAACCCTCCCTCACCCCCTGCTGGGAGGTGAGGGAGGGTTTCAGGTTTTCCTGCGGTAAGTGATAGAGCGTTTCTGTTTAACCGACATCAAGTGGGAGAGCGTCCTAGTAGACGGGTTTGTTGGGTTCCACCTCACGCACCCAGGCGAGGATGCCGCCGTCGAGATGGCTGACCCGCTGGTAGCCCGCTTTCCGGGCTGCGGCCAGGACGTTGGCCGACCGTGTGCCTCCCTTGCAGTGGAACACGATGTCGCGGTCCTGCGGGAGTTCTGCCCAGGCCTCCCCCGCGAGGATCCTGCCCTGCGGGATCAGCACGGCACCGTCGATGCGGACAATGTCGTGCTCGCCCGGTTCCCGCACGTCCACCAGGTCAAAGTCCTTGAGGCCCGCCTTCCGGGAGGCCAGCATGGTGGCGAGCTGCGCGGCCGTGACGGAATGCTCGGTGTCCGCCGGTTCTGCCGGCGCAATCCCGCAGAAGGCCTCATAATCCGTCAGCTCCGTGATCGGTTCCGCCGCCGGGTCCTTGGACACGCGGATCTCCCGCCAGCTTCCGCCCAGCGCATCAAACAGCGCCACCCGCCCCAGCAGGGAACGGCCGACGCCGGTAATCAGTTTGACCGCTTCGGTCACCATCAGCGACCCCACGGCCGCGCACAGCATGCCGAACACGCCGCCCTCGCCGCAGGAGGGCACAGAGCCCGCAGGCGGAGCCTCAGGGTAGAGGTCCCGGTAGGTGGGCCCGTGCTTTTCCCAGAACACGCTGACTTGTCCGTCAAAGCGGAAAATGGAGCCCCAGACGTAGGGTTTTCCCAGGATGGCGGCAGCATCATTAACCAGGTAGCGGGTGGCGAAATTGTCCGCGCCGTCGAGGATGAGGTCGTAGCCGGCGAACAGTTCCAGGGCGTTGGAGGCATCCAGGCGGACATTGTGCAGCCGGACGTCCACCAGCGGGTTCAGCGCGGCGATGGCATCGCGTGCCGACTCGATCTTGGGGCGGCCAACGTCCGCCACCCCGTGGATGACCTGGCGCTGGAGGTTGCTGAGGTCAACGTCGTCGTCGTCGATGATTCCCAGCGTGCCCACGCCGGCGGCCGCAAGGTACAGGAGGGCAGGGGATCCGAGTCCCCCGGCGCCGATCACCAGCACCCTTGCGTTCTTGAGCCGCCGCTGCCCGAGGGCGCCGATCTCGGGAATGATGAGATGCCTCGAGTAGCGTTCCACCTCGGCGGCGGTGAGGTCGGCTGCCGGTTCCACCAGCGGATCCAGGGACACAGGTGAAACATTTGCGCTGATTGTCGAAGCCATACTTCAATGTATGCCCCGGGATACCGCCCGGTCATATTACCCCGCAGTAAAGTGGAGGTAACTGCAACGAAAGAAGGACAACCGTGGTCCATGAAGCACGGGCTAGCCGCCCGCCGGCCGCCGAACCGCAAACGCCCTCGCGTCCTGCAGGCCAACGGTCAGCCAGGCTTCCCCGGGACGAGCGGCGCGCCCAGCTCCTCATGGCAGCCCAGGAAGTCTTTGTGGCCAACGGTTACCACGGTGCAGCCATGGATGAAATCGCGGAGACGGCCCACGTCAGCAAGCCGGTGCTCTACCAGCACTTTCCCTCAAAACGGGAGCTGTACCTGGCCCTGCTGGAAAGCCACCTTGCGTCCCTGACGGACCTCATGCTGGGGGCCCTGAACTCCACCACGGACAATGACGAGCGCGTCCAGGCCGTCATGCGGGCCTACTTCCAGTTCATCGCCAACGATGACCAGGCCCACCGGCTGGTTTTTGAGTCGGACCTGATCAATGACCCGGACGTCAGCGCACGGCTGGAAACCTTCAACAGGACGTTTGCCGACGCCATCGCGCGCGTCATCGCCGAGGACACCAAGCTCCCCCATCTGGAGGCGCAGCTCCTGGGCCGGGGGCTCGCTGGAATGGCTCAGGTCAGCGCCCGCTACTGGCTTGAAACGGACGGCAACCTGGACCTCGACGTTGCCAGCGACCTCATCTACCGTTTAGCTTGGCGCGGAATCTCTCGCTTCCCCAAAGAGTCCTAGACTACAAATAAGACATAACCAACGAATGTGAATGGCTGGGAGGCCCCTGTGGAAATTAAGATCGGCGTTCAGAATATCGGCCGCGAAATTGTCCTGGAATCAAATGAGGATGCGGATTCGGTAGCCAAGATCGTGGAGGCCGCCATCACCAAGGGCAGCGAACTCCGCCTGAAGGATGACAAGGGACGCCTGATCATTGTTCCCGGAAACGCCCTGGGCTACGTGGAAATCGGGGCCGAAGAAGCACGGCGCGTAGGTTTCGGCCAGTTCTAGGGCCTGCTGACGAACCACCCATAGCCCAAGGAGGACCATGCTTTCGCTGACCATCGTTGTGCTGGCCGCCGCCGCCGCAGGCTTTATTGTCTGGGCAAACGACAAGCGGCATGCCAAGTACGGGGCCGGCGTGCCCGCCGGGGTTTCCGTGGCCGTGGCAGCCCTGGCATGGATCATCCTGATGGCCGCCGGATTCGGATACCTGCCGGGACGCACCTGGATTCCCTGGGTCCTGCCGATTGTGCTCGGAGCCGCGTCCGCAACGGCGGCCGCCATCTATCTGGGCCGTTCACGTGCGCGCCAGGATACCGAACGGCTCACGGCAATCCTTCGGACCTGAGGCCTGTGCAGCACCTTGTGCCGCACGCACTAATCAACCGGCAGTGGCCGCCACCCCTGAGGGGATGGCGGCCGCTGCCGGTTAAGAGCACAGGGCTTGGAGACGTGGGCGCTCAGCGGCCCTTTTGTTCTGCCGGGCGGGCAATGAGCGCCCCGCAGCCGGCTACTGCCCCTGCACGTACTTTGCCGGCTCTGCCTTGGCGCCCGCCGCTGCCGCAGCTTCACTTGCTGCCGCGGCTGCCGCGAGGTCCCGGCCGGTCACCTGTCCCCCGGCGTCGTGTGACGTGTAGCGGATAAAGACGCGGTTGTAACGCCAGTCAAGGTCAGGATGGTGGTTCTGTTCCTCGGCCAGGCGTCCGACGGCGGCAATCAGCTCGAGTGCGGCAGCCGCCGTCGGCATTTTGAAGACGGTGACCAACCCGCCGTTGCCGGCCCGCCAGTCAGGCAGTTGAGCCAGGGCTTCGTCGATCCGTTCCGGGGGAAGTGCATCTCTGCCGGCCACTGCTGCTCCTGGGATCCGGGCGCCGGCCGGCAGAAGGTGGGCCTACAGGAACGCGGCCCGGCCCTCCATTGCCGACGACGCCAGCGCATGTTCACGGCGGGGTATGCGACCAGCCGCTTTCGCCAGCCTACCGGCGATGACGGCGTGCTTGAAGGCCTCTCCCATCAAGGCGGGGTTCTGCGCCCGGGTCACTGCCGTGGCCAGGAGCACGGCGTCGCAGCCCAGTTCCATGGCGAGGGCGGCGTCGGAGGCCGTACCGATGCCCGCGTCCAGCACTACCGGCACCGAGGCCCGGGACACGATGAGCTCGATGTTGTGCGGATTGAGGATGCCCAGGCCCGTCCCGATGGGCGAGCCGAGCGGCATCACAGCAGTGGCTCCGAGGTTCTCCAGCCGCAGGGCCAGCACGGGGTCGTCATTGGTGTACGCAAACACCTTGAATCCCCTGTTGACCAGCTGCTCGGTGGCGTCCACGAGCTCAACGGCATCCGGCAGGAGGGTGTGTTCGTCGGCGATGACCTCGAGCTTCACCCAGTCGGTTTCCAGGGCCTCCCGTGCCAGTTCAGCAGTGAGCACAGCGTCACGCGCCGTAAAACACCCCGCGGTGTTGGGCAGGACCCGGATGCCGTGGTCCACCAGCAGCTGGAACAGCGAACCCGCCTCGTCCGGCGAATAGCGCCGCATGGCAACGGTGGTCAGCGAGGTGCCGGAGGCCAGGAGCGCGGCGCCCAGGCCGTCCAGGCTGGGGGCGCCGCCGGTGCCCATGATGAGCCGGGATGCCAGGGGGACGCCGTCGATCACCAGGGGGTCCTGGAGCCCGGACAGCTGGCTGTTGGTGACGGTGGTTCCGGTCATGGTGGTCAGCCTCCCTGTACTGCCGTGACAAGTTCGACGTCGTCGCCCTCGGCGAGCGCCGTGGCGGACCACAGGCTCCGGGGCACCACCTGGGCGTTGCGTGCTACGGCCACGCCCAGCTTCCGCCCGTCCGTGGCCCGGCCGTCCGCGGCCAGCGGACGGCCGGTGACCTCGCTGACGAGCGCGGTGAGGGAAGCGTCGTCGGCCACGGTGTGGCCGGTTCCGTTCAGGGTGATGTTCATGCTGTCTCCTGGGTGTTGGATGGCGTGGCAGCCGCTTCAGCCATGCGAAACGGAGCCGGGGAAAACCGGCCGGGGTTGAACGGGGCCCAGCGGGGGTCTTCCGTGCCGTCCATGAGTTCCCGGCAGATTGCGGCCGCAGCCGGGGTGAGCAGGATGCCGTGGCGGAAGAATCCGGTGGCAATGATGAGCCCCTGCACGTGGCGGGACCCTTGGAGGCCGGACCTTCCAGGCGCGGGCTGCCGGCCCACGGGTCCTCCGGGCAGCGATACCCTTCCGAGCAGCGGGGCGTTGTCCGGCGTGCCGGGCCGGGCGCGGGCCGTGCACTCAAGGAGCTCCAGCTCAGCGACGGCGGGCACCAGCACCTGGGCATCGCGGAGAAGCTGGTACACACCCCCTGCCGACACCGCACCGGCGCTGGAGCCCCTGCCACCGCCACTCCCACTGCCCAGTGCGTCCTCACGCTGGGTTGCCCCGATCACGACGGTTCCGTCCCGCCGCGGAACGATATAGACGGGGACCCCGCGCACCAGTCCGCGGACTGTTGAGGTCACCAGCGGCCTGAGGTGCGCCGGTACCGCGAGCCGCAGGATGTCCCCCTGGACCGGCCGCAGCGGCAGGTGCAGGTCGATCGGCAGTCCCGTGAGTTCCGGGGCGTGCAGTCCGTTGGCCACCACGGTCTCCCCGGCCAGTACGGTCCCTCCACCTTCCAGGGCTACTCCGGCTACGGCCCCGTCCTGCCAGAGCAGGCCGGCTGCCTTGTCCGGCACGGCGAATCCGTCGGCGGCGCCGGCCACGCCGCTTCCGGTGGAGCGGACATCCCCGGCGAGGGCCCGGCGGAGGCAGGCCACCAGCAGCCGGGGGTCCACCTGGTGGTCCGCCGGCGTATCCAGCGCACAGGCAATGCCCGGGCTTAGCAAGGGCTCGCGGCGCCGGGCTTCGCGGATGGTGAGCGGTTCAACCGTGAGGCCGTTGGCCCGCTGGACGGCACGCAGGTCCAGCAAGGCCTTCCGGTCTGCGGCGTCGGCACCCACGGCGAGGGTCGGCGTCGTAAGATATCCGGGATCCGAGCCCGCGGCCGCAGCGAGGTCCGCAGCGAAACCGGGCCAGCGGGCGGAGGCCTCGAGCATGAGTTCCAGGAGGTCCTCCTCCTGGTAGTGCAGTTCGCTCACCGGCGCCAGCATCCCCGCGGCAGCCCAGCTGGCTCCGGAGCCGGGGGCGTCATCGATCACCACCACGGAACGGCCCGAACGCCTCGCCTCCCAGGCGATCCCGTGGCCGATGGCTCCTCCGCCGATCACCGCCACGTCGGCCGTGATGGTGGAACCGGAAGGACAGGGGCCGGTTACGGCGTGCACGTCAGGCATCGGTTGTCTCCTTCCCTACGCCGGTATTAACCGGATCAGGTCAAGCGGTCGGCTCTGACGCCCTCTCAGCCCGGCGCTTTGTGACAGCTGCCGCGGCTCCCGCAGTACGAGCCCAGTGTAGAGGAACTAGGCTGGCTCCCATGAATGTGTCCCACCCCCCTGCCGCCGCTGCCCGTCCGTCCGGTTCCGACGCCTTTATCAACGCGGAGGGCAGCGCCGGGCTGCACGATGCGCGCCTGTACCTCTGCACGGATGCGCGCCGCAGCCAGGGCGACTTTGAGCAGTTCGTGGATGCCGCGTTCGCCGGCGGCGTGGACATCATCCAGCTCCGGGACAAGTCCATCGAAGCCGCCGAGGAGCTGGAACTCCTCGCCGTCCTGAAGGAGGCAGCGGTCCGGCACGGCAGGCTGTGGGCAGTGAACGACCGCGCCGACATTGCTGTGCTGTCCGGAGCGCCGGTCTTCCACATCGGGCAGAAGGACCTTCCCCTCAAGGCAGCCCGGACGCTGCTGAACGGGAACGCCGCCATCGGCCTGTCCAGCCACAGCCCTGGACAGGTGGATGCCGCCCTGGCAGCGGCCGCGGGCCCGGCGGCGCTCGACTACTTCTGCGTCGGCCCGCTGTGGGCAACACCCACCAAGCCCGGCCGCGCCGCCGTCGGCCTGGACCTGGTGACGTATGCGGCGGCGGCCTCAGCGGCGCAAGGGCAGGGACAGTCCGACGGCGGTGTGCCCTGGTTCGCGATCGGCGGGATTGACCACGGCAACGTGGAACAGGTGGTGGAGGCCGGGGCCAGCAGGATCGTTGTGGTCCGGGCCATTACGGAGGCCGACGATCCGTCAGCGGCGGCCGCATCGCTGCTCGACGCGCTGGACGCCGCCCGCCCGTGACGCGGCGCCGGGTCCGCACCGCATCCCGCGGGCGGCTCCCTGCACTATTCGCGGAATTCGGGCTACGCTGATTTTCGTGTCACATCATCGGCTGGCCCCCAGTGTCCACGAGCACACCAACGCCCTCGAGGCTGCACTCAGCGCCCTGCGGACGGAGCTCGAGCTGCCTGGTGAGTACCCGGCCGAAGCCGTGAAGGACGCCGAGGCCGCCGTGTCGGCACTGAAGCTGCCGTCCCATGACCTGACGGGCATAGACTTCATCACCATCGACCCGGCGTCGTCCACGGACCTTGACCAGGCGCTCTTTATTGAACGGGACGGCAGCAGCTACCGCGTGCTCTACGCCATTGCCGACGTTCCCGCCTTCGTGGCTCCCGGCGGCCCGCTGGATGCCGAGACCAGGCGCCGCGGCCAGACTTTCTACACCCCGGACGGCCGCATTCCGCTGCACCCTGAAGTCATCAGCGAGGGCGCCGGAAGCCTCCTGCCGGGACAGGACTGTTCCGCGTTCGTCTGGGACTTCCGCCTCGATGTCCGCGCCGAAGTCACCGCGGTGACGGTGGGACGGGCCCGGATGCGCAGCCGCGCCAAGCTCAGCTACAAGGGCGCCCAGGCGGAACTGGACGGCGGCAGCCCTTCAGAAGTCCTGGTCCTCCTCAAGGAGGTGGGGCTCAAGCGCGTGGAGCTGGAGCGCGCCCGTGAGGGTGCCAGCCTGAACATGCCGGACCAGGAAATTGTCCAGCTTCCCGACGGCGGCTACCGGATTGCCGCGGCCCCGCAGCTGCCCGTGGAGGACTGGAACGCCCAGATCTCGCTCATGACGGGAATGGCCGCTGCGCAGCTCATGCTGGCCGGCAAAGTGGGCATCCTCCGCACCATGCCCTCACCGGATGAGCGGTCCCTGCACCACTTCCGGCTCCAGACAGAGGCCCTCGGGAAGCCCTGGGACGGTGAGGTCAGCTACGGCGAGTACCTGCGCAGCCTGGACCCCACGGATCCCCGCCAGCTGGCCATTATGCACTCAGCCGGCATGCTCTTCCGCGGTGCGGCGTATACGGCGTTCGACGGCGCGGTCCCCGAGGACGCCGTGCAGTCCGCCATCGGCGCCGCCTACGCCCACACCACCGCGCCGCTGCGCCGCCTGGTGGACCGCTTTGTCCTGGTGACCTGCGAAGCCCTGTGCAACGGCGGCGACGTGCCCGGCTGGGTCCGTGAGGCGCTGCCGTCGCTTCCCGAGATCATGGCCGGCTCGGACCAGCTGGCGTCCCGGATGGAGCGCATGGCCCTGGACACCGTGGAGGCGGCGCTCCTGGTCAACCACATCGGGCAGGAGTTCGACGCGATCGTGATCTCCGGATCCAAGCCCCAGAAGGACAACGGCAACGGCGGCAACGGAAAGAACGGCAACGGCCGCAACGGCAACGGCAACGGCGGCTCAGGCATCATCCAGATTGCCGAGCCTGCCGTCACGGCCCGCTGCGCCGGTGAGCTGGAGGCCGGAACCAAGGTCCGGGTGCGCCTCGTGTCCTCCGACATTGCCACCCGGGAAGTACATTTCGAGCTGGTCCCGCCCCTGTCCTGAGCGGGGCCGTTTTTCCTGCCGGCGTGCAGGCACACCGGGCCAAAGCCGGGTTTCCGTGCCCGTGCGGCTAGACTGAAGAGGTAGAAATGGATGCCCGGTCGTTGATTTCCTTGATTTGAAACCAACAAGCCCGCCCCTACGCGATCTTGAGATACACCCGCTGGTCACCAGTGCCAGCATTTTAGATAGCCCGCGATCGGCTTCCACTGGAATTGCTTGCGCGCCCGAGCGTGCTCCGGAACGGCCTTGGGCCGGCCCGTTGAGCAGGCAGCGCCATTGCCCAAATGAATAAGGAAACTCCACGTGAGTGAATTGCATACCCACCAGCTTCTGACGGACGACTCCGGCACCGAAACGATCGAGCCGGAAGAAACCATCATCTCCGACGAGAAGCCGCACGAGATTGAGGAGAAGTCCTTCGCGGACTTCAACGTCCGCGCCGACATTGTGGAATCCCTGGCGGACGCCGGGATCACCCACCCCTTCCCCATCCAGGCGATGACCCTGCCGGTGGCCCTCTCCGGCCACGACATCATCGGCCAGGCCAAGACCGGCACCGGCAAGACCCTGGGCTTCGGCATCCCCGCCCTGCAGCGCGTGGTGGGCCGTGACGACGCCGGCTACGAGAAACTCGCAGTACCCGGCGCACCGCAGGCCCTGGTCATCGTCCCCACCCGTGAACTCGCGGTGCAGGTGGCCAACGACCTGCAGACGGCCTCCCGCAAGAGGAACGCACGCATCGCCACCATCTATGGCGGCCGGGCCTACGAGCCCCAGGTGGAAGCCCTGAAGAACGGCGTGGAGGTTGTGGTGGGAACCCCCGGGCGCCTCATCGACCTCTACAAGCAGAAGCACCTGAGCCTGAAGAACGTCAAGGTCGTCATCCTGGACGAGGCCGACGAAATGCTTGACCTCGGCTTCCTGCCGGACGTCGAGACCCTGATCGCGGCCACGCCGGCGGTCCGCCAGACGCTGCTGTTCTCCGCCACCATGCCCGGCCCCGTCATTGCCATGGCCCGCCGCTACATGACCCAGCCCACCCACATCCGTGCTGCTGATCCGGATGACGAAGGCCTCACCAAGCGGGACATCCGCCAGCTGATCTACCGCGCGCATAGCATGGACAAGATCGAGGTGGTAGCCCGCATCCTGCAGGCCAGGGGACGCGGCCGGACCATCATCTTCACCAAGACCAAGCGCACCGCAGCCAAGGTTGCCGAGGAACTGGTGGACCGCGGGTTCGCGGCCGCCGCGATCCACGGCGATCTCGGGCAGGGCGCACGCGAGCAGGCGCTCCGGGCCTTCCGCAACAACAAGGTGGATGTCCTGGTGGCAACCGATGTGGCCGCCCGCGGCATCGACGTGGACGACGTCACCCATGTCATCAACTACCAGTGCGTGGAAGACGAAAAGATCTACCTGCACCGGGTGGGCCGCACCGGCCGCGCCGGCAACAAAGGCACCGCCGTGACCTTCGTGGACTGGGACGACATGCCGCGCTGGGGACTGATCAACAAGGCACTGGGCCTGAGCGTTCCGGAGCCCATCGAGACCTACTCGTCCTCCCCGCACCTTTATGAGGACCTGGACATCCCCGAAGGCACCAAGGGCAGGCTGCCGCGCGACAAGCGCACCCTGGCCGGTGTTGACGCCGAGGTGCTGGAGGACCTGGGCGAAACGGGCAAGAAGAACGCCCGCGGTGGCCGCGACGCCGGCAGTTCCCGCGACCGCGACGGCCGTGGCCGGGACAGCCGTGACCGCGGCGCCAAGCGCGAAGGCGGCCGCAGCGGCGAGTCCGCTGCCCGCTCCGGCGAGCGCCGCCGTCGTACTCCCGATGCCGCCGCAGCCCCCGCTGGCGCCGGTGACGCTCCGGCAGCGACCGAGGCCGAGCAGCCCTCACGCACCCGGCGCCCCCGCACCCGCACCCGGCGCCGCAACGGTGAAGTGGTGGGCGGCGGAAACGCCGCACAGTCCGGCAGCACCGAGGCCTAACCCCCTTCATGACTGACACTGTCTGGGCGCCGGACGGCAGCAGCCTGGTGGTCCACGCGGACAACGCGGACTTCCTCCCCTCGCTGCCGGACGGCGCCTTCACACTTATCTACGTGGACCCCCCGTTCAACACGGGCCGGGCCCAGCGGCGCCAGCAGACCACCATGGTGGTCAACGCGGACGGCACCGGCGACCGCGTTGGCTTCAAGGGGCGCTCCTACGACACCATCAAAGGCGCGCTCCACCGCTACGACGACGCCTTCAGTGACTACTGGTCCTTCCTGGAGCCGCGGCTCGTGGAGGCGTGGCGGCTGCTGGCGGAGGACGGCACCCTGTACCTGCACCTCGACTACCGCGAGGTGCACTACGCCAAGGTGATGCTGGATGCGATCTTCGGCCGTGAATGCTTCCTGAACGAGATCATCTGGGCCTATGACTACGGCGCCCGGGCCAAGAACCGCTGGCCCACCAAGCACGACAACATCCTGGTCTACGTGAAGAATCCCGCGAAGTACCACTTCGACAGCGCCGAGGTGGACCGCGAACCTTACATGGCACCGGGCCTTGTTACGCCAGCCAAACGCGAACTGGGCAAACTGCCCACCGACGTCTGGTGGCACACCATCGTCTCGCCCACCGGCAAGGAAAAGACCGGGTACCCGACCCAAAAGCCGGAGGGCCTCATCCGCCGCGTGGTGGCGGCGTCCAGCCGGCCCGGTGACTGGTGCCTGGACTTCTTCGCCGGTTCCGGAACCCTGGGTGCGGTGGCCGCGAAGATGGACCGCAGGTTTGTGTGCGTGGACCAGAACCAGCCGGCCATCGACATCATGGCCCGGCGCCTGGGTGCCCACGCGGAGTTCACCGCGTTCCCGCCCAACTAGGTAGCAGCACATGTCGGTTTGGGACTCCAAAACGACATGTGCTGCTACCTGGTTGCCGTGATCAGGGACGGACGACAGCGGTCCCTGTCCCCATTTCCTCGATCCGCGCCAGGACGTCCGGCTCGGTGAGGTTCTCCCCCAGCAGGTTCGGTTTGCCGGTGCCGTGGTAGTCCGATGACCCGGTAATCAGGAGGTCGTGCCTGCCGGCGAGCCGCCGCAGGAACCGGCGACCCTCCTCCGGATTGTCACGGTGGTTGACTTCCAGGCCCGCCAGGCCGGCGTCGATCATCTCCTGGTACACCCGCTCGCCTACGATCCTGCCGCGGGAGGACGCCACGGGGTGGGCAAAGACGGGGACCCCGCCGGCGGCACGGACCAGTTCGACGGCGATGGCCGGCGCGGGTGCGTAGTGCTGGATGAAGTAGCGCGAGCGTGAGGTGAGGATGGAGGCAAAGGCCTCGGAGCGGTCCTCCACCACCCCGGCCGCCACGAGGGCGTCCGCGATGTGGGGGCGGCCGAGGGTTGCGCCGGGGGCGACATGGTGGATGACGTCGTCCCAGGTGAGGGGGTAGTCCTCAGCAAGCAGGGTGACCATCCGCTCGGCACGGGTATGCCGCGCGTCCTTGGCTTTGGTGATTTCCTCCAGCAGTCCCGGATGCTTCGGGTCGTGCAGATAGCTCAGGAGGTGGACGCTGATGCCCTCCTCTGTCCGGCAGGAAACCTCCATCCCGGGGACCAAGGCCACCCCGTGTTCAACGGCTGCAGCAGAAGCCTCGTCCCAGCCGGCCGTGGAATCGTGGTCCGTCAGCGCTACGACGTCCAGGCCGGCGCGGGCCGCGGAAGCCATGACGTCTGCGGGATTCTCGGTGCCGTCCGAGACATTGGAGTGGGCATGCAGGTCGATCCTCACCTATCCAGACTAGTTGACCCGGCGTTCACCCTGTGTATGGCCGGCCGCAACTCCCGCGTTCCCGTCCCGCCGGCACCGGCTCCGCCTGTTCGCGCAGCCGCGGAGCTGGTGAGACGATGGTGCGGTGAAAGATGCCGAAAACACCCCCACCTCTGCTTCCCAGCCGTTGGAGGAGCGCGTCAACAACCGCTCGCAGCGGCCCAGTTCCGACGCGTTCAAGGCCTTCATGGCCGGCAACTGGGCGCCCGCCAGCCAGGAGCTCCCGGCACGTGACGCCGTAGCCGGCTACGCCTCGGCCCGGCGCAAGGCAATCTCCGGACAGTTCAAGGGCGAACGCCTGGTGATCCCCGCCGGCCCGCTGAAAGTCCGCTCCAACGACTGCGACTACCGCTTCCGCCCCCACTCCGGATTCGCGCACCTCACCGGGCTCGGCCTCGACCACGAGCCTGACGCCGTCCTGATCCTTGAACCCGTCGGGGAAGGAAAGGGCGACGACGGCGGCCACCACCGGGCAACGCTCTACTTCCGGCCGCTGGCCGGGCGGGACACGGAACAGTTCTACGCAGACTCCCGGGCCGGCGAGTTCTGGATCGGCGCCCGTCCCACCCTCGCGGAGTTCGAGTCACGCCTTGGCCTGGCAACGGCACATATCGACCAGCTGGAGACAGCCATCACCAAGGACGTGGGCGCCCCCGAAATCGGCGGCATCTCCATCCGCCTGGTCCGCAAGGTGGACGAGAACATCGACGCGCTGGTGGACACCGCCCGCTACAACACGGCGAAGGACCCGGACAACCTGGACCTCGCCGTCCTCGATGCCCTGGACGAAAAGCTGAGCGAAGCCCTCTCCGAACTGCGCCTCCTCAAGGACGACTGGGAGATCGGGCAAATGAAGCTCGCGGTGGCTGCCACCGTTGAAGGGTTCGAGGAAGTCGTAAAAGTCCTGCCTCGCGCCCTCACGCACGCCCGCGGCGAGCGCGTGGTGGAAGGAGCCTTCTTCGCCCGGGCGCGCGAGGTGGGCAACGAACTGGGATACGACACCATCGCGGCCTCCGGCAACAACGCCACAGTGCTGCACTGGACCCGCAATACGGGGAAGATCCACGCCGGAGAACTCCTTCTGCTGGACGCCGGCGTGGAAGCCGATTCCCTGTACACGGCGGACATCACCCGCACCCTCCCCGCCAGCGGCGTGTTCACCGACATCCAGCGCAAAGTCTACGAAGCCGTGCTCGACGCGGCCGACGCCGGGTTTGCCGCAGCACAGCCCGGGGCGAAGTTCCGCGATATCCACACCGCGGCCACCACAGTGCTTGCCGAGCGGCTTGCGGAGTGGGGGCTCCTGCCGGTGACGGTGGAGGAGGCCATCAGTCCCGAGGGCCAGCAGCACCGCCGGTGGATGCCGCACGGCACCAGCCACCACCTGGGGCTGGACGTCCATGACTGCGCCCAGGCCAAACGGGAACTCTACCTGGACGGCATCCTCACCGAAGGGATGGTCTTCACCATCGAACCCGGCCTGTACTTCAAGGCCGAGGATCTGGCGATCCCGGAGGAGTACCGGGGAATCGGCGTCAGGATTGAGGATGACGTCCTGATGACCGCCGACGGCCCGGTCAACCTGAGCGCCGCCCTGCCGCGCAAGGCCGAGGACGTGCAGGACTGGATGGCGGGCATCTACCGTGAAGCGGACGGGGCCCAGGAAGCCTAGCCAGCAGCCCTCGGTTGTGGGGGCTGCTGTTGACGCCGCCCCCTGCCAACCTGCTGAATAAACAAAAAAGCGGGGCTGCCGGAACAAGTGTTCCGGCAGCCCCGCTGTTGTTTGCCTGCCAGGCCGCTGCGGGCTACTGCCGCGGCTCGCCCGGGTGCTGCTCAGGAGCGTGCCCGGGCGCGTCCTGCTGGCCGTCAACCCGCTCCCCCTGCGTGGGCTGCTGCTGGCCGCCCTCGGGGTGCCCGGTGCCGGCGGCGGGGGCCTGCGGCAGCCGGACGCCATACTGCGGCCGGCCATCCGGCAGGTCCGGGTACCGTACGGTCCGGGCCGGGGCGGGCTGCTCTTGCGGCGGGGCAGCAGGCTGGCCCTGGTCCTCCTGGACAGGATGTGCCTGGGCCGACGACCCGGACGACTGCTGCCCGTAAGGATCGTTCCAGCCTGAGGGACGGACTGGACCCTGGCCGGGCTGGTTCTGCTGGTAGGGCTGGCTGTGGTAGTCGCGCTGGGTGTAGGGGCCACCGCCGGCGGCCGCATCCGAGCGGGTCATCGGCAGCTGCTGGAGCAGCCGCCGTGCCTCGTGGGCAGCCTCCGGCGACACCACGACGTCGTAGCTGGTGGCCACCACCTGGTTGGTGGAGGTGAAGTCGCGCTTGCCGCGCTGCATGGCATAGGTGACGATGCCGAAGAGCATAAAGAACGCTGCACCCATCAGCACCGAGGTAAGAATGGAGAAGTACCCCGGTGACGGTGCGAAGAAGGACAGCATGACACCCACGAACAGGCCGAACCACATGCCGCTCAGTGCTCCGGAAAGCGCCACCCTGGGGTAGCTCAGGCGGCCGGTCACCCGCTCCACCATCTTCAGCTCGTTGCCCACGATGGACACCATGTGGACGGGGAACTGCTGGTCCGCAAGGTAGTCCACGGCCTTCTGGGCATCCAGGTAGGACGTGTAGGAACCCACGGTATCGCCGGTGGGAACGGCCCGGGCTTCATCCATTCCGCCGGGCCCGCCGGCCTTGGGAGCACCAAATATGTTTGCCATACCCCCATTCTTGCCCATGAGCATGTGTGCTGCCTGCAAATTCAGCTAAAAGAGAGCAGACTCGGTAGCCTGTAGGAGTGAGCACAACTCCTACCCGCGTCTTCGTGGCGCGCCTTTTGGGCCTCGACGTCTTCGACCCGCTGGGCGACCGGCTGGGCCGGCTGCGCGATGTTGTTGTGCTGTCCCGGGGAACGCAGGGCGCACCGCACGTGGTGGGCATCGTCGTCGAAGTTCCCGGCAAGAAGCGCGTCTTCGTGCCCATGACGCGCATTACCTCCATCGACCAGACCCAGATCATCTGCACCGGGCTGGTGAACCTGCGCCGCTTCGAGCAGCGCGGCGCAGAGACGCTGGTGGTGGCCGAGATGTTCGACCGCCGCGTCACCCTGCGGGACGGCAGCGGCGACGCCACCATCGAGGACATCGCCATGGACCAGCACCGCTCGCGGGACTGGTTCGTCAGCAAGCTCTTTGTCCGGCGGGGCCATTCCCTTTCCCCGCTCAGCCGGCTCCGCCGCAACGAAACCCTGATCATCGACTGGGCCGACGCCCTCCAGGGTCCGCGCACGGAGCCGCAGGCGGCCACCCAGTTCGTGGCCAACCATGAGGACCTCAAGCCGGCAGACTTCGCAGAAGCACTGCAGGAAATGAGCGACAAACGCCGTTTCGAGGTGGCCAGCGAGCTGCAGGACGAACGGCTGGCCGACGTCCTCCAGGAGCTCCCGGAAGATGACCAAGTGGAGATCCTCTCCGCCCTTGACGTGCAGCGCGCAGCCGACGTGCTGGAGGAAATGGATCCCGACGACGCCGCCGACCTCCTTGGCGAGCTCCCCTCTGCCCAGGCGGAGGAGCTGCTCCAGCTGATGGAGCCGGAGGGCGCCGAGGACGTCCGGCGGCTGCTGGAGTACGACGAGGACACCGCCGGCGGGCTCATGACCCCCGTGCCGGTGATCCTTCCTCCCGAGGCCACGGTTGCCGAGGCGCTGGCCCACGTGCGCCGGGAGGAACTCTCCCCGGCGCTTGCCTCCTCCATCTTCATCGCCAGGCCGCCGCTGGAGACGCCGACCGGCCGCTTCCTGGGTGTGGTCCACATCCAGCAGCTGCTCCGGTTCCCGCCGTTCGAACCGCTCGGCAACCTGGTGGACAAGAACCTCGAACCGCTGTCGGACCAGGCACACATCAGCGAAGTGGCACGCACGCTGGCGACCTACAATTTGAACTCCCTCCCCGTGGTCAACGACGCCGGCCGGCTTGTGGGGGCGGTGACTGTTGATGACGTTTTGGATCATCTGTTGCCGGATGACTGGCGCGCCCATGACGGCGAAGCCCCGATAAGAAGGCTGGGTGGCCGTATTGGCTGAGAGCAGCGCACCAAAAAATCCGAACCAGCGGACGCCCGCCAGGAAGACGGCCGACAAAGGCAGCCTGGACACACCCCTGAGCGGCCGCCAGCGGATCCTGCCCAAGTTCTCCCCGGATCCCGATGCCTTCGGCCACGCCACGGAGGGCTTTGCCCGCTTCATGGGCACCCCGCAGTTCCTGGTCTACATGACGGTCTTCGTGGTCATCTGGCTGGCGTGGAACACCTGGGCGCCGCTCGAGTGGCAGTTCGATTCCCGCGCGCTTGGTTTCACCCTGCTGACGCTGATGCTGTCCCTGCAGGCCTCCTACGCCGCACCCCTTCTGCTGCTCGCCCAGAACCGGCAGGACGACCGCGACCGCGTCTCGCTCCAGCAGGACCGCCAGCGCGCCGAGCGCAACCTGTCCGACACCGAGTACCTCACCCGGGAACTCGCATCCCTGCGGATTGCGCTGCGCGAGGTTGCCACGCGTGACTACGTCCGTGCCGAGCTCCGTTCGCTGCTTGAGGACATGCTGGAGGCCCAGGAGGAGCTCCGGACCCACGATCCCTCCGGGCAGGGGCAGCACGAATCCCCCCGCGACAAGGTCAAGGAAAAACTCAAGGAACAGCGCGACCGGCAACGGAACCCCCGCACCCAGCAGATCCCCCGGGTCAAGCCCGGCCATTCCACCCAGGACCGTTAATGAGCGAACCCATTGCCAACACGGCGTTGGCTGAGGCAGTCAACGCTGCCCTGGCCACGGTCATCGACCCCGAGCTCCGCCGCCCCATCACCGAACTGGGCATGGTGGAGTCTGTCGCTGTGGACGACGCCGGGAGGGCCAGCCTGGCAGTCCTGCTCACCATCTCCGGCTGCCCCCTGCGGGACACCATCACCACGGATGCCACGAACGCGCTGCTGGCAGTTCCGGGAGTGGCCGCCGTCGACGTTGAACTCAAGGTGATGACCCAGGAACAGCGCGATGCCCTCAAGGAACTGCTCCGCGGCAAGGGGGGCCAGCGCGGCATCCCCTTCAACGAGCCAGGTTCCCTGACCCGGGTCTACGCCGTCGCCAGCGGCAAGGGCGGGGTCGGGAAGTCCTCGGTGACCGTCAATTTGGCCTGTGCCCTTGCAGCCCAGGGCCTGCGCGTCGGCATCGTGGACGCGGATGTCTATGGCTTCTCCGTCCCGGGCCTGATGGGCATCACGCAGCAGCCCACCCGGGTGGACGACATGATCCTTCCCCCGGTCGCCTACGGGGTGAAGGTGATCTCCATAGGGATGTTCGTCAGCGGCAACCAGCCTGTGGCCTGGCGCGGACCCATGCTGCACCGCGCGCTGGAACAGTTCCTCACCGACGTCTATTTTGGCGACCTCGACGCCCTGTTCCTCGACCTGCCGCCCGGCACCGGTGACATCGCGATCTCCGTGGCCCAGCTGCTGCCCAAGGCGGAAATCCTGGTGGTCACCACGCCGCAGGCTGCCGCCGCCGACGTCGCCGAGCGCGCCGGGGCCATCGCCACGCAAACGGGCCAGAAGGTGGCGGGGGTCATCGAGAACATGTCCTACCTGGAAATGCCCGACGGCGGCAGGATGGAATTGTTCGGCAGCGGCGGCGGGCAGGTCCTCGCCGGGCGGCTGACGGCAACGGTGGGGGCAGAAGTGCCGCTGCTGGGCCAGATTCCGCTGGACATCCAGCTGCGTGAAGGCGGGGACACCGGCGTGCCGATCGTCCTCGGCCAGGCCGGCACGCCGGCGGCGGCCGCACTGTCAGGTATCGCCGGACAACTGGCGGCAAAACCCCGTGGACTGGCCGGGATGAAACTGGGGCTTCAGCCTCGCTGAGCCGCAAGCCTGGCCGGGTGCAGCCAGGAGCACCTGTCCGGAAACTGCTGCGGGCAGGCGCTACGTGGCTTCGGTGTCGAAGGGTGCGGCCTCGCCCGGCGGCAGCGACTGGAGCACCCGTTCCGGCCGCCTGGGCGCGGCGTCGGCTGCCACGGCGGCGGCCCCGGAAACTGCGGCCACGGCGGCCGGACCGCCGGCGCTGACGGGTTTGGAGTCGTCGTCGAGGAGCGCCTCTTTGATGATGCGCCGGGGGTCGTACTGCCGGGGATCGTATTTCTTCCAGTCGACATCATCGATGTCGATGCCCACTTCTTCCTTGATCTGCTCGCGGGCACCGGACGCCATGCGCCGGACTTCCTTGACCAGGTTCGCCAGCTTCTGGGTGTATTCGGGCAGCCGCTGGGGGCCGATCACCAGAACGCCAATGATCAGCAGAAGAAAGAACTCCGGGCCGTTGATTCCAAACACTTTAGGAAGATTACCCTCTCCGGGCTGCCAGTGACGATTTCAACCCGGGGCCCGGGAGAACTGCCTGCGCTACGGGACGAAAAAGGCCACGATGCGGTTGGCCCCGCGCTGCAGCCGTGTCGTGAGCGGTTCCCCTCCCGCTTCCGCGGAAGGCGGGATTCCGGCGGCAACACCTTCTTCGGCCCTGCTGCCCAGGCGCTGCAGGATGGGGACGGCATCATCGGCCCGCTCCGCCGGCAGGTTGGATTCGTAGGTAAAGCTGTGCCCCTGCGTCCGGTAGGTAGCCGACCATGGTGAAGACTGCCACACACTCAGGTTGTTGCCGGCTGCTGCGGCTTCCCGGTCCGCAGCACCCGGCTGTCCGCCAGGATTCTGGCCGTCATCCTCCTGTGCGGGGAGCCGCTGTTCAGTCACTGTGGCGTAGTGTGCCCCGTCGGTCAGCCTCAGCTCAACCGCCGGCTGCCCGTTGAACACCGTGGCTTTTGCCGATTCAAGGTGGAAGCCCATTGCTTCCAGTTCCGGACAGGCCCAGCCTTCGGAGCGCAGCAGGGTGAGCTGTTCAGCGTTCAGCTGCCTGCCGTCCGCCGGCGTCCGGGACGAGACCTGCGAGAAAGCGGCAGCGTTTCCTGTGGCCTCCCCGGGCAGCGGGTCACCTGCAGCCGCGAAGGCACCTGCAGCCAGGACCGCCACCGCAGCCGTGCTGCCGCCGGCAGCCAGTGTCAGGATCCGGACGGCCGTGCGCGGTGGCGCGGGCCGCTGGGTGGGAGCCGGAGGCGCGGCGGCGAGTTCCTGCGTCCGTGCCAGCAGGCGGGCCGTCAGGTCATCGCTGGCGGGCGGGATGGGGGCATCGCGGAGCCGCTCCAGGTACTGGCGTTCCCGCCGCAACGCTGCAGAGCATTCGTGGCAGGACTGGAGGTGGCTGCGGGTGCGCTGGTGCCTGCGTCCGAATGGGGTCCGGGACCTCATGCGCCGTTCAGAGGATGCCGGCGATACGCGGCATGGACAGTTTGCGGCGCGCCTGCTGGGGACGAGGGTCCCGGTGCGCCAGCTTCTCCCGCAACATGGTCCGTCCGCGGTGGATCCGTGAGCGGACAGTACCCAGCTTGACGCCCAGCGCTTCCGCCACTTCGTCGTAGGACAGGCCTTCGAGGTCGCAGAGGACGACGGCGGCGCGGAAGTCCGGCGGAAGTTCCTCCAGCGCAGCCTGCACGTCCACGTCCAGGTTGTTGAGCTCAAAGCTCTGTTCCGGACCCGGTTCGCGGCCGGGAAGCCGCGACTCGGCATCCTCGGCGAGGGCATCGAACCTGATCCGGGTTTTGCGCCGCGCCTGGTCCAGGAAGAGGTTCGTGGTGATCCGGTGCAGCCAGCCGTCCAGCGTGCCCGGCTTGAAGTTCTCCAGCGAGCGGAAGACGCGGACAAACACCTCCTGGGTGAGGTCCTCGGCGTCGTACTTGTTGCCCGTCAGGCGGTAGGCAAGCCGGTAAACCTTCGCAGAGTGGTTGGTGACCACTTCTTCCCAGGTGGGACGCACCCACTCAGCCTCAGGATGGTTTGTTGCAGGGACAGGTGCCACAACTGAAGATGACATCGTCCACTCCCCTCGTGGAATACTAACGCCCGGATACTGTTGACATCTCTGATTCGGCGCCGGTCACCTTTTGGATGAGCGGATATTAATCATTTCAAACTTGTCTGGGAATTTCCTGATTGTGGAAAAGTTCAGCCATAGGCGCAACCGCCTGCCTCCCCTGCCGTTGCCACGGGACACAGTAGGCTGTAAAGGACATTCCCTGCCGCCCAGAAAGCGAAACCCATGAGCGCCGACAAGTCCACCAGCTGGTCCTATGCAGAAGATCTTCCTGCTGAGGATGAGGTCATGCTTCGGGCCAGGGAGCGCTCCTTCGAGCTCGGTGTGACGCCCATTGGCCCGGGAGTGGGAGCAGTCCTCACCGTGCTGGCTGCCGCATCCAAAGCCCAGACCGCCGTCGAGATCGGGACCGGAGCGGGAGTTTCAGGTGTGTGCCTGCTCCGCGGCCTCGGCCCCCAGTCCGTCCTCACCACCATCGACGTCGACGTCGAACACCTCCGCGCCGCGCGCGAGGCATTCTCCGAGGCCGGCAGCCCCGCCAACCGCACCCGGACCATTTCCGGAAGGGCAGGCGACGTCCTCCCGCGGCTGACGGACCGCGCCTACGACCTGGTGTTCATTGACGCCGACAAGCCCGGGCTGCCCGGATACGTGGAACAGGCCATCCGTCTGCTGAAGCCCGCAGGGCTGCTGATCGTGAACGACGCACTCGACAAGGACAAGGTGGCCAACCCCGCCAGCCGCGAGACCACCACCGTAGTCCTGCGCCAGGTGGGCAAAGCCATACGCGACGACGACAGGCTGGCTTCGGCCATGCTTCCCACCGGCGACGGCCTGCTGGTGGCAGTCAAGAAGTAGGCCGCCGAAAAAGGCAGGGCCCGCAGCTGCTGCTGCGGGCCCTGCCTTTTCACGATTATTCGGTAACGCCGACCAGGCATTCCTTGAGGTTGGCTGCCTCAGCAGCGTTCAGCTCGACCACCAGTCGCCCGCCGCCTTCGAGCGGGACGCGCATGATCAGGCTGCGGCCCTCCTTGGTGACTTCCATTGGGCCGTCGCCGGTGCGTGGTTTCATAGCCGCCATGAGGAATTCCCCTCCATTTAGTCCCAGGACTGATCAGCCCGGGCGGGCTGTGTCCGCATGTAGATCAAGCTGCCACGGCGGAGTGGTTGGACACCGCCCGGGCTGCGCGTATTCTGAATGCTTTTTGTCCTTGCTTACTTACTATTATCGCGGAATTACCCGCACGTAGCTAATCGATGGACATTTACCGCGTGGTGGTATTTCAGCCCTGACCTGCACGAAGGCCCCAAAGACTAGGGCGGATAATCCCCGCCGCCGGGCAATTGCGCCCAGGCCCACAGCCACACAATCCAGACAATCTGCAGCAGCAGGAACATGAGGACAACCGTCCCCCGGTAAGCACGCGACCTGGAGGCCAGTGCAGCTGCCAGCGCCAGCGGAAACAGCGGCAGCAGCATGCGGAACGTACTGGTCTGCGGGTGCAGGAACGCCACCAGGTACGCCATGTAGCAGGCACACCACAGGCGGAGTTCGACGCCGATCTGCCGGACGGGGGGAAGGAAGAGCATGGCGGCGAAGAGGGCCACGAAAATGAAGGGCGCCAGCACTCCCAGCACCGGCCCGAAAAGGTTGATGCCGGTGTCGAACCAGGGCTTGAACGGCACCAGGTCATGGCCGCGCCATACTGTTTCGGTTTTTGTGTAAGCCTGGATGTCCCCGGTTGCCGCCCACGCCGCCGCGGGCCAGGCAAGCGCCATCGCGCCTCCGACGCCGGTGAGGACGGCAAGGGCCGCGAGGTCACGGTTGGAATGGGGTCCTTCCCGCGTCCCGGCGCCGGAGGCCGCGTTGCGGAACCGCGCCCACAGGCGGTGCAGGAGGAGCAGCCCCAGCATGGCCGCAAAGGGAACACCTACCGGCCGGGACAGGCACAGGAGCACCACCACGGGTATTGCCCAGAGGTACTGCCTGCGGACCACCAGCAGCAACGCTGCCGCGAGGAGCAGCAGGGACAGCGGTTCGGCGTACGGCACCTGCAGGACAGCAGCCACGGGGAAGGTGGCGAAGAACGTTACGCCCCACAGCGCCGGGGCGTGGGAGGCCTTGTGCCGGAACAGAACGTAGACAACCAGCGCCGCTCCCCAGCCCGCAAGCATGGCGATGAGCGTCAGGGCCGCCGCGGGAGCCATGCCGGTGAGTCCGCTGAGCCCCCCGGCCAACGCGGGAAACAACGGATAGAAGGCCCACGTGTTTTCCTGCACGTTGCCCGCGGCGTCAGTCGGCAGCACGGAGGGGTAACCCCCGGCAATCACCTGGGCGTACCAGCGCGCGTCCCAGATGTTGATGAAATTCCAGTAGTCAGGCTTCGCCGGAAACCAGGGATTGGGGCCCTGGTGGAGCGCAGCGGCCATGAAGATTCCGGCGCTGACAAGGCGGGCGGCCAGGTAGATGGCGGTGACCTGAAGCCACCACGGCCAGCCCCGGAGTGCTGTTCCCGCCTGCCCCGCCAGCCCTTGGAGCGACGGGAGCAGGCCTGCGCGGCGCCGCGCCTCTGTACTCACGGCGTGTTCTTTGCAGGCGGCGCGGTCCCGCCGGGTTCCGTGGCGCGGGCTTCCTGCAGGGCCAGCAGCTCAGCCCGCAAGCCGTCAATCTCGTCCTGTTTGGAGGCGAGCTGGTCCCGCAAGTCATCCAGGACCTGGTCCACCTGGTCCATCCTGTAGCCGCGGAGGCCAAGGGAGAACCGCACACGGTCCACATCCTCCGGTGCGGCCTGGGCCGGCAGCAGGACAGGGGGAAGGTTGGCAGGCGGCTGCTCGAAGCCGCCGTCGAGCAGGACAGGCAACGGACCGTTGCCTGTCCTGCTCGCACGCCGCCCGAGGCCGACCCAGAACACCGCCCCGACCAACCCGATGGCCAGGAAAACCAGAAAGAAACTCACCGTTCCATCGTGCCAGACCGGGCGGCTGCTGCCAGTCCGGACACCCGGGGCGGGACCGGCTACTCCGGCCGCTGCTCTCCCTTGAAGGAGGGCGTAACGGCCCCGTGGAGCACTCGGTCCACGGCTTCGGCGGGATCGTCAACCACCTGGATCAGGTCCAGGTCCTTCTCGGACACCATGCCTTCGGCAACCAGCGTGCCCCTGATCCACTCGATCATCGGGCCCCAGAAATCGACGCCGAGGAGGACGATCGGGAACGATGTGACCTTGCGCGTCTGGACCAGCACCATGGCCTCGAACAGCTCGTCGAGTGTTCCCAGCCCGCCGGGCAGGACGATGAACCCCTGGGCGTACTTGACGAACATGGTCTTGCGGGCGAAGAAGTACCGGAAGTTGATGCCCAGGTCCACCCACTGGTTCAGGCCCTGTTCGAACGGCAGCTCGATCCCCAGGCCCACGGATACACCGTTGCCTTCCACGGTGCCGCGGTTGGCAGCCTCCATGGAGCCGGGACCGCCGCCGGTGATGACGGCGACGCCGGCCTCCGCCAGTTTCCGCCCCACTTCCACGCCCATCTCGTAGTAGGGGCTGCCGGGCTTGGTGCGTGCTGAACCGAAGACGCTCACGGCTTTCCCGATATCCGCCAGGGCACCGAACCCTTCCACGAACTCGCTCTGGATGCGCAGGACCCGCCAGGGATCCGTGTGGACGAACTGCCCGGGGCCCTTGGTGTCGAGCAGATGCTGGTCCGACATCTCCACGGCCGCCTGTTTGCGGCGCAGCTCAAGGGGCCCCTTGCGGCGTGGCTGGGAATTTCTTGCCGGATCTGCACTGATGCTCATTCCCCTAGGCTAACCTGCCCGCGGGAGGTATCTCTTGAATCACGATCCGCAGGAACATGGGGTGATTAGCGTCATAAGCCGGTGTTGTTCGCTAGATTCTTCCTATGACTACTCATGTGCCCGGCGATGCCCTCGTCTCCCTGAACGCCGTAAACAAGCATTACGGCCAGCTGCACGTTCTGAAGGACATCAACCTCCAGGTCCGCAAGGGCGAGGTTGTTGTGGTCATCGGGCCTTCGGGCTCCGGTAAGTCCACCCTTTGCCGCGCCATCAACCGCCTGGAAACCATCGAAGGCGGGACCATCAGCATCGATGGCAAGGTCCTCCCCGAGGAAGGCAAGGAGCTGGCGCAGCTGCGTGCCGACGTCGGAATGGTCTTCCAGTCGTTCAACCTCTTCGCCCACAAAACCATCCTCGAAAACGTGACCCTTGGGCCCATCAAGGTCAAGGGCGTCCCCAAAGCAACAGCGGACAAGGACGCAATGGCGCTCCTTGAACGCGTTGGCGTGGGGCATCAGGCCCCGAAGCTCCCGGCACAGCTGTCCGGCGGCCAGCAGCAGCGCGTCGCGATCGCCCGCGCGCTGGCCATGAAGCCCAAGGTCATGCTTTTCGACGAGCCCACCTCGGCGCTCGACCCGGAAATGATCAACGAGGTCCTGGACGTCATGATCCAGCTGGCCAAGGAGGGCATGACCATGATCGTGGTCACCCACGAGATGGGCTTCGCCCGCAAGGCCGCGGACCGCGTCGTCTTCATGGCGGACGGCCAGATCGTCGAGGACGCCACCCCGGAGGAGTTCTTCACCAACCCGAAGAGCGACCGCGCCAAGGACTTCCTCTCCAAGCTCCTCACCCACTGATCCACCCGAACCAATACTCCAAGTTCGCACCCAGGCCGTGACCCACGGCCTCAATGAAAGGAATGTCATGAAGGCATTTATGACCCGGCGGAAGTCATTCTTCGTGGCGGCTACAGCCGCCCTCGCCCTGTCCCTGAGCGCCTGCGGCGGTGGCGGCACCGATGCCGGGGGCGATCCCTCGGTTGCTGCAGAGCCCACGTTCGCTGCCGGCACCACCATGGAAAAGCTCGCCTCGGCCGGCACCATCAAGATCGGCACCAAGTACGACCAGCCGCTCTTCGGACAGGTGGGCCTCGACGGCAAGCCGGTTGGATTCGATGTCGAAATCGGCAAGCTGATCGCCGCGAAGCTGGGCATCCCCGCTGACAAGATCGAGTGGTCCGAGACCGTGTCTGCCAACCGCGAGCCGTTCATCGAACAGGGCAAGGTTGACCTGGTCATCGCCACCTACACCATCAATGACAAGCGCAAGCAGGTTGTCAGCTTCGCGGGCCCGTACTACGAGGCCGGCCAGGCGCTGATGGTCAACAAGGACAACGACACCATCAAGACCCCCGAGGACGTCAAGGGCAAGAAGGTCTGCTCCGTGACGGGTTCCACCCCCGCAGCCACCATCGTGGACCAGTACGGCGCGGAACTCGTTCCGGCCGCAACCTACTCGGCCTGCCTTGAGCCGCTGCGCAACAAGCAGGTGGAAGCCGTCACCACGGACAACGTGATCCTGGCCGGCTTCGTGGACAAGGAACCGGACGCCTTCAAGCTCGCCTCCGACGAGACGTTCACCAAGGAGCCCTACGGCATCGGCCTGAAGAAGGACGACACCGAGTTCCGCAACTGGATCAACGACCAGCTGGAATCCTTCGAAGAAGACGGGTCCTACAAGAAGGCCTGGGAAGCCACTGCGGGCTCAGTCATCAAGACTGCCCCGGAGCTGCCCGAGATTGACCGTTACTAAGTAACCTCAGTGGTTGCCGGGGCTGCTCCGTGGCCCCGGCAACCGGCCTCTCCGCTCCCGTCCACGCCCACATCCGAAGGATCCTATGGACGTCATTCTTGAAAACCTTCCCCTGTACTGGAACGGTTTTCTCCGCACACTTTTCCTCTCCGCCGTTTCCGGCGTCATCGCGCTGGTACTCGGCACACTGCTCGCGGCAGCCAGGGTCTCCCCGGTGGCAGCGCTCCGCGGCTTCAGCACGGTCTACGTGGAGGTCCTCCGGAACACTCCCCTGACCATCGCCTTCTTCTTCGCGGCTATTGTCCTTCCCCGGCTCGGCGTCAAATTCGAGCAGTTCGAAGTCGCCGCCATCATTGCCTTGAGTACCTACACCGCAGCGTTCATCGCCGAAGCTGTCCGCTCAGGTGTCAACAGCGTCCCGGTGGGCCAGGCTGAAGCTGCCCGCAGCATCGGCATGAACTTCGGGCAGGTCCTGAACCTCATCATCCTGCCCCAGGCCCTGCGGACGGTGGTCCCGCCGCTCATCAATATCCTGATCGCCCTGGTCAAGAACTCCTCGGTTGCCGGCGCGTTCTTTGTCCTCGAACTGTTCGGTTACGGCCGCCAGCTGGCAAACGCCAACGGTGACGCCGTCATCCCCGTGCTGCTCGGCGTTGCGTTCTTCTATCTGCTCCTCACCGTTCCGCTGGGCATCCTGGCCAGTACGGTGGAACGAAAGGTGGCGATTGCCCGATGAGCTCAGTCCTCTACGACGTTCCAGGCCCCAAGGCCCGGCGCATCTCCCTGATCGGATCCATCGTGGGTTCGCTGCTGATCCTGGGCCTGCTGGCCTGGATCATCATGACGTTCGCGCAGCAGGGCATCTTCGAAGGGCGCCGCTGGCAGATCTTCACCCGGGCCGATGTGTGGACGCTCCTGGGCAACGGCCTGGGCGCAACCCTCAGCGCGGCAGCCCTCGCGGCTGTCATCGCGTTCCCCTTGGGCCTGCTGCTCTGCCTGCTCCGCATCTCCGATGCCGCCTTCATCCGGATCCCCACCCGCGTGGTGCTGGAGTTCCTCCGCGGCATGCCGGTAGTCCTCATGATGCTGTTCGTCCTGCTCGGCTTCGGCACCTCGCCCTTCATTGCTGTTGTCACCGGCCTGGTGCTGTACAACTCGGCAGTGTTTGCAGAGATCATCCGCGCCGGCATCCAGTCGCTGCCCAAGGGCCAGCGCGAGGCCGGGCTTGCGATCGGCCTCACCAGCTTCAAGTCGCGCATGCTGATCGAGCTGCCGCAGGCGATCCGGCGCATGATGCCGTCCCTGGTGGCGCAGATGGTGGTGCTCCTCAAGGACACCTCGCTCGGCTACATCGTGGCGTACGGCGAGCTACTGCGCGCCGTGCAGGTGATGGCTGACTTCCTGGGAACCCAGTTCCTGTTCCCGATCTTCTTCGTGGCGGCAGCCATCTACATCGCGATCAACATCCTCGTTTCGAGGATCGCGGTATGGATCGAGCGTCGCGGGTCCAAGAAGGCGGCCGGCGGCGTGGCCAAGGCCGAACCCGAAGCCGCCGAAGCAGCCGTTCCCTGATAGTTCTCGCTTAACGACGATGGCCCGGACCTTGTGGTCCGGGCCATCGTTTTTTAGGTTCAGGTTGCCAGCCACGTCCGCAGGGCCGCCAGGCAGGTGCGGATGGCGTCTGCGTGCACATGTTCGTTGTCCTTGTGTGCCAGCAGGGCATCACCCGGCCCGAAGTTCACCGCCGGTATGCCCAGTTCACTGAAGCGTGCGACGTCGGTCCAGCCGTATTTTGGCTTGGGCTCGGCGCCGACTGCGGCGACGAAGGAGGCGGCGGCCGGGTGGTGCAGGCCGGGCCTGGCACCGGCGGCAGCATCGGTGCGGACCACCTCGAAGCCCTCCAGCAGCTCCCGCACTACGGCCTCGGCCTGGTCGGGGTTTTTGTCCGGCGCAAAACGGTAGTTGATTTCCACCACGCACCGGTCCGGAATCACGTTGCCGGCGGTCCCGCCGTTGATCTTCACGGCATTGAGGCTCTCGCGGTACTCGAGTCCGTCCACAGTGATGGTCTGCGGTTGGTAGCCGGCCAGCCTGGCCAGGACCGGAGCTGCGGCGTGGATGGCGTTGCTGCCCATCCACGCGCGTGCGGAGTGGGCTGCCTCCCCCACCGTGGTTACTTCGAACCTGCTGGTGCCGTTGCAGCCGCCCTCCACCGTGCCGTCCGTCGGTTCCAGCAGGATGGCGAAGTCACCGTGGAGCAGGTGGCCGTGGTTGCGGACCAGGCGGCCCAGGCCGCTTTTGACGGCTTCCACTTCCTCGTGGTCGTAGAACACAAAGGTGATGTCCCGTTTCGGCGAGGCACCGTCGTCAAACATGGTGGCCGCCAGGGCAAGCTGCACCGCGACGCCGCCCTTCATGTCGGTGGCCCCGCGGCCGTAGAGGATCCCCTCCCCCGGAACACCCGATTCCCAGCTGGAGGGAACGGTCCCTTTCGCATCCGCTGCCAGGGGCAGCGGCACCGTGTCGAGGTGCCCGGCCAGGATGACGCGTTCCGGATGGCCCAGTTCGGTGCGGGCGATGATTGAATCGCCGTCCCGGACCACGCTGAGCTGGGGAACTGCCAGGAGGGCCGCTTCAACGGCGTCGGCAAGTTCCTTTTCGTTTCCGGACACGCTGTTGATGTCCATGATGGCGGCGGTCAGGAGGGCAACATCCTGGCGAAGGTCGAGTAGCAGGGTGGAAGGCTGGGGTGTGGTTTCGGCAGTCACGAAGCCAGTCTAGTTCGGACCCTGTCCCCGCCCGTCGATAGACTGGGGGCATGACTGAGACTGCTTCTTCTGCCGTGCCCGAAACCTCGCAGGCATCCACAGACCACCGCTCCGCCTACGGCTTCGGCGTGGCCACCGTTTCCACCGCCGACGCCAGCGTCCTGGATGTCTGGTTTCCCGCTCCGGCGCTTGGTGTTGCCGCCGAGAGCCTCCGTTCCGTCGAGAACGCGGACGAGTCGCTGAGAAGCATCGCCGAGAATGGGGCGGACCAGGACCGCGGTACCGAGCAGAAGGTGGTTTTTGTCCAGATCCACCTCGATGAAGCCCCGGCCGATACCGCCGATGCGTACCTGCGCCTGCACCTCCTTTCGCACCGCCTTGTCCGGCCCAACACCATCAACCTTGACGGCATCTTCGGCAAGCTGCCCAACGTTGTGTGGACCAACTTCGGCCCCGCCGCCGTGGAAGGCTTTGAACTCACCCGTGCGCGGCTGCGGCGCCGCGGTGCCGTCACCGTCTACGGCATCGATAAGTTCCCGCGCATGGTGGACTATGTTGTGCCTTCCGGTGTAAGGATTGCCGACGCCGACCGGGTGCGGCTGGGTGCGCACCTGGCCGAAGGAACCACCGTGATGCACGAAGGGTTTGTGAACTTCAACGCCGGAACCCTGGGTACGTCGATGGTGGAGGGCCGCATTTCAGCGGGCGTCGTGACCGGCGACGGCAGTGACGTGGGCGGCGGCGCCTCCATCATGGGCACGCTGTCCGGCGGCGGCAAGGAAAAGATCACCATCGGCGAGCGGGTGCTGCTGGGGGCAAACTCCGGTGTTGGCATCAGCATCGGCGACGATTCCGTGGTGGAAGCCGGCCTGTACGTCACGGCCGGAACCCGGGTGCGGGTGCCCGGGCCCAAGGACGAGGTGGGCGAGGACACCACTAAGATCGTCAAGGCAGCCGAGCTGTCCGGTGTGCCCAACCTGCTGTTCCGCCGCAACTCCACCACGGGCGCTGTGGAGGTCCTCCCCCGCCAGGGACAGACCGTGGAGCTGAACGACGCCCTCCACGCCAACTGATCATTCCATGGCACGAAGACGCGGACTGCGCCGCCTCGCAGTACTGGTGCTGGCCCTGGCACTGGTGGCAGGCGGCGTCTATTCGGCCGTGTTTTTCCTGCAGCGCTCCGAAACGCTCGTGTCGGAGCGCTGCAGGGCCGTTATTGGCGAGCGAACCTCGGAACTCGCCCCGGACCAGGCCGTCAACGCTTCACTGATCACTGCCGTGGCGGTGCAGCGCGGGCTTCCACCGCGTGCTGCCAGCATTGCCCTGGCCACCGCCATGCAGGAGTCCAAGCTCCGGAACATCGACCACGGCGACAAGGCCGGCCCGGATTCGCGCGGACTGTTCCAGCAGCGCCCTTCCCAGGGATGGGGAACCGAGGCACAGATCATGGATCCCTACTACGCCGCGAACGCCTTCTACGACGCCCTGGTCAAGATCCCGGGCTACGAGTCACTGGAGATCACGGACGCCGCCCAGCGCGTCCAGCGCTCCGCCTACCCCACCGCCTATGCCCAGCACGAGGAAATGGGACGGACCTTCGCCTCCGGGCTGACCGGCCAGACGCCCGAGGCCGTCCGGTGCACCCTGCGGGCTGCCGGCGCGGGCGGGGATACCGCCGCGTTGTCCGCGGAACTCAATCAGGCCTACGGGCCGCTGGGGACGGCTGTTGAAGGTGAAACGCTGGTGGTGGAGGCCGCCGGCAGCCAGGCCTGGTCCGTGGCGCAATGGGCTGTTGCCAACGCCAAGGGCTTCGAGGTCCTGCAGGTGGACGTCGCCGGCCGGAGCTGGAACCGGGAGGCGCGGGACGGGTGGCAGGCTTCGGCGGCCACGGACGGACAGGTCCGGATCACGGTGGCGGCGGAGGGGGCCGGCAGCTGAACGGCTGCTGGAAGAGCACCGCGGGTCCCTACACGAGGATTTCGACCACCGGCTGGACGTAGCTGCGGAACAGCTCAGGCTCGGCCATCAGGCGGTTGCTCATGATGATCTTGTCCGGTTCCAGGTACCAGGCCCGCTGTTCATTCAGGGGAAGCTCAATGATGGTCAGCTTGAAGTCACGGGAATCGCGGCCAACCTCCATCAGCCTGTCGTCCACCATGTCCTCAAGAAGCTGGTCCGCTCCGCTGGCGGCACGCTCCGCCTCAATTTCCGCGTATTCGCTCCTGCGCTCCCGTGCCCAGGTAAGGGCGGAACCGAAGTGGGCCTGGAGCACGCGCTGCAGGGCGGGAGAGTTTCCAAAAGCTTCAAAGTCCGGCGGCGACAACTCGGGAGACGTCTGGGGATGGGCCTTGAGCAGCTGCTCCCACCATGCCTCCCACTCTGTCTTGAGGGCACTCAGGCCACCAACGTCCGCGGTCAAGTGTGAATGATCGGCACGGCGTACCTTGGGCGCTGCGTGGGACAGCGCGGGGTGACCTGCGCCGTCGAGCCCCGCAGTATCCCGGACGAACAGGGCTATCATCATTGGCCCCGACGTGTCCGCGGTGATTTGCCACCTGGTTCCGCTTGTCTGATACATCCGACGTCCTTCCGTCGCGCGCCCTTGCCAAGAGGGTAGTCCGGTAGCTCCCCCGGCTCCCAGTCTATTCCTCCTGATGCCCACGTTAGTGGCAGTCATCACATCCCGTCGAGGTGCTGCTCCAGGACGTCCACGCACATTTCCCGGGTCATCCATCCGGGCTGCAGCAGGGAGTGCATGCACAGACCGTCCAGGGTGGCGAGAAGCCGCTCGGCTTCAACCACCAGGCTTTCCGTCGGCTGGTCCTCCGGCCGCAGGGCACGGATGACGCTGCCCACGATGACGGCTACCTCCCGGTGGCTCCGGTCCGCTTCGGCGGCGAGGAACGGGCGGACCCTCGCGGCGTTACGGAACGCCATCCAGGCACACACCTCAAGCGCCCGTGGCCCGTCAAGGGGCAGGAGTCCGCACAGGAGGGTTAATATCGCCGCGCGGTGCTCAGGGGTGCCGGGATCCGCCGCGTGCACGCCAGGAAGGGATGCTTCCAGGCGGCGCACGATGCGGTCCACCACCGAGGCAAAGGCGAATGCCAGCAATTCCTCACTGCCCGCGAAATAGTGGCGGACAGAACCCACAGCCAGCCCTGCTTCGTCCGCCGTTTCCCTGAGGGAGGCCCGTTCCAGCCCGTCTCCGGCGATGATGCGGAGAACTGCTTCAACAACGTCCTGGCGCCGGGCTTCGGCATCTACGATTTTTGGCACTCCTCCTATTTAGCACGGATGTGCTCCCTTGGGACGGTCGCCGTGCCGTGCCGTGCCCGCGGCCTCCTGTCGCCCCTCAGCGGTACGTGCGCGGCGCTGCCCGGCATCCGGAACGCGGCGGCGGCAGCAGGTGTCCGTGGGATAGCGTTAGAGGCATGAAAATTCTGGTCACCGGGGGCACCGGCTACATTGGTTCCCACACTGTTTTATCCCTGCAGGAAGCCGGCCATGATGTGGTGGTCATCGACAACCTGGTCAACTCCAGCGAGGAATCCCTCCGGCGGGTTGCCGAGCTCAGCGGCAGGACCGCGGAGTTCCACCACGTCGACCTGGTGGATGAGGCCGCCGTCGAGCGTGTGTTCGCCGCCAGCCCCATTGACGCGGTGATCCACTTTGCCGGGCTGAAGGCCGTTGGCGAATCCGTCCGGGAGCCGCTCAAGTACTACCACAACAACCTGGTGGGGACCCTGAACCTCATCCGGGTCATGGACCGCCACGACGTCCGGTCCATTGTCTTCAGTTCCTCGGCCACCGTCTACGGCGAGCACAACCCCATCCCCTATGTGGAGAAGATGGAAATCGGGGCCAACAACCCCTACGGCCGCACCAAGGAGCAGATCGAGGACATCCTCTCTGACCTGGGCGCCGCGGACACCCGCTGGCACATAGCCCTGCTGCGCTACTTCAACCCTGTCGGCGCCCACCCCTCCGGCCGGATCGGCGAGGACCCCCAGGGCATCCCGAACAACCTTGTGCCCTTCATCGCCCAGGTGGCCGTTGGCCGCCGCGAGAAGCTGATGGTTTTCGGCGGGGACTACGACACCCCGGACGGCACCTGCCTGCGGGACTACATCCACGTTGTGGACCTCGCCGAAGGCCACGTGGCCGCGCTGAACTACGTTGCGGACCGCACCGGCGTCTTCCGCTGGAACCTGGGCTCCGGCAAGGGCTCCTCCGTCCTGGAGGTGCTCCGCTCCTTCGAAAAGGCAGTCGGGCAGCCGATCCCCTACGAGATCACCGGCCGCCGCGCGGGTGACCTCCCCGCCTTCTGGGCCGACGCCACCTCTGCGCTGGCGGACCTCAGCTGGTCCACCACCAAAACCGTGGACCAGATGTGCGAGGACCACTGGCGCTGGCAGAAGAACAACCCGCAGGGCTACAGCAACTAGCCTTCTCTGCAACAACAAAGCGGCCGCCCACCTTTGGAAGGTGGGCGGCCGCCGTCGTCATTGCAGGTATTGATCCGGGGAGTTAGCGGACCGGGTAGTCCCGCTCCGGCTCGCCGATGTACAGCTGGCGCGGGCGTCCGATCTTGGTGTTCGGGTCGCTGATCATTTCCCGCCACTGGGCGATCCAGCCGGGGAGGCGGCCGATGGCGAACAGTACCGTGAACATCTTCTCCGGGAAGCCCATGGCCTTGTAGATCAGGCCGGTGTAGAAGTCCACGTTCGGGTAGAGCTTGCGCTGGATGAAGTAGTCATCGTTGAGCGCCTTCTCTTCCAGGCGCAGGGCGATCTCCAGCAGTTCGTCGTTGCCGCCGAGCTTGCTGAGGATTTCGTGGGCCGTGGCCTTGACGATCTTCGCGCGCGGATCGTAGTTCTTGTAGACGCGGTGCCCGAAGCCCATGAGGCGGACGCCGTCTTCCTTGTTCTTGACCTTCTCCATGTAGTCCTCGGGCTTCGTGCCGTCGGCCTGGATCTGGCGGAGCATCTTGAGGACTGCCTCGTTGGCACCGCCGTGGGCGGGACCGAAGAGCGCGTTGATGCCGGCGGACACCGAAGCGAACAGATTGGCGTTGGACGAGCCCACCAGGCGCACGGTGGACGTTGAACAGTTCTGCTCGTGGTCCGCGTGCAGGATCAGCAGCAGGTCCAGCGCCTTGGCAATGACCGGGTCCACCTCGTACTGCTCAGCCGGCAGGCCGAAGCTCAGGCGCATGAAGTTTTCCACGAGGTTGTGGGAGTTGTCCGGGTACAGCATGGGCTGGCCGATGGACTTCTTGTGCGCGTACGCCGCGATAACCGGCATCTTGGCCATCAGGCGGATGGTGGAAACTTCCACCTGTTCGGCGTTGAACGGGTCCAGCGAGTCCTGGTAGAACGTGGACAGCGCGGACACTGCCGAGGACAGCACGGGCATGGGGTGCGCGTCCCGGGGGAAACCGCTGAAGAAGCCCTTGAGCTCCTCATGCAGCAGGGTGTGGCGGCGGATCTTCTGGTCGAACTCCTCCAGCTCCGTGGGGCTGGGCAGGTTGCCGTAGATCAAAAGGTAGGACACCTCGAGGAAGCTGGAGTGCTGGGCCAGCTGCTCGATGGGGTACCCGCGGTAGCGCAGGATGCCAGCATCGCCGTCGATGTAGGTGATAGCAGAAGTCGTGGCTGCCGTGTTCATGAAGCCGGGGTCAAAGGTGACTGCGCCCGTCTGCTTCAGCAGTTTGGAAACGTCGTAGCCCTCGTTTCCTTCAACAACCTGGATGCGCGGCAGCTTGAGCTCGCCTCCTGCGTGGTGCAGGGTGGCCGCATTGTTGGTCTCAGTCATGGAGTCCCCTTCATGAGGCTTCTGGGCCTCTGTCGAAAGCTTGATCCAACATCAGGTGAGCCGCGCACGAAGCCTGAGAACACAGGTTCCAACACCCGGGCTGCCTTCTTGTAGAAAGCCACCATTGATAGTCACTTAAAAAGTACCGCCCCTTGGCGGGTGCCACTAATCCGAGACGGTCCGGAAGCCCCTAAAACCGGGCCGTTGTGGCGCGAGTCACAGTATTGTTACGGCGCCGCAACGAGCCGGGACACTGCGGCGTCGATGCGCTCGTCCGTTCCGGTCAGCGCCACGCGGATGTATCCGTTGCCGGCCTCGCCGTAGAAAACCCCGGGGCCCACCACGATGCCGCGTTCCGCCAGCCGCCCCACCGTGTCCCAGGTGCTTTCCCCGGCGGTGGACCACAGGTACAGCCCGGCGTCGGAATCCTTGATCTCGAGGCCGAAGTCCAGCAGCGCCGGGACGAGCCGCTCGCGCCGCCCCCGGTACAGGTCCTTCTGCGCTTCCACGTGGGCGTCGTCGCCGAGCGCCACGCGCATGGCCTCCTGCACCGGATAGGGCACGATCATGCCCGCGTGCTTGCGGCTGTTCACCAGGTTGGGCATGAGGCCAGGGTCGCCGGCCACGAACGCTGCCCGGTAGCCCGCCACGTTGGACTGCTTGCTCAGGGAATAGACAGCCAGCAGGCCCTGATGGGATCCGCCGGCTACACGCGGATCAAGGATGCTGGGAACAGCCTGTCCGCCGCGCTGGACATCCCAGTCACCCCAGCCAAGTTCTGCGTAGCACTCGTCGGAGGCCACCACGGCACCCAGTTCCCTTGCCTGCTGCACCACGGCCTTCAGGGAGTCGATTCCGCGTACGCTGCCGGTGGGGTTTCCCGGGGAATTAACCCAGATCAGCCGGACGCGCGCACGGGTGGCTTCATCCAGTTCGTCCAGGTTGTCCGTGGCCACGGACGTCACGCCGGCAAAGGTGGCGCCGATGTCGTAGGTGGGGTAGGCGACCTTGGGGCGGACGACGACGTCTCCCGGCTTGAGTCCCAGCAGGAGCGGCAGCCAGGCCACCAGTTCTTTGGAGCCCACGGTGGGCATGACGTTGCGGGGATCGAGCCCTGCCACGCCGCGGCGCCGTTCAAACCACCCGGCGATGGCTTCACGCAGGGCCGGTGTGCCGTGCACGGTGGGGTAGCCTGGGGCGTCCGCCGCGGCCTTGAGCGCGTCCTGGATCAGGGCCGGCGTAGGATCCACCGGGGTCCCGATGGAAAGATTGACGGCCCCGCCGGGGTGCTCCGCTGCCTTGGCGGCGTACGGCGCCATGGCTTCCCACGGGTAGTCAGGCAGGTCCAGGCCGAACGTCCTCGCTGCTGGGGTCACGGTATCTTCCCGCGTCAGTGGTCTTGGTTCTGCGGCGGCAGTGCGGCGATCATCGGGTGGTCCTTGCCCGTGTTGCCGACCTTCGCTGCTCCACCCGGCGAGCCGAGGTCGTCGAAGAACTCGACATTGGCCTTGTAATAGTCCGCCCATTCCTCCGGGGTGTCATCCTCGTAGTAAATGGCTTCAACAGGGCACACCGGTTCACAGGCACCGCAGTCCACACACTCGTCCGGATGGATGTACAGCGAACGCTCACCCTCATAGATGCAGTCGACCGGGCACTCCTCAATACATGCCTTGTCCTTGACATCTACACACGGCTGCGCGATTACGTACGTCACGTCCCTGGCCTCTCCACGTTGGTTCCGGCAACCCGCCGGCACTTGCATCCGGCGCTGCGGCCGGACCCTTGACATCTGAGCCTATTATCTCCCAGCCCGTTCCCGCGAACCTAGCCGGACACCCTAGTATGAACTGGTGAGTCAGCCTGTTCCTACCCCCGCCGGGTTCCTCTCGGGCGCAACACCCGGAATGCGGGTGGTGGTGCGCTACCGCATCGAGGGCGGCCTGACCGACGCATTGGGCCACCTGGTGGCGTGCAACGGCGGTGCGTGCACCATCAGGACCCGGAAGGCCGACGTCGTTATCCAGCTGTCAGAGGTAGTGGCCGCCAAGGAAGTCCCGCCGGCGCCCCTGAGGCGCCGGCACGCACGGTAGAGGCGGGCCACCGCGGCGGGGTGGCTGCGCAGGCGGGGCCTCCCCCTCAGACAAAGAAAAGCCGGTACGGCGGCGGGAATCCCCACCGCCGTACCGGCTGTTTCAGTCTTGTGCTCCGGTGACTAGACCTTGGCGCGGGCGCGGTTGGCCTTGGCGCGCTCGTTGGTGTCCAGGATGACCTTGCGGATGCGGATGGCTTCCGGGGTCACTTCCACGCACTCGTCCTCGCGGGCGAATTCGAGGGACTCTTCAAGGGTCAGGTCGCGCGGCGGCGTCAGGTTCTCGAAGGTGTCAGAGGAGGCTGCACGCATGTTGGTGAGCTTCTTTTCCTTGGTGATGTTGACGTCCATGTCGTCGGCGCGGGAGTTCTCGCCCACGATCATGCCTTCGTAAACCTCGGAGGTGGGCTTCACGAAGAACGAGCCGCGCTCCTGCAGGTTGATCATGGCGAACGGCGTGACAACACCGGCGCGGTCAGCGATCATCGAGCCGTTGGTGCGGTACTCGATGGGGCCGGCCCACGGCTCGTAGCCCTCGGAGATGGACGCTGCGATGCCGGCGCCGCGGGTGTCCGTGAGGAACTTGGTGCGGAAGCCGATCAGGCCACGGGCGGGGACGATGAATTCCATCCGGCACCAGCCGGTACCGTGGTTGGCCATGTTGGTCATGCGGCCCTTGCGGGCTGCCATCAGCTGGGTCACTGCACCGAGGTACTCCTCGGGGACGTCGATGGTCATGTGCTCCATCGGCTCGTGGATCTTGCCGTCGATGGTCTTGGTGACAACCTGCGGCTTGCCGACGGTCAGTTCGAAGCCTTCACGGCGCATCTGCTCCACCAGGATGGCCAGTGCCAGCTCGCCACGGCCCTGGACTTCCCAGGCGTCGGGACGCTCGGTGGGGAGAACCTTGATGGAGACGTTACCGATCAGTTCCTTGTCCAGGCGGTCCTTCACCTGGCGTGCCGTGACCTTGGCACCCTTGACCTTGCCGGCCAGCGGCGAGGTGTTGATACCGATGGTCATGGAGATGGCGGGATCGTCCACGGTGATCAGCGGCAGCGGCTGCGGGTTCTCGGCGTCGGTGAGGGTCTCACCGATGGTGATGTCCTCGATGCCGGCGACGGCGACGATCTCACCCGGGCCTGCAGACTCCGCGGGAACGCGGTCCAGGGCCTTGGTGGCCAGGAGTTCGGTGATCTTCACGTTCTTGAGCTCACCGTTGGCGCGTGCCCAGGCAACGGTCTGGCCCTTGCGCAGGGTGCCGTTGTAGATGCGCAGCAGGGCAAGGCGGCCCAGGAACGGGGAAGCGTCCAGGTTGGTGACGTGTGCCTGCAGCACACCCTCCGGGTTGTAGGTGGGTGCCGGGATGTGCTCGATGATGGTCTTGAACAGCGGCTCCAGGTCTTCGTTCTCCGGAGCGGTGCCGTCAGCGGGCTGGTCGAGGGAAGCGCGGCCAACCTTGGCGGCCGCGTAGACAACGGGAACCTCAAGGATCTTGTCCAGGTCCAGGTCCGGAACCTCGTCAGCCAGGTCCGAGGCAAGGCCCAGGAGGAGGTCCATGGACTCGTGGACGACTTCCTCGATGCGGGCGTCGGGACGGTCGGTCTTGTTGACCAGCAGGATGACTGGCAGGTGCGCGGCAAGGGCCTTGCGCAGCACGAAGCGGGTCTGGGGCAGCGGGCCTTCGGAAGCGTCAACGAGGAGGACGACGCCGTCAACCATGGACAGGCCGCGCTCCACCTCGCCGCCGAAGTCGGCGTGGCCGGGGGTGTCGATGACGTTGATGGTGATGGTCTCGCCGTTGGAGGACGGTCCGTTGTAGGCCACGGTGGTGTTCTTGGCCAGAATGGTGATGCCCTTTTCGCGCTCCAGGTCACCGGAGTCCATCACGCGGTCTTCAAGGTGGTTGTGCTCGGCAAAGGAGTTGGTCTGCTTGAGCATGGCGTCGACCAGGGTGGTCTTGCCGTGGTCAACGTGGGCCACAATCGCGACGTTGCGGAGGTCACTGCGTGATGCAGTGGCGACCGCGGTGTTGGTGGTGGTTTCAGACATGCGTAATGGCTCGATTCAGTGGTGAAAGTCAGCTGTTGTATCGCGACATTTCCAACCGGAACGCACGACGGATCAGGCCCTTAGCACAGGGCGCCTTCCTCCATTCTAGCGCCAGTGCCATTTATTGGCCTAAATTCTCCGGCGGCGTGCGGGCACTGCGTGGCCCCGGCCCTGCCCCGCCACGGAAAATTGTGGGCAAAATCACTGGCCATCCAGGACGGCATGCAACATGATTGCTCTGACAGACCGTGCAAGCCCGAAAGACACCAGATGCGAAAATCCCCGGCCGCCAAGGCCTGGACCCGTTGTGCCGTGTCCGGCGTCGCTGCGGCTGTTGCCTTGTCCGCAAGCCTCTCCGGCTGCGGCCTGCCCGCCGCGGACCCGGGGAATCCTGGCCGTCCAGTTGCGGCAGCGGCTGCGGCGGGATCCCAAGGGGCAGCCGGGAATCCTGCAGCCGCAACTGCCGGTTCACGCGTCCTGAACCCGGCCAACGGGCGGCTCGAGGCCGTTGTCCCGGAGGTCAGCAGGACGGTCCTGCTGATCGGTGATTCACAGTCGGAACCCGTTGACGGCTGGCCGCGGCTGGGCCTGGCTGCCGCGGGCTACAACGTGTACTTCTGCGGCCGGGGCGGGACCGGCTTTGTCTCCTCGAACGGTGCAACAGGCAACTATATTGATGCCCTGCTGCGCGGCGACTGGCTGCTGCCATCGGGAACGCCGGCGCTCATTGTCATCCAGGGCGGCGGCAATGACGCCGCCGGTGCAGCGAGTGACAGGCAGATAACCGCCAATGCCGAACGCCTGATCGCGGAGCTGCGGGAGCGCTACCCCGGCACGCCCATGGCGATGATCGGAACGCTTGCCCGCGGGGAAGCCCACGGCGGCGGCCGGCGGACCGAAGTCGATGCCCTGTTGGGGTCGGTGGCAGCGTCCCATGCCCTCCCCTTCGTATCCGTGGGTGACTGGTTGACCCGGTACGGCCTGGCCAAAGACCTCGCGGATACAGTGCACATGAACCCTGCGGGACGCCAAGAATTGGGAGTCCTCCTCGAGGGCCGCCTCCGGGACCTGGGCCTGGACCGGAAGCCGACGGCGGACCAGCAGCCGCTGCGGGCCTCCGGCACCCGGGACGACGGCCCGGGCCAGGACTGAAGCGCAGACGGCTGGAGCCGGGGCCCGAAGGCCCCGGCTCCAGCCGTACTTAGTGTGCAGGCAGTCCGCTTATGCAACTTCCGGCGGAAGCATCAGCTTGGCCCCCGGGATGGCGTTGAGCAGCGCCTGTGTGTACTCCTGCTGCGGCGCGTCGAAGACGTCGTCCGTGGATCCCGTCTCCACCAGGCGCCCCTTCTCCATCACGCAGACGTGATCTGCGATCTGGCGGACCACCGCGAGGTCGTGGGTGATGAAGAGGTAGGTCAGGCCGAGGTTGGACTGCAGGTCGGCCAGCAGGTTCAGCACCTGTGCCTGGACCAGTACGTCCAGGGCGGACACCGCCTCGTCACAGATGATGACTTCAGGGTCCAACGCCAGCGCACGGGCAATGGCAACGCGCTGCCGCTGGCCGCCGGAGAGCTCGTTCGGGTACCGCTGCATGGTGGATTGCGGCAGCGCCACCTGGTCCAGCAGCTCGCGGACCTTCTTCTCGCGGCTGGCTTTGTTCCCGATTTTGTGGACCCGCAGCGGCTCCTCAATGGTCCGGTAGATGTTGTACATCGGGTCCAGGGAGCCGTAGGGATCCTGGAAGATGGGCTGCACCCGGCGCCGGAACTTGAACAGTTCCGAAGGCTTCAGCAGTGAGGTGTCCACGCCGTCGAACAGGATTTTCCCGTCCGTCGGCTTCTCCAGCTGGAGCACCATCTTGGCCACTGTGGACTTACCGGAGCCCGACTCCCCCACGATCGCCGTCGTGGTTCCGCGAAGGACGTCGAAGGTGACGCCGTCCACGGCCGCAAAGTCCGACGATTTTCCCAGGCCCTGCCGAAGCTTGTACACCTTCCGCAGGTCCTGGATCTGAAGGACGTTGTCGGCGGTGAGCGCCTCGGCGGCCGGAGCCAGGAGGTCGGCCGCTTGCACGCCCTGTTCCTTGGCAACCTGGATCCGGCGGCTGGCGAGGGACGGTGCCGATTCCACGAGCCGCTTGGTGTAGGGATGCTGCGGGTTCTGCAACAGCTCGAGCGACGGCCCTGATTCGACCACCTGGCCGCGGTACATGACCACAACCTTGTCCGCGCGTTCGGCGGCAAGGCCAAGGTCGTGGGTGATCAGCAGGACAGCCGTACCGAGCTCGGACGTCATGCCTTCAAGGTGATCCAGGATCTGCCGCTGCACCGTGACATCCAGCGCTGACGTGGGCTCATCCGCGATGAGCAGCCGGGGCTGGCAGGACAGGCCGATGGCAATCAGGGCCCGCTGGCGCATGCCGCCGGAGAACTCGTGCGGGTACTGCCTGGCGCGCCGGTGGGCGTCCGGCAGACCTGCCTCGGACAGCACCTTCGCGATGTCCTCCGGTCCGCTGGGCCTGCCGTTCGCGCGCAGGGTCTCCTTGACCTGGTAGCCGATCTTCCACACTGGGTTGAGGTTGGACATGGGGTCCTGGGGCACCATGCCGATGGTGTTGCCGCGCAGCTCGATCATCCGCTTTTCCGGCGCATGCGAGATGTCTTCGCCGTCCAGCAGGATCTGTCCGCCGGAGACCCGGCCGTTGGCCGGCAGCAACCCAATGGCTGCGAGGGCGGTTGTTGATTTGCCCGAGCCGGACTCGCCCACGATTGCCACGGTCTCCCCCGGCATGATGGTGAGGTGGGCATTCCGGACAGCGTTCACCTCGCCGTTGCTGGTGTTGAACGTGATGGCCAGGTCCCGGATTTCCAGGAGCGGCCGGTTCGCGGGTGTTCCGGCTTCGGTAATGGTGACATCTGATGCAGTCACGTGTGCCTCCTTCATCGCTGGCGGCTCTTCGGGTCAAGAGCATCGCGCAGGGCGTCGCCCAGCATGATGAAGCTCAGGACGGTGATGGACAGGGCGGCAGCCGGGTAGAGGAGCACTGCGGGGTTGGTGCGGATGGACGACTGCGCCGCGGAAATGTCATTGCCCCAGGACATGATGCTTCCTGGAAGGCCGATGCCAAGGAACGACAACGTCGCCTCCAGCACGATGAACACACCGAGCTCCATGGTGGCCAGCACGATGATGGGGGCGAGGGCGTTGGGCAGCACATGCTTGATGAGGCTCTGGATCCTGGACACGCCCAGCGACCGCGCCGCCGTGATGAAGTCGGCGTTGCGGACTTCGATCACCGCGCCCCGGGTCAGCCTTGCCATCTGCGGCCACGCAAGCAGCACGATGATCATGATGACCGTCCACACACTCTTGTTTTCACGGAAGAACGGCAGCTGGGTGACCACCAGTGCACCGAGCACCAGCGGCAGTGCAAAGAAGATGTCGCCGAGGCGGGCGATCACGGCGTCGATCCAGCCGCCGTAGAAGCCGGCCAGCGCGCCCAGGGTCACCCCAATGATGAGCACGCCGATGACGGCGAAGACGCCAACCATGACGGAGGCCTGCGTGCCGTAAATGACGCGGGCGTACACGTCGCAGCCCTGGAAGGTGAACCCGAACGGATGCCCGGCCGAGGGTGCGCCGTCCGAATTTGCCAGCTGGCAGTTGTCGTTCGGTGCAGTCTGGGTGAACAGGCCCGGGAAGAACGCCACAACCAGGATGACCAGGATCATCACTGCCGAGACGATGAACAGCGGACGACGGCGGAGCTTCCGCCAGGCGTCAGCCCAAAGGCTCAGCGGGGCCTGGTCAGTCTTCACCGCATCCGTTGCCAGCAGAGGGGTCTCCTCAAGGGGGGCAACGAAGTGCGTGGTGTCTTGGTTACTTTTCATAGCGAATCCTCGGATCAAGCCAGGCGTACAGCAGATCAACCAGCAGGTTGGCGATAACGAAGACCAGCACCAGCACGCTCACTATCGCGACGACGGTGGGTCCCTCGCTGCGGAGAATCGCCTGGTAGAGCTTCTGCCCCACACCGGGGACGTTGAAGATGCCTTCGGTGACGATGGCGCCGCCCATCAGGCCGCCCAGGCTGGCGCCCAGGTAGGTGACAACGGGAATCATCGAGTTGCGGAGGATGTGCGCCATGACCACGCGGGGCCGGGACAGTCCCTTCGCAGTAGCGGTGCGGACGTAATCGGCGGTTGAGTTTTCAATGACCGACGCCCGGGTGAGGCGGAGCACGTAGGCGAAGGAGACCAGCGCCAGCGCGAACGCCGGAAGCAGCAGCGTGCTCCAGCTGACGTCCGTACCCACGGTGGGTTTGGCCCACCCCAGGTACACACCGAAGACCAGCTGCAGGACGAAGCCGAGGACAAAGATGGGGATGGCAATGACGACGAGCGAGGCGAGCAGGACCGTCGAGTCGAAGATCTTTCCCTTGCGGAGGCCGGCGATGAGTCCAAAGCCGATGCCGAACACTGCCTGGATGACGAGCGCTTCGACGGCCAGCATCACGGTGACGGGGAAGACGCGGCCGAGGGTGGCGGCGATGGGCTGGCCGGTGAAATCGACGCCCAGGTTGAACGTAAAGAGATTCTTGAGGAACAGGCCGTACTGGACCCAGAACGGCTGGTCCAGGTTGTACTGCTGGCGGAGCGCCGCGATGACGGCTTCGCTCGGCGGACGGTCTCCGAAGAGCGCCCTGATGGGGTCACCGGGGAGGGCAAACACCATGAAATAGACCAGCAGGGTGGTGCCCAGGAACACGGGGATGACTTGGAGCAGGCGTCGGAGAATGAACTGGATCACAGCAGACCCTCCGGGGTTTGTGGAGATGGGGGGAATTTCATGTAGGACAGCTTCCTGCCGGTATCAAGGCTATGGGGGCCCGGCTGGCGCCGGACCCCCACTAGCTATTTGAGTTGGACGGTCTCAGGACTACTTCGCGGTGATGTTGTAGTACTGGATGACACCGTTCCAGCCGCTGTCCACGTTGGTGACGTTCTGGCTCCACACGACCTGGCGTGCTGAGTACCACAGCGGGAGGTTGGGCAGGTCCTGGAACAGGATTTCCTGGGCCTCGGTGAACTTCGCGTTGGCATCGTCCGTGGACTTGGAACCCAGGCCTTCGTCGAGGAGCTTGTCGAATTCGGGGTTCGAGTAGCCCTCGTAGTTGGCGCTGGCACCGGTCCGCAGCAGCGGGCCGAGGAAGTTGTAGAGCGACGGGTAGTCAGCCTGCCAGCCGGCCCGGGCGAAGCCGGGGAGCGTCTGGGACTTGCGCAGGTCCAGAAGTTCAGCAAACTTGGCGAAGGGCTGGCCTTCAGCCTGGATGCCGAGGTTGTTCTTCAGGTTGTTGGCAACAGCGTCGATCCATTCCTTGTTGCCGCCATCGGTGTTGTAGCCGAGCTGAAGGGTCTTGTCTGCCGGCCACGGGCTGATGGCATTGGCCTTTTCCCAGGTTTCCTTTGCCTTGGCGGCATCGAACTTCAGGACCTCGGATCCCTCGACGTTCTCGTTGTAGCCGTCCACGGCCGGGGAGGTGAAGTCCTTGGCCGGGATGCGGGTGCCGCTGAAGATGACCTTGGTGATCTCGTCACGGTTGATGGCCATGGAGATGGCCTGGCGGCGCAGCTTGCCCGCTTCACCCTGGAACTCGGGCAGGTAGCCCGGGATGTTCAGGGTGGAGTTGCCTGCGTACGGCTTGTTCAGGTGGTTGTCCGGGAAGTCCGTGGTGTAGGTCTTCAGGGCGTTGGTGGGAAGGACATCCGTGACGTCCAGGTTGTTGGCCTGGATATCGGTGTAGGCGGGGGCCGGGTCCGTGTAGAACTTGAAGGTCACGCCGCCGTTCTTGGCTTCGCGGGTACCGGCGTAGTCCTCGTTCTTGACGAGTTCAATCTGGCTGTCGTGCTGCCAGGCGCCTTCCTTGGCCATCTTGTACGGGCCGTTGCCAACAGGGTTCTCGCCGTAAGCCTTGGGATCAGCGATGGCCTCGGAGGGCAGCGGCATGAAGGCGGTGTAGCCAAGGCGCAGCGGCCAGTCGGCCTCGGGCTGCGTCAGCTTGACCTCGATGGTGGAGTCATCCTTGAGGACCAGGCCGGAGAGGGTCTCTGCCGTGGGGGCGGGGACTTCCGTTTCGCCTTCCTTCTTGGTGGCGCTGACGGCGTCGTAGCCCTCGATGGATTCGAAGAAGCTGCTGTTTGCCTGGGCGTTGGTGCTCAGCGCGGCGAAGTTCCATGCGTCAACAAAGCTCTTGGCGGTGACTTCCTCGCCGTTGGTGAACTTGGTGCCGCCCTTGACCTTGATGGTGTAGTTCTGGCCATCCGGGGATTCGATGGACTCGGCCAGCGCGTTGACCGACTCACCACTGGGGCTGTAGCTGGTCAAGCCTTCAAAGAGAAGCTCAACAACGCGGCCGCCATAGACCTCGTTGGTGTTTGCCGGCAGCAGCGGGTTCTGGGGTTCGTTGCTGTAAGCCGTAATGATCTTGGCCGGATCGCCTGCGGCGTCGCTTGCCCCTTCATTGCTGCCGCCTCCAGCGCCGCAGCCGGTCAGGGCGAGGGCGGCGATTGCCACCATGCCCAGTGCTTTGGAAGTGCGCGTAAAACGCATTCCGCCTCCTATGAGTTGTGGGAGATAACGAGGGGGAATCTGGTGGTTCCCCGCAGGCGAGACGCAGCTTTCGACTGTGACGCAACCTACATATACGAGTAGCCTAACCGCACGAAGTCCAGATACTGGTACTCCGTTGCCAAACCGTGACCGGCTTGAACTGAACGCCTAGTCGGTCAACGGAAGTTGTGCAAGTCACATGCTACTCGCCGGTAGCCGCTACGGCGAATCGTGCAGAAGGGAAGGTTTTCGTCCCTGGAATCAGGACGACGCCGGCTGCGCCAGGCGCCACTCCCACACGTTCCACCAGACGCCCAGGGGGCCCGCGCTCGTCTTGACCCCCGCCACCCGGGCGCTGAAAGCTGTGGCGCCAATCGTCTGGTAGAGCGGGAGGCCATAGGCGTTTTCCCAGATCTGTTTGTCGATCTCGGCCAGGAGCTCATCCTGTTTGCCCAGGTCTGTGGTGCCGGCCAGCTGTTCCATCAGCCTGTCGGCGTCGCCGTCGGAAAAGCCGTTGAAGTTGCTGCCGGCGCCGGTACGGAAGATCTGGGGAACCCGGCTGACCCCCGCCGCGGTGCCAATCCAGCCCAGAAGCGCAGCATCGTAGCCTCCACCGCCGAGCGCCCGGGCCCAGTCAGCACTCCCCTGCCCCGCATCGACCACCTGGAATCCGGCCTGCGCGGCAGAGTCCCGAATCAGGGAAAATGCCGTGGCGCGGTTGGGGTTGTCCCGGTTGTAGAGGATCCGGATGGTGGGGGTATCACCATCCAGGAGCGCCTTTGCCCCGTCGATGTCCACCTCTGCATAGTCCGACGAGCCGTTGTTCTTGACGGTGTCGCCGTATTTGGGCTGGGCGGGCAGGAACACGTGCGAATCCAGGGGCGCGGCATCTGTCTGCCGGTCCCCCACCACGGCGTCGATAATGGCCTGGCGGGGTACCGCCTTCAGGAAGGCCTGCCGGACATCCTTGTCGGCGAACGGCCCGGAGAAGGTGAGGTCCAGGTGGTCGTAGCCTGACTGGTTGTACCACTCAACGGTGTTGCCCTGGTCCGCCAGTCCGGCCAGGAGTTCCCCGGTTTCCGCCGAAGGCTGGGGGGAGATGATGTCGGCCTGGCCGTTGCGGAGCGCTTCGACTGCCGTGGGCACGGAACCGGTGAAGCGGACGGTTATTTCATCCAGCCAGGGCTCCTGGCCCCACACGTAGTCGCGGTTCCGGACGAGGGTCATGGAGACTTCGGGGACGATATCGCGGACGATGTACGGGCCGCTGGAGAGATACACGGACGGATCGTCGGGCAGGCTCTTGGAGTCGAACCCCGAGTTCCAGAAGTCGCTGACCCGCTTGAGGGGTTCGTTGACCGCGGGCTCTTCCTCATTGCCGCGCGGCGAGTCCCGGATCAGGTCGATCAGGTCTTCTTCGTCATTCAGGCCGCTTTTCGCTGCCACCACGTGTGCCGGCAGGCCGACGTCGAATGCCACTTCCCAGTCAGCGTAGGGCACGGCGTATTCCAGGGTGATGGAGCGGCCGTCCGCCCCGATTTCCGGCAGCACTGTGCCGGCAAGGCCGCTGGTATCGGAGGCTACCGAAAAGTAGGTGCTGCCTGTCCCCGCCAGGGGATCGGCGTCGTCAAAATATCCTGACCCGGCCGCCCAGCTCAGGAGGAGGTCCCCGGCGTCGACCGCCTCGCCGTCGGACCATTTGACGCCCTCATTGACCGTGTACCTGACTTTCAGCGGCTGGTCCGAGACCTTCTCGTAGCGACCGAATTTTTCGTTCCGCACCACTTTTGCGGCGTCATCCAGATAGTAGAAACCCGAGTGGGTGATGTAGCCGATCTTGGAGTTGATATCGGTGTTGCCGTCCGCACTGTAGGGGTTGAAGGAGGAGAACGCGTTGACCTCCGCAACACTCACGCTGCCGCCGCGCTTGGCCTCACCCACCACCACAGGGGTGGTGCCGCCGTTGCCCGAGCACCCCGACAGGACCAGGGCTCCCGCCACTGCCGCGGTGATGTAGTGCACCAGACGCCTGAACGGCATGCCGCCTCCTTGTTTTCCTTCTGCGGGAGGGGCTCCTGGAATCGCCAGGATCACGCCCTGTACTCAGGATAAGGCGTGCGGGCCCTCGATTGACGGTGCCGTCCGCAGCAGCCGTGTTGCTCCCTGTCCTGCGCCGAGCAGCGCTTCGGCACGACGGCGGTGCTCCCGCCGCTTGTCCGGATCCATGGCGTCCAGGAGGGAGACCACCATCCGGGAGCGGGGATTCCTTTCGAAGACCTCCCGGTGGTCATCGATGAAAGTCCAGTACAGCCCGTCCCAGTCATGCATCCATTCCCCAGCCGGCAGGTCCGACATCCTGCGGAGGTAGTTGCTGCCCGAAACGTAGGGCTTCGTGGTGATCGCCTCCCCCGCCGCGAACTGGCTCATGGCGTACACGTTAGGGACCATCACCCAGTCGTACGCGTCGATGAACAGTTCCATGAACCACTCGTAGACGTCGTCGGGATGGATCCTCAGCAGGGACATGGCGTTGCCCAGGACCATCAGCCGCTCGATGTGGTGGGCGTACCCCGTGGCAAGGACCCGCGAGACCACCATGTCCACGGGTGCGAGCCCCGTGTCTGCCTCCCACCACCCTTCCCCCAGGCCGTTTCGGTGGTTCAGCCGGTTGGCCGTGCGCATCTGCCGGCCGCGGGTCCGGTAGGTGGCGCGCATGTACTCCCGCCAGCCGATCACCTGCCGGACGAAACCCTCCAGGGAGGCGAGAGGAGTATTGGGACCTGCACCCGCGAGCACGGCCTCCAGGACTTCCCTCGGGTCCAGCAGTCCGATGTTCAGCGCCGGCGTGAGCAGGCCATGGGCGATGAACGGATGCGTGGTGGAAATAGCGTCCTCGTAGGGGCCGAAGTCGTCCAGCCGTTCGCGGACGAACTCGTGGAGGTGCTTGCGTGCCTCGTCCGCGCTCGTGGGCCAGGCAAACAGGGCGGGATCGCCCGGGGCATCCGGGAACTCCTCCGCCACCCAGGCAACCGCCCGTTCGACGTCGTCGGACGCCTCGTCCGCGGCAACGGCGGGCGGTTCGGTGAGGGCTTCAAAGTCGAAGGTCCCCTCCAGCTGATGGATGGGGTGGCGCGCAAACCGGCCCACCGTGCGGGGAGTGTATCCCCGGGGAAGCTTTTTCCGGTTGTCCGCGTCAAAGGACCATTTCCCGCCTGCCGGCTGCCCGCTGCCGTCGACCAGGACGCCGAGGCGGCGGCGCTGCCATACGTAGAAGTCGTGCATGCGGGCAGCGTTGGCGGCAAACCAGTCGTCAATCTGCCCGCGGTCCGTGAGGAAGTTCGGCGTCTCCAGCACGTCCTCACCGCGCATCCGGTAGCCGCCGTCGGCCAGGCCGGAGTACAGGTCCTGTTCAAGCCAGTCGTCCACCACGTCGAACCAGGTCACCTGTGCCGGGCGGCGGTGGCGCACCAGGTCTGCGAGCTGCTGGTGGGAGCTGCGGCCGGCCTCGCTGCGGAGGACGACAACGTCGTGGCCCTTCGCGCCGAGGCGGCGCGCAAACCTGCTCATGGATGCCCGGTGCAGGACCAGCTTGTGGGAGTGGAACGAGTACTGGCGAAAGAGCAGGTCGTGCTCGATCAGCACAAACACGGTGCCGTCTGCCGCATCGAGTTGCTCGCGGAACAACTGATGCGGCAGAACAAGGCGGAGGTGTGGTCCGGACGTCATTGGCGCTGGGTTCAAGGACTTGGATCAGCCTGGAAGGCGGTGCTGGGCAGATCCTTCTCGCCGTCGACGATCGCGGTGATAATCCGCGCTGCCACCAGGTCCGGATCCAGCCCCGCGCCGAACCGCGGCGCCGACCCGGCGATCGGATGATCGGACAGCGTGGTGCCCGTGTGGCCTGGGCGGGCGTCCAGGATCCGGATGCCTGCGCGGCGATACTCGCGCGCCGCAGCGACAACGAAGGCAGCAAGCCCTGCCTTCGACGCCGAGTATGCCGCCAGGCCGGCGACGGGCGACTCGGCCACAACGCCGCTCAGCGTGACAACGAAGGGCTCCCGTCCCTCACGTGCCGAGGCCGCGAGGTAGGGCTGGCTCTGCGTAATGAGCTGGATGGGACTGGTCGTGTTCACCGCGAAGAGTTCGTCCACCGTGGCGGGTTCGAGGTCTGATGCGGCGCCGAAAGCGACGACCCCGGACGCCACCACCAGCCCGTCGAGGCGTCCGTGCTGCGCAGTCGTGCCTTCCAGGACCTCCCGGATCACGGAGGGTGCGCGCAGATCATGCCCGGCAGACCTTGACGACCGGGCGACGATGGCGCCGCTACTTTCCAGCTGGGCGGCGATGCGCGAACCTAGTCCGCCGGTGGCGCCGACTACCAGAACAACCGCACCCTGAAGAGTCGTCATGGGTAGATCCTAGGCCACGTGCCCGAAAATCCTGTGGGCTTAGACGTTGAAGCGGAACTCCACCACGTCGCCGTCGGCCATCACGTATTCCTTGCCCTCAATACGGACCTTGCCGCGGGACTTGGCCTCGGCCATGGACCCGGCTTCCACCAGGTCGTTGAAGGACACCACCTCGGCCTTGATAAAGCCGCGCTGGAAGTCGGAGTGGATCACCCCTGCTGCCTGCGGTGCAGTATCACCTTGGCGGATGGTCCAGGCACGGGTTTCCTTGGGGCCGGCGGTCAGGTAGGTCTGCAGGCCCAGGGTGTGGAAGCCGACGCGCGCCAACTGGTCCAGCCCGGATTCGTCCTGGCCATTCATTTCCAGCATCTCGCGGGCTTCTTCCTCGTCCAGTTCCACGAGGTCCGCTTCGAGCTTGGCGTCAAGGAAAACGGCGTCCGCCGGGGCAACCATGGCCCGCAGTTCCTCCTGCTTTTCGGGATTGCCCAAGATGCCTTCATCGGCGTTGAAGACGTAGATGAACGGCTTGGCCGTCAGGAGGCCGAGCTCCTTGAGGTGTTCCATTTCGAGCTTGTCGCTCTTGATGGAGGAGAAGACTGTGTCGCCGCGCTCCAGGACCGCCTGGGCTGCCTTGATGGCGGCAAGCTCCGCAGCTTCCCGCTTCTTGATCTTGACTTCCTTTTCGATCCGCGGGATGGCGTTCTCGATGGTCTGCAGGTCTGCCAGGATGAGCTCGGTGTTGATGGTTTCCATGTCCGAGCGGGGGTCCACCTTGCCGTCGACGTGGATGACATCGGGGTCATCAAAGACTCGCACCACCTGCGCAATGGCTTCGGCTTCGCGGATGTTGGCCAGGAACTTGTTGCCCAGGCCTTCCCCTTCCGAGGCGCCCTTGACGATGCCGGCGATGTCCACGAAGGACACCGGGGCGGGCAGGAGGCGCTGCGATCCGAAGATCTCGGCCAGCTTCTGAAGCCGGGGGTCGGGCAGGTTCACGACGCCGACGTTGGGTTCGATGGTGGCGAACGGGTAGTTCGCGGCCAGGACCTGGTTGCGGGTGAGTGCGTTGAAGAGAGTTGATTTGCCGACGTTGGGCAGTCCGACGATGCCAATAGTAAGAGCCACGAGGATTTATTCTACCCGCAGCGGGCGGCCCGGGTCCGGCGCAGGCCAGGGAAAATGTCGCTTCGGCAAAATGTCACAGCCCCGTGCGACAGTGAGGGCATGGATGGTTTCGCCTTGATTCTTGCTTTGTTCATGCTGCTGCTGGGTGCCTTTGCGGGTGCTGCCGCCGTGTTCTTCGTGCTGCGGAAAAACACCCGCGGCCTGGAAGAGGACTTCGATGCCGTGTCGTCACGGCTTTCGGAGGTCAGCGCGCAGTTTGCCGCGGCCGACGCCGAGCGAAGGCTTTTGGCGGCACAGAACCGCGAGCTGGGTGAGGCCCGGACGCAGGACGGCAGCGTTCTGCGCGCACTTGCCCCGGTGGCGGAGAAACTGACGGCTGTCCAGCAGCAGGTGGCGCTGCTGGAACGGGACCGGGTGGAGCAGTACGGCCAGCTCGCCCAGCAACTGCAGGAGGCGCGGCTCTCCGATGAACAGCTCATCCGTTCCACCCACGCCCTGGAGTCTGCCCTGAGGTCGAACAGTGCCCGGGGCCAGTGGGGCGAAGTCCAGCTCCGCAGGGTGGTGGAGGCATCGGGAATGCTGCGGCACGTCGATTTCGTGGAGCAGGTCCACAGTGCCGGGCATGATGCGGGCGTAAGGCCGGACCTGGTGGTACAGCTGCCGGGCGAAAAGCAGCTGGTGGTGGACGCAAAAGTACCGCTCTCCTCCTACCTGGAAGCCCAGGAACTTGGTGCCGCGCAGGACCTCCGCCCTGATTCCGGCGCCCGGCAGGCCGGACCGCTGTCCGGGAGCGACCGCCGGAACCAGCAGGCGCTGCTGGCCGCCCATGCCAAGGCACTGCGGGCACACGTTGATTCCCTGAGCAGCAAAAAGTACTGGGACATCCCGGGCAACTCCCCCGAGCTGGTGATTTGTTTCATTCCTGCCGAGTCCATCCTGGCCGCGGCGCTCATGGCCGACGCCGGGCTCCTCGACCACGCGCTGTCGAAGAACGTGGTCCTGGCGTCCCCCAGCACCCTGCTGGCGGTGCTCAAGTCCGTTGCCTTCACCTGGCGGCAGGACGTCCTCACGGACAGCGCCCGGGAGTTGTTCGAACTGGCACGGCAGCTGTACGACCGGATGGGGACCCTGGGCGAGAACGTCACCAAACTGGGCTCGTCCCTGAAATCTTCAGTGGACCGCTACAACGCCATGGTGGGGACCCTGGAAGCCCGCGTCCTTCCCACGGCCCGGAAGCTGAATTCGCTGGAGGAGTCCGGACTTGCCGCCCCTCCGGTTGTTGAGGTCACCCCGCGGGCCCTGGCGGCGCCTGAGCTGCAAAGCGACCACGAGGCAGCCTGACGGCAACGCCAGGAGGCATAAAAAAGTGGGCCCGGCAGTTGCCGGGCCCACGTCCACGAAGATCAGATGCGCAGCGGCTCCGACTTGCGTGTGCCGGTCAGTCCCGCGAGCGGCGTCCGCCCAGGGCGCGGCTCACGTCGCCGGCCTGCTTGAGTGTTGCCCGGAGTTCCTTGGGCAGCGAGAAGAGCAGATCTTCCTCGGCGGTGACGACTTCCTCCACGGCGCCGTAGCCGTACTCGGCCAGCAGGCGCAGGACGTCCTGGACCAGGACCTCCGGGACCGATGCTCCGGATGTCACGCCGACAGTGGCGACGCCTTCAAACCAGGCTTCATCGACCTCGTTCGCGAAATCCACGCGGTAGGAAGCCTTCGCCCCGTACTCCAGTGCCACTTCCACCAGCCGGACAGAGTTGGAGGAGTTCGCTGAGCCCACCACGATCACCAGGTCTGCCTGCGGCGAGATCTTCTTGATGGCCACCTGGCGGTTGGTGGTGGCGTAGCAGATGTCGTCGCTGGGCGGATCCTGCAGGGTGGGGAACCGCTGCTTGAGCAGGCGGACCGTTTCCATGGTTTCGTCGACGCTGAGGGTGGTCTGGGAAAGCCAGATCACCTTCTCCGGGTCCCGGACAGTAACCTTGTCCACCTCGTGCGGGCCGTTGATGATCTGGATGTGTTCCGGAGCCTCTCCCGCCGTTCCCTCGACTTCCTCATGGCCGTCGTGGCCGATCAGCAGGATGTCGAAATCGTCCTTGGCAAACCGGACGGCCTCCTTGTGGACCTTGGTCACGAGGGGGCACGTGGCGTCAATGGTGCGCAGGCCGCGGTCCTCGGCGGACTGCACCACAGCAGGCGAGACGCCGTGGGCCGAGAAGATCACCAGGGCGCCCTCGGGCACTTCGTCCGTTTCGTCGACGAAGATGGCACCCTGCTCCTCCAGGGAGCTGACCACGTGCACGTTGTGGACGATCTGCTTCCGCACGTACACCGGAGGACCGTAGTGTTCCAGGGCCTTCTCGACGGCGATGACGGCACGGTCAACGCCGGCACAGTAACCGCGGGGAGCAGCGAGCAGCACCTTCTTGGTTCCGGAGACGGGGGCTGCGGCAGCTACTTCCTCAGGTGAGCGGCGCCTACGCGGGATGGTGGGCATCGAAAGGGAAACAGCTGAGGGGGTCATTACTCCATGCTACCGGCTTGCCCGGCCCCGCCTTCGCGTGGCGAACCCGGCCACCAGGGCCAGGAGCAACAGCGCACCGCCGCCAGCGGCCGCTGCCATGGTCCAGGCCCGGAAATCTGCTGCGGACGCCGCCACCAGCTCATCCCTGAACATGTTGGCAACCTCATTTCCGCTGTCCGCGGACACAGCGGCAGCGGAGGCAATCCCTGAAGCGAGGGTCCACGCAGCCGCCAGCAGCAACGCGCCTGCTCCCGCGCCGGCAACCACTGTCCAGCGCCGGTTCGCCGCCACCAGGGCCAGGAGCAGCGCGATCGCCGAGCCTCCGGCCAGAAGATATCCGGCGGGGGCATACGTGGTGAGCCTCTCGGTCCATTCCCTGTGTTCAGGCTGGCCCACATTGATGAGGGTCTGGTCCGGCGGGTCCAGGGGCAACCCCGTGGTCCGTGCGATCTCCCCGGCGCCCAGCGACACCAAGGGAGCGACGTCAAGGGTGAGGGACGACGCAGGGGCTGATCCGCCGTCGTCCGCCGCCGGGCTGGCGAAGCTGAGCCGGTGGCTCCTGCGCAGCGTTTCCTCCCATGCATCGGGATACTCCGGCAGGGCGGTCAGTGCCGACGCGGCGTCCTCCAGCACCGGCTGGATAAGGTCCGAAAGGACACCGGGTACGGCACTGGTGTCTATGGTTGCCACCGCTGCCGCAGCCAGCTGCTGCTGGAACCCCGGGTCCCTTCCGAGCGGAGCTGCCAGCTCAACGAAGCCCTGCTCCTGCACGATGTTGCGGTCCAGCCAGACGGCGGGGACTGCGACGGCGGCCAGCAGCACTGCCAGCACGGTTGCGGCAGCGGAAACAAAACTTCGCACGGAGGATCCTTCATGTTGGGCGGGGGTCACCCCATCCTAGGCGGGGCCCGGGCGGCATCCTTGTCAGTCCTTGGTGGTAGAGCTTATGGATAAGGTTGAATGACCGCCGGACACAACCAGCCGCCCAACGGACGAAGGACCCCATGCCCGCAGCTACAGCCCGCCACGAGCGCCCGCATGTCTGAACAGGCGTCGCTTCCGGTCCCCGGCCAGCAGCTCGAGGCGCCCACCACCCTGCCTGCCACTGCTGCCGAAACCAGCCCGGACAACCCATGGCCGCTCCAGGTGCTGTCACAGAAGCTCAAAGCCCATATAGACCGGACGCCGTCTGCGTGGGTTGAAGGGCAGGTTATTGAGCTGAACCGCCGGGGCACCAACGCCTACCTCACCCTGAGGGATGTCGACGCCGAGGTCTCGCTGCCTGCCTCCGTGTGGACCAAGGTGCTGGAACGCCAGAACCTGCCGCTGGAGCGGGGCTCGCGCGTGGTTGCCCTGCTGAAGCCGGAGTTCTGGCTCAAGACCGGCCGGCTGAACATGCTGGTCAGGGACATCAGGCCGGTGGGCCTGGGCGATCTCCTGGCCCGGATAGAGAGGCTGCGCCAGGCGCTCTCCGCCGAAGGGCTCTTCGCGGACTCCCGCAAGAAGCCCCTGCCCCTGCTGCCGCACCGCATCGGCCTCATCACCGGCCGTGATTCCGACGCCAAGAAGGACATCCTGCGCAACGCGGCCCTGCGCTGGCCGGCAGTCGAGTTTGAAATCCGGGAGGTGGCCGTGCAGGGGAACACCGCGGTGGCCCAGGTGGTCCGGGCCCTCCGCGACCTGGACGCCCTGCCCGAGGTGGACGTCATCGTCATCGCCCGCGGCGGCGGCGCCCTGGAAGACCTCCTGCCCTTCAACAGCGAGGAACTGATCCGTGCCGTGGCCGCCGCCGCCACCCCGGTGGTCAGCGCCATCGGCCACGAGGCTGACCGGCCGCTGCTGGACGACGTCGCGGACCTGCGGGCTTCCACACCCACGGACGCCGCCAAGCGGATTGTCCCGGAGGTGTCCGAGGAACTGGCAGGGGTGCGCCAGGCACGGGTGCAGCTGCGCCGGTGCATGGAACGGCTGGTGGACAGGGAAACGGACCGCCTGGCGTCCCTCCATTCACGGCCCGTGCTGGCAGCGCCGGAAGGCCTCGTGACCATCCGCTCCGAGGAAATTGAGAGGCTGCTCCGGAGGTCCTCCGCCGCCGTCAGCTCCTCCGTGGTCCGCGCGGCCGACCAGCTGGAGCACTTGAAAGCCCAGGTGCGTGCGCTGTCACCGCAGAAGACGCTGGACCGGGGGTACGCCGTCGTCGAACTCGCCGGAAAGCGGGCGGAAGCCGGCACCGCCGGCCACGCCGTGGTGCGCCGCCCGGCCGAGGCTCCGGCCGGCTCGCCCCTGTCCATCCGCGTGGCCGAAGGCCGCTTCGGCGCAACCTCCACCGGGTTACTCGAACAGCCCCTTACCGAAACCGGAGAATCTGAATGACTGAGCAGAAACCAGCGGCCGACATCCAGGCACTGAGCTATGAGGAAGCCCGTGAACAGCTCATCGCTGTGGTGGGAAAGCTTGAGGCCGGCGGCGCCAGCCTTGAAGAATCCCTGGCCCTGTGGGAACGCGGCGAGGCCCTGGCCGCACGGTGCGAGGAATGGCTGGAGGGCGCCCGGAAGCGGCTGGCAGCTGCCCGCGACCAGCCGCTCTAGGCCCGCAGCCGCAGGCTGAAGGGAAGCGTCAGGACCGCACTACCAGCTCGCGTTCCAGGGCGACATCGAACTCCGCCTTGGGCCACTGAAGGTCCATTCCGTTCAGCGCACCCAGCAGCAGCTGCTGCACGGCGATCCGGGCAAACCACTTCTTGTTGGCCGGGACCACATGCCAGGGCGCGTTCGCGGTGTTGGTTTCATCAATGGCTGCCTGGTAGGCACTCATGTAGTCCACCCAGAAAGCCCGCTCGTCGAGGTCGCCGCGGCTGTATTTCCAGTGCTTGGCCGGGTTGTCCAGCCGTGCCAGCAGCCGCTCCTTCTGCTCGTCTCCACTGATGTGGAGCATCACCTTGACCACCGTGGTTCCGGAGCCGCTGAGCCTGGCCTCGAACTCGTTGATGGCCACGTACCGCCGCTTGATCTCCTCCGGGCTGGCCCAGCGGTGGACGCGGTGGATCAGGACATCCTCATAGTGCGAACGGTCGAACACCCCCACCATCCCGGCGGCGGGTACTTCCTTTTCGATCCGCCACAGGAAGTCGTAGGATTTCTCCTCATCCGTGGGAGCCTTGAAGGCCTTGAACTGCACACCTTGGGGATCCATGGCGGCCATTACATGGTTGACGATGCCGCCCTTGCCCGCGGTGTCCATGGCCTGGAGGATCAGCAGGATGCGCTTGCGCCCGCCGAACCGGGACTCGGCGAACAGCTTTTCCTGCAGTTCCGCCAGCCCGTCGTCGAGTTCCGCCAGCAGGGCCTGGCCGTCCTCCTTGGTGCCCTTGAAGCCCGGCGTGGAATCGGGGTCCACGTCGGCCAGGGAAAAACCCTTTCCTGCCCGCAGGGTCTCAGAGGGGTGCTGGTCAAAGCCTGGGGCGCCGGACATGGGAAATCCTTTCGCGAAGTTCCACGGGACCGAAGCGCCCGTGAACACAGGCTAGTTGCCCTGATACCTGCTGAGGAAGTCCCCCATCCGCCCCACCGCTTCTTCGATGTCCTTGACGTTGGGCAGGGTGACCATGCGGAAGTGGTCCGGACGGACCCAGTTGAACGCCCTGCCATGGGACACCAGGATTTTTTGTTCCCGGAGCAGGTCCAGGACAAACTTCTCGTCGTCGCGGATGTGGTAGACCTCGGGGTCCAGTTTGGGGAAAAGGTAGAGCGCACCGAGGGCCTGCTGGGTGCTCACGCCGGGGATGGCGTTGAGCATGTCGTAGGCCTTGTTGCGCTGCTCCAGCAGCCGCCCGCCGGGCAGGATCAGGTCGTTGATGCTCTGGTACCCGCCCAGCGCCGTCTGGATGGCATGCTGGGCCGGAACGTTGGCACACAGGCGCATGTTGGCCAGCAGGCTGATGCCTTCAAGGTAGTCCGCCGCGTCCTTCTTGGGGCCGGAGATGGCCATCCAGCCGGCCCGGTAGCCGCATACCCGGTACGCCTTGGACAGGCCACTGAACGTCAGGCAGAGGACGTCGTCGCCGGTCAGTTTGGCCAGGTTGATGTGGACGGCGTCCTCGTACAGGATCTTTTCGTAGATCTCGTCGGCAAAGACCACCAGGCCGTGCTTCTCGGCGAGGGCGACGATCTTCTTCAGCGTCTCTTCCGGGTAGACCGCGCCGGTGGGGTTGTTTGGATTGATGACCACGATTCCCTTGGTGCGGGGCGTGATCTTGGCTTCCATGTCTTCCAGGTCCGGCTGCCAGCCCGTTTCCTCGTCGCAGAGGTAGTGGACGGGCCTGCCGCCGGCCAGCGCCACGGAAGCGGTCCACAGCGGGTAGTCCGGGGTGGGGATCAGGACCTCGTCACCGTCGTTGAGCAGGGCCATCAGGGACATGGTGATGAGTTCGCTCACGCCATTGCCCAGGTAGATGTCATCCACGTGGATGTTCTGGATGTCCCGGGTCTGGTAGTACTGCGAGACAGCGGTCCGTGCGGAGAAGATGCCCCGGGAATCGCTGTAGCCCTGGGCGTGCGGCAGGTGGCGGATCATGTCCACGAGGATGGCGTCCGGCGCTTCAAAGCCAAACGGCGCGGGATTTCCGATGTTCAGCTTGAGGATACGGTGCCCCTCCGCTTCCATCTGCTGGGCAGCCTGGAGGATCGGTCCACGGATGTCGTAAAGGACGTTGTTGAGCTTGGTGGACTGCCTGAATTCTGCCATCCCTCAAATATGCCACAGGAAGGATGGACGGCCGTTGAGACGTCAGCCACAGGGTGCGCGCGCCGCCGCCCGGAACGGACGACGGCGGCTGCCGGACTTCTGGAAGTCCGGCAGCCGCCGTCGTACTGCTTAGGCGGTCAGGAAGGAAGTCCTACTTGACGATGCCCTTTTCCTTGAGCCACGCGTCCGCCGCTTCCTTGGCCCCCTGCTTCTGGCTGCCGCTGACGGCACGGTTCAGGTTGATGAGGTCCTCGGTGGTCAGGATGCGGGACACCGAGTTGAGGGCCTCCTTGGCCGTGTCGGTCATCTTCGCCTCGTTGTACAGCGGAACCACCTGCTGGGCGATGAAGTTGTTCTTGGGGTCCTCAAGGACCACAAGATCGTTGTCGGCGATGGACGGGGTTGTGGTGTAGATGTCGGCCACCTGCACCTGGTCCTCCAGGAGCGCCTTGAGCGTCACGGGACCGCCGCCGTCACTGAACGGTTCCAGTTTCTTCGGCTCGCAGTTGTAGTTTTCCTTCAGGCCGGGCAGCCCGTAGGCGCGCTCGGCGAAGGTGGCGGGTGCGCCCACCACGATCTCGCTGCACACCTTGGCCAGGTCCTCGAGGGACTTCAGCTGGTACTTTTCGGCCGTGGCCTTGGTGACCACCATGGCGTCCTTGTTCTCGGCCTTGGAGGGTTCCAGGACCGCGAGTCCGTCCGGCAGCTTGTCCGGCAGGGCCGCGGCGATGTCGTCCGCTGACTCCTCGGACGCTTCCTTGTCCACGTGCAGCAGGAGGTTGCCCGTGTAGTCCGGAACCACGTCCACCGATCCGTCCTGCACGGCCTTGATGTATACCTCGCGGGAGCCGATGTTCGGCTTGGTGGTGGCGGTGATGCCGGCGGCGGTCAGGGCTCCTGCGTAGAGTTCCGCCACGATCTGGCTTTCCGGGAAGTCAGCCGAGCCGACAACGAGGGATGTTGCTTCCCCGGACGCTGCCCCGCTGGTGGCCGGCGCGTTGCTCAGCGGATCGGAGGATCCTCCGCACGCGGACAGTGCCATGGCCAGGCCGAGCCCGGCGGCGAGGCCGCTGAAGGCCCGCCTGCCGAGGTGGTGTGGACGGCTTTCTTTCATGATTTACCTCCTTGTACCACAGCCTCCGTCAGGACGGGGTCTGTGAGATCGGCCGCAGCCTGCTGGCTGCGGCGGGACTGGCCAGAGGCGCCTGTTGCCAGGAACAGCTTCTGGAAAAGGGACAGGACGAGGTCGACGGCGATGGCGAGCGCTGCGATGAGCAGGGACCCACCGAGCATCTGCGGGAAGTCGCTGAGGACCAGGCCGTCGAAAAGGTAGCGGCCCAGGCCGCCCAGATTGATGTAGGCCACCACGGAGACGGTGGCGATGACCTGCAGCACGCCGGTCCGGAAGCCGCCAAACATGACGGTCAGGGCGTTGGGCAGCTCTGCCCGGAACAGGACCTGCAGTTCGGTCATGCCCATGGCGCGGGCGGCATCCACCACGTTGCGGTCCACGCTGGAGATTCCGGCATAGGTGCCGGCCAGCAGCGGGGGGACCGTGAGGATGACGAGCGCCCAGATGGGCGGCATCAGTCCGATCCCGGCGAGCAGTACGAAGAGGGTCAGCAGCCCCAGGGTGGGCAGGGCGCGCAGCGCACCGGCCAGCGCCACGACGGCAACCCTTCCCCTGCCCGTGTGGCCGACGTACAGGCCGACGGGGACGGCAATGGCAACAGCAATCAGCATGACCAGGCCGGTGTACTGGAGATGCTCACCCAGCCGGGCGGGAATGCCTGCCGCGCCGGTCCAGTGCAGCGGATCGGCCAGCCAGGCGAAGGTGTCGGAGAAAACATTGCTCATGCCCGGTCCCCCTCAGCCGCCGGCACCAGTCCCGGGCGGATCTTTCCGGCCCGCTCCCACGGCGTGAGGAGCCGTTCCAGCAGGACAAGCAAAGCGTCCATCAGCAGGGCGAGGACAAGGATGGCGATGATCCCCACCACAATTTCCGTTATGAAGCCCCGCTGCAGCCCTGATGTGAACAGCATGCCCAGGTTTCCGATGCCAAGCAGCGCTGCCACGCTGACCAGGGAGATGTTGCTGACGGACACCACCCGGAGCCCGGCGAACATGACCGGCAGGGACAGCGGCAGGTCCACCCGGAGGAACCGCGCCAGCGGCTTGTACCCCATGGCCACCGCGGCCTGTCCCACGTCCTCGTTCACCGAGTCGAAGGCGTCCAGGGCGGCACGGACCAGGAGCGCAACAGCGTAGATGGTCAGGGCCACCACCACGTTGAGCGGGTCCAGGATCCGGGTGCCCAGGATCGTGGGAAGGATGATGAACAGCGCCAGCGAGGGAATGGTGTACAGCAGCGAGGAGGCCGTCAGCACCACCGAGCGGAGCGCCCGGCTCTGCCGGGCCAGCTGCGCCAGGGGAAGGGAGATGGCCAGGCCCAGGACCATGGGGACGAGGGCAAGCACCAGGTGCTGGCCGGACCGTTCCAGGACCATGCCGATGTTGGCCAGGAACCACTCCATCAGAGTGCAGCCTGCCGGAGCTGGCGCGCTTCTTCAATGAGGGCCAGCACTTCTCCGCCCCGGATGACACCCTGCACCCGGCCCTCCGCATCCACGGCGACGCCGAGGCCCGACGGCGAGGACAGCGCAGCGTCCAGCGCGCGGCGCAGGCTTTCCCCGGGGCGGAACAGCGAACCTCCCGGGATGAGTCCGGCGGCAGTGCCGGGAGTGGACCAGCCCAGCGGCCGCATGTCTTCGTCCACCACCAGTTGCCAGCCGCTTGTTGCGTCCTGATCGGTTCCGGAGCCGCTGCGGCCGCGGACGATGGTCGGCACCGAATGGAGGGTGACGCCGTCGGACGAGGTGAAGCCAAGGTGCCGGAATCCCCGGTCCCGTCCCACGAAGGAGGCCACGAAGTCGTTTGCCGGGGCACGGAGGATTTCCTCCGGCGTGGCGTACTGCGCAAGCTTTCCGCCCACGGCGAAGACGGCCACCTTGTCGCCCAGCACGGTGGCTTCATCGATGTCGTGCGTGACGAACACGATGGTCTTGGCCAGGTCCTTCTGGAGCCGCAGCAGCTCCTGTTGGAGCTCGTCGCGGACCACGGGATCCACGGCGCTGAACGGCTCATCCATGAGCAAAATGGGTGGATCGGCGGCGAGCGCACGGGCCACGCCCACGCGCTGCTGCTGGCCGCCGGACAGCTGCGACGGGTAACGCTTGGCGAGTGACCGGGCCAGGCCCACCACGTCCAGGAGTTCCTCGGCGCGCCGGCGGGCGTCGGCCTTGGACACGCCATTCAGCCGGGGCACGGTGGCAATGTTGTCCAGCACGGAGCGGTGGGGCAGCAGCCCGGCAGACTGCATGACGTACCCCATCGAACGGCGCAGTTCGGGCGCCGGCACGGAGGTGACATCCTTGCCGTCCACCGTGATGGCCCCGGAGGTGGGTTCCACCATCCTGTTGATCATGCGGAGCGAGGTGGTTTTGCCGCAGCCTGACGGGCCCACGAAGACGGTGATTGAGCCCTTGCCGATGGACATGGAGAGGTTGTCCACGGCGGGTTGCCCGCCCTGGAACTGCTTGGTAACGCTCTGAAACTCGATCATCGCCTGGTCCATGGTGCGGACTCACCTGTTCTCTGGGACGGGCTTCTGGAAGCACCGCGACATTGTCATCAGCACGCTGATAGTTACGGTAGCCCAAACCCGGCCCGGCAACACCTGCAGCGCCCCGAATCCGGGCAAAGGAATCCCTACTGTAACCATTCGGAGCCGGGACCGGGGCGGATGGGAAGTGCCGTTCCGGCCCGCAACCGCCGTGGCCAGGGCCGCTGTTCCGCCGTGGGCCGACCAGCCATAAAGTGGTGGGGTGACCAACTTGGAAATAGCGCCGCAGCAGGAAGTCTGTCCGCCGGCAGCCCCTGAGGGCAGTTCCGGCCCCTGCCTTCAGCTGTGGCCCCAACGCGAGGTACCGCTCGGCGGAGTCCGCGCCATGAACGTCCAGCGGACGCTGCCGCAGCGCGGCCTGCCCACCATCGGGGCATGGTGCTTCCTGGACAGCTTCGGCCCGGACCGGACTGCGATGTCCGTACTCCCCCACCCCCACATTGGCCTGCAGACCGTGACCTGGCCCCTGGCCGGCCACATCCGCCACCGGGACAGCGTGGGCAGCGACGTTGTGGTCCGGCCGGGTGAACTGAACATCATGACGGCGGGCCACGGCGTCTCCCATTCCGAGTTCGCCGTGCTTCCTCCTGCCGGCGAAGCCCTGCCGGTGCAGCGCGGGCTGCAGCTCTGGGTGGCCCTGCCCGGCGGTGAACGGCACCGGGAGCCGGCATTCGAGCAGCACCGTGAACTTCCCCGCGCCAGCGGGCACGGCTTCACCGCCACGGTGATGGTGGGTGAATTTGCCGGCATCGCGTCGCCGGCAACCATGTATTCACCGATCGTGGGTGCGGACGTCTCGTGCGGCGGGACCGCAGTGCTGCCGCTCAATGCCGCGTTTGAGCACGGCATCCTTGTGCTCGACGGCGGCCTGGCGGTGGACAGCCAGGAGATTCCACCGGGCCCGCTGGGCTACCTGGGCACGGGCCGCACGGAGCTGCAGGTGCAGGCACTCCCCGGCACGCGTTTCCTCCTCATCGGCGGCGAGCCCTTCCAGGAAGAGCTGCTGATGTGGTGGAACTTTGTGGGCCGCACCCACGAGGAAGTGGAGCAGGCCAGGAGCGACTGGGAAACCCAGGCCGGCCTGCCGGATACGGAGACGGCGGCGGCCCGGTATGGCCTGGTCCCCGGCCACGGTCCGGACGCGGGGCCCGAGGCGGGACGCATTCCCGCCCCTCCGCTCCCGGGCGTACGGCTGACGCCCCGGAAACGGCTTTAAAGGACCGGACCGGATCAGGCCTGCTCTGCCACCAGCTGAAGCACACCGAAGACTGGTTCCTGGTCCAGCACGCGGATGTCTGTCACCCCGGCATCCATCAGGTGGCGGCGGAAGGAGTGCTGCAGCGGTGCCACGTTCATGCCCAGTCCGCCGCCCAGGATTACGGGGCCGGTGATACCCAGCTGCTGCAGCACCTGCAGGGCCAGGCCGGCAAGGTCCTTCCCGGCCTGGTCCAGCAGCGCCTGGCTTTCCGGGTGGCCTCCTGCCGCGGCCTCCACCACATACCGGGCCTGCTGGGCCCAGAAGCGCCGGCCGGTCTTCGGTGAATGGAACAGCGCGATGAGGCGGTTGGGGTCGCCCACCCCGCAGGACTGCAGCAGGGCCGTGGTGAGTTCGTCGGCGGGCAGGCCCCGGTTCATCCGGCCCAGGCTGTGCCGCACCGCTTCGCGGCCAAGCCAGTAACCGCTGCCTTCGTCGCCCAGGAGGTAGCCCCAGCCGCCTGCCCTGGCCTCGCCGCCGTCGGCATTCCTGCCCCAGGCGGCCGAGCCGGTGCCCGCAATCACCGCGACTCCCGTGCTTGCGTGCCCGGCGGCCAGCAGCAGCCGTGAATCGTGCACCACGGTCACCCGGGCACCGGGCACGTGCGGCTGGATCAGGGACGCCAGGGCTGCGGCGTCGTCTTCGGTGTCGATGCCGCCCGAGCCCGCATAGACCTGGGACACCTGCCCTCCGCCGATGCGCGCGAAGAGGTCGGCAAGGTTGGCGGCCGCCTCGTCGCGGGTGACGTTCTGCACGTTGGAGCTGCCGGCGGACTCATCCGCCACCGGCACCCCGTCCTCGAAGCGGACCCCGTGGGTCTTGGTGCCACCAATGTCCAGCCCGATGATGACACCGCGGAGCGGAGTTGAGGCGGGATTCTGGGCGGCGACGGGAAGCGCGGAGGAATTTTCGGTGTTGGTCACGTCACAAGGGTAATGGTGCGGGGGCGGCGGACGGCCCATCCCCCCCGTTCCCGGCCGCAGCTAGCGGGACCGCTGCCGCACCAGTCCCGCCAGCAGTCCTGGCCCCTCCGTCACCACCAGGTCCCGGAACAGCCGTACCGGCACCGGCTCCGAACCAGGCTTCCGCCGCCGCCAGGACAGGCCCACCTCGCGGAACGCCAGGGCGGAGTCGAGGGGAACTTCGACCCAGCCCAGGTTCCCGGTTTCGGGGCTGACGGTACGGCCCGGGGCATCACCTCCCGGCGGCAGGATGCTGACGCCCAGGCCGGCGGAGACCAGTCCCCGGACCGTGTGCGAGTCCTGGCTTTCGAAAGCGATGCGCGGCCGGTAGCCGGCCTCGCGGAACAGCGCATCGGTGAGCGAACGCATGCCGTACCCGGGCCCGAGCGCCACAAAGGGGTCTGCCCTGATGTCGGCGAGCCGGGCAGAGGGCTGCGCGGCGAGGGGATGGCTGTGGTGTACCACCAGGCGCAGCGGTTCACGGTACAGCGGCGCCGAGGACAGGTTCCGGCCGGGCGGCGCCACGGGAGCCGTCAGTGCCAGGTCCGACTCACCCGAGGCCAGCTCGTCAAGGCAGGCATTCCGGGCCCCCTGGCTCAGCGTGAAGGCAGCGCCGGGATGACGGGTCCGGAAGGCACTGATCAGGAGCGGCAGGGCGGCCTCACCGAACGTGTGCTGGAACGAAAGGGAAATCCTCCCCCGCACCACGTCCGACTCGTCGCGGACGAGGTCCAGCCCCGCCTGGAACGCCGTGAGGGCCTGCTCGATGTACGGCAGCAGGGTGCGGGCGGCGGGTGTCAGGCGGACTCCCCTGCCGTCCCGGACCAGGAGTTCGGTCCCGACGACGGCGCTCGCCCGGGCAAGGGCGCGGCTCACCGTGGACTGGGGTACTCCCAGCAGTTCCGCGGTTTCCGTGACGTGCTCGGTCCGCCCCAGCTCAGCGAGCACGGGCAGGAGCGGCAGCAGCTGCACGAGCTGCTTCTGGTCTTGCTCCATGTGGTCGTCCTCCGTGAGCTGCCCGCGGACCCATCCGTTGATGCTATGAGTTTTGCACGAGCCATGCATTGGATGCATCCATTGCCCGAAAGCTACGCTGGCCGCATGGCACACATCGTCCGGCCGGACAGCACTCCCACCCCGCGCTGGAATGGACATGCAAAGGGCTCGACGGCGTATGCCAGGATCCTCGCCGGCCTGTCCTTCGCCGGCGTGGCCACCTTCGCCCAGCTTTATTCCACCCAGGCCGTGCTGCCGACCCTGGCCTCAGACCTGCGGGTCAGTGCGGCGGAGGCCGCCCTGACCATCTCCTTGGCCACCGTGGGCCTCGCGGTGACAGTGATTCCCTGGTCCTTCCTGGCGGACCGGATCGGCCGGGTCCGGGCCATGGCGTGGGGCATTTCGATAGCCACCATCCTTGGGCTGCTGGTTCCGCTGTCCACCAGCTTTGGCATGCTGCTTGCCCTGCGGCTCCTTGAGGGGATGGCGCTTGGCGGCATCCCGGCCATCGCCATTGCCTACCTCAACGAGGAAGTTACCAAAGTTCACGCGGCACTGGCGGCCGGAAGCTATGTTGCCGGCACCACCCTGGGCGGGCTCGCCGGCCGGCTGGTGGCCGGTCCGGCCGGCGAACTGTGGGGCTGGCGCGCGGCGGCACTGGCGGTGTCCATCCTTGCCACCCTCGCCGCCGTCGCCTTCCTCATCCTGGTGCCGAAGGCCCAGGGATTTGTCACCGCCCCCGCGGCCGGGCTGCGCGGGGCGTTCCGGACCCTCGGCGGCCACCTGCGGAACGTCCGGCTGCTCGTCCTTTATGGCCAGGCCTTCCTGATGATGGGCGGGTTCGTGGCGGTGTACAACTACCTGGGGTTCCGGCTGTCCGGCGAACCCTTCGGCCTTCCGGGGACACTGATCAGCCTGATTTTCCTCGCGTACCTGTCAGGGACCGTCACGTCGCGCTGGTCCGCTGGGCTGACCCTTCGCTTTGGCCGCCGGGCTGTCCTGCTCGCAGGCCTGGCGTTGTCCACGGCGGGCCTTGCCCTGACGCTGACGCAATCCCTTGCCCTGATCCTGGCGGGCCTGGTGGTGTTCACCGGCGGTTTCTTCGCCGCCCACAGCATTGGGGCCGGGTGGACCGGCGCCCTTGCCAGCACCGGCCGGGCCCAGGCCGCCTCGCTGTACAACCTGGCCTACTACCTCGGGTCCAGCATCATCGGCTGGGCCGGCGGACTGGTGTTCCAGTCCGTTGGCTGGAATGCCCTGGCCGCGGCAGTCATGGTCCTTGCCTGCCTCACTGCGGCGGCTGTCGCCGTCGTCCACCCCGGGAAGGAACGCGCCGCGGCGTAGAAGCCGGCGGCACTGTGGTTCCGTCATCCAGGGCGCTCCCGTGAAGATTCTGCTTTCCGCGCCGGGATGCGGCAGCGCGAAATTCGGCGACCGGCACGCAAAGTACCTGGTACCGCAGCCTGGCGCGGCTAGGATGAAACCCAGGATCGTCACGAGGAGCAGCAGTGAGCACGAATGCCAGGAACGCCAGGCCGGGAGCGCACCTGGAACCGCTGGACGCGATCGACGAGCGGCTCCTGGCGGCCCTGGTGGCCGATGCCCGGATCTCCAACAAGCAGCTCGCGGAACTGGTGGGAATTGCCCCTTCCACCGCCCTGATGCGCACCCGCGCCCTGTCAGAGCGGGGCATCGTCCAGGGGTACGAGGCCAAGCTCAACCTGTCAGCGATCGGCCGGTCCGTACAGGCCTTGGTTGCCGTGCGGCTCCGCGCGCACGACCGCGACCAGATCGACCGTTTCACAGGCAGGGTGCCGCATCTGCCAGCAGTGCTGTCCACCTTCCACACCTCAGGGTCGGTGGACTACCTGCTGCATATCGCCGTCGCAACCACCGAGGACCTGCGGGACTGGGTGCTGGACAACCTGGCTACGGACCCCGTGGTGGGGCACACCGAGACAACGCTGGTGTTCGAACACATCCAGGGCAACCACGGTCCGTTGCCGGATTAGCAGGGCTGCCGAAACCTGCCGGGTGAAGCCTGCCTCGCAGGCTACTTGCGCCGCCCGATGAGCGCGAGCCGGAGCGTCACGGCCGACAGGATCAGTGCCGCACCGCCGCACAGCCCCACGAACCCGGCCACGGCAGCGGGCAGGCCGAAGACACCGGCGGCCCAGCCAAGGCCGAGGACCGGCACCGCGCTGCCGAGGTAGGTGATGACGTAGACGGTGCTGACAATCTGTGCGTGGCGCGACGCCTCCACCCTGGCAGCAACATCGTTGAAGACGGTGCGGAACGCGATCCCCTGGCCCACACCGGCGGCAAGGGCTGCGGCCACCAGCAGGACGGGACTGTTCCATGCTCCCGCCGCCCCCAGCAGCGCGACGGACACGCCCAGGACCGCCAGTCCGGCTGGAACCGTGTAGCGGCCGCGGAGGGTCAGCAGCTGGCTCAGTGCGGAGGATGCCAAGGCGAGGCCGGCCAGGACGCCCACCAGGGGGCGCGAGTCCGTGTGCAGCACCTGCGCGAAGTAGCCGGGGGCAAGCGACAGGCAGAACCCGAAGACCGCGAAGCTGAGGAATCCGACGCCCGAGGCAAGCCAGAAGGCGCCCCTCGCCTCGCGGGACACGGAAGGGCGGCGCGGCGCGAGGGCCTTCAGCGGCTGGGAAGGTGCGGGGAGGCTGATCGCGGGCCGGGCACGCAGCAGGAACAGCGGCACCAGCAGCCCGGCCAGGATCAGGGAATGGATGTAGTACGGGGCTGTGGTGGCGCCCGGGAGGAGTGACAGCAGTCCCCCAATGACCGGCCCCGCCGCCACTCCCCCGGATGATGCCAGCAAGGTGAAGCGTGACGCCCATTCCGGGCGGGACGGAAGGAGTTCGCGCAGGGCTGCGGCGCTGGCACCCGTGGCCAGCGCAACCGCTGTCCCCTGCAGGGCCCTGCCCGCACAGAGCGCGGTGAGCGTCTCTGCTTCAGAGAAGAGCCACCCGCCGGCCAGTCCTGCAAGGACAGCCAGGATGAGCGCAGCCCGCCGGCCGATGTGGTCAGACCAGTGCCCGGCCAGCATCAGCGTGGCGACCAGGGACAGGACGTAGCTGGCGAACGCGGCAGTGACTCCCAGCGTGGAAAGCCCAAGTTCGGCCTGCAGGAGAGGGTACAACGGCGTGGCCAGGTTGGCACCCACCAGGAGGGTGAAAATCACGGTTCCCGCCATCACCAGCCGGGTTGTGGTGGACGCATCCCACCCGGCGGACGCAGCGGCCGGGGCGGGGCGCATGCGGAGTTCGCTGAAGACCGTCATGGTGTGCCGCCTCTGGTTCATACCGCGGCGGGGGGTCTTTGTGGGAGTCCGGCGCGGGGTGGATATCCGATGCCTCAAGAGTGCGCTACGGCTGCTCCTTTGATCGGATTTTCATGGAAGAATTGCGCAGGATCATCAAAATGTCCGCCTGTGTGTGATGGAGAGTGACTAAATGAACCAGTTGGACCCCACCGATCTCAAGATTCTCCTGGCGATGATCCGTGATCCCCGGATCCAAATCGGCGAACTGAGCGAATCTCTGGGCATTGCCCGGAACACGGCCCAGACCCGGGTCCGGCGCCTCCTCCGCGCGGGAGTGCTGCGGCCCGGCGGCCGGGAGGTGGACCTGGAAGCGGTGGGCTATGACGTGGTGGCCTTTGTGACCATCGAGGTGTCCCACCGCGAACTGGACGGCGTGGTCGCTGCGCTCCGGTTGATTCCCCAAGTCCTTGAGGTCCATGAGATCTCGGGCCGTGGGGATGTCTGGTGCCGTGTGGTGGCCACGGACACCCACAACCTCCAGTCCTCCCTCCGGCAGGTCCTGAGGATCAAGGGCGTGATCCGGACCGAAACGGTCCTGGCATTGCACACCCACATCCCGTACCGCACTGAGCCCCTGATCAGCGGGCTCGCCAAGGCATCAAACACCTGACGCCATGGCCGGGCGGCTAGGATTTCCAGAATGGATTGGCTCTCATACGTCTCACAGATCAACTGGCTTGCCGTGCTGCTGGCCTTCGTCGCAAGCATGGCCATCGGCTTTGTCTGGTACATGCCTGCTGTGCTCGGCAACCGCTGGATGGCCGCGATCGGCAAGACGGAGGACGACCTGAAGAACATGAGCGGCGGCGCCGGCATCTGGCTGCCGATGATGGCTGCTGCGGCACTGACCGCCATCCTGCTGGCCGTCCTGATCGCCAGGCTTGGGCTGGACAACGCCCTGGCCGGCGGCTTGTTCGCACTGGTTATGGGCCTGGTCTTCCGCGCAGGCGGCCACGTCATCCACAACGGCTTCGCAGGGCGCCCGGCAGCCGTCACCCTCATCGATTCCGGGCACGACCTGGTGGCCATGTCGGTCTCCGGCGCGATCATCGGAGGAATGTCCTGATGGCCGCAATCCCTTCGCACGGGGCCCGGCGGCCATGACCATCATCGACAATGCCGTCTACGTGGACGGCGTGCGCCATGTGGAGCCCGAGACCCTTGAGCAGACCTTTGACATGCTTGCCCACCACGGTGGGATGGCCTGGATTGGCCTGTACCGGCCCACGCCGGAGGAAATGGCCGCGGTGGCAAGCGAGTTTGGCCTCCACGACCTTGCGGTGGAAGACGCCATCTCCGCGCACCAGCGCCCCAAACTGGAACGCTACGACGACAGCCTGTTTACCGTCCTCCGGCCCGCCCGCTACATTGACGACTCCGAAAGCGTGGAATTCGGCGAACTCCACATCTTCACCGGCAAAAACTATGTGGTCACGGTCCGGCATGCAGAAATGGCCGGCGTGGCCCGGGTGCGGCGCCGCATGGAGGCCCGGCCCGACCTCCTGCGCCACGGGCCCGAAGCCGTCCTCTACGCCCTGCTGGACCGCGTGGTGGACGACTACGCACCTGTGGTGGCCGGACTCGAGAACGACATCGACGAAATCGAGGACCAGCTTTTCAGCGGCGACACCACGGTGTCCCGCCGGATCTACGAACTGGCCCGGGAAGTCATCCAGTTCCAGCGGGCAATCCATCCTCTGCCGGACATGATGCACCAGCTGGAACAGGGATTCGAGAAGTACGGCGTGGAAACGGACCTGCGGCACAGCCTCCGTGACGTGGAGGACCACGTTGAACGCGTGATCTCCCGGGCAGATTCCTTCCGGGACCTGCTGCAGAACGCACTGACCCTGGACGGCACCCTCACCGCAAACCGCCAGAACGAGGCCAGCGCCGAACAGAACGAGCAAGTGAAGAAGATCTCCTCCTGGGCGGCGATCTTTTTCGCGCCGTCCTTCGTTGCCGGCGTGTACGGAATGAACTTTGACCACATGCCCGAGCTCCACTGGGAACTGGGCTACCCGTTGTCCATTGGCATCATGATCGCGATGGCGGCCCTCATGTACGGCATCTTCAAGAAGAAGGGCTGGCTGTAGGGCATGGCCGCCGAGCCGGAGCCGCCGGTCCTCCCCGAGGGCCGCATCCTGGTGCCCGGCAGCAGCCGGCAGCTGGCGGTGTACGGCCTCTTCCCGCCGCCACCGGGGCGGCACAGGACGGTCACTGCCGGGTCCCGCGTCTTTGCCGCCAAGGCCTGCGAGCCGGAACTGCTGTGGATCAGCTTCGACGAACTGTGCGCACCGGGTACGTCCAGGGAGGACTATTCCCTCCTCCCAGCGGGGGCGGAGCTGTGGGTCATCGATGGTGTTCCAGTACCGGAGCCATCGGATGCCGGTCCACGGGCGGAAGCATGGGACCTCTTTGCTGCCGCACTTGCGGCAGCGGCGGCCCGCGGAACAACCCTGTTCGTGGTTGGTGCCGCCCCGATGGACTGGGCTGCCGCGTCCACGTCTGCGGATGACGCGGGGCTTCGGTCCGCCCTGGCGGAAACGTCCCGGCTCCTTGCCGGGCTGAAGCGGGTCGAATCCGATGAAACAGTTGCCATGGAAGGCGTGTCCGGGAGTTAGTGCGCCGGCCTGGGCGCACCCTTCACCAGGTCGCGGCTGCCGGCGTAAGCGACCGCTGCCACGGCGAGGACGGCGACCGCTCCGGCCACAACCCACCACGCCACGAGGTAGGGGTAGGGACTGCCCTGGAGATCGGCCAGGAAGAACTTCGTGAAGGTGTTGAAGGCGGCATGGAACAGGACCACAACCGGCAGGCTCGCCTGCGTGCTGTTGTACAGCCAGGCGAGCAGCACCGACTGCGAAAAGATATAGACCGCAAAGGGTGTCAGGGGCCGCTGACCCGGGTCCGACACCAGTTCCGGAAGGTGCCAGGGAAACCAGGCCAGCCCAATGATCAGCGCGGCCGGCAGCGCGCGGTAATCCCGTTGCAGCCGCGGCAACAGGAACCCGAGCCAGCCGAGCTCCTCGAAGATGCCGACGATAACGATCGTGACGACGATCGAACCGGCGACCTGCAGCAGGTCGGCCGGCTCCCAGCCCGGGACCGGCGCCCCTGCGGCCACCGCAGCCCACAGGGCGAGGCCGGGGACGACCAGCGGCACACCCAGTGCCACGCCGTACCATGCAGGGTTGACCCGCCAGCGTCCCAACGGGCGCAGAAGGCCCAGCAACTCAGCGCGGCCCCCCACGAGGAAGGCAACCAGGATCGCCGCCAGCCCGGGACCGAAGGGCACCAGCGGACTGCTCTCCGGGTTCAGGAGCACCAGCGGCCAGATGGACCAGGAAATGATGTACGCCAGGCCCAGGTAAAGCACAATGTCGTGCCGGGCCGCCCAATCCCGCAACCGGTGGCCGTGAACCGCCATCACAGACCTTCTTAGCATCGTGCCTGAGTGAGGGTTAAGTCTGGCATTCTCCAGTGTTGGCAGCCAGCCAACCGTGCCCCCGATGAGACGTTAGGTAGGTCATTGGGGTTGCGGTGGACCACGTGGGTTCCCTGGAGCGCGTGTCAGGGGGTCAGTGCCTCCGACGGCGGGGCTGCGCCTACGGAAACTGGCTGATGCCACCTGCTGGGGCAATATTTTGTGGAGCTAAGGAGATTCGAACTCCTGACCTCTTCGATGCGAACGAAGCGCTCTACCAACTGAGCTATAGCCCCGGATGGATCCGCCCCTTGAGGAGCGGCACCGGTGACCCTAGGCTACAAATTTTCCCGGCTTAATGCCAAACTGCAGCCGCAAATCCCCAGCAGCGTGCCGGCGGGATGCGCAGGGCATCGCCTGACGGCACTGACCTGTCAGGCGCGGCGGCGCTGCAGGACGTCGTCGAGGTTGCTGAGGGCACTCTGCGCCTTGGACTGTTCCTGCCCCTCGGCCGGAGCCGCGGGCGGCGCGGCGGCAACGCCCTGCTTGAGGGACGGCTTGCCCGTCGCTTTCGGTGCCTCCGGAAGCTCCAGGGGCTCAGGCGCCGGACGCTCGGCCTTGGCTGCCTCAACATAGACAGGTTTGGGAACCTCCACCGGTTCCCACGTGGACGGAGCAGCCGTCCGGGCTGCGGAGCCGGCAGCTGCAGCGCTTGAATCGCCAGCGGCAACCGCCACGGCAAGGGCGGCCTCCCGCAGTTCCATGGCAGTCAGCGGCCTGATCTTAGGCTCGTGTGCCTCGGCGTCGAAAAGGGGGTTGTCCTGCTTCGCCGGAGCCGCTTCCGGCCTTGGCCGGACGCCGGCAGCGGGTTGGGGCTGCCGGGACGGCGCGGTCATGGCGGCCCGGAAAGCCGCATTGACCTTTGCCCTCCGGTCACGGACGGCCAGCCAGCGCAGGAGTACGACCGACCCGGCAGTGAGCGCCAGGCATGCCAAGGGAAGGACAGGAGCGCCCAGCCCGAAGATCAAGAGCACACCGGAAACGAACGCGGTGACCAGCGACAGCAGCCCAACCAGGGCGATGCCGGTGCGGCCGTAGCGGATCCGGAACGTACCCCCGGGTGGGGAGCCGGCAGTGGCGGTCGCGGGTCCGGCACTCTTCCTGGTGTCCATGGCTTTCTCCTGCTGGGCGGCGACGTTCAATACCAAAGCGGCTGGCGGTTCCGGTGCTTCATCTGCTGCGGGCTCCGCAAGGAAATCGCCGGCGGGCTGGAACTGGTGCCTGCGGTTCCGGAGGACGTAGGGCGCAACCCACACAATCCAGAGCACGACGGCAACCACAAGGATCACTGAGCTGCTAAGGGGGAAGTCCACACTCAAAACCGTATGAGCATCCTGTCCGCTGCGGCAGCATTAGCTGCGGTGTGTCGTGGCGCAGCCGGCAAATCAATGGATTTATGACGGCCGTGAGGCCAGCCATGGCCGGAGCAGCCCGTCGGGGACCTCTTCCGCGGTCAACGCGAACGACCGGTGGTCAGCCCACTCCCCGTTGATGTGCAGGTAGCGGGGCCGGTATCCCTCGTCCCGGAAGCCCAGCTTTTGCACCACGCGGAGGCTTGGTGCGTTCTCCGGCCTGATGTTGATTTCCATCCGGTGCAGCCCAAGTGTCCGGAAGCAGTGGTCCGTCACCATGGCCACGGCAGTGGGTGCAATGCCGTGGCCCGCACGGCCCCGGTCCACCCAGTAGCCAAGCGTCGCCATCATCGCGGATCCCCACACGATCGATGACACGGTCAACTGGCCAACAATGGCAGGGCTTGCGGCGGTGGGAATCCGCTCGGTGATGACAAACGGCAAGGCAGTAGCCTGCGCTGCCTGCGACTTCAATGACCGGACCATCTGCCGGTAGTCCGGGAGGCCTCCGGCAGGATCCGGGTTGGAAGCTTCCCACGGAGCAAGCCACTCACTGTTGCGGGACCTGACCTCGGTCCATTCCTTCCTGTCCCGGTACCGGATGGGCCGCAGGACCAGATCCCCGCACTCCAGGGTTACGGGCCAAATGGGACCAGCGCGCATGGCGCTACTTGGACAGGCCGGCGGCGAACCCCGGCAGCCACTCCCGCAAGCCCGGGCCCAGGTCTTCGCTGTCGATGGCCAGCTGGACGCAGGCCTTGAGGTAGCTGAGCTTGTCCCCGGTGTCGTAGCGCCGGCCGCGGAACACAACGCCGTACACCCCGTACCCCTCGCCTTCGCCGGTCGCCAGCTCCTGCAGCGCGTCGGTCAGCTGGATTTCGTCTCCGCGTCCGGGGGCGGTGCGTTCGAGGACCTCAAAGACGGCGGGGTGGAGGACGTAGCGGCCGATCAGGGCAAGGTTGGAGGGCGCCTCGTCAACGCTCGGCTTCTCCACCAGCCGGTTGACGCGGACGTAGGATTCGCCCTCGATCGGCTGGACGTCAGCGCAGCCGTAGGCGCTGATCTCGGACGGTTCCACTTCGATGAGCGCGATGACGGAGCCTCCCGTTTCCGCCTGCACGTCGATCATGGTGCCCAGCAGTTCGTCCCGGGCATCGATGAGGTCATCGCCCAGCAGCACGGCAAAGGCTTCCTCGCCAACGTGCTGCTTTGCGCGCAGCACGGCATGGCCCAGTCCGTGCGGGTCTCCCTGCCGGACATAGTGGATGTCGCCCAGCTTGCTGGCCGCCTGGACGGATGCGAGCTTTTCCGTGTCGCCCTTGCCCTCAAGGGTGGATTCAAGTGACGGCACCCGGTCAAAGTGGTCTTCAAGTGCCCGTTTGTTGCGCCCGGTGATCATGAGGAGGTCGTGGAGGCCAACGTTCACGGCTTCCTCAACCACGTACTGGATGGCAGGCTTGTCCACGACGGGGAGCATTTCCTTGGGCATCGCCTTGGTTGCCGGCAGGAACCTGGTACCGAGTCCGGCGGCAGGAATGACGGCTTTGCGAACTCTCGGGTTACTGGTAGTCACCGGACTAATCTAACGTCAGCGTCAAGCATTCAGTAACAACGGAGCCAGCGACACCTGCGGGTATCGGATGGATGGACCAGATAACCGGCCGCCAGCGCGGCAGTAGTGGAGAAGATACATGGCGCTTGAGGAAACGAAAGCAGCAAAGGACCTGATCCGTGCTGCCCACCGCCGCCGAAGGGCTGCGATGACTTCCCTGGACCGGGAGGATGCCGGCACCGCCCTGGCCAAACACGGCGCGGCGTGGGCGGCTTCAGTGATTCCGGCAGGCGATGCCACGGTATGCGTCTACCTGGGCGTCGGCGCGGAACCGCCCACGCTGCCGCTGATCGCGGCCCTGCACGCCGACGGGCACAGGGTTCTGCTTCCCGTCTGCGAACCAGGGCGTGAACTGAAATGGGTCGTCTGGGCGCCGGGCATTGAGCTGGCACGCAGCAGGTTCGCCCCCATCCTGGAGCCGGTCGGGACCCGGCACGGGATTGACGCTGCCGGGGAAGCCGCTGCGCTGTTCATCCCTGCCACGGCCGTGGACCTCGCAGGCAGCAGGATCGGCCAGGGCGGCGGCTACTATGACAAATTCCTCGGCCACCTTGCGTCCGCCGGGAAGCACATTCCCCTTGCCGCGGTTCTTTATGACGGGGAACTACTGCCCGCGGGCGCGATTCCGGTGGAGGAATTCGACCGCCCGGTGCCTGGCGTCGTGCTTCCTTCCGGCTTCAGGGACCTGGCGAACGCCGCCTGACCGCAAAATCCGGGCGCAGGGGAATGCTAGAATTGGCACTCAGGCCCTGTGACTGCTAAAGGGACATCCAGCTGGATCACCCTGCGGCAGTCCGGGACCTCTCGTTTGCCCAAGAGGAGGAGCACCAGTGCCAACGTATGCGTACGCCTGCAAGGATTGCGGCCATGCCTTTGACATCGTCCAGTCGTTCTCGGACAGCTCTCTGACGTCCTGCCCCGAGTGCCAGGGCGCGCTGCGCAAGAAGTTCAACAGCGTGGGCGTCGTCTTCAAGGGTTCCGGCTTCTACCGCACGGACTCCAGGGACGCCAAGGGCAGCACGGTTTCGGCTGCTCCCGCCGCTCCTGCAGCAGCGCCGGCAGCCGCGCCGGCCGCTTCGGCCCCCGCCGCTGCTGCCAGCTGACGGACGGTCCTCGACTGTAGCCCGTCTGGCGGCTGGGCAAGGTTGTCCACATACCTGCGAAGGTTACTGCCGTAATTCTTGGCGCCGCCCCTAGCGTGGGCACATGCCTGCATACCGCCAGTCCAACCGGGACACCTCAAGCGCCCCACATCCCGGACTCTTCCGGAAACCGCGGCTGCGTCGCCGCCACGGCAGTGTCCGCGGTTCCAGCCGCGACTCCGGCCGCATCGCAGCCAGGCGTCCTCCCGCGCGCTTCGCGGGCTGGCTGAGCCGCAACAGGCGCCTCATTGTCGCGCTGCTGCTCTGCGCCGCAGCCGCCATCACGGTACACCAGCTCACCCCTGCTCCGGTCTACACGGTGACGGCGCTGGCAGCCGCCAGGGATATCCCCGCCGGCGCCGCATTATCGGAGGCGGACCTCGCCGCTGCGCAGGTTCCGCCCGGGATGGTGGCCGGCGGGTTCCTTAAGGAACCCGGTGAGGCGGCAGGCAAACAGCTCGCAGCGCCCCTGCGCAAGGGGCAGCTGCTCACGGATGCCCAGCTTGTCGGTCCGGGACTCCTGGCCGGGACTCCTCCGGGATCAGCTGCCGTCCCCCTTCGCATGGCAGATCCGTCGTCCATCCAGCTTGTCTCCCCGGGGCAGCTGGTGAACGTTGTCCTTACCTCAGCCAACGGGTTCGACCAGCAGGACCCGCCCCGGATCCTGGCCTCCGGCGTGCCCGTACTGTGGACCTCAGGCCAGGGCGGCCAGCCTGGACAATGGCTGGGCACTGCCGAGACAGACGGCCTGATCGTCGTGGCAGCCACCGCGGAACAGGCCGCCAGGCTGGCGGGCGCATCCACCCAGGGCAAACTGTTCTTCGTTCTGGTGGGGCCTTGAAACCTCAGCCCCAGTGCGGCGGTTTCTGCTCCTTCAGCCAGGCGTCATGGTCGTCGTCTTCCCGGTCGCCCCAGGCGCGCGGATCGTCCTCGGAGGCCTTGTTGGGCACAACCGGCCCCGCGGGCAGCGCAGAACTGTTGGGCCCGGTGCCGGGTGTTCCGTCCTGGTCCTGCCCAGGTTCAGTTTCGGCGGGCTGCCCGGCGTCCGGAGCGCTGTCTTCTTTGTGGTCCTGGGCCATGGTGCCCGCCTCCTTGCTGTCCTGGTCTTCGGCCGGTGCGGGATCGGTACTGGGTGCAGCGGGGCTGCCCTCGCGGGCGGGCCCGGAATCGCCCTGGCCGGCGCCGGCCATGGCCAGCCGTTCGCGCCCGCCTTGGCTTTCGGCGTCGATCCCGTTGAGCGCCTGGTCCACGTCGTCGTCAAGGAAGGCAACGGCGGCGGTGGCCCTGCCCGAAAGGGCCATCTTCTCGAGTCCCAGGTATCCGGCAATCCTGTCGGCACAGGCGGAGGGATCGGTGAACACCTCGATGGTCCACAGCGGCATGTAGCGCCATCCCAGGCGTTCCAGCAGCTGCGGGCGCAGCCGGCTCCGCTCCCGCACGCTCATGGAGCGGTACTGCTCCGTGCCGTCCGATTCAATCGCAACCGGCCACGGCAGGTCCGCGTGCTCCTGACCCATGGTGCTGAGGGGATCAGCGGCGGCCACCACGTCGATGGCACCGTCATACTGGTGCCACACCCGTGCGCCGCGGGCACGCAAGCGGTCCCCGAGGTCGGCAACCAGGGGATCCGCCCCCAGCGCCTGCTCGCTGGCCGCAGCCCGTGATGCAGGAGTTCCGAGATCTGTGTTTCCAGCAATTTCACGGTCCAGCAGGGAATACAGGTCCACGGCACCGTGGCTCAGCCTGGTGTGGTCCAGGTCCTCGGGCCGGAAACAGGTGAGGACGTGCATGGACCGGCGTGCCCGCGTCATGGCCAGCGCAAACTTCTCCCGGCCGCCCTCGGCGGAAAGCGGGCCGAAGTTGTGCAGGGCGCGGCCGTGCGGGGTGCGGCCAAAACCGGGCGAGAAGATGACGTGATCGCGCACCAGTCCCTGCGCCCGTTCCAGGTCAACCACCCGGAAGGACTCGGGGCCGGCGCCGAAGAACCCGGCCAGGCCGGGGTAGTTGGGCAACTGCAGCCGGATGGACTCCCCGATCCGGGCCGCATGGCGGAGGCTGGCCGTGACCACGGCCAGGGACGTACGCGGGCGGAGCCGTGCGTGCTCGAAGACCAGCTGGACAACGCGGTTGACTTCCGCCACCACGGACTCGACGCCTTCGTGGTCGGCGCTCGGCAACCCGGTGCCGTCCGGGAGGTATTCAACCAGGAGGGAACGGTCCAGCCCGGTGGCGGACTGGCCTTCCGGCAGCCGCCGCAGGCCGCCGTCGTAGAAATTCTTGCTGAGCTGCAGCACAAGGTCCTCGTCCACCGCACGGTAGACAAAGTTGAGCCGCCACACGGGAAGCACCTGCGACAGTGCGCTGAAAGCACTCTCCACGCGGTGGTGCGCTGACTCTCCGGGTGCGAGCCTTTCCACTCCCACCGTGAAAGTCCGGGGGCTGGCGATCCGCGCGTCACCGAACGCGATAACCTGTTTGGCCCGGGCAACGGACGGCAGCACAGCCTGGAGGGACGTCGCTTCCGCGTCCAGGATGACCACCGCGTCGAAGTGCTGCTCCGCCGGCAGCAGGCCGGTCATCAGGTACGGGCTGACGGACCAGACCGGGACCAGCGTGCCGATCAGTTCCGGGGCCTGGGCCGTGAGCGACGGCAGAGAAACCCGGCCATCCTTGAGCAGGCTCCGAAGGAGATCCGCCTGGCGGGGATGGGTGGCGAGGGCACTGCGCCAGCGCTCTGCGAGGTCCCAGCGAAGGCGCGCGGCACCGCTGGCGATGTGGGCGTTGTCAGCGAGGCGGTACTCGGCCTCCAGCCTGCGGAGGGCATCGCCGTCGGACATTGCCAGGTAGTCGTCGCCGCTGATCATTGCCTCGAGCGCCGACTGCCACCACGCGAGTTCAAGCTCGGCGGCAACCGAGCCGGCCGGCACTTCCCGCTCCGCGAGGTCGGCCAGGAGCTCGCCCAGGCCGTGCTCACGCATATTTTCCACCAGCAGCGTGCGCTCCGGCAGCGTCTTCAGGGTGTCGGTGTCCGCCACCAGCCGCTCAAGGCGCTCCATCAGCTCCTCGTACGGGACCGTGGCGAGCGAGCCGCCGGCCGCCGTGTGCCGGAGGGCCTCCCCCAGGCGGGCAAGGTCGGCGTCCAGTGACCTGTACATGGCATTCATTTCGGCGAGCCCCGACGGAACGGCGGGATGCCGCTGGGTGGTGGCATACCCTGCCCACAGCGCCCGCTGCTCCTGGACCAGGAGCAGCGACGTGTGAAGGTCGGCGATGTGGACCCCGGGCCGGACGTACTCCTTCGCTACCCGGCGCAGCCTTGAGCGCTGCATGGACGTCATGTCGATGCCGCGTTCCTTGCGCCAGGATGAGGGCGCGGTGGCGGAAATCAGGTCGGTGACGGGACGGTCGAAGATGTCCGGGGTGAACTTGTCCAGGCTTCCGCGTACCGCCACCAGGAGCTCAAGCTGCTCGCCCCACTCGGCGAAGGAGGCGCCGAGCCGGATTTCGGCATGTTCGGCAACTGCCGCCATGCGGTCGCGGAGGGCGGGCAGGCTCTTTTCCACGGAGCGGACCAGATCCTGGGCTTCCTCGGTCTCTTTCCGCGTCAGCAGCCGGGCGCCATGCCAAGGGCTGGTGGTAGAGGCCTTGCTGAAGCTGCCCAGCTCCGCCGCACGCTTGAGCCTGCCTGCGAGCTCCTCGCGGTCCCGGATGTTGTCCAGGACGCTCCGCTTCAGCCGCACCGTGGTGGCCGGTGCGGGGTGGATTGACGTCAGCTCAGCCAGCGACTGCATGGCCTGGTACGGCGAGCATCCCCACCGCTGGCGGACGTTGTGGAGCGAGGCCACATGGTCCATCAGGGCGTGGCGGTGCTCGATCAACGTGGTGTGGAGGTTTCCGAGCTGGGGTTCCAGCGACTTTTCGTTGCGGACAATCGCACGGACCAGCTGGGCCTTCAGCTGCTGGGCTGTGACATTTCCGGACAGCTGGAACAGGATGGACTCCAGGCCCAGGCCCTCCAGCTGGCCAGATACTTCATTGAGGCTGGCGCGGCGGTCCCCAACCACCAGGACAGTCTTTCCGGCATCCACCAGCGCACCGATGGTGTTGATGGCAGTCTGCGTCTGTCCGGTACCCGGCGGGCTGCTGACAACCAGCGAGTCGCCGGCACGGGCAGCATCAATGACGTACTGCTGGTCGGTGTCCGCGTCCAGCAGGAGCAGCTCGTCCTTGGGGTGCCTGCTGTCCAGGGCAGGGAAACGGGAGGGGTCCGGCTGTTCCACGTCCACCATCTCGCCGCCGCCCGCAGTGGCCAGGGCGGAGATGATCGGGTTGGAGTCGTTGATCCAGGGGTCGTCCAGGTTGCCGGAGAGGTCGGCGAAGGTCGATACCAGCAGGTTGTGCTGCGCCTCGGCGCCATGGATGGGCCTGATCAGGGTGCCCAGCCGGTCCAGGACGGGCTGCGGATCGAAGCGGGCGGTGCTGTAGGCCAGCCGGGTGACGGCGTTAACGTCGAAGACGATGCCGTGGATGTTTTTCAGGTGCCGTACCAGTGCGGGGTTGATGTGCGCCTGCTCCGTCAGCTGGAGTTCGTAGTCGTCCTCCCCGGGCCGGACGGTCAGCGAGATGGCGGTAAGCATGACGGGCGCCGAGATGCGCTGCGGTTTGCCGCCCACGGCGGACGTCCACACAACGGTGCCGGCAGAGAGGTAGCCGGCGTCGATGCCGCGGTCGTTGGCCAGCTCGAAGATCTTCGAGCGGATGTTCCGGGAGGCCCGGGCTGCCACCACGTACTGCTGCCGGTCCCGGATCAGGGTGGAGAGGCGCGTCTTGCGGCCGGCCATCAGCTGGGCCAGGCCGGACGGGTGGGCGTGCGTCAGGTCGATGGAGCCTTCAGGCGTTTTGGTGAAGCGCAGCATCGTGTCTGCCCCGGTAACGGGTTTGAGCCCGGACAGCCATTTGCGGAGCTCCTCGGAGCCCTCCGGGTGGCCTTGACCAACTGACACTTCTGCCTTCTTTTCTGCGTTTGCACGTGACGTCCTGGACCATACCGGCATAGGTTCGAGCGTAGCCGCTAAGACGGCGGGACTGAGAGACCGCAACACGTGATGGGCTGAATTTGCGGAGGTTTTTGCCCCGGGAACACCAGTGGCCGGCTCCCTTGACGGAGCCGGCCACTCAGGATGCTATTCCCACTCGATGGTTCCCGGCGGCTTGCTGGTGACGTCCAGCACAACCCGGTTCACGCCCTCCACCTCATTGGTGATGCGGTTGGAGATCCGGGCCAGCAGTTCGTACGGGAGCCGTGACCAGTCCGCCGTCATGGCGTCCTCGGAGGAGACCGGACGGAGCACGATCGGGTGGCCGTAGGTCCGGCCGTCGCCCATGACGCCCACGCTGCGGACATCCGCCAGCAGGACGACGGGCATCTGCCAGACTTCGTTGTCCAGGCCGGCTGCGGTGAGCTCGGCGCGGGCGATTGCGTCGGCCTTGCGCAGCAGGTCCAGCCGTTCCTTGGTGACCTCGCCGACGATGCGGATGCCGAGGCCGGGACCGGGGAAGGGCTGGCGGCCAACGATCTCCTGCGGCAATCCGAGCTGGGCTCCGACGGCGCGGACCTCATCCTTGAAGAGTGCACGCAGCGGTTCGACGAGCTCGAACTGCAGGTCCTCGGGGAGGCCGCCCACGTTGTGGTGGCTCTTGATGTTTGCCGCACCTTCGCCGCCGCCCGATTCGACGACGTCCGGGTAGAGGGTGCCCTGGACCAGGAACTTGATCTTCTCGCCGTGGGCTGCAGCCTCGGCGATGATGGCCAGTTCGGCTTCTTCGAAGGCGCGGATGAATTCGCGGCCGATGATCTTGCGCTTGGTTTCGGGATCGGTCACCCCGGCCAGGGCGGACAGGAAGCGTTCCTGTTCGTTGGCGACATACAGCTTCACGCCGGTGGCTGCCACGAAGTCGCGCTCCACCTGTTCGGCTTCGCCCTCGCGCAGCAGGCCGTGGTCCACGAACACACAGGTGAGCTGGTCCCCGACGGCGCGCTGGACAAGCGCGGCAGCAACGGCCGAGTCCACGCCCCCGGAAAGGCCGCAAATGACCCGGGCGTCGCCGACCTGCTTACGGATCCGCTCCACCTGCTCATCAAGGATGTTGCCCGTGGTCCAGTTGGGTTCCAGCTTGGCGCCCTTGAAGAGGAAGTTCTCCAGGACCTGCTGGCCGTAGGCGGAATGCTTCACCTCGGGGTGCCACTGCACCCCGAACAGGCCTTTTTCCTCGTTGGCGAAGGCAGCCACTTCAGCGCCCGCCGTCGTCGCAAGGACCTCGAAGCCCTCCGGCGCCTCGTGGACGGAGTCGCCGTGGCTCATCCAGGTGTTCTGGTGCTGGGGCATGCCCTCCAGCACCGAACGGCCCTCGCCAAGAATGGTGGTTTCCGTGGAGCCGTACTCCCGCAGCCCGGTCTTGTCCACCTTGCCGCCGAGGGCGTTGGCCATCGCCTGGAAGCCGTAGCAGATGCCGAAGACGGGGACGCCGGCTTCGAAGAGGTCGGCACCGACGCGGGGGGCGCCGTCGGCGTAGACACTCGAGGGGCCGCCAGAAAGGATGATGGCGGCGGGGTTCTTGGCCAGGAGCTGCTCGGTTGTGTAGGTATGCGGAACCACTTCCGAATACACATTCGCTTCCCGGACGCGGCGGGCAATAAGCTGCGCGTACTGGGCACCGTAGTCAACAACCAGCACCGGCTTCTGGGAAGTCTGGGATGCAGTGGGAGTAGTCACCGTACTAGCCTACTGGGCGCCGTTGCACCGGCGCATCTTGAGAAGCCGGGCTGTGACGGAGCGAACTGTCAGCGCCCGCATTGCCGCCCGGCTGTCCGTCAGTAGCGCTGGGGCGCCTGGGGGTTCGCCGCGAGCTCGGCCTCCACCTCGGCGTGGAACTTCTTTTCGACGATGAAGGAGAGGAACGGGACCACACCGCCGAGGGCCAGCAGGATCAGCTTGAGGAACGGCCAGCGCATCAGTGCCCAGAGCCGGAAGTTGGACATCAGATACACCACGTACATCCAGCCGTGAACAATGAGGACAGTCACGGACAGGTTGACGCCGTCCAGCACTCCCGGAGGCTCGGCATCTGCGAAGCCGAACCCGAAGGGCTGGCCCGTGACGGCATTGGTTCCCCCTGCGAAGAGGTACTGCCCGAAGCCGTAGCGGGCAACCAGTTCGGCGCACAGCAGCAGCAGCATGCCGCCCGTGAGGTACGCCAGCACCTTGTAGAACTTCAGGGCCGAGCGGATCTGGGCTTCGGTTCCGCCAAAACGGCGCTTCTTGCCGCCCGCGCGAGTGCCTGCGTTTGCGCCTGCGTTTGCGCCTGAATCCATGCCTCGGGCAGAGGCCGGGTTGGCCGGTTTCGGGTCAATCATGGCTGTACCTTTTGCTGGTTGTGTTCTGGATGCTGGTTGTCTTCATCGCCGTCCTCGAGGCTTTCCTCAAGGTCGCGGTGGTAGTCGTCCTTCACGAGCCGCCACCAGATGAACAGGGCGAAGCCGGCGAAAACCACCCACTCGAGCGAGTAGAAGAGGTTGAGCCAGTTGATCTGCTGGGCGGGCGGCTGCGGACCGATATCCAAGGGAAGAAGTTCGCCCTGGACCGCGGCGGCGCTGACGTCCACGCCGTTGGCTACTTCGGCGGTGGCGGCCACGAACCCGGGATAGCTGCTGACCTCCCAGTAGTTGATCAGCTCTGCCACGGACACAGCCGTCGCCTCGCCTGGTTTGGGCGCCGTCCCCGGGACGGGCGCCTCGGACGGCAGCAGCCGCCCGGTCAGTTCAAGGGTGCCCGACGGCGGCGCGGGGGCATCGCCGGGCTCCGCCACCCAGCCGCGGGCCACCGGGATCCAGGTCTGCGGTGAGGCTGCGGCGCCGGTCAGGGCGGGTGCCCCGTCGACGGCGAACGCGGACACCACCCAGTAGCCTGTCTTGCCGTCATGCAGCCGCCCCGGGACCAGCAACTGTTTGGCGGGGTCGTAGGATCCCTCCGCCGAGACCATCTGGTCCGCGTCGGTTCCGTGGAAGAACTCGCCCGGCTGGAGGGTGTCGGTCAGCGGCCGGACCTGCTCGGTGGCCGGGTTCGTGGGCACCTCAGGCTGGGTGGAGCGCCCGAACTGCCATTGGCTCAGCAGCACGAAGACCCCGGAAACAGCGATCGCGAAGACAAAACCGGCGATCCATCGGGGCTTAAGGGCTGTTTTCCACACGTCTTAACCGTACTTCGTAGCGCTGTAGAACAACTAAACGCGAGGCCAGGCCCGGGATCCTGCCTGTTCGCCGGACGGGTCCCGCGGTCCGGTCAGTGATCGAAGAACACCAGGCTGGAGTTGATGAGTTCGGCGATCATGTCGGGATCGTAGGCCCGGCGCAGCGACTCCCGGAACGATTCCTTGGACAGGGACCGGGCCAGCGTGGCCAGGACCTCGAGGTGGTCGGAGAAGGAACTCGCCGGGGTGGCAATCAGCAGGATTACCGTGGCGGGACCGTCGGCTGCACCGAAATCGAGGGCGTGCCCGTATTTGGTGATTCCGACTGCGATGGAGGTGCGGGAGACGAACTCGCTGCGGGCGTGCGGCAGGCCGATGCCGCCCGGCAGTCCCGTGGCCAGCTGGTGTTCCCGGGCGTTCACATGCTTGAGGAACCCGTCCAGGTCCGAGATGCGCCCGGCGGCGTTCAGCCGCTTGGCAAGCTGCGTGGCAGCGTCGGCCTTGTCCTTAGCCTCCAACTCCAAAATCACCATGTCGGGCGTGGTGAGCTCGGCGTCGTACCGGTCAAGTGGTTCCGCCAAAGCGTATCCCTTCAGTCAGCGTTGCTGGTGCGTGAATCCCTCAGCGCAGGGGCACGATGTCTTCCACGCCCAGGCGGGCGGCGTCTGCGGATTCGTCGTCCGGCTGTTGCTGGCTGAGGCGTTCAGCCTCCACCCGCGCAATGTAGTGCCGCACTTCGTTTTCACGCTGGGCGTCACTCCAGCCAAGGACGTCACCCATTAGTTTAGCGACAACAGGCACGGCGGACACTCCGCGGTCCCAGGCTTCGATGGAAATCCGTGTCCTTCGGGTCAGCACATCATGGACGTGGCGGGCGCCCTCATGGGTAGCTGCATAGACGGCCTCGGCCTGGAGGTAGTCGTCGGCACCCGGAAGGGGCTCCGCGAGGGCCGGATTCTCCTCGATGATGGACAGCACCTCTGAGGTCATGGATCCGTAGCGGTTCAGCAGGTGCTCAATCCGGGCAACATGCACGCCGGATTCCTCGGCAGTCCGGTTCCGGCGGTTCCAGGCTGCCCTGAATCCGCTGGCGCCCAGCAGCGGAATGGTTTCCGTGCAGCTGGGCGGAACCCGCTCGTCCATGGTGCGGGTGGCCTCGTCCACGGCGTCCTTGGCCATGACCCGGTAGGTGGTCCACTTCCCGCCGGCCACCACCACCAGGCCGGGAACGGGATGGGCCACCACATGTTCACGGGACAGCTTGGCGGTGGAGTCGTTTTCCCCGGCGAGCAGCGGACGGAGGCCGGCGTACACGCCCTCTACGTCCTCGCGGGTCAGCGGACGCTTGAGGACCTTGTTGACGTGTTCCAGGATGTAGTCGATGTCCTTGCTGGAGGCGGCCGGGTGGGCCTTGTCCAGGTTCCAGTCGGTGTCCGTGGTGCCGATGATCCAGTGGCGGCCCCACGGGATGACGAACAGCACGGACTTTTCGGTGCGCAGGATCAGGCCGACGGTGGACTGGAACCGGTCGCGCGGTACCACCAGGTGGATGCCCTTGGAGGCACGGACCTTCAGCTGGCCGCGATCGGTCACCATGGCCTGGGTTTCGTCCGTCCACACCCCGGTGGCGTTGATGACCTGCTTGGCGCGGATGTTGAACTGCGTCCCGTCCTCGTGGTTGACCACCTTGGCCCCCACCACCCGCTCACCTTCGCGGAGGAAGTCCACCACCTTCATCTGGTTGACGGCGTGGGCACCGTAGTAGGCGGCGGTCCGCACCAGGTTGGCGCAGTACTTCGCGTCATCCACCTGGCCGTCGTAGTACCGGATGGAGCCCACGAACGCGTCATTCTTGAGGCTGGGGGCAGCGCGCAGGGTGCCCCGGCGGCTGAGGTGCTTGTGGAACGGGACTCCCCTGCTGTGCCCGCTGGAGACGGACATGGCGTCATACAGTGCGATGCCGGCACCCACGTAGGGCCGCTCGATGAAGGGCTTGGTCAGCGGATACAGGAAGGGGACGGGCCGGGCCAGGTGCGGCGCCAGTTCCGAGAGCAGCAGCCCCCGTTCCTGCAGCGCCTCCTTCACGAGGCCGAAATCGAGCATCTCCAGGTACCGGAGGCCGCCGTGGATGAGCTTCGAGGACCGGGAGGACGTACCGGCAGCCCAGTCGTTCGCTTCAACGATGCCGACGCTGAGGCCGCGGGTTACGGCGTCCAGGGCTGCCCCGGTGCCAACGATACCGCCGCCGACGATGAGGATGTCCAGTTCCTGGCCGGGGTCCGCCGTGGCGCGCAGCCGTTGGATGGATGCTTCCCTGGCTTCCGGGCCAAGGGCCCCGCCGTTAACAGGAAATTTCTTCATTGAACGCCTCCAGTGCCTCAAGTGCCGGTAGTAAAACCACCCTACTTGCTTGCGGCACGCTTGGGCAGGAGGGCAGTGGCAGGATGCTGCCGCTGCCCTCCGGTTCCCAGGGGGAGCGTCAGTTTCCGGAGTACGGGGAAACCACGACGTCGACCCGCTGGAATTCCTTCAGGTCCGAGTATCCGGTGGTCGCCATGGAGCGGCGCAGCGCGCCAATGAGGTTGGAGGTTCCGTTGGTGTGGTGGCCCGGTCCGAACAGCACTTCCTCCAGCGGCCCCACGGTGCCCACGTTGGCGCGGTCGCCGCGGGGAAGTTCGAGGTGGTGGGCTTCCTGGCCCCAGTGCCATCCCTTGCCCGGTGCCTCTTCGGCCCGCGCCAGGGCGCTGCCCAGCATCACGGCGTCGGCTCCCATGGCAATGGCCTTGACGATGTCGCCCGAGGTGCCCATGCCGCCGTCGGCAATGACATGGACGTACCGGCCGCCGGACTCGTCCATGTAGTCGCGGCGGGCGGCAGCGACGTCGGAGATGGCGGATGCCATGGGCGAATGGATGCCCAGGGCCCGGCGGGTGGTGGTGGTGGCGCCGCCGCCGAAGCCCACAAGCACGCCGGCGGCACCGGTGCGCATGAGGTGCAGCGCGGGCGTGTAGCCGGCCGCGCCGCCCACGATCACGGGAACATCCAGCTCGTAGATGAACTGCTTGAGGTTCAGGGGCTCGTGGTCCTTGGAGACATGCTCGGCGGAGACGGTGGTGCCGCGGATGACGAAGATGTCGACGCCGGCCGCCACCACGGTCTTGTAGTGCTCCTGGGTGCGCTGCGGCGTCAGGGATCCCGCCACCGTCACGCCGGCCTCGCGGATCTCCGCCAGGCGGGACGTAATCAGTTCAGGCTGGATGGGCGCCTTGTACAGCTCCTGCATGCGGCCTGTCACGGCCGGGCTGTTGGTTTCATCCTCCAGCGCGCCGATCTCGTCCAGGATGGGCTGCGGGTCCTCGTACCGGGTCCACAGGCCCTCGAGGTCCAGCACGCCGAGGCCGCCGAGCCGGCCCAGGGCAATGGCAGTCTGCGGGGACATGGCAGAGTCCATGGGCGCCGCAATGACGGGCATGTCGAACTTGTAGGCGTCAATCTGCCAGGAGACGGAGACGTCCTTGGGGTCGCGGGTGCGACGGTTAGGGACGATTGCAATGTCATCCAGGGAGTAGGCACGACGCCCACGCTTGCCACGGCCGATCTCGATCTCGTAAGTCACTGCACTAGGTTATCCCAGCGGCCGTGATGTCCTTGTCTGTGCGGACGGGCCGGGAACGCAGGCTACGGCCCGCACGCACCAACCGGAGCCCGGGTGGCTACAGTTGCCCTATGGGTTCACGGTGGGTATTCGACGGCCACATTGCCGGCATAGGCACGGCTTCCGGCCTTCGCGCCGTGGTGGGCATCTGGCAGGAGTCGCCCTTCGGGCCCTTTGCGGACGTGATGGTCCAGCAGCCCTCCGGCCACCGGCAGCTCCTGGCCCCCAGCCGTGAGGTGGCGGAGTTCATCGCCGCCACCTACACGTTCGACGACGTCACGGAGGTGGACCTGTCGGCGCGGCTGGGCCACGGAACGCTGGAGGTCGACGCCGGTCCCCTGGCCATCAGCGCCCGACTCGGCGGGCGGGCCCTCCTGGGCAGGATGCTGCGGGCAGTCCCCCGCCGCCTTGCCGTCCACCCCGGCTGGCTGCGGGCCATCAGTCCGGTCGCCGGGATCCTGAGCAGCGGCTCCCGGACCTCCGGCACCGCGGGCAGCGGCCGGCGGGAGTATTACGGGGTGAGCGACCTGCACACCATCACCTCCGCCGTCGTGAGCTGGAACGGGGTTGATGCCGGAGCCCTGGCGGCGGTCCGCCCCGCTGTGACGTTCGGGTTCAGCAGCGTCCCGCCGCGGCCGGGCATTGCGCGGGTGCGTACGACGGTAGCGGAGTCCTAGGCTCCTCCTCCTGCCTCCGGGCTTGCTCCCGTGAGCTGGGATTCGAACATCCTGAAGTAGCGCCCGCGAAGCGCGACGAGTTCCTTGTGCGTCCCCTGCTCCACGATCCTGCCGTCCTCCAGCATGAAGACGGTGTCCGCCTTCTCGATGGTGGCGAGCCGGTGGCTGATGGCGATGATGGTGCTGCTCCGGTCAGCGAAGAGGCGGGTGAAGATCCGGTGCTCGGCCAGCGCGTCGATAGCCGAGGTTGGCTCGTCCATCACCATGAACGAGGCGTCCCGGTAGAAGTTCCGGGCCATAGCCAGACGCTGCCACTGCCCGCCCGAGAGCCCGCTGCCCTTCCGCCCGCGCGGGTCCTCCATCCAGTTGCTGACATGGTTGTCCAGGCCGTTGGGGAGTTTGTTGATAAAGTCCAGCGCCTCCGCGTCCGCGGCAGCCTTGCGGATGCGGGCGTCGTCGCGGGGCGCGTCGACGTCCCCGAAGTAGATGTTCTCCGCGGCCGTGGCGAACTCGTACTTGAGGAATTCCTGGCTCAGCACCGCGAGGTGCCGGTGCCACGAGGTGACGTCGACGGCGGCAAGGTCGACGCCGTCGAGCAGTACCTGTCCCGAGTCCGGCCGGTACAGCCCCGCCAGGATCCTGATCAGCGTGGACTTGCCGGCGCCGTTCTCCCCCACGATGGCGATGTGCTGGCCCTCGCGGATGGTCAGGCTGATCCCGCGGATCACCTCGATGTCGCTGCCCGTGTAGGTGAAGCGGATGTCCTTCAGCTCGACGGTCTTCGGTGCCTGCAGCAGCGGCGGGGCGTGCTCCGAATGCACGGGCATGGCCATGAACAGCTCGTAGTCCTTGAGGTTGGCCAGGTCCTCGTCGATGGAACTGAGGGAGGACACCAGGTTGTTCGCCGTGGACAGCGCCCTGCTAACAATCTGCTGCACGTAGAGGAACTGGCCCACGGGCTGCGCGCGGGCGATGATCTGCCCCACCACCCAGACCAGGGACACCACTTCAGCGCCGTACTGGAGCGCAGCGGCGGCGAGCTGCTTGGGGATGTACCGCTTCTGAAAGTCCAGCCGCCGGCGCTCGTCCGCGTCCCGCAGCCGGGACCTGAAATCCATCAGGTAGCCCACAATCCCGTAAAGCCGCATCTCGGCGATGTGCTGCGGCCGAAGGAGGTTGGTCTCGATCATGCGGCGCTGGCGGCGTGAGTCCACCTGGGTGTTCCAGTGGGCGATCTGCTCCCGCGAAAGTTTGAACTGCAGGTAGACGCTGGGGACGATGGCGACAAGGACGATCACGGCGATCCACCAGCTCACCAGCAGCAAGGCGCCGACGGCGAGAATTACCGAGACGAGCTGGGTGAAGATGGCGGCGATCCGGTCAAGCACCCGGGCGTAGGAGTCGGAGAACCGCTTTGCGCGGTCGTAGAGGTCAACGGTTTCTTTGTCGTCGTACCGCCAGGATTCCAGTGCCAGGAACCGCTCGTACATCTGGTCCCCCACGATGGCCCCCACCTTGAAGCTCATCAGCTGCTGGATGTAGCGGTCAACGCTGCTGAACGCGCCCCAGAAAAGCCCCAGGGCGGCGGTGATGATGACGTAGGCGATCGCCCGCCGGCCGGCCTCGGCGTCACCGGCATAGGCGGCGGCCAGCGCCGTGGTGGTCAGGGCGGCGAAGTAGGTGGTGACCAGCGGAAGCACGGCTGAGATCAGCGACCCGAGCACCTTCATGACCACGGCGCCCGGCGAAGCCCGGAAACTGACCCGCAGCACCTGGGCTACCGCCCGGGCATACGGACGAAGGGCCAGCCGCCGTGGCGGCTGGCCCTTCGCAGGGGTGTTCACCCGTTCAGGAGGCGTTGTCAGCGGGAACCGTAGTTCGGCGCTTCGACGGTCATCTGGATATCGTGCGGGTGCGATTCCTTCAGGCCGGCCGGGGTGATCCGGACGAACTTGCCCCGGGCCTTCAGCTCGGCCACGGTGGGCGCGCCGGTGTAGAACATGGTCTGGCGCAGGCCGCCCACCAGCTGGTAGGCCACCGACGACAGCGGACCGCGGTAGGCCACACGGCCCTCGATGCCCTCGGGGATGAGCTTGTCATCGCCGGAGACGTCGGCCTGGAAGTAGCGGTCCTTCGAGTAGGACGTGTTCTTGCCGCGGGACTGCATGGCGCCGAGGGAGCCCATGCCGCGGTAGGACTTGAACTGCTTGCCGTTGACGAAGATCAGTTCGCCCGGCGATTCGTCGCAGCCGGCCAGCAGGGAGCCGAGCATCACGGTGTCGGCACCGGCCACGAGGGCCTTGCCGATGTCGCCTGAGTACTGCAGCCCGCCGTCGGCGATCAGCGGCACGCCGGCAGGAATGGCAGCCTTGGCGGATTCGTAGATGGCGGTGATCTGCGGGACGCCCACACCGGCCACCACGCGGGTGGTGCAGATGGATCCGGGTCCCACGCCCACCTTGATGCCGTCGGCGCCGGCGTCGATCAGGGCCTGGGCGCCTTCACGGGTGGCGGCCTGGCCGCCGATGACGTCCACGTGTGCCGCCACGGGATCGGATTTGAGGCGGCGGATCATGTCCAGCACACCCTGGGAGTGGCCGTTGGCGGTGTCCACGAAGAGGGCATCGACGCCGGCGTCGACCAGTGCCATGGCGCGCTCCCAGCCGTCCCCGAAGAAGCCGATGGCTGCGCCCACGCGGAGGCGGCCTTCGTCGTCCTTGGTGGCCAGCGGGTACTGCTCGGCCTTGGTGAAGTCCTTGGTGGTGATCAGGCCCTTGAGCCGGCCCTGCTCATCCACCAGGGGAAGCTTCTCGATCTTGTTGGTGGCCAGCTTGTGCGAGGCTTCCTCGCGGCTGATCCCCACGTGTCCGGTGACCAGGGGCATCTTGGTCATCACGTCGCTGACCAGCCGCAGCGGGAAGTCGGACTCGGGGACGAAGCGGGTGTCGCGGTTGGTGACGATGCCGAGCAGGCGCATGTCCTCGTCCACCACGGGCAGGCCGGAGACGCGGTACTGCGAGCAGATCTCATCCAGCTCAGCAAGCGTGGCCTGCGGGCCGATGGTCAGCGGGTTGGTGATCATCCCTGACTCGCTGCGCTTTACCCGGTCCACCTGGTCCGCCTGGTCCTGGATGGACAGGTTGCGGTGGATGACTCCCAAGCCGCCCTGGCGTGCCATGGCGATGGCCATCCGGGACTCCGTGACGGTGTCCATGGCGGCGGACAGCAGCGGCGTGTGAACCGAAATCCGCTTGGAAATCCGCGACGACGTGTCAGCCTCGGACGGGATGACCTCGGTGTGCCCGGGCAGGAGCAGGACGTCGTCGTAGGTCAGGCCAATAAAGCCAAAGGGGTTGTGTTCGGGCTCGGTCATGAGTGCGCCTCTTACCTTGGTTGCTGGACGGGTAGGGGTTGCAGCCGATGACCAGCCCGTCATTACGGGACTGGCCTGTGCAGGAAATGTTCCAGGACCGCCGCGGCAGGCGGGGCCCCGGAGGCCGGAAAGTATTGAGTAAATATTAGAACCTCAGCGCCGATCCCCCTATTCCACGCGTGCAATGTGAGCAACTGCACGCTCCCCGCCCGCACCCCCGCTGCTGCTCGTGACTGCGTTTAGTTCCAGCCCGTGGCGGCCAGCAGCCGCTGCTCGAACATGGGGATCATGCTTTCCACGTAGGTCCGCGTGAGGTGGTTGTCGTCCTTGTAGACGTAGACGTTCCCCACCACCCCGGGACAGATGCCCCGCGCGCAGATGAAGTCGCTGAGATCCATGAGGTGCAGTCCGCCCAGTTTGCCCCGGTAGCTTTCCAGCGGGGACGGTTCAACCAAAGACTCCGCCAGGGACACACTGCACTCCGGCGCGTCCGGGCCGTTGCGCTGGATGCATTCCGGCATGTTGAACGTAAAGCGCGGGTTGTCCCGGATGCCGATGACCTCGATCCCGGCCTCCGCGAACGGCCGGACCCCTTCCAGGTAACCCGGCACTTCGGTCTCGAACGGGGCCTCCTCATGCGTCAGCGACGCCACCGTGAACACTGCGTCCGGCTGGTGTTCCAGGACGTAGGCGGCGCTCGCCTGGTTGTAGGCGTTGCACTCCGTATTCCGTTCTGCGGACTCCGCCCCGAAGCGGCACGCAGGCATCAGCAGCGTCACCAGTTCCCAGCCTCGCGCGGCGGCAATCGGCGCCAGCGCCCCCAGGTACTGCTGGGAGTGCGAGTCGCCCAGGACCACGATGCGCTTGGTTACCTCGCCATCAGGAACCTCCTGCCGGCACCCTTCGAGGATGGGATTGCTGGTGGCGTTGGCACCGGTGCAGGGCGCGTGGATTCCGGCCCAGTCGTTGTCCAGCGCGGAAGGGCCGGGGATGAACCTGGCCTCCGGGGCGGGCACGGCGGCGTTCTCCGGGTTGAGCGCGGCGGCCCCTGGCGTGAGCTCCCGCGGCTGGGCCGCCGTCGCGCTTTCCTCTGCGGTGAGCGTGGTCTGCCAAATGGCGACGGGTCCGGCCAACAGCGCGCCACAGGCAGCAATAACGACGGCGGTGCGCCAGGCCCGGCGCTGCGGCCAGTGCCACTCGCGCAGCGGCTTTTCAACGAAGCGCGTGGTGAGGACGGCGAGCACGATGGAGGCGCCCACGATGCCCAGGCCCTGGGCCAGGTTGGGTGCCTCCACGCCGGTGGCGGCAAGCGCCAGCACCAGGACCGGCCAGTGCCAGAGGTACAGGGCATAGGAATTGTCTCCCAGCGCCACCAAAGGCTTGCTGCTGAGGACCCTGTCCACGCCGAAACGGCTGCCGGATTGTCCCGCGACGATGATGGCGGCGGCCGCCAGGGTGGGCCAGAGCGCCACGAAGCCGGGGAACGAGCGGTCCACCGTGAGCAGCAGGCCGCAGGAGACCATGGCCGCCAGGCCTGCCCAGCCCAGGACCACCCGGAGCGCCCGGGCCGGTTTGAGGTAGGGCAGGGCCAGCGCCAGGAGCGAGCCCAGCGCGAACTCCCAGAGCCGGGTCCGGGTGTCGAAGTAGGCGTACGCCTGGTTGCCGGCGGTCTGCTCCACGGAGTAGGCGAGGGACACGGCGAAGACTGTGCCGAAGACCAGGGCCAGCAGCCCGCGGTAGGTGACCCGGGTGAGCGCGCGGATCCGGTGCAGCAGCACCAGCAGTCCGGCGGTGCCGGCGAAGATGAGGGGCCAGAGGATGAACACCTGTCCCTGGATGGACAGCGACCAGAAGTGCTGGAGCGGGCTGGCCCCGGCGTGGTCCTGGGCATAGTAGTCAACGGCGGTGTCCGCGAGCAGCCAGTTCTGGCTGTAGAGCAGGGACGCCCAGGCCTGGTCCAGCACCTGCGGCCAGCGGCTCTGGGGCAGGATCAGCCACGTTCCGGCGAGGACTCCCAGGATGACCACGACGGCGGCGGGCAGCAGCCGCTTGAACAGGTGCAGCCAGTGCCCAAGCAGCCCGAACGGCCGCCCTGCCTCGGCTTTCCGGACGAAGGACAGGGTCAGCAGGAACGCGGAGATGAGCAGGAAGATGTCCACTCCCCCGGACACCCGGCCCAGCCAGACGTGGTAGGCCACCACCATCAGCACGGCGAGCGCACGGAGCCCCTGGACCTCCGGCCGGAAGGTTGGCTTCCGGCTTTTGGCGGCTGCTTCGGGCACCGGGCGGGAAGCAGCCGCGGTTCTCGCTATCGACACAAAAGACCTTCCTGCGGCGGACAAAACATCAATTCTACCGAGGCATGGCGAATTTTCCGGGAAAGGTAACAGGCATCACGGCCCGGCACGGGCGGCGAAGCCGGCGCAGCTCAGGCGGCAGCCACCCCGGATCCGTGAGCGGCGGGGGCCGGAATCCTGGCCGCCAGGTACCGTGCGTCGCGGCCGAGGCCCGGAAGGGTGTCCGATACCTCCGCGTACAGGAACCGCTGCCCCAGGAAGAACAGCCCTGGCGAATCCAGAGCCACACCGCGCCACTGCCGGGGCATTGCGCCGCCGTCGAGCAACGCCGGATCGATCGAGCTGAAGTCCTCACGGAATCCGGTGCACCACACCACATTGGCGACTTCAAGGCGCGTTCCGTCGGCCAGTACGGGCATCCCGTCGGCCACCCCGGTGACCCTCGGCACGACGTGCACGCCGGCGGCCGCGAGGTCCCTCGTCTTCGTCCTGATCAGCGGTTCGGCGTGCGCTTTCATCGCCGGCGCCACTTTGCGGCCAATCGGTGAACCAAGCGTCAACACGTGTAGCCCAAGGAAGCGCACCACCGGGAACGCGTACCGCGCCGCAGCTTTGCCGTGCTTCACCGGGATCTCGCCCGTGGGCTTGCCGGCCACCAGCGCCGGCCGGGTCCTGGAAACTTCGAGGCCGATCTCCGCCCCCGAGTTCCCCAGCCCCACAACCAGGACCGGACCTTCCCGGAGCTGCTGCGGGTTCCGGTACTGGCTGGAATGCACTTGCTTGATGGAAGGGGCCAGTTCAGCTGCAAAGCCGGGCACCTCGGGTGTCTGTGTGGAGCCTGTGGCCACCACCACGTTGCGCGCTTCCCACCGGCGGCCCCCGGCGGTGGCCGCGTAGTGGTCCCCCTCCCGCCAAAGGCGCTCCACGCGGATGCCGTGGATCACCGGAAGGTCAAATTCCGCGGCATACCCTTCGAGATAGTCCGCTACCTCATCCTTGGTGGGGAAGGACAGCCGGTCGGCCGGGAACGGTGCGCCGGGCAGTCCGTCGTACTTGGCGGGAGTGAACACCCGGAGCGAATCCCACCGCTGCCGCCAGGAATCGCCGGACCTTTGGCTGGCGTCGAGAATCAGGAACTTCCGTTTCTGGCCCTTCATGAAATAGCCCAGGGCTAGGGCATGTCTCCTAAAGCTGTTAGCCAGATGCTAATTGCTCGGAGGACTGCTCCGCCGCGATACGTGAGAGCGAGTTTGTCGTAGCGGGTTGCCAGGGCTCGCCACTGTTTGAAGGTGTTGAAATTGCGTTCGACGACGTTGCGGCCTTTGTAGTCCTCTTTGTCGAAGGCGGGCGGTCGACCTCCAGTGGATCCTCGCCGTTTCCGGTGGCCGATCTGGTCAGATGGTTGCGGAATGACGGCGACGATGCCGCGGTCGCGAAGGTGGCTCCGGATAGCTCTGGAGGAGTAGGCCTTGTCACCGCGGATCCGGTCCGGGCGGGTACGTGGCCTGCCCGGACCGGCGCGATTGATCTTCAACTGGTTCATCAGGTGGGCGAACATCGGAGCATCACCGCCCTGCCCCGGCGTGACCAGCAGAACCAGTGGCCTTCCTTTGCCATCAACCAGGGCGTGGATCTTGGTACTCAGCCCGCCACGGGACCGGCCAATCGCATGATCGTCCGGCTCAGCAAACAGATTCATGTAATTCGAGCCGGCCCCCTGTGGTTCGGGGAAGGTTGGTGCCGTGCTGGTGGGCACGGTTCACCGTCGAGTCGACCGAGACCGACCAGTCCACTTCACCCTGAGAGTCCGCGACTGTCAGAAGTGCAGCCAGGATGCTGTCCCAGGTTCCGTCACCGCTGTAGCGGCGATGGCGCTTCCAGATGGTCTGCCACGGACCGAACTCGCCAGGCACGTCCCGCCACGCGATCCCGCACCGATACCGGTAAATGATGCCCTCGATCACCCGGCGGTCATCCCGAAAAGGACGACCCCGACGACCATCAGAGGACGGCAGTAACGGCTGAATGCGGGCCCACTGCCCATCGGTCAAAACAGAAGTACGAGACACTCATCAAGCATCCCGGCTAAACCACCAGGATTTAGGAGACACGCCCTAGGAGACTGCTGAAATATCCGCTGGTTTAGGCGCGTCGGCTGGACTGGTGAGGCTGGTGGTTAAGACTGGTCTTATGCAGGGACGCGAGGACGCGCAACGCGGGTATTTGGATGTGGAGGCGCTGGCCGGAGAGTTGTTGGCTCCGGGCAGTGTCTTCGCTTTTCTGGCCAAGCATCGGGGGCGGTTGTTTCCGGATTCGATGATGGAGGACCTGTTCCCGTCGCGGCGGGGCCGGCCGTCAGTTCCCGCTTCGGTGATCGGTTCGGTGCTGGTGCTGCAGGCGTTGCAGGGCCTCTCTGACCGGGAAACAGCCGAGGCGTTGACGTACGATCTGCGCTGGAAAGCCGCGTGCGGGTACGGACTGACCGATACGGCATTCCATCCGAGCACGCTGACGTACTGGCGCCGGCGGCTGGCGGCATCGAAGAACCCGCACCGGATCATGAAGGCCATCGCCGAGGTCGTTGCGGAAACCGGAGTCCTGGCGGGCAAGCGCCGGCGGGCGGTTGATTCAACAGTGTTGGATGACGCGGTCGCGAGGCAGGACACGATCACGCAGCTGATCGCAGCGGTGCGCCGCTTCGGCCGTGACATCCCCGGCGGCCAGGACCTGCTGGCCACCCACGCGAAGGGGTATGACTACACGCGCACCGGTAAGCCGGACATCGCCTGGGACGACCAGGATGCCAGGGACGGGCTGGTCTCGGCGCTGGTCACCGATGCGCTGGCGCTGCTGGCCGCGGTCGATCCCGAGACCTTGGAGGGCAGGGGGGCCGATGCGTACGCGCTGCTTGCACTGGTCGCCGGGCAGGACGTGGAACCGGCCGAGGACTCGGACGGGACCGACGGGCGGTGGCGGATCGCCCGGAAGGTCGCACCGGACCGGATGATCTCCACCGTGGACCCGGACACCCGGCACGCGCATAAGACCAGGTCCCGGCAGCAGGACGGATTCAAAGCCCACATTGTCATCGAGCCCGATACCGGGCTGATCACCGCCGCGGAGCTGACCAAGGCCTCCGGACCGGAGAACAGCGACGGGGCCGTCGGCGCCCGGCTGATCGGCATGGAGCCCACGATCGCCGGGACCAGCGTGGACGTCCTGGCAGACTCGGCCTACGGTTCCGGGGAAATGCTCGCCGCTCTCGCCCGCACCGGCCATACCCCGGTGATCAAACCCTGGCCGCTGCGCCCGGCCGTCGAAGGCGGGTTCACCCTCGATGACTTCACCGTCGATGAAGCAGCAGGCACCGCGACCTGCCCGAACGGGCTTACGCGCAGGATCACCGCTAAGCGGCGGGTCACCTTCGGCGCCGCCTGCAGCAGCTGCCCGCTCCGGGCCCGGTGCACCGGCTCCCCACGCGGGCGCAAACTCGAACTGCACGAGCACGACGCCCTGCAGCGCGAACACCGGAAACGCGCCACGGACCCGGACTTCCAGCACGACTACCGCACCCACCGGCCCATGGTCGAACGGTCCATCGCCTGGCTCACCCGCGGCAACCGCCGCGTTCGGCACCGCGGCACAAACCAGAACAATGCCTGGCTGCAACTGAGGATTGCCGGGCTGAACCTGCGACGCCTCCTCGCGCTCGGACTTACCAGCGAAAAAGGATCCTGGGCCATCGCTTGAACGCGGGCACCACCTCAGGGCCTCCCGCCAGCGAAAACCGGACCCGCCACCCGGCGAACAACCCTCAAAAGCCCAGAAACAGGACCCGATGCTTCAATCACAGAACCCGAGACCACAAAAGGAAGGGCTGGCCCCGACACGTGAACGCCCCGGACCAGCCCCATAAAGCACTTAGTTCAGCAGTCTCCTAGTCCGGCCTGCCCGCCGCCAATGATGACGGTGTCCAGCATCCCGGCCGGATTGCTGTTGTTCATGGCCGCGCTCCTTTTATAGCAAGTGAATTCTTCAGGCTGAACCCTCCCGCCGGGCTGCCGGCTGACGCACCTTCTGCTGTGGTTCTCGCCGGTGCGGTGCCGGCTGCGGGTTCGTGTCCCGTTTCCCTGTAGCGCAGCCACCCTGCCAGCATCAGGGCGGATGCCAGGACGTAGGCCAGGTGGAGGACCCAGATGGGACCGGCAGGAAGATTGAAGACGTAAATCGAGTGCACCGCGTTGGCCAGGTTGCTCAGCACCAGGTTGCCCAGGCTGTACGACGCAAGGTCCTTGGTGCGTGCAGCCTTCACAAGCATCGGGAACATACCGGCGGCGAAGAGCACTGTCGACACGGTTCCGGCGAGCACTGGAAGGTTCATGGTGTGAGGCTACGGGTGCAGCCTTCCCCTTCGCGTCGGCCAAATTATGTAACCGGTTGCGGACGGGTCGTGGGTATTTCGGCCTATCCGGCCAGCCCGTGCTCATAGGCGTAGCTGGTGGCGGCCGCCCTGGAGGACAGGCCCAGCTTGAGGAAGATATTGCTGATGTGGCGGGCCACGGTCTTTTCACTGAGGTAGAGTTCCGCGGCTATGGCGCGGTTTCCTCTTCCTGACGCCACCAGCCGGAGCACTTCATTTTCCCTCGGGGTCAACGGTCCGGCGGTGCCCGCCCCTTCGCCGGCGCCTGCCCTCATCAGGGAGGCTGCCCAGGCGGCGGCGGGCGCTGCCCCCAGCTCCAGGAATTCCGCGTGGGCCGATTCGAAGTCCATCAGCGCCGAAGGCTCATCTCCGAGGTCGCGGCACGCACGCCCGATCAGCGCCCGGCAGCGGCCTGCCTCGTACGGAACACCCAGCTTTTGCCACAGCCTCCACGCCTGCCGCAGGGATTGCGAGGCGCCGGCGGCATCACCGTCGGCCAGCCGGACCGCCCCGTCAGCCTGGCCGGCGACTGCTAGGAGCATGGGTTTGGGGTACTGCCCGGCAACGGTTTCCAGCTCGTCAGCACCCCGCCGCGCCGCCCCGGGATCACCCGCGGCCAGCTCGATTTCGACCAGCGCCGGCAGCAAATGGCAGCGAGTAGCCGCATCCGCAACTTCCGCCGCCCTGCGGATCATCGACTGCGCCTGCCGCGCCTCTCCTCGGGCCAGCAGGAGGAGTGCCAGGCCTGGCTGCGGTTCCCACCCGCTCCGGGCAGCCTGCCGGTAGCATTCCTCCGCAGCGTCCAGTTTCCCGGCGAGGCGCTCCACTTCGCCCTGCTGGTAGAAGCCACCAAAAAGTGCCTGGGGATCACCCCGTGCGGCAAGTCCCTGGGCCGCGGCAGCTGCCGTGAGCGCTTCTGCCCAGGCCCCGTGCAGCCGGAAGAGCTCGGCCCGGTGGGACTGGCACTGGCCGCTGAACGCCACCATATCGGGCCGGTCCCTGCACCAGCGGTCCAGCGCCACCGTCCACTGAAGTGCCCTCTCCAGGTCAAAGGCCAGATGGCAATTGCCGATCACCGCACAATAGATGATTCCCGAAGGGACCGGGGACAGCTCCCCCGCGGTGACGGCCACCATGGCTTCATCGAACATCCCCAGGCCCTCCTCCGCGCGTCCCAGCATCAGCGTTGCCTGTCCGGTTCCCAGAAGGGCCAGCGCCGCCAGGTCCCTGTCCTGGAACTTCCGCGCGACGGAGCCCGCTTCGGTGAACAGCTGCAGCGCACCTGCGGCGTCACCGCCGTAGAGTTTGCCCAGCGCGGCGGGAAACAGCAGCAGACCCGCCACCGGACCCGGTTCATCAAGCTCATCCACCAACGTCCTACCCCGGGCAAACCAGCCCGCGCTGCGGGCGGTTTCGCCAAGGTTCAGCAGGTGCATGCCCAGCCACACCGCGCACCGCATCGCGCCCGTGATGTCGCCCACCATCAGGTATTCCTCGTGCGCGCGGGTGAGGGTTTCCAGTCCTGCAGCGGTGTTGCCGGTCAGGATTTCGGCCGTTGCCAGCCGCTCAAGGTCGGCCGCGGGGAGTCCGCCGCGCCTGTCCGCGTCGGCGTAACTCCTGGACGCGTCAGTCCAGCGATGTTCCCGGAACGCGGACCGCCCTTCGTCAATGCCCGTTTCAGTTGACACTCCGGCCTCCTCGGACACCCCCGTCCAGGCGTCCTGATAAGGCCGCGCGCTGGACGCTGAGGTACTTAAGCGTCACGGTACGCCCGCAGCCGAACCGGCACAACTGCTAGCGAAGCAGCCCGCGCAGCGTCTGTATAGTGTCCGCTTCCGCGGCCGTCTTGTCCTCGCGGTACCGCTTGACGCGGGCGAACCGGAGCGCAATTCCGCCGGGATAGCGCGTGGACTGCTGCACACCGTCGATGGCGATCTCCACCACGGTGACGGGCTCCATCCAGACCGTGCCGGCCGTACGCCGGACCTCAAGTTCCTGGAACCTCTCCGTCTGCCAGCGCAGCAGCGCATCGGTGAGGCCCTTGAAGGTTTTGCCCACCATGACATAGCCGCCGGGTTTACCGAACTCGCCGGACGGGTCGAGGGCTCCGAGATGCAGGTTGGAAAGCAGCCCTGTGCGGCGGCCCGACCCCCACTCGCAGGCAAGGACCACGAGATCGTAGGTAAGCACCGGCTTGACCTTGATCCAGTTGGAACCGCGCCTGCCGGCGGCGTAGGCCGATCCCACCGCTTTCACCACGACGCCCTCGTGGCCTGCGGCGAGCGCATCGCGTGAGACCCTTTCGGCAACATCCGGGTCCGCAGTGATCTCCCCCGGGATCCGGTGCTCCGGGGCGATGCGCTCCAGCACGCCGATGCGTGTGGACAGCGGTTCGTCGAGGAGGTCGCGCCCGTCGATGTGGAGCACGTCGAAGAACCAGGGATGCAGCACCGTGGTCCGTGCCGCGTCCGCCCCGAACCGGGACATGGTCTCCTGGAACGGCCGGGGGCCGCCGTCCTCGTCGAGGGCAAGGGTCTCGCCGTCCAGGATCACGTCGCGCACCGGCAGCGCGCGCACCACCTCGACCACCTCAGGCAGCCGGTGGGTCACGTCGGCCAGGGTGCGTGTGTAGATGCCCACGTCGTCGCCGGAGCGGTGCACCTGGATGCGGGCGCCGTCGAGCTTGTATTCCACGGATGCCTCGCCCGTCGCCTCAAGCGCGGCGCCGGCGCTGGCCGCGGTGGAGGCAAGCATCGGCTGGACGGGCCGGCCCACGACGAGGCCGACGGCGTCGAGCTGGGCTGCCGTGCCCGTGAGGGCCAGCAGGGCGGTTTCGCCGAGGTCGCCGGAGAGCATCGCTGCGCGGCGTACGGAGTCGACAGTCCGGTCCGAGGCCCGGGCAACGGCATCCGTCAGAACCCCCTCAAGCGCACCGGTGCGCAGTTCCCCGAGCATGACGCCGGCGATGAAGGCCTGCTCGCGTTCGGTGGCTGCAGCCGTGAGCGTCCGGAGGGTCGCGGCGCGCTCCGCCGCAGACCCGGCGCCGCCGGTGGCAAGGAGCCGGTCCAAAGCCGCGTCCAGGTCGGCCACGCTTAGGCGGGGGTCCGCGGCGGGCTCCCCCATGGCCGCGGACATGCCGCGCCAGCCCACCCCCACCCGGCCCTGGCGCGGCTTGGCGGTGAGCAGGCCGACGGCGGTGGCGACCTCCCCGGGCTCCAGCCGGCGCAACAGGTCCGCCAGGGCGTCCACCTTCGCGAGCCGGGAGCGTGTGGATGCGACCTTATCCGTAGTTTTCACAAGCTCGTCGAGCAGCATGGCATCAGTCTGCCACGCCCGCCTGCCCGGGCAGCGCCGGAGTGCTGGACAGCGTGGGAGCGCTGTCCCAGACTGGACGGGTGGGAATCATCGTCGCGAACCTGTTCCTGACCCTCGACGGCGTCTACCAGGGGCCCGGCGGCCGCGAGGAGGACACCGAAGGCGGTTTTACCTTGGGCGGCTGGCAGTTACCGGTGTCCGATGCCGAAGCCGAGGCAGCCATCGAGGCAGGGATCGGCCACATCGATGCCCTGCTTCTCGGCCGGAAGACCTACGACATCTTCGCGGCCTACTGGCCGCACCAGTCCGATGACATTGGCGGCACGCTCAACCGGGTGCCCAAGTTCGTCGTCTCCAGCACCCTGACTGATCCGGCCTGGGAGGGAACGACGGTCCTCCCGGACGCCGCCGCCGCGGGCCGGCTCCGCGACGAGTACAACCAGGTGCACATGTTCGGCAGCGGCGTCCTCATCCGGTCACTCCTTCAGGCAGATGTTTTGGACCGCCTCCACCTGTGGCTCTATCCGGTCACGCTCGGGCAGGGCAAGCGGCTTTTCGACGCCGGGACCGTTCCCGCCACGTTCCGCCTCGCCGAGCCGGCCCGCACCTTTCCAAAGGGCTCGGTGTCCCTGGTCTACGAGCGCGCCGGCGAAGTCCGGACGCAGGACATGCCGGGAGCGTAGTCTCCAAGGCACAAAAAACCGGCCCAGCCGAAGCTGGACCGGTTTATTGTGCGACGGCTCTGGGCGCGTGGCCGAAGAGCGGACGCTAGTGGCTGTGGCCTGCGTGCTCGTCCTCTTCGGCCGGCTTCTCCACCACCAGGGTCTCGGTGGTGAGAACCAGGGCAGCGATGGAGGCCGCGTTGCGGAGGGCCGCACGGGTGACCTTGACGGGGTCGATGACACCGGCAGCGATCAGGTCCTCATACTCGCCCGACTTGGCGTTGAAACCGCTGTTGGTTTCCAGGTCGGCGACCTTGGAGGTCACAACGTAGCCGTCAAAGCCCGCGTTCTGGGCGATCCAGCGCAGCGGCTGCACCAGTGCGCGGCGGACGATGCCCACGGCAGCGGCGGCGTCGCCTTCGAGTGCCTTGACGGCGGGGTCCTCATCCAGTGCCTTCAGGGCGTGGATCAGGGCGGAACCGCCGCCGGCAACGATGCCCTCTTCAAGGGCAGCGCGGGTGGAGGACACAGCGTCCTCGATGCGGTGCTTCTTTTCCTTCAGCTCAACCTCGGTGGCGGCGCCAACCTTGATGACACCGATGCCGCCGGCCAGCTTGGCCAGGCGCTCCTGGAGCTTTTCACGGTCCCAGTCGGAGTCGGTGCGGGTCAGCTCGGCGCGGAGCTGGGCTACGCGTGCTGCCACGTCTTCGGCCGAACCTGCGCCGTCAACGATGGTGGTGTTGTCCTTGGTGACCGTGATGCGGCGGGCGGTACCCAGCACCTCAAGGCCAACGGTGTCCAGGCTCAGGCCCAGTTCCGGGGAAACAACCTGTGCACCGGTGAGGGTGGCGATGTCCTGCAGCATGGCCTTGCGGCGGTCGCCGAAGCCCGGAGCCTTGACGGCAACAACGTTCAGGGTGCCGCGGATGCGGTTGACGATCAGCGTGGACAGGGCCTCGCCGTCAACGTCTTCGGCGATGATGAAGAGTGGCTTGGAGCTCTGCAGCGCCTTCTCCAGCAGCGGCAGGAAGTCCTGAATGCTGGAGATCTTGCCCTGGTTGATCAGGATAAGGGCGTCCTCAAGGACTGCTTCCTGGCGTTCCGCGTCGGTGACGAAGTACGGGGACAGGTAGCCCTTGTCGAACTGCATGCCCTCGGTCAGGACCAGTTCGGTCTGCGTGGTGGAGGATTCCTCGATGGTGATCACACCATCCTTGCCAACCTTGCCGAAGGCCTCGGCCAGGAGTTCGCCAACCTCGTCGCTCTGGGCGGAGATCGCTGCAACGTTGGCCACCTGGGTGCCTTCAACGGGGCGGGCGTTCTCGAGCAGGCGGGCGGCGACGGCTTCAACGGAAACCTCGATGCCGCGCTTGATCTGGCCGGGGGCGGCGCCTGCCGCTACGTTGCGCAGGCCTTCCTTGACCAGTGCCTGTGCCAGGACGGTTGCCGTGGTGGTGCCGTCACCGGCAACATCGTTGGTCTTGGTGGCCACTTCCTTGGCCAGCTGCGCGCCAAGGTTCTCGTAGGGGTCGTCCAGTTCCACTTCGCGGGCGATGGTGACGCCGTCGTTCGTGATGGTGGGAGCGCCCCACTTCTTGTCCAGGACGACGTTGCGGCCGCGGGGGCCGAGCGTCACCTTGACGGTGTTGGCGAGCTTATCGATGCCGGCTTCAAGAGACCGGCGGGCAGCGTCGTTAAACGCAAGCTGCTTTGCCATGGTTTTGTCCTTTCAAGACAGAACCCCGCACAGCTGACCAGCAGAACGCATGACCAGCGGCACGGGGATCCGGAGAGTTACTTTACGACGATCGCCAGGACGTCGCGGGCGGAGAGCACGAGGTACTCGGTGCCGCCGGTCTTGACTTCGGTTCCGCCGTACTTGGAGTAGATGACGACGTCGCCAACGGCTACGTCGACGGGAACGCGGTTGCCGTCTTCGAAGCGGCCGGGGCCTACTGCAACAACTTCGCCTTCCTGCGGCTTCTCCTGCGCGGAGTCCGGGATCACCAGGCCGGAAGCCGTGGTCTGCTCGGCTTCGAGCGGGCGGACAACAATACGATCCTCAAGAGGCTTAATAGAGACCGACACTCGGACCTCTCCTTCTTCGTCAGCAAATTCGTGGACTGGAAAGCTTCCCACCGTGGCTGGCAAACCGTCGTCGCGGGTGCCGGCAGCAGCCTGGCTGGCAGCTCTTCATGTATTAGCACCCTCCTAGGGAGAGTGCTAATACAGACTGTATGCAAGGGTTAGCACTCGGTCAAGGCGAGTGCCAGAGTTTCGTCATGGGCGGAACACGGGGACGTGTAGATTTGCCGGGTGCGAGCCGCTGTTTACCTGACTCTTGCCACCCTCTTCTGGGCGGGCAACTTTGTTGTGGGCCAGGCTGCCATGCAGACCATGCAGCCGCTCCAGCTGACATTCTGGCGCTGGGCCCTGGCCGCTGTGCCGCTGCTGGTCCTGGCGCAGCTGGTGGAAAAACCGGACTGGCGCGCCGTCCTGCGCCACTGGCCGGTGCTCCTGCTCCTGAGCTGCCTGGGCATGAGCGCCTACACCCTGCTGCTGTACAGCGCGCTGGGGCACACCTCGGCCCTGAACGCTTCCCTGGTGACTGCTGCGAACCCTGCCCTGATCATGGTCCTGGCAGTGCTCCTCCTCCGGGACAGGCCGCGCCCGCTGGGCTGGGCAGGGATCGCGCTGGGCCTCTGCGGAGTGCTGCTGGTGCTCACCGGAGGCGATCTGCAGCGGCTGCTGACCTTCTCGATCAATGCCGGCGAGCTGCTGATCGTCGCGGCCATCACCGTGTGGGGCTTCTACACGATCACAGCCCGCAGGCTCTCCGTCCCGGCGATCACGTCCACCGCGGTGCAGGTGGCCATGGCGGCTGTCGTCCTGGTTCCCTTTGCGGTGGGCACAGGGGCCGGGCTGCCGGCTACAGCCTCCGAGGGCTGGTCGCTGGCCTACATCGTCCTCTTCCCGTCGCTGGGTTCCTACCTGCTGTGGAACCTGGCGCTCAAACGCACCACCGCCGCGAATGCCGGGAACTACCTCAACCTCATCGCCGTGTTTACCGCCATCATCACGGTTGTCCTGGGCCAGCCCGTCACGATCCCCCAGGTCTTTGGCGGCATCCTGGTTATCTCAGGGGTCCTGCTCACCAGCACCGGCGGCACAGCACCTCAGCGGCCCAGGTCCTCGAAATCGACGTCCTCCCCGCCGTCGCCCTCTTCGGCCGAGTTCCGCCCGCGGTAAAGCAGCACCGCGGCAGCCGCGGCCGTCATGAGCGATACAACCAGGATGAAGATGCTGCCCGCGCGGGCTCCGGCGTACAGCCCGCGGATGTCCTGGGCCTCCTGGGTGTCATCCTGGATGCTGTTGCCACCTACCGAATAGACGGTGGCGTTGAAGGCATCCAGGAAGAAGATGATGACCAGCAGCGCGATGCACACCACGGCAACCACGGCGCTGGCGATCAGTGCCGGGCGGGCGAACCGCGCCAGGCCCCCGGGGTGGTGCTGGCGGGACTGCGGGGAACCTGCACTGTCTTTCATGGCTTCAACACTATCGGCCCGCCGGCATGCTGCTCCTCCACTAGGCTGGAACCCATGGCTCAAGCTCCCCAGGACCAGATTGCACCACTGCTCACCCCGGAAGGCTGGGAGCTTTTGGCGTCCCTGGGCCCTTACCAGGAGGAGAAGTCCTTCGAGCTGAACTCGGCCCTCCGCAAGGCCGGCCACTCCCCCGAACTGGTCTCCGCCGTCCTGACCCAGTCCAGGCTCCGCACCAGGGCGGCCGCGAAGTTTGGCGAGTTTGCCCGGAGCATGCTGTTCACCCAGGCCGGCCTGGAACAGGCAACCCGGCTCAACGTTGCCGCACGCCACGCCCAGCGGTTCGCGGAGGCCGGGATCCGCCACGTTGCAGACCTGGGCTGCGGGCTGGCCGCGGATTCCCTGGCGCTGGCTTCCATGGACATCAACGTCACCGCCGTGGAGATGGATGAGACCACGGCAGCCTGCGCCACCGTCAACCTGATCCCGTTCCCCAACGCCACCGTGGTCCATGCGGACGCCACGGCAGTGCCGCTGGACGGGATCGACGGCGTCTGGCTGGATCCGGCGCGCCGTGTCACTTCCACATCGGGCACCAAGCGGATCTGGGATCCGGAGGCTTTTTCGCCGCCACTGTCCTTCGTTGAGAACCTGGCGGCCTCCGGCCTGGCCGTGGGGGTCAAGATGGGTCCGGGCATGCCGCACGATTCCGTTCCGGCCAACTGCGAAGCGCAGTGGGTCTCCGTGGCCGGGGATGTGACGGAGGTGGCCCTGTGGTTCAACGCAGTGCGCCGGCCGGGAGTCCGCCGGGCCGCACTGGTGCTTGGCGCCCAGGGTGCGGCCGAGCTGACCAGCGGAGAAGACTTCGGCGCCGGTCCTGCCGCTCCGGTGGGCCCGGTGGAGGGCTACCTCTACGAACCCGACGGCGCGGTGATCCGCGCCGGGCTGGTGGCGGACATCGCGCTGCAGCTGGGCGGACACCTGGTGGATGAGCACATCGCCTATGTGTGCGCGCCCGGGCTGGTGGACACACCGTTTGCCCGGGCCTACAAGGTGCTGGAGGTGATGCCCTACAACGTCAAGGCGCTCAAGGCCTGGGTGAAGGACAACGGGATCGGCGTGCTGGACATCAAGAAGCGCGGCACCGCCGTCACGCCCGAGGAACTCCGCAGGCAGCTGCTCCCCGGGGGAAAGAGCGCAGCCGGCAAGAAAGCCGGAACCAAAACAGCCACCCTGGTCCTGACCCGCATCGGGGAGGACCGGGTGGCCATCGTGGTGGAGCCGGCGCAGGGCACTGCCCGCGAATAAACCGCTACTGGGCCCGCATGAACTCCTCAGCGGCACGCACCTGCCCAGCGGTGGGCCGCACGCCGGTGTAAAGCACAAACTGTTCCAGGGCCTGGATGGTGGCAACCTCCGCCCCGGTGATGACCGGCTTTCCCGCGGCCCGCGCGGCCTTGATCAGCGGGGTTTCGGCCGGCAGCGCCACGACGTCGAAAACCACCTGGGCGGCGTCGATGGCCTCCTGCGGGAAGGAGAGCGCGTCTGCTTCCGCCCCTCCTGCCATACCGATAGGGGTCACGTTAATGATCAAGTCCGCCGTCCCGCCGTCGAGCGCTTCCTGCCACCTGAAGCCGTACTGGTCCGCGAGCGCACGCCCGGCAACCTCGTTCCGGGCGATGACCGTGACATCCGCGAAGCCGGCGTCGCGGAGCGCGGCAACGGTGGCCTTGGCCATGCCGCCCGCTCCCTGGACCAGGACCGAATAGCCGGTGGGCACCTTATTGGTGGCCAGGAGCTGCTCGATCGCGGTGTAGTCGGTGTTGTACGCCTTCAAGCGCCCGTCCGTGTTCACGATGGTGTTGACGGAGTCGATGGCCTTGGCCGAGGGGTCCATCTCGTCCACCAGCGCAATCACGTCCTCCTTGTAAGGCATGGAGATGGCGCAGCCGCGGATGCCCAGGCCGCGGACGCCCGCAATGGCCTGTTCCAGGTTCGTGGGGGCGAACGCCTTGTAGATCCAGTTGAGGTTCAGCTGCTCGTACAGGTGGTTGTGGAAACGGGTCCCGTTGTTGCTGGGCCGCGCCGAGAGTGAGATGCAGAGGGTCATGTCTTTATTGAGAATGGGCACCCGACCATTAAACGGGATTCCCAACCAGGTAGCAGCAGATGTCGGTATCGGGGTCCAAACGGACATCTGCTGCTACCTAGTTGGGTCAGGGGCAGCCGGTTCCCGCCGGGAAATTTCCGACGGCGGCCGGCAGCTTCCCCGGTGCGCCCGCTTTCCCCGCCAGGACAGCGGCGAGGGCATCGAAGGCTCCGTCGCTCCGCCCGTAAAGGGCCACCTTCACCGGCGCCGTCGAGTCCCGCAGCGGCCAGGGGGCATCCAGTGCCACGGCAATGTCTCCTCCCGCACCCCGGCCGCCGTAGCCGATGAGGCTGACCAGGGGTCCGGAGCCCAGGGCCAGGCCGGCCCTGGCCGCGGCCGCCTCGAAGCGTGCCCTGTCCGCCGGCGAGCCGCCGTCCACCTGTACCGCGCCGGGAACCAGCGGGCCGGTGCAGGGTCCGGAGAGCATGGTGACCGCTGACGCGGAAACGTGGGCTGACAGGGCTCCGCCGCTGCCTGCCGGGGCGCCGGCCGCCGCGGCTGTCCTGCCGTGCCAGGCCATCATGGTGGCCACCCGGCGGGCTGCCTCGTCCAGCCGCTCCGGGGGCAGGGCGCCGGAGGCCACAGCCTGGACGATCGCCGCGTGTGCCTGGCCTACGTCGGCGGGCATCAGCAGGAGGTCCGCGCCCGCGGCGAGGGCCATCACCGCGGCGGTGCCGCCGGGATACTGCTTGGTCACGGCGCCCATGTTCAGGGCATCCGTCACCGCCACGCCCTTGAACCCGAGTCCCCGCAGCGCCGCATAGGCAGGGCCGGAGAGCGACGCCGGGACGCCGGGTTCCAGCGCCGGGACCGCAATGTGCCCGGTCATCACCATCGGAGCTCCGGCGTCGATGGCGGCCCGGAACGGCTTCCAGTCGCGGCCGCCGAGCTCCGCCACGGTGGACGGCTGTGCCGGGAGGTTGTGGTGGGAGTCGACCGTCACAGAGCCGTGCCCCGGAAAGTGCTTCACTGCCGGCAGCACCCCCGCAGCGAGCATTCCCTGCGAGAACGCCACGCCGAGCGAGCCCGCAGCGTCGGGGTCAGCGGACATGGACCTGGCGCCAATGGTGGGATCGCCGGGCCCGATGGTGACATCGGTGCCGGGCGCGAAATCCAGGTTGAACCCGACGGGCACCAGTTCCGCGGCCAGGCCCTGCCCCGCTTCCCGGGCCAGTGGCACGCTGCCGGCGGCACCGTAGCTCATGGGTGTGGGCCATTCGGTCAGGGGCAGGCCCAGCCGCGCAACCTGGCCGCCTTCCTGGTCCACCGCGATGATCCCGGGCCACGGCCGTCCCCCGGCGGCGGCAGCCAACCGCTGGTTGATGGCAGCCATGCCCTGTACGTCCATCCTGCCCTGCGGATCAAGGGGAACGTTGTCGCCCATGATGATGGACCCGGCAAGGTGCAGCCGCTCGATGGCCGCTGCGTGGGACTCCACATCCTTGCCCTTGAAGAAGGGAAGGAGGACCTGCCCGGCCTTCTCCTCGGTGCTCATCGCCGCTACCGCTGCGGCGGCCACGTCCTGGTCGCGCTGCTCGGGCCCCCAGCCCAGTGGCCGGGTACCCGGATCAGGCGACGGGGAAGGTGTGGCGGGCGCCGTCGTCGTACGTGGCGTGGGGGTGGCAGACGGTGCAGAGGGGGCAGATGGGGCCGACGACGACGGGGCAGGGCCCGGCGCTGCCGTGCAGGACGCCAGGGCTACTGCGGCGGAGGCTGCCGCGATGAAGGGGAGGGATGTGTGAAGACTGTCACGCAGGGGTCGGAACAAGGCCATCAATACGATGCTACCCCTGCACTAGACTTGAACCACCCGTTCGCCTGCCGGCAGCAGACTGTCAGTGACGGCGTGAGCCAGCGGCAAACAGGACAGTTAGGACATGCGTGAAGATCGATTTCGCTACATCAAGGCAGTCAACCCTTGGTGTTGAATGGGAACTCGCGCTGGTGGACGGCCGGACGGGCGAACTGGCATCCGTGGCCAATGAGGTACTCCGCGGCGTCGCGTCCCGCCACCCCGAGCTGAACGAAGACGACGAGCACCCGCACATCAAGCAGGAACTCCTGCTGAACACGGTGGAACTGGTCACGGGCATCTGCGAGACCGCGGCCGAAGCCAAGGAAGACCTCAGCCGTTCGCTGGCCGCCGTGCGCGAAATCACGGACCCCATGGGCGTGGAACTGTTCTGCGCCGGAAGCCACCCGTTCAGCCCGCCGCAGCTGCAGCCGGTCACGGACAAGGCGCGTTACGCAAAACTCATTGACCGCACGCAGTGGTGGGGCCGGCAGATGGTCATCTATGGCGTGCACGTCCATGTGGGGCTGGACCGCCGGGACAAGGTGCTGCCCGTGCTGGACGGCCTGGTCAACTACTTCCCGCACTTCCAGGCGCTCTCCGCGTCCAGCCCGTTCTGGGGCGGCGAGGACACCGGCTACGCGTCCCAGCGGGCCCTGATGTTCCAGCAGCTCCCCACCGCCGGACTGCCCTTCCAGTTCCACTCCTGGGAGGAATACGAGTCCTATGTGCAGGACATGTTCACCACCGGGGTGATCGACACGCTCTCGGAGATCCGCTGGGACATCCGGCCGGTTCCAAACCTGGGCACCATCGAGATGCGGATCTGCGACGGCCTGGCCACCCTGGAGGAGGTGGGCGCCATCGCAGCCCTCACCCAGTGCCTGGTGGACGAGTTCTCCACCACCCTGGACAACGGCGGGACCATTCCCACCATGCCGCCCTGGCATGTCCAGGAAAACAAGTGGCGCGCTGCCCGCTACGGCATGGACGCCATCATCATCCTCGACGCCGCGGGCAAGGAGCAGCTGGTCACCGAGCACCTGCTGGAAACCCTCAACCGGCTCGAGCCCGTGGCCGCGAAGCTTCGCTGCACGGACGAGCTTGCCGACGTCGAGAAGATCATCCGCCGCGGGGCCGGCTACCAGCGCCAGCGCCGCGTGGCAGCCGAACACGGCGGCGACCTCCAGGCCGTGGTGCTGGACCTGGTCAAGCAGATGCGCAACGGCCCCACCGCCTGACCCTGCCCGCCCGAAACGGGGCACATCGGCACGGACACGCCCGCCACCGTCGTGAATTGCGACGGCGGCGCGCCCCAAGTGCCCCGCGACGGTTCGCTGGGCCTACTGTCTTCAGGCCGGCAGGGACACCGACGTGACCGGCATCGAGGAATCCGGGGCGAAGCGGATGCCGCTGGGTTCCACCCCGGCCATCACCAGCTGGGCACCCAGGGCCGCCACCATGGCGCCGTTGTCCGTGCACAGGTCCAGCGGCGGCACGTGCAGCCTGATCCCTGCCGAGGCACACCGCTGCCCGGTCAGCTCGCGGAGCCGTGAGTTGGCCGCGACTCCTCCGCCCAGAAGTACGTCCTTGATGCCGTGTTCCCGGCAGGCCAGCACGGCCTTCGAGGAAATGATGTCCACCACGGCTTCCTGGAACGCCGCCGCAATGTCAGCCACCGGAATCTCCTCCCCGCGCGCCTCAAACTGCTCCACGCACCGGGCCACCGCGGTCTTGAGGCCGCTGAAGGACCAGTCGTACCGGTGCCTGCCCGGTTCCTCGGCTGTCCCCATGTACTTGGGCTGGCTCAGGCCGCGGGGGAAACGGATGGACTTCGGGTTGCCGGTGCGGGCCACCTTGTCGATGGCCGGCCCGCCCGGGTACCCGAGGCCCAGGATGCGGGCCACCTTGTCGTAGGCTTCGCCGGCGGCATCGTCAATGGTGGAACCCAGGAGCTGCACGTCGTCGGTGATGCTGTTGATCCTCAGGATTTCGGTGTGGCCGCCGGAAACCAGCAGCGCGCCGAGGTTCTCCAGGAGCTGCGGGGCCGTGCCTTTGTGCCGGCCGCCGCCTGCCCCGTCCAGCAGCCCCACGCCCACGTGGGCCACGAGGTGGTTGATGGCGTACAGCGGCTTGCCGGTGGCCACGGCCAGGGCCTTGGCGGCGCAGACGCCCACCATGAGGGCGCCGGCAAGGCCAGGTCCCGAGGTGACCGCGATGGCGTCCACGTCATCGAGGGCCACGCCGGCGTCGGACAATGCCTGCTCCAGCGTGGGGACGAAGGCGTCCAGGTGCGCGCGGGAGGCGATCTCGGGGATGACGCCGCCGAACCGGACGTGCTCGTCCATGGAGGATGACACGGTGTTGGTCAGCAGTGTGGTTCCGCGCACGATTCCCACGCCGGTCTCGTCGCAGGACGACTCGATGCCCAGCACCAGTGGCTGCGTGCGGTTCATGGCTGGGGTCCTTCCTGGGGATTCGCGGCTTCGGGATTCGCGTTGTGGGGGTTCGGGCCGCTTGCACTCCCGGGCGTGCCGGCCAGCTGGAGGCGCATGATGAGGGCGTCAACCCCGTCGCGGTAATACCGGGGGCGGACGTGGATCTGCTCAAAACCGAACCGGACATACAGCTGCTGCGCCCGCGGGTTGTCCGCCCGGACCTCCAGCAGGACGTCCGCAGCCCGCCTTCGCCGGGCCTCGTCGATGAGGGCGGTGAGCAGCGTGGTGCCGATGCCCCGGCCCTCATATTCGGGGACGACGGCGATGGTCTGGACGTCCGCGATGGGCTCGATGCACATCAGGCCGGCATAGCCCACGATGCCGTCGGTGCCCTGCGCCACAAGGTATCGGCGGGTTTCCGGCTGGGAGAGTTCGTCGAGGAACATCTGGAGGGGCCAGGCATCCACGGGAAAGAGCCGCTGTTCCAGGGCGCTGACCGCGGGGACATCGTCCAGCGTCATATCGCGGACGGTCACGCCAGCGCCGGGGTGGCCGGGTGTGTGGTTCACAGGGCCCTCTTCCGTGGTCCGGGGACCTGGGCGTCGGACTCCCGGAGGTACAGCGGCGTGGAGTCGAGGAGGCCACTGCCCGCTTCGAGCCTTGCCAGCGCGAATTTACCCAGGTACAGGGCATCCGGCTGTTCCTGCGCAAAGTCGGGGTGGGCCTTCAGTGCATCAGCGTAAAGACCGGCACCGGCACCGAAGGCGGGCAGGTCCGGGAGGTCGGCGGCGAAGCTGACGTGCGGGCCGTCCTCCAGGACCGGAAGCCGGCCGTCGGCGAGGCTGTAGCGCGCCCAGTAGACCTCTTTGCGGCGCGCGTCCGTCGCCACCAGGAACTCGGGGACGGCCGCGGCGGATTCCGCCACTTCCAGGGCCATGGCGTCCAGGCTGACCAGCCCGTGCAGGGGTTTGCCCCAAACAAAAGCGAGGGTCCGCGCGGTGGCGATTCCGGACCGCAATCCGGTGAACGGTCCGGGACCCACACCCACCACCAGGGCGTCGATGTCGTTTCCGGTCAAGCCGGCGCCTGCGAGCATCTCCTCGATTCCGGGGGCAAGCACCTCGGCGTGGCTCCGGGTGTCCTCGGTGGAGAAGCTGGCCACCACGGAACCCGGTGTTTCAGAGGACACCAGGGCGGCGCTGGCAACGGCGGAAGTGTCAATGGCCAGGATCAGCATCAGCGAGCACCTTCCATGGCGGCACCAAGTTCCGGGGCTTCGGGCCACCGCGGGCCGTAGCCGCGCATCACGATGGTGCGGGGCTCGTCTGCGTCCCCGGTGTCGAAGTCCAGCCCGTCGGAGGGCAGCCCGTCTTCAAGTCCCACCGCACGGTGCAGGTCGATCTCCAGCCTGCTCTCGCTGAGGTGCTCCACCCGGTCCCGGCCCCACTCCACCACCGTCACGGAGGAGTCCATGGTGTTTTCCAGGTCGATGTCGTCAATCTCCGCGGCTGAGTCCAGCCTGTAGGCGTCCACGTGCACCAGGTCCGGGCCGCCGGGCCGCGGCCCGTGCGGCAGGTTGGGGTGGATGCGGACCAGCACGAACGTGGGGGAAATAATGCCTTCCCGGACACCCAGCCCCTCCCCCAGGCCCTGCGTGAACGTGGTCTTCCCGGCACCCAGCTCGCCGCTGAGCACCAGCAGGTCCCCGGCCTGCAGGACCGCCGCGAGGCGGAGGGCCAGCGCATGGGTCTGCTCCGCCGTCGTCGCCGTTAGTGTCATTTCCCAGTTAGGCAGGGGAGCCTGGCCGTTGGCGGTCACGAGAGCTTCTCCTGGCTGGATGCGGAGGTCCGGTCCTCTTCGTTGATGAAGCGCCGCGGCACCCTGGGGCTGATCCTGGTGACAATCTCGTAGTTGATGGTCCCGGCGGCGCGCGCCCAGTCATCGGCGGTGGGGCCGCCGTCGGCTCCGTCCCCGAACAGTTCCGCCTCGGCACCCAGCAGGTCCGCACCCGCCCCGCCGATGCCGCCGAGATCGATAACCATCTGGTCCATGGCAATCCGGCCCACCACCGGGTAGGTCCGGCCGGCCACCCGCACGGGCCCGCCGGTGGCGGACCGCGGCACCCCGTCCGCGTAACCCACCGGGATCAGGCCCAGCGTGCTGTCCCCCTGGGTGCGGTAGTGGAGGCCGTAGGAGACGCCCTGCCCGTCCGGCACCTCCTTGCACTGCGACACCAGGGTCCGCAGCGTCATGGCCGGGCGGAGCCCCAGTTCGGCGGAACTCTGGCCGGCGAACGGGGACAGCCCGTAGATTCCCAGGCCAACGCGGACCAGGTCGAAGTGGGTATCGGGCCGGGACAGCGTGGCGGGGGTGTTGGCCAGGTGGCGGACTTCCGGGTCCACGCCGGCGTCCTCCGCCACGGCCAGGACGTCGCGGAACGTGGCCAGCTGCTGGTCGGTCTCGGGACGCTCCGGCTCATCGGCGACGGCGAGGTGGGAGAAGATGCCCACTACGCGCAGCAGGCCCTGGTCCTGGTAGTCCATCGCCTCGCCCACCAGCTGGTCCCAGCTGTCCAGGGCCGCGCCGTTGCGTCCCAGTCCGGTGTCCACTTTCAGGTGGATGCGGGCCGGGCGCTCCTGTTCCCGGGCTGCGGCCACGATGCGGTCCAGTTCCCAGCCCGAGCAGCCAATGTCCACGCCGGCAGCCACGGCGGCGCCGAAGTTGCTCTCCGTGGTGTGCAGCCAGGCCAGCAGCGGCGCGTCAATGCCGGCAGCCCGGAGCGCCAGGGCCTCCGAAATGTGGGCCACCCCCAGCCAGGACGCTCCTGCCTCCAGGGCTGCCCGGGCCACCGGCACGGCGCCGTGCCCGTAGGCATCAGCTTTGACCACGGCCATGACTTTCGCCGGGGATGCGGCAGCGGCGAGGCGGCGCACGTTGTGCCGGATAGCGTCCAGGTCGATCACGGCGGACCGTTCATAGCGGGAACCGTGTCCCGGGACAGCACTGAATTCGCCGGTTGTTGCGGGGTAAGTCACCCTAGTGATTCTAGTGCTGGCGCTTCCGGCCGAATAATCGTCAGGCGTCCGAGAGGTGGGCGATGGTGGCTGTGGCCCTGCGCTGCGCGGCGAGCGGCACGTCCAGGATGATGTCGGCCAGGAAACCGAACCGCCGCAGCCACTGGCTCATCTGCCGCTCCGGCCGGGCGTTGGCGCGCTTCCACCAGTCGGCAATGTCCCCCCACCCGGGGGCCGCCAGGGATCCGCCCACCTCCTGGACCGCCAGCGAGGCGCAGAGGTTCGCAAAGCGGAGCCTGTCCCCCAGCGGCCAGCCGGCCAGGCTGCCAACGATGAACGCGGCGTCGAAACAGTCACCTGCGCCCGTGGGGTCGTAGGCCTTCACCGGAAGCGAAGGCACCCATTCCTCCTCCCCCGTCTCGGAGTCCACGGCCATGGCCCCCTGCGCGCCGAGCGTCACCACGGCCACCGGGACACGGTCCGCCAGCGCATACAGGGCAGTCCAGGGATCGTCCTTCCCAGTGAAGGCCATGGCCTCGCGCTGGTTGGGGAGGAAGGCATGGAAGTACTGCAGGTTGTCCAGCCGGGCAGGCGCCCATTCCCCGCTGGGGTCCCAGCCGACATCGCCGAACAGCTTGACCCCCGCGTGGTGCGCTGCCTTCGCCCACGGCTCGATCTCCCTGCCCACTTCCGCGATGCCTGCGAGCGCGGGCGGCGGGTCCCCGATCAGCTCGGAGGATGTGATGGGCGCTGCGTGGCCGTGGGTCACCATGGACCGGTCCTTCTCCACGCAGAGGGAGACGGTGACGGGTGAGTGCCAGCCAGGCACTTTCTGCGACAACGAGAGGTCCACGTGCTCCTGGCCGGACAGGATCTTCCAGTTGAAGTCCCCGTAGCCGTCGTCGCCGAACGCGGCGGCCAGTCCTGTCTTCAGCCCCAGCCGTGCCGCGGCGATGGCTTGGTTGGCAACCCCGCCGGGGCAGCTGCCCATGCCGTCGCTCCAGATTTCGGTGCCGGGCTCCGGCGCGTGCGGAAGCCCTGTGAAAATGATGTCCTGGAAAACCGTTCCGGCCAGCAGCACGTCGAATCCGGGAGCGGAGGGCGGGCGGACGGCTGCCAGGGGGTCGTAGGGGCGGGCTGGGATCGCGTCCATGTCCGCAGACTACGCCCTGCCGCAGACATCCGGTAGGGGCCCGCCGGGCGCGGGCCTAGACTGCTGGTTATGCGGCTTCTCATTGCCGGCGGCGGGGGTTTCCGGGTGCCGCTGATATACCGGGCGCTGGCCTCCGGACGCTTTGCGGGGATGGTCAGCGAGCTGGTGCTGTACGACGTCGACCCCGCCCGCCTCCAGTCCGTCACCGCCGTCCTGCACAGCATGCCGGGCGGTCCGGGTGCCCGGGTTCCAGTGCACGCCACCACCAACCTGCCGCAGGCGCTGGCGGGCACCGGGATGGTGTTCGCGGCCATCCGGCCCGGCGGTACGGCAGGGCGGGTGGCGGACGAAAGGGTGGCGCAGGACCTTGGCCTGCTGGGGCAGGAGACAACCGGCGCGGGCGGGATCTCCTACGCGCTGCGGACGATCCCGCACATGCTCAATCTGGCACGGCTGATGAAGGAGCACTGCCCGGAGGCCTGGCTGGTCAACTTCACCAACCCCGCAGGCATGGTCACCGAGGCGCTGCTCCCCGTGATGGGCAGGAAGGTCGTCGGGATCTGCGACTCGGCCGGCGGCCTGGTGCAGCGGGCGGCGCGGGCGGCCGGGGCACCGCTGCTGGAGGGAAGGCTCGACGGCGTGGGCTACTACGGCCTGAACCACCTGGGCTGGCTGTACCGGCTGGAGTACAACGGGCAGGACCTGCTGCCGCGGCTGCTCGCGGATCCTCTGGCGCTGGCCACGTTCGAGGAGGGCCGGCTGTTCCCCCAGCCGTTCCTGGCGGAGCTCGGCGCGCTGCCCAACGAGTACCTCTATTACTACTACCAGCGGGACGCCGCCCGCGAGGCTATGCGCGCCATGGCCCGGACCCGCGGCGAGACCATCCACAGCCAGCAGGAGGAGCTGTACCCGCGGCTGGCAGGCGCGGGCGCCGATGCGTTCCGGCTCTGGGAGGAAGCGCGCCGGTCCCGCGAGGAGGGCTACCTGGCCGAGGCACGCACCCAGGGCGGGCAGCGGGACGAGTCCGACCTCGCCGGCGGCGGCTACGAGCGGGTGGCCCTCGCCGCCATGCGTGCCCTGTCTGGAGCGGGTGACACACAGCTGATCCTGAACACCCGCAACTCCCCCGCGCCCGTACCGGACACAGCCGCCAACCAAACCGCGGCCCGGCCGGCCACCCCTGGACCGGCCATTCCAGGGCTGCCGGCAGACGCCGTCGTCGAAGTTCCCTGCACGGTAACGGCCGACGGCGCGCTGCCGCTGCCCCAGCAGGCTCCCCCGGAACCGCAGCTGGGACTGCTCCGGCAGGTCAAGGAGGTGGAGCGGCTGACCGTGCGCGCCGCCGTCGAGGGTGACCGCAAAGCCGCCCTCGCGGCGTTCGCCGGGCATCCGCTGGTGGACTCGGAAGACCTGGCCCATGCCCTGCTGGGCGGCTACGAGCGGGAGTTCCCCGCGCTCCGGGACCTGTGGCGCCCAGGTGTCAGGTGAGGGAGGAGTAGTGTTTTATCGGATGCGCACTCTACCGGCGCTGCCCGTACACGCCGGTGGCCGGAAGGAGGTCCCGTGGCACTGATCCGCAGGGTTGCTTTGCTCTCCCTCCACACCTCCCCCATGGAGCAGCCCGGTTCCGGTGACGCAGGCGGGATGAACGTGTACATCCGCGAACTGGCATCGGCGCTGGCGGAAGCGGGCGTCGAGGTGGAGATCTTCACCCGGTCCACCTCGGCCAACCAGCCCGCCGTCGAACACCCTGATCCCGGCGTCTGCGTGCACAACGTCCTGGCCGGGCCGCTGAAGAAGATTCCCAAGGAAGAGCTGCCGGGCCTGCTGCACAGCATGGTGGCGGAGATCGAGCAGATCCGCCGCCGGCAGCCGCACGGCCGCTACGACGTCATCCATTCCCACTACTGGGTGTCCGGGATTGCCGGCCTGGAGCTGTCCGAGCTCTGGGGCGTGCCGCTGGTCCATACGATGCACACCATGGCCAAGGTCAAGAACCTGCTGCTGGAATCCGGTGAACAGCCGGAGCCGCGGCGGCGTGAACTGGGCGAGCACCGCATTGTGGACGGCGCCGCCCGGCTCATCGCCAACACCAGTGCCGAGGCCGCCGAACTGGTCTCGCACTACGGCGCCACGTACGACCGGATCGACATCGCCCCGCCCGGCGTGGACCTGGGCACCTTCACGCCTGCCTTCCGGGCACGGTCCAGGGCGGAGCGGGGCATCAACCCCGGGACGTTCCACCTGGTCTTCGCCGGGCGCATCCAGCGGCTGAAGGGGCCGCAGGTCCTGGTCAAGGCCGCGGCGCTGCTGCGGAAACGCCGCCCGGACATCGACCTCCGGGTCACCATCCTGGGCTCGCTGAGCGGCAACAAGGAGTTCAACCTCCGGCGGCTGGTGTCGGAGGCGGAGATGGACGACGTCCTCACGCAGCTTCCCCCGGTCAAGGCACCTGAGCTTGCGGCCTGGTTCCGCGCGGCGGACGTTGTGGTGATGCCCTCCTTCAGCGAGTCCTTCGGGCTGGTGGCGCTCGAAGCCCAGGCCTGCGGCACGCCGGTGGTGGCCACACGCGTTGGCGGGCTGTCGCGGGCCATCTTCCACGGCAGGACCGGTCTGCTGGTGGACGGCCACCATGCCGCCGACTGGGCCGACGCGCTCGAGGCCCTGTACGACGACCCCGCCACCCGGGAGGACATGGGACGGGCCGCCGCCATCAGGGCCCAGAACTCGGGATGGGCCCGCACTGCTGCGATCACGCTGGAAAGCTACCACGCCGCCGTCGACAACCATGTGGGAACCCGGCTGGTGCAGGCCTTTCCCGCGTCCTGACAGCCGGCCTGCCCAAATGACGAGAACCTGATCCGCCCACCAGTTCCGCCGAACCATTCCGCCCAGCGAAGGACAACGATGTCTCCCACCCCCAGTGACCTTGAGATTGCCCGAGCGGCACGGATCCGGCCCATCGAGGAGATTGCGGCGGCTGCGGGCATCAATGCGGACGCCCTTGAGCAGTATGGGCGGTACAAAGCCAAGATCGATCCTGCCCGGCTGCAGGCTCCTGCCCCTGCCGGGAAGGTGGTGCTGGTCTCGGCAATGTCCCCCACGCCGGCCGGCGAGGGAAAGTCCACCACCACCGTGGGGCTCGCCGATTCCCTGGCACGGGCGGGCCACAAGGTGATGATCGCCCTGCGTGAGCCCTCGCTGGGCCCGGTCCTGGGCATGAAGGGCGGCGCCACCGGCGGCGGCTACTCCCAGGTTCTGCCCATGGACGAGATCAACCTCCACTTCACCGGCGACTTCCACGCCGTCACAGCCGCCAACAACGCGCTGATGGCCCTGGTGGACAACCACATCTACCAGGGCAACCAGCTCAACATCGACCCTCGGCGCATGACGTTCAAGCGGGTGCTGGACATGAACGACCGCGCCCTGCGGGAGGTGGTCATCGGTTTGGGCGGGCCCACCCAGGGCGTCCCGCGGCAGGACGGCTTCGACATCACCGTCGCGTCGGAAATCATGGCGGTCTTCTGCCTGGCCATGGACCTGGCCGACCTCCGCTCCCGGCTCGGCCGGATCACGTTCGGCTACACCTTTGACCGGTCACCGGTGACCGTGGCGGACCTCGGTGTGCAGGGGGCGCTCACGCTGCTGCTGAAGGAGGCCGTCAAGCCCAACCTGGTGCAGACCATCGCCGGCACCCCGGCCCTGGTTCACGGCGGTCCGTTCGCCAACATCGCCCACGGCTGCAATTCGCTCATTGCCACCCAGACGGCCCGGCGGCTGGCGGACATTGTGGTCACGGAGGCGGGCTTCGGCGCAGACCTCGGCGCCGAAAAGTTCATGGACATCAAGGCACGGACCGGCGGCCTGGCACCCTCAGCGGTGGTGGTGGTGGCAACGGTACGGGCCCTGAAGATGCAGGGCGGAGTGGCCAAGGACCAGCTCACCGCACCGAACATCGCCGCGCTGGAAGCGGGCGTGGAGAACCTGCGCCGCCACGTCCGCAACGTGGAGAAGTTCGGGGTGCCGCCCGTGGTGGCCATCAACAGGTTCTCCTCCGACTCCGCCGAGGAGCTCGACTGGCTGCTGGCGTGGTGCGCGGCGGAGGGAGTGCCGGCCGCCGTCGCCGACGTGTGGGGACGCGGCGGCGGCGGTGACGGCGGAGATAACCTTGCGGCCCTCGTGGCGAAGACGGTGGCGGGGCCAAACAATTTCCGGCACCTGTACGCGCTGGGGCTGCCGGTGGAGGACAAGATCCGGACCATCGCCCAGGAAATCTACGGGGCGGACGGGGTGGACTTCTCCGTGCCGGCCCTGAAGCGGCTGGCCGATATCGAGCGGAACGGCTGGGGCGGCCTCCCTGTGTGCATGGCCAAGACCCAGTACTCGTTCACGGACGACGCCTCACGCCTGGGCGCCCCGAAGGGATTCACCATCCACGTCCGCGATCTCCTGCCCAAGACCGGTGCCGGCTTCATTGTGGCCCTGACCGGAGCGGTGATGACCATGCCCGGGCTGCCCGCTGCCCCGGCCGCGATGCGCATGGACGTGGACGGCGACGGCAACCCGGTGGGCCTCGCCTGACCCCTGCGACGCTCTCTCACTTGATGCCGGCTTTCTACGGACACTCCCTCACCTGATGCGGGCTTTCCACGGACGCTCCCTCACCTGATGTCGGCTTTCCGGCGATCCTCTCGCACTTCCCGCGAGTCAGGGACCCGTGCGGAAGGCGCATTTACGGTCACAACGGTCCGCGACCTCCCGCCCACGCGGCCTCCCCGCTTCACTGAAACAAAGATCACCGCCGTGCTCAGCACCACGAGTCCGCAGACGAACGCCACGGAGGAGGGGTCGGTGGCGAGCAGATCAGGAATGGCACGGCCCGGCACAGTCACTGCGAAGATGAAGGCCACGGCGATGCCGACGTAGCTGCCAATCATGTTTCCCCTATGCGAGGCGATGTTGCCGCGAACGGCACTGACCAGGCCCAGGGTTACGGTCACGATGGTGAAGGCCGAGAGCCCGTGCAGCCAGCTGAAATGCCCGTCCGACACAATCCAGAAACTGCTGAAGCAGACGTAGTACATGGCAGCCACCCAGAAGTAGCCCATGGTGCGGTGGATACGGTCTCGCTGTCGGCGCAGTATCTGCAAGGGCCCGATGGCCAGCACAAAAAGGGCGCCAACCACGTGGCTGGCAAGTAGAACATTCCCAGGCTCCATAGCCTTAGGATAGAGCCACTATCCATGCGTGTACATCAGGATAGCCGGGCCCGAATTCACTATCCATTGACACGGGCAGGTAAGGAGATCGGGATGCAGCTCAATGAACTGAGTCAGCGGTCAGGAGTCACACCTGCAAGCATCAAGTACTACCTGCGCGAGGGTCTGCTGCCGCCAGGTGAGGCCGTTCACGCAACCCGTGCCGAGTATTCAGCCAGGCATCTCGAGCGGCTCGAATTAATCCAGGCGCTCCGCCAGATCGTGGGCCTTAACATCGGGCAGATTCGCGGCCTCGTGAAAATGGCCGACGACGGCGTGCCCCGCCTCGATCTCCTTGCTGCGGTCCAGCGGGTGGTTCTGGATCTTGGAAACTACACCACGTCGATCGGCGGGGAAGCGGCAGAGGCGACTGACGCCGTCGTGCGTCTCCGCGGTTGGCCGGATTCCGCAAGTGACGCCCGGAACGCCCTCACTGCCCACCTGGAGCTGATGGCGGGCCTCAAGATTCCTGTATCTGAGACAGTGCTGGATGCATACAGCAAGGCGATGGACGACGTGGCCGGACTCGACATTGCCGCAACGACCGCCCCGGAGAGCACCGACAGGCTCATCCTCACTGCCGCCGTCGGCATGCATATGCACAGCCAGCTTCTCCTTAAACTCCTGGCACTCGCCCAGGCCAGCCACGCCATCCGCCGCTACCACGGTTAAAGGGGCGGCGCTCCCCCACCGAAGTGAGAGAGCGCCGCGTGAAAACCCACATCTAGTGAGAGAGGATCGTCCGGAAACCGCAGTTAAGTGAGAGAGCGTCCCGGGGGCAACCGGACTGAAGGGTTAGCGCTCGAGGTCGCCGCGGATAAAGGCCTCAACCTTTTCGCGGGCGAGGTCGTCGTTGAACTGCTCCGGCGGGGACTTCATGAAGTAGCTCGATGCGGAAAGCAGCGGGCCGCCGATGCCGCGGTCCAGGCCGATCTTGGCGGCACGGATAGCGTCGATGATCACGCCAGCGGAGTTCGGGGAATCCCAGACTTCCAGCTTGTACTCGAGCGAGACGGGGGCGTCGCCGAAGTTGCGGCCCTCGAGGCGGACGAACGCCCACTTGCGGTCGTCGAGCCACTGGACGTAGTCGGACGGGCCAATGTGGACGTCCTTGGCGGCCAGTTCGGCCTCGACGTTGGAGGTGACGGCCTGGGTCTTGGAGATCTTCTTGGACTCGAGGCGGTCGCGCTCCAGCATGTTCTTGAAGTCCATGTTGCCGCCGACGTTCAGCTGGTACGTGCGGTCCAGGGTGACGCCGCGGTCCTCGAAGAGCTTGGCCATGACGCGGTGCGTGATGGTGGCGCCGATCTGGCTCTTGATGTCGTCGCCCACGATCGGGACCCCGGCGGCGGTGAACTTGTCGGCCCATTCCTTGGTGCCGGCGATGAACACGGGCAGGGCGTTCACGAAGGCAACGCCGGCGTCAATCGCTGCCTGGGCGTAGAACTCGGCTGCTTCCTGCGATCCGACGGGCAGGTAGCAGACCATCACGTCAACCTTGGCGTCCTTAAGTGCCTGCACAACGTCGACGGGCTCTTCGGTGGACTGCTCGATGGTCTCGAGGTAGTACTTGCCGAGGCCGTCGAGGGTGTGGCCGCGCTGGACGGTAACGCCGGTGGGCGGCACGTCGGCGATCTTGATGGTGTTGTTTTCGCTCGCCAGGATGGCATCGGAAAGGTCAACGCCGACCTTCTTGCCATCAACGTCAAACGCGGCGACGAACTCAACGTCACCCACGTGGTACTGGCCGAACTCAACGTGCATCAGGCCCGGGATCGTGGCCTTGGGGTCGGCATCCTTGTAGTAGTGGACGCCCTGGACCAGCGAAGCGGCGCAGTTGCCTACGCCGACGATTGCAACACGAATCGGATGTGAAGACACGGAACTCCTTTGAGGACAAACGTCAGCCCGCCGGCGTCGCGTCCGGGAGGGGACGACGGCGGCGCGGCAGGCTCTGCGCCAAAACGGCGCCTTTTCATAGTAACCAACAGAGTGGGACGCGGGGTTGTTCCCTTGTCCCACTCTGCGGAATCACCGTAACCGAATCAGGCCGGCTGCTTCCAAAGGTTGATGTCGGATTCCACCGCGAACTCGTCGATGGCGTTCAGCTCATCGGCGGTGAACGCCAGGTTGTTGATGGCGGACAGGGTGTCCTCCAGCTGGGTGACGCTGGACGCGCCCACCAGGGCCGACGTGACGGGCGAACCCTTGGGCTGGTCCCGCAGGATCCATGCAATGGCCATCTGGGCGAGGGACTGTCCGCGCCCGGCGGCGATGGCGTGCAGGCCGCGGATCCGCTCCAGCTTCTCCTCGGTGATCGCATCCTCGGAGAGGAAGCGGGCCTTGGCTGCCCGGGAATCTGCGGGGATGCCGTTGAGGTACCGGTCGGTGAGCATGCCCTGTGCGAGCGGGGAGAAGGCGATGGAGCCTGCCCCCACCTGGTCCAGCGCTTCGTAGAGGTTGGGCGAACCGTTCTCCGTCCACCGGTTGAGCATCGAGTAGCTGGGCTGGTGGATGAGCAGCGGCGTCCCCAGGTCCTTCAGGATGCGCGCGGCCTCAATGGTCTGCTCCGGGGTGTAGGAGGAGATGCCCGCGTACAGTGCCTTGCCTGAACGGACGGCGTAGTCCAGGGCGCCCATGGTCTCTTCCATCGGCGTTTCCGGATCCGGCCTGTGGCTGTAGAAGATGTCCACGTAGTCCAGGCCCATTCGTTGCAGCGACTGGTCCAGGCTGGAGATGAGGTACTTGCGGGAGCCCCACTCACCATACGGGCCGGGCCACATGTAGTAGCCGGCCTTGGTGGAGATGACGAGTTCGTCCCGGTAGGGCCTGAAGTCGTCTTGGAGGTGCCGGCCGAAGTTCGTTTCGGCGGACCCGTCCGGCGGGCCGTAGTTGTTGGCGAGGTCGAAGTGGTTGACGCCGAGGTCGAACGCGCGGCGCAGGATGGCGCGCTGTTCGTCGAAGCGCTTGTCATCGCCGAAGTTGTGCCACAGGCCGAGCGAGATGGCGGGGAGCTTGAGTCCGCTGCGGCCGACGCGGCGGTAGGGCATGGATTCGTAGCGGTCTTCCGCCGCGGAATAAGTCATGTGTTCCATCCTGCCAGCTGTGACCCGCGCAACAGGCCAGGGCGGAAAAGTTACGCCGCGGGCTGACATCAGCCCGCGGCGCAACACTGCCCGAAATGGAGCGTCAGGATTTGACGATTGCCGCACTCCAGGGCGCCAGGGCGAGGGCCTCGCCGTCAAGGCCGGTTCCCTCGTCCGTTGCAAGCAGCACCGTCCCGGAAACGTCCTCCAGCCGCACCTTGGCGTCTGAGAGGTTCAGCAGTACCTCAACGCTTCCGCGGCGGAAACGCAGCCAGCCGGCGTCGTCGTCGAACGTCACGTCCGTCTCGGTGAAGCCGAGCCCGGCAAGCTCGGGGTGCCCGCGGCGCAGCGCCGTGAGGGAGCGGTAAAGCTCCAGGAGCCGTGCGTGGTCCCCGCCTGAGGACTCGTTCCAGTCCAGCTTGGACCGGCGGAAGGTTTCCGGATCCTGGGGGTCGGGCACGACGGCGGGATCCCACCCCATGCGCTCGAACTCCTTGATCCGGCCTTCCGCGGTAGCCTTGCCCAGCTCCGGCTCCGGGTGGGAGGTGAAGAACTGCCAAGGGGTGCTGGCCGCAAACTCCTCGCCCATGAACAGCATGGGCGTGAACGGGGACGTCAGGGTGAGCACGGCGGCCACGGCCAGCTGCCCATGGGACAGCGACTGGGAGAGCCTGTCCCCCGTGGCGCGGTTGCCGATCTGGTCGTGGTTCTGGTTGCAGACCACCAGCGCCGCAGGGTGCACCAGCGAGGCATTGATGGGCCGGCCGTGGTGCCGGCCGCGGAAGCTGGAGTAGCTGCCGTCGTGCAGGAAGCCGTCCTGCAGGACCTTTGCCAGCACCGCCAGGGACTGGAAGTCCTCGTAGTACCCGGTGGTCTCACCGCTGACGCTGACGTGGACCGCGTGGTGGAAGTCGTCGCTCCACTGCCCGGCCAGCCCGTACCCGTTGACGTCCCGCGGGTACAGCAGGCGGGGGTTGTTCAGGTCCGACTCGGCAATCAGGGTCTTCGGCAGCCCGGTCTCCGCCGAGACGGCGTCGCCCAGGGCCCCGAACTCCTCAAGGATGTGCACGGCGCGCTCGTCCTTCAGCGCGTGCACGGCGTCCAGGCGGAGGCCGTCCACGTGGTAATCCCGGAGCCAGAGGGCAAGGTTGTCCAGGATGTATTCCCGCACCACGTCGGAGCCGGGACCGTCCAGGTTCACGGAGTCACCCCAGGTGTTGGCATCCCCCTGTTTCAGGTACGGGCCGAACTTGGACAGGTAGTTTCCGCTCGGGCCGAGGTGGTTGTACACCACGTCCTGGATGACGCCCAGGCCGGCGGCGTGGGCAGCATCCACAAAGCGCTGGTAGGCCGCAGGCCCGCCGTAGCCTTCATGGACCGCGTACCACTGGACGCCGTCGTAGCCCCAGTTGTGGGTCCCGTTGAAGCCATTGACCGGGAGCAGCTCGACAAAATCGATTCCCAGGTCCGCAAGGTAGCCGAGCTTTTCGGCTGCAGCGTCAAGGGTTCCCTCAGGGGTGAAGGTGCCGATGTGGAGTTCGTAGATTACCGAACCCTTCAGCTCCTTGCCCTTCCAGCCGGAGTCCTGCCAGGCGTGGGCTGCGGGGTCGAACGTCCTGGAGAGCTCATGGACGCCGGCGGGCAGGCGGCGCGACCGCGGATCGGGAACTGGGTGACTGTCACCGTCCAGCAGGTAGCCGTAGTCCACCTCACCGCCACCCGGAGCGTCCGGGGCTGTCCACCAGCCTTCAGAGCCAGGCGCCGTGTCCTTTTCCTCCATGGGATACTGCTGGCCGCCGGCCAGCAGTATCACGGATTTAGCGTCGGGAGCCCAGACGTCGAAGCGCTCGGGCCCGCCATTGACGAGGGTCATGCCTTTTCTCCATCCGCCGGTACGAGCAATGCCACGGGGTAGGTGCCCAGGACCTCGGCCACCGGAACGGAGCCGGGTCCGTAGGCGTTGCCGGTGAGTTCGTCACACACCGCAACGGGAAGCTCGACGGCGGTGTCCCGCCATCCGCCGTCGGCCGCGAGTCCGGCGGGAAGCCGGGTGGCCAGGGTCAGGGCGCCCAGGGCGCCGTCACCCCCGCGGTGGAACGCGAGGACGTGATCCGCCGCCGGGCCCGTGGCTGTCACGGGGCTGTAGCCCTGGAACAGTTCGGGCCGGTCGCGGCGGAGCCGGAGCGCGCGGGACGTGGCCAGGAGCTTGCTGGGTTCCGTGCCGGCCGCGGGGAGGGTGCCGGCGTCGAGCTTGGCGAGCTCCTGCCGGCGGACTTCAAAGTCCACCGGCCGCCGGTTGTCGGGGTCGGTCAGGGACCGTTCCCAGAACTCGCTGCCCTGGTAAACATCCGGCACGCCGGGCATGGTCAGCTGGACCAGCTTGGCGGACACGGAGTTGGACGCGGCGTAGGAATCGATCCGTGCCACGAAGTCCTCCACCGCTTTGGTGACGCGGCCGTCGTCGAACACTGCGTCCACCGCGGCCTTGACGGAGGATTCGAAGTCCTCGTCGGGGCTGGTCCAGGTGGTGGAGTTGCCGGCTTCCCGGGCAGCCTTCTCGGCGTAGCCCTGCAGGCGTTCCCTGCTTGCGGGCCAAGCCCCCACCACAGCCTGCCACAGCAGGTTCTCGTAGGGGCCGTCCGGAATCGGGGCGAGTCCGCGGAGCGTGGCCAAGGTGTCCGCCCACTCCTCCGGCAGTTCGGCGATGACCGAGATCCGGGCCCGGGCGTCCTCGCTGCGCTTGGTGTCATGCGTGGACATGGTGGTCATGGACAGGGGAAGTTCCTGTTGGCGCCGGGCCATCCGCTGGTGGAACTCGGCCGTGGAAACAGAGAACTCTGTCGGTTCGGCCCCCACCTCTGTCAGGGTGCCCAGGCGGGTGTAGCGGTAGAACGCCGTGTCCTCGACGCCCTTCGCCATCACCATGCCGGAGGTCTGCTGGAAGCGGACCGCGATGGGGTTCCCGGGATCAAGGAGCAGCGGCAGCAGGGTGCCCACGGCAACCTCGAGGTCGGGCCGGTGGGCCGCCGCTGATTCGCACGCTTCCTTGAGGATCTCGGCGCCGGTGGGCAGGTACGTCCGGTAGACCGGGAAGGCAGCGATGATCTCGGCAATGGCATCTGCTGCCTGCTCCACCGGCAGCCCATAGGACTCCGGTACCAGGCGGGCCAGGCGCAGGACCTCGGACCGCAGGATGCCGTCCGCGATCATCCGCTTGGTGCCCCTGATCATCTCCGCGTAGTCCGCGGGGGTGCTGGAGCCGCGAAGCTTCGCGTCCAGCTCGTCCAGCGCCTGCTGGCCTGCGGGGTCCACGAACACCCGGTCCACGTCCGCGAGGGCGTCGTACCCGGTGGTTCCCTCGGTGGCGAAGTCCTGCGGCAGGGTTTCGCCCGGCTCGAGGATCTTTTCCACCAGGACGTAGGCTCCGCCGCTGAGGTCCTTCAGCCAGCGCAGGTAGCCGGCGGGGTCGGCCAGGCCGTCCGGGTGGTCAACCCGCAGGCCGTCCACCAGGCCTTCCTTGAACCAGCGGCCCACCTCGGCATGTGCTTCCTCGAAGACCTTGGGGGTTTCCACCCGGATCCCGGCCAACGTGGTCACTGCGAAGAAGCGCCGGTAGTTCAGTTCGGCGTCCGCCCGGCGCCAGTCCATCAGCTCATAGTGCTGCCGGCTGTGCACCTCCTGGGGGGAGTCGCCCTCTGAGTAGCTTCCCGAAGCGAGCGGGAACCGGTGGTCGTAGTAGCGGAGCTCGCCGTCCTTGATTTCCAGCTTGTCCAGGTCGTCGTCCGAGCCAAGCATGGGTAGCCGGATCTTCCCGCCTGCCAGGTCCCAGTCGACGTCGAAGGCTTCGGCGTAGGGCGAGCCCTGCCCTTCCTTCAGCAGGGACCACCACCAGGGGTTCTGCACGGGCGTCGCGACGCCCACGTGGTTGGGCACGATGTCCACCAGGACACCCATGCCGTGCTCGCGGGCAGCCTTGGACAGGGCCAGCAGGCCCTCGGGGCCGCCCCGCTCCGGGTCCACCGCGGAGGGGTCGGTCACGTCGTAGCCGTGATCCGAGCCCTGCTCCGCGGTGAGGATGGGCGAGAGGTAGACCCAGTCAACGCCGAGGTCCTTGAGGTACGGGACCTTGTCGGCGGCGTCGAACAGGGTGAAGCTGCGGCGGATCTGAAGTCGGTAGGTGGATGCCGGGACCCTCACTTTGCCGTAGCCTTCCGTTCCCCGATCTTGGTGGTCTTGCCGGGCTCGGCCACCATGGGGGTGGTAAGCGATTCGGTCTCGCTGGTGGAGGTCTGCGTCAATGCCGCCAGGGAAGCCGCCACGGAGTGGTCCGGTTCAACTTCCTCGACGGTGTGCGCACGGAGGACCACCAGGGACTTGGCCTCGACGGGCAGCGGCTGGCCGGCAGCGACCGGCTCCGTGTCCGCGTTCTGCCCGGCGGTGTCGATGATGACGTCCCAGGCCGGGGCGTACTCGTCCGAGGGCAGGGTGAACTTGACGGTGTCGTCGTGGGCGTTGAAGTACAGCAGGAAGTTCACGTCGGTGATCCTGCGGCCGCGGCTGTCCTTGCCCTGGATGCCGTGCCCGTTCAGGAACACGCCCACGGACCGGCCGAACCCGCTGTCCCAGGCCTCGGGCTTCATGTTCTCGCCCTCCGGGTCCAGCCATACGATGTCCGGCAGCCGTTCGCCTTCCCCACGCAGTACCGGGCGCCCGTCGAAGAAGCGGCTGCGGCGGAAGGTGGGGTGCTTGGCGCGGAGCGCGTTGACGGCCGCGGTGAACTCGATCAGCGGCTGGTCAACGGTGTCCCAGTTGATCCAGGTCAGCTCGGAGTCCTGGCAGTAGCCGTTGTTGTTGCCCTGCTGGGTGCGTCCCATTTCGTCACCGTGCAGGAGCATGGGGACGCCCTGGGAGAGCAGCAGCGAGGCGATGAAGTTCCGCTGCTGGCGGGCGCGGAGGCCTAGGACTTCGGGATCGTCCGTGGGACCTTCAATGCCGCAGTTCCAGGACCGGTTGTGGGATTCGCCGTCGTTGTTGTCCTCGCCGTTGGCGTCGTTGTGCTTCTCGTTGTAGGACACCAGGTCCGCGAGGGTGAAGCCGTCGTGCGCGGTGACGAAGTTGATGGATGCCACGGGGCGGCGGCCGGAGTGCTCGTACAGGTCCGCGGAACCGGTGATGCGGGAGGCGAATTCGCCCAGGGTGGCGGGCTCGCCGCGCCAGAAGTCGCGCACGGTGTCGCGGTACTTGCCGTTCCATTCGGTCCACTGCGGCGGGAAGTTGCCCACCTGGTAGCCGCCGGGTCCAACGTCCCACGGCTCGGCGATGAGCTTGACCTGGGACACGACCGGGTCCTGCTGGATGAGTTCGAAGAAGGTGGACAGCTTGTCCACGTCATAGAACTCGCGGGCCAGGGTGGAGGCGAGGTCGAAGCGGAAGCCGTCCACGTGCATTTCGGACACCCAGTAGCGCAGCGAGTCCATGAGCAGCTGCAGGGAATGCGGCTGGCGGACGTTCAGGGAGTTGCCGGTGCCGGTGTAGTCCATGTAGTGCTTCTCGTCGCCCTCCATCAACCGGTAGTAGGCGGCGTTGTCGATGCCCTTGAAGGACAGCGTGGGGCCCAGGTGGTTGCCTTCGGCGGTGTGGTTGTACACCACGTCCAGGATGACCTCGATGCCCGCTTTGTGCAGGGAACGGACCATGGCCTTGAAGTCCTGGACCTGCTGGCCGGTGTCCCCGGTGGAGCTGTAGGTGTTCTGCGGCGCGAAGAAGCCGATGGTGTTGTAGCCCCAGTAGTTGTTCAGGCCCTTGTCCTGCAGGGTGCCGTCATTGACGAACTGGTGCACGGGCATCAGCTCGATGGCGGTGACGCCGAGCTTCTGCAGGTGGGAAATGACGGCGGGGTGCGCCACGCCGGCGTAGGTGCCGCGCTGCTCCTCGGGGATTTCCGGGTGCAGCTGGGTGAGGCCCTTGACGTGCGCTTCGTAGATGACGGACTGGTGGTACGGGATCCGGAGGTTCTGGTCGCCGTCCCAGTCGAAGAACGGGTTGATGACCACGCCCATCATCATGTGGCTGGCGGAGTCCTCGTTGTTGATGGAGTCCGGCTCGCCGAGGTTGTACGTGAACAGTGAGGGATCCCAGTCAACCTGGCCGTGAACGGCCTTGGCGTAGGGGTCCAGCAGGAGCTTGTTGGGGTTGAAGCGGTTGCCGGACGCGGGGTCGTACGGTCCGTGGACCCGGTAGCCGTACTTCTGGCCGGGCTGGACCTGCGGGATGTAGCAGTGCCAGACGTAGCCGTCCACCTCGTCCAGCTCGATGCGGGTTTCCTCGCCGTCCTCATCGAAAAGGCAAAGCTCGACTTTTTCTGCTCGTTCGCTGAACAGCGCAAAGTTGGTGCCGGTTCCGTTGTAGGTGGCGCCAAGGGGATAAGCCGATCCAGGCCAGACTTCCATAATGCTCCTCATTGTGATTCGGCAGCAGAAGAGCAGGAGCGCCCTGCTGCCGGTGCGAACTAATGCCTACCGTAACGGTTGGGTGTGACTATTACGTTTCCGCACCCCTGAGTTACTAAGCGTGCTTACTTTACCCCAGATCTGGGGTAGGGAGTCGGCGATACCTCCCGCGGTGACCGGTCCCCCGGCGTTCACGTCCGACGCCGACCGTCCGGCTTTGCCGTGCAGGGCGGCTCCCAGCGCGGCAATGGCGGCCCAGCGCACGTCCGGTTCCATGCCCTCCTTACTGAAGCGTCCGACGTCGTTCCCCGCCTGGGCGAGCAGGGCGCCGATGATGCCGGCCAGGACGTCCCCGCTGCCGGCAGTCGCCAGCCAGGGGGTGCCGTCTGCCTGGCTGAACACGTCGCCCGAGGGCGCGGCGACCAGGGTGGTGGCGCCCTTGAGGAGCACGGTGGCGCCGGTCAGTTCCGAGGCGCGGCGTACCGCGGCCAGGTTTCCGGCTTCCACCAAGTCGCGGTCCTCTGATCTGCCCAGGCGTTGCAGCAGCGAGGCCAGCTCTCCGGCGTGGGGGGTAAGGACCACATGCGGTCCGAGGGTTTCAGGAAGAACGGGAAGGGCGCCCGCGTCCGCAATGACCGGCAGGCCCGATCCCACGGCGTCGCGCGCCCGCTGGAGCTGCTCGTGGTGTTCGGGACCCATGCCGGAGCCCACCAGCCAGGCCTGCACGCGGTTGTCCGCAACAGCCCCGGTGCTGCAGACCACCTCAGGGCACGCCTGCCTCACCAGGTCCGCGACTTGGGGCGGGCCAAGGTAGCGGACCATCCCCACGCCCGCTGCCAGGGCGCCCCGGCAGGCCAGGACGGCGGCACCGGGATAGTCCACGGAGCCCGCAACCACGCCCAGCACGCCGCGGGAGTACTTGTGGGCCCGCCGGGCAGGATGCGGGAGCAGCCGGGCCAGGTCCCCGTCTTCGAGCCGGCGGAGCGAAGGCTGCGGCAGGTGCTCCTCGATACCGATGGGCACCACCAGCACCCGGCCGGCGTAGTCGGCGCCGGGGTCCGTGAGCAGGCCGTTCTTGGCACCGCCGAAGGTGACGGTCAGGTCCGCCGGAAGCACCGGCTGGAAGGATTCCCCGGTATCGGCGTCCACACCGCTGGGAAGGTCGCACGCCACCACGAGCGCCTGTCCGGTGCCGCCCGCCAGAAGCTCGGCGACCGCGGCAACCAGGCCGGCAGCACTCCCCCGCAACCCGCCTTTGGCGCCTGTGCCCAGCACGGCATCAATGACGACGTCGGCGCGCGCCGCTTCTGCGGCGAGTGCAGCGGGTGCCGCCCCGTCGAGACGGTGCACCCGGCCGCCGGCGCGCTCAAAAGCAGCCAGCGCCTGCGGGTGGGCGCTGTCTCCGGTGAGCACCGCCGTCGTCCGCATGCCGCGTGCGGCCAGGAAGGAGGCGGCGTACAGGCCGTCGCCGCCGTTGTTGCCCTTGCCGGCGAGGACGGAAACACTTGCGCCGTAGATACCCAGGCCTCGGGAACGGCGGTCCCTGATGACGGCGTTGGCCAGGCCGTGGGCTGCGCGCTGCATGAGGACGTCCCCCAGTCCGGAGGCGAGGAGTGGTTCCTCAGCCTGGCGGACCTGGGTTCCGGTGTAGGCGCTGATCACGGCGTCAGTTCCCGAGTGGGCCGGGGCAGTTTCAGCCCTCGGCCAGGACGGTGGCCGTGGCGATCCCGCCGTCGTGGCTCATGGAGAGGTGCCAGCGCTTGACGCCCTTGGCCTCGGCCACTGCCAGCACGGTGCCCTTGACCTGCACGGTGGGTCCGTTCTGGTCCAGGCCGATCCAGCAGTCCTGCCAGTTCATGCCGGCGGGTGCACCGAGGACCTTGGCAACAGCTTCCTTGGCGGCAAACCGCGCAGCCAGTGACCGGGTGTTCAGCTCACGCTCGGCGGGAACGAACAGCCGGTCCCGGAGGCCGGGGGTGCGTTCAAGCTGGCGGCCGAACCGCTCGATGTCTACAACGTCTACGCCAATGCCAACAATCATGGCACTACTCTACGTCGACGGTCCCGGCCCACTGTGCGCAGCACGCGCGTGGCAGCCGGTTGAGACGAAGGAAGCCCCGGGCGTAAGGCCCAGGGCTTCCTTCATGAATCAGTACCGGATCAGGCCGTTACTCGACCGTGACGCTCTTGGCGAGGTTGCGGGGCTGGTCCACGTCGTAGCCCTTGGCCTGAGCCATTTCCGCGGCGAAGATCTGCAGCGGGACCGTGGTCAGCAGGGGCATGAGCAGCGTGGGGGTTTCGGGAACATAGAAGACGTACTCGGCGTAGGCCTTCACTGCTTCGTCGCCTTCCTCGGCGATGACCAGGGTCCTGGCGCCGCGGGCGCGGACTTCCTGGATGTTGGAGACCACCTTGGCGTGCAGGGAATCCCGGCCGCGCGGGGACGGGACCACCACGAACACCGGCTGGCCGTCATCGATCAGGGCGATCGGGCCGTGCTTGAGCTCGCCGGCGGCGAAACCCTCGGCGTGGATGTACGCGATCTCCTTCAGCTTCAGCGCACCCTCCAGCGCCACCGGGAAGCCCACGTGCCGGCCCAGGAACAGCACCGACTTCTCGTTGGCCATGGACCGGGCCAGCTCGCGCAAGGGTCCGGCGTTGTCCAGGATTTTCTGGATCTTGGCCGGGATCTTGTTCAGGTCCGCGAGGACGTCCTTGATCTGGCCGGAGAAGATGTTTCCGCGCAGCTGTGCCAAATACAGGCCCAGCAGGTACGCGGCGGTGATCTGCGCCAGGAACGCCTTGGTGGAGGCCACCGCGATCTCCGGGCCTGCGTGGGTGTAGAGCACGGCGTCGGATTCACGGGGGATGGTGGAGCCGTTGGTGTTGCAGATGGAGATGGTCTTGGCGCCCTGTTCACGGGCGTAGCGGACGGCCATCAGGGTGTCCATGGTTTCGCCCGACTGGCTGATGGACACCACCAGGGTGTTCGCGTCCAGGATCGGGTCCCGGTAGCGGAACTCGTGCGCCAGTTCCACCTCGGTGGGGATCCGGCACCAGTTCTCGATCGCGTACTTCGCCACCATGCCCGCGTATGCGGCGGTGCCGCAGGCCAGCACGATGATCTTGTTGACCTGCTTCAGCAGGGCGGGGTCGATCCGGAGCTCGTCCAGGGTCAGTTTGCCGTTGATGTCGGAGCGGCCCAGCAGGGTCTGCGCCACGGCGTCGGGCTGGTCATGGATTTCCTTCTCCATGAAGGAGCTGAATCCGCCCTTTTCCGCCGAGGCCGGGTCCCAGTCCACGTGGTATTCCTTGCCCGCGGCTGGGTTGCCGAAGAAGTCGGTGATCTCCACGGTCTCCGCGGTGATGGTGACGATCTGGTCCTGGCCCAGCTCCACGGCACGGCGGGTGTAGTCGATGAACCCGGACACGTCCGAGCCCAGGAAGTTCTCGCCGTCGCCCAGGCCCACCACCAGGGGTGAGTTGCGGCGGGCGGCCACTACGACGTCGGGCTGGTCGGCGTGGACGGCCAGGAGCGTGAAGGCTCCCTCCAGGCGCTGGCAGGCCAGTTCCATGGCGCGGGTCAGCCGGCCCTCAGCGGTGTCCCCGGCGAGCTTGTTCCGGTAGATGTCCGCCAGCAGCGCCGCGGCCACCTCGGTGTCCGTCTCGGACAGGAAGGTCACGCCCTTGTCCAGCAGCTCGAGCTTGAGCTCGGCGAAGTTTTCAATGATGCCGTTGTGGATCACGGCGAGCTTGCTGCCGTCGGCCAGGTGAGGGTGCGCGTTGCGGTCCGTCGGCCCGCCGTGCGTTGCCCACCGGGTGTGGCCGATCCCCGTCACCGTCTCCGGCAGCGGGTGCGCCTCCAGCTCGGCAATCAGGTTGCTCAGCTTCCCGGACTTCTTCCGCGACTCGATCGCGCCCTTGGACACCACGGCGACCCCGGCGGAGTCGTAGCCCCGGTACTCCAGGCGGCGCAGCCCCTCAAGAACAACATCCAGCGCGCTGTGACCGGCAATTCCGCCGTCGACTGAACGGCCCACATATCCCACGATTCCACACATAGGCTCAAGACTATCGGCAGGGACGTCCCAGATCTAAACCGGCAGCGCCCCAGCAGGAGCAGAATATTGCGGCTGCCGCCGCGCGCAGGCCGTGCTCCATTTCGCTATGTGCCGGGCGGGGGGCAGAATCTCTAGAGTGACTTTGCAACGCAACGAGGCGAACGGGGAGGGTGTCTCCCCGTTCGTCGAGCTGGACCGGCAGACCTGGTCCCGGCTCGCAGATGAGATGGAGCAGCCTCTCAACCAAGAGGACATCATCCGTCTCCGTGGCCTCGGGGACCCCCTGGACATGAGGGAGATCCGCGAGGTCTACCTTCCGCTTTCCAGGCTCCTGCACCTGTATGTGGAGGCTGCCGGGCAGCTGCACGCGGCCACCACCACGTTCCTGGGTGAACACACCCAGCGCACGCCGTTCGTGATCGGCGTCGCGGGGTCTGTTGCCGTGGGCAAGTCCACCATTGCCCGTGTGCTGCGTGAAATGCTGCGGCGCTGGCCCGGAACCCCCAATGTGGAACTCATCACCACGGACGGCTTCCTCTACCCCCTGGCTGAGCTCAAGCGGCGCCAGCTGCTGGAGCGCAAGGGTTTCCCGGAGTCCTATGACCGCAGGGCGCTGCTCCGTTTCGTGAGCGAGATCAAAAGCGGCGCCGAGGAAGTGCGCGCCCCCTGGTACTCCCACGTGACGTACGACATCGTTCCGGGCAAGGAGGTGGTGGTCCGCCGGCCTGACGTTTTGATCGTGGAGGGCCTGAACGTGCTGGCTCCGGCGCGTCCGCGGCACGACGGCCGGCAGGGCCTGGCGCTGAGCGACTTCTTCGATTTCTCCATCTACGTGGATGCCAAGACCTCCTACATCGAGGAATGGTACGTGGACCGGTTCCGCAAGCTGCGCAGCACTGCGTTCGCGCAGCCGGAGTCCTACTTCCACCGGTACGCCACCCTGTCCGACGAAGAGGCGGAGACTACGGCGCGGGACATCTGGAAGCGCATCAACGAGCCCAACCTTGAGGAGAACGTCCTTCCCACCCGGGGACGTGCGCAGCTGGTGCTCACCAAGGAGGCGGACCATTCGATCCGCCGCATGCTGCTCCGGAAGGTTTAACACAGGTGTGCCAGGACTGCTCCCCTGTTTCCGGGCAGGCGGCGAGCCGGCGAAGTTTCACGCGCTTCCTCGCTGCGGGCGCCGGACTCACTGTCCTGGCAGCCTGCACACCGGAGGCACCCAGCGCCGCGCCGCCGTCGTCGGCCCCTGCCTCCGCTCCGGCACCTGCCACGGTGGCCGCCACGCCCACCCCAGAAATTACGACGGCGGCGCCCGCCACAGAGGCCGCGGCACCGGCCGCGCCGTCCCCCACGCCGTCGCCCTCGGCTGCGTTGCCGCGGCAGTTCTCCCTCACTGATCCGGCCAGCCCCTGGCTGATCGTGAACAAGCACCGGCCGCTGGTGCCGGCGGATTACCTCCCGGCTGACCTGGTGCGTCCCGCCGTTGCCATGACTGCTTCCGGTGAAGCGTCGTTGTTGAACAGCACGGCGGCGGCTGCTGCGGAAGCAATGTTCGCGGCGGCCGCGCGGGACGGTGTGGCGATGGTCCTGGCCAGCGGATACCGCTCATACACCACCCAGGTGGCCACGTACAACGGGTATGTTGCCGCCCGCGGCCAGGCCGATGCGGACACGGCCAGCGCCAGGCCCGGCTATTCGGAGCACCAGACGGGCTGGGCCTTCGACATTGCCGACGGCAACGGCGCCTGCGGGTTCCAGCCGTGCTTCGCGGACCAGCCCTCGGCCGTCTGGGCCAAGGCGAATGGGCACCGGTTCGGGTTCGTGGTGCGGTACCCGTGGATGTTCCACCCGATCACGGGCTACTACTACGAGCCGTGGCACCTGCGGTACATCGGGGTGGAGGCGGCCACGGACATGGTGAACCGGGGCATCAACACGGTGGAGGAGTATTTCGGCGTGGAGCCGGCTCCGGCGTATCCGTAGGGCTGTGCGCACGCCCCGGCGGTACGATCGGCAGGCTGGCTTAGTTCGCGACACGGACAACTAATTTACTTGGCTGTCACGTTCGGCTCACCCGGGTGCGCTAGCTTGGTCCGTATGTTGACAGGATTCAAGAATTTCATTATGAAGGGCAACGTCGTAGACCTTGCCGTCGCCGTCGTGATGGGTGCCGCTTTTGGCGCTGTCGTGACCTCCATTGTCGAGGGCCTGCTCACACCCCTGATCGGGCTCCTTTTCCAGGCGAAAGGCATCGAGGAGATGCAGTGGGAGGGGTTCCTGTATGGACAGGTCATCTCCTCCATCATCTCGTTCGTGCTGATCGCCGCCGCGATCTACTTCGTGGTCATCATGCCCATGAACCACATGATCGAACGCCGCAACCGCAGGCTGGGAATTAACACCGACGTCAAGGAAGAAGCGGACGAGGATCCGCAGATCGCCCTGCTCACCGAGATCCGGGACGCGCTGAAGAGCAGTTCCTAAACCTTCATCACCGAAAGTGGCCCGTTTCCTTCCCGGAAACGGGCCACTTTTTTGTTTGCTGGTTACTCGCTGACCAGTTCCAGGGCGAGTTCGGCGCGGACCACTTGGGCCAGGTGCTCGGCGATGGAGTGGGCGGTTTCTTCGTCCGCGGCCTCCACCATTACGCGCACTACGGGTTCCGTGCCGGAAGGGCGGAGCAGGACACGACCGGTGTCGCCCAGTGCGGCTTCCGCTGCCGCCACGGCCTGGGCGAGGACCTCGTTGCTTCCCGCCCTGGTGCGGTCCACGCCCTTGACGTTGATGAGGACCTGGGGAAGCTTGGTCATCACCGTGGCGAGTTCCTTGAGCGGCTTTCCGGTCAGGGCGATCTGGGCGGCGAGCTGCAGTCCTGTGAGGACGCCATCGCCGGTGGTGGCGTAGTCGGCGAAGATCACATGGCCGGACTGTTCCCCGCCAAGGTTGAAGCCGCCGTCGCGCATCTCTTCCAGCACGTAGCGGTCCCCCACTGCCGTTTCGCGGATGGTGATACCGGCCTGGCGGAGGGCGATCTTCAGGCCGAGGTTGCTCATGACGGTGGCCACCAGGACGTCGTCCTTAAGCTTTCCGGACTTTTTCAAGGCAACGGCGAGGATGGCCATGATCTGGTCGCCGTCCACCACGTTGCCCTCGTGGTCCACGGCGAGGCAGCGGTCGGCGTCGCCGTCGTGGGCAATTCCCAGGTTGGCGCCGTACTTCAGCACAGCCTCCTTGAGCGGGCCAAGGTGGGTGGAGCCGACGCCGTCGTTGATGTTGTGGCCGTCCGGTTCAGCCCCGATGACGATGACGTCTGCGCCGGCGTCCTTGAACACCTGGGGCGAGCAGCCGCTGGCCGCACCGTGGGCGCAGTCCAGAACCACTTTGATGCCCTCCAGGTTGTGCGGGAGGGTGCCCAGGAGGTGGACGATGTAGCGGTCCTCGGCGTCGGAGAAGCGCTGGATGCGGCCCACGTCCGCGCCGACCGGGCGCACCGCCTCCTTGGACATCTGGGCCTCGATGGCGTCCTCGACGTCGTCCGGCAGTTTCTGGCCGCCGCGGGCGAAGAACTTGATGCCGTTGTCCGGTGCAGGGTTATGGGAGGCGGAGATCATCACGCCGAAATCCGCGTCCAGGTCAGCAACCAGGTATGCCGCCGCGGGCGTGGGGAGGACACCGGCGTCGTAGACGTCAATGCCGGAGCTGGACAGCCCGGCCTCCACGGCGGCGGCGATGAATTCGCCGCTGGCGCGCGGGTCACGGGCCACCACGGCACGAGGCCGCGTTCCGTTGGAGTTGCGGTCGTGGCCGAGCACGACGGCGGCCGCCTGGGCCAGCTGCATTGCCAGCTCCGCCGTCAACAGACCGTTCGCCAGGCCCCGGACACCATCAGTTCCAAATAATCTAGACACCGGTCAAGTCTAGAGGATGGGCAGCGCAGCACCTGCGTAGCCCGGCAGTCCAGACCGCTTCTACTTGGTGAGTACCTGCGTTCCAGCAAGGGCAATTACTGGGACTACTTGGTTCTTTTCGTTGTTACCTGTCTTTCCCCAAAAGCCTCGCCATGGCTATTTCGGCACCCCTACGATCCAATGCATGACACCTAGCTATGGGGGCTTGGCGCTCGAAATTGTTGTACCGGTCTTTAACGAGGAAGCGGTACTCGAAAACAGCATCACAAGGCTCGCCGAATACTTGACGCACGAAATGCCGTCGACGTGGAAAATAACCATCGCCGATAATGCAAGCACCGATCGGACTCCGGTGATTGCCGCTCGACTCAGCGAGCACATGCCGAATGTTGAGTATCGCCGCCTTGACGTCAAAGGGCGCGGATACGCCCTGAGGGATGCCTGGGGCGCTTCCGACGCGAAGGTCCTTGCCTATCTGGACGTGGACCTTTCCACAGATCTGGCCGCGCTGCTGCCCTTGGTCGCTCCGTTGTTGTCCGGGCATTCCGACATTTCTATTGGCACTCGTCTGGGCCAAAGTTCCCGTGTAAGCAGGGGTCCCAAACGCGAATTCATTTCAAGGTCCTACAACTTCCTTCTCCGGCGGACCATGCAGGTGCGTTTCTCGGATGCCCAGTGCGGCTTCAAAGCGATCCGCGCTGACGTTGCGAAGCGCCTCCTCCCCCATGTGGAGGACAACGGGTGGTTCTTCGATACGGAGCTCCTGATCATTGCAGAGCGCTCCGGACTGCGCATACATGAAATTCCTGTCGATTGGGTGGATGACCCGGACAGCCGTGTTGACATTAAGCAGACCGCTCTCGACGATTTGCGGGGCATGGTGCGTGTCGCCGGTTCCCTGGTGAAAGGGGTAATTCCAGTAGCGGCGATATACGCCGAATTGGGTCGCCGTCCGATAGTGCCGTCGGGCCGACCCAGCTTCTTTGGCCAGGTTCTTCGTTTTGGACTGGTGGGGGCTGTCTCCACGCTTGCTTTCGCCTTGCTTTACCTCGTTCTCCAAGGACCTTTCGGGGCGCAGGAGGCAAACTTCCTGGCCCTCCTTCTGACGGCTGTCGGCAATACTGCCGCCAACCGCAGGTTCACCTTCGGGATCAGTGGTCCCGCGAAGTTGTTCACACAACAGTTTCAGGGCTTGATTGTATTTCTACTCGCTTGGACCATAACGTCCTCATCATTGTTAGTGCTTCACGTGTTCATTCCTAACGCGGCGCCGAATTTGGAACTGTTGATCCTAACTACCGCCAACGTAGTCGCTACTTTGATGCGCTTTATTCTTCTACGCCTCTGGGTGTTCAGGGTGAGGCGTAGCGACGAGCGCCTCAAGGTGTCCGTTGCTTCAACCTTGGCACCAAGCGGTCGCATTCTCTGAACTGACTGCTTGGCCTAGGCCCTGGTTCCAACGGTGGCGTTCAGGTGCAGCCGTAAGGCGACCTTTCCAAATACCCGCAACTGGTGAAGCACAAGACTTCCGTTCGTTTATATACGGCTCCCCCACCAGCTCGATCAACTGAGGAAGAAGGCAATCGACGTTGTCCATTTCAACGATTTCCGGACCAAAGCCGGGAGATATTACGCCGCGTTGGAAGAGCCGTTGGGGTTTCCGGTTGACCGCTGAACTCCAACGATTCTGGCGCGGCCCCGCTCAGGACCCCTCATGGGAGCGCCCCACCCTAGTTTTTCTCCTGGCGTTCAATGCAGTTCTATACAGCTGGAATTTGAGCATTAATGGATGGGCCAACTACTTCTACAGCGCCGCCGTGCAAGCCGGCGCGATTGACGCCAAAGCGTTCTTCTTCGGTTCTTCAGACTGGGGCAACTCGATTACGGTGGACAAGCCGCCCCTCAGCCTTTGGATCATGGGACTTTCTGTCCGCTTGCTGGGTTTCAATCCCACAGCCATGCTGATTCCTCAGGTGTTTATGGGGGTCCTAACGACTCTACTCGTCTACCTAATCTTGAAACGCTGTGTCTCCAGCATGGCTGCACTCTTCGGCGCAGTGGTCTACTTCACCACTCCAATCGTCACGCTGATGTCCCGGTACAACAACCCCGACCCGCTAATGTTGCTGCTAATGGTGGCCGCTGCGTGGTGCGTGCTCCGCAGCATTGAAACCGGACGTGGGCGCTTCTTCATTATGGCGGGCGCCTTATTAGGTTTAGCCTTCATGACCAAGCAGTTGCAGGGACTACTAAATGTACCGGCCCTTGGCCTGGCCTTCGTCCTGTTCAGCCCACAAGCGTGGCCGAAACGTCTAGCAACGACAGTCGGCGGTATCACCGCACTGCTGGTCACTGGGGGTCTTTGGATGACGACAGTGGACCTGATTCCCGGTGATCACAGACCGTATGTGGGAGGTTCGCCCTCCAACAGTGTTCTACAACTTACGTTTGCCTACAACGGTGTTGATCGAATTATCAGCAACGGCGCAATACCCGAAGCCATGCAGGTCCCGGCCCGCTTCCGCACCGTCGACAGCGATGCAGGACTCTTGAGACTGCTGAACGCAAATTACAATCAGGAGGCATCCTGGCTATTGATTAGCGCGCTGCTCGGTATCGGTTTATTGGCAATTCACTGGAGGAGTCTCTCCCGGTCCGGGACTATTCGCCCTCTGGCCTTACTGTCAGGAGCTTGGCTTTTCACAGCATTTTTTCTGCTGAGCTTTATGGGAGAGCAGATCCACACCTATTACACCGCGGCCTTGGGACCGCCACTGGCCTTGGTACTGGGGCTTACGCTAAACACCCTAATCGCCAAGCGGAATTCGTTGCTTACTCGTCTTGGTGGGGCTGTCATAGCTATCGTTGCCCTGCTAACAGCCTGGCTGGTGCTTGGAAGCGCCGAGTGGCCAAATTGGATACCACCAATTGTCCTTGGCGTTGGACTCGCTGCAGTTGCGGTACTCGTCGTCAAACCCCCGGCAATCAGAATCGAGCGCGGCGCCGCGGCGCTTCTTGCTATAGCGATGTTGATTGGCCCCGTCATCACGTCTGTTACCAACGTGACTGTTGGTTTCAATGGGTCAAATCCGCTTTCGGGAGTGCTCTCCAAGAATCCCGCGAGCATCAGCCACCTAATGGCTTCGCTACGAAAAGGAGAACTCGCCTGGGGACATGACATTGCTTTCGGTCGCACCCCTGACCCCAAGGTCGTTGAGACTTTAGCCAGCACCAGTGACTGCACATGGGCAGCGGCTACTTACGCCAGTCAAACGGCAGCTAGACTCCAGCTGGAATCTAGTCGCGCCGTCATGCCGCTGGGAGGCTTTTCTGGGAGCGACCCCACCCCCACTTTGGAGAGCTTCAAAGAGAAAGTAGGGGCTGGAGAGATCTGTTTCTTCATTCAGCAGGAGGCCTTCCTCGAAGTACAGGCAACCGACAGCGAGTCAACGGCAATCTCAAGCTGGGTTGAGGAGAATTTCTCCTCAGAAGTGCTCGACAACACGACGGTGTACCGGCTGACGACAAACTAAACAACCGAAAACAGAAGCCCGCCCCGCCATGCGGCGGGACGGGCTTCTGTGTAAGCGGATTTAGCGCTTGGAGTACTGCTGAGCCTTGCGGGCCTTCTTGAGGCCGGCCTTCTTGCGCTCGATAACTCGGGCGTCGCGAGACAGGTAACCGGCCTTCTTCAGGGTGGCGCGGTTGTTCTCGACGTCGATCTCGTTCAGCGAACGGGCGATGCCGAGGCGCAGTGCACCGGCCTGGCCGGAGATGCCGCCGCCGTGGATGCGGGCGATGACGTCGTAGGCGCCTTCGAGATCAAGGATCTTGAAGGGCTCGTTGACGTCCTGCTGGTGCAGCTTGTTCGGGAAGTAGTTGTCCAGCGCACGGCCGTTGATGGTCCATTTGCCGGAGCCGGGCACAACGCGGACGCGTGCAACGGCTTCCTTGCGGCGGCCAACAGCTGCGCCGGCAACGGTCAGGGCCGGGCGCTCCTTCTTCGGCGCAGCGGCGTCAGCAGCTGAGCTTTCAGAGGTGTAGCTGGTCAGGGTTTCCTCAGCCTCAACGGCTTCGGTGGTCTCTTCGTTCTGAGCCACGGTTCTCCTTGTATAGATAAGTTGTTTGGTGGCCAGGACTACTGGGCGACCTGGGTGATTTCGAAAGTCTTGGGCTGCTGGGCGGCGTGCGGGTGCTCAGCACCGCGGTAAACCTTCAGCTTGCCCAGCTGCTGTGCAGCGAGGGAGTTCTTGGGGAGCATGCCCTTGATGGCCTTCTCAACGGCGCGGACCGGGTTGGATTCCAGGAGTTCCGCGTAGTTGACGGAGGTCAGGCCGCCCGGGTAGCCGGAGTGGCGGTATGCGCGCTTCTGCTCCAGCTTGGCGCCGGTGAGGGCAACCTTTTCAGCGTTGATGATGATGACGAAGTCGCCCATGTCCATGTGGGACGCAAAGGTGGCCTTGTGCTTGCCGCGCAGCAGGATTGCGGTCTGGCTCGCGAGACGACCAAGGACAACGTCTGTGGCGTCAATGACGTGCCACTGGCGGTTGATATCGCCGGGCTTCGGGGTGTACGTACGCACGGTGTTTGCCTCGTTCTTGTTCTGGCGTTCTTGTTTAGGTGTCACTAGCTCGTGCACCTACTATCTGCGCGCTACCGGAACAGAGGTGAGGGCTCTATGTAACCAGTCATCCTGTGGTTCCGAATGTGCACGTTGAGTAGTTATCCTGCAACCGGATTCTCAAGCGGGCACGCACCATCGGAATAGGACACGCACAACGACTCCCAAGATTAGCGCGTTAAGGGCTTCAGGGTCAAAATGGGGTAGCCGGAGGTTACCCAAGCGCTCCCGGCCTAACGGACGCAGGGGGTCGCGTGGTTGCATCGGGTACAGACGGTTCCATCGCGTGGCTGCTGGTCGCCGCAGCCGCCCTCTTAGGGCTGGTCCTCTCCCCACTTGCCGAGACCCTCATTGCCAAGCGACTTCCCCGGCTGGGCGGCCTTCCTACTGTCCCTGTCAGAATGTCGACGGCGGCAATTACGGCCGTTCTTTGCGTCGCCTTTAGTTTGCGGTTCGGCTTGGGATCTACCCTGCCGGCTTTCCTGTTCCTGGCAATTCTCGGCGTGCAGCTGTCCCGGATCGACGTCGCCCTGCATTTGCTGCCCAACCTGCTCGTGCTCATACTACTTGCCGGCGGTTCCCTGCTATTGCTAGTCCCAGGGTTTCTTAATATGCAGGGCTACGACCTGCTTCGCGCGGCACTCGGAGCCCTGATTCTGTTCGCTGGTTACCTCGTTTTGGGCCTTATTTCCCCGGGCGCCATCGGAATGGGCGACGTAAAGCTCGCCGCTCCTGTCGGCCTGTACCTCGGGTACCTAGGGTGGAGCCAGTTGCTATATGGGGGCTTGCTCGGCTTTCTTCTCAACGGAGTGGTCACCTTGTTCTACTTGGGTCGAAAAGGGCGAAAACAAGCCGCAGAAGTACCTCATGGGCCTTCAATGATCGCTGCCACAGCAGCAATGGCGCTACTTTCCGCCTAGCCGCACTTGGCAAAACCCGGCACCACCTATTTGGGCTCGTGACAGGCCAACCAAGTAGTCCGCCGCGTACTCGCCTGACCCCCTGAGTACTACCCGGTGTTTTCAAGTACGTACTTTTCACGTCTCCTCGAAAATTCGAGTACAACTACGCATTGTTGCCCATGCCCCTCACTGACAATCTTTTCTTAGCGAAGTCCAGCCGCTAAGGAATTATGGGGGCAGCTGGAAATTCGTTGAAATTAACTAAACCCATTTCACCGAATTAAAGGAAATTACAATGACTGCACTTATGGTCTCGATGATGGCTCTCGTCGCCGGCATCAAGGATCGGTTCGAATCCGAAAAGGGCGCAACGGCCACGGAGTACTCGCTGCTGGTCGCATTCATCGCCTTGCTCATCATCGTCGGCGTTACTGCCTTCGGCGGCGCGCTGAACACCTGGTTCACCAACCTCGGCACTCGGGTCGGCGGTTGGTAGACCCTGCCCCGATGCAGGTGCGCCACGACCAGCGGGTTCCTGCGACGTGGCGCACCTACATCCACCGGCAATTTACACGGGTCATCCGTCTAAGGCTTCAACCAACAAATCGATTGGGGAGATCAGTCGCCGCTACTGCGACGGCAGATCGCTGACAAAGGAACAGAAATGACTCCATCTATGGTCTCAATACTCGCCTATGTTGCTGGTATCAGAGAACGATTCGCTACAGAAAAGGGCGCCACCGCCACCGAGTACTCGCTCTTGGTTGCGTTTATCGCTCTGCTCATCATTGTCGGCGTTACCGCGTTTGGCGGTGCACTCAATACCTGGTTCACCAATCTCGGCACCACTGTCGGCGGCTGGTAACCCGCATCCGAGGAGTGTGCCGCCCCACCTGCAGTGGAAGCGGCACACTCCTGTCGATCCGATAAATCCTCGGGGGATCCGTTGAAGAAGACCCGCAAAGAAAATAGGGAGCACAAGAGTCGTGGTGCCATTGCCGTGGAGTTCGCACTGGTGGCCCCCGTGTTGCTGGCCCTCGTCACCGGCATCGTCGAGTTTGCCAATGCCTACAACGCTCAAATCTCAGTTACCCAAGCAGCGCGTGAGGCTGCCCGCACGATGGCCATTAAGAACAGTCAATCCGATGCCAAAGCGGCAGCCGCTGATGGGGCGCCGGGAATCAACTCCTCAGCGTTCGCGTACTCCTTCAGTCCCGCAACCTGCACTCCCAATGCCACAGCCAAGGTGACTATCAGTTATCCGGCTGCCACCTTAACGGGACTCTTTGGCAGCTCAGTAACCCTCACCGGAGTAGGAGCGATGCGATGCAATGGATAGCTAAAGATTCCGATCACAGGGAGCGTGGAGCTGCCGGAGTCATCGTGGCGGTGATGATGGTGGTACTCATCGGCGCCGGCGCCCTGGCTGTCGACACGGGGCAGATATACGCCGAACGGGCGCAGTTGCAGAACGCAGCGGACGCGGGGGCCCTTGCAGGCGTGGATATCTGCTCTGTAGCCGGTGGCTGCACGCAAGCTGACGCCAATGCAGTTGCGGAGGCCCTGGCCGACAGCAACTCTAACGACAACAAGACCACGGTTCAGTCCGTTGACCTTTCAGTTGCCGGCCAGGTTACCGTAACTACTTCGACGAAGAACGGAAACACAGGCGCCGGCTTCCTCAGCAAGATGTTTGCCAGCGCGTTGAACGCACCTCCCGTTACAGTCGGTGCGACCGCAACGGCCAAGTGGCTCTACCCCACAAAGGGTGTCACCGTCCTACCCATAACGTTCGCCCCATGCGAGTTCAAGGAGGACGGACTCCCCCACAAAATTCTCACCCAAGGCGGCGGCAGCGGAGCCCAGGACTGCAATGGGCTCAACCCGTCGAACCAGATCATTCCCGGCGGTTTCGCATGGCTCAAACCTGACGGCTCCACGGGATGCAATGTCACTGCGGAAGTCGGCGAGTGGAGCGAGACGAGCGCTGGAGCTGCTGTTCCCAACGGCTGCATAGATCTCTTCAACCCGTCCCTGAATCCCTCTCTGGCAAATTCGACCGTGGCACTACCCGTTTACAAGTACACCTGCGATGGAATGCCCGCAGCGCAGTTCGGCACCTGCAACGGAAGCTCCGTTCAGTACTTCATTGAGAAGTGGGCGGGATTCAAAATCCAGGCCTGGAACTTTTCTGGTCAAGCGAAATACGACCCGACCAACGTATTCGGTGGAAGCGAGAAAGGTCTCTATGGGACTTTCGTCGGCTACTCCGCCGATCCGGCCCTCTTCACCGGAGGCACCACCACCCCCACGGGCAACGTCGTTGTCCTTGGGCTGATCAAGTAAGAATCATCAAAGGGGAAGACAGTGAAAGCACGCCTACTGGGAGGCATCGCCGCGCTAGTTATCGCAATAACCGGCACATTCCTTCTTATTACCTACGTACAATCCGCGGACGCCCGTGCCATGGCTGGCACCGAGACCCAAGAAGTCTTCGTCGTTCAAGCCGACATAGCTGCAGGAACTCCGGCAAGTGAAATAGGCGGGGCGGTCGTAAAGAAGCCGCTGCCTAAGTCAGCAGTTACTGGAGACAGCGTTACCGATCTTGCGGAACTGGGCTCGAAAGTAACAGCTGTGTCCCTGGTCCCCGGAGAGCAGCTGTTGTCCAGCCGGTTGGTAGAGCCGGAATCTTTCCTGGGACCGTCCAGGGTTGCCGTACCCGAAGGTATGCAGGAGATCTCGCTCAAACTGCCGATTGAACGGGTAGTGGGCGGAAAGATAACGGCCGGCGACACCGTCGGTGTCTTCATTTCCCTGACGGACTCAACCGGAGACGGCGAGAGTGCCACTGAGTCAGCTGGTACCCAGCTGACTTTCCATAAAGTGCTCGTCACCGCCGCCCAGTTCAGCAACGGGAGCCCAGCTCAGCCTGATGCAGCAAAAGAAGGGGAATCTGACGGCGCCCTCAGCTCCAGCGAGAATCAGAGTGACGGCACGTACCTCATCACTGTTGCCCGCAACTCCGTAGAAGCCGAGCGCCTCGTATACGCTGCCGAATTCGGCAGGATCTACCTTTCCAAGGAACCAGCCGAAGCCACCGAGGGTAACACCGGTGTCGTGGACAAGACGAAGGTATTCCGATGAGCCGCTTTGTACTCATAACCGCAAATACGGATTTTGAACGCCGGGTTCGGATGGCAACAGTCGGCATGCCTGGCTCGCTCCAGTACTTCCAAGCCGACTACCTCCCGCAGGGCCCTGAAGAAGTTCTAAGGCAGCTGCTGGGGGAACCTCCCGAGGTATTCATCCTCGGTCCGGGCCTACCGGCGGACGACGCCCTGAAGTTCGCCGCTGTCATGGACCTGCAGTATCCGGAGATCAGCATGATCCTGGTCGCTGGAGAGTCATCAGAAGTCGCGATTCAGGCCATGCGGGCGGGCGTTCGCGACCTTCTGGATCCGACGGCCGAAGTGGACCACATCCGGGTCATCGTGGAACGAGCCAGTCTGGCCTCAGCCGGCCGCAGGCGGGGCCTGGCACCAAGCAGCTCCGAGCACCACGAACACTCCGCCGGCGGGCGCATTATCGCCGTCATCTCTCCCAAAGGAGGCGTTGGCAAAACAACCGTGGCAACGAACATTGCGATAGGACTGGGGAAGGTTGCACCAATGGGTGTAGTCATCGTCGACCTCGACCTCCAGTTTGGCGACGTTGCGAGCGGGCTCATGCTGGAGCCCGAGCACACCATTACGGATGCTGTTGTGGGCGCTGCCAGCCAGGATTCCATGGTTCTAAAGACCTACCTGACAGTTCATCCAGGGGGAATCTACGCGCTGTGCGCGCCAAAGAACCCGGTCGAAATGGACAGGATCAGCGGAGAAAATGTCAGTCATCTACTGTCACAGCTGCGCCAGGAATTCCAGTACGTGGTCGTTGACACTGCACCTGGACTCGGGGAGCACGTTCTGGCCACGCTGGACATGGCCTCCGACGCCGTATGGATTTGCGGCATGGACGTTCCCAGTATCCGCGGACTCCGCACTGGCAACCAGATTCTTGCGGAGCTGAACCTGCTGCCTGAACGGCGGCACGTGGTGCTCAACATGGCTGACCGCAGAAGCGGACTGACCCTTCAGGATGTCGAAGCAACCATCGGCGCGCCGGTGGATGTCGTACTCCCCCGTTCGAGGACCTTGCCATTCTCAACCAACAAGGGTGTACCGCTGCTTCAGGACGGCACCAGGGATCCTGCCATTAAGGGCCTTCGGCAGCTCGTTGAGCGCTTTAAGCCCAATTGGGAAGAACGACCACACAAGAAGTTGCACAGAAGGGCGGTTGTCCAGTGAACCTCTCACGCAGGCTGGAAAAGGTGCGCGGTACTGAGTCAACCGCACCAGTAGCTGAAGCTGAGCTGCAAAACGCGTTCGTGTCCGCAACGGGCACTCTTGAACCGGCCACTCTTGGGCGGATACATGAGGCGAAATCCGCGGAAATAGCCGAAGTCGTTGAGCTAACCCCGACGGCTGCTGTGGCCAGCGGCGCCCTCAGCGCATTGAAGGAACGTGCTAGTCAGGCGCTTTACGAGCGACTCGGAGCGCGCATCACTGACTCATCGCTTGAGGAGGCAGAGCTCCATCAATATGTAAAAGACGAGCTGAAAATCGTCGTCGACGAAGAGCAGGTCCCCCTCACATCCACCGAACGGCAGCGGCTGATCCGGGAGATCATTGACGACGTTCTTGGCCACGGCCCCATCCAGCGCTTCCTGGATGATCCGTCTATTTCCGAAGTCATGGTGAACCGTTTTGACCAGGTCTACGTGGAGCGCGCTGGCAAGCTGACACTCACCGACACGAAGTTTGCATCCGACGACGCACTGCGTCGGGTGATCGAACGTATTGTCTCCAAGGTTGGACGCCGTATTGACGAGTCTTCTCCCTTGGTGGATGCGCGTTTGGCTGATGGCTCCCGCGTCAACGCAATCATCCCGCCGCTTGCGGTCAACGGACCGGCATTGACCATCCGAAAGTTCGGAGGCGATGCGCTCACAGTACAAAAGCTGATTGGATTTGGCAGCCTGTCTCCTGAAATGGCAGAACTTCTCCAGGCCTGCGTGCTGGCGCGGATGAACATCATCGTTTCTGGCGGCACGGGCACCGGCAAAACTACTTTGCTCAATGCACTGTCGTCCTTTATCCCGGCTTCGGACAGGATCGTCACCATCGAGGACGCGGTGGAGCTCCAGCTCCAGCAGGACCATGTGGTCAGGTTGGAGAGCCGGCCGGCAAACATTGAGGGCAAGGGGGAGGTTGCAATCCGCGACCTCGTCAGGAACTCACTACGCATGCGGCCTGACCGAATCGTAGTAGGCGAAGTCCGTGGCGGTGAATGTCTCGATATGTTGCAGGCCATGAACACCGGGCACGACGGTTCCCTGTCGACCGTCCATGCCAACTCACCCCGGGACGCGATCGCCCGCCTGGAGACTCTGGTTCTGATGGCCGGTATGGACCTGCCGCTTCGGGCAGTAAGGGAGCAAGTGGCTTCAGCCGTGAACCTCATCGTCCACATTTCCAGGCTTCGTGATGGAACCCGGCGAGTCACTCACATCACGGAGGTTCAAGGCATGGAGGGCGAGATCGTAACCCTCCAGGACGCTTTCGTCTTTGACTACTCAGCCGGCGTAGATGCAAGCGGACGTTTCCTGGGGAAGCCCATTCCGACAGGCGTTCGCCCACGGTTCACAGACCGGTTTATTGAGCTAGGGATCCACGTCTCACCCCACATTTTTGGGGCCGACCAGATTAGGGGTCGATGACAGTGGCAGTCGACACTCCTGTTGCGATGTTCATGGCTGGCCTGTTCCTGGTCTACGTTTCACTGGCCCTGGTATTCGTAGTTGTGTGGAGAGGGAGGTCCGGCGTCCCCCTCTCGCGGAGACGCCCGGACGTTGTCCAGCACTCTTCCAGCCTGTCCCGCTTGACCAACCAGGCCGTAGGGGTCCTGAACCGGGGTCTCAAGAAGCGGCCTACCGGTATCTTCAACAGGGAAAAGCTGGAGCAGGCAGGTCTGAACAAGGATCCGGGAGATTATCTATTGATGGCGGGGGCCATCACATTGGTGGCGACGGTGCTGGGCTTCTTCCTTGGCGGCCTTGGAATAAGCATCCTCGCGTTTATCATGGCTCCGATCCTCCTTTACGTTGTCCTCAACTTCCTCATCTCCAGGCGCCGAAAGACGTTCGACTCGCAAGTACCGGACACGCTGCAAATGTTCTCCGGCGGTCTTCGTGCAGGCCACAGCTTGCTTCGTGCCATCGATGCAGCCGCGCAGGAAAACGATGGACCAATGGCCGAAGAGCTTAGCCGTATCGTCAACGAAACCAGGATCGGCCGCGATCTGGGTGAGTCCATGGCAGATGTTTCGCGGAGGACGGCCAGCGAGGACTTCTATTGGATTGCTCAAGCCATAGAAATTCACCGCGAAGTGGGTGGCGATCTGGCGGAGGTACTGGACCACGTCGGAGAGACGATCCGCGACCGAAACCAGGTCAAAGGCCAGGTTAGGGCCCTGAGCGCGGAAGGAAGAATCTCCGCCATGGTTCTCATGGCATTGCCTATCCTGATGTTCATTGGACTGGTGACGTTCAACCCGACGTACGCGCGGGTGTTCACGACGACCTTCATCGGATTTGTCATGCTGGCCGCCGCTATCGCACTTCTCTCTACCGGCGGGCTTTGGCTCAGCCGCATCATCAAGCCAAAGTACTAGGGGACACGACATGCAACCCATCGCTTTAGCAGCAATCTTGGCAATTATCGTTCCTATCTCCGGCATGGTCTGGCTGTCTTTCACGGGGGATCGCGCAGGAATGCGTCGAATAAGAGCCAACCTCGGCGGCCGCCCCAGCCAAGCCGTGCAGTCCGTCAACATCAGCCAGCAGTTAACGGATCTGTCAAAGCGCATCACGCCCAGGAGCTACGAGGCCTGGCTGGACAAGCAGTTGGCGGGTGCGGGTCGGCCAAAGCAGTGGCCGCTTGCCCGGATTCTCATGGTCAAGCCCCTACTCGCTTTTGGTGGTGCAATTCTTGGCCTCCTGGTCTTCATGGGCGCACCCTCCGCCGGCAGGTTCGCGATCGCGGTAGTCATCGTGGCACTGGCATACTTCATTCCCGACCTTCTTATCCGCAACCGGGCCCAAAAGCGGCGGGAAGAAATCCGGCTTGAACTCCCCAATGCCTTGGATCAGATGCTCATCTCCGTCCAGGCCGGCCTCGGGTTTGAGTCAGCAATGGGCCGGGCTGGCGAGAACGGGCGAGGGCCATTGGCGGATGAACTCATCAGGACGCTGCAGGATATTCAGGTCGGACGCTCGCGCAAGGAGGCATATCTGGCTCTTGCTGAAAGAGTGGATGTGCCGTCAGTCCGCACATTCGTTCGGGCTGTGGTCCAGGCCGACACCTACGGCATTGCCATCGCCGGTGTCCTCAAGACACAAGCGAAGGATATGAGGATCAAACGCCGGCAGCTTGCGGAAGAACACGCGATGAAGATGCCAGTCAAAATGCTGTTCCCGCTCATCTTCTTCATTCTTCCCACTCTGTTCATCGTTCTGCTGGGGCCAGCCGTGCTTCAGATCATGTCGGTGTTCTCGTAGGTGCAGCATGAATCTACATAACATTCTGAGCCAGGATCGTCTTCGCAGGGCGGTCACGAAGGTCATTACGGAACAACGCGGGTCCACGGCAACGGAATACGGAATGCTTGTTTCATTCCTGGCACTGGCCTTGGTCATCGGCGTCACGGCTTTCGGTCAAGCGCTCAACCTTCACTACCAAAGCCTTGCCACGGCACTTCGAACAGCCCTAGGCATCCCTTAGCCTCTCCATGAAAACGCGCCGTTAGGCGCCCCACATACCGGACCCCCTCGGCACCCAGAACCGAGGGGGTCCGCTTGTGTGCTCACAGACTTGCGAAATCCAGCGTTAGCGCAGCGATGACCCAGCAAAACCGCAGGAGAAATACACCGCGTAAAGCCTTTGCGCAGGATGCTCCAAGATCCGGGATTAGCGGCAATTCTGCTTGCTAACTTCGTTTCAGTGCTGGTGCAGGGCCAGCCATCCGTCTCGCTCAGGAGTACAGAATGCTTTCTCTTTACACCAACCTCATGATCCGCCTCCGCAACGAAGAAAAAGGCGCCACGGCCGTTGAGTACGGCATCATGGTTGCCCTCATCGCCGTCGTCATCATCGTGGCTGTCAGCACCCTCGGCGGCCAGCTCGGAACTATGTTCACCGGCGTCTCGACCGACATCGCCAACCCGCAGACCACCGCCATCCCCACCCCGTAGCACCACCTGATACGGTTCCGGCCCCCATATCGGAACCGCACCGCCTCAAAGAAGCAGGCAAAGAACACGAGTCATCCAAGAGGAGGTGCAGCAGGTGTCACACGATTCGGAACGCGGTGCAGCCGCCGTCGAATTCGCGATCCTGCTGCCCCTCCTCTTGATGCTTGTCCTGGGCACCATCGAATTCGGCCGCGCCTACAACGCCCAGATCACCCTCACCAACGCAGCCCGCGACGGAGTCCGGGTCATGGCCATTGGCAACGATCCGGCTGGAGCCAAGACCGCCGCCCAGAACGCGGCAGCATCCGTCAGCAGCACCATCCCCACCTCGGACATCACGCTCAGCACCAACGCGTGCAGCACGGGCGCCCAGGTGACCCTCACCATCAAGTACAACCTGGCCACCATCACCGGCATCGCCGGCCCGTTCCCGATGACCGGCAAAGGGGTCATGCTGTGCGGCGGCTGACCCAGGACAAAACAAACGAAAATGGCGCCGTCAGCGTCATCGTCGCCATCCTCATGGTGACCCTCCTCGGCTTCGTGGCCATCGCCGTGGACGTCGGGGTGATCTACTCGGAGCGTGCACAGCTGCAGAATGGGGCCGACGCCTCCGCTATTGCCCTGGCGCAGAAGTGCGCACGGAATGCAGCGGATCCGGTGTGTTCCACAACGTCCCCCCTCGCCACCAGCCTGGCCAACCAGAACGCGCTGGACGGCATGAGCAAAGTGCACACCATCGAGCTCGACAAAACCGCCCGGAAAGTCAGCGTCACCACCTCCGCCAAGGAAGCAGGCGGCACGGACAACTCCGTCTCCCTCTTCTTCGCGGACGTCCTCGGCGTTCCAAACAAAGAAGTGGGTGCCCGGGCATCGGCCATCTGGGGAAGCCCCAAGGCCGGCCGCACCGCTTTTCCCCTGGCATTCTCGATCTGCCAGGTCAAGGACAACATCGGCGGCAGCCTCCAGCTCCTCCAGGAACACGGAAAGAACGCCAACGCCGACTGCAACTACGGCCCGTCCGGGGCGGCAGTTCAGGGTGGCTTCGGCTGGCTGGTCCAGGACGCCGGAAAGTGCGGCGGCACCATCGACCTCGCCGTCAGCGAAGGCGGCAGCGACCCCGGCAACAATGCTCCCGGCAACTGCACCACCGAACTCAACCGCTGGGCCAGCGACATCACCGCAGGCCGCGACGTCATCGTCCTCCTCCCAGTGTTCAACAAGGTCACCGGAACCGGCGCTGGCGCCATTTATGGGCTCGTCTCCTTCGCAGCTTTCAAAGTCACCGGCTGGAAGTTCAGCGGCGGCACCGGCCTACCGTACGAATTCCGAAGTGAAAAATCCACGACGACGGGCGTCACCACCGCCACCGAATGTAAAGGTGAGTGCCGCGGCGTCATCGGCAGCTTTGTCAAGTACGTCTCCCTCGCCGACGGCTACACCCTAGGACCCGTGGACGAATACGGCGCCACCATCGCACGCCCCACCCTCTAGTCACCATCCCAGATATTCAGGAGCTGAAAGTGAAGTCTCGCCTGCTCGCCGGAACGGCCGCGGTTGCCCTGGCGCTCGTGGGAGCCCTCCTCATCATCTTCTACGCGAACGGCGCCGACCAGCGCGCCCTCGCCTCCACCGAACCCGTGGACGTCCTGGTGGTCAAGACCGCCATCCCCGCCGGGACCCCGGTCAACGACATGGCCACCTCTTTGGTCATCGAGAAGGTCCCGGCAGCAGGCAAATCCGACAGCGCCCTCAGCACCCTGGAGGGAAAGGCCAACACCGTCAGCGCAGTGGACCTTGTCCCAGGCGAACAGCTCTTGGCCGAGCGGCTCGTTGCCCCGGCCGACGTCAAAGAACAGGGCGCCGTTGAGGTCCCCGCCGGACTTCAGGAAGTCTCCTTCGAAGTCGAGCCCAAGCGGGTGGTGGGCGGCAGGATCGACGTCGGGGACCACGTAGGCATCTTCCTCACCTTCGAAGCCGGCGCCTACAAGGCCAAGACCGACGACGCCACTACCCAGATGACAGTCCGCAAAGTCCTCGTCACCGCTGTCCAGCGCGCGCCCCAGGCCGCGAGCGCGGAGAAGCCGGCCGACGGCTCGGATCCTGCGGACACCACACTCCCGGAGGGCTCGCTCATGCTCACCGTCGCCGTCACTGACGTCGACGCCGGCAAGATCGTTTTCGCCTCGGAGTTCGGCAGGCTGTGGCTCACCAAGGAACCCCTGGACGCCCAGGACAACGGACCCCGGATCGAACGCAAGGAAGTGGTCTACAAGTGAGCCGGTTCGTCCTCCTCTCCCCCAGCGCCGAGTTTGACCAGAAGCTGCGCGCCGCCGTCGCCCACGGCCTCCGCGGCTCCGTCCAGACCATCGCCTCGGACATCCTCCCCGCGGGCCCCGCCGAACTGTTCGCGCTCCTCAACCAGGAGCAGCCCGAAGTCCTGATCATCGGCCCGGATGTTCCCTACGAGGAGGCCCTGCGGTTCGCCAAGGTCTTCGACGTCCAGCTCCCCGGCCTCAGCCTGGTGCTGGTCAGCGACATCGACCCGTCGTTCCTGGTCCACGCCATGCGCGCCGGCATCAGGGACATCCTCAGCCCGCAGGCGGACGCCGCCGAGATCCGTGTGCTGCTGGAGCGCGCCTGCCAGTCTTTCGCCACCCGGCACCGGAGCCCCGAAACACAGGCGGCGGACAACGGCGGCAAGGGCCTGGTCATCGGCGTCTTCTCGCCCAAGGGCGGCGTCGGCAAAACCACACTCGCCACGAACATCGCCATCGGCCTGGGCCAGATCGCCCCCATGAGCGTGGTCATTGTGGACCTGGACCTGCAGTTCGGCGACGTCGCCTCCGGCCTCTACCTCAACCCCGAACACACGGTCACGGACGCCGTCACTCCCGCCGCAGCCCAGGACTCCTTGGTCCTCAAGGCCTTCCTCACGGTGCACCCCGCCGGGATCTACGCCCTGTGCGCGCCGCCGAACCCAGTGGACGCGGACCACATCACGCCGGAGCAGGTCACCCGACTGCTGGAACAGCTTGCCCAGGAATTCCAGTACGTCGTCCTGGACACGGCCCCCGGCATGCCCGAAATCGGCCTCGCCGCCATGGAACAGTGCACCGACGTCGTGTGGGTCAGCGCCATGGACATCCCCAGCCTCCGCGGCCTGCGTTCGGGCCTCGAGGTACTCCGCCAGCTGGAGATCATGCCCGAATCCCGGCATGTGGTCCTGAACATGGCCGACGCCAAGGCGGGCCTCAACGTCCGGGACGTCGAGTCCACCATCGGCGCCCCGGTGGACGTCAGCGTTCCCCGCTCCCGCGCCGTGGCCCTGTCCACCAACCGCGGCATCCCCGTCCTCCAGGAATCCAAAAAGGACCCCGCCGTCAAAAGCCTCCGCCAGCTGGTGGAGCGATTCAACCCGGCGTGGCGTACCCAGACCCAGCGGAAGCTGCACCGAAGGGTAGTCATCTGATGAAACTCTCCGAACGGATCAGCGCGGTCCAGAACCGCAACCAGTCCGCCGGCAGCAGCGTTGCCGTGCTCGAACCACCGCGTCCCGCGGCGGCCCCGGCCAGAACCGGACAGAGCGAGCCGCGGCACCTGCCCGCCGCTCCCGCCGTCGTGGTTCCAACGTCCGACGCCGGTGCCTCCCCTGTGCCTTCAGCTCCCTCAGTGCCCAAGGCACAGTCCGTGGATGTGTTCGCCGCCATGAAGCACCGTGCGGCAACCGCGCTTTTTGAGCGGATGGGCGCGCGCTTCAACGACGCGACGGCCACAGAGCACGAGCTGCGGAGTACGGCCAAGGAGGAACTGAGCCGGATCATCGACGCCGAACAGGTTCCGCTGACGCCCGAGGAACGCACCCGGCTTGTCCAGGATATTTCGGACGACGTCCTGGGCTTTGGGCCCCTCCAGCGCCTGCTGGACGATCCCGCCGTCACCGAGATCATGGTCAACCGGATGGACCAGATCTACGTTGAACGCAAGGGCAAGCTGACCCTGACGGAGTCCCGCTTCAGCTCGGAGGACCACCTGCGCAAGGTCATCGAGCGGATCGTCTCCAAGGTGGGCCGCCGCATCGACGAGTCCTCCCCGCTGGTGGACGCCCGCCTCGAGGACGGCTCACGCGTCAACGCGGTCATCCCTCCGCTGGCCGTGGGCGGCTCCTCACTGACCATCCGTAAATTCAGCAAGGTCCCCCTCACTGTCCGCAACCTGATCGACTTCGGAACCCTCACCCCCGAGATGGCCGAGCTGCTCAATGCCTGCGTCAAGGCCAAGCTCAACATCATCGTTTCGGGCGGTACAGGCACCGGCAAGACCACCCTCCTCAACGTCCTGTCCTCCTTCCTGCCCGCGGACGAACGGATCGTGACCATCGAGGACGCCGTGGAACTGCAGATCCAGCAGCAGCACGTGGTCCGGCTCGAAAGCCGCCCGCCGAACACCGAGGGCAAGGGCGAAGTGACCATCCGCGAACTGCTGCGGAACTCGCTGCGCATGCGCCCGGACCGGATCGTGGTGGGCGAAGTCCGCGGCGGGGAATCGCTGGACATGCTCCAGGCCATGAACACCGGCCACGACGGCTCCCTCTCAACGGTCCACTCCAACTCCCCCCGGGACGCGGTGGCCAGGCTGGAAACCCTGGTGCTGATGGCCGGCATGGACCTGCCGCTGCGCGCCATCCGCGAACAGATCGCCTCCGCCGTCAACCTCATCGTCCAGATCTCCCGGCTCCGTGACGGCTCCCGCCGCATCACCCACGTCACCGAAGTCCAGGGCATGGAAGGGGACATCGTCACCCTCCAGGACGCCTTCGTCTTCGACTACTCCGCCGGCGTGGACGCCCACGGCCGCTTCCTCGGCAAGCCCGTGGCCACCGGCATCCGGCCACGCTTCATCGACCGGTTCGAGGACCTGGGCATCCACGTCTCCCCCGGAGTCTTCGCCGGACCCCAGGCGGCGGCGGGCCAGAACCACGGCGGACGGTGACGGACGCCATGATCCTTGCTGCCGGAACCGCCGTCCTCCTCACAGCCGTGGCCCTGTTCGGCGCCGCGGTGCTGCTGCCAAGCGCGCCGGACGTGCCGCTGGACCGCCGTCGTCCCTTTGATCCCGAACCTCCCTCTTCCCTGACGCGTTTGGCGCTCTCCGCCGTCCGGTCCTTCGAGCGGCTCCTCGCCGGCCGGAACATCCCCCTCTTTGCACGGCCCGAGCTTGAAAACGCCGGGCTCCGGCTCAGCCAGGCCGAGTTCTTCCTGCTGGTGGGAATCGGCGCAGGCGTAGGGATGCTGGTGGGCACCGTCGCCGTGGGACCCCTGGTGGGGCTCCTCCTGGCACTGCTGGCGCCCTTCATCGGAAAACTCGTCCTGGGATTCCTTGCCGGTAAAAGGCGGGCCACCTTCGACGGCCAGCTGGGCGACACCCTCCAGCTGCTGTCCGGCGGCCTCCGCGCCGGGCACAGCATCCTGCGCGCCATCGATGCTGCGGCGGCAGAATCACAGAAGCCAACGTCGGAGGAAATGCGGCGCGTGATCACGGAGACCAGCCTGGGCAGGGACCTGCTGGCCGCCCTCAACGACACCGCGGACCGGATGAAGAACGAGGATTTCGTCTGGATCTCCCAGGCCATCCAGATCAACCGCGAGGTGGGCGGCAACCTGGCCGACGTCCTGGACCAGGTTAACGAAACCATCCGGGAGCGCGCCGAAATCAAGGGCCACATCAAAGCCCTGGCGGCCGAGGGCAAGTTCTCCGCCTACATCCTCATCGCCATGCCGTTCGGCATTGTGGCCATGCTGCTTGCTGTGAGCCCGAACTACATGAACTCCATGTTCACCCATCCCCTGGGCTGGGCCATGATCGGGGCTTCGTTTGTGCTCATGACCATCGGTGCGCTGTGGATGCGCAAGATCATCGACCTGAAGTTCTGAGGACGCCATGAACCTGACAGTTCTCCTCTCCATCCTGCTGGTCTGCGTCCCCCTGGCCGGGCTGGCATGGTCCGTCCTGACGGTGGACAAGCAGGGCCGCCTGGCAGCCACCGAGCTCCTGGCCCGCGGCGCCGCGCCGGTCACGGTCGCAGCCACCGGCAAACCCGGAATGCTTGAAGGCGTCGGCCGGCTCCTCACTCCCCCCGCGTATGTCGCCTTCCTTGACCGGCTGCTTGCCCTCGCCGGCCGGCCGGCCTCGATGCCGCTGGGCAAGGTCCTCGGCTCCAAGCTGGCGATAGGCCTGGCGGGCATCACGGTGGGCATCTACCTGACGGCTATCGGGAGCACACCGCTGATGAAGCTCTGCGGCCTCTTTGTCCTGTTCCTGGGCTACTTCATCCCGGACCTCCTGCTCTACAGCAAGGGGCAGGAACGCCAGAAGGTCATGCAGCTGGAACTGGCCAACACCCTGGACCAGATGCTGATTTCCGTGGAAGCGGGACTCGGCTTCGAAGGCGCCATGGCCCGTGCAGGGGAAAACGGCAAGGGGCCGCTGGCTGAAGAACTGGTCCGGACCCTGCAGGACATGCAGGTGGGCCGCAGCCGGCGTGAGTCCTATACCGCCCTGGCCGAACGGACCAGCATTCCGGAGCTGCGCAGCTTTGTGCAGGCCGTGGTCCAGGCGGACACCTACGGCATTGCCATCAGCCGGGTGCTGCGGGTGCAGGCCAAGGTGATGCGGGTAAAGCGGCGCCAGCGGGCCGAGGAGAAGGCGATGAAACTCCCGGTGATGATCCTGTTTCCGCTGCTTTTCTTCATATTCCCGGTTCTCTTTATCGCCATTCTTGGACCGGCCGTCATTAATACCGTGGTGACTTTCAGCGGACAGTAAAGCCAACGCAGTCCCGGCTGAAAGATCGCTCAAGGTTTCCACAGGATCCCCCGAAATAGGACAACGGAAGAATTTCAGGAAGTAGCCTTGAACAATGCACAGTCAAGATCCCGGCACCAGCCGCGAGGCCGCCGCTGCGGGCTCCTTGCAGCCAGGGATCTCTTCAGCCGCCGGGACTGCACGGCCACAGGAAGCGGCCGGTCTCTTGCCGCTCGTTGACGCAGCCGTCCTTGAAGAGCTGGAGGACGAGCTGGCCGGCTCCGGCCTCGCCCAGCGGTTCGCCCGCGACTACGCCGCCATGTGGGACCAGCGCTACGCCCGGCTGGCTGCGGCGGTGGACGGACAGGACAGAGCCTCCGCCCTGGACGCCGTCATCAGCCTCAAGATCACGTCCGCCATGGTGGGCGGCCTGCGGCTGGCGAAACTCGCGGAACTGCTGGAGTCCGTGATCCGCCTGGGCGACTTCGGCCAGGGCCGGGCGCTCATGGAACGCGTGGCCCAGGACGGCGGGCAGACGGTCACCGAACTCCAGGCCACCTACATCCTGGAAAACGACTGACCGCGCCTACTCTTCGAACGGCCTGCTGGGGGCCAGCCGGTAGCCCACGCCGCGGACCGTCTGGAGCCAGCGCGGGGACAGCTGGTCCTCCTTGAGCTTGCGCCGCAGGTTGCCCACATGGACTTCGACGGCGCGCTCGTCCGCTTCGCTGATGTACGTGTCATGCTCGTAGAACTCGCCGCGCACAGCCCGCACCAGGTCAGCCCGGGTGCACACCGCCCCGCCGCCCCTTAGCAGCACGTGGAGCAGGTCGAATTCGCTGCGGGTCAGCCCTAGCGGTTCGCCTTTGATCTCCACTGTCCGGGTGCGGTGGTTCAGGGTCAGGCCGTTATGCTGCAGGACGGCTGAATCGTGGCTGCCCGGCGCTGCGGCCGCCGTTGAAGGCGCTCCCCATGCCGGCGCGGGCCTCTGGCCGTTGATCTCATGCCTCGGCCGCCGCATCATGGCGGCCACCCGCGCCCGCAGCTCCCTGGGCCGGAAAGGTTTGGCGATGTAGTCGTCAGCTCCGGCGTTAAGCGCAGACAACAGGTCCGGCTCCTCTGTCCGGCCGGTCAGCATCACCACGTAGGCGTTGCTGAAGTGGCGGATCCGCCGCAACACTTCAAACCCGTCAATGTCCGGAAGCCCGATATCCAGCGTGACGACATTGGCCTGCTTGCTGCGGACCACTTCCACGCCGGCACGTCCGTCCACCGCTGTATGCACTTCGAATCCTGCCTGGGTCAGCACTCCCTCAAGGAGGTTGCGTACGTCGGCATCGTCTTCAATTACTACAGCCACACCAAGTTCATCCATTGATATCCCTGTGCCAGGCGGACATGGCCCCCCATCAGCCCAGCGCCAATGCCATACCCGCTCCAACCATTTATACGCTACTAGTAAGCCCGGCTGATCACATCCTTTTCAGCAGTCATTCTGGAAAGTCAATTACTATGACAAGACATGTGGATTATGCGACGAAAGGATGTGCCAAAGAGTGGCCAGCAGGAATTCGAGCGCACGCGCGGACCGGCTGTCCGGTCCAGGCCGCGGGACCCGAATCCAACCGGTGGCTGAGCACCTGTTCCAGCGCGGACCTGCCCGCTTCTTCCGTGGCCTCGGACCACGGGCGCAGGTGGCCCTGTGCCAACTGCCGCTGACCTTGATCGTGGCGGCGCTGGCCGTGGCCACTCCCTTCGCCTGGCCAACCCTGCTGCACAGCCCCGTCTACCTGTCCGGCATCCTCCTTCACGGCGCACTGTTCCTCGGCTGCCTCCTGGTGCCCTGGGAACGCCTGGCCCACCGGCCCTACCTGCTGGTCCCGATCCTGGATTTCCTGGCCATCGGGCTGCTCCGGAACGGCGCCGCGCCGCTGCTCCCGGGACTGGCAGTCCTGGCGGTCTTCCCGGTGATCTGGCTCTCGGCCTCGGGCATGCTGGCCCGGAGCAGCCTGGTCCTGAGTTTCTTCGGCACCATGCTCATCATGGTCCCGTCACTGGCCGGCCGTTTCCCCGCTCTAACCGCCTCAGACATCACCACCGTGATCCTCTTCCCCCTCATGATGCTGTCCGTCTCCCTCGCCATCCGCTTCGCCAGCGTGCACCTTCGGCTCCAGCAGCAGGAACTGGCGCAGAAGGACAGGGAACTGCGGACGCTGCTGCACGAAAGCCGGGAGCGGGAAAAGCTTCTCCAGACGGTCCTGGACGCCACAGACGTGGGCATTGCCGCCGTCGACCGTTCCGGGCAGCTGCTGGTATCCAACAACCGGCAGCGGCATTTCCGCCAGGCAACGGGCGCGGACGACGCCCTGCCGGGACAGGGCCACCAACTGATCTTCGGGCAGGACCGGCGCACCCTGCTGCCGCCCGGGAAACGCCCGATCAGCCGGGCCATCGCCGGGGAGTCCTTCGCGGACTACCTGGTCTGGGCCGGAGAGGGAGCGGACCAGCGCGCCGTGTCCACGGCCGCCAGGCCCCTGGTGGGCGAGGACGGCAGCTTCAACGGCGCGGTAGTGGTGTACACCGACGTCACCGGCTGGGTGGAGGCGCTGGCCGCCAACCAGGAGCTCGTCTCGAATGTGTCCCACGAGTTCAAGACGCCACTCAACTCCATCATCGGCAACATAGACCTCGTGCTGGACGACGACGGCGCCCTGCCGACGCAGGTGGCCCACCGCCTGCGGGTGGTCCAGCGGAACGCGGAACGGCTGCTGGCCCTCGTGGCGGACCTGACGGCGTCGGCGTCGACTGCCCTGAATGTGCATCCGAAAAGGACGGACCTCGCCAGCCTGGTGGAGACGAGCCTGGGGTCGGCGCAGGCGCAGGCAGAGCGGGCCCACATCCGGCTCAGCGCGGACGTGCCCTCGCCCCTGTGGGCCTACGCGGATCCGCTCCGGATAGGCCAGGCGCTGGACAACCTGGTGTCCAACGCCATCAAGTACTCCCCCGACGGCGGCACGGTGAGCATCAGCGCCCGCGCGGGCAAGGACTGGGTCCAGCTCAGCGTCAGCGATACCGGAATGGGAATGTCCCGGGAGGACAGCGCCAGGGTGTTCAAACGCTTCTTCCGCACGGAATCCGCCCAGCGCGCTTCAATCTCGGGGGCCGGGCTGGGACTTTCCATCACCAAGATGATCGTGGAGGGGCACGGCGGCACCATCAGCTGCGAGAGCGGCCAGGGAAAGGGCAGCACGTTCACGGTGACCCTGCCCGCGGACGGCCCTCCGCCGTCGTTCTAGTGTTCGCGCAGCGCCCTGGTCAGCTCTGCCCGGGCCAGCAACTCGTCGTCGGACGGGTAGGCGACCTCTTCCAGCACCAGCGGGTGCGGCGCGGCGAGGACCGACTTAGCGTCCCGCTTTTTCGCCAGGAGCCGCTCGTGCAGCCAGCCGGGTTCCTCGACGCCCTCCCCCACGTACAGCGCAGACCCAATCAGGGCCCGGACCATGTTGTGGCAGAACGCGTCGGCCTGCACCGTGGCAACAATGACGCCGTCCTCCCCCCGCGCAAACTCGAAACGCTGCAGCTCACGGATGGTGGTGGCGCCCTCCCGGGGCTTGCAGAAGGACAGGAAGTTCTGGAGCCCCAGCAGCTTGGACGCGCCCTCGTTGAGCAGCACAACGTCCAGCGGGTTCTTGTGCCAAAGGGTGAAGTAGCGTTCCAGCGGATCCCACAGGGCGGGCCCGTCCGCGATGCGGTAGCTGTACCGGCGCCAGAGGGCGGAGAAGCGGGCGTCAAAGCCCGCGGGCGCCGGCGAAATCCGGTGCACCTCAACGGCGCCTGTCAGGTCGCCGAGGATCCGGCTCAAGGCACCCCGGACGCGGCGCAGCATGGCGACGGCGGGATCAAGTTCGTGCCCCCGCGGCAGTCCCTGCCACTCGGCTTCCGTCAGGTCCAGGTGGACCACCTGCCCGCGGGCGTGAACGCCGGCGTCGGTGCGCCCGGCCACGGTCACGCGGACAGGGCGCCGGACCAGCAGGTGCAGGGCTTCCTCCAGGACGCCCTGGACGGTCCTCCGGCCCGGCTGCAGCGCCCACCCGCTGAAGGGGCCGCCGTCGTACGACACATCAAGCCGGACACGCAAAAACCCGCCGCCCCCCAATACGGGGGCCGCGGGTTTTTGGTCGTTCATAGACCCAAGTCTATGCGAAGAACATCAGCGAATTACTTCGCGTCCTTTTCCTCGGCTGCGGGAGCCTCGGGTGCTTCCTCGGCGGCCGGAGCCTCTTCGGTTGCAGCTTCTTCAGCGGCAGGTGCCTCAGCAGCTTCTTCAGCGGCGGGAGCCTCAGCGGCCTCAGCCTCGGGAGCCTCTTCTGCAACGGGAGCAGCAGCGGCTTCCTTCTTGTCGGCGTCGCGCTTCGCAGCGGTAGTAGCCTCGGCTACAACGGCCTGCTTGGCGGAAACCGGCTCAAGAACCAGCTCGATGACAGCCATGGGAGCGTTGTCGCCCTTGCGGTTGCCGATCTTGGTGATGCGGGTGTAGCCGCCGTCGCGGTTCTCCACTGCCTGGGCGATGTCGGTGAACAGCTCGTGGACGACGCCCTTGTTGCTGATCAGGCCGAGGACCCGGCGGCGGGAAGCGAGGTCGCCACGCTTGGCGAAGGTGACCAGGCGCTCTGCGTACGGCTTCAGGCGCTTGGCCTTGGTCACCGTGGTGGTGATCCGCTTGTGCTCGAACAGGGATGCTGCCAGGTTCGCGAGCATGAGGCGCTCGTGAGCCGGGCCGCCTCCGAGGCGCGGACCCTTAGTGGGGGTAGGCATAATTGTTTCTCCTCAAATGGAAGCCGTGGGCTGTGCACACCATGGTGCCTGCCCGCCGGCCAAGGTCTGGTTTAGAGTTCGTCGTCGCCGAAGGCGGCGTCGTCCTCTTCGATTGCTGCGGCGCGTGCTGCGAGGTCAAAACCGGGAGGCGAGTCCTTGAGGGACAGGCCCAGTTCAACCAGCTTTGCCTTGACCTCGTCAATGGACTTGGCACCGAAGTTGCGGATGTCCATCAGGTCAGCCTCGGAGCGGGCAACGAGTTCACCCACGGTGTGGATGCCCTCACGCTTGAGGCAGTTGTAGGAACGGACGGTGAGGTCCAGATCCTCGATCGGCAGTGCCATGTCGGCTGCCAGGGCAGCGTCGGTGGGCGACGGGCCGATCTCGATACCTTCAGCTGCGGTGTTCAGCTCACGGGCCAGACCGAACAGTTCCACCAGGGTGGTGCCTGCGGAAGCGACGGCATCGCGCGGGGCGATGGCCTGCTTGGTCTCGACGTCGACAATCAGCTTGTCGAAGTCGGTGCGCTGCTCAACACGGGTTGCTTCCACGCGGAAAGTAACCTTCAGCACCGGCGAGTAGATGGAGTCGACCGGGATACGGCCGATCTCTGCGTCGCCGGACTTGTTCTGAGCTGCCGAAACGTAGCCGCGGCCGCGCTCGATGGTCAGTTCGAGTTCGAACTTGCCCTTCGAGTTCAGCGTGGCGATGTGCAGATCCGGGTTGTGGAATTCGACGCCGGCCGGCGGAGCGATGTCCGCGGCGGTGACGACTCCGGGTCCCTGCTTGCGCAGGTACGCAACAACCGGCTCATCGTGCTCGGAGGAAACCGAGAGGCTCTTGATGTTCAGGATGATCTCAGTGACATCTTCCTTGACACCCGGAACCGTGGTGAACTCGTGCAGCACGCCATCGATCCGGATGCTGGTTACAGCAGCACCGGGGATGGAGGAGAGCAGGGTACGGCGGAGGGAGTTTCCGAGGGTGTAGCCGAAGCCCGGTTCCAGCGGTTCAATGATGAAACGCGAACGGTTTTCGGAGACTACCTCTTCGGAGAGGGTGGGGCGCTGTGCAATGAGCACTTAGGTTTCCTTTCGGCGAGCATCCGCTATATGACGCAACACAGGTGGTGGAAATTCGGTCTGAAGACTTAACGCGCTGGGCTTGCCCGGACCATCAACGGTCCGGGCAAGCTCATGCGGCGTCGGAAGCCTTAGACGCGGCGGCGCTTCGGCGGGCGGCAGCCGTTGTGCGCAGCGGGGGTGACGTCCTGGATGGAGCCAACCTCGAGGCCTGCGGCCTGCAGCGAACGGATCGCGGTCTCGCGTCCGGAACCCGGTCCCTTGACGAAAACGTCAACCTTGCGCATGCCGTGCTCCTGGGCACGCTTGGCAGCAGCTTCGGCGGCCATCTGGGCTGCGAACGGGGTGGACTTACGCGAGCCCTTGAAGCCAACCTCACCTGAGGAGGCCCAAGAGATAACAGCGCCGCTCGGATCCGTGATGGAAACGATGGTGTTGTTGAACGTGCTCTTGATGTGCGCCTGGCCAAGCGCGATATTCTTCTTGTCCTTCTTACGCGGCTTGCGAACCGCGCCACGAGTCTTCGGGGGCATTATTTCTCCTACAGAAAGTTATTGGGGAAAAGTCCGTTAATCCCGAGCGGGATTTTAACGGGCCTTCTTCTTGCCGGCGACGGTGCGCTTCGGGCCCTTGCGGGTACGGGCGTTGGTCTTCGTACGCTGTCCGCGTACGGGCAGGCCCTTGCGGTGGCGCAGGCCTTCGTAGCTGCCGATTTCAACCTTGCGGCGGATATCTGCTGCTACTTCGCGGCGAAGGTCACCCTCAACCTTGTAGTTGCCTTCAATGTAGTCACGCAGCTCAACCAGCTGTGCATCAGTCAGATCCTTGACGCGAACGTCGGCGCTGATGCCAGTGGCAGCCAGGGTTTCGTGTGCACGGGTCTTGCCCACGCCGTAGATGTAAGTAAGCGCAATTTCCAGCCGCTTTTCGCGGGGAATGTCTACGCCAGCGAGACGAGCCATAGTGGCAGTACTCCTTGAATAAACCGGAGGTCGTAGGCAGTACACCCGCACGTTCCGTGCGGCCCCAGCCTCCGACCGGGGGTTAGCTGTCCGGACTCTTTCGAGCTAAATGTTCCAGATCAGCTTGTGCTGCCTTTATTTACTTGCGTGGGTTAGCAACCCAGGATTTCCCGATGAAGGGAATTAGCCCTGGCGCTGCTTGTGGCGCGGGTTCTCGCAGATCACCATGACCCGGCCATTACGGCGGATCACTTTGCACTTTTCGCAGATCTGCTTGACGCTCGGCTTGACCTTCATGGCATTCCTTTGCGTGTAACAGTTGGTCAACTGGAGCGGCAGCCAGCTCGCACTGGAGCCGCCCAGCAATTTACTTGTAGCGGTAGACGATACGACCACGGGTGAGGTCGTACGGGCTCAGCTCCACCACTACGCGGTCCTCAGGGAGGATTCGGATGTAGTGCTGACGCATCTTTCCAGAGATGTGTGCCAGAACGATGTGCTTGTTGGTGAGCTCAACGCGAAACATCGCGTTAGGCAGCGCCTCGGTCACAACGCCTTCGATCTCAATGACCCCGTCCTTCTTGGCCATACCCTCCGCTAACTGTTGTTGCCGCAGCCCCGCCGGATTGCACCGGACATGGCCACGAACGTTTTGGTTGGATCGATTGCCGGCTCCAGACCCAAAAGGGCGTGGCAGTCCAGACAACCAACAAACAACACTACTCTGTATCGCTGAAAAAGTTAAATCGGCAATGGTAACCTACCGGGCGCCGAACACACCATAATCACCGGCCGGAGTGCTGACGGCTTCCGCGCTGGCCACGCCGTCAAGGATGGCCGAACGTACGACGTCGGCTGCCGCGCTCTGGAGGGTAATAAGGCTGATCTGCCGGGCGGCTTCGTCCGAGCGGTCGAGTGCCACGGCCTGGGTAGAAAGACAGAAAACCGTGTCTCCGTCAGCCAACGTGTGCGAAGGATTCAGAGCCCTCGCAATACCAGCATGTGATGCGGCTGCAGTCCGCTTGCACTCGGCCACATCAAGGACAGCATTGGTAGCCACCACAACAAGGGTGGTATTCAGGGGTGGCGGGGCCGCACCCCCTGAAGGGGAGTCGGGAATCCGGAAGCGCGCGTCTAAGGTGGGCCCACGCGAGCCGGGTTCCCTGGCCGAGCTTGCGAGGTTAGGGGGCTCGTGGGGCGGAACGACCGAGCGCGCGGAGGGTTCGCGATTTCCCGGCGGAGTCAATGGCAGTCCGAGAGCATTGACGACCGCAATAGCCCCCACCACCACGCCGTTCTCAAGCGTCACAGAGGCAGTCCCGACGCCGCCCTTGTACGTGCGGGCCATGACGGCGCCGGTGCCGGCACCCACGTTGCCGCGGCCGACGTCGTGCCCTTCCGTTTGCGCCGCAGCGGCGGCGGTTGCCGCGTAGCCCATGTCCGCCGTCGGACGTGCCGAGAAGTCCCCGCCCCTGCCGAGGTCGAAGATTGCGGCTGCCGGCACGATAGGAACCACTCCCCCGGGCACGGCGAACCCGCGGCCGTTCTCCTCGCACCAGCGCTGGGCGCCGGCGGCGGAGGCAAGGCCGTAGGCGCTGCCCCCGGTGAGGACAACGGCGTCCACGGCGCTCACGAGCGTGGTGGGATCCAGGGCATCGGTTTCATGGGTGGCAGGTCCGCCGCCCTGGACATCCACGGACCCGCAGGTCCCCGGTGGCGGCAGGACAACCGTAACGCCAGTCAGCCAGCCGTCACCGGACTTCTGCCGGTGCCCCACCCGGACTCCCGGCACGTCAGTGATTGCTCCCATGGCACCCATTCTGCCCTTTTGACCAGCAAACGGATGAATACGGGCGGGTCCCTGCCTTTCAAACAAACTTTGTGCAAGACTGCAGGCAACACAGCGTTAACGGGCAACGAAGCCTCGGATAACAGTCCTTTGGCGAGGACACTTGCGGCTTTCTGCCTACTGACCATGTGGTGAAGTAATGGCTAGACTCCCCCGACCACGGCCGGCCACGAGCAGGCACGAATCCCGTGAGAGACCGCATGACCCGTCAACTCGCACCCCATCCGTCCACCAAGCCCACGAAGCCCGGACCGGCCACCGCCCCAAAACGCCGGCGCTGGACGCAGAGAACCCGGCGGGACTTTTTCGTGTTCCTTGCCCTCGCTCTGCCCAACCTGGTGCTGATCGCCGTCTTCACGTACCGGCCGCTGGTCAGCAACATCTACTACTCCACGCTGGACTGGACCCTGGGGTCACCGTCAGCCACGGTGGTGGGCATCAACAACTACGTCACCTTCTTCACCAGCGACGACGCCTCCAAGGTACTGGGCACCACGGCGATCTTCACGGTGGTCACCGTGGGTGGATCCATGATTTTGGGACTGCTCATCGCCCTGGCGCTGAATGCGAAAGTCCGGGGAACCACGTTCGCCCGCTCGGCGGTGTTCGCCCCCTACGTCCTGTCCGGCGTCGGCGTGGGCCTGGTGTGGCTCTTCATCTTCGATCCCGGCTACGGCGTCCTGGCCTGGCTGCTCCGGGGCATCGGCCAGCAGAGCCCGCAGTGGATCAACGACCCCCAGCTTTCCCTGGTCATGGTCATCCTGGTGTACGTCTGGAAAAACCTGGGGTACTGCGCGGTGGTGTATCTGGCAGGTCTCCAGTCCCTGCCGCAGGATGTCATGGAGGCAGCCTCCCTGGACGGCGCCAACGGATTCCGGCGGTTCATCACCATGTCCCTGCCGCTCCTGTCCCCCACCACGTTCTTCCTGCTGATCACCAGCTTGCTCAGTTCACTGCAGGCCTTTGACCTGATCAGGATCATGACGCCGCTGGGAACCGGCACCAGCACCCTGATCTACGAGGCCTACCTCCAGGCCTTCGGCGCCTTCAACCGGGCCGGCTATTCCGCGGCCATCTCGGTGATCCTGTTCGCGATCCTCCTGGTGATCACCGTGTTCCAACTGCGGTTCGTGGAACGGAAGGTGCACTACTCGTGAGCTCCCTGTCACCGGTCAACCCGGACCCCACAGCCCCGCCCACGCAGGCCCCGGACCCCGTGATCCCGCGGGACCGGCCATTCTCCCGGCGGAACCTGGTGCAGGCCGTCCTGGGCGGGTACGTCCCCCTGATCCTGGCAACCCTGGTGGTGTTCCTGCCGCTGCTGTGGATGGTGCTCAGCTCGTTCAAGCAGCCCGGTGAAATCATCACCATGGATCTGGAGATCCTGCCGGAAGGCCTCAACCTGCAGAACTACCAGATCGCCATGACCACCGTGCCCTTCGGCCAGTTCTTCCTTAACAGCGCGATCGTCACGGCCGCGGGCGCCAGCGTCAAGGTGGTCCTTGCCATCCTCACGGCCTATGCCCTGGTGTTCGTCCGGTTCCCGTTCAAGAACGTCATTTTCATGCTCATCCTGGTGGCCCTGATGGTGCCGCCCCAGGTGTCCATCCTGCCCAACTACATCCTGATTTCGGGGATGGGCGGGAAAAACACCCTGTGGGGCATCATCCTGCCCGGCCTCGGAACCGCGTTCGGCACCTTCCTCCTGCGGCAGCACTTCCTCACCCTGCCCAACTCCATCCTCGAGTCCGCGGAAATCGATGGCGCCGGCCACTGGCGGCGGCTGTGGCGCATCGTGGTTCCCATCTCCGTTCCCTCCATCGCCACGGTGGCGCTGGTGACCATCGTCAGCGAGTGGAACGAGTACATCTGGCCGCTGATCATCACGGACCGTCCCGACACCATGACCCTGCCAGTGGGCCTGACGCTGCTCCAGAACTCCGAGAGCAACGCCTCCGGTTGGGGCATCCTCATGGCCGGCGCCGTCCTGGTGATCGTCCCCATCCTGATCGTCTTCGCAGCCCTCCAGCGTTACATCGTCGCCGGGCTCACCCAGGGCAGCGTCACCGGGTAAGCCCGTGCCGCCGTCGTTCATCACAGAAGAAGCACCCAACTCCTCAATGTGGTACCCAACGAAAGGACCTGCAATGACACAGCACCTCGATCGGAGGCACTTCCTGGGACTCGCCGGGGTCACGGCGTCGGCCGCTGCCCTGGCAGCCTGCGGCGGCCCGTCAACGAGCGGCACCCCCGTGGCCAGCGAAGCGGCGGAACTCGACTTCAGTGGAGTGAAGCCGGCCGCGAAAATCGACTTCTGGTCCAACCACCCCGGCAAGTCGCAGGACGTCGAAAAGGCCATTATCGAAAAGTTCCACGCCAAGTTCCCGGACATCCGGGTCAACCTGGTGACGGCCGGCGCGAACTATGAGGAAATCGCGCAGAAGTTCCAGACCTCGCAGGCGGCCAAATCGGGCCTCCCGGGCGTCGTGGTCCTCTCCGATGTGTGGTGGTTCCGCTACTTCACCAACGGCAGCATCATCCCGGTGGACGCCCTCGTGAAGCAGCTGGACATCAAGCTGGACGATTTCCGCAAGTCACTCGTGGACGACTACAAGTACAACGACAAGCAATGGGCTTTGCCCTACGGGCGCTCAACTCCACTGTTCTACTACAACAGGGACCACTTCCAGGCCGCCGGGCTGCCGGACCGGGCACCCAAGACCTGGCAGGAGTTTGGCGAATGGGCGCCCAAGCTGAAGGCCAGCTCAGGCGCGCAGTATGCCTACATCTACCCGGCGTTGGCGGGCTATGCGGGCTGGACCCTGCAAAACAACCTGTGGGGCTGGGGCGGCTCCTGGTCCAAGGAGTGGGAGATCACCTGCGATTCGCCCGAATCCATTGAGGCGCTGCAGTGGGCCCAGGACTCGATCTACAAGAACGGCTGGGCCGGCGTCTCCTCCAAGGAAGCTGCCGACGACTTCTCCGCCGGGCTGACCTCTTCCACGATCTCCTCCACCGGGTCCCTCCTGGGCGTGCTGAAGTCCGCACCGTTCAACGTGGGCGTGGGCTTCCTGCCCGGCGGACCGAAGGCCGAGACCAACGTCTGCCCCACCGGCGGCGCCGGACTGGGCATCCCCAGCGGCATCACCAAGGAGGAGCAGCTGGCGGCCGGCACGTTCCTGAAGTTCATGACCGAGCCGGAAAACAGCGCAGCCTTCTCGGCTGCCACCGGCTACATGCCCACCCGCGAGTCGGCGGACATGAAAGCGGTCCTGGCCCAGACCCCACAGATCCAGACCGCCGTGGACCAGCTGGCCGTGACGCGGGTCCAGGACAATGCCCGGGTGTTCCTCCCGGGCGCCGACCAGGAACTGGCCAAGGCCGCCGCGGCCATCCTCACCCAGCAGGCGGACGTGAAGTCCACCATGACCAGCCTGAAGAAAACGCTGGAGGGCATTTACGAAAAGGACGTCAAGCCGAAGCTCGGCTGAGTGTCTCCTTAAGGAAGAAGCGCCGGCTGCCGTTGTTGGGATGACAACGGCAGCCGGCGCTTCTGCGTGGGCTGGCAGTCCACGGACTGGAGGTCCGTGGGCCCGGGGCTACGGGACGGGTACGGGCGTCACGCCCAGCGGCACCAGGTGCTCCGCGCCGCCGTCGGGCGCTGACAGCACCCAGATGCCCTTCTCGTGGACCGCAACGGAGTGCTCCCACTGGCAGGACCGCTTGCCGTCGGTGGTGACCACGGTCCAGTCGTCTTCCAGGACCGCGGTTTCGATGCCGCCGCGGACCAGCATGGGCTCGATCGCCAGGCACAGTCCCGGCTTGATCTTGGGGCCGCGGTGGGTGGTGCGGTAGTTCAGCACGTCGGGGGCCATATGCATTTCGGAACCGATGCCGTGGCCCACATAGTCCTCGAGGATCCCGAGCGGTTTGCCGGGAACGGACGAGACATAGTCGTCGATTGCAGCCCCGATGTCGCCCACGTGCTTTCCGGTGGCCAGCGCGGCAATGCCGTGCCACATCGCCGCGCGCGTCACGTCCGAGAGGCGCTGGTCCTCCGGGTCGGCCGTGCCTACAATGACGGTCCTCGCTGAATCGGAGTGCCAGCCGTCCACGATCGCGCCGCCGTCGATCGAGATGATGTCCCCGTCGTTGAGGACCCGGCTGCCCGGGATGCCGTGGACCACTTCCTCGTTGACCGAGGTGCAGATGGTGGCCGGAAAGCCGTGGTAGCCAAGGAAGTTGGACTTTGCGCCCGCTTCGTTCAGGACAGCGGCGAAGACGTCGTCGAGGTGCTTGGTGGTGGCTCCGGGCACTGCGGCGGCGACGGCTGCGTCCAGTGCACGGCTCAGGACCAGTCCTGCCTCGTGCATGGTGCGCATCTGGGCGTTGGTCTTGTATTCGATGCGGGGCTGGCCAAAGGCCATGGGGTTCCTTCTTTCAAATGGCTGAGGCTCCTCCCGGTTGCCGGGAGGAGCCTCGGAATACGTTCGCCTGGATCAGGCTGCCTGTGCCGCCTTGATGGCCTGCATGACGCGGTCGGTGACTTCGTCGATGCCGCCGATGCCGTCAACCTGGGTCAGGATGCCGCGTTCGGCGTACTTCGCCACCACGGCTTCGGTCTGCTCGTGGTAGAGGTCAAGGCGGTGGCGGATGACGGCTTCGTTGTCGTCGCTCCGGCCCGTTTCCTTGGCCCGGCCGAGCAGGCGGTGGACCAGTTCCTCATCGTCGGCAGTGAGCTGCAGGACGACGTCGAGCTTTTCCTCACCCTTGGCGAGGATCTCGTCCAGGTAGTCCACCTGGGCGGTGGTGCGGGGGTAGCCGTCCAGCAGGAAGCCGGTTTCGACGTCGGACTCGCTGAGCCGGTCCCGCACCATCTTGTTGGTGACGCTGTCCGGAACGAAGTCGCCGTTGTCCATGTACTTCTTGGCCTCGATGCCAAGCGGCGTCTCGCCCTTCACGTTGGCGCGGAAGATGTCGCCGGTGGAGATCGCCACAACGCCGAGGCGCTCTGAAATCCGCTCCGCCTGCGTTCCTTTTCCGGAACCGGGAGGTCCAATAATCAGCATTCTCGTCATCGCAAAAGCCCTTCGTAGTGACGTTGTTGTAGCTGCGCATCAATCTGCTTGACGGTCTCCAGGCCAACGCCCACCATGATCAGGATCGAGGTGCCACCGAACGGGAAGTTCTGGTTTGCGTTGATCAGCACCAGTGCAACCAGCGGGATCAGCGCCACGAAGCCCAGGTACAGGGCTCCGGGGAGGGTGATCCTGGAGAGCACGTACTGCAGATAGTCAGCGGTCGGCTTGCCCGCGCGGATACCCGGGATGAAGCCGCCGTACTTCTTCATGTTGTCCGAGACCTCTTCAGGGTTGAAGGTGATCGCGACATAGAAGTAGGTAAAGAACACGATCATGGCGAAGTACAGCACCATATAGATCGGCTGGTCGCCGCGGACCAGGTTGTTGTTGATCCATTCGACCCACGGCTGGAGCTGCTCGCCCTGCCTGGGCTGGTTGAACTGCGCAATCAGGCCCGGGAGGTAGAGCATTGAGGAAGCGAAGATCACCGGGATAACACCGGCCATGTTCACCTTGATGGGGATGTAGGTGCTGGTGCCGCCCACGGTGCGGCGGCCAATCATCCGCTTGGCGTACTGCACCGGGACCCTGCGCTGCGACTGCTCAACGAAGACAACCAGTGCCACGGTGAGCAGGCCGACCGCGAGGACAATGAAGAAGGTTCCGGGACCCTGCGAGCTCCAGATGGCGCCCAGGGAGGTGGGGAACGTGGCGGCGATGGACGTGAAGATGAGCAGGGACATACCGTTGCCCACGCCCTTCTCCGTCACGAGCTCGCCCATCCACATGATCAAGCCGGTGCCGGCCGTCAGGGTGATGATGAGCAGGATGGTGGTGATAACGCTGCTGTCAGGAATGATCGGCAGGTTACAGCCCGGCAGCAGCTGCCCGGAACGGGCAAGCGATACCAGGGTGGTGGCGTTGAGCAGGCCCAGCGCAATGGTGAGGTAGCGGGTGTACTGGGTCAGTTTGGACTGCCCCGAAGCGCCCTCTTCGTAGAGCTGCTGGAACCGGGGAATGACCACCCGGAGCAGCTGGACGATGATGCTGGCCGTGATGTACGGCATGATGCCCAGCGCGAAGATGGACACCTGGAGCAACGCGCCGCCGCTGAACAGGTTAACGAGCTGGTACAGCCCCTCTGCCGTCTGACCGTTCTGCAAGCATTGCTGGACATTCTGGTAGTTCACACCAGGCGAGGGAATGAAAGCACCCAAGCGGAAAATGGTGATGATTCCCAGCGTGAACAACAACTTGCGTCGCAGATCAGGCGTGCGAAAGGCCCGGCCAAATGCGCTAAGCAAGCGTCCTCCTGTGGTGTGAATAAGAGTGGTGTGATGGGGATCTATAAATCCCGACAACCGAGTCTAACGGGTGTATGCGCCCTGCGAACAATCCGCGGTGGCGCCGCTGCGCCGGATGGCGGCGAAAAAACGGCGGGCGGATGGAAAAACTCCCGGCCCCGGGGCGGTAGCCCCAGGACCGGGAGTTCAACAACGGGCTTGGCGCCCACCGGCTCTAGAGAGCGGTGGTGCTTCCGCCTGCTGCGGCAATCTTCTCAGCGGCGCTGGCCGAGAATGCGTGGGCGGTGACGTCTACCTTGACGGTGATGTCGCCGGTGCCCAGCACCTTGACGGGCTGGTTCTTGCGAACGGCACCCTTTTCGACCAGGTTCTCCACGGTGACTGCGCCACCTTCGGGGAACAGCTCGTTGAGCTTGTCCAGGTTTACAACCTGGAACTCAACCCGGAACGGGTTCTTGAAGCCGCGCAGCTTCGGCAGGCGCATGTGCAGCGGCAGCTGGCCGCCGGCAAAGCCAGCCTTGATCTGGTAGCGGGCTGCAGTACCCTTCGTGCCACGGCCAGCGGTCTTACCCTTGGATGCTTCACCACGACCAACACGGGTCTTGGCGGTCTTGGCACCCGGGGCGGGACGCAGGTGGTGAACCTTCAGGGCGTTCTGCTTCTCAGCAGCCTGTGCCTTGTCAGCAGTTTTCTTCTCTGCCATTTACTTCGCCTCCTCTACCTTTACCAGGTGCGGAACCGTGTTGAGCATTCCCACGGTCACGGCATCAGCGGTGCGGACAACGGTCTGTCCGATACGCTTCAGGCCGAGGGACCGCAGGGTGTCGCGCTGGTTCTGCTTGCCGCCAATGGCGGACTTGATCTGAGTGATCTCCAACTGGACGTCGGAGGGAACCAGGTTCTTAGCCATAACTAGGCACCTGCCTTCGGGTTCAGGAGTGCCTTCACCAGAGCCGCCGGAGCGATCTCGTCGAGGGGCAGGCCGCGGCGTGCTGCCACTGCTGCCGGCTCTTCGAGGCGCTTCAGGGCATCAACGGTCGCGTGAACGATGTTGATGGCGTTCGAGGAACCGAGCGACTTGGAGAGGATGTCGTGGATGCCCACGCACTCCAGTACTGCACGGACCGGGCCACCGGCGATAACACCGGTACCGGCGGATGCCGGACGCAGCATTACGACGCCGGCAGCAGCCTCACCCTGAACGCGGTGCGGGATGGTGCTGCCAACGCGGGGAACGCGGAAGAAGGACTTCTTAGCTTCTTCAACGCCCTTCGCGATTGCGGCAGGAACTTCCTTAGCCTTGCCGTAGCCAACGCCGACCATGCCGTTACCGTCACCGACGACGACCAGGGCGGTGAAGCTGAAGCGACGACCACCCTTGACCACCTTGGAAACGCGGTTGATGGTGACGACGCGCTCTACGAACTGGCTCTTCTCGGCTTCACGGCCGCCGTCGCGGCCGCCACGGCCACCACGGTCGCCGCGGCCCTGGCCACGGTCGCCACGCTCGCCGCGACGAGCGCCGCCACGGCGGTCGTCGGCAGCTGCGGGGGCAGTGGTCTCAGCGGCAGCTGTGGCTTCAGTAGCCTTCTGATCTGCAGACACAGTGTCCTTTTCCTTGTTTGCTTCCGTCACAGTGACAGCCCACCTTCACGTGCACCGTCAGCGACGGCGGCGATCCGGCCGTGGTACTTGTTACCACCGCGGTCGAAGACAACGGCTTCGATACCGGCAGCCTTGGCACGCTCGGCAACCAGTTCGCCAACGCGCTTGGCCTTGGCGGTCTTGTCACCGTCGAATGCACGAAGGTCGACTTCCAGAGTGGAGGCGCTCGCTACGGTCAGGCCCTTGGTGTCATCGACAACCTGGACGAATACGTGCCGTGCGGAACGGTTGACGACCAGACGCGGACGTACAGCCGTACCGGAGATGCGCTTACGGATACGAAGCTGGCGGCGGCTGCGCGAAGCAGACTTGCTCTTGTTCGTACGCTTCTTGTTAATTGAGATGGCCATGGTTACTTACCAGCCTTTCCGACCTTGCGGCGGATGACTTCGCCGGCGTAACGGATGCCCTTGCCCTTGTAGGGGTCCGGCTTCCGCAGCTTGCGAATGTTGGCAGCAACCTCGCCGACCTGCTGCTTGTTGATACCTGAAACAGAGAGCTTGGTCGGGGTCTCAACTGCAAAGGTGATGCCGTCCGGGGCGGTGACGCTGACCGGGTGGCTGTAACCAAGAGCGAACTCCAGGTCGGATCCCTTGGCCTGAACGCGGTAACCGGTACCGACGATTTCAAGCTTCTTCTCGTAGCCCTTGGTGACGCCCTCGATCATGTTGGAGATCAGGGTGCGGGTCAGGCCGTGGAGTGAACGGGAGGCGCGCTCGTCGTTCGGGCGGGCGACAGTCAGGGTGTCTGCATCCAGGGTGACCTCGATCGGGCTGGCCACAGTGTGGTTCAGCTCGCCCTTGGTGCCCTTGACGCTGACGACAGAGCCGTCAACCTTGACCTCAACGCCGGCAGGAACGGTGATGGGGAGACGTCCAATACGTGACATTATTCTCTTCCTTTCCCGTTACCAGACGTACGCGAGGACTTCGCCGCCCACGCCCTTCTTGCCGGCCTGCTTGTCAGTCAGGAGGCCGGAAGAGGTGGACAGGATTGCGACACCCAGGCCACCGAGCACGTGCGGCAGGTTGGTGGACTTTGCGTAAACACGCAGGCCCGGCTTGGAGATACGGCGAACACCAGCGATTGAACGCTCGCGGTTCGGTCCGAACTTGAGCTCGATGGTCAGCTTCTTGCCAACCTCAGCGTCCTCTTCCTTCCAGCCGGCAATGAAGCCTTCAGCCTTGAGGATGTCGGCAACGCGTGCCTTGAGCTTGCTGTACGGCATGGTCACGGTGTCGTGGTATGCCGAGTTTGCATTGCGCAGACGCGTAAGCATGTCTGCGACAGGATCTGTCATTGTCATGGTGGGCTCGTGCCCTTCCTCGTAACGGTTTCCGCGGTGCTGCTTTCCTGACCGGAGTCAGAAGCCATGCCGCCGGACCTTTTACGTAGTTAGATTAGTCTTCGGCCTTGAACGGGAAACCAAGCGCCTTGAGCAGCGCGCGGCCTTCGTCATCGGTCTTGGCAGTGGTAACAACCGTGATGTCCATACCGCGGACGCGGTCGATCTTGTCCTGGTCGATTTCGTGGAACATAACCTGCTCGGTCAGACCGAAGGTGTAGTTGCCGTTGCCATCGAACTGCTTGCCGGAGAGTCCGCGGAAGTCGCGGATACGGGGCAGTGCCAGGGTGACAAGACGATCCAGGAATTCCCACATGCGGTCGCCACGCAGGGTAGCGTGTGCACCGATGGGCATGCCTTCGCGCAGCTTGAACTGTGCGATCGACTTGCGGGCCTTAGTTACCTGCGGCTTCTGGCCGGTGATCTGGGTGAGGTCGCGGACAGCGCCGTCGATCAGCTTGGAGTCCTTGGCGGCATCTCCAACACCCATGTTCACAACGACCTTCACGAGGCGGGGAACCTGGTTGACGTTCTGGTACTTGAATTCCTCAATGAGCGTGCTCTTGATGGATTCTGCGTACTTGGTCTTCAGACGAGGAACGATCTTCGTTGCCGGAGTCTCGAGAGTCTCAGTCATTAGATGTCCTTCCCTGAGCTCTTGGCCACGCGGATGCGGACTTCGCGCTGCTTGCCGTTACGCTCAACGGTTTCAGTGCGGAAGCCAACGCGGGTGGGCTTCTTGGTGGACGGGTCAACCAGGGCCACGTTGGAGATGTGGATCGGGGCTTCAACAACCTCGATGCCACCGGTCTTGGTGCCGCGCTGCGACTGACCGACCTTCGTGTGCTTGGTTACGCGGTTGACGCCTTCAACCAACACGCGGTTGGTGTCGGTGAACACGCGCAGGACCTTGCCCTGCTTGCCGCGGTCGCCGCCGCGCTCAGCCTTGGCACCAGTGATGACCTGAACGAGGTCACCCTTCTTGATCTTAGAAGCCATGGACTAGAGCACCTCCGGAGCCAGAGAAACGATCTTCATGAACTTCTTGTCACGGAGTTCACGACCAACCGGTCCGAAGATACGGGTACCGCGGGGGTCACCGTCGCCCTTCAGGATCACAGCTGCGTTCTCGTCAAACTTGATGTAGGAACCATCCGCACGGCGGCGTTCCTTCTTGGTACGGACGATGACTGCCTTGACAACATCGCCCTTCTTTACGTTGCCGCCCGGGATTGCATCCTTGACGGTGGCGACAATGACGTCACCGATGCCTGCGTAGCGACGGCCAGATCCACCGAGAACGCGAATGGTAAGGATTTCCTTAGCACCCGTGTTGTCGGCGACCTTGAGTCGCGACTCCTGCTGAATCACTATTTACTCCTTGCGTCGCGCCGGTTCTCAGACCGAAAATCTTCCTACGGAATGAGCCTTGCGGAACGGTTGATCGGGGTGTCTCTTGACCTGCCTGGATTTTGCCAGACCAGGCCTAAACTCCCGTGCCAAAAGCAGTTGCTCCCATCCGGTCCAGGACCAGTCCTGGGCGCAAGGGGGCACTATGCCGTGGCACGCTTGTTTACGAGGTTGATGACGGCGCACGAAAGGCGCCATACAAACTCAATATCCTAGCACAGCTCGGGCCAGTCCCCATATCACCGGCGGCGCTCCCCCGCAACACCGCCAGCCCCCTCTCACTCCCTGCACCTTTTGGGCAAACCATCTCTCACTCCCGATGGCCGCTCGCAGGAGAGTGAAAGAGCGTTCAGGAAAAGCCGACGTTAGGTGAGAGAGCGATCGGGAAATGCCGACGTTAAGTGAGAGAGCGTCGGGGGGCGGACGACGGCGTCACGCACGGCAGCCTTTCGGCGCACCACAGGGGACGCTCCCCCGCAAAGAAGCGGCGCCGCCGTCGTGAGCTCCCCGGAAAAGTGCCCGGCGTGACGGCCCCAGGACGGCACCACGACGGAGCACTCCCCCGGTTAACGCGGAAACCCCCGCTCCCAAAGGGAACAGGGGTTTCCGGATACCGAAGCAGCAGGTGCTACTTGGCCTTCTCGAGGATTTCCACGAGCCGCCAGTTCTTGGTGGCGGACAGCGGGCGGGTCTCGGCGATGACAACCAGGTCGCCGATGCCGGCGGTGTTGTTCTCATCGTGTGCCTTGACCTTGGAGGTACGGCGGATGACCTTGCCGTACAGGGCGTGCTTCACGCGGTCCTCAACCTGGACAACGATGGTCTTTTCCATCTTGTCAGAGACCACGTAGCCGCGACGCGTCTTGCGGTAACCGCGCTGCTCAGCCGTGGCTGCGGTAGCAGTTTCCGTCACGTTCTCGTCCTTTTCACTCACTTGGCATCCTCCTCGGTCTCAACCGTTTCAGCCTTGGGGGCCTCAGCCTTGGGGGCCTTCTTGGTTGCTGCCTTCTTGGACTTCTTTTCTTCCTTGGCTTCCACAACCGGTGCGGCAACCTCGGCACGAATGCCCAGCTCGCGCTCACGGAGAACGGTGTAGATGCGGGCGATGTCCTTCTTTACCGCGCGCAGCCGACCGTGGTTCTCCAGCTGTCCGGTGGCGGACTGGAAACGCAGGTTGAACAGCTCTTCCTTGGCCTTGCGGAGTTCTTCAACGAGACGCTCGTTGTCGAAACCGTCCAGCTGTGCGGGAGCCAGATCCTTGGATCCTACTGCCATTTCTATTCACCACCTTCGCGACGCAGAATGCGTGCCTTCAACGGGAGCTTGTGGATTGCCAGGCGCAGTGCCTCGCGGGCTACCGATTCCTCGACACCGGAGATCTCGAAGAGAACCCGGCCCGGCTTGACGTTTGCGACCCACCATTCCGGTGAACCCTTACCGGAACCCATGCGGGTTTCGGCAGGCTTCTTGGTCAGGGGACGGTCCGGGTAGATGTTGATCCAGACCTTACCGCCACGCTTGATGTGGCGGGTCATCGCAATACGGGCAGACTCGATCTGACGGTTGGTGACGTATGCCGGGCTCAGGGCCTGGATGCCGTACTCACCGAAGGAGACCTTGGTGCCACCCGTAGCAGCGCCGGAACGACCCGGGTGGTGCTGCTTACGGTGCTTGACTCGACGTGGGATAAGCATTTAAGCCTGTCCTCCTTCTACAGCTGCAGCAGGTGCAGCCTCAGCTGCCGGAGCCTCTGCAGCAGGAGCTGCGTCGGCGGCCGGGCGGTCGTTACGACGGCGGCGGTCACCACGGTCAGCGCCACCCGGGCGGCCCGGACGGTCGCCGGAGCGTCCGCGGGACGGGGCGGAAGCGGCCTGCTGGGCCAGTTCCTTGGCGGTGACGTCACCCTTGTAGATCCAGACCTTCACACCGATGCGGCCGAAGGTGGTCTTGGCTTCGTAGAAGCCGTAGTCGATGTTCGCACGGAGGGTGTGCAGGGGCACACGGCCTTCGCGGTAGAACTCCGAGCGGGACATTTCAGCGCCACCCAGTCGACCCGAGCAGGCGATACGGATGCCCTTGGCACCTGCACGCTGCGCGGACTGCATGGCCTTCTTCATCGCACGGCGGAATGCCACACGTGAAGTCAGCTGCTCAGCAACGCCCTGGGCAACAAGCTGTGCCTCCATCTCGGGGTTCTTGACCTCGAGGATGTTCAGCTGGACCTGCTTGCCGGTGAGCTTTTCGAGCTCGCCGCGGATGCGGTCTGCTTCTGCTCCGCGGCGGCCGATGACGATGCCGGGACGGGCCGTGTGGATGTCCACGCGGACGCGGTCACGGGTGCGCTCGATCTCAACCTTGGCGATACCGGCGCGCTCCATGCCCGTGGACATGAGCTGGCGGATGCGGATGTCTTCGCGAACGAAGTCCTTGTACCGCTGGCCGGCCTTGGTGCTGTCAGCGAACCAGTGCGATACGTGATCGGTGGTGATGCCGAGTCGGAACCCGTGCGGGTTTACTTTCTGTCCCACTTAGCGAGCCTCCTCTTTCTCCGGGGTAGCGACTACCACGGTGATGTGGCTGGTGCGCTTCTTGATCTGAAATGCGCGACCCTGGGCACGCGGCTGGAACCGCTTCATGGTCGGGCCTTCATCAACAAACGCTTCGCTGATGATGAGGTCACCTTCGTCAAACGCAACGCCGTCGCGGTCCGCGAGGACCCGGGCGTTGGAGATTGCCGACTGTACTACCTTGAATACCGGCTCTGAAGCTGCCTGGGGGGCAAACTTCAGAATTGCCAGAGCCTCATTCGCTTGCAATCCACGAACAAGGTTGACGACGCGCCGGGCCTTCATAGGCGTTACGCGGATGTGGCGCGCAATTGCCTTGGCTTCCATTGCTTTCCTTCTCTCGTCTTTGACGTAAGTGCAGGCGCCTAGCGGCGCTTGCCCTTACGGTCGTCCTTGACATGGCCGCGGAATGTCCGCGTGGGAGCGAATTCGCCGAGCTTGTGCCCGACCATCGACTCAGTGACAAACACCGGGATGTGCTTGCGTCCGTCGTGTACGGCGATCGTGTGTCCGAGCATGTCGGGGATGATCATCGAACGGCGGGACCAGGTCTTGATGACGTTCTTGGTGCCCTTTTCGTTTTCCCTGGCTACCTTCACAAAGAGGTGCTGGTCGACGAAAGGACCTTTTTTCAGGCTGCGTGGCATGTGTCCAGGCTCCTATCGCTTGTTCTTGCCAGTACGACGGCGACGAACAATAAGCTTGTCGCTCTCTTTGTTGGGGCGGCGGGTGCGGCCTTCCCGCTGACCGTTGGGGTTGACGGGGTTACGTCCACCGGACGTCTTACCCTCACCACCACCGTGCGGGTGGTCAACCGGGTTCATGGCGACACCACGGACGGTCGGGCGGACGCCCTTCCAGCGCATGCGGCCGGCCTTGCCCCAGTTGATGTTCGACTGCTCGGCGTTGCCGACCTCGCCGACGGTTGCGCGGCAGCGCACGTCAACGTTGCGGATTTCGCCGGAAGGCAGACGCAGCTGGGCGAAACGGCCTTCCTTTGCAACGAGCTGGATCGATGCGCCGGCGGAGCGGCCCATCTTGGCGCCGCCACCCGGACGCAGTTCAACTGCGTGGATAACAGTACCCACGGGGATGTTGCGCAGGGGCAGGTTGTTGCCAGGCTTGATGTCAGCGTTGGCGCCGGCCTCTACGAAGTCACCCTGGGACAGCTTGTTCGGGGCGATGATGTAACGCTTGGTGCCATCAACGTAGTGCAGGAGGGCGATGCGAGCCGTACGGTTCGGATCGTACTCAATTTCAGCAACGCGGGCGTCCACGCCGTCCTTGTCGTGACGACGGAAGTCGATCAGACGGTACTGGCGCTTGTGTCCGCCACCCTTGTGACGGGTGGTGATCTTACCGGTGTTGTTACGGCCGCCCTTTTTGGGCAGCGGACGTACCAACGACTTTTCCGGCGTCGACCGCGTGATTTCGGTGAAGTCCGCTACGCTCGAGCCACGACGGCCCGGGGTAGTCGGCTTGTATTTACGGATTCCCATAATTTATTTCCTCGTTAAAGTGGTCTCCGCTACGAGAGCGGACCGCCGAAGATGTCGATGGTGCCTTCTTTGAGGGTGACAATCGCACGCTTGGTGTTCTTGCGGGTACCCCATCCGAATTTGGTGCGCTTGCGCTTACCGGCACGGTTGATGGTGTTGATCGAGTCGACCTTGACGGAGAAGATTTTCTCCACGGCCAGCTTGATCTCGGTCTTGTTCGAACGGGGGTCCACCAGGAAGGTGTACTTGCCCTCGTCGATCAGGCCGTAGCTCTTTTCCGACACGACGGGTGCAAGCACGACGTCGCGGGGATCCTTGATGGTGGCTGCACTCACTTGGCATCCTCCTCATTCTTTGCCACTGCCTTGCCGGCAACGAATGCGTCGTAGGCAGCCTTGGTGAAGACAACGTCATCGGAGACGAGAACGTCGTAGGTGTTCAGCTGGTCTGCGTACAGAACGTGAACACCGGCGAGGTTGCGCACGGACAGTGCGGCAACATCGTTGGCGCGCTCGATGACGACCAGCAGGTTCTTGCGGTCGGAAACACCGCGCAGCGCTGCAAGTGCAGCCTTGGCGGAGGGCTTGGTGCCTTCTACCAGCTCGGCGACGACGTGGATACGGCCGTTGCGTGCCCGGTCAGACAGTGCACCGCGCAGGGCGGCAGCAATCATCTTCTTGGGGGTGCGCTGGCTGTAGTCACGCGGGGTGGGACCGTGGACAATGCCACCGCCGGTCATGTGCGGAGCACGGATGGAACCCTGACGGGCGCGGCCGGTGCCCTTCTGCTTGAACGGCTTGCGTCCTGCACCGGAAACTTCAGCGCGGGTCTTGGTCTTGTGGGTACCCTGGCGAGCAGCAGCGAGCTGGGCAACGACAACCTGGTGCAGCAGCGGCACGTTGGTCTGTACGTCGAAGATCTCTGCAGGCAGGTCAACCTGGACAGTGTTAGCCATTGAACTAGGCTCCCTTCACGGCGGTGCGTACGAGGACGACCTGGCCGCGGGCGCCGGGGACGGCACCCTTGATAAGGAGCAGCGACTTCTCGACGTCAACCGCGTGGACCGTGAGGTTCAGCGTGGTGTGACGAACGGCGCCCATGCGGCCGGCCATTTTCATGCCCTTGAAGACGCGGCTCGGGGTGGATGCGCCACCGATTGAACCGGGCTTACGGTGGTTCTTGTGGGCACCGTGGGAAGCTCCAACGCCGTGGAAGCCGTGACGCTTCATAACACCGGCGAAGCCCTTACCCTTGGTGGTGCCGATGACGTCGATCTTCTGGCCGGCTTCGAAGACCTCTACGGAGAGCTCCTGGCCCAGCTCGTACTCAGCAGCATCTGCGGTACGGAGTTCGACGACGTGGCGGCGAGGCGTGACGCCTGCCTTTTCAAAGTGACCAGCCAGCGGCTTGGTGACCTTGCGGGGATCGATCTGGCCGTAGCCGATCTGAACGGCGACGTAGCCATCAGCTTCTGCGTTGCGCAGCTGGGTGATGACGTTCGAATCTGCCTGGACCACAGTGACGGGGATGAGCTTGTTGTTCTCGTCCCAGACCTGGGTCATGCCGAGCTTCGTGCCCAGCAGGCCCTTTACGTTACGGGTTGCGGTCATAGTCTCTCAGCACCTCCCTACAGCTTGATTTCGATGTTCACGTCAGCCGGCAGGTCGAGACGCATGAGCGAGTCAACAGCCTTCGGCGTGGGATCGATGATGTCGATAAGACGCTTGTGCGTGCGCATTTCAAAGTGCTCGCGGCTGTCCTTGTACTTGTGCGGAGAGCGGATCACGCAGTACACGTTCTTCTCCGTCGGCAGCGGCACGGGGCCCACTACCGTTGCGCCTGCGCGCGTGACCGTCTCAACGATCTTCCGTGCTGAAACGTCAATGACCTCGTGGTCGTATGACTTCAGCCGGATGCGGATTTTTTGTCCCGCCATGTCGCCTGACTCTCTTTCAGTCTGTGCTTCCCCTGGTTAGGGCTGCCCTGTTCATTTCTCGTTGTATGGCTGCCGAAGCATTTGAAGTCGTAACTACCACCCGCCGCACAAACTGAATCCGGATGAATCCGGGTTCCTCACCTTGCCGGCGCAACCGACCCCCGCGGTCGGGCGTGTCGCGCTTTTCACGCATACAAATCCGCTATCCATGGGGAGTGGGTTATGTTTGGTCTTCCACTTGGACCCTGACACCCGGCATTATCCGGATCGGGACACGAAGAAGCGCTTGAACAACTCATCTAGTATGCCGGAATTTATGGCCAGAAGCGAATCGGTCCCGTCAGGAGCGTCCTGCCCGGTGCCCCTAGCAGGACCATTGCCCACGGACATTTCCGAATGGATGATAGGGGAATGACTCTGGAAAGCACTGAATCGGCGACCCAACTGGCGAACCGCATGCCGCCGTCGTTCACCCTGGGGGTTGCGGCAGCGGCCTTCCAGATTGAGGGTGCACTGACCGACGGCGGCCGCGGCCCCTCTGGCTGGGACGCCTTCGCCGAGAAGCCCGGGGCCATTATGGACGGTCACTCCCCCGCCGTGGCGTGCGACCACTACAACAGGTTGCCGGAGGACGTTGCGCTGCTCCAGGACCTTGGCGTGGACTCCTACCGGTTTTCGCTGTCCTGGCCGCGGATCCAGCCCGACGGGCGGGGGGCGTTCAACAAGGAGGGCCTGGACTTTTACGACCGGCTGCTCGATCAGCTCCTCGCTGCTGGGGTCTCCCCCATGGCCACTCTCTACCATTGGGACACGCCGCTGCCGCTGGAACACCGCGGCGGCTGGCTGAACCGCGAGACCGCCGAACGCTTTGGGGACTACGCCAGTGCGGCGGGCGAGCGTTTCGGGGACCGCGTGGCGCAGTGGGTCACGCTGAATGAACCGGTATCCGTGACACTGAACGGCTATGCCCTCGGCGTCCACGCCCCCGGCCATGCGCTGATGTTCGATGCCCTCCCCTCCATCCACCACCAGTTGCTGGCCCACGGGCTGGGTGCGCAGGCCCTGCGCGCTGCCGGGGTGTCAGGCGGCATCGGCGTCACCAACCTCCATGCCCCCGTCCGGCCGGCAAGCCGAAAGATCGGCGACCGGCTGGTGGCGCACCTCTACGACCTGCTCATGAACAGGATCTACGCGGATCCAGTGCTCCTGGGCCGCTACCCTTCGCTCCCCCTGTACGCCAAACCCTGGCTTCGGTCCATCGGGAAAATCTCCGACGCCGACCTGCACACCATCCACCAGCCCCTGGACTTCTACGGCCTCAACTACTACTTCCCGGTGAAGGTGGCGCTCGGCAAGGGGTCGGCGTCCATACCCGCGGACGTGCATAAAGCGGTGGCAAGGCTGCCGTTCCATGAGGTGGGCTATCCGGAATACAGCAGCACCGGGTTCGGGTGGCCGGTGGCCCCGGACCATCTGGGCGTCCTGCTGAAGGAACTTCACGACCGCTACGGCGATGCCCTCCCCCCGGTATACATCACCGAGGGCGGTGCCAGCTTCCCGGAACCGGACACCGTCTCGGGAACTTTAGCGGACGAGGAACGGGTAACGTACCTGGCGACGCACCTGGGCGCTGCCCTCGACGCAACAGCCCCCGGCGGGATCGCCGCCGGCGTGGACCTGCGCGGCTACTATGTGTGGACCCTGATGGACAACTTCGAATGGGCGGCAGGCTACTCCCAAAGATTCGGGTTGGTCCATGTCGACTTTGAGACGCAGGAAAGAACCCCAAAAAAGTCCTTCTACTGGTACCAGGCACTCAGCCGGGCACGGAAAGCCAAGGGCGCGTAGCCGAGGTGTCCCTGCCTGCCGCGGTAGCGGCTAAAGGTTCTTGTTTGCCCGGTTGATCCGCTTGGCGCGGTCGATTTCGTTGCGGAAGTGCTTCTTGGCCCAGAACACGCCGGCGACGACGGCAACTGCGATGATCAGGAAAATAAGCCAGCCCATGATGAACTCCTTTCGGTCCAGCAACAGTATCAGGGACGCGTTAACCAAAAAGAACAGCCCCGCTACAGATGCAGCGGGGCTGTTCTTCAGTTCACCAATAATTACTTGATGATCTTGGTAACGCGTCCTGAACCAACGGTGCGGCCGCCTTCGCGGATTGCGAAGCCGAGGCCCTCTTCCATTGCGATCGGCTGGATGAGCGCAACGGTCATCTCAGTGTTGTCGCCAGGCATAACCATTTCCGTGCCCTCGGGCAGGGTGATAACGCCGGTTACGTCCGTGGTGCGGAAGTAGAACTGCGGGCGGTAGTTGGAGTAGAACGGGTTGTGACGTCCGCCTTCGTCCTTGGAGAGGATGTAGACGTTGGCCTCGAAGTCGGTGTGCGGGGTGATGGAACCCGGCTTGACGACAACCTGGCCACGCTCGACATCGTCGCGCTTCAGACCGCGGAGCAGGAGGCCACAGTTCTCGCCGGCCCATGCTTCGTCGAGCTGCTTGTGGAACATCTCGATACCGGTAACCGTGGTCTTCTGGACCGGGCGGATGCCGACGATCTCGACCTCGGAGTTGATGGCGAGGGTTCCACGCTCGGCGCGGCCCGTAACAACGGTGCCACGGCCGGTGATGGTGAAGACGTCCTCGATCGGCATCAGGAACGGCTTGTCGCGGTCGCGTACGGGGTCCGGAACGGACTCGTCAACAGCGGCCATCAGGTCCTCAACGGACTTGACCCACTCGGGGTCGCCTTCCAGGGCCTTGAGGCCGGAAACGCGAACCACGGGTGCTTCGTCACCATCGAAGCCCTGCGAGCTCAGGAGCTCACGAACTTCCATTTCAACGAGGTCCAGCAGTTCCTCATCGTCAACCATGTCGGCCTTGTTCAGCGCGACCAGCAGGTAGGGAACACCAACCTGGCGGGCGAGCAGAACGTGCTCGCGGGTCTGAGCCATGGGGCCGTCAGTAGCGGCGACCACGAGGATAGCGCCGTCCATCTGGGCAGCACCGGTGATCATGTTCTTGATGTAGTCAGCGTGACCCGGGGCGTCTACGTGTGCGTAGTGGCGCTTTTCGGTCTGGTACTCCACGTGGGAGATGTTGATGGTAATGCCACGCTGACGCTCTTCGGGAGCAGAGTCGATCGACGCGAAGTCGCGCTTCTCGTTGAGATCCGGGTACTTGTCGTACAGCACCTTGGAAATGGCGGCCGTCAACGTCGTCTTACCGTGGTCAACGTGACCAATGGTGCCGATGTTAACGTGCGGCTTAGTCCGCTCGAACTTTGCCTTTGCCACAGGTTCCTCCTAGAACGTTTTCAAATGACATACCCTTCAGCCGCGCTTGTCGCGGCGGAAACTCAGGTAAGTCTACTTGGGGGGCTTTGGATTGGTGAAATTGCAGATTCAGGAACTAATACTAGTCCCTCGAGCCTGTTCGTGCAGATGGCCGGAACCGGCTTGGCCGGACGAATCCGACCGGCCCCGGCCACCTGCACCGGCTGTGCTTTCCTGGATCGAAAAGCGCACCCGAGGTTGTTCGCTGCGAAAGTCCGGGGACTATTCGCCGCGGGTCTTCTGGATGATCTCGTCGGCAACTGCCTTCGGGACCTCGGCGTAGCTGTTGAACGTCATGGAGTACACAGCGCGGCCCTGGGTCTTGGAGCGCAGGTCGCCGATGTAGCCGAACATGCCGGACAGCGGAACGTGCGCACGGATGACCTTGACGCCCTGTGCATCTTCCATGGACTGCATCTGGCCACGGCGGGAGTTGAGGTCACCGATAACTTCACCCATGTATTCCTCAGGGGTGCGGACCTCGACATCCATCAGCGGTTCGAGCAGAACCGGGTTCGCCTTGCGTGCGGCTTCCTTGAAAGCCATACGGCCGGCGATCTTGAACGCCATTTCCGAGGAGTCAACATCGTGGTAGGCGCCGTCAACCAGCGTCGCCTTGATGCCGACAACCGGGTAACCGGCCAGGACGCCGTCGTTCAGCGCATCCTGGATACCAGCGTCAACCGAAGGGATGTACTCGCGGGGAACGCGGCCACCGGTGACCTTGTTCTCGAACTCGTACAGCTCGCCATCGGCCGTGTCCAGCGGCTCGATCGCAATCTGGATCTTTGCGAACTGGCCCGAACCACCGGTCTGCTTCTTGTGCGTGTAGTCGTGGCGTTCGACGGCGCGCTTGATGGTTTCGCGGTAAGCAACCTGGGGCTTGCCCACGTTTGCTTCGACCTTGAATTCGCGGCGCATGCGGTCCACCAGGATGTCCAGGTGGAGCTCGCCCATGCCGGCGATGATGGTCTGGCCGGTGTCTTCGTTGAGGGACACCTGGAAGGTGGGGTCCTCAGCGGAGAGCTTCTGGATGGCGGTGGAGAGCTTCTCCTGGTCACCCTTGGTGTTCGGCTCGATGGCAACCGAGATCACGGGCTCCGGGAAGCTCATGGACTCGAGGACGATCTGGTTGGCGGAGTCGCACAGGGTGTCGCCCGTGGTGGTGTCCTTCAGACCGATGGCTGCGTAGATGTGGCCGGCGGTAGCGCCTTCAACAGGCATTTCCTTGTTGGCGTGCATCTGGAACAGCTTGCCGATGCGCTCCTTCTTGCCCTTGGTGGAGTTGACCACCTGGGCGCCTGCTTCCACGTGACCGGAGTACACGCGGATGAAGGTGAGCTGGCCGAAGAACGGGTGAGCAGCAATCTTGAAGGCCAGTGCGGAGAACGGCTCTTCGGAGGACGGCTTGCGGGTCAGTTCCTTCTCTTCGTCGCGAGGATCGTGGCCGACCATCGGGGGGACGTCGAGCGGGTTCGGCAGGTAGTCGACGACTGCATCGAGCATCGGCTGAACGCCACGGTTCTTGAACGCGGAGCCGCAGAAGATCGGGTAGAGCTCGGAGTTGATCGTCATCTTGCGGATGCCGGCCTTGAGCTCGTCGATCGAGATCTCTTCGCCTTCGAGGTACTTCTCCATGAGTTCCTCGGAGGACTCTGCAACGGTCTCAACGAGCGTTGCGCGGTACTCCTCGGCCTTTTCCTGGAGGTCGGCCGGGATCTCGCGGATCTCGTACTTGGCACCCATGGTCACGTCGCCCTTGGCATCGCCGGGCCATACGAGGGCACGCATGTAGAGCAGGTCCACGACGCCGATGAAGTCGTTCTCGGCACCGATCGGCAGCTGCATGACGAGCGGCTTGGCGCCCAGGCGGCTGATGATGGTGTCTACGGTGAAGTAGAAGTCAGCGCCCAGCTTGTCCATCTTGTTGACGAAGCAGATACGCGGGACGTTGTACTTGTCAGCTTGGCGCCAGACGGTCTCGGACTGAGGCTCAACGCCTTCCTTGCCATCGAAGACGGCGACGGCACCGTCGAGGACGCGCAGGGAGCGCTCAACCTCAACGGTGAAGTCAACGTGGCCGGGGGTGTCGATGATGTTGATCTGGTTGTTTTCCCAGAAGCAGGTCACGGCGGCAGACGTGATGGTGATGCCGCGTTCCTTTTCCTGTTCCATCCAGTCAGTGGTCGAAGCGCCGTCGTGCGTTTCGCCGATCTTGTGGTTCACACCCGTGTAGAACAGGATGCGCTCGGTGGTGGTGGTCTTGCCGGCATCAATGTGGGCCATGATGCCGATGTTGCGGACCTTACTAAGGTCGGTAAGCACGTCCTGTGCCACGGGGTCTCCTTTTGGGATTGACTACGCGTTCGCCGCCGGCTCGGTTGAGCCGGCGGCGCCCGGGAGTATTACCAGCGGTAGTGTGCGAAGGCCTTGTTGGACTCGGCCATCTTGTGGGTGTCTTCGCGACGCTTCACAGCGGCACCGAGACCGTTGGATGCATCCAGGATTTCGTTCTGGAGGCGCTCGGTCATCGTCTTCTCGCGGCGGGCCTTTGAGTAGCCAACCAGCCAGCGCAGTGCGAGGGCGGTGGAGCGGCCCGGCTTGACCTCAACCGGAACCTGGTAGGTGGCGCCACCGACGCGGCGTGAGCGGACCTCGAGGGAAGGCTTGACGTTGTCCATGGCCTTCTTGAGGGCTGCTACGGGGTCGCCGCCGGACTTGGCGCGGGCGCCTTCGAGGGCACCGTAGACGATGCGCTCTGCCGTGGACTTCTTGCCGTCAACGAGCACCTTGTTGATGAGCTGGGTGACCAGCGGGGAGCCGTAAACGGGATCTAGTACGAGCGGCCGCTTGGGGGCCGGACCCTTGCGAGGCATATTACTTCTTCTCCATCTTTGCGCCGTAGCGGCTGCGTGCCTGCTTACGGTTCTTGACACCCTGGGTATCGAGGGCGCCACGGACGATCTTGTAGCGGACACCCGGAAGGTCCTTCACACGACCACCGCGGACGAGCACAATGGAGTGCTCCTGCAGGTTGTGGCCAACACCGGGGATGTAGGCGGTTACTTCCACGCCGCCGTTGAGGCGTACACGTGCCACCTTACGCAGAGCCGAGTTCGGTTTCTTCGGGGTGGTGGTGTAGACGCGGGTGCAAACACCGCGGCGCATGGGGCTGCCCTTAAGCGCGGGAGCCTTGGTCTTTGAGACCTTAGGCGTGCGGCCCTTGCGGACCAGCTGGTTAATCGTAGGCACTCTCGTGTTCTCCGTTTTATCCGGAGTGGCCGCTTCCGGCCACTCTCCTTTGCGTTGCCCCGCCGCCTGGGCCTTGAAGAAGATCTCCAAGGCGGCGAAGGCGAAGCCTTAATAGTCGGATCGCATACGCAGGGAATGACCTGACTTGCGTCTTCAACGGTCCCTAGGCATGCAAAAATGTGGCATACGTTGCACAAGAACCCTGCAAACCGGAAACGTCGCTCTGGTTCAGCCCTAAGGCTGGTACCGGCGCACTCATCCACTGCCACAATAACAATTGGTAACAAGTCTAGCATGGACGGGCTCCACGCCTTAATCGGCGGTTTAAACGGGGATGGTCCCCCACCTTGCGGTGAAGGACCATCCCATGGCTGCAACTGCCTTTAGCGGAAGTCGTTGCCCAGGTCGTAGTCATCCAGCGGGATGGCGTGGAACTCGGGAGCTCCATCCCCACCCAGGGTGTCGTACGAGAAGTCACTGAACGCGCTGGGGCCGGTGAACAGGTTGGCCTTTGCTTCCTCAGTGGGCTCGACGGTGACCTCGGTGTAGCGCGGGAGGCCCGTGCCGGCCGGGATCAGCTTACCGATGATGACGTTCTCCTTGAGGCCGAGCAGCGGGTCGCTCTTGCCTTCCATGGCCGCCTGCGTCAGGACGCGGGTGGTCTCCTGGAAGGAAGCTGCGGACAGCCAGGACTCGGTTGCCAGGGACGCCTTGGTGATGCCCATGAGCTCGGGACGTCCGGAAGCCGGAGTCTTGCCCTCGGACACAACGCGGCGGTTGGCATCCTCGAAACGGCTGCGCTCGGCGAGCTCGCCGGGCAGCAGGTCCGATTCACCGGACTCGATGACCGTGACACGGCGCAGCATCTGGCGGACGATAACCTCGACGTGCTTGTCGTGGATACCGATGCCCTGGCTGCGGTACACGCCCTGGACTTCGTCCACCAGGAACTTCTGTGCCGCACGCGGACCCATGATGCGCAGGACCTGCTTGGGATCCACCGGGCCGTTGATCAGCTTCTGGCCGACGGTGACGTGGTCGCCATCCTCGATCAGCAGGCGTGAACGGCGCAGCACCGGGTAGGCGATCTCTTCGGTTCCGTCATCGGGAGTGATGACCAGGCGCATCTGGCGCTCGGACTCTTCGATGGTGATGCGGCCGGCTGCTTCAGCAATCGGTGCGACACCCTTCGGAGTACGGGCTTCGAAGAGCTCCTGGATACGGGGCAGACCCTGGGTGATGTCGTCGCCACCGCTGGCGGAGACGGCACCACCGGTGTGGAACGTACGCATGGTCAGCTGGGTACCGGGCTCACCGATGGACTGTGCGGCGATGATGCCGACGGCCTCGCCGATGTCCACGGTCTTGCCGGTGGCCAGTGAACGGCCGTAGCACAGTGCGCAGGTTCCAACGCTGGACTCACAAGTGAGTACGGAGCGGACCTTGACCTCGGTGATGCCTGCCTTGAACAGCTCATCGATCACCACGTCACCGCAGTCGGTGCCGGCGGCTGCGAGGACCTTGCCCTCGGAGTCCACGACGTCGACGGCGAGCGTACGTGCGTAGGCACTGTTCTCGACGTTCTCGTCCAGGACCAGCTCACCGTTGGAGTCGGCGACGGCGATGGGCGTGACCAGGCCACGCTCGGTGCCGCAGTCCTCTTCGCGGACGATGACATCCTGGGAGACGTCCACCAGGCGGCGGGTCAGGTAACCCGAGTTGGCGGTACGCAGTGCGGTGTCAGCCAGACCCTTACGGGCACCGTGCGTGGCGATGAAGTATTCCAGAACCGACAGGCCCTCGCGGTAGGAGGACTTGATGGGACGGGGAATAATTTCACCCTTCGGGTTGGCCACCAGGCCACGGATACCCGCGATCTGGCGGACCTGCATCCAGTTACCACGTGCACCGGAGGACACCATGCGGTTGATGGTGTTCATCGGGGACAGGCTGTCGCGCATTGCCTGGGCGATCTCGTTGGTTGCCTTGTTCCAGATCTCGATCAGTTCCTGGCGGCGCTCGTCGTCGTCGATCAGGCCCTTGTCGTACTGGCCCTGGATCTTGGCGGCGCGCTCCTCGTAGCCGGCGAGGATCTCCGGCTTGGCGGCCGGCACCTCGATGTCCGAGATAGCAACGGTGACGCCTGAACGGGTGGCCCAGTAGAAACCGGCATCCTTCAGGTTGTCCAGAGTTGCCGCGGTGACCACCTTCGGGTAGCGCTCGGCGAGGTCGTTGACGATGCGGGACAGTTCGCCCTTGTCGGCAACGGCTTCAACCCAGGGGTAGTCCTCGGGCAGGGTCTCGTTGAAGAGGACCTGGCCCAGGGAGGTCTGGACAAGTGCGGGCTGGCCCTGCTCCCAGCCTTCCGGAGCTTCCCAGCCTGCGTACGGCACGAAGCCTTCGAGGCGGATCTTGACCTGCGAGTTCAGGTGCAGCTCGCGGGCATCGAACGCCATGATGGCTTCCGACACAGAACCGAAGATGCGGCCTTCGCCAGCCGAACCCTTGCGCTTGGTGGTCAGGTGGTAGAGGCCGATGATCATATCCTGCGAGGGCAGGGTGACCGGACGTCCGTCAGAGGGCTTCAGGATGTTGTTGGAGGACAGCATCAGGATGCGGGCTTCAGCCTGGGCCTCGGGGCTCAGCGGCAGGTGGACTGCCATCTGGTCGCCGTCGAAGTCAGCGTTGAAGGCGCCACAAACCAGCGGGTGGAGCTGGATGGCCTTGCCTTCAACAAGCTGCGGCTCGAACGCCTGGATACCGAGGCGGTGCAGGGTAGGTGCACGGTTGAGCAGCACCGGGTGTTCGGTGATGATCTCTTCCAGCACGTCCCAGACCTGCGGACGGTAGCGCTCGACCATGCGCTTGGCCGACTTGATGTTCTGGGCATGGTTGAGGTCAACCAGGCGCTTCATCACGAACGGCTTGAAGAGCTCCAGGGCCATCTGCTTGGGCAGGCCGCACTGGTGCAGCTTCAGCTGCGGGCCGACGACGATGACCGAACGGCCGGAGTAGTCGACGCGCTTGCCGAGGAGGTTCTGGCGGAAACGGCCCTGCTTGCCCTTGAGCATGTCGCTCAGGGACTTCAGCGGACGGTTGCCCGGTCCGGTGACCGGACGGCCGCGGCGGCCGTTGTCGAAGAGGCTGTCAACAGCTTCCTGAAGCATGCGCTTCTCGTTGTTGACGATGATCTCCGGAGCACCCAGGTCAAGCAGGCGCTTGAGGCGGTTGTTGCGGTTGATCACGCGGCGGTACAGGTCGTTGAGGTCGGAGGTCGCGAAGCGGCCACCGTCCAGCTGGACCATGGGGCGCAGTTCCGGCGGGATCACCGGGACGGCGTCGAGGACCATGCCAAGCGGGCTGTTGTTGGTGGTCAGGAACGCGTTGACCACCTTCAGGCGCTTGAGGGCGCGGGTCTTGCGCTGGCCCTTGCCGTTGGCAATGATGTCGCGCAGCAGGTCGGACTCGGCCTGCATGTCGAAGCTTTCAAGGCGCTTCTTGATGGCTTCGGCACCCATGGAGCCTTCGAAGTACATGCCGTAGCGGTCTCGCAGCTCGCGGTACAGTCCTTCGTCACCTTCGAGGTCGGCGACCTTCAGGTTCTTGAAGCGGTCCCAGACCTGCTCGAGGCGCTCAATGTCGGCATCGGCGCGCTTGCGAACGTTGGCCATCTGGCGGTCGGCGGAGTCGCGTGCCTTCTTCTTGTCGGCAGCCTTCGCGCCTTCGCCCTCGAGGCGGGCAATCTCGCCTTCGAGGTCGCGGGCGATCGCCGCGATGTCGGAGTCGCGGTTGTCGATCAGCTGCTTCTTCTCGATGTCGTGCTCAACCTGCAGGTTGGGCAGTTCCTCGTGGCGGGCGGCTTCGTCAACGCTGGTGATCATGTAGGCAGCGAAGTAGATGACCTTTTCGAGGTCCTTCGGTGCCAGGTCGAGGAGGTAGCCCAGACGGGAGGGAACACCCTTGAAGTACCAGATGTGCGTGACGGGTGCGGCCAGCTCGATGTGGCCCATGCGTTCGCGGCGGACCTTTGCGCGGGTGACTTCGACGCCACAACGCTCACAGATGATGCCCTTGAAGCGCACGCGCTTGTACTTGCCGCAGTAGCATTCCCAGTCCCGGGACGGGCCGAAGATCTTCTCGCAGAAGAGTCCGTCCTTCTCGGGCTTGAGTGTGCGGTAGTTGATGGTTTCCGGCTTCTTAACCTCGCCGTAAGACCAGCCACGGATGTCTTCCGCGGTGGCGAGGCCGATCTGCATGAGGCCGAAGGAGGATTCGCTGGACATATGGTCCCTGTTCTCTCTTGTTCTCTAAATTCTGAAGTCTTGGGTGCGGGATGAGGGAAGGGGCTACCGGGAAAGGACAGCGCGGTGGGGCCGCTTGCCTCTCCCGGTAAACCTCCTTCTAGACCTCTTCTACGGAACTGGGCTCTGCACGAGACAGATCGATGCCCAGTTCTTCCGCAGCCGTGAAGACTGCGTCATCAGAGTCACGCATTTCAATTGTGGTTCCGTCCGTGGAAAGAACTTCCACATTCAGGCACAGCGACTGCATTTCCTTGATCAAGACCTTGAAGGACTCGGGAACGCCCGGCTCCGGGATGTTCTCGCCCTTGACGATGGCTTCGTAGACCTTCACGCGGCCATGGATGTCATCAGACTTGATGGTGAGGAGTTCCTGGAGCGTGTAGGCGGCGCCGTAGGCTTCGAGCGCCCACACTTCCATTTCACCGAAGCGCTGGCCACCGAACTGGGCCTTACCACCCAGCGGCTGCTGCGTGATCATGGAGTACGGGCCGGTGGAGCGCGCGTGGATCTTGTCGTCCACCAGGTGGTGGAGCTTCAGGATGTACATGTAGCCGACCGAGATCGGATCCGGGAACGGCTCGCCGGAGCGGCCGTCGAACAGGCGGGTCTTGCCGGAGGAGTTGATCAGGCGTTCGCCGTCGCGGGTCACGTTGGTGGAGTCCAGCAGGCCCGTGATTTCCTCTTCGCGGGCACCATCGAACACCGGCGTTGCAACAGTGGTCTGGCCACTTTCGCGCGGCAGGTTCGGCAGCTGCTTGACCCACTCGGGCTCGCCTTCGATCTTCCAGCCGGTCTTGGCAACCCAGCCGAGGTGCGTTTCGAGCACCTGGCCCACGTTCATACGGCCCGGGACACCCAGCGGGTTCAGGACGATATCAACGGGGGTGCCGTCGGCAAGGAAGGGCATGTCCTCAACGGGGAGGATCTTGGAGATAACACCCTTGTTGCCGTGGCGGCCGGCGAGCTTGTCGCCGTCGGTGATCTTGCGCTTGGCAGCGACGTAGACGCGGACCAGCTGGTTCACGCCCGGGGGCAGCTCGTCGTCGTTGTCGCGGTCGAAGACGCGCACGCCGATGACGGTGCCGGACTCGCCGTGGGGAACCTTCAGCGAGGTGTCGCGGACTTCGCGGGACTTCTCGCCGAAGATGGCGCGCAGCAGGCGCTCTTCCGGGGTCAGCTCGGTTTCACCCTTCGGGGTGACCTTTCCGACCAGGATGTCCCCTGCTTCAACCTCGGCACCGATGTGGATGATGCCGCGCTCGTCCAGGCCCGCCAGGACTTCCTCGGACACGTTGGGGATGTCACGGGTGATTTCCTCGGCACCAAGTTTGGTGTCGCGGGCATCGATCTCGTGCTCCTCGATGTGGATGGAGGAAAGAACGTCCTCGGCAACGATGCGCTGCGAGAGGATGATGGCGTCCTCGAAGTTGTGGCCTTCCCACGACATGAATGCCACGAGCAGGTTCTTGCCGAGGGCGAGCTCGCCCTGGTCCGTTGCCGGGCCGTCGGCGATGATGCCGCCAACTTCCAGGCGCTGGCCTTCGTTCACCAGGACACGGTGGTTGTAGCAGTTGCCCTGGTTGGAGCGGGCGAACTTGTTGATGCGGTAGTTGGTCTCCGTGCCGTCGTCGTTGAGCATGATGACGAGCTCGGCGGAAACCTCGGTGACCACACCGGCCTTCTTGGCGATGACAACGTCACCGGCGTCGACGGCTGCGGCGCGCTCCATGCCGGTGCCCACGAACGGGGCCTCGGAACGGACCAGCGGCACGGCCTGGCGCTGCATGTTGGCACCCATGAGTGCGCGGTTTGCGTCGTCGTGCTCCAGGAACGGGATCAGGGCGGTGGCCACGGACACCATCTGGCGCGGGGAAACGTCCATGAACTCGACGTCCTCGGCGGGAACGAGGACGGGCTCGCCTCCACCACCGCGGGCACGGACCAGGACGGTCTCTTCGGCGAACTTCTTGTTCTCGTCCAGCGGCGCGTTGGCCTGGGCGATCAGGACCTCAGCCTCGTCGTCGGCCGTCAGGTACTGGACGTCGTCGGAAACGACGCCGTTCTTGACCAGGCGGTACGGCGTCTCGATGAAGCCGAACGGGTTGATGCGTCCGTAGGATGCCAGCGAACCGATCAGGCCAATGTTCGGGCCTTCAGGGGTTTCGATGGGGCACATACGTCCGTAGTGGGACGGGTGCACGTCACGGACTTCCATGCCGGCGCGGTCACGGGACAGACCACCCGGGCCAAGGGCCGACAGGCGGCGCTTGTGGGTCAAACCCGAGAGCGGGTTGTTCTGGTCCATGAACTGGGACAGCTGGGACGTTCCGAAGAACTCCTTGATGGCCGCAACCACGGGGCGGATGTTGATCAGGGTCTGCGGCGTGATGGCCTCGACGTCCTGGGTGGTCATACGCTCGCGGACAACGCGCTCCATGCGGGACAGGCCGGTGCGGACCTGGTTCTCGATGAGCTCGCCGACGGCGCGGATCCGGCGGTTGCCGAAGTGGTCGATGTCGTCGATTTCGACGCGCAGGTCCACTTCCTGGCCGTCACGGGTGCCCTTGATGGTCTTCTCGCCGGCGTGCAGCGCAACGAGGAACTTGATCATGGCAACGATGTCTTCAACATGCAGGACCGATGCTTCCTTGTCGCCAAGGGAGCGGTCGATGCCAAGCTTGCGGTTGATCTTGTAGCGGCCAACCTTGGCCAGATCGTAGCGCTTGGAGTTGAAGTACAGGTTGTCCAGCAGGGACTGGGCAGCCTCGACGGTGGGCGGCTCGCCCGGGCGCAGCTTCCGGTAGATGTCCAGCAACGCGTCTTCGCGCGTCTCGGTGGCGTCCTTCTCCAGCGTTGCGCGCATGGAGTCGTACTGGCCGAACTCTTCGAGAATCTGGCCTTCGGTCCAGCCGAGGGCCTTCAGCAGGACCGTGACGGACTGCTTGCGCTTGCGGTCGAGGCGGACGCCGACCTGGTCGCGCTTGTCGATTTCGAGTTCGAACCAGGCACCGCGGGACGGGATGATCTTCGCGGTGAAGATGTCCTTGTCGCTGGTCTTGTCGGCGGCACGCTCAAAGTAGGCGCCCGGGGAGCGGACCAGTTGGGAGACGACGACACGCTCGGTGCCGTTGACCACGAAGGTGCCCTTCTCGGTCATCAGCGGGAAGTCGCCCATGAACACGGTCTGCTGCTTGATTTCGCCCGTGTTGTTGTTCATGAACTCGGCCTTGACGTACAGCGGAGCGGAGTACGTAGCGTCCCGGTCCTTGCACTCGGCCATGGTGTACTTGGGGTCAGCGAACTCCGGATCAGAGAAGCTCAGGGACATGGTGCCCTGGAAGTCCTCGATCGGGGAGATCTCTTCGAAGATGTCCGACAGGCCGGACGTGGTGGCGACGCTGAGATCGTTTTCTTCGACAGCCTTCGCTACGCGTGCCTGCCAGCGTTCGTTGCCGACCAGCCAGTCAAAGCTGTCCGTCTGCAGGGCAAGCAGATTCGGAACGTCAAGAGGTTCGTGAATCTTTGCGAATGAGAGCCGGCGAGTGGCACCATCAGTGCTGTCGGCAGTGTTAGCGGTTTCGTTATTAGAGGTGCTCGAGGCGACCAAGAGGGATCCTTCCACAGACCTTCAGGCGTTTTCAGATCTCCCCCGCTGTGCACCCTGCGGAATGCTCCGCAGTGCTACCATCCGGTTCCGCTATATGACCCGGGGCCCGCGCTGACCATGCTGTGACGCGGTTGACGGCACGTTGATTGTCAGCTGCCAGGCAAAGCCCACCGCTATATGAAGGCTGAAGGTAAACAGGGAAGACGCAAATATCTACGATACGGCAAAACAGCCTACGTGTCTACCCCATGTCCGGCCGGAATGCAAGCACCGGTTTTCGCGCCTCCTCGGTACTACAGCCGCAGCGTGACCCCCGCGTCCGTGCAGGTCCCGGCGTTGGCGAAGACGGCGTCCCGGACAGCGTCCTCTGACTCCTGCGCCGCCCCACTGCCGGATCCGGCGGAACCCGAGCGGTCAATCGCCAGCAGGCTCAGCGACGCGAACAGGCCGCGAAGATCGCCGGACACCGTGCCCTTCGCTTCTTCGGCCTGCAGGTAGACGTCCTCATAGCCCTCGGAATCGTCCGAAGGAACGGCCGCGTAGCGTTCAAAGAGGGAGTTGAAGAGCTCGCATGCTGCCTTGGTGCCCTGTGCAGGGGACGACGACGGCGTCCCGGCGCTGCCGCCGACGGCGGCGCTGGTACGGGCGGGGCCTGGCTCCGGCTGGGATGGGGGCGCGGAGGCGGCGTCGTTGTCGGGCACCGACACGGAACAGGCGGTGAGCGCCGCGAGGGACGCTGCTGCCGCTGTGGCAAGTAGTTTCTTCACGCTGCTGCTCCAACCGTCCCGGGGCAGGGACCCACTGTTTCCCCTGCACAAGTGTCCGCGGTCCACCCTACGCACGCCGCCGCCGTCGCGCACGTTCAAGGGATGGGGACCTCTCCCCCGCCCGGAAGCTGCAGTGGACTGTGGCCGCAGCGCGCTGCCCAGGGACGGAATGCCCATGCGGTACCGGGCGTTTGAATACTTAGGTGACCAGGGTCACGATAGCCTTGGTGGCTTACACCGGAAAACGGATCGGAAGAGATAACCATGGGCAACTCCCGTGACAACACTGACGTTGTCATCCTCGCAGCAGCGCGCACCCCGCAGGGCCGGATCAATGGGCAGCTGGCAAGCTTCACCGCCGTGGAACTGGGTTCCCGCGCCATCAAGGCCGCGCTGGACGCCAGCGGCGTGGATGCCGGCGACGTGGAAGCCGTCATCATGGGCCAGGTGCTGCAGGCAGGTGCCGGCCAGAACCCCGCCCGGCAAAGTTCAATCGGTGCCGGCATCGGCTGGGACGTCCCTGCCGTGACAATCAACAAAGTATGCCTGTCAGGACTGACCGCGGTGATCGACGCCGCCCGGATGATCCGTAGCGGCGAGGCGGCAGTGGTGGTGGCCGGCGGCCAGGAATCCATGACCCGGGCCCCGCACCTGCTGCCCGGCTCGAGGCAGGGCTGGACCTACGGTTCAATCCAGGCCCTGGACGCTGCCGCGCATGATGGCCTGACAGACGCTTTCGACGGGCAGTCCATGGGTTTGTCCACCGAGACCCGCAACCTTGCCCTGGGCATTGACCGCACATCGCAGGACAACGTGGCCGCCCAGTCCCACCAGCGGGCCGCGCTGGCCGCCAAGAATGGAACGTTCGACGACGAAATCGTTCCGGTCAGCGTCAAGCAGCGCAAGGGCGATCCGCTCGTGGTCTCCGTTGACGAGGGCGTCCGACCCAACACCTCCGTGGATTCGCTCGCCGGGCTGCGCGCAGCTTTCGTGACCGACGGGACCATCACCGCCGGTAACTCCTCTCCCCTGTCGGACGGGGCCGCAGCCCTGGTGCTGGCCTCCCGCGGCTATGCCGAGGAACACGGCCTGGAATACCTGGCCGTCGTCGGGAAACCCGGGCAGGTTGCCGGACCGGACAACTCGTTGCACTCCCAGCCATCCAATGCCATCCGGAATGCCCTGGGACGGGCAGGCTGGACCACAGCCGACCTGGACTTCATTGAGATCAACGAAGCCTTCGGGTCCGTGGCCGTCCAGTCGCTCAAGGACCTGGACTACCCGCTTGAGAAGTGCAATATCCACGGCGGCGCCATTGCCCTGGGCCACCCCATCGGGGCCTCGGGCGCACGGCTGGCCGTCCATGCTGCGCATGAGCTGAAGCGCCGCGGAACGGGTAAAGCCGCCGTGTCGCTGTGCGGCGGCGGCGGGCAGGGCGAAGCGCTCCTGCTCTACCGCGACTGATGGCCGGCCCGGTCATGAACGGGGCGGACGGCGCCGGACACGGACGGTTCCTGGCCGACGCCTCCGCCCGCGGGCTGGCGGTGGACATCGTGGAAAGGCCGGCCGCCAGGAGCCTCGAAGAGGCAGCCGGCATTCTGGGAATCAGCCCCGCTGACATCGTCAAATCGCTGGTGGTCAAGCACAAGGACGGTACCTTCCTGTTTGCGCTGATCCCCGGCGACCGCCAGATCTCCTGGCCCAAACTGCGGGCCCTGGTGGGCGTCAACAAGCTGTCGCTGCCGCCCGCGGACACGGCCCTGGAGGCGACCGGGTACGAGCGAGGCACCATTACGCCGCTGGGCAGCTCCACCAGCTGGCCGGTCTACGCGGACGCCACTATCACCGGGCGCCGGATCTCGATGGGTGCGGGCGCCCACGGCTACAGCGCCTTCGTGGACGCGGACGCCCTGACCGCAGCACTGGACGCTGTCGTAGCCGATATCTCCGACCCCGTTTAAAGCAGGAAGCACCGCATTAAAGCAGGAAGCCCCGCCCACAAACGTGGACGGGGCTTCCTGAGGAAAAAGCGCGTTACTACTTGAGGGTAACGGTTGCGCCTGCAGCCTCGAGCTGCTCCTTGGCCTTCTCGGCAGCTTCCTTGGTTGCACCTTCGAGGACAGCCTTGGGAGCGCTGTCAACCAGGTCCTTGGCTTCCTTGAGGCCCAGGGAAGTGATGGCGCGAACTTCCTTGATCACTGCGATCTTCTTGTCGCCGGCAGCTTCGAGGACGACGTCGAAGTCGGTCTTCTCTTCAACCTCTTCAGCAGCAGCGCCGGCGGGGCCAGCAACAGCAACAGCAGCAGCGGTAACTTCGAAGGTCTCTTCGAAGAGCTTGACGAACTCGGAGAGCTCGATGATGGTCAGTTCCTTGAAAGCTTCAATGAGCTCTTCGTTGGTGAGCTTCGCCATGGTAGGCGTCCTTCCTGTTGTGGTGTTCAGCGGCACGCAGCCGTGCTTCACACCGGAGTCTTGTGAGGTAAAGAGAGTTAGTTCTCTTCAGCTGCGGGAGCTTCGGCTGCAGGAGCCTCTGCTTCTGCGGCGGGGGCTTCTTCAGCGGCGGGCGCCTCGGCAGCTGCCGGTGCACCGTTCTCTTCTTCAAGCTTGAGGCGCAGTGCGTCAATGATGCGTGCAGCGGCGGCAGCAGGGGCCTTGAGGACGCCTGCAACCTTGGCGAGCTGCAGCTCGCGGGACTCGAGAGCTGCCAGTGCGGCAACCTCGCTGGCGTTCAGTGCCTTGCCCTCGAAGTAACCGGTCTTGATGACCAGCTGCTTGTTGGTCTTGGCAAAATCCGTCAGGCTCTTGGCAGCGGCAACTGCGTCACCCTTGATGAACGCGATCGCAGTGGGGCCGGCAAGCTGGCCGTCGAATGCTTCGACACCGGCTTCCTTGGCTGCAATGGCGGTCAGGGTGTTCTTGACGACCGTGAACTTGGTGTCCTGGCCGAGAGAAACACGCAGCTGCTTGAGCTGTGCAACGGTGAGCCCACGGTATTCGGTCAGGACAGCGGCGTTCGATTCCTTGAAATCGTTAGTGATCTCAGCTACTGCTGAAACCTTGGTAGGCGTTGCCATAACCCTCCTTCCGGGGATAGTGCCGGTATTCGACGGTCCCCGCTCAAGAGAGCTAAAACTAAAAACGCCCCGCGCAGATGCACGGGGCTTGGCTCAACACGGCTGTACCGTGGAGCTTTGCTTCGTTCACCTGCGCCGGCCGCCCTGCGTTGAGGGTCCTTCGTCCGGAAAACCACTTCTATCCCCCGCGCAGAACTGCAGAGTTGAGCCATGCTCAGGGGAGTGGATTTCCAACAACCGACGGTCTTTGGTCATCCCAGTCTAAGGGAGGTCCCGCCGCTCCGCCAAATCGGCAGTCAGCTGTTGCTGGTGCGAAGGTGCGGAAGCTCCTTCTGCCAGATTCCCGTCACGCCCGCGGTCCGGAATCCCAATTGCTGGTTGACGGTCAGGAGGTATCGGTTTTCCGGCGCATTCCAGGTGTAGATGACCCGGGCATCCGGAAACTGCTCCGTCAGCCGTTCCATGTTCGCCACCTTGATCAGGAGTCCCAGCTTGTTGCCGCGGTGCTCCTGCAGGACGAGGGTATCGTCCTGGAAAACCACGTCAGCGCGGTGGGCCAGCACCGTGATGGTGGTCAGGCCCACCAGCGCCCCGCTGGCGAGATGCTCGACGGCGGTGACCACCGTCCGCCGGCCCTGCGCAATGGCAACGTCTTCGGCCTCCCGGAGGATGGCGCCGTCGAACACCATGTCCTGCTCAACCGGCACCTGGAGCGACGGGTCGACGTCGGCGCCTGCCTGGTTTTCCAGGACGGCGACGGCCTCCAGCCAGCGGTCAGGGCACCGGTCCGTCCAATGGTGCAGCCGGTACCGGCCGTTGTTGGCTTCCTCCGCTTCGGCCTGCAGGTCGGCCACCAGCTTCGAGTCCAGCGGCAGCAGGCAGGAACTAAACTGCTCAATGTGCTGCAGGGTGTATCCGGTGCGTTGGGCGAACTCCACCTCGCGGCTCTCCAACGGCACGAAGCCCTGCCCCGATCCGGGGACCAGCTGGGCACGTTCGAATTCGTGCAGGGAAGCCCCGGGATGGTTGGTGTCCACCAGGATCATGGTGCGGCCTTCATTGCGGGCCAGCTGCTCGGCGGCCTGGAGCAGCTTCCTCCCGACGCCCTGGCGCTGGAACTCGGGCAGGATGTCCAGGGTGAACTCCGCCAGGTCCAGGTTGTCCGTGAGGGGAAGGGCGATGTCAACGGTGCCGACGATCTCACCGTCGACCTTGGCGACCAGGATCAACTGCCGCTCATAGGGATCCGCGAACTCAAGCAGCTTTTCCAGGGGGCCGTAGGCGAGGTCGTCGCTACCCCAGGTCTGCATGCGGACTTTGCGTCCCACTTCGACGGCGGCAAGGAAGTCCGCAGCGTCCGGCGCCTCGAGTGAATCAGGGATCCAGAGCTGCTCGATCTTCACGTCTTTTGCCATAGGCGCATCATCCCAGCCGTTTCTGCCACTCACCTTCATAACCAGCCGGCCTGAATCCAAGGGCAATATTTATGGCCAGCATATGTTGGTTTTCACTGGCGTTCCACGTCAACACAGAACGCGCCGACGGCCATCTGCCCTGGGCACGCCGTAGATTCGCCACCTTGATAAGCGTGCCGAGGCGGCGGCCGCGGTGTTTGGCCGTGACCAGGGTGTCCTGCTGGGCAATGGAGGCCGGCACGCCGGGCCGCCAGTTGAGGACCGTGTAGGCGACCAGCTCCCCCGTGGCGCTGTGCAGTGCGGCGGTCACCGCGGACTGGACGCCGCCGCGGGCCATCGTTTGCTCCTCCTCCCGCACCCTCGCTGCATCCCAGTCCTCGCCCTCCCAGTCCATCCCGGCAATGGGAACGTCCGTGCTCATCCGGGCTTTGAGAACCGCGTAGGCCCGAACCAGGTCTTCGGGGCAGGTGTCGTCCCAGCCCGTGATGATGTAGCCGCCTGCCCCCGCTGCTGCCTCCGACTCCAGCCGGTCCAGCAGTTCCGGCGCAACGGGAAGGTCCAGCCGGCTGGACCGTTCCACCTGTTCCAGCTCGTAGCCGGAACCTGCGGCGAAGGCTACAGCAGGTTCAGTGGCCGGCAGGCCCCCGGCACCGGATTTTGCGGGGAGCAAGGGGTTCCCGTCCCCCGCGGCCAGCGGAACCTCGTGGTATCCGTAGAGGGAGGTCCGGCCCCGTTCCCTGGCTATCGACTCAGCGTGCAACAGCAGCATCCTGCCCAGCCCCCGGCGCCGGTGGACGGGCGCAATCAGGACGTCGATGCCGGCGGTGTGGGTGTTCTCGCGGAGCGGCAGTTCCACCGAGCACATGCCAACGGTCTCCCCCTTCAGCCTCGCCAGGAAGAGCTGCCGCTCCTCGTACTCGTTGCCCTGCCAGAACTCGGCAGCTTCCTGGAGAGTGGGACAGCGGTCCAGGTTGCCCCACAGCGCGAGCTCGTGCTCCACCCGCAGGGCATGGCATTCCCTGAGATCTGCTGTGGGTCCTGCAGAAGCGGCATTCATGCCGGGTTCCGGAAGCACCTTAACGGCAGTGATAACGGGTGCAGTGGGGGTCCCTGGGAAGGTGTCCGACTCCGGGTCAGCCATTCCTACAGCTTAGGCACAAGGTACCGGCGGCGGGATAGTTCCGCAGCTTAAACAAAACCGCCCGGCACAGGTGCCGGGCGGTTTGTTGCGGCGGACGGGTTCCGCTGCAGGAGCTTCAGACGAGGATTTAGGCCTCGGTCAGAACCTTGGTGACGTTCGGGTCGACTGAGATGCCGGGACCGAAGGTGGTGGCAACCGTGGCCTTCTGGATGTAGCGGCCCTTGGAAGCGGACGGCTTCAGGCGAAGCACCTCTTCCAGCGCAGCTGCGTAGTTCTCGGCCAGCTTGACGGCGTCGAAGGAGACCTTGCCGATGATGAAGTGCAGGTTGGAGTGCTTGTCGACGCGGAAGTCGATCTTTCCACCCTTGATGTCGTTGACGGCCTTGGTGACGTCGGGGGTCACGGTGCCCGTCTTCGGGTTCGGCATCAGGTTACGCGGGCCCAGGACCTTACCGAGGCGGCCAACCTTGCCCATGAGGTCAGGGGTGGCGACGGCGGCGTCGAAGTCGGTCCAGCCGGCTGCGATCTTTTCGATCAGGTCGTCGGAACCAACGAAGTCGGCGCCGGCGGCGATTGCTGCCTCAGCCTTGTCACCGGTGGCGAACACGAGGACGCGGGAAACCTTACCGGTGCCGTGGGGCAGGTTGACGGTGCCGCGGACCATCTGGTCAGCCTTGCGGGGGTCGACGCCGAGGCGGAATGCAACCTCAACGGTGGCGTCGAACTTGGACGGGTTGGTGTCCTTGGCGAGGGTTACTGCCTCGAACGGCGCGTAGAACTTCTCCGCGTCGATCTTGGCGGCTGCTGCCTCATATGCTTTGCTGCGCTTTGCCATGCTGCTTATTTCTCCTTGTGCAGTTGTGGTCTGCGGACCGCGCTGGGCCCTGCCACAGTTGGTGGGCGGGCTCGTTATCCGTGCCCGTTTCCCAACATTTCAGTTTTGGTGGTGCCGGTGTCCCGGCGGTGCCGCCCGTCGTCGTGCCCTTTTTGCGGGACACAACACCGAAGCGGCGGAAGCGGCTAGCCTTCGACGGTGATGCCCATGGAGCGGGCGGTGCCGGCGATGATCTTCGCTGCGCCTTCGAGGCTGGTGGCGTTGAGGTCTTCCATCTTGGTGGAGGCGATCTCGTTGACCTGTGCCTGGGTCAGCTTGGCAACCTTGACGGTGTGCGGGGTTGCTGAACCCTTGGCGACGCCTGCAGCCTTCTTGATGAGCTCTGCAGCCGGCGGGGTCTTGGTGATGAACGTGAAGGAACGGTCCTCGTAGACCGTGATTTCCACGGGGATGACGTTTCCGCGCTGGGCTTCCGTCGCAGCGTTGTACGCCTTGCAGAATTCCATGATGTTGACACCGTGCTGGCCAAGCGCAGGACCGATCGGCGGGGCCGGGTTAGCGGCACCTGCCTGGATCTGCAGCTTGATGAGGCCGGTGACCTTCTTCTTGGGAGCCAATGTAGGGTCCTTCTCTCAATAACGTCCTGGGGCACAGGAGCGTGCCTCAGGTTTGTGGCCGCCATGGCAAGGCGGCCGGCCGTTCCGGTACTGCTAAGCGGGCAGCCCCGGGACGAATTCTTGGGTGATCAGATCTTGGTGACCTGGTTGAACGCCAGGGTAACCGGCGTTTCGCGCTCGAAGATGGATACGAGCACCACGAGGGTCTGGGATTCGACCTTGATCTCGGAAATGGTGGCGGGAAGGGTCTCGAACGGGCCTTCCTTGACGATGACGGACTCGCCAACCTCGAAGTCAACGTCCACGGGGGCCTGGTTCTGCTTGTTGACCGGCTTGCCCTTCTCGGCCTGCTCTTCCTCGAAGACGGGAGCAAGCATGGAGAAGACCTCGTCCAGGCGAAGCGGCACGGGGTTGTGGGCGTTACCCACGAAGCCGGTGACACCCGGGGTGTGGCGGACGGCGCCCCACGAGGCGTCCGTGAGGTCCATGCGGACCAGCACGTAGCCGGGGATCCGGACGCGGTTGATGACCTTGCGCTGAGCATTCTTGATCTCAACGACTTCTTCCATGGGCACCTGGATCTCGAAGATGTAATCTTCCATGTCCAGGGTCTGGATGCGGGTTTCCAGGTTGGCCTTCACGCGGTTTTCGTAACCGGCGTAGGAGTGGATGACGTACCAGTCACCTTCCTGGCGGCGCAGCTTGGCCTTGAACTCCTCGGCGGGGTCAACGTCTGCTTTGGCGGCGGCAGCGGCGAGGGCGTCAGTGGACTCCTCTTCGGAGCCGGCGTCTGCCTCGGCGTCAAAGTCGGAACCGGCGTCCTCGGATTCGGGCGCGGAGGAATCAACCTCAGACTCGTCACCGGCTTCTGCCGTGACGTCCGCGGACTCTTCCAGCTCAGTCTCGGTTACCTCGAGCTCCTGCTCAGACACTTGGTCTCCTGCTTCCTCATTGCCTAACATGCCTATTTAAATGGCTCAATTCCGCACACCGGCGTTCCGTCCGGGAATCCCGGAGGAACACGCGGCCTGCGGACCGTGCAGCGTTAGCTGTCCGTGGTGCCGGTCCCGCCGAAGACCCAGCCGACGGCGGTTCCAAAACCGATGTCCAGCAGGCTGACGATGACCATCATGATGCCCACGAACACCAGCACCACGAGCGTGTAATTGATCAGTTCCTTGCGGGTGGGTGCAACAACCTTCTTCAGTTCGCCGATGATCTGGCGGACGAAGAGTGCAATGCGGGCGAAGAAGTTTGCCTTGGCGTCCTTCTTAGCTGGGCGGCCCTTGGAGCTGCTGGCAGCTGTTTCGGTCACCTGGTCCTCGCTCATCTTTGCAATGTTGGATTACCCGGCCCTGAACAGAACCATGGTTGCTGCGCTTGCCCCGGATTTTCGCCCGGGGCGCTTGCGCAGGGCAGACAGGACTCGAACCTGCAACCTGCGGTTTTGGAGACCGCTGCGCTACCAATTGCGCCACTACCCTATGGAGTGAATTCCACCCTCTGACAACGAGCCTCCAGTCTGAGCTGGGGCGCACGTCATCATCCGTGTTTCAACACCGGTGAACCAGTCTACGCAACAACTTCGTGTTCGTCGAACCGGCCCATTTCCGGCCCCCGCCTGACGGCCTGCCTGACATGTGACCGGGACACAGTCACAAATCAAAACCGGCAACCCGGAGGGTCCGGTGAACAGCATAGAGTAGAACTCGTCGAATCCCACATTCCAGCCCCCAGGCTGCAAGCGAAGAACGGACCTGCCATGTCTGCCGCCCGCGTTTCCCAGCGCATTTCCGCAATTGCCGAATCCGCAACCCTCGCCGTTGACGCCAAGGCGAAGGCGCTGAAGGCAGCGGGCCGGCCGGTTATTGGGTTTGGTGCGGGCGAACCGGACTTCCCCACTCCGGACTACATCGTCCAGGCCGCCATCGAAGCTGCCGGCCAGCCGAAGTACCACCGCTACTCCCCTGCCGGCGGATTGCCGGAGCTGAAGAAGGCCATAGCCGACAAGACGCTGCGCGACTCCGGCTATGCAGTGGACGCCGCCCAGGTCCTGGTGACCAACGGCGGCAAGCAGGCCGTGTACAACACCTTCGCCACCCTGGTTGATCCGGGAGATGAGGTTATTGTCCCCACCCCGTTCTGGACTACCTACCCGGAGGCCATCCGCCTGGCCGGCGGTGTCCCCGTGGAGGTGTTTGCGGGTCCTGAGCAGGACTACCTGGTCACTGTGGAACAGCTCGAAGCAGCCCTTACGGACAGGACGAAAATCCTGTTGTTCGTGTCGCCGTCCAACCCCACCGGCTCTGTCTACTCGCCGGAGCAGGTGGCGGAGATCGGCAAGTGGGCAGCGTCCAAGGGCCTTTGGGTGGTCACGGACGAGATCTACGAGCACCTGACCTACGACGGCGTTCCCTTCACTTCGATCGCCACCGCGGCGCCGGAACTGGGCGACAAAGTGGTGATCCTGAACGGCGTTGCCAAAACCTATGCCATGACCGGCTGGCGGGTGGGCTGGATGATCGGTCCGGCCGACGTCATCAAGGCCGCCACCAACCTGCAGTCGCATGCCACCTCCAACGTCTCCAACATCATGCAGATCGCCGCCCTCGCCGCGGTTTCCGGCCCGCTGACGGCTGTTGATGAGATGAAGGTGGCATTCGACCGCCGCCGCAAGGCGATCGTTGCGGGCCTGAACGCCATCGACGGCGTGGAATGCCCGACGCCGAAGGGCGCCTTCTACGTCTACGCCGATGTCCGTGGGCTGCTGGGCAAAGAGTTTCCCACCGCCTCCGGCACCGCAACCCCGCAGACCTCTGCCGAGCTCGCAGCGCTGATCCTGGACGAGGTTGAAGTGGCCGTGGTTCCGGGTGAGGCCTTTGGTCCTTCCGGCTACCTGCGCCTTTCCTACGCCCTCGGCGACGAGGACCTGGCCACCGGCGTGCAGCGGCTGCAGGACTTCCTGGGCAAGGCCCAGTAGGACGCTCTCTCTCACTTAACGCAGGAATTCCCTAAACGCTCTATCACTCCCTTCCCGGTGAGTGATAGAGCGTTTGGCGTTAGGGCACATCAAGTGAGAGAGCGTTTGGCGTTAAGGCACATCAAGTGAGAGAGCGTTTGGGGACGTGGGATTAGAGGAGGCGGCGCTCTGCGGCCCACTTGGTCAGCTCGTGGCGGCTGGAGAGCTGCAGCTTCCGCAGTACCGCTGATACGTGGGTTTCCACCGTCTTGATGCTGATGAAGAGCTCCTTGGCCACTTCCTTGTAGCTGTAGCCGCGGGCGATGAGGCGCATGACCTCGAGTTCCCGCGCGGACAGCCTGTCCAGTTCGTCGTCGGCGATGTCCGCGGGGGCGGTACCAAAAGCGTCCAGGACAAAGCCTGCAAGCCGGGGCGAGAAGACCGCGTCACCGCCGGCAACCCGGTACACGGCGTCAGTGATTTCCGCCCCCGAGATGGTCTTGGTGACGTAGCCGCGTGCTCCCGCCCGGATTACCGCCACAACGTCCTCGGCCGCGTCCGAGACGCTGAGGGCAAGGAACTTGGTGGCAGGGAGCAGGGCTGCGGAACCGGCGATAACCTCACGGCCCCCGCCGCCCAGGCCTCCGGGCAGGTGGACGTCCAGCAGCACCACGTCCGGGCGCTGCTGTGCTATGACGGCGATGGCCTGTTCCACCGTGGCTGCCTCGCCCACCACCTGGATGCTGGGGTCCAGGTCCGCTTTCAGGCCCGAGCGGAAGATCGCGTGGTCGTCGACAATGACCACCCTGGCGGACCTGGCGGCCGGATCCGAACCCGGTCCCTGCGTTGTGTTCATGGCTTGCCTTCCGTGCTGTCCTGCGGGGCGGCGGGAAAGCCCAGCCGCACCTCCGTGCCTTCGCTGCTGCTGGTGATTGCCGCTGTACCGCCGTGGCGGTTCATGCGGCCGATGATGGATTCCCTGACCCCGAGCCTGTCCTCCGGCACATGCTGCAGGTCGAAGCCGGGGCCGCGGTCCTTGATAAACACCTCGGCACGGCCGCCGGATGCCTCCAGGTAGACCGAAACGGTCCCGCCGCCGTGGCGGGAGGCATTGAGCATGGCCTCCCGGCTGGCCTGGATCAGCGCTTCATGGCCCTCCGTGACGGCAGTGTCCCCCACGCAGACCACCTCGACGGCGTTGCCCAGCAGGTCCTCCACTTCGGCTGCCACGGCCTTGATCCGGTCCGACAGGTGCCCGGCGTCCTTGCCGGGATCCGCAAAAAGCCAGCCCCGCAGCTCGCGTTCCTGGGCACGGGCCAGCCGGACGACGTCGTGCTCGCTGGCCGCCCGACGCTGGATCAGGGCCAGCGTCTGCAGCACCGAGTCATGCAGGTGGGCGGCAACCTCGGCCCGTTCGGTCTCCCGGATCCTGCCGGCCCGCTCCGCCTCCAGGTCGCGCCAGAACTTCAGCGCCCATGGCAGCAGGACCAGCACCACCCCGCCGAGGACAGCCACCGAGGCCAGCAGCGCCAGCCAGGTCTGCTCCCAGGAACCGGAGCCGGACACCATCACCAGGACGCCGGCCACCACCAGCGCCAGCCCTGCCGCGAGCCGGGCCCAGCCCCCTGCCTGGTCCGCCTTGGTTTTGTCCACGAGCCCGGCCCGCCGGGTCTCATCCAGCTGCATCCAGGCAATGGAGGCGCCGCCGAGCACTGCCGCAGCGGGTATCAGGGTTCCCAGTGGCACATCCACGCCCAGCAGTTGGGCGATCAGGATGCCCGCCACGAGCAGCAGCCCGGTTCCGAGCAGGATTTCCTTGCCGTAGCGCATCTCCCGGAACCGGAACCAGGGCGGCCGGACGGGCTCGGACGCGGACGCTGCGGCTTCCCCCAGGGCGGGGTATCCGAGGCCGCGTGGAGAGGCATTATCCGTCCGTGGGCCGCCGTCGGGCCTGCTGGGCGGCGCGATCCCGTCAATGCCGCCACCCGCCGGGGCCGCTGCCCAGGGAACTGCGGCCGGCACGGTCTCCCGGCTGACAGCCGGTGCAATGGGCGACGACGGCCGGCGCGCCTGGCGCCGGGCGCTTTCGTCAGCCGTGGGAACCATGATCCACAACCACGCATAGAAGACGACGCCGGCCCCGCCGGCAAGCGACGCAAGGACCATTGCCACCCGCACGTGGACCACGGGCACGCCCAGGTGTGCGGCCAGGCCGGAGCACACGCCTGCGATGAAGCGGTCGCTGCGGCGGACCAGCGGGAGGCGGGCGGGCACGGTTGTCATGGATCAATCCAAGCACGGATCAGGGTTCCCGGGCCCGCAGTCCGGCCGGATCCGGGGTCCTCTCAGGGACCATTCAGGGTGTCCCCCAGTAGAGCCGAAGCGCCGCAGGCGGAAGGATCGAAGCATGAACTCGCAAACCCCCACCCCTGATGACGGCCACCCGACGGAGCCCCTCCCCAAACGGGACAACGAAAACCCCACCGAGCCCCTCCCGCCGGCTGGCTCCCAGTCCGTGCCTTCCCCCTCACCTGTTCCCCCGTCGGCGTCGGGTCCGGCCCCGGAGCAGGAACCGGAGCACGACGACGGGGACGGCTCCTCTCACCGGTCCATGCGGGATGACGCGGCGTACGACGGCGCCGGTGCGGCCTATGCCGGGCAGCCTGCCGGAGCGTACCCGGGCCAGGGCAGCTCCGGCCCGGGCAGCGCAAGCCCGGGCGCCGGCAGGTACCCGTATGCCGGTGCACCCACCCAGCAGACCGACTTCTTCGGCTGGGTGCGCAGCCACGGCATCACCCGCGGCCAGGACCGCTGGATCGGCGGCGTCTCCAGCGGCATCGCCCGGCGCCTGGGTATCGACCCGCTGATCGTCCGGGGCGTCTTCATCGTGATGACCCTTTTCGCGGGCATTGGCGTACTTTTCTACGGCCTGGCATGGGCCTTCCTGCCAGAGCCCGATGGAAGGATCCATGTCCAGGAAGCCGGCGCCGGACGGTGGACCAGCGGCATGACCGGTTCCCTGATCGCCGTAATCCTCGGCTTCAGCGGACTGGGCGGCGACTTCTGGGGCTGGAGCAACCACGGTTTCGGCGCCTTCCTCTGGACCCTCTTCTGGGTTGGCGGCGCCATCTACCTGATCTACTACCTCGCGCAGCGCAACAAAGCAGCGGTGGGCACACCGGCGGGCGCAGCCGCACCCGGCGCCACCTCCTACCCGGGCACCCCATACCCCGGTACCACCACGCACTCTGCCGCAGCTTCGGCGGCAACGGCGCCCCTGTACCCGGACGTTGCAGGGACCGGCCCGTTTACCGGCAGCCCCTACGGCGCCGGCGGCTCCGGAAACGGCGGATGGGACAACAAAGGCGCGGGCAGCACCTGGCAGCCGCAGGGTCCTCCGCCGGCACCCAAGGCGCGCCCCGCAGGCCCCGGGGCCCCCGCCGTCGCCATCGCTGCCGGCAGCGCACTGATCGTCGGCGCGGGGCTGAAAGCCCTGGACGTCACCAATATCATCGACCTCGGTGACTCCACGAACGCCATCGCCTGGGCCAGCGCGGCGGCGGTCCTGGGCCTCGGGATCCTCATTCTGGGCTTCCGCGGCCGCACTTCGGGCATCCTGTCGTTCTTTGCGGTGGCAGCCCTCATCACGGGAGGAATCTTCAATGTGGTGGGCAACAACGGTGAGCGCGTCCGGTTCCAGGAAGTTGACTGGGCCCCCACGAGCATCCAGCAGGCAAGCGAAGGGCTGAACATCACGGCGGGACGCGGAACCGTTGACCTCACCGGGCTCGCCCTGGACGCCCCCCTTGAGTCCGAGGTGCTTGTCCCCCTGGACTTCACCGCCAGCAACGTCACGGTGGTGATCCCTGACTCCGTGCCCGTGGACATCCGGGCCGATATGACCCTGGGGAACCTCGCGGAAGGCGGAAGCCAGCGCGGCGGGACAACCACACGCGAAAGCAGCTACAACACCGACAAGCCCGGCAGCCACCTGGTCATCGAGATCGACGGCACCGTCAGCAACGTCACCATCGAGGAAGGTAATTGACATGAGCAGCCAGACACCGGCGCCGGACCCCTACATTCCGGGGAGCTCCGCGGCGGCACGCACCGACTCCGCCCCTCCCTCCGGGGCGCGGGTGGGAACCATCGTGTGGGGCCTGATCGTGGTTGCCCTCGCAGCCCTGATCATCATCGCCCAGCTCGGAATCGTCACCCTCAACGGGACCTACGTCCTGATCGGCCTCATGATCGGAGCGGGTGCGGCCCTGGTGGTCGGAGGACTCCTCTCCGCCAGGAAAAGTGACAACGGCACCACAACACGGAAGTCTTGAACCATGGATAAATTCTTCAGCATCGTCAGGGGCCTGGGCCTGAAACGCGGACCCCAGCGCATCCTGGGGGCGTCCTGGGAGGGATCGCGGCAAAACTCAACGTGGATGTGGCCTACGTCCGCATTGCCTTCCTCCTCTTTGCCCTCCTCCCCGGCCCCGCCTTCGTTTTCTACCTCGTAGCCTGGGCTGTCCTGCCGGACCAGCGGAACGTCATCCCGCTGCAGTCGTTCCTCGACAGGCGGTCACTGAACCGCCCGTGATACACCGCCACACAGGGCCCCGCTCTTCCACCTTGGAGCGGGGCCCTTCGTGTAACCAGTTTGTGTCGTACCGCACACACCGCACTAGACTCTATGTGAGCTCAGCGTGGCGCTCTGCCTGTAAACCCTCTCCCCAGGATTTGAGCGAGACATGAAAATTGGAATCCTTACCAGCGGTGGCGACTGCCCCGGACTGAATGCGGTGATCCGCGGAGCAGTCCTCAAGGGAATTGCCATCCACGGCCACGAGTTCGTCGGTTTCCTCGACGGCTGGCGCGGCGTTGTTGAGGGCGACATCATCGACATCCCCCGGACCATGGTCCGCGGCATTGCCAAGCAGGGCGGCACCATCCTGGGTACCTCCCGCACCAACCCGTTCGAAAACGGCGGCGGCCCCGAGGTCATCAAGGCCCACATGGAGCGCCTGGGCATCGATGCCATCATTGCGATCGGCGGTGAGGGCACGCTGGCAGCGGCCAAGCGGCTTACCGACGCCGGCCTGAAGATCGTCGGTGTTCCCAAGACCGTTGACAACGACCTCGACGCCACCGACTACACCTTCGGTTTCGACACCGCCGTGCAGATCGCCACCGAGGCCATCGACCGGCTCCGGACCACCGGGGAGTCGCACCACCGGTGCATGATTGCCGAAGTAATGGGCCGGCACGTCGGGTGGATCGCCCTGCACGCCGGTATGGCTGCAGGTGCCCACGCCATCCTCATTCCGGAACAGAAAGTCAGCATCGAGCAGATCACCGAGTGGGTGAACGAGGCCCATGCCCGTGGCCGTGCGCCTCTGGTGGTCGTGGCTGAGGGGTTCGTTCCCGAGCACATGGAAACCCCGCATTCCGAGCGCGGCCTGGATACCTTCGGCCGGCCCCGCCTGGGCGGCATCGCGGACCAGCTGGCCCCTGAGCTTGAAGCGCGGACCGGCATTGAAACCCGTGCCACCATCCTGGGCCACATCCAGCGCGGCGGCGTGCCGTCCGCTTTCGACCGTGTCCTGGCCACCCGGCTGGGCATGGCGGCCATCGACTCGGTGGTCGAGGGCTACTGGGGCACCATGGTGGCGCTCAAGGGAACGGACATCGAGCACGTGGGCTTCCAGGAAGCCCTGGGCAAGCTGAAGACCGTCCCGCAGAACCGCTACGACGAAGCTGCCGTCCTGTTCGGCTGAGCCATCCGGCATACCTGAAGAGTGGCTGCGGCCGATGTGTCCTGCCCAACGGGACCGGTTGCCCGCCCTAGGCTGGGAGCATGACACTCGACCCCGGTTCGGCCGCCATCATCCAGCTTGCGTGGGCCCGGCGCCTGGGGCTGGATGATGACGCCTTCAGCTCCGCCCTGGCCTCCGGGGAACGCATAGTCCGCGCAGACGAGTCGGCGCGGACCGTCGAGTTCGTCCGGCTGTTCGGCAGCTCGGCGCTGGTGGGTCCCCAGTGGGTCATCGACACCGCGGCGGACATCCCCGACGAGGAAATGGCGCAGCACGTCACCCTGCTGACCCTCACCAGGTCGCACGGCGGGCACGGGCTGGGGGCAGCCGCACTCTTTTTTGCGGACGACCTGCCCCTCAGGCAGCCGCCGGAGGAAATGACCGTCTCGCACGGCAACGCCGAGGCGATCGAGCTTGGGGGCCGGTGCCCGCCCGACGACGTCAACGAAGTGGGCCTTTCAGACCTGGAGAACCGTTACACGATCGTCCATGAACTGGAGGGGCGCCGGGTGCCCCTGGCCTGCGGAGCCTACTCGGAGTGGGAAGGGCTGCTGGCGCATCTTGGCGTCCTGGTGGACCCGGAATGGCGCCGGCGCGGACTGGGCTCCCTGGCAGCCTCGATTGCCGCCCACGAGGCCCTCGCGGCGGGCCTGACCCTCCAGTGGCGGACGGACGTCAGCAATACAGGTTCCCTGGCGCTGGCCCGGAAGATCGGCTTGTCAGCCGGTGGAATCCAGACCAGCGTCCACCTTGGCTGACCCCGGCACGCCCCAGCCCTGAACCGGCTGCGGCTTGGCGAAGAAGAGCGCCACCGCCGCGCCTACCAGGATGACCCCGGCAGGCAGCAGGATGGACTGGCCCATCGCCGTCGAAAATCCGCTGTGAAGGGCCTCGGGGAGGCCTCCGGACAGGGCCATTCCCTCGCCCGCTCCCCCGCCGGGGCCACCGGCCGGAAGCTCCGCGGCCAGCCGGGCCTGGATCAGCACCGCAATGGCGGCGCTGCCCAGCACGGCGCCGATCTGCCGCGTGGTGTTGTACACGCCGGACCCGGCCCCGGCCTGCCGCGGGGGAAGGTTGCGGGTGGCGGTAGTGCTGAGCGGAGCCCAGATGCCTGCGTTCGCGAATCCCAGGACGGCGCTGGGCAGGAGGAACAGCAGGATGGGGGTGTCCGGCTGCATCAGGGCCGAGTTCCATACAAGGGCAACGGCCATCAGCACCAGGCCCGCTGCGGTAATGAACTTCGGGTTGACCCTGTCGATGACCTTCCCCACCACCGGCGCCAGTCCGCCCGAGATCAGGGCCATGGGCACCATCATCAGCGCGGACTGGGTGGGCGTGAGGCCGCGGACCAGCTGGTAGTAGAAGATGAGCGGCAGGCTGAACGCGGTCACGGTGAAGCCGACGGTGGTGATTCCGGTGTTGGCCAGGGAGAAGTTACGGTCCCGGAAGAGGGCCAGGGGCAGCAGCGGCTCGCCTTTGTTGAACCGCTGCCAGACCACAAAAAGTGCCAGCACGGCAAGGCCTGCGATGATAAGCCCCCACACCGTCACGGGCCCGGCAATGGTGCCCCAGTTGTAGGTTTCGCCTTCCTGGATGCCGAACACCAGGAGGAAAAGTCCGACGGCGCTCAGCACCACGCCGGGGATGTCGAACCGGTGCGGGTGGGTGCTGAGGGCCGGTACGTTGCGCAGGGCGAGGATAAAACCGGCAACGCCGATGGGGACATTGATGAAGAAGATCCATTCCCAGCCGAGACCGTCCACCAGGACCCCGCCCAGGATGGGGCCCACGAGGGTGGCCATGCCGGCGGTGGCACCCCAGATGGCCATGGCCGCGCCCCGCCGGTCCGGCGGAAAAATGCGGGTGATGACAGCCATGGTCTGCGGCGTCATCATGGCGGCGCCGAGCCCCTGCAGCACGCGGGCCGCGATGAGTGTCTCCACGTCGCCGGACAGCCCGCACCACAGCGACGCCAGGGTGAAGACCACCAGGCCTGAGAGGTACAGCTTTTTGGGGCCGAAGCGGTCGCCCAGCCTGCCCGTGATGAGCAGCGGGACCGCATAGGCCAAAAGGTAGGCGCTGGTAACCCAGATGACCGAATTGATGTCCGCGTCCAGGCCCTCCATGATCCGCGGGTTCGCCACGGACACGATGGTGGTGTCGATCAGGATCATAAAGAACCCGATCACCAGGGACCACAGGGCCGGCCAGGGTTTTGCTACGTTTTCCACGGTCATCCTTCGTCAGGTGGTTACTGCCGGGCGGGACCGGGGTGAACGGCTGGGTCCCGCCTAGGCCAGGAGGTCCAGGATCTCCTGGCGGGCGAACATTTGGGCGGCGGCGCGGGCCGACGGCGCTCCGGCATCGGGGTCGGCGCCGGCATCCAGCAGGACCCTGGCCACATCGGTGTAGCCCTTGAACGCCGCTCCCGCGAGCGGAGTCTGGCCGCGGTCGTTGGCGGTGCCGGGCTCGGCGCCGTGTTCCAGGATGAGCTGCACGGTTTCCGCGTGGCCATGGTAGGCGGCCAGCATGAGGAGGGAATCCCCTGCCGAATTGGTCAGGGCGGCGGGAGCGCCCGCGTCCAGGTAGGCACGGAGCAGCGCCGTGTCCCCCTCCCTGGCAGCCTGGAAGAGCGTGTGCGCCAAAGCCAGCGCGTCGTCGTCGGGCCCTGGGCCGGGCTGAACGTTGTCCGTCATGGTCGTGGCCCCCTAAGGAATCCGGTCTGGCGCCCCACCACCTGGCCGGCGTCGGGGGCAACGATGAGTTCCTGGGCGGCAGGGTACGGCTCGTCGCCGTCCAGGACCGTCAGTATTTCATCCGCGGCGACCGAACGTTTTATGACTGCCAGCGCAACCGGGCCCATCTCGTAATGCTGGGCCACGGACGTCACCGTCCCCACTTTGCGTTCGCCCACCAGGACCGGGCTGCCGGCCTCCGGCAGGGTGTGCTGGGATCCGTCCAGCTGGAGGAACACGAGGCGGCGGGGCGGGTGGCCGAGGTTGTGGACCCGCGCTATGGTTTCCTGGCCCTTGTAGCAGCCCTTGGCCAGGTGCACCGCGGTCCGGAGCAGGTCAAGTTCGTGCGGGATGGTCTTGTCGTCCGTTTCTGCCCCGATCCGGGGGCGCCAGGCTGCCACGCGCAGCGCTTCCGCGGCAAGGACGCCCGCAAGGGGACGCCCCGCGACCGTCTTCTCCAGGTCATCAGCCGGAACGAGGTATTCGAACCACGGGCGGTCGAGCCCGGGGTGGCTGGCCTCCGGGATGGTCGCATAGGAGTAGCCCCCGGCCCCCACGTGCGGCCACGGGTCCTGCCAGGCCAGCAGGCCGGACCATTCCGGGACAGCTTTCGTGCTGCTGACAACGGCCCAGCCCGCGGAAACATCGGCAATATCCACCCGCAGCATGAACTTCATCCTGTTGAGGAACTCTGCCAGCGGGGCCGCCTCTGCGGCTTCGACGATCAGCCACGTGGTGGCGCCGTCGTCAATGACCCGGGCGTCGAAATCAATCCTGCCCTGCACGCTCAGGAGGAGGAGTTCACTGGATTCATTCGGCTGCAGTCCGGCGACCTGCTGCGAGGAAAGGGTGTTGAGCCAGCTCAGGCGGTCCGGGCCGGTTACCGTGACAACGCCGCGGTGGGAAAGGTCGACGACGGCGGTTCCGGCCGCGAGGGCGCGCTGCTCGCGCAGAGGCTCACCATAGTGGGCGGCAACGCCGGCGTCCGCGCCGGCCGCCTCAACGGCGCCAGGGCGCGACAGCAGGGGGCTGGGAGTAGTCATATGTAGTAGAAGTCCTTGGGGCTCGGCGGTATTCCGGATTTTCAGGCCGGAGTGGATCCGGGCCGCCTGCGTATTTCTTGCCGAAGGACCGGGAGGAGTCAGGAAACCTTTTTCAGGAAGGCCGAGGCATGCGCTTCCAGGCCCTTGCCTTCCTTGCCGCCTACAGCAACATCCCAGCGCCACAGGAGGTTGCCGTCCACCAGGCCGAAGATCCGGGTGGCTGCGCTGTAGTCCTTGGAATGGCTCCCGCGCATCACCATGTCCGTGGTGAGCTGGATCTGCGGGCCTTTGATCTGCCCGTAGTACAGCTCGGAAATGCCTCCGGGGTGGGAGATGGACACCGAGATGTCGAACCCGCCCTCGCTGTTGCGCAGGGCCTCCACCTCGTCCGCACTCTTGAGCGCCGGAACGATGTCCGCGGGAATCAGGCCGGGGCCACCGTCAGCATCAAGCTGTTTGCGCTCCAGCGCCCAAAAGCCTGTCTCGACAGTGAGAGGCCGCAGGCGCGTGCCGTCGTCGTCCGTCAGCCAGCTTTCCGCACGGTACTGAAGGTACGGCAGGCCGTTGTGCGTGAAGGACACGTGCTGCAGGAAGTGCTCCGAGTCCTCGTCACCGCTGCCAAGGCGGCCGCGGCCCTCCCACTCACCAATGAGCCAGGAAAGCGGAACGAGTTCTGGAGTCAGGTCTGTAGGAATCTCAATAGGCACAGCGACTACCTCGGGAAATCGGCTAGCTCCGGAAAAAGGCGTCTACTTCTGGCCCTTGAAGAGGCGGTAGACCACGAATCCGGCAAACCAGGCCATGGCGAGGCTGGCGATGCCGAGCAGGACAAGGAAGAAGATTTCAAAAGCAAGTACGGACATGATGCCATCCTAACGCGTTAGTAGATGAGGAGTTTGTCTATGAAGTAGGCAAGGGAACCCACCGCCGAGACAGGGGCAAGGCCCATGCTAAGCGCAGCGGGGACGTTCAGGGGCGCACCCCGCAGGGTGGCCAGCCGCCGGAAGCTCGCCAGCACAGCGCCCACCACCACGCCGAAGATGGCGGCTGGGAGGACGGCGATGTCCGAGAGCACCAGCCCGGCGAGCGGTCCCGCAAGGCCGGCCATCACAATGCCCAGGGGCGCCACGACGCTGTCCGGCCAGCGGATCAGGCCTGCCAGCAGCGCAACTGCGGCGCTGATGGCCGCCACCAGTAGCATCTCCCGGACGCCGTTGAACCGTGCCCCGGCTATCCAGCCGGAACCCAGGCAGGCGAGAAGAACCCCTGCGCAGCAGCCCAAAGTGGATTCCAGGCGCTGGGCCTGCCCTGTACCGCGGAGCAGCTGCACGATGAAGACGGCCATCATGCCCAGGGCAATGAACGCCGGGGTCCAGTCCAGGTAGCCGGGGGCAGGGGCCAGGCCGGCAGCAACCGCTGCCCCGGCCCCTGGCACGGCGATCACGGCGGCCAGGGTCTTCTTGGCGGGAATCCGAAGGAAGTGCGGCCACCCGATGCCGACGGCGGCGGCCATGGCGACAGCAACGGCCACGAGGACTTCACGGGAGGTGTAGACGCCGGCGATGATTGCAGCGAGGCCGGCCATCCCCACGACGCCGATAGTCCATGAGCCCAACGACCGCGCCGGTGCCTGCAGCTCCGCGGTCATGCGGGGCCCGGCCTGGACTTAGTTTCTGCACTCACTGCGCTGCAATCCCATCCTGGCGTCGACCGGGAAGGGCGGGGCCGCCCTTCGTGGAGGGCGTCGGGGCCCTGGCTCAATCCTGCCTTATATGAACGGGATATGTCGCAAAACGTCCCTTTATCCGGGCCGGATCCGTGGCTCCGGACAGGCCTGCGGGTATACTCAAAGCTCAGCTAAGCTCACTGCTGAGGTGGCAGGCCGGCCCTTTTCCGCTGGCCATGTGCCGGAGGCAGGAAGCCAGTACCGGCCGGTGAAAACCCGGTTCAGTCGCCCAATGATGCGCGGACGGCCCATGGAGGAACAATGTCGCACATCCTGCTCTTGACGAACAGCACTGGCTCTTCGGTGGACATCCTGCCTGCCCTGGAACTGCTGAACCACCGGGTCCACATCCTTCCCGCCGAGCCCACTGCCCTGCTGGAGACTGATCCTTGCGACATCGTGCTGCTGGATGCCCGGAAAGACCTGGTGGGCGCCCGTTCGCTCACCCAGCTGCTCAAAGCCACCGGCCTCAGCGCTCCCCTGGTCCTGATCCTGACCGAGGGCGGTATGGCGGCCGTTTCCTCCGCCTGGGCCGTGGATGACATCGTGCTCGATTCGGCAGGCCCCGCCGAGGTGGAGGCCCGCATCAGGCTGTCCGTTGCCCGGGCCGTCCCGGACCATGAGGACGCGCCGACGGAGATCCGCGCAGCCGGCGTCGTCATCGACGAGGCAAGCTACACCGCCCGTGTGAACGGCGCACCGCTGAACCTGACCTTCAAGGAATTCGAGCTGCTGAAGTACCTGGCGCAGCACCCCGGCCGCGTCTTCACCCGGCAGCAGCTGCTCACCGAGGTGTGGGGCTATGACTACTACGGAGGCACCCGCACCGTGGACGTCCACGTCAGGCGCCTGCGGGCGAAGCTCGGCGCCGACCATGAGAACCTCATCAGCACCGTGCGCAACGTGGGCTACCGCCTTACCCTGGTGCGGCAGCAGGAAGACGAGCTTACCGAGGCCTGAGCGCCCTTGCGGCATCCCGTATAGCCTTGCCTCATGACTCCAGCGCATCCTGAAAAGTGGCCCGTCCGTACAGAACGGGGCGCGGTTGACCAGCAACTCCTGAAGGACTGCCGGAACCTCCTGGCCGCGGCGGAGGAATCCGACGGCAACCCCTCCATTTCGGAGCAGACCCTGGTGACCTTGCGCACCGGCGGATCGGCCGGGCAGTCCCCCCTGACCCTGGCCCTGTATGCCCCGGACGAGGACTCCGACCCCGCCACCGGCCAGGACCTGGCCGGATTCGCCGTGGTGGTGGAGGAGCCCGACGGCACCGGCGTGCTGGAGATCGCTGTCCATCCCAGCTACCGGAACCAGGGCGTGGCTGACCGCCTGGTGGGTGCGCTCAAGGGCAGCCGCGGGCTGGAGGGGCTGAAGGCGTGGTCCCACGGCAACCATGAGGCCGCCGCGGACCTGGCTGCCCGGTATGGGTTCGGCCCGGTCCGCGAACTGTGGAAGATGAGGATGACGACGGCGGGGGCGGACCTTCCCGGGGCCGTCCTGCCGGAGGGCGTGTCCCTCCGGACCTTCGTGCCCGGCCAGGATGAGGACGCCTGGCTGGCGGTGAACCGGGCCGCTTTTGCGCACCACCCTGAACAGGGAAGCCTCACCCGGGCCGACCTCGAAGCCCGGATGGCCGAGGGCTGGTTCGACCCCTCGGGTTTCCTCCTGGCCGAGGACGGCCAGGGCCGGCTGCTGGGCTTCCACTGGACCAAGGTCCATCCGAAGCACGGCCCGCACCCGGCCATCGGCGAGGTCTACGCAGTGGGCGTGGCGCCGGAAGCGCAGGGCATCGGACTGGGCAAGGCCCTGACGGTTGCCGGCATCCGGTACCTCCAGGACCTGGGGCTGCACGCGGTCATGTTGTACACCGACGCGGAGAACACGGCTGCTGTTGCGCTGTACCGGAGCCTGGGCTTCACCCGCTGGGACATGGACGTCATGTACGGACAGGTGGCAACTGTTTAGTCCAGCAGCGTGACATACGGGTTCCCGGGCGGGAAATGCACGGCCTTCAGCGCACTGATTGCTTGTAAGGTTGAAGCAGTAACCGCGCAGGCCGGAAGCGCCAGCATCAACCGCCAGGTAAAGGAGATGCCATGAACCCGGAACCTTCCGGAGCAGTCACGTCCCAGGACGTCGCAGTGCCGGTCCGCGCCCGCTTCGGCTCCTCGGAAGTTCCCGCCTCGCGCGCCACCCAGGACCGCATCGACATCCCGGAGTTTGCGCCGAACCTGCAGCCGGAGGGCGACATCCGCCCGGACCGGTTCCTGGACCGCGAACTGAGCTGGCTCAGCTTCAACTCCCGTGTCCTGGAACTGGCGGAGGACCCCACGCTGCACCTGCTGGAGCGCGTCAGCTTCCTGTCGATCTTTGCTTCGAACCTGGACGAGTTCTTCATGGTCCGGGTGGCAGGCCTGAAACGGCGCATCGCCACGGGCCTCGCAGTTCCCTCCCCCGCGGGCCTGAGCCCTGTTGAGGTGCTGGAGAGGATCAGCGGCGAAGCACACCGGCTCCAGCAGCGTCATGCGCAGGTCTGGGCCGAGCAGATCCGTCCGGCGCTGGCCTACGAACACATCCACCTCATGCACTGGGACGAGCTGGACGACGCGGCGCAGGAACAGCTGAGCGTGATCTTCCGCGAGAAGGTGTTCCCCATCCTCACGCCCCTGGCGGTGGACCCGGCGCACCCCTTCCCCTACATTTCCGGCCTCTCGCTGAACCTTGCCGTGGTGGTGCGCAACCCTGTGAGCGACAAGGAGCTCTTTGCCCGCGTCAAGGTGCCGGACCAGCTGCCGCGCCTGATGTCCATCGACGGTCCGCGCGCCGGCGCGGTGGCCGGACGCGTGGCGCGCTTTATTGCGCTTGAGGAAGTCATCGCGGTCCACTTGGACAAGCTGTTCCCCGGGATGGAGGTCCTGGAGCACCACAGCTTCCGCGTCACCCGGAACGAGGACGTGGAGGTGGAAGAGGACGACGCCGAAAACCTCCTCCAAGCCCTCGAGAAGGAACTCCTGCGGCGCCGTTTCGGCCCGCCCGTCCGGCTTGAGGTCACCAACGACATCAACCCGAACATCCGCGCGCTGCTGATCCGCGAGCTCGGCGTCGAGGAATCCGAGGTCTATTCCGTCCCGGCCCCCCTGGACCTCAGGGGACTCTCCGTGATCGCCGGCATCGACCGCGCCGACCTTCACTACCCAAAGCACGTTCCGCACACGTCGCGGTACCTGAACGAGTCTGAGACGTCCAAGGCCGCCAACGTGTTCGCCGCCATGCGCCGCCGGGACATCCTGCTCCACCATCCCTATGACTCGTTTTCCACGTCGGTCCAGGCGTTCCTGGAACAGGCCGCCGCCGATCCCAAGGTGCAGGCCATCAAGCAGACCCTGTACCGCACCTCCGGCGACTCCCCCATCGTCGACGCCCTTATCGACGCAGCCGAGGCCGGCAAGCAGGTCCTGGCCCTGGTGGAGATCAAGGCCCGGTTCGACGAGCAGGCGAACATCTCCTGGGCCCGGAAGCTGGAACAGGCCGGCGTGCACGTGGTGTACGGCATTGTTGGCCTCAAGACGCACTGCAAGCTCTCGCTCGTGGTGCGCCAGGAGGTTGACGGGCTGCGGCGGTACTGCCACATCGGCACCGGTAACTACCATCCCCGCACCGCCCGCTACTACGAGGACCTGGGCCTCCTGACCGCCAACGAGCAGGTGGGCGAGGACCTGTCCAAGCTCTTCAACCAGCTCTCCGGTTACGCCCCCAAGTCCACGTTCAAGAGACTGCTGGTGGCTCCGCGTTCCGTCCGTTCAGGGCTGATCGACCGGATTGAGACCGAAATCCGCAATGCCCGCGCGGGAATCCCCGGCCGTGTGCAGATCAAGGTCAACTCCATGGTGGATGAGGCCATCATCGATTCCCTCTACCGCGCGTCGCAGGCGGGAGTAAAGGTTGACGTGGTGGTCCGGGGTATCTGCTCGCTACGCCCCGGGGTGCCCGGGCTCAGCGACAACATCACCGTCCGGTCCATCCTGGGCAGGTTCCTGGAGCACTCCCGGGTGTTCGCCTTCGCCAACGGTGGGGATCCCGTGGTGTACATCGGCTCGGCGGACATGATGCACCGCAACCTTGACCGCAGGGTGGAGGCCCTGGTCCAGCTGTCCAGCACCGACGACATCACCTACGTCCTTGACCTGCTGCGGCGCTACATGGCCCCGGAAACCTCCAGCTGGCACCTGGACAATGAGGGCGTCTGGACCCGGCACCACCTCGCCGACGACGGCAAACCCCTTGAGGATGTCCAGTCCTGGCTGCTGGCATCGCGCCCCCGGCAGCGCAGCCTGAGCCGGCGTTAAGGGCTCCTGTTTTGTCGAGCGATGCACTCGTAGCAGACCAGACAGACCACCCGGGGGAACCAGTAGCCGTTACGGCTGCCGGCGCCGTGCCGTGGCGCGTGGTCAAGGACAAGCTTGAGGTCCTGCTGATCCACCGGCCGCGCTACGACGACTGGTCCTGGCCCAAGGGCAAGATCGACGACGGCGAAACCATCCCCGAGTGCGCGGTCCGGGAGGTCCAGGAGGAAATCGGCCTCACCGCCCAGCTGGGCATTCCGCTGCCGCCCATCCACTACCACGTGGCATCCGGCCTCAAAGTGGTCTATTACTGGGCTGTCAAAGCCAACGGGGCGAGGCTGCTGCCCGACGGCAAGGAGGTGGACAGCGTCATGTGGTGTGCCCCCGAAAAGGCTGCTGCGCTGCTGTCCAACCCCTCCGACGTCGTGCCGTTGCAGTACCTGGAGGAGGCCCACAGGCGCGGGCACCTGGACACGTGGCCGCTCCTGGTGCTTCGCCATGCCAAGGCAAAGCCGCGATCCTCCTGGAGCAAGGCCGAAGGCGATCGGCCGCTGGCCGCCACGGGCACACGGCAGGCGCAGGCGGTGAGCCGGCTCCTGCATGCCTGGAAGCCGCTTCGGGTAGTGACCAGCCCGTGGCTGCGGTGCGCCGCAACGGTCGCACCCTACGCCAAGGTGGTTGGTGCCAAGGTGAAGCTCGCGGAGGCGCTGACCGAGCACCGGCACGCCCGCAGCCCTAAGAAGACGGCCGCCGTCGTTGAAGCCCTGTTCGACAAGCAGCGTGCGGTGGCGGTCTGCACGCACCGCCCGGCACTGCCCACCGTGTTCGGGCAGCTCGCTGAGCACATGCCGCAGCACCTGCGTGCACTCCTGCCGGCGAAGGAGCCCTACCTGTCCCCCGGCGAACTGGTGGTGTGCCATGTGGCTCCCGGCGGTAAGCGGCGGATCGTGGCGGTGGAGCAGTTCAAGCCGTTTGACGACTAGCCAACAAGTGGACACCCCCAGGAGGGGCGCTGCGCTTGACCCCAGGGCTTTGTATCAAAGACTTAGTACATTGATGCACACTTCTGGGGGATGACGTGCCGTTTACCGATGCAGCTCTTTTCAGCAATGTTCCGCCCATGGCCGTGGTGTGGCCCTTCCTGCTGGCGGCCGGCAGCTACCTCCTGCTTCGGTGGGTCATCTGGGGACCCGGCAGCGGGTCCGCTGCCACTGCCTCCCAGCACGCACTCTGGGTGGGGGTCATGGGATGGCTGGCCAGTTCCCTCCAACCGGCCGGAAACGCGGGCATCCTGCACGTTAATCCGGACTCCCAGCCACTCATCAGCAGCTCAGCGATCGTGCCCGCCCTGGCCTGGCCGGTTCTCGGGTGCCTTGCCGTGCACGCCATCGGCCAGCTGAGTTATCCCGGCCCACGGCTCCCGCGGCGCCAGGCGGACCTGGAAGTGCGGCGTGTCCGCGACTTCCTGCCCCGGCCACTCGCCTGGACCGTCCTTGCGGTGTTTGCAGGGACCGCCCTGCAGATCGGCTGGATGGCGACGCTTCCCGGCTACGATCCGGTCCCCTACAGCTCCCGCCCCGACCCCGTCCACACCTATGTGACGTATGGCGGCGACGGCCGGGTCCCCGGCATCGAACTGGCTTCCTACCTCGGCCCTGCCCTCCTTGTCCTGGCAGTGGGAACCTGGCTGGTGCTGGTGCTGATCACGCGGCGCCGCCAGCTGGAGGCGCTGGACACCGGGGAAAACAACCTCCTCAGGACCATTGCCATGAACAGGTTGCTGCGGACCGTGGCCACCATAGCCTCGGGCCTGGCGGCCATTGCGGGCAACCACGCAGCGAGGCCCGACCCTTCCCTTGTTGCCGGCGGGTGGATCAACGCGGCCGGCGCGGTAAACCTCGCAATCCTGCTTGCCATGTGGCGGTGGGCGCCGCCCAGGCTCCCCGCGGTCCGGGCAGACCGCAGCGGGCTTAAACCCCGTGAGCCGGCAGCGGCTTCCCACCCCGCCGCCCGGCTTTCCATGTCCCTCGGCGCAGCCCTGGGGCTTGCCGCATTCGTCCCGGTCCTGGTGGCTGTGGTCATTCCAGCGGCCGTGACGGGGCATCCCGCCCTTGTGGTGGCGATGGCGGCAGCGCCCGTCCTGCTGGTCACGGCCGCAGGGGAACTGCTGATCCAGCGCAACTACGGAACCCCCCAAGCGCCGCGGGAGTGGCCGCGGCAGCCGGTCAGCCCGGCCCTGCTCACCACCGGCATCGCAGCCCTCACCGTCCTGGCCGCAGCCGTGGTGGTGACTGCCTCCGTCCAACCGGAACTTGGCATCCTGCCGACGTGGGCTCCCACCCTGTGGGCGTGTGCTGCAGTGGCGCTCCTCGCAGTTGTCCCCCTGGCGGCCGCGAAAGGCCGGAAGGGCATTCCGACGGCGGTCCCCGGGCTGGACGCCGCGCTCCGCGCCATCACCGTGCACAGGGTGGTCCGGACGCTCGCGGCCTGTTTCACGGTGCAGGCCGGCGTGCTGCTGCTGTCAGCGGGGCCGGACATACGCCGGGGACTCGACCTGGAACCTGCCTCCTGGGCCTGGGCCTGGGACGCGGCCCCCTTCACCGCCGGGCTGTTGTGCACCGCGGGGATCGTCATTGCCGTGATTCCCGTGCGCAGCTTCGCCCGCACCCCCGCCTCCGGCCGCAACCCTGCCAGGGAACCGGCCACATGAGTGCCGGGATTACCGTGGACCTGCGCTCCGCAACCCCTCCCTACGAACAGATACGCTCGCAAATCAGCTCCCTGATCGCGTTGGGTGCTCTCACCCCCGGGAGCCGCCTGCCTACGGTTCGAAGCCTCGCGGCCGACCTTGGCATCGCAGCGGGCACCGTTGCCCGGGCCTACAAGGAACTGGAGGCTGCCGGGCTGGTGGATTCCCGGCGGCGGGGCGGGACAGTCGTCGCCGCCCCGGCCACCGGCAGGCCGGGCGGCCGGGGAACTGTGCCCGTCCCCGCAGCGGTGCAGGCCGCCGTCGACCATTACATCGCCGCCGGCCGGGCAGCCCACCTGAGCGACGAAGTCCTGCTGGATGTGTTGCGCGGCAAGCTGGGAAGGGGCGCAACGTAATGCAAGCACGCAGCCGCCCGGTGATGTCCCAGTAGACTTGAGCCGTGAGCATCCCAACGCCTTATGAAGACCTCCTGCGCGATGTCCTGGCCTCCGGCACGCACAAATCGGACCGCACGGGCACCGGAACCACCAGCGTTTTTGGACGCCAGATCCGCTTTGACCTGGCCAAGGGTTTCCCGCTGATCACCACCAAGCGGGTCCACTTCAAGTCTGTGGCCGTGGAGCTCCTGTGGTTCCTGCGCGGTGAGACCAACGTGAAGTGGATGCAGGACCAGGGCGTCACCATCTGGAACGAGTGGGCCGACGCCGACGGCGACCTCGGGCCGGTCTACGGCGTCCAGTGGCGCAGCTGGCCCACCCCGGATGGCGGCCACATAGACCAGATCGCGGAGCTGATCGAGAACCTCAGGTCCAACCCGGACTCGCGCCGGCACGTGGTGTCCGCCTGGAATGTCTCCGAACTGCAGGACATGGCACTGCCCCCGTGCCACGCCTTCTTCCAGTTCTACGTGGCGGACGGCAAGCTCTCCTGCCAGCTGTACCAGCGCTCCGCGGACATGTTCCTGGGCGTGCCGTTCAACATTGCCTCCTACGCGCTGCTCACTTGCATGGTGGCGCAGCAGGTGGGCCTGGAGCCCGGCGAGTTCATCTGGACCGGCGGGGACGTCCACATCTACGAAAACCACATGGATCAGGTCCTCAAGCAGCTGGAACGCGAGCCCTACGAGTACCCGCAGCTGAAAATCACCCGCAAGCCCGGCTCGATCTTCGACTACACGCTCGAGGACTTCGAGGTGGTGGGCTATCGGCACCACCCCACGATCAAGGCTCCGATCGCCGTATGAGCACCGAAAACTTCACGGATCCCCAGTCCTTCACCGAAGAGCTAGCCGCCTCGATCACCGGGGTGGGCCTCATTTGGGCGCAGACCCCGGACGGCGTCATCGGCAAGGACGGGGACATGCCCTGGCACCTTCCCGAGGACCTCAGGCACTTCACCCGGCTGACCACCGGGCACCCGGTCATCATGGGCCGGAAGACCTGGCTGTCCTTCCCGGACAAGTATCGGCCCCTGCCGGGACGCACCAACATCGTCATTACCCGGCAGAAAAGCTGGGCCGACACACCTGAGGCGGAGGGCGCCGTCGTGGTTCCTTCCCTGGACAACGCACTGCTGGAATCGCAGTTCGTGGACGGCGGCGACACTGTCTGGATCCTGGGCGGCGGCGAGATTTTCCGCCAGTCAACGGAGCTGGCCAACGTCGCGGTGGTCACCACCATCGATGTGGAGGCCGACGGCGACACATTCGCCCCCGAGCTTGGCACCAGTTGGGAGGCGGCCGCCTCCGTCCCTCCGGACGGCTGGCTGACAGCAGAGAACGGCACGCGCTACAGATTCACCAAATGGTCAAGGACTGAGGGCTAGGAATGTTGAAGAAACCGGAAACCCTCTTTGTGCTGGGCTACATGCTGCTCCCGCTCCTGGCCCTCCTATCCGCAATCGTTGGGCTCACCATGATCCTGGGCGGCAACAAGATCGCAGGAGCCATCGTGCTGGTGGTGGTTACGCAGGTGTTCGCGTTCGGCGCCTTCTTCGCGCTGCGTGCACGCAGGGCCGCCGTGCTGGAGGACTCCGACCGCAGGTAGCGCCTGCGACGATGGGGAGACCACCCCATCGCGCCCGTCCCGGGTTTGTTACTAGGCTGGGCCTGCAGCGTCAGGGACCGCTGTTCAAAAGATTGGGGGATGCCTGGTGGCAGGAAATTTATGGGGCGCCGATGTTGACCAGCTGCGCACGTTGGCACGGCAGTTCAGCAAGACGGCTGACCTGCTGCTGCAGCAGTCCACGCAGCTGAGCGGCCAGATCAACAACACCCCGGCCTGGAAAGGCCAGGATGCCGAGCACTTCCGTTCGGACTGGAACGGCAGCCACCGGGCACTCCTGCAGAAGACTGCGGCGCGCCTAAAGCAGGAATCAAAGCTCCTGCTCACCAATGCCGAGGAACAGGACAAGGCGAGCAGCACCGGCGGGGCCGGCGGGCCTGGCGGGACCGGCGGATCCGGGGGGCAAAGCACGGGCGTGCCGGGCAGCGTTGGCGGCCCGGGCACAGGCCGCCCCGGAGCAGAAAATCCGTGGGGACCGGACTGGCTCGCGGACCCTGATTCCCCGTTCCGCGACGGCTGGGACATCTACGGCCTCACCAAGGCGTTCCCGAACCTCCGCGCGGGCCTCTTCGACATCGCCGCCATGCTGCACAAGTCCCGCATCTCTGATTTCCTTGATCCGGCAGCATGGCGGGCCTTCCAGAACTCCAACGAGTTCAGCAAATTCTTCAACATGTCCAACAGCCTGTTCGAAGGCAAGTTCCACGAGGTCCTGGACCTCGCCGAGGGCTCCAACGCCTTCAAGTACCTCGACGGGTTCAGCAAGGGTTTGGGCGTTGTGGGCGTTGGTTTGGACAGCCTGGACGCCTTCAACAACTTCCAGGAAGGCGATTACGGCTCCGCCGCCTACTCCACCACCAAGGCCCTGTTGGGCGCCGGTTCGTTCCTTCCGCCGCCGGCCGGCACTGCGTGTATGGTGGCCAGCGGCGCCCTTGCCCTCTACGACAACGTCCCCATCGTCCATGATTCCGTGAACTACGTCGGGGATAAGATCGCCGATGGGGCCGAGGCAGTTGGCGGCGCGATCAGTGACGGTGTGGACGCCGTCGGCGACTTTTTTGGCTTCTGAGAACTGAGGAGAACAACCAGTGACTGAAACAACCACAGCCAGGTCCTCAAGCGCCGGCCAAGGGTTTCCGGACGCGATCGGTTTTGGCTTCGCCGAGCTCCTCGTGCTCCTGAACCTGCGGCGCGGACCGGCCACCGAAGCCTCTGCCAAGGCACTCCGGCTGGAAGGCGAACTCGACGACGCCTCCCTGCTCTCGGCGGGAGCGTCCTCCCTGGTGGCCCGCGGTGCAGCCACGGTGGGTGCGGACAGGGAGCTTTCCGTGGAGGGCCCGGTGGCAGCAGTCACCCATGCCTTGACGGGGGCGGAGAAGCTGGTGCAGATCAATCTGCTCACGCCCGGTTCCGTGGACAACGTCCTGTCCGTCGAGTCACCCGAATACCGGATCCTGCTGCAGCCGCGGGCCTACCTCAGCTGGTTCGCGATGGCGCAACGGCCGGACACCACACCGGCAGAAGCCAACTTCTTTGTCGTGCGCAAGCATCTGGAAGACAACCCCGACGGCGGAGCCACCATCCGCCTGCTCGACAGTTCCGACGGCAAGCAACTGCTGGTCAAACGCAGCGAAAAGGGCTGGACCGTGGGCTACGGCCATCTTGATGCCCCTTCCGAACCCATCCGGGAATTTCCGGGCCTCACCGACAACCAGGTGTTGGACCACATCCGATCGATCCGACAGGACTAGCATGCAGAACGGCAATCCGGGCAATACTCCGGGCATGGCACCCACACCCGACGATCAGGTCCGTACCTTTCATGAGCAGGCCCTGGCGCGCGGGGAAAAGCGCGTGCTGCTCCGTACGGTGGATGGCGCGCTCCACAGCTATGCGAAGGACGAACTCGGCGTGGTCACCGCCAGCTCCCACCCGCAGGTGCGGTCCGCAGGAGGGTTCCTCGTGATGGCCGTGTTCTTCGCTGCCCTGGCGGTTTTCTCGATCATGCTGGTGGCCGGCCCCACCAGCAGGGGCCAGGATCCCCTGTGGGGAGCCTTGATCCTTACAGCCGCCGGGGCCGCCGGCGTCCTCTACGCGGCACGGATGGCGGGGGTTGCCGCCAAGGCCAAACGGCTGAGGGTGGAACGGGGAATACCGGAACCCACGGCCAGGCAGTTCGACCGGTAACGGGCAGCCTGCCGCCCGCAACGGCCTGCAGGCAGTGAGCCGCGTGCCGTCGTCGTACGTTCAGACCCCCGCAGCCGCCCTCCGACGTGACGTAACCGACTGCGCGCTGCCGGAACGGAAGTCTAAACTGTACGAATGACTACAGCAGCTACCCCTTCCGTCGGCCTGGTCGGATGGCGCGGCATGGTCGGTTCCGTCCTCATGCAGCGCATGCAGGATGAGGGCGACTTCGCCAACATCAACCCGGTGTTCTTCTCCACCTCCAACGCGGGAGGTGCCGCGCCGTCTTTCGCTGGAACAGCAGGAGGCAGCGCCGGCAAGCTCGAGGACGCGTTCGACGTCGATACCCTGGCGAAGCTGCCCATTATCGTTACCGCCCAGGGCGGGGACTACACCAAGCGCGTGCACACCGAGCTTCGCAGCCGCGGCTGGGACGGCCTCTGGATCGACGCCGCCTCCACCCTGCGCATGAACGACGACTCCATCATTGTGCTGGACCCCATTAACAGGGACGTCATCGACAAGGGCCTGGTCAACGGGACCAAGGACTTCATCGGCGGCAACTGCACCGTCTCCTGCATGCTCATGGGCCTCGGCGGCCTGTTCAAGAACAACCTCGTGGAGTGGGGCACCTCCATGACCTACCAGGCGGCCTCCGGCGGCGGGGCACGGCACATGCGCGAGCTGCTCAGCCAGTTCGGCACGCTCAACGCCGAGGTCAGCACGGAACTGGACGATCCGGCGTCGGCCATCCTCGACATCGACCGCAAGGTCCTGGCCCACCAGCGCACCGACATCGACGCCACCCAGTTCGGCGTTCCGCTGGCGGGGTCGCTGATCCCCTGGATCGACGCGGACCTGGGCAACGGGCAGTCCAAGGAGGAATGGAAGGCCGGGGTCGAAACCAACAAGATCCTGGGCACCTCCGAGGACAACCACGTGGTCATGGACGGCCTCTGCGTCCGCATCGGCGCCATGCGGTCGCACTCCCAGGCCCTGACGCTGAAGCTGCGCGAGGACCTCCCGGTCGCCGAGATCGAGAAGCTCCTGGCCGAGGACAACCAGTGGGCCAAGGTGGTCCCCAACACCAAGGAAGCGTCCATGGCGGACCTGACCCCGGTGGCGGCCTCCGGCACGCTGGACATCCCCGTGGGCCGCATCCGCAAGATGGAGATGGGTCCGGAGTACATCAGCGCCTTCACCGTAGGCGACCAGCTCCTCTGGGGCGCTGCCGAGCCGCTGCGCCGCATGCTCAACATCGCCACCGGGAACCTGTAACCCGTTTCGGCAGCGCTTCCGCGGCCCTGCCCCGCTCGAACGGTCCTGCCCAGCCGTTCGTGCGGGGCAGGGCCGTTCTGCGTGGCCCGGACGCTCTCTCATTTGATGCGGGTTAATCCGGGACGCTCTCTCACTTGAGCAGCGAAAGTGAAAGAGCGTTCGTGAAGAACCGACATTAAGTGAGAGAGCGTCCCTGTCAGCTCTCCAGGAAGCTGAGGTAGCGCTTGGCTGCCCGGGCGAAGGCGGCCTGCGCGGCGGGGCCAAGGCGCCTGGTGTGGTCGAAAAGTTCGGGCACGACGGCGGCATCCCGGCTGGTGCCGCCCCGCGCCCAGGTGCCGATCACTTCTCCCCCGGCCACCAGGGTCTTCTTGAAAACGCCGTTCCCGCCGGGCACGATGCTGTCGGAGTACTCCGGGGGCAGGACGGCCGTCCGGTCCTTGTATCCCAGCAGGAACTCATCAAAGCCGGGCAGCAGCAGGACGGACCGCGCTCCCGGACCCCCGGCCTCCAGCAGGGCGGCGGTCCCGGGTGACATCCAGTGCACAGCATCCCCGAACTGCCGTTCCACCAGCTGCCCGCGGACCGGTTCAAACGCCGCCCGCACCTCCGTCAGCGGCAGCTGCGTCCACCACGCGAAATCCGCCAGGGTTGCCGGCCCGTGGCTCCGGAAGTACCGCAACGCGAACTCCCCCAGGGCCTCCTGCCGCTCCGGGTTCCGCGACACCGGGATCCAGTCATCGAAGGCCACCAGCAGCTGTTGGTTCTTGGCCAGCGGCCCCTGCACCAGCCACGCGTGCCGGCACAGTGTCCCCAGGAGGTGGATGCCCCGCTGTCCCTGCGTCGGCTGCCCGGCGGCGTCGAACACCCGGAGCAGTCCGGCACGGCTGGCGGGACCGCCGGCGGCGATGTGTTCCAGCGCAATATCCCGGCACTTCTCAACGTCAGCCCAGGTGATGCCCAGCTCCCGGTGGCGGGCCGCGATGCTTTTGGTGAGCCGTTCAGCCGTGAGGTCCAGCATCCAGCGCAGGTCCTCGGGGGCCACGAGATGCAGTGTGCCGCGCATGGGCCACGACCGGACCACGGCACCGGTGTCCAGCGCGGACCGGACATCGCTGAGGCCGCATCCCGGCACCCGCACGCCCACGGCCCACATGGCGGCCTGCAGGTCCTGGGCCTGCATCGCCGTCATCCATCGCACGGCGTCCGCAACCGAGCCGACGCCGTCCGCGCCACCCGCAAGCCTTTGGGAGGCAAGCCGCAGCCTGCCCACGATCCTGCCGTCGGGACGGCCCATGCCAGCAGCCATGGCCCTATCTTAGGACGCGCCACCGCCCGCCCGTCACGGACCGCTAGGGTAGAAGCATGACTTTGGGGAGTTTGTGGCAGTTGCTCGCGCTTAAAACGAGGTGGTGGATGGCCGGCGGCACGGTCTGCGTCCTGGCAGGATCCTGCCTGGGGCTGCTCCAGTTCTCCACCTTCCTCGGAGACGGCCGGTCCGATCCCCTGCTGCTGCTCCCCTCACTCGTCCTGAGCCTCGGCGGCGGCTATGCGGTACTTTTCCCGGGCATCAGCGTCAGCCGCCAGGGCGTCAGGCTGTACCGGGACTGGCGGCACCACCCGCCCGCGGCGAAGGTCCTCTGGGTCCTGTCCCTCGCCGTCGCCCTCGGCGGACTGGTGGCCTGCATCCTGTCAGGCCTCGCAAATCCGCTGTTGCCGGGCCAGCTGGTGTGGCTTTTCACGGGAATCTACCTGGTGCTCGCCGGCTGGTCGTCCGCCCTGCTGGGCCAGGCGGCGGTGGTCCGGGCCAACGCCCCAGGCGTGGCGGGCGATCCTGCCGGTGCTACAGCTCCAGGCCGATAAGCAGCGGTTCCGGGTGCAGCTGGATGCCAAAGCGCTGTTCGACGCCGTCACGCACCTCGCGCGCCACGGCCACCACGTCCTGGGCGGTGGCTGAGCCGCGGTTGGTGATGGCGAGCGTGTGCTTGGTGGACAGGGAGGCCCGTCCGCCGCTGACGCTCCCCGGTTCCAGCCCGAACCCCTTGGCAAAGCCGGCCTGGTCGATCAGCCACGCGGCGGACAGCTTTACCAGCCCGTCCTGCCCTGCAGGGTACCGGGGCGCGCCTTCGGGGAGGGCGGCCGCCACCTCGGCCGGAACGATGGGGTTGGTGAAGAAGGAGCCCGTGGAGTACGTGTCCCGGTCCTGCGGGTCCCACACCATACCCTTGGAGGCACGCAGCCGGAGCACCTCGCGGCGCACATCGTTCGAGTACGCGCGCTTGCCCACCTCGACGCCAAGGGCACGGGCAAGTTCCGCGTAACGGATCGGCGCGCTCATCCGGCCCAGGGGCAGCTGGAACTCCACGGTCAGCACTACGTACCGGGGTGAGCCGTTGACGGTGGTCTGCTTGAGGATGGAGTCCCGGTAGCCGAACTGCAGCTCCGAGTTCGTGAAGGTCTTTACCGCGTTCCGTTCCCGGTCCCACGTGCGCACTGCCGCGATGGTCTGGGACACGTCGGCACCGTAGGCACCCACGTTCTGCACCGGCGTCGCACCCGTTGACCCGGGAATGCCGGCCAGGGCCTCAACCCCGGACCAGGCGTGGCGGACCGCGTGCTCCACCAGCTTGTCCCAGTTGTGCCCGGCCTGCACCACCACTGCCACGCCGCCGCAGGAGTCCTCCGCGTTGACGGTGAACCCCTGCGAGGCGACCTGGACCACGGTCCCAGGGAACCCGTCGTCGGAAATCAGCAGATTTGAGCCGCCGGCGATGATCAGCAGCTGCTCCCCCGCGGCGTCCGCGGCACGGACGGCGTCGATGATCTCAGCTTCGGTTCCGGCCTTGATGAACTTGTGGGCAGGGCCCCCGACGGCGGCCGTGGTCAGCTGGGAGAGCAGGGTGGAAGTCACCTGTCCACCCTATCGGGAAAGTGTTCCCGCCTCCCCCGGGCTAAGCCAGTTTGACGACCGCCTGGGCCTTCATCAGGACTTTCTGGCCGGCGGCTGTGACGGTGAGGTCCACCCGCGCGGTGTTCGCCTCGGCGTCGAGCTTTCCAATGATGCCGCTGACCTCGATGGTGGCGCCGGCGTCGGGCGTGCCCGTGGTGTCGGTGACCAGGACGGGCTTGGTGAACCTCGTCTGGAAGTCGACGACGGCGGCCGGGTCGCCCGCCCAGTCGGTCACCAGCTGGACGGCGGAGCCCATGGTGAACATGCCGTGGGCGATGACGCCGGGCAGTTCCACACTGGTGGCAAAGGCCTCGTTCCAGTGGATGGGGTTGAAGTCACCGGAGGCACCGGCGTACTTGACCAAATCGGTGCGCGTGACCTCGATGGTGCGGCTTCCGATCTCCTGGCCGGCGCTGAGTTCGTGGATGCTGAGGCTCATGGTTACTGTCCCTCTCCGCGGACCAGGATGGACGACGACGTGGTGGTGACGGGTTCGCGGGAATCATCCGCGCCGAGAGCGAAGATTTCCGACCGGGTGGTGATCATCGCACCACCGCCCATGGCCCGGACACCGTCCACGTGGAGCTCCGCGACGAGGCGGTCTCCGGCGAAAATCGGCCGGTGGTGGGTGAAGCGCTGGTCCGCGTGGACCACGCGGGAGAAGTCGATGCCGGCTTCCGGATCCTCGATGAGTTGGGCGTCGGCACGCTGGGCGACGATGATGGCGAAGGTCGGTGGAGCCACCAGGTCGCCGTGGCCCAGGGCCCTGGCAGCATCGACGTCGAAGTGCGCGGGATGGGTGGCCTTCACGGCGCGGGCGAACTCGCGGATCTTCTCACGGCCAACGTCGTACACCTCTGCGGCAGGGTAGCTTCGGCCCTGCAGGTCCGGATTGATAGTCATGGCCTCAAGCCTATCGTTGCCGCATCCGGCTGGGGGCTTGCATGACGTTGATATGATGATTTCATCAATCCATCAATTCACCGGCCATCCGTCATCTGCAACCGGCCAGCTGCCATCACTGTCACGTTGAGGAGCTTCCCATGCTGCCTTCCGCCCAGGCTCCGCTGTACGAGATCAAGGCCAACCTCTTCAAGGGGCTGGCGCACCCTGCAAGGATCCGCATCCTTGAGCTGCTGGCAGCGGCGCCACAGGAAACCGCCGCGGTGAGTTACCTCCTGGCGGAGACCGGGCTTGAAGCCTCGCACCTCTCCCAGCACCTGGCCACGCTGCGCAAGCACAAGGTGGTGACCTCTGTGCGTACCGCCACGCCGTGACCTACCGGCTGGCGCACCCCGGGATTGCCCAGCTGCTTGCCATCGCGCGGACGTTCCTCCTGGACACCCTTGCCGATTCAAACGAACAGCTCCGGCTGGCGCAGCAGCTGCCTGCAGAACACCTCGCCGGCGGGGCCGCCCTGTGAAACCGGACGCGGGCACGGCCAGGCGGCACACCAGCCGGTTCCTGCCCTCGAAACTGGACTACGCGGGACTCGGAACATCGTGGCGGACCGACCTGCTGGCCGGCATCACGGTGGGCATTGTGGCCCTGCCGCTGGCCCTCGCGTTCGGCGTCAGCTCGGGAGTGGGCGCGGAGGCCGGGCTCATCACCGCGATCGTCGCCGGCCTGGTGGCAGCCGTGATGGGCGGATCACCCGTCCAGGTCTCCGGCCCCACGGGTGCCATGGTTGTGGTGCTGGCGCCCGTGGTGGCACTGCACGGCCCAGGCAGCGTGGCCCCGTTGTCACTGATGGCGGGGCTCCTGGTCTGTGTCCTGGGATTCAGCGGCCTGGGCCGGGCGGTCGCTTTCATCCCCTGGCCGGTGGTGGAAGGCTTCACCTTGGGGATCGCCGCCATTATCTTCCTCCAGCAGGTTCCGCCCGCCACCGGCACGTCCGCCGCCCCGGGCCACAACACCCTCATCGCTGCAGTGGAAGCCGCATCCGCCGCAACCGTCCCGACGGCCCTGGTGACCCTCGCAGTCGTGGCGGGAGTCGCCGTCGTGATGGTCCTGGTGCAGAAGCTGCTCAGGGCACTGCCGGCCAGCCTGATCGCGGTGCTCCTCGCCACGGCGGCCGCCGAGCTGTTCCGGCTGGACATCCCCAGGATCGGTCCCCTGCCGCATGCCCTGCCCGCTCCCGCGGTTCCCGCCTTTGACCTGGATCTGCTGGGCAGCCTGGCAATGCCCGCGGTGGCCATCGCCTGCCTTGCGGCCATCGAGTCGTTGCTGTCCGCCCGGGTTGCGGCAGGAATGACCGGGCCGGACGGCAGGCCGAGTGGACCGTACAGCCCGGACCGGGAGCTGACGGGCCAGGGCCTGGCGTCAATCGCTGCGGGCCTCTTCGGCGGCATGCCCGCCACGGGGGCCATCGCGCGGACGGCCGTGAACGTCCGGTCCGGTGCCAAGACCCGGCTGGCCGCCGCTGTCCACGCCGTGGTCCTGCTGGCGATTGTCTACCTCGCCTCCGGCATGGTCAGCCGGATTCCGCTGGCAGCCCTCGGCGGGGTCCTGATGGTCACTGCCGTTCGGATGGTGTCCCGGCGGACCGTGGCGGCGATCCTCCGCTCCACCAGGTCCGACGCCGCCGTCTTCATCCTGACGGCAATTATCACGGTGGCGTTCGACCTGATCGTTGCCATCCAGATAGGGCTCGCGGCGGCAGCCCTCTTTGCCCTGCGCACGTTCGCCTCGCTGAGCAGCGTGCAGCGGGAGGAGATCCCCGGTCCGCGCGCCGAGGGTGACGAGCACATCGCCGTCCTCCGGCTGGACGGGGCCATGTTCTTCGGCGCCGCCGAACGGATCCTGCAGGAGATCAGCCAGGTCAAGGATGTCCAGGTGGCCATCATCAGGCTTTCCCAGCTGCGGATGCTCGACGCCACGGGCGCGCATGCACTGGTGGAGGTGGTCTCCGCGCTGGAGCTCCGGGGCATCACCGTTTTACTCAAGGGCGTCCGGCCGGACCACCTGCAGCTGGTAACGAACGTGGGAGTGATCCGGTCCCTGCGGCACCACAAGCACCTCTTCGAGCACCTCGGGGACGCCGTGGAACACGCCCGCAGCCACGTTCGCCGGAACGCCGCCTACCGCTTGTAGCCCTTCCGGATCGCCTGCCCGCGGATCACAATCCCTGCAATGTGCAGGACCAGGCCCAGGCCGATCACCGGCAGGGATGCCGTGGCAAGGCCGGAATTGCCGCTGGTGTTGCCCACCAGGTTGAGGATGATTCCGACGGCGATCAGTCCCATCGCACTGAAAACCAGGACTTTATAGCGGGTTGGCGCGGTGGCCCAGAATTCGTTCAGCACCCGGACAGTCTACCGGGGGCCGCGCCGCTGGTTGCAGAAACGCAGGCTCAGAACAGCGCCTCCTGGACGGCCGGCACCTCGGAACTGTACTGTCCCAGTTCGATGCTGCGGCCCTTGAGCCGGCCGAGATCCACCACGAATTCCAGCCCCGTCCCATCGATGGCTGCCAGGGCGAAGCTGCCGCACAGTGAAGTAATGGTGAAGCCGTGGGAGCCGGCCGCGAGGGCGTGCGGATACAGGTGCCGGCGGCCTTCGGAGCACAGCGGGCCGGCCAGCGCCGGCCTGCTCCAGTCCTCCTCCACCACGTGGAATCCTTCAGCGCCGGACCGGGAGACCACTCCGCGGGCGGAAGCGGCGAGGGCTGCGTTATGGCCCCTGAGCCAGCCTGCCGGGGCCGGGGAAGCCAGCGCCGCAGCCTTGGCTGCGGACCGGACCTGCTGCGGAAGCCCCGCCTCGCGCGTGACCAGGTCCTCGAGGATCCGCACCACGCGGCCGTCGGCGGCGTGGGCAACATAGCACGCCGCCACGGCTCCCTGCTCCGCGAGGCGTTGCCATTTGCGGAGCTCCGCGGCCGTGCCCACCTTGCTGGCGCCGTTGGCGAAGGTGGCGACGTAGAGCCAGTGCGGCTGCATCAGGTAGCTGCGCAGCCCGGGCGGGACCCGGCCGTCCCGGTGGAAGTCATGGATAAGCCGGGAGTCATCGACCACGAAACACCGCTCGCACTGGTGCCCCCGGACGGCGGGGGCCCGCCTGGCGCAGAGGACGTGGTCCCGGTGGGCGGGGCCGTGCACCACATGGTGGCCGAGGCAGTGTTTCCCCTCGGCGGCGAGCCGGAAGCCCAGGCGCGTCCCGGCGTCGAGCGTTACCTCGCGGAAGGTGCCGTCCGGCGCCTGAAGGCGGAGGTACGGGCCAGGACCGGCACTTCCGCCCGCTGCCGCCCCAGGAGGCGCAGGCCAAAAGACCCCGTGGACCAGATAACGGGTATCGGTCACGGGGTCTCCTGAGGTGAAAGCGTGTGGACTACAGCGCCGGCTGCACCCCAAAGGCTACCGCGAGCTTCATGATCTTTTCGGCGCGTCCCAGGCGGGGCAGGTCGGAGCCGTCACGGATGACGCGGCCGTTGGCCTCGAAGTCCGACATGAAGTCCGTGGCCCAGGCGACGTCCGAGGGCGTGGGGCTGATGACCTCGTTGATGACGGGGGTCTGGTCGATGGCCAGGCAGAGCTTGCCGGTCATGCCCATCATCACGGTGATGCCGGTCTGCTCACGCAGGATGGGGTGGTTGGTGCCCACGGTGGGCCCGTCGATGGGGCCGGGAAGGTTGCCGACGCGGCTGGCGACGACGAGCTTGGCGCGGGGGTAGGCCATGGCCTCGGGCGTGGCTGCCATGCCTGTGTCGCGGCGGAAGTCGCCGGAACCGAACGCCAGGCGGAAGGCGCCCTGTGCCTTGGCGATGTTGTTTGCCTCCTCGATGCCCAGCGCGGACTCCACCAGCGGGATGACCGGCGTCTTGCCGTCCATGCGGTGGAAGCTCTCCGTCACCTGGTCTGCGGACTCGGTCTTGGCCAGCATGACACCCAGGAGCCCCGGCGTGCCGCGGAGGCCCGCCAGGTCATCAGCCCAGAAGCGGCTGGTGGCATCGTTGATGCGGACCCAGGCTTTGCCGCCGGCGGTCAGCCAGTCAACCACGTTGTTCCGTGCGTGGTCCTTCTGCGACGGGTCCACGGCATCTTCAATATCCAGGATGATCGAGTCAGCTCGCGACACCGCGGACTGGTCGAACAGCTCTGTCTTCATGGCATTGACCAGAAGCCAGGAACGGGCGATTTCTGCTGGGATATTGCGTTCCGGCCTTACGGTCTCGGTGGCGATGGTAGACGTCATGTATCTACCGTATCCGCCCCGCAACCCCGACGCCGAAGAAAATGGCCTGCTTGTGGGGATCAATACGAACTAAACCCCAAATGACCGGAAGTTGCCGGAAAGCAGGTGGCAGCAGATGTCGTTTTGAGCGCTCAAAACGACACCTGCTGCTACCTGGTTGGGTGGGTCAGGGGATGTTGCTGCCCCGTGCCGTCACCCAGAGCCCGTACCAGTCAGCCCGGGTCATCTCCCGGGCCACGCGGGCAGCGTCGGCACACGCACGGATCCGTTCCGGGTTGACCGTCCCGATCACCGGCGCGATACCCGCCGGATGCTTCATCAGCCATCCCAGCAGGACGGCTTCTCCGGTGCTGCCGTACTCCCCCGCCAGCCGGGCCACGAGCTCAGCGGTGGCGGCATCTGCTGACGCGGGACTTTCCGGTTCCGCCCCGGTGTACAGGCCGCGCGCCAGCGAACCGTAGGCCTGCAGCGTGATGGAGTTGCGCACGCAGTACTCAAGGGTGCCGTGCGGGAAGCTGTAGTCCAGGTGCTCGGCGTGGTTGACCAGCACCTGGCTCTCCAGCCAGGCCCGCTTGAGCAGGCTCATCTCCAGCTGGTTCGCCACCACCGGGGTGTCCAGCCGGTCCTGCAGCGCCTCGATCTGCGCCGCGGACATGTTGGACACGCCCAGCTGCCGGACCTTGCCTTCTGCCATCAGCTGCCCGACGGCGGCGGCCACCTCCGCCGGATCCGCCAACGGGTCCGGCCGGTGGAGCAGGAGGATGTCCACATAGTCCGTCCGCAGCCGCCGCAGGCTGCCGTTGACCCGTTCCAGGATGGCATCCCGGCTGAGGTCGTAGTGCGTCTGCAGCCCGCGCTCGTTCAGCCGGATGCCGCATTTGGTCTGCAGCCTGATCCGGCCGCGCAGCCCCGGTTCAGCTGCCAGAACCTCACCAAACACGGCCTCAGACTTGCCGCTGCGGTAGATGTCCGCGTGGTCGAAGAGGGTGATCCCGGCATCCAGCGCGGCCTCGACGGCTGCCGCGGCCTGGTCCACATGTTCAGTCCCGTGCGGCTCGCCGGACCAGCTGCCGCCCAGGCCCATGCAGCCATAAATGAGTTCCTGCATCAGGCAGGCCGCCCGTCCGGGACGGGTGCAGGCATCAGCGCAGCCATGCTGTGGTGTTGCCGGGCAGCTTGCCGTCTTCCAGCGGTGCGCTGCTGACAAGGACGGTCCCCTCGGGGAGGTCGACGGCGGTGTCCCCGAAGTTGGTCACGGACTGCCAGCCGCCCGGACGGCGGAAGTGCAGGATCTCAGGGTTGGCGTTCTCCACCCATTCCAGGTCCTCATCCGCCTGGAGCTCGTGGCGCAGCTTCAGGGCGGTGCGGTACAGCTCGAGGGTGGAGCCTTCGGTGCCGTCCTGCGCCTCCACGGCGTACTTGCTGAACCAGTCCGGCTGCGGCAGGTGCGCGCCGCCGTCGCCAAATCCGAAGGAGGTGCCTTCCACCTTCCAGGGCAGGGGCACGCGGCAGCCGTCCCGGCCGATCTCCACTCCCCTGTTCCGGAAGAAGGAGGGGTCCTGGCGTTCGGATTCGGGAATCTCCGCCACTTCCTGCAGGCCCAGCTCTTCACCCTGGTACAGGTAGGCGGAGCCCGGAACCGCCAGCATCAGGAGGGTTGCGGCGCGGGCACGGCGTTCACCGAGCTCCACATCCAGCTGTTCCTTGGGGCCGCCGGCGAGCAGCCACTCCTTGCCGTCCTGGCCCTTGGCGCCCGCCTTGCTCTTGGAGACCTGCGGCAGGCCGTAGCGGGTGGCGTGCCGGACAACGTCGTGGTTGGAAAACACCCAGGTGGAGGAGGCACCGGTTGCGGCGGCCTCGGCCAGGTTGCGGGTGATGATCTCGCGGAATTCGTCGGCGTCGAAATCGGCCTGCAGGAGGTCGAAGTTGAAGGCCTGGCCGAGCCCCTGCGGGCTTGCGTAGCGGGCGCGGCGGGTGGCGTGCACCCAGGCCTCGGCCACGGCGGTGCGCGGCGGGTTGTACTCGTTGAAGACCTCACGCCACTCGGCGTACACCTCGTGGACCTCGTCGCGGTCCCAGAAGGGGTGCGTGCCGTCGTCGAAACCGTCCACGCCGGTGTTGGCGGCGCTCAGTTCCAGCTTGGACAGCAGCGGCTCGGTGAGGTCCTTGGTGAGGGCGTGCGCCACGTCCACCCGGAAGCCGTCCACGCCGCGGTCGGACCAGAAGCGCAGGGTCTTGAGGAAGTCGTCGCGGACCTCGCGGTTGGACCAGTTCAGGTCCGGCTGCTCCTTGGCGAAAATGTGCATGTACCACTGCCCGGGGGTACCGTCCGGTTCGGTGATGCGCTCCCAGGCGGGGCCGCCGAAGACGGAGTCCCAGTCCGACGGCGGGAACTCGCCGTTGGGGCCCTTGCCGTCACGGAAGATGTACCGGTCCCGGGCGGGCGAGCCCTTGGGCGAGGCCAGCGCTTCCTTGAACCACTCGTGGCGGTTCGAGGAGTGGTTGGGGACGATGTCCGCGATGAGCTTGATGCCGGCCCCGTGCAGCGCCTTGGCCATCTCGTCGAAGTCCTCGAGCGTGCCGAGCTTGGGATCGACGTCGCGGTAGTCATCCACGTCGTAGCCGCCGTCTGCGAGCGCCGAGGGGTAGAACGGGCTCAGCCACACGGCGTCGATACCCAGGGACTTCAGGTACGGGACCTTGGAGGTGATGCCCTTGAGGTCGCCAATGCCGTCGCCGTTGGAGTCGGCAAAACTGCGCGGGTAGATCTGGTAGACAGCGGCCTGGCGCCACCAGTTCGGATCGGACAGGCGGTCGGAATCGGACAGGGTTGCCAGGGTGGCGGTGGTGCTCACAACGCTCCTTTTATTTAGTATCTAAATTTTCTAGTGACCAGTATGTGCCGACCGGGCGGGGATGGTCAACAGCCCGCTGCCTGCTCCGGCAGGACGCCTGCTCAGGCCCTGAGCCAGGCGGTTGATTCTCCCGGAAGCCTGCCGGCCTCGATCCCGCTGCTGGAGATCAGGACCTCGCCGTCCGGAAGTTCGACGGCGGCAGGACCGAAGTTCGCCACGACGTGCCAGCCGCCCGGGCGCACGAAGTGCAGCACCTGCCCGTCTCCGCTGTGGTGCCATTCCAGGGTCTCCGCACCTTGCAGTTCACGGCGCAGCGCCAGCGCCTGGCGGTAGAACTGCAGGGTTGAGAGGTTGTCGGTTTCCTGGGTGCTGGCTGCGTAGCCGGCGAACCAGTCCGGCTGGGGCAGGTGGGCTCCGTTGGCACCGAAGCCGAAGGATGGTCCCGAGGGAGTCCAGGGCAAGGGCACGCGGCAGCCGTCGCGGCCCAGGCCGTCGTACTCCGCGCCCCGGAAGAATGACGGGTCCTGGCGTCGGTCAGCGGGGATGTCAGCCACCTCGTGCAGGCCCAGTTCCTCCCCCTGGTAAAGGTAAGCCGAGCCGGGAAGGGCGAGCATGAGCAGTGTGGCGGCCTTGGCGCGGCGCAGGCCTCCTTCCACGTCCAGCGCTTCGCGGGGGCCGCCCGCTTTGACCCAGTCCACCCCCGGCTTCCCCGGCCGCCCGTTGAGCGGTTCGAGGCCGTAACGGGTGGCGTGGCGGGTGACGTCGTGGTTCGAAAATACCCACGTGGTGGTGGAGCCGGTGAGGCGTGCCTGTGCGAGGTTGTCGGTGATGATGGTGCGGAACTGGGTGGCGTTGAAGTCGGCCAGGAGCAGGTCGAAGCTGAAAGCCTGGCCCAGTCCTTCAGGGGAGGCGTACTTGGCGCGCCGTTCGGCGGTTTCCACCCACGCCTCCGCCACGGCAAAGCGCGGCGGGTCATATTCGTTGAAGACCTTGCGCCATTCGGCGTAGATCTCATGGACTTCGTCGCGGTCCATGAGCGGGTGCGTCCCGGAGGTCCGGTCCATGCCCTCAAGTTCCTGCTTGCTCGGAAGGTCGGCGCTCAGGTCCTTGACGAGAAGGTTGGCCACGTCCACGCGGAAGCCGTCCACGCCCCGGTCGGCCCAGAAGCGCAACGTCCTGAGGAAGTCCGCACGGACCTCGGGGTTGTCCCAGTTCCAATCCGGCTGTTCGGGAGTGAAGGTGTGCAGATACCATTGCCCGTCTTCCACCTGCGACCAGGCCGGGCCGCCGAACGCGGCTGTCCAGTCCGACGGCGGCAGCTCGCCATTCCCGCCCTTCCCGTCCCTGAAGTGGTACCGCTGCCGGGCCGCTGACCCCTTGGGCGAGGCCAGGGCTTCCCTGAACCAGGCGTGCCGGTTGGAGGAGTGGTTCGGGACAATGTCCACGATCACTTTGATACCGGCGGCGTGCAGGGCCGCGGCCATCCCGTCGAAATCTGCCAGGCTGCCGATTTTGGGATCGACGTCACGGTAGTCGTCCACGTCGTAGCCGCCGTCTGCGAGCGCCGAGGGGTAAAACGGGCTGAGCCACACGGCGTCGATCCCCAGGCTCTTCAAGTACGGCACCTTCGCGGTGATGCCGTTCAGGTCCCCAATACCGTCACCGTTCGAATCGGCGAAGCTGCGCGGATAGATCTGGTACACCGAGGCCTGGCGCCACCAGGTGGTGGCGGCCGCGGGTCCGTTGTCGGCATGGTGCGTCTGGCTGGCGAGGATGGACAAGCGGTTTCCCCTTTCCGGGGGTTTGGTGATGGTTTACATGCTGGCTGCACTTAGCCCTTGACGGCTCCCTGCGTGACGCCGGCCATGACCCACCGCTGGGTAAAGAGGTAAGCCACGATGGCCGGTGCCATGGCCATCAGATAGGACGCGAAGGACACGTGGTAGTTGTTGCTGAACTGGGTCTGGAACAGGTTCTGCCGGACCGGAAGGGTTTGCAGTGCCGGGTCGGAGATGATCAGGGAAGGCATCATGAAGTCGTTCCAGGCGTAGAGGAAGGCGAAAATTCCGACCGTGGCGCTCATCGGCGCCAGCAGGGGGAAGATCAGCTGCCAGAAGGTCTGCCAGGTGGTGGCGCCGTCAATGCGGGCACTCTCTTCCAACTCGAGCGGGATGGACCGCAGGAACGCCGTGAACAGCAGCACACTGAAGCTCAACTGGAACATTGTGGCGAGCAGGATGACGCCCATCGGGTTGTCCAGGCCCAGACGGCCGGTCAACTGGATTTGCGGCAGGGCTACGACCGGAAACGGGATGAACATCGCTGCGAGCAGGTAGTAGAAGGAGTACCGGAACAGCCTGCGTTCCCAGTTGCGCACAATCGCATACGAGGCGAATGCGGCCAGCACGATCGTTGCTGCGACGGTCCCGGCCGTGACCAGCAGCGACATCGCGGCGCCGACGGGGAAGTTCGTCAACGTCCACGCCTGGACGAAGCCGTCGATGCTGAACGGCGCAGGGAAGGAGAAGGCGTTGCCGTCCACAGCCTGCCCCTGGGTTTTGAAAGCCATGGACACGGTCACGTAGAGCGGGAGCAGAACCGTGACGGCACAAAGGACCAGGATGATGGTCCCCGGCCAGTTCACCCGCTCGACCTTGATGCCTGGGCGTCGTCGTCCGCTCCCGGCGGGGACTGGTTCGGTGCGGTGGAGTTCCTCGGCGGTGAGGGTGGCTGGTGTGGTCATTAGAGTGTGTTCCGTCCGCGAGTCAGCGAAAGCTGCAGGAGAGAGATGAGGACAGCGACGACGAAGAAGATCGTGGCGTTGGCCATCTGGTAGGCATAGTCGCCGCCGTTGAAGCCGGCGATGACGGTCATCGCGATGCTTCTTGTTGAGGTTCCCGGGCCGCCGTTCGTGAGACCGACGATGATGTCGTACGCATTCAGTAAGCCCTTGAAGCCGAGGATGATGTTGATGACCACATAGCCGGCCACAAGCGGAGCGGTGATCTTCAGGAGCTGCTGGAACTTGCTGGCGCCGTCGATCTCCGCGGCCTCATACACGTCCCCCGGGATTGAGACGAGACCGGCGATATAGATCAGCAGCGCCCCGGGCACGGCCTGCCAGGCGGTGACCACCACAATGGCGATCCATGCAAGGTCCGGGTTTGCCAGGAGGCTCGTCTCCAGCCACGAGATGCCTGCCGCCGCACCCGCAGAGGGCAGCGAGTTGGAGAACAGGAAATTGAAAACGTAGGCGATGATGATGCCGGAGACCACCATGGGGATAACAAAGATGGTTCGCAGCGCTGTCTTCATGCGGATCTGCGAGGTGAGCCCCACGGCGAGGAGGAAGGCGATCACGTTCACCACAAGCACGGTGACGATCGAGAAGCCGAAGGTGAACAGATAGCTCTGCAGGATGGCGGGATCGCTGAAAATTGCTATGTAGTTGGTCAGGCCTGCGAACTCCCAGTCACCGATTCCGATGGAGTCCGTGAAGCTGAAGAAGATGCCAACGAGGCCTGGAACCGTGATCGCCAGCGTGAAGAGTACAAGGCTTGGCAGGAGGAAGAGGTAGAAGATCGGTTCGACCCTCCGCCGGCTGCGGCTTTCGGGGCGTCCCTGCCCGCGTCTGGTTGCTGTGGTGGTGGACATGTGTCTGGCTCCCTTGTTCTGGGCTACTGGCGAAAGGCCAGGCGCGCCCAGTCTGCGTCGAGTGTGCGGAACGTGGCTGCAGGATCTGCGCCCAACACGAGCGCCTGGGTGTAGTTCATGATGGGAATAGTGCGGGGTACCAGCACCGATGGTCCCTGGTAGACAGAGCCCTTGTCGTAGTACTCCACCATCCCCTCGATGCGCGGGTCCGGGGCTGCGTCCGCATCAATGGTGGGCGTGAAGCCCAGCTGCGACTTGTTGTACGCCTCAATGATTTCCGGCTGGTAGAGATACTCCAGGAAGTCGCGCGCAGCCTCCTTGTGCTTGGATTCCTCCGGAATCCACGCCGCGAGATCGACGTTGACCCGCACGCGCAGGTCCTCGGGATTTTCCGTCATCGGCAGTGGAAAGGTTCCGAGCTGGAGATCGGGCGCAGTCTTGGCGATCTCGCTGAAAGCCCACGGGCCCTGCAGGTACATGGCTGCCTTGCCTTGGGAAAACGCGAGGTTCCCGTCGCCGTAGCCGCGGCTCGCGGCGTCTTTGTTCACGTAGCTGCCCGCCAGTTTTAGCATCTTCTCTACAGGCTGTTCAAAGTCTTTTTGGAAGGACGCAGGCGAGTCGGGTCCGACGTCCGTGCCGGCATCGGCAAGCTTTTCAAAGAAGTCGAGGGTGTCCAGCTGGCCGCCCACAGAGTAGTCAAACCATCCCTGGGCCACCGTCCAGTCGTCCTTCCACGTGGCGTAGAACGGCGTCACTCCCGCGGCTTTCAGCGCGTCGCACGCCGCGAGCAGCTCACTCCAGGTCCTGGGAACCTCGATGCCGTGGGCGGCGAAGATTTCCTTGTTGTAGATCACGGACGACGCCATGACCGAGTACGGCAGGGCGCTGGTCCGGCCCGGGTACGAGCCGTACTGGTCCATCAGTGGCTGCAGGTCCTTCCGGACCCGGGTGGCAGCCTGGGTTCCGGACAGGTCACTCAGCGCACCGCGCTGGACGAACCTGGCCGTTTCCATGTTGTAGTTCGCCAGCGCGATGTCCGGCGGGTTGCCCCGGACAAAGCTCGCTGAAACGACGTCGACACCGGAAGTATCCAGGATGACGTCTGTATTGTCCTGCGAGGCGTTGTAGTCGGCCACCAGCTTGGTCATGAAGCCGATTGCTTCGCGCTTGCTGAACGTGAACCGGATGGTTTCCTTGCCGGAGTCTCCGGTGCAGCCTGAGAGGAGGCCGGCGAGCAGGGCCAGGCACAAGCCCAGCGCTGCGGTACGTAGTGTGCGCGTCAATTTCAAAGACACCCTCGTCCTTTCGTGGTGCGGCAGAACGCCGCGTGGCGGCGGGGACGGCTGAGACTGTGCCGCAGAGTTTATATAGGGCGTAAATTTAGCTCCTATCGTTAGTATGCGGCGGCATCGGGCACACCGTCAAGCATTGAGGGGAATGTTTCCTCGGCTATATTTATGACCTAAATTTAGAATCGCCTTCACGTCCCGTGACCTGGCCAGAATGGGAGCGCCCGATGAGGACTGAGACTGCACCGTCAACGCAGCTGGTGCGGAGGGTCAACGCCAGCGCAATGCTCAAGGCAATGCGCGGGGCGGGCATCATGACAGGCACGGACCTCATGGCCGCCACCGGGCTTTCCCGGGCCACGGTGATCTCGATTTGTGATGAGCTGGTGCGGCTCGGATGGCTCCGGGAAATGGAAACCCAGCGCGGCGCCGCGGGATATATCAAAGGCAGGCCGGCACGCAGGTTCGTTTTCGACGACCGCGCGGCCAGCGTCCTGGGCATCGACATCGGGGCCAACAAGATCACCACCATCGTCGCCGACATGGGGGGAAACGCCCTCGCCAGGGTAACCACGCCCTTCCGGGCGTTCAACGTAGGCGCTGACGAGCGCGCCGATGTCCTGGACCGGATCGCCGCGGAGGCCCTGGAGAAGGCGGGAGTGTCCGCGGACTCTGTCCTGGCTGTAACCGTTGGCGTCGCCGCCCCGGTGAGTCGCGACGGCGAAGTCCTCACGGTCCAGGAATTCTGGAAGTCGTTCGATGTCCGCCGGCTTGTCTCTGAGCGCCACGGCTGGCACGTGCTCCTGGAGAACGATGCCAACCTGGCGGCCCTGGCTGAACGCTGGAGGGGCACGGCCCAGGGCGTCGACAACCTCGTCGTTATGCTCACCGGGGACCGTCTGGGCGCCGGAATCCTTGAATCAGGCCGTCTGCTGCACGGGCAGCTTGGCGGCTTTGGCGAGCTGGGATACCTGGACACTGTAGAAGGCGTCGGTGACACCCTCGGCATTGCGCACTATGTGGTGCTGTGGGGCCAGGAAGCGCTCGCCTCAGGCGCCGACACGCAGCTGCGTGAGCTGTGCGGCAACGTCCCGGACAGCCTCACGGCCGGGATGGTGTTTGCCGCAGCCGGGAACGGGGACCACGTCGCGCAGGACGTCCTCAACCGGATGGCACAGCGCATGGCCCGTGTCATCGGTTCCGTCAGCACGCTGGCAAACCCGCAGCTGGTCGTCCTCGCGGGAGGCGTCGCGGCCTCTGCGCGCGCGCTCATTCCCGCCATCGAGGAGCAGCTGCCGAAGTTCACATTCACTCCGCCCCGGGTGGAGGCATCCTCCCTTGGAGACGGCATCGTTTCCATCGGCGCTATCCGCCTGGCACTGGACTACGTCGAAGAGCACGCCATGGACCTTTATCCCGCTTCTTTCAGGAAACCGGCCCAGCCCGTTTCCTGAAGCGGTCCAGGTTACGCCAGCGGCTGCAGGGCGGCGGCGATAGGCAGGCTGCCGTCAGAGAACCCAATGGTTTTACCAGCGGTTTCCAGCATCTCCAGGACAGCCACGGCGACACTTGCGGTGTTGCTGCGGGAGGTTTCGCGGCTGCCCTCCGGAGACGGGTCAACGTCAATCAGGCCGCTCCCCGGCTTGTCAGTCAAGGCTCCGGGGCCCAGGATGGTCCACTCCAGGCCCGTGCTGCGCAGGTAGTCGTCGGCAGCGGCCTTGGCTTCGGCGTAGGCAAAGAAGCTGTTGCTTTCCGGCACGCCGTGGTTCTTGCCGGCTCCGAGGTAGGAAACCATCACGTAGCGTGCCACGCCGGCTTCCGCTGCGGCATCCATGGACCGGATGGCGGCGTCCCGGTCCACCGCATAGGTGCGCGCCGGGTCCCCGCCGCCCGCGCCTGCCGACCAGACCACGGCGTCGTGGCCTTTCAGCGCAGCGGCGATCTCCGCCGTCGTCGCGTTTTCCACGTCAAGGACCGACGGCGTTGCGCCGGTTTCCGCAACGTCGCCGGCATGGTCCGGGTTGCGGATGAACGAGGTGACGCTGTGCCCCTCGTCCGTGAGGAGGCTGGACAGGTGCAGGGCCACTTTGCCGTGGCCGCCGATGATTGCGATTCGGGTCATGGCCCTATTCTGCTCCCCCGGCTCGCCGATGCCACGCCACCGGCGCGTCGGCGTCAGCCGGTATCAGCCGGTATCAGCCGCGGATGTGGTAGCGCAGGTACATAACGCCGTTTCCGAACCGCCGCTCGTCCAGGAGTTCGAGCCGGACGTTCAGGCCGTCCGGCAGGAAACGCAGGCCGCCTCCCACGGCCACCGGGTTGAGGAAGATCCGGCATTCGTCCACCAGCCCGGCCCGGAGCGCAGCCGCGGCAAGGGTGGCGCCACCCACGCCGATACTGCCCCTTGCATCCGCTTTTATGTCCCTGACCGTGGCGGGATCGAAGGAGCGCCGGACTGTCGTCCGCGGAGCGGATGGTTCTTCCAGGGTTTCCGAGAAGACAATCTTCTCCGCCGCCCGCCAGATCTGTCCGTAGTCCTGGATAACGGGAGGGTCGTCCGGCCCTCCCAACGTTTCCCACACGGACATGACCTCGTACATGCGCCGCCCCAGAAGGTAGGTTCCGGCGTCGCGCTCGAGATCGTTGACAAAGGCGTGGACCTCCTCATCGGGCGCACTCCAGTCGAAGTTGCCGTCGCTGTCCGCCCAGGTAGCCGTCCAGTGAGGTGATGCCGGTGTAGATGAGGTCAGCCATGCGCCTATTCTGCCGCTCCCGCCGGGTTTTTAGGAGGGAAACAAAAGGAAGGCCAGGGGGGTCACAAGGATCAGCGTCAGGACAACCCGCTGGAACCAGATGACCACCAGCTTCCAGACCGGAATCGGGATGTCCGTGGCCATGATGCACGGGACCAGCGCGGAGAAGAAGATGATCCCTGATACGGACACCACACCCACAACAAACTTGACCACCGGGACCGCCTCCGCGGCGAGGAGCGCGGGAAGGAACATCTCTGCAACGCCAACGGCGCTGGCTTTGGCCACCAGCATGGGTTCCGGAAGTTGCAGCGCCCAGGTGAAGGGATAGAAGAGGAAGCCCAGCCAGTCGAACACGGGAGTGTAGGTGGCAAGGACCAGTCCCAGCAGGCCGATGGAGAGGATGGAGGGCAGAATGGCCATCGCCATCAGCACGCCGTCCCGGACGTTGGTCCACACGTTGACGGCGAGCGGGGGCGCTGCCTCCACAGTCCGCCGGGCCTCACGCCAGGCGACGGACAGCCGGCGCCCGGTAACGTCCTCCTCCGGCTGCGGGACGGCCTCGGGGTGGTACTCGTCCGGGATGCTGTTCAACGGCCAGATCCTGACGGTGATGGCGGTGACAACGAACGTGACCAGGAACGTGATCCAGAAGTAGGCCGTCCACTGGCCCATCAGGTCCAGTGTCTTTGCCACGATCACCATGAACGTGGCGGACACGGTGGAGAACCCGGTGGCAATGATGGCAGACTCGCGGGCGGTGTACTTGCCTTCCTTGTAGACCCGGTTGGTGATGAGCAGGCCCAAAGAGTAGCTGCCCACAAAGGAGGCGACGGCGTCGATCGCGGACCGCCCGGGGGTTCGCCAGATGGGGCGCATCACGCGCTGGACCATGACACCGATGAACTCCAGCAGGCCATAGCTGACCAGGAGCGCCAGGAACACCGCGCCGATGGGGACAAGCAGCCCTACGGGAATGACGAGCTTTTCAAACAGGAACGGCCCCATGCCCGGTTCAAACAACCATGCGGGCCCGACCTTGAAGACCATCATGAAGCCCACCACCATCCCCACCACTTTCAGCACGGAGAAGGCCACCTCCACCGCGGATCTTTTCCAGGTTCCTGCGATGAAGGGGTATGCGGCGCCGGCGATAATCACGGCCAGCGCGTAGTAGGGCAGGACCGGGGCGATGCCCGCCTGGAGGAATGAGACGATGTGGTCCAGCATGATGGTGTTCTTGCCGGCGATCGTCACCGGCACAAAGAACATGAATGCGCCGATGCCGCTGTACACAAACAGCTTCCACATGTGCCGCGAGGCTGTGCGCGGGGCTTGCGAGGTGATGGCCAAAGGTCTGTCTCCTGACTACAGCCAGCCCTGTCCGGACCGGCAATTTGTGGACAGAACCATCGCACCGTGAATCCCCGGCAGGAACAATGGACTGCACGCCAAAGCAGTCTTGGATAGGAGGCTCGGTTCAGGACGGACTCGGTTAAGCCAGGAAAGCCCCCGGAATCTCGGGGATTCCGGGGGCTTAGCCTGTAGCGGTGGGGAGGCTCGATCTCCCGACCTCACGATTATGAGTCGTGCGCTCTAACCAACTGAGCTACACCGCCACGAATGAGAAAAACCTGCGCCAAGCCGGTCAAAACCGCCTTGACACAGGCCCTCATCCAGAGCCCCCCACCGGAATCGATCCGGTGACCTCGTTCTTACCAAGAACGCGCTCTACCACTGAGCTAGGGGGGCAACGAGTAAATACTCTACCGGAAGATTTACCCACCAACAAATCGGCGTCCGGGCAGGCGGCGAGGGGCTGGAACAGGTGTCCGACGGGCGCCGTATCGGCCGAAAAATGCCGGAAAATCAGGGAAACGGGAACCCTGCGACCAGCGCAGGCTGGCCGGGCGGGACCCTTTTCCGCGGCCCCGCCGCGGGAATGTGTCGATCCCCACACTCCCCGCCGCCGTCCGCCGTCGGACTTTCACCTGCCGCACGCCTTAAACGCCTGTGGGCCGGCTCGAAAGCCGGCCCACAGGCGCCTTGTCAGCTAACTGACGGATTTACCACTTGCCCTTGCGGTTGAAGTCCCGCTGGCCGCCCTCGTTGCCGTGGCGGGGCTTGCGGGAGCCGTCACCGTGGCCGCCGAAGCGCGAGTCGCTGGCCTGGCCGCGGTTGGCACCGCTGTCGGCGCTGTAGGAACGCTCGCTGTAGGAGCGGCCGCCGCGGTCAGCGGAGGAGCGCTCACCGTCGTTCTTGCGGAATTCCTTCTTGAACCCGCCGTTGCCCTTGAAGTTGCCTCCCCGGTCACCGCCGCGGTTGCCCTGGTAGGAACCGCGGTCGCCGGACGGCTTGCGGCCGTTGTCCAGCTCGAGGTGGATCAGCTCGCCGCCGATCCGGGTGCGGGACAGGGCACGCAGCTGCTCGGGGCTCAGGTCCGCCGGGAGCTCCACGAGGGAGTGGTCCGAGCGGATGTCGATGCCGCCGATCTGGGCCGAGGAAATGCCGCCCTCGTTGGCAATGGCACCCACGATGGAGCCCGGCATGACGCGCTGGCGGCGTCCGACGGCGATCCGGTAGGTGGCGTTGCCCTCGGTGAGCGCACGGGTGGGGCCGCGGGAGCCGAAGCCGTCCTTGGAGCGTTCGCGCTTCTGGAACTCGGGAGCTGCAGGCAGTTCCTTCACCAGCAGGGGCTGCCCGCCCTGTGCCATCACGGCAAGGGCTGCGGCGATCTCCGACGCCGGAACGTTGTGCTCTTCCTCGTAGGAGGCGATCAGGTCGCGGAACGGGGCGACGTCCTCGGAGGCGAGGGTTTCCGTGATGCGCTCCGCGAACTTGCCCAGGCGGAGCGTGTTCACGGTCTCGGCCGTCGGCAGGTGCATCTGTTCCACGGGCTGGCGGGTGGCCTTCTCGATGGAACGCAGCAGGTACTTCTCCCGCGGCGTCATGAACAGGATGGCGTCACCTGAACGGCCTGCACGGCCGGTGCGGCCGATGCGGTGCACGTAGGACTCGGTGTCGTGCGGGATGTCGTAGTTGATCACGTGGCTGATGCGCTCCACGTCAAGGCCGCGGGCCGCGACGTCGGTGGCCACGAGGATGTCGATGCGGCCTTCCTTCAGCGCGTCAACGGTGCGCTCACGCTGCTGCTGCGGAATGTCACCGTTGATCGCGGCGGCCTGGAAACCGCGGGACTTCAGCTTGTCAGCCAGGTCCTCGGTAGCCATCTTGGTGCGTACGAAGGCGATGACGCCGTCGAACTCTTCAACCTCAAGGATGCGGGTCATGGCATCAAGCTTGTGCGGGCCCATGACCTGCAGGTACCGCTGGCGGGTGTTGGCGCCGGTGGTGGTCTTGGACTTGACGGAGATCTCGGCCGGGTTGTTCAGGTACTGCTTGGACATGCGGCGGATCTGGCTCGGCATGGTGGCCGAGAACAGTGCAACCTGGCGGTCGGACGGGGTCTGCTGGAAGATCTGCTCCACGTCTTCGGCGAAACCCATGCGCAGCATCTCGTCGGCCTCGTCCAGCACCAGGTACTGGAGCTCGGACAGGTCCAGGGAACCCTTGGAGATGTGGTCGATTACGCGGCCGGGGGTACCGACGACAACCTGGGCGCCGCGGCGCAGGCCGGCGAGCTGGGGGCCGTAGGCGGAGCCGCCGTAGACGGGCAGGACAGTGAAGTCGTCGATGTGCTTGGCGTACGAGGTGAAGGCCTCGGCAACCTGGAGGGCCAGCTCGCGGGTGGGAGCCAGGACCAGGGCCTGGGTCTTGCGGGACGGGCCATTGAGGTCGTGGAGCTCGGCCAGGCGGGACAGTGCCGGTACTGCGAATGCTGCAGTCTTACCGGTGCCGGTCTGGGCGAGGCCCACGACGTCTCGGCCTTCGAGCAGCAGCGGGATGGTTGCTGCCTGGATGGGGGAAGGCTTTTCGTAGCCGACATCCTGCAGGGCGGCGAGGACGCGGCCGTCGATGCCGAGGTCGGCGAACTTGATGCCTTCTTCTTCGTCTTCCTCAGCCTTGGCGGCGGGAGCGGCGGCGGCAGGGGCTTCTTCAGCCGAGACGGCGGGGGCGGCGGGGGCTTCTTCAGCCGTGGCGGCGGGAGCTTCGGCAGGTGCCGGTGCGGCCTCGGCTGCGCGCGCAGCGGGCTCAGTGAATTCGATGCTGGCAGTTGCTGCTTCAGCGGTGGCGTCGTTGTGATTTTCGGGCATAGGGAAGTGTTCCTCATCCATAGGGGGCCAGGCGGCACTACCCGAGGTGAGCGGAGCCGCAGTACGTGTGCCGTGGATGCCGGGCAAACATTGACCGGCCGGTCACAGAAGTCCGGCGCTTTCGCAATCCCGTGGCAGGACTTCCCGCTGCATCTCTTGGCTGCTATCCCAGCAGTCTGTACAGCGTTTTCTTTAGCCGGCTCTCCCTATGAAAATGCCCGCATCGCTTGTGCGGGCCCCAACACTTGCCAGTCCTGCCTCAAAAATTGGGCAGGAATAAGGGATTTCCGGAGTGGGGGATGTTTCAAGTGTAAGGTATGCACCTGCCGCAGCGGAAATTGAACGTACGACGACGGCGGTGAGCTTGCGCACACAGTCCGCCTTCCAGCCTCTCAGGGCCGCGGCTGCCGCCCCAACTGCCGCTCCAGCGCCTCGAACTTTTGCCTGAACTCCGGCTGCTGCAGGCGGATCTCGCCGTCGGCGTCGGCGTCCTTCAGGGCCTCCATGGACTCAAGGTCAGGTTCGCTGAACCACCTGCCCACGGTAATGCCGTGCTTGGGCACATACAGCCGGTGGATATGGTCCCCGGCCTGGATGGTGCCGGTCCTGATGACGCGCAGGTAGGTGCCCACGCGGCCCTCCTCGGTGAACCTCTTGACGAAGTGCGGCTCCCGCATCCGGCGCTGGAAGGTGGCGCAGGGCGTCCGCGGCGAGGTGACTTCGACTTCGAGGCTGAGGCCGATCTTCCACCGTTCACCAATCACCGCTCCCGTGGCGTCGATGCCAGCCACCCTGAGGTTCTCGCCAAAGATTCCCGGCGGCAAGTCCCGCTGCAGCTTCCCGGCCCAGTAATCGGCGTCCTCCTGCGAATACGCATACAAGGCCTGGTCCGGACCGCCGTGGTGGACCCGGTTCGCCTGGATGTCGCCCTGGAGGCCCAGCCGGTGAACCTTGACCGGCCCCTCTGCCGGACGCTTGTCGATGGCTGTCACGCCCACGCTGGACGTGTCCGGCAGGAGCTGGTGGACGCGGCAGACGGCAACAACGGAGGCGGTTTCCATGGCACCAGTGTAGGGTCCGCGAGCCCCGGCAGGCGGCAGTTGCCGGGATGGGGACTTCTCCCCCATCCGCTGTCCGCTGCGCTACTCGCAGCAGGCACCGGCAGGGACTACGCTGAGTTCAGATTGCAATTGGGGGTGCAGCGCTGTGCCCAATTCACGTGGACTACTGAGGGGGACGCCATGGACCCGAACAAGGAGCCGGAGCGCGGGCGGGCAAACGGCAACCAGCCTGACGGTGACGGCCGGGCCGGCGCGAAGCCTCCCCCTTGGCAGGTGCCCAAACCGGAGCTCCGGCCTGAACTGCTGAACGAGCCTGTTACCCCGGTGGACCCGTTTGCCCGCGACCGGGAGAGGCAGCTCAACGAGGCCGCGGCCAGGAAGAAACGCTCGCAGCGGCGCACCGTGGTGGTGGGCCTGGGCGTGACGGCGCTGCTCGCCGGCACCATCACGGCTGTGGTGGCCAGCAACCAGGATGACCCCGAGTACGCCCAGGTGTGTTTCAACGACGAAACCGGCGAACGCGTGGAGGACACCAACTGCAACAGCTCTGCCGGCCGAAGCGGCGGCATCTACGCCTGGTACTTTTTCTCCCGCGGCGCGTTCGTTCCCGCCGTCGGGCAGAACCGCTCAACCGCCCCCACCTACACCAGGACCGTTCCCAGCGGCGCCAAGGCGTCCACCGGGTACAGCACCCAGGGCGGCACCGTCAGCCGCGGCGGTTTCGGTACCACCGCGAAGAGCGGCACAAGCGGCGGCAGCAGCAAAGTGGGGGGCTGAGCGTGAAGCGGCTGTTGTCTGAGCCCAGGCCCGACTGGAAGCAGAAGATCCAGGAACAGGGCCTGGTGTTCTCCACCACCACCATGGACGACGGGCGGCGGATCGAGTACTGGAACGAATCCGCGTACTACGAATTCACCACGGACGAGGTGGAGACCCTCGAGGTGGCGGCCGAGGACATGCACCGGATGTGCCTGGAAGCGGCCACGTTCCTGGCCACCGGCGCAATGGGAGACATTGGCATTGGCCCGCAGGCTTTGGAGCTGGCCGCGGAGTCCCTGCAGGCCGGGGACGTGGATGTGTACGGCCGCTTCGACTTCATCTACGACGGGCAGGGCGGTCCCGCCAAGATGCTCGAATACAACGCGGACACCCCCACCGGCCTAATCGAGGCGGCCGTGGCGCAGTGGTTCTGGCTGCAGGACGTCTTCCCGGAAAAGGACCAGTGGAACGGCATCCACGAGGCCCTGATCCGGCAATGGAAAAAGGTGCAGTACCGCACCGGCATGAGCACCCTCCACGTTGCCCACTCGGAAGTCGAGGAATCCGGCGAGGACTGGATGACGGCTGCCTACATGCGGGACGTGGCCAGCCAGGCAGGTTGGACCACCATCGGCATCAACATGTCGGACATCGGCTGGGACCCCAACCTGAACCGGTTCGTGGACCTGGACAATTTCATGATCAGCACCATCTTCAAGCTCTATCCCTGGGAGCTGATGATGAAGGAACCCTTCGGGCAGCGGCTCCTGGAACGCGCCCACAATCCGCGCTGGGTTGAACCGGCCTGGAAAATGCTCCTCTCCAACAAGGCGCTCCTCGCCGCCCTTTGGCATCTTTACCCGCAGCATCCCAACCTGCTGCCGGCCTACCTCAACGAGCCGGGTCCCCTCAAGGAATGGGTGGCCAAGCCGCTGCACGGCCGCGAAGGGGACAACATCAAAATCCATGCCCAGGGGATCAGCCTTGAGCAACCCGGCGGCTACGGCCGCGAGGGCTGGTGCTACCAGCAGTACCAGGAACTGCCCGACTTCGACGGCAGCCATCCCGTCCTGGGCCTGTGGGTGGTGGACGGCGAGTCCGTGGGCTGCGGCATCCGCGAATCGGATGGGCCGGTTACGGACTACTTCTGCCGTTTTGTGCCCAACACCATTGACGCGCCGGCGCCGCTCTCGGCCGCGGCCTCCTCCAACAAAGCAGGTATCGCACTATGAACCCGGTGACAGCATGAGCACAGGAACCACGACGACGGGCGGCCCGGGCGGCGCGCCGGGCGCCACCGTCCCGGCCAAGGGGCTCCGCGCCGGGATCCTCGACCTCGGCGACTCCGTGATGCTGGGGCTGGCCTCCACGGCACCGGTGTACTCGCTGGCCGCAACACTGGGCCTCATCGTGGCCGTAAACGGCAACTACACTCCCCTGATCCTGCTGCTCGGCTTCATCCCCGTGCTCTTCATCGCGTATGCGTTCCGCGAACTGAACAGCGCCATTCCGGACTGCGGCACCACCTTCACCTGGTCCCGGCGTGCGTTCGGCCCCTGGGCGGGCTGGCTGGGCGGCTGGGGCGTGGCGCTCGCCGGCATCGTGGTCCTGGCCAACCTGGCGCAGGTGGCGGGCCAGTACCTGTGGCTCCTGGTGGGCGACGGATCCCTGGCGGACAGCAAGGCAGTGGTGACCGCAACGGGGGTCCTGTTCATCGCCGTGATGACGCTGGTCAACTACCGGGGCATCCGGCTGGGCGAACACGTCCAGCGGGTGCTGACGTATGTGCAGTACATCTCCCTGGGCATCTTTGCCCTGGCCATTGTGGTGCGGATCGTTGCCGGTTCCGCCGCCGGCGACACCTCCATCCAGGCCTTCGATCTTGAATGGTTCAACCCGGTGGGTGCTTTTGCGGATCCCGGCGCCGTGGTGCACGGCGCACTCCTGGCGCTCTTCATCTATTGGGGCTGGGACACCTGCCTCGCGGTCAATGAGGAAACAGAGAACCCTTCAACCACCCCCGGCCGCGGCGCGGTGATCTCCGCCTTCATCCTGGTGGCCATCTATGTCTCCGTGGCGCTCCTGGTGATGATGTACGCCACGGTGGGCACGGAAGGCATTGGCCTGGGCAACGAGGCCAACCAGGACGACGTCTTCCTGGCCATGCGGGACGTGGTGCTGGGCCCCTGGGGCTGGCTGATCGTCGTCGCGGTGCTTGCCTCCGTCCTGTCCTCCACCCAGACCACCATCCTCCCCACGGCACGGGGCACCCTGTCCATGGGCGTCCACGGTGCCCTGCCGGCCAGGTTCGGCGAGGTGCACCCGAAGAACCAGACCCCGGGTTTTTCCACCCAGGTCATGGGGGCGGCCGCCATCGCCTACTACGTGGCCATGAGTTTCCTGAGCGAGAACCTGCTCTCCGATTCCATCAGCGCCATCAGCCTGTTCATCGCCTTCTACTACGCGCTCACCGGTTTCGCGTGCTTCTGGTACTTCCGCGGCACCCTCCGGCATTCGGCACGCAACCTGTGGTTCCGGGGCATCCTGCCGCTCGTGGGCGCGCTCCTCCTGACGGCCGCGTTCTTCATCTCGGCAGTCCAGATGTGGGACCCGGCCTACGGCGACACCCAGATCTTCGGGATCGGCGGGGCCTTCGTCAGTGGCGTGCTGCTGCTGGCCCTGGGCGTGGCGCTGGCTGTGGCCTGCCGGTTCCTGCCGGCCACCCGCGGCTATTTCCTGGCGAAGCCGTGAACCCGGATCCCTCGGACGTCCTTGCCCTGGATGCCCTGCTGACCCCCGGCGAGCAGGAAATCCAGCAGAAGGTCCGGGACTTCACGGCCCAGCGGATCCGGCCAAACATCGCCCGGTGGTACGACGACGCCGTCTTTCCCCTGGAACTCGCGCCGGAACTGGGCGAGCTCGGGGTGCTGGGGATGCACCTGGAAGGTTATGGCTGCCCCGGCCGGTCCGCCGTCGAGTACGGCCTGGCCGCCATGGAACTCGAGGCCGGCGATTCCGGGATCCGCACCTTCGTCTCGGTGCAGGGCTCATTGGCCATGACCGCCATCCACACGTGGGGCTCCGAGGACCAGAAACAGGAGTGGCTCCCCCGGATGGCCGCAGGGGAAGTGATCGGGTGCTTTGCGCTGACCGAACCGTCAGCCGGTTCCGACCCTTCCTCCATGGCCACGTTCGCCCGCCGTGACGGTGCCGGGGACAACGCCGGCTGGGTGCTGAACGGCGCCAAACGCTGGATAGGGCTCGCCTCGGTGGCGGGCGTGATGGTGGTCTGGGCCATGACGGATGACGGCGTCCACGGTTTCCTGGTTCCCGCGGGAACGCCGGGCGTCACCGCCACGCCCATCGGGCAGAAGCTCTCCATGCGGGCCTCCATCCAGTGTGATGTGGTGTTCGACGACGTCAGGCTGGGTCCGGAGGCGCTGCTGCCGGCCGCGCGTGGCCTGCGCGGCCCCTTTACCTGTCTGAACGAGGCACGGTACGGCATCGCCTGGGGCGCCATGGGTGCCGCCCGGGATTCCTACCAGGCAGCACTGGCCTACTCGCAGGAGCGGCTGCAGTTCGGCAAGCCGCTGGCCGCTTACCAGCTGACCCAGGAAAAGCTGGTCAACATGCTGGTGGAGATCCAGAAGGGCACGCTGCTGGCACTGCACCTGGGACGGCTCAAGGACGCCGGCGCCCTGCGGCCCGAGCAAATCTCACTGGGCAAGCTGAACAATGTCAGGGAAGCCCTCGCGGTGGCCAGGGAAGCCCGGTCCATCCTTGGCGGAAACGGAATCACGCTGGACTACCCGCCCCTGCGGCACGCAGCCAACCTGGAGTCGGTGCGCACCTATGAGGGCACGGACGAAGTCCACACCCTGGTCCTTGGCCAGCACATCACCGGCTTCAACGCTTTCCGCTGATCAGGCGGAGAAGCCGCCGTCGGACTTGATGAGCTGGCCGGAGACCCAGCGGCCGGCGGGTGAGAGCAGGAACCCCACGGTTCCTGCGACGTCGGCCGGTGTTCCCAACCGTCCCGTGGGCTGCTGGGCCGTCAGCGCTGCCCGGACCTCATCGTCCATCCAGCCCGTATCCACCGGGCCCGGGTTCAGCACGTTCGCCGAAATGCCCAGCGGTCCAAGTTCCCGCGCGGCGGCAATGACGATCCTGTCCAGCGCCCCCTTCGAGGCACCGTAGGGAAGGTTGAACGCTGTGTGGTCACTGGTCAGCGCAACGATTGCGCCGCCGTCGTCCGTTGCCTGCCGCGCGAACGCGGCAATCAGCTGCCAGCTGGCCCGCGTATTCACGGCAAAGTGCCGCTCAAACGATTCCACGCTGGTGTCCAGGATCCCCGAGTCGACGGACTCGGCGTGGCTCAGGACCATGCCCTGCAGCGGGCCCGCCAGCTGCACGGACTCCGCCACCAGCCGGTCGGGCACGGCGGGGTCCTGGAGGTCCGCGGACAGCACGTGGACCTGGGCGCCGATGGCTTCGAGCTCGGCAGTCAAACGCACGACGTCGTCCGGTTGAGTCCCCCACGGCATCCGGGCGTCGTAGTCCTGCCAGTAGGCCAGCACCAGGTCCCAGCCCTCGGCGGCGAGGTGCCGGGCGATGCCGGCGCCGATGGAGGCCAGCCTCCCTGCGCCGGTGATGAGGGCGGCGGGGCGGGCAGGAGTAGCTGAAGGCACGGGTTCCATGGGATCAGCCTAGTGGCGCCAATGGAGGCGCCCCGGCCGATGCACGCTCCTGGTCCTCCTCAGGCAGCAGGACCAGGTCCAGGTACGCGCGGAGACAGCCGGCCATGTCCACACTCCCCGGTGCCAGGAGCCATTGCGTCTGGATGCCGTCCCACAGAGCGATCAATGAGGCGGCGGCAGTGTCCGGATCCACACCAGGGCGCAGCCGGCCTTCCCCGGCCAGCTGCGCAAGCTGGCGCGCGTAGCTCCGCCGCAGCCGGTCAAAGCGCTCCGTAAAGTAGTCTCGCCCGGGATGCCCCTCCGTGACTGCTTCCCCGCACAGGACGGTGTAGAGCTCAAGGACTCCCGGGACATCTTCATTGAAGCGCGCCTGCCGGAGGACGGCATCAGCAAGTGATTCCTCCGGGTCCGGCGGCGCGGTACCGTCTCCTGTGATGGAATCCCGCCAGTTGAGTACTGCCAGGAGCAGATCGCTTTTCGAGGGGAAGTAGTGGAGGAGGCTCGTCTGGCTCATGCCGGCGTGGTTGGCCACGTCCTGCAGCGAGCCGCCGCGATACCCGTGGGCGGCGAAGACGGCGTGGGCTGCGGTCAGGATGGCCCGGCGCCGCTCCGCAGACTTCGCGTAGGGTCCCCGGCGGGAAGCTTGCGGCCCATCCTTGGTGCTCATGGCAAGCCAGTGTACCCGCCGTAATGCGCAATAAACCAAAACTCGAGTGAGCACTCGAGTTTTCATGTTAGCCTGTCTCGAACCGAACAAAAAGTGCCATGCTTCACACTTTTAGGCACATATCCGACACGATGAGGTGAAGGCAAATGTCCCGATTCACGCGAAGACAACTCCTGAGTGCGGGCCTGGGCACCGCAGCGATGGGGCTCTTGTCCGGCTGTGCCACGCCAGGCATACGCTCCGTCAACACAGCACCGGTGCTCGCTCCGGCCGCCAGCGGGGAAAAGATCACCCTGACGTACTGGTGCTGGCTCAAAGATGCACAAAAAGTGGCCGACATCTGGAACGCCTCCCATCCGCAGGTCCAGGTGGAGGTCGTATGGATTCCCGGCGGCAATGCCGGCGGGTACCAAAAGCTCTATTCGGCCCTGGCTGCTGGCGGCGGACCCGACCTTGCCCAGGTGGAGATGCGGTCCCTCCCCGAATTCATGCTGGTCAACGGCCTGGTGGACGTGGCCCGGTACGGCGCCCAGGACTACGCGCACCTGTACGACCAGACACTGTGGGGCCAAGTCAGCTTCTCCGGCGGCGTGTACGGCATCCCCCAGGACTCCGGCCCCATGGCCATGTTCTACCAGCCGGCAGTCCTGGACCAGGTGGGCGGTACGAACCCCGGCACCTGGGACGAATGGGCGGCCCTTGCCCGCGAACTGCGCAAAAAGGATGTCTACCTGGACTGCTTCCCGCTGGGCGACGCCTCCGTGTTCACAGCGTTCGCGGCCCAGGCCGGTGCCAGCTGGCTCAGGCCTGAGGAGGACGGCTGGGTTATCAACATGACCGACGACGCCACCATGAAGGTTGCCCGCTTCTTCGACCAGGCCATCGACGAGGACCTTGTCCAGACGGCGTTCGGCGCCTACTCTCCCGGCTGGTTTGCTGCAGCCGCGAAGGGAACCATTGCCTCCGTGGTGTCCGGCAGCTGGGGAGATGCCCTTATTGAAGGCGTCAGCGGCGGCAGCGGCAAATGGCGGGTGGCGCCCATGCCCACCTGGGACGGCAGCGGATTCGGGTCAAGCTACCTTGGCGGATCCACGGCAGCGATCCTGGCCAACAGCAAGCACCCCCGCGAAGCACTCGAGTTCGCGGTGTGGATGACCACGTCAAGGGAAGGCATCGACGCCGAAATCACCAACAGCGGCATCGGCTGGTCGCCGTCGCCGGACTTCATCGGCACTCCGCGGCAGGCGCCGTCGGAATTCTTTGGCGGCCAAAGCTACCACCAGGAAATCTTCGTGCCGGCGGCCCGGCAGCAGAATGAGGACTGGTCCTGGTGGCCCGTCACCCAGCAGTCCTTCAACATTCTGAGCGACGGCTTCCGGAAGAAGGCGTCCGGAACGAGCCTGGTGGATTCGGTGGCGGCGGCGGAACAGCAGATCATGACCGTCTTCAGGAACAAAGGCCTCAGCATTCGAAAGGAAGCGTCATGACAGCGACATCACCCACCGCGCGGACGGGGCGGGGTCCGTCAGCGCAGCCTCCCGCCCGGCCGGGCAAACGCGGCGACCGGACAGGCGCTGCGTCCCGCGCGCCCTGGCTCCTGCTGGCGCCCTTCCTGGCGCTGTTCATCCTGACGTTCGTCCTTCCGATTTTCGTGGCAGTCCTGTCCAGCTTCACCAAAGTGACCCGGAGCGGGCTTTTCGGCGAGGCCGGGGTTAAGAGTGAATTCGCCGGTTTCAGCAACTATGCACAAGCCCTGGCTGACGGCAGCTTCGTGGCGTCGATCGGACGCATGCTCCTGTTCGGCGTGGTGCAGGTACCTGTGATGATCCTGCTCTGCACGGTGCTTGCCCTCATGCTCGAATCAGCGTCCGCCAAGTGGCCGGGCTTCTTCCGTGCCGCTTACTTCCTCCCCTACGGCGTACCGGGGGTCATCGCCACAATCCTCTGGTCGTTCCTCTACGTCCCCGGGCTGAGTCCGCTGTTCGATGTCGCGGCACTGGTGGGACTGACCCCCGATTTCCTGGGTGCCAACACCGTCCTGTGGTCGCTTGCGAATATCGTCACCTGGAGCTACACCGGCTATAACATGCTGATCATCGTGGCCCAGCTGAAGGCCATACCCGGGGAACTGTATGAAGCCGCGAAGGTGGACGGCGCCTCCACCTGGCGGGTGGCCCTCAGCATCCAGCTTCCGCTGATCCGGCCCGCCCTCGTCCTCACCACAGTGTTCTCCATCATCGGTACGCTGCAACTCTTCGCCGAGGCGCAGGTCCTGAAGACCGTGGCCCCCGCCATCGACAGCCAGTACACGCCCAACCTCAGCGCGTACACCACCGCGTTCGCCTACAACGACTACAACGTGGCCGCGGCGCAGGCAGTGCTGATAGCCGTGGCCGCCTTCGTCCTGTCCTTCGCCTTCCTCAAATTCACGAACAGGAAGTCATCATGACCGCTACCGTGACCCCGCCGTCGACAACGGCTTCCCCGGCCCGCACATCTGGTGCAGGGACCAGGCGTTCCGGCAGCAAAGGCCGTCCGTCCACCATCATCGTCACAGCGGTGCTCGTGGTGGTTGCCCTGTACTTCCTCATCCCCGTGTACTGGGTGGTGGTCGCTGCCACCAAATCCACGGAGGACCTGTTCTCCACCAACGGATTCTGGTTCGCCCCCACCGTTGCGCTGTGGGACAACCTTGCGCAGGTGCTCAGCTATGACAACGGCATCTTCATCCGGTGGTTCCTGAACTCAGTGCTGTACGCCGGCATCGGCGCCCTCCTGGCCACCTACTTTGCGGCGGCGGGCGGCTACGCGCTGGCGAAGTACGAATTCCGCGGGCGGAACCTGGTCTTTGGAACCATCCTGGGCGGAGTACTGGTTCCCGGCACGGCCACCGCCTTGCCGCTTTTCCTGCTCTTCAGCCAGCTGGGCCTGGCCAACACGTACTGGAGCGTGCTGCTGCCGTCCCTCGTCTCGCCGTTTGGGCTGTTCCTGTGCCGGATCTATTCGCAGGCCACGGTGGACACGTCACTCATTGAGGCGGCCAGGCTGGACGGCGCGGGCGAACTGAGGATCTTCCACACCATCGGGCTGCGCGTCCTCACCCCCGCCCTGGTCACCGTGTTCCTCTTCCAGCTGGTGGGAATCTGGAACAACTACTTCCTGCCGCTCGTGATGCTGTCCGACTCCGGGCTGTACCCGATCACGCTCGGACTGAACAACTGGCTGAGCCAGGTGGACCGGCTGCCTGAGTTCTACGAGCTGACCACCGGCGGCGTGCTGCTCTCGATCATCCCGCTCAGCATCGCCATGGTGGTCCTTCAGCGCTTCTGGCGCGGCGGCCTCACCGAGGGTTCCGTGAAGTAGGAACCTGCCTCACGCAGGACGGCACGCCGCGGCAACCCCTCGCTCCGGGGACTGCCGCGACGTGCCGTCCGGGTTTAACTGCCGTCCGGGTTTAACCGGCGGGGCTACGGGATGGCCGCGAACGCCTGGTCCAGGTCCGCGAGCAGGTCCTCGACGTCCTCGATGCCGCAGGACAGGCGGAGGAGGTTCACCGGAACCGCCAGTTCGGTGCCTTTGACCGAGGCGTGCGTCATCTCGGACGGGTAGTTCATCAGCGATTCGATGCCGCCCAGGGACTCGGCCAGGGTGAACACCGACGTCGATTCCGCCACCTTCCGGGCAGCAGCCTCGCCGCCCTTGAACTGCACCGAAACCATGCCGCCAAAGCTCCGCATCTGCTTCCTGGCAAGCTCGTGGCCCGGGTGGGACGGCAGGCCCGGATACAGGACGGCCTCCACCTCGGGCCGCTCGAGCAGCCACTCGGCCACGGCCTGGCCGTTTAGGCTGTGCCGGTCCATGCGGACCCCCAGGGTCTTCAGCCCGCGCGTGGTGAGGAACGCGTCCATGGGTCCGGAAACCGCACCCACGGCGAACTGGACGAAGCCGATCTTCTCCGCCAGCTCTGCATCATTGACCACCACGGCGCCGCCCACGACGTCCGAGTGCCCGCCGATGTACTTGGTGGTGGAGTGGACCACGACGTCGGCACCCAGGGCGAGTGGGTTCTGCAGGTAGGGGGAAGCGAAGGTATTGTCCACCACGAGGAGGGCGCCGGCGTCGTGCGCTATCCCTGCGAGCGCCGCGATGTCGGTGATCTTCATCAGCGGGTTGGACGGCGTCTCCACCCACACAAAGCGGGTCTTGTTGGCGGCAACCGCCGCCCGGACGGCGTCGAGGTCTGCCATGTCCACCGGGGTGTTGCCGATCCCCCAGCCGCCCAGCACCCGGCTGATGAGGCGGTAGGTGCCGCCGTAGGCGTCGTTGCCCAGCACTATGTGGTCGCCGGGGCGGGTCAGGGCGCGGATGAGCGAATCCTCGGCGGCCAGTCCGGAGCTGAAGCTGTAGGCGTGGGTGCCGCCTTCCAGCGCGGCGAGCTGTTCCTGCAGGGCGTCCCTGGTGGGGTTGCCGCCGCGGCCGTACTCATAGCCCTCGCGGAGCCCGCCGATGCCGTCCTGGGCGTACGTGGAACTGAAGTGCAGGGGCGGAACCACCGCGCCGGTGCGGGGCTCGAAGGCCTGTCCGGCGTGGACGGCGCGGGTGTTGAAACCTTGGTTTTCGGGGACGGACATGATGCTCCTTGTCTGGGTGAAGCAGTATCAGGGTGAAGCAGGTCAGTTGCTGAGGTAGGCCAGGAGGTCGTGCCGGGTGAGGATGCCCACCGGCGCGCCGACGAACGTGACCATCACGGTGTCCACGTCCGAGAGCAGTTCCCTGGCTGCCGAAATGGTTTCCAGCGATCCGATGACGGGCAGCTTGGGGCCCATGTGCTCGGAGATCTTGTCCGTCAGCTTGGCTTCGCCGCGGAACAGTTTGGCGGTCAGGGTGCGTTCGTCCACGGCGCCGAGCACCTCGCCCATCACCACCGGCGGCTCCTGGGACAGGACCGGGATATGGCTGACGCCGAACTCGTTCATGATGTTGATGACGTCGCGCACGGACTCGTTCGGATGGATGTGCACCAGGTCCGGCAGTTCGCCGTTCTTGGAGCTGATGACTTCCCCCACGGAGGTTTCCTCGCCGCCGGAGAGGAAACCGTAGGAGCGCATCCACTGGTCGTTGAAGATCTTCGCCAGGTATCCCCGGCCGGAGTCCGGCAGGATCACGACGACGACCGCGGACTCCGGGAGGTCCCGCGCCGCCTTGAGCGCAGCCACCACGGCCATGCCCGAGGATCCGCCCACCAGGAGGCCCTCCTCACGGGCCAGTCGCCTGGTCATGGCGAAGGAATCGGCATCGCTGACCGCGATCACCTGGTCCGGGATGGACTTGTCGTAGTTCGCCGGCCACATGTCCTCGCCGACGCCTTCGACGAAGTACGGGCGCCCGGTGCCGCCGGAGTACACCGAGCCTTCCGGGTCGGCGGCGATGATCCTGACCACGCCGCCGTCGGATGCCGGCCGGCCCGCCGATGCCTCCTTCAGGTAGCGGCCGGTGCCTGTGATGGTTCCGCCGGTTCCCGCGCCGATGACGCAATGGGTGATCCTGCCGTCCGTATCGCGCCAGATCTCCGGGCCGGTGGTCTGGTAGTGGCTGCCGGGCGCCGCGGGGTTGGAGAACTGGTCCGGCTTGTACGCACCGGGGGTCTCCCGGACAATCCGGTCCGAGACGCCATAGTAGCTTTGGGGGCTGTCCGGCGGCACGGCTGTAGGCGTCACCACCACCTCGGCGCCGTACGCCTGCAGGACGGCGCGCTTGTCCTCACCCACCTTGTCCGGAACCACGAAGACGCACTTGTAGCCCTTTTGCTGGGCTACCAGGGCCAGGCCCACCCCGGTATTGCCGGACGTGGGCTCAACAATGGTCCCGCCGGGCTGCAGCTTGCCGTCCCGCTCGGCGTCCTCGATCATCTTCACCGCAATGCGGTCCTTGATGGACCCGCCGGGGTTCAGGTACTCCAGTTTGACCAGGACGGTGGCTTTGATGTCCTCCGTCACGTGGTTGAGTTTGATGAGCGGGGTATTGCCGATGAGGTCCAGGATGGACTGGGCGTACTTCATGGATACAAAGCTACCGCTTCCCTGCCGCGGGCACCTTCCGCGCCCTGTGCCCGCGGCGGCACGCCACGCGGGTGCGCCCGTTTCCAACAGGGTCTGCGCAGTCACGGGTGGGATCATGGGGCGGTGCAGCAGTTCGCCTGGTTGATGAAAGTCCGGAGCTACCTCCTTCCCGGAGCGATGCTCCTGGCCGGTGTTGCATCCCTCGCCTCCGGGGCACTGCCCCTGCCCGCTTTCGACGCCCTGGCGGGCCGCGCCGTTCCCATCCTCGCCTTCGTGCTTGCGATGTCCCTGCTGACGGAACTGCTGGACGAGGCCGGGCTGTTCAAGGTTGTCACGGACAGGCTCGCGGGGCTGGGCCGGGGCCGCGTGTTCCTGCTGTGGCTCCTCGTCGTGGCCCTGGCAACTGTTTCCACTGTTTTCCTGTCGCTCGACACCACTGCCGTGCTCGTAACGCCGGTGGTGGTCCTCCTGGCAGTCCATGCCGGCATCCAGCCGCTCCCCTTCGCCCTGACCACCATCTGGCTCGCCAACACCGCCTCGCTCCTGCTGCCCGTGTCAAACCTGACGAACCTGCTGGCGCAGGACGCGCTGGGGCTGAGCCCCCTGGGCTTTGCGGGGACCGTCTGGGCGCCCGCCCTGGTGGGGGTCGTGGTTCCGCTGGCCCTGTTGTGGCTGGCGTTCCGCAAGGACCTGCGGGGACGGTACCGGCCGCAACGGTCCCCCGCAGTGCGGGACCGGCCGTTGCTGGTCATTGCCGCGGCCACCCTCCTGGTCCTGCTGCCCGCCCTGGTGTCCGGCATACCCGTGCAGTATCCGGCCATGCTGGCCGCAGCCTTCCTGCTGGTGGCCTTCCTCCGGCGGCGACCCTCCGTGCTGCGGTGGTCCATGGTTCCGTGGCGTCCGCTGATGCTCACGGTGGGACTGTTCATGGTTGTTGAGGCACTGCATGCCAACGGGTTGACGGCGCTCCTGGCCGGCGCGGCCGGCCAGGGCGAGAGCCTGCCCGCCCTCCTGCACCTGGCCGCGCTGGGAGCCGGAGCGGCCAACGCAGCCAACAACCTGCCCGCTTATCTGGCCCTTGAGCCGGTGGCCGGCTCTCCTGCCCGGGTGGCCGCCCTGCTGATCGGTGTCAACCTTGGCCCGCTCGTCACCCCGTGGGCGTCCCTTGCCACCCTGCTCTGGCATGAGCGGCTGCGGGCGCTGAACGTCCGGATCAAGTGGAGCGGTTTTGCCCTGGCCGGTCTGGTGGTGGCAGCCCTGACGGTCCCGCTTGCGGTGGTGGCCCTCTGGGTGGCGTCCGGGATGCCCTGACGCTACCCGGCCGACTGCGCCTGCTGGTCGGCGGGCAGGTTCTCCCACAGGCCCATGACGTTGTCCTCAGGATCCTTGAAGTAGGCGAAATAGCCCATCCCGGGGATCTCGTTCTTGGGCATAACAACAGAACCGCCCAGCTCCTCGACCGTTTTCAGCGTGGCATCGATATCCGGCACGTCCACCGTGATGACGGGGTTGGCGATCTTTTCCTCCCGGGCCATCATGCCGCCGTTGATCGCACCAGCGGTTGTCGGCTGCCCGGTGGCCTCGTCCATGGGGGTGGTGATCACCATGTTGTAGTCCATTCCAGGGACAGGTTCTATCCGCCAGCCCAGGGCCTGCTGGTAAAACTTCTTGGCCCGCTCCTGATCGTCCGCGGGGATTTCGAAATGTACTACTCCACCCATTGCGCTCACCTGGAATCTCTGGAATCTCGAAGGGACGGGCGCGGACGCCCCGCGCCACACCTGGGATTCTAGTCCTCCGTCCGCTGCCCGTTAAGGGCCCGGGAACCGGCACGGCGGAGCCGGTGGGCAAACTGTCGGGGCGCCGTGGGACGATGGTTCAATGACGATCGCTGAGGTTCCCGCACGGCTGGCGGCCGCTGCGGACGCCTCCCTCCGGTGGTATCCGGGCGGCCCCTACGACCTGGTGCGGACCCTCCGCCCGCTCCTGCGCGGCAACAGTGATCCGTCCTTCGCGGTGGACGGCGACGCCATCTGGAACGCCTTCACAACAGCTGAGGGCCCCGCCACCATCCGGCTCAGCCCGGCAGGCAGCGCGGAGATGGAGCACCGGGTGGACGTCCAGGCCTGGGGCCCGGGTGCCGCCGCGGCGGCAGCGGCAGTGCCGCGCCTCCTGGGTGCGCACGACGATTGGTCGGCCTTCGACGAACCGGTGTTCCACGCCACGCTCCCCCGCATGGTCAGGGAAGCGCGGCGGAGAAGCCTGGCCGTCCGGCTACCCTCCAGCGGCCGCATGGTGGACCAGCTCGTGCCCATCATCCTGGAACAGAAAGTCACGGTCATCGAGGCCCGCCGCGGCTACCGGTACCTCCTCCACCGCTACGGATCCCCCGCGCCGATGGCTGGATCGCTGGCTCCCGCCGGCCTGGTGCTGGCACCCACGGCGGCGCAGTGGCTGCAGGTCCCCAGCTGGGAGTGGCACAAGGCCGGGGTGGGCCCGCAACGCTCCGCGACGGTGATGCGGGCGCTGCGCTCTGCCGTCGCGCTGGAACGGCTGGCGGAACTGCCGGCGCTGGAGGCGGCCGCCAGGATGCAGACCATCCCCGGCATCGGCATCTGGACGGCCGCCGAAGTGGTGCAGCGCACGCACGGCTGCCCCGACTCCGTCTCGGTGGGCGATTACCACCTGGCCGCGTACGTCGGGGCTGCGCTGACCGGCCGCCGGACGGATGACGCCGGCATGCTCCGGCTGCTGGAACCCTGGACGGGGCACCGCCAGCGGGTGGTGCGGATGATCCAAAGCAGCGGCTTCCGCAAACCCACGTTCGGTCCGCGGATGACCATCCAGGACCACCGCCGGCACTGACGCCGGCCGGGACACGGCCCCAACGTACGTGCACGATTTTTCCGTGGACTCGTGCCGGGGATGGGTATAGCGTGGCGCCAGGGAGCCCGTTCCAGAGCCCCGGCACGCCGCATCCTCTGGAGTCACGCATGATCCACACGGACAAACTGGCAAAGACGTTCACGGTCAGGAAAGAAACGGTGGAAGCCGTCAAGGGCGTCGACATCGACGTCGCGCCGGGCGAGCTTGTGGCCTTTCTCGGCCCGAACGGGGCAGGCAAGTCCACCACGTTGCGGATGCTCACCACCCTGGTGACGCCCACCTCGGGGACAGCCAGGGTTGCCGGCGTGGACGTCACCGCGGATCCGGCGGGAGTGCGGGCCAGGATCGGCTACATCGGCCAGGGCAATGGCGGCGGCCACAGTTTCCGGGTGATCGATGAGCTGGTGATGCAGGGCCGCTTCTACGGCATGAACTCCGCGGACGCCCTTGCCCGGGCCCGGGAACTCCTGGACTCCCTGGACCTCGCGGACCTCGCCAAGCGGACAGTCCTCAAGCTCTCCGGCGGGCAGCGGCGAAGGATGGACGTTGCGCTGGGGCTGATGCACTCGCCGCGGCTGCTCTTCCTGGACGAGCCGTCCACCGGGATGGACCCGCAAAACCGGGCCAACCTGTGGGAGCACATCATGCGGATGCGCGAGGAACACGGCACCACGATTGTGCTGACCACGCACTACATGGATGAGGCCGATTCCATGTCCGAGCGGGTCATCATCATCGACCACGGCAGGATCATTGCCGATGACACCGCCGCGCGGCTGAAGGCGAACCTCGCGGGCGACCTGCTGGCCGTCGAGGTGGCGGCGGCCTCCGCGGCCGGGGTGCGGGGGCTGCTGGGGCGCGCGCGGCGGCGGGCGGGGAGGTCAGCGAGAATTCGTACGACGGCGTTGTCCGCTTCCGCCTCCGGCTTCCCGAAGGTACCCGACTGGCGCCTGCGCTGCTGCTGGAGATGCACGACGCCGGTGCTCCCGCCCAGTCCCTGGAGCTGAAGCCGCCCACCCTGGACGATGTGTTCCTGGAACTGACCGGGCGCAACCTGCGGGAAGGGGCGAACCGCTGATGGCCACGCACGGCACCGCTGCCGGCGCCCGGGAAAGGCCCGGGCTGGGCAGGGTCCTGCAGGACACCAGGTACGTGTTCTGGCGGGAAATGCTGCTGCCGCTCAGGGACCCGTTCTCGCTGGTGTTCTCGCTGCTCCAGCCGCTGGTCTTCCTGGGACTGTTCGGCCCGTTGCTGGGGGCGGCCGTGGGCGCGCCGGCGTTCGGCGGACAGTCCACGCTCCAGTGGTTCCTTCCGGGCGTGGTGGTGATGATCGCCCTCTTCGGAACGTCCATGACCGGTTCAAACCTGCAGTATGAGCTCATGACGGGCTCCTATGAGCGCATCCTGGCAACGCCGCTGTCCCGGTCCTCGCTGATGATCGGGCGGGCGTTGAAGGAGTGGGCGCCGCTGGTGGTCCAGGGGCTCCTCATCGCACTGGTCTGCATCCCCTTCGGCTTCGTGTTCTACCCGCTGCACGTGCTGGCCGGGCTGGTCATCCTGGGGATCTTCGGAATAGGGCTTGGCGCCCTGTCCTATGCACTGGCGCTCGTCTCCCAGAACAAGGAGTGGATCTTCTGGGGAGTCCAGCAGACACTGCTGTTCCCGCTGATGATCCTCTCCGGCATCATGCTTCCCATCGAGGCGGGACCCGGGTGGATGAGGACGGCCAGCCTGTTCAACCCCCTGACTTACCTGGTGAACGCAGAGCGCGAACTGTTCGCGGGCAGCGTCGGGACGCACACCCTCCCGGGCCTTGTTGCCGCCTCGGTGACAGCCGCCGTCGGCGTTGCTGTGGGTGTAAAAGCCATCAGCCGCAACATCCGCTGACGTCACAGCCCCAGCCGGGCCACAGCCTCCTGGCGCATCTCCACCTTGCGGACCTTCCCGGACACGGTCATGGGGAACCGCTCCCGGACCTCCACGTAGCGGGGAATCTTGTAGTGGGCCAGCTTCCCCCGGCAGTACTCGGCAAGGGAGCCCGCGTCCAGCGGCTGGGCGCCGGGCTTGAGGATGATGCACGCCATCAGCTCCTCGCCGTACCTTGCATCCGGCACCCCGATGACCTGCACATCCTGGATCGACGGGTGGGCGAAGAGGAACTCCTCAATCTCCCGCGGATAGATGTTTTCGCCGCCCCTGATCACCATGTCCTTGATCCGGCCCTCGATGACGACGTACCCGTCATCGTCCATCCGGGCAAGGTCCCCGGTATGCATCCAGCCGTCGGCATCGATGGCCTCGGCGGTCTTGTCCGGCTGGTTCCAGTACCCCTCCATCACGGCATAGCCCCGGGTGCAGAGCTCCCCGATCCGGCCCCGCTCCAGCACTTCCCCCGATCCGGGATCGATGATCCTGCTCTCCAGGTGGGGCATGGTGCGTCCCACCGTCTCGGTGCGCTGCTGCAGGCTGTCCCCCTGCCGGGTCATGGTGGACACCGGCGACGTTTCAGTCATGCCGTAGCAGATGGCCACATCCACCATGTTCATCTCCGACATCACCCGGTTCATCACCTCGATGGGGCACAGCGAGCCGGCCATGACACCCGTGCGCAGGGTGGACAGGTCGTAGGAAGCAAAGTCCGGCAGCGCCAGCTCGGCGATGAACATGGTGGGCACGCCGTACAGGGAGGTCCCGCCGAAATCCTGGACGGCCTCCAAGGCGGCAGCCGGGCTGAATCCGCGGCCGGGGATGATGGTGGCAGCGCCGTGGCTCAGGGCGTTCAGGTTGCCGATCACCATCCCGAAGCAGTGGTAGAACGGCACCGGGATCACCACCCTGTCGTGCTCCGTGTACCCGAGCAGTTCGCCGATCGAGAACCCGTTGTTGAGGATGTTGTGGTGCGTGAGCGTGGCCCCCTTGGGGAAGCCCGTGGTCCCGGAGGTGTACTGCAGGTTGATGGGATCGTGCGGGTCAAGTTCAGCCATCCGGGCCTGCAGCCCGGCATGGCCGATGTCGTCCGCCCGCCGAAGCAGCTCCGCGTACGTCAGCTCCGCATCGCTTTGGGGGACGCCGGCGTCGAACCCGGCTTCCGCCGGCGCGGGCAGGAAAACCAGCTCGCGCAGGTCCGGGCACTCCGCGAGCGCCTTCCGGGCCATCCCCACATAGTCGCTGTTCGTATCCGACGGGGCGGTGACCAGCATCCGCATACCGTTCTGCCGCACCACGAATTCCAGTTCGTGGCTGCGGTAGGCAGGGTTGACGTTGACCAGGATGGCCCCGGCCTTGGCGGTGGCGTACTGGAGGAGGGTCCATTCGGCGCAGTTGGGACTCCAGATTCCAACGCGGTCACCCTTGGCGACGCCGAGGGCGAGGAGCGCACGCGCGAGCCGGTCGACGTCGTCGTTCATCTTGGTGTAGCTCCAGCGGCGGGCGTCGGCGCCCGGAACAGGTGCAGCCTCGATCAGCGCGTCGTGGAAGGGAAAGCGGGCCGCCACCCGCTCAAAGTTCCGGCCGATGGTTTCATGGAGCAGCGGGACGTCAGTGTCCCCGGCTGTGTAGGCGCGCATGCTGGCACGCTACCAAGTGGCTACCGGCAATGAAAGCACCAGCGGAAGCGGTGTCCGGCGCAACAGAACGAAAGCCGTCCGCAGGTGCCGGTATTGTGAAATCCATGACTTCTCCCATTGACCTGCAGGCAACGTTCATCCCCAACGACGGCGAGTTCCACCGCGTCAAGCTGGCCCTCGAAATCGCCATCGACGAGGTGGTGAATGAGCCCGGCTGCATCCGGTACGAGCTGACGGAAGCCACCGAGGAGAAGCTGGTCCTGACGGAGCAGTGGGCGTCGGAGGAGGACCTGGCCAAGCACTCCAAGGGCATCGCCGTGCAGGACCTGAACGAATCACTGAGCGCGCTCCTGGCCGAGCCCGTCAAGGTGGAACGGATCTAGCTGTCTTAACCAAAAATGCGGGACCTCCCACTGGGAGGTCCCGCATTTTGTCTAAGTCCTAGGCGTCCGGGATCTGTGTGCCGTCCTGCGGACCGGCCGGCTTGCCGGCGGCGGCAGCGGCCTCTTCACGCTGGCGTGCCACGTGGGCGTGGACTTCCTCCATGTCCAGGGCCTTCACGGCGTCCACCACCTGTTCGAGCTGCTGGGCGTTCAGCGCGCCGGGCTGCGAGAACACCAGCACTTTTTCACGGAAGGCCATCAGGGTGGGGATGGACGAAATGCCTGCCTCGGCGGCGAGCTGTTGCTCCGCCTCGGTGTCCACCTTGGTGAAGAGGACATCCGGGTGCTTCTCCGACACGGCCGAGTACGTGGGACCGAACTGCTTGCAGGGCCCGCACCATTCCGCCCAGAAATCCACCAGGACAATGTCGTTGCCTTCAATGGTGGATGCGAACTGTTCACCTGTGATGTCAAGGGTAGCCATGTGTCAACGGTACGCGCCGCTCCCCCGGCCTGTCCCGCCTGCGGCCCCTTGTTCGCTCCCCGCGTCATCGGGAATAACACGGGCAGCCGCAATGTACAGGGCGGCCGGCGGCGCCTAGTCTGGGGTCATCGCCGCGCGTGCGCACCCAGGAGGTCTGATGGCAACCGCTATCTCAGCGAAGTCCCTGACCAAGAAATTCGGGCGCCGCGAAGTGCTCCACGGCGTGGATTTCGAGGTAGAGGCCGGCTCCGTCTTTGGTGTGATCGGCCCGAACGGTGCCGGAAAGACCACCACCATGCGCTGCCTGCTCGACATCATCCGCCCCACCAGCGGGACCATCCGGGTGCTGGGGACCGACCCGCGGGCAGGTGGTCCGGAACTGCGGCGCCGCATCGGCTACCTTCCCGGGGAGCTGTTCCTGGCCGGCCGGGTAACGGGGCGCACCCTGCTGGCCCACTATGAGGCAATCAGCGGGCCGGTGCCGCCGGGCCGGGTGGACCAGCTGGCGGAGCGGCTGGGTCTGGACCTCACCCGCCATATCCGCAGGCTATCCAAGGGCAACAAGCAGAAACTGGGCCTGGTGCAGGCGTTCATGCACCAGCCCGAGCTCCTGGTCCTCGATGAGCCCACCAGCGGCCTGGACCCCCTGGTCCAGCAGGAGTTCCACGCCATGGTGCGCGAGGCAAGGCACCGCGGCCAGACCATCTTCCTCAGCTCGCACGTCCTGAGCGAGGTCCAGCAGACAGCGGACACGGTGGCCATCCTCCGGGACGGCAGGATCATCGCCGTCGAATCAGTCAGCGGCCTCCGCGAAGGTGCCCTGCGCCGCGTCCGCTTCACCACCTCCGGCATTGCAGCGCACGACGCCGCTGCGCTGCTCAGTGGCGTGCCCGGCGTCGGACACGTGGAGGTGCTGGAGTCCGACGGCACGGCGACGCTGTCCGCCACCCTTGGCGGGGACATCCAGCCGCTGGTGAGGATGCTGGCTTCCCTCCGGCTGACTGACCTCGTCCTGGAGGAACCGGACCTGGAGGAAGCAGTGCTGACGATGTACGCCGCCCCGCAGGAGGAGGCACGGTGACAACTCTTCCATTGTTCCGCCGGGCCTTCTTTGACACGTGGCGCTCCACCCTGGGCTGGGCGCTGGGCCTGGCCGCCGCGATCTTCCTCTACCTGCCGCTGTACCCGTCCATCGGCGGCAGCGCGCAGATGCAGGACATGATCGATGCCCTCCCTCCGGAGATGACAAAGGCGCTGAACTATGACCAGATTGCCACCGGTCCGGGCTACACGCAGGCCACGCTGTTCGGGCTCCTCGGCTTCCTCCTGATGACCATCGCATCCGTCTCCTGGGGCGCCGCGGCCGTGGGCGGGGACGAGGAGTCGGGCCAGCTGGAACTGACCCTGGCGCACGGGGTGCGCAGGGTGCAGGTGGTGCTGGAACGGGCCCTTGCCCTGCTGCTGCGCGTGGTGCTGCTGGCGACTCTGGTCTGCTCCCTGGTGTGGCTGCTGAACGGGCCGGCGCAGCTGGGCATTGGGCTGGGCAACCTGCTGGGCGCCTCCGTGCTGTTCGCCGGGCTGGCACTGCTGAGCGGAACGGCTGCCCTCTGTGTTGGCGCTGTTACCGGCCGCCGCACGTACGGGCTGGCAGCCGGTGCCGGCGTCGGTGTGCTCGGGTATGTGTTCAACGCGGTGGGACGGCAGAGCAAGGACGTGGAGTGGCTGCTGAACCTCAGCCCCTACCACTGGGCCTACGGAAACTCGCCGGTGGCGAACGGGGCGGACTGGCCGGCGGCGGCATGGCTGTGGGCCATCTCGGCCGCGCTGGTGGCGCTCGCCGCCGTTGCCCTGGAGCGGAGGGACGTGGGCGCCTAAGCCGCTACGCTTCCCAGCTGTGCGGTGCTGGTGTCCGGCTCCCGGGCAGCGTGCTGGACGCCCGCCATTCGTGGATCCAGTCGGGAAGCTCCAGGTCCGCAGGCGGTTCGCCGAACTCCTTCAGGATGTCCGCCTGGCTGACGGGCCGCCCTTTGTGGACCAGCCGGGTGGCGATGTACGCGCGGGCGTACACCTCACCGTCGGCCACCATGCGCTGTTCAAAGAAGATGGCTTTGGCATCCAGCCCGATGATGCGGGTCTCGATGGTGTAGTGCTGCCACAGCTGGAGGGACTTCCGGAAGGCGATGGTCTCCGCCGCCACCACCGGTCCCCAGCCGCGCCGTCGCATCCGCTTCCAGACCCCGCTGCGCACCATCAGGTCGAACCGGCCCAGGTCCATGAGGGACAGGTACATACCGTTGTTGACGTGCATGGCAATGTCGATGTCCGTCGGCAGGACCCGCAGCGGAAGCGATGAGCTGTCCCAGACGGTCAGGGGCGGCCGGCGCGACGAACGGACCAGCATCAGCAGGGTTCTCAGGAGGAGGTGCATCCCCCAATGCTACCCGCCAGTAACATTGGGGCCGCAGCGCGCCATGGCGCTGCCAGTAGGATTTCCTGCATGACGCAACAACGCTACCGGGATCTGGCGGACTGGCCTCTCACGGTGACGGCGCTCATCTTCCTGGGGGCCTACGCGTGGCAGGTGATTGGCCGGATCGAAGGCAGCGCCGCCCTCCTGCTCGAGGCTGTCATGTGGGCCACTTGGGGCATCTTTGCCGTGGACTACCTGGCCAACCTGTGGCTGGCAGCGGACCGCGGCAGCTGGTTTGTCCGGAACCTGCACGAGCTGGTGATCGTGGCGCTGCCGTTCTTCCGACCGCTGCGCCTCCTGCGGCTCGTGACACTGTTGTCCGTGCTGCACCGGACACTGGGCGACACCCTGAGGGGCCGGGTGGTCACGTATGTGGCGGGTTCAGCCACGATGCTGGTGTTCGTGGGCGCCCTGGCGGTCCTGGACGTGGAGCAGTCGGCCCCGGACGCGAAGATCGTCACCTTCGGCGATGCCTTGTGGTGGGCCATGACCACCATCACCACCGTGGGTTACGGCGACATGTACCCGGTGACGCCGATCGGGCGGATGGTTGCCGCTGCCCTGATGATGAGCGGCATCGCCGTGCTGGGCGTGGTCACGGCGTCCATCGCCTCGTGGCTGGTCCAGCGGGTAGAGGATACGGCTGAGGCAGTCTCCGAGGCCGAGGAACCGGTCCGTGCGCAGGTGGCGGACCTCGCGGCCGAAATTGCCGCGCTGCGGCGTGAGATCGCTGCCCTCCAGGAACGGCGAACGCCCTAGCCCGCGGCTGTCCGGAAAACACCGCTGCCCGGCAAGTACCGGGCCTTCCGCGGTTGAGTAGCAGGTTCCGCGCCACCAAGTACCGCACTCAAATATTCGGGTAATTCCTACTGGTGCCGCTAAGGTGCGCCCTTCCTAGACTCGGGATTCCTAGGACCGAACACAGTGCCGGCGGTCCCCCGGAGTTGCTTCCCGGGGTCCCGCCCCTCGCGGAGCCTCCGTATTTTCTGGGTATGCGGATGCCTCCATCCCGCGCCTTTCCGCGGCCCCGCATCAGCGGTGGCGGCCTGCGCGTTCCCCTCGATCCGTCCCGCCCGCCGAAGCGCACCGCTCCGGCCCGGCTGGACCGAGCCTGGACGGGCTACCCATGAACCAGCCATATATTTCCATCCCCGAAGGCCCCAGCAGGAGCTTCGCCACGGATGAACCCCGCACCGAGATCACCACTGGACGGCCGGCCATCAGCAACAGGCTGTGGGCCGGCATGGCAACAGCCGCCGTGGTGGCGGCGGTGGGCGTCGGCGCCCTGGCGGGGCCGCCCGCGTCAGTGGACCAGGGCACGACGACGGTTGGGCAGGTTGCCGCCGCCGCGTTGCCGGAGGTGCCGAACGCCGCAGCAGCCGCCGAAGCCCAGCCCGCGGCCGAGGCTGCTTCGGAGGCAGTTTCCGGGGCTCCCGCCCCGCCGGCGCCCGCTGCCGAGCCGGCGCCACCGCCTGCGCCGGAGCCAGCACCTGCGCCAGCTCCTGAACCTGCGCCTGCTCCGGCGGGTGACCCAAACCTGTACACCGTGGTTCCGGGCGATACCGTTGGAGCCATCGCGGCCAGGCACGGCGTGGACATGAACGCCATGCTCGCGGCGAACGGACTGGGCCACTACAGCATCATCGTTCCGGGCCAGACGCTGGTGCTCACGGGACCGCCTGTTGCGGTAGCGGCGGACACGCCCGCCCCTGCGCCGGCACCGGCTCCCGCACCGGCGGCCGCCGCACCCGCAGCAGCCCCCGCTCCCGCCCCCGCTCCTGTTTTTGTCCCGGCAGCCCCGGCCGTCCGCACCATTTACGTGGCCGGCGCCGGCGGGCAGTCCATGGTGGACGCCTGCATCGGGCCCATCCACTACACGCCCAACGACGGCTACTCGCTCTTTATCACTGAGCACGATTTTTGTGGCGGGTGGGCCCGGTTCTCCGGCATAGGCGTCGGGGAAACCGTCAGCATCCCGGGCTACGGAACCTATACCGTCTCAGCACGGGGCCAGGTGCCCAACCCGGGGACCACCAACGACGTCATTGCCGTCTTCGGCGGTTTCCCCCGTGCGATCCTCCAGACCTGCATCCCGGGCACCAGCCAGATGCTCCTGATTGCCCTGAACTGACGTGCACTGAACTGACGGGAAGGCCCCGCCGGCACCCTGGCCGGAACGGCTGAAGGGCCACCGGGTTTCGCAAGCTTGTCCGCGGTTCCTAGCCTTGACGGCGGGGAGCCGCGGGCAAGGCCATGACCGGACACAAAGAAACGCCACGGAGGGGACCCCGTGGCGTTGGTAGCGGGAAACCCTGACGGGGAAATCCAACCTATGCGTTCATCCGTTTGCGCTCCGAGATGTGCTCCACGAGCTCACCCACGCGCTGCTCGGAGTAGTTCCGGGCAATGTCGCCCTGGCTGATGATGCCCACCAGCTTGTGGTCGGCGATCACCGGGAGCCGGCGGACCTGGTGGGTTTCCATCATCTCGATCGCCGCGTCAACGTTCGCGTCCGCGTCGATCCAGTGGGGCCGGCCCGAGGCGAGGTCGCGGGCCATCATCTCGCGGGGATCGCGTCCTGCCGCCACGCACTTGAGCACGATGTCGCGGTCGGTGATCATGCCCTTCAACTTGCCGTCGTCACCGCAGATGGGCAGCGACCCGCAGTCCAGGTCCATCATCATCTTGGCGGCATCCACCAGGGACTGGTTTTCCTTAATACACTGCGCGTCCGTCGTCATGAACTCACGTACGGCACTCATTGGTCCTCCTTCATCGATGGGGATATCGACGCAGGGTACCGGGGCACATGCGCCGATGCTGCCAGCCTACGCCGGGCTCCTGGTGATGTCGACGGCGGTTTTCCGCGGCTTTGGAAGGGGACTTCCGCCCTCGGCGCCGGGGGACAATTCCTGGATTTCCGGCCTTCTTCGCGGCCCGTAACCACCGGGGGCAGGGCCCGCAAAAAAGCCCGTTATGCGGTGCAGGCTCCGGGTTCCGGGACACAAAAAAGCCTCCGGAACCATTCGGTTCCGGAGGCTTCTCCTTGGGTGGCAGATGAGGGATTCGAACCCCCGTAGGCGTTGCCAGCTGATTTACAGTCAGCCCCCTTTGGCCGCTCGGGTAATCTGCCGAACTTCAAAAGAAGTACCCGCCAATGCAGTCTGCGAACCGTCCGTTTCCGGGCCGTTCCGCTTCCAGTAACCGCGGGCAAGACAACTTTACAGAACTTCCGCCGAAGAATCGAATCGGGCCGCGGACACTCCCAAAACCCTTGCAATACCAGGGGAAATGGACGGAATCAGGCCCCGCCGAGGATCCTGCCGGCGAGCCGCGCCTCGAACTTCAGGGCCTGCTCCTCCGTGATCTGGTTCAGCTGGACAGCCCTGAGCAGATCCTCGTGGACGCCTTCCATCCGGGCTGAAGCGTCCGGCACGGGACTGAAGACGATTGCCGCAGCAACTGCCGCGGCCGCAACGGAACTGGCGGCCCCGGCAACCGCTCCGGCTGCTGCCGTGGTGGTTCGCGTGGCGTACCGGACGGCTTTGCGGTGCATGGTGTTCCCTTCCTGCAACTTCCCAACTCCTTCAACTCTGCGGCCGCCTCCTTCGTTCCCTCCGGGTGTCCGCTGAGAGGGAACTGTGAACCCGGCTTCCCCACGCTCCCCCACCAACACCGGCATCCGTATTAGGCTTTTAGGCAGCGATCAAGCCCTGTCCGCGCACAGGGTTCCCACCGGCACAAGGAGAGTCATGGCAGGCGAGTCAACGTTCGACGTCGTAAGCAAAGTGGACAAGCAGGAAGTGGCCAACGCGCTGAACCAGGCACAGAAGGAACTGGCCCAGCGTTACGACTTCAAGGGCGTGGGAGCCGAGGTGGACTTCAGCGGCGACAAGATCCTGATGAAGGCCAACTCTGAGGAACGCGTGCTCGCGGTGCTGGATGTCCTCCAGTCCAAGCTGATCCGCCGCGGCATCTCGCTGAAGTCCCTGGACACCGGCGAGCCGTATGCCTCCGGCAAGGAGTTCCGGCTCGAGGCCTCCATCAAGGAGGGAATCGCGCAGGACCTGGCGAAGAAAATCAACAAGCTCATCCGCGATGAGGCCCCCAAGTCCGTCAAGTCGCAGATCCAGGGCGACGAACTGCGCGTGACCTCAAAGTCCCGTGACGACCTGCAGGCCACCATGGCCCTGCTGAAGGACTTCGACGAAGCGGACCTGCAGTTTGTGAACTTCCGCAGCTAGCAGCCCGCGCCGTCGGTTTTCGATGCGCAAAAGTGTTCCCGCTACGCGTAAAGGGTGGCGCTCCCCGTATGCGGGCAGCGCCACCCTTTTTGCGCGTCGCCTTCGATTTTGCGTGTCGATGCTCCGCCGGCGGGGAAACCTGGCGTCAGCGCACCGGCCCGCCGGCCATCCGCTCCAGCCGCGCAATCCGGTCCCGCATGGGCGGATGGGTAGCGAACAGCTTGTTCATCGCCCCGCCGCGGAACGGATTGGCGATCATCAGGTGTGAGGCGTTGACCAGGCGCTGGTCCTGGGGCAGCGGGGCGATGCTGACGCCGCGCTCGATCTTGCCCAGGGCTGAGGCGAGGGCCAGCGGATCGCCGGTCAGCTGCGAACCGTCCTCGTCGGCGTCGTACTCCCGCGTCCGGGAAATGGCGAGCTGGATCAGGGACGCCGCGAAGGGGGCCAGCAGCGCCATGGCGATCATGGCCAGTGGATTCGCGTTGCGCCGGTCACCGCCGCCGAAGAAGAGGAGCATCTGCCCCACCGACGTGATCACGCCGGCCACGGCGGCCGCCACCGACGAGGTGAGGATGTCCCGGTTGTAGACATGCATGAGCTCGTGTCCCAGGACCCCGCGAAGTTCCCGGGCGTCCAACAGTTGCAGGATGCCCTGGGTCACGCAGACCGCGGCGTTGCGGGGATTCCGGCCGGTGGCGAAGGCATTGGGGTTCATGGTGGGCGACAGATAGATGCGCGGCATGGGCTGGTTGGCCCGGGCCGACAGCTCGCGGACCATCTGGTACAGCTGCGGGGCCTGCGCCTCGTCCACGGGAATGGCCTGCATGGACCGGATGGCGATCTTGTCGCTGTTCCAGTATCCGTAGGCGGTGGTAAACACCCCCACCAAGGCCATGATCCAGATGGGCGCGGAGCTGCGGGTGCTGGTGCCGATCACCGCCCCGAGTCCGAGGAGCACCGCCCACAGCACCCCGAAGAGCGCCGCCGTCTTGAGGCCGTTGTAATGTTTGTGCACGTCTCCTCCTTACTCACTAAGGGAACGGCTGTCTAGGGAACAGGGTTCCGGGCGTCGTATTCCCTGAAGCCGGGCTGCAGCTTTGCGGCCGCCCACGCGCCGGCGATGCAGAGGAAGCCGCCGATCAGCAGGACCCAGCCCTCTGCCACGATTTTGGTTGCGCCGCCTGCCAGCAGGTCGCCGATCCTGGGGCCGCCCGCCACCACCACGATGAACACCCCCTGGAGGCGCCCGCGGAGGTGGTCCGGGGTTGCTGCCTGCAGGATGGTGTGGCGGAAGACTCCGCTGATGGAATCGGCAATCCCGGCCAGCGCGCAGCACAGTGCCGCAGGCAGCAGCCACGGCGTCACTGCCCCGTCCGGAGCGCGCCCGGCCAGCAGCACCACCAGCCCGAACCCGGCAATGGAGGCGCCCCACCCCATCACCGAGAACACCACGGCGCTCCCCTGCCGGCGGACATTCCCGAGCGGCCCGGAGAACAGTCCGGCCAGGAAGGCGCCGATGGCGGTGGAGGCGAGGAGGATGCCCACGGTGGCCTCGCCGCCGCCGATCATGACCGCGCCGATGGCCGGCATGAGCGCCCGCGGCTGGGCCAGGATCATGGAGATCAGGTCAATGGCGAAGGTCATTCGCACGTTGGGCCGGGTGCCCAGGAAGCGGAAGCCCTCGACGACGGAGCGGAGTCCGGGCCTGCGCGGAGTTCCCGAGGGCGGCAGGGGCGGCAGCCGGTACACCGCCCACAGCACGAACGCGAAGCTGATGAAGTCAAGGGTGTAGGTCCACGCGAACCCTATCCAGGCCACCAGCACGCCGGCCAGCAGTGGACCTGCCGTCATGGCGAGGCCGAAGGACATCATGCTGAGGGCATTGGCCGCGGGCAGGAGTTCCTTGCGGACCAGCATGGGGAGGATGGCGCTGCGGGCCGGCTGGTTGATGGCCTGGGCTCCGCTCTGCGCCGCCACCAACAGATACAGGAGCCACACACTGTCCAGCTGCAGCCAGGACTGCAGGGCAATCACGCCTGTCGTCAGCCACAGGACAGAGGTGGCGAGCAATGCCACCGTCCGGCGGTCGTGGGCGTCGGCTATGGAACCGCCCAGCAGCCCGCCAATCACCAGCGGCACCAGGGCGAAAACGGCCAGCAGCCCCACGTAGAAGCTGTCTTGGGTCAGGCGGTAGACCTGCAGGCTGACTGCCACCAGGGTGAGCTGGCTTCCGACGGCGGACACGGCGGATCCCAGCCAGAGCCTGCGGAACGCCGGGCTCTCCCGGAGCGGCGTGATGTCAGCGAGCAGTTTCCCCACCCTGCAACCCTAGTGGTGCGGATGTGGCTGCTGGTTCGCGCGAGGTTAGTCCCGCCTTATTGTGAGATGTTCATAATAAGTGCTTCAATGGTGTCATGACGGAACACTTTGACGGCCACGAAGCATGGGCTGCCGCCCTGCGCGCCCACGGCCGCAGGGTGACCAAACAGCGGCTGGCGGTCCTGGCCGCCGTCGAACGCCATCCCCATTCCCCCGCCGAAAGCATCCTGAGCGCCGCCCGCGCCGAGCTTCCCGAGCTGACGGCCCAGTCCGTGTATGTGGTGCTGGGCGACCTGACGGACCTGCACATGCTCCGCAGGTTCGAGCCCCCGCACTCTCCCGCGCTGTACGAGACGCGCGTGGGAGACAACCACCACCACGCCATCTGCATCAGCTGCGGCCGGGTGGAGGACGTCGACTGCGCAGTGGGCCACGCGCCCTGCCTTACCCCCCACTGGGATGAGGGTGCCAAGCCGATGACCATCCAGATCGCCGATGTCATGTACCAGGGCATCTGCCAGGACTGCCAGCAGTCCCAACAACTTCCTTCCAACCGTCCCTCTGAAGAACCACAGAAATAAGAGAAATAGGAGAACAATGACTGCCATTTCAACAACCCAGTCAGGTGCCCCCGTTACGTCCGACGCGCACTCCAAGTCAGTCGGTGCCGACGGTGCCATCATCCTGACTGACCACTACCTGGTGGAGAAGCTCGCCCAGTTCAACCGCGAGCGGGTTCCGGAGCGCGTAGTGCACGCCAAGGGCGGCGGCGCATTCGGCACGTTCAAGGCCACCGAGGACGTGTCCAGGTACACCAAGGCAGCCTTCCTCCAGGCCGGCGTCGAAACCGAAATGCTGATCCGCTTCTCCTCCGTGGCCGGCGAAAACGGCTCCCCGGACACCTGGCGCGATCCCCGCGGCTTCGCCGTGAAGTTCTACACCTCCGAGGGCAACTACGACCTCGTGGGCAACAACACCCCCGTCTTCTTCATCCGCGACGGCATCAAGTTCCCGGACTTCATCCACTCCCAGAAGCGCCTCCCGGGCACCCACCTGCGCGACGCAGACATGCAGTGGGACTTCTGGACCCTGTCCCCCGAATCCGCCCACCAGGTCACCTGGCTGATGGGCGACCGCGGCCTGCCCGCCTCCTGGCGTGAAATGCAGGGCTACGGCTCGCACACCTACCAGTGGATCAATGCCGAGGGCGAGCGCTTCTGGGTCAAGTACCACTTCAAGTCCAACCAGGGCGTGAACTCCATGAGCAGCGAGCAGGCCGAGCAGCTGGCCGGCTCGGACGCGGACTACTACATCCGCGACCTGTCCGAGAACATCGAAGCCGGCAACTTCCCGTCCTGGGACCTCCACGTCCAGGTCATGCCGTACGAGGACGCCAAGACCTACCGCTTCAACCCGTTCGACCTGACCAAGGTGTGGCCGCACGGCGACTACCCGCTGATCAAGGTGGGCACCATGGAGCTGAACCGGAACCCGGAGAACTACTTCGCGCAGATCGAGCAGGCCACCTTTGCGCCGTCGAACTTCGTTCCGGGCATCGCCGCCTCCCCGGACAAGATGCTGCAGGCCCGCATCTTCTCCTACGCGGACGCACACCGCTACCGCGTGGGCACCAACCACGCCCAGATCCCGGTGAACCAGCCCAAGAACCAGGTCAACAACTACAGCCAGGACGGCGCCGGGCGTTACCACTTCAACGCCCCGTCCGTTCCCGTGTACGCCCCCAACTCCGTGGGCGGCCCGGCTGCCGTGGAGCCGCAGAACCCGGCCGGCGGCTGGGAGAACGACGGCGAGCTGACGCTGGCTGCGCACTCCCTCCACGCTGAGGACAGCGACTTTGTGCAGGCCGGCGCGCTGTACCGCGAGGTTTTCGACGACGGCGCCAAGGCCCGCCTGCTCGAGACCATCACCGGTGCCGTTGGCGGCGTGAAGAGCCCCGGCATCAAGGAACGCGCCATCCAGTACTGGACCAACGTTGACGCCGACCTCGGCGCCAAGCTGCGTGCCAACCTCGGTGCCGCCGATGCTCCGTCAGCCCCGGCTTCGGACGCAGAGTCAGCCAACAAGATCGGCTGATCCAGCCTTTCCTGAGGTTGCCCCAAGGGACCACCCCGTCACGGATTCCGTGGCGGGGTGGTCCCTTTTCCACATAGGGCAGCCTTTGCACATAGCCTTTCCGGGTACTGTCCCCCGGCGTTGGGCGAGCCTAGGCTCGCACCATGACAACTTTCCAGGGCATCCCGGCCGGCGCTTTCGGGTTCTACGAAGAGCTTCCGGACAACAACAACCGGGAGTGGTGGCAGGAGCACAAGGCCGGATACCAGTCGCTGGTCAAGGAACCCCTGGCAGCTCTGCTCGCCGAGCTGGAGCCCCGGTTCGGTCCGGCGAAGCTCTTCCGGCCCAACAGGGACATCCGGTTCTCCGAGGACAAGTCCCCGTACAAGACGGCCCAGGGTGCGGTGGCATCCGTCCAGGAAGGCGTTGGCTACTACCTGCAGATCAGCGCCGACGGCCTGCTGGTGGGCGGGGGCTGCCACTCGCACACCCCTGCGCAGCTGGTCCGCTACCGCAACTCGGTGGACGCTTCAGGCACAGGTGAGGCTCTCCGCCACATCGTGGAGGCTGTTGCCGCGGCCGGCTTCTCCGTTGAGGGCGAGAAATTGAAAACAGTCCCGCGGGGGTACGCCCGTGAGCATCCGCGGGCGGAACTCCTGAAGCACAAGTCCCTCTCAGCCAGCGTCAGCCTGGGCCGGCCGGACTGGCTGGCCACCCCCGGCGCGGTCCGGGAGATCGCGGCGCTGTGGGATGGCCTGCGCCCGTTGGTGGACTGGGTCAGCCGGCACGCTGCCCCTTGACGGGTGTTTCACCTGCTGATGCCGCAGCGGGCCGGTGTCCCTTCTTGGCCAGCTGGATCTGTTCGTAGACGTGGTGGCGAAGCTCGGTGAAGCGCGGCAGGGAACGGGTGTTCAGCTGGTCACGGTCCGCCGGGAGGTCGATCTGGATATCCTCCTGGATCACCGTCGGAGAACTCGACAGGATGATGACCCGCTCGCCAAGGTAGACCGATTCGTCAATGTCGTGGGTCACGAACAGCACCGTCACGCCGAGCTTTTTCCAGACAACCCGGATCAGGTCCTCAAGGTCGGCCCTGGTTTGCGCGTCCACCGCCGCAAACGGTTCGTCCATGAGCAGGACCTCGGGCTGGTAGGCGATGGCCCGGGCGATTGCGACGCGCTGCTGCATGCCGCCGGAGAGCTGCCAGGGGTAGGACCGCGGGACGTGGGAGAGGCCCACTGCTTCAAGGGCATCATCCACCAGCCGGTCGCGTTCGCCCTTGGGGACACCCTGGTTCTTCAGCGGCAGTTCGACGTTGTCCCGCACCCGCATCCACGGGAACAGCGAACGCCCGTATTCCTGGAACACCACCGCCATCTTCTTGGGCGGGCCGGTCACGCGCTTGCCGTCCAGGAGCACCTCGCCCTCGGTGGGCGCCATGAGCCCGGAGATGCACTTGAGCAGCGTGGTCTTGCCGGACCCGGAGGGCCCCACCAGGCAGGCCAGCTCCCCGGCGCGCAGGTCGAAGGTGAGGTTCCGGACAGCCTCGACGTCGCCGCCGTCGGTCTGGTAGACCTTCTTCAGCCCCCGTACGGAGAGCGTGGCCTCCGTGTTCGGTTGGGTGGGGTCAGGCTGCATTTTCTACCACTTTCTGGCCGTGGTACCAGCGCAGGATGTTCCGTTCGGCCCACTGGAAGATGAAGGACATGGCCACGCCCAGCAGGCCCAGGACCACGATGCCGGACCACATCTCGGGGATGGCGAAGGACCGCTGGAACTGGACGATCGTAAAGCCCAGCCCGGAGGACGAGGCAAACATTTCGGAGATCACCATCAGGATCAGCCCGAGGGACAGTGACTGTCGGACTCCGGCCATGATCTGCGGGCTCGCGGAGGGCAGCACCAGGTACCGGACCCGCGCCCAGCCGCTGATGCCGTACGTGTGGGCGGAGTCGGAGAGGACAGGGTCCACGGCGCGGACGCCTTCGATGGTGTTCAGCAGCACCGGCCAGACGCAGCCGGAAATGATCACCATGACCTTCATGGAATCGGTGATTCCCATGAGCAGCATGAGGACCGGCACCAGGACCGGGGGCGGGATGGCGCGGAAAAACTCCAGCGTCGGTTCCAGGAGGGAACGCAGCCACCGGACGGATCCGATCAGGACACCACCCACCACCCCGATGAGGATGGCAACGGCGACGCCCACCACAAGCCGGCCCAGACTGGGCAGGACATCGGAAAAGAAGCGGTCACCGAACCAGACCTCGCCGAACGTCTCCACGAGGTCTGCCGGCTTGGGGACAAAGAAGTTGACTGAGCCCAGGGTGGACACCCACCAGACCAGGACCAGCAGCACGGGCAGCCCGAGGATGTAGCCGATGTTCCTGGCCGTCCTCATACGATCACCTCCGACCGGATGGACGAGTGCCAGCCCAGGATCCGTTTTTCGATCTGGCGCATCAGCATGTTGATCAGGACGCCGATCAGACCGGTGGCCAGCACCAGGGCGTACATGCCGGAGATGGCGCCGCCGGACTGGGCCAGGGCGATTTCCCTGCCGAGTCCCGGGGATCCGATGACGAGTTCCGCGGTGATGGCCAGGACCAGAGCCACGGCCGCGGCGAGCCGTACCCCCGTCATCAGGTAGGGCAGCGCGGTGGGAAAGACCACGTACCGGATCCGGGCCATCCTGCCCAGGCCGTACGTCCTGGCGGTGTTGTTGGCAACCATGTCCACGTCGGCCACCCCGTACAGCACCTGGATCAGGACCTGCCAGAAGGAGGCGTACACAATCAGGAGGAGGGAGGACTCGATTTTCACGCCGAAGAGCAGCACGGCCAACGGGATGAGGGCAACCGACGGGATGGGTCGAAGGAACTCGATCGTGGAGTTGGTGGCCTTCCGCAGGAACTCGCTGGAGCCGATGATGAAGCCCAGCAGCACGGCGGCCGCCACGGCCATCAGCAGGCCGAGGAACCACGCCTTCATGGTCTCGCCCACCGCAACCCAGAAGGCCGTCAGTCCGAAGTCGACAACCAGGGCGGCGATGACCTCGCTGGCGGGCGGGAGGAACCGTTCATCGATCAGGCCAAGCCGGGGAATGAGCTCCCACGTCGCCAGGAATCCGATGATGCCCAGGATCCCCAGCAGCTGTTTCGCTGCTCCTTTGCCCGCCTTCCGGCGCTGCCGCTCCACGGATGGAGCGGCACCGCCGGCGGCCAGGGTTTCCGAACTCACGGGAGGAGGTCGTCCGCACTGGGGGCTTTGGAGAGGGTGCCGTACTTGGCTGCCGCGTCGCCCAGCGTCTTGAACGCGCCCTCGTCGAACTCAACGCGGTAGCGCGGGAGGATCATCTTCGCCCGTGTGGCCTCGTCGATCTTGGTGTACGTGCCCACGATCTCGCGGACTTCGTCCGGGTGCTCCTGGGCGTATTCCAGGGACTTGTTCATGGCGCGGGTGAACTTCTCCGTCAGGTCGGCTTTACCGCTGATGGTGTCGCCCTTGGTGAAGTAGCCGGCGATATCGAGTTCCGGGCTCATCTCCACGAAGTTCGATGACACCACCGTTCCGCCCTCATCCACGGCCTTGGACAGGAACGGCTCAAGGATCCATGCTGCATCCACCTGCTTGTTGGCCAGCGCCGCAGGTGCGTCAGGGAAGGCAACTTCCACGAACTTCACGCCGCTGGGATCGCCGCCGTCCTTCTCGATGACCGACTTAATGGTGGTGTCGCCGATATTGGAGAGGTTGTTCACGGAAACAGTTTTGCCGGCGAGGTCCTTGGCGGACTGGATGTCCGATCCGGCCGGGACAACGACACCGCCGATGTCTTTGCCCTCTTCACCCGTGGTGGAGGCACCGTTTGCCACGAACTTCAGGTCCAGCCCCTTGTCCTTGGCCACCATGACCGAGATCAGGTTGGAGAAGGCGAAGTCGAAGCTGCCGCTGACCACGCCGGGGACAATCGCCGCGCCTCCGGTGGCTGTCTGTATATCCAGCTCAAGGCCCTCTTCCTTGAAGAAGCCCTGCTTGTCACCGAGATAGATGGGCGCGCAGTCGACAATGGGGATGACGCCCACGCTGACCTTGGTCAAACCCGCATCCCCGCCCCCGGTGGCGGGTGCGGTTCCGCCTCCCGTGGAACTGGGCGAGCCGCTGCCGCAGGCCGCCAGCCCCAGGATGGAGGCCGCTGCGAGGACGGAAATAAGACGACTTTTCATGTTCACTCCTTCGTGCCCATGACCCGGAACCGCTGCGTTCCCAAGCCCTAGTGTTCGCCATTCGAACAGTCGTTCGATTACTCTGATTCAATCATGGTACGACGGCCAGGCCACCGATGTACGGCTCATTGTTACAGCTCTGGGACGGCGGCGTAAGGGACCCGACGGCGGCACTGTACTGCCGCGGTCGGGCCGCCAGGGAGTCCGGCAGGCAGGGCTGCTCAGCCGCCCTGTCCGCCAGCCGCCAGCCGGGTCTCAAGGTTGTTGAAGAAGACCGTGAGCATCAGTTCGAAAGCCTTCGTGGCTGCCTCCGGCTCGTTCATGACCACGAAGTCGAACTGGAGTCCGTAGAAAGTGGAGGTGAAGAGCCGCGCGTCCGTATCGGCGAATTCCTCCGATATCCCCTGGACCATCAGCCAGTCGCGGGTCTTGTGGTGGAGCATCCGGAAGTGCTCCTGCGACGTCCCCCGCGGCTCGGCGGCCACAATGTCCTGCGCCGTCGCTTCAAATTCGAGCCGCGTGAGGTGCCGGTTGCGCTGCGCCATGGTCCACTGCCAGGAATCCAGCAGGAAGTCCCGCCAGGCAGCGCGGTCGATGTCCCGCACGTCGGTGTTGCGCATCCGGTCCAGCCGGGACTCGATGGAAACCACGATGTCGTTGATGAGCTGGTCGCGGCTCCCGAAGTGGTACACCAGCACGTAGGCGCTCATCCCCAGGCCGTCGGCCAGGCTCCGGAAGGTGAGCTCGGCCAGCGTCTTGTCCATCAGATAGTCAAGGATGGCGGCGAGGAGCTCGGCCTTGCGTTCGTCTCGTGTGGGGCGGGCCATAAGTCCAATCCTAGGTGGCGGCTCCCTCCCGGAAGCCGGGCATGCGAATGCCCGCCCGGGCAGGCCTGGGCGGGCATTCGGGGAAACGGGGTCAGACGCGGGTGAGCTCGTCGCCGTCGCGCACCCCGCCGGAGGCCGTTCCGTTAACCGCACTGCTGGCGTCGCCGAACCGCTCGTTGAGGCGGGAGTGGCGCTGGCCGTAGGCGAAGTAGATCGCCATGCCAATGACCAGCCAGACGGCGAAGAAGATCCACGTCTCCACCGCAAGGTTGGTCATGAGGTAGAGGCACAGCACTGCGGACACGATGGGCAGGACCTTCCCGAAGGGGACGCGGAAGGCGGGCTTCAGGTCGGGGCGCTTCTTGCGGAGCACCAGGATGCCGAGGCTTACCACCACGAACGCGGACAGCGTTCCGATGTTGATCATTTCCTCCAGCAGGTCCACGTTGGTCAGGCCAGCCACCAGTGCAACAGCGGCGCCGCAGATGACCTGGAGGCGCACCGGCGTCGAACGCTTCTCGCTGGTCCTGGACAGCGCCCGGGGCAGGAGGCCATCGCGGCTCATGGCGAGAACCACGCGGGACAGGCCCATAAGGAGCACCATGATCACGGTGGTCAGGCCCACCAGCGAGCCGAAGGCGATGACCTTGGCGGCCGAGGTGTCGCCCACGGCTTCGAAAGCGGTGGTGAGGGTGGGGTTCTCCGCCTCGGCCAGCTGCGTGTAGGACACCATGCCGGTCAGGGCCAGGGAGACCAGGATGTAGAGCAGGGTCACCAGGGCCAGTCCGCCGAAGATGCCGCGCGGCAGGGTCTTCTGCGGGTTCTTCACTTCCTCGGCGGAGGTGGCCACCACGTCGAATCCGATGAAGGCGAAGAACACCAGGGCGGCGCCGGCAAAGATGCCCAGGGTGCCGTACTGGGCCGGGGCCGCGCCGGTCAGGAAGCCGAAGAACGACTGCTTGAGGACGTCGGCGGTGCCCGTGCCGCCGGTGGGCTCAGCGGCGGGAACGAACGGGGCGTAGTTTTCGAACTTCACGTAGGTAAAGCCCACCACGATCACAAAGAGGACGACGCCGATCTTGATCAGGGTGAAGATGTTGCCCACGCGGGCGGACAGCTTGGTGCCAAGGACCAGCAGCACGGTGAAGACGGCGACGATCAGGAAGGCGCCCCAGTAAAGGTCAACCCCGCCCAGGGAGACCGCCGGCGGGATATCGGCCCCCATGAGGGCGAACACCTTGCTGAGGTAAATGCCCCAGTACTTGGCGATGACCGCAGCGGCGGTGAAGAGTTCCAGGATCAGGTTCCAGCCGATGATCCAGGCCAGGAGTTCGCCCATGGTGGCGTAGGTGAAGACATAGGCGGAGCCTGCCACGGGGATGGCGGTGGCGAACTCGGCGTAGCACATGATGGCCAGCGCGCAGGTGACCGCGGCGACGGCAAAGGACAGCGTCACGGCCGGTCCCGAGAAGTTGGCTGCTGCCTTGGCGCCCACGGAGAAGATGCCGGCGCCGACAGCCACCGCGACGCCCATGATCATCAGGTCCCAGGTGCTGAGGGAACGCTTGAGCTTGCGTCCGGGCTCATCGGCGTCGGCCATCGACTGCTCGATGGATTTGGTCCGGAGAAGGTTCATAGGGAGATCACAATCCTGGTTTCGGCTGGAAACAGACCTCCTAACGCTAGTGTCCATCCACTGGACGGGCCGAATTGTTCCGAATGGTGAGACACGCGATATGCCAAACTTTGTTCCTGCAAACGCACGTGGGACCCTCCGGATGGAGGGTCCCACGTCCGGTTCAGCCGAATTATCAGGCAGGCCAGTCCATGAGGGTGGAGCGGATCAGGAACCGTTTGCCCTCCGGCGCTTCCACGGAGAAGCCGCTTCCGCGTCCCGGCACCACGTCCACTGTCAGGTGGGTGTGGCTCCAGTAGCTGAATTGTTCCCGGGACATCCAGAATTCCAGGGGCCGCGGTTCCAGTCCGTCGGAGAGGTCGAAGAGGCCCAGCAGGACGTCTGCTTCCGCGGTGATGAAGTCGCCCGCCGGATAGCACATGGGCGAGGACCCGTCACAGCAGCCGCCGGACTGGTGGAACATGAGCGGCCCGTGCTGCAGCCACAGCTTCCGCAGCAGCTGCACGGCGGCCGGGGTGAGCGCCACCCGGGAGAAATCTTCCCCGGGCAGCGTCACCGCGGACTTCAGCGTGTCCTGCATCAGAACCTCAGGACCACGCGGCCGTCGATCTTGGCGTGCTTCATCTCGTCCAGCACCGCGTTGATTTCCGAGAGCTCCCGGACTGAGACGGTGGGGTGGATCTTGCCCTGCGCGTAGAAGTCCAGCGCTTCCTCCATGTCCTGCCGGGTTCCCACGATTGAACCGCGGACCGTCAGGCCCTTGAGCACAATCTCGAAGATCGGTGCGGGAAAGTCGCCGGGCGGCAGCCCGTTGAACACGATCGTCCCGCCACGGCGTGCCATGCCGATGGCCTGGCCGAAAGCTGACGGGTGCACGGCCGTGACCAGGACGCCATGGCAACCTCCTGTTTCGCGCTGGATGACTTCCACCGGGTCCTCGTGCAGGGCGTTGACCGTCAGTTCGGCGCCGTGGGCCTTCGCCAGGGCGAGCTTGTCGTCGGCGATGTCCACGGCAGCCACCCGGAGGCCCATGGCCACCGCGTACTGGACGGCGATGTGGCCCAGGCCGCCGATGCCGGAGATGGTGACCCACTGGCCTGGCTTGGCCTCGGTCATCTTCAGGCCCTTGTAGACGGTGACGCCGGCGCACAGCACCGGCGCCACCTCGACGGGGTCGGATCCCGCCGGTATGCGGGCGGCGAACCGCGAGTCCACCAGCATGTACTCGCCGAACGAGCCGTCCACGCTGTAGCCGGCATTCTTCTGCGCTTCGCAGAGGGTTTCCCAGCCGGTGCGGCAGTACTGGCAGTCGCCGCAGGCGGACCAGAGCCAGGCGTTGCCCACCAGGTCACCGACGGCCAGGTCGGTGACGCCCTCGCCGAGGGCCACCACTTCCCCCACGCCCTCGTGGCCGGGGATGAAGGGCGGCGAGGGCTTGACGGGCCAGTCGCCTTCTGCGGCGTGGAGGTCGGTGTGGCAGACGCCGGTGGTCAGGACCTTGACCAGCGCCTGTCCCGGACCCGGTGTGGGAATCTCGAGGTCCTGGACCTGGAGGTCCTTGCCGAATTCGGTTACTACTGCTGCTTGCATTCTCGTCGTCATTGGCGAAATCCTTGCGTCGTTGTAGCTGGGTGTGGGCGGGGGTGCAGCGGCGGTTCCTAGAAGAAGCCGAGCTTGTTTTCGTTGTAGCTGACCAGCAGGTTCTTGGTCTGCTGGTAGTGGTCCAGCATCATGGCGTGGTTCTCACGTCCGATGCCTGAGGACTTGTAGCCGCCGAACGCGGCCCCGGCCGGGTAGGCGTGGTAGTTGTTCACCCAGACACGGCCGGCCTGGATTTCCCGGCCCGCCCGGTACGCGACGTTGCCGTTGCGCGACCAGACGCCGGCGCCGAGGCCGTACAGGGTGTCGTTGGCGAGGCCCATGGCCTCGTTGTAGTCGCTGAACTTCGTCACGGCGACCACCGGGCCGAAGATCTCCTCCTGGAAGATCCGCATCTTGTTGTGGCCCTCGAAGACCGTGGGCTGGACGTAGAAACCGCCGGCGAGGTCGCCGGGCAGTTCGGCGCGGGCGCCGCCGGTCAGGACCTTGGCGCCTTCCTGCTTTCCGATGTCGATGTAGGACAGGATCTTCTCGAGCTGGTCGTTGGAGGCCTGGGCGCCCACCTGGGTCTCGGTGTCCAGCGGGTTGCCCTGCACCATCTTCTCCACCCGGGCAACGGCGTCGGCCATGAAGGACTCGTAGATGTCTTCCTGGACGAGGGCGCGGGACGGGCAGGTGCACACCTCGCCCTGGTTGAAGGCGAACAGCGCGAAGCCTTCCTGTGCCTTGTCGTAGAAGGCGTCGTTTTCCTGGGCGACGTCGTTGAAGAAGATGTTGGGACTCTTGCCGCCGAGCTCGAGGGTGACGGGGATGAGGTTCTGGCTGGCGTACTGGCTGATCAGCCGGCCCGTGGTGGTCTCGCCCGTGAAGGCGATCTTGCGGATGCGGGGGCTGGACGCGAGCGGCTTTCCGGCCTCGACGCCGAAGCCGTTGACCACGTTCAGGACGCCGGCGGGGAGCAGGTCGCCGATGAGCTCCATCAGGACCAGGATGGACGACGGCGTCTGCTCGGCGGGCTTGAGCACCACGGCGTTGCCTGCGGCGAGCGCGGGAGCGAGCTTCCAGACGGCCATCAGGATGGGGAAGTTCCAGGGGATGATCTGGCCGACGACGCCGAGCGGCTCGTGGTAGTGGTAGGCCGTGGTGTCCTCGTCGAGCTGCGAGAGCCGGCCCTCCTGGGCGCGGACGGCAGAGGCGAAGTAGCGGAAGTGGTCCGCGGCCAGGGGCATGTCGGCGTTGAGGGTTTCGCGGATGGGCTTGCCGTTGTCCCAGGACTCGGCGACGGCCAGCATTTCCAGGTTCTCGTCGATCCGGTCAGCGATCTTGTTCAGGATCGCGGCGCGCTCGGCCACGGAGGTCTTGCCCCAAGACGGTGCAACCTTGTGCGCGGCGTCGAGTGCCAGTTCAATGTCCTCCGCTGTTCCGCGGGCCACCTCGCAGAAGACCTTGCCCGTGACGGGGGTGACGTTTTCGAAGTACTGGCCCTTGACGGGGGCCACCCACTCGCCGCCGATCCAGTTCTCGTAGCGGTCCTTGAAGGTGACCTTCGAACCCTCGGTACCGGGCTGGGCGTAAACAGTCATTGCTAGCTCCTTTGCTGTGCATGGGGCGGAGGCCGGGTCATGGCCTCCGCCGTTGCACTCAGCGTAGGAGGGCAAAGGTTGCAGCCAGGTTGCACGGGAGTGGCCCAGCTCACAGAAAGGTTGCCGGATGGAACGACGGCGGCAGGCGCCTAGGCGCTGAGCTCGGCTTCCAGCCGCTCCAGGTCTGCGACGACGGCGGCACGCTTGGGCGAGCGGGCAGGCAGCAGTTTCAGGGCGGCACGGCGGACCCCGACGTCGTCCCTCGCCTCCGGCAGCTCCGCGTACCGGAGCAGCGTTTCGGCGCTGCCGTCGGTGAGGACGGCTTCGCGCATCAGGGACGAGACCCTGTCCCGAAGGTCGATGATGCCGGGCGCCTCGGACTTGGGCAGGACGGCGCCGCGATAGATCTCGAGCGCGATCCGGTGGGCGCCGCGCTGCAGGCAGTTCAGGACCTGTCCGCTGTCCGGAACAAGGTCCATGCTGAGCTTGTAAGGCCTGGACTCCGGCACGGCGGCCGGGTTGAGCTGCTGCAGGACCTTGCGCAGCCTGACCATTTCGGCACGCAGGGTCATGGTGGAGCCGTCGCCCGGGTACAGGAGGACGCTGAGTTCCTCGGCGCTCAGTCCGTCAGGATGCCAGCTCAGCAGGGCGAGGATTTCGCTGTGCCGGGCGGACAGCACCACGGTTTTGCCTTCGATGCTGAGCAGGGCCTGGTCCCGGCCCAGCAGCTGGAGGCTGTTGCGGTACAGGCTGCCTTCCTTCGCCCCTGCCCCCGGTAACCGGGAAGCGCTGCCCTGGCTCCGCCGTCGTGCGGGCCTGCTGGCCAGCGACGCCGCCAGCTGCAGCCGTTCAACGCGCAGCTGCGCCTGCGCGGCGGCCACGGTCGCCTCGACGAGCGACAACGTGTGGGGTGCCACCGCCGTGGCCGTGCCGGTAATGTCCACGACGCCCAGGACGGCACCGGAATCCGGATCGTGGAAAGGAACAGCGGTGCAGCTCCACGGGTGGACCGTCCGCTGGTAGTGCTCGGCACCGGAGATCTGGATGCCCCGGCCCAGGGCCAGGGCGGTTCCGGGCGCGCTGGTGCCAACTGTGGCTTCGGACCAGTCGGCGCCCGGGACGAACATCATGCCTTCAGCCCGCCGCTGCAGAGCGGGGTCCCCGTCAACCCACAGCAGCCTGCCCACTTCGTCGCCCACCGCCACCAGCAGGCCGCTGTCATGGCTGGGCTGCACCAGGAGTTTGTTGATCACCGGCATGATGGCGGCAAGGGGGTGCTGCCTGCGGTAGTCGTCCAGTTCGTCCAGGTCCATGGCCAGCGGGGCCGCCGGATTGTCCGGGTTCGCTTTGAAGCCTGCCGACCGCTGCCAGGATTCGCGGATCAGTGCACGCAGGCCGGGCAGCTCAGGCGCATCGGCGAACGTGCCGCCGTCGAGCTGCTCGTGCGCGGCCAGGGCGCGGAGCTGCAGCGACTCGCCGGCGCCGGGCTGGGTGAGGTTCGTCATCGAACTCCTGGTTGCTGCAATCCGTCTGCAGGGGACATGGCCGCACGCTGCCGGCCAAGGGGTGGTGGCCATTGTAGCGCGGCCCTCCTCCCCCACCTAGCCTCCCAGCCGGGGTCGCGGGGTGGGTCAGCCGCGGGAGATGCGGATCATCTCCTCGCGCGGCACCACCTTGATGCGTTCGCGGTCCACGTGGTCCAGGCCTTCCGGACCGGTCCAGGCCGCACCGAGCTGTGCCTCGTGGGCGTCCAGCCTGTTCCAGCCCTCCCACGTGGTGTATTCGATGCCGCGCTCTTCCAGCAGGTCGATGATGGCCTGGGGGTCGGGGTTCTGGGCCGGCGGCAGGGTTAGCCGGTCCTCGAGCAGGAAGCCGATGGTCTCCAGGGCGTCGCCCTTGGTGTGGCCGATCAGGCCCACCGGTCCCCGCTTGATCCAGCCGGTGGCGTAGATGCCGGGAACCGGGTTGCCTTCGGCGTCCAGGACGCGGCCGCCTTCGTTGGGGATGACGCCCCGCTTGGCGTCGTACTCGAGTTCGTCCAGGGCGGAGCCGTGGTAGCCGATGGCCCGGTAGACCGCCTGGACGGGGTATTCGATGTACTCCCCTGTGCCTTTCACGTTGCCGGTGCCGTCCAGCTGCATGCGCTCGAACTTGATGCCGCCCACCTTGCCCGTGCCGCTGTCCCCGCCTTCGGCAAGTACCTCCACGGGGCTGTGCAGGAAGTGCAGGTGCAGCCGCCGGGAGGACGGATTCTCGGACTCGGCGTGTTCCTCCACCAGCCAGTTGGTGAGGGTGTTCACCATGGTCTTGATCTGGTTGTTGCTGCGGATGGCTTCATCGGAGGCTTCATCGAATTCGAAGTCTTCGGGGTAGAGCACAATGTCCACGTCGTTCATGTGGCTCAGTTCGCGCAGCTCCAGCGGCGTGAACTTCACCTGGGCAGGGCCGCGGCGGCCAAACACATGCACGTCCGTGACCGGGGAAGCCTTCAGGCCGGCGTACACGTTGTCCGGGATCTCGGTGCTCAGCAGCTCTTCGGGGTGCTTGACCAGCATCCGCGCCACGTCCAGGGCCACGTTGCCGTTGCCGATCACGGCGATTTCCTTGGCCTCAAGCGGCCATTCGCGCGGCACGTCCGGGTGGCCGTCGTACCAGGAGACGAAGTCCGCACCGCCGAACGAGCCCTGCAGGTCGATGCCGGGGATGTCCAGGTCCGCGTCCTTGACGGCGCCGGTGGAGAAGATCACGGCGTCGTAGAAGGCGCGGAAGTCGTGGAGGGTGAGGTCACGGCCATAGGTCACGTTGCCCAGGAACCGGATGTCGCCGCGGTCCAGGACCTTGTGCAGCGCGTTGACGATGCCCTTGATGCGGGGATGGTCCGGGGCCACGCCGTAACGGATCAGGCCATACGGCGCCGGGTAGGCCTCAAACAGGTCGATGCTGACCTCGAAGTCGCCGTCCTTGACCCCGCTGGACTTGGTCAGGATGTCCGCAGCGTAGACGCCCGCCGGTCCCGCGCCCACAATGGCGACGCGGAGGGGACGGGAAGACGTGGTTTCGCTGTGGTTGGACACCGGAAGCCCTTCTGAACTGATCATCTGATGCATGACGTCGCGCCGAACAGGTAGCGCACAGTCCCCTATTCTAGGCCTCAGCCGCTTTTCGCCAGCGGAACCACGTCGCCTTCCCGGTAAACCAGCGCCCGGAGCTCGGCCTCGGCGGAGTCGGGCCGTTTGGGGTCGATGGTTTCGCCCTCGTGGTAGTGGTCCAGCACGCGCGGGTCCACGTAGCTCTTGCGGGCGATGGACGGGGTGTTGCCCAGCACCTCGGACGCGTCAACCATGGCCCGGCTGATGGCACGCTTGCGCTTGGCGGCCGTCCGCTGCGGGCCGGTCCGTGCCAGGCTGGCGGCGGCAGCCGCGGTCCCGCGCAGGGTCCGGAAGTCCTTGGCGGTGAAGTCCGAGCCGGTCCGCTCCTTCACGTAGGCGTTGATGTCCGCGCTGGTGACAGGACGCCAGCGCCGGCCCTCCTTGTACGCCAGGAGCCTGGCGTTTCCGCCGCGGCGCTTGAGCAGGCGCAGCAGGGCGGCGAGGTCGGCGTCGCGGATTTCAGATTCCCAGTCCTTGCCGCTCTTGGCCGGGAAACTCAGGTGGACCCGGTCCTTGCGCACCTGGACATGGGCACACAGCAGGGTGGCCAGCCCGTGGCTGCCGTTCTCGTTCGTGTACCGTTCGGACCCCACCCGCAGGGACCCGCTGTCCAGCATCCTGAAAGCGCCGGCGAGGACACGCTCGCGCGGGAACCCTTCCCCGCGCAGGTCCATGGTGACCCGGCGCCGGGCAGCAGGCAGCGATTCGGCCAGCTGCAGGGCGCGGTCGAACTTGACCCGGTCCTTCCGTTCCCGCCATTCCGGATGGTAGATGTACTGGCGCCGGCCCACGGCATCCAGCCCGGTGGCCTGTATGTGCCCGTTCTCAAACGGGGCAATCCAGACGTCGGTCCAGGCCGGCGGGATACCAATGCTCTCCAGCCGGTCCCGGACGGGGCCGGGCGGCAGCGTTGAACCATCGAGGTCCCGGTAGCTGAAGCCCTTGCCGGCGGCGACACGGCGGTAGCCCCGGCCTGAGGCGTTGCTGCGACGGAGCCTCACAGGGCCGTGCCCGGCCGCTTCGCGAATGTCATGAAAGCAAGCCTACTGACTATTTCCCGGATTGCATGTCCTGCCTGCTGGAATACCTGCCACTGAGGTGGTGTTATGGGTTTCGTGCCCTCTCCCGACGGATCGTCCTCCCTCAGCGCCCCGGCTCCCGCGGCTGCCGCCGGTTCCTCCCCCGGCCCTTCTTCCCCGGCAGCGGGGCCCAAGGCAGTGGACAAGGAGACGACGGCGGGAGTCCTCTTCGGCATCGCCGCCTACGGGCTGTGGGGGCTGCTCCCGCTGTACTTCTTTGTGCTCATGCCGGCCGGCGCCGTCGAAATCGTGGCCAACCGGGTGGTGTGGTCGCTGCTGTTCTGCGCACTCCTCATCACGGTCACCCGTGCCTGGTCCGCCCTGGCCCAGGCCCTCCGGAACCGCGCTGTGTTCGGATCCCTGGCCCTGGCCGCCCTCCTGATCGCCGTCAACTGGCTTACCTACACCTATGGAGTCACCACAGGACAGGCCGTTGAGGCGTCCCTCGGGTACTTTATTAACCCGCTGGTGTCCGTGCTGCTCGGCGTGTTTGTCCTGAAGGAAAAGCTGCGGCCGCTGCAGTGGGCCGCCGTCGGCATCGGGTTTGTGGCGGTGGGCGTCCTGACGTACTCCTACGGCAAGCTCCCCTGGATCGCGCTGACCCTGGCGTTCAGCTTTGGCCTGTACGGGTTCGTTAAGAAACGGGTGGGGCCGCGGGTGGACGCCGTCACGAGCCTCAGCGTGGAAACCATGGTGCTGGCCCCGTTCGCAGCCGCCACCATGATCTTACTGGCAGCGACGGGAACCGACACCCTCACCACGCAGGGTCCCGGCCACTTCTGGCTCCTGGTGGCGTCCGGGGTGATCACCGCGGTTCCGCTGCTGTTCTTCGGCGCTTCCGCCCGCAGGCTGCCCATGACCACCATCGGCCTCCTCCAATACTGCGCCCCCGTCCTGCAGTTCATCATTGCCCTCGTGGTGTTCAGGGAAGCGATGACCGTGGACCGCTGGATCGGGTTCGGCGTGGTGTGGCTGGCCCTGGCCGTCCTGACCGTGGACATGCTGGGGACGGCGCGGAGGAACTCGGTGGCCCGGCGCGCAAAGCGGGGCACATGACCTCTCCTGCCGCGGGAAGCACCAGGCGTACCCGCATCCGTATCACCGTCGCCGCGCTCCTCGCGCTTGCCGTCCTGGCGGCGCTGGTGCTGATCACCACCCTTCCGCCAGGGGACCGGCCGCCCGGGCCTGCCAGCCCTGAACCTTCCCCGCCCGCCACAACGGCAACGGCCCCGGCGGCAGGGGGACCCGCGGTGGAAACGTCCAGCTTCTCGGGGTCAGGAGACGTGGCGGATGACGCGGCCATTTGGGTGGACCCCGCCAATCCGGCCAACAGCGTGGTGATCGCGGACAACAAGGCAGACACGGACGGGGGCATCGCTGTCTTTGGGATGGACGGCGAACTGATCCATTTCCGTCCGGACGGGAAGATCGGCAACGTCGACCTGAGGACAGGGTTCCCGCTGTCCGGGGAAACGGCCGTGCTGGTGGGCGGGAACAACCGGACGGACGACACCCTGGCCCTGTGGACCCTGGACACACAGACCCGGGAACTCACACCCGTAGCGGCAGGCGACATTCAGACGTTCGCACCCAACTACGGCTTCTGCATGTACCGCAGCAGCGCCAGCGGCAAGTTCTACGCCTTTGTCACCCCGAACGAGGAAGGACCCATCCAACAGTTCGAGTTGGCTGACGACGGCGAAGGCCGGGTGGAGGCGGAGCTCGTCAGGGAGCTTCCGGTCAGCAGCATCACGGAAAGCTGCGTGGCGGACGACGAGCTGGGGCACCTCTACATCGCGCAGGAAGACGTCGGCGTGTGGAAGTACAGCGCCGAACCCGACGCCGGCAAGGAACGGACCGCCGTGGACAAAACCGGTGCAGGGCGGCTCGTGGCAGACGTGGAGGGGCTGGGCATCAGCTACGGCCCCGGCGGATCAGGGCACCTTTTCGTGTCCAGCCAGGGCGACTCCACCATTGCCATCTATGAGCGGTCCGGCAGCAACGCCTTCGTCAGGAAGTTCAGTGTGGGTGGCAATGGGGATATCGACGGCGTGTCCGGAACCGACGGCCTGGACGTGACGGCACTGGACGCCGGGCCGCAGTTTGAACAGGGGCTCCTGGTGGTCCACGACGAAGAGAACAGCGGCGGGACAACGTCCAACCTGAAGTACATTCCGCTGGACTCCGTCCTTCGCTGATCCGGACCGCCCCGGCAGGCGTTCCCCGGACAACCGCTGCCCAAACAGGAAAGCCCCAGGCCCCGGAAGCATGCTCTCCGGGGCCTGGGGCTGTGTGCGCCTTTGCGGGGGCGTTGGTTAGGGGCGGGGTGTTACGCGTTGGCCCTGATGGCGGCGGCGAGGACGTCCAGGCCGTCGTTGAGCAGGTCATCGGTGATGACCAGCGGCGGCAGCAGGCGGATCACGTTGCCGTAGGTTCCGCACGTCAGGATGATGACGCCTTCCTTCAGGCAGGCAGCGGCCACGGCCTTGGTCAGTTCCGGGTTGGGTTCCTTGGAGCCTGCCTGGACCAGTTCAATGGCCAGCATGGCGCCGCGGCCGCGGATGTCACCGATCACGGCGGTCCCGGCGGCGGCGAGCTCGGACTGGAGTTCGCGGAGCCGGCCGGTGGCGAGTTCCTCGATGTGGCGGGCACGCCCGTTGAGGTTGTACTCCTCCATGGAGCCAATGGAGGCCAGCGCAGCGGCGCAGGCAACCGGGTTGCCGCCGTAGGTGCCGCCCAGGCCGCCCGGGTGGACGGCGTCCAGAAGGTCTGCCCGGCCGGTGATGGCGGACAGCGGCATGCCGCCGGCGATGCCCTTGGCCATGGTCAGGATGTCCGGAACAACGCCCTCGTGGTTGACGGCGAACCATTCACCGGTGCGGCAGAAGCCGGACTGGACCTCGTCCGCGATGAAGACGATGCCCTTGTCCTTGGCCCATGCGGCCAGTGCCGGGAGGAACCCCTCGGCGGGGACGATGAAGCCGCCCTCGCCCTGGATGGGTTCGATGATGATCGCGGCAACCTGGTCCCCGCCGATCTGCTTTTCGATCATGGTGATGGCACGCTTGGCGGCCTCGGCACCGGTGATCTCCGGGTTTTCCTCGCGGTAGGGGTAGCTCATGGGCATGCGGTAGACCTCGGGCGCGAACGGGCCGAAGTTGGTCTTGTACGGCATGGCCTTGGCGGTGAGCGCCATGGTGAGGTTGGTCCGGCCGTGGTAGGCGTGGTCGAACGCCACGACGGCGTCGCGTCCGGTGGCGAGACGGGCCACCTTGACGGCGTTCTCCACAGCCTCGGCGCCGGAGTTGAAGAGGACGGTGCGCTTCTCGTGGCTGCCCGGGGTGAGGCGGTTCAGCTGTTCGGCCACCGCCACGTAGCCCTCGTAGGGGGTCACCATGAAGCAGGTGTGGGTGAAGTGCTCCACGGCTTCCTTGACGGCCCCGACGACGGCGGGATCGGACGCGCCGACGCTCGTCACGGCGATGCCCGAGCCGAGGTCGATGAAGGAGTTGCCGTCGACGTCGTGGATGATCCCGCCGTTGGCGTCTGCAACGTAGACGGGGACGCTGGAGGCGACGCCGGCGGCGACAACTGCCTTGCGGCGTTCCGTCAGGGCCACGGACTTGGGTCCGGGGAAGTCAGCCTGGACCCGGCGCTTCTGCTCCAGGCGGAAGGTGATGTCTGATGCTGTGGTGGTCATGGAGGAGGCCTTTCTTTGAAGCCTGGGATTTGGTGCGGTCGAAATGGAAGGCGCGGTTACGCGTCGAGGGCGGACATGACGTGCTTGATGCGCGTGTAGTCCTCCACGCCGTACATGGAGAGGTCCTTGCCGTAGCCGGACTGCTTGAAACCGCCGTGGGGCATTTCGGCGGTGAGGAGGATGTGGGTGTTGATCCAGACGGCACCGAAATCGAGGTCCCGGCTGAGCCGCATGGCCGTGCCGTGGTTGCTGGTCCAGACGCTCGAGGCCAGGGCGTAGTCAACGTCGTTCGCCAGTTCAACGGCCTCCTCCTCGGTGCTGAACTTCTGCACCGTGATGACGGGTCCAAAGGTTTCCTTCTGGACAATGTCGTCGGTCTGCCTGGCGCCGGTGACGATGGTGGGTTCGAAGAAGTAGCCCTTCTCCCCCGCCCGGTGGCCGCCGGTGACAATCCTGCAGTTCTCCGGCAGGTTTTCCACCACGGAGCTGACGGCGTTGAAGTGGTTGATATTGTTGAGCGGGCCGAAGTAGTTGTCCTCGTCGTTCTGCGAGCCCGTGCGCAGGGTCCTGGTGTGCTCCACCATTGCCGCCACGACCTCGTCGTGCACGGAATCCTCCACCAGCACCCGCGTGATGGCCGTGCAGTCCTGCCCTGCGTTGAAGAACGCGAATTCGGCAATCGCCGCCGCGCTCTTCTTGATGTCGGCGTCCTTGAAGACAATGGCGGGAGCCTTGCCGCCGAGCTCGAGGTGGGCACGCTTGAGGCCTTTGGCCGCACCCGAGGCCACAGCGATGCCGGCGCGGACGGAGCCGGTGATGGACACCAGGCCGGGGACCTTGTGGTCAACCATCATTGCGCCGGTTTCGCCGGTGCCCAGCACCACGTTCAGGACGCCGGCCGGAAAGATGTCACCGGCCAGGCGGGCCAGGACCAGGGTGGATTCCGGCGTGGTGTCCGAGGGCTTGAGCACCACGGTGTTACCGGCTGCCAGTGCGGGACCGATTTTCCAGATGGCCATCAGGAACGGGTAGTTCCAGGGTGCCACCTGCGCCACGACGCCAATGGGCTCGCGGCGCACGTAGGAGGTGTGGCCTTCGAAGTATTCGCCGGCGGACTTGCCCTCGAGGATGCGGGCCGCGCCGGCAAAGAAACGGAGCTGGTCGGCACCGGCGGCCACCTCCTCCGAGGCGATCAGGGAGCGCACCTGGCCGGTGTTGCGGTGCTGGGCTTCCACGAGTTCATCGCTGTTGGCCTCGACGGCGTCAGCGAGCTTGAGGAGCATGAGCTGGCGCTGGCCCGGGGTGACGTGCTTCCAGGTTTTGAAGGCGTCCTTGGCCGCGGTCATGGCAGCGTCCACATCGGCCTGCACCGAGACGGGCGACTGCGCCACGACCTCGCCGTTCGTGGGGTTCACGATGTCCAGCAGGGCGGTGCCGGCAGGGGTGACGAACTTCCCGTTGATGAAGTTCTGCAAGGTTTGGACCACGGTGTGCAACCTCTTTCGTAGGGGCCGTCCGCGCCCGGGCGGAATTCAGGGCGGAAGGATGGAACTGCCTAGAGCCTATGCCAGCGCCCTTGCGCCGTGAATAGCCACCTGCACACCCTTCCTGAACCTTTTTAGTGCGGTTGCCCAGCGCCCCTTTATCCTTGATCCATGGCCATTTCCCTTGCCGCCCTCTTGGGTGTGAACTCCCTGAAGCTGACCAAGGCCGGGCTCGCGGAAACCACCTGGCACCAGGACATCAACTGGGTGGCCGTGACCGAACTTGAGGACCCGCACCGCTTCATCAACGGCGGCGAACTGATCCTCACCACCGGCCTGCGCCTGCGGTCCGCCCCGGAACAGCGGCGCTTTGTCCGGCAGGTGCAGCGGGCCGGCGCCGTGGGCATCGGCTTTGGCGTGGGGCTCTCGCACGAGGCAGTCCCCCCGGCCCTGCTGGCGGAAGCCAACCGCTGGGGACTGCCCGTGGTGGAGGTCCCCTATGAGACGCCCTTCATCGCCATCGGCAAACTGGTGGCCGACGCCCAGTCCGCGGACCACTACGCGAAGCTCGAACGGCTGATCGCCGGGCACCAGGTGCTGGCGCGCGCACTGCTCACCGGCGGCGGGCTCTCCGAGCTCCTCAAGCACCTGGGCGGCATGCTGCGCACCGATGTTGCCCTGACCCAGTTCACGGCCCAGCTCTACAACAGCAGCAGCGAACCTCCCTCGGCCGACACATGGTCCTCCTACCCCGTCCCCACCGGCCGGCGGGACGCCTGCACCCTGTGGGTCCGGCAGCCCTTCGAGGATTCAGGCATCATCGGCTACGCCCAGAACCTGATCAGCGTTGAACTGAACAACATGGTCAAGCAGCGCCAGGCCCAGCGGGCATTGTGCGGCCAGGTCCTCGAGGACGTCATCCACGGGGCCCTGGAAACCAGCGAGGCCCAGCGGCGCCTGGCGGGCGTGGGCGTGAACAGCACCCGCAAGAACGTGGTGCTGCTGGCCGTGTCCGCCGCGCACAACAAAGCGCTGGTGAGCACCTCCGTGCCGCGCGAACTGGAGAACGCCGTGGCCGCCGTCGTGGGCAAGGACCTGGTGCTGGTGATTAATGACGACGGCGGCGGCGCACCTGCGCTGGCCCGCAAGCTGAGTGACCACCTCGCCGAGGCGGGCCTCCACGCGACCATCGGAATCGGCGGGGCGTACACCAAACCGAACGGCCTGCGGTGGAGCTACTTCGAGGCCCGGGATGCCGCCAGCCACGGCTTGCCCGTCAACGAACCGGAGCGGCTGAGCCTCACATCGCTGCTGCTGGCCAGCGAGGACGTGCCGCTGGCGGACATGGCCAATGAGTCCCTGAACCCGCTCCGGACCTTCGATGCCACCCACGGCTCGGAGCTGATGACCACCCTGGAGAGCTACCTCAACAACAACGGCTCGGTGGCTGCGGTGGCGGAGGAACTCACGCTGCACCGGAACACGGTCCGCTACCGGCTGGCGCAGATCACCGAGCTGACCGGGTACGACCCCGCCGTCACCACGGACCGCGTCCAGCTCTGGCTGGCCCTGGCCGTGGCCCGGCTGGGCGCCCGGCAGGGCAAGTAGCCACCGGCGTTAAAGGACCCCGCGGCGCAGCAGCTCGCGGGATTTCCTGCGGGCTTTCCGGTACTTGGCTTCGGCGTCCTTCATCAGCTCGTCCTGCCGGTTCTCCAGTGCTGCGAAGACCGCGGCCGCGGCAGTCTGCTCCTGGCGCGAACCCACGGTGATCAACAGGTCGCGGGCTATCACGGCGTCATGGAAGTCGCCCAGGATCTTCTGCTGCCGCTGCGCCGCCTTGGCCACCTTCCCGGCGCGCCTGCCACGCACCAGGGCCGCCGTTTCCGCCACGTGCCGGAGCCGCTTGGCATCCTTGCGTACCTGGTGGAGGGCGTTTTCGTGGTCCGTTCCGTGCCTGGCACGCGTTGCCGCCTTGTGCGAGCGCCGCAGCCGCCGGGCCGACTTGTCCACTGCTTTCGCGGACTCCCGGCGGCCCCGCGCCACGGCCTCCGACCGGACCGGCGGGGCGTCCCGGAAGGCCTCAAGTTCGTCCAGGAGCCGGAAGTAGCGGTCGGAGCGCAGTGCTTCCTGCAGCTGCCGGTACCCGTCGTCGAACGCGCCGCCCACTTTGCGCTCCACCCGGTCACTGGCAGCAGCAACCCCCTCGCCCGGCGGCAGTTCACCCAGGTGCCCGCGGAGCCTGTCCAGCAGGACCTCGGCGTCCCGCGGGCCGCCCAGCAACCGGCCCAGCCACTTCAGTTCATCGCGCAGATGCCGCACCGGGCGGGCGGTGTACAGCTTGCGGTAGGCCGCGAGCGCGGAACGGATCCGCCGGACCGCTGAGCGCATGTTGTGCACGGACTCGGGTTCCTCCAGCCGGACCCCAGGATCCTGGGCCAGGACTTCCTGGATCTGCCCGGCGAGGTACACGGTGACGACGGCGGCCGCTGGCGCCTTCTTGCCGGCAGCAAGGTCCGGGGTGCTTCCGTCCGGCGCGCTTCCGTTGTGGGTGCTTTGGCCGCCCGTTCCGCCGCCGAGGGCACGCGCCAGCTTGGAGGCATGGCCGGCAGGGCGTGCGCCGGCCTGGACCAGCAGTTCCTCGGCCGGGGCAAAAAGCTCGGGCCCGCCGTGGACAAGTTCCAGCTCCCACTCGCGCCACTGCTGCCCGCCGGGGACGGAGCCTTCTCCCTTTCCCGGATGGAGGCGCTCAGCGGTCACGCGGTCGTCGGCCAGGTCTGCCAAGTGCGTGCCGTCCCCGCCGTAGAGGGCGTGGGTGGTGCGCCTGGTCTCGAGCCGGACCACCGGTGCCACGGCCGCTCCGCGGAGGTACGCCTGGATGTGGACCAGCAGGCTGTCCGGCACCAAGCCGGGCTGTCCCAGCGGGGCGTGCAGTTCCCGCCGCTGCTGGGGTTCCGCTGTGCCGCCGCCGGACTCCAGCGGCGGCAGCTTCAGGTGCCAGCCTGCGTCGGTTCCGCCCGTGCGGCGCCGAAGGGTGATCCGGCGGGACGCGAGGATGTGCCGGGCGGTGTCGAAGTAAACGGCTTCCAGGACGGCGGTGTGGGGCGCCCCGGCCCTGGCCACGCCGGGAAGGCTGTCCAGCGCGGGCACGGCGGCATCGTCGTCGACGTCGTACTTCTTTTCGATCTCAAGTCCCTGCGAAGCCTTCACAAGCTGTCCCTTCCGCATCGCGCGCCGGGGTCCGGTCCATGGCGTCCGGGCTCCCGCTGGCAGTCTATTGCCCGCCGCCGGGAAGCCGGGAGAGCTTGGCCACAGAAGCGCAAACATCAAACGTCTAACCTTTAGACTTGTGGGATGTCCGCCCCGAATCCTCCCGCCGCCCAAACGCCGTCGGCCCCCGCCCAGGCCGCCGCAGCCCCCGTGCCCGCCCCGGCGCCGACATCGGGAAGGGCAGCGGCCCCGGCAACCGCAACGGGCCAGGCCAAGCCCCGGTCCGCGGTCGTGTTCGGTGTCATAGCCCTGGTGCTCATCGGACTGAACCTGCGGGCGGGCATCACCGGCGCGTCGGCACTGCTGCACGACCTGCAGTCGGTGCTGGGCTACGGCGCGCTGGTGGCGGCCATCATCCCGTCCATTCCCACGCTGTGCTTCGCGCTGGCAGGGGCGGGCACGTCCTGGCTGACGGGCCGGCTGGGCGTGGAGAAGGCGATCCTTGTGGCCCTGTCCATGCTGGCGGGCGGACTCCTCCTGCGCGGCATCCCCGCCACCGGCATGCTGGTGGCCGGAAGTGTCCTGGGCATGTCCGGCCTGGCGGTGTGCAACGTGGCCATGCCCTCCTTCATCCGCGAACACTTTGCCCACCGGACGTCCCTGATGACCGCCGTCTACACGGTGACCATGACCACGGGGGCCACCGTCACCGCCGTCGCGGTGGTACCGCTGGCGCAGGCACTCGGCTCGCCTTCGGCCGCCGTCGGCGCCATTGGCATCACTGCCGTGGCGGCATTCCTGGGCTTCCTTCCCGTGGCGCTGCATGCGCACCGGCACAGTCCCCGGGCGGCCGGAGGGCGGATCTCCCCCTGGCCGCTGCTGCGGACCCGCAAGGGGCTGCTCCTCACCGCGATCTTCACGCTCCAGGCCCTGCTCGCCTACGCCCTGCTGAGCTGGTTCCCGTACATGCTGACCACCATGGGCCTGAGCGCCGCGGACAGCGGACTGATGTTCGGGCTGATGCAGCTTGCCTCCGTCCCGGCCGGCATGGTGCTGATCGCCATCGGTTCCCGTCCGCGGATGCTGCGGCCGGCGTTCTACCTGGTTAGCGTCACCATGGTTGCCGGGCTGGTATCGCTGCTGGTCCTGCCGGTGGGGCTGGCCGCCGTGCCTGCCGCCCTGCTCGGGTTTGGCCTGGGGATCTTCCCGCTGGTGATGGTGATGATCAGCCGCAGCGGGGCGAGCACCGCCGAAACCACGGCGCTGTCAACGCTGGCGCAGTCCACGGGCTATCTGCTGGCCACCCTGGGGCCATTCGGCATGGGGCTGTTGCACAGTGCCACCGGCGGGTGGACCCTTCCCCTCCTGCTCCTCCTTGCCCTGGCGCTGGCCCAGATCGTGGTGGCGCACCTGATCACGGGCAAGGCCATGACCAACGCCGTGGGAAGGAAGTAGCAGCCATGGCACTGAGTCCTTCCGCCCGCCCGCCGCTGGCCGACGAGGTCACTGCCAAACTGCGCGCCATGGTGCAGTCCGGCGAATGGCCCCTCCACCAGCGCATCCCGTCCGAACCGGAGCTGATGGCCGGCCTGGGGGTCTCGCGCGGCACCCTCCGCGAGGGCATCAAGGCCCTTGCCCACAGCGGCATGCTGGAGGTGCGGCGCGGCGACGGCACCTATGTCCGCGCCACCAGCGAACTGTCCGGCGCCGCCCGGCGCATGTACCAGGACCACACCGAGCAGCACATCCTGGAAGTCCGGCTGGGCCTGGACACCCAGGCTGCCCGCCTGGCGGCCCGCCATGCCACGGCCGACGACGTCACGGCCCTGCGTGCCCTGCTCACCGCCCGGGACCAGGCCTGGACACGGGGAGACTATGAGGCGTGGGCGCGGGCGGACTGGGGCTTCCACGAACGGGTGGCACAAGCCTCCGGGAATCCCCTGCTGCACGAGCTGTACCTCAGTTTCGGCAGCGCCTTCCACCAGGACCTCCTCAAGCAGCAGCGCCGGCCCGGCTTCGACGGCCGCCCGCACGAAGGCCACGACCTGCTGGTGGTGGCCATCGAAGCGCGGGACGAGGACGCCGCCGTCGCCACCGTTGACCGGAACCTGAACTCCTGCGCGGAGTGGCTGGCAGGATAGTGCGGCCGTGGGGTTTCTTCACCGCTTAATCGGTCAGTAGGCTTACTATCTGAGGAAGGTAGTCCTGTCCGCCTCCCACCACGGCGCGGCAGGCATCGCTGACGACGAGGAGTTTCCATGGCGCGATCATCACGCCTGACCGGCCACGAGCTGGGCAAAGAGCCTGCGCAGCCGGCAGGGACGGCTTCAACCGGGACGGACTTGCCAGCGGCGCCGCACGCGCAGCGGCGGGCCGCCAGGGTTCCCCGGGACATCAAGTCCCCCTCCCAGCTGTGGGGTGACGGCCTGGGCCGCGTGGGCATCCGGTCCGCCCAGATACTGCTGATCCTCACCGTGGCGGTGGTGTCCGTCTACGCGCTGATGCAGATCAAGCTCCTGGTGATCCCCATCCTGATAGCGCTGATCCTGGCCGCCGCGATCGGCCCGTTCGTGAACATGCTCCGGCGCCGGGGAATGCGCGGCGGACTGGCCACGGGCATCGCGTTCATTGGGCTGCTGCTGCTCCTTGGCGGTGTTGGCACGGTGATCTATTTCTCAGTCCGCAGCCAATGGGGTGAACTGGCCCAGCAGGCCTCCTCGGGTCTGGACGAGCTGGAGCAGTTCCTGCTGACCGGCCCGGTTCCCATCGATCAGGAGCAGCTCAACCAGGCCCGGCAGGGAATCATCGACTTTGCCACCAGCAGCCAGGTGCGTTCCGGCGCCATCACCGGGCTCTCGATGGTCACCGAGTTCATTGCCGGCGCCAGCCTCATGGTCATCATCCTGTTCTTCTTCCTCAAGGACGGGGCCAAGATCTGGAACTTCTTCCTCCGCCCCTTCAGTGGTGCCCGGGAGGCGAAGCTGCGCCGGGTGGGCAGCCGGACCCTTGAGGTTCTCGGCGGCTACGTCCGCGGCACCGCCATCGTGGCCCTGGTGGACACCGTGGCCATTGGCGCGGCCCTGCTGATCATGCAGGTGCCGCTGGCCTTCCCGCTGGCCATCATCGTTTTCCTCGGCGCCTTCATTCCGCTGGTGGGTGCAACGGTGGCCGGAATCCTCGCCGCGCTCGTGGCCCTGGTGGCGAACGGGCCGGTGGTTGCCCTGATCGTGGTGGCCGTGGTGATTGCGGTCAACCAGCTGGAGGGCGACCTGCTGCAGCCGGTGGTCATGGGCAAGTCGCTGCAGCTCCACGCACTGGTGATCCTGATGGCCCTGACGGCCGGCACCATCCTGGCGGGCATCGTCGGCGCGGTCCTGTCCGTCCCGCTGGCGGCCGTCGCCTGGGCCATTATCCAGGTCTGGACGGCTGAAGACCCACACCTCGAGGACATGAACCCGGACCTCCCGCCGGCCGGCACCAACCCGATCTAACCCCTTGGACAAAAACAGGACACGACGACGGTCGGGCACCTGGGTGCCGGACCGTCGTCGTGCGTTTACTGCCTGAGCTGCGGGACAGCCCGCCTCGCTAGGAGCGGAGGCCCGCGAACACGTTCTTGGGCCGCTGCATCTCGCCGTGCTTGGCGCCAAGGACGATCACGGCGCCAGCGAAGGCCGGGATGGCCCACTGCAGCATCTTCAGCTGCTTCTGGGCGGCCTTCAGCTCGTCGGAGGCGTCCGGACGGGGCTCAGTGGCACCCTCGGCGCCTTCACCGGCCAGCTTCTCCACCTTCTTGCCCAGAAGGCCGGAGTACAGGGTCACCGCGGCGCCCACCACGGTGACCGCGGTCTTGATGACGGTGTCCTTGGCGACGCCTTCCTGCTTGGCGATGCGCCCCTTGTTCTCCCAGGCAATGGCGAGGTCCGCCACCAGGTGGGAGGCGAATGCCGCCGTCTGGAACGGCGCCCACTTCATCCAGCCGGCGCTGGAGAGCCGCGTCCGCTCGGACGGGTCCTTGGCCTCCGCTGCCGCACCGTTCAAGCCGATGGCGCCCATGAGGGAACCGCCGAACCACGCTGCTGCCGTGAGGTCGTGGACTGAACGGGCAATAAGATTTCCTGCCATGGTGTGCATTTCCTGTCGTTGAGCTGGTTAAGATGCCGCGCCTGCGGACTTCACGTGCCGTGTCCCATCAAGGTCATGGTCCGCCCATGGTAAGCACACTTACTAATGTTACGAAAGCCCGTCTTCCCCGGGCGGAACGCGTAATATCGTGGCCATGGGAAACACAGGGACGCTGTTCGGCTGGGCATTTGGTGATCCGGCGCGGGAACAAGATGACGCATACGTAGGAAACCTGCAGGACGAGGCCCTGGCCAATGCCCGGGAGACCGCAAAGGCCAAAGGGGTTTCCGTCGTGGCCGACTCCCAGGTGTTTACGGTCCTCAGTGCCGACGACTCCCTCGTGGAGCTGGACAACGCCCCGGGCAAGCTTGTGGTCCGCTGCACCGTGCACGTGGAGGGGCCGGGTGCTGAGAAACTGCGTGCCGAAGGGCCGATGAACGGCTGACGTATGTCGGACGGGGATTCCACCATCAGCCAGGCCGCCGACGCCGTCGAGCAGGCCTCCAACCACCCCGCCCTGGACGTCCTGGCCCGGGCCGGCTTCGCCGTCATGGCCCTGCTGCACGTGATCATCGGCGCCATCGCCATCGCCGTGGCGTTTGGACAGCCCGGGGAAGCGGAACCTACGGGCGCCATCGAGCAGCTGGCCGCGAACCCGTGGGGCCCGGCCGTCATGTGGTCCTGCGTGCTGGCGTGCTTCGGCCTGGGGTTGTGGCAGGCGAGCGAGGCAACGCTGCGGGCACGCCCCCTGCCGCGGAGGGAGCGGCTCTCCAAGCTGGTCTCCTCGGGCTTCCTGGCCATCGCGTACACCAGCGTGGGGCTCAGCTTCGCGGGCTTCGCCGTGGGGATGGGCGGGGACTCCAGCGAAAGCACCCGTGATTTCAGCGCCACGTTGATGGCGACGCCGGTGGGGCTCTGGACACTCGTGGCCCTGGGCCTGACGATCATCGGCATCGGGATCTACTTCGTGGTCAAGGGGGTCCGGCGCGGATTCAAGGAAGAGCTCTTCCACTTTGACGGCACACGGCGCGGCAGGCTGATCGACTCGCTGGGCGTTGCCGGCCACATAGCCAAAGGGATAGCGCTGTTCCTCACCGGGCTGCTCTTCGTGATCGCCGCCGCCAAGCACAACGCCCAGGAGTCCACCGGGCTGGACGGCAGCCTCAAGGCTTTGCGGGACCACCCGTTCGGCCCGACCCTGCTGGTGGCCATCGGCGCCGGATTCATCGCCTACGGAATCTTCGCCCTGGTCCGGTCCCGGTTCGGCCGAATGTAGTTCCGGCCTGTTTCGGGGTACGAAGGAACCATGACGCACTCCGCAGCGAAAGACCAGACCCCCGGCGGCCACGGTGCCGGAGCGGGAGATGCAACCCCTGCCGTCACGGAGGCGGCCGGCCGCGCCTTCGCCGGCATGTTCCGGGTGCTAAAGCTGGCCCGGCCGGACCGGCCCATCCACCCGGAGGGCATCGGGCTGGCAGGACACCTGGCCAGGACCGGCAGCACCGGGGCAACGAGCGGGCTGGAGTGGCTCGATACGCCCGGCGTCGACTCCGTCAGGGCCCGGTTCTCCCGATCCCTGGGGCTGCCGCAGCAGCTTCCGGACATCCTGGGCCTGGCCCTCCGCGTCACGCCATCCCCGGGCGGCATCACGGACGTACTCTTCGCCACCACGGGCTGGCGGCTTCCCGGCAGGTTCCTGCTCCAGCCGAAACTGGACGTTGCCGGCGCCACGTTCACAACACTCATGCCGTACCGGGGCAGCAAAGGGCCGGTGCTGCTGGGGCTCCGGACCAGCGGGCTCCCTGACGGGCCGCTGGCATCCGGGGAATGGGTGCTGCACCTCTATTGGGCCAAACCCACGGGGCCGTGGCGCGAATGCGGTGAACTCCGCCTGAGGGCAGAACCGGAACCGGCGGATACTCCCCTGCGCTTCAATCCCCTCGAGAACCAGCCGCCGGGAGCCCAGACCTACGCCTGGACCCGCCGCCTGAGGGAACACTCCTACCGGGCGGCGCAACGGCCTGCACCTCCCGCCGTCGCACCTTCCGCACTGGCATCATCCGCACCCGCAGGCCTTACGCCGGGCGGGACAAGCGCTCAATCCGCCGCCACAGAAAGGAACACCATGTCCACCGTGTCCCAGCTGTTCAACTCCCCCGCCGCCGATGTGTGGAGGGTCATCGCCGACGGCTGGCTCTACTCCGGCTGGGTGGTGGGCACCTCCCGGATCCGTGCCGTGGACGACCGGTGGCCGGAAGCAGGCGCACGCCTCCACCACTCCGTGGGCGGCTGGCCGCTGGTGATCGACGACAGCTCCCAGGTGACCGCCGTCGAGCCGGGCCACCGGCTGGAGGTGGTCGCCCGGGGCTGGCCCATGGGCGAAGCGAAGGTCGTCATCACGCTGGAGGACCGTGGCGGGCAATGCCAGGTCACCATATCGGAGGACGCCGTCCGCGGTCCGGGAAAGCTGATGCCCAAGTTCCTGCGCGACCCCCTGATCGCTGTCCGGAACCGGGAAACGTTGCGGCGGCTCGAGCTGATGGCAGCAGGCGGGGCCGGGAAATAGCCGGGCAGGGTTCAAGCGGGCCCCAGCGTTAGGGCACTCCCCAGCGTTAAAGCACCCGGGCCCTGCGCGCCGGTCCATCAAAGGACCGGCACCCAGGGCCCCCGGGGTTGACACTGCTTAGACCTGCGCGGCCACGCCGTCGCGGGAGATGTTCACCATGTCCTCGCGCGGCACCACCTTGATGCGCTCACGCTTGACCTCAACACCGTGCGAGCCGCCGGCCTCGGTGGCGGCTGCGCCGAGGGCCAGTTCGTGGGCATCCAGCGCCAGCCAGCCTTCCCAGCTGGTGAACTGCACGCCGCGGGCGTCGAGGAGTTCAACCACGGCATCGGCTTCGGGAACAGCGGCAACGGGCAGGTTTTCGCGGTCCTCCAGCAGGTAGGTGACCGTCTCGAGGGCGTCGCCCTTGGTGTGGCCGATCAGGCCCACGGGGCCGCGCTTGATCCAGCCGGTGGCGTAGATGCCCGGCACGTGGGTGCCGGCAGCGTCCAGGACGCGGCCGCCGTCGTTCGGGATGACTCCCTTGGTGTGGTCGAACTCGATCTCCGGCAGGGCGGAACCGAAGTAGCCGATGGCGCGGTAGACGGCCTGGACCGGGTAGTCCACGAACTCGCCGGTGCCGCGGGCGTTGCCCGTGCCGTCCAGCTCGGTGCGCTCAAACCGCATGCCGGCCACCTTGCCCGGGGTCTCGGCGTCGTCGTAGATCTCCACCGGGCTGTGCAGGAAGTGCAGGTGCAGGCGGCGGGAAGCTTTCAGCTCGGAGAGGTCCTCGGGCTGCTCGGCGATCCAGTTGGTGAGCGTGCCCACCATGGTCTTGGTCTGGTTGTTGCTCTGGATCTGGCGGTCCGATTCCTCGTCGAACTCGAAGTCCTCCGGGTACAGGATGATGTCCACGTCCTTGGAGTGCGACAGCTCGCGCAGCTCCAGCGGGGTGAACTTCACCTGGGCGGGGCCGCGGCGGCCGAAGACGTGCACGTCCGTGACCGGGGAAGCCTTCAGGCCGGCGTAGACGTTGTCCGGGATTTCGGAGACCAGCAGGTCGTCGGCGTGCTTGGAAAGGACGCGGGCCACGTCCAGGGCCACGTTGCCGTTGCCGATTACGGCGATTTCCTTGGCGTCCAGCGGCCATTCGCGCGGCACGTCCGGGTGGCCGTCGTACCAGGAGACGAAGTCTGCGCCGCCGAAGGAGCCTTCCAGCTCGATGCCGGGAATGTTCAGGTCCGCGTCCTTGATGGCGCCGGTGGCGAAGATGACGGCGTCGTAGTGGGTGCGGAGGTCCTCGATGGTGAGGTCGGTGCCGTAGTCCACGTTGCCGAAGAACCGGATGTCGCCGCGGTCCAGGACCTTGTGCAGGGCGTTGACGATGCCCTTGATGCGGGGGTGGTCCGGGGCCACGCCGTAGCGGATCAGGCCATAGGGTGCCGGGTAGCGGTCAAAGAGGTCGATGCTCACGGTCAGCTCGCCGCTCTTGACGGCTTCGCTCTTGGTGAGGATGTCGGCGGCGTAGACGCCTGCCGGGCCGGAGCCCACGACGGCGACGCGCAGCGGACGATCGGCAGAACCTACGGTGGTGCTTGATGACACGGCTGTGTTCCTTTTTGTTCGGTCCGGCCCAACTAAGTAGCAGTTGATGTCGTTTTGAGGGCTCATAACGACATCTGCTGCTACCTAGTTGGGTGGTGGCTAGGTGGTGAGGACTCGGGGCTTGCTGGTGCGGGGCTTGTTCGGGGTGGTGGTGCTGTAGTCAGCGGTTTTGAAGTGCGACGGCGCGAAGGGGCTCACGCGCACAACGTCACCGATGACAATGACTGCGGGATTTGCGACGCCGGCGGCCTCCGCCTGGTCCGCAATGGAACCAAGAGTGCCAATGGTCACGCGCTGGTCCGGCAAATAGCCGTTTTCCACGATACCAACTGGCGTCCCCGCCGGCAGGCCGGCTTTGCCCAGGGCGGACGCGGATCCGCGCAGCTGGCCCACGCCCATCAGCAGGACGATGGTGTGGTCGGCCCGGGCGGGAACCTCGGAGAGCTCCTCGTGTCCGGTCACCACGCTGAAGCCCTTGGCGAGGCCACGGTGCGTGACAGGGATTCCTGCTGCCGCCGGGACGGAGATTGCGGATGTGACACCGGAGACCACTTCGACCTCGACGCCGTGCTGCCGGCAGTATTCGGCCTCTTCGCCGCCGCGGCCCAGGACGTAGGGATCCCCGCCCTTCAGCCGGACCACGCGGTGGCCTTTGAGGGCCTCCTCGACCAGGATCCGGTTGATCCCGGCCTGCGGCACGGGGTGGTGGCCGGGGGTCTTGCCCACCTCGATGACGCGGACGTCGGGTGCCAGTTCGTTGAGGAGTTCGCGGGGGCCCAGGCGGTCTGCCACCACAACGTCGGCCTGGCCCAGGAGGCGTCGGCCGCGGACGGTGATCAGGCCGGTGTCGCCGGGTCCGCCGCCCACCAGCGCAACGGAACCGCGGTGGGCCCGGCGGCGGCGCAGCGGAAGGTCGCCGGTTTCGAGTGCGGTGGCAACGGCGTCGCGGACGGCCATGGCGCGGCGCGGGTCTCCCCCGGCGTTTACGGCGATCTTGACGTCGTCCACTTCGGCAACAGCGGGAGTCCAGGCTGCGGAGGCTTCGTGGTCGGAGGCGTTGACGCACCAGACGCGCTGCGCCTCGGCGTCGGCCGATACCTTTGCGTCCACGGCGGAATCGCCGGTAGCCGTCTGGACGAACCACACGCCGTCGACGTCGGAAGGAAGGTAGGTGCGCGGCTCCCAGGTGAGGAGGCCGGCGTCGGCCAGTTCCTGGAGCGCTGCGGAGGCAACAGGAGCCACTACGGTGACCCGTGCACCGGCGTCGAGCAGCCCCTTGGCGCGGCGGGCTGCAACAGGGCCGCCGCCCACCACCAGCACGGGGCGGCCAAGGAGGCGCAGCGCCGTGGGGTAGATATCCTGAATTGCCATGAATCAACGGTAGGGCGGCCTCACATGTGCCAACAACGGCGCAGCAACACCAGTTCACGTAAGGTAACGCTGCGTCACAAAGGCCTGGGACCGCCGTCGCCCGCGGTCCTGGGGCACACAGGCGGGTGTCAGGGCCGTATGCACCGTGTTCCCCGGCGAGCCCGCGCCGATGTGCCCCGGTTCAGCTGCCGATGCCGGCCAGGAACCGCCCGCGGTCCCGGATGAGCCGCTGCAGGTAGGGCCGCAGGACGAGCTTCCCGGCTGCGCGGCCCAGGAGCCCGAACGGCGCCGCGAACTCCACCCGGTCCGTCATGATGCAGCCGCCGGGCGTGGCCTCGAATTCGTGGACGTGGCGGAAGGACCTGAAGGGGCCGCGGACCTGCTCGTCCGTGAAGCTGTGGGGGAAGTCCACCTGCGTGACGCGGCTGGTCATGGTGAGTGGAATTCCGAAGTGCCGCGCCCGCCAGGTGACTTCCTGCCCTTCGCCGATCAGCCCTGATGTCACCCCGGCCACCGCCCGCTCCTCCGAGCCCTTCTGGGACTCCACGTGGACGTCGATGCTCCGGGCCAGGTCGAACAGCCGCTCCGGTGGAAGGGAGCTCTCGGTGCGGCACACAAAACTGGCGGTCATGGGGCCAGTCTGCCACCTTGCTGATGTGGGTCGGCGGACACGGCGAAGCCCGACGGCGGGAGGCGGCGTCGGGCTTTGCGGGGTGCGGAAGGTGGGGGTGCTTAGCGGGTGCTGCCGGCCAGGAGCCCGCGGCTGCGGAGGAGTCGCTTTTCGATGGGCCCGAAGACCAGCAGTTCGATCAGGATGCCGACGGCGAGGATCAGCAGGATCGCCGACATCACCACGGTCATGTCGGACAGGATCCGGCCCTGGTCCAACAGGGAGCCCAGGCCGAAGCCGATGGTGCCGCCCACGGCGATGATTTCCGCGGCCATGAGGGACCGCCAGGAGAAGGCCCAGCCCTGCTTCAGGCCGCCCAGGTAGCCGGGCAGTGCGGCGGGGAGGATGATCTGCAGCGCCATCTCCAGCCGGGACGCGCCCAGGACGGTGCCCACGCGCCGGTACTGCGACGGGATCTGGTCCACGCCGGAGATCAGGCCGTTGATGATGGACGGGATGGCGCCCATGAACACCACGAAATACACGGTGGCGTCGGTGAGGCCGAACCAGATGATGGCCGCCGGGACCCAGGCAACGGAGGGCAGGACCTGGAGGCCGGAAATCAGCGGCCCGAACGCGCGGCGCAGCGGTGCGACCTGTGCCAGCAGGAGGCCAACCGGGGTTGCAATGGCCACCGAAATGACAAAGCCCACCAGCCCGCGCTGCAGTGACGTCCACACGGCTTCCTGGAGCTTGCCTTCGTTCCAGAGGACGCCCACCTGCGCTGCGACATCCAGCGGGCCGGGCACCAGGTCGCGGCGTTTCAGGCCGAGCGAGACGTAGAACTGCCATGCCAGCATCAGCACCACCAGGGCGGCGATGGGCAGCAGGATGCGGCTCCAGTCGATGCGGTTCTTGCGGGCGGCGTCTGACTGCAGGGAGTCCAGCCCGGACTCGAGTTCGCGCAGATCCTCGTTGCCGGTGGAGGTGCGGGTGAGTGCGGCGTGGATGTGCCGGGGTTCGGCGGGGTCGGCGGAAGCTTCAGCCAGGGGCGTTGGGTTACTTGGCATGGCGGCGGATCTCCTCCCGGAGCCGGGCGGTGATGACCCCGGTCAGCTGGCCGGCGAGCCCGGCGTCGGTGCGGTGTTCCTCGGTGACGGCCCATTCCTGGACCACGCGGCCGGGGCGGGAGGACAGCAGCAGCACGCGCTGGCCCAGCCGGACGGCTTCGCGGACGTTGTGGGTGACAAAGACGATGGTGCGGCCGGTTTCCTTCCAGATCCGCTCCAGCTCATCGTGCAGCAGGTCGCGGGTGATGGCGTCGAGGGCGGCGAAAGGCTCGTCCATGAGCAGCAGCTGCCGGTCCTGCGCAAGCGACCTCGCCAGGGACACGCGCTGCCGCATGCCGCCGGAGAGCTCGTGCGGGCGCTTGTCCCCCGCCGCACCCAGGTGCACCAGCTCCAGCAGCTCCTGGGCCTTGGCCTTACGGTCTGCCTTGCCAACGCCGCGGAGTTTCAGGGCCAGTTCGATGTTCTCCCGGGCGGTGAGCCAGGGGAAGAGCGCGGCGTCCTGGAACATAAAGGCGGCACCGTCGCTGGGTACCTCCAGGGCGCCCGACGACGGCGGCTCCAGTCCCGCGATGATGTTCAGCAGGGTGGATTTGCCGCAGCCGGAGGCACCGAGGAGGGCAACGAACTCGCCCTTCCCGATGGTGGCGTTGACGTCGTCCAGTACCGGGGCGCCGTCGCCGAAGCGCTTGCCCAGGTGTTCCAGTACGACTGGCATGGTGCCGTCCTTAAGTTGGTGGGTTGGATCAGTCCTGGCCGAGGCCGGCTGCTGAAATCTTGCTGCTGGTGCCTGCGCCGGCAAGGTCTGCGCCGGCGGCAACCTCGTTGAGCGGCCGGAGGTCGAAGAGGCCGGTGATGTCGGCCTGCTTGGTGGTGCCGGCCTCGACGCCGTCCTCCAGCAGCCGCGGGTAGCTTCCGGCCAGCGGGTCCAGGGTGAAGGTGATGTTGGCCAGGGACCGGGCCAGGACGTTGTCGGCCAGGGCTGCCCCGGCCGATTCCTGCAGTGCCGAGTTGATGACGCCTGCCTTTTCCGCGGCGGGAGCCTCGTTCAGCCAGGCCACTGACTCCGCGTGGCCGGCCAGGAGGGCCTTGACGGTGTCCGGGTGGTCGGCGGCGAACTTCTGGTTCACGATCAGGACGGTGGTGGGGAACTCGCCGGGCTTGCCGGTACCGGTCCCGTCCCAGAGGTCCTTTTCGTCCACCAGCACCTTCGCTCCGGCCTGGAGCACCAGCCGCGAGGCCCATGGCTCAGGCAGCCACGCGCCGTCGAGCTTTCCGTCCTGGAACAGCTTGAGCGTCTGCGCGTTTTCCGTGGGGTTGATGGCCACGTCACCGCTGCCGTCCACGTTGGTCTGGTATCCCTCGGAGGCAAGCCAGGAGCGGAGTGCCACATCCTGGGTGCCGCCGAGCTGCGGGGAGGCGAGGGTCCTGCCCTTGAGGTCCGCGGCGGAGTTGATCTCAGGCTTGACCACCAGCTGCGCACCGCCCGCGGCGGCGCCGGCGATGATGCGCACGGACTGGCCCTGGCTCTTGACGAACGAGTTGATGGCCGGGTTGGGGCCGATGTAGGCGGCGTCGATGGCACCGGCGTTCAGGGCCTCGATGGCCGCGGGCCCGGCATTGAACGTCTCGGTGCTGAGCGCGGTGCTGCCCAGGGCTTCGGCCAGGAAGCCCTGCTTGATGCCCACCAGTGCCGGGGCGTGGGTGACGTTGCCGAAGTATCCAAGCTTGAGCTCGGCGGCGGGCGTGGGTTCAGCGGCCTGCGCCTCCGTGTTGCGTGAGACGGTGGAGGCCACCACGGCGCCGACGGCGATCAGCAGGACCAGCCCGATGGCCAGGGCAGCCTCGATGGCATGCTTGCGCTTGGGTACCGCGCTTTCGCCTGCCACGATGCGGGTCATCCCGGGCTTGGAACTAGTCATTGTTTCACCATAGGGAGTGCCCCAAACCCGTTCAATGACGCGGAAACGGGGGGTCACGCAGGTTCATCTAGCGTCATATTCGGACGCCATTCGCCGGGCTCGCCTGAACGGTGCCCGTGCCCGCCTCAGTTTCCCTTGACGTTGACCAGCTGCCGCAGCTTGTGCCGGACGGTGACCAGGTCCGCCGCGTCCTGCATCACGACGTCGATGGGTTTGTAGGCTGCGGGTATCTCGTCGATGAACGCCTCCGACGCCCTGAACTCGATCCCCCGCATGGCCTTTTTCAGTTCGTCGAGGGAGAAGGTCTTCCGGGCGGCGTTGCGGGAGTACTCCCGGCCTGCCCCGTGCGGCGAGGAGTTCAGCGCCGCCGCGTTGCCGAGTCCTTCCACCACGTACGACGACGTCCCCATGGACCCCGGAATAAGTCCGGGATCGCCGTGCGCGGCTTTGATGGCGCCCTTGCGGGACACCCAGACGGACTTGCCGTAGTGGACCTCCTGCCGGGTGAAGTTGTGGTGGCAGTTGACACGCTCGAGTTCCTGCACAGGCCCGCCCGCCCACCGACCGAACTGGGCGCTGACGCGGTCCATCATCTCTTCGCGGTTCAGGAGGGCGAAGTGCTGGGCCCAGTGCAGCTCTGCCATGTACCGGTCGAACTGCGGCGTGCCCTCCTCAAGGTAGGCGAGGTCCGGGTCCGGCAGGTGGATCTGCTTCTTCGCCACCACGTGCCGGGCGACGCCGATGTGATGCTGGGCGATCTTGTTGCCGACGCCCCGGGAACCGGAATGCAGGAACAGCCACACGGCGTCGGCCTCGTCCGCGCAGACTTCAATGAAGTGGTTGCCGGATCCGAGCGAGCCCAGCTGGAGGTCCCACTTCTCCACGTACTGTGCCGGGTTGAAGCCGGCTCTCGCGGCCAGCTGCTTCAGCTCGGCAATCCGCGGCTCCGCCGTGGCCTGCACCGTCCGGTTGTTGTGGCCGGCGGACAGCGGGATGGCACGCTCGATGTCCTCGCGCAGCCGCTTCCGGTCCTTGGGCAGGTCCTCCAGCGAGTACTGGGTCCGGACGGCGATCATGCCGCAGCCGATATCCACCCCCACCGCCGCTGGCATGATGGCGTTCAGGGTGGGGATCACCGAGCCCACGGTGGCACCCTTTCCCAGGTGTGCATCGGGCATCAGGGCCAGGTGCGGATAGATGAACGGCAGCTGCGAGGTCTTCACGGCCTGCTCACGCGTCTTGTCATCCAGGATCGAGGCCCAGTTCAGCAGCTTGCTGTTGATGGCTTCCATGCGGGGCCTCCCATGGGACGGCTGGAGACTAACGTGGTTCCCCCGCATGGTACGCCAACATCCAGAGGTCGCAGGGCCTGACCACCGGATTGCTGGGCACGGGGTCCAAGGGTTCTCGAAGCTGGACGGGCTGTTCATGGCACCGATGATCCGCCGGGAAACCCGCAAGGACCTGCTGAAACTCAAGACCATCCTGGAGCCATGAGCGGCCTTGAACCCTACGCAGCCCTGCGGTGAAGGCCCCGGGCCTGGTTCCGGCCAGGCCCTGGCTGCGGCTCACGCAGCAGTCGCAGGTTGTACCAACAGAACATCGCCAGCCCCAGGTAGAGGGACAGTTCCATCGCCTCTGCATACTCCGAGATGACGAACGTGGGCTCCGGCCAGATCAGCAGGCGGAAGAGGCGGTAGCCGGCGGCCAGCAGGAAGGTCGGCACCAGGCACAGCGGCGGGATCAGCAGGCGCCGGTTCTTCAGCTGCTCCCAGCGTTTTCCAGCGGCAGCCCAGACCAGCGGGGCACAGGCGCCGTAGAGGCTCGCGAGGAGCATGGCGGCGGGGACCAGTTCCTGCACGCCGCGGATGTTGTGCACCGTGGTCTCGCCCTGGCGGTTGACCTCGTTCAGGGATTCGGGCGTGGCCCAGCCGAAGATGCGCTGGCCCCAGGAGATCTCCTCGCCCGTCAGGAACCAGACCCCCAGCGTGACGACCGCATAGAGCGCGGCGATGCCCCAGCGTTTGGCGCGGACCAGGTACACGGTGATGAGGGGCAGGAAGATGCTTGCCGCCAGCAGGCAGGCGAACTGCAGCCATTCGATCAGCGAATCCTCGTTGACCAGCCAGAGGTAGAAGTCCTTGAACGGGAGGGCTGCCGCCGCAACCACGGCGATGATGAACGGGACCAGGATGAGCAGCCGCGCCTGGCGGGGTTCGATCCTCCAGTCCTCGGAGTCTCGCCGGAGATGCTCAGCCGCCCGGGTTTTCCACTCGTTGATGGCCGGCATTATGCCTCCTCAGGTGTTGCGTCCAGATCCAAAGGAAGCTCATGCCCCCGCTGACCATTAAGTCTTGGTGGTGCAGCGGCCCGCACGAGTAGCGAGTACTTGCATTTGAACATGGCAGCACTGAGGGCTGTTGCCGGTACTCACCGCCGGAGACAACAAAACCGCGGCCCGTTCGCGGATCCGAACCTTGAAGGCCAGGATCTGCGAACAAGCCGCGGTGTCAGGGGCATCAGATGCTGTAGCGCTCGTCCTCGTGGTCGCCCGGGTGGTCCTTGACCAGTCCGGCGGCGAGGGTGTTGCCGTCCAGCGGGTCGATCACCAGGAAGGCGCCGGTGCGGCGGTGGTGGAGGTAGTTCTCCAGCGGCAGCGGCGCGGCGAGCCGGAGCTGCGCGTGGCCGATGTCGTTGAGCTCCAGGCTGGAAGCGCCCTCAAGCTTGAACGATGCCAGGTCCAGTTTCCCGGAAACGCTGCGGACCAGCGCCTGGACGGTGCGGGTGCCATGCTTGACCAGGACCTTCTGGCCCTCACGGAGGGGCTTCGGCGACAGCCAGCACAGCGCTGCGTACAGGTCTGCGGTGGCTTCGCGGACGGTGCCGGCGGCGGCGATGGTGTCACCACGGGCGACGTCGAACTCGTCAGCCAGGCGAACAGCCACGGACTGCGGGGCGGCGGCTTCCTCCAGGGACTTTCCGGCGAAGTCGATGCCCACCACGGTGGTGGTGCGCGGGGCCTGGCCCGGCGTCAGCACGGATACCTGGTCCCCCACCTTCACGGAGCCTTCGGTGATCTGGCCGGCGTACGCGCGGTAGTCGCGGTAGGCCTCCACGTCCAGTCCGGCTGCCACGGCGTCGGGAGCCAGCGCACCCTGAGGGCGGACCACCAGCTGCACCGGAAAGCGGAAGCTCTCGAGGTGGCTTTCCAGTTCATCGGCGGCGGGCAGGGTCTCCAGGACCTCCAGCAGCGCGGGCCCGGTGTACCAGGGGGTGCGCTCCGAGCGCTCCACCACGTTGTCCCCATCAAGGGCGGACACCGGAATGACGGACAGATCGGTGATTCCGCCTGCATTCAATTCGTCACGGCCCAGACCGAGTTCGCGGCCCACCTGCTGCACGTCGGCTTCGATGTCGCGGAACACGGACTCGCTGAAGTCCACCAGGTCGATTTTGTTGACGGCCACAATCACGTGCGCCACGCGCAGCAGCTGCAGCACTGACAGGTGGCGGCGGGTCTGCTCCAGCACGCCCTTGCGGGCGTCGATGAGGACGACGACGGCATCCGCGGTGGACGCGCCGGTCACCGTGTTCTTGGTGTACTGAACGTGACCGGGGCAGTCCGCCAGGATGAAGCTGCGGCGGTCGGTGGCGAAGTAGCGGTAGGCCACATCGATGGTGATGCCCTGCTCGCGCTCGGCACGCAGGCCGTCGGTCAGCAGGGCCAGGTCGATGCCGCCCTTTTCGCCGCCGAAGCCGCGGTCCGCGGAGGTGCGGGCAACGGCGTCGAGCGTGTCAGCCAGGATGGCCTTGGAATCGTGAAGGAGGCGGCCCACCAAAGTGGACTTGCCGTCGTCGACCGATCCCGCGGTGGCAAACCGGAAAAGCGTTGTTGGCAGGGCCGTTTCCAGCCCCTGAACTGCCAGGGTGTCGGTGCTCATTAGAAATACCCGTCCTTCTTGCGGTCTTCCATGGCAGCCTCGGAGATGCGGTCATCTGCACGGGTGGCGCCACGTTCGGTCAGGGTGGAGGCAGCGACTTCAACCACAACGTCGGCCACCGTGTACGCGTCGGACTCGACAGCCCCGGTGCAGGACATGTCCCCCACGGTGCGGTAGCGGACGGTCTTGGTGATGACTTCCTCGTGCGGCAGCGGCTGGGACACCTCGCCCACAGCGCGCCACATGCCGTCGCGGGCAAAGACCTCGCGCTCGTGGGCGTAGTACAGGCCGGGCAGCTCGATGTTCTCGCGCTCGATGTAGCGCCAAATGTCCAGCTCGGTCCAGTTGCTGATGGGGAACGCACGGACGTGCTGGCCCACCGTGTGGCGGCCGTTGTACAGATTCCACAGTTCGGGGCGCTGGTTGCGCGGGTCCCACTGGCCGAACTCGTCACGGAGGCTCAGGATGCGCTCCTTGGCGCGGGCCTTGTCCTCGTCACGGCGGCCGCCGCCAAAGACGGCGTCGAACTTGTTCTGCTGGATGGCGTCCAGCAGCGGAACTGTCTGCAGCGGGTTGCGGGTGCCGTCGGCGCGCTCGGCGAGCTCGCCGCGGTCAATGAACTCCTGGACGGAGCCCACCACGAGCTTCAGGCCGAGCCGCTCCACGGTGCGGTCGCGGAAGTCGATGACCTCGGGAAAGTTGTGGCCGGTGTCCACGTGCAGCACGGGGAACGGGACCTTGCCGGGCCAGAAGGCCTTGGTGGCGAGGTGCAGCATCACCACGGAGTCCTTGCCGCCGGAGAACAGCAGGGCGGGCTTTTCGAACTCGGCAACAACCTCGCGGATGATGTGGATGGCCTCGGACTCAAGGGTGTCCAGGCTGCTCAGGCGCGTGGAAACGGCAGCGTCAGTCACCTGGGTGGTCTCCTCGGTTAGGTAAGTGCTCATACGTGTAGTCCGCATTCTGTCTTGTCGGTCCCTGCCCAGCGGCCGGCGCGGGGGTCGTCGCCCGGCGCCACCTTCCGGGTGCAGGGCTGGCAGCCAATGGAGGGGTACCCCTGGGAAAGCAGCGGGTTGACGGGCAGGAGGTTGTCGTCCGAGTACTGGACCAGCTGGTCGAACGTCCACGCAGCCACCGGGTTGACCTTGACCAGGCCGTTGGCCTCGTCCCAGGTGACCAGCGGGGTGTTGGTGCGGGTGGGGGCCTCGTCGCGGCGCACGCCGGTGAACCACAGTTCGTAGCCGGACAGGGTGCGGCGCAGCGGAGCCACCTTGCGGAGGGCGCAGCACTGGGCGGCGTCGCGGGCGAACAGGTCCTTGCCCAGGAGCCGGTCCTGCTGTTCCACGGTGTTCTCGGGGAGCACGTCCACCACGTTAACGCGGAGGTTCGCTGCCACTTCGTTGCGCGTGGCGTAGGTTTCCGGGAAGTGGTAGCCGGTCTCCAGGAACAGGACGTCGACGCCGGGCATCTGGTCCGCCACCAGGGCCGGGAGGACGGCGTCGGCCATGGAGCAGGCGACGGCAACGGCGGGCAGCTCGAAGTTGCGTTCCACCCAGGCGATGACATCGCGGGCAGGAGCGTCCCAGCCGAGCTCGGCGGCACCGGCTTCGGCGATGGCCTTCAGCTCGTCGTGCGAGCGGAGCTTGGGAGCGGCGGTTGCCACCGTCTCCTCAACCTGCGCGGCAGCCTCAGCCGGTGCAACCACGGGGTTTACGCCAAGTGCATGCTTGGGCCCACGGCCGCCGGGGTCCCCGGCCGAGCTTGCGAGGTTGGGGTGCGGCTGGGGACTCACTGGAGTGCCTCCTCATCTGCTGCGTGGGCCCATTCGGCGAAGGTCTGGCCCTCGGCGCGCTGGGCCACGAAGGTGCGGACCACGCGCTCCACGTAATCGGGGAGGTCGTCGACGTAGACCTTGAGGCCGCGGACGGTGCGGCCCAGGCCTGCTTCCTCCCGCTCGTTCGAAGCCAGCCCGCCGCCCAGGTGGACCTGGAAACCCGGGGAGGGGTCGCCGTCGGGGGTTGGCAGCATCATGCCCTTGAGGCCGATGTCCGCGGTCTGGATGCGGGCGCAGGAGTTGGGGCAGCCGTTGATGTGCAGGGACAGCGCGTGGGGCAGCTGGCCGCTGTCGGCGAGGTCGGCCAGGCGGCGTTCCAGCTCTGCCACCGCCGTGGCGGCGGTGTACTTGGTCTCCACGATGGCCAGCTTGCAGTACTCGATGCCGGTGCAGGCGATGGTGCCGCGGCGGAACACGGACGGGCGGGCGGACAGGCCCAGCTCGTCCAGCTCCGCCACGAGGGGCTCCACCTGGTCCTTCTCGACGTCCAGGACAACGAGCTTCTGGTGCGGGGTGGTGCGCAGCCGGAAGGAGCCGCGGGCCTCGAGGGTGTCCGCAAGCTTGACCAGCGCGGCACCGGACAGGCGGCCGGCCAGCGGGGTGGCGCCGATGAAGAACTTGCCGTCCTTCTGCTCGTGCACGCCGATGTGGTCTCCCGGGGTGGTGGGCTTGGGCGCGGCGGGGCCGTCGGCCAGCTTGTAGCCGAGGTATTCGTCCTCGAGGATCTGGCGGAACTTCTCCGGACCCCAGTCGGCCATCAGGAACTTCAGGCGTGCCTTGGTGCGCATGCGCCGGTAGCCGTAGTCGCGGAAGATGCTGGTCACGCCAAGCCACACGTCGGCGGCCTGCTCCGGCGTCACGAACGCACCGAGGCGCTTGCCGAGCATCGGGTTGGTGGACAGCGCGCCGCCGGCCCAGAGGTCGTAGCCGACGCCGAGTTCGGGGTGGCGGACACCCACCAGGGCGAAGTCGTTGATCTCGTGGACCACGTCCTGGCTGGGGTGGCCGGTGATGGCGGTCTTGTACTTGCGCGGCAGGTTGGACAGCAGCGGGTTGCCGATGAACCGCTCCCCCAGCTCCTCGATGAGCGGGGTGGGGTCGATGATCTCGTCCTTGGCGATGCCGGCCACGGGCGAGCCCAGGATCACGCGGGGAACGTCGCCGCAGGCCTCGGTGGTGGACAGGCCAACACCCTCCAGGCGGGTCCAGATCTCGGGGATGTCCTCCACGCGGATCCAGTGCAGCTGGATGTTCTGGCGGTCGGTCAGGTCGGCGGAGTCGCGGGCGAAATCCACGGAGATCTGGCCGATGACGCGCAGCTGTTCGGTGGTGAGGGCGCCGCCGTCGATGCGGACGCGGAGCATGAAGTACTTGTCCTCGAGCTCGTGCGGCTCAAGCGTGGCCGTCTTGCCGCCGTCGATCCCGGGCTTGCGCTGGGTGTAGAGGCCCCACCAGCGGAACCGGCCGTGCAGGTCCTGGCCGGGGATGGCGTCGAAGCCTTCCTTGGAGTAAATGGCCTCGATACGCTCGCGCACGTTGAGGCCGTCGTCTTCCTGTTTCCAGGTTTCGTTGGCGTTCAGCGGCGTTTTGCCGTCCACTTTCCACTGCCCGTGCGGCTTCGCGGCGGGACGGGACGTGCGGGCCGGGCGCTTTGCGGCAGCGGAATCCGCCGACGCTCCGGCTAGAGCTGTATCAGTCATGCATCGACTGTAGGTCGCGCCCGAAGAGCGTCACAAAGGCCCGGAAACGCTAAGTCACCTAGGGAAATATTTCGTCACGAAACACCGGACAGCCTTGAAGAAGCCACCCTGCTGTGCATTTGCGGCCGGTTCCGCAGGGGCCTCTTGGGGGGCCTGGGCGGGCGCGTGCGCGGCTTTTTCAAGTGGCGCGTGGGCGGCGGCTTCGCGGGCTTTTGCGACGGCGGCGTCATACCTGTCCAGCGCAATCTCGGCGAGCACCGGGGACGGCAGCAGCGGTTCGGTCACGACGTCGGCCCCGGCCTTGGCCAGCTGGTCGTGGAAGAAGCCCGGCGCCAGAAGGTAGGAGGCAATCACCACGCGCCCGCCGACGTCGACCGCCCCGGCGGACTCACCCGCCCCGGCACCGCCCTCCAGCTCCTCGCGAAGCATCGCGACGGCGTCGGGCACGGAAGGTTTGGCAGAGGCACCATAGGCGGCCACCATCCGGTTGGACCGCAGCTCCCGGAGCTGGCCCAGCAGCTCCTCGACGCTGACGGCGGCATTGGGGTTGGACGAGCCTGCCGCGGCCAGCACGATTACGTCGTTGTCCGTCACGCCGGCTTCGCGCAGCCGCTGGTCGAGCAGCGCGGCCAGGCGCGGATCAGGCCCCAGCGGCGCGGCTGCGGCACTGCCCGTCCTGCTCTTCACGGCCCGCGCGATGTCCACCTTCACGTGGTAGCCCACGCTGAGCAGCAGCGGCACCACCACGGCGGCCTCCCCCTCGGGCAGGCCCGCCACCACGTCCACCAGGTCAGGCTGCTGGACGTCCACATAGGCCTCCCGGACGTCAAGGCCGGGGCGGAGTCCGGCGATGGCGGCGCGCAGGGCGTTGACCTCCGCGGCTCCCTGTGTGTTGGACGTCCCATGGGCGCAGGCGATCATGATGGGGCTGTTCATACGGGCTAGCGTAACGTTGGAGCCGCCCTGTCCGCCCTCTTTTGAATTGCCGGGACGCTCCATGACATTCGCCTTTGACAACTCGCCGGTGTGGCTGGATCTGCTGGGCGTCTTTTTCTTTGCGGTGTCGGGGTCCCTGCTGGCGGCCCGGAAGCACATCGATATTGTCGGGTCCCTGCTGCTGGCTTCCCTGGTGGGACTCGGCGGCGGCGTGATCCGGGACATCATCCTGAACAGCGGGCCGCCCGCGGCGTTCACCAATCCGGCCTACCTGGTGCCCCCGCTCGTGGCCACGGCCCTGGTGTACTTCCTGTTCCCCAGCGTGCAGCGTTACACGTCGCTGCTGACCCTGTTCGACGCCGGCGGCCTTGCCCTGTTCTGCATGACCGGCACGCTCAAGGCGCTGGCTGCCGGCATGAACCCGGTGGCGTCGGTCCTGCTGGGGGTCACCACGGCGGTGGGCGGCGGGCTGCTGCGCGACATCACCGCCAACGAGGTTCCAGAACTTTTCAACCCCAAGGACATCTACGCGCTGCCGGCCTTCGTGGGGGCCGCGATGACCGCCGGGCTGTGGGTCCTGGGTGTCTTCAACGTGCTGACGGCGACGGCCATCGCAGCCGTGGTTTTCACTTTCCGCATCCTGGCATGGCGGCGCTCCTGGCAGGCGCCGCTGGCCGTTCACGGGTGGCACCGGCGGGGCAGCAATCCCGCGGCCTGACCACCCCATCGGCGGCGCTCCCGCGTCACTTTGCAGGGCCCGGGATTAGCTAGGATATGAAGCATGACTGACATGTTCCTCGAGAAATTCCGTGCGCTTGTTCCGAAGTATCTCGAAGACGAATGGCAGGCAGAGGACGGGCTGGATCCGGACGAGCTGGACAAGGCCCTGGCCGACCACCAATTCCAGATTCCCCTGGTGCTCCGCGAGTTCTACCTGGCCCTTGGCGGCTGCGAGGACCTGATGGAGGCGTACCACTACTTCTGGGATCCCGACGAGCTCGAGGTTGACGACGAAGGCTTCCTGATGTTCCTCGAGGACGAGGAAGAGGAATACACGTGGGGCTTCCGGGTGGGCGACCTCAGCGTCCCCGACCCCATTGTGTACCGGCGCAACAACGCCCGCGGGCAGTGGAAGTCCGAAGAAGGCACGTTCTCGGAGTTCGTGTTCGACATGTTCGAGTGGGCCTTCGAGGACGACGACAACTAGGGCTTTCCGCTCTTCCGTCTCAGCGTGGCGTCGAGTTCCTGCGATGCCCGCTGGGTTTCCCCACCTTTTGGGGTGTGCGACGGCGTGTCCTCCTCCGATGACGGCGTTTCCCCCGGTTCGCCAGCAAAACCTTGGGAATCTCAGCGGATAACCCGGCCCCGGAGGACCTGCCACACCTCCGCCATGATTCTTTCCGGGTGATGAACCACATCGGCGTACCCGTAGCGTAGTACCGCATATCCGGTGAGGGTGCTGGCGTTATTCCTGGCACGGTCCTTCTTCACCTGGCGGGGCTCAAGGTGGGTGGCGCCGTCGAGCTCGACGATCAGGAATCCTTCCAGCAGGAAGTCCACGATGCCGATGCCGGGGAGCTCCACCTGTGTCTCCGTGAAAATGCCCGCCGCGCGGAAAAGAATCCGGGCGACCACCTCGATGGGCGAATCTGCGGTCCCGTCAACGAGTTCCAGCACGCGCCTGGCTGCACCGTTCCGCTTACCGGGCAGCCGCCCCCGCAGGTAGCCGAGGGTGGTTAGTCCCTGCCGCGCTGCACTCTCCACCATAACGGCAGCTTCCATGGCCGGAAGGCAGCGCAGGCTGTGGATCAGCACGTCGGTGGTGCTCGCCACCGGTTTTGGTGAATCCGGAGGAACCAGGGACCCTCGGTGCACGACTGCGTCCGCCGGCCCACGGTGCCGGCACAGGAGGTGAACCCTCGACGGTTCCCTCAACAGCCAAAGACGGCGATGTACTGCGGCAGAAGCACAAGTCAGCAGGCCATTGCCCAGGACAGCCGCAGTCATGTCCGCCGGGGCCCCGGGCAGCGCCACCACCCCGTGCCGGAGCCGGCGGATGTCACCCAGCGCCACCGCATTGCGAATGCTCCGGTCTGTGAATCCAGCCTGCAGGAGCGTGGAGGTGCGCGCCACTGAGCCTGCGTACGTGAGGAATCGGGTGAGGTCCATGGAGCCAGCAGACCCAATCTTCGACGCGGAACGCAGTGCCGGGGAGCCCTATGTGGACAAAACTCCTGCTGAACTTCCCCGGCTTTCGAGCTGCCTTTCGGCGGGTCCCGGCAACTCGCCGGGTTTCCAACCAGTTCTCGGCAGAAAGGTGGGGAAACTCAGCGCCGACAAGTCCGTGACACCCCTAGTAAATTAGTAGTTGCATCTTGTGACAAACCTGTCATAGACTATTCACGGATCCGCTAAACGCCTCCGGCGGGTCTGATGCGAACGGAGAGACAGCCCCGGTTCACAGCAACGTATGACTCGTATCGTTGCTGCGGACCGGGGCTGTCCCGTTTAAACAATCGTTGCTCCATTGCCGCACACGCGGCGAAGCCCGGCCCCGTCATGGAGCCGGGCCTCACAGCGGTTGAGTCAGCTGGCGCGGTCCACCACAGCCAGTGCGAAGCTGGACAGCGAATCCTTGACCACACCTTCAGGCAGCGGAGCGAGCGCCTCGATAGCCTCGTCGGCCCAGCGGCGTGCCACCACCCAGGATTCGGCCGTGACGGGATGCTCGCGCAGGCCGGCGACAGCCGCAGCCAGGGCTTCGTCCGAGGACAGGTCGCCGTCAATCAGGGTCAAAAGGTCGACGGCGGACTGGTCACCATCAGCGGCCGCCTTGCGCAGCAGCAGCACGGGCAGGGTGGGAACCCCTTCACGCAGGTCCGTTCCGGGCGACTTGCCGGACTTCACCTTCACGCCGGTCACGTCGATGACGTCGTCGGCCAGCTGGAACGCGACGCCCACCTTTTCTCCGTACTCCACCAGGATGTCCTCGAAGGCCTCGTCGGCGCCGGAGAAGATGGCACCAAACTGGCCCGAAGCGGCCACCAGCGAGCCGGTCTTGTCCGCGATCACGGACAGGTAGTGCTCCACCGGATCCTCGTCGGGGCGGGGCCCCACGGTTTCGTGCAGCTGGCCCAGGCAGAGCCGCTCAAAGGTGCGGGCCTGGATGCCCAGCGCACGCCCCCCAAGCTCGGACACCAGAATTGAGGCGCGGGCGAAAATCAGGTCGCCGGTGAGGACCGCCACGGAGTTGCCCCAGACCTCGTGGGCGGTGGGTGCACCGCGGCGGAACGGGGCCGAGTCCATGACGTCATCGTGATAAAGCGTTGCGAGGTGCGTCAGTTCCACCACGACGGCGGCCTGCACCACGGCGGGCAGCGACGCGTCGCCAAGGTGTGCACAGAGCAGGGTCAGCAGCGGCCGGATGCGCTTGCCGCCGGCTTCCACCAGGTGGCGCGACGTGGCGTCAGCGAGCGGATCCGAGTTGGCGATGGCTTCGCGGAGCTTCTTCTCCACCCGGGCCAGGTTGTTGGTGATGGCCGGCCCCAGTTCGGCATCTCCGGCGATGGCCGCAAAACCCGCGGGCAGCTGCAGGCCCGTTGCGATGGCGGTGGTATTGAGGCTGGGTTCGGAGTCCGGCAGGCCGTGTCCGGCGTGCGTCCAGCTGTGGTCTGCGGGGTTGGTCACGGGTTAACCCTAACTTTTTGTTGCGGATACCGCTGATTCGAGGCCGCCAGCGTATTGGATGTGGCCGGAACCAGCGATTCCAGGACACGGATCACCCGGTCCTCAAAGCCCTTCGCGGACGGGTCCGTGAGGTTGGCCAGGAGACGGACCACGAACCGCATCAGCACCGGGATGGGCATGCCGGTGCGGAGTGCGAGCTTCATGACCGCAGGCTTCCCGATCAGCACGGCAAACGCCCGGCCAAGGGTGAAGTGGGAGCCCCACTGTTGGCGCACATAGTCCGCGTACCGCGCAAGATGCGCATCGGCGTCGTACGTTCCGCCGGCCGCCGCTGAGCGGGAGGAGGCGTCGATGATGAACTCGGCAGCGAACCGCGCGGACTCCATGGCGTAGGAGATGCCCTCGCCGTTGAACGGGGAAACCATTCCGCCGGCATCGCCCAGCAGCAGGAGGCCCGGCGAGTAGTGCGGCGTGCGGTTGAAGCCCATGGGCAGCGCCGCGCCGCGGATCTCGCCCACCTGGTTATCCGGCGTGAAGCCCCATTCGGCGGGCATGCCGGCGGTCCATTCGCGCAGGACCTGCTTGTAGTCGAGCTTGCCGAATTCCTTTGAGGAGTTCAGGATGCCCAAACCCACGTTGGAGGTGCCGTCACCCACGCCGAACACCCAGCCGTAGCCGGGGAGCAGTTTGCCGTCCCGGCCGGGGAGCTCCAGCCAGCCTTCCATCCAGTCATCGTCCGTGCGGGGCGAGGTGAAGTAGGTGCGGACGGCGACGCCAAGCGGGCGGTCGTCGCGTTTATGCATGCCGAGGGACACGGCGGTGCGCGTGGAGTTGCCGTCGGCGGCGAGGACGACGTCGGCGCTGAACTCGCGCGTCTCCCCCGTCTTGCGTCCCGACTCGTCGAGGAGCGCTGCGCGGACCCCGGTGACGCGGCCGTCGTCGTTGCGGATGGCCTCGGTGACGCTGTGCCGCTCAAGGATGGCGGCACCCGCGGATTCGGCGTGCCGGGCCAGTTCCTCGTCGAAGCCAAGCCGGGTGCGGATCAGCCCGTACTGGGGAAAGTCGGACACCTCGGGCCAGGGCAGTTCGATGGTGCGCCCGCCGGCAATCAGGCGCAGGCCCTTGTTGCGGCGCCAGCCGTCGTTCTCCGGATGCGGCAGGCCGAGCTTCTGGATCTCACGGACTGCCCGGGGAGTGAGCCCATCGCCGCACACTTTTTCGCGCGGGAAGCTCGTTTTTTCCAGGACGGTAACGTCCAGCCCGGCCCTGGCAAGGTAGTACGCGGCGGTGGACCCGGCGGGGCCGGCGCCGACAATCAGTACTTTCACAGGTCAGCGGACGATGTTGCGGCGCAGCTTGGCCACGGGGCCCTTGTGCGCGGCGATGGCGGCAGCGGCGCTGTCCGGCGTAGATTCTTCGGCTTTGAACGCGCGGTGCACGGCCACGATTCCGCCGGTGAGGTTGCGGTAGGTGACCTTTTCCCAGCCGGATTCCTGCAGCCAGGCGGCAAGGTGGTCCTGGTCCGGCCACGCGCGGATGGACTCGGCGAGGTAGACGTAGGCGTCGGGGTTGGAGGCAACCTTGGTGGCAATGGCAGGCAGGGCCCGCATGAGGTATTCGGTGTACATGGTCCGCCAGAGCGGAACCACGGGCTGCGAGAACTCCGCAATAACCAGCCGGCCGCCGGGCTTGGTGACGCGGAGCATCTCCTGCAGTGCTTTTTTGGGCTCGTTGACGTTCCGCAGGCCGAAGGAGATGGTGGTGGCGTCGAAGGAGTTGTCGGCGAACGGCAGGTTGGTGGCATCGCCGGCAACAAAGTTGATGTCCGGGCGGCGGCGCTTGCCCACCTTGAGCATTCCGAGGGAGAAGTCGCAGGCCACCACGTCTATGCCCGCATCGGCATACGGTTCGCTGGAGGTGCCGGTGCCCGCTGCCAGGTCCAGGACACGCTGGCCCTTGCTGGCCTCCATGGCATCCACCACAACCTTGCGCCAGCGGCGCGTCTGCCACAGGGACAGGACGTCATTGACGACGTCGTATTTCGGTGCGACGTCGTCAAACATCGTGGCTACTTCGTCCGGACGCTTATCCAAGGATGCTCGGTTCACCATGTCATTGTCTCAAATGTTCAGGAGCCTCCCTACCAGCCACGGCCCGGGGCCAGGAACGCCCTGGTGTCGGCTGCCACCTGCTCCGGGCACTCCCACAGGATCAGGTGGCCTGTTCCGGAATACACCTTCAGGACCGAACCGGGGATGCGGCCGGCGAGGACCTCCTCATCGCGGCGGGGCAAAAACTCGTCATCCTCCCCCCACAGGATCAGGGCGGGGACGCCGATGGGTCCGGCATCAGTGGGCGGGACGGCCTGGTACAGCCCTTCGAGTGCAGTCCGCCACACGTGCGCCGGCATCCTCATGCCGTCCCGGACACGGTCCTCCACGAACCACCCGGGAACCTGCCGGTGGAAGGTGAACCACTCCAGGGATTGCCGGACCCACCCCTCATCCAGGGGATCCCGCAGCGACTCCACTTCGTCCGCAAAGGCCGGCCTGCCGGCAAGGTTCAGGGGCGAGCCCACCAGCACCAGTGCGCTCACCCGTCCCGGATGGGCGACGGCGACCTGCTGCGCCACGTACCCGCCGCTCGAGGAACCCAGGATGGCCGCGGACTCCAGGCCCAGCGCGTCGAGGATCGCCTCGACGTCCCTGGCCTGATCGGTGAGTGAATAGCCGCCGCGGGGTTTGTCGGCTTCGCCGTGCCCACGCAGGTCGGGCGCAAGGATCTGCAAGCCCTCCAGCAGGGGTATCAGGCGGTCAAAGCTGCGCCGCGATTCTCCCCAGGCGTGCAGCAGCAGCAACGGCTGCGCGGACGGATCACCCTGTACCAGGCACGGGACCGCAATGCCGGTGCTGAGGCTGAGCCGGCGGACCTCTGAGTCCATACGCTGAGGCTACGCCGGACCTGCCGGCGGCGGTACCTCCAGGGTGCTCCCGGGCCAGTGCACGCGCGGGAGTAGTGTTGTCTCATCATGACGAGCACGTTCCGCACCCTCACAGTCCCCCTGGATGGAAAAGATTTCCCCGGGGGGCTTCCTGCGTTTTTGGTCCGGGACGATGTCCTCTGCTGGACCCGGAGGGAGGCCGGGCTGGCCGGCTTCGGCGAGATTGCACGCTTCACGGCCACCGGCCCCGAGCGGTTCCTGGAGGCAGACATCTGGTGGCGGCACCTTGTCCTTGAGGCTGACGTTGCCGATTCCGTTGAGCTCCCCGGGACGGGACCCGTGGCCTTCGGCTCCTTCGCCTTTTCCAAGACTTCCGCCCACGAGTCCCGGCTGATCGTGCCGGAGATCGCGGTGGGCGTGCGGGACGGGCAGGTCTGGCTGACCCAGCTGACGTTCGACGACGGCCCCCTCACCGGGGAGACCGCCCGCGCCGCGTTGGACCGCTGGCTGAGGAGCACTGCGGCTCCTGCGGCAATCCCGCCAGGAATCACGACGGCGGCACCGGACCCTGCCGGGGACGGCACCCTGGGCGCCGTGGCCACGAAGGGGGGCGGCGCCGTCGTACGCCCCCTCCCCCTCGCCGCCGGGGCAACCCTGCATACCGGCTCGCTGAGCGAGGAAGCCTGGATGGCGGCCGTGGAAGCGGGCGTCGCCGAGATCCGGACCGGCGCGCTGGAGAAACTGGTGCTGGCACGGGATGTAGTGGCGACCATTCCATCCGGCGTACATGCCGCAGACGTACTGCGCGAGCTTGCCGCGCGCTACCGGGAGTGCTGGACGTACGGGGTGGACGGGCTGGTGGGGGCCACGCCGGAGATGCTGATCCAGGTGGAAGGACGCACCGCCCAGGCGCGCGTGCTGGCCGGAACGCTGGACCGCCGGGACGCCCACGGCGAGGACGGCCTCCCGATGGACTACGCCACCCGGGTGCTGGCTGGCTCGGAAAAGCAGCGGCACGAGCACGAGATCGCCATCCAGTCCCTGACCACGCAGCTGGCGCCGTTCTCGGAGGCGATGAATGCGCACGACGAGCCGTTCATCCTGGAACTCCCGAACGTGTGGCACCTGGCTTCGGACGTCAAGGCGGAGCTGGCCGAAATCGAGGGCCACGTGCCCACCTGCCTGGCGCTCATCAACGCCCTGCACCCCACGGCCGCCGTCTGCGGAACCCCCACCCAGGTTGCCGGGGCCCTGATCCGGAAGCTGGAACACCTGGACCGGGGGCCGTATGCAGGCCCCGTCGGCTGGCTGGACGCAGCGGGCAACGGCGAGTGGGGCATCGCACTGCGGGGAGCGGTCATTGAATCCCCGGACACCGTCCGGCTGTATGCCGGCTGCGGAATAGTCGACGGCTCCCAGCCCGAGGCCGAGCTCGCGGAAACTTGGGCCAAGTTCCGCCCGATGCTGGAGTCCCTGGGCATCAGCAGCTAGGCAGTCCGGTATAGGAGACATGTTGTGCCCGTGCGGGCTTGCTTTCCCCTGTGATTTAGTTATCCAATAGTGAAACTTAGTTTCCTGTGATGCACATCTCATAATCGGCGCTACACTATGAACCGATTTAGTACCGCATACTCCCCGCAACAAAAGGTAAGAAAACATGCAGCTCAAGTCCCTGGCCACGGCCAAAATGACCGCCAAGGCAGCAGCAGTCTTCGCCGTCGGCGCCCTCACCCTCACGGCGTGCGGCGGCAGTTCCACTCCGGCAGCCTCCGAAGGCGGCATCCAGCTCATCAACGCCGGCAAGCTCACGGTCTGCTCGGACATCCCCTACGAGCCGTTCGAGTTCGAGAAGGACGGCGAGACGGTCGGCTTCGACGTGGACATCGCCAAGGAGCTCGCCAAGGACTTCGGCGCCGAACTGAGCATCGTTGACAGCTCCTTCGAAGCGATCGAGACCGGCACTGCCCTGACCCAGTGCGACCTGGGCATCTCCTCGATCTCCATCACGGACACCCGCAAGTCCGTCATGGACTTCTCCGCCCCGTACCTCGACGACGACCTGGCCCTGGTGGCCAGCGAGGACTCCGGCATCACCGGCCTGGAGGACGCCAAGGGCAAGAAGGTCGGCGTGCAGCAGGCCACCACCGGCGCCGACTACGCCCAGGAGCAGGGCATCGACGCGCAGCAGTTCGAGGACACCGGCCTCCTGGTGCAGGCTCTTGAGGCCGGCACCATCGACGCCGCCCTGGGCAACCAGTCCGTCCTCGGCTACGCCATCAAGGACCAGCCCAAGTTCAAGAGTGTTGAGGACTTCGCAACCGGCGAGCAGCTGGGCATCTCCATCAAGAAGGGCAACACCGCAATGCTGGAGAAGGTCAACGGCACGCTTGAGCGCCTGACCGGGGACGGTTCCCTGGAGAAATTCAAGACCACCTGGTTCGGCGAGACCGCCAAGTAGCCAGCAACCGCCAAGTAGTCGCCGTGCAGGCCTGGGGCTCCCCCGTCCCGGCCAAGCCACGGCCCTGAGAACTACGCAGCCGGGGCCCCGGACGAGCTGTACCGCAGTCCGTCCGGGGCCTCTGCCACGCACAACGAATGTGAGCAACCCATGGCAATGACCGCACGTCAGCGAGCCAGAGTAAGCCTGTATGTCCAGGCAGGAATCTTTGTGGTGGCCATCGCCGCCCTGATCCTGGCCACCGACTGGGAGACCATCGGCAACAGCGTCTTCAACTTCGGCAAGATCGGGCCCATGTTCCCGGGCATCTTCGTCACCGGCCTGACGAACACCCTGATCTACACGTTCCTCGGCTTCATCGTCGGCCTCTCCGGCGGCCTGCTGCTGGCCCTGATGAAGCTCTCCAGCTTCCCCCTGTACCGCTGGATCGCCTCCGGGTACATCGAGTTCTTCCGCGGCATCCCGGCGCTGCTGGTGTTCATCGCCTTCGGCTACGGCGTGCCCCTGGCCTTCGGCGTTTCCTGGAACATCACCGTGATCGTCATGGTTTCCCTGGGCATGGTGGCCTCGGCCTACATCGCCGAAACCCTCCGCGCAGGCCTGCAGGCCGTGCCCAAGGGCCAGCTGGAAGCCGCCCGCTCGCTGGGCATGCCCCAGTGGCGGGCCATGATCACCATCGTCATCCCCCAGGCCTTCAAGATCGTCCTGCCGCCCCTGACCAACGAGGTCATCCTGCTCACCAAGGACTCCTCGCTGATCTACGTCCTGGGCCTCACCGCCTCGCAGTACGAGCTCACCAAGTTCGGCCGCGACGGCATCTCCAGCCTCGGCGCGGGCCTTACGCCCCTTCTGGTGGCCGGCGCCTTCTACCTGGTGATCACCATCCCGCTGAGCTTCCTGGCCCGGAAGTTCGAAAGCCGCACCGCGCGGAACAATCGATAGGCAGGGAAGACCATGAACGACGTCGTAAATTCCTCCGGCAGCACCAGCACCATCCACGCCGCCGGCGTGGCCATCAAGGACCTGCGCAAGTCCTACGGTTCCAACGAGGTCCTCAAGGGCATCAGCCTGGACGTGGCGCCCGGTGAAGTGGTGTGCCTGATCGGACCGTCCGGCTCCGGCAAGTCCACCCTGCTGCGCTGCGTCAACCTGCTGGAGCAGCCCAACAAGGGCAGCATCCACGTGGGCGGCTTCGAGGCCACGGACCCCGATGTGGACATCGACAAGATGCGCCGCAAGGTGGGCATGGTGTTCCAGCAGTTCAACCTGTTCCCGCACCTGGACGCCAAGCGCAACTGCTCCATCGCCCAGACCAAGGTCCTCAAGCGTTCGCAGGCCGAGGCGGACAAGGTGTCCATGCACAACCTGGAGCGGGTGGGCCTCGGACACCTCGCGGACCGGTTCCCGGACCAGCTCTCCGGCGGCCAGCAGCAGCGCGTGGCCATCGCCCGCGCGCTCAGCATGGACCCGGAGCTGATGCTCTTCGACGAGCCCACCTCCGCGCTTGACCCCGAGACCGTGGGAGATGTCCTCTCCGTCATGCGGAACCTCGCCAAGGAGGGCATGACCATGCTGGTGGTCACCCACGAGATGGGCTTCGCCCGCGAAGTGGCGGACCGTGTGGTGTTCATGGATGGCGGCGTTGTGGTGGAGGAAGGCGCGGCCGAGCAGGTCATCTCCTCCCCCACGCAGGCCCGCACCAAAGAGTTCCTGCGCCGCGTCCTGGATCCGACGCACATCGACATCGAGGAGTAGGGCCTCTTCGCCTTCACTACGCACAGTCCCCGGCGCTACGGATTCTCCGCCGCGCCGGGGATTTTGTGCGTCACGGGGCAATCTGCGCCTCGCTTTTGAAGGAGGCGTACGACGGCGGCAGGCGCCTCCTGTGCAAGCATTTACTTCCGCGGTGGCTGGGCACACAATAGGTCCCATCACAGCCCTGGCTCAGCAGCGCGCTGCCCGTCCGGCCGCCGTCCCGCGCGGTGGCGCACCCAGGAGCGCAGAGATGAATTTCCAGGCCCCACCACCGCAGGCGGCAGTATCCGAACGCGCCGCGCGGCTGGCATCAGTACCCTCGTTCCAGCGGGTTGACTCCTTCATCCGGCGGTACCTTAACGGGGGACAGGACCAGCGCACCGTCTGCGACTTCACGTTCGGCAACCCCCACCAGATGCCGCCGGACCGCTACGTCACCACTTTGCGGGATGCCCTGGTTCCCCGTGATGACCAGTGGTTTGCCTACAAAACCAACGTCGGGACGGCGCAGGAAGCGGCCGCGCAATCCCTTGAACGGCTGCTGGATGTGCCCTTCAGGACCGAGGACATCTTCCTTACCACCGGTGGGTTCGCCGCGATCGCGCTGGCGCTCAAGACCGTGGCGGACCCCGGCGACGAGGTAATCTACAGCCTGCCGCCGTGGTTCCTGTACGAGCCGCTGATCCTCGAAGCCGGCCTGGTACCGGTGAAGGTACAGGTCCACACAGCCACGTTCGATCTGGACCTCGCCGCAATCGACGCCGCCATCACGGAGCGGACGCGGGTTGTGATCGTCAATTCTCCCAATAACCCCACCGGACGGATCTATCCCCCGGAGCTGCTGATCCGGCTCGCCGGCCTGCTGGAAACTGCGTCTGGAAGGATTGGACGGCGCATCTACCTCATCTCGGACGAGGCCTACAACCGCATTGTGTTCGACGGCGCGCGGTTCCACAGCCCGGCGGAGTACTACCCGTACACGCTGCTGGCGTACTCCTATGGCAAGACCCACCTTTCCCCCGGCCAGCGGGTGGGGTATCTGGCACTGCCGCCGTCCATGCCGCGCCGGGAGGAGATGGCGCCGGCCATCAGCGGCCTGCAGGTGGCGATGGGCTGGGTCTACCCCAATGCCCTGCTGCAGCACGCGTTACCCGAGCTGGAGAAGTTCTCCATCGACGTCGGCCAGCTGGAGCGGCGCAGGGACCGCCTGGTGGACGCGCTCGGCAGCATGGGCTACCGCATGGTGCCGCCTGAGGGCACGTTCTACCTGTTCGTCAGTACCCCCGGCCCGGACGATGACGCCTTTACCGAGTCCCTCGCCCGCCGCGGCGTCTTCGTTTTCCCGGGCACGCTGTTCGAGACGCCCGGGTTCTTCCGGATTTCCCTCACAGCCAACGAGGACATGATCGAGCGGAGCCTGCCCACCTTCGAAGCAGCGATCAAGGAAAGCAGGAAAGGAACATGAACGGACGGACGTACCCTCCGGGGGTGCCGTGCTGGATCGACACAACCCAGCCTGACATCGACGCGGCAGCAAACTTCTATGCCGGACTCTTTGCTGGACGTTCAGGGACGCAGCCCCGGGCGGCGGCGCGGACGGCTACCTGGTGGCCCAGCTGGACAGCGCGGACGTGGCAGGGATCGCCGGCGGCCGCGAAGATACAACGGCCTGGAGCACCTACATTGCCGTCGAGGACGCGGACGCCGCGGTGGACCGGCTGGTTGCTGCCGGTGCCGTGCTGAGGGCACCGGCAACGGATGCGGGAGAGGACGGCCGCAGCGCGGCCCTGGCTGATCCGGAGGGCGTGGAATTCCGCCTCTGGCAGCCGAAGCGGCAGGGCGGGGCACAGTCCGTCAACCAGCCCGGGACCTGGAACTTCAGCGACCTCCATACACGCAGCCCCGAGGACGCCGTCGGCTTCTACCAAGGAGCGTTCGGCTGGCAGGTGGACAAGGTGGGCTTCGGGGCGGACGACGCCGGCTTCGGCCTGATGGTCCGCCTGCCCGGGTATGGCGACCACCTTGAAGCGACCGTCGATCCGGAGATCAGGACACGGCAGTCCGAGTTCGCGGCTCCGCCGGGCTTCGCGGACGCCGTCGCCTGGATCGTGCCCATTGGAACCGGCCGGACGCCGCACTGGCATGTCACCTTCGCTGTCGCCGACCGGGACCGGACGGCCCTTAATGCCGAGCGTCTTGGCGGGCGGGTCCTGAGGAATGCAGACACGTGGTGGACCCGCGAGGCCCTGATCCAGGACCCGCAGGGGGCGGTCTTCACCGCCAGCCAGTTCACTCCGCCAACACGCTGACCGGCCAAGGCGCAGGGGCCTACGGCGCCAGCACTCCCCCGACGGCGGCCGCCACGGCTTCCCTGATGCGTTTATGGAGCTGCCGCAGCGAACGGCGGTCCGTGCGGACTTCAACAATGCTGCGCCCCTCGATCGGCCGCGCGAGCGCCTCGGCGAGTGCCGCCGTCGTAGTTACCGAGCAATGCCCGACGCCGTACGCTGCGGCAAGTGCCGCAATGTCCACGGAGTGCGGGGTGCCGAAAAGCCGTTCGACGGCGTCGCTGTAGGTTCCGGCCTCACGCACGGCCCCGTGTTCCAGCAGGTCGAAGATGGCCCCGCCGGCGTCGTTGAGGACGACGATCCGCAACGACGGCTGCTCCTCGCCGGAGCCGAGGAGCAGGCCGCCGACGTCGTGGAGGAAGGTGACGTCCCCCAGCAGGACTGTGGTGTCCTGCCGGCCGCCAATGGCGATGCCCGTGGCGGTGGAAATGGTGCCGTCGATCCCGGCGAGGCCGCGGTTGGCGTACACGGTGGCGGCGGGTTCCGGGGCGGGCAGGCCGGCGAGGTCCACGTCCCGGATGCCGTTGGACGAGCCCAGGAGGAGCTGCCCGCGGGCGTGCTTCCACACCAGCGAGCCCACTGCCGGACCACTCGCGGCAGCCTCTGCGGAAAGTATTCCGTCCAGGGAATGCTGGGCAGCTGATCCCGCGAGCAGCCAGGTATCCAGCCATTCCGGTGTACCGCGGCCGGCAAAGTCTGCCAGGTCGGCGAGGCTTTCCAGCGGCAGCTCGATGCGGCGGCCGGGCTCGTACCAGGCCACCGGCACGGGCTGGTAGAGGGCAGCCTGGACATCAGCCTTGGCCAGAAGCGCGGCGACGGGGCGGGACAGGGTGGGCCGTCCGAATAGGACCACGCGTTCAATCGGCATGCCCGAACCGGGACCAAAGTGCTCCAGCAGCAGCCGGTAGGGACCAACCGCGTTGGGACCGAAGCGGGCGTTGGAGGACGGCTCGGCCAGCAGCGGCAGGCCATGGGCCCGGGCGAACGCCTCGGCGACGGGCCCGGCGTCGTGCCCGGCGAGCACGACGGTGCGCCGCTCAGGCAGGTCGGCTGACGCCGGCGGCAGGTTCATGATGAGCGGCTCGGTGCCGATCCGGTAGCGCTGCCGTTCGGCCGCGGGCGGCAGCTCCTCCCCCTTTGACGGCACCAGCGGATCGCGGAACGCGAGGTTCAGCTGGACGGGGCCGGGCGGCAGGTCGGGGAACGCACCGGTGGCGGCGGACAAGCCTGTCTGGATGGCGCGCCGGGGGTCGGTGCCGGCGGCGATGTCGACGGCGAAGCGCACCTGCTCGCCGAAGAGGTCAGGCTGGACGGTGGTCTGGTTGGCGCCGGTTCCGCGGAGTTCGTCGGGGCGGTCGGCGGACAGCACCACCAGGGGAACCGCAGCGTGGTTGGCCTCCATCACTGCGGGCATCAGGTTCCCGACGGCGGTCCCGGACGTTGTCAGCACGGCGGCGGGCGATCCTGTGGCCAGGGCCAGCCCCAGTGCCGTGAACCCGGCCGAGCGCTCGTCGATCCGGACCAGCAGGTCCACCCTGCCCTCGGCGGAAGCCTCGGCAAGGGCGTACGCCATGGGGGCCGACCGGGATCCCGGCGAGACCACCACGTGCTGCACGCCGCCGTCGACCAACACCCCAACAGCGATCCGCGCCGCCGCCAATGCACTCAGCCCACCCTCGGGGCCAGGTGTGGCGCCGGAAGCTGTGTCACGAGTGGTGTCCGGGCTGGCGCCAGGCGTGGTGTCCGGGGAAGGCTCGTTCAGCGAAGTCACCAAACCAGTCTGCCACCCCCGACGCTCTCTCACTTGATGTCGGTTTTACCGGAACGCTCTATCACCTGATGCGGGGTAAACCGGAACGCTCTATCACCTGCCGCCCAACGCCGGACGAAAAGGTGATAGAGCGTTGGCCTAAAGGCCGCAGGGAGTGAGAGAGCGTTGGCGCAAAACCTGCGTTAAGTGAGAGAGCGTCGCAGGCTAGCCGCGGAACACCTGGATCACGGACGGACGCGGTGCGCGCGCCTGGCCGGGTGCCGGCGTCGTGCCTTCCGCGACGTAGTCCGGGAAGAAGGAAACCTGCGCGTCGAAGGTGCCGTCCTCGCCCGGGTGCTGCACGGCAACAAAGACCGAACGCTCCTCGTCGTGGATGATGGGGCCGCAGGTCTCGGCGTCGCGGGGAACGGCGAGGAACTGCTCCACCTTGCCGCGTTCGGCGCCGTTCAGGGTGACCTTGAACAGCCCGTCCGCGCGGCCGATGCCGGAGGGGGCGCCGTCCGTGGAGATCCAGAGGTTGCCCACGGAGTCGAAGGCCAGGTTGTCCGGGCAGGAGATGGGCGAGACCTTGTCCACCGGGAAGCCGGAGAAGTAGGTGACGTCACCCTGGGCCGGATCGCCGCAGACCATCAACAGGTTCCAGGCGAAGGTGGTGGAGGTCTGTCCGCCGGTTTCGGTGATCTCCACGATGTGGCCGTCGCGGTTCTGGTTGCGGGGATTGACCTCGGTGGCACCCTCGTTGGACCCAACACCGCGGTTGGAGTTGTTGGTGCAGGCCACATAGACCTTGCCGGTGTGCAGGCTGGGCTCCACGTCCTCACAGCGGTCCATCTTGGTGGGACCTACCTTGTCGGCGGCAAGGCGGGTGTAGACCAGGACCTCCTCGACGGTCATGCCCGGAACAGCGGAAGCCCCGTCCACCACCAGCGGCAGCCACTGGCCGATGCCGTCGAAGGCACCGTCGGCGGGCACGGCCCCGGTTCCGGTGATTTCCGCTGCCGGCGAGTTGCCCGTGAACCTCGCAACGTAGAGGCTGCCCGCGGACAGCAGGGTCATGTTGTGCTTGCGGTCGCCCTCGCGGTACTTGTCCTTCGAGACGAACTTGTACAGGTAGTCGAAGCGCTCATCGTCGCCGGAGTAGGCCACCACGTGCCCGGACTCCGCGATGATCACGTTGGCGCCCTCGTGCTTGAAGCGTCCCAGCATGGAGTGCTTCTTCGGCGTGGACGTGGGGTCGAACGGGTCAACTTCCACGATCCAGCCGAAGCGGTTCGCCTCATTCTCGTAGCCGGGGTTGCGCGTGTCCCAGCGCGGCTCGTCCAGTTCCCACTGGCGGGCGGTGGGCTTGGACGTGATGCCGTAGCGCTTGTCGCCAGCGGAAGTGCCGTTGCCCACGAAGTAGCCCTGGAAGTTTTCTTCGCCAGACAGGATGGTGCCCCACGGGGTGGTGCCGCCGGCGCAGTTGCCCAGGGTGCCCTTGATGAACCGGCCTGCAGGGTCTTCCACGGTCTTGAGGAGCGATGAGCCGGCGGCCGGGCCGGTCAGTTCGTACACCGTGGTGTTCAGGAAGCGGCGGTTGAGCGGAGCACCCTTCACGTAGGTCCACGGCTTGTTCTTGTTCGTGCGCTCCAGCTCCACCACGGACAGGCCGTGCGCGGCCGCCCCCACAGCGCGCATCTGGTCTGCCGGCATGGTGGGCGGGAACATGATGGCGTCGTTGGTGTACTCGTGGTTGGAGAACAGCACCGCTCGGCGGCCCTTGCTGCCCGGGATTTCCAGGATGTCCGTGTAGTCATTGTTGTAGCCGAACTGCTTTTCCTGCGCGGCGGCCGTCTGGTTGTACAGGTCGAACTCGGGCGCACCGTTGAAGATGGGGTCACCCCAGCGGATGACAGGCCGCCAGGTGAAGCCTTCCGGAACGGTCACGGCGTCCACGGCGGCATCGATCGACGGGATGGCCGTGAACTGCAGCTTGGACTTGCCGAAGCCTTCCTTCGCGGCCTTGGACAGGCCAGCGGCATGTGCGGATTCCGGGGAGGTTGCGGCGGATCCGAGGACGACGGCGAGCGCACCGGCGGCGCCGAAGCCCAGGGCGGCGCGGCGCGACATTGTGGTGGAGGCGATGTCACGGAAGTAGCTGTTGGAGCTGGTGTTGCAGACGTCGCCGGCGCAGGCGTTGTCGCACTTCAGCGCGCAGGTGACGGCGCTGCGCTTGCCCTTGGTATGGCCGAGCATCGGCAGCAGGGTGAACTTGCGGGCAGTCGTTTCAGACATGGGGGCCTTCCAAGGAATTTCTACGAGGTCCCGCCCACCCTGTCAGCCGGTTTCTACGCGCAGTAGTATGCCGGGTGAAGTTCCGGTTAACCGCGCGTGACCTGCAGAAACGTGCCGGAGGGGTTCAGGAAAGGCCGTGTCATGTGAAAGAGGGTTTCAAAAAAAACCACATTAAGTGAGAGAGGGTCTCCGGAAAGCCTGCGTCAAGTGAGAGAGGGACTCAGGCGGCCAGGAGCGCGTGGACGCGGCGCAGCCGGGCCAGCCACCAGTCCCGGCGTTCCGCGGATGCCGCATACCGCTCAAGCAGCCCGGCGTCGGCGGCCGCATCGCGGAGGCGGATGGCGCCGTCGTCGGACACCAAAGGATCCGTGGTGATGTCCGATTCAAACAGGGACACCGTCCCCAGCCCGCACGCATAAGGCAATTCGGGCAGGGCGGCGGCCAGGGCAAGGCCGGCGCGGATGCCCACGGAGGTGTCCAGCGCAGAGCTGACGACGGCGGGCAGCCCGGCCTGCGCCACGATGTCCAGTGCGCGCCGCACTCCCCCGAGCGGCGCCACCTTGACCACCAGGAGGTCGGCCGCCCCGGCCCGCGCCACGCGCAGGGGGTCGGACTCCTTGCGGACGCTCTCGTCCGCAGCGATCAGCACCGGGGTGCCCTCCGCCTGCAGCTGCCGGCGGACCTCGGCCAGTCCGTCGATGGCGGGGACGGGCTGCTCGGCGTATTCAAGCCCGACGCCGGCAAGCCGGGTGAGTGCCTCAACCGCCCCGGGCACGTCCCAGCCCCCGTTGGCATCCACGCGGATGGCGGCGTACGGGAGTGCCTCGCGCACGGCGGCAACCCGGGCGGTGTCGTCGTCGAGGGTCTGGCCGCGCTCGGCAACCTTGACCTTCACGGCGTCCACCCGGCCAAACCGCGCCAGCACCTCCGGCACCCGCGCGGCAGGCACGGCAGGAACGGTGGCGTTCACCGGGATAACGGAACGCAGCGGCGCGGGGAACCCCTCCCAGGCAGCCTCGATGGCGGCGGCAAGCCAGCGGGACGCCTCGGCGTCGCCGTACTCGGGGAACGGGCAGAACTCACCCCACCCGGCCGGGCCCCGCAGCAGCAGCGACTCGCGCTCCATGATGCCGCGGAACCTGACCCGCATGGGCAGGGACACCACGTGCGCGCCGGCCAGCAGTTCCTTGAGCGCGGGCACCTGGGGCGGGTCGGTTGGCATGGGTTCAACTGTACAAGCGTCCGTAAATGCGTGATTTTTGGAGCCGTCCCGTCCCGGGCCCGCCGTCTTCACGCGGGTTCAGTTCCGGCACCAGGGCAAGAGTTACGCATTCCCGTCGCAGGGCGCGGTGGGCGAGGTCCAACGTGCGGCGGGATCCCAGCTTTCTGTGACACCCTTTAAGCGATGACTTTTCAACGGCAGGCAACGAGCAGGACCGCAGCCCGACCCGCAACGGGGTCGGGCTTCCTGTTCGTGCTGGCCACGCTTGCCTGTGTGTCCGGGCTGGTGGCCACCTACTACTACTTCGTCCAGACCACCACCGGCCAGTTCATCGACGAATCCGCACTCGTGGAGGCCGTGGAGCTCCATGGGCCGGCCGGCAAGGCAACCACCAAGTTCCTGGATCTCTTGCCCACCGTCTCGCTGGTGATGGCCGCCGTCGTGGTCCTGTTCGTCACCGTGATCCGCAAGCACTGGGCAGAAGCGGGGATTGCGGTGGCAGCCTGCGTCGGCGCGAACATCGCCACGCAAGTACTGAAGGATCTTCTGCCGGCCCGCCCGGACAAGGGAGTGATCACGCTGGAGCTGAACTCGCTGCCCTCCGGCCACACCACGCTGGCGGCGTCGGCGGCGGCCGCGGTGTTCCTGATGGCTTCGCCCCGCTGGCGTCCGATGGCCGGATTCGTCGGCGGCACGTTTGCCATCGCGTCCGGGGTTTCCACGCTGATCAATCAGTGGCACCGGCCGGCAGACGTGGTGGCGGCGTTCCTGCTGGTGGGCGCGTTCATGATTCCTGCCGGCTGGCTCATCATCCGCCGCGGGTCGTGGAATGCGTGGGACGGGTTTGGCGGGCACATCGGTTCGGCCCGGATCTGGCTGACGCTTCCGGTTTTCATCGGACTGGCGTCGGCCGCGGTGGCCCTGTACTCGCTGGCGCGCATTGCCCCGAGCCCCTGGCAGGAGACCAGCACCACCCACTATTTCTGGGCAGGAATCTCACTGATTGTGATCGCAGGCTACCTGGCCACGGTTGCCACGACGTCCCTGTTCGCGTACGCCGCACGACGACGTGTCCCGGCAAGGCGCTGAGTCCCTGCAGGCCAGAGAAACCTTGACCGAACCTTGACGCATTACTGGTGAGTATTTTGATGGGCCCGGTGGATAGTAGTGGCTGTCAGGAGACGGGCAGCGGCAGCGCAGGCAGCAGGCCATCCAGCCGGATTGACCTCGCGGCCCATCACTCTCCTGGCGGCGTCTTGAAGTGGGCTCCGCCAGGTAACAACGGCCACTCGCCCGGCTCCTGGCAGCCGTGAGACGGTGAGCACGTCTGTCCCCCTGCAAGCGGACGTCGTGCTCCTCAAACATCCCGGCGCCGCCCTTCCCCCCAATGGCGGCGCCGGGATTTCCACCCTGTTTGCCGCAATCAGGCCCCGGCGGGTGGCCCGGGACTGACGGCCGTGCCCAGCACATGGGCCAGGACGGGCGACAACGGAAGGACGGCGAAATTGAAGCGCCGGCTGCCTACCGGAACAAAGCCAGCCTCCCCGATGGCCGCCACAGTGTCCCGGTTTGGATGGCATCCGCCGGCGAACCGCTGCCATGCAGGCGCCAACAGGTCCTCCACTGCCGCGAACAGCCGGTTGTCCGAGCGTACGTGCTCGTAGAAAGCAAGGATCCCCCCGGGACGCAGGACGCGCCGGATCTCGGCCAGCACGGGGGCCTGCTCGCTGACGCTGCACAGAACCAGGCTGGACACAACGGCATCCACGCTGGCGTCGGCTGCGGGAATGTGTTCGGCAGCTCCGGCACGGACCGTGACAGGCACCGGAGCGGAGGCTGCTTTGGCGGCGGCGATGCTCCTGAGGTCGTCGTCCGGCTCGATGGCCAGCACACAAGTAACGGCCGGCGGGTACAGCGCGAAGGCGGAACCGTCCCCGGCGCCGATTTCGACGACGGACCCATGCAGTCCGGCGAGCAGCTCACGGCGGTGTTCGGTAGCGCCGCGGCGGTTCATCTCCTCAACCGCCCGGGCGTAGGCCCGGGCGAAGCGCGGGTGCTGCAGTTCCGCCGGCCCATGCTCCCCCGAAGGGCCGCCGGCCTGGCCGCCGCCGGTCACGCGTCTCAGCTCCCCGGGCCGGCGCTGCCGCCGGGGCTGACGCTGCCATTCAGGCGGGCGAGGGCCGCGCGGAGACGCGTGTCGGCGTCGTCCGCTACGTCCTTGACCGCCGGAGTGTCGCTGAGCTGCACCATGGTCTGCGGATCGATCGCCTGGATGGTGGTTTCACTGGCGTCGGTGCTGCGGCGGACCACAACGTTGCAGGGCAGCAGGGCACCCATGTCCGGCTCGGCTGCGAGGGCACGACTGGCCAGGTTGGGGTTGCAGGCGCCGAGGATGATGTAGTCGCCAAGGGATGCGGCCGCCTCTGGCCCCAGCTTGGCTTCAAAGGTGGCCCGGACGTTGATCTCCGAAAGAATGCCGAAACCCTGCTCGGCCAGGGCGTCCTTGGTCTGCTGCAGCGCCTCGTCCCAGGCAAGCGGAACGGTGATGGTGTGCGTGTAGCTCATGGTGCCTCCTCAGGCAGTTGCTCCTGCTGGTGGGTACCTCGCCATCGTATACCCCCGGGGGTGTTATGGCTACGGAGTTCTTCGCGGTCAGTGGATCGTCGCATCCGGCGGGCAGCCCTCCACAAGCAACTGGCAGGCCCTTGACCTGCGGAAACGTCGGAACTCTTGACTTAAAATTGAGGAATTACTCGGGTGTAAGTTGATGAATCCCCGCGAAGGTATTCCTATCGGAGCCGCTCAGGGCTCACAAGGTCTCTGCGTACACCGCACAAATTCTTCAAGGGGATTCACATGGCCAAGGTTGCTGGACGTAAGAAGCGCATCATCGGAACCACGGTGGCACTGGTAGCCATCGGCGGCGGCGCCGCCTTCGCATACTGGACTGCCGCTGGAACCGGGAGTGCCACCACAAAAGCTGACACGTCAAAAAACTTCACCATCACCAGCAAAATCACGGGGGAACCACTCTCCCCTGGCGGCCCGATCCAGACCGTTGAGTATACGGTGACGAACCCGGGCACAGGCGTCCAGAAGCTCTCAAACGTTGTTGTTACTATCGCCGACGACAACAACAGCGCCTGGACACCCACCTCCGGCTGCTCCGCGGCGGATTTCCAGATCGTGTCTCCCACTTTCACTCCCGTCGAAATTGCCCCCAATGGCGGCACCACAACAGGAACAGTAACGCTGCAGATGATCAACCGGGATACCAACCAGGACGGCTGCAAGAACGCCTCAGTCCCCCTGTACTTCTCGGCAAGCTGAAGAGGGCAGGGACTGGCATTACTGACACAGACGGTCAGGGTCCTGGCCCGATGGTGAGAAAGCCCGCCTAACTGCTCCCGAAGACGACGTCCGGAAGGTCCTATGTCCACCGCCGCCAGCTCCCCCGAAGCCCGCCCCCGGCTTCGACGGGAGCTGGCGGCGTTTTGCAGGGTCCTGCACTCCTGCGCGGCGATCGCCGTCACGGTAGTCATTGGCGCTTTGCTGGGCGCAGTCCCCGCTTCCGCCTTCTGGGAAGCGTCAGGAACGGGAAGCACGACGGCGTCAGTCGCCACGCTGCTTCCGCCCACCAACGTAGCCGTGCCTGCCAGCAGTAACTCCAACGTCACTGTCAGCTGGACCCCGTCGCCGGGGACGGTCACCCCAGCCGGCTACTTCGTCACTCGGGTCTCCGGCACGGCCGCATTCGCAGCCTGCGGTTCCAGCCCCGTTGCACCTATCGCCGCCAGCACTTGCACGGACACCTCCGTCCCCGAAGGCACACACAAGTACATGGTCACCGCCGTCTACCGATCCTGGACCGCGGCCAGTACAACAAGCGGCACCGTGAACGTATCCAGCTTGCGTGACCTGACGTTCAGCTCACAACCGTCCGCCACGGTGACGGCGGGCTCACCCATGACGTCCGTCAAGGTCCAGTTGCGGACCATCTTCGGATTTGAGGTCTGGGAATCCGGAGTGCCAGTCACGATTGGCATCGGTGCCAACCCCGGGGGAGGGACGCTCTCTGGAACGGTTACGGCCAGGACCGACTGGTCCGGCACGGCCACCTTCGACGGGCTTTCGATCAACAAGGCTGGTGCCGGCTATACGCTCGTCGCGTCCAGTACCGGGTATGCAGGTACGGTCAGCGGCAGTTTCACAGTCATCCCCGCAGCTGCAGTCAAACTCGTACTCACAGCTGGAAACCATCCTGCGGGGCCAGCGTCGTCCGCTGCCCTCCTCGGCCCCATCACAGTGGAGCGCCAGGACGCGTACGGAAATGCTGTCACGGCCGGATCCTTCTCCATAAGCCTGTCCACTAGCTCAACAGCAACGGGAATCTTTGCCGCCACGGCTAACGGCGCGCGGATCAACACTGCGACTGTCCCCGCCGGGTCAGCGTCGGCGTCGTTCTTCTACGGGGACACCAAAGCAGGCACACCAACCCTTAGGCTTTCCGCGCCGGGGTTGGCAAGTCCGGAACCAATAACCGCAACCATAAGCGCAGCGGCGCCAGCGAAACTCGTCTTCACGGCCATCAGCCCCGACGTTGAGAAAAACAAACCCATCACTCCTGCAGTAACGGTTCACGTCCTGGACGCCTTCGATAACCAAACGGATGCCCTTGCCCGGGTCACGCTGGCGTCCCACTGCAGCATCAAAGGCACGCTCCCCTTCGTATCACCGGGAGCTGTTTCGTTTCCCGAACTCGAAATTGCAGGGAAGGCGACCGCCTGCACACTGACCGCTACGAGCGGAAGCCTGGCTCCGGCAACCAGCACTCCCTTCAACGCACACTAGGACCCGACCACGCCCGGCCGTCCCGGCTCGTACAAATCGATGATGGGCAGGTGCCCGTCGGTACGGATGGCGTCGCCGCCGCCGTTGCGGTGGTGGTAGCCGCTGGAGTAGTTGAGGATGACGTGGACTGACTGCACCGCATCGGCCGCCTGCAGCGTGGCGATGATGAAGTCGCGTTCCTCGTCGGTGCGGTCGGCAATCTTGTGCGTGATCTGGAACGTGAACAAGGACAGGCCCACGCTGCGGTCGTACGTTCCGGCACCCACCCAGTCGACGGACAGGCCGCCGGGCAGCAGCCATCCGGGCGGGCATTTCCAGAACCGGACGTGGTGCCGCTTGCGCGGATTCCCGTCGATCTCGCGCTGGAATGCCAGGTCCTGCCGGTTGCCGAACACGTAGAGCGAGCTGACGGGCGCGGCCGGATAGCTGCGGCCCAGCACCGTGGAAGTGAGGGTGTGCCAGGCCGTGGCCGGGGTAATGGGGTCGGCCTCCACCCAGCCGGCGGTGCGCATGGCCCGGCGGAGCTCCTCCCTCGTCCCCACCACGGCGAGGTTCACGGGATCGCCCAGGACGCCGTCGCCCGTCCTGGCCCTGCCAATAAAGTAGTCCGGGATGTAGAGGCTGCTCAGGATTTTATGGACACGCGGCAGCAGCGCATACGCCAGGATCAGCCAGACCGGCAGGAACACCCACGCCTGCTCGGGACCGCGCGAAAGCCGCGACAGCAGGAAAAAGTACACCGCCCAGCCGACGGCAACAGTCACCGCCAGGTACAGCACCCGCTGCAGCACCGCCAGGACGGTGGCCCACCTGCTTTGCCGCCGTTCCACCGCGTTGCTGGAGGGTGAGTGGTCCGGCTCCGCCGGCACGGCGCGCTCCTGGCCAGAGTGGTCGGCGCCGCTGTCGGGCCCCGGACGGGAGCCGGCGCCGCCGTCGGGCCGGCGGCCGGGCCAGCGTTCAGGGCCGGAGCCGCCCACGTCCGGGTCGCCCAGATCGGGGGTCACGGCTCGTCGGGGTTCAGCTGCTCAACGATGATCCGCGCCGTCTCAGGGTCACCCAAAATCCTGAAATGCCCGGCTGTGGGCAGCTCGATGTTGGTGGCACCGGGAAGGACGCTGCCCTCCGGAATGTGCGGATCGAACGGTCCGTAAACGGAGGTGATGCGGCTGTTGATGGCTTCCTCGCGGGCGAGCTCCAGCGTCAGGGCGTTGCGCGGCGAGAAGATCCTCAGGGTGGGCAGCAGCATGTACCTGGCATAGCGCGATCCCGAAAACGGCGTGCACACGGTGATCATCCGGTCGATCCGCTGCTCGGGGTCGAGCATCAGCATGGTGTACTTGCCGATCAGGCCGCCCTTGCTGTGCGCCACGATCGCAGCGTCCTGCAGGCCCGCTTCCTCGATGTGCTGGGCCACCATCCGCGCGGCGACGGGCACATCGAGTTTGTTCCGCTGCAGCACCGTGACCACGTGGACGGGATGGCCGGCGTCGTGGATGCACTGGATGAGCGGCATCATGAACTGCCAGTTTTCGTAAACGCCCGGAATGATCACCACGGGCCGCCGGTGGCCCTGGTGGAAGGACCCTGGCTGGACCCGCGACAACACTCCCCGGACCTGCCATCCCGCGGCATAAAGGTAGTCCTGCAGCCACCACATGGCTTTGCGCAACGGACTTATCCGAGTGCTCACGCCCCGTTCACTCATCTGTCGAGGATATCCCTAGTAGTTGCGCCGGTGCTTCAGGCGGGGAATAACGACGGCGAACACGGCCGCCGCCGCAAAGCCCAGGATGCCCGTGGCTGAGACCCCCGCGCCCAGGGTGGCAACGGCGGTCACCCCGGAGAGAAGCACGGGACCGGCGGTAGACCCGGCATCGGCCATGAACCGCCACAGCCCCAGGAACTGCCCGCGGCCGCGGTCCGGCGAAAAGTCCGCCCCGAGGGTCATCACCAGTCCGGAACTGATCCCGTTGCCAAACCCGATCAGCAGCGCGGCCAGCAGGAGCCCCACAAACGATCCCGTGAGAGGAATCAGCAGCAGCGCTGTCCCCATGATCAGCGTGGAGGGCACGGCAACAAACTGCCGGCCTTTCCGGTCCATGAGCTTGCCCGCGGGATAGAACACCAGCATGTCGATGGCCCCGGAAAGCCCATAAATCAGGGAGGCCGACGTGGCGTCCATGCCCAGGTGGTCCGCCCACAGCGGGATGACCACCTGCCGGGACGAGCGCAGCGCGCTGAGCAGCAGGATGCCCATGCCCAGGCTGAGGAACACGCCCGCGTGGGATACCGCGACGCTCCGCAGCGTGGGCTCCGGACCCTTGTGCCCGCCGTCGGGCGCTGGAGCAACGGCCAGGTCCGGAATGGTGAGTGACAGCAGCGCGGCGCCCGCCATGGTCACCACCCCCACCCAGTACGCGCCGCCGATGCCGGAAAACTGCATTACGGCCGCGCCCAGGAACGGCCCGATGAACACACCGATCCGGTTCACCCCGCCCAGGGTGGATAGCGCCCGTGCCCGGAACTCCACGGGCACGGCCTCGGTGAGGTACTTCTGCCGGGCCAGCCCAAACACCGCCCCTGACATTCCGACGACGGCCATCGCCGCAGCGAGCAGCCAGAGTCCGTCGGGCACCAGCGACGTCAGCCCGGCGGCCGCGAGCGCGAGGCCGGCTGCGACGGCGGCGCCCACGATTGACCAGCGCTCACCGAATTTGAGCGTCACCAGGGAGGCGGGCAGGTTGAAGAACCAGGAGCCCAGCCCGATCAGGGTGACGATCAGGGCGGCCACAGCCACCGAGGCACCCAGATCCCGTGCGGTCAGGGCCACCACCGGCAGGATGGCGCCCGTACCGATTCCGTAGAGCAGCGTGGGCCCGAACGCTGCCACCGCGATGCCGCGCAGGCTGAAGGACTGGGGGTCATCGGGGGAAGTCATCAGATTTATTTTATGGCCGCCCGCGAGGCGCCGCCGCCCGGCCTGCGCACCGAATGCCGGCGTCAGTACGCAGGGACTGTCCGTGCGCACCGAACCCGGGCCTCAGCGCGCAGCGCGGTACAACCCCAAGCCGCATTTCCCCGGCGGCGGGAGACTACTGGCGGGCCCGCTCTCCGAAGCCTGCCAGCGACCTGAACAAGGCTACGATTTCCACCACCATGCCGATGATGGAGCCCACGATGCCCAGCCCCAGCAGCACGCGCACCACCACGGGCCAGCCCGGCCAGCTGTCCCCGAAGTCGAAAGGGAAGACCTCCCACAAGCGGAACGTGGCGGCGAGCCCTATTCCCAGGACCACCAGGTTTCCCAGCGCCATGATGCCCCTGTTGCGGATCACCACAAAGACGAGGTTCGCCACGATGCCTGCGGTCAGTGACGCGTTGATGATGCCGAGCACGCGGTCCATATCCGGGGTCAGGAACGGCACCACCTGCCAGCCCGGCCAGATGTTGATCCCCCACATCATCGCGGCGTTAACCAGGACAGACACAACGTTGCCGCCGCGGCTGGTCACCGTCTTGTCAGCCATGCCATCTCCCGGAGCCAGATAACAGCAAAATCATTGGACGTGCCGCCTGCCAACATCGTCCCCGCGGCAACTCCGGTCCGGAAGGGCCGAAAGGCCCGCAAATGAAGCGAATCGGGGGTCACAAACGCCCCGCGGAGGAGTAGCGTTCGCCTTATGGGGCGCTGATCCGCGCCCATACCAAAGGGGAGGTCAGTCGATGGGTGAAGTGTGGATCCGAACGCTCGGCAACGGGCTGGTCCGGGCAGACAGAGTCACCGAAATTTCATCCACCCGCGGGTCCCTCCAGGAGGACCAGGGCTATTCGCTGAAGGTCATCGTGGACGGCAAGGGCCATGTGCTTATTGACGACGACGAGCTCCAGGGCTCGCTGGCCGAGCGGCTGGAATACGCCCGGCACGTGGAGGACGCCCTGCTGCTTGCCATGGACGAGGCGAAGGACAGCAGCACCGCCGTCGTCATCTCCTACGAACCGGAGCGCGAGCGCTGGTCAGCCGCGCCGGTCACGGTGTTAGCCGGAAGGCTTTCCGAAGCAGTGGGGTGAGGATCTGGCTGTCCGCCGCGTTCGACGGCGGGCGGCAAGTTGCGTTCGACGGCGGCCGGCGCCCCGGGTGCCACTGGCTTGGGTGCCACAGGCTGCGCTTCCTGCAGGACGGTCCGTGCCGGCAGGCCGGTGATGCCGGTGCGCGTGAAGCACAACGCCCACAGCGCCACCACCAGCACAACAACCACCACCCACGGCAGATCCGGCCATGCCAGCAGGAAAGGCACGGCCACGGCCACCGCCGTCACGATCAGCAGGTACCACGCCACGTACCACCACGGGTTGGCCGGCGGGTTGCGGGTGGGGTCGCTCGATTGCGTGAAGGACGGGCGGCGCATCCGCTGGAGCCGGTCGTGCAGCACTCCCCACACCGGCCCGTTCAGGAGCGCCACCAGTAGGCCGGCAAACACTGCCGTTGCCGCAACCAGCACGCCCCAGTCCTGCCAGTGCGCCCAATGGTAGGTGGGGCCGGAGCACAGCCAGGCGGACCACCACGGGTCCGGCCCCTCCCCGGGCCGCCCGCACCGGACCAGGTTCCGCGCCCAGTCCTGCGACCCCAGCCAGGCCAGCGCAGCTGGAGCGCTTAGTCCCGAGGTGAGGACAGCAAGCAGCCGCGTCACTCCCAGGCTCTTCACCATGACGCGGTGCGGGCGGAGCCGCCGGTCGCCGTCGAGCATCCTCAAGGCCAGCCCGCCGGAATCCGGCGGCGGCGGATCCAGGATCAGCCGCGCCAGCGGGTCCAGCACCTCTACGCGGTTCTTGGAGTAGACAATGTGGTCATAAATCAGGGCGGACCTGTTGTACACCGGATGTTCCTCGGGACCGGGGCCGCCGTCGCCCTCACTGTCCCGGGCGTAGATCTTGCCGAAGACGGGACGCGGCCCGTGGGCGTGCGTGGAGATGGGCCCGGCCGGCACGAAGTCGAACTTCCCCCAGACGTTGATCCAGCGCGGCCGCTGAGGATTGGCCAGCCAGTCCGTCACCGGGTCCTCGCCCGCTCCCCCGCCCCACTGCGCATAGCCCAGCAGGTCCAGCCCGCTGCCCACGCTGACAAAGTTGGTGGCGCGGGCCTGGTTCTGGAACAGGACCTGCCCCGTGATGGCGGCACCCTGGCTGTGCGCCACGACGGTGACCTGTGTTTCCGGGCAGTGGTCCCAGCGCTGGAGCGTGTCCACCACCCGCTGCCGCATCGCTGCCGCCTGCAGGGGCTTGCGCTTCCACACCTGCGGATCGCCCAGGAAGTCGGCAAACAGGGACACAAGCTTCCCGATCCACCGGCCCGGACCCGGGATCCATGCCAGGCCGATGATCAGCAGCAGCGCCACCAGCACCGCCAGCAGGATGAAGAACCCGGCAAAGGCTGCCAGCGAGGTCAGGACGAGTTGCCGCAGCCAGGCCCCGAACCACCGGATGTTCTTTTGCCGCCCGGGATACAGGTTCCACTTGATCAGCTGGAGGGACCGCAGGTACACGCGCAGGGCGGTCCGCAGTGCCCAGGAGTACGTGGACGCGGCCGACGCCGGTTCGAAGTCCCTGCCCCAGGACGCCTCTGTCATGAGCACGGTGAGATATTCCGGAGTACCGTCCGCAGCGCTGCGGAGGACCTTGGCCAGCACTTCCGGAGGGTCACCCACCGCGTTCGCCTTGGTGATGACCAGGTGCGGGTGCGTGCTGTCGGGGACCAGGTCCAGGGAGAGGTCGTGCAGGCTCAGCATCAGTGGCTGGGCCCATTCCTGCAGGGTCCCGCCTTTGAGGGCTCGGCCCATGCCGTGGACGAACACCACCACATGGTCCGGCTGGCCCGGCGGCCCCGGCCGGCCCTGCGGTCCAGCCGGTTCCGGCCGTCCAGTGGACCCGGAACCGTCAGCGCCGCCAAGGCCGCTGCTCGCGCGCTTGCCCATGGGTACATGATCCACCCGGGCTGACCGGTGGAGGAAGGGGATACTCCACCCTCGGAGCAGTCATGGCCGCAGGCCGGAATCATCCTGCGGCCCTCGCGCGTCAGGCAGGAGGAACAATGGACCCATGGCACGAGGTAATCTGCGTATTCTTCTTGGGGCGGGTCCCGGGGCGGGAAAGACGTTTGCGCTGCTGGAAGAAGGCCGGAGGCTGGCCGGCGAAGGCGCAGATGTTGTTGTCGGTGCCGCTGCCCCGCGGGGCCGGACGGATAACGAAGAGCTTCTGGCAGGCCTTGAACTGTGCCCGAAACCGGAAAGCCAGGACCTGGAAGGCGGGCTGGACGTCCAGGCCCTGAAGGTCCGTGCACCGGCAATCGTCCTGGTTGACGACTACGCTGCAGCACCGGCCGGCGTAGCCCGCTGGGAGCAGGTGGACGCCCTGCTCGAGGCCGGCATGGATGTCATCTCGACGTTGGATATCAGGAACGTGGCATCGTTGTCGGACGCCGCCGCGGAGGTCACAGGCGTGCGGGAACCACACACGGTGCCGGACGCCGTGGTGCGGCGTGCCGACCAGATCGAATTGGTGGATGCTTCACCGGAGTTGCTGCGCCAGCGGCTGGCTGACGGAAAGATCTTCGGGAGTCAGGAGGAGGCCGATGCTGCCCTGGCCGGTGTTTTCCGCGTCGGCACCCTTGCGTCTTTGCGGGAGCTGGCGTTGTTGTGGCTTGCCCAGCAGGTAGACGCGGACCTGGCCGGCTACAACCAGTCGAAGAGAGCCGGCGACAGCTGGCCTGCACGGGAAAAGATCACCGTCGGGGTGGGTGGAACGGCCCTGGACCAGGAATTGGTGCGCAGGGCGGCGAAAATGCTGGCAGCGGCCGCCGGCGGGGAGCTCCATGTGGTCCACGTCCGCACCAGCAGCGACGGACACGGGACGGAGCCGGGCAAGGACCTGGAAGTGGAATCGCTGCGCCGGCTCACGTCGGAGCTTGGAGGGGTTTTCCACGCCATTGGAGGAGAGGACTTGGGGTCGACGCTTTCTGCCTTCGCCAGGAGTATCAACTCCACCCAGATTGTGCTCGGAGCGCCCTTCCGCCGACGCCGGTTCAGCAGCCGCCGTGGGGTGGCAGCCGAAGTACTGCGGGACGCCGGCGCCACCGACGTGCACCTGGTGAACCGCCCGCCTGGCCTGTCCCACAGTCAACGGCGGTCGCGCCCGCGGTTGGGACGGCGGCGGGAAATCCCGGCCTTCGCCTTGGCCCTGGGGCTTCCACCCATCCTGCAATTCATCCTCGATCTCCTCCCGCACGATCAGCTCTCCGCGGATATGCTGGTCCACCTCACTGGAATTGTGGGGGTGGCGCTGTTTGGGGGCCTGTGGCCTGCGGTTGCGGCGGCGGTTGTTGCGGGGCTGATCGTCAATTACTTCAGCGTCCGGCCCGTGGGGTCGTTGTCGGTCATTGATCCGGAAAATGTCCTGGCATTGCTGATATTTGTTGTCGTAGCGGTCGCTGTGTCGCTGGTGGTGGACCGGTCAGCCAAACTCAGCAAGGAAGCGCACATTGCCGGGGCGGAAGCCGCGGTGCTGGGTGACCTGAGCCGGCGTGCAGTCGCCGAAGGAAACAGCATTCCCGCATTCCTAAACCAGGTCCGGGAGCATTTCCAGGCCAAGGGGGCAGGACTGTGGGTGAGGCACCGGCCCGGACCAGGAAGGGGATCCGCATGGAAGCTCCAGGAGTTCTCCGGCGAAGTGCGGCCGGGTGACGTGTCTGCAGCGGACACGGCGGAGCAGTTGGACGGCGACAGGATGTTGACCTTGGCCGGTAAGGAACTGTCGCAGGACGAAAGGCGGCTGCTTTCCGCGTTCGGGGCGCACCTGCTGGCGTTGGTCCAGCGCGAAGAACTCTCCGCAAGCCAGCGTGAAAACCTGCGCCTGGCGGAAGGCAACACCATGCGCACATCCATCCTGCGGGCCGTGTCCCACGATCTGCGCACGCCCCTGGCCGGTATCAAGCTCGCCTCCAGCAGCCTGCGGGATAAGACCATTACCCTCGGACCGGGCGAGCAGGAGGAACTCCTCGCGACGATCGAGCATGGCGCGGACAGGCTGGACCGGCTGGTCAGCAACCTCCTGGACATGTCCAGGATCACGGCCGATTCCGTGGCACCGCTCATCCGCCCGGTCTACTGGGCAGATGTTGTAGGCGAGGCCCTGCGGGCGGTTGAATCGGAGCACCTCCGGGTGTTGTTACCGGACAACATGCCTCCCGTCGATGCCGATCCGGGAATGCTGGAGCGGGTCATCGCGAACCTTGTGGAGAACGCGCTCAAGTATGCCCCTGACTCCGACGTGGTGATCGCCGGCGCAGTAGGGGGTGCAGGCAGCGCAAGGATTGGGGATGTACCAGCCAGCGAACTCACCATTGTGGACCACGGCATCGGCATACCGGCTGATGACGTCCTGGCCATGTTCCGGCCGTTCCAGCGCGCCGATGACACCACCCCCGGAACCGGCATAGGCCTCGGTCTTGCCGTGGCGAAAGGATTCACCGAGGCAATGGGCGGGGTCCTCCTGGCCGAACCCACGCCGGGCGGAGGCCTGACCATGGTGGTCCGGCTGCCGCTGTCCACCGGCGTCGCGCCGGAACCAGGCATGGGAGGTGCATCGTGGCGGCAGTCCTGATTGTCGATGACGAGGTCCAGATCCTGCGGGCGCTGCAGATCAATTTGAATGCCAGGGGCTATTCCACGGTCACCGCGCTCACCGGGCATGACGCACTGGCGCAGGCAGCGCAGCATCCGGTGGACATCATCATCCTGGACTTGGGGCTCCCGGACCTGGACGGCGTCGACGTCATTCGCAGGCTCAGGCGCTGGAACAGGGTTCCCATTGTGGTCCTCTCGGCACGGCACGGCTCCGATGACAAGATCGAGGCGCTGGACGCGGGCGCGGATGACTACGTGACCAAGCCGTTCGGCATGGATGAACTGCTCGCCCGCCTCCGCGCCGCCCTGCGCCGCGGAGCGCCCGGAGACCTCCCGGTGGTCAGGACCGAGGGCTTCACCGTTGACCTGCCCAATAAGCAGGTAACCCGGCGGGGAGTTGCCGTCCGGCTGACTCCCACCGAGTGGAACATTCTTGAACTGCTCGTCAGGAACAGCGGCGCCCTCGTGTCCCACGACGAGATCCTCACCCATGTGTGGGGCCCCGGCTATGCCGGCGAAACCGCATACCTGCGTGTCTACCTCGCCCAACTGCGGCGGAAGCTTGAGAACGACCCCGCCAATCCGCGACACCTGCTGACCGAAACAGGCCTGGGATACCGCTTCCGGGAGTAAACGGGCCGGGCGTTAAGAAAGCATTAAGATCCCCGGAAACGCCCGCTGGACAGGGCCGGCCCGGTGCTACGCTCCGGTGGTTATCAGCACAGTGCCGCGCCTGAAAACGGGACCGGTGTGCCCCGTTTCCAGGCCGTAAAGAAAGACACGTCCTTGACGGCTTCCGCCCAGTTCTCCCTTCCCGCTACCGTTCCAAACCCTGAACGCGAGCTGGAGCCCGGCAACGTGTTCGTCCGCTGGCTCCTTGAACACCGGGTGCACCAGCCGGTCGGCCCGGAAGCCGCCGAGGCCCATGCCCCGCAGCAGAGCTGGTGGAAGGTCATGTGCCTCACCGGAGTGGACTACTTCTCAACCCTGTCCTACCTTCCGGGCATCGCCGCCCTGGCTGCCGGCGCGCTGTCCCCGCTCGCCACCCTGCTGATCGTGGCGCTGACACTGCTCGGAATGCTGCCAATGTATCGGCGCGTGGCGAAGGAAAGCCCCCACGGGCAGGGGTCCGTGGCCATGCTCGAACGGCTCCTGCCGTTCTGGCGGGGAAAGGTCTTCGTGCTGGTCCTGCTCGGCTTCGTGGCCACGTCCTGGATCATTACCATCACCCTGTCAGCGGCCGACGCCACCGTGCACCTGCTGGAGAACCCGTACCTGCCCCGATTCCTGGAAGGCCAGGCCGTCACGATCACCGTGGTCCTGCTCCTGATCCTGGGCGGGGTGTTCCTGATGGGCTTCTCCGAAGCCGTGGCCGTGGCCATCCCGCTGGTGGCGGTCTTCCTGCTGATGAATGCGGTGATCATCGGGGCAGGGGCCGTGGAGATCTTTACTACCCCCGGTGCTTTGAGCGGCTGGACCGGCGCCCTCACGTCCTCCGGCGGAGGCCTGGGCGGGGTCATCGGCCCGGCGCTGATGGCTTTCCCGCTGCTGGTGCTGGGACTGTCGGGCTTCGAGACCGGCGTCAGCATGATGCCGCTGGTGGCCTCCAAAGGCACTACTCCGGAGGAGAAGCTCGCCGGCCGGATCAGGAACACCCGCAAGCTCCTGACCGCAGCCGCACTGATCATGAGCGTCTACCTGATTGGCAGCAGCTTCGTCACCACGGTGCTGATCCCCGCGGACCAGTTCCAGGACGGGGGCGAAGCCAACGGCCGGGCGCTCGCGTACCTTGCCCACGAACAGCTCGGCAACGGCTTCGGCTCCGTCTATGACATCAGCAGCATCCTCATCCTCTGGTTCGCCGGCGCCTCGGCGATGGCCGGCCTGATCAACATCGTCCCGCGCTACCTTCCCTCCTACGGAATGGCCCCGGACTGGTCCCGCGCCGTGCGCCCGGTGGTACTGGTCTACACGTCCATCAGCATCCTGATCACCATCGGCTTCAATGCGGACGTCAACGCCCAGGCCGGCGCGTACGCCACCGGAATCCTGGCCATGATGGTCTCCGGAGCCATCGCCGTCACCATTTCCGCCATCCGCCGGAAGCAGCGCGCGGCATCCATCGGTTTCACTGCCCTCACGCTGGTGATGCTCTACGCCCTGGCTGCCAACGTGATAGAGAAACCGGACGGCATCACGATCTCCGCGTTCTTCATCCTCGGCATCATTGCCGTCTCCCTCGTCTCCCGCATCAGCCGCACCACAGAGCTTCGCGTGGAAAAGATCGAGTTCGACGACGGGGCGCGCCGCTTCATCAGCGACACCCTGGAATTCGACGGCCGGATCAACCTGATCGCCAACCGTCCGCAGGACCGTGATGGCGCCGAGTACAGGGACAAGGAAGCGGTGCAGCGGGAGAACAACCCCGTCCCGGGCACCGCTGACGTCATCTTCCTGGAAATCGACATCACGGACCCCTCCGAGTTCAGCGACATCCTGGAAGTCCGTGGCGTGGAAGTGGACGGCCACAGAATCCTGCGGGCCAACAGCCCGGCCGCACCCAACGCCATCGCAGCGATCCTCCTGGCCCTGCGGGACGGCACCGGCGTGCGGCCGCACGCCTACTTCGAGTGGTCTGAGGGAAATCCCCTGGCCCACCTGATGCGGTACCTCCTCCTGGGCCGCGGAGACACTGCCCCGGTGGTCCGCGAAATCATCCGCGAAAACGAACCCTGCCCGGACGCCCGCCCGGGCATCCACGTGGGATGAGCCTGCGCAGGAGCGGCCCGCCGGCGCCGGGCACCCCGAAGACTGGCCAGGACACAGCGAGTGTTGCCGCCGTCCAGAAGATGCTCCGCGACGCCAGGAACGGAAAAGGCACCGGCAGGGAAAACGTCGTCAGCCGGCTGATGTCCCATCCGGTCAGGGCGGTGCCGGTGGCGTTCCTGATGGTCATCATCGTGGGCACCGGGCTGCTGATGCTCCCCGCTGCCCGGACAGACGGCGGGGCCGAAGGGTTCATGCCGGCTGCGTTCACGTCCGTCTCTGCCGTCTGCGTCACGGGCCTCATCACCGTGGATACTGCAACGTTCTGGACTCCCTTCGGCCAGGGCATCATCCTGGGCCTCATCCAGGTGGGCGGATTCGGCATCATGACCTTGGCAACGCTGCTGGCACTGCTGGTGCGCAAGAGCATCGGCCTGCGCGGACAACTGGTGGCGCAGTCGGAGACCCATACCCTGAACCTGGGCGATGTCCGGGCCGTGCTGCTCCGCGTGGCCAGGATCATGCTTGCGTTCGAAGCCGCGACAGCCCTGGTCCTGACACTGCGGTTCTGGTCGGCCTACGACCAGAATCCTGCGACCGCCTTGTGGCACGGGACGTTCCACGCCATATCAGCGTTCAACAACGCGGGCTTCTCCCTCTATAGCGACAACCTCATCGGCTTCGCCGAAGACCCTTGGATCATCACGCCGATCTGCCTGGCGATCATCGGCGGAGGACTCGGTTTCCCCGTCATCATCCAGCTCACCCGCGGGGAAGTGGCACCGAAGGACTGGTCCATCCACCTGCGGCTGACCATCTACGGAACCCTTCTGCTGCTGGCCGCGGGAACCGCCCTGTTCGCCGCCTTCGAGTGGAACAGGAATGAAACACTGGGCCCGCTTTCCCTCACGGGAAAGATCCTCGGCTCATTCGCCGGCAGCGTCTTTCCCCGCACAGCTGGATTCAACAGCATCGATTACGGCGCCGCTTCTCCGGAAACACTCATGGTCACCAACATCCTGATGTTTATCGGAGGCGGCAGCGCCGGCACTGCAGGCGGCATCAAGATCACCACTTTCCTGGTGCTGGGCTTCGCCATCTGGAATGAAGTCCGTGGCCGGGACCAGGTCACCATTGCACACCGCTCCATCAGTTCGTCCTCACAGCGCCAGGCCCTCTCCGTTGCCCTCCTGGGCATTGCCGCCGTCATCGCAGGAACCATGCTCCTCCTGATACTCACCGACTACAGCCTCGAGAAGGTCCTCTTTGAAGCCATCTCGGCGTTCGCCACTGTAGGGATGAGCACCGGCATCACCTACAACCTGCCCCCTGCTGCCGAATGGGTGCTGATGGCCCTGATGTTCACCGGACGCATCGGCACTGTGGCGGTGGCCTCCGCACTGGCCCTGACGGCACACCCGCGCCTGTTCCGGCTTCCGGAGGAACGTCCCATCATCGGCTGATGCGGATCGGGCGGACGTTCCGGTCGACGCCCTGCAGGAAAACCAAACGATGTAATAAACACCTTCATGTTGCGTGCATCACATTCAGTCCCTACTCTGGATGAGGCTGATGCAAACGGCCATAAGCAAGAAGCTGCAGCGTCGCAGCCAATGCCGGGGAAGGCTTTACAACTTGAATTCCAAGCTGAACATTGTTGTCCGTGTAGATCTCGACCACGCCAAGGCACAGGTGATTGCAAAGGGGCATGTCACCGTCCACAGCGTCAACGCACTGTATGTAGTCGTCAAGCGCGCCAATTCCTTACGTGAAGGGCTGGGCGTGGAACTGGATATCTCGCATGCGCGGGTGGACCAGGAAGCGCTGGAAATGCTCCATGCCTCTTCCGAAACCCACCACCTGCCAGCAAAAATCGATCCGCAGCAGGCGCCGTGCACCATCAGCGTCCTGGCGCCGCGCGCTGCCGCCCGCAGGGCACACTCGCCGGCACTGATCGCCGCATAGGCGCCCCAGGCAACGGCACCCGAAGAGCCCAATCGTCGGGCCAGGGCGCCAGCCGCACACTTTCTTTTTCCTGATGTCCACGGACTGCGAGTGCAGCTGTATCCGAATAGACGGGTAGCTTCACTCCACGTCTGCTGGGAGCCCGGTACGGGCCATGTCCGCAGAGTACAGCCTCTCCTGAATACAGGGGACGCTGTACTCTGGGGTTCATGCAGACCCTCACGCATGCTCCGGTCCTGGCCCGGTTCGGTTATGCGGTGTCGGACCCGACCCGCGCCCGGATCCTCCTCGCCCTTGCCAACGGCGGCGCGTACCCTTCGGACCTGGCCGACTCCCTTGGCGTGTCCCGGCAGAGCATGTCCAACCACCTGGCATGCTTGCGCGGCTGCGGCCTGGTGGCGGCAGTACCGGACGGCAGGCGGACCAGGTACGAACTGGCGGACGAACGGCTGGGCCACGCCATCCGCGACCTGCTGGGTGTCGTGCTGGCCGTCGATCCGGCGTGCTGCGCACCGGACGGGACCTGCCAGGCATGACGGAAATCCAGATGTCGCCGGCCCCGGAACGCCGCGCCGTCCTCTCCCGCCGCATCCGCTTCTTCGCCGCCGCCACCATCACCTACAACGTCATCGAGGCGGTGGTTGCCCTCTGGGCCGGCGGGGTGGCCGGATCGGCTGCACTGATCGGATTCGGCCTGGACTCGGTGATCGAGGTTGCCTCCGCCGTCGCGCTGTCCTGGCAGTTTGCCTCGAAGGATCCGGAACGGCGCGAGCATCTGACACTGCGGATCATCGCCCTGTCCTTCTTTGCCCTCGCCGCTTTTGTTTCCGCCGAAGCCATCCGGTCCCTGGCCGCTGGGGAAGGGGCGGAGCAATCAGTGCCGGGCATCGTCATTGCGGCACTGAGCCTGGCCATAATGCCGGTACTGTCCTGGCTGCAGCGCCGCGCCGGCCGCGAACTGGGGTCCAAAACGGCGGTAGCTGACTCCAAGCAGACGCTGCTTTGCACCTACCTGTCGGCTGTGCTCCTGGCCGGCCTGCTGCTGAACGCCACGGTGGGCTGGTGGTGGGCAGACGCTGCCGCCGCGCTGGTGATCGCGGCCATCGCCGTCCGGGAAGGGATCGAGGCCTGGCGCGGCGATGTGTGCTGCACGGTTCCGGCCAGGGGCGCCATGGACGCCGGGCTGGAGGGCAGTCCCGTAGCCGGTGGCTGCTGCACGGACTACGCCACTGACGCGCCGCCTACAGGCAACGGATCATGATCAGTATTTGGGCCAGTAGTCCGGGTTGAAGCCGCTGGGGCTCGGCGGCCGGGGCGGGTCCTCCCATTGGCCGGAAGGACTTTCCGGCTGCTCTGGCTCGGACCCAGGCTGCGTCCCCTGCTCCGGCGGCGGCTTGGGTTCCCCCTCCTGCGCAGGCTCAGTATTTTCCTCGGGTTCGGTGTTGTCGTGCGCCATGTCGCTCCCTTGGGGACCGGGATAGCCCACTGCCTGAGCACTTCCAGAGTAGGTTCGAGAACGCCCGCCATGTCAAGGGTTTCAACTCCCCTACCTACCCCCTGGCGGCCGCCCGACCAAAGCATGGTCACGGGCCCTGCGGCTCGTCCTCCACGAACTCGAGCAGGTCGCCCGGCTGGCAGTCCAGCACCCGGCACATGGCCTCGAGGGTGCTGAAGCGTACCGCCTTGGCGCGGCCGTTTTTCAGCACGGCCACGTTGGCGGGAGTCAGGCCCACACGTTCGGCGAACTCCCCCACGCTCATCTTCTGCCTGGCCAGTTCGACGTCGATGCGCACCACAATGGGCATCAGATCACCGCTTCCATGTCCGCCCGGAGGTCGGCAGCCTGCCGGAGCAGGGCGCGCAGCACCACCACCACCAGGCCCAGGGCGGCGCCGGCTACCAGAATCAGGATCAGGAGGAGCGGGAGTCCGGGATCGTCGGCATTAAGGACGACGACGGCGGAAAGCGCAGCCAGCATCGTCCAGCCGGCCGCGATGGCCCAGACAATGGCATCCACCCACACCAGGGCTCCGTTGCTGAAAATCCTGTCGCGCTTGACGAGCGTCAGCAGCTTCCAAGTGCCCACGATCACCACCTGGACGCAGGCCACCTCCAGGATGAAGAAGATGGTGAGGGGCCACTGAAGGTTGGCACGGTCCGGATTCTCCTGCGCCATGTGCGCGAACTGCCCGGGGATGGACATGACCTGGAACAGGAGCAGCAGGAGGAAGGCCACCACAAGGACCATCCGGAGGGCGGTGACCGCCAGGCGGGTTATTTTCATATATCGAGTTTCAGCTACTAACTATCGAAAGTCAATCGATAGTTGTCATCAGTTGCTAGCCCAGAGAGGGTCAGGACGTCATCTGGTCACGGCGGAACCGGAGCTCCCGCAGCGCGCCGTTGAGGGGTGATCCCGCGACGGGCAGGGCGTCCAGCCGGATGCCCGCGGCCGCGGCGAGGGCCAGGGTGTTGGCTGCTGCCGCTGCCCGGGGAGGAAGCCCAATGGCGGCCGCGAACTCCTGCCAGTGCCTGGCCTTAAGTCCCTTGACCTTTCCGGCGAGGGGAAGCGCCATGGTGTCGTCACCGTAGAGCAGGGTGCAGGGGATGTCGTACATCGGCGCCACGGTCCAGCTTCCGTTCCTGCCGGCGAGGACGGCGGCATTCTTGGCGTGCAGGTCCCCGTTGCCTGTGAGCCAGGCAAAGATGAACTGCAGGTAGAGGTTCCGCACGGCCACGGCCTTTGCCCTGCACAGATCAGCAAGCGCCAGGACCAGCTGCTCGGAGGTGACGGCGTATTTCGACGCCGGCGGCAGGTTCATCACCTGCGCTCCGTCCTCGAGCGCCAGGCGCACCAGGCCGTCGGAGTGGGCACGGTCGAACCGCTCCACCAGCAGCCCGGGCGTGCCGCGCTTGTCCGTGACCACGCTGTGCCTGGCCACGGGAATCTTCAGGGCTTTGGCTCCGGTGAGATGGGCTGCCTCGTTCAAGACAAGATGCGGGTAGCTGGGCGGATCCAGCTTGAGCAGGTAGCGGCGGTTGGCAAGCGCCAGCGGGGTGGTCATCATTGAGGCGCTTGCCTTGTGCTGCACGCCCGGCAGTCCGTGCGGATCCACCGCGTCCGCCAGGTAGGAGAAGTCCAGGTCTTCGGGACGGGAGGTGTCCGCCAGGGGCTGCTGTTCCACCAGCGGCTCGCCGGCCGGGACAACCTGCACGTCGCCGGGCATGTCGGCGCCCACCGCCAGGAGGAGGCTCAGCTCATCACCGAGGCTCGTCTTCACGGCGTCCTTGAGGACTGTGAGCCTGTGCCCCTCCGGCAGGAGCCCGGAGAAGAAGGCCGGCAGCGCACCACTGGGGGATTCCACGGCATCCCCGGCAAGGGGCAGCGTTGTTGCCACCGGGCGGGAGCCGGCAGCAAGGTATTCGGCAGTGTAGGAGAAGGCCACGCTGCCGCGGCCTGTGCGGGAGAGGTGTCCGGCCAGGACGCCGGCCTTGTACACGTCTGCGCCGCGGACGAACTTCAGGCGCTGCAGGTCCTCAGTCATCAGCGGCCCTGAGGTGCAGTCCCACCGCATTGGCTGCGGCGGCAACGGTACCCAGTGACGGGTTGCCCGTCCCCGTTTCAATGGCATGGATGGTTCGGGAGGACGTGCCCACCAGGTCAGCCAGCGTGCCCTGGGTAATGCCGGCCTCCTTGCGGGCGCGCCGGATACTGGCTCCAATGGCCTGCACGTCGTCCATCTTTCCCTTTCCGCAAAATATTGCTGATTTCTGCGCTCCTCTAGGAGAGAATGCCCCACTATCCATGAAATCGCAATATATTGCGGAAAAAAGGCCAGGCATCCACTAGGCAGCCCGCCGGTCCCCTTATCGGAAGTATTTTTCAGATTTCCCCAGCATCGACACCGAAGGACCGGGCCCAGGGATTTGTTTAGCAAGCAAGAGAACCGGTCCTTGGTTGATCTTGAGGCAATCCTCGCCGGTCCTTGATCCGCCCACCGCACACTGGTGGGAGAGGGGCCTGAAGCGTAAGGCAGCAGCAGCTGGGGTCTGGGCCCGGCAACAGGCCAGGGCCGGCGGCGGAGGCGGCGGAACAGCGTGGCTCCGCAAATAGCCGCCGGCCCTCCTCTCTCACCGTCCGCGCGATCAGCCGACCAGCAGCAGTAGCGGCCTTCGGACATGGAACCCCTGCCGTCCTTCAAAGGAGGCCAAGCATTGCACCCCCAAGCCGCTGACGCACCGGCCCCTGACGGGCATAGGATTTGCTGCATGAGGATTGCCGTTGCAGGGGGAACCGGTACTGTTGGCCGCCACGTGGTGCAGGTGGCCACAGCACGCGGCCACGAGGTGTCCAGCATGAGCCGGGCCGAAGGCGTGGACCTGGTGAACGGCCGCGGCCTCACCCAGGCCCTCCAGGGCGTGGAGGCAGTCATTGACGTCTCCGGCATCCAGACCACGTCCACCAAAAAGGCTGTGGACTTCTTCACCAACGCCACCCAGAACCTGCTGGCAGCCGAGAAGCAGGCGGGGGTCAAGCACCACGTGGCGCTCTCCATCGTGGGGATCGACGGTTCAACGTCCGGCCTGTACGCGGGGAAGCTGGTGCAGGAGGATGAGGTCCGGCACGGCGGCATTCCCTGGACCCTGCTGCGCTCCACACAGTTCCACGAGTTCGTACCGCTGGCGGTGAAGATCGGGACAGTGGGTCCGGTGGTCACAGTTCCCAGGATGTTCACCCAGCCCGTGGCTGCCCGGGAGGTGGCTGAGGCCCTGGTGACGGCGGCAGAGTCAGGACCCCGGGGAAGGGTCCCGGACCTGGGCGGGCCCCGGACCGAACAACTCGCAGCACTGGTGCGCGCCTACCTGGCCAAGACCGGCCAGCGCAAAAGGATCCTTGAGGCAGTGCTGCCCGGCGCTATGGGCAAAGCCATGCGCAGCGGTGCGCTGGTCCCGGCGGCGGGTGCCGCCGTCGGACGCCAGACGTTCAGCGAGTGGCTGGAAACTGCTGAAGCCGACGGCGGCCGGGATCAGTAACGGGGTCCACGCAACAGACTGGACACTGGTTTAAGGGGGAACCATGCTTTTCGAATCGACGGACCGCTACTTCCGCAAGCTGGGGCCCCGCGGCCGGACGGTGATGTTCCAGCTGCCGCTGTCGGTCACGGTGCTGCTCGTCACGGTCCTGGTTGCCCTTCTGCACCCCGGGTTCGAGTGGTCGGGGCCGTTCATGTTCAGCCTGGCCGCGCATCTGCTGCTGCTCGCGGCCAGCGCCGCAGTGCCCTGGCAACGCCTCCCGGCGCGGGCCGTCTTCGTGATTCCGTTCCTGGACTGCCTGGCGATCGGGCTGTCCCGCGAATCAGGCGGCCAGCACCTTACCGTCCTGAGCTTCCTGCTCGTTTTTCCGGTCGTCTGGCTGGCTGTGGGCCTGCGCCGCACAGGTGTTGTCCTGGCGGTCCTTGCCACCATCCTCAGCGTGGCAGTGCCGCCGGTAATCCTCGGCAACGGGTTCACCAGCGCATCCTTCATCCGGGTGGTGCTCCTGCCGGTCATCCTGGGGGCGATCGCACTGACCGCGTTCGGGGTTGCCAACGGGCTCGCCATGCAGCGGCGCCTGCTGCATCAACAGGAAGCGGACCTCCGGGACCTGCTGGCGGCCAGCGAGGACCGCGAACAGCTGCTGAACACAGTGATGGACACTGTCAGTGTGGGTGTGTGCGCCCTCGACGGCCAAGGCCAGGCCGTACTGGTGAACCGGCACCTTGGCAGCCGCCTCGCGGACGCCATCGGCAGTGAACCGACTCCCGGCAACGTGACCGATCTTCCCGTCTACGGCGTCGACAGGAAACACCGGCTTCCCCCCGAACGGCACCCCCGCTCGCGCGCCGCCCGGGGTGAATCATTCACCGACGAACTGATCTGGGTGGGCACCGGAACCACCCAGCGCGCCTACTCGGTAACCTGCCGTCTTACCAGGACATCCGCTGGAGGCAACTCAGGCGCGGTCCTGGCCTTCACGGATGTCACCGCCCTGGTGACGGCGCTCTCCGCGAAGGACGAATTCCTGGCCAGCGTCTCCCACGAGCTGCGGACGCCGCTGACGTCCATCCTGGGCTACCTGGACCTGGCCCTGGACGAGGAGGGCCTTGACCCCGGCGTGGAACAGTGCCTGACGGTGGCCAAGCGCAACGCGCGGCGGCTGCTGACCCTCGTGGGTGACCTGCTGACCATCGCGTCCGGATCGTTGACCATCAGTCCCCGCCCGGCGGACCTCAACGACGTTGCCGCCACCAGCATCAGCGCTGCACAGCCGCACGCCGCGGCCGCTGGCATCACCCTTGAACTCGAATCAACGGGTCCGGCCACAGGACGGTTTGACCCCGACCGCCTCGGCCAGGCGATCGACAACCTGGTGTCGAACGCCATCAAGTACACGCCGGAAGGCGGAGCTGTCACCGTGCGGGTCAGCGCCGCAGGACAAGACCTCAGGTGCGAAGTCACCGACACCGGGATCGGCATGACCGAGGATGAGCTGGCCCAAGCCTTCACCCGTTTCTTCCGGGCGGCCAATGCCCACTCTTCCGCCATTCCCGGTGCGGGCCTGGGGCTGGCCATCACCCGGTCCATCGTCGAAAACCATCGCGGAACCATCAGCCTGTCCAGCAGCCGCGGCAAGGGAACCACGGCGGTCCTGACCCTTCCGGACGCGGATGCCCTCCATCCCTCCCTCGCGGCCGCCCGGTAACAGGCTCCCGGTGCCGGGTGCCGCCGTCGGCCGCCCGGACGTTCGGCGACAGGCCGGGAACGGCTACCCGCGGGCCTTCCCGCCCCTGTGCCGTCCGGCCGGGGCGCTGCCCGTGAGCGGGTGGGCCAGCCGCCAGTGCTTGCGGGAGTGGGTGCCGGCGCGGCCGGCGGGAGGGGCAGCGGTGGCCACCAGCGATGACCCCCTCCGGCGGCGGCGCAACCTGAGGAGGACGATCACCGTCAAACCCAGCCACACAAAAGCCACACCAAAGACCAGGACCAGGGACGGAATCGCATCCATGATCAAGCTTAGGCCCGGAAGCGCCGATACTCCTTACCCGTTTCCTGCGCGCTGGGTACGCGGTCAGCGGGTGGTGTACCTTCCCGGGCGGCAAAGGCGGGGATCACAGCCATAGGCCCGGCTAGCCTTCAAACGCCGCCCGGAAAGCTGCAAGGGCGGCATCCCCCGCTGCCAGGCCCGCTCCCCCGGCGGCAGACGCTTCGAGACCGACGACTCCTGTGTAGCCGGCTTCGCGGAGGGCGCCCGCAACTGCGCGGTAGTTGATCTCCCCGGTACCTGGCTCACAACGGCCCGGGACGTCGGCCACCTGGATTTCCCCCACCCAGGGCAGCGCGGCCCGGACAAGTTCGATCAGGTTCCCCTCACCGATCTGGGCGTGGTAGAGGTCCAGCATCATCCGGGCGTTGGGGTGGTCAACTGCCGAGACCAGCGCCATGGTGTCTTTGGCCCGGGCGAGCGGAATGCCGGGGTGGTCCAGGACGGTGTTCAGGTTCTCCAGTGCGAAGGCCACACCGTGCTTTTCGCCCAGGACTGCCAGGCGTTCGAGGGTGCTCCGGCCGGTCAGCCACATGTCACCTGTTGACCGGTGTACGGGGCGGACAGCCCGGCCGCCCTCCCCGAGCTCCGCCGGATGCACCACCATCCTCTCGACACCGAGTTCCAGCGCGGCAGGGATCAGCTTCTCCGCAGACGCCAGCACCTCGCCGGCGCTGCGGGGATCGGTAAGGCTGCCGCCAAAATAGCCGGTCATCGAGGAGAACCGTGCTCCTGTAGCTGCCAGGGCCGCGATGTCCCGGCCCCGGGTATCCCACAGCTCCACCTCGAACCCCTGCCCATGGATTCTCCTGACCCGCTCGAGCAACGGCAGTTCGCCGTAGACCATCTCGGCGCACACGGCCAGCCGGAAGCTCATGCGATATTCCCCACGAGGTGCTGTGCAGGTTCTGCCGGAGTGAGGACGGCAACGGATGCGACGTCCACCGGCAGGCCCGTTTCAGCCGAACGGAAGGCGGCAAGGGCTACCGCCAGGGCGTTCCGGGCATCGGTGCCACCGGGTGCGTGGGCGACGGGAGCCTCCGTGCCGTCACGGCCGGCCTTGACGGCGTTCACAAAGTGGGCGAGTTCGGCCGTGTAGGCGTCGTGGAACAGATCCACGTTCCGCCGGACCGTGGCCGAGCCGATTCCGGCAGCGGTGTAGCTGGTGGCGCTGGTTTCCTGCGGCCCTCCCGCCGTCACCATCCCCGCGGAGCCGAAAACTTCCCCCCGCACGTCATAGCCATACAGCGCATTGAAGTTCGCCTCGGCCACGGCAATGGCCCCGTTGTTGTAGGTCACGGTGACCACGGCGGTGTCCAGCAGTCCGCCCTCTTTCGCCCCGGGCGCCACCAGCGCATCGGCAACGGCATAGACGCTGACCGGAACTGCGCCCGGGTTCAGCCAGTTGAGGGTGTCGAAATCATGGATGAGGGTTTCCAGGAAGATGGTCCCGGGCGGGATCCGCCCCGGGTCGGCGATCCCGTCCGCGGTACCCGGATCGCGGGTCAAGGACCGCAGCAGCTGCGGCGTTCCCACGGCGCCGTCATCGATCAGCTTGCGGGCCGCGGCGAAGCCGTCCGCATAGCGCCGGTTGAAACCGAACTGGACCACGACGCCCGCGGCCCCGGCTGCAGTCAGGGCCTCGTCGAGCTCCTCCACCGTGCGGCCGCCCGGCTTTTCGCAGAAGGCGTGTTTCCCTGCCCGGGCTGCCGCCGCGATGAGCCCGGAATGAAAACGGGCCGGCGCGGCAATCAGGACAGCATCGACGTCGGGATCCTGGAGCACATCCGCCGGGTCCGTACTGATCTTGGCAACACCCAGCCGGCCGGCCAGGGCCTCAACAGCGGGCAGGGCCGGATCAGCAATTGCCTCCAGCCGGGCGTTGGGGATGCGCAGCGCTACGGACTCGGCATGGAAACTTCCAATCCAGCCGGCGCCGATCAAGCCGATGCGGACCGGACGGTCTTCGCTGACCGGGTGCTGAAGGTAACCCATAATTACTCCTGACATCGTCGTCTAGATCGTTCTAGTCGAACCATGATGACATGCGGTGCACGCCAGGTCTAGATCGTTCTATAGACTGTTACTCCCAGGAGGAGATATGACGGAACTGCAGCGCCGCCCCACCCTGATGGACGTCGCCAAGGCGGCCGGTGTTTCACGTGCCCTGGTGTCCATCGTGATGCGGGGTGCTCCCGGCGCCGCGGAATCAACCCGGCAAAAAGTCCTGGAGGCGGCCCGGGAACTGGGCTACCGGGCAGACTCCCGGGCGCGGCTCCTCCGGAGCAGCCGGACCAGGCTCCTGGGCCTCATTTTCTCCAGTTCACAGCCGTTCCACGCGGAAATCGTGGATGCCGCATACGCCGAAGCCTCGGCCAGGGGTTATGAGATAGCTCTGAGCGCCGTGGCCGCCGGCAGGCCCGAGGCCCGCGCCATCGAGACGCTGCTGGACGTTGGCGCCGAAGCCCTGATCATCATCGCCCCGACCCTCAGCACCGAGGACCTGGCACTGCATGCCCGCCGGGTGCCGGTGGTGAGCCTCCTGCGCGAGGATGTGGGCGGCCTGGTGGATTCGGTCAGCAGTGACGATTACGCCGGCATCCGGATAGCCGTGGAGCACCTGGCCAGCCTGGGCCACCGCCGGATCACCCACGTGGACGGCGGCACAGCCGTCTCCTCGGACCAGCGCCGGGAGGCGTATCGCGCGGAGATGCTCCGGCACGGGCTGGTGCCCGTGGTTGTTCCCGGGGGCCCGGATGAGGAAACCGGCATGCGGGCGGGGCAGGCCCTCCAGGCGGACCTGCCCACGGCCGTGATCGCCTTCAATGACAGATCGGCCCTCGGAATCATGGAGAGCTTCCGGGCTGCCGGCATCAGCATCCCGGCGGACATTTCCGTGCTCGGCTACGACGACAGCCACTTCGCCAGGCTGAGCTACGTCCAGCTTTCCTCCATCAGCCAGGACGCCCCGCTCCTTGCAGCGGCAGCCGTGGACCGCGCCGTGGAGCGGGTGGAAGGGACGCTGCCACCGGGCCGCGTTGTCCGGACGCCCCACCTGGTCCTCCGCAAGACCACGGGACACGCCGGTGCGCAAAAAGTGGGCCAAAACTAGGCTGATCCTGAGCCGGAATCTCCACTGCGCCGCCCGGGCGGCCTTCAGACTGGAAAAGGGGGTCACTCCGGTCACCTCCTTCTTCGTGCGCCGTCCCCGCCGCCGCCCTTCCACCCAGGGTGCGGCGGCACACCACCTGGAGGTCCAGTGAAGCTGTTCAGATACATCCTGTGTTTCGCCGTGCTGCTCGCCTGGGCGATTCCCGCCGGCGCGGCCCCGGCGCACGCCGCGATGGCCGCCATCACCCTCAGCCCCAACACCGGCCCTGCCGGCACCTCCGTGACCATCACCGGAACCGGGTTCCCCAAGAAGACCTCGGGGACGGTCACCGCGGGAACCGCCAGCGCCCCCTTCAAAACCAGCGCCTCCGGCTACTTCACGGCCGACCTGGTGATGCCCGAATCAGCCGAGCCCACCGTCACTGTCCGGGCCGCAACGGCGACGGCGAGCGCCACCGCACCGTTCACCGTCACCTACAGCTCCCCCTCCATCGTCGAAGAAGAGCCTCCCGCCGAGCCGGCCCCGGCCCCCGCGCCCACCAGCCCGGCGGCACCCGCCCCCGCAACCCTGCGCTTCGGCGTCGGGACTCCCGGCGGCCCGCTCGCAGCGGCCGAACTGAACGAGGTCACCGCCCTGGCAGGCGAGGCGCCGTCCATCATCCTGTCCTACAAGGACTTCAACCAGGCTCCCCCCATCACCGAACTGGAGGCGGTCCGTACCCGCGGCGCCCTCACCCTGCTGACCTGGGAGCCCTGGGCGTGGGGCGGCGGAACAGCGCAGCCTGCGTACGCCCTGGACCGGATCACCGCCGGGGACTTCGATCCCTACCTGCGCCAGTGGGGCCAGGCGCTGGCCGGCTGGGGCCACCCGGTGATGCTGCGGTTCGGGCACGAAATGAACGGCAACTGGTACCCGTGGTCGGAGCAGGTCAACGGCAACGGTTCCGGGGACTACGTGGCGGCGTGGCAGCACGTGCACGGCGTGGTGACGGCGGCGGGTGCCACCAATATCACCTGGGTGTGGAACCCCAACGTGCCGTATTGGGGGTCGGTGCCACTGGCCGGCCTGTACCCCGGCGCAGGGTACGTGGACGCGGTGGCGCTGGACGGCTACAACTGGGGTACCTCCGCCTCATGGAGCTCGTGGGTGTCCCCGTCCCAGCTCTTCGGCGACGGCCTCTCCCAGCTCCGTGCCCTGGCCCCCGGCAAGCAGATCCTGATCGCCGAAACATCCTCGGCGGAGCAGGGCGGCTCCAAAGCAGACTGGATCACCGCCCTGGTCAGCTACCTTTCCGCCCAGCCGGACATCACCGCCCTGACCTGGTTCCATTACAACAAGGAGACCGACTGGCGGATCAACAGCAGCACGCCGTCCGCCGACGCCTTCAAACAGGCACTGGCTGCCCGCCGGTAAGGCAAAAGCAAGTGGTCCCCCCGCCGTGCCGGAAAAGTAGAGTACCGGCTACTCGTGCCCTCCGCGGGCTGTACTCGTAGATTCGGGTAAAGCCCGCGCGGGTGCGGGACGGGACCGATGCTTACGGGGGACGAAGCGTGGCAGTACAACCGGCGGACAGAACCATGCGGACAGAACGCCCGGGGTTCCTGCTGGACCTCATCACGGGTGCGGACACTGACCTGGGTTCGGTGCAGCGGCTGGCGGAGGCCGGCGCGCTGGCCCTCGCAGGGTCCGCGGACTGCGCTGCCCTGCTGATCCGGCCCGGCGGCCCGCCCGTCATTGCCGGCAACAGCATTGCCGCCGAGGCCCTGGCCACCTCTGAGGACCGGAACGGAGACGGGCCCCTGACCCACGCCGTCAGCACATCCGAGCTGGTGAAGGTGGACCGCACCACCTCAACCAGGTGGCAGGCATACCGACGGCGGCTCTCGGCTTCCGGATTCGGCGCGGCGCTGGCTCTTCCGCTGGACCTGGAGGACCGCACGTCCTGCGCGCTGCTGTTCCTTGTCCGCGGCACCACCGGGCTGACACCGGACCTGGTGGCCGAGGCCCGGTGGTTCGCGGAAGTGGCGGCCCAGAGCATGAAGCTGGCGCTCGAGGTGCGCAGCGTCCGGTCCGCCGGGGACAACCTGAAGACCGTCCTGGAGAGCCGCACCTCCATCGATGTGGCGTGCGGCGTGATCATGGCCCAGAACAGCTGCACGTATGCCGAGGCGTTCAGCAGGCTGGCGGGCGCCTCACGCCAGCGGAACCTGAAAGTACGCAGCGTTGCCGAGAATGTGGTGAAGTCACTGGCCGCCGGGTCACCGGCAGCCCGGCCCGATCCGCCGGCTCCGGCGTAGCCTACCCCGCAGGCGCGCTGTCCGGTGAAAACGTGTGGGCCCACTGGGTGGTGGCCCCGGCCGCCAGCGAGTACTTGGGCAGGGCACGCGCGGAAACAGTGACGGTGCCGGAGCCCGGATACTCGCCGGCTTTCACGACTGCCCCGTCCCGCACGTATTCCACGCCCTTGGAGGCCGGAACGGTGAAGGTGTCCTTCCTGGTGCCGTCCTTGTCCGTGAACGTCACCGCTTTGGGCAGCACAACGCCGGCCGGCAAATCTTCAGTGGAGAGGTCCAGGGCCTCGGCGGCGTCCACCAGTCCATGGCCGCAGCCTTCGGGGCAGCCACCTGCCAGGGGCCGGGCCGTGGCTTCGAGCCGCTTTTCCACCATCTCGGGCGTGTAGCTCCTGCCCACCTCGGACATCAGCAGGGCGGCGATCCCGGAAACGTGGGGGGCGGCCATGGACGTGCCCTGCATAAAGGCGTAGGCCTCGGGCCCGGGAGTCGTGGCGCCAAAGTTGGAGGTGGAGAGGATGCCTTCAGTGAACTGGCTGGTGATGTCACCGCCCGGAGCCGTCACGTCGACGTCGTCCCCGTAGTTGGAGTAGGAGGCACGGGCGCCGGTGCGTCCGGAGGCAGCCACTGTAATGACCTTTTTGCAGTTCGCCGGACTCATGCCGGAGGCCGGGCGGTTCGAGTTTCCGGCGGCCACCACCACGGCTGCGCCAGCCTCATGGGCGAGGTTGATGGCGTTCTGCAGCATGGGTGAGCAGGGGCCGTCGCCGCCCACGCTGAGGTTGATCACGCGGGCGGGGTTGGGGTTGACCGGCAGGCCGGGCACCTGGCCGCCGGCGGCCCAGATGATGGAATCGGCCACGTCCGACTCGTAGCCGCCGCAGGCCCCGAGGGCGCGGACGGGAAGCAGCCGGGCTTCGGGCGCAACCCCTGCGACGCCGTCGTTGTTGTTGGCCACCGCGGCGATCGTCCCCGCCACGTGGGTCCCGTGCCAGGAGGACATGCCGCTCTCCCCGCCAACGCCGCACAGCTCCCCGGCGAACCAGTCGCCCTCGTCCTGCGGGTTGGCGTCACGCCCGTCGCCGTCCCGCGCGTTGGGGGCGTCAACGATCATGTCGTAGCCGGGCAGCACCCTGGTATTCAGTTCGGAGTGGCTGGTGATTCCGGTGTCCACGACTGCCACCACCGTCCCCTCGCCGCGGTTCACGTCCCAGGCAACGGGGAGCCGGATGCCGGCGGCCTCGTCCCAGAGGTTCCACTGCACCGCGTACCAGGGGTCGTTGGGGGCCTCGGCAGTGGGGTACATGATGATGTCCGGCTCGGCATAGGCCACCCCCGGGGACGACCGCAGTGCCGCCAGGAAGGCCTCGGCCTCAGCGCCAGGGAGGGGGCGGCTGGTTTTCACCACCTGCGCACCGGCGGACATGCCCTTGACGTTTTGGGCGGCGATGCCCATCCGGCCCGCGGCCATCCGCGCGGCCTCTGAGGTTGCCGCGGCCTCGGACCCGATGCCGGGACCGCCCTGGATCCCCACAATGAACTGGTCCGTGGCGGGGGACGCAGCGGGCGCCGCCCGAGTCGGGGTTGGCCGGATGCTGTCCAGTTCGCCGTCGGCCTGGGCAGGGAGTGCCAGGGCGGTGTTGGCCAGGACAGCAGCCACAGCGATGGCGACGGCGGTGCGGGGGCTTGAGCGGTGGGTCATTGGCGGGCATCCTTCAAGGACAGGCGCCTAGCGCTGGGTGCCGGCGCGCGGACAGACTCACCCCCGCCCCGATTCTAGCCACAAGCACGGGAGGGAAGAAGGGGCAGCGGCAAATATTCAGGACGCCTGCAGTCGGGCTGTTGATGACCCGGCGGGATGTCCTCCGGCGACGAGGGCGGCGCCCGCCATTTCCACGGGTCCGCACGGGTGCCGTAACCTTGGAGGGATTCCTGCTTCGCCGGCGGACACACACCTGGGAGGGTTCTGTCCGGGCACCAGGGCAGGCATCCGTTTCCCATCGGTCTCACATAAGGCGCAGTCGTGAACACTACTTCTCCCCAGGGGAGCACCCTTGGCCCGCTCGAGGACCTGGGCTGGACCGCTCTTTCCATCAGCGTGGCCCTGGTCCTGCTGCCCGCGATCGGCCTGAAGGCACTGAGCCAGTCCTTCTTCCCGAAGACTCCCAAAGCTGAAGAACGCCACTACCTGATCCAGTAATGCCCCGCCAGCACGCCAGCAGCACCAGACATTTTGCGGCGCTCTCCGCCGCGGCGGCCGCGCTGCTCGCCCTTGCAGGCTGCGCTCCCGCCTCAAGCCCGGCACCGGGGACCGACGGCACTGGCACTGGCAGCGCCCACAGTACGCTTCCCGGTTCCCACGTGCACGGCATCGCCGTCAGCGGCGAAACCAGCCAGGTGCTCCTGGCCACGCACGACGGCCTTTTCGACGTCACCACCACACCGGCCGCCAAAATCGGCGGCACCAACGACCTCATGGGCTTCACCCCCGGCCCCTCCGACGGTGTCTTCTACGCCTCCGGCCACCCCGGCCCGGGCTCGGACCTGCCCAACCCGCTGGGCCTGCTGAGATCGTCCGACGGCGGCAAGACCTGGGAGCAGCTCTCACGGCAGGGCGAATCCGACTTCCACGCGCTGACCGCCACCCAGGCGGGAATCGTGGCCTTCGACGGCGCCTTGCGGACCAGCCCGGACGGCAAGGCCTGGAGTACGGTCGCCGCAGATTTCGCCCCGGCCGTCCTCGCCGGCCACCCGGACAGCACCACCGTCCTGGCCACCACCCAGGACGGCATCCAGCGCTCAACGGACTCCGGCAGTACCTGGACGCCGCTGGAGAACGGCCCGGTGATCCAGTTCGCGGCGTTCGCCCACCCCGCGGAAGCCGTGGGTGTAGAGCCGGACGGCACTGTCCACTACTCCCCAGACGCCGGCCAGACGTGGACCGAACAGGGCCGCATCGGCGCCGAAGTCATGGCAATCGCCGCCCTCAAGGGCGAGGACGGCCGGCCCTGGATCTGGGCCGCCACGGCGGACGGGGTCATGGTGTCCACGGACGGTGGCATGACTTTCCGGCCCGCAGACGCGGACTGAGCAAACGCGGACTGAGCAGACGCCTGCGGCCTTCCGCCTAGTGGCGCGCCCTGAACCGGATCAGTCCCGCCGCCAGGAGGCCCACTCCGCCAAGAGAGGCCAGCATCCCGCCAAGGGCTGCAACGTATTCGGTGATGGTCATTGTCTCCACTCCCCTTCCCTACTGCCTGGGTGCCAAAACTACGCCCGGAGGCTCAGGATTGGGCGAAGGATCGCCCGCGTGTTTGGTCAAGATCTGTGCAGTTCCCTGCCACGGACACCCGGCGGGAATGCACGACGGCGGCGCTCGCCGCCGTCGTACCTCTCACCTGATGTTCACCTGCCGTTGGCTTTCGCTTGGTATGCAGGACGCGTGGCCTCCTCCCTTCCGTCCCGTCCCCGCTGTGAAGCCGTCCGCGCCCACGCTGGGTGACCTCGGTTTCGAGGCGGTGGTCCTGAGCGGCAACACGCCGTCGGGAGAGATCGAGGCGCTGTTCCGGGAGGACCGCGGGCTCCGGGCCGTGGTGGTGGAGGTCCGGGGGAACCTCATCCTGCTGACGCGGGACCAGCTTGACCACCAGATGACCGGGCGGCTGGGCTACGGGCGGGCGCTGAGCGCCCGCATGACGGCGGAGGCGCTGGTGCCCTGTACCACGTTCAGCCTGCCGCCGTCCCTGGACCTCCGGGCGGCCGCCGCCGCGCTGCTGGACCGGCCTGAGGAAAGCAGGTACCAGGATGTGCTCGTCGTTCCCGCCTCGGGCACCCCGCGAGTGGTGCCCGTCTCGCAGGTCCTGGAGGGCCTTTCGGATGAGTTCCGGCATGCCGCGCTCCATGATCCGCTGACCGGCCTGGCCAACAGGCTGGGGCTGGAAGAGTCCGGACAGGCCCTGCTGGCCGGCTCCGGCTCTGCCCGGACGGCGGCGCTCTACGTGGACCTGGACGATTTCAAGGTCATCAATAACACGTTCGGGCACAGGGCCGGTGACAGTGTGCTCACCGCCTTCGCGGCCCGGCTTCAGGCGTGCACCCGGCCGGCGGACAGGGTGGCCCGGCTGGGCGGGGACGAGTTCGCCGTGCTGCTGGCCGACGTCGATGAAACCGGTGCCCGCGCCCTTGCCGAGCGGATCCTCCGCGTCCTGGATGAGCCCTTCGTCCATGACGGCCACGTGCTCCAGGTCTCCGCCACACTGGGGCTGGCCATGGCCGGCGACGTCGCGGCAGGCGATTCTGGGGCAGGCAGCAGCGGGGCAGGTCAGGTGTGGGCCGGCGGCGCCCCCGGGGCACAGCTCGAAGACCTGCTGCGCCAGGCGGACGCGGCGATGCTGCAGGCCAAACACGAAGGCAAGCGCAGGCTGGGCCGCATCGATCCCTCCCGGCCGGAAAGCCGCTTCGCCCGCCAGGCCCTCATCCGCCGTCGGCTGCCCCACGCCCTCGGCAGTGCAGCGTTCAGCCTCCACTACCAGCCGCTGATGGACATTTCCACCGGAGAATGCCCTGCGGTGGAGGCGCTGCTGCGCTGGCACGACCCTGAACTGGGCGCCGTCTCCCCCACCGAGTTCATCCATGTGGCCGAGCACACCGGCATGATTCACGCGGTGGGCCAGTGGGTCATCGATCAGGCCTGCGCGCAGGCCCGGCTGTGGGCGGATGCCGGCACGCCGCGGGCCATTTCGGTGAATATTTCGCCGCTGCAGCTGGCCGCCGGAAACCTGGCCGCGGTCATCCACGGATCCCTGCAACGGCACGGGGTGCCGCCTTCGCTGTTGAACGTCGAGCTCACGGAGAGCGCCGCCATCGTGGATCTTTCGTCCGCGGCGGCCCAGCTGCGCACGCTGATCGGGGCGGGCATTGGAGTGGCCCTGGACGACTACGGAACGGCGTATTCGTCCCTGTCACTGCTCCGGGAGCTTCCCCTCACCGGGCTGAAGCTGGACAAGTCGTTCATCGACACCATCGATACCGATCCCACCTCGGCCGTGCTGGTGGCCAACGTCATGGCGTCCGCCAGGGCCCTGGGCCTCCGAACCACCGCCGAGGGCGTGGAGCGGGAAACGCAGCTGGCAGTCCTGCGCGGGCTGGGCTGCGACACCGCCCAGGGGTACCTCATCGCGCGGCCGCTGCCCCCGGCTGAGCTCGATATGCTCAGCCGGCGGCGAGTGCCATAATGCCGCGGCCAGGCTCGTGAACGCTCAAGGCCCCTTTACCGGGGCTGTACTGGCGGTTTGAACCGGGAGGGAAGGGCTGCCACATGGTCAATGGTGGTATCCAGGACGCGCGAGACACAGCACTGTGAGCAGTAGACGGCCACGGCAAACGAGCCCGCTTTCCCCCCAACGCCAGGGAACTCGACCATCAGATGCAGGTCGGTATCGCACGTTGCGCACCAGGGGCGCTTTCCGCGCGGCTGGTGGACATGCCGGGGCACATAACTGGTGGCGGTGGGTGAGGTCACAGCCTCAGGCCGCGGCATGCGAACTGGCGTCCCTGGGCAAGCGGTAGAGGGTGCTGCTGCCATGATGGCTCTTCTCAACGAGGTGCAAACAAAAAGGAGTCGGGACAATCGTGCGCAGCACCGGCAAGGTGAAGCGCCCGGGTCCTGGGATGGTGTGAGCGGCCATGGCGGCCCTGCAAACACTGATCCCTCTACTGAAACCATGTTGACAAATTCTCTACACTGTAGACTTTATGCGTAGACTAGATAATAAGCAAGCTGAGGAATCGTCCATCCAGGGACCGCCCGGCGCCGATGGAAGGGATCTATCATGGCCGACAGTGCCGGCAGTCAAGCGGGTTCCCGGAAAGCGCCCCTGAGCAGGGAGCTTGTCCTCTCCACCGCCCTTGCACTGGTTGACGCTGAAGGACTCGATGCCCTGACCATGCGGCGCCTGGGGCAGGAGCTGGACCGGGACCCCATGAGCCTGTACCGCTACGCGGCCAACCGCGCAGCCCTGCTGGATGGTGTTTCCGAACTGGTCCTGGATGAGCTGGCGATCTTCCCTGACGATCCCGACTGGCAGTCGCAGCTCCGCAAGATCGCCCATGACCTGCGGCTGCTGGCGCTGCGGCACCCCAACGTGGTGCCGCTGCTGGTCACCCGGCCGCTTTCCACTCCCTTGGGGCTGCGCCCGCTGGGAACCCTCCGCCCGCTGGAGCAGATCCTCGCCCTGCTGATCGAGGCCGGCTTCACTCCGGCTGTGGCCCTGCACGTCTACCGCGCCTACTACGGCTTCCTGTACGGCCATATCCTGAACGAGCTCCAGGAGTACATCGTTGACCCGGACGAGAATGAGGCCATCCTCCGCCTTGGCCTGCACCGCCTGCCGGCGAAAAGCTTTCCGCACCTCCGGGCGCTCGGCCCCGTCCTGGCGGACTACGACGGCGCGGCCGAGCTGGACCAGGGCCTCGCCATCCTGCTCTCCGGACTGGCCGGCCAGCTCTCCGCGGGGCAAAGGGAAAGCCCCTCCTAGGAGGGGCCTTCAACGTAGTGGTCAATTGTCTTTCGGTCTAGGTCAGCGGTGATGCACTCCCCCTTCCCGGACGCCCCCTGGCGCCCATCCGGACTATGACAAGAACTGACTTTAGTAACTGGATTCCGTCACGTAAAGGGGTCCGGGCCAAGTAAATTTCCTGACCCGTCCACCGGTCCTGTCATGCCTGGTCAGCGGCGGGCACGCGGCCGGCGGCCACAAGTTCACGCCCTCGTTCCGCGGTGGGTTCGGCGGCGCGTTCCGCGGAGCGTCCGGGAGAAGAAGGCACGACGGCGGGCTCCAGCCTTGCGTTGGCCCAGCGGCGGACGGGCGTTTCCACCAGGCGGTGGGACGCGCAGGTTAGCAGCACGGTCAGGGCCGCGGCCAGCGCCACCCGGAGCCACAGCGAGGGAACCAGCGGCATCAGCAGCAGGTACACCGGCAGGTGCCAGAGGTAGATGGCGTAGGACAGGTCCCGCCCCGGCCCGGCAAGCCACGGGTGGCTGAGCACCCGGCCCGCAAACCCGGCCGGCTGCAGGACGAGCGATCCGATCAGCACCGCGGACAGCAGGGACAGCACCGTAGGCCCGGCGGTCCAGAAGGCGCTGAACCAGAGGCCGGGGGTGTCCGGCTCCTTCAGCAGGAACACGGCGGCCAGGAGGGCGGTTCCGGCAAGCGGCCCGGCCCAGCGCGCTGCGTTCCGGAGGGATTCGTGGGACCGGGATCCGTGGGTGACGGTGGTGAAGACGAGGGCAAGGGTGCACCCGATCAGCAGCTCGTCGGCCCGGGTGTCCGGGCCGTTGTAGAGGCGGTTCAGCGGAGCCCCGAGCAGCACCAGGACGAACCGTTCCAGCAGGAATGCCGCGGCCAGCCCGGCCGTGATCCGGGCGACCGTCCGCACCTTCCAGAACCGCAGCAGCACCAGCAGGAGCAGCGGCCACACCAGGTAGAACTGCTCCTCCACGGCGAGGGTCCAGGCGGGGCCGAGGGTTTCGCCGGAGATGGACTCGCTGAACAGCCCGATCCGCGCCAGGTTCATCACGTAGCCGACGGCCGGGAGGACATAGCTTTCCTGGCCGGCCCACTTGGACGCCGGGAACACCAGTCCCACTGTCACGATCACGCCGCACAGCGCCAGCAGCGCGGGCCACAGCCTGGCCAGCCGCTTGGCGTAGAAGATGCCCAGCCGCAGCCGGCCCGTGGCCAGGTACTCCTTCATGATCAGCAGGGTGATCACAAAGCCGCTGAGCGTAAAGAACACGTCCACGCCGATGGATCCGCCCGGGACCAGCTCGGTGACGGTATGGAAGAAGAAGACCCCCGCCACGGCGATGGTCCGGAGCCCGTCCAGGGCGTGCTTCCGCCCGGAGATGAGCCCGCCGCCGGGCGCGGACGGGCGTTCCGGAGCTGACAAATTTCCACTGCTTGACCTAAAAACCACCCGTCCAGCATATATAACGTTTCGGTAACTGCGCTGGGCGGAAGCTGGACGCAGGCTCCATGCACCCACGGCAAACGCGAACGACGGCGGCGCGTGCCGCCGTCGTACGCCTCACCTGTGGCGAGTGGCCGGGGCCAGTTACCGGTTGACATACTCCCCGTCGCAGGCGGCCCTTTCGGCGGCACTGCCGAGCACGTAGATGTCATGGTTGTCCCCCGGGACGCCCTGATGGACCAGCACGTGGAGGGGATGGGTGCGGCCGTCCGTTTGCGGGATATCAACGGGAACATCATCGTGGCCGGAACGCCACCTTCAGTCAATGGGCAGCCGCGGCATCATCCGAGGTCAGCGGCCCCGGGCGCCATCAGGAGTGCGCCCCGCCAGATGGCAAGGCCGCCAGCCTAGCGGCGGGTGATGCGTTCCACGATCTCGTGGGCGATGGCGTAGACCTTCCTGTTGTATCCTGGCTTTGCTGGCTCATCAGTTCGTAGGCCTCGTCGGCGGTGATGCCCAGGCGTCCCATCAGGATTCCCGTGGCCTGTTCGATGACGGCCCGGTTGAGAGCGGACGCAGCCACGGCCTCGGTTGCGAGCTGGTGGCGGTCGGAATGGATGGACTGGGTGAGGTCAACCACCACGCCCCACACGCCCACAGGCGCACCACCCTCGAGGATGTAGTCCGCGGAGAAAAGCAGCTTGTGCTGGCGGTCCTTGCGGTCGCGGACGGACACATAGATGGACGACGGTCCGCCGACCGCTGCAACCCGGTCCCAGTAGGCCTGGACCGCGGGCCGGTCTTCAGGCTCGATGTGGGCGAAAGCCATGTCCATGGAAGGGACAACGTCGCCCCGTTCGTATCCATAGATGCGGTACAAGCCGTCCGACCAGTGGAAGATGCCCTCTGCGAAGTAGTACTCGACAAGTCCCGTGGGAATCTCAATGATGTTGTCAACGGATTTTCGTGTGCCGTTCGGGCGTCCCGGCCGGTTGGTGGCCAGGACACCCCGGGGGTCTTAGGTGGTCCAGACAGGGTAAGGTTTCCGGTCCTCTTCGGGCAGTCCGGCGGCCGTGGCGGGTAGGCTGTCGGGGCCGTCGGACTGACCGGAGGCCCAGTGGAAAAACACCTCAGCGGTGATCGCTGCGAAGCAGGCTTCCTGGGAACGGAACCAGTGCGTGGAGGTGTCCCCTTCGACGTAGGTGCCGTAGCCAAACAGTTCCCCGCTCCCGTCGCGGATGCGTGCGACGGTGAAGATGATGTAGGGCCAGGATCCGGCGTCCCAGCCTTCATTGCCCCAGTTCGGCAGGACCGACCAGGCGGTGCCTTCGAGGGTGTCCATCCAGTCGTATCCGTCCCCTGCCCGGTCGTCGGCGGGAAGGGCCGGGGCGGTCACCGGTTCGGCGGTGTCGGTCGTGACCGTGCGGGTCATGGTTTCTGTGCTCATGAGGTGATGCTCCGTTTCACTGGGGCGGGGCGGCTGCCTGGAGTACCGGCTTCCCTCTCCCCCACCATCTTTTGCCTGCTGGCGGAGCATCGCGTAGCTGTGCCCGACGGAACCGGGCAACCCGAAGGGCTAGCAACGGATGGATTGGGTGAGGAAATAAGCGCAGCGCCGAACCCAAGACAGCCGTGGCGCGGCCGTCCGCAGGACGGTTGAGCCGGTGGAGCGGGCACGTAGGATCCAACGGACAGCAGCAAAAAGAAAAAATGCTTGTGCTGTCCGAGCGCAGCGAGGTCCTTTTCCTCCCCGCCGCCGCCCAGCGTCCGACGTCTCCGTAGGGGTTAAAGTCGAGCGATTCACGCAGTCTGAGGGCTTTCGGCGCGGGGACCAGGCACCGGGGTGCAGGTCGCTTGAAGGTGAGGGCCGGAACAAGGCCTCAACCGCCCGGCTGTAGATACTCAACAAAATCCTGTCCTGATCAGGAAACTAGCCTCGGTTCTACGGCATACCCGCAACCAAGCAGCGCAAAGGACGATCAATGACGATTCCGGCACATCCGGCGATTACCCGGTACGAGATTCTCGAAACAGCCAGTGAGCAGGTCCTTGAAGAAGGACGCGGGCTGACGCAGGAGCAACTGCTGGAGGTGCTGCGCCTGCCCGATGAAGCCCTTCCGGCGGCGCTGCAGCTGGCCCACGAGGTGCGGCTGAGGCACTGCGGTGAAGACGTCGAGGTCGAAGGCATCATCTCAATCAAGACCGGCGGGTGCCCCGAGGACTGCCATTTCTGCAGCCAGTCGGGGCTCTTCGATTCCCCCGTCCGGGGCGTGTGGCTGGACATTCCCGAACTGGTCAAGGCGGCAAAAGAAACGGCCGCGACCGGTGCCACCGAATTCTGCATCGTGGCCGCCGTCCGTGGACCCGACATCAAACTGATGAACCAGATCAAGTTCGCGATAGACCGTATCAACGAAGCCGTGGAGATCAACATCGCCTGCTCCCTGGGCATGCTGACCCAGCACCAGGTGGACCAGCTCGCCGCCTGGGGGGTGCACCGCTACAACCACAACCTGGAAACAGCACGCAGCTACTTCCCGCAAGTAGTCACCACCCACAGCTACGAAGAACGCCTCGAGACCTGCGCCATGGTCAAGGCGGCCGGCATGGAGCTGTGCTGCGGCGCCCTGATCGGCATGGGCGAATCCCTGGAGCAGCGTGCCGAACTTGCTGCCCAGCTCGCCGCGCTCGAACCCCACGAGGTCCCGCTGAACTTCCTGAACCCTCGCCCCGGGACTCCCCTGGAAAACCAGGGGATCATGGACGGCAAAGACGCCCTCCGCGCCATTGCTGCGTTCCGGCTGGCCATGCCCCGGACCGTGCTCCGCTACGCCGGCGGCCGCGAACTGACCCTCGGTGACCTCGGAACCAGGGATGGCCTGCTCGGCGGCATCAACGCCGTCATCGTCGGGAACTACCTGACCACCCTGGGTCGGCCCGCCGACGCGGACCTGAACCTGCTGGTCGAGCTGAACATGCCCATCAAGGAATTCCAGAAATCACTATGAAAACGGTCCCGGCTGCCGGGGGCGCGAACGGCTCGAGCAACGGCCCATTCTGCGGACACTGCGGGGGCCCCGACGGCGGCGGTCTCCCCGCGTCGGACGAGCACCGGCGCTGCGTCGAACTACTGACGCTGGAACCGCCACGCTACTGCGCCAACTGCAGGAGACGGATGAAGGTCCAGGTCACGCCGGCCGGCTGGAGCGCAGAATGTTCCCGCCACGGGGTGCTCATCCGATGACACAGGTATCGGCTCCGATGAGCCTGATCCAGCGGGACCGCGCACGCCTGTGGCACCCGTACGCCCCCGCGTCCCCCAGCCTCCCGTTGTGGGAGGTCGAGGCGGCCGACGGTGTGCGGTTGCGGCTCCGCAGCGAAGACGGCACACGCCATGAGGTCGTTGATGCCATGTCCTCGTGGTGGTCGGCGATCCATGGCTACCGCCACCCTGTACTGGACGCGGCCGGGAAGCGGCAACTCGATGATTTCAGCCATGTGATGTTCGGCGGACTCACCCATGCCCCGGCGGTGGAACTGGCCGAGCGGCTGGTGGATATGGCCCCTTCCGCACCAGGACGGTCACGGTTGGACCGGGTGTTCCTCGCGGACTCGGGTTCGGTATCGGTGGAGGTTGCACTGAAGCTGGGGGTGCAATTCCAGACCGCGTCCGGCCACCCCCGGCGGCAGCGGTTCCTGAGCATCCGCGGCGGATATCACGGTGACACCTTTGCGGCAATGGGGGTTTGTGACCCCGTGGACGGGATGCACGCCGCTTTCCCCGGTCTGCTGGCCGGCAACGTGTTTGCTCCCCGCCCCCCGGCCGCGGCGTCCGCAACCCCGGAAACGGTGCAGGCGTGGGCAGCCGAACTCCAGGCCACCGCGGCTGCGCATTCCGGGGAGCTGGCCGCGCTCATCGTCGAGCCGGTCCTCCAGGGCGCAGGTGGCATGTACCCCTACCCGGCCGAGTGCCTCACCGCGTTGCGGCAGGTGGCGGACCGGTACGGGCTGCTGCTCATTTTTGACGAGATCGCGACCGGGTTCGGCCGCACCGGCGAGCTGTTCGCCGCCGGTCATGCCGGTGTGGTCCCGGACATCATGTGCGTGGGCAAGGCCCTGACCGGCGGGTACCTCACCCTCGCCGCGATGCTCTGCACGGACGAGATTGCGTCAACGGTTTCCGGCGGGCAGGCAGGGGCACTCCTGCACGGCCCGACCTTCATGGGCAACCCGCTGGCGTGTGCGGTAGCCAACGCCAGCCTGAGCATCATCGACGGCGGCGGCTGGCAGACCGACGTCGCCCGGATCGGGGCGGGCCTGGCGTCGGGGCTGGCCCCCGCCCGGGGACTTGAGTCCGTGGCGGATGTCCGCACCGTCGGGGCCGTCGGCGTCATTGAGCTGCACGACCCCGTCGATGTCACGGCGGTCACGGCCGCGGCCATCCGGCACGGGGTCTGGGTGCGGCCGTTCCGGAACCTCGTCTACACGATGCCCCCGTACATCAGCACCGCGGCAGACATCGAACAGATCACCGCAGGCATGACAGCGGCCGTCGCCGAAGTCCATCAACGCGGCCCGGAACGCTCCGGAGTCCCAGCATGAGCACCTCGATGACCCAATGGCTCGAGCAGCAAGCCTCCGTCCGGGACCGCCGTGGTTTGGTCCGCCGCCCGCTCCCCCGCAACGCGGACGAACAGCTCATCGACCTGGCCAGCAACGACTATCTGGGCCTCGCAACGGATCCGCGGCTTGCCGAGGCCGCCGCGGCAGCCGTTTCATCGTGGGGTGCGGGAGCCACGTCCTCGCGGCTGGTTGCCGGAACCACCCGGCTGCATCTGGACCTCGAGCAGGAACTGGCCACGCTGGCCGGTATGGAGACGGCACTGGTGTTTTCCTCCGGCTATCTGGCGAACATGGGTGTGATCACTGCACTCGGCGGTCCGGGGACCCTGATTGTCGCGGATGAACACTGCCATGCCTCGATGATCGACGGATTTCGGCTCAGCCGCTCCCGCACCGAATCGTTCACCCACAACAGCGTGGAGGACGCCGGCCGGCTGCTCGCGGACCGGCTGGAGCCGCGCGCACTCATCGCCGTTGAATCCCTCTACAGCGTCCTTGGTGACGAAGCCCCGCTCGCTGGTCTGCTGGCCCTGGCCGGGCAGTACGACGCGGCGCTTCTGATCGACGAGGCCCATAGTCTAGGTGTCACCGGTGCCGGCGCCTTTCAGGGCCGCGGCTCGGTGGCCGGGACGGCCCTTGCCGGGCATCCGAACGTGATCGTGACCGCGACGCTGTCCAAGGCCCTGGGCAGCCAGGGCGGGGCGGTCCTGGGATCCGCGTTGCTGCGGGAACACCTCGTCAACCGTGCCCGAAGCTTCATCTTCGACACCGGCCTGGCGCCGGCCTCTGCAGCGGCGGCCCTCGCCGGGGTGCGGATCATCCGGGATGAACCTTGGCGGGCCGGATCCGTCCGAAGCAATGCTGCGGCCCTGGCCGCCGGACTCGCCCCGGCCCTTGCAGCCCGCGGCGCTGAGGTCGAGCACGGGGCGGGGGCGGTCCAGTCCATTCCTATGCCGTCGGCCGAATCGGCCCTGGCAGCCACCGGGGCCGCGCGCACCGCCGGCGTTCGGATCGGCTGCTTCCGCCCCCCGTCCGTTCCGGACGGGATTTCCCGGCTGCGGCTCACCGCCCGGGCCACCCTTACACCTAAGGAAATCGAAGACAGCTGCGCCGTACTGCGCAGCATTTTGGAGGAACTTCCATGAACCTGCCCGGCATCATCATGATCACCGGAACGGACACCGGCGTCGGCAAGACCATCACAACGGCGGCCCTCGCCGCCGCCCTCCACGAACAAGGGCGCAGCGTCGCGGTCTACAAGCCCTGCCAGTCAGGAGCCGCCGTCGGCGATTCCGACACAGCCGAAATCATCCGGCTCGCCGGCGACGTGACAGCAGAAACCGGGGTGGTTCTCCAGGAGCCATTGGCGCCCGTCGCGGCAGCCGCCATCGATAAAACACCCCTGCCCCCGGTGGCTGCGCACGCCGGGAGGGTCCGCGAGCTGGCCGCCTCCCACGACCACGTCCTGGTCGAGGGCGCAGGCGGCCTGCTGGTGGACCTGGATTCCGACGGCTGCACCCTCGCGGACCTCGGCTCACTCCTGGCAGCGGCATTCGTGGTCGTCGCGCGGCCGGACCTTGGCACCCTGAACCACACCGCTCTGACTCTCGAAGCGCTGCAAACACGGGACCTGCAGGTCCTCGGCGTAGTGCTGGGAAGCTGGCCAGGCAACCCAGGCGTCGTACACCACACCAACCGACAGGTGCTCGGATCCCTGCGGGTGCGTTTTCTCGGCGCCCTCCCTGGGCATGCCTCCGAACTGTCCCCGCCCGCTTTCCGTACCGAAGCAGCCGCCTGGCTGAACGGTCTACCCGCATGAACCCGACCCCAACGACCACCGGACCCGCGCAGCCGCTGGCAGAAAGCCCGGGACAGTGGCAGAGCTCTGAGCAGCCGCGCTGCCCGTACATGGTGGTGCGTGACCCGGATATGGTCCGCGAAGTGCTGCACCGACCGGATGTTTTCAGCCCCGCGAACGCCCTCGTCGCGGTCACGCCCCTGGCTGGGCCTGCCCTGCGCGTGCTGCAGCGTGTTCGCTTTGCGTTGCCTCCCGTGCTCGCCAGCAACGACACCGACACGCACGCCGGGATCCGTAAGATCGTGGCAGGGTTTTTCACGCCCGCCACGGTCGCGGCCATGGAGCCGCGGATCCGGGAACTGGCACAGGAAGCGGCACGGAATGCCGCAGACCAGCTCGTGAGGTCCGGGCCTGTGGACCTCGTCCAGACGGTGGCGGCGTTCCCCCCGGCAATTGTCATGCTCGAACTCCTCGGGCTGCCCGTACGGGACCTTGCAGACCTCAAACGCTGGAGTCTTGACTCCATGGAGCTGTTCTGGGGCTGGCCCGACGAAGCCCGGCAACTCGAACTCGCCCACAGCGCGGCGGAATTCTACCTCTGGCTGCGCAAACTCGTCGCAGAATCCCTGACGGCACCGGGATGCAACCTCTTCAAATCCCTCGCCGAACACGGCCTGTCAACCCCCGAAATCTGCTCGCTCGGCTATTTTCTGCTCATCGCCGGACAGGAAACAACCACCCAGCTGATTAGCACCACCCTGTTCCGACTCCTTGAAGAATCCAACCCAGTGGACTGGAAGGACGCCGCATCCGGGGAAGGCTCCAGGAGCGCGGTCCGACACGTGCTCGCCACTGAATCATCAGTCCCCACCTGGCGCCGTGTCGCCGCACACGATACCAACATCGCCGGCTCGCAGATTTCGGCGGGCACCGAAATCGTCCTCGAACTGAGCGGCAACCACACCACGAGACCAGCCCAAACCCGAGGTTCCTCGCCCCGAACGCAAGAGGCCCAGCACAAACCACCCACCACATACGGCCTGGTTTTTGGCTCGGGGATCCACCGCTGCCTCGGTGCCAAACTCGCAGAACTCGAGGCCGCCATCATTGTCCAGGAAACCGCCATATCACTTCCGCGAATACAGCTCCGGGACGTGAATCCAGACTGGATCCGGCTCCTGTCATTCCAAGCCCCCCGGACAGTTGTCGTGGCAGCCCAGCCACTCGGACCGCACTGACTTTGCTCAGAGGACCGAAATCGGCGGAATTCAAAGGTCCTACCGCCAGCGACGTAACCAAACACCAGGGACCGGCTGCGTGCGCAGCCCTCAACAGCACGGGCCCGGATTTCAAGGCCAACGCGCGGAATTAGTGCCCAGTCAGCCACCCGGATTCGGCCCCCAGGGATCGCGGGACCTGGGCAGCTCAGGCAGCCAGGCGGGCTGCCCGAGCCGGGACCGGCGTGTAGGTGGTGCCGTCGCGGAGCATGGCCCAAAGGACGTTCAGGCGGCGCCGGGCCAGGGAGAGCATGGCCTGGATATGGGTTTTGCCTTCGGCGCGTTTTCGGTCGTAGTAGGTCCGTGAGGCGGGGCAGCTTTTCAGGGCTGATAGCCCGGAGAGGTAGAAGACCCGGAGGAGTCTGCGATCGTAGCGGCGGGGGCGGTGGTGGTTTCCGGTGATCCGGCCGGAGTCCCGGGGCGCGGGGGCGAGTCCGGCGACGCCGGCGAACCGGTCCGCGGTTTCAAAGACCGTAAGGTCCCCGCCGGTGGCGCCAAGTAACTCAGCGGCCAGGACGGGTCCGAAACCGGGCATGCTGAGCAGGGACGGGGTGTGCCGGTGTTCGCTGACTTTCTCGCTGATTAGCGCGTCCAGCTCGGCCAGTTCCTTGTCCAGGGTGATGATTTCCTGTGCGAGGGCGGCGACTATCTGTTCTCCAAGGTGTTGGGCCGGGACGGTGGTGTGCTGGGATTTCGCGGCGTCGACGGCGGCCTGGGCGACCGCGGCGGAGGAGCGGGTGCCGTGTTTCTTCAGCCAGGCGTGGATCCTGGTCTGGCCGGTGCGGCGGATCCCGTCCGGGGTCCGGTGTTTGGTCAGCAGGGTCAGGGCCGCTTTGGAGCGGCTGTAGTCAAAGGCCCGCTCCAAGGCCGGGAAGTATTCGAGCAGTTGGGCCTGCAGGCGGTTGATCGCCCGGACCCGGTCCGCGGATTTGTCGGCCCGGCGGGCGGTGAGGAGCCGCAGCCCTGTGCAGATCTCATCCCCGGCCCGCAGCGGCTGCAGGTCGCGGCGCATCCGGGCCTGGTCGGCGATCACGGCGGCGTCTTTCGCGTCCGTTTTGCCCTCGCCGCGGTAGAGCTTGGAGGCGTGGTGGACGATCCGGCCCGGGATGTAGAGGATGGTCTGGCCGTGGGCGACGAGGATGGCGATCAGCAGCGCCGGCCCGCCGTGGTTCAGGTCCGTTGCCCAGATGACCTCGTCCCCGTCCCCGAGTTTCAAGACGTTGACGATGAGCTCGAGCAGGGCTGGTTCGTCGTTGGGAACTCGTTGGGAGAGCAGCCGGTTTCCGGCGGCGTCGATCACAACGCAGTGATGATGGGCTTTGCCGGCATCGATACCGGCCCACAATTTCGTCAAAACAGCCTCCAGTCTGTCGGATGGGTCGAACCCGGCAGATAACCGCGCCGTCGTGTCCTTATCCGGCGATTCAAGTCGCGTCTCTCAATCAGCGGTCGGGTCATCGCGGGGCGCCGGGCGGCCAATCCTACGAAGCCGTCACGACCTGGATCGTCCGGACCACAGCAACAAAGCCATACCCGCCTCCCCCGGGTAGCCACGACCCTACAACGGCCACGGAACCACCCGTCAACACCATAAGGACAGTCAAGGAAGTCTTCGTGGGGGATTTTTGCTGACGAAAGTGCGGGAGAGTTATTGCTGGATGTCACTGCGGCCATTCGGTGTGCTCTGTCCTGGCTTCCCCGGCCCGGATTCTTTACGGATGAGAACATCCTAAACGAGGGAACACTCCGCCCCGGCAGCCGCAGCATCATCCGAGGTCAGCCGCTGGTCCGCGCAGAACCCGCCTACCGCGTCAGGGCGAAGGCGGCCACCGCCAGGACCACCAGGACGAAGACCACGAGGACAGCCAGCCGCCGGCTGCCCTTCGCGGGCCCCGGTCCTCTTCTGCGGCCATGCTTCCGGCCCATTGCATCTGCCATGCGCCGACTCTACGGAGCCCCGTACGCAGGCGCCCGCGTATTCCCTACTTGTCCCCTGAGAGTCCACTACTGGCTTTCGCGGGCCGGCACCAAGGCCGCCTGCGGATACCCGCAGACTTCCAATGAGTGGTTTCCCTCGGCGACCGGCGTTCGTATGATTCATCCATGCACGTCCGGCTCAGGAACGTACAGGTGGTAGCCCAGCTCTCCTTCCAGCAGGAACGGTGATGATGCTCAAGAAGACCGAAACGCAGGCACTCACGGACGTGGTGGACCGGCTCGCCGCGCACTTCCCCGGCCAGCCGCGTTCCGTCATCGAGGACGTGGTTGCCCACGAACACAGCCTTTTTGATGAAGGCCGCGTCCGGGACTACATCCCCATCCTGGTTGAACGCGCCGCGAAGCTCCGGCTGGCCCGCCAGCACCTTCTGGTCCCCGGCACCGTGGGTGCAGTAACGGCGCAGTAACGCGCAGCGGGGTCCACTGGGTCTGCCGGAAGAGCTTTCGAGGGAGCGGAGCGCAGACATGGGATGGAGCGGCTGGTTCAATCTGGGTGGCCCTGCGGGTGGGTTCAACGGGGGCCCTGCCACCATCTCCCGCAACAAGGACGTCTGCAACATCTACGTCCGCGGGAACGACAACGCCCTGTGGCAGCGTGCCTGGTTTTCCAACAGCTGGCACCCCTGGGGCCGGCACAACGACGGCGGTGTCCTGGCTTCGCGGCCTGCGCTGGGTTCCATGGGCCCGGACCATGAGCACGTGTTCGTGCGCGGCACGGACAACAACGTGTGGCAGAAGTACTGGACGCGGACCGGCGGCTGGAGCGGCTGGTTCAACATCGGCGCCCCGGCCGGCGGCTTCAGCGGCGGCCCCGCCACCATCTACCGGAACAAGGACGTCTGCAACGTCTACGTCCGCGGGAACGACGGCGCCCTGTGGCAGCGCGCCTGGTTCGCCAACAGCTGGCACCCCTGGGCGCGGCACAACGACGGCGGCGTCCTGGCTTCGGAGCCCGCGCTGGGTTCCATGGGCCCTGACCATGAGCACATCTTTGTCCGGGGAACGGACAACAACGTCTGGCAGAAGTACTGGACAGCGGCCGGCGGGTGGAAGGGCTGGTTCAACATCGGTGCCCCGGCCGGGGGCTTCAGCGGAGGGCCTGCCACGATCTCCCGGAACAAGGACGTCTGCAACGTCTACGTCCGCGGGAATGACGGCGCCCTCTGGCAGCGCGCCTGGTACAACAACAGCTGGCACCCCTGGGGCCGGCACAACGACGGCGGCGTCCTGGCTTCGGAGCCCGCGCTTGGGTCCATGGGACCAAACCATGAACACGTCTTCGTACGCGGGACGGACAGCAACGTCTGGCAGAAGTACTGGGTCCACGAGGTGGAACCGGCCGGCGAGGTGTCCTTCGGGGTAAGCGAATGCGTCTACAGCTGGACGGCGGGCTACCACCAGTCCGGAACCCGGGTCACGGTGCGGATCCAGCTGAACCCGGACGCGGGCATCAGCACCGCCACGATGGACAGCCTGAGGACCACCTGGCGGAACGGCATCATCAACAAATGGTCGGACCGGTTCAGCTGCCAGGCCCCCAACGGCGGCCGCCAGTCCATCACCTTCGACGTCCAGTGGGTCAGTTCAGGAGCCCACCACGTGGTCCGCGTCCAGCCGGGGCCTGCCCGGTCCAACATGCGGCTGTGGGACACCAGCGACACCGGCGATGTTGCCTCCCACGAGTTCGGGCACATGCTGGGGCATCCGGACGAATACGCGGACGCCGCCTGCCCCGCCAGGAGTCCCGTGGACACGGGCACCGTCATGGCGGACAACACCGAGACGGTGGCCCGCCACTACAACCGGATCACCGGTTTCCACGGTTCCGGCCACAACCCCGCTGCCGGCGCATCGGAGCCGCCCGAGGTCCCCGAGGAGGCCGCCATGACGCTGAAGAACATCGACAACCTCAGGCCGGAACCGCGCGCCGCCGTCCTGCAGCGGCTGCGCGGCATGGCCGGCGTCGGTGCGGCGCCGGAACGTGCGGCGGACACCGAAGTCTCGTTCGAGGTCAGCGGCGGCGCGCCGGGTGAACGCTACGTGTACCGGCTGGCCGTCCACGGGGATGGGGCCGCCCAGCGGAGCGTGGTGGACGAGCTGCAGCACGCCGGGGATGACGAGACCTCCCACGCCGTGGACCGGCAGCTGGCGGGCCGGGTGTTCCAGGCCGCGGCGGACGCGGGCCTGCTCAATGACAGCGCCCCGGCGGTGCCCCAGCAGCAGGTGGACGGCGAGGTCCTGCCGGACAGCATGGTTGCGGTCATCACCGTCCGCGACGGCGACGCCGTCCGCCGGGTGGCCGTCCCTGCGGACGAGCCCGCCTACGCCGGGGCAAGCCTCCCCGGCGAGCCCGCGGACATCCCCCTGCGGACCCAGGTCCAGCTACCGGCAGATTCGGTCACGGCGCTGCGCCCGGTCCTGGAGGCGCTGGGGGCGGTAGAAGCGGCGCTGTAGGGGGTACGGGCGCGTACAAGGAATACGGACGACGGCGGCGCGGGGCCGCCGTCGTCCGGCTGGGCTGAAGGATCAGCGCACTTTTAGGCGAGCAGGGCGCAGATGTCCGTTACCTCTCCGGTTCCGCTGAACACCCTCTCTTCAGATCCATCTTCTTTGAGGGCAAAGGTGAAGTTGCCTTCGAGCAGGAAGATTCCCGGTTTCTCTGATTTTGCTTCCCGTGCATTGAGCACAACATTCAGTCCGGTCACCTTTACTTCGGTGGTGCCATCAGCCTGCAGTTCGGCATGGGTGCTGCCCGTGATGAGGAAGGTTGCTTCCTCCCCCGTTTTGAGATTGGTAATGGTTACTTTCTGGCCAGGAGAGGCAATAAACACCCGGTCGCCGGGAAGCTCAATGAGTTTTGACTTACCGGTGACCACAAGCTGTACCGGGTAGCTGCAGAGCTGCTTCGGCTTGAACGTTATATCCAGGAGGACATCCTCGCTGGGTGGAGCAGCAACCGCGGGTGTGGCGCTGGCGAAGAAGGCCAAAAACAGGGCGCACAAGACCATCAGTTTCTTCATCAGAGACTGATGTGGGCGCGCAGGGGCACAAATAGTCAATGGGCCTGCGCGCTGTGGAACTTGCTAAATACTCGGCATTGAATGTTCAGCAGTCGGCATCATTACCGCGTTAGGTAAATCGGCGGACGGACTGCGGGCCGGGCCGTCAAGCGCCCGTTTCTCCCGCATCATTTCTCACTTGGCAGTAAGTTCGGCTTCCGTATCGGCTAGTTTGCGATCACCGGATGGGAGGATACTAGTCCCCCAATTTCGCGCCTGGGAAGCACAAATTGTGAAGTAGGGGGCCCGCACATTAAGTGAGTGTGCTGCCTCCGATAAGCAGTAACGGCGCAGTAACGCGCGTCTGGTCAACTCGATTCTGTGTTCCCTCGCATGTGAGGACGGGGTAATGGAACAGGGGTGGAGTTCCCTCCGGGTGGCGGACCTGGCGCTGGACGTTCCCAGCGCGCTGGCCCCCTCGCCTGAGCACGGCATCGAAGGCAGCGCCGCTGTCTTGGAGGGTGCCGGCATCCGCCTGACCGTTGATGCGAGCCTCTTCGCCGACCCCCTTACCCGCTATGCAGCCAAACCGGGCTACGAACACTGGCGGGAAGCCGTGGGCAGCCTCATCGCTGACTTCGTCGTGTTCGAGGAGGGCGGCACCCGCACGGTTGCCGCCACCATTCCCGGCCGCGCCACCGCCGTCGTCCATCTGCCCGCCGGCGCCCAACGGGACGTCGCCCTGCAGATCCTGCGAAGCATCAGAACAGATCAAGGAGAATCCAATGCCTGAAGAGCAGTACCGCGGGGCCCCGTACCTCGCCGCCGTCGAAAACACGGCCCCCGGCGAGCGCCATGCCGGCTTCAGCAAGGTGCAGGCGTACCTCGAGCGGTTCGGCTACCTGGGCCCGGCCACGCCCAGGGAACCCGGAGTCCTGGACCACCCCACCGAGGGGGCCCTGCGGAGTTTCCAGGAGTTCTTCCACCTGCCGGTCACGGGCGTTTTCGACGACGCCACCCGCGAAGCCATGATGCGGCCGCGCTGCGGGCTTCCCGATGTGCGGCCGGGCGAACTCGCCTTCTCCACCACGTGCGCGTGGGCGGACCGGACCCTGACGTACGCGTTCGACACCGGCACGGACGACGTCGCCGGGAACGCCGAGTTCGACGCCATCCGGCGCGCCATCCAGACCTGGCAGGCCGTGGGCGGGCTGACGTTCACCGAGGTGGCCGTGGGCTCCAGCCCGGACATCCGCATCGGGTGGCGCCCTGCCGCGGACCCGGACCACTCCATGGTGGGCGGCGTCCTGGCCCACGCCGACTTCCCGCCGGGCTGCAGCGTCATCACCACCACGCTGCCCAAACCGGTCCACTTCGATGACAGCGAGCATGTGTGGAGCGTCGGCGCCGTGGCCAGCGCTTTCGATATCGAGACGGTGGCACTTCACGAGTTCGGCCACATTGTGGGGCTCGCGCATACCAGCGTGGCGAACGCCGTGATGGCCCCCACCGTCTCCGCCAACTTCACCAAGCGCGCCCTCACCCAGGACGACATTGACGGTTTCCGGGCCCTGTACCCGGCTGCCCCTGCCGCCTGGTCCGGCTGGAACTCCCCGGGCGGCATCATTACCTCGGACGTGACCGTGGCCAACAACAAGGACGGCCGGATGGAGGCCTTCGCCCGGGGAACCGACGGCGCCGTGTGGCACCGCTGGCAGACCACCCCCAGCGGCGACTGGTCCGGCTGGAACTCCCTGGGCGGGGTGATCACCTCCGAGATAGCCGCAGCCAACAACCAGGACGGCCGGCTGGAGATCTTTGCCCGGGGCACGGACAACGCCCTCTGGCACCGATGGCAAACCACCCCCAACGGCAACTGGGCCGGCTGGAACTCCCTGGGCGGCGGCATCACGGGACCCGCGGCGGTGGGGCGTAATGCGGACGGACGGCTTGAAGTCTTCGCCCGCGGCAACGACGGCGCCGTGTGGCACCGCTGGCAGACCGCCCCGAACGGCAACTGGGCCGGCTGGCGCTCCCTGGGCGGGGTGATCACCTCCGAGATCGCAGTGGGCAGGAACGCGGACGGCCGGCTGGAGATTTTCGCCAGGGGCACGGACAACGCCCTCTGGCACAAATGGCAGACCGCGCCCAACGGCAACTGGTCCGACTGGCGCTCCCTGGGCGGCATCCTCACATCCAACATCACCGTGGGCACCAACGCCGACGGCCGCCTGGAGGTCTTTGTCCGCGGCACGGACAACGCCCTCTGGCACAAATGGCAGACCGCACCCAACAGCGGCTGGTCCGACTGGCGGTCCCTGGGCGGGCTGCTGACGTCGGACATCGCTGCGGGCAGGAACGCGAGCGGCCGCCTGGAGGTCTTCGTGCGGGGCACGGACAACGCCCTCTGGCACAAATGGCAGACCGCACCCAACAGCGGCTGGTCCGACTGGCACTCCCTGGGCGGCATCCTCACATCCAACATCACCGTGGGCACCAACGCCGACGGCCGCCTGGAGGTCTTTGTCCGCGGCACGGACAACGCCCTCTGGCACAAGTGGCAGACCAGGCCGTTCCTGACCGAGGAGTCCACCGGGGCATCAGGCGCCGCGTCCATGACCGGGGAGGGCGGCGGGGACACGGCCAGCGCCCTGGAACAAACGGTGGAGATGCCGGCCGGCACCATGGAGGAGAGCGTCACCACCAACGGCCATCAGCAGCCCGCGGGCATGCCGGGCGGGAGCATGGACGGCGGCACAAAGGAGCCGGCGGGCGGCCGCGGCGGCACCGTCAAGGAGCAGGGGAAGATGCCGGCGGGAAGCATGGGCGCCTGACCTGCTGCTCAACTGAAGCCTACGACGACGGCGCGCCCCCGCCGTCGTACGTCACCAGGGGAACTACCCGTCGAACCGCGCGCTGGTGCTTTCCTGCGGCACCACCACGTGCACGGCGTTGCGCTCGATGGTGAAGTCGGCGGGCGTGGCGGTGGCGATTTCGCCGTCGAGGTTCACCGGCATCAGCGGCTCGGTGACTAGGCGGACGCGCTGGCAGGTCAGGTGGTGCACGCCGTCGCGCTCCACGAAGCTGCCGCTCTTGAGCATCCGGGCAATCCTGATGTGCTCCCGGAGCGGCGCCCCCGGGATGGCGTAGACATCCAGGAGGTGGTCGTCGATGCCGGCCGTGGGCGAGACCGCATTGCCGCCGCCGTAGTGCCGGCCGTTGCCAACCGCCACCTGCAGCAGGTTGTCCAGCTCAAGCGTTTCATGGTCCCCGTCCGGGAACTCGAGGCGGGCACGGAACGGCTGGTGCCGGGCGTAGGCCCGGACGGCGGCAACGCCGTAGGCCACCGGGCCGAGGTAGCGCTTGAGGCGGGGGCTGAGGGTTTCGGTGACACCCACCGAGAGGCCCACGGAGGCAACGTTCAGGAACGGCTTGCCGTTCACCCGCCCCATGTCGATATCCACCACCTTCCCGCCTGCCAGGGCAGCGCACGCCCCGGGAAGATCGGCCGGGATTTCCAGGGTGCGGGCAAGGTCGTTGGCCGTCCCCAGCGGAAGGACTCCCAGCACGATCCCCGTCCCGGCGAGCCGGCCGGCGGCGAAGGACACCGTCCCGTCACCGCCGCCAACAATCACAAGGTCGTGCCCGCCGGCAACCACCCGGTCCAGGGTTCCGGCCAGCTCGGTGCCGGACAGGACCTGGTGGACGGCTGAGACGGGCAGGCCCGAACTGCGCAGCAGGTCCACCGCCAGCGCCGGCCCCGCCGATCCCAGGCGCGCCCCGGCGTTGATCACCACGGCAGCGGACTTCGCCTCTTGGGCAAGCATCATGGGGAACATCCTAGGCCGGGCGGGCTGGGAAAGCCCTGAGTGGTCGCCCCGGCACAGGCGGGCGGGACGGTGCGCCCTGCGAGACGGAAGACGGACGACGGCGGTGCGCGGCCGCCGTCGTACTGGTCATGGGCGGTGCCGCCCATGTTTGGTGCCGCGCAGTCAGGAACGGTTGGTGTAGACGTCGCTGCCGAAACGGTTCAGGCCCGGGGCGGCGGCGTAGCCGAGGTAGGGCAGGCCGAAGATGTCCTCGATGCTGCCTAGCAGGCTGTAGTGGTTGTAGGCCCGCTGTGATGTTGTGCCGGCTTTGACCTGCGGGGACAGGACCAGCGCACCCACCCGGCCGCCGCCGGCCCCTCCGGGCAGCGGGGAGGCGGCGCTTTCCTTGCCTTTGGCCTCGTCGAAGGTGATGACCAGGACCCCGTCCTTCTGGAACGCCGCGGAGGCCAGGATGTCCGGGACGTGCCTCTTGAGCCATGCGTCTGCTTTGGGCAGGCCGCCCTTGGAGCCGTCGTGGCAGGGGTCGTCGTGGCCGTCGTTGCAGAGGTTGGGGCTGATGTAGGACAGGTTGGCTGTGGTGTCCAGGGAGGTGAGGTCGGCGGCCAGGTTGCTGAAATCCACCACGTTCGCCTGGCATTCGGGCGAGGACGTGATGGAGGTGAAGTACACAAACGGATTGTGCCGGGTGGCGTACTGGGTCTCGGCGCTGGCGTTCTGGTTGGGGTCCTTTTTGCCCATCTCAGGGTGGCGGCACGGTGTTCCCATGTCCTCCATGTAGCCCTTCCAGGACTTCCCTGCCTCGCTGAGCTGGCCGGCCAGGGTGGGGACCGAATCGGGGTACACGCAGCCGGTACCCTGCACCTGGCCCGGACTGGAAGTCCCGGTGACGGTGAAGGCCTCGTAGGTGTGGCAGTCGCTGCTGGTGGCCGGGTTGGGGCCCTGCCCGGAGAGCTGTGCGATGTAGTTGGGCAGCGATGAATGTCCGATCGCGTAGTACTCCGTCAGCAGCACGCCCTGTTCCCTCAGGGTCTTGGCGAGGTACGGGGCCGGCGAGTCGGCGCCCCACACCTTGTGGTACGACTTGTTCTCGAGGTTGATCACAAACACGTGGCCGAGTTTTCCGTCCACGCTCCCGGAGGCCGGTGGATCTGGCGCCGGGCTGGGAGCGGTTTGGCACCCGGCAAGGACAGCCGCCGCGATGCAGGCCAGCGCTACTGACCCGCGCCGGCGTGTGCGGGACGGTTGCTTGGGATTGTCAGCCGTCTTCACGTGTCCTGCCTCCCGACAAGGACGGCCGCAGTACCGTCCACCTGGAGGTTATCCTGCCATTCCGGCCCTGCGGCACGGATGGGCCTAAAGCCCTGCAGCGGCCTACCCGGCGAGCGCAAAAGCGGCAACCACCAGGCCGATCACCAGGACAATATTGACGATCACGTACGGCTGGATGCCGCGCTTTGGCGCCGTGGCCATCCTGCGGCGGCCGTGCTTGCGGTTGATTACTTCTGCCATGCATCGAACCTATGCAACGGCGGGAACTGGGGGCCCGAGTAATTCCTACTCGTTTTACTAATCCCCCACCACTGGGGCGCACTGGGGCGCACTGGGGCGCACTGGGGCGCCAGCAGCATTCATTGCGTCCAGGCGGGCACGTTCCTATGGTGTACCCATGGCATTCAATCAAGTCCAGAGCGATTACGACCAACTCCAGGGCCTCCTGGCCACGTTTGAGGACCTGAGGGGTTTCCTGAACGGGTTGACCGTCCTCGGGTCCAAGGTGATGACGGAAGCCGCGGGGGCCAACATTGAGTGTGCCGTCACCTTGGTCAGGCAAAAGCGCCCGGTCACGATTGCCGGCAGCAGCGAAGTTGCCGTCCGGCTGGATGAGATTGAGCAGGCTGTTGGCGGCGGGCCCTGCACCGAGGCGCTAAAGACCGGCAGGCCGGTCCTGCTGCCGGACGTCGCGTCGGACCGGCGCTGGCCCAGATACAGCAGGGCGCTGGCTGCGGCCGGATGCGGCAGCTGCCTCGGTGTGCCCCTCGACCCCGGGGAGAATGCGGCGGCGGCGCTGAACCTGTTTGCTTCCCCGGCCGGTCCGCTCACGGAACCGATGATCGCCAGGGCCACGGCATTCGCCGAATCGGCGGGCCAGGCGATGGCTTTGGCAGTCAGAATCGCGGCGAAGGACGAACTCACCCATGATCTGCGGGCTGCCATGGAAAAGCGGACGGTCATTGACCTGGCCGCGGGAATCATCATGGGACAAAACCGGTGCACGCAGGAAGAGGCCATGAATATCCTGATGGCGGTCTCCAGCAACCGCAACCAGAAACTGGCTGCGGTTGCCGAGGAAGTGGTGGCAGGCGTCTCGGGGAGCCGGGACGTGCGCACGCACTTTGACGATTGAGCCCAGTTCCCCGCGCCCCTACTGCTCCCGGCGGGTCTCCTGCAGCCGCTTGATGAACCAGCGGGACTGTTCCGGGCCATAGGGCAGGACGGGGATGGCCTTGGTGGCGTCGTCCGGGGTGTCCCGGATGGACTGGCGTGCCTGGCGGACCGCGGTGCTCAGGGTGTTGGCCATGGTCTTGACGAACTGGTCGCTGCACGGTTTGCCGTGTCCGGGAATCAGGAATTCGTAGCGGTGGCGCAGCGCTGAGATGTGCCGGAGCGCATCCGCCCACTCTTCAGGGTAGGAGTCCTCGAAGGACGGGTGGGCACCCTGCTCCACGAGGTCGCCCACGAACAGGGTGGTGGGGGTGCCCACCACCAGGTCGCCGTCGGTGTGGCCGCGGCCCAGGTAGAACAGGGTTGCGGTCAGCCCGCCCAGGTCCACCAGCACCGGCTGGTCCTTGACGATGGCGTTGGGGACCACGAGTTCCACGTTCTGGCCCTCGCCGGTGGACATTTCCGGTTCCAGGGTCCCCACGAAACGGCGCTGCAGGTCCCCGCGCTCCTCGATTTCGGTGGCGCAGTTCTGGTGGGCCCAGAACTCGGTGACGCCGGCCTCGGCGAACACCGCATTACCGAAGAAGTGGTCGTAGTGGGCGTGGGTGTTCACCACCACGAGCGGCAGCTGGGTCTTCTCCCGTACGGCGTCCAGGATCTCCCGCCCCTGCCGCGGGCCGCAGCCGGTATCGATCACCATGGCCCGTTCGGACCCCACCACCAGTCCCGTGTTGAGCAGCGATCCTTCGGTGACCAGCACATAGTTGTCAGCGCCGACTTCGAGCCATTCCTGCATTGTTTCTCCGTACCTCCGGCAAAAGCAGTGTTCGTTCAGGGGTCGATTCTACCCAGCGCCCCTTGTGGTTTCCGGGAGGCGGCAACCGGCTATTTCTTTTTCCAGACGGCTACCCAGTCAACGTAAACGTGGCCGCTGGTTTCGGGGAGCGGACAGCCCGTCAGGCAGGACTCCGTCTGCAGGAGGTAGCGCATCGGCTTGTCCGGGACGAGTGATGTGGCAACGCCTATGGACGTGCCATCAAGAAAGAATTCGATGCGCCCGGGGCTCCACTCCGTGGTGGCGGTGTGCCATGACGTAAAGGGAACGTTGGGGCGGAAGACGTCGAACGTATGCTTCCCGTTTGCGTCGAGGCCGTGCACGGCAGCGTAGATCACCCTTGACAGGTCCCCTTCGGGAAAATCGATCTCCCCATCCTCCGGCCATTGTTTGCTGACGGGCCACAGCAGCCAGGCTGCTTTGAATCCCGGCAGGGAGTCGGCTTTGAAGCGCACTGAATAGCGCCCGTATACCTGGCTGTTGTAGGGCCACTCCGTAAACCGCGCAAATTTGGGAGACGGGGCCGCGCCCATCGATACACCATTTTCCGTGTGCAGATACATGTCCAGGACGCCGTCATGAACGCTCAAGACCTTCGACGGATAGTAGCCGGACGGGGCCTGGCCCTTGGGGAAGGTTTTGCCATGGGTGTCCGGAGTGCCGTCCTTGTAGCCCTCGCTCCACCTAGTGCCGTAGGGCCCCGGGAAGCCGCCCAGGGGAACATCACCGTCAGCAAAGTCCTCGGCAAAGACCTGCTTCCAGCCAGGCAGATCGCCCACCGGCATGACCTCCGAGTCCGAAGTTGGGGTTGGGCCGGAGGCAGCGCTGGGTGTGGCGCATAGGAGACCCGGTAAAACCAGGATCGAAACAAGCATGTGCGCCAGAGAATACTTCCGGGACGTGGCCAAAGGTGTCACTCCGTCCAGAAGGAGTTGGTGCCTTTAACGCTACGGGGTGGGCAGCACATCGTCATGAGTGCGGGGTACTCGACTTTCTGATGCGTCCTACCTCCATGCACAGCTGCCGGGCTCCGAACAGGCACCAAAGCCGCGCCTCCCGCTCCCCAAGGAAGCTATTGCAGACTTTCCACGCATTTAGGGCTGCATGGCTGGACAACTTCGGACGGGGGTGACGCGCATTCCTCGCCCTCGACGCGCAAAAACGATGGCGCGGCCCATATACGGGTAGCGCCATCGTCTTTGGGCGTCGGTAAAACTTATGCGCGCCGAAAACGCGTATTAGAGGCTCCAGGAAAACCAACATCAAGTGATAGAGGGTCTCAGGGAAACCAACATCGAGTGAGAGAGGATCTCAGGAAAACCGGGATTAAGTGAGAGAGCGTCCGGGGTGGGGGTGGGGATAAGGGTCAGAGGTCGGCGAGGAGGGCTGTTGGGTTTTCGATTGCGTCGGCTACGAAGCGGAGGAAGCCGGCTGCGGTGCCGCCGTCGCAGACGCGGTGGTCGAAGGTGAGGGTCAGCTCGGTGACCTTGCGGACGGCCAGTTCACCGTTCACCACCCACGGCTTGTCGATGATACGGCCCACGCCCAGGATGGCCACCTCGGGGTGGTTGATGATCGCCGCGGACCCGTCCACACCGAACACCCCATAGTTGTTGAGCGTGAACGTGCCGCTGCCGAGCTCCGTGGGGGTCGCCTTGCCCTGGCGCGCGACGTCGGTGAGCCGGCGGATCTCGGCGTCCAGTTCGCGGGCGGTCAGCTTTTCGGCGGCGCGGACGGACGGGACCACCAGGCCGCGGTCGGTCTGGGCGGCAATGCCGAGGTTGACCCCGTCAAACGAGACGATCTCCTGCGAGCCGTCCTCCGCGGTTTCGATGCGGGTGTTCAGCTCCGGGTACTTTTTTAGCCCGGCTGTGACAAAACGTGCAATGAACGCGAGCAGTCCGGGCACCTGGGCTCCGCCGGCTTTGAGCCCCTCACGCAGTTCCATCAGCCCGGTGGCGTCCACATCCACCCAGACAGTCGCCTCGGGGATCTCGGAGCGGCTGCGGGCCATGTTGGTGGCAACAACCTTGCGGACGCCCTTGACCGGGGTCCGGGAGGAGATGGGCAGGCCGGTCCGGGCGTCGGTGCCCTGGGTTTCGGCAGGCTTGGCTGCGCCAGGCTCAAGCACCGGGCTTGCGGCAGGCTGGGCTTCGGCGGGCTTAGTCTTGACAGGCTCAGCTACCGGGGTGCTGATGGCGGCTTCCACGTCGCGGCGCATGATCAGGCCGCCCTCGCCGGAGCCCGGGAGTTCGCCGAGGTCCACGCCGTGCTCCCGGGCCATGCGCCGGACCAGCGGTGAAATGACGGCGCCGAGCCGGCCGGGGACCCGGGTGCGCAGGAGCGAAAGGTCCACGTCGGCACCTTCGGCCGGACCGCCGTCGGCCGCTCCATCCTCCAGCGGGAGGGTGCTGACGGAGCCGGCCGAAGAAGCTTTCCGCGCCCGGGTGCGCCGGGCAACACCGTGGCCGCCGGGCGTCCCATACCCAATGAGCACGTTCCCGGACCCGGCCTTTTCTTCTTCCCGATAGGTTTCGGCCGCCGTCTCTGCGGCTGTCGACGCGGATGATGCCGCCCCGGGAGTGGCATCGGGCCTGTCGGAGCCGGACGACATGCTGCTTGCGGCATTGTCGTCCGCCGAAGGGGCGGGGGCGGCACCATCCGTGGCGATCCCGGTTACCAACGGCGTCACCGAAATCAGCGGCTTCCCCACATCCAGCGTCTCCCCCGGCTGCCCGTGCAGCTCGGCCACGATCCCGGCGTACGGGGACGGCACCTCCACGGTGGACTTGGCGGTCTCCACCTCTGCGATGGGCTGGTCCACGGAGATGGTGTCCCCCACGGCAACGTGCCAGGACACGAGCTCGGCTTCGGTGAGGCCCTCGCCCAGGTCCGGCAACAAGAACACGCGTGTTTCACTCATGGTCAGTTCTCCCACTGAAGGTCGTCAACGGCGTCGAGGATGCGGTCCACGCCGGGCAGGTAGTACTTCTCAAGCTTGGGCGCCGGGTAGGGGATGTCGAACCCGGTGACGCGGCGGATGGGGGCGGCCAGGTGGTGGAAGCAGCGCTCCTGCACCCGGGCCACGATCTCTGAGGACACGGACGCGAAGCCGTGGGCCTCGGCGATCACCACGGCCCGGCCGGTCTTGCGGACGGACTCGCTCACGGTGGCGTCGTCGAACGGCACGATGGTGCGCACGTCGATGACTTCCAGCGAGCGCCCTTCCAGCGCGGCGGCCTCGGCGGCGGCGAGCGCGGTGGGTACGGACGGGCCGTAGGCGATCAGCGTGGCGTCCGTGCCGGGACGGGCGACGGCGGCACGCCCCTCAGAGGACCGGCCCGCCTGGGCGTTGGCGGAGTGGGCGGAACGCAGCTCGGCAAGGTCCACCAGGTCCTTGGACCAGTAGAGCTTCTTGGGTTCCATGAAGATGACGGGATCGTCCGAGTCGATGGCCTCGCGGAGCATCCGGTACCCGTCCGCCACGGTGGCGGGGGTGAACACCTTCAGGCCGGCGGTGTGGGCGTAGTAGGACTCGGAGGAGTCGCAGTGGTGCTCCACTCCCCCGATGCCGCCGCCGTAGGGAACCCGGATCACCATGGGCAGCTTCACGGCGCCCTTGGTGCGGTTGTGCATCTTGGCCACGTGGCTGACGATCTGCTCGAACGCCGGGTAGGCGAACGCGTCGAACTGCATCTCGATCACCGGGCGCATGCCGTTGATGGCCATGCCCACGGCCATGCCCACAATGCCGGACTCGGCCAGCGGGGTGTCGAAGCAACGCTGCTCCCCGAACGTGGCGGTAAGCCCGTCGGTGATGCGGAAGACCCCGCCCAAGAGCCCCACGTCCTCGCCGAACACCAGGACGGAGGAATCGGCGTGCATGGCGTCGGCCAGGGCAGTGTTCAGCGCTTTGGCCATGGTGACCGGCTGGGGGCCGGACGCCGCGGACAAAGCGGCGGCGGAGGCAGCGGCCCGGGCAGTTGCAGCAGAAACGTTGCCGTTGGCCTCGGAGGAAGTGGTGATGGTGGGGCTCACTTGCCGGCCTCCTGTGCTGCTGCGCTCTGGGGTGCGGGGTTCTGGGATGCTGCCGCGTCGCGGGCGAGTTCGTCGGCGAGCAGGGCGGACTGTTCCTTCAGCTGCGGTGTGGTCTTCTCGAACACGTGACGGAAGAGCTCCTGCGGGTCCACGGGCACGTCCTCGCTGAGCCCGTCGCGCAGCTGCGTGGCAACCGCTTCCGCCTTCTCGCGGATCCGCGCCTCGCCGTCGTCGTCCAGCAGGCCGCGGTCCGTCAGGTAAGTGCGCATCCGGTTCACGGGGTCCTTGGCCCGCCACTCTGCAACCTCAGAGCTTTCCCGGTAGCGCGTGTCGTCGTCGGCGTTGGTGTGGGCCTGCATGCGGTAGGTGTTGGCTTCCACCAGCAGGGGGCCCGAGCCGCCCCGGCACAGCGCAACGGCGCGGTCCAGGACGGCGAGGAGGGCCACCACGTCGTTGCCGTCCACGCGTTCGCCGGCCATGCCGTAGCCCACGGCCTTGTGCGCGAGCGACGGCGCCACGGACTGGTGTGCCAGCGGCACGGAGATGGCGTACTTGTTGTTCTGGACGAAGAAGATGACGGGCAGGTGGAAGACGGCGGCGAAGTTCAGTGCCTCGTGGAAGTCGCCTTCGGAGGTGGCACCGTCGCCGCACATGGCCAGCACCACGGTGTCCTCGCCGCGGAGCTTGGCGGCGTGGGCCACGCCCACGGCGTGCAGCAGCTGGGTGGTGAGCGGGGTGCACTGGATGCCCACCTTGTGCTCAAGGGGATCGAACCCGCCGTGCCAGTCGCCGCGGAAGATGGTCATCACCTGCACGGGGTCCACGCCGCGGGTCATCACGGCGACGGCGTCGCGGTAGGTGGGGAACATCCAGTCGCCTTCGGAGAGGCACAGGGCGGCGGCCACCTGGCAGGCTTCCTGGCCGTGGCTGGAGGGGTAGACGGCCATGCGGCCCTGCCGGACCAGGGCGGAGTTCTGGTCGTTGACGCGGCGTCCGACGACGAGCTGCTCGTAGGCGGCCAGCAGTTCCTCATCGCCGGGAAGGGGGTATTCGTGGCCGGGTTCGGTGCCCTGCTCACCTTGCGGCTTGAGCCGGCCGTCCGGGTCGACCATCTCGATCTGGTGCCGGGCGGGAAGCATGTAGTCCTCGGCCGTGATGCCGAACTTCTTGGCAGCCTCGGAGAGGGCGTCCTCGGCGGGCGCCTGGCTGGCTGCGTCCGGGTGCGCGGTGTGGTCTGCGGAGATCGTCATTGTTCCGTCCTTCTGTTGCCACTATTCCTTCCCAGTATCGTCCTGTGGCTGGTTTCGTATCCAGCACCGAGAAGAATCGTGGAGAAGCTGCCAGATTTCAGCTCATCCGGGAGACGAATTGTAAGTGTGAGCTGGATTACTGACCGGGCCGTAGACAATTTGGCAGGCAGGGAAAGCGGGAATGGCTTGAGCCTGGAACGCGGCAGTAAGCACGGCTCCGGTTGGGAATGGCCTGTCCCGCCGCTGGGGATTGGAACTCTGAATGGCTCAAGTTTGAGGCGCTGCCGCGTCACAAGCCAAGCATTAGCGCAGGATTTCCTTTTTCGTGCCACCCGTGTTCTAAGCTCCGAATATCACCAACAGCTGCAACGTTGCAGCACTATGAGAAAAGAACACATATGGGGGCATCTCAGAGGCGGCTTCTGGCCGCCGCTGCTTCACTTGCCATCGCAGCGTCCAGCATCGGATCCGTTGCACCGGCCATCGCAGCACCAACCACCGTCACCAACGAGCAGGTTACGGAACCAACAAACCCACCCGCTGAAACACCAGAAGCTTCGACTGGAACGTCAGGGGCACCTGCAACCACGGAGGCGGACACGCCGGCAGCAGAAGAGCCAACTGCTTCCGCAACCGCAACGGCGCAACCAGAAGCACCTGTGCCATCGGAGGGGCCCAAGATAACTTCAGCCGAAAGCCTGAACTCGGCCAGCGAGTCCGGAACAACCTTCGGCCAAGTCTTTGGGCTCCTGGGCTCCCTGAAGGTCCTCCCGGAAGATACGTCGGCCTACGACAGGGACCTGTTTGAGCACTGGATTGACGCTGACGGGGACGAATGCAATACGCGCAAGGAAATCCTGATTGCAGAATCACAAGTCCCGGCCACTGTCGGCGCGGGCTGCACCGTAACGGCCGGCCAGTGGACTGGATGGTACGGCGGAGGAACGGCCTACGACGCCTCTCAGATCGAAATCGACCACTTTGTTGCCCTGTCCGAAGCGTGGGACTCAGGCGCTGCCTACTGGACTCCGGAGCAGCGCCGCGACTTCGCGAACGATATGGTGATTGGCGAATCGTTGGAGGCCGTCCCCTCGGCGGTAAACCAGAGCAAGAGCGACCATGACCCCACCGGCTGGCTCCCAGAAGACCCAACTGTGTGGTGCAAGTACGTCACCTCCTGGCTGAAGGTTAAGTACCGCTGGAACCTCGCTGTCGACCAGGACGAATATTACGGAATTGAGCGGATCCTCTCCCTCGGAAGTTGCGGCTACGACACCCTTTACTACCCGGAAAAGGCCAACACTTCCGAGCCGACTGCAAACAGGACCTACCTGGTGCAGGGCGCCATTGGCGCCAAGCATGCAACAGCAGCGGGGGTGTTGGGTGCTCCCACGTCCGAGGAATTTGCCAACCAGCGCTTCGGCGGATTATACCAGCTCTTCGAGCGCGGCACCATCGCCTACCTCGCGCAATTCGGTGCATACATGGCCGTTGGTGGGATCAACACCGTCTGGCATTCAATCGGAGCCCAGAACAGCGACCTCGGCTACCCGACGTCTGACGAGTATGCCCCGATGGCCGGCGGTGTGATGCAGAACTTCCAGTTTGGAAAGATCTCGTGGAACCCCGTGACCGGTTCCAGGATCACTAAGGGTGGCATCGGCGTCACGTGGGACAACGCTGGCGGGCCGTTGAGCGGGCTGGGCTACCCCACAACGGATGAATACGCCCCCATGCCCGGGGGTGTCATGCAGGGTTTCCAGTACGGCAAGATTTCCTGGAACGCCGCAACGGGTTCACGCATCACCAAGGGCGGCATCGGCGCTACCTGGGACAAGGTGGGTGGCCCCCTCAGCGGCCTTGGGTACCCCACCACCGATGAGTACGCCACAGCCAACGGCGGCGTTACCCAGGCTTTCCAGTACGGCCAGATCGTCTGGTCGCCTGCTACGGGCTCCCGCTTTATCAAGGGCGGCATCGGCCAAACATGGATCAATGCCGGCGGACCCGGTAGCGGGCTCGGATACCCCACATCGGACGAGGTCGGAGGCCTCGTTGGCGGTGGTGCGAAGCAGTACTTCCAGGGCGGGGAGGTTGTGTGGTCCCCCGCTTCAGGTGCACGCGTCATGACCGGCGGCATCCGGTCCGCCTGGGTGGGTCAGGGCTCCGAGGGTGGACGCCTGGGTTACCCGACGACCAATGAGTACGCAGCTAGTGGCGGCGGGTACTCGCAGGACTACCAGGGCGGCCGCATCACCTGGCGCTCAGGCAGCGTGAACATCGAGTACGCCTCTGATGCCTACAAGCCGGCTCCTGCGCCCGCACCGGCACCAGCACCAGCACCAGCACCTGCACCAGCACCAGCACCTGCACCTGCACCTGCACCTGCACCTGTTTACTATGCGAACTGCACTGCAGTACGCAACGCCGGAGCTGCTCCGCTGTACTGGTGGCAGCCCGGCTACCGCGCCGCACTCGACGGCGACCTGGACGGCATCGCCTGCGAACGCTAAGCAGCCACGAGAAGGCCCCACCCTCTGCTAGAGGGTGGGGCTTCTTGGTCCACGGGCGTACAACGCATTCCCGGCCAGCCGCGGGAGGGGAGACCGTTCCGGCCAAGCCGATAGGTCCCGTGGAGTGCCCCTTAGCGCCTGCCACAGCAGGTCGTTAGCAACTGTTAGAAAGCGGCCCCACCAACTGCGCTGGTTAGGGAAGGCCCGCCGCACCTTTAGGGCAGCTTAGAACAGCGTTCCCGCGAGGAAGGCCGCGTAGCACGCAGCAGCCGCGATCGCGACGCCGTCACGAGCCCGCCTCGGTGCGTCCACGGCAACCAGGACGCCCACGACGGCCAGGAGCGCCCAGCAGGCCGGATGCCCCCAACGAATGGCGAGTTCCTGCACTCCGGAGGTTTGCGCGGCTTTGTCTGGCACGATGGCAACCCACAGGCCTGCCATGCCGGCTGCCGCGACAGCCCCCGCCAGGCCTGAGGCCTTCCGATGGCTCAGCGCCCACTCGGACAGCATCGGCCGCAAAGGACCACCCTCCCGGCGCTGCCCACCACTCATGCTCCGGACCCCTTTTCCAGCACCCCGCATCCGCGGCCGCCACGCCCACATAGTAACTCCGCGGTGTTCCGTGCCGCTTCATCCGGACTTGTTCCTGCTGGTGTCACTCTCGTTCGGCCCGAACGTCAGCGGCTGAGATCGAGTGGCGCCTTTGGTCCGGCACGGCATGGTCCAGGAAGACCGTCACATGTTCAGTCCTGACGTTGACACTATTCCTTCCCAGTATCGTCCTGCGGATGGTTTCGTATCCAGCACCGAGAAGAATCGTGGAGAAGCTGCACGATTCTGCCTACACTGGGAGACGATTTGTAAGTGTGAGCCAGATTACTGACAGGACGCGTGGACAAAATGGCAGCCAGGGATGCCGGGACAGAACCCGTCCCGCTGGACGAGATCGACCGCAGGATCATCGCGGAGCTCACCCGGGACGGCCGCATGTCCGTCACGCAGGTAGCGGAGAACGTCCACATCTCCCGGGCGCACGCCTATACCCGGATCGCCCGGCTGACCAGCGAGGGTGTTTTGTCCAGGTTCACGGCGCTGGTGGACCCGATCAAGGCCGGGCTGCGGTCCTCCGCCTACGTGACCCTGAAGCTGAAGCAGGACGCCTGGCGGGAACTCCGCGACCAGCTCGGAGCCATCCCCGAGGTGCACCACGTGGCCCTGGTGGGCGGCGACTTCGACGTGATCCTCCTGGTCCGCGCCGTAGACAACATCGACCTGCGCCGGGTCATCTTCGACCAGCTGCAGTCCATGCCGGGCGTGCTCGATACCCAGACGTTCCTGGTGTTTGAGGATCTGGACACGCGGTAGCCCTGTGCCGCGGGCCAGGTCTTCCAGCCCGCGGCACAGCAGACGCCCGTGCTACAGGCGGCGCACGCCCCGGAAAGCTTCGGCGTAGTAGCCCGTGCCGTCGAGGATGGAGCGCCCCTTCACGTCGCCCAGGGTCGGCCCGTTCGAAGACTTCCGGCTTGAGATGAACCGGTGCTTTCCGTTGGTGTCGGTGCCCAGGAATATGCCCACGTGGTCAATCTGTCCGGCGCTGTCCGCTTCCGCGTCAAAGAACACCAGGTCTCCGGGCTGCATCCCGTCGAACGTTTTCACCTGTGCTTTGCTCTTGCGGATCAGCACGCCTGGGGCGTCCTCGAACATCTGGAAACTGCGCCGTGGCAGCAGCCCGGGCGCCGGATTAAGCGTCATGGGCATGCCGCCCCGGTAGCCGAACAGCATCCTGATGAATCCGGAGCAGTCCAAGGCCCGGAGCTCATCAGGCTCCGGGGCGTCCCATTTTCCGGCATAGTCCCACCGGACGCCCATATAGTCGTTGAAGTCGGCACCTTCCCGGAGTGTTCCGTCTGCTGAAGCTGCGCCGTAGCCGGCGTCGCCCGCAATCCGCAGTCCCGCGGGGTCGTACAGTGCCGGTGCCCCGGAAACGTACTGCATGGCCATGTCCAGCAGATCCGGGGACGTGTCGGCAGTGGCTGAACGCAGCCATGGCTGGTCAACGGTGCCCGTGTACGGCTGGGGCAGCAGCCGGACATGGACCGAGCTGACCACGGCCGCGCTGACTGCGGGCTCGGAGAAGGTCCGCTGTGGCCCGGCGAGCGCCACGGTCCGCGCACCGTGCGTGAAGGTGGCCACCCACTCCCCTGCGCGGGAGAACACCTCCGTTTGGTTTGTTCCGGTTTTTTCCGTGACGACGAACTCCTCGGATGACGTGAAAAAGGACGTGGTTGTTGGGATCAGCAGTCCGAAGACTGCCAGGGCGCCCCCCAGGCGCGCGAAGATATGCAACATGACCTGAAGATACCGAACAGGCTCCCGTTCGGCGGGCGGACATGCGGCCTGCGGATCACCGGGTTGCGGGCAGCGGTCCCGGCGCGTCGGGTCCCGCTGCCGGATCCAGCGTGAATTCAGCTGAAACGTCGGGTCCCCCTTCCACTGAGTCGTAGAGCCGGCCGGCCGCGCCGGGGGCCGCCCATTCAATCAGCCGGATGTTGTCCACGTAGAGACTGGATGAGAGCGTCTCGCTGTTCGGGGGCGCCAGCCTCACGTAGGGCTGTGCTGCGGTGATGCCCGGCGGGGCCACCGCATCGATCCGCACCAGTTCACACGTTGAGTCCGCTGGCGATTCGGGAATGGGCACCTGGACGCCTCCGGTGCTCGGCCCCTTGTTTCCCTCGTACCAGCTGAGTTCGATGCTGCCGCCCCGTGACGCGCCCCGGATTTCGGCCAGCAGGGTGAGGCTGCTGCCGGGGGTGATCTGCTGCCGGTGGCTGGTGCTGACGTACACGTCCTCGAGGCTGACGGGGCTGCGCAGCAGCTGCAGTCCCAGGCCGTCGCCGCAGGCTCCGGCGGAGGATATTTTGGCAAACTGGCCGAGCGTCCACAGGGCTGAGGGCTGGGCCACCCTGTGCGCGTCCCGGTCCGTGAAGCTGCCGGTTCCCCAGAGCAGGTCCTGGCCCACGCGGACCTGCTGTCCCCGCCCGGAAACCCACCACCCCGGCGCGATCCGGTGCACCCCGGCGGGTACGGGATGCATGGACGCCGTCCCCGGTTCAGGAGTGCCCGGGCTGACGGTGGCGCCCTGCCGGTCCAGCTGGGCTACCCCCTGGACGGTTCCGGCGGCGATCCGTGCGCTTGAATCCGCCAGGTCCCCTACCGCCGGCAGGGGTACGAAATCCTGCAGGGAAAGGGCGTCTGTGCTGGCCACGGGTGTGCCGTCCGGCGTGATTTCCACGCGCAGCAGGTAGCTGAGCATCGTGGACCACAGGGTCTGGTCGAACAGCAGGTTTCCCATGCTGTCGGCGGCGAGCCCGTCCTGGGTTGATGCCAGGCCGCCCACCACGTGGGGATGCCCGTTGACCACCACCCGCGCGCCGGCGTCCTGGGCCGCCTGGGTGAGTTTCCGGATGATGGGCGACTGGACCCGCTGGTACTCCACGTCGCCGTGCATCATGACCGTCACCACGTCGGCGGTCGCTTTCGCGTCGCGGACGGCGGCCTGCAGCCTCTTGGTGGAGCATTCGGCTGCGCCGGGGGTGCCAGGTCCGGCGACGTACGGAATCTGTCCCGGTTTGCCGTCAACGGTGGTGCAGCTGATGAAGGCGAGGGATCGTCCGCGGACCGTGATCTCCGCGGGCTTCCAGGCCTCGTCCTCCGTCAGTCCGGCGCCGGTGTGCAGGACTCCCGCCTGGTCCAGCGCCTGCATGGTGCTGGTGATGCCGGGTCCCAGCGCGTCGGCTGCGTGGTTGTTTCCCAGCGTCACCAGGTCCACCCCGGACCGCTTCAGCGCTTCGGCTGATTCCAGGGCGCTGGCGAAGGCGATGTCCTTGGTGGGATGGAATTCGGCCGGCCGTTCGCCGTCGCTGAAGTAGGGGTTTTGGACCAGGGGCGATTCGAGGTTCACGATGGCGATGTCGCTGTCGTTCAGCAGCGGGGCCACGCCGGCCAGCAGGCGGGTGTGGTCGTCCACGGAGGCGCCGGGGTCCAGGTGCGGGTCCTGTCCCGGGGGTGCCTCGTAAAAGCGCCGGCCGAACATGGCGTCACCGCCGAAACGGAGGGAGACTGCCCCTTCTTCCGCGCGCAGCACCAGCCGGAGCGGCGCACCGGCGGTCCCGGCGGCGGCACGGGTCAGGTGTCCGGCCTTCCGGGCGGTGTACACGGCGGTGCGGTCCACGGGAAAGGTTCCGTCCGGGCCCGTCCGGACTGTCTCCCCGGCAGCGCTGGCCACCTCCGCGCCGGCGATCGGCTGCCCGGTTTCATCCGTCACCAGGCCCGTCCCCTGCGCGGGGCGCGGCGTCCCGGCCTGTGGCTGACCGGCCTGGAGCTGCCCGGCCACATGGGAGGTAAGCGGAATGGCCGCACCCAGCAGGACGGCCGCAACAGCGGCTCCCAGGAGCTTGGGCAGGGTGCCGGGCCGGCGCCGTGGCGCGGTGCCCCGTCCAGGTGAGGGACGACGTCGGCCTGGCCCCACGGGTGTCACCGGAACCATCCCAGCAGGACGGCCGCGGCGGCGGCCAGGTTGGTGAGCCCGTAGGCGCCGACGCCGGCAAGCGCCGAGCCCCAGAGGGTTTTTTCCCATCCCTGCCGCTGGGCGTCGTTGGCGAGGAGCGCCGGAACCATCAAGGTGACCACTGTCAGGCCGCGCCAGGGCACGAAGGACTCATTCGTCAGCCGCATCACTGCCACTTCACCGGACCAGGTCACCAGGGCGGCAACCAGGATCATGGTGGCCAGTTTGCGCCGGCCGAACAGCAGGAGCCTGGGCATGAGCAGGTGCACCACAATGACGTACGTGAGCAGCGCGCTGGCAAGGGCGAAGGCCAGCTCGGTCCAGCGCGGACCCACCAGGGCGAGGTAGCCGCCGGTGACGAAGCCGCCGGAGCGCAGGTCCAGTTTCTCGAAGATCAGCATGCCCAGGGCCACGCTGGCCACCACGCCCACAATGATGAACTCGCGGGGGTACCCGAGCACGGAGGCGAGCTGGGCGGAGTCCGGTTGCGGGACGGCGTCAATGAGCAGGAGGACTTCCTCCAGGACGTAGACAATGAGGGCAAGGATGGCTGTGGTGGCGGCGATAGCCTGGAGGGTCCGTTTGGGGCCCTGCCTGCCCATGTCGTGGGCAATAATGCCCGGGATCAGGAAGCCGATTCCGGAGAGGGACAGCAGCATGGGTGAGAAGCTTCCCAGCATCCCGGCCGCCAGGGTCCCGATCCCCACGAAGCCCAGGCCCACCAGCAGTTCGACGTCGAATTTGCGGCGCCCGTAAAGGATCTTGCGTTTGGGAAGCCACACGTGGGTGACGCTCCAGGCTGCCAGCCCGGCGGCCACGGTGGAAATGATGAGCAGCGGGTGGGGCAGCGAGATGGCCAGGTACGCCGGGACGATGGCCCCGCCGGTGGTCAGCTGGACCTTCTCGTAGAAGATCATGCTGACCACAAGGCCCAGGACGATCGCCAGCCGGATCAGTTCGGGCGAATGCAGGTACTCACGCAACGGTGCGGTCCCTGTCATCCGCCGAGGCAATGGCGTGCTGCGCGGCCCGCAGCCGGAGCATCGCCAGCGGTGCCCGGTGGGGCTCCCGTGAGGCGGCAAGCTCGTCGATGCCGTCGTCGCCGTCGCATTCGCTGAAGTAGTGGAGCAGCATTTCGGCCTGCTCGGTGTGGATGTTGACCATTCCGATCAGCACTCCGTGGTCGCCTTCCACCAGTCCGGCGATCGCCTCGAGCATCTGGTCCAGGGTGGGGCGGACGGTGTCGCCGAGGTTGAGGATCCGTTCGCGGGGGAACCCGCCGGCGGTCATCATGGACGTGACCGCGTCCTCGTAGGCGCCCATGGTGACCACTTTGTCCAGGTAGCCGCTGAGGTCGTTGGGGACCATGGTGCCGAACAGTTCCGCGCGCCGGCCCCGGTCCTGGCGGTTGTTGAGAATGCCGATCACGGAGGACGTTTCGTCGTGGGTGGTCTGGAGCTGTTTCAGGGCGAGGATCACGCTTTCGCGGTCGTTGGCGGCGAACATCGGCACCCAGGTGATTTTCTTGCCCAGGACGTCGTAGGTTTTCAGCCGCACCACGCCGACGTCTGGCACGGTCTTCCACATGCCGGTGATGGCTTTGTCGCGGCTGATGCCCAGGTATTCGGCCACGGCGAGGCCCACGGCAACGTTGGATTTGAACTCGATGTGGCCGAAGCCGCGCATGTCCTCGTCCCGCACGGCGGAAGCGTCCGCGTAAAGCGTGGAGCTGCCGCGCTCCTCTGCTGTCCTGCGGAGGCGTTCGCGGATCCCGTCCCGGTCCTCGGCGGTGATCAGGATGCCGTTGGACGGAATGGTCCGGGCCATGGAGTCGGCGATCTCCTCGAGGGTTTCGCCCATCTCCTCCTGATGGTCTTCCCGGACGTTGGTGATGATGGTGATGTCCGAGCGCACCATGTAGTCCTGGGCGTACTGCTGGTATTGCGGCCGCACGGCCATGCACTCGATCACCAGGGCTTCCACGCCGTGCCGGACGTGGTCGCGGACAATGTCCACCTGTTCGATGATGGTGGCGGCGCCGAGGCGCCGGATGGGCGTCTCCTCGCCGGTGGTCCCGATGACCCGGGCGGCGGATCCGGTGGTTTTGGCCACGGTGATGAATCCGCCTTCGCGGAGGACGCCTGCCACCAGCCGGGTGACGGAGGATTTGCCGCGGATGCCGTTGACGTGGATGCGCACGTCCAGCTGTTCGAGCCGGCGGTGGTGGACTGAGGCCGTGTACTTCCAGTAGACGATGAGGGCGAGGGTGACGGTGGCCAGTACCAGCAGCCCCACTTCGCTGGCGGACATCAGGCTGCTGTCCTGGCCGGAACAGCGGAACGACGGCGGGCGGCCTCGTCCAGCCGCAGGCCCGGGACGCTGGACAGTGCTTCCGCCCTTGCCGGGGATTCGGTGAGGACAACAATGTTGCCTTCGAGGCGCAGGGCAGCGGACGCCTGGGGGCGGGTGCCGGCGGCGCGGTCGGCGTAGGTGGCCCTGGCCATGGCGGGGACCACCGCCTGCTCGAAGCGGAGGGCAGTGTCCGCGTCGCCGCCGGGGACCACCATGGCCAGCACGTTGGGGGCCAGGAGCACAGGGTGCATCCGTCCGGCGGCTGAGGCTTCAAAGGTCCTTGCCACAGCGCGGAAGGCGTGGGCGGCCTGTTTGGGGGTGACGCCGTCCCGGACCGTCACGTGGACCGTGACAAGGGCCAGGTGTTCGCCGGCCCGGCGGGCCTGCCCGGCTTCCAGGTCCAGGAGGGCCCGGCCTTCGGCTGCGGACAGCAGCCCCTGGGATGCGCCGGCTCCGGCCGCTGCGGGCTGCTGTGATCCGGCTGCCTGCTGGCGGCGGAGGTAGGCGGCGGTGAGTCCGAACAGCCATCCGTAGGTGATGAAGGCGCAGACTGCGACGACGGAGAAGGCCGTGCTGCCGCGGCCCCAGTCGCCGTTCAGCGTATGGAGTCCGATGTGCGCGGCCGCTCCTGCCAGGCCAACCACCAGGCCGCCTGCCGCACCTGCGCGCAAGGATGCCGCCAGCACGAGCGCCACCACCAGGAGTTCCGCCCACACCAGGCGTGAACCGTCCGTGACGGCAACGATCGAGATGGCCGTGGTGAGCACGGCCAGCAGCAGGAGTGTTGTCAGTCTGTCAGTCCAGGCCGGGGTCGTCCCGCCGGTCGTCTCCGGTGTCATGCTTCTTGCGTCCGTTCCATCGGAAGTGTGCGAGGGCAAAGAGGAGCGCAAAGACCACTAGTCCAAGGGCTCCTCTGACGGCGAGTTCGTCCCAGCTCACGCGACGCCGATGTTCAGCAGGAAGGCAGGGCGGAGGGAGGCGCTCATTGAAAAGCCTCTCCCTTGCCGTGGATCTCCCTGAGGAGTGCGGAACATACAGAAGCACCCTCGATTTGCTTTAGACCGGAAGTTCAGGGTGCTTTCTATTAGGGTACGGAGTGGACGTTTGACGCTACAACTTTTGGTGTACTCGTCTTTTGGGCACCCCACTACTTGGATTGAAGAGGCCCGTGGTGAGGCGCACGAAACATGCCCGAAACACGGGCGGCTGGGGTTCACTTGGGCAGAAACTCCGAACCCCCGCTTCGGTCATGGTTCGTCTTTACCGAAACTTTTACCGCCCTTGGTGGGGAGGCCACGGTCGGAGCATGCGATTGGCGAAAGGCATTTCGCCCAGTATTCACAAGACCTCCGCCAGCGGGGCGGGGCGCATCTTTGACAAGTTGTAGGACCGGCTTGAGCCTCAGACGCGGCAATGGCTGATGGGCAATCCGGGGGGCATGATCCTTCCACGGTCCCTAGTGGCAGCGACCGCCCAGGCCAACGAACCGAGCTCGAACAGGGAGCCGTTACCGATAGCCATCTACTATCGCCGCGGCAATCTCTTTGTAAGCGCGGCGGGTCTCGGGCTTGAGCACATCCAGGGTAACGAGGTCACCATCGGCAACCCCACGATCGTGCGGAACAGCGATGAGCTCGCGGCAGATGCCAGCCAGGTGCTCCTCGATGGCGTCCTTGTCCACGCGGGAGGACACTTCGTCCTTGTCCGTGATCACCACAATCGCGTTCCGGGCCAGCTCTTCGTACCCGTGGCTGGCTAGCCACTGCAGGGTGCTGCGGGCTCGCTTGGCCCCGCTTACCGCGTAGCCAGCGGCGATGACCAGGTTGTCCGCAGACTGCAGGATCCCGCTCATGGCGTTGTGGGTCACTCCGGTGCCGCAGTCTGTCAGCGCCACTGAATAGTAGGCGGAGATGAGCTTGCGGATCCGCAGGTACTCCTCTGCGGTCAGCGAGTCGGAGACCTCCGGGTCCTGTTCCCCCGCGACGAGGTGCAGCCGTCCGGCGTGATGCATGTACGGGGACAGAGAGGTAAGGGAGTCAACTGATTCGATGTTCCGGAGCAGGTCCGTGATGGTGCGCGGGCTGGACTGCTGGTAAATGCCCTCACCCAATGCCCGCTCCACCAGGTCGCCGGAATCCGGGTTTGCGTCAATGGCGCACGGCGCGTCGCCTCGATATTCGGCGAGTGTCAGGCCCACGCCCACGGTGGTGGAGGTCTTTCCGATGCCGCCCTTGAGGCTAAGCACGGCAGTGTTGTAGCTGCCCTGGAGTTGCCGGGAAATGCGGCGGCCCAACTCTTCTTCTTGGCGCTGCTTAGGACCGGGGCCTAGATTCCACGCACCACCCGTCATGCTGTAGATCGCACCGCGGACGCCGCCGTGCGGACGGGGCTTCTGTTCCTTCACGAACAGGCCTGGCGAACTAGTGAAGTCCGGCATAGGGATATCGGCGATTGCATCAGCGACATTCGGCCGCGTCCTACGCAACGAGTGCGCCTCAGCAGGGGCATCCGAATCCGCCAGCGCCCCTCGCGGAACAACTGCACCCGGGACCGGCGCATCAATGTCCGGTCGACTTTGTTGCACTGATGCCGGGAGCCGGGTGGGAGCGGGTACCTGAGGAACCGGTTTTGCAGCGTCGGCGGCTGCGGCCGCGTCCGCCCATGAGGTCCGTCGCGTCAGCGGCCCACCGGGTTCAGGCTGCCCCGAGGTGTTGGGGGTAACTACGGGCATGGTTCCTGTCCGGGCATCCGTCAGGTCGCCGTCGGCGCGACGAAGGTCACGGCGTCGGCGCCGCTGCGGCTGCCCTGCATCCTCTGCGTGGGCGCGTGCGTTATGATCCGCCGGATCTGGCATGTCTGTCCCCCCATGACGTTCGGCAAACTCTTGTGCAGCACTGGTTCAAACAGCAAGTCTAGAGGCTGTGGCAGATGCGCCGCGTCATTACGGGTAGGTGCAGTCCCGGTGTGGACCAGCCGAGCTCAGAGGAGGCCGCATACGCACCGCCCTTGTACAGCCGAAGAAGCCTGGCTGTGGTATCAATATGGGCTATGGGGAGAGATCGGCGAAAAGCACCACGGGAATACTACTTTCCATCCCCCTCCCAAGCTGCAGGTACTCCCCCAACGTTCGCCTGGCCAGGCTCACAGTTGCAGCCCTGGTCACCGTAGCGGTCGAACTTGCGCGGACCATCTGAAGGCGAGGTGAGACATCTCGAAAACCACCGGCTGTGGCGCGTGGTCCTCATCGCCATGCTGGTACCCCTGGCAATGGTCGCCTTTTGGCCGAGCCCCGTGGACCAACCGGTTAAGGGCCAGCTCGCAGCCGTACTGGACTTCCTTCACCGCCATGGAATTCCGGCATGGTTCAATTACAGCTTCGTGGAAGCGTCCGCGAACGTGGTGCTTTTTGTCCCGCTCGGAGCAGTTAGCTCGTTGGCTTTCCCCGGCTGGCCCTGGTGGAAAATCGGTGCATTTGGACTGCTCATTTCCGGGTGCATGGAACTGGGCCAGCTGCTGTTTCTTCACGACCGTTTTCCAAGCCCGCTGGACCTTGTAACAAATACGTCAGGCGCAGTCATCGGCGCACTCCTGGTAACTGCAAAGCTAAAACAACTACAGGCCCGCCGCCTTCCGGCGGCGGACCTGTAGGAGGTCTATGGCAGTTCGCCTAGTTGACGAAGCCCTTCATCCAGGTCCTGAGGTCCTCGCCGAACTCCACCCGCTCTGATGCGAGGGTGATCACGGCCTTGAGGTAGCTGAGCTTGTCCCCGGTGTCGAAGCGGCGGCCCTTGAACACCACACCGTAGACGCCGGAGCCTTCGCCCTCACCGGCGGCCAGGGTCTGCAGCGCGTCGGTCAGCTGGATCTCGTTGCCGCGGCCCGGCTCGGTCTTCTCCAGGATGCCGAACACGGCCGGGTGCAGCACGTACCGGCCGATCACGGCCAGGTTGGACGGTGCCTCCCCCACGGCAGGCTTCTCCACCAGGCTGTTGACGCGGACATAATCCTCGCCGTCGACCGCTGTGATGTCCGCGCAGCCGTACGCGCTGATCTGGGACGGATCCACCTCGATGAGGGCGATCACGGAACCGCCGGTCTTCTGCTGCACCTCCATCATGCTGGTTAGCAGGTCCTCGGCCTCGTCAATGAGGTCATCGCCCAGCAGCACAGCGAACGGCTCGTTGCCCACGTGCTGGCTGGCGCACAGTACAGCGTGGCCCAGGCCCTTGGCCTCGCCCTGGCGGACGTAGTGAATGGGACCCAGCTCAGAGGCGTGCTCCACGGATTCCAGCTTGTCCCTGTCACCCTTGGCTTCCAGAGCACGCTCCAAGCCAGGCTCGCGGTCAAAGTGGTCCTCAAGAGAGCGCTTGTTCCGCCCCGTGATCATCAGCAGATCAGTGAGGCCGGACTTCACCGCTTCCTCAACGACGTACTGGATGGCCGGCCGGTCTACCACCGGCAACATTTCCTTCGGCATCGCCTTGGTGGCGGGCAGGAAGCGAGTCCCCAATCCGGCAGCAGGAATGACGGCTTTGGTTATTGCTTTCCCCGTTGTCATAGCTGAACCTTACAAATTGCAGGGCAATAATGGCAATCGACGCGTGCATCGCAGAGGACGGCCATGTCCAACCCACGGGGCGTCGTCGCGCGGCAGCTGGCCCATTACAAGCTAATGCACGCGACTACGGGGACTGTGTCGCCGTAGAACTTTCCAGGCCGGGCTCGCTCAGGGATTTCTCATGACTGAGGCAGGCATCACAGAACACCAGTTCTGCCAATTCACCACAGCACTGGCAGCGATGTTCCAAGGCTTGGGCTACAACCGTATACGCGGACATGAATGAATACTCGGCCATGGAAGCGGCGCCGTTAAGGGTGGTCAGTACTCAGATTTCTGACGCCGGCTACTTGGTTACCCCATGGATGTTTTACCGAAATCGGGACCAATCATGCCAGACTGAACCGTGCTTGATTCCGTTGCCGTTGTGCTCTTTGTGCGCCGGCTGCTCACGACGGTTCTCGTAGCACTGGCGCTTTGGCTGATCGCAGCCTTCCAGCTGTTCTTCACTGTTCACTATCCTCCGGCTGTACGCACGGACGCGGTGATCATGCTCGGAGGTGCCAGCAGCGAGCGGTTGCCGGCGGCGCAACAACTGAGGGCTTCCCTGGGCATCCCCATATTGGTAGTTTCACACACTGATACACCTGGAAACGCAAGCGCCGACGCGCTTTGCCAGCAGGAAGCGTCCGATGTCGATGTCACGCTCTTGTGTCTCCGTCTGGCAGAGAAGGACACGCGGGGGGAGGCCCGTGCTATCGGCGAATTGGTGGCCGCCCAAGGATGGACCAGCATCACCGTTGTCAGTTCCCGCTATCATTTGGCGCGTGCAGGACTGCTCATCGGTCAATGCACGACGGCGGACATCGCCTTGGTCGGCTCCACACCCGACTTCAATCTGAGACAGTGGGTGGAACGGTTCGTAGTCGAAACCGGCGGGCTTCTGGACTCAATATTGCGTCCTGAGTGCGCCGGGTAAACTGCCCATTGCACGAATCAGAGACCACCAAGTTTCTCCAGACTGCGGGTGAGGAGCGAAAGATAATGGACGCCGAGCCATCCTCGGAGACTCTTTCCAGTTCCCCTCGACACATGCGTAAACGCCGGTTCCGCAGCGACGTCTCAACGCCGCTCCTGCCCGTCGCCCCCATGGCCGGGCGTCAACCGAAGCCGCCGGAGAGACGGAAAGCCGGACATAGCCAGAAGCGTCTGGTGGCGCTCATCCTTGTGGTTCTGGTATCCATCAGCGTCCCCGCCCTGGCGCTGACCTTGATCCTTGCTTCCTGACCTCACGTCAACGTTGTACAGAGTGAGCGTCTCCTCGGCCTGTTGCGGTAACATCGGTGGGTCACTCGCTGCCTTTTTTGGGGGAATTTATGCCTACTGTCATGCCGATTTTTGGTACCCGCCCGGAGGCCATCAAAATGGCACCGATTGTGATTGCCCTGCAGGAGTCCGAGGACTTCAACTGCATTGTGACGGTGACTGGTCAACACCGGGAGATGCTGGATCAGGTCAACGAACTCTTCGGCATTGTTCCGGACCATGACCTTAATATCCTCCAGCAGCGCCAGTCCCTGTCCGCTATCATGACCCGGACCATGGACGGTCTTGACAGGCTCTTCACGGCAAACAAGCCCGACGCCGTCATCGTCCAGGGGGACACAACAACCTCAACTGCCGGCGCCATTGCTGCCTTCTACCACGGCATTCCCGTTGTCCATGTTGAAGCGGGCCTGCGCAGCGGGGATCTTTTCTCGCCTTTCCCCGAAGAGGCAAACCGAAAGGTCACCAGCCAAATCGCCAGCCTCCACCTAGCCCCCACCAGCACAAGCAAGGCGAATCTCCTTGCCGAGGGCATCTCCGAGGACGACATCGTGGTCACCGGCAACACCGTGATCGACGCTCTCTTGACGACGGTAGGCAAGCACATCCCCTTCTCTGACCCGCAACTTGAGGAGTTGGCAGCCAGCGGACGCCGGATACTGCTGGTCACCACGCACCGCCGTGAGAACCAGGGCGACGCCATGCGCGGGGTGGGAAGGGCGCTGGCGCGTATCGCCGAAGCAGAGCCGGACCTGACCATAGTTCTTCCTGCCCACAGGAATCCCGTAGTCCGAGAAGCGGTCCTTCCCGCCATTGAGGGCAAAGGCAATGTGATTGTCACCGAGCCCCTGGCCTACGGCGAATTTACGCGCATGCTGTCCCTTTCCCACGTCGTGCTTACCGATTCCGGTGGAGTCCAAGAAGAAGCGCCAAGCCTGGGCAAACCCGTCCTTGTGATGAGGGATAACACGGAACGGCCCGAAGCAGTCCACGCCGGCACTGTGACTCTTATCGGGACTGACGAAGAGCGGATCTTCAAGGAAGTCGACCGACTACTGAATGACCCCGAGCATTTCAATGCCATGGCCAACGCCGTAAACCCCTACGGCGACGGCTTAGCCGCGAAGCGCACCGTGGCCGCTCTAGCGGAGCTGCTTTCTGTGGGGAGCCGCATCGAGCCCTTTTCGTCCTAAGCCCCGCCGTAAGTTACCTCCGGGTGTCCGTTTTTAGTAACCCTCATAGGGCTGGCGCATAGTTAGGACCATGGGTACCTGCTCCGCTCCGTTGGTTTAAGTAAGCTTCGATGAATTAACGAATACCTCCCTCTGTGTCTTTGAACCGTCCCGGGTTTGATGCCGCTATCTTCTGTGAAAGATAGTGATTATGCCCAAGCAGTTCCCGCCCGAAGTCCGTGACCGTGCAGTGCGCATGACCTTGGATCGGTTGTCCGAATACCCGTCTGTCTATGCTGCCTGCAAGGCACTGGCACCGAAGCTCGGGGTCGGCCCTGAATCGCTGCGCCGGTGGGTTGTCCAGGCACAGGTGGACGCTGGTGAGAAGACCGGGCCGAGCAGTGACGAGCTGGAGGAAATCAAGCGGCTCCGGGCTGAGGTGCGGGACTTGAAAGAGTCCAACGAGATCCTGAAACAGGCGTCGATTTTCTTCGCGAGGGAGCTCGACCCTCGCCGCCGCTGATCTGTCGATTCATCGACGAAATGCGGGCCGAAGGTTATGCGGTCGAGTCGATCTGTGCAGTCCTGCGGGAGCAGGGCGTGCAGGTCGCCGCACGAACCTACCGGGCGTGGAAGAAACGCCTGCCAGCCCTGCGCACCATCGAAGACGCGCGCATCACCGATGCGCTCCGGGCCTTGAAAGTTCCCGATGTGAAGGGACGCCCCGGCCCGAGATCATTTACGGCCGGCGGAAAATGACGCAGTGGCTGCGCCGCAACGGATTCCCTGAGGCTTCCAAACACACCGTGGACCGGCTCATGCGTGAAGAAGGCATGAACGGCCTCATCAGAGGCCGCAAGACCCGCACTACTATCCCCGGCAAGAACGGCCGCCGCGCCGGCGACCTGCTGAAAAGGGACTTCACCGCCCCGGCTCCGAACCGGATCTGGGTCACTGATTTCACCTACGTCCCGGTCTACTCCGGATTCGTCTACGTCGCCCTGGTCATCGACCTGTACTCGCGGGCGATCGTTGGCTGGGAGACCTCCACCGTCAAGGACACCGCGTTCGTCGAACACTGCCTGCGGATGGCCTTGTGGCGGCGCGAACACACCGGGCGCCCGGCGCCGGCGGGACTGATTCACCATTCAGATGCGGGAAGCCAGTACACCTCGATCCGTTACACGGACACCCTGGCCCTGGAAGGCCTGCAGCCGTCCATTGGCAGCGTGGGTGATGCTTATGACAATGCAGCCGCCGAAACCGTGATGGGCCTGTTCAAGAACGAGGCCGTCGCGAAGGATTCACCGTTCCGCGCCGGGGCGTTGAAGACCGAAACCGACGTGATGGAAATCGTCTTCGAGTGGGTCCACTGGTACAACAACGAACGCCTGCATTCCGCCCTGGATCACCAAACGCCAGAGGAATTTGACCAGACATATTATGATCTACAAACCGGCCCGCTACCCGGCGACGCCGCCAACAAACAGGCGGCATGATTCCCGGGACGGTTCACTTAGGAAACACAAAGAAAATAGTTTCTAGAGCCGGCAATTGTGAGTTGGAGAGGCGCAAATGTTGACTCTAAGAACGGTGAATCCTGGCGGCATCGAAGCAACCGTAAGGTTGTGCACCCATGGCTAATTTTGGGCGGAAGGACAATCTGGACGCTCAGCACCGCAGCCCTGCGCTACGGCGCCGCGAGCTCCTCAGGATAGGAACACTCGTCACGGCGTTCACCGGTGTTTCCGCCGCTTCAGGCTTGGGCATAAACGTTTGAGGTGTGTCAAGGATGTGAGACAGTCGGGTAGTTTCTTTTCGGTCAGGCAGCAGCGGGAAGCTGTTGGTTTTTGGTTGTGAAGTTGGCCATCGCCGTCGCCGGCGGCAGGCCATCGTTGTTGGTGTGAGGCCTCCAGCGGTTGTAGAACACTTCGATGTAGCGCATAGTGGCCCGTCTGGCGTCTTGCCGGGTGGTGAAGCTGTGGTGATGGTAAAACTCGTTCTTCAGTGATGAGAACAGCGATTCCGCCACGGTATTATCCCAGCACACCCCGGTGGCGCCCATGGACTGCCGGACGTTATTCCCGGCGCACCAGGCGCCCATCTCGCGGGATGTGTACTGCGTTCCATGATCACTATGGAAAATCGCGTTGGGGCGCAGATGACCGCGGTCTCTGGCCATCGCCAGGGCTCCGGTAACCAACGAGGCGCGCATGTGCTCAGCCATGGCCCAGCCGACCACCATGCGGGTGCACAGATCAATGACAGTAGCCAGGTAGAGCCATCCTTCGTCGGTGCGCAGGTAGGTGATGTCTCCGACCAGGCGCGTCCCAGGGGCCTGTGCGGTGAAGTCCCGACCGATGAGGTCGGCGAAGACCTTGTCCGGATCTGAGGGGATTGTGGTGCGCTTGAAGGCGCGCATCCGCTTGGCGGCCCACCCGTTCTCGGCCATAATCCCCGCCACTGTGCCCACCGAAACTTCGATGCCGGCGGCGGCCAGTTTGGTGTGCACCATGCGGTGGCCGAAGATCCCATCGGAGGAATCGAAGATGGTCTTCACCTGATCGGTCAGCTCCCGGCGGCGGAGCGCGGTCGGGGTTTCCGCGGCGTCCAGCCAGCGGTAATACGTGGCCCGTGGGAGATCAAGCTGCCGGCACATCCAGGCTACCGGGAAGTCGGCGTTCTTCTCCTGAACAACTCGGTACAAGTCCTCTACCGTTGTTCTTTGGCGAAGAACGCCGAAACTTTTTTCAGGAAATCGTTTTCCCTCTCCAGTTCACGCAGCCGGGCCTCCAAAGCCTTGTATTTCGCGGGATCCACCGGATCATCCGGTTTGCCGCCGCCCTCCGGTTGCCCTTCACGGGACAGCCGCACCCAGCGTTTCAACGCCGTGACGGAAATGCCGAGCTCCGGGGCTACAGAGGCAGGCGAACGGCCAGATGAAACCACAAGCTCAACGGCATCAGCCTTGAACTCATCGGAATAGGTAGGTCGAGCAGACATGAGCACAATCCTTTCAAACTGTGTCTCACATCAGTAGTACACCTCAGTTGCTGCCGCAGCGCCGAATGACAAGATTCAGCCCTCCACCTACGTTCCCCTGATGGAAAAAGGCGCGGCCTCAGGTGTCGGCACACTGGACGTGGAATTCAAAATTCCATGGGCCAACTGCCGGACTCTTCCGCCACGTATGTGCGGAAGAGTAGCCTGACTCCGTCTCCGGCCTCATCGGGGAAACGATCAAACGCATGGGCCTCAAGCACCGGCCCCTGAACTCCGTGCCTCCCTGGCTACCGAGATGTACGAGGCCGGCATCAGTGACTTCATCGTCCAGCGCAACATGCGCCTCTCCAACATGGACACCACCACAAAGTACCTGCTGTCCAGCCCGAAGGGTTCCGCCAAGGCTTTGCGAGTCTGCCCGTGACCATCATGCCCGAATGCTCCGGCCGCCGGCGCCGCGCCGAGAAGTAGAAGCCCATCTTCACTTGACCTGGGTCTAAGTTCTAGTAACCATCCATACAGCGCCGACGGTGGTCTCTGACCTCATCAGGAACGGTCCAGTCTGCTGGCTGTTCGAATGCGGTCTCAGATTCGCTGAGATCAGCGTCCTTGAAACGATTCCGAAGCCTTGCGATCGCCATGGTCACTTCTGCGTCCCACAGTGCCAGGGGAGTTGCGATGTGCTTTTCCCCCACGTATGGCCGCGAGATCGTGACGCGGCCATCGAGTGCACGATAGTCAGAGCGCTCGGCCCCGATCTCATTTAGGAACAAGTTCATGTGATTTTCCACGTGATCTTGATCGCCGATGTTCTGAACGAGGTGGAGCATATTTCCACGGTTCCACCGTGGATCGGTGTAAAGGTCGATAGCCCGTGCCCGGCCCACGAAGGAATCAGCCACTTCGGCTTTAGTCATTCCGGGAAAGGCTGTCTTAATGGTTTGTTCAGCCCAGCGCTTGTGATAATAGCGGAAGATGTCTGTCTGCCCCGAAAGGCTGACGGCTACGGAGCGCCCGAATCGAGTGGCCAGGCGCATGGCAGTGAAGCCACCTCCGGAGGATCCGTCGAATACTGGGAATACCGTCGCCGTGGCAGCCAAGACCTTCCGGGTTATGGGCTCCATCCAATCGTCGGGGTTGACCTTGGACGTGCCCGCGTACCAGGCAAGGAGATTCGACTCGTCGAGAGTCAACGTCGGATCAGCAAATAGGAGGAATGGTGCGCGGCTCATGACAGAGGATGTGAATCGGTGGAACATGAATCCGGGCTGCCCGCCCTTCGCCCCATGCAGCGTGATTCGGAGGACGTCACTCCCTTGGGGGTTCCCACATCCCACCATGAAGCCCAATGTCATTCCATCGCCGATATGGATCTGATATATCCGGACGTCGTCGTCAGGTGAAGGCTGGAAGTCGTTCAAATCGGTCAGTTCATAGACGGGACGCTTGTAGTAGGGGTGGCTCTCTTGGACAAGTCTCATGGCGTCTTTCTGAATGGCGCCGTTGCGAGGACGATGCGGCGCTTGGAGTGGTGGCACCTGATGATTCTAGGGCTTCAAAGGCACTGTCTCGAGCGACTGTTCGCCGCCCCGCCGCCGGTACCGCCAAGTAGCGGGCCCAATCAACTGCAAGTGTTCTTCGACCGGCAGGTACCTTCGGCTCCGTAAAAACGGGTACCGACTACGCAGGTGCGGTGGTGCCCCACGGTGCTTGACTTTCGTATCTTCCTTCGGATTGGAGTTGAGATGCGAATCAAATCACGGGTGCGCGGAACTGGGAGAACATTGGCTGTTGGCGCTATCTCAGCGGTTCTGCTCGTTACCGGGCAGCAACCGATCCTCAACGCCGATGTAGGCGCCCGAGCGCCGCTGCCAGCCCAAACACAAACCGTTCTACTCGACCCTAAGGCCGCTCCCTATAACGCAAAAGGCGATGGAGTCACCGACGACACCGCAGCGCTCCAGGCATGGCTAAACGCAGGGGGAACCCGCCTCGCAGGCGGAACATTCCGGACCACTAAGGGCCTGACCTTGAACGGGGACAACCGCAGACTCTACACCGAGAACGCCAAAATCCTGGCAGATGGCACAAACATCACTGCCCTGACCGTGACAGGCCGCAACGCCAGCATCAGCACCTATATCGACGGGAACAACAAGGCAGCAGGGGGCATCAGAGTCACGGGGCCAGGGGCCCTCATTGAAAACGGGTGGTACCAAAACTTCTGGTCCGCTACGCAAGCCGTCCGCGGCATCGAAGCAACAACTACGGGCGGTATCACCATCAGGAACAACGTCATCCGCAATGTACTGAGTGTCGGTGACACGACCTTGGGCAACGGCAACGGATCCTCCAGGGGAATCCTGCTGAGCGGCACGTCGGCAGCCACCGCGGACTCGATAATCTCCGGCAACATGGTCCAAAACATCACCGGTGAAGAGGGCGATGCAATCCAGGTGCTCTTCTTCGACGGCAAGAACTCCACCCCCTTCAGCTCTGGCAGGGTGACCGTCAGCGACAACAACATCTGGAATGTCTCCCGCCGCTTCATCAAGATCCAGGCCTCGGACGTCGCCGTGCAACGTAACAGGCTGTGTTACTTCCTGACGACGAGCCCCGCAAGGCCGGCTACATCCATCGACATAATCCACTCGCAGAACGTCAAGGTCATCGCTAACGAAATCACCCCGAACCTGCTGGGCCAAGTGGTCATCGCTGTGCGGGGTCCGTATGGGGTGCCGCTTAGTGGCGTTGAAGTGAGCTCCAACATCGTCCGACAGTCCGCGACAAAGACGTCAATCGGCATTTATTTGACCTGGACCACCGCCCCACTTATCCGAAACAACCGAATTTATGTGAGCGGCGCCGGTGTGCAAATGAGCTACACAACAGGAGCAATCCAGTCGGGGAACATGCAGTATCCCGGCCTATAATTGTGGCAAAGAGCACCCCCTGCGATGAGGTGGGGTGTTCTTTGCTCACAGTTTGAGACCAGGTCAGCGGGATACGAACTAGTCCATGGCTTATGAAGAACACCGCTGCCAGTGCTGCGGTGGGTTTACAGACGCTGTGTTCTGCGAAAGCTGTTATGCACAGGGGTCGGATCCTGCGGCTGCCTGACCAGGATCCGACCCCTAGAATGGTGGGCATGACTTTCGGGCAAAAACATCTGGATCTGAGCATGGAGTACGCGCAAGCAAAGGAGGCGCGCTCGGGGGCTTGGGAATTAACGACCACTGGTGACGAGCCCTACGCCGGCCGCGAGCCGGGCGACATCGCGGCTGAGTACGAGCGAGTGGTTCTTGAACTCGTAGCAGACCGCAACATCGAGGGCTGAGACATTTCCGCCGGTATTTTGCGTGGCCTCGCCGAAAAGCATGGATCGCCGCGAGTGGCGCGAAATGAGGCGCTGCTACATGCCGTCGAACACCACACCGCACAGTTGCGACAGGTCTGCGGTGCGGAAGTTCTTGAGGTAGGGGCAGCCCCGCAGCGAGAACATCCTGTTTGGAAAGAATGGTTCTTCGATTCTTCCTGCTACGCCGTCAGCAGCGAAGTGATGGCGAAACTCGACGACCCCTACTGGTACGCGGTCGCGGCCCAGCGGTCCCCGCATCTAGTGCTGTCGGATGGAAGCTTGCAGCAGGACCAAATCTTGCGTTTCTTCTCGCACGTCTTTCCCGTTGCCCAGCCTGGAGCAGTGTTCGTGTTGGAACACCAAGTCGTGAGTGGGACTGGGAGCGAATTGGAGACTCTTCTTGCCGAGGTCCTCAAGGGCGAGTTCTCCACAGATGGACCCTTGGCCAAACGGACTGACTTCCTTGGCTACTGCGCCCGGAACATTGTGGCGATCGAGCAGACCAAGTCAGCGGTGATCCTTCGAAAACGCATCTTCGATCAGCAAAAGTACACGACAGCACCACTCCAGGAAGTCGCAGAAGCCACGTGGCTCCTAGACCCCCCTGGCACCTACGAGAGGGTAACGCCAAAGATCTTCGGGTCCTCGGACATTGAACGGCGTACGCTCCAGCTGATCAAAACACACGGCGATAATCCCCACCCAGCTGCTGAGATCGGAGTCCTCAAGGATGTAGTTGTCGTAGAAGGTGGAATCGTTGTCACGAGCGACAACCGCATCATCGAGGAATCCTTCATTAACGCACGCCACACGGCGCAGCGAGGCCCCTTCTTTCGGGTGGGCAAGGGAGATCTGTTCGTGTCGGAGAAGCCCCTGTCAGGACCCGACCGGCTCGTTGCAGGTAGGCACGCCATCATCAAACAGACGTGGGACCTGAACTTCGGGCATTGGCTCGTGGACACATTTCCACGTGTCGCAAACGTGCTCGAGAAGTTCCCGGAAGAACCACTTCGTTATATTCTCAACGGTGCCGCGCCCCCACCTATCAGGGCGCTTCACGCAGCCAGCCTAGGCGTATTCGGCATATCCGAAGAACGCATTGATTACGTAGACCGGCGTCCTACCTTCGTCAAGGACGCCATCTATGCCACACCCATGACAGTACCCCCACTGGTCAAGTCACCGCGCACTGTTCAAATTCTCGAACAGGTCAGCGAGCGATGCCAGAACCAAGCGGACGATGACAGGTCTTGGGGTCGGAAGATATACCTCACCCGCAACAATTACCCGCGCCGAAACCTGCTGAACGAAACCGAAATTCTCCCCGTACTCGAATCAGCTGGCTACCAGGTCATCGTCCCCGAGAAGCTCTCGTTCAGCGAACAGGCAAGGGTATTCGCCTCCGCCACTCATGTCATCGGGAACATGGGTGCAGCATTCTCGAACCTTGTGTTCAGCCCCAAGGGCGTGAAGGTTTTCGCCCTGGCAACTGAGCACATGATGCACGACTACTTCTACGATCTCGTGTGTCACAAGAACGGGGAGTATTGGGCCCTTCAGGGGACCGCGTCGAGTGGAGAGGTGGGTATTGGGGCGGACTTTTCCATAGACGTGGACGAATTCGACCGCCTCTTCGCAGAGTTCGACCCGCAAACCTAAAAGGGCTACCAATCTGTTTGAACAGATTGGTAGCCCTTTTACCCGGCTAGGGTCGCTTGACGTTGTATTCGCTGAGGGCACCGCTCCCTGCGTTGGAGTAGGTGGCGGGTCGTGTTGAAGCCACCTGACTTGGCTCATTTGCTTAGTGCGTGAATTTTGGGCTCCGGATGGCATCGAGAATTGATTGTTGTTCGGCCGCGATGTCGGGGGCGAATGTTTGGTAGGTGCCGTTGATGGCTATGGTTGGCAGATAGCGTGAGTTGGTACTCGTGTTCCGGGTTGTTGGTATTGCTGTTCCGGTGAGTTGGTACTGCCGTGGTCTGTGGGTGCTGCGCTGTGGGTGAGGCGGTGCACTGGGCGCCGCCTCTTCCTATGTGAGGAGGCAGCATGGCCGATTTCAAGGCCATCATGACCTTGGCTGTTGCTGGTCGGAGCTATGACGAGATCGTCGCGGTGGTGGGGTGTTCACGCCGGGACGTAGCCGCGGCGAAGAAGACGATCGCGGCTTACGGGTTCACCGCGGGGCAGATCGGGGCGATGTCTCCGCAGGAGATCGCCCGGTTGTTTCCCGATGGCCGGAAGAGGGTCACGGAGTTATACGAACGCCCGGACTTTGATCGGGTGCTGGCTTCGATGAGGGAGAACCGGCACTTCACTCTCCAGCAGGCCTGGAGCAGGTATCTTGCCTCGAGCACCGCGAACGGCGCGAAGAAGTACGGGTATTCGCAGTATTGCGCCTTGTTCGCCGAGCATGCCCGGGTGACCGATGTCGTGGCGACGTTGCACCACGAGCCGGGCCGAGCGATGTTGGTGGACTGGGCCGGGGACACGCTGGGGGTCGTGGATGCGGTCACCGGGGAGGTGACCGGCGTCTATCTGTTCGTGGCGGTGCTGCCGTATTCCGGGGCGGTGTTCTGTCATGGGTATACGGACATGACATCGGCGTCCTGGATTGCCGCCCATGTGGCGGCTTTCTCGTTTGTTAGCGGCCATGAAAAACTGCCCATAGGCGGCCACGAAAGTGCCCGCTGGCGGCCAGCAGAACTGCCCGCCGGTGGCCATGAGATCTGCCCACTTCCTTACTTGTTCCTGCCGCGTCTTTAAGCGGTGGGGGCCTCTCCCTGCGGTTTGATGACGGTGTCTAAGCGCACCAAAAGCGAACCAGGAAGAGGCCCTGTATGAAGTCTGACGGAGAAATCATGGAAATTCTTGCTGCCTACGATCTGACCGGATCGTTGCGCGCCACCGCGGAGCTCACGGGCTGCTCGCACCACACCGTTGCTAAACACGTCACCGCCCGTGACGCGGGCCGGCCGATCGGGGAACCCGCGGCCCGCGGCCGGGTCACCGACGCGTTCCTGCCCAAGATCGAGGAATGGATCGAAGCCTCCAAGGGCCGGATCCGGGCCGACAAGGCCCACGAAAAGCTCCTCGCTCTGGGCTACACCGGTTCGGAACGGTCTACCCGCCGGGCGATCGCGCAGGTCAAAGCCGCGTGGCGGCTGGGCCACACCCGCGTCCACCGGCCGTGGATCACAGAACCGGGGATGTGGTTGCAGTACGACTTCGGCGACGGGCCCCGGATCGGCGGGGTGAAGACCATCCTTTTCGTGGCCTGGCTGGCGTTCTCACGCTTCCGCATCGTGATCCCGCTCAGGGACAGGACCGCGCCGAGCGTGTTCGCGGCCCTGGACCGGTGCTTCCGGATCCTCGGAGGGGCGCCGACCTATGTCCTCACGGACAACGAGAAGACCGTCACCACCGCCCACGTCGCCGGGGTCCCGGTGCGCAACCAGCAGACCCTGGACTTCGCCCGGCACTACGGGGTGACCGTGCTGACCTGCCAACCGGCGGACCCGGCCACCAAAGGCGGAGTCGAAGCGTCCGTGAAACTCGCCAAGGCCGACCTCGTGCCCAAAGACACCAACCTCCGCGATGACTACCGCACCTTCGCCGAGCTCGAGGCCGCCTGCACGGCGTTCATGGACGAGGTCAATCACCGTGAGCACCGGACGACGCGGCGGAAACCCGCGGCCATGCTCGCCGAGGAAGCCCCGCGGCTGCACCGGATCCCGGACACCGCCCACACGGTCGCGTTCGGCCTGGCCCGCGGCGTTCCGGAGAACACCCCAATGGTCACCTTCGAAAACGCCCAGTACTCCGTCCCGGCCCACCTGCTCGGAGCCCGGGTGTTCGTCCGCACCCACGGCACCGGGCCCGGCGAGCAGGTCATCATCGTCCACCACGGCACGACCGGGCCCGTCGAAGTCGCCCGCCACGAACGGGCACGGCCCGGCAGCCCCGCCATCAACGACGAACACTTCCCCGGAACCCGGGCGAAGCTCCCCGGCGACTACGAGGTGAGGGCCCGCAGCGCGGACGAGGCCGCGTTCCTGGCCATCGGCGAAGGCGCCAGAACCTGGCTCGTCGAGGCCGCCGCGGCCGGGACCGCAAGGATGAACGTGAAAATGGCCGAAGCCGTTACGCTGGCCAAAATCGCCGGCACTGATCAGGTCGACCGGGCCCTGGGCGACGCCGCCCTGCACGGCCGGTTCGCGCACCCGGACCTCGCCTCGATCTTGAACGCCAACATCCGCCGCACTACCACCCACGCCGCCAACGAAGCCACCTCCCTCACCCAAGGAACAGGGGCGTGGGCCGCGATCGGCAACCCCGCAACCATCACCACGCCGGAGGAGGCCCGATGAGCCCCGTCACCACGACCAATACCGTGGCTCCGCCGCTACCGGCGGACCTGGAGGCCCTGATGCGGTCCCTGAAAATGCCCCACGCCCGGGCGCTGGCCCCGGACCTGATCGCGACCGCCCGCGCCCAGCGGTGGGAACCGGCCGAGGTCATCAAGGCCCTCTTCACGGAGGAAGCCGCCGGCCGGGCCCGGTCCATGCTCGCTTCCCGCCGCAAAGCAGCCGGGTTCCCGACCGGGAAGACCTTCGAGGCGTGGGACCCTGCAGCGTCCTCCATCCCGGGCCCGACCCAGCAGGCACTGCGGACCCTGGAATGGATCACCCGCAGGGAAAACTTGGTCGTCTGCGGGCCCTCGGGGACGGGGAAGACGTTCTTCCTCGAAGCCCTCGGCCAGCAGGCCGTCGAAGCCGGAATGCGGGTCGCTTGGTTCAGGCTCGAGGACCTCGGCGTCCTCATCCGCGCCCACCGAACCGATGACAGCGTCACCCGGGCCGTTGCCCGGATCCTGCGCGCCGAGCTCGTGGTCATCGATGATATTGGTCTGTTGCCCGTGGCCACGGACGCCGCCGAAGGCCTCTACCGGGTCGTGGACGCAGCCTACGAAAAACGCTCCGTCGCGATCAGCTCCAACCTCCACCCCGCCGGGTTCGATGAGCTCATGCCCAAAACCCTCGCCACCGCCACCGTTGACCGACTGCTGCACCACGCCCACGTCTGCCAGACCAGCGGCGATTCCGTCCGTCTTACCCAGGCCCTCGCCGGAAAAGGAGTGACCCGCTTGAACTGACCAACCCAACGATGGCCGACCCCGCCGAAACGAATCAGTGGGCAGATCTGTTGGCCATAACCGGGCAGTTTTACTGGCCACCAGCGGGCACATCAACTGGCCGCCCATGGGCAGAACGTAATGGCCATTGACACTCGTTCTACGGCGGGGTCCCGCAGTTGGTGGTCCCGGACAACCCGGCGACCTCGACCCACCGGCCGAAGCGGGGCGAGTCGGCCCGCGTCCTGAATTCCCGGTACCAGCAGCTGGCCGAGCACTATTCGACCGGGATCGTGCCGGCCCGGGCAAAACGCCCCCGCGACAAGGCCGCGGCCGAGTCCGCGGTGAACGTGGTGAACAAGCGGGTGATCGGCTATCTGGCCGAGGAGGTCTTCACCACGGTGCAGGCCCTGAACGCGGCAATCGGTGCCCGGCTGGTCGAGATCAACGAGCAGATTCCCCGGGCCGATGGCAGCACCCGGTGGGAACGCTTCACCGCCGATGAGTCCGGGCTGCTCCAGGCGCTGCCGGCCGACGGGTTCGACTCGGTGGAATGGAAGCAGCTCAAGGTCGGACGGAACTACCACGTCAGCTGCGATTCCCAGCATTACTCCGTGCCCTACACCTACGCCGGGCAGCTGCTGCGGGTCCGGGTTACGTCCACCACGGTGACCGTCTTCGACGGGGACCAGGTTGTCTGTGAGCATGTCCGGCGGCAGGGCCGGAAGGGCCAATATTCGACCGATGTCGCGCATGCCCCGACCCGTCACCGGGGTATCGACGGGTTGTGGTCCAAGAGATGGTTCACAGACCGGGCCCGCGGCTTCGGACCAGCCACCGAGGCCGTCATTGCCGGGATCATTGACCGGCACGCTGTGGAGGCCCAAGGCTATCTGGACTGCCAGAACATCCTGGAGTCCCTGGGCAAGCGAAACAAAGCCCGTCTGGAGGCAGCCTGCCAGGTCCTGCTCGACACCGGTGCACCGGGAACCTACAGCACGATCAAGCGGATCATGGCCACCATCGACTCCGACACCAAGAAGCCCAGAACCGTCACACCGGCGGCGGCCACCCGCAAACCCGCCGGCGGCGCCGACCCCGGCGCAGGCATCGGGGCGGCGGTGCACGTGCGCTCGGCCGAGCACTACCGCCGCGGCGGACAGGGAGGACAGGGCTGATGTTCACCAGCGAGGACCACGAGAAATTCCGGACCCTGCGCATCGCGCACCTGGCCGTGCGGTTCGAGGAACTGATCACCGACGAGGCCAATGACGAGCTCACTCCCGAGCAGATCTTCCTCACCGCAGTGGACGACGCACTCCACCAGCGCCGGGCCCACCGGATCGACAAACTCATCCGGGCCGCACGGTTCCCCATCCCGCAAGCCTCGGTCGCCGAGATTAACTATCAGGAAGGACGCGGGATCACCCCGGTGCGGATGAAGCGTTACGCCGCCCACCAATGGCGCCAGGACCCCACGAACCTGCTGGTCATCTCACCAACCGGTGGCGGCAAGACCTACCTGGCCTGCGCGATCGGGATCGCCGCCTGCCAGAGCGGACACACCGTCACCTACACCCGGATGGACGACCTCGCCCGTCGGCTGGTCATCGCCCGCGGCGACGGCATCGGCCACCAGAAGATGCTCAACGAACTCTCGGACGTGGACCTGCTGGTCATCGATGACTTCCTCACCGTGGGCATCGACCCCGAGGCAGCCAACGACCTCTTCGCGGTCCTGGCCAACCGGGAACACCGCCTGCCCACGCTCATTGCTTCGCAGTCCGGCCCGGCCTACTGGGTCGAGGCCCTACCGGACCGGGTGGCCGCGGACTCGATCGTGAACCGGCTCGCAAACAACGCCCGCCAACTCAACCTCGGCGACGTCGACATGCGACAACTCCGCGACGACAGGGCCCGCGCCCAACCGGATCACTGGGAATAAACCCTTCCCAGGACATGGTGCCGGCCCCGAGCGGACAAGCGAAGGGCCGGTACCGTGTTCCCGAAATCCCGGTACCAACTACCCAGACCGGGAGTACCGACAGAAGCTATCTGCCAGCTATGGTGGCTGAGCGTAAGGGCCGGAGCTGTTTGATGACGTTACGCACCGCGAGTCCCGTCTTGTTCTCCACAGTCCGGGAGACGGCAAGCGCTGTGAATACGATGGGCAGGTGTGCCTAGCAGGCGTCAGTGACCCTCATCGAGGCTGCTTGAACCGGCCCGGGTTTGATGCCGCTATCTTCTGTGAGAAAGATAGTGATTATGCCCAAGCAGTTCCCGCCCGAAGTCCGTGACCGTGCAGTGCGCATGACCTTGGATCGGTTGCCCGAATACCCGTCTGTCTATGCTGCCTGCAAGGCACTGGCACCGAAGCTCGGGGTCGGCCCTGAATCGCTGGGCTGCTTAGGAGTTTTCGGACAGCGGATTAGTGGTTTTTCTACGCTGCCGTGGCCGGCTGCTGGTAACTATAGTGGACTTCATTCGGCCGCTGGCAGTTGAGTGCTCAATGGCGTCTGCGGCTGTTGTAGACGCCCTCGATGTAGCGGATTATGTCCTTGCGGGCGCGTTCCTTCGTGGCGTACGTCGTGCGGTAGACCCGCTCGTTTTTCAGAGCCGAGAAGAAAGTCTCCGCCTGGCTGTTGTCCCAGCAGATCCCGGTTTTCCCCATGGATGGACGCATGCCCAGCCCGGTGACCAGGGCCCGGAAAGAGGCCGAGGTATAAACGCTTCCGCGGTCGCTGTGCCAGATGGCGTTGGGCTCGATTCGTGTCGTCGCGGCGGCATTGGACAGGGCCCGTTCCACGAGCTCGGAGCGCATGTGGTCCTCGATCGCCCAGCCGACGACCTTCTTCGAATAGCAGTCGATGACCGTGGCCAAGTAGATGAATCCCTGCCAGGTGTGCACGTAGGTGATGTCTCCGACGAACTTGATGCCGGGACGATCGGTGGTGAAGTCGGTTAAACCAGATCCGGCAGGCCTCGGCCGCTTTGGTGTCGGCGACCGTGGTGGTCCTGAAGGGCCGTGGCTGGCACGGCACGAGCGCCTCTTGCCGCATGATCTGCCGCACCAGTTCCCGGGAACATTCGGTGCCCTCACCGGCCAGATCCGCGTGGAGCCAGCGGTATCCGTAGGTCCCGTCCGATTCCTTGAAGAAATACCGCACGCGGGCGGCCAGCGTGTCTCTGCGGGCCGCGGTGGCCGAGACCGCCAGTGGTAGAACCCCGAGCGGGAGACCTCCAGCCACTGGCACATCTTCAGCACTGCCGGCGCTTTCAGCGTGGATGCGTAGGAGTCGATAAATTCATACTTCGCCACTACCGTGGCTCCCTCGCGAAGTATGCGGCCGCTTTTTTAGGAACGCGGCCTCTGCCTTCAGTTCCTGGTTTTCACGTTCAAGTTCCTTAAGCCTGGCACGCTCGGAGACATTCAGCTCCGCTTCCGTCTCGGCGCCTCCGTGGGTTTCCTTGTACTTCTTCAGCCAATTACGCAACGTCTCAGCACCCACGCCATATTCGGTGGCAACCGTCTTGATCGGCTTGGACGAGTCGATGACTTCGCGGCACAGTTCATCCTTGAATTCCTGGCTGAACCTGCGACGGGTTGATGACATGCTGGTGATTCCTCATTCCGGTAGTCCCCATCATTTCATGGGGTACCACTGTCCGAAATCTCCACAGCAGCCCACACCGTGGAGCGCGACGACCAAGGTGGGGGAGTCTCTGAGATCAACCGGCAGTCCAATGCGTATGTCTCGCCCTGGCTGGGATGTACCACGTGGCGCTGCCGTCCATCGACCTGGAGGTTTTCAATGGAACTCCAGGTGCGAACGGGGGCTTGGTGTTGTTTGTCCCAACTGTCCATTACAACGCTGTCCCGGCACGCTTGCCCGCTGCACGGGAAATTTCTCCAAGCACCGCCAGTGCCCCTGGTCCATCCCCGACCCGGGAAGTATAGGCGAGGGATTCCCTGCTCAATGCGCTTCCTTCATCGATAAGTCCCCAAATCGGCACGCCAGTGCCTTTATAGTCGGAATACTTCGAAGGGAGAAACGGGTTGATCGCAAGCTCGCCGCCCCTCTCTACGTCGTTGACCAACAACACATCAAACTGACGGCTCAGGTTCAGGAACTCCAGGTACGGCCGGTAGCCCTGTGCTTTGACCACGCCCACGAGACCAAATTCCTGAATCTGGCGGGCAAGGTCATCGGCCTTGTTGGTAAAGACGTGCAGGCGCAGCTTGCGGCGCATGTCGGGGGAGATGTTGGACAGCGCTGTCAGGACTTCGCGAAGTCCGCGGTTTTCGTAGAACGCTCCGAAATAGCCCACGTTTACTACGGATTCGGACAGCGCATAAGTTGTTGGCAGCACCTCGTAGCTTCGCGCCGGGGGCGTGGGGTGGACACGCACAATCGACTTACTTTCGATCATCCGCTTCAGCCGCTTGTCCGCAACGTGGTTCAGCATGTACGCGAGCTGGTTCTCGTTGGTGAAAATCAGTTCATCCGCCAGGACGTACGTCAGGTATTCGCACCAGGTAAAAAGGCTGTCCGTCTCAAGGGTGGCAAAGCCCCTGGCCGTGACTGCCCTGTTGAAAACACCAAACATGTCGTCCCTGACGAGGTCCCCGGCCCGAGGCATTCCGCTCGCATCAGTACTGAGCGGGTCTGAGAATTCCGCGGTCCATTTCACGCCTGAGTGCCGGATCTTGAAGAGGGCGGCGAGGAAGTGCGAGCCGGGCCACAGCACCCGGCTGTACAGCGATTCGTAGCCGCCTTTGAGTGCATCCTGCCTGTCTGCAACCTTTATCCCCTTGCTGATGAATTCAGAAATCTGAGTCCACCCCGCGAAGGACGCCGGTGCCTGGATCTCAGTGGCGGTGTCAATGAAACGGCCGGCTATTGTATCGAGATTTGAGTCCTTCCGGCGGACGGATGACATGTTGTTGTAGATGACATCAACAACCTTGCCCCGCTCGACGATTGCCTTGGATGCGATGACGGCGCTCGTATCTGAGTACGGAGCAAAACAGTAGCTGACCACGAGATCCCGCGCTATACCCTCGTTGATCCTGAACCAGGGAAAATCCTTGAGATTAAAGGACTCGACCTTTTGAACGACCTGTTCGCGGTCGGCCGGGTTTTCGTCCAAGTAGCGCCTGATGAAATTCGCCTGCGAACGCATGAGCCCGGACAGCAGGACGTCGTTAGGCGCGGAGTCCCAGCTCCGCATCGACTCGAGCTCCCGTATGACCTCAAGTCTTTGCTGGACGGCGAAGTCAAAATCGAGCGGCTGCCTTGAGATGGATTCCTCCCGCAGGACACGGAAGTAAGCGGCGGAGGGGTCATTGGACGCAACGACAGCATCAAAGCTGTTGAGCACTGCCAGATTGGCCATAAAGCAGATGTCTTCACCGCTTCGAAGGCTCTCGGAGTAGGTGAGCTCCTTGGCTGCCTTGGTGGGTATCAGTTTGCAAGCGTTGAAACCCAGGATGCTGCTGACAGCGTTCAATTTGAATGTCTTTTTTCCGCGTGCAGATATTTGAATATTCAACGCGTTCAGAGGGTCTTCTTCGCCGAGGCTGGAGACATTGATGATCGGGGCAATGGATACGCAGTCCGGAGCAGCAGCCCCCAGCAGATCAGAAAGAAAAGCTGGGCCCACATAGTCATCGTCGTCCACAAAGGTCAGGTACTCGAACCTCGCAGCGGTTATTCCGAGGTTGCGGGCAGCACCTGCACTCGGCTGGGCCTGGTAGAGAATCCTGAACTGGTGGGCCGGGTTTGAGTCGCGCATGGCAGCCGCAAGGGCGAATGTGCCGTCATCCTCCCCGTTGATAATGATGATGATCTCAAACGACGCCGGGTCGAGCGTCTGGTCTACCAGGGACTGAAGGGAGGGCGCTATTCGGTGCCTCCCCTGAAAACTCGGAATCACGACACTTACGCCGTGTGCAAGGCCGGCATAGCGCGGCGCTGCGGCGGACGAACTGCCCTTTAAGGCGTCCCTGAGCGCCAAGATCTCGGCGTCGCGGGCTGTTCTGTCGAGGAGCATCGTGGAGCCATAGTCCACGTCAAGAGGTGTCTGAGAATCATGCTGGGTGGGGGTGGTCACTTCTCGCCGTCCTTCGCTGGAGTGGCTTTGTTTTGGCGGGGGTTCTTCCGCGCCCAGAGCTGGAGCGTAAGTGCGCCCAGGCGCGAGTTGGACAGTGCTGTATATTTCCGGTCCAGGGCGTCGTAGCGCCGCTTAAGAAGGATCAACTCATTTTCCATCCGGCTGGCGTCTTGGCCCTGAGTCTGCGGGCGCGCCACGACCTCAGGATCCGTATCTACGGGAGACAAACTCTCAAGCACGCTGAGGTGCTTGCGGCGCAGCAAGTCAAGCGCCTGGTCTGTCGTGGAGCAACGGTCCGATCTGTTACCTTGATTCCCCTCCGCCATGGCGGCACCGACTTCCAGTCCTGCCCTGAAGCTCTCGAAATCGAGCTTCCGGCCTGAGCCTCCAGCCGTGAGAACGACCGAATTGGCTGCGTCGCCGCCGATCCGCTGCACTGTAACGTTTTCCGGAAGTCCCAGTTCATTCAGCTTGGCCAAAGTCTCAAGAAGGGGAAGGTCCAGGCTCCAGACGATGTGTGAGGCCGGGTTCAAGTCGCCGGCCTCTAGGAGTTCCAGCGTCAGGCTGAACCCCTCCGCAGTCGCGACGAAATGCCGAATTTCAACGAAGGACATGGAGCGGAAGTCCTCAATGCTCCGGGCGATCAGGGCTTCCGAAGGAGCGGAGCGAAGCTCTGCCGTCGACGCCGTCGGCCCGGAAATGACCAGCGCCGGCCCCGGCAGAGGCCCTTCCTCCGTTAGGCCTGCAACCGCATCCAGCCCGATCATTCTGTCAATGCCGGGAGTGACGTCTTCAATAGTAAAAGTCATACGAGGATCGCCCCGCGGGTGTCAATGACGGTCTTGCCGGCCAAAGAGTCCGAAGACACAGCTTTAACCTCATCGTGGTCCACGAGAACCACCACCACGTCGGAACGCTTGATGGACTCTTCGATGGGAAGCAGGTCAACGTTACTGTGGCCTGCCAGCTGTTTAGGCAGGTGTTCAATGTGAGGCTCTGCAATGTTGATCTTCCTGTCCCCCATGGCCTGAGCCAGGTGAACGGCGATTTCAATTGCGGGTGACTCACGCAGATCGTCGATGTTGGCCTTGAAGGCAAGGCCAAGTACAGCCACCTCTGCAGTCGCAGGCAGGTCTTCCAGCGCGGAAACGATCTGCTGGAACACCCACTCGGGCTTGGCGTCGTTAACTTCGCGGGCAGTCCGGATCAGCCGGGACTCCTCAGGCGCGGCGGCGACAATGAACCAAGGGTCAACAGCTATGCAGTGGCCGCCAACGCCGGGACCAGGCTGAAGGATGTTTACCCGGGGATGGTGGTTTGCCAGGCGGATCAGTTCCCACACGTCAATGCCGACCTTTTCGCTGATGACGGAAAGTTCGTTTGCAAAGGCGATGTTGACGTCGCGGTACGAGTTTTCGACGAGTTTGGCCATTTCGGCGGTGACATCATCAGTAACCAGAATTTCACCCTGGCAGAAGACGGAGTAGAGGTCCTTGGCCAGCGTGGCGGCTTCCGCCGTTATTCCGCCTACGATCCGGTCGTTTGTTACCAGTTCGATCATGACGCGGCCCGGCAGTACGCGTTCCGGGCAGTGGGCAAAGTGAATGACAGGTGCGCCGTCTGCGCCGTCAAGGGACAGATCAGGGCGGAGTGCAAGGATGACGTCGGCCATGTGCCGTGTAGCGCGGGGCGGGGACGTCGACTCAAGGATCACCAGTTCGCCGCCCTGCAGGGTCGGTGCGATGCCGCGAGCCGCCGCCTCAATGTAACTGAGGTCTGCTGATCGGTCAGCGCGGAAAGGGGTGGGAACGGCAACGATGTACGCCTGCGCCGCGGGCGTGTCTGTGGTGGCTTTCAAGTGACCCTGGCTTACGGCGCCGGCAACATGAACGGCGAGGTCCGGCTCCACAAACGGGACTTCGCCGCGGTTTACGGCATTCACCGTCTCTTGGTTTACGTCGACGCCAACGACGCTGAGTCCGTTCGTGGCCAGAATGGCGGCGGTAGGCAGCCCTATGTAGCCCAGGCCGATGACTGCAACAGTCTCAATAGTGGTCAATGTGTTTCCCCTTAGTTATACGGTGATGTGTTCTTTGGGGTCCCCAAAGAACTTGATTTCGCCTGAAGCAGCCAGCTCTTCATCTCCGACGTCCCAGGTGTGGCCCAGGGCGCTTCGCATTTGGCAGAAGTTGAATCTGTCTGCTGAATAGATGGAACCGCCAGCGGTCGTCACAGCCTTTAGAAATGCCGTATCTTCTCCACGGTTCAGCGGCTCGAAAGGATGGGCCTGGAAGACTTTCCGCCCGGCCGTAATGGTCGGTCCCATCACGATCCGGGTGAAGGTGTGCTCCATCTGCGGCATGCGCAAGACGGTGGCCCTGTTGGAAGCGAAGTGCATGTGATGGGCAAGTTTTCCGACAACCTCAGCGTTGGAAAATTCGAGGGCGTAAAGCAGGTCCACGAGGTAGTTGGGCCCGTAGTAGTCGTCGTCGTCCATCTTTGTCAGGACGTCTCCTGTGGCGCTGCTGACACACAGGTTCAGGCACTCTCCCAGCGTCATCTCGCGCGGTGCAGACAAGACCTGGTAGCGCTGGACACCGTACTGCTCTGCCAAGGCCCGCAACCGGGCGCCGTCGGCTTCAAAGCCGTGGGTGAGCAGCACAAGTTCGAGGTCTACTGACGCCTGGCTACCTACGGTCGCAAAGACATGCTCCAGCTGGTGAGGCCGAATGGTGGACACCATGGCGCTGACTGAGGGCAGGGCCACCGGCTGGACACGCTGAGGTAGCACCGAGGCGACGACTGCCTCCGCCCGATGGGCATATGTGTTCTCGGCCCAAATACGCCGCTGCCCTTTGTGAACAACCCGGTCGTTAAGTTCAGGGCTCCGGGAAAGCATCCGTATCTGGTGTTCGCCCTGTTGCTGGGTTTCGGCCACAAGCACTTCATCTGGCTTGAAAAAGCGTCCAATGGCGGCGCTGGGAGCCGACACCACAGGGGTTCCGGATGCCGTGATTTCAAAAATTCTGCGGGCACACATGCTGGGCGAGTCCACCACTGAATTAACGTTGAGGAACACTTTGTAGCCCCGGTAGGCCGTGAGCATCCTCGGGTAATCCAGAGTCCCGACCACGTGCTCGCTGAAGGGGACTGGGAACTGGTAGTTGGGGTCTCCCCCGAACTGGCGTGAGAAGATCTCCAGCTCCGGACCGGAGTGGCTGCCGGCGTTCCGTGCCGCTGCCAGCAGCATGTCCATCTGTTGGCGCCGCTCCGGATACTTGTGGGCAAAGTACATTCCAGCGAATGCAACTCCGCGTGAATGCCGATCTTGGCCGGCCCGGATGGGATTGTGGATGGCCGGCTGGGCCGCAAACGGCAGAGCGTCCACCCGATGGTGCCCGAGGTCGGCGAAGTACGCCGGAATCCGGTCAGAATCGCTGGTAAACACCACGTCGAAGCGCTGCGCCGCAGGTAGGAAGTCATCGTAATGCGGGGGGTCTTCTTTGTTCCAGAAGACGGTGGGAACGGAGTTTTCGCGGCACCAGTCCATCAGAGCAAGAAACTCCGGCTTAGGACCAGACGAACCCGTCAACTGGTACTGCCAGGACCCTCCGTTCCCGTTCCATGCCGACTCCACAAACAGGAAATCGATGTGGGTCCCAGTCAGTTGTTGGAGCCACTCATCCCTGCGAAGGACCAGGAGGTTCCATTCGAAGGCAAAGGCGGAGGCTGAAAAGTCATCCAGGATGACGCCGACACGGAGATCACTGCGACGTGGGGCCCGATCGGGAATCCTGTGCGGGGCAAACGACAGCGGTTGCTCTTGCGTCCGCCGCGCCCTGATCCGGTCGGGTCGCTGGGCGGATCGGCCATTGCCCCGGTTTTCGATTTCCCGGCGCCGCAGCCACTCCTTAAATTGCCCGGGGCCACCCTGGCGAAAGTGCCAAAGGGCTGTCCGAACTTCCAGCAGCGTTGTCATCTCACCGTCCTTCCATTCGGCGGCCGCTGGTTCGTTCCAGCACTTGCGTGGCTATGAGATTCGCTCTGGCTTCGGTTTTGATTCGCTCAGCACTGATGTTGTTTCCCTTGGAAAGGTGAGACGAAAACTCCTGATAGAGCTGCGTGGTATCTGCAGGCGTCCCATCCATAATCAGTTCACCCTTGTCCAGCCAGATCACCCTTGTACACATGTCACGAATAGTGTCCAGGCTGTGACTGACGATGAACACGCAGCCAGCCTGAGCCCTGAGCTCATCCATCCGCGTCTTGCTGCGGTTGCTGAACTGGGCATCCCCGGTGTTCAGCGCCTCATCCACCAACAGGATTTCCGGGTTTACCGCGGCCGCAATCGCGAAGCGAAGCCTGGAGGCCATGCCCGAGGAATACGACTTCATGGGCAAGTAAATTGCGGAATCCAGGCCCGAAAGCTCAACGATGCTGTCGAACTGCGCGTCAATCTGCGCCATGTCCATACCCATGGCGAGGCAGCCGAGCACGACGTTCTGATCTCCAGACAGCTCGGGTACAAGCGCGGCATTGACGCCCAGCATGATCGGCGTGCTTGACGCGAACACGGCACCCTTCGTGGGTGCCACCTGCCCGCTGACGAGCTTCATCATGGTGCTCTTACCGGATCCGTTGCGTCCGATGATGCCAATTGATTCGCCGCGTTCGGCCACTAACGAGATTTCCTTAAGTGCTTGGACAGTCACAAGATTGCTTCTTCGCAAGAGCTTTCGAAGGACGCCCCTGACACCGCGGGCGGACCCGGTCCTGTCATCCGTTGATTCAACCCGATACGTCATTTCCACCTTGTCGATCACGACGCACGGTGGACCGTCAAGGAACTGGGCCTCATCAATCGCGACCATAGGTTTCCTCTCCCTTCCAGAAGAAGACAAGGCCGATCATAAGGGCTGCCAGGGCCACGCACGACAGGCTAGCCCACGAGGCCCATGAAGGCACGGTGTCATAAAGAACGCAGTTCCGCACGATGTCAATGACGTTGAACAGCGGGTTCAGCCGCATCACCTCGAGCAGTGTTTGGTCGGTGATGAAGCGATCGTAAGAATAGAAGACCGCGGAGGCATACAACCAGGCCCGGAGGATAAACGGCAGCAGATGCGTGACATCGTGGATCTTGGCTATGACTCGAGCCAGGATCATCCCGATGCCCAGATTGAAAACCCCCTGGAGGAGCACTGCGGGGAAAACCAGCAACCACAACCATGAGATCGTTTCCGCCGGCGGAAAAACGACGATAATCAGCAACATGCCGAGGATCAAAGGAACTGCGGACAGCAGTTCCCGGATGTTCGCGCCCAGGGGCAGTGCGGCACGGGGAAAATTGAAAGCTTGAACGACCGATTTCCCGCTACGGATGGAGCGGGCACCAGCGGTGATGGCTCCCGAGCTGAGCTGGAACAGGAATACGCCCACCACCAGGTAGCCAATGAAGTTATCGATGCCGTGGCTGGTCTGCAGCAGTACCCCGAAAATAAGGTAGTAGGTCAGCCCGTTGAATATCGGGTTTAGCAGCAGCCAGGCGCTCCCGAGCCTGTCGCGCCTGGTCCCACTCTGTACCCTCGCCCGGGCGTCGTAAAAGATGAACTGCCGAAAGTCCCAAAGCTGGACCAGGTAGTCCAGGAAGCCCGGGCGTGAGCCGACACGGGAGAGCCTCCGCATATCCACTGACAGCGGCTGAACGGCCGCGGGGGCCGGTAACCTAGCCTTTTTTGCGGACATTAGCAGGCTCTCCTTGAATTGTTTGCCGCCAAAGCGCTGTATGCCTGCACATTGGCGTCAGCATTCGCTGCCCATGTGCGGGTAGCCAGCACACGTTTCCGCCCGGTTGTTCCCATGGCCCGTCGCAGGGATGGTTGGGCAAGCAGTGAGGCTAAGGCGTCTGCCAACGCGGAGGGGTTCTCCGGCGGGACCAGCAGCCCAGTCCGGCCGTCCTCGATAATTTCTGCCAGCGCTGGAAGCGCGCTGGCCACTACTGGACGTGCGCTCGCCAAAGCTTCAACCGGCTTCAAAGGCGTCACGGCGCGGGTGACCTCAAGATTCTTGCGCGGTACGACGAATACATCCAAGGCCTCGTGGTACACCTTGGCTCGATCTCGGGGAACTAACCCGGTGAAGGTAATTCGGTCACCGAAACCGCTCCTCCGCGCCTGCTCCTGCAATAACGGCAGTGCCACTCCGGCGCCAACAATGAGCAGCCGTAACTGGGGATTGGCAGGGGCAAGGAGCGCGAAGGCGGCGACCAGGTCGTCGAGCCCTTCATACGAAACCAGGCTGCTGACCGTACCAATGATCTGTGCATCCTGCTCGAGCCCGAGTTGACTTCGGGCCTGGCTCATCTCCCTGGGTTCCGCCAGGTAGTCGCCGCCGACAGCATTAGCGGCAACAACTATTTTCTCTTCCGGCACACCGGCGGCGGCGATGTTCTCCCTCATGGCCTCGCCCAGGGTGACGACGAGGTCCGCTGCCCGCATGATCTCGGACTCTCGGCTTTTGAAGAGTCCGTAGCGTTCGCTCTCCCTCGCCTCAGGACCGCGCGTTGAGGCCCACGTGTCGGCCAGTTGCCCCCGGACTTCGTAGACCCACGGAATCCCTAGGGACTCTGCAACCGCTCGGGCCACCAGCCCGTTGACGTAGTGCGTGGTTGTGTGAATCACGCTGGGGCGGAACTCCTGCGCCAGCCGCAGGGTTTCCTCGGCCTGCTGTTGGAGGCGCCCGCATGCGGTGGCACTTAGGCGGGCAGGCAGCAGCCGCCGGTAACGGACTCCGTCCACCATGTCTTCCCCGTCGGCGCCGAGCTTTCCCACCAGGACGGGATAACCGAGGCGCGTCACTGCGAGCGTTTCCCACCCCGCTTCCTGCTGGGCCATCAGAATCGAATGAGACCGCTGGGCGTAGCCGCTTTGGGTGTGAGGCAGGGAATTGGTGAGCAGGTGCAGAACGCGCTCGGGTACTGGTTCCATCCACACCTGCGGGAGGGCAGGGGCCCAATCGCGCAGCAACGCTTCCTCCGACATCAGCCGTGCCTGCTGCCTGCCCGGTGTGGTCCCGGACGCGCCTGCTTCCAACGCGGCGATGGCGGCGCTAACTGCTCCGACATACCAGTGCCGACGGGCGAGAGCAGCCTCGTAGCCCCTGGCGCCTACGGATGCAGCAAGGAACTGATCCGCGATAGCGGAATTGTTGGCTGCCAGCGCTATCTCGGCAAGCCTGACCGCCTTGCCCGGCGGCACAGTCCGGGTCAGCGCAAGCTGCAGACGTCTTGTCAGTCCATCCTGATCACCCCTGAGCAATTCGGCCACCATGAGTGGGATGGCTGTCGAGCCCGTCGGTGCAACCCTGAGGAACAGGCGCGCGACCGATGTGACGTACTTGGCAGGAAGCCTGCGGGAAGACTGAAGAAACAGCTGAAACGGGTCCTCCACCAGATTTGAGGACACAATTCGGCAGGTCAGGCCCAAATTCCGGAGTACGGATCTCATGCTGCCGGACTCTTCCGCGAAACCAGGTCCCTGATGAGATCCATGTAGCGGCGCGAAAGAACACCGTAGTCCGCGTGGTTCTGCACCCAGATACGGCTCGCTCCGCTCCGGACCAATCGTGTCCGGTCCTCTGCCAGACCACGCCAAAGATCCGCCAGGGCCCAAGGATCATTGGGGACGATGTCTCCGGCATCCGCCTCAGTTACAACCCGTGCCGCCTCGCCCCGGACCACGGCGGTTGTGTGCCGTCCAAGGGCCAGGACCTCGTAGGTTTTGGAAGGGATGGTGGTCTCGAAAGACTTCCAGTCATCTCTGAGGGACACGATGCAGGTGTCAGCGGAGGCATAGCGGTCTAGTACGTCCTGCCCGTGCAGGGACGGATGGAAGGTGACTGGCGCACTTAGCTCGCGAGCGAGTTTTTGCAGAATCGGCTTTCTGGAACCGGAGCCCACCATATGGAGATGCATGCGGTTGCCGACCATAGCGCTGGCACGTATCGACGTTTCCAAATTCTGGCTCTCCCCGTGGTTTCCCAGATACAGAACTTCAAGAGTCGTACGCTCCAGCGGCGGTGCAGGGAGCGCCGGAAGGGAGCTCACATGCAGGCCGTTGGAAATAGTCGCCACGTTCACTATTCCCCTGCGACGCAGCACATCAGCGAAGCCGTCCGTTACGGTGACCACAAGGTTGGCACGGCGTTGCACGAAGTCAGCGAAAATCTCGAATCCACTCTTAACGCTGCCCTGTACCAGCCGCGCATCGCGGGCCAGGTCGGGCCAGGCATCGCGCATTTCCAGTACAAGCGGCAGCCTGCGGAGCCGGGCTACCACATAGCCTGCCGCCATCATAGGCAGACTCGGTACGGTGACGATCACGGCGTCGGCCGGGCGGGCAAAGATGGCTGCAGGTATCGTCCAGACTGCGGAGAAGCACTGGTCCACGAGCCGCCAGAAGTGCCGCCTCCCGTGCGGCAGGAACGGCACCCGACGGATTCTTTCCCCGTGGGGCCCGCTCTGGGAACGGAACGCCTTCCCTCCGGTGCCGGCAAAGTCCTTACCGCTGCCCGCAGGCGCGTGGGCAACGGGAGTCACGACGTCGATTTCCCAATCCTGCTTTCGGAACTCCCCCACCAGTGCACTCCACCGACGCTGCGGCGGGCTGCTCTCCGGCCAATACGAATGCGTCAGGAGTATGAGCCTTAATTTTTGGCGCAACTCGTCAGGACGTTCTTCAGTGTTCACGTCGGACCGCGGTTACTTGACAAACCTGGACGGAGTGCGCATGCCCTTGGAACCAAGAACCTTAAAATACACGATGCCGGCGCCGATGAGCAACGCCACCGTCAGTAACTGAACCGCAAGTGGACTTCCGGTGGCTGCCGAGACGGCCTGTTCCACTGCGCTGGTGCCCGCTTGCCGCCCCCGGGTGTCCGCCAATGATGAAGGTGAGGAGGACGCCTCCGGAAGAACCACTGCCGCGGAAGTTTCCGCCACGCTGGTGGCAAGGGTGGGCTCGGAAACAGGATCAGATGGCTCCAGGGCAGGTGCTGAGGAGGCGGGCACATCGGGTCCCGGGGCAAACGCTGCAGGGGGGGCAGGCGGTACCACCGGGAGGACGCCTGCAGGGCCAGGGCCGGCTGGCGGGAGGACCGGTTCCGCGGGTGCCTCGTGAGATGGGGCCGGGGGTGCAGCCACTTCCTCCACAGGGGGTGAAACAGGTTCCGGAAGCGGAGCTACAGGGTCCAGCGTAGGAAGGACCGGTTCAGGTGCGGGCCAGATGCTTGGAGGGGCAGTCATAGCCGGCTCAGAAGACGGGGAAGCATCATCGGCCGAAGCTGAATGAATGGGGCCCAGCAGTGAGACCAGGGCCAGAAGACCGCAGACTGTTCCACTGGAAAGCGAGCGGGACAATGCTCGTATGTTCAAAATGTTCGTGCCCCCCAGGCTCGTTAATCCCCGGCTGATAAGTGGTAGCTGCCTAACATCAGGATGGCGTGAATCCGGGCACGCCGAGTCAAGTCAAAGTCTCGTCCCCAGCATACTCGACGCTGAGGCTCCTCCCGTCTAAAGGGGTTCGCCAGCAGCAACTTCGGCGCCCGCCTCGGCACGCGGATCGGGTGAGCTGGCAGTTGCGGGGCAAGGGTGCATCTCAGCTTCGCTAAGCTGATTCCACGCCCACCTCTGACTTTGGAGAGACCACGCATGCCCAGCCCTAATCTCGAGCTCCCTAACATCCCGCGAGACAATTGGACGGCGGCGAAAACCGAACGGAAACAGAGGAACGCCGCGCTACCGCCACGCGCAACACTGGCGGTGTTGTTCACCCTTGTGTTGGTTCTTGGGGGCTGCACCACCGCTGGTACCCCTTCCACCCCGGACTCCGCCACGGCGGAGCCCTCCCTTGAGCCATCTGCCACGGCCAGCCGGTCACTTCCTCCTGCGCCCCCTGTCACCCATTATCACCAATCCGGCCCGCCTGCAGGTTCGCCCCTGCAGCCGGTGGAACCCCTGACGATACGTGTGAGTGACCGGGAGACCGGCACCTCTCTCCCCCAGGGCATGGCGGGCATCTCCCTTGAGGCGACGGATTTGGCGGACCCGCTGCTCAGCAGCGACAACCCGTCCATTGTGGAAATTCTCCGGGAAGTGGACGGACCTGTGCTGCGTTTCGGCGGAAATGCCGTAGACCGCCGCTTCTTCTGGACCTCGACCGGCGAACCGGTGCCCAGTTCATATAAGGGCGACAAGGCGCACCCCGTTCGGGCGGTAGGTCCTGCCGACCTGGCTCGCGTGAAGACGCTACTGGAAGCTGCCGACGCACAAGTTGCCCTTACGGCGGACTTGGGCCATTATGATCCCGATCGAGCTGCGGACATGGTAAAAAATGCACACGCAATACTGGGTGACCGCCTGCTCAGCGTTACCATCGGCAACGAGCCCAACGGATTCGGAACGAGTGGCCTCCGCCCCGCGGGCTATTCACCGCAGGATTATGTCCGCGAGCTCAAGGACTATGCGCAGGCCATCTACGCCGTCGCCCCGGATGTCCCAATCGCTGGCCCTGGCGCCTATAGCGAGGCTTGGTGGCGGCCCTTCATTGATGCTGACATTCCACAAAGGAAAATCTTCACCTTCCACAACTATCCGCTCCATAGCTGCGACGGCACCGTTGACCCCAAGGCGTCCCCGACGTTGGCCAATCTGATGTCACCACTGATGCACCAGCGTGGCGAGGATTACCAAAAGGCAGCTCTCAAGGCAGCCCAGGCGGCAGGGCTCGAGACGTGGCTTCCGGAAACCGGAATCTCTGCTTGCGCGGGATCGAACGAAACCACCCGCACCCACGCCTCGGCACTGTGGACCGCGGATTATGTCCTCAATGCGGCCAAGCTTGGAATCACACGGATCGGCTTCCACAGTTCGCTTCTGACCTGCACCGGAGGACCACCCATGTCCGTGCTCTGCAGTGGCGGCGCTTACTTGAAGCCAAACGGACAGTTTGCGACCCGGGCCAACTTCTTCGGACTCGCCATGGTGACCGACCTTGAAGGTGGAAAGTTTGTCGACCTGCAGAGCTCTGGGGGAGGCCTGTCTTACAGTTACGCTCTCAGCAATGCTGATGGCAGCACAACGGTGGTCATTGTCAACCAGAACGACCCCCAGGTGGCTGCACAGACAGATGTGAAGCTCTCGTTGCCAGGACAGCCGCTGACCGGAACGATGTCGCAACTTACTGGTCCCAGCTATGACGCAGAAGATCAAACCGTCATTGACGGAAGCGCTTCAGGCCCGGCTCCAGCAGCCAAGCGTCCGACGATGCCCGGCTTCGAATACGGTTCGCAGGAACAGTCCATCAAGCTCACCGCGGGCACGGTGACAGTCCTGAACTTCACCTACTGATTCGTGGAGATGATGTAGGGCCTGGCACACCCGCTGGGCCCTATGTGCTCCTATGGAGCATTTGTTCCGCGCCGCTGAACCTTACAAATCAGCAACGGCGGATGGCAATTTCCCGCCGGTAAACCGCGGCTCACGCTTTTCCTGGAAAGCCCGGAAACCCTCGGCATAATCGTCCGTGGTGCACAGGCGGGCCTGCTCGGCGTTCTCCTCCTGCATGGCCTCCCACAGGCCCAGGCGCTGGTCCCGGATGTGCGCCACCAGCTCCTTGCTCGCCACAAACGCACCGGTCGCCCCGGAAGCAACCCGGTTCACAATCCCCCGCGTCGCCTCCAGTAGCTGGTCCGCCGGCATGGCACGACTGAACATCCCCTGGGCCACGGCCTCGGCCCCGGAGATCAGGTCCGCGGTGTAGATCAGGTCCAGCGTCCGGTGCATGCCCAGCCGCTCCGTGAAGTACCAGTGCCCGCCCGAGTCCAGCGTGGCCCCCAGCTTGGCGAAGGGCGAGCCGAACTTGGCGTTCTCTGCCACGTACACCACGTCCGTGGCCAGCAGCAGCCCCAGCCCCACGCCCAGGCAGGCCCCGTGAGCCGCCGCAAACGTCGGTGCCGGGAACGCGGCCATCTTCTTGAGCAGCGGCTCCACCAGCCCGCCCAGGTACGCGGCGGCGTCGTCGCTCTCCGGCGTCACGTTCTGGATGTCCCGGCCCGCGCAGAAGGCGCGGCCTTCTCCCCTGAGCAGCAGCGCCCGCACCTCACCGCGGGAGGCGGCGGCGGCAGCGTCGTCGTACGCCTGGGTTAAATCCGCCAGCGCCTGCTCGTTCAGGGAGTTCAGCTTGTGCGGTGCATCCAGCACCACCTCGGCAACGGCGTTGTTGATGGACAGGGAAATCATGCGGCTCCTTCGATAAGACCGGGCAAAGACTTAGACGTCGAAGTCGACCGTGACTTCCTTGCTGGTGGGGTGGCTCTGGCACGTCAGCACGTACCCCTTGTCCAGCTCATCCTGCTCCAGCGCGTAGTTTTCGTCCATGGTCACGCTGCCGGTGACCACCTTGGCCCGGCACGTGCCGCACACTCCCCCGGCGCACGCGAACGGCACATCCGGGCGGACCCGCAGCGCGGCGTTGAGGATGGACTCGCGGGCGTGGGTGGGGCTGGCCACCTCGCCCTGCAGCCCGTCCAGCTTGAACGTGATCTTGTACGTCTCCTTGGACTCGTCCACCAGCACCGGACGGCCGGCGTTGCCCTCCGGCTTGTCCGGCTTGCCGGAGGTAAACAGCTCGAACCGGACGTTCTCCGGCTTCACGCCGCGCTCGGCCAGGGTGTCCCGGCACAGCTGCACCAGCTCGAACGGCCCGCACAGGAACCACTCGTCCACATCGTCCGCGTGGATGGCGGTGCCCAGCAGCTGCTGGAGCTTCTCCGCATCGATCCGGCCGGAGAGCAACGGCGCGATCCGCTGCTCGCGGGACAACACATGGTGGATGGCCAGCCGCTGCGGGTACTTGTCCTTCAGGTCCGCGAGCTCCTCCAGGAACATCACGTCCATGGCGGCCTTGTTGGCGTAGATGAGGTCGAACCGGCACTCCGGGTTGGCGGCCAGCAGCGTCCGGGCGATCGCGATCACCGGGGTAATGCCGGAGCCGGCGGCGATGGCCACAAAGCTCGCCTCCCCGTTGGAGGCCACGTCCCCCGCCAGCGCCTCGGGATCATTCATGGAGTTCATGCGGTTCTGCTCCACGGCCTGGCCGTCGCGGCCGTGCCGGGACACGAACGCGCCCATGGGGCTCATGACGTCCAGGGTGTCCCAGGCCTTCAGCTCGGCGTTGGCCCAGGTGGAGAACAGCCCGCCCAGGTCCTTCTTGATGGCCACGCGGATCTCGCTGGTGCCGTCCTCGAAGCTGCGCGGCTCCGCGCAGATGGAGTAGCTGCGGCGGATTTCCTTGGGTTCGCCGGCCTCGTCCGGCAGGGTGGTGCGCAGCGCCACGTACTGGCCGGGCAGGTAGTCGAACTGGCCGGCGAGCTCCGCGGGCACATGGAAGGACACCTCGATGGCGTCCTCGGTGAGCCGGCGCACCTCCTTCACGGCGAGGGTGTGGAAGGACGGACGACGGCGGCCGGTGGCCTGCGCCTCCTCGGCGGCGGTCTGGCGGACAACAGGCATGGGGCTTCCTTACAGGACTTTGAAGTAGTCGAACGGTTCCTTGCAGTCCTGGCAGACGTACAGCGCCTTGCAGGAGGTGGAGCCGAAGCGGGTGAGTTCCTTGGTGTTGAGGCTGGCGCACTGCGGGCACTTCACGGCCATGGTGAGGCGGATGGGGCCGGCGTGCCGTGCTGCGTGGCTCTTGCCCGTGGGCGGGGCGATTCCGTACTCCTGCAGCTTCTGCTTGCCGGCGTCCGTCATCCAGTCCGTGGACCAGGCCGGGGCGAGCACCAGGTCCACCTCGACGTCCGTGTAGCCCTCTTTTTCGAAGGCAGTTTTGAGGTCGTCGCGGATGGCGTCCATGGCCGGGCAGCCCGAGTACGTGGGGGTGATGGTGATTTTGACGTGGTCAGTCCCGTGTTCCTTCGTCACTGCGACGTCCCGCAGGATGCCCAGGTCCTCGATGCTCAGCACCGGGATCTCCGGGTCCACCACGGTGGCAGCGATGTCCCAGGCCTTCTGCCGCGGCGTCTGCGTCCGGGATTCAAAGTCCGAGATGAACATGGCCGCCGTCACCAGCTCGCTCCGGGATGCTCGCGGGCCAGCACCTGCATCTCGGCCAGGATGTAGCCCAGGTGCTCGGAGTGCTTCCCCTGCCGGCCGCCGCCGGGTGCCGCGGGAACGTCCGGCACCTCCAGCGCGGCCTCATCCAGGACCTGGCCGGTGAGCCGGTCAAAGTCCTCCCTCAGCGAGGAAGGCGCGACGGCGATGCCCGCCTCAGCGAGCCGGCCCGTCAGGGCGTCGTCCCGGAAGAGTTCCTCCACGTAGGGCCACATGATGCGGAACCCGTGGATCATCCGCTTGCGGGATTCCTCGGTGCCGCCGGCCAGGCGCAGGACCCACTGGGCGGCGTGGTCGCGGTGGTAGTCCACTTCCTTGACGGCCTTGGCGGCGATGGCAGCCAGGGTGGCGTCCTTCGATTCGGTGAGCTTGCTGTAGAGCAGGAACTGGTAGTAGCTCACCACGAACTGGCGGGCGATGGTGGCCGCGAAGTCCCCGTTGGGCTGCTCGAACAGCTGCACGCTGCGGAACTCATGCTCGCGGCGGAAATAGGCGAGATCGTCCTCAGACTTGGCCGAACCGTCGTCGTTCACCATGGCGCCGCCGGCGTAGCTGAGGAAGGAGCGGGCGTGGCCCAGCTGGTCCAGGGCGATGTTGCCCAGGGCGATGTCCTCCTCCAGCTCGGGGGCGCGGGAGATCCAGTGGCCCAGGCGCTGGGCCAGGATCAGGGCGTCGTCCCCCAGGCGCAGCGCGTACTCGGCGGTGTCCTCGCTCGGCTTCGCGAGGCCGGTGCGGACCTCCAGTGCGATGTCCTCCGGGCGGAGGGCGTTGCCGGGGGTGATGCGGGTGGCGCTGGCGTTGGCTTCGCTCACAGGTGCTTCACTCCCTCGCTCTTGGTGTAGTACGTGGCGTGGCGGTAGTCCTTGCCCTGGGGGGACTCGAAGAACGCGCCCTTGGAATCGGGATCGCTGGCGGCGATGGCGTCCGCGGGGACAACCCAGATGGACACGCCCTCGTTGCGGCGGGTATAGAGGTCCCGGGCGTTGCGCAGGGCCATGGCGGCATCCGGTGCGTGCAGGGAGCCGGCGTGGACGTGGCTCAGGCCGCGGCTGGACCGGACGAAGACCTCCCAGAGGCCCCAGGCGTGGTCCGTGTGTTCCTGCGGCTTTGGGGATGCCTTGGGGGCTTCGCGGTTGATCTCGGTGGCGGAGCTGGCGGGTGCTTCCGGGTTCCCGTGGGGGCTCATGCTGCGTATTCCTTCGTCGTCATTGACTGTTTCTGTGCATAGGCTGCCGCTGCCTCGCGGACCCAGGCGCCGTCGTCGTGCGCCTGCCTCCGGCGCTCAAGGCGCTGGGAGTTGCAGGGGCCGCGGCCGGCCAGGACCTCGTGGAACTCGTCCCAGTCCAGCGGGCCGTGCTCCCACTTCTTGGAGTCCTCGTTGAAGCGGATCTGGTCATCCGGGAGGGTGAGGCCCAGGACCTTGACCTGCTCCACCATCATGCCCACGAAGCGGCTGCGGAGCTCATCGTTGCTGAAGCGCTTGATGTTCCAGGCCATGGACTGCTTGGAGTTGGGGGAATCGTCATCCGGCGGGCCGAACATCATCAGGGCCGGGGCGTACCAGCGGTTCACGGCGTCCTGGGCCATCTGCTTCTGCTCGGGGGTGCCGTTGGAGAGTTCCAGGAGGATCTCGAAGCCCTGGCGCTGGTGGAAGGACTCCTCCTTGCAGATGCGGACCATGGCCCGGCCGTAGGGGCCGTAGGAGGCGCGGCACAGCGGGACCTGGTTGCAGATGGCGGCGCCGTCCACCAGCCAGCCGATGGCACCCATGTCCGCCCAGGTGAGCGCGGGGTAGTTAAAGATGGACGAGTAGCGGGCCTTGCCGGCGATCAGCGCGTCCGTCATCTCGTCCCGGTTCTGGCCCAGGGTCTCGGCGGCGGAGTAGAGGTACAGCCCGTGGCCGGCCTCGTCCTGGACCTTGGCCATCAGGATGGCCTTGCGCTTCAGGCTGGGGGCCCTTGAGATCCAGTTGGCCTCGGGCTGCATGCCGATGATTTCGGAGTGGGCGTGCTGGGAGATCTGGCGCAGGAGGGTCTTGCGGTAGGCCGCCGGCATCCAGTCCTTGGGTTCGATGCGGGAGTCCTCGGCGATGACGCGGTCAAAGTTGGCCTGGCCGTCTGCTTCCGCCGTTTCGCTGGTTCCAGCGTTTAGCTCCGCCGGCACTGACTGCAAGTTCTGGGCTGCCATGGTTGCTCCTATGCAAAGACCGTCTGGGACGTGCGGAATTATTTACCGACCGTTCGTTCAGGATATGCGGAAGCGCGCAGGCCCGTCAAGCGTTCGCCCGCACCTCCCTACTGGCCCCGGCTCCCTGTCCCGGCCTCCCCCTGCGACCCTCTCTCACTTGATGCGCCCTTTCCCCGGACGCTCTATCACTTGATGCGCCCTTTCCCCCGACGCTCTATCACTTGATGCGGGATTTTCCAGGACGCTCTATCACCTGCCTGCGGGTGGTGTGGGCCGCCGTCGTACGGGGACGCGTGCACCAGACAGTGGTCACAGCGCAGCGCTGGAGACGGGGAGGCAAAGGGATCCGGCAGGGGCCCCGCGGATCCAGCCCAGCTGCGGCAGCGGTTTGCACCCGGACACGAAAACGCCCCGATGTTATTGGGGGATACATCGGGGCGCCGAGAAAGAGACTAGCTCCACTACAAGGCCAAATCAAGTGCACAATCCCGGACCGGCCGTGCCACCGCGCTTCCGCCCGGGCTGCAGGGGAACGTTGCTAAGGCAAAGCCCAAGCCGGTGGGCTCCTGGTGCGGCAGCGCGGCACTTCTTAAGCCTTTCTTAACGGCCGGGCGGAAGAGTGGAACCATGACCTTGCAACCGCCCGCAGCCCGTTTCACGTTCCGGGCGCTGCCCCAGCCACGCCACTGGCTGCTGGTGGGATCGCTGCTGTGTGCTGCCGTCGTCGTAATAGGCCTGGGTGTGCAGCTGATCCCCGGAGAAACTGCTGCGGAACTCGGCGTGGACCAGCGCCTCAGCCTGCACCATACCGCCCCGCTGACCGCCCTTGCGCTGGGCCTGAACCTGGTGTTTGGCCCGGTGGTTGGGCTGCTGCTGACCGGCGTCATCACCCTCTGCCTGTGGCTGGTGAGCCGCGATCCGGTCAAGGCCGTGGCCTTCCTCCTCACGGCAGGCTCGGGCTGGGTGGCCAGCGAGGTCTTCAAGCTCATCTTCGTGCGGCAGCGGCCCAACCCTGCCCTGCTCTTTGATCCGCTCTCACCGGAGACAGGATCAAACAGCTTTCCCAGCGGCCACACCTGCTTCGCCGTCGCACTGGCCTTCGCCCTGTACCTCCTGGCGCGCGGCACCCGCTGGGCCAGGGCCGCAGCCGTGGCCGGCACCATCATGGCCGTCCTCGTGGCATGGTCCAGGCTCTACGTGGGCGTGCATTACCCCTCCGACGTCGCGGCTTCCTTCTTGGCCGGGAGTGCTGCCGTTGTGCTGCTCGCCGGACTGTGGAACCGCGTTGCTCCGCATCTGGTGCGCCGCCTGCCCGCCCCGGCGCTCCGCCCATCACGCTGACCTTAAGGAACCTGACCGTGCACCCATTCCTGGCACTGTTCCCTACCTTGGCCGCAACGTCCGGCACGCCCTCCCTGCTGGATCCCGCAAGCCTGCTGGAAGGGCTCGGCCCGCCCGCGCTGGGTGTCATCGCCGCCATGGTGTTCGTCGAATCCGGCGTTCTCTTCCCGTTCCTGCCCGGCCACTCGTTACTCTTCACGGCCGGCCTGCTGCACCAGCAGCTGCAGCTCTCCCTGCCGCTGCTGATCGGCGTCATCACCGCAGCTGCAATAGCCGGCGACCAGGCGGGGTTCATGCTGGGGCGCACCTTCGGGCGTCGGTGGTTCAAGGACGACGCCAGGGTGCTGAAGACCGCCCACCTGGCGGCCACCGAGGAGTTCTTCCGCGCTCACGGAGGCGCCGCCGTCGTCCTGGCCCGGTTTGTCCCCGTGGTGCGGACCTTCGCGCCGCTAACCGCCGGGGCCGCGCGCTACGGGTATGCGGCATTCACGCTCTGGAACGTCGCTGGAGCCCTGGCCTGGGCGACGTCGGTGACCCTGCTGGGCACGTGGCTGGGACACTACGAGTTGGTTGCCAACAACATCGACGCGATCGCCGTCGCCATGGTACTCGTCTCAGTCCTGCCCTGGGGGATCGAGCTCCTCAAACGCCGGCGGAGAAACACCCGCGCCGCGGCCGCGGCGGAAGTGGCGGCGGACGCACAGCCGCCTGCGCAACAATAGGCGGCATGACAACCACGGAGCGCCCCTCCCTGCTGCTGGTCGAGGATGATCCGGTCCTGGGCCCGCTGATAGCCGAACTGCTGGAGCCGGACTACGCGGTCCGGCTGGTCACGAACGGCCAGGACGGCCTGCACCTGGGTTTGACGCAGGCGTGGGACGTGATGGTGGTCGACCGCGGCCTCCCTGCCCGGGACGGGCTCAGCGTGATCGCGGCGCTGCGGTCCAAAGGCATCTCCACGCCCATCCTCATCCTCACCGCCCTGGGAGACACGGACGAAAAGGTCCGCGGCCTGGACGCCGGCGCCAACGACTATGTGACCAAGCCGTTCGACGCCGGCGAGCTGGCGGCGAGGCTGCGCGCCTTGACGCGCACCTATACCCCGCCCGCCGGTCCGGTGAGCATCGGCAGCTGGGAGCTTGACCCGGCGTCGCGCTCTGTCCGCTCCCTGTACGGCGAAGTGGTGACGCTCTCCGCCAAGGAGGCCGAACTGCTGGCGGCCCTGGCAGCCGAGCCCGGCAGGGTGTTCACCCGGGACGAACTGCTCGCCGGCCATTTCCACCCCACGGACCAGCCGGGCGTGATTGACACCTATGTCCACCACCTCCGCCGGAAAATCGCCAGGACAGTGATCCGCACCGTCCATGGCGTGGGATACCAGATCGGAGATGGCGCATGACTCCGGACGAGCCAGACCGGGATACGCTCCGCCAGGCGGCGCTCAAGGTAGCGGTGCGGATCAGCGCCGCGTGCGCCCTGCTGGTCCTCTGCCTGCTCGCCGCCGCCACCGCATATCTCATGTACAAGCTGGCCCACCCTTCCATGCCCTCCGAGGGGTCCGGCAAGGCCTACACCTACCTTGATTCCCGGGACCTGATCGAGGGGATGATCGTCGCCGGGCTGGGCGGCGTCATCCTGGCCGGCATCGTGGGGTGGCTCAGCGCACGCAGCGCCATCCGGCCCCTGGGCGAGGCGCTGGCCCTGCAGCGGCGCTTTGTCCAGGATGCCAGCCACGAACTGCGCACACCGCTGACCATCCTGGACACCCGGATCCAGCTCGCCCAGCGCAGGGCATCGCCGGACTCGGCAACCGGGCAGGATCTGGCCAGGATCCGGGAGGACGCAGCTGCCCTGGCCGGCATCGTGGATGAGCTCCTCCTGGCGGCAACCGGGGCAGCCCGCAACACTGCCGCACCGGTGGACGTGGCCGGGGCGGCCGAATCCGTAACCGAGGGGCTGCGGGAACTGGCGGTGCGGCAGGGGGTGGAGCTGGCGTTCTCGGCCAGCGGTGCGCCGCTCGCGCGCATCAACCCAAACTCCCTGCGGCGGGCCATCATCGCCCTGGCGGACAACGCACTTGCCCACACCCGCGCCGGCGGGAGCATCACCATCAGCGCAGGAACCGAGGGCAGTGCGGCGGTTATCCGGGTGGCTGACACGGGGTCCGGAATCACGGGTGTGGATCCGGACAGGATCTTTGACCGCTTTGTCCGGACCTCAGCCCCGGACGAGGCCGTGGCACGGCGAAGCTTCGGCATCGGACTGGCCCTGGTCCGCGAAATTGCTGCGGCAGCCGGGGGCACCGTGGAGGTGGCCCGGACCGGGCCGGAGGGCACCACCATGAGGCTCGCGCTTCCGCTGGCCCGGACTTGACTGCGGCGTGCCCCTTCCGGCGGCGACGGGCTTGTTCGGTTTCGACGCGGAGATTCGTCTGCGCGGCTTAGATACCGGGTGCGCCAGCGAATGTGCGCGTCGAATCCGGAGATGCGCGTCGCCAGAGCTTGTCCACATAGCAGCCCCAGCCCCTACCGCCGGACGGCACACGATTGAGATCTTCGGTCCATGCCTGATCTTCCAGCACTTCTCCTGTCCCGCGACCGCCTTGTGCATGGGCTGACCCCGGATGAGCTCGCTCGACGCGTTAAGGCCGGCACCCTTGTCCGTATCCGGCACGGCGTCTACACGGACGGAGCGGCCTGGCGGAACCTGAAGCCCTGGGCGCAGTACCGCCTCCGCGTCCAGGCGGCAGCCGAAACGTTCGAGAAGCCAACAGTCTTTGCCCGGAGCTCGTCCGCCAGCGTGTGGGGCTTACCGACGATCGGCCAGCACCATCAGGTCCAGGCCCTCACGTTGAAGAACGACGGCGGCCGGTCCCGTGCCGGAGTCACCCGCCACTTTGCAGCGCCCGAGGGTCTGCGGGTGGTCAGGCGCGAGGGCCTGCTGGTCACCGACCGCATCCGGACCGTGCTGGATCTGGCAGCCTTTACCCCCTTTGCCGAGGCAGTTGTGCCGATGGACCACGTGCTCCGGCCGGACCGGGCCCGGCGGCTGCCCGCGGTGACCAAGGCTGACCTGGAAGCCGGAATCGGCTCAAACTATTCCGCGGCGGCCGGGCGCAGGATCCGTGCGGTGATCGAGTTCGCTGATCCGGCGTCGGGCTCGGCCGGGGAATCGTTCAGCCGGGCACTGATCCATGGTGCCGGCTTCGAGGCCCCGGTCCTGCAGCACCCCATATACGACCGGGACGGCCTGGTGGGGTACTCGGACTTCCACTGGAAGCACGCCCCAGTGGTTGGTGAATTCGACGGCGAGGAAAAGTACGTCAAACCCGAACTCCTGAAGGGAATGACGTCATCGCAGGCCGTGGTGGCGGAGAAGAAGCGCGAAAACCGGATCCGGGCCGCAGGCTTTGCCGTGGTGCGGTGGGACTGGGCCGACCTCATGCAGCCAGGCAAGCTGGAACGCATGCTGGCGGCGGCCGGCGTGCCCCGCCGTCGTACGCGTTCTGCCGTTCTCGACGCGCAAATCCGGCCGTGACGCGCACATTCGCTGGCGCATGCCATATCCGGGCGTCGCCATCGAATATGCGCGTCGCTGCTGCCGTCCGGGAATGCCAGCCCGACCACAGGGGCGTCCGTGGGGATGCGCAGTAACGCGGCAGTAACGGGCCAGGGTCTCTGCTTACTGTGGTGGGAGGTGGTGGCGTGGCCAGCAAACATAAACCAGCAGCTAAACCTCCCTGGTACAAGCGCACCTCAACGTTCATCATCGCCGCAGGTGCCCTGGCGGCCGCGATCCTGGGCGTGCTGAACCTCTGGGACAGGATCTTCCCGCCGCCGGACGAAGACGTGGCACGGATCGAGTCGATCCACCTCATCAAGCGCACACCGCTGACCGGCTTTGCCCCGGAAGGGATCGGCGGGCTCCTGCCCCTGACCGCCGTCCCGGAGGCTGCCTCGGCGGGGTGGATTTACGACGACGGCGGGCTGGCCGGGGCGGGTGCCGCCGACGTGCCGCTTCCGGCGGGGCAGGAGGCGGCGGCCACGCCCCAATTCACGGGCCTGGAACAGTTCACCATGCGTCCGCTGCCCACCGTCCGGCCCGTCCCGCGGCCCACCTTCCTGACGTTCACGCCCACGCCGACACCCACTCCAACGCGGACGACGGCGACGCCCAGTCCCACACCCACCGGCACCTCCACAGGGACGGGCAGCCCGTCGCCAACACTGAGCACCACGCCCGCCGGGAATTTGACCTTCTCGCCCGACCTATCAATGCAGCTCCTCCGGGACCTCCCGCCGGTGACCGATGAGTACGTTTTTGAGGTGTCGAGACAACCACAATTGCAGGTCTTCGTTGAGCCCGCCCGCAAATACTTTGCCCGGGCCAAGCCGGTCGAAGCCGTCAACGAAAAGGGCGAAACCGTTCCGCCGGCACAAGTGGCTGAGAGGCTGGCCGCGGCGCTGGAGGAGGTGGAAGCGATCGCTGGCCCGCAGGGCGAGGATCCGCAGGGCTGGACCGTGGCCGTCAGGTTTGACCTCCAGGGACTGGCGGGAGTCCCCTTACTCCTGACGTGGTCCCTGGATGGCCTGGATGTACCGCTCACGTGGCAGGCCGAAAACCTCGCCTACAGGGTGGTGGGAGCCACGCCCCACGACGCCGGGGTCGCCGACATCTGGGTGCCCGACCTCAAACGCCCTGGCAGCTACAACGTCAATATCAAACTGTCGTACGCCGAGACCGGGCTGATTGCCGACTGGCGCCCGCTTGCCCTCCCGGACACGGGACTTACCCAGGGCGGCTGAGCCAGGCAGCTGGTGCGGCGTTACCGATGCTCAAATGCGAGCGCCGGGCTGCACGCGGCATAGTTTCAGGGCCGTTTCCCGTAGCGTGCTGGGCAGAAACGGCTTTGTCACATACGCAGCGGCTCCGGCTGCCAGCCCGGCAAGAACGTCGTCGTCTTCTGCCCTGGCTGTAAGGAACAGCAGAGGTGCCGGGCTTAGCTTCCGCAGTTCGAGGCAAAGGTCCCGTCCATCGATGTCCGGCAAACCCAGGTCCAGGGTGATCAGGGACAGGGTGGCACCGGCCGCAGCGGCTGCGGCTTTACCCTCGGCTCCCGAGCCGACGGCCAGCACCTTGAACCCGGCACGGCCCAACACGGCGGTAATCAGTCCGCGGATATCGGAGTCATCTTCAATGACCAGGCAGATGTGCTGTTCTTCCACCAAGCGCCCCCCGGCTCCTTGTAGTTGTGGCCAGTTTACGGCCGGCCGGCCGGGACAGGAGTCCGAGAGCGGAAACATTTCCTCCCCGGGACGGACTGTACAACAAGTTCAGCCTTCGCGGACCACGACGACCGGCCTGTCCTGTACCCGGGTGAGCTGCATGCTTGACGCCCCCGAAATGCGAAGTCCACAATTTGTCGAATGGACCAGGACCCAGAGGAAACCCTTGTGCTGCGGGTGGTTGACCGACTGGCTGAAAGCTATCCGGAGACCCCCAGGGAATACATCGAGGGCATCGTCGCTGCCGAATACGACAACCTGGTCCACGCCAGCATCCGTAGCTACATACCGATTCTGGTGGAACGCAGCGCCTGGAACCGGCTCCACAGGGAGACTGTCCACCGGCCACCGGCCCATGATCGGGCTCCCGAACCCTGGACGGAGTCCAAGAATGCCGCGGCAACAGAATGAAAGGCTGCCTGCACGGCTGCCCCAACTGTTCACCGTCCGTTCACTCCGGCAGAGTAAATTCGGCCGGTGAATGTTTCTGATCTGACTGAACCGGCCGGGAAGCAGGCAGCATACCTGCCTCAGTTGGCCGGCGCCGGGAAGGCTGCACCGCCGCGCACCCTTGTCCAGGTTTTTGAGGAAACGGCCCGCCAGTTCCCGGACGCTTCAGCGCTCGACGACGGCAGGGCCTCCCTGAGCTATTCAGACCTCCACGCCGCCGCCAAAGAGTATGCCCGGCGCCTGCACCGGAACGGGATCGGAGCCGGCGACAAAGTGGGGGTCCGCATCCCCTCCGGAACCAACGAACTGTATGTAGCCATCCTCGCCACACTTCTGGTGGGTGCAGCCTACGTGCCGGTTGACGCGGATGACCCTGACGAGCGGGCGGCCCTCGTCTTCGAAGAAGCAGGGGTGGCGGCTGTCCTCCGCGCCGGTGGGATCTTCACCGTTCCCGGCAGGGAGGGTCCCTTCCCGGCACCGCGGCAACCCGGGCTGGAGGACGACGCCTGGGTCATTTTCACGTCCGGTTCCACGGGCAAACCCAAGGGCGTGGCCGTCACGCACCGCTCAGCCGCCGCCTTTGTTGACGCCGAAGCCAGGCTGTTCCTTCCGGGCAATCCGGTGAACTCCTCTGACCGCGTCCTGGCGGGACTGTCCGTGGCCTTCGATGCGTCCTGCGAGGAGATGTGGCTGGCCTGGCGGAACGGTGCTTGCCTGGTTCCGGCCCCGCGGTCCCTGGTGCGGACCGGGATGGATCTGGGCCCGTGGCTGATCACCAACGGAATCACCGTGGTGTCCACGGTTCCCACCCTTGCAGGTTTGTGGCCTGCCGAGTCCCTGGACGCGGTCAGGCTCCTGATCTTCGGCGGTGAGGCCTGCCCGCCCGAGCTGGCGGCGCGGCTGGCAGTGGACGAACGCGAGGTCTGGAACACCTACGGGCCCACCGAGGCAACCGTGGTGGCCTGCGCGGCGCGGATGGACGGGACCGGCCCGGTGCGCATCGGGCTGCCGCTGGACGGGTGGGACCTCGCCGTCGTCGATGCCGCCGGCGTTCCCGTGGCCGAGGGCCAGACCGGGGAACTGATCATCGGCGGGGTTGGCCTTGCCCGCTACCTGGACCCGGCCAAGGACGCGGAAAAGTATGCGCCCATGGAAACGCTGGGGTGGGACCGCGCCTACCGCAGCGGGGACCTGGTGCGGTACGAGGCTGAAGGCCTGGTGTTTGTGGGCCGGGCCGATGAGCAGGTGAAACTCGGCGGGCGCCGGATCGAACTGGGCGAAATCGACGCCGCCCTGCAGTCCCTCCCCGGCATCCAGGGCGCGGCTGCCGCGGTGCAGGACACCGCCGCCGGAAACCAGGTCCTCGTGGGATACCTGGCGCCGGCGCCGGGCACGTCCCCCGACCTTGGCCAGTTACGGGACCTGCTGGCCGCCCAACTGCCCGCCGCCCTCATTCCGCTGCTGGCCGTCGTCGACAGCCTCCCGGTCAAGACCAGCGGCAAGGTGGACCGCCATGCTCTGCCGTGGCCGCTGGCGCAGGCGTCCGCAGGGGACGGCGTGGCGCCGGACCTGGACGGGCCGTCCGCCTGGATCGCTGAGCAGTGGGCGTCCGTCCTGGGGACTTCACCGGACAGCCTGGACGCCGATTTCTTCGCCTACGGGGGCAGCAGCCTGGCCGCCGCCCGGCTGGTTTCCGCCCTGCGCGTGCGCTACCCCACCATCACGGTGGCCGACGTGTACGCCCGCCCGCGGATTGGCGCACTGATTGACCTTGCCCGGCTTTCATCGCCCGACGGCGGCATGGCGGCTTCCGAGCGGATGGAACGTTCAGTGCGGCCCACCGCCCGGAAATCGCAGGTCTTCCAGATCGTAGCCGGGCTGCCGCTGCACGTGCTGGTGGCCATGCGCTGGCTGACCTACCTGATGGCCATCAACAACGTCCTGGCCGCGTGGGGTGTCCTGAGCGGGGCCCCGACAGTTTCCTGGTGGTGGGTGCTGGCGTCCTGGCTGGTGTTCGTGAATCCGCTGGGCCGGATGGCCATTTCCGTTGCCGCGGCCCGCCTGCTTCTGCGCGGTGTGGTTCCCGGCAGCTACCCGCGCTCCGGAAAAGTGCACCTGAGGCTGTGGCTGGCGGAACAGATCGCTGACCTGTCCGGGGCTGTGAGCCTGGCCGGCGCTCCCTGGGTCCCGTACTACGCCCGGGCGCTGGGGGCCAAAGTGGGCAAGGATGTTGACCTCCATTCCGTCCCTCCCGTGACCGGCATGCTGAGCCTGGGGACGGGCTGCTCGATCGAACCCGAGGTGGATCTTTCGGGCTGGTGGATCGACGGCGACCTGGTTCACATCGGACACGTCCGGGTGGGTCCGGGCGCGACTGTCGGTGCGAGGAGCACCCTGATGCCGGGCGCACGGATCGGCGCGGGGGCGGAAGTTGCCCCGGGCTCGGCCGTCCTGGGCAAGCTCAAGGCGAACCAGCGTTTCGCGGGCTCCCCGGCCCAGCGCCTCGGCAAGGCCCAGCAGGACTGGCCGGCCAGGCCGCCGTCGGGCCTGAAATCGGTGCTCGCGTTCGGCGCCTATGCGCTGGCCGCGGCAGTGCTGGCGCTCATCCCCTTCGCCTCCGCCGCCCTGGGCGCCCTGCCGGTGATCGCCGCCGTCCAGGGCCGGAACACCCTGTTCTCGTCCTGGCCGCAGCTGCTGTGGGCCGTGCCCGCTGCCGCCGTGCTCTGGTTCCTCTCCAACATGGTCCTGACGGCCGCCGTCGTCCGCCTGCTGGGCCTGGGACTCCGCGAAGGCCACTACCGCGTCCGCAGCTTCACCGGCTGGCGCGTGTGGGCCACCGAACGTGTGCTGGACATGGCCAGGGACCTGCTGTTCCCCCTCTACGCAAGCCTGTTCACCCCGGTCTGGCTGCGGCTTTTGGGGGCAAAAGTTGGCCGCAACGTGGAGGCGTCAACTGTCCTCCTGCTGCCGTCCATGACAACGGTGGGCGACGGCGCCTTCCTGGCCGATGACACCATGATTGCCTCCTATGAACTCGGCGGCGGGTGGATGAGGATCGCACCGGCCAAGATCGGCAAACGGGCGTTCCTGGGGAACTCGGGCATGACCGGGGCAGGCCGCAGCGTGCCCAAGAACTCGCTTGTGGCTGTGCTGTCGGCGACGCCCGCGAAAGCGAAATCGGGGACGTCCTGGCTGGGCAGCCCGCCGGTGCGCCTCCGCCGCGCACGGATGGAGGTTGACCAAAGCCTCACTTACGCGCCGCCGCTGAGGCTGAAGATCTACCGCACCTGCTGGGAACTGTGCCGGGCGGTTCCCGTCATCCTCACCGCAGCCATCGCCGTCGCCATCCTCGCAGTCCTGGACTGGATAGCCGGAACCGCCGGATATGCCGCCGCCGCCGTGCTCGGGGCACCGGTGGTGCTCGCAGCGGGCGCGGTGGCCGCGGCAAGCTCGGTGGTGGCCAAGTGGCTGCTGGTGGGGAAGATCGAAGCACGGGAGCACCCCCTGTGGAGCTCCTTTATCTGGCGCAACGAGGTGGTGGATACCTTCATCGAGATGGTCACGGCGCCGTGGTTCGCGCGCGCTGCTGCGGGCACCCCTGCCCTTGTCTGGTGGCTTCGCGGCCTGGGTGCCAAGATCGGGTCCGGCGCCTGGTGCGAAAGCTACTGGCTGCCGGAAGCGGACCTGGTCACGCTGGGTGAGAACTCCACCGTGAACCGCGGCTGCGTGATCCAGACCCACCTTTTCCACGACCGGGTGATGAGCATCGACACCGTTACGCTTGAGGCCGGGGCAACCATGGGCCCGCACGGAGTGATCCTGCCTGCAGCACGGATTGGTGCCGGCGGTACAGTCGGTCCCGCATCCCTGGTGATGCGCGGCGAGACCGTTCCGGCGGCCAGCTACTGGATCGGCAACCCGGTCAGCCCGTGGGCATCCCCGGCCGCCGCCGTTCCCGCCCGAGAGGCCCAGCTACAGTGACCGCACACCAGGAGCACGTCCCGGGCGCAGCCGGCGCACCGCGGGCCGCCGCGCCCTGCAGTCCGCTGCCCGATCCCTACACGCCGGGGCACGGGTCTGCCGACTACAGGGTCTCCCGCTACGAGCTCTACCTCGACTACCGGGTCTCCACCAACCGGCTGTCCGGCCATGCCGCCATCACGGCACACGCCCACGGTGAGCTGGCCACCATAACGCTGAACCTTGCCGGGCTGCGGGTGCTGAAAATCCAGCTGGACGGGCAGCGGGTCCAGAGATTCAGCCAGCGCGGGCACCAGCTCTTCATCGTTCCGGTGCGCCCCGTGGCTGCCAGCAGCGACTTCAGCCTCGACATCCGCTACGAAGGCTCCCCCGGTCCGCTGCGCGGCAACTGGGGCGAAGTGGGCTGGGAGGAACTCACCGACGGGGTGCTGGTTGCCGGGCAGCCCACCGGCGCGCCGTCATGGTTTCCCTGCAACGACCATCCCAGCCAGAAAGCCAGCTTCGGCTACACCATCACCACGGAGGCCAACTACAGGGTGGTCTGCAACGGTGTGCTGGTCTCGCGCCACGCCAAGGCCAGCCGTGAAACCTGGGTCTTTGAACAGGCTGAGCCCATGGCCACCTACCTGGCCACAGTGCAGATCGGCCGCTACAGCCTCCAATCCCTGGCCGTCCAGCCCCACCATCCGGCCCACCGCGCCGGCATCCAGGACGACGGCGGCACGCGTCCGGTCCCGCAGTTCGTTGCGGCACCTCCGGCCCTCATGGCCGCTGCCGCTGCCGCCCTCGGCCGGCAGGGCCAGATGATGGAGGCGTTCGAAACCTGCTTCGGCCCGTACCCTTTCGCGAGTTACACCGTGGTGGTGGCCGACGACGAGCTTGAGATCCCCCTGGAAGCGCAGTCCCTCTCCGTTTTCGGGCCGAACCACCTCAACCAGCACTGGGAGGACCAGCGGCTCATTGCCCACGAACTGGCCCATCAATGGTTCGGAAACTCCCTGACCGCCACCTCTTGGGCTGACATCTGGCTGCACGAGGGCTTCGCCTGCTATGCCGAGTGGATCTGGTCCGAGGCCTCCGGAAACGCCACGGCGCAGCAGAGGGCGCGGGTCGCCTGGCAGCTGGTTGCCACCCGGCCCCAGGACCTGCTGGTGGGCGACCCGTCACCGGAGCTGATGTTCGATGACCGGGTCTACAAACGCGGCGCCCTTGCCCTGCATGCCGTGCGGCGTGCCACCGGCGATGTGCTGTTCTTCGAGCTCCTGAGAACATGGACGCACCGGTACCGTTTTGGCGGCGTCACAACAGCTGATTTCGTGGAAACCGCCAACCAGGCCTGCATCGAACTGCCCGGATTCGACGCGCGCGCTGTGCTGGACCCTTGGCTCTACCAGTCGGCACTGCCGCCGTTCCCGTGACGCCCGCAGTTCAGGGCCTCCCGGTGGCGGCCGTGCGGCTGTCCGACGTCGACCTGGGCCTGGCGCACATCCTGGGCGAAGCGGAGCTGGCCAGGGCTTCGACGTTCCGCTCCCCCGCCCTGCGGGACACCTTTACAGCCGGCAGGATAGCGCTGCGCCTACACATCAGCGCCCTGACCGGAGACAGCCCCGGGTCGCTCACCGCGGACTATTTCTGTCCCGCCTGCAGTAACCGCGCCGGCCACGGGGTCCCCCGGTACCAGGTCCCTTCCCTCCCCGGCCGCCTTCGCGCCAGCCTCAGCAGGGCCGGCGGCTGGTGCCTGCTGGCCGCCAGCCTCGATGAAAGCCTGGCCGGTATCGGAGTGGACATCGAGGACGGGTCCGCCGCGGACTTTGACGGGTTCCCGTCCCTTGCCATGACCGCGAACGAGCGCAGCCAGCTGGACCACGTCCCGGCCGCGCTGCGGGCCGGATTCCAGACCCGGCTGTGGGTCCGCAAGGAAGCCGTCCTCAAGGCCCTCGGTACGGGCCTGGCGGAGGCCCCCTCCCTGGTTGATGTGCCCGGGTCGGCTCCTTCCGGACCTGGCGTGCTTCCCGGGGAGGCACTGTGGAATCTCGAAGACATCAGTCCTGTCAGCCTGGGCCTGCCGGAAGACTTCGCCGCCGCCGCCGCTACCTACGCGGTGACGCGTCACGCCAGTTGAATGATGGCGTGCCGCCGGCCGGCTGGCGGCCGTTCGGAAGGAAGCGCCTGATCTTCCGCCGGACGGCCGGACCGGGAAGGCGCACAATTTCGAGTTCTGACAGGTCGAGCACACACCTGGAACCGGTCACCGTGTCCAGGATCCACAGCAGCCCGCATTCCGGGATCGCGTCCACAACCGGCCCGCGATGGACCAGGCCAGCCCTGGAATACGCTTCCACAGCATCTCCTGGAACCAGGTCATGGCAGGAGCCGACAACCACGCCGTCGCCGTTGTCCATGGCCCGTTCCTTCCTTTGTGCCTTGCCTTGTCTTTCCAGACTGGGCCTCCAAGGTTGACTCCGGGTGTCCGCCGGGTGATCTTTTGGCGCGATTAACGCAGTGCGGCCCGGCCGGCCGCCCATCGCGCAAGGCAACAGCACCCGGCGCGCAGGCACCCACGGCGAGCGCCGCCGTCGTGCGTTCCTTCCCACTTGCTTCTTCCGCGGGATGGCGGCGCGCCGCGGACGACGGCGTGTCGCGCCCCGGGCGCGCAGGCGCTGGAGGCAGCTGGGCAGGAAGGCACGCTGCCGGGCAGTCCAGCCGGCCGCCGGCCCCGAACCACCGGTGGCACCCCTCCGCAGACACAGCAAAGGACGACCAATGGCTGACCTCACCGCACTTGCCCTGATTTGCTCCCTGACCCCCTCCCCGGCGCCGTCCAGCAGCGAGCTGATGGCCCGCCACGTGCTGGACGAGCTGGCTACCCACGGCGTGAGCGGGACGTCGCTGCGCGTGGTGGACCACAACGTGATGCCCGGCGTCCAGGTGGACATGGGCGACGGCGACGCCTGGCCGGGCATCCGGGACAAGATCCTCGCGGCCGACATCCTGGTGATCGCCACCCCCATCTGGATGGGCCACCCCAGCAGCATCACGCAGCGGGTCATGGAACGGCTCGATGCCGACCTCGCAGAGACGGACAACGAGGGCCGGCCCATCATGTACGGGAAGGTGGCGGTGGTGGCCGTGGTGGGCAACGAGGACGGCGCCCACAAGACCGTGGCGGACACGCAGCAGGGCCTGAACGACGTCGGCTTCACCCTCCCTGCCCAGGGCGCCACGTACTGGGTGGGCGAAGCCATGCAGACCGTTGACTACAAGGACCTGAAGGCGGTGCCCGAGAAAGTGGCGGCCACCACCGCCGGCGCCGCACGCAACGCCGCGCACCTCGCCCGTTTCCTCCGCACGTCGCAGTACCCCACGGGGTAAGGGGACGACGGCGGGCTGGCGGGGGTGGGTGCGCAGCCCGCCTTGGCTCGCCGCAGGGGACCGGACAGCCTGTCGCGCGGATCAGCGGGAAGACAAAAGGAACGGTGCTGCCGCCTCAGCCATTTTGTCGTGTTCGTGGGCCGCACCCGGTACGACCACCAGGCCCCAGTTGAAGTCATCGCTTTCCTGGGCAGCGTCCCGTGATGCCTGGTAAAAGTTCAGCCCCCGGCTAAGCCTGTTATCTCCTTGGACATCTGTCTTCCGGTCACGTTGGAGGAGCGTGTCCTTCGGATCGACGTCATCGGCTCCCAGCATGATGACCAGGCGCCGAGAGAAGGCCTTCCGCAGCTCGTTTGACGAAAGCGGCGAGTTTTTCAGCCCATAAGGAAAATCGACATCCTGGTCCGGCATGGTGTACCAGCCGGCGTTGGCTGCCACGGCCACCCGGACATGATTTTCCTGCGTGAACTCCATGAAGCGGTGGACGAACTGGCCGCCTGCGGAATGCCCAAAGAGCGCGTAATCCTTTTCCCCGCTGTTTGTGTCCTCGACCACCGCCCTGAAGAGGGCTTCCACCATGGTGAAGGTCCACGCTTGACGCGGGTTGATGTTGCCTTTGGCGTCCAGAACATTGCCCTGGTTGTAGGAGGACGCCCCAGGGTAGTCGTCCTTTGGAAACTCAAGAACCAGCAGCAAGGTGTTGCTGCGTTGCACTATCGGCAGCCAGTCCGCCCGGTATGATTCGCCGTCCCGGTGCGCTCCGGTCATGACCATGAGGATCTGGGCAGTGGACGGGTCATCCGGGGCCTGGTACCAGACCCGGATGGGCTGGTTAGCGAGCGGGCCCTCTCCTGGGAAGAAAAAATCTCCTGTTGTGCCCTTATGGATCATTCCTGTTGTGGTGGCGGTATCGCGCATGGGGTCCCCCTGGTCGGATTCCGGTGTGTGCTTTCCTGTTTCCCACGGGGTGTAGGTGCAGGAAACGAGTGTTGCCATCAGCGCCAGGATGAACGCCAGCAGCAGCACATGGATCCCTGTGGCGCCCATCGGGGCAGGCCGGCCTGTCATCGCGGTGGTTCAAGGCACCGGCAAGGCATCCTGGCCACATCGCCCTGGACTTGCAGTGCCGGGTTAATGCCGGACATCACCCCCAGCATCTGGGGTCCCGTGCAGGGCTGTGTAAGAAACCCCGTGATTTCGTTGTCGGTAACAATGCATTTGACCGCGAGTTGTGCCGGCGCATCCCGGTTCAACTCGAGGCTGACCGTAAGTCCGATCCCTTGTTTACCGAACGAGTCGTAGCGGCCGGGAGTGCCGAACACAAAATTGCCCAGTCCATAGGCCACGGGAACATCCCCGACGAACTCGATCTTCTCCGCGATGTGGGATCCTGCCCCGATGATGACGTCATATCCTGCATCAACCAGCATCTGCGCCCAATACCGCTGCTGGGGCAAGGTGTCCGTGTAGTTGTCGCCCCAGTGGACATAGCCGATCACCCAGTCGGCGCCGGCGGCACGGGCGAGATCGTACCCGCGCTGCACTGTTTCGGGGCTGAAGACAATGGTTCCGGGGTTGGACTCTTCGGCCCGCATCGCCTTGCCGAAGTTTTCGCCCAACGACACCACGCCAATGGTCCCCAGGTCGGTGCGGAGCATGAGCGGCCGTTCAGCCTCCGCCACGTTGTCGCCGGCGCCAAAACTGGCCATGCCTGCGTTGCGGGCATACCTCATCGTGTCCTGGAGGCCGGTAAGGCCCATGTCCATGGAGTGGTTGTTGCCAACACTGATTGCGTTAATGCCGGCTTTGGACAGCGCCCAGGCCGCGTGCGGATCGGAACGGTATGAGAAGGATTTTCCCTGGAACAGCGGCTGGTCGTGGGTGGTCATGGGCGCTTCTGCGTTGGCTATGACGAAATCCCCATCAATCAGGGGCGCCACGGCTGCCAGCGCGGCGTCATACCCTGCAAGCGGGTCAGCCACGAACGTTTCCCCGTTTCCGAGCATGGTGTCCCCCAGGAACTGGACGCTCCACCGGCCGTCGGTACTGTTGCCGGCCCACGCATTGATGGTCTGGACTTCGGGCGGCGGCTTCGCCCCGTAATTGGCTGCGATGGCACCCGTACCGGCCAGGGAGACTGCGAGCGCCGCAGCAGCCAGCAACCTGTCACGCGTTTTCGGTTTCATCTCACGTCGTTTCTGATGGCAGCGGCGGCAGATTGGAGTCCAGCCACACCCGGTCCCTGTACTCTTCACCGGTAATGACTTCGGAAATGGTCCCCTTGGACAGCACCACAACCTTGTCTGCCAGGGCAATTTCCTGGGGGTCCTGCGTAGCGAGCAGCACGGTGCCGTCATATCTTTTCAGCAATGACGCGAACGTCTCTTTGGTCTCAGCGTCCAGCCCGAGCGTCGGCTCGTCCAGGAGCAGGATGGGAGGATTGCCCATCAACGCCCTGGCAAGTGAAATCCGTTGCCGCTGGCTCCTGGACAGATTGAGTCCGCCCTCAGCCACCCATGTTTGCGGTCCGTAGGGAAGGTCTTCCATCAATTCGTCCAGTCCCGTGGTGGCGAGTACACGCTCCACCTCCTCAGCAGACGCTCGGGGGGAGGCATACGTGAGGTTACGCCACAACGATCCCCGCATCAGTGGCAGTTCAGGGCCCGCAGCCCCGATCCACTGCGCTGCAGACCGGATACTGGTGTTGGAGAGCACCTGGCGGTCGATGATGATGCACCCCTGGTCAGGGTCGATGCTCCTGGAAACCAGTCCCAACAGGCTCGATTTACCGCTTCCTCCGCTCCCCGTCACGGCGACCATTTCACCCGCTTCGATGCGCAGGTCAACCTCGTGGAGCGATCCGTTGACGGTCACGGAGCAGAATTCGATAGCGCCGTGGCGGACCTTCAGGGGACCGTGGGCCTCGCCGTCCAGGTCCCTGCTGGAACTGCGCAAATACTCCTTGATCTTCCCCACGGAAACCTGTGCGCGGTGCCAGTAGTCATGGGCCAGCCCCAGGGTACGCACCGGGGCTGAGAGTTGCCGGGTGACAACCACAAATCCGATGACTGTCCCGATGCTCGCCGTACCTTGGCGTACCTCGAACAAGCCCGCTGTAAGAACGGCGCCCACCGCCAGAAGCGAAAAGGCAGTGGCGACGCCGCGGAGATAGCCCCGAAGGCGTGCAACCCGTATGAGCGCCCGGGTGAGTTCATCGTTTTGATGTGAGAGACGGGAATACTCCCCGGCCGATCGGCCAAACACATGAACAACCCGTTGGGCGTTCAACTGCTCGTCCAGGTTGCTCATCACCAGCGAGCGGCGGCGACGCATCACCCGTGTCGCCTGGCGCATCCGCTGCCCCGCGACAAAGGAGGCCGCGGCTCCTGCTGCCACCGCAGCCACAATGGCCAGTGTCATCCACACGCTGAAGAAGAACAGGACCGTCAGTGTGCCCGCCAGCACCAAGGCGGCGATCATTCCGCCCAGTACTCCACGGCTGATCCACATCCTTGTCATCGAGAGATCACCGAGGAACCGCAGGAGCAGTCCTCCGCGGGCCCTGCCCTGGAACTGCCGGGGCGTCATGCCCTGAAGGTGCTGGTACATCTGCATCCTCAGGTCCCGCACCACGTTGTATCCGGCAGTTTCCGCGACATTGAAGCCAAGGGCCCTCAGCCAGCCATGGATCACCGCCACACCGCCCAGGAGGCCCACCTGGATGAGGGCCCAGCGCCACTGCAGCTCCGCAGCGGCCCCAACGGTCACCGGCGCCAGGTGATCGACGACGCCCCGAAGAAGGAGAATGTAGGACACCAAGGTCAACACCTGGGCCAACCCGATGGAAACGACTTTTGCGAAGACTGAGGCAGGGAGCTTGTACAGTCTCTGCCTGGTGGCCACCGGGGTCACCACGCGTCCGGGCTGCCGGATGGCGTCGCCGGCCGGGGGAGCCCGAAGAAGCCGCGCCTCGGTTCGGGCCTTTCCAGTGACGCGGTGAAGGGACCAATCAGGACTTCGTTGCCCACAGGCACATCCTCAATGGACCCGATGTTGCTGATGGCCGCTGCGGCCAGAACGTCCGGTATTTGCAGCAGGTGCCCGGCCACTGCGGGGTCTGTGAGCTCTTCCCGGGTGAGCACAGGCAATCCTGTTACAGCTGAGGCTTCCCGGACCGCCAGGGGAGACCGGGTCAGCAACCCCGTCACTCCCAGCACCTCGTGTCCCAGCTTCTGCAGGTGGGACACCCCAGCAACAGCACCCATCGAGTCCGGAGCCGCGAAAATCACAGCATCGACCATTGACCTGAAGACTGACGATTCGAGCAACCGGGACGTCTCGTCCTGATAAATTCCGTCCGCAACCTCAACGAGGTTGAGGGCCGCACCGGAGAACGTCAAATGATCCACCAGTTCGCCGAATTTGGCTTCGACGACATCCATCGGTTGACGGTAGGTGGACGCAAGCCCCACATCGGTGAAGTCAAGCATCAGATGGGCGCCGGCATCCAGCATGCACCAGTAGTCGTTGCCGGAACCGGTACCGGTGACTTTGGTAGCTCCCACCGGAACCCCTGCCTTGCTCAGGCCGTTGACCAGGCAGTGGACGGTTGTGGTCTTGCCCGAATTCATGGCTGTTCCGATCACCGCAACGGTTCTTGGGCGGTCAGTCTCCGGTTGAACCGGTTTCAGGGCAAAGTCGAGGATGTTCAGGGGCCGGCCCTTGGCATCTCCCAGGAGTCCCAGGGGCTCTATTTCGGTGGCCCTCCTGACAGCCATACTTCGGCTGAGCACCTCGGACGCGATGCCGCCTGAGGCCACCAGTTGGACGTGGCCGAGGGTCGCCGGCACCCTTGACTCGAACTGGTCAGTGGCATACCTGTCGCCGTAGGTGACGATGATTTCGTCGCCCTCGTGCAGCACAGCCCGGCGTCCGTTGGGTTGCTCAATATGGCGGTGATGGCCCAACTGCAGAATTCGGGCGAGTACCAGGTCGCCGGAACGGGGGCGGACTGCTCCGGAAACCAGGGAAGCTATCGTTTCGGGCTCTACCCGACGTGTAGTGAAGGCGGACTTGGCTCCCGCCACCCGCTCACCATCCAACGGCTTGACCCAGACTCTTCTGTTTGCGCTCATGGGTCGCACCGTACGTGCCGTAAATTTTGTGGACCAGAGCGGGCGGTACCTGAAGATTTCTGGGGCACTACTTGGAGGTACGCGGCTCGCCTGCCTCTCAGCCGTTCAAGAACCTTCGGATTTCCTCAGCCATTCGCCGGGACTGGCTCCAGTGCAGGTAGTGGTGGCCCTGCAGTGGCACAATCTCGTGGCGGCCCACGTTCGCCAGCAGGTTCTCCGCAGATGAAAGCTTGGTGGCTGTTGAGCCGTCGCCTTCATCGGCTATGAAGGCGAGGACCGGCAGATCGCCGGGGTAGGTCACGCCCCTTAAGGCAGCGGCGTTGTTGGCGATCCGTGCCGTTTCGTCCGTGACGGCCGGGTTGCCGAAGTTCCAGCTCATCATCAGGCGCATGCGGCGCAGCTCATCATCGGTGTACGCGTCGCTGTCCGGGTCGAGCAAGCCGGGGGCCACAAAGGTCACGGCGCGCACGATCCCGGTGGCGGCCAGGGCCCGTTCCACGCTGAAGCCCGGCTCCGGTTCCGGAACCTTCCCATCCCCGGGTTTCGGGATGGTTGCGTCGAGGCCCACCACCGCGGACACTTCCGAGCGGTACCGGTTGGCGTAGTCCAGCATGTAGAAGCCGGCGATGGAGTGCCCCGCCAGGACATACGGCTGCCTGACCTGCAGCCTGGCCAGGACGTCGTGCAGTTCGGTACTGATGTTTTCGTTGCTCCGCGGAGGCCCGTCCATGTCGCTGTAGCCGTATCCCAGGCCCTCGACCACCAGGACGTCAAAGCCGCCCAACTCGCGGATCAGCGGGGCAAAGTCAAGGCCCGGAGCCGGGGTGCCCAGGCCGCTGAGGAGGACGATCGGCTGCCCCTCTCCCCCGCTCCGGTACACGTTCAGGACGCCGCCGCCCACCGGGACACGTTCGCCGTAGGCAGGGATGCCCGACTTCTCCGCCCCCTCCATGGCCGCGTTGACCGCCGTCGACACCAGCAGCAGCCCAACAATTACCAGCGAGGCGATGCCGAGCCTGCGCAACCAGCGCCGGGGCTTCTTCCGGGGCACGGAAACGGAAATGTCCCGCGCCCCGGAAGCCCTTCTACCAGGGATGCGCACAGCCGCCCGGCATCAGGCAGGCTTGGCGAACGTGGCTGCGCTCATGACCTCGTAGCCAACGAACGCCTCATCGCCCTCTACCCAGGCGTCATGGCCGGCCGGGATGGTGTACGCGTGGCCGGCGCTGACCGTGGCCTGCGACCCGTCTTCCATCTGCACGGTCAGTGTTCCGGCGGCGCAGATCCCCACATGGTTCACCTGGCATGTATCCGTATGGACCACGGTCTTGACGGTCTCGGACCACCGCCAGCCCGGCTCGAACGTGAACCTGCCAAGCGTTGTGGCACCGAGGGTCACCACATCCACCTGGGTCTTGGGCGGGCGGCGCTTTTCATCGGGCTGATCGAATGATTTGGCTTCCAGGGCGTTTACGGTCATTTCCTTCTCCTGACAGGAAAGGGTGTGGGAACTGTGCATCCGGAGCGCCCAGACATCCCCGGGTTTCGGTTGGCGGGCCCGCGGTGGGCCGCGGCCGCCAGCCACTGGCACCCAGCGCTATCAGCGTGCGCCCGCGGGTGTGCCGTGTCAATATGTCCTGCCGCCGGCCATCAGGGCTAGGCTTCCGGGATGGGACTCATCATCACACTGCTTATTATTTGGCTCGTTCTGTCCATCCTGGGCTTCGTTATCGAGGGTCTGCTGTGGCTGGCCCTAATCGGCCTGGTGCTGTTCGCGGCCACCGCCGTCTGGGGCTGGTTGAAGCGCAGAACCCGGGCCTGACCCGCTCCGGCGCTGCCCACCCGGGGTGAGGCGCCGCCGTCGTGCGTTCCCGCCCGGTTGCTCCGCGGGGCACCCGGGCGGCGCGCCGCGGACGACGGCGTGTCCCGGCTCAGGTGGGCATTGCCCCCTGACGAACTGGGCGGGACCGCACGGCAGCCCGGGTCAATCCGGACGGAATGTGAGTCTGTTTAATCTGGCGGGCGGCGGCATGCTGCGGTGGTACCGTGGCGCCTATGCACCTGAAGGCTTACCAGCGAAGCCCCAACACGCCACGACGGCGGAAGCGGGCGAAAGCCGTCCTGGCCGGTTACAGCCGGTCACTGGCAGCATTCCAGGGGCAGAAGGTGCCCACACTTCGAAAGCTCGCCGGGAAGCTGGTCCCCCGGCACCCGGCGCAGCTGATCGCCCTGGGCTTCGTCCTCGCCATCGCGGCAGGAACCGCGCTCCTGATGCTTCCGGCAGCCGCCACGGGACCCCGCCCGGCGTCGCTGCTGGAAGCCCTGTTCACCGCAACGTCCGCTGTCTGCGTCACCGGCCTGGTCACGGTGGACACCCCGGTGTTCTGGACAGGTTTTGGTCATGCGGTCATCCTGGGGCTGATCCAGATCGGCGGGTTCGGCGTGATGTCCTTCGGCGCGCTCCTGGGCGTACTGACAGCCCGCCGGCTGGGCCTGCGTTCCCGGATGCTGGCCGCCACCGAGACCAAGAGCACCGGCTTCGGCGACGTGCGCCGCGTCCTGGTCGGCGTCCTGCTGATCACCGTCATTGTGGAGACCATCCTGGCGGCGCTCCTGATGCTCCGCTTCCTCCTGGGGTACGGCTACACGCCCGGGGAGGCCCTCTGGCACGGGGTGTTTCACTCTGTGTCCGCCTTCAACAACGCCGGTTTCGCGCTGTACTCGGACAGCCTGATGGGCTTTGTGGGCGACCCGTGGGTGTGCCTGCCCATCGCGGGCGCGGTGATCATCGGCAGCCTGGGCTTTCCCGTGCTGTTCGAGCTGCGCCGCCAGTACCGCCGGCCCGTCTACTGGAGCATGCACACCAAAATCGTCCTGGCCGGCAGCGCCGTGCTCCTGGTTGGCGGGACCGTGTTCCTCACCGCCGCGGAATGGACCAACACCGCCACCCTGGGCGGGCTGCCGCCCGAGGACCGCATCCTGGGCGGCTTCTTCCAGTCCGTGATCACCCGCACCGCCGGGTTCAACAGCGTGGACATCGGCCAGATGCACCCGGTTTCCTGGCTGGGCATGGACATCCTGATGTTCATTGGCGGCGGCCCGGCCGGCACCGCGGGCGGCCTGAAAGTCACCACTTTCGCCGTGCTGTTCTTCATCCTGGCCACGGAACTCCGGGGCGACACCGCCGTGAACATCTTTGGCAAGCGCCTCTCCCGGGCCGTGCACCGCCAGGCCATCACCGTGGTGCTCCTGGCCATCGCCCTGGTGACGGCGTCCACCATGTTCCTGATGCTGATCACCGACTTCGGCCAGGAACGGATCCTGTTCGAGGTGGTGTCCGCCTTTGCCACCGTGGGGCTGTCCACCGGCATCACCGCCGGGATGCCGCCCGCCGGGCAGGTGGTGCTGATCCTGCTCATGTTCATCGGCCGGCTGGGCCCCGTCACGCTCGGCACCGCGCTCGCCCTCAGGAAGCGCCCCATACTGTACGAAAACCCGAAGGAAAGGCCCCTCATTGGCTAAGGACATCTTCACCCGCCGGGGCGAGCGCGCCGCCCACCCCGATTCCGTGGCCGTAATAGGCCTGGGGCGCTTCGGCGGCTCCCTGGCCCTGGAACTGGAGGCGCAGGGCACCGAGGTACTGGGGATCGACAGCAGCGAGGAGATCGTGCAGTCCTACAACGGACGGCTGGCGCACGTGGTCCGTGCCGACTCCACAAAGGAGGAAGTCCTACGGCAGCTCTCCGTCCACGAGTTCGACCGGGCCGTGGTGGGCATCGGCTCGGACCTGGAGGCGAGCATCCTCACCACCTCCCGGCTGCTCACCTTCAAGCACCCGGAAATCTGGGCCAAGGCCATCAGCGAGCCGCACGCGGAAATCCTGGGCCAGCTGGGGGTGCAGCACGTCATCCGCCCGGAGCACGACATGGGCCGCCGCGTGGCGCACCTGGTCCGCGGGTCCATCCTGGACTACGTGGAATTCGAGGACGACTTTGTGATGGTCCGTACCCAGCCGCCGTCGGATGCCCGGGACCGGCCCCTGGGTGTGCTGGGCCTCCGGGACAAGTACGGGATCACCATCGTGGCGGTCAAACGGCCTGGCGGAACCTGGCAGCACACCACCGCCCAGACCGTCCTGTATGACGACGACCAGATCATCGTCCAGGGAACCAAGAACCTCGCTGAGCGGTTCAGCAGCCGTCCCTAGGCCGGCCCTGACGCACCACGGCGGTCTGCGGCGCTTATGAGTATCCGCCGCTAGTTCCCCGGCACGAATACGTTGATGTTGTCTCCATCGTCCTGCACCAGCGCATCAGGCTGTTGCCGGGAAACGACATAGACCTCAACGTAATCCCCGGCCGAGCCAGCAAAGTTCAGTGCCAGGAGGACATACATGGTGATCCGGTAATCAGCCGGGACCGTCAACAGTGCGGCGAGGAGGACACCTCCCCACACGATGCACGGCGCGAGTGCCACCACCACGGCAGTCCGCCGGGTGAGGTAGGCACGGTTCCCCGTTGTCAGGAAGGGGAAGCGCACCGCATAGGTGGGCCGGACCCTGGTCAGCAGCTGCAGGACGACTCCGTGGGTCGCCTCGTGCGCAGCCATGTACGCCAGGCAGGCGAGCAGGGTCACCGGAACTGTGACGAGGGAACTCAAGCCTGACCCGAGCGGCAGGCCAAGAAGCAGCGCAGCGGAAACTGCCAGGAGCGCCACCAGAACGAAGATTCCCTGCACTGCCGCCGGTAATCTTCCGTCCTTCTTGAGGTTAACGGTCCGGTGCGGCCGGTAATCCGGCGGGAGTTCCACTGTGTCCGACGGGAGTTGACCGTGCATGCCGTCTCCATTCCCCCTGCGCACCGTAACCGTTCGTCCCATACTGCCGGAGCAGCGGGCTCCGGACTAGTGCCCAGCGCCGAGCTTCCCACCGAGGCGTTCGCGCATGGTGGTGCTGGCATCGTTGAGGCCGATGATCTTCACGTCCTTGCCGTGGTGCCGGTACTTCTCGGTGATGGCGTCCAGGGCCGCGATGGTGGAGGCGTCCCAGAGGTGCGAGGCGTGCATGTCGATCACCACAAACTGCGGGTCCAGCGCGTACTCGAACTGGGTGTAGAGATCGTTGGACGAGGCGAAGAACAGCTCGCCGTCCACGGTGTAGGTGGCGGTTTCGTGGCCCGCCACGCCGGTGACCGTCCGTTCCACCGTCACGAAGTGGGCCACCCTGCGTGCGAACATCACCATCGCCACCAGCACGCCGACGCCGACGCCGATGGCCAGGTTGTGCGTGGCAACAGTGACGACGACGGTGGCCACCATGACCAGTGTTTCGCTCTTGGGCATCATCTTCAGCGTGCGCGGGTGGATGCTGTGCCAGTCGAAGGTGGCCCAGGACACGAAGATCATCACGGCGACCAGGGCGGCCATGGGAATGACGGAGACGACGCCGCCGAGCACCACCACCAGGATGAGCAGGAACACGCCGGCCAGGAAGGTGGAGATCCGGGTGCGGGCGCCGGAAGCTTTGACGTTGATCATGGTCTGTCCGATCATGGCGCAGCCGCCCATCCCGCCGGTGAACCCGGTGACGAGGTTGGCCACGCCCTGCCCCCAGGCCTCGCGGCTCTTGTGGGAGCGCGTGTCCGTGATGTCATCCACCAGCTTGGCGGTCATGAGGGACTCGAGGAGCCCCACGAACGCCATGGCAAGCGCGAACGGGAAGATGACCTGCAGGGTCTCAAAGGTGAACGGAACGTTCGGGATGAAGAACGACGGCAGCGCGTCCGGCAGCTCGCCTTTGTCCCCCACGGTTGGCACGACGACGGAGGCCAGAACGGTAATGAGTGTCAGGACCACGATGGCCACCAGCGGAGCGGGCACGGCCGTGGTGAGTTTCGGCAGTCCGAACACGATGACCAGTGCAAGCGCCACGAGCGGGTAGACGAGCCAGGGGACACCGATCAGTTCAGGGACCTGGGACATGAAGATCAGGATGGCCAGGGCGTTGACGAAGCCCACCATCACCGAGCGTGGGATGAAGCGCATGAGCTTGGCGACGCCAGAGAGTCCCAGGATGATCTGGAAGGCGCCGGCCAGGATGACGGCGGCGACCAGGTAGTCCACGCCGTGGGACTTCACCAGCGGCGCGATCACCAGGGCCACTGCGCCGGTGGCCGCGGAGATCATGGCCGGCCGGCCGCCAACAAAGGCGATGGTCACGGCCATGGTGAAGGACGCGAACAGTCCAATACGCGGGTCGACGCCGGCAATGATCGAGAAGGCGATCGCCTCCGGGATCAACGCCAGTGCGACGACCAGTCCGGCGAGGACTTCCGTTTTGAGCCGTCGCGGGGACTTCAAGGTGTCCCGGACAGACTGGAGCTGTTCCGGTGTGTAGGCGGGGGCATCCGCGGCGGTTTTGACGGCCATTGCTGGCTCCGTTCATGGTCAGGAAGACGCACAGGAGCGCCCTCGCTTGTTCGAAGAAGAAAGGGGCGCAGCGCCGCGCCGGGGACGCCGGGAGTCCGCTCAGGCGTCTCTCCGGCTGCCAGCAACTCTACCCTAACGTGATGGTAGGGTTGGACGCGGACATTACGGAGGCCCAGAAAATGACAGCACGAACCGGCACTTCCACCATGCACATCGGCGAACTGGCGGAACGGACAGGTTTGTCCCTGCGCACCATCCGCCATTACGACGACGTGGGGCTGCTTCCAGCCACGGCCCGCACCGGGGGCGGCTTCCGGGTGTATTCAGAGGACGACGTCGAGCGCCTCATGGTGATCAAGCAGATGAAGCCCCTGGGGTTCTCGCTGGAGGAGATGGCCGACATCCTCGAGCTCCTCTCCTCGCAGGAGGCAGGGTCCACCGGGGACGCGGAGGCCAGACTCGCCGCGTACCTGGAGAAGGCAGTGGCTGAACGCGCCAAATTGGCCCGCAACCTGGCGCAGGCCGATCAACTCATCGAACGGCTCAGCGGACACGGCTGACGGTCAGGGCCTGGCGCGGCTGTATTTAAGGATGCCAGCCCTCGGCGCCCCCAATAAGCGCCAAGGACAAGCCGGCCGTTGGAGAAGCCGCTCAGCCCTCCCAGTGATCGAAGCTGAACCCGCACGCGCACCGGTAGGTGAGCAGGCCGCCGTCGTTCTTTGCCGCCGGCCCCTCGCCCGGCGCTGCCACCAGCTGCATGGGCTCGCCGCAGTGGACGTGCGTGGCGAGCATCCGCCGCAGCTGCGGGTCTTCCGCGCGCCCGGCACGGGCCCCGCCCCTGCTGCCGGCGCGCCGTACAGCCAGCGGAATCTGTGAATGTGCCATAGCCGCCACCCGCCTAGTCCAGGGAGGCGAGGAGGTCGGAGCAGGCTTGCTCACAGCGGCGGCAAGCCTCAGCGCACACCTCGCAGTGGCGGTGCATGGAGGCGTGCTGGCCGCACTCCTCCGCGCAGGCACGGCAGGCGGTGCGGCATGCTTCCAGCACTGCCCGGGTGATGCCGACGTCGTAGTTGCCGTGGCGGGAAAGGATCTTTCCGGTGGCGGCGCAGATGTCGACGCAGTCGAGGTTGGTGCGGATGCACTTGGCGAGCTCGGCCACCATGTCCTCGTTCAGGCAGGCGTCGGCGCACGCGGTGCATGTTTGCGCGCAGTCGAAACACGCCTGGATGCATTCCACGAGCTTGGCCTTGTCGATGCCCGCCACATCCTTGGGGTAGGCGTCCAGCATGGACTGTACGTGTGTCATTGGTATCTCTTTCCAGGTCAAAACAGCAGGTAGGGGGTGTGGTGGAACGGCGAACCGTTCCTACGTCCTGCTGATGGAAAGCTCCACCACCGTGAGTGCCGGCAGTTCCGGCTCAGGCGGTACGTCATGGGAGTGGAGGCTGCCGCCGGGCAGCCGCTGGATTAATGACGGCGGATCCACCGCACCGGTCCGCACCGGGACGGGTTCACCGCGGGGCGCCTTGATCCGCTCGCCCTCGTTCTCGAGTCCCGCAGGCTCAGCGGACGGGCCGGCCTCGGGGACAACGCGGACGGACTGCGCCGCGGAGGCTGAAGGCGCTGCCGGATCGGCGTCTGCTATTGCCTGAAGCGGCACGTCGCCAGCGGCTTGTCCGCCCTGCACCGGGCTGTGCCCGGGAACCAGGGCGTACCGGCTGCCGGACGTATAGGAAGCAGCACCGGCAATCAGCAGGACCAGGAGCAGCCATACGAAAACGCCCCGCAGCGCGACAAGGCAGCGAAGCAGTCCAAGCGCAGGCGAACCCAGTGTGGCCATCACCACTTCCTGTAGAGGGCTTTTACTAAGCCTAGCTTCGTATTCCTGTTCCGCAGATCACATGAGTATTACTTTTGCGATGGAATCAGCCAGGTCCATCAGGTCCTTACGCTCCGGCGCCGAATAGTGTGCGGAGCCGATGGCGTTGCGCATCCGGCCAAGGTGGTCCACGATCTCCGCCCGGTACTGGCCCTTCCGGTCGCACCATGCAAGCTCATGGAGGAGCCGGAGGAGGCGGGCCGCAACGGCAGGGTCCGACGCGCCGTACTGCCGGGGCTGGTCCATCGCCAGGCTGAGGAAGTCCTGCAGTCCGGGAAGGGACAGCACCACCCTGACCCGCCCGTCGTCGTCGACCGAACTCTCGGGCCCGGGGTTACGCTCCGCCAGCGTGCAGAGAAGCGCGGAGAGGTGCCCGATGACGTGCACTGCCGTGGTGGGGTCATTGATGCCCGGGGAAAGCGCCCGCGCGGCAACATCCACCAGCTGGCGGAACCCGAATCCGACGTCCTGGACGTTGGTGCGTTCATACCCGGTTGCCACGGCGGCGTTGATGTCCTTTGTGAGCTTCTCCCGGACGTCCGCAGTGAACGTCGCTCCCGGCGCCACGGGCCACGCGGTGGCAAACGGGACGCCTTGCACCAGTGAGCTGCCGGGTTCCCGGTCTATGCGGAGAACGGCACCGGCGTCTTTCGCAGCCTGCAGGAGTGCGCCCGGGTCATATGAGGTCAGGAAGCCGGAGGAACTGGAGCAAACGGGGAAGCTGCCCGGTGCCGGAAACGGCTGGGGCGGGGGCGTGGGCCGGTCCCGGGGAAAGACGCGGTCGATGGTTTCCTGGGTTTCCGCATTGACCCTGCGCATCATGGTTTCCACCCGGATTTCCCGCGTGAGGTGCGCGAGGAAGAGCACCAGACCGACGACGCTGGCCATGGCGAGCGCATAGGCTACCGTGACGGAGATTTCAGGTACGAAGGCGGTATTGCCGTTACCCTCTTCCCGCACACTGCGCAGGACTGTCAGCGAGAAGGCGAAGGCGGCCAGGAAGAGCGCCAGTGTTCCGTGCACAAACCGGTCCGAGGTGAAGGTCCGCAGCAGCCGGGGAGAGAACTGGCTGCTGGCCAACTGCAGGGTTACCACCGTGAGTGAGAAGGTCAGCGAGGTCACCGTGATGAGCGAACCTGAGATGGCCTGCAGGACGGCCCGGGCAGCCTCCGGCCCTCCGCTGAAGAGGAAAACCGTTACGTTGTCCGGCAGCTCGCCGTCAACGGCCGAATCCAGCGCCGGCAGCGCCATGCCCAGGACGACCGCCACGGCAACAGCCAATGCCGGAAGCGGCCACAGCTGGGTCCGCAGGGCATCCAGCCAGTGTGCACGGCGCGTGTTCACCTATTCCTCGGTTCCCTGGCCCGCACGGCTTTCGGATACTGCCGGTTCCCGCGATGGGTGGTCCGTTGCCGCGGCTGCGGACAGCTGGCCGTGGGCGTCCCGGGAGGTCTCCCGCTCGGCTCGCGAAACATCCTCCGCCGTGATTTGGGCGTCCGTTTTTTCGTTCCATGCTTTGATTGCGGCCCAGATGACGGCCGCCAGGGGAACGGAGAGGATGGCGCCGATGATGCCCGCCAGGATGGTTCCGGCTGTGAGTGCCAGCAGGATGACGAGGGCGTGCACGCTGAGAGTGCGCCCCATGACCACCGGCTGCAGGAAGTTGCCTTCGAGCTGGTTGACAACAATGACGACGATGATCACGATCAGGGCCGTGACAGGCCCGTTGGCCACCAGGGCCACGAGGGCTGCCAGCACGCCGGCGAGGGTGGCTCCCACCAGGGGGATAAAGGCGCCGATGAACACGATGGCAGCCAGCGGCAGGGCGAGCGGAACTCCGAGGACAACCAGGGCCAACCCGATGAAGAACGCGTCAACGATGGCCACGATGGCCGTTCCCCGGACGTACCCGCCAAGTACCGCGAGGCTGTCCTGCCCCACGCGCCTTGCCTTCACCAGCCGCGTGCCCTTGAAGGCGCGCAGGATGAACGCCCAGATGCGCTCTCCGTCCTTGAGGAAGAAGAAGAGGATTACGGCCATGAGCAGGGCGCCGGTGATGAAGGTCCCTGCCGCGCTGAGGCCGGTGACAACACCGGCGCCCGCGGTGCTGCTGGTGACGAAGTCCAGCACGGCGTCACGTGCCTGCTGGATCTGTTGGTCATCGACCGGAATGGGGCCGGTCCGGACAAAGGCGTAGACCTGGTCGAATCCCGCCGTGGCGCTGCGGGCAAGTTCGCCCGACTGGCCGATCACGGCGAAAACAATGGCCGTGACCAGTCCACCCAGGGCCAGCAGGAGCAGCAGGAAGGAGAAGCCGGTGGCCGCCGCACTGGGCCAGCCTTTCCTTCTGAGCCAGTTCACCAGCGGTGCGATGGCAGCGGCCAGGATCAGCGCCAGCAGCAGGGGAATGACCACCAGCCGCACCTGGATGAGCCCGTAGATGAGGACGGCGGTAAGGGCCAGGAGCATCAGCAGCTGGCCTGCCCTGATGCTCACCCGGCCAAGACCGTCCTGCCACGGGTTTGCCCGGTTTTGAGTCTGCATTCAGTTGTCTCCCTGGTTCAGCAAGCGCTGGTGCTGCGAAAAAGTGGCATCGGCGACGCCGCGCAGGCTACCTAAACCTCTCACGGACTGTCCTGGCTGAAACAACGGACGGCAGCTGCCCGGCCCTTCAGTTAAGTGCAAGGGGTGCGGTTCCAATGGAACCGCACCCCTTGCTGGTGGACCGGAATTCAGTCCTTCTTGAAAGCGTCCTTGACCTTTTCGCCGGCCTGCTTCAGGTCGCCCTTGGCCTGGTCGGTCTGGCCTTCGGCCTTCAGGCGGTCGTCACCGGTTGCTTCTCCGGCGGCCTCTTTACCCTTGCCGCCAAGCTTTTCGGCTGCGTTACCAATCTTGTCGTCCAAACCCATGGTGTTTCTCCCTACGGTCGGCTCCCGCCGGCGTGCTGCCAGCGGCTTACCTTCCCATCGTAACCACAAATCACTAAGGGTGCTGATCATTTTGGGCGGTGAGCTGCGGCACACCCCCTTTTGAAGCGTCAGCCGTGGGTGGGTTCGCCGGTGATGCGGTGGTCCGCGTGGTTGATGGTTTCGCGGATGAGCCGCACCAGGTGCCCGTCGCGCAGGGAATAGATCACGTGGCGGCCGTCCTTGCGCGTGTCCACCAACCCACTGAAGCGGAGTTTTGCCAGGTGCTGGCTTGCCACCGTGCGGGGCACCCCGACGGCGGCCGTCAGCTCGGTCACGGTCTTGGGGCCCTGCGACAACTGCCAGAGCAGGTGCAGGCGCGTGGGCTCGGCCAGCATCCGGAGGGTGGCGGACGCCGCCTCCAGCAGCTCCGGACCCGGGGTTACCTGGTGGACCAGGGACGGGACGTCAGCGGCGGGCGCGGCTTCGCTGCGGGGCTGGCTGGCCACTGTCCTGCTCCTCCCCTGCACGGTCCCCGGTCCCCGCGGCATCATGCCGGGGCCAGGACAGGAATGCTCCTGCACTGCCTATCATCGCAACAATTGTCAGCCCCGCCGCAGCCCAGCCCAAACCGGCCACTGCTCCCACCCAGCCGGCCAGCGGATAGGCCAGGATGTAGCAGGCGTGCGAGAGCGAGAACTGCGCCGTGAAGACATACGCCCGGGTGTCCTCGGTGGAGGCTTCCCGCAGCAGTCTCGACGACGGCGTGAGGATGGTGGAGTTGGCCGCGCCCATGATGAACCACAGGGTGAGCAGCAGCCACCATCCGCTGCGGGGTGCGGTCCAGGAAATGGCGACGGCGCCGGCCAGGACAAGGGGAACGACGGCGGCCCCGGTGAGCATCACCGTCCGGTCACCCAGGCGTTCCAGCAGCAGCGGGGCGGACAATGCAATGGCCATGGAGCCCACGCCGAAGCAGGCCAGCGCCAGGGCAAGGTCAGTGTCCGGACCCTGCAGGACATCGCGGACATAGACCACCGTGTTCACCAGCACCAGGGCTGTGGGGGCCGCGACCACCAGGTTGAGTGCCAGCAGCGACCTGAGCCGCCGGTTCCGCCAGAAGATCCTGGCGCCGAGCGTAGTCCTGTGCCAGAGCGTGGCCTGCGGCGCCTCCGCGGCGGGAACCCGTGGCAGGACGGACATGGCCACCATGGCGGCGGAGAACAGGAACCCTGCCACGGTGCCCAAGAACAGGTTGTTGTAGCTCATGACGGTGAGCAGCACCGCGGCCAGCGCCGGGCTGGCCAGCGCCTCTATGTCGTAGGCCAGCCGGGACAGCGACAACGCCCGCGTATAGTCCCGCTCGTCCGGAAGGACGGTGGGGATCAGCGACTGGAAGGCCGGGGTGAACGTGGCAGAGGCAGATTGCAGCAGGAAAATCACCACGTAGATCTGCCAGGTTTCGGTGATGAACGGCAGGGACAGGGCCATTGCGGCGCGCACCAGGTCGGCACCGACCAGGACCGGTTTCTTCGGCCAGCGGGCCAGCAGCGCATTGATCACCGGCGCCAGGCCCACGTATGCAAGCATCTTAATGGTCAGTGCTGTACCGAGCACCGCGCCGGCATTGCCGCCAGCCAGGTCGTAGGCCAGCAGCCCCAGCGCGACCGTCAGCAGGCCCGTGCCGATCAGCGCCACGATTTGGGCGGCGAAAAGCCTCCGGTACGTTGCGTTCCGCAGAACCGAAAACATCCAGCCCACTCCTTGAGTGCAATATGTGCACGTATATGCACTCATCATAAGCCTGATTCGTTATGGCGTCCTGCCCTTGGGACGTCCGTTGCCGCCCTGCCCCGCTGGCCTGGACCACTTAACGGCGGAAGGCGCCGCTCCGTGACGGAGCGGCGCCTTCGTGGCTGCGGTGCTGCGGCCGTGACGCCTCGGCGACTCAGGCGCTGGTGACGTCCTGGACCTCGCCCACCAGTTCCTCGATGATGTCCTCCAGGAACAGGACACCGGTGGTGTTGCCCTTCGCATCGAAGACCCGTGCAACGTGGGCACCGGTACGGCGCATGGTGGCCAGCGCGTCCTCAAGCTCGCTGCCGCTGAAGGCGGACGCCAGGCGTCGTATGCGCTTGGCCGGCACACGCTGGGTGAACTTCTCCTGCGTGGTCAGGTCCATGACGTCCTTGAGGTGCAGGTACCCGGAGGGCTCGCCGTCGTCATTGGTGAGGATATACCGGGAGAATCCGTGCCCGGCCACGGCGCGCTGGATGTCAGCGGGCGTGGCGGACTCCGGCAGCAGAACCATCTCGGAGATGGGAACCTCCACGTCCGCCACAGTCTTGGCCGTGAATTCGAACGCGGCACTCAGCGTTCCGGTGGTGTCCGTCAGCATGCCGTCGCGGGTGGACTGCTCCACGATGTTCGCCACCTCATCCAGCGTGTAGGCGCTGGTGGCCTCGTCCTTCGGCTCCACCTTGAACAGGCGCAGGATGGAGTTGGCGATGCCGTTCAGCGTCCAGATCACCGGCTTGAAGATGCGCGCCACCATCACCAGCGGCGGGGCCAAGATCAGGGCTGCCCTCGTGGGAACGGAGAAGGAGATGTTCTTGGGGACCATCTCTCCGAGCACCACGTGCAGGAAGGTGACCAGCAACAGAGCGGTGACGAAGGCAATGATGCTGATTGCCTCGTAGGACAGGGACGTCAGGCCCAGCGGGATTTCCAGCAGGTGGTGGATGGCAGGTTCGGAGACGTTGAGGATCACCAGGGAACAGACAGTAATACCCAGCTGGCTGGTGGCCAGCATCAGCGTGGCATGCTCCATGGCCCACAGCGTGGTCTTGGCGGCCTTGCTGCCGGCTTCTGCCTTGGGCTCGATCTGCGAGCGGCGTGCCGATATGACGGCAAACTCAGCCCCGACGAAGAACGCGTTGACCACAAGGAGCACCACCAGCCAGATAATGCCGGGAAGGTATTCACTCATGGGTCAGCTCCTGCGTGAGGTCATCAATGATGCGGTCGTGGGCGCTCCTGGGCGCGTCCTGTGAGGCGTCAGGGGTGAAGCGGATCCGCTCCACGTGCGTACCCAGGACGCGCTCCACCCGGAGGGTCCCGCCGTCGATCTCTACTTCATCACCCAGTTCCGGAATCCGGTCCAGCTGGTCCGTGACAAACCCGGCCAGGGTGTCGTATTCCTCCCCGTCAGGGACGGTAATCCCCGTCCGGTCCAAGAGTTCGTCAGGCCGCAGGGACGCGTCAAAGGTGATGGACCGTCCCGTCCGCACCACGCCGGTGCGGGCGCGGTCGTGCTCGTCTTCAAGCTCCCCGACAATCTCTTCCACCAGGTCCTCCAGCGTCACGATGCCGGCGGTTCCGCCGTGTTCATCGGAGACGATGGCCACCTGCAGGCCCTGCCGGCGCAGCAGGACCAGGAGCGTATCCACGCCCATGGATTCCGGCACCCGCAGCGGCTCGATCATCAGTTCAGACGCGATCACGCGGGACCGGTCCGCGAGGTCCACGGCGAACGCCTGCTTCACGTGGAGCACGCCCTGCACGTCGTCGCGGTCCTCTCCGATGACCGGGAAGCGGGAGTAGCCGGTGGTCGTGGCAAGGGCGACGATGTCCTCTGCGGTGTCATCGGCGTTGACTGCTGTCATCCGGACGCGGGGGGTCATGACGTCCGCGGCAGAGTGCTCGGAGAACCGGAGTGTCCGGTGCAACAGCACCGCATGGTCCTGGTCAAGGACGCCTTCCATGGCGGACCGGCGCACCAGTGAGCTCAGCTCCTCGGCGCTCCGGGCACCGGACAGCTCTTCCTTTGGCTCGATACCGAAGGACCGGATGATCTTGTTGGCGGTGTTGTTGAACAGCAGGATCACGGGCTTGAACACCGCGGTGAAGACGGCCTGGAAAGGGACCACCACTTTGGCCGTGGCCAGCGGAAGGGCCAGGGCGAAGTTCTTGGGAACAAGCTCGCCGATCACCATGGAGAAAACCGTGGCGATGAAGATACCTATCACCGCGCCAACGCCGGGAACCACGGCCTCCGGAATACCGGCGGACTGCAGGGGGCCGCTGAGCATGGAGCTGATCGCGGGCTCGAACGTGTAACCGGTAAGGAGCGTGGTCAGGGTGATGCCCAGCTGCGCGCCGGAAAGGTGCGTCGAGGTGATCTTGAGGGCATTGATGGTGGTGCCCAGCCGCTTTTCCCCGCGGGCCTGGCGGGCTTCGAGGTCATTGCGGTCCAGATTGACCAGCGCGAACTCGGAGGCAACAAAGAAACCGGTACCGACCGTCAGGACGAGGCCGATACCGAGCATGATCCATTCATACATTCAGGCGCCCCTCTCCCGTGGTGGCCGGCGAACCGGTCAGAAGGCGGAGGGGCTTGGGCATATGTGAAGGAGGGTCATCCATAATGCACTCCATCCTACCGGCACGGCTCCTTCGGACCGGGCCTGTATGCCCACAGCAGAGAAGCCCTGCACCCGCTCCGTACCGGCATGGGCACCTGCGCAGGTGGTCCGGCCCCTGTACTTACCCCGTAGGCGCGCGTACATTCGGAGGTGTGACGGTAATCATTTCCCGTCCCCTCCCGGGCCTCCTGCACAGGCCCCTGAGAAGCTGCTGTAGCCACGCGGCGGCGCAGGATGCAGAACCTGAAAAGGCCACACAATGGCAATCTCGCACTTCCAGCAGTTCCTTGACCAGGCAACGGTTTTCGATCCTTCCAACGACGGCGGCCTCGGGCCCGACTGCCTCTACGGCCTCTACGTCAGCTGGGCCGTACTCAGGGGGCTGGAGCCCAAGCCAGACCAGGCCTTCCGGGCGGGGATGCACCGCTGCGGCATTGACCTGACTAACAGCAAACTTCGGATGACCGGCCCGGCCGCGGCTGACTACATTCTCTACAGCTATCCGGCTGTGGCTTGATGCCCCTCTCTCCGGAGATCACCGGTGCTGCGCGCGAGGCCGCCATGGTCCTGTATGGCTGCGAATCCGTACTGGAAGGTCCGGCGAGGGTATGAACTACACGGCCGGGGGACCCAGCAAACTGCCCGTGGACGAGCTGGCCCTCGCCGTAGCCCGCATCAAAGGCATGCTGCTGACCCGGGACAAGGCGGGCAACGCCGTCCACCTGCTGGCCCGCGGCATCAAGGACTCAACACCCGGTGCCGGGGGAACCGGCGTTTCCCTGATACGCGAAGGCGGCCAGGGAACCAGCAGCGGTTTCACCGACCCTGTGGTGGAGCAGGCGGACGCCGCCCAGTACGGCCTCCGCGAGGGCCCGTGCTTCACCGCATGGGCGAGTGAACGGGTGGTGATCGTCGACGACATCGGGACAGACGGACGATGGCCAGCCTGGCAGTCCGCGGTAGCCGACCTGCCGGTCCGGTCCGTGGTCAGCGCCCCGCTGCTGTTTGGAAACGAAGGGATCGGAACCTTGAAAATCTACGCTGCCGTTCCGGCGCAGTTTGACGAGGACAGCGGCCGGGTCCTGTCCCTGTTTGCCGGAACCGCCGCAACGCTGCTGGCGCACATCCAGGGTGATGACACCCTGCTAAGGATCAACGGGAATCTCCAGGCGGCCTTGGCAAGCCGGGACACCATCAACCGTGCCTGCGGGGCGCTCATGGAACGCGAGGGCCTCAGCAAGGACGACGCGATGAAGCAACTTGTCAGAAAAGCCAGGGAATCCGGTCTCCCTTTGATTGAGGTCAGTGAAAAGCTGCTCGCCAAGGTGCCTCCGGAAGCACGCTAAGAGGTTGTGCCATGGGCTTCGATCCTCATGAACCGGAACAACGCAATCAGCTTAATGATGCGCTGAAAGCCGCTGACATCAGCATGGGTGAACTCTGGCTGAGGTACTTCAGTATCTGCGGCTCCGCGGGCGAGTACGAGGTTCAGGCCTACTCGCAGGGCCTCATCTCCTTGCCGGTCTTCCAGCGCGACCTCCTGGCCATGGCCGCAAATGAGCTCATCGACGAGAAACCGCAGCTCCATGCCCCCTACGCGGACCAGCTCAACGGATCCGGTGCCAACGGCGCCGGCAACGGTTCCGCAACCGGAACCGCGGGGACGCTGGACCACCACCTTGGTGACATCGGCAAAGACGCCTCACGCTGAGCCGGCGCCAGCATAGTCACAGAAAAAACACCGCATTGAAACATTTCAGCAACGTGGCCACGGCATGCTGTCTCTTACGGGGATACAACTGCAGGAGGCGCATCATGGAGGCACAGGGAGTTCTCACCGGCCAGCTCAGGGTCGGCGACGAAATCGAGGCATGGCATAACGGCAAACTTTTCCACCGGGGGCGGGTGATGGACGTGGTCCCGGCCCTGGAACTGTTCTGGATCCTGGACGCGAGGACCGGCACGCGGAAGCTGCTGGACCCTGAGGCGCTGGAGATCCGGCATGTGGAGGAACAGGCCAAGCCCCTGGCCACGGCCTGATTCCCGCCGGCACGGGGACCATCACCTGCAGGGGCCCTTTGCGCACAGCGGGGGCAGCCCGGGGCGTGCATAGAATGAATCCATTGCGGCACCGCTGCGGCAGTACGGGCGTTTTCCGCCCGCAACCACCACTAAGGAGCACACCGTGATTGGATTCATCGTTGCCGGCCTGGTCATTGGCGCACTTGCCCGCCTCATCAAGCCGGGCAAGCAGAACCTGGGCCTGCTGGCCACCCTCCTGCTGGGCCTTGTGGGCTCGGTCATCGGCGGGGTGGTCGCATCATTGCTGGGCACCGGAGACATCTTCGAGCTGAACTTCCTGGGCTTCATCGTGGCTGTCATCGCCGCGGTGCTGCTGGTAGGAACAGCCGAGGCCGTTGTGGGACGCCGGAGGTCGGTGAACCGCTAGGCACGAGCTACACCAAACGCGGGGCCGCTCCGCGCCCATTCCGGGGATTCCGGAAGGGCGCGGAGCGGCCCCGCGTTGCTGTCGGAGGAGCGTCAGTTCCGTTCCTGGTAGACGTCCGGGATCCCGTCCTGGTCCGCGTCCACCTTCTCCAGCGCCTCGGCTTCCCGGTACTGCCGGTTCCTGGTCTTGAGCACGGCGGTGGCCAGCAGCGCAGCAAGCACTGAGGCGCCCAGGATGCCCACCTTGGCGTGGTCATCGTGCAGGCTCCCCTGCCCGAAGCTGAGCTCGGCCACCAGCAGGGACACCGTGAACCCGATGCCGGCCAGGAGGGCCACGCCGAACACGTCGATCCACTTGAAGGACTTGTCCAGCTCCGCCCGGGTGGCCTTGGTCAGCAGCCAGGTGACACCCAGGATGCCGATCGGCTTGCCCACCACCAGGCCCACGATGATGCCCAGTGCCACCGGGTCCGCAAGGGCTGAACCCAGCCCCTCCCAGCCGCCGACGGCCACTCCGGCGGAGAAGAACGCGAAGATGGGAACTGCTATGCCCGCGGAGATGGGCCGGAAGCGGTGTTCGAAGATTTCCGCCAGGCCGGGCCCGGCGTCCGGACCGCCGGCGGCCTGGGAGCGGATGACGGGGACGGCGAAGCCCAGCAGCACGCCGGCCACCGTGGCGTGGATGCCGGACGCGTGGACAAGGGCCCAGGTGACGACGCCGAGCGGCAGCAGGATGACCCAGGCAGCAGAGGCTTTCATGCCGAAGAAGTGGCGGTACTTGTGGGCCAGGAAGGCGTAGATCCCCAGCGGAATGAGGGCCAGGAGCAGCGGCGTGACGTCAAGGTCGCTGGTGTAGAAGAACGCGATAATGGTGATCGCGATGAGGTCGTCCACCACGGCGAGCGTCAGCAGGAAGATCCGCAGGGCGCTGGGAAGGTGGGATCCAATGATGGCCAGGACTGCCACGGCGAAGGCGATGTCCGTGGCAGTGGGGATGGCCCAGCCGCGCAGGGTCTCGGGGCTGGTGAGGTTGATCGCAACGTAGATCAGCGCCGGCACCACCACGCCGCCCGCGGCGGCGGCCACGGGCACGATCGATTTGCTGATCTGGCGAAGGTCCCCTGCGACGAACTCGCGTTTGAGTTCCAGGCCTACCAGGAAGAAGAAGATGGCCAGCAGCCCGTCTGCCGCCCAGGCGCCGAGGCTGAGCTCAAGGTGCCAGGGCTCGTAGCCGATCTTGAAGTCCCGGAGGGCAAAGTAGCTGTCCGACGCCGGGGAGTTGGCCCAGATAAGGGCGATGACCGCAGCCGCCACCAGCAGGGCGCCGCCCACGGTTTCCTTGCGGAGAATTTCCCCGATCCGCAGGGCCTCGGCATAACTGCCCCTGGAGAGAACGGTGGATTTTCCCTTCCCGGGCGGGGGTGTTGAGGGCGTGGTCTGGTTCATGGAGTCTCCTGGCATCTGGGGTCTACAAAACTATTGCCGACCAGACTTCCCGGCGCACCTTCGTTCCATCCTACAGGGGCTGACTCCCTTCTTTCCTGCGGGTTGCGGTGTCGCTGTCATCAAAGCTGTGGCTTATTTCACTTTTTTCCCATCCGTAACAGCAGCGGCGCCGAAGTACCTTTGTCCCTCATCTGGGACGACCACGTCACTTGTATGAGGAGACTGCTTTCCGATGAACAAGACACTCCGCTTTTTAGCTGTACCAACCCTTGCACTGGGCGCCCTTGCGCTCTCCGGCAGCCCCGCGATGGCCGCTGACCAGTCCTACCAGTCCACGTTGGGCCAGATCAACGGCAGCTCGGCCTCCGGCACCATCACTGTAGATGTCACGGGCAACCAGGCCCACGCCGTCCTCAAGGTCTCCGGCCTGGCCGCGACCTTCATGGACGCTCCCTACCCCCACGTCCAGCACATCCACGGCGGCGCCCAGGGTGTATGCCCGGCACCGTCCGCTGACAAGGACGGTGACCAGGTTGTGTCCACCACCGAGGGCGCACCGGGCTACGGCGGCATTGTCACCACCCTGTCCACCAGCGGCGATACCAGCCCTGCCGCCGGGCTGGACCTCAAGGTCGCCGGCCAGGGTGCCAGCTACACCGTGGACCGCACCTTCGAACTGAACGCAGAAACGAAGGCCGCCCTGGAAGCAGGAACCGCCGTGGTTGTTGTCCACGGCCTTGACCCGGCAACGTTGAGCGCAGCGGGCCAGGCAGCCAAGAGTGACCTTGTTCCCGAACTCCCGCTGGCCGCCACCTCCCCCGCCCTGTGTGGGACCTTGACCGCCGGACAGATGAAGATGCCCGCAGGCGGTGCTGACACCGGCGTTAGCCAGGAAACCGGAACCGACACCGGCGCCCTGGCTCTGGGTGGCGGCCTTGCCCTGGCTGCCCTCGCCGGCGGCGCATACGTTGTTCGCCGCCGCAGCGCCGGATCCGCGGCCTAAGCCTGGGCTGACTGGATCATCACTGTGACAACCATGAATTCCGGCCGCCGCGGGGGCCTCCGGGCCACCACGGCGGCCGGGCTTCTGCTCCTGCTGGCTTTGGGCGGCTGCGGCACCGCAGGGACCGGAACGCCCGACGCCGGTGCCCCACCTTCCGCTTCAGCCGCGGCTTCCTCGGCGCCCGCCCCGGCTGCGGCCAGTCCTGCGATGCCGGCACCGGCCGCTCCCGCGCCTGCGGCGCCAGGGCCTGCAGCCCTGCCCCGGTCCGAGCCGGTGGTCCTTGAAATTCCCGCCATCGGCGTGCGGACCGATCTCCTCAAGCTCGGCCTGCGGGAGAACGGATCGCTCGAAGTGCCGCAGGACACCGGCAGTGGTGCGCCGGCCAGCTGGTACAACGGATCCCCAACCCCCGGTGAACGCGGACCGTCCGTCATGCTGGGCCACGTCAACTCTCCCAGCGGCCGCGGCGGTGTGTTCGCGGACCTCCGCCAGCTCACCCCGGGAACCGAAATCAACGTCTCACGAACCGACGGCAGCATCGCCGTGTTCACCGTCGACCGCGGAGCCCTCTACAGCAAGAACGACTTCCCCACCCTGGAGGTCTACGGGAACACGGCAGGCCCCGAACTCCGGCTGATCACCTGTGACGGCTATGACCCCGACACAGGGCTCTTTGATGACAACTACGTCATCTACGCCAAGCTCAAAGCCTGACCTGGCGCACCGCCAAGCCCAACCCCGCAGGAACCGAACAAACGGCGCAACCCGGAGAGGGTGCGGCCAGGACGGAAGAGACATGACATACCGCACGCCACTGCTTGCCTCGCTGGCTGTTTCCGCCGTGCTGCTCTCCGGCTGCGCCGCGGCGGCGGGGTCCGTGGGAGCTGCCCAGGCGCCGTCGTCGGATGCCTCCGCTGCGGCACCCTCAGCGCAGGGCGGCCACGCGGGACATCACGGCGGCGGCTCACCTTCCCAGCGCACTGCCGTCAGTGAACCCAGCGAAGCAGCGAAGATGGTGTGCGGTGACCAGCCGATGGACAGGCTCACGGCGATCCTTGACCTGGACCAGGACCCTCACACCGTCAACAGCTGGGCGGACAGCACCTTCACCTGCACGTACCACCTGGACGAGGGTGCGCTTGATATCTCCGTCCGGGAAGCACCGGACAAGGCTGCAGCGCTGACGTACTTTGACGCCATGCAGGCGCTGGCTGAGGACGCGACGCCGATCGAGGGACTCGCCAGCCTCGGCTTTCCCGCCTACGAAACCGCGGACGGATCGGCAGTGTTCCAGAAGGACAGCTTTGTGCTGCAGGTTGACGCCTCGGGTTTGCCGGAGACCTTGGGCCCGGATGGCATCACCCGCAATGCGCTGGCCTACCAGTTGTCCACCACCATCCTGGCGTGCTGGGTGGAGCACCACTAACTGGCCCTAGACAGCCCGCTTCCGCTGCGCCGCGTTCCCCCGGCCATACATCTCGATGGCCTTGACAGCAGCTTCCAGGTACTTGCGCGACTCCGCCGAGTTGGCCAGCTGCACCAGTTCGGCGGCCACCACCACCAGCTTGACGTTGCGGTGGCTGCTGGTGCTCACCAGCATCTGGAAGGCATCGTCAGACCCCATTTTCAGCTGGCCCATGAGGATGCCGCGGGCCTGGTCGATGACGGTCCTGGTGGAGGTGGCCCCGATGACCGCGTCACGGGCGGTTTGCTCGGTTTCACGCTGGAGCGTTGAGGTGAGATCGAGCATGATGCCCTCCAGCGCGGTGACGCGGCCGCCGTCCACGATGGCGTCACCGGTTGTCAGGACGCGCCGGGTCCTCCCCTGGGCATCGATGATCCGGTGGTACATGCAGAAATAGCCGCCGGTCCGGACAACCTGCGCCACAATTTCCTCGCATTTGGGCCGGTCCTCCGGATGCTTGTGCGAGAAGAGCAAGTCCAGGGTGGGCACAACCTCGCCCCGCCGGTATCCGTGCAGCTGGAACATGGCATCCGACCAGTGGATCTTCCATGTTTCGATGTCCACGCGGAACGTCCCGGCCACGCACTGGTTGTCCCCCAGCGCGCTGGAATAGGTATAAGGGCCGGTCAGCTCTGACACAGGGCCACCTCCATGTAGCGTCCAACACGTCCCCGGCTGTTGGCACAGTCCGCACTCCTCCCATTATGGCCGGGCAAGGCCCCCGGGGTAAGGGCTTACGGCCACTTCCGCAGCAATCCGGAATCTGGATGACGGGGAGGCCTTGACGCTTATACCCCCTGGGGGTATATTAAAGGTGTTGTCAGTGAAGTGGTATGTCCAGGCCGGTGCCCCGCACCGCCGTCACAGCCGTTCAACCCCAGCACCTGCCCAGCAAGGAATTGTCCTTCACCAAGGAATGGAACTGACATGTTTGATAGCGCGAACCGCACCGAGCTTCCCCTGGCCTCCAGCACCGGCTGCAGCTGCTGCTCCCCCGCAGGCCACGCGCAGAAGGCGCCCGCCGCCGTCGCAAATTCCGACGCCGCTGCCCCCTCCCGGCGCACCTTCTCCGTCGAGGGCCTCACCTGCGGGCACTGCGTCCGGACGGTGGAGAAGGCCGTCTCCGCCCTTGACGGCGTCGAGTCGGCCTCCGTGGACCTGGTGGCCGGCGGCCGTTCCGGCCTGACCGTTGCCGGCTCCGTTTCAGACGCGGCGGTCCGCCAGGCCGTCACCTCGGCCGGGTACTCCCTGGCTGCCAACTGATTTTCCGCGCCGGGGCTGCTGCCCCGGGTTGCGGCGCCCTCCAAGGAGGATCCGATGCAGGACCATCAGCACCACCATCACGACGACGACCGCCCCCTAAGCGGGACCCTCACCGAACTTGCGGCTGCTTCAGGCAGCGGGCACGGGCACCAGAACCACGGCCACGCCGCGCGCCGGGATGACGACCATGCCGTCCACACGCACGGGCAGCACGCCGGACACAGCACAGCCATGTTCAAGAACAGGTTCTGGCTGACGCTGGCGCTCTCCATCCCCGTGGTCTATTTCAGCCCCATGGTGGGGCACATCCTGGGCTACATGGCCCCCATGTTTCCCGGCTCAACCTGGATCCCGCCCGTCCTGGGCACGGTGATCTTCCTCTACGGCGGCCAGCCATTCCTCAAAGGCGGCCTGCAGGAGCTGAAGGACCGCCGGCCGGGCATGATGCTGCTGATCGCCATGGCCATCACCGTGGCGTTCGCCGCGTCCTGGGTCACCAGCCTTGGCCTGGGGGGCTTCGACCTGGACTTCTGGTGGGAGCTCGCGCTGCTGGTGGCCATCATGCTGCTGGGCCACTGGATCGAAATGCGGGCCCTCGGTTCTGCACAGGGCGCCCTGGATGCCCTCGCGGCACTGCTGCCTGATGAGGCCGAACGCATTACGGACACCGGCACGGAAACCGTTCCCGTCTCCGAACTCCGGCCAGACGACCTGGTCCTGGTCCGTTCCGGCGCCCGGATGCCTGCGGACGGAACGGTGGTGGAGGGGCAGGCGGAAGTCGACGAGTCGATGATCACGGGAGAATCCAAAACCGTGCCGCGCGGCCCGGGCGACACCGTGGTGGCCGGAACCGTGGCCACGGACACCAGCGTCCGCGTCCGCGTGACGGCAGTGGGCGACGACACCGCCCTGGCCGGCATCCAGCGGCTGGTGGCCGAGGCACAGTCGTCCTCCTCCCGGGCCCAGGCCCTGGCCGACCGCGCCGCGGCCTTCCTGTTCTACTTCGCCGCCGGCGCAGGTGTCCTCACCTTCATCGCCTGGACCCTGCTGGGCAGCATCCCGGAAGCCGTCACCCGCACCGTGACCGTCCTGGTCATCGCCTGCCCCCACGCCCTGGGCCTGGCCATCCCGCTGGTCATCGCCATCTCCACCGAACAGGCCGCCCGGGCCGGGGTGCTGATCAAGAACCGGATGGCGCTGGAACGCATGCGCACCATCGATGTGGTCCTCTTCGACAAGACCGGCACGCTCACCACGGGCGCACCCGAACTGAAGGACGTGGCCGCCGCCGAGGGCGTGGACGCCGACGAGCTGCTGGCCCTTGCCGCCGCGGTTGAATCGGACAGCGAGCACCCCGTGGCCCGGGCCATCGTCCGCGCGGCACGGGAACGCAACCTCACCCTTCCTGCCATCACGGATTTCGGCTCCCTGACCGGCCGGGGCGTGCGGGCCTCCGTGGGCGGACGCACCGTGCACGTGGGCGGGCCCGCGCTCCTGCGCAAGCTGGGCGCCGTCGAACCTTCCGCCCTGGCCCGGTCCACCCGGGCGTGGATGGACCGCGGCGCTGCCGTCCTGCACGTGATTGACGACGACGGCCGCGTGCTGGGGGCGGTCAGCCTGGAGGACGCGGTGCGGGCGGAGTCGCGCCAGGCCGTGGCGGCCCTGCAGAACCGCGGCGTGAAGGTGGGCATGATCACCGGCGACGCCCGGCAGGTGGCCCAGGCCGTGGCGAAGGACCTGAACATAGATGAAGTGTTCGCCGAGGTGCTGCCTGCGGACAAGGACAAGAAGGTTGCCGAGCTGCAGGCGCGCGGCCTGAAGGTGGCCATGGTGGGTGACGGCGTCAACGATTCGCCGGCGCTGGCCCGCGCCGAGGTGGGCATCGCCATCGGGGCCGGCACGGACGTGGCCATGGAGTCCGCCGGCGTGGTGCTCGCCGGAAACGATCCGCGCGCGGTGCTGTCCATGGTGGACCTCTCCCGGGCGAGCTACCGGAAGATGTGGCAGAACCTGGTGTGGGCCACCGGCTACAACATCCTGTCCGTTCCGTTGGCCGCCGGTGTCCTGGCGTTCGCCGGGGTGGCACTCTCCCCCGCGGCCGCGGCGGTCCTGATGTCCGCGTCCACTATTGTGGTGGCCCTGAACGCCCAGCTGCTGCGGCGGGTGAAACTCAACCCGTCCGAGGTACGTTGAAGGTACTGAACCCGGCCCGTCCCAGTCCCGTCCCGTCCAATCCAGTCCCGTCCCGTCCCGTCCACTGAAGGAGGAGGAACCAGCATGACCGCACGCGCCAGCGTCCTGCCGGCAGCCCTCCTCCGCGCGGGGCTGCTGGCTGCGGTTATGGCCATCGTGGCCGGAATCTTCGGCATGCACGTCATGACCGCGGACCATTCCTCGCACGCAGCCCACGCGGGCGCCGCCGTCGCTGCCGGGGACGCCGCCGTCGGGCACGCTCCCGCTGGGCACACCGCGGCGGAACATGCCGCCGTGGACCATTCAGCCGGGCACACCGCCGTCGAACATTCCGATGCCGGGCACGCAGCGGTTCTGGCGGACGCTGTGGGCGCGGCGAGCGTGGCCTTTACCGCCTCCGAATCATGCAGCGCGGGCTGCCCGGATGTGCGGGAAGGCGGCGCGTCCTGCACCCCCCTGGCCAAGACCGGATCGCTCGCGGCCGTCCCGCCCCCGGCCAACCCCACCGCGCTTCTGGCTCCGGCGTCAGGCGCTCACGGAACCACCGGTTACTCCTTCGTCCCGCCCAGCAAAACGCCCTGCGAACTGTCCATCAGCCGAACGTAAACCGACTGCGCTGCGTGGTCCCGCCCACGCCTCCACAGGCCCAGTTCACCTACGTTCCTGAAGGACCAACACACAATGAACAGCAAGATCAAAGCCCTGTCCGTCGCCGCTGCGCTGGCAGCCTCACTCGGCCTGGCCGGGTGCGCCGCAGACTCCGGAAGCTCAGGGGGAAGCACCATGCCCATGAACCACGGCAGCTCCGGCCCCGCGTCCACCATGATGCCCGATGCCAGTGCCGGCCATAACCCTGCGGACATCGCCTTTTCCCAGATGATGATCCCGCACCACGCACAGGCCGTGGAGATGAGCGACATGATCCTGGCCAAACCGGACATGCCCGCGGACGTCACCGCCCTGGCCACCAAGATCAAGGACGCGCAGGCGCCGGAGATCGACACCATGACCGGGTGGCTCAAGAACTGGAACGTGCCCACCATGATGTCGGACCACTCCGGGCACGGCATGACCGGCATGGTTGATTCTGAGGGCATGGAGAAGCTCAAGGACGCCCAGGGAACGGACGCCGTCCGGCTCTTCCTGGAGCACATGATCGGACACCATGAAGGCGCGATCGACATGGCGCAGCAGGAAATCGCCGCAGGCAAGCACCCCGAAAGCATCCAGCTGGCCCGCGACATCGCCACGTCCCAGGAAGCCGAGATCGCCGAGATGAAGGAAATGCTCGCCGGGCTCTAACCCTCCCCCCACGACGCTCTCTCACTTAATGCCCCAAATCGGCCAACGCTCTATCACCTAACGCACCAAATCGGTCAACGCTCTATCACCTACCTCGCGAGCATGAACGAGCGTCTGTCCGGGGACTGCGTCAAGTGAGAGAGCGTCCGTCCGGGGACTGCGTCAAGTGAGAGAGCGTCCGTCCGGGAACCGCGTTAAGTGAGAGAGCGTCCGCCCGGCTGGCGGCGCCTGGATCGCCTGGATCCAGCCGCCGCCGGTTTCACATGCTCGGGGCGGATTCCGACGCCGATAAACCGTGCGGTGAAGCGGCGCAGCAGCGGTGAGGCGATACGGATCACCGCGACCACCCAGCGCGGCGCGAAGCGACGGCCCGTGGCTGCCCTGGAGATGGCCTTGTGCCCGTTGCGCTGGATCAGCTGCATGACTTTCACCGGCATCTCGCGGCGCCGCTGCACAGCCGCGAGCTTCTCCACCGGGGCCGTTCCGGCAGCCAGGTCCCCCGAAATGGCGTTGAACAGCGCCACGGCGTCCTGGATGGCGAAGTTCACGCCGACGCCGAACACCGGGGACATTGCGTGGGCGGCATCGCCGATAGCCATGAAGCCCGGCCGGTACCAGCGCCGGAGCCGGTTGATCTGGACGGAGAGGAGTTTGACCTGCTCCCAGTCCTGCAGGGTGCCAACCACCGGCTGCAGCACAGGAGCCGCGCGAGTGAGCCGTTCACGGAGTGCGCCCAGACCTGCAGCCCGGAGCTCATCGAGTCCGCCTTTCTGGATGGCCATGCCCGACTGGTACCTGTCGCCCCGGTCAAGGGTGAGGACCATCCCGCGGGAGGAGATATACCCGAGGGTCACTGGCGGCGGCGAGGGCGGTTTGGGAAGGTTGAACCACAGCACGTCGATGGGCACGCCGAACTCATCCGGTACCAGCCCCGCCGCCGAGCGCAGCACGGACGCCCGCCCGTCCGCGGCCACGGTCAGCGTCGCACGGATCTCGCGTCCGCCGTCGGGCGTTTCAACCCGCACGCCACGCACCTGGTCCTGCTCCATGATCAGTCCGCCGGCCTCCGTGTTCATGAGCAGCTCGAAGGTGGGGAAAGCTGCCGCCTCGCGGGCCAGGAAGTTCAGGAAGTCCCACTGCGGGGCCAGGACCAGGAAGTTGTCGGGGGCCCGGAGGGTGCGGAAGTCGGCCATGGTGATGCGCTGCCCTTCCACAACGGCATCCAGGGTGGGCAGCCGGGTGAGGGGCAGCTGCAGGAATTTCTCCCGCAGCCCGAGCTCGCCGAGCAGGGTCACGGTGGACGGATGCACGGTGTCGCCACGGAAGTCGCGCAGGAAGTCCGCGTGCTTCTCCAGCACCGTGACTTTCAGGCCGGCGCCCGCGAGCAGGTATCCGAGCACCATGCCGGCCGGACCGCCGCCGGCGATCACGCAGTCGCGTTCCGGCTGGTCCTGTGGACTCATCGTGCCCCTCCTCCGCATCGGTTCCTGCATCCATGGTGGGCGCAGTGCCGCCGGATTGGTAGTGATGCGTGGCGGTGCCGCTGGGTCAGGTGAGAGAGCGTGCGGCCAAAAGCTGCGTCAAGTGAGAGAGCGTCGGGCGAAAAGCTGCATCAAGTGAGAGAGCGTGCGGGTGTTGCGTGTTAAGTTGAAACGTGCGGGCCGGACGGTCCGCGCACCGGCTGGAAAGAGAAAATCCCCTTGGACACATCCGCACCAGTACGAATCCTCACCGTCTGCACCGGCAACATCTGCCGCTCTCCGGTGGCCGAGCGGCTGCTGCAGGCAGGCCTCAACCAGGCGGTGCCGGGCGGTTTCGTGGTCACCAGCGCGGGGACGCGCGCCATGGTGGGCGAGCCCATGCAGCCCATCTCCGCGGACATCGTGCGCACCTTCGGCGGGGACCCGGACAACTTCGCGGCCCGCCAGCTGACCCCGGCGATCCTGCGCGGCGTGGACCTGGTTCTCACCATGACCACCGGGCACCGCGGCGAAGTGCTCCAGCTGGACGCCTCGCTCCTCAAACGCACCTTCACCATCCGCGAATTCGCCCGCATGCTCGACGTCCTGGACCAGCGCGCGGCAGCATCGGGCGGGGGCACGCCTCCTGCAGGAACGGCCGACGACGGCGACCGGCTGGCTGCCAACACCGCCTTCTGGAAGAGCCTGGCAGCGAGGGCAGCGGGGGTCCGGCATTTGTCCCTGCCGCCGAATGCAGGGGACAACGACATCATCGACCCGTACCGGCGCTCGCCCGAGGTTTACCGGCAGATGGAGGACGAGCTGGCTCCGGCCATCGTCTCCATCCTCCGCCACGCACGCCTGAACGTTCCCGCCTGAGCCGGCCTCCGCCGTCGTCGTTTCAACCTGTGGTTATCTCTGCGGTTTTTCTGCGGATTCCCCCGATGTAATGGATTTTTGCCGGTGCTAATTTTCCCAAATGGGCATCCAGCTGCACGATCCAAGCACCCAGCCAACAGACGCACCCGAGCCGGCCAAACGCCGCAGGCGCCGCCCGTTGCGGACCATCCTGCTGGTACTCCTTGCCGTGGCAATCATCGTTCCTGCCTCCCTCGGGGCCTACCTGTACAGCCTGGGACAGATCTACGAGTCCGAGATCACCACCATCGACTCTCCCTGGCCGGCGGAATCCCTCCGGCCCCAGCGCCAGCAGGCGGGCGCTGCCGCGGGAGAGCCGGCACCCGGTGATGCCGGCGGGCCGGGCGGAAGCCAGCCCGGCGCCGGAACAGCGGAGGGCTCCCAGAACGCCGTGGCCGACGGCATGCTGAACATCCTGGTGATGGGCAGCGACAGCCGCGGCGCCACCACGGAAGAGGCCCTGTCCGGCGGCAACTCCAACCAGCGCGCCGACACCCTGATGCTGGTGCACGTCCCCGCGGACAGGTCCAAGATCTTCACCGTCTCCCTGATGCGGGACACGTGGGTCGACATTCCGGGCCACGGCCAGGCGAAGATCAACGCAGCCCTCGCCTACGGCGGCGTCCCGCTGATGGTGCAGACGGTCGAATCCCTGTTCAACCAGCGGATCGACCATGTGGCCATGATCGACTTCGAAGGGTTCGTGGGCATGACCGACGCCCTGGGCGGGGTGCAAGTGAACGTCACCCAGCCGTTCGTCTCGCCGCACAGCAGCAAGAAGTACGCCAAGGGGCCCACGGTCCTGGACGGCAAGGGAGCCCTGGACTTCGTCCGCGAACGGTATGCCTATGCCGACGGCGACTACCAGCGGGTGCGCAACCAGCAGGCCTTCCTGCAGGCGCTGCTGGCGAAGAACCTCAGCCGGGACACGCTCCTCAACCCCGTGAAGATCCACAACGTCATCAGCGCCATGGCACCCTTTGTCAGCGCGGACAGCGGCCTCAACGCCGGAACGCTGGCGCGGCTGGGGCTGGAGCTCCGGAACGTCCGCTCCGACGACATGGAGATGTTCACCCTCCCAACGCTCGGAACGGGAACGTCGGCAGACGGCCAGTCCATCGTGATCCCGGACCGCAACGCCATTGCGGGGCTCTCAAGGGCCCTGGCAGATGACAGTTTGGACAAGTTTGTAGCCAGCAGGGGCCTCGCGGGCTGACACTGATCCCACCTACCCACAATGAGGTGAGACATCGTGAGCATGCCTGGCGGTCCTGATTCATCCGGTCCCTCTGGTCCTGGTTCGTCCGGGCCCGGTTCATCCGGGCCCGGAGGCAACGGGCCAACCGATCCATCCGGGCCCGGCCCGCACGGCGGCAGCTGGGTGGCACACGGCCGCCGGCGGTGGATCGCGGCGCTGCTGGCGCTTGCGCTGGTGGCTGTGGCCGTCGTCGCCGTCATCAGCCTCAACCGTCCCGCCCCCGAGGCCCAGCCCGCGGCGACGCAGAGCGAGTCGCCGTCGCCGTCGCCATCCGAGACACCGTCCCCCTCGGAAACCCCTTCTGAGGCACCTCCGCCTGCCCCTGCTCCCCCGCCGCCTCCGGAACCCATCCCGGACCTGCCGGCCGTGCCCATGAATGTGCTGGTGATCGGCAGTGACATGCGCGGCGTTGCCAAGGACGCGGCGGCACACACGGCGGCGACCGGCGAAGCGATGGACCACCGTTCGGATACCCTGATGCTCGTCCACGTCCCGGCCGACCGCAGGACCCTGTACATCGTGTCCATCAACCGGGATACCTGGGTGGACATCCCGGGCTTCGGCGGGGCGAAGATCAACGCCGGGCTGCAGTACGGCGGCATCGACATGACCACACAGACGGTGCAGCAACTGCTCGGAATCACCATCGACCACACCCTGATGCTGGACTTTGGCGGCCTCAAGGTCCTCGTGGACGGGCTGGGCGGCATCGACGTCAACGTCCCCATTCCCTTCCAGTCCACGCACGACACCGGGCACGTCTTCGGCCCCGGAGTCAACCACCTGGACGGCCAGGCGGCGCTCGAGTTTTCCCGCGAGCGGTACGCCTTCTCAGACGGCGACTTCCAGCGGGTCCGCAACCAGCAGATCCTGCTCAAGGCCATCCTGTCCCGGCTGACCGCGGGTGGCGTCCTCAACGATGTCAACGCCGTCCGCAGCTTGGTGGGCTTCGCTTCCTGCTGCCTCACCGTGGACAAGGGCTTCGACCCGGTCCAGGCCGCCATCCTCGCCTACAGCCTGCGGAACCTGGACGTCAACGCCATCGGCACCATGACCCTGCCCACGGCCGGAGCCGGGTTCGTGGCCGGCCAGTCCGTGCTGTTTCCCGATTACGGCGCCATCAATGCCGTGGGGGCAGCACTGCGGGAGGGCCGGATCGGCGAATTCGCCGTTCCATAGGGGATGTTGGGCAAGGGCAGTGCCGCCCGCCCGATGAACGGCCCGGCCCCGCACGGTGCTGGGCAGCACCGCGCGGGCGGCCCAAGGCCGTTCCTGCCGGAGGGGTGTTCCCGGCTGTTCAGGCACCCGGCACCCCGCGTTCACCCGGGGGCCAGAGTCCGTGCGCCCGGCGGCGGCAGCGTGGGGGCATGACTTCGATTTCACCGGCCGCCGTGCCACGCCGCACCATCGTCAAGGGATCCGTCCTCGCCGCCGCGCTGTCCGCCGTGCCCGCGTCCGCCCACGCCGGCACCGTCCGGGCCGCCCCGCGCCAGAGTCCCGCCGGCATCGCACTGGTGCGGAAACGGCTCACGCTGCCCAGCGGCCTTGCCACCGGAGATGTTACGTCGGACTCTGCAGTGCTGTGGTCGCGGGCGTCGGGGCCAGGGCGGATGACGGCTGTCCTGCGGGCCGTTGACGGCGGCGGCGAGATACTGCGCGGCCGGGGCGCCTTCGAGCGCGTCATGAAGGGGCCCCGGGCCACCCAGGCGTCCGACTTCACCGCCAAGATCCACGCCGGCAACCTGCCGTCCAACACCCGCTTCGCGCTGGACATCAGTTTCGAGGACGACGGCGGAGCGGGCGGTGAGAGCGTGCGCGGCACCTTCCGCACGGCTCCGGACGCCGGGACGTACAACGGCCGGGGCCGCAACGGCGACTCGAACAACGGAGGCGACGCACCGTCGTCGTCCGCCCAAAGCTTTGTGTGGACCGGCGACACTGCCGGCCAGGGCTGGGGCATCAACGAGGAGATCGGCGGCATGCGCGGCTACCGGGCCATGCACCAGACCCGGCCGGACTTCTTTATCCACTCCGGCGACACCGTGTACGCGGACGGGCCGCTGGCCGAAACCGTGGTGGAGAAGGACGGGCAGGTATGGCGGAACCTGGTCACCGAGGAGGTGTCCAAAGTAGCTGAAACCCTCACCGAGTTCCGCGGCCGGCACCGGTACAACTCCATGGATGCCAATATGCGCGCCATGTTCGCCGACGTCCCGGTGATCGCCAACTGGGACGACCACGAGACCACGAACAACTGGTACCCCGGCGAGATCCTGGACGATCCCCGCTACACCGTCCGCGACGTCAACACCCTTGCCGCCCGCGGCCGCCAGGCATGGCAGGAGAACATGCCCATCGCCGATTCCGCAGCGCTCTGGCGGCCGGGAACGTTCGACGACGCCGGCCAGTACCAGCCCGCCCGCATTTACCGGAAAATCAGCCGCGGCCCGCAGCTGGACATCTTCTGCCTGGACATGCGCACCTTCAAGTCCCCCAACACGGACGGCAAGGAAGCCTACGCAACGTCCATCCTGGGCCAGGAGCAGGTGGACTGGCTGATCCGGGAGGTCTCGAAGTCGAAGGCGACCTGGAAGGTGATCGCCGCGGACCTGCCGCTGGGGATTATCGTGCCCGATGGCGCCGTGAACCAGGAGAGCCTGGCCAACCGTGATCCCGGCGCACCTTTGGGCCGCGAGCTGGAGATCGCCGGGGTGCTGAGCGCCTTCAAGCGGAACCGGGTGAAGAACATCGTCTGGCTGACCGCCGACGTGCACTACTGCGCCGCGCACCACTACTCCCCGGAGCGTGCCGCGTTCACCGACTTCGATCCGTTCTGGGAGTTCGTGGCCGGCCCCATCGCCGCAGGCTCGTTCGGCCCGAACGCCATGGACGGCACGTTCGGGCCCGAGGTGGTGTTCTCCAAGGCGGGCAAATTCGCCGGGGAGTCACCGCGCGACGGCGAGAACCAGTTCTTCGGGCACGTCCAGCTGGACTCCGACACCTTCACGGTGAGCCTGCGGAACGCCAACGGCGCCACGGTGTTCTCGAAGGTGCTGACGCCGCAGCGGTAGGGCGGTGCGGTGTGATGCAACTGCCATGGCAGGCCCGGCGTTACCGCGGGTCCGGGAGGTGCCGATCCATCCGCTGGCCGGCCACGATCAGGGCAGCCGTGACAGCCACCACCGCACTAAAATACGCGAGCGTGCCGGAGATGCCGAAGCTGACGTCGAGCGTCCCCCGCAGCACCAGGTACGCAGCGAGCGTCGCGATCACAACCAGCCCGGCAAGGTTTCCCACCCGCGCGCCCCTCGAGGTGGTTGTGCCTGCGGGGAATGAAGCCGCGTAGTCTTTTGGCTGCCCGAAGGCTGCTTCGCCGCTTTCGCCGCTCTCGGCCAAGTGGCTGCTGACCTCCTGCAGCCTGCTGCTGACCATGTCTTCGTTGAGTTTCCGCTGGCGCAGTTCATAAGCCAGGGCCTTCAGGTATTCCTGTGACGACATTTAGTGTGCCTTCTTTTCCTCTAGCAGGTCCTTGATGAGCGCAGAAAACCGATTCCAGTCCCGGGCCGACTCCTCAAGCCGCTGCCGGCCTTTAGGGGTCAGGGAGTAAAACTTCTTTCCCGGGCCAGCGTCCCCCTGACGCCATTCGGAGCTGACAAAACCGTCCGTCTCCAGCCGGTTCAGCGCCGGGTAGAGCGTCCCGCCGCTGAGCCCGTCAAACCCGGCAGCCTTCAGCGCCTGGATGATCTGGTATCCGTAGGCCTCGCTCCCGGCGACGGCCTGCAAGATGCAGGTGGGGAGCACAGCCCGCACCCAGTCACTGGGCCATCGCTTGTCGGGGGTCATGGCTAGATAGTGTCACAGGCTAGGTTGTTACACAACCCAATGCGTTGCCGGGAGTGACCCCGGACTGCCCGGCCGGCCGCCGTCGTCCGTTATTTTCCCGGCGCCGTGGGTACGCCGCTGGTAGTGTTCCTGCATTCGGCAGGGCACGCGGACGGGGTGATTCTTTGTGAAGGACGACGGACTGACAGAGGCTGTGCAGGAAGCCGGGGCGGTGGAGCTTCTGCTGATCCGCCACGGCGAAAGCGAAGGCAACGTGGCCGCCACCGATGCCCGGATGGCAGGGGCGGAAGTCATTGCTGTGCCTGCCCGGGACGCAGACGTGAACCTCTCGGGCACCGGCCAGGAACAGGCCAAGGCACTCGGCGCGGCGCTGGCCCGCATCGCCGAGGAATTCCGGCCGGACGCCGTGGTCTCTTCCCCCTACGCGCGGGCCTTCCAGACGGCCGAAATCGCGGTGGAGGCTGCGGGCTGGCCTGTGAAGGTCCAGCTGGATGAGCGGCTGCGGGACCGCGAACTGGGCATCCTGGACAGGCTGACCCGGCTCGGCGTGGAGAAGCGCTACCCGGAGGAGGCCGAACGCCGCGAGTGGCTGGGGAAGATGTACTACCGGCCGCCGGGCGGTGAGTCCTGGGCGGACGTGGCGCTCCGGCTGCGCTCCGTCCTGGACGAACTGAACAACCTCGGCAGCGGGCACCGGGTGATGCTGGTCTGCCACGACGCCCTGATCATGCTGTTCCGGTACGTGCTGGAGGGAATGACGGAGAAGGAACTCCTGGACCTGGCGGCCAGCACCTCGGTACTGAATGCCTCCATCACCCGGTTTGTGCGGCCTGCCGGCGAGGGCCCCTGGACGCTGGAGAGCTTCAACGTTGCTGACCACCTGACCGAACACGGCGTCACCGTCACCGAACATGCAGGGGATTCCAGTGTCCACCCACAGTGATACCGCCCCGCCAACCCTCGTCACGCCGTCGCTGCTCCGCGACTGGCCGCTGCCGGCGCCCGGAGAGGACAAGTATTCGCGCGGCTCCGTCCTGGTGATCGGAGGCGCGCGGGCAACGCCGGGGGCGGCGCTGCTCGCCGGCGCGGCCGCACTGCGTGCCGGTGCCGGGAAGCTCACCCTGGCCGTGGCGGAATCCGTGGCCGTCCAGGTGGGCGTGGCGCTGCCTGAGTGCGGGGCCACGGGGCTGCCCGAAACCGCCAGCGGGTCCGTCACGGGTGAGGGACTGGACCTGATTTCGTCATACCTTGACAGCGCTGACGCCATCCTGGTCGGCCCGGGCCTGGACGATCCGGACCTCGCCGAGGACCTGCTCCGGGCCCTCCTGGAGCGGGAGGCCGCCGCCGGGGACAAGAACGACGGCGGAGGGCCCGCCGTCGTTCTCGATGCCTTCGCTTTGGGTGCTTTGGTGAACGTTCAGGACCGGTGTGACCCGTGGAAGGGCCGGCTGATCCTGACGCCCAACCCCAAGGAGGCGGAGATCCTGCTGGAGCGGGACCTGAAAGACCTGCCGGCGGATCTTGCGGAAATCGCCGACAGGTACCAGGCCGTGGTGAGCTGCCAGGGGCTCATTGCCCGCCCGTCCGGCCCGGACGCCCCGGAGGAGTCGGAGCTGTGGAAGATCACCACCGGTTACGGCGGGCTGGGCACATCCGGCAGTGGCGACGTCCTGGCTGGGGCCATCGCCGGCCTCCGCGCCCGGGGAACCACGGGACCGCAGGCCGCCTGCTGGGGAACACACCTCCACGCGGCCGCCGCGGACCGGCTGGCCAGCAGGCTCGGCCCCCTGGGATTCCTGGCCCGCGAACTGGCCGACGAACTGCCCGCCCTGATGCTGGAGCTCAACACCTGAGTCCGGGCATGGGACGACCCCCGGCCGAAACCGGGGGCCACCGTATCGGGAAGTTCAGGCGCAACCTGCCGATGCGCTGGAAGCGCTGTGGCGTGCTCAGAATGGCCATCCGCCCTGAAGAGGCAGTACACAATCAGTGCCCGACGTCCCGATCCTGTGTTGAAACTAGGCGGCGATTTCCTGCTTTGCCCCCTTCGTCTCAATTTCGATCTTCCGCGGCTTGGCCTTTTCGGTGACAGGAATCCGCAGTGTCAGGACACCGGCGTCGTACGTAGCCTTCACATTTTCAGCATCCAGGGTGTCCCCGAGGATCAGCTGGCGGCTGAACACGCCGCGCGGCCGCTCGGAGGCGATCAGCTCGGTGTCCTTGCCCGCAGGATCAGGCCGCTCGGCCTTGACCGTGAGGACATTCCGTTCCACATCCAGATCCACTGAATCCACATCGACGCCGGGCAGATCAAAGGCGACTACAAATTCCTGGTCCTCACGCCATGCGTCCATCGGCATGGCTGCCGGACGCGCTGCGGTGCCGAGGACCTGCTGGGCCAGCCTGTCCAGCTCGCGGAACGGATCGGTTCGCATCAACATGGCTTCCCTCCTCGTAAGAGACGGTCCAACACTTTTGGTATCAGCCGATCTGTATTGGCTGATATAGATTTTTTATCACTGGCGAGGCAGGTCCGCAAGCGTCACGCCAAAGATTTTTCGGACTTTTTTTGGGTGCCGGAATCCGCGTCGGAATGCGGAAAAAGGGGCCTTCCGCATGGTGCGGAAGGCCCCTTTTCCGGCTGCTCCTGGGTTGGGATGTGGCGGTGTTCGCCGCGCCGGCTCAGTCCCGGGTGGGGTCCGGCCGCAGTGGTGCGGGACCGGGGTCCGGTACGGGCAGCGGCCCTGGCGGCTCGGGTGCAGGGAAGGGATTGGGGGCCGGCGGGCCGGGATGTGCCGGATCCGGCTGGGTGGGGCCCGGTTCCGGCGGGAACGGCTCGGGCTCGTGCACTGGCGGGATGGTCATAAACTTCCCCTCTCACGCTGGGCGGATGTGCCTTGGCGTGAACAGGATACGCCTGCCACCTCAAGCCGACCAGCGCCCTCGGGTGAGAGAGCGTAGGGGGAAACGAGCATCAAGTGAGAGAGCGTCCGGGGAAAACCGGCGTCAAGTGAGAGAGCGTTGGGGAAAACGAGCGTCAAGTGAGAGAGCGTCCGGGGTGGGAGGAGAGGGGTTTGGCGGTGTTATCCCCCGGTAGCGAACGGCGGCAAAATTGTCGGGGCGGCTCTATATATTGAAGGCATGACCCAGACTCCGCTGCAGGACTCCTCCGCCACCGCCGTTCCTACCCCGCCGGCAGCAAAGAAAATTCCGTCCGAACGCCTCCACCACGGGGACACCTTCGTGGACAACTACGAGTGGCTGCGGGACAAGGAATCCGCCGAGGTTGTGGAGCACCTGAAGGCCGAGAATGCCTACCAGGAAGCAGTCACCGCCCACCAGGAGCCGCTGCGGGAGGCCATTTTCCAGGAAATCAAGGGCCGCACCCAGGAAACGGACCTTTCCGTGCCGCACCGGAAGGACGGCTGGTGGTATTTCAGCCGCTCGGCCGAGGGCAAGGAGTACGGCATCCAGTGCCGGGTCCGGGCCGCGGACACCGATGACAAGATTGCCGACTGGACACCGCCCGCTGTCCAGCCGGGCATCGAAATCCCCGGCGAGGAAGTCCTGCTTGACGGCAACGTGGAGGCGGAGGGCAAGCCGTTCTTCTCGGTGGGAGGTTCGGCCGTAACGGTCGACGGCAACCTCTACGCCTATGCGGTGGACAACTCGGGGGATGAACGTTTCACCCTCCGCATCAAGGACCTCCGCACCGGAGAACTGCTGCCTGACGTCATCGAGAACATCTTCTACGGCGTCGCCTTCTCGCCGGACGGCACCCGGATTTTCTACACCGTGGTGGACGACTCCTGGCGCCCCTACCAGGTGAAGGCGCACACCCTGGGAACGCCCGTGGCCGAGGACGTCGTCATCTACCAGGAGGACGACGCCGCCATGTGGCTGGGCTTCGAGCTGTCCTCCGACCGCCGATACCTGGTGCTGGGCATCGGATGCTCGGAGTACAGCGAGACGCGCCTGCTCCGCTTTGACGACCCCGCCCAGGAACTGACCACCGTCATCTCCCGCAACGAGCGGGTGCTCTACGAGGCGGAGCCGTTCCTCCTCACCGGCCCGGACGGCAACGCCAGCGAACGCATCTTGCTCACGCACAACCGCGGCGCCATCAACTCCATGGTGTCCCTGGCGGACCCGGCCGAGCTCGCCAGGCCGCTGTCCGGGCAGGACTGGGTCACCGTCGTCGGGCATTCGGACGACGTCCGCGTCAACGGGGCCGGCGTCACCTCCACGCACCTCATCGTGTCCATCCGCAAGGACACCATTGAACGGGTGCAGGTCATCGGGCTGGACGGGCTGGGTACTCCGGCGCAGGAGGCCCCGGTTGAGCCCGCTTTCGATGAAGAGCTGTACACCGCGGGAGTGGGCGGCTCCGATTACGAGGCACCCGTGATCCGGCTGGGTTACACGTCCTACTTCACGCCGTCGCGCATCTATGACTTTGTCCTGCCCACCCCTGAGATGCCGGCAGGCGAACTGCTCCTGCGGAAGGAAAGCCCGGTCCTGGGCGGCTATGACGGCAACGACTACGTGGCCACCCGCGAATGGGCCACCGCTGCAGACGGCACCCGGATCCCGCTGTCAGTGCTGCGGCACAAGGCCGTGAAACAGGATTCGACGGCGGCGGGCCTGGTGTACGGCTACGGCTCCTACGAGATGAGCATGGACCCGGGCTTCGGCATTGCGCGGCTCTCGCTGCTGGACCGCGGCGTGGTGTTCGTGATCGCCCACATCCGCGGCGGCGGGGAGCTTGGCCGGCACTGGTACGAGAACGGCAAGAAGCTCACCAAGAAAAACACGTTCACCGACTTCGTGGACGCCACCGACTGGCTGGCGGCCTCGGGCTGGGTGGACCCGTCACGGATCGCCGCCCTGGGCGGTTCGGCCGGAGGCCTGCTGATGGGTGCCGTGGCGAACATGGCACCCGAGAAGTACGCCGCCATCGTGGCCCAGGTGCCGTTCGTGGACCCGCTGACCAGCATCCTGGATCCGGAGCTGCCGCTGTCCGCCCTGGAGTGGGAGGAGTGGGGCAACCCCATCACGGATCCCGGTGTCTACGAGTACATGAAGTCCTACTCCCCCTACGAGAACGTGCGCCCGGCCGCCTACCCCAAGATTGCCGCCGTCACATCCTTCAACGACACCCGGGTCCTCTACGTTGAGCCGGCCAAGTGGGTGCAGGAGCTGCGGAACAAGACCACCGGTACCGAGCCGATCGTCATGAAGATCGAGATGGACGGCGGACACGGGGGCGCCTCCGGCCGGTACGTACAGTGGCGCGAGCGGGCCTGGGACTACGCGTTCATCGCCGATTCCCTCGGGGCCACGGAGCTGCTGCCGGGGGCCGGCCTGAAGTAGGCCGGGCGTACGCCATCGATTGCTCCGATACTGCCGTTGAGGGCCCCCAGAACGGCAGTATCGGAGCAATCGATGGGAAACCAGGCAGCTCAGGCCTCCGGGTGCGCTGCCAGCCACTCCGCCAGGGTTTCGAGGTTGGCGCGGACCGTGCGGCCCTGGGCCCGTTCAACGAGCGGGTCGGCCAGCTTGCCGAACACGCCGCCCAGTCCTGTGGCAGCGTCGATCCGCTGGGTGAGGCGGGTGCCGCCGTCGGCCGGTTCAAGGGTGAAGGTGATGGTGAAATCCAGCTTGCCCTCGACCGAACGGGACACCATGCGCCGGGGAGGATCGAACTCGGTAACCTCGACGGTCCAGTCGAACTGCCTGCCCATCACTTTGCTGGTGCCCCGCCCGCGGGTGCCGACGCCCAGGGGGCCGTCCCCCACCTGCTCCGAGGACGTGACGGAGGAATCGAAGACCGCGACGTTCTGGAACTTCGACACGAAGTCAAAGACCTCCTGCGGCGGCCGGGCAACAACAACACTTTCTTCTACAACAGGCATGGGAGCCTCCTTCACAGGGCACCTGATGCCGGCTCGGCTCTGCCGGCACGATAGGCAGGCACAGCGCCAGAGTGGACCTTCGGCAGGCCGGTGTCAATGCCCTGCCGGAAGGGCCGGCACCGCCTGCGAATGAAGCCGCGCGCGTGTGGTCCCACAGGCCTGACCAGCGGTAACGCTCATGACGCCTCCAGTACCCATAAATGCTAATCAGGCTTACTATTGTCTGGCTGGCTGCCCGCTGGGGGCAGGACAACCAGCGCCGCATGTGGAGGTTTTGCGTGAGCATGGAACAGGAAATGCGTCCCCTGACCGACGACGAACTGATGTCAGAGCAGGCAACGGCCCTGCCGGACAAGGAAGTCGCCTCTGTCCTGGACTTGAATGCCGACCTGGACCTGGGCATCGACGCGGCAGCGCCCATCGACCTTGCTGTGGCAGCAAACGCCAACGTCGCAGCACCGATTGACGCCGCAGCCTCCGCCAACATTCTTTCCTACGGCTCGGACGCCCAGGCACTCGCCGATCAGGGCGTCGTGATTGAGCAGGGCATCGTGGCGGATGCGAATGCCGAGTCCACCCAGGACAGCACCATCGACCAGGGCAATGACACGGTGGACGGCGGAAGCCCGGATGCGGGAACCACCGCAGGAACGGCCGACGGCGGCGCCCTCCTCCCCGATGGCACGCTTCCGGACGGAACCCTGACCGACGGAACACTAACCGACGGCACGCTTCCCGACGGAACCCTGCCCGATGTCGGCGCGGTGCCTGTGGATCCCGCAGCGGCTCTGGACGGCGACCTGCTCAACGTCAACGTGGACCTTGCTGCGGACGCGGACATCGCGGCGCCGATCAACGGTGCCGTGGCTGCCAATGCGAACGTCGCGGCCCCGATCGACGCGGCTGTGGCCGCGAACATCGGTTCCATCGACAGCCAGGCCTACGCCGTGGCCGAGCAGGACGCCATCATCAGCCAGCACATTGAGGGCCAGGCCAACGCCTCTGCCAACCAGCAGTCCAACCTCGAACAGTAAGCACAGATGACCCAAACCAGCGGCGGGCCGCGCCCCCAGGCGGGCCCGCCGTCGTCCTCTGCCCTGGAAACTGAGCCCCACCTGCGGGTTCCCCGCCTTGCCGACGGCGTCCAACTGATCGGCGAGTCAGAAGGATCAGGCTACCGGGAGCCGCCTTCCCTGGTCCGCCGCGCCGACGGACAAACCCTCCAGCTGACACCGCTGCTCTATCTTGTGCTGGAAGCCGTGAACGGGACCCGCGGCCTATCCGAGATTGCGGAGCATGCCAGCGCCGGGTCCGGCAGGCTCATCAGCACTGACAACGTGCGCACCCTGATCGATTCGCAACTGCTGCCGCTTGGCCTGCTCCGGCTGGCCGACGGGTCCCAGCCCGAAGTCAGGAAGGCAGATCCGCTGCTGGGCATGCGCTTCCGCTACACGGTGACGGATCCGGTGCGGACGGGCAAACTCACGGCTCCGTTCGCCGCACTTTTCAACCCCCTGATCGTCGCGGCGGTTACCGTGGCCTTCCTGGCGGCGTGCTGGTGGGTGCTGATGGTGAAGGGACTCGGATCAGCCACCCACGAAGCTTTCGAAAACCCCCTCCTGCTCCTGCTGATCTTCGCCATCACCATCCTGTCTGCAGGCTTCCACGAATTCGGTCACGCCGCCGCAGCACGGAAAGGAGGCGCCATCCCCGGCTCGATGGGCGCGGGCCTCTACCTGGTCTGGCCGGCATTCTTCACAGATGTGACCGACTCCTACAGGCTGGGCCGCGGCGGCCGGCTCCGGACGGACCTCGGCGGCCTCTACTTCAACGCCATCGTTGCCGTGGCAATCATGGCACTCTGGTGGGCCACCGGCTTCGACGCACTGCTGCTGGTTGTGGTGACGCAGATCCTGCAAATGGTCCGGCAGCTGCTGCCCCTGGTCAGGTTCGACGGCTACCACATCCTGGCGGACGCCACCGGCGTGCCCGACCTTTTCCAGCGCATCAAACCCGTCCTGCTGGGCATGCTTCCATGGCGCTGGGGGCGGCCTGAAAATAAGGTCCTCAAACCATGGGCGCGCGCCGTTGTGACGCTTTGGGTCCTGGTCACCGTGCCCCTGCTGCTGTTCAGCTGGTGATTTCGCTGCCACGGCTGCTGGCCACCGCATGGAGCAGCGCCGCCCGGCAGCAGGGCCTGCTGGCAGAAAGCCTTTCGGCCGGAGACCTGGCCGGGGCCGCGGTACGCTTCCTCGCCATTGTTGCCGTGGCACTGCCCATGCTGGGCATGCTGTACATCCTGCTGCGCCTGGTTCGCCAGCTGCTCACCGCGCTCTGGCAGAAGACCCGCGGCAACGCTGTGCAACGTACCGCTGCATTGACAGTGGTGGGTGCCCTCCTTGCCGGCCTCGCCTGGGCATGGTGGCCAGACGGCGCAACCTACCGGCCCGTCCAGCCCTACGAACGCGGCACCCTCGCGGATGCGACCACATCGATCCTCCCGGCCGGCGATACCGCCTTGAAAGAAGGGCGCGGCGGACGCACAGTGGCCCTCTGGCCTGCGGGCACCCCGACGCCCACGCGCGAGAATCCCCAACTGAGCATGGTGCTTGTTCCCGTTGCAGGCCCGTCCGGTACCGGGCCTGCCGCATCCACGGCCGCGGACGCTTCCGCCGCGCCGTCCTGGGTATTCCCGTTCGATCGGCCCGCCGCCCCGGAGCCGGACGGCACCCAGGCCCTTGCCATCAATACCAGCGACGGCTCAGTCACCTACAGCGTGGCATTCGCGCTGGTATGGGCTGAGGACGGCGAACCGGTGGACGCACGTAACGAGGCATACGCCTTTGCCAGCTGTACAGGCTGCGCGGCGGTGGCGGTCGGTTTCCAGGTGGTTCTTGTTGTGGGGCAGGCGGACGTCATCGTCCCCGAGAACCTGTCAGCTGCCGCAAACTACAACTGCCTGGACTGCCTTACCTATGCGCTGGCCAGCCAGCTCGTGCTCACCCTCGACGGTCCGCTTGAAGGGGACAGCATGGCCCGACTGACAGCCCTGTGGGAAGAAATTGCCGCGTACGGCAGGAACATCCACAACGTCCCGCTTTCGGAGATCCAGGCCGCGCTCGCATCCTACAAGGAACAAATCGTAGCCATCATCAGGGCAGATCCCGGCGCCTCGGCAGGTCAGCCCGCCAGCCGGACGGCCTCGCCCAGCCCAGCCTCCGCGACCGCACCGGCGGACCCGGCTTCGGCGGCCCCCGCCACCGAGCCACCTGCTCCTGCTCCGGCTCCGGCTCCGGCTCCTGCAGGATCCGGGGCAGCAACCGCGGCCCCGACCGGCGGAGCCAGCCCGGCGCCGTCGTCCACTCCGGTTCAGACCGCACAGCCGACGGCGGCCACGGGTCCCACTGTCCCCGCCGCGGAACCGCTCCCCACAACGGACGCAGGCTAGGACGGTAACCGATTATTTCTCCACCGGATGGTCTATAACAGTGGTTTTTACTTAGGTGAGGCTTAGCTAATACCATGGTCGGATGACCACGCAGCTTGATTTCGCGCGGGTACCTTTCGCTGCCGATCTTTCGAGCTACGGAAACAGGCCTGCCATCATCACCGACGGACTGACCCTCACCTACGGGGACCTTGCCGACCGGGTGGACAGCTTCGCCCGAAGGCTCGGCACCGAACGACGCCTGATCGCGCTCGCTGCCTCCAACGACGTCGAATCCGTTGTTGCCTACCTGGCAGCCCTCGCCTCCGGCCACCCGCTGATCCTGCTCCCGGAGGACAAGCCGGCGGCCCTCGAGTCTCTGGTGGCCGCGTACGATCCCGACGTGGTGGTGCGCTCGGCCGACGGGCAGTGCGTCCTGGACGAACGCCGGCCCGGCACCCGGCACACCCTGCATCCGGACCTCGCCCTGCTCCTCAGCACCTCCGGGTCCACGGGCTCCCCCAAACTGGTGAGGCTTTCCCACGCCAACCTCCAGGCCAACGCCGAATCCATTGCAACCTACCTGCAGATCACCCGGGACGACCGCGCCGCCACCACGCTGCCCATGTCCTACTGCTACGGGCTCTCCGTCATCAACAGCCACCTCCTGCGCGGCGCAGGCCTGGTCCTCACCGGGCTGTCCGTGGTGGATCCGTGCTTCTGGGAGCTGTTCCGGCGGGAGGGCGCCACAGCCTTCGCCGCTGTTCCCTACACCTTCGAACTGCTGGAGCGCGTGGGCTTCGCGGACATGGACCTGCCCGCCCTGCGCTATGTCACCCAGGCCGGCGGCCGGCTTGCCCCGGACTCGGTGCGGCACTACGCCGAACTGGGCCGGGAGCGGGGCTGGGACCTGTTCGTCATGTACGGCCAGACGGAGGCCACCGCCCGCATGGCCTACCTGCCGCCGGACCTGGCAACCGACCATCCCGGCGCAATCGGTGTTCCCGTTCCAGGCGGAGCCTTCCGCATCGAGCCCGTCCCGGGGCTTGCCGACGGCGAACTCGTGTACAGCGGCCCGAACGTGATGCTGGGCTATGCAGAGAGCCCTGGCGACCTGGCGCTGGGCCGCACTGTCACCGAACTGCGCACCGGCGACCTCGCCCGGAAGAACAGCGCCGGCCTCTACGAGGTGTGCGGGCGCCGCAGCCGGTTCGTCAAGATCGTTGGGCTGCGGGTGGACCTGGGCCAGGTGGAACGCCTCCTGGCGGATCTCGGCGTGGTAGCGGCGAGCGCCGGGACGGACCAGCGGCTCGTCGTCGCCGTCGAAGGGGACCACGACACCCACCTGCTCACCAAGGTCCTGGCCCAGGGGCTGGGACTGCCGCGGGCCGCCGTCGACCTCCATGCCGTGGAGGAGCTCCCCCGCCTGGGGACGGGCAAGGTGGACTATCCGGCCGTGGCTGCCCTGCCGTCGGCACACCCCTCCCGTCCGGCCGCAGCCGCTGAGTCCGCGGGGGACGCATCCGGCGCCGCAGCCCGGCCCGGCAGCACCACGCAGCCGGACACGGTCAGGCGGATCTTCGAGGACACGCTGGAACTGACGGACATTTCCGACGACGACACGTTCGTTTCGCTCGGCGGCGATTCCCTGTCCTTCGTGGCCGCCTCAGTCCGGCTCGAGCAGGTGCTGGGGCACCTGCCGCCGGACTGGCACGTGACGCCGGTCCGGAACCTCAAACCGCGGCCGGACAGGAACAGGAACGGGCACCCGGACATGCCTGCGGACGGGCGCCAGGGTGAGAAGCCTGTACGCCCGTGGACCGCCCGCCTCCTGGCCCCGATGGACACCAGCCTCGTCCTCCGCGCCGTCGGGATTTTCCTGATTGCCAGTACCCACATCGGCCTCTTCAGCTGGCAGGGCATGGCTCACGTGTTGTTCGCCGCGGCGGGATTCAATTTCGCCCGCTTCCAGCTCTCCGGCGAGGGGCTTCCCCGCCTGCGGCGCCAGCTCACCAGCGTGGCCCGGATCGCGGTGCCCAGCATGGTGTTCATTGCCTTCGCCTACCTGGCCACGGACCGGTACGGCCTGGTGAACATCGTGCTCCTGAACGCCGTCCTCGGCCCCGAGCAGGTGACCACGCAGTGGCACTTCTGGTTCATCGAGGTGATGGTCTACATCCTGCTGGCGATGACGGCCCTGCTCGCCCTCCCCTGGCTCCACCGCGCCGAACGCCTGTTCCCGTTCGTCTTTCCGCTGGTCCTGTTTGGCGGCGGACTGCTCACCCGCTTTGAGCTAATAGAGCCCGGCGTGCCCCACACCGTCCCTGCCTTCTGGCTGTTCGCCCTGGGGTGGGTGGTGGCCCGCTCCCGCACCCTCGCCCAGCGCTGCACCGTCACCGCCCTGACGCTCCTCACCGTCCCGGGATTCTTCGAGAACCCTTACCGGGACCTCACCGTGATGGCCGGAATCCTCATGCTCGCCTGGCTGCCCACCCTCCCGGTGCCGCGCGCCCTGAGCCGGCTGGTAGTCCTGCTGGCCAGCGCCTCCATGCACATCTACCTTGTCCACTGGCTGGTCTACCCCCTGCTGACCGGCATCAGCGTGCCGCTGGCGGTAGCCGGCTCACTGGCCGCGGGAGTGGCCTACTGGGCCCTGTGCAACAGGGCGGCCGGGGCAGCAACCCGCTACCTGGCACGGCGGTGAGGTGACGACGACGGCCGCCTCCCGCCGTCGTCACCCCACCTTCTAGCCGCGGCAGTACCCGGAGAAGCTAACCGTGCTTACTATTGTGGAGCACCCGTATTCCAACCGGAGACCGCCACGTCCCGGACCCCACCAAAGGAGCAGGCATGCCGCTACGCAAGGGAACGTCCGTCGAATGGAACACGTCGCAGGGCATGACCCACGGAAAGATCGTTGAGAAGAAGACCAGCGACTTTGAGCTGGACGGACACACGCACCGTGCCAGCGAGGACGAGCCGCAGTACGTGGTGGAATCCGCCAAGACCGGAGCCCGGGCCGCGCACAAGGCTTCTGCCCTGACCGAAAAGAAGTAGCGCCCGTGGCCACGCAGCATGAAGTGGTGATCATCGGCGGGGGCAACGCAGGCGTTTCCCTGGCAGCCCGCCTGGAACGCTACGGGGTCAGGGACGTGGCCGTCATCGAGCCCAAGGACCACCACCTTTACCAGCCGCTGTTCTCCCACATTGCCGGCGGCCGTGCCCAGGCCCAGGAGGCCGTCCGCTCCCAGGAATCGGTGATGCCCCAGGGCGTCACTTGGATCCGGGACGGCGCCGTGGGGGTGGACACGGACACCAATACCGTCAGCCTGGCCTCGGGCTCGTCCGTGTCCTACGGGCAGCTGGTGGTGTGCCCGGGCCTGCAGTACGACTGGGACGAGGTGCCGGGCCTTGCCGAGGCCGTGCATTCACTGCACGGGGCGTCGCACTACGAGTTCGAGCTGGCACCAAAAGCCTGGACCCTGCTGAGCGGCCTCACGTCCGGAACCGCCGTCTTCACCATGCCCGCCGGTCCCATCAAATGCGGCGGCGCCAGCCAAAAGCCCATGTACCTTGCCTGCGACTACTGGCGGGAACAGGGCGTGCTGGACCAGATCCGCGTGGTCATGGTCCAGCCCTACCCCACAGTGTTCGGGGTGCCCGAGATTGACCGGGAACTGGACCGCAAGATCGCGGAGTACGGCATTGAACTGCGGACCAACAGCGAACTGGTTTCCGTGGACCCGGCAGGCCGGAACGCCGTCATCCGGGACATCTCCACCGGCGTAGACGACACCATCCACTACGACGTACTGAACGCCGTTCCGCCGCAGTCGGCACCGGACTGGCTCAAGGCCACGGACCTGCCTGCCGCCGGGGACACGGGCGGGTTCGTGGAGGTGGACCGCCAGACGCTCCGCCACATCCGGTTCCCGAACGTGTGGTCCCTGGGGGACGCGGCCGGGACCACCAACTCAAAATCCGGCGGCGCCCTCCGGAAGCAGACCAAGGTGCTGGCCAAGAACCTGGTCGCCGCCAGGAAGGGGAAGCCGCTGCGCGCAAAGTACAACGGCTACTCCGTATGCCCGTTCACGGTGTCGCGGGACACGGTGGTGTTCGCGGAGTTCGACGACCGCTACCGGCCCATGCCCACCATTCCCCGGGTGCCTACCTGGAACGAGAGCAAGCTGTCCTGGGTGGTGGACCGGGACATCTTCCCCCAGGTCTACTGGAACCTGATCCTCAAGGGCCGGGCGTAGGCGAGAGAGCGTCCCGGGAACCCCGTCGAGTGCTCCAGTAATGCCGTTCTGGGCGCCGAAAACGGCACTTAAGGAGCAACCGATGAGGAGACGACGGCGGCCGTCGCCTCCGCGATGGCGCGCTCCTCGTCCGTGGGAACCACCAGGACGGGGATGGCGGACCCGGCCGTGGAAATGACGCGCGGATCCCTGGACCGCTCGGCGTTCAGGCCGGCGTCGAGCTCTACGCCCAGGGCGCCCAGCCGGTCCGCCACCAGCGCACGGAACTGGTGGGAGTTCTCGCCGATGCCGGCCGTGAACACGAGGGCCTTCGCCCCGCCCACGGCCACGTGGTACCCGCCGATGTACTTGGCCAGCCGGTAGGACGTGACGGCGAGCGCCGTGGCAGCCTTGGCGTCGCCTGACTCGGAGGCCTCCACCACCGAGCGCATGTCATTGTTGCCGGCCAGGCCCTTCAGCCCGGATTCGCGGTTGAGCATGGTGTCCAGGTCCTCCGGGGTCCAGCCTGCGCGGCCCAGGAACACCAGGATGGACGGGTCCAGGTCGCCCGAGCGGGTTCCCATCACCAGGCCCTCGAGCGGCGTGAAGCCCATGGACGTGTCCACGGAGTTGCCGCCGCGGATGGCCGTAACGGAGGCGCCGTTGCCCAGGTGGGCGATGACGCCGTCGAACTCTTCAACGGGCAGGTCCAGCAGCGCGGCGGCGCGGCGGGTCACGTACTCGTGCGAGGTGCCGTGGAAGCCGTAGCGGCGGATGCCGTGGTTGGTGTAGAGCTCGTCCGGGACGGCGTAGCGCCAGGCGTGCTCGGGCAGGGTGCGGTGGAACGCGGTGTCGAACACGGCAACCTGGGGCATGTCCGGCCACTTCCTGGTGATGGCACGGATCCCCAGGACGTTGGCGGGGTTGTGCAGCGGCGCCAGCGGGTTCAGGCGCTCGATGGCGCGGGTGATCTCGTTGTCTATCAGCACGGGCTCCGCGAAGCGCTCCCCGCCGTGCACCACCCGGTGCCCCACCGCGGCCAGCTCCAGGCCGCCGAGTTCCTGGTGGATGGCGGCATCCACCTGCTCCAGCGCCTCGGCGTGGTCCCGCGGGCCCTCGATCTCGCCGTCCCCGTCACCACCGTTGCCCATGCCGATCTTCTCGATCAGCCCCTCGGTCAGGACGGTCCCGGCGGCGACGTCGCGCACCTGGTACTTGAGCGAGGACGAGCCGGAGTTGATGACGAGCACGAGCATATGGGGCCTCCTGAGCCTTGCTTCTGCGGTTCAAACCCCACTATAGGCGGGCTGCGGTGGAGGTTTCTTGCGGACAGGCGAGGCGGGGGCCTAAAGTCGGCACACGAGCTGGACCACGCCCGAGAGGACACTTCCATGACGAACGAGCCGAATTCGATCGACGAGAACGACCCCACCAACACGGGATCCAGCAGCACCGCGCCTTTGAATCCGCAGGCGGATTCGGACACCGGTTCCGGTTCCGGAAAGAAGGACCCCACAGTGGTGGAAGGCGCCAACCCTGCCCTGGACGACACGGGCGCCCTGAAAGCTGAGGAAACCGGTGAGGCACCCGAAGCCCCGGAGAACACCGAGGACCTGGACCTCACCCCGCAGGGCCTGTCCGATGAGCCCGCCAAGCAGGAGGACCCGGCCAGCCTGGCGAAGCCGGACAACAGCTGACGCGGCGCTAAGCACCTCAAGACAAAGGACGACGGCGGCACCCAGGGTGGGTGCCGCCGTCGCCCTTTGTGCCGGCTGGGTTGTGTCCCGGGACGCCGGCCTAGGAGGCTGGGGCCTGGGCCTGGATGGCGGTGATGGCCACGGTGTTCACGATGTCCTCCACGGTGCAGCCGCGGGAGAGGTCGTTGACCGGCTTCCGCAGCCCCTGCAGGACGGGCCCGACGGCCACGGCCCCGGAGCTCTGCTGCACCGCCTTGTAGGTGTTGTTGCCGGTGTTGAGGTCCGGGAAGATGAACACCGTGGCCTGCCCGGCAACCGAGGAACCCGGCATTTTGGACTCCGCGATGGAGGCGTCCACGGCGGCGTCGTACTGGATGGGGCCCTCGACGGCGAGGTCCGGGCGGCGCTGGCGGACCAGTTCGGTGGCCTGCCGCACCGCGTCCACCGCTTCACCCGAGCCGGAACCGCCGGTGGAGTAGGAGAGCATCGCCACCCGCGGCTCCACGCCGAACTGCGCCGCGGTTTCCGCCGACGCCAGCGCAATGTCCGCCAGCTGCTCCACGTTGGGGTCCGGGTTCACGGCGCAGTCGCCGTACACCAGCACCCGGTCCGGCATCAGCATCAGGAACACCGAGGACACGATCTTCACGCCCTCGCGCGTCTTCACGAACTCCAGGGCGGGCCGGATGGTGTGGGCGGTGGTGTGGGCCGCGCCGGACACCATGCCGTCCACCACGCCGAGCTGGACCATCATGGTGCCGAAATAGCTCACGTCCTGCATGATCTCCAGGGCCTTGGGCAGGTCAACGCCCTTGTGCGCCCGCAGTTCCGCGTACTTTTCCGCGAACTTCTGGCGCAGGTCCGAGGTGGCCGGGTCAACGATGTTGATGCCGGACAGGTCGATGCCGCGGGCGGCCGCCAGTTCGCGGACCTCCGATTCGGGGCCGAGCACGGTGAGGTCGCAGACGTCGCGCCGGTGCAGGATCTCCGCCGCGCGCAGGATCCTCACGTCCGTTCCCTCCGGCAGGACCACGTGCCGGCGCTGCGAGCGGGCGCGCTCTATAAGGTCGTGCAGGAAGCGCAGCGGCGTCATCCGCTCGGCCCGGGGCAGGTGCAGGCGTTCCACCAGTTCGGCCTCGTCCACCCGGCGGGACCAGAGGCCCAGGGCGGACGCCACCTTGCGGCGATGCCCGGACCAGATCTCGCTGCGGACCTCAGAAACCCGGCGGGCGGTGGTGTAGGTGTCCTCCCGCGCCGCGAAGACAGGGAACGGGGCCTGCGCCAGGAGCGGATAGATGTTGGCGTCCGGCGCGAGCCCGCCGGTGAGGATGAGCGCGGAGGCCACCGGGAACTCCGGCGAGAAGGACGCAGCCAGGCACGCCACCATCACGTCCGCTCGGTCGCCGGGGACGATCACCAGGGCTCCCTCGTCCAGCACGTTCAGGAAGTTGCCCACGTTCATGGCGGCCACCTTGATGTCCTTGACGTCGCGTTCCATGTCCGGCCGCCCGGCGATCTGGCGGACGCCCAGCGCCGCTGCAACCTCGCCGGTGGTGGGCCGCGCGATGGCCTCCAGTTCGGGCAGGATGTACACGGGCCGCCTGGAGGCGCCGGGCTTCACGGCAGCGGCGATCGCATCCAGGTCCGCCGGGTCCGCCCGGTTCACCATGATGGCCAGCAGGGAGCACCGTTCCGCGGCAAGTTCCTTCCGGGCAACCTCGACGGCGGCCGCGGCCTCGGCGACGGTCCGCCCCTTGGCTCCCACCACCGCCACGATGGGGGCGGCCAGGTTGTTGGCCAGGCGGGCGTTGAGGTCGAATTCGACGGCGGAGTCCTGGCCCACCAGGTCCGTTCCCTCCACGATCACCACATCGCAGTGCCGCGAGATGTCGGCGAAGATTTCCACGCAGCGGGCGTCGATCTCGGCCCGGTTTCCCTCGGCCAGCAGGGTCCGGACTTCCTCGTGGGTGAGGCCGCCGCGGCAGCGCTCGTCCTCCAGCGCGAATCGGGATTTCATCAGTGCGACCATCGGATCGGCCGCGGCGTCCGGGCCATGGACCACGGGCTTGAAGAAGCCGATCCTGTCCGCATGCCGGTGAAGGGTGTCCGCCAGGCCCAGGGCCACGAGTGACTTGCCCGATCCGGGAGTGGTTGCGCTGACGTAGATGCCTTTGGCCATGGTCCGCCCTTTGCTGTGCTGGTGCCGGTTACTCCATCCTTGCACTTCGGCACGGGCTTTCGGCAGCGTTGGAGCCTGCCGGGCCTGTGGTGATGGGCACGGCCCGCTGTGGTGGCGGGCACGGCGGCGGTGACACTGCACATCCGGCGGGCACGGCGGCGGTGACGCTGCACATCCGCCGGGCCGGGGGCGGCCGGTGCGTGCCGCCGTCGTATGTTCCAGCCCGGTTGCTTCTCCGCACCCCTTCCGGCGCGCCGGGCACGACGGCGTGTCCCGGCTCTGGCGCACGGTCCCGCCGGAGCAAGTGGGCAGGAACGGCCCGGCCGTGACGCCCGGCCCTTGACACCGGACCCCTCCATGGGATTACCTAATGAACATTCGGTAAATAAAGCTGGAGGCAATGACGCATGGCTGAAACCACCCTTTCCGGGCCCACACACCAGATCCTGGAGAACGACTATGCCTCCGAGTGGATGGGCATTGAAGTCCTCGCCATCAGCGACGGCCACGCAACCATCCGGATGACCCTCCGGCAGGAAATGCTCAACGGCTTCGGCATGGCCCACGGCGGAATGATCTTCGCCTTCGGTGATACCGCATTCGCCCTCGCCTGCAACCCGGCCGTCCAGGCACCCGGCGAGGAAAACAGCATCACCGTGGCCTCCGGCGTCGACATCAATTTCCTCAAGCCGGCCTTCCGCGGCCAGGTGCTGACCGCGGTGGCGGACCGCCGCTCCAGCGCCGGACGCAGCGGGCTGTACGACATCCAGATTTTCGCTACGGATGCCCAGCCTGACGCTGCACCCTCCCCCGCGGGCCAGCCCACCCCGGCCCAGCCCAGTTCAGCCCAGCCCAGTTCAGCCCAGCCCAGTTCAATACCGCCCCGTTCAGCCCAGCCCGGCGAGCTCATTGCCGAGTTCCGCGGACGCAGCCGCACCATCCCCAAGAAGTAGGAAACCATGACCCTGCATGCTCCCGAAACCCCCGCCGCTGCCGCAGCAACGGCCGCAGGCACTAACGTCATCCTGGACCGCGAGGAGACCATGTCCCGCGACGAGCTCGAGGCCCTGCAGCTCAGCCGCCTGCAGCACACCGTTGCCTACGCCTACGAGCGCGTGCCCCTGTACAAGCGCAAGTTCGACGACGCCGGCATCCACCCGAACGACCTCCGGGAACTCAGCGACCTGGGCAACTTCCCCTTCACCACCAAGGATGACCTGCGCGAGGAATACCCGTTCGGCATGTTCGCCGTCCCGCAAAACCAGGTTGCCCGCGTGCACGCCAGCTCAGGCACCACGGGCCGGCCCACGGTGGTCGGGTACACCAAAAAGGACCTGGCGGACTGGGCAAAGCTGGTGGCCCGCAGCTTCCGCGCCTCCGGCATCCGCCCGGGCATGAAGGTCCACAACGCCTACGGGTATGGCCTGTTCACCGGCGGCCTGGGCGCCCACGCCGGCGCCGAAGCCCTCGGCTGCACCGTCATCCCCATCTCCGGCGGGCAGACCGAACGCCAGATCCAGCTGATCCAGGACTTCAAGCCGGACGCCATCCTGGCCACCCCCACGTACCTGCTCACCATCGCGGACGCCATGGCGCACATGGGCATCGACCCCGCCTCCACCTCGCTGAAGTACGCGGTGCTGGGCGCCGAGCCGTGGACCGAGGAAATGCGGCACGAACTTGAGGTCACCATGAACATCAAGGCCTGCGACATCTACGGGCTCTCCGAGGTCATGGGACCCGGCGTGGCCGGCGAGGCCGTGGAGACCCAGGACGGCAGCCACATCTGGGAGGACCACTTCCGCCCCGAAATCATCGACGCCTTCAACCCGGAGGTGGGCAAGGAAAACGTCCTGCGCGACGGCGAGCACGGCGAACTGGTTTTCACGTCCCTCACCAAGGAAGCGCTGCCCATCATCCGGTACCGCACCAAGGACCTCACCCGCCTGCTCCCCGGCACGGCCCGCCCCGCGCACCGCCGGATGGGACGCATCACCGGCCGCAGCGACGACATGATCATCCTCCGGGGCGTGAATGTGTTCCCGTCCCAGATCGAGGAGATTGCGCTCCGCATCCCCGAGCTCAGCCCGCACTTCCAGCTGGAGCTCACCCGGCCCGAGGGCCAGCGGATGGACCAGATGACGGTGAAGATCGAGCGCCGGGAAAGCGTCACCGTTGAGCAGTGCACGACGGCGGCGCGCGCCTTGAAGGAGCAGATCAAGATCCACGTGGGTTCTTCGTGCGCAGTCGACGTGGTGGAGCCGGGCTCGCTGGAGCGTTCCAACGGCAAGCTGCGGCGCATCTACGACCTGCGCCCCAAGGCGTAGTCATCCAGCGGTGGCGCAGGCTCCGGGCTGCGCCACCCGACCGACCGTTCGTGAGAAACTAGCCACTATGCCCAGCAGCACTGATACAGCCAGCACAGCCAAGCGCGGCCGCCCCGGATACGACCAGCAGTCGGTGCTGCGCATCGCCGTCGACGTCTTCAACCGGCATGGCTACGACGCAACGTCCATGGGTATCCTTGCGGACAACCTGGGCATCTCCAAGTCCGCCATCTACCACCACGTGCCGTCCAAGGGCGACCTCCTGAAGCTCGCCCTGGAGCACGCCCTCGGCGGACTTGAGGCCATCCTGGAAGAGCCTGCCGCCACGTCCGGCGCGGCCGATGCCCGCCTGGAGTTCGTGCTCCGGCAGACCGTGGCCGTCCTGGTGGACCGGCTGCCGTTCGTCACGCTGCTCCTGCGGCTGCGCGGGAACACGGAGATCGAGCGGGACGCCCTGGAGCGTCGGCGCACCTTCGACCACAAGGTGGCCGCACTGATCTCCGCAGCCCGCGACGAAGGCTCGCTGCGCCAGGACATCGATCCGCGGACCGTCACCAGGCTGCTGTTCGGCATGATCAACTCGATCGTGGAATGGTACAAGCCGGGCGGCTCCCTCTCCCCGGAACGGCTCGCCGACGACGTGATCACCATGGCCTTCGACGGGCTGCACTCCACCCAGCACTGAGATAGATACTAAGGGTGCTTGGTATTTTCTCCGATCCCCGGCTACGGTGGTAGAAACCAGCCAGGACCCGGAGGAGGCCGCCCATGAATACCGTCACCCGCCGGGCGCTGCCGCGTCCGGACCGCTTCCGGACCGCCGCGGGGGCAGCACTGCTCACGGCTTCCCTGGCCCTCACCGGCTGCACCGGCTCCACGCCTCCCCCGGCCCCCAGCGGCTCCTCCAGCCTCGGGCCGACGTCCACGGCCACGCCTGACGGCACAGCGGCGCCGGCCCCCGCGCCGGCCGAGGAGGGCGATATCCCCCAGCTGGTGGAGAACCTCGCACCGTCCGTGGTCACCATTTTCACGGACGGCGGCCTGGGCAGCGGCGTGGTCTACTCCGAGGACGGCCTGATCCTGACGAACGAGCATGTGGTCCGGGGCAACACCCGCGTTGAGGTGGCCTTTGCGGACGGCCAGCGGGTGGAGGGAACCGTCAGGGCAACCGACCCCGTCACGGACCTCGCACTGGTCCAGGCCAACCGAACCGGCCTGCCCAAACCCCTCTACCAGACCAACCTCCCGCGCGTCGGCGAGGGCGCCGTGGTGCTCGGCTCCCCGCTCGGCTTCGAGAACACCGCCACCGCCGGGATCATCTCCGGGCTGCACCGGTCCATTCCCGGTTCCGCCTCCAACAGCCTCTCCCTGGTGGACCTGATCCAGACCGACGCCCCCATCAGCCCGGGCAACTCCGGCGGAGCGGTCATCAATATGCGCGGTGAAATCATCGGCATCAGCGAGGCCTACATTCCCCCGTCAGCCGGGGCCGTGGCCCTCGGGTTCGCGATCCCCGCCGCCACGGCCGTGGAGGTCGCCGAGGAACTGCTGGCGGACGGCACTGCCGAGCACGCCTATCTGGGCCTCACCCCGGGGGAATTGACCCCGCAGATCGCCGGCCAATTGGGCATCGACGCACGCACCGGCGTCGTGGTCCTGGCAGTGGACGACGACGGCCCGGCGGCACGCGCGGGCATCCGCCCGGGTGACGTCCTCGAGTCCCTGGAGGGCGTGGACCTCACCGCTCCGGAGAAGCTCCTGGCGGAACTCCGGAACCGCAACCCCGGCGATACCGTAGGCTTCAAGGTCAAGCGGCAGGACCAGAGCCTTGACCTCAAGGCGGACCTCATCGCGCGGCCCACAAGTAACACCCGATAGGAAGGTAAGAAAATGAGCCACCCCAAAGACGAAGCAGACGCCGGATACATCATTCCGGACCCCTCGAAGGTCCGTGAGGACGTTCCCGGCGACGCCGGCGATGAGGCCAACGTGATCCGCTTCAGCGAAGAGCAGGCACTGATCGAGGAACAGTCTCACGGCATCCGCCCGGACACCTACAGCGTCCCCTCCGGCGGCCCTACCATGGCTGAGGCCCGGGGCAACATGGACCTCTCGGACCAGAGCGAAAGCGGGCACGGCACCGGCCGTGAGGATGACAGCAGCGACGACAGCCTGCACGGCGGCGCCGAGTCCTGACCCCGCTTCCTGCCGGAACGGCAGCAGGGGCGCCCCGGAAACCCGGGGCGCCCCTGCTGTGTTTTGGGGGAGTTCGCTGCGCCGCTAGAGTTCGTATTCGGCCTGGACCCCGAGCTTCTCGTGGACGCACAGGATGTTGTGTTCGGTGTCCATGAACCACGCGCATTTCTCCGAGTCGGTGGTGCAGATGTGGTTCTGTGTCTTCAGGTTGGGCAGATCGTAGTCCTGGAACGCGACACCCCTGGCTTCCATGTCGCGGACCGTTTTTTCGATATCCGTGACCTCGAAGCTCAGGGCTGTGTGCTCGGAGTGCTTGCCGTCCGAGACCGGCATCAACTGCAGCATGGGGCCGCCGTCGCTGCCGAGCAATTCGCTTCCGTCGTCTGTCATGCCGCGGTGCGGGAGTCCGAGCTTTTCGGTGTAGAACCTTCGGGCGCGCGCTGCATCATCGACTGGCAGGACGGTTGTGGCTGTGTTCATTCTTAGGTTCATGTGGCCACCTCCTACGGGCAGAATTTTACGCCTCCGCCCGCCAAAAAGAACCGGCCGCCTCCTTGCCCGGTCCAGCCTCAAACGCTCTCTCACTTGATGCCGCAAATCCCCAAACGCTCTCTCACTTGATGCTGATAAATCGCCAACGCTCTATCACCTACCAGGGGCGAGTGATAGAGCGTTGGCGACAAACCGGCATTAGGTGAGAGAGCGTCACGATGAAACCGGCGTCAAGTGAGAGAGCGTGCCAGGTGGGTGACTTGGCTGCGGGGCTACTTGGCGACGAGGGTAAGGACGTCGTAGGTGGCCACGATCTCGTCGTTCTGGTTGGTGAGCACCGCGTCCCAGGCCACTTCGCCGTACTCGTCGGTTTCGCGCGGGGTGATCTTCTTGGCGGTGAGCGTCACCCGGATGGAGTCGCCCGCCGCCACGGGGGTGATGAACCGCAGGTTTTCCAGCCCGTAGTTGGCCAGCACGGGACCCGGAGCCGGCTCCACGAAGAGGCCGGCACCCCAGGCCAGCAGGAGGTAGCCGTGCGCCACGATGCCCGGGAAGAACGGGTTGGCTTCCGCGGCCTCGTGGTTGGTGTGGGCGTAGAACGTGTCGCCCGTGGAGTTGGCGAACGCGGTGATGTCCTCCAGGGTGACCTGGCGCAGGTCGGACCGGACGGCGTCGCCAATCCTCAGGGTCTCCAGCGACTTCCGGAACGGGTGGGTACCTTCCGTCTCGACGGTGAAGTTGCGGTCCGCGCCCGCGTGCCACACACCCGTGACGGCGGTGAGCATGTTCGGCGAGCCCTGGATGGCGGTGCGCTGCATGTGGTGCATGACCGACCGGATGCCGCCCAGTTCCTCACCGCCGCCGGCACGTCCGGGCCCGCCGTGGACCAGGTGCGGCACGGGCGAACCGTGGCCCGTTGACGAACGGGCGTCCTCGCGGTTGAGCATCAGGACACGGCCGTGGTGCGCGGCGATGCCGGTGACCAATTCCCGGGCCACCGCGGGATCGTTGGTGCAGACCGAGGCGACCAGGGAGCCGCCGCCGCGGGCGGCGAGGCGGACGGCGTCGGGAAGGTCCTTGTACCCGATCACCGAGGACACGGGACCGAACGCCTCCAGGGAATGGACTTCCTCCGCCTCGGGGTCCTGCCAGTTCAGCAGGACAGGCGCCATGAACGCGCCGCCGCCCACCACGCCCGTGGATCCGTCCGCGGACGTGACCGACGGCGAATCGAGCGTCCCGTAGGCCAGCTCACCGCCGTTGTCCAGCATCGTCTGGACGGCCGCCCGGACATCCTTGAGTTGCTCCACCGACGCGAGCGCGCCCATGGTGACGCCGTCCGCGCGGGGGTCGCCGAGGACAACGCGCTCGGAGATCCGCTTGCCGATGGCCGCCGAGACGGCGGCAACCAGCTCCTGCGGCACGATGGCCCGGCGGATGGCGGTGCACTTCTGCCCTGCCTTCGCCGTCATCTCCGTGACCACGGACTTCACGAACGCATCGAATTCCGGGGTGCCCTCCACGGCATCCGGCCCGAGGATGGCGGCGTTGAGGGAGTCGGTCTCGGACGTGAACCGGACCCCGCCCTGCACCACGTTGGGGTGCGACTTCAGGGAGAGGGCCGTGGATGCGGAGCCGGTGAAGGCCACCAGGTCACGGTAGTCCAGGACATCCAGCAGGCCGCGGACGGAGCCGGAAATGAGCTGCAGCGAGCCCTTGGGAAGGATGTTCGATTCGACGATGGCCTTGACCACGGCGGCAGCCACGTACCCGGTGGGGGTAGCGGGCTTGACGATGGTGGGGACGCCGGCGAGGAAGGCCGGGGCGAACTTCTCCAGCATGCCCCAGACGGGGAAGTTGAAGGCGTTGATCTGCACGGCCACGCCGGGGATGCGGGTATAGATGTGTTCACCGGCGAAGGAACCGTCCTTGGACAGCACCTCCATGGGCCCGTCCACCACCACCTGGGAGTTGGGCAGCTCGCGGCGGCCCTTGGACCCGAACGTGAACAGGACGCCGATGCCGCCGTCGATGTCGATCATCGAATCCACCTTGGTGGCGCCGGTCTGGGCGGAGAAAGTGTAAAAGTGCTCGCGCCGGGCATTGAGGTACTGCGCCAGCTCCTTGAGCTTGAGGGCGCGCTGGTGGAAGGTGAACTGGCCGAGTTCCTCCTGGCCGGTGGTGCGGCCATAGTCAACGACGGCGGCCAGGTCCAGCCCCTCGGTGCTTACCTTGGCCAGGACCTCCCCCGTGCTCGCGTCCCGGACCGGCGTTGCGGAAGCTGCCGCTCCGGCGTCGGGCGTCCACCACGCATCCATGATGAAGCTGGGCACTGTCTCCACGGTGTCGACCGTGGCCTGGGGAGCTGTGGCTGTGGTGGTCATCGTTGACGGGTCCTTCCAACAAAGGGGCAGGCAAACAGGACGAGTCATTACTGACCGTCCGTTCGGTAATATATTCACCATACATGAAGTGCCATGCTGCACACTAGAAGGCCAGGACGGTATTCGGCCACCAAGAGGAGAACTAATGAGCGCCCCATCACCCATGGATGCTGCCGAGAGCAAGCCTTCGGCGCACGAGCTGTGGAAGATCACCCTCGGCGAACTGGACGAGAAGATGGGCGTCAAGATTATTGAGGAGTCCGTCCAACGCGTGGTGGCCACCATGCCGGTGGAGGGGAACCGGCAGTCATTCGGGCTGCTCCACGGCGGGGCGTCGCTGGCCGTGGGCGAAGCGGTGGGTTCCTGGGCGGCCGTGATCCATGCGAGCACCCTGGGCAAGACGGCGGTGGGCGTGGATGTTTCGGCAACCCACCACCGCTCCGCGCGGGAAGGGCAGATCACCATTACGGCCACGCCCATCCACCTGGGCGGCACGCTCACCACCCACGAGGTGCTGATCACCAACGAGGCGGGGCAGCGGCTCTGCACCCTCCGCATCACCAACCTGCTGATGCGTCGCCACAAGGAGCCTGCCGGCCGCGCCTGATCGCGTCGCTATTCGGGGGTGTGCTGCCTCCGGCGGCGGACGAGTGCCGTCAACAGGGTTCCGACGGCGATCGCCCCCGCGGCAGCACCCGCTGCCGGGAGTGCGCTGGCACCCGTGTACGCCAGGCCGCCGCCGTCACGGTGGCGCGCGTAGCCTGACGGGTCCGCTGGAGGGGCGGCGGCAGGCGAAGGTACGACGACGGCGTCATGGCCAGCCGCAGAGGAATCCGCCGGGGCCGGGGCTGCCGGCACAGGTGCGGGCGCCGGGGCTGCCGGCACAGGTGCGGGCGCCGGGTCTGCCGGCACAGGTGCCGGCGCGGGCAACGGGCTGGCGGGGGGCTCTTCCGGCTCCGGCTGCACCGGCGGGGCCGGTTCTTCCGGGGCCGGTTCCGGGGCAGCGGCGGCGAACTCGAAGTCCGCAGGACCGGAGGCACTGAACCCGTTGACGGTCTGCGCGGTAAAGCGGAGTGTTCCCTTGCCCTCCGGCGCCGGGAAGCTCCAGGTCCCGTCGGCGTTGACGGGGACCTCGACGGTGTCCTGCTGCTGGATAGTGATCCGGACCTTCGAGCCGGCAGCCACGGCAGAGGCAGGGGCCGCAGGGACGGTGCCGCCGATGACCTGCCCCGGTTCATAGGTGGTGCCGGGCGCCGGAGAGGACACCGAAGGCGTGTTGAGGAAGAGTTCCAGCTGGTAACCGGGCAGCACGGCCAGGCTGTCCGCCAGGGTGGCCCCGACCGCGAAATTCTCCACCACGTTGCCCTGCTCGTCAGGCGTGTCTCCGGCGGCATGGGTGCCCACGGCGTAGTTGCCGCTGACGTACGGGCCGCCGGAATCTCCGCCGCTGGACTGGACGCCGTAGGACAGGAAACCGTTGAACGCCCGCAGGTCGTTGGGGTCCGCCGCGTAGCCGGGCCCGGGAACCACAAAGATCCCCACCGCATCCACCGTGCCGCAGGACCAGGCCGAGGTCCGGCCGGAACGGCACACCGGCATGCCCGCCACGGGATCGGCCGTGCCGATGATCTTGACGTCGGGTTCCGGCTGGGACGCGTCACCCCAGGTGCTCGCTGCCGGCAGGGGGTCCAGGTCCGCACGGAGGGATTCCACCACCGCGATATCTGTTCCCACGTTGCCCGGGTCGTCCGGCTGGAGCGGGTCGTCCACGCTCCCTGGCCGGAGGACCGGGCTGTTGCCGGGGCCGCCGAACTGGCTGAAACCAAACTTTCCGAGCAGCCCTGTCCGGTTGAACTGGAATTCCAGCTCCGCCGTCTCAGCTGCCCCGTCCGAGGCACAGTGGCCGGCCGTGAGGACGGCCGGCAGGCCTGCCGGGTCAAACGCCGAAAAGCCCGTGGAGCAGATCCAGCCGGTGTCGGCGATGTAGCCGAGTCCCCCGGGAACCTCGGCCTCCGGCGCAAGCGGCGTGCCGTCGTCGAGCTCAACGTTGGCGAACCGGGCAACAAACTCCGCCGGCGATTTCCTGCCGGCGTCCGCCGCTTTGGAGCTTCCGGGCCCGGCAGCCGGGGCACCGGTACCGTCCGGGGCCGCTTCCGGCGCGTTGACGCCGCCGGTGCGGATGACGAACTTCCCGCCGGAGGTGACCACCGCCTGCAGTCCCTGCAGCCCCACCTCGGCCACGTACGCGTGGAACAGCTGCTCCGTGCTCAGCGCGAGCTCGGAACCAGGGTTTGGCACGGCAGGCTTTGGCACGGCAGGCTTTGGCACGGCAGGCTTTGGCACGGCAGGCATCGCAGCGCCTGCCGCAGCCGCCTCCAGAACAAGGCCCGGGATGCCGGCGCCGAGCGCCGCCACCGCGTCCTGGAGTTCGGCACCTGTTCCGGACACCACGATCTGCCCGTCCTGGAGCCGGGTGCCCGCATAACCGGGAACGGCCCTGAGCTGCCCGGCCGCGGCTGCGGCCCGGACGCCGAGTTCCCCGGCGGCGGCGAACTGTTCCGGGGTGAGGCCGAGGTCCCGCTGCACGGCATCGGCCAGGGCGGCGTCCGAGAGGAACGAACTGCCCGAGCCCGGGACGGCGCCGGCATCCGGGCCCGGAGCAACCACAGCCCAACCCGGCGCAGCCACAACAGCGGAGGATGCGAGGACGCCCGCCGCCGCGCCGAGGAAGAGGACCCGGCGGACGCTCATCGGGACACCCCCGCTCCGCACAAGGCACGGACGGCGTCAAGCTCCGCGGCGCTGAGTCCGTTGTCCAGCAGGAACGCGCGGGTATCGAGGCTGCGCACGAATTGCGCCACGGCCTCTCCGCGCTCTTGGAGCAGCGGGACCAGTTCCGCTTCGCCGAGGTACCGTTCCCGTGCATGGGGCGGGCCGTGGGTGCGGTAGCGCTCGTTGATGCCGCGGGCCGCGCGCCGGTAGCCCTCGGCGATGTCCTGCCCGGAGTCCCCGGCGAGGTCCTGGACCATGGCCGCCACCATGCCGCTGCGGTCACGGCCGGCCGCGCAGTGCAGCACCACGGCGCCGCGGGCCGAAGCTGCCGCAAGCTCGCGGAAGACGCCCACCAGCTTGTCCGGGAACAGCCGCGCGTTCTCGGGATAGTGGGCCGGATCGTTGAGGTAGGGGCCGGTCACGGCGGTAAAGCGCGGATCGCCCGGCTCCTCCGTCGGCGCGGAAACCACCACCATCCCGGACCAGGCGGCCCTGCCCACCACGGGATCGGTGTCCCGGCGCTGCGCCTCCGCCTCGTTGCGGAGGTCAATCACCGTGCGGATGCCGTCGTCGTACGCCTGCCGCCAGCCTGCCTCGGTGAGCCACTCGCGCCTGCCCATGCGGTAGACACCGCCGGCCACATGCCAGGCGTTAACGGCACCATCCCAGTCCATGGACCTGCCCGGTTTCTTCATCCGCACAGCTAATCACACCGGCCACAGGAGGCGCACGTCACAGCCAGGTAGTACGGTGGCTCGTGCTTGCCTTCTTCCACCGTTCAAGGAGAGCCACTTGGGGAACATCACCGTACGACGCCGTCGCTCGGCTTTTGCAGCAGGCCTCGCCACCCTTGCCATGGCGGCAGGGCTGGCTACCGTGCCGGCGCAGGCTGCGGACAAGACCAAGTACATTGCCCTGGGAGACTCCTTCGCTGCCGGGCAGGGGGCCGGGCCGTACCTGGATGACTGCTACCGCAGCGGCAACACCTACTCTGAGCTCGCCGACGAGACCAAGGCGATCAAACTGGTTGCCAACGAGGCCTGCAGCGGGAAGACAACCCAGGATGTGGTGGACTCCCAGCTTGGGCGGCTGAACAAGAGCACCGAACTGGTGACCATCACCGCCGGCGGCAACAACCTCGGCTTCGGCGCCATCATTACCTACTGTGGAGTAGCGCTGGCAGGTGCAACCCCGGGCCAGGAGTGTGCTGCTGCCACCGCGTATGCAACCGCCCAGCTCGAGGGCGGGCAACTGTACCGCGACGTGGTCTCGATGATCGAGGGCGTGCAGGCCGCCGCGCCCAACGCCAGGATCGTGGTCACCGGTTACCCCTACCTCCTGGACCCCATCCCGGCCGGGCAGACTGGTGCCGCGGCGCTGTTCATATACCAGGCCACCGGGTTGGCTGATGACCTGAACGGTGCAATCGCCGAGGCCGCGGGCGACACCGGCGCCACCTACGTTGACGTACGGTCCGCTTTCCTCGGCCATGGCGCTTTGTCGCCGGTCCCGTGGATCAACCTTGGCGGCGCGGGCAGCCCGGACAGCTTCCACCCGAACGCCGAGGGCTACGAGGCGTATTACGCCACCCTGGACGCCGCCGGAGCCTACTCCGGCGGCTAGCCGGGAACAGCTAGCCGCGCCTGGCCAGCCGGTGCTCCAGGCCCGCCCGGACCATGGGCCACTCGTGTTCCAGGATGGAGAACACCACAGTGTCCCTGAGGAGCCCGTCGCGGGTCCTGGAGTGGTTGCGCAGCACGCCGTCCTGCTTGGCGCCCAGCCGGGCGATGGCCTCGCGCGACTGGTGGTTCAGCCAATGCGTCCGGAACTCCACGGCCGGGCAGCCCAGCGTCTCGAACGCGTGCCGCAGCAGCAGGAGCTTGGAATCGGGGTTGGTCCCGGTTCCCTGGACGGAGGCGGCGTTCCAGGTGGAGCCGATCTCCACCCGGGGCGTGCCGGCGTCGATGTTCATGTAGGTGGTCATGCCGATGATCCGGCCGGGCGCGCCGGTGCCGGGGTCGATCAGCCGGGTGGTGAACGGCAGCATGGATCCCTGCTCCTGCAGGTCGAGGCGGCGCCCGATCTCAGCGGCCATCTCCTCGGGGGCCGGCACCGAGGTGTACCAGAGCCGCCACAGCTCGCCGTCCCGTGCCGCGTCCACCAGTCCGTCGTGGTGCTCCCTGGACAACGGTTCCAGGGTTACATACCTGCCCGTGAGGGTAAGGGGTTCTAGGAAAGTCACGGCACCAGCCTAGGTGCAACCACCAGGGCCGGTTACGCTGGGGACAGCATCAGGACGGCGAGCGAGGGAGTTTACGTGTCAGGAACCAATCCGGACCCGGAGGATGACAAGATCACAGGCCTGGAGCCCGGCGGCGGGGTGCCGCCCGGCGAAACGCCTCCCGGTGAAGGGTCGGTGGCAGGCACCCAGGAGCCCCGGCAGAAGGGCTCGGGGAAGGGCCAGCAGATCTTCTGGATGGGCGCCATCGGGGCCGGCGTCCTGCTGTTCCTGCTCTACTTCATCGGCTACATCGTCGGTTTCTTCGACTGACCCGCGTTCCTATCCGGGCCAGTCGAAAAAGCCCTTGCCGGTTTTCCGTCCCAGTTCGCCCCGGGCCACCTTGTCCTTGAGGATCTGGGGCGGGGCGAACCGCTCGCCCAGGGTGGAGTGCAGGTACTCGGCAATGCCTAGCCGCACGTCCAGCCCCACGATGTCCGTGGTCCGCAGCGGCCCGGTGGGGTGCTTGTAGCCCAGGACCATGGCGGCGTCGATGTCCTCGGCGGATGCAACCCCTTCCTCAACCATGCGCATCGCCTCCAGGGCGATGGCCACACCCAGCCGGGAGGACGCGAACCCCGGGGCGTCATTAACCACGACGGCGGTCTTGCCGAGTGCCTCCACCCACCCCTTCGCCGCGGCAGCGAGCTGGGGAGACGTGCGCTTCCCCAGCACCACCTCGATGAGCGTGGACGCCGGAACAGGGTTGAAGAAGTGCAGGCCGAGGAAGTTTTCGGGCCGCTTCAGTTCACCGGCGAGGCCGTTCACGGACAGCGATGACGTGTTCGAGGCCAGGTAGGCATCATTGGCCAGCCGCTCCTCGATGCCGCGCAGTGACGTGACTTTCAGGTTCCAGTCCTCCGGCACTGCTTCCACCACCAGCTGGCGGTCCGCAAAGTCGTCGTAGTCCACCGTGACGGACAGCCTGGACACCATTTCATCCAGGTTGGCGTCCGTCATGCCGCGCTCAATACTCTTGGCCGCGGCCGATTCCACGCGCTCACGGGCAGCTTCCGCTGACTGGTCGTCGCGCTCCACCACCAGCACGTCCGCGCCCTTGACCAGAAAGGCATGGGCGATTCCGGCACCCATGCGGCCGCCGCCCAGGACACCTACGAAGTGGGGAAGATCAGTGGGCAGGCCGGGGGAAAGTTCGGGTGTGCTCATCGGTTCTGCTCTCCGCTCTCTGTGCCTTCCGGGGTTCCGGTGGCCGCGGCGGTGGCTGCACTGCCGCCGTCCTTCGTGCCGGTTTTCTTGTCGTTCTTCTTGTCCAGGAACTGCTGCATCCGGTCGAATTTCGCCTCGGATTCAAACAGGATCCCTTGTGCCAGCTGGTCTATGACGGGGTGCGCTTCCGCAGGGGCATGGAACACGGACTTGGTGATCCGCACTGCCAGCGGATCCTGCCGGGCGATCCTGTCCGCCAGGCTGTGTGCCGCGTCCATGAGTTCCGGTGCGTCGTGGATTTCGGTGATGAGGTTGACGGCCAGTGCTTCTTCGGCGGTGAGGATCTTTCCCGCCAGGAGGACCTGCTTGGCCACAGGCTCCCCCACCAGTTCCTTCAGCCGCCAGCTGGCGCCGGCGGCGGCGAGGATTCCCAGCCCGGTTTCAGGGTTGCCAATGCGGACACTCGATGTCCCGAGCCGGAAATCCGCCGCGTAGGCCAGCTCTGCCCCGCCGCCCAGGCAGTACCCGTCGAGCGCGGCAATGACCGGCATGGGCAGCTTGGCGATACGGACAAAGATGGTGGAATTGATGCCCTGCAGGGCGTCGCCCCGGCGCCGTTCGCGCAGCTGGGCAATATCGGCGCCGGAGGCGAACACGCCATCCACGCCGGCGATGATCAGCACCTTGGGATCCTGCTCCAGCGCGGCGCACACCACGTGCAGCTCGTCCACCATCTGCTGGTCGATCGCGTTGCGCACCTCGGGCCGGTTCAGCAGCACCACCACCCGGTCGGTGCGTTCCTCCACCAGGAGCGTCTGGAACTTCTCCGCTGCCAGGTCCACGGGGCCCGCCATCAGACTTTCTCCAGCAGCATGGCCGTACCCTGGCCCACGCCGATGCACATGGTGGCGAGGCCCCTCCTGGCGTCCTCGCGCTCCATCCGGCCCAACAGGGTGATCGCAATCCGCGCCCCGCTGGAACCCAGCGGATGCCCCAGGGAGATCGCGCCGCCGTCGTTGTTGACAATGTCCGGATCCAGGCCGAGGCGCCGGATGCAGGCGAGCGATTGCGTGGCAAAGGCTTCGTTAAGTTCAACGGCGTCCAGGTCACCTGCGCTGAGGCCGCTCCGCTTGAGCACCTTCTGGGTGGCGGGGACCGGGCCGATGCCCATGATCTCGGGCTCGCAGCCGGCCGAGGCGCCGTCTATGATGCGTGCCCGGGGCGTCAACCCGAGCCGTTCGATGGCGGCTTCGGAGGCCACGATGATGGCGGAGGCGCCGTCGTTCAGGGTGGAGGAGTTGCCTGCGGTGACCACGGAACCGCCGTGCGTCACGGGCTTCAGTTTGGCGAGGACCTCCATGGTGGTGCCTTCGCGGGGGCCTTCATCCGTGTCCACCACGGTCTCGGATTTGCGGGTCCTGACGGTCACGGGAACGATCTCGTCCTTGAACCGCCCGGCAGCGATGGCGTCCAGGGAGCGCTGGTGGGACCGGACGGCAAAAGCGTCGGCATCCTCGCGGGAGATGTTGTCCACGCGGGCCACTTCCTCTGCCGTCTCCGGCATGGAATAGGTCATTTTGCCGTCGCGGGACAGCTCGCCCTTCTGGAACAGCGGGTTGGCGAACCGCCAGCCGATGGACGTGTCAAAGATGGCGCCAGGCTTGGCGAAGGCCGTGGCGGGCTTTTCCTGCACCCAGGGTGCCCGGCTCATGGATTCCACGCCGCCGGCTATCACGATGTCCGCCGCACCCGACTTGATCATCTGGCTGGCCATGATGATGGCGCTCAGCCCGGACGAGCACAGCCGGTTGACGGTGATTCCGGGGATGTGGAGGGGCAGCCCGGCCAGGAGGGTGGCCATCCGGGCCACGTTGCGGTTTTCCTCGCCGGCCCCGTTGGCGTTGCCCAGGATGACCTCGTCGATGCTGTCCGGGTCCAGGCCGGCCCGGCTGACCGCTTCCCGGAGCACCAGGGCGGCCAGGTCATCGGGACGGACGGAGGAGAGGCTTCCGCCGTATCTGCCCACCGGGGTCCGTACCCCGCCAACAAGGAAAGCCTGCGGACCTGCGGTTGCAGCCATGGAAACACCCTTCACGCGATAAACAGCACTGTCATCAGCGGCCGGTAAATCCCCACTTACCGACCGTTCGTTCTGTAAATAGTACACGGGAGGGTGTGCCGTGGATACGGGAACCCCTCAGCGCGCCGGCGTCCTGTGCGCGCGTCAGAGGACAGTGATCCCCAGATGCGCTGCCAGCAGGGGCGCCAGGAGTCCAAGCTGGGAGTCGTCAATGACCACGCCGCCAAGGCTGCCGAGTCCGCTGATCCCCCTGAGCTCGGAGCCGCGCAGGTCAAAGTCCTTGAGCGTGGCCCCGCCGAGGTCCAGGGAGCCGATGGTGCAGTCCTTCAGGGCTACGCGCGTTCCGGTGGCCGAGCCGAGGTCCAGTTCGTTGATGATGCAGCCGCTGATCAGGACGTCGGTGAGCTTGGCGCCCCGCAGGTTGAGGAAATCGAGTTTTCCGCCGTCAATGCGGACCGACTGCCAGCCACTCTCGTACAGTTCTGCAGAACCGAGGCGGGCATTCCGGATCTCAACTTCCCGCCACGTGGACCGGGCCGCCAGGAGGACCGGCGCGTACAGCTCCTCCAGGATGCAGTCGCGGAAGCTGGAGCCGCGCAACTGCGCTTCGTTGAAGGCCGCGCCCCGGAACTCACAATCGATGAACTCCGAGCCGCCCAGGTCCATCCCCTCGGCAGCCACACGGCTGTACCGCGCACCGTCGTACCGCCCTCCGCGCTGGAAGTCCGGCTCGGCGACGTCGGTCAGGTTTTCGAGCCGGACAGGGGTCAGGCGCGGTGCCGCAACGCCGGGGGGTGCTGCCCGCGGGGTGCGCGCGGCCATTAGATGGATTCCGCCTTGGCTGCTATTTCTGCCAGGTCCTTGCGGAGGGCCTTCCGGGTGGCCGCCATTGCCATCTTGCCGAAGACCGCCATCATGATGCGCGTTGCTGCGGTCGGCTTGTGCATTTCTCCCCCGAACGTCACGCTGAGGTCCGTTCCGCCGTCGCGAGGGGCAAGGGTGAACAGCGTGCTGTAGTCGGCGCCGCCTTGGACAGCTTTCACGGTGGTGCTGCGCGGCGGCTCAGCCTGCGCCACCCACATCTCCACCGTCTCTGATTTGCCCATCATCTTCCGGGTTTCCTTCCAGCGCGTTCCCTCGCCGTACGGGCCGTCCGTCAGCAGCTGGACGGACTCCACCCCGCTCAGCGTGGTGGCCGACCCGGGAATGTCCGTGATGACTGACCAGACTTTTTCCGGCGACGCGTGGATGTGCTGGCTGAGGCTGATGCTGTGGTCCATGGCTTCGAGCCTAGCCGCGGACCCCCGCAATCGACAGAACCCCGGCGTCCCTGGGGGACTTGAATTAGTAAGCATGCTTCGTGTTAGTGTGAAAATGTTCGATCACCGGAAACGAAAGGAGGCCATCGTGGGCCTCGGAGACAAGATCAGCAACGCAGCGGAAGACTTGGGCGGCAAGGCCAAGGAAGCGGCCGGCAACGCCACGAACAATGACCGGCTGAAGGCTGAAGGCCAGGCGGACCAGGTCAAGGCCGACGCGAAGAAGGTCGGCGAAAGCGTCAAGGACGAGTTCAAGCGCGACTAGCTTTTTTCATCGATTGCTCCGATACTGCCGTTTTGGGGCGCCATAAGGGCAGGTACGCAGCAATCGATGAAGCCCGTCACCATCCGCTGCGGGTCGGGGTGTGCCCCTGCCGGGAATCCGCGGGCATCGTCATTTCGGCGCGCAGCCCGAGGAGCCGGATGGGCCGGCCCGGCTCGATCTTCGCCGCAAGGTCGAGGGCGCGTGCCAGCACTTCCGCGGGGTCCGATGTCTCCGGGATCTTCCGGGCGTACGTCTTGGTCAGGAACGGCGCGTAGCGGACCTTGAGCGTCAGCCCGACCACCGGCCGGCCCTCGGCGGCGACATCCTCCAGGACGCGGGTTGCCAACTCCCTCACGGCACCATCAATCTGGGCGGGTCCGGTCAGATCCTGCTGAAAGGTGGTTTCGCGGCTGTGCCCGCGCGCCACCCAGGGCGTGTCATCGACTGTCCGCGAGCCGTCGCCCCGCCCCAATTGCGCGTACCAGGGCCCCATCTTCGGGCCGAACTCGGGGACCAGGTCCTCGGGATTGGCCGCGGCCAGCTCGGCAACCGTCCCGATGCCGAGCTTGGCCAGGCGGGCAGACACCTTCGTCCCGACGCCCCACAGCTCGATCGTCGGCCTGCTCCCCATGACCTCCAGCCAGTTGCCTTCCGTGAGCCGGAAAACCCCGGCCGGTTTACCGAACGTCGTTGCCACCTTGGCGCGGACCAGGGTGTCGCCGATGCCTACGCTGCAGTGCAGCCGGGTCGCCTCCAGGACGGCGTGCTGCAGGCGGCGGGCATAGGCCTCCGGATCTTCCGTCCCGACGCCAACAAAGGCCTCATCCCAGCCAAGCACCTGGACCGTGGCGCCGGGCTGTGAGCGCAGCACCGCCATGACCTTCTCGGACGCCTCAAGGTAGGCCTCGTGATCCACGGGCAGGATCACGGCGTCGGGAACTTTCCGTGCTGCGATGCGCAGCGGCATTCCCGAGCCCACGCCGTAGGCCCTGGCTTCGTAGGACGCCGTGGACACCACTGCCCGCTCGGCGGGATCACCGCGGCCGCCAACAATCACCGCCTTCCCCGCGAGCTCGGGCCGGCGGAGCACTTCGACAGCTGCGATGAACTGGTCAAGGTCCACATGCAGCACCCACGGTTCGTCCACACGCCCAAGTCTGCCCCCGCCGGCCGGTCCGCACCACCGCTCCAGTCCCCATCGATTGCTCCGTAGCGGTCCTTTTGCGGCCCCAAAACGGCAGTTGCGGAGCAATCGATGCCGGGAAACGCCGACGGCGGGACTCCCCTCCCTAGGGGCGTCCCGCCGTCGTGCGTCCTGCTGTGGGCGCTAGTTGTAGAGCACGTGCTTCGGTTCGTTGGCCTTGACCTTCTGCCAGCCGAGCCACAGGAGCAGTGCGAAGAACGGGATGGTGGCCAGGGTCCACAGGCCCAGGTAGAACACCTCGCCGGACTTGCTGGTCATGGTGTCGAAGCCGATCAGCACCGTGATGACCAGCAGCGAGACCAGGCCGGCCCAGCTGGTCCACGGGGAGCCGGGCATCGGCAGGCTGGAGGTGACGCCCTTCTTGTGGCGCAGCGCGATCTGGCTGGCGAAAATGGCACCCCAGGTGAAGATCACGCCGATGGACGCCGTGTTCAGGGCGAGGTCGAAGGCGTGCGAGCCGCCCAGCCAGATGTTCAGCAGGATGCCCACCAGGTAGAACGCCGCGATGGCCAGGATGGCCGCGTACGGAACGTGGCGGCGGGACATCCGGGTGAGCCACTGCGGGGCGTGGCCGTTGTTGGCCATGGTGCGGAAGACGCGGCCGATCGAGTACAGGCCTGAGTTGCAGGAGGACAGCGCCGCGGTGATCACGATCATGTTCATCACGTCACCCACCCAGGCGAGGCCCATCTGGCCGAACACGGTGACGAACGGGGAGGTGCCGGCCACGTACTGGTCGGACGGCAGCAGCATGGCGAGCAGGGTCACGGAACCGACGTAGAACACCACGATGCGGAGGACGACGGCGCGGATCGCCTTGGGGACTTCGCGCTGCGGGTTCTGCATCTCGCCGGCGGTGATGCCCACCAGTTCGATGCCGTTGTAGGCGAAGATCACGGCGTTGAGGACCAGCACCATCACCAGGGCGCCCTTGGGGAACATGCCGCCCTCGGCCGCGAACAGGTTGGCCACGGAGGCGTTGCCGTCGCCCACCTGGGCGTTGGTGACCACCATGAACGTGCCCACCACCAGGAAGATCAGGATGGCGCCCACCTTCAGGCAGGAGGCCCAGAACTCGAACTCGCCGAACGCCTTGACGCTCAGCAGGTTGACGGCCACCAGCAGGGCCAGCGCAGCGATGGCTGAGGCCTCCACCGGAACATTGGGGAAGAAGAACTGGAAATACAGCCCAATGGCGATCAACTCGGCAATGCCGGTCATGCCCCAGTTGATGAAGTACATCCAGCCGGACAGGAACGCGCCCTTCTTGCCGAACATTTCACCGGCGTAGCTCACGAACGAACCCGAGGTCTGGCGGTACATGATGAGCTCGCCGAGTGCCCGCATGAGCAGGTAGGCGATGACGCCGGCAATAGCGTAGGAGAAGATCAGGGCGGGGCCGGTGGAGGCCAGGCGTCCGCCGGCGCCCATGAAGAGGCCGACGCCGATGGCGCCGCCCATGGCGATCATGGTGACATGGCGCCTGCCCAGCGTCTTGCTGTAACCCTCGGCGCTGAGGGAGGGGTCGACGGCGGCGGATGGTGCCGTGGGGTTCTGGAGATCGGTGGGGGTACTTTGAGGCACAACTGTTCCTTGTGGGTTGGGGGGTTGGCCGCATCCGGCGCACGCATGATTTCGCCCAGAAAATTCGGTTTATTGCCTCATGGGCATCCGGATGTGAGCGGAATCTCTCGTGGCGCCGAAGCTTCGCGCGGCTCGTCTATCCTACAAGACCCACCGGGGTGCTACGTGACCCGCACTACACCCCGCCGGCCTCCAGCACAAGGTTCTGCTCACCATCCACGCTGACGCGGTAGGCCTGCAGCGGTTCGGCACCGGTGGTGGAGCAGCCGCTGGTGAGGTCGAACGCGTGCTGGTGCAACGGGCAGATCACCTGCTGGCGGTCGATGGTGCCGTCCGCGATGGGGCCGCCCCGGTGCGGGCAGACTGCCGCGAGCGCCCGCACCGTTCCGTCGCGCAGCCGGAAGACGGCCACCTGTTGGCCGTCCACCGCAAATGCCCTTCCCTCGCCCAACGGAACCTGGTCCACGGGGCCGAGGACGTGTGAGGCTGGAGCCGCACCGGGGGCGCTCATCGGACCGGCACCTGCGGAAGGACCGTCAGCGGCAGGGACGTCCTGAACTGGCCTGGCGTCAGCGGATCCGCGCGTTCGCTCCACGGATCCACGTAGCTGTCCACGGACGCCTGCATCGCGGCATCCAGCTGCGCCGCGATCCCCTCCGCATCCTCGACGATCACCGCGCGGAGATGCTCGATGCCCACACGGGGCACAAAGGCGTAGGTCCGCTCGAGCCAGTTGGCGCGTTCGCGGTAGTACTGCATGAAACGCCCGGTGAGGACCTTCACCTCTTCGGGGCTGTCAACGGTGGCCAGGAGGTCTCCCTTGCGGATGTGGGCTCCCGCCGCTCCCCCAACGTAGATTTCCCAGCGGCCGCCTTCCACGGCCACCACGCCCACGTCCTTGACCAGGGATTCCGCGCAGTTGCGGGGGCAGCCGGAGACTGCCAGCTTCAGCTTGGCCGGTGCTTCGATGCCCTGGAACCGGGATTCGATCTCGATGCCCAGCCTGGTGGAGTCCCCCGTCCCGTAGCGGCAGAAATCCTTCCCAACACAGGTCTTCACGGTGCGGAAGCTCTTGCCGTAGGCGTACCCGGAGGGCATGTCCAGGTCGGCCCAGACCTGCGGCAGGTCCTCCTTGGGGATGCCCAGCAGGTCGATCCGCTGGCCGCCGGTGAGCTTGATCAGGGGCACGTTGTACTTCTCGGCCACGTCCGCGATCCGGCGCAGCTGCTGCACGGACGTGACGCCGCCCTTCATCTGCGGCACCACGGAGAACGTGCCGTCCCGCTGGATGTTGGCGTGGACCCTGTCGTTAATGAAGCGGGCATCGCGTTCGTCGACGTACTGGTCCGCGAGCATCATCTTGAGCAGGGATGCCAGGCCCATTTTGGACTTCGCGTCCTCGGCGCCGCCCGGGGCCAGCGCGTGGAACACGGCCGAAACAGACCGGAGCCCGCGTTTCCGGATCTCTGCCATCAAGGCGGCCTTGTCCAGGGGGATTCCGGGCACGTAGTAGGAGGCGGCTGGGTCCTCTTCAACAGCCCCGTCCGCGGCCCACTCCACCACCTGTTTCACCAGGAGCTGGCACGAGCCACAGCCCTTTCCGGCCCGGGTGGCGTCCATGGCCCCGGCTACCGAGGCGCAGCCACCCCGCACTGCCGTGGCCAGGTCCTTCTTGCTGACACCGTTGCAGTTGCAGACCTGGGCGTCGTCGTCCAGTTCTGCGACGCCCACGTCCTCCCCAGGAGTCCCCAGATCGAACATCAGGCCGAGCCGCTCCTCGGGCAGCGGAAGGCCGCGGTCGTAGGCCTGGGTCAGGAACGCCACCTTGCGGCTGTCGCCCAGGAGGGTGGCGCCCACCATCTTGTTGTCGCGGACCACGATGGACTTGAAGACCCCGCGGCTGGGTTCAGAGAAAACAATATGCTCGTCGGTGTCGAGCTCCGGCCCCTGCAGGCCCATGGACGCGACCTCCACTCCTGCCACCTTGAGCTTGGTGGCGGTCCGCGAACCCAGGTACGCGGCGCTGGTGTCCGCGCCGGTCACATGGTTTGCCAGCACCACCGCCTGCTCCCACAGCGGTGCCACCAGCCCGTACACCTCGCCGCGGTGCTGGACGCACTCCCCCACGGCGTAGATGTCGTCCTCGTCCTGCACGCGCAGCCGGTCATCCACCACGATGGCCCGCTCCACCGGGAGTCCGCTGAGGACGGCCAGGTCCACGTTGGGACGGATCCCGGCCGCCACCACCACCATGTCGCAGTCAATGTCCGGCCGGTCCCGGAGGCTGACGCCGGTCACCCTGTCCCTGCCGAGCACGGCGGTGGTCCGGGTGCCCGTCAGTACCCCGATGCCCAGGGCCTCAACGCTCCGGCGGAGCACCGCACCGCCGTCGGGCCCCATCTGCGCGCTCATGAGGTGGCCGCCCGAGTGGACCACGTCCACCCCCAGCCCGAAGCTGCGCAGCCCGGCGGCGGCCTCCAGCCCCAGGAGGCCCCCGCCGATCACCACGGCATGCCGGTGATGGTCATGCCGGGCGTGCTCGGCCATTTTGCGGGTGTCGTCGATGGTGCGGAAGCCGAAGACGCCCGGTTTGACCGAGCCGCCGGGCGTGTAGAGGCCGTCCATCGGGGGCAGGTGCGGGCGGCTGCCCGTGGCGATGATCAGGGTGTCGTAGGGAGTCACCCGGCCGTCGCTGGAAAACACGTGCTTGGCGAACCGGTCGATCCTGTCCGCCCGGACCCCCGCGTGGAGCGTGATGCCGTTGTCCTCATACCAGGACAGCGGGTTGAGGAAGATGTCCGCATCGCTTTCCTCCCCGGAGAGGACGTGGCTGAGCATGATCCGGTTGTAGTTGCCGTAGGGTTCGTCTCCGAACATGGTGATGCTGAACTGCTCCGCACCGCCCCTGGCCTGGATCTCCTCCACCGCGCGGGCTCCGGCCATCCCGTTCCCGATGACCACCAGGCGGCGGCGGCTGTCCCGGCTGCGTGCCCGGCCGCCTGGCCGGGGTTGGGCCCGTTCGGCCACGCTGGTCATCAGTGCTCCACCATGCCCAGGTCGATCACCACGGTGCCGTTGACGCCCTCCGGCGCGGCCAGGTACAGCTCGATGGCCGAACCGCCCTCGATGTCCTCCACCACGCGCAGCGGGACGTGGACGTCGCCCTTGGCTCCAATGGGGAAATACCGCATGGGCACGCCATTGCGCATCAGGACCACGGCGATCAGTTCGGCGCTGGAGTTGCCGCCGCGGAAGTACAGCGCCTGGTTGACGACGCCGTCCGGGACATAGTGCGAGAGCTCGCTATGCAGGGGCACGGGTTTCTCCATCCCCACGCCCTGGAAGTGGTAGATGCCCTGCATGAAAAGGTTCCTGGTGATCACGGGCAGATCCTTTCGGCCGGCGGAATGACGGGCATGGCCCTATCTTCCGCCGCCGATGTTTCCGCCTGCCGGTCCCCCGGTAAAGACTGCTTAACGCAAATCTCACCGGTCCACAGGCTGGCTGCCGCCCACATGCGTCGCTTTTGTCCTGCGAGGCGGGAGGAAACCCCGCCAATCCGGGCCGGCTGCGCCGCTGCACGGCCAAAAGTGACGCACATCCGGTCGGGATTACCCTCGGCCTGCCCCTAAACCGGCGCCAGCACGCCCTTGTCCATGGAATACCTGGTCCAGCGTCCGACGGCGGTGTTCCCGGCCCGGGTGCCTTCCGGGCCGGCGGCCCCACCACGGCTCCGCCGTGCGCACGCGGCGAACCATTCCCGCAGGGCACGGTCGTGGCTGACCATCACCAGGGTCCCGGCGAATCCGGCGAGCGCCGCCTCCAGCTGTTCCACCAGCACGGGCGCAAGGTGGTTGGTGGGCTCGTCCACGACCAGGGTGCCGTAGCCGCCCAGCAGCAGCCGTGCCAGGGCCAGCCTTCGCTGCTGGCCGGCGGACAGGCTGCCCACGGGCACGTGGAACTCGCTGGTGCGGAAGAGGCCCAGGCGGAGGAGGGCCTCGGCGTGCTCGTCGATGTTGCCGCCGAGGCCCGCGGCGAAGGCCGGCAGCAGGCGCAGGGAGGGCCGTTGCGGCAGCTCCAGTTCCTGCTGCAGGTAGCCGACGCGTCCGGGCCGCGTGACGGAACCGGCAGCCGGCTCCAGGGTTCCGGCAAGGATGGAGAGCAGCGTGGATTTGCCCGCGCCGTTGGGTCCGGTGATCAGGATCTTCTCGCCGGCACCCGCCTGGAAGTCGGTGGTTCCCAGCCGGCCGGGCACGCTCACCCCGTGCACGGCCAGCACCGGCGCACCATCCTGCGCTGCCCCGGAAAGACCAGCACCGGACTCCTCAGCCCCGGACGCCGCAGCATCCGGGTCCGTGGCCAGATCGACGTTCAGCCGCAGGGGTACCGGCGGACGGTCCACGGGGCTGGCTTCGAGCCGGCGCAGGCGTTCCTGGGCGTTCCGGACCTGGCTGCTGGCGGCCTTCTGCCAGGTGCCGGCCTTGAAATCGAAGCCCATCTTGTCGCCGTCGCGCTTGCGGCCGTAGCCCATGGTGCCGGCAACTGTCTCTGCCTGCCGCTTTTCGGACTCCATCGCATCAATCCAGGTGTGGTACTGCTGGACCCAGCGCGCGCGTTCGGCCGCCTTCTCCCGGAGGTAGCCGTCATAGCCGTTGCCGTAGCGGGTCACGGCGCGGCGCTCGGCATCCACTTCGATGATGGTGCTGGCCACCTTGCGGAGGAGCACCCTGTCATGGGACACCACCACCACGGTGCCGCGGTGGGCCGCCAGCCGGTCCTCCAGCCAGGCCGTTCCGCGGGCGTCAAGGTGGTTGGTGGGTTCGTCCAGAAGCAGGATGTCTGCGGGATCGGCCAAGACACACGCCAAGGCCACCCGTTCCTGCTCCCCGCCGGACAGCGATCCCAGAACCCGGCTCCGGTCAAGGCCGCCCAGGCCAAGCCGGTCCAGCGCAGCCTCCACCCGGGACTCCGCTGCGTAGCCTTCCCGCAATTGGTATTCCGTCTGGAGCCTGCCGTAGGTTTCCAGCTCGTCGTCACCGGCGTCGGCCAGCCCTGCCTCCAGCCGGTCGAGCTCCGCCTCGATGGCACGCAGGGCGGCCAGGGAAGCGTCGACGGCGGCACCCACGGTGAAGGTTTCCGGCAGGCCATGGGTCTGGGCGAGGTAGCCCACCCGGCCCTGGATTGCCGCCGCGCCTTCGTCCGGGGTTTCGAGGCCGGCGAGGAGTCGCAGCAGGGTGGATTTGCCGGCGCCGTTTTCGCCGACGACGGCCACGTGTTCGCCGGGGGTGATGGCCAGGGTGATGCCGTCCAGCAGCAGGCGGTCGCCATAGCCGTGGGAGACGCCGGAGAGGGTCAGGTGTTCAGTCAAGGGAAGTCCTCGCAAAGTTCCGCAGTGTGGCCGCGGGGTGGACCGGATTTTCCGGTCCCCGACGGCGGCCCTGGATTCGGGAAGGCAGCCCGGCAGGGCCGGCTGCTGGCTAGGACTTCATCGCTCCAGCCTGCCCGCCGCGGGTGGCCGAGTCAAGCGGAAGCCGGGTCACGCGCTGACCGGTTCAGGCAGCGGCGAGCACAGCGGCCTTCCTGCGCCGCGCCTTCGCCAGCCGGGTTCCGATCAGCCCCTGGCGCGGGCTGAAGAGGTAGACGACGGCGAAGACCACACCCTGCGTGAGCACCACCATGGCGCCGGAGGCTGTGTCCAGGTAATAGCTGAGGTAGATGCCGGTGATGGAGCAGGCTGCCGAGACCACCGGCGCGATGACCAGCATCCGCGAGAAACGGTCCGTCAGCAGGTAGGCCGTGGCACCGGGGATGATCAGCATGGCCACCACCAGCACAACGCCCACGGTCTGCAGCGCCACCACGGAGGTCAGGGCAAGCAGGCCCAGCAGCAGCGCCCCCAGCCTTTGGGGCGACAGCCCGATGGCGTGCGCGTGGGTGGGGTCGAATGCGTAGAGGATGAGGTCCCGCCGCTTGAGGATCAGGATGGCGAAGGCCACCACGCCCAGCACCAGGACCTGGATGAGGTCCGGGATGCTCACGCCCAGCAGGTTGCCGAAGATGATGTGGTTCAGGTCCGTCTGGCTGGGCGTGACGGAAATCAGCACCAGGCCGAGGGCAAAGAGGGAGGAGAACACAATGCCGATCGCGGCGTCCTCCTTCACCCGGCTGGTATTGCGGACCACTCCGATCAGCGTCACGGCAATCAGGGCGAACACCAGCGCGCCGAGTGCGAAGGGGGCGCCCACGATGTAGGCCAGCACGACGCCGGGGAGGACGGCATGCGAGACGGCGTCACCCATCAGGGACCAGCCGATCAGGACCAGCCAGCAGCTGAGCACTGCGCAGACGACGGCGGCGAGCGCGGTGGTGACGATGGCCCGCACCATGAAGTCATAGCTGAGGGGTTCGAGGAGGAGTTCCATCGTCAGCCCGCTTCCTTCCGGTTGAGCACGTCCAGGCCGAAGGCCATGGCGAGGTTTTCCGGCTGCAGCACCCGCTCCGGCGGGCCGTGCATGAGGACCTTATGCATCAGCAGCACGGCTTCGTCGCACAGCTGCGGGAGGGCATGGAGATCGTGGGTGGACACCAGGATGGTGCAGCCGTCCGCGGCGAGCTCGCGCAGCAGGCGGGTGATGGTGGCCTCGGACCGCTTGTCCACGCCGGCGAATGGCTCGTCCAGCAGCATGATGGTGGCACCCTGAGCGATGCCGCGGGCCACGAACGCACGCTTCTTCTGGCCGCCGGACAGCTGGCCGATCTGCCGGCCGGCGTACTCCCCGAGCTCCACCCGGTCCAGTGCCTCGTCCACGGCGGCCTTGTCGGCCTTGGACGCCCGGCGGGTGAATCCCTGGTGGCCGTACCGGCCCATCATCACCACGTCGCGCACGGACAGCGGGAACTGCCAGTCCACTTCCTCGCTTTGCGGAACGTAGCCGATCCCTCCTTCCCGGCGTGCCTTGGAAGGCGACTGGCCGCCAATCCGCACCGTGCCGGCGTCGGGCTTGATCATTCCCATGATCACCTTGAACAGTGTGGATTTCCCGGAGCCGTTCATGCCCACCAGGCCGCAGATCCGTGCCGGGTCCACCGTCAGCGAGGCGGCATCAAGGGCCAGGACCTCGCCGTAGTGCACCGTGACGTTGTCGACGGCGATGGCCGGGGCGCTCATGATCCCGCTCCGGCGGTGAGGGCCTTGGTAATGACCTCGGCGTCGTGCCGGATCAGGTCCAGGTAGGTGGGGACCGGCCCGTCGGCCTCCGAGAGGGAGTCCACGTAGAGGGTGCCGCCAAAGCGGGCCCCCGTGGCCTCCACCACCTGCTGCATGGGGGCATCGGACACCGTGGATTCGCAGAACACCGCGGGGACCTGGTTTGCCTTGACGTATTCGATGGCCCGGGTGATCTGCTGCGGGGTGGCCTGCTGTTCGGCGTTGACCGCCCAGATGTAGACCTCCTTCAGCCCGGCGTCGCGGGCCAGGTAGGAGAATGCGCCTTCGCACGTGACCAGGGCGCGCTGGTTTTCCGGGACGCCGGCCAGGCTTGCCGTCATCTGGTCCTGCACAGCCTGGAGCTCGGCCTTGTAGGCCTCACCGTTCGCTGCGAAGGCAGCCGCGTTGTCCGGGTCCAGCTCGCTGAAGGCCCGGACCATATTGTCCACGTAGGTCTGCACATTGATCGGCGACATCCAGGCGTGCGGGTTGGGTTTGCCCTGGTACGAGTCCTCGCTGATGGACATCACTTCAACGCCCTCGCTCACCACAGCGTGCGGCACGTCCAGCCCCTCGACGAACTGCCCGAACCAGGCCTCCAGGTTGAGTCCGTTGTCCAGGATGAGGTCAGCCTTGGAGGCCTTCCTGATGTCCCCCGGGGTGGGTTCGTAGCCGTGGATCTCTGCGCCGGCCTTGGTGATGGACTCAACCGTCAGCTTGTCCCCCGCAACATTGCGGGCGACGTCCGCCAGCACGGTGAAGGTGGTCAGGACCACGGGCTTGCCGTCCCCGTTACCCGATGCTCCCCCGCCGCAGGCGGTCAGCAGGAGGGAAAGCACGACGGCGGCCACGGCTGCGGCGCGGAAACGCACCGTCCGCCCGGGGCGGGTCCGGGCGGCTACTTTGGCGCACCGAAACATAAATTTAGGCATACCGAAGATTCTACGGGAAGCACGTTTCGGCCAGCAACGCACCCCGGCCCATCCAGGTAGCAGCAGATGTCCGTTTGACCGCTGAAACCGACATCTGCTGCTACCTGGTTGGGAGGTTAGGCTGAAGCCATGGCTACCGCCCACCGAATACCGCCCGCACCGCAGCCGGAGCTGTACCGCTTCAAGCCGCTGGATTTCGCCACCCTCATCACCTACGTGGCCATCGCCGGCTTCTTTGCCGTGGCCGGTGACCTGCTGGCTCCCTTTCTCCGCCAGATAGCCCCCAGCCCGGCGGCAGCTTCCTACGCTGTCAACCTGCTCTTTTATTCCTCAGTGGGCATACTTGCCGTGCTGGCAGCCCGGAAGGTGGTGGGCCGTGACCTCAGGGTGCTGGCCACCCGGCCCTGGTTCACGCTGCTGATGGTCCCGGCAGCGGTGATTGCAATGATGATCCTGACCGCCGTGGCGGTGGCCCTCAGCGGCGAGGCCCAGACATCCCAGAACCAGGCGGGACTGCAGGAACTGGCCCAGCAGATCCCGGCCTGGCTGATGGTCCCGCTGCTGGTGGTGGTGGGACCGTTCGTGGAGGAATACATCTTCCGCCACCTGCTGATCGGCAAGCTGAGCCGGCGGGTGAACATCTGGATCTGCTGCGCCCTCTCCGTGGTGCTGTTCGCGGCCCTTCACATCGTGGGCCAGGAGGCGGTCACCTTCACTGCATTGCTTCCCTACCTGGCCATGGGCGCCACGCTGGTGTTCGTCTACGTGTGGACCGGGAAGAACCTGATGTTCGCCTACTTTGTGCATGCGGCAAAGAACCTGCTGGCCGTGGTGTTCATCTACGCCATCCCACCGGAGGTTTTCGAACAGCTCCAGCAGGTCCAGCCCTAGGCGAGAAGCACGTGCCACCGTACCTTGGTGGGATGGGACTGAACATCCAGATCGTCATTGACTGCACCCGTCCGCACGAGCTGGCGGACTGGTGGGCTGAAACCCTGGGGTGGTCCGTGGAGCCCCAGGACGCCGCTTTCATCCGCTCCATGATCGAGCAGGGCTTCGCCACGGAGGACCAGACCATGACCCACCGGGGAAACCTCGTGTGGCGCGAGGGCTGCGCAATCCGCCCGACGGAGGAACTGGAGGCCAAGGCCCCGGAACGGCGCCTCCTCTTCCAGACGGCGCCCGAGGCCAAAACGGTGAAAAACCGCGTGCACTGGGACATCAACCTGGCCGGCAGGGACAAGGACGAGGTCCGCCGGGAACTTGAAGCACGCGGCGCCACATTCCTGTGGACGGCCAGCCAGGGACCGCACTCCTGGCACACCATGGCGGACCCCGAGGGCAACGAGTTCTGCATCAGCTGAGGCCGATTACTAGACTTGGACGGTGAGCAAACAGATTCCCGCCTCGGTGTCCGACGTCTTCGACCCCTCCCGCTGGCGCACCGTGGCCGGCTTCGAGGACTTCCAGGACATGACCTACCACCGGCAGGTGGAGCGGGATTCCGACGGCGGCTGGGTGCGTGACCTGCCGACGGTCCGGATCGCGTTCAACCGGCCCGAGGTGCGCAACGCCTTCCGGCCGGGCACCGTGGACGAGCTGTACCGGGCCATGGACCACGCCCGGATGTCCCCGGACGTCGCCACCGTCCTGCTTACCGGCAACGGCCCCTCCCCCAAGGACGGCGGGCACTCCTTCTGTTCCGGCGGGGACCAGCGGATCCGGGGCCGTGACGGCTACCGGTATGTAATACAAGAAACAGACGGCGAGACGCAGGAAACCATCGACCCCGCACGCGCCGGCAGGCTGCACATCCTGGAGGTCCAGCGGCTCATGCGGACCATGCCCAAGGTGGTCATCGCCGTCGTCAACGGCTGGGCGGCCGGCGGCGGGCACTCCCTGCACGTGGTGGCGGACCTCACCATCGCCTCCCGCCAGCACGGCAAGTTCAAGCAGACGGACGCCACGGTGGGCAGTTTCGACGCCGGGTACGGTTCGGCCCTGCTGGCCCGCCAGATCGGGCAGAAGGCAGCCCGCGAGATCTTCTTCCTCGCCCGCGAATATTCCGCTGAGGACATGGTTCGGATGGGTGCCGTCAACGAGGCCGTGGACCACGAACGGCTCGAGGAGGTTGCCCTGGAATACGCCGCGGACATCGCGCGCCAGTCGCCGCAGGCCATCCGGATGCTGAAGTTCGCCTTCAACCTTGCCGACGACGGCCTGGCCGGGCAGCAGGTGTTCGCCGGGGAGGCCACGCGACTGGCGTACATGACGGATGAGGCGGTGGAGGGCAAGGAAGCCTTCCTGCAAAAACGCGAGCCCGACTGGTCCACCTTCCCGCACTACTTCTAGGCAGGAGCGGAACATGAATACTCCAGCGAAAGCCGCCGGCCCCATCAACATCGAGCCGGCCCTGACGGCCCTGGCGGCCGCCCTCCATGGCGAGGGACCCGCCGTCGAACTCTCCATCGGCGGGGACGGCGCCCTGGTGGTGGGACACCTGGAGACCCCGGGCTGCGATGACGCGGTGGCCGTGGTCCGCACGTCCGGCTCCACCGGCGCGCCCAAGGCCACCGTGCTGACCGTCGAGTCCCTCGCGGCGTCCTCGATGGCTACGGCCCTGGCGCTCAAGGGCGAGGGCCAGTGGCTCCTGGCGCTGCCCGTGCAGTACGTTGCGGGCATCCAGGTCCTGGTGCGCTCCCTGTTCGCGGGCACCCGCCCCTGGGTCATGGACATGTCCCAGGGCTTTACGCCCGAGGCCTTCACCGCCGCGGCCCAAGAGCTGACGGACAAAATCCGGTTCACCTCGCTGGTCCCCACCCAGCTGCAGCGGCTCCTCGACGAACCGTCGCCTGAGACCCTGGCCGCGCTCCGCCGCTTCAACGCCGTCCTGCTGGGCGGCGCCCCCGCCCCGGCTTCCCTGCTGGCGGCCGCCCGCGAGGCCGGAGTGCGGGTGATCACCACGTACGGTTCCGCCGAATCCTGCGGCGGGTGCGTCTACGACGGTTTCCCGCTGGAGGGCGTCTCGGTCCGGGTCGAGGAGGACGGGCGCATCCTGCTGGGCGGGGACACCATCGCCGCGGGCTACCTCGAGTCACCGGAAAGCACGGACACGTTCTTCGAGGAGGACGGCGTGCGCTGGTACCGCACCAGCGACCTCGGCAGCATCGACGACGACGGCCGGCTGACCGTGCTGGGCAGGGCCGACGACGTGATCATCACCGGCGGCGTGAAGGTGTCCGCCGCGCACGTGCAGGAAGAGCTGGAGAAGTCCGACGGCGTCGCGGCGGCTTTCGTGGCAGGGGTTCCTTCCGCCGAGTGGGGCCAGGCCGTGGCGGCCTACATTGCGCTGGCGGACCCTGCTCCGGACGCGGCCCCGGGCGCGGAAGCCGGGGACACCGCCGTCGTCCTGGAACAGCACTGGCACCGGACGCTGGGCGTCCTCGCGCCCAAAACCGTCCTGGCGGCCTCCGGGCTGCTGATGCTTGCCAACGGCAAACCGGACCGCCTGGCCATGACCGCCGAGCTCAAAGCCCGGCACCAGGGAAAGTAAAGTAGACCTGCACCACCCGGCAGGACCCCCTCCCGCCGCCCCCAACACACGCGAGGTACTTAACGTGGCTACAGCCGCACAATGGATCCAAGGCGCCCGGCTCCGGACGCTGCCCGCAGCGATTGCGCCGGTGCTGATCGGCTCCGCCGCAGCCTACGAGATGGGTTCGTTCCTCCTGTTCAACGCCATCCTCGCGGCGCTGGTGGCCCTCCTGCTCCAGGTGGGGGTGAACTATGCCAACGACTACTCGGACGGCATCCGGGGGACCGACGATGACCGTGTGGGCCCGCTGCGCCTGGTGGGATCCGGGGCGGCAAGCCCCGAACACGTGAAACGGGCGGCGTTCGCGGCGTTTGCGGCCGCCATGGTGTTTGGCCTGGTCCTGGTGGTGATCACCCAGAGCTGGTGGCTGATCCTGGTGGGGCTGGGCTGCGTCATGGCCGCCTGGGGCTATACAGGGGGGAAGAACCCGTACGGCTACATGGGTCTGGGCGACGTGTTCGTGTTTGTGTTCTTCGGGCTGGTGGCAACCCTGGGCACCACGTACACCCAGGCCGGGCAGATCAACCTGCCCGCCATCATCGGCGCGATCGGCACCGGGCTGATCGCCACCGCCCTGCTCATGGCCAACAACGTCCGGGACATCCCCACGGACATGCAGGCCGGAAAGAAGACCCTGGCGGTCCGGCTGGGCGACAAGCATGCGCGCGAAAGCTACGTCCTGATGCTGGCCGTGGCCATCCTGCTGGTGGTGATCCTGGCTCCCGGCCGGCCGTGGATGCTGATAGTGCTGCTGCTGATTCCTGCCTGCCTCATGCCCGCGTGGCTGATGATCAACGGGCGCAAGCGCAAGAGCCTCATCCCGGTCCTCAAGCAGACCGGACTGATCAACCTCGGCTACAGCCTGCTGTTCTCCCTGGGACTGGTGCTCAGCCGCGGCTTCTAGCGGAGCCTGCGGAGTCTGCGGGGCGCGGCGGGGCCTACGGGCGCTTGCGGCCCTTTGCGTCGTTGTTGATGGTCACGTCAGGGTTGGCGTCCAGGAGGGCGTCCTCGGCGTGCGCGTCCTGGACTTCACCGGCGGAGCGCAGCGGCTTGGCCTTGCCGGAGAAACGGTGCTGGAGGGCCGCTGCGGCTTCGTCCCGCTGCTTCTGGAAAAACAGGTAGCTCACCGCAAAGGCGATCAGGGCCGCGCAGATGACGGACATGAGGGCGCCAAGCTCCAGGAAGGTGAAGAGCACGAACAGGGGCGCGAAGAGAGCCAGGCGGATCAGGGAATATTTCAAAAAGGCCACTATTCAAGTTTAGCCGCCTCCCGCCCGCGGCCCCTGCCCGTCCTGACGATAGACTTAATGCATGCTCCTCCGTGTGGCTTTGGCCGTCGCAATCCTCGCCATCTTCGTGTATGGCCTCGTCGACGTGATCCGGACCGACGGGCGCCTCACCCGCGGAATTTCCAAACCCGCCTGGATCGTGGTCATGATCGTCCTGCCGGTACTGGGCGCGATCCTCTGGCTCCTGATCGGCCGGCCGCGCGGCACTCCCCCGCAGCGGCAGGACTACCGCCATCCCACCGCCCCGGACGATGACCCGGACTTCCTCCGCAACCTGGAGGTCCGCCGCCGGCAGGAGGCGGAAGCCGCCCGCCTCAAGAAGCTCAAGGATGAGCTGGATGCCAAGGCAAAGGACGTCGACGGCGGGAAAGACAAGCACGAGACCGACGAGCACGACAACGACGGATTGAAATAGGCCTCCGCCGGGAGGCCACTCCCGGCTGCCGTCCTTCAGGCCGGTTGGCGCTGGCGCTGGCGGGCGGACGACTCCGCCAGCACACCCTCGCAGCTGCGGACCACAACCCGGCAGGCCTCGAGGGCCAGCCTGTCCGTCAGCGGACTCTCCGCCACCGCGCGCCAGCGCAGCAGGCAACGGCGGGCTTCGTCAGCCATGTCGCTGGGCGCCGCATCCGCGTCCAGCCCCAGCCTCACATGCGCCGCAGCGCCCCGGCCGCCGATCAGGCCCTCCGCCTCCGCGGCCAGTTCGGGGCTGAGCGGTACGCCCGTGGTCCGCAGGACGGCCAGCAGCCGCAGTTCGCGGAACTCATGCGCGTTGGCCTGCAGCCGCTCCAGGGCCGCAGCCAGGGGCCCGGTTCCCGGGCGGGGCGAGGTGCGCAGCAGGGACTCCACCGCCACCAAAGCCGTACGCGCCTTCAGGGCCTCAGCCCGTGCCTGGAACTGGCGGCCCAGCAGGTCCAGCAGCGGATCCAGTCCGCTGCGCCGGGCCAGCTCGTGGGCCAGCGGGGTGGGTTCATTGAAGCCGTTGGAAATGAGGACCACGGCGAGCCGGATCCCGAACAGGCCAAACCTTGCCAGCAGCGACGCCCTGGCCTCCGCCGCCAGCCCCTCCGGGATGGTGGACCGGAGGAACCGGTCCGCTGAGAGCAGTGCCTTTTCGCGGTCACCGCGGTCCAGTCCGGCCAGCAGCTGAAGGGCACTGAATTCCTGCTGGCGCATGGTCCGGGCGCTCTGGGCAAGGAGCCCGGCCACGGGCACCACGCCCAGGGCGAGTTTCCGCAGGTTGTGGTCACGGCGGTACCTGTCCGCGATCTCCCCCGCGGAGAGCAGCGAATCGATGCGGCCGCCACCAACCTCATCCGCCCTGGAGAGTACCGCGATTGCGTTGACTGTTCCCGAGCGGCCCGCTTCCGTGTCCCGGAAGGATTCGAGGAACCTCACGTCCGCGGCGTGCATGTGGCGCATCAGGTAGATGATGGCGTCGGCCTCCGATTCCGTGTCCGCCGGGGCCAGGAAGGCGGTGGAGCGGGCAGACACCTCGCGGGACAGCGAAGCGATGCCGGGGGTATCGATCAGGGTCATGTTCAGCAGCGCCGGCGACGGCCATTCCACCTCCAGCCGGTCCACGTCCGCCGCGTCCACATCCCCCAGCACGAAGACGAGGCGGCCGTCCGCGCGTTTGAGCGGCAGCGTCCTGGGCTCGCCGGAGGTGGGGTGGAGGGTGATGCGGGGAGTGTGCCCGTGCCGGTACCAGGTGATGATGCGGGTGCACTCCCCCGTGTCCGTGGGCGCTATCTCCTCGCCGAGAATCGCGTTCAGCAGGGTGGACTTGCCGGCCTTGACCATGCCCGCAATGGCCACGCGCAACGGCTCCGCGAGCCTCCGGGCAATACCCTCGAGGGCGGCCACGGAAGCCGGGTCATCCGCGTAGGTTTCCAGCGCCTCCTGGACCAGGCCAGCGGCGCCGGCAATTGTTGGGGCAGTCATCGTGGACCGCCCGCGGGCATCATGGTTCCGGATACCTCGGCGGCAACGGCCTGCGCGGCCCGGTGGAGTGCATCCACCTTCTTGAGCTCGGCCTTGATGTCCCTGATGCGGGCGTCCCTTTCCAGGGCGTAGGTATTGGCAGCTTTCTGGGCAGCGGACACCGAGTCCGCCAGGGAACGGTGGTGCTCATCCGCTATCTCGTTGAAGTGGTCGCGGATGGCGCGCTGCACCAGCCGCAGGCGGTCCTTCAGTTGCTTGCCCACCTGGAAGGTCACGTCATCGAGCTGCCGCCTGACGAGGGCCTTGGCCTCCCCCTGCCGGCGCTTGAGCCGCGCCTCCTTGTCCTCCCGGTAGGCCTTGCGTCCCAGCAGGAGACCGGCGCCCAGGGAGAGCGGGTTGATCAGCGCCATCCCGAAAATGCCGGTCAGGAGCCCGAACATGAGCACCCCTCCGTAGGAGCCCCGCATGCCGATCAGCACTTTCTGCACGGGGTTGACGTGCCCGGCGTCCATGCCCGGCATCGCGTCCACGGGATCCAGCACGTCGGCGGAATGGGACACCTGCATCACCGGCAAGGGGACTACGTCCGCGGCGAAATGGTCAGCCACCTGCCCGGCCAGCCACTGCGCCCGCTCACTGGTGAGGACGAAGGTCTCAGAGATGGCAGCCGCGGTGGACACTTCCAGCCACTTGGAAAAATCGGCCCAGGCCGGTCCCGGGTCCTCCTGGTCGATGGCGGCTTCAGCCTCCCGCTGGATGTGGCGGAGCCGGTTGCGGAGGTCGTACTCCATATCGGCGATGAGGTCGCTGATGCCATCGCTCAGGGTGACCTGCCAGCGCGCAGACCGTTTCCGAAGGTCGTCAGCCTCAGCCCGGGCCGCCTCCAGCTCCAAAATCATCCGGGGTGTGCCGCCGGGGTTTTCGAGGGCTTCAAGCTCCGATTGCAGCGAGAGGCGCAGGTTCTCGGTGACGGCGAGCAGGTCCTGGCTCACGGAGCGGCCCTGGAGGCGCTGTGCCCCTTCCACGATTCCGCTGCGGAGGTGGGCAACCAGTGCGGGGAAGCCGGATTCCTCATTCAGCTCACTGTCCTGCAGGCGTGCTGCCTCCAGGCGGAGGTCGGAGGAAACGGGAAACAGCGGAATCCCGGGCGCTACGTTTCCGAGGTGGGAGCGGTCCATCTCTTCCACCCGCCGCCAGTCCGGGTAGAGGTCGGTCTTGGTCAGCACGCCCACAACGTTCGGGGTAATCCGCATCGCCTGCCGCAGGAAGCGCAGCTCCGGTTCGGTGTATTCCTGGGAGGCGTCCGAGACCAGGAGCATCGCATCGGCGGTGGGCAGGGCCGTGAGGGTGGCCAGGGTGTGCGCGGACCCGAGGCCCCCCACCCCGGGCGAATCGATGACGATGAGCCCGCCGGCCAGGATCCTGCGGGGCAGGCATACCTCGGCGGCCAGGAGCTTCTTGCTGTTGCCGGGATTACCCTGTTCGGAAACATAAGCGGGCAGGTCGGCGACGGGAATCGGCTGGCGGTCAACACCACCGTCGTCGCCGGCGTCCGCAGTAGAGGTGGGGACCAGGATCGTTGCCGAGGCAGGGTCCCCATAGCGGACAACCGTGGGAACGGACGTGGCAACGTCGTCGTCGACGGGGCAGGCCGGCGCACCCACCAGGGCGTTGATGAATTTGCTTTTGCCCTGTTTGAACTCCCCCACCACGATGACCCGGATGCTCGGATCCCTCAGCCGCCCCAATGCCAGGTCAAGGCGTTTCCGGAGGTCCTCCCGGTCGCCGGTGCCCACGAGCTGGAGTCCGTGTTCCACAAGCTGGATCAGCTGGCCGGCCGTCACCGGAGTTGCTGGGTGTGCCGGTCCTGCTTCTGCCACAGCCTGTCCTCTGTACTACGCCTCAAAGATCGTTCCGGGACCGGGGTCCGGCTGCTAGGCACCAAAGTCCATGGAGTCTGCCGCCTCCCCAGCGCCAGCGTCGTCGATGTCATTGTCGATGTCAATGGTTGCGGCGTCGTCCTCCGTGAACTCGAGCCCCGCACCGGCGGGATCCACATCCACCTCGACGAATGCCTGCTGCTCTTCGGTGAAGGATTCGTCGATCAAGGTGGCCGGGAGGACGGTTCCGTGTGCACCTGCCGTCGCGGTTTCGCTGTCCGCGTCAAGGTCGAAGAGGCCGTCGATCCGGATGTCAGCGAAACCCATCCCGGTTCCGGCGCCTATGGCGGGGTCGCCGAAGGCAGGCACGGAGTCGTTGTCGAACCATTGCTCCACGTCCCCGTCGGCCCAGATGTTGGGGGCCGGGGATTGGTCCGCCATGGCGGCGCCGCGGTCATCCGGCGTGGAAGGGAAGGAGTAGCTGGCCACGACATGGGTGAGCTGCTCCACTGCAAGTCCATGGTCGTCGTCGTGGCCTCCGCCGGAAGGAAACGGGCTCCAGCCACTCCCGGCGTGGCCAGTGCCGGCGCCGGCGCTTAGATGCCGGTCAACGGCGGGAGCCGTGACGCTCAGGGGCGCGTAGTCCAGGACAACCGGCATGGCGGCGTCAACATCTGCGGAGCTGACACCGGCCAGGCCGTGCTGCTCCAGGACGCCTTCGGGATCATCCAGGAAGTCCTGGGCCGCCTGGCGGTCTCCGAAGATGTCCATCAGGAACTGGACCACTTCCTTTGCGACTGTCATGTGCTGGTCCTCAGATCGTTGTCATTTCGGTGCGCCGGCCCTGATGCCTTGGATCAAACCTATTGTTCCTGCAGGGAACCGGCATCGGGCCGGTCCCCCTTACCGGCGGCGCCCCTGGTGGGGAACCGCGGACGTCCCCGTTAGGGGTGTTAGGGGGACGGGTCATGGGCCTGGCTGTCCGGGCCCAGCGCAAGGCGCAGCTTGGCCATCAGGTCCGAGCGGTTTTCCGCACCAAGCCTGCGCCGCATCCGGGCAATGTGGTGCTCGGCGGTGCGCGGCGAAATGTAGATGGCCTCGCCAATTTCCCGGTAGGTCTTGCCGTCGAGCACCAGCCGGGCCACTTCCTTTTCCCGCTCGCTCAGCCCTGCGCCGTCTGGTTGCATGCCATTACCTGCCTCGGTGGGGGGAGCATTGCGGGCCTCGGATGATGCCGGACCCCCCGGGCCCGCCGAACTGGCCTGTGGGTGGAGTTCCCGGGCGCAGGAGAGCAGGCGCACCATGTCCTTGCGCTCGTCCGCCCGGGCGGCGGCGTGGCCGGCAAGCCGTGCTCCCTCCCAGGGCATGCCCACCAGCCCCAGGCCCCGTGCCGCCGCGTCGACGTCATCAGGACGGAACCTCTCGGCCAAAACGGTTACCCAGGCTTTGCCGGCCGCCGCGAGGACGGCTGCCAAGTGGCTTTGCCCTGCGGCCCGGGCGAGCGCTGCTGCGTGCGGGGCCAGGTCAGCGGGGCTTTCGTTCAGCAGGGCAGCCTGGACTGCAGCCCAGTGCAGCGGCACAGCCCACAGCGGCGGATTGCCCAGGCGCTCCAGGAGGCCCCATGCGTCCGTGAGGTACGGGGCAACCCTGCGGCCCTCCCGAAGGCGGGCGGCTGCGATCATCAGCTCCCCCCAGGGCAGCAGGCTGTACAGGTCCACTGCAGTGTGGAGCGTCGCTTCGCGCGCCCGTTCCCAGGCCTTGATGAGCTCGGGGAAATCGCCGTTGCGCCGGGCAAGGGCCACTTCCAGGGCCGAACAGAGGAACTCGTCGCGCGGCACCAGCGGCCAGTGGTTCGCTTTGGATGCCTCATTGATGGCGAGCCGTGCGTCCTCAAGCCTGTCCTGCATCATCGCCGACCACGCCTGCAGCAGGAAGAGGCGCGGTTGGGCGGTATCGCCTCCCTGCCCGGCGGCGGCCGCGGACCGGCAGATTGTTTCCGCCAGGTTCGGTTCCCCGCTGTGCAGCGCCACCAGTGCCGCCAGTGCCGCCGGAGTCTCCGGCAGGGGAAGCGCGGCACCCGCCGCGTTCAGCATGTCCGAGGCGTGGATCAGGGTCTGGAGTCCCTGATGCGGGTCTCCCTCCAGTGACTGGAGGATGCCTTTTCCGAGGTGGGCGAGGGTGGCGGCAAGCAGCGTGGGGGACGAGGGGGGTGCATCGGCCCCGAACATGTTCTCCGCACCGGACAGGTCGCCGCAGCCGATCAGGGTGACGGCGGCAAGGGGCGCGGATTGGCCAATGCGGGAGGGGCCCAGCCAGCTGTAGACATCGGCTCCGCGGGCGATCATGCCCCGCTGGGCCCACACCGCGGCTGCCACGTCCGCGGCCCGGCGGACGTCCGGTGGACCGTCCTGCCCCAACAGGGTGTCCACAATGCGGGTGGCCGTGTCCAGGTCGCCGTTGGCCGCGGCGGCCTGGGCACGCCGGGCCGCTGTGGCTTTCTCGTCCGTGCCCGCCAGCAGGGCCTCATCGTAGAGCTGGTACGCCAGCCCGGGATCGCGCTCCAGCGCCTTGTCCGCCGCCTGCTCCAGCTCGGCTGCCACCCTTGGATCGGCGAGTCCGGCGCGTGCCAGTTCCCGGGCGAGTTCCCCCAGCGGCTGGCCGTTGGCCGCGTAGACGCCCACCAGCTCCCGCTGGAGCGCATGCACCTTGGTGGTGGGGGCGACGGCGAGCAGCGCGTGCCGGGCCGGGCCGACCACCGCGCCGTCCGGGGTCAGCAGGCCTGACGACTCTGCCCTGTGCACCAGGGCGTCCAGGCTCTCCACCCCGTTTCCGTCGATCTTGCGCTGCAGGTCTGACGGCAGGGGTCCCGGCAGGGCGAAACCTACGGACAACGCCAGCAGCAGCTCCCGGACTGCTGCGTTCTCACCCTTGAGCTGGCTTGCCATGAGTTCCGCGCTCTGCAGTGACGTCCCCTGGTGGTCCGGCTCGGGATGGCGGAATGCCGTCTTCTGCGTGTGCGGCTGGTAGCTGACCATGTCAGGCCGCCGGGATCGTCGTCGTGGCGGTGGCGGTGCCGGTGTCCGTGGAAGTGGCCGTCGCTGTGCCGGTGGAGCCGGAGCCCGTGGGTTCCTGTGCCAGGGGCGTAAACCCGCCCGTGCCTGTGGGTGACGCGGATACCTGGACCGTTGGTGAAGGCGAACCGACGGATGTGGGCGTAGCTTCCGTGTCCGTGGATGTGGGCTCCGCCGTGCTTGTGAAGCGGGTAGGCTCCGCCGTGCTGGTCCCTGGGCTCGCTGCCGTTGTGGAAGGGGCCGGCGTCCCGGACCCGCTGCCGGATGGCGTGGGCGAAGGGCTGGACGTGACCGGTTCCGGGGCTTCTGTCGTCGTTGGATCAACGGTGGGGGTCGCCCCGTCAGTGGTCGGCGTGGCTGTGCCAGTAGTCGCCGTATCCCCTGGCGCAGTGGTGCCGGTGGCCTCACCTGCCGTGACTGCGCTGGCGGAGGGCCCTTCGGAGGCGCCCTTCTCGATGGCCCGGATGGACGCTACCTGGCCGTTCGGCTTCCCGTCCGGCACGGGGCCAGGTGCCTGGGAGGCAGCGGCCCGCTCCATGCCGGAATCGATGCCCGCCACCGGGACCTGGATGTCTCCCGCGGCCCCTGCCGCCGGACCGGCACCATTGCCGCCCCCGGCGGCACCGGTGGCGGGCACGGCCCCGCGATCATTGGAGGCCCCGGCCGGCGGGACGAACACGGAGGTCAGGCTGTTGAATCCTGCCGGGCTCTGGGCGGCCGTGGCGGTGAGGACAGTGAACAGGACCGCGGTGGCCGCCACGGCAGTAAGCCGCACCCGGGGCTTCGGCGCATGCGCTCCGCCCTTGTCACCATTGCCCTGGCTGAGGGCTGCTGCCGCCAGGGATTGCGGGGCGGGCGTGGGGTTCCGGGACCAGCTGGCCAGCCGCAGCGGCGCTGCACCATCCGCGGCGGGGCTGGAAACAGCCTCACCGTGAGCTTCGGCCGGGCTCGATTCCGCTGCGGCGGCAGCAGCCAGAGCCGCCCGGCCCAGCACCGCGGATACGGCTGCGCCCATGCAGATGGAGGACTTGGGATCGGCGTCGACGGCGATGGGACGGTCAAGCTGCTCCGAGATCAGCTGTGCAACAAGGGGAATCCTTGAGGACCCGCCAATCAGCAGCACGGCGGAGAGGTCAGCCGGCTCCAGCCCCAGCTGGCCCAGCGATTGTTCGAGGGCATCCACGGTGTCCCGGACGGGGTCTTCGATCAGTGACTCGAATTCGGGGCGGACCAGGCGTATTTGCTGCTGGATGCCGGGCAGGAGCACGGAGATGTTGGCTTCGCTGTCGCTGGAGAGCGCTTCCTTGGCCTCCACGCACTCCCGCCGCAGCCGGGAAAGCGCGGCGAGCACCCCTGGGGCTGCCGGGTCCAGCCGGGCCAGCCCCCCGTCCGTATGTTCAGCCACAAAGCGGAAAAGGGCGGCATCGAAATCGGCGCCGCCCATGTGTTCAAAGCCTTCCGGTTTCCCGAGCAGTTCAAACCGGTTGCTGGCCTCTTTGCGGAGGACAGCGGTATCGAAGGTGCCGCCGCCGAGATCGTAGACGGCGATGATGCTGCCGTCCTCCACCCGCACCTGGGAAGCGTAATGGAGGGCCGCGGCTTCCGGTTCCGTCAGCAGCGTGACGTTGTGGAGCCCCTTGGCGGCGAGGGCGTCCTTGATGAGGGATGTGCGGTGGAAGCCCCAGGCAGCGGGGTACGTCAGGATGATTTCCGACGGCGGCGCCCCCTGGCGTTCTTCCGCGCGGTCTGCCACCCAGCGGGCCATGGTGGCGAACACGTCCTCGGCGGCCAGGGACAGCGTGCCCGCGGAGATCGGCACGGCGTCGCCAATGCGCCTCTTGAATTCCCGCACGACCCGCCCGGGCGAATCCAGGCCGCGGCGCTCCGCGGCTTCCCCCACCAGGACGGGTCCGTTGTCGGGGTAAAAAAGAACAGAGGGTACCGAGGTTCCACGGAGTCCCAGCGGCAGGCACTCGGGAGAGGAAGCTCCCTGGTCAAAACGGGCGATGGCAGCAGCTGTGAAGCTGGTTCCCACGTCAATGGCGAGAACATAGCTCATGGGTACCTCAGGAAAAACTGTTGTTCCGCCAGCAAACTTCATCACGGGCGCACGAAACCAACGTAGCATTACCGGCTGACCGGGAACAGCCCTGTTGCTACATCGATTTTAGAAGTCCCCGGGCACCTGGGAACCCCGCAGAAGTCCTGCTCAGAGGCCTGAGTACGAGTGGAGCCCGTTGAAGAACTGGTTCACGATGGTGAAGTTGAACACCACGCAGAGGTAGCCAACGATCGAGAGCCAGGCGGCACGGGTGCCGGTCCAGCCCCGGGTTGCCCGTGCGTGGAGGTATCCGGCGTAGACAACCCAGATCACGAAGGTCCACACTTCCTTGGTGTCCCAGCCCCAGAACCGACCCCAGGCCTTTTCTGCCCAGATGGCACCGAACATGAGGGTGAACGTCCAGCCGATGAAGGCGATGGCGTTGATCCGGTAGGACAGGTTTTCCAGGCTCAGCGCGGACGGCACCAGGCGCATGAAGCCCAGTTTGTCCGCCCCGCCGGCAGCCACCGTCTTCTGGCGGTGGGACTGGACCAGCTGCAGCGCGGACATCGCGAAGGTCAGGGTGAAGAGGGCTGAGGACAGCACGGCGATGGACACGTGGATGATGAGCCAGTAGCTCTGGAGGGCGGGAACCAGGTGCCCGACGGGGGTCCAGTAGGCCACGGAGGCGGCCACCAGCATGATGATGGCCAGGCCCACCACGAAGGTTCCCAGGAAGCGGAGGTCGCGGCGGACCAGCACCAGCAGGAACACCGCTACCGCCACGAAGGCGCCGGTGGTGAGGAATTCGTACATGTTGCCCCACGGCACGCGGCCGGCACCCAGCGCACGGGTCACCACACCGGCGGCATGGATCAGGACGCCGAGGACGGTCAGGGCAACTGCCACCCGGGCCGGTGCGCGGCGTTCCGCGGCGTAGCGCATGTCGGCGTCGGCGGTGATGACTCCCCCGGCCCCCGGCCCCGCTGCTTTGGTGGTGGACGACGTCGGCCGCTCGGCTCTGCCGGCCGGCCCGCCCAGGCGCGCCCCGGCGGAATCGGAGCGGGAGGCTTCGGCGGATGCAGCGTGGTCGCCCACCCCGGCTGCCACCGGAACCCTGGCGGAGTCCTGGGCACTGCCGGGCTGCGAGGCCTGAGCAGCCTTGAGGTCGATGGCTCGCAGCGCCTTGCTGCTCTTGGCCAGGTCCCAGGCGAAAGCGATGAAGGCTACGGTGTACGTGCCGGCCGCCAGCAGCATAAAGAGCTCGCTGTACTGGCCCATGGTTTCGTTGATTCCGTACGGCATTACTGGTCCTTTTCGGGCCCGGTGGGGCCGGCTGGGGTGGTGGCGGGGCCTGTGGTTGCGGCAGCTCCGGTGCTATTGTCCCCCGGGCTGCCGGGAGTTTCCTGTGAGGTCCGCGGCGGGCCCTGGTCCGGATCCAGCTGCCACTCTTCGGTCAGCAGCTTGCGGAGGGCTTCCGCTTCGCCGGCAAGCCGGTGGTCCTCGCCGCGGGCCAGGAGCCCGTACTCAACCATGGTGCGGCCGTCCTCGTGGGTGCCCGTACGGACCCACACGCGGCGGCGGTTGACGTAGAGCGACAGGATCAGGCCGGCCACGGCCAGCAGCGCGAAGATCAGGGCGTAGAGCTGTCCGGGGTTGTGGTGGATGTCCACGCCGATGTACCGCTTGACGCCGTCGAAGCTGATGGTGCCTTTGCCGTCGGGGAGGGTGTAGCTGGTCCCCGGCGAGAGGGTGATGCCGCCGGCGTCCAGGTTGCGGGCGTTCAGCGGGGTCAGGTCCTTGACGTCAAGTTCGAAGACGTTCTGCGGCGCTCCGTCATCCAGGCCAAGGTCGCCATAGTAGGAGTTGAGCGTGAGCTGCGGGTTGAAGAGCTCCGGGTCACCGCTGAAGGAAACCCCCTCATCGGTGACGAAGGCGGTGGGCAGGAAGAAGCCGGCGAATCCCAGCTGGTCCGGCGCGGCGTCGGGGACCTTGATCACCACGGAGGAGTAGTAGTTGTCCCCCTGGAGCTTGGCCACCACGGGGCCCTGCATGGCCACGTTGCCGGCGCCGTCCCGGATGGTCACCACGGGGGCGTAGCCGTTGCCGGTGAGGTAGATGCTGGTGCCGCCCAGGGTGACGGGATCGTTGACCTTCAGGGTTTCCTGCCGCGCGGGCGCGTCCGGGTTTTCCTTGGTGGTCACTGCGGCCGAGAAATCGATGGGCTGGCCAAACTTGCCCTCGGACTCGCGGTCGAACGTGATGTCGAACTTGTCCAGCTGGATGGAATAGGGCTGCAGCTGGCTGGACTGGAAGTTGGTGCCGGGCGTGAACTGGTCGTAGCCCACCAGGGTGTTCACGAACGTGTCACCCTCCACCAGGATCCGCTGGCCGCTGTAGCCGAAGAGGCCGCCGATGGCCACGGACACCAGGACGCCGATGAGGGACGTGTGGAAGACGAGGTTGCCCACTTCCTTCAGGAAGCCGCGCTCGGCCCCCAAAGACGGCCGCGCGCCGTCGTCGTCCCTGACCTCCACGCGGTAGCCGCGTTTCTTCAGCAGTCCGGCGGCGCCGTGGATGGCGTCCGACGCCGGGATCCCGGCCCGGGCGGGTATCACCAGGGTCCCGTACTCGGGGAGGCGGGAGAGCCGTTTCGGGGTGCGCGGCGGCTGGGACCTCATCGCCTTGTAGTGGGCGATGGCGCGCGGCACCACGCACCCGATCAGGGAGATGAACAGCAGCAGGTAGATGGCCGAGAACCAGGCCGAGGAGTAGACGTCGTACAGCTGCAGGGTGTCCAGCAGCTTCCCGTAGTCCGGGTTGTCCTTGATGTACTGGGTGACGATGGACGGGTTGGCGGGGCGCTGCGGGAACAGTGAGCCCGGAACGGCGGCAACGGCAAGGAGCAGCAGCAGGAACAGCGCCGTGCGCATGCTGGTCAGCTGGGTCCAGGCCCAGCGCAGCATCTCCTTGGGGCCCAGGGCGGGCAGCGCGGCGTCAGCCTTGGCCGCTGGCAGGCCGTTGCCCGTCGCGGGTGTGGAGGACTTCTTCTCTAGGTTCACGCGCTCGCTCATCAGATCGGCAACTTCACATCGGTTTGGAACCAGTACTGGAGTTCGGTCACCCAGGTGCCCCAGACACCGCTGGCCATCAGCAGGCCCAGCACCACCAGGATGCCCCCGCCGGTGCGCTGGATGGCCAGGCGGTGCCTGCGGAAGAACGCCATCACTCCCATCCCCCGGCGGACCGCCAGTGCGATCAGCAGGAACGGGATGCCCAGGCCCAGGCTGTAGACGAAGGCCAGGAAGGCGCCCTTGGCCGCGGACGATCCCCCGGAGAGGCTCAGCAGCTGCACGGCCGAGTAGGTGGGCCCGATGCACGGCGCCCAGCCCAGCCCGAAGGTCAGGCCCAGCAGCGGCGCTCCCCACAGCCCGGCCGGCGGCCTGGCGGAGATCTTGGCGTCGCGCTGCAGCCAGCTGAAGCCGCCCATGAAGACGACACCCATCACGATCACCAGGATGCCCAGGAGTTGGGTGATCCAGGCGTTCTGCGCACCGGTGATCAGGGTTCCGAGCTGGCCGAAAGCCCCGCCGAGGAGGACGAAAATGACGGAAAAACCGAGCACGAACAGTCCGATGCCCACCAGCATCCGGCCGCGCTTCTGCTTCTGCAGGTCCACGCCGCTGAGTCCGGTGACGTAGCCCAGGTATCCGGGGACCAGGGGCAGCACGCACGGGGAGAGGAAGGAGACCAGTCCGGCCAGCAGCGCCACCGGGATGGCAAGCAGGAGCGAGCCATTCAGGATGGCTTCGGCGAAGGGGCTGTTCACGGGACCGCCGCTACTCTGCCACGGCGGCAGCGATGAGGGCCTTCAGGGTGCCTTTTTGGACTTCGCCCAGGACGCGGGAGGCCACGCGGCCCTGCTTGTCCAGCACCAGGGTGGTGGGGACCGCGCCCGGCGGAACCAGTCCGGAGACAGCCAGGAGGACGCCGCCGTCCTTGTCGTCGAAGCTGGGGTAGGTCAGGTTGAAGGTCTTCTCGAAGGCCTCGGCGGTGGCTTTCTCGTCCCGCAGGTTGACGCCGTAGAACTGCACGCCCTGGTCCTTGAACTCCTGGTGGAGCTCTTCCAGGATGGGGGCCTCCACGCGGCACGGGGCGCAGGCGGCGAACCAGAAGTTCAGCACCGTCACCCGGCCCTGGAAATCGGCGGGCGCCACGGTGGTGCCGTTGAAGAGCGTGCCGTTGACCTGGATGGCGGACTTGCGGTCCCCGGCCGCAAACTCCGTCACGGAGCCGTCGCCGGCAACATAGTTTTTGTTGTCGCCCGCTTTGGCCTGCTGGGCCAGGGCATCCTCCTGGGCGCAGCCTGACAGGCCCAGGGTCACGGCGGTCAGGGCCAGGCCACCGGCAGCCAGCAGGCTACGGCGGGAAGTCACGGGATTGCGGTGGGTCACAGCTAGGCTCCAGGGGTGCTGGACGCACCCGGAAGAAGGGAAGCGGCGGGTTCGCTGTACTGCACGCGCAGGAGCGTGCCGGCGTCGTCGAACACCAGGGACGTAATGGAGGTCAGGGTGCATTCGCGTTTCCGAGGGTCATGCCACAGCGGCTTTCCCTCGGCGCTGAGGCGGGTGGCCCAGATGGGGAGCTGGTGGCTGACCATGATGGCTTCAGGCCCGTCCGTGCCGAAGTCCCCGGCTGCCAGTTCGATGGCGCGCAGCCGCGCGTCCTGGACCGCTTCCATTACCCGGGAAGCCTGGTTTTTGTACGGTTCGCCCCAGGACGGCCGCAGCGGGTTGACCAGCCGCGGCCAGTGCTTGGGGCGGCGCAGCTCAGCCCTGGTGACCTTCATGCCCTCGAAGTAGTTCTCCGCTTCGATGATCCGTTCGTCCGTGTGGATCTGCAGGTTGAGCGCGTCCGACGTCGGCCGGGCAGTTTCCTGCGCACGGTCCAGCGGGGAGGCTGCCAGGTAGGTGATCCGGGCACCCCCGGCCGCGCGCCGGCTGAAGTGCTCGGCGAGCGTACGTGCCATCTCCTGGCCCAGTTCGGAGAGGTGGAATTCGGGCAGCCGTCCGTAGAGAACGCCGTCGGGATTGTGGACCTCGCCGTGGCGGAGCAAATGGACAGTGACTTGGGGCATGTTTACCAGTTTCTCAAAGATGGCGTGCGATCCGAAATCTCCCGGACAAGCTTCTACGGAGAGTAGAACTGAAGTTTTTGAAGAAATGTTCCGAAGACGGGAACAAAACATGCAAATGCATGTTTATACTGGATGCAGCAGTTAGTTGAGACTTCAACAGATGAAGGTTCAACAGCACAACCCGACAGTACGCAAACCCAAGGAGCATCACCATGGCACTTCCCGCAGACGTCACCACCGGCACCTGGACCCTCGACAACTCACACAGCGAGATCGGCTTCACGGTCCGCCACGCGGGCATCAGCAAGGTCCGCGGCCAGTTCACCGAAGCCGCCGCCACCCTTGACCTCCCCGGGGACATCTCCGATGCCAGGATCAACGCCACCATCAACACCGCCAGCTTCGATTCCGGCGACGTAAACCGCGATGGCCACGTCAAGGGCGAGGATTTCTTCGACGTAGAGAAGTTCCCCGAAATCTCCTTTGTCTCCAACGGCCTCGTGGCCAAGGGCGACAGCTATGAGCTGACCGGCGACCTGACCATCAAGGGCGTCACCCGCCCCGTCACCCTGGACACCGAGTTCAACGGTGTGGCTGTTGACCCGTTCGGCAACACCCGTGCAGGCGTTTCCGCCGGGACCACCATCAGCCGCAAGGACTTCGGCCTGACCTGGAACGCCATCCTCGAGACCGGCGGCGTCCTGGTGAGCGACAAGGTTGCCATCAACCTCGAACTCGCCTTCATCGCTCCCGCGGCATAATTCCTTCCGCTCCGGCACCCCGGCCCTGGACTCCCGCAGTCCGGCGCCGGGGTGCCGTCTTTAAGCACGCCGCTCCTTCCGGGTCCCGGCGGGGATTACAGTGAGGGCCATGAGCAACTCTCCCAGCGCGCCGCGGAGCGGTTTTGCCCGAATGTTCCTGGTGACAGGCCTGCCCACCGAACTCAAGGTCTCCTTCTGGATCTGGTTTGTGGGCGGCATCCTGGGCCTGCTGGGTGGAATGCTCGGCATGCTGGCATCGCTGGTGCTCTTTGCCGCGGCACCGGGGGCGGCCACGCTGGTGCTCCTGCTCATGCTGCTGGCGGCAGCGGTCGGTGCGGCGCAGATCGTCCTGGCCCTTGCCATGAAGGACGGAAAGCGCTGGGCCCGCCTGGGCCTCACGGCCCTCACCGGCGCCACCCTGGTCCTGGCCGTGCCCAACGCCATGATGGGCGTGGGCCAGGGCGGCAACTGGGCAACGTTCCTCATCAGCCTGGCGGCAACGGTGCTGCTGTGGCTGCCCAATTCCCAGGCCTTCTTCGCCGCGGCCCGCTCCGGGAATACCTCTTCCGAATGACCCACAAGGCGGCTGCCCGGGGGTACGGTGGACGTAAGTGATGCTGGGGGTAGGGGACAGGACCGATCCCGGCGATTTACCTGGAACCCGACACGCAAAAGGACCGCCCATGAGCACTCCCCCCGTCCCGCCTCCCGTTCCGAACGAACCCGAGCCCGGCTCCGAGTCCGGCAGCCAGGGTCCGCGCTACGGCCAGAATGCACCCCAGTATGGCCAAAACCAGCCCCAGTACGGCCAGCAGTCCGGAACACCGCAGTATGGACAGAACACCCCGCAGTATGGACAGAACACCCCGCAGTACGGCCAGAACCCGCCCCAGTACGGCCAGTCGGGCGCACCCCAGTACGGGCAGAACGCCCCGCAGTACGGCCAGAACCCGCCGGCAGCCCCCGGCTACGGCCAGCAGCCGTACGGACAGTCCCCCTATGCGCAGTATCCGTCGGAGCAGCCCCAGCCGTCCGGCAGCACGGGTGTTCCCCAGATGGTCAACATCTCCTTCTGGCTGCTGATTGCCTCCGCCGCGATCTTTGTGATTTCGATGCTGACCGGCCTGACCACGCTGGATGATCCCATGTTCCGCGACGCCTTCGAAACCCAGATCGAGGGCAGCGGCGCCGGTGTCACCTACGAGGATATGAAGGGCGTCATCGCCGGAACCCTGGTGGTGTTCGCCATCATCGGCCTCGCCCTGTACCTGCTGGTGGCGTTCTTCGTCCGTAAGGGCAAGAACTGGGCGCGGATCCTGGGCACGGTCTTCGCGGCACTGTCCATCTTCGGCCTCTTCGGCCCGCCCAGCTTCGCAACCCTCGGCACCCTGCTGGGGATCGCGGCCATCGTGCTGCTCTACCTGCCGGCCTCGGCTCCGTATTTCCGGCGCCAGCAGCCGTTCGCCAACCCGTACGGCGGCAATATGGGGAACCCATACGGCCGGTAACTCCACGCACCACCCACCCTTCGGGCGTGGGCCCCGGAACCAGCAAGCACCGCTGACGGAGACTAGGCGGTCTGCCCCGGGGCCTGCGCCCGTTGTGCGTGATAGGCCAGGATCTGCAGCTCGGTTGCCATGTCCACCTTGCGGAGGTTAACGCCCTCCGGCACCTGGAGCATGATGGGGGCGAAACTCAGGACGCTGCGGACCCCGGCCGCCACCACGCGGTCGCAGATGCCCTGGGCCACGGAAGCGGGCAACGCAAGGACCACCATGTTGGCCCCGGTGCGGTGCAGCACGGTTTCCAGGTCCGCCACGTCGCTGACGCGCAGCCAGCCGACCTCGTTGCCCACCACCATCTGGTCCGCGTCAAAGATGGCCACGACGTCGAAACCCCGGGATTCGAAGCCGCCGTACCGTGCAAGGGCCTTGCCCAGGTTGCCGGCACCGACGATGGCAACTTTCCAGTCGTGGGTGAGTCCCAGGGCAGCGGCGATGTGCCGGCTGAGGTACTGGACCTCGTAGCCCACACCGCGGGTGCCGTAGGAGCCCACGTGGGAGAGGTCCTTGCGGAGCGTAGCGGAGCTGACGCCGGAGGCCTCGGCAAGGGATTCGGAGGAGACCCGCTCCACGCCCTCGGCCAGGAGGGTATTGAGGGCACGCAGGTAGAGGGTCAGCCGGGCCACTGCAGCGGGCGGAATCTGTTTGGCTGCCGTGCCCGCAGCTCCCGGCAGGTCCGGGACAGCCTGGGGGGTTGAATCCAGCGAAGCCACCAGCCCCTCCCTCGCATCGCGTTGTGACTCCACTCTAGGGCCCAACCGGCAATGCCATCAAAGCAGGTGCCGCCGATGCAGGGGACACTGAAGACCTCTCCACCACGGTACTGCTCCCCTACTGTGCCAGGGCCCGCTGGAGCACGCGTGCCAGCCGGGCTTCGTCGATTTTCCAAAAATCGCGCTGCACGCCATCCACCAGCACCACCGGGATTTCTTCCGCGTAGCGCTCACGGAGTTCCGGCTGGTTGTCCACCAACTCCTCGCTCCACCCAAGTCCCAACGAGGCTGTAACCCTGCTGACGGCGTCGCGCGCGTCTTCGCAGAGGTGGCAGTCTGCCTTGGTGATCAGGACAACGCGGGGTGAGGCCATGCGTTAACCGTAGACCCGTTCCCCCGGGTCCGGCGACGCCGGGCAAGGGGGAACAAGGCTAAACGGGGATTGAACAGCGGATTGACTAGACTCGACTGCATGCCCGAGGAGAAGTACGTCGCCGTAGTCACCAAACCGGTTGCTGCGCCGCAACCGGGCGAGGCGGCGTTCTTCGATGTGGACAACACCCTGATGCGCGGTGCCAGCCTCTTCCACGTTGCCCGCAAGATGCACCAGCGCGGGGCGTTCACCATGGCCCAGGCGGCCGGGTTCGCGTGGAAGCAGTTCAAGTTCGTGGCCCGCGGCGAAAACATGGACGATGTCCACGCCGTCCGCGACTCCGCACTGACGCTGGCGGCCGGCATCACGGTTGATGACATCAAGGCGCTCGGCGAAGAGGTCTACGACGAGATGATCGCCTCCCGCATCTGGCCGGGCGCCAAAGCGCTGGCGGAGCAGCACCTGCGCGTGGGCCGCCGGGTGTGGCTGGTGACCGCCACCCCCATCGAAGTGGCCACGGTGATCTCTACCCGGCTGGGACTGACCGGGGCGCTGGGGACGGTGGGGGAAATTTCCGAGGGCATGTACACCGGCCGCCTGGTGGGTGACATCCTGCACGGCTCGGCCAAGGCTGTGGCCGTCCAGGCCATTGCGGACGCCGAGGAGCTGGACCTCAAGCGCTGCTGGGCGTACAGCGACTCCTATAACGACATTCCGCTGCTGACCCTTGTGGGCCATCCGGTGGCCATCAACCCGGATGCCCGCCTGCGCCGGCACGCCCGCGACAACAACTGGCCGGTCTACGATTTCCGGTCAGGCCGGCGCGCGGCCACGTTCGGCCTCAAAGCCGCGACGGCCGGCGGCGCCGTCTACGGGCTCTGGAAGGGATTTGCCCGCATCCGGGGCCCGCGCATCTAGGTCGCAGCAGATGTCCTTATGAGCCTTGTTAACGACATGTGCTGCTACCTGGTTGGGGACAGCACAAGAAAATGCCCGCCGCCTCGGAAGGCGACGGGCATTTCCTGCGCTGTTCGAAGTATCTCTACTTCTTGTTGCGGCGCTGGTGACGGGTCTTGCGAAGCAGCTTGCGGTGCTTCTTCTTGGCCATACGCTTGCGACGCTTCTTAATAACTGAACCCACGTAAGTTCCTTACAAACTAGATGCAGTACCTGTCTGATGGAAATTGTTCGTGGACAGAGCTACGAACTGAACAACTGACAGATTCTTACAATGACGTAAAACGTTCCTTAACAGGGTACCGCTTCCGGAAGGCGGCTACGGACAGCTGCTCAGGCTGTCTCGGAGTGGCCGTCCACCACAGCACCTTTGAGGTACTGCTCAACGGCCTGTTCCGGAACCCGGTAGGAGCGGCCGAAGCGCACTGCCGGCATTTCGCCGGAGTGCACCAGCCGGTACACGGTCATTTTGGAGACGCGCATGACCTGGGCTACTTCAGCCACGGTCAGGAACTTCGCGTTGGAGAAGTTCTGTTCTGCCGACATTTCCCTATTTTCCTTTGCTGACGGATGGACAACAGTGACCCCAGGTACGTGCCAATGCGGTGTTCCGATGCTGAGCCATCCACCAACCACCTATCTAGATACTCTAGATGTTCGTGTGGCAGAAGTGAAAGTAGTAAATCCCCCTATTTCGCCTCCCGGCGCTTGCGCGCGGATGCCGCCAGTTGGTCCAGGACGGAGACCGAAACGTCCCATTCCATGCAGGCATCGGTGACGCTCTGCCCGTACACGAGCTCAGCGCGTCCGGCCGCGTGCTCGGCAACATCCAGGTTCTGCGCACCGCCCACCAGGAAGCTTTCCAGCATGACGCCGGCAATCGCCTGGGCCGACGTGCCGCCGTCCTCGAGCTGCGCGCCGATCTCCAGCGCCACCTCGGCCTGCCGGTGGTGGCTCTTGCCGCTGTTGGCATGGCTGGCATCCACAATGAGCCGCGGGTTCAGCTGCTTGCCTGCCAGCTTGGCTGACGCCGCCCCGACGTCGGCGGCGGAGTAGTTGGGTCCCTTGCGTCCGCCGCGGAGGATGACATGGGTGTCCGGGTTCCCGGCAGTGGACACCAGCGCCGCCCGGCCGTCACCGTCAATGCCCAGGAACGCCTGGGCCGCGGCCGCCGCACCGCAGGCGTCGATGGCCACCTGGAGGTCGCCGTCGGTCCCGTTCTTGAAGCCGATGGGCATGGACAGCCCGGACGCGAGCTGCCGGTGGATCTGGCTTTCGGTGGTGCGCGCCCCGATGGCGCCCCAGGAGATCAGGTCCGCCATGTACTGCGGGCTGATGGGTTCGAGGAACTCCGTTGCCGTGGGGAGGCCCAGGGCGGTGACCTGCTGCAGGAAGTGCCGGGCGGTGCGGAGGCCGGTCACCATGTCGTGGCTGCCGTCCAGGCGGGGATCGTTGATGAGGCCCTTCCAGCCCACGGTGGTGCGGGGCTTTTCGAAGTAGGTGCGCATCACGATCAGCAGGTCTTCCCTGTGCTTCTCGGCCTGGCTCACCAGCCGGCGTGCGTACTCCAGGCCCGCCTTGGGGTCGTGGATGGAGCAGGGCCCAACGATCACCAGCAGGCGGTCGTCCACGCCGTCCATGATGGCCCGGACTTCATCGCGGCCGCGTTCGACGACGTCCGCCACCCGGGCGTCCAGCGGCAGTTCCGCGATGAGTTCCTGCGGGGTGGGCAGCGCCGTGAATTCGCTGACGCGCAGGTTCGACGTGGACCTGGCCGCGGATTCCGTTGCGGAAATGCCGGCGGTTGTGGTTGCGGGGGCTGTTGCGGTGCTCATGTTCGGGTCCTGTTCCAGATGGGAAGCGGGCCCGGATCAGAACCCGCCGGAGAAACGGCGAAGGGCAGAGAATCATCTCTGCCCTGTTGGCTCTGAAGGAAAGTTGGTTGCGTGTCAGTTAGACGCGGGCCCCTCCAGAGCCAACGAAAAATACGCATACCAACGGTTAGTCATGCCATGAACCATAACCACAGCTTCCGCGGATGGCAAAACGGTTACGTTGCATCACGCGACAGGCTTGCCACCAGCTCGGCGTGCTTCCGGTCCGTGAGGCGGTACCAGTACATGATGCCCACGGCCGCCAGGACCAGGACTCCGGGCAGCAGTCCCGCCGCGGCCCGGATGGCCAGTGTTGCGGATTGCGGCTGTTCTGCCACGCCCGAGGCGTAGCCGCCCCAGGCCAGGGAAAAGGCCACAACGCCGGCACCAAAGCCCATGCCCAGCTTCCTGGTGGCGGCCAGGAGGGCGTAGTTGATGCCCTGCACCCGGACTCCGGTCTTCCACTCGCCGTACTCCACGGTGTCCGCGATCAGCGCCCACGTGACAATGCTGACCGACGCGGAGGCAAGCAGCCCCAGCACCAGGCCAGCCACGCCCAGCAGGGGCGCCTCCACGGGCGCCAGGAAAACCAGCAGGCCCCCAACGGCACCGAGGCCGGCGCCGGCGCAGTAGACGGCACGTTTGCCCCAGCGCGCCACCGGACGCGGAATGAGCACCGCCAACGTGAGCGTGATGGCCACCTGCGCGGCGGCCATCAGGGGAAACAGGTCCACCCGGGACAGGACATCGCGGAGGTAGTAGAACTGGGATGCTCCCGTGGCGGATGTTCCGGTGACAAAAAGCACCGAGCTGACGCAGAGGACCACCAGCGGCGAATTTGCCTTGAGGGCCGCCATGCTCTGGCTGAGGGTGATCCTGGGGACGCTGCCGGGAACCTGCTCGGCGCAGGCGGCACCGGTGAAGGCGTACAGGGCCGAGCCCACAACCGCGAAGGTGATGGTCAGCCAGGTGAAGACCTGCTGCATGTCCTGCCCGGCCCCCAGGAGCGGGGCAATGAAGAAGCCGAGCGTGGCGCCAACGGACAGCCCGCCGAGGGTCCGGGCGCCGCCCAGCCGGGCGCGCTGCCGGGCGTCCTGCGTCATGGCCCCCACCAGGCAGCCGTAGGGAACATTGACCATGCTGTAGGCGACACACACCAGGCCGTACGTGCAGTAGGCGTAGAGCAGCTTAAGGGACGGTTCGACGTCCGGAACATGGAACACCGCCACGCTCAGCAGGAGCGGGATGAAACCGAACATCAGGAAGGGCCGGAACTTCCCCCAGCGCCTGCTGTGGACGCGGTCCACGATGCGCCCCGCGGCGATGTCCGTGAAGGCGTTAAAGACCCGCAGGAGAAGCAGCAGGGTTCCTGCGGCGGCCGCCCCGATCCCGGCAACATCCGTGTAGTAGACGAGCAGGAACATGTTCCCGGTGCTGATGATCATGCTGTTGGCGGCGTCACCGGCGCCGTAGGCAAAGACGCTGAGCCTGCTGAGTTTCTTCATTGCTTCCTGTTCCAACGGGCAGAGAAACCGTTTTCTCACCCCGGCAGAAGCAACTTACCCCAAAATCTTGCGCAGAAACAGCAGCTGGCGGATCCAGTGGTGTTCCTGGCCGCCCTCGTGGTTGTTGAACCGGTACACCTCAATCTCCTTCCCGGCGCCGGTTCCGGAGGAGCCTGCCGTTCCGGAGCCATAGGCGTTGAAACTTGCGAACACCGTGGACGGCGGGCAGATGTCGTCCATCTGGGCGGCTGAATACAGCGCAGGGGCTGTTGCCCACCGGGCCAGGTTGACGCCGTCGAAATAGCGCAGAACGGCGAGCGCGGAGTCGTACCGGTCCCGGTGCCGGGCCAGGAACTGGGCGATCTCGGGGTACGGGCCGCGGGGTGTGATGTCGATGGCCCGGGGGAAGTCCTGCAGGAACGGGACATCGGGCAGCGCGGCGATGACGCCGTCGAGCCTTCCGGCGGCCAGGCCCGCGGTGGCCACCACAATGCCGCCGCCCTGGCTGACGCCGGCCAGCACCACCCTGGAGGGGTCGACGGCGGGGTGGGACTGGGCGGCTTCCACGGCCCGGAAGGCGTCCACGTACACACGGCGGTAGTAGTAGTCCTCGCGGTTTCCGATGCCCCGGGTCATGAGTCCGGCGTGGGCGACGTCCCCGGCGGAGGGGTGCGGGTCCGGCGTGTCGCCCAGGGTGCCGCCGTAGCCCTGGCCGCGGGTGTCCATGATGAAGTGCGCGTAGCCGGCCTGGGCCCAGCGGGTGTCCTGGTTGACCAGGCCGCGGCCGCCGGAGTAGCCAACGTACTGGACCACCACCGGCAGCGACGCCCCGGGTTCCCTGAGCGCCGGGAGGTGGAGCCAGCCCCGGACCGGAGCGCCGCCGTAGCCCGCGAAGGTGACGTCGAAGGTGTCGATGACGGAAAGGTAGTTTTCCACCGGCTCAAAACTGGCGTCCAGCGGGAAGGCCCGGGCTTCCCTGATGGTGGCGTCCCAGAAGTGGCCCAGGTCCTCCGGGGGCGTCACGTCCGAGGAGTAGGCGCGGAGCTGCGCAAGGGGAAGGTCGAAGAGCGGCATGGGTCATCCAATCCTGTCAGTAGGGGCGCTGCGAGGGGCGCTGTAGGTGAGAACTGCGGGTATTCCTGGCTCAAGGTGCGCTTCCCCGGTGCCCGGTCCATAACGGACCAGCACCTTGACCGGCTTCCGCGCGGCCAGGGTTGCCCGCACCAGCCGCCCGTCCTGCCAGTCCAGGTCCACGTCCACCCCGGGCCGGGCACGGAGCCGCCGGGCGCGGCCGGCGGGCAGCTCGGAGGGGAGGGCGGGGAGCAGCTCTATTTCGTGGAGCCCGCCCACGGTCCGGTGGCTCTGGACCAGGCACTCGGCCAGGGCGGCCACGTACCCGAGGTTGCCGTCGATCTGGAACGGCGGGTGGGCGCCGAAAAGGTTGGGATACAGGCCTCCGCTTTGGCCTCCGCGGGGCGTCTGCATGTCCCGGAAGTAGAGCCGCAGGAGGTCGCTGACTTTTCCGGCCTGGCGGAGCCGTGCGCGCAGCAGGATCTTCCAAGCCAGCGACCAGCCGGTGGCTTCGTCGCCCCGGCCGTCCAGGCTGGCCCGAACCGCCGCTTCGAGCCCGGGGGTGAGCGGCGTGTCCCCGGGATAGGCGAGGTAGAGGTGGCTGACGTGCCGGTGCCCGGGTTCCCATTCCTCCGGATCGTCAAGCCACTCCCGGAGCTTTCCGCCGCGTCCCGGTGCCGGTGCGGGAAGCCGGGGCAGGGCACTGCGTGCGGCGGAGGCCACGGGGTCATCTTCCAGGCCAAGGCGGCGGGCCAGGGTGTCCAGCATCCGGAAAACATCGCCGATGAGGGTCAGGTCCATGGTGGCGGATTGGGCGGCGGATCCCTGCACCCGGGTGCCGGTGGACGGGTCTGCCGCCGCAAACGTGTTCTCCGGGGACGTGGACGGGCTGGTTCCCAGCGAGCCGTCCGGGAAATTAACCAGCAGGTCCAGGGCGAATTCAGCGGCACCGCGGATGGCCGGCCAGGCTGTGTCCCGGGCAAAGCTGTCCGGGGCGAAAGTGTCCGCGTCCGCGGAACTGTCCGTGCTGCCAAACTGCAGATGCTCCCACAGGTGCCGCACCAGCCAGGTGCCTGCCATGGGCCAGTACGCCCACTCCGGCGAATGCGCCCCGTGCCCCACCGGTTTTGCGTAGGCCCACAGATCCGAGTTGTGGTGCACGGCCCAGCCGCGGGCGCCGTAATACTCCCGGGCCACCGCGGACCCGGTCCCCTGCATCGCCTCGATGAGGGCAAAGAGCGGTTCCGCGCACTCGGCCAGGCCGGTGGGTTCGGCGCCCCAGTAGTTCATCTGCAGGTTGATGTTGGTGGTGTAGTTGGAGCTCCAGGGGGCCGGCAGTTCGGCGTTCCAGATGCCCTGGAGGTTGGCCGGCACTCCGCGCCAGGCCGTCCCCTGCCGGGACCCCGCAGGGGCGGACCGCGAGCTGGAGATCAGCAGGTACCGCCCGTAGTTGAAGAGCAGCGCCGCCAGGCCGGGATCGGCCGCCAGCGGGCCGCCAGGGTGGGCGTTGGCCGCCAGCAGCCGCCGGCCCGTATCTTCGCTTTCCCGCACCGGAACATCGAATTCCACCCGCGCGGCCCCGTAGAGCCTGGAGTGGCTCTCCCCGTGCCGGCCAAGCAGGACTTCCCGTCCGGAGGCCCGGGCCTGGTCCACCACGGTACGGGCGGCGGCCGCGGCAGTGGAGGCGGTGCCCCGCGGCTGGCGGGCCAGCCCCGCGAAGGTGGTGTCGGTGGCGAGGTAGATGTCGGCGCGCCGGACGCCGGTGGCGGCCAGGCCGTCGTCGTGCGCTGATGCCTGCCTGGCGGGGCCGGCTGGTCCCTGCACGGGCCGGCCGTCATGCTCCCAGGTGGCCGCCACTGCCCCCTGCATGCTGAGGGAATCGTCCTCCGAGTACTCCACCACGCCGCCGTCGTGCGCCGGGGCTGCGTCGGAGGGCATTTTCAGTTCGAGGGACAGCCTCCCGTCCCCGCCGGAGCGGCGGAGGATACGCAGCGGGGAATCCAGTCGCAACGCAAGGTCGAGGCCCTGCGGCGCGTCGGTCCGCAGCGAGACCACCAGCACTGACGGATCGTGGCTGATGAACGCTTCCACCCGGACGGCGTGGCCGTCCAGGCGGTACGTGTTGGTATTGAGGGCGCGGGAAAGGTCCAGGCCGCGGTGATAGTCCGACGACGGCTGTGCGGGAGCGCCGCCGCCTCCCTTTTCCCCTGCTGCCGGGTTTGCTGCGGTGGCTGCCGCGGTGAGGTAGAGGTCGGCGAACGGGAGGTACGCCTGGGAGTGCCGGTGCTGCAGGCCTTTCAGGGTTACCGTGGCGCCGGCGAAGTCGCCGGAACCGATCAGGCGGCGGCTTTCGTTGAGGATCCGGTCCGCCACCTCCCGGCTGAAGACGGGCTCCCGGTCCTGGCTGCGCGGTGACCCGGACCAGGCGGACGAGTCGTTGAGCTGGAACCGGTGTTCCACCTCCGCGCCCGCCTGGCTGCCGCCGAACACCATGGCGCCCAGCCGGCCGTTTCCCAGGGGAAGGGCCTCCAGCCACCGGGCAGCAGGCGCATCGTAGGCAAGGACGTGTTCTGGGGGCATGGGTTCAGATCCTAGGGCCGGCCGGGGAACAAGGGAAGGTCAGGCCACACGGTGAACAGCAGCTACAGCCGCGAGAGTTCCGGAACGAACACCTGCAGGTGGTGGCTGTGCACCACCAGGGCACGGAGATCGGCCAGCTCCCCGGAGACTGCCCCCGCGGCGCGCGCCTGCACCAGGACGTTGCCCAGCGCCGTTGCTTCCACGGGCCCGGCCACCACTTTCTTCCCGGTGACGTCCGCCGTGAGTTGGCAGAGCAGCCTGTTCTGGGAGCCGCCGCCCACTATGTGCACCACGTCCACGGTCCGGCCGGCCAGGCGTTCGGCGTCCCGGAGGGTGCGGGCGTAGCCGGCGGCCAGGCTGTCCATGATGCAGCGGGTGATGGCGGCGGGATCGTCCGGCAGTACCTCTCCGGTGCGCCGGACGGCGGCCCGGATACGCCCGGGCATGTTGTCCGGGGCGATGAAGTAGGGATCGTCCGGGTTGACCTGCGGCCCTCCCGGCGGCAGCGCGGCCGCCGCGGTGAGCAGCGCCGTCAGTTCCGGCCGGAACCCCTCCTGCGCCCAGGTCCGCTGGCATTCGCTGAGGAGCCAGAGCCCGCCCATGTTGCGGAGGTAGCGGATGGTGCCGTCCACGCCGCGTTCATTGGTGAAGTTCGCTTCGCGGCTGGCCTCGGTGAGGACCGGGTGCTTCAGTTCCAGCCCCACGAGCGACCAGGTGCCGGAGGAGATGTACGCGAAGTGCTCCCCGCCGTTGTCCGCTTCCGCCGGGACGGCCGCCACCGCCGAGGCGGTGTCGTGCGAGCCCACGGCCACCACCCGGGTGTCCGGCGGCAGGCCCACCTGCGCGGCGATGCCCGGCAGGAGGGTGCCCACGGCCTCGCCGGGCTGGATCAGCGGCGGGAACAGGTCCTTCCGCAGGCCCAGGGCGGTGAGGAACTCGGTGGCCCACTCCCCCGCCACGGCGTCGAACAGGCCCGTGGTGGAGGCGTTCGTGGCCTCCGTCCGCCGGACGCCGGTGAGCAGGAACGCGATCAGGTCCGGGATCAGGAGTGCCTGCACCCCGTCCAGGTTCTTCTCGCTGGCGAGCTGGTAGATGGTGTTGAACTGCAGGAACTGCAGCCCCGTGGTCCCGTAGAGGCGCGCGGGGTCCAGTTTCCGGTGCACGGGTTCGACGGCGGTGCGGCTGCGGTCATCGCGGTAGCTGAAGGGCTGGGCAACCAGCTCCCCGGATTTGTTGACCAAACCGTAGTCCACCGCCCAGGTGTCGATGCCGATGCTGGCCACCTGTTCCCCTTGCGCGGCGGCCACGGTGGCCGCCGCCGCCAGGCCCGTGAGCACCTCGGCGAAGAGGGCGTCGAAGTCCCAGCGGAGGCCGCCGTCGATCTCCACCACGCCGTTGGGGAAGCGGTGGACCACTTCCAGCTCCACGCTCCTGCCTGAGCTGACGCGGCCGAGGATCACGCGGCCTGAAGAGGCGCCAATGTCCACCGCGGCGAACACGCCGGGGGCGGAACGCGCGCCGTCGGCGCCCTGAACCTGCCCGCTCATCGCAGGAAGGCTGCGGCTACTCCGGCGTCCACGGGGATGTGCAGGCCGGTGGTGTGGGACAGTTCGTTGCCGGTGAGGACGGCGGCGGCGTTGGCCACGTGCTCGGGCAGGACTTCGCGCTTGAGCAGGGTGCGCTGGGCGTAGTACTCGCCCAGCTTTTCCTCGTCCACGCCGTACACGGCGGCGCGCTTGGCGCCCCAGCCGCCGGCGAAGATGCCGGAGCCGCGGACCACGCCGTCGGGGTTGATGCCGTTGACGCGGATGCCGTGCTCGCCCAGTTCAGCGGCGAGCAGGCGGACCTGGTGGGCCTGGTCCGCCTTGGTGGCGGAGTAGGCGATGTTGTTCGGGCCGGCGAACACGGAGTTCTTGGAAGAGATGTAGATGATGTCCCCGCCCAGGCCCTGGGCGATCATCACCTTGGCCGCGGCCTTGGCCACCAGGAACGAGCCCTTGGCCATGACGTTGTGCTGCAGGTCCCAGTCCTTTTCGGTGGTTTCCAGCAGCGGCTTGGAGATGGACAGGCCGGCATTGTTGACCACCAGGTCCACGCCGCCAAAGGCCAGCACGGCGGCGTCGATCACTGCCGCAACCTGGGCCTCGTCCGTGACGTCCGCCTGCACACCGACGGCAACATCGGGTCCGCCGAGTTCTTCGGCGACCTTTTCGGCGTTCTCCAGGTTCAGGTCCGCGATGACCACGCACGCGCCTTCCGCGGCGAGGCGCGTGGCGATGGCCTTGCCGATGCCCGACGCCGCACCGGTCACCAGGGCGATGCGGGTGGCGTGGGACTTCGGCTTGGGCATGCGGGCGAGCTTGGCTTCCTCCAGCGCCCAGTACTCGATCCGGAACTTCTCGGATTCCTCGATCGGGGCATACGTGGAGATGGCTTCGGCGCCGCGCATCACGTTGATGGCGTTGATGTAGAACTCACCGGCAACCCGGGCGGTCTGCTTGTTCGCCCCGTACGAGAACATGCCGACGCCGGGGACCAGCACAATGGCCGGGTCCGCGCCGCGCAGCGCCGGGCTGTCCGCATCCGCATGGCGGCTGTAGTAGGCCTGGTAGTCCTCGCGGTAGTCCGCGTGCAGCTCATGCAGCCGCGCGATCGAGTCCTCCACCGAGGCGTCGGCGGGCAGGTCCAGGATCAGCGGCTTGACCTTGGTGCGCAGGAAGTGGTCGGGGCAGGAGGTGCCCAGCGCGCCCAGGCGCGGGTGCCCGGCGGCTTCCAGGAAGTCCAGGACGACGGCGTCATCGCTGAAGTGCCCCAGCTGCGGCTTGTCCGTGGAGGCCAGGCCGCGGATCACCGGTGCCAGGGCAGCGGCCTTGGCACGCCGTTCTGTTTCGGGCAGGGCGCCGTAGCCAGGCAGCTTCGGTCCGAAAGGCTCGGCCTTGCCGTTGTCCCGGATGTACTTCTCCGCCTGGTCGATGATCCACAGGGAGTTCTGCTCGGCCTCTTCGGATGTGGCGCCCCAGGCGGTGATGCCGTGTCCGCCCAGGATGGTCCCGATGGCCTGCGGGTTTGCGTCCTTGATCGCGGCGATGTCCAGGCCCAGCTGGAACCCGGGCCGGCGCCAGGGCACCCATACCACCTTGTTGCCGAAGATCTTGGTGGTCAGCGCCTCGCCGTCCGCCGCCGTCGCAATGGCGATGCCCGAGTCCGGGTGCAGGTGGTCCACGTGCGCCGCATCCACCAGGCCATGCATGGCAGTGTCGATCGACGGGGCGGCGCCGCCCTTGCCGTGCAGGCAGTAATCGAACGCGGCCACCATTTCGTCTTCACGCTCAACGCCGGGGTAGACGTTCTTCAACGCGTTCAGCCGGTCCAGGCGCAGCACGGCCAGGTTTTCGGCCTTCAGCGTGCCCAGGTCCCCGCCGGAGCCCTTCACCCACAGCAGCTGGACGTCCTCGCCCGTGACCGGGTCCTTCTCCGTGCCCTTGGCCGAGGTGTTGCCGCCGGCAAAGTTGGTGTTCCGCTTGTCCGCACCCAGGCGGTTGGAACGGGAAATCAGGTCTTCAACAGTGGTATTCGTCATGACTTTTCAGGCGCCCCATCCGGCTTGCTGGCCGCCCACGCGGTCCTCGTTGATCTTCTTCTGGTAGCCGCTGGCCTTGAACGCGGCCAGCGGGTCCGCGGGCAGTCCGCGGGATTCACGCCACTCGGCCAGGACCGGCCGGACGTCGGTGTAGAACGCATCATTGAAAATACCGTTGGCGGCCAGCACGTCCCCGGAGCGCTGGGCCTCGGCCAGGGCAGCGGTATCCACCAGCAGGGCCCGGGCCGTCATTTCCTGGACGTTCAGCACGGAACGGATCTGGCCCGGGATCTTCTCCTCCAGGTTGTGGCACTGGTCCAGCATCAGGGCCACGCCCGAATCCTTGCCAAACCCGCCGCCGCGGATCACCTCATGCATGATGCGGAACAGCTGGAACGGATCCGCCGCGCCCACAATCAGGTCATCGTCCGCATAGAAGCGGGAGTTGAAATCGAACGAGCCCAGCTTGCCCAGGCGCAGCAGCTGCATCACGATGAACTCGATGTTGGTGCCCGGCGCGTGGTGGCCGGTGTCCAGGCAGACAAACGCCTTCTCGCCCAGCGCGAGGGTCTGGGCATAGGACGTGCCCCAGTCCGGAACATCGGTGTGGTAGAAAGCCGGCTCGAAGAACTTGTACTCAAGCACCAGCCGCTGCTCATCGCCCAGCGCCGCGTAGATCTCCTGCAGGGACTCGGCCAGGCGGTCCTGGCGGCCGCGGATGTCATCCTGGCCCGGGTAGTTGGTGCCGTCAGCCAGCCAGATCTTCAGGTCCTTGGACCCCGTGGCGTGCATGATGTCGATGCATTCCAGGTGGTGGTCGATCGCCCGGCGCCGCACCGCCCCGTTGGACGAGGTCAGGGAGCCGAACTTGTACTCGTCATCCTGGAAGGTGTTGGAGTTGATCGTGCCCAGGCCCACACCCAAACCTGCCGCGTACTCCTTCAAGGCGGCGTAGTCGTCCACCTTGTCCCACGGGATATGCAGCGCAACGGTAGGAGCCAGGCCAGTCAGTTCATGGACCTTCGCTGCATCCGCAAGTTTCTCCTGCACGGTGCGCGGAGTGCCGGGCGTGCCGAACACCTTGAACCGCGTCCCCGAATTTCCATAGGCCCACGAAGGGACCTCGATGGCAAGCTCCTCGAGCCTGCCCAGCGCCGTTGCTACGTCATTCATGATGGTTCTTTCCGGTGTCGTGATGCTGTGGTCGGTGGTGCGGCCCGCTGCTGGAGCCGGTGTGCGTCAGTTCGCGGTGGACTCGGCCGCCGCCAGTTGGCTGTCAAGGTTGAAGACTTCCTCCAGGACCTGGAACCCTTCATCGGGAGCCTGCCCGGAATTTTCAAAAAGCGTGGCCATTTCCGCCTGCCAGCGGGCGTTGACGTCCGTCAGAGCCATGCGGGCCCGAACCGCGTCGAAGTCGTCGCATTCCAGGTAGCCCACAAGGAGCCCGTCCCCGGAGAGGAACAAGGAGTAGTTGTTCCAGCCGGCGTCCTTGAGTGCGCGGAGCATGTCCGGCCAGACGGCGGCGTGCCGCCTGCGGTATTCGTCGATCATGGCCGGCTGGACCGAGGAGCGGAAACACACCCTCATTTTTGGTTCTCCTGAAATAGCAAATCTTTGAATCGTTTCATTGTTACGATTCAAAGTACTCTTGAAGCTGAGCAGGTGTCAAGCATTCCAGGCCGCGGTCCACAACCCGGCCTCAATGCGTGCCACAAAGAGCAGCAGCACGGAGAATCATGAATCGTTCAGCCAGTATCAAGGACGTCGCCAACCATGCCAGCGTGGCGGTGGGCACGGTGTCCAATGTGCTGAATTACCCGGACAGGGTTTCGCAGCGGACCAAGGACCGCGTGCTGAAGGCCATTGACGAGCTTGGCTTCGTCCGCAACGACGCCGCCCGCCAGCTGCGCGCAGGCCACAGCCGCACCATCGGGCTCATCGTCCTGGACGTGGGCAACCCGTTCTTCACCGCCGTCGTGCGCGCGGCCGAGGACGCCGCCGCACTCCACGGCAGTGCTGTCCTGCTGGGGGACAGCGGCCACGACGCCGCCCGCGAGGCCAACTACATCGATCTCTTCCAGGAACAGCGTGTCCAGGGCCTGCTGATCTCCCCCGTGGGCGATGTAACCGAGCGGCTGGACCTCCTCCGCGAACGTGGCGTGCCCACCGTCCTGGTGGACCGTCAGGCGGACGAGGCAAAGTTCAGTTCCGTGGCGGTGGACGACGACGCCGGCGGGTACCTGGCAGCGCGGCACCTGCTGGACACCGGCCGCCGTCGGCTCGCCTTTGTGGGCGGCCCCACCTCCATCCGGCAGGTGGCCGACCGCCTCCAGGGTGCCCGGCGTGCAGTCAAGGAGGAAGCGGACGCCACGCTGGAGGTGCTCGAGTCCGAGGGGCAGACCGTCCTGGCCGGACGCAGCGTGGGCAACTCGCTGGTGGAGCGGGGCCGTGAAGGGCTGCCGGACGGCATCTTCTGTGCCAACGACCTCCTGGCTTTGGGCGTGATGCAGTCCCTGACTATGACCCACACATTCCGCATTCCGGAGGACGTCGCGCTGATCGGCTATGACGACATCGACTTCGCCGTCTCCGCCGTGGTTCCGCTGTCCTCCATCCGGCAGCCCACGGAGGCATTGGGACGTACCGCCATCCAGCTGCTCGCCGAAGAGGTCGAATCCCGGAATCCGGCGCACCGGTCGGTGGTCTTCACACCGGAACTGGTGGTACGGCAGAGCACAAAAGCCAACTAGTTACCGGCCTGCAGCCACTTCATGGACTCGGTCCGCGAGGTGAAGAACCGGGTGGGACACGGCGGGATATGCACGCCCAGGAAGAAGTTGGCGATGATCCGGTCCACCGGGCTGGCACCCAGCAGCGCAATGCGGTCCGCGGCGCAGGGGATGGAAAACACGGAACGGGCCGCCCGTGTGACGTCCTCGGTGGTGGCCATGTCCACCAGCATGGGATAGGTCCGGCCCCCCGCTATCTCGTTGACGGCCGCCATGGCAGCCTGCGCGTCCTCGAGCTGTATCCGGACCTTGGGCTCCCAGATCAGGTGGATGACGCCGTCGGAACGCAACTCCACCGTCCCCTTGCCGCCGTCGACAACTAAAGGCTCCAAAACTGCTTCCCTCCCCTGGGCAGACCCGCATGACCCTCCTATCATGCCGTAGCTTTACCGCCCGCACTGCTGCAGCGTAGCCTGATGGATGCCCGCTTCAGTTACCGATGAGCAGAACCGGCTGCTGAGGTCCTGGCTTGGCCCGTTCAGGGTGGTCAAGGACTACTCCTGGCCCCTGCAGGACACCTCCGTACTCCACGTGTCCACGCCCGACGGCGCGGGCTTCATCGTCAAGGCGAGCACCACCAGCCACCATATCCGGCGGGAGATCGCCGCCCTCGCCCCGGGATTGCCCGGCCCCCACGGCACAACCCCCGTGCTCAGGCAAGCCTCGGTAGAGGCGGGAATCCTGGTGACGGAATTCCTGCCCGGAACGCCGGTGGAGGGATCCGCTGCCGAGTACCACCCCGAAACGTACCGCCAGGCCGGAGCGCTCCTGGCACGGCTGCACTGCCCAGCCGGGACCTCGGCCGACTACACAAAGAAGATCGCCTACCAGACGCAGCTGCTCATCCGCTCGGCTGAAGGGCTGCTGGCCGCCGGCCTCCGCGCCCGGGCCGCGGAGGACCTGGCCGGCATCATAACGGCCCCCGTGGAACTGGTGGCCACCCACGGTGACTACCAGCCCAGGAACTGGCTGGTGGACGGGGAAACGATCAAAGTCATCGACTTCGGGCGGGCCGATGCCCGCCCCTGGGTCCACGACCTGGTCCGCCTTACCCACCAGCAGTTCCTTGGGCGGCCCGCCCTGGCGGAGGCCTTCTACAGCGGGCTGGGGAAGCAACCCACGGGCGCCGAAGCCGGCGTGTGGCATCTCGAAAACCTGAACCAGGCCCTGGGAACCGTGGTCTGGGCGCACAAGATCGGTGACGCCGCCTTTGAGCAGTCCGGAGTGGAGCGGCTGGAGCGGATACTGGCGGGCTAGGACCTCCTGCGAGGATGGAGCCATGGAATTCAACCGTCTGCTGCAGATCCGGCGCATCTATGCGCAACCCGCTGCACTGGAACTGCCACGGGGGAAGGAGATCGTCGGACGCTGGCCGGACGCCGACGTCGTGCTTGTTGACAGCCATTGGAACATCCCCGAGCTGCACGGTGAAGAAACCAACGTGCCGCGCTGGTCCCGGATCAAGACGGAGGCACTGGTCCTGGGCGTCAAGAAGGCACTGTCGGTCAAGCCGAACGGCCGGTCAGCGGACTTCATCGCACCCTCAACCGCCAATGGCTGCGCCATGGCCTGCGCCTACTGCTATGTGCCCCGCCACAAGGGGTACAGCAATCCCGTAACCGCGTTTGCCAACATCAGCCAGATTTCCGCGGCGCTGGAACGGCACGTGACGCGCCAGGGCATGAAGCTGGAGCCAAACCAGTGCGACCCGGAGCTCTGGGTCTACGACATCGGCGAGAACAGCGACTGCTCGGTCGATGCCCTGGTCAGCGACAACGTGGAGGACCTCGTCACGCTCTTCCGCGACCTGCCCACTGCGAAGCTGTCCTTTGCCACCAAGTTCGTCAACCCGGCGATGCTCGGCTGGGACCACGGCGGACACACCCGGATCCGGTTCTCCCTGATGCCCGCGGCCCTGGCGAAGTCCATCGATGTCAGGACCTCCCCCGTGGCTGACCGGATGGCCGCCATCAACGACTTCGTTGCCGCCGGCTACGAGGTGCATGTGAACTTCTCCCCCGTCATCATCACGGACACGTGGCTCAGCGATTGGGAGGAGCTGCTGCGCCAGCTGGACCGCACCCTCAGCTCCGCCGCAAAGGCCCAGCTCGCGGCGGAAGTCATCTTCCTGACCCACAACGAGCGGCTGCACGAGGTTAACCTCGGCTGGCATCCGCAGGCCGAGGACGTGCTGTGGCGCCCGGACCTCCAGGAGTCCAAGGTCTCCTCCAACGGCTTCACCAACGTCCGCTACCGCGCGGGGACCAAGGCGCGCTACGTGAACCAGCTGACGGCGCTGATTGAAAGGATCGCACCATACTGCCGGGTCCGCTACGCGTTCTAAGGCTGCGCGGGGCACACCGGACAGCGGGGCCCCGCGCTAGACTGATCCCATCATGACCGGCGCCCGTCCCCGTCTCCTTGCCTGGCTCGTTGCCCTGGCGACCTGCCTCGGGGCCTGCGCGCCCGCCGTCGGTATCAACGAGGCGCCCGCCGGGCAAGCGGTCCCGGCTTCCCCCGCCCAGCAGGCCCCTGCCTCCCCCGCACCGCCCTCCGCAACCGGCATTGCCCTCGAACCCCAGGGCACCACAGCTCCAGTTCCCACCGCTGCATCCATTCCCGCCCCGCCGCCGGCCCCCGCACCACCCCCGGTCCCCCAGCCCTACGCCCTCAACCTCTACCAGGAGGGTGACTTCGTGCCGCAGTACACCTTTGACTGGTGCGTTGCGGCGAGCATCCAGATGGCGCACAACCTCATAGACGACACCGGAGGCGGCACCTGGGCGGATTCCACCCAGCAGGGCGAACTGTGGGAGATGGCACGGGCACGGTCGTCCAACTCGTACAACGGCGCCAACCCGTTCGGGTGGGCGCAGGTACTGACGGAAGTGGGCGTGGGGCCGTACACAGTGGTCAGCATCGCCGACTACGGCGCTGCCCTCCAGACGGCGGCACGCGCCATCGCTGACACGGGCAGGCCGGTGGGGCTGGTCATGTGGAGCGGCCGGCATGCGTGGGTGATGAGCGGTTTCGAGTCGATCGGCGATCCCGCCCGGTTCCCGGAGTTCTCCGTGACCGGCGTCCGCGTCCAGGATCCGCTCTACCCGCACGGCAGCGGGCAGTGGGGCCCATCGCCCGAACCCAACAGCCTCCTCACCCCCGAGCAGCTGGCCACGCAGTTCGTGCTCCGCGAGCCGCGGCGCTGGAGCAGCGAACTGCCGGCGGGCTACCTGCTGGTGCTCCCGGTCGCCGGGGCCTGACCGGCCAGGGCTGGGGACTGGCCCTCGAAGGAACACCGGCCGCGCGCGGCGGACAGGGCGGGTACGGCTGCCCGCCACCGTATAATCGCAGCATGCCGATCACGCGCCTGTTCCCAGGCAGCCACGCCCAGCCGTCCGAACGCAAGTACCGCGGGAGCGGTCTGTGAGCGGCGGCCTGGTCGCCCTGCTGGACGACGTCGCAGCCCTGGCCCGCATCGCGGCCGCCTCGGTGGACGACGTCGCAGCCGGAGCCGCAAAGGCCGGGGCCAAAGCCGCCGGTGTGGTCATCGACGACGCCGCTGTCACCCCGCAGTACGTCTCCGGAGCGGACCCGTCCCGCGAACTGCCGATGATCAAGCGGATCTTCTGGGGCTCGCTCCGGAACAAGCTGCTGATCATCCTGCCGGCGCTGCTGCTCATCAGCGCCTTCCTCCCGTGGGCCATCCCCTTCATCCTCATGCTGGGCGGCACGTACCTGTGCTTCGAGGGCGCCGAGAAGGTCTGGCACAAAATCCGGCGGGACCACTCGGACGAAAAAGCGCCTGCGGTCGAGCGGGGTCCTGAGGCGGAGGCGAAGGTGGTCAAGGGCGCCATCACCACCGACTTCATCCTGTCCTGCGAGATCATGGTCATCTCCATGAACGAGGTGGCCGCCGAATCCATCTGGGCCCGGGCCGCCATCCTGGTGGTCGTGGCCCTTGCCATCACGGTGCTTGTGTACGGTGCGGTGGCACTGATCGTGAAGATGGACGACATTGGCCTGCACCTTGCCGCCAAGGATTCTGCGGGCTCGCAGCGTTTCGGCGAGCTGCTCGTCAAGGGGATGCCCGCCGTGCTGGCGGCCATCACCCTGATCGGGACCGTCGCCATGCTGTGGGTAGGCGGGCACATCATGCTGCAGGGCGCCTACGACCTCGGCTGGCACCTGCCGTATGACCTGGTCCATGCCCTCGAAGCCCCGGTCGCCGGAATCGCAGGTATTGGCGGCCTCCTCGCCTGGCTCGTGAACACCCTCTGCTCAGCCGTCCTGGGACTCGCCTGGGGCCTCGCCGTGATGGCTGTCCTGCACCCGCTGCTGAAGGCCCTGCCGTTCGGCAAGGAGAAGGGCCAGCACGAGGAAGGTGACGTCCGCGCCGAACTCGCCGGCTACCGGCCGACGAAGCACAAAGCGGATCCCGCTCCCTAGCCGGGCTAAAGCTCCTCCACCACCAGGTTCCGGTACGCCGCCCGGAGCGGGGCCATCTGCCGGAAGCCCAGGTATCCGCCGCCCAGCACGGCAGCGGCAGGGGATGGATCGTGCCATTCAAAAAGCGGCAGACCGTTGATGGCGAAAGCCACCCGCGGCCCGTCCTTCACAAGCTCCATCCGGTAGAAGTCCACCGCCTCCCCGGCCGGCGGCAGCGGATCGGCCCCCTGCGCCACCAGGTCAAACCCGGCGCTCTTGCGCAGGTTGCAGGTCCGGAAAGCCCGCTCGGACTCATATTTGTGCCGGAAATAGGAGACGTGCAGGGCATCGATGTCCCCGGAATGGTACTGCGGGTAGTACCCCGTCCGCGGTGCCAGCGCACGGGAAAACAGGTCATGCCCGCCGTGCCCCCGGGCGGCGAAGAACAGCATGGCAAGGCCTGGTTCCTCGAGCGGCAGGAATTCCCAGGTGATCCGGATGGCGTCCGGGAACTGCACCGGGCACCAGAACGTCCAGTGCGCATGGTCCCCGAATTCCGCGTCGTCCAGCGAACCTGACAGTTCCAGGGCGCCCTGGTGGGTCCCCAGGTTCAGCGGCCCTTCCGCCACCCAGTCCCCCACGTCCGCCGGAGACGCGAGGGCGTTGCTGTACAGCACCCTCGCCGCCGGGCCGCGCGTGCCCACCTAGCCGCGTCCCGCCGTCGTACGCACCAGGACGCCGGGCACCAGGTCCAGCTCCTGGAGCCGGGCGGCAACGTGCCCCGCCACCAGCGCAGCTCCCTGCCGGGAAAAGTGGGTGTTATCCGCCAGGCCGTCCGGCCAGTAGGCATGGGACCCCGGCTCGAAGTGGCAGAAGAGCGGCTCCGATTCCTCCCGCCCCAACTTCAGGTAGAGCCCGCGGGTCCACGCGTTCAGGTCAAGAACCGGCAGTCCCAGTTCCAGGCCGATCTCCCGCACCACCTCCGGATAATCCTCCAGGCTCTGTTCCAGGACAGCAGCGTCCGACGACGGGCCGTCCAGGAAGTGCCGGCGCTCCACCGGGGTGCAGAGTACGGGCAGCGCCCCCAGGTTCTGCACCTCCCCCGCCATGGTCCGCAGGTTGGCGGCGTAACCCGTCCTCGCCGCGAGGTGCTGCTTCTTCTGGTCGTTGTGGCCGAACTGGATCAGGACCAGGCCCCCGTCCCCTGCCTCCGCCAGCAGGCGCCCCCACAGCCCTTCCTCGCGGAAGGACTCCGTGCTGGCCCCGCCCTTGGCGAAGTTGTACACGGCCCCGAAGGTGTAGACGTGGGGCGCAAGCTGCGCTCCCCAGCCGCTCATGGGGTACTCGTGCGTGGGGCAGTTGGCCACCGTGGAATCTCCGGCGAGCAGGATTTTCATGCTGTGCTTTCTCTCGTGGTGCAGGCTCAGCCCTTGACGGAGCCGATGAGCATGCCTTTGGCGAAGTGCTTCTGCAGGAACGGGTAGAAGATGAGGATGGGCAGGGTGGCCACCACAATCACCGCGAACTTGATGCCCTGCTCGGGCGGGATGTAGTTCGGGTCCACGTTGCCGGTGCCGAGCAGGTCCGATGACGCCGTGACCTGGCGCAGGTACATCTGCAGGGTCCACTTGGAGTTGTCGGAGAGGTAGAGCAGGGGTGACATGAAGTCGTTCCAGATGCCCACGGCGTAGAACAGGGCGAAGGTGGCCAGGACGGGCTTGGACAGGGGCAACAGGATCCGCCACAGGATGCCGATCTCCGTGGCGCCGTCCATCTTGGCCGATTCCTCGAGCTCCGCGGGGAGCTCCTGGAAGAAGTTCTTGATGATGATCAGGCTGAACGGGTTGATGGCCGCCGGCAGGATCAGGGCCCAGTAGGAGTTCAGCAGGCCCAGGTCCTTGACCAGCAGGAAGGTGGGGATCATGCCGCCGGAGAACACCATGGCGAACACCACCAGGGACAGGATGACCTGCCGTCCGCGGAGCGTCTTCTTGGCCAGCGGGTAGGCCATGGTCACGGTGAAGGCGAGCTGGACCAGGGTTCCGACGGCGGTGACCAGGATGGTGGTCACCAGCGCCCTGGTGAATGCCGGGGTGGAGAAGATGTATTCGTAGGAGCCCAGGGTGAACTGTTCGGGCCAGACGAAGAACGCCCGCCGGGTGATTTCTGCCTCGTTGGCGAAGGACCCTGCGATCACGTAGATGAACGGCAGCAGGGTGATGATGCCGATCAGGGACAGGAAGACGTAGTTCGCGGCGTCGAAGATCCGCCCGCCGGTGGTGTTGTGAATCTTCATTAGAACAGTCCGCTCTGGTTGAAGCGTTTGGCCAGGGCGTTGGTGCCGAAGATCAGCACGATGCCCACCAGCGATTTGAAGAGCCCCACCGCGGTGGAGTAGCTGTAGGCGCCCTGGGTGATGCCCACGAAGTACACGTAGGTGTCGAATACGTCGGCCACGGACCTGTTCAGGGCGTTGGTCATCAGGTAGATCTGTTCGAACCCGGTGTTGAGCATCTGGCCGATGGCAAGGATCAGCATGACGATGATGGTGGAGCGGATGCCGGGCAGGGTGATGTGCCAGACCCTGCGGAACCGGCCGGCGCCGTCGATGATGGCGGCCTCGTACTGGTCCTGGTCCACGGTGGCCAGCGCGGCGAGGAAGATGATGGTGCCCCAGCCGGTGTTCTTCCAGATCTCCTGCAGCACGATCAGCGGCCGGAACCAGTTCGGATCGGACAGGAAGTCGATGTTGGTGCCCATCACGTTGTTCAGGAACAAGAACAGCGGGCCGAAGTCCAGGGCGAACAGCAGGAAGCTCAGCGACGCCACGATGGTCCAGGACAGGAAGTGCGGAATGTAGACGAGCGTCTGGACCGTGCGTTTGAGGATGGAAAGGCGGACCTCGTTCAGCAGCAGCGCCAGGACGATGGTCAGCGGAAAGGCGATGCCCAGGTTCAGGAACGCCAGGATCAGCGTGTTCCCAAGCAGCCGCGGGAAGTCCGGGTTGGAGAAGAAGTCCTGGAAGTGCTGGGTGCCCACCCACGGGCTGCCGTTCACGCCCAGGAAGGGGACATAGTCCTTGAACGCGATGGACACCCCGTACATGGGGGCATAGCGGAACACCGCGAAGTACACCACCCCCGGCACCAGCAGCAGGTAGAGCCACTTGTAGTGCGCGAAATGGACGGCGAAGCTGCCCCGCTTCCGGGGAGCAGGCGGTGTGTTGAGCGCCTGCTCCCCGGACTGGGTGTCAATGACAGGTGCTGCCATTTACTTGTTGTCCTGCCAGAGCTGGTTGATCTCTTCCTTGACCTTGTCCCCGCCGCTGGTGTTCCACAGCGTGATGGCGTCCTTGAGGCCCTGCTCATCGATCTGGCCGGCAAGGTACTTGATCCGTGCATCGGCCACGATGTTGTCCAGCTGCGCACCCTTGGAGACGTAGGTGGCGGAGACGTACGGGGCGGCCGGGTTGTAGACGGCGCTCTTGAGGTCCTCTGCCATCACTTCCGTGCGCTTGTCGAAGACCTGCTGCTCGTACTCCGTCGGCTGCTTCACCGGGTAGAAGGTGTTTCCGGCAACGTTCATGCCGAGCTGAGCGTAGCTCTTGATATCGGTGGAGACGGCTTTCGATTCCTCGGTTTCAGGCTTGATGGTGGCGGCCTTGCCGTCCTCGAGGGTGAAGTTCACGCCCTCGATGCCGTTGTTGAGCAGGATGGCCACGTCCTTGCCGTTCATGGTGTTCAAAACCTCCAGCACCTTCGCCAGCTCGGCCTCGGTGCGGACGCTGGCCTTCGGCACGGCGAGGAAGCCGGAGTAGCCGTCGGTGGGGTGGGCGTGGAGTTCGCCGTCGGGGCCTTCGAGGTTGCCCACGAAGCCCACCTTGTTCTCGTAGTTGTTGGGATCTGCCTGCTTGAACAGGTTGACCAGGACGCTGACGCGGGAGTCGACGTCCACAATGATGCCGCCCTTGCCGTTGAAGAACGGCTCGTTCCACTTGGTGCCGTCAAAGGTGGCGAAGTCCGGGTTGATGAGCTTTTCGTCCACCATCTTCTTGACGAACCGGTTGGCCTCGAGGAACTCCTCCGTTTCGAAGCTGGGGATCAGTTTCCCGTCCTTCTCGGTCCAGCGGTTTCCGGCGCCGTACCATTCCTCGATGAGGTCGTAGGGGCTGTTGGTGCCGAGTGCGCCCCACTTGGGGATGGTGATGCCCCAGGTGTCGTCCTGGCCGTTGCCGTCGGGGTCCTGCTCGGTGAAGGCCTTGGCCACCTTGTACAGGTCCTCGGTGGTCTTCGGCGCCTCGAGGCCCAGCTTGTCCAGCCAGTCCTGGCGGAACATGACGGCGGCGCGCATCGGGGCGCGGCCGCGGAAGACGCCGTATACCTTGCCGTTGATGCTGGCGTTCTGCTGGATGTCCGGGAAAGTGGTCTTGAGGTTCGGGTAGTCATCGAGTTTGTCCGTCAGGTCCCAGAAGGCACCGGCTTCCGCGTTCTTGACGAAGCCTGGGGTCTTGCCCTGGATCACCATGATGTGCGGGATCTCGGAGGAGGCAAGCGTGATGTTGGTCTTGTCCTCGTAGGACGCGTTGGGGGTCCACGTGATGTTGATGTCCTTGCCGGTGAGCTCTTCAAGCTTCTTCTGGACGGCACCGTCGGCACTGGGCGGCTGGGCCTCAAGGAACGGCGCCATGATGGACACCGTGCTGAGGTCCGCGGCCGGGGCTTCGCCGCCGCTGCAGGCAGTGAGGGAGATGGCCGTGGCCGTTACCACCGCGGCCGCCAGGGAGAGTTTTCTGCGCATCATGGTTGTCCTTTTCCACTTCTTTGGGGTTTCGATCGGTCAAGTTGTTGAGGGTTCCTGTTGATACGTTTCAAGCAATGGGGAAGCATTCAGGGGGAAGACCGACGGCGCCTCCCGGGCCCGGGTGCCGGGCAGCCTCCCGGCTGTCAGGCCACGGAGGCTGACGGGAGGGAGCCGTTCCCCGCGGGGATCTCCGGGCCGGCCGCCGGAGTCCCGGCCACGGATTCATCGTTGGCGGTGAAGAACCGGTCGCACAGCCAGCCGGTCACATACAGCCAGGCCCCGATGCTGAAGAACGGGACCAGCCCCGGGACGGTGGTGCTGGCATAGAACGCGGCAGCGGAAATGAACAGCAGGATGACAGTTCCGGCGAGATGCCGGAACGCGAAGCGGGAAGACGTCAGCAGGTACTGCCCCAGCGGGAGCTCGTACCTCGCATACAGCGGGAAAAGGTAACAGGCTGCGCCGGCCAGGAAGATGGCCGCCACAAAAATGCCGGCCGCCACCAGCTGTGGAAACAGGCCCTCCGAGGCCGAGAAGTAGTTCCAGTTCATGGACAGCGCAACTGCCGCCGCCATCACCGGGAGGGCGAGTACGTTGGCCCGGCCGAAGTTCCGGAAGTAATTGGCGCCGAAGCTGCGGAGCAGCGGAGCCGCATCACCCTGTGCGCGCTTCCGCACGGCGATCTGGGCGGCTGCGGTGGCAGGGCCTGCGCCGAGGACGCCCAGGCCCAGCAGCGTGAAGAGGATCCACAGCAGGTTCAGGCAGGCGATCCACAGGAGGGTGTCAAAGAATGAGTAGGCCCGGGCACTGAACGATCCAGACAGCACGGCGCAGCTCCCTTCAGTTCTCCATCGTTGCAGAGGCGAAGGCGGAAGTGTCCGCATCACGCCGGTAATCGGTTTCTCGAAAATCTAGACGCACACCGGCAGTAAGGTCAAGTGAAATTTTGAATCGTTACATAGCTGGACTCCGCAGAGTGCCATGACGCACACTGAGGGGTGGAAAGCGCTTGCTGGCTGGCGCGTGCGCCCACGCAACTGTGCCCTGCAGGGCGGAAATGGAGAATCATGGCAACGCCAACCGGCACCCACAGCCCGGGCGCGCCCGCCGGGGCAGCAGCAACGGCTGGCCGCGGCGCTGCCGCCGGAACGTCAGGCCCCAAGGCCGCCCGCGTGGCTTTGGTCGGCGTGCACGGCTTCGGCACCCACCACCTCCGCAACCTTCAACGCCTCCAGGCGGCAGGCGCCGTCGAACTCGTTGCCGTGGCTGATCCGCAGCCGCCGGCAGCAGGCTCCGTTCCGGCCTCGGCCCGGGTGTACCCGGGACTCGACGAACTGCTGTCCGCCACCACCTCCCTGGACCTGGTCATCGTGGCAACCCCCATCCAGACCCACGCCCCGCTGGCGCTCGCTGCCTTGCGCACCGACGCGGACCTGTACCTGGAGAAGCCCCCGGTGGCGTCCCTGGCCGATTTCAACCGGCTCTGTGACGCCGCAGCGGCGTCAGGCAGGAGCGTGCAGATCGGCTTCCAGAGCCTCGGCTCCCAGGCCCTGCAGGAAATCGAAAACCTGGTGGCAGCCGGCACCCTCGGCACGCTCCAGGGCATTTCCGCCACGGGCCGCTGGGTCCGGGACCGGGCCTACTACAAGCGCTCCCGGTGGGCCGGGAAGCGCAGCATCAACGGTGTGGACGTGGTGGATGGTGTGGCCACCAATCCGCTGGCCCATGCCGTGGCAACAGCACTGAGGATTGCCAGGGCCAGGACCACGGCCGACGTCGCCTCCGTGGAAACCGAACTTTACCGCGCCAACGACATTGAGTCGGATGACACCTCGGTGATCCGCATCCGGACAGCCTCAGGCCTGCCCATCACCTGCGCCCTGACCATCTGCGCTTCCGAATCCGTGGAACCCTACGTCACGCTGCAGGGCTCCGCGGGAACCGCCGTGTTCCACTACACGGAGGACCGCCTCACCGTCACCACGGCGTCGGGCACCACCGAGGAGACGTACGGACGCGAGGACCTCACCGGGAACCTGCTGTCCCACCGCAATTCCGGATCCCCGCTGATCAGCCCCCTCCCGGACAGCGGCGCCTTCATGCTGGTCCTGGAAGCGGTCCGGACCGCTCCGCTGCCTGCTGTCATCGGTGAGGCCCACGTCAGGTGGGAGGGCGACGGGGACGCAGCGCACGCCGTCGTCATTGATATTGAGGCTGCCCTGGAACGCGCGGGCCGCGAGCACGCTACCTTCAGCGAACTGGGCCTGCCGTGGGCAACATCCGCCCCCTGCACCTTCAGCGTGCCGGCTTCCTGATGCGCCCGCAGCCTGCCACGACCCCGGAACTTGCCACGGCCATACCCAAAGCGCGGGGCCAGCTGCACGCCGTCAACCTGCTGACGGAGGGCCTCGCCGAGTGCCTGACCGCATCACTCCGGCCCGCGTTCAGCTGGCAGCTGGCCCAGCCGGACGGCTCCGATCCGGCGCGGGCCCTGCAGACCGGCTACGAGGTCACAGTGGAGGACGCGCAGGGGCTCAAGTTCTGGAGCTCCGGTCCGGTGCCCTCCCCCGCACAGCGCGGGGTCACCTATGACGGGCCTGCGCTCGACGGCGACACGGACTACGCGTGGCGGGTGCGGGTCCGCGACGCCGCAGGAATGCCCGGGGAATGGTCTACTCCGAAGATGTTCAGCACAGGCCTCCCGGACGATTCCTGGCAGGCCGACTGGATCCGACGCGCCCCCGGCGGCCGCGCCCCGCTGGAAATCCTCAACAACGCCCTCCGCGTGGCCGGCTCACCCCACCTGCCGGTTCCCTGCCCGCCTGCCCGCACCATCCGCCTCGAAGCCCGCGTCCGCCCGGTCATGGGCTGGGCCGGACTCATCCTTCGCAGCAACGGCCCCGGCACCGGCCTGCTGCTGGAACTCAACACGGCCGGGGAGGTGGTCATCCGCCACGCCCCGGTGTGGGAAATTCCAGCCCCGGCCGTCCCCGAAACCGCGGAGCTGGCCAGGGCCCGGGCGGACCGGGACCTGGATGTCCGCCAGGCGCGGCTGCCCGGCAAGGACCTGGTGCGCGGCTCCTGGCAGGACCTGCTGGTCACCGACGACGGCACCACCATCACCGTCTCCCTGGACGGCGTGGAACTGCTTGACGTGCACCAGCCCGCGGCTCCCGGGTCCGCCGGGAGGCCGGCCCTGCACCAGGGCCCCCGCAGCCAGGCCGAGTATGCATCGCTGCGTATCAGCAGTGCCGGCGCCGTCCTGCTGGACCACCGCTTCGACGCCAGCGGGGACCACGCCCGCGCCTGCCTGGCGCAGTGGGCCGCCTCCACGGCGCACCGCCAGCCGGACGAATGGACAATATTCCGCAGCACCCTGCAGCTCACGGGCCCGGTGCGCCGGGCGCGGCTGTTCATGGCGGCCCAGCACCACGCGCAAATCTCCCTGGCCGGTGTCCCCTGCCTGGCAACAACCTCTTTCGGCTATCCGGGCGAAGGCTACTACGACGCCGCGGACGTGACCGGACTGCTTGCGGCCCAGCCTCCGGGCGCAGCTGTACCCCTGACGGCAGTGCTGCACTGGTACGGCCCGGGCCAGGGGCGTGCCGCCGGCCTCCCCGGCCTGTTGGTGCGCATCAGCGTGCAGTACACGGACGGCCGCCGCGAGGCCTTCTGTTCCGGGCCGGAGTGGTCAGCCGGCGAGGCGCCGTACCGGCAGTCCGGGTACCGCAATGACGAGGGCGACCCCGTGGAACACCTGGACGGGCAGGCCGCACGGGCCCTGGCCGCCGCGCCGTCCTCCCCGTCTCCATCTTTCCCGGACCTGCCGCCCGCCATCAGCTGCGGCCGCCACCCGTCAGCGGAGTCCCCCGGGCTGCACCCGCGCCGGACCTTCCTGGCCGGCGGGTTTGTTGCTCCCAAGGCTTTCCTGACGGCCGACGACGGCACCATGGTGGCGGACTTTGGCCAGGTTCTTCCCGGGTGCCCGGAGGTGGACTTCCTGGACGGAGTTCCCGGCCGCACCGTGATGATCCGGGCCGGCTACGCCCTCCGGCCCGACGGACGGGTGGACGCGGGAAAGACCGCAAGCCAGAACACGGACATGTCCTTTCCGTACACCCAGGCGGCCGGGCCCCAGCAGTTCAGCGCCACGGTGCACCTGGGTTTCCGCTACCTTGAGCTTCCCGGCGTGGAGGCCGCCGAGGTGTCCCGGGTCGGTGCCGTGCTGGCGCACGGCAGCCATCCGGCGGAGGGCAGTTTCAACAGCTCGGACCCCGTGCTGGACCGCGTTTTCGGGCTGCTGCGCGACTCGGCCCTCTACGGCGTCCAGGAACAGTTCGTGGACACGCCCACCCGGGAGAAGGGCCAGTTCCTGGCGGATGCGGTGAACATTTCGTATGCCACCATGGCCCTCTTCGGGGAGCACTCCTACACGGCGCAGGCGTTGCGGGAGTTCGCCTGGTCCGCCGTCCGCTACTGGTCCGAGGGGCAGGACCGCGGCCGCTACAACGCCGTATACCCCAACGGCGACGGCAAGCGCGACATTCCTGATTTTTCCCTCATGGTCCCGGAGTGGGCCGAGGAGTACCACCTGCGCACCGGGGACCTTGCCCTGGTCCGGGAACTGCTGCCGCACCTGCGCAACACCGCCGACTACGCGTTGCGGTACGTTCCGGAAGAAGGGCCGACGGCGGGACTGGTCACCCGGCTGGGCGGCGGCTCCGGCCCCTACCTGCACGGCATCGTGGACTGGCCCGAACCCGGGCGGTTCGGTTACGACATGGAGTGCGCCGCGAAGACCACCGTCAACGCGCAGGCCTACTCTGCGCTGGTGTCCACGTCCCGGCTCTGCAGCGTGGCAGGCGATCATGATGCCGCCGTCCGCTACGCCTCCTCGGCCCGCCGGCTGGCCGACGCAATCCGTACCCGCCTGCGCGTGGACGGGGTGATGGTGGACGGACTGCACGCCGACGGCACCCCCAGCCCGCACGCCTCCCAGCATGCCGCGTCCTTCCCGCTCTCCCTGGGCATCACCGCTCCGGAGTTCGCCGCCGCCGATGCGCTGAGGATCGCCTCGATGGGGATGAAGCAGGGGCCGCTGACAGTCCACCGGCTGGTCCGCGCCCTGCTCTCCCAGGGCATGACGGACGCGGTGCTGGATCTCCTGACGGACAAGGACCAGCCCGGCTGGGCCAACCTGCTGGAGCGCGGCGCCACCTTCACCTGGGAAGCCTGGGACCTGGTGGAAGGAACGGACTACAGCCAGTCCCACGCCTGGTCCGCGTCAGTGGTCAAGGAGATCCTGGACCACCTGCTCGGCGTCCGGTTCAGCTCCCCCGGAGGCTCGGAGCTGATGATCGAGCCTCCACTGTGCCGGCTAAACCACGCCAGCGGCACGGTGCCCGTGAACAACGGCTATGTGGAAGCGGGCTGGACCCGGGACGGCGGACAGATGCGGCTGGAATGCACGGTCCCTGCCGGGACGGCGGCCGTAGTCCGGCTGCCAGCCGGCAAGTACACGGTCACGTCCGGGGATACGCACCCGACGGCGGAGGCCGCCGTCGTTCCTTCCGCTGCGGAGGCCGCCAGGACACAGCCGGCCGAGCACGCGACGCGGGATTTCAGGGTGCACGCCGGGACGTGGAGCTTCACGCCCCGGGCGTAGCCACCACTGGTCAGAGGAGGGCGCTCTTTGCCTCGTCCATGGCCTTCTTTGCCGCGTCCTGCGGTGACAGGCGGCTGAAGTGGACCTCCAGCGAGTAGCGGCCCAGGACCTCCACCACGGCGGCCGAACCGGCGGGCGGAACCGGCACGGCCTCGCCCAGTTCGTCCGAGATCTCGTCGATGAACGCTGCCGTCTTCGCGTCCGCAGGGCTCAACTTGGCGGCTATGGCCTCGCGGATTTCCGAGTTGGCCGGGATGCCGCGGTCCGCCAGGCCGATCTCGCCGGCTGCGGGGTTGTTGGTGACGAAGTCGATGAACTTCTGTGCTTCCACCGGGTGCTTTGTCCGGGAGCTGGCGGACCAGAACATGGACGACTTGTAGAACTGCCGGGCTTCGGATGCCTTGCCCTCCAGGCTCGGCGGGCGCCGGATTTCCAAGTCCTGCCCGGAGGCTTTGCTGAGGGCGCCCAACTGGTTGGACCAGTACATGTTCATGGCAAACCTGTTGGTGGACAAGCCCTGCTGGTCAATGGAGGCGCTGGCGTCCTCGGTGATCACCGACGCCGGGGGCACTGCCTTGGAGTCGCGCATCTTCGCCTGGTACCCGTACCACTCGGCCAGGGCCGCCTCATCGAATCCCAGCTCCCCGTCCGGGGTGAACAGCGACTTCCCCTGCTGCCGGAACCACAGGTTGGCCGCGGCATCACTGTTCACCTGGCCCGTCCCGTACACGCCGTCCGGGCTGGCTGCCGTGATGGCCGCGGCGGTGTCATTCAGGTCCTCCCAGGTCCACGCCTCATCGTCCGGGAGGGTCACTCCGCTGGCAGAAACCAGCGACGGGTTGGCCAGTACGACCATGGCGTTGACACCACTGGTCACGGCATACTGCTTGCCGTCCACCTTGCCGGAGTCCGCCACGGGCTGGTCGAACTTCGACAGGTCCACATCCTTGAGCTCGAGCAGCGCGCCGCGCTCGGAGTATTCACCCAGGTAGGCCGCGTCCATCTGGATGATGTCCGGGGCGTCCTGTGAGGCCACCTGGGTGGCCAGCTTGTCCCAGTAGCCGGACCAGTCGCCATATTCCCCTTCGACGTCGATGTTGGGATTCTCCGCCTCGAAGGCTTCAATCAGCTTCTCCGTCATCTTGTGCCGGGTGTCCGAGCCCCACCAGCTGAAGCGCAGGGTCACCGGCCCCTCTGACTCGGCTTGGGGAGAGCTGCCGCAGCCGGTCAGGACCAAGGAGAGGGCTGCCGCCGCGGCGGCAGCTTTGGGCAGCAGGGATTTCTGGGCGCGAAACATCATCGTTTGTCCTTTGGCGCGGGTTGCTGGAACCTCGAAGAAACCGGTTTCCCACAGCCTAGGTGTGAGCTGGCGCACGCGTCAAGGCTTCTAAAGGAGCCACTGCCGGGAGACGGCAATGACTCTCTACCGGCCGGCAGTCAGGCCTGCCTGGCACCCGCCCTGCGCCCGTGGAGCCACAGCAACAGACCAATGACAAGGGCGGACAGCATGCCCAGCCCGCCGGTGGCCACCAGTCCGGTCCGCACGCCGAACTGCTCCGTGAGCCAGCCCGCAAGGAGGCCTCCCAGTGCGTGCCCGCCCAGCAGGAGGGGAAGGTAGAGGGCCATGACGCGGCCGCGGATTTCCGGGCCGGCTTCGAGCTGGACGGCGGTGGCCGCGCTGGTGAGGAAGAGGAGGGTCATAAGCCCCACCACCACCAGCATCACGATAAACAAGGTAAGGGTGGGCATCAGGGCCGCCACCATCTGGGACAGGCCGAACAGCCCCGCAGCCGCCACGATGCCTCTCCGCCCCAAACGCCGCAGCCGGGCGGCCAGCAGCGCACCGGCCAGGGCCCCGATGGCGCTGACGGTGTTGAACAGGCCGAAGCCTTCAACGCCGTTGTGCCACACCCGTTCGGCGAAGGCGGCCAGCACCACCGGACCGTTCATGCCGAACATTCCCAGGAGCCCGGCCAGGGCGATGACCAACAGCAGGGACGGCCGTTCCCGGACGTACCGGAACCCGGCCAGGAGCTGCCCGCGGCCGCGCGCCGCCCGGGTGCCGGGATGCAGCTCGGCGGGGCGGATGGCGGCGATGAGGCAGAGCACCAGCAGGCACAGCACGGAGTTCGCCGCAAACGCAGCAGCCGATCCTGCCTGGGCGATCACCACACCGCCCACGGCGGGACCCGCCATGGCGCCCAGCTGGCCGATGGCGTTGTTGAGGCCGATGGCCGGCCGGAGGTTGGCGTCGCCCACCACCTCGTTGACAAAAACCTGGCTGGCCGGCTGGTTGATGGCCGACGTGACGCCCAGTGCCACACAGCTGGCATAAACGGCCCAGACGGTGATGGTTCCACTTGCCGCCCACGCAGCGAGGCCAAGGGCCAGGACGGCGATAACGGCCTGGCACCACAGCATGATCCGGCGCTTGGGAAACATGTCCACCAGCAGGCCGCTCAGGGGTCCCACCACCAGCATCGGGAGGAACTGCAGGGCAACGGCCACCCCCACCGCGGCGGGGCTGCCGGTCAGCTGCAGCACGAGCCAGTCCTGGGCGAGCCGTTGCATCCACACGCCCACGCTGCCGGTGAACACCAGGGCCAGGAAGAGGCGGTAGTTGCGTTGCGTCAGCGGCTGGTACCAGGCCGGCTGGTGTGTGCGGGCGCGTCGGGACTGCCGGGCACGCTGGCGGTTGAAAGGCACTGCTTCAGGCGCGGGTGGAGCGCAGTTTGACGGCGGCGGCCGCCAGGATCAGGGTGCCGGGAACCACCACGAAGAGGGCGGCCAGCATCCAGACGAACACCACGGCCCCGAAGAGCGCGGCAGCGAGCAGGAGGGACCCGCTCCAGTCCTTGAGGGACAGCGCCTGGCCGGCCTCGAGCGCTGAGCGCCAGGAGGTGCGGGAATCTGTGTGGGCGCCGGCGGCATCGGACCACGCGGCAGCGGTGCGCAGGAGCAGGATTGCCCCGGCGGCCGCGAGGATCAGGGTGGCCGGCAGCACCACTTCCCGGCCCGGGAGCTGCCCCACCCAAGCGAGCAAAAGGTTGAGGACAATCACGACGGCGGCTGCCGCCGTCGTGATTCCCAGCTTCCAGCTGCCTGGCAAGGCAGCCTTGAACGTGCCCCAGAGGCCGCGGACGGAATCGTCCCGGCCCGAGAGGTGGCGCTCCAGATGGGCGATCCCCGCCGCATAAGCGGCGGGGATCGTCACCAGCGGAAGGGACAGCACCAGCACCAGCACCCCTGCCAGCAGGGTCTCGGAGAACAGCGCGAAGCGGTTGACCGGGACGGGTTCGTGGTGGTTGGGGGCGGGTGTGGTGCTGTCCATGACGCTCATTTTCTGTCTCGTTTTCCGTCAGCCCTTGAGGCCCTGGGTGGAGACGCCTTCAACAATGTACCGCTGGAACACCAGGAAGAAGATCAGCACCGGCAGCAGGGCCAGGACGGACATGGCGATCATGGCGCCGTAGTCCGAGGACTGGGTCTGGTCCACGAAGAGGCGCAGGGCCAGCGGCAGGGGGTACTTGTCCGGGGTGTTGAGGTAGAGCAGCGGGCCCAGGAAGTCGTTCCAGCTCCAGATGAAGGAGAAGATGGACGTCGAAATCAGGGCCGGCTTCATCAGCGGGAGCATGATGGAGGTGAAGATCCGGACGTGGCCTGCGCCGTCGATGCGTGCTGCTTCGTCCAGTTCGGCCGGGAGGTTGCGCATGAACTGGACCATGAGGAACACGAAGAACGCGTCGGCGGCGAGGAACTTGCCGATCAGCAGCGGCACGTAGGTGTCCACCAGGCCCAGCTGCTGGAACACGATGTACTGCGGGATGATCACCACGTGGAAGGGCAGGAGCAGGGTGGCGATCATCATGCCGAAGAAGATGCTGCGGCCGGGGAACTTGATCCTGGCGAACGCGTACGCCGACACGGACGCCGAGAGGATGGTTCCCACCACGGCACCGATGGCCAGGATGAGTGAGTTGGTGAAGAACTGCAGGGTGGATACCCCGCCGATGCCGTCCATGGCCGTGACGAAGTTGTCGAAGCTGAAGTTGTTGGACCACAGCGAGGTGTTGGAGCCGCCAATTTCGGCGTTGGGCTTGAAGGCCGAGGCGATCATCCACAGGCCCGGGTACAGGACCACCGCCGTGAGGGCGAGGGCCACCAGGTGGAAGACGGTGCTCTTGGCGCGCTTGGTCCCGGCCGACTCGGACTTGGGATTGTAATGCGCCAGTTCTGCGTCCGGCAGGGTCTGGGTGGGGGTTGCCGTGCTTGTCATTTTGCATCACCGCTGTAGTGGACCCAGGACTTGGACGTGCGGAAGAAGATCAGGGTGATGATGCCGACGACGATCACCAGGAGCCAGGCCATGGCCGAGGCGTAGCCCATCCGGAAGTCGCTGAAGCCCCGCAGGTACAGGTAGAGGGTGTAGAAAAGGGTGGATCCGGCAGGGCCGCCTTCACCGTTGGAGATGATGTACGCCGAAGCGAAGATCTGGAACGCGTGGATGGTTTCCATGAGCAGGTTGAAGAAGATCACCGGGGAGAGCATGGGCCAGGTGATGTTGAAGAACTTCCGCACCGGGCCGGCGCCGTCCATGGACGCCGCTTCGTAGAGGTCCGCCGGGATCTGTTTCAGGCCGGCGAGGAAGATCACCATCGGGGCGCCGAACTGCCATACGGTCAGCAGGATGAACATCGGCATGGTCATGGCCGGGTTGCCTACCCAGCCGCCCAGGTTGATCCCGAAGAAGGAGAGGCCCTGGTCCACCGGGCCGGCATCGCCGAACATGGCTTTCCAGACGATCGCGATGGAGACTGATGCGCCGATCAGGGACGGGGCGTAGAACGCGGAGCGGTAGAAGCCCTGGCCGCGCCGCTTGCTGTTCAGCAGCATGGCCACTGCCAGTGCCGCGGCAAGCTTAAGAGGGGTGCCGAAGACCACGTAGGAGACCGTCACGCCCACCGACTGCAGGAACCGTTCGTCCTGGAAGAGGGTGGTGTAGTTGTCCAGGCCGATCCACTTGGGCGGCTCGAACAGGTTGTAGTTGGTGAAGGAGAGGTAGAGCGAGGAAATCATGGGCCCAACAGTGAGGGCGATGAATCCCAGCAGCCAGGGCAGCAGGAAGGTGTAGCCGGCGCGGGCGTCCGCCCCGCGCTGCCGCGACTTGCGCGGCAGCGGGGAAGCGGACGACGACGAGCGCCTGCTCAGTGTTGGGCTTTGGGTCACGAGTTCATTCCGTCAGTCATGAAGGCTTTGGCAGGCAAGGTGCCTGGTCAGGCGTTCTGCTTGATGAGGTCTTCGGCTTCCTTGAACCACGCGTCGGCGGCGCCGTCGATGGTGAGCTTGCCGTAGTTGAGGTCCGAGGCAACGCGCTTGAAGGAGGCCTCGAGCGTGCCGAAACCGACGATCGGCGGCTCCGGAGCGTCCTTGAGGTACTGCTCGATGGACTTCTCGTAATCCACCACGAGCTTGTCCGTACCTTCGAAGGTGGTCCCGTCGCGCTGGGTCTTGGAGGCCGGAACACCGCGGGAGGTCTTGAAGATCTGGCCCACCTCGGGGTCGTTGACCATGAAGTCGATGAAGCGGGCAGCAGCATCCTTGAACTTGGTCTTGGCGCTGGCCACCATCAGCATGGACGGCTTCAGGAACAGGCCCAGGTTGTCCGGGTCGTCCGAGGGGACCGGTGCAAGCTTGAGTTCCTTCGCGCCGCTGTCCGCCAGGTAGCCGGCCATGAAGTTGTCCCAGGTGACTTCGGTGGCGGTGACGTTGGAGCCGAACGGGGACTTGGGCGCGAGCTGGGTGACACGCTCTTCGGAGACGATGGCCGGGGTGCCGCGCAGGGCGGCGGTCTGGTTCCACCACTTCTTCAGGTCGTCCTTGGTGAAGCCCAGCTTGCCGTCCTCGGTGAAGGCTTCGATGTTGTTCTGCCGGAGCCAGATGTTGAACATCCACCAGACGCCGGTGTAGTCCGTGCTGCCGAAGATCTCGCCGTTGCTCTTGGCACCCACCTCGGCCAGGAACTCATTGAATTCCTTGTAGGTCCAGGAGCCGTCCGGTTCGGCGATGCCCAGGGAAGCGAGCTTGGCGGGGTCGTAGTACACAGCGAACGCGTTGGTGCTGGTGGGGATGCCGTAGGTCTTGCCGCGGATCTGGCCGGAGGGCAGGAGGGACTTCTCGAAGGCGTCCGTGTTGATGTTCACGGTGCCCAGGTCCAGGAGCTGGTTGCGCTGGCCGTAGTCACGCAGGTAGGAGAGGTCCCACTGCATGACGTCGGGCAGGCCGCCGCCGGCGGCCTCGGTGGCGCGCTTCTGCCAGTAGCCGGCAAAGTCCGTGAAGTTGCCGTTGACCTTGATGTCCGGATTCTTCTCCTCGAACAGGGCGATCGCCTTGCGGGTGCGCTCGGCGCGGTCATCGTTGCCCCACCAGGTGTAGTTGATGGTGACCGGGTTCTCCGCGGAGCCCGTCTCTCCAGCGCTGGTGCCGGATCCCGTTCCACACGCGGCCAAAGCTGCGGCAGATGCGGTGCCGACGGCCACGGTGGTGAGGAAATGCCTTCTGTTGATCATGGGAGCCTCCTTGCTCAGTGTGTGCAATCCCCGACCTCAACTACAACCAAAGTAGTGAGCTGGCTTACACGGCTTCTGAAACGATACAATATCCCTATTCCCGCAAATGGGCAAGCGTTTTCCAAGCGGCTGGTTTCCGCCGCGTGATCATCCACACCGCAGACAAAGGAGTCCCATGACCCACCAGGCGAACCCCGGCGCGGCCAGCGTTTGGAACAACATCGAGGGCATTGCTTTCGGTGGCGACTACAACCCGGAGCAGTGGCCGGTCAGCGTCAGGCTGGAGGACCTGGAGCTGATGCAGGAGGCCGGAGTGAACTTCCTCAGCGTCGGCATCTTCTCGTGGGCCCTGCTTGAGCCGGCTGAGGGCCAGTACGACTTCGGCTGGCTCGACGACGTGCTGGACAACCTGCACGGCATCGGCGTCAAGGTCGCGCTGGCCACCGCCACCGCTGCTCCCCCGGCATGGCTGGTGCGGAGGCATCCGGAAATCTTGCCGGTCACGGCTGACGGCACCACGCTGGGACCGGGGTCACGGCGGCACTACACGCCGTCGTCGTCCGTGTACCGGAAGTACGCGGCCGGTATCACGCGCGTGCTGGCGGAACGGTACAAGGACCACCCCGCCCTGGCGCTGTGGCACGTGGACAACGAGCTGGGCTGCCACGTTTCGGAGTTCTACGGCGAGGAAGATGCTGCCGCGTTCCGCCTGTGGCTCAAGCGGCGGTACGGGACCATCGATGCACTCAACGCCGCCTGGGGAACAGCGTTCTGGTCGCAGCACTACGGCTCCTTTGAGGAGATCCTTCCTCCCGGTGCTGCACCGTCCACGCTTAACCCCGGCCAGCAGCTGGACTTCCAGCGCTTCAACTCCTGGGCGCTGATGGACTACTACCGCAGCCTGGTTGCCGTCCTCCGGGAAGTCACCCCCGCAGTCCCCTGCACCACCAACCTGATGGCTTCCAGCGCCACCAAATCCATGGACTACTTCGGCTGGGCCAAGGACCTGGATGTCATCGCCAACGACCACTACCTGGTGGCGGAAGATCCCGAACGGCACATCGAACTCGCGTTCAGCGCGGACCTCACGCGTGGCATTGCGGGAGGTGACCCGTGGATCCTGATGGAGCATTCGACGTCGGCCGTTAACTGGCAGCCGCGCAACCAGCCCAAGATGCCCGGCGAAATGCTGCGGAACTCGCTGGCGCATGTGGCTCGCGGCGCGGACGCGGTGATGTTCTTCCAGTGGCGGCAGAGCTTTGCGGGCTCGGAGAAGTTCCACTCGGCCATGGTTCCCCACGGCGGCCGGGACACCCGGGTGTGGCGCGAGGTGGTGGACCTGGGCGCTGCACTCCAGCTGCTGGCACCGGTCCGCGGTTCGCGGGTCGAGTCCCGCGCGGCCATCGTGTTCGACTACGAGGCCTGGTGGGCCAGCGAAATCGATTCCAAGCCGAGCATTGACGTGCGGTACCTGGACCTACTGCGGGCCTTCCACCGGTCACTGTACCTGCGGGGCGTTTCAGTGGACATGGTGCACCCGTCGGCGTCGCTGGACGGCTACGGCTTGGTCCTCGTCTGCACGCTGTATTCGGTGACGGATGAGGCTGCCGCCAACATTGCCGCTGCCGCTGCCGGCGGGGCGACCGTCCTTGTCAGCTACTTCAGCGGGATTACTGATGAGAGGGACCACGTGCGGCTGGGCGGCTACCCGGGGGCATTCCGGGAACTCCTGGGCGTACGCGTTGAGGAATTCCATCCGCTGCTGGCCGGATCGCAGCTGAAGCTGAGCGACGGCACAGTGTCCTCCATCTGGAGCGAGCACGTGCACCTTGACGGCGCGGAGGCACTCCAGACGTTCACCGTGTACCCCCTGGAGGGCGTTCCCTCCCTGACCCGGCGGGCAGTGGGAACCGGCGCCGCGTGGTACCTGGCCACGTTCCCCGACCGTGACGGGATCGAGTCCCTGGTGGACCGGCTGCTGGCGGAATCGGGGGTCTCCCCCGTCGCCGAGGCCGACGCGGGAGTCGAGCTGGCCCGCCGGCGCTCGGCCGACGGCGGCAGCTTCCTGTTCGCCATCAACCACACCCGGGCAGCGGCCACAGTGCGGGCATCCGGCACGGACGTGCTCTCCGGCGAGCGGTTCACCGGCACCGTGGAAGCAGGCAGCGTTGCGGTGATCGCGGAGGACTGAGTCGGCTACTCGGTAGGTCGCCAGGCATGGGTAAGCCCCGAAGGCCACAGAATGTATCCTCCGGGGCGTGCCGTCCGCAGATTTGAGAAGCTGCGAATTGTCAGGGGCAGCTGGGCAGGGGTTATCCCCTACCTCACTCAAGTGTCGACTAACCCGTGATCCTGATGGCCGGCTCGGTGAACCCCGCGAAGGTCAGCGTATAGATGTAGCTGAGGGCCACGCCAGAGACAACGGGAGTCCAGTTCGGGTTCGGGCAAGAGAAATCGGCCAGGAATTCCTCCGAGCTCTCTCCGGTTTCGGACTGCGCCGGGACCTTCAGCCTGCCGTTCTTTGTTGAGGTGACCACCTCGCTGGTTGTATTCGTGTCGGATTCCGTGAACGGGTCGACGACTTTGTCCTTCGAACCTGGGTTTTGGCACTCGCCCGTGAATGTGCTGGTGACGGCCAGGGTCACCGTCGCGTTGGTGTTCCCGACGCCCGCAATCTCCGTGCCGGTGCAGGTTACAGTGAGTTCATCGAGGGTACAGACGGGTTCGGCAGAGCCCTTCGTGTAGTGGGCTCCCTGGGGAGCGTTGTCGAAGTTTGTTGCGGCCTGTGCCGCTGTCATGCCCGTTGCGACGGCGATGAGTAGTGCAGCGAACAGAGCCAGGACGCGGCGGAGTGATAGCTTCATTTTTCATACTTTCCGCAGATGCCTTTGGCCTCATGCCGAAAGGCAGCGATTAAAGGAATTGGCGGATCGGCACTCACCGGTCCTGCGTGCTTCGGAAACTTCTAAAGTCCCCCAAAACCACCCGGCCGCAGCACTCGGTTTGGGCTGCGCCTTTCACATTGGGCGAGCGGCGGCAGCATCAAAGGTGTGCTGTCCTCGCCACTCAAGAGATGGCCGAATCCGGCTGATTATTCTTGCTGATATTGGGATTCTTTCAGTGCAAACGCTGCAAATATGAAGCCACCGATTCCCAGTTTATGGCGGTGTGCATGCCACCAATGGCAGGCGACGCTGACGCCAGTTCGCACCTCCCAGTAGGACAATTTTACGTCTCTGAGGGGCGCCGTATCCTGCAGCAGCGCTAAAGAGGGGAGGTCCAGATTACTGGAGTGGGGCATTAGGTAGATGTGCTTTGGCCGGCGGTGTGCTGGGGTACGCAGCGCTGCCAAAGTTTTCCACATAGGGGATTGGGGACGCGTTATTGTCGGTGGTCTTTGGCAGAGTTGGGTTATGGAAACGGCTGGGGTTTTGGGGGCGGGGCAGGCAGGGCGCCGGCCTGATGTGTCTGTCACTCGTCCCTCGCCGGCGGCCTCCGGGCGCCTTGACTCTGGCACCATGACTTCTGCGGACCTGCCCTCGATCGCTGACGTCTCCCGTTCCCTGTTGTCGGTTCCGGTCGCGGCTGACGGCCCCGGGATGATTGATCAGGTGCGGGAGCTTGAAGACCTGAAATCGCTGGCGGCTGCGAAACAGGCCCGGATCGCTGTGGCTTTCGATCTCTCCCAGCGGAGGGAGCAGGCCGCGGCCGGTGTCCCGGCCAAGGAACAGGGCGCCGGTGTTGCCGCGCAGGTCGCGTTGGCGCGCCGGGAGTCCCCGGCCCGCGGCGGCCGGCTCCTGGGCCTGGCCAAAGCCCTCACCACCGAGATGCCCCACACCCTGGCCGCCCTGCAGTCCGGGCAGCTGAACGAATGGCGCGCCACCCTCATCGTGAAGGAAACAGCATGCCTGTCCGCCGAAGACCGGTGCGCGGTGGATGAGGAACTCGCCGCCGACACCGGCACCCTCTCCGGTACAGGTTCACTGGCCGGCGCCGGGGACCGGGCCATCCTTGCCGCGGTCCGGGCCGCCGCGTACCGGCGCGACCCGCACTCCGTAGCCAGACGAGCCAATCAGGCGGTGAACGACCGGACCGTGACGCTCCGCCCGGCGCCGGACACCATGGCCCGCCTGAGCGCCCTGCTCCCGGTCGCGCAGGGCGTCGCCGTGTACGCCGCCCTCACCCGCCACGCCGACACCGCCCGATCAAACGGTGATGACCGTTCCAGGGGCGCGGCCATGGCCGATGAACTGGTGCAGCGCATCACTGGCACCCCGGCCGGGATCAGCAGCATCGAAGTCCAGCTCGTCATGACCGACCGCACCCTCTTCCAGGCCGACAGCGAACCCGCCCGCCTGGCAGGCTACGGCATCGTCCCCGCCCACTGGGCACGGCAAACCATCCTCGGGCAGCAAGAACGACCCGGCACGGGACCAGCGGACAGCGCCGGCGCTCCGGAGACGGACCTCAGGGCTGGCAGCGGTACTGATGTTTGGCTCCGCCGGGTCTTCACAGCCCCCGGCACCGGCGAACTCCTCGCCATGGATTCGAAAGCCCGGCTCTTCCCTCCCGGGCTCCGCCGGTTCCTCCAGGTCCGCGACGACACCTGCCGCATCCCCTACTGCGATGCACCCATCCGCCACCACGACCACATCATCCCCTGGCACCAGAACGGGCCCACCACCAGCACCAACGGCCAAGGCCTCTGCGAAGCCTGCAACCACACCAAAGAAACACCCGGATTCTCAGCCAGACCGGTCCCTGGACCACGACACACGGTGGAACTAAAAACCCCCACCGGCCACACCTACCACTCCACCGCCCCGCCACCACCCGGAACACCGGCGATGAGCCATGGGGTGGCCGGGATGCACCCTTCGGGCCCACCAGCCGGTACTGCAAGTACCTCGGCCACGGGCACAGCACGTGACATGGCTCCGCGGACCGCGCCTGGCCCGGGCCGCGGCGACCCCGGATCCACCATGCGGGAAAGGGCAGTGTGTCCCAGCCCGAAGAAGCACGGTGTCCAGGTCCTCGGCCGCGTTGTTCCGTACCGATCCCTGGTTGTACAGCGCGGGCTCGAGGCCGTACCGGCTGCACCGCCGTAGTCCTGCCGCTGCAGCTTTAGACCCACAGCCTTAAACAGCTCCGTCCCGGAAGGAACCCGAGGTTCCTGCCGGGACGGAGCTGCCACCCGCCGTCGGACGCTGGGAGTGGAGGAGGCTTCCACCCAAACTGTCCGGAGCCGTGTTGGCGGTGTGAGGACTAACTGCTGATTGCCGACTTCATCTCGTCGTAGGCCTTCTTGCCTGCTTCATCGGTGGAAAGCCGTTCGAAGAGAACCTCGGAGGTGTACCGCTTGATGATTTCCTGGATTGCGCCGGCGCCCTTCGGCGGCGGAGCGGGTGCCTCGCCGAGTTCATCCTTGATCTGATCGATGAATTTGACCACCTTGACATCGGCCGGGGTCAGCTTGGACTCGATGGCTGCACGGACCTCTGAGTTCGGGTAGACACCGCGGTCTGCAAGGAGGGCCTCGCCGGCCTTGACGTTGTTGGCCAGGAAGTCGATGAACTTGGCGGTCTCCTCGGGGTGCTTGGTGCGTGAGGAGGCTGACCAGAACTGCGAAGCCTTGTACCAAAGCTCTGCATCAGCGGAAGACCCGGTCTTCGTGGGGAACCGCAGGATCTTCAGGTCACTGCCGGAAGCCTTCTCCAAAGCCGGGGCCTGGTTGGACCACCAGAAAGCCATGGCATTCTTGCCGGTGGCGAGTCCGCTCTGGTCCAGCGGGGCAGCCTCGGCTTCAACCACCTCGGAGGCCGTGGGAACTGCCTTGTTCTCGCTGAGCTGCTTCAAGAACGCCCACCATTCGGAAATGTCACTGGGCTCGAAGCCCAGCTTGCCGTCGGAGGTGTACAGCGACTTGCCGTTCTGGCGGAGCCAGACACCCAGGGATGCCTCGTCCGTACCGTACGCGGCGGCACCATAAGTGCCCTTCGGGGACTTGGCCGTCACTTCGGAGGCGGTTTTCTCGAAGTCCTCCCAGGTCCACGTGGAGTCGTCCGGCATCGCCACACCTGCGGCCTCAAACACCGCGGGGTTAGCCAGGATAGTGGCCGCGTTGATGCCGGCCGCGATGCCGGTCAGGCCGTCCTCGCTCTTGCCCGCGTTCAGTGCGGCCTCGTCAAGCTTGGAGGTGTCGATCTCGTACTTGGACAGGTCAAGCAGGGCACCGCGGCTGGAGTATTCGGTAATGTACTTCTCGTCCATCTGGATGATGTCCGGGGCGTCGTTGGCGGCAACCTGGGTTGCCAGCTTGTCCCAGTAGCCGCTCCAGTCGCCAAACTCCGGCTTGATCTTGATGTTCGGGTTCTCAGCCTCGAACTGCTTGATGGCTTCCTGGGTCAGCTGGGCGCGCTTGTCGCCACCCCACCAGGAGAACCGCAGCTCAACGGGTCCATCGGCATTCTGTGGGGATGATCCTCCGCCGCAGGCACTGAGGGCCATAACGACGGCGGCAGCCGCCGCGACGATGCCCGTCTTGCGGATGCGGCGTGCTGCGCCGGGGGAACGCGACTCTGCCGGTTGCCGGGCAGCAGACGCAGGGCGGGAAAAAAGCTGCACTGGTAACTCCGATCTTCTTTGATCTAGGTGCTGTGGACTAACGCACTGGGGAACAGGGATGAAACGCGTAAGCGCTTTCTAGATGTAATAGTACAAGTAGGTGACTTGTACTACAAGATGTTTGGCCAACAGTTCCGGACGTCCACTTTCTGCGGGAGACGTTACAGCCCGGCGCGGTCCTGGACGGCATGTTCCGGCGCGGCACAGTTTCCAACACCACGCTTCCGGACAGCCAAACGGCCCGCCACAAGGACGGGCCGTTCGGTTGGTGCGCAGGCCTGCTGGCCGGCAGCGCATGAGTCCAGGAGCTGGATCTATTTGATGCCGGTGGTTGCGATTCCCTTGATGAGGAAGCGCTGGCCGAAGAGGAACACCAGGAAGACCGGCAGGAGCGAGACGATGGACATCGCAAACAGGGATCCCCAGCTCGTGGCTGACTGCGAGTCGACGAAAGCCCTCAGCGCCACCGGAACGGTGAACATGTCCGGGTCCGTCAGGTAGATCAGGGCGCCGAAGAAGTCGTTCCAGGTCCAGATGAACGTGAAGATGGTGGTGGTGGCCAGGGCCGGCACCATCAGCGGCAGGATGACCCGCAGGAAGATGCGAGGGTGGCCCGCGCCGTCGATCCTCGCAGCCTCATCAAGTTCCCGCGGAATGCCGCGGATGAACTGCACCATCAGGAAGACGAAGAACGCTTCGGTGGCCAGCAGCTTCGGCACGATCAGTGGCCAGAAGGTGTTAACCCAGCCGATCTGCGAGAACAGGATGTACTGCGGAACAATCACCACGTGGAACGGCAGCATGATGGTGAGCAGCATGATGCCGAACAGCAGCTTCTTGGCAGTGAACTGCAGCCGGGCGAAGGCGTAGGCCGCCATGGAGCATGAGATCAGGTTGCCCAGGATGGAGCCGATGACCACAATCGCCGAGTTGATCATGTAGTGGCCGAAGGGGTGGGTCAGGGCAGACCAGCCGGAGGTGTAGTTGCTCATCTCCAGGCTGTTGAGCCAGAGCCCCGGTTCGCGGAAGATCAGCTCGTTGGGGCGTAGCGATGAAACAACCATCCAGAGCAGCGGGTAGATCATCAGGCCGCCGGCAAGGATCAGGATGCCGTGCTTCATCAGGGATTTTCCGCGCTGGGCCCGGCTGAAGGCCAGCGTGCCGCGGGACTCGCGGGGCTTGCGGTGGTTCGTAGGCTTGCCGGCGCCTCCGGACTTCTTGTCCGGGGTGGGCAGCGTCTCCAGCTTAGTCGTCATAGAAAACCCAATACTTAGAAGCGATGAAGTTAATGGCGGTGAATACACCGATGATCACCAGCAGGACCCACGCCATGGCTGACGCGTAGCCCATGTCGAACTGGCCGAAGCCCTTTTGGTAGAGGTACAGCGTGAAGAACATCGTGGAGTCCGAGGGGCCGCCGTTGCCGCCCGAGACGATGAACGCCTGGGTGAACGACTGGAAGGATCCGATGATCTGCAGGACCAGGTTGAAGAAGATGATCGGGCTCAGCATCGGCAGCGTGATCCGCCAGAACTGCTGGAGGGTGGTGGCGCCGTCAACCCTTGCCGCCTCGTAATACATGTGCGGGATCTGCCGGAGGCCGGCCAGGAAGATGATCATGGGGGCGCCGAAGGTCCAGACGTGGAGCAGGATGATGGAGCCGAGCGCCGTGCTGGGGTCTGAGATCCACCCCGGACCCTGGATGCCGAACATGGCCAGGACCTGGTTCACCAGGCCCGTGGTGCCGAAGATCTGCTTCCAGAGAATAGCGACTGCCACCGAACCGCCCAGGAGGGACGGCAGATAGAACACTGAGCGGTAGAACGGCAGGCCGCGCAGGCCTTTGTCCAGGACCAGGGCGATCAGGAGCGCCACGGCGAGCTGGAGCGGCACACCAACAAATACATAGGTGAAGGTCACGCCGAGGGAGTTATGCAGGCGTGCGTCACTGAGCATCCGGGTGAAGTTGTCCAGCCCGACCCATTCCGGCGGCTGGAGCAGGTTGTAGTCCGTGAAGGACAGATACAGGGACATGACCATGGGGCCGATGGTGATGGCCACGAGGCCCACCAGCCACGGCAGCAGGAAGATATACGCTGCCTTGTTGTCCCGGCCGTTGGCCTTCTTCTCCGCGGCGGTGGCTTTGCCCTTGCGCCGGGTGATGGAGCTGAGTTCGCTGATGGCGCTCACTGTTGCCGTCCCGTTCGTGTCATCAGGCCCGCTGCTGCCGGCATTCCAGCCGGGCGCAGCGCCCTGGGTATGTGCTTAGCGGCCATGTGGTCTCCTTTGGTCATCGTGGCCTCCACGTTCCTGGTATCGCCTGGGCGATAGGTGCGCTCCCGCGGCCGGTGGTTGGCCGCCGTAGATTCGGCGGTTCCCACCACCGCGGAGGTGCGGATTGAAAAGCGGCTCCGTACCAAAGTAAACGGTTTCTTGACTCCTGTATAGCCCTTTGTTAGTTTTTGAGAAAACGCTTTCTGTTATACAGGTCACTACGAATGAAACCACAACACCTAAGGGGCAGGACAATGCGGTTACGTCTCCGGAAATCAGTCATGGGGGTTGCAGGCGCAACAGCTGCCCTCGCCATGGTACTTACGGGTTGCGGCAGCAACGCAGAGGCCGGGAAAGTCGGGACGGTCGAGGATCCCGTCACCATCCGTTTCGCCTGGTGGGGGAACGATTCCCGTGCCAAGACCACCCTGGAGGTCATCAAGGACTTCGAGGCCGCGAACCCCACCATCAAGGTGCAGGGCGAGAACACCGAGTTCAGCTCCTACTGGGACAAGATGGCCACCCAGATCGCCGGCGGCACCACCCCGGACGTCTTCGCCATGAGCGGCGCCTACCCCAGCGAATACGCCAGCCGGGGCGTGCTGCTGGACCTGGACGACGTCAAGGACCAGATCGACACCTCCAAGTTCGCCGAAGGCACGGTGGACCTGGGCAAGATCGACGGCAAGCAGTACACCATCACCGCAGGCGTGAACTCCATGTCCATGGTGATCGACCCCAAGGTCTTCGAGGCAGCAGGCGTTGAGCTGCCCGACGACGAAACCTGGACCTGGGACGATTACGCGCAGATCGCCGCTGACATCACCAAGAACTCCCCGGCGGGAACCTTCGGCACCACCCCCATGTCCAACGACTCCTTCCTGGCGGTATGGGCACGCCAGAGCGGCGAGGAGCTCTACACCGATGACGGCAAGAAGCTGGGCATCAGCGAGGACACTGCCACCGAGTGGTTCGAGCTCAACAAGAAGCTCATGGACACCGGCGGCGCCCCGTCCGCCTCACAGACCGTGGAGGACGGCTCTGCCCAGCCCGAAATGACGCTCATGGGCCAGGGCAAGCAGGGCATGAAGATCTCCTGGAGCAACCAGATGAACTCCTACTCCGGCTCACCGCTGGTCATGATGAAGATGCCGGGCGAAAGCAAGACACCCGGCGCGTGGCTGCGCTCCTCCATGGAGTACGCCATCTCCTCCAAGTCCGCGCACCCCAAGGAAGCCGCCCTCTTCATCAATTACCTGGTGAACAACGTGGACGCTGCCACCAAGATCAAGAGTGACCGGGGCATGCCGGCCAACACCGAGCTCAAGGCGGCCATCACTCCCCTCCTGAAGGAATCCCAGCAGAAGGAAGCGGAGTACCTGGACCGCATCGCGGAGATGGACATCGAACCGCCGCTGCCGTTCCCCGCAGGTTCCTCGGCCACCATGGAAGTCCTGAACAGGTTCAATACGGATGTCCTGTTCGGCAAGATCTCACCACGGGATGCGGCCAAGGGCTTCATCCAGGAAGTCAACTCGAACTTGGGCTGACCGCCGGCTGTCCAGCCATCACAACAACATCCCGAACAGGAGGCAGGCCAGTGACTGAAAGCACAGGGCCCGTCAGGCCCAGCGCCATCGCCGGCTACGAGGACTGGCCTGCCTACGTCCGGCACTACCCCCGCCACCAGGCAGCAACGCCGGCTGCGCAGGAACTCGCAGACGCCCTCGGCGTCCCTGAAGTTCCAGCCCAGCCTGACGTGTCAGTTCATTGGGAGGAAACGCACGACGGCGTCACCACCTCCCAGCTCAGCTGGCAGTTGGGCTTCGGTCCCAGGACTACCGGCTGGCTGATCCGGCCGGCCGGCAGTTCCGGGCCGCTGCCCGGCGTCCTCGCGCTGCACTGCCATGGGGGCAACAAATTCGGCGGGGCGGACCGGCTGGTGGAGCTCCCGGAGCAGCACCCGTCGGCGGAGGCCGCCCAGGCCGGCCACTACGACGGCCGCGCCCTTGCCACGGACCTGGCACGTAGCGGTTTCGCAGTCCTCGCCCACGACGCCTTCGCCTGGGGCAGCCGCCGCTTCGACCTTTCCGTCCCGCCCTGGCGGACGGCCTCGGCACTGGAGGCGAGGCAGGCACAGTGGCGGGAGGACGGCGTCGTGCCTTCCGATGCCGACGTGTACAACGCGGCCGCAGGGTTCCACGAAGAGACCGTGGCCAAGACCGCCGGCCTGCTGGGCACCAGCCTGGCAGGCATGGTGGCCCACGACGACCTTGCTGCCCTGGAGATCCTCGCGGGGCTGCCGGATGTCGACCAGGACCGGCTGGGCTGCATCGGCTTCTCCGGCGGCGGCGGCCGTTCCCTGGCCCTCGCTGCGCTGAGTCCCCGCATCAAGAGCTACGTCGTGACCTGCATGATGACCACGTTCCAGTCACTTCTGCCCTCCTACCTGGACGCCCACTCGTGGCTGCTGCAGACCCCCGGCCTCTGGAAGCTGGGCGACTGGCCGGAGCTGACGGCAAGGTCGGAGTCCGAAAGACTGCTGGTGCAGTATGCCCTGGCGGACCAGCTCTTCCCCGAAGCCGGGATGCGCGACGCCCACCGGGTGCTGGAGTCGCTCCACAGCCCCGGCACCTATACCGGGAGCTTCTGGCCGGGCGGGCACGTATTTACCGCCAGCATGCAACAGGAAGCGCTCGGTTTCCTGTCCAACTCGCTCTGCGCCCATGACCCCCAAACCCTTCCCCTCAGCTACCAAGGACCCGCCTGATGATTGATCAATCCGCCACCGCGGAACGCGAAAGCCACTCCGCGGGAGGCGCCGTCCCGGCACCCGTCCCGCGCATCGCCCTGGTGGGCGTGCACGGCTTCGGTGAACGGCACCTTGCCAACCTCGCCAGGCTCGAAGCAGCCGGCACCCTGGAACTCGTCGCCGTCGCGGATCCCAATCCCCCGGCTCCAGGACGGCTGGCTGAATCCGTAGCCGTCTTCCGCGACCTTGCCCAGCTGTTGGCAGCGGACCCGGAAGTCGACGTCGTCATCCTCGCCACACCCATCCAAACGCACGCCCCGCTGGCCCTCGCGGCGCTGGCAGCAGGCAAGGACGTGTACGTGGAAAAACCGCCGGTGGCCTCGCTCGGCCAGTTCCGGGATGTACTCGCCGCTGCCGACGCCGCAGGACGGCTGGTCCAGGTGGGTTTCCAGAGCCTGGGGTCGCACGCGCTGCCGGCTGTCCGGGCCCTCGTGGAATCCGGCGGCATCGGTGATGTCCTGGGCCTGAGCGCCACCGGACAGTGGGTACGGAACAGGGCCTACTTCAAGCGCTCACGCTGGGCCGGAAAGCGCAGCCTGGACGGCATCGACGTGGTGGACGGCGTGGCCACCAATGCCCTTGCCCATGCGGTAGCCACGGGCCTCCACCTGGCCGGCGCCCACACGATGGCCGACGTCGAATCAGTGGACACGGACCTGTACCGGGCCCATGACACCGAAAGTGACGACACCTCCATCATCCGTGTCCGCACCACCAGTGGCTCCACGCTGCTGTGCGGACTGACGCTGTGCGCGCCGGAACAGCAGCGGCCCTCCGTGACGGTACACGGCACCCGCGGCGAGGTCACGCTCTTCTACACCGACGACGAGGTGGTCATCAGCACCCCCGACGGCGAGCGCCGCGAGACATTCGGCCGGACCGACCTGCTGGAGAACCTTCTGGAGGCCCGCTCCAACGGGGTGCCGCTGCTGTGCGCCCTGCCGGACACCGGCGCCTTCACCACGGTGCTGGAAGCCATCCGGACAGCGCCCGCGCCGCAACCCATCAACCCCGGGTACATCGCGTGGGAGGGCGAGGACGACGACGCCCATCCGGTAGTCCAGGACATCGCGGCCGTGATCGCAAGGGCAGTCAAAGCCCAGGCCACCTTCGCGGAACTCGGTATGCCCTGGGCCCGCAAAATGCCGCCGGTCCGCACCCTCACCCTGGACGGCAAGGCGGTCGCGGAGTACCAGGACGGCAGCCGGATCCGGGCCGTGTCCTCGCCGCGGCCCTACCTGCACCCCGTCCGGACCCTCGCGGGCACCGTGGTGACGGACCACCAGCCGCTGGACCATGTGTGGCACCTCGGGGCCGGCGTGGCCCTGCAGGACGTGGACGGCATTAACTTTTGGGGCGGCCGCACCTACACGCGCGAGGCCGGCCAGTATGTCTGGCGCCCGGACCACGGCAGCATCACACCCACGGAAACCCACGCTGAGGAAACGGCTGCGCGGACGGGCGGCGCGGCAGGCCGGCTGCGGGAGACCCTGGGCTGGAACGGGCCGGACGGCGCGCCGGTCCTTCGCGAGGACCGCACCTGGGAGTGGTCCGGCGTCCACTCGTCCGCCTGGCGCCTGTCCCTGGATTTTGCCCTCTCCCCCGCCGGCGACCGGCCGGTCAGCCTGGGCAGCCCCGGTTCCAACGGCCGCTTCGAAGGCGGCTACGGCGGGTTCTTCTGGCGCCTGCCCGCCTGCGCGGACGCCACCGTGTGGACGCCGTCCGGTGCCGGGGAAGCAGAGGTGCACGGTTCAGTAACGCCGTGGCTGGCCTGGGCAGGAACGTTCGACGGCGCCAGCGCCACCCTTGTGTTCGTGGCCGCCGGAGGTTCCACCGATCCGTGGTTCGTCCGGGTGGATGGCTACCCGGGGGTGGGCCAGTCGCTGGCCTGGGACAGCCCGGTCATCGCCGAACCTGACGCTCCGGTGCAGCGCAGCATCACCGTTTTTGTGGCCGACGGCATCCTGGGCACAACCGACATCGAAGCTCTCATCAACCAGCAGGGGAACCGTTCATGACCCAGACAACAGCCGACGCTTCCTTGCTCTCGGGCAGGGCGGCCCCCGCCTCCCCGGAGGACCGCGCCATCAAACGCCAGCGGGTGCTGGACATTCTTGACGCAAAGGGCCAGGATTCACTGCTGCTGACCACCAACACCGCCCTGACGTGGTACCTGGACGGCAGCCGGGTACACATCAGCCTGGCCGGCGATCCCATCGCAGCTGTCCTGGTGGACCGCCGCGGCGACCACGTGGTCACGTTCAACAACGAGGCCGGGCGCCTCGCCGCCGAGGAGCTTCCGTCCGGCGTCACCCTGCACTCCGTGCCCTGGCACGCCAACCTGCATGAGGCCGCCGCCGCCGTCGGCCTCCCTGGAAGGAACGCCGTACCGGTGGCCGAAGCGGACGTCGCCGCCGAACTGCGCGCGGCCCGCCAGCAGCTGCTCCCCAACGAAAGCGCACGCTACGCCCGTCTCAGCGCCGAGGTTGCAGCCCTGATGACGGACGTGCTGTCCGGCGCCCGGCCGGAAACCACCGAGTTCGAACTGGTGTCCGCCCTCGCTGCCCGGATTGTGGCCGCGGGCGCGGAGCCGCTGGTCCTGCTGTGCAACGGCAGCAGCCGGAGCAGCTTCCGGCACCCGCTGGCCACCCACTCGCCGCTGGGACGCCGCGCCATGGCGGTGGTGTGCGCACGCAGGGACGGCATGGTGGCCAACATCACCCGCTGGGTGAGGTTCGACGCCGGCACTGCGGAAGAGCGCGACGCCGAGGCGAGGATCGCAGGGGTGGAGGCGGACATCTTCGACGCCACGGTCCCGGGCGCCCGGCTGGACCGGATCTTTACCGAGATCAAGGCGGCCTACGCGCGCCATGGCTTCGGCGCAGACCAGTGGGAGCAGCACCACCAGGGCGGACCCGCCGGCTATGCAGGGCGTGATCCCCGCGTCACCGACGCCGCGACCGACACCGTGATCCTGGGCCAGGCCTTCACCTGGAACCCGTCCGGGCCCGGCGTCAAGATCGAGGACACTGTCCAGCTCACCGGGTCCGGCCTGCAGGTCCTCACGGCCGACCCCCGCTGGCCCTCGACCACGGTGAACGGCCTCCAGCGCCCGGCCACCCTCCAGCTCTAGGCCAGACGCTCTCTCAGATCCTGCAGCAAAACCAGAAACGCTCTCTCAGATCCTGCAGCAAAACCAGAAACGCTCTCTCAGATCCTGCAGCAAAACCAGAAACGCTCTCTCAGTTGGCGCTGTACTTCCGGCACCAACTGGGAGAGCGTTTCGGGTAAAGCAACATCAAGAACTGGTCTCCGATAGTTGGACTGGCTTAATGGGATTCTAGGGCGCGAGGGAAACGACGGCCTGGACCTTTACCGTCGTCCCTGATCCCTCAAGGCCCGCAGTTTTCCCAAGTACGCCACCTCCGCGCGGAGCCGCTCGTTCTCCCGGCGCAACCGTTCCAGTTCAGGTAACTCGGCCGGTGGAGGTGGAGCCGCGGACTTCGCGGGCCTGCCTTTGGCCTTGGGACGTAATGCCTCCGCACCGTCACGGCGATACGCCCGGACCCACTTTTGCAGCAACTGACGCGATGACAAACCGGCCTCCACAGTCAGGGCCGGGCCGGTCTCGCCCGCGAGGAACCGTTCCACTAACGCCAGCTTGAACTCAAACGAGTACGACTTCGCCGGTTTGCTCACCACTACTCCTTGACCATGAATCCTCCACCGCCCATTCAGTGCCCTGACCGGCACCCACGGCGTCTCAAGCAAACGAGCCGCAGCCCGCTACCCAACGCCCTTCCCAAAACCACGCTACCGCCGCCTCGCGCTGGACCTCAGACAAAGAACTACTAATAGCAGGCATAAAACTGCTCCCCGGAAGTCGCAACTGAATTTCTCAGTCCAACTTCCGGGGAGCCGTTCACAAGTGAGAGAGCGTTCCGGTTAAAGCAACATCAAGTGAGAGAGCGTGTCAGGGGAGGTGGAGCTCCCCGTCCACCCGGCGCGGGATGCCCAGCGGGTTGCTTTCGTGCAGGGCCGGGTGCAGGACCGTCTCGGGCGCATCCTGGTAGGCAACCGGACGCTGGAAGCGGCGGACCGCCGTCGCGCCTACCGAGGTGAACAGGGACGTGGTGGCCGGGTACGGGCCGCCGTGCTGCTGGGCCCAGTTGACGGCCACACCGGTGGGCCAGCCGTCGAAGAGGACGCGGCCGGCCAGCTCGGACAACTGGCCCACAAGAGCGGACACGTCCTCGCCCGGCTGGGCGTGGACGGTGGCGGTGAGGCTGCCCGGCACCTTGGCCAGGACCGCGGACAGCTCCTCCTGGCCCGAGTACTCAATCAGCATGGTGGTGGGACCGAAGCACTCCTCCAGCAGTTCCCCGGGGCGCTCCAGGACCTTTGCCGCCGAGGTGGAAAAGACCACGGGTGCGGCGCCGTCGGCCACTGCGTCCTGGTCCACGGTGCCGCTGACCACATCCACGCCATCCACGGACGCGAAGCTGCGCAGGCCGTCAGGGTAGGCCTCCGCGATCCGGCTGGTGAGCATGCCCAGGGCAGGCTTGTCCTTGCTGGCCGCCGCCACTTTTGCGGCAAAGTCTGTTCCAGACGGGATAAAGACGAGCCCGGGCTTGGTGCAGAACTGTCCGGCACCAAGGGTGAAGGATCCCGCCAGGCCTTCCGCGAGCTGCCCGGAACGCTCTGCCAGGGCGGCCTGGGTCACCACCACCGGGTTCAGGCTGCCCAGCTCGCCGTAGAACGGGATGGGGTCCGGACGGGACGTGGCAAGGTCAAAGAGGGCTCGGCCGCCGGGGATGGAGCCGGTGAAGCCCACCGCTTTGATGGCCGGATCCTGGACCAGCGCGGTTCCCACCTCACGGCCGCTCACCAGTGCGAACAGGCCTTCCGGAGCACCGGCTGCGCGCAGTGCTTCGGTGACGATTTCCGCCGTCCGCTCAGAAAGGCGGAGGTGGCCCGAGTGGGCTTTGACGATCACGGAGCAGCCCACGGCCAGGGCCGAGGCAGTGTCGCCGCCGGCCACCGAGAAGGCGAACGGGAAGTTGGAGGCGGAGAAGACCGCAACCGGTCCGATGGGCCGCAGGATGCGCCGCAGGTCCGGCTTGGGCGGCGTGGAGGCGGGGTCCGCGTGGTCGATCACGGCTTCCAGGTAGGAGCCCTCGGTGATGACGCGCGCGAACAGGCGCAGCTGGCCGGTTGTGCGGGCCACTTCGCCGGTGAGGCGAGCTGCGCCAAGGCTGGTCTCGGAATCGGCGATCTCCACCAGGTCGGCGGCGTTCGCGTCGAGCGCATCGGCCACCCCGATGAGCCAGGCGGCACGTTCAGAATCGGAGGCGGCCGCGGAGATCCTGGCTGCCTCCGTGGCAGCGGCGGTGAGTTCGGACAGGGAAAGCGTTGCAGTTGTCACGTCAGGTACCTGTTCTTCGTATGTAGATTCATCAACGGCGCTTCTTACAGGTCGTCCCGGAAGCGGAAGCCAAGTCCGGGCTGGTCGGTGAGCGACACCCGGCTGTTGCTGAAACGGACGGGCGAAGGTCCTGCCAGGATGCCCAGCTGCTCAAAGGATGCCTCCTCCACGTCCTCCACCAGGGTGGGCTCTGCAAGCGTCAACGCCAGCTGGCCGGACAGCTCCGGCAGCAGGTGCGGCATGACCTTGATGCTGTTGGTCCGGGCAAGTTCCACGATGCGCCGGAACGGGGTGATGCCGCCCACCCGGATGATGTTCGGCTGGATGATGTCCACGGCCTCCGCGTCGATGAAATCGCGGAAGCGGTAGATGGTGTGCAGGTTTTCACCGAGGGCGATCGGCACGGGTGAGTGCTTGCGGAGCCTGCGGTAGGCCCAGAGGTCGTCGGCGCGGATGGGTTCCTCAAGCCACTCCAGCCCGAAGCCGGCCAGCACGTCCAGGGCTTTGAGGGTGGTGGGGAGGTCCCAGCGCTGGTTGGCGTCGATCATCAGCTTCCGGTCCGGGCCCAGCACGGACCGGACTGCGGCGACCCGTTCGGCGTCCTCGCGGATGTCTGGCTTTCCCACCTTGATCTTCACAGCGTGGTGCCCGGCTGCAACCCAGCGCTCGGTCTGCGCCACCAGCTCTTCGAGCGTGTAGTGCAGGTTCACCCCGGAGCCGTAGACCTCGGCAGACTCCTGGCGCTGCCCCAGGAGTCCGGTCACGGAGGTGTGGGCCCGCGACGCCTGGAGGTCCCACAGCGCCAGGTCCACGCCGGCCATGGCAATGGTGGTCAGTCCCCCGCCGCCGGCCTCGTGCAGCCGCTTCCATACGGCATCCCACACCGTTTCCGGGTTGGCAGGCAGCCCGGCGATGAACGGGGCGATGTCGTGATCGAGCAGGGCCTTGACTGCCTGCGGACCGATGGTGGGGGTCCAGGAGAAACCGTGCCCCGCGCCGCCGTCGTCCGTGTGGATCTCCGTGGCGATCACGTGGTTTTCCGGTGCCTCCACGCCCCAGCTGCGGCGCAGCGGAACCGTGATGAGGCGGGTGCTGAGTCCTGTGATGCGCGGTTCCGTGCGGACGGCGACAGCCGCGGGGGCGCTCATCAGCGGCCGGCCAGCTCGTAGCCCCTGGCGAGGATGGCCTTCAGCTGCACCAGCTGCTCCTCGGTGGGATCCACCAGCGGCGGGCGTACGGAGCCGACGGGAAGTCCGCCCAGCCGCAGGCCTGCCTTGATCAGCGAAACGCCGAAACCGGGCGTCTGGTCGCGGAGGCGTACCAGCGGTGCGTAGAAGCCTTCCAGCAGGGCGTTGCGGCGGTCCTCATCGCCGGCTTCGTAGGCGTCATAGTAGGCCTTGGCGATCTCCGGGGCCATGGCGAATGCCGCGGAGGAGTACAAGGGGATGCCCAGTCCGCGGTAGGCGCCCTGGGTCAGTTCGGCGGTCAGCAGGCCGTTGAAGAGGGCGAAGTCCTGGCGTCCGGTGGCACGCACCGCGGAGACGATTTCCTGGGCCAGGCCGACGTCTCCCAGCCCGTCTTTGAAGCCGATGACCTTGGGGTTGGCAGCCAGCGTGGCCATCGATGCGGCGGTGAACCTGGCGTTGCCGCGGTGGTAGACGATCACCGGAAGGCTGCTGGCGTTGGCCACGGCCTCGATATAAGCCACGAGTCCGTCGGTGGGACCGGTGACCAGGTACGGCGGGAGGACCAGGAGGGCGTCCGCCCCTGCCTCTTCCGCGGCGCGGGCGGCGGCAATCGCGTGGCCCAGCGGCCCGCCGGCGCCGGCGACTACCGGGACCTTTCCGGCGACGACCTCGACGGCGGCCGTCACCACGGTGCGGACCTCCTCGATGCTGAGGGCGTGGAATTCGCCGGTGCCGCAGGCGGGGAAAACGCCGCCGGGCCCGAACGGAAGCCGGGAGCTGATGTGTTCCTTCAGCAGCTCCACGTCAACGGTGCCTTCGGCCGTGAACGGGGTGACGGGGAAGAACAGTACGCCGTCGAATTTCATGGTGTCTCCTTGGCTCCGCTGCCGGCAGTAACCAGCGCGGAGTTCTCGTCTTTGAGCAGGGTGTTGGACTTGAGTTCGGTGCGCCAGCTGCGCGTTGGCTGCCAGCCCAGGAGCTCCTGGGCCTTGGCGATGGAGAAGGCCGGGCTGGCACCAGTGAGTCCGGCGCTGAGGGCTTCGCTTCCGGGCAGGAATTTCGGCATCAGTTCGGCCAGCGGTGCTGTGGCAAGGGCGTCCGCGGCTCCTACAAAGAAGGTTTCCCCGTTGGGGATGGACGGCATCTTTTCCAGCAGCAGGTCCAGGAAGTCCGCCACGTCCCGGGCATCCACGTAGTTGAAAAGCGCGGGTGCGGACAGTGCGGGATCGGCCAGCCGCTCAGCAAGGGTGTGGCCCTGCTGCGTCGGTGCACCCTCCCATTCCTCCGGCGAGATCACGTAGCAGGGCCGGAACGCTGCGTAACGGATTTTCTCGCCCTGTGCTGCAGCGAAGGTCTGGACGGTCTGCTCGGCAATGAGTTTGGACAGGGCGTAGGCGTTCCACGGCCGCGGCGGCGTCCGCTCATCCAGCGGGAACGACGGCGGCAGCCAGCCCGCCGGCGAACCGTAGCCCAGCACCGTGGGGCTGCTGGCCGTAACAATCTTCTGCACGCCCACGTCGGTGGCCGCGCTGATCACGGCGAACGCGAGCCGCGTGTTCGTGGCAAAAATGACGTCCTCGGGCGCGCTGAACGGTACGGCTATGGCGGCAAGGTGGATGACGGCGTCGGGCGTGGTCTCGCGGAGGAGGCGCAGCGCCTCGCCGGGGGCCAGGAGGTCGGCCGTTTCCTGCACGACGCCGGCGGGCAGCTGGTCCGCCGGAACGGCGTCGCGGTCCACCGAGATGACGTGATGGCCCTTTGCGGCGAGCCCCGCCACAACACTGCGGCCCAGGCGTCCGGAGCCGCCCGTGACAAAGATCCTGCTCATGGTTATTCCTTCGGTTGGTTCCCGGGCAGGAGTCAGTTGCCGCGGCGGAGGTCGACGCCGAGGTCCAGGTCCTCGATGCGTACGGGCAGGGAGGACTCGAGGGAGCGGTTGCCGGCGATGCCGACGGAGACGGAGCGCAGCCCGTCCAGGTATCCGGAGGGGCGTCCCAGCGGGTCCTCGCCCGGACCGTCGAAGAGGTCTGAGAGCAGGAGCTCGTCACCGCCGCCGTGGCCGCCTTCGCCGTTGACGATCGGCACCTCGTAGGCGGCTTCCCAGTGGCGCTGGACCACCAGGCGTTCGCCGTTGCGGCGGATGGCGTCATCCTCTTCGATGGGGGTGGCGCTGGGGTCCACGACGGTCTTCTTGTCCGTGCTGGAGGTGACGGCGGCGCGTTCCACCACCTCGAGCTCGGCGCGGCCTTCGGTGCCATTGACCGCTACCCGGTAGCCCTCCCAGGGGCTGTGGGCGTTCAGCGAGTAGCTGAGGCGGGGCCCGCCCTGGTATTCCACCACCAGTGCGAGGTTGTCCTCGATGGTGATGCCGCCGGTGAACACGTCCTGGTCGCGGCGGTAGCCGTCGTAGTGCTCGTTGTCCAGGAAGAGGGCCTTGAGGCGCTCGTCCTCCCGCAGGTCAAGGGTGAAGGGGTCCTTTTCCGCGCCGGCGGGGGCATCGGCGCTGGGCGTGCCGCGCTCGGGGCGGGGACCCAGGCCGCGCTCAGCGGCGTTTTTGTCGCCGTAGAACTTCAGGCCGCCGGAAGCGAAGACACGCTCGGGAACGTCGTCGATCCACCAGTTGACCAGGTCGAAGTGGTGCGAGGCCTTGTGGATCAACAGGCCGCCGGAGTTCTTCTTTTCCCGGTGCCAGCGGCGGAAGTAGTCGGCGCCGTGGACGGTGTCCAGGACCCAGCTGAAGTCGATGGACGTGACCTTCCCGATCACGCCGCTCTGGATAATCTCCTTGAGGGCGCTGTTACGCGGCGAGTAGCGGTAGTTGAAGGTGACCACCACGTTGCGGCCGGTCTCATGCACCGCCTGGGTGATGCGGCGGCAGCCTTCGGCGTCGATGGTGAGGGGCTTCTCGACGACGACGTCGGCGCCCGCGCGCAGTGCCTCCACGATGTAGTCGGCGTGGGTGTAGTCAGGGGTGGTCACCACGACGCGGTCGATGGCGTTGGCCTGAATGAAGGCGGTGAGGCCGGCGGGATCGAACGATGCGACCGGACCCGGCGCACCCAGTTCCTGGATGAGCTTCTGGTAGAACTCCACGCGGCCGGGGTTCACGTCCGAGAATGCCACCAGCTCGGCGGTGTCCGCATGCTTGCCGAAAATGGCGCGGATGTACATCTCGGAACGCCCGCCGGTGCCGATCAGGGCAATGCGGGCTTTGCCGCCGCGGCGGGCGGGCGCAGCGGCGGCAGCAGTTTCGGTGCCGTCCGCGGGTTCGGACCATGCCTCTGGGGCGGAAGTCGACTCGGCTGTGTTGACCATGAGGGGTCCCTTTCGAAGACGCAAAATCCGGCCGGATGGGCCGCTGTTCGGTGACGATGTGGTGCTTCTTTGTACCTTGCCTCAGAAAGCGTTTTCTCAGGCTTCTCTATGAGTTGTATCAATCCGATCGCTCATCCGTCAAGCATTGGACTACGCAGGAGAAAGCGTTTTCTGCCCGATCCGCGCCCAGGACCGGGAAAGAACGGGAAAATTGGCGGGAAAAAGTGGGAAAGGAAGAGAAATCGCTTTCCCGTCCCGTTATATGCTGTCACTCACTACATGCTTTGACGAGTACGCCGCCACACAGTCGGTTTGGATCCTGCCCTGCAACGGAACGGCGCCACCACCTGCCGGCCGCGGCGCGAAGGAAGGGGCCACGCATGGTCAGGAAATCGGCATCCGGCAGGATCGGCATCGCAGACGTTGCCGTGAAGGCGGGAGTCTCCCACGCGACGGTTTCGCGCGTCATGAACGGCAACTTCACGGTGGACCCCGAGATCGCTGCCCGGGTCCGGGCGGCGGCGGTCGAGCTGAAGTACCAGCCCAACCCCGTGGGCCGAAGCCTGGCCCTCGGCAAGACAGACACCATCGGCATTGTGGTGCCGGACCTGGCCAACCCCACCTTCCAGGCCATCCTCCGCGGCTTGAGCCGGGCCGCCGCCCAGGACGGGTACCGCGTGCTCATCGCCGATTCCTTTGAGGTCTCCAGCGAGGAAACCATCCTGGCGGGCGAGGCACGCCGGCGGTGCGACGGACTGGTACTCTGCGCGCCCCGCATGAGCGACGCCGAACTGGAGGAGATTGCGCCGTCCCTCCGGCCGCTGGTCCTCATCAACCGCACCACGGCCGCTGCAGGCGTCCCCAGCCTGGTGGTGGACTACGGCCAGGGCGTGCAGGATATCGCCGAACACCTGGTGGACCTGGGCCATACCCGCCTCGCCTTCCTGGCAGGTCCTCCCCGCAGCGCGTCCAACAACCTCCGGCTCCAGGGCCTGGAGGCCTTCAAGGCGGCCCATCCGCAGGTGGAGGTCACCATGCTGGAAGGTGGCTCGGACTTCGACACCGGCCACGGCGCGGTGGATGCCGTTTTGGAAAGCGGCGCCACGGGGATCCTTGCCTTCAACGACCTGGTGGCGATGGGCCTGATGAGCGGGCTGCATGAACGGGGCCTCGACGTCCCCGGCGACATCTCCGTCACCGGGTTCGACGACATTCCCTTCGCAAAGTACACGACGCCGACGCTCACCACAGCGGCTGTTCCCATTACCGAACTGGGCGAGCAGGCCTGGCACCAGCTGCGGGCCCTCATCCGCAACGAGGAAAGCGACGCTCCCGGCAGCCGCTACCAGCCAAAGCTCGAGGTGCGCGCCAGCACCGGCCCGGCCAAGGCTGCCCGCACGGCAGTCCACGGCTGAGTACCCTTTAGGGACGACCCATTCCGGCTTCCCGGTAGTAGCCCTCGATGTGGGCTGCCACCAGCCGTGCCGCGCGGTCGCCGTCGCCGTTCCTGATGGCGGCAAGGATCCCGCAGTGCTCTGCCTTCAGGCGCGTGGCTGTTGCCTCCCAGTCCGGAAGGCTGGATGTCAGCTGCGCGGCGTACCGCTGGATCGATTCGCGCAGCGAGCCCATCATGGCGCTGACCACCGCGTTTCCCGCGGCATCGGCGAGGGCCAGGTGGAACCGGACATCCAGCGCCAGGAATTCATCAACGTCCAACCCCTCAACGGCCATCTCGTCCAGAAGTTTGCCGGCCTCCTCCAGCTCCGGGGCCTCCGGGCTTGCCCTGGACGCCGCCCAGGACTCAAGGAGCATCCGGGTTTCCACGATGTCCGCCACCGGAAGGTGCTGCGTGGCCACGTGCAGGCGCAAAGCTGAGCCAAGGGCCGCCGTCGGATCCGAGATGACCACCGTACCGGCGTCCGGGCCCGACCCCACCCCGGCCCGGACCACGCCCATGGCTTCAAGGATCCGGATGGCTTCGCGCACGGACGTGCGTGAGACCTTCAGCTGTTCGGCGAGGGTCCTTTCGGCGGGCAGCCGTCCGCCCACGGCCAGCCGGCCCTCGGAAAGCTCGGCCTCAATCCAAGACAAAACAAGCTGGTGCGTACGCATAGGGCCATGGTACTTGATGTGGTCCGACCACATGGCCTACAGTGTGGTTAGACCACAGGAGGTCCCGGACGCGGACCTGCCGGCCCAACGGAGGACGCCATGACCCACACCATCCAGCCCAACAATCCGGAGGCATCCCCCGCCCCGGATGCTACGGACATCCCGGCGGCCGCCCCCGGGCCCGCCGCCACACCGGCCGTTTCAGCGGTGCCGGCAGCGCTGAAGCGCCGGATCCCCAAGTACTCGGATTTGGCCCCGCTGATGCAGTTCAAGAAGCCCGAGTTCAGCAAGGAAGCGCGGCTCAAGCGGGCCAGCACCATCTGGGATCTCCGCGACATCGCCAAGCGCCGCACCCCGCAGGCACCGTTCGACTACACCGACGGCGCTGCCGAAGGGGAAATCACCCTCCGCCGTGCCCGCGAGGCGTTCCTGGACATCGAGTTCCGGCCCGGCATCCTGCGCAACGTCTCCAAAATCGACCTGAGCACCGAAATCCTGGGCAAGCCATCCCGGCTGCCCGTGGGCATCGCCCCCACCGGCTTCACCCGCATGATGCAGTCCGAAGGCGAGTACGCCGGTTCCCAGGCCGCGGAAGCCGCCGGAATCCCCTACACCCTCTCCACCATGGGCACCGCGTCCATCGAGGATGTGGCGGCCGCAGCCCCGAACGGCCGCAACTGGTTCCAGTTGTACCTCTGGACGGACCGCGACCGCTCACTGGAACTGATCGAGCGGGCCGCCAAGGCCGGCAACGACACCCTCATGGTCACCGTGGACACCGCCGTGGCCGGCGCCCGCCTCCGCGATGTCCGCAACGGCATGACCATCCCGCCGGCGCTGACGGTCAAGACCGTCCTCGATGCCTCCTACCGCCCCGCCTGGTGGTTCAACTTCCTCACGCATGAGCCGCTCACTTTCGCGTCACTGTCCCGCTACACCGGAACCGTGGCGGACCTCATCAACTCCATGTTCGATCCCACGCTCACGTTCGAGGACCTGGACTGGCTGCGCGAAACCTGGAAGGGCAAGCTGGTGGTCAAGGGCATCCAGACCGTGGAGGATGCCCGCCGCGTCGTCGACCATGGCGCCGACGGCGTGGTCCTCTCCAACCATGGCGGCCGCCAGCTGGACCGGGCACCCATCCCGTTCCACCTGCTCCCCGAGGTCAAGCAGGCCTTCACCGCGGACAACAGCGATGCCGCAATCATGCTGGACACGGGGATCATGAGCGGCGCGGACATCGTGGCCGCCCTGGCCCTGGGCGCAGACTTCACGCTGATCGGGCGCGCCTACCTGTACGGACTGATGGCCGGCGGCCGGGCGGGCGTTGACCGTACGCTGCAGATCCTCGAGAAGGACATGGCCCGCACCATGGCCCTGCTGGGTGTCAGCAATATCTCCGGACTGACCCCGGACCACGTGCGCCTGCTCAACAAGTAGGCGCCAGGGCCCTACTTCTTGCGGCCGAACTTCGGCAGGGTGGGCAGGTTAGCCAGGAGGTCGGCGGCCTTGGTGGCGGCCCGCCCCACGGTCCTGCCGATCTGCTGGGGCACGCTATCGTCGCTCAGCGGCGCCGTGGTGCCGCCGGGGATAACGACGGCGGGACTAAGCTCGGCGCCGTCGCGCGCCAGGACACCGGCGGACACAGCCTCCGCCGCCACGGCGCCGGCGGTGGCGGATTCCTGGTCCGCGGGTGCCGTCTCGGGGGTGGTGCGGGAAGCCTGTTCCTGGCTGCCTTGGGCAGCGGCGGCGTGCGAGGACGCCCGGCCGGCCGGTTCCGCTGGCGCCGCCGCGCCGACGTCGAGGGTCTCTAGCCAGGTGGCGATGCCCTCCAGAGGTTTGCGGTTGAGTGCGTAGTAGCGCTTCTGGCCCTGGGCCCGCATGCTCACCAGCTGGGCTTCGCGAAGGACTTTGAGGTGCTTGGAAATGGTGGGCTGGCTCGCAGCCAGTTCCTCCACCAGTTCGCCCACGGCCTTGTCCCCAGAGCGGAGGGAAACCAAAATGTCACGCCGGGTCGATTCCGCTATGACGGCAAATACGTCGTCTGTCACCATGCCTCAACCCTAGCGACATATACGCCGAAAGGCATCAACTATTTCGGCCCTTACCCGAATGCCATTGCCCCGGTTCTCCCGCGGTGCTAGAACGGTTCCAGGGTTGCCCAGGGTTCCCGGGCAGCGGCCGGCGTGACCTGAGGGGTGGGTGGCATGGAGATCCTCCGCCAGCAACTGTTCAACATCATCGCGTTCGTGTTCCTGGGCCTCTTCGTCGCGGTGTGGGGCTCAGTTCTGCTCCGCGTGGGGTTCTGGGTGCCGGACGGACGGACTGTTGCGCCGCCCCTCAATGGAGCCCTGGTAACTGCGGCCGGCGTCCTGGCGACGTCGCTGAGTTCGCTGACCGCATCGGCGCTCGGTTTCACCATCGCCGAAGTCCGCCGTGAGGAGTCCGGGCAGGACGCCCGCCGGCCACCAGGTCCCGGGGCGCCGGGAAGCTCCACCGCGGTCAACCCGTCCGACGTCACCGCCCGGCTGTCGGGGCGGATCATCGCAGCCATCATCGTCTACCTCGCTGTGGGCCTGGCTGTCCTGCTGCTGTGGCTCGCCAAGGGAACCGCGTCCACGGACCTGATCGGGGCCTTCGCGTTATCGCTGCTGGGATGGCTGATCGGCGCAGCGGGAGTGGTGTTCCAGACGGAGAAGCGGAACACCTGAAGGCAACGCGTCAGTCGAACCAGGGGTCGAGTCCGTGGAGCGGGAACACGGACTTCCGGGTCGCCATGACAGTCCGGTCCACGGCATCGTTGGGATCGAAACCGACCTCCCATGACCGCCACCAGAGCTCCACATCGTCACTCATCAGCGCCGGCGCCGAGGAACCGAACTTTTCCTGGACGTAATCACGCCAGTCCTGCGGGACCGGCGTGCGCAGCGGCACGGGCCGCCCGGCCGCGATGGCAATCAGGTGGCTCCAGGACCGCGGGACCACCTGGAGGACGTTGTAGCCGCCGCCTCCCGTGGCGATCCAGCGGTTGTCGCAGTGGCGGGCTGCAAGGTTCCCGACGGCGGAGGCGGCCTCCCTCTGCCCGTCAACGCTGAGGTTGAGGTGCGTCAGGGGGTCGAGGCGGTGCGAGTCGCAGCCGTGCTGGCTGACGATTACCTCCGGCTGGAAGGCGGCTACCAACTGCGGGACCACGGCGTAGAAGGCGCGCAGCCAGCCGGCGTCCCCCGTTCCCGAGGGCAGCGCGACGTTCACGGCTGTCCCTTCCGCCTGCGGGCCGCCGATCTCGTTCGCAAACCCTGTGCCCGGGAACAGCGTCAGCCCGCTCTCGTGCAGCGAAACCGTGAGCACGCGGGGGTCGTCCCAGAAGATACTCTCCGTTCCGTCCCCGTGGTGCGCATCGACGTCGATATACGCCACCCTGCGGATGCCGCCGTCGAGCAGCCTCTGCACGGCAAGGGCGGCGTCGTTATAAATGCAGAACCCGCTGGCCCGCTCGCGGGAGGCGTGGTGCATGCCGCCGCCGAAATTGATGGCGCGCAGGGCCGAACCGTCCAGGATCCGGGAGGCGGACAGCAGGGACGCTCCGGCCAGGCGGGCTGCAGCCTCATGCATCCCGGCAAAAGCGGGGTCATCCTCGGTGCCCAGGCCGCGGGCCTCGTCAGTCTCGCCGGGATGTGCGCTGACCTTTTTGACTGCCGCAACAAATTCGGCGGAATGCACGGTTTCGAGGTCGGCGTCGTCCGCCACGTCCGGCGCCTCCACCGCCACATGCTCCAGGTCGAACAACCCAAGGCTGCCCGCCAACCGGGCTGTCAGGTCCATGCGCTCCGGGGCCATGGGGTGGCCCGGGCCGAAATTGTAGGCGGTCATGTCAGAACTCCACGCCACCACCGTTGGGGGCGCGGGCAAGCTGAGGCCCGGCAGGTATGTCATCAATCACAGGCTACCTGAGCGCGGCACCCCTCCTGCCCAGTCATGACGCAGGCATTAGTGGTTTACTACTGAGGGAAGCAGTTTCTACCGAGGAAAAGCCACACATGACGCAAAGCCAGTCGAGGCCCCGTACCCCGGCCAACTGGCATCCCGCAGGGCAGGAGCGGGAAGGCCTCTGGATCCTTACGCGGCTGCGGGACTTCGTCGACGACATTGCGAACACCTCGCCGGCCCGTCTTGCCCTCACGGTGTTCGCCGCCGTCTGCCTTGTATTCACGCTCCTGCTGTCCCTTCCCGTCTCTTCCGCCACCGGTACCGTCACCCCGGTCCACCAGGCGATGTTCACCGCAGTCTCCGCCGTGTGCGTCACCGGACTGACGGTGGTGTCCACGGCGGTCCACTGGTCCTTCTTCGGTCAGCTGGTAATCCTGATTGGTATCTTCATCGGCGGCCTCGGCACCCTGACCCTGGCCTCGCTGCTGGCGCTGATGGTAGGCAAGCGACTGGGAGTGCGCGGCAAAATCATTGCCGCCGAGTCCATGAACAACGCAGGGCGCCTGGGCGAGGTGGGCACCTTGCTGCGGATCGTCATCACCACGTCAGTGGTGATCGAAGGAATCCTTGCACTGGCCCTGATCCCCCGGTTCCTGACCCTGGGTGAGCCGTTCTGGCAGGCCGTCTGGCATGGAATTTTCTACGCCATCTCCTCTTTCAACAACGCAGGCTTCACCCCGCACTCGGACGGCATCGTGCCCTACGAGACAGACCTCTGGATCCTGGTTCCCCTGATGCTCGGCGTCTTCCTGGGCAGCCTGGGCTTTCCCGTGGTGATGGTCCTCCAGCAGAACGGGCTGAACTGGAAGAAGTGGAACCTGCACACCAAACTCACCATCCAGGTGTCCTTCATCCTCCTGCTGGCGGGCACCGTCCTGTGGGCCTTGATGGAGTGGGACAACCTGCGGACCATCGGAACCATGGATGTCGGGGACAAGGTCACCCACGCCCTGTTTGCGTCCGTCATGATGCGGTCCGGCGGCTTCAACCTCGTGGACCAGAACCAGATGGAATCCACCACCATGCTGCTGACGGATGCGCTGATGTTCGCCGGCGGAGGTTCTGCGTCCACCGCGGGCGGCATCAAGGTCACCACCATCGCCGTGATGTTCCTGGCAATTGTGGCCGAAGGCCGCGGCGACACCGACGTCAAGGTGTACGGCCGGACCATCCCCCAAGGCACCATGCGGGTGGCCATCTCGGTGATCGTCGCCGGGGCCACCCTGGTGTCCGTCTCGGCATTCCTCCTGCTCCATATCAGCGGGGCGTCACTGGACCGGGTGCTGTTCGAAACGATCTCCGCGTTCGCCACCTGCGGCCTCAGCACCAACCTCAGCGCTGAAGTGCCGCCGTCGGGCGTTTACGTCCTCACTGCCCTGATGTTCGCCGGGCGCGTAGGAACGGTCACCCTCGCAGCCGCCCTGGCCCTTCGCCAGCGCAGCCAGCTCTACCACTATCCCGAAGAGAGGCCCATCATTGGCTAGTTCACCCGACGCCCCGCGTCGCCCCGCCCACAACGCCCCCGTGCTGGTCATCGGGCTGGGACGGTTCGGTTCCTCCACGGCAGAGCAGCTGGTCAAGCAGGGCCGCGAGGTCCTCGCCATCGAACGGGACAGGACCCTCGTCCAGAAATGGGCGCCGCTGCTCACCCACGTCGTGGAGGCTGACGCCACCAACATCGACGCACTCCGCCAGCTGGGCGCCCAGGAGTTCAGCTCGGCCGTCGTGGGGGTGGGCACGTCCATCGAATCCTCGGTGCTGATCACTGTCAACCTCGTGGACCTGGGCATCGAACACCTCTGGGTGAAGGCCATTACGCCCTCCCACGGCAAAATCCTTACCCGCATCGGCGCCAACCATGTGATCTATCCGGAGGCCGACGCCGGCGTCCGGGCCGCGCACCTGGTCTCCGGCCGGATGCTGGACTTCATCGAATTCGACGACGACTTCGCCATCGTCAAGATGTACCCCCCGCGCGAAACGGTGGGATTCACGCTGGACGAATCCAAGGTCAGGTCCAAGTACGGCGTGACGATCGTTGGTGTGAAGTCACCGGGTGAGGACTTCACCTACGCCCGCCCGGAGACCAAGGTGTCCTCCCGGGACATGCTGATCGTGTCCGGGCACGTGGACCTGCTGGAACGGTTCGCAGCCCGGCCCTAGTTCCCGACGTGAGTCAGCCGAGCTGCCTGGTGATCTCGGCTGCGCGCTCCGCGGCGGCGCGGGCACCGGCGGCAATGATGGCGGGAAGGCCGCGCTCGTCGAACGTGGCGATGGCCCTCTCGGTGGTGCCGTTCGGGCTGGTCACGGCCTTGCGCAGCGCGGTGGGATCGGCGCCGGGCTCGGCGAGCATAAAGCCGGCTCCGGCCACCGTTTCCCGGGCGAGGAGAAGGGACAGTTCCGGGTCCAGGCCAAGCTCCCGGCCCGCTGCGGCCATTGCTTCAGCCAGGTAGAACGCGTACGCCGGTCCGGAACCGCTGATCGCAGAGAGCGCGTCCACCTGTTCCTCGGGGACCTCCACCACCGTCCCCGCACCGTGCAGGACATCCTTGACCCTCTTGAGCTGTTCAGGGGTGCAGCTGGTGCCCGGCGAGACCGACACCACGCCGCGGCCCAGCTTGGCCGGTGTATTGGGCATGGAGCGGATCACCGGCTGCCCTGCGGGCAGGGCCGCCTCAAGCTGGGCAATGGACACCGCCGCTGCCACGCTGACCACCACCGTGGTGGGCGAGAGCGAGCTGCTGATTTCCCGCGCCAGCTCCGTGATGCCAACAGGCTTGACGCCCAGGATCACGACGCCGGATCCCTTGGTTGCCTGCTTGTTGTTGTCCGGCTCCTCTTCCCCGGCGATTGCGGTCACCCCGTGGTGCCGTTCCGCCAGCTCTGCGGCACGCTCTGCCCTCCGGACGGTTGCGACGACGTCCGCCGGATCCGTTCCGGATTCCAGCAGGCCACTCAGAATTGCTTCGTTCATGGATCCACAGCCAAGGAATGCGATTCGGTTGCTCATGGCTCCATCATTACAGTTCGGCCCTGCAAGCGCAGAAATCCATGACCCGGGGCGGACACGAAAAGGGTGGGAACTCGCCGAAACCCATTCACAGGTGGCTCACATGTTGGGTGCAGGTGCCTCACAACTTGGAGTCCTAACGTGGGTACTACCTCATTGAGGGTGCGAGTGATGCGGCAGGGATGGGGATCCCTGCCAGGGTACCGGCGTCCGGCAACAGGTTTTCCCCCATTTTCCTGTTGCCGACGCCGGTACTTCCCTTTTAAGGAGTTCCTAGACCGCGGCTTCGACAGTCTGCGGCGGGGCCAGGTGGGGTGCGAGCTCCAGGGGCCCGGAAAACACCAGCTGGTCCAGCCGGCGGAGGATGAGGCCTTCACGCAAGGCCCAAGGGCAGATCCTCAGCTTCTTGAACTTGAAGAGTTCCAGTGCGGCCTCCGCCACAAGCGCTCCGGCCAGCAGCTGGTGGGCGCGGGCTTCGGAGACGCCCGGCAGGTGCAGCCGGTCCTCGACCTTCATGGCCGAGATCCGCTGCGCCCAGACCCCCAGGTCCGAAGCCTGCAGCTCGCGCTTGACGTAGGGGCCGGCCGCGCTGGGGGCGGCCCCGGCGATCCGTGCCAGGGAGCGGAAGGTCTTGGACGTTCCCGCCACCACGTTGGCCCGGCCCAACCCGTCGAATTCCCGGACCGCAGGCTTGAGGGTGGCGCGGATGTACCGCCGCAACTCCTTGACGCTCTTGGCCGACGGCGGATCTTCGGACAGCCAGTCCCGCGTGAGCCGGCTGGCACCCAGCGGCACGGACGTGGCCACTTCCGGAAGCTCATCCTGGCCGAAGGCCATCTCAAAGGAGCCGCCGCCGATGTCCAGGTTGAGAATGGGTCCGGCACCCCACCCATGCCAGCGCCTGACGGCGAAGAAGGTCATGGATGCTTCTTCGCTGCCGGTGAGTTCCTGAAGGGTCACGGTGGTTTCGTGCTTGACCCGGGCCAGGACCTCGGGGCCGTTGGTGGCCTCGCGGATGGCTGACGTACAGAAGGCCAGGAGGTCTTCGGCCTTGTGCCTGGCCGCAAACTCCCAGGCTTCAAGGACGAACTCGGTGAGCTCGTGCTGGCCGGCGTCATTGATGCTGCCGTCCGGTTCCAGGTATTGGACCAGGGACAGCGGCCGCTTGTGCGAGGCGAAGGGCACCGGCCGCGCACCGGGGTGGGCATCCACCAGGAGGAGGTGGACAGTATTGGACCCGATATCGAGGACGCCTAGCCGCATGGTGCCATTATTGCTCGTCAGCCCGCTTGAAGTCGCGCTTGATGTTGGCCACGCCCTCGGGGTTGATCTCGAATCCGTAGGCTGCGCCCGGGTTGATGACCATTCCCAGTTCGTCACCGATGTTCGCGATGATGGCCGCACCCTGGGTGCCCAGCACGTTGGGCGCAGCTTCGAGGTACTGCTGGTCCACGCGGCTGGGGTGCGAGAAGACGGCGAGGACGGGGTCGCCGTCGGCATTGCCCAGGACCAGGGGCTCCACCTGGGAGTCCTCGCCCTCGATGCCGTCCGAACTGATGATGTAGACCTCGCTGTTCAGGAAGGACAGGATGACGTCTACCGGGCTGGCGTCAGGCTGCCCGCCCTTCGCGAGCTTTTCCTCGAGGTCGTTGAGGGGCTGGAGATCCGTGTGCGCTGGCTGTTCAGTCATCCCCCTACCCGATCACGATCCAGTGCCCCATGCAAACCCCGTAACCACCGCTACTTCTTGGCGGTGGCCTTCTTCTTGGCCGGGGCCTTGCGGGTGGCCGTACGCTTCACCGGACCCTTGGCACGCTTCTCCGCCAGCAGTTCCACGGCCTGTTCACGCGTCAGCTCCTCCAGGGAGGTTGCCCGAGGAACGGTGATATTGGTGATCCCGTCGGTGATGTAGGGGCCGAAGCGGCCCTCCTTCACCACGATGTTCTTCTCCGACACCGGGTCGGGGCCGAACTCCGCCAGCGGCGGGACGGCGGCCCGGGCGCCACGCTGCTTCGGCTGAGAGTAGATCTCCAGCGCCTGGTCCAGGGTGATGGTGAAGATCTCTTCCTCGGAGCCGATGGACCGGGAGTCGGTCCCCTTCTTGAGGTAGGGGCCAAACCGGCCGTTCTGCACCGTGATGAGGTTGCCTTCGGCGTCCTCGCCCAGGGCGCGGGGCAGGCTCATGAGCTGCAGCGCCTCGTCAAGGGTGACTGACTCCACGGTCATGGACTTGAACAGCGAGCCGGTGCGGGGTTTGGCCTTGACCGGCTTCTTCGGCGGCTTGGGCTTGCCGTTCTTGTAGTACTCCACCGGCTGGGCGGCGATCTGTTCCTCGGTCATCTCCGGGATGACCTCGGTGACGTAGGCGCCGTATCGGCCGTTCTTGGCAACCACCGTATGCCCAGTGTGCGGGTCGGTGCCCAGTACCCGCTCCTCGGGGGCAGCGGTTTCCATCAGTTCAATGGCCTTGGCAGCGGTCAGCTCGTCCGGAGCCAGGTCCTCGGGCACGTTGGCCCGGGGCGACTCCACGATCTCCCCGGTCTTCGGGTCGACAGTGGCGGCCGAGCTCTCCAGGTACGGGCCGAACTTGCCAACCCGCAGCGTGATCTCATCCGTGATGGGGATGGAGTTGATTTCGCGGGCGTCGATCTCCCCCAGGTTGTTCACGATGCTCAGCAGGCCCGGGTCCGAGTCTTCCCCGAAGTAGAAGTGGCGGAGCCAGGAGGCGCCCACGGCCTGGCCGTTGGCGATCTTGTCCAGGTCGCCTTCCATGTCCGCGGTGAACTCGTAGTCAACGTAGTCGCTGAAGTGCTGCTCCAGCAGGCGGATCACCGAGAAGGCGATCCAGCTGGGGACCAGCGCAGAACCCTGTTTCCGGACGTATCCGCGGTCCTGGATGGTGGAGATGGTGGAGGCGTAGGTGGACGGGCGGCCGATGCCCCTCTTCTCCAGCTCGGCCGTCAGTGACGCTTCGGTGTAGCGCGGCGGCGGCGAGGTTTCGTGGCCCACTGCCAGGATCTCGGAGGCCGTGAGGGCATCACCCTTGGCCACGTTGGGCAGCCGGCGGGCGTCGTCGGAATCGTCGTCTCCGCGGGTCTCGTCCTTGCCTTCCTCGTAGGCTGCGAGGAAGCCGGGGAACGTGATCACGGTGCCGGAGGCCGAGAACTCGGCATCCCGGCCGTCCGCAGCGACGGCACCCAGCCGGATGGTCGCCGTCGAGCCCTTCGCATCGGCCATCTGGGACGCAACGGTGCGCTTCCAGATGAGTTCGTAGAGGCGGAATTCGTCGCCCGAGAGCTGCTTGGCCACCTGGGCCGGGGTGCGGAATGAGTCACCGGCGGGGCGGATGGCCTCGTGCGCTTCCTGCGCGTTGGCTGCCTTGCCGGTGTACACGCGCGGGGACTGCGGGATGTACTCCGGGCCGTACAGCTCGGACGCCTGGCGCCGCGCGGCGGTGAGGGCTTCGTCGCTCAGCGCGGAGGAGTCCGTACGCATATAGGTGATGTAGCCGTTTTCGTACAGCCGCTGGGCCACCTGCATGGTGCTCTTGGAGGAGAAACGCAGCTTGCGGCCGGCCTCCTGCTGCAGCGTAGAGGTGGTGAAGGGCGCAGCCGGGCGCCGGGTGTACGGCTTGGTGTCGACGGACCGGACGGTGAACGAAGCGTCCTGCAGCCCTGCCGCCAGGGACGCAGCCAGCTCCTCGTTCAGGTGGGCAACGTTCTTCGACGTCAGGACGCCGTCGTCGTTGAAGTCCCGGCCGCTGGCCACCTTCGCCCCGTCCACGGCGGCGAGCTTGGCCTTGAAGGACCCGGCGTCGGCGCCGAACTGGCCCGTGAGGTCCCAGTAGGAGGCGGCCTTGAAGGCCATTCGCTCGCGTTCGCGGTCCACCACCATGCGGGTCACCACGGACTGCACGCGGCCGGCGGACAAGCCGCGGGCCACCTTGCGCCACAGCACCGGGGAGATTTCGTAGCCGTAGAGGCGGTCCAGGACGCGGCGGGTCTCCTGGGCGTCCACCAGCGCGGTGTCCACATCGCGCAGATTGCCCATGGCGCGCTGGATGGCTTCCTTCGTGATTTCGCCGAAGGTCATCCGGTACACCGGGACCTTGGGCTTGAGCACTTCCAGCAGGTGCCACGCGATGGCTTCGCCCTCGCGGTCCCCATCGGTTGCGAGATAAAGTTCGTCGGCGTCCTTGAGCGCGGCCTTGAGCTCAGTGACCTTTTTCTTCTTGTCCGCGGACACCACGTAGTAGGGCTTGAAGTCGTGATCGATGTCGACGGCGAACTTGCCCACCGACGTTTTCTTCAGCTCGGCGGGGAGCTCGGATGGCTGCGGCAGGTCGCGGATGTGACCAATGGAGGCCTCTACGATGAAGCCCTCGCCGAGGTACTTGGCGATGGTCTTGCTCTTGGCCGGAGACTCCACAATCACGAGTTTCTTGCCGGTTTTGGCCTTGCTTGGCACGGTGCTCCTACAGAAAAAGGTTGCTCGGGCAGATGCGCCCATACTGGCCTAGTTCACCATATTTTGCAGAAATGTGCGCATCCATGTGGAAAAGAAGGGGGTTCTGCCGGGCGCCGCCGGCGCCTTGCTCCGCGCCTTATCCGGCGGCAGGGATCAGGAAGCCGTCCCGCACCAGATTGGCCACATCGGCGAGCAGCCGGCCCCGGAAGGAACCGGCGTCGAACCCGTCCCCGCCTGCCATCCCGCCGCCGAGCAGCGCCTCCAGGGCACCGGCAATCTGCCCGGCGGAAAGGTCGCCGTCGCAGGCCGACACGAAGCCTGCCAGCTCGGTGCTCAGCAGGTTTGTCCAGCGCAGGCCCGCGCCCTGCCGGAGCAGGATCACGCCCGGATGCTCCGCTCCCGGGCGCTGGTGGCGCTCCTCCGTGACGTCCTCGGCCACCAGCAGGTGCGCTTCCTCGAGGCTGTGCGCGGCCAGCCAGTCGATGCGTTCGACGGCGGCGCCCAGGTGGGGGCCGATGGGCTGCTCGATGGGGTAGGTGATTTCCTCGAACCGGCTGAAGGTGCCCTGCCCGGGTGCCGGCGGCCGCCGGAGCCAGACCATGCCGAAGCCGATGCCCTCCACGTTCCTCGACTCGAAGTCCGCCAGGTAGGCCGCGTAAGCGTCCCGGTAGTGCTGCCGGTCCCGGCCCTCGGAGGCGTCCTGCAGCCAGGTTTCCGCGTACTGTTCCGGCCCCACCTGCTCGCGCTGGATGAACCAGGCATCCGTGTCCGGCCGGACCCACGTCCGCGGGCGCTCCTGCCACCCGGTTCCGGCCGCCACTTCCCAGTTCCCCAGCATCTGCGCGGTGCCGCCGGGGGCCAGGATCCCGGGCAGGTCGGCAACCAGCGAGGCAACAATCGCATCGCCCGGAAGGCCGCCGTCGCGGTAGGTGAACTGCTCCGCGGCAGCCTCCCCTGCGCTCCGCGGCGTGATCACGAACGGAGGATTGGACACCACCAGCCCGAATTCCTCGCCTGCCACGGGGTCCAGGAGTGAGCCGAGGCGCAGGCTCACCCTGTCCTCCAGCCGGGACGGGTCAACGGACAGGGCCGCGGCGTTGAGCAGGATGTTGAAGCGCGTGAAAGCAAGTGCCCGTTCGGAGATGTCCGTGGCCGTGACGTGCTCGCAGTGGTGGAGCAGGTGGAAGGCCTGGATGCCGCATCCCGTGCCGAGGTCCAGGGCGCGTCCGGTATGGCGGCGGACGGTGGTCTGCACCAGGGTGGTGGACGCCTGGCCGATGCCGAGCACGTGGTCGTGCCGCAGCACCCCCGCCTGCTGGTGTGCGGCCAGGTCGCTCGCCACCCAAAGCTCCGCACCCCCGCTGCCGTCTGTGTTGTTCCCGGAGGTGCCGGACCACCCGTACGGCCGCAGATCAGCCTTGGCGGCCAACAGGCCCGCGCCGGGTACGGGCTCAACAAGCCCCAGCGTGAGGAGCCCGTCGGCACCGATGCCCGGAAGGGCGGCGTCGAGCGTGTCCTTCGGCTGCGGCTCGGCAAGGAGCCAGAGGCGGACGACGGCGGCGAGCGCCGCGTTCCCTTCGTCCTGGCGCACAGCCCGGTCCACTGCCAGCAGGGCCGGAATGATCTGGTCCCGGTTCAGGGCCTCGGAAGCGGCGGCGCCCAGGAGCCTGGCGACGCCGTCGGGCGTGTAGTCCAGGCCCCGCAGATCGGCGGCGAGGGCCGTGAGCAGCTCCGGGAGGTCGCTGCGGGGTGCGTCCGGGGTGTTGCCGGCGGTGAACTCGTATGGGGATCTAGGCACTGCCCAAGTTTAGTCCGGCGGGCACCGGAGGCCGGGGCGGCCGGCACCGGGTAGCGTTGAGGCATGCCTTCGCGTTCTTCCGTCCTTCCGCGCGCCCGGCTCCGGCCCGCGCGGCGTGCCCGCCTGATGCCGTGGTCCGCCGTGTCCGCGGGTGCGGCGGCCCTTGTCCTGGCCGGGTGCTCCCCCGTTGTTTCCATCGAGAACGCGGACGTCCCGCAGTGGCAGGCCACGGCGCTGCCCCCGGTTCCGGGAGCGGTCCTTGAGGACGCCGGCAAAATCCTCAACCGGGACCGCATCATCAGGGAAGCCGCTGATGTCCCGGCGGGCCGCTACATCCTCACCGCCACGTGTGAGGGCGGCGGAAAGGCTTTCTTCGCCGTATCGCTGGACGGGAAGAAGCTGGCGGACGCCGGAGCAGCCTGCAACGGCAGCCGGGAATCCACAAAAATCACCCTGCCGGATGCCGGCACACTGGAGATCAGCACGTACAGCGTGGACGCACCCCTCATTTACGCCTACCGGCTGGCGCCCGCGGACTAACCGCCCTCCGTGCTCTGGCCCGCCGCCGCCGTCGGGCATACAGTCGGACTATGCCCAGTGTGCGGACGGCCTCCGCGCCATCCACCGCCCCCACGGCCCCCGCTGGGGACGCACGGGTGCGGCCAGGGCGGAAGCCGGCCGCCGCCGTCGCCATTGCTGTGGCGGCCGCCGGGATGATGCTGGGCGGGTGTGAATATACGTACGACGACGGGCGGAACCTGCCCGGGCCCGTCGAGGCGGAAGCGACGCGCCTTCCCGGGCCGGTGTTCACCCGCGACCCCCTGCAGAACGATCCCGTCAGCGAGGAGGAAACCGGCGCATGGGCGGCCCGCACGCTTCCCGACCCCGGGCAGCCGGTGGCCTCCGCCGGAGCGGGACTTGTGGCCGCGGGCAACGTCCGGACCGAATCCACTCCGGTGCTGGGGACGGGCACCTACGTGCTGTCCCTGGCGTGCCGCAGCCAGCGGCGCGTGACCTTCACGGTCCGCAGCGAATCGCTGACGCTGGTGGACCTGGGGCTCCGGTGCGGGATCAACAGGGAGAACGTCATCTATCTTTCGTCGGAAACAGCGCTCACCATCAGGGTGGAGGCCAGGACAGGCGCGAACTACGCCTACCGGCTGCGGCTTCTCTGACCTGGCTGCCTGTGCTCAGGCGGCGCAGCCCTCCGGGCAGCGGAGGGTTTCCGGGCTGGAGGCGCACTCCGCGCAGTACAAGGTGAGGGTCCGGCAACTGGGGTTGGAGCAGTTCTCGAACTTGCTGGTGGGCGCTGCGCAGCGGGCGCACTGCCCGGTGGTCTTCGCGTCGTCGCTGAACTCAAGGTGCATGCGTTTGTCGAAGACGTACAGCGAGCCCTCCCACAGGCCCTGGTCCTTGAAGGTTTCGCCGTAGCGGACAATGCCGCCGTCCAGCTGGTACACCTCTTTGAAGCCCCGGTTCACCATCAGGCTGGACAGCACCTCGCAGCGGATCCCGCCGGTGCAGTAGGTGACCACGGGCTTGTCCTTGAGCCCGTCATACTTGCCGGACTCGAGCTCCTGGATGAAGTCATGGGTGGTGGCAACGTCCGGGACGATTGCGTCCTTGAACCGGCCGATCTGCGCTTCGAAGGCGTTCCGCCCGTCAAAGAACACCACGTCCTCCCCGCTTTGCTTCTTGGCGTCAACGAGCTGGTGCAGTTCCTCGGGCTTGAGGTGGGTCCCGCCGCCCACCACCCCGTGGGCATCGACCTTCAGCTCGCCGGGGGCGCCGAAGGAGACAATCTCGTCGCGCACTTTGACGCTGAGGCGCGGGAAGTCCTCCGCACCGCCGTCGGACCATTTCACGTCGATGTCCCTGAAGCCCTGGTACTCGCGCGTTGTCTTCACGTACTGCTTCACGGCGCCGATCTCACCGCCCACGGTGGCGTTGATGCCGTCCTTGGAGATCAGGATGCGGCCCGTCAGCCCGAGCTTCTCGCAGAGCGCACGCTGCCAGAGCCGTACCGCCTCCGGGTCAGGAAGGGGGGTAAAGCCGTAAAAAAGCACAATCCGGTTTAAAGCCACGTATTTAAGGGTACCGGCACGGTTGGGACGGGCGGAGCGGAAACCTGTGGCTGCCGGACCGGCGGCCACGACTGCCGGCCCGTACCGGCTTCGCCGCATCACAATTGCATAAGCTCTTGGCAGCCCCCTGTTGCTGGCGACCGGGCTGGAATAGTCTCATGCCATGAGTCCGGAAACCATGGTTGAAGACATCACTGGCCTTCTTGAGGTGTGGGTGGCAGGCTGGGCCGGTTGTCGCGGTTACCGGACATCCACCGAGGGCCGGTTCCCTGCCGTGCTCCGCACTGACACCAGCGGCGACTGGGAATTCTTCGCCTCCGAGCCCACGGACGATGAATTCGCAGCCCTGGCCGCTAAGACGGCGGAGGCGCCCGCGAGGGTCCTCACCATCCTCACCAATGACATCCCGCGTTACTCCGCCCTGGCGGAACGGCACGGCCTGAACGTGACCTCTGCCTCGCAGGCAATGATGATCGTGGACATGGAAACCCAGGACGCAGAGGATCCCTGGCTCCCCGACGACGACCTCACGCACTCAACGTGGGAGCAGGACGGCGTGCACTACGCAGAGGTCCGCTCCGGCGACACCCTGGCGGCCAGCGGACGCGTCTTTGTGGTGGGGGAAACCGCGGTGTTCGACAAGATCATCACCGAACCGGCTTTCCAGCGCCGTGGCTTGGGCAGTTTCATCATGCGGGCCCTGGCCGCCCAGGCCTTCGAGCACGACGTGCAGGAGGGCCTTCTCCTGGCCTCCGCTGACGGCCGGAAACTGTATTCCCACCTCGGCTGGACCACGGTTTCCCATGTGCTGATGCTCTCCGCATCCCACGACGGTTCCGACCTTTCCCTGAGCTGACCCGTCCTGTTACCCCCGTGGCGAACCGGGGCCGGCCAGGCCCCGCCGGGTGAAACAATGTGGGGGTGAACCCCCATGACTCCCTGATTCCCTTGCTGGGCCGCGGCCCGGACCCGGAACAGCTCCGTCATGTGCGCACCATCCCGGCCCGCGAGGCCGAGCATGAGCCGTGGCCCGCGTGGGTGCACCCCGACCTAGTGGCGGCATACGGTTCGCTGGGCATCCAGGAGCCCTACCGGCACCAGGTGGAGGCAGCCGGCATAGCCCACGGCGGTGAACACGTGGTGGTGGCCACCGGAACCGCGTCAGGGAAGTCGCTGGCGTATCAGCTGCCGGCCCTTGACGCCATCCACCGCTCCGAGCTCCGCGTCCTGGCCGACCCGGGGAAGATCCACGACGACGGCGCCGTCACCCTGTACCTCTCCCCCACCAAGGCCCTGGCCGCCGACCAGCTCAACGCCATCCGCGCCCTGAAACTGCCCACCGTGCGGGCGGAAACCTATGACGGCGACACCGACCCCGCGTCCCGCCGCTGGATCAGGGACCACGCCAACTTCATCCTGGCCAACCCGGACATGCTCCACTTCGGGATCCTTCCCAACCATGCCTGGTGGGCGGGCTTCTTCCGCCGCCTGCGCTACGTGATCATTGACGAGGCCCACAGCTACCGGGGCGTTTTCGGCTCCCATGTGGCCAACCTGATGCGCCGGCTGCGCCGGATCTGCGCGTACTACGGTGCAGGTGCAGCCCATCCGGGGCCGGTGTTCATCGCAGCCTCCGCCACCGCGTCAGAGCCTGACGTGTCCTTCGCCCGCCTCATTGGTGCCCCGGTCAAGGCCGTGTCCCGTGACGGCTCCCCGCACGGTTCCACCACCGTGGCTTTCTGGGAACCTGCGCTGACCGAGGTCCGGGGCGAGAACGGCGCCAGGGAACGGCGGACGGCGGTGGCGGAAACTGCCGACCTGCTGGCGAACCTGGTGTCAGCGCGCATCCGCACCATCGCGTTCATCAAGTCCCGGCGCGGGGCGGAAACCATCTCCTCGATCACCAAACGCCTCCTGGATGAGGTGGATCCCAGCCTGCCGCAGCGGGTGGCCGCCTACCGTTCCGGATACCTGCCCGAAGAACGCCGTGCGGTTGAACGGGCGCTGCGCTCCGGCGAGCTCCTGGGCGTTTCGAGTACTTCAGCGCTGGAACTGGGCATTGATATCTCGGGCCTGGACGCCGTCCTGGTCGCAGGATGGCCCGGCACGCGGGCCTCCCTGTTCCAGCAGATCGGACGGGCCGGAAGGGCGGGCCAGGATGCCATCGCGGCCTTCGTGGCCAGCGACGATCCCCTGGACACCTTCCTGGTGAACCATCCCGAGGCGATCTTCGACGTGTCAGTGGAAGCGACGGTCTTCGATCCCTCCAACCCCTACGTCCTGGGGCCACACCTGTGCGCCGCGGCGGCCGAGCTTCCCTTGGGACCCGCGGAGCTGGGCCTGTTCGGAGCCACCGCGGAGTCCCTCCTGGACAGGCTGGTGGCGCAGGGCTACCTCCGGCGGCGGCCCGCGGGCTGGTTCTGGACACACTCCCAGAGCGCGGCCGCCATGGTGAACCTGCGGGCCGACGGCGGCGGGCCGGTGAGCATCGTGGATGCCGAGACCGGGTCCCTCCTTGGCACGATGGATTCCCCGCAGACGCACTACCAGGCGCACACCGGCGCCGTCTACATCCACCAGGGTGACAGTTACGTGGTGGAGAACCTCAACGAGGACGACCACTGCGTGATGGTGCGCCGCGCCAATCCCGATTACTACACCACAGCCCGGGACGTGACCCAGATTGAGGTGCTGGAGACCCAGCGGACGGTGGAATGGGGTGACATCTCCGTTCATTTCGGCGACGTGAAAGTGACTACCCAGGTTGTCTCCTTCCAGCGCAAGGCACTCATCTCCAACGAAATCCTTGGGGAGGAGCCGCTGGAACTGGGTGCCCGCGAACTCTTCACCAAGGCCGTCTGGTTCGTGGTGGACAATCGCTCCCTCACCGGGGCAGGCCTGATCGAAGCCCAGTTCCCTGGAGCGCTGCACGCAGCGGAACATGCTGCGATCGGCCTGCTGCCCCTGGTGGCGTCCAGCGACCGGTGGGACATCGGCGGGGTGTCCACGGCCCTGCACGCCGACACCGGGGTGCCCACCATCTTTGTGTACGACGGGCACCCCGGCGGCGCGGGATTTGCCGAACGCGGTTTCGACAAGGCCAAGGTCTGGCTGACAGCCACCCGTGACGCCATCAAGGCCTGCGAATGTGATTCCGGGTGCCCTTCCTGCGTCCAGTCGCCCAAATGCGGGAACAAGAACAACCCGCTGGACAAGGGGGCCGCCGTCACCCTCCTCGACGTCCTGCTCAAGGACGCCACCGAAGGTGCTTCCCCGGGCCTGGAAGTCCGGCACTGACCTGGACTGGCTAGGGCGGAGGCCCCGCACGGGAGCGCCCATGGGCTGAACCGAACACCGTCCGTTCCACCAGCTCGGTCCTCACTTCAACGGTCTGGCCAGTACCCTCCGCGCAGCCCACCACGGCGGCCCCGTGCCGGGCAGCCACCTCCGCCGCAACGGTGCACGGTTCCCCGGAGGCAAGGCCGCGCAGGGCGTCGGCCGCTGCCAGTGCAGCAAGGTCGGCAGCGGCTGCCGCCCTGCTGGCCAGGACGGCCGACTGCGCCAGCAACAGCATCAGCGCCATGGCCGTCATCACCACCAAGGCAAGGCCGGCCGCCAGCACCGTCCCCGAACCGCGTTCCCGGTTGGTGCCGTCTGCACGTCCGTTCCGGCCTGAACCACGACGCCCGGTCATGTTCGCCCCGAGCCCGCGGCCCGTTCCGGGTGCCTTGCCGTGGGTCATCCCGCCGCCTCGCTCCGGGTGGAGGCCCGCGCAGTCAGATGCCACGGGATGGATGCGCCCAGGGGTCCACCCACCCTGTCTGTCACGGTGACATGCAGCCACTCGCCGTCGGCCGATACCGCCGCGGACGCCGACCCGCCGGCCAGGGTCCGGACGATTCCTTCCACAGTGGCGGAATCGTCACCACGGGCAAGTGCGCGGGCGCCGGCACGCGCTCCCTCCTCCAATCGCAGCTGGGTGACCCCGGCGGAGGCCCCCGCCAGCAGCATGGCCAGCAGCAGCAGGACCGCGGGCAGGGTGACGGCAAACTCCGCTGTCACCGCGCCGCACGACTCCTGGGCCGCGGGGCCTCCGGTGGGACTGCAGGCCGCACGGTCCCGCCCGCCGGTAGGTCCGGTGGCGGACTGTGCGGCGGCGGACGGACCCGTGGTGGAGGGACCCGCGGCGGACTTACCTGCGGTGGTCTGGCCTGGACCGAACGGATCCGCGGCCGGGAGCACGGCCGGGGCCTCGGTCATGGCAAGGCCAGCGCGGTGCGGATCAGGGTGAGCAGGAAGCCGCGGACCTCCTCGCTGCGAAGGATGAAGACAAGGAGCCCGGCAAAGCCCACGGCGGCAAGGGTGGCGATGGCGTATTCGGCGGTTGCCATCCCTGCCTCTGATCCGAGGAGCCGGACCTTGCCCTTGATGGTCCGCGGCGCGCCTGCACCCGGATACAGTTCCACGGTGTGGGCGGTCAGCGGGCTGCTGCCCCCGGCGCGGAGGCCGTGGTGGCCGGTACCGCGGTGTTCCCGGGAGGCGGCACGGGCAGCGGCGGGCGCCGCGGCCCCGCCAGTGTAAGGGCGGCGGTGATGAGTGGACATGTGGTGTTTCCTTCCTTTGGGCCGGTGGTGTTGCCGGCTGTCTTGACTCTTCCGGGCCTGGCGTGGAGCGGTAAGCCGTGGGGGTTCGTAAGTGGAAAAGCCCAACGGTTTCCCACCTGTGGAGGAGAAGACACAGGCGCCTAGGAACCGGAAGGCACAAGGGCCAGGAGCACAGGAACCACGCCCAGGCAGATAAAGGCCGGAAGGGAGCAAAGGCCCAGCGGAACCACCAGCTTCACTCCCAGTGATGCCGCGCGCTTCTCTGCAGCACGGAACCTCTCCCGGCGGAGCCGTGCCGCCTGCGCGTAGAGAATCGCTGACGACGGCGCACCTGTCAGGGCAGCGAACCCCAGGGCGTCGCGTAGTTCCAGGACCTCGGGGAGCCGGACCGCGCTGCTGCGCCATGCGGTTTCCCAGTCGGCCCCGATTGCCAGTGCCGCCACCACCGGCCGCAGGGCTCCGCTGTACTTGCCAGAAGCCGAGGCTGCCACCAGTTCGAGTGAACGGCCGATGCCCGACCCGGCGTCCAGCATGGCGGCCACAAGTTCGAGCATCATGGCGGTGTCCCTGAGCCCTTCGGGCGCAGGTCCGGACAGATGCCCTCCGTCACCGGCGGAGGCCTTCGCGCCGCGGCAAATGGAGCCGGAGGACCAACTGCGCAGCCGCTTGCGGGGCCTGCCCCGCCCGCTGCCGGCCAGGGCTGCCGCCGCGGCGAGGGTAAGGAAGATCGCGAGCACTGCGGCGGAAGGCGGGGTCATGGCGCTCCAGCCCCTGCTGCCGCGGCCACCAGCCTGGCCGACCACAACCGCCCGGCCACTGTCAGGCCGGCTCCGGCTGCAAGTGCTGCGAGTCCCCAGGGTGTTCCCAGCAGGATGGCGAGCGGGTCCACGCCCAGGGCCATTCCCAGGCCCAGCCCCATCAGCGGCAGCCAGGTAAGGAGGCTGACGGTGGCCTTTGGTCCGGCCAGGGCCGTCTGGCGGGCCGCGTCGGCGTCGTCCTCCACTTCAAGCTGCGCGGCGAACCTGGTCAGCACGTCCGCGAGCGGACAGCCGCTTGCCTCCGCGATGTCGAAGCATGCCGCGAGCTCCGACCAGATGCGGGACTCTTTGTCCCGCCGGGGAAAGGCGGACGGCGACGCCCGACGGATGGCTTCCGAAACGGGAAGGCCGCGGCCGGCGGCAGCACGCGCGGCGGCGAGCATGGCACCGGATCCCGCGGACAGGCTGTGCGCATGGGAGCCGGACGAACCGTAGACGTCCCAGATCTCCTCCCAGAGCCGTGCCGGCGTGCGGCCGCCTTTGAGCAGCGCGGCGAGTTGCTGTACCACCAGGGTCATGGGCGCCGCTGGCTGTGCTCCTCTCCCGGCACCACGCAGCTTCCGCGCAAAGCCGCCCCGCGAGGGGGCTTTGCGGCCCACAGCCGGGCCGGACACGCCGGTGCGGCGCAACCTGGCGGGTGCACCCAGCGGCGGCCTGGCAAGCAGCACCGCAGCCAGTCCCAGGGAAACGACAAGAAGGAGCATCATGCGGGCAGTCCCGGGTCAAGCCCCAACCGTGCCGCCAGCGCCGTCCAGGCGGGGCCGGCGGCCACGCTACCCTCGACAGTTTCCAGGGCAGGCTGGACGGTGAGCCCGCTGGGGCCTTCCCCGATCAGGCCCACGCACGCCACTGCCCGGCCGCGGCGCGTCCTGTCCACGTGGATGACCACGTCCAGCGCGCTCGCTGCCTGGAGCCTCACGCCGTCAGCGTTCATTCCGGCGAGTGCACCGAGCGCAGTGAGCCGGGCGGGAACAGCAGCGGCAGTATTCGCATGGATGGTCCCGCCCCCGCCGCTGTGTCCGGTGTTCATGGCAGTGAGAAGCTCCCGGACTTCCGCGCCGCGGCATTCGCCCACCACCAGCCTGTCCGGGCGCATGCGGAGCGCCTGCCGGACGAGATCGCCAAGGTCCACTTCTCCACCGCCTTCGAGGTTTCCGTGGCGTGACTCCAGGGACACCACATGCGGATGGACGGGATTCAGTTCCGAGGCATCCTCGATGAGGACCAACCGTTCTGCCGGACTGCACAGGCCGAGCAGCGTGGAGAGCAGGGTGGTCTTGCCGGACCCGGTGGCCCCGCTGATGAGGAAGCTCAGCCTGCGCTCCACCACCCGTTCCAGGACGTGCTGCAGTCCGGAGCTGAACATGCCGCTGTCCCGCAGCTCATCCATCGTGAAAACACGTTCGCGCCGGATCCGGATGCTGAGCAGCGTCCCGGCCGTTGAGACGGGCGGCAGCACGGCATGGACTCGGTAGCCGCCGGCCAGCCGCACGTCCACGCAGGGTGAGCCGTCATCAAGCCGCCTGCCGCCTGCCGCCACGAGCCGGCAGGCCAACGCCCGGAGCTGGGCCTCGTTGTCGAAGGCCACGGGCACCCGCTCGATGCCGCGGCCCCTGTCCACCCACACGGACCCGGGAGCATTCACAAAGATGTCCGTTACGGCCGGGTCCCGGGTCAGGGACTGCAGGGGCCCCAGGCCGTTCAACTCGGCGCTGATGCGCTCCACGGCGGCGAGCGAACCCGCCGTGCCCAAGAGCTTCCCTGTGGCCTGCACCGCCGCAGCCACGCGCGACGGCGTAACGGCTGCCGCGTCCGACATCATGGAATCCCGCACGGATTCCAGGAGTCCCAGGTCAACAGCCTGCCGCTCACCCGTGCGGCGTTCACGCCGGCGCCATTCGCCGGGGCCGGGTTCATCCGGGCGCCTGCCCTCCTGGCGGGGACTGACCAGGAGGGGATTGTCCTGGCGGGGATTGTCCCGGCCCGCGTCCAGGATCCGCGCCCGCCGCCGGATACCTGCCTCAGGGTCCGTTGCCCCAGCCGCCGCCTGGTGCCTCATTCACGTTCTCCGGCGGCCAGCCCGTCCCCGAGGAGGTCCAGCACGGAAGCCGCGAAGTGCCGGACCGCCCGCCGCTTGCCCAGCTCAAGGAGGCGGCCCGATTCCATGGCCCCAGCGACTCCGCGCAGCTCAGGCACCCGCCCCTGGACCGGAAGTCCGATGGCCTCGGCGATCAGGGGTCCGTCCAGCGCTGCGCCGGGTTTGCCACGGACCAGGAGGGCAGCCTCAACCGGCGGAAACTCCTGGAGCAGCCGCACGGCCGCCACAGCAGCCTTCAGCTGCGCCGGGACCACCATGGCGATGCGGTCGCAGTCCCAGGCGAACGTATGGATGGGGTCGGCTCCCCGGCCAATGTCCACCACCACCAGCTCATACCCGCGGCGGGCAGCATCAAGGATGCCTGCGGTGGCGGCAGCGGCAACGGGTACCGGCTGCTCCCGGGTGGCAGGCCACGACAGGAATGAGAACCCGCCTGCAACAGGCAGCGAGTCCGCAAGCTGGATGGGATCGATGCTGCCCCTGGCCTCGGAAAGGTCGGGCCAGCGCAGGCCGGGATTCTCTTCGGCGGCCAGGGCCAGTTCCAGCCCGCCGCCCCAGGGATCGCCATCCACCAGCAGCACACGGGCTCCGAGTCCGGCCGCCGCCTGGGCGATCCAGATCGCAGCCGTGGTGGCCCCGGCACCGCCGCAACCGCCGGTCACGCCAAGGATCACCCCGCCTGGCCCGGGTGAACGGGACCGGCTGAGATGGTCGGCGAGCCATGCTGCGGCGTCGGGCAGGACAGCCACCCGTTCTGCACCGAGGACAGCCGCAAGATGCCACAGGCTGTCACCTTCGCCGTCAAGTCCCACCAGGACAGCGGGCGCCCGCCGGCGCGGGGGCAGCTCCCGGATGTCGCTTCCCACCAGCACGGCTGCCGCCCCGTCCCAATGCCGGCCTCCCTCTGCCGGGTTGGCTGCAACGCGCAGCTGCGCCCCGGCAGCGGCCACGATCCGCTCCACCTCGGCACGAAGGACAGGGGAGGACGTCACCAGCAGGATGTCCTCACCCCCGGCCGGCAGCCACGCGTCCCCGTCGCCTCCCGCAGTGCCCGCCAGCCCAAGGACATGGGGCCGTAAGCGTCCCGGCGGATCTGCCCCTTCCGGGCCGCCGGCGGCTCCGGCGTGCGAAGGATCAAGGTGGGACGGGTCAGGGTGCGAGGGATCAGGATGGGACGGGATCAGCTGGTGCCTGCTCATACAGCCACTCTCCGCCCCGGGACCACAGCGGGTAAGGACTCCAGCCACGTATGTGGAAAACCAGGTCCAGCAAGGCAAGGCAGAATAAGACCATGTACCTGCTGCTCGCCGCCCACCCCCACGGCGCGGCCCTGCAGGAACTCACGCAGGCCGGACAGCCAGTGCAGGCCACGCCCGAACCCCGGCTGGTCAGCACCGGCGATCTTCCCGCCGTCGTACGTCACTTCGAAAGCCTCCGGCCAGGCGGGCAGCCGCCCCGCTGGATCTGGCACCGCACCCAGGACTGGTACCCGGCCCTGCTGGCGTCCGGCGTCGAACTGGAGCGGTGCTACGACCTCAGCCTTTGCGGCAACATCCTGGCGTTCTCCCGCTTTACCGAGCACACGGACTACGCCAGGAACACGGAACGCATGGTGGTTGAGGATCCTCTCCAGCCTCCCCGGTCGCTGCAGCCGCCGCCTCCCCCGGCAGACCAGGGCGCCCTGTTCGATGCTCCCGGGATCCGGCCGGAAACGCACCGCAGCCCTGAAGAGCTTCGTGCTGAATACGCTGCCCAGCAGGTGGCGCTGGCCGCGGTCAGCCCGGAGGATAACCGGCGGAACCGGCTTCAGCTGCTGCTGGCGGCCGAGTCCGCAGGGGCCATGATCGCCGCCGAGATGCAGCACGCCGGCGTCCCCTGGCGCGAAGACCTCCACGGGCAGATCCTCGCCGACCACCTCGGCCCCCGGCCTCCCCTGGGCCAGCGCCCGGCCAGGCTTGAGGCGCTGAACCAGGAGCTGCGCGGACTCCTGAACGCGCCCACGCTGAATCCCGACTCCCCGCAGGACCTCATGCGGGCCCTGCACCGCAACGGGATAGAGGTGAAAAGCACCAGGAAGTGGGAGCTGAGGGAATCCACCCACCCCGCCATCGAGCCGTTGCTCGCCTACAAACAGCTTTCCCGCCTGCATGCAGCGAACGGCTGGGCCTGGCTGGACGCCTGGGTGGACGGCGGACGGTTCCGGCCCGAGTACGTGGTGGGTGGCGTGGTGTCCGGCCGCTGGGCGTCGCGCGGCGGCGGCGCCCTTCAAATTCCGCGCCAGATCCGCGGCGCAGTCCATGCCGATCCGGGCTATAAGCTCATCGTCGCGGATGCCTCCCAGCTGGAACCGCGCGTCCTGGTGGCCCTCGCCCGTGACCCTTCCATGGCGGAAGCCGCCCGGAACCAGGACCTCTACGCGGGCATCGCCGCCAAAGGATTCGGCGGGGACCGGGCAAAAGCGAAGATGGCATTACTGGGGGCCATGTACGGCGCCACTTCCGGCGAGGCCGGCCGCCTCATGCCGCAGCTCGCAAGAACTTTTCCCCGGGCAGTGGACTTTGTTGAGCAGGCGGCCCGCACCGGCGAGGCCGGCGGGACAGTTACCACCCGACTGGGACGGAGCAGCCCGCCGCCGTCGGAGCGGTGGTTCCAGAGCCAGCGGTCCGCTTCTGCCGAGGAACAGCGCCGGGCAGAATCAATCGCCCGTTCGCGTGGACGCTTCACCCGCAATTTTGTTGTGCAGGGTTCGGCTGCGGACTGGGCGGCGTGCTGGCTGGCGGAATTACGACGGCGGCTGCGCACCCTCCGGACCGACGGCCACGTCAGCGCCGAACTCGTCTTCTTCCTGCATGACGAGGTGATGGTTCATGCGCCGGCGGACGCGGTGGACGCCTGCATCACCGCCATTGAAGAGGCGGCCAGCGCTGCCAAGGAACTGCTGTTCGGGCCCATCCCGGTGGAGTTTCCCGTCAGTGTGGCCGTTGTTGATTCCTACGACAACGCCAAATAGGTCCGCGGGCCCCTGCGCCGCGGGGAGCTCACGACCCCCAAAGTAACCTACCCGGGAGTAGCTCGCCAGAGGCTTGTGGCGCGGGCTATGGTCGACGTGGCGACTGAGGCAGATCGGTCAAAAGCTGATGCAACGACGCATTCCAGGGGAGGTCCGGCATATGGCGGGCAGGTTTGAAATTCATCGAGTAGGCGAGGAGTCCTACCGGCTGCGGCTCACCGACGCAGAGGGCAACACGGTTGCCGTCTCACCCAAGTTCAAGTCCCTCAACACAGTGCTTGAGGGCGTCAAGGCGGTCCGGGAGAACGCGGCCACGGGTATTGTGGTTGATCTCCGCCAGCAGCAGGCCTGAGGGCTAGGCGCCCATCCGGTGGAGCCGGCTCCGGTCCCACGGAACGGCCCAGCCCAGCTGTTCAAACAACCCGTTCAGGACAATTCCGGTAAAACCCCACACCACCACACCGTTCACCGTGAAGGCCGGGCTGTCGAAGCTGCGCCCGGCACGGTGGACGGTTGCCATCACCCGGTTGTCCGGGTCCAGCAGGTCACGGACCGGTACCCGGAACACCTGCGCCGATTCGGCGTAGTCCACCACACGGACAGGTGACGGGGAGCGCCACCAGCCCAGCACCGGCGTCACCAGGAAGTTGCTGTGGGCGAGCCCCAGCTCCTGCAGGGTGCCAAGGACCTCCACACCGCCTGAGTCGAGGCCGGTTTCCTCTTCGGCCTCGCGCAAAGCTGCCTGAACCGGCGTTTCCCGGGCGTCAATGGCGCCGCCCGGGAACGCCACCTGCCCCGGGTGCGAACCCAGGGTGTGGGCGCGCTCCAGCAGGAGGACGTCTAGATCGGCCGGTGCCAGGGGCTTGCCCGAGACAGCCGGAACGTCATCGAGGGCGCCAAAAAGCATCAGCACCGCCGCCCTCCTGGCCTGTTCGGCATCCACCGTCAGGGCCGCCCAGAGGGCATCCGGCGCGGCAGCGTCTCCGGACTCAGCCCGGCGTGCCAGTTGCAGCAGGTCCTCGCGCGCGCTCACGGTGTCCTCTGCTGGGAGGCCATCCGGATCTCGGCGGCCCTGTGGGTCTCGGCCAGCAACTGATCCAGCAGCGCCTCGCTGCCGGGCGCGAGCTCGTACTTCAGGAGCTTGGCTGCCTTCGCGGGGTCTGTTTCGCCCAGCCCGAAACTGGGGCACCAGGTGGCCACGGGGCAGGCCCCGCACGCGGGCTTCCGCGCGTGGCACACCCGCCTCCCGTGGAAGATCACCCGGTGGGACAGCATGGTCCAGTCCTTGCGGTCGAACAGTTCGGCCACGTCCTGCTCGATCCGGACGGGGTCATCAGACTGCGTCCAGCCGAAGCGGTTGGCCAGCCGGGCGAAGTGGGTGTCCACGGAGATGCCGGGAATGCCGAAGCCGTTGCCGAGCACTACGTTGGCCGTTTTGCGTCCCACGCCGGGCAGCGTGACCAGGTCCTCCAGCCGGCCCGGGACCACCCCGTTGTAGTCGTCCACCAGGCGGGTGCACAGGGCAATGACGTTCCTGGACTTGGCCCGGAAGAACCCGGTGGGTTTCAGGATCACCTCAAGGTCCGCGGGATCCGCCTCGGCCAGGGACCGCGCGTCCGGGTAGCGGTCGAACAACACCCTGGTGACCTGGTTGACCGTGACGTCCGTGGTCTGGGCGGAAAGGACCGTGGCCACGAGCAGTTCGAACGGGTTGCGGAAATCAAGCTCCGCGTGGGCGTAAGGGTATTTCTCCGCCAGCGCCCTGTTGATCCGCCGTGCCCGCCTTTTCAGTGCCAGCACGGACTCGGAGGACACCACCGGCATGCCGGCTGCCTGGCCGGCGGATGTCTTGGCTCCGCCGGCCCCAGGTGCCCTGCCCTCCCCCATGGACGTCAGCCGCGCTCGATGTTGCTGAGGTCCCGCAGGACACCCAGCCGGCCGTCAGTGTGCTGGACCAGGAATTCGTGGCCGCGGTCCTCAAGCGCCAGGACCCAGCCGCCGGGTTCGATAACGAACGCCGGAGCGCCCGTGCGCGGGTCATAGGCGGTGCGGTGCTGCGCAACCGCAAACCAGAATGCCTCGTGAATGGGCTGTTCTTCCGATTCATCCGGACGGGTGGAGGGGTCCACCGTGGCGCCGATCGGCTCCTCGGTACGGACCTGCTGGTGCACTGCGGTGGCAGGCGTGGGCTCCCAGCCGCTCCGGGCACCCTGCGCGGAGGAGGAGCTGCCCTGGCCGGACGGCGTGGCCGGGTGCGTGCCGCCGTCGTGGTTCGCTGAGGTTTCGTGATGCGCTGCGGCAGCGGCTGAGCCGGCGCCGGCAGCTGCCGGTACATCCCCCAGCCGGGTTTCCTCTGCGGCGGGCGTTGAGGAGGGGCGTACGACGTCGGCCGCCTGGGTTGCGGGGCCCGGGTCGCCGGCGGGAGTCCAATCGGATACCTCGGGAGCGGTGGAGACGGGCGCAGCAGCGGTGGGGACGGCTGCCGTGGCAGGGGCATGGGTCGCCGCGGCCTGTCCGCCGGGACGCGGTGACGCCTGCTGCGCCGCCGGGCCCTGGTGCCCCGCTGGTGCCGGCTCTTCAGCTGATCCGGGCTTCACCGCCGAGGATCCTGCGCCTGCGCCGCCGAACAGCCCCCCGCCGGAAAGGATCTTCGAGCCGGGCCTGGAGTCTTTCGACCCCGGGGCGGTTTCTTCCTTCGGCTTCTTGGGCGCGCGGGGTTTCCGGGTGGGAACAGCGGCCTCACGGGCCACCACGTGGGCGGGCACTTCGGCCCGGTCCTGGAAGTCACTGGAGAGATACGGCAGGAAACGGCCCAGCACTGTTGCAGCGAAGAGGACCAGGGAGCCGATCAGGCCCACCAGGAGGCTGGGTACGTAGGCACCGGCCACGGAGACAAAGAAGAAGGCCACGGCAAAGGACGCAACCACTGAGGCGAACTGGTCGATGGACAGGGAGCCGATCCGGATCTTCGTGGCCGGGGACAGCCTGCGGGCCGCAAAGAGCGCGCTGACGATCAGGGGCAGGACGATGCCCAGCCCCAGGAAGAACAGGTTGTTGAGGTTCCACAGGTTGTACCGGGCGCCGAAGATCGGCAGCAGGGAGGCGACAAAAAGGATCAGCGTGCCGCCGAAGACAGTCATGTCCCGGATGGTGAAAGGACCCAGCACTGCCTCGTTGGAGGCCTTGCCTGCGGCGGGGGCCTTGCCCGCGGCGGCCTGGGAGCCTGGCCCTTCAGCGGTTCCGGCACCGTGGCCGGAACCTGCCGTCTCGGGGCCGGTCTTCTGGCCGAAGCTTTGCTGGTTCATTCTGCTCTCCTTAGCGTGGCGGCACCGGGACCTGTGTGGTCCCGACATCGTGCCGTCTTGACGGCGGTTCCGGCGTGGCCAGGCCCTTGTGGTGCCTGGCCAGAACGGTCCGCAGTGAAGTCACAATTCCACCCCAGCCTAGTCAAGGGCCAGGCCGATCACTAGCTGGCCACGCACCGCGGGGGTGGCGGCAAGCTGCCCCCGAAAACCATTCACCGCTTAATAAATGCCGTTCACGGGCTGCGGTGTGACACCGCACACATCGCCGCCAGCCAAAGCATTAGTCTTGATTCCGGAACAGCTCTTTGCGGAATGTCCGTGACCAGCCGGTGCCCGACGTCGTGCAGGCGGCGGAGCCCGGCCGGCGGCGGACATCCCGCCCAGCAAAGATCGATGAATGATGAGGTTCACATGTCCCAGGACACTACAAGCGCCGTCGTAGACGCTTCCGCAAGCACAGGGCAGCCGGGGTCAGCCCAGGGAGCCGGGCAGGGCGATGCCTTTGAAAACCTGCTTCATGAGACCCGCAGGTTTGCGCCCTCCCCCGAGTTCGCTGCTGACGCTGTGGTCACCGCCGCGGAGTATGAGGACGCCAATGCAGACCGTCCCGCGTTCTGGGCGAAGAAGGCCCGTGAGTTGCTGACCTGGAACAAGGACTTCGACCAGGCACTGGACTGGTCCAACCCTCCCTTTGCCAAATGGTTCGTCGGCGGAGAGGTCAACGCCGCCTACAACGCGTTGGACCGTCACGTGGAGAATGGCCTCGGCGACCGGGTGGCCATCCACTTCGAGGGCGAGCCCGGGGACACCCGCACCTACACCTATGCCCAGCTCACCGACGAGGTGAAGAAGGCCGCGAACGCTTTCGAGTCCCTCGGCGTGGCCAAGGGTGACCGGGTGGCCGTCTACCTGCCGATGATCCCCGAGGCCGTCATCACCCTGCTGGCCTGCGCCCGGATCGGTGCGGTGCACTCCGTGGTGTTCGGCGGGTTCTCCGCCGATGCCCTGCGCTCACGGATCGACGACGCGGAAGCCAAGCTCGTAGTCACCGCCGACGGCACCTACCGCCGCGGCAAGCCCAGCGCCCTGAAAACCGCCGTGGACGACGCACTCTCCCACGTGGGCGACGGCAGCGGCCACACAGTCCAGAACGTCGTGGTGGTTAAGCGCAACGGCCAGCACGTTGACTGGCACGAGGGCCGGGACCACTGGTGGGACGACACCGTCGGGCAGGCATCCACCGAGCACACCGCCGTGGGCCACGATTCCGAGCACCCGCTGTTCATCCTCTACACCTCCGGCACCACCGGAAAGCCCAAGGGCATCCTGCACACCACCGGCGGGTACCTCACCCAGACCGCCTACACGCACAGGGCGGTGTTCGACCTGCATCCGGAAACGGACGTGTACTGGTGCACGGCCGACGTCGGCTGGGTCACCGGCCATTCCTACGTCGCGTACGCGCCGCTCATCAACGGCGCCACCCAGGTGATGTACGAGGGCACCCCGGACTCCCCGCACCAGGGCCGCTGGTGGGAGATCATAGAGAAGTACAAGGTTTCCATCCTCTACACCGCCCCCACCGCGATCCGGACGTTCATGAAGTGGGGCAGGGATATCCCGGACAAGTACGATCTGTCCTCCCTCCGGGTCCTTGGCTCGGTGGGCGAATCCATCAACCCAGAGGCCTGGATGTGGTACCGGAAGGTCATCGGCGGGGACAAGACCCCCATCGTGGACACCTGGTGGCAGACCGAGACCGGCGCCCAGATGATCGCCCCGCTCCCCGGGGTTACCGCCACCAAGCCCGGCTCCGCCCAGGTCCCGCTCCCCGGCATTGCGGTGGACGTGGTGGACGAAATGGGCGAATCCGTGCCCAACGGCCACGGCGGCTTCCTGGTGATCCGGGAGCCATGGCCGGCCATGCTCCGCGGCATCTGGGGCGATCCCGAACGCTTTAAGGACACCTACTGGTCCCGGTTCGAGACTATGTATTTCGCCGGGGACGGCGCCAAGAAGGACGAGGACGGCGACATCTGGCTCCTGGGCCGGGTGGATGACGTCATGAACGTCTCCGGGCACCGGCTCTCCACCACCGAAATCGAGTCGGCACTGGTGTCCCACCCCGCCGTGGCCGAGGCCGCCGTGGTGGGCGCCGCCGACGAAACCACCGGCCAGGCCGTCGTCGCGTTCGTCATCCTCCGCGGGGACGCCGTGGATTCCGGGGACGCCATCGTCCAGGAACTCCGGAACCACGTAGGCAAGGAGATCGGGCCCATCGCCAAGCCGAAAGCCATCCTGGTGGTCCCGGAACTGCCCAAGACCCGCTCCGGCAAGATCATGCGCCGCCTGCTCAAGGACGTCGCCGAAGGCCGGGATCCGGGAGACGCCACCACCCTCTCGGACCCCACCATCATGCAGCAGATCGCAGCGTCCCTCCGGAAATAAGGCGGAAGGGGACTTTACGACGGCGGCGCCTGGCTCACAGCCGGGCGCCGCCGTCGTCGTATGCTGGGAGCAGACCCGCCCCCTGCCCTGAAGGATCGCCCTGATGCTCGCCGTCGCCCGCCACCAGGCCATTTTGGACGCTCTCCAGCGGGAGCGGGTTGTCCGGGTCTCGGACCTGGCCCAGCAGTTGGGTGTGTCCCTGATGACGGTCCGCCGTGACATCGAGGTGCTGGAGGAGGGCGGCCGCCTGGAGCGCATCCACGGCGGCGCGAAAATCCCGGGCGACACCAGCACCCATGAGCCCGGATTCGACCTCAAGTCGACGCAGCTGACGGCGGAGAAACGCGCCATCGCGGTGGAGGCGGCCTCGCTGGTGCAGGAGGGCATGGCCGTGGGGCTCAGCGCCGGAACCACCACCTGGGCGCTGGCCAAAGAGCTGGTGAACGGCCCGCAGATCACGGTGGTCACCAACTCAGTCCGCATCGCAGACCTGTTCCACCACGCGGCGTCGGCCGGTTCTGCCCGGTACGCCTCCACGGTGATCCTCATTGGCGGCGAACGCACGCCCTCTGACGCCCTGGTGGGCCCCATCGCCACCGGAGCCCTCAAGCAGCTGCACCTGGACATGCTGTTCCTGGGCGTCCACGGGATGGATGCCGACGCCGGCTTCACCACTCCCAACCTGCTCGAAGCGGAAACGGACCGGGCCTTTGTGGCCGCGGCGCGCAAGACTGTGGTCCTCGCCGACCATACGAAGTGGGGCATGCTGGGCATCAGTTCCATTGCGTCGCTGGACGAGGTGGATGAGGTCATCAGCGATTCCGGGCTGGGGGCCGAGGCGCAGCGCGTCCTCCAGGAACAGGTGGGCAGGCTGCGGCTCGCGGCCGTGTAGGAGCCGCTCCTAGGGGCAGCCGCAGGACTGTCGGACGTGCAGGGTGGTGGGGAAGATCCGGTGCCGGGGCTTCTCGCCGCGGCTGGCCCCCACCAGTGCGGCCACCGCCGCCTCCGCCATTGCGGCCACGGGCTGCTCCACCGTGGTCAGCGGAGGCCAGGAGTATTCGGACTCGGCAGAACCGTCAAAGGACGCCACGGCCATCTGGCCGGGGACGGACAGCCCGGCTTCATGGACCGCCCGGAGCAGCCCGATGGCCTGCATGTCCGAGGTGGCAAAGATGGCCGTGGGCCGGTTGACGGACGCCAGGAGGCGCTGCCCGGCGGTATAGCCGCCGGGACGGGTGAAGGCGCTGTACACGATCGGCCCCTCGGGCAGGCCCGCCTCCTGCAGGGCCTCCCGCCAGCCCACTTCACGGCCGTCAGTGGCGCCGGAGACGTTGGTGCCCATGGCGAGGCCGATGTTGGTGTGGCCGTGCCCGATCAGGTGTTCCACGGCGATCCGGGCTCCTGCTGCGAGGTCCACGCCGATGCTGTTGAAACCGGGGGCGTCCCGTTCCTGGTTGAGCAGGACCGAGGGGATCTCGGCCGTTTCCAGGACTTCCAGGTCGGGTTCGAAAAGGACACTGGCCAGGAGCACGCCATCCACCTGCCTGGCGGCGAGGTTGCGGATGTTGCGCCGTTCCTTGGCAAGGTTTCCGTCAGAGTTGCCCAGCACCAGCGCGTATCCCAAGGCGGCGGCGGCGTCCTCAACGGCGTGGGAGAACAGGGCGAAGAACGGGTTGGAGATATCCGGGACCACGAGCCCCAGCGTCTCGCTGGAGCCCAGCTTGAGTGCCCGCGCCGCAGCATTGGGGCGGTAGCCCAGGACGCGGATGGCATCCTGCACCTTGGCTTCGGTGGCGGGCGCCACCTTCTTGGGCCCGCCGTTGACAACGTAACTGACGACGGCGGTGCTGACGCCGGCGTATCTCGCCACGTCCTTGCGCGTCACCGGGCCCCGCGAAGCCTGCACTGCCGGAGTAGTCATGCTGTCCATGTTATGTACCGGTACCCGGTGCATCGCCAAAGTCACGGATGGGAAGCCGCTCCCCGTTTTGCAGGGCCGACTGGTGTGCCACGATTCCCGGGAGCGTAAAGCGGGCAGCAAGCCAGGCGTTCACCGGAGGCAGGGTGCCGTTGTTGACCGCCGTCACGAAGTCGTCCACCAGGAAATGATGGCTGCCTTCGTGCCCGTTGGGCGCGCCCAGGAACTCCTCCGGCAGCCTCCCGGGATCATGGACCGGAGCCAGGCCGGAGACAAAGGCGTCCCTCAGCTCTGGCGCAACGTTCGCAAGGGACGGGTCGTCGAGGGGGATGCTGGGCCGGGTTTCCATCTGCTCGGAGACGTCGTGGACGTTCTGCTTGTCCTGCCAGACGGACACCTTGGCGAGCTGTTCAAAGCTGGCCTCCGTTCCGAAGAACCGGAACCTGGACTCGCGGATATGTGAAGGGTAGCCCACCCGGCGCATCTCGTTGGTGCGCATCACGCCGCCGTCGTTCAGCTCGAAGAGGGCGGTGGCGTTGGAGAAGTCGTTCCCGAACATGCTGACATCCTTGTCAAAGACGCCGTCGTTGCGGTCATCCCTGACGCCCACGCAGCTGACGCTCACAGCATGGGCGGGGACGGCACCCAGCACACCGCCCACGGCATGGGTGGGGTACAGCATGGGCGGGTAGCTGGCGGTTTCCTTCCACCGCTCCCCTCCGCTGTACTGGTAGGCCTCGTAGAAGCCCAGGTCCATGTCATGGACGTAGTCGCCTTCGGCGTAGAAGATGCGGCCGAACTTCCCGTCAGCGAGCTGCTTGCGGGCATAGACAGTGGCCGGGTTGTAGTAGCTGGTCTCACCCATCATGTACACCAGTCCGGTGTCACGGACGGCCTGGATGATTGCTGCGATCTCTTCTTCCGAGACCGCCATGGGGACGGCTGAGTAGACGTGCTTGCCGGCACGCAGGGCCTGCTCCACCAGGGGACCATGCGTCCAGCGCTGCGTGAAGATGGCTACGGCATCCACGTCGGAGGCCAGGAGCGCGTCGAAGCTGTCTTTCACGCCCGCCAGGCCGTACCGGGCCACGGCCTCTGCAGCCCGTTCCGGAAGCTCGTCGGCCACATACACAGCGCTGACGCCGGGGTGGAGATTGAACAGGTGGGCGAACTGGCTGCCGAACTGGCCTGCTCCTACTACGCCGAGTGAAAACGTCATTGTTTGCCTTCCGTGGGGGGCTGGTTGGGGGTCGCCGGGCAAGCGCTGTCCTCCAGGAACTCCAGTGTTCCACCCGCATCTACTCGAGTCAACAGGCCAGCGATTGGATAAACCGTCCGGATTACGGGATGAATGTAACCTCTTGCCCTTCTAAATCTACTCGTGTAGATTACATCGCAGTTGTTACCTCCATCACAGTCAGGAAAGGGTCGAAGATGACCACCCTTGCCAAACACTCCAGGTCCGCCTCTGCGGCTTCGGCCTCCCCGAAGCCGCAGGGAAGCCACCGCCGCCTCGGGGACCTCAAGATCGCCCTGCTGTTCATCGCACCGGCGATGATCGGATTCGTTGTTTTCTACGTCCTGCCCACCGTCCGGGGCATCTACCTCAGCTTCACCGAATACAACATCCTCGGCGACCCGGAATGGGTCGGCATGGACAACTACGTGGCCATCGCCGCGGACCCGCTGTTCTGGAACTCGCTGGCCGTCACCGGGCAGTACGTGTTCCTCAACATCCTCCTCCAGACAGCCCTGGCCCTTGGCCTTGCCCTCCTGATGCACAACGTGGCCAAGTCCACCATCATCCGGGGCACCCTGCTCCTGCCGTACCTGATGTCCAACGTCATCGCCGCACTGCTGTGGTTCTGGATGCTGGACTACCAGATCGGCGTGGTGAACCAGTTCATCGAATGGAGCGGGCTGCCCCGCGTCGCCTTCTTCGGCAGCGAGGCGTGGGCCATTCCCACCCAGGCGCTGATCAACACCTGGCGCCACATGGGCTACACGGCCCTGCTGATCTTCGCCGGACTCCAGGCCATCCCCAGCCACGTCTACGAAGTGGCCAAACTGGACGGCGCGTCAGCATTCCAGACCTTCCGGAAAATCACTATTCCCCTGCTGCGTCCGGTCCTTGTCCTGGTCCTCGTGGTGACCGTCATCGGCTCGTTCCAGGTCTTCGACACCGTGGCCGTGACCACTGCGGGCGGCCCGGTCAACGCCACCCGCGTCATCCAGTACTACATCTACCAGCGGGCCTTCACCGAGTCGGACTTCGGCTACGGATCCGCCATCGCCGTCATTCTCTTCCTCATCCTCGCCCTGGTGGCCTTCATCCAGATGAAGTTCCTCAAGGGCAACGAGTCGGACCTGGACTAAGGAGTTCCGCATGAGCACCACCGCAAGCCGCGCACCGCTGCCGGCCGCAACCCGCCGCCGTCGTCCTTTCAACGCCCGCCGCGCCGGCGCCTGGGCACTCCTCATCCTGGCCATCGCAGTCTCCGTCCTCCCCTTCCTGTGGGTCCTGCGCACTGCACTGTCCACCAACAACGCGCTGGCCTCGAACGCCACCAGCCTGCTGCCGGCCGAATTCACCCTGGGCGCCTTCAAACGGGTCTTCGGGCTTCAGTCCCCGGCGGAGGCCGTCGCCGAAGGCGGATCCGGTGCCGCCATCGACTTCTGGCTCTACCTGCGCAACTCGATCATCTTCTCCTCGATCACCACCGCCGGCGCCGTCTTTTTCAGCGCCATGGCCGCCTACGCGTTCTCCCGGCTGCGCTGGAAGGGCCGCAACGCCGTCTTCAGCCTGTTCCTCGGCACCATGCTGGTCCCGCCGATCTTCACCGCCCTGCCGAACTTCCTGCTCATCAAGAACCTGGACCTGCTCAACACCATGCTCGGCCTGGTCCTGCCGTACGTGTTCATGACCCCCTTCGCCATCTTCTTCCTCCGGCAGTTCTTCCTGAACATGTCCCGCGAAGTGGAGGAGGCGGCCATGCTCGACGGCGCCAAGCACCTGAGGATCTTCTTCCAGATCGTGCTCCCCAACGCCGCAGCCCCCATCGCCACGCTGGCGCTCCTCACCTTCATCGGCCAGTGGAACGAGTACTTCTGGCCCCTGCTGGTGGCGTCGCAGGACGATGTCCGCGTCCTGCAGGTGGGCCTCGGCGTCTTCAAGTCCCAGTCCCCGCAGGGGGCACCGGACTGGTCCGGGCTGATGGCCGCAACCCTCATTTCGGCCCTCCCGGTGCTGATCCTCTTCGCCGCCTTCGGCAAGAAGATCGTCAACTCCATTGGCTTCTCCGGCATCAAATAAGCACACCCCACCCATCGCATCCCAGCGAACTCCACCCGAACGGAAAGTAGAACCATGAAGAAATCCCTCGGCGCCGTTGCCGTCGCCGCAGCTATGGCACTCTCCCTCTCTGCCTGCAGCGGATCCTCCTCCTCCGAAGAAAGCGCCACCGGCGAGATCAGCTACTGGCTGTGGGACGCCAACCAGCTGCCCGCCTACCAGCAGTGCGCTGACGACTTCCAGGCAGCCAACCCGGACATCACGGTCAAGATCACCCAGCGTGGCTGGGACGACTACTGGAGCACCCTCACCAACGGTTTTGTTGGCGGCACCGCACCGGACGTCTTCACCAACCACCTGGGACGCTACGGCGAACTGGCCGAAAACAAGCAGCTCCTGGCCATCGACGAGGCCGTCGAAAAGGACAACATCGATCTCTCCGCCTACAACGAGGGCCTCGCGGACCTGTGGGTGGGCCAGGACGGCAAGCGCTACGGACTGCCCAAGGACTGGGACACCATCGGCCTGTTCTACAACAAGGCAATGCTCAGCAGCGCCGGCATCCCGGAGGACCAGATGAAGGACCTCACCTGGAACCCTGAAGACGGCGGCAGCTACGGGAAGGTCATCGCCCACCTGACCGTGGACAAGAACGGCAAGCGCGGCGACGAGCCCGGCTTCGACAAGAACAACGTGGACGTCTACGGCCTGGGCCTGAACGGCGGCGGCGACTCCTCCGGCCAGACCGAATGGAGCTACCTCACCAACACCACCGGCTGGTCCCACACGGACAAGAACCCGTGGGGCACCAAGTACAACTACGACGATCCCAAGTTCCAGGAAAGCATGGAGTGGTTCGCCGGGCTGGCGGACAAGGGCTACATGCCCAAGCTCGAGACCACCGTTGGCGCGAGCATGGCTGACACCTTCGCTGCCGGCAAGTCCGCCATCAACGCCCACGGCTCCTGGATGATCGGCCAGTACACCGGCTACAAGGGCATCGAGGTGGGCATCGCCCCCACACCGGTGGGCCCCGAGGGCGAGCGTGCCTCCATGTTCAACGGCCTGGCGGATTCCATTTGGGCCGGAACCGAAAAGAAGGACGCGGCCATCAAGTGGGTTGAATACCTCGCTTCGGCCGACTGCCAGGACGTCGTAGCCTCCAAGGCCGTGGTGTTCCCCGCCCTCAAGGCGTCCTCGGAGAAGGCCGCCGAGGCCTTCCAGGCCAAGGGTGTTGACGTCACCGCGTTTACCGAGCACGTCAAGAACAAGACCACCTTCCTGTACCCCATCACGGACAACACCGCCAAGGTCAAGGGCATCATGGAGCCGGCCATGGACGCCGTCGTCTCCGGCAAGGCACCCGCCAGCTCGCTGACCCAGGCCAACGAACAGGTCAACGCCCTCTTCAAGTAGGCCCTGGCCCCCAAACAGTGGCTGCGTTTGTGGTCGCAGCCACTGGGCTGGATGCCGCCGTGCCCTCCTCGCGGCGGCGGCATCCAGCCCCTCCCCACTCCCTGGTTTGAGGCGTCTACGACGCTCCAGCCCCCAGACGCACAGCACAACGACGAAAGAGATTTCCCCTATGGACCCCCTCCACCTCCGTTCCGCCGGGACCAGCCTGGTGATCAGCTTCGACAGCGGAGAGGCCGAGGTGGTCCACTGGGGCGCAGACCTGGGCGCGGACCTGCCGGACCTGGCCATCCTCACCTCCCCGGTCCCGCACTCCGCCATCGACGCACGCGTCCCCGCAGCGCTCCTCCCCCAGGCGTCGTCCTCCTGGCGCGGCCGGGCCGCCCTGCGCGGCTCCCGGACGGCCGACGGCGTCTCCGGGCTTGATTTCTCGGCCCGCCTCCGCGTTGTGACAGCAGGTGCCGACGGCGGTTCGGCAGTGATCGTCCAGTCAGATCCGGACGCCGGGCTCACGGTCGAATCAACCCTCACCCTTCACGACGCCGGGCTGCTGGAGATGCGGCACACCGTCACCAACGACGGCACCACGCCGTACCAGCTCGACGAACTGGCGACCGTGCTTCCGGTGGCGCCGGACGCCGTCGAACTCCTTGACCTCACCGGCCGCTGGTGCCGGGAACGGCACCCGCAGCGCCGCGCCATCCAGCAGGGCACCTGGGTCCGGACCGGCCGGCACGGGCGCACCGGACACGACTCCTCCCTTCTGTTCGCCGCCGGCACCACCGGTTTCGGCAACCGCCACGGCAAGGTCTGGGCCACCCACCTGGCCTGGAGCGGCAACCACGAACAGTTCGCGGACACCATCGGCGACGGCCGGACCATGATCGGCGGCTCCGAACTCCTGGGCCCCGCCGAGGTCATCCTCGAACCCGGCAGCAGCTACACCACCCCGGCACTGTTCGCCGCCTACTCCGACCATGGGCTGGACGGGATCACCGAGGCCTTCTACAGCTGGTTCCGGTCCCGCCCGCACCACGTCCTCCCGGCCGCCTCCACCGGACTGCCCGCCGGAAAACCGCGCCCCGTTGTGCTTAACACCTGGGAGGCCGTGTACTTCGACCACAACCTGGACACGCTGATCGAGCTGGCTGAGTCCGCTGCCGACCTTGGCGTTGAGCGCTTCGTGCTCGACGACGGCTGGTTCCGCGGCCGCCGGGACGACCACGCCGGCCTCGGCGACTGGTACGTCGACGAGACCCTGTGGCCGAAGGGGCTGACACCGCTGATCGAGGCCGTGACCTCCCGCGGCATGGAGTTCGGGCTCTGGGTGGAGCCGGAAATGGTCAACCTTGATTCCGATATCGCACGGGCGCACCCGGACTGGATTGTTGGCCCGTCAGCGGTGCAGCACAAGGACGGCGGCCGCCTGCCCCTGGAATGGCGGAACCAGCACATCATCGACCTGGTCAACCCCGAGGCGTGGCAGTACATCTACAGCCGCATCGACGCGCTCCTGAGCGAGAACAACATCAGCTACCTCAAGTGGGACCAGAACCGGGACCTGCTGGAGCACGGCCACGCCGGACGCTCCTCCGTCCACGAGCAGACCCTCGCCGCGTACAGGCTGTTCGACGCGCTCCGAAAGGCCCATCCCGGCGTCGAGATTGAATCCTGCTCCTCAGGCGGCGCGCGCGTTGACCTGGGCATCCTGGAACGCACGGACCGGATCTGGGGGTCGGACTGCAACGATGCGCTGGAGCGGCAGACCATCCAGCGCTGGACCGGCGCCGTGGTCCCGCCGGAGCTGGTGGGCAGCCACATCGGCCCCACTACCTCGCACACCACAGCCCGCACCCACGACCTCTCCTTCCGGGCCATCACCGCGCTGTTCGGCCACTTCGGCATGGAGTGGGACATCCGCGGCGTCCAGGGCAAGGACCGGGAGGAGCTCAAGCGCTTCATCGCCCTGTTCAAGGAACACCGCGGCCTCCTCCACAGCGGCCGCCGCGTCCACGCGGACGTGGCCGGTGACGCCCTGCTGCTGCACGGCGTCGTCACCGATGCACCGGAATCCACGCCTCTGGCGGAGGGCACGACGGCGGGCCTGTTCGCCCTGGTCAGCACCCGCACCTCCGCGGCGGAGGAGCCGGGCCGGATCGGCATTCCCGGGCTGGAGGCCGGGCGCACGTACCGGGTGGAGGCGGTCTTCCCCACTCCCGAAGACGCCGACTACGGCCACACTTACACCCAGGTGCAGCCGCCGGCCTGGCTGGCAGACGGGGCAGTGGCCAACGGACGCTTCCTCGCCGAGGTGGGCCTGCCCATGCCCAACCTCAACCCCGAGCACGCGCTGCTGCTGAAGGTCACTGCCCTCTAGTGACCGTCGATTGCTCCGTAAACGTCGTTTTCACGCTTCAAAACGGCATTTACGGAGCGGTCGAGGGGGGGTGCCGGCGTAAGAATGAGCGGCGCCCAGCGCCAGCCGATAGATTGTCATCCATGACTGACGCCTCCACAGACTCCGCCGCCGGCCGCACCATCCTGGTGATCAACGGGCCAAACCTGAACCTGTTGGGAACCCGCGAGCCGGAAAAATACGGCACCTCGACGTTGGCCGACGTGGAGCAGCTGGCCGCGGCCGCCGCCGAGGCCCACGGCTTCACGGCCGAATGCGTCCAGTCCAACCACGAAGGCGTCCTGCTCGATGTCATCCACGCCGCCCGGAACAACGCCGCGGGCATCGTCATCAATGCGGGCGCCTTCACCCACACCTCGGTTGCCCTCCGGGACGCCCTTGCCGCCGTGCAGCTTCCCGCCGTCGAGGTCCACATCACCAACGTGCACCAGCGCGAAGAATTCCGGCACCATTCGTACCTCTCCCCCGTCTGCTCTGCGGTCATTGTGGGCGCGGGCGTTACGGGGTACCGGCTGGCCATTGACTACCTTGCCGAGGTCCTCTAACCGCTACTTCTGGATGCACTGCCCGGAGGACACCGGCGCGGAGAGGGACGCCGCCTGCGATGCCACGGGAGTGAGGTCGTCCATGGTGATGGCAAATCCCATCTCCATATCCGCCGTCGCTTTCGCGAAAATCACTCCTGCCACCTGGCCGTCCATGGTCAGCAGCGGTCCTCCCGAATTCCCCGGCTGCACGTCCCCGGCCAGGCGGTAGATCTCTTCGGGTGACGCGTTGTTTCCGTAGATGTCCGGCACCAGGACAGTGGTGATGTCCTGCACCGTGGCGGGCTTGGACTGGAAGGGGCCGCCGTGGGGATAGCCGGCGAAAGCTGCAGGACTGCCGCCGGGCAGGTCCCGGCCCAGCGCCAGCGGGCTTGCCTGCAGTCCGTCCACAGCCAGCACCGCAAGGTCGTGTTTGGTGTCGAAGTAGACGACCCGTCCTGGCATCGCTCCGCCGTCGGGCATTTCCACTACCGGCTGCGACACGCCCGCCACAACATGTGCGTTGGTGACCACCCGGTCCTCTGACACCACAAACCCCGTGCCCGTCTGGTTTTGGCCGCACTGGTACGCGGTCCCGGCGATCCGGAGCACTGACTCCGCGGCCCGGTTCAGCGAGGGAGTGTCGGTGCTCGCGTTCGGCAACGGTACCGCCGGCCCCTGTTCCAGGCCCTCCAGCAGCGTGGGGATGCCGTTGCCGATCACGGTGGAGCGCAGCTGCGCCATGGTGGCTTTGACGGGGACGGGCGTTAGTCCGTCGATGAAGCGGATGACCCTTGACTCGGCCAGCTGCTGCGATACGAACGGCACACCCAGGGAGCTGACGCTGAAGGCCAGCATGGACATCACCAGCGCCGACACCATTAAGTTCACGGCTCCGCCCACCAGGCGGTCTACTGCCCGGAGGGGCCGGATCCGCACGGCGCCGCGGATTTGCCGGCCGGCCATCGTCCCCAGGCCGTGCCCCAGGACCACCAGCACGACGGCGGCGGCCACGATGGCGGTCAGCCTCCATCCGGAGTCCTCAACGAAGCCGCTCACCAGGGGGACCGCGAAAAAGGCCGCCACGGCTCCCGCCGCGAACCCCGCTATGCCGCCCGCCGTCACCAGGAAACCGTTGAGCAGGCCATAAACCAGGTAGGACAGCAGCGCCAGGATCAGGATCAGGTCCAGGACAGTCAAGCCGACCACAAAGGCTCCTTATAAACAGTTGAACACTCATTCTAGTGGTGGTCACTGACAGTTTTCTGGACAGCCCACCCCTCCTGGCAGGCCTGCCAGGGGCACCTCCCCAACTGCCTCCCAGCCGCCCCCGGGACGTCCCGTGCCACCTCCGCTGGTGGCGCTGCGGCCCCGGATCAGGGCGTTTCGCCTGCCAAGTTCGTCACAGAACCTTGAAAATTCTGAAACAATGGCACAAGCGCCACAGCCGACACTTTTATTCAGGAGATTTCATGGACATCGAGGTACTGCGCCGAGCACCCCTTTTCGCCACGCTCGACGACGACGCATTCCGTCTGCTGACGGACGAGCTCACCGAGGTGGACCTGTCCCGCGGCGCTTCGGTGTTCCGCGAGGGCGACCAGGGTGACCAGCTCTACTTCATCGTCTCCGGCAAGGTGAAGCTCGGCCGGACGTCTCCTGACGGCCGGGAATCCCTCCTGGCAATCCTGGGCCCGGGTGAACTCTTCGGCGAGATGGCCCTCTTCGACCCGAGCCCCCGCACCGCAACCGCAACCGCGGTCTCGGAAACCCGGCTGGCGGGCCTCAAGAACGAAAGCCTCAACACGCTGCTCCGCACCCGCCCCGAGGTCTCAGCACAGCTCCTGCAGGCCCTCGCCCGTCGGCTCCGCCGCACCAACGATTCGCTGTCCGACCTCGTCTTCTCCGACGTTCCGGGCCGCGTAGCCAAGGCACTCCTGGACCTCGCGGACCGCTTCGGCCGCCCTGCAACGGACGGCGTCCTGGTAGCCCACGAGCTCACCCAGGAAGAGCTGGCCCAGCTGGTTGGCGCCTCCCGCGAAACCGTCAACAAGGCCCTCGCCGAGTTCGTCCAGCGCGGCTGGCTGCGGCTGGAAGCCCGCGCCGTCGTCATCCTGGACATGCAGCGCCTCCGCCAGCGCTCCCGCTAGCCACCAAACAGGAAGGCCGCCCCCGTGAACTGATCACGGGGGCGGCCTTTCTGCGTTAACCCGGCCCAACGCTCTCTCACTCCCTGCAGCCTTTTCGTAAACCCTCGCTCATCTCCTGCAGCTTTTCTGTAAACCCTCGCTCACCGTGCCAGACCGAGTGAGAGAGCGTCACACCAAAAGCTGTGTTAAGTGAGAGAGCGTCGCGCCAAAACCTGCGTTGAGTGAGAGAGCGTCACAGGTGGGGCGGCGGTAAAATTGAGGCACGAGGTGCATGGCGATGTCAGTGGCTTTGGGTGTCCTGTTGATCCTGCTGGGCCTGGCGGTTTTGGCCGCCACAGCCGGCACGGTGGTCCTGGTAATCCGTGACGGTATGGGCCGGATTCCGCTGGAACCGCCCACCAAGGACTGGACCGCGGGAACCCTTCCCAGCCGCCCGTACGCAACGCTCAGGAGGATCTAGCGTTCGCGCTGGGGGTCGTCGGCGGTAGTCTTGGCGGCCTCCACCTCAAGCATGAGCTTGCCGTCCTCTTCAACCAGGACCGGCTGGTACACATGGGCCTTGCGCTTGTAGCTGAGGTAGGCGATGCAGCCATTGGCCGCGGCCATCTTTTCAAGCATGATCTCCGAGCCGGGAACCAGGAGTTCCCCCAGGGTACGGCCCACTGTGTTCTCCTGGCCCACTTCGTCGCCCAGAGCTGTGGTGTGGCGTTCGGCGATGACATCGGCGGCATTGACCCACCGGCCCCACACGCCTTTGCCCTCCAGCAGGGTGGGCTGCTGGTTCAGGGGGACGGTGGCCGCAAAATAGCGGGTGTCGAACCGGCGGTGGGCGAAATCAGGGCTGCGCCAGTTGACCAGGGACTTGAGCAGGTCCGTCCGGACGGACAGCCCACGCTTGGCCAGGATCTCGGGGAACGTCTTTTCCTGCTCGGCGACGGCAACGCGGGCGCGCATCCATTCCGGGGTTGACGTCGCTTCGACGGTGCCGGCCATGTCAGGTCCGGCCAGCAGCAGGCCGGTTTCCTCAAAGAGTTCGCGGATGGCGCCCAGCACGTGGCGGCGCGCCAGCCCGACGTCGTCCGTGCCCATCTGCTCAGCCCAATGCTGTGGTGACGGTCCCAGCCAGGGGACGGGATCGTCGTCGGCCGCGTCCAGCGAGCCGCCGGGAAACGCCAGGACGCCAAGCGGCGAGGAGCCTGGCCGGTAGGCCAGCCAGGTCTCCAGGCCGGTTGGGGAATCCCGCAGCAGCACCACCGAGGATGCAAGGCGTGCTGCCCGCGGGGTCCGTTCGCCGTGTTCGAGCCAGCTCTGGGCCGCCCCTTCAAGGTCCTGGGGAAGGGCGAAGAGCCGTCGGGCGAGGTGAGGCAAGGGAAACGACCGGTCCTAGCTAAATTCGGCGATCAGTTCGACCTCGACGGGAGAGTCGAGGGGCAGCACGGAGACGCCGACGGCGGAACGTGCGTGCTGGCCTGCGTCACCGAGGACACGTCCCAGCAGCTCCGAGGCTCCGTTGATGACGCCGGGCTGGCCGGTGAAGGAAGGATCGGAGGAGACGAATCCCACAACCTTGACGATGCGGGTGATCCGGTCAAGATCGCCGATGACGCTCTTGACGGCCGCCAGGGCGTTGACGGCGCAAATGGCTGCGAACCGCTGTGCGTCCTCGGGTGAAACGGTGGGCTCGTCGGCGTAACCTTCGGTCCCTGCCGATACCTTGCCTGTTGCCGGAAGTTTGCCGTTGACAAAAGGCAACTGGCCGGACGTGTACACGTGGCTGCCGGAAACCACTGCCGGAACGTAGGCGGCTACGGGCGCAGCCACTTCCGGAAGGGTCAGCCCAAGGTCCGCGAGCCGCTTTTCAACAGCCGAAACCGGGGCGTCAGCCGCGCCGGGCTGGGCCTGTGCGGAGGTGCTCATGCTACTGCTTCTCCCTCTTGAGGTAGGCAACCAGGCCGTTTCCGTCAGGTCCGGGGACAACCTGGACCAGCTCCCAGCCGTCGTCTCCCCACTGGTCAAGAATCTGCTTTGTGGCGTGAATAATGAGCGGAATCGTGGCGTACTCCCATTTGGTCATGAGAGAAAGACTAGTCCTTGCCGGTAAAGTGGAAAACATGGCGACTCGTACGAACCCATTATTCGACACTGCCACCACCCTCGGAAAAATCCTCGTTTTCCTTGGCGTGAGTGCGATCTGCGGTGTCCTGGTAGCAGGCCTGCTGGTTCCCGCCGCGGCCGTTTCAGGCAGCGCAGCCAGCGGTTCGATCGAGTTCTTCGACACCCTCCCCGATGAGCTGAAGGTCGATCCGCCCAACCAGACCACCAGGATCCTGGCTGCGGACGGCAGCGAGATCGCCAGCGTCTATAAGGAGAACCGCACCAAGGTTGCCCTGGACCAGATCTCGCCGTTCATGAAGGAAGCCGTCATCGCCGTCGAGGACAGCCGGTTCTACGAGCACGGCGGCGTGGACACCACGGGTATCCTGCGTGCACTGGTCAGCACGGCCCGCGGCAACAGGCAGGGTGCCTCCACCATCACCCAGCAGTACGTCAACAACGTCCTCAACTCCAACCTCGCCGCCGAGGGCAGGGACGAGGACATCAAGCTCAACGGCGTGAACAAGGGCGTGGGCGACAAGCTCCGCGAGATGAAGCTCGCCATTGCCCTGGAAAAGGAGTTCAGCAAGGAGCAGATCCTTGAGGGCTACCTGAACATCGTGTTCTTCAACCGCGACGCCTACGGCATCGAAGCCGCGTCCAGGTTCTTCTTCAGCACCACCGCCAAGGACCTCACCCTTCCGCAGGCCGCGCTGCTGGCCGGCCTGGTCAACAGCCCGTCCGCATTCGACCCCATCACCAACCCCGAGAACGCCAAGCAGCGCCGGGACCTGGTGCTGAGCCTGATGCTGAACCAGGGCAAGATCACGCAGGCAGACCATGACGCCGCCGTCGCCACCCCCGTGGAAACCAATGTCACGCCCGCCCGGCAGGGCTGCGCCTACGCGTCCACCGCCCCGTACTTCTGTGATTACGTGCTGCACCTGCTGGAAAACAACCCGGCTTACGGTGCGGACCGCGAGGAACGCCTTCGCCTCATCTACGGTGGCGGCCTGACCATCACCACCACGCTGGACCCGAACGCCCAGGCTGTGGCCCAGGAACAGGTCAACGCCTCGGCCGGCGCCAACCCGGACAAGTGGGGAGCTGCCATGGTGTCCGTGCAGCCCAACTCCGGCAAGATCGTCTCGATGGCCCAGAACACCTCCTTCCTTCCGGCTGAGGGTGCCTTCGACTCGCAGGTGAACTTCAACGTGGACAAGCTGGACAAGGACGGCAACGACCTCAACGGCCTGGGCGGCGCGCAGCCCGGCTCCACCATGAAGCCTTTCACGTTCGCCCAGTGGCTTGAGGAGGGAAAATCCATGAATACAGTGGTCAATGCCGCCCAGCGCCGCTACCCGCTGAACTTCAAGTGGCGCAACTCCTGCGGCCAGGTCACCGGCGCCTATAACACTGCGGAAAAGTCGCTGGGCGCCGCTGACGACCTGCAGAATGCGGAACCCCAGTGGTACCGGCCGCTGTCCGTCCTCGAAGGCCTGTACAACTCCATCAACACCGTCACCTTCGCTTCGGCGGCACAGCTGGACTTCTGCGGAATCCAGAAAATCGTTGACGCAACGGGCCTCCATGGCGGACTCCCGGCTGACGGCGATCCCAACCCGAAGATCAACATGTCCACGCTCGGCAACCTGTTGGGGTCCACCCAGACGGCGCCGCTGACCATGGCCAGCGCCTTCGCCACGTTCGCGAATGACGGAAAGTACTGCGAGCCCATCGCCATCACCGCGGTTACGGACCAGACCGGGGCCACCCTGCCGGCCCAGTCGAGCAGCTGCCGGGATGCGGTCAAGCCCGAGGTTGCCCGCGGCGTGAACTACGCCCTCCAGGAAGTCCTGAACCGCGGCTCCGGCTCCCTGATCCAGCCCCGCATCTCCACCCGGACCAGCTTCCCCATCGGCGCCAAGACCGGTACCTCGAACAACAACGGTTCCACCTGGGTTGTCGGCCACACCACCGGCCTTGCCACGGCCGCCTGGTTTGGCGACGCACTTGGTGCCCAGGACCGTTCCGGCCAGAACATCACCGTGAACGGAAAGTTCTACCCGGGCATTGACGGTTACATGATTGCCGGGCCGATGTTCTCGAACTTCATGTCCCGGATCGCGCCCGCCTACGGCACCGAGCCGTTCCCCGCCCCGCCCAGCTCCATGATCAACGGCGGCGGCAACACACGCACACCCGCCACCACGGCGCCGCGCACAAGCCAGGCACCCCAGGCTCCGGCCACCCAGGCGCCCGCTCCTGAGCCTTCAGCGCCTGCCGCCCCCGAGCCTGCTCCGCAGCCGACCAACAGCGGCAACGGTAATGGCAACGGAAACGGAAACGGCTAGCCGCCGATGACGTCCACCACTACGCTGGCAGGCCGCGCCCGGACTATCGGACGCGGCCTTGCCGTCACTGCAGGGGCCGGCGTTGCCGCCGGGGCAGCCGCCTTCGGATATGGCCTGTGGGAGAAGGACCAGTTCGTCCTCCGCGAGGAAACCCTGGCCATCCTGCCGCCGGGACACGGCCCGTTCCGCATCCTCCACCTGAGCGATATCCACTTCATTACCGGACAGAAGAAGAAGGCGGCCTGGCTCCAGTCCCTGGCCGACCTCAAGCCGGACCTGGTGGCCAACACGGGCGACAACCTCAGTCACCCCAAAGCCGTGGACCCCCTGCTGGCCGCCCTGCGGCCGCTGATGGACTTCCCCGGGGTTTTCGTTCCAGGCTCCAACGACTACTTTGCGCCGAGCCCGAAGAATCCTGCCCTCTACCTGCTGGGGCCCTCCAAGGTGAAGCCCAAACCCAAGATGCTGGACTGGCCCCGGCTGCGTTCAGGCTTCGGCATGGCCGGCTGGGTGGACCTGACCAACCGCCACCAGTCCTTGGTGCTGAACGGCATGCGCTTTGACTTCTCCGGGGTTGACGATCCCCACCTGAAGCGCGAAAAATACGCCGGCTGGCCCCGTGGAACCGTGAACCAGGACGCCGCCGACCACCTCAAAGTGGCTGTCATCCATGCGCCCTACCAGCGGGTGCTGGACCACTTCACCGAGGACGGCGCCGACCTCCTCCTCGCCGGCCACACGCACGGGGGCCAGATCTGCATCCCGGGCTACGGCGCGCTGGTGGCCAACTGCGACCTTCCCACATGGCGGGCAAAGGGGCTCAACGACTGGCAGAGCAATGGACGTACGACGCCGGTCAACGTGTCCGGCGGCATCGGCACCTCCCGCTTCGCTCCGGTAAGGATCGCCTGCAAGCCCGAGGCAGTCCTGCTGACCCTGACCTCACCCGGCTGATCCCGCTGCGCGTGCAACAACAGGTTGCATTGCACAACGCAATAACTGGCCAAGCTCTTTATCACGCCGAAATTCCTGTGAACCGCCTCACGTCCATGGCATAGGGTAGTTGCTAAGGGAAACTACATTCGTTTTAGAGCTTGAGAAGCGGGCATGGCCAAGCAATCTTCATTCTTTCGATCAATCAGTCGTCTCTACCCCCATGTCCGGCCCATCATTCCGCGGCTGCTGCTGGGACTCGTGTGCGCGCTGCTGGCCAGTATCGTTGCACTGTCGATCCCCCAGGTCCTGCGGGTGCTGGTCAACGAGTCGCTGCAGCCGGGCGGCGCCAGCGAAGCCATCTGGGTTTCGGCCGGCATCATTTTGGTCCTGGGCATAGCTGAGGCGGGACTGGTGGCACTCCGCCGCCAGTTCGTGATCAATCCGGCCACTACGGTGGAAACCCGGATGCGGGTGTCCCTCTATGACCACCTGCAGGAGCTCACGGTCTCCTTCCACGACCGCTGGGGTTCCGGCCAGCTGCTGTCCCGGGCCATGACGGACCTCAACTTCCTGCGCCGCTGGATGGCGTTTGGCGCCATCATGCTGGTGGTCACCACGCTCACCGTGATCATCGGCATTGCCGTGATGTTCGCAATGAGCTGGCAGCTCGCCCTGATCTTCCTGGCCGCAGCCGTGCCCATCATGGCCTACAGCTTCCGGTTCCGCACCCGGTTCAGCAAGGTGGCCCGCCGCAGCCAGGACCAGGCCGGCGACCTGGCAACCACGGTGGAGGAGTCGGTGCACGGCATCCGTGTGCTCAAGGCCTTCGGCCGCAGCCGGGAAGCACTCGAAAATTTCGAGGAACAAGCCGAAGAGCTGCGCCAAACAGAGATCGACAAAGCACGCCACCAGGCCATGTTCACCATGGTGGTCACACTCTTGCCGGAACTCGCGCTGGGGGCAGGCCTGGTGGTGGGTGTCATGCTCTGCGCCAGCGGGCAACTGAGCATCGGCGCACTGGTGGCCTTCTTTGCCACCGCGGCCGTCATTGCCTCACCCGTGGAATTCTCCGGCATGCTGCTGGCCATGGCACTCACCGCCAAGACCGCCGTCGACCGCCACTACGAAGTCATGGATTCCGCCAACACCATCACCAGTCCCCCGGAACCGCGCCTGCCCCGCCAGCCCGCCGGCGCGCTCCGTTTCAACAACGCCACTTTCGCCTTCGAGGACGCCCCGGACAAGCCCATCCTCAAGGACATCAACCTGGAACTCCGGCCCGGTGAGACCATGGCCCTGGTGGGCATCACAGGAAGCGGCAAGAGCGCCCTGATCCAGCTGGTGCCCCGGCTGTATGACGTCACCGACGGATCCATCAGCATCGACGGCGTGGACCTGCGGGACTTCGACGTGGAGGAGCTGCGCCGCATCGTGGCGGTGGCCTTCGAGGACACCACCCTGTTCTCCAACTCCGTCCGGGACAATGTGCTGCTCGGCGCCCCGGTCCGCAGCGACGCCGTCCTGGAGGAAGCACTGGATGTTGCCCAGGCACACTTCGCGTACTCCCTGCCCCAGGGCCTGGACACCCTGATCGGCGAGGAAGGCCTGAGCCTGTCCGGCGGGCAGCGCCAGCGGATTGCCCTGGCCCGTGCCATCGCGGCCCGCCCCCGCGTGCTGGTGCTGGATGACCCGCTCTCCGCCCTTGACGTCCATACGGAGGAACTGGTGGAGACCCGGCTCCGTGCGGTCCTGAAGGACACCACCACCCTGATCGTCGCGCACAGGCCGTCCACCGTGGCCCTCGCGGACCGGGTGGCGCTGCTTGAAGAGGGCCGGATCACCGCCGTCGGAACCCACACGGAACTCCTGGCGGGCAACGACCATTACCGCTACGTCATTGCGAGCCTGGACCAGGAACCCCGGGACCTAGACTCGGAACTCTCGGACCTCAAGGCAGAAGCAGTTATCCAGGAAGCGGAGGTCACCCGATGAGCGCCGCCTCCTTCGGCACTGCCAATGAAGACAATGCCCACCTCAGCAAGGATGACAGCAGGGCCGTCCGACGGCGGTCACTGGCGCTCCTGCGGTCACTGATCCGGCCGGTGCGGCTCCGGTTCTGGCTGACCATCGCCATGGTGGTCCTCTCCCAGGCTGCAAGGGTGGCCGGGCCGGCGCTGATCGCCTTTGGCATCGACCGCGCCCTGCCCGCCCTGCAGGCCGGAGACAACGCGCCCCTGGTGTTCACCGGCGCCGCCTACCTCCTTGCCGCCATTGCGACGGCGGGGCTCACGGCTTTGTACGTCACGTCCACCGCGAAGCTCAGCCAGGCCATGCTGCTGGACCTGCGCCTGCGGGTCTTCCGCCAGACCCAGGGGCTGAGCCTCGAGTTCCACGAAAAGTACACGTCCGGACGGATCATCGCCCGGCAGACGTCGGACCTGGAAGCCCTCCGCGAACTCCTGGACTCCGGCGTCAGCTCGCTGGCGTCAGGCATGCTGTTCATGGTCTTCACCGCCGTCACCGTGTTTGCCCTGGACTGGCGGAGCGGGCTGCTGGTGCTGGCCGCCGGCGTGCCCATGTTCTTCCTGGCCCGCTGGTACCAGAAGCACTCCCAGATCGCCTTCCGCGAATCCCGGGTGGTGTCCGCCCGGCTCATTGTGCACTTCGTGGAAACCATGACCGGCATCCGCGCCGTCAAGGCCTTCCGCAAGGAGCAGGAAAACTCCGGCCGGTACGGCCAGTTGGCCGAGGACTACCGGCGGGTCACCGTACGCTCCATCAACCTCAACGGCATCTTCCAGCCGGGGCTGGTCCTGATCGGCAACGTCTGTGTGGCCGTGGTCCTGCTCTTCGGCGGCTTCCGCGTCCTCGGCGGCGACCTGGAGGTCGGGGTGTTGCTGGCACTCATCCTTTCCACCAAGCGGTTCTTCCAGCCGGTGGACCAGATGGCCATGTTCTACAACTCCTTCCAGAGCGCGCAGGCGGCGCTCGAGAAGGTCTCGGGGCTCCTGGAGGAGGTGCCGACGGTCCGCCCGCCCAAGAACCCGGTCGCCCTGAAGCAGGCCAAGGGATCCATCGACTTCAACGGCGTGGAGTTCCGCTACGGCGACGGCCCGCTGATCGTCCCCACCCTGGACCTGCACATTCCCGCAGGCCAGACTGTTGCCCTGGTGGGCCAGACGGGTGCCGGCAAGTCCACGCTGGCGAAGCTGATAGCACGCTTCTACGACGTCTCCGCCGGATCGCTCACGCTCGACGGGGTCGACGTCCGCAACCTGGGCACCACGGATCTCCGCCGGAACATCGTGATGGTCACCCAGGAGGCCTTCCTGTTCAGCGGCTCGGTGGCAGACAACATCGCCCTGGGCCGCCCGGAGGCTTCCCGGGCGGAGATCGAGGAAGCGGCCAAAGCCGTAGGCGCCCACGACTTCATCATGGAACTGCCCGAAGGCTACGCCACCGACGTCAACAAGCGCGGCGGCCGTGTCTCGTCCGGGCAGCGGCAGCTCATCAGTTTTGCCCGGGCGTTCCTGGCCCGACCTGCCGTACTGATCCTGGACGAGGCGACGTCCTCCCTGGACATCCCCTCCGAGAGGCTGGTGCAGCAGGGCCTTGCGCGGCTCCTGGCGGGCACGGAAGCGGCCCGCAGGACGGCCCTCATCATCGCCCACCGCCTGTCCACGGTGGAGACCGCTGACAGGGTGCTGGTGGTGCACGACGGCCGGATCGTGGAGGACGGAAGCCCGGCTGAACTCATTGGCGGGGGCGGCCGCTTTGCCGACCTCCACGGCGCCTGGAAGGATTCGCTGGTCTGATTTCGCATCGGGACCCGGCATCGGCTATCCTTGTAAAGTTGCTTTTGCAGCGGATCGGGATGTAGCGCAGCTTGGTAGCGCGCTTCGTTCGGGACGAAGAGGTCGCAGGTTCAAATCCTGTCATCCCGACCAAAAAGGAAGAGGGTCTCCATGCGGAGGCCCTCTTCCTTCTTAAAAGGAATGGCCCCGAAGCCTGCGCTCCGGGGCCATCCTCGCCTCCATGTGTGAGGAAGCTATTACATCGGGTCGGGCCAGTTGCCTACGTACGTGGTGTACGAGGTATCCGTGCTCTTGTCCTTGGTCTTCTTGGACATCGGGTCCGGCCAGTTTCCTACGGCTACCGACGTTCCGGCAGAGTCCCCGAGGGAACCGGCAGACAGGACAGCTGGAGCCGCAGCAGAAAAAGCAAGTGCCCCTGCCAGTACGGCCGCGGTTGCGATCTTCTTCAACATAAATAGGTTCCTCAATACGAGTCGGATTCGTTACAAAGCCAGCACTGTCCTTGTTGACATACATTGTAAAATGTTTTCCACAGGGACTGTCAAGCATTTTGTACGAAGACCGTCCGGAAAAGGAGGAAATCCCGTGGGCAACGGATTCGGGGAGAAGCTCCGTGCGGAGCGTCTCGAACGGGGGCTGACACAGGCGGAACTGGGAAAGGACCTGTATTCCCCCAGCTATATTTCACTACTTGAGACCGGCCGCAGGGAACCTACGGCAGAGGTGATCGAGGAACTTGCACGCAGGCTGGAACTGGCACCCAAGGCGCTGGAAGCCTGGAGCCAGCCTATCTCGGTGAGCGACGCCGAATACGTCCTCGCCGGATTGTACGCCCGGCAGGCGTGGGACCTGAGGGACTATCAGCTCGCGGCAAGCCACGCCGCCACAGCTGCCAAGATAGCCCTCGAAGGCAGGAACACGAGCGCCTGGTGGAACATGACGTACATGCAGGCCGAGTGCCTCATCAAGCAGGGCAACTGGCAGGAATGCCAGCGCATCATGCAGCACCTGCTGGAGCACCCCATGGCAACGGAATCGGCCGGCCTCGCCGTCCGGGCCCGCCAGATGCTCGCCGGCATCTCCCAGGGCCAGGGCCAGCTGAGCGCGGCGGTGGACCACGCCATGGAGGCCGTGCGGCTGTGTTCCCAGCTGCCGAAGGGTTCCACGCTCATCATCGGGGCGCACCGGGCACTGATCGGCGCACTTGCCGAAAGCGGCCGGCTCGACGAAGCCTGGAAATACTGCCAGGCGATGATCGACCACGTGGATGAGCACTCCATGTCCCAGCTCGCCGGCGAAGTGGCGTGGGTGATCGGCAACGTGGCCTTCATGCGGCACGACTACCAGGAGGGCATCAAGCACCACGAACGGGCTGCCCGGCTGCTCTCCCCCGCCAACGACATCGAACTGTGGGCCCGGTTCAACAAAGCCTCGGCCGCCGTTCGCCTGTCCTCCGGGATCGTTGAGCCGGAGACGCTGTCATCGATTGAACGGGCCGAACTGGCCCTGTCCATCGTGGGTGGCAACAAGTCCGACCAGCTGGAGGTCGCTTTCATCCGCGCCCGCTGGCTGTACCTGACCGGTGACATCGTTGCCGCCGTCGAGAAGCTCCGCGAAATCCATGCGGAACGCGCCAGCCTGGCAAAGCACACCGCCGGTGAAGTCTCGCTGCTGCTGGGCAAGTCCCTCAAGGCCGCGGGTGAATCCGAGGAAGCCCTGGTGCACCTCGAGGAAGCCCAGAAAGCCTTCAGTGCGGCAGGAGCGGCTGACCGCGTCCAGCAGGCGATGGACGCGGTCCTGGAAATAAAACTGGCCCAGCAGCGCGCCGCGGCCGCTGCCAAAGCCAGCTAGCAAAGCACCATCCGCCGGGAGCAGCTGGGGCTCCGTCAGGCGAAGGTTTTCCCCGTCAGTTTCTCGTAGGCCTCGACGTAGCGGCCGCGGGTACGGTCAACAACCTCGTTGGGCAGCGCCGGTGGCGGCGTATCCGAGGACCTGTCCCAGCCTGATTCGGCAGACGTCAGCCAATCGCGCACATACTGTTTGTCGTAGGACGGCTGTGCCTGGCCCGGCTGGTAGGTGGCGGCATCCCAGAAGCGCGAGGAATCCGGCGTCAGCACCTCATCCCCCAGGGTGATGAGCCCCGTCACCGGGTCATAGCCAAATTCGACTTTTGTATCGGCCAGGATGATGCCCCGCTCACGGGTGATTTTCTCGGCGGTGTTGTAGATCTTGAGCGTCAGCTCGCTGAGGCGTCCGGCAATATCGTCGCCAACCATCGCCACCACGGCGTCGTAGGTGATGTTCTCGTCGTGCTCGCCCACCTCGGCTTTGGCCGATGGCGTGAAGATGGCACGGTCCAGCCGCGACCCGTCAACCAGGCCCTCCGGCAGCGGAATGCTGCACACAGTCCCCGAGGCTTTGTATTCCTGCAGGCCGGAGCCTGTGAGGTAGCCGCGGGCGATGCACTCCACCGGGAACATGTCCAGCTTCTTGCAGATCATGGACCGGCCTTCCACCTCGGCCGGGACGCCGTCTTCCACCGTGGAGCCCAGGACGTGGTGGTCCACGTCCAGCTGGTCGAACCACCACAGGCTGAGCTGGGTAAGGATGCGCCCCTTGTCCGGAATCAGGGAGGACAGGACGTGGTCATAGGCGCTGATCCGGTCGCTGGCCACCACCAGCACGCAGTCCTGGCCCATACGCTGCAGGACGGCCTCGTCAGCCGGCTCGTAGAGGTCCCTGACCTTGCCGGAGTAGACGTGCGTCCATCCGGGAAGGTCCAGGGTCTTGGTGTTGAAACCGCGGGGTGCTGGATCGTTGCTCATGTCAGGCCTTCGTCTTGGTCCCGTGGAGGGATGCGCTGGCAGTGGAGGGGACCTTTATTTCCCCGCGGGCGGCTTTTCCGCCAATGTCGGTGCGGAACTGCGAGCCCTCAAGCTGGACCAGCTCCACGCCGTCGTACGCTTTTTCCCGCGCGTCCACGAGGTCGCTGCCGAGGGCGACGACGGCGAGCACGCGCCCTCCTGCGGACACCACTTTGCCGTCCTCGTCGAAGGCCGTGCCGGCGTGGATGACGTGGACGCCTTCGAGCTCCTCCACCTTTTTGAGCCCGCGGATGCGGTCCCCGGTGCGGGGGGTGTCGGGGTAGTTTTCGGACGCGACGACGACGGCGACGGCAGTTTCCTTGGCCCACCGCAGCTCTTCCGCCTTGTCCAGTTCGCCCTTGGCGGCTGCCAGCAGCAGGGCACCGAGCGGGGTCTTCAACCGGGCCAGCACGGCCTGTGTTTCCGGATCGCCGAAGCGGACATTGAACTCGATGACGCGGGTGCCGCGCGAGGTGAGGGCCAGCCCCACGAACAACACGCCGACGAACGGGGTGCCGCGGCGGGCCATCTCGTTGACGGTGGGCTGGGCCACGCGCTCAATGACTTCCTGGACAAGGCCTTCCGGTGCCCACTCGAGCGGAGTGTAGGCACCCATGCCGCCGGTGTTGGGGCCTTCGTCGTTGTCGAAGATCCGCTTGAAGTCCTGGGCGGGTGAAAGCGCCACGGTGTTGTGGCCGTCGCACAGGACGAACAGCGAAACCTCGGGACCATCCAGGAACTCCTCGATCACCACCGAGCCGCCGGCATCGAAGCAGGACTGCGCGTGGGCGAGGGCCTCCCGGCGGTCCTTGGTGACCACCACGCCCTTGCCTGCGGCGAGGCCGTCATCCTTCACCACGTAGGGTGCACCGAAGGTATCCAGGGCCGATTCGGCTTCCCCAGCGTTCGTGGCCACCATGGCCATGGCCGTGGGCACTCCCGCTTCCGCCATGATTTCCTTGGCGAACGCCTTGGACGCTTCCAGCTGGGCTGCAGCCTTGCTGGGTCCGAACACGGGGATGCCCGCCTCGCGGACGGCGTCGGACACACCCGCGGCCAGCGGCGCCTCGGGGCCAACCACCACTAAGTCCACCGTCAGCCGAGTGGCCAGGGCGGCGACGGCGTCGGGATCGTTGCCGTCGATTTTGTGGGTGGGGACCAGCTTGCTGATACCGGCGTTGCCGGGTGCTGCATGGACCTCGGACACGTTGGGGTCGGCGAGCAGGGAGCGGACAATGGCGTGTTCGCGGCCTCCGGGGCCAATGACGAGTACCTTCACAGTCTCCAAGGGTACTTTGTGCACCCTGCGTGCTCCTAAGCTGTGTCACCGCCAGTACCGCACCGGCGTCCGGGCGACAATCCCGGAGCCTGTCCGCTCCGAATACCCGTCATGGAGAAGCTGAAGAACTGGTTCCGGGGACCCACTGCAATGGCGGCGCTGGCAGGCGTGGTGGCGGCCGCCGTCGTCCTTGCCGTGGCCGAACTGCTCGGGGCATTCTTCACCGCCCGCGCCACGCCGCTGATAGCCCTGGGATCAACTTTCATCGACTTCACCCCCTCGTGGCTGAAGGACTTCGCCATCGCCACGTTCGGCACCAATGACAAGGTTGCCCTCTTCGCGGGCATGGGCGTCACCATCACCCTGCTGGCGTGCGTGCTGGGCGTGGTGGCCTACCGCAGATGGGCGCTGGGCGTCGTTGGCGTCCTGTTCATGGGTGCCGTCATCGTGGCCAGCGTGGTGACCCGCGCCGGCGTCGGGCCCTTTGAAGCGCTGCCGTCAGTGGCCGGAACCCTGGCCGGCCTCCTGGTGCTGCGGTTCCTGGTCAAAAAGCTGCCGGCAACCAAGGCGTGGCCGGAAGCGCCGGCCGGCAGCGCCGTCGCTGATTTCCCGGACGTGGTGGCCGGGCCGGGGCAAGCGTCCCGCGCCGCAACCAGCCGCCGCCGCTTTTTCGCGGCGGCCGGAATCACCGCTGCCGCTGCCGGCCTGGCCGCAACAGGAGGCCGGCTGCTGGGCGCCGCCCGCAGCAACATCCTCCAGGCGCGGGATTCCCTGCAACTGCCCGCACCCGCCAAGGCAGCGCCGGCCGTTCCCGCCGGCGTCCAGTCTCCGGTGCCCGGGGTGGCGCCCTGGGTGACGCCAAACGGCGAGTTCTACCGGATCGACACCGCGCTTAGCGTGCCGGAAATTGACGTGGCGGACTGGGAACTCCGGGTCCACGGCATGGTTGAGGAGGAAATCCGCCTCACGTTCCAGGACCTGCTCGACGCCGACCTGATCGAGTCCCATGTGACGCTCACCTGTGTGTCCAACCCCGTGGGCGGCAACCTTGCCGGCAACGCCAAATGGCTGGGGTTCCCCCTCCGCGAGGTGCTCAAGCGGGCCCGGCCCAAGGATGGAGCAGACATGGTGCTCTCCACGTCCATCGACGGTTTCAGCGCCTCAACGCCCCTGGAGGTGCTGCAGGACGACCGGGACGCAATGCTGGCCATCGGCATGAACGGCGAGCCGCTCCCGCTGGAGCACGGCTACCCAGTGCGGATGGTGGTCCCCGGCCTGTACGGTTTTGTCTCCGCCACCAAGTGGGTGGTGGACCTGGAAGTCACCCGGTTCGCCGACAGCAAGGCGTACTGGACGGAGCGGGGCTGGTCCGAACGCGGCCCCATCAAGACCATGGCCCGGGTGGACGTTCCCAAGTCCTTCGCCAAGGTGCCTGCCGGCAAAGTTGCCGTGGGGGGCACCGCCTGGGCACAGACACGGGGCATCAGCAAAGTGGAAATCCAGGTGGACGACGGCGAGTGGATGGAAGCCGAGCTTTCCACGGAGGCGTCGCTGGTCACCTGGCGGCAATGGTCCTACCAGTGGGACGCCGCTCCCGGGCCGCACTACATCAAGGTCCGGGCCACCGACGGCTCCGGCGAGGTGCAGACAGACCAGCGCGCCGACCCTGTTCCCGATGGCGCGTCCGGGTGGCAGTCCGTGATGGTCACCGTGGAATAGCGCGGCATTCGGAGGGGCGACCCATAGACTGGCACCATGCCCCACAACCCCCATGCCACCTTTACCGTGGACTCCGCCGTGGAACTGGCCGTCGTCGAACGCAGCGGTTTTGTGGAATCCCGGCACATCGGGTCTGCCGTCCTCCTGGCAGCGGACGGATCCGTGGTCACTGAGCTGGGCGACATCAACACGCCCATCCTGGCCAGGTCCACGCTCAAGCCGTTCCAGGCTTTGGCGTCCATGCAGTCCGGCGTCCCGCTGCGGGGCGCCCAGGTGGCTGTTGCCTGTGGAAGCCACACCGGGTCCCTGGACCATATGGACGTGGTGGCGGGGATGCTCAAGGCCGCCGGAGTCCGTGAGGACCAGCTGCAGTGCCCGGAGGCATGGCCGCAGGATGAGACGGCCCGGAACTGGCTGGTGCGCTCCGAAAAGGGGAAGTCGCGCCTGGCCTTCAACTGCTCCGGCAAGCACGCCGCGTTCCTGTGGGCCTGCACGGAAAACGGGTGGGACACGCACAGCTACCTGGAGCCCAACCATCCGCTCCAGCAGCGGGTCCGCACTGTGGTGGAGGAATACACGGGCGAGAAGATTGCCCACCTGGGCATCGACGGCTGCGGTGCACCCGTGGCAGCGGTGTCCCTCAAGGGGCTTGCCAGGGGGTACTCGCAGCTGGCAAAAGCACCGGGCGACCAGAGCTTTAGCGCCCGCGCCGCCACCATCGCCACGTCGATGCTGGACTACCCCTGGGCCGTCCAGGGCATCGGCGAGGCCAACACGCTGGTCATGGATGAGCTGGGGGTTATTGCCAAAATTGGCGCGGAAGGCGTCCTGGCCATGGCTACGGCCCAGGGTGTCTCGGTGGCAGTCAAAATCCTGGACGGGAACGTGCGTGCCACGTCGCTGGTGGCCCTGACCCTCCTGGCCGCGGCCGGCGCGGTGGAGATACCCGGTGTTGCCAGCGTCCTGGAAAGAGTGGTTGATCCTGTGCTGGGCGGCGGCAGGCCGGTCGGCAAGATCCGGCTCGGCCCGGCGGTCTCGGCGCTTCTGGACTAGGTGATTCTGGACCAGGTGATTCTGGACCAGGCGCCCTTGGACAGGGCAGGCACGGCTGGACGCCTCACACGTGCTGGTCCACGATAATCGGGTTGCCGTCCGGGTCAACAACAATGAAGCTCGCCGGCCCTGCTGTTCCTTCCTCCGCTTCGCTGGCGAAAGTGACTCCCTGGCCCCGCAGTTCCCGCTGAAGGTCACGGATATCCGTAAAGGACTCCAGCGGCTGGGCGTCCTGGTCCCAGCCAGGGTTGAAGGTCAGCGCGTTCCTCTCCAACATCCCCTGGAAAAGTCCCACCACCGCCTGGCCATTTTTCAGGATCAGCCAGTTCTGCCCGATGTCACCGGCAAAACGCGTGAACCCAAGTTTTTCGTAGAAAGCCGTTGAAGCGGCGATGTCCTTGACGTTGAGGCTTACTGAGAAAGCGCCGAGATGCACGGGCCGTTCCTTTCCCTCTGTGGCGGGTGCTACCGATCGTACCCCCCCCCGGTTCCTTACTGTTAGGCATCCGCGGTACTCTGGTTGCCTTTGCCGCTGCATCCCCACGAAAGGGCCCCGAAACATGGCTGTAGCCCGTCGCCGGATCGACCCGAAGGAAGGCGCCGCAGCGGTGGAGGCATGGCGCAAAGCCGCCGGACCGTCGTCGGACGTTCCTGTCCCGCGGACCATCCTTGCAACGGCGGTGCGCTATACGCTCGAGGAAGTCACTGCGCGGGCGCCGGGAAATTCGGTGGAGGTGCGGGTGCCGCCGTTCGGCGTCACCCAGTGCGTGGAAGGCCCGCGGCACACGCGCGGCACGCCTCCCAATGTGATTGAGTGCGACGCCGCCACCTGGCTTGCGATGGTGACCGGCCAGTTGGGCTGGGCGGACGCGGTGGCCGCGCACAAGGTGGCCGCCTCCGGCCTCCGCGCGGACCTCTCCGCGCTGCTCCCCCTCTAGTACCAGAGTTTTTGGGTCAGCCCGGGGGTCAGCCGCGGCCGATGAACGGCATCCCCGCGGCGGTGATGACCACAGATCCGACGCTGGCCGACGGCGGCATGCCTGCCATCATCAGGACCGCACGGGCGGCGTCCGCAACCGGGAAGGTCGGCTCCACCCGGCGGCTGCCGTCCGCCTGCAGCGCCCCCGCGCCCACGCCGATGGTGTCCATGATGTCCGTGGCCGTATTGCCGATATCGATCTGCCCGCACGTGATCCCATAGCCCCGCCCGTCCAGCTCAATGCTTTTGGTCAGGCCGGACATGGCGTGCTTGGTGACGGCGTAGGCCACCGTCCGGGGCCGGGGCGAGTGCGCGGAGATGGAGCCGTTGTTGATGATCCGCCCGCCCTTCGGGTCCTGCGCCTTCATGGCCCGGACCGCGGCCGCGGCGCACAGCATGGAACCCGTCAGGTTGACCGCGAGGGTGGCGTTCCAGTCCTCCAGCGAAATCTCATCCACGCTGGCTGCCGGGCCGAACACGCCGGCGTTGTTGAACAGCAGGTCCACCCGGCCCCACCGCCGGCGGACGGCGTCGAAAAGATGCTCGACGTCGTCCTGCCGGGTGACGTCGCACGGCACCACCAGCGCTTCGGGGTGATCGTCCGCCGTCTCTTTCAACTGCGCTTCCCGGCGGCCCGCCAGCGCTACCCGGTATCCGGCGGCCAGCATCTGCCGGGCCACCTCCCGCCCGATGCCGGAACCTGCTCCGGTAACGACGGCAACCCGCGCGGCGGAAGGGGTAGTGTTCACGCTGTTCTCCTCGGGATCTGCTGCTAAAGGGCGGCGGGCACGCCAGTGCTGTTCAGCGGCCAGCCTATGACGGTCTTGGGCCGCGGCGCAGCGTAGGTCCGCACCTTGGAGGTGGACAGTCGCATGCGGACCAGGGATTCAGCGATGGCCACGGCGGAGGCCACGCCGTCCACCACGGGCACTCCGGCCCGCAGCCTGATCTGCTCGTCCAGTCCTGCCATTCCGCCGCAACCGAGCACAATCACCTCGGCCTTGTCCTGGCTGACGGCCAGCATCGCCTGGTTGATGATGGCTTCGACGGCGCGGTCCGGTTCCTCCTCAAGTTCAAGGACGGCCATGCCGCTGGCCCGGACGGAGGCGCAGCGCGCGTCGAGTCCGGCGAGCTTGAGCCGGTCCTCGATGAGCGGAACGGTGCGGTCCAGCGTGGTGACCACCGAGTACTTGTGCCCCAGGAACATGGCGGTGCTGGCGGCGGCCTCGGTGATGTCCACCACCGGGACATCCAGGAGCTCCTGCAGCCCTTCCCGTCCGTGCTCGCCGTAGCCGGCCTGCACAACGGCGTCGAACGGCTCCGGGTAGGAGGTGACGGCGTCCATCACGGCAATGGCGGCCAGGTAGCTTTCGAAGTTCCCTTCGCAGGAGTCGGCCCCGAACCGGGGTGTGATTCCCACGATCTCCGTGCCCGGCGCGGCGATGCTGCGTGCCGAAGCGGCGATGGAATCCGTCATGGACTGGGTGGTGTTGACGTTCGCAACGAGTATGCGCATCAGGGGATCCTTAGTGTTTGCTGGCGACGGCGATGGCCTCGCCGTCGCGGTCTTCGAGCCGCTGTGAGCGGTCGGCGATGAAGAAGTACACAACGGCTGCGATGCCGGCGGCGAAGAACCAGGCGAAGGGTGCTGCCGCGGCCAGCGCCGGGACGAAGGCGATGAGGAGAGCAAGGACGGCGGCCGGCACCATGGCGATGATGGCCCTGGGGTTGACGCCGTTCTTGTAGTAGTAGGTGCCCTCCGGCGAGGCTGTGTACAGCTCGGGGACGTTGACCTTGCCGCGGCGGATCAGCCAGTAGTCAGCCATGACGACGCCGAACAGCGGGCCGAGGAGGGCTCCGAGGCCGCCGAGGAAGTACACGATGACCAGCGGGTTGTTGTAGAGGTTCCAGGGCAGGATGACCAGGCCAATGACGGCGCTGACGATGGCGGCCTTGCGGAAGTCCAGGTGTTTGGGGAACAGGTTGGTAAGGGCGTAGACCGGAGCCACGAAGTTGGCCATGAGGTTGACCGCGATGGTCAGGATCAGCAGGGCCAGGCATGCCAGGACCAGGAAGAGCGTGTTGGGGATGGTCTGGACGATGTCCGAGGGGCTCTCGATGATGGTGCCGTTGATTTTGAACTGACCTCCCGCCATCACGACGACGATGGCGCCGAAGACGAGCATGTTGATGGGAATCCCCCAGAAGTTTCCGCTGACCACGGCCTTCTTGGAGACGGCGGACCGGGTGAAGTCGCAGAAGTTCAGGACGAACGTGCCGTAGATGGAGACCCAGAGCGCGCCGCCTGCGAAGATTGTCAGCCACATTTGCGGCCCTTCGAGGGCGTTGTCCGAGGACCAGGCGATGGCGCCGCCGGCTTCCATGAAGATCCAGACGGCGATGGCGGCCATGGTGACCAGGATGATCGGTCCTGCGAAGGCCTCATACTTGCGGATCATCTCCATGCCGAAGCTCACGATGACCAGTTGGACAACCCAGAGGATGACGAAGGCGATCCATCCCAGGGTGGACAGCCCCAGGATGGAGTCCTTGTCCAGCGCTCCGAGGCCCGGGAACATGGCCACGAGCATCACGCGGAAGACGACGGATGCGAGGTAGGTCTGGATGCCGAACCACGCGACGGCGACAGCGCCTCGGAGCAGGCTGGCGATTTGGGCGCCGCGGATGCCGAAGCTGATCCTGCTCATTACCGGGAAGGGGACCCCGGTTTTGACGCCCATGAATCCTGAGAGATTCAGGAGGCCGAAGAGCAGGGCAGCTCCGATGCCGAGTGCCAGCAGGATCTGCCAGCCGCCCAGTCCCAGGGCGAACAGTCCGATGGCGAAGGCGTAGTTGCCGAGGCTGTGGACATCGTTGGCCCAGAGGGTGAAGATGCTGTAGCCGGACCAGCTTCGGCCGGCGCGCTTGGTGGGGGCAAGATCGACGTTGTAAAGGGTGGGGCTGATGGCCTGGCCTGAAGCTGCGCTGGCTGATTCACAAAGAGCTTCGACGCCTGTGGCGGAGTGGGCTGAAGAGTCTGACGGCATTGTCAGGTCAGGAGCCTTTTCGACGCCGACCGGTGGAGGGGTCTGCATGGGGATCTCCGGTTCTTGAATGATTCGCAGTGGTGAGCGCTGGCCTGAAGGACCGGTTCTATTATTCCACATTGCGAAAAGTAGATATTGCTAAGTGGAATAAAAGTATGACCTGGATCACCCCTGGGTCAAGGAGTTTCGGCGGCACCGGCAGTCACATTCGGTTCGCAGGCGCCGACGTGCCGCTTGGGCAGCCCTGGAACCAAGCGTGTTTGACCCCACTTCCAACCTGTCGCTAATCTCGTATGGCAATAATGTTTTCTCACAATACGAAAACACTGGCCCAGCATTCAAAGACGAAAAGAGGCTGACGTGGCTGCAGGAGAAGATACCTCCCATATGCTCAGCGGGTTGACTAACCAGCTGCCTGATCGTGATCCGGAAGAGACTGCCGAGTGGGTTGAGTCCCTGGATTCGTTGATCAGGGAACAGGGCACGGAGCGTGCCCAATTCATCATGCGGAGCCTGCTGCAGCGTGCCGGCGCGCAGAGCGTCGGGGTGCCGATGGTGACCACCACCGATTACGTGAACACGATCCCGGTGGACCAGGAAGCACCCTTCCCGGGCAACGAGGAATACGAGCGCCGGTACCGGGCGTACATGCGGTGGAACGCCGCGGTGATGGTGCACCGGGCGCAGCGGGCGAACATCGGCGTGGGCGGGCATATCTCCACCTATGCCGGGGCCGCGACCCTGTACGAGGTCGGCTTCAACCACTTCTTCCGCGGCAAGGACCACCCCGGCGGCGGCGACCAGGTCTTCTTCCAGGGCCACGCCTCCCCCGGCATGTACGCCCGGGCGTTCATGGAAGGCCGGCTCTCGGAGGAGGACCTGGACGGGTTCCGGCAGGAAAAGTCCAAGGAAGGACACGCCCTGTCCTCCTACCCGCACCCGCGCCTGATGCCCGAGTTCTGGGAGTTCCCCACCGTGTCCATGGGCATCGGGCCGATGAACGCGATCTACCAGGCCCAGTCCAACCGGTACCTGCACAACCGCGGCCTGAAAGACACCTCCGACCAGCAGGTCTGGGCGTTCCTGGGCGACGGGGAAATGGACGAGCCCGAGTCCCGCGGCCTGCTCCAGCTCGCCGCGAACGAGAACCTGGACAACCTGAACTTCGTGATCAACTGCAACCTCCAGCGCCTGGACGGGCCCGTGCGCGGCAACGGCAAGATCATGCAGGAACTCGAGGCGTTCTTCCGCGGCGCGGGCTGGAACGTCATCAAGGTCGTCTGGGGCCGGGAATGGGATGACCTGCTCACCAAGGACACCGACGGGTCCCTGGTGAAGATCATGAACGAAACCCCCGACGGGGACTACCAGACCTACAAGGCAGAATCCGGCGGGTTCGTCCGCGAACACTTCTTCGGCAAGGACCCGGCCACCAAGGACCTCGTCGCGGACCTCACCGATGACCAGATCTGGAACCTCAAACGCGGCGGCCACGACTACCGCAAGGTCTACGCCGCATACAAGGCCGCCACCGAATTCAAGGGCAAACCCACCGTCATCCTCGCCAAAACCGTCAAAGGCTACGGCCTCGGACCGAGGTTTGAAGGCAGGAATGCCACGCACCAGATGAAAAAGCTGACTGTCGAGGACCTCAAGGAGTTTCGGGACTACCTGCGGATCCCCATTACCGATGCGCAACTGGAAGCGGATCCCTATGCCCCGCCGTACTTCCACCCCGGGCATGATGCACCGGAGATCGCCTACCTCCACGAACGGCGGAAGGCGCTGGGCGGTGCCGTTCCTGAACGCCGGTCGTCCCATGATGCCGTTGCGTTGCCGGATCCCAAGACGTTTGACGTTGCCAAACGCGGCTCGGGAAAACAGCAGGCCGCCACCACCATGGCCTTTGTCAGGCTCCTGAAAGACCTCATCCGGGACAAGAACTTCGGGCACCGGATTGTGCCCATCGTCCCGGACGAATCGAGGACGTTCGGCATGGACGCGTTCTTCCCCACGGCCAAGATCTACAACCCCAAGGGCCAGAACTACCTCTCCGTGGACCGCGACCTGGTCCTGGCGTACAAGGAATCCGCCCAGGGCCAGCTGATCCACCCCGGCATCAACGAAGCCGGCGCCGTGGCAGCCTTCACCGCCGCCGGCACCGCCTACGCCACCCACGGCGTGCCCCTGGTCCCGGTCTACGTGTTCTACTCCATGTTCGGCTTCCAGCGCACCGGCGACGCCTTCTGGGCCGCAGCAGACCAAATGACCCGCGGCTTCATCATCGGCGCCACCGCAGGACGGACCACCCTCACCGGCGAAGGCCTCCAGCACGCCGACGGCCACTCCCCCCTCCTGGCCTCCACCAACCCCGCCGTCGTCACCTACGACCCCGCCTACGGCTACGAAATGGGCCACATCATCCGCGACGGCCTCGAACGCATGTACGGGGAAAAGTCCGACGGCGGCGCGGCAGGTTCACAGGACCGGAACCTGATGTACTACCTGACCGTCTACAACGAGCCGATCACCCAGCCCGCCGAACCGGAGAACCTCGATGTGGAAGGTGTGCTGAAAGGCATCTACCGGGTGTCGGCGTCGGACCTTGCAGGACCGAAGACCCAGATCCTCGCCTCCGGCGTCTCCGTCCCCTGGGCCCTCGAAGCCCAGCGGATCCTCGCCGAAGACTGGTCAGTCTCCGCCGACGTCTGGTCCGTGACCTCCTGGAACGAACTGCGCCGCGACGGACTCGCCGCCGAGGAAGAAGCCTTCCTCAACCCCGGCGAACCCGCCCGGATCCCGTTTGTGGCCCGGCAATTGGCTGATGCGCAAGGCCCGGTCGTTGCGGTCTCGGACTACATGAAGGCCGTCCCCGACCAGATCCGCCAGTTTCTCCCGAACCAGTTCGCCTCGCTCGGCGCGGACGGCTTCGGCTTCTCCGACACCCGCGCCGCCGCCCGCCGCTACTTCAAGAACGACACCCACTCCATCGTGGTGAAAGCCTTGCAGATGCTCGCGGCGAGGGGCGAAGTCGAGGAGGGGGCGCCGTCGTACGCCCTGGACCGCTACAAACTCCTGGACGTGAACGCCGGAACCACCGGAGGGGCCGGCGGCGACGCCTGAGACAACAAGAGTTAGGGTGTGGCTATGCGGAACACGGAGGCGGCGGGCACCACCGGCGTTGTGCTCGCGGCCGGCGGCGGCGCCAGATTGGGACGCGGTCCCAAGGCGCTGCTCCCCTACCGTGGCCGTCCCCTGGTGGAAGCGGTCGCTGAAGCGCTGCTCGACGGAGGCTGCCGCGAGGTTGTGGTGGTGCTCGGCGCAGGCGCCCGGGACGTCCTGGCCGCCGCAAGGCTGGACGGCTGCCGCACGGTGGTGAACCATGAGTGGCAGTCAGGGATGGGGAGTTCCCTGCTGCTGGGCAACGCCGCCGCCGATCCCCGGGATCACGTGATGATTGCGCTCGTGGACCAGCCCGGCCTGTCCTCCCTGGCGGTGGCGCGGCTGCTTGCGTCCCACCGTCCGGGCCGGGTCACCGCTGCGGCGTACGACGACGGCGCTGCCGCAGCGCAGGGTGGGGACGGCGGGCTCCGCCGCGGCCACCCCCTGGTGATCGATGCTTCCCTGCGCCAGTCAGTGGCTGCAACCGTGATGGGCGATGCCGGGGCGCGCGCCTTCCTGCGCAGCCACCCGGAACTGGTGGACGAGGTGGATTGCAGTGATCTCTCCAGCGGCCTGGATGTTGACACGCCGGAGCAGCTCTACCTCCTGGACTAGCTCTGCCTGTTCGGCTGCGTGGTGATGCTTCCAGCCAGGAGCAACTCCTCCAGGCCGCGCTTGAAGCCCGAGCGCCCGCCGTGGGCCGGATGCCGGACCTTGGGCGCATCCACGCCGCTGGCCTGCAGGCTTCGGTGGGCGATGTTTCCCACGGCAACCACTGCCTCAATGCTGAACAGCTCCACCAGCGACTGCCAGTAGGGCATGCCCAGCTTTGCTTCCGTGATCCGCGGCGTCCGGTTGGACTGCGGTTCTCCCGGCACATGGGTGTGCCAGGGGCAGGCACTCCACAGCAAAGGCAGGAAGTCCAGTTCCGCCAGGACCTCCCACATCACCGTCGCCGTCGGCTCGGCAGCCACTCCCTCCGCCTCGGCGGGCAGGGCGTAGCCTTTGCCCGGCCCGAATAGCCCGAAGATATTGGCCGGTCCCTGGAACATCGTGCGGTTGGTGAAGGGCACGCCCGTGATCCGCATGCCCCTGAAACCGGGGGCCTCGCCCAGCAGCAGCACCCTTGGCGAACGGTCCAGCATTTCGGAGAGGTACAGCTCCAGGTTGCGCCGGCGCACGGCATTGCCGGGGTGGCTGTGGTCAAGGAAGTTGTTGCGGCCCGGCACCGTGGGCACGGCCGCGAGCCCGTCCACAAAAGAGGCAATGGAACGGTCTGTCACCGGCGTGCTCCCAGCGAACGGCTACCAGCGCGGGTGGATGGCTTCGCGGAAGTAGTGGTCGTAGATCCAGCGGACGCCGGCCTCGAACTCTTCGTTGACCTGCACGGCAGCAGCCGCGGCGTTGGCCGTTGCCTGGTCCACGTTGCGCGCGCCGGGGATCACCGTGGTGACACCATCCTGGGCCGCTATCCAGGCGATGGCCGCCTGGGCGGTGGTGGCTCCGGACGGAACCAGCTGCTCAAACTCGGCCACGGCCTTGAGCCCGAGCTCGTAGTCCACGCCGGAGAAGGTCTCGCCCACGTCGAACTTGTCACCCTGGCGGTTGTAGTTCCGGTGGTCGTTCTCCGCGAACGTGGTTTCCTTCGAGTACTTGCCGGACAGGAGGCCGGACGCGAGCGGGACACGGGCGATGATGCCCACGTTGGCCGCCTTGGCTGCGGGAAGGACCTCGTCCAGGGGCTTGAGGCGGAAAGCGTTCAGGATGATCTGGACGGAGGCGGTGCCAGGGTGCCGGATCGCTTCCAGGGCCTCATCCGTGCGCTCCACGCTGACGCCGTAGTTGCGGATGGCGCCCTCGGACACCAGGGTATCCAAAGCGTCGTAGACCTCGGCGCTGCTGTACACCGGGGTGGGCGGGCAGTGCAGCTGGACCAGGTCCAGGGTGTCGGTGCCCAGGTTCTTCCGGGACCGGTCCACCCACTGGCGGAAGTTGGCCAGGGTGTAGTTCTCCGGCTGCTGGTCCATCCGGCGGCCCATCTTGGTGGCAACCGTGATGTCCAGGCCCGGGTTGTCCGCGAGGAACTTCCCGATGGCCTGCTCGCTCTTGCCGTCGCCGTAGACGTCCGCGGTGTCGAAGAAGTTCACGCCGGCTTCCGCGGACGCCGCCAGGATGGCCTGCGCCTGCGCCGGGTCAACGTTGCCCCAGTCCGCGCCAAGCTGCCAGGTGCCGAGCCCCACGACGGAGACATTTCGTCCGGTCTTGCCTAAAATCCGCTGTTCCATCCCTCGACTATATGGGGTGCCCCGTGGGACGCCGGAATTTTACGGGTCGCTGCCCCCGCCGCGCCGCGCCGGATCTTCAGGTGGCCGAGCGCTGCAGATTGGGAACCAGCCCGGCTTCCTTGAGTCCCAGGTACACCTTGTCGCGGGCTATGGGCAGCGAGGCGAACCGCACTCCGGTGGCATTGCGGATGGCGTTCGCAAGCGCCGGGGCCACCGGGTTAAACGGGCTTTCACTCATGGATTTTGCGCCCAGGGGCCCCAGTTTGTCGTTGGTGTCCGCGAAGTACACCTCGCTCCGCGGCACGTCCGCGAAGGTGGGGATGTGGTACTGCCGAAGGATGTCCGTGGTGACCCGGCCGGCGTCGTCCACCACCACCTCCTCATACAGCGCCGCGCCGATCGCCTGGGCGATGCCTCCTTCGATCTGGCCGCGGCACTGGCGCGGGTTCACCACCACGCCCGCGTCCGCCGCCTGCACGCTCTGCAGGATCTTCAGTTCCCCCGTGCCGCGGTTCACGGCAACCCGGAAGCCGTGCACGTTGAAGGCAACGGACCGCGGCGTCCCGCCCCAGCGCCCCTCTGCGGCCAGTTCGACGCCGGCGTCCGCGGCCGCCTGCGCCAGTTCAGCGAGCGGCACGGACGTTCCGTCGCACACCACGGCGTCCCCGGCGAGGACGCAGGCGGAGGCCTGGGTCTGGCGGATGCCGGCGGCGAAGGCGCGGATCCGGACGGCGAGTTCCTCGGCCGCCGCAAGCGTGGCCTTTCCGGCAACCACCGTTCCCGCGGAGCCGAAGGCGCCGGTATCGTGCTCCACCAGGTCCGTATCGGACTGCCGCACGGCAACTTTTGCGGCCTCCGTGGACAGGGCGGTGGCGGCCAGCTGGGCGTGGACGGTGGTGGTGCCGTTGCCGAACTCTGCGGTTCCGACGTCGGCCTGGTACGTCCCGTCCGGCAGGAGCCGGAGCCGGGAGTGGGCAAAGTGCCCGCGCGGGGGCACGGTGTCGATCATGGACAGGGCGGTTCCCTCGCCGGTCAGCCACTCCGGTCCCAGCTCATCCAGGCCGGCGGCGCGGTAACGCTCCCGGCCGCGGGCAAGGGCATCGCGGACCAGGCCCAGGCACTGGTCCAGGCCGTAGCTGCCGTAGTGGACGTCTTCCTCGGGATCAGGCTGCGTGGACAGCATCTGGTCGCCTTCGCGCACCATGTTCCGGCGGCGGAACTCAAAGGGGTCCATGCCGATGCCGGCCGCGAGCTCGTCCATGGCGGATTCAATGGCGAAGATCATCTGGCTCAGTCCATAGCCCCGGAACGCGCCGGCCGGGACGGTGTTGGTGTACATCGCGTGGGCGTCCACTTTTTTGTTCCCGCACCTGTAAACCGCCAGGGACTCGCCGCAGCCGTGGAACATCACGCCGGGCCCGTGGTTGCCGTAGGCCCCGGTGTTGGTCAGGACATCAAGTTCCAGGGCTGTCAGCCTGCCGTCCACGCTGGCGCCGGCCTTGAGCCTGATGGTGAACGGGTGCCGTGTTGTGGTGGCGGTGAACTGCTCCGTGCGTGTCAGTTCCAGCTGGACGGGGCGCCCCAGTTTCAGGGCCGCGAGAGCCACGATGTCCTCGGTGAGGACTTCCTGCTTGCCGCCGAAGCCGCCGCCCACCCGGCCTGCCAGCACGTGCACCTGCTCCTCCGGGAGCCCGAAGACCCGGCACAGGGTCCGCCGGACCAGGAAGGGAACCTGGCTGGAGGTCCGGACCTGCAGGCGGCCTTCGCTGTCCACGGAGGCGATGGCCGCATGCGTTTCCAGGGCCACGTGCTGCACGCGCTGGGTCTGGTAGGTCTGTTCGTGGATGAAGTCCGCAGCGGCGAACCCCTCGGCGACGCTCCCCAGCTCGGAATGGAGCTCGGCCACCACGTTCTGCCCGGGCCGCGAGATGCGGGACACCGTTCCGTCCTTCTCCCCGTGCACCAGGGGCGCGCCGGGCTGCAGGGCCTCCTGCGGTGAGAAGACAGCCGGGAGTTCCTGGTACTCAACGTCCAGGGCCCGCACCCCGGCCTCGGCGGCGGCCACCGTCTCAGCCACCACCGCGGCCACGCGCTGGCCCCGGAACCGGACCACGTCGTCCAGCACCCGGGTATCGTCCGGGTCATCGGTGAACAGTTCATGCTGGGCTGTGGAGAACAGCTGCTCCGGCGCGTCCTGGTGGGTGAAGACCGCCACGACGCCCGGCACCTCCAGGGCGGCCCCGGTGTTAATGGACAGCACCCTCGCGTGGGCGTGCGGCGAGCGCAGGAGCTTGAGGTGCAGCAGGCCCTGCAGCTCGTCGGCCGGCACGTCCAGGGTGTAGCGGGCGGTGCCGGTGACCACTGCGCGGCTGGCGGGGGCCGGGACGTCGTCGCCCAGTCGCCCGGGCTCGGGGTCCGGCTGGCCTGCCCCCGCGATTCCGGAACCCTGGCCCCGGGGGTCGGGGTGCCCGGCATGGCCGCAGACGGCGTCGGAGATGGCGCGGTAGCCGGTGCAGCGGCAGAGGTTTCCCTTGAGGTTCCGGGGCAGGTTCTCTTTCTGCGCGTCGTCGAAGGTGGCTGCCGTCATCACCATGCCCGCCGTGCAGAAGCCGCACTGGAACCCCTGCCGCTCCATGAACTGCTGCTGCACCGGATGCAGGTCCGCAGCCCCGCCGGCAGTTGAGGCCAGCCCTTCGATGGTGGTGACGGCACGGCCCTCCGCGCGGACCGCTGGGTAGATGCAGCTGTGGACCGGGGTTCCGTCCACGTGCACCGTGCAGGCACCGCAGTCTCCGCCGTCGCAGCCCTTCTTCACGCCGAAGTTGCCCTGTTCCCGCAGGAAGGTGCGCAGGCACTGCCCCGGACGGGGTGCGGCGTCCGCCTGTTTTCCGTTGATTTCGATGGCCACGTTTCAGGCCCCTTCCTGCTGTGCGTCAAGCCTGCGGTGGTTCGGCGGCCAGAAGTCGCCCGATGCCCGGAGTCCGGGGGCCCCTTCGGGGGCAGCGAGTTCTGCGCGGATCTCTTCCGCCAGGCGGTAGGTCATGTCCCGGCGCCAGGCCGGCAGGCCGTGGATGTCGTTGTGGTAGAGGTCGTCAGGGATGGCCTCCCGGATGGCCGCGGCCAGGTCCCCGGTCTCCGGGACCTCGTCGAAGCGCAGCTGCACAGGCCGCTTGGTGGCGGCGGTGACGGTGAGGACCAGGCGGTGTCCGCCGTCGAGCCTTCCAACCAGCAGCACCCCCGACCTGCCCAGGTTGCTGAGGGACAGGCGGCGGAATGCCACCCTGGATTCAAGGGCCGACGCCGGGAGGAAGACGCTGCGGAGAAGCTCGCCGGGTGCCAGGCAGTTCCGGGCGTCGCCGGTGACGAAGTCCGCCACCGGCACGCTGCGGCTGGTCCCGCCGGGCGCGAGGACTGTGGCTGTTCCGTCCAAACCGGCGCAGAGCGAAATAACCGGACCGGCGGGCAGGGACGTGCACAGGTTGCCGCCCACGGTGGACATGTTCCAGACCTTGAAGGATGCCACGAAGGAGTCGCAGCAGGGCCGGACCAGGTCCAGGGCCGGCCAGGCACGGCCTGCTGCCTCCGCTGAACCGGGGAGTCCATACAGCTCGGCGACGGTGCAGGTGGCAGCGAGCTCGATGCCTCCGTCAGTGACCGTCACCGGGGCCCAGCCGGAGCTTCCCAGGTCCAGGAGGCGCTTCAACGGCTGCGGCCCGAACGCAAGGCTGCCGTAGGAAAACAGCACGGTGCCCCCGGCCAGCCATGCGTCGCCGTCACGCCATTGTGCGGGGTCGGTGGTGGGGACTACCGCCTCGATGGTGTTCATGTCCATGCGATCTCCTGCTGCAAAACGTTGGTGGGTGCCGGCGCGGTGGCCGGTGGCGCGGCCGGCTGGTGGATGGGGCCGGAGGTTTCCCTCAACGGCTGGTGGGAGGCCGCCGGGTTCCTGGCGGCGATGACTTCTGCGAGGACGGACACCGCCACTTCCGCCGGGGTTGCCGCGCCGAGGTCCAGGCCCAGCGGTGAGTGGAGCTGGGCGATCCGGCCGGGGAGTATCCCCCGGTCCAGGAGGGCGCCCACCCGCTGGGCGTGGCTGCGCCGTGAGCCGAGTGCTCCGATGAACGCGACATCCAGTGCCAGCGCGGCTTCCAGCAGCGGAATGTCGAACTTGGGGTCGTGGGTCAGGACGCAGACCACGGTCCGGGAATCCACCCGCCCCGCGGCCGCTTCTGCTGCCAGGTACTGGTGAGGCCAGGCTGTGACCACCTGGTCCGCCGCCGCGAACCGTGCCTGGGAGGCAAAGGCCGGGCGCGCGTCCACCAGGGTGACCAGGTAGCCGAGCGGTTTGGCGGCGGGCAGCAGCGCTGCGCTGAAGTCATTGGCACCGAAGACGAGCAGGCGCGGCGGTGCGAGCCTGGTTTCCACCAGGACGGCGGCGTCACTGGTGCACAGCCCTGCTCCGCCCAGGTCCAGGACACCGGTGGTGCCGGCACGGAGCATGGACTCGAGCTGCGCGGCGCTGGCCCGCCAGGTTGGTTCGCTGCCGCCGGTACCGTCGCTGCTTTCAAGCAGCGTGGCCAGTCCGCGGTGTCCGGCTGCCTTGATGGCGCCGGGGTCCGGAAGAACGACGGCGCCGCTGCCGCTGGCATCAGGGCGGATGTCCAGCCTGCGGACAAGCGCCACGGGTTCATCCGGCCCGTACCCCGCCAGCTGCCGGACGGCTTCTCCCAGCGCGCACCCGCGGTTCCTGTTGGCAGGCTCGATATGGACCTCCAGTTCTCCGCCGCAGGTGAGCCCGGCTGCGAAGGCGTCGGCGGAGCTGAAGCCGAACGCCTCAAGGCGCGTGGCGCCGTCGTCCATTGCTTCCAGCGCTGCCGCCACGACGGCGCCTTCGACGCAGCCTCCGGAGAGGCTGCCCAGGATTGCACCGTCCGCGGACACCAGCATGGAGGTGCCCACGGGCCGGGGAACGGAACCGCTGGCGCGCACGATGGTGGCCACTGCGAAGGGCTCTCCGGCCAGGGCCGGCGCCCAGGTTCCCAGTGACGGGATCAGGTCAAGCATGGCGGCACTCCTTCTTCCGCGCTGCGGTGGTGTCCATATTGTCGTTGCTGCGGGCTGGTTCGGAAAGCATGTGGTCCTGGAAGCGTGTGGATCGGAAAATGCGCTGCCGTTCCGGACATCCGCTCCCCGGGTCGCGGGGGCGGATGCCCGGAACCGGTGCGCTCAGGCGCCGAGCAGCAGGTTGATGGGTCCGCGGGCGAAGTACACCAGGAATCCGGCGCTGACCACCCACATCAGCGGATGGACTTTCTTGGCTTTCCCGGACGCCGCGCCGATGATGGCCCAGCTGATGAAGCCCACGCCGATGCCGTTGGCAATCGAATAGCTCAGCGGCATGGTCACGATGGTGAGGAAGGCGGGCAGGGCCACGGAGAACTTGCTGAATTTGATCTCGCGGATCTGCGCCATCATCATGGCGCCAACCACCACCAGTGCGGCAGCAGCGACCTCCAGCGGAACCACGCTGGTCAGCGGGGTGAGGAACATCGAGCCGAGGAACAGCACGCCCGTGACCACGGAGGCCAGGCCGGTGCGGGCGCCTTCGCCGATGCCGGCGGCGGAGTCGATATATACCGTGTTGGAGGAGCCCGATGTTGCCCCGCCGGCCACGGCGCCGAAGCCTTCCACGATGAAGGCGGACTTCAGCCGCGGGAACGTGCCGTCCTTGTGGGCGACGCCGGCGCTCTTGGCCAGGCCGGTCATGGTGCCCATGGCGTCGAAGAAGTTGGTGAACACCAGGGTGAACACCAGCATGGTGGCGGCAAGCGCGCCGATCCGGCCGAAGGCGCCGAACAGGTCGAACTGGCCCACCAGGCCCAGGTCCGGGGCGGACACCAGCTGGCCGGAGAGCACGGGGGTGTTCAGGTGCCAGCCGCCGGGGTTGGCGGCGCTGGCCGGGCCGATCTTCAGGACAGCCTCCACAATGGCCGCGAGGACGGTGGTGGCCACGATGCCGATCAGCAGGCCGCCCTGGACCTTGCGGGCCACCAGGATGCCCATGGCCAGCAGGCCGACCACGAACACCAGGGTGGGGACGGAGGTGATGGAGCCGCCGGTGCCCAGCTGGACGGGCGGGCCGCCCGTCGTCGCCTTGACGAAGCCGGAGTCCACGAAGCCGATGAAGGCAATGAACAGGCCGATGCCCACGGTGATGGCGGCCTTCAGTTCCCGGGGGACGGCCCGGAAGATGGCGGTCCGGGCGCCGGTGATGCCGAACAGGACGATCAGGAAGCCGTTGATCACCACCAGCCCCATGGCTTCTGCCCAGGTGACCTCCTGGATCACCGAGACGGCCAGGAAGGAGTTGATGCCGAGCCCGGCTGCGAGTCCGAACGGCAGGTTGGCGACGAGTCCGAAGAGGATGGTCATGACGCCGGCTGTCAGTCCGGTGACGGCGCCCACCTGCGCGGCGGAGAGCCAGCCGCCGGCGACGTCGGTGGGCGCGTTGTCCGCGGTGAAGCCGCCCAGGATCAGGGGGTTGAGGATGACGATGTACGCCATGGTGAAGAAGGTGACCAGGCCTCCGCGGAACTCCCGCGCAAGCGTGGAGCCGCGCTGGGTGATCTGGAAGAACCGGTCCAGGAAAGAGTCCGGTGCCGGCGGCCTGGGGCCGCGCGTTGCGGGCTTTGGGGTGCGGGGGCTTGGAGCCGAATGCTCCTCGTGGGAATTGTCCAGGATGGTCATGGTGAGCCGCCGGGCCTAGTAGTCGATCCTGGACTCGAGCGTGTTCCAGGTGGTGAACGGCTCCAGCGGGGCGGGTGCCTGCGGATCGTCCAGCTCCAGCTTCGAGACCGGCATCAGGGAGTTCCTGTCCTGGTTCTCGAAGTATTCATAGAAGACGGCGTCGTCAAAACCCACGGAGGCGGCGTCGTGCCGGTCTGCGGCGAACACGACCCGCTCCACCCGGGCCCAGAGCGCGGAGGCCAGGCACATGGGGCACGGCTCGCAGCTGGTGTAGAGGGTGGCGCCGGTGAGGTCGAAGGTGCCGAGTTCGCGGCAGGCCGTGCGGATGGCGGTGACCTCGGCGTGGGCGGTGGGATCGTTGTCCGCGGTGACGCGGTTGACGCCGTCGAACGTTTGGCCGTCGGCCGTGACGATCATCGCCCCGAAGGGTCCGCCGCTGTTGAGGACGTTGGCCGTGGCCAACCTGATGGATCTGGCCAGAAACTGTTCGGCCGTGACGGTGGTACTCATGATGCGACTTCCTTTTGCCGGGAAGCCTGATGCCGCTTGCAGGACCAGTAGAACCAGGTGCGACGGTTACCAGGCTTCAGCATGTGCTGTGAAGGTTAAGTTGCGCCTGGTAGATAGCTTCCCGGGAACCGGGTGCCCGCCTTTGGCAAGATCGAGGTTAGCACCGGATTGTGGTCCGCGCCATAGTTTTCTGAAAACTTTATTCCGCAATGTGAAATCCATGTTTCCTGCAGTTCACAGCCGCCCGGCCGGCGCGCAGTCACAATCCGCTGGCGTTGACGCGTCCCGGGCAGCACCCTACTCTGATCCCACCCGCACCCCCCTGGACGGCGGGCCCTGGATCAGCAGACAGGGGTTCACTGAGCTGGATTAATTCCAACTGCGCTCAGGCAAGGACAACCCATGAACCCTTCCCCCGCCCCCGCTCCCCGGCTGTGGATCAGGAACCCGCAGGCCGCCTTCACCGCCAACGGCCTGGATGCCTCCGGCGGCCTGGTGGTCAGCGCCGGGCTCATCACGGAAGTACTGGCTGCCGGGCAAAGCCCCTCCGAACCCTGCCAGGAAACCTTCGACGCCGGCAGCCACGTGCTGCTGCCGGGCCTCATCAACACGCACCACCACTTCTACCAGACCCTCACCCGGGCATGGGGTCCCGCAGCGAACGTTCCGCTGTTTCCCTGGCTGCAGAACCTGTATCCGGTGTGGGCCCGGCTGACGCCGCGGGACCTCGAGCTGGCGTCGACCGTGGCACTGGCCGAGCTCCTGCTCTCGGGGTGCACCACGGCGGCCGACCACCACTACCTCTTTCCGGCCGGGCTGGAGGACGCCATCGACATCCAGGTGGAAACCGTCCGGCGGCTGGGAATGCGGGCCACCCTCACCCGCGGGTCCATGACCCTGGGAGCGGACGACGGCGGCCTGCCGCCCCAGTCAACGGTGCAGGCGCCGGAGGTGGTCCTGGCGGACAGCGAGCGGCTGGTGCAGCAGTACCACGAGCGCGGCGACGACGCCGTGATCCAGATAGCACTCGCCCCATGCTCGCCCTTTTCGGTGACCAAGGAGATCATGGCCGGGAGCGCAGCCCTTGCGGAGCGCCTGGACGTGCGCCTCCACACCCACCTGGCGGAAACCCTGGATGAGGAGGACTTCTGCCGGGAGATGTTCGGGCTGCGCACCGTGGACTATCTGGACAGCGTGGGCTGGCTGACCGACCGCACCTGGCTGGGCCACGGCATCCACTTCAGCGACGCCGAGATCATCCGGCTGGGAGCAGCGGGCACCGCCGTCGCCCACTGCCCCACGTCGAACATGCGCCTGGCCTCGGGGACCGCCCGAGTGCTGGAACTGGAGGACGCGGGAGTGCCGGTGGGGCTGGGAGTGGACGGATCGGCGTCGAACGATGCCTCGAACATGATCCTGGAGGCGCGGCAGGCGCTGTATCTCCAGCGGCTTCGGTATGGGGCGGACGTTCCGGTGGAGCGGGCGCTGGGCTGGGCCACCCGGGGATCGGCTGCCGTGCTGGGCCGCCCCGGACTGGGCCAGCTGGCGCCAGGAATGCAGGCGGACCTGGCCTTGTTCCGGCTGGACGGCCTGCGCTTTTCCGGCAGCCACGATCCCGTTGCCGCGCTGCTGCTGTGCGCCGCGGACCGGGCGGACCGCGTGATGGTCGGCGGCCGGTGGCGCGTGGTGGACGGCACGATTCCGGGACTCGACGTCGCCGGCCTTATCGCCGAACACTCAGCGGCAGCCCGCCGGCTGGCGGGGGGCTAGGACCGCCGGCCGCCGAAGCCCGGCAGGGCGTGGATCCAGCGGGAAATCCTGCCGGGAACGTGTTCCCGGTCGGCCGGAAGGTTGAAATCGGGATCCGTGCCGCCCCCGAGGGGAAGGTAGAACTCCGGAACTGCCGGCGCCGCCGCCTGTGCCGGTGCAACCGGCGTTGTGTCCTGCTGGTACATCTGATCCTCCTCCGAGGTAGTTCGCTAGTACTCTGATTCCGCTTAGCGGAAATAAAGTTTTGCTATACGGAATACTCTAGGGTCGGGCTTCGGGGAGGTCAAGAGGCCGCGGCCCCGGCGGTCACAAAACGAATTTTCAACTTGTGATGTACACCACCGGCCTGGCGGGGGTACGCTGGTTGTCAATTCGTGGCGCATGTCACGTAACCTGGGAGCAGCAGGCAGGGTCGTAATGAGCTGGCATCAATGGATGCCGGCTCTTTTTTGTTGGGTCGGCTCCACCGGAAACGCGCTTGAAATGCGCGCTTAATTTCAGTGATGGAACCTAGGTTCCACTTACCGGAAGTTGGGAACAGACCATGAGCAGCAACATCATCCTCGGCGAGAACCAGTACGGAAAGGCCGAAGTCCGGGTCGTCAAGATCACCCGGGACACTGACCGCCACGAGATCGAAGACCTGAACGTCACCTCCCAGCTGCGGGGCGACTTCGAGGCCGCCCACCGTGAGGGCGACAACGCCCACGTCGTGGCCACGGACACCCAGAAGAACACTATTTACGCCTTTGCCCGTGACGGCGTGGGCTCCCCCGAAGCGTTCCTGCTTCGCCTCGGTGAGCACTTCACGTCCAGCTTCGACTGGGTCACCGGGGGCCGCTGGGAAGCCGAGTCCTACAGCTGGGACCGGATCCAGGCCCACGGCAGCGAACACGACCATTCCTTCGTGCGCAACGGCCAGGAAGTCCGCACCGCGGTCCTGGTCCGCGACGGCGCCGCCACCCACCTGATCTCGGGACTCAAGGACCTCACCGTCCTGAAGTCCACGCAGTCCGGCTTTGTGGGCTACCCCAAGGACAAATACACCACGCTCCCGGAAACCACGGACCGCATCCTGGCCACCGACGTTTCCGCCCGCTGGCGCTTCAGGACCGGGACTGACTTCAGCACCCTGGACTTCAACAAGAGCTACGAGGACGTCAAGGGCCTCCTGCTTGAAGGCTTCACGGAGAAGTACTCCCACGCCCTGCAGCAGACCCTCTTCGACATGGGCACCAAGGTCCTCGAAGCCCACAGCGAGATCGACGAGATCAAGTTCTCCATGCCGAACAAGCACCACTTCCTGGTGGACCTCTCCCCGTTCGGCCTCGACAACCCCAACGAGGTCTTCTTCGCAGCCGACCGTCCCTACGGCCTGATCGAGGCCACGGTCCAGCGCGACGACGCCACCCCGGCGGACGTCGCCTGGTCCGGCATCGCGGGCTTCTGCTAGGCACGCAGCCCCACTAACACCATCCGGTCCGGAGTTTTTGTCCAGATAAGACGGCTCCTGAGCACCAGAAGTCCGCGAACGTGGACAAGAACTCCGGACCCGCACCCCTCGTCTTTAGAACCCTGTTAGCCAGACAACGTTAGCCAGACGATGACGTCTGCCATGAACCAGAAAGTCTGCCATGAACATCAAGAACACCCTCCAAGCCGACGCCAAGAAGCACGGCAAGCGCCCCGCCTCCCACCGGCCGGAGGACGAACGGTTGTCCGTCGGGAGCAGCTTTGCCTACGGGTTCCAGCACGTCCTCACCATGTACGGCGGCATCATCGCCGTCCCCCTGATTGTGGGCCAGGCCGCGGGCCTCTCCCCTGCCGAAATCGGCATCCTCATTGCCGCGGCACTCTTCATGGGCGGCCTGGCCACCCTGCTGCAGACCATCGGCGTTCCGTTCTTTGGCTCCCAGCTTCCCCTGGTGCAGGGTGTGTCCTTCGCCAGTGTCGCCACCATGGTGGCCATCGTCAGCGGCGGAGGCGGATTGCCGGCCGTTTTCGGCGCGGTGATCGTATCCGCGGCCATCGGCCTGCTGATCGCCCCGGTCTTTTCCAAAATCGTGCGGTTCTTCCCGCCGGTAGTAACCGGAACCGTCATCACCACCATCGGCCTTACGCTGATGCCCGTCGCCGCCAACTGGGCCATGGGTGGCAACCGGACCGCAGAGAATTACGGCAGTATGGCCAACATCGGCCTCGCCGCCGTAACACTTGCCCTCGTCCTGCTCCTGAGCAAGGTCGGCAGCGCCACCATTTCCCGCCTGTCCATCCTCCTCGCCATGGTGGGCGGCACCGTCATCGCCGTCGTTACCGGCATGGCGGACTTCTCCAAGGTGGGTCAAGGACCCATCGCGGCCTTCCCCACCCCGTTCCATCTCGGCGCGCCCACCTTCGAAATCGCCGCCATCATCTCCATGGTGATCGTGGTGCTGGTCATCCTCACGGAGACGATGGCAGACATCCTGGCAGTCGGTGAAATCGTCGGGACCAAAGTCGATTCCAAGCGCATCGCTGCAGGACTCCGTGCAGATATGGGATCCAGCCTGATCGCCCCGATCTTCGGCTCGTTCACCCAGAGCGCGTTCGCACAAAACGTCGGCCTGGTGGCTGTTACCAAAATCAAGAGTCGCTACGTTGTGGCCGCAGGCGGCGTCATTCTGGTGATCCTCGGCCTGCTGCCCGTCATGGGCCGCGTTGTGGCAGCCGTTCCCACCGCTGTTCTCGGCGGGGCAGGAATTGTCCTGTTCGGCACGGTGGCCGCCAGCGGCATCCGGACGCTTGCCAAGGTGGAGTACAAAAACAACATGAACCTCATCATCGTGGCCGCGTCCATCGGTTTTGGCATGATCCCCATCGCCGCGCCCACTTTCTATGACCAGTTTCCGTCCTGGTTCAGCACCATCTTCCACTCCGGCATCAGCTCGGCCGCCGTCATGGCCATCCTGCTGAACCTGTTGTTCAACCACCTTCAGGCAGGCAACTCTGAAAACCAGTCTGTCTTCGTGGCCGGCACCGGGCGGGTGGTCCGGGAGGAAGACCTCAAGTGCCTGGCCGACGGCGACCGCTTCGAAGGCGGCAAGCTCATCGACTGCGACGGCAAGGAAGTTCCGGTCCAGTCCTCCGAAAAGGCATCGGACCACTAGGAACGCCTGCGCACCAGGAACACGGCATAAAAAAGCGGCGGCGGCCCGTCCCGGAAAGGGCAGGCCGCCGCCGGCGTCGGCGCGGGGGCGGATCAGGTGCGGTTCATCTCCAGGGAGATGGCTTCCGCAGCCTCGCGGAGGACGGGCACCGCCTTGTCGGCGAAGTGCTCGTCCACGCGGGACACGGGGCCGGACACCGAAATGGCGGTGGGGGTGGGGGCGTTGGGCACAGCCATCGCGAAGCAGCGGACGCCCAGTTCCTGCTCCTCCTCGTCGATGGAGTAGCCGCGTTCCCGGATGAGCTTGAGGTCGGCCAGGAGGTCGTCAATGTCCCCGATGCTCTTGGGCGTGGGGGTGGGCATCCCTGCACGGGTGACGATGCCGCGGACCACGTCGTCGTCCAGCTGGGCCAGGATGGCCTTGCCGACGCCGGTGGCATGGGTATGGGCGCGCCGGCCCACCTCTGTGAACATGCGCATGGCGTGGAGCGAGGGAACCTGGGCAACGTAGATGACCATGTCCGAATCGAGCACGGCCATGTTGGACGTCTCCCCCAGGCGGTCCACCAGGGTTTTCAGCTGCGGCCGTGCCACGGCGCCAAGCTGCTTGTTGGCTCCTTCGCCCAGCCGGATCAGCCGCGGGCCCAGGGCGTAGCGCCGGTTGGGCAGCTGGCGGATATAGCCAAGCGATACCAGGGTGCGCAGCAGGCGGTGGATGGTGGGCAGCGGCAGGTCGGTGGATGACGACAACTCGCTGAGGGTGACGTCGCCGCCGGCATCAGTGATCAGTTCGAGCAGTTCGAAGACGCGTTCAACGGACTGCACGCCTCCTGCGGCTTTTTCAGCCATGGCCAGTCTCCTGTGGACTCGGATTCCGACAAGTCTTATCCGCATCGTGAAAAGAATTGCCCTAGAAGTCCCAAGATACAGCACAACCCCTGCAGGCGCGATGAAGCGCGTTTCGGGCTTGTGTTTCCACAAAGTAGATAATAATATCCATAATACGAAAACATTCGGATATGGAACAAAGCCCACTGGGCCCAACAGGAGGACATTCAATGGCGAACCCGAGCCCCGGAAATTCCATCACCCTGCGCGTGGAAGCGCCGTCAAGCTTCAGCGCCACCAGCGAGCTCGCTGCGGCAGTGGGTGCAGCCGGCGCTGCCATCACTGCCCTGGACGTCAGCGAGTCCCACCACGAGACCCTGGTTGTGGACGTCACCTGCAACACCACGGACGATGAGCACGCCGGCCGCGTCAAGGACGCCCTCAACGCGCTCGACGGCGTCACGGTCCAGCACGTCTCGGACCGCACCTTCCTGATGCACCTGGGCGGCAAGCTCGAAGTGGTCCCCAAGGTGGCCCTGCGCAACCGTGACGACCTCTCCCGCGCCTACACGCCCGGCGTCGCCCGCGTCTGCCTCGCCATTGCCGAGGACCCCGCGGCGGCCCGCAACCTGACGGTCAAGCGCAACACCATCGCGGTTGTCACGGACGGCTCGGCCGTCCTGGGCCTGGGCAACATCGGCCCGGCAGCCGCCCTGCCCGTCATGGAGGGCAAGGCAGCGCTGTTCAAGCAGTTCGCCAACGTGGATGCCTGGCCGGTCTGCCTGGACACCCAGGACACCGAGGAAATCATCAGCATCGTCAAGGCCCTGGCCCCCGTCTACGGCGGCGTGAACCTCGAGGACATCGCTGCCCCGCGTTGCTTCGAAATCGAGAACCGCCTCCGCGAGGAACTGGATATCCCGGTGTTCCACGACGACCAGCACGGCACCGCGATCGTCACCCTCGCGGCCCTTGTCAATGCACTCCGAGTGGTGGGCAAGAAGCTCTCCGAGGTCCGCATTGTGGTCTCCGGCGTGGGCGCAGCCGGCTCCGCCATCATCCAGCTCCTCAAGGCCCAGGGCGCGCAGCACATCATTGCAGCGGGCCGCTCCGGGGCCATCCACTCGGGCCAGGAGTATGGGGACGAGCACCGCAGCTGGATCGCCGCGAACACCAACCAGGAAGGCTTCAACGGCACCCTGCACGAGGCCCTCGTGGGGGCGGACGTGTTCATCGGCGTCAGCGCCCCGCACGTGATCGGCGAGGAGCAGGTCGCCGCGATGGCGGACGACGCCATCGTATTTGCCATGGCCAACCCGACGCCGGAGATCGATCCGGTGGTCGCGGCGAGGCACGCCGCCGTGGTGGCCACAGGACGCAGCGACTTCCCCAACCAGATCAACAACGTGCTGGCATTCCCCGGCTTCTTCCGGGGGCTGCTGGACGCCGGAGCCTCGGACATCACGCCGGAGATGCTGGTGGCCGCCGCGGACGCCATTGCCAACCGCGTAGCTGACGAAGAGCTCAATGCCAGCTACATTATCCCCAGCGTCTTCGATCCCCATGTTGCCGCCGATGTTGCCTCAGCTGTTGCCGCGGCCGCCCACGCAGCGAACGTGGCCACCGCGGCCCCCGCCAAGGCAGCCCCGGCTCCCGAAGCCGCCCTGGCCAGCGCCTGATTCACTGCCTGACTGCAAGCCACAAGGAAAGGACCAGAAATGGCCATCACTGTCACAGATCCCCGGCCGATCGACCGCGCGGAGGAGATCCTCACCCCCAAGGCGCTGGCATTCATCGAGGAGCTTCACACCCGCTTCGCCGGCACCCGCAACGAGCTCCTGGCGGCCAGGGCCGCCAAGCGCCAGCGGGTGGCCGAGACCGGAAAGCTGGACTTCCTGCCGGAGACGCAGGACGTGCGCGACGGCGACTGGAAAGTTGCGCCCGCCCCCGCACCGCTGCAGGACCGCCGGGTCGAAATGACCGGGCCCGCCTCCCCGGCGAAGATGGCCATCAATGCCCTGAACTCCGGCGCCAAGGTGTGGCTCGCGGACCTCGAGGATGCCAGCACCCCCACCTGGGGCAACGTCATCGACGCCATCCTCAACCTCCGCGACGCCGCCCAGGGCACCCTGAGCTACACCTCGGACGAGGGCAAGGAGTACAGGCTCCGCACGGACGCGCCGCTCGCCGTCGTGGTGGCCCGCCCCCGTGGCTGGCACATGCCCGAAAAGCACCTGCTCATCAACGGTGAACCCACGGTGGGCGCCCTGGTGGACTTTGGCCTGCACTTCTTCCACGTGGCCAAGCAGCTGGTCCTCAACGGCCAGGGACCGTACTACTACCTGCCCAAGATGGAAAGCCACCTTGAGGCGCGGCTGTGGAATGACGTCTTTGTCTTCGCTCAGGACTACCTGGGCCTGGGCCAGGGGACCGTCCGCGCCACCGTGCTGATCGAGACCATCCCGGCCGCGTTCGAGATGGACGAGATCCTCTACGAACTGCGGGACCACGCTTCCGGCCTGAATGCAGGCCGCTGGGACTACCTGTTCAGCATCATCAAGTACTTCCGGGACGCCGGCGAGGAGTTTGTGCTGCCGGACCGCGCCTCGGTGGCCATGACGGCACCGTTCATGCGCGCCTACACCGAACTGCTGGTCAAGACCTGCCACAAGCGCGGGGCCTTCGCGATGGGCGGCATGGCCGCCGTCATCCCCAACCGCCGCCACCCTGAGGTGACCGAGGCTGCCTTCGCCAAGGTCCGCGCGGACAAGACGCGTGAGGCCAACGACGGCTTCGACGGCTCCTGGGTTGCCCACCCCGACCTGGTGCCCACCTGCCGCGAGGTCTTCGACTCCGTCCTGGGCAGCAGGCCCAACCAGCTGGACAAGCAGCGGCCGGAGGTCAACGTCACGGCGGAGCAGCTGCTGGACGTTTCGTCCGCCGAGGGCCAGGTGACGGAGTCCGGACTGCGCCTGAACCTGTATGTCGCCGTGGCCTACACCGCGGTATGGCTGTCCGGAAACGGCGCGGTTGCCATCCACAACCTCATGGAGGATGCTGCCACGGCGGAAATCTCCCGCTCACAGGTCTGGCAGCAGATCCGCAACAAGTCCGTCCTGGCGGACACGGGCAACACCGTGACCCGTGAGCTGGTGGAACGGATCCTGGGCGAGGAAACCGAGCGGCTGCGGACCGAATTCGGCGACGAAGCCTTCCGCCGCTACTACCAGCCCGCCAGCGAACTGATCGCCGACATCTGCCTCTCGGAGGACTACACGGATTTCCTCACCACCCCGGCCTACGAACTGGTGGGCTGAGGCATGGCGGAAACACCCAAACCGTCCTTGTCAGTGGGCGACCTGGCGGCCATCGACGCGCAGCTCGCCGCGACGGACCACCTGCTGGAGCGGAACTACCCGGGCGACGACGGCTCCCGCCAGCCCGTCCACACCGTGTACGTCCCCGCAGACCGGTTTACGCCGTCGTTCGCAGCTGACTGGGGCGCGCAGGCGATGGCGACGGCGGCCGGCCACGGCGGGCTGGAACGCCTGGGCACGCTGCTGGGCCAGGATGACGCGCTAGCTGAGGCCGTCGCGGCCCGCGTGGAAGCGAAGCTGGACAGTGAGCCGGTCGAGGACCTGCGGCTCGATTTCGAGGACGGGTTCGGGGACAGGGGCGACGACGCCGAGGACGCCGCCGCCGTGGCTGCAGCAGGAGCGGTGGCCGCCGCCGTCGCGGCCGGGTCCGCTCCCCCGTTCTTCGGCATCCGGTTCAAGTGCTTCGAGGCGCCCACGAGGGCCCGCGGGCTCCGGACGCTGGACCTCTTTGTCTCCGGGCTCGCAGCGGCTGGCGAACTTCCCGAGGGACTGGTCCTGACCCTGCCCAAGGTCACCACCGTGGCCCAGGTCCAGGCCATGGACTATGCCGTGTCCCGGCTGGAAGAGGTCCACTCCCTCCCCGCCGGCCGACTCCGCTTCGAGGTCCAGGTGGAAACCCCGCAGCTCATCCTGGGTCCGGACGGCACCTCTCCGGTGGCGCAGTTGCCGCACGCCGTCCCCGGCCGGATCAGCGGCCTGCACTACGGAACCTACGACTATTCCGCCTCCCTGCAGATCTCTGCCGAGTACCAGTCCATGGAGCACCCGGTGGCGGACTTCGCCAAGGAAGTCATGCAGCTGGCAGTGGCCGGCACCGGCATCCGTCTCTCGGACGGGTCCACCAACATCATCCCCGTGGGCGACAACGTGGAAAACGCCTGGCAGCTGCACGGCCGCCTGGTCCGGCGGTCGCTGGAACGCGGCTTCTACCAGGGCTGGGACCTGCACCCGGCCCAGCTGCCCAGCCGGTTCGCCGCCACCTATGCCTTCTACCGGCAAGGACTCCCCGCTGCCGCGGCCCGGCTGCGGAACTACGTGGAACAGACCGAAGGCGGCGTCATGGATGAACCCGCCACGGCCCGCGCCCTGGCCGCCTTCGTCCTCCGCGGCGTCCAGTGCGGCGCCGTCGGTGCCGAGGAAGTCCAGGCGCTGGCCGGCGTCGGAATTCCGCAGCTCACAGTGCTGGCGCACCCGCGGCTCGCCACCACGTCCAACTCCTAGGTAAGGATCAATTTTCATGGGCAAGTACTATTCCCCCACCGGCGGACTGCCGCCGCAGACCCACCTGACCACCGAGCGCGCCATCGTGACCGAGGCGTACACGGTAATCCCGAAGGGCGTCATGACGGACATCGTCACGTCCAACCTGCCCGGTTTCTCGAACACCCGGTCCTGGATCATCGCCCGCCCCATCTCCGGCTTCGCCACCACGTTCTCGCAGCTCATCGTGGAGATCGGCCCGGGCGGCGGCGCCCCCAAGGCCGAGTTCGAGGCCGGGGTGGAAGGCGTCATCTTCGTGACCCGCGGCAAGGTCAGCCTCACCCTCGACGGTGAACTGCACCAGCTGGAGGAAGGCGGCTACGCCTACCTGGCGGCCGGTTCGGAGTGGGGCCTGGAGAACGTATCCGACGACGTTGTGTCCTTCCACTGGATCCGCAAGGCCTACGAACGCCTTGAGGGCTACGAGGCCAAGTCCTTCGTCACCAACGAAAAGGACGTAGAGCCGACGGCGATGCCGGACACCGACGGCGCCTGGAAGACCACCCGCTTCACGGATTCCAGCGACCTCGCCCACGACATGCAGGTGAACATCGTGACGTTCCAGCCCGGCGGCGTCATCCCGTTCCCCGAAACCCACGTCATGGAACACGGCCTCTACGTCCTCGAGGGCAAGGCCATGTACCTGCTGAACAACGACTGGGTGGAGGTGGAGGCAGGCGACTTCATGTGGCTGCGCGCCTTCTGCCCGCAGGCCTGCTATGCCGGCGGGCCGGGCGAGTTCCGCTACCTGCTCTACAAGGACATGAACCGGCAGGTCCGCCTCACCTGACCCTCTTCCCAGCCACGTAGCAGCACATGCCGTAGTGGGCCACCAAAAGGACATGTGCTGCTGCCTCGTTGGGGGAAAAATGGTGGCATGGGCACAATCCGGGTCCGCGGGTGGAAGCGCACGGCGGCAGCCCTGTGCGTGGCCCTGCTGGCGGGAGCCTCTGCCGGCTGCATCCGGGAACCCGATCCCCCGAAGCCGGAGCCGCCCGCCGCCTTTGCGCTGCTGGAGGCCTTCAGCGCCCGGATGCTTGCGGAGGGCGCCCCCGCCGTCCTGATCGCCGTCAGGACCGGAACCGGCACCTGGAGCCACGCCGCCGGAGTGCGGAGCCTGGACTCGGCCGAGCCCGCCACGGTATCCGATACCGTCCGTGTGGGCGGCATTACCGAATCCCTGATCGCCGTCTCGGTGATGAAACTTGCGGCGGAGGGCAGGCTGGACCTGGACAGCCAGGCCAGCCGCTACCTGCCCGAGTTCGGCAGCGTCCTCCATCCGCCCGGCCCTGTGAGCGTGCGGCAGCTCCTGACCCACGAATCCGGGATCCCCGATTTTTCCGTCCCCCTGCTGGCGTCCGGAAGCTGGGCAGAAACGATGAACCGGCCGCTCAGCCTCGAACAGCAGCTGGCCCTGGCGGCCACCGAGCCGTGGGACGGCCGGCTGGCACGGATCTTCGACTACTCCCGTTCGAACTACGCGGCGCTTGCCCTCATTGTTGAACGGCTCCGCGGCCGGGGTATCGATGAGGTCCTGGCTGAGGACATCGCCCGCCCCTTGCGCCTGGAGGCCACCCGGATGGGCGGCCCCCCGCCCACCGGCATGGTCCACGGGTACATCACCCTGGAGGGCAGGCGCGCGGATGCCAGCATGCCGGCCTGGCAGGCGGAATCGGCCTCCACCGGGGCCCTCTCAACTGTGGAGGAAGTGAACACGTTCTACGCCGCGCTGCTGCAGGGCAGGCTGCTGCCCCCGGACAGCGTGACGGCCATGAAGGGCGGCTACTCGCAGTACTACGGCTTTGCCCTGCGGCGCTGGAACAACACCTGCAACAACCGCTTCTACTACGGCCTGCCCGGTGACACCGACGGATACGGAATGATCGCCATGACCAGCGAGGACGGCAGGATCCAGCTGGCAATGTCCCTCGCCTACCCTCCGGCACCGCCCACCCTTGAGGCCCACCCGCTGATCCATGAGATGCAGGACGTGGCACAGGAAGCCCTCAACAGCCTGTGCTGAGGGCTTCCTGTCGAGCTTCGTGCGGGGTCAGGCCCCCGGGTTCAGGACCACCTTGATGCAGCCGTCCTCTTTCTTCTGGAACTTTTCGTACAGGGCAGGCGCGCCTTCCAGCCCCGAGCGGTGGGTGACCAGGTCCATCACGCCCAGCGGATCGGCGTCGTCCTCCACCAGGGGCAGGATGTCATCGGTCCAGCGCCGGACGTTGCACTGGCCCATCCGGACCTGGATCTGCTTGTCGAACATGGTCAGCAGGGGCATGGGGCTGGCCTGGCCGCCGTACACGCCGCTCAGGGACAGCGTGCCGCCGCGCCGTACTGCGTCGATCGAGGTGTGGAGCACGGCCAGGCGGTCCACGCCGGCAGTTTCCATCGCCTTCTGGGCGAGCTTGTCGGGCAGCAGTGCGAGCGCCTGGTGGGCGAAACCCGCAACAGGGGAACCGTGGGCTTCCATCCCGACGGCGTCAATGACCGCGTCCGGTCCCCGCCCGGCGGTCATCTCCCGCAACTGGTCCGCCACGTCCTTGCCGTAGTCGAGGGTTTCCACGCCGTGCCGCTCCGCCATCGCGCGGCGCTCGGCGACCGGATCCACGCCGACGACCCTAAGCCCGCGCTGCACGCCGATACGGCTCGCGAACTGTCCCACGGGCCCGAGCCCAAAGACCGCGAGGGTACCTCCGGGCGGGACGTCCGCGTATTCGACGCCCTGCCAGGCGGTGGGAAGGATGTCGGAAAGGAACAAGTACCTGTCATCCGGAAGTTCGCTGCCCACCTTCACCGGCCCGTAGTCCGCGTGGGGCACACGCAGGTACTCCGCCTGCCCACCCGGAACCGAGCCGTAAAGTTCGGAGAAGCCGAAAAGCGCGGCGCCGGAACCCTTGCTCCTGACCTGAGTGGTTTCACACTGCGACTGCAGTCCTTGGGCACACATGAAGCAGTGGCCGCAGGAGATGTTGAAAGGTATCACCACGCGGTCGCCCTTGCGGAGGTTGGTGACGGCGCTGCCCACCTCCTCAACGATGCCCATCGGCTCATGGCCCATGACGTCGCCCTTGTGCATGTACGCGCCGAGCACCTCGTACAGGTGCAGGTCCGAGCCGCAGATCGCCGTCGACGTGATCCGCACAATGGCGTCCGTCGGATCCTGGATGACGGGGTCGGGTACTTCTGCCACGCTTACCGAGCGTTTTCCTTGCCAGGTCAGTGCTTTCACGATTCGCCTTTCCGCAGGTTTTGCCTTCAGTCCGGGCGGAGCCCATCAACCGACGGTATCGGTTCCGGCAGAAAAAAGTAAGTAAGCTGACTAAAGTCTTGTCGCGGGGCCCCGGGGCTTCTAGCGTAGGAAGGGCCAGATCCCAGGACACGCGCGAAAGAGGAACGCCATGACGCTCTACCAGCCGGAACCGGTTGAGATCTCCACCCGCATACGGCCAGGCGAATGGACGGAAGAGAGCCTGGAGGAACTCGTGGGCACCTACCGCACCAGGATCATGGAGATGGGCGCCAACATGGCGGAAGTGAGCACGGACATCGAGCGGAGCGATGACGGTTCAGTAAGGGTGGCGGTGGTGTGGAACAAACCCGCTAACGCGGGGGACGAGGATGCCGTCACCGGCGGCCAAAGCGTCTGAACCGGCTGGCCGGCCGAACGGCAAACGCCCCAGCCAGGCCACCCCGCCACGCGCCTCAGCGCGGCCCTTCCGTCCTGGCGAGCAGCCGGCCAAGGACGCTGGAGGACAGGTTCTCCAGGAGGTCCCGCGGCCCTTCGTAGACCTCCGCCGCGCCTGCATCCCGGAGTTCGCCTGCACTTGTCCCCCCGCATGTCACGGCAATCGACGGGATCCCCAGGGCTGCAGCAGCCTTCATGTCCCACACGGCGTCTCCGATGTAGACGGCGTCTGCGGCCTGGACGCCAATGGCATCCAGTGCCGCCACGAGGATGTCCGGTGCCGGCTTGCTGTTCTTTGCGTCGTTGGCGCTGGTGGCGCCGTCGATGAAGGCGTCGGCGCCCAGGACGGACTTCATGACGTCCAGGTCTTTCCTGCGCGCCGAGGAGGCCAGCGCAACGGCCAGGCCTCCGGCATGGCACCGGGCCAGCAGGTCCCTGGCTCCGTCAAAGGCACGGAGCGATGGCCAGTGGGATGCGTAGAGCGCCCCGTGGCTGGCCATGACCTCCGGGTCGAGGGACCGGTCGCGCCCCTCGGGCAGGAGGCTGTCCACCAGGCGGTCGCCGCCCATGCCCACATGGTGGTGGATGGTGGCCATCGGGATGTCGTAGCCCTGCTGCCGGAAGGCACCCCACCAGGCGACCGTATGGATGTAGGACGAGTCGATCAGGGTGCCGTCAACATCAAAAAGAACCCCCCGGCGTCGTCCGCCAGGGGGTACAGGGTTGTGGTGTGCCATCAGCCGACCGCTGCCCGCTTGGCTGCCGGTGCCTTTTTCTGGCGGGCCGCCTCTTCCTTGGCAGAATTCACGGGGCGGACGCGTTCCCGGAGGACCGTTCCTGCGCCGTCGTGGCTCTTGTCCCGGATCAGCCCGGTCCCTGCGATTTCCCGCGCCATCGCCACGCCGGCAACAGCAGCCCTTTTCGTGGGGAAGGTGACCGAGATGGCCATGAGGCTCCCGGCTTCATCCAGCATCCGCACCCTGTAGCCGCCGTCTGGCGCATCCACGAGCTCAAAATATCCGGCCATTCGTATCACTCCTCCATCAGTCACCGCGTTGTGCTTCGTCAGGAGCACTGAGGTGTTAGTAAGTATACTTATCTGTTCTGCGAAGGAGAAGCCACCCCTGTCCGCGCCGCCTCAGCACGTCCCGCCGTCTCCGGCGGAATGGGGGTGTCACTTCGCCGAACCGTATCCTGATGCAGCTCCAGGGCGCTAGTCACAAGCGCGAAGTGGCTGAAGGCCTGCGGGGTATTGCCCAGCTGCCGGCCGGCCTTCACCGCCCATTCCTCGCTCAGCAGCCCCACGTCGTTCCGCAGTTCCAGCAGCCGCTCGAAGAGGTCACGTGATTCCTGGTGCCGGCCCGCACCCAGGAGCGCCTCCACCAGCCAGAAGGAGCAGGCGAGGAAGACGCCCTCGTCCCCCGGCAGGCCGTCGTCGCTCTCTTCAGGACGGTAGCGGAGGACGAACCCGTCCTCGGTGAGATCGCGCTGGATGGCGTCGATGGTCCCGATCACCCGCGGATCGTCCGGAGGCAGGAAGCCGACGCGCGGGATCAGGAGGAGGCTGGCATCGAGCTCCGGCCGGCCGTAGGACTGGACGAACGTGTTGCGGGCGGCGTCAAACCCGTTGGCCATAACGTCCCGGTGGATGGTGTCCCGCAGCCGCTCCCACCGCTCCACCGGTCCCGGCAGCCCGGACTCGCGCACGCCTTTGACCATCCGGTCCGCGGCTACCCAGGCCATCACCTTCGAGTGCGTGAAATGGCGGCGGGGCCCGCGCATCTCCCACAGCCCGTTGTCCGGCTGGTCCCAGATCTTCTCGAGGTGCTCCATCAGGGAAAGCTGGACGTCCCATGATTCATCCGGATGCGTCAGCAGGGAGTTCCGGGTCAGGGCGAGGCAGTCCAGCACCTCGCCCCATACGTCGAGCTGCAGCTGCTCGGCTGCTCCGTTGCCGATGCGCACCGGGGAAGAGTTCTCGTAGCCCTTCAGCCACGGCAGTTCCATCTCCGGCAGGCGGCGCTCGCCGTGGATGCCGTACATGATCTGCAGGTCGGCGGGGTCGCCGGCCACCGCGCGGAGCAGCCAGTCCCGCCAGGCCGCCGCCTCGGCCGTGTAGCCGGCTGCCATGAGGGCCTGCAGCGTCATGGTGGCGTCCCGCAGCCAGCAGTACCGGTAGTCCCAGTTGCGCGGACCGCCCAGCTGCTCGGGAAGGGACGTGGTCACGGCTGCCACGATGCCGCCGGTGGGGGCGTAGGTCAGTGCCTTCAGGGTCACCAGGGACCGCATCACCGCGTCCTGGTACTTCCCCTTGACGGTGCACTGGGATGCCCAGCCGCGCCAAAAGGCGGAGGTGGTGCCCAGGACTTCTTCAGCGTCCACGCTGTGCGGCCGGCCCACGTGGCTTGGCGCCCAGGTGAGGACAAACGGGACGCGCTCCCCCGCGCTGACGGTGAAGTCGCTGAGGGTGTGCATGTTCTCGCCGCGGAGGGGTGCCGGTGTCACCAGGTAGACGGCGTCGGGGCCGGCGATGGCGTGCAGGCCCAGGTTGTCACTGCGGACCCAGGGGATGATGTGGCCATAGTCGAAGCGGAGCACCAGCTCGCTGTGCATCCGCACGGTTCCGCTGACGCCCACCACAATGCGGACGATGTCCGCCACGGAGTCGCGGGGCGGCATGAAGTCGATGACGCGCACCGTTCCTTCAGGTGTTTCCCACTCCGTCTCCAGCACCAGGGTGCCGTCCCGGTAACCCCGGCGGGTGCAGGGGCCGCCACCCTCCGGCGCCAGCAGCCAGCGCCCCGCGTCAGGACTGTCCAGCAGGGAATTGAAGCATGCCGGGGAATCGAACCGTGGCAGGCACAGCCAGTCGATGGAGCCTTCCTTGCTGATCAAGGCCCCCGTTTGAAGGTCGCCAACAACTGCATAATCCTCGATGCGCGCCATAGGCTTACACTGCCACAGTCCGCCCCGTGGTGATGGGCACGATTCGATGTAGCCTGCAGTCATGGCAGTCCACATCGGCACCTCCGGCTGGAGCTACGACCATTGGGAGAACGTCCTCTATCCGCCGGGGCTCCCGGCGAGGGACCGGCTCAAGCATTACGTTGCCCGGTTCAGCACCGTTGAGCTTAATGCCAGCTTCTACCGGTGGCCCCGGGACACCACGTTTGCGGGCTGGAACCGGCGTTTGCCTGCGGGCTTCAGCATGTCGGTCAAGGCTCCCCGCGGACTGACCCACGCCCGGAAGCTTTACCAGCCGGAGATATGGGTGGAACGGATTCAGCGGTGCTGGCACGAGCTCGGCGATAAGCGGGCAGTCCTCCTGGTGCAGCTGCCGCCCGGGATGGAACGCGACGACGCCCGGCTGGACTACTTCCTGGCCAGGATTCCGGGATGGATCCGGGTGGCTGTGGAGTTCCGGCATCCCAGCTGGGACTGCGACGACGTCTACGCTCTGCTGGAGCGGCACCAGGCCGCCTACTGCATCATGAGCGGCGCCAACCTCCCCTGCATCCTGCGCACTACTGCACCGTTCACGTATGTGCGGCTGCACGGCCCCGACCACCAGCACCTCTACGCAGGCTCCTATTCGGACGCCGACCTTCACTGGTGGGCCGACCGGATCCGCGAGTGGTCGGGCAGCGGCCTGGACGTCTACGCCTATTTCAATAGCGACGGCGGCGGCAACGCAGTGCGCAACGCCGAGACCCTGCGCTGGATCCTGGGGGAAGGGTGACGTCATGGAGGAACGGCAAGGACCAGGGTAGCTCGGCGCGCTTCAGCCTGTGGCAGAGTGGTCCCATGGACACGGCCCCCCAGACCCCGCCCCAGAACGCAGCAACACCGCCGGACCCGGACAGGAAGTCCGGCCTTTCGGGCAACACGGTGTTCAAGCTTGCCCACCGGATTTCCGACGGCGTCAACGGTGTGCGCATCCAGCTGGCCAAGCGCTGGAAGTTCGTGCCGCAGACCATCGCGTACCAGGGCTACGGATCAACCAGCCTGGTGCGCGTCCTGGGACGGGTCCTGCTGACCCAGAAGCCGATGCCCGGAAGCAAGGCGGAGCACGCAGCGCAGAACGGCAACCAGAACGTGCGCGGCTGGCGGGCCTTCACCAGCGTTCCTTTGCAGTTCACCGACGTCGAGATCACCATCGGCGATGTTGTCACCCATGTCCGGGCGGACAGGGGCGGGCTGATCGATACGGAAGTCAGCGTCCAGCTGGAGCCCGGCTGGCATACCGCGGTGCTGCGCGCCGAGGGCACGGAGCCCGTCGAGGCCAGGATCCGGGTCATCGCGCCGGACGTGAAGTTCGGGATCGTGTCAGATATCGATGACACCGTCATGGTGACTGCCCTGCCCCGGCCGTTCCTCGCCCTGTGGAACACCTTCGTGTTGAGCGAGCGGGCACGCATGGCAACACCCGGCATGGCTGTCCTGCTGGACCGGCTCACGGTGGAGCATCCGGACGCGCCGGTGATCTACCTTTCCACGGGACCCTGGAACGCCGCGCCCACGCTGGCACGCTTCCTGACCCGCAACATGTATCCGTCCGGTGCGCTGCTGCTGACCGACTGGGGCCTCACGCAGGACCGGTGGTTCCGCAGCGGCCAGGACCACAAACACCGGAACCTGGAGCGGCTCGCCAAGGAATTCCCGGACATGCAGTGGCTCCTGATCGGGGACAACGGCCAGCATGACGAAGCCATCTATTCCGGCTTCTCGCAGGAGCACCCGGACAAGGTAGCCGCGATCGCCATCCGCCAGCTGTCCGTCAGCGAATCGGTGTTCGCCGGCGGCCACTCCGAGGACGGGGACCATACCGCGTCGCAGGTTCCGTGGATCTATTCACCGGACGGCGCCGGCATCGCCAAACAGCTCACGGCCCTGGACCTGCTCTAGGCGCTGGCACCCACGGCGGGAACGTCGTCGTCGGGCACATCATTTCCCATCGCCCCGGCGCCCAAGACCTCGACGTCCAGGGCGTCACCTGCCATGGCCTCTGCTATGGCGGTGCCTGCCGCGGCGGCAAGGTCACGCTCCTCGATGAGTTCCTGGAGCCAGAAGTAGGAGGCTTTTGGGGTCCGTTCCAGTGTTTCGAAGTCCACGTGCAGGAGGCCGAAGGGCTGGTTGTACCCGGCGGACCATTCGAAGTTGTCCAGGAGCGACCACACGTAGTAGCCCCGAAGGTCAACCGATGCGGCATCCCCGCCCGGGGCGGTAGCTTTCAGGGCGGCCTCGAGGTGGTCCGAGAGGTACTTGAGCCGCCGCTCGTCCGGGATGAACCTGGTGTTGGTGGACTTGTCCCGGACGATGATGTCCTCGAAGCTGGCACCGCCCTCCGTGAGGATGACCGGCGGAAGGTTGGGGTATCGTTCGCCCATCTCCTTCAGGGCCACGGCCATGTACTCCGGCTTCACCGGCCAGCCGTAGGCGGTGATGTCCGCCTCGGGCCAGGTCTCGACGTGGAACGGTGTTCCACCGTTACCGGCCGCGCTCAGGTCGCTGCCCATGGCTTCGGCCATGCTGGCGGGCACTGCTCCGCCGCCCGGCCCTACCGCCACTTTGGTGGGCATGTAGTAGTTGAGCCCGTAGAAGTCCAGCGGCTGGGAGATCAGTTCCATATCCTCGTCCGGGTGCTCGAAGGAGCTGAAGAACTTGGCCGCCCGGATCAGGTCCGGGTATTTGCCGGTCAGCACGGGGTCCGCATAGAGCCGGTTCTGGGCCAGGTCCATCAGCCCGGCGCTGATCCTGTCCAGCGGGTTGATGGAATTGGGCACCATGGGCGAGTAGACGTTGGTCATGCCGATCTCCCCCGGCACCTTGGCGGCGCGCAGGGCCTGGACGGCGAGGCCGTGCCCCAGCAGCTGGTGGTGCACCGTCGGGAATGCCCCCAGCATCAGTTCCTTGCCGGGTGAGTGCAGGCCGAGCGTGTAGCCGTTGGTGCTGACCGTGGCAGGTTCGTTGATGGTCACCCAGCGCGCCACCCTGTCGCCGAATTCCTCCGCGAGGATGGCAGCGTATTCGCCCAGCCGGTAGGCGGTGTCCCGGTTCATCCAGCCGCCGGCTTCGTCCAGCGTCAGCGGGGTGTCCCAGTGGTAGATCGTGGCCATGGGGGAAATGCCGTTGGCCAGCAGCTCGTCCAGGAGCCTATCGTAGAAGGCCAGGCCGGCGCGGTTGGCCGGCCCGCGCCCGGTCGGCTGGATGCGCGGCCACGCGAAGGAGAAACGGTAGGAGTCCACGCCGAGTTGCTTCATGAGCGCAACATCCTGCGGCATGCGGTGGTAGTGGTCCGTGGCAATGACGGGGCTGTGGTTTTCCACGATGGCTCCGTCCTTGGCCGCGAAGACGTCCCAGCCCGCCGGGCCCCGCCCGTCCTCATCCAGCGCGCCCTCAATTTGGAAGGCAGCCGTGGCCACGCCGAGCGTAAATCCGGACGGGATAAGGGCAGCGAGTTCTTTGGCGGTGATGTGCATCTGCGGGCCTTTTGTAACGGAGCGTTTGTAAGTACGTAACAGGATCGCACAGCTGTGGGCGCCTGACGAGCACGGCGGTTCCCGGCCGGTGTCCCGGCAGCCCGCCGGGCCGGAGGGCAGCCCGTTGGGCCCTGCTAGGGTCTGTGGATGGATGAAAAACTGGGGAAGTTCATCGACGATTTCGCTGCACTTGTGCAGCTGGCACAGGCTGGCAACCATAAGGCAACAGCGGGTACGCAACTGCTTGACGCGCTGACGGAGCATCTGGGCCTGCCGGCCGAAAAACTCGCCGTGGTGGAAGAACAGATTCCGCCGCACCGGTTCGTGGATGCGGACATCGTCCTGGCTGAACTCACCGCCACGGATCCCCAAGGCAGGCTGGTGGGCATCGGCGGCGGAGGCCAGCGCCACCATGCATCCCTCAGCGACATGGTGCAGCAGTCGCAGCTTTTCCCCCAGTTTCCGCTCGCCCAGCCGGACTTCGTGAACATGGCAGTGGGCCCTGGCACGCTGCGCCAGGCCGTGGCATTCGGGTTGCGGCTTTTTTCGTACGACGGCGGCAGCCTTGCGGTCCTGCAGCGGGCCGCGGACCCGCGCTCCGGGCGGCAGTCCGCGGTACTTGAGCTGGTGGCTGGAACCGCGGAGACCGGCGCCGCGTTCCTGGCGGAGTACCGCCGGCGAATGGACAGCCAGAGCGTCCTCCAGGGCCAGGTCATTTCATTGACCATGGGCGAGTACGGACCCAGCAGCGGCGGGGTGACCTTCCACCACAGGCCCCGGCTCAAGGAACAGGAGGTGGTCCTTCCGTCCGGGCTGCTGCAGAAGGTGGCCGGCCATGTGGTCGGCATTGCCGGCCACCGGCAGTCACTCAGGGAACATGGGCAGCACCTCAAGCGCGGCGTCCTGCTCTACGGCCCGCCTGGAACGGGTAAGACCCACACCGTCCGCTACCTCCTGGGCCAGGGCGCGGGCACCACGGCCATCCTGCTCTCGGGCGGTTCACTCGCCCGAATTTCCGAGGCGGCCCGGATAGCCAGGGCGCTGCAGCCCTCCATGGTCGTCCTGGAGGACTGCGACCTCATTGCGGAGGACCGCAGCTTCGGCCACGGCCCCCAGCCGCTGCTGTTCGAGGTACTGGATGCAATGGACGGCCTGGACGAGGACGCGGATGTCGCCTTTGTGCTCACCACGAACCGGCCGGACCTGCTTGAACGGGCACTGGCCCAGCGTCCCGGCCGCGTGGACCTGGCCGTGGAGATCCCCCTTCCCGCCCTCGCCGAACGCACTGGCCTTCTCCGGCTTTACAGCAGGCATGCTGGTTTCAGTCCCGAGGCCCTGCAGTCTGCCGCGGAACGGACCGCGGGTACCACGGCGTCCTTCGCACGGGAGCTGGTCCGACGCGCGGTGTTGACCGCTGCCGCAGCGGGTGAGGCTGTGGCTGACGCCCACCTGAATGCCGCAGTGGACGAGCTCATGGCGGACGCCGAGACCCTGACCCGCAGCCTGCTCGGAAGCGCTGCCGGGACGTTGCCGTCCCACAGCCACGGGCCGCAGTAACCCGTGGGCTGCCGGTCCGCCCCTGCGGCTACTGGGAGCCGAACAGGAACTCCTTGGCGTGGGCCACCGCCTTCCGGAAGGCATCGTTCCGGAGCGTCACCAGGTGCTCTGTTTCGCCGTCAGCGGGTTCGAGGTAGCCCGTGTAGCCGGGCCGCAGGACCCAGATGTCGCCCCCGGGCGGAAGGTAGAACACGCCAAAGGACCGCTGCTGCTTCTCGTCTGCCGTCCACACCGGCACAACGGCCAGCGCTGCGCCCGTGGCAGGGTTGATCCATTGCGCACGGGGCAGCGGCTGCTCATGCGCTTCAGGGTCCAGGAAGGGAGCAGTTCCGGCTCCCCAGCGCTGTTCAAAGCGCTCGTGGAATGCCGGAATCAGGTGTGAATCGTATCGGCGCCAGTCGCTCATCCGGTTCTCCGCCTCCTCGCGGTGTTGCTGTTGTTGTGTTCCGTTCCCCGTTCCGTTCCCCGCCGGGGACGTTGCCGGGGCCCTGCCAGGATCATCGTCAGGCCCAGGGCCCGCTTTCCCACCGCACCGGGGTGACCCTGATGAGGGGGTGCCGGGGTCCGCCGGGGCTGCGCACCTTCCGGACGGGAACGGACTGTCCGGCAGCGGCGGCCCGCTGCTTGTCATATGCGGCGCGCCGCTCAGGATCCCTGAGGACGTTGTAGGCCTGCATGATCATCAGAAGCACACCTTCCGGGGAGGTACCGCCGTCGACGTCCGGATGGTGGCTGCGCATCAGGGCCCGGTAGGCGCGCGAAATTTCCTGTTGCGTGGCGTGCGGCTGGACCCGCAGGGTGTCGTAGTAGTCGGGGCTTGTTGTCATGGTGGCCCTTTTCCGCTCCGCCGGCGTCCGCGAGCGGCGCGGACGCCGGCGGACAAGAACGCCAGGCGCGGGCAACCGTGAAGAGGTCCCCCGCGCCTGCCGGCTGTGGCTAGGTTCCGATCTGGTGCTTTTCGCTCTGCTGGGTCTGGATCTCGATCCTGCGAGGCTTTGCCTTTTCAGCCACCGGTATCCGCAGGGTCAGGACGCCCTGGTCGTAGCTGGCCTTGATGTTGTCAGTATCCAGCGTGTCACCGAGGATCAGTTGCCGGCTGAAGACACCGCGGGGACGTTCGGAGGCCACCAGTTCCACATTGGGCTGGGTGGGGTCCTTGCGCTCCGCCCGGACCGTCAGGACGTTGCGTTCAACGTTCAGGTCCAGGGAATCCATCTTCACGCCAGGCAGGTCGAAGGCCACTACAAACTCGCCGTCTTCCTGCCAGGCGTCCATGGGCATGGCAGCCGGGCGGGCGGCGGTTCCGAAGACCTGCTGCGTGAGCCGGTCCAGCTCACGGAACGGGTCCGTGCGCATCAACATCATTTCCCACTCCTTCAGCTTCAGTAGGTGTTCCACCTGTGCCATATCCATCGGTTAATCTATGGTGATGGATATAGATTTTTTATAGCACCCGTGGGAAACTGAAGCAAGACCCCGGACGGATACTGGAGAACTGATGGCGGAACAGGACGCGGGACGGGAGACCGGCCCGAGCAGCAGCCGCGCGCTGTACGCCATCTCGGTGGCAGCGAAGCTGGCTGGAACAGGACAGCAGAACATCCGGCTCTACGAGACCAGGGGCCTGCTGACGCCGTCGCGGACGTCCGGCGGCACCCGCCAGTACAGTGATGACGACATCGCCGTGCTGCTGCGGATCGGCGAACTCCTGGAACAGGGCCTCAACCTCGCGGGCGTGGCCAAGGTGCTGGAGCTTGAGGCCGCCAACAACAAACTGCACCGCGCCCTCAAGCGGGCCAGGTCCAGGCCGCCAGGCTGAGGGGCCGGACAACAGTTCACCCCCCGGACCAGTCAGTCGCGGGGCGAATCCGCCTTGGACAGCTCACCGGTGATCCGCTCCCCGGGAACACGGGCGGTGCGCCACGTATCCAGTGCAATAACCCCGCCCAGGATGACCAGGGAGAGGGACAGCGACGCGAGGGCGTCGCTGAGCCAGTGGTATCCCAGGTATAACCTGCTCACGGCGGCAAGCACGATGCCAATCCCCGCCCCCACAAAACCAAGAACGGCTGCTTTGGTGTTGCTGTGCCGGGAGAACACCAGGAAGGCTCCAACCAGGAGGAAGTCGCACGCCCCCAGGACATGCCCCGACGGGAACGAAAACGTGTGGTCGATCCCGAACAGCATCTGCTCCACGGGCGGCCGCGAGCGCTGGACGATCCGCAGGATGATCTGGGAGATGATGACCCCGGTGACCATCGCCGACGCCAGCAGGATGGGGCGCCAGGCATGTTTCGCGGCGAAGCCCCACCACAGGATGACCACCAGGACGATGATGGGCAGGGCGATCGGGCCAAAGACCACGGCGAGGAAAATCATGAAGGCCGTGCCGGCGTCGGACCTTATCCCCAGGAGCCAGTCACGGACCGGCACATCTGCGGCGGAGAGGCCATCGGCCTGCAGCACGCTGACCAGTGTGGCGATGAACAGCGCAACCCCCGTCACCACCAGGATGATGGCCGCCCGGTACAGTCCCCGCCGGTCGGCGGGGTCCATGTAGCGCTCCTCCACCACGAACTTGTCGTGGAAGGCCCGCCACCTGCCGCGGCTCCGGCTGGTAGTTGCGGAGCCTGCTGAATCCTGACGTCCCACTGTGATGCCCGTCCCTGCGCCGTTGAGATTTTCCTAGGGGAAGAGTATCGCGTTCAGCACTGGCGGTAGCCTGACTCCATGGGTGCAATGAATGAACTGATTGACGCTGCCGCCGTTCATTCTGCCGCGGCGGTCCTCACGGAGGCCGCTCCCGATGTGCAGTGGGCCCGGACCCGCGCCGCCGCCTCCCTGCTGGGCGACCTGAACCTGCGCGCCCGGACAGATCTTGCGGCGCAGGCGCTGCGGGAGGATGTCCTGAGCGCCTCCGGTGCCGGATATCCGACGGCGGCGGTCAGCTTCCGTGCAGCCCTGCGGTTTCCGGAGTTCACGGGCTGGATCCTGTGGCCGGTGTCAGAGGCTGCTGCCAGCCTTGCCGTGGATTCCGGCACCGGGGAGGACTTTGACGACGCCTTGGCCCTGCTGGCGGAACTGACGCCCCGGCTCACCAGCGAGTTTGCCGTCCGCCGCCTGCTGCGCCACAACCTGGACCGGGCACTGGACGCTGCCCTGGAGTGGACGTCCCACCCGGATGAGCATGTCCGCCGCCTGGCGAGTGAGGGAACCCGCCCCTACCTGCCGTGGGCGGTGCGCGTGCCCGGCCTCGTGGAGCGGCCCGAAGCCACCCTTCCCGTCCTGGCCGCGCTGTATCGGGACTCCTCGGAGTACGTGCGGCGGTCCGTGGCCAATCACCTCAATGACCTTGCCCGGCACGCACCCGGCCCCGTGGTGGCCACGGCAAGGGAGTGGCTCTCCGCAGCTGACGGCAACACGGGGTGGGTGGTCCGGCACGGGCTCCGCACGCTCATCAAGAAAGGGCATCCGGAGGCACTGGAACTGCTTGGTTTTTCGCCGGCGCAGGTGGCGGTGGCCGGGCCCCACCTGGACCGGGAGGTCCTGACCCTGCCCGGTGAACTGACGTTCTCCTTCGAGATAGCCAACACCGGCGCGCACGACGTGCGCCTGGCCGTGGACTACCTCGTCCACTACCGCAAGGCCAATGGCAGCCAGTCCGCCAAGGTTTTCAAGGTGTCAACGCTTACCCTTGCCCCGGGTGAGAGCAGGAGGCTCTCCAAACGCCATGCCTTCAGGCAGATGACCACCAGGGTGCACCACCCTGGCCTGCACGCCCTGGAGCTGCAGATCAATGGTGCGGTGCATGGGCGCGCCGAGTTCCTGCTCGAAACCGGCAACGCCGGCTAGCACCTAGCGCGGCGGGCCGCCCGCGGGGTTCTGCCAGTGGTCCCGCCAGGTGTGCTCAGGCTCAAAGCCCAGCAGCCGGCGCGCCTTGTCGATGGACAGCATGGTTTCGTGTTCGCCCAGCTCCTTGACCACCTTGACGCCGGGGAACACTTCCGCGGCCAGGCTGGCACTGGACCGGCTCATGACGGTATCCGCGTTGGCGATGATGAACGCCTCGAATCCCGGCTTCCCGTTGTCGAGGGCGCGGACCACCGCCTGGGCCCCGTCCCGGCCGTCGATATAGCCCCACAGGTTCCATTTCCGGAGGGTTGCGTCGGAGTCGAAGGAGGGGAACTTTTCGTAGTCCTCCACGTCCATGACGTTGGAGAACCGCAGCCCGACGATGCTCAGTTCCGGGTCCCAGCGCGTCAGCTCAGCGGCCATCTGCTCTTCCAGGTGCTTCACCAGGGAGTAGGTGCTTTCGGGCCGGGCGGGGTACTCCTCGTCCACGGGGATGTAGGGCGGGTCGACGTCGAACGGCAGTCCCAGCACCGTCTCGCTGGAGGCGTACACCACCTTCTTGATGCCCGCGCGGCGCGCCGCCTGGAACACGTTGTAGGTGGACAGCATGTTGTTTTCGAAGGTGGCGGCATCGGGAATGATGCCCGGGGCCGGGATGGCACCGAGGTGCACCACGGCGTCAAAACCGTCATGCCTGTCGTCCACTCCCAGCAGCACGTCCAGGACCTGGCCGTAGTTCCGCAGGTCCACCACAACCAGGCCTGGACTGCGGCTGCCTTCGCGGTCCAGGTTGAGGACCTGGTGGCCGTCCTCCGTGAGCCTGCGGACCACGTGCCGTCCAAGTTTTCCGCTACCGCCGGTGACCGCAATTCTCATCAGGTTGTCCTTTACGTTGGTGGCTTGCGCCGGTTCAGGCGCCGGGGCGCGGGGAAGCCAGGAACTTTTCGACGGCGGCGATCGCCTGTCTGGTGATGTCGCCGGGATCTCCGCTGCCGTCCACGGAAACGAGCATTCCACGGCCGGCGTAGACCGAGACTACTTCATGCGTCTCACGGTGGTAGAGATCCAGGCGGCGCCGGAACACGTCCACCGTGTCATCCGTGCGGCCCTGCTCCGCGGCACGCCGGAGCATCCGCTGCTCCAGGACGGAGTCGGGGGCGGTCAGCTCAATGACCGCATCCAGCGCAAACCCCTGGGACACGAGCATGTTGTCCAGCTCCGCCACCTGCGGAGCCGTGCGCGGATAGCCGTCCAGCAGGAACCCCGCCTGCAGGCCGCTGTCCTGCAGGCGGTCCTTGACCATCGCGTTGGTGAGGTGGTCCGGGACAAAATCGCCGTCGTCGAGATAGCCGGCAGCCTGTTTTCCCAGCTCCGTTTCCTCGTTGACGTTGGTCCGGAAAATCTCGCCGGTGGAAAGCGTGGGAACGCCGAAGTGCCGGGCCAGGTGTTCCGCCTGCGTTCCCTTGCCGGAGCCCGGCGGACCGATGATGAGCAGCCTGGTCATGTCCTGTCCCTCTTCCTGCCCCAGCGGGGCCTGCCAGCCGCCGGTTCCGGGGGTCTGCCGCCGGGAGCACCGGCGCCTGCTTCATTCTGCCGGTAACTCCCCGGCCGGCGCCAGAGAGCCTGCACCGTATGTGTCAAGGTGACCATTTCCCCCGCCGGAGGATGTATATACTTCTGGATATCGGTTTAGCAGCAGGCCGTTGGAAAGTTCCTCGATCCAGCGACCTTCACAGCCTGCCCGCTCCGCCGGGGGGATGCTGGAAGTCACCGGGTTGTCCTGAGCGAATGGCACCAGAAAACCGTGGCCAGCGAGTCAACAGCAAAAACTGATACATCCATTACCGAGCACCTGCATGAGCTGGTCCTCAACAGCTCTGATGTTGAGGACTTCCTTAACGAGCTGGCACAGGTATCCGCACGCAACCTTTCCGAGCCCGGCGATGAGATCATGTGCGCCATCACCCTCCTGCGGCAGCGCAAGGCCGCGACCGTGGCGAGCAGCAGCCCGGATGCGAAGGCCATTGCGCACCTTGAGTATGAGTTCAGCGAGACGCCGAGCCTGACGGCCTCTGCCGCCCAGGAAAGCATCCACGTCCCCGACGCCCGCGACGACGGCCGCTGGCCCGAATACTCCTCGGCCGTGCTGGCCCAGGGCATCCGCTCCGTCCTCGCGCTGCCCTTCCAGCTGGAGGGCGGGACGAAGGCTGCCCTGCTGCTGTACTCGCGCCGGCCACACCGTTTCGAGCCGCGCATCCTTGAATTTGCCGAGGACTTCGTGGGCCAGACGTCCCTGGCCCTGCGCCTGGCGGTGCGCTTTGCCCACTACAGCGAGACTGCGGCGAACCTCCGCGCCACGTTGGAGTCCCGGACGGTGATCGACATGGCCGTGGGCATCATCATGGCCCAGAACCGGTGCAGCCAGCAGGACGCCTTCGAGATCCTGAAAACGGCCTCCAGCACCCGCAACTCGAAGCTTCATGACGTTGCCGCGGCCGTGGTGAATTCGCTGGGCCAAGGGCCGGCACGCACGCACTACGACGGCTAGTTTTCACAGGCCCCTTATATATCCGGCAAATCCCCCTGCCAGCTTGCCTCCCTAGAAATGAGGCATGACTCCGCAACAGACCAGAGAACGTAAACCCGGCCGCGCCCGGCGGGCCATCATCGCCGGGGCCGTGGCCCTCACCCTTTCCGCCGGGGGCGCAACGGCCTGGGCACTGGACCGGTTCGTGGTCCAGCACGTCGAGATCGCCGATGTCTCGGCCTACGAAGCCAGCCAGGCAGGAAACTCCACCGGAACGACGGCTGAAACCGCCACCGATTCCACGTCATCCACCGCCGTCACCACGGACACTTCCTACGTCTCCGGCTCGTTCAACATCAGCATCTCCACGGTAACCACCGGCAGCGGCGACGACACCGTCACGTACTACGTTGCCGACGTCGTGCTCGATGACGCCACCACCCTCCAGTCCGCCTTCGCCAACGACAGCTTCGGCGAGAACATCACCGAAACCACGTCCGCCATTGCCGAGGCCAACAACGCAGTGTTCGCCATCAACGGCGACTATTACGGCTTCCGGGACACCGGCATCGTGATCCGCAACGGCGTGGTGTTCCGCGACGAGGGGGCGCGGCAGGGCCTGGCGTTCTACCGCGACGGCACCGTCAAGGTCTACGACGAAACCACCACCACGGCCGGGCAGCTGGTGGCCGAGGGCGTCTGGAACACCCTCTCCTTCGGCCCGTCCCTGCTGGACAACGGCGAAGTGGCCGAAGGCATCGAGGACGTGGAAGTGGACACCAACTTCGGCAACCACTCCATCCAGGGCGAACAGCCCCGCACCGCCGTCGGCATCATCGACGACAACCACTTGGTGTTCGTGGTGGTGGACGGCCGCAGCCCCGGCTACAGCGCCGGGGTCACCATGACCGGCCTCGCGGATATCATGCAGGGCCTCGGTGCCACCACGGCGTACAACATCGACGGCGGAGGCTCCTCCACCATGTACTTCAACGGTTCTCTGGTGAACAACCCGCTGGGCGCCAACAAAGAACGCGGCACCTCCGACATCCTCTACATCGGCGGGTAGGGCCCGGACATGATCATCCTGATCCCTGCCTATGAGCCGGACCTGCAGCTTCCCGCCCTGATCCGCTCCATCCGCCAGGCGGAACCGTGGCTTCCCATCGTGGTGGTGGATGACGGCAGCGGCCCGGAGTACCGGGACGTGTTCGACGCCGTCAGGGACCTTGGGTGCCATGTGATCAGCTATGGGCGCAACAGGGGAAAGGGCTTCGCCCTCAAGTCCGGGCTGGGCTTCATTGCGGACAACCTGCCCGGCCACGACGTGGTGTGCGCCGACAGCGACGGCCAGCACCGGACGGCGGACATCCTCCGGGTGGCCGATTCCCTCCGGGAGGAGGACCGGGCGGGGCAGGGCTGGTCCACGATGGTGCTGGGCAGCCGGAAGTTCACCGGCGACGTCCCGGCGCGCAGCCGGTTTGGCAACACCGCAACGAAGATGCTCTTCACCCTGGCCACCGGCGAGCGCATTTCCGATACCCAGACCGGCCTCCGCGGCTACCCCGCCGCCATGATCCCCTGGCTCCGGTCCGTCCGCGGCGACCGGTACGAATACGAGCTGAACCTGCTGCTGGAAGCGCGGAACGCCGGCTATGCCATCCGTTCGGTGGACATCGCCACGGTGTACCTGGACCACAATTCCGGTTCGCACTTCCGTCCGCTGGCCGACTCGGTGCGGATCTACGCCCCGCTGCTGAAGTTCCTGGCTTCGTCCTTCACTGCGTTCCTGGTGGACACCGTGCTGTTCGTGCTGCTCACGCTGCTGGCCGACTCCCTGCTCCTTGCTGTGCTGGGGGCCAGGGCGGTGAGTTCCGCCGTGAACTTCATGGTGAACCGGCGCATCGTCTTTGACCATGGCAGGGACAAGCCCGCCGGCACCACCGGAATCCGCTACTTCAGCCTCGCCGCCCTGCTGCTTGCTGCCAACTTCGGCCTCATCTGGGCCCTGGAAGGCGCCGGGCTGCTGGCGCTTCCGGCCAAGATCCTGGCTGAGGCCATCCTGCTGGGGATCAGTTTTGTGGTGCAGCAACGCTTCCTCTTCACGGCACAGGCACGCGGAAAAGCAGCCAGCAAATCCTCCCGCACCGGCCCCAGGGAACCGTCAGCCAGCACTCATATACCCGGCTAGGTTCCGTCACAGCACCCGCACAGTTTGGGCGGGCACCGTGAATACCAGCCCACCAAAAACATCCCGGAGAATCCCATGAACCCCCTTATTTTCACCCTCGCCGACCTGGCAGCCATCAGCATCCTGACCTTTGTCCTGTACCTCCGCCGCCACCGCCGCCGCGACCTGGTGGTGTCCTACCTGGGCATGAACGTGGGCGTCCTGGCCGTGGCCACAGCGCTCTCGGGTTCGGCCGCCGGCCTTGGCCTGGGACTGGGCCTGTTCGGGGTCCTGTCCATCATCCGGCTGCGCTCCACCGAACTGGCCCAGCACGAGGTGGCCTACTACTTCTCGGCCCTGGCCCTTGGCCTGATCGCCGGCCTGGGGATTGAGCCCCTCTGGCTGACAGGTTCACTGATGGCACTGATCCTGCTGGTGATGTTCGTGGGAGACCACCCACGGGTCCTGCCGGCCCACCGCCACCAGACCGTCATCCTGGACCGCGCCATTGCCGAGGACGGCGAACTCTACGCCCGGCTGGAAGAGGTCCTCCACGGCAAGGTCCACTCCGCCACCATCCAGGAACTGGACCTGGTGAACGACAAGACCATCGTGGATGTCCGGTACGCCTACTCCCCCGCAGCCTTCCCTGCAGCTGTCACGGCCCTGCCGGCGCCGCGGCACGCGGAATCTGCCCCCATGGAACCTGCCTCCCTTCAACCTGCCGCCGGAGAACCAGCCACCCGCCTGACAACCCCTGCAGGTGCCGCATGAGCACGCCCGCAACGGCCGTCGTCGTCAGCAACCTCGGATCCCTCCGCCCCGTTGGGCTGGAGGAGCTCAACTCCGAGGCCGCACTGCAGACCCGCGTGGACCGCAAGTACGTGGTCCCGGCCCGGTTTGCAGGCCAGCTCCTCGCCACGTTCCGCGCCGACGTCCGCGTCCTGGAGATGGACGGCTCCCGCAGCTTCGCCTACGACTCCGTCTACTTCGACACCGCCGGCCTGGACAGCTACCTCCTGGCAGCCCGCGGCCGCCGGCGCCGGTACAAGATCCGCACCCGGACCTATGTGGACAGCGCGGTGAGCTTCCTGGAGGTGAAAACCGAAGGCGCCCGGGAAGCGACGGTCAAGGAACGCATCCCGTACCTCCCCGAGGACCGCGCCCGGCTCACGGCCGAAGGCCTGGAGTACGTCCGCGAAACGCTCACCGCGGCCGTGGGTTCAATACCCCCCGGCCGCCTCCACCCGGTCCTCGAAACCCGCTACCACCGGACCACGCTCTACCTTCCGGAGTCCGGGAGCCGCGCCACCATCGACACGGACGTGACCTGGCAGCGTCCCGGCCAGGCTGCTTGGGTGCTCGATGATGCGGTGATCCTGGAGACCAAGTCGGGCTCCACGGCCGGGCCGCTGGACCGGCATTTGTGGGCACACGGCGTCCGCCCCTCCCGGATCTCGAAATTCGCCACCGGCATGGCCGCCCTGTGCCCGGACCTACCCGCAAACCGCTGGAACCGGACGCTGCGCCGCAGCCTCTCCCTCCGGCCCGTAGCCTGACCCCCATCTCCCCCACGCTTTCACCTGAAGGAAAAACCATGAAACGCTTCCGCACACATCTGTCCGTCACCGCGCTTGCCCTGGCCCTCGGCCTGGCGGGCTGCTCCGTGGGCGGCACGACTCCCACCGGGGTCTCGGCCGTCAGCAGCCAGGCCTCCACCACCAGCGCGGGCTCTGCCGCCTCCACTGCCTCCACCGGCACTGCGGGGGCCGTCTCGTTGGACGCCCTCGCTGACGACACCCACTACGACGCCGACGACCTCACTTGGGACGCCGCCTCCGAAGTAGCCGTGACCATGGCGGACGGTGCCAGCGCTGCTGCCGCCGGAACGTCGTCGTCCGCTGTCAAGGTCGACGGCGATACCGTCACCATCACCGCCGCCGGCACCTACCGCCTCAGCGGCTCACTGTCCGACGGGCAGGTGGTGGTGGCTGCCGGTGAGGAAGACGTGGTCCGGATCATCCTTGACGGGGCAGCCATCACCAGCTCCACGGGGTCCCCGTTCGTGGTGCAGGGCGCGAACGAGGCGATCGTGTACCTCGAGGACGGAACCACCAACTCCCTCAGCGACGCCGCCACCTACGCCGGCCAGGGCACGGATGCCCCCGACGCAGCCTTGTACTCCATGGCCGACCTCACGGTCGCCGGCACCGGGTCCCTCACCGTAGACGGCAACTTCAACGATGGCATCTCCTCGAAGGACGGCCTTGTCCTCGCCGGAGGCACCGTGACGGTGGACGCCGCGGACGACGGCATCGTCGGCAAGGACTACGCGGTGCTCCTGGACGGCGCCTACAAGGTGACAGCAGGCGACGACGGCTTCAAGTCCGACAACGAGGAGGACGAGGGACGCGGCTGGGTACTGGTCAACGGCGGCACCCTGAACGTCAGCGCCGGCGACGACGGCATCAAGGCCTTCAACACGCTCACCATCGCGGCAGGCACCACCACGGTGGAGGAGTCGGAGGAAGGCCTCGAGGCCCAGCACATCATCATGACCGGCGGCACAGCCACCGTCACCGCCAACGACGACGGCGTGAACGCCTCAGGCGGCAGCACAAGTTCCAGCACCACCGCCGAAGGCGGAATGGGCGGCGGCATGGGTCGCGGGGAGATGGCCGTGGGCGACTACACCGTGGACATCAGCGGCGGCCTGCTGACCATCAACTCACAGGGCGACGGCCTGGACTCCAACGGCAACGCCAGCATCTCCGGCGGCACCGTGGTGGTCAACGGCCCCACGAACGACGGCAACGGGGCGCTTGACGTCAACGGTGAACTGGTGGTCACGGGCGGAACAGTGGCCGCCGCGGGCAGCGCGGGCATGGCTGTCACACCGGGAGCCTCCTCCACGCAGTCCGGCGTGCAGGTGACCCTTGATTCGTCCATTCCCGCCGGCACCGTAGTCCAGATCGCCGACTCCTCCGGCACCGTGGTGGCTGCATTCGTCACCACCAAGGCCGCAGCCTCGCTGGTGTTCTCCTCCGCGGCCATCAGCGACGGCGCGGAATACACGGTGTACACCGGCGGAACGGCAACGGTCAGCGCGGGCATCGGTGAAGGGTCGCTCGACGGCGCCTCGGAGCAGGGTACGGTCACGGCCGGGGAATACAGCGCAGCGCAGGGCCCCGGCGGCGGAGGCGGCCCCCGCTGGTAAACCCCAAACGCTCTCTCACCTAACGCAACGTTTCCCCAAACGCTCTCCCACCTAACGCAACGTTTCCTCCGACGCTCTCTCACCTAACGCAACGTTTCCCCAAACGCTCTCCCACGTCCGGCGGCGGCAGTCATGCCGCCGTCGGACGTTTTGCATGCGCAGGGAGGGAAGCTGCTACTTGGCGAGGAAACGCAGGAGCGCTTCGTTGACTTCGGCGGCGTGTGTCCACAGCAGGCCGTGCGGGGCACCTTCTATTTCCACATAGTCGGCAGTGGGCAAGGCCTTGGCGAACAGCCGGCCGGTGGAGTCGATGGGCAGGATATTGTCCGCGGTGCCGTGGAGGATGAGCGCGGGAACGTCGATCTTGGGGATGTCGGCCCGGAAATCCGTAAGCCATGTGGGCTGGGCTGCCACTGATGCCGTGGCACCCGCATTCGCGGCCAGGTTCCAGCTGGCGTTGACTGCCTCCTGGCTCAGTCGGGGCGTGCCCAGGAACGTGTCCGAGTTGTAGAAGTTCTTGAAGAACTCGGTGAAGAAGGCGTACCGGTCCGCAGTGACGGCCTCGTTCAGCCCATCGAAAACCTCCTGCGGGACGCCGTCCGGGTTGTCATCGGTCTTGAGCAGGAAAGGTTCCAGGGAGCCGAGGAAGGCTGCCCGCGCCACCCGGGCGGAGCCGTAGGTGCCCAGGTAACGGCCCACCTCGCCGGTGCCCATGGAGAAGCCCACCAGTACAACATCGTTGAGGTCCAGGGCTGTCAGCACAGTGTTGAGGTCTGCAGCGAAGGTGTCGTAGTCGTAGCCCTCGGTGGTCTTGCTTGATTTGCCGAAACCGCGGCGGTCGTAGGTGATGACACGGTAGCCCGCGTCAAGGAGGGCCGCTGTCTGCTTTTCCCAGGAGGAACCGTCCAGGGGGTACCCGTGGATCAGCACGACGGGCTGGCCGGAGCCGTGGTCTTCGTAGTAAAGCTCGATATCAGTGCTGTTTTCGGTTCCAACGGTGATGAAGGCCATCGCGGCGGGTCCTTTCGAGACTGTGGGATCGATGCGGCCGGGAGGGTGCCGCGGCCGCGCAGTACCTACTCTAGGGCGGTCCACCGTCCAGTCCAGCCCTTCCCGCGCGTGGCTTCCTGCCAGGCACGCCCTGCTACGGGGAGGGTTGCGGAAGCTCGCAGGTAATCTGCGGATTCGCTCCCATGTAGTTCAGCGGTCCCGCAGCGATGGTGATGGCAATGGTTCCGGCCTCCGCGCAGTTTCCGGGCGCGGCGCCGAAATAGCCGCGCTGCCAGGCGGCCACACCGCCAACAATGAGCCAGATAACGATGAGTGCTCCGACAATCCGCATGATTCCTCCACTGGGCGCCGCGCTGTGGGATCAATTATGCGCGCCTGCCGCGGGTGTGCGAGAGGGTTCCAGGGAAAGTGCGAGAGGATCGGCCGGAAACGTGCATCGAGTGAGAGAGCGTCCGCCGGAAACGTCCATCGAGTGAGAGAGCGTCCGGGGAAACCTTGCGTTAGGTGAGAGAGCGTCGGTGGGGACAGAAAAGCACCTCCGGTCCCGGGGATAATCCCGGAGCCGGAGGTGCTTTCAGTGCTTTGGGCAGGCGGTGCGGCGGTTAGGCCGTGGCTGCCGTCTTGCCGGGCAATGCCAGCCTGAAGATCTTGCCCCAGGTGGATCCGACCTGCTTCAGCAGCGGCCCGGTGGTGTACTTCAAACCGTAGCGCTGGCAGATCTCACGGACCTTGGGCGCCACCTCGGCGTACCGGTTGGACGGCAGGTCCGGGAACAGGTGGTGCTCGATCTGGTGCGAGAGGTTGCCGGTCATGATGTGCATGAACTTCGACCCGGAGATGTTGGCGGAGCCGATCATCTGGCGGATGTACCAGTCACCGCGGGTTTCGCCTTCCGCCATTTCCTCCGTGAAGGTGTCCGTGCCTTCGGGGAAGTGGCCGCAGAAGATCACGGCGTGGGCCCACACGTTGCGAACGGCGTTGGCAGTCAGGGTGCCGTAAAGGGCCTGCTTGCCGGAGCCGGTCAGCATGGCGACGGCCGGGGTTGCGGCGTAGTCCTTGGTGAACTGGGTGACAACCTTCTTGCCGAGGGCCCTGAGGTCCTTGAGCAGCGCTTCCTTGGACTTCTTGCCTTCCTTGAACTCCGTGAGCTCAAGGTCGTAGATGGCGATACCCCACTCGAAGAGGGGCGCCAGGATGGCGTTGAACAGCGGGTTGGCCAGGTTAATGGGCTTCCACGGCTGCTGTTCGTCCATCCGCAGGAGGTTGTATCCGACGTCGTTGTCCTTGCCCACCACGTTGGTCCAGCGGTGGTGGAGGTCGTTGTGGGTGTGCTGCCACGAGCGTGAGGGCGTGACGAAGTCCCACTCCCAGGTGGTGGAGTGGATGTCCGGGTCCCGCATCCAGTCCCACTGGCCGTGCAGGACGTTGTGCCCGATTTCCATGTTCTCCAGGATCTTGGCCAGGCTCAGCAGCGTGGTGCCGGTAACCCAGGCAGCCTTGTTCTTGCTGACCAGCAACGCGGCACGCCCGGAGATCTCCAGGCCACGCTGGACCTTGATCACGCGGCGGATGTAGGCGGCGTCTGCCGCCCCGCGCTTGGCGAGGATCTCGTCGCGGATGGCGTCCAGTTCACGCCCAAGTTCCGCCACCTGCTCATCGCTCAGGTGCGCGGCGGCCGGCGGCCGGACGGTGGGGCTGCCGGACTCGGCGAGTTTTCCGGGGCGCGTCCTTGACCCTCCGGCCGGCTTGCCTTCGGCGGATGTGGTCTTGCTCGGTGTTACTACAGTCATACCGTGGTGCTCCTCAGATTTCGAGGTTGACGGGTCCGGCGGCTGCCGAGACACACGTTTGGATCAATTGTCCGGGTTCGCCGTGGACTTCCCCGGTGCGGAGGTCGCGGACCTGGCCGGACAGGAGGGGGGTCAGGCAGCTGTGGCAGATGCCCATCCGGCACCCGCTGGGCATGAGGACTCCTGCGTCTTCGCCGACGTCGAGGATGGGGGTGTCGCCGTCGGCTTCCACTTCCCTGTCCGAGGCTTCGAAGGTGACCAGCCCGCCGTCGTGCCCCACGCCGCCTTCAAAGGTGGTGTTGAAGCGCTCGATCATGAGGTTGCCGGCACTGCCGGCCACCGCCACGTCCGAGCCGGGGGCCGCAGTGGTGAGCGCCGCGCGCTTCCACAGCGCCTCGGCGTCGTCCAGGAAGCTGTCCGGACCGCAGGCATACGCCGCGCGTTCCTTCCAGTCAGGGCAGATTTCGTCCAGCTGGGAGGTGTTGGTCAGGTCCATGCGGCCCTGCTCACCGGTAAACCAGTGGGCCAGGCGGAAGTTGGGGAACTGGTCCGCCAACTCGGCAAGTTCCTCGCGGAAGAGGCTGTCGCCGGGAGTGCGGGCCGAATGGACGAGCACGACGTCGGCATCCGGACGCCGCGGGACGAGCGTACGGATCATGGACATGACGGGAGTGATGCCGCTGCCCGCGGTTACCATCAGCAGGGGCCGCGGGTGCTCGGGCAGGACGAAGTCGCCCTGCGGAGGAGCCAGGAACAGGACATCGCCGGGCTTGGTGGTGCGCACCAGGGTGCCGGACACGGCGCCAACGTCCGTGACGGTGATGGCGGGGTCCTTGCCGGCAGGGGCGCTGAGGGAGTAGGAGCGCCAGTGGCGGACGCCGTCGAGTTCGACGCCGATGCGCGCCCACTGGCCCGCCAGGTGCGAGTGCCAGCCGCGGCCGGGCCGGAAAAAGATCGTTGCGGACTGGGCCGTCTCCTGGACAACGCGCGTGACGACGCCACGGAGCTGCCGTGCGGAGTAGACGGGGTTGAACAGCGCGAGGATGTCCTCCGGCGACAAGGGCGTGGTGAGGACAGTGGCCGCCTGGGCCAGCTGGCGTAACCGGATCATGCTATTAAGCCTAGAGCGGCGCGAGCCATATTTCTCTCTCTCCGTCATATGACCGTTCCGCAGTCACGCTGTAGTAAGTGGCGCAAAGCCCCCAAGCCGCACTCTAAGAGTAACGGTTCGGCAACGCATAAAGTTCCCCCACCTTTCCATAAGCCTACTTATTATATCGCCGTATTGCTGCTGGCGGGGAGAAATTATAGGTCACACTCTTTCACCGCGGCTGTTCAGGAGCCGGGATTCCATCCCAGCGAGGGCGCGATGTGCCGGGAGATAGTGCCCAGCAGCTTCGCGTTGAAGTCGACCCCCAACTGGTTGGGGATGGTCAGCAGGAGGGTGTCGGCGGCCTGGACGGCGGTGTCCGCGGCGAGCTGTTCCGCCAGCACGTCCGGGGCGCCCGCGTAGCTCTTCCCGAACCGGGCAGTGAGCCCGTCAATGATGCCCACCTGGTCCCGGCCGTCCCGAAGGGCGGCACCGGCAAAGAAGCGGCTGTCTTCCTCATCCACTATGGGTAGGACACTGCGGCTTACCGACACCCGCGGCATGTACTCGTGGCCTGCTGCAGCCCAGGCATCCTGGAACAGCTGGATCTGCTCGGCCTGGAGTTCATGGAAGGGCACGCCGGTGTCCTCGGTCAGCAGCGTGGAGCTCATCAGGTTCATGCCCAGTTCCGCGGCCCAGACCGCCGTCTTCCGGGTCCCGGCTCCCCACCAGATTCGCTCGGCGAGCCCGGGCGACTGCGGCTGGACCGGCAAGAGTCCGGTGGCTCCGCCTGCATACCGCGGGTCTGCTTCCGCGACCCCCGCGCCGGTGATGGCCTTCCGGAAGAGATCGGTGTGCCGGCGGGCCATGTCCGCGTCGGTTTCTCCGGGGCCGGGCACGTACCCGAAGGCTGCTGCTCCCTGGCGGGCCGGCTCGGGTGACCCGCGGCTGATGCCGAGCTGCAGCCGGCCGCCGCTGATCAGGTCGGCGGCCGCGGCTTCCTCGGCCATGTAGAGCGGGTTTTCGTACCGCATGTCGATGACACCCGTGCCGATCTCGATCCTGGTGGTGCGCGCGGCGATGGCGGACAGAAGCGGGAATGGCGAGGCCTGCTGCCGGGCGAAGTGGTGCACCCGGAAGAACGCGCCGTCCAGCCCGAGCTCCTCCGCCGCCACCGACAAGTCGATGGCCTGGAGGAGGGCATCACCGGCTGTCCTGGTGCGGGAGCCCTGCCCGGGACCCCAATGGCCAAATGAGAGAAATCCGATGCGCTCCATACACGGCCCAACCCCGGCCCGGCCCCCGGCATTCCCGCCCTTGTGAAGCCGGCTGGCATGATGGCGTCGTGGGTATCCCTGATGGAGCTGTGAGCATCGCCAAGACCGCTGTGCTGTTTGTCCTGGCTGCTGCGGCGGAAATCGGCGGCGCGTGGCTGGTGTGGCAGTCAGTGCGTGAAGGAAAGGACTGGTGGTGGGCCGGTCTGGGTGTCATCGCCCTGGGGGCTTACGGCTTCGTGGCCACCTTCCAGCCAGACCCCCACTTCGGCCGGATCCTGGCGGCCTACGGCGGGGTGTTTGTGGCCGGATCGCTGGCCTGGGGAATGATCTTTGACGGCTTCCGGCCAGACCGCTGGGACATCGCTGGTTCACTGATCTGCCTGCTGGGCGTGGCCGTGATCATGTTCGCCCCTCGCAGCGGGGCATAGCGCTGCGAGGACAGCGCAGCGGCGGATGCGCCCAGCCGCATAGCTAAACTGGCACCGTGACCAACTGCGAGCAGCCCGCCAGCGCCCCCGTCCCGCCGTCGCGCGGGAAGATCGCCGAACGCCTGCTGCCTGGCGGGGAGGAACCGGACCCGCGGTTCACGCTGGCCAATGAGCGCACGTTCCTGGCCTGGATCCGTACCTCCCTCGCGCTGCTGGCCGGCGGCATCGCCATTGAAGCCTTCACCTCGGACCTCTTCCTGGAACCGGTCCGCAAGGGCCTGGCGGTGGTCCTGCTTCTGCTCGGCATACTGTTGAGCGCAGGCTCCGCTGTCCGGTGGCTCCGGGTGGAACGCAGCATGCGCAACAAGGCGCCGCTGCCGCTGCCCCTCATCGTGCCGCTGCTGGCCGCGGCCGGTGCCCTGGCGGCCGCCGTCGTACTGATCTTCATTCTCTGGCGCTGACCCGTGGCGCCATCCCGCGGCCCCGCACCACTGCATGGGGATCCCGGACTGCAGCCTGAACGGACCACGCTTGCGTGGGGCAGGACCATGCTGGCCCTGGTGACGGTCAGCGCGATCTTCCTGCGCTGGCTGCCGCAGCATGGCCTTCCGATCCTGCTCCTGTTCACGGTGTCCGCCGGGACGGCCGCCGGCATCTACTTCACGCAGCGGCGCCGCTACCGCGTGAGCTCGCACGGTATCCGCAAGGAAAGGCACGACGCCGACATCACCGCCGTGCTCTGGACGGCTTCCGCCGGGGTAATCCTGGGCGCCCTCGGCATTGGCGTGGTGCTTATCGGATAGGGCAGCCCCTAGAACATCGGCAGGATAAAGCCGGCAAGGAAGGCCACGGCGCCAATGCCCGTCAGGCACCGGCCCAGCACCGATGCGGTTTTGCCGGCCTCTTCCGGTGCAGCGGTCTGCCACTGGGTGGGGCGTTTGGGGTGGTAGTAGATGGGGAGGGTGTCGCCCACAGCCAGGTCCCTGATGTCGTGGGGTGACATAGGCGCGTGGTGCACCTGGTATTTGCGGTCGAACCAGCGGAAGCCCACGCCCGTGCTGTCGGAATACACCACCGCTTCAGCCACAGCCCACGGATGAACGAAGCGGCGGAGGAAGCCTGTGTAGAAGAGCAGCGCGAGCCCGGCGGGCAGGCACATCCAGGTCAGCATTTCCAGGATTGGACCTGCCATATCAAGCACAGTGGGCATGATTCAGATGGTACAGGCGTACGCTGGGGAGACCGGTCCGGGGAGTAAGGGGAAGCCATGAATGATCAGGATATTTTGACGCGCATCCAGGCCCTCGTTGAGGAGGAGCACTCACTGCGGGAGGCCCCCGGGGACGGGCAGGTGCCGGACAAGGCGCGGCTGAAGCAGGTGGAGGAAAGCCTGGACCAGTGCTGGGACCTGCTGCGGCAGCGGCGGGCCAAGTCGGACTCCGGCGAGAACCCCAACGATGCCGAAGCCCGGCCCGTCAGCGAAGTCGAAGGCTACAAACAGTAGCGGCCCCCCAGATTGGAGCGTTCATGCGTCTGGCTGTAGCCCAGATCATCAGCAGTGCAGACCCCGCAGAAAACCTGGAACTGATCCGGGACTACGCGGCGCAGGCGAAGGCCGCTGGTGCGGAGCTGGTGGTGTTCCCCGAGGCTGCCATGCGGGCCTTCGGTCATTCCCTCCGCGACGTCGCAGAGCCACTGGACGGCCCCTGGGCCGGCGAAGTCCGGGCCATCGCGAGGGACCAGGGCATTGTGATCGTGGCAGGCATGTTCACTCCCGGGAAGGACGGACGGGTCCGCAACACCCTGCTGGTCACTGGCCCCGGCGTCGATACCTCCTACGACAAGGTCCATCTCTTCGACGCTTTCGGTTTTACAGAGTCGAAGACTGTGGACGCGGGCGAAACTCCCGTGACTTTCGAGCTCAACGGCACGGTCTTCGGCCTCGCCACCTGCTACGACGTCCGCTTCCCTGCCCTTTTCACCGCCAACGCCCGGGCCGGGGCGCAGGTCAACATCCTGTGTGCGTCCTGGGGAGCGGGCGAGGGCAAGGCTGAACAGTGGGACCTCCTGGTGCGGGCGCGCGCGCTGGACAGCACCACGTTCGTGGTGGCCTGCGGCCAGGGGGACCCGGAAACCGTCGGCGCAGGTCCGGCAGGCAGCGCCCCAACGGGCATAGGGCACAGCGCGGTGATCGACCCCCTGGGCTCCGCCGTCGTGGCGCTGGGCGGGAGGCCGGAACTCGCCGTCGTGGATATCGACCCGTCCATGGTGGATGAGGTTCGCAGCAAACTTCCCGTACTGGCCAACGCCCGGCAGTTCTGACGCCTTCGCTGCTGCCATCCTGCTGGGCCTCCCACCTTTGGCAGCGCACGACGACGGCGCACCGCACTTTCCCAGCGGCGCGCCGTCGTCGGTCCTTAAGGCTGTGAAACCCAGCGCCGGGAGGGTGAGCCGCCGGTTACGCACAGGAAACCTATGCGTTCTTCGCGTCCGACGGCGGTTCTCACCTTCCGCCCGGTCCGTCCCGCGCCGTTGCGCTGGCCTGGGGCCCTATGCCGTATCGGTGCCACCGCGTGGAGGGCGGCGGTTAACAAGCTTGAAACATGATCGACGCGTGAACTTCACGTAGGAGCGAATTGTGTAACGCAGCCGCAACTTTTGCGCGCCCTTCCTGAAACACCGGAGGACAACCATAGACGCCGGGGGAAGTGCGAGGGCCGGCAAAGAGCGCCCCGCTGGCGCAACGCGAAGGGACCCGCAGGTGGAAATTTCTGCCCAACATATCTGGCTGATGATTTCAGCCGCGATGGTTTTGCTGATGACCCCCGGGCTGGGCCTCTTCTACGGCGGCATGACCCGCGCCAAGGCAGCCCTCAACATGATCATGATGAGCTTCATCTCCGCCGGGATCGTCGGCGTGGTGTGGGTCCTGTGGGGCTACTCCATGACAACGGGCGACGGCGTGCTGGGCATCTTCGGCAATCCTTTCGCCAACTTCGGCCTGCAGAGCCTGATGGGCTCCCCTGACCTGATCAAAGCCGGCTACAGCGCCACGTTTGCGATCATCACGGTGGCGCTGATCAGTGGAGCCATCGCTGACCGCGCAAAGTTCGGCGCGTGGGCACTGTTCGTACCGCTCTGGATCACCGTGGTCTACTGCCCCCTCGCCTACATGGTCTGGGGCGGCGGGCTGATGAGCGCCGGCGGAGCAGTCACCGCCGTATTCGGCCAGGTCATCGACTTCGCCGGCGGTGCAGTGGTGGAGATCAGTTCCGGGACCGCAGCCCTTGTCCTGGCCCTGATCGTGGGGCAGCGCCACGGCTTCGCCAAGGACCCCAACCACCGCCCGCACAACGTCCCCTTCATCATGCTGGGTGCCGCGATCCTGTGGTTCGGCTGGTTCGGCTTCAATGGCGGCGCGGCCACAACGGCTGAGCAGGCCGGCCTGATCTGGGTGAACACCCTGGTGACTCCCGCCGCGGCGATGCTGAGCTGGCTGGTCACCGAAAAGATCCGCCACGGGCATCCGACGTCCCTCGGTGCCGCCTCGGGTGTGGTTGCCGGGCTTGTGGCCATCACGCCGTCCTGCGCCAACATCAGCCCGGTGGCCGCTATCGGCCTGGGCTTCGTGGCCGGAGCCGCCTGCGCCGTCTTCGTTGACCTGAAGTACCGCTTCGGCCTGGACGACTCGCTGGACGTTGTGGGCGTGCACCTTGGCGCCGGACTCATCGGCACCCTTGCCCTCGGCTTCATCGCCCTTCCGGTGGATGGCCAGGGCGGCGGACTCTTCTACGGCGGCGGTGCGCAGCAACTGATTGCCCAGACGGCGGCTGTGGTGATCACCCTGCTGCTCTCCGGCGCAGGAACCTTTGTCATTGGCCGCGCCATCAACAAGACCATCGGGTTCCGGGTCAGCCTTGAGGCGGAAACCGCTGGCGTGGATCTGGCTGAACACGCTGAGAGCGCCTACGCGTTCGGGGAAATCGGCGCGGGCTTCAATCCGCTGCATCCCGCCTCCCACTCCCCCGCGGCGGGGGTGGCAGCTGCCGCCGACCGGCCCAGCAAGAGCGCCACGCGGACTAAAGAAGACTCCTTTGCCTGACCGGCGCGGCGGTAAGGGCCGGAACGTCGTGCACTAAGCGCCGCGTCAGTCCGCCAGGATTTTGTACAGCGCCCGCCGGGTCTCATCCATTTTTTCGATGGCTGCGGCGCGCTGCTCCTCGCTGACACCACCGCGGAACTGATGGATGGCTCCCATCAGTTTGCCGATGCTCTGGTGGAACTCACGGTCGGAGCTGTCCGGCCCGGCATTCCAGGCATTGTCCATTTCTTCACCGTGCTCGGCCACATAGGCCCGGCCCTGGTCCGTGAGCGTGAACTCCGTCCCGCGGCCCTCGCTGAGGGCTGAGATCAGGTCCTCGTCAACGAGTTGCTGCAGCGTGGGGTAGATGGATCCGGGACTGGGCCGCCACGCGCCCTCCGTCCTTTCGGCAATCGTCTTGATCAATCCGTAACCGTTGGAAGGCGCCTCGGCCAGGAGCGAGAGGATAGCTGCCCGGACATCCCCCCTGCTCGCCCGCCGTGGGCCACGGCCAAACCCTGGACCGAGCCCCGGGCCAAAGCCCGGCGCGAAGCCCTGTCCGAAGCCAGGGCCAAAGCCTCCCCCGCGGTGCCCGTGCGGCCCCCTGCGGCCCCTGCCCCGCCCGAATGGCTCGTTCCTGAAATCAGCGCCGGGAAATTTCTCATCGTGCATGCCTTTCATCGTGGCACCGTCCTCTCGCGGGATAAGTTCACCGACCTCTTCGGCGATAGTTAACGATATGTCGCTAACTATCGCCTCGTCAAGATCATGAGTGTGACCAAATCCTGACCTTTCGGCACCACACAGTGCCGCTGGACCGGCGTAGTCTTTGGAGACCTCCAAGCTCGAGGGCTGAGAAATGGCGACGAAAAGGAAGCGCAGAAACGGTTTCGGCGCGGCCCTGGGAAGGTTCCTGGGGTTCCTGGCGGCGAGTGCCATGTGCGGCGTCCTGGCGGCCAGCCTGGTGGTTCCGGCGGTGGCGGCTGCGGGATTCGGCGTCAGCAATTCGATTGGGTTCTTCGACAGCCTGCCCGAGGAACTCACCGTCCAGCCGCCGTCGCAATCCACCAAAGTGCTGACTTCCGACGGCCAGCCGATCGCCACCTTCTTCGCCGAGAACCGCGTCAGGATTCCCCTGGACCAGATGTCTCCCCACATCAAGGATGCGATCATTGCCATCGAGGACAGCAGGTTCTACGAACACGCCGGCATCGATCCCCAGGGGATTGTGCGGGCACTGGTGTCCAACCTGACGCAGGGGGGCCAGCAAGGCGCGTCAACCATCACTCAGCAGTACGTCACCAACGTGGTCAACGAAGCACGGTTGTCGCAGGACAGGCCGGACGAGGTGATCCTCTCCGGACAGAAGGACGTTGGTGACAAGCTCCGGGAGATGAAGCTGGCCATTGCGCTGGAAAAGAAGTTCACCAAGGAGCAGATCCTTGAGGGGTACCTGAACATCGTCTTCTTCAACAGCGACGCGTACGGCATCGAAGCCGCGTCGCGCTACTTCTTCAGCACCACCGCCAAGGACCTCACCCTTCCCCAGGCCGCGCTGCTGGCCGGACTCGTCAACAGCCCCACGTTCTACAACCCGGCGATCAACCCGGACAAATCAATCGTCCGCCGGAACCAGGTGCTCTCGGAGATGCTGCTCCAGGGCAAGATCACCCAGGCCCAACACGATGAAGCCGTGGCCACGCCGATCGAGCTGAAGATCAGTCCGGAGCGGCAGGGCTGCGCCTACGCGGCCATGGCGCCCTACTTCTGTGACTACATTTCCCATCTCATCCTGAACAACCCTGCGTACGGGCCCAGCCTGATCGAACGGCAGCGGAAGCTCTACCGCGGCGGACTCACCATTGTCACCACCCTGGACAGCAGGCTGCAGGCGGCCGCCCAGGCGCAAGTGGACGGCACGGCCGGACCGAACCCGGACCGGTGGGGCGCCGCATTGGTCACCGTGCAGCCGGGGACCGGCAAGATCCTCGCGATGGCCCAGAACACGGTGTTCCTGCCGGAACCGGGCAAGTTCGACACGCACCTGAACTTTAACGTCGATGCCAAGGACCCGCAGGGGAACGACCTCAACGGCGCTGGCGGCTTCCAGCCCGGATCCACCATGAAACCGTTCACTTTCGCCGAGTGGCTTAACGAGGGCAAGTCCCTGACCGCGGAGGTGGACGCTTCACGGCGCGTTTATCCGCTGGACTTCCCGTGGCGGTCCAGCTGCGGCAAGGTGATGGGCGCCTACAGCACCGCGCAGAACAACCCCCAGCTGGGCGCCGCTGACGACCTCCAGAATGCCGAAGAGGGGTTCTACCGGAAGATGCCTATCAATTACGGATTGTACAACTCGATCAACACGGCCACGTTCGCCACGGCAGCGCAGCTCGATTTCTGCGGTATCCAAAAGATGGTGGACGCCGTGGGGCTGCACAGCGGACTCGATGGAGCCCCGATCAACATGCATCAGCTGGGCAACCTTCTCGGCGCTATCGGCGTCGCTCCCCTCCACCTGGCCAACGCCTTTGCCACGTTCGCCAATGACGGCCGCTACTGCTCACCGATCGCCCTGGTGGACGTCAAGGATGCAACCGGCGGCAATCTTCCCGCCCAGCCCGTGGAGTGCCGTGATGCCGTGAAGCCGGACGTGGCCCGTGGCGTCAACAATGTGCTGCAGGATGTGCTCGTCAAGGGATCCGGCGTCTGGATCAACCCGAAGACCCATGACAAGTTCCCCGTGGCGGCCAAGACCGGTACCTCGAACAACAACGGGTCCACCTGGATCGTTGGCTACACCACCGGCGTTGCCACAGCTTCCTTCTTCGGCGACGCGCTGGAGGGGCAGAAGCGGGCAGGGCAGAACGTGACCATCAACGGGACTTTCTACCCCCGCCTGGACGGCTACATGATTGCCGGGCCGCAGTGGGCCAACTACATGCTTCAGGCAGCGCCGCTGTATCCCACCAACCCGTTCCCGCCCCCGCCGCCATCAATGATGGGCCCGAGCCCGTCACCGTCACCCAGCCCCCGTCCCTAGGCCGGGCACCAGTCAGACGGAACAACACGGCCAAGTACCTGCACTGCCGGCTTCGCCTTGGGCCCGCGCTCGTTGAGACGCCGTTGTGTCCCCGTGGCTGGTGGCTGCAGGCGGATATCACGACGGCGGGCTGGGGCTCCGGAGCCCACGGCACCGGCCGATTCGGTCAACGGAGCCGCGACACCTGGCGGGCACGCGGCAACTGCAGCAGCAGTACCGGCTGGTGCGCCCGATCTGGCAACTTCGAGATTGGTGCCGGGTGGTGGGGGCGCTGTGGAGTGGTAGGTGTGGCCGGTGGGGGTTTTCAGTTCCACCGTGTGTCGTGGTCCAGGGACCGGTGTGGCTGAGAATCCGGGTGTTTCCTTGGTGTGGTTGCAGGCTTCGCAGAGGCCTTGGCCGTTGGTGCTGGTGGTGGGCCCGTCCTGGTGCCAGGGGATGATGTGGTCGTGGTGGCGGATGGGTGCGTCGCAGTAAGGGCTGCGGCAGGTGTCGTCGCGGACCTGGAGGAACCGGCAGAGCCCGGGAGGGAAGAGCCGGGCTTTCGAATCCATCGCGAGGAGTTCGCCGGTGCCGGGGGCTGTGAAGACCCGGCGGAGCCAGATGTTCAGTTCCCCGGCGTCAGCTTCTGATCCGGCACGGATTGCTTTCCTGGCCCATTCGGCGGGGACGGTGCCGTAGCCGGCGAGGCGGGCTGGTTCACTGTCGCCCTGGAAAAGGGTCCGGTCGGTCATGACGAGCTGGACTTCGATGCCGGCGATCCCGCCCGGGGTGCCCGTGATATTTTCAACGAGCCGGTCGGCCATGACCGCGCCCCGGGACCGCTCATCACCCTGTGACCGGACGGTGTCCGCGTGGCGGGTCAGGGCCGCGTAGGCGGCCACGCCCTGGGCGACGGGCAGCAGGGCGGTCAGGCGGGCCATGGTGTCCGGCGCCGGACGAAGGCTCACGGTCCGGTCATTCACCGCGTGGGCCGCTCGCCGTGTCACCGAGTGCGGGTCGCGCCGGTACGCGGCGGCCCGGACCGCGGCAAGGATGGCCCGGTCCCCGGCGCCGGCCAGTGAACCTGTACCGGAGAGGGTGCCGGTACCGGCGGCGAGTTCCTCATCCACCGCGCACCGGTCTTCGGCGGACAGGCACGCTGTTTCCTTCACGATGAGGGTGGCGCGCCATTCGTTCAGCTGCCCGGACTGCAGGGCGGCCAGGGTGTGGGGCATCTCGGTGGTGAGGGCTTTGGCCAGGCCCAGGAGCCGGCCGCCGCGGGCCGGGGACTCCCGGCGCGCCAACGCGACCTGCGCGGCAACACCGGCGCCCTGTTCCTTGGCCGGGACACCGGCCGCGGCCTGCTCCCTCCGCCGGGAGAGATCAAAAGCCACAGCGATCCGGGCCTGTTTCGCAGCCGCCAGCGATTTCAGGTCTTCAAGCTCCCGCACCTGATCAATCATCCCGGGGCCGTCAGCCGCGACCGGAACCGACAACAGCGAGCGAGAGATCTCAGCAACGGACACGACACCAGGAACCGGCAGCGCACCGGGACTTCCCGCCGCCTGCGCCCTTGCCGGTGCCCCCGCCAACCCCTGAACCGCTCCCATGAGTAAAGTCTTCCAGCAGGGTCTGACATTGCCCCGCTGCCAACAACGCTATGTGGAAAACCGGGCACCAGCAGAAGCCGCCACCAGTCTGGCAGCATTGGCGTGGTGAAGAGCCTTGAAACCGATCGGCTAATCCTCCGGCAATGGAAGCCGGAGGACGCCGGCTTTGTACTGGACCTCTACTCCCGCTGGGAGGTACAGCGTTTCATTGGCAGCCATCCCCAGGTGATGCGGGACCGGTCCCAGGCCGACGAGCGCATCCGCGGCTGGCAGCAGATGGACAACCCCGTCCACGGTGTCTGGGCAGTGCAGCTGAAGGAACAGCTGCAAGGACAGGCCGGGCTGCGCGGCCATGGCAGGGACGATGGCCCTAGCCGGGGCACTGAGCAAGACCTTCCTGCCCTGCTGGCCGGCACGCTGCTCCTCAAGTCCATTCCGGCCTCGGGCGATGATTTGCTGTTGGAACCTTCAGGGGACACCGAAATTGGCTGGCACTTCCACCCGGATTACTGGGGGCATGGCTATGCGACCGAATCTGCGGCAGCGGTCCTGTCCTACGCCTTTGCAGGCGGCCTGGAAAAAGTGGTGGCAGTGACCGCCCCAGCCAATAAACCCTCGCAGAGCGTCTGTTTGCGGATCGGGATGAGGCATTGCGGGCAAACTCGCAAATACTACAACGCGCTGTGTGAGCTCTTTGAGGCGAAAGCCCCGGCACACGCAAAGGACCACGCTGAGGCGGGGACCTAGCCAAGGCGGAACGACGACGCCGGGAGGCAGCGCCGTCGTACGTCCGGCTACGTTGCACCTTTCCAGAGCCGCTGCCACCAGGGGCGCGCAGGCTGCGGTTCAGCCGGAGGCTCGGCCGGCCGGGCCGCACGGCGCTGGCGCCACCGGCCCACTTCCTCCTCAACGTCCCGGGTCCTGGTGATGACCGGCGGACCGCCCTGCAACTGGCGCCGGGCGTCGACGACGCGGCGGTTGAAATCCTGCAGGATGTCCCGCACCTGCTGCTCCGTGTACTGGGCGTCGAGCCTGGCATCAAGCTCGGCGTCCTCCTTACGGAGCAGGATGGCCGCCGGACCGAGGCCGCTGATGTTCTCCCGCTGGATGAGGCCCTTGACCCACCAGTCGGGATCGTACGACTCCCCCAGCCCGGGAATCGGCTTGCCGGCGTACTTGAGGTTGTCGAACTTGCCCTGCGCCATGGCATCGCGGACAAGGTACTCCGCCCGGGCGGAGTCGCTCACCCTCTTGCGCTTCTCCCGCTCCTTCTCTTCAAGGGCGTCAAGCTCCGCTTCCTCATCCGCGGTGATGCCTGCCCCGCGGTAGGTGCGGAGTTCGGCGGCACGCTCAAGGCGCTTCCGGTACTCTGCTGCACCGCTCCCCATTGCCGCCACCGCCTCACGTTCGTCGCACCGCCTTCTTCCAGTATTCAGAAGCCCTTGGCCGGGTTCAACGCCCATCCCCTTAACAACGGCACGGGCCTGGATCCGGGCGGCGTCGCTTCGCTTAGGCTGGGCAGGCAGGGGCCATATGGAGGAGGCAGTGCCATGGATACCAACGGAACAACCGAGCGCTCGGCAACTTTCAGCTGGACAGATCCGCGCGTTGGCCTTGGGCAGCTGTCCAGGCTGTCCGGGCTGGACTATCTCTCCGGCATGCGGGACGGAACCATACCGCGGCCGCCCATGGCCTCCCTGATGAACCTGGCCCTTGTTGGGGTTGAGCCGGGGCGCGTGGAATTCGAATGCCGGCCTGCCGAAGCGCACTACAACCCGCTGGGCATGGTGCACGGCGGGTTGGCCTGCACGCTGCTGGACACCGTCGTGGGGTGCGCGGGGCACAGCACCCTGGCCGCTGGATTCGGTTACACGTCCATCGACCTCTCCGTCAGCTACGTCCGCCCCATCACCCTCAAGCACGGCGTACTGCGGGCCGAGGGGACCGTGACCAAGCCGGGATCGCGTGTGATCTTCGCCGAGGGGCGCATCTTCGGGCCGGCCGGTGAACTGCTGGCCACCGCCACCAGTTCACTCCTGGTCTTCGCCACTGACCAGGCACGGTAGGCCCTGCCAGCCCAGGAAGGACTGAGGCGTACGACGGCGGGACGTCCCGCCGTCGTACGCTTGCCCAGGTGCCGGACGGCTTAGCCGGTCAGGCGTTGGCGTGTTCGGCGAGGATCGCGTCGATTTGGCCAACTGCCTCCCGCATGCCCTCTTCCATGCCCATCTGGACCATCTGTTCCATCTGCTCCTCGGAGTCGAAGATGGTGGCTACTTTCATGTTGGTCCGGCCGCCGTCTTCCTCGAGCGTCACGGTGACGTGGCCGGCTCCCATTTCTGCGACCGGTTCCCCGTGTTCGTCAGCAAAGCCGTCGTCGAACTCCAGCTTGTGGGGCGCCCGGATGGAGGTGAAGCGCCACCAGCCGCGAGGCTTCTCGCCTTCGGGGGTGGTCATGTAATAGTCGGCCTTTCCGCCGGGCTGGAAGTCGAACCGGTCAAACGTTGCCGGATAATTGGGCGGCCCCCACCAGCGCTCGAGCTGGCGCGGGTCTTCCCAGAGCTGCCAGACGCGTTCGACCCCGGCGTCGAACTCGGCGGTGAGGGTGAAGCTGAGCGCCTCAAGATTCTTGGTGATACCAGTAACGGACATTGCAGAACCCTTCCTTATCCTTCAGCCAGAATGCCTGCGATCCGGTCGACGCGCTGCCGCCAGATCGCCTCATATTCGTCGAGCAGCCGCCGGGCTTTTTCCAGTCCTTCATGGTTACCCCGCACAATCTGCTCCCTTCCGCGCTTTTCCTTGGTCACCAGGGATGCGCGTTCCAACACCGCAACGTGCTTCTGGACTGCGGCGAAGCTCATGGCATAGAGGGCAGCGAGACCGGAAACCGAGTACTCTCCCACCGTCACGCGGCGCACGATGTCGCGGCGGGTGGAATCTGCGAACGCCTGGAAGAGGCGGTCCAGTTCGGCGTCACGGAGCTGATCTACAACCATTTGGTTGTACGATAGTCCTGCCCGGCCCAGGCTGTCAATGGCCTCCAGAAACGGGGGTTCCCACTCCGGCGGGAAGGGCGTTGTGGCCGGTATCTTGAAGGCCATGAGCATCTTCCTCGCCGGCGCCGGGCCGGACCATCTGGCCTTTCCGGAAGTCTTTGACCGATTCGCGCAGGCCGTCCGCCGGCGTTCCGGGGACGAGGCGCCCGCCCGGGTGGCGGTGGTGGTTCATGACCGTAACGGGAACCCGGAAAGCCTCCTCCCGGCTTATGTGGATCCGCTGCTCGCGCGGATGCCGGTTGAGGTGGTGCCGGTCCTCCTGGGTGCGGGCGCGCCCGCCAACCCTTCGGTGTTCGACGGCGTTGACGGGCTGGTGGTGGGCGGTGGACTGACGCCGGCCTACTGGGAGGGACTCACCGCATCGGCAGCCGCCATTTCCCGGGCAGTGGCCGGCCACGTGCCCTACCTCGGCTTTTCCGCCGGGGCAATGATCGCACCGCGCAGGGCGCTGGTGGGCGGCTACCGGAGCCGCGGCATCGAGGTCTGCGGCGAAGAATGCTCGGAGGGCCTGGCCGAGCTCGAGATCCGGGACGGCCTGGGCCTGGCCCCGTTCGCCGTTGACGTCCACGCCGCGCAGGCCGGCACGCTCAGCCGCGCGCTGGGAGCGGTGGCTGCAGGATTGGTGGAGAGGGCCGTGGCCGTGGACGAGAACACCGCCGTGGTGCTGTCAGCGGCAGACGGCGACAGCTTCGAGGTACTGGGTCACGGCAACTGCTGGGACATCCGCCGGTCCGGCAGCGCCTGCAGCGTTTCTGTGCTGCAGGCCGGCTGAGGGTCCCGGGGTGCGGCTTAGCTGTCGGCGAGGGGAGCAGCGGGCCCGGTCACCCTTATGCGTCGAAGTGCGTCTTGACCCTGTCGCCGGTCAACTGTTCAATCAGCTCCGCGGCAACATCCCGCAGCTTCTGGTTGCGGTTGCTGGAGACCTTGGTGAGGATGTCCATCGCTTCCGCCTGGGAGCACCTGTTCTGGGCCATGATGACGCCGCATGCCAGGTTGATGGCAGTCCGGCTCTCCATGGCAGCTTCCAGGTTGTCCGCCCGGCTTTGTGCCGTGTCGAGGCGGACCGAGAGATGAAGCGTGTTGTGGGCGGCTGCGGCGAAGCCCAGGGCTTTTTCGTAAACGCCTGCGGTGAATACGCCAGGCTTGGACGCAAAGAAATTCAAGGCGACCCGGGCTTCACTGCTGATTTCAAGGGGCACACCGAGTGAACTCCGGATGTTCGCCTCAGCCAGCTTCCGGGTCAACGCCGGCCAGCGGGGATCCGTAGCGACGTCGTCGACGATGACCGGGGACATCTCCCGCATTGCCTTGATACAGGGACCGTCCCCCACGGCCTGTTCAACCTCATCGAGCTCCACTGCACGCGGGCTGCTGCCGGCAACGGTAGTGGGCTTGCGCCGCAGCCTCAGCGTGACTGCACATTCGATATGGTCACCCGCTGCTTCGGAAACCGATGCAGCGGCCAGCCCGGCAAGCCCGGTAAGGAACTCAACAACGTTCTCAGCGCCCACCAGAATGCTCTGGAGCTCTTCTATCGGTTCTTTCTCCGGTGCACTCGACATGGGCCCATCTTACTGTCCCGCCCCTTCCCGGGCAGCGGACCGAACAGCGGGATGGCAGCGGCATCCGCCTCCCGCCCGATGCATGGCTCTATGCTGAGACTATGGCGCAGCACCTTCCCCTTGACGAGCTCAGCACTGTCATAGCTCGCATCCAGGGGCTGCTACTGACGGAGGAAAAAGTCACCACGGCCGTCCGGATCCTGGCGCAGGCCGCCAAGGAGTCGGTTCCCGGGACGATCGGAGCAGGAGTATCGCTTCTGGATTCGCGCGGGCGCCGGACCAGCAGCGGCTATACCGACGGGATCGTAAGCCGGGCCGATGCCACGCAGTACGAGTGCGGGGAAGGACCGTGCCTGACCGCCTGGGCGGCAGAGGAACCCGTACTGGTCAGGGACCTGGGGAAGGAATCCCGCTGGCCTGCATGGCGGAAAGCCGTCCGTGGGCTCCCCGTATTGTCAGTGGTCAGCGCTCCCCTGATGGCCGGCCGGGAGTCCCTGGGTGCCCTGAAGCTGTACGCCGCCACCCCTGACGTCTATGACAAATCCAGCGCCGCGCTGCTCCAGCTCTTCGCTGCCCCGGCCGCCACGCTGCTGGCACACATCCAGGCCAGTGAAGCCCCGCACAGGATGACCGAGGTCCTGCAGGCATCCCTGTACAGCCGGGACCTGGTGAACAGGGCCTGCGGAGTGCTGATGGAACGGTACGGGATGACCCATGAGGCAGCACTGCAGCGGCTGATGAAGCTTGCCCGCGACGAGAACGCTGCCTTGCAGCACGTCAGCGAACGCGTCCTGGCCGGGACGCTGCCTGCCGGCGCTTAGGACCTTCCCATGGGCTTCGATCCGAACGAACCGGAACAACGCCGCCGGCTCCGCGCCGCCATCAGGGCGGCGGATATTCCGGTGTCCGATCTGTGGCTGAAGTACTTCAGCCTCTCGGGAGACGCCGGGGAATACGAGGTGGAAGCGTACCTGCAGGGGCTCCTTTCCCTGCCGCCGGTGCAGCGCGACCTGCTGGCCCTGGCAGCGAACGAACTCATTGACGATCTGCCCCGCCCACGCGCACCCTACTCGGACGACTTTCCTGGTTCGGGCGATGCCCCCGGACCCTCCGCGGAAGGACCTGGCGGCGGAGCAGACACGACCGGCCGGCAAACGGAGCAGGACGAGTAAACCGGGCGGCTCCGGCATATCCATAGGTCCCGGACCGGCGTAATGTCGGTAGTAGGAGATTTCGGGAGTGCGGGACGTCCGGGGTTGAATACTCGGGCCAGCCAGCGTACAGAGCAGCGGCCGCCAGCCAGGGGCGAGTCTTCTGGTGCATCCAGGATCGAGGCCTGATGGCCAAGGAAAGCACTCTCACAACATCTGACCGGATGCAGGACCTGCTGCTGGAAAGTCCCGGGTTTCCCGAATTCCTCCTGGGCCTGGCCACCCTGTCGGCCTCCCTGCTTGGTTCCGACGGTCCTGTCACCTGCACCATCACGGTAGAACGCGACGGCGGGTTGTCAACGGTTGCCAGCAGCAGCGAGGAAGGCCGGCGGCTGGACGAAACCCAGTATTCGTACGGCGAAGGACCCTGCCTGACGGCCTTGCGGCAGCACCGCCTTGTGTGGGTGCCGGACCTGCTGGGCGACGAGCGCTGGAGCGGATACGCAGAAGCGGCCGCCCGGGAGGGAATCCGCTCCGTGCTGGCAGTCCCCATCCCCAGCGACGCATCCTCCCGGGCGGGCCTGAACTGCTACGCAAAGACCATCAACGCCTTCGACGAGGAAACCGTGGTGCTCCTGGAACAGCACGCGGCCTCCATGTCCAGGGTCCTCCGGATCGCGCTGCGCCTGCACGGGGCGGACGTCCATCCCGAGCACCTGAGGGCGGCCCTCAAATCCAGGGCCATTGTGGACGCGGCCGTGTCCCTGATCATGCTCCAGCACAGGGGCGGACGGGACGGCGCCCTGGAGATCCTCCGCCTGGCGGCGAAGTCCAGCAACCGCAAAATCCATGCGATCGCCCACGACATTGTGCAGGGAGCCGAACTCCCCGCACCCCACGACGGCGGAGGGTAGGAATGCATCCATTGGGTGCCGACGGCCCCGAACAGCCGGACCGCGCAGCTGAAGAACGCAGGGGAACTGCCCGGCGCTTCCGGGACACGGACCTGCCGCTGGACAAGCTGTGGATCTACTACTACGGCATTGGCGGCGATATCGATGAGGTCTCCCTCGATGCCTACCTCCACGAGGCGCTGGACATACCGGCCGCGCAGGTGAACCTGATCGCCACGGCGATGACGGAGATGACGGAAGAGGACACGCGGTGACAGCTCACGGACACAGCACGGGCGGTTATGGCTCCGGACGGCCTGAGCTCCCGGATGTGGACCTGAGGCTGCAGGATCTGGTCCTGGACAGCCGTGACATCGCCGAGTTCCTTAACGACCTCGCCGTGGTGGCCGCATCCCGGCTCTCCACCCTAGGCAATCCAATCCTCTGCGGCGTGACCGTGATCCGGCATAAGCGGCCCGAGGCGGTGGCCAGCAGCGACGCGGAAGCACACTCCCTGGACGAGCTGCAGAATGGGTTTGGGGACGGCCCCTGCCTCACCGCGCTCCGCACGCGAACTATGCTGCTGGTTCCCGATCTTGTCAGGGAACACCGGTGGGAGGCCTATGTGCGGGCCGCCGTGGCGCGGGGCGTTTCCTCCATCCTTGCCGTACCCATGGATTTGGCCGGTGAGGCAGAGGCCGTCCTGAACCTCTACTCCGGCCGGGTCAACGGGTTCTCGGCAGATGGCATCGCCACGGCGGAGGCTTTCGCAGGGCAGGCAGCAGGTTCACTGAAGCTGGTGCTGCGTATTACCCAGCTGTCCGAGGCCAGGAACGACCTTGCCCTCGCCCTCAAATCACGGACCATCATCGATATGGCCATTGGAGCCATCATGGCCGAGAACAGGTGTACCAGGGACACCGCTTTCGGCATCCTTACGAAGGCGTCCAGCACCCGTAACGTCAAGCTCCGCGAAGTGGCGGCGGCCGTGATCGCCTCCATCTCCGGCGAGAACGAGATTGGCACCTACTTCGACGAGTAGGGTCCGTGCCACCCGAAAGCACGGTCGCCCTGGCGGAACGTGATGAGACTCACGCGCAACATTCTTGAGGCCGGCACCTGCCGCTGGGCACTATGGAAAGGCGTCGGCAGGCTTGATCTCCCCGCGAGGGAGTGACTGCCGAGGACCGGTGCGCTTGGTCACATCCGGCCGGATCCGGTTGCCAACCCCCTTCGGCAACCTGCACCATTGAAGTACGGGAACGCGCTTTCCCATGCAGTACCGCCTCATAGACGAGGCCACGGCCTGGTCAATGAAGATTCCAGGCCGCCCACCGCAAGAAATGGAAGTTGAATAATGACGTTCGATGCCACTGACTCCGTGACCCTGAAGATTTGGGACCGGTCCGCCCTGCACCACACCCTTGACTCCGCTGTGAGCGAGCTTTCCGCGCGGCACAACACCACCACCTGCCGCGTTGCCGTGACGTGCAGCGGGCCCAACACCTTCACCCTGAGCCTGCGCGGCGAAGGCAAGGCACTGGCCTCCGCCTAAGCGGCCACCCCTGAAAGGCAAGCGGACGACGCCGGCACTCCCCGGCGTCGTCCGCTTCCTTTAAGCGCGGCGCGGCATCCTTGCCGCTGCCAGGCACACGGCAAGTAAAATGTTTGGAATCCAAGCGGAAGCGCCGTCCAGCATCAAAGGTAACCATGAGGCAGCAACCACGGGCGCAAGCCGAACCCGGTGCACCGGGCACAGGAAAAACGGGCCCAGCCCGGCCGGGCCCGGTGTCACTCTCATTGATCCCCTCAGCCCTTGTGTCGGCGTCGGGCTTCCTGCTGTTTGCCCGGGAGGACCGCCTCTCCGGCTTCCTCCTCCTGGCCGCCGCGCTGGTCCTGGCCGGCTTCATCAGCAGGCGCCTCCTGATCGACCTCGCGCTGATCGCCGTGGGCCTGACGGCCATGAGCCTGGTCCCCATCACCACGGACATCAGCACCGAGCACATGCTGGTCATGGGAACTGCCATGATCCTCGCCGTCGGGATTCCGTATTCGGTCTCAAGGTTCATCACCAAGGACCACGCCATCCGCTTTCCCATCAGGACGGGGCAGCCGTGGACGCGCGCCGAAAAGTGGTACCTGCCTGCCGTCCTGGTCATCGGGTATGCGCTGATGCCGGTGTATATGATCCGGACCGGCGTCTACACCAACTGGCCGGCTGTGAGCGACCCGGACGGCATCGCACGGCTCTTCCTCGGCACCAACGTGCTGGGCATCTGGGACGAACTCTTCTTCATCTGCACCGCCTTCACGCTGCTGCGCCGCCATCTGCCGGACTGGCAGGCCAACCTGCTGCAGGCGGTCCTGTTTACGTCATTCCTGTGGGAGCTTGGGTTCCATTCCTGGGCGCCCTTCTTCATCTTCCCCTTCGCCCTGCTCCAGGCCCGGCTGTTCACGGTGACCAAGTCGCTGTCCTACATTGTCAGCGTCCACCTGCTGTTCGACTTCGTGCTGTTCCTGGTCCTCATCCATGCCCACAACCGCGAGTGGATCGACATTTTCCTGTACTAAAACCCCAGCATGAAAGCGAACCACCATCTTGTATGCTCCCGGCCGCAACGCCCGCTTTGATATCGCTTCCCTGCCGTTGCCGGTGATCCAGGCGCCGATGGCGGGCGGGCCGTCCACGCCTGAGCTGGCAGCGGCGGTGAGCTCCCAGGGAGGACTGGGATTCCTGGCCGCCGGCTACAAGGCCGCGGCGGCGGTGAAGGCGGAGATCGAGTCCACGCGGCGGCTGACCGGAGCCCCCATCGGCGTCAATGTCTTCGTCCCGCAGCGCCCGGTCATCAGCCCCGGGGCACTGGAACAGTACGCGCTCTCCCTGGCTCCTGACGCAGAGCGTTTTGGCGTCGCCCTCGGGGATCCGCGCCATGACGACGACGACTGGGACAACAAGATCGAGGTCCTGCTGGAGCGTGTCCCCGAGGCGGTTTCCTTCACCTTCGATGTGCCGGAACCCGCGGTCATCGCCGCACTGCAGCAACGGGGCGCCTGGGTCATCGGGACGGTAACGTCGCTGCCTGAAGCCGTGCGTGCCCTGGAAGCAGGCGTTGATGCGCTGTGCGTGCAGGGACCGGAAGCAGGAGGACACCGCGGCACCTTTGACACAGCCCGGCGGCCGGAGGGTGAATCCCTCCACGGCCTGCTTGAAGAATTGGCGGACCTCGGAGTGCCGCTGATAGCGGCCGGCGGGATTGCCACGGGCGCCGATGTCCGGGCCGCCCTCTCACGTGGAGCTGTGGCGGTCCAGGCGGGCACGGCATTCCTCCGCGCGGACGAGGCCGGCACCAAGGCAGCCCACCGGCTGGCCCTGTCCACTGGGCGCTTCACCACCACTGCGGTCACGCGGGCCTTCTCGGGGCGGAACGCCCGCGGACTCTACAACGAATTCATGCGCCGCCACGATGGCGAGGCCCCCGACGGCTACCCGGAGATCCACCACCTCACCACTCCCCTGCGCGCAGCAGCAGCCGCTGCAGGGGATGCGGACTGGCTGAACCTGTGGGCCGGAACCGGTTTCGACCGGACCCTTGCAGGCCCTGCGTCGCGCATCCTCGCGGCCCTGCGGCCGTAGCCGAACCGGGCTATTCCTCGCCCGTATCCTGTGCTTCCAGGAACGTGTCCATGGCTTCGCAGGCCCGTTTCCAGCGGGCATGCAGGGCGTGCCGGCTCAACGGTTCGGACATGCCGTTGAGCACTTTCTCGATGGCATCGGATGCGGCGTCCCGGGCCCGGTCCTGCGCCGCCGGGGTGTAGTAGTTCATGCCGGTTATTCGATACGCCCGCAGCAGCGGATGGCAGGAAACCCCTCCGGCACACGACGGCGGCCGGCCCCTTTCCGGGACCGGCCGCCGTCGAACGCGCTGTGTTGCCTAGAGCGTGGCGGTGTCGATCACGAAGCGGTAGCGGACGTCCGAGGCGAGGACGCGCTCGTAGGCCTCGTTGATCTTCTCCGCGGGGATGACCTCGATCTCGGCACCGATGCCGTGCTCGGCGCAGAAGTCCAGCATTTCCTGCGTTTCGCGGATGCCGCCGATCATGGAACCGGCGAACGAACGGCGCCCTCCGATGAGCGCGAACGCGTTGACAGGAAGCGGCTCGGCGGGGGCGCCAACGTTCACCAGGGCACCGTCGAGTTTCAGCAGCTGCAGGTAGGAGCTGATGTCGATCGAGGCACTCACGGTGTTGATGATGAGGTCGAACGTGCCGGCGAGGTCGCTGAAGGTGCTCTCGTCGCTGGTGGCGTAGTAGTGGTCGGCACCCAGCTTCAGGCCGTCTTCCTGCTTCTTGAGCGACTGGGACAGCACGGTGACCTCGGCGCCCATGGCGTGGGCGATCTTGACGGCCATGTGGCCGAGCCCGCCGAGGCCGACGACGGCAACGTTCTTGCCGGGTCCGGCGCCCCAGTGGTGCAGCGGGGAGAAGGTGGTGATGCCGGCGCACAGCAGCGGCGCGGCGACGTCGAGCTCGAGTCCTTCGGGGATGCGGACCACGAAGTCTTCGGTCACCACGACGTGGGTGGAGTAGCCGCCCTGGGTGATGGTCCCGTCGCGGTCAACGGCACCATACGTGCCCACGTTGCCCTTGAGGCAGTACTGTTCCTCGCCCTTCAGGCAGTTCTCGCACTCCTTGCAGGAGTTGACCATGCAGCCAACGCCTACGCGGTCGCCCACGGCGTGCTTGGTCACCTTGGCGCCAACCTGGGTGACGACGCCAGCGATTTCGTGGCCGGGAACCAGCGGGTACTGCTGCGGTCCCCAGTCGCCGCGGACCGTGTGGATGTCCGAGTGGCAGATTCCGGCGAACTTGATGTCGATCAGGACGTCGTGGGGGCCCACCTCGCGGCGTTCGATGGTGGTGGGAATAAGGTCCTCGGTGGAGGACGGGGATGCATAGGCCTTGACGGTAGTCATGGGTCTCCTGAAGTTCTGTTGGGGATTATTGAAATGCTACAGGGGCTGGGTTCCATCAAACCGGATACGGCGGCCCGTAGCGGTGGCCCTGTTGTAACTGGTTCTGGCAGTCCTACCCTTGACGGCCCTCGTACTCGGCATCGGTGATGTGCTCAGCCCAGGCTGTGGTGGCTGCGTGGTCGTCGTCGTTTTCAAGGATGGCCAGGTGTTCCATGAAGGTGCCCTGGGCTGAAGCATGCCAATGCTCTTCGCCCGGCGGAGTGTAGAGGGTCTGGCCGGGGTGGACGTCGATAATGTTGCCGTCGCGGGTGCCGAAGCGTGCCACGCCGGAGGTCACGTGCAGGTACTGGCCGCGGGCGTGCGAGTGCCAGGCCGTGCGGGCTCCCGGCGGGAAGCGCACCTTGGCTACGACGGCGCGCTGCTCCGGCCCGTGCGGGACGGCGATCATGTCGACCCAGACGTCGCCGGCGAACTGCCCGGGCGGGTTCTTGATCGTTTCGCGGACGGGTTCGATGTTCATGGTGTTTCCTTTCGAACGGGAACGTGCCTCCATCAAACCGGCTGCCCGTGAGCGTAGCGAGGGCCCTGCTGAACCGGGTTATGGCAGACCCTCTTTAGGGCAGTGGCATTCGTCGTAACGTGTCCTGTATGGATAACCGAGCCGAGGTACGGCAGTTCCTCTCCACGCGCCGGGGGCGCATCACTCCGGAACAGGCGGGCATTGAACCGTATGGCGGGCGGCGGCGCGTGCCCGGACTGCGCCGGGAGGAAGTGGCCCGGCTCGCCGGCGTCAGCGTGGACTACTACACGCGGCTGGAACGCGGGAACCTCGCGGGTGTGTCGGACAGCGTCCTGGACGCGATCGCGGGGGCGCTGGAGCTGGACCGCGCCGAGCACGACCACCTGTACGACCTTGCCAGGACCGCCAACATGTCCGGCCGGAAGCGGGCCTCCGCCCCGGTTCCGGCAAGCGTGCGTCCCGAGCTGCGGTATCTCCTGGACACCATTACCGGGGCACCGGCCTTCATCGGGAACAACCGGATGGACATCGTGGCCGCCAACACCCTCGGCTACGCCTTGTACTCGGACATGTACCGGGGGCCTGCCCGGCCGGCCAACCATTCACGTTTTATCTTCCTGGATCCCAGGGCGCACAACTTCTACACGGACTGGGAGCGGGCTGCGAGCGCCAACGTGGCCATCCTGCGGCGGGAGGCCGGCCGCAACCCGCATGACAAGGGCATTGCGGAACTCATTGGCGAGCTGTCAATGCGCAGCGACGAGTTCCGCACCCGCTGGGCCGCACATAATGTCCGGCGGCACTATTCCGGGACCAAGTTTTTCCAGCACCCCGTGGTGGGGCTCCTGGAACTGAACTACCAGGTCCTGGGTTTGGAGGAGGACCCCGGGCACTCGCTCACGGTCTACCCGGCCACGCCCGGCAGCCCGTCCGAGGAAGCCCTGAAGCTCCTGGCTTCCTGGGCGGTGACAGAGAACATCGCAGAGCTGGCGCAGGCGAACGCACGGGGCTAGGCGGGCTGTCCCTCCTGGACGGACTCCGCCGGCTCAAGTCCGGACTCGTAGCCAATGAGCCAGTGGAGGCCGTGCTGGTCGATAACCTGGCCGTCTGATGCGCCCCAGGGCTTGGGACCGAGCGGGTCCACCACCCGGCCGCCCACGGCGAGCTTGTCGAACCAGCCGTGGAGGACCTCCGGTTCGGCAGTCCCCAGCAACGAGAGCATCACACCCTGGAGGCGGACGCTGTTCTGCCCTTCCGCCGCGTCCGAACCCGCCACGGCAACCACGCCCTTGAGGACCCCATGGGCTATTGCATCCGGTGGCCCGTCCTTGCGCCCGAACTCCTCATAGCTGTGCAGGAAGAGTTCCCCGCCGAAAACGTCCGCGTAGAAGCTCAACGCTTCGCGGGCTGTGCCGGGAAAGCTGACATAGATCTGGGGTGCCGTCATCCGCCCAGCTTACAGACGGCCTGCGGGGTCGATCGGGCGCCCTGCCCGTTCCTGTCCTGTGAGCCACGACTTCCGCGCCGCCCTTCCAGTCACGTTAAGCCCCGTTGCGGATCATGGCGTCCGGCGGCGTGGTTTGTCCTCCCCATGGCTTCATAAGTAGCGCTGTTTCCTCGCGTTGAGCGTCTGTTGCGGGGTGCTGGCCAGGGGGCGGGAACCCGTGTTTAGGTGTTTCCACGGCCATGGGATGCCGTCGAATCACAGCACGCCTAGGAAAGGAGGACTGATGCCTCAAACATCCAACCGCACGCCGGGCATCATGTCCTCCTGTCCGCCCCGCAGCTGCCGCACCGGCCGAATGTGCCGCGTGCAGGCCTGCCTGCACCGCAGTCCAGCACCTGGCCGCTGACCAGCCGGCACCTCCGGTTCCCGCGTTTTCCTCCCCGGGCTCATTCACAAGGCCTGCTCAGCTGCGCCTTCCTGCCCTCCTCCCCGCACCCCTTTCCAGCAAAGCACCCTTTTCCAGACCAGCACCCTTCTACCGAAAGGCCACGCATGTTCCTCACTGCATCTCCCCCGACCGCCTCCGCCACAGGCGGGCACACCTTCACCCGGCGCCGCGCCCTGGGCAGCCTCCTCGCACTGCCCGCACTGGGGCTGCTGACCGCGTGCGGCGGAACCGCCACAGCCGTCGGCCAGCGGGCGGGGCAGTCACTGGCACCGCTGGCCACGTCCGTGCCTGCCGGGACCACCATCACGGTGGGCGATCCCAGCATCCGCGTGGCGCTGGAACTTTCCGGCCTCATCAAGAACCTCGATGGCATAAATCTGGAGTTCGCCAACATCTCCGGCGGCCCGCAGACCACCGAAGCGTTCCGCGCCAAAGCCCTCGATGTTGGCTCAGTGGCGGACATCCCGCCCATCCACGCAACCTGGACCGGCCTGGACGTCCGCATCATCGCCAGCGCCTACCGCCAGGATGCCGTAAACCACCCGCTCTACGAACTGGGCATCGCACCGGGAGCCGGCATCAGCACGCTGGAGGAGCTTCGCGGCAGGAAAGTCGCCTACAGCCCGGGCCAGGCCCAGGGCGCACTGGTGCTGCGCATCCTCCAGAAGGCCGGGCTGGCCCAGGACGACGTCAAGCTGGTGGAACTGCCCAGCACCGGCGACGCCTACGCGTCGGCGCTCTCCAGCAGGCAGGTGGACGCCGCACCGCTGGGCGGAGTCCAAATCAAGCGCTACCTCGCCAAGTACAAGGCCGACGGCGGCACCACCCTCCGGCACGGCCTGCGGGATGATCCCGGCCATCTCTACTCCCCGGCGACAGTCCTTGCCGACCCGGCCAAAGCGGCGGCCCTGGCTGCCTACGTCGAGGCGTGGGGCAAGGCTCAACGCTGGATCGAGGACCACCCCAAGGAGTGGCTGGAGGGCTACTACATCAAGGACCAGGGCCTTTCCCGCGAGGACGGCCAGTACCTGATCGACGCAGCCGGAAAGCGGGATGTCCCCACGTCCTGGGCGGACGGGATTGCCCGGCACCAGGAAACCATCGACCTGCTGGCCCGGGAACAGAAGAAGCCGCAGCTGAAAGCGGCCGACCTCTATGACAGCCGTTACGAAGCCATCGCAGGCACGGCCTTCGCTGCGGCGGGCAAGGGCGGTGCAGCGTGAGCGCCGCCCCCGTACTGGACCGGCCCGCCGTCGAACCCCACCTGGACTCCGACCCCGACAAGCGCGCGGACGTCCGGCCCACCGGAAGGCGGCTCGGCCCGGGACGGCGCCGCAGGTTCGCCTGGCTGCTGGGCCCCGTCGCCCTGCTGGCACTCTGGACCCTCACGTCCGCCACCGGCATCCTCGACCCCCGGATCCTGTCCGAACCCTGGACCGTGGTAGCCACCGCCGGTGAGCTGATTGCCGACGGCCGGCTGCAGGAAAACCTGGCCATTTCCGCCCAACGCGCCGGCCTGGGACTGTTCTTCGGCATCCTTGTTGGGGCAGTGCTGGCCCTGCTGGCAGGGCTGAGCCGCGTGGGTGAAGCGCTGATCGACGGGCCGGTGCAGATCAAGCGCGCCATTCCCGGCCTGGCGCTGATTCCGCTGCTCATCCTCTGGTTCGGCATCGACGAAACCATGAAGGTACTCACCATCACCCTGGGCGTCTTCGTGCCGATCTACCTCCAGACGCACGCCGGACTGCGCGGGATCGACCTGCGCTATGTGGAGCTTGCCCAGACCGTGGGCCTGGGCCGCGCCGCCTTCATCCGCAAGGTGGTCCTCCCCGGCGCCCTGCCCGGATTCTTCCTGGGCCTGCGCTTCGCCGTCACCGGAGCCTGGGTGTCCCTGGTGGTGGTGGAACAGATCAACGCCACCAGCGGCATCGGCTACATGATGGAGCTCGCCCGCACCTATGGCCAAACCAACATCATCGTCCTTGGACTGGCCGTCTACGGCATTCTGGGGCTCCTCTCAGACGGAATTGTCCGCTTCATCGAACGAAAGGCCCTTTCATGGCAGCGCACCCTGGCGGGATGACCGCCGTCGCACCCTCCGCCGTCGCCCCTCGTGCCGGCACGGCGGCCTCCGGCACGGTCTCCGTGCGGAACCTGATCCGCAGCTTCGGGCCGAAAAGCGTCCTGAACGGCGTGGACCTGGACATCGCCCCCGGCGAGTTCGTGGCCCTGTTGGGCCCCAGCGGCTGCGGCAAGAGCACACTGTTGCGCGCCCTCGCCGGGCTGGACCACGACGTCCGCGGCAGCGGGGTGATCACCGTCCCCGAGCGCGTGTCCGTGGTGTTCCAGGATTCGCGGCTGCTTCCCTGGGACACCGTCCTGGGCAACGTCACCTTGGGGCTGCGGGAGCACGACGCCGAGTCGCGGGCACGCAAGGCCCTCGCCGAAGTAGGACTTGCCGGCCGCGAAAGTTCCTGGCCCCACGAGCTCTCCGGCGGTGAGCAGCAGCGCGTGGCGCTGGCGCGTTCCCTGGTCCGGGAGCCGCAGCTGCTGCTGGCCGACGAACCGTTCGGTGCGCTCGATGCCCTGACCCGGATCAGGATGCACGGGCTTCTGCAGGACCTGGTGGCCGCGCACCGCCCGGCCGTCCTGCTGGTGACCCACGACGTGGACGAAGCCATTGCCCTCGCGGACCGGATCGTGGTCCTGGACAGGGGCCGCGTTGCCCGAATCCGCACGGTGTCACCTGACATCGGTTCCGCCGCGGACGCTGCCGGCCACGAAGCCCTCCGCCGCGATCTCCTCGCCGACCTCGGTGTCGTCGGCACCACCCACTGAACTCCAGATCCGAAGGACCACCCCATGACTTCCGAAAACTCCTCACCACAGCGCCAGCTCCACCTCAACGCCTTCCTGATGAGCACCGGCCACCACGAAGCCTCCTGGCGGCTGCCCGAAAGCGACCCGCACTCCAGCACCAACGTGGAGCATTACAAGCAGCTCGCCCAAACTGCCGAGCGCGGCAGGCTGGACTCCATCTTCTTCGCCGACTCCCCCGTCCTGTTCGGCGAGGTGGGACGCCGCCCTTCCGGCAAGCTCGAACCCACGGTGCTCCTCACCGCCATCGCCGGGGCCACGGAGCACATCGGGCTGATCGCCACCGCCTCCACCACCTACAACGAGCCCTTCAACCTTGCCCGTCGGTTCGCATCGGTGGACTGGGTTAGCGGCGGACGCGCGGGATGGAATGTGGTCACCACAGCCGGGCCCGACGCCGCCCGGAACTTCGGCGTGGACGACCAGCCCGCCCACGCCGTGCGGTATGAGCGTGCCGCCGAGTTCATCGAGGTGGCCCACAAGCTGTGGGACAGCTGGGAGGACGGCGCCGTGCTCGCGGACAAGGCGGAGGGCGTGTGGGGTGATGCCGAAAAGATCCGGGTCATTAATCACGAGGGCAAGCACTTCAGGGTCCGTGGCCCCCTGAACGTGCCCCGCTCCCCGCAGGGGCACCCGCTGATCGTCCAGGCGGGCTCGTCCGAAGACGGCAAGGGCCTCGCCGCCCGGTACGCGGACGCCGTCTTTACCGCACACCAGACACTTGCTGACGCACAGGCCTTCTATGGCGACCTCAAGAACCGCACCGCGGCTGCAGGACGTGATCCGGAGACCATTAAGATCCTGCCGGGCATCGTTCCGGTCATCGGCGCAACCGAGGAAGAAGCGCTGGAGCTGGAACGCGAACTGGACCGCCTCATCAAGCCCGAATACGCCCGGATCCAGCTGGCCAAGACCCTCCGCGTTGCGCCGGAGGACCTGCCGCTTGACCGCCAGCTGCCGGAGAACCTGCCCAGCGAGGACGAGATCGAGGGCGCCAAAAGCCGCTACACACTGATCGTCCAGCTCGCCCGGCGGGAGCAGCTCACCGTGCGGCAGCTGATCGGCCGCCTGGGCGGCGGCCGCGGACACCGGACTTTCACGGGCACACCGGTGCAGGTGGCGGACGCCATCCAGGAATGGTTCGACGGCGGCGCGGCGGACGGCTTCAACATCATGCCGCCGGTGCTGCCCTCGGGGCTTGAAACATTCGTGGACCAGGTGGTGCCGATCCTGCAGGAGCGGGGACTGTTCCGCACCGGCTACACCGGCCGGACGCTGCGGGAGCACTACGGCCTTGCGCGGCCGGAGAACAAGTACGCCGGTGCTGCCGCTCCGGAGCTGGCCTCGATTGGTCCGGCATTCTGAGTGGACAGGCCGGGCACCGGGCGGGAAGGTGGGCGGTCAGCTGCCCTCCCGCCGCCAGCGGTAGGGGGTGGTGGTGGAGACCTTGACCAGCCCGGAGCGCTCCAGGATGGGCCGTGAGAACTCGGTCGAATCGCTGTGGATGAGCGTCTTGCCCAGGCCGAGGGCCGACTGTGCCCGGCGGGCGGTCAAAGCCCGGTAGATCCCGCGGCCGCGCCATTCCGGACGCGTGGCACCGCCCCAGATCCCGGCGAAGGCCGTGCCTTCCACCGGCTCGAGGCGGCCGGCACTGACAATCCCGCCGTCCGCCTCGGCCACCCACAGCTGCATCCCGTCACCCAGCGAGAGCCGGTGCAGCAGGGCATCGGCCATCCCGTCGGACACCGGATCGCCGAAGACTTCATCCTGCATGGCGCACATCGCCCGGACATCCGGTTCGTCCACCACCTGCCGCACCACCACGCCGTCAGGGAGCGGCACGGGGACGCTGAGCGCCTGCGCGCCGCCGATCATGATGGATTCCGGCGGATCAGGGACAAAGCCGTGCCCCAGCAGCACCTCATGCAGTCCGGGGGCGTGGTCATGGCTGCGCGTCTTCCATTCCACCCGGGTGATCCCGGGATCGGCCCGGAAGCAGTCCACCGCCCCCCGGACCAGCCGGCGGAGGGCCTCAGTGCCGGCATCCCCAAGATCCCGGTATGTCACAAAGCCGCGGCCGTCCCGGAACGCCGCCAGGTGCAACGGCCCGCGCCTCTTCACCGAGACGGCGCCGGGTGTCTCGGCATCCGTGCGCAGCTGTTCATCGTAGGCAGCCAGGAACCGTGCGGATTCACTCATTCCGCGAGCTTACTGGTGGACGCCGGGATTGATTGCCTGGCAGCCGCTGGACCATCCGTGGTTTCCCCGGCAGGCGGCTGCGGCTTGTAGACCCAGGCCACCAGCACCACTGAAATGATCATCAGCAGGAACCACGCCACCAGTTTCTCCAACCCAACGGGCTGCCAGCCGTCCACCTGGCTGGGGTACAGCCAGGCGCCGGACCAGGTGGCGATGTTCTCGGCCACCCAGATGAACAGCGCCACCAGCAGGAAGGCGAGCAGCAGCGGCATCCTGTGATGCTTCCTGAACACCCTGAAGTGCATCACGCACCGGCCAAAGACAACCACGACGGCGGCGAGCAGCACCCAGCGGGCGTCCCAGATGTAGTGGTGGCTGAAAAAGTTGCCGTAGACGGCCGCGGCCACGGTCGCCGTGATCCAGCGCCGCGGATAGCGGGCGAACCTCAGGTCGAACAACCGGTAGACGCGGACCATGTAGGAGCCGACGGCCGCGTACATGAAGCCGCTGAAGAGGGGGACCGCCCCGATCCGCAGGAAGCCCTCGGCCTCGTAGGACCAGGAGCCGGCGTCGGTCTTGAAAAGCTCCATCACCGTCCCCACCAGGTGGAACAGGATAATGACCCGCAGCTCCTTCAGGGTTTCCAGCCTGAAGGCGACCATGAGGACCTGGATCAGCACCGCGGCGAGGGTCAGGAAGTCGTTCCGGGCCAGTCCGGCCCCGTCCGGGTACCAGAGCCGCGCGGCCATCAGCACTGCAAGCAGGGTGGCGCCGAAGATGCATGCCCAGCCCTGCTTCAGGCCGAAGACCACGAATTCGGTGAGCTTTGGCCGGACGCGGCTGGCAGGGGCGCTGGCCAGGAACCGCCGGGCCCGCTCGTCAAGCCGCGCCTCCAGCGGAGTGGAACTAAGCACTGACGCGCCCTGCCCGGCGGGAGAAGGTGTCCAGCTCGGAGAGGCAGTAGTTCTTGAACCAGTGCCGGAGGCGCTGCGGCAGCTTTGGGTAGGCCACGGCGAGGGCTTTCATGGTGCGGTGGAACCGGCGTTCGTGGCGCCCGCTCCACGGCAGGCCGAAGTCATTCCGCAACTGGTCCGGGAGGAGGCCGGCCGTCAGGAACCGGGCGAACGGCATGATCGCGCGGTACCAGAGCGCTGCATGCCGTGGATACAGGAGCCCGCGGCCCACGCGGACGGCGGCGTCGCTCGCCCGGAGGCCGGCCATGCGGGCGTCATAGTACCGGCCGAACGCCTCACGGTCCTTCGGCCACATGTCCGGCGGCAGCTGCAGGGCTGTCCCCAGCTTCGCGTAGTCCTTGTACATGGCGTCGGCGGACTCGTCGTCGAGCGGGCCGTAGATTTTCTCGATGATGACCACGGCGGTGTCGTAAAGCGTTGCCGTGACCCACAGCTGCAGTTCGGGGTCGTACGCGTTGTAGCCGGGCGTTTCGTGATCGGCATCCCGGCGGACAGGGACGTGGGCGCGGTTCACCCTGCGCCGGACCTCTTTGACCTGCTCGTCAGTCCCGTAGGTGACGGCGTACACGTAGGTCAGGGTGCCCTTGAGCCTGTTGATGGGACGGTCCGTGAAGGTGCTGTGCTCTGCGACGCCGCGGCCCACGCCGGGGTCTGCAAGCTGCAGCAGGATGGCCCGTCCCGCTCCCGCGAGCAGGATGACCTCCGCGTTCAAGTCCGCAAGTTCCCGCACCATTCCCTCAGGGTACCGGAGGGACAACGGGATGGAGCGGGCCTGGGAACGCGCGCAATGGACAAGTTTACTTTACAGTCAAGCTCGCTTTACACTGGAGACATCGATTACCGACAAGAACTGGGGGTCTGACATGACGGAGAACAAGAACAGTGCGGCAGGGAATCCGGTACGCACCGCCTGGGGACGGGCCCGGCTTGGCACCCGCACCGTACCGGCCATGATGCCCGCCATCCCCCTGGGGATCCTTCTCGCCGCGCTGATCGCGGCAGCTGCCGCCCTGGCAGGCTTTGCTCCGCAGCAGCCTTTGCTGGGTGCCGCCATCGTGGCAGCCCTCATGGCCCTGCCCATGTGTGCACTCGCCTGGGCGTTCCTTGTTGACCGGGATTCCCTGGAGGGCGCGGCCTCCCGCCCGGAGGAATCCGTGGAATCGCGCTGGTATGACAATGCCGCCGCAGGAGCATTCCACGACCTGCTGATCTTTTCCGGCCTCGGAACAGCGGTGCTCTTCCTGACGCCCCTTGAAATTGAGGGGTCCGTGGGCCTGCTGGCCGTAAGTGTCGTGGGAATGCTGTCCGCGGGAATACGTTACACCGTCAACCGGAGACGGGGGTAGCCGATGGAGAACACTCTTCCGGAACTGCGCAGGGAGCATGGCTGGTCGCAGCAGAAGCTGGCCGATGCGCTGGGAGTCTCGAGGCAAACCGTCATTTCCATCGAGAAGGGCCGGTTTGACCCGTCACTCCCCCTGGCCTTCCGCCTGGCATCACTCTTCGGGTGCACCATCGAGGACATCTTCACGCCCGGCAGCTAGCACGAGCAATGCCCGCCGAAAATCGAGTACCCACCACTCGTGCCCTCCATCCCCGCTCACCGTAGCGTCCTGTGAAAGCCCGCGGACATCACCACGGGAATTCCGGCTGCGAGGGGGGTCATGGGCTGCATCGAGGCACCGACATGACCCAGCCGGACGGTAACGTCCCTCCCCTCCTGGACCCCGCAGTGCTTGAGCGGCTGCGCGACGAACTCGAGGATGACGAGGGCGTGTGGAAGGTCTTTGTGGAGGCCTTCATCGCGCAGATGCCCCAGAGGCTGCAAAAGGTACGGCTTGCCCTGACCACCGGCGACCTGCCGGGTGCCATGGATGCTGTCCTGAGCCTCAAGACGTCCAGCCAGATGGTGGGGGCGGAGAGGCTCGCCGCCCTCGCCCTGGAACTTGAAGGATCGCTGCGGGAGGAAGCCAGAGCCGCCGACCCGGCCGTTGTGTTGCCCCGGCTTGCGGCGGAGCACCTGCGGAGGCTCAAGCAGTGCGCCCAGCGCACCATCTATGTCCTGCAGGACCACCTGCGGAAAGGTCACTGAACCGACGGCACGGCACGATGTCCCGCGGACTGACGCGGCGCCCCGGAACAGGAACGGACGACGGCGGAACCTCCCGCCGTCGTCCGTTCCGGTTGGGGCAGCCCGCCCGTGCCGGCAGCCCCGCCCAGAGCGTCAGACCTGCAGGGTGGCGTAGTTGTGGCTGGTCTGGACGATGGCTGCAACCGTCTCAAGTTCGCTGTCGTCGCGGGGACCATAAACCAGGACCATGCCGCTGGCCAGCCGGACGCCGGCCAGCGGATGGGCAACCGCCCAGCCCTTCGCTACCGCCTCCGCGGCCAATACCGGGGGCAAGGCAACGTGGAGCGAGCCGTCGTGGGCCGGATGCTGGTGGGCGAACTCGCCCACGGACGGCACCAGGAAACCGTCCGAAGTTGCAGCAGGAGCGGGGCCCAGCATGAGTCCCGTGGCTCCGGGCACCGAAATGGCAGACTGCCGGCTGGAAACACCGGCCAGCGTGCTGATGCGGGACAACAGTTTCTCCTGCAACTCCCGCGGCGCGTTGTCGCTTCGCTGTTCCTGCGGAATGGTCCATGAAACCTGCGGACGATGTCCAGCACGAAGCGGCAGGCCATCCTCCCGCAGCCCGGTCCACCCGGCCTTTACGCCACTGTCGCCGTTGGCGCGCGGCCGTGCCACGAATGCAAGCCGTTCACGGATCCAGCCGCCGAGTTCGGCCAGCGTCTCCCCGGTGATGCCGTGCCCACCCGGATCGCGGCGGGCATAGGCCGGGGCGGCGGACTCTGTGAGGAGATAGGTCCACGTCCGCAGCAGCAGCTCTGCCGGGATGACCCGGTCCTGCTCGCCCTGCGCAACGAAGACGGGTACCCCGGCCAAGCGGGCCGCCGAGAGGGGCACCCCTGCGTCGAAGGGCAGGGTGCCGTACAGGATCGCCCCGCCGGCAAAGCGCTGCGGGTCGGAAAGCAGCAGGCCGCCGGCGAACGCCGCTCCCCCGCTGAATCCCACCAGCACCACCGGCCGGCCGGCCGGAGCAACGGCGTCAAGCCAGCTCCGGAACCAGGCCATGGTTTCGGTCAGGGATTCCTCGACGGGCCTGCCGATGCCACGGTTCCGGAACCAGGCGTAGCCGCCACCTTCAGCGATCGGCGCCCGCACGGCCGCGTAGACCGGGCCGGCGGGCAGGTGCTCTGCAAGACCGATGATCCCGCGTTCGCTTGAACCCCTGCCGTGCAGCAACACCACCAGCGGCTGCGCCGGGTCCGACGATCCGGCGGTCGCCACCACATACGGGGTGTTCATTAGTTGGTGACCTTGAGCCCGGTGTCCCAGTTGAAATCTGCGAATTCAGGGTTGGCCTGCAGGGTCATCAGGACGAACTGGAAGCCCTCGAGCTCGCGGGCGCGCTTGAGTGGTCCCACTACCAGGGGGCGCATTCCGGCGGCGCTGGCAAAGCCGCTGACTGCACGGGTGGCTGCGTCGTCGTCGCCTGCGATGAAAACGTCGAGGGGCTGGCCGTCCGACTCCCCGGCCACCAGGGTGCCGGCGAAGGTGGTGTTGAAGGCCTTGACCACGCTTGCGCCGGCGGGTGCCAGCGCCGCGATTTCCTCGGCGGCGGACGTGCCCGGCTCCACCACCAGGGAATCGAAGGTTTCGAAGTTCACCGGGTTGGTGATATCCACGATGGTCTTGCCCTCGAGCGCGGCACCGTAGGTGCTGACGACGGATTTGGCGGCGTCAAAAGGCACGGCGAGGACAACGATGCTGCCCTGGGGATCCTGCGCCGTGGTGCCGGAGGCGACGCCGGCACCCAGTTCGGCCGCGAGGGCCTGGGCCTTGCCTGCGTCCTGGCCGAGGATTTCGACGGTCTTGCCTGCCGACAGGGCCCGGGTCGCGATGCCGCGGGCCATGTTGCCGTTGCCGATGATGGTGATGGTGATGTCAGTCATGGGGTTCTTCTTTCCAAAGATGCGGGCCAGGAGGTTTGTCATGGGGTTCTGTTCTGCCGTTGTGGATTACTACTTGAAGCTACAACTAAATGTATGTGCGATTAGTTGAAGTGTCAAGTATTTTTTTGGGCCGAAAGACACCAGCGAATGTAGTGCCGACAGTGCATACTGGCGCCATGACTGATGCAGCGCGAAAACCGGACCGGATCCTCCTCGTGCTGCTGGGGGTTATCGGACTGCTGGTGGTGGTGGCCCTGGCCGTGGTGTTTTCCCGGGGAGATCCTGAACCCCTCGATGAGGCCAGCCCGGCCGGAGTCGTCCAGCGGTACAGCACGGCCGTGATCGACGGCGACCTCGCAACTGCCGAAACGTACCTCACGGATTCCGCCCGCACCATCTGCCGCGGCTCGTACTTCGGTGAACCCCGGCCGGCCCGGGTGGTCCTGGTGTCCACGTCGGAGCGGGACCAGTCAGCCACCGTGCGCGTCTCAATCGTCAACTCGTCCCAGGACGGGCCCTTCGGCCCCTCCGAGTACGAGTCGGAAGACATCTTCTCGCTGGTGAAGGCGGACGGAGACTGGAAGATCAGCCAGGCGCCGTACCAGCTGATGGCATGCACCGGAACACAGGTCAAACCATGAGCGCCCCGGCAGGCACAACGGTTCTGCCGGCGGGGCTCGCCCAGGTGACGCTGCGTCGGCTCATCCAGTACGCCCTGCTGTTCGCCCTGGTGGTAATTGCCGCCAGTGGCCTCAGCGGACTACTGGACCGGCTGTTCACTTCAGGGGCTGTGCTGGCTTCCACGGATGTGGCCGGGCTCGCCCGGTCCTTGGCCTTCACCTTGATCGGCGGGCCTCTCGCCCTGCTCCTGTGGTGGTTTGTGTGGCGCAGGCTCGACGACGAGGCAGAGCGCAGGTCCGCCGGGTGGGGCCTCTACCTCACCGCCATGTATGGGGTTTCCCTGATCATCTTCACCACCTCGCTGTTGGGGATGGCGGCGTCCCTGATAGGGCGGCGGGACGGTGACTGGGCGCCGGCGCTTGCCAACGCCATCGTCTGGGCGGCCATCTGGGGGTGGCACCGCTGGATGTGGAAGCACTCCCGGAAGCCCACGGTCCACCTGGACGACGTGAGGGCCGTCGTCGGCTCAGTGTTTGGCCTGCTGCTCGGCGCCGGAGCCGGCATCGCAGCGCTCAGCGGCCTGCTCGACGTCGCTGTCCGCGGCTTCCCCCTGACGGTGACCGTTGAGCCCTGGTGGTACTCCGTGCTCAGCTCGCTCGTGTGGGCGGCGGGCGGAACCGTGGTCTGGTGGTGGCACTGGTTCAGGGAAGGCGGGCGCCGCTTCCAGACCAACCTGGTTGACAGCATCATGATCATCGTCGGGGTTTTCGCGGCCGGCATCACTGCCCTCGGCGGGGCGGGCGTGGTCCTGTTTGTGTTCCTGCGGCTGGCGTTCGACCGGGATGACCCCCTGAACGAACTGCTGGAGCCGCTGGCTCCGGCCGTGGCCGCAACACTCGTGGGGGCGCTGGTGTGGCGCTACCACCGCACCGCGTCCATCCGCCGGTCCCCCGCCACCACGCGTGCCAGCCTCCTGGTGACGTCCGCGGTTGCCCTGGCTGCTTCAGCGTCCGGGGTGGGCGTTGTGGTGAACGCACTGCTGGCAGCCGCCGTTTCCCCGCTGGCGGGTGGGGCTACGCGCACCTTGCTCCTTGGCGGTATCAGTTCCCTCCTGGTGGGCGGGCCGGTCTGGTGGCTGGCGTGGAAGCCCAGGAGCCAGCCTCAGTCTGCCGATGCCATCCCGCCCGGACGCCGCGTGTACCTCATCGCATTCTTTGGCGTCAGCGCCGTGGTGGCACTCATTACGCTCCTGGTGATCGGCTACCGGGTCTTCGAGTTCCTGCTCGGGGACGTCACAGGCGGCAGCCTCCTGGACCGCATCCGTGCACCGTTCGGGCTCCTGGTGGCTGCCGCCCTTGTGGCCGGGTACCACTTCGCCCTGTGGCGGCACGACCGCGCCCTCCTCGCGGCCGCCCAGCCGGCCAGGAAACGGACCATCGAGCAGCTCACCCTGGTCGTGGGGCAGCACCCGGACCCGGACGCCTTGGCACGGGGCATTGCTGACGCCACGGGCGCTGCCAGGGTTACCGTCTGGGTACGGGCGGACGACGGCGGCCCGGTCCTTCCGGCGTCGGGTCCAGATTCGGTGGGGGCAGCTTCCAGCGCAGTTTCGCCAGCATCGGACACCAGCGCCGGCGGAGCTGCCTCTCAAGCCGCTGACGCTGCTCCGGCCGCCGGTGACGCCGTCGCCGTCCAGGTGGCCAAAGCCGTGGAGAACGTTACGGCCCCGCACGTTCTGGTGATCCTGGGCCCGGGGTCGCGGCTGGAAGTCATCCCGCTGGGCTCGCTGCGCTGAGCGGACTACAAAGTGGGGACATCCACAAAATGACGTAGGGTCTTCAGCCCGGACTTCTCTAGACTGGCCAATGGACGTTGAACCACGGACAGAGAGCAAGGGAGCACAGCATGAGCGGAGTAGTTGTTGTAGGTGTGGACGGCAGCCCGTCGGCACGGAAGGCTGCGGAAGTGGCGCTGGGCCTTGCAAAATCGCTGGGAGGTTCCCTCCACATCGTCACCGCATTCGACGTGGACCGGTCCGAGACCTTCGGCGTGGGCTCGGATGAAGTGAAGGTCTGGAACTCCGAGGCCGCCGAAACGGTCGCGAAGTCCCTTGGCGAAACACGGCCGGGAGTGGAGATCAGCTACTTCGCAGCCCGCGGCAAGCCCGCTGACGCACTCATCAAGGAAGCCATGCGCCTGGACGCCCGGCTGATCGTCGTCGGGAACCGGCGCATGCGCGGCATCGGCCGCCTCCTCGGCAGCGTGGCAAACAGCGTGGCGCACAACGCGCCGTGCGACGTCTACATCGCCAACACCTACGACGACTAACCCCACCCAACGGGGCAAAGGACAGCGGACGACGGCGGGAGCTCCCGCCGTCGTCCGCTTGCTTTATGCGCCTCTTGCTCAAGATTTGCCAAGTTTATCCCGTCGATAGATAAACCCTCTTCCGCTGCCGTCCCGGCCTGCCTACGGTTAGCTTCACAAGCACGCCAAGGGGGATACATGGAACGCTCGGACGACGCTACGCAGACTGCCCGCGAGGATGGCCAGCAGCCTGCAATTTCGGACCCGCTGGAGGGCCGTCAGCGGACAGTCGCCGAGTGGACGGGCGACCTCCTGGTCGGCATCCGGCAGCCCGTGCAGTTCAGGCTGGCGGACTGGCCGTAGCCCTGATCCCTAGGTCGAGGCGTCCTTCTCGATCTCCTCGGCAAGGTCGTCGACGGCCTCCGGACGCAAGCTTATGCCGGCCTCGTCGAAGCGTTCCTCAAGCACGTGGCTGACGTCGTCCTCGACGTGGCCCAGGCGGATCTCGTCCCGGATTTCGTCCGCGATACTCTCCGCCGTCGCCACGCCGTCAACCTCCTCCACGGCATCGTCGCCAGAAGGGGCGCCTGCGGGGTCAGCTCCAGTGTCAGTCATACCCCATCGTGGCCAATTGCGGGTGGGCGGTCAACAGCCGGCCCTATCCTTTGATCTCCACTTTGACGAAGTCCTCCCGGTGGAACATGCGGCGCTCGGACCACCCGTCCAGGACCACCCAGATAATGGAGCCGTCCGGTGTGGACCCGTCCACCACGCCGCAGCCGATATGTTGCCCGTCCTGAGAGAGGCGTACCGGCTGGCCTGCGGGCAGGGCGTTCCAGGACACCCGCCGCCAGCTGTGAGCTTCGCTCGGTTTCATGGCGCCTACCGCAGGACGACGGTCCGGTTGCCCAGCAGCAGGATCCGGCCCTCGCAGTGCCAGCGGACGGCATTCCGGAGCGCCACGCACTCCGCGTCCCGGCCCACCGCCACCAGGTCGTCCGCGGTGTACGTGTGGTCCACCTCGATGACCTGCTGCGAGATGAACGGGCCCTCATAAGGCCCCGCGTTGGTGAGCTGCCGCCCAAGATGCGGCTCCTGGCGGGTTGTCACAGGGTTAGTTGTCACGTGCTGCTCCTCGGATCAAAGCTGTCTGGAGTGCGGAAGGGGAAGACGCGGCCGCATCGTTGGGGACCGCATCGAGGCTGTTGAAGCTGTAGAGGTGGATGCCGGCGACGGTGCCGGGCGTGGTTTTGAGCCCGGCCACCAGGGTGTCCGGGGAGTACCGGTCGCCGCTGAGGAGTTTGCGGGCCAGCGGGCCCTTGCGGCTGAGGAACTTCAGGGAACTTCCGACGCCGATCTGCGTGGCGAGTGCCACCAGCTTGGTCCGCGGGACGGACCCCGCCACGCCCGCCCACAGGGGCAGGTGGACGCCTTCGCGGCGCAGGAGCGCGGCGTAATCGTGGATCTTGCCGGCGGAAAAGCACATCTGCGTGACTACATGCGAGGCAAGAGGCTGCTTGGCCAGCAGCCCGTCCAGCAGGTCCAGGGGGCTGACCAGCGGGTGGCCCTCCGGGTATCCGGCCACGCCCACGCGCATCATTCCGCCGGTGTACTGGGCGATGTCCTCGAGGACCGGAAGCGCCGAGTCGTAGGTGCCGGCGGGCTGCTTCCGGTCTCCCCCAATAACGAAGACTTCGCGGATTCCCGCAGCATCGCAGCCACGGATAATCTCGGTGAGCTCGGCACGGCTGCGGATGCTCCGGGCGGCGAGGTGCGGGATCACCTGGTAGCCGGCGTCGCTCAGCTCCACGGCGGTGCGCATGGTGCGCTCGATGCCGTGGTGCGGCAGGCAGGTGACGCTCAGCGGCGTGGCCGCGGACACCTTGGCTCGGACCTGCTCAACGATTCCCTCGGAGGGAATGATTTCGATTCTGACGGGGAACATCATTGGTCCTGTATTTGCTTCAGTTTTCAGGGGCTTCAGCGGTGGCTATCCCGTCATGCAGTGGCCGCCAGCAGGGAGCTGGCTTCCTGGCGGGTGCTGCCGGAGGACTCGATGTGGGCGAGTTCGGCGGGGATCTCCCAGCCCTTCTTCCGCATCGCGGTGGCCCAGAGCCGCCCGGCGCGGTAGGAGGAGCGGACCAGCGGCCCGGACATCACGCCGAGGAACCCGATCTCGGTGGCCTCGTCCTGGAGGTCCACGAATTCCTGCGGCTTGACCCACCGGTCCACCGGCAGGTGCCGCTCACTCGGGCGCAGGTACTGGGTGATGGTGATCAGGTCGCACCCGGCCTCGTGCAGGTCCCGCAGGGCCTCGGAGATCTCCTCGCGGGTCTCGCCCATGCCCAGGATCAGGTTGGACTTGGTGACCATGCCCAGGTTCCGGCCCTGCGTGATCACATCCAGGGACCGCTCGTACCGGAAGGCCGGACGGATCCGCTTGAAGATCCGCGGCACCGTCTCGACGTTGTGCGCGAACACCTCGGGCCTGGAATCGCAGATCGCTTTGATGTGCTCGGGTTTGCCGGAGAAGTCCGGGATCAGCAGCTCGACGCCGGTGCCGGGGTTCAGTTCGTGGATCTTCCGGACCGTCTCGGCGTACAGCCACACGCCCTCATCTTCGAGGTCGTCCCGGGCCACACCGGTGACCGTGGCGTAACGCAGCTGCATCGCCTGCACGGACCGGGCCACCTTGGTGGGTTCGAACATGTCCGCCGGGGAGGGCTTGCCGGTATCGATCTGGCAGAAATCACAGCGCCGGGTGCACTCCGATCCGCCGATCAGGAACGTGGCTTCCTTGTCCTCCCAGCACTCGAAAATGTTGGGGCAACCGGCCTCCTCGCACACCGTGTGCAGGCCTTCTTTCTTGACCAGGTTCTTGAGCTGGACAAACTCCGGGCCCATCTGGACCTTCGCCTTGATCCACTCCGGCTTACGCGCCACCGGAACAGCAGAATTGCGCTGTTCAACGCGTAAAAGCTTCCGGCCTTCAGGTGCCAATGTCATTAGTGTTCTTCCTTTTGCCTTCGGCTAGCATTCGACGACGTTGACGGCGAGGCCGCCCATGGCCGTTTCCTTGTATTTGGAGCTCATGTCCTTGCCGGTCTCGCGCATGGTCACGATGACCTCATCCAGCGACACCCGGTGGGACCCGTCGCCCCAGAGCGCCATCTTCGCGGCGTTGATCGCCTTCGCCGCCGCGATCGCGTTCCGCTCGATACACGGGACCTGGACCAGCCCGCCGATCGGATCACACGTCAACCCCAGGTTGTGCTCCATCGCGATCTCCGCCGCGTTCTCCACCTGTGCCGGAGACCCGCCCATCACCTCAGCCAGGCCCGCAGCAGCCATCGACGACGCCGACCCGACCTCGCCCTGGCACCCCACCTCAGCACCAGAAATCGACGCCTGCTCCTTGTACAGCACCCCCACCGCACCGGCGGCGAGCAGGAAACGCACCACCACGTCGTCCAGGTCTTCCTGGCTTGCGTTTTCCATCCCGGGTGCGAAATGCAGCGCGTAATACAGCACCGCCGGGATGATCCCCGCAGCACCGTTCGTCGGCGCCGTCACCACCCGGCCGCCCGAGGCGTTCTCCTCATTCACCGCAAGAGCAATCAAATTAACCCACTCCTGCCAATACTTCGGATCATGAAACTCGGCCCCGTCGCCGTTTTCGGCGCCGCCGGGCCGGGAGCTTTCCTTCCGCAGCCGGTCATACCAGTCCGGGGCACGGCGCCGGACCTTCAACCCGCCCGGCAGCACACCCTCCCGCTTCAGGGACGTCGCCACACAGTCCTCCATCACCGACCAGATATGCAGCAGCCCCGCCCGGATCTCCCCCGGGGTGCGGCTGTCCTCCTCGTTCACCCGCATCACATCACCGATGCCCAGCCCCGTCACCCGGCAATGCTCCAGCAGCTCCGCCGCGGTCCGGAACGGCAGCGGCAGCTCCTTCTTCGACTCCTCCAGCTCCTGCAGCGCCGCGTCCTCCTCACCCTCACGGACAATGAACCCGCCGCCCACCGAAAAGAACGTCGCCGCATGCAGTACCCGCCCACCGGCGTCGGAGACCGTGAACGTCATCCCGTTCGTATGCCTGGGCAGGACCGTCAAGGGCCGCAACACCATATCCTTCACCCCGTACGGCAACTCCACCGCACCAGCGAGCTGGAGAGTCCCGGTCTCAGCGATCGCAGCCAGCCGCTCCTCCACCTCACCGGGCAGGATCAGCTCCGGATGGAACCCCTCCAACCCCAGCAAAATGGCCGTCATCGTCCCATGCCCATGACCCGTCGCAGCCAACGACCCATACAAATCCACCCGCAACGACGCCACCCCCGCCAGCACCCCCGAAGCCTTCAACTCCTCCGAAAACACAGCAGCAGCCCGCATCGGCCCCACAGTATGAGAACTCGAGGGCCCGATCCCAATGGAAAAAAGATCGAATACGCCAACGGCCATGGTGGGATTCCTAACGAGACGTGTAATGGGTGGGTGGAGCGTCGCTAAGGCGACGTGGGCACGAGGGGCCGGCGGAGCCGGACTTTTCGAAAGCGTGCGTCAAAGCGACGAAGGAGCAGCACGCGTGAAAATGTCCGGTCCGCCGGCTCCGGAACCAGCCTCAGGACAGTGGTGCGATGCCCGGGTAGAGCGGGTGGGCCTTCGCCAACTCCTCGACGCGGTGACGCAGCCCGGAAAGATCCCCATCGGCGTCGGCCGTCAATGCCTCGGCGATGATGTCCGCAACCTCGCGGAAGGCAGCCTCACCAAACCCGCGCGTGGCGAGCGCCGGCGTGCCGATCCGGAGGCCGGAGGTGACCATCGGCGGGCGCGGGTCGAAGGGGACGGCGTTGCGGTTGACGGTGATGTCGATGGCCGCGAGCCGGTCCTCGGCCTGCTGCCCGTCGAGCTCGCAGTTGCGCAGGTCGACGAGGACCAGGTGCACATCGGTGCCGCCGGACACCACGCTGATGCCCTTGGCGGTGACGTCCGGCTGGACCAGGCGCTCGGCCAGGATCCGGGCGCCGGCCAGGACGCGCTCCTGCCGCTCACGGAACTCCTCGGACGCGGCGATCTTGAACGCCACGGCCTTGCCCGCGATGACGTGCTCCAGCGGGCCGCCCTGCTGGCCGGGGAACACAGCCGAGTTGATCTTCTTGGCGATGTCGGCGTCGTTGGTCAGGATGATGCCACCGCGGGGACCGGCGAGGGTCTTGTGCGTGGTGGACGTGGTGACATGCGCGTGCGGGACCGGCGACGGGTGCAGCCCCGCGGCCACCAAGCCGGCGAAGTGCGCCATGTCCACCATCAGATAGGCGCCCACGGAGTCGGCGATGCGGCGGAACTCGGCGAAGTCCAGCTGCCGGGCGTAGGCGGACCAGCCGGCCACGATCAGCGCGGGCTTGGTCTCCTGCGCCAGGCGCTCCACCTCTGCCATGTCCACCGTGTGGGTGTCCTCGCGGACGCCGTAGGGGACCACGTTGTAGAGCTTGCCGGAGAAGTTGATCTTCATGCCGTGCGTGAGGTGGCCGCCGTGGGCCAGGTTCAGGCCCATGATGGTGTCGCCGGGCTTGATCAGCGCGTGCATGACCGAGGCGTTGGCCTGCGCGCCGGAGTGCGGCTGGACGTTGGCGAACCCGGCACCGAAGAGCGCCTTGATCCTGTCGATGGCGAGCTGTTCGATCACGTCCACGTGCTCGCAGCCACCGTAGTAGCGCTTGCCCGGGTAGCCTTCGGCGTACTTGTTGGTCAGCACCGATCCCTGCGCCTGCATCACGGCGACGGCGGTGTGGTTCTCGGAGGCGATCATCTCCAGGCCGTCACGCTGGCGGGTGAGCTCGTCGTCGATCTTCGCGGCGATCTCCGGGTCCAGCGCGGCGAGGTTGGCGTCCAGCGACGGCGACACCACCTGTTCGAAGGCGGTCACGTCTGCCGGGGCGGTCACAGTTCGCCGCCGTTGGCTGAGGCGTACTCTTCAGCGGACATCAGCGGGCCCTCTTCGGTGACTGCAACCTTGAAGAGCCAGCCGGCGCCGTAGGGATCGTTGTTGATCAGCGCGGGGTCGGAGACGACGTCGTCGTTGATCTCCACAACCTCGCCGGTGACGGGGGCGTAGAGGTCGGAGTCAGACTTGGTGGATTCCACCTCGCCGCAGGTTTCCCCCGCGGTCACAGTGGAGCCGACCTCGGGCAGGTCCACGTACACAATGTCGCCCAGGGCATCGGCGGCGACTGCGGAAATTCCGATGTTCACCGGGCCCGATCCATCAGCAGCAACCCACTCGTGCTCGGCGGAGTACTTCAGTTCAGCAACAACTTTTGCCATGGTGTGTTTCCTTCAATCTGGTGTGTGAAAAGTGAGAGAGCGCCGGGCCAAAAGCCGCATCAAGTGATAGAGCGTTTGGATAAAACCGACATCAAGTGAGAGAGCGTCGGCCCCTTTGGGTCCGACCTCCGGCAGCATGCGTCTAAGGGAGCGTCACGTCCGCTCAGCGGGCGTCTTCGCGACCGAGCATGCAGAGGAGGTCGGACCCGACGGGCCGTCGGCGTCCGTTACTTCTGGCGCTTGTAGAACGGGAGGGCTACTACTTCGAAGGGCTCTGGCTTGCCGCGGAGGTCGATGTCGAGGGCGGTGCCGGGTTCGGAGTGTTCGACGTCGACATAGGCCAGGGCGATCGGGTAACCGAGGGTGGGGCTTGGCTGGCCGGAGGTCACCTCACCCACGACGTTGCCGTCCTTGAGCACCGGGTAGTGGCTGCGGCCGGCGCGGCGGCCCAGTCCCTTGAGGCCCACGAGCTTGCGGCCGGAGGTGGAACCGGCACCAAGCTCCTTGAGCTCCGCCAGTGCCGCCTTGCCCACGAAGTCCGACTCCTTCTTGAGCGAGACAACCGGGCCGAGGCCAGCGGCGAAGGGGTTGCCTTCACGGGAGAGTTCGTTGCCGTAGAGGGGCATGCCGGCTTCCAGGCGGAGCGAGTCGCGGCAGGCGAGGCCGGCGGGGATGAGCCCGTGGCCGTCGCCGGCTTCCAGCAGCGCTTCCCACAGGCCGGCGGCGTCCCCGTTCGGGACGTAGATCTCGAAGCCGTCCTCGCCGGTGTATCCGGTGCGGGCCAGGAGCAGGTCCTGGACAGCGCCGTTGACGGTGATCCCTACTTCGACGGCCGCGTAGTACTTCAGCTCAGTCACCAGGGAGTGCTGCTCGGCGGGGACCAGCGTCAGGAGGATGGCTTCGGCGTTCGGGCCCTGCACGGCGATGAGGGAGGTCTCGGCGGAGACGTCCTCCACGGTGACATCGAAGCCGGCGGCCCGCTCGGCCAGGGCAGCGGCCACCACCTTGGCGTTGCCGGCGTTGGGGACCACCAGGTACTTCTCTTCACTCCGGCGGTAGGAGATGAGGTCGTCAATGATGCCGCCGTCTTCCTGGCAGATCAGCGAGTACTTGGCCTTGCCCACGGCCACGGCGGACAGCTTGCCGGCCAGGGCGTAGTCCAGGAAGGCTGCGGCGTCCGGGCCGGTGACCCAGACCTCGCCCATGTGGGAGAGGTCGAACAGGCCGGCGGCGTTACGGACGGCGTGGTGCTCGGCCAGCTCGGAGCTGTACTTAAGGGGCATCTGCCAGCCGCCGAAGTCGGTGAAAGAGGCGCCGGCCAGCTTGTGCTGCTCATAGAGCGCTGTGTAGTTCTCAGTCATCAGGAAATCCTTAGTTCTCAAATGCAGTTTTGTCCTCGAACGCGTCGAGGGGAGGGCAGGAGCACACCAGGTTGCGGTCACCCGCGGCGCCGTCAATGCGGCCGACCGGCGGGAAGTACTTGTCCTGCCGGAGGGAGGACACGGGGAAGGCTGCCTGCTCGCGCGGGTACGCGCGGTCCCAGTCGGAAGAGACGACGGCGGCGGCCGTGTGGGGTGCGTTGCGCAGCGGGCTGCTGGTCACGGTGAAGTCGCCGTTGGCCACCTGGTCGATTTCCTTGCGGATGGTGATCATGGCTTCGATGAAGCGGTCGATCTCCGCGAGGTCCTCGGACTCGGTGGGCTCCACCATGAGCGTGCCCGCCACCGGGAAGGAGAGCGTGGGGGCGTGGAAGCCGAAGTCGATGAGCCGCTTGGCCACGTCCTCCGCGGTGACGCCGGTCTGGGCCGTCAGGTCGCGCAGGTCCAGGATGCACTCGTGCGCCACCAAGCCGCTTTCGCCGGTGTACAGGACCGGGAAGAAGTCGTTCAGCCGTGCCGCGATGTAGTTGGCAGCGAGCAGTGCGGACTTGGTGGCCTCGGTCAGGCCCTGGCCGCCCATCAGCTTCACGTAGGCCCAGGAAATCGGGAGCACACCCGCAGAACCGAAGCGCGAAGCGGAAATCGCAACGCCATGCCCGGCTTCATGGGCGGCCTTGTTTGCATCACCCGGCATGAACGGTGCCAGGTGCGCCTTGGCAGCAACGGGTCCGACGCCGGGTCCGCCGCCGCCGTGCGGGATGCAGAAGGTCTTGTGCAGGTTCAGGTGCGAAACATCGCCACCGAACTTGCCCGGCTGCGCCAGGCCCACAAGAGCGTTCAGGTTTGCACCGTCAACGTACACCTGTCCCCCGGCGGCGTGGACCGCGTCGCAGACCTCGCGGACATCGGAGTCGTACACGCCGTGGGTGGACGGGTAGGTGATCATGATGGCCGAGAGGACGTCCTTGTGGGCCTCGATCTTCGCTTCCAGGTCGGCGTGATCGATCGTTCCGTCAGCGGCAGTGGCCACCACCACAACCTTCATCCCGGCCAGCACTGCGGACGCGGCGTTGGTGCCGTGCGCCGAGGCCGGGATCAGGCAGACGTTGCGCTGCTGGTCACCGCGGGAATGGTGGTAGCCGCGGATCGCCAGCAGCCCGGCGAGCTCACCCTGGGACCCGGCGTTCGGCTGGATGGACACCTGGTCATAGCCCGTGATCTCGGCAAGGTCCGCCTCCAGGCCCGCAATCAGCTCACGCCAGCCCTCAGTCTGCGAATCCGGGGCAAACGGGTGGATCGACGCGAACTCCGGCCAGGAAATGGCTTCCATCTCGGCCGTGGCGTTCAGCTTCATGGTGCACGAACCCAGCGGGATCATGGTGCGGTCCAGCGCCAGGTCCCGGTCGCTGAGCTTCCGGATGTAGCGCAGCAGCTGGGTCTCGGAACGGTGCGTATTGAACACCGGGTGCTGCAGGAAGTCGGAGGTGCGCAGCACGGACTCCGGCAGTTCAAAGCCCTGGCCGGACACAACCGGACCGGCACCAAAGGCCACCGCAACCGCGGAGAGGACCTCCGGCGTCGTGGTTTCATCGACGGACACGCCAACCGTGTCCGCGTCGATGAGCCGCAGGTTGATGCCGCGGGCTTCGGCGGCGGTGATCACCTTGGCGGCCTTGCCGGGCACGCGGACGGTGATGGTGTCGAAGAAGGTCTCGGACACCAGCTCGCGGCCTGCATGCTTCAGCGTGGCGGCCAGGGCGCGGGCGTTGTTGTGGACGGTTTCGGCGATCGCCTTCAGCCCGTCGGGGCCGTGGTACACGGCGTAGAAGGAGGAGACGATGGCCAGCAGTGCCTGGGCGGTGCAGATGTTGGACGTGGCCTTCTCGCGGCGGATGTGCTGCTCGCGGGTCTGCAGGGCAAGGCGGTAGGCCGGGACGCCGGCGTTGTCCTTGGAAACGCCGACGATGCGGCCGGGGAGGGTGCGTTCCATGCCGTCGCGGACGGCCATGTAGGCCGCGTGCGGTCCCCCAAAGAACAACGGCACGCCGAAGCGCTGGGTGGAGCCGACGGCGATGTCCGCCCCCTGCTCGCCAGGAGGGGTGATGAGGGTGAGGGCCAGGAGGTCGGCGGCGACCGTGACCAGTGCACCGCGTTCCTTGGCTTCCGCGATCACGGCGGACTGGTCCCAGACCCGGCCGGAGACGCCGGGCTGCTGGAGGACCACGCCGTTGATGTCGCCGTCCGGCAGGCCGTTGGTGAGGTCGGCGACCTCCACCTCGAAGCCGAGGGCCTCGGCGCGGCCCAGCACGATGGCGATGGTCTGCGGGAGGAGGTCGGCGTCCAGGACGGTCTTGCCGTCCTTGGCCGTCTTGTTCTTATTCGCCCGGCGCATCAGCAGCACGGCCTCGGCCACAGCGGTGGCTTCGTCGAGGAGGGAGGCGTTGGCCACCGGGAGCGCCGTGAGGTCCTGGACCATGGTCTGGAAGTTGAGCAGCGCCTCGAGCCGGCCCTGGGAAATCTCCGGCTGGTACGGGGTGTAGGCGGTGTACCAGGCGGGGGCTTCGAGGATGTTGCGGCGGATCACCGGCGGCGTCACGGTGTCGTAGTAGCCCTGGCCGATCATCTGCACGGCCATCTTGTTCTTGCCGGCCAGCTTGCGGAGCTCGGCAAGAACCTGGACTTCACTGAGGGCGCTCTCGAGTGTGAGGGGCTTGTCCTGGCGGATCGAGTCCGGGACGGCGCTGTCCACCAGGCCATCAAGGCTGTCGTAACCGACCGCCTTGAGCATGGTGTCGACGTCGGACTGGCGGCGCGCGCCGATATGGCGGTCTGCGAAGGTGGTTGGGGACGAGTGAACCGTCATGAGGGGAACTCCATAATTCAGGTGGCGCCTTAGCACCACGTTGATTCGGGTTCCTCCCCGCTCTGTATTGGACCTGAGAGTTTTGCGTTGCCCTGCTGTTCAGCAGGGCGCCACTTGCACCGTCGGTGAGCCCGGTTGCCCGGACTGCTTTCCAGAGTTGCCTTGCCGCGGCGGTACGTGGGCCTGAGAGATTCCTGGGGAGGATTTGCTCCTACGGCGCCTGCTGAACGTACCGGCAGGACTCTCCCGCCGCAGATCATAAGCATGTGCCACTGGTGGGTGACACGACTCACAGGATACCAAGATGCGCGCCGGGATCCAAACTTCCGGACCCGCAGAGGCGGGATGGCGACGGCGGGACGCGACGTCGTCGGCCGCTTGGGCTTAGGGCTGGCCAGGAGTTGTTGGTGCAGCTTTCCTGCCGGTTCTGTAGCCCGCCCAAAAGGCAAGCAGCAGCAGGCCCACGACGGCGATTGCCAGGCCCGCCTGCGTCCCCGGGCTGAGGAACGCCATCCCGGTGCCGGAGAAAGGCTGGTTGCTCAGCGGCGCGTAGGCGAACCAGCCAATGTAGGTGTTCCGGTTGAGCCAAGCCACCAGGCACCCGGCCAGCAGGACCACGAGCCCTGCGATCGGCAGGACCACTCCAGGTACCCGGGCCGGCTTCCGTGGTTCGCGTTGTTCGGGCGCGCGTTCGTGATCAGGTGTGTTGTTGTCCCCCATGCAGGCGAGTCTAGCCGGGGACATCAACCTGGTGCTGGACGCGATGGACGCCCTGTCCGGCAGCGGCGGGATCGAGGAGTTCTTTATCGCCTCGGCCGATGCCGACTTCACGTCACTGATCCAGCGGTTCAGGGCGGCAGACCGGATGACCACCGTGATCGCTGCCGGCGCCGTGGCCTTCGCCTACCGGGAGATGGCGGACCATGTGGTGGAATCGCACGACTTCGTGGCCATCCTCAACGGCACCACCGTTGATCCCATCCACGCGGTGGCGTCCCCGAAGCAGCCGCAGGCCCCAGCCGCTTCCAAGGCGAAGGCCAAAGCCAGCTCCCCCGCCATCCGCGAGGTACTGGACTTTGTCCGGTCCGCGCCTGGACCGGTGGTTGGCGCGATGGTGGCCCACCGGGCGCTGACGGCCGATCCCTCGCTGAAGACGGACTGGGGCGGCTTCGGGAAGTTCGGGACGTGGGTCTCGCAGATCGGCAAGGACGTGGAATATTCGGCAGCGCAGGGCGGCTGGGTGTGGGACGCGAAGAGGTTCTCCAGCGAGGACCTGCCAGTGCCGGCGGACCTCCAGCCGGGTGTCGAGGAGCAGGTCACCCGCGTGACGGACGTCCCGGCGCTCTCCGCCGCCCAGTTCCGGCAGATTTTCAAGGCCATGGCTGCCCGGCTCCGGGACCTGCCCGCGCTCAACCGCACCGAGCTCTCCCGGCAGGTGCGGGACGATTGCGTCAGCGCCGGCCAGCCGGTCTCCCGCAATGCGGTCAGTTTTGTCCTGCAGGGCCTCGCCTACGCCAATTTCCAGCTCAGTGACAAGGCGACGGCGGCGGAACTGGCAGCGGCGTGGACGGCCAACGTGGAGGAACTCTGCCGGGTGGCCCTGCTGGAGTTCGACGCCGCCGAGAAGGCTGCGGTCCGGCGCTGGGCGAGCGGCGGACTGCTGGAGAACGGACAGGCTTAAGCGGACGACGGCGGTTTCGGCTTCTGGTGGGCTGGGCACCGCGTGCGTTGGGTACCGCGCGTGTTGCATACAGGGACGTTCGGCTCTGGGGCCTTCCCCCACGAGTTGGAAGACTGGCGTGCATGAAGTTCCTCCACAACCCGCCGCGCTTCCTGTTCTTCACCGGCAAGGGCGGGGTGGGCAAGACCTCCGTGGCGTGCGCGTCCGCGCTCTCCCTTGCCCGGGCCGGCCGGAAGGTGCTGCTGGTCAGCACTGACCCTGCGTCCAACATCGGACAGGTCTTCGGCCTGGCTGTTGGAAACACCGTCACCGCAATTCCGGACGTGCCCGGACTCTCTGCCCTGGAAATCGACCCGGAGCAGGCAACGGAGGCGTACCGGGAGCGGATCCTCGCCCCCGTCCGGGGAGTCCTGCCGGAGTCCGAACTGGCAGGCGTGGCCGAGAGCCTCTCGGGTTCCTGCACCACGGAGGTGGCCTCCTTCGACGAGTTCACCAGCCTCCTCGGGGACGATGCCGCCTACGCGGAGTACGGCCACATCATTTTCGATACGGCTCCGACAGGCCACACCATTCGCCTGCTGCAGCTGCCCGGCTCGTGGACGGATTTCCTTGCCACGGGTGCAGGGGAACCGTCCTGCCTGGGCCCGCTGTCCGGGCTGGACAAGCACAAGGAGGTGTATGCCAGGGCGGTCCGGGCACTCGCTGATCCCCTGCGCACCCGCCTTGTCCTGGTCACGCGGGCGCAGCCGTCGTCGCTGAAGGAGGTGGAGCGGACCTACCTCGAGCTCAACCAGATCGGCATCCGCGGCGGGTACCTCGTGGTGAACGGAGTCCTGCCCGACGCCGCGGGCGATGAGGAGCTGGCGAAGGCCCTGCGTGCCCGGGAGGCCGCGGCCATGGCGGCCATTCCAGGAGTGGTCGCGGAGCTCCCCCGCGACGTCCTCGAGCTCAAGCCCGGCAACATGGTGGGCATTCCGGCGCTCGAATCGCTGGTGGATCCCGCGTCCGGCGCGGATGCTGGGGAGGGCCCGTCGTCGGCCATTGATATCGAAGACTCACCCCTCGCCGCGCTGGTGGACGGCATCGAGTCCGATCGGCATGGACTCGTGATGTGCATGGGCAAGGGCGGGGTGGGAAAGACGACGGTGGCTGCGGCCATCGCGGTTGCCCTGGCAAAAAGGGGGCACGCGGTCCACCTCACCACCACCGATCCGGCGGCGCACCTGGCCGAAACGCTGCACGGTTCCGTCGCGGGGCTGACCGTGTCCCGCATCGACCCCGCGGCGGCCATCCAGGAATACCGGGCCCACGTGATGGACACCAAGGGCCGGAGCCTGGACGATGAGGGCCGCGCGGCCCTGGCGGAGGACCTAATGTCGCCCTGCACGGACGAGGTCGCCGTGTTCCGGCAGTTCTCCCGGGTGGTCCAGGAGTCCCGGCGGCATTTCGTGGTGATGGACACCGCTCCCACCGGGCACACGCTGCTGCTCCTGGATGCCACGGGTTCGTACCACCGGGAGATTTCCCGGCAGGTGGGGAACTCCCTGGGGTTCGTGACGCCGCTGATGCGCCTGCAGGATCCGGTGGGAACGAAGGTCATCCTCGTGACGCTGGCCGAGACCACGCCCGTGCTGGAGGCGGAGGAACTGAAGGCCGATCTGGAACGGGCCGGAATCCATCCGTGGGCCTGGGTCATCAACAACTCCATCGCCGCCGCCCACCCGCGCTCGCCGTTCCTCCGGGCCCGCGCCGCCCATGAGGCGGACCAGATCACGAAAGTGCGGGCAATCGCGGACAGGGTTGCCCTCATTCCCCTGCTGCCGGAAGAGCCCATTGGCGAGGCGAAACTGACGGCGCTGACGGCCTTCACCAGCGAGCGCGTATAGCAAAAGGTGGGAAAGGACGACGGCGGGACCTCCCGCCGTCGCGCCTTGCCTCCTGCAACGCTTACGCGGCCAGCGGCATGTCGAACAGTTGCTCGGCGAGGCTGATGAGGTGGTGGGGTGCGTCCGTCTCTTCGCCCGGGTCCACGTAGCCCAGGAAGAGCGCCGTTCCGTGAATGGTGTCATCCGGCTCGACGCCGGCTTCGCGGATGAGGACTTCCGCCCGCAGGTTGGGAAAGGACCGGCTTCCGTCATTGTTCAGGTAGGCGCGCCAACCGCGGCCGGCGATGTACCCGATGTCTCCGGCAGCCACTCGCTGAAGTGCTGTGGCGTCCAGGTCCAGGGGTTTGAGGTGCACCGGGTGGGCCAGGCGGGCCGGAACCACCAGGGCGTTGCAGGAGAAGTTCATGGCGTGTCCTTGGAACTGAGCACGGGGGGTTTGCAGACGGGTGGAGCGCGGGCAGCCGGGCGGGCTAGGAGTTCCGGTCCCGGCTGCCCGCGGGCTTGTTAGCGCTGGTTCTTGCGCGGCTTTGCGAAATTCAGTTCGCTGTTCTCGTTTTTGGCCCTTTTATCGGCACGCTTTTCGAGAATTGTCTTGCCGGCCTTTTTTACTGCGCCGCTTTTGGGGGATTTTCCGGACATCGGAATCACGCCTTTCTGTGCTTTGCGATACCCAGTACCATACCTACTTATATTTTTTAATCCAGTCGGCGAGAATCCCGTAGTTCCGGGGGCAGCAGGCCCGTCGGCTCGCCGCAAGACCTTGACGCAAACAGCGACTGCACTTTCCACCTTTTCGAACCAAACCACTTTTGCAGGAATTTCTTGCCATAGCAGCCCAGGGAAAACAAAAAAGCATCAACTTTCTGCTCTTGGATGCTTCCGAATCTCCGAACGAGCCCCGCAAAAGAGAGTCCTGGCTCATTCCATGACGGGCGTTGGAACCAGCCTTTATGCTACGCGAACCTATCTGAGGGGATGGGTTTGGGGGCACAAGGGATGTGACCTTCGGCGATAAACGACGGCGTTTTCACGACGCTACCTGGCGCATGAGGTAGTTCTGCAAGAGGAATGGCTTACGCCCACGACGGTGGAGCGGTGGCCAGTAGCGCACATGGATAAGCAGCCCCGGCAGCGGAGCCCGCTAGTTAGCCGCGCCGACCGCGCCGGCACTGACGTGGCCGCCTAATGCCACCCAGAGGTAGCGGATTGACCTTTCCACGCCTTGCCGGTCGACGCCTGCCAAGAGTTGCAGCACCAGTCCATCCAGTGCCGCGAAGGCAGCCTGGGCCGCACCCTCTTCCTGACCGAATCCGATTCGACGTAAACCCTCTGCGAACGCGGCAACGTAGCTTGCGTACAACTGTTGCACGGCCTCAGCGAGTTCGGGTCTGCGCCGTGATTCCAGGATCATCTCGTACTGGAAGATTTGCAGGTCGGGATTTTCGGCGATCAGCGCGAGGATGCTTTCGCAAAACTCGTCTTCCGTCGCGGGGAGTTTTTCCAGTTGCGAGAGTCCGATGGATTGCTGGACCGACCAATCGAGAGCTGCCTTGATCAGCGCGTCCCGGGTGCCGAAGTGGTGGGCCACCAGGGTGTTGTTGACCCCCGCTTGCTCCGCCACGGCGCGGAAGGTCAGGCCTCTCAGGCCCTTGCGCGCCACGACGTGCACTGTCGCGACCAGCAGCGCCTCTCGGCCTGTGCCGTACCCCTTGTGCTTCTCCCCGTTCATGGCTTGATTCTAGCTTTCCCAGAGCGTCTATTGACGTAAATACTCAGCAGGTGCTTAGATGTGATCCAGCACACAACTAAGCAGGTGCTCAGTAGACCTTATTCTTTCTCTCGAGGAGACCATGATGTCCACTTCCCCCACCACCACTGGCTTCACCGTCCACGACTCCTTTGATCCGCAGAAGTACGAGCCGTTCATCCTCGGCCAGGTCCAGTGGGTCCGCAGCCCGGGCGACGGGGACCGGCCTGCGCTCTCTGCCGGTTTCTGGCACGTCACTACTAAGGAGGCTCCGGAGCCTTTCGATCTTCTGATCGAGGCCGACGAGACTCTCCACATCATTGAGGGCCACCTCCACATTGAAGTTGAAGGCGGAGAAAGCTTCGACCTTCGTCCCGGCTCCGCGGCTTCCTTCAATAAGGGCACCCAGACCCGATGGACCGTCTTTGAAGACACCACCGAGTTCTTCGTCTACTCCTGATCAACAGCCGCCAGCTGATCAATTCCCAGAATCTTTTTGAAAGCAAAAGAGCCGAACGTGACTAACACCAACCCAACCGCGGAGCAAGCGGACGTCATCATCATCGGTGCTGGCTTCGCTGGTCTCACCGCCGCCCGCGAGCTCCGCCAGGCCGGGCACTCCGTCGTTGTCCTCGAAGCACGGGACAGGATCGGAGGGCGCACCTGGCTGGACGAGCAACTGGGCCGTCCCTTGGAGATGGGCGGGACATGGGTGCACTGGACCCAGCCCTATGTCTGGTCCGAGATGAAGCGTTACGGGCTGGGTACCGTACAAAGCCCGGTCCCTGAGTCGGCCTACTGGTGGGCCGGCGGTGAGCGCCACGAGGGCACCCCGGAGCAGTTGCTGGGCGATATTGATGAACCGAACCGGATACTCATGAAAGAGTCCCGAACCTACTTCCCGCAGCCGTTCAGCCCGTTCATCAGCCCGGACATCAAAAGTATTGATAACGTCTCGCTGCCCGAGAAGTTCACCGAACTCGGACTCTCGCCTTACTCCCGCGACATCCTGGAATCGTTCTGGGCACTGAACTTCAACGGCCCCGTTGACCACGCAGCCTTCACCCAGGCCCTGCGGTGGGTGGCGCTGACCAACGGCGACTGGATGGTCAACTTCGAAGCCTGCGCGACGTTCAAGATCCAGGGCGGCACCGGCAAACTGATCAACAGCATCGCCGAGGGCACTGACGTACGGCTCGGAACGACGGTCGCCGCGGTCGAGTACGCCGGCGAAAAAGCGTCCGTTATCACCAGCACCGGCGACACCTTCGAGGCAGGACAGGTGATCTGCACCGTGCCCCTGGGCGCTCTGGGATCCATCGATTTCCAGCCCGCACTGCCGGCACCGGAGCAGCAGGCCATCACCGAGGGCCAGGTCTCCAAAGGCATTAAGGCCTGGATCACCGTTAAGGGCGAGGTCAAGCCCTTCGTTGCCCTCGGGGCCGCGGACTGGCCCCTGAACTACGCTCAGGCGGAATACGACCAGGATGGCAACACCATCCTGGTGGCCTTCGGCCCCGACACCGCCCGCCTCGATGCGACCGACCTCCAGCAGGTCCAGGCCGCCGTCGACCTCCTTGTGCCGGACCTTGAGGTCCTGGACGTCGCCAGCCACGACTGGACCAGCGATCCCCTCCCGGGACAGACCTGGCCCATGCACCGCACGGGATTCCTCACCGAATCCCTGCCCAGTTTCCAGCAGCCACACGGGCCCCTGCTGTTCGCAGGTTCCGATTACGCCAACGGATGGGGTGGCTTCATCGACGGAGCCATTGAAAGCGGAATGGAAGCAGCACACGCTATCACCCAGCGCCGCGCCTAAGCCTGCACGGCTACACCCCCAAAGAATCCTCAAAGAAGGTTGACATCCACCATGTCAAAGACAGAAACATCCACGGGTTCAACCGCGGCAACGACGCCGGGCACTGACCTGAAAAAGGGCTCCATCGGGGTCCTCGGCATCCTGTTCTTCGTCCTCTCCGCCCAGGCACCACTGACCGGAATCGCGGGGGCATCCGGCCTCACGGTGTTCCTCGGCAACGGGGCCGGGGCTCCCGGGGCCTACCTCACGGCGTCATCATCATCTTCGCCGTCGGATTCATCGCCATGAGCCGCAGGCTCCGCGCCAACGGCGCCTTCTACGCTTACGTCGGGGCAGGTTTGGGCCGGCATACAGGTGCCGGCGCCGCCTGGCTGGCGCTGCTGGCCTACGGCACCGTCCGGGCCTGCATGTACGGGCTCTACGGCGCAAGTCTCAGCGCCCTCATCGCGACGTACACCGGAGTGACCATCCCGTGGTGGCTGCTGGTGCTGGTCACCATGGGCGCCGTCCAGCTCCTGGGTTCAAGGAATGTTGAACTCGGGGCCAAGTTCCTGGCCTTCCTCGTGGGTGCCGAGGTTGCCATCCTGCTCGCCTTCGGCATCAGCGTGCTGGCCTCAGGAGGAGGACCCGAAGGAATCAGCTTTTCCGCCAGCTTCTCACCGGCCGCGATCGCAGCCGGGGCACCGGGGGTGGCCATCATGTTCGCCGTAGCGTCCATGTTCGGCTTCGAATCGACCGCGATCTACTCCGACGAGGCGAAAGATCCACGGCGCACCGTTGCCCGGGCCACCTACCTCTCGGTCAGTGTCATTGCGATCTTCTTCGCCTTCATCACCTGGATGCTCGTCTCCTACTACGGCCCGACAGCCGTACAGGGAGCCGCCGGCGCAGCGGTCGAATCCGGTGACGCCACCTCGTTCTTCTTCACAGCAGCCGTCGACAAACTCGGTGCCTGGGCCGGCCCGGTCGGCGGTGCCTTCCTCATCACCTCGGTCCTGGCGGGCATTATCGCCTTCCACAACGCCATCAACCGCTACCTCCACTCCCTGGCCCAACGCGGCTCCGTCCCAGCCCGCCTGGCCCGGACCAACTCCCACGGCGCACCCTACGCCGCCGCGTACGTTCAGACCGCGATGGCCGTGGTGATGACAATGCCGTTCGCGATCCTGGGGCTGGACCCGGTCCTGACCCTTTTCGCCTGGTTCGCCGGCGTCGCAGTGGTTGCGTTGCTGGTCCTCTATGTCCTGGCGTCGGTGGCCGTCGTCGTCTTCTTCCGCCGCCACGGCGGGCAGGGGATCTGGCAGACACTGCTCGCCCCAATCCTGGCCGTAATCCTGATGACCGCGGTGCTCTGGTCGGTGGTCAGCAACTTCACCACCCTCATCGGCGGTGACGCCGTCACAGCCAACTGGCTGCTCGTGATGGTCCCGGGCGCCTTCATTGCCGGCATGGTCCTGGAGCGCCGCAACCGAAGCGAACACACCATCGAGTTCACCGACACCGCCGTCACGGCCGAACCCGCTGGGACTACAGCACGATTCGTCCCGCCAGCTCCAAGCAACTGAATACCCAGATAAGAGGGATCTCATGAACACCACACCTGTCCTGACCCAGGACGCCGTCTCCACCCGGACCATCTTCAACCCCGCCACAGGCGAACCCGTCGGCGAAGCACCCGTCCACACCGTCACGGACCTTCAACACGCCGTCGACAATGCCCTGGCCGCCCAGCCGGCATGGGCAGCGCTTGGGCACGAGGCCAGGTCCGCAGCACTCCTGAAAGCAGCCGACGCCATCGAGGCCCACGCAGAGGAACTCGCCCAATTGCTTTCCCGCGAGCAGGGCAAACCGTTGAACGGCCCGAACGCCCGCTTCGAAGTGGGCGCCTGCGCGGCCTGGCTGCGCGCCGCGGCCGGCACACCGCTGAAGACCGAAACCCTCGTCGATGACGGCGAGACCCGCGCCGAACTGCACTACCGGCCCATCGGTGTTGTCGGCGCCATCGGTCCTTGGAACTGGCCCATGATGATCACCGTGTGGCAGGTCGCCCCCGCCCTGCGGATGGGCAACGCTGTGGTGGTTAAACCGTCCGAATACACCCCGCTGAGCGTGATTGCCCTCGTTGAAACCATCAACGACGCCCTGCCCGAAGGGCTCCTCACCGTGGTCTCCGGCGGACGCGATGTAGGCGAAGCCCTCGCCTCACACCCTTCCATCGGGAAGATCATGTTCACCGGCTCCACCGCAACGGGCAAGGCGATCATCAAATCCTCCGCGGACACCATCAAGCGGCTCACCCTGGAGCTCGGCGGTAACGACGCCGGCATCGTCCTGCCCGACGCCGACCCCAAAGCCATCGCCGAAGGCCTCTTCTGGGGCGCCTTCATCAACACCGGCCAAACCTGCGCCGCCCTGAAACGCCTCTACGTCCACGACGACATCTACGACGCCGTGTGTGAAGAACTGACGACCGTGGCCAAGGCCATGCCCATGGGCAATGGCCTGGACGAGAACAACGTCCTCGGACCGCTGCAGAATAAAGCACAGTACGACATCGTCGCGAACCTCGTAGAAACGGCGAAGGAGTCCGGTGCCCGCGTGCTCGTCGGCGGGAACCCGGACACTGACCAGCCCGGCTACTTCTACCCCACCACCCTGGTGGCGGACATCGACAACGACAACCCACTCGTCGCCGAAGAACAGTTCGGCCCTGCTTTGCCGATCATCCGCTACAGCACCATCGACGAGGTCGTGGAAAAGGCCAACGCCCTCGACGTCGGCCTCGGCGCCTCCGTCTGGTCCTCAGACCTTGCCGCAGCCCGCAAGGTCGCAGCACGCATTCAAGCAGGTACCGTCTGGATCAACAAACACGGCGCCGTCGACCCACGCATCCCCTTCGGCGGCGCAAAACAATCCGGCTACGGCCTCGAATTCGGCGTCGAAGGACTCAAAGCCCTCGGCGTCCCCCAAGTAATCAACGGCTGATTTTTCCCCTCTGGATAGCCCGCGTCTGGCCACCACCGGTCAGGGGCGGGTTATCCATTCACATCTGCCTCTGTAAAGGATAAACATGTCAAAATCCCATCACCGAACCCATCAGGAAGTCACCGACTGGTCATCCCTACAGCCGGGCGACGCAGTCGCTATCTCCGACGATTTCCACTGCCCGGATCCGGCATATGTTGAAATAACAGCTCCCGAGCTCGGTGTTCTATGGATCCACCGGCCAAAGATCGGGGAACGGCGGCTGCTCCACACCGAAACCCACCGAATTTGGCGCCTAGTCCTGAACCGCCCGAGCTGAACAATAGACTTCGGCCGCAAACACTGCTCGTCGGATCCTCCGACACCGGCTTCGTTCGAGAGCCAACCTCTCATCCCTCATGTGTCTCAAAAAACTAAAGCTTTTCAAGACACTGCTCCGGACCTGATGAGGGGTTACCGGCCGGCTGAGAAAGCCGGGCACCCCGTTGATCTGACAGCGGGCTGATGCGCCGGTCCCCCAACAACCTTTAGCGGGTGGTTGGTTTTGGCTTCTCGCTAACCGCTGCCTGGCCCACCAGATGGTGCAGCTGTTCGGCGTGGCCGCGCGCGGCATGCGCCTTGTCTTCACCATTTTCATAGGCGTTCTCGGCGTGGAGCCTGATGTCGAGTCCCTTCGCCTCCACCGGCCCCGCAACCCGGATGCCCATGGTCAGGTCAGGGACCTTTGCAATCACCCACGTGACCGTGAAGGTGTAGGCGAAGACTGCCAGTATGGCCAGAGCCTGGCGCCTTCTGTTTGTCAGAGCTGCCCGGCGGGGCCGCTGTCCTTGACTTCACCGCGCCAGCCGCCGGTTTCGGTGCCTCGGGATTCGATGAAGTCCTTGAACTTCCGCATGTCGGCCCTGACCTGCATCTCGTCGATCTTCAGCGCCGCGCCTGCCTTTTCCGTAGCGGTTTCCGGCGCCCATTCGAAGTGGACTTTGACCTTCGTATGGTTGGCATCCAGCGGGGTGAACCTGATGATGCCGGCATGGGACTTGCCGTCGATGCTGCGCCAGGCGATCCGGTCGTCAGGCTCCTGGTCGACGATTTCGGTGTCGAATTCCCGGTGGACGCCGCCCACGTTGGTGACCCAGTGGTTGGTGGTGTCCGTCAGCTGGGTTACGGATTCCACACCGGACATGAACTGTGGAAAGGACTCGAACTGGGTCCACTGGTTGTACGCGGTCCGCACCGGGACATCGACTTCAACGGTCTCTTCAACGCGTTCCATCTGCTTCCTCCTCATGACAAACGGCCGCAACAGCGGACCGGCAGAGCTTGCCATCCTGCCAGTCAGGCAGCCGCCACTCCTGCACGATAAGTCCGGCTGCCACCGGTGTCCAGACCCCCGCAATTCCCCGGCGGACGACCGCGGGAGGCGCCCGCCGTCGTCCGCTTACGTTTGGTGCCTAGGACCTGAAGGGGACCTTCTCCCAGCTCAGGACAGGGCCGCCGTCGGCGCTGTTGCCGGCGACGGAGAAGCGCACATAGTTCGTGGCGTTGGCGGATCCGTCCACGGTGACGCGCTGCAGGTTGTCCGCGGCGGGCTGCCCGTAGGTCTCCAGCCAAGGTGAGCCGGCGGCGAGTGGCTGGTTCTCGGCGAAGACATGGCTGTCGCCGTTGATCAGGTACACCGGCGCATCGAAGCTGTTGGTCTCCTCGACGATGGAAGCCACGATCTCCCGGAACCCGGACATGATCTCCGGGTTGGCGGTGGCTGCGGCGAGCAGCGACGGATCGAACATGTCGGCCTGCGTCATGAGCACCACGGCACGGTCGTTGCGGCGCTCGGCATCAGCGAACGTGCCGCGTATCTGCTCCAGCGCGGCATCCGTCCGGGCCTCCACCTCAGCAAGCTGTTCCGGCGTGGCCGTGGTTTCGCCGAGGCCCGTCCACGGCTGCAGGGAGTTGTTGCTGCCCTGGATGTTCAGCACGGAGAAGGCCACCCGGTTCTCGGTGAACCGGACGTTTTCCGGAAGCCCAACGTCCTCCTGGGTCTTCACCGGCATGGTGGCGCCGAGGGTCTTGCCGGGTTCATTGAAGAAGACCTCCCGTAGCTTGTCCAGCCGTTCCAGCGGGTTGTAGGCGCCGTTGTTGGTGCGGTGGCAGTCCACCCATTCGTTGTCGCCCGGGGTGAAGACCAGCGGATGCTCGAACGTGTCGAACTGGGTGCGGATGTTGGCGAAGTACTCGTCCGAGCAGACGGAGGAGCCGTTCTTGATGTCGCCAACATGCGTGACGAACTCCAGGTCCTGATCGGCGTTGATGTCCTGGATGCGGGCGGGGAACTTGGCAACTTCGGCGTCGCCGTAAGGGATGTCGCCGATGACGCCGAAGGTGAACGCCTCGCTGTTGGAGGAGTTGCTGACCGCGTGGGCGGGCTGGGACGCAAGGAGGCCGAGCGCCAGGACGGCTCCCGCCGTCGTCGTTTTCAAAGTCTTTGAAGGCATGGGTGTGTTCCTGATTCTGCTGGAAGGGCCTAGGCGGCGCGGACGGTGAGGAACTGCTGCAGCGCGGCGAGGTCGTCGGTGTTGATGTGGTCCACGCCGGCCCCGGCGAGCTCGGTCCAGATGGCGTCGCGGGCTGCGCCGGGCTGGTCCGGGGTGGCCCAGAAGCGGACGCGGTAGCCGCTGGCGTGGGCCTCGGCCACGTACGCGTGCAGCTTGGCGCGCTCGGCTTCCGGCATGGGGCCGACGCCCTGCCAGGCGAAGAGTTTGGTCCAGTTGTCGCTGACCAGCGGCATGAGGGCGGCGGGTTTGCCGGAGGTGAGGTCGGCTGAGCGGCCGTCGTAGAAGCTGAACCGCTTCTCCTGCGCCTGCATGGTGGCGAGCGGGCGGTTTCCGCTGATCACGGCGGTGACGGGGCCGGTCTTGATGGTGCCGTTGATGTAGCGGCTCATGATGTCGCGGTGCTCGGCCAGTTCCTGCTCGATGGCGGCGTAGGTGGCTTCGCCTTCGCTCTTGATGTCGATCAGCAGCTGCAGGCTGCCGTCCCAGTGCGGGTAAACGCCGTGGCCGGGCTGGCTCCGTACCAGGTCCTGGAGCGGATCAAGGTAGAGGCTTTCGAGCGTGACGCCGGGCTGGACGTCCTCCAGGTCATGGGCCACCAGCAGTTCGCCGTCCACCAGCCACACGTCCGCTTCGACGCTGGTGAAGCCGTGCTCGAGCGCGTCAAACAGGGGACGCCCATGCTCGTAGTCGTTGTGCGCATGGGCCTGGGCGAGGGGCTGGCCGACGACGACGGGAGCCGGCTTGGCTGCCTCAGCTTGGGCCGGGGCTGCCGCTGTTCCCGCCAGGGAGGCGAGGACAGCGACGGCGGCGAGGGTGCTTTTCACGAACACGGAGTACTCCTACGTACAGCTGGAATGTCCGCCCGGCTGTTTGGGTGCCGGGCAAAAGGGGGCGTGAAAAGACTGCTGGTTGCGGGAGAACGCTTCGGGGCCGGCGGGTTGCCAGCGGGTGAATCGGGCGGGACATCGACAGGGTTGCGGTTGGCGGTGGGGCGCACGGGCACCCGAATTACTGCAGGGCCAGGTCCACGCTGAGGATGCGGTCGTCATCGGGCCCGGGCCTGCCCCGGCCGTCGGTGTTGTTGATGACGAACCAGAGCTTCCCGTCCGGAGCCTCAGTGACATCGCGGAGGCGGCCGAATTCGCCGTCGTAGTACGTGGTCGACGTGGACGGGTCGGCCACGGGAACCGCCCGGAGCACCTGTCCGCGCAGGTTGGCGATGAACAGGGTCCCGTCAATGTGCGCCATGCCGCTGGGGCTGGCCTCGGTGGGCTCCCATTGCTGAACGGGGTCGGTGAAGTCCCCTGTGGTGGCTATCCCTTCTACGGCCGGCCAGCCGTAGTTCGCTCCCGCGATGATGATGTTCAGCTCGTCCCACGTGTTCTGCCCGAACTCGGTGGCGAACATGGTGCCATCCTCCGCCCAGGCCAGGCCCTGCGGGTTGCGGTGTCCGTAACTGTAGACGAGCGAGTCCGGGAAGGGATTGTCGCCCGGGACGCCGCCGTCGGGGGTCATCCTCAGGATCTTCCCATTCAGGGAATCCAGGTCCTGGGAACTGTCGCGCCGGCCCGCGTCTCCGATCGCCACATAGAGCATGCCGTCGGGCCCAAAGGCGATCCGGCCGCCGTCGTGATAGCTCGCGGAGGCAATCCCCTCGAGGAGCGTTTCGGGCTGCCCCAGCGCCAGGGATCCCGGTTCGCCGGTGACGCCGAAGCGCTGCAGCCTGTTTCCGTCCGTCCCGGTGGAGTACACGTACAGGCGGCCCTGGCTGTCCACGGCCAGGCCCAGCAGCCCGCCTTCCCCCACAGCCGCCACGCCGGGAATGTCTCCAACGGTGCGCGTGGTGCCGTCAGGGCCGAGCTCGAGGATGCGCCCGCTGTCCCGCTCACTGACCAGCGGGATGCCGTTGCGGAACACCACGGACCAGGGAGCCTCCAGCCCGGTGGCCACGGCCCGGGGCGTGCCTGTCGGGGTGGCATTTCCCGCCCTCGCCGCTGTCCCTGTTGGGGAGGGGGACGGAGACGGAACTTCCGGCGTCGCCGCGGGAGAAACCGGCGTTGGGGATGCCGCCGGCGGCGTGGTGGTGCAGGACGAGAGCAGCAGGCCGGCTCCGAGGGCGGCGGCCAACAGGGTGGGCCGGCGGAGGGGGATGGCGTTCATGGGTCTCTCCTTGTTCGTTGCAGTGTGCTGTTGGCTGGCGCCGCCTTGCTGGCTACCGGGGAAATGCCGTGCGGCGTCCGGCAACAGCGACGGCGAGCGCGACGGCGGCAAGTCCCACCAGCGCGGCCGGCAGGACCATCCCGTCGAAGGTGCTGATCACCACCGCGCCGGCCACACCCGCGGCGAAGATCGCAAGGTTGAACGCGACGCCGAGCATCGAGTTGGCGACGTCGGCATTGTCCCCGCTTGCAGCGCTGATGGCCGTCTGCAGCTGTGCTGCTGCGCCGCCGAAGGCGATCCCCCAGAGGACGATCGCTGCCAGGACTGCCACCACGGATGCGTGGCCAACAATGAAGATCACACCGGCCACCATGAAGCTCCCCAGGCTGAGCAGGACCAAACGTCGAAGGCCCTTGTCAATCATGGCACCGGTGATGGCGATCCCCACAATGGCGGCCGCACCGAACACCACGAGCGCGACGTCGACCGGGAGATCCAGGCTTGCCGCGCGGAGGTAGGAGCCAATGTAGGTGTACATCATGTTGTGCCCAAGCATCCAGCTGACGATGACGCCGAGGACAACCGCCACGCCCGGGATGGCCAGGACCCGCGCGAGGGGTACCCGTGTCCCGGCCCGTTGGCCGGGCGCGTCCGGGACCATGAAGAACGCCAGCAGCAAGGTGGCAACCGTGAGAAGCGAAAGTACGCCGAAGGACCAGCGCCAGTCGAAGGCCGCGCCGAGCCAGGAGCCGAAGGGCGTTCCCACTGCCAGGCCCACGGGGGTTCCAACCGACGCAACGGACAAGGCGCGGCCGGCATGGTGCGGCGCCGTGATACGCCGGGCGTAGCCGGCAGTCATCCCCCACAGCAGGCCGGAGAATGCACCGGCCAGGAGCCGCGCTCCCAGGGAGAGGACGATGTCCGTGGAGAATGCCGTGATGAGGTTCGCGGCCAGGAAGCCGAGGATCCCGACGAGGAAAACAGGCTTCCGGCGCAGGCCCCGTGTCAACGCGACGGCGGGCATGGCCGCAAGGACTGTTCCCAGGGCGTAGGCGCTGACAAACTGTCCCGCGGTCCCCTCGGTGATGTCCAGACCCGAGGCGATCTGCGGCAGCAGGCCGGCGGGCATGGTCTCGGTGGAAATCAGGAGGAATCCCATCAAGGCCATGACCAGCAGGGCCGCCCAAGGAAAGCGCCCGGCCGGCACGGAAGGATCGCTTGCCGGGCCCGAATTCTTTGTTTCGTCAGTGATGCTGGTGTTTTCGGAGGGCAGGGCATCGATGGGCGCCTCGCGGGCGCCATCCTCAAGGGTTGCTCGGGTCAAAACGGTTCCGTTCTTTTGTGGAGAATGTTCGGAGCAGCCGTGTCATCCCGCTCAGTCAGCGGGAGCCAGCCTGGCGGTAAAACCGCTTGTTTGGTCCCGGATCGCCGCGAGGTCATCGAACGATCCGATCCGCACAATTCCGCGGGAGTATCCGACGCTCTCGTAATAGAGGACGAGGGCCTGGTCGGGCGCGTAGTAGCCGATGGTCAGTGGTTCTGCGCTGTCGCCGGCAGGCACACCGTCGAGCGAAAGCGCCTCCGGCAGGTCGGCGATCTTTTCCTGGCCGCCGTAGTCCCTGAAGGAGAGCGTCAAGGGAAGCTGCTGGATCAGGGAGCGTGCAGTTGCGTTGCTGGAAAGGGCACCTGTCACGGTCCCGCCGTCGATGTCGATGGTGATCGGAGTGGTTTCTGCTGCTGTTGCGGCGGACAATCCTTGCGACGGCGGGGACGACCCGGCCGCCGTCGAGGATGCTTCCTGCGGGGAGGTCGGCAGCTCAGTGATGGGGGCCGGTCCGTTTGGCGAAGTCTTGCACCCGGCCAGGGGTAATACGAGCGCGATGATCGCAGCCAGGGCCAATGTCTTCAGGTGCATTGCAGATGGTCCGTTCCACTCACGAAAATTTGGTCCCTTCCAGCAAAGCAGCTGGCAGAGAAGTGCAGGAGCCCCTGTTGTGAGGGGCACTGGGAGGGACCCCTACGCGACCCCGGCGGTGAGGCCCGCCGTCAGCCGTTCTTTCGTTCCTGGTGGCCGGCGCCCTTCAGCCGTCCGTCCGGGTCTTTTCGGATGCAGCCCGGACGGAATGTCCATACTCGCTGGCCGCCCATGAGGCGAGCAGCTGCATGCGCTCAGCCGACGGCGACCCGGGCTCTGCTGTGTAGATCGTGAGCGTCAGTCCCGGCTCGGCGGCCATCTCCAACCCCTCGAAAGCCAGGGTCATCTCGCCCACGATGGGGTGGTTGAAGGTCTTGAACCCGGTGCCGTGATGGCGGACATTGTGTGCACCCCAGCGTCGGCGGAACTCGTCGCTGCGGGTTCCGAGCTCGCCAATGAGGTCGTGGAGTTCCTTGTTATGGGGGTCCCGGCCAGCCTCCGTCCGCAGGATGGAAACGGTCACCTCGGCGAAGGCATCCCAGTCCGGGTAGAACTGCTGGGCACGTTCGTCCAGGAACGTGAACCGGGCGATGTTCGGTGACTGGCCGGGCATGTCGTAGCAGTCCTTGTAAAACGCCCGGGCCAAGGGATTGACCGCCAGCAAATCCATCCGGCCGTTGCGGACGAACGCGGGACCGGCCGTGATCGCATCAAGCGCCCACTGCAGGCTCTGATGCGGCACGTAGGACTTGGACGTCCGGCGCCGCGGCGGCCGCGCGGCCGGGCCCGCAGCTTGCGCAAGGTCAAACAGGTGCGCCCGCTCGGCGTCGTCCAGGCGCAAAGCCCTGGCGATGCTCTCCAGCACCTGGCCAGAGGCGCCGCTGATGGCCCCGCGCTCCAGGCGCGTGTAGTACTCAACGCTCAAACCGGCAAGGATTGCTACTTCGCTTCGCCGTAAACCCTTCACGCGCCGGTTCGCCCCGGCAGGCAAACCAGCCTGCTGGGGCGAAACCTGGGCACGCCGCGAAACGAGGAATTCGCGTACTTCAGCTCGGTTGTCCATGCTTTCCACGCTAGGCCAACCCCCGGGCAGGAGGGAGTCCCTTCCAGGGCCTCCCTCCGGAAGGCCCCTGCCTTTCCTAGAGCTGTGCACGGAAGAAGTCCGTGAGCTTGTCGAAGGGGATCAGGCCGGTGCGGTCGTAAAGGTCCACGTGGCCGGCTCCGGGAACCCAGAAGAGTTCCTTGGGGCCGGTTCCGAGCCGGTAGGCCTCTTCGCTGAACTCCCTCGAGTGCGCCTGGTCACCGGCGATGAACAGCAGCGGCCGCGGGGCAATCAGGTCCAGGTCGTTGAACGGGTGGAAGTTCATGAACTTGGTGTTGGTGGCCAGGGCCGGGTGCGTGGTGGTGTTCGGGTGGTAGCCACGCGCGGTCCGGTAGAAGTCGTAGAACTCGCGGTCCACGGCAGTTGAGCCGGCCGTGAGCTCATCCGGTGTGCCGCCGGTGTACTCAATCGCGCCGCCGGCGAACTCGACGTCACGCTGGGCAGCAGCCTGCGCGATGAACGCCTTGCGCTGTTCCAGGGTTACCGATTTGTTCAGCCCGTCGCGGTTGGCGGCGCCCATGTCGTACATGCTCACCGTGGCGATCGCCTTGATCCGGGGATCGATCTTTGCCGCGCTGATCACGAAGCTGCCGCTGCCGCAGATCCCGATCGCCCCGACGCGTTCCTTGTCAACGAAAGCCTGCGCCCGCAGGTAGTCGACGGCAGCACTGAAGTCCTCGGCGTAGATGTCAGGCGAGACGGAGTTTCCGGGCTTGCCGGCGCTCTCACCCCAGAACGAGAGGTCGAAGGAGAGCGTCACGTAGCCCTGTTCCGCCATCTTGGTGGCGTAGAGGTTGGCGCTCTGTTCCTTCACCGCGCCCATGGGGTGGCCCACCACCAGTGCTGGGTGGGCGGTCCCCCGGTCCAGGTTGTTGGGGACAAAGAGGTTGCCCACCACCTTCATCTCGTACTTGTTCTTGAACGAGATCTTCTTCACCGTGACCTGGTCACTGGTGTAGAAGTTGTCGGCACCGTTGGAAGTGTCGCCCGGTTCCAGGTCCTTCCGGGAGGCGGGGGCAGCGAAAGCCGGCCCGGCTCCTGCCAGCCCTGCCGCGCTGGAGAGCCCGATGGCCGCCGCGCCTGCACCTGTCAGCTTGATGATGTTGCGGCGTGACACGCCGGCCTGGATTCCTTGGGTCGTAGGGTCCTGTGCGTTGCAGTCCGTGCTCATCGTCTTCATCCTCGTGATCGTCGGTTACGTATCCTGGTGGACTTCGTCGTCCTTTCGAGCAGACCACGGCGGAACGGCCCGCGGGAGTCCCTGCTAAGGCTGGTCCTGCCAGAGCCCCCTTGGGATACGACGCGAAAAGGTTCCTGCGGCGAACCGGCCTCGGATAGTGGCGTCATGAAGTCCGCCGCGTCAGCCGGTAAATTTGGCTCGGTGATTTCCATTGACCGGGACGACCCCTCGCGCGGCGACGTCCATCAGCTCCTCAGCGAACACCTGGCGGACATGTTCGCCACCTCCCCGGCCGAAAGCGTCCACGCCCTGGACCACTCCGCCCTCTCCGCGCCGTCGATCACGTTTTGGACGGCCCGTGAGGACGGCGGGCTGCTGGGGTGCGGCGCACTCAAACTTCTTGAAGCTAGTCCCGGATCACCGGTGCACGGCGAGATCAAGTCGATGCGCACTGCGGCAAGCGCCCGGGGACGCGGCGTGGCCACCCTGATGCTCCGCCATATCCTCGACGACGCCCGCGCCCGGAACCTTGAGCGCGTCTACCTTGAGACTGGCACCGAGGACTACTTCGCCCCCGCGCGCCGGCTGTACGCCCGCAACGGCTTCACGGAGTGCCCGCCGTTCGCCGGCTACGTCCTGGACCCCAACAGCGTCTTTATGGAGCTCCGTCTGTAGGACCTGCTCCAGCGGACACGGCGGAGACAGCGCGGGGTGCCAGGCAGCGCTGCTTAGGCTGGCGAAGAGCGTCAGGCAGCGAGCCGCGTCAGCAGCACCTGTTCCAGGGGGCTAACAACAGGCAGGCAGTCGGGCGGGATGAGCGGAGGTTCCCGGTCCGGGTGCTCGGCTGGGTAGTACCGGCGGGACCGGCCCCAGCCCGTCGATCTCGGCCGGTTCGTCGGTAATGCCGAGGAAGGAGAGGACCGGAACGGTCACCAGGACGTCAGCCTTGGGGAAGGCACGTCTCCAACGTCCTGGTTCGCGCTGCCCAGCAGCAGCCCTGCCGCAATGTCGGTGCGCAACTGGCTGAGATTGCGGGGTTCCCGCGGGCCCTGCAGGCCGCGGGCCAGTGCCGTCGACTTGTTCCAGACGGCCAAGGCCGTGTCGCCGGGAAGATAGAGCGACAACCAGGCCATGCCGTCCCGGTCCGGACTGAACTCCACTCGGCGGTCCGCCACGCTCTTCGCATGGCGTTCCTCGAGGGACTCAGGGTGGTGGCGTTCACGCCAGGCCCGGAGCTTCCGCCGGAACCGGGCGGGCACCAACTCTCCGGGCGCGGCGCCGCGGCCCGCGTCCGGGCCGAAGAAGTGGGCCTCCAGGGCGGAGACTGCTGCGGGAGTGAGGCCGGCTGTCTCATCCACCACGGTGCGTGCGTGCTGCCAGCCGATGGCGCCGGTTTGCAGCGCATCGAATGCCGCCGGCAAGGACGTGGCCAGCGCGTGGGATTCTCCCACCAGGGCGGCTGCGGCGCGTTCGCCGCTGGTGAGCGCGCATGCGACTTGTGCCACCTAACCTCCGGCAGTCGTCCGCTGGCTCCAAGTGGCGCGCCTGCCCCTGCCTGAAGCCCAACGTCACAAAGGCGACCGCCTCCGGATCCTGCCGGGCAACGCCCTACCCTTAACAGGTGACTTTGACTAAGATGCGCACCGCCGCCGCGAGCTCCCTCGCCGCCGCCGGTCTCCTGTTCTCCCTCGCCGCCTGTTCCGCGCCGTCCGCCACCCAGCCAACCACCTCCGCACCGTCGCCCTCGGCCGCGGCTTCCTCCAGCGACGCCTCCGGCCCCTGCGACGGCGTGAAGGTCATCGTCGACTCGGGCGCCCTGAAGCAAGAAGCCGCCGACACCACCGTGTGCGTGCCCGTGGACGGGCCCACGGTCGCTGCCGAGATCCTCGAAGAGGCCGACGTGGAGACCGAGGGCACCACGCAGTACCCCAACGAACTGGTGTGCCGGGTGAACGGGGTGCCCGCCGCGGACTTCGACATCACGCACAAGGAGGGCACGTACCGCGAAGAATGCCAGGGCATGCCCGCCGCCTTCGCCTACTGGGCACTCTGGGTCAAGCCGGCCGCCGGTGACTGGGCCTACGCCCAGGAGGGCCTCGCCACCCTGAAGGTGAGCCCGGGCGAGAGCCTGGAACTGCTCTTCACGGTCGACGGCGAACCGGCCGCCCCCGCGGCATGACCTTCCGGCCCGCGCCATTACGCGCCGCGGCGGCCCTCGCCGTCGTCTTCATCGTGGCGCGGGTCGTCTACCGCATCCTTTTCAACGGGGCGGGCATCGGCGAGCCGGTCCTGCTCGACCTGCCGGCCATGCGCCTGCCTGCCCCGTACGCCCACGTGGTTTTCCTCGGCCCGGTCAGCGGACCCGGGCTGTGGGCGGCGGTCCTGTCCGCCCTGCCGATTGCCGCGATGTTCCTCGGTTTCGGCCTGCTCAACGCGTTTGTGGACGTGGCCCGCGGCTTCGTCCACCTGGCCCGCCGCGGCCCCATGCAGGGCATCGGGCGGATGCTGGTGGTGGCCTGGGCGGCGCTCCCCGCACTGTCCGACGCCGTCACCTCCGTCCGCCTGGCGTTCCGGCTGCGGGGCGAACGCTTCGGGCCTCGCGCCCTGGTGCCCGTCCTCGAGCGCACCCTTGAGCACGCAGGCAGGGTTGCCGCGGCCCTGGAGCTGCGCGGCTTCGGGAGCCGGGCAGGGCACCGTCCCGGGAACGACGACGGCGGCCCGCTTCAGGTGCGCGACGCCCAGTTCCGCATCGGCGACGCGCAGGTCGAAGTCCCGGACTTCGCGCCGCGGCCCGGGTCCATCACGGTGATCACCGGGCCCACCGGCTCCGGCAAGTCCACCATCCTGCGCGGCATCGCCGGGCTCCTCTCCCACGTGGACGGCGGAGACATCTCCGGCACCGTGCGCGTTTCCGGATTGGACCGCGCCGCCACGCCGCCGCGCGATACTGCCCAAGCCGTCGGCGTCGTCCTGCAGAATCCCCGTGCCGCCTTCGCCACCACCAAGGTCCGGGACGAAATCTCCCTGGCCCTTGAGCTGCGCGGCGTGGCGTCCGGGGCCGCCAAGGCCCGGGTGCTGGAGGTCGCGGAGCGCATCGGCGTGGCGGCACTCCTGGACCGGAACGTCAGCACCCTGTCCGCGGGCGAGGCAACACTCGTGGCCATCGCCGCCGCTACGGTGGAAAATCCGGCCCTGCTCCTGGTGGACGAGCCCCTGGCCGACCTCGACACCACAACCCGCAGGCACGTCATCGCCGTGCTCAACGCCCTCGCCCGCGACGCCGGCGTCTGCGTCATCGTGGCGGAGCACCGGGCGTCAGCGCTCGTCCCGGTAGCCGACTCCTGGTGGACCGTCGAGGGCGGCACCTTGATCCCAACAGCAGGGGTCCCGGCATCGTCCACCTCGGCGTCGGTCGAAGGCCGCCAGCTCCCTTCTCAGCCAGCCGGCCACGCCCCGGTGCTGACGGCGACTAACCTCGCCGTCCACCGCAAGGGCAACACCCTGGTGCGCGACGCGTCCCTGACCCTGCACCGCGGTGAGGTGGTGGCGCTGGTGGGCCCGAACGGTGCCGGGAAGTCGTCCCTCCTGGTGGCGCTGGCCCTGCGTGAGGGCAGCGGCGGTCTACGGGCTGGTGGCGAAAGCGGAGGCGTGGTGGCAACGCTCGACGGCGGCCGGGTCGCCCTGGTGCCGGACGCCTCGGACGACCTCTTCACCAGGGATACGGTGGCGGGCGAGCTACGCGCGGCCGAACGTCGCCTTGCGCGCCGAAAGAACGGCGGACAGCCCGCGCCCGGCTTTGCGGCGTCGCGCCTGGCCCGGCTGCGGGGCAGCGCCACGGTCCCCATCGGACATGAGCACCCCCGGGACCTCTCTGCAGGCGAGCGCCGGATCCTTGCCATCGCGCTGCAGACCATGGACGATCCCCAGGTCCTCCTGATCGATGAGCCCACCCGCGGACTCGACCCTGCGGCGCGGACGGCCGTCGCGGCGGCTTTGACAGCCGCGGCGGACTCCGGCGCGGCGGTCCTGGTCGCCACCCACGACCACGACTTCGCCCACAGCCTCGGCGCCCGGATCCTGCCGATGCGTGACGGCGTCGCGCCCTCCTCCGAAGCGGCACCGGCCAAAGAACCCGAACCGCTCCTCGCGCTCCCCCGGCACGCAGCAACCGGACCGGAACCGAAGACCATCGAACCAGGATCCCCCGCAGCGGAACGAAAGCGCCGCCTCCGCATGCCGCGCGGCGTCGAACTCGCCGTCCTCGCAGCAGCGAACCTCCTGGCCCTTGCTGCCTTCTGCTGGCCGCTGCTCGCCGCGGCACTTCCCCAGGACGCAGCCGCCGCCCTCCCCTACGCGGCGCTGGCCATCGCGCCGCTCGCCGTCGTCGCCATCATTGTGTCCCTGGACGGCTCGGTCCGCTCGGCGCACACCGTGGCGCTCCTCGGCGTCCTGGCAGCGGTGGGATCGGCGGTGCGGGTGGCAAGCACCGGCGTCGGGGGCGTGGAGGCTGTGTTTATCCTGCTGATCCTGGCCGGCCGGGCGTTCGGTGCCCGGTTCGGCATGCTGCTCGGCGCCGCCACCATCGCCCTTTCAAGTGCCCTGTGGGGCGGGATCGGGCCGTGGACCCCGTTCCAGATCTTCGCCTGCGCGTGGGTGGGCGCGGGCGCCGGACTGCTCCCCCGCCGGGTCCGCGGCAAGGCGGAACTGTGGATGCTGTGCGGCTACGGCATTGTGGCGTCCTACCTGTTCGGCCTGCTGACCAACCTGTGGTTCTGGCCGTTCGCCGTGGGCGCCGGAACCGGCATCTCCTATGTGCCCGGCGCACCGCTGGGCACCAACCTGAGCAGCTTCCTGCTGTACTCGCTGGTGACGTCGACGGCGGGCTGGGACACCCTGCGCGCCGTCACAACCATCATCGGCATCGCCGTGGTGGGACGGGCCATCCTCGCCGCGCTCCGGCGGGTGAAGCCGGTCTCCAGCGCGGGCGGAGGCGCCGGCGGGCACGCCGCGCAGGCTTCATCCAACCAGGCCGGGGACCGGCTGCACCTTAGGGTCTGAGCACACCGCCGGGACCCCACCCCCACGCTGCGGGAAACTCAGGGCGCTGCTCGCGGACCTCAAGGTCGGGGCGGTTTCTCCTGCCCAGGAAAGCCATCCTATGCACCCGTCGAGCTGCGAAATTCAGGGGTCGTTACGACGCCTTCCCCGGGCCGCGTCACTTCCTCCAGCAGCTCCAGCACGTGCCGGTACTCAGCCCCGGTTGCCCTGGTCATCCCCAGCTCACAGGTGCGGTTGCAGGACGCATGGGCTGACGCGCCCAGCTCCGCGACCTCCTCCCCCTGCTTCCGGGTGGCGGACTCGGTGAGCTCGGGGTGGAGCATGCCGCGGTCCCCCGCGAAGGCACAGCAGCCCCAGTTCACAGGGACATCCACCTTCTCGGCCACAGCACCGGCCACAGCATCCAGGGAACTGTTGATCCCCAGACGCGTGGACGAGCAGGTGGGGTGCAGTGCCAGCGAATCCAGCTTCTTGTGGTCGGGGAGCATGGGCAGGATGCGTTCGGCCGCGAAGTCCACCGCATCCACAATCCGCAGCGGACGCTGCCCCACCAGGGGAACATCCGATTCCACGGCCTGGCGAAGGCCTTCCGTGCAGGACGACGCATCGCAGATGATGGCCAGTTCGCCGTCCCGGGTGGCTTCCCGCAGCGCGGCCAGGGTCTTCTCCTGCATGGTCGCCTGGCCGGCCACCATGCCCTTGGAGGACCAGGGGGTGCCGCAGCACAGGCCATCGATGCCCTGCGGCACCAGCAGGGTGATCCCGGCCCGTTCGCACAGCTGCTCGAAGCTGTACTGGACGCCCGGCCCGGGCGTGCCGGACTGATCCGCACCGGCCGGCCCGAACATGGTCCCCACGCACGCGGGGAAGTAGACGGCGTCCGGTGCCCGGTCCGGCGTCGGACGTTTCCGCACGGAACCGCCGCCCGGCAGCTCGGCCGAGTACAGAGGGACGGTGTCGGTGCCCAGGACCGCCCTGGCTGCCTTGTTTGGCGGGACCAGCGCGGCGGCCGGCAGCTTGTTGACCACGGTGAGCGCGAGCGAAGCGCCGCGGGTCACCCCTTCCCAGTGCTTGGCAGCCGCGTTCCAGGCGCCGTTGGCCACGGAACCGGCGTCGGAACGCCTGATCCGCTTGACCAGGACCCCCGTGTTGATGTCCACCGGACAGGCCGTCTGGCACATGCCGTCCACCGCGCAGGTCTGCACGGACTCGTAGTCGTAATCCTTCTCCAGCTGTTCCACGAGAGCCGTGTCCCCGGCCAGACGCGCGGCCTCGATGGCACGCAGGGTGACGATGCGCTGCCGCGGCGTAAGGGTGAGGTCCTTGCTGGGGCACACCGGCTCGCAGTAGCCGCAGGAGACACAGCGGTCCACCTCTTCGGCCACGGGTGGCGCCGTTTTGATGTGCCGGAGGTGCGCCTCGGGATCGTCGTCCAGGATGACGCCGGGGTTGAGGATCCCGCGCGGATCGAACAGCTCCTTGATCCTGAGCATCACGCCGTACAGCTCATTCCCGTACTGCCGCCGCACATAGGGCGCCATCACCCGTCCGGTGCCATGCTCGGCTTTGAGTGAGCCGCCCTCCCCCAGCACCAGGTCCACCATGTCCTCGGTGAACGAGCTGTACCTGTCCAGCTCCTCCGCGGTGCTGAACCCGTCCGTGAGCATGAAGTGGACGTTCCCGTCTTTGGCGTGGCCGAAGATCACGCTGTTGCTGTAGCTGTACTTGTCGAACAGCCCGATGAGGTCCTGGCAGGTGCGGCCGAGCACGGGAACCGGGACCACGATGTCCTCCAGCAGAGCGGTGGTCCCCTGCGGCCGGGCTCCCGCCACCGAGGCGTACAGGCCCTTGCGCAGGTGCCAGAGCCCCGCACGTGCTTTGGCGTCACCCGTGAAGTGGGCTTCGGCGGAGAGGCTCAGCTCCTTGAGGATGCTTTCACCGCCCTGCTGCAGTTCCGCGAGCCGGTCCTGCCCTTCGGCCGAGTATTCAACCAGCAGGGCAGCGTGGTCCCGCACCACCAGGTCACGCACGACGGCGGGAGTCCCCTTCAGCGTCTGGCCCACCTTGAGGGACAGCGCGTCCATGAGCTCCACCGTGGCTGCGCCGGTTTCCACCAGCGCGGGCAGGGCGGCGTTGGCCGCCCGCAGGTCCGGGAAGACGAGCAGTCCGGTGGCGGCGTGCTGCAGCCGCGGGATGGTGCGGAAGACGGCCTCGGCCACGAAGCCCAGGGTTCCCTCGCTGCCGACGATCAGGTGGGCCATGATGTCCACCGGGCTGCTGAAGTCCAGCAGCGTGTTGAGGCCGTAGCCCATGGTGTTCTTCATGGCGAACTGCTGCCGGATCCTGCGCACGGACTCGCTGTTTCCGCGCACCCGCTCCGCCAGCTGGGCCAAGCCCTGGTAAAGCTCCGGCTCCAGCGCGCGCAGCTTGGTGTCCGCGTCCGGGGCGCCGGTGTCAATGACTGTCCCGGACGGGAGCACTACGGTGAGGGACTCGAGCGTACGGTAGGCGTTGTCCACGGTTCCGCAGTTCATGCCGGACGAGTTGTTCGCCACCACACCGCCGATGGTGCACGCGGCCTCGCTGGCCGGATCGGGCCCAAACTTCCGGCCGTAGGGTGCCAGCCGGGCATTCAGCGCCCGCACCGTGACGCCGGGCTGCACCCGGACACGCGCACCGCCGTCGAGCACTTCAACGTCCCGGAAATTGCGCCGCACGTCCACCAGCACGCCGTCGGTGACGGCCTGTCCGCTGAGGCTGGTCCCGCCGGAGCGGAACGTGAGCGGCACGCCCTGGGCGGCACTCGCGCGGAGCAGCCCGCCCACGTCGGCTGCGCTTCCGGCGGTGACCACGGCCTGCGGGATCAGCAGGAAGTGGGAGGCGTCGTGGGCGTTTGCGTGCAGGTCGATGGCCCGGGTTTTGACGTGGGCGGGATCGGTGACAGCGGAGCGGAGGGCTGCGAGGTCCAGCGGTGCCATATCAGGGAACCATCCAGCCGAGGACGGGCGTTGACTGCAGGAAGATCAGGACCGTGATGAGGGCGAGGAGGCCCAGGCTCCAGCCGATGAGCTTGCGGAACAGGGTTCCCTCGGCACCGTCAAGCCCCACCGCTGCCGAGGCCACGGCCAGGTTCTGCAGGGACAACATCTTGCCCATCACGCCGGCGGAGGAGTTGGACGCAGCCATCAGCACGGGTGAAAGTCCGGTCTGCTCCGCTGCGGTGGCCTGCATCTGCCCGAACAACGAGTTGGAGGAGGTGTCCGAGCCGGTGAGTGCCACGCCGATCCAGCCGATCAGCGGCGAGAGCAGGGCGAAGAAGCCGCCGGCGGAGGCCAGGGCGAAGCCCAAAGTGGTGGTCTGGCCGGACAGGTTCATCACGAAAGAGAGGCCCAGCACGGCGGTGACGGTGACGATGGTCCAGCGCAGCTGCACCACGGTGTCGCGGTAGATGCGCAGGCCCTGGGATGTACTGATTTTGTAGAGCAGCATGGTAAGCAGGCCGGAGAACAGCAGCAGGGTGCCGGTGGCCTTGAGGTGGTCCAGCTTGAACTTGGTGGCCGCCACCGGCTTGCCGGCCGAGTCCGTGATGTCCAGGCCGGGCCAGGCGAACGTGACGCTGCCAACCTGGGTCAGCCAGGCCTTGACGGCAGGGATCTGGGCCACGGAAAACACCGCAATGATGATCAGGTAGGGCGCGATCGCCATCCAGATCTGGCGCGGCCCGGGCCGGGAGTTGTCCGTGGGGATGGCGGGGTCTGCAGGCAGGGCGCTGCCGCCGCTGCCGCGTGCCGCCGTCGTACCTTCCTGTGCCGCGGAGCCGCCCGTTCCGCCGGCGCTGACGACGGCGGGGACCGCCGCAGCCTCCACGGCACCGCCCATGCCCACGGTTTCCTTCGGCTGCCAGACCTTCAGCATGAGCAGGACCGCGGCCACGGTGACGACGGCGGCGACGACGTCCGTGAGTTCCACGGCGAAGTAGTTGGAGGTGACGAACTGGGCCAGGCCGAAGGCGGCGCCTGCCACCAGTGCCACGGGCCAGGTCTGCTTGACGCCGCGGCGGCCGTCCACGATGAACACCAGCAGCAGCGGGACGATCAGGGCAATGAACGGCGTCTGGCGTCCGGCCATGGCGGACAGCTCATTCAGGGGCAGGCCGGTGACGCCGTTGAGGGCAATGATGGGTGCGGCCATGGCGCCGAATGCCACGGGAGCGGTGTTGGCCAGCAGCGAGACAATTGCGGACTTCAGGGGTTTCATGCCGGCGGCCATCAGCATGGCGGCGGAAATTGCCACGGGTGCGCCGAATCCGGCCAGCGACTCAAGCAGCGCACCGAAGCAGAAGGCGATGAGGATGGCCAGGATCCGGAGGTCGTTGGAGATGGAACGGATGGTGCGTCCCAGGACCTCGAACCACGGCGTGGCCACGGTGAGCCGGTAGATCCAGAGCGCGTTCACCAGGATCCACAGGATGGGGAACAGCCCGTAGAAGATGCCGGCCGCCGTGGCGCTCAGGGCTTGGTTGACCGGCATCTGCCAGCCGACGACGGCCAGCACCAGTGACAGGGCCAGGCCGGCCAGGGCGGCGAAAGGTGCTTTGACCTTGAAGACGCCAAGGAGGACGAAAAGCAGGACGAGGGGAAGTGCCGCGCAAAGGGCTGAAATCACGAGGGACCCGGCGAGGGGGTCGAGGATCTGCTGAAACATGTGTCTCCAGATTGTGTTAGGCGTCACAACACCGTGGCGCCCTTCGATTGTCTAACAAGTACACATGTTGGTCAAGTATCGATGTTGTTCTGTCTGGCAAGATGAAGTACGTCGGAAAGAACCTTGGGAGGGAACGCACGTGCCCGGTCGCATTGCAGCAGTCTCCATCGTGGAGGCGATCGCCGCAGATCTGCGGAGCCGCGTCTTCTCCGGTGAGCTCGGTTCCGGGGAGGCCCTCACCGAGACGGACGTCGCTTCCACCTACGAGGTGGCCCGCCCCACCGCCAAAGCCTCCATTGAAAAGCTCGTGGCCGAAGGGCTGCTGGACAGGGGAACGCACAAGACGGCACGCGTGGTGGATCTGGGACCGGAGTCGGTCCGGGACATCTACCTGGCCAGGGCCTACCTGGAAAGCGAAGTGCTCCGCCGGCTTGCCTCCGGCCGGACCGTTCCGGCCGGAGCCGTACAGGCGAACAAGGACATTGCCGCAGTGAAGAGCGGAGCGCCGCTGGACGTGGTGGAACCGGACATGAGGTTCCACACCAGCCTGATCGATGCTGTGGGCAATACGCGCATCAGCAAGATGTACCGGTCGCTCGTTGGGGAAGTCCGCCTGTGCATGTCCCGTGTACAGTCGCTGCACCTCCTCGACACCGCCCTGATCCAGGCGGAGCACCAGAGGCTGCTGGAACTGATTGAGGAAGGCCGGGGCGACGAAGCCGCCGGCCTGCTCGACGTCCATTTGGGGCGCGCCCGTGAACGGCTGGTCGCTGCAATGGGTGGCGAGGCCGGACCTGAAGCCCAGTTGCCGTCCGACCTGGTAGCCGAGTAACGAGCGAGGCTATGTCCCAAGTACTCATGCGCTGGATGAGTCGGGGAGCCGCGTAAGCCGCGGCGCATGCAAGGGGCTGAACGGACGTCGCCTTGAAGGTCATAGTGGGAGGATCGCTAGGATTCGCTATTTCCCGTCGATAGTCTGGGACAGGACGCCACCCGACGGAGGGTCAGTGAGAACGTGATGGAAGCAGTTGCCGCCGTAATCGGCCGGAACAACGTCACCATATCCGGCCGGGATGATGGGCCTGTCATGATGTTTGCCCACGGCTTCGGCTGCGACCAGGCTATGTGGCGGAAGCTGCTGCCCTATTTCGCTGACGATTACCGGCTGGTGCTCTTTGATCATGTTGGTGCGGGACACTCCGACATCAGCGCCTATGACTGGGAGAAGTACGGGTCCCTGAACGGGTACGCGTCGGACCTGCTGGAGATTTGCGCCGCCCTTGAACTTGAGGACGTCATCCTGGTGGGCCACAGTGTCAGCACCATGATCGCCGTGATCGCCGCCGTGCAGGACCCCAGCCGCTTCTCCCACCTGGTCCTGCTTGCTCCTTCGCCCCGTCATACGGATGACCCGTACGACGGCTACGTGGGCGGCTTTTCGCGGGAAGACATCGAGGGCCTGCTGGCATCTCTGGACAGCGACTACTTCGCCTGGGCCGCGGCCTTGGCCCCCGTGGTGATGGGCAACCCGCAGGAGCCCGAATTAGCGGAGGACTTGCGCGTTAGCTTCTGCCGGACAAATCCGACCATCGCACGGCACTTCGCGGGGGTAACTTTCTTCTCCGACACCCGCCCTGAACTGAAAAAGGTACGCACCAGCTGCCTGATACTGCAGTGCTCCAACGATCGGCTTGCCCCGCCGGAAGTGGGTGCCTACCTGCACAAGAATCTGGAACACAGCACCCTGGTGCAGCTCCAGGCCACCGGGCACTGCCCCCACGTCAGTGCCCCGGAGGAAACAGCCCGGGCGATTCTGCACTACCTCGACCCCCGCTCCTGACAGGTGACCTGCAGATCCGGGTTCAGGCGAGTTTGCGTACCTGGTAGGTGTGGCCGGCCGCGCGGAGCCGCTCTATGAGCACGTTGCCGAGTGCCGTGGCCGGTGTCAGCGACCCTTTCGCGGGCGGCAGCCGGTCACCGTCGAGGGCAAGAGCGAGTGCTGTCTCCCCTGCCATCACGGCGGTGGCGGCATAGCCGGGATCACCGGGGCCAGCAGCAATCGCCTGGTAACGCTGGCCGTCCTCGGTGCGGGCGGTCACCTGGGAGTGGAACCAGCCCGCGGGCTGCATGCTGGTGCTCGGACCCGTACCCGGTACCGGAAGAAAGCGGTCGAGCACCTTCCGGGTTGGTGGAAATGCCATCGCGCCCGTGAATGCCCGGAGCCCGAGTGCCATTGCCCTTGCGATGACCGCTCCTGCCGGTCCGGGGGCCACCTCCATCACCTCGCCGTACTGAAGAGAGCGGCCATAGGCCCAGCCCTGCAATGCGTTGCTGCGGCGCACTATCCGGGTGTTGAACGGGGCCATGATGAAAGGCGCGGTCCAGGTGCCGTCAGCGGAACGGCGCACAGGCCCGGCGTCAGGAGGCTGTGGTGTCGTCGGCTCCCGTGTGCGGTCGGGGCTCAGGGCGAAGGGGTCAGCGACTAATGACTGCAGGGCGGTGCTCGATCGCATCGCATCGAGCTGCCCGCGCATCGATTCGAGCGTGCCTCCGCTGATGCCGGCCCTGGCCCTTGCAACGAGTTGCACCTCGGCCAAACTGCCAGCGCCATCGGCTACTGCCGCCTGATGCAGCATCAGTACGGCGAGGTCAGACGGCACGGAGTCGTAGCCGCAGGAGTGCACGATCCTGGCCCCGCTCGTCCTGGCCAGAGCGTCGTAGCGATCGATCGCCTCCCGGATGAAGGACACCTCGCCGGCGAGGTCGGCGTAGTGGGTACCGGCCCGGGCGCAGGCCTCGACGACGGGCAGTCCGTGTTTCGCGTAGGGACCGACGGTGGTGAAGAGCACGTGTGTCTTCGCAGCCAGGGCGGCGATTGAGTCCGCATCCCCCGAGTCGGCTTCGATGAGGGCCCACCCGTGCGCCGCGGGTGGCAACTCCGACCGGAGCGCCTCGAGCCTGGACGAGGACCGGCCCGCGAGCCCGACTCGGAGACCGGCCGGTGCATGCTCGGCGAGGTAGGCGGCGATCAGTCTCCCGAGTTGCACAGGTAATTGGGGTTCTGGAGTGTTTGCCCAGCTCAAGGCGGGGTCACCTTCTGAAATGGGGCACTAACGGTAGCCTTCTGGGGTGTCCCCGCATATCCGGAAGGTGAAAACTGGCTCGGGCGCGACCGCGGTCCAAATCGTTGAGAAGCGGTCCGGGGTCCGGCGGATCCTCGAGCACCTCGGCTCAGCCCACGACGAGGCTGGAGTGGCAGCCTTGGTCCGCGCCGGGCAGGAGCGTCTGAACGCCGGCCAACAGGCCTTTGAGCTCGACCTCGTCCCGGCAAGCTCAGAATCTGCGGTCCCGGCGCACAATGCGGTGGTCGCCGGTTCACGATGCGAGGTCCTGTGGGAAGTCCTCGCGGACGCCTACTCCCGACTGGGATTCGACGTACTTGGGGACGACGCGTTCGCTGCGATGGTGCTCGCCCGGCTGGTGGAACCGGCTTCGAAAGCCGCCACGGTCGGGATACTCGAGGATCTGGGCGTAGCCGCCCCGCACCGCAACACTTTGGGAGCGGCGCTGAAACGCTGCCAGAACCGTGACTACCGCGGCACGCTGGCCAAGGCGTGCCTTGCCCACTCGGCCCGGACCACGGGAACCTCGGCGATGGTGCTCTACGATGTCACGACGCTTCACTTCGAGAATGAGGACGAAGACGCGTTGCGCAAGGTCGGGATGAGCAAGGAGCACCGCGTTGACCCGCAGGTCCAGGTCGGGCTCCTCGTGGATCCGGGCGGATTCCCGCTGGAAGTGCATCTGTTCGAGGGGAACAAGGCCGAGACAACCACCCTCATCCCCGTTCTGGAAGCGTTCCAGAAGCGGCACGGGGTGACGAACATGGTTGTCGTCGCCGACGCGGGAATGCTTTCGGCGGCGAACCTGAACGCGCTCGAAGATGCCGGGTTTTCCTTCATCGTCGGTTCCCGCCTGACCAAGGCCCCCTACGACCTGGCCGAGCACTTTGAGCGCCGCGGGGACTACTTCGAAAACGGGCAGATCCTTGAATCCAAGCGCGTCATGGGCACCGGCAAGTCCGCCCGGGAGCGCCGGATTGTCTACCAGTACTCCTTCAAACGAGCCAAGCGTGACAACCGCACCATCAATCTCATGATCGACAAAGCCGAACGCATCGCCGACGGCAAGATTCCCTTGAAGAAGGCCAGATTCCTGAAGGTCACAGGCGCACAGAAGACCCTGGACCAAGCCACTATCGACCGCGCCCGCCAGCTCTCGGGGCTCAAGGGCTACGTCACCAACCTCCCCGAAACCAAGATGCCAGGCGCCGAGGTGATCACCGCCTACCACGACCTCTGGCAGGTCGAGGCGTCCTTCCGCATGACCAAATCCGACCTACGCGCCCGGCCCGTGTTCCACCGTCAGCGCGATGCCATCGAAGCCCACCTCACCGTCGTGTTCGCAGCCCTCGCCATCGCACGCCATCTCCAGGACACTACCGGCGTCACGATCAAGAAGCTCGTGCGGACACTCAAGCCCCTGCGCACCGTCACCGTGCGCATCGGAGCTCAGACCATTACCGCCGCGCCAGCCATCGACCTGGAGGCACGGGCCATCCTCGACCGGCTACCGCCGATCAACGCACCGGGGCACTAAGCCTGTGCAACTCGGGTCGGAGACCGGCCGGTGCATGCTCGGCGAGGTAGGCGGCGATCAGTCTGCCGACGAAACCTGTCGCTCCGTAGAGAACGAGGTCATGATCCCGAGATGAGGTGTCCATGACTGCAGCCTTTCACAGCGGCACTGCACTCACACCTTGAAGTACTTCGCCTCCGGGTGGTGGAACACGAACGCGTCGGTGGACTGCTCGGGGTGCAGCATCAGCTCGTCGCTGAGAACAACGCCCATCCGCTCGGGCTTCAGCAGCTCGGTCACCTTGCGGCGGTCCTCCATGTCCGGGCACGCGGGGTAGCCGAGCGAGAACCGGGCACCGCGGTACTCGAGCTTGAAATACCCTGCCGTGTCCTTCGGCTCCTCGGCCCCTAAGCCCAGCTCCTTGCGGATCCGCGCGTGCCAGAACTCGGCCAGCGCCTCGGTGAGCTGCATGACCAGGCCGTTGAGCTCGTAGTAGTCGCGGTACTGGTTGGCGGCGAACATCTTGGAGGTGAACTCCTCGATCTTCGAGCCGGCGGTGACCAGCTGCACCGGCAGCACGTCGATCTGGCCGGATTCGCGGGACTTCACAAAGTCGGCCAGGCACAGGTGCCGGTCGCGGCGCTGGCGCGGGAAGTCGAAGCGCAGCCGGTCGGTGCCGATCGGACCGCCGGAACCACCGTCCGGGGCGAGCAGTCCCGCGGGGCCCAGGACGCCGTCGCGATCCTCGCCGTGGTGCAGCACCACCACCTGCTCCCCCTCGGAAACCACCGGGAAGTAGCCGTAGGCGACGGACGCGTCCAGCATGCCCTCGCCGAGGATGCGGTCCAGCCAGTAGCGCAGGCGCGGCCGGCCCTCGCGCTCCACCAGCTCCTCGTAGGAGGCGCCGTCCTCGCCGCGGCCGGGCTTGAGCCCCCACTGGCCCATGAACGTGGCGCGCTCGTCGAGGAACGCCGAGTAGTCGTGAAGTGAAACGCCGCGCACAATGCGCGTGCCCCAAAACGGCGGCGCAGGCACGGGATTGTCGGTGGCGACGTCGGACCGGCCGGGCATCGCTTCCGGCTCGGTCACCGTGAACTTCGCGCCGCCCTTGTGGATGCGCTTCTTCAGGGGCGGAAGGCCGACGTCGTCCGGCGACTCGCCGCGCGCCACGTGGACCAGCGGCTCCATGAGGGAAAGGCCCTCGAAGGCGTCCTTGGCGTAGCGGACCACGCCGTCGAACTGCTCGGCCAGGTCCTGCTCCACGTAGGCGCGGGTGAGGGCGGCGCCGCCCAGGATGATGGGCCACTTCTTGGCCAGGCCGCGGGACTGCAGCTCGGCGAGATTTTCCTTCATCACCACGGTGGATTTCACCAGCAGCCCGGACATGCCGATGACGTCCGCGTTGTGTTCCTCCGCTGCGGCCATGATCTCGGCGATGCCCTGCTTGATGCCGATGTTAACCACTTTGTAGCCGTTGTTGGTGAGGATGATGTCCACCAGGTTCTTGCCGATGTCGTGCACATCGCCGCGGACGGTGGCGATCACCATGGTGCCCTTGCCGGAGGAATCCGACTTCTCCATGTGCGGCTCGAGCAGGGCGACGGCGTTCTTCATCACCTCGGCGGACTGCAGCACGAACGGCAGCTGCATCTCGCCGACGCCGAAGCGCTCGCCCACCACCTTCATGCCCTCGAGCAGGTGGTCGTTGATGATGCCGAGCGGGGTCATGCCCTCGCTGCGCGCCAGGTCCAGGTCCTCTTCGAGGCCCTTGCCTTCGCCGTCGATGATGCGGCGTTCCAGGCGCGCGCCGGTAGGCAGCGCGGCGAGTTCGGCGGCGCGCTGGTCCTTGAGCGCTGCGGTGTCGACGCCGGCGAACATGTCGAGCATGATGGCGAGGGGATCGTAGGTGGTGTTGCCCTCGGCGTCGTATTCGCGCTTGTCCCAGACGAGGTCCAGGGCCACCTTGCGCTGTTCTTCCGGCAGGGAAGCGAGCGGGACGATCTTGGCGGCGTCGATGATGCCGCTGGTCAGGCCCGCCTGGACGGCCTCGTGCAGGAACACGGAGTTCAGGACGACGCGCGCTGCCGGGTTCAGGCCGAAGGACACATTGGAGACGCCGAGCGTGGTGTTGATCCCGGGGTACTTCGCGGTGATCTGGCGGATGGCCTCGATGGTTTCAATGCCGTCCCGGCGGGTCTCTTCCTGGCCGGTGGCGACGGGGAAGGTCAGGGCGTCCACGATGATGTCCTCGACGCGCATCCCCCACTCGCCCACCAGGGCGTCGACGAGGCGGGAGGCGATGGCCACCTTGCCCTCGGTGGTGCGGGCCTGGCCCTCTTCGTTGATGGTAAGGGCGATCACGGCGGTGCCGTGTTCCTTCACCAGCGGCATGATGCGCGCGAAGCGGCTGTCCGGGCCGTCGCCGTCCTCATAGTTGACGGAGTTGACTACCGGGCGGCCGCCGATGTGCTCCAGGCCGGCCTGAAGTACGGCCGGTTCGGTGGAGTCCATGACCAGCGGGAGCGTGGAGGCCGACGCAAAACGGGAGACGATCTCCTTCATGTCGGCCACGCCGTCGCGCCCCACGTAGTCGATGCAGACGTCCAGCAGGTGCGCGCCGACGCGGATCTGCTCGCGGGCAATGTCCACGCAGTCGTCCCAGCGCTCTTCGAGCATCGCCTGGCGGAACGCCTTGGAGCCATTGGCGTTGGTGCGCTCACCGATGGCGAGGTAGGAGGCGTCCTGGTCGAAATTCACGTGCTGGTAGAGGGAGGCGACGCCGGCTTCGCGTTCGGAGGGGACGCGGGCAGGACCGTTGCTCGCGTCCGTCTTGCGGGTGCGGAAGGGCTCAAGGCGTTCGACGACGGCGGCCATGTGCTCCGGCGTCGTACCACAGCAGCCGCCCACCAGGCCGAGGCCGAATTCGCGCACGAACTGCTCGTGCGCGGTGGCGAGTTCGGTGGGGGTGAGCGGGTAGTGCGCGCCGTTGGCGCCGAGGATGGGCAGGCCGGCGTTGGGCATGCAGGCGATGGCCACGGAGGACTGCTTGGAGAGGTGGCGCAGGTGCTCGCTCATCTCGTCCGGGCCGGTGGCGCAGTTCAGGCCGATGGCGTCGACGCCGAGCGGCTCGAGGGCGGTGAGGGCGGCGCCGATCTCTGAGCCCATCAGCATGGTTCCGGTGGTTTCGACCGTCACCTCCACGAAAATGGGGAGCCGGATGCCGCGGGTGACGATGGCTTGCTTGCAGCCGTTGACGGCGGCTTTGGTCTGCAGGAGGTCCTGGCTGGTTTCGATGAGGAAGGCGTCCGCGCCGCCGTCGATGAGGCCCTCGGCCTGCAGGGCGAAGGTCTGCTTGAGGTAGTCGTAGCTGGTGTGGCCGAGGCTGGGGAGCTTGGTGCCGGGGCCCATAGAGCCGAGAACCCAGCGCATGCGGCCGTCTGTTTTTTCTGCCGCTTCTGCGCGGTCGCGGGCAATCTCCGCACCCTTGCGGGCGAGCTCCTCGATCCGGTCGTCGATGCCGTAGTCGGAGAGGTTGGACCAGTTGGCACCGAAGGTGTTGGTTTCGACCGCGTCGATGCCCGTGGCGAAGTACGCGTCATGGATGTCCGCAATGACGTCCGGGCGGGTGTCATTGAGGATCTCGTTGCAGCCCTCGAGGCCCAGGAAGTCCTTCTCGAGGGACAGGTCCCGGCCCTGCAGCATGGTGCCCATCGCGCCGTCGGCAATGACGACGCGGTGGTTCACGGCGTCCAGAAGCTCCTGCGCGCGGGCAGGGCGGGGCACGGACTCAATATCAAGCGCAAAACGAGGCATCTAAACAGGTTACGTGTGGGGGCCGGAAGGTTGCGCTGTGTGTCCGTGTACTACGACGGCGTAGTACGCACAAACCCTGCACCTCCCGAACCAGGTTTCATGGATTACATGTGGTCGTGCAGGTCAACCTCAGCCAGGCGCTCGAAGCCTCGCCTGTTGGCGGCGAATTGCTCCGCCTCACGGCCCCAAACTGGGCATTGCTTTGCGAAACTATCCCCAGTGGATTTGGCGGAGACGATTGATGACGCTTGGGTGAATCCTCGGACGCCGACGACCTTCCATATTGGTTGGGAAGTGGACAAAATAGTCAGGGGTTCGAACATAATTCGAGAGCTATTCCGCGAGCGACCCCCATTCTGCAATTGGCTGCCTGCCTACCGCAACCCCTTGGGATGTCATGAAGTCATGCTCCAGATCAATTAGGCGTTCTAGGCGAGCCGCCAGAAAGCCACTAGGGTTACCAGCTTGCAGCAAAGTCATTGCGCGGGGTGGGATAGCGTGACTTTCCAGCACCACGTCCCGGATATTCTCAGGGCAGTCCAGAAGCCACTGTATAGTCGGCGTCCTGTCCGATGGATCGTCTCTAAGCATGCGGTTTGCTGGACCCCGTCCAAGCTTTCGATCATAAGATGGTGGCAGAATACGCCCCACCGCTTCCGGGCCAGCAATGCTGATAAGATCCCCGGCGCCATCGATGACGTCACCATAACGATTCCTAGGTCGCAGGCTCAACAAAACAAGTAGAAGTGTGCGGGCTCGAGCGCTCCGCATATCGAACGATGGAGGCAGGGCGACAGCTGGCTCGGACAAATCAAACTTGGCAAATTTAGGGACTTCTCGCTCATAGGCGACTCGATCCATTACGTCCCGCACAAGTGCATTGACCCGTGATGGGTTGGCTCCTCCAAACCAGCCGGAAAATGATGTTACCCAGAACCACCTGACCAACAAGCGTCGCTGGGCTAAGCTTGGGGTGCGCTCGGAGTAGAAGAGCGCGAAGATAACAATTAACTGCATGGCATAGGGAATGAGTCGGTCGGTCGTAACTCCGACCTCGGTCTTCAGAAATTTGATCGCGGAGTGAAGGGCATCAGCTACCTGAGGCATCACTTGCTGTATCCGAAGTAATAGTGCCTCGCGCCGGCCATGAGCCATTCTTGTCCAGTCGGTGCGGTAAATATCTTCACCGATAGCGGCCATAACTGCCTTCAGGATGATGGACCTATCCACCCCACCGAAGCCCAAAGACTCGAGCATTTCCATACATTCATCAATTTCGTCAGCTAAATCAAATGGATTAGCGTCTCCTTCGCGGTAAAGGATGGCGGAAACCATCTGATCGGCCGTCATCTCCTGCCCCTTTGAATTCAGCCGAGTGAATATCTCAACCGCTTCAGTCATTCCGGTTTCGCGGATAAGTATTAGAGGAATCTTATAATTCTGAAAACGGCGGGCTACATCCTGAACACGTTCTACGAACAGCTCCCCCTTTGCTGGGTCCTGTCGGAGGATCCTCTCGCATTCCTTCAAAAATTCAAATGTATTAAGTACTTTGGACATGGGGAAAAGGTGGCTGGGTAGAAGAACATTGGGATTGTAGTGCTCGAATGAGATATCCCGTGCATTGAATGCTATGTCCCACTGTCCATCTGGAACTTCTTCATGAACTCGACGATCTTTAGAACTTACTAGAGCTCCGGCAATCGTAGAGAGTCGTTGATGTCCGTCAAGGAGATAAATGGGCGTCTTGGCCGAATCGTTCTCCAATATGACTGGACCAATCGACGCGAGACTTACTATTCGTTCATCCGTTTCCCAGGCCAAGAGACTACCGATGGGATACTGCTTAGAAATGCTGTCAAGCAGATCAATCATCTGCTCGCGCCGCCAGACAAAGGGTCGCTGAAAGCGCGGTATGCGAATTCGACCATCGACAAGCTGACGAACTAGGTCATAAAGAAATACGATTTCAGGACGTAGCTCGGGAGACTTCGAAACTGTTTGCACCTAAAGCTCCATCCTTATTACTTTGGCAATTTTTTCAATCTCATCCAAGGCGGCAATTTCTTCCAAGTCGAACGTCTCTAGCTCTAACTCGGATATATTGACAATGTATTCCGCAGCGCGAGAAAGCTTGTGGGCGCCATCCTCGGCGGAGATATCGGCGAAAAGACTGATTTGCCCGTGCATCACACTGGACCTAGGAAAGCCTTTTTTCATCGGATAAAAATCTTTCTGAACACGGCTCAAACCGCGGAAGAAATCGACCGCATCAGTGATGTCAGGGAACTTTTCAGCGTAAGCTTCAAGATCCCTCTCAACAATATAGTTCTCAATTGAGCGCTTATTCAAGCAGTGATGAGTGACGTTTGCATTCGCACAAGCCACCTCTAGCGCCTTCGTCTCGGCAGTGGAATGACCAGGGTAGCAAGCATCACTATCAAAGATAACAATCAGCCGAAGGGGAATCCCGTGCCTGGTCGCTTGCTCCAGGCGACTCTCCAAGTGATTAAGCATCTCAGCTTTACCGCCGGAGTGATCGAAGACAGCAGGTGAATCTGGATCGTCTAAAGTCGATACCAAGTCGCTATCGATTACCTTTAGATACTTGCGTAGAAATTTTCCGTCATTGATGACGTTTTCGACGAGTATCTTTAGGGGCTGCTTGAGATACTTGACGGCATCTGGCAGGGAGAGCTGCATATAAGCTGGAAAGTTATCGTTGCCCGATTTTCTTGGTGTGGCAACGTATACACCAACCATTCTTCCTGGGACGTCATCTGGGTAAGCAGCAGCTTTAACGTAGGACTTTTCTAGGAGTTCCATGTCACTTGGACGCACTTGGAAGTAAGCAGCCATTTCGGGTTCGCGAGGATCTGGCGCAGCCCACTCGTGCCACCCGTCCGCAATTGAATAAACAATGCGGTTCAGGCTATCAATATCCTCTTGGTCTTTTAAATTTTGAGGATCTACAAGCTCAATTTTCACCTCCTAGCAGCTTTCGATATCTGCCTAACTTCTTCCAAATCCTCGGCAAAAACGCCCTTGGGCCACGAACTAACGGATCCATCCGCAGCGATTCTTATCTCGTTCGCACGACTTCCGTCAACCGAGTTTTCAAAGTAGATAAGGTTTACGTCATCCGGCGACAAGACTCCGGTGGCGACATGACGACGAAGGCGAAGTATGAGATTCTCGGAATGAGTTTCAACAAGTACCTGCCCTTCACTAGAATCGTTGATTGAAGCGACGATTAGATCAGCTACAGCCCCGTGCGCTGAAGGATGCAAATGAAGTTCTGGTTCTTCGATTACAAGCGTCCTAATTCCTAAGAGTTCTGAACGCAGCGCGCCGAGGTAAGCGACTACTGGAAGTACTTGCTGCATACCTTGCCCAACGTCGACTAAGTTTTCAGTTGAACCAGAGGTTGTTGCCAAGCACAATTGAAACGAAGCAGTCTCCGAAGAGAGCACCACACCTTTAGCGTCCATATTATTTCCGTACCACTCTGAGACTTGCTCGAGCAGCACAGGATTCTCCCTTATGAGAAACGGTACCTCGCTGCCGTCCGGGGGGTGCTCGTGCGTAGACGATCGTTGTTCATAGAGTGGCAGAGTGGGACTTCGCATGGCCGTAAGGTGTATGAGCCCCGACAGAACTTCGTCAAATTCAGCTCGCAACCTCTCGACTATGGCTGAACGTTCATCTCTGAACTGCGGCAAGAGTCCCTTAAACCCACTGCTTCCGCCCAGATAACTGATGGATGCCTCAGAGGTTGCTTCAGGATCCCATTTGGTCTCTTGTAGCAGACGATTGGTATGGAACGATGAGATAAAGCTCGATACGCCGCTATCAAGGGAAAGCCTATTCTGGAAGGCAACATCGACCTGCAGAGGACCTGTGTCTTGGGAAGTTAGGTCAACTCCGAGGGCTATCGTTCCGTGAGCATTGTGACCCCTTATTAGGTCAAGCACGCCGGCTCCGTATCTAAGCCCCCTGGCCCTCAACGGAAGGACCGCTTGTCCGCGCAGATCTCTGGCGCTAAGGGCAGTGGCCAGCAACAACGGGAGCCGAATGGCAGCCGTCTTTCCGGAGTTGTTCTTTCCCAGAAATACCGTGAGCCGCTTGAGCGGTACAGACGTACGGCCGCCATAGGATTTGTAGTTGGTGGCACGAAGTTCGGTCAGCATTCTGTGAGCCTATCGGAAGAGTACATCCTCGAGGTCTCGGACATACTGCCAACCGGATAGCGCTAGGAAACCGACGTCTTCAGGTCGATGCCATGGACTCGAGTCCCAGCTAGCACTGTAGCTCTGGAACCCTTGCCTATATTGGGTTGCTGGTAGAGTTTCCCTGCTCGCGGCAACAGCCGACAGGGGCGCCTCCACAATCAAAGCGGCCGAAGATCTTAGGAACTAGACCTCCGCCACCGGAGCAGCGAACTGTGCCTCGTACAACCTCGCATAAGCCCCACCTGCGGCCAGCAACGAAGCGTGCGTCCCCTGCTCCACGATCTGACCCGCCTCCATCACCAGGATGAGATCGGCGTCGCGGATCGTGGACAGGCGGTGGGCGATGACGAACGAAGTACGGTCGGACCGCAGCGCACTCATCGCCTTCTGCACCAGCACTTCGGTCCGCGTATCCACCGACGACGTCGCCTCGTCCAGGATCAGCACCGACGGCCGGGCCAGGAAAGCCCGCGCAATCGTCAGTAGCTGCTTCTCCCCCGCGGACACGTTCCCACCCTCATCTTCAAGAACCGTGTCGTACCCCTCGGGCAACGACCGCACGAACCGGTCCACATACGTCGCGCGCGACGCCTCCAGGATCTCGTCTTCCGAAGCCGAAGGCCGCCCGTACGCGATGTTGTCCCGAATGGTCCCGCCGAACAGCCACGTATCCTGCAGCACCATCCCCAGCCGCGAGCGCAGCTCGCGCCGCGGCACCGAGGTGACGTCCACGCCGTCGAGCGTTATCCGCCCCGCGTCCAGTTCGTAGAACCGCATCATCAGGTTCACCAGCGTGGTCTTGCCCGCCCCGGTGGGCCCCACAATCGCCACCGTCTGCCCCGGCTCCGCAACCAAGGACAACGAAGAAATCAGCGGCTTGTCCGGCGAATACGAGAACGACACATCCTCAAACACCAGCCGCCCCCGCCCAAACACATTCTCAGCAGAAGCGGCAGGCTCCACAGATTCCTCGTCCTCATCCAGCAACGAGAACACCCGCTCCGCGGACGCCACCCCGGACTGCAGCAGGTTGGCCATGGACCCCAGCTGCGCCAGCGGCATGGTGAACTGCCGCGAGTACTGGATGAACGCCTGCACGTCGCCCAGCTGCATCGCCCCGGACGCCACCTGCAGGCCGCCCACCACGGCGATCCCCACGTACACCAGGTTCCCGATGAACGTCATGGCCGGCATGATCAGCCCGGAAATGAACTGCGCCCCGAAGCTCGCGTCATACAGCTCCGCGTTCTTCTGCCGGAACCGCTCCTCCACCTCGCGCTGCCGGCCGAACACCTTCACCAGCGCGTGCCCGGTGTACGTCTCCTCGATTTGCCCGTTCAGCTCCCCCGTGTTCTTCCACTGGGCCACAAACAGCTTCTGCGAGCGCTTGGCAATCAGCGCCGTGATCCCCAGCGTCAGCGGAATGGTCACCAGCGCGATCAGCGCCAGCGTGGGCGAGAGGATGAACATCATCACCAGCACACCCAGCACCGTGAGCACCGACGTCACCGCCTGGCTGATGGTCTGCTGCAGGCTTTGCGAGATGTTGTCCACGTCGTTTGTTACCCGGCTGAGCAGTTCGCCGCGCTGGATCGAGTCGAAATACCGCAGCGGCAGCCGGTGGATCTTCGCCTCGATCTCCCCTCGCAGCCCGAACACCGTCCGCTGCACCACCCCGTTCAGCACGTACGCCTGCACCCACATAAACGCCGAGGACAGCACGTACAGCACCAGCGCCCACGTCAGCACGTTCCCCAGCGCGGCGAAGTCAATCCCCTGCCCCGGCACCAGGTCCATGGCGCTGAGCATGTCCGCGCGCTGCCCCTCGCCGGACGCCCGCAGCTGCGCGATCAGCTGCTCCTTGCTCACCCCCGCAGGCATCTCGCGGGACACCACCCCGGCGAAGATCAGGTTGGTGCCCTCGCCCAGCAGCCGCGGCCCGATTACGGACAGCGCTACCCCGGCCACCGCCGTCGCGAACACCAGCAGCAGCCACAGCCGCTCCGGCCGCAGCATGCCCAGCAGGCGTTTGGCGGACGGCCAGAAGTTCATCGCCTTCTCCGCCGGGACGTTCATCCCGGCGAACGGCCCGCCCCTTCCGGGTCCGCTCACCGGGCGGGGAATGCGTACGACGCCGGCGCCTCCGGTCGCAGAGGCGGGTGCGGCTTGGGTGCCGGGCGCGGGAGAGGGCTGGCGGCTCATACCGTCTCCTCCGCCGCCAGCTGGGACGAGACGATCTCGCGGTACGTCCCCGACGTCTCCAGCAGCTCACTATGCGTTCCGCGCCCCACGATCCTGCCGTCGTCGAGCACTAAGATCTGGTCCGCGTCCACGATGCTGGAGACGCGCTGGGCGATGATCACCAGCGTGGCGCCGGCGGTGCTGCGCCTGAGGGCCTGGCGGAGGCGGGCGTCGGTGCCGGTGTCCAGCGAGGAGAACGAATCGTCGAAGATATACAGCTCGGGCCGTTTCACCAGGGCCCGGGCGATGGCCAGCCGCTGCCGCTGCCCGCCGGAGACGTTGGTGCCGCCCTGGCTGATGGGCGCGTCCAGGCCCTCGTCCATCCGCTCCACGAAGTCCCGGGCCTGGGCGATTTCCAGGGCGGTCCAGAGCTCGTCCTCGGTGGCGTCCGGCTTGCCGTAGAGCAGGTTGCTGCGGACGGTGCCGCTGAACAGGTAGGGCCGCTGCGGGACCAGGCCGATGTGCCCCCAGAGCAGGTCCGGGTGCAGCTCGCGCACGTCCACACCGTCCATCTTTACTGCCCCGCTGGTGGCGTCGAACAGCCGGGGCATGAGGTTCACCAGGGTGGTCTTGCCGGAGCCGGTGCTGCCGATGATCGCCGTCGTCTGCCCTGCCTTGGCCGTGAAGCTGATGCCGGAGAGGACGGGCTGGTCGGCACCCGGGTAGGCGAATCCGACGTCGCGCATTTCCAGCTCGCCGCGGCGCCGCCCGTCGGGAGACACAGCACTGCTCAGGGGGTTCTTAGGCGGCCGGACGCTCGACTTGGTGCGCAGCACCTGGCCGATCCGGTCCGCGGAGACGGCGGCGCGCGGGATCATCACGGCCATGAACGTGGCCATCATGACGGACATCAGGATCTGGATCAGGTAGCTCAGGAACGCGATGAGCGTCCCCACCTGCATGGAGCCGTCCTGGATGCGGAACGAGCCGAACCAGATCACGGCCACGCTGGAGACGTTCAGCACCAGCATCACCACCGGGAACGCGAGCGCCATCAGCCGGCCGGCGCGGAGGGCGGTGTCCGTGACGTCCTCATTGGCGCGGGCGAAGCGGCCGGTCTCGATGTCCTCGCGGACGAAGGCGCGGACCACGCGGATGCCGGTAAGCTGTTCGCGGAGGACCCGGTTCACGGTGTCGATCCGCTTCTGCATCTTCCGGAACAGCGGCACCATCCGGGCGGTGAGCAGGCCGACGGCGACCAGCAGCACCGGGACGGCGACGGCGATCAGCCAGGACAGCTGCACGTCCTGCCTGATCGCCATGATCACCCCGCCGATGCTGAGCATGGGCGCGGTGACCAGCGTGGTGGCGGACATGAGGACCAGCTGCTGGACCTGCTGGACGTCGTTGGTGGACCTGGTGATGAGGCTTGGTGCGCCGAACTTGGTCACTTCCTGCTCGGAGAACTCCCCCACGCGTTTGAAGATCGCGCCGCGGAGGTCCCGGCCCACACCCATGGCCGCCTTCGCCGCGAAGTACACAGCGATCACCGCGCACACGATCTGCAGCAGCGTGATCGCCAGCATCACCCCGCCCAGGCTCAGGATGTAGCCGATGTTCGCCTTGGCCACGCCCTCGTCGATGATGTCCGCGTTCAGCGTGGGCAGGTACAGGGACGCGATGGACTGAGCCAGCTGGAACACGACGACGGCGAGCAGCAGCGTGCGGTGCGGCCGCAGGTATTCAACAAGCAGCTTCCAGAGCATGGGCGGCTCCTGACACATTGTCCACAAGAGGTGGTGCGAAGGTCAGTTTACGTCCGGAGGCTGGGGTTGATCCGTGCCTGTGGAGGAGAAGTTGGGCGGGTTCTCGGACAGCGTAGCTGCCACGCTCCCAGGCACCCGACGGTTCCTTCCCGGCCGCCCGCCGTCATAGTGGCAGGGCATGGCGCCAGCACCGTTGTGGACGCGTCAAGCACCACTCGTGAATTCCGCTCCCCGATTTCCCCGGCTCCGAAATCCCCCGCCAAACCGGCCTTCCATAAGCTTTCTTGGGCAGCAAGCCCTTTCTCCTTCGCCTGTATTGTGCACGACGCACCCGATGCCACAACCCCTCCTGTCTAACGTGATCTCTCACACACCAAGTTCCACCCCAGAACCACGAGGAGATACACATGCCGAACTACAGGGTGTCGATGGATATCGGCGGAACGTTCACGGACATCGTGGCGTACGACCAGGCCGCAGGGACCTACGAGGCGACGAAAGCATCCACCACGCCGGGCAACCTGAGCGCCGGCGTCATCGCCGGGCTCGAATCGATTGTTACCGACCTTTCCGACATCGAATTCCTGGTGCACGGCACCACCCAGGGCCTGAACGCCTTCCTCGAGCGCCGCGGCGTTCCAGTACTGCTGCTGGCCACGGCCGGCGTCGAGGACTCGTACCACATCGCCCGGGGCCCCCGCCTGGAGCTCTACAATGCCCAGTACCGCAAGCCGGCTCCCCTCGTCGAGCGGAAGGACGTCATCGGCGTCGGCGGACGCCTCGACGGCCAGGGCCACGAGATCCGGCCGCTCGACGAAGTGGCCGTCCGCCAGGCGGCCCGCCGGGCACTGGAGGAGGGATACGGCGCCGTTGCCGTGGCATTCCTCTTCAGCTACAAGAACCCGGCCCACGAACTTCGTGCCCGCGAAATCCTGCTCGAGGAACTGGGCGAAGACTTCACCGTCTCCCTTTCGCATGAAGCAGCCAAGGAATGGCGCGAATACGAGCGCACGTCGTCCGCCGTCGTCGAGGCATACACGGGCCCCGTGGTTCGCAACTACCTCCTGGACCTGGAAGAGAAGCTCGCGGACCGCGGCGTGGAGGCTCCCCTGCACATCATGCAGTCCTCCGGCGGCGTGCTCACCGCCGAGTCCGCCCGCAAGCGTCCCCTCCAGACGCTGCTGTCCGGCCCGGTCGGCGGCGCAATGGGCGACGTCGAACTGGCCGGCGTGTCCGGCAACCGCAACCTCATCGGCGTTGACATGGGCGGCACCTCCTTCGACGTCTCCCTCGTTGTCGACGGCAAACCCGACGTGTCCACCGAAGCCCACCTCGAAGGCCTGCCGATGCTCATGAGCGTCGTCAACATCCACACGGTTGGAGCCGGCGGCGGCTCCGTGGCGTGGCTCGAAGCCGGCGGTCTCCGGGTGGGCCCGCGTTCGGCCGGGGCCACTCCCGGGCCGGCCTGCTACGGCCGCGGCGGCACCGAACCCACCGTCACTGACGCCAACCTTGTGCTGGGCCGCGTGGACCCCGACTGGTTCGCCGGCGGACAGGTTGCCCTGGACCGGGAAGCGGCCCTCACGGCCCTCAAGACCGTGGGAGACCAGCTCGGCCTGGACCCGATCGCCATGGCCGAAGGCATCTGCGACGTCGCCAACTCCCAGATGGCCCAGGCCATTAGGACCATCACCATCTCCCGCGGCATCGAACCGCGCGACTTTGCCCTCGTCGCATTCGGCGGCGCAGGACCTATGCACGCTGTCTTCCTCGCCAAGGAGCTGGGGATCCCGGAAACCGTGGTTCCCCGTTTCCCCGGCGCGTTCTCGGCGTGGGGCATGCTGCAGACCAACATCCGCAAGGACTTCTCCGAGCCGTACTTCTTCCTCGACGAGGACATCGATGTGGCTGACATGTCCGGTGTCCTGCGAAAAATGGAGGTGGAGGGGCTCAGGTCCCTTGTCTCCGAGGGCGTCCCCGAGGAAAGCCGCCGAACCACCGCCTCCGTGGACGTTCGTTACCAGTCGCAGGAATTTTCGCTGAACGTTCCGCTGACCTCCGCCGACGAACCCGAGTCAGAAGACTTCGTCGCCGACCTGGCGGCCCGCTTCTCCGCGATGTACCACGAGCGCTACGGGCACTCCAACCTTGGCGCCCCGATCGAAATCGTCGCACTGCGGACGCAGGCCGTGGGCGACCTGGGCCGGCTGGAGGCACCGCTCTTCGCAACGGCACAGAGCCCGGAGTTCAAGCACGAAATGCGCCGGGTGGTCTTTGACCACGAAGAACACGAGACCACCGTGGTGCGCCGCGACGACCTGGCCGCCGGGCACACGTTCGAAGGTCCGGCCATCATCGTGGAGCAGACCGCCACCACCGTGGTGCCCCCCGGGTTCAACGTCACGGTCGACGAGTTCGGCTCCCTGGTTATCCGCACTGAAGACGCTGAAGGAAATTGAGGTACCACTGATGACAATCGCTGCAGTCAAAACCCTGGATCCGGTAACAGTTGAAATCATCCGCAACGCGCTCACCAGCGCCGCGGACGATATGAACGCCACGCTGATCCGCTCCGCCTACTCACCCATCCTCTACGAGGGCGGCGACTGTGTGGTGGCGCTGCTGGACACCGAACACCGCGTCCTCGGACAGTCCGCCGGGCTCCCGCTGTTCCTCGGCAACCTGGAAACGTGCTCCATCGCCGTGGAGGAGCTGTACGGCCGCGAGGTCTGGCAGGAAGGGGACGTCTGGATCCTCAACGACTCCTACCTCGGCGGCACGCACCTGAACGATGTCACCATCTTCGCGCCGATTTTCGACGACGGCTCGGTGGTTGGCTTCGCCGCCACCCGCGCGCACTGGATGGACATGGGGTCCAAGGATGTGGGCGGCTCGATGGATGCCACGGACATCTTCCAGGAAGGTTTCCGCATGGGGCCGGTCAAGCTCATGGAAGCCGGCATCGAGACCTCCGTGGTGGACCTGATCCGCACCAACGTGCGCTTCCCCTACCAGACCATCGGCGACATGCACGCGATGGTCGCCGCACTCCGGATGGGAACCACCCGGATGAAGGAACTGGTGGGCCGGTACGGCATGGAGCAGCTCAATGCTGCCCGCGATGAAATCTTCCGCCAGACCGAGGAGATCGAGCGCGAGACCGTCCGGAACATCCCCGACGGCGTCTATGAAGCCGAAGGCGTGCTGGACAACGACGGCATCAACCTGGACACCCCCATCCCCATCAGGCTGAAGATCACCGTTGCCGGCGACACTGTTGACTTCGACGTCACAGGCTCCGCCGACCAGACCATGGGCCCGGTCAACTGCGGCGCAGCCCAGGCGGTTTCAGCCCTGCGCGTGGGGTACAAGCTCCTGGTCAGCCCGGACTCCAACTCCAACGGCGGGTCCTTCCGCCCCATGACCACCCAGGTGCGTTCCGGCTCCGTGCTCGGCGCCGTGGCACCGGCCCCCTGCCAGTGGTACTTCTCGCACCTTGGGCTGCTGATCGACCTGGTCTCCAAGGCAATGGCACCCGCCATGCCCGAGCGCGTAGCCAGCGCCAGCCACGGAGACTCAATGATCATTACTGCCGCCGGCTTCGACCCCCGCTTCGGCCGGAACTTCGTCAGCATGGAAGCAACCCTGGGCGGCTGGGGCGGCTGGCAGGGAACCGACGGCGAATCCGCCATGATCAACAACGTCAACGGCTCGCTGAAGGACCTACCCATCGAAATGATGGAAACCCGCTACCCGCTGCGGATCAACGAGTACTCCATCCGCCCTAACTCCGGCGGCCCCGGGCAGTGGCGCGGCGGCAACGGAGTGGTCCGTGAATACGAGTTCCTCGCCGACTGCGTGGTGGGTCTCTGGTTCGAAAGGTCCAAGACGCCGGCCTGGGGCCTCTTCGGCGGTTCTGACGCCCAGGGCCCCGAAGTGGTGATCAATCCCGGCCGCCACGACGAGGTCCGGACGCTGAAGGCTAACGCACGGAAAATCAAGGCCGGCGACGTAGTCCGCCTGGCCGTGGGGGGCGGCGGCGGTTTCGGAGATGTCTCCAAGCGCTCCCGTGAAGACATTGAGTACGACATCGTCAACGGTTTCATCACCGAAGACTTCGCCAAGACCCACTACGGCTACTAAACGCCGCATAGAAAGGACTGACCGTGAAAATTACCAAGCGTCCAGCCGCAGCGATGGCCCTCATGAGCCTCGCCCTGCTGACCTCAGCATGCACCCCGCCCGCCCAGAGCAGCACCACAGAAGCAGCGGCTGCCGGTGCGGACCAGAAACTCAACGTCGGTTTCTTCGGTTTTGCCAAGTCCAACGGCTTTGCGCAGGGCACCTACCTCGGCGTGGAGCAGGCGGCCAATGCCAATAACGCCAGTGCCACCTTTGTGGACTCGAATTTCAGTGCCCAGACCCAGGTCCAGCAGATCCAGGATGCCGTCACCTCCAAGCAGTTCGAGGTAATCGTCGTCCAGGCAAATGACAACCAGGCGCTCATACCCCCTTTGACGCAGGCCGTACAGGCGGGCATCACAGTGGTTGTCGAGTTCTCGGTCATCGGGCCGAAGTTCGACACCATCGAGCCGCAGGTCCCTGGCGCCATCAGCATCGTGGACCTGCCCACCCGCAACGGCAAGGTGCTCGGCGAGATGGGCAAGGAAGCCTGCGCCACAGTGCCGGGCGACACCTGCAAGGTGGCCTATCTTGAGGGCTTCAAGTCCCTGCCCCTGGATAACGCCCGGACCGAGGCCGTGAAGGCGGAACTGGCCACTGATCCCAAGATCGAGCTCGTGGCCAGCGTTGAAGGTGGATACACCCAGGACAGCGGCCGCCAGGCATTCCAGAACGTTTCACAGGCGAACCCTGATGTGGACGTGGTGATCGGTGCCTCCCAGGCCATCACCGGGGCCGCCGCAGCCGCCGGGAACAGTGACATCAAGTTCATCGGCAACGGTGCCTCCGTTTCCAACGTGGAGGCGGTCCGGTCCGGTAAGTGGTTCTCCATTTACGTCAGCGACGTCGTGGCCAACGGCGCCAAGGCCACCGAACTTGGGCTTGCCAAGGCGCGGGGCAAGGAGGTCGAAACGGCTATCGACGAGGCCAGCCTCTCACCCAACAACGGCAAGGGCACCAAGGAGGCACTTGATGCCCTGAACTACGTCTCAAAGTACTCGGACTAGTCCAGCCCTCCCCGGGCAACCCGGGGCCGGAGCCTGAACGCTTCGGCCCCGGGGCTCCTCGCCCTAAAGTCCCTTCCATCTCCAGAGGTCAACATGGCTATACAACAGTTGGAAAAACGCGAGCATGCCAGCCGCAGGACCGCCCCGGAAATCACCGTTTCCGGTATCGGAAAACGCTACGGTGCCACCACGGTCCTGAAGGGGGTCACACTGTCGGTCACGCCCGGGGAAATCCACGGCATCATGGGGGAAAACGGTGCAGGAAAGAGCACCCTGCTGAAGATCCTGGGCGGTGCCGTCATGGCGGACTCCGGCTCCATGGAACTGGACGGAAAGCCGGTCAGGATCACAACACCCCGGGATGCCATCTCCCACGGAATCTCCCTCATCTCCCAAGAACTGGCACTGATACCCAACCTGTCGGTGCTGGAAAATGTCTTCCTGGGCCGCTGGTCGAACAGGGGGAGCCTCCTGCGCCCAAACAAGGACGGTGACCATTTCGCCCGGCTGTTGGAAGAGACCGGTTTTGACCTGGACCCGCGGGCAACCGTAGGGAACCTGCCCATCGGCCAGCAACAACAGGTGGAAATCCTGAAAGCCCTTGCCCGCGGGGCGAAGGTGCTGTGCATGGACGAGCCCACGGCGGTCCTTAACGAGGCCGAGAAGGAAAAGCTCCTCCAGGTCATCAAAAGGCTGGCCCTGACCGGGACCACGGTCCTCATTGTGTCCCATTACCTGGAAGAAATCCTGGAGCTGGTGGACCGGGTGACCGTTCTGCGCGACGGAGAGCACATCGTCACCGAGGACGCCGCCGGCCATACGCCGGAGTCGCTCGTGCGGCTGATGGTGGGCCGGGAGGTTGATTTCCTTATCCCCGAGGTCCCGCAGGTTCCGTCCGAAGCTGAAACTGTTGTCCGGGCCGTCGGGTTGACCAGTGCCAAGGTCAAGGACATCTCTTTTCAAGTTCGCCGGGGGGAGATCCTGGGCATCGCCGGGCTGGTGGGCAGCGGCCGCAGCGAAACCCTGCTCGCCGTTTTCGGTGCAGACCGGACCACCGGCGGCCACGTGGAAATCAACGGCCGCCGTATCCGCGCCAGCTCCATCAGGGACGCCATCAAAGCCGGTATAGCACTCATCCCGGAGTCGCGGAAAGAACAGGGCCTGGTCATGTCCCGGACAGCCTCAGAGAACATTGCCCTCTCAACCCTGTCCGGCCGGTCATGGGCCGGCTTTGTCAGTGCTCGGCGGGAAAGGGCGGCGGTCAGGGACGTCAGCAAGTCAGTTGACTTGCGCGGCGCCCGCCCGGGACAGCCTATTGCCAACCTTTCCGGCGGGAACCAGCAGAAGGCGCTTTTCGCCAAATGGCTGTTGGATCCTCCGGCAGTGCTGTTGGTGGATGAACCCACCCGGGGAGTGGACATCGCCGCTAAGGCCCGGATCCACAGCATCATCGCCGAATTGGCTGCGAAGGGTACAGCAGTCATCGTCGTCAGTTCCGAGCTCGAGGAAGTGCTCGGCCTGTCCCACCGTATCCATGTCATGAGGCACGGGCGCATTGTTGCCGAGTTCGACCGAAACGCCTCCCGCGATGAAGTCATGACCTCCGCTTTCCTGAAATAGGTGAATCCAAAATGAGCACAACAACAGTTGCCGTGCCTTCGACGGCAGAGAAAAAGTTCAATCTCAATCTCAAAGATTTCGGGATCGTTTTTGGCCTGGCCGCCATCATGCTGTTCCTGGCCCTGAACACCGGAACATTCCTCTCCGGCCGCAATTTCATCAATCTGTTCGACCAGGCCGCCGTGGTGGGGTTGCTCGCCGCGGCAGCCACGCTGTGCATCATCAGCGGGGTTTTTGACCTTTCCTCAACCGCAACCCTCGCAGTCTCCGCCATTTCGGGCGTGATGCTCACCCAGCACTTCGGTGTTGCGGCAGGGTTCTTCGGGGCTTTGCTGGTGGGCGCCCTGCTGGGGACCCTCACGGGGCTGATCGTGGTCAGCACCAAGGTCAACTCGTTCATCGGAACACTCGCGGTGAGCATCATTTACCGGGGCCTGGCCATTGTTATTACCGGCGGGGCGATAGTCGCACCACTGCCAGACCAGCTCGCAACCTTCCAGACCTGGACCTGGCCCAGCATCTTCGGCCTCACGGCTGGTTCAGTATTGATGCTGGCGATGACCACGGTGCTGGGAATTGTTCTGTGGCGCACCACCTTCGGCCGCAGGATCTACGCCGTGGGCGGCAACCAGGAAGCTGCCCGTCTGAGCGGCATCCGTACGGGCTCAATCCACGTTGCGGTGTTCGCCATCAGCGGTCTCTGCTCGGCAATGGCCGGCATGATCCTGGCCTCGCGTGCCGGGTCGGCGCAACCGGCCATGGCCATCGGCATCGAGCTCACCGCAATCGCCGCTGTGGTCATCGGCGGCACCAGCATCATGGGCGGGCAGGGCGCCATGTGGAGGGCCTTCGTGGGAGTCATGATCCTCACCGTCATCAGCAACGGTTTCAACCTGTTGCATTGGGATACGACGTACCAGCAGGTGGTGACAGGCGTCCTCATCCTGGTGGCCGTTGCAGCCGACGGATTGTTCTTCCGCAAATCCACCAGATGACCGTCCAGGGTGGACCCTAGAGATATGACATGGATGCACCGCGGCGCAGGCGCCCGGCAGGAAGTTGAGCAGGAGGCCCGGCAATGCGGATAGGGCTGACGTTAAAGGGCAGCAGCTGCCGGGCGCTCGTCCTGGACGGACCCGCCGTCATCTCCGTGGCTGAACGAATGCAGGCCAGCAGCCTGGCTGAAGCGCTGGACAGCGTGCTGGCCACGTTGCGCCAGCAGTTCGGGAGCCGGATCACGGACGTGACGGCCGACGTCGGAAGCGTTCTCGCCGCGGGGAAGCCGGGGGACGTCGTCGCTATCCGCATCTCTCCCCGCCCTCCTGCTGACCAGTTCCACAACACGGTCCTGCCGGCGCTCATTGAGCCAGCAGTCACCAGGACCATGCATGTCCGCGGCGGCCACGACCTGCGGGGACGTCCCCTTGCGCCGCTGGACCTGAAAGCGTTCCTGGCGGAATTGCCCACCATGCTGTCCGGGCACGTGCGGAACGTAGCCATCACCGCCGTCGGCTCCACCGCCTCCCCGGAACACGAAACGCGCATCGCCGATGCCATACTGTCGAACAACAGCGACATGCGAATCAGTGTTTCCAGTGATTTCTACTCGAGCGTGTTCCGCGACCGTGACTACACAGCCATCCTTAATAGCGCCTTGATGGAATCGGGCGAAGAGCTGGGGGCAATCCTGGAAGAGGCGGGGAAGCGCCACTTCCCCGCCTCCACACTGTCCTATGCCAGGAACGACGGCGGCCGTGCGCCCCTTGCGCGGCTGGCGGTAGCGCCCGTGCACGCGCTTCGTCCGGAACCTGCCATGGCAATCCTCGGCGCGGCAACCTTGGGCGGGCGGCGTGACGGTGAGGTAGTTGTCTGCGCCGATGCCGGTGTGAGCGTGGGCAACATGCGCCGCGGTCTTCCTGTTGCGCACAGCCTCATCCGGCAGGGGTATGAAGCGAGCCTTGCCACCAACGCCGCCACCGTGGAGCCCTACACTGCCAATCATCCAGTCCGAGCCGACATCCCCTCACTGGTCGCCGACGTCCGCACCAGCCAGGACACCCCGCCTGAGTACGGCCTGGTGCCGACACTTCCAGGTGCACAGGACCTGTCCCTCATAGGCTGTGCCGCGGCACCGCTGACGGCGTGGATCGACAGGCTCGAAAGGGTCAGCGGACAGGCCGACCTGCAGCGGGTGCAGCACCGGGCCGAGGAGGAAGCCCAGTCGGCTGCCGTCCAGCTGGGCGCGAGCCCCACGGACACCCGCATCATCGAATCGAACGTCTTCGCCATGCCCTACGGGAATCCCGGAATCGTCCGTATCCGGGTCCAGGCTGCGGGTGGGGCTTCCAGCTCCGAGGAACAGGCTTTGGCCACCCAAGCGATGGGGGCCACGGCATGAGCACTGTCCTGACGGCCGAAGACGTTGGGCATCTTCGAACCGGTGCCCACTTCCTGGCCTGCGCCATCGACCCCACCGCCATCCATATCTATGCCGGCATGATCCAGGAGGCCATGCAGGACCGGTCTGTGGAGCTCATCACCGTGGACGAACTCGATCCAGAGGACCTGGTCGTGGCGGTCGGCATGGTGACCCAAGGGCTGTTCATCGCTGACATGCCCCCGGTGGGTGACGAGTTCACGGGCTGTATCGATGCCATCGAAACCAGGCTCGGCCGCAAAGTGCGGGCCATCTATTCGCTCGCCGCCGCCAACATCAACGGAATTATTCCGCTCATGGTAGGACTGCAGGCCTCGCTGCCCGTGATCGATTCTGATCCCATGGGGCGCGTCTTTCCCCTCATCAGCCAGACCACCTTGAACATCGGTGGGGTGGCCATTGGCCCCATAGCGCTCATGGGGGTAACCGGTGAGCGGGCCGTGGTGGAGGCGAGTGATCCGCAGCGCGCCGAGACGCTGGTCCGCGCACTCGTCACCGAACTCGGTGGCTGGGCCGCCACCGTCATGTATCCATGTTCCGCGCGTGAGCTGAAGGAGCACGGAGTCCACGGCTCCATCAGCCGGATGATCCGGATAGGACAGATCCTCGACTCCGAAACCTCGGCGGAGAGCAAGTTCCTGTCACTCGCCGACTTCCTGGGCGTGACGCGGATCTCACGGGCGCGGGTGAGCCACATTGAAGGCCTCTCCCGCCCCACCGACTTGGGACTGCCGGCCCAGCCCTCGAGTGTGACGCTGGAGGATGAAACCACCGGGCAGATCATCCGGCTGGAGATCCAGAATGAGATTTTGCTTGTGCTCGTGGACGGTGCCGTAGCAGCAGCCGTCCCCGACATGGTGACGCTGCTCAACTCCGAGCACGGATCCGTGGCAAACCTGGACGACATTCGGGTGGGCAACGTTGTGGATGTGCTCAGACTCAATGCCGCGCCGCAATGGTACTCGGAGGCGGGGCTGGACCTGGCCGAACCAGCTGCGTTCGGCATCCCACTCACGCATCCAAGGCGGCGCAATGGGTAAGCCGATGAAGGACACGCGGCTCGATATTGCGGGACTTCTGGCGCACGGGTCGCTGCGCGACACCACGCCTTTGTACCTCACCCCCGCCAGCGCGCTGATCGAAAGCGTCGTTCTTGTCTCCCAGCTTGAGGCGATCCAGCGGGTGCGGCCCAACACTGTTGTGGTCCTCTCGGCAGAAATGGGCTCAGGTGGATGGCTTGTGTCCGCGGCACTTCGGCATGCCTGGGAGCGGCGGGCCAGTGCCGTCGTCGTGGCCGGGAGCACCTATTCCAGCGCTGTGATCGGCCTGGCTGAACGGCTGGGTATCACGCTTTTGGCTGCGGAAGGAAACCCGGCTGGAGTCGCGTTGTCTTTGGCAGCCGAAATCGGTGCAGCCCTGTCCGTGGTGGATGCCGAGCTCGCCCGGTTCGCCCGCGCTGTGGCCAACGACAGAACACTCACTGACGTCCTCAATACGATCTCCGGTGAACTGGATGGCGTGGGAGTCTCGCTCGAATACAACGGCGTCGTCCTCGCCTCAGCCGGTAACGCCCCGCGGGATTCAGCCGAGGTCATCACCGTTGACCTTGGCGCGGCCGACGCCGCCGTCCCTTCAGCCCTTACGGCCCGTGTACCCGCCTCCGGCGTACACAACCTGAGGCTGGTTCGTTCGATCCTGGAAGTAGCCGCTCCTTCCGTAAAGGCCGCATGGTTGTTGGGCAACTCCCGGGACACGGCCCGCGCTGTTCCCACTGCGGCTTTGGCCGGGCTAAACCAGGGCCCGGGTTCTTCCGGCACGGGCTTCGAAGAAGATCACCGGCACCTCCTTTCGCAGCTTGGTTGGCGCCGGGACGAACGCTACGTGGCCGTGTGGATCTGTCCTGCTGACGTGCACGCACCTGGTCCCGACCTGACAGCCGTGCTGAGGTTGCTCTGGCGAAAGGTGGCGGCGCGCAGTCCCCTCGCAGAGGTCGACGGCGGTTGGCTGGCACTTGTTCCGGCCGCACATCAGGCAGTTGTGGCACAGCTTGAACTCCGGTTCAAGGCGCGCCTGCAGCCGTCCCTTGCCGAGCTGGGCCTCGTCGCCGGCCTGTCGCGCTGGGCGGAGGAGGCTCCACCGCTTCCGTCCACCATCCAGGAGGCGCGACTGGCTGCTGTCTCCGCCCGCTCAGCGGGGCAGGGCACGGTTTTGGGCTTTGCCGGCCTGGGCGTAGCGGCCGCCACCACGTTCGTCGACAAGGAGGCCGTGACACTGGTGGCTGAGCTGACCCTGCCACGGCTGATCGCCAGTCCTGACAGGGACGCGATAGTAGCGGCGGTAGCGGCCTTCCTTGACCACCGGGGCTCGGTCAGCCTTGCTGCCGCGGCACTCGATGTGCACCGGAACACTCTCCAGGCCCGGCTGAGCCGTGCACGGGAACTGGGCGTCCCGTTGGACAACCCCTCCGAGTTGCTGTCCGTCCATTTGATCCTTGATGTGCTACTGGCACGAGCACATGAAAAACCAACTTCCAAAGATCCGCACAACACCAGAAAGGACTCCCATGAGTTCCCAGTTTGAATCCTTCGACGACGTCTACGCCTCGGCCCGCGACACTGTCGGCGTCCGCCTCTTTACTGCCTCCGTCATCGCCGACGCTGGCAGCAGCATGGCACGCATTTACACCACCCACCCCGAGGTCTACCCGGTAGGCGGGAAGAAAACCCTGGCTGGGGACACCAATCCTGTATGGCTGGAGCAGGTCCTCATCGGCCAGCAGCCCTTCCTGGGCGCTGACAGGGAAGCGGTCAGGGCCTTCTTCTTCGACTCCGGAACCATCGAATCGCTGGGCTGCGGCGCGATTGTCAATGTTCCAGTGGTGAGCGGCGGCCGCACCATCGGCTCCATGAACTTCCTGGCGCCCGAAGGCAGCTATGACCAGTCCTCCGTGGACGCGGCCGTGGAGGTCGCGAGGCGCTCTGTCCAGCTCCTCGAAGACGCTCTGACAGCCACCAGCTAGCTTGCGTCCTGCAAGGGGAAGGAAACACTGCATATGATCAGCAACTCTCAGGGAACGCTGACTATCCGGAACGCCAGGATCTTCGACGGGGAATCACCTGCACTCGTTGAGGGCTCGATCACTGTCCGCGCCGGCAGGATCACAGCCGTAGGCGGCACCGAAGAGGACAGTGGCGCCGCGCCTGGCGTCGTACTCGACGCGGGCGGCAGGGTGGTGATTCCGGGCCTCATCGATGCCCACTTCCATGCCTATGCGCTCAGCCTGACCTCGGCCGTCAACGAAACCGGTCCGTTGAGCTACTCCGCGCTGGCCGGTGCCCGCAGACTTGAGGCAGCGCTCGGCCGGGGCTTCACGTCGGTCCGGGACGTGGCCGGGGGTGATGTAGGACTTGCCACTGCCATCGAGGAAGGACTGTACCCCGGTCCGCGCTACTTCTTTACCGGCCCCGCCCTGAGCCAGACCGGAGGCCACGGTGACATCCGCGCTGCGAACGATGGAAGCTGCTTCCATGGCGGCCACATGTGTGAGGTGGTGGACGGCGTTGAGGACTTGCTGCTGGCGGTGCGCCACCGGTTCCGGACCGGCGCCACCGCCATCAAGCTCATGACCTCGGGAGGAGTGATCTCCCCGGTGGATCCGATCCGTGTGCCGCAGTACAGCGCCGCGGAAATCCGAGTGGTCACAGAAGAGGCATCGCGGCGTGGCAGTTACGCCACCGCACACGCCTACTCGCCTGAAGCCATCAGGCATTCGGTGCTCAACGGGGTTCGCTGCATTGAACACGGCAACCTGTTGGATGCTGAAACCGCCCGGCTCATGGCCGAACACGACGTCTACCTCGTGCCCACCTTGGTGACGTACGACGCGATGGGCCGCCGCGGAGCGGAAATCGGACTTACCGAAGTGGGCGCCGCTAAGAACCATGAAGTTCTGGCCGCCGGCAAGAACGCGGTCACACTGGCGCGCGATGCCGGAGTCCGGATTGGCTTCGGCAGCGACCTCATGGGTGAGCTTGAGGATGAGCAACTGGCCGGGCTTCGCCTGCAGTGTGAAGTGCTGGGCGTCTACGACGCACTCCGCTCTGCAACCTCAACGAACGCGGCACTGCTCCGGCGCGAGGACCTGGGACGCATTACGGAGGGGGCGTGCGCGGACATGGTGATTCTGGACGGCGATCCCTTCGAGGAACCTTCAGTGCTCTGGGACGGGAGCCGGAACCGCACCGTCATCAAGGCCGGCCACGTGGTCTCCTCCGCCGGACTTCCGGCGGGCCGGGACGCGACGGACGAGGCCATCATCGGCGCTTCGGCATAACCGCTTACTTGGGCGGGATGGCGACGGGAACGACGGCGGGAAGTTCCGCCGTCGTTCTCTTCCTTGGGGGCCTACGCACTGCGAGTGGCTGTAGCGTGCCGCTGTGGCCGGCTGTTTGCCCTTCCTCTGATCCCTCGGGCTCGTCTTCCGAGTGGACGTGCGTGTGGCGGAGCACGGCGGCCGCTCCCCCGTTCTACCAGCCAGAAAAGTCCGGCCTTGGCCGGAAGCCGACGCATGACGCGGCATGGTGCTAAACATTGTTCCTGCACCCCTCGACAGAATTAATAAGTATGCTTAGCATTGAGGCTCGATCAGGTTCATTTCGCACACAGACCCGCCGGCGGGATTTTTCAGACGTCCTGCGGTCTGCAAGCCTTTGGCCTCCCAGCCCCTTCGGCTGGACTGTGCGGGCCGCAATCCTCATCCCCCGACTCCCCCACTGGCTCTATGCGCGTATATGGGTGACGTCTGCGCCGCCTTTCCGGAAACTCGCACTGCAACTTTGTGCACCTGCATGCCCGGAATCTACGACTACTTGGCCACGAACGGGACGGGCATAAGAAAAGAGCGGAAAAATGAAGGCAGTAGTTTACAAAGGACCGAACAACGTCAGCGTTGAGGACGTACCGGACGCCAAGATCGAGCACCCGGCAGATGTGCTGGTGCGGATCACGTCTGCGAACATCTGCGGCTCGGACCTGCACATGTATGAGGGCCGCACCAGCTTCGAACACGGACGCACGTTCGGGCACGAGAACCTTGGTGAAGTGGTCGAGACCGGCCCGGCGGTAAGCAAGGTCAAGGTGGGCGACCGTGTCGTGCTCCCGTTCAACATCGCCTGTGGATTCTGTAAAAACTGCGAACGTGGTTTTACCAACTACTGCCTGACCATGCAGCCTGAACCCAAGCTCGCCGGTGCGGCGTACGGGTTCGCGGACATGGGTCCGTACCAGGGCGGACAGGCCGAATACCTGCGTGTGCCGTACGGGGACTTCAATTGCCTGCGCCTGGGCGAGGACTCCGTGGAGAAAGAACTCGACTACGTCATGGTTGCAGACATCTTCCCGACCGGCTGGCACGCCACCGAGATGGCCGGGGTGTACCCAGGGGACTCGGTCGTTATCTACGGTGCGGGACCTGTGGGGCTCATGGCGGCCTACTCTGCCATTATCAAAGGCGCCGGCAAGGTCATGGTCGTGGATCGCCACAGCGACCGGCTGAAGCTGGCTGAACAGATCGGGGCCATCCCCGTGGATGATTCGAAGGTGGACCCGGTCGAGTTCGTCAAGGACCAGACCATGGGATTCGGGGCAGACCGGGGCTGCGAATGTGTCGGCTACCAGGCGCACGATCCAAGCGGAAACGAACAGCCCAACCTGACCCTGAACCGGCTCGTGGACTCTGTCCGGTTCGTCGGAGGCATCGGCGTGGTCGGCGTGTTCCTGCCCCAGGACCCGGCGGCCCTGACGAACTCGCCAAGCAGGGCCAGGTTGCCTTCGACTACGGAAACTACTGGTTCAAGGGACAGACGATGGGCTCGGGACAGTGCCCGGTCAAGAAATACAACCGGGCACTGCGCGACCTCATTGCCGGCGGAAAGGCCAGCCCCTCCTTCATCGTCAGCCACGAATTGACGCTGGATCAGGCCCCCGAGGGCTACAAGAACTTCGACAACCGCGAAGACGGCTGGACCAAAGTCGTCCTCCACCCCACCGGCGCCTAAAGGAGCCGGGAGAGGAAATTTTCGATGTCGGAACGAGCAAATTTCCGGAGGTGGTACTGATGCGGTCAATGGTGTATCGCGGGCCCTACAAGGTGCGCGTGGAAGAGAAGGACATGCCGCCCATCGAGCATCCTAATGATGCGATTGTGCGGGTGACGTCGGCCGCGATCTGCGGATCCGACCTGCACCTTTACCACGGCATGATGCCCGACACGAGGGTAGGCATGACGTTCGGCCACGAGTTCGTGGGGGTGGTGGAGAAGGTCGGCTCGTCGGTTGAGCGGCTCAAATCCGGTGACCGGGTGATGGTTCCGTTCAACATCTATTGCGGCTCCTGCTGGTTCTGCTCCCGCGGCCTCTACTCCAACTGCCACAACGTGAACCCGAACGCGACGGCGGTGGGCGGCATCTACGGCTACTCCCACACGTGCGGCGGTTACGACGGCGGCCAGGCTGAGTTCGTGCGGGTACCCTTCGCCGACGTCGGGCCCGGCCTCATCCCGGACTGGATGGACGAGGAGGACGCGGTGCTGCTCACCGACGCCCTGCCCACCGGCTACTTCGGAGCACAGCTGGGCGACATCACCGAGGGCGACACCGTGGTGGTGTTCGGCGCCGGTCCGGTGGGCCTCTTCGCCGCCAAGTCCGCCTGGCTGATGGGCGCCGGGCGGGTGATCGTGATCGACCATCTGGAGTACCGGCTCGAGAAAGCCCGCACGTTCGCGCACGCTGAACGTACAACTTCGTGGAGTACGACGACATAGTGGTGCACCTGAAGAAGGCCACCGACTACCTGGGGGCCGACGTCGTCATCGATGCCGTGGGCGCCGAGGCGGACGGCAACTTCCTCCAGCACGTCACCAGCAGCAAACTGAAACTGCAGGGAGGATCCCCCATTGCCCTCAACTGGGCCATCGATTCCGTCCGCAAGGGTGGAACGGTGTCGGTGGTGGGCGCGTACGGTCCAATTTTCAGTACCGTGAAGTTCGGCGATGCCATGAACAAGGGATTGACCCTGAGGATGAACCAGTGCCCGGTCAAACGGCAATGGCCCCGGCTGTTCGAGCACATCCGCAACGGTTACCTGAAGCCAAGCGAGATCATCACGCACCGCATCCCGCTGGAGCATATCGCTGAGGGGTACCACATCTTCTCGGCGAAGCTCGATGACTGCATCAAGCCCATCATCGTTCCCACCGCGGCCTGACAACCCGGCCTGAAAGGAAGAGCATCATGGCTGACATACCAACGCCGTATATCGCCGGCAAGCCTGCGCTGCAGGAGTCCCAAGAGGACCTGCGGGCCCGGATCCCGGGATGGGGTTCGGACCTCGACCCCGCGGACAGACCCTCCTATCCCCGCGAACAACCAGGCATCGAAACCGGTGCGCACTGGGACTTCCCAGAACGCCAGCCCGAGAAATGGCCCCGGGAGCGTTCCGTCGAGCACGCTTTCGTGACGCCGGTCTTTGGCACCTCCGCCCCTCCAAAGGGCACCTCGGGGGCGATCCGGAAATACGCCTACAAGTACAGCGAGGGCCGGGCCGCGCACTGGCTGCTGCTCCTCGCCGCGGACCGGGTGGATGCGTGGGAACACCACGTCCGCTCGTTTGCCACCCTGCGCCCGGATAACCCCATCACCGAAACGGGGGTACTCAGCGAGTTCTCCCGCCATGGCGTCGCCTCCCGTTTCGGGAAAAAGCGCGCCGACCTGAGCCATCAATGGATCGATCCCATCATCGCCGGCGCCCCTTGGTCGCTGGCGGGACTGGGGGCTGTAGCCGCGCTCAGAACCGTGCGAAAGCACCGCGCAGCCTGACAGCTGCTCTGCACGGATGGTAGACCAAGGGTGTCACCAGCAATGCAAATGCTGGTGACACCCGCGCGTCATCCTTGGCCGAGGTTCGTGACCAAATTGATGGAGACCGCGATCAGGACTGTGCCGAAGAAGTACGACAGCAGAGCGTGAAATAGAGCCTTGCGTCGGACCTCACTATTGATTGGCTCGATCTCAGGGCCGGCGTAGGACATCCCCACAGTGAAGGCGAAGTAGGCGAAGTCGCTGTAGGTAGGTTGCGCTTCCTGCTTGACGTCGAACCCGTCGTCGGGCTGATCCAGGAAGTACATCCGGGCGTACTTCAAGGCATAGACGGTGTTGACGAGCGCCCACGCAACTATTGTGCCGAGGACGCCCAGGATGACCAATGCCACCGACGTCGGATCTTCGCTCCGGTCGCTGGACTGGAGCAACGCGACTACCACGGCCGCGATGCTAGCGATACAAGCCGTAATGATGGCGTTATCGGTCACAGGGGAAACGGACTCCTCGCGGGCCTCCTGTTCAGTCCCTGCTGGATCCTGTCGCCAGCAGATCCTCCATACCCATGCCAGAGCGGTGACGCCAGCGGTGCACCACCCGACCAGGGGCCCGAGGGAAGGTTCTATGGCCACCGCTGCGACAACGCCAGCCACCGCCCGATTGCAACGCAGACAAGAGCACGGCGAGCTGACAGGATCCGACATTCATTGGTGCTCCTCGAAGCGACGTTGCCGGCCCTCGCCCTCATGGGTGCTCACCCGACAGGGAGCCAATCCCCGCATTCGTCCAGTGTGCGCACTGATGGACATGCGCGCAAGGGTGCTATTGCTGCACCTCCGGGGACTTGCGGGCCGTGGCGCGGGTGCAGCTGTTACGGACAACGAGCGTCGGCGCGATCGGAGTGCGGTCTACCTCCCGCCCCTCCATAGCCCCAAGAAGCACCTCCATGCTCATAAGCGCCAACGCAGTGAAGTCCTGGCGCACGGTTGTCAGGGGAGGCAGGAAGAAATCCGAACCTTCGATATCGTCGAAACCGACGATGCTCACATCCTCCGGGACGCGCACGCCATTTTCAGCGAATGCGCGAATAAGCCCCAGCGCAGTGTGGTCGCTGGCGGCGAAAATCGCCTGGGGGACCCTGTCCTCGCGGACGAGCTTGAGGCCGGTTTCGTACGCCCATCGAGGGCTCCAGTCGCCCTCGATGCAGAGCCCCTGTGGGAGGCCAGCGTCACGAAGCGCGGCCTCCCAACCGCGCTTGCGGACCCGGCCGTCGAACCAATCCATCGAGCCGGCAATGTGGGCGATGTCTGTGTGGCCAAGGTCAATGAGATGCTGGGTGGCCAGCCGTGCTCCGAGCTCCTGGTTCTCGGAGTAGGTGAAGACGTTTGGGGTCGATGACGCCCCTGCCGCAATCATCTCCACCGGCACTCGGAAGGACGCATTCCAGACGGCTGCTGCCATCTCCACATGGGGGGCAATAACAATGATTCCCCCCACGCCGGTGTCATCCAAGGTGTCCAGGGCTGCCTGCACGGACTCTTCGTCGGGTTTCTCGACACTGATGACAGTTGTGGCGTAGCCCTTCTTACGAGCGACGTTCTCCAGGGCCATGAGTGTTCCAACCGGGCCGAACCGGGGGGATCCGTCGGACAGGATGCCGATGGACATCGACCGGCTGGTGACCAACGCGGTGGCTGCCCGGTTCCGGCGGTATCCGATGTCCTTGATGACCTGCAACACCCGCTTTCGCGTTGCCGCGCTCACGTCCGGTGCGTCATTCAGTACCCGCGAGACTGTTCCGAAAGAGACCCCGGCCACCTGGGCCACATCGTTGATGGTGGGCTTACGGCGCATCGGGGCGTCCCTTAGCCTCTCGCTCGCCTCACGGGGAACCGCCATGCCCGCCACGTTCTCTCCTGTCACGCACCTCCTGGACCGAACCACTGAGGTCCGTCGATTAATCTTACGTCGACCCGGCTGCCCCCACAGGCCTGGACGGTCCATTCCTGTGATGCTTGACACTCGCGTCCGTAAACGCTTACGATGATGTCCGTAAACGTTCACGGTAATCTCGTAAACGCTTACGGTGCAGCGAATTCAATGAGGAAGGGAGCGAGATGGCTGACAGCATCGTCGACGCACTCGCGCTCGACCCCGGCACTGGGCTTCGGAATGTCGACCAGGCGCAGTGGGCACATTTGGAAGAGCTCCTGAAGGACACGGCGCCAATGGATCTCGCAGCCGCTGTCCGCACTTTCGTCTCCGCCGGTTCCTCGGCCGTCGTCGGAATCTTCGACGGCAACCGTCTTTGGGCAAGCCTGGTTGTTTCTGTGGACAATTCCGGTGCACCCGCGTCCGTGTCCACCATTGACGGGACGGTGGCCCGGTCGGGCGGAGAAATGGCTAAAGCCGCAGGCGAAGCGGTGCGGTGGGTCCAAGCCCGCCAAGGGCCGTGTTCACTGGGCCTCTTCGTCGACAAAGGGCATGCAGAAGCCCTTCTGGGAGCTTCAGACAAAGCCGCCGCTCTACGCACAGCCTCGGCAGCCGGCGGGCTGGTCCTCTCACCCGTTCCCCCCGCCCTGGCAGTAGCGCTCGCCTGATCCACCGCAGGCATCCACCCCATCCATCCACCCAAAAGCACTGGAGAACAATGATGATCCGCAGGCTTCCCATCGTGGCCCTGGCCGCAGCCCTGTCACTTTCCCTTGCGTCCTGCAGCAGTTCAACAACTGCCACATCAAACGCCCCCGACGCCGGCGTTTCCGAGAGGGCCCAGCAGGCCCTCGACAAGATCAAGGGGCAGGTCCTGAGCAAAGGCCCCAACGGCGAGACGCCATCACCGGCCTCCGTCGCGGATCTGTCTCCGGAGGAGATCGAGAAGGTCAAGGGACTCAACGCCAAAGCCGCAATCGTGATGCACTACGGCGGCAACGACTGGGCCAACGCCCAGGTGAACGGACTCAAGAGCGAATTCGAGAAGCTGGGCATCAAGGTCATTGCCACCACCGACGCAAACTTCAAGCCGGACAAGCAGGTCTCGGACATCGAGACCGTCATGACGCAGGATCCGGACATCATCGTGTCTATCCCCACGGACCCCGTGGCCACCGCCTCCGCGTACAAGAAGGCCGCCGAGGCCGGCACGAAGCTCGTCTTCATGGACAACATCCCCCAGGGCCTCACCGCCGGCCAGGACTACGTCTCTGTTGTTTCCGCTGACAACTACGGCAACGGCGTCGTCTCTGCCCACCAGATGGCCAAAGCGCTCGGCGGCAAGGGCAAGATCGGCCTTGTCTTCCACCAGGCTGACTTCTTCGTCACCAAACAGCGCTACGACGGCTTCAAGGAAACCATCACCAAGGAATACCCGGACATCCAGATAGTCGAGGAAAAGGGTATTGCCGGGCCGGACTTCGCTGGAGACGCCCAGGCTGCCGCAAACGCAATGCTGAGCAAGTACCCTGACCTGGCCGGCATCTGGGCCGTGTGGGACGTCCCCGCAGAAGGTGTCATGGCTGCCGCCCGCGCCGCCGGCCGCCCGGACCTGAAGATCGCCACGGAGGACCTCGGCAAGAATGTCGCCATCGCCCTGGCCAAGGACGAACTCATCGTCGGCCTCGGAGCGCAGGTTCCATTCGACCAGGGTGTGACAGAGGCACGGCTGGCTGCCGGCGCGCTCATCGGCAAGGAAGCACCCGCCTACGTAGCGCTGAGCGCCCTTCCGGTGGACCACTCCAACGTCCTGGAAGCCTGGAAGCAGGTCTACCACGAGGACGCCCCGAAGGACATCCAGGACTCCTACAAGCAATAGCCAAGACCCGACGGCGCGGGGGTCCCAACCCCCGCGCCACTCCGAAAGGGCAACCATGAACACCGCAGACAATGTCGTCGAAATGCGCTCGATCTCCAAGGGCTTCAACGGCGTTTCCGTGCTGAAGGACGTCAGCTTCGACGTCTGGAAGGGCGAGGTCCACGCACTCGCCGGGGGCAACGGCGCCGGGAAGTCCACGCTGATGAAGATCCTCCAGGGCGTCTACCAAGCCGACGCTGGAGAGATCCTCATCGGCGGGAAGCCAGCCGCCATCAACTCCATCCAGGACGCGAAGGCCGCCGGGATCGGGATGGTCTTCCAGGAATTCAGCCTGGTACCGAGCCTGACAGTTGCACAGAACATCTTCCTCGCTGCCGAACCGCTCGGCAGGGGCGGGCTCATCGACGATCGCACTGCGGTGAAACGGGCCAGGGAGGTCTTCTCTGAGATGGAGGTCGACGTCGACCCCCGCGCGGAGGTCTCCCGGCTCGGGACTGCATACTGGCAGCTGACCGAGATCGCCAAGGCCCTGGCCCAGAACGCCCAGGTCCTGATCATGGACGAACCCACTGCCAGCCTGGCCCGGCACGAGTCCGAGGCGCTCTTCGAACTGATCGACCGCCTGAAGCAGCGCGGCATCTCGATCATCTACATCTCGCACCGGATGGACGAGGTGTACCGGCTGGCGGACCGGATCACCATCCTTCGCGATGGCCGCCACCTCCTCACCGCGCCTCTGACGGACGTCACTCCCGAGCAGATCGTTGAAGGCATCGTCGGCAAGAAGATCGAAGGTCAGCTTTCCTACCGGGCACGGGATCATGTGGACCACGATGGCGCACCGCTGTTGGAAGTCCGCGGGCTCAACGCCGGGAACCGGGTGCGGGACGTTTCCTTCACGCTCCGCCCCGGGGAAATCCTCGGTCTGGCGGGGCTGATGGGAAGCGGACGCACCGAGTTGGCCCGTGCCCTCTTCGGCATTGACCAACTGGACAGCGGTGACGTCCTCCTGCGGGGCAAGAAGGTCAACCTTGCCTCGCCACAGCAGGCCATCAACGCCGGCGTCGCCCTCATCCCGGAGGACCGCAGGGCCCAAGGCCTCGTCCTGGAGCACTCCGTCCAGGACAACCTGCTCCTGCCGCTGCTCGGGCAGATCCAGCGGGGGCCGCTCCTGGACGGCGCCAAAGGCAAGGCGTTGTCTGCTTCCCTTATCAAGCGTTTCGCAGTCAAGGTGGCCCATCCCAACCGCCCGGTGCGGCTCCTCTCGGGCGGCAACCAGCAGAAGGTGGTTATCGCCAAGTGGCTGGGCACGGATCCGGACATCTTGATCCTGGACGAGCCAACGGCCGGAGTGGACATCGGCACCAAGAGCGAAATCCTGGACATGATCCGTGAGCTGGCAAGTGCCGGCAAAGCCGTCATCGTCATCTCCTCCGAGTATCCCGAACTACTCGCGGTCAGCGACCGCGTCCTCGTCCTCAAGGACGGCTCCATCATCCGCGACATTCCCCGCAGCGAGATCGCTGACGAGGAATATCTCCAACTTGCAGTCCAGGGAGTCTGAACAGTGAGCAAGTCAAACACCATCGCGCCCCGGGACACCGCGGCCCGCAATTTCGGCACCGTCCTCAAGGAACTCGACTGGCGGCGCTACGTCATCTACATCGGCTTCGTCGTCGTCTTCATCTTCTTCGCCATCCTGCTGCGCGACCAGGGCTTCCTGTCGCCGAACAACCTGCTGAACATCTTTAGGCAGACAGCAACCATCACCGTCATCGCCGTCGGCATGACCTACGTGATCGCATGCGCGGAGATCGACCTGAGCGTCGGTTCCGTAGCCGGGCTCTCCAGCGTCTGCACCGCAATGGCACTCTCCCAGTTTGGCCTGATCCCCGGGATCCTGGCGGGCCTCGCCGTCGGGCTGGTGGTCGGATCAATCAACGGGGCGCTTGTCAGCCTCCTAGGCATCCCGTCCTTCCTGGTGACGCTCGGCATGCTGGGGATAGCGGTCGGCGTCGCCCAATGGATCACCGCCTCGGCACCCCAGCCGATCCTGAACGACACCTTCAACACGCTGTTCGGATCCGGCAACTTCGGCCCCGTCCCAGGGCTGGTCGTCTGGAGCGCCATCTTCGTCGCCATCGGCGCCGTCGTCCTGAACCGCACCCGGTTCGGCCGCCAGGTCCTGGCCACGGGAGGCAACCGCAACGCGGCGGACTTCACCGGCATCAACACCAAACGCATCAAATTCCAGGTCCTCCTCATCTCGGCCATGGCGGCAAGCGTCGCCGGCATGCTCTACGCCGGCCGCCTCCAGTCCGGACGGTTCCAGTGGGGATCGGGAGACGAGCTCTCCGCCATCGCCGCCGTCATCCTGGGCGGAACCAGCCTCTTCGGCGGGTTTGGCTCCATCATCGGCACCCTCTTCGGCGCCCTCCTGATCGGCCTGATCAACAACGGACTGATCCTCGCCGGGCTGGACAGCAGCCAGCAGCAGGTCGTCCGAGGCGCCATCATCATCCTGGCCGTCGCCATGGCACGAAAGAAATAAACAGTGCCAGTGATTCCGGCGCCCACCATGCAATTCATCCCTGCAGTCGAAAGGCACAAACAATGAAACTCGGCTACTGCTCCATCACCTGGGGAGGCGTCGTCGGCCACGCCCAAGGCGTGACGAGCGTCAAGGACCTTTTCTACCTGACCCATGGGTCCATGCGAGACGCCGTCCGGGACATCGCCTCTGTCGGCTACGAAGGCGTCGAAATGTTCGACGGCAATCTTGTGGAGTACGCAGAAAAGCCGGAGGAGCTCAAAGAGCTCCTGAGCAGTTCGGGGGTCTCCCTGGCAAGCGTCTATACCGGGGCCAACTTCATTTACGCCGACATCCTCCCGGACGAAATGCACCGGATCCACCGGGCCGCCGAGTTGGCGGCCGGTTTCGGAGCGGAACGGCTCGTTGTTGGTGGCGGAGCACGGCGCGCCGCCGGAACCAACGAAGAGGACTACCGCCGCCTCGGGGAAGCGTTGGACAGCGTCACGGACATCGCAGAAAGCTTTGGGCTGTCGGCAAGCTACCACCCACATCTGAGCACCATTGTGGAGAGCCCCGACGAGCTGGACAAGCTCATGCCGCTCACCCGGATAGGCTTCTGCCCGGACACGGCGCATCTTGCAGCCGGCGGCGCAGACCCCGCCGCGGTCATCCGGAAGTATCCCGACCGGATCCGGCACGTCCACCTCAAAGACTTTCAGCAGGACCCGTTCAACTTCCTCCCCCTGGGCCAGGGCGAACTCGACTTCCCGGACATCATCGCCGCGATTCGGGAAAGCGGATACGACAGCTGGCTCATGGTCGAACTCGACGGCTACGACGGCGACCCCCGGGAAGCTGCCGCCATCAGCAAGAAGTACCTCGAGAAAATCCTCTAACCAATCCTGACCGCCAGGGATAGCCAGCCTCGGCCACTCCCGTCTTTTCCGAAAGGAACCCAGTTCACATGCAGAACCTCAACGTCGGCCTCATTGGTGGGGGTTTCATGGGCAAAGCCCACTCCCTCGCTTACGCCGCCATGCCCATGTTCTTTTGGCCTGCACCGGCTCTTCCGGTCCGCAAAGTCATAGCGGAGGCGAATCCGGAGCTTGCGGCCGAAGCGGCCCGACGCTTCGGCTTCGAAAATTCCACTTCGGATTGGCGCACCATCATCGAGGATCCAGACATCCACGTCGTGGATATCGCAACGCCCAACCATCTCCACGCTGAAATCGCCATAGCCGCGGCTGAAGCGGGCAAGCACATCATCTGCGAAAAGCCCCTTGCCCGCACGGGCGAGGAATCAAAGGCTATGTACGACGCAGTCAAAGACAAGAACATCGTCCACATGGTTGCCTTCAACTACCGGCGCACGCCCGCAGTCGCGTTGGCCAAGAAGTACATCGAGGAAGGTGCAATAGGACAGATCCTCAACTTCCGCGGGACGTACCTGCAGGACTGGAGCGCCGACCCCAACTCGCCCCTGTCCTGGCGTTTCCAGAAATCAATCGCAGGTTCCGGGGCCCTGGGCGACATCGCCACGCACGTCATCGACATGGCCCGGTACCTTGTCGGCGAGTTCAGCGCCGTCAACGCCGTCCTGTCCACCTGGATCCCGGAGCGGCCCCTCCAGGCGGGCGGGGCCGACGCTCTTGGCACCGTACGGGGCGGAGAAGGCCCGCGCGGCCAGGTGGATGTCGACGACGAGGTCATGACGATGATCCGCTTCGCAAACGGAGCAGTGGGATCCGTGGAGGCGACACGCAACGCGCACGGCAGGAACAACTACATCACCTTCGAAATCCACGGAACCGAGGGCAGCATCGTCTTCAACTACGAACGGCGCGATGAGCTGCAGGTCTGCTTCGCCTCCGACCAGGCCGACCGCCGCGGATTCCGGACCGTTTACACGGGACCGGCCCATCCGTACGGAGAAGGCCTCTGGCCGATTCCAGCTCTGGGCATTGGCTACGGGGAAACGAAGATCATCGAAGCGTACGACTTCTTCAAGGCAATTGCTGAGGGCGGCAGCGTAAGCCCCAGCTTCGCAGACGGCTACCAGGTCGCCCTCATCGACGACGCCATTGTCGAATCCGCCGCGAAAGAATCATGGGTGGAAGTTCCGCAGATCACCGCTTGACCAGTTGGGGAGGGACGGCGAAAGGCTGTCCCTCCCCCAACCGCACCACCACCATCCAGGAAGACAAGATGCCCAAGCCCTTGCCACACCGCCAGGAGACACCGGAAACCTGGCTAATGCCGGTATTCATCGCCAAAGCAGGGCACGAAGCCGAGCTTCAGGAAGCCCTCCACTCCCTGCAGACGCTAAGCCGGAAAGACCCAGGATGCCTGGAATACACTGTGTTCACTGACGAACAGCAGCCCGGCACGTTTGTCCTCTTCGAAGGCTGGGCCCGCAGCGAGGACCTCGAAGCCCACAACGAACAGGACCACGTCAAGGAGTTTGTAAGGGCAGTGGACCCGCTATTGTCAGTGCCGTTCTCCGTAACTTCCCTGACGCCCCTTTCCTGAGGCCTGCCGAGCCCACTATGGCCTGACATGACCGCCCTTTCACCCGCACCACCGTCCACCTGCATGACGACGGCGGGCTGCGGCTGTGCTGGAGCCGGGAGGTTATGCCGTTGGCCTGCCCAGCGCCACCACGTTCACGGTGACCGTCATCTCCTCACTGAGCGAACGGTTGACGAGGAATACCGCGGCACGTCCGTCCTCGGCATCATGCGTGGCCACGGCATCCACCAACGGTACGCTGCCGAGTTCTGCTACCGCTCCGGGCCGCACGTGAAAGAAACGTGGAGGTCCCGCGCGACCTGTCCGTCGTCGGCTACGACGACCTCCCCCTCGCAGCATGGGTGGCCCCGTCCCTGACCACCATCAACCAGCCGCTCAGCGAGATGGCAGAAACAGCCGTCCGGATGATTCTCGGCATGGCGCGAGGCACCGACCCGCACCCGCGCAGCATCGAAACTGGCTACGGAACTGGTTGTCCGCGAGAGCAGTGGCCCCGCACCCCAGAAGACCTTGGCCGCGAGGGCAGCGAGCGCGTTTCCCATTCTGAGCCCAAGGCGTGCGCAGGCACGTTCCTCCACAGGGCCAACGCACCGGACCTGACCACTGTGACCCGGCCGATGGTGGATATGGCCGCTTCGAAACTGATCCTTGTGTTTCCCATCACAAATACCTAGGGTTGGTGAGAGCGCTCCCATAAGCCCCAGTGCGGGTTGACTTCTGGGCGGCTCACCCGTGGAGCAACGATGCGGCACGAAACTCACATGGAGGACATCTTGACGATCCATCACAACGTCCGGGCACCCGGGGGGAACCGGAGAAGAGGCCCTGCGGCCTCCCGGTTTGCCGTGCTCAGCGTGGCCGCCGTTCTCCTGGGCGGGCTCATCCCGGCCGGGGCGGCCAACGCGGAGACCCTGCCGGTCGGCAGCGGCAGCTACACCACCGATACCATCGGACCGGCGCCCGAGGGCTGCGCGCCGCTCGCCACCGATGCACGGGCCTTCGTTACCGATACCGCCCCGGCCGGGGCGGTTCCCACCAATGACTGGTGGTCCTCCCTCCTGTTCAAGAAGTACAACTGCGTCGGGAGTGAGCCCCTGCACGCGCATCCGCTCTCCTATCTCCCCGAGGCTGCCGGCCTCGGGCTCTCCAACACCACGACGCCGACCATGAGCGGCACGCCGGGCGGCATCGGTGAATTCCACTACGCCTACGCCCAAGACCTCATGGTCGGCGTCGCGGGGCTCACCGCCCCCGTCGTCGAAGTCGCCGACTGGACCGACTGGACCGTCACCCCCTCCTGGAGCGACGGCACCCGGTCAATGACCGCCACCATCGGGCACGGTCTGCCCTTTAGCTGGTACGACATCGCCGGCGGAGACGCCGTTATCACCGCCGGCGCCGACCTGCGCATCTGGCTCAACGACGGCGAGCGCATCGGGTTCAGCTCCGGCGGCGGGGACTACGTCGCGTTCGCGCCCACCGGCGCCGCCTGGACCGTCTCCGGGACAAAACTGAGCAGCACGCTCAACGGCAAGGGGTATCTCTCGGTGGCCGCACTGCCGACGAGCACCACCGACACCGACGCGGGACGCACAGCCGTCGCTGACGAGTACACGCCCTACGCCTATGCCAAGGTCACCGGAACACGGGCCGACTTCGTTTACAACGAGGCGGAGAGCATGGTCGAGACCACCTACTCGGCCGAGACCGAGGTGCGGGAGGGAACCAACTCCGGCACCGTACTCTCGCTCTACCCCCACCAGAGCGCCTACCTCGGCGGCGCGACCGGCGACGGACCCTCCGCCGGCGCAAAACTCGACCGCACCTACGTGTCCCCGCGCGGGGCCATGACCACGCTGGTCGGCGCCACCTCCTTCACCACAAACACCCCCTTCACCGGCGTGCTGCCCGAGGTCCCCGCCGTGGCGACAGGCGCCGGTGAGGCGAACGCCCGCCTGGACGCCCTGCTCGACCAGGTCGCCGCCGACCCGATGAGCATCGACAAGGACGACACCTACTGGACCGGCAAGGCCCTCGGCCGCGCCGCCCGCATCGTGGAAATCGCCGACCAGCTGGACCGTACGGCTGTGCGCGACACTGCCCTTGCCCAGATGAAGGAGACGCTCACCAACTGGTTCACCGCCTCACCGGGCGAAACCGAACAGGTCTTCGCCTACAACTCAAACTGGGGCACCCTCGTGGGGTTCCCGGCGTCGTACGGCTCTGACAAGGAACTCAACGACCACCATTTCCACTATGGCTACTTCGTGGTGGCGGCTGCCACACTGGCACGGTTCGACCCTGAGTGGGCAGCAGATGCGGCTTTCGGGGGCATGGTGGATGAACTGATCGCCGATGCCAACAACTTCGACCGCGCCGACACCCGCTACCCGTACCTGCGCGACTTCGACATCTACGCGGGCCACGACTGGGCTTCCGGCCATGGCGCCTTCGGCGCCGGAAACAACCAGGAATCAAGTTCCGAGGGACAGAACTTCGCCAACGGCCTCATCCAGTGGGGTACGGCCACCGGAGACACTGCCACCCGTGACGCCGGAATCTACCTCTACGCAACCCAGACCGCCGCAATCCAGCAGTATTGGTTCGACGAATCCGGCGCCATGCCCGACTCGTTCGGCCACAGCACCGCAGGCATGATCTGGGGCGACGGCGGAACCTATTCCACGTGGTTCAGCGCCGAAGCCGAGATGATCCAGGGCATCAACACCCTGCCCATTACCGGCGGACACCTGTACCTCGGCCTGCGGCCGGATGACGTGGTGTCCAACTACGCCGAAATGGTGGATGTGAACAACGGCAACCCCACCGTGTGGCAGGACATCCTCTGGTCCTACCTGGCCCTCGGGGACGGGCAGGCAGCCCTCTCCGCCCTGGACAATGACCGCGAATACCCGGAGGAGGAAGGCGAGAGCCGGGCCCACACCTACCACTGGATCGCCAACCTTGCATCCCTGGGAACCCTGGACAGCAGCGTTCACGCTGATGACCCGATGGCCGCCGTCTTCACTAAGAACGGCGCCAGGACCTACGTGGCAAGCAACATCACCCAGGAACCCCTGGCTGTTACCTTCTCCGACGGCACCGTGCTCGAGGTCGCTGCAGGCAAGACGGCAACGTCCGGGGCTCATACCTGGAGCGGCGGCGGTGCGCCGAGCGGCACGGAAGAGCCAACGGATCCCACCGATCCGCCCGCGCCGACCACCACCACGTTCTACCTCGGCGCCGACGGATCATTCCTGTCCGAGCCGGGGACCGCTCCGGTGGCAACGCTCGCACCCCGCAGCGGACAGGACGCAATCGGTGATCCGGCAACCGGCCTCACCTTGACGGCAGAGAACCTGAACGGCACCTTTGCAGGCAGCAGAACTGCGTTTGATATCGGGGTGGACACGGCAGGTGTAGGCAACGGAACACGCATCAGGGTTTCATATGACCTGACCGGAGACGGCACTTTCGACCGGATCGAAACCTACAACTACTTCCCCACCGATCCGGTGGCGGGATTTGAGCGCTACACCGCCGAGCGTGGCTTCTCCTCCGTTGAGGGCGAGCTTGGGAACCTGGTGGATGGTTCCATGAAGGTTGAGCTGTGGAATGTCCTGGGCACGTCGCCGTCAACCATTGACCTCGCCACCTCGGTGGTCAAGGCTCCCTTTGCAGGGCTCACCCTCACCGGCGGCGGTTCGGACCCGGATCCGGATCCGGAGCCCTCCGGGCTGCCTGGCAGTCCCTCCGAAGTGAAGCTGACGCCTGTCAGCGGTTCCGCCATTGATGTCCTCTGGGCTGCCCCGACCGTCACCGGCTCGTCTCCGGTCACCGACTACCGGCTGCAGTACCGTGCCACCGGCGCCTCGGAGTGGGTGCCAGTGTATGACGCCGTAACGTCCACGCCCGGAGCCCGGATCCAAGGGCTGAGCGCTGGCACCGAGTACCAGGTACGGGTGCAGGCGGTATCGGCGGCAGGACTCGGCGAGTTCTCCCAGCCCGTGGCCGCCAGCACCTTCCCCGCACCACATCCGCTCCCCGCGGTGCGGTGACAAAGGTCCAGGGCAAGTCCCTGCTGGTGTCATGGACTGCTCCCATTTCCGACGGCGGCTTTCCCATCACGGACTATGTGATTGAGACCTCCACCGACGGGGTCAACTGGAAGACCTTTGGAGACGGGGTCAGCACTGCGACCAGCGCCAAGATCACCGGACTCCTTGGAAAGACCCAGTACCAGGTGCGGATTGCGGCGGTCAGCGAAGTTGGCACCGGCGCCTGGCTGTCGACGACGGCCTCGACCAAGTAGGCCCTGCAGGCAGCCGCTCCGACTCTGCATGAGCCGGAGCGGCTGCCCATTGCCGGGCCACCGCTTTGACTGCCGTCCCGGGGCGGCAGCTGAAAGTCACAGCACTAGGGAGCCTTTTCAGCCCGCACATCAAACCGCCTCCGGTACTCCGTGGGCGTCGTGGAAAAAGCAGCAGCAAAGTTCTGCCGCAGGGTGACGGCGTTGCCGAAGCCGCAGTCGGCGGCCACCTGTTCGATCGACAGGTCTGTTGTCTCAAGCAGCCGCCGCGCAGCGTCAAGGCGGCGGGCGCGGATCCAGGCGGCCGGCGTCGTTCCTGTTGCTGCCCGGAAAGCGCGGACAAAAGTGCGGCGGCTCAGGTGTGCCTGGGCGGCGAGCAGGTCAATGGTCAGCGGCTCCGCCAGGTGGCCCAGTGCCCATTCCAGCAACCGGGAGATTGGATCGTCCGTGGAGCGGGAAGGAACCGGCCGCTCAATGTACTGCGCCTGTCCCCCTTCGCGGTGCGGAGCGATGACCAGGCTGCGCGCCACCTGGTTCGCCGCCTCCGCCCCGAGCCGTGCACGCACCAGGTGAAGGCACGCGTCCAGCGCAGAGGCTGTTCCGGCCGAGGTCAGCACGTCGCCGTGGTCGATGTACAGCACCGACTGGTCAAGGGCGATATCAGGGTGCCGCCCGGCAAGGGAATCGAACGCCTGCCAGTGCGTGACGGCCCGACGCCCGGCGAGCAAGCCGGCGTCGGCCACGGGAATTGCACCAAGGCACAAGCCCAGGATCGGCACCCCGCGCCCATGTGCCCCTTGGAGCACCTGCCGCAGCGAGTCGCTGGGGAGGCGCCCGTCGTCGAACCATGACGGCACCACCACCACGTCCGCCGCCTCCGCGGCTTCCGGCCCTTCCACTTTGCCCAGCCGGTAGCCCTCAGCGGTGGTGACCTCGCCTTCCTGGTCAGAGAAAAGAACCGTCTTCCACTCCGCAAGGCCCTGGCGGGCAACCTCGTCAAAAACCATCTGTGGAACGGCGAGGTGGAACATCGTTGCCCCATCGAACGCATAGACCGCGATCTTCATCCTGCCCCTCCCAACAGCTTGGCCCGAATCCATCGTATATCTGCCTTCGTGCCACTGTTAGCCTGCGCCCGCGACGGGAAGACTGGAAAAGCTGCAAGCAGGCAGCCGAGAGAAACACCAGGGAGAACAAGATTAAGAGCACCCCCCGCCGCGCCCTCATCCTCATTGACGTGCAGCAGCAGTACTTCAGCGGACCCCTCGAGATCCAGTACCCGCCGCATCAGGAGTCCTTGCCCACGATTGCTAGGGCAATTGACGCCGCCACTGCCGCAGGCATTCCGGTTGCCGTGATCCAGCACTCCGCGGGCGTTGGTGCACCCGTGTTTGCCCCGGGCACACCCGGGTTCGAGCTGCACCCCGAGGTTGAGGGCCGTAAAACCGGCGACTGGAAGCAGCTGGTCAAACAGTACGGTTCCGTTTATGCCGGCACGGATCTCGCCGAATGGCTGCGGAAGCACGACGTCGACACGGTCACCTTGGCCGGCTACATGACCAACAACTGCGTGCTCGCCTCCGCCGTGGAGGCAGAGTTCCTTGGCTTCACCACCGAAGTCCTCTCAGACGCCACCGGCGCCATCAACCTCGCCAACCACGCAGGCTCCGCCGACGCGAAGACCGTGCACACCACGCTGCTCGCGCTACTGAACTCGAACTGGGCAGCAGTAGCGGATACTGACACCTGGACCAGTGCCCTGGCTGCGAATCAGGCCCTTCCAGGGAGTGACCTCGGAAGCTCCGCAGTTGCCGGTTTGGAGCTGGTCCCGCAGGCGTAACCAGCCGTCCCGGGCCTCCCCAGCGTTCTCGGCGGTGGGAAGCCCGGGAACACCAGCAGCACTCCTGCGGTTGCACCCACGGGGACCAAGCCCCAAACGACATTCAAGGACTCTTTTCATGAAGTGGATTCTTCTCGCCGGCGCGATCCTGAGTGAGGTGACGGCGTCACTCTCCCTGAAAGCGGCCCTTGATAATCCTGCCTTCTTCATTGTGGTGGTCCTCGGCTATTCCGCGTCCTTCGCTTTCCTCGCCGCAGTCCTCCGCAAGGGCCTCGGCCTCGGCGTCGCCTACGGCATCTGGGCCGCGCTGGGCGTGACCCTCACCGTGCTGCTGGCTGCCCTCCTCTTTGGTGAAGCGCTGACGCCTGTGATGATGGTCGGCGTCGCCATGGTGATCGGCGGCGTGCTCTGCGTTGAACTGGGGCGGCACAAGGAGCCAGCAGCAGAACCCGCAAAAGAAATGGTCCGCTCATGATGTGGCTGTTGCTGACGGCTGCAATCCTCACCGAGGTGACCGCCACCCTTTTGCTGCGGGTCGCGTCCACCGGTAAGCGGCGCTGGTACGTTCCTGTCGCCGTCGGATACTTCCTGGCCTTCACCCTCCTGACGCTGACCCTCGAACAGGGCATGAACCTCGGCGTCGCCTACGGCATCTGGGCCGCGGCCGGCGTCGCGCTGACGGCCCTGGCCAGCCGCGTCTTCTTCAAGGAGACAATCACCCCCGTCATGATGCTGGGGCTCGGACTCATTATCGGCGGCGTCCTGCTGATCGAACTGGGCGCGGCGCACTGAGCACCCGCCCCGGTCGTCCGGACTGCCGGCAGGAGCTGGACGTGCACACTCCGGCGCGCGAAGTTTGCAAGACTTGCCGGGTGATTACTGAACACGCCCTGCTGCCTGTTGTCCCCGGCCAGGAAGAGGCATTCGAGACGGCGTTCGCCCGCGCCCAGCCCATCATCGCCTCCATGCCCGGGTTCCGCTCCCTGTCACTCTCGCGGTCCGTCGAGTCCCCCGGCACGTACCTTCTGCTGGTGGAGTGGGACACGCTGGAGGACCACACCGTTGGCTTCCGGGGATCCCCTGAATATCAGCAGTGGCGTGCCCTCCTGCACCGGTTCTATGAGCCGTTTCCCGTCGTCGAGCATTACAACCTGGTCAGTTCGGTCCCCCAGCGGGGCCACTCACCCGCCATGTGACTGCCCCTCCCCCAGCCCCGCCGACTATGTTCAAATGGGAAGGTTGAACCGGCCGCCCGAGTCCGCTCCACGGCCTCGGCCAGATGGAAGGAAGCACATGACCGATCGTCCGGAACACCCTCCGATACCCACTCCCGGAAGTGCCCAAGGCCTGGACAGCAAGGTCGAGGGCGGATGCCCGGTGGACCATGGCAGCGTGACCTCGCACGGCAGCGAGAGCGAAAACCCGGCCATTGACTCACCCCAGCCCAAGGGGCACCGGCCGCGGACGGTCGCGGACTGGTGGCCCAACCAGCTGGACCTCTCCGTCCTCCACGCCCACCACCCCAAGGGCAACCCCCTCGGCCCGGACTTCAGCTACCGTGAGGAGTTCCAGAAGCTCGATGTCGAGGCACTGAAGCAGGACATCACCGAGGTCCTCACCACGTCCCAGGACTGGTGGCCCGCGGACTTCGGCCACTACGGCGGCCTGATGATCCGGTTGAGCTGGCACGCCGCCGGCACCTACCGCGTCCACGACGGCCGCGGCGGCGCCGGGGACGGCAGCCAGCGGTTCGCACCGCTCAACAGCTGGCCGGACAACGCCAACCTGGACAAGGCCCGGCGCCTGCTGTGGCCGGTCAAACAGAAGTACGGCCAGAAACTCTCCTGGGCGGACCTGCTGGTCCTCGCCGGCAACGTGGCCCTGGAATCCATGGGCTTCAAGACCTTCGGTTTCGCCTTCGGCCGCGAGGACGTGTGGGAGCCGGAGGAGATCTTCTGGGGGCCGGAAGACACCTGGCTGGGCGACGAGCGCTACATCGGCGAAGGCCAGATGTCGGAGGAAGTCGGCTCCACGGAGATGGGCCTGATCTACGTCAACCCGGAGGGGCCCATGGGCAATCCGGACCCCAAGCTCGCGGCAGCGTTTATCCGCGAGACGTTCAAGCGGATGGCCATGAACGATGAAGAGACCTTCGCGCTGATCGCGGGCGGCCACACGTTCGGCAAGACCCACGGGGCTGGCGACGCCGACGCGCACGTGGGTCCCGAGCCGGAGGGCGCCGACCTTGAGGCGCAGGGCCTTGGCTGGCTCAGCACGTACGGCAGCGGCAAGGGCGGCGACACGATCACCTCCGGCCTGGAAGTCACCTGGACCGACAAGCCCACCCAGTGGAGCAACCGCTTCCTGGAGATCCTGTTCGAGTACGAGTGGCAGCTGGTCAAGAGCCCCGCCGGCGCCCATCAGTGGGTTGCCAAGGACGCGCCCGAGATCATCCCGGACGCGCACGACCCCAACAAAAAGCACCGGCCCACCATGCTGACAACCGACCTGTCGCTGCGCTTCGACCCTGTCTATGAGGAGATCGGGCGGCGCTTCCTGGAGAACCCGGACGAGTTCCAGCTCGCCTTCGCCAAGGCCTGGTACAAGCTGCTGCACCGCGACATGGGCCCGGTGGGCCCGCACATGCTGGGGCCGTGGGTTCCGGAGGCCCAGCTCTGGCAGGATCCCGTTCCCGCCGTCGACCACGAACTGATCGGCGAGCAGGACATTGCGAGCCTGAAGGCTCGGCTTCTGGACTCGGGACTGTCCGTCTCCCAGCTTGCCGGCACGGCGTGGGCTGCCGCCTCCACCTTCCGCAAGACCGACAGGCGCGGCGGCGCCAACGGCGCGCGGATCCGGCTGGAGCCCCAGCGCGGTTGGGAGGTCAACGAACCTGGGCAGCTTTCGACGGCGTTGCAGGCCATCGAGCGCGTGCAGCAGGACTTCAACTCCGCCCAGGCCTGGGGCAAGAAGGTCTCACTGGCGGACCTGATCGTCCTCGGCGGCTGCGCCGCGGTGGAGAAGGCAGCCAGCGACGCCGGCTTCCCCGTCACGGTGCCGTTCCGTCCGGGACGCACCGATGCCGCCCAGGACCAGACCGACGTCGAGCAGTTCCAGTACCTGAAGCCGCGCGCTGACGGGTTCCGTAACTACGTGCGTCCCGGCGAGAAGCTCCAGCCGGAAACCCTCCTGCTGGACAAGGCGTACCTGCTGGACCTGTCCGCACCCGAGATGACGGCGCTCATCGGCGGCATGCGTGCGCTCGGCACCAACATCGGCGGCTCCAGGCACGGCGTCCTCACGGACCGGCCGCAGGTCCTGACGAACGACTTCTTCGTCAACCTGCTCTCCCCCGGCACCAAGTGGAAAGCCTCGGAGAATGAGGAGAACGTCTACGAGATCACCGACGTCGCCACCGGCGAGCTGAAGTGGACCGCCACACCGGTTGACCTGGTGTTCGGCTCCAACTCCCAGCTCCGGGCGATGTCCGAGGTCTACGCGAGCGACGACGCCCGGGAGAAGTTCGTCAACGACTTCGTGGCCGCCTGGGTGAAGGTCATGGAACTGGACCGCTTCGACCTGAAGTGATCCTGCCTCAGTGACAACCGCGTCCGGGCCGGCTGCGTTTTGCGGCCGGCCCGGACGCTTGCCAGTGGTTACCGGCGACTCACGGAATCAGGTTCTCCGCCCGGTAGCGGTCGAAGAGGGCGGTAAAGGCGTCCAGCGTCCGCCGGTATCCGGTGAACCCGGCGTCCCGGCTCTTGCCCATGTCCGCGACCACCTCAATGCCGCGCCCCAGGTCGCCGTCCGTGTGCCACCAGGACGCCAGGCGGTTCAGGTCCGGCTCGCTGAGGTTGTGGCGCGCGGCGATGTCCCGCCACTGGTCCTCCCGGCCCGCCATCGACTGCTCCAGGGGGCGGGGCGATCCCTCGTATCCCTCCCACTCCACGCCGAAGTAGGCGGCAAGCTTCGGCCACATCCAGCGCCAGCGGAACACATCGCCGTTGACGATGTTGAAGGCCTCGTTCGCGGCCGCCGGTGTGGTGGACGCCCACAGCATGTGCTCGGCGAGCAGGCCCGCATCCGTCATGTCCGTCAGGCCGTTCCACTGTGTCTCGGAACCCGGGAAGACGAACGGCTCCCCGCTGTCCCGGCACAGCGTGGCCTGGGCGGCGAGCGTCAGGCCCATGTTCATGGCATTGCCGACGGCGTGCCCGATCACCGTGTGCGCGCGGTGCACGGACCAGGTGAACCCCTGCTTCGCCGCGGCTGCCCAGAGCTCGTCCTCCTGGGCGTAGTAGAAGTTCCGGACCGGCAGGCGCGGCTCCTCTTCATGGAAGGGAGTGTCCGGCATTTCCCCGGCCGCGTACGCCTCGAAGGGCCCGAGGTAGTGCTTGAGGCCGGTCATCAATGCAACGTGGGCTACGTCCTTGCCGCGAAGTGCCGCCAGGAGGTCCCGCACCATTCCCGCGTTGACGGAGATGTTCTCCTCTTCAGTGTCCTGCCGCGACCATGCTGTGAAGAAGACATGGGAGGGATTCTCCGGACCGAGCGCGGCAGCCAGCGACGCCGCTGAGGTCAGGTCCGCGGAGAGCCACCGGACTCCGGGACGCTCAGCACCGGGCTTCCGGGAGAGGGCGAGCACGCTCCACCCCTCGCCCGCCAGGGTGTCGACGAGGGCAGACCCCGCTATGCCGGTCGCTCCCACAACAAGAGCGGTCTTTTCGGTCCCTGCGGTTGTTCCTGCGCCACTAGTCATGGAGCTCCTCCTGGTTTGTGCTGAATTACGCGTGGGCGCACTGGCCCCTTGCTGCAAGCCGCCGGCCCCGGGAGATATTCCTCGACCCCACGGCACACCACTCGTAGACTTAAGGAGCTGGGACTGCTGCGCCGGGCAACCCTTGACCGGGGGCGGCGCGCTTGCGGCCCGTCCCAAACTGCTGCTTCTCCCCAGGCGGCGTCATGCGAACCTCACCCAGGTCCTTCCTCAGCGCTCTGGCCGCGATGGTGCTGGCACTCTGTTCGTGCAGCTATTTCGAGCCCAGTCCACCTCCCAATTCCTTTGGCACGGCGCCGCCGCCCACAAAGTCCATCGAGAACACGATGCGCAATTTCGTGGACCAGGGCGCCGTGGCAGTGGTGGCGGAAGTCAGGTGGCCGGGAGAGACCTGGTCCCGGGCATATGGGGTCCGGAACCTGGAGTCCAACGATGCTGCAACTCCGGAGGACCGGGTATTTGTGGCCAGTGTGACCAAGTCAATGACCGCCGTCTCCGTCATGAAGCTGGTGGAGGACGGCCTGATCGGCCTGGATGATCCGGTCAACGGAGTCCTGGACAGCTTCACCACGGCACTGAAGCCGCCTGGCCCCATTACCGTCCGCCAACTCCTGGGGCACACGTCCGGAATGCGGCCGTTCCAGGAGGTAACGGAGAAAACGGCCGACGACGTCCCACGGGTTATCAACGAAAACATCAGTCCCCAGCGGGGACTTGAGCTGACCGGGCAGCTGCCGTGGGACGCCCGGGACGTGGGCTTTTTCCGCTATTCCGACTCGAATTATCTAGCCCTCGGCCAGCTTGTGGAGAAGCTGCGGGGACGGCCCTTTGCGGACGTGCTGCGCGAGGACATCATCGCTCCGCTCGGGCTGGAGAACACGTCAGTCGACCGTACGGCGGGAGGTGAACCGGACGTGATCCGGGGTTACATCAACCACCGGGGTGAACGCCTGGACATCACTGACGCGCCGGGCGTCGTGGGGTCGCCCGCCTACGGGGCCATCTCCACGGTGTCCGACATCAACGACTTTTTCGCCGCCCTGTTCCGCGGGGACCTCCTTGCCAGGGAATCTGTGCAGGAGATGACCCGAACAGATGCCATCCCGTTGTACGGCCTGGGTGTGTGGAAATGGAACCAGGACTGCAACGGCGACCACAGGTTCGGCGGCCTGGGCGGGTTCTGGACCTACCGCACCGCAGCGGTCGCCAGCACCGACGGCCAGTACCAGGCCACCATGACGCTGGTACCGCCCCCGTTGCCGACGCCCCTCGAGGATCCCGAAGCCGGCGACAGGATCAACTTCTGGGATGACCAGATGGTATCCGCCCTGCAGGAGACCCTCGACCGGCTCTGCCCTTAGGGCTGCCGCGTCCGCTGCACCCCGGCGGCACTCCAGGACCGCCCACCGCAGGGACTTGCCGCCCGCCGTCGTACTTTCCTAGGTCTCCTCATGGTGCGATCCTGGCGCAGCACTGGCCCGGGCTGTTGTTGGCCGCCACCCGTTCTTCCGGCTCGCCGCTGCCGGCAGCCGCCCCCCTGAGGAAGGCGCCGTTCATGGCGCAGACGACGGCGGGGTGCCCCTCGGAGAGCCGGTGGAAGGGGCAGTTGGGCAGAGTGAGCCCGCCGCTGCCGTCGGCGCGGGGAAGGTAGCCAAGGGCGATGAGGAAGTCCTCCAGGCCCTGGCTGTCCGCGGCCAGCTCCTTGCCCCTGGCATAGGCGGTGGCCAGGAGAACGTCACGCACCGGCTGGTTGTTAGCCGCAGCCTCGTCGATGGCCGCTGCCATCAGTTCCCCGGCGATGTCATAGTTCCTGTCCGGCACGGAAACACCCACTTCACGGGCAACGGCCCGGTACACCTTCGAAGGGCGCCCGGACCCCGGCCCGGACTTTCCCGCCGGCTTGTGGAACTCCACGGCAAGCAGGCCGTCGGCCACGAGCCTGTCCAGATGGAATGACACCGTGCTTCGGGGAAGATCCGTGGCTTCAGCAGCCTCGTCCCGGCTCATGGCGGCAGGGGCAGCGAGCACCAGCTCGTACAACTGCCGCCGCTTTTCGTCCCCGAGGGAGGACAGCGCCACCACCCGGCGTGCCCACGAAAGCCTGGTCATCCCCGCACCTCTTTCTAAAAAGATTCCTCTTGTTTAAATCTACGGCACTTTCTAAAATCAAGATACCTACTTTTAGAAGGAGCTCGTTATGACAACAAAAGCAGCCCACACGCCGGCGTTGGCCCGGGACCGGAAGGCGGAACACCAGGCCTTCCTGTTGCTCCGCACGGTCTTCACAGTGGCACCCATCGTTTTCGGGCTGGACAAGTTCACCAACCTGCTGGTCGACTGGACGATTTACCTCGCCCCGGTGGCCACGGCGATCGTGCCCCTGCCCGCCCAGACCATCATGTACGTGGTGGGCGTCGTCGAGGTGATCGCCGGCATTGCCGTGGCTGTGCGGCCGCGGTTCGGTTCACTGCTCGTGGCCGTCTGGCTCCTCGGCATCATCGTCAACCTCCTGGTCCTCGGCGGCTTTTACGATGTGGCGTTGCGGGACTTCGGGCTGCTCGTCGGCGCCCTCGCCCTGAACCGGCTGTCCCCGGGGACAGGCATCTTCAGGTGAGCTGACATGGACTGGCAGGGGTGGGCCCTGTTTGGGCTTGTTGCAACGACTGTGCTGACCGCAGTGATGATTGCGGCACAGATGGCAGGGCTGACCCGCCTGGATCTGCCGCTGGTCCTCGGAACCCTCGTCACGCCCGACCCGGACAAAGCCCGGGTGGCCGGCTTCTTCATCCACCTCGCCGCAGGGCAGGGGTTCGCCCTGGGTTACGCCGCGATCTTCGCTCTCCTGGGCCAGGCAACGTGGTGGATCGGCGCCCTGCTGGGGCTCCTGCATGTGGCGGTCGCACTGACGGTAATCCTGCCCCTCCTGCCCGGAGTCCATCCCCGGATGGCCTCCAGCAGGGCGGGGCTCACCACCACGGCGGCGCTGGAGCCGCCGGGCTTACTCGGCCTGAACTACGGCATCCAGACTCCGGCAGTAGCCGTGGCCGCCCATGTGGTCTACGGTGCCGTTCTTGGAATGTTTCTGGGGGCGGCATGAGCCTCGACCATGTGAACCAGGCCCCGCAGCGGCTGGACCAGCCGGATCCGCTCCAGGGCCGGCAATGGTGTCCCGCGCCCCTTGCGGAGTACGGGCTCCTGGGCGACACCCGGACCGCCGCACTGGTCTCCGCCGCCGGGTCAGTGGACTGGCTCTGCGTCCCGGCGTTCGACGGCGAGCCCCTCTTTGGTGCGCTGCTCGGCGGGCCGGCGGCGGGACGGTTCCTCACGGGACCCGGCCAGCCGGCCTCCCTGGTAACGCGGCGCTACCGGAAAGAAACCGCAACCCTGGAGACAGTGTGGGCGGCCCGGGACGGCCTGCTCACACTCACGGAGGCAATGATCACCGAGGTCGCCGGCCAACTGCTCCCGAGCACCATCCTCATCCGGCGCCTGACGGCGGAACAGTCTCCGGTGCGGGTCACCGTGATCTTCGACCCGCGGCTTGGCGTGCGTCATCGCCGCCCGCGGGTACGCCAGGGCCGGGATCTTGTCTGCGACTGGGGCCCGGTGGCAACGTCCCTCGGTTCAAGTCCGCGGGTGGACCTGGAACCAGGGCGTCCGCTGCACCTCGTGGTCACCCCGGGCACACCCCTGACGTTCGTCCTGGCCATCGCGTATGGAGAACCACTCATCCATGTACGCCCCGCGGCAGCCTGGGACCTCGTCGCCAGGGACGAAGCACGCTGGCAGGCCTGGACGGAGGGGATTGACCACTCCATCCCGTTCCGGGACCACGTGGTGCGGAGCCTGCTGACGCTCCGGTTGCTGACCTACTCCCCCTCCGGCGCGCCGGTTGCCGCCCCTACGACGTCCCTGCCGGAGGACCCGGGAGGCATCCGCAACTGGGACTACAGATACTCGTGGCCACGCGACGCCAGCATCGGCGTGGGGGCCTTCCTGCGGGTGGGCAAAATGCAGGAAGCACTCAATTTCCTCGGGTGGCTCCTTCATGCCAGCCGGCTGGACAGGCCGCGCCTTCCGGCACTTTTCTCCCTGACGGGAGGCCGCGTGCCACGGGAGCGCCAACTGCCGGACTGGCCGGGGTATGCCGGAAGCACGCCGGTGCGAACCGGCAACCTCGCCGCCGCACAGCACCAGCTCGACGGTTACGGCTGGGTCCTGGACGCGGCCTGGAACCTCGTGGACAGCGGCCGCTCCCTGAATTCGGAGACCTGGCGGGCCATGCGCGGTTTCACGGACCTGGTTGCCGCCAGGTGGCAGGAACCAGATGCGGGCATCTGGGAGATACGCGGCGAGGCAGCCCAGCACGTGCATTCCAAAATCATGGCCTGGCTCGCACTGGACCGGGCGCTGCGGATCGCTGCCACGCACCGCCTCGGCCGCAGGCGCCGGGCCCGGTGGCAAACCGCACGCAGCGACATCGCGGCCCAGGTGCGGGCGAAAGGATCCGACCCGGGCAGGAATACCTACGTGCGCGCCTACGGCTCTGACGATCTGGACGCCGCCCTGCTTGTCCTGCCCCTTACCGGCCTGGAGCAGCCCGGCTCCCGCCTCCTCGAGGGAACCATCGACGCCGTCAGCAGTGAACTGTCCGCGGGTTATCCGCTGCTGTACCGGTATCCGCCAGGGCGCGACGGCCTTCCGGGAAGCGAGGGAGCCTTCCTGCCCTGCTCATTCTGGCTGGTGCAAGCCCTGGCGATAACCGGCAAGGCCCAGGAAGCGAGGAGCCTGTTTGAAGCCCTCCTGGAAGTGGACTCCCCGCTGGGACTGTTCAGCGAGGAAATGGACCCTGCCAGCGGCGCGCTTCTGGGTAACTACCCGCAGGCACTCACGCATTCCGCCCTTGTCCAGGCCGCGCTGGCCCTCCGCGACAACCCTCCTCGATCGAATACGATCTTGTGATGGCCCGCCTCATCGCTCCGGACGCACGCTTCCACTCCTCTTGGCTGGAGGCGGCCGCCGAATTTGAGGGCCTCCGCCAGGACGGCGCGGGCGCAGACAGCTGGCCGCTGGAAGAACTGCAGGATCCCGGGGCTTTCAGCCGCTTCGTCGAGGCCCTCGTCAAGGATGCGCTGCCTGAAAGCCCGCGGAAGCCGGGGTACGTGCCCTGCACCTACCTGTGGATCGTTGAGGGCGGCACGTTCCTTGGCTCACTCGCCATCAGGCACGAGCTGAACGACTTCCTCCTCAACGAGGGCGGGCACATCGGCTACAGCGTCAGGCCCTCCGCACGGCGCCACGGCCATGCAGCCAAGGCGCTGGCCGATGCCCTGCCGATCGCCCGGGAACTCGGAATCCAACGGGTACTCCTCACCTGCGATGAGGACAACGCAGGCTCCCGGGCGACCATCGAAAAGAACGGCGGCAGCTACGAGGACACCCGCAACGGCAAGCGCCGCTACTGGATCGACACCGCGTAGCGCGAAACCCTACCCCGCCGGCCGCAGCGACGTGATCATCCGCTTGATATCCCGGTACTCCTGCGTCCCCGCGTACAGCTTCGCTTTCTGCAGGTACGGCAGCGACGGATCACCCGGCGTCCGGTTGAGTTCCGGGTTGTAGAACGCCCCGAACGTGGCGGCATTGGGCGGCCACGTGAAGAAGTGGAACATATAGCAGGCTGACTCTCCCTCGGGGTGCGGTGCGGACGTGATGCCGTAGGCCGCAGCGGGGCTATCCGGCGGGCCTGCGGCGGTTTCGTTGCCGCGCGTTTCGAAGGTATAACGCGGAACCGTGCCGTACTGGGCCAGTTGCGGCATCTCCTGCGATTCCAGAACCTCGTAGGGGTACTTTTCGGTGCAGGTAGAGCCGGTGGCCATGTTGGTGCGAAGCGTCGCCAGCAGTCGGCCATCCTCGCTGGTCACCTCGGCGAATGCCCCGCCGCCCTCGGCCAATTCCCCGGCCGGGTCCTTGATGTTCCAGGTAGACGGAAGGTCGAAGGACAGATCACCGGCCGCCGTGGTGTAGGTGGTCCAGGAAGCCGACGCCGGTGCAGTTGCCGTTGGGCTGCCTGGGGCGGCGCTCGGTGACTCTGCCGCCGTCGTCGTTTCCGTGGGTACTGGCGTGGCGCTTGCGCTGACGGAAGCGCCCGACGGCGTCGCCTGCGGTGGGTTGGCCGGCCCACCGCAGGCGGTGAGCAGCGAAAGTGAAAGAAGTACTGCCGGGGTTACCGCGCCGGGCCACGCTGACCGCCGCATTTCCGCCTCCTCGAGGGCTGTTTGTGATGCCTCAATTCTGAGCCCGCGCCGCAGCCCGGGACCCGTTAGTCAACCCATTGGCGCCAAACTGTTGCCCTCGTAACGAAACTGCCCCGGCGGCCCCGGCCACCCGCCGTCGGAGGTCACGTCCCCTTCAACGCGCCCTGCCGCGCAGGCTGCTTCGGCGAGCGGATGGCCACGATGGTGAACACAAACGCAACGACGGCCGTGACCACCAGCAGCATCAGGCCGATGAAATAGCTGTTGTCAGCTGCGTTGTAGGTGGCGCCCATGACCAGCGGCGGGAAGTAGCCGCCCATCCCGCCGGCCGCGCTGACAATGCCGCTGATGCTGCCCACCTTGCCGGCCGGCGCAAGCCTGCCCACCCAGGCGAACACGCCTCCGGTGCCCAGGCCCAGTGCTGAGGCCATCGCCACGAAGGTGAGGCCGGCCGGGATCTCGCCGTCGGGCCGGAGGTTCACGATGAACGCCAGGACCGCAATGCCCGCCAGCGACGAGAGCACCACCGGCTTGGACCCGATCCGGTCCGCCAGCACTCCCCCGATGGGCCGGAACAGGACCGCTGCCAGGGCAAAGCCTGCGGTGCGGGTGCCGGCAGCCGTGGGATCGAACTGGTAAATGTCACGGAGGTAGGTGGGGAGATAGGTGGCGAAGGAAACGAACCCGCCAAAAACGAGCGCGTAAAGGAAGCACAGCTTCCAGGTGACGGCCAGCCCGGCCGCGTCCTTGAGCTTGGGGATCACCGGGGCCGTGTTTGCGTGCCAGTCCGGAGACTCCTTCAGGTTGAACCAGATCACGGCCCCCATGACCACCAGCAGCCCCGCGATCAGCAGGTGCGTGGGCAGGTAGCCGATCCAGTTGACCAGCCGCGGGGTCAGGAAGGCCGCCAGCGCGGTCCCGCCCATCCCGGCGCCAAAAACGCCCGTGGCGAAGCCGCGCCGTGAGGGCTCATACCAGGCAGAAACGAAGGGGATTCCGACGGCGAACACGGTCCCTGCCACGCCCAGGAGCAGGCCGGCACCGAGCACCAAGGCATAGGAACCGAGGGTGCCGCCGAGGGCCACCAGCAGCACCGGCGGAACGCTCCCCAGCAGGACAAACGTGAACATGGCCCGGCCGCCGAACCGGTCCGTCATGGCGCCCACCACGATCCGGCCGAGCGATCCCACAAAGATCGGCATGGCCACCAGCACGGCGGTGGCGGTGGAGTTCAAACCCATTTCCTGGGTGTAGCGGGCACCCAGCGGCGCCACGATGTTCCACGCCCAGAACGCCGTGACCGAGGCGGCAGTGGCCAGGGCCAGGTTCCGTCCCTTGCCGGGGTGGGAGGTCTCAGCGGGGGCGGAGGTTCCGGTGGGCGGCGCGGATTCAGTCATCTTCTTCTCCTCTCACCGGTTCCGCGTGTCCCGGTCCTGGGTTCCGACCGCGGACCAGCCTCGCTTCGCAGCGGGGGCGTTGGGGTTCTGGGCGGCAGTGGTTCCGGACCTGCTTCCGGCCCCGGCACGCGCGCGCCCGCCCGTCCGGCCGCCGTCGCGGTCCCTGGAGCGGTACACAATGTACGGGCGGAAGAGGTAGTGGAACGGCGCGGTGAAGGCGTGGACCAACCGCGTGAACGGCCAGATGATGAACAGCGCCATCCCCACCAGCGTGTGCAGGTGGAAGGAGAACGGCGCGGCAGCCATGGCCGCGATGTCCGGCTGGAAGATGAACAGCGACCGGAACCATGGCGCCACGGTTTCGCGGTAATTGTGCCCGTGCCCGCCCTCGAACACGCTGGCTAGGGTGGTCCACAAACCAAACACGATGGCTGCCGTGAGCACCACGTACATGGCCTTGTCGTTCTTGGTGGTGGCCATAAACACCGGCCCCGTGGTGCGCCGCCGGTAGATCAGCAGCACGATCCCGCCCAGGGTCCCGATGCCGGCGATCCCGCCAACAAACAGGGCGTTGAAGTGGTAGAAATCCTGGCTCATCCCCACCGCTTCCGTCCAGGACTTCGGGATAACCAGCCCGAAGAAGTGCCCGGCAATCACGGCGAGCAGGCCGAAGTGGAACAGCGGCGAGGCGATCCGCAGCAGTTTCGATTCATAGAGCTGGGAGGACCTGGTGGTCCAGCCGAACTGGTCGTACTTGTAGCGCCAGATCAGCCCGCCCACCAGGACCACCACCATGACGTAGGGCAGGACGCCCCACAAGACAATGTCCAGGGCAGAGAGTTCGACGGCGGCACCGGGCTGTGCTTCCAACGTCACCATGGTCAGGCCCCCTTCACGGGCAACAGGCGCGGATCGTAGGGGTCAAGGCCAACGGCCTCGGTGGGCGGCCCGTAGCCCGCCATCCGCATCACGGCCTGTTCATCTGCCGGCGACTTCCCGGGCAGGGTGGCGCAGATGGCCGCCAGGATCCTGGCGTGCGGAAGCTTGTCCCGGAGCAGCCCGAACTTCAGCATCTCCAGGCTCGGCCGGTACCGGATCAGCAGCTCCCGCCCTGCGGCGAAGTCCACCAGCGCGGTGTACTCGAGCACCATGGGCAGGTAGTCCGGCAACTCCCCCTGGGTGTCCACCAGGATGTCGCTTTGCCGGTAGGCCTTCTTGAAGCTGCCCAGCACTTCGCCGCGTCGCCGGGTGTCCCCGTCCGTCCAGTAGCTCAGGTGCAGGGCGTGGCGCCTGCTGAGGTCGAACTCCCGCACATAGTGCGCCTGTGCCTCCATCAGCGGCGTGGCTTCCAGCGCGTCCAGCACCTCCTGGAAGGGTTCGACGGCGCCCGGGAACTCCGCGAGCGCGGCGCGCATGAGCGGGACCTTGCCCAGGAGGTCCTGGTCCGGGTAGGACAGGCACCACGCACCGGCCATGTACACCACCTGGTCGCGGCGGCTCACGGCTGGTCCTCCGCCGCGGCCAGGGTCCCCGGTTCGGGCCCCTTGTCCGGGAAGAGCCCCGGCGGGGCCCCGCGGCCGTCCCAGTTCAGCAGGTTCACCCTGCCCTTCAGGCTGGTTCCGGCTGATACCTCGTCGCTGGTCTGCCGGTCCTTGAGCGCGTGGAAGGTATCCACCGCCACGGGAACGGGCCTGCCGCTTGCCTCACCGAAAGGCGAGGAATCCTGCATGCCCGGGCCGCCGTCAAAATCCAGCGAGCAGCCCATCTCCTCCAGATCATGCGCCTGCTCCACGTGCGCCTTGGGAATGACGTACCGCTCGTCGTACTTGGCGATGGCCATCAGCCGGTACATCTCGTACATGGTCTGCCCGTCCATGCCCACGGCCTCGGCGATGGACTCGTCCGGGTCGTTGCCCAGGCTGATGCCGCGCATGAACGCACGCATGGCCGCAAGCTTCTTCAGCACCGCGGTGACCCGGTCCGCGTCCCCGGCGGTGAAGAGCTCGGCGAGGTACTCCACCGGAATCCGCAGGGCATCAATGGCGCCGAACAGGTTGCCGTGGTCCTCGCCGTCGTGCCCCTGGTCCCGCAACAGGTCCACCACCGGGGACAGCGGCGGCACGTACCAGACCATCGGCATGGTCCGGTACTCCGGGTGCAGCGGCAGGGCCACCTTGTACACCTTGGCCAGGGCGTACACCGGCGAGCGCCGGGCGGCGTCGATCCAGTCCTCCGGGATGTCCTGCGCCCGGGCCTCGGCCTGGACGGCGGGATCGTTCGGGTCCAGCAGGACGTCCATCTGGGCGTCGTAGAGATCCTTCGGGTCGGTGACGGACGCCGCCGCGGTGACCGCATCGGCGTCGTACAGAAACAGCCCAAGGTACCGCAGCCTGCCCACGCAGGTCTCCGAGCACACCGTGGGGATCCCCACCTCCACCCGCGGGTAGCAGAAGGTGCACTTCTCGGCCTTGCCGGTCTTGTGGTTGAAGTAGATCTTCTTGTACGGGCAGCCCGTGACGCACTGCCGCCAGCCGCGGCACTTGTCCTGGTCCACCAGCACAATTCCGTCCTCCACGCGCTTGTAGATGGCGCCCGAGGGGCAGGAGGCCATGCAGGACGGGTTCAGGCAGTGCTCGCAGATCCGCGGCAGGTAGAACATGAAGGTCTGCTCGTAGGCGAACTTGATCTTGTCCTCTGACTCGCGCCGGACTTTCTCCACCAGCGGGTCCAGGTGGCCGTTCTCGGCGGAGCCGCCCAGGTTGTCGTCCCAGTTCGCGGACCAGGTGACCTTGGTGTCCTCCCCCGTGATCAGGGATTTGGGCCGGGCTACCGGGAAGTCGTCGCCGAGGGGCGCGTCCACCAGGGTTTTGTAGTCGTACGTCCAGGGCTCGTAGTAGTCCTTGAGCTCGGGCTGGACCGGGCTGGCGAAGAGCCCGAACATCTTCTTCACCCGGCCGCCGGCCTTCAGGACCAGCTTGCCCCGCTTGTTCAGGTCCCAGCCGCCGCGCCATTTGTCCTGGTCCTCGTACCGGCGCGGGTACCCCTGGCCGGGCCGGGTTTCCACGTTGTTGAACCAGACGTACTCAGTGCCCGCCCGGTTGGTCCACGCCTGCTTGCAGGTGACCGAACACGTGTGGCAGCCGATGCACTTGTCCAGGTTCATCACCATGCCCATTTGAGCCATGACCCTCATCAGTACTGCACCTCCTGTGAGCGGCGGCGGACCGTGGCCACCATGTCCCGCTGGTTTCCGGTGGGGCCGAGGTAGTTGAACGCGTACGCCAGCTGGGCGTAGCCGCCAATCAGGTGCGACGGTTTGACCAGCAGCCTGGTGACGGAGTTGTGGATGCCGCCGCGCCGTCCGGTGGCCTCCGACTTCGGCACGTCGATGGTGCGTTCCTGCGCGTGGTGGACGTACACCACACCCGCGGGCATCCTGTGGCTGACGATCGCCCGGGCCACCAGGACGCCGTTGATGTTCAGGCATTCCACCCAGTCGTTGTCCCGGACCTGGATGGAGTCGGCGTCGGCCGGGCTCATCCAGACGGTGGGCCCGCCGCGGGACAGCGAGAGCATCAGCAGGTTGTCCTGGTATTCGGAGTGGATGGACCACTTGGAGTGCGGCGTCAGGTACCGGACCACCACCTCCAGCTGCCCGTTCCGGCCCAGTTTGGGTTCGCCGAAGAGCCGGTGCATGTCCAGCGGCGGCCGGTAGATGGGCAGCGCCTCCCCGATGTCCGTGATCCAGTCGTGGTCCAGGAAGAAGTGCATGCGGCCGGTGAGGGTGTGGAAGGGCTTGAGGCGCTCGATGTTGATGGTGAAGGGGGCGTAGCGGCGGCCGCCCGTCTCCGAGCCCGACCATTCCGGCGACGTGATCACCGGCACCGGGGCCGCCTGGGTCTGGGCGAACGTGATGAACTTTTCCTCGGACCCCTCGGACAGGTCCGCCAGTTTCCGCCCGGTCCGGATCTCCAAATCCTTGAAGCCCTGCACGGACAGCGCACCGTTGGTGGTGCCGGAGAAGGCCAGGATGGCCTCCGCCATCTTGGCGTCGGTGTCCATGGCCGGGCGGCCGTCCGCGGCGCCGCCGAGCATCACGCCGTTCGAGTGGCTGAGCCGCTGGAGCGGCCCGGCCAGTTTGTAGGTGACGTTCTTGACGGTGAAGCCCAGCTTGTCCGCAAGGGGCCCGACGGCGGCCAGCTTGTCCGCGATGGTTGTATAGTCCCGCTCCACCACCGAAAAGACGGGCATGTTCTGCCCCGGCACGGCGGGGATGTCCGGCTTCCGCCAGTCCCGGACCGTCCCGCCGGGCTGGGCGAGCTGGCCCGGGGTGTCGTGCTGCAGCGGCACGCTCACCAGGTCGCGCCGGATGCCCAGGTGGGTCTTGGCCATCTTCGAAAACTCGCGGGCCAGCAGGTGGAAGGTGTCAAAGTCGGTCTTGGTTTCCCAGGGCGGGTCGATGGCCGGGGTGAACGCATGCACGAACGGGTGCATGTCCGTGGAGGACAGGTCGTGTTTCTCGTACCAGGTGGCGGCGGGGAACACCACGTCGGACAGCAGGGTGGTGGAGGTCATCCGGAAGTCGGCGGAGACCAGCAGGTCCAGCTTCCCTTCCGGCGCCTGCTCGTGCCATTTCACATTCGTGGGTTTGAGCCCCTCCGCATGGTCCTCGCCCAGGACGTTGTTGTGGGTGCCCAGCAGGTTCCGCAGGAAGTACTCGTTGCCCTTCGCCGAGGACCCGAAGAGGTTGGAGCGCCACAGGACCAGGGTGCGCGGCCAGTTCTCCGGGGCATCCACGTCCTCAATGGCCGGGTTCAGGGTTCGGCTCTTGAGTGCGTCCGCGATATAGCTGGGGGTGTCCTTGGCGGTTCCGGCGGCGACGGCGGCCTCGGCCTCGTCGGCGAGGTCCAGGGGGTTGCGGTCGAACTGCGGGTAGAACGGCATCCATCCAAGCCGCGCGGACTGGGCGATGGCGTCCGCGGTGTGCAGGCCGTCCAGGGCGCCGGTGGACAGCGGGGACTTCAGCGCATCCGCTGAATATCCGTCTTGGCGCCACTGGTCCGTGTGCATGTACCAGTACCCGGTGCCGATCATGGTGCGCGGCGGCCTGGACCAGTCCAGGGCATTGGCCAGCGACACCCAGCCGGTGATAGGGCGGGTCTTTTCCTGCCCCACGTAGTGCGCCCAGCCGCCCCCGTTCCGTCCCATGCAGCCGGTCAGCATCACCAGCGCCAGGATGGCCCGGTACGTGGTGTCGCCGTGGAACCACTGGCAGATCCCGGCGCCCATGATGATCATGGACCGGCCCTTGGACTGCTCGGCGTTGCGGGCGAACTCGCGGGCCACCCGGATGCAGGCCTGGGCGGGAACGGACGTGATCTCCTCCTGCCAGGCCGGGGTGTAGGGGGTGGCGGCGTCGTCGTACCCGGCGGCCCACTCGCCGGGGAGGCCTTCGCGGCCCACGCCGTACTGCGCGAGCATGAGGTCGAACACCGTGGTGGCCAGCTGGCCTTCCACCTCGATCACGGGCACGCCGCGCCGGAGCACGCTGCCGGTGCCGTCCGCCTGCTCGAAGCACGGGAGCAGGATCTCGGCGCTTTCTCCCGAGACCTCCCGCAGGGACAGTGCGGGGTCCATCCCCTCGAGGTCCAGGTTCCACCTGCCCTCGCCGCTGCCGGAGTAGCGGAACCCCATGGAACCGTTCGGGACGGCCGGACGGCCTGCCTTCTTGTCGAACAGGACGGTGCGGAAGGCAGCGTCCTCAGCCCCGGACTCCGCCGGGATGTCACGCGCGGTGAGGAATTTCGACGGCGTGAGGGCGCCGTCGTCGCGCTTTTCCAGGCGGACCAGGAACGGCAGGTCGGTGTACTGCTTCACGTAGTCCGTAAAGAAGGGCACCTGCCGGTCCACGAAGAATTCCTTGAGCGTCACGTGGCCCATGGCCATGGCCAGCGCGGCGTCGGTTCCGGCCTGGGCGGGAAGCCATTCATCGGCAAACTTGGTGTTGTCCGCATAATCCGGGCTGACGGTGACCACCTTGGTGCCGCGGTACCGCACCTCGGCCATCCAGTGCGCGTCCGGGGTGCGGGTGACGGGAACGTTGGAGCCCCACATCATGAGGTAGCGCGCGTCCCACCAGTCGCCGGACTCGGGCACGTCCGTCTGGTCCCCGAACACCTGCGGGCTGGCCACGGGGAGGTCCGCGTACCAGTCGTAGAAGGAGGTCATCACGCCGCCGATGAGCTGGATGAAGCGGGTTCCCACCGCGTGCGAAACCATGGACATCGCCGGGATGGGCGAGAAGCCGGCGCAGCGGTCCGGGCCGTAGGTCTTGATGGTGTTGACGTGCGCGGCGGCGGCAATCTCGATGGCCTCCTGCCAGGACACCCGGACCAGGCCGCCTTTGCCGCGGGCCTGCTGGTAGCGGCGCCGCTTGTCCGGGTCCGCGGCGATCTCTGCGAAAGCGAGCACGGGGTCGCCAAGCCGGGCCTTCGCCTCGCGGTACATCTCCACCAGGACCCCACGGGCGTAGGGAAAGCGGACCCGGGTGGGCGAGTAGGTGTACCAGGAAAAGGCCGCCCCGCGGGGGCAGCCTCGTGGTTCGTATTCAGGACTGTCCGGCCCCACCGAGGGGTAGTCGGTCTGCTGGGATTCCCAGGTGATGATGCCGTCCTTGACGTACACCTTCCAGGAGCAGGACCCGGTGCAGTTCACGCCGTGGGTGGAGCGGACCACTTTGTCGTGGCTCCACCGGTCGCGGTAGAAGATGTCCCCCTTGCGGCCGCCCTCCCGGAAGACTGCCCTGCCGTCGTCGGTCTGGTCCCACTTCGTGAAAAACCGGCCCACCTTCAGCATTGCATCCGATGCTGCTCCGTCTACCCCCGGGACAAAACGCTCCTCAGCCATGCTGCCACGGTAGGTGTGGCTCCGGCGGGCGAGTAGGGTCTTTCGACTGGTTGCGTTTTGGGCGGGGCGGGACTAGGTTGCGGCTCGCCGGGTGATTCTTCCGGCCGTAGGCTGAAAACCGCAGGCGGCGGACAGGAGACAAGCGGTGGCCGGGACAGCATTGACAGGAACAACGGTGGCGGAGCTGATGGCCGAGCTGGCGGAGCTCGAGGACCCGAGGGCACGCGAGGTGAACGAGCGGCACGGCGATGACCACGGCGTGAACCTCAGCAAGCTGCGCGCCATCGCCAAGCGGCTGAAGACCCAGCAGGACCTTGCCCGGGACCTGTGGGCCACCGGCGACACAGCGGCCAGGCTGCTGGCGCTCCTTGTCTGCCGGCCCAAGGCCTTCGGGCGGGATGAGCTGGACGCCATGCTGCGCGGGTCGCGCGCGGCCAAGGTGCAGGACTGGCTGGTGAACTACGTGGTGAAGAAGGGCCCGCACGCCGAAGACCTGCGCGTGGCCTGGCTGGCCGACCCGGATCCCGGGGTGGCCGCTGCCGGCTGGGCACTGACCAGCGAGCGCGTGGCCAAGGCGCCCGAGGGTCTGGACCTTCCGGGGCTGCTGGACGTCATCGAGGCAGAGATGAAGGACGCCCCGGACCGGCTGCAGTGGGCCATGAACACCTGCCTCGCCCAGATCGGAATCGAGCACGCCGGGCACCGGGCGCGGGCACTGGAGATCGGCGAGCGCCTGGAGGTGCTCAAGGACTATCCCACGTCTCCGGGCTGCACGTCCCCCTTCGCCCCCGCCTGGATCAACGAGATGGTCCGCCGGAACAATGGCTGACGTCCGGGTGGTGCGCTGAGCCCCTCATACCTCCTCCTCTAGAAAACTACAGTCACTGCATGATAAATTGCAGTTACTGCAATTTATCGACAGGAGAAAGACATGTCAGGCTTCTCAAGGCGACCAGAATGACCTCCCCGCTGGTCATCGACGCCAGGAACATCAGCAAGAGTTACGGCAAAGGATCCAGCACGTTCCACGCCCTCAAGGGCGTCACGCTGCAGGTGGCGCCAGGGGAAAGCGTAGCCATCGTCGGGAAGAGCGGGTCCGGCAAGTCCACCCTGATGCACATCATCGCACTACTGGACACGCCGGATTCCGGCAGCCTCTCCTTCAACGGCCGCGACGCCCTGGCGCTGCCGCCGAAGAAGGCCAGCGAGCTCCGCAACACGGAGTTCGGGTTCGTTTTCCAGCAGTTCTTCCTGACGCCGGGGACCAGCGTCATGGACAACGTGACCCTTCCACTGAAGATCGCAGGGGTGTCCCCCCGGGCACGCAGGGAACGCGCCCTGGCCGTGCTGCGGCAGTTCGAACTCGAGGACAAGGCCGCAAGCAACGCCAATGACCTCTCGGGAGGACAGAAGCAACGGGTGGTGATCAGCCGAGCCCTCATCAACGAGCCAACGGTCATCTTTGCCGATGAACCAACCGGCAACCTGGACAGCGCAACGGGAGCAATCGTTGAAGACACCCTCTTCCAATTGAACCGGGACCGCGGCATTACCCTGGTCATCGTCACCCACGACGAGGATCTCGCCGCCCGCTGCGACCGCCAGGTCTTCATCCGCGATGGCGTGGTTGTTCCCTCCGGGGCGGGAGTGGCTGCCGCATGAAAGCCGCCGACCTGGTGGGGTCCGCTGCCCGCAACACCCTGCGCAGCAAGCTCCGCACCACGCTGACAGTGCTGGCCCTGTTCATCGGCGCGTTCACCCTGACGCTGACGACGGCGGTGGGTGCGGGAGTCACGGACTACGTCACCAAACAGGTGGCTTCGCTGGGAGCCGATGACGTTTTCATCGTCACCAGGACCGCCGAGGATACAACCGAAGGTCCGCGCGCGTATGACCCGAAGACATCCAGTGCATCGTCCGCAACGGGTGGCCCCGCCCTGCCCGGGGCCGGACAAAGCGACCCGATGACGGAGGCTGACCTTGCAAAACTCGCAGGGATAAGCGGCATTTCCCGGTTTGACCCTGTCCAGGCGGTGGCTGTTGACTTTGTGCAGTACAACGGCGGCGGGCAATTCGAGCTCAGCGTCAATCCCACATCCTCGATCACCCGGGCAGACCTCCTCGCCGGCGCCCAGCTTTCCGAGTCCTCCGGGACGCGCGAACTGGTCCTTCCCGCCGACTACGTGGACGCGCTCGGATTCGCCGATGCCCAGGACGCCGTCGGCGCGGTGGTCCAACTGGGCATCACGGACGTGCTCGGTGCGCGGCACCAGGTGGACGGCACCGTCGTCGGAATCTCCCAGGAGAGCCTGCTGTCCTCCGGCGGCGGGGCCAACCCTGCCATGGTGTCAGCTCTGGCTGAGGCGCAAAGCGCCGGCATCGACACCGGCCCCGCCCGGTACCCCCTCGCCGTCGCCTACTTTGATCCGGCCCTTTCAAGCGCACAGGTAAGCGACCTCCAGGACAGTGTGGCGGCTGCCGGTTTTGGGGCCCAGACCATCCAGGACCAGCTGGGCGTCATCAAAACGGTCATTGACGGGATCATCGGCGTCCTCAACGCCTTCGCCATCGTCGCCTTGGTGGCCGCGGCCTTCGGCATTGTCAACACGCTGCTGATGAGCGTGCAGGAACGCACCCGTGAAATCGGGCTCATGAAAGCCATGGGCATGCGGGCCGGCAAAATCTTCGCCCTCTTCAGCCTCGAAGCTGCCTTCATCGGCTTCCTCGGCAGCCTGATCGGGGTCGCGGCGGCGGTGCTGGCCGGCAGCGCGCTGAACGCGGCGCTGTCCGCGGGACCGCTGTCTTCCCTGCCCGGGCTGAACATCCTCCTGTTCGAGCCGGGCGCCATCATGGGCATTATGCTGCTCATCATGGCTATTGCCTTCATCTCCGGGACCCTGCCGGCGAGCAGGGCAGCCAGGAAGAATCCCATCGACTCCCTTCGCTACGAATGAGAGGCAGGAACCACGCATGACAGACCAGCGGGAACCCGGTCTGCGCCAGCGCAAGCAGGCCGCGACGGCGCTCACCATTGAGCGGAGCGCCGTGGCCCTGGTCCAGGAGCACGGCTTCCAGGCCGTCACAGTGGACATGATCTGCGCTGCCAGCGGTGTCTCACAGCGGACGTTCTTCAACTACTTCAAGACAAAGGACCAGGCGATCCTCGGGGCCGAACCCGGCAGGCTGGATGAACGGCGCGTACGGGAGTTCCTGGCCTCGGACTCACCGGATCTGCTGGCTGGAATCCTGGACCTCCTGGCGACCCTCGCTCCCGTGGGCACCGAGGACAGGGCCCTGGCAGCAGACCGGATGGGCATTATCAGCCGCACCCCGGCCTTGATGCAGAAGGAGATTGTACGGCTTTCCGACGTGTACGAGGAGCTCAAGGAGGTCCTCTATCTCCGGCTGCGCCGCTCCGCGCCTGCAAACGAACCTTCGGAGGAGACGCGGACCCAGAGCGCCTTGATAGCCCACCTCATTCCGGGAATACTCCGGTTCACCCTGGAACAGCAGAACAGCAGCAACCCGGGGCACCCGCATGCCGGGACGGAACAGCTCCTCGCCGGGGCGCTCCAGAAGCTGCTCCCCGCTGCTCCGGCAGGGGAAACTGCTGCCACATGAGGCGGAGCCCCCGCGCGAGTCTGGCTCCAGCGCGGGGGCTCCCTGGTGCTTCCGTGTTGGGGAATAACGTGGAAACAGATAGAAACTTACAGCCGCCTAGAGTCCCGAAAGTCCATTTCGCAGGGTTGCCGCAAATCTTGATTAAACATTGAGCAGGGCCCGTACAAGCAGTGCTGCCAGACGCAGCACCGTGCACAAGCAGCGGTGATTAAGCGCTTGCTTCAGGCCCTAATCGGCTTCGGCATCCGTGGCGTCCGGATCCACTTCGGGTTCAAACGTGTTGGGTTCGGCATCCGCGCCGATCCCCACGCCGTCATCCTTGCCGGGAACACCGCCGTCGCCCTTCCCCTGCGCAGTGGCCGTACCCTCCTGCGGATCATCCTCAGGCAGTGAATCTGGTGAGTTGACAGTCATCGCTCCTCCTTCATTGGCCGGTCCTTCACGCTAACAGCCCCCGGCAGGAAAGGCGCGGATACAGCCCAGGAATTTAAGGCCGACGGCGGACGGGCGCCGCCGCGCGGAGGATGATCTCCAGGCCCGCCGGACTTCCGGGCCAGTGCCGCTCAAGCACCCCGGGACCCGCCCGTTTGAGCACCGAACGAAGCACCAGCGCCACGATCACGGCGTCATCCGCATAGCCGATCACCGGAACAAAGTCCGGCACCAGGTCGATGGGGAGGAGCAGGTAGGCGAGCAGCAGCACCAGCCGCACCCGGACACCGGCGGCCAGTGTCCGGTCAGCGGCCAGCCTCCGGACCAGCCGGAGCAGGTCCGGGAGCAGGCGCAGCGCGTCCTTCATGGAGACGGTCTCGGGGTGGCGCCGCGCATAGATCCACAGGAGCACAAGGAGCACCGCGTACGCCAGCAGCAGGCCGGCCGCAATTCCGGCGACGGTTTCCCAGGTCATTTCCGCCTCTTTCACAGGGCCGGTGGTGGACGCCGGCTTCTGACTGAGGGTACGCCACGGAACGCTCCTGCTACGGCGTCATCCGGTAGCCCACGCCGCGGACGGTCTCCACCCAGCGGGGATTCTGGGAGCTGTCGCCCAGGCGCTTGCGCAGGTTGCCCACATGCACCTCGACGGCGCGTTCTTCCCCCGCGGTGACAAAGGAGCCTGTGTTGTACGGCTCGTTGCGGAGCCGCCGCACCAGGTCCGCCTTGGTCTGGACGGTCCGCCCGTTCTCCATCAGGACCAGGAGGATGTCGAACTGGGTGCGCGTCAGGTCCACGGGTTCCCCATTGATCGACGCCTGGCGGGACGCCTCATAGAGGGTCAGTCCCCGGTGGGCGAAATCGCAGCAGCCCGGCGCCGGAGGCGAACCGGGTTCACCCTCCGTACCCGCGTGCGGCCCGTGAGGGTCAGCGTGCTGGGCTTGCGGCGGTGAGTGCCGATCGCCCCTTCGTGGCGGAAGCGCCCGCTCCGCCGGCGCCTCCCGCAGGGTCCGCGGCCGCCGGAGCATGGCCGCAATCCGGGCACGCAGTTCACGCGGGCGGAAGGGTTTGGTGAGATAGTCGTCCGCGCCGGCCTCGAACCCCATCAGGGTGTCGGCCTCGTCCACCCTGCCGCTGACGATGATGAGGTAGGCGTCGCTGAACGTCCGGATCCGCCGGGACGCCTCAATGCCGTCAAAGTCCGGAAGGCCAACATCCATGGTGACAATGTCCGGGTTGTGTGCACGGACGGCATCCACGCCCGCAACGCCCGAGGATGTTGAATGGACGGCGAACCCCGACTGCTGCAGCACTTCCGTCAGCGTTGTCCTGATGTCGTCGTCGTCTTCCACCACCACGGCAACACCGCGCTCCACCATGCACTCCCCCAAGCTTCACTTCATGTTGCGCCCAGGTTTCCCTCAAGCACATTCAAGGAACATTCGGAGAAACGGGCAATATGGATTGCTTTTATTATTCCGCACCTTGGGACGGGTATGAGCCTAGCCCAGTAATTGCAAGTGAGCTTATGTGCTTCGTCCAAATTGAGCAGTTCTTGAGCTTTGGCAAATATTGCGTATTTTCTGAGATTTGCCTCACTAAAAATTAAGTCTGTTGAGCTATTGCCTTCTGCAGAGTTCCTGGCTGAAGATCAACGTGTGCTCCTCAGGGGCGCAATTGCTCGCTGGGAGCAACCGAAAAGGGGCGTTTCATGGCTGATTTTCGTTTTTTTGTCTCACATCCCACGCGCCGGACGAAACCGCTGGCACTGCTGGCAGCGGCCGCCGTCGCAATGCTTACCTGCGTGCCGCCCGCCCAGGCAGCGGACACCACGCCCATGGATCCCAATCCGGGGCCCGCAGGCAACTTCGCCTGGAAGGGTTTCAACTGGGAGAAGCGGTTCTGGGGCGGCGCCCCGCAATACAACAAGGCCTTCGCAGCCGCCAACGTCAGCAACCCGGACGCTAACGGCCACATCACCATGAACCTGACCAATCCCACCGGTGAAGCCCCTGTGGGAGCCGAGTTCCAGTCCACGCGGAAAGGGTTCGGGTACGGGACCTACAGCACCACCGTGGAAAAGAACCTGCAAACGCTGCAGAAAGAGGTGGTGTGGGGCTGCCTGTTCACCTACGATCCCCTCGCCGAACCGGGCTATAACGAAATCGACCTTTGCGAGGCCTCCGCCTGGGGCGGCGGCGCCGCGTACGGGCAATCCTGGCCGGTGACCCAGGGCCACGGCTACTGGTTTGATGCCACCAAGCCTCCCGGCGAGGGCAACAACACCACGGTCTTCGACGTCACGCCGGACCCGATCACCACCCACCGGATGGTGTGGGAGCCGGGGAAGATCACGTTCGAAACCTTCGCCGGCGAAGGATTCGCCGGGAGCCTGCTAAAGCGCACCGTCCTGGAAGGGGCCACCGTCCCGGTGCCGGCCCAGGAGCAGATCCACTTCAACCTCTGGGTCACCGGGGGCGGCGGCGGGGATCCTGCCCGTGTAAAACCGGAAAGCGTGGTGATCAGGGATTTCTCCTTCGTCGCCGCTTCCGGCCCAGCGCCCGCGGAACCCGTCTCGGCCATCAAGCTGAGCGCCGCCACCACCAAGGCAAAGTCGGTCAGCACCACTACCCTTGCGTGGACGGGGGCCACCGGCACCAGCGTCACCCTGTGGATCAACGGGACATCGAAGACCGTGGCCAACACGGGCTCCTACGTCAACAAAATCAAGGGTGGCAAAACCACGTCCTACAAAGTGTGCGATGCCGCGGGGTGCTCCAACGTGGTCAGCGTGGTGACCTGACCCGCCTGGAGTGCCTGGAAACCTGGCATGCCGGCGGTTGTGCCCGGCATGGGAAACGCAGGGCGCCCGTGAGGACGCCCTGCGTTTCACCGGGGCTGGGCCCAGGGACAGCCTTTGGCTTAGGCCTTGGTCCCGCGGACCGGGACGATCCTCTTGATGGCCAGGCCCAGCGCAAGGAGCGCAAAGGCCGCGAGGGCGAACCAGAACACGTCCCCCGCGCCGGTCATGGCGAGGGTTCCGGAACCGGCTCCGGCTGCTGCGGGAACTGCTGGATTGTTATACATGGTTCTTACCAGGCTTTCTTTTTGTTAAAGGCTGCGTCTGTGTACGCCTTCGCGTGAACCAGTTGCAGGAAAAGGTCGATCACCAGCTCGTACATGGTGGCGGCCGCGAGCATGTATCTCCATCCCCGGAGCCGCACCGTCACCACCCGTTCGATCACGAAGACGCCGGTCACGGCAAGCCAGAACGGCTGGATGTGCAGCCCTGCTCCCGTGCCCAGTGCAACCGCCACCGTGCTGAGGTAGCCGAGCGTCACCAGGACACCGGCCACCGAAAGAAACTGCCTCCCCCAGTAGGGCCGGGTGACCCGCGTCCAGCCGTACTGAACGCAGTTCTCCACCGCCCCGCGCTTCCACCGCAGGCGCTGCGCCCAGAGCTCCCGCCAGGTGGGCATGACCTCTGTCACCAGGGTGCAGTCGGCGGGGGATTTGATCCGGTACTTCAGCGTCAGCAGGGCAAAGGACAACTCGTTGTCCTCGGTCAGGACCGACGTGTCGTAGACGCCGCCCCTGCCGTTGCCGGGAGGGAGCGTGCCATCCAGCCTGGCCGCTGACACGTCACGGAGCGTCCGGACCCGGAACAGTGCGGCCGTGCCGGTGACCACCAGGCATTTGCCGTGCAGCCGCCGCACGTCCCTGGCGTACCGGGCGTATTCATTCCTCTGCAGGTGGCCAACGAACCCGCCACCCTCGCCGCCCCGGAACACACCGCCCACGGCGCCAAGCCGCGAATCAGCCGTGAGGTGCCTCACCGAGCGCTCAATGAAGTCCGGCGAGAGCTGCGAATCGGCGTCCTGCACCAGGACCATGTCCTCGGGTGCAGCCTCCGGCAGCAGTTCAGCGAGCACGAAGTTGAGGGCACCGGCCTTCTTGTCCGTATTTCCAACGGTTGATACCACCTCGGCGCCTGCCGCCAGGGAAATAGCTTCCGTTTTATCGGTGCAATTGTCTGCAACCACAATTACCCGGTCCGGGGTTATTGTCTGGTTTTGGAGGGACAAGAGCGTCTGCACGGATTCCGGCGGCCTCATTGTGGGCCGGGATGATGACCGTGATCACAGGGGTGCCCCTGCCAAAAGCTCAAGCATGAATGATGTCTGCAATTGCGACGCCGCGCACATTTTTCCCCGCTGAAACCATTTGAAGTTCTATTGGCTTTGAGTGTTTCAACGCGAACTCAAATCACTTGCACAGAAGAAGCAACGAAACTACAAGCTTCAATCAAGACGGCCGCACGCACCTCAAGGCCGGGATGCTGCGGCCTTGAGGCTCAGGAGAGGCGCCGGGGCCTCCCATCCCAGTAAGCGCGCGGCCTCGAGGGGCAACAAGAAGAACCAGAAGCGCACAGAATCCGCACAAAATCTCTTGACTACTCACGGAATGCACTGTTACAAATTATGTAACGTCCGTTCTGAAACGATACAAAACCCTTGTCCTCATCAAATAAGATGACCGTGCCCCTTGCTGCCCCCACATCCAATAACCCAGGCTCTTCACCCACCCATGCCGGGTCGGCCAGGAAATCCCTGGCTGCCGGCCTCGCCGCAGCAGCCCTGCTGGGTGGGGCCGGCATGGTTGCCACCACGCCGGCCGCCTACGCCGAACCCAGCAACTACCGCTTCGACTTCGGGAGCGGGCCCGTGGAGCACGGGTACACCGGAGTCAGCGCCGCAGACGCCTACAGCCCCGAAGCCAGGTATGGCTTCAACACCCCTGAGCACATGGCCAACGTTTCCGCCAAGGGCACCGGGGCCGGGAGCGATGCCGTACGCTTCCTCCAGTTCGGGACCAAGAGCGCCAACACATTCAACGTGGACCTGAAGGAAGGCCTCTACAGGGTCACTGTCACGCTGGGCGACACCTCCCGGGCCAGCATCGCGGCCGAAGGCGTGTTCCAGGAAATGAACCTAACCGGAAACGGCGCCACGGCCTCCTTTGAGATTCCGGTGACGGACGGCCAGCTGAACCTGCTGGTTACGGAGGGCAAGGTTGGCACGGCCTTTACCCTGAGCTCGCTGGAGATCGACAAGGTCTCACGCCACCCGGAGATGGACCCCACCATCTGGGTGGGCGGCGACTACCCGCTGCACAACAGCATCCAGGGAGGCTGGGGCCAGATGCTGCCCCAGTACGTGGACCCGGCCGCGTTCGACATCCGGAACATGGCCACCGGCGGACAGATTGCCCGGGGCTTCCGCAATGACGGGCAGCTCGCAGCCATCCTCCAGTACATCAAGCCAGGAGACCTGTTCCTGCTGGAAATGGGCATCAACGACACGGCAGCCAAGAACGCCACCACGGAGGCGGAGTTCAAGGAGATCATGCGTGACATGGTCCGCCAGGTGGCTGCCACCGGTGCTACGCCGGTGCTGGTCACCCCGCAGGGCCGCGCCACGGACTTCGTGGACGGGGTACACACCTCGATCAACCGCTGGTACCGCAACTCAACGGTTGCCCTGGCGGAGGAGGAAGGCGTGCACCTGGTTGACCTGAACGTCCTGGCGTCCGCCTACTTCACGAAGATTGGCCCGGAAGCCACCCTGGCGCTGTTCATGACGGGAGACACCCTGCACCCCAACCGGGCCGGCGCCTCAGAACTGGCGCGGCTGGTGGCAGAGGACCTTTACCGCCAGGGCCTCTAGGGCAGAGTTGCTGGACCAGGACCGCCGAGCAGGATCTCTAGACAGGGTTTCCTGCATCACGTTCCCTGGACCCAGGGGTTCCTGGATCCAGTTTCCTAGATCCAGTCAGCGGAGAAGTCCTGCGGCGGCCACCATCGGGTCCGCGCCTGGACGTGGAACCTGCGGCCGGTGACTTCCGTGGGATTGATCCGGATCAGGTGCTCCTTGAGGCCGGATTCCCACGGTTCACGGTCCGGATCGGCCAGTTCAAGGGGCACGTTGCCGTCTGCCACGGGCTCGGGTATCCCTTTGACCACCACGCTCCACACTTCCGTGCTGTACGCGTTGAGCCCGTCTGTTTCCAGGGCCACGAGGGTTCCTGCAAGCAGGGAGTACAGCTTGGTGCCGGGGGCGGTCCTGAAATACAGGGCCCCTTCCGCGGGTACAAAGTTCACGGGGAAAATTTCCGGGGTGGTTCCGTTAATGACTGCCAGCCTGCCGATGTAGGAGGAACGAAGGTACTTCCAGCATTCCTCCTCGGGCAGGATTTCAGTTTTGGGTCCCGAGGGTGAGTTCTCCATGGCCCGAAGTCTAGGCCTCCGTGAACCGGCGGGAGTAGGGTCTTCCTTCCCGTGCGCTCAAGCCCGCTCAGCCTGCCTGCCCGGGCGGACGGATGATCCGGCGCCGGGTGGCGGCCGCGATGGCTGCCGTCCTGTTGTCCACGCCGAGCTTCCCGTAGATGTGGACCAGGTGCGTTTTGACCGTGGCTTCCGAGATGAACACCTGTTTGGCGATGGCGCGGTTGGACAGCCCGGTGGCCAGCAGTTCGAGCAGCTGGACCTCCCGCGGGGTGAGTGAGGTGCCCGGGTTGGTGACGCGTTTCATGAGCAAAGCGGCGGCCCGCGGTGCCAGGACTGTTTCCCCCGCGGCCGCAGCGAACACGGCCTGCCTGATCTGCTCCGGCGGGGCGTCTTTGAGCATGTAGCCGCTGGCGCCGGCCTCTACGGCGGAGAGGATATCGGCGTCGGTGTCGTAGGTGGTCAGGATGAGGACGGGCGGGGGCGCAGCCAGCTTCCGGATCGCGGCGGTGGCGGCTACCCCGTCCATGCCCGCGCCCATCTGCAGGTCCATCAGCACCACGTCCACGCCTTCGCCCAGCATCGCCAGGCGCGAGAGTTCCTTCAGGGCGGCTTTCCCGTCCGCGGCCTCCGCGGCGATGGAGATGCCGTCAAACTCGGTGAGCATGGCCTTCAGCCCGGCGCGGACCACCGGATGGTCGTCCACCAGCAGGACGCGCACGTCAGTCACCGGCGTCTCCCCCGGCAGGGTCGAGCGGCAGGCGGATGGCCACCACGGTCCCCTCTCCCGGGGCGGTCTCCAGCTCCAGGGAACCGCTGAGGGCCTCTACCCTTTCCCGCAGTGAACGGAGGCCGAATCCGCTGCCGTCCGCGCCGCCGTCGTGCCCTGCCCTGGCTGTTCCCGCCCCAGCGCTTCCTGCCCCGGCAGCCCCTGCCCCGGCGGCGAGGTCAGGGTCAAAGCCCACGCCGTCGTCGTAAATGTCCATGGTGACTTCCGTGCCAAGGAAGGTGAGCGTGACCACGGCGTTGCCTGCGCTGGCGTGGTCGCGGACGTTCGCGAGGCTCGCCTGGGCCGCGCGGAGCAGCGCCACCTGGTGCGGTTGCGGCAGTTCGGCCGGCTCCCCGTCCACCTCCAGCCGGCAGCGGAGCGCCGCTCCCCCGGCCGCTGCGCTCCGTCCGGTCTCTTCGCAGAGCCGGCGCAGGGCCTCCACCAGCGTGGTGTCGTGCAGCTGGGGGGAGGAGAGGCCGCGGACAAAGCTCCGGGCTTCGGCCAGGTTGTCTGCAGCCGTCTGCTGCATCAGCGCCACCCGCGACCCTGCGGTTACCGGATCCCCGTGCGCCAGCGACTGCTCCGCAGCCCGTGCAAGCAGCACGATGCTGGAGAGGCCCTGCGCCAGGGTGTCGTGGATTTCCCGGGCCAGCCGCTCCCGTTCCGCCAGCACCCCGGCTTCATGCTGGGATGCCGCCAGTTCCTGGCGGGTGCGGCGCAGTTCATCCGCGGCCCGCCGCTGGTTCTCCGCCTCCCGGTACAGCGCAACATACGCAAGGCCGGTGATGACGGCGAAGGCGGCACCAAACAGCGGGCCGACGACGGCGGCCGCGTGCGGAACCGGGTCACCGCTGGCGGACCACTGGGAGGCGATGACCGCGGCTGTCATCAGTGCGATGGTCAGCAACGCGGCACGCCGCGGCAGCAGGTGCAGATGCAGGAAGAACAGGGGGAACGCCAGCCACGCAAAGTCGGCGCTCCCCACCAGCAGGAGGACCCACAGCGCTGTCACCGCCGCCAGCCACTGGAGGCCGTAGCGGCGGGGATTGAACCGGATCCGGCCCGCGGCGTGGCGGTGTTCCAGCACGGTCCCGGTGAGGTACACCGCCGCCAGGACCAGCGCCAGGCCCGACCACAGGAACGGGAAGGAGCCCCGGGGGCCGGGCGCCAGCAGCCGGACCACGCCCACCACCAGCAGGGCTGCGAACCCGGTGTGGAGCGTGACCCTCAGCACCCGCAGGATCGCTTCCGAGGACGCCGATTCCACTGCGCTCAGTGGGTCCCTGGGTGCGTGGGCGCCGGAGGAGCCAGTGCCTGCGGCGCCGGGTCTGCCGGGTCCGCCGGAAGTGTTCAGGGCAGGGATGGCGGACATGCCACCAGCTTATGCGCGCCCGGCCGGCGGAGGGTCAATCAAAAGGTTGACCCCGGGTTACACCTTTCCTCCGTGGCGGATCAACTGCCCGCCCGATGGACCGCGGGCGGGCGGACGGGACAGTGGATGGAGACCTTATCCACTGGAACCAACCGAGAGAAGAACAACGTGTTTCTGGCAATCCGCGACATCCGTTTCGCCAAGGGCCGGTTCGCCATGATGGGCGGCGTGGTAGCCCTGATTACCCTGCTCCTCGTGATGCTGTCCGGCCTGACTGCCGGTCTGGCTGAACAGTCGACCTCCGCCATCGGAAAGCTGGGGGCTGCCGCCGGCGCGCCCGTGGACACCGTGGTGTTCGGGGCCCCCGGCTCCAACGCCCCTAAAGCCTCCTTCACCGAAAGCACCGTGACGGCGGCCCAGGCGGAGAGCTGGCGGAACCGGCCGGGTGTCCGCGCTGCAGAGCCGGTGGGGATCACCCAGACCCGGGCCCAGGGTGCGGGCGCCGGCTCGGGCACCACCAATGTGGCCGTGTTCGGGGTGGCACCCGGCAGCGGGCTGGCGCCCGTGGACGTAGCCGCCGGCACCGCTGTGGTGGGCGCCTCCGTGGCTGAAGCCCTGACCCTTGAGCAGGGGGACGCCCTGAGCATCAGCGGGGTGGAACTTGCCGTGGCCGCGGTTGTTGAGGACCAGTGGTACGCCCATACGAGCGTTGTGTGGACGGCGCTTCCGGCCTGGTCCGGGCTGGCCCACGTGTCCGACGGCGGCCAGCTTGCCACCGTTATTGCCGTCACCTACCAGGACGGCGCGGAAGTGGATGAGGCCGCCGCGGATGCTGCGGCGAATACGGTCAGTGCCTCCCGGACGGATTCCTTCCAGGCGCTGGGCTCGTTCAAGAGCGAGAACGGCTCGCTGACCCTCATGCAGGCCTTCCTCTACGGCATCTCATCCCTGGTGATTGTGGCGTTCCTGACCGTGTGGACCATCCAGCGGACCCGCGACATTGCCGTCCTGAAGGCCATGGGGGCTCCGGGGGCGTACATCCTGCGCGATGCCATGACGCAGGCGGCGATCGTCCTGGTGGCCGGGGCCGGGCTGGGCGGGATTGCCGGCGTCGCGGCCGGGCTGCTTGCCGCCCAGGCGGCCCCCTTCCTCCTCAGCCCTGCCACCACGCTGCTTCCCGTCGTCGGGATTGTTGCCCTGGGGCTGGCCGGGGCAGCGCTGGCTGTCCGCCGCGTCACCAAGATCGATGCCCTGCTGGCCCTCGGCGGCAACTGACGCCCCCGCCTCCCCAAACTCCAATCCTGTGAAAGGGAACCCGATGTCTGCCTGCTCCACCCCTGCTCCGCTGGAACTGCTCAATGTCACCCTCGAATACCCGGACGGCGGCGGCACCACCACCGCACTGGACCGCGTCAGCCTGGCAGTCCCCGCCGGGCACGTGGTGTCACTCGTCGGACCGTCCGGCTCCGGGAAATCGAGCCTTCTTGCCGCAGCCGCCACCCTGGTGCGCCCCACCAGCGGGCAGGTGACCATCGACGGTACTGACACAACCGGCCTCCCGGACAGGGCCCTCACGGCCTTGCGGCGCAGCAAGGTGGGCATCATCTTCCAGCAGCCCAACCTGCTCCCGTCGCTCACCGCTGCCGAACAGCTCATCATCGGCGACCACCTCCGCGGAAAGCCCGTGAAGGCCGCCCGGAAGAAGGCCGCCGGACTCCTTGACGTCGTCGGCCTGTCCGCGAGCGCCGGGAAGCTCCCCCACCAGCTCTCTGGCGGCCAGCGCCAGCGGATCAACATCGCCAGGGCGCTGATGGGGAACCCGAAAGTCTTGCTCGTGGACGAGCCGACGGCGGCACTGGACCACGAGCGCAGCGCCTCAATCATCCGGCTGCTGTGCCGGGTGACCGCCGAGTTCAACGTGGGCACCGTGCTGGTCACGCATGACACGGAGTTTGTTCCGCTGACCGATGCCGTGGCCACCATGCGGGACGGGGCGCTCACTGCCCCCGTGCTGACCGGCGCCTGAGGCACGGATGGCCCCGGCGGGATCTCCGCCGGGGCCACGCCCCGCCGTAGCCCTATCCCCCAAGGTGATGGATGGTGAAGGCCGCCAGGAAACCGACGGAGGCCGTAAGGCCCGTGAGGTTGTGGTGCTCCTCGAAGGCCTCAGGGATCATGGTGTCCGCCAGCATGGCCAGGATTCCTCCCGCTGCTATGGCGGTAATAAAGGCCACCACACTGCCTGGAGCGTTCTCCAGCGCCACATACCCGATCAGCGAGGCCACCCCGCAGAGCACCGCAATGCCGCCCCACAAACCGAAAACATAGCGGGCACTCCTGCCGGCTTTCTTCATGCCGGCGCTTCCGGAGAGGCCCTCGGGGACGTTGGAGATGAAGACGGCGGCCATCATCGCCGGGCTGACGGCACCACCTGCCAGCAGTCCAACGCCAAGGACCACGGACTCCGGCACACCGTCCAGCAGCGCGCCCACGGCAATGGCACTGCCGCTGCCCGGGCTGTCGGCTTCCGAGGGCTGCTGGTTGCCGGAACGCTTGCGGTGCTTTGCGCCGGCCCGGGACAGCATCATGTTCGCGCCGACATACACCACAGCGCCTGCCAGGAACCCGGCCACGGTAGGCCACAGCCCGCCGCCCTCCACGGCCTCGCCCACCAGCTCGAAGGCCAGGGCGGAGATCAGCACACCCGCGCCGAAGGACATGATCGAGGAGACCAGCTTGCTCGGCAGGTTCCAGCGCCAGGACAATGCGGCGCCGAGGACCAGGGCAGCTCCTGCCACGGTGCCCCACACCAGGGCCTGCAACCACAACGGCATGTGCACCGCTTCCCGGCTCCCCAGCGGAAGCCACTTGACGTGTTGCCGGCCCCTGATTGCCCGGAGCCGGAGAGCGCTAAACAGCCAGAGTAGTGGAACGCCGCCCGGCGCCAGGAATTGATCTGATCTTGCGGCAAACCTTGCCGTCCGCTGAAGTTGCGGGTCCACGCTGGAGTCATGGACCAACCAGCTTGTGGGGAGCAGGAGACAATGGGAAATAGAACAGCTTTGGACGGGGAAGTCACCGCCGTGGACGGCGTGCTCACGGATCAGCATCCGCTCGACTTCTACACCCTGGGACTGGCCGGCTGCATCGACCGGCTCACGGGCCCCCTCCGCCACCGGGGAACCAGCGTCCGCTGGGACACTCCGCACTGGGGCATCGAGATCCCGAAGGACTGCGCGTCCCTTCTTTACCAGTCGGCACGCGAGGCCCTGAGCAATGCCTACAACCACTCCGGGGCATCGCACCTGACCGTCCAGCTCGCCGCCGTGGACCACGGCATCCGCCTGGTGGTAGCCGACGACGGTACGGGCTTTGACAGCAATGCCGCCACCTGCGGGCGCCACCACGGCTACGGCCTCCGGCTCATGGCGGTGGCCGTCCATGAGGCCGGCGGCACCGTGGACATCCGTTCTGCCCCCGGGCAGGGCACCAGCGTGACGGTTACCCTGCCGCTGGACTAAGGCTCGGATGCCCGCCGTTGCTGGGACGGCGGGCATCCGTAAAACTAGCGGGTCAGCTTGGCGGTGTCCGGCTCAATGTCACCGATGTGGCCCGGTGCGTTGGCAGCCAGGACCCGTGCCACGAAGGCCCCGTACTCGTCCATGTAATGCCGCAGGAACTTGGCGGTACCCTCATTCTTGACCTCGCCGTCGTCGCCGAACACTGCGGCGTCGTAATGGATGTAGGCCTCCGGGGCATTCAACTGCGGCGCATCCAGGAAGCTCAGGACGCTCCTCATGGACGACTGCATGACCGCGGTCCCGATGCTGCCCACGGATGCGCCAATGATTCCGGTGGGCTTGCGGGCGAAGGAATTGCTTCCCCACGGCCGGGAGCCCCAGTCGATGGCGTTCTTGAGGGCCCCGGGAATGGAGCGGTTGTATTCCGGGGACACGAACAGGATGCCGTCCGACGCCTCGATGGCTTCCTTGAGGGCACGGGCTGCGGGCGGGAAGTCAGAGTCGTAGTCGTAGCTGTACAGCGGAAGGTCCTTGATGGGGATCTCGGTGAACTCGAGGTCTTCCGGAGCGAGTTGGATCAATGCTTTGGAGAGGACCCTGTTAATGGAGCCGGTTGCCAGGCTGCCTACGAAGTATCCGATCTTAAACGGTGCCATGAGTGTTCCTTCCAATGGACGGTCAACACTGGCCGTCCATGTTCATCTGGAGCTGGTGCCGCCCGTCCTGTTGAGGCTGCGGCCGGTGGTCACTGCACCCACCAGTCCAGCACAGAAGCCCCTGCAGGGCCAGAGGGTTCCGGGGGTGGGCAGGGCTGCTGCGGACCTTCCGAATCCCGGCCACCCCTTGCGGCCGGGCGCTGACTGGCCTATTTTGAAACGAATCAGAAATCGCTTTCCGGACGGCTGGCCAGTGCCTGCTGCCTGAGTGGCTGCGCCCGGCGGACGTAGAGACAACAGAATTGGATCACATGACGGACAACATCCCCATCAGGTGGATCGACGGCAAAGCACCCGCGGAAATCAGCGGCGGGACAACGTGGGGCATGCCCTTCGCGCGCGGCTCCGTACCGGCGGCGGAGGCCCTCTCCGTGACGGATACGGCCGGCAGCACGGTCGCCTCCCAGGCCTGGCCCCTGGCCACCTGGCCGGACGGCTCCCTCAAATGGGCGGGCATTGCGCTTCCCGCCAGCAGTTCGCCGTCGGAGGTTTACCACGTGGCGTCCGACGGCGGCGCGTCGCCCCGCGGGGCCAGCCAGACGCCGCCGGGCGCTTCCAGCGTCACCGTCACCGAAACCGACCGCGCCCTCACCGTGGACACCGGAACCCTGCAGATGGTGATCGAACGCGGCGGCTCCACCCTCTTCAGGAGCCTCACCCGCGGCGGCGTCGAGGTGGCCCGGGACGCGCGCCTGGTGAGCCTCCTGCAGGACGGCATTTCTGATGACCAGGGCGGCGGCGGCGCGGGAACCCTCACCCGGGACGCCTTCACCGGCGAGGTCACCGCCGTCGTGCTTGAACACAACGGACCCGTCCGAGCGGTGGTTCGGCTGGAAGGTCAGCACAGGCCGGACGGACGGGACAGTGGAACCAGCAGGTACAGCGGCAAGGAAAGCTGGCTGCCTTTCGTCGTGAGGTTCTACTTCCACGCCAACGCCCGCAGCGTCCGCATGGTGCACTCCTTCATCTGGGACGGCGACGCGGACCGGGACTTCCTCGCCGGGCTCGGCGTGCGCTTCACGGTCCCGCTGCATGCAGAGCTGCACAACAGGCATATCCGGATGGCAGGGGCCGACGGCGGCTTCCTCACCGAGGCGGTCCGCGGCATCACCGGCCTGCGCCGGGACCCCGGGGAGGACGTCCGCCGGGCACAGGTGGAAGGCCGCGCCACGCCACCCCTGGCCGGCTGGAACCCGGAGGTGTCGGAACGGCTGCACCTCGTTCCGGCCTGGAGCGACTACACGCTCAGCCAGCTCAGTGCCGACGGCTTCGAACTGCGCAAGCGCACCGCACCCGGCCGGGCGTGGGTGGGGATCTCCGGCGGAACCAGGTCTGCCGGCTTCTGCTCCCTGACCGATACGCGCGGAGGTTTCGGCGTGGGCGTGAAGGACTTCTGGCAGTCCCACCCCGGCCAGCTGGACATCCGCGGCGCCGCAAAAGACAACGCCACCCTGACGGCGTGGCTGTATTCCCCCGAAGCCCAGCCCATGGACCTGCGGTTCTACCACGACGGCCTGGGCCAGGACACGTTCGAGGAACAGCTCGAAGGGCTCGAAATCACCTATGAGGACTACGAGCCGGGCTTCGGAAACGCGCACGGGATTGCCCGCACCCATGAGCTGACGCTGTTTGGCTACGACGGAACGCCGGCAACCGAGAGCCTCGCGGCCGACGCCGCTGCGGCCTCCGCCCCTGCCCTGCTGCAGGCCACCCCGGAGTACCTGCACTCCGTGGGCGTGTTCGGCGACTGGGACCCGGTGGACCGCGGCACCCCCGCCCGGGCAGAGCTCGAGGACCACCTGGACTTCCTCTTCGATTTCTATGCCGGCCAGGTGGAGCAGCGTCGCTGGTACGGGTTCTGGAACTACGGCGACGTGATGCACACCTACGACCACGACCGGCACGTGTGGCGGTATGACGTGGGCGGATATGCGTGGGACAACTCCGAGCTCTCCCCCGACCTCTGGCTCTGGTACTCCTACCTGCGCTCAGGCCGGGCGGACATCTTCCGGTTCGCGGAGGCCATGACCCGGCACACCGGCGAGGTGGATGTCTACCACGTGGGTCCGTGGCGCGGCCTCGGCTCGCGGCACAACGTCCAGCACTGGGGCTGCAGCGCCAAGCAGCTCCGCATCAGCACGCCCGCCTACCGCCGCTTCTACTACTACCTGACGGCGGATGAACGGACCGGGGACCTGCTGACCGAGCTGGTGGACAGCGACCAGAACTTCCTGGGCCTGGACCCCGTACGCAAGGTCCGCCCCGACGCCGCCACCTACCGTCCAAACCGGGGAGCCCTGGGCGTGGGCCTGGGAACGGACTGGGGCTCGCTCGCCGCCACCTGGCTCACCGACTGGGAACGCACCGGAAATCCCCGCTCACGCGACCGGCTCCTGGGCACCATGGCGGACATTGGCGCCCTCAAGTACGGTTTCCTCACCGGCGAGGCGCTCTACGACCTGGACAAGGGACGCTTCGACACCGGCCGGGAACTGATCCAGGTTTCGCACCTGAGCGCCGTGTTCGGACTGGTGGAGATCTGCAGCGAACTGGTGGACCTGGTCCCGGACCCGGACTTCGAGCGGGCCTGGCTGCAGTACTGCCAGCTATTCCTGGCCACCAAAGAGGAGCAGGTGGCGGCCGTGGGACAGCCGCTGGAGGGCATCTACCTCACCCAGGCGCACAGCCGGCTCACTGCCTACGCCGCCGCCCGGCTGGGTGACCCGGACCTGGCCGCACGTGCCTGGACGAGCTTCGCCGAGGGAGGCGAGCACCTCAACCACGCGTCGGCCTTCACGCTGCGGCAGATCGAGCCGCCACACGTGCTGCTGCCGGTGGATGAGGCGCCCACCGTATCCACCAACGACGCATCCCAGTTCGGGCTCGCCGTGATCCAGAACCTGGCGCTGATTGGCACCCACCTGCCGTAGTCCTGCGCGCTGGCGGCGGCGGTGCCTGCACCAGCCAGGTGCCGCCGTCGCCCGCTCCCCCTCCCGTCCCAACTAAGTAGCAGCAGATGCTGTTATGAGCCCTCAAACCGACATCTGCTGCTACTTAGTTGGGGTGGTGGGGCGGGTCCGGGCGGAGCACACTGAACCTCGGACGAAACAGCCGACGGCGAGAACTACAGTTCCGGTGAACGCAGGCGGCGCCGCCACGATGAGGGCAATGTCCCACCTTTCGGCGGCAGCCTGGGCCAGCACTGATTCCCCCCTGCCCGGCAGGACGCGAGAACCCGCACTCTGGAATCCGGCGTGCCCAGCAGGTACATTGGTAAGCATGCTGATGATTTTTACCGAAACATCGGCTTCCGGTAACAAAGCAAAGGGGACGTTATGAGCACGAAGGTGGAAAAACGCATTCTGGTGAACGTACCGGTAAGCACGGCTTACAACCAGTGGACGCAGTTTGAGGAGTTCCCGCACTTCATGGGCGGCGTCAAGAGCGTGACCCAGCTCAGCGATGACAGGCTGGAATGGGTGGCCGAGATCGGCGGCATCCGCCGGCAGTGGGAAGCGAAGATCCTTGAGCAGGTCCCGGACCGGAAGGTCGCCTGGGCCGCCACGGAAGGCGCCACAAATGCCGGCGCTGTTGACTTCGAGGACGTGGGTGGCGGGCAGACTTCCCTTCGGCTGACGCTGGAGTATGAGCCCGAAGGAATTATTGAAAAGGTGGGCGACAAGCTCAACGTGGTTGACCGCCAGGCCGAGGCTGACCTGCAGCGGTTCAAGGAATTCATCGAGGATGAGGGTTACGCCAGCGGCGCCTGGCGCGGACGCGTGAGCACGGGCGCCCCGGCGGGCACGCCGGGCGTGGAGGATGCTGCCGGATCCCGGGGCGACTCCGGCAAGGCAGGCGTCTCCGGCAAGGTTGCCGCGGGCCTCGGTGTTGCCGCGGTAGCCGGCGCAGCAGCTGCCATGGCAGCAGGCGGCAACAAGGAGACAACCGCGGTTGCCGACGAAACGGTAACTCCGGCGGCTCCCGGAGAACCGGTCACCGTCACACCGATTCCGACGGACACGACCACCATCACCGGCACGTCAGCGGGTACGACGGCGGCAGCCGGCTCCACCGGTTCAGTCGCCGATCTGGGCGATGACAGGATCGGACACCAGTTCGACCAGACCAACGGCCTGGTGGACACGAGCGGCGAGTCGGACGAGACGGCCGAAGGCGAAAACCTGAGCGCCGCCGAGCGCGAAGGCGACGACCGCCGTCGAGATGGCGGCCTGCCGCCCGTCGGCGGGAACCTCGGAACGCACTAACCGGGTTTAGCCGCAGCACAATAAAAGCGCCGCCCGCCTCATTGCAGAGGCGGGCGGCGCTTTTGTGCGGGGCAGGACCGTCCGTGGGTGCCGTGCTACTTGCCGGTGCCCGCGTACACCACCGACGGCGCGGCCGGGGTTTCCATGCCCTCGCCGATGAAGAAGCTCGGGTGCGGCGGCTGGTTGTAGGCCACGTTTTCTCGGGCCACGGCGGTGCGGTAGACGGTGTCGTGCATCAGGGTGCGGAGCCGGACCTCGGTGGGCGAGGTGCTGGTGTAGATCCGCAGTTCAGTGCTGTCCGACGACGGGAAGGCAAGTTCCTCGCGCCAGTCGCCCAGCAGGTCCGCCTGCAGGGACGGGTTGCCCTTGGTGTGGTTGTTGGTGCGGGCGCCGGTGACAGTCAGGAGCCTGTCGCTGGACTCCGTTTCCCAGTTCCACTTGGAGATTGTGGGCACGCCCACGCCGGCGGCAGCGTCGAAGTCGTGGTCGACGATCTCGCGGAGCAGGTCACCGTCCCACCAGGCGAGGAAGTTGGCCGCGGGAATGCTCTCGGCAATCAGCTCGCCCTTGGCGGACATCAGCTGGCCCCGCGGGGAGTTCCAGGAGGCGTCGCCGCCCACCGCCCAGCCCTCAGCGCCGGCGTAGCGGGGATCGATGTCGCCGGCGGCGCCGCGGCCGGTGTCCCGGATGGCGGGGATGCTCCAGAGCACCTCGCCGGTGGCGGCGTCGCGGAAGGTGGCGCCACGGTTGCCGCTCTGGCTCATGCTCTCGTGGACGGCGAAAACCTCCAGCCCGGGGCGGGAAGGATCGAAATCGCTGGTGTGCATCGCATCGCCGTGGCCCAGCCTGGTGTTGTAGAGGACCGAGCCGTCGTCGTCGATGGTCATGGAGCCGAAGACGAACTCGTCCTTGCCGTCCTGGTCCACGTCAGCTACGGAGAGGTTGTGGTTGCCCTGGCCCTTGTATTCGGCACCCGCGATGTCCGAGTCGAAGGTCCAGCGCTTCACCAGCTTGCCGTCCACCAGGTCATAGGTGACCAGGACGGTGCGGGTGTAGTAGCCGCGGCTGAACATCATGGACGGCTTTTCGCCGTCGAGGTAGGCGACGCCGGCCAGGAAGCGGTCCACGCGGTTGCCGTAGCCGTCGCCCCAGGCGGAGACGCTGCCGCGCGGCGGGTCGTAGGCCACCGTGTCCATGATGGCGCCTGTTGCCCCGTTAAACACTGTGAGGAACTCCGGACCGGACAGGACATAACCGGCGCTGTTCCGGTAGTCCGCTGCCGGGTCGCCGATCACGGTTCCGGCCCCGTCCGTGGTGCCGTCCGCCGTCTTCATGGACACCTCGGCCTTGCCGTCGCCGTCGAAGTCGTACGCCAGGAGCTGGGTGTAGTGGGCGCCGGCGCGGATGTTGTGGCCCAGATCGATGCGCCACAGCCTGGTGCCGTCCATCTTGTAGGCGTCCACGTAGACGTTTCCGGTGAATCCGGACTTGGAGTTGTCCTGCGCGTTGGAGGGGTTCCAGAGCTGGATGATCTCGTAGCTGCCGTCCCCGTCCAGGTCCGCGACACTGGAGTCGTTGGCCGAGTAGGTGTAGGGCTTTCCATCCTTGCTGACGCCGTCGGCGGGCTTGTCCAGCTTGATGGACAGGTAGTTCTGGGCCAGCGGGGTGAATTCCGCGCTGAGTTTGTCCTGCCCGTTGCCGTTGCCCACAGTTTTGATGACGTACGTGGAGGCTGCGGTTCCGGCCGGATCAACGAACGTGGTGGTGTTGCGGATGGGCTCTTCGGTGAGCTGGACGCCGTCGCGGATCACGTGGAAGCCCACACTGTCCTGGTCCAGGCCCAGCATGCGCCAGCCCAGCGTGACGCCCTGGTCCGTAAGCACGGCCACCGGCGCGCGGTCCAGGTTCTCCACCTGGCGCTTCAGCTCTGCCTTGCCGGACTGCCCGGGGGCGGTGCCGGGGTTGGCCTGCGCGAGCGGCACCCCGGTGAACGCCAGCGCAGCGGCGGTGAGGGAAGCAGCCGCAGCCAAGGGGACGGCTTTCCAGGCGCGGCCTTGCCGCAAAACCGGACGGGGCGTGGGGGAACATTTCGAGGGATAAGCCAAAAGAACATCTCCTTTGATGCGGCGGCAGCTGAGTCTGCCGCACGACAGTTTGGAACGTTTCACTACACCTGACAGGCAGCCCACCACGAACGAGGGGTGAGGTTTTAGGATGCAGCGGAAAGCGTTTTCTGCCCTTAACTTCTATCAGCGCTTTACAAGCCTGGTCAAGGGTGTGACGGGATTAAATGGGAGATATTGTTCCTTTGCGTTCAGATGGCGCGGGCATCGCCGCGCGGCCGGCCCGCCGCCGCCTGCAAGAGCGGCAGCGTCCGGGCGGGCATCACCTCCACCAGGGACACACAACAACCGGCGCCCCGGCCCTAGGGCGTGTCTCCCAAATAGGCTTGGCGTTGGTTGCTTAACTGGAGTGGTGTCGCGTTTCCAGATTTTTACCGATGAGCAGTGGGCCCGTGTTGAGCCGTTGTTGCCGAGTTCCGATGGCCAGCGCGGGCGCCCGTTCCGCAATAACCGCCAGACTGTCGAAGGGATCGCCTACCGGTACCGGTGCGGGATAGCGTGGAGGGACCTGCCCGAGCAGTTCGGACCGTGGCAAACCGTGTGGAAGCGGCACCGCCGCTATGCTGCGGATGGGACCTGGGACCGTATCCACGCGGCCTTGCTCGCTCAGGCGGACGCCGACGGTGGAATCGACTGGACTGTTTCAGTGGATTCGACAATCAACCGGGCCCACCAGCACGGAACCAACCTTCCCCGCACCACAGGGGGAACCGCCGAATTACAAGAAACTCTGGATCGAACCTGAAGACCATGCCGTGGGCCGGTCCAGGGGCGGGCTGAGCACAAAGATCCACCACGCCTGCGACGGCCGGGGCCGTCCCTTGGCGTTCATCCTGGGGCCCGGCCAGGGATCCGACTCACGCAGGTTTCCCCATGTCATCGAGGCGATCAGCGTGCCGCGGATTGGCGGCGGCCGCGCCAGGAACCGACCCGACGCGGTCATGGGCGACAAGGCCTACTCGTCCCGGGCCAACCGATCCCTCCTGCGTCAGAAGAAGATCAAAGCGATCATTCCCGAACCCCGAGACCAAATCGCCAACCGAATACGAAAAGGCTCCCGCGGCGGCCGGCCCGTGGACTTCGATCGTGAAGCCTACAAAGGCCGGTCCGTCGTCGAGCAATCCTTTAGCCTCTTCAAGCAATGGCGCAGCATCGCCACCCGATACGACAAACTCGCAATCACCTACCGGGCAGGCGTCGCCCTCTACGCATCCCTTATCTGGCTACGGCAATAAGGAGACACACCCTAGGCCGATGGTGCATCCTAACCCCGATTTTTCATGAGGGCAGGTGATGACTGCGGATTGCGTCAGGCCGGTGGCTGGTGGTTGTTTGCTGTTTTCGGGCGCGGTGGTTTGGCCTGTTGGGTCGCCTGGCTTGGCGCCGGTTCCACTTCCGGTGATGGGTCTGCTCGTCGGGGTTGGGTCAGTGACTGCTCAGCCTGAGCCGGCCAGCAGGAGTTGTCGAAGGTGCCTGGTATTCTCCAGAAGCAGGTTTATAAGGGCCTTCTCGGGTGCTCTTTCCGGCAGGAGGAGCTGGCTATGGCGGGCGCGGGTGATGATTTTCCCTGCGGTCGCGAAGAGCCGGTAGCGCCAGCGTTTGATGTCCCAGGCCTTGGCCTGGTGGCCGTCCGGGAGGGCGGCGAGCTGGATCCAGGAGACCAGGTTGAAGGCCAGCGCGGCGATGTTCGCCCAGGCCTGGTTCGCGGCGAAATCGAAGAACGGGAGTTTGCCAAGGCCGGTGTTTTTCAGGGTTTTAATCCGGTTCTCGCACCGGCCCCGGGCACGGTGCCTGGCATCCAGATACGGGCCGTGCCAGCGGGGGGAGTTGGTCAGGAACGCGGTAATCCGGTGCCCGTCGGTGTCAAGCAGGGTTGGTTGCGCGCCGGGGTGCAGCGGCTCTGCGCGCAGGAACAGTTGCGTGCCCGGCGGGTAGTCCGTGAGCGTGAGGACGTCGGTGGCGTTGATGACCCAGGCATTGGTGCGGTCGTTTCCGGTCTGGTCCAGGGCCGGCTGCCAGTACTGTTTGTCGCTGATCCAGTCGACCATGTGGGCCTTGCCGAAAGGGATGGTGTAGCTGGTGGTGAACTGCACGCCCAGGCCGTGCAGGTGCCAGAGGAATTTCCGGGAGGCCCCGGCACTGTCGGTGCGGACCAGGATCTTCTCCCCGGCCAAGGCCCCGGCCTCGGTAAAGAAGCTCTCCGGCAGTTGGGCTGTGGCGGTGTGGAAGACCCGGATGTGGTCATCAGCGCTGTTCGCCCCGGCGTTCCCCGGGCGCAGCACGGCGGCGAGAATTTCCCCGGAACCATTGCCGGCCCCGTAATCACAGGAGGCGATGAAGGGGGCGAAGCCGTAGCCGCGTTTGTAGGTTCCGGCGACGTTTTCCTTGTCGGAGTGGGAGGTCACCAGGGTCGCGTCGATGTCGATGATCAGCGGGTCCAAGGCTGTTGCGGTCAGGGCCGGGTTCCTTGCTCCGGCGGCGTTCCAGGCCCGGGTTCGCAGTTCCCGGGTGAGGGTCTCAAAGCCGTAGCGAAACAACTCGGGGTTCGTGACGGTTCGTTCGAAGAACCGGGACACCGTCGCGTTGGAGGGCAGCTGACCGAAGACTCCAGGTGAGGACCGCAGAATGTCCAGATCCGAAGCGTGTTCACCGCCGGCGGCGAGCATCGCGGCAAGGGATCCAACCAGCCGTCCCGGCCGGTGCTTCGCTCCGGAAGGGACAAACTGGCCCAGCCGGTCCTCGCACAGCCTGCCGAAACCGAGGGCGTCCATGAAGCCGGTGAGCACCGAAACTCCGGCGTGGGAGATCAGCGACTGGCCGGTGAAACTAACCGGCAGGGACGGGAAAACGAAGGTAGACTTTTGCATCGAAAGGGTGCTCCCTCGCTCGGCAAATAACGGTCTCGACAACCACTATTTTCCCAGCTCAGAGCACCCTTTCCCTGCTTAAACACGCCCCGCACCCGGCGCCCCATGAAAACCCCGGGCTAAAACATGATGTCAGCGCCCTTCACCTAGAACTGGAACCGCTGACGATCGTGAACCAAAGGCAAGTCCTCTCGTAGGAGTTTGTGTGCGCCAGCGGCTTGACGGCGGACGCTGGCGCAAAGCCGTCTACTCCGATGACGGTGCCCGGGTGTTACTGCCTCGAGGTTATCGTCTACGGGCTTTAGGGAACCGGGTGGCGAAACCAGGCAGTCCCGACCTATTTGGCAAGAGGAGTAGAGGAAGGCTCGAAGGGATTACCAACCAAAAGCCGAGTAGCCGGGCAGAACAGCAGCTCCATCGCCGCCTCTCCCTTCGGGTGGCAAGCCGCTGGCACGGCGCTTGTGCATCTTTTTACGATCCGCTGCCTTCAATCGGAAGCGGGAGCCGAATGCGCGGGCAGATTGCGGGCTCTTCGTGGTTTCTGGGGAATTGAGTTCGTGTCGTTGAAAACAAGGGGGCCCGTGGCCCTGCTGGGATGAGTGTGTCTAGCATTCAACCTGGAACAGGACCACGAGCCCTTGAACGAGCCTACCGGGGTCGCAGCCGACGCTGCCACCATCCTCTTCAACCTGCCCGACTACCGTGTCATCTCCACCATGATCACTGCCGGCCGCCGGCAGGTCATTATCGAAACCGACCAGCCACCGGGCTGCCCCAGCTGCGGAGTCATCTCGTCCAGGCGAAAGGAACGCAGCATGCAGCGGCTCCGGGATATTCCTGTTGCCGGGCCAGTTGAGGTGCTCTGGTCCAAGTACCGCTGGTACTGCGAAGAGAGGGCTTGCGACCGGCTGTCGTTTTTTGAATCAACGCCACAGGTCCCGCGCCGTGCCCGCTCCACCAGCAGGCTTCGGGACCAGCTCGTGGACGCGGTCATCCGTTCGGGCAGGGCCGTGTCGGAGACCGCCGCGGGCTTCGCGGTGTCCTGGTGGATGGTCCGGGCCGCGGTGACCGAGGCCTGCGTGCTCCGGCTGCCCGACGTGGACAAGCTCAGCCCGCGGATGCTGGGCATTGATGAGCACCGGTTCAGATCTGTGCGCTACTTCCAGGACTCCACAACAAAGGCGTGGACACGCTTCGAGCCGTGGATGACAACCATCCTGGACCTGGACACCGGTCAGGTCCTTGGTGTGGTCGACGGCCGAGATCACAAGGGTGTCGGGGAATGGCTGTTCGCCCGGCCCCTGGAGTGGCGCCTGGCTGTGCAGGTTGTGGCGATCGACCCGTCGGCGGCGTTCCGCAAGGCACTACGGATGTGGCTTCCCCGCACCGCTGTCGCTGTCGACCACTTCCACCTGATCTCGCTGGCCAACCAGGCCTTGACCGAGACCCGGCAGAACCTCTCCCAACAGGTCAAGGGCCGACGCGACCGGGCCATCGACAAGGCCTGGGCCCACCGCATGCTCCTGCTGCGCGGCGGCGACAACCTCAGCTGCAGGGCCGCCCTCCGGCTGGAGGAAGTCTTCGCCGCCGATGATCCGATCGGCACCCTTCAAGCGGTCTGGAAGGTCAAGGAACAACTCAGGGTCCTGCTGCGCACCGGCTCCCTCGAGGACGCCGAAATAGCGAAAGCCAAGCTTGAGGAACTTGTCACCGCAGCCGCGAGACCGGAGACCAACCGGCTCTACCGCACCGTCTGCAGACCCGAGTTGCACAGGCTTAGTGCCCCGGTGCGTTGATCGGCGGTAGCCGGTCGAGGATGGCCCGTGCCTCCAGGTCGATGGCTGGCGCGGCGGTAATGGTCTGAGCTCCGATGCGCACGGTGACGGTGCGCAGGGGCTTGAGTGTCCGCACGAGCTTCTTGATCGTGACGCCGGTAGTGTCCTGGAGATGGCGTGCGATGGCGAGGGCTGCGAACACGACGGTGAGGTGGGCTTCGATGGCATCGCGCTGACGGTGGAACACGGGCCGGGCGCGTAGGTCGGATTTGGTCATGCGGAAGGACGCCTCGACCTGCCAGAGGTCGTGGTAGGCGGTGATCACCTCGGCGCCTGGCATCTTGGTTTCGGGGAGGTTGGTGACGTAGCCCTTGAGCCCCGAGAGCTGGCGGGCGCGGTCGATAGTGGCTTGGTCCAGGGTCTTCTGTGCGCCTGTGACCTTCAGGAATCTGGCCTTCTTCAAGGGAATCTTGCCGTCGGCGATGCGTTCGGCTTTGTCGATCATGAGATTGATGGTGCGGTTGTCACGCTTGGCTCGTTTGAAGGAGTACTGGTAGACAATCCGGCGCTCCCGGGCGGACTTGCCGGTGCCCATGACGCGCTTGGATTCAAGGATCTGCCCGTTTTCGAAGTAGTCCCCGCGGCGCTCAAAGTGCTCGGCCAGGTCGTAGGGGGCCTTGGTCAGGCGGGAACCGACGATGAAGGAAAACCCGGCATCTTCGAGCGCGTTCAGGTTCGCCGCCGAAAGCATTCCCGCGTCGGCGACGACAACCATGTTCGTCACCCCGTGCCGCTTCTGGAACGCTTCCAGAACGGGGATGAGGGTGGTTGTCTCGGCCTTGTTCCCCTCGAACAGATGCACTTCCAGCGGGAATCCGCCCGGATCCACGAGGAGCCCGACCTGGACCTGCGGGTCAACGCGGTGCTCCTTGCTCATCCCGACCTTGCGCAACGCGTCTTCGTCCTCATTCTCGAAGTGAAGCGTCGTGACATCGTAGAGCACCATCGCCGAGGTTCCCGTGGTCCGGGCCGAGTGGGCAAGGCACGCCTTGGCCAGCGTGCCGCGGTAGTCACGGTTCTGGCAGCGTTTCAGCGCCGCTCCCAAAGTGTTGCGGTGCGGGGCGGCTACGCCCAGATCCTCGAGTATCCCGACCGTGGCGGCTTTCGAAGCCGGTTCCACCAGCCGGGCGAGCACCATCGCAGCGAACGCGTCGTCCCCAAGTACGTCGAATCCCAGTCGGGAGTAGGCGTCCGCGAGGACTTCCCACAGGACCTCGCATCGTGAACCGGCGACCACCGCATTGTGCGCCGGGACCGCAGATTCTGAGCTTGCCGGGACGAGGTCGAGCTCAAAGGCCTGTTGGCCGGCGTTCAGACGCTCCTGCCCGGCGCGGACCAAGGCTGCCACTCCAGCCTCGTCGTGGGCTGAGCCGAGGTGCTCGAGGATCCGCCGGACCCCGGACCGCTTCTCAACGATTTGGACCGCGGTCGCGCCCGAGCCAGTTTTCACCTTCCGGATATGCGGGGACACCCCAGAAGGCTACCGTTAGTGCCCCATTTCAGAAGGTGACCCCGCCTTGAGCTGGGCAAACACTCCAGAACCCCAATTACCTGTGCAACTCGGGAGCGGTCTGGAAGGTCAAGGAACAACTCAGGGTCCTGCTGCGCACCGGCTCCCTCGAGGACGCCGAAATAGCGAAAGCCAAGCTTGAGGAACTTGTCACCGCAGCCGCGAGACCGGAGACCAACCGGCTCTACCGCACCGTCTGCAGATGGTGGAAAGAGATCGAGGTGCTGATTATCACCGGCGCCACGACCGGCAAGGTCGAGGCCAACAACACGGCAATCAAGAACATTAAGCGAACTGCCCGCGGGTACCGCAACGCCGCCAATTACAAATCGGTTATTCTCTTGAGAAGTGCCGTCAGGACGGCGGCATGACGCTCATTCCAGGATCCATTTCCCCACGAACCGTGAAGAGCCAGATTGCGTCCCGCGCCCGGAGGTTTCGGCTTACCGGGGAAGACAAGGGACTGTTAGGGGCATGCGGCCCGACGGAAGCAGCGAGTTGCAGGCTGTAGCCGGCGAACTGGCAATCTCTTGGTTGCGAAAAGCGAGCCTCAGTTCCTGCTCCGACAATCTCCAAGCGATGCGAGGAGTCCTCCGGCCAGTCACGGCACCAGGTTCCGATTACAAGGGCCGGAACACCTACGCTCGTAAACTGCCCGGGGAACGACTGTTGCGCCAGCTTGAGCTCGTCGCCTCGGCAACCCGCATCCGCGCCCTGGAAGGAACCCACCGGCTCCACACAACTGGGAACACTTCAACGAGCACCATGAAATGTCAGTCAAGGCCACACCGCAATCGCCCGCGAGCTCGCCGGCTGGTGCTGGTTACTGGCCGCACCACTCCAGCAAGGAGAACCATGAACCGCGGCCCGAGATGAACGTGCCGCCTAACGTGATCGAAGTCGGCGGGTGGCAGCATCCTGCGCTAACCCGAGTTTCCGCTATGAACCGACGTCCTCCAACGTGCTCGATTCTAGGCACGATATGCTCCAGCCGAACAAATCATCATGGGGTACAACCCGCAATGTGAGCCTGACACAGCATTCGAAAACGACTCGCTCACGGGCCCCCGCAGCATGACCGGCTGGCACAAAGATGAGGGGCTCCCGAAATCAAACCCGGCAGCCGCTCATCCATGCACTCTTGACAACCAGATCTACACATCAGCGGGAGAGCTTGTCACTGTCCGGCTCCATATCGCCGATGTGTCCGGCGGTGCTTGTGGCGAGGACACGGGCCACGAAGGCGCCGTATTCGTCCATGTAGTGGCGCAGGAACTTCGCCGTGCGTTCATCCTTGACTTCGCCACCCTCCCCGAACATGTCGACGTCGTAGTGAACATAGGCTTCAGGAGAATTCAGCTGTGGTGCGTCTAGGAAGCTCAGGATGCTGCGGAAGGACGACTGCATCACTGCGGTGCCGATACTGCCGGGAGAAGTCCCAATAATTCCCGTGGGTTTACGGGCGAAGGAATTCGATCCCCATGGACGAGATCCCCAGTCGATAGCGTTTTTGAGGGCACCTGGAATGGAACGGTTGTACTCGGGAGACACGAAGAGGATCCCGTCGGACGCTTCGATAGCTTCCTTAAGGGCCAAGCCTTCCGGCGGAAAACCGGCGTCGTAGTCGTAGCTGTAAAGTGGGAGGTCCTTGATGGGGATTTCGGTGAACTCGAGGTCCTCCGGGGCGAGCTTTATCAAAGCCTGGGAGAGAGCGCGGTTGATGGAATTGGTCGCAAGGCTCCCCACGAAATAGCCAATTTTGTATTTTGCTGCCAAAAGCCTAGTCCTTTCTTTTCTGATTACGGCCGGCGGCCGACGTGTGCGACGCTGCGAGTTACGGCAGCGGAGTGGAACACGGCTCAGCCAACCGGTTCAGGAGCCCTGGATCAGAGAGCTCGGAGGGAGCTGTTTCACACTTAAGCGGGTATGGGTCTATCTCGATAAAATTTCTCCGTTCATGCAGTAACCCACCCGATCCAAGGGAGAAGATCCTCGACTTCCGGACCGCGATTTGCAGCGGGGGGCACCGGGGACAAGGTAGGAGGGGCAGCGCTGCTGGGTTTTTCCACAGACAGGCAGGTACCAGCGGGCGCCAGAACTTCGAAGTGGAGCGAGCGATGGCTAGTAGAGGCCGAGTGGCAAAACTTCGGGCTGAACACGGGGGACGGGAGTTTGTTCACGTCTAGACCTTCTATAGGACGGTGGATGTGGTGAGCGTCTTTCGCTTTTAACCAGGGTGGAAATCCCTTACGGCGCGCTCGGCCGCTGCACGCTTATCCCATCGCCTGGTTCACACTCGAACTGTTGTGTAGGACTTAACGAGGGTGCTTGCAATGCTCCATCGCCCTCTCCAGCCGTTTTCGAGGATTAGGACTGTCCCGGCGTTGAGTGTGGTGCGGGAGCCGTCATCATGGATCAGTTCTCCTTCTCCTTCGATCACGCTAATAAACTCCTCGTATCCCTGATGGACTGTAGTAAATTCGCCGGGGGTTGCCCGCCACAGCCCCAGTTCCGTTTTGCCGTCTGCAAAAAGTACGCGAGTGCTCGTGGCCGGAGCACCCCGGATGATTCGTTCGGGATCAACTGGAACCGGTTCTGCCCAGTGCAGTGAAGAAGCGTGAAGTACGGTGCTCATGCTTTGGTTCTTTCAGAGTCAGAGTTACGGGACGTAGTTTCAAGGCGCTGCATGACACGTTCCGCGGCCCGCTCGCCGCTGCGTATAGCTCCTTCCATTAGGCCTACGAATTCCGGTTCGCTGTACTCGCCAGCCCAGAAAACATCCCCGACCGGCTTTTCCAAGAGGGCCGTCCCAGCGGCCGTGGCGCCTGGGGCATGGGCGGCGTATGCCCCACCTGCCAGTTGATCCTCGGACCATACAGTGGTCAGCGCGGAAGCGTTTTGCGCGATGTCGAGATCCGTGCGAAGTGCTCGTGCTTTGAGAACCCATTCCGACGGGTTTTGCGTGAGGTTGGCACGGGAGATGGCTGATGGGGAGCCCATGAAGGCGTTTAGCACCGGGGCCACAACCCCGGAGTCGTCGGTGGCAGTCCAAGTCCAGTAGCGGCCTTCGACGGACATGACAGCACTTGTGGGGGGCGGAGTTTCCAGAGGGAGGTGCAGTTTTGCGGCATGTCCTTGAAGAACGTGCTTTAGGGCTGCGCTGCGGGCCTCAGTTGAAGGCAGGTTCACTTGTGGGTCACGGATTACAGCAAGCGGAAGCGCGACAACGACGGCGTCAAACACGGACGTGTCGGTGTCGGTAGTAACAAGGACACCACCGTCACTGATGTTCTCAACGGCCCTCACGGTTTCGCCGTAACGCACGGCAGAACCAAGTGCAGCTGCCATCGCATCGGGCAGTCGTTGATTGCCGCCAGCCACTCGCCAGCTGGGTTTGGGTTCGAACGAGGCAATATGCTGCAACGATTTCGCCGTGACCTCTGATGCGCTCACCGCCGTAGAGATTTCGATGCGGGCACGAAGCGCGTCGACCAGTTCCGGTTCGTCGGGCAATGCGGCCAGCAGCTCTTCGGCAGTCCCTTGAAGGCCATTGCTGCTGGTTAATTCCAGTGCTTTCCGCCCGGTACGAATAATGTCATCAGAAGTGATGCCAGCCATGTCGCCGGGCTCACGAACGTAATAGCTCATGCCAGTATCAACCAAGCTAAGCCCAAAATGCGATAGCAGCCGCCGCATGGAGGTGTAGCCGTCCAGAACGAACTCGGCACCTCGTTCTATGACATACCTGCCTTGTGGTGTGTCAAGTGTTTCTGACCAAACGCGACCGCCTGGGCGGTTACGGGCTTCGAATACCGTGACGTGTTCGCCGGCTTCGGCGAGTTTTGTAGCTGCTGCAAGGCCAGCCAAGCCGGCACCAAGAATTCCTATGCGGGGCACACAGCCACCTCCGTTTTGATGTGATATATGGGGAGACAGGCAGAAGACGCTGTTTCTACCCCAGAGTAAGCCGCTTAGGGTGCCAACAAAATCGTGCTGGAGTGATAGATACCGGCAGTTTTCGTACTTTTGAATAATCTTTGCCTTGTCCGCCGTCGGCTAGCTACGGAATGGAGGACTGGGGATCCGTACAAGCAGGTCGAGGGGCTCGTCTTAGGTGCAGTCCTTCCCTTCTTTGCCCGCGCGCCCTAGTCCTACTTATGTACAGGATTAGTACAAAGATCATTCTCAAGAACTGTTTGCGACCGTAACAGGGCGCTCCATACTGGCTGCTGTAGTCGTGAGACTTTCATCCGCTTTCGAGTTCATGTTGAAGCACCAGATTCCACAAATCGCACTCTTATGTCTGAGGTATAGCGTGGCAGCACACCCGCGCATCGCTCCGGAAGGAACTACCGCATGCCAGAGCACACAGGCTCATATAGCAAAGTCATCACCGTGGATCACCGTGGCGACATGGAAGAACGCCTTACCGCGGCGGTCAGCGAGGCAGTGGCGCATGCGCTACGAACGTCAGACCACCAGGGGATTGTTGTCACGCGTCACGACCAAAGAACGTTCAGCGTCCGTCTTTCTACGAAGATAGCGCCAGGGACGACGGTGGAGCGCGACCTCTGGAGAAGCGACGTTGGATGTCGACCGACTATCTAAGGCTGGAACTCTGTACTTCGGGCTGAAAAGTTCTTTCGCCGGCATTCATGCGACTTCGCCTGTCACAGCTTCGCCTGATCGTTGGCGACCGAACCGGGCTTTCTCTAGCAGACCTCTTACTCGCCCCCAACTTGCAGTGCTCCTGCGGCGCAGTCAGTCGCTACAAATCAAATCTCCGAGGACTACAAATGACAGTTGAATCGGCTGTGTTGCCTGCCACTCCCCTAGAGCGCGAGGCGTCTCTGCTCGCGTCCGTGCCCACCGGCCTGCTGGTTGGTGGCCAGTGGGTGGATGCGTCCGACGGCGGAACGTTTGACGTGCGTGATCCTGCTACTGGTGAGGTACTTGCCACCCTAGCTTCGGCCACGAGCGAGGATGCGGTCGCCGCCCTGGAGGCAGCTTGCGCGGCGCAAGCCTCATGGGCGCGCACTGCTCCCCGGGTGCGCGCCGAGATATTGCGCCGTGCATTCGACCTGGTAACAGCGCGGTCGGAGGACTTCGCGCTGTTGATGACGTTGGAGATGGGCAAACCATTGGCTGAGGCCCGGGGCGAGGTTGCCTACGGGGCTGAGTTTCTGCGGTGGTTCTCGGAAGAAACCGTGCGAAATTACGGCCGATTCCTCACCACCCCCGAGGGCAAGAACAGGATTCTTGTCCAGCACAAACCCGTAGGCCCCTGCCTGCTGATAACTCCCTGGAATTTCCCCCTTGCGATGGCTACTCGCAAGGTTGCTCCGGCTGTCGCCGCTGGCTGCACGATGGTCCTTAAACCAGCCAAGCTGACACCGCTGACTTCGCAGCTGTTTGCCCAGACGATGATGGAGGCCGGCCTTCCGGCCGGGGTTCTGAACGTCGTTTCGTCATCCTCGGCGTCGGGGATATCCGGGCCGCTGCTGAAAGATTCCCGCCTGCGGAAAGTCTCCTTCACAGGATCCACACCCGTCGGCAAGCGCCTGATGACAGAGGCTTCGCGACATGTCCTGCGGACTTCAATGGAATTGGGCGGAAATGCTCCGTTCATCGTGTTTGAAGATGCAGATCTGGACAAAGCTGTAGAAGGGGCAATAGCGGCTAAGATGCGGAATATGGGCGAGGCCTGCACCGCGGCCAACCGGTTCCTCGTTCAAGAATCCGTGGCGCAGGAATTCACCCGGAAATTCGCAGCCGCGATGGGCGCCCTCGCCACGGGCCGAGGTACCGACCCTGCCAGTCAGGTCGGCCCGCTGATTGACGACAGTGCTCGCGAGGACGTCCACGCCCTGGTCAGGGCTGCCATCGATGCCGGAGCCGTTGCCCTCGTTGGGGGTGCCCACGTGGACGGGCCAGGCTACTTCTACCAGCCCACAGTTCTCGCCGACGTTCCCAATAATGCGGAGATCCTCAACCAGGAAATCTTCGGTCCCGTCGCTCCTGTCACCACGTTTAGCACCGAACAGGACGCCATCCAACTGGCCAACGCCTCGGAATACGGGCTTGCGGCCTACCTCTACAGCCGCGACTTCAATCGACTCCTCCGGGTGGCAGAGCAGATCGAGTTCGGCATGGTTGGGTTCAACGCGGGCATCATCTCCAACGCCGCCGCCCCTTTCGGCGGCGTCAAACAATCAGGCCTAGGCCGCGAAGGCGGGTCTGAAGGCATCGCCGAATATACCACCACCCAATACATCGGCATCGCCGACCCCTATGAGAACTGAATTACTGTTCGGGGTTACGTGCCGACTGAACGAGTGAATAATGCGACTTGCTAGGATACAAACGACCAGAGGACCCCAGCATGCAGTATTGCGGAACGGGGACTGGCACCACCTGGAAGACCCGTTTGCCGAGGTACTATCCTTCACTGGGCAAGTGACGCCGGCGGAAGGGGCGAAGCTACTCGTTCCGGTTAGGCCCTCCGTCCTCATCGGGCTGAGCCACAACCGCCCCGGTAATAAGCATCCGCTTCCCGTACAGGCCTGGCACAAATCCGTACATACCGTGGCGAACCCGGAAGACAACGTTAAGTTGACTCAGGACGTCGGTGTAGTGCACGTGGAGGGAGAGCTGGCAGTTGTTATGCGCAAACGGGCTACCGGCCTCACCGCCGAAGACGTGAGCGATCATGTGCTGGGTTACACGGTCGCGAACGATGTTACAAACGCCGACCAAGGACTTATAGACGAAAAGCTTTTCCAAGCCAAAGCCGGCATTAATTACACACCTCTTGGACCGTGGATTGAGACCGAAATTAAGGATCCTGAAAAGGTCAGCATCACGGTGAACGTGAACGGCCATGTTAGGGCCGAGTCCGGGTCATTCAACCTCCTCACGAGCGTTGTCGACTGTCTGGTGTACGTCACCCGCTGGACGACTCTTGAGCCTGGTGACATCGTTATGACGGGGGCCCCGGGTACCTTCGCAGCTGTTATCCCCGGAGACTGCGTGGAAATCAGTCTCGGGGGAATAGGTACTTTAACTAACTCCATCGTCTAAGCACTGCGATGGAGACCCCTTATGAGGGGTCAGCCACAATTTTCTAAGAGGCTAAAAGGCCCTGGCCTTTGGCCCCGATCTGCAAGGTGCCCGAGCAGTACGTGTGCTTTGGGCGGATCACCGGGCCTTACTTTTCCTAGAGTTCGTCATAACAGCAAAGGCAACGGCTACTGTGCCTAGACCAGAGCATGTGGCGTAAGCGACGCCTAGAGCTACCGACCTGAAGCCTCGACCAAGCATGAAGGTAGGCCTCAACCAGCTGGCCACTTCTTTTCCTGGCAATCGTTGCGGAAGCAGCCGCCACCGGCCTGCTCGCATAACCAAACGATCCAGGAAACCCGAGATTGCGACAGTCACCGCCGTAGAAGATACGGTTTTCACCCACGCATACCCTTGACCTCACCGGGCCGTTAGGGGGAGCTGCAAACGAAGAGTAGTCGTGGCAGCGCGTCGCTACGCAAGTAAAAGATCCCGCTCGGCCGTCTCAACGACATTAGCAAGAAGCATCGCCCGGGTCATGGGGCCAACACCGCCAGGGTTGGGTGAGATCCAGGCAGCAACGTGCATAGCGTCGGCAGCGACGTCTCCTTGGAGGACGGCTTTGCGGGTGCTGGCCTCGGTTATCCGTGACACTCCGACGTCTAAGACTATTGATCCCGGTTTGAGGTGTTTGCCTTGCACGATGCCCGGTACACCGGCCGCGGCCACCACAACATCTGCGCGCTTTAGCAACTTAGGAAGATCAACCGATCCGGTATGCGCTAAAGTGACGGTCGCGTTGATGGTGCGCCGTGTAAGCAGCAGCCCCAAGGGTCGACCAACTGTGACTCCGCGACCGACGACAAGCACCTCCAAACCGTTGAGAGTGATGCCGTGTCGGGTTAGCAGCTCGACTATCGCGTTTGGAGTGCAGGGCAGCGGAGAGCTGAGATCGCCGCTGACGTTGAGTGCAAGTCTTCCAAGGTTGATCGGATGTAGTCCGTCTGCATCTTTTTGAGGGGATATTTTCTCCAGGACAGCGTTTTGGTCGATGTGTGGGGGCAGCGGCAGCTGGACTATGTAGCCTGTGGTTCTAGTGTCTTCATTCAGCTCTTCCAGAACGCCCTCTAATTCCTGCTGAGAAATTGTCGAGGGTAGATCCCGACGGATGGATTCAATCCCCACTTCCGCACAATCTCTATGCTTCCCGGCCACATAAGAATGGCTTGCAGGGTCATCACCAACGAGAACTGTTCCCAAGCCAACTGTCTTGCCACGGCGTTTCAAAACTGTAACTCGATCTGCGAGTTCGGTTTTCACGGCATCAGCCGTTGCCTTGCCATCCAGGATGTTGTCGACGTTCTCCGGGGGACCCGGTTTCTGCATGACGCTGTTAGTCATAGGCCTTCCTTGTGGTGCTCGTTCCTGGCTCTCGTCCGTGCAGAGACGACCTAAGTCGTTGTCTGAGCCAGTGGGGGTCTATGGGATGTGGCTCCTAACCGCGGAGCCGTTCGCCCTTGGGATCGTAAAAGGGCCGCCGGGAGACCTTTGCAGGGTATAGCCGCCCTTTACACCGGACTTCGAAGTCTCCGGAGAGGTCTACATCAGGTTCAATAGCTGCAATTCCGACTGCGCTTCCCAGCGTGTGGCCGTAGCTGCCGCTCGTCATGCGTCCGACGGGTTGGCCGTTGCAGTAGACCGTCTCGTCATGTACGAACACGGGTTCAGGATCTTCCAGCGCCACATACACTGTTCGATGAGCGGGCGCTGCGGGGTCGAGCTTGAGGAGGGCGTCTTTGCCTACGAAGCCTCCTGGTTTGTCCATGGAGATTGTGAAACGAAGGCCTGCCGAATAGGGATCGTCGATGGGCCCGATGTCGTGACCCAGGTGCCGGAATCCTTTCTCGCTGCGCAGCGAATCCAAGGCGTGGTATCCGGCCAACTTGGCTCCCAGATCCTGCCCCGCCTCCCACAGTGCATCGAGGACGTTTGTTGCTATGTCGGCACTCGGATACAACTCATAGCCCAATTCGCCTACGAAGCTCACGCGCAGACTGTAGGCATAGCCCTCTGCAATTTCTACCGTGCGTCCATGGGTGTATTTCTGTGCATCGTCGGACCAGTCTTCCGGTGAAACCCTGCTAAGAAGTTCTCGGCTTTTCGGTCCCATGACTCCGATTGTGGCGAGGGCCGCAGTGCAGTCGAACACCGCCGCCGCTTTGCCCCGAGCTATTCGGTTGAGGTACGCTGCGGTCTTTTGCTGCGTAAATGATGGGGTAACGACTAAGAACCGGTCCGGGCCGAGACGAGTGATGGTTCCGTCTAGTTCGATCCCCGCTCGCTCATTCAAGAAGAGGGTATAGACCGCTTTGTCGGTTTCAACGTCGATGTCTGCTGTTGCGGCCATCTGACACACTTCAAGGGCGTCAGGGCCGGCAACTTCGAACTTTGCGAATGGACTCAGATCGAAAAGGACCACACCCTCACGTGCCGCTTTATGTTCCTCGGCGACACGGTCGAACCAAGTCGGGCGTCCATAGCTGTAGTCATAGGTGGGAGATGTTCCGGGGGCCCCGTACCAGTTCGCCCGCTCCCCACCGTTAACTTCACCAAAGCAGGCACCGAGCTCAGCCAGGCGCCCGTGAAGGGGCGTTCGACGGACGTTGCGGCCCGTCTCCATCTGCAAGTTCGGCCAGTGCATTGCGTAAAGCCGTCCAAGGCCCTCCTTGGTTCGGGCCTTGAGGTACTTGCGGTTGTTTTGATGTCCGGAAAAGCGCTGCACATCGACCGAGGATGAGTCAAAACCGGGAGTTCCTGAAATGACCCACTCAGCCAATTCCTTACCGATGCCGGGAGCAAAAATGATTCCCTGGGAGTTGAAGCCTGCTGCCACGAACAGATTGGAAAGTTCGGAGGTTTCACCCACGGCAAAATTGGCATCCGGGGTGAAGCTTTCCGGGGCATTCAGGAATCGGTCGAATCCCGCTGAAGAAAGTGCCGGTACTACCCCTTCGGCCTTCGCCCTAATCGGAGCGAAGTGTTCCCACTCCGGCTCGAACTCTGCAAAGCCGTTGGAAGGAATTTCCTCAAGCGCGCGTGGAAGCCCGTCAGGCTCGAATGCGCCGACCAAGAGCCTCCCGGCCTCGTGCCGGATGTAATAGCTGTTGTCTAGATCCCTGTACACGGGCAATTCAGGCACAGCCCCGGAAATTTCTGCAGATCGGACGTGGATGTGCTCGGCGGCGTATAAGGGTACCTTCACACCGGCGGTGGCCGCGAGATCACGGGTCCACAAGCCGCACGCCAGAATCACCCGATCGCAGTGCACGATTCCTTGATCCGTGAGCACGCCGACGACGAGATCGCCTTGACGTAGTATCTTGAGGACAGCAATGTTTTCGCGTATCTGGGTCCCAAAGCTATGGGCGAGTTTAGCGAGAGCCACTGTTGCATGTCCGGGGTTGATGTGACCATCGTCAGGCAGCAGGAGTGCTCCGGCAACCCCTGAGTAGGTTGCGAGAGGCCACAATTCCTTGTATCGGTCCTCAGTTAGCCATTCCGTTCTTACGCCCTGCTGGTCGGCCACGTCCTTTGCATAAAGAAGCTCATCAACGCGTCCGGCGGTTCGTGCAACGCTAAGGGACCCGCAACGCTGAAATGATACGTCCAGCCCGGACATTTGCTCGAGCTGGCCATAAAAGTCCAGACCGTACTTGGCCAGCTTCGTCATCGTCGTGGTACCGCGGGCTCCAGTGACCAAGCCTGCGGCGTGCCAAGAGGTCCCGCTGCCTAGGACGTTACTCTCCAAAAGTAATGTGTCGTTCTCACCTGCAACTGAAAGGTGATAGGCAATGCTGGCACCGATAATTCCGCCGCCGACCACGATTGTCCGCACATGCGTCGGCAAGGGATCATGGGAAGTATCTGTAAACATGTTGGCGCTTACGGTGCGGTCGACAAGCCTGTCCATTGGGGGGCCTCATTTCTGCTCAGGTCGCTGCCCGACCCTGGGCAAGTTGTTGTTGTGCTAGTTGAAAACGACGGTGCGGTGGCCGTTTAACAAGATCCGCTGTTCTGCGTGCCATTGAACAGCGCGAGACAGTGCAAGCCGCTCTGCGTCCTGGCCTGTCACTGCAAGTTGAGCTGGACTGTAGTCATGTCCAACGCGGAGAACTTCCTGCTCGATGATTGGTCCCTCGTCCAGTTCGGCGGTGACGTAGTGCGCCGTCGCTCCAACGAGTTTCACTCCGCGTTCAAATGCCTGGTGGTAAGGTTTGGCGCCCTTAAATCCTGGAAGGAAGGAGTGATGGATGTTGATGGCCTTGCCTACAAGTTCGCGGCAAAGATCGTCGCTGAGCACCTGCATATACCGGGCTAGAACGGTCAAATCCACCTGATGTTCTGCAAGGAGAGCAAGTAGCTTCTCCTCTGCTTCCCTCTTAGTTTCAGGTGTCACCGGAATGTGAAAGAAGGGAATGCCATGGGCGTCTGCAACTGGTTGAAGGGTGGTATGGTTCGAGGCGATGAAGGGAAAGTCAACCCTAAGTTGCCCTGAGCGCCACCGGAAGAGCAGGTCGTTGAGGCAATGCTCGGCTTTAGAAACCAGCAGTGCAACCTTGGGCCGGTCGGCGGCGTCGACCAACGTCCACTCCATTCCGAACGTGGAGGCCATCGCTTGAAACGCCTTTTTCAGATCGCCAACGGATACGGCTGCTGGGCAAGAGACGTGCACGCGCATGAAGAACCTCTGTTCGGCGGCATCGTCGAACTGCTGACTGGCAAGAATATTGCACCCATGGGATACCAAGAAACCGGAGACAGCATGAACAATTCCGATTCTGTCTCTGCAACTGAGTGAAAGAATCACTTGGCGGAATTGGGCGTTTTCCATGGGACTCCTAGGGGAGATTCGTACGTTGGGGTGCCCTTGCGAGGAGAAGGGTTCGAGCAGTGCTCATAGGCCTACGCCTGCCGGCTGCACCTGCATCCTACGTTGACCATACGGGCCTAAAGCAGCCCTCGCCATGCTCAATTTGTACGAAAAAATCAGCGTTTTCATACCGCAGTGCGGTGACGGGACGCATGCCTTACTGTATCCGTGACTCGCCGGTGTAGCTGCCTGGAACGTGTAAGACGGCCTATGCGAGTAGTGCAGCCGCTACCCGTGTTAGCGGCCATGAAAAACTGCCCATAGGCGGCCACGAAAGTGCCCGCTGGCGGCCAGCAGAACTGCCCGCCGGTGGCCATGAGATCTGCCCACTTCCTTACTTGTTCCTGCCGCGTCTTTAAGCGGTGGGGGCCTCTCCCTGCGGTTTGATGACGGTGTCTAAGCGCACCAAAAGCGAACCAGGAAGAGGCCCTGTATGAAGTCTGACGGAGAAATCATGGAAATTCTTGCTGCCTACGATCTGACCGGATCGTTGCGCGCCACCGCGGAGCTCACGGGCTGCTCGCACCACACCGTTGCTAAACACGTCACCGCCCGTGACGCGGGCCGGCCGATCGGGGAACCCGCGGCCCGCGGCCGGGTCACCGACGCGTTCCTGCCCAAGATCGAGGAATGGATCGAAGCCTCCAAGGGCCGGATCCGGGCCGACAAGGCCCACGAAAAGCTCCTCGCTCTGGGCTACACCGGTTCGGAACGGTCTACCCGCCGGGCGATCGCGCAGGTCAAAGCCGCGTGGCGGCTGGGCCACACCCGCGTCCACCGGCCGTGGATCACAGAACCGGGGATGTGGTTGCAGTACGACTTCGGCGACGGGCCCCGGATCGGCGGGGTGAAGACCATCCTTTTCGTGGCCTGGCTGGCGTTCTCACGCTTCCGCATCGTGATCCCGCTCAGGGACAGGACCGCGCCGAGCGTGTTCGCGGCCCTGGACCGGTGCTTCCGGATCCTCGGAGGGGCGCCGACCTATGTCCTCACGGACAACGAGAAGACCGTCACCACCGCCCACGTCGCCGGGGTCCCGGTGCGCAACCAGCAGACCCTGGACTTCGCCCGGCACTACGGGGTGACCGTGCTGACCTGCCAACCGGCGGACCCGGCCACCAAAGGCGGAGTCGAAGCGTCCGTGAAACTCGCCAAGGCCGACCTCGTGCCCAAAGACACCAACCTCCGCGATGACTACCGCACCTTCGCCGAGCTCGAGGCCGCCTGCACGGCGTTCATGGACGAGGTCAATCACCGTGAGCACCGGACGACGCGGCGGAAACCCGCGGCCATGCTCGCCGAGGAAGCCCCGCGGCTGCACCGGATCCCGGACACCGCCCACACGGTCGCGTTCGGCCTGGCCCGCGGCGTTCCGGAGAACACCCCAATGGTCACCTTCGAAAACGCCCAGTACTCCGTCCCGGCCCACCTGCTCGGAGCCCGGGTGTTCGTCCGCACCCACGGCACCGGGCCCGGCGAGCAGGTCATCATCGTCCACCACGGCACGACCGGGCCCGTCGAAGTCGCCCGCCACGAACGGGCACGGCCCGGCAGCCCCGCCATCAACGACGAACACTTCCCCGGAACCCGGGCGAAGCTCCCCGGCGACTACGAGGTGAGGGCCCGCAGCGCGGACGAGGCCGCGTTCCTGGCCATCGGCGAAGGCGCCAGAACCTGGCTCGTCGAGGCCGCCGCGGCCGGGACCGCAAGGATGAACGTGAAAATGGCCGAAGCCGTTACGCTGGCCAAAATCGCCGGCACTGATCAGGTCGACCGGGCCCTGGGCGACGCCGCCCTGCACGGCCGGTTCGCGCACCCGGACCTCGCCTCGATCTTGAACGCCAACATCCGCCGCACTACCACCCACGCCGCCAACGAAGCCACCTCCCTCACCCAAGGAACAGGGGCGTGGGCCGCGATCGGCAACCCCGCAACCATCACCACGCCGGAGGAGGCCCGATGAGCCCCGTCACCACGACCAATACCGTGGCTCCGCCGCTACCGGCGGACCTGGAGGCCCTGATGCGGTCCCTGAAAATGCCCCACGCCCGGGCGCTGGCCCCGGACCTGATCGCGACCGCCCGCGCCCAGCGGTGGGAACCGGCCGAGGTCATCAAGGCCCTCTTCACGGAGGAAGCCGCCGGCCGGGCCCGGTCCATGCTCGCTTCCCGCCGCAAAGCAGCCGGGTTCCCGACCGGGAAGACCTTCGAGGCGTGGGACCCTGCAGCGTCCTCCATCCCGGGCCCGACCCAGCAGGCACTGCGGACCCTGGAATGGATCACCCGCAGGGAAAACTTGGTCGTCTGCGGGCCCTCGGGGACGGGGAAGACGTTCTTCCTCGAAGCCCTCGGCCAGCAGGCCGTCGAAGCCGGAATGCGGGTCGCTTGGTTCAGGCTCGAGGACCTCGGCGTCCTCATCCGCGCCCACCGAACCGATGACAGCGTCACCCGGGCCGTTGCCCGGATCCTGCGCGCCGAGCTCGTGGTCATCGATGATATTGGTCTGTTGCCCGTGGCCACGGACGCCGCCGAAGGCCTCTACCGGGTCGTGGACGCAGCCTACGAAAAACGCTCCGTCGCGATCAGCTCCAACCTCCACCCCGCCGGGTTCGATGAGCTCATGCCCAAAACCCTCGCCACCGCCACCGTTGACCGACTGCTGCACCACGCCCACGTCTGCCAGACCAGCGGCGATTCCGTCCGTCTTACCCAGGCCCTCGCCGGAAAAGGAGTGACCCGCTTGAACTGACCAACCCAACGATGGCCGACCCCGCCGAAACGAATCAGTGGGCAGATCTGTTGGCCATAACCGGGCAGTTTTACTGGCCACCAGCGGGCACATCAACTGGCCGCCCATGGGCAGAACGTAATGGCCATTGACATACCCGAGCAAATCCGATTTCAACACAGCAATAACCGCCTGAACCGCCGGCCTAATGCGGCATTGTTGGCTGCTCTTTGGCCAAGCGACCACCTCCGCCAACGGGTGGCCTAGCCCGGAGACGCGCAGACACCAACGGGGTCGCCATATTGGAGGACTTCAGATCTTTGTGAACCGGCTTTATACGGTGCGGGCAGGACGCGCTGCCCGCACCGCGGCGGGATGAGCGAATAGCATCAACGTCCTGAGGAAGACGTTCACTTCTAGCCGAGGGTGGATCAAGCTCCCGGTTGTCAGGTTCTGACTTTGCCGGGCAACCACATTTAGAGAAGCTCAACGCGGCAACGAGGAAGCTCCCGTCCAGTGCGGCGGACGGGAGCTTCTTGGCCTGGGTTCATTTTTTGAAAAGGTGGTGCGCGCCGCAACGATACAGCGCCGCACTTGACCTCGTTATAGGTGACTGCAGTGAGCCCTACACCGAGGCTGCAGTCCTGCTTTTGATGCGGACGGAGGCCACAAAACCGACGAGGAACACGGCTACCGTGCCGATCATCACATAGGGTAGCGCGCTCAGGGGCCCCGGCGCCGGGTACAAGATTCCGTTGACGTAGAGCCACAGAACGGTAGCAGACGCCGCGACAGCTCCAATGTTAACCAGAACAGATTTCCTTGGGCTGGTGCGATTCAACAACACTGCACCGCCGATGCAGATGAGGAAGTAAGGGATCACCCAGAAATAGACCAGCAAGGTGGCGATATACCCGTAGATTTCCAACGGTGTGGATGATGTCAGCCACAGCATGATTGGGGGGCCAATGAGCGAGGGGATTCCAAGAAAGGCGATGGCTGCCACCGGGCTCTTGTAACGCTTGCTGACATTGGTTAGTGCCGCAGGTAGGAGACCGTCTGAAGCTGCGCTGACCACCACTCGCGACCCGTAGTTGAAAAATCCGATCAGACTGGCGAAGACGGCAACGGCAAGAACCAGGTCACTTATGTTTGACAAAAAGCCCACCCCTGCTGCTTCAGCGAGTACCGAATTCGGTGAGACCCCAAGGGCTAGCTGATCAGCAGAGTCGACAAGTGTCGGTACCTGGATCACTGTAGCAGCGAGGAAGGCCATACCCAGGACGACGGGAACTACCATAATTGCCCGAGGGATAGCGCGGGTAGGGTTCTGGGTTTCTGCGCCGAGGGCTGCGCTGCTTTCGAAGCCGATGAAGAATGCCGAGCCTATGGCGAGACCCTGGAGGAAACTGTTGAAGGTGAAATCGCTAAGGCTAAGCTGTCCTGCCAGATCGACATTTCCGCTGAACGCCGTTGCGATAGTGATAGTCAACATCACCGGTACGGAAACGACCGTGAGGATGACGCTGGACCGGACTGACACGTCCAGACCTCGATAGGCAATCCCCATGGCCACCAACGCTGCTAAGACATAAATCACCAGCTGTATTTCTGGTCCAGCTGCGGTGGATAGGCCCACGGACATGAGGAAACTTCCTACATACAGGCCTAGTGATACGACAAGTACCATAACTACGACGATGTAACCTGGAATCATTGCCGCCGCGATGACGAGCGGGCTCCAGGAGCCAAACACATGGCGAATATAGGAGTAAAGAGACCCGGTTCCGATATACCGTCGCGCGAACACAGTGATGAACAGCCCGACGACTGTGAAGGCAACGACCGACGCGGCCATCGCCAACCATGAAGAACGGCCTGAATAAGCCGCAAGGAAGGCTGGGACTGCTGAAAGACCGACAGCGGGAATAAAGGAAGATACTGAGAGCCCCATCACCTGCGATCCTGTGAGGTGCCCTAACTGCAGATCTGCATGGGCTATATCCTGAGTCGGTGGGGCTTGACCACCATCAGCTGTTGCTCCTGCGTTTTCAGAAGAAGTTTGCAAAGCCGTACGCCTTTCGAAAATGAGTCGCGGCCGCACGGCCGCGACGCTTAGTCCCGCTTTTTCGAATCGAAGGAGCGGATTGGGAAGATGCGTCCCTGCACCTACCAGATAGCGACTTCGGCGGGGATATGGTTCGCGACTGGTTCAGTCTGTACGGATTTCCGAGCCTCTTCGCCGGTATTGTTTTCGGCAATTTCAAGCTGGTTTAGCCTTCCGGCGCCAATCGATGCCGGCGGGAGGGACTGGCTCTTACTGGTCTGAGAAGAACGGCGCCTCACCATGACGCCGTGGAGAAAACAGAGCAGCCGGCAAAGAGCGATCAGTCGCCGCCGTTCGATGTCAAAGGCCGGAGCTAGCAGTGTCGTTTCTAAGCAAAGGTGCTTGCACAGGAATCGGAACTGGCGCTCCAGGTAGGTGGCAGAGGGTCAAGCCGATGCACGCAGCCCATATAAGCTCCCCAGGGTCAAGGTCGCTTACATGTGATTCACCTTATGAGTTGGCCCCCGACGGCGAAAATTAGACAGATTGCCGAAGTTTTGGATTGATTCGTACCCGCGTACCAGAGGCGTGTCTCATACGGCAGTACTAGTATGCCTGTATGGAACGACAAGTGCTGACGGTCAGGGACCTCGTTACCGCTCAAAGCCTGGGTACAAAGGTACTTGCAGGCGCGGCAGGCCTTGACCGGCAGGTTCTCTGGGCGCATAGCTGTGAGTTGAGCGATCCCGACCGGTGGCTCGGTCCGCATGAGCTACTCATGACAGTGGGTTTGTGCGTTCCTCACAGTACCGCTGAGCAACGGACTTTTATTGTCAAACTCGATGAGGCCGGCCTTGCCGGTGTTGCCTTGGGGGATCACCCGAGTCTCCCTCCACTCACCCCGGAACTATACGAAGAAGCAGACAAACGTTCCTTCCCCGTGCTTCTTACGAACCATGCAACTCCCTTCGCTGCGATCGGGCGAACAGTTGCTGCTGCTACAGCCACCACACAGACCATGCAGGTACTCAAGCTCAGCAAGCTCTACCAGCTGTCCGCGTACGCCCGCACTGACCCGGTACGGATGTTAAATGACTTGCAGGCTCTTCTAAGGGCTGGCCTCAGTGTCTTTGATGTGAAAACCGGGCTCGCAATTGTAGAGGGAGCACCGCTGGAATCCATGCCCACTTCCGCGCGGGAACGTACTTATGCCCTCCCGGGGGACAGTGACGCCCGGCTCATGATTTCGGAATTCCCAGGCGAAGAGGTGAGCAGTTTCCTGCTAATCCATGTCCTGCAGGTGATTGATGTCGCGTTGAGCCAACTATTGCGGTCACTTCGCCGCCGTTCCGAACGCTCAGCGCATATGCTGGCGTCCATCTTGGAAGGGCGTAGCCCCGACGGGATAGAAAATCTTCTGGGTACGGGCGGTACTTCGTCTGGGTATCAAGTCGTTGCAGTGGCATTGGACGAGGGCGAGAAGGTAGCCCGGGCGGCGTCAATCAAGTCACTGGCAGTCCTGGCGGGCTCCGGAGGCAGCTCGTTCTTTATCCTGATGCCCGAGCAGAGCCGGAATGACGTCCGGCAGCTGCTCAGCCGCCTCGACGTCCGGGCCGGAGCATCGTCAACATACCTTGATCTGCGGGATGCTAAAGCGGCAGCCGAGGAGGCCGTGAAGGTCTTCTCATCCGGTGGGATGAACGATCAGTGGATTGACTTCGCCGGAGTCCCCGTGTCGCTGCTTACTCGTTCTCGGAAGGAAGCATCGGCCGTAGTCCAACAGGTACTAGGTGGGCTCGCGGGTACAGATCCTAAATCGACTGCTCTGCGTGAAACACTCTTTGCGTTCCTTGCCAATGACCGCCGCTGGAATGAAACGGCAGCCGCTCTTGGCATCCACCGGCAAACTCTGTCCTATAGACTCACCCGAATCAAAGAGATTACAGGGCGAGATATCGCGTCTTCAGCGGACCTATCTGCCTTCTGGCTCGCGTTCCAAGCCTGGCCCTCTTACTCGACCATATCCGACTAGGACCGCCGTCATCCGGCGGCTCCTTTCTTCAGACGGCTATCTGACTGTCGTTTTGTACGGAGAAGCGATCCAAGGAATCACACAAACGGGACTCGTGTTTTTGGCTTTCCGTATCATGACTGCCGCCGCCGGAACGTTTAGTGTCGATGGACAGTGCTTGTCATGGATGTATGGCGCCCGTGAGCAGCAAGAATGGGGTCTAACCTTACTCGCCCGAGTCTCGATGCGCTAATCGGTGTCTTACCCAGGTTTCGCGTGCCTAGCACAAGCTCCTGTGTCCCCATACACCCCTCGTCCACGAGCACGTGGTCTTTAGGAACAGAAAGGTTTCCACGATGACAGCCGCCATTCCGGAGGAACTTACCGTAAATCCCGGTGACAGTATCCCCACCTCAGGCCAGCACCCGTATCTGGCCCTTGAACCTGCCGGGTCTGGCTGCGAAGAGCACCCCTGCAGATTCTGCAACATTCCGGAAACTGATTGAGCTGGCAACGAAAGGAAGTCAACCGCCCAGCTGTTCCGGGCGATACCTTCCAAAGAACCCGCGCGATACCGCAAGTGCTTTTCCCGTCCCCATTATCCGTGGGCAAACTCCGTTTGGCACTTGCGCAGGCGAAGCTGCGAAATGAGGGAATGCGGTTGGGCCGCCTTGTCTTCCGCTGGTCCTCGGTCTGTCCAAGGTGCAGACGCAACCGCAGAAAAATCAGCATTGACCGCGGTGGATGTCGCCGACGCTGCGGACGCTCTTGGCGTCGGCGATGAATCCCTCCCCCACGCTTTCGGCACATGTTCTTTTAGCTATAACGCTGTAAGGGTCCGCCTTGCCGCTGCTGGCAGTCCGCCGATGAGTTCTACTTCCCGGGCCGGGCCGACGGAAAACCAGCCCACTTTGCTTCGCGCCGCGGAGGACATTCGGGTCCTGGCCTGTGCCAGAGCTAACCTCAGTGCCACACCTACTAACGCGCCCTCCCTTACTTTTCTTTGTTTCGATACAGCAAGAGCAGGAGACAAATTGGCTGGAACAGATCTGATGTGGCGTGACTCGTCAAGCTGAGTATGACAGTCTGATCGGAGCCCACTAGGACGGCCCGAACGGTACCCACCAGCCGGACATGCCGAACCTAATGACGGCTTGAATGGTACCCACCTGTGAACGTTGATCCATCCAGTGTTGGATCGACGACGGGAGGGCCGGGATGGGGTCAAGAGTGGAGTTGTTCGCGCAGATTCGGAGGGATGCCCGGGTGGAGGGCGCGTCAATCCGGGAGCTTGCCCGCAGGCACCAGGTGGCGCGGAAAACCGTGCGTAAGGCGTTAAGTTCCCCGGTCCCGCCAGAGCGTAAAACTCCTGTACGGTCCTCGCCGCGGCTTGATCCTTATAAACCGACGATCGACGCCATGCTCGTCGAGGACACGACGGCGCCGAGGAAGCAGCGTCACACTGCCCGGAGGATTCTTGCCCGGCTCATCGAGGAGCATGGAGCGGACGAGTTGTCGTATTCGACGGTGCGTGACTACGTTCGGGTCCGCCGGGCGCAGATCGATGTGGAGGCCGGCCGCCGGGTTGAGGTATTTGTTCCTCAGGAGCACGCCCCGGGCGCGGAAGCGGAAGTGGACTTCGGTGAAGTCTGGATCGTGCTGGACGGGGTAAAGACGAAATGCCACATGTTCATCTTCCGGCTTTCTCACTCCGGCAAAGCCATCCACCGGATTTACCCCACCCAGGCCCAGGAAGCGTTTCTGGAAGGCCACGTCGAGGCGTTCAACGAGATCGGCGGCGTGCCGGTCAAACATATCCGCTATGACAACCTCACCAGTGCCGTCAGGGCCGTGGTGTTCGGTCAGGGGCGGAACCGCCTGGAGAATGACCGGTGGGTGTTGTTTCGCTCGTTCTATGGATTTGATGCCTTTTATTGCCAGCCAGGTCTTGCCGGCGCTCACGAGAAAGGCGGGGTCGAGGGCGAGGTGGGCTGGTTCCGCCGCAACCGGCTGACCCCGATGCCCGTGGCGAGGTCCCTTGATGAGCTCAACGACTGGATCCGGAGCCGGGAGGTTCAAGACGATCAGCGGCGGATTGATGGCAGGATCCGCACTATCGGCCAGGACTTCGCCGCCGAGCGCCCGTTCCTGGCACCGTTGCCGGCCGACGAGTTCGATCCCGGTCTGGTGTTGAACCCGAGAGTGGACCGGTCCTCAATGATCACCGTGCGGATGGTGAAGTACTCGGTGCCAGCACGGTTCATCGGTCGGCGGGTCCGGGTTTCATTGCGGGCATCCGAAGTTGTGGTGTTCGACGGCCGCGCGGTGGCGGCCCGGCACCAGCGGATTATTGCCAAGGGCGGGCAGTCGGTCCAGTTGGACCATTATCTGGAGGTCCTCAAGACCAAGCCCGGCGCTTTGCCTGGTTCCACTGCTTTGGCCAGGGCGCGGGAGTCGGGTGCTTTCACCAGCGCCCATGACGCCTTCTGGTCTGCCTCGCGCAGGGTCAACGGTGATGCCGCGGGGACCCGTGAACTGATTGACGTCCTGCTGCTGCACCGATCGATGGAAGCCGAAGACATCGAGGCAGGGATCACCGCAGCCCTTGGAGTAGGTGCCGTCAGTGCCGACGTCGTGGCGGTTGAAGGCCGCCGACATGCCTCCAGCATCCCTGCTGGTGGGTCCCGTCCTGACCGTCATCGCGGTGCTCATGCTGAAGCGAAAGTGCAACGAGTTGTCAGCCTGACCCAGCGCCGGCTGATGGACCCGGCGGCGGTCATCGCCGGGCTCCCTCCAGACAAGCGGCCGCTCCCGGCGATCAGCGCCTATGACGAGCTGCTGGCCAAACGCACCGAACACTCCGCAGGAACCGCGTCGAAGGAAAACATCTCATGAGCCCCACCGCACCGGCCACCACCATCACCCCAACCCTGCGACGGCGCCGCGGTCTGACTGAGCAGGCCGCGGTCGCGGCCGTGGACCAAGCATGCCGCCGATTGCGCCTGCCCACCATCCGGGCGGTTCTGGACGAAGCTCTGACCGTCGCGGGGAAGGAACAACTCTCTTACCAAGGCTTCCTGGCCGAGCTGCTGCTGGCCGAATGCGATGACCGGGACCGTCGCTCCTCAATCCGACGCGTCAAAGCCGCGAACTTTCCCCGGGATAAATGGCTCGGTGATTTCGATTTCGACGCGAACACGAACATCAACCCCGCTACCATCCATACCCTCGCTACCGGCGAATGGATTCGAAAAGGTGCACCGCTATGCCTGATCGGGGACTCCGGAACCGGCAAATCCCACCTGCTTATCGGGCTGGGCACCGCCGCGGCGGAGAAGGGATACCGGGTCAAATACACTTTGGCCACCCGGCTCGTGAACGAACTCGTCGAAGCCGCCGACGACAAAGTCCTCGCCAAGACCATCGCCAGATACGGCCGAGTGGACCTGCTCTGCATTGACGAGCTCGGCTATATGGAACTGGACCGGCGCGGCGCCGAACTCCTCTTCCAGGTCCTCACCGAACGCGAAGAGAAGAACTCCATCGCCATCGCTTCCAACGAGTCGTTCTCCGGCTGGACCAAGACATTCACCGACCCGCGCCTCTGCGCCGCGATCGTTGACCGGCTGACGTTCAACGGCACCATCATCGAAACCGGCACCGATTCCTACCGCCTCGCCCACAGCCTGACAAGGAACGCGCACTAAAAGGTAGCCGCGGCCGCCCGCCCCACGAACACATAGGTTGTCGTTGACCACTTCATGCCGCGCAACAGGACAGTTTGGAGACGTCAGTAGTGAAGGACTGGGCTGCTATCTTGATGCCTTCGGCCATGGTCAGATAGGGGCTCCAGAGATTCGCGACCTGATCAACGGTCATCCCGGCCTCCAGAATGTAAATCCCTGCGGCGGCGATGTCCCCGGCGTCCTTACCCACGACAGTGATCCCTACAATCCGACCCGTGTCCGCGTCGGCAACGATCTTGATGAAGCCGCGGGTATCACGGTTCACCAGCGCGCGAGGGATAAATTTGAGCGGCAGAACCCGGCACATGCACCGGATCCCTGCCTGGTTCGCTTCCTTGTCCGTCATCCCGACAGCGGCCAGGGCAGGGCTGGTAAACGTGACCCGGGGCAGGTGCCGGTAATCGACCTCACGCCCGGCACCCTCAAAGGCGTTCTCCACCATCAGGGCCCCGTGCGCGGCGGCGACATAAACGAACTCCGGGTGACCCGTCACATCACCCGCGGCCCAGATCCTCGGATTAGTACTGCGAAGGCTCCCGTCGACCAGGACTTCCCCGCGGTCCCCGGTTTCAACGCCGACCATGCAAAGGTTCAAATCCTCCGTGACCGGGCGCCGGCCTGTTGCCATGAGCAGGCGCGCGGCCCTGAATTCCTCGTTTCCTCCTGAGACGGAAGCATCCACGACCACGTCCCCCGACACCTCATCGGTCCGGACCGAGGACGCTGTCGCTCGACGGACGACCCGGATGCCCTCATCGGCGAAGACACCGGCGAGGGCATGCCCGGCTTCAGGCTCTTCGGCCGAGGCGAGCTTGGACCGGACCAGGATGGTCACCTCCGTGCCGAGCCGGGCGAAAAGCTGCGCCTGCTCCAGCGCCACATACCCGCCGCCCACCACCAGCATCGAAGCGGGAACGTCCTGCAGCTCCATCGCACTCGTGGACGTCAGATAATCCACCTCGTCCATTCCCGGCACTTCAGGGATCCAGGGGGTGGAGCCGGTCGCGACCAGGTAGTGTTCCGCGCTGACTGTCTCGGTGGTTCCGCCCGGGGCGGTGATGTTCAAAACCGGTGCGGCTGCGGTTCCGGCGAACACCGCCGTCCCCCGCTGCAGGTTCCATCCATAGCCCGCGGCGAGATCCACATACTTCTCTGACCGCATGGATTCGACCAGTGAGCGCTTCCCGGCGACCAGTTCGGGCATATCCACCGGCTCTGCGGAGGTGCTGATACCGGGGAACCGTCCGGAAGCATCGAGGGCGACATGGCGGGCTTCCGCGGCGGCCAGCAGGGCCTTGGACGGGATGCAGCCCGTGTTCACGCACGTGCCTCCCACAGTGCTGCGCTCCACCATCAACACCCGCTTGCCACGGCTGGTTGCCCGGATGGCCGCAGCGAAAGCAGCCCCGCCGGAACCGATAATGGCCAGGTCATAATCGAAAGATGCTGCCGACACGAGGGACTCCTGAAGATGGAAGGGAAGCAGCCGCCAGCACACCTGTTGCTCAACCGACCGCCATGTGCAGCCTTCAACCGAAGACCAGCTCTGCATCCCATTCTCAACCTTCCCCTACACTGGAATGTCAAGGAATCGCCGTCCTGGCCGCCTGCTAAGAAATGAGTTCATGATGCGTATCGGTGAGGCCGCGGCAGCGGCAGGGATGACAACCAAGACGCTGCGTTTCTACGAGGACAGCGGGCTTCTCCCGGCAGCGAAAAGATCCTCTAACGGCTACCGGGACTACCATGACGACTCCGTGGCCAGGCTCGAATTCATCCGCCGCGGACGGGCCGCAGGCCTCGCCCTGACCCAAATACGCGAAATTCTTAGCCTCCGTGACGCCGGAGAAGCCCCCTGCGCCCACGTCCAAGACCTTCTCTCCAACCAGCTGGCCGAACTGGACCACCAGATTTCTGAACTAATGGCGCTGCGATCCATCGTCGCCGGCCTTCACGCCACTGCCGCGTCCGGGACCGACGCAAGCTGCGATCCCGAACAAATCTGCAGCTACCTCTGACGCACTACTCCGCCAGACGCCAGCTTCCAACAACCGGGACCCCGGGTATCGTCCCAACCCGCGGCAGTGTTTTCACAGACCCAGAAACCACGCCAAGAACCCCTAGACACCCTCACAACATCATCCCCGGACGTCCGACGGGTGGGTACCGTTCGGGCCGTCCTAGTGGGCTCCGATCACGTTGACACAATCATCAAGCCTTGTGGCACTGCGTCCCGGTGTGTTCGAAACAGTGCCGCCCAAGGGGAATTCATAGGTAACTGGCGTGGCTTCTGTTCGCGCATGGACATCTGCGGCCGTTCCTGTCCGATGCCTGGCAGAGCCCAAGACCTGGAGGCGGTAGGTTGGTCATGGTTCCCAGCCAACCCCATTGATCGTCGCTTGAGGGGTGGTTACACTCGACGCATTCTGTCTCGTGGCGGCCAAGTAACCCCACAAGAAGTCGATCCATCCAGAATAGAAATGCCATAGTGGAATGATGTCCTTTTGTATTCAGGGAAATGACCCGCACGTGTTCCGAGCCGCGCGAGAGATCGGCAGCTGTACGTTGACGCGCAGCGTCCTATAGAAGGCGACGCATCTGCTCGACAGTGTCGACGTCCTCGCCAGTAGATTCATCACTGCAATCAATAAGATCTACAAGCCAGGGTTTCTGGCGCAGAAAGCTCCTGGCTCCAGCATCACCCACCACAGTGCTGGCTACTGCTGGCCGAAGTCTCACATCGATGACCATTGGGTGACCTCGACGAAGCATCCCGAGGTTGTCCGGGGCTGCGTAAGCAGCCGAAGTGATGCGTCCCGGCCGGTGCGAGACGAGGAGCCGGCTAACAGTGCGGACGGTAAGCCCTGGCTGATCTACGAGAGCCACGAGGATATGGTCGTCTGCATTGGCAGCAGCATCACCAATAAGGTAGGAACTTCCCATACCAGATGGCCATTTGTGGTTTACCAGCGTCCGATAGGGTTTAAGGTTCGCCCCGGCGCTGACCGCTTGTGCCTCTGCCCCAAGTACGACAACTACTTCGTGACAGCCGCCGGCAAGTAGATTGTCGGCGATGATTTCAACGAGGGGTCGTCCACGGTGTGGCAAGAGTGCCTTGGGGCCACGTCCAAGACGTGTGCCGGCGCCGGCGGCCAGCAGCACACCCGTAACCTGCACCAAATCCGTGTTCTCCAACGTGAGGTTCCTATTCTTCGCGTTCAAAAACCTTCAAATCCCAGTGACTGGTGCGAGCCTGACGCAGCCGATAGTCAGTGCAAATAATCAGCTTCCTCTCGCCCAACCCGTCCTGACGGATCCAGATAATGCCAAGGGAAGGAGCGCTGGTGTCCACCACGCCGGAGTAGCGTAAGGTGTCATCTACCGACACATGGATCCGGTCGCCCTGCCCCAATATCCGCAAATCAAATAGCTGGGTTTCGTCGAAGTCACCCGGTGCTTGGGTTTCTGGGGATTTCGAAACCAAGATGGTCTTGTTTTCTACCGAGGTCTGCCAAGATGAGCTGCCTTCAGAAGATTGGGCTGCGAACCCTTTCTTGTTGCCCATAGCTAGGCCGGGTCCGGGTGCACTGCGCCAGCGGAATCGCGGAGTGGGCGGCCAGTCCCCTGCCAACGCTTGGCGATTATTTCTGCCACGATCGACACCGCTGTTTCCTCTGGCGTTCGTCCGCCGAGATCAAGTCCTATTGGACTATGAAGCTCGGCGATTTGTGGCTCGGTTACTCCAGCCTCAAGGAGCCGGTTTAGCCGGTCATCATGCGTCTTCCGAGAGCCCATCGCACCTATGTAGGAGGGCTTTGATGGGCCTTCCAGCCGCAGGGCGATATCTAGGACTGGGACGTCGAACTTAGGGTCATGGGTCAGAACACAGATGACAGTGCGGTTGTCCACCTTTCCCTTCGCCACTTCTTCCTGAAGGTAAACGTGGGGCCACGATACGATTACCTCATCGGCCCCAGGAAAACGCGCTGCAGTGGCAAACACTGGACGAGCATCGCAGACCGTCACATTGAACCCGACCATTGACCCAGCCCGCGCGACTGCCGCGGCAAAGTCAATGGCCCCGAAGATGATCATTCTGGGCTTCGGCTGGTAGGAAGAAACAAAGACCTTTGTGCCGGTTTCCATCCGCTCTCCACTGGGGCCGTACGTGATCACTTTGGATTCGCCGGAGGCAAGCACCCCTCGAGCATCGTCGGCCACCGCATGATCCAGCATGGCACTGCCAAGGGTTCCGGAAGCGTGGGTTGGCCAAACTACGAGCCGCTTTCCCAGCATTTCTGCCTGGTCATGTTCCACCACGGTCGCGGTAGCAACCGGGTTACCTACCTGAACGTCCTGAATGACAGTCCTTATATCGGGATAACTTTCGTCGGTAACTCGTTCAACGAAGACGTCGATTATTCCGCCACAGGTTAAACCCACTGCTACGGCGTCATCGTCGCTATACCCAAACCGTTGCAATACCGGGGTACCGTCTTCGATTACGTCCTGGGCAATTTGGTAAACAGCCCCCTCAACGCAGCCGCCGGAAACTGAACCGACGGCCTCCCCCGCGGTGCTAACAGCCATTGCTGCGCCCGCTGGCCGGGGGGCCGATTTTGACGTGCTGACCACTGTAGCGAGTGCGAAGGTTTCTCCGCGCATCGTCCACTGTGCTACTGCTTCAATAACTTCACGCATGTGCTATCCGATCTGCTAGGTCCCTAAAGGCGGCCATGGTGTGGCCTGCGACCAAGGCATCGATGTGCGGAAGAACGGCCTTGATGCCGCTCTGTAGGGGTTCATATCCGGGCTTGCCACGGTGGGGATTGGACCAGATGACACAGTGCGCCAAGCTATGGAGGCGGGCAACCTGGTGGGCCAGCTCCCCTGGATCCCCGCGTTCCCACCCGTCGCTGGCGATCACTACCACAGACCCTCTTAGCATTGCGTGTTGTCCCCACAAGGTGATGAAGGCCTGTAGGGCTTCCCCCAGTCGCGTGCCTCCGGACCAATCCGGCACGACGAAACCTGCGTCCAACAATGCGACCTCTGGATCCGGATGCTGTAAGGCCGATGTCACTCTGGTAAGTCGTGTGCCGATAGAAAATACTTCTGTCGTGTCCGCGCCATCTAAAAGCCGGTGACCGAAGCGAAGAAAACTGTCAGCGTAGGCTTCCATCGATCCCGAAACATCCACGATCAGGACGACTCGGCGTGACTTTTTCGTTCGGTGGCGATACTGCAGCTGGCCTGGTTCGCCGCCTCGTTTTAGGTGGTCTCGAACAGTGTGTGCCGGATCGATGCGCTTGTGGCGATGGGTCCGCTTGTAACGCGCCCTTCTCAGCGGTGGTCTAATAGGCAGGGCAGCAAAGGCCTCCGCAAGATACCTCTTTTCCTCAGCAGACATCAGGGCTACATCCCGATGCTGCAGGGCTTCGTCCTTGCTAGCCAGTGCAATTTGCTGCTCGAGTTCTGACTGGGGGCTGTCGCCGTCTGCTGCGTCTGGCAGGCTGGCCTCCTGTCTCTCCGAAAAGGGCACAGGTACTAGAGGCTCGGATGAAAACCACAAGCGAAACGTCTGGTCGTAAGTCTCGAAGTCGGACCTGCTCCTACACAACGTCGCGCGTCCGGCCCAGAAGACCTCGCTGCGGCGTTGGAGATTGAGAACGCTCAGAGCCTCGAGGTAAAGCCGGGCCTGTTCGGCCCCTATGGCCATCCCCTCATCTCTGAGAGCACCTACGAAGCCATAGAAGATCGTCAAACCTATTTGTGAAGACATCACAATCACAATTCCCGGTCAGGTAGGGAAGATGGTTCTCAAGGTGCTCAAGATAAGCTCCCGGTCGTCTTGGTCTTTGCAGAGGGCACCAATCGTCAAGCCAGCACTGTCGGAGTTAATGTCACTTCCGCCAAGGCGGTCCAAGGCCTGGGCCCAGTCAAGCGCCTCCGCTACCCCGGGAGAACGTCGCAAGCGCCCTTCATTGCGCAGGGACTGGACTACGTCAACCACCTGCTGCGCTAGCTTCTCATCGACGCCGGGAAGCCGCGTCTTGATGATTTCCAACTCACGGGCCGGTTCTGGGTGGTCTATCCAATGGAAGTAGCACCGCCGTTTCAAAGCCTCGTGTAACTCACGTGTCCGGTTCGACGTCAGGATCACGATGGGTGGAACACTCGCGGTGATGGTACCCAACTCAGGAATTGATATTTGGTTTGACGCAAGCACCTCCAAGAGGAAGGCCTCAAACTCATCGTCCGCCCGGTCAACCTCATCGATGAGCAGAACGGCCGGCCCGCCTTGCAAGGCACGAAGAATCGGGCGGGGAAGTAGGAACCGCTCCGTGTATAGGGACTGCTCCAGTTGCTCCGCATTCGTTGTCGAATTTGCTGCCTCTAGTGACCGCAGGTGCAGAATCTGACGTGAAAAGTCCCAATCATAGAGCGCCTGGGTCGATTCGATGCCCTCGTAACACTGCAGCCGGATCAACGGGATCGCGAGCATCTTGGCTAAAGCTTCAGCCAGCGACGTTTTGCCCGTTCCTGGAGCACCCTCGACAAGCAACGGCTTATTCATAGCAACAGATAAGAAGACGGTGGTGGACAAGCCCTCGTCAGCCAAGTAGTTGACAGCCTTGAGCCGCGCGGCCATCTCTCCGGGGCTTTCTGGCTTGATCACTTTGTCGTTGCTCATTGTTCGCCTTGCTAATCGTTTGAGAGGTTGTGCATTCTGGCTCTCCGCAGTGACTACGTATGTCGTAACGGATACCGCTGGTAGACGGCCGCTATGCCGTGCACGAGCGTAAGATCAGCCGGTTCCGGGATGTCCCCCCTGTATCAAAAGGCAGGACATCCCGAAGCCGAGAACATCAGCTCGGACTGAACCCTTTGCTATTCCTGCAAGTTGCTCGCGATCATCGTCTTGCCTTTAACAACCCAGATATCTGCCCGCTGGTCGTTCAGGACTGGGAAGGAACTTCGCATTTCATTCAGCGAATCGAGATCCAGACTGGCGTGGAGAACGGTTTCCTCTCTCTCCGCCTGGGTCAGGATGTTTCCGTTGCCATCCACAATCTGACTGTGTCCACCCAACTCTATGTTCTGGTCAGCCCCCGTCATATTGCACTGAATGACGAAGGATTGGTTTTCGATTGCTCGAGCGCGACCCAGAGTCTGCCAGTGCTGAATGCGCGACAGGGGCCAGCACGCTGGTATCACATTCAGTGCCGTACCCTCAGCTGACATATGCCGATAAAGTTCGGGGAAGCGAAGATCGTAGCAAGTGCTGAGTCCAGTGATGGCGGTGCCTCGTTCTGTCTGCACCTCGAGAATCGCGGGCTCATCGCCCGCTGCTATCAGCTTTGGTTCTCCATCGGAAAACCCAAAGCGGTGGATCTTCTTATACGTTGCCCGGAGGGATCCGGCCGGGTCAAAAAGAACAGACGTATTCCACATGCCAGAAGCCGCGTTGCTGTGCTCCGTCACCATGAAAGAGCCGGCATGCAACCAGGCTTTCTTTTCCGTGGCCACTTCGGACAGGAAGGTAAACACCTCACTTTGCAGCGAGACAGCGTTCTGTCGCCAGGTGTCGTAGGAAAACCCGCCATGAAGCCACAGTTCAGGCAGAACGATGAGGTCCGCTTCGCCAATGCCAGAAATCAAGCCCTGGGTACGCGAAATCCTGTCCTCGAGCAGTTCTGCCGAGTCGAATCTCACCTGAACAGCCGCTACATCAAGCTGCCCCCTATTTGGTGCTACTTCGCGCACATCCATCAGGTTCAAGACTTTCGGTTGCTTCCGGCTGCAACACCGGCAGCGAAGACCGCAATCAGTGCAGCTACGACAGAAACAATTGCGGGCAGCCATTGTCCGGCTGCGGGGATCTCCATCTGGGGGCCCTTTTTGGCAGCCCGCGTGTCCTTCGCCAGCTTGATGAGGTCCAGTGCTTCGGGTTCTGCCTGCGAAGGCTGCCTTAGTTCTTTTCCTTGGCCTCCTTCAGTCTTTGAGAGCTCAGTGGATGCTCCGCTGGTGGACTCGCCCCCTGAAGTCATCTCCACGGCCAACCTTTGAGCGAAGACTCCGAGGATGGCGGTCGCCGCTTCATTGATCACACCTCGCCCGAACTGGGCGATTTTTCCGGTCATGTCCAGCTCGGTCTGAACGATAACGGTTGCGCCATTGGCTTCCGGCTCAAGCCGGGCGGTAATGGTCGCCGACATATTCCCTTGCCCGCGGGCATCCTTCGCACGGGCCTGGATTACTGCGCGCCGACCCTTTTCATCGACCTCAATAAAGCGGGCGACGCCTACATACTCGGCCGTGATGGGCCCCACCTTGATTTTTGCCTTACCCTCGTACTCATCACCATCAACGCTGGTGATGGAGGCTCCGGGAAGCATGGGGGCGATTCGCTGCAAGTCCAGCAGTACCGGCCACGCCTCCTCCGGTGGGACGGGCACGGTGAAAGTGTTGGTCATCTCCATGATGGTTTTTCCTTAAACGTTCTCGACGACGGATGGTTCATCCACTTTAGGGAGCCCGAATGCAAATGCGGGGTTTCCGGGCTCAAAGCTTCCCCCGTGCTGCAGGCGGGACGCCATCTCTTTAACTTTCTGGAGATAGGCGTTTCCCTGCTGCAGTTGTTTGGTTTCCCAATTTTGCAATGACCCCCGCAGATCGTGGTTCCTTGTAAAGACTTCAGCAAGGGTGCGTGCGTCGTCACAGGCTTTTGCTCCACCCGCAGCTGCGTGGGGCCTGGGAGTCACAGCCGCGTCTCCGATCAGCAGGACGCGGCCGTGAACCATGTGATCCACGGTGGCATCTGCCACAACAGTCACAAAAGGGGAAGACGCGTTGAGCACGAGTTCCCTGAAAGGCTTGAAAAGTCGCTCGCCCTTGCTGTGGAACTGACGGAGATTGTGGGGATTCAGCGAGTTGTGGTGCACTGATGTCGGGAGCCTTATGCCGCGAACGTCTGTCATAAGTTCGTCGATGTCAGCTCCTTCAGGGACGTTCCAGTACCACTGAAAGTTCAGACGCGGAGACTCTGCGTTTTCCCGTCCAGGTATCGGGTAAGCGATGAGATGACCGTCTTCCAGAAGACCGTACGTGAACTTGTCGTTGAAGTAGTTCCACACATCATCGGAAACTTCGCCCGGCTGAAGCACGCCACGCCAAGTGACGTAGCCCGCGTATTTAGGCTCAATGCCCAACAGTCGTTTACGAACTACAGAGGCTCCGCCGTCTGCGCCGATCAACCAGTTCGCTTCAGCCTGCGTGCCGTCGGAAAAGCGCAGCTGCACCGCTTCGGAATCCTGGTTGAGGCCGACGAGGCACTTACTGGTGTGGTATCGCTCGGGTCCGAACAGCTCGTAGAGCGCCCCGTAAATTGAGTCGTAGCTAGTAAAACGCCAGTCTGCAGGAACGGATCCGAAACTTTCTCCTGTCAGCGCGTCGACATATTCCATGGAGGATGACGGAACGCTAATGGAGTCCAGCTCAACACCTTGCTCCATCAAGTAACGAACAAGCTCCGGTTGAACGACGATGCCTGTGCCGAAGCCCGAGAGGGGCTGGGGGGATCGCTCATAGACATCGACCTCAACGCCAGCATCTCGAAGCATCAGCGCTGCGGTCAAGCCAGCTATCGAACCTCCAACTACTGCAATGCGGTCGGTTGTCGGGCTCATGCATTCTTCCTTAGTGCCATGGCGAGCGGCCGCATTGGCGCGCCGCTCGCTCCCCTAAGACGGATCGGAGCAGCGATCAGACAAAATTCCTGCACTCCATCCTTGGCCAGTTCCTCCAGGTTCAACAGTTCCACCATGGGTACACCTGCTTCAGCAAGGAAGTGCGTGTGCCCTGGGAGCCAGTTGTCTTCGTGCTCGGACGGGCCTACCTCTACGCACTCCTGGTCAGCACCAATTGCAGCAATGTTTTGGGTTGTGAGCCACCGGGCAGCGTCCAAGCTTAGGCCCGGAGGGTTTCCAAGAGTCTTGGTTCCGTCCGGCCAGTAACGCATACGTCCGGTACGAACAAAGGGCACATCCCCTGCCTGCAATGCGAGGCCGGCTTTATCCAGTGCCTCTTCAAGGTCTGCAACAGTGATGGCGTAGGAATCAGGAAGGCAGTCAACGTTCTTCAGGCCAGCAATATCCAGCAACACGCCGCGGGTGATGATTGGCGGAATTGTCTCCGCTCCACCCTTGGTCCAGGTCCGGCTGCCCAGATTCTCCTCTGGCCTGTAGCCGTTATAGATCTGTCCGTCGACACCGAAGTGGTTCAACGAGTCGATGTGCGTTCCGGTGTGGGTGTACATGAAGACAACGTCACCCGAGTAACACACGTGCCTGTTGACATGCTCTCCAACGCCGTTAAGGTTATCCACCACTGTGCCCTGGGGGGTGTGGCTCATGAAAATTTGGTAGCTAGGGTCTCCGGCGCCCTGAAAGCTGGGCATGCCCACGAAGTAGTCAACGCTAAGGTCATAGACCCGCGAAGGATCTGCCCGTTGAAGAACGTCTGCGCGAACGGACTCATCAAGGAGGTTTAGTGCCCCTCGCTCGTCATTGGGTCCCCACGGGCTCTTCCCTACCTTTACATCTGCAGTCTGGCTCATTGGGCTGCCTCAACTTCATAATCCACCACAGCCCTGTCCGCGAACATCGGCATAAGTGTCGCGACTACTTCGAGGTGGAAGGGATCCGTGGAGTACTTGTCCAGATCAGCCCAGCTTGCAAAGTCAGAAATCAAAACTCCATCCCACGGCGCGCCGTTGTCGCCAGGGTCACCGGAGTGGGTCCCAATCTCCCAGCCTTGAATGAAACCCAGGCGCGGCGGAAGGGTGTTGAGAATTTCAACAATCTCCTTCTGGCTGCTGCCTTCAGCTACGCGCCATGCAAATACGTGTCGAATCTTAGTCATCAGTGGACCTCTCATATGTGTCTTGGATTACCCGCCGGGTTGTCTGTTCAGTTTCGTAAGAGCAGCGAAGTTGTCCCACTGGCGGATTGCACAAGTTACCGTTCTGCTTTGTTCAAACCTTGACAGCGGGTGAAGATCTGCTCGGGTGTGACTGGCAATCGGTCGATGTGTATGCCATCGGCAATGGCATCATCTATGGCGGAAGCGATCGCCGCTCCGGCGGCAATGATGCCAATTTCCCCAAGGCCCTTGGCGCCGAAGGGGTTGTCGGGTGACTTGGCATCTTCAGTTACAAAGCAGTCGACGTTCGGCATCTCCTGAGCGCCTGGTAACAAGTAGTCCATGAACGAAGTCGTAATAGGCTGTCCGTCCTCTTCGTAAAGGAACTCCTCGTAAAGCGCACCCCCAATTCCTTGAACAGCGGCACCTATGATTTGGCCCCTTGTGGTCAGGGGGTTGATTACCCGCCCGGCTTCCGTGGACGTGGAAAAGCGGAGAATCTTATGACCGCCTGTGTCAGGATCTAGCTCGATTTGCACCAGGGTTACGCCGTATGGGTAGTTCATGGCGTTGTTCACGTAGACGGCGTCCGCAGCCAGGCCGGGTTCGTCATTGTCCGCCCTCGCTGTGAAAGGGTCCCTCGCCGCTGCGATTTCGTACAGCGTAATTTGTTGATCGGTGCCCTTGACCTTGAAACTGCCTGCAGTCAGTTCGAGGTCGTCGGGATCGACTTCCAACATCTCGGCGGCCAGACGTCTGGCTTTATCCACCACTGCAAGCGCTGCCTTGCGGGCAGCACCTCCGGCGAGAACGGTTGAACGGCTGGACCAGGAACCAACGCCGTCCGGAATAAGCTCCGTATCGCTGTGAACGATGTCGATGTTTTCGGGAGCGATCTGTAGCTCTTCGGCGACAATCTGGGCCAGAACCGTCTCGATTCCCTGCCCTACCGAAGAAGCTCCGGTCTTGACCGTAACGCGGCCGGCACGGCTGACGTCGACACCGCCTGTTTCGAAAAGCCCCAGCCCTGCTTTGTCCATCAGCACGCCCAGGCCTACGCCCACTTTTCGGCCCTCTGCCCGCAACTGTCTGGATTCCTCAAGCCACTCTGGAAAGTTTGCTGCCTGCAGCGCTTCGTCAAAATGTTTGACTACATCTCCCGAGTCGAAGTGGTACGGCTCGTGGACGATATCAAGACCCGGCGCCCAAGGGAGGTCCTCCGCCGTTAAAAGGTTCCGTCGCCGGAATTCCGTCTTACTGAGGCCGATTTCTTCACAAGCCAGATCGAAAATCCGCTCGCGAGCGAAGGTGGATTCGTAGCGTCCGGGCGCACGATACGCGCCGACAGGTGTTTTGTTGGTAAACACGGCGTGCAACGTAGCATCGTAAGCAGGGACCCGGTAGGGGCCGAACACGATACCGGCAGTAATGTCGCTGACCAGCGGCTCCGCTTGCCTGAAAAAGGCACCATGATTGTGGAAAATTTCGTCCTTCATGCCGAGGATTCTGCCCTCAGCATCGAGCGCGAGTTCGAGGTTATGCACCATTTCCCGGGCATGGGACGTGGCAGTCATGTGCTCGACGCGGTCCTCAATCCATTTGATCGGTACTCCCAACGCACGGGCCGCCCAAGCTGCAACGACGGTCTCTGGGAAGACTCCGCCCTTCACGCCGAAATTTCCGCCGACTTCCACGTGTTTCATCCGTACGTTGACCTCGGGAAGATCTAGCATCTTGGCGATGATCCTCCGGTTGTCATGCACATGCACGGTGCCCCAGATGAACAATGTGTCCCTTGCCGGGTCGGGCTGTACCAGTACGGCCCGTGGTTCCATAGGTACACCGGAATGGCGGTTGGTGACGTACTTGTGGCGGATGACGTGCTCCGCTTCGGCGAAGGCCCGATCAATATCGCCGTAGGCCTTTTTGATGCGTGCACCTTCGTTGCCACGCCCCGGAAAAAGCTCGACCTCACCGGTCAACGCTTCTTCCGGGTCCAAGAGGACCGGGAGCGGCTCATACTCGATGGAGACAAGTTCAGCCGCGTCTTCGGCACGATAAGGATCAACTGCAAGGACAGCAACCACCGGTTGCCCCACGTACAGCACCTTGTCTACTGCCAGGACAGGGTGACTAAAGTCCTCAATTTTGTCATATATCTCGTGGTATCCCAGCTCTTCCAAGAGGACGGAACCCAAGTGTCGTGTGTGCTCAGACGTGATAACCATTCGTACGCCTGGAGTCTTTTCAGCTTCAGTAACATCAATGGACACGATCCGGGCATGGGCCTGTGTTGAACGGACAATGCGCATATGCAATTGCCCGGGCACTCCCAGATCGCCAGCGAATGTTGCTGATCCAGTAAGTAGCCGGCGGTCCTCGCGCCGCAGCACCTCCTGGCCTATCCATGCCTGCCTGTTGCCCTCGTCCGCGCCGGCTCTACCGTTGTCAGGGATGAGCGTTTTAGCCTTTGCCATCATGCGCTCAGTATGTCATCGGGCCGTCCAGCCCGGATGTTCAGGCATTGACAAAAACGCGACCTAAGTATCCGCAGTTAGTAGGCGCCCTCGCGCAGCTTCCATAGCATGATCATTTCGCAGCCCCCTTGTGCGGGGGTCACGGAAGCTGAATTTAGGGAGATGGCAGGATGACTGTAACTTCGCAAGTGAAACCTGAAGATGAAATGCTGAACTGGGGACGTCTTATCCTTGACGGCGTTTCCTACTCAGACATGGTGGGTGCCCGCGATAGGCCCAAGGAGATCACCTGGTTTGACTACTGGATGAATCTCGCAAATGACTATGAGCAGGAAGCGGAAAGAAAAGTGGCCCTGGGCCATGACCTGTCCGCCGGGGAGCTCCTGATGTCAGCTGCACTTTGCGCCCAGTACGCTCAGTTCCTCTGGTTCGACGAGCGCCGACAGAAGGGCCAAGCTCGAAAAGTTGAGCTATATCAGAAAGCAGCTCCACTTCTGTCCCCCCCTGCAGAGCGTCACGAGCTGGTCGTTGACGGCATACCGATGCCTGTCTACGTCCGCATTCCTGAGGGCCCGGGACCACACCCCGCCGTCATCATGCTCGGGGGTCTTGAGAGTACCAAAGAGGAAAGTTTCCAGATGGAAAACCTTGTGCTCGATCGGGGAATGGCTACAGCCACATTTGACGGGCCCGGCCAGGGCGAAATGTTCGAACACAAGCGGCTTGCGGGTGATTACGAAAAATACACGTCCGCGGTAGTGGATCTTCTCACCGGACTTGAAACAATCCGGAACGATGCTATCGCAGTGCTGGGGCGCAGCTTGGGCGGTAACTATGCTCTCAAATCTGCCGCATGTGAACCGCGTTTGGCCGCATGCATCTCTTGGGGCGGATTCTCGGACCTGGACTACTGGGACCTCGAAACTCCTCTGACAAAGGAAAGCTGGAGGTACGTCTCCAAGGTTGGCACTCTCGAGGAAGCAAGGCAGCACGTCCACGCGGCTTTGGAGACCCGGGACGTCCTTCCGCAGATCACATGCCCGACGTACATCCTGCACGGGGTTCACGACGAGGTTCCATTGTCCTTCGTGGATACCGTTGTTGACTTGGTGCCGAAACAACACCTGCACCTAGTAGTTGAAAAGGACGGCGATCACTGCTGCCACAACCTTGGAATCCGACCGAGGCTTGAAATGGCAGACTGGCTCTATGATGTTCTGGTAGCCGGAAAGAAGCTCACCCCGACAATGAAGGGGTGGCCCCTCAATGGATAAAATCAGGAAGATCAGTACCGGCACGGCGCCGCTTGAATCCTGGCAGCCGGATGGTGTCACCGTCCAAGAGGGAAACCCCAGTGGTCATGGGTTCACGCTCTTCGAACGTACTTCCTCTCCTCAATTCGGCACGGGTATCTTCACCTCGCAGCCCAGCACAACAACCTATGAACTTATGGACAACGAGATAATTTACGTTGTCGAAGGCTCGGCAACGCTCACTCTGGCGTCCCAAGAGCCGGTGTCCGTGACTGCCGGCGACCTGGTATTCCTGCCGAAGGGGCATGTGTCGACTTGGGAGTTTCACGAGCCCTTCAAGGAGATCTGGTTCTTGGTTGAATAAGAGCTGCCATCAGCGACACCGCAACGTGGCCACTTACGGTGCTGGCTGCGGGAGAGCGGGAGACTCCTCTAGCCCTCCGAGCTCAAGCTTCATGGCATCGACCATCCGCCAGAGTCTGATGGCGACGGGCAATTCATCTCGCAGCACTCCTCTTGAACCTATTTTGGCTTCGATCAGTTTCAGCCGATAGGCGATAGTTCGGCTGTGCACTCCCAGGCGCTGTGCAGCCAACGCCGCATTCTGGCCCGAAGCAAAATAAGCTTCGAGGGTTTCGACCAGCCTGCTCGGGGGGTCTTGGTGCAATCCGAGACCCCCCAATTCGTCGGAGATGAATGACGTTACTGCGGCGAGATCCCGCGTAGCCAACGCCTCAAGCATGACATCTTCATACCAAGTAACCTGGGTGCCCAGTTTTTGGGCGACCGACTCGGCTTCCAACGCCCGTCTATGGGAAACTACGAATCCATCGACACCTTCGCTTAGAGTCCCAAACGCAATCCTTGTATCCTTCGGCAAGGCATCTGCGAGGACAACTTGCGGTGAGGGCAGTCGATTCGACCACTCGGCCCAGATATAGCCGGTCTCATCCTCGGCCGTGATAACAAGGGGGCGAATCCGCGAGGCGGCGCCGAGCGTACGAGCAACAGCCTCAACGCCTTCGCCCGATACCACCGCAGCCAGGTGCCGGCCTGAAAGGTTGTAGGAAAATACTGTCGAATCTATTGGGAGCCCGGCGAGGAGGGCCCTCAACGACGATAGCTTCCTGCGATTCTGGCTTTGCCTCGAAAAGGCAGTGCTCTCCATTTGGTACGTTTCGATGATGGAAGCGGAAACTCTATCGTTCCAAGCGAAATGGCTCGCACTGGCATGCCTTAGAACCTTTGACCTTTGGAGGGGATCGATGATGATTCGGTGCGCCTCTTCAAGGATAAACTCCCACAACGTGGCTTGGGCCGCCCTAGATCCCCTGAGTAGGTGATGGAGGTCGACGCCCGCCCGTGCCGCCAACCTCACTTCGCGGAGAGTCTCATTGGAAGCCCTGGTGGCTCCTACCCGCCCTTGACCGATGTATTCGAGGACATCGCGCAAGGAAGCCGTGATGGTTTCCGATTCTGCCTCTGTAAGAGACGAGTTCCGTGTCGCGGTCGAATAGTCTTCGTACGCATACTGCAGTCTTGCCCTAATACAGTCGTAGATTTCAGGAATCCTTGCCTTCACGGCAGCGGAGAGTTCATCCAGTCCTTCCTCAATGGTCATACACTGAGACTATCAACGGAGCTGGCCTGCGCCGAGACGCAGGTAGCGCGCATGAAGTAGGAACATGATCCAGACGCAACTTCTATCGGCAATATCGGCTGCCATTACAGCAGATATAGATCAGCTGTCCGACTTTATGGTCCGTCGACTCCAAGATGATGTTCAGGCTGGTGTGGGCTTAGACCCGGCACTGGCGCAGCGGAGGTCTGAGCGGCTCGCCGCTGCCTTGCTATCTATCAGCAGGGCATTGTCCGGGTCAGAGGAACCCGACGAGAATTTTCTTGCCGAGGCCACCCTCGAGGCGCGTGAGACAGCCCAAGCCGGCGTGGATCTACTCGAACTCATTCACACCTATCGAGTGCTGCAGTCTGCGACGTGGGATGTGCTCTTGGACTTTACAACCACTCTTGTCCCGGATGCATCACAGCAATTGGAAATTCAGAAGTGGGTCTCTCAGCTGCAGCATCGGTGGCACGACGTTGTAGTCGCCAATGTCATCGACGCGTATCGTTCGGAACAGCATCGGTTCTTTTATAAGTCGGAGGATCACCGGCTTAGAAATGAGTTGCGGGATTTCATTGCAGGACGGCGCACTGCCCGACCTAACGCGAAGTACGCCTTTGAAGGACAACATTTATCCGTGGTGGCCTGGGGACATGATCCAAAGGGTACGATCGACCGCGCCGCTACGCTTATCAACAGCGATGCGCCTTTGATACTGGAAAGCACTGGCGGAGCGTTTTTGGGCTGGTTGGCGGTACCGGAGGGCCAGGATGCCGTCGCGCAAGTCAGTGAAAGTGACTTGCCTGATGGTGCACATTTAGCTCTAGGGTCCCTTGATAAGGGCTTCTCCGGGTTCCGGCGCAGTCACCAGCGCGCATGGAGGGCCTATAAAGTGGGCCGTCTGACGGGCGCGCGGATAACCTTATATTCCGATGTGGCTCTCGAAGCTGTCTTCGCCACAAATATGCAGGCGGTGCGTGACCTGGTCTCGCAGCAGTTGGGCCCTTTGCTCAGCGACCCCCGCAGAGACATACTTTGCGACACCCTTCGGGCTTATTTCTCGGCCGGTTGCAACGCCGTAGCGGCTGCAACGGCGCTCCAGGTCCATGAGCGCACCGTCGCCTACCGGCTCAGATCCATTGAAGAACGGCTTGGCATAAGCGTTGCAGAACGCAATGTGGAGCTCCTCGTCGCACTACGGCTTTATGGCTTGTTGAAGTCAATTGCTGGGACCGACATTCTGTAGTGAAGGTCAGCGTCCAGTGCTAGCGCGTCGCGGGATTGTCTGTTCTAGGTAGGTCGCGGCACTGATTTGTCCCATGACGCAGAGCGTAAATTCATACCAAGGGGGCAAAGTAGTGACATGAACAATGAGCGCGGCCGGCGGTACTGCCCGTGAAGCCACCTTCTTTCGATTACGTTGTTGCCGATTCGGTTGAGCATGCGCTCCGCCTGCTGGCGGATGGCGGCGATGACGCGAAGGTCATCGCCGGCGGTCAAAGCTTAGTCCCGCTCCTAAATTTCCGGATGGCCCGTCCGTCCCTTTTGGTCGATATAAACCGCATACCTGGTTTGGCAAACATCAAGAAATCCGATCAAACTATTGCGATCGGCGCCTTGACCCGTCATGCGAAGCTAACAAGCTCCAAAACCATTTCGCAAAACCTTCCAATCCTGTCGGAAGCGGCGGCGTGGATCGCGCACCCTCAAATTCGTACTCGAGGAACGATCGGCGGCTCCCTTGCACATGCCGATGCAGCCGCAGAGCTGCCCGTAGTCCTGCTAGCCCTTGACGCCTCCGTCACCGCAAAGTCTCTACAAGGCGAGCGGAATATTCCTATAAAGGAACTATTGGTCTCGCATTTTGTCTCAAGCATCCTTCCCGGCGAGCTCATTGTGGAGGTAAACGTACCTCTGCTGCCTCCTGGAACCGGTGCTGCATTTGATGAATTTTCCCGAAGACATGGTGATTACGCCATAGGAGGGGCTGCATCCATCGTCACCTTGGACGCGCAAGGCAAATGTTCGCGGGCGAGGATTACTGTCTTGGGCGGAGGGTCAACCGCCATTCGCTGTCAAGAGGCGGAGAGCATCCTGATTGATAGCACTCTCTCCAGTCAAGATATTGTCGCCGCTGCGCGCGCCGCGGTACAGGGTCTTGACCCCGTGCCCACAGTGCACGGGAGTGCTTCCTACCGTGCACAAGTTATTCGGACGCTCGTCGAAAGAACCCTCGCCCAAGCACTGGACCGCGCGAGACCGACACAGGAAAGCAGGGATCACCGATGAATGCCTTTCACCTAACGGTTGAAGTAAATGGAGTCAACCACGAAACGGACGTCGAGCCTCGCCGGCTCCTTGCGGACTTCCTACGGGATGACCTGCACCTCAGGGGTACTCGAGTAGGCTGCGAGCACGGCGTATGCGGTTCCTGTACTGTGCTGATGGATGGCCAGCCCGTGCGATCCTGCACCGTGCTGGCCGTACAGGCGAACAATTCCAGGATTGAAACCGTCGAAAGCCTACAGCAGGACGGACAGCTTCACCCGCTGCAAAGTTCCTTCTCAAAATGCCATGCCTTGCAGTGTGGATTTTGCACCTCAGGATTCTTGATGACGCTTAAGCCTCTCTATGATGACGACGAGGTTACCCTCGATGCGACGAGTGCTCGCGAAGTTATCTCGGGAAATATTTGTCGTTGTACGGGATACCAGCAAATTGTGGAAGCTACAGTAGAAGCCTTCAATTGTAGGGCTCACGACGACTGACTCTAATCTCGACCCCTTCGCGGGGCTCAACGTTTCGGCGTCCCCATCATCCCCTAACAGCTTTCCCCGTGGCGGTTATGGATATTTCCGAAACAGAAATTCCCATAGGCACTCTGCATAATAAAAACGCAGAATCTTAGAAGGCGAAGAATGCAACAACACGTGCTGAATCCTGATGATGACACGACCAGGATGAACGGACCGGATGAGCAATTCTGGCAGGCAGCTTCTGTACAGAAGATACTTCTCAGCGCAGCCTCCGCCTATCGGGATCCTGAGCATGTCTCGATATGGGAATCCTGGCCTCACGGCTGAAGGTCAAAGACACAGGACAAAACGAAAATGGACCGTAGCCGGAAATCCAGCGTAGCCATCGCGAGTGCAAGACTAAACAGCATCATGCGGTCCCTATGTTTCCGGGCCAGACACGACTCCTCCTGGCTCGGGATTCACCATCCTGGGATAACTGCGGGGAATGCAACATCTGCATTCCCCGCAGTTATCCCAGAGTATGACTACTCTGAACACAGGACGATGTCAGCCGTAAGCCATCACCAGCAGTTCAAGCCAGCGACCGTCGAGAAACCGATAGCGGCGGTTTGGGATCTCCCAAAAACGCCGTCGCTGGCGAGCAACATCTCCCAGGTCGTCTTCGGATATCTGAGCGTGCGCCTCACGACACCCGTGCGAATGCTGTGAAGCCTACGATCTGCTTTGTTGCAGATACTCATTCGATTCCGGCGGGAGCAGTGGGCGCCGACCCTTGTTCCCGGAAATCGCGCGATTGGTCCAACGGGCAACCCAGTTCCTCAAGACCTCGTTCCTGTGCCACCTAAATTCCACCGCCCGGAGCACGGTAACGCCAGGTAGTGCAGTGGGTACCGGAGGCTGACCTCCGGCTAGTCATCCGACGATGCGCCCGGCAGGCGGTCTGGTCAATTCCGGCACGAGCGAAATGCTGTTGCCGCTACCACCCCCGGCTCCGGCGCCATCAGCGTCACCGGACGCGGGCGCATCCCAAGGAAAGACCAACTCCGGAAAGAGGCCAGCCAGCCAGCAGAGATTTCATGCCGGTCACTGCCCGTAAACATGGTGGCACCTGCGTTCGGCCCGGCCACGAAACGGTCCATTTTATATGCTGGACACCTGACCAGCTCTGGAGCGGACAGTGGCGCCGGGACGGTTTCGCGTCCCGGCGCCAGCGAGAGAGGTTTAGCCCGGTATCCAGCTCCGGTCTACACACTCAGGGGTTTGGATCACGCTACTTTGCCACTGAGCGCGACGCGAAGCTCGGAGTCCCGCTCGCGCATTCCTGCGCGGACCGCATCAGCAAAATCGTAAACTCCCTCAGTAATTCGGCCAACTGCCTGATTTAGGCCTCCAGGCCGCAGGCTGGACCGTGAGTCAGTAACCGTCCGAAGGGCAATGACTCCAATAGCCACCCCGATACCCATCCAAACAAGTCGTTTCATTATTGGTTCTCCAAAACTCAGCGGCTTCGGCGGCCGGTAACGGGCTTGGAGTGATTTGCCAAGGCCGTCCTGACACCATGGCTGAAAGCCAACACCCTAATCAGTGGTGACCCGATCGAGGCCGCGACCAAGGACGACAGCGCGGAGAGATTGGCGCTGGCGTCCGAAACGTTCGATGCTATGTCGTCCACCTTCTTGAGTTGTTGATGTGTAGTGGAAACAGTAGCTGTTACCTCAGCCATCTGTTAGCGGCCATGAAAAACTGCCCATAGGCGGCCACGAAAGTGCCCGCTGGCGGCCAGCAGAACTGCCCGCCGGTGGCCATGAGATCTGCCCACTTCCTTACTTGTTCCTGCCGCGTCTTTAAGCGGTGGGGGCCTCTCCCTGCGGTTTGATGACGGTGTCTAAGCGCACCAAAAGCGAACCAGGAAGAGGCCCTGTATGAAGTCTGACGGAGAAATCATGGAAATTCTTGCTGCCTACGATCTGACCGGATCGTTGCGCGCCACCGCGGAGCTCACGGGCTGCTCGCACCACACCGTTGCTAAACACGTCACCGCCCGTGACGCGGGCCGGCCGATCGGGGAACCCGCGGCCCGCGGCCGGGTCACCGACGCGTTCCTGCCCAAGATCGAGGAATGGATCGAAGCCTCCAAGGGCCGGATCCGGGCCGACAAGGCCCACGAAAAGCTCCTCGCTCTGGGCTACACCGGTTCGGAACGGTCTACCCGCCGGGCGATCGCGCAGGTCAAAGCCGCGTGGCGGCTGGGCCACACCCGCGTCCACCGGCCGTGGATCACAGAACCGGGGATGTGGTTGCAGTACGACTTCGGCGACGGGCCCCGGATCGGCGGGGTGAAGACCATCCTTTTCGTGGCCTGGCTGGCGTTCTCACGCTTCCGCATCGTGATCCCGCTCAGGGACAGGACCGCGCCGAGCGTGTTCGCGGCCCTGGACCGGTGCTTCCGGATCCTCGGAGGGGCGCCGACCTATGTCCTCACGGACAACGAGAAGACCGTCACCACCGCCCACGTCGCCGGGGTCCCGGTGCGCAACCAGCAGACCCTGGACTTCGCCCGGCACTACGGGGTGACCGTGCTGACCTGCCAACCGGCGGACCCGGCCACCAAAGGCGGAGTCGAAGCGTCCGTGAAACTCGCCAAGGCCGACCTCGTGCCCAAAGACACCAACCTCCGCGATGACTACCGCACCTTCGCCGAGCTCGAGGCCCCGAGTTGCACAGGCTTAGTGCCCCGGTGCGTTGATCGGCGGTAGCCGGTCGAGGATGGCCCGTGCCTCCAGGTCGATGGCTGGCGCGGCGGTAATGGTCTGAGCTCCGATGCGCACGGTGACGGTGCGCAGGGGCTTGAGTGTCCGCACGAGCTTCTTGATCGTGACGCCGGTAGTGTCCTGGAGATGGCGTGCGATGGCGAGGGCTGCGAACACGACGGTGAGGTGGGCTTCGATGGCATCGCGCTGACGGTGGAACACGGGCCGGGCGCGTAGGTCGGATTTGGTCATGCGGAAGGACGCCTCGACCTGCCAGAGGTCGTGGTAGGCGGTGATCACCTCGGCGCCTGGCATCTTGGTTTCGGGGAGGTTGGTGACGTAGCCCTTGAGCCCCGAGAGCTGGCGGGCGCGGTCGATAGTGGCTTGGTCCAGGGTCTTCTGTGCGCCTGTGACCTTCAGGAATCTGGCCTTCTTCAAGGGAATCTTGCCGTCGGCGATGCGTTCGGCTTTGTCGATCATGAGATTGATGGTGCGGTTGTCACGCTTGGCTCGTTTGAAGGAGTACTGGTAGACAATCCGGCGCTCCCGGGCGGACTTGCCGGTGCCCATGACGCGCTTGGATTCAAGGATCTGCCCGTTTTCGAAGTAGTCCCCGCGGCGCTCAAAGTGCTCGGCCAGGTCGTAGGGGGCCTTGGTCAGGCGGGAACCGACGATGAAGGAAAACCCGGCATCTTCGAGCGCGTTCAGGTTCGCCGCCGAAAGCATTCCCGCGTCGGCGACGACAACCATGTTCGTCACCCCGTGCCGCTTCTGGAACGCTTCCAGAACGGGGATGAGGGTGGTTGTCTCGGCCTTGTTCCCCTCGAACAGATGCACTTCCAGCGGGAATCCGCCCGGATCCACGAGGAGCCCGACCTGGACCTGCGGGTCAACGCGGTGCTCCTTGCTCATCCCGACCTTGCGCAACGCGTCTTCGTCCTCATTCTCGAAGTGAAGCGTCGTGACATCGTAGAGCACCATCGCCGAGGTTCCCGTGGTCCGGGCCGAGTGGGCAAGGCACGCCTTGGCCAGCGTGCCGCGGTAGTCACGGTTCTGGCAGCGTTTCAGCGCCGCTCCCAAAGTGTTGCGGTGCGGGGCGGCTACGCCCAGATCCTCGAGTATCCCGACCGTGGCGGCTTTCGAAGCCGGTTCCACCAGCCGGGCGAGCACCATCGCAGCGAACGCGTCGTCCCCAAGTACGTCGAATCCCAGTCGGGAGTAGGCGTCCGCGAGGACTTCCCACAGGACCTCGCATCGTGAACCGGCGACCACCGCATTGTGCGCCGGGACCGCAGATTCTGAGCTTGCCGGGACGAGGTCGAGCTCAAAGGCCTGTTGGCCGGCGTTCAGACGCTCCTGCCCGGCGCGGACCAAGGCTGCCACTCCAGCCTCGTCGTGGGCTGAGCCGAGGTGCTCGAGGATCCGCCGGACCCCGGACCGCTTCTCAACGATTTGGACCGCGGTCGCGCCCGAGCCAGTTTTCACCTTCCGGATATGCGGGGACACCCCAGAAGGCTACCGTTAGTGCCCCATTTCAGAAGGTGACCCCGCCTTGAGCTGGGCAAACACTCCAGAACCCCAATTACCTGTGCAACTCGGGTCGAAGCGTCCGTGAAACTCGCCAAGGCCGACCTCGTGCCCAAAGACACCAACCTCCGCGATGACTACCGCACCTTCGCCGAGCTCGAGGCCGCCTGCACGGCGTTCATGGACGAGGTCAATCACCGTGAGCACCGGACGACGCGGCGGAAACCCGCGGCCATGCTCGCCGAGGAAGCCCCGCGGCTGCACCGGATCCCGGACACCGCCCACACGGTCGCGTTCGGCCTGGCCCGCGGCGTTCCGGAGAACACCCCAATGGTCACCTTCGAAAACGCCCAGTACTCCGTCCCGGCCCACCTGCTCGGAGCCCGGGTGTTCGTCCGCACCCACGGCACCGGGCCCGGCGAGCAGGTCATCATCGTCCACCACGGCACGACCGGGCCCGTCGAAGTCGCCCGCCACGAACGGGCACGGCCCGGCAGCCCCGCCATCAACGACGAACACTTCCCCGGAACCCGGGCGAAGCTCCCCGGCGACTACGAGGTGAGGGCCCGCAGCGCGGACGAGGCCGCGTTCCTGGCCATCGGCGAAGGCGCCAGAACCTGGCTCGTCGAGGCCGCCGCGGCCGGGACCGCAAGGATGAACGTGAAAATGGCCGAAGCCGTTACGCTGGCCAAAATCGCCGGCACTGATCAGGTCGACCGGGCCCTGGGCGACGCCGCCCTGCACGGCCGGTTCGCGCACCCGGACCTCGCCTCGATCTTGAACGCCAACATCCGCCGCACTACCACCCACGCCGCCAACGAAGCCACCTCCCTCACCCAAGGAACAGGGGCGTGGGCCGCGATCGGCAACCCCGCAACCATCACCACGCCGGAGGAGGCCCGATGAGCCCCGTCACCACGACCAATACCGTGGCTCCGCCGCTACCGGCGGACCTGGAGGCCCTGATGCGGTCCCTGAAAATGCCCCACGCCCGGGCGCTGGCCCCGGACCTGATCGCGACCGCCCGCGCCCAGCGGTGGGAACCGGCCGAGGTCATCAAGGCCCTCTTCACGGAGGAAGCCGCCGGCCGGGCCCGGTCCATGCTCGCTTCCCGCCGCAAAGCAGCCGGGTTCCCGACCGGGAAGACCTTCGAGGCGTGGGACCCTGCAGCGTCCTCCATCCCGGGCCCGACCCAGCAGGCACTGCGGACCCTGGAATGGATCACCCGCAGGGAAAACTTGGTCGTCTGCGGGCCCTCGGGGACGGGGAAGACGTTCTTCCTCGAAGCCCTCGGCCAGCAGGCCGTCGAAGCCGGAATGCGGGTCGCTTGGTTCAGGCTCGAGGACCTCGGCGTCCTCATCCGCGCCCACCGAACCGATGACAGCGTCACCCGGGCCGTTGCCCGGATCCTGCGCGCCGAGCTCGTGGTCATCGATGATATTGGTCTGTTGCCCGTGGCCACGGACGCCGCCGAAGGCCTCTACCGGGTCGTGGACGCAGCCTACGAAAAACGCTCCGTCGCGATCAGCTCCAACCTCCACCCCGCCGGGTTCGATGAGCTCATGCCCAAAACCCTCGCCACCGCCACCGTTGACCGACTGCTGCACCACGCCCACGTCTGCCAGACCAGCGGCGATTCCGTCCGTCTTACCCAGGCCCTCGCCGGAAAAGGAGTGACCCGCTTGAACTGACCAACCCAACGATGGCCGACCCCGCCGAAACGAATCAGTGGGCAGATCTGTTGGCCATAACCGGGCAGTTTTACTGGCCACCAGCGGGCACATCAACTGGCCGCCCATGGGCAGAACGTAATGGCCATTGACAGCCATCAGCGGTGTGGTGCCCTCACTCAATGACCTGATCGCAATTCGTACCTCGTCGAGTACCTGGCCCAGTTTCATAATGGGCACTGCCAGCAGCAGGACAAGGAGTGCAAACATCACCGCAGCAATGAGGCCGGCGAGAGCACCAACAGACATAGACATTCATCTCCAAGAACTTATATGTGTGAGCACAAAGCTGCTCGTATGGATAGGGAAAGCATGCAGGGGGGGGAAATCCACTGGGTGCCGGGGACCCTTGAAGTCAAGACCAGAGATAGAGGCGCACCCTCACAGCGGATGCCTTCTTGTGCAGCGCGCACCCTGAAAAGCGGCAAGGTATGAAAGAACAACGCGTACCTGGCCGCTCAGGCGAGAGTCCCGCCGCGGAGCAGCAAGTAAGGCGGTACCACGCCAGCACTCGATGGCGCGGACACGCCGGCCGATCGCTAGGCAGCAAATCACGAACCGTCAAGCTCGTCACTGCTAAGCCATCTGAACGCCACCGGCCCCAGCCATTCCTGGGGCCGGTGGCGTTCATGGAATCAGTTCAACTGCTAGCAGTTTGTTGTTGTCGCAGGCGCTGGCCACAACCCAGACGCTGCAGCCGCCATCTACAGTTCTTAGACGCACCACGTGCTCCAGCCGTGTGACTGCCCTTGGGCCGGAAGTGAACCTGGAACACCAAGGAGAGGTCTTATCGAACCCGCGCTCTACGAGTGCAGGATTGCGTTTACGGCGCCCTCCGCGGTTTCCAGGGCCCCTTCGATATAGCCCGGGAACGCCAACGAAACATCGGAGCCTACAAAATAGATCCGGTCAGCAGGCTCTCCAAGTTCCTTATGCACACGAGTAAACTGCCCCACTCGGGGAGAAACCCAGGGTCCTTCGAAAAGTGGGTCTGCAATCCAGTCGTGGTAGTCGATACCCAGAACTTCAACCTCTGGCAGGTAGTAACGCACCGCGTCCTTGACAGCGCTTAGGTCGGTAGCGTCGAAGGATCCTGAGTCCGTAAAAGCGACCAACAGTCGTTCGCTTTCCGAAACCTCACAATAGTCGTAAAGCGTGGGAAAAACTCCGTCTCCAACGCATTCAATTCCTGCTTCGGCTCCGCGCACGTGAATGAGAATCTTCAGTCCCCGGCCGCCATGCCCTTCCTCGATCACTGACAGCCGCCTTTCAGGAAGGGAGGGGGTAAACAGGATCCTCCGCCAAGTGTTCATTGGCGTAGCAACAATCACGGAATGAGCTTGAAATGCATCCCCATTTTTCGCGGTTACGTGCACTACGTCGCCAGACTGGTCTATGCCCGTAACGACTGTATGCATTCTGATTTCAGGAATATCCTGGCCCATCGCGTCGACGAGGTCAGCGGAACCATTAGCAAAGACTTCATCCAGCGAGAGAACCACGCCGAGGATGCTGTAGTGATGTGCTGCAATAAGTTGCAGCGCCCAAAGCGCGGATGCTTCGTCAGCCGGCAGGCCAAGCATGTTCCGCGCCCAAGCGAGCAAGAATTGCCTGGAAACAGGGGGCAAATCGAGTTTGTCAACGTACTCGATTAGTGGAATGTCCAAGTCCTCAAGGTCTTGGTTCTCCAGCCCCTTTTCCAGATCGATCCTGTGTGCGTCCCGCAGCAATGTGTAGATGGCTGCTTCCACTGCAACTGCTTCTAAGCCAGGAATAGGAAATGCCTGGTCCAGTGCGGTCGGTCCAAGGCGATGCTTGAACGAGGTGAACTCGCTAGCAGCTGTAGTGGGAATTCCATACCGGTCCAGTTCAGCCGCTAACCGCGGATGGTGCTTCCGGTGAAGGTACGCTCCACCGATCTCGACCTGTAGATTCGGCACATTCCGGGACTCCCGGGAATACGCTCGTCCACCGAGGCGCCCCCCGCCTTCAAGCAGAACTACTTTCTTACCAGCATTGGTAAGGTCACGTGCTGCTTTCAGCCCTCCAAAACCCCCACCAACCACAATCGCGTCATACAAAGTTTTCTTCCTTCACATTCGTGCCCTAAGGGTGTTCGCTTCTACCCAGAAGTTGCAGGAAACAATGCCCCTACTCCAGGTCCATTGCGCCTCGATCAAGCGCAGGTACACCTGCCCGACCCCAGAGTTCTGTCCAATCTTGGGGCCCTTCCAGGTCAACAATGCCCTTGGTGGCGCGAATAATCTTCTCGGGCGTGGCCGGGAGTTCATAGAGAACAGAACCAAAGGGAGATAGGGCATCATTGACTGCATTGAGTACCGCGGCCGGTGCAGCAATCAGTCCTGACTCTCCCATCCCCTTTACCCCTGATGCTGTCATCTTCGACGGAGTTTCAAGATGCCTGATTTCAAACGGCGGGGAAATGTCCATAGTTGGCGTCTGATAATCCAAGAAGGATGTAGTAGACAAGTTTCCTGACTTGTCATAAACCAGCTGCTCGAAGAGGCCGGCGCCAATTCCTTGAATGACTCCGCCGCGGATCTGACCTTCAACAATTGTGGGATTAATCATTACCCCGCAGTCCTCGACGGAGTACACCTTTTCGACCGTCACGAATCCGGTAACAGGATCCAGCTCAACGATCAGGGCATGACCACCGTTAGAAAACATCGGACGCGATGTGTCCCACGCCTTTGTGAACTCCAGGCCTGGTTCAAAACCGGCAGGCCACTTGGATGAGTCCCAGTAGACCGCCATGGCTACGTCGGCGATGCTCACCCGCGATTCCGGAGCCCCAATTACAGATGCGAAGCCCTCTTCCAACACCACATCTTCCTCAGAAGACTCGAGCATGTTGGCTGCGACGGCAACCAGTTTTTCCCGGATGGCATGGGCTGCACGGTTGACGCATCCACCCGCGATGACAGCGGCGCGGCTTCCGATAGTGCCACTGCCATAGGCGCCCTTGGTGGAGGTACCGGCATCTACGCTGATCGATTCGAAGGGTATGCCCAAGACATCCGCCGCTACCTGGGCGAGGGTCGTTTGATGGCCTTGTCCCTGGGAATTCAATCCCGAAGTTACTGTGACCGACCCAGTAGAATCCATCTTGACGGTCGCCGTATCGTGGAACACATCAGTTGCTCCATGAGCCTGCATCATTCCCGTGCTCTCGCCGCTACTTTCGACGAAGACGCTTATTCCCAGTCCCAGGTATTTCCCGTTCTTGCGAGCTTCTTCTTGTCGAAGAAGAAAAGCCGGGTAATCGACCATTTCTTCCAACGCGTTGATTACTTCAAGAAAGGAGCCCTCCTCATATACGACTCCCTGGGGGTTTGTCCACGGGAATTCCCGGACGACATTCTGCCTCCTGATTTCGAACGGAGAGACCTTCATCTGCCGCGCCAGGTCGTCCATGAGGCACTCGCGGGCAAGAGTTCCCGCCGTGTAGCCAACACCACGGAAGGCGCCCATGGGACACTTGTTGGTAACAGCCCCCTCGTACACATACTCAGCGGCCGGGATATCGTACACACCGGTTGGCGTGACTGCTGCTGTGGCCCAACATTCGACAGCCATAGTCTGCGGGGGCATGTGGTAGGCTCCCCCGTCAACTAAAGCATGGGTACGAACCCCGGTTATTCTTCCCTCAGCGTTGGCAGCATATTGAATTGTCACGAACTGCTCATGAGCGTGTGAACCCGCCAGCAGATTTTCACGGCGATCCTCTACCCACTTCACCGGCGCCTTAAGGTGCTTCGAGGCCAAGGGCATGAGCATTTCTTCTGGAAATACGTGCGCCTTCTGCCCGAAGCCACCACCGGTGTCAGGAGAAATGATCTCACTCCGGGACTCATCGAAACCAAGAAAGAGGCTCAGACACATTTTCACGTAATGGGGCATCTGTGTTGACACCCAAAGTTTGAGCCGATCCTCAGTCCATTCGTAGTCTGCTAGGCAACCCCTCGTCTCCATGGGTGCGGCTGCCACGCGGCCAGGGTGGTACAGGGCGGAAACCACATGCGCAGCATTGCTGAATGCCTCATCCACATCCCCAAAGGTTGCCCGCCCCCGGATTCCCACATTGTCAGGGCGTTCGCCGTTTGCTACCGGGCCTCCTTGAATGGATTGGCGGGGGTCAAGTACGACCTCGAGTTGCTCCAGGTCGAGGCCTACGAGATCACATGCATCTTCTGCTACCGCTCGCGACTCTGCGACTATCAATACAACCGGTTCACCAACGTAGCGGACGACGTCCTTGGCCAGGAGAGGCATGGTCATCGCTTCGCATCCCTCAGCGGTGTACTGCGCTTCAATGCCGGCGCAGTACTCCTCAATGTCCGCGGCGGTCCAGACAAGGTGAACGCCAGGCATTTCTGAGGCGGCCGACGTGTCAATGCCGTTTATTTGAGCATGAGCAGCGGGGCTGCGCACGAAACAAGCATGCAATTGGCCGTCAACGTTGACGTCATTCAGATACTTTCCCCGGCCGGTGAGAAGTCTTGCATCCTCAGTTCGGGGGACCCGTTTACCGATGACGTTTCTTGTTATTGGAGGAGAGAAATAATGTGGGTTATCCATTTTCATTTCCAATCTGGCCCGCTGCATCCAAAACAGCCTCAACAATCGTCTGGTACCCCGTGCACCGGCATAGGTTACCCGACAGGGCTTCGATAACTTCGTCTCTTGTCGGGCTAGGGTTTGATTCAAGCAACTCGGTAGCCGACATGAGGAAGCCTGCAGTGCAAAAGCCGCATTGGAGGGCGTGGTGCCTTTTGAAAGCTTCCTGAAGGGGGCTGAGGGCGGCTCCATCCGAAAGGTCCTCGACCGTCCGGATGGTGCGTCCGTCGCCCTGAGCGGCAAGAGTCAGGCAGGATCGTACAGCCGCCCCGTCCATGAGTATCGTGCACGCGCCGCAGACACCGTGCTCACACCCCAGCTTGATGCCCGTAAGTTTTTGGTCGTTCCTCAGATGGTCGGCCAAGGTATCGCGCGCGTCCACTGCGACAGTTCGGCGACGTCCGTTTACTTCCACGTCAATTTCGACGCGATCTGAAGGCGGTGGTGTTGTCACGTACGTGCTCCTGCTTCAACTATGGTGCGTCGGATCAGCTCCTGCACCAGGCCATGCCGATATTCGGCCGAACCGTGCATGTCTGAGATATACGAGAGCGATTTCGCTCCAGCTTCTGAGGCCACTTCTGCCCTATCCGGCGACAGCTCAGATCCGGTAAGGACCTCTTCTGCATCGGGTACTCGTTGGATCTTGCCGACAGCACCTCCAACGGCGATCCGGGCATCGGAAATGCGCGAATCTTCAGCCGACAAAACGACTGCAATATTCGCGAGCCCGTAGTCTCCGGATCGTCTGGCAAACTCCCCATAGCCCCAACCGTTCGGGCGTGACGGTATCCAAACATCAGTGATAATTTCATCAGCGGCAACACTTGTCATGTACGGACCGACGAACAAGTCATCGGCCTCAATGGTGCGTCGTCCTCTTACGCTTTGGACTTCCACCATTCCATTGAGGGCAACCAGCACGAGTGGCCACTCGCCCGCTGCATCTCCATGAGCCAAGGATCCACCCAGTGTCCCCCGATTTCTAATCTGGGGATGGGCTATGTGCCGTCCAGCTGCCGCCATCATTGGCAGGTGCTTTGCAATGACAGGGGAACTCACGATGGTGGTATGGGTGACCATAGGGCCGAAGCGAATGTAATCTCCAACTTCTTCCATGTCAGTCAGGCCAGGAACGCCTCCGAGGTCTACAACGACGGTCGGTTGGGCTAAACGCATAGCCATGACAGGTAAAAGACTCTGGCCTCCAGCGATCACTTTGGAGTCCTCATCGTTTGACAGTAAGTCGCAGGCTTCTTCGATTGAAGCCGGCGATGCGTATCTAATAGCGGGTAATTTCATCCTTCACTCCCTCGAATGACTTACATCATTCCCTATGGGCCGTGGCTTCTTGCATGGCATCGAGGAACAACTGCGACGTACCTTTTGTCGGAGTGTGCATAAAGAATGTGTCCCGGCTAACATCCGCTTTCCGGCGAGGGCGGGGCGGGTCGAAAGACGGTGGTCCAGGCTGAACGCGTGAACCGTCTTGATGAGTGAGGCCCGCAGAGGGATGCTCTTGAGCCCTTTGGTTTTCCTTTCGGCGCTCGTCCTGAAAGCGCCGCCGGTCCGGTCCTGCGCACAGGAATTGGAAGGCGTCTCCCCCGCTATGCGGCGGCTCTACCTGCCATCGCGCCGTCTCCGAGTAGGGGCTGGCATATGGGCGGAAGGTTCAAGTGCTGATACTCCTGCGGCCACAAAGCGAAATCTCGCCTGATGCATAGCCACGTGGAAGGTCCTCAAGAGACACCACCGGAAGAACCAGGACGGTACACAAACGCGCACCTTCCGGCGGGGCTGGGGGCAGCCAAGTAGCTAGGTGGTGATCGGCTGCTACGCGCTCGTGCCGGAAGCAGGCCTGCCGTGTAGCCAGTACAGACTGCCTATTATCGGCAGGCCTCCGGTGCAGCCCGGATGTGCCGAGGCTGCACCGGCCTACCCGCCGGCGAAAGGGGGGAGCACGTCAACCACATCATCGGGTCCCACAACGGTTGAGTGGTCCCGCACCGCCACCTCATTGAGCAGGAAGCTGCTCCGCGAGAGGATGCGGGAGAGCGGAGGAGTGCCGGCAGGAGGCTCGGGTCGTTCCACGGCCAGCACGGCGTCCAGGAGCCCGGCCACGGTGGTGCCCTCCGGAAGGTCGAACTTCTCTTCCTCGAGACCTGCGGCTGCACGCGCGGCAGCGAAGTAGCGTACGTTCATGACAGTGTCAGCCCCCGATGGCGCTCATGCTGCGGTCCGGCTGGACGAAGTCCGGAGCGTCAAGTCCCACGTGGTCCATGCCGTGGGCCTTTGGCTTGAGCCACATGGCGTCCTGCCAGCGGCGTGCGAGGTCGTCGTCGCTGGCGCCGGACCGCAGGAGGCCAAGGAGGTCGAATTCCTCGTGAGAGAACAGGCAGCTCATGATCTTGCCCTCGGCCGTGATGCGGGTCCTGCGGCAGTCCGAGCAGAAGGGCTCCGTCACCGAAGCGATGATGCCGACTGTCCCCAGCACGGGCCCGTCCGCAGCAGCGGCAACAGACCCGGCCACCCGGCGTCGTACTTCAAAGCGTTCGGCAGGGGCACCGTCACGGGCCCGCGGATCGGGGGTAAGGACGAAGTCGGTGGACAACAGCCCGCGGATCTCGGCCGCGGTGATCATGTTGCGGCGGGTCCAGCCGTGGTCGGCGTCCAGCGGCATCTGCTCAATGAAGCGCAGCTCGTAACCGCGCTCCAGTGCCCATGCCAGCAGCGACGGGGCTTCGGCGTCGTTGATGCCGCGCATGAGGACCGCGTTGAGCTTGACCGGACCGAGCCCGGCCGCCCATGCCGCATCCACCCCGGCCAGGACCTGGTCCAGGAACGGGCGGCGGGTCAGCTTGGTGAATGTTTCCTCGTGCAGCGAGTCCAGGGACACGTTGATCCGGGTCAGCCCGGCCGCCTTGAGCGGCGCGGCCTTCCTGGCGAGCCCCACTCCGTTGGTGGTCATGGAAATCGGCAGGTCGGGATGGTTCCGCCGCAGCTCCGCGATGATGTCCACCAAGTCGTGCCGCACCAGCGGCTCACCGCCGGTCAGCCGCAGTTCGCGGACGCCCAACTGCTCCACGCCGACCCGGACAATACGGACAATCTCCTCGGCAGACATGACCGCCTGCTTCGCAAGCCATTCGAGGCCCTCAGCAGGCATGCAGTATGTGCAGCGCAGGTTGCACTTGTCTGTCAGGGACAGCCGCATGTCAGTGGCACGGCGGCCGTAGCGGTCTACCAGCCCGGCACCCGCGCCGGCAGGACGGGCCGCCGGTACGGACAGCCCGGCATCCTCCCGCGGCTGCGGCATTCCTAACTGGACACTCATGAAATCAGGGTACGCGAAACCAAGATGGACGCGTTTGTGCTGGAAGGGACAATTGGGGCGGCCAGTTATGCCAAGTAGCTATAGCCTGAAACTCCGCTTACCTGCTGCAATCATTCTGCAGCAGGATTACCAGCTAATACACAGCGCAATGGACGCGACGCGTACCTGAAAATCAAGCGAGGAGCCGGCGGCCAAAGCTTCCGTCGGAAAAGTGAAGCGCCCTGGCGTGGCCAAGCAGGATTTCAGTAAAAACCGGAAAGATCTCCCGAAGGCAGGACATGCAGAGGCAAGAAGAGCAGTTGATCGCGCTGACCGGCAACAGTCCCGGCCCGGGGAACACAGGAAACTCGCTGCCGGAACATGAACACCGAAGCATTTCCACGCACCTACAGGCAATCCGGGATGTGCTCTTTCCGCTGTTGACCCCACCCAAGGCTGAGCAATTACCTCTAATGGCTGCGCTCGGTCGCGGCCTGGCGGAGACCTTATATGCACCGATAGATTTGCCACCCTTCACCAACTCACAGATGGATGGCTATGCAGTTAGATCCCAAGACGTAGCAGAGGGCCGGGGACAATTGCGTGTGGCCTCGCCGGTCCCGGCGGGCGCATTGCCGTCCCCTTTGACTCGAGGGACGGCTGCTCCAATCATGACTGGAGCCCAATTACCCGCTGGGGCTGATGCTGTCGTCCCCATCGAGCGGGCAGTGCCAAACCTTTTTCCGCCCCCTGGTTTGGATACGACAGTGCGGCTTCCCGAGACAGCCGCGGGAACGTTCGTCCGTGGTGCTGGCAGTGATATAGCTTCCGGCGAGTGTGCACTCGCCGCTGGCACTGTTCTCGGCCCACGTCAGCTTGGTTTGCTCGCGGCGTTGGGTGTCACTGAGGTTGTTGTTAATCAGAAGCTCACAGTGCTGCTGGCCACCACGGGGGACGAGGTCCTTGAGCCCGGAGAGAACCTCGCGCCAGGAAAGATTTACGACGCAAATAACACTCTTTTGGAGTCCTCGATGCTCCAGGCCGGGCTTACCGTGATCAGGGCGGGCATTGTCAAGGATGAGCCTGGCGCTCTATCAAAGCTCCTGAGAAGTCATGCTGCCCATGTCGACCTGATTGTTACCAGTGGTGGTGTGAGTAATGGTGCCTACGAGCCCGTTAGGCAGGCGATGGTCGATCATGACGTTGAATTTTCCCATGTCGCCATTCAACCCGGCGGTCCCCAGGGCGTCGGCACTTTTGACGGAATTCCAATCCTAGCGTTCCCCGGCAACCCGGTCAGCTGCTTAATCTCGTTTGAGATGTTCCTGCGTCCGCTGCTCAGCGAAATGTTTGCCGCGCCGACACCGAGGCTTTCCTTCCGTGCACCCCTTTCACATCCCCTAACGTCGCCCCCAAAAAAGCACCAGGTCAGGCGGGGAGTCCTCTTACCGAATGGCACAGTACGGCTGGAAGGGGGTGAAGGTTCCCATCTGCTCCGAGCGCTTGCACGGGCAAACGTTCTGGTGCACATTCCGGAGGGAATCTCGGAACTAGCTGAGGGATCGGAGGTGGAGGTGTGGGCATTATAAGGCTAGAAAGTCCTTCTGGTGTGCTCACTCACCTGCGGCTGGACGGCAGTGCGCAAATGGTGGATGTTTCAGGAAAAATTGAGTCCGACCGGGAGGCGACAGCTACGGCAACAGTCCGTACAACTTGTGAAGTTCTGCTGCTGCTCACATCGGAGGGGTTGCCTAAGGGTGACGCCTTGGCCGTGGCCCGGATCGCTGGCATCTTGGCTACCAAGAGAACGTCCGACTTGATCCCGCTGTGCCACCCGCTGCCTATCTCGAACGTGGCGGTCGACTTCGTGCTGGAGTCGGACAGCGTGCAGCTTGTTGCCACTGTTAAAACCAATGGCGTGACAGGTGTAGAGATGGAAGCCCTGACTGCGGTGACCGTAGCCGCCTTAAACGTTTACGACATGATCAAGGCTGTGGACAAGCATGCTGTTCTCACCGATATCCGGGTGCTCGCCAAGAGTGGCGGCAAGAGTGGAAACTGGGCGCTGTGAGCATTCTTGGAAAGATGCATGGTTCTAATGGAAGAGGCTGCGCTGGCCTAATGAGAGGACAGGCATGAGCACTGACCAGCATACGAGTCATGAAAAAATTGCCATCGGACGGAAGCCAATTGGGCGGGCCTTTATCGTGGTCCATTCCGGGCTCAGCGATCAACGGATCTCCGTGGATATGGCCATCGCTGCCGTTGAGTCGAGCGCATCTGGAGCAGTGGTCAGCTTTAGTGGAGTAGTGCGCAATCACGACGGCGGTAAGGCAGTCGAGCGATTGAGCTACACCGCTCACCCCAAGGCGCACCAGGCCCTGAAAGACGTTTTGGAGGCGGTGGCTGCCGAGTACTCGTTTCCAGATGAGGCTGAGGGGACCGTTCCTGTGCGAATTTGGGCGGCACATCGCGTGGGTGTACTCCGGATTGGGGATGCGGCTCTTGTTTGTGCCGTAGCCGCCGGACACCGTGGACAGGCGTTCGCCGTGTGTGCGGAACTGGTTGACCGGATCAAGGATGAAGTACCCATTTGGAAGGAACAGTTCTTTTCCGATGGAACCGTGGAATGGGTTGGTGTCGGGACCGCAGGATGAACTTGTCCGTACCCCTCACGTCTGAGTTGAGGTGATCAGGTCATCCAGGAAGGATCCCCAAGAGTTCTCAGTCAGCACGTAAACGTCGTTGCATTGACCACCGCCACGGTTGTGAGAACCATCAGCAGAGTCGCGAGCCCGGCAATGCACCAACCGGAAGCAAAAGGGTGACTACCCGTGCGCGAATGTAGCGTCGGAGCCCTGCTAGGTATTCCCAAATCATTGAATGATCTATAGAAAGAGCACCATATGAGCATCACCCGTCGCGTCAGCGGCCTACTGGCCGCGGGCGTCCTTGCAGCCGGTCTGGCTGGGTGCGCCGGCCCTACCGCGGGCACAGCCCAGAGCGGATCCACGAATGCAAGCGCCGGCGGCACCCTTACCGTTTACGCCGCCGCGTCCCTGAAATCGACCTTCACCGAAATTGCCGCCGAGTTCGAGGCTGCGAACCCGGGCACGAAGGTCACGCTCAACTTCGCCGGATCCTCGGACCTGGTCACGCAGATCACCCAAGGCGCCCCGGCCGACGTGTTCGCTTCCGCCGACACCAAGAACATGGCCAAGCTCTCGGACGCCCGGCTCATCGACCGAACACCAACCAACTTCGCCACGAACGTCCTGGAAATTGCAGTTCCGCCAGCTAACCCGGCGTCAATTGCTTCCTTCACGGACCTGGCGAAGCCGGGCGTCAAGGTGGTTGTCTGCGCACCACAGGGACCTTGCGGCTCCGCCACCGAGAAGGTGGAAAGGGCCATGGGAACAACCTTGAAACCAGTCAGTGAGGAATCCTCCGTCGGGGACGTCCTAAGCAAGGTCATTTCCGGGGAAGCAGACGCTGGCCTGGTCTATGCCACCGATGTCAAAGCCGCAGGCGACAAAGTCAAAGGCATCAAATTCAGCGATTCAGGCCAGGCCGTGAACACATATCCGATCGCCACCCTGGACAGCAGCAAGAACAAGGAGCTGGCCATTGCCTTTATCGACATGGTCACCGGCAGCGAAGGCAAAAGGGCCCTCGGTCACGCCGGGTTCGGAACCCCATAAGAAACCCTGGACAGCCAGCATGGCAAACCGGCAGAGCACCGGCTACAACGCTGTTCCGCCGTGGATTTTCGCCATCGCGGCAGCAGGAGGGTTGCTTGTCCTGCTGCCGCTGGCGGCCATAGTGGCCAGGATCAACTGGGGGCAGTTCATCCCGCTCGTCACGTCGGAGTCCTCGCTCACGGCGCTCGGCCTCAGCCTAAAGACGTCGGCAGTCAGCACAGTCCTGTGCATTATCTTTGGGGTGCCGCTGGCCCTCGTCCTGGCCCGCGCCAGCTTCCCCGGTCAGCGCCTGCTGCGGGCGTTCGTATTGCTCCCCCTTGTCCTGCCCCCGGTTGTCGGCGGCATTGCATTGCTCTATGCGTTTGGTCGCCAAGGCCTGCTCGGGCGAAGCCTGGAGCTAGCGGGCATCCAGATCGTGTTCTCCACCACCGCCGTCGTCATCGCCCAGACGTTCGTGGCGTTGCCGTTCCTAGTGGTCAGCCTCGAGGGATCGCTGCGCACCGTTGGCGTAAAGTACGAGGCGGTCGCGGCGACGCTCGGTGCCCACCCCACAACGGTGCTGCGCCGCGTCACTATCCCGCTGGTCCTGCCCGGTCTTGCCTCCGGATCCGTGCTGTCCTTCGCGCGCTGCCTGGGCGAATTCGGCGCCACCCTCACCTTTGCCGGCAGCATGCAGGGTGTCACCCGCACCCTGCCGCTGGAGATCTATCTTCAACGCGAAACGGACGCCGATGCCGCCGTCGCGCTTTCCCTGGTGCTGGTGGCGGTGGCAGTGGCCGTCGTCGGGCTTTCCTTCCGGCGGCCGCGGATGCTGGCGGCAGAGGCGGGATCCAAATGACCCTGCACCTCAATGCCGCGCTGCGCGCGCGCAACTTCGACGTCTCCTTCACACTTGAGGCCACGGAAACAGTGGCTGTGCTGGGTCCCAACGGCGCCGGCAAGTCAACCCTGCTGGAGATCATCGCTGGGCTAATCCGCCCTGACAGTGGAAACGCGATGCTCCGACAGGAAAGGCTGTTCGAGCTCGACAATGGGTCAAACCACTTCCTGCCGCCTCACGCTCGGGGAACGGCACTGCTCGCCCAGGAACCGCTCCTGTTTCCGCACATGAGCGTGCTGGAGAACGTAGCCTTCGGGCCACGAGCGGCCGGCGCTAACCGGGCCAATGCGCTGCAGACGGCGTGGCACTGGCTCGCCGAAGTGGAAGCCGAGGAGTTCGCCGACCGGCGGCCAGGCCAGCTCTCCGGCGGCCAGGCACAACGCGTCGCCATCGCACGTGCCCTGGCCACGGACCCCGAACTGCTGCTCCTCGATGAACCCATGGCGGCCCTCGACATCCATGCCGCTCCCATGCTGCGCCGCCTTCTCAAGCGGGTCCTCGCCAACCGCCGTGCCATCATCATCACGCACGATGTTTTGGACGCGCTCGTGCTCGCTGACCGGGCCGTCGTCCTCGAAAGCGGACGGATCACCGAGGAAGGCCCCACCCGCCGGGTCCTGGAAAAGCCGCGCAGCAAGTTCGCCGCCGGACTGGCGGGCATGAACCTGCTCCCCGGAACCATCAGCGGCCACGGGCTCACGTCCCACGGCGGACTAGACATTACCGCGCACCCGGAGGACGGTGCCGTCCCCGGCCAGAACGGCGTCGCCGTATTTTCGCCGACGGCAGTCTCGGTTTTCGGAAGCGCCGAGTACGGCAGCCCGCGGAACTCATTCGCCGTCACCATCACAGACCTGGAACCCCATGGTGACCAGATCCGTGTCCACGCCGGCGCCCTGTCCGCAGATATCACACCGGCCGCCTCGGTGGACCTCGGGCTTACGCCCGGAATGCGCGTCTACTTCGTCATCAAGGCCACGGCCATTACCGTTTATCCGGCGTAGCCTGCAAGATTTGAGGTCATAGGCGATCCTGGACAGCATGCTGCTCCTGCGCACTGGCGACACGCTCGGAAGAGAGTGCGCCTGCGGCAAGGTAATGGCCAACAATGCCGGCCCTAGACGCCTCAACGTACGGCTACAGCCTGACCGCTGGTCTTTCCGCGTTCAGGTACCGGCCTGCAGGGGAGAGAACGGAATAGAGCACGTCAGATCAGTCTTTGCCGTCGCCGCAGCATTTGTGGTTCCGTCGGAATGAGAGGCCCACCTGCAGGACTCCAGCTTTTTTAGACGACCTCTGCTCGACGATGCAGGCTCGGATGTCCGCCGAGGATGATCCCGCTTATAACCGCACAAGACATATTGATGGCCCGCTAAGAGCGGAAGGAGGGCAAGTGGCGCCGCGGGCTTCAGCAAGTCACACGTCTCTAATCTGACGATCGGCGGAACAATCTCAGGCGTTTTCGAATCCATCTCATGAAACGCCGCTCTCCCCGTTTCCCTTCAGCGGGGATAAAGAAATCTGGATCTGTGCCTCCGCGAGGAAGATAGACCTCCTCACCCGGCGCTGGGAACGACGCTGCTGTTTTCGTATCACTAGAAGTCATCTAATCCTCCTTAGGGCATCTTGATAAACCTACGTGTCACACGAATTTCTTGGTCTGCGTTGGTTCAACCCGTGAACGCGTCCCTGACCAGTAACGGATCAACGGTAGCCTTACAGCGGCTCGGTGTCTTTAGACGCGGCCATCATATTTTCCTTCTGGCAGGGCCTAGGAACCCCTTCACTTCCTGCTACGCGCATGATAAGCATCTTCGCCGGGCGAAGAGAGCACCCATGTTTCTTGGCAAAGCTGCGTCACTACGCGGACATCTAGAGCGATGGCAGCGCGTCCCTTTGATTCGCGGTGGTCGAGTCCCCAGCCAATCGGACCGACCGAACGAGGGACCGCGATCTTCCCGTCTGTAGAACGATGCCGTCGAAACCGAGTTGCTATAAGGGATGTAATGTACAACAGGACCCGTAGATCCGACGCCGAGATGGGTCGCTACGCGGTTAAATTACTGTTGCTGAAAGTTAGAAGTGAGGATGCAGGTAACCGAGGCCACGAGTTCGTCACGGAACTTGTCCAATCTTCATCAACTGGCAATCCCCAAGGATTCCAGTAAGACCGGGCACGACTCCATCGCACGCACTTGAATCTGTTCTCGCACACTACCGGCGTAACGATCGGACGGCGGCTCACGGCCGAGGATGTCAGGTAGACACCCGGGAGTCCGCGAAGTGCCGCAGCAGCCTTCAACTTCTTCAGGACAAGTGCGAACCTGGAGGCAAAATCGCTGCCACAGTACGCGAGCCTGTCGCCTCTCTAAACCCAAACGAGAACAGATCCCCTGAGAGCCTGTTCCTGAACGAGTCCGTGGGCGTCCAGAACTAGTTGGCTAGTTGGTACCCTGAGCATCCTCTATAACGTCGTACAGTACAGTCTGATGGTCTACGGATTGTAGTTCGCCCAGCCTCGTGCGTGAGGCGAGAAAGGCAGGATCCTCATGCCAGGCCTCCCAGTCCGACCGGCTTCTCCAAGTCCCTATGATGACACGAGTGCTGGGTGCGCCAGCGGAAGCGAGCAACTGACCGGAGATCCAGCCTGCCTTGTCGTGGGCTGATTTGAAGCGCTCTCGGAGTAGTTGGTCCCACTCGTTCTCTGAGTTCGACTCGAGCTGCATAGTGCTGACAACGGTTATCATGCGACCTCCTTATACCGGAACAATTGCCTACCACTAACGGTCTAATCAGGTTCTTAGGCTAGATGCGGGCTTATCAACGGAGCAAGAGCAATGCAGAAGGGGGTCGGTTTCGCGAGGCCCACCTGAGGGATTCTGGATTCTCCTATTTCGACTCCACAACGACGGCCGCACTAGGGCGTGTCTCCTAAATCTCAGGCTCTTTAGCCGAGATGCTTGATGGGTGTCTCGTACTTCTGTTTTGACTGACGGGCAGTGGTCCCAAATTCAGCCGTTGCTGCCGTCCTCCGCTGGCCGCCGGGGTCGTCCTTTCCGGGACGACCGCCGGGTGGTCGAAGGCATCATTTACCGATATCGGTGCGGGATCGCCTGGCGTGACGTGCCTGCGGAGTTTGGTCCCTGGCAGACCATCTGGAAGCGGCACCGCCGCTACAGCGGTGACGGCACCTGGGACACCATCCTGGCAGCGCTGCTGACGACTGCGGATGCCCGCGGTGAAGTGGATTGGTCGGTCTCGGTCGACTCGACGGTGAACCGTGCCCACCAGCACGGGACCAACCTTCCCCGCACCACAGGGGGCCTGCTCGAATTACATGAATCTGTTTGCTGAGCCCGAAGATCACGCCATCGGGCGCTCCCGCGGTGGATTAAGTACCAAGATTCACGCCTTGGTCGACGGTAAAGGCAGGCCGCTGGTGCTGCTCGTTGCCCCCGGCCAGGGCGGGGATGCACCCATGTTCACCCACCTGATGGACCAACTGAAGATCAACCGCGCAGGTCCGGGCAGGCCGCGCACCCGCCCGGACCGTGTACGCGGTGACAAGGCATACTCCTCCAGAGCAATCAGGACCCATCTTCGCGACCGCGGCATTGTCGCTGTCATCCCGCAACCATCCGATCAGATCGGCCATCGAAAACGACGAGGATCCACCGGCGGCCGCCCTCCAGCCTTCGACAAAGAGGACTACAAGGGCCGCAACGTCGTCGAACGAAACTTCAACACCTTCAAGCAGTGGCGCGCCCTGGCAACCCGATACGACAAACTTGCCCTCACCTACCGCGGCGGAGCAGTCCTCCGGGCCATCAGCATCTGGCTGACAGCTTTAGGAGACACGCCCTAGTCCCAGGCCGGGACCAGGACTGCTTCGTACTGGGTTGGCGGTGGCTGCTGTCCGAACTTGGCGTTGACCGCGGCGAGCGTGTCCCCGAACCTGGCCACCGTCGTCGGGACATCGAAGTGTTTGCTGGTGATGACGTCCTTGACCCTGAAGGAAGAGAAGTTATCGGACAGTTTGAGGCGGCTCACCTGGTTCGCCATGTTCTGGACCGCCCATACAGTGCGGTCCTTGACCAGGATGCCATCGACGAACTTCAGGTCCGGCCCCTTGATCCTGTTGCTCTTTCCCGTGTCCGGATCCACGGCATAGAGGGCCTGGTTTTGCGTATGGGCCACAATCAGGATGTCGTCATCGTCGGCTGCTGCGATGCCGTTGAATCCGAACTGGCCGGGTTGCAGGGGTTTGCCCGCCTCACCGCCCACTTTCAGTGTCTCCACATCTGCTGCACCTCCCAGCTCGCCCCGCCTGCTCACGGGGACGAAATAGAGCTCGGGCGCGGCCGAATTGGTGAACCAGGCGCCGTCCCTGCTGAGGGTGACGTCGTTGATGAAGCCGGGTGTCAGGTCATATTCCTTGACCTGCTTGCGGGTGTCAGTGTCGTAGACGTACGCCTTGCCCGTGGTGCCGCCTGCCACAAACAGCAGGTCGTTGCGGGTATCGGCCTTCATACCGACGGCCATCCGGCCTTCCGGCACGTCGATAAAACGCTTGGCCTTTCCGTCATGGATGTCGCCGCGGAAGATGTCGCCGGTCAACAGTTCGCCGGCGTAGAAGGTTGTTCCCTCACCCGCCGCAATGCCTTCGGCGGAATTCGCTCCGCGGAGGACAATGACGTCGTCAGCGGAAGGAGTCGATGCGCCTGCCGTCAATGCCGGGGGCAGCAGCAGGGCCAGAAGAGCGGTGAGTCCACCAACGGCACGGCGTCGTACTGTTTTGCGCATAGTGGTTCCTGGATGTGGGCTGATGCGCGGGGCCCAATCTGCGGCAGCTCCGCACGATGGTGATCCCATTTTAAGCTCCCCCACGAAGGCCCGCCAGAGCATGGTGCCCCCTTCACAGTGGAGGGGGCAGCGGCTGGGACCGGCGTACAGTCCAGGATTCTGCTTACAATCGAAACCTCAATCAACTACTGAGGGATCCATGAAGAAATTCGCCACAGCCCTGATCGCCGCCGGCCTCGTTGTCTCTGCAACGGCCTGCACCGCCTCGAACCAGCTCACCACCGCGGAAACCTGCGAGCGGATCCAGTCCGTTGTGTCGAACCCGGCCAACAACGCCGGCAAGACCGGCATGAACCGCCTGGCCAACCAGATCCGGCCCATCCACGCCGTTGCCTCGGACGACCTCAAGGGTGCGCTTGAGTCGATCATCGAATACACGGATGAGCAGGCGAAAGAGACTCCGGACGAGGACAAGCTCGCCGAACTGACGGCAGACTACGAGGAAGCCGGCAGCACGTACAGCCAGTTCTGCAGCTGATTCCTGCCACAGATGGGCACTCTGCCATCGGACCCGGCTACGTGAGGGTGGCCGGGTCCGTGTTCGCCCCGCACAGTATGACCGCCACCCGTTCGCCCACGCCCTGCGTGTAGGCGCCGGAATTAAGCGCGGCATAGGCCGCGGCCGCGCCGTTTTCCACGACGATCCGGTAGCCGTCCCACAGCTTCGTCCGCGCTTCGATGATGTCGGCATCGGATACCAGGACGCTTTCGACGCCGGCGCGGACCGCCACGGAGTAGCCGATGTCGCCGATGCGGCGGGCCCCGAGGGAGTCTGCCGCAATTCCCGCCACTGGGACGTCCACCGGCTCTCCGGCCGCCAGCGCAGCGTTCAGCGTGGGAGCCGACTCCGGCTCCACGGCCACCACTTTGGCCCTGCCCTCCACGGCCGCGGCGATTCCTGCCATCAGGCCGCCTCCCCCAACCGCAACCAGCACGGTGTCCACCCCGCCCACCTGGTCAAGAAGTTCCAGCCCCGCAGTTCCGGCGCCGGCGGCAATTTCGGGCTGGTCATAGGCGTGGCAATAGACGGCACCGGTTTCCCGGGCTTGCCCGATGGCCGCCTGGTATGCATCCGCGTACTCGGCGCCGCCCTGCACCACGGTGGCTCCGGTGGCTTTCAGCTTGCGGACTTTCACGGCAGGGGCGGCGGCGGGAACAAACACTGTTGCGGGGACGCCGAGCTGTGCGGCTGCATAGGCGTTGGCCAGGCCGGCGTTTCCTCCGGAGGCAACCACGACGCCGACCTCCGGTTTCAGCTCACCGCGTTCCTTGGCGGCGAGGACGCGGTTGAGGGCGCCGCGGGCCTTGAAGGTTCCCGTGTGCTGCATGAATTCGCATTTGAACCACACCGGGCCGGGAAAGTCTCCCGGGTCGCCTTCCAGGACAGGCGTCAGCCGGGTGAGGCCGGCGGTCCTTCGCGCTGCCCGTTCCACGTCGGCGCGGGTGATCACTGGCGCGTCAGACCTCGTCGTCCCAGGTTCCCGGTTCCTGCAGGGCGGCCTCGGGCTTTTCCTTCTGGGAAGGGTCGCCGCTGCCGGAGTAGGACGCGGGGACGGTCCCGGCGGCGTGGCCCTGCTGCTCCTCGCGGATGTTGCCGGCACCCGGCAGTTCCGGGTGCTGGCCGCTCTGCGGGGCCTGCTTGGGTTCCTTGGCTTCGTCCGGATCACCCGGCCCCCGAAGGTCTGCGGCGTTCTGCGGCTCGTCATTGCTAGCAGTCATGGTCCTGCCTTTCGCTCGGGAACTGCGGCGTTCGGCCGGGGTTTATTCCCGCACCGCCCTCCAGCCTACGGGCTGGCGCTCCCCTGGAGCAGGAAGTGCCTGTACTGGGTTTTCCTGCACCCAGGTTCTGTGAAACGCCCGCCTGATCCTGTGAAATGGGCGGTGAACCTGTGAATTGGGACTCAGCCGGGACTTCCACGGCACACCCTGCGTTAAGTCCATGGCGGAAGGAGGCCACTTGCTTATAGTCCTGACCGGAATCGACGGTTCCGGGAAGTCCACGGCCGCCCAGGCCCTGGTGTCCTCAGTCCGTGCTGGCGGCGGCACGGCCGTGCTGTTGAACAACCACGCGGGCAGGCGCAGCATGTCGGTTCTGGGCGCCAGGCTGGGCATCCGGCTGCCGCCCCGCGTTGCCGATGCCCTGGAGACCACGTTCCGGGTGTGCAACGTGCTGGTGAACCATCTGCGGGCCAGCCGGGTTGACGGCCTGGTGGTGATGGACAGGCACCTCTACTGCCAGTTGGCCCTGCGCGCCACGAAGGGCCTGCCTCGCGGCCGCCTGCTTCGGTGGCTGCTCGGTGCACTCCCTGCCCCTGACGCCGTGGTGCATCTTGACGTGGACCCGGCCGTTGCGCACCGGCGCATCGCCGCCCGCGGCACTGATGCCGAGACGCTGGAGGACCTGGCTGCTTTCGCCCGCGCCTACCGCGAACTGCCCGAGTACGGAACCTTTGAAAAGGTGGACGCCTCCGTCCCTGGTCCGGAGTTGGCGCGCCGCCTGGCCGCAGTGGTGCACGGACTGGGACGGGCCCCTGCGGAGGGACGCCACCCGGCCTCCACTTGAGCGGATGCACGCTGTAATACAGGAAGGCGGGCGGACCCAAGGTCCACCCGCCTTCCTGAAACGTGCATTTGCTAACTCGAGGCAGTCGGCGAAGGCGTGGCCATTTCGCTTTCCCCCGGCTCACTCTCCGTCTCAGACGGCGAGGCCGACCCGCTCGGTGAAGTTGTGCTGGTGGAACCGGACGTGCTGGTGGACGTCGGGCTGGAAGTGGCGCTGCCGCCGTCGGCCCCCTCCAGCACCTCGTTGATAAGGTCCTCAAGTTCCTTCTGGTCCGGATCTCCCAGGTTGGCGCCGCTCTTGGTGGCCACCACCAGCAGCCGGCCTTCCGCAGCGGAGACCTGCATCAGCTTCTGCTGGTTCTCGCCGCTGCGCGAGCTGAGGGTGGCGAAGGTCTTTTCAGCGCTGGTGTCCGCCTGGACCTCCTCACTGGTCACCTCGTAGGTCTGGCCCAGGGCCTGGACCGAGAAGTTGGCGCACTGGTCCATCTTGCCGCTGATCTCGTCCAGGACTTCGACGGCGTCCGGCCCCTCGCTGCCGGACTGGGCGGACAGCGTCCGCGGCTGGTCGCCCTCGGAGAGCGCGACGGCGATCTCGCCACTTTCCACGGTGTCCAGCAGTCCCGCCGTGGCGATGTCCTTGCAGTCTTCAGGATCGACGGTCGCGGTGCTCAGGAGCAGGTTGGCGATATTGCCGCCCTGGTCCACCTGTTCCTTGGAGTACAGCCTGAGCTCGTTGCCGTCGTCGTCCGTCATGCCGGAGATCAGCTCGCGGAGCTCATCTTCGCTGTACACCTTCGCCTCAGCCGTTGGTGAGGGTGTTTCCGAGGCCGACGGGCTCGCAGCTCCTCCGCCGCCGCCCGTGCAGCCCGCAAGGGCCATCAGTGCTGCCGTCATCAATCCAAGCGCAGGTGCTTTTCGCATTGGTACAACCCCTTTGAAGATAGGAAGCATGCTTAGTGTTTATCAGCTTAAGGGGTTGGGCCGCCGCCGAACATAACGGGGCTGTAACTTTCAGGGGCTCTCCCCTTCACACCACAACGCCGGGATCAGGCACCCGGCCGGTCCGCCTCCGTTGGACCCGGATGCCGTCAGGCCACGCTTGCCAGCGGCCTGTGGCCCAGGGTCCGGGATATTGCCCGGGCTGCGGCCGCCTGGGCCCTGGGAGGCCCTCCGGTGCCCTTGCTGTGGAATAATCCGAGGAGTGGTCCTTACCGGACCGCTCCAGGATAAGGAGGGGCCGCATTGTCCGTCACACCAAGGAGCACCGCCGAGGCGGCGGGCACGGCCATCAACAACTCCCAGATCCCCAAGCACGAGCAGCTGCGGACGATCATCCTCAAGCTGGCCAGGGAAGAACTGGAACCCGGTGCCAGGCTTCCCAGCGAGCGGACCCTCATGGACTCCTACGGCGTCAGCCGGATCACGGTGCGTGCCGCTATTGGACGACTGGTCAACGAGGGGCACCTGGTCCGGGTTCCGGCCAAAGGCACGTTCGTGGCGGATTCCCCCGTGCAGTCCACGCTGCACCTCGCCTCTTTCACCCAGGAAATGGAGGCGATGGGCCACGTCCCCAGCACAGTGGTGCTGGTGGCGGAAGCCGCCGCCGTTCCGGAGGACACCGCGGAAGCGCTCAGCCTGGCGCCCGGCTCCGAGGCCATCCACCTGCGGCGGCTCCGGCTGGCGGACGGGCGGCCGGTCAGCGTCGATGACGCCTGGTACAACCCGGAGCACGCCCCGGGCCTCCTGGACATCGACCTGACGGGCTCGGTCTACAAAGCGCTGGCGGCGCAGTTTGGCCACCAGATTGACCGGGCCCGGCAAAGCGTCCGGTCCGAGGGCGCCCCTGCCGATGTAGGGGCGCTCCTCGGAACCGGCACGGGTGCACCGGTGCTGGCTTTCGACCGGGTGTCCTACTCAGGTCCCCTGGCCATTGAGCACTCACGCTCCTGGTACCGCTCGGACCGCTATTCGCTGACCATGGAAGTGCGGCTTTAGCAGTCCCGGTCAGCGCTGGAGTCCTGTGAAACTTTAGCCCAGCGAAAACAGGGCGGCGCCGGCAGTCACTGCACCGGTTGCCATGGGCGTTGCCGTGTCCGGCTTGGTGTCGAGCACGACGACGGGACTCACCATTGAGTAGCCGGCAGCCAGGGCGGCGGTGGGGTCCACGTGCATCACGGGCTCACCGGCGCCGACGGTGTCACCCTGGGCAATCAGCAGCTTGAAGCCTTCGCCTTTGAGCTTGACCGTGTCGATGCCAACGTGGGTGAGCACTCCCCGCCCGGCCGGCTCCACCACAACAAAGGCGTGCGGCAGGAGCTTGACCACTTTTCCGGCGACGGGGGACACGACGTCGAACACCTCGCCCGCTGGCGGCTCAACCGCCGCGCCCGAACCCACCATTTGGCCTGCGAAGACAGGGTCCGGGACGTCGGATAGAGGAACCACGGCGCCGCTGATGGGCGCATGGACAACCAGCGTTTCCGGCATCAGAGCAGGTCCTCGATGTCTTCGGCCAGGTTGTCCGCCTCCGGCCCCACAATGACCTGGACTGCCGTGCCGGCTGCAAGGACGCCGTGGGCTCCGGCGGCTTTCAGGGTTGCTTCGTTGACCAGCGACCCATCCTTGACCTCGGTGCGGAGACGCGTGATGCAGGCCTCGACCTCCACGATGTTGGCGGCTCCGCCCAGGCCCTCAATGATTTTTTCTGCTTTGGACATGGCTGCCCTTTCTGACGGTGCCCCGGGGAGCACTGCTTCAGCACCAGGACCGGCGGCCCGGGTGCGACCAATTATGTGCCCGTTCATCGGAACTGTCAGCGCCAGCGTGGAAGATCTCCTCCCTTGACAGGCACTCGTGGGATGAATCACACTGAACTGGTCATAACCAGACAGTACCGGCTGGAACCGTTTCTCCACAAGCCCCCACCCGATCCCGCAGAGGTGTAACCATGTCAACATCCGAGACCGCCGCCCTGGCTCCCGAGAAGAAGCCGAACAGGGCCTTCGCCACCCTTCAGCGACTGGGCCGCTGCCTGATGCTGCCCATAGCCGTCCTCCCGGCAGCCGGCATCCTGCTGCGCATCGGGCAGGCCGACCTGCTGGGCGCCATCCCCGGCTTTGAAGGCGGCGCCGCCGTCATCTCCGCCGCAGGCAATGCCGTGTTCACCTGGCTGCCGCTCATTTTCGCCGTCGGCATCGCCATCGGCTGGGCCAAGAAGGCCGACGGTTCCACCGCACTGGCGGCAGTGGTGGGGTACATGGTGATCGACGGCGTCTTCAAGGCCATGTCCCCGCTGGTCCTGGCCGGGCAGGTCGACCCTGCCGGCAAGCCCGCCATGATCAACTACGGAGTCCTGGCCGGCATTGTGGTGGGCCTGCTGTCCGCCGTGCTCTGGCAGCGGTTCTACCGCACCAAGCTGCCGGACTTCCTGGGCTTCTTCAGCGGCCGCCGCCTGGTGCCCATCCTGACGTCCGTCACCAGCCTGGCAGCCGGCGTCGTCCTTGCCCTGTTCTACCCGCTCTTCAACGCCGGCCTCTCGGCAGTAGGTGAAGCCGTAGCCGGCAACGCCGTGGCCGGTGGCGGAGTCTACGGTTTCGCCAACCGCATGCTCATCCCGGCCGGCCTGCACCACATCCTTAACTCCGCCGTCTGGTTCCTCATCGGCGACTACACTGACGCCTCCGGGCAGCTGGTCCGCGGCGACCTCAACCGCTTCTTCGCCGGCGACCCCAGCGCAGGCATCTTCATGACCGGATTCTTCCCCATCATGATGTTCGGCCTGCCGGCGGCAGCCCTTGCCATCTGGCGCCACGCCAAGCCTTCGCAGAAGAAGATCGTGGGCGGCATCATGCTCTCCACCGCCCTCACCGCGTTCTTCACCGGCATCACCGAACCGCTTGAGTACTCCTTCATGTTCGTCGCCTTCCCGCTCTACATCGTCCACGCAGTCCTCACCGGGACCTCCATGGCCCTGGTCAATGCACTGGACATCCACCACGGCTTCACGTTCTCCGCCGGGCTGATCGACTTCGTCCTCAACTTCGGCAAGTCGGAGAACGGCTGGCTGCTCATCCCCATCGGACTGGGCTACGCCGTGATCTACTACTTCTTCTTCTCCATCGTCATCAAACGCTGGAACCTGCGGACGCCCGGCCGTGAAGACGACGAAGTCACTGTGGAGACAGACGCCGCCAAGTAGCGGCGTTTCCCTCCCCGCCCACGCCACCGCGGCCGCCGCCGCACGAGCAACAGCACCAACCACCAAACAGCAACCGAAAGCAGCTTCACCGCATGGAAATCATCATCCTTCCCACCCCTGCCGACGTGGCCCGCACAGCCGCGGACGCCATCGAGGAGCAGGTCCGCCGCGGCCCGTCCGTCCTGGGACTGGCCACCGGGTCAACCCCGCTGGGCACCTACCAGGAGCTCATCGAACGGCACCGGACCGGCGGCCTGAGCTTCGCCCAGGCGCAGGCTTTTCTTCTCGACGAGTATGTGGGCCTGCCGAGTGCTCACCCGCAGTCCTACCACTCGGTGATCCGGGACGAGTTCACGGCCAGCGTGGATTTCGCTGCGGACGCGGTGCATGGCCTGGACGGCATGGCTGAGGACCCGCAGGCCGAGGCGGAGCAGTACGAGGCGAGGATTGCAGCTGCGGGAGGGGTGGATCTCCAGATCCTGGGCATCGGCACGGACGGGCATGTGGGTTTCAACGAGCCCATGTCCTCGCTCGGCTCACGCACCCGGATCAAGACCCTCACACGCCAGACGCGGCAGGACAACGCACGCTTTTTCGACCACGCGGACGACGTCCCGGACCACGTACTGACCCAGGGTCTTGGCACCATCCGGGAGGCCCGGCACCTGCTGCTGCTCGCCATGGGCGAGGCGAAGGCGGAAGCCATTGCCGCCGCCGTCGAGGGCCCGGTTGCCGCCATCTGCCCGGCGTCCGCGCTTCAGCTGCATCCGCACGTCTCCGTCCTGGTGGACCAGGCCGCGGCCTCACGGCTGGCCCACCGGGACTACTACACGGACACGTTCGGGCGGAAGCCGGCGTGGCAGGGACTCTGAGCAGGGGCCAGGGCGCGCCGGCTGCTGCTGTCAGCCCGCCCCAGCTGGAGCTTGCCGTGGAAAACGCCGACGGCGTGCGGCTGGCTGCCGCCGTCGGCGCGGCCCGGGTGGAGCTCTGCGCAGCCCTCGCCGAAACCGAGGGCATCACGCCAAGCATCGGGATAACGGAACAGGCCTGCCGTGTTGGGCTGCCCGTCCACGTCCTGGTGCGGCCGCGGCCGGGCGACTTCGCCTACTCCAGTGAAGAGCTCGACGTCATCGAGCGCGACGTGGCTGCTGCGCTGGCCGCGGGTGCCGCGGGCGTCGTGGTGGGTGTTCTCGCGCCCGACGGCGGGCCGGACGTTCCTGCCCTCCGCCGGATTGTTGCAGCGGCAGGCCGGTCCAACCCGGCTGCGGAAATCACGTTTCACCGGGCGTTCGATGCTGCCCTTGCGGCCGGCGCCGACCCTGCTGACGCGCTGGCCCGGCTGGAGCAGGCAGGCGTGCACCGCGTCCTGACCAGCGGGGGCAGCCCGGACTGCGCCGCCGGCCTCAGTACCCTGGGCCGTTTGGTGGAGCTGGGACGAACATACGCGCCCTCCGTCCAGATCATGGCCGGCGGAGGAGTGACGCTTGAGCTGGTACCGTCGCTGCGCGGCATCGGCGTCCACGCCGTGCACACCTCGGCCCGGCAGCGATCGAACGGCCATCCCGGTGCTGGCCGGGCCCCGGCTGCCGATCCTGCCCTGGCAGCCCAACTGGCCGGAGCACTGACAATTGGAGGCCTGGAACCATGAGCGCTACTTTGATACTTCGCGGCCGCATCGTCACCGGAAGCATGGACGTCCCCGATGGCGCGGTAGCGGTCGACGGCGGCGTGATCACCTACGCTGGTCCGGCGTCGGACTTTCCCGGCGACCCCGGGCCCAAGGACCACGAGCCTGCGCGCATCATCCTGCCCGGGCTGGTGGACCTGCATTGCCATGGCGCGCTGGGTGCGGATTTCTCTGAGGGATCCGCCGAGGGCGCCCGGTCAGCGGCACAGTATCTGCACAGCCGCGGCACCACCACGCTGCTCGCAAGCCTCGTCACGGGGTCAGCGGAACACCTGGTCCGGAACCTCAAGGCACTGAAGACGCTGGCGGATGACGGGCTGATCGCTGGTTCCCATCTTGAAGGTCCGTTCCTCGCATCGGGACAGTGCGGCGCCCACGATCCCACGCTGCTGCTCGAACCCGACGCCGGGCTTGTGTCCGACCTGTTTGAGGCGGCCGGTTCCTCGCTGGTTTCCATGACGCTCGCAGCCGAGCTTCCGGGCGCTACGGCCCTGGTGGACATGCTCACTGCGCGCGGGGTCATTCCATCCTTGGGCCACACTGCCGCGGACCACGGCACCGCTGCTTCCCTCCTGGAGCAGGCTGCCGGAGGGCTGGCCGGGCCGGGGAACTCCACCGGAAGGATCCGCCCAACCGTCACGCACCTGTTCAACGCGATGCCCAGCCTGCACCACCGCGCTCCCGGTCCCGTAGCAGCCAGCCTCAGCGCGGCCCACGCCGGCAACGCCGTGGTGGAGCTGATTGCGGACGGCGTCCACCTTGCCCCGGAGACGGTCAAGATGGTGTTCGAGCTGGTGGGGGCGGAAAACATCGCCCTGGTCACGGACTCGATGGCCGCAACCGGCCTGCAGGACGGCCAGTACCGGCTGGGTACGCTGGCTGTCACGGTGGACAAGGGCGTCGCACGTGTGGACAGCACCGGCGCGATTGCCGGCGGCACCGCAACCCTCCTCGACGTCGTGCGGTCCGCGGTGGCGGCCGGGGTGCCCCTGCAGGGCGCAGTCCACGCGGCAACGGCCGTGCCTGCCTCCGTGCTGGGACTGTCCGCGCAAATTGGCGACCTCCGGGCCGGCATGCGCGCTGACGTCGCCGTTGTTGACGGGGACCTGAATCTGGGCGGAGTCCTGCGCCGGGGCGAGTGGGTCACGCCGCTGGAGTAGTGCTGTTTGGCTGCCTCACCGTTGAATGTCAGACCCCACTGCCAGGATGGATTTATGGAAGGCAATCCGGTGGTGGTGGAGGCAGAGGCGTTTGTTGATGCCTCCGTGGCTGCTTTCACGGCCGTGCTCAGCGGCGCTGCTGTTGCCGGCACGGCTGGTTCCGGTACGGATGTTTCTGGCCTTGGTGGCGTTGAGCCTGGCGCTGGCGGACTTGGTGATGATCCGTTGCAGCGGGTTGCTGATAATGCGTTGGATGTCCTTGCGGGGGTGGCGCGGTCGGAGGCGAAGCTGGCAGCGGTGAAGGCGCGGGCGGTTCAGGTGCTCGCTGCCGCCACGAGTGTGCTGAACGGTCCGCCGTCCTCACCGCAGGAGGCCACGGCCCAGGACCGGAGCCTGGTGGCCGAGGTCGGGTGTGCACTGGTGATCGGTGACCGCGCCGCCGGCGCCTTGTTGGCCGAGTCCCACGCCCTGGCCACCGCCCTGCCCCGGACCCTCGCAGCGTTGGGGTCCGGGACGATTTCCTGGCAGCATGCCCGGGAAATGGTGAACCAGACCGTGGGGCTTGACCGGGCCGGTGCCGCCGCCCTGGAGGCCCACTTCCTGGATCCGGACACGCCACGGCCGGCCGGGGCGGCGACGATCGGGGAGATGCCGGCCTACCGGTTCAAGGCCAAGGCCCGGACGTGGCGGGAACGCCACCATCCCGAATCGCTGGAGAAGCGCCATACCAAGGCCGCGGCGGACCGGCGGGTCGAATACCGGCCTGACCAGGACGGGATGGCCTGGCTCTCGGCCTGCCTCCCCGCCGACCAGGCCATAGCAGGCTGGAACCGGCTCAACGCCCTCTCCCGCGCCGCACAAGGACCCACCGAACCCCGCACCCTCACCCAACTCAGTGCCGACCACTTCGCCCAAGCCATCCTCACCAGCGGCACCAATGCCAGCATCGGCGACGGGGCAGGGATAGGAACGGATCTCACCCCTTCGTCAATCCGGGCGCAGGTCCTCGTTACCGTGCCGGTCCTCTCCCTCATGGGAGTAACCGATGAGCCAGCCATGCTCGACGGGTACGGACCCATCCCAGCGTCGATGGCGAGGGACCTGGTCGCCAACGGTGCTGATTCGTTCCACCGGGTCCTGGTCGATCCACGGGACGGGGCCCCGCTGGAGATCGGCAGGAGCAGCTACCGGGTCACCAAAGCCATGCGGAACTGGCTCCGACTAAGGGACGGCCAGTGTCCGTTCCCCGGCTGCAGCAACCCGTCTCTGGATAACGAGGCAGACCACCTCCTCGCCTGGCACCACGGCGGGACCACCGGGATCAGCAACCTCGGACAGCCCTGCCCAAAACACCACAAACTCCGGCACACCAGCGGCTGGAAACCAACACCAGCCACCAAAAATCAACCACCCGGCTGGACCTCACCCACCGGACGCCACTACAAAAGCGAACACCAGGACTGGGAACCACCCCACTGGCCGGAGTCTGCCCTGTCGGCCATGCCCGCGCGACTAGGACCGGAGGAGCACAACAACGGGCAAGTCCGCGACGTGATGCCCTGTCCGCCGATGGCCGCTGCCCAGGCCTGCCCTGCCGGAGACTCCGCATATTCGGAACCTCCGCCTGAGGAACCTGTGGATGGCAACCTCATAGAGCCAGACGACATACCCGCGGATGACCCCCTGTGGGAGGACTTCTACGCTGCCCCGCCCACGCTGACGCAGGACCCGATCGGGGACTGGGACCCACTAAGGAACTGGGAACCTGTACTGACGTAGCGGGCACCACATGCCCACAGACACGGGCGGCCGGGCACACGGGGTAACAGTCCAGTGTCGGGGCGACGGTCCAAGCACAGACCCGGGCCAGAAACGCGGGCGGAACTTCACAGGGATACAGGCCCCGCCCTCCGCCCAGTCCTAAACAGGACAAACGATTCAGTGTGCGCCTACTCAGCCCCGGGCAGGCAGACTTCCACGAGGCCGCCGCTGACCCGCGTCTCAAAGAGCGGCTGCCTCGCGGTCGCGGGGCCAGCCTGCACTTCGCCCGTGCGCAGCGAAAAGGTGCTTCCATGCCAGGGACACACGACGCACGGGTCGCTGCCGTCTCCAGGGCCGCCGTTCTGATCGACTCTGTCCTGGAGCCTGCCACCCTTGACCTTGCCTTCGTGCAGAGGCCCGGAAAGGTGGCTGCAGACGTCGGACAGCACGCTGACACTCTCACCCTCCCGGTAGGCAAGCAGCGGAATCTCGGCCACAACAATCTTGTGGAGCTTCCCGTCGGGCAAATCTGCGAGCGCTGCCAGAGGCTGCCATCCGCTTGGGAAGCGGTGCGGGATCTCCTCACTGTGGTTCACGCCTGCCGCCTGCCGGTAGGTGAGATGGCCGCCCAGGAAACCGCCCGCCCCCACAACGGCCAGGCCAAGATAGGCGAGCACCTTGCCTCCGCCGCGGCTGCCCCGGGCCCTGGCTACAAGGGAGGCAGCGTAAAGGCCCGTGGCCGTGATGTTGGCAGCGGCATGGACCAGCCCCACCCGCTGCTGCTGGGGGTGCAGCTGCGTCCAGTCGGTAAAGCCAGCCACCGCGGAAGGCACGGCAGCCCCGGTGCCCACGCCGATCAGGAGGGCGGAAGCCTTGTCGTTACCAGGCAGGGCGTCCAGCACGGCCGCGGAGATCCACGCACCCATCGGCACCTGGACCGCCAACGGATGCACGGGGTGTCCGATGGGAACGCCGTGCAGGACGTCGCGCGCCCACTTGGGGCGGATGGCCCGCTTCACCACTTTTCGGACCTTTTTGGAAACAGGGTCCAGCCACTCCGCATCTTCCAGGCGGGTAACAAGTTCCAGTGCAGGCAGCGGTTTCATGTGTCTCCCTTACCCCATCGCTCCGTGTCCAGTCGATGCCGGGAAGCTTACTTGCCCGGGCGGGGTGCAGCACAGGCCCCAGGTGCGAAAACCTAACGAAGCGGGGAACCCAGCACCGTGAACTGGTTGCCGCCCATTTCACCGGTGAGCAGTGGCATGGCTTCCTCAATCGCCGCCTGCACACTCTCCAGCCCCAGGGAAGCCCGGTGCGCCTCCTGCGATTCCCACAGTTCACAGACGAACACCGTGTCCGGCACGGCGTCGTTCACGCCCACCTCGTATAGCAGGCAGCCGGCTTCCTTCAGCCCGGCCATGGGCCGGACCAGGATTGAGAGAACGGCATCGCGCTGGCCGGGCTTGGTTTCGAGGCTTCCAACATTCGCAAAGGTCATAGGGACAGTGTGCGGCACGCCGGCGGCAAAGGCCGGAGGCTACCGCACCGCCGGCGCCGACGTCCCCAGCGGCGGCTGTTCGACGGCGGCCCCCGCCTTCACGCTGCCAGGCACCGAGGTTCCGGCCGGTTCCAAGGCCGCATCCGCCGTCGTGGTTTCACCTGCAAAGGCGCGGAGCATGGCGGCCCGATCGAACTGGCCTTCCCACTTGGCCACCACGAAGGTGGCAACGCAGTTGCCCAGCAGGTTCACCACCACGCGCATGGAGTCCATCAGCCGGTCCGCGCCCAACAGGAGGGCGACGCCCGCCACCGGGAAGATTCCCAAAGCACCCGCCGTGGCGGACAGGGCCAGGAATGCTGAACCGGGCACACCGGCCATGCCCTTGGATGTCAGCATGAGGATGCCCAGGGCAGCCAGCTGCTGGCCGAGGTCCAGGTTGTAGCCGAAGGCCTGCGCCAGGAAGAGGAGGGAAATGGACAGGTACAGCGCGGCGCCGTCGAGGTTGAAGGAGTACCCCGTGGGGACTACCAGGCCGGTGGTGGCGCGGGAGCAGCCGGCGTTGGTCAGCTTGGTCATGATGCGCGGCAGCACGGATTCGGTGGAGGCTGTGCCCAAAGCGAGAAGGAATTCCTCGCGGGTGTACTTCATGAATTTCCAGAGCGGCACCCGCGGATAAACCCACGCCACCACGAACAGCAGTCCGATAAGCACAATTGCCGCGCCATAGCAGGCTGCGATCAGCAGGGCATACGTGCCCAGCGAGCTGAGGCCGTACTGGCCGATGATGAATGCCATGGCACCGAAGGCACCCACCGGCGCCACCCGCATCACCCAGCCCATGATCTTGAAGAACAGCTCCAGCACGGTCTCCATCAGCGTGACGACGGGCATGCAGCGTTCACGGCCGACGACGACGATCGCCGCTCCGAAGAACACGGCGAAGCACAGCACCTGCAGCAGGCTGTTGCTGGCAAAGGCGCCCACCACGCTGGTGGGGATGATGCCCAGGATGAAGGCTCCGGCATCCTTCGGCGGTGCGGTGGCGGTTTTCGCGTTGAGGGCGTCCTGGGAGAGAGACGCCGGATCGATGTTCAGTCCCGCGCCTGGCTGGACCACGTTCCCCACCACCAGGCCAAAGACCAGGGCAAACAGTGTGGCTGCCGTGAAGTAGATCAACGCCTTGACGCCGGTGCGGCCCACGGCCTTGACGTCACTGACCGCGGCGATGCCGGTGACGATCACCAGGAAGATGAGCGGCGCGATGATCATCTTGATCAGCTGGATGAAGCCGTCACCCAGGGGGCGAAGCCCTGCGCCGATGTCCGGCCAGAAGTGTCCGATCAGGATGCCGGCCACAACGGCCACCAGGATCTGGAAGAAGAGGGACTTATAGAGCGGCTTCCTGGAAGCGGGAGGTGCTGCCGCGGGCGCGGTGACATTCATGCCGGTGCCTGTTCGTTGGAGGACGGCGGCACAGAGAATGCCGCAGGGTCACGAGCAACGTTAGGGAGCGCATGTTTCCGGAAAGATAAATCCATGATGCGGAACTATTAAGCCGCGCCAGCCAAGCGGCGGGAAATCTGCCCGCAACTTCCATGACATGACAGCGCCACGAGCCAGTGGAAGTATCACTGTGTCTCAGCTGTACCTGCTGCAACACCAGCAACGTAGAAGAAGGAGCATCATGCCCCTCACTCCCCCATCCGACGCCGAACTGGACATCATGATCCGGGCACGACTGGCATCCCTCGGCATCGACCTCAACCAGCTTCCCGCCGGAACCGCCAGCGACCCCGAGACCGGAAGCCCCGGACAGGCGTCGGTCCTGGCCAGCCTGCGTTCCTTCATGCGCACCACGGTCGCTGAACTGAGCGCCTACCAGGTACCTTTTGCCGGCGCGGCAGGAACTGCGGACCCCGCGCTCCTGTCCCAGCAGGCAGCTCCTCCCGCCCTGTACCCTTCAATCGATACTGCACGGAGGACGGCATGAACCCGGTGGACAGCGTGGACAGCCAGCCGACGGACCGCACCATTGACCGCCGGTCCTTCGTCAACAGGTTTGCCGTTCTTGCAGCAGCTACGTCGCTGGGTGCGGTGGCGCTTCCCGCTGTTGCCCACGCCGCACCACCAGCGGTGGTGCCCGCCGGGATCAACCCGAACGCGTACGGGGACGTCCGGCCCGAAGCCCTGGCGGACATTACCGAGCTGACCATCGCGGAAGCCGCAAGCCTCATCCGGCAGGGCCGGCTCAGCGCCGAACTGCTGGTGGAGGCCTACCTCGACCGGATCGGCGCGTTCGACGCGGACTACCAGGCGTTCAACCTGGTGGCAGCAGACGATGCCCTGGCAAGCGCCCGGGCCCTGGCCGGCGCCGCCTACAAGGGACCCCTTCACGGCATCCCGCTGGCCATCAAGGACAACTACTACACCCGCGCCTACCCCACCACAGCCAACTCATACATCTTCAAGGACTTCACGCCCCCGTTTGACGCAACGGCCGTGTCCAAGCTGACGGGCGCCGGCGGCATTGTCCTCGGAAAAACCCAGATGGGTCCGCTGGCCACCACCCGTGCCACCACTCCGGACGGCCGCATCACCACCGTCAATGCCTGGACCCCTGCGGATCCACGGACAAATCCGGGCGGATCCTCGTCCGGCTCAGCAACGGCAGTGGCCGGACGGATGGCAACGTCCAGCGTGGGAACCCAGACCGGCGGCTCCATCACCGCGCCGTCCAACGCCCAAAACCTCACGGGGCTCAAACCGACCATGGGCCGCGTTTCGCTGTACGGCATCATCCCGCTGAGCTATACGCGCGATCACCCGGGACCGCTCGCCAGGGACGCCAAGGACGCAGCCATCATGCTGAGCGCAATGGCCGGGGAGGATCCCAACGACCCACGCACCCTGGGGCTTCCGCCCGTCCCGGACCTGATTACCGCCGCAACTCCAGTCAAGCGCGGCAACAAGGTGGCCATGCGCTGGGGCACCCGGGTGGGCGTGATCCCGGACTTCACCGCAGGATCCTCGGAAACCGCAGCGGCACGCAAGGCCTTCCTGGACAAGCTCGCCGGCATTGAAGGAATCCAGGTTGTGGACGTTCGACTGCCCGAGGACTGGGACACACTGACAAGCACAGCGTTCAACAATGTGCGGCTGCCGGAACGGAGTGAGCCGTTCCTGCCCATACTGCGCAAGGATCTCCGCAGCTTTGGGGTGTCTGTGACCGGCTGGCTGCAGGGCTCTATGCTGGGCGCCAACGAGTACGTCCTGGGCCAGCGCGCCAAGGTCCTGCTGCTGGAACGCGTCCTGGACGATCTGTTCGAGCAGTGCGATGTGGTGCTCCAGACCAGCCCCAACCCCTTCGACGCGATTGGGCTGCCCGAACTCGCCCTGCCCATCGGTTTTGACTCGGCCGGCGTCCCGGTGGGCACCATCCTTGGCGGCCAGCCCTTCGCCGAGGACCGGCTGCTGGCGGTGGCCGCCGCCTACCAGGCGGTGACCGACTGGCACCTGCGGCGCCCCGCAAACCCGGCCGGCGAAGTCCCCGAGCCGATTTCCGTTGATCCGTCCAAGTCCCGGAAGCCGTTCGCCAAGAGCGCGCGCGGCAGGGTTTCGGCTGCACCCGCTCCACAGGGCCGGGGCCGCCTCGAGGCACATGAGGTGGCCGAGCTGTCCCAGTAGCAGCGCCAATGCCCCCGGCCCGCCTCCTTCCCGGGAGGCGGGCCGGGACGTCCACTGTTCAGTCCGCAGCCGGCAGTGCCGCGGCCTGGACCACCACCGTTCCGCTGGACGTGGTGTCCTCGTTCAGCATCCAGCCCACCCGTTTGACCGTCCGCAGCATCACCACGCTTTCCACCAGGTGCATGCCGGGGACCTTTTGCTGGAGGGCAAGTTCGGCAGTCATGACGTCCGCAAGGGACTGCAGCCACATGATGATGACGAAGTTGGTGGGCCCGGTGGTGGAGGCGCTCAGCCGAACATTCTTGATGGTCCGGATGGCGGCGGCCGCTTCCTCGTGCTGTCCTGCCGGGACGTTGGCGAACCACTGGCAGGTCACCGGATAGGAGGAGAAAGCCTGCGCGATTTCGCAGCGGAACAGCAGGATGCCGCTGGCCAGCACCCGGTTCAGCTGCCGCTGCACCGTTGCCGGACGCCGCCCCAGTTCCCGCGCTATCTGGGCGGCGGTCGCCCTGCCGTCGCGGGCCAGGAACGGCAACAGGTCCAGGTGGCTTTGCGGCAACTGCCCGGCTTCCGCATGCCGGGCGTCCTGGCCGCTTTGGCTGCCGAGCGTCCGAAGCAATGCCAGCTGAGGCTTGTCCAGGATATTCAGCCGCCACTCATCGGCACTCGTGTGCAGCCGTGTGCACAGCGCGGTCTGGTACTTGATCAGCCCCTCGATGCCCTTCAACTGGGCCACCACCGAGGCACTGAACTCCTTCAGCGACCTGGTAATCACGGTCAACATAAGGTCCCTGTTGCTTGCCGCTTCCTCCACGGTGACGATCCCGGGGATGCCAGCCAATTGCGCGGTCACACTGTCCCGCAGGTTCATGTCGCAGTCCACCGCCACGAAGGCCAGGAGCATCTGCCGTGGATCCCCCGCGAGGTGGGCCGTCACCCACGCTGCCCCGCTTGAGGTCAGCCGTTCCCAGCGGGCAGCAAGGGTAGTGGCGTGCACGCCCAGCACCTTGGCGGCATCCGCCCAGCCGAGCCGCGGATACGTCTGCAGCACCTGGATGAGGGCCAGGTCTTCCTCGCTGAGTTCCATCAGGCACACCTCCTATTGCACGAATCCTGCGCATATTCGTTGCCGAAAGAATATTTCCAGTGCTTTCACGCGATGTGAGTTGCGCCACTCCAGAATAGTCCACAGACCCGGAAAGCTTAGCCAAGGAGCCGCACAGTGCCCGTAATTGAAGACGCCAAGGAACTGCACGGGGACCTCATCCGCCTCCGCCACGACCTCCACCGGCACCCGGAAATCGGGCTGCACCTCCCGCGGACCCAGGAGAAGGTCCTCCAGGCCCTCGACGGGCTTCCTTTCGAGATCACCCTGGGCAAGGAAACCACCTCCGTGACCGCAGTGCTTCGCGGGGGCAAGGCCGCGGCAGGCGGCGACGGTGCCCATCGGCCCGCAGTCCTCCTCCGCGCGGACATGGATGGCCTTCCTGTCCAGGAGAAGACGGGCGTGGAGTTTTCTTCCCAGGCCGACGGCGCCATGCACGCCTGCGGCCACGACCTGCACACCTCGATGCTCGCCGGAGCCGCCACCCTCCTTGCCGAGAAGCAGCACCTGCTGCAGGGCGACGTTGTCCTGATGTTCCAGCCCGGCGAAGAGGGCTGCGACGGTGCAAGCTACATGATCCGCGAAGGCGTCCTGGATGCCGCCGAAACCCGCGTGCAGGCGGCCTACGGAATGCATGTGTTCTCCTCGCTCGAGCCCCACGGCACGTTCTGCACGAAGCCCGGCGTGATGCTCAGCGCCTCGGACGGACTGGAGGTCACGGTGCTGGGCGCGGGCGGCCACGGTTCCGCCCCGCATGCCGCGAAGGATCCCGTCACAGTGGCTGCCGAGATGGTCACCGCCCTCCAGGTCATGGTGACCCGGCAGTTCAACATGTTCGATCCGGTGGTGCTCTCGGTGGGTGTGCTGCACGCCGGCACCAAGCGGAACATCATCCCCGAGACTGCCCGCATCGAGGCGACAGTCCGCACCTTCTCGGAAAGCTCCCGGCTCAGGATGATGGACGCCGTGCCGCGCCTGCTCCAGGGAATAGCGGCCGCGCACGGGGTGGAGGTCCACCTGGACTACCAGGAGGAATACCCCCTCACCATCACCAACGAAGACGAAACGCACACGGCGGAGAAGGTCATCTCGGGGCTCTTCGGCGAGCGCCGCCTGTCCCGCTGGGCCACCCCCCTGAGCGGTTCTGAAGACTTTTCCCGGGTACTCGCCGAGGTGCCCGGCACGTTCGTCGGCCTCAGCGCCGTCGCCCCGGGGGCCGATCCGGCCACCTCACCGTTCAACCACTCCCCTTATGCAACGTTCGACGACGGCGTGCTGGCTGATGGAGCTGCGCTGTACGCCGAACTGGCCACCTCGCGGCTTGCCGCGCTGTCGGCGGCGGCCTGACCCGCCGTCGTCCTTCCCATCCCCGCCATCCTCTTCACCACGAACCCGAGGAAGTAACCATGTCCATGGCAGTAACCAAGCAGCAGACTGGACGAGTGTCCACCCCCAAGACCATCGTCGGAACCGGCATCGGCAATGCCGTCGAATGGTACGACTGGGCCATTTACGCCACGTTCACGCCCTTCATTGCCAGCCAGCTCTTCAGCAAGGCCGACCCGGCGTCGGCGGTGCTGTCCACCCTGGCGATCTTCGCCGTCGGCTTTGTGGCACGGCCCTTCGGCGGCTTCCTCTTCGGCTGGATCGGCGACAGGGTGGGCCGCAAGACCTCGATGACCCTCGCCGTCGGACTCGCCTCGCTGGGCAGCCTGATGATCGGCATCGCTCCGACCTTCGCGAGCGTCGGCGCCTGGGCATCCCTGATGCTGCTCGTGGCACGGCTCATCCAGGGCCTGGCGCACGGCGGCGAGCTGCCGTCGTCGCAGACCTACCTGTCCGAGATGGCCCCCAAGGAGCATCGCGGATTCTGGGCCACCCTGATCTACACCTCCGGAACCGTGGGCATCCTGTTCGGCACACTGCTGGGCGCCGTCCTTAACATGACCCTGACTGCGGAGGCCATGAACGCCTGGGGCTGGCGCATCCCGTTCCTGCTGGGCGCGGCCATGGGGCTGTACGCGCTGATCATGCGGTCACGGCTGCACGAAACCGACGCGTTCGAGGGCGAATCGCTGGCCGAAAAGCGGGCGCCGCTCTGGCCGCAGATTGTCCGCCACCGCAAGCAGGCGCTGCAGGTCATCGGCCTGACGGTTGGCCTGACCGTCATCTACTACGTCTGGGGAGTTGTGGCTCCCAGCTACGCCACCACCGCACTGAAGATCGACCGCGGCGAAGCACTCTGGGCGGCCGTCATCGCCAACATCGTCTTCATCGCCGCCCTTCCCTTCTGGGGGAAGCTGTCCGACCGCATCGGACGCAAGAAGGTGCTGTGGTCCGGGGCCATCGGGTCTGCAGTGATGCACTTCCCCATGACCTGGCTGCTCAAGGATTCAGCCTGGCAGCTGGCCGTGGGCATGTCCGTCATGCTGGTCTTCATTGCTGCGAGCGCCGCCATTGTCCCGGCCGTCTACGCAGAGCTGTTCCCCACGTCCATCCGCACCGTTGGCGTGGGTGTGCCGTACTCCATCTGCGTGGCAGTGTTCGGCGGCACCGCACCGTACCTGCAGCAGTGGCTCGGAACCACCATGGGCGTTCCGCAGCTGTTCAACATCTACGCAGTGGTGCTCCTGGCCGTGAGCGCTGCATTCGTGTTCACCATTCCGGAGACGATGGGCAAGGACCTGACGCACTAGGGCAGGCTTGAAACGCAACCAAAAAGGGTAGACGCGGCCCTAGCGTGCGCCGAAGCGCAGGTGCACGATTTAAGTACCGGATCACAACATCCAATGAGGCCGGATAAGCGCCCCCACTAGCAGGGCGTGCAGTTTGAAAAGGGGACGGGCAGGCTGCGGCCGCCGCTGACCAACCGCGATGCTCAGTCAGGCGCTGGCTTACCCTGCCCCACATGGGGAATCGCGCCCTAACACAATTGGTGGATCGCATCCTTTTCAGGAGCACAAATGTCCATCACTCCAACAACAGGAATCCGCTCAACCCGGGCAAGGATCGCCCTGGTTCCGCTCCTCTCCCTGGGCCTGCTCGGGGGCTCCGTGGCATTCGCCGGCCCGGCCCAGGCACATGACGACCGGCGTGACGACCGGCACGGGTGTACCGTCAAGCCGCTGGACCCTAAGGACCTTCACGGAAAGTGGGTCGACTTCGGCATCAAGGTCAAGTGCGACGGCAAGAAGACTGTCCACATCCGCCAACTCCGCTACGAGGACGAGAAGGGCCCGCGGCGCACGGACGACTTCCTCGGCAGCTCGCACTTCTACGAGGAATTCGATAAGAAGGACGACGCCAGGATCATCCACAGCGTTGATAAGGTGCGCAACCTGGACAAGAGGGGCGCCGAAGAGGTGTACCACATGGTGTCCTACCGGGTGAAGAAGGACAACGGACACTGGTCCGACTGGTCCGAGTGGAAGAAGAGCGACGTCGTTGAAGTAACGAGAGGCCGGTAACCGGTTAGAACAGCACGGATCCATAAAAAGCACAGACGAAGAGCCAGGGGCCACGGCCCCTGGCTCTTTTGCCATGTGCGGACTGGACCAGGGACCCCCGACCACGCGCCCCTTGACTCCCCCACCCCTCATTCCCTACACTTTTCATAAAGCAGAATCTAAATTCCACAAAGCGGAAAGTTTGTAAAGACTGGAAGCAGGGGAAGATGGATCAAAGCCCCTCCTTGGAAGGACCTACGATGACGTACACAGTGAACTGCTCCATCCTCCTCACGGAGCTGCCCCTGCTCGAACGCCCCGCCGCAGCCAAGGCAGCGGGCTTTGACGCGGTTGAGTTCTGGTGGCCGTTTGAAAGCTCCGTCCCGTCCGACGCGCAGGTCACCGAATTCGAGAACGCCATCCAGGACGCCGGCGTTCAGCTCACCGGCCTGAACTTTAACGCTGGCAACATGCCCGGCGGCGATCGCGGCCTGGTCTCCTGGAAGGGACGCTGCTCCGAGTTCAAGGACAACATCGATGTTGTGGCCGGCATCGGCGGGCGACTGGGCTGCAAGGCCTTCAACGCCCTCTACGGCAACCGGCAGGAGGAGTTCACTCCCGAAGAGCAGGACGAACTGGCGGTCAGGAACCTCGCCGCAGCAGCAGAAGGCGTCGCCCGGATCGGCGGGACAGTCCTCCTCGAACCTGTCAGTGGGGCACCCAGGTACCCGCTCCTCACCGCCGACGACGCACTCAAGGTCATCGCCCGCGTGAAGGCGGAGGCCGGCGTCGGCAACATCAAGCTCCTCGCCGACTTCTACCACCTCTCAGTCAACGGCGACGACGTCCAGTCCGTCATCGAAAACCACGCCAAGGACTTCGGCCACATCCAGATCGCGGACAACCCCGGCCGCGGCGCCCCCGGCACCGGCACCCTCCCCCTCGGCGAGTGGATCGCCCGCAGCCGTGAACTCGGCTATGAGGGCTACATCGGCCTCGAGTACAAGGAACCGCAGGAAACGGCCTTCAGCTGGGCCATCCGCGAACACGCCGCCAAGTAATCCCCACCCGCCTGCCGCACCACCACAGACTTCCAGAAAAGAGAACCATCATGAGCAACGTTGCAGTTATCGGACTCGGAATCATGGGCCTGCCCATGGCCATCAACCTGGTCAAGGCCGGCCACACCGTCACCGGCTTCAACCGGAGCCAGGACAAGATCGACAAGCTCGTCTCCGAAGGCGGCAAGGGCGCCACCAGCATCGCGGACGCCGTCAAGGATGCCGACGTCGTCATCACCATGGTGCCGGACTCCCCCGACGTCGAGGGCGTCGTCAGCGGCAAGGACGGTGTCTTCGCCAACGCCAGGCAGGGCACGTTGTGGATCGACGCGTCCAGCATCCGCCCCGACGTCGCCAAGCGCCTGTCCGATGAAGCCCGCGAGGCCGGCATCCGCCCCCTCGACGCCCCGGTCTCCGGCGGGGAACAGGGTGCCATCGACGCCGTCCTCTCCATCATGGTCGGTGGCGACAAGGAAGACTTCGAGGCAGCCTCGGACGTCCTGAACGCCGTCGGCAAGACCATCGTCCACGTCGGCCCCTCCGGCTCCGGCCAGACCGTCAAGGCAGCCAACCAGCTCATCGTCGCCGTCAACATCGAGGTCCTTGCCGAGGCCATCGCTTTCCTTGAGGCCTACGGCGTGGACACCGACGCAGCCCTCAAGGTCCTCGGCGGCGGCCTGGCCGGCTCCAAGGTCCTCGACCAGAAGGGCCAGAAGATGCTGGACCGCAACTTCGACCCCGGCTTCCGCCTGGCCCTGCACCACAAGGACCTCGGCATCGTCACCTCCGCCGCCCGCGAAGCCAACGTCGCCGTCCCCCTCGGCGCCGTCGTCGCCCAGCTCGTTGCCGCCACCGTCAACCAGGGCGACGGCGCACTGGACCACTCAGGACTCTTCAAGCAGGTCCTCCAGCTCAGCGGCCGGAAATAAGCACCAGCGCCACAGGCGCCTCAGAAAAACCAGCAGGGGACCCGCCGTCGTCCATGAAAACGACGGCGGCTCCCTTAGCACACCCAATAACAGCCCAAAAGGGCCCCTAAAGTTTCCCAAGGAGCACACCATGAGCAAGATGCGTACCGTTGATGCAGCGGTTGCCATCCTGGAAAAGGAAGGCGCCATCGAGGCGTTCGGCCTGCCAGGCGCCGCGATCAACCCCTTCTATTCCGCAATGCGCGCCCACGGCGGCATCCGCCACACCCTGGCCCGCCACGTTGAAGGTGCCAGCCACATGGCGGACGGCTTCAGCCGCGCCAAGGACGGCAACATCGGCATCTGCATCGGCACCTCCGGCCCCGCCGGCACGGACATGATCACCGGCCTGTACGCCGCCTGGGCCGATTCCATCCCGATGCTCTGCATCACAGGCCAGGCTCCCGTGGCCAAGCTGCACAAGGAAGACTTCCAGGCCGTGGACATCGAGTCCATTGCCAAGCCCGTCACCAAGATGGCCATGACCATCCTGGAGCCCGGCCAGGTTCCCGGCGCCTTCCAGAAGGCTTTCCAGCTGATGCGCTCCGGCCGCCCCGGCCCCGTGCTGCTGGACCTGCCCATCGACGTGCAGCTGGCCGAGATCGAGTTCGACATCGACACCTATGAGCCCCTGCCCGTGGAAAAGCCGAAGGCCTCCCGGAAGCAGCTGGAAAAGGCCCTGGACATGCTGACCGCTGCCAAGCATCCGCTGATCGTGGCCGGCGGCGGCATCATCAACGCCGGCGCCTCCGCGCAGCTGGTGGAGCTGGCCGAGACCCTGAACATCCCCGTCATCCCCACCCTGATGGGCTGGGGCACCATCCCGGACGACCACCAGCTCATGGCCGGCATGGTGGGCCTGCAGACGTCCCACCGCTACGGCAACGAGAACTACCTGCGGAGCGACTTCGTGATCGGCATCGGCAACCGCTGGGCCAACCGCCACACCGGCGGCCTGGACACGTACACGGCCGGCCGCAAGTTCGTGCACATCGACATCGAGCCCACGCAGATCGGCCGCGTGTTCTCCCCGGACCTGGGCATCGCGTCCGACGCCGGTGCGGCGCTGGCCGGGCTGGTTGAACTCGCCAAAGAGCGCAAGGCGGCAGGGTTCCTGCCGGACTACAGCGCCTGGGTCGCGGAGTGCCAGGGCCGCAAGGCCTCCCTGCACCGCAAGACGCACTTCGAGAACATCCCCATCAAGCCGCAGCGCGTGTACGAGGAAATGAACAAGTCCTTCGGCCGCGACACCATCTACGTGTCCACCATCGGCCTGTCGCAGATCGCCGGCGCGCAGATGCTGCACGTGTTCGGCCCGCGCAAGTGGATCAATGCCGGCCAGGCGGGCCCCCTGGGCTGGACCGCCCCGGCAGCCCTGGGCGTGGTCCGCGGCAAGCCGGACGAGACCGTGGTGGCCCTCTCCGGCGACTACGACTTCCAGTTCATGATCGAGGAACTGGCCGTGGGCGCGCAGTTCAACCTGCCCTACATCCACGTGGTGGTGAACAACTCCTACCTGGGCCTGATCCGCCAGTCCCAGCGCGGGTTCAACATGGAGCAGAACGTGTCCCTGGCGTTCGACAACATCAACTCGCCTGAGACCAACGGCTACGGCGTGGACCACCTCAAGGTTGCCGAAGGCCTGGGCTGCAAGGCCGTGCGCGTGGAGGACCCCAACGACCTCGCCGCCGCCTTCGACAAGGCCAAGGCACTCATGGGCGAGTTCCAGGTTCCCGTGGTGGTGGAAGTGATCCTGGAGAAGGTCACCAACATCTCCATGGGCGTGGAAATCAACGCGGTGAACGAGTTCGAGGAACTGGCGGAAACCGCCGCCGACGCCCCCACCGCCATCCTGGCGCTGCAGGCCTAAACCCTGCAGGCCCTGGAAAGAAAGACAGCCATGCGCATCGTCATTGCCCCGGACAAGTTCAAGGGGTCGTTGTCCGCCCCCGAAGTCTGTGCGCACCTTGAGAAAGGGCTGCAGCGAGGCGCGGGCAACAACCTTGACGTGGTCCGGATTCCCGTAGCCGACGGCGGTGAGGGCACCCTCGACGCCGCCGTCGGCTCGGGCTTCACCCGCCGCAGCGCCGTGGTGGCCGGACCAACGGGGGAACGTGTCACGGCCGAGTTCGCCGTCCGGGGCAATGAGGCCGTCATCGAGATGGCCGCGGCCTCGGGCCTGGCGCTTCTCCCCGCCAGTGCCCTGGTGGACGGGCGCCCGGGTTCGATGGCGGCCCGCACCGCCACGAGCCTGGGCACCGGCCAGCTCATCCGTGCCGCCCTGGATGCCGGCTGCAACCGCATCATCCTGGGCGTGGGCGGCAGTGCCAATACCGACGGCGGCGCCGGAGTCCTGCAGGGCCTCGGCGCCAGGCTCCTCGATGCCGCGGGCACAGACCTTCCAGCCGGCGGCGCCGCCTTGGCCCGCCTGGACCGGATCGACTTCAGCGGGTTTGAACCCCGGCTGAAGGACACACGCTTTGTGCTGGCGTCCGACGTCGATAATCCCCTGCTGGGCGCCCAGGGCGCCGCGGCGATTTTCGGCCCGCAGAAAGGCGCCACACAACAGGACGTCGGCATGCTCGACGCCGCCCTGGCCAGGTTTGTCGAAGTCCTGGCCAGGGAAATCGGTTCGGAAGGCCCGTCCAACAGGGCCTTCAAAGCGGCGGAAGCGCCGGGCGCCGGAGCGGCGGGAGGCGTTGGCTACGCAGCCATCGCCGTCCTTGCCGCAACCCGGCGCCCGGGCATCGACGTCGTGCTCGAATTCACCGGCCTCGCCGATCGGCTGGCCGGCGCCGACCTGGTGATCACCGGCGAAGGCAGCCTGGACGAACAAAGCCTGCTGGGCAAGACCCCCATGGGCGTAGCCCGGGCAGCCGCCGCGCAGGGCGTCCCCGTGATTGCCGTCTGCGGGCGGACCACCCTGGCCGAGGGGCAGGCGGCCGCCGCCGGATTCGAGGACGTTTACGCTTTGACCGAGCTTGAAAGCAATGTAGACAGGTGCATAGCAGAGGCAGCGCCGCTTCTGGAGCAGCTAGGCACACAGATCAGCGGAAGGCTGGCAGCCACCACGCTGTCCCGCTCCGCAACCACCAAGGAGGACCTCCATGTCTGAAGAACGTTTTGACCTGGTCATCCGCGGCCAGCGCATCCTCACCACCGCCGGCCTGGCTCCGCGTGAAGTGGGCGTCCGCGGCGGAAAGATCGTGGCCCTCGAGCCGCTGGGCAACGGCCTGGCCGGCGCGGAAGTCATTGAACTGGCTGACGACGAAACCCTCATCCCCGGCCTGGTGGACACGCACGTCCACGTCAACGAGCCCGGCCGTACCGAGTGGGAAGGCTTCACCTCCGCCACCCGTGCGGCGGCGGCAGGCGGCGTCACCACCATCATCGACATGCCGCTGAACTCCGTCCCGCCCACCACCACCGTGGCAAACCTCAAGCTCAAGCGTGAGGTGGCCGAGGACCAGGCGTTCGTCGACGTCGGGTTCTGGGGCGGCGCGATTCCCGGGAACAAAGGCGACCTGCGCGCCCTGCATGACGAAGGCGTGTTCGGCTTCAAGTGCTTCCTCCTGCACTCCGGCGTGGACGAGTTCCCGCACCTGGACGCGGACGAGATGGAGGAGGACATGGCCGAGCTCAAGTCCTTCGACTCGCTCATGATCGTCCACGCCGAGGACTCGCACGCCATCGACCGCGCCCCGCACCCCGGCGGCGACCACTACCAGACCTTCTTGGCCTCCCGCCCGCGCGGCGCCGAGAACAAGGCCATCGCCGAGGTCATCGAACGGGCCCGCTGGACCGGTGCGCGCGCGCACATCCTGCACCTCTCGTCGTCGGACGCGTTGCCCATGATTGCCAGCGCAAAGCGCGACGGCGTGAAGCTCACCGTGGAGACATGCCCGCACTACCTCACGCTGATGGCCGAGGAAATCCCGGACGGCGCCACCGCCTACAAGTGCTGCCCGCCCATCCGTGAAGCCTCCAACCGCGAGCTGCTGTGGCAGGGCCTGCTGGACGGCACTATCGACTGCATCGTCTCGGACCACTCCCCCTCCACCCTGGACCTGAAAGACCTGGAGAACGGTGACTTCGCCGTGGCCTGGGGCGGCGTCTCGTCGCTCCAGCTGGGGCTCTCACTGATCTGGACCGAAGCCCGCCACCGCGGCATCCCGCTGGAGCAGGTGGTGTCCTGGATGGGCGAGAAGCCCGCCGCCCTGGCCCGGCTCTCCACCAAGGGACAGCTGGCCCTGGGCTACGACGCCGACTTCGCCGTCTTCGCCCCGGACGAGGCCTTCGTGGTGGACGTCTCCAAGCTGAAGCACAAGAACCCCATCACCCCGTACGACGGCAAGGCCCTCTCCGGTGTGGTCCGCAAGACCTTCCTGCGCGGCGCCGTCGTGGACGGACAGACCCCCACGGGCAAGCTGATCCGCCGCGGCGGAGTCTAAGGACGCGCCATGGCAGTGGAAGCCCACCATCCGAGGACGGGGGCACGTCCCGGATCCATCGCCAGGCCTGCCGCCACCGGGGCAACCGCCCGCGGCCTCGCCATGTGGGTGGTCCCGGAAGAAGGCACCAGCCCGGAACTCCTGGCCCGCGCCGCCCGGCTGGTCCTGGCCAGGGCCCTCGAAACTGCTCCGGAGGCGGAAGTCCACTGGCCCGCCGCCGGAGCTCCCACGCCGGGGTCCTCCGCCGACAAGGGGGGAGCCGCAGACGACTCCTCTCATTCCCCCTCCGCGGCGGAGGACCCTCCCGGCGCCCCCTGCGGGGCACCAGGGGAGGACGACGGCGGCACCCGGCTGCCGCCGTCGGCCGGCCCCGTGAGCCGCATGGCAGTGGACCTCGCCGCTGACCAGGTCCTCCTGGACGGGCGGCGGGTGCCGCTGACCGGCGTCGAATTCAAGGTCCTCCGGTACCTGGTCACCCACCTCTCCCGCACTGTGGGCAGGGAGGAACTGCAGGAGTTCCTGGACTCGTTCGAAACCCCCGGCGCCTCGGCCCGGTCCATCGACGTGTACGTGGGGAGGATCCGCCGCAAGCTCGGGAATGCCCGCCATGCCGTGGCCACCGTCAGGGGCGGCGGCTACCAGTTTGTGCCCGGTTCCTGCGCCACCGTCCGCGGACCGGCGGAATACTGCATATGACGCTGGAGTTGTATCACTGAGCGGGAAGCCGCTTCACTTGATGTTTTGCCAGTAATGACAAAGTCTTCCAAAGGAACACCATGAGCCCCACCCTGACCACCAAGCTCCAGCCCGGAACCCCGGCCCCTGACTTCACCCTTCAGGATGCCCAGGGCCGCGAGACTGCCTTGGCCGATTACCGTGGCAAGAACGTCATCGTGTACTTCTACCCGAAGGCCGCCACCCCCGGCTGCACCACCGAGGCCTGCGACTTCCGCGACAGCCTGGCCTCGCTGCAGGGCAAGGGCTACGAGGTCATTGGCATCTCGCCCGACGCCCCCGAGGCCCTGGCCGGGTTCACCGGGGACTTCGGCCTGACCTTCCCGCTGCTCTCCGACCCGGACCACGCAGTTGCCCTGGCCTACGGCGCCTGGGGCGAGAAGCTGGTCAACGGCGAAATCACCGAAGGGATTGTCCGTTCCACAGTCGTGCTGGACCCCGAAGGCAACGTCGTCCTGGCGCAGTACCAGGTCAAGGCCGACGGCCACGTGGCCGCCCTGAAGGAAGCCCTGGGAATCTGACCCCTCCCCGATCCTCTCTCACTTACTGCAGCTTTTCCCCAAACGCTCCCGCACTCAACGCGGCTTTTCCCCGAACGCTCCCGCGCTGGCCGCCAGTTCACTGGCCGCCCGTGCGGGGGCGTTCGGTGCTTATGCGGCTGTGTCCGTCGCCCGCGCCTCTTCTGCCGCCGCCTGTGCGTACGACGCCGAAACCCGGCGGTAGACCGGCGTAAGGAAAGCCAGCAGCGCTGCGATGATCATGATGACCCCGGCCACGAGGAAGACGAGGGCGATGCCGCGGGAGGTGCCCTCGCCCAGCAGCGGGGCCAACTGGGCAGCGCCGTCGGCGGACCGGGCGTAGGGGATGATCCAGAACTGGGCGATCGGGGCGATAAGGAACGCCGTCACGGGCGAGGCCGCAGATTCGAAGGCCATGGCGAACCCGAACACCCGGCCCTGCCGCTGCAACGGCACCACCTGCTGGATGACAGTCTGCTCGGCTGCCTCCACGAAGGGGACCAGGACCAGGTAGGCCCAGATGCCGGCGATGTAGAGCCACGCCCACTCCCGGATTGTGAAAACCGCACCGAGGAAGCCCATGAGGGCCACCGCAAGGAGCAGCGTCCGCAAGGGGTTGGACCCCAGTCCGAACTTGCCGATCAGCGCGCCTCCCACAAGGATTCCCGTGAACCCCACGGCGGAAAAGATTCCCCACAGCTCCACAGGGAACATCTCCAGGCCGTAGGGATCCATCAGGGCCATGTAGACGCCGCCAATGAAGTTGTTGAATGTGGAGAACAGGATCAGGGCGAACAGCCCGGAAATGGCCAGCACGGCAGCGAGCGAGCCGCGCAGGTCGAAGCTTCCATGGGCATCCGTGGCCGCTGCCCGGACTTCCTCGGGCATCCGCAGGGTGAGCAGGTGCAGGAACGCCAGTGCCGTGAGCGCCAGCGCGACGGCGATGGTCCAGCCCATCCCGAGCAGCCCCACCGAGAGCCCGGAGAGCACGGACGTGACTATGAACATCAGTCCCTGCACCATGCCCACCAGCCCGTTGGCGTTGGCGCGGCGGTCCGGCTCGATCAGGATGGTCACCGTGGTGGACAGGGCAATGTTGCGCATGTTTTCAACCACCGCGCCGATCAGGATGACCAGCGTGAAAACCCAGAACCACGGCCGGGCCAGGTCCAGCAGCCAGGCGGTGGGCGTCAGCAGGAACATGGCCCCGGACAGTGCAAACATCACCAGGGTGAAGGCCGCGGCGAAGCGCATCACTCCCAGTTTGCGGTAGCGGTCAACGAAGGTGCCGAAGCTGATGCTGGAAGCGGCGATCAGCAGCATGTACGCGCCGCCCACCACTCCGGTGGCGATCACGTTGCGCGTCTCCAGGTACACCCAGAAGGTCAGCGCGAACCAGAGATAGCTGGTGGTGAGGTTGGCGGCCGCGGTGTTCACCAGGATCCCGGCGAAGGTGCGGGACCGCTGCGCCGGGGTGCGCACAGAAGTGTCGACGGCGTCCGGATCAGTCAGGTGCGGAACGTCGCCCCCATCGAGCGCGGCGGACGCCACTGCAACGTCCTCGCCAAGTCTTTTCCCGCCGTCGGAAGCCGCAGCGGCGCGCGGCGGGACCGGCTCCTGCTCGGTCATGCGTCCCAGTGTAATGACAACCCGGGAGCAGGGACACGGTCAGGGTTTGGGGTTTTTGGTCAGCGCTTGTCGCGGTCGCTGAATTCCTCGTCCAGCTCGTAGTGGCGGAACTCGGTTTCGCGGTCCGATTCGCCATCCACCACCATCTCGTGGTCGAGCTGGCGCTGGACCTGGCTGTCCAGGACCTGCAGTTCCTGGTCCGTTAACTTTTCCAGGTCCTCCGGAAACTGGTCGTCCGGAGTGAGGTGCAGCTTGTCGTTCATTGTGCCCGCCATGTCTATCCGCAGTTGCCGTGTCGGTACAGTGTAGCGGTGCTTTCGCCGGCAGATGCAGGCGCCGTTGCGGGAGGCAGGACCCGGTGACAGGATGGCCGCATGGGCATCGAGGTCCGTCCCGCAACCAGCTTCGAGGACGTCAAAACCATGGTCGGACCCAAGCGGCCTGACGCCAACGTCTGCTGGTGCCTGAGCTACCGCATCCCGTCGAAGCAGAACCAGGCCCTGCGCGGGACCGAGCGCGGGGAGCTGGTGAAGCAGCTGGTGGCACAGGATCCCCCGCCGGGGGTCCTGGCGTACGACGGCGGCGAAGTAGTTGGGTGGGCGGCGGTCCACCCCCGCGCGGACACCAGTTTTGCCGGCAACCGAAAGATCCCGCATGTGGACGACGAAAAGGTGTGGTCCATCTGGTGCATCAGGGTGCGGCCCGGGTACCGGGGCAAAGGAATCTCGCACCAGCTGCTGGCCGGCGCGGTGGACATGGCCCGGACCTACGGGGCACCGGCAGTCGAGGGGTACCCGGTGGACAACGGCGGCCGGAACGTGGATCTCACCATGGCCTATGTGGGCACCCGCAAACTGTTTGAGGATGCGGGCTTCACCAAGGCCGCGGACACCAATTCCGTACTCAACGGGTTCCCGCGGGTCCTGATGCGGCTGGAGCTTCAGCCGCACTGATGGTGTCAGGGTTTCTTCCACCAGCTCCGGGGCCAGTCTTCGTCAATGGCCCACAGCGCCAAAAGGAGCGCGTCCACTGTCATGAGTCCCGCAATGAGGTACGCCCAACCTGTCCACCAACCCATAACAATCTCCTGACCCGGTAACCCCCAGCCACTCGATTGCTCATAAGTGTGGCACCTAAAGCGCCAGGACGGAACGCCCTCCACCCGCAGTCTTGAAAAGCGCCTCCAGCCTCACGTGTGCTTCCGTCTCCAGCTTGAGCCGGCGGGTCAGGCGTTCCACCTGCTGGGACATCTCGTCCCCTACCGGAAGCCGGTCTCCCGGCCAGCTCCAAACCTCCCGCGACTCCGCCAAAGCCGCCGCCAGCGCCGTGGCCGCAGCGCGCACTTTCCGCCTGTGGAAGTAGACCCGCAGCAGCGCCCTGCCTTTGTCCAAAGTCCCCAAGGCTGCGGCCTGGACCCGCGTCGCGTCTATGATCTTGATCTGCCCCATGACCTGCACCTTTTCCGAGCCGTCCAGCTTTCCGGCTGGCCGTCCTTGGCCCTGGTCCGGTGAAAGCTGCTCCGTGCCTTCGAGTGTCCCGGGCGTACCTCAATGTCCGGGCAAGCAGGTCCAAGGATTTCCACAAGATCTATACTCGCCGGTAGCAGCTTTGCACCCCGTGTGAAGCGCTGCGACATGCCCCGTAGGGGTTAATACGGTAGAAGTAGACCTATGGTCTCTCCCACCGAATCCCGGCGTGCCGTTGTCATCGAGGATGACCCGGACATCCGCGGGCTGCTGGTCCGTGTCCTTGTTAAGCAGGGATTCGACGTCACCCAGGCGGGAGCGGGCCTGGCGGGGGTGGAGGAAGTGCGCCGCGTGCAGCCGGACCTGGTCACGCTGGACCTGAACCTGCCGGACCTTGACGGCCTGGAAGTCTGCAAGCTGCTCCGTGAATTCTCGGACGCCTTCATTGTGATGCTGACCGCGCGGGCCGATGAGCTGGACAAGCTGACCGGCCTGGACAACGGCGCGGACGAGTACCTCAGCAAGCCGTTCAGCCCGCGCGAGCTCCAGTCCAGGATCAATGCCCTCTTCCGCCGCCGGCCGTCCGCAGCCGCGGATTCAGCCGCGCGCAGCGAACTGCAGCGCGCCACGGAGGTGCAGAAAAGCCTCCTGCCCCAGGAGGATATCCAGGTTGAAGGCTACGACGTCGCCGGCTTGTTCCGGCCTTCGCGGAACGTTGGCGGGGACTTCTATGACTGGTACCAGACCCCGGACGGGCTCCACCTGACCTTCGCCGACGCCATGGGCAAAGGCATGGGTGCCGCGCTCATCGCCGCAACGGTCCGCGCGGTGATGCGCTCCACGGGCCTGCAGCATGACCTGGACACTGCCTTCGGCTCCGCCAGCAAGGCGATCGCCGCTGACCTGGACTCTTCCAACTCCTTTGTCACCCTCTTCCATGCCCGCCTCAATGCCGCTTCCGGAACGGTCAGCTATGTCGACGCCGGCCACGGGCTTGCGCTGCATGTCCAGTCCGGCGGGACGGTCCGCCGCCTTCCCTCCGGCGGTCCCCCGGTGGGCGCCTGGGCAGGAACGGAGTGGCCGCAGTCGGCCCTGGAACTGCTGCCGGGGGATTCCCTGGTGGTGGTCAGCGACGGCGTGCTGGACGTTTTCGAATCCGTGGAGGACTTCACCGACGCCGTACTCCACGCAACGCACCACCAGGGGTCGGCGCAGGATGCCAGCACTGCCATCCTCGCCCTCGCGCCGGCCGCCACGGCCGAGGACGACGTAACGGTGGTTGTGGTCCGCAGGCTTCCGCAGGAGGCTGCGGCATGACCCGCTTCTGGACCCGGCTTGTTGTTGTCCTGACCGTCATCACGGGCGTCAACTACATCGCCTGGCGCTGGGCCGCCTCACTGAACTGGGACGCCTGGTGGATCGCGCTGCCGCTGGTGGTCGCAGAGACCTACAGCCTCATCGACGTCATGCTCTTCGGCATGACCGTCTGGAAGCTGAAGATCCGCAAGGCCGCCCCGCCGCCCCCGCCGGATGCCACCGTGGACGTCTTCATCACCACGTACAACGAAGACCTGGACATGGTGATGACCACCGCGCTGGCGGCGCAGAAGATCCGGCACCCGCACAGCACCTGGATCCTGGACGACGGCGCCCGCCCCGAGCTGAAGGCCCTCGCCGAGCAGCACGGCCTGGGCTACGTCACCCGGAGCGAGGACTGGACCTCCAACCTTCCCCGGCACGCCAAGGCCGGCAACCTCAACAACGCGCTGATGCAGACGCACGGCGAGTTCCTCCTGATCCTGGACGCGGACCAGATCCCGGAGCCGGACATCCTGGAAAAGACCCTCGGCTACTTCAACAACCGCCGGGTGGCGCTGGTCCAGACGCCGCAGTACTTCAGCAACGTTCCCGCCGACGATCCGCTGGGCAGCCAGGCTCCCCTGTTCTACGGCCCCATCCAGCAGGGCAAGGACGGCTGGAACGCCGCCTTCTTCTGCGGCTCCAACGCCATCCTGCGCCGCGAGGCCCTGATGCAGCTGGGCCTGGTGGGCTATGTCAAGGAGACCGAGAAGAGCATCCGCCGGGCGCTGGCTGCCTCGCGCTCCGCCATCAGGCAGGCCCGGAAGTCAGCGGATATGGAAACGCCGCTGGTGGGCCAGGTGCTCGATGAGGTCGAAGCCGCCACCCGCGAGGCCCAGCAGGAACTCGACGCCGGGCAGCCGCTGGGCGAAATCACCTACCGGGTCCGCCGCCGCGTGGACGCTGCCGTGCAGACCCTGGTGATGGCCGACGTCGAAGCCCTCCAGGCGGACCTCGAAGAGATCGCCGCCATGGAAATGGCCCACGTTGGCGAGTCCGGCGTTCCGGTGGTGGCGGACGACGCCGTGCAGCGGATGTCCGCCCGCGACTGGTCGCCGCTGGGAGCCCTTGAATCGGTGCAGGCCGTCCTGGACGCCTTGTCCGTGGAACGCAACGACGAAGCCCAGCCGGTCATGCCGCTGGCCACCATCTCCGTGACCGAGGACATGGCCACCGCCATGCGCATGCACGCCATGGGCTGGGAGAGCGTCTACCACCACGAGGTCCTGGCGTACGGCCTGGCGCCAGAGGACCTGAAGACCATGCTCACGCAGCGCCTCCGCTGGGCGCAGGGCACCATCCAGGTGCTGCTGCGGGAAAACCCGCTGGTCCAGAAGGGCCTCAAGCTGGGCCAGCGGCTGATGTACTTCGCCACCATGTGGACCTACCTGAGCGGCTACGCAGCAGTCATTTATTTCGCCGCGCCCATCATCTACCTGCTGCTGGGCATCCTGCCCGTCACCAGCCTCAGCTGGGACTTCTTCATCCGGTTCATCCCCTTCATGGTGGTCAACCAGCTGCTGTTCGCCGTTGCCGGCCGCGGCATCCCCACCTGGCGGGGGCAGCAGTACAGCCTGGCGCTGTTCCCCACCTGGATCAAGGCGTGCTCGACGGCGGCCCGGAACGTCTGGTTCGGCCGTCCCCTCGGGTTTGCCGTCACCCCCAAGGCCCGCCAGAGCGGCGGACCCAGCTGGAGCCTGATCCAGCCACAGATCGTGGTGTCAGTCCTGCTCGCCGTGGCCGCCGTCGTCGGAATCATCCGCCTGGCCACCGGCCTGGCGGAACCCCTGGGCACCCTGGTGAACGTGGCCTGGGTCATTTTCGACCTGGTGGTCATGAGCATCCTGGTCCGCGCCGTGCTCTACAAGGGGTACGAACCGGCCGCAGAACCCACAGAAGCAACCACTACGGAGAGGAATCCCGATGGAGTTTAGTTATGAGGTCAAGGACTCGTACGCCGAGGTGAAGGCGGACGGGCGGCTCAACATGGTCTCCGCGCCGAAGCTGCGGGAGTTCGTCACCGACGTGATCGCGGGCGGGTCCAACCGGATCGTGGTCAACCTGGAAAACACGGCGTTCATGGACTCCTCAGGCCTCGGGGCGCTCATCGGCTGCCTCAAGGCTGCGCGCCAGGCCGGCGGCGACCTGCGGATCGCGGCCGTCCAGCCGCAGGTGAAGATGGTCCTGCAGCTGACCAGCATGGACAAGGTGCTGACGTCCTACGGTTCAGCCGACGAGGCGTTCAGCAATGACTAACGTCCTGGCATCCCGCAGCTTCCGGGGACCGGCTGCGGACGAGGCCATCGAAGCCGTCCACAACCACCTGGACAGCCTCTGGCTCGACGTCCCCTTTGTGGGGGACATGGACCAGATGACGTTTACGACGGCAGTCATCGAGTCGGCGTCGAACATTGTCCAGCACGCGGAACCCGTGGGGCAGGATCCTGTGGAGCTCGGCGTGGACATCGAGGTCCAGCCCGCACTGCTGCAGGCCCGCGTCAGCGCCTATAACGCCAAGCCGCCGTTCGGACCAATGATCCCCGGATCACCGGACGAGGACGCCGAGTCGGGCCGCGGGCTGGCGCTGATCGAGGCGCTGGTTACCACCGTCACGTTCGAACGCCAGGACGGAACCAACACCTGGGTCCTCACCCGGACTTCCCAGCACGACTGACCACCCCCACGCCCGGCCACCCTGGTCTGGCCACGCCAGTGGGTGGGGGCTGCCTAAGGCTCGGCGGGGAACAGCACGGAGACAGTGGCCCCGCCGCCCGGGGTGTCCGTAATGGAGAGCTCTCCCCCGTGCGCCTGGGCGATCCGCTGGCAGGTGGACAGGCCCAGCCCTGTTCCGGGGCCGTCCCCGGGCCGGTTGAGCCTGACCAGCGGCTCCACGGCCCGCTGCCGCTCCGACGGCAGCATGCCCTTTCCGTTGTCTGCCACCTGGACAGTGACGCCGAGCGGCCCGGTGCCGGCGCTGACGGACACCCGCAGCGGGCGGGTGCCGCTCCGGTAGTTCAGGGAGTTGGCCAGGAGATTCTGGACCAGGGTCCGCAGCTGGGACCGGTCCGCAAACAGTTCGGCGTCCTCGCAGGAAATTCCACTCCCGGCCCCCAGGTCCACGCCAAGATCGCGCATTGCCTCCGCCGTCACCGCCAGCAGGGACACCCGCTCCCGGTTCAGCGCCCCGTCCGCCCTGGAGTAGTCCAGCACGTCCTCCAGCATTCCCAGCATGCGGCGCCCGCTGCTGCCGACGTAGCCCAGGTACTCCACGGAGGGGTGGCCCGCCGGGATGTCCGGATCGTCCTCCGCCAGCTCCACGTACCCCAGGATGGCGGTGAGCGGGGCGCGGAGGTCATGGCTGACCCTCCCGGCGAACTCGGACAGCAGCGCGTTACTGCGCCGCAGCTCGGCCAGGGCGTCGCTGAGCTGCAGGGTGCGGTGCTGCAGCTCCAGGAGCTCCACCACCTGCTGGGCCAGCATTTCCAGCATCCCTATCTGCCCGGTGCTGGGGCGTCCGGGCTCATTGGAGAAGACGCACAGGGAGCCGAGCACCAGCCCGGACGGGGTCTCCAGCGGCACGGACGCGTAGAATCGGACGTCGGCGATCTCTCCGGTGACGAACGGGTTGGCGGCAAAGCGGGAATCCTGCGAGGCGTCGGCCACCACCGTTGTGCTGTGGCTCAGGAAGACCGTGGCGCACATCGAGTCCTCCCGGGAGCAGATCCCGGGGTCGATGCCGAAGGCCGCGATCTGCAGCTGACGCTCCGCGGTGATGATGTTGACCACGCTGTAGGGCACGCCGCACAGGGAAGCGGCGAGCTTGACCAGGTTGTCCAGCGCGCTCCGGGTGGAGGGGTCCGCAAGGACCGGCAGCTCATCCGCAGCGGCCGGGACCAGCCCGTACTTCCGCAGCCCGGCCTCGCGTACCGCGTCCTGATCGGTCAGCATTTGCATAGCCGTCCCGTCCATCTTCTTATGAGCCCCCAGCATCATCCACTCGAGCTCCCCGGCTCTCCCGTGATGATACCGGCTGGCCCCGTGCGCTGTTGTAGTCTTCTTGACACCACCGGAAGCCTGCCTTTGAATATTACGTATGCTGAAATAACAGTTCCATGATGCGGAAGCCTAGGATGACGGAAAGTTGCGTCGCCGGGTGCCGGGAAGTCCGGCCTCCGCATAGCCGTCACCATGGATGCCAGCAGATTCTCACCAAGGGACCAGCCAGCATGAAGCTTGCCGAATTCAACTCCGCGGAACCCGCCCGGGCCGCCGACACCCTCCGACCCTGCATCGACGTCGCCCGCTGGGTGGAGACCGTCGCCGCAGCCCGTCCGTTTGCCAGCAAGGACTCGCTCCTGGCCTTTGCGTCCCAGGCTGCTAGCCCCTTCACGTCCGCCGAGGTCGAGTCCGCCATGGCGCACCATCCGCGCATCGGGGAACGTCCGACGGCGGCCACCACCGAAGCGTCCATGTCCCGTTCGGAGCAGGCCGGGGTGGACCCTGCGGACAGCGCGGTCACCGAGGCCCTGGCCCGGGGCAACAGGGACTACGAGGAAAAGTTCGGCCGGGTCTTCCTGATCCGCGCCGCCGGCCGCACGGCCCCTGAAATCCTGCGGGTCCTGAATGAACGGCTCGCCAACACACCAGCCGAAGAGGACACCATCGTGGCCCAGCAGCTGCGCGAAATCGCCGTACTGCGGCTGGAAGGACTGATCACCGAATGAGCGTCTCCCACGTCACCACCCATATCCTCGACACAGGCGCCGGACGCCCGGCGGCAGGGGTCGCCGTCGTGCTGTACCGGAACGACGGCGGCACCTGGCGGCATGTTGCCGACTCCACCACGGATGCCGACGGCCGAGCCAAGGACCTTGGCCCCGAGCAGCTGGAAGCCGGGCACTACAAGCTCAACTTCGCCACCGGGGACTACTACGCCGGACTGCAGACGGCCACGTTCTTCCCCGAGGTGGACCTGGTGTTCGAGGTGACCGGCCCGGAGCACTACCACGTGCCCCTCCTCCTCAGCCCGTTCGCGTACTCCACCTACCGCGGCAGCTGATCCCGCCCGTTGCCCTGCCACGTACGGTCCCTATCCTGGGGCCAGGCAGCCGTACCGGGAGGGCAACGGCGGAAATGTAGGCTTGATGCATGCCTTCTGAACAGCCCCCCGCCGAGCGCCGCGAAGTCACCGTCCGCCGCGCACCCAAGTATGTGCCGTTCCTTATCCTGGGCGCACTGGTGGGTGTCGCGGCCGCAGCGGTGGCCGCCTACGCGGTGCCCGCGAACCCCAGCTTCGACGCCGGCGCGGTCTTCGGCTTCTTCATGGTGTGGTTCGCCGGCGGCGGCGCGATCCTCGGTGCCATCCTGGCGCTGATCCTGGACCGCCGGAGCATCAAGCGGCAGCAGCGGGCCGTGGTGGAAGCCGTGCCGGACTCCGAACCGGACACGGACGCCCAGCCTTAGCCCGGTCATAAACGGGCAGCCGGAAAAGTCATACCCCATGTCGTGAGATAATCGACCAGTGGCACGCGGCGATGGAAAACTTTCCCATGATCTTCTCCCCGGCGAAAAAGGCCCGCAGGACGCTTGTGGCGTCTTCGGCGTTTGGGCACCAGGTGAAGAAGTAGCAAAACTTACCTATTACGGGCTGTATGCACTGCAGCACCGCGGTCAGGAGTCGGCTGGTATTGCCACCAGCGACGGCAAGCGGATCAACGTCTACAAGGACATGGGACTCGTCTCCCAGGTCTTCGACGAGACCACGCTGAACACCCTGACCGGGCATCTGGCGGTGGGACACTGCCGCTACTCCACCACCGGAGCCAGCCACTGGGCCAACGCCCAGCCCACCCTCGGTGCCACCAGCACCGGAACCGTGGCCCTGGCGCACAACGGCAACCTGACCAACACCGCCGAGCTCAACGCCATGATCCAGGAACGGAACGGCGGCCAGCTCACCGGCGAAATGAAGCAGGGCAACACCTCCGACACTGCCCTGGTCACCGCCCTGCTGGAAGGCGAGCCGGGCAAGAGCCTTGAAGAAACCGCCACCGAGCTGCTGCCCAAGATCAAGGGCGGCTTCTGCTTCGTGTTCATGGACGAAGGCACCCTCTACGCGGCGCGCGACACCTACGGCATCCGTCCGCTGGTGCTGGGCCGCCTGGAGCGCGGCTGGGTGGTGGCCTCCGAGCAGTCCGCCCTCGCCACCGTGGGCGCCAGCTTCATCCGCGAGATCGAGCCCGGCGAATTCATTGCCATCGACGAGCAGGGCGTGCGCTCCCAGCGTTTCGCGGAGCCGACGCCAGCCGGCTGCGTTTTCGAGTACGTCTACCTCGCGCGTCCGGACGCCGCCATCGCCGGCCGCTCCGTGTACGAGTCCCGCGTGGAGATGGGCCGCCAGCTGGCCCGCGAAAACACCCAGGTGGCGGACATCGTCATCCCCGTCCCGGAATCGGGAACACCCGCAGCCGTGGGCTACGCCGAGGAATCCGGCATTCCGTTCGCGCACGGCTTTGTCAAGAACTCCTACGTCGGCCGTACTTTCATCCAGCCCTCGCAGACCCTGCGCCAGCTCGGCATCCGGCTTAAGCTCAACGCCCTCGAGTCGGTAATCCGCGGCAAGCGCGTGGTGGTGGTGGATGATTCGATCGTCCGCGGCAACACCCAGCGCGCCATTGTCCGGATGCTCCGCGAGGCCGGCGCCGCGGCCGTCCACGTCAAGATCTCCTCCCCGCCCGTGAAATGGCCCTGCTTCTACGGCATCGACTTCGCGTCCCGCGCCGAGCTGATCGCCAACGGCGCCACCATCGAGGAAATTTCCCAGGCCATCGGCGCCGACTCGCTGGCCTACATCTCCGAAGACGGCATGATCGGCGCAACCCGCCAGCCGCGTGAGCGCCTCTGCACCGCCTGCTTCACGGGCAAGTACCCCATCGAGCTTCCGGGCTCGGACAAACTGGGCAAGAACCTGCTGGAACGCAAGGACCTCGGCGGACTCAAGCCCTCGCCGTCCGCCCTTCCGGGCGCCACGGCGGCCCTTTCCGTGGATTCCGAGGAGGATCCGGCAGAGAAGGCCGGAGCCACCGGCTGCGATCCCGGGCCGGACTCCGAGTTTGAAAACCTGCTCACCGAAGCCGACCTCGTGCCAGAGACCCATCACGTAGCCACCACCCCCGGCGCCGACAAGAAAGAGTCCGTATGACTTCCGCTGCCCCCGCCTCCGGCAACACCTCCGGGAACACTGCCGGCATCACCTACGCCTCCGCGGGCGTCGACGTTGAAGCCGGCGACCGCGCCGTCGAGCTCATGAAGGGTGCCATCAAGGCCACCCACAACTCCTCGGTTATCGGCGGGGTGGGCGGCTTCGCCGGCCTCTACGACGTCTCCAGGCTGCTCACCTACAAGAAGCCGCTGCTGGCTACGTCCACGGACGGCGTTGGCACCAAGGTGGCCATCGCCCAGGCCATGGACATCCACGACACCATCGGGTTCGACCTGGTGGGCATGGTGGTGGACGACATCGTTGTGGTGGGCGCGGAGCCGCTGTTCATGACGGACTACATCGCCTGCGGCAAGGTGGTACCCGAGCGCATTGCCGACATTGTCCGCGGCATTGCCGCCGCCTGCTCCGTGGCCGGCACCGCCCTGGTGGGCGGCGAAACCGCTGAGCACCCCGGCCTGCTGGGCGAGCACGAATATGACGTGGCGGGAGCCGCCACCGGCGTTATCGAGGCCGACCACCTGCTGGGACCGGACCGCGTCCGTGCCGGCGACGTGGTAATCGGCATGGCCTCCTCCGGCCTCCACTCCAACGGCTACTCCCTGGTCCGCCGCGTCATCAACCACGCAGGCTGGGCACTGGACCGCCAGGTCTCCGAGCTGGGCCGCACGCTCGGCGAGGAACTCCTCGAGCCCACCCGGGTCTACGCAGCGGACTGCCTGGACCTTGCCCGCACCTTCCCCGTCACCGGCGGTGCAGCCGTGCATGGATTCAGCCACGTCACCGGCGGCGGCCTGGCCGCCAACCTGGCCCGCGTCCTCCCCCACGGCCTCGTGGCCACCGTGGACCGCTCCACCTGGGAACTGCCCGCAATCTTCAAGCTGGTGTCCGAGCTGGGCAACGTCCCGCTGGCCGACCTCGAGCGCACGCTGAACCTGGGCGTGGGCATGGTGGCCATCGTGTCCCCCGAAGCCGCAGACGCAGCAGTTGCCCGCCTCAACGACCGCGGCCTGCCGTCCTGGGTCATGGGCACCGTCACCGAGGACTCGGACGCGATCCTCAAATCCGGACCGAACTACGTGCAGGGCGCCAAGGGCGTGGACGGCGGCGCTGTCCGGCTGGTCAACGCCTACGCCTAGACCCTTATCGAGTGCTCCGTACCGGCCGTTTTGACCCTTCAGAACGCCCGACACGGAGCACTCGATGCGCTTGTGCAGACATCGGTTCAATCGCGGTTCTCGGCGAAGCAGTTGATGCCACCGGCTCCGAGGAAACCGTCTGCGACACCGCGACCGGCCCGGTCCGCATCGAAAACAACAGGTAGGCGGAGCCACTTGAGGGACAAGCGGCAGCACACCCCACCCAGCACCCTCGTATAGAGCTCCACGCGAAGAGCCCCGGCCACCGGCCGGGGCTCTTTTGCGCACTCATGCCGGAGGTGGATGGCTTCATTATTTCGTTGCATCTTAATGCGAATGATTATTGATAGCATGTGAGTCGATCACTACTCAGTCCTCACATGAAACGACGTCGCCATGCCTGCAGCCGCCCTGTCCGTGAAAGACCTCGCCCTCTCGAGCGGCGGCCGGCAGCTGGTGCACCCCCTGACCTTCTCCGTGGCGGCTGGGGAGCGCGTTGCGCTGCTGGGCGCCTCAGGATCGGGCAAATCGCTGACGGCCTCCGCCCTGGCCGGTTCGCTTCCCGAAGGGATAACAGCCGGGGGAACCATTACCTTCGGGGCAGGCCCCGGCAAGGGCCGGGCCGTGCTGATCCGCCAGGACCCGGCAACGGCCCTCAACCCCCTGGTTCCGGTCGGCAGGCAGCTGGCCATCCCCCTGCGCTCCGCCGGATACAGCCGGGCAGCAGCAAAGGCCGAAGCCGCCCGGCTGCTGGAGCGGGCGGGCATCGGGGACCCCTCTCTCTTCCTGCCGCGCTACACGGGCCAATTGTCCGGCGGGCAACTGCAGCGCGTCTGCATCGCCCTTGCCCTGGCCTGCGGCGCCCCCGTCCTGGTAGCGGATGAGCCCACCACGGCCCTGGACGCCGTCACGCAAAACACCGTCCTGGAGACCCTCCGGATGTGGAGCACTGAGGGCCGCAGCCTCCTGTTCATCACCCATGACCTGGCAGCGGCCGCCTCCATCTGCACACGCGCCCTGGTGATGGAGGCCGGGCGCATCGTGGAGCAGGCTCCCATGGCGGACCTGCTGCGCAATCCCTGCCACCCCTACACCGTGCGCCTGGTGCAGGCTGCCTCAGGGTCCGTGAAACCGCTGGTGGCTGCAGCGTGAGCAACGGCGGCGGTGGCGTGAGCAACAGCGGCGGCGTGACAGGAGCACTCGCCGCAGACGGCGTCTCCTTTGCCTATCCGGCACCCCGCGTCGGCAGTTGCGGGGTGCACGGCACCCGCCACGACGGCACCCTCAAAAGCGTCAGCCTCCACCTGGCACCCGGCAGCAGCACCGCCCTGATGGGAAGCTCGGGTTCCGGCAAATCCACCCTGGTGCGCATCCTGCTGGCGCTGGCACAACCCTCCGCAGGAACGGTGGCCCTGGGCGCCCGCGAGGTGAAGCCCGGGCCCGCGCGGTCCCTCCGCTGGTACCGGCGGGCGGTGCAGTACATCCCGCAAAACCCGGCAGGAAGCCTGGACCCGCGCATGACCGTTTCCCAGCTGCTGAGGGAGCCCTTGCGCCAACTCCGCGTGGCGGGCAACCACAGGGCGCTGGTGGGTGAGGCGCTGGAACGCGTCGAGGTGCCTGCCGGGCTGCTGGAGCGCCGGCCGGGCGAACTGTCCGGCGGCCAGAACCAGCGGGTGGCCATCGCACGGGCACTGGCAGTGCAGCCGGCCTACCTGCTGGCCGACGAGCCCGTCAGTGGCCTGGATCTTCCCCTGCGGGACACCGTCCTGTCACTGCTCGGCACCCTGGTGCGCCAGGAGGGACTGGGCCTGCTCCTGGTCACCCACGACCTGGGCACCGCTGCCCGGGTGTGCGGCACCACCGCCGTCATGGCGCACGGCCGGATTGTGGAGCACGGACCTACACAGCGTGTACTGGATAGACCGGGCAGCCCCGAGGCGGCCGCGCTGGTGCAGGCATCAGCGGCCTTGCACTTTCCGCCAGCCATCCCGGCCGGTGCCGCGTGACGACGCTTGAGACCACGGGGCGGACGGCCACAGCGCTGCGTCCCGCTTCAGGTTTGCTCCTGGCCAGCCAGCTGGTCTTCAACATCGGCTTCTACGCCGTGGTGCCTTTCCTGGCCCTGGTCATGACCCGCGACTTTGGCCTGGCGGCAACGGCTGTGGGCATCGTCCTGGGCGCGCGCGTCTTCAGCCAGCAGGGGCTCTTCCTGGTGGGCGGCATGATCACGGACCGTTGGGGAGCACGGCGGGCAATGCTGGCGGGCTGCCTGGTCCGGGTTTCGGGCTACCTCACGCTGGCCATGGCCGGCAGCTTTCCGCTGTTCCTCCTGGGCGCGGTGCTCACGGGCATGGGCGGCGCCCTCTTCTCTCCGGCGTTGGAATCACTGGTGGGGACGGCGGAAGAACGACGGCGGAGCACCAGCGGGAAGGCACCGGCGCTTTTTGCGCTGCTTGCCATCTGCGGGGAAATCGGAGCCGTGGCAGGTCCCCTGCTGGGCGCCCTGCTGCTGGGCGTTTCCTTCACCTGGGCGGCGCTGGCCGGGGCAGTGGTCTTCACCGTGATGGCCGCGGTGCTGTGGCACAGCCTGCCTGCGGAAGACCCACGACCGGCACCGGCCACGCAGAAGCGCGGCATCGCGCTGCGGACAGCCGCCATGCTGCGGGACAGGCGATTCGTGGCATTTGCCGCCCTGTACAGCGTGAACCTCCTCGCCTACAACCAGCTGTATTTCGGCCTTCCCGTCGAGCTGGCCAGGACCGATGCAGGCCCGGAGGTGCTGGCAGGCCTGTTCGCCGTCGCGTCCCTGCTGACCGTTGCGCTGCAGTGGCCGATTTCCCGGCTGACAGCCAAGATAGGCGCAGGACGGGCCCTCACTGCGGGATTCATCCTCAAGGGCCTCGCCTTCGGCACCAGGGCCGTCCTGGCCCAGGTTCCGGCCACCGGCACCATGCAGATCCTGCCGCCGCTGCTGCTTGTGGTGGGACTGTGCCTCGGCCACATGTGCATCGGCCCGGTGGCCATGCCGCTGGTCCTGGACTTTGCCAACGGCCGCCGGACCGGAATCTACTACGGCCTCCTCGCGAGCATGGGCGGCTGCGCCGTGCTGCTTGGCAACATCGTCCTGGGACCGCTGTACGCAGGAGCCGCCCAGCCGGGACCTGGCGCCGCCTGGCCCTGGGCGCTGCTGGCGGCACTCACGGTGATTCCCGCCGTCGGACTTCCCCGGCTCCTGCCCACCAAAACGTAACCTGCCGGCAGCTGGCGCGGGCGCCCACACCCGGCACCACAGCATTCAAACAACCCAACCGAAGGAAAAGGTACTCCCCCATGTCCAGACCCCGCCTCCGCCCGGCACTCACCGGCCTGTCAGTGCTGCTCCTGGCCACTGGCCTGACCGGCTGTTTCGCGGCCGGAACCGACCAGGCAGCCGGACCCGGCACCGATTCAGGCCGGATCAAGCTGGCCATGCTCCAGCCGCCGCGGTCCGGTTTATCCCCGCTGAGCGACGACGCGTTCAAGCTGTCCCGCTGGAAAACAGCCGAAACGCTGGTGGAGCTGGACGAACTCGGCGAGGCACAGCCTGCGCTGGCCACCGAGTGGCAGCAGGCCGGTCCGGCCTCCTGGAGCTTTACCTTGCGGGAGGGTGTCGGGTTCCATGACGGAACAGCGATGACCGCGGCAGAAGTGGTGGCTTCGCTGACCGCCGCGGCGCAGGCCAGCCCCAAGCCCAGGATCCTGGATGGCGTTGAGCTGACTGCCCAGGCCGGGGACGCCAACTCCGTCACCATCACCACGGCGACGCCCGACCCCCTCCTGCCCCAGCGGCTGTCCAGCCCCCAGCTGGCCATTCTCGCGGCCTCGGCGTACGGGGAAGGCGGCGTTGTCAGCCCGGTCAATGCCGGAACGGGTCCCTACCGCCTGGTTTCAGTCGACGGCACATCCTCGGCCAGGCTGGACCGGTTCGACGGATACTGGGGCCCGCAGGCGGAGGCGGAGGGCGTGGATGTCCAGTTCGTCCCGGACGGAACAGCCCGGGCTGCCGCACTCCGGACCGGCGATGCGGACATCGTCGAGGCCATCCCCGTGGGCCAGGTGGCCCAGATCGATCCGGCGCTGGTGCACGAGGTGCCCATGCCCCGGACCAACACGCTGTACCTCAACACCGCCTCGGGCCCGTTCGCCGATCCCGCTGTCCGCGCCGCCGCCCGGGCCGCCGTCGACGCCGGCACCATCGTGGACAGGGTCTACGAAGGCCGGGCGGACCAAGCCTCCGGGCTGCTGGGCCCCGCCCTTCCCTGGGCCGCGGAGCAGCGGAACAGCGGGGAGTACGCGGCCGCCCTGGCCACCCGGGCGGCGGCAGCCGCCGTCGCGGGAACGCCCATCCGGCTCGGAACCTTCACCGACCGCGCCGAACTGCCGGAGGTGGCCGTCCAGCTGGAGCAGCAGCTGGAGGCTGCAGGCTTCGTGGTGGAACAGGACGTGCGGGAGTACCAGCACATCGAGGCGGACGCCCTGGCCGGTAAGTTCGATGCCTTCATCCTCTCCCGCGCCACGGTGCTGGACTCAGGTGACCCGGTGGCCTACCTCTACAGCGACTTCTCCTGTGCCGGCTCCTTCAACATCTCCCAGTTCTGCGACCCCGCGGTGGACGCCGCCCTGGCCAAGGCCGCGGGTATTCCTGCCGGACCCGAGCGAAGGGCCGCCATTTCCGCGGCCGAAAGCCTCATCCTCTCCCGCGACGCCGCCGTCCCCCTCCTCCACGAACGCGTCATCCAGGGCGAATCCACCCGCGTGGGCGGAGTGGAGCGTGACCCGCGCGAACGCGCGCTGGTGACCAGCAGGACCCGACTTGCCGCCAGCACAGGCACTGCAGGCTGATGCCCGGCGGAACGGCTTTTGTGAAAGTCACCGTCTCACGGGTCCTCGCCCTGGTGGCCCTGGTGGTGCTGATCGGCATGATGCCGTGGCTCTCGGGCCGCGGCGCCGAGTACACGATCCTCCGGGCACGGTACTCGGACCGGGAGCCAACTCCCGAGGCGCTGGCCGCGGTCCGGGCGGAACTCGGACTGGAGCAGGGGCCACTCCCCCATTTCCTGTCCTGGATCCGCGGCGTGTTCGCCGGAGACCTGGGCACGTCCTGGATCAGCAACACGCCGGTGGCGCCCGGCATCGCGTCCGCCCTCAGTGTCTCCGTGACCCTGATGGCCTTTGCCCTTGCCGCGGCCGCCATCATCGCCCTGCTCCTCTGCACACCCGCGGTCATGGACGGGCTGCGGCAAAGGAGGAGGCCGGCGTCGGGAGCCCTGTCCGCAGCCCTCACCTCCCTGCCGGAGTTCCTGCTGGCCGCCATGCTGCTGGTGGCCGGTGCCATCTGGCTCCGGTGGTTCCCGCCCTTCGGATGGAAGGGGCCGGAGTACGCGGTGCTTCCGGCACTGTCGCTGGGCATTCCTGCAGGCGGGCTGATCGGGCTCCTGGCCTCAGACGCCATCCGTGCTGGGTTCGCCGAACAGTGGGTGGCCACCTGGCGGATGTCCGGGGCCGGGCCTGTCCGGCTGACCGCCGCGGTGCTCCGCCGAGCAATGCCGGCAGTGCTGCCGCAAATCGGGCTGGTCCTGATTGGACTGACTGGCGGTGCAGTAGCTGTGGAAAAGGTCTACGCCATCCCGGGGCTCGGCCGGGCGCTGCTCGGAGCCGCCAGCGCGCAGGACATCCCCACGCTCCAGGCGGGCATGCTGGCGCTCATGGGCCTCGCCCTGCTGGTGGGAACGCTGACGACGGCGGCGCGGTACCTGCTGATCGGGCCTGCGGTCCGCTTCGGCACGCTTCCGCTCGCGGAACCTCCGCGGCCGGGGAACCGCCGCCAACTGGCCCTGCCTGCGGCGGCCGGCGTCACCCTGCTCCTGATTGTTGTGGCCGGGCTGCTGCGCGATCCCTTCACCTCGGACCATGCCAGGCTTGCGGCCCCCGGCTGGCCGCTTCCGTTCGGTGCCGATGCCAGTGGACGCGACCTGCTGGCCCGCGTGGGGCACGGCGCCGTGGGGACGCTGGGTATGGCGCTGGTGGTGGTGCTGGCCTGCCTGGCCGTGGGAATCGCCGTGGGGCTCTTTCCACTGGCGGCGGCCGGGCCTGTGGAGGTGGCCAACGCGGCGCCGCCCATCCTTGCCGGCCTGGTGGTGGCGGCGCTCACGGGCCCCTCGGCGCACGGCGCTGCCGTGGCGGTAGCTGCCGTCAGCTGGGCACCCCTGGCCGCACACACAGCGGCCCTGGCCCAGGAGGCGCGCGCCCAGCCCTACGTGCAGATCCTTCCGGTGCTGGGAGTGGGCAGGGCGCGGATCATGTTCCGGTACGTCCTCCCGGCGGTGGCATGGCCGCTGCTGCGCCACGCGATGCTCCGGCTGCCGGGGATTGCCCTTGCGCTGGCGGGCCTCGGTTTCCTGGGACTAGGCCCGCAGCAGCCCACGCCGGAGTGGGGACTCATCCTGGCCGAGGGCATTGGCTACGTCGAACGTGCGCCCTGGGCGGTGCTGGCACCCGCGTCCGCGCTGGTCCTGGCGTCAGTGGTGGCGGTGGGGCTGGCTGGAGCCGGACACGGGGCCAGGGTGTCCACCGGGAACACTGCGGGAGGCGTCACACTGCCCGGGACAGATCCGGTGCGGGCGCCGGAGCACGTGGGGGCGCCAGAGCACGTGGGGGCGCCAGGGGCGCGGTAGGCCCCCGGGGCAGCAGAAAGCCCGCTGCCTGCGCCGTTTCCGGTGCGGGCAGCGGGCCTAATAACTGAAGTCAGCCCCTGCGGTCCAGCTGGACCGGGGGCCGAAAAGAAGCGCTGCACTGGTCCAAAGACCAGGATCCATGTACTGGGTCCACTGGTGCTGCGGCGTCACCAGGGCTGCGCCTTTACGGCAGCAGCACCTTGCGACAACTAGCCGATCCGACGGGTGTCTACCTCGTCGTCGTCTTCTTCCAAATCATCCGCGTACTTATCCACATAAGCCGAATAGTCAGGTTCGACTGGCTCATTCGCATAATGGCTCGTGGCACGACTGCCCGGACCCGTCAGCTCACGCTGAAGTGCCGAATAGTCAGTGTTCGGGGAGTAGTACTTGATATCCCGAGCCTGCTTGGTAGCTTTTGCCTTTTGACGGCCGCGCCCCATGGCGTGACCCCCTTTTGTACTTGGACCGGAGGTGGTCACCTTGGCGTAGGTGAGGCCCCGGAATGTTTGGTCAATTTGTCGTACACCTAGATTACATGCTTTCGACTGCCCCCGCTTGCCACGCGCGGCGCCCTGAGGTGGTCTGGGTTACCATCAGGGCGCCAAACCGCGGGTTTCCCGCTTTTTTCTTCGGTAGAGTCGCTAAAACATCTGTTGATATCCGGGCAGCGGGCCGGCCCGCCGCTGCGCAGAGCACCAGGAGGATGCACCACGTGAACCACCAGGACGTCCCGCCCAAGCCGGCCTCGCCGCCCACAGCGGGCCTGCCGCGCGTGCCTGCACCAGCAGCCGAACCGGTCCTGCACCCCCGTATGCAACCGGAGGACCCAACGGCGGCGCCTTCCGGGAAGGTCAACGGGCGGACGCTGTGGATTGCAGTCTTCGTTGTTGTGCTGCTGGCGGTCGTCGGTTCCCTGGTGTGGCTTGCCCTGTGGCTGAACTCAAACCAGGAGCCGGGCGCTTCCGGAAGTGGTGCTGAGGGGGTGCTGGAAACCACGGTGGCGCCTCCCGCCACGGCGCTGCCACTGCCCCGCGAGGGGGTGGCGCCCGCCGACTTCGCGCTGGGCGACTGCTTCAAGGATTTCGATCCCGAGGCACTGGAGTCCACCGTGGTGGCGTGCGATACCGGGCACTCGGCCCAGCTCGTGGCGTTGTTCCGGTATCCGGAGGGTGACTCCTATCCTGGTGCCGAGGCATTGAAGGCCAAGGCGCTGGAAGCATGCCAGGCCGCCAGGCTTGGCCCGGCCGCCAACGACTACGACCTCAACTACGAGCGCAGCTTCCCGAGCACCACCAGCTGGGAATCCGGTGACCGCAGGGTGGACTGCTACGTGACGGCCACCGGCGGGAACGTGATCAACGCAAGCGTGCTGCCCTAGCGGCCACCCGCCAGGACAGCACCCGCCTGTTGTTTTCCGGACGCCCCTAGTCCTTCCGGCGGACCGAGAGTCCGCTGCTGCGGCCCTCCGCCGCCGGGAGGTCGGTCCCGGCCGCAGTGAGTTCTCCCACGTCCGCGGCCGTGTCCACCACCACTGTGTCGCCGTCGCTGATATCGCCGGCCAGGATGGCTTTCGCCAGGCGGTCGCCGATCTCGCGCTGCACCAGCCGGCGCAGGGGCCGGGCACCGTAGGCGGGATCGAACCCGGACAGGGCCAGCCAGGCCCGCGCGCCTTCGGTTACCTCGAGCGTCAGGCGGCGGTCGTGGAGCCGGCGGCCCAGCTCGTCCACGTGCAGTTCCACGATGTGCGCCAGCTCTTCAACGGTGAGGGCATCGAACAGCACCACCTCATCCAGCCGGTTCAGGAACTCAGGCTTGAAGGATGCGTTGACGGTGGCCATCACGGCGTTCCGCTTGGCGTCCGGATCCAGGGTCTGGTCCACCAGGAACTGGCTGCCCAGGTTGGAGGTCAGCACGAGGATGACGTTGCGGAAGTCCACGGTGCGGCCCTGCCCGTCGGTGAGCCGGCCGTCGTCGAGCACCTGCAGGAGGATGTCGAAGACCTCGGGGTGGGCTTTCTCCACCTCGTCCAGCAGCACAACCGAGTACGGGCGGCGGCGGACGGCTTCGGTGAGCTGGCCGCCTTCCTCGTAGCCCACGTACCCCGGAGGCGCACCCACCAGCCGGGCCACGGAGTGCTTCTCCCCGTACTCGGACATGTCGATGCGCACCATGGCGCGTTCGTCGTCGAACAGGAAGTCCGCCAGCGCCTTGGCCAGCTCCGTCTTTCCGACGCCCGTTGGCCCCAGGAAGAGGAACGAACCGGTGGGGCGGTTGGGGTCGCTGATGCCGGCCCGCGCGCGCCGGACGGCGTCGGACACCGCAGTAACGGCCTTCGTCTGGCCGATCAGCCGCTTGCCCAGTTCCTCCTCCATGTGGAGCAGCTTCTGGCTCTCGCCCTGCAGCATGCGCCCGGCCGGGATGCCGGTCCAGGCGGAGATGACCTCGGCGATGTCGTCGGCGGTCACCTGCTCGGCAACCATCTGCGTGGATTTGTCCACGACGGCGGCCTCGGCTTCCGCGGCAGCGTTCAGCTCGCGTTCAAGGGCGGGAATCTCGCCGTAGAGGATGCGGGAGGCCGTTTCCAGGTCACCTTCGCGGGCGGCCTTCTCGTAGGCGCTCCGCAGTTCATCCAGCTTTGCCTTGAGGTCGCCCACCCGGTTGAGGCCGGCTTTTTCGGCTTCCCAGCGCGCCTTGAGGGCGTTCAGCTCCTCTTCCTTGTCCGCCTTGTCCGCCCGGAGTGCGGCCAGCCGCTCAACGGAGGCGGCGTCCTTTTCGTCCTGGAGGGCCAGCTCCTCCATGGTGAGCCGGTCCACCAGCCGCTGCAGCTGGTCAATTTCCTCGGGCGCCGAGTCGATCTCCATGCGGAGCCTTGACGCGGCCTCGTCCACCAGGTCGATCGCCTTGTCCGGCAGCTGCCGGCCCGAAATGTAGCGGTTGGAGAGCGTGGCGGCAGCCACCAGCGCGGCATCCGCGATGGTCACCTTGTGGTGCGCCTCGTAGCGCTCCTTCAGGCCGCGGAGGATGCCGATGGTGTCCTCCACGCTCGGCTCGCCCACGTACACCTGCTGGAACCTGCGCTCCAGCGCCGGGTCCTTTTCGATGTTCTCCCGGTACTCGTCCAGGGTGGTGGCACCGATCAGCCGCAGTTCGCCGCGGGCCAGCATGGGCTTGAGCATGTTGCCGGCATCCATGGATGAGTCGCCGGTGGCGCCGGCGCCCACCACGGTGTGGATCTCGTCAATGAACGTGACGATCTGGCCCTCGGAGTTCTTGATTTCCTCCAGGACGGCCTTGAGCCGCTCCTCGAACTCGCCGCGGTACTTGGCGCCCGCCACCATGGACGCCAGGTCCAGGGCGATGAGGGTCTTGCCGCGCAGGCTTTCCGGCACGTCCCCGGCGACGATGCGCTGGGCCAGGCCCTCCACCACGGCGGTCTTGCCGACGCCGGGCTCACCGATGATCACGGGGTTGTTCTTGGTGCGGCGGCTCAGGACCTGGACGATCCTGCGGATTTCGGCGTCCCGGCCGATCACGGGATCAAGCTTGCCGGAGCGGGCCATGGCGGTCAGGTCCGTGCCGAACTTTTCCAAGGACTGGAAGGTGTTCTCCGGATCCGGGCTGGTGACCTTCCCGTCGCCGCGGACACCCGGCAGGGCGGCGAGCAGCGCTTCGTGGGAGGCACCGGCGTCGCGCAGCAGGCGCGCCGCGGCGTCGTTGCCGGCCGAGAGTCCCAGGAGGAGGACCTCGGTGGAGACGAAGGTATCGCCGAGCCGGTCCGCTTCCTCCTTGGCGTTCTGGATGGCCTGCAGCGCGGGGCGGGAGAGCTGCGCCTGCTGGCTGGATCCGCCGGAGGTGGCAGGGAGCGCCTTGATGGCGCTGCTCGCCTGGACACTGACGGAGTCCGGGTCCGCACCCGTGGCGCGGAGCAGCGCCACGGCGACGCCTTCGCGCTGGTCCATGAGCGCCTTGAGCAGGTGGGCCGGCTCAACCTGGGGATTTCCGGCCGTGGAGGCGTTCATGGCCGCAGCCGAGAGAGCCTCCTGGCTCTTGGTGGTGAATTTGACGTCCAAAGAGAACTCCTTCCGGGGGCAGTTTTTATTAACTTGAGTCTACTACGCTCAACTTTGGTTTGTTGCCGTTCCTGACAAGTGTTTGCCTACAGCGAAACAGCTCTACGCGGCCGGCGACAGGGGCGACAGACCCTATTTCAGCGGGCGGGTGCTTCGCCCCGCAGCGGACAGTCCCGCTGCAGGACATCCCCGCAGCTGACAGCCCTACAGCGGGTAGACGGACACTGCTGCGGCCTTGACCACAAGGTGCACCGTCATCCCCGGGACCAGCCCGAGGTCCGCCAAGGCGGCCGGGGTGATGTCAGCCGCCAGCCCGCCGCCCCGCACGCGGATCTGGTCCCCATGAGGTTCCAGGTCCGTAATGGCCACCGCGAAGGAGTTCCGGGGGCTGCCGTGCGCGTCGGTGAGGAATACAGAAACGGCCGACGGCGGGAACACGGCCACCGCGGGACGGCCGGCGGGGACGGGGTCCTCGCTGTGGCCGGCAATATGCCCGCGGGCGGCCAGGATGCCGTCACCGGCGGAGGTTCCCACCACAAAGTTGAGTCCCGCCAGCCCGGCGGCGAACGCGCTGCGCGGCTTGTGCAGGACCTCCCGGGTGGGGCCTTCCTCCGCAATCCGGCCGTTCTCCAGGATGACCACCCTGTCGGCGAGCATCAGTGCGTCCAGGACGTCATGCGTGATGATGAGGGCTGGCCGGTCCGCGAGGACGCGCTTGAGCAGGCGCCGGAGCAGCGGGGCGGAATGGATGTCCAGGGCCGCCATCGGTTCGTCCAGGAGGAGGAGTCCTGGATCCGCGGCGAGAGCCCGGGCCACGGCCACACGCTGCGCCTGCCCGCCGGACAGTTCGGCAGGACGGCGGGCCGCAAGGTCCCCGGCTTCAACATCGTCCAGCCAGCGCACCGCCTGCTGCATTGCCTGGCGCCTCGGAGTCCCCGCGCTCCGCGGCCCGAATGCCACGTTGTCAGCCGCAGTGAGATGAGGAAAGAGCAGCGGCTCCTGGGCCAGCAGCGCCGTCCCGCGGTGGTGGGGGGCGGTCCACCGCTTCTGTCCTTCCTCCAGGTGGAACAGGATCCGGCCGTTCAGCTCGGCCCGTCCCCCGTCCGGCCGCACAAGCCCGGCGATGACCGAGAGCAGGGTGGACTTGCCGGCGCCGTTGGGACCCATCACGGCCACAGTTTCCGTGGGGCCCAGCGACATGGCAACGTCGAAACCGCGCTCCGCCAATGCTGCCTGGAACGAGAACGTCACGTGAGGGCACCGCCCGCCCCGGCAGCCGTCGTCGGCCGTTCCGCCGAAGCCTGCTTCCCGGCTTTCCCATCCGGGCCCCTGCTGCCCGGGCGCCGGTAGGCAAGGGCCACCACCGCGACGGCCACGGCCACCAGCACCAGGGAAAGCGCGACGGCGGCGTCCGGGTCGGTTTCGCGCTGCAGGTAGATTTCGAGCGGCAGCGTCCGGGTTACCCCCTGCAGGCTGCCGGCGAACGTAAGCGTGGCGCCGAACTCCCCAAGGCTCCGGGCGAAGGAAAGGACCGCCCCGGACGCCAGGCCCGGCAAGACCAGCGGGAGCGTGACGCGCCGGAAGACGGTTCCAGGTGTCGCCCCCAGCGTCGCGGCCACAGCCTCATACCTCTGGCCGCCGGTCCGGAGGGCGCCTTCGAGGCTCACCACCAGGAACGGCAGGGCCACAAAAGTCTGGGCCAGCACCACGGCGGTAGTGGAAAATGCGATTTGCAGCCCCAGCACCTCAATCGCCCCGCCCAGGAGCCCCTGCCGGCCAAACGTGTACAGGAGGGCGATGCCGCCCACCACCGGCGGCAGGACCAGGGGCAGCAGCACCAGCGAGCGCAGGAGCCCCAGCAGCGGAAACCTGCCCCGGGCCAGGACCACCGCAAGAGGCACCCCAAGCACGATGCAGAGGGCGGTGCTGGCCGCAGCCGTGCGCAGGCTCAGTCCCAGCGCCGCCAGGGCCGGCGCGGACGTGACCAGCGGGATGAAGTTGGCCCAGTTGACCCGCGCCACCATCGCAACGAGCGGAAGGACCACCACCAGGGCGGCCAGGACTGCGAGCCCATACAGCCAGCGGGGAACGCCGGTGTACGCCTGGCGGCCCGCGTGCCCGCCGGTCACCTGGCGCCAGCCCTGTGGATGCGCATCACGCCGGACCCGGTCCAAAGCCGGCCGCCGCCAGGACCTCCTGGCCTTCGGGGCCGGCCAGAAGGTCCAGGAACCTGCCGGCTGCGGTTTTATTGCGGCTGCCGGCCAGCACGGCGGCAGGGTACGGGTTCACTGCGGCGGCCGCCTCCGGGAAGGGGATGCCCTTCACCCGGGCGCCGGCTGACCGGACGTCCGTGACGTACACGAGCCCTGCGTCCGCTTCACCGGAGATGACTTTGCCCAGGACGTCCGTCACGGAGTTTTCTTCGCTGACCGGGCTGAGCACGGTACCGGTACTGTCCGCCACCCTGGCGGCAGCCGCCCCGCAGGGCACTTGCGGGGCACAGGCCACGAGTTTGATACCGGTTTTGGCCAGGTCCGCGAAGGAGCGGATGCCTGCCGGGTTTCCTGGCGGGACTGCGATGGCCAGGGTGTTGGAGGCAAAGTTTCGCGGTCCGCCGTCCACCAGGCCGGCCTCCTGCACCTTGGCCATGGTGCCGGAGTCCGCGGACGCGAACACGTCCGCGGGCGCTCCCTGGCTGAGCTGGGTGGCCAGGTCAGCTGATCCCGCGAAGCTGAGGGTGACGGTGGTGCCGGGGTTTTCCGCTTCGAAGCGTTCGGCGAGTTCGGTGAAGCTGCTTTTGAGGGATGCTGCGGCGAACACGGTCAGTGTGCTGCTGCCACTGCCGGCGCCTGCTTCACCCTTGCCGGTGCACGCGGCCAGCGTGGCGGTCATCAGAACCGCCAGCAGCAGCGCCGTCAGCTTCCGACTCCCCGTCACAGCGCCTTGCCCCGGGGCGTTTCGATGATCACCGTGGTGGCTTTGACCACTGCGGTGGCCACGGAGCCGGGTTCCAGCCCCAGCTCCCGGACGGCTTCGCTGCTCATCAGCGACACCACACGGAACGGCCCGCACTGCAGTTCCACCTGCGCCATGACCTTGTCCGCGGTGATGTTGGTGACCAGGCCCACGAACCGGTTGCGGGCCGAGCTCCCCGTGCGGTGGGGATCGTCCGGAAGCTGCGCGAGCTTCTGCGCATGCAGGGCCAGCTCCAGCCCGTCGACTGCCAGCCGGCCGGCGTCGTCCTTCACCGGGGTGAGGCTCCCGTTCTCCGTCCAGCGCCGGACGGTATCGTCACTGACGCCGAGGAACCGGGCTGCCTCGGCCACACGGATAATGTTCATGCCGTCAGTCTAATCCGCAGATACGGATGAAAGCGCGTCCTGCTGCCGCATTTCCGGCGCGGCTTGGGCGGCGGACGCCACTCCGGTGGGCGCCCGGAGTCTGCCTGGTTCCGGCCCGGCGTGCGCTCCTGCCCGGTTGCCTGCCCGGACACGCCGGAGCTGACGGCGGGTCGGGGCGGAAACCGGCCGCCGCCACCACGTAACCGGGCGGGAGCGCACCCCCTCCGCGGGTTCGGGCCCAATTAGACTTCCCCCATGGCCATCTTCATCGACCCGCCGCTGTGGCCTGCGCACGGAACCCACTTCTCCCACCTCGTTTCGGATGAGTCACTGGAGGAGCTGCACTTGTTCGCAGCCGCGGCGGGCATCCCCGAGCGGGCGTTCGACGGCGACCATTACGACGTCCCGGAGCGCCGCTTCGATGACCTGGTGGCTGCCGGTGCCGTTCCGGTCGAAGCCCGGATCCTGGTCCGCACGCTGATCGCCAGCGGACTCCGCATCCCCGCTCGCCGGCGCAACAAGTCGTTGAAGGTTCCGCTGCTGAACCGCTGGAACGCCGTGATGCCCGGCCACGACGCCCTCTTCCTGGACCTCCTGGACCGGTGGAGCGAGCCGCACCGCCGGTACCACGGCTGCACCCACCTGCTGTCCGTCCTCGAGTCCCTCGACCTGCTCACCGATCCCGCCGACCCACCACGCACGGTCCTGCTGGCGGCCTGGTTCCACGACGCCGTCTACCGCGGGGTGGCCGGCCAGGACGAGGAGGAGTCCGCCCGCCTCGCCGAAGACCGCCTGCAGGCGGCAGGCCTTCCGGAGGCTGAGGTGTGCGAGGTGGGACGGCTGGTCCGGCTGACCTCGGACCACCGCCCGGACCAAGGGGACGACGACGGCGCCCTCCTCTGCGACGCCGACCTCTCCGTCCTTGGCGGGGAACCTGGGGAGTACGCGCGGTACGTTGCGGCCGTCCGCCAGGATTACGCGCACATTGGCGACGCTGACTTCGCCGCCGGGCGCACCGCCGTCGTGCGCCGCCTGCTGGAACTGGACCCGCTGTTCCACAGCGGCAGGGCACGGGAGCTGTGGCTGGACGCCGCGCACCGCAACTTGAAAGGCGAACTGGCGTGAACGCATCCACCTCCAACCCCCGCCACACCATGACGGCAAGCGCGGCGCACCGGCAGCTGCCCTCCGCAGTCCGGATGGAGTGGGGGCTCGACGGCGCCAGGACAGTAGCGTCCGGCGCGGACCTTGCCGTGGTGGTGGACGTCCTGTCCTTCAGCACCTGCGTCAGCATCGCCCTGGACCGCGGAGCGGAAGTTTTCCCCTTTCCGTGGAAGGACACCGGCGCTGAGGACTTCGCCGCACGCCACGGCGCGCACCTGGCAGGTCCCCGCGACGGAGGCGGACTCAGCCTCTCCCCCGCAAGCTTCCGGGCCGCGGCATCCCTGGACCGGGTGGTCCTGCCGTCGCCCAACGGCTCCGCGCTCTGCCACGAACTGGCCCGCGAAGTCCCCTTAGTGGCCGCCGTGAGCCTCCGCAACGCTGCCGCCACCGCCGAGTGGGTGGCCGCCAACCTCCCCGCGGATGCCGTCATCGCAGTGATTGCCGCCGGCGAGCGCTGGCCCGGCGGGGGACTCCGGCCAGCCGTGGAGGACCAGATCGGCGCGGGCGCGTTCATTGCCGGCCTGGTGGCCGCGGGCAAGGGCGGGTACGAGCCGGAGGACGGCCGGCACGGCTACTCGCCGGAGGCTGTAGCGGCCATGGCCGCCTTTGAAGCCGCCGAGCCGCGCCTCCGCGAGATGCTCCACGGCTGTTCCAGCGGCCGCGAGCTGGCCGGCGGTGGCTACGGGGCCGACGTCGATATCGCCGCCGAACTGGACGACAGCGACGCCGTGGCCCTCCTGGTCAACGGGGTGTTCAGTCCGCGCTGACGGTGCCGTCCGCCGGGACCGGTGGTGCGGGGCTTCTCCGGCTGAACCTTTACGGCTGCCGCGCCCGGGTGCAACACTGCTCGGATGACTGTGCGCATCCAGGCCCTCTGCATCGATTCCACCAACCCGCAGGTACCTGCCGGCTTCTGGGAACGGGCCCTGGGCTGGCGTCGGACCTACGAGGCAGACGATGAAATCGTGCTCGAACCACCGGCGGGCAGCCCGGAGGCCGGCGTGGTCCCGGACCTGCTGTTCCTTAGGGTGCCCGAGCGCAAGGAGTCCCAAGAACCGGCTGCACCTGGACCTCCGGCCCGAGGACCGGGACGCGGAAGTGGCACGGCTGGAAGGCCTGGGCGCCAGGCGCGTGGACGTGGGCCAGGGCCCGGACGTTACCTGGGTGGTGATGGCTGATCCGGACGGCAACGAGTTCTGCGTGCTGCGCGCCCTGCGGCCGGACGAGGCTGCCGGCTGAGCTGGTTGCCCGACGCGTGCCCGTCTACGGGCAGGCCGACGCGTGTCCGTCTACCGGTAGGTGGAGACGAACGGCTGGCTGGTGGGCACGATCTGCTTGCCCAGCGGCATCAGGGACACCGGGATGAGCTTCAGGTTGGCGATGGCCAGCGGGATGCCGATGATGGTGACCGCCATGGCAAAAGCGGTGACCACGTGCCCGATCGCTATCCAGACGCCTGCCACCAGGAGCCAGATCACGTTCCCCAGCAGCGGGAAGACGCCGGTGCCGCCGGGCTTGTCCACCACGGTCCGGCCGAAGGGCCAGAGGGTATAGGCGGCGATCCGGAACGAGGCGATGCCCCACGGGATGGTGATGACCAGCAGGCAGCAGATGACACCGGCAGCGAAATATCCGAGCGCGAGCCAGAACCCGCCAAAAACCAGCCAGATGATGTTGAGCAGTGTCTTCATTCATCCATTGTCCCCTGCGTCCGCCGGCACACAGCTCAGGGACTTCCCTGAGGCGCCCCTGAACCGGCTCCCGCCGCATCGCCTAGACCGTGGACTCGGCTTTCGCCGCATGCACGAAGGCGCGGACCTTGGCCAGGTCCTTGACACCGCGGGATGCCTCAACACCGGAGGAAACGTCCACGCCCCAGGCGTGGGCGGCAGCTGAAGCCTTCCCCACGTTCTCCGGGTCCAGGCCGCCGGCCAGCAGCCAGCTGCGTCCCTGCAGGGCAGGGAGGCCGGCCACCGAACCGTAGTCCCAGGCCTCGCCAGAACCGGGAACGGCGGCGTCGATCAGGAGCAGGTCCTCGCCCCAGTCCTCCAGTTCCTCGGGCGTGGCACTCAGGGTGACGGCCCTGACCAGCTTCATCCCGGCGTCGTGCACGGTGGCAACGTCCTCGCGGGTGCGCGTGCCGTGCAGCTGGATCCATTCCAGCCCGGCGGCGCGGGCAATGGCCACGGCGTCAACAACGGGCTCGTCGCGGAATACGCCGATCGGCAAAACCCGTTCCGGGACCTCGGCCAGCAGGGCCGATGCCTGCGAGGGCGAGACCACGCGGGGGCTGGCGGTGAGGACGAAACCCACCGCATCCGCTCCCGCGGCCACCGCTTCGCGAACAGATTCCGGCGTGCTGAGACCACACACTTTGACGAACATTCCCGGCTCCTTCAGGCTGTTTTCGTGTTGTCCCCCCGGAGGAGAGTAGCAGGGAAGGATGGGAGCTGCCGACACCCTGCCGCCTGCACACCGCCGCCGGGCGGGCAACTAGGCTGAACAGATGGAGATCATCCGCTTTGCCGACCTTAAACCTGAACCGTGGCGCAACGGCGGTGGGGTAACACGCCAGATCGCGGGCCATTCCGGCGTCGACTCCGGACACGACGGCGGGTGGGACTGGCGGGTCAGCATCGCCGAGGTGGGCAAGGCCGGGGAGTTCTCGCCGTTTCCCGGAATGGAGCGGGTGCTCACCGTGGTTGAAGGCGAGCTCCTGCTGCTTACCGTGGATGGCGCTGAACATCCCCTCGAAAAGTACCGCGCGTTCCGGTTCCCCGGCGGGGCCGAGACCACCTGCGCCCTCCCCACGGGGGACGTCCGCAACCTCAACGTCATCACCCGGGCCGGGAAGTACAAGGGCTTTACGTCCATCATTGAGCTCTCGAAGAAACGGGCCCATCCCCTTTTCGCCGGCCAGCTGGGCGTCCTGCTGCAGGGCCAGGCGACTGCCTCTTCCCCTGCCGCCCCTGGCGCTGCCTCTGCCGGGTCCGGGGCGCTGGGGCCGGTGGCCCTTGACCGCTACGACGCCGTGGTGGGCTCGGACAGCGGTTCCCCGGAGGTCCTGGGCCGCGGCTTCCTGGCCGTTGTGTCCATCGATGAAATTACTGGCTGAGGCTGAAGCGCCCGACGTCCACTACGGCATGGTTCCGGCGCGCTTCCTCGGCGGCGAAGACGGCGGCGTGGCTGACCAGGGACTCGTCCAGTCCGGACACCACTCCTGACCAGTCCCCGCCGGCGAGCGCCGCAACCCAGGCGGAGATGAGGCCGCGGTCGCCGCCTTCGTGCTTTTCGCCCCGGACCTGCGGCACGGCGGCGGGCACGGGGTGGACAGTTGTTGATCCGGTCAGGAAGTCGTAGACGGAGATGGCTCCGGCTTCGATGGTGATCTCTCCGTGGCTGCCGAAGATGCGGGTCCGCCGGGGGCCCGCGGCGGTGAAGGCCGTGGCGGTGAACGCGGCGGTTGTGCCGTCCTCGTATTCGATGTTCACCACCTGGTGGTCCACGACGTCGTTGTCCGAGAAATAGACGCAGCGGCCGTAGGGGCCCGTGGCCAGGGCGTGCAGCAGTGATTCGGGGGTGCCACCCGGATCCACGACGTCGGCGAAGTACGCCCGTGCCGGGTCCGGCCTGCCGCCGTTCGATGGCCGCCCGGCGCCGTAGATCTTCAGTGCGGAGTAGGGGCAGCTTGGTTCAGCCGGGCAGTCGGTGCAGCGCCGGGTTGCGCCTTCCGGCGCCCCCTCGGGACGGAAGTGGGCCAGCTGCCCGAAGGAGGATACCCGCAGGGGCCTGCTGCCGATGATGAAGGAGAGCCAGTCGACGTCGTGCGTGCACTTGGCCAGCAGGAACGGACTTGAGTTCTCCTCGCGGCGCCAGTTCCCGCGGACGTAGGAATGCGCGAAGTGCCAGAAACCAACGGGCTCCAGGTGCTGGACGGAGATAATGAGGCCAACTGCCCCGCCGGCCAGGAGTTGCTTGAGCAGTGCCGTCAGCGGGGTGTAGCGCAGCACGTGGCAGACCGTTGCCCTGGTGCCGGTTTCACGGCTGAGGCGGTCAAGTTCGGCGCAGCCTGCGGGGTCGGCGGCGACGGGTTTTTCCAGGAGGATCTGGTAGCCGTGGGCTGCGGCTGCTGCGAAGGGGCCCGCATGTTCACGGTCCGGTGTGGCGATGATGATGCCGTCGGCGGGCAGGCGGCCGGCCAGCATCGCCTGCCAGTTGTCGAAAACCCCGTTGTCCGGGACACCGAGTTCCTTCGCCAGGGGGCCGCGCAGCTCGGCGCGCGGCTCGGCAAGGCCCACCACGGTGGCCCGGCCGGTGGCGGCGGCGAGGCGGGCGTACGCGGCGCCCCTGGCTCCGGCGCCGGCGATGAGGAGGCGCACCGTGCCTGCGTGCCTGCCGGCCGCGCTGTCGCCGTCGTTTACGGGGAGCCCCTGCGGCAGGGCGCCCACGGGTCAGCCGTTCCCGGGATCGGCAAGCCATTCCAGTGCCACGGCCGCTGTCCACGACTGGTCCATGCTGCCCAGCGGTTCACCGGTGAAGGGTTCGTAGTACTCACCGAAGTGGCCCTCCATGAGCTGGGCGAGGGAGGCCTCGCGCAGTTGGTGGTAGCGCTTCTGGTCGCCGCGCCTGCGCAGGCAGTGGGCCAGGTACCAGTTCATCACCGGCCACACCGGTCCCCGCCAGTACTGCCGGGGCTTCAATCCTTCGTACGTGGTGGACGTGGAGGCCGGGAGCGGGAAGGCCAGGCGAGGGTCTCCGGTCCAGTCCGGCCCCTCGAAGATCTCCAGTTGCCTGTCGAGGAGGGCCTGGTCCGCGGTGGAAACCAGGGGTGCGAACCCGGCGATGGTGGGCGGTCCGATCCATTCGCCTGTCAGCACATCCCTGTCCCGCGCCAGTCCGGTCTCCTCATCCACGGTCGCGTCGACGCCGTCGCGGAATTCCCTGGCCCACTGCCGCAGCTGGGGCGCTTCCTCGGGCAGGCCGAACTGTTCAGCCAGCACGGCAAGGTCCTCGCTGGCCGCGGCAAAGATAGCCGACATGAAGACATCCTTGACCTGGAAGGACATCACCGCCGGCAGCCGGGCGTCGTCGAACCCCACGGCGGCCATCTGCTGCACCAGCCACAGGTAGCGGCTGTACTCCTCGTCGCTGGGTCGCTGGCTGTGGTCGGTGACCTTGAGCGTGTCCGTGCGGACAAACGGCTCCATGTCGCCGGGCTGGACCCTGGAGTACGGGCCGTCGAAGCGCGGTGAGTTGTCCATCCCGGACTCCCAGCCGTGGTAGATGGTGAGCAGGCCCGAGCCGTCCCCGCCGCGGGCGCTCCGGAGCCAGGCGTGCCAGTCGATCCAGTGCGGCAGGGTCCGCCGGGTGAATTCCTCCGCGAGCATGGCGTCCTCGCCGCCGGCCGCCGTCGCGCGCTCCACGATGCGGCGCAGCATGGTGGCGTGGACCGGCGGCTGGCAGATCCCGCTGGACTGCACGCCCTCCGGCGCCACGCCGCGGGTCCCCCAACGGTCCACGTCGGGGAAGTAGCCGGGGACGTCGGAGAAGACGATGTGCGGGATCATCCCGCTCTTCCACTGCGCGGCCACGAGGTAGTCCAGCTCCTGCAGGGCGCGGGCCACGCTCACGGTGGAGAGGCCGGTGGCCACGAAGGCGGCATCCCAGCTCCACATGTGCGGGTAGAGGTTCGGCGCCGCCGTGACCATGGTGCCGATGTCGTTGGCTGCCAGGACGTCCCTTGCCCGGCTCCCCAGTTCCTCAAGGGTGCGGATTGGATAGCTGTCTCCGCTGTTCCCTTCCGGCGCCTGGCTCATGCCGTCAATCCAAGCTGGGTTTCCGTGTCGAAGAACCGGATTGCAGCCTGGTCGAAGCGCAGCCCCACCTTTTCCCCCGAGGAGACCCGCACGGTGGAGGCCACCTGCACTTTGATGGTCTGCCCGCCCAGGTCCATGGTCAGCAGCGTGGCGTGTCCCAGCGGTTCCACCACTTCCACGGTGGCGTCCAGGGTTCCCGGCGTGCCGCGGTCCTCGAGATAGATGTTCTCCGCCCGGATTCCGACCATCACGGGAAGGCCGCCGGACCGGGCTGCGGAGCGGGCCAGGAATTCGGGGGCCGCGGTGCTTTGGCCGGCGACTTCCAGGGCGCCCTGCTGGGTGACGCGGCCCTCCAGGAAGTTCATGGGCGGTGAACCGATGAACCCTCCCACGAACCGGTCTGCGGGTTCCTCATAGACCGTGATGGGGTAACCCAGCTGGGCGATCTGCCCCTTCTTCATCACGGCGACCCGGTCCGAGAGGCTCATGGCCTCCACCTGGTCATGGGTGACGTAAAGGGTGGTGGAGCCCAGCTGCTGGACGATCTTTTTCAGCTCCGCCCGGAAGTCGAGGCGCAGGAGCGCATCGAGGTTGGACAGGGGCTCGTCCATGAGCAGGACGTCGGCGTCCATGACGATGGCGCGTGCGACGGCGACGCGCTGCCGCTGCCCGCCCGACAGCTGGGCGGGATACCGGTCAAGGTAGGGGGTCAGCTGGAGCAGGTCCGCCGCCCACGCGACCTTCTTCTCCAGTTCGTCCCGGGGAACCTTCTTCATGACCAGGCCGAACCCGATGTTGGTGCGGACCTTCCGGTGCGGGAAGACGGCGTAGGACTGGAACACCATGGACAGGTTCCGGTCCTGCGGCGGCAGGTAAGTCACGTCCCTGCCGCCAATGGAGATGCTTCCCTCGTCCGGGAAGTCCAGTCCCGCCACCATGCGCAGCAGGGTGGTCTTTCCGCAGCCCGAAGGCCCCAGGAGCACCATGAACTCGCCCTCGGCAACATCAAGGGAAACGTTGTTGGTGGCCAGCTCGGTGCTGCCCGGGTAGGTCTTCTTGAGACCCTTGATCGAGATGTCAGCCATGGAACAGCCTCTCTGGAACGCACTCAGCGGATGGTGGAGCCCCACATGTTGGTGAGGTAGCGGCGCATGAAGAAGATGAAGATCAGTGCCGGGATCACCAGCAGGAAGCCGCCGGCGAACCGGTAGGCCAGCGGTGACTCGGCGAGGGAACTGAGGACCTGGGCCGGCAGGGTGCGCTGGTTCAGGGTAAGGATCGACGCTCCCAGCACCTCGTTCCAGGACATCACGAAGGTGAAGATCGAGGCCGCCGCGATGCCCGGGATGGCCATGGGCATGACCACCTTGAGGAAGGCCTGCACCGGGCTGCAGCCGAAGATGCGGGCGGCTTCCTCGACGTCGCGCGGCACACCCAGGAACACCGAGGAGGTGATCAGGATGGTGGTGGGCAGTGCCAGTGCTGTGTGGAGCAGGACGACGGCCAGGACGCTGTCATACAGCCCTGTCTGGAGGAAGAGCTGGGCCAGCGGCACGGAAAGCACCACGATGGGCAGGGCCCGGGTGAAGAGCAGGAAAAGCTGGTACGGGTCCCTGCCGGGAAAGGCGAAACGCGCCACCGCGTAACCGGCCGGGACGCCGATGATCAGGGACAGCAGGAGCGTGAAGATGCCCACCTGGACGGAGTTGATGAGGCCGCCCAGGATGCCCGTGGACTGCAGGAACGTCTGCATGGTCTCAAGGGAGAAATTGTTCGGGATGAAGCTCAGCGGGAACTCCTGCAGGGCCGCCCTGCTGGAGGTGGCGGACAGGGCGATCAGGTAGATCGGCAGCGCCATGAAAAGCGTGATGAGGATGCAGCCCACCTGGAGCAGGATCCGGTTCCGGCGCCGCCTAGCCAGCGGCCTGCGGTCCACCTCCGGCACCGGGCGGTCTGCCGGGGCCGTTGCCTTGTTGGTGGTGGCGTGGCTCATCGCGGGGCCTCCGACTGGTCTTTCAGGAGCTTGAGGTATCCGACGGCGGTGACCATGGACACAGCCATCACCACCAGGGCCAGGGCGGACGCCACGTTGGCGTCCTGGAGCCCGGTGTACCAGCGGTAGGTCTCGCCGACCACCAGCGGGAAGTTCTGCCCGGTGAGGGCCAGTGCCACCGCGAAGGTCTGGAAGGCCAGGATGGTCCGCAGGATCAGCGCGGTCTGGAGGCTGGGACGCAGCAGCGGCAGGGTCACGTGCCACAGCCGGTCCCAGAAGCCGGCCCCGAAGACGCCGGCCGCCTCCTCATAGTCCTTGGGAATGGACTGCAGACCGGCAACGACGATCACGAACACCAGTGACGTTGCCCGCCAGACTTCCGCGATCAGCACGGCCATGAACATGGAGGCGTAGTTGTCGTAGGCGAGCCACGAGACCGGCTCAAGGCCCACGGAGGCAAGCACGGAGTTCAGGTACCCGCGGTCCGTGAAGACCGTCAGCCACACCAGGCCGGCGGCAAGGTCGCTGACCGCCAGGGGGATGGCCCAGATATAGAAGTACACCGAGGACCCGCGCGGTTTGGCCCGGATCAGCAGGGCCATGGCCAGCGCCAGGACGAACTGGATCGGAATCATCACCACGATCAGCAGCAGGGTGTTGCCCACTGAAGACCAGAAGTAGGGGTCCTGCGCCATCCGGGTGAAATTCGCCGTCGTCAGTCCTTCCGGGCCGCCAAACGCCTGGAGGATGCCGCTGACCATGGGCCAGCCGAACAGCAGGGTCATGAAAACGATGGACGGGGCAATCAGCAGCATTGCCGCCGAGGTTCCGCTCCTCCGCGGCGGCCGGCCGCGCGGCCTTGCGGGCCGGGGCCGGGGCCTTACGGCAGCGGGTGCGTCCGGGGAAGCCATCACGCAACCCTGCACTGGTCAGCGTCGGGATCCGGGGCCCAGCAGGGAACATTCAGCGTGTCCATGATGCTGGCCAGCTCCGCCCCTTGGCGGTCCAGCGTCGCCTTGACGTCTGCGTTGTTCAGGCAGATCTCCTGGAAGCAGTTCTTGAACAGCTGCGAGACCTGCGGGTCCTTGTCGCCCAGGCCCACCGGCGGGAGCGCAAGGATGGCGTCCGGAGCTTCCTGCTGCGCCTTGACGGCCTTGGCCTCGAGGGCGATACCGCCCGGGAGGTCGCTTCCAATATCCGCCTCCACCACCGGGAAGAAAGCATTGGACTTCAGCGTCTCGATTTGCGCCTCCGGCTTCGACAATGCCTTGATCAGCTCGAAGGCCTTGTCCTTTTCCGGCGAACCCTGGGGGACGGCCATGCCGCCGACGACGAGCAGGTAGCCCTTGCCCTTCGGACCGGACGGGGCGGGCACCATCAGCCAGTCGTCGGGCTTGTCCTGGACCGCGTTGATGAGGCGTGCCACGTGGTCCCACGCCACCAGGACTTCCCCGTTGCCCAGCGGCTCCTGCATGAAGTCGTAATTGGCGGAGGCCGGATTCATGTTGGCCCACAGGTCGCGCATGTACGTCCAGGCGGTGACGGCATCGGCGTTGCGGAACGTGGTGATCTGCCCGCCGGTGAAGCTTGGGAGCAGGAAGCCCTGGTAGAAGCGGTGGTGAAGGCCCTTCGGCCCGGCGGGAATGCCGAACACAGGGCGCCCCCCGTTCGCCGCCTTGGCTGCCTGGGCCCACGCCAGGAAGTTCTCGTAGGTGAGGTTGTTGACGTCGGCGCCAGACGGCAGCCACTCCAGCGCCTTCTTGTTGACCGCCACCACATACGTCGCCTGGATCCAGGGGATGTACCGGGGAGAATCCGTTCCGAGCTTTGCCAGCTCCAGCAGGTCATCGGAATAGCCGGCAGACGAAAGGTCGCTGGTCAGGGAGCTGAGGTCCTCGAACTGGGACGCGAAGGGGATGAGGTCGCTGTGCAGGCCCGCTGCAATGCCTATTTCAACCTTCCCTGCGGCAAGCTGGGACTTCAGGGTGGTGTTGAAGATGCCGGTGTCCACGGGGTTGTAGGCCACCTGGATATCGCCGGCGAACTTTTTCAGCGTGGCTTCATATTTCTGCCTCTCCTCCACGGGGGAGAACTGGGTGGAAAGGAAGTTGACCGACCCTTCCCCTCCGCTCCCGCTGGTGTTCACGCCGCAGGCTGCCAGCAGGGGGCCGGTGGCCAGGGCCATCAACCCTCCCTTCAGCATGGTCCGCCGGCTGAGGTCACGGTGGGCAAGATCCGACATTGGAACCTCCTGCTGCGAGGGCAGATAGTATTTTTGTCTGGTGATCGATCATAATTGTGTGATCTAGATCACGTCAATGGCCAGGCCGCGGCGCGGGCAGGCCACCTACGCAAAGGAAGCGGGCAGGATGACCCAGCAGAGGACGCTCGTCGGGGGCTCAGGCCAGCCTCCCGCGGGTCCTGCCACCAGCGCCGGCCACGTCCTCCAGCTCCTGCGGTCAAGCACCGCCGGATACAGCCGGGCGGACCTGCTGGACATTACCGGCATGGCCCGGTCCACCCTTTATGAGCGGCTGGACGCCCTTTTCGCTGCGGGCCTGGTCTATGAATCCACGCCGCTGCGCTCCCAGCGCGGCAGGCCGCCCCGGGCCCTCCGCTTCGAAAACCGCAACAAGCTGGTCCTCGCGATCGAGATCGGGCACACCCACGCCAGCATCCACCTCCTGTCCCTGGGCCGGGACATCGTGGCCTCCGCCCGGCTGCCAATCCAGATCAGCCAGCCTCAGGAAGGCGTGGCCGGCGCTGTCATCGAGGAGTCCCTGCGGCTCCTCGGCGGGCGGCAGCCGGTGGGAGCAGGAGTGGGGCTGCCGGCCCCGGTGGACCCCCTCCACCGGCTTGGCCTGGAACGCACCGTCCTCGCCCACTGGGACCTGCAGCGCCTGCAGGACGTTATGGAGGCGAGGCTCGACTGCCCGGTCCTGCTGGAAAATGACGCCCGTTCGATGGCGGTCGGCGAGGTCCGGGAGCCGCTCGAGTCCCTCGTGGCAGTGAAGGTGAGCACCGGCGTCGGCTCCGGCATCATTGTGCGGGGAGCCCTGGTCCGCGGCGCCCACGGTGCCGCCGGGGACATCGGGCACGTGCGGATTCCCGAGGCCGCGGGCCGCCGCTGCCGCTGCGGGCGGGACGGCTGCCTCGCGGCGGCGGCGTCAGGACGCGCGCTGCTCTCGGCACCGGAGCTCGCCGGCTACGGCACCCTGCGCCGGCTCGTTGATGCGTGCGGCAGCGATCCCGCCGTGCGTTCCGCCGTCACGGAAGCCGGGCGGGTACTGGGGCGTGCGCTCGCAGCGACGGTGGGGACGCTGAATCCCGGCCGGATCGCAGTGGGCGGACTCGTGGGCGTGCTTCCGGATTTCCTGGCGGCCTGCCGGCAGCAGATCCTCGACGACGCCTTTGAACCGTCCCTGGTGGACCTTGAGGTTGTCTCCGCGGACAGCCGGACGGCCACGGCTGTGGGACTGTGCAAGCTCGTGGAGGAGAGCCTTTACGCGCCGGAGCGGGTGGAACAGCTGCTGGCGCAGCGGGCCGGCTGAGCAAAGTGCCACAGGGCAGCCTTGCCTTGCAGAAGCAGAGCCTTTCCACACTGGTGGCCCATCCGGGCCGTCCCTAGACTCGGGCTATGACCACTTCATCGTTCAATGCGCTCCTGTCCACCCAGATCGGCAACGAGTTCACCGCGTCGCAGCAGTACATTGCCGTGGCCACCTGGTTCGCCAACCAGGACCTCCCCCAGCTGGCGCGCTACTTCTACCGCCAGTCCGTGGAGGAACGGAACCACGCCATGATGATGGTGCAGTACATGCTTGACCGGGACATCCCCTTCACCATTCCCGGCGTTCCGGCTGTCCGGAACGACTTTGCCTCCGTCACCGAGCCGCTGGCCCTGGCACTTCAGCAGGAAAAGGAAGTCACCCGCAACATCGAGGACCTGTTCCGGGCTGCCCGCGGCGAAAACGATGCCCTGGGCGAGCAGTTCATGCTGTGGTTCCTGAAGGAGCAGGTGGAGGAAGTGGCGTCCATGACCACCCTGCTGAACATCGCAGAGCGCGCGGACAACCTGTTCGACATCGAGAACTTCATTGCCCGCGAAACCATCGGCGACGGCGGCCGGGACACCTCCGCCCCCGAGGCTGCCGGCGGGGCGCTCTAACCGCCGCGGCCCAACTGGGTCGCAGCAGATGTCGGATTGAGCCCCCAAAAGAGCATCTGCTGCTACCTAGTTGGGCGGGAGGGCACCTGGTGAGGTTGGGCACCAAACCTGCCCGCCGCCGTCGTGCGTTGCTACTCTGGAAACCAAGGCTCCGCACCTGGGCCTCCGGACGACGGTTCAGTACCCGGAACGCGACAAGACTGGCCAAAGGATCTGCCATGTCGTGGTTAATACTTCTTCTCTCCGGGGCGCTCGAGGCAGTCTGGGCCGCATCCCTGCACCGCGCTTTCCAGGCTTCGGGGCGGAAGCGCCTCGCCCCCGCCGCGCTCTTCCTGGTCTCTGTCGCCGCGAGCACGGGCGGCCTGGCCATCGCGATGCAGTCCATCCCCACCGGTACCGCCTACGCAGTGTGGGTCGGGGTGGGCGTGGTGCTGACCTCCGCCTACGCCATCGTCACCAAGGCGGAACGCCCCACGGCGGCGCGCCTCCTCCTGCTGTCCGGCATCGCTGTGTGCGTGGTTGGCCTGAAGGTGGTGGCGTAATGCTGCGGCGTTCGCTCCCCTGGCTGGTGCTGCTGGCCTCGGCCGTCCTCGAAGCCGTATGGGCCACCGCGCTGGGACTGTCCAACGGGTTCAGCCAGCCCGTCCCCACCCTTGTTTTCGCCGTGACGGCAACCCTGAGCATGCTGGGCCTGGGCTGGGCCATCCGCACCATTCCGCTGGGCAGCGCCTACGCCGTGTGGGTGGGCATCGGCGCCGCGCTGACGGTGGGCTGGGCGATGGCCACCGGCGTGGAGCCGTTCAGCGTGCTGAAGGTTGTGTTCATTGCCGGGATCGTTGGCTGCGCCGCCGGCCTCAAGGCGCTGCCGCAGGACCGGTAGAACCCCTCAGGACAAGGTCGGACCCCAGGACCACCGGCGAGCGCGTGGACTGCTCACCGGCCATTTCGGCTGCGAGCGCATGGACTGCAGCGTGGGCGATCGCGGCGGCCGGCTGGCGGAGCGTCGTCAGCGGCGGATCTGTGAGGGCCATCAGAGTCGAGTCGTCAAAGCCCACGATGGATACGTCCTCAGGCACCCGCAGCCCCCTGGCCCGTGCCGCGCGGATGGCCCCCAGCGCCATGACGTCGGATGCACACACGATCGCCGTGTGGCCGGAGTCAAGGAGCTCGTTGGCCGCGCTCTGGCCGCCCTCCACCGTGTACATGCTCGTGGCCGTGTGGGGTGCGGGATCGTCGACGCCCAGATAGTCCGCAAGCGCGGTCCGGAAACCTGCCAGTTTCTGCCGGCTGGGAATGAAGCGGTGCGGGCCGACTGCAAGCCCCACCTTCCGGTGTCCCAGGCTGGCCAGGTGCTGGACCGCCGTCCTGATCGCGGCGGCGTCGTCATTGGACACCGAGGCCGCCCCGAGCTCAGGGCGGGGGCCGTTGACCAGGACGTACGGGATGCCCCGGCCGCGCAGCCGGTGGTAGCGCTCCAGGCTGGCCTGGCCGTCCGCGTGGGCGCTGCAGATGAAGATGATGCCGGCTGCCCCCTGCGCCACGAGCATCTCGATGTACTCGTCCTCTGAACGGCCTCCGCCGGGCAGCGCACAGATAACGGGGATGAAATCCTCCTGGGAGAGGAGGGAGACCACCGCCTGGGCGATGGCCGGGAAAATCGGGTTGGTGAGGTCGGGGACAATGATTCCCACCTGCCCCCTGGCTGCGCTGCGGGTGCGGTCGGGCCGCTCGTACCCGAGATCGTCCATGGCAGCGAGAACGGCCTGGCGCACCTCCCGGGACACGCCTTTCCGCCCATTGACCACCCGGGACACCGTGGCGATGCTGACGCCGACCTTCCGTGCAAGGTCTTCCAGTTTCGGCCGCTCGGCCGCGGCGGTTTCCGTCCCGCTCCCGGTCATACTCATGGTGCTCCTTCGCCGGAACAGCATTCCGGAGGTCTCGTGCTTCCCAGTGTACGGACACAGGAGTACACGTGGCATGAAAACAAAGCGTGAAATTTTCAGCAAACCGTTGACGTGCGTAGGAGGCGAAACTTAGGCTCTTGGGACACCCCGCTCCCCACCGTTGCCGTTCGGGGCGTTTCCAAGGAAGGTCTTCCATGTCCCACAAATCCCTACCGGCCGGGCCACCGCCTGCGCTCAACAGAAAACTGGCAGCCGCCCTGGCGGCAGCCTGCGCCACTCCCCTGGCGCTGGGCGGCCTCGCCCTCCCGGCCTCCGCGGACCACACCGCTGTGCCGCAGGCCGTGGCCCTCGTCGGTTCGCTGCAGTCCGAGATCGGCTGCCCCGGGGACTGGCAACCCGACTGCGCGGCCAGCAGGCTGCAGCCGGTGGAGGGCTCCGCCTCGCTCTACCGCGCCACGTTCGATATCCCTGCGGGCACCTACGGGATGAAGGTTGCCCTGAACAATTCATGGGATGAAAACTACGGCGCAGGCGGCGCTGCCGGCGGCGGCGACCTGGTGCTCAACGCCCCGGGCGGGCCTGTGACCTTTACCTACGACCACGCCAGCCACACCCTCACGGACAATGTCCCCGATGCCCTCGGCGCCGAGGCTGGCGCGCACTGGTTGTCGGCGGACACCATCGCGTGGCAGGCGCCGGCGGCGGAGGGAACCACCTACCGGCTTTACAGCGCGCCCGACGGCGGCCTGGCTGTGGCGGACGGCCAGGTCACCGGCGGCAGCTACGTACCACTTGAGAAGACGAACCAGACCTTGGATGCGGGACTGGCAGCCAAGTATCCCCACCTCTCCGGATTCGCCTCCCTGCGGCTGGCCGAAGGCGACGCAGCGCGGGCCAAGGAACTGCTGAAGGGCCAGCTGCTCGTTGCCGCCGTCGGTGCGGACGGCCAGGTCACCGCCGCCACCGGAGTCCAGGTCCCCGGGGTCCTGGACGCTCTCTACCAGGACGCGGCGGGGCGTGAACTCGGGCTGGGCTGGAAGGGCAACCGGCCGGAGCTTTCCCTGTGGGCGCCCACGGCGCGCAGCGTCACCATCCACACCTACGCATCAGGCTCCGGCGGCGACCCCGTCTCCAGCCGCCCCATGGAACCGTCCCGGGACGGCGTCTGGTCCATGACCGGAGAGAAGGACTGGAAGGGCGCCTACTACCTGTACGAGGTGGAGGTCTTTGTTCCGGAAACCGGCAAGGTTGAACGGAACCTGGTCACCGACCCCTACAGCGTGGGCCTGTCCGCCAACTCCGGGCGCAGCCTCTTCGTGGACCTGGAGGACAAGGCGCTGGCCCCCGAGGGCTGGAAGAAGCTGCAGAAACCGACCCTCACCAAGCCCGAGGACCTCTCCCTCTACGAACTCCACGTCCGCGATTTCTCCATCACGGATGAGACCGTGCCGGAGGCGCACCGGGGAACCTACAAGGCCTTCACGGACACCGACAGCAACGGCATGCAGCGCCTCCGCGAGCTTACGGACGCCGGGATGAACGCAGTCCACCTGCTCCCGGTCAATGACATCGGCACCATCGAGGAACGGCGCAGCGAGCAGCTCGAACCGGCCTGCGACCTCGCCGCCCTGCCCGCGGATTCGGAGGAGCAGCAGGCCTGCGTCGCGGAGACTGCAGCCAGGGACGGGTTCAACTGGGGCTACGATCCCCTGCACTACACAACACCGGAGGGCTCCTATGCCACCAATCCCGACGGCGCCACCAGGATCACCGAATTCCGCGAGATGGTGGCTGCCCTGAATACCTCCGGCGCGCGGGTCATCCAGGACGTGGTCTACAACCACACCTCGAGTGCCGGACAGTCCGGGAGCAACAACCTGGACCGCATCGTTCCGGGCTACTACCACCGCCTGAACCCCGGCACCGGGTCCCTTGAGACGTCCACCTGCTGCGCCAACACGGCAACCGAGAACACCATGATGGGCAAGCTCATGATCGATTCCCTGGTGACGCTTGCCAGGACGTACAAGCTGGACGGCTTCCGCTTTGACCTCATGGGCCACCACTCGAAGCAGAACATGCTGGACGTCCGGGCGGCCCTGGACCAGCTGACCCTGTCCAAGGACGGCGTGGACGGCAAGGCCATCACCCTGTACGGGGAGGGCTGGAACTTCGGCGAGGTGGCCAACAACGCCCGGTTCGTCCAGGCCACCCAGGAAAACATGGCCGGCACCGGCATCGGCACCTTCAACGACCGCCTGCGCGATGCCGTGCGCGGCGGCGGCCCCTTCGACCCCGACCCCCGGGTCCAGGGTTTCGCGTCCGGACTCTATACGGACCCGAACAGCTCCCCTGCCAACGGGACCCCGGAACAGCAGAAGGAAGCACTCCTGCTGGCCCAGGACCTGGTGAAGGTGGGGCTGACAGGCAATCTGAAGGACTACTCCTTCGTGGACCGCACCGGCGCCACCGTCACGGGGGCGGACGTGCCGTACAACGGTGCTCCCGCAGGCTATACGAGCGACCCGCAGGAGGCCGTCACCTATGTGGAGGCCCATGACAACGAGACGCTCTTCGACGCCCTTGCGCTGAAGCTGCCGCAGGACACCCCCATGGCGGAGCGGACCCGGATGCAGACGCTTGCCCTCAGCACCACGGCCTTTGGCCAGGGCATCTCCTTCTGGCACGCGGGCGGCGAAGCGCTGCGCAGCAAGTCCCTGGACCGCAACAGCTACGATTCGGGCGACTGGTTCAACATCATGGACCACACGGACGGCACCAATGGCTTCGGCCGGGGACTGCCGCCCAAGGCGGACAATGAGGACAAGTACGGCTACATGCGCCCGCTGCTGGCAGACCCCTCACAGAAGCCGGCCACCAGCGACATCGCTGAGGCGCGCGGCCGGGCTGCTGAGCTCCTGCAGATCCGCAAGAGCACGCCGCTGTTCCACCTCGGCGAGGCCGGTTTGGTCCAGCAGAAGGTGTCCTTCCCCGACGGCGGTCCCGGACAGGCTCCGGGCGTGGTGGTCATGCACATCGACGACTCCGTGGGCCCGGATGTGGACAAGGACCTGCGCGGGCTGGTGGTGGTCTTCAACGCCGCCGATGACACAGTCAGCCAGACGGTGGCCGCCACGGCAGGCGCGTCCTACGGCCTGCACCCGGTCCAGTCCGGCGGCACCGATCCTGTGGTCAAGACGGCCGCGCACGATCCCGCGACCGGAACCTTCACCGTTCCGGCCCGCACCGTGGCGGTGTTCCAGCTCGGCTAGGCCCGCGAGGCAGCCCAACGGTTTCCCGGGCAGTCTAGGCTTTTGCCATGGACTCCCCCGAGATCTCCGCAGCCGTCGCCGGGCTGCGCCATGCCGTTCGCGGCGCGCCGGGTGTCGGGCGGCGGATACTGCTGGGCATCGCGGGGGCACCGGGCGCCGGAAAGTCCACGTTCGCTGCCTGGCTGCAGCAGCAGTTCGGGCCCGGTGAGGCGGTGGTGGTGCCCATGGACGGTTTCCACCTGGGCAACACCATCATTGAGGGCACGCCGCTGCGGCAGCGCAAGGGGGCCATCGACACGTTCGACGCCGGCGGGTACCTTTCGCTGCTGCGCCGCCTGGTGCGGCGGGACGAGGCAGTGGTATACGCGCCGGAGTTCCGCCGCACCCTCGATGAACCGGTGGCGGCCTCCATCGCCATTCCCGCGGAAGTCCCTCTGGTGATCACGGAAGGCAACTACCTGTTGTTTGAGCAGGAACCGTGGAAGGACATCCGGGCGCAGCTGGATGAGGTCTGGTTTGTCGATGTATCCCCGGCGCTGCGGCTGAACCGGCTGGTGGAACGGCACATCTCATTCGGAATGGAACGGGCCGCGGCGGAAGCGTGGGCAGCCGGCCCGGACCAGGCCAACGCCGTGCTGATCGAGGCCACCCGTCCGGCGGCCAGCAGGATTATTCCCTGGCACTAGGAAGTTGCCACTACCAACGGCATCTCGAAACGGCGCCGGTCACGGCGAGGAACCAGGAGAACTGATGGCACACGTAGTAACCCTCGGAGACGGACTCACTGCCAGCCCGCTCGGCTTCGGCGGCATGGCCCTGACGCCCGTGTACGGGGAGGTGGACCAGGAGGACGCGCTCCGCACGCTGCACCACGCCGTCGACTCCGGTGTCACCTTCATCGACACTGCGGACATCTACGGCGGGGGCAGCAACGAGGAACTGGTCGCCCAGCTTCTGAAAGAGCGGCGGGACGAGGTCCAGCTGGCCACCAAGTTCGGGCTGGTGGGCACGCCGGCGGACGGCTACACGGACATCCGCGGCGACGCCGCCTACATCCGCCAGGCCGTGGACCGCAGCCTGCACCGGCTGGGCACAGACGTGATCGACCTCTACTACATGCACCGCCGCGACCTCCGCGTTCCCCTGACGGAAACCGTGGGAGCCATGGCGGAGCTGGTGCAGCAGGGCAAAATCAGGCACCTGGGGCTGTCCGAAGTAACGGCCCAGGAGCTGGAGGAAGCCACCGCCGTGCACCCCATTGCGGCGGTCCAGAGCGAGTGGTCCATCTGGAGCCGTGACGTGGAACGCAACGTCGTTCCTGCCGCTGCCGCCCTGGGAACCGGTTTTGTGCCGTACTCGCCGCTGGGCCGGGGATTCCTCACCGGCACCGTGGACGCCTCCAGCCTGGGCGAGAAGGACTTCCGCCGCCGGATCCCCCGCTTCGCACCCGATGCCGCCGGCGCCAACCGGGCGGTAGTGGACACGGTGCAGGCCGTGGCGGTCAGCCTGGGCGCGACGCCCGCGCAGGTTGCCCTCGCCTGGCTGCTCGCGCAGGGCAGGAGACTGGGGCTGCCCGTCGTCCCCATCCCCGGCACCCGCAAAGCACACCGGATCGACGAGAACCTCGGCGCCCTGGACCTGGAACTGGCCCCGGCGCACCTGGACGCGCTCGGCGAAGCGTCGGACGCCGTCGTCGGTTCCCGCTCAGCCGATCCCACGTGGGTGTCCGAAGGGCGCGAATAAAGCCTCACACGACGCCGAAGGGCGGCCCCGCAGGGGGCCGCCCGTCGGCACGCGTCAGGTCAGGAGGCGGAACGTGCTTCCCGGACCAGCTCGGCACAGCGTTCGCCGATCATCATGGTGGTGATGTTGGGGTTCACGGTGGTCAGCTCCGGCATGACGGACGCGTCAGCCACCCTCAGCCCGGTGACCCCCTTGACGCGCAGTTCGGGATCCAGCGGTGACATCCCGTCGTCGGCCGCGCCCATCCGGACCGTCCCGGCGGGGTGGTACACGGTGTTGTGGGTCTTCCGGATGTAGTCGGTGATCTCCTCATCGGTCTGGATGTCCGGGCCGGGGTACAGCTCGGTTCCCACCCAGTCAGCCAGCGCCGGCTGCGCGGCAATTTCGCGGGCCTTGCGGATGCCGGCGATCATCACACGCATGTCGTGGCCGTCCGCGTCGGTGAAGTAGCGGGGGTCCACCCTGGGCTTGTCCCGGAAGTCCTTGCTGCGCAGTTTCACGGTTCCTCGACTGCGGGCATGCGTGACGTTGGGCGTGAGGCAGAAGCCGTTCTCCGTGGTGGGGAAACCCTGCCGCAGCGTGTGCATGTCGAACGGCACCGAGCCGTAGTGGAACATCAGGTCGGGCCGGTCCAGGCCTTCCTCCGTGGCGGTGAAAATGCCGGCCTCCCACCACTGCGTGGACGTCTCCGTCATGGGCTGCCTGGCCTCCCACTGGATGACACCCTCGGGGTGGTCCTGCAGGTGCTCGCCGACCCCCGGTGAGTCCACGCGGACAGGGATGCCGAATTCCTCCAGCTGGGCGGCCGGGCCGATGCCCGAAAGCATCAGCAGCTTGGGGGAATCGATGGCTCCGGTGGAAACGATCACCTCGGCCCGCGCCGTGAGCTCATGCGTCCTGGCGAATCCGTTGTCCACCACTGCGACGCCGGTGCAGCGGTTGGCGGCGTCGAAGGTGAGTTCCTTGGCGCGCAGCCCGGTCAGGAGCGTGAAGTTCCCGCGGTCCATGATCGGGTGGATGTAGGACACCGAGCTGGAGGAGCGGGTACCGTCCGCGCGGCGGTTGATCTGGAAGAATCCAGCACCGTTAATCACCGTTTCCCCGGTGTTGAACTGCGCCTTCGGAATGCCGGACTGTTCGCAGGCTTCCAGCATGGCCCGGCCCGTAGGGTCCGACGCCGGGACGTTCATCAGGTGCACCGGTCCGCTGTCGCCGTGGTGAGGTGCGTCGGGGCCGGCGTCCTCGTTGGTTTCCAGCTGCTTGAACAGACGGAAGGCCAGGTCCGAGTTCCACCCGGTGGCGCCGAACTTCTGCTCCCACTCGTCGATGTCCTCGCGGGGCGCCCAGAACGCGATGCAGGAGTTGTGGCTGGAGCAGCCGCCCATGACCCTGGCCCGGGCGTGGCGCATGAAGGAGTTGCCGTTTTCCTGCTCCTCGATGGGGTAGTCCCAGTCGTAGCCGGATTCCAGCAGCTCCATCCAGCGGTCCAGCTGCAGGATCTCGGGAAGGTTCCGGTCATCGGGCCCGGCTTCCACCAGGGCCACCTCCACGGCCGGGTCCTCGCTCAGGCGTGACGCCACGGCGGCCCCGGCGGAGCCGCCGCCGATCACGATGTAGTCGAATTCCGTCTTTGCTGCCATGTGCCTTAGTTCCTCCCTGCAGGTGCGGCGGCGTGGTCCGCGAACCAGCCGGTCACCTGCGGATCGATGTTCTGGTAGACGTGCTTGGCTTCCTGGTACTCGGCCAGGCCCGTGGGCCCCAGTTCACGGCCGACGCCGGACTGGCCGAACCCGCCCCATTCCGCCTGCGGCAGGTAGGGGTGGAAATCGTTGATCCAGATGGTCCCGTGGCGCAATGCCCGGGCCACACGCTGGGACTTGCCGGCGTCCTGGGACCAGACGGCACCGGCCAGGCCGTAGTGGGTGTCGTTGCCCAGTTTTACGGCTTCCGCCTCGGAGGTGAAGGTTTCCACGGTGACCACGGGGCCGAAGGCCTCGTCCACCACCACGGACATGCCGCTCTTGACCTGGTCCAGGACGGTGGGCAGGTAGTAGAAGCCCTTCTCGAGTTCGCCTTCGCCCCACGCACCGCCGCAGCGCAGCCGGGCGCCCTCGGCAATGCCCTTCTCGACGTAAGCGGTGACCTTGTCGCGGTGGGCGGCGGAAATCAGCGGGCCGGTCTCGGCGTCCGGGTCGAACGGGCCGCCGAGGCGGATCTGCTGCGCGCGGCGCACCAGTTCATCCACGAACCTCTCCGCGATGGACTCCTCCACAATCAGCCGGGCGCCGGCCGAGCAGACCTGGCCGGAATGGACGAACGCGGCGTTGAGGGCGTTGTCCAGGGCGGCGTCGAAATTGGCGTCCGCGAAGACGATGTTGGGGTTCTTGCCGCCCAGCTCCAGCGCCACCTTCTTGACCGACGCTGCCGCCGAGGCGGCGATGGCCTTGCCGGTTTCCAGGCCGCCGGTGAAGGACACCAGGTCCACCTCCGGATGGCCGGAAAGGACGGGGCCCACGGTCCTGCCGTCGCCCAGCACAAGGTTCGCGACGCCGTCGGGCAGTCCCAGCTCCGCAAGGACCTCCATCATCAGGATGGAGGTGTGCGGGGTCAGCTCGCTGGGCTTGAGGACGAAGCTGCAGCCCGCGGCGAGCGCAGGGGCGATCTTCCAGGCGGCCTGCAGCAGCGGGTAGTTCCACGGGGCGATCAGCGAGCACACGCCAACGGGCTCGTATTCGATCCGGCTCACCACCGTGGCGCTGCCGGCATCCACCACGCGGCCTGAATCCTGGCCGGCAAGCTTGCCGAAGTACTCAAAGCAGTTGGCGATGTCGTCCATGTCGATCTCGCTTTCCACCAGGCGCTTGCCGGTGTCCAGCGTCTCGGCACGGGCAAACTCGTCCTTGCGCTCCCGCAGCCGGGTGGCGACGCTGACCAGGAAGGTGCCCCGCTCCAGGGCTGATTTCCCGGACCACTCGCCGCAGTCGAAGGCAGCCCTCGCCGCCTCCACGGCACGGTCCGCATCCGCGGCGGTCCCCTCCGAGACAGACCCCACGAGTCCGCCGTCGGCCGGGCAATGGATGTCCCGGGTGCCGCCGTCGGACGCTGCGGTCCAGCTCCCGCCGATGTAAAGCGTTGCCTTGCTCATTTCGTTTCCTCCTGCATGTCGAAGTCGGATTCCCAGTTGTCTTTTGCCACCTGGTCCTCAACCAGGACGGTGTTTCCGGGGGCTGCACGGTTCAGGTGCAGGAATTCAAGGTGCTGTTCGTAGTGGTCCAGGACGTCCGTGATGACCTGTTCCTTGGTGTAGCCCATGAGGTCGTAGCCGTAGCTGCCCTCCTGGGAGAACACCTCCATGCGGTAGTAGTGGTCGTCCGGATCAGCTCTGCGCGTGGCATAGCTGGGCGTCTCGTACTGCACCGGGTAGATCTGGTATTTGAAGGCCCGCTCCTCGCCCATGGGCAGCTGCAGGTCGATGCTGCGGATGCCGCAGGGCTCCACGGTGGTGACGGTCAGCGCGGTCTCCGCACCCTGTGCTTTGAGTTCGGCTTCAACTTCCTGCAGTGCCGGGACGGCCACCGTTTCAGCGAACCGGATGGTCTGCCTCCGCCCTGGGTAGCTCATGGCGCGGCTGAGCCGTTGCCGCCAGGTGCGTCCTCCGCGCAGGTCGCTGGAGCGGCCCGTGATGATGCCGGGCAGGCTGGCGCGGTAGCTGTCGTTGAGCGAGTTCTCCACCCGGAGGGCCTTGTAGAGGCCCAGCATGATGAACACCAGCAGCAGGGACAGCGGAAGGCCCATGACGATCGTGGCATTCTGCAGCGTGGTGACCCCGCCGACCGTGAGCATGGCCAGGGTCAGCAGCCCGGTGGCCACAGCCCAGAACACGCGCATCCACTCAGGGCCGTCGGAGTCCGCGTCCTTCAGGTGTGAGGTGAAGTTGGACATCACCAGGGCGCCGGAGTCCGCCGATGTCACATAGAACAGCAGGCCCGTGAATGTTGCTACCGCCGCTGTGAGGGGGACAGCCGGGTACTCAGCCAGGAGGCTGTAGAAGCCACGTTCCGGATGGCTCATGGCAGCGTCGCCGAAGGCCATGTTGCCGCCCATGACCAGGTCGAGGCTGGAGTTTCCGAAGATGGAGATCCACAGCACGATGAAGAGGAAGGGGACCGTCATGGTGCCCAGCACGAACTGCCGGATGGTGCGGCCGCGGGAGATGCGGGCCAGGAACAGGCCCACGAAGGGCGCCCACGCAATCCACCATGCCCAGAAGAACAGGGTCCACGCGTTCATCCACTCTGTGGGCTTGTCATAGGCAAACGTATCCAGGGTCATGGCGGGGAAACGGCTCACCACGTCACCGATGTTCTGGACGATCCCGTCCAGCAGGAAGTTCGTCTTGCCGGTGGCGAGGATGAACAGCATCAGGGCCACGGCCAGGATCACGTTGAGTTCCGAAAGCCGCCGGATGCCCTTTTCCACGCCGGACACCACGGACACAGTGGCCATCACCACGGACAGGGCGATCAGGCCGATCTGCACGGCAAGGTTCTCCGGGATGCCGAACATGAAGTTGAGCCCGTAGTTGAGCTGCACGACGCCGATGCCCAGTGAGGTGGCGATGCCAAAGATGGTGCCGAGCAGCGCGGCGATATCCACCGCATGCCCCATCGGGCCTTCGATCTTCTTCCCGAAGATGGGGTACAGCGCGGACCTGATGCTCAGCGGCAGGTTGTGGCGGTAGGAGAAGTAGCCCAGCGCCAGTCCCATCAGGGCGTACAGGGCCCAGCCCGTGATGCCGTAGTGGAACAGCGTCCATACGAGAGCCTGCCGGGCGGCCTCGGCGGTTCCGCCTTCCCCTTGCGGGGGCGCCAGGTACTGGCTGACGGGTTCGGAAACGGAGAAGAACATCAGGTCGATGCCGATTCCGGCCGCGAACAGCATGGCCGCCCAGGTGAACATTCCGAACTGCGGTTTGGAATGGTCCGGGCCCAGCTTGGTCCTGCCCACACGGGATACTGCGGCGAACAGGACGAAGACCACTACCGCGGTGACGATCAGGAAGTAGTACCAGCCCATGTTGGTGGACACCCAGCCCACCATGGATCCGATCACGGCTTCTGCGTTGTCCTTGGCAACAATGGCCCACACGGCGATGCCGAGCACCCCGAAAGCGGAGCCGAAGAACACGGCTTTGTTCACCCGGGTGGTGGCTTCGGGGCCGGCGTCGGCGGCCGGGGAGTTCTTCCCGCCCGGTGGTTGCTGCGACTGTGGATCAGCGTTTTTTACTCCCGCGGTGGCCGCGGGTGGCGTTGCGTTGTGGCTCATCGTGTCCCATTCCAGTTTTGAGGCTGTGGTGCGGACGACGTCGGCTAATTGGCTTTCGGACACCGCCGAAAGACCCCAGCCCGCACCATGAGTGACTGTGGCTTGGTTTTCGACGCTACCAAGCCGTTTCCCGAAGGGCCGACTTTTATGAGTCCGGTCACTAGTCCAGACTGAAGCCCATGGACTCACTCATTCACGACCTCCGTGACATCACCATCCGCCGGATTTCGGTCAGCGAGATGGACAACAACGTGTACCTGCTGACTGCCAAAGCCAGCGGCGAACAGGTGCTGATCGACGCAGCGGACGATGCGCCGGCCATCCGGCAGCTGCTGGCAGACAGTGCCGCGGACACGTCCGCGGCCCCGCGGTTGGGATTGGTCGCCACCACGCACCAGCACTGGGACCATGTCCGGGCGTTGAAGGAGCTCGTGGAGGCCACCGGCGCCCCCACCGCTGCAGGAACGGACGACGCCGGCGCGCTGCCGGTTGCGGTGGACCGGAACTTGGAGCACGGGGATACGGTCGCCGTGGACGGGTTTTCGCTGACGGCGGTCCACCTGCGCGGTCACACGCCCGGCTCGATTGCCTTTGTTTATGAGGCACCGGAAGGACCCGTGCACATCTTCTCCGGTGATTCGCTGTTCCCCGGGGGTGTGGGCAACACCCAGAAGGACCCGGAGCGGTTCAACCAGCTCCTCACCGATGTGAGCGAGCGGCTGTTCGGGGCCTACCCGGATGACACCGTGGTGCACCCGGGCCATGGCAAGCCGACAACGCTGGGGGCCGAACGGCCCCACCTCGACGAGTGGCGTGCCCGCGGCTGGTAGCCGTTAAACGCATCGAGTGCTCCGTAGTTGTCTTTATGACGCGTCTAAAGGACAACTACGGAGCACTCGATGGGGGAACTAGTGGGGATTAGCGGCTGCGCCGTTCGTTGGACGCCGGGGCCGATGCGCGGCGGGGACCGCTGCGGGCGGGACGGCCGGAACCGCCGCCGTTGCCGGCGTAGGATCCGCCGGAGGTGCCGCCGGTGTTGGAGGACCAGACGGCCTTGTTGCCGCCGCCGGCCGAAGCTGCACCGGCGGAGCGGGCGCCACCGGTCCGGGCACCTGCACCTGCTGCTGCACGCTGGCCCGTTGCGGGGCGACCGCTGCGCTGGCCGCCGGAAGCAGCCGGGCGCCCTGAGGAAGCCGGGCGGCCGGTGCCGCCACGCGGGGCGTCACTGCGGGTGACGCGTGACTCTGCACGCCCGTCCGAACCGCGGCCAGCCGATGCACGGCCACCTGACGCGGGGACGTCGTTGCGGTGCGTGGAGGCCGTGCCGCGTCCGCGGTTGTTGCGGCGGGCAGCTGCTGCCGCCACTGCGCGGTCCTCGTTCTGCTCAGCTACCCGGTCGAAAGCTGCCCGGGCTTCGGTCCGGCCTTCAAAAGCGACGGCACGGCGCTCGGCGCGGGGAAGGTCGGTGCGGGTGGGCTCAGCCGAAACCCGGCCGCGTCCACCGCGTCCGCCACGTCCACCTGCAGTGGGTGCGGCCTGGCGGCGGGCCCGCTTGCGCTCGGCGTTGGCACCGGTGGAGGTGCCGCCGCCCTGCTGTGCGGCCTTCTTGGCCAGCAGCGCTGCGCGGGTGCGCGGATCGATCTTCTCGGCCATTTCGCCCACCAGTTCTGCAACCAGCGGGGAGCTCGCGGTGACGCGCTCGAAGTTGACCTCGACGCCGGCGGCCTTCATCAGCTTCTTGACGTCGGTCTGCTGCTCCGGGAGGGTCAGCGTGACCACGGTGCCGTCGGAACCGGCGCGGGCGGTACGGCCCGAGCGGTGCAGGTACGCCTTGTGCTCGGTGGGCGGGTCGACGTGGATGACCAGTTCGACGTCGTCCACGTGCACGCCGCGGGCTGCGACGTCCGTGGCCACCAGGACGCGGACGTCACCGGAGGAGAACTCGGCCAGGTTGCGGTCGCGGGCGTTCTGCGACAGGTTGCCGTGCAGATCGACGGCGGGGATGCCGGCGTCGGTCAGGGTCTTGGCGAGCTTGCGGGCGTGGTGCTTGGTCCGCATGAAAAGTACGCGGCGGCCTGCACCGGAGGCAAGCTCAACGATCAGCTGCTTCTTGACGGTCTGGTCGTTGACCACCAGCACGTGGTGCTCCATGGTGGTGACCGCGGCCTGCGGATCGTCCACGGAGTGGGTCAGCGGGTTGGACAGGTAGCGCTGGACGATCTTGTCCACGCCGTTGTCCAGTGTTGCGGAGAAGAGCAGGCGCTGGCCCTGGCTGGGGGTCATGTCCATGAGCTTCTTCACCACGGGCAGGAAGCCGAGGTCGGCCATGTGGTCCGCCTCGTCCAGGACCGTGATCTCCACGGCCTCAAGGGTGAGGACGCGCTGGCGGATCAGGTCCTCCAGGCGGCCGGGGCAGGCGATGACGATGTCGACGCCGGCACGCAGCGCCTTTTCCTGGCGCGTCTGGGAGATGCCGCCGTAGATCACGGTGGTGTTCAGGCCGGCGGCCTTGGCCAGCGGCTCGATGGTGGCGTTGATCTGGGTTGCCAGCTCACGGGTGGGCGCCAGGACCAGGCCCATGGGGCGTCCGGGCTTGCGGAAGTGCTTGGCTTCCCGCTCAGCGAGTCTTGCTACAAGCGGGATGGCGAAAGCGATGGTTTTACCGGATCCGGTCCGGCCGCGGCCCAGGACGTCACGCCCGGACAGCGTGTCCGGGAGGGTCTTGACCTGGATGGGGAACGGTTCAACGATTCCCTGTGCGGTGAGGGTGTCTGCAAGGGCCTTGGGTGTACCGAGGGCAGAAAAAGTAGTCATGTATTTATACGGTCTTTCAGGCGGTATCCAGGCGGATATCGGCCCCCGATGCCGGTTGGACCAGGGGTTCGCCGAAGAAAAGTCAGGTGATCAACCGGGCCGCTGCAAATTTTGGCAGTCAGCCGGGACCAAATGGAACGCGTTCATCGACGCAGGATGTGCCTCTCACATGAAAAAAGCCCAGTCCCTGGCTGGAGGTATACCTCCGAACAGGAAAACCTGGGCATCACTGCACATCAAGTTCCACCAGTCTAGCATCCCGCCGCCGGCAGGTTTCCCCAGTCCCTCCCCGTTGCCTTGAATGGCGGCGCGGGGCAGGCTTGGGGCATGAGCGAAAACGCGGCCCACCAGCATGACACGCAGCATCACCCGCACGACGGCGGCGCCGGCCTTTCCGGCGGCACGCTTGCCGGGGGCGCGGCGATAGGCGGCCCAGCGGACGCAGCTGCCACCTGGGATGAGCGGTACCGGAGCAAACCCCAGATGTGGAGCGGCAAACCCAACCCGCAACTGGTCCGGGAAGCCGGGGGCCTGCGGCCGGGAAAGGCACTGGACCTGGGCTGCGGTGAGGGCGCGGATGCCATCTGGCTCGCCCAGCAGGGCTGGACCGTCACCGCCGTCGACGTTTCCGCGGTGGCGCTGGACCGGGCCCGCTCGCACGAGAAGGCGGCACTCGCCCGGGAAAGCGTCCATGCCGCGGATGGCGCCATCGCGAGCCGGATCACCTGGCAGCAGGCGGACCTGGAGCAGTGGCAGCCCGGGGCGTCCTTCGACCTGGTGACAGCGCAGTTCCTGCATTCCCAGGAGCTCGCCTGGCAGGGGCCGCTGCGCACGGCCGCGTCAGCGGTCAAGCCCGGCGGCACGCTGCTGGTGGTGGGCCACCACCCGGACCGGCTGCCGCCGTGGGGCGGTGCCGGGCACCACCACCGGGGAATGTTCTACACCGGCGATGAGCTGGTCCAGGAACTGGGACTTGCCGGACCAGGGTGGCAGCTGGAGGTCCAGACCAGCCGGGAGCGGCCGGTGACGGGGCCGGAGGGCCAGCAGGCAACCATCGCCGACGTCGTGGTGCGCGCAACCCGGCTCCCCTGACCCCCGATGGAGTTTTGTCCGGACATGCAGGCTTCCGAGGCCTCACCCCTGCCTTGACAAAAACTCAGGGGGTTTTGGCGGCGGCGACCCGGGGCGCCACGGCGGCTGCGGCGGCGGCAAGCACGGCGGCAAGGCCAAAGACCCCGGCGAAGGAACCCGCCGTCGTCGTAAACGCCGCGAAGACAATGCCCGTGGTGGCGAGCGCCAGCGCCCCGCCCAGGGAATCCGCAATGGACATGGCGGAGCTGTTGAAGCCCTCGTTCTCCTTGGTGGACAGTGCCAGGGTCATCACGCTGAGCCGCGGATACAGCAGCCCCATGCCGCCGCCGGCGGAGATCCAGCCTGCTATGGCGACTCCGGCCGGCCAATTGAGCGCTGCCGTTGCCAGGGCCAGGACCACCGCTCCGAGGACCATCAGCGCCCCGATGCCCACGGCGCGGCGGTGCGGCAGTCTGGCACCCAGCCTCCCCTGGACGGCTGAGGCGCCTGCCCAGGACAGTGCCCCGGCGGTGAGGGTCAGGCCCGCGAGGGTGGGTGGGAAGGCGTACTGCTCGATCAGCAGGTAGGGCAGGTAGACCTCCGCGCCGAAGAACCCGGCGGAGGCGAGCCCGCGGGTAAGGATGACGCTGGGCAGGCCGCGCCGGGCAGTGAGGGTGCCCCGGGGAACCAGCGGCCGGACTGCCAGCAGCGCCACAACTACAGCGAAGACGGCCAGGCCGCCTGCGGCTGCGGGGATGCCGGGAACGCGCACCTGGGCGGACAGGTTGAGCCCGAGCACCGCGGCGGCGGCCAGCGCTGCCCACGCCAGCCGGCCCATCGCCCACGGCGTGGCGGGCTGCCCGGCGGGTTTGCTGTCCAGCCTTTTGAGAACGGGAGCGATCATCAGCAGCGCCGGGATCACCAGTCCCACCACGCCCAGGAACACCCAGTGCCAGCTGAAGACCTGCGCCACGACGCCGGCCGCGAACGGGCCCACGAGCGACGGAATCACCCACGCTGCGGAGAACGCCGCGAAGATCTTTGGGTGCAGCGCGCCGGGGTAGATGCGGGCCACCAGCACGTACAGCGAGACGGTCAGGGCTCCCCCGCCGAGGCCCTGCACCAGGCGGCCTGCCACGAGCGCCGGCATCGATGCAGCGGTTCCCGCGATCAGCAGTCCCAGCACAAACAACGCGACGGAGGTGTAGAGCGGGGCCGTGGGTCCGCGCCGGTCGGACCAGTTTCCGGCGGCAACCATGCCGATCACCCCGGTGGCCAGCGGACCGGCGAAGGCGAGGGCGTAGAGGGCCGCGCCGTCGAGTTCGCGGCTGACGAGGGGCATGATGGTGGTGACGGCAAGGGATTCAAACGCTGCCAGGAACACCAGGGCGCACGTGCCCACGGTCACCCAGAGGTACGGGCCGGCAAGGATTCCCGACGCCGGACGGGTGGCTGGAACCACGGAATCCTGCACCTTGTCCCTCAGCTGACGTACCTGTTGCGGCCGGCGCGGTACCCGAAGACCGCGGCCAGCAGGCCGACCACCAGGAACAGGACTCCGGCAGCGGTGAAGGACCCGGTGGCCTGATGCAGCTGGCCCACCATCAGCGTCCCGGTGGAGCCCAGCCCGTAGCCCACGCCCTGCATCATGCCGGACAGGTGCGCCGCAGTGTGCCCGTCGCGGGTGCGGAGCATGATCATGGTGAGTGCGACGGCGGTGAGGCTTCCCTGGCCAAGGCCCAGCAGCCCCGCCCACACCCAGACCAGGTCAAGGGGACCGAAGATGCTCAGGGCGAAGCCGCCGCCGGTCATCAGGGCGACCACGGTGTTGATGGCACGCTGGTCCCGGAACCTGGCTGCGAGCGCCGGGGCAAACAGTGAGCCGAGCATCTGCAGCACGATGCACACGGAGACGATCAGCCCGGCCGTGGCTCCGTCCACGCCCCGTTCCCGCAGGATCGGGGCCAGCCAGGCAAAGACGCTGAAGGACATCATGGCCTGCAGCACCATGAAGATGGTCACTTGCCAGGCCACCGCGGAGCGCCACACGTTGACGCCGTCCCTGACAGCCTGGTGCCGGATGCGGGGCTGGCGGAGTGCCACCGGCAGCAAGAGCAAAAGTACGACGGCGGCAGGCGCGGCCCAGAACCACAGCGCCAGGGTCCACTCCCCCGAGGCCGTGTACACCGGGTAGGTGAAGCCCGCCCCGAGTGCCGCCGAGGCGCAGATGGCCGTGGTGTAGAGCCCTCCCATCAAGCCCAGCCGGTGCGGGAAGTCCCGCTTGACCAGCCCGGGCAGCAGGACGTTGCACAGGGCGATGGCGGCTCCGCATGCGGCTGTCCCGGCGAGCAGCCCGGGCAGGTGGCTGGCTCCCGGCAGCTCAACGGGGCGGAGCAGCAGCCCGGCCGTGAGGACGGCCATGGCGCCGAGGAGCACCCGCTCAGCGCCGAACCGCCTGGCGAGGACCGGGGCAAGCGGCGCGAACACTCCCAGCAGGGTGACGGGCACCGTGGTCAGCACCACCACGGCCCAGCCGGGGAGTGCGGCCTGGGCCGTCACCTCAGGCAGGACCGCCGAGAAGCTGGAGAAGACTGTGCGCAGGTTCAGTCCTATCAGGACCAGGCAGAGCCCCAGGTAGGCGAGCTGCCGGCGGCTCCCAACGTGGGTGGGCCCGGGTACGGGCGACTCATCAACCTCGGCATCCACCAGGATGCCTGCCGGCTCACTCGCCGCAGGTTCATCAGTCCGCTGCTTCCTTGCCCCGGCGTTCGTCGCTTCCCTCACCCGCCCATTCTTGCAGGACTTGTTTCCCCGGTTATCCACATAGAACCTGGGCGCCTCCCGCCCCGCGGATCCGGACCATACCTTGGAAGACATGAGCAATACCCGCCCACCCGGCCCAAGCACTCCGATTCCAGATTCAGCGCCTCCACCCGGGATCACCCGTTCTGCCACGTCCAGCCTGATGCTTGCAGTGATAGCCCCGGCAAGCATCTATCTCACCTTCCCCGTCGCGCTCATCGCACTCATGGGAGCCGCTGATTCCGGACGGCACACTTTGTCGTCTTGGCTGGCCCCCTTAATCTTCTGGAGCCTTCCCATGCCCATTGGGGTCCTCTCCGTCTCCCTGGCCCTTTCCACCATCAGGAAGTTTGGGCCCGAGTCCGAAAACGGGCGCCTGGCGGTGAAGTCGTTGTGGATTTCCGGCATTGTTTCGATTGTCGGTTTCTTCGTCACTCTGCGTTTCATGCACGGAATGCGCTATTTCTGAAGCATCCACCCGCTCCGGAATCACGTACGGCGTCCACGCATGGCCTCCTGCTGCTTTTATTCATCCGCGCCTGCCCGCCGCTATTCTGGAAGGGATGAGCGAATCCCCAGAAAACCCCCAGCAGCCGCATGTTCCGAGGCCCGTCACGCCCGGAACACAGGCTTCCTTCGGCACGTATGGCGGACGGCCGGTGAGCTTTGTCCGCCGCGGCACGCGCCTGCAGGGCCGGCGGCAGGCGGCCTGGGAGGAGCATGCGGAACGGTGGGCTGTGGACGTCCCGCGGCACGTTGCCAACACCTCCGTCCACCCGGATTACACCTTCGACGCCGAAGCGGAGTTTGGCCGAACGGCTCCCCTGATTGTGGAAATCGGCTCCGGCCTGGGCGATGCCGTGTGCCATGCCGCCGAACAGAACCCGGACACGGATTTCCTGGCGGTGGAGGTCTACACCCCGGGCCTGGCCAACACCATCATAAAGATCAACAGCCGCGGACTCAGCAACGTCCGGGTGGTTGAGGCCAATGCCCCGGAGGTTCTGGCCACCATGCTCCCGCCCGGATCCGTCAGTGAGCTCTGGGTCTTTTTCCCCGACCCCTGGCACAAGTCCCGGCACCACAAGCGCCGCCTCATCCAGCCCGAGTTCGCGGACCTTGCGGCGAGGGCGCTGAAACCGGGCGGGCTGTGGCGCATTGCCACCGACTGGTCGAACTACGCCGTCCACGTCCGCGACGTCCTGGCGGACTCCAAAGACTTCGAAAACCTCCACACCGGCGAGCGCCGCGGGCCGGAAAGCCCCCTGACGCAGGTATGGCAGTCCGGCGTCGAGTCCGTGGTGGGCGGGGCCCCGGTCAGGGAAGGCCGGGCTCCCGTCAGCACTGCGCACACCGGACCCAACGAAGGCATCGACGAAACGGGCGGCTGGGCACCCCGCTTCGAAGGAAGGATCCGGACCAGCTTCGAGGCAAAAGCCCACGAGGCCGGGCGGCTGATCTTCGACCTCTGCTACCGCCGGCGCTGACCAGCGCTGGGGACAGGGAGCGGCCAGCGACCGGGTCAGGCCACGCTGATGGCGGCCACAATCTCCTTCAGCATCCCGAGCCTCGGTTCAATGGACGGGTCCGTAGAGGGCCAGATGACCACCACTCCGATGAACCGCCCGTTCTCCCAGACGCCCACTGTCGCTGCAACCTTCGCCGAACCCCCGGCGTCGTTGTAACCCACCACCACGGCGTACGCAGCTTTCCCCGGAAGGTTCAGTTCGCCCTCGGCCAGGAGGGAACCATCCCGTTCTTCCCGGTAGAACTCGGACATCAGGTGCGCCCACCCGTTCGCCTGCGGGGCACCCTGCACGGAGGCATCGTCCTTGATGACGGTCACCAGGACGTCGCCCAGGAGTCCGTACTGCTCTGTGTTGGGCCCGGCGGTGGAATCTTCCAGGACCTGGGTGTGCTCGGGAAATTCTGCGGTGAACCCCAGCGGGGATTCGATGTGCACTGACATGGGTCACAGCCTCTCGAGCTTGGTGTCGTTGGGCACCTTATAGTACGTGGACACGTTGGTGGTGGCCTGGTGTTCGGTCTTGACCTCCACCTCGCCCACCTTCACGTCAAGTCCCGCCTCGTGGGAGGCGGTGACAACACTGTTGACCTGGACGGTGGCAGACCCGGCCTCGTAGAGCTTCGCCGCGTCCCGGGCCGCGCCGTAGTCGTTGCCCAGGGCGACGTTCCGCAGATAGCTGTCGATGACGTCCCTGTTCTCCGGGGTGTAGTCGACGTTGATCTTCACGGTGCCCTGGCTGCCCACGCTGACGGATGATTCCACCTTGGCCGCCTTGACGTCCGTGCCTGCCGTGACGCCCTGCGCTACAGTTCCGTCCATTGACACCGTCACCGAATCGATGTTGCTGTCCTTGTCCAGGCTGACCTGCAGGCCGCCCTTGCCGGACGCTTCGAACACCCGGCCGTCCAGGTTGAGCTTGCCCTGCGCAGAGACCTCGCCGCCCGCCGTCGCGGTCCCGTCCGTGAGGTTCCGTTCGTAGGCCAGGTCCAGCTTCGCGGAGCCGGAGCCGGCGCCTGCCTCCCCCTCTGCTTCAAGGGACAGGGTTCCCTTCGCCTTGTCCGTCTGGCCTGTGGAGCCGTTGTCGCCCGCGGCCTCGTTGATGGTGTCCAGGATGTAGCCCGGCGGGTTGCCGGCCACATCCTTGATCTCGCCCACGCTGTCCGGCGGCAGGTCCCGGTACATCTGTTCCCGGGCCTCCATGGCCTCCTCCACGCTTCCGAACGTGTACTCGCGCGAAACCTCGCCGCTGAGCGTGACTCCCGCAGCGCCGGTGGTGTCATTCACCCCCAGGCCCATGTTCCCGTACACCTTCATGGTGGCGGAGCCGTCAGCGTTCTCCACCACCTCGGTGCCCACTTCCGCGCCGCCGTGGACCCAGGCGACGCGGGCTTCAATGGAAGCCGTGCCGGTCTCGGAGTAGACGGGGATGTCCGCCTTGGCCAGCTCCTGGAGGTGCTGCCTGGCCTGCTCCTGCACGGAGGCGGGGATCCCGCCGTCCATGCGCATGAGGTCCCGGGCAAACGGGCCGGCGTCATTGCCGCCTTCGATCAGGTACTGCCGGTCAGCTGCGGACAGGCTGTCCCACCAGGCGGCCTGCTCTTCCGGGCTTGCCTCCAGCATGCGCTCCAGGTCCGACTGCAGCTCCCGGCGGTGTCCAGCGGCTGCTGCTGCGGCGGCTGCCTGTTCCCGCAGCCAGTCCCGCGCCTGGTCAGCCAGTGACGTGATCCGGTCCCAGGCACTGTTCCCGCCGGTCCCGGCCGGGGACGATGACGATGATTTCTCCTGTTCCTCGGCATGCTGCAGCAGGATCCTGGAGTTCTCCCGCAGGCTGGACACCACCTTTTCCAGGCCTGGGCGGTGGTTTCCGCTCCACTCCTGCCGGAACCGGTCACCGTCGCTGCCCTTCCACGGCGCCGACTGGATCTGGCTGTGCAGTGAGCTTGCCTGGGTGCTCAGCGATGACGCCGCCCTGTCGGCGGCCTTGGCCAGGGCCCGCAGCTGGCTGACGTCAGCGCCGTAAAAAGTCATGGTGTTCCCCCGGGAGAAGTTCGCGGTGCGTGTTTAATCGCTGGTCCATATCGTTGCACGGCTGCCACGGCGGGGCGATGGGCATCCCTCCCCATCGCCCCGTGCCATAGGCAACCGGGCGCGGCCTGGCATGGGCGCAACCGCCGCGGCCAGGCCACAGGGGCGGCCACTGTTCCAGTACCGTCCGGGCGTGGCACGATTGCCCTAGTGTGCAGGGGCGCACACCGGACGAGCACGTGCACAAAGGAACCGCCATCAAAAGAGAACTGAAGCAGGCCGCCGACGCGGCGGAGAATGTCACCAATTCGCGGACGCTGGAACTGCTGGCCAGGGCCGGGTTTGCGGCCAGCGGGATCCTGCACCTGCTGGTGGGGGCAATCGCCATCCGGCTGGCGTTTGGCGGTACCGGGAACGCGGACTTCAGCGGCGCGGTGGCGGAGCTTGCCACCCAGCCGGCCGGGCCGTTCCTCCTCTGGGCAAGTTTCGCGGCGTGCGCTGCACTGGCGCTGTGGCAGGTCAGCGATGCCATTTTCGACTACAACCACCTGCCCACCAAGGAAAAGGCCGGAAAGAAGGCCAAGGCAGGCGCCCAGGCGCTGGTGTTCGCCGGGCTCGCCCTGACCCTGATGTCCTTTGCCACGGGAACGGGCTCCGGCGGGGACAACCAGAAGACCGCCAGCGACCTGACCATTGCGGTCATGAAGGCTCCCGGCGGCGTGGCCCTGCTGGTCCTCCTCGGTGTGGGCATCGCGGTGACCGGGGTGGTGTACGGCATCCGCGGGGTGAAGAAGTCCTTCGAGAAACACCTGGTCATGCCCGCATCCCCCTCGGCGCGGACCGCTGTGACCGTCCTCGGCGTCACCGGGTACGTGGCCAAGGGAACGGTGCTGCTGCTGACGGGCCTGCTGATCGCCATCGCCACCCTGCAGGCGCACCCGGAGGACTCAACCGGGCTCGACGGCGGGCTGCGGGCACTGCGCGACCAGCCCTTCGGCATCTACCTCCTGGCCGCGGTGGGTGCCGGACTGATCTGTTACGGCGTGTTCATGATGGTGCGGGCCAAGCTGGCCAAAATGAACCGCTAAACCGGTAGCGCCAGGAGAATCAGGGGACGGTCACCACGGCCACGGCGCGCTGCGTGCCGTCCCGCAGTTCCACGCTGGAGATGCTCCCCAGCTGGACGGGCGTGGCCCCCGTGATCCTGACCCTGCCGCTGGGAGTGGCCGTCCAGGCGCAGGCACGGTCCTCGCCGCCCGTCCGGTCGCGGACCCACAGAGACAGCGTCCCGTCCTGCGGCAGGCTGCTTCCGTTCACGGCCAGCTCGGTTCCCCAGGTCTTCCGGGCGAGGTCGATGCTGAACTGGAGGCCGCCGGCAGACTGCACCGAGTAGGTGGCGTCCGGCTGCGGCGGCCGGGCCAGGAGCGGACCCGCGGCCAAGCCCAGTGCCAGGCACGCGGCGGCGGCCGCGCCCGCCAGCGCGGTCCACCGCCGTCGTAATGTCCGACGGCGGCGGGCCAGCTTACGCAGCAGCGGCGCGGGATCAGAGGAGGGCAGCGGGTCCGCCGCTCCCGGTGCCACCGTCAGCGCAACAGCGTCCGGCACCGGAAGGGCGTCCAGCATCATGGGAACCTTCTCCATGCCGGCAAGCTCCTTCCGGCATTGTCCGCACTCCTGCAAGTGGGTCTCAAAGGCCTGCAGGTCCGCCGCGTCGAGTCCGCCCAGCAGGTAGGCGCCGAGCAGGTGGTGGGTTTCGGCGCTGTTCACCGTTCCACCCCCATCTCGTCCAGGATGGTCCGCAGCGCCCGCACGGCGTAGTAGGCGCGGGATTTGACGGTGCCGCTGGGGATGTTGAGCTGGACGGCGGCCTCGTTCACGGTGAACCTGCGGTAGTGCAGCGCCACCAGGACGTCCCGGTGTTCCTTGCTCAGCCGCAGCAGCGCCTCCTCGACCAGCACGCGGTTGAGCAGCTCGTCCACTCTCTCCGGAACAGCGGCGGGTTCTGTCAGGCCGCTTTCCAGGGTTTCGGCGGGTCGGCGCCGGGCCCTGCGGTAGTTGTCGATCATGATGTTCCTGGCCGTCCGGTACAGGTAGCTGCGGAGGCTGCCCGTGATCTCGGGGGTGTGCTGCCATACGCGGAGCACCGTTTCCTGCACCACGTCCTCGGCAAGCTGGGGGTCGTGGGAGGCGCTGAGCACAAAGCGGCGCAGGGCTGCGCCGTGGTCGCGGTAGATGGACGCCACCACGTCCTCATCCAGCGGCATGCCGTCCCTCCTGCCGGGCTTCTGCACCACATTCCTGCTTACCACCGTAAAGACGCCGCCCGCGGCCGGAAGGTTCAACCGCCGGCGGCCGTCTGTGTGAACCATTGTTCACCCCGGTACGTCGTAAGGGTTAGCGTCCGGCGGTCCGACGCCGGGCCCACCAGCAAGGAGCAACGCCATGAAACTCAACGTGGGCGCAGGACTCGCCGTCCTGGCCCTTTCCGCGGCACTGGCTGCCTGCGGCGGCAGCACGGGAACGGCACCGGCAACCACCAGCCCGGCCGTCACGGAAGGTTCACCGCCGGCCTCTGCAACAGCCCCCGCCGCGTCCGTCACCCCGCCGTCCGCAACGTCCGCCCCGCCGGCAAGTGCCGCCGTCGACCTTAAGACGGCTTCCTCAAGCGCCGGGGACATTGTGGTGGCCGCCAACGGGATGAGCGTGTATTTCTTCACGAAGGACGTGAAGGACTCCGGGACCAGTGCCTGCACGGACGCCTGCCTGGCAGCGTGGCCCCCGGTCACCACCGCCGCTGAGACGCCCCAGGTGGAAGGTGTCACCGGGACCGTCGGCACCATCACGACGCCGGACGGCGCGAGGCAGGTGACGCTGAACGGACTGCCGGTGTACTACTTCGCCAAGGACACGAAGCCCGGCGACATCCTGGGCCATGGCGTGAACGGCGTCTGGTATCTGGCGGATCCGTCCGGCGAAATGATCAGGATGGGTGCATCCGGCTACTGAGCCGGCCTTCCGGTACCCGGCCCTGCCGTCCAGTGCGCAGGCGTCACGGGAGCGGAACGGACGGAAGGTTCCCGGGCAGCGGAACCTGCGACGGGACCGGCACTTCCGGCGCCTTGTCCAGCCCGTCGGCAACGTGCCCGGGCACATTTTCGGGCACAGTTCCTGACGCGGGGACATCGCCGGGCTTGCCCGGGGTTACCGGCTGACCGGCAGGCGTCTCCGGCGCAACTGCACCGTCCGACGGCGGGGCGGCGGCCGGTTGCGTGGCTTCGGCGGGGTCCCCGGGAACCGAGGCGGGGCCGCCAGGCGCAGTGCCGGCCGGTGCGGTTCCGGCTGGAGCGGTTCCGGCGGGTGCCGTGGGCAGCGGTGCGGCCGGCTGTTCGCCCTGGTGACCGGCCGGGGAAGCGCCACTACCCGTCACGAAGGACGTGATGGTGTGGTTCAGCTGCGTGAGCGAGTCACGGATCCCCTGGTCCGAGGCTGCGGCAACAGCCCCACCGGCACCCAGCGAGACCGCCACGGAGAGGGTGGTGAGGGCAATCCGGCGCTTGGCCCTGCGGCGGGCGGCCAGTTCGTCAACCCGCGGTGACTCTTGGGGGGCGGCGGGACCTGGTGCGGCGGGTGCGGCCGCTCCGGCAGGGGCCATCAGCGCCGCAATCGCGGCGGAAGGCTCGGGCGCGATGTCCGCGAGCGCACGAAGCTCCAGCAGGGCAGGGCGGAGGCGGCCGTCGTCGTCCATGCCTGCCTCAAGCAGCAGCTCGTCGACAAAGGCGTCGCTGCGGGTTCCTGCGGTGTCACTCATGATTCGCCTGGTTTCTCTGGAGCGTTTGTGCCTTGAGGTTGTGAAGGGCCCTGCGCTGGAGCTGTTTGATGGCTCCGGGGCTTTTGCCCATAATTTGGGCAACCTGTTCGATGGACAGATCGGCCACCACGCGGAGGGCCAGCACTTCCTGGTGTTCCTCGCTGAGTCCGTCCAGCAGGGCCACGGCCCCGCCGTTGAGTTCAACCGCGTGGTCCTCCGCGGACGGCGTGGTCCTGGCATCCTGGTGTGGATCGTACGGGCTGAGCTGGGGCCTGCGCTCCAGCCGGCGGTAGTAATCCACCATCCGTGCGTGGGCAATGGAGAAGAGCAGGGACTTGGCGCCCTGGAGTCCCCCGGTAAGTTCGCTGATTTTAGGGTAGAACGCCAGGAACACGTCCTGGGTGACTGCTTCCGGATCGTCCACGCCACGGGCTTTGAGGTATCCCTGCACGGGGCCGGCGAAGGACCGGTAGGCAGCGCCGAAGAGCACAGCCGGGTCTGTTCCGGCCGCGCTCTCGAATATGTCGATCTCTTCTTGGGCCAAAGTGCTGAGCACCAGCGGCTCCTCCATCCCAGGACGCGGGGTGCGGCTGTACGGTTTCCGGAAGGGACAGCCTGTCCCCTGTGTTTCCTGCTGCCTGTCGGCAGGTGCTCCCGGCGGGCCCTCGAACGGGTGGTTGCGTTCGGGCCGCCGGGGCTGTCTGTACTGCGGGAACAGGCCTGGGGCCGGTTCCCGCAGTAAAGACTAGCGATCAGCCCTTAGCGGACTGAAACGGAGGGGGTGTCCACTACGTTGCCGCCCTGGGCGGGAACAGCGGGGACGGCGGGCACCGCGGGCTCACCGTCAACGCCGGGAACGGCAGGCACTGCCGGGACGGCCGGAAGCTCGGGGCGCTCAACATCAACGGCTGCAGAGCCGTTTGCTGCGGCGCCGGCCTCGGCGGCTGCGTCAGCTTCGGTCACGACGTCGGCGCAGTAGGTTTCGATGTTCGCTTCGCCTTCCGCAGCGATCACCAGGGAGGAGAAGCCCTCGGAGGAAGCGTTCAGGCCGCCGTTGGTGAAGGCGGTGCACAGGCCGAAGGCTGCGGCGCCGGCTGCGTCAACGGCGGTGTCCGCGGCAGCAGAAGCGGAAGCGTTGGCGGAGGCGTTCTCGTTGGTGGCCTTGGCGTCGGCTGCGGCTGCGGCTGCGGCTGACGCCTCTGCGTCGGCAGCAACGTCGGCGTCGGCGTCTGCTGCGGTCTCGTTGCCGGCCTCGGCAGCGGTCTCGGCGGTGGCTTCCGCGGTGGCCCGCGCGTCACTGGCTGCTTCCGATGCGAGCTCCGGGGCGGGAGCGCCGAAGAGGTCGTGGGCGGTCTGCTGCGCCTGGGCGGGGAGGACGCCGGAAACGGCTGCGGCGCCGGTTCCGCCGACGGCAATGGTGCCGGCTGCCAGGACTCCGGCAGCGACTTTGCTGGTGGCGAGGACGGTGAACAACGACATTTAAAACTCCAAAACCTAGACAACACTTTCGATTCGGGCCCGTCGGGCGGGCCCATCACCTCCTACATCGCAGGGGACGGCGGAAAGGTTACGGGGGCGCTGAAACTTTTTCAGCGCGCCAGCATCGGTGGTCTGCTGACCGTGGAGGCTGGAGCCCGCTCACACCGCGTCGTGGCGCCTGGACATGGCCTCGCCACGCTTGTGACGTGCCAGAACTGCCTCGATGTTCGCGCGCTACCCCTCCAAGTGAAGTAGTCATCCCTCCGAACGGGATCCCAAGTTGACAGAAATCGCGGTTGCGTATTTGTAGTTCGGCCAGGGCTTCACAGTCACCGGTAGTGATCAGTCGGATGCGTGAGGTCATGGGTTTTTCCAGATCGGGTCCCTGGGGGTAGGCGATTGGCTGGCTTCGGGGCAAGACCCGAGGGGGATGACAAGCCGAGATGCTCGGGCGTCGTAACGGGGAGGCTGGGGTCGGCTAACCTGAACACGAGGTGGTCAGCGGCGTGAGCGTCACGTTGCGCATCGGGAGAAAACAGGGGGAAATATGCGAGTCTTTAAAGCTGGTTTGGTGACGGTCGCGGCAGCGTTCGTGGGCCTCGCGGGTATAGCGACGCCAGCGCAGGCCGCCACAGGATGGGACCGGTGTGAAGCTGGGTACTTCTGTGCGTTCACCGGGCCGAACGGCACTGGAGTGATCGCCCAGTACAAGGTCGGCGATCCGGACCTCTCCGACAATATCGGCCCGACAGGGATGGACGACAACATCGAAAGCATTTGGAACCGTACGGGTTCGATGTGGGGAGTGCATCGGCAGATCGGCGGGCAGCAGGGGTGGGCTATGGGGGCCGGCGCCAAGCTGGGATACCTCGGGGACTTTGCAAACAGGATCAGCGTAATCACCCGCTACTAATCACATATCGGTGTCCTGATCGGGGCCGGGCGCTCAAGCAGCCGTCTCGCGGAAACGCCCAGGTTTCCGCGAGACAGAGTCCCTGATCTTTCAATTTCAGTAGCTGCTGACCCCATTGCTGTGCGGTCAGCTTCTGAAGACGACAGCGGGAATAGTGCTGTGAACGCCACCGACGGCCGTGGCCACCCCCGCACGTTGCCCCAGTCGGGTCCCCCCTGTGCTTTGGAAGGCTCCAGCACATACATGTCGCCGTTCAGTTCGCCGGCTTCGCGTTCGGTTGCGGTGGTGACCTTGATAGCACCGCCAGCGACCAGCGCATCGACCTGGGCATCCAGGGACTGCCCCCGGGTACTGACCCGGGTATAACCAATCACGTTCCGGCTCACATAGCCGCGTCCCGGGGTCCCGCTTGACTGAAAACAGGTCAAATACCCTCTTTCCCCCTGTTCGACCAGCTTTGATACCGGCAATGGGTTCTGATCAAAAATAGCGGCCCCAAACGGCCTTTTTCGTGTGACTGTTGGCGGTAAATGGCGGCTTTTTCACGGCGTTGTCCGGCGGCGTGCTGCCCGGAATGAGAGCCCGGGGTGGCGTCCGCTGGGTTCCATTGCACATGAGTCGTTGGCCGTGTGCCGCTAAGGCAGCCTCTGACAACATTGCGGCGACGTCCCATTTCCGTTGCGTGCCGCGGCTCATTGGGTTATTGGGGAGCTGCCTTGGCTTCGCCGGGTCGGCGGTGCTGGGTGGTCACGGCAGCCGGCTTAGTCTTTCTATGAATTCGTCGGCCTGGGCCAGGTTCCTGGCCATTTTGGCGCGCTGGTGCACTGCCCTGTCCAGGAACCCTGCCAGCACCTCGGACTGTTCAGGGGCAGCGCCCTCCGGGCCGGCGAGCAGTGTAAGGATCTCGGTCATCTCGTCCAGCGAGAAACCCAGTGGCTTCATCTGCTTGATGACCATGAGGCGTTCGAAATCTTCCTCGGAGAAGACCCGGAACCCGCCCTCGGTCCGCGCTGTTGCAGGGAGAAGCCCGACGTCGTCGTAGTGGCGGATGGTCCGCAGGGACAGGCCCGTCCGCTCTGCCAGTTCGCCGATGTGCATGGTGTTGGTGCTGCTGGTCTTGGCTGTCATCAGCGCCTCCGTCCTCTTTCGGATTTAAACTCTACCATCACGTTAGGGTAGAGTTTTCGTATGGGGTGAGACCTTCAAGCGTAATTCCCCCACCTTCCCCGGCGCGGCGCTGCGCCCCCACAGTCATTAGCAAAAACGAAGCCGCACCCGCGCGCCTTCCTCACCATGAACGGAGCCAGCAATGGCCACCACACAAGCCGAACACCCCCCGGCGTTCACACCTGAACAGCTGCAATCCGTGCGTGGCACCCTGATGTCACCGCGCCGGCTCAAAACCGAGGTCCTCGCCGGACTTGTCGTCGCCCTGGCCCTGATCCCCGAAGCGATCGCCTTCTCGATCATCGCCGGCGTCGACCCAAGAATCGGACTCTTCGCGTCCTTCACCATGGCCGTCACCATCGCCTTCGTCGGCGGCCGCCCTGCCATGATCTCCGCCGCCACGGGCGCGATCGCCCTGGTCATTGCCCCGCTGGTGAAGTCCCACGGTGTGGACTACTTCATCGCCGCCGTGATTCTCGCCGGGATCTTCCAGATCATCCTGGGCCTGTCCGGGGTAGCGAAACTGATGAGGTTCATTCCCCGGTCGGTGATGGTGGGTTTCGTCAACGCGCTGGCCATCCTGATCTTCATGTCCCAGGTCCCCGAACTCCTCGGTGTCCCCTGGTTGGTTTACCCCCTCGTGGCCCTCGGCCTGGCCATCGTCTTCGGCCTGCCCAAACTCACCAAAGCAGTCCCGGCGCCCCTGGTGGCCATCATTGTGCTGACCCTGATCACCGTCTTCGCGGCCGTCGCCGTCCCCACCGTCGGCGACAAGGGCGAACTCCCGAATTCCCTGCCGACCCTGTTCATCCCGAACGTCCCGTTCAGCCTCGAGACGCTGCAGATCATCTTCCCCTTCTCCCTGGCCATGGCCTTCGTGGGCCTGCTCGAGTCCCTCATGACCGCCAAGCTCGTCGATGACGTCACCGATACCCGCTCCCACAAGACACGGGAAGCGTGGGGCCAGGGCGTGGCCAACATCGTCACAGGTTTCACCGGCGGGATGGGCGGCTGCGCGATGATCGGCCAGACCATGATCAACGTCAAAGCCTCCGGCGCCCGCACCCGGATCTCCACCTTCCTCGCCGGCGTGTTCCTGCTGATCCTCGTCGTTGCCCTGGGCGGCATCGTCTCTGTGATCCCCATGGCGGCGCTGGTGGCCGTGATGATCTTCGTGTCCGTCGCCACGTTCGACTGGCACAGCATCCACCCCCGGACGCTGAAGATGATGCCTAAGAGCGAAACGGCGGTCATGGTAGCAACGGTCATCGGAACCGTCGCCACCCATAACCTGGCCATCGGCGTCGGCGTGGGAGTCATGGTGGCCATGGTCCTGTTTGCCCGCCGGGTCGCGCACCTTGTCACGGTAGAGCGGACCGTCACCACCGTCGGCGGCCACGAAACTGCCACCTACGTGGTGGACGGCGAACTGTTCTTCGCTTCCTCCAACGACCTCTACACCCAGTTCGAATACGCTTTGGACCCCAACCACGTCGTCATCGACATGCACGCCTCCCACCTGTGGGACGCCTCCACCATCGCAGCCCTGGACGCCATCACCGAGAAATACCACCACCACGGCACGGACGTGAAAATCATCGGCCTCAACCAGGCCAGCACCGCCATGCGCGAACGCCTCGGCGGGAAACTCGGTGCCGGTCACTGACCCGGTGCCGCCCGGAACATCACAGGGCTTCCCTTCCTGGATGGAAGGGAAGCCCTGTGCTTGCATGGAGGCCTGCGGTGCTCAGCTCGCGCCGGGCCCGTCGACGGCCAAGGGCAGCAGCAGCCACCGGCGGCCGGTCCCCATGCCGTGGCGAAGGCTCAGTCTGAACCGTAGCGGTCAAGGATTGCCTGCATCTGCGTGATCTCCTCCTGCTGGGATTTCACGATGGAATCGCAGAGTTTGATGATCTCGGGATCGGTGATTTTTGATTCCTGGCATACGAGAAGTGCGCGGGAATGGTGCGGGATCATGGATTTGAGGAACTGCTCGTTGCCGACGAAGGTTTCGGTGCGGCCGAGGGCGAAGACGGCGGCGAACAGCACGGAGAAACCAACGAGCATGGCGATATTGGCCTTCTTATTGTGGAACATCGACCACATGCCCACGGTCATGACGACCGCCATCGCTGAGACCATCAGCAACGCCATCCAGAAGTTGCTCAGGTTGAAGTAGAAGTGATCGATGGACCGGACCATGGACATCGACAACACCCACATCAGGGCCAGACTGACCAGCAGGATGACACCGAATTTGAGATACATCCTGGACGAGGCCTGACCGCCGCCCTTGTCCTTATCGTCGTGAGCTTCGTGGGGATGCTGCCTGGGTTGCTGTTGCTGATGCCCCTGGGCGTTGTCCGGGTGGCTGCCGGGATGGTGTTCTGCTGTACTCATGGGAGTCTCCTTTCAAGTGGTGAGCCCTTCCCGCCCCCTTAGGAGCGGGAAGGTGCGCCAAACGTGAGTTCGGGCTTCTAGGCCAGTGAGGACAGAAGCTCCTGGCATGCGGTCTCGCAGCGGCGGCATGCTTCGGCGCATATCCGGCAGTGCTCGTGCATGCCGGCATGCTGTTCGCATTCCCCGGCGCACGCCGCGCACGCGGCGCGGCAGGCTTCGAGTATGGCGCGGGTGCTGGTGGCGTCATATCCCGTTCGCCGGGACAGAACATTGCCGGTAGCCGCGCAGATGTCCGCGCAATCCAGGTTGGTGCGGATGCAGGTGGTCAGGTCGGCAACCATCTCTTCGCCGAGGCAGGCGTCCGCGCAGGCGGTGCAGGTTTGTGCGCACGCGAAACAGGCTTCGATGCACTCCGCGAGCTTTTCCTTGTCCACCCCGCCAAGGTCTTTCGGGTAGGTGTTGAGCATGGTCGTGACGTGATGCGTCATGTGAATCTTCTCCTCATTCAGGATGCAGCCGACCTCAACCTCTGCAGGCCCGTCTGCTTTGTGCTTGTGTGGAGGACCGCGAGTGACACGGCCCGGAACCGGGCAGATCCGCCCAGGTCAAGACACTGATGAATGGGGCGCGGTCATGGCACCGCGCCGGCCGGGTTTACGTCCTGCTGATCGACAGGGCCGCCAGTGACGGCCTGAGATGGGCAGACTTCTCCAAGGCAGGATCAAACCCTGCAGCGGGCACAGGCCGGACGGGAAGGAAAGCCTTCGCCTCAGCCTCGGCCGCTGCTGCCGCCGCATCGCCTGGCAGCAGCCGGGAGGCCGGAACGACCGCCGCGGCTGAATCGTGACGGTCAAGACAGCAGGCTGCCTCCGACTGCGGCATGTGCTGCTGCGCTGCGGCGTGTCCGACCCCTGCGGCACTGCCGTGATGGACAGGTGCCGCAACGCTCTGACCCACCGCCATACCAGCGCCGGCGTGCCCCATCGGCATACACAGCGCAGCGCAAACGGTGAACGTGAAAATGGTCACCAGCCACAGACCCGCCACAACGCACACCATCCGAGTGGTGATGCGATGTCCGTCAAATGCCGCTGCTGAAATCGGTCAGCCCTCCGGTCCCGCCGGTCGATGTCTCTTCTCCACCCTAGTAAAAGATCAGCATACTTACTAGTGCTGGATGGTCGCTCGCAAGTGTCTTGTAAATCAAAAGCTTTCCAAGACACTGGTCCGGACCCAAGGAGGGGTTATCGGCCGGCCGAGAAAGCCGGGCACCCCGTTGTCTTGCAAACACGTCTCACCACAAAACGTCTCAGTGCAGGTCCGTGACGGACTTTTTGAGTCAAAATAGCCTCATGAGGCAATTGGGCTACTGTCGATTTCAGAAGCTGATTGCACAAATGTCAGAAGTCCTCTGCACAACTGCCGGCATTGATCGTCCAGGGCTCTGTTCGCTGGAGGATCCTCAGCTGGAATGATGAGAAGCATGGCTGCGTCCCGTCCCGATCCCCAGGCTCGCCTTGAAGGCGCCGTCGTCGTTCTTCGCGAGTTGATCGAGAATGACCTCCCGGCCCTATTCACAGCCATCGGAAAACCCGAGATATTCGCCGGCGGCTGGGGAGGAGGCATGGGGGCATATCGCGAGGACTTCGGGCAGTGGTCGGAGTTTCTGAGGCAATGGCTGCCCTGGCAACAAGGCAACGTGTACGCCGTATGTCTGCGTTCATTGGATGACCGGGTTATTGGCACCACCACGCTCGGCGACTTCGACCTGAAAAACGAGTCGGCGCACATCGGCTGGACGGCGTATTCCCCGGACGTCTGGGGAAGCGGAGTGAACGCTGACGCCAAGCGCCTCCTGCTGGGCACGGCCTTCACCCATGGATTTGAGCGGATCAGATTGCAGGCCGACGTACTAAACGTTCGGTCGCGGACGGCGATAGAACGGATCGGCGCCCAAGAAGAAGGAGTGCTCAGACATGTGCAACGGCGTGCGGATGGCAGTTGGCGAGACACGGCCGTTTACTCTGTTCTGCGCGAGGAATGGCCCCATGTACGCAATGTCCTCGATGAGCGTTTAGCAGCCCGCCGGGCGTGCTCCAGCTATAACCCGTCTCCGTAAGCCGATCCTTCGCGGGCGGCGGGTGAATCAACGTAGCGAATTGTGAACACGAGTGGAGAGCAACGGAGCTCTTGTGCACAGGAGTAGTGGGCAGCCCCTGGTCACAACCCGACTTCACAAAGCCCGGAATTCAGCGGGAAGTTGTGCAATCAGCTTCTGAAAACGACACCAGGCACTCCGGAACGCCGGCGCTTTTGATGAGCGCTATCCGAACCTGGTGGATGGCAGCTGTCGGCGACCGGGTTACGGGTCCTTAGATGACGTCCAGGCCGATACGGTGGGGAAGTGCATATTCGAGCTGTCCTCTTTGATCTGGACAACACCTTGTTTGATCATCGGGCATCTGCCCGCGCGGGACTGGAGGCCTTCCTGCGGCACCTGCAAGCTACCTCTTCGGCGGATCTGGCAAGTTCCTGGTTCGAGATTGAACAGCGCAGCTACGACCGGTTCCTGTTGAAGGAGATCTCCTTCCAGGAACAGCGGCGGGAAAGGCTCCGCCAATTCCTGCCCATGATTGGGTTGACCGGTCCTTTAGATGAGGGCCAACTGGATGATCTGTTCGTCACGTACCTTCAAAGCTACGAACGGGCATGGACGGCCTTTCGGGATGCCGCGCCCGTGCTGCAAGAGCTGCGAGCCAGCGGCATCACTGTCGGTGTCATTACTAATGGCAACCACCATCAGCAGAGCGCGAAAATCGAAAAAATCGGCCTTGGTCCCTTGCTGGATGGCGTGTTCAGCTCGGAATCGACCGGCTATGCCAAACCAGCCCCCGAGGCCTTCCTAATCCCGTGCGAAAGTATGGGCATATCGCCGGCAGAAACGCTGTACGTCGGGGACGACTATGCCACAGACATTGCAGGCGCAAGGAGTGCCGGACTACAAGCACTCCATCTCGACCGGCCAGCCGGCAGAGGCGAGGGGAAGATCCGCAGCCTCACGGAGTTGGTCCCCTTACGCGAGTATCCCAACTTGGAGCAAACCGACGACATGAAGTCCGCCCGAGCGCGACTCAAGGATCAAAGCTTCGAAGCCTCATGCGATTCGCAACTGTCTTCCCCGCTATGCGCTGATCTCGCCCGATAGACGATCGTTTCGTGAGTGATGAACTAGTCTGCCACGCCTACCGCGCACGTGCTGCTGAATACACGAACCTTCTAGGTTCCATCGAGGACATGCACGAAATGGACCGGCAGCGTATCGCACAATGGGCAGCTAGCGTCCCCGGAGCAGTCCTGGACGCCGGCTGCGGGCCGGGGCACTGGACCCACTTCTTGCACCAGCAGGGCATTGACGTGTCCGGCATTGATCTGATCCCTGAATTCATCAACACTGCACGCAGCCGCTTTCCGGAGGTGCCTTTTTGGGTCGGTTCACTTCGTTCACTCGATATCGCTCACGGCAGTCTGGGCGGCGTGCTGGCCTGGTACTCACTGATTCATCTGGACCCGGCGGAGCTGCCCGAGGTTATGGCTGAGCTGCATCGGGTACTCGCTCCGGGCGGGCACTTGCTTATTGGCTTCTTCGAAGGAGAGTCAGGGTTGCCCTTTGATCATGCGGTTATTCGGGCCTACTTCTGGTCCATCGAGCAGGTGAGCCAGCTGTTGCAGGACGCCGGCTTTGCTGTCCTTGAGGTGGAGACCCGGCACGACCCCCCGAACAGGCCTCATGCGGCCATCGTTGCGATTGCTGGCACACGCTAGCAAGAGCCGAGCACTACCAGCTGAGGTCCTGCTCTCCAAGGGAACAGAACCGGGGCGAGGTCCTGTCTGAGGAGTCGACAAGCTCGCGCAGCTCCCGGGCGGCAGTGCAAGGCTTCTTGGATGCGTCAACCTGTCCCATGCCGGTCGTCAGTTTTCCCGGATGGACTGCCCAGCAGCGGACTTTGCCCTGAAGGTCCTGGGCCAGGGACACAGTCAGCATGTTCTGCGCAGCCTTCGAGATCTTGTAGGCATAGCTCGTCGACAGCTCCGCGAAGTCGCCGTCGGCCTGTGCGCTCAGCGAGCCCAGCCGCGACGTGACGTTGACGATGATCGGATCGTGAGCAGCGAACAGGTTCGACAACAGGAACTGCACCAGTCGCAGCGGGCCGGCAACGTTAACATCGACTGAGTTGAGAACTCTTTCGGGATCTATGGAGCCGAGCGGGGCATGCGGCGCACCCTCGGCGGCATTGTTGATAATCAGATCCACCGGCCGCCCATCAACCGCATCCGCGAGTTCCTCGCTGGGCTCAGCACGAACGTCCCACTGCGCGAGTGAGACTGCCTTTGCACCTGGTTGGTCTACTCCGGCCCAAGGCGACTTCGTGATGGCGATGACGTCCCATCCGCACGCAGCAAATTCCTGCACCAGAGAACGCCCCAGCCCTCTACTTGCACCCGTGATGACGGCGAGCTTACTCATTTGAACAGGCTATTCGAAAGCAGTGTGTACTTTTCACCCCGCTTATTGGTCATGACAGGATCCTTCGCGGGCGGCGGGTGAATCGACGTAGCAAATTGTGAACACGAGTGCCGAGCAAAGGAGCTCTTGTGCACAGGAGTAGTGGGCAGCCCCTGGTCACAACCCGACTTCACAAAGCCCGGAATTCAGCGGGAAGTTGTGCAATGAGCTTCTGAAAACGACAGTAACGGAAGGTAGTTCGCGCCGCCGCCGGCTGTGGTCATCCCCGCAGGTTCGCCGCAGCTACAGCCCCCCTGTGCATGAATAGCCCCTATTGCTTCCAGGTCACGTAGGCACTCGTTCCTTGAGCGTCACCCCCGCTGGTGGCGTCCCTGCTGAAAAAAGCCAGCCACGGCCCGTGGCGCCTCAGGGGCGGTGGTCTTGGACCATGGGAAATATGTCTGTGGCATTTCTACGTGAGGCTGCCTTGCAGGCGCTTAATGGCGGCCCGTTCGACGAGTACGGGGACCATCGTCCTTACCGGGCCCGAATTGAAGGCCGAGTACTCTTCACAGACCGCGTCCTCAACGTCCGTCCGGGAGTATCCGGGAAACCTGCAGGCGAGGGTATTAATTACCGACACCACAGCGTGCTGCTCTTCATTGCGGTCCATCGTTCACCTCATCATTGAGCCTTTGCCACAGCTTGAATGATAAGCATGCTTTCTATTATTGTTGGGGTCAAGCTTCTTCGCCTGTCCCCCATCAGGCGGAGTGGTTGCCAGGAAAGCCCTGCAGTTCCAAGTGCTGCGGGGCTTTCCGCTACCCGCACTATGCGGCGGGTGTCAGGATCGGAACGGCAGAGGGAGTATGCAGTGGCTCAGGGCGACATCGAGACGTACTACGAAGACGGTGCCTGGAAGAACAAGCGTGAGGGCACTGACCGCGCGTTCGGCTCCGGCTACAGCACCAAGGACGAGGCAGTAGCCGCGGGCCGGGAAGCGGCACAGGCGGACAAGGTCGAGCACGTCATCAAGAACCAGGACGGCCAGATCGGTTCCAAGAACAGTTACGGCAACGATCCCAGGAACGTCCCGGGCTGAGTACAAACAGCACCCACGGGCGCTCGGGCGCCTGGGGACACAAGAAGGGCCGGCTCAAATGAGCCGGCCCTTCTGCGTTCTCCTCGGCAAAGGAAATCTACGGATTCAGCCTAGCTGAATGTTCTCGATGGTGCCTGCAGCTGCCAGGTGGACGTCGTTGTCCCCGGCAGCGCGGCACTTTTGGTGGTGCGTGGAATGGATGCGTCAATTGGCGGTCCGCCGCTGGTGATTGGCTGCTGTGGTTCGCCCTGGGCGGCGGACCGCCCGATTTCTGGAGGGTTCCGGGCCCTGACGTGGTGGGTGGCCGGGTCTTGCCGGGCGGGGTGTCCGCCCGGCAAGGGTGCTTTACGCGGCCGCGTCGTCCTCGTTTGGTTTCTGGCCGTCGATGATGATGGCTTCGACGTCGCTGGGGGTGTATCCCCATGTGACCAGCTGGTTCAGGTAGTCCCGGTGCGTCTGGCTGGGTGAGCGCCACGAGTCCTTGGCGATGGTCTTCTCATATCCCGCGCAGACCAGCGCAATCAGGGAGAACTCGGGCCGGGCTTCGGTTTTGGCGACGTGGTCCCGGAGAGGGTTCCAGCCCCAGCGGTCGGTTTCGTCGACCTTGGCACCAACCATTTCGGCAGCGACCTTTCCGTCGTATCCGCTGGCGGTTTCGGAGTGGTGGGTGATGGCGTGGACGGTGAAGTACTGCCAGCCCTTGGGTGCCTGCTTCCTGGCCAGCAGGGCTTTGACGAACTCGCGGCGGACCTTCGTCGCTGATTCCATGGCCTTGTTGTTGGCTATCAGGGTTTTCCGTTCGGCCTTCTGCTCATCGGTCATCGGGCCCTTCTGGGCCTGCGTCCCGCCGTTGTAGCGCTCGTACTTCGGGGTGAAGCCGAGATCCTTCCAGTCACTGATGACAGGCTCGGCCCTGTGCTCGCCCCGGTAGTTGGTGCTGATGATGTAGGCATTGGCGTCCTCGTCGGTTGCCGGTTCCCCGTCCGAGCGTTTGGCCGCTGAAACGTACAGGTTCTCCTCGTCGGCGTAGTGCCCGGCGTCTTCGACGATGGCCTTGCCCTGGGCGATCAGTTCTTCGATCAGCGCGGCAAGCTGGGCCTTGGATTCCCGGTCGTCGCGGAGCTTCTGGGCGATGTGGTCAAAGTACTGTGGTTCGTCCCGGATGACTGATTCGAGTTCCTCGATGGCATCCTGGTCTCCTTCAAATTCGGTCATCACCAGCGCCATGTCGAGGGTGTAGCCGCTCTCGAGGGCCTTCGTCCCGGTGGTGGACGCCTTGGCTTTGAGCGCGTTTTCGACCTTGTCCCGGGTCCTGCCTGTCTTCTTGGCGATGGCGGCCGCCGAGACGCCGATCAGGGACAGCTGGTGGTAGGCGTCTGCCTCGTCCGCTTCGGTCAGTTCGGCGCGCTGGATGTTTTCCACGACCTGCGTCACGATGCGCTCGGCTTCCTCCGGCGAGTCGATGATCAGGACCGGAATGAGGGGCCGTTCGGCTTCGACGGCGGCGCGGGTGCGGCGCTGGCCCATCAGCACATGCACGGTCCCGTCGTCCTTGCGGTGGGCGATCACCGGTTCCATCACCCCGTGTTCCTTGATGCTGGCGATGAAGTCAGCCGTCAGGGCGGCGTCCTTGCGGACGTTGATGTCCACGGTCAGGGTTGCCGGGTCGAGCATTTCAAGCGTGGGTGTTGCGTTCATGGTGTTGCTCCTTCTTGCCGAGAAGTTGGGTGGGTGGGGCGACCAATGGTGACCGGCCAGCTCCCCTCTCCCCCCGACGCTTCTATGTCTGTCAAGCGGGTGGAATGGGTGCGGGCGTGGACCCTGTTGTCGCCTGGGGCGGCTTTGGTGACCGGCCAGCTTCCCCTCTCCCCCCGTGTTGTTTTGGCTGCTGGCGAAGCTTGCGGAGCTGTGGCCGACGGAGGCCTGTCTACCCGCAGGGCAAGGGGCGGGAAATTCCCGGAGGAAATCAGCGACGAAGGAGCGCCGCAGGGACATTTCCTGCACCGCGGGCCCCGACGAAGGAGGGGCTAGACCGGCCGGAGCGGACACGTACAATCCGTCAGGACAGCAGCCAAAATGTCGAAGACAAGACAGGGCCAGGGGCGGCGGAGCCCTGCGGAGCCGGCACTGGCCCCACAGCCGGCCGCGCCAGCGGACGCCCATTCTGATCTTTGGTCCCTTAGGCTGAGGCCATGAACAACACCAGAAGAGCAACGCTCATTTGGTCGCTGGGGGCAGTTGTTTTCTCTCTCATCGGCGTATACATCGCACTGAGTTCCAACGGGGCTTGGTACTCCGTCGTTTCGGCAGTCATCCTGCTTCTCGCGGGAACCACTTTCGCGGCTCGTGCGATTTTGTCCCTCCACGCATCTGGTACGTAGCCCAACACGGGACACCGGCGTTAGCAGTAGACGCGAACTGATGACAGCTAAACAAGCCCCCTCTCACGGGTGGCGGCCGCCGACCGGGAGATCCATGAAGATCGTGGCTGTGGTGTTCAGTATTGCCGCCGGCACCTCCGTGGTGTTGGTGCCCGTTGACCTGATCATTGGTCGGCCTGCTGCCGGCGATATCTATATTGCGGTGCTAAACAGTGCTGTGGCCGCCGCTTGCTGGTGGATAGCCTCTGCAAGTCGGCGAGCCTAAGGAATCCGGCAGGACAGCAGCCAAAACAGAATGAGCGCTTCTGCAGCCCGAGCGGAGCGAGGTCCTTTAGCGGTTAAAGGGGCTGAGGCCGGCCCCTTGGGGCCGGCCTCAGTTTTTCCCTCAGCAAAAGGAAAACCAGTGCTGCAGCGTCATTGCTGCATGAAGTTATAGGTCCAGCGGGGATTTCTCCCAGGAGATATCAACGATGGGGGCGCCTGGCTGCGGCATGGTCAACATCGAGAGTTCGAGAACGTCCTGGGCGTGGGTGGCATCGGCGGGTGCGGCGTCGTCGTCGGTGAGGATGTACTCGTGGCTCATGTGCTGCCCCAGGCTGTTAGTGGATCATGTTCCTTTTCCACTGTAGCCCGGCGTTCAGCCGTTTCCGGCTTCTGGGGCTGCGCCCGCGGCAGCGTGATCGGCGGCCGGAGGAGATGTTCCTATAGACAACCCCTGTACCGATTTAGTTGCAGTCAAGTCTGAATCGGTGCCTCGTTTCCGCTTCAGCTTTAGGCTGGGGCAACACAGCTCATTCTGATTGGGGACAGAAATGAAACACACACTTTCCTTCGGTGCTTTGACCATCATTGCGTTCTCCCTGGCTTCCTGCTCCGCGGTAGCCCAAGACTCTCCGACGGCCAGCAGCTCGCCTTCTGTGGTGCAGGAGTTACCAACAGAGCTGCTTCTTAGTGAGGGTGGCAAAAAGGCCGTAGTGCATTCTGGCCCGTCAACCGCTCCGAGAGAAGACGCCCAGCTTACGGGACGTCTCGATAATGATGGAGCGGGCTGCTTTATCGTCCGCGCGGACGACGGTGATGATTACACGTTGGTCTTTCCTGAAGGTACGAAGTTCGATGGTGAGTCATTGGTCCTTCCTGACAGCTCGTCCGTATCCGAGGGTGAGTCGGTTTCTCTGTCCGGTGCTCGTGTTCCCGGCAATGAAAGCCTGAGCATGTGTCTGAACTACGCCCGGCTCCTATCGGTGGAAACGGCCTCAGTCGCTTCTTAGCGCCTTGGACTGTCAGCCAGTTTGAGACTGTCCGCTGTCCGAAAAGTTTTCCGCGAGGTTTAGAGTCATAGGAAGAATGAAATGGGGGATTTCAATGGAGAAGACGGATAGCCCGGCTACGGGGAGTACGGTTTCAACTTCGAAGCGAAGCTCGGCGCTTTCAGTTGTAATCGCTGGAGTCGGTTCCTTGGTGGTGATCTGCTTGACGGGTTACCTCACGATGCAGCTGCAGCTGTCCGAGATTCATGCTGTCTTGGGTCTCGATGGGCGCGCTGTTGGAGTTCCCGGCGACTGGTTGCCGTACGTGTGGCGGCTCTGTCTCGTTCTTGTCGGGCTTGCAGCAGTCCTCACATACCGCCTGCTCGTACACGGCACACCCGCCCGCCTTGTCGCTCTTGCACTTCTGACTGTCGCTGCTTTGTGGGCCACCCCGCTTGCATCAGGAGGACCCCGTGCCGGCGAGGAACACTACCCGCTGCTGGTGTACATCTTGATAGAAGGGGCCAAATCGCCCCTAGTCCTCTCTCTTATTGGTGCCCTTCTAGCTGGTCTAGTTGCAAGCCGCAGCAAGAGACGCGCCGAGTAGTCTTCCTCGTTGTCAGCCAGACTTCCAGGTTGCCCTTATCTTGTCTGGGTCAGGTCCCTTTTGAGGCTGTAGTAGAGCTCGCGGGCGATGAAGCGTTTGAGGCAGCGGATGGCGTCGGCTGATGAGTGCCCTTGAGCACGTTTGCGGTCACGGTATGCCTGGCTCCTTGGGTCATAGCGAAGTCGGCAGATGGCTATGAGGTAGATGACCCTGTTGGCTTGGCGGTTGCCTCCCCGGTGGAGCCGCATGCGGTGTGATTTCCCGGAGGAGACGGGGATGGGAGCGACGCCGCAGAGCCGGGCGAACGCGGCTTCGTTGCGGAAGCGCTCGAAGTTCTCACCGGCGGTTATGAGTAGTTGGGCGACACTGACGGGGCCGACTTGGGGCAGCGCCAGGGTGTTGGGTGCCACGGCGGAGACCAGCCGAGTCAGATGCTTGTCTACCTCGTTGATTTCGGCCGTGAACTCGTAAACGCGGCGGCCGAGCTCCCGCAGTGCGTATTTCACTGCCTGCTCGGGCTCGTGGATCCGGCTCAGATCCGGCCGCAGGGCGCGGGCTTGAGTGGCTTTGCCCTCGAGGGTTCTGGCGGTCAGCCTGGTCCTGAGATGATCCGGTGCGGTGAGCAGAACATCCCGCAGCTGAACACATGCCGCGCTGCGGGCCTTGATCGCAGAGTCTCTGACCAGGTGAAGATTGCGGATTGCTTCGACCGCTCCGGTGGTGTCCTTCGCTGGATCTGTGCATTCACCAGAGAGAACTTTGCGGGCAGCAGCTTCAGCGTCGACAGCGTCGCTCTTACCGACGCGGTGACGGACTTGAGAGTGGCTCTTGTTTACCTCTACGACATCGATCCCTGCCGCGAGAAGGTGCCGGGTCAGGCCCGCGCCGTAGGATCCGGTGCATTCGATGCCGAATGCGTTGATGATGCCGAAGCTTGCTGCCCAGTCCAGCAGTTGTTGGTAGCCCCCGCGGTCCGAGGGGAATTCTCGGTCGCCGAGCATTCGCCCGTCCTGATCTACTGCAGCTGCATGGTGGACCAGCTGGTGGGTGTCCACTCCGATGGTTACAGCCTTGGCGGGGTGTGTCGTTGTCAGAGTCATGCCGCCTCATTCCTGTCGAGGTTGAGAATGGCGAGCACGATTGACCGGGCCGGGCGGACAAAGCACTGAAAAGCTAAGCTGCACGTTCCTATCAAGTCACGACTCCGTCCGGCCCGGTCGCCCTAGGTGAGTGGCAGGACAGCTGTACCGACAGATCTCCGCATAGACAGATTCATGCACCAAGTACCGAACGTCACGCAGCGGGCAAGTCAGGAACTGCTCCCCTGCCACAGTCTCATTCTCGGCAGTTGGCCTGTCTCCAAACATCAGGCTCGCCATAGCCAAACCTTTGGTTCGAGACGGGCAGAGCAATCGAACCGACAAATCTCCTCCAATACAGATCCGGTCCTGTGCCGAACGTCAACATGCGGGTAAGCCAGGAACTACTGCCCTGCCACAGTTGCAATTCTCCTCAGTGCGCACGCGGGGGAGGCCGCCCCCGCACCCATGGGGCCGGACCGTTGTCCCGGCCCGGCCCCCACCCGTTTAGCGGTGCCGCTTGTAGGCGGTGTCCTGGTTCTTGGCGACGGGGGCGATGGTTCCCCGGCTCACCAGTTGGTCCATGAGTTCCGCGAGCCGGTAGCCTGGCGTGTCAGTCAGGGCGAGCTTGAAGTGGTCTCCGGCTACTGATGATTGGCCTTTGAGGTACGCCAGCCATCCGATCAGGGTCAGCAGGGGCGCCCGGTAGCCTTCCGGCGCGGCGTCAATGAGATCCCGGGCAGTTTCCTGCGCCCGGTCCACTCGGTCCCAGTCCGGGGCGATACCCTCCCCCACGAGCAGATTCCCGCTTCCCTCGGCGTCCGGCAGTTCCGGGTCGATCACGTTGCAGAGCAACGTGTCGCGCAGGTCCGGGCGCTGGAAGCATGCCAGCAGCTCCACCGCCGTCTGCGGATCCGTCCACCCGTCGCGGGTCAGGGCCTCGGCCCACAGTTCCCGGCCCGGAGCCAGCTCCGCGCCGAGCACACCTGGGAGCGCGTGACGGATCTGCTCCTCCCTCTCTGCCGGGCCTGCGAACGGCGCGTAACTGGTGCCGGGCGTCTTTTGGTAGCTGCTGCCACGGAACACCAGTTCCGCGTTCAGCTGCCCGTCCGTGATGGACTCCAGCGGTTCGGGCGGGCAGCACCCGGCGTCGCTGTCACACAGCAGGTTTTGCCAGTGCGACGGGGTGACCAGCCAAGCGTCCTGCAACGGGGTGCCTCCGGTGTCCAGCGCGTCGATGACGGCTTCGACGTGGTCGTGGAAGGGGCGGGGCTCTCCGAGGGCGGGGGTGCTGGCAGTGTAAATGGCCAGCAGCACCGCGGTTGCCTGAGTGTCCAGTGCGAGGTAGTCCACCATGGAGCGGGCGAAACCGGCGGGTTCCGCGACCGCGGGGACGTCCACGCGCAGTGTCGCGCCCAGCGTCTTGCCCCGCATGGTCAGGAACACAAAGGATTCACGCGGTACGAACCCGAGGGAGTGCGGGATGAAGCCGAGGATGTCGGCGGGGCTGGAAATGCGGATTGCGTCATTCATGGTTCGAAGTCCTTTGCTGAGGAGTAGGCGGGCGGGGCGGCTTTGGTGACCGGCCAGCTTCCCCTCTCCCCCCGTGTTGTTTTGGCTGCTGGCGAAGCTTGCGGAGCTGTGGCCGACGGAGGCCTGTCTACCCGCAGGGCAAGGGGCGGGAAATTCCCGGAGGAAATCAGCGACGAAGGAGCGCCGCAGGGACATTTCCTGGACCGCAGGCCCCGACGAAGGAGGGGCTAGACCGGCCGGAGCGGACACGTACAATCCGACAGGACAGCAGCCAAAGCATCGTCGTAGACAGAACAGGGCCAGGGGCGGCGGAGCCCTGCGGAGCCGGCACTGGACCCCGCAGCCGGCCGCGCCAGCGGACGCCCCTTTTCCTGGTGAGCCCTGCGAACCTCCCATCAGCACCCCGGGTCTTCTTTCGGCGTCCCTTGGCATCGGCGGCCGCGCGCCCCCGGTCGCCGGAACTGAGTGTGCGAACGGCGGTCCGCCGCAGCCGACCCACCGCGCACGCCGGCCACGACGGCGGACCGCCCGCGGTGACCGCCCCGGTAAGGGACGGCCACCTGAAAGGACTACCCTGCGAGGAGCTCGGCCAGTTCGGCCGCCTCGGACACCAGCACCGCCCCGCCTTCCTTGAGAAGCCGGTGGCATCCTGCAGAGTTCGCGCTGTGCACGCTGCCGGGGACGGCGGCGACGTGCCGGGCAATGGTCTCGGCATGGTGGGCGGTGTTCAACGCCCCGGAGCGCCACCGAGCCTCCACGACACACGTCACCCCTGCAAGGGCGGCGATGATGCGGTTCCTCTGAAGGAAGCGGTACCGGGTCGGGGCGGAACCGGGCGGGAGCTCTGAGATCGTCAGGCCATTGGCACGGATCACGGCGGCGAGGTCGGCGTTTCCGGACGGGTAGTCGCGGTCCAGTCCTCCGGCGAGGACGGCGATGGTGGCGGGACCGTTGCCGTTGCTTCCGGCCAGTGCGGCGCGGTGGGCGTGGGCGTCGATGCCGTAGGCGAGGCCGGCGATGACGCAGATTCCGCGCTGGGCCAGGCTGTAGGCGATGTCTCCGGTGACGGTCGCGCCGTAGCTGGTGCAGTCCCGTGATTCGGCCAGTGCCGCGCAGTTGGACGGGTCGGGGATGCCGTTCCCGATGTTGCCCCGGTACCAGAGACCGAAGGGTGCGTCCGGGAGGTCGTCCAGACCGGTGGGCCAGTGCTCGTCGCCGGGGATGAGGAACCCGCCGCCGAGGCGTTCGATGGTGGCTAGGTCTTTTTCCGGGTCCAGATCCGGCACGCGGGGGGCCCAGCGCTTCAGCGCGTCGGCCAGTTCCTCGGGTGTCACGTCTGGGAGGGTGTGGGCGGGTTGGGCGCCGGTGGCGAGCCGCAGCGCGGCGTACGCGCCGAGCCTGCCCACGAGGGTCCGCCCAACTGTGTCGTTTGGTTCGAACAGGCGGGTCAGGGCTGCACGTGCAATGCGATCGTTCATAGTTTCTCTTCTCCTTTGCTGAGGATCCGGTGGGTGAGGCGGCCTTGGTGACCGGCCAGCTTCCCCTCTCCCCCGGGCGTTTTTTGCCTGCTGGCGGAGCATCGCGGAGCTGTGCCCGACGGAGTCGGGGCAACCCGAAGGGCAAGCAGTGGATGGGTTGTGGGAGGAAATAAGCGAAGCGCCGACACAAGGCATCGGCTGTGCAGCCGTCCGCAGGACGGTTGAGCCGGTGGAGCGGGCACGTACGATCCGGAGGACAGCAGCAAAAAACAGAAAAGCGCTTCTACAGTCCGAGCGAAGCGAGGTCCGTGCAGTAGACCTGGGCGCTGGCTAAGTGAGGCCGGAAATCCAAGCCAGGCCGGGCGTAATTTCCGGGCTAAATCGTGGTGCTCCCGCGTGCAGCATGGGCTTGCTGGTGGCGGTAGAGCGTTGCGCGGCTCCAGCCAACGAGACGGGCAGCGTCCTCGGCGGTGCGGCCTTTGGCGCGGGCGTCCTGGGCGATTGCGAGTTTGTCCGCGATGACGGCCGGGTCGGACTGCGGGCGGCCGAAGCGTGTGCCGTTTTGTCGTGCTGCGGAGATGCCGGCGTTGACCCGCTCGACGATGAGCTCGCGCTCGTACTCGGCAAGAGTTGCGAGCATGTTCAACATCAACCGGCCGGTCGAGGTTGCCGGGTCGATGCCATCGGAGATAGACCGGACCTGGATACCGCGGCCGCGCAGCAGGGCCACCGTGTTCAGCACATCAATGAGCGACCGGCCCAGCCGGTCGACCCGCCACACAACGACGGTGTCGCCTTCCTCGGCGTACTCGAGGAGTTTTTTCATTCCCGGACGCTCGATCGCCGCCTTGCTACCGGAGGTCACATCGGCGAAGACATCGCGTTTTTGCACACCGGCGGCGACCAGTGCATCCAGCTGCAGCTGGGCATCTTGGCTGGAAGTACTGACGCGGGTGTAACCCAGTAGCCTCACGAGGCAATTTTGACTCGAAAAGCCCCCGATGCACCCGCGACGAGACGATTTGCTGCGAGACGCCTTTACGAGACGTCGAGTGGCCCGCTGTTCCGCCCGTTCGCGCGCCCGCCGTTGTCCCGATTGAGGCTCGCGTCAGTGTCTTGAAAAGCTGTTGTTTTCCTAGGCAGCTGCTCACGCCCTCAACTCAGCAGGCGGAGTCCCCGGCGCCTGTTAGTAGGCGGCCACTGAGGCCCCCAATACTGCGGAGCGCAGGCTCACGTTTATGAGTGGCCCGGGAGAAGCAATCAATCTCGACGCAAGCCTCTGCTCTTCCTCCACATCGTCAAACCCACAGCCAGCCACACAACTCCAAATGCGAGTGCGAGGATGGGCTTCCAAATGTCGGCTCCTTCTAGTAGTCCACTGATTCCCAGCCATCCCCACACCAAAGTGCCAAGGATGGTGAAGGCCAACGCAGTTCGAGGTGCTTGCGGTTTCATGAGGACTGCTTTCTTATTTCGCTCTAACAAGTCACAGCGGCGACGAAGACTCCTGCGAAGGCCCATGGGGTCCAGCCGGGAACAAACACACTTGCCATCGAAAATCCTAAGGAGACTCTGCACTTTGCAGTCATTCCGTCGGGAGGGTACGGCACGTTTGCTACCCCAGTGCAGTAAGAAGTGTTATAGAGAGCGCAGCCATAGTCCGTGTCACCAAACAAGAGGCCACTCGGGTCGGTGTTGCTGATGGGATCCGCTGCTGCGTAGAGGTAGCGGTTTTGTTCTTGTCCGGAGGGGTCGGGTTGGGTGAAGCGGCCGCGGGAGGGGTTGTAGTAGCGGGCGCCGAATTTGATGCGGTTGCTGGTGGTGTCGTTGTAGCCGCCGGCGTAGGTCCAGGGGTTGGTTGCGGCGTGGGTGCCGGTGGAGCTGGTCTGCACGCCCCAGGAGTCGTATTTGTATTCGACGGCTTTGGCCTGGGCACTGTCGGTGAGCATGATGGTCGAGCCGATGGCGTCGGTGGTGTAGTAGTAGCTGGCCCCGGTGCTGGTGCGCATGCTGATGAGCGTACCGTCGGGATCCCGGATAAACGAGGTGGCCGCGCCTGACTTGGTTTGCTGTGTGACGCCGAGGGTCCCGTTGAGGAACGAGGTCGACCCGGCCGTGATCCTTTCGTCGTTACGTGTTCCGGCGTAGGTGTAGCTCGTTACTGTTGAGCCGCTGGTGTTGGACGTGAACTGGTCGAACACGTTGTAGGCCTGGGTGGTTCCGGCGGACCCGGCGAGGGTGGTGTTGCCGTTCGCGTCGTACCCGTACTTGACCGCCCCGGACGGCGCGGCGGTGCAGGTCCCGGTCGCGGTGGCGTGCCAGCAGAGCTGGTCCGCGGCGTTGTACGCGTAGTACACGGTCGCGGCCCCGGTCTTGGTGTCGGCGAGCCGGTTGCTGTTGGCGTCGTAGGTCCAGGATTCGGTGACCGTGCCCTTGACCGCTGAGGTGAGCCGGTTGAGCTTGTCGTACCCGTAGGTGGTGACCGAGCCGGAGTCGGTGGTCATGGTCTTCCGGAGTCCGCCGTCCTTCGCTCCGTTGAGGGTGTAGGTGTAGGCGCGCTTTTCCAGGACCGTGCCGCTGGTGTTGGTCGCGGCGATGTCGGTGATCTTGCCTGCCCCGTCGTAGGTGGTGGTGTTTTTCACCCCGTTCGGGTACTTGGTGACGGTGCGCCGATTGGCCTTGTCGTACTCGAAGCCGGTGCATTTGGTGCTGTTCGGGAACACCGGGGTGGCCGGGCAGGACCCGCCCGGTTCGGCCAGGGCGGCCAGCCGGTTCGCCCCGTCATACCGGTAGGCCACAGTCCCCAGCGGGTCCACGCTGGTCAGGATGTTCGAGGCCCCGTCATAAGTGACCGTGGTGGTCACCCCGCCGATGGTTTTACCTGTGGGCCGGTTCTGGGCGTCCCAGGTGTAGGTGGTGGTCCCGGCCGCATCTACCCGGGTGGTGAGGTTCCCGGCATTGTCGTAGGTGTAGGCGACGCAGGTCGCCGGGACACAGGTGACCGCGTAGCGGACCTGGGTCAGGCGGTCGTTGTTGTCATAGGTGTAGGTGGCGGTCTGGTTCTTGCCGTCCTTGGCCGTCGCGACCCGGCCGGCCGCGTCATAGGTGTACGCGAGAGAACCCAGCGGAGCTGGCCAGGTCACCGCGGCCACGTTCCCCGCCGCGTCGTAGCTGTAGGTGGTTTCGTTGCCGTTCCCGTCCGTGGACCGGCACAACGACCCGGGTTTCGCGCCGCAGCTCGTTCCGGCAGCGTCACCCTGGTAGTAGCGCCGGGGTGTGCCGCCCAGGTTGTCAGGGGTCAGGATCGCTGAGGGGTTTTTGGTGTTCGGGTCGTACTGGATTGTGTTGGCGTTTCCCTCGCTGCTGGTGGAGGTGTCCGGGCGGTAGTTCAACAAAGGGTCCCCCACCGCGGTCGGATAGGTGAAGGAGGCATCCCCGGCCGTGCCCGTGGCGCCGGCCAGCGGGGAGGTGATCTTCGTCAGCGAATTGTTCGCGTTATAGGCCGCCGTGGTCGTCTGCCCCAAACCATTGGTGGTGGTCAGCCGATTATCGTGCCCATCGAAGGTGCCCGAGGACTCGTTGCCATTGGGGTCCGTGGCCTTCAGGACCCGGGTTTTGCTCGCATCCAGGGTGTAGGTGCTCTGCTTGCTGTTCGGGTCGGTCAGGTAGGACAGGCTGCCGTCCGTGCTGTGGGTGAGGGTCCACGTCGCGGCCGCGGTTGAACCTTGGCCGTAGGTAACGGTGTTGACCCAGCCGTCCGCTGCGTAGGCGAGGGCGGTGGTGTTGGTGCGCCCGTCGGTGAAGGAGCTGAGTTTCCCGCTGGTGTAGGCGAAGGTGGTGACCGCGCCGGTGGCGTCGGTGATCTTGGACATCCGGCCTTCCCCGCCGCCGTATTCGATGTTCACGGTCCGGTTCAGCGAGTTGTCCGTGATCGCGGAGGGCTGGTTCAGGTTCCGGGTGTCGTTATAGACGTAGGAAACGGTGCGGCCCTGGGTGTCCGTGGTCTGGGTCAGCCTGCCGTTGCCGTAGGTGTAGGTCACGGTGTTCGGGTTGGTGGTGTTTGCATCGACGGACCGGACCAGGGCAAAGTTCGTCCCGTCGTCCTGATAGACGTTGGTGATGCCGGTGTCGTTAAACCGGAGCCAATACTCCGTGGTGGAGACCTTCGTGAGGGAGGCGTTGAGCTCCGGCGCCATGGTAAAGACACCCGCAGCGAGCATGAAGGTGTACCAGCCACCGTCCGGGGCCGTGTACATCATGTTCCCGGTGGCAGGGTCGACCCGCAGCGCGGTTTCCAGCCGGCCCATCGAGAGCGTGGGGCGGTGGTCGTACTTCGAGTTGTACCGCCAGGCGACGTTCATGTCCTGCCCGATGCCCCGGAGATTGAACAGCCGGCCCGTGAACACCGCGTTGCCGTTCGTCGGGTTCAGCGCCAGCTTCGCAGCGTCGGTCAGCGTGTGTCCGACCATTGAGGCCTTGCCCCGCGAGCCTGACTCGGCCCCGTTCACGGTTACCGGTGGCAGCAGGTTCGCGTTGCTGAACCACCCCTGGGAGTCGAGGATGACGTGGACGTTACCGGGTCCGGCGTTGTAGATCTTGACCTTTCCGGTGACGGTGCTGGGCCGTACCACGACAGTGTTGGACACCGAGTCCGCGGTGTAGTTCACGGTGCTCGTTCCGGGTTGAGTCTCATCGGAGGGCCATACGGTCAAGTTGCCGGTCCCGGTCGTGATGGGCGTGATATTCATGGCCACACCCGCCAGGCTAGTCGAGGCCGCGGGCAGCCCACCCACCCCGGCGATCTGCACCTCCACCGAGCTGAAGCCGCTTATAGGGGTGTTTGAGACACGGGAATCATAGATCCGTGATTCGACAGTGGTGAACGCGCTGTCGGAGACCTGCCCATCGAAATAGCCCTGGATATCCACCAGGACGTGGAAGCCCGTGGCGTACGGCTGGTTGTGCTTGATATCAACCACGCCCGCTGCGTTCAGATTCAGGACTGCAGCAACTGCTGTGGTGGAGGAGCCGCGGAAATTGATCGTGGTCCCAGGGTCAGCGCCGCCGTCGAAACCACCCCCGGGCTGGGTCGTGAAAGTGAGCTCGGCCGTGTCATTGTCATTAAGCACCGTAATGTTCGCGAAGACCGCTGTCGCCGTATCCGGAACCCCTCCCTTGCCCTTCAAGGCCAGGCTCTTGATCCCTGCCCCTGACCATTGACCGGCCGGGTACCCGGTGCCGTTACGGGTATCTACTACTCGGGATTGAGGGACGGAAACGAACGCGCCCGGAGCCGGAGTGTCACCTGCAGTGAAATAGCCCTGGACATCGACAATGAACTGCTGCGAGGACGTCGAGTACAGCGCCAGCTTCCCGTCGGTTCCGACCGCGACGGCCACCGTGTTGGAGATTGTGTCATTCTCCCCGGAATACAGGTTCGTCGTGTCATGGTGCCGGGCGGTGTTGGGCACCAGTTGGGCGACGTTGACACCCGTTCCATTCACCACGGTCAAACTCACCAGGGCCGCATCCACACCGCTGGTCGGCACCCCTGCGGCGCCCAGGACCTGGAAGGGATGCCAGGTCTGCGCCGTCACCGGCCCGGTGATACCGCCCAGCCCAGAGCGCGTGTCCAGCGCACGTCCCTGGACCGGGACAAAAACGCCGGCCTGCACCGAAGGTGTGGACTGGGCCGGGACAACCGATGGAGCCTGTACAGACGCCGGAGCCACCGCCGCAGGCGCTGCGACCAAAGGAGCCGCGAAGGCCGGGGCGCTAAACCCGGCAACAGTGACCGTAAAAGCAACAACAGCAGCGATAACAACCCTGACAGCGGTAAAACCAGCTGAAACAGGCCGGAAAAGGGCAGGCCGGATCAGGCTCGGAACAGTAGACATCCCCCAAGAACTTTCTACGAATGATCCGCGGCAATCCCCAGTTCACCGAACGCCCGAACCCCCAACGAGTGATGCCCCGACGCTAACCGTCCCCGGATAAGGCGGCAATGATATTGATCAAAACCTTGGACAAACCTGAGGAGATACCCACCAGCCTGGGCAACGTTCTTCGTGCGCTCCTGTTCTCGCTACGGGGCCGTACCAATAGCCGGGGACGCGGCAGGTTCGGCGGCGGCGTAAAGGGTATTGAGTTGGCGGTAGAGGGTTCGGGCGATGTAGCGCTTGAGGGATCTTCGGATTTCGCGGTAGCTGCGGCCTTCGTGAGTGCGTCTAGCGACATACTCCCGTGTTCCGGGGTCATGCGTCATGCGGGTCATCGTGATGGTGTGCAGGGCCCGATTGAGGCGCCTGTCACCGCCCCGGTTGAGCCGGTGCCGGACAGTATTACCGCTTGAAGCTGGCAAGGGATTCACCCCTGCCAACGAAGCAAAGGCAGCTTCGCTGCGAACCCTTCCTGGATGAGACCAAGCCGTCAGGACAGTCGCGACCGTGACAGCCCCGGCGCCGACCATTTCCAGAAGCGGTGCAGCTGGGCTTTGCTGGATCAGCTCTGTCATTCGCTTCTGGTTCGCAGCCAGCTGAGTAGTTACTTCGAGGACGCGGCGCGCCAACCGAACCGCTTCCTCGCGGGCGATTGATACTTCTAGCTGCTCCTGTCGGTCCCGCCATCTGGTGATCGTCGCGATCTGAGCGGGAACCAATGGTTTACGGGCGTCGATTCCTAGATCATGGGCCCGGAGCAAAGCAAGGAGTGCGTTCGCATTCAATGTTCGGTCCCGGGTCAGCTGATCCCGTGCCGCGCTCAAGATCCTCAGTCCAGCACGGGTTCCTTCATCCCGCCGCGGCGCCCGGAGCTCGGACTCCTCCACGCTCAAGACGGCCGTTCCGATGGCGGCCGCATCCAACGCGTCGGACTTGCCCAGCCCCCGGCGGCCGCGGGCGTTCATACGTGGCGCTTCGGCGACATCGTAGCCGGCATCGACTACGGCCCTGGCCAGACGTGCCCCGTAAGTGCCGACACCCTCGATTGCCCACAAACACCCCTTATCGCCGCCTGTCCGTCGGCCTACCCAGGCAAGGGCGCGGGAAATCCCTGCCGGGGTGGTCGGGAACTGCTCGCTCGCGAGTTGTCGCTTGGTGCTGGCCTCTATGACGGCGAACGTGTGGGTGCGGGCGTGGCAGTCCACGCCGATGACGAACGGGCGGGTCTGCGCAACGATAGTCAACGCTGTCACCCTCCTTCCTTTGGAACGGACAAAGAACGGGCCGCATGACGGCCGGCATTGAACCTGGGAAGAGTCACCTCGAGGCAAAACTGTGATGAGCCACAACCTCCAGAGGCTGGGCAAGCTTCTAATCAAGCCACCGACGTGGGACAGGTCAACGCCGGCCGCTCCACCCAGCGCGGACAAGTCGGGGGAAACGCACCCTCAAGGGGGCAAGTTGTTTTTCGAGTCACGCGCCAGGCAGAACGACCGGCAACAACACTGCCAGCTAGTCCCAGACCAACCACTCCAAGACTCACAGTTGTTTTTTGGCTGCTGGCGAAGCTTGCGGAGCTGTGCCCGTGGAGTCCCGTCTACCCGCAGGGCAAGACCCGGAAAATCTTCGGAGGAAATAAGCGACGAAGGAGCGCCGGAGAAGACTTTTGCGGGGCGCAGGCCCCGGAGGAACGGAGGGGCTAGAGGGGCCGGAACGGGCACGTACAATCCGAAGGACAGCAGCCAAAAAACGGTAATACTGGAACTGTCCTTGAGCCGGCGTGACCCAGCCAAAAACTGACGTACCAGGCGGCACTGTCTTTCCGACGATCTGTCCGCCGGCTCAAGGTCCGTTAAAAGGGGTGTCGAGCCAGGCGGACATGACCTCATAGGAGCCTGATACGACCAGTCCCATTACCGTTTTGTCTGCCCACCTGGCCCGCTCCCGATCAGTATCGAACTCGACTGAGGGGCAATTTTCATCGTGGCAAGCCAACCGAAAAAAGTCATCGCGGGTATCGACACCCACGCCGACACACACCACGTGGCCGTGATCAATGAACACGGCAAACCCCTCGCGGACAGGGAATTCCTGGCCGTGGGATCCGGATACCGGAAAATCATCGACTTCATCACCTCCTACGGCACCGTCATTGCCGTCGGTGTCGAAGGAACAGGCTCCTACGGCGCCGAAATCGCCAGAACCCTCAGCGGTGAAGGGCTCACGGTGCTGGAGGTAAACCGCCCGAACCGGGCCGCCCGCCGACTCAATGGGAAGTCCGACCCGCTCGATGCCTACCAGGCCGCCAAGTCCGTGCTCGAGGGACGGACGAAGGCGATCCCTAAGGCCAAAGACGGCCCCGTGGAATGCCTACGGATCGTACGTTCCGGGCGCGCATCAGCCATCAAAGCCCGCACCGCGGCCATCAACCAGATCAAGGCGCTGCTCGTATCTGCACCGGACAAGATCCGGGCGAAATACCGGGCGATGCCCACCTCCGCGCTGATTACTGCCCTGCAGCGCACGAGACCTTCCGGGCACCTGGCGGACCCCGAGTACGTACCCTGATGACCCTCAAGGCGTTGGCAGCCCGGTGCCAAGCACTGGGAGCAGAAGTCGAGGCTGCTGATGCGGCCCTCAAGGAAATCCTGGACAGCTACGCTCCGATGCTTTGTGATCTCCCGGGTGTCGGGACCGAAGTAGCCAGCCAGCTCTTGATCACTTTCGGGGACAACCCGGACCGGCTGGGCAACGAGGCCCAGTTCGCTTCGCTCGTCGGGGTCGCGCCGGTGCCAGCCTCATCCGGCAAGACAACCCGCCACCGGCTCAGCAGAGGCGGCGACCGCAACGCCAATAACGCCTTGCATCAGGTGGTCCTGGTGCGCATGGGCTCGTGTCAACGGACCAAGGATTACGTGGTTAAACGCACGTCCGAAGGCAAAGGCAAACGCGAAATCATGCGCTGCCTCAAACGCTACGCAGCCAGAGAGATCTACCGCCAGATCACCAATCCCAGGCCGGCACCGGACAACTCAGACCTCCGCCGCATGCGGACCGAACTCGGGCTCACCATCACGGCCGTGGCCGGCGAACTTGGCCAATGGGTGTCCATCCTTTCGCGTCTGGAACGCCAACGCATCCGAAATGACGACCTCGCTGCGACCTACCGCCAATGGCTAACGGAGCAAAAACCTAGGCCCGCACTCCCGGGCTAGCGGCGTTGCCTACGTTAGCAATTAGTCAACACCGTGTTGACAACTTTTTGTTGATGAGGTGAGGTGGGTCCATGACTGCTTCTGACCAGGCCCATGCAAGGCTCTTGGATTCCTACCGGCATCTGCTCGTTCAAGCAGGTGGCGGCGACCTCGTTGCGCGGCCGTGGCAACAAGCAGGGCAGCCGGCCAGCGACAACGATCTAACGCGCCTGGCCGCATGGAAGGCCTCTGACCTGGCCGTGGATGAGGAGCTGGTGATAGCGGGGCTGGGGCTGCTGGCATCGGCGCGTGCTGAATTGGATCAAGTCGAGGCGGGACTGCTATTCGCGGCCCGAGGCGCGGGGATGACATTCCAACAGATTGCGGGTGTGCTCGGGCTCGGCTCCGGACAAGCCGCACAGCAGCGCATGGCCCGTGTGCTGACCAGGCAGGAACAGATATGAGCAGCGTGCTGCCTTTGGGCCAGGCCGAGGCAGCCATTTGCGGGGCGAAAGCAACTACCCTGGCTCTACTGGCCCGGGCCGGGATTGCCGTCCCTGACGGCGTTGTTGTCCACGAGGCCGCAGCCGACGACTGGGAGACGGCCCTGCCCGCGGTGCTCGAAAGGTTGGGAGGGTCGATATTCGCAGTGCGGTCCTCCGCACCCGGGGAAGACGCAGCTGATGCATCGTTCGCCGGTCAGTACCTTACGGTCCTGAACGTGGCCGCCGAGGATGTAGCCTATGCTGTGCGTCGGGTCAGCGCCAGCGGCCCGCAGGCGGCTGCATACGCTAACGCGACCGGACGACCACATGCAGCGAAGATCCCCGCGCTGGTGCAGCCAATGCTGGCCCCGGTCGCTGCCGGCGTGGCCTTCACCCGCCACCCACTCACTGGCCTCGCCCAGACCATCATCGAAGCAGTACCCGGGACCGGTGAAGGACTGGTTTCAGGTAACGCAGATCCGCAGCGCTGGGAGACCGACGCCCTTGGCGCTCTGATTAGCAGCGGCACGCCGGACGTGCTGTCCACGAAACAAGCTCGGGCGGTCATGGCCCTTGCGGAGCGGATTGAGGTGTTGCTCGGCGGCGGACAGGATGTGGAGTGGGCCCTGGACAGTGAGGGTAAGGTGTGGGCGTTGCAGGCCCGTCCCATCACCTGCTGCACGGCGAGCATACCCGCACCGGCCCCCGCCGATGTGGGCCGGGCTCTCGCTTCGGGGACCGGAGCCAGTCCGGGTGTCGCACGCGGGAGGGTGCGGGTACTGTCCGGGCTGGACGACTTTGCAGGTTTCAGGACTGGCGAGGTGCTGGTGTGCCGTGCCACTTCCCCTGCCTGGACGCCGGTCCTGACGCGTGCGGCTGCCGTGGTGACTGAGACAGGGGGCATCCTGGCGCATGCAGCGATTGTGGCCCGAGAACTGGGCATTCCCGCCGTCACCGACGTCGATGGAGCCACGAGCCTGCGCGATGGCTCCTTAATCTTGGTCGACGGGTCCCGCGGCAGCCTCACCTTGTTGGACGACGTGTGAGCACGGCCACCACTCCTGAGCTGTTGGTGCTCCACGCCGTGCGCGTACTCGGGTATGCCGGCACCGAACGGGTCATAGCCCGCGTGAAGCTTGACGAGCACCCGGTCCGTGAACTGATCCAGCGGGCACAGGCCGCCGGACAGGTAACCTGGACCCAGTTCGCAGACCAGGGCGGCTGGTCTTTGACGGAGGCAGGCAAAGCCCACGGCGAGCACCTGCTGGCCGCCGAACTTGGCGCCACCAAGACCCGCACCCTGGTGCAAGAGGTGCTGGACGGTTTCGGCCCGCTGAACAGCCTGGTCGCAGGCGCATGCACCCGCTGGCAGCTGACCGAACTGGGCCTGGCCCAGCCACCGGCCGATCTTGAACAGATTCTTGCCGACCTAGCCCGCGCTGCTGATGAACTTGAAGTCCTCGAGGCCCGCCTGAGCTCGGGTCTGTCCCGTTTCGCCGGTTACCATTGCCGGTTCACCGCTGCCGTAGAGCACGCCCGTCGGGAGACGGGCTGGATCTGCGGCACCGACCGGGACTCGGCCCACCAGATCTGGTTCGAACTGCATGAAGACCTGCTGGCCACTCTCGGCAGATCACGCTGACACGACCCCCAACCCTGACACGCCAATAGGACAAAGATCGAAGACAGGCATCCGGCATCACGACAAGACGCGGACGTTCTCTCTTCGCAGTTTGACGGCTATAGGAGCATCGTCGTAGACAAGACAGGGCCAGGGGGTCCGGAGCTCTGCGACGGCGCGCCCTGGACCCAACAGCCGGCCGCGAAGCGGACGCCCATATGGGTGTGAGCCCTGGCGAACATCACCCGGACTTTCGCATTCAGTGTCCGGCCCTTCTGATAGCTTGCGGGGCATGAAGCTGAAACAGCTGAAACATTGCGGAGCTTGCGGTGAAATGGTCGATCCCAGCGCCGGCCTTCACACCCATGAGATGAAGACATGCAAAGGGAAGTGCGGAAAGCTGAAGCCGGCAGATGCTTTTGGGCTCCATCAGTCCAGCACTGACGGACGCCGGCACGTCTGCCTCGAATGCGTTGCCGACTCATCCGCGGCGGGCAGGGTGCACCGGGCTGTCGAAAAGGACAAGCAGTTCCGCGATGACAGGAAAAGCTCAAAGAACATCGCTACCGTTGGGTGCGGCGGCGCGATCAGTCTGGACCGGATCCTGTCGTTCGCTGGTCATTGCTGGATCCGCAGGGGCATGAGGTAACAAAGGAACAGGCCCTGCGGGATATCGAGATTGCCGAGAACCCGGAGCCCGACGACTACCCGATCTACTAAGAGGAGAAATAGCTTTGGGACTGCGCGAATTTTTTGGTCGGCGACGGACACCAGCTGCGACTGAATCCTTCCCGTTGGCCCCGGCCACGAAGACGGAGCGACCGCCACTGACACCGGCCCAACTGGCCGACTTGGAAGAGGCCTGGGTAGAGCTCCAGCAGGCTTCCCAAGAAGCCGGCGTGAAGTCATTTCGTGCTTGTACGCGCGACGGCAGCCGCTGGGAAGACAACCCGGAGTCGGTGCGGGCCATGACGCGCATGATCAAGGACACGCATAAGTACACAGCGGAAGGTCTGAAGGACGTGTAGGGACTGAGGGGGCAAGTCCTGCCCTTTGTCAGACCCCTCCCCCAAGATTAAAAGGATGGCGGCCGTTCCTGGCCGCCACCTTTTGGCGTGTCTATTCGAATATATATTCTAAGGTTATGGTATGTCCTCCGAAGAGTTCGCGGCCGCGCTCCAGGCGCAGTACGCGCGTCGGGCCGACCCGATCGGGCTGACCGTGGAAGAGCTCGATTTCAAGCACTTCCCGGCCAAGAACGGGTACCCGGGCATCCCGGTGAAGGCCTGGATCCGGTTCCCGAACTGCGCCGAGCTGGTGGACGGCGAAGTGTTCGCCTGGACAACGAAAGCAGCCGAAGTGACGTGGAAGGACGGGCCGGTCACGTACCGGACCTGGGTGTGGAGTTCGGCGGTCACCCGCCGGGAAGAAATGATGAACAGGAATTTGGGAGAGCGAACCCGTGGCAAGAACAGCAAGTGACAAACCCCTGGACGTTCCGGTGCAGGTCCGGTTCACCGCGACCGGCACTCCCCTGGCCATCAGGCACGACGGACGGATTTGGGCCGTCGCCGCCGAACCGGTGCGCTGGTTCACCCGCGCCGACTGGTGGAACACCGCCAAGCGGGCACCCGTGGGCTGCGGGGACCTGGTCAGCGTCGAACACTGGCAGGTCCAAGTCAGGCTGACCTCGACGTCGGCACTTCGAACGTTCGAGCTGCGCCGTGACCCACTGTCCGAGCAATGGCTGCTGGCTGCCATCACGGATGCCGGGGCGGCCGCCGCCTAAGCCCAACAGGGCTGGCGGCTGTAGCGTGGCGCTATGACAGAGGACGTGCCCCCGGCCCTGCATCCGCCCGTGTCGCTGGCCTTGGCCAAGGCCGTTGATTCAATCCCGACTGAGGCCGCATTGCCTGGCGGCAGCCGGTATGAACCCAAGTGGGACGGTTATAGGGCTTGTGCCCTGGTCGGGGCAGACGGGGTGTCCTTTTACTCGAGGCAGGGCAAAGATTTATCCCGCTATTTTCCCGATCTTCTGGAGGCTCTGGAAGGGCAGGTTCCGCCCGGTTGCGTCTTGGATGGCGAAGCCGTCGTTTGGGCCGGTGACCGGCTGGATTTTGACGCCCTGCAGCGGCGCCTCGTGGCTTCAAAGGCCGGCCTGCCGGCCCTGGTCCGGGAACAGCCGGCATCGTTCGTTGCCTTCGATCTGCTGGCCGTTGCCGGGCACGACATCAGGGACACTCCGCTGGAGAAGCGCCGGGAGTTGCTGCAACAACTGGCCGCCGATTGGGTGCCGCCGCTGAACCTCTCCCCCACCACCCAGGACCGCGCCCAGGCGCTCCGGTGGTTCGAGGAGCTGCACCACACGGGCCTGGAAGGTCTTGTGGTCAAAAGTGCTGCACAAAGCTACCAGGGAGGCGTTAGACAGTGGTTTAAGGTGAAGCGCCGCCAGTCTCTTGATGTGGTGTGCGCTGCCGTCATAGGCCCGATGGACCGGCCGCAGCACGTTGTGGCTGGCTTACCCGTGGAGGGCCAGCTACGAATTGTTGGACGCTCCACAGTGTTGCCGGCGAAGACTTCCCGGGAGCTGGCGGCCTACCTCCATCCGCAGCAAGGCCCGCACCCGTGGCCGGAAGTCATCACGGAAACCACGCTGAACAGGTTCAGTAAGGACAAGGGCCCGGTGGCCCTGACTTTGGTAGAGCCCTTGGTGGTGGAAATTTCCGCCGACATCGCCTGGACGGGCAACGCCTTCCGCCACGCCATCAGATACCTTCGACCGCGGCCGGAGCTATCCCCTGCTGACGTTATCCTGCCGGCCCGGCTTCACGAGGGTTAGCGGGCCGTGCGGATCACTATGAGGTTTTGGCCCTCTTCAAGAAGTGCGTAGAGGTTTTCCCGTGCTTCTTCGTAGGTGTCGCCTGCGGCCTCGACGTGGTTGTAGCTGCCGTCCGGGTTGGTAATGGTGCCGATGAGAATCACCGCATGAGTCTATTTCGCCCCGGCTCGACGCTCTGGTGCATGGGCCGCCCGCCGTCACGACAAGTGGGGCCTAGCCAGGCTAATCAGAAGGTAAATGGACGTAAGCCCACAGGTCTTCCGAAACATTGAAGAGCCGCGCCCCGACTGCATCCAGCTCGTCTAGTCCGCGCAAAGTGGACTCCCAGCGCGGATTCTCCCCGTCCGGAACGGGCCCCTTTTTGCGTCGGCTGCGGAACAGCATTTTGCCTCCGAGCATCAGTTCTCCCAAGCTGGCGTGCAGGATTCTATTACGTTCCACTAGGGCTGCTTTCGCTTCCGTTAGCATTGCCATCACGTCAGCTCTGTCCTCGTCGCTGGTTGTCTTCGAGTCGATGACCAATCTCCGCGCGAGGTCGATCACTGCTGAAGCATTCATGTTTGCAGTCACGGCGTAGCCAATTTCGTGATCGTCGATATTGATTAGCCGCGAACACAGGTGCACAAGGTTTTCCTCAACGCTCGCAGCCCAGATGGCGATGCGACCGATAGCTGCTTCCCCCTCGGGGGTGGTGCCAACCCAGGCCCGGTGACCCTGCACTTCAATGAAGTCCGGATCTGAACTCATCATTCTTCCGCCTCTTCCTCGATTGCGTCTCTACGCTGTAGCTGATTCGGTTCGGGCTGCATCAAGACGCTTGTGGATGTACGAAAACAGAGACATGGCGTCGAGGACTCTCCAGCGCTCTTCGCCGGTCAGGAACACCTACATCGTGATGCCCTCGCGCGCGGCGAGGGCTTGCTGGTGGCGGTAAAGAGTCGCACGGCTCCAGCCCACGAGGCGGGCCGCGTCCTCCGCGGTGCGTCCCTTCGCCCGGGCATCCTGCGCGATCGCTAGCTTGTCCGCAATGACAAGCGGATCCGTCAGCGGCCGGCCAAAGCGTGTTCCGTTCTGCCTGGCAGCGGCGATGCCGGCATTGACACGCTCGACAATCAACTCGCGCTCATACTCGGCCAACGTGGCGAGCATGTTCAGCATCAGCCGACCCGTCGAGGTTGCCGGATCGATGCCGTCTGAGATGGATCGGACCTGGACGCCGCGTTCTCTTAGCAGGTTGACGGTGTTCAGCACATCGATCAGTGACCGGCCCAGCCGATCGACCCGCCACACAACGACAGTGTCGCCGTCCTCTGCGTACTCGAGGAGCCTCTTCATCCCAGGGCGCTCGATCGCCGTCCTACTTCCCGAGGTCACATCGGCAAAAACGTCGCGCTTCTGCACGCCGGCGGAGATGAGTGCGTCGAGCTGCAGCTGGGCATCCTGGCTCGAAGTACTAACTCGCGTATAACCCAGATACCTCATTAAGCCATTCTGACTCAAAAAGTCCCTCACAGGTCCCCGCTGAGACAATTTATGGTGAGACGTGTTTGCAAGACAACGGGGTGCCCGGCTTTCTCAGCTGGCAGTCATTTTCCGAAGTCGTCTGCACGGAATGTCCACACTCGTCTGCACAGCCGCCCCCGTCCCGGAAGGGGATCCTTCAGGGGGCATTAACGAAACTGGTCAGTGCGCTGATCCAATCCTCGAAGGCGTCAAGATGCGCGTCGTGCGAAGCGCTGGTGAGATCGACGCGTATCGCGTGTGCTCCACGGGCGACAAAGCGGGTCTTCTGCTCGTCGGTGAACATGCCGCCATCTGCGTAGATGACGAGGGTAGGCGCCGTGATGCTCTCCCATTCTGACCACCGGGGGACAGCGACGTCCGTAATTGTCGCCTCCATCACTTCGGGATCGAATCGCGGGTAAAGTCCGTCGGGGCGTTCTTCAAGATCGGCTGACCACGCGTGTGCCAGCGGGCTGCCCCCAAGGGCAGCTCGTGCCGTCTCTCGGTCGGCGTACGGCACCTCCCATGATCGGAAATAGTCTCCGATCGCCGAGTGCTCTTCGGGCGACCCGCCACCTTCATTGGCTTCTAGAAGCACGAGTCTGCGCACCAGGTCAGGACGGGCTGCGGCTACGAGCATGGCGGTGTGCGCGCCCATCGATTGCCCCACCAGGTCGACAGTGCCCGAAGACTCTGCCTCGATGACTCGCACTGCGTCTGCGATAAACGCCCCCCGTGACGTATCGGCTGGCTTGCGGGTGCTGAAACCGTGGCCGCGCTGGTCGATCAGAATAACCATCCGTCCGCTCATGACGCGCGCTGTGGGTTCGAACTCGCGGCTGCTACCCGCCAAGCCATGCAAAATGACTATCGCAGGCTGCGCCCCATCGAAGATGGAATATGAAATGACGGTGCCATCGCCGCTGGTTATCGCGCGCCTTACTTGATCCATCCGCCAACCCTACCGATGCAGGGAACGGTGCCCGTAAGCCGGTCCCTCTGTCATTTTCAGAAGTCGCCTGCACGGAATGTCAGAAGTCGTCTGCACCGCGCTTGTGTTTCCGTAAGCGGAAGGCTTGGCGGGCAGACGTTGGAAGGCAGGGGCCCAAGGCTAGAGTGTCGGCGCCTTCCTCATATAAATGAGGAAACCGACTGCCAGCAGACCCGCCACCAGGTTCAGACTGCCAATCAGAAAATCGGGGCGGATGAACTGGATGACGGCACCAATGCCAAACCCGATGGCAGCAGCAATAAGAAGAATTTGGGGTAACTTGCGCTTTTCCATTTTTCTCCTGAATGGCAGCGGTGTCTTAGCAGTTGCAGTCACAAGCATCCTCCTCCATGAGCGAAGCCTATGGATAGAGGTCCGTCTTCCTCCGCGGCAATTTGGGCATGACACTGACCCGAAAGAGGGCCGGCCGCATATCGTCCCGGAAGCCGGTCCGTATGGGGAACCCTCTCCGGGACACCTTCGGCGTTTAGTAGGTTGGTCCTTCACGCGAACCTTGCAGGCGGAAGGCGGCGGTGACGTGAGGGAATCTGACGAGTCCTGTCTTAGGGGACGCCGCTTGCTCACTCAGACGACGAATTTTTGCCAAGACGGAGGAAGTGTCGGACCTCTGCGAAACGAACGTCCATGAGCTGGCTAGTTGAACGATCCCGGTGACCGGCAGTTCGTAGTTGAACGAGAACTCTTTGCGATCAAAGGCTCCTCGCCCGGCGAAGTCTGCGGGTACGCTTCGAGTTTGGTCAGCGGGGGCGCCGTCCGGCTCAACAATGTCCGCCAGCGCCTTGACCCACTCGCTGGTGCGATCCCAGGTATGCCACGCAAGACCAACCACACCGTGAGGCCTGAGCACGCGATCGCATTCACTCATTGCTTTTACGGGGTCCACCCAGTGCCAAGCCTGAAGGCAGGTGATGGCATCGACGCTCCGATCTTTCAAAGGTATGCGTTCCGCCGAACCGGTAACCGTAGCGATACGCCGCGCCACTTCAGGCGGAAGCTTCTGGCTTGCCTTAATGAGGACGGATAACATGTCGTCGGCTGTATCGACAGCGGTGACCTTGTGGCCGAGTGCTGCGATGGTCCGGGTTCCCAGTCCGGTGCCGGCTCCGAGATCCAAGACTTCTAGGCGATGCTTCGGCGCGGGTGACCCTAACAGCCAGGAGAGCACGTCCCCAGACCATGCAGGGCGGACGTCATCGTGCCGAGCAGCGTTACGGCCCATAACTGCGGGCTCGCTAGAGGTCTGATCCATCCTGCCAGCCTAACGAGCACCCCCCTTTGAGATTTCCTCGGGGGCCTTCAACTCATGCCACCCCTGAAATAGATCAAGACAGAAGAATCGTCTACATGCGCGAACGTCCGCCGGGAGATTCGCCGCAGCGGGGCTGTACCTCATGAGGATCAACTACCGGGCATTTACCGTGGCTTGCCTATACTCGAACGCATGGTCAACGCTGTTAGCGATGCGTATTCAATCAGGGCGGCAGAATACGTCGAACGCTTCGCTTCAATGGATGCTGTGCACCCTTCAGATCGTCAACTAGTTGCGACTTGGGCGGACGGTATCGAGGGTGCGGTCCTCGACGCTGGCTGCGGCCCCGGCCAATGGACGAACTTTCTTAATGAAGCTGGGATTCCTGCACTCGGAGTGGATCTGGCTCCTGAGTTCATCGGGCACGCCCGCGTTGCCTACCCTGGCATTCCGTTCCGAACAGGCAGCCTCGACGCCCTCGATATCAAGACCGGGACAATTGGTGGAGTGCTCGCCTGGTACTCATTGATCCACCATGAGCCAGACGCGATCCGCACTCCCCTCTTGGAGTTCAGTCGAGTACTCAGCCCTGGTGGCGCCCTGCTGATCGGCTTCTTCGATGGTCAAGTCGTCGAGAAGTTCGATCATGCGGTCGTCCAGGCATACCGGTGGCCGGTAAGTGATCTCAGCGACGAGCTGGTGGCCGCTGGCTTCGATGTAGTCGAGACGCACGCAAGGACAACCACCGGGCAGCGATCTCACGGGGCAATTCTCGCCGTCCGCGGAGGTGCCCGATGAGGGATCCTTTAACGTGCGCTGCGGCTGCTGAGAAACGGGCGGCGATGACCTGGCGTGTGAAAGACTCACCCTCGTGAACAACGATTCCAAAGGGACCTTGCACCATATCGAACTCTGGGTCCCTGACCTTGATCGGGCCAAGCAGGAATGGGGCTGGGTATTGGCGGGCCTGGGGTACTCGATCTACCAGAGCTGGGCCACAGGGATCAGCTGGCGGCTCGGTTTGACCTACATCGTTGCTGAGCAATCACCGGCTATGAGCGGCTCGGAACACGAGCGCACGCTGCCAGGGCTTAACCACCTTGCGTTCCATGCCGGCAGTAAAGAAGACCTCGATGTGTTTGTCGAAGAGAGCCGACGTCACGGGTGGGTGCAGTTATTCCAGGACAAGTACCCGCACGCTGGCGGGCCCGAGCACTACGCTGCCTATCTCGTAAATTCTGATGGATTCGAGCTTGAGCTTGTGGCAACCACCTAGGCGGATGTGGCTCTGCGTCCGGTAAAAGATCCTTCACCGGGCCGGAGCCCGGTTGCAGACAACCAGCGTGCAGGACCCAGGTTCGTGACAAATCGATGTCGCGGATTGTGAGCAGGAGTGTACGTACTCGCTTTGCCACCGCGCCGGTTCCGCTCATTCCATGGGGGAATCAGAAGAGCTTGGGACTGGTGTTTCTCGGTCTCCAAATAGATAAGGCAAGCGCGCCATGATTCAGGAGCACTGAGTAACGCGCTCAGAGAGGAGATCCGTAGGGTACTGCAAACCTCAAGTGTTATCCCATGTTGGGAAGATGAACTGTTGCCTCGATCTGCACTTTCGCACCCAAAGGCAGCCCGGCCGCTTGGATGGTGGTCCTTGCCGGAAACGGCGGGGTCAGTCGCTGGGCATAGACGGCGTTGATGGCTTCGAAGTCCTGGTAGTCCGTCAGGTAGACCGTGGTGCGGATAATGTCGCCAATCAGCAGCCCCAGTTCATTGAGCAGGGTCTCCAGGTTGGTCAGCATTGCTTCGCATTGTGCGGTGACATCAGCGGAGACCAAGGCACCGCTTGCAGGGTCCTGCCCAATGATGCCGGCCGTGTAGCCGGTATAACCCTGCTGAACGAAGTGTGAGAAGGGCGCCGTGGACTGATAAAGCTGGCCGCTGAAGTGGTGACTGATGGCTGTCTCAGACTGCTTGGTCAAGGCTGGCTCCTTCCCGTGCAATGGCCAGTGGTGCCCGCTGAAGCCGTGTAAGGGCTGAGGCAGTTTCGGTGCCTGGTTCCGCTGTGTAGGTCAGGACGCGGTGGCCGGAATCGTCCGGCATGGTCAGGACCTCGAACCCCAGCTCCAGAGTGCCGAGCTGGGGGTGCTTCAGTGTCTTGTGCCCTGACATGCAGTTCTCGACCGGGTGTTCGGCCCACATGTTCGCGAACTCCGGGCTTTTGAGGGTCAGTTCCCCGACGAGGGCAGCCAGCTCTGTGTCATCGGCGAACCTGCCGGAGAGCAGCCGCAGGGATGCCACTGCACGCCCGGCTTCGGTGCGCCACTGCGGGTACAGGTTGCGTGTGGCCTCGTCCAGGAAGAGCATCCGGGTCATGTTCGGCCGTTCCGACGGGGTGTCCGGGGCGTCGAAGTCCAAGTGGGAAGCGACGAGCCGGTGGCCGGCCCGGTTCCAGGCGAGGACTTCTGTGCGCTTACCCAACACAACTGTAGGGACACTGCCCATGGATTCAACCAAGCGCTTAGTTCCGGACCGGACCTGGTCCGGTCTGCTTCGCGTGGTCTTTGTTGTGCGGCGCTTGGCCCCGGACAGGTCTGCGAGGTGTTTTCTTTCGACCTCGGTCAGGGCCAGTGCCTGGGCGAGGGAGTCGATGACGGCGTCGGAGGCGTTGACGTGCTGGCCCTGTTCCAGCCGGGCGTAGTACGTCACGCTCATGCCGGCCAGCATGGCCACTTCTTCCCGGCGCAGCCCGGGCACCCGGCGGGTGCCGTAGTCCATCAGTCCGACGTCGGCCGGGGTCAGCGCGGCCCGTCGTTTGCGGAGGAAGTCGCCCATGGCTGCTGGTTGGTTCATACCTGCGAGTATTCACGAACTTTCCCGAAGGTGGGTAGCACTGTCAGTGCTACCCACAACACGGCGTGGCTGTTCCCGCCGGGCGTCGGCAGGGTGGAGAGGAAAACCCGCACACACGCCCGATGATTGGACACCTTCCGCGATGACAGCCAACGACACCACGCCCCTCCCGCAACTCACCGCGCCACCGCAACCGCCGGCCCAAGAGAGTCCTGTTCGGATGTCGGGGCGGCAGCGGCTGGTCATGGTCCTGCTGCTGACGGCGAGTTTCACCCTCGCAGTGGACTTCTCCATCCTGAACGTCGCGCTCCCGCGGATCGGGGCGGACGTCGGGTTCTCCCTGGAGCACCTGCAATGGATAGCCACATCCTTCGCGCTGTGCGCGGCCGGGTTCACGCTGTTCTTCGGGCGAGTTGCTGACCTGTTCGGCCGTAAACGGCTCTTCATCACCGGCATGGCCCTGCTTGGCATCGGCTCACTGGTTGGCGGGCTCGCCACCGACCCCGGCCTGCTGCTCGCCGCACGCGTCGCCCAGGGCCTCGCCACGGCTGCCGTCACCCCAGCTGCGCTGTCACTGCTGACCACGTCCTTCCCGGAAGGCCCGCTGCGGGACAAGGCACTGGGCCTGAACGGGTCGCTGATGGCTGCAGGATTTACGGCCGGCGCGATCCTCGGCGGGCTCCTGACCGACATACTCTCGTGGCGGTGGGCGTTCTTCATCAACGTCCCCATCGCCGTATTCGTCCTGGTGCTTGCACCCAAGCTTCTGACCGAGTCAGCCCGCGGCAACAAAACGAAGCTCGACGTGCCCGGCGCGGTCACTGTGACACTGGCGCTGCTGCTGCTCGTCTTCGGCCTGACCACTGCCGGCGAAAAGGGCTGGGCTGACGCAATGGCCTGGGGACCGCTGGCAGCGGGCCTGTTCCTGTTCGTCGTGTTCTTCTTCATCGAAAAGAACACAGCCCACGCGCTGGTGCCCGTGACCATCCTGCGTCGGAACAACATCGCCTGGGGCAACATCGCCGGAATCCTGGCATTCGCCACTGAAACGTCACTGGTATTCGTCCTGACCCTCTACCTCCAGCAGGTCCTCGGCTATACACCACTCGGCGCAGGCCTGGCATTCGCCGTCCTCGGCATAGGCACAGTCGTCGGCGGGATCATCGCCCCGAAACTGATCGGCAAACTCGGCAACAAGAACACCATCATCACCGGCTTGACCATCCAGGCTGCAGCCACCGGCTCCCTGCTCTTCATCAACACCGATCAGGCCTCCCTGGTCATCGTGCTGATCGCCACGTTCGTCGGCGGCGTCGCGAACCTCGCCGCGATCGTCGGGTTCATGGTCACCGCCACCACAGGTCTCCCCGACACTGAACAGGGCCTCGCCACGGGGCTGACGACCATGAGCCAGCAGATCGGCATCACGATGGGAATCCCCGTCATGAGCACCATCATCGCCGCGTCCCTGCTTAGCCACGGCACCAGCAGCGCCGCCCCGAACCAGGTGCTGAACGCGGTGCTCCCGGCCATTGGCATCAATGCTGCGCTCGGCCTGGCGGCGGCTCTTCTGGTTGCCCTGTTCCTCCGGAAGCCCGCACCCGTCACGACCTAAATCCTCACTTCGGCGCCTGGCTGGCTGAGGCTTACATGGCTTCTTTCTGCCGGGCGCCACTACCCGGCAGAAAGAAGCAAAACGATGCCCCTTGGATTGATAGCCCTCGCAGCCGGCGGGTTCGGGATCGGGCTCACCGAATTCGTGATCCTCGGGCTCCTTCCCGAAGTCGCCACCGACTTCAATGTCAGCATCCCGGTCGCGGGCTACCTCGTGTCCGTCTATGCGCTCAGCGTCGCCTTCGGCGGAATCTTCGTCACAGCGGTTGCGGCAGGCCGGAATCCCAAAAACACCCTCGCCTGGCTGATGGTCCTGTTCATCGCCGGGAATCTTATCTCGGCACTTTCCCCCGACTACACCGTGATGCTCATCGGCCGGATCGTTGCGGCACTGTGCCACGGCGCTTTCTTCGGCGTCGGAGCCGTACTGGCAGCCAACCTTGTTGAACCGCACCGGAAGGCCGCCGCGGTCTCCATCATGTTCGCCGGGCTCACCACCGCGAACGTCCTCGGCGTCCCGTTCGGTACCTTCCTCGGGCAGAACTTCGGCTGGCGCTCCACGTTCTGGGCCATCACCGGCATCGGGATCATCGCCCTGATCGGCATATTCGCGTTCATCAAAACCCAGCCCGCCAACCAACCGGCCAACCTACGACTGGAACTCAAGGCCTTCACCAACGTCCAGGTGTGGCTGTCCATCCTGGTCACCGTCTTCGGCTTCGGCGCCATGTTCGGCGCATTCACCTACATCGCCCCGATCCTCACCCAGGTCGCCGGGTTCCCGGAAATAGCCGTGCCGTGGATGCTTGTCCTCTTCGGTGCCGGTCTGTTCGCCGGCAACATCTTCGGCGGCCGCGCAGCGGACAGGAACCTGGACAAAAGCCTCCTCATGCTCCTGTGTGCCCTGGCTGTCATCCTGTTCAGCTTCACTGTGGCCCTGGAAACCCAATGGACGGCAGCCATCGCTTTGTTCCTGCTCGGGGTCGTCGGGTTCGCAGCCGTGCCCGGGATGCAGGTCCGGGTCCTGCACTTTGCGCAGGAGGCACCCACCCTCGCCTCGGGAGTGAACATCTCCGCGTTCAACATCGGCAACGCCGTCGGCGCACACCTGGGCGGAATCACCATCACGGCCGGGCTCGGCTACGCCTCCCCAACCTGGGTCGGAGGTTGCCTGTCCATCACCGCGATCCTCCTGATGCTGTTCTCCATACAGCGCCTGAAATCGCGGCGCCCGCCACGAAACCTGGTGGGAACAGGTTTTTCCGGACCGGACCATCTAAGGGTGACGCACCACTAAATTGCGGCCGCTCAGGAGCGGCAGGTTGGAAGCAGATCAACCAGTGGCGCCTGGTTGGTCTGCTTCCTTTAATCAGGGGCGTTTGAAACCGGCTCTGGTGCTGCGTTCCTCAAGGGATTCGAGTTCCTGGAACAGTGTGACCTGAAGACCCGCAGGTGCCGCGAGCCTGGAATTCAATGACTTCCATGGGGTTTCCCTGGGTTCAGCGATCAACGTGCCGCCGGCTTCAACCAGTTCCTTGGTCTTAGCGGCGGAATCGTCCACTTCGAAGGCGACCCGAATCTTCGCGCTGGGCTGACCATCGGCTTCTACCTGGTCAATCATCCTTACCTGCGAGGGGTTGGAGAGTTCCAGCGTTGCCCTGCCTGCTTCGAGGATCGTGACGCATGCATCTCCGTCGCCTTCAAAGACAGCCTGCTCTGTCAGTCCCAGAACATCGCGATAGAACGTCAAAGCCGCCTCGTAGTCCTCGGCCTCAACGATTAGTCGCAGCTGCCGGACGGCTGGTTTGGGTCTAGTCTCAGTAGTCATGTCTGTACCGTAAAACCTGACACCAATGTGAGGGGCAAATCCCAATGCGAATCGGCGATCTGGCGGCGGTGACCGGTGTGAGTGTGCGCTCTCTCCGCTACTACGAAGAACAGGGGCTTCTAACCCCTGAACGTTCATCTTCGGGCCAACGGACTTACTCCCCCGACGCAATTCAGCTCATCGGGTTGATCCAGCAACTCTTCAACGCCGGACTGTGCAGTAAGGCCATCGCGGAACTTCTGCCCTGCATCAATGACCCGGCATCGCGAACACCTGAATTGCGCTCACGGCTCCTGCGCGAGCGTGAAAGACTCAGTAGCGACATCGCCAAAATTTCGCTGAACCGAAATTCCCTGGACAACCTGATCAGCTCACTGGAAGCGAAGTGAGTCTGACTCGTCGGAAACCCGACGCTGGACCGCCGTTTCCGGCTTCCGGTGGAGGCACGCGCTTCTTTCGTTCCTTCCGGGAACCTTCCTCGGCAGGCTCTCGGTGCGTGAAGCTTCCCTGATCTGGTAGCAGCGTGGCTACGGCCTGGCTGGTGACGAAAGCTGCAATTGGCCGGAAACGGAGAAGACGAGGGAGTCTCGCCAGTGCCCGCGGATGAGCTTGTCTGGCTCATCCCAATCGGGGGTGTAGGAGTTGGGGTCCGAAGCCGCCGGTCTCGAGCAGGCTTCGGGCGATGTAGTTGGTCAGGTTGCGGAACCCGAGTGCGGAGCCGCGCAGGTGTTCGAGCCGTCCGTTGAGTGCCTCGGTCGGCCCGTTGCTGGTGCCGGGTCGTTCGAAGTAGGCGAGCACGTCGGCGGCTCGCTTCTTCAGGGTCCGGCCCAGGGTGGTGAGCTCGGTGAGCACCTTGGGGACGCCGGCGCTGAGGTCGGTGATCAGCTTCTCCATGAGCTCGCGGCCACGTTGCCGGTCCTCGTGGCGATAGGCGGCGATCATCCGCTGGTAGACACCCCAGGTCGCCTCGACCTCGACGTGAGCGTCATCAACGAACAGCGCGCGTAGCCTGTCGCTCTGCTTGTCGGTGAGCAGGTCCGAGCCGGTGTGCAGCGTGCGCCGCGACTTGTAGAGCGGATCGTCCCTGAACCCACGGTGCCCGTGGATCGCGAGTTGGACCCGGCGCCGGCACCTGTCGAGGGCGTCACCGGCCAGGCGCACGACGTGGAAGGGATCCATCACCGTGACCGCGTCCGGGATCTCCTCCGCAGCGGCGGTCTTGAACCCGGTGAAGCCGTCCATCGCGACCACCTCGACCGCGTCACGGAAGGCGTCGTCGCGGTCGGCGAGCCAGGTCTTGAACGCCGCCTTCGACCGGCCCTCGACCATGTCCAGCAGCCTTGCTGGGCCGGCGCCATCGCGGACCGGGGTGAGGTCGATGATCACGGTGACGTACTTGTCGCCACGCCTGGTGTGGCGCCAGACGTGCTCATCGACGCCAATCACCTTCACGCCCTCGAACCGCGTGGGGTCGTTGATCAGCAGCCGCTTGCCTTCGGCCAGGACCGCGTTGTTGGCGGTGTCCCACGCGACCCCGAGTCCCTCGGCGACACGGGCGACGGTGAGGTGTGCGACCACGATCCCTTCCAGCGCCCACCGCAGCCCGGTGCGCGAGAGCTTCGCGCGTGGCTCCGCCGCGGCGCTGGTGTCTTGGCGCCACACGTGTCCGCAGTCTGCACAGCGGTAGCGGCGCACTACAACTTCCAGCACGGTCGGTCGCCAGCCCAGCGGCTCGTGGGCCAACCGCCGGATCACGGTGTCACGAGCGGCGCCTTCGCTGCCGCACCGTCGGCACCACTGATCTGGTTCCACCACGCGGCACGCGAGGACCGCACGATCCGGTTCAAGTCGTTGCCCGATCACGCTCAGACCGAGGCCGTCGAGTCGAGCGAAGGCGGTCAGGTCAGGGCGGCCGAAGCCGGGCGGCGGGGTAGCGTCGGGCACGTCGAGGTCTTTCCGATGGATGGCGTAGGAACCTCCATCGTCGGGAGACCTCGACGTCTATCTGCGGACCGACTCGGCGGGGCGCGATCGTCTCGTGCGTTGGCGGACTACGGGAGCTTGGACGCGAGGACGTCGGCCGCCAGGATCTCGGGTGCTGCGCCGAGGAGGTGCTGGTTGGCCATCAGGGCTGCGACGATGGCGCCGTTGGCGTGGGCGTCGCGAGCGGCTTCGTCGGGGAATGCATCGAAGATCCAGAAGGTGTCGGCGTGGGTCCTGACCGCGAACCAGACAATCGTTCCTACTTCTTCGTTGGCGAGTGCGACAGCGCCGGCGAGCAGATCGGCGACCGCGTCGTGCTGTCCATCGGCCGCGACGATCTTGGCGACGAAGGCATACGGAAGTGATGCGGGTGTGGACATGAGGGACTCTCCTTGACGTCGGGGTTCTTCGTGGGACGAGTTCAGCGTATGACGAGCGAGGGCCGGTGGGAAGTGGCGTATACGGCAGTATTGCTATTGTTTACGTCATGCGTATCGGACTGATCGCGATCGACGGCTGCTTCGGTTCGGCTATCGCGTCGATCATCGACATCGTGCGGGTGGCCGACGGAGCCCGCGGCGACGTCGACCCGCGGATCGACCCGATCGAACTCGCCATCCTCGGACCGAAACGGCGAGTGACCACGACGGCATCGATGACCCTGTCGGTGGACCACCCGCTGCCGGAGTCCGGAGAGTTCGACGTGGTCGTCGTCCCTGCGCTTGGAACCCTCACGGCCGCCGCGACCCACGACGCCCTCCAGAGTCGAGATGCTCGTTCGGTCATCGCCTCACTCGGGCGCCTCGACGACGCGACCACCCGGATCGCCGCGGCGTGCACCGGCGTGTTCGCCGTCGCCGAGACAGGACGGATGCATCATCGGCGGGCGACGACCAGCTGGTTCCTGGGGCCGGAGTTCCGGAAGCGCTATCCGACCGTCGCCCTCGATCTCGACACCATGGTCGTGGTCGACGGGAACCTCGTCACCGCCGGCGCCGCCTTCGCCCACATCGACCTCGCGCTCTCACTCGTGCGATCGATCAGCCCCGACCTGGCCCAACATGTCGCCAAGCTCCTCATCATCGACGAGCGCCCGTCGCAGGCGGCTTTCGTCGCCTACGAACATCTCCGGCACGAGGACCCGATCGTCGTCGAGTTCGAACGCTTCGTGCGCGCCCGCCTGGACGAACCGTTCAACGTCGCCTTCGTCGCGCAGTCGCTCGGCACCAGCCGGCGCACCCTCGAACGACGAGTCCGTGCGGCGCTCAACCTCACTCCGCTCGGCTTCGTCCAACGGCTTCGCACCGAACGAGCTCGACACCTCTCAGCAACCACGGACCTCACCTCCGCCGAGATCGCGCTACGGGTCGGCTACGCAAACGCCGAGACTCTGCGCTCCCTCCTGCGCAGGGAGCGACGCCGTTCCTGACCTATCGCCATGCCTGTAGCTTGTGTCCTAGCGCTCGGTTGGAACCACCTCTCAGCACGTCGCGTCGACGCTCCTGCGTCGCCCCTGGACTACCCACTCGACACGCCCGCAGCACAGCCCATGTGACGTGCCCCGGCTTCCCGGACGGTCGGGGTTGGGTGGCTGTGATGTCGCTGCGTTCTCGTCGAGAGGGTCAGCAGACCCGATCAGAGCCGATTGGGATGAGCCGCGAAGGCGGTTAGGTCAGGGCGGCCGAAGCCGGCCGGCGGGGTAGCGTCGGGCACGTCGAGGTCTTTCGGATGGATGGCGTAGGAACCTCCATCGTCGGGAGACCTCGACGTCTATCTGCGGACCGACGCGCCCGGCCGACCTACACCTTCATCTGGGAAGAGCCGCTTGTCTGACTTCCGAATTCCAATGCGGGTCATCCACTATCGAAGCGGTCTACTTGGCACTGGTCGAGTAGATGGGCGAGAAAACTGTAGGCAGCAAGGCGTTCCATTGCTTGCTGCTCAGTGAGCTCGTCTCTGGTGTGAGTAGTCACATTTCGGACAGTCAGATTTAGCCCGGTGGCGAGGGCGTTCAAAGCTTTTGCAAGGGGTTCAAGGCCACCGCGCATGCTCTTGGTGGTTTTGTCGTCAGCAGGACCGGGCCAATAGAGCTTGGGTCGGCCATCAGCCGCCTCGCCGGCTGACAGGGTCTGTTGCCAGAATACGGTGTCGTCCACGTCGTTGCGGCCGAGCTTCTGCTTCCAATGGACTGTCAGTCCTTCAGCAGCTTCACGGACCGCGACTCGAAACTGGTGAGCGGTCCAGTGTGCAGCTGCACCGGACCAGATCACGGGATGCAGCTGAGCGGGGGAAAAGCTTGGCAGGCTAGAGTCGGCGGTGCTCTGCGCGTCGATGAGCATTGCCTCTAGCCGGCCTTTGACGTTCGCAGTAGTCATTCGAATATCTCGCGGTGCAAGCGGCGCCTTGGGTGATGACATGAACGACCAGTTGGAAATCGGGTCGATAACACCCAACCCTGCGACGGAAATGTATGCGCCAGTAACGGCGACTGCGCGTGCAGCCAGCCCAGCGGCCTCTGCGACATCGAGTTCGAGGCGGCGCACCAGTGCAGGGTCAACTCCGTCTTTAACCCAAACAGTTGGAAGAAGGCCCCGAGAAGAAAGGTGGTCAGATTCTTGTTGAGTTTCCATCCATGCACTGAAGGCCGCGTCGAAGCGTTGAACAGCATCGAGCAGGCGCCGCAGGTAGTCCTCACCATAATCGCTCAAACCATTCCCCCGTATTCAGAGCTTGTGTCAATATTCCGGACTTCAGCCTAACGTCGGGCGTACCAGCAGCAGCGCCCGCAAGCCGGTCCCCAGCCGGGTCAGTGCGACAGACAGGTGATTTCCATTGAGGAGCGTGGCATCCCGGTGCCCGACGATTCCCGTAAGACCCGCCCGAAAAAATGCCCGGTGAAGGTGCCCCAAACGCTACACATCAAATCGCCTCGAAACCCTTGGGAGACAGTCACGTCTCGGGGACCAGGTGAGGACCGCGGCGGCACCACTGCAAGAGTCGCGGGATGCTGGAGTTCGTCCCCCGGTCGACAATTCCCGTGACTATGTCTGGTAATTTCCAGTCAGACCCCTAACCCAAATCCGCATTCCCGGCCGAAGCCAACGGCAGCATGCGTTCCCAGAAGTCCTCCGGGATGCTCCACTGCGCCAGGCGTGCCGCTTCGGCCACCCGCTCTGGCTCCGCCATCCCCACGATGGTTGAGGTGATGCGGGGATCGCGGGTGGAGAACTGCAGGGCCGCGGCGGCGAGCGGCACCGAATACTCGCGGCAGAGCTCCTGCATCTCCCGGACACGGCCCAGCAGTTCCGGGCTGGCCGGCCGGTAACAGTAGTTGGCGGTGGCATCGGGCCCCTTCACCAGCAGGCCGCCGCCAAAAGGCGCGGCATTGATGAAGGCGACGCCCCGCCGTCGTGCGTCCTCGATGAGCGGCTCCGCCGTCTGGTCCACCAGCGTGTACCGGTTGTGGCTGATCACCACGTCGAACACCTCCAGGGCCAGGTACTTCAGTTCCAGGTCGATGGGTCCGCCGGCCACGCCGAGGTGCCCAATCACCCCCTGGTCCCTCAGATCAACGAGCGCCTCCAACGGCCCGCCCGCCGCAACACCCTCCCCGAAGCTGATCTTCTCCGGATCATGGAGGTGGACCAGCGGCAGCCTGTCCAGCCCCAGCCGCTCAAGGCTTTCCTCCACGCTGCGCCGGACACGGTCCCCGGAGTAGTCCGCCGTCCCCAGGATGGGATCCACCTTCGTGGACAGGACAAAGCCCGCCGGCAGCCCGCCCGCCTCCCGGATGGCCTGCCCGATCCAGAACTCGCTGCCGCCGTCGTGCCCGTATTCGTTGGAGGTGTCCAGGAAATTGAAGGGCCCGGCCAGGGCGGCGCGGACGGCCGCCACTGCCGTTGCCGTCCGCTCCGCCGCGGTGCCGTTCCGCGGGTGGTTTCCCAGCGAACTCGTGCCGACGCATACATCGGTGACAGGGAGGCCGGTGCGGCCCAGGGTTTTCATGGCTGCGGGTATCCTCGCCTCGGTGACAGATTCCATCAGGCTACGACGGCGGACACGTCGCCGCCGCTGACGGTCACCTCAAAGTCCTTGGTGGAACCGTCCGGCGAGGGCACAGCAATGTGCCGTGTCCCGTCCGCCGCGGCGAACGCCCGGAACTGCATGTCCCGTGCCCAGTCGTAGTCCGGCCGGTCCGACACTGTACCGATGGGCAGCACAGCCCCTTCCCTGACCCACGTGGCAGCCTGCATCACCGAATACTCCTTGCGGTGCCAGCGCGGGCCCGCCAGCTGCTCCCCTGTTTCCAGGTGCGTCCAGGTGCCCTCGGGCAGGTAGAAGGACACGGTGCCGGACGGGTCCATGACCGGTGCCACCAGGATGTCCGGCCCCAGCATGTACTGCCGGTCCAGGTGCGCGCAGCCCGGGTCCTCGGGGAACTCCATAAAGAGCGGACGCATCAGGGGAATCCCCTCCGCGTACGCCTGCTCCGCCGCCATCTGCAGGTAGGGCATCAGCCGCATCTTCTGCTCCGTGAAGTGCCGGAGCACGTCCACGGATTCCTCATCCACCAGCCACGGCACACGGTAGGAGTTGGACCCGTGCAGCCTTGAGTGGGAGGACAGCAGCCCGAACGCGATCCACCGCTTGAAGATTTCCGGCTCGGGCGTGCCCTCAAAGCCGCCGATGTCGTGGCTCCAGAAGGAGAAGCCCGACGCCGCCAGGGACAGCCCGCCGCGCAGCGATTCAGCCATGGCAGCGAACGTGGATTCGCAGTCCCCGCCCCAGTGCACCGGCATGGTCTGGCCGCCGGCCGTGGCGGATCGCGCAAACACCACGGCTTCGCCTTCGCCCAGCTCCTTGGACAACAGGTCGAAAACCGTCCTGTTGTACAGCTGCGCGTAGTAGTTGTGCATCCTGTCCGGATCGGACCCGTCGTGCCACACCACATCGGTGGGGATGCGCTCGCCGAAGTCCGTCTTGAACGAGTCCACGCCCTGGCCCAGCAGGCCGCGGAGCTTGTCTTGGTACCAGAGCACGGCGTCCGGGTTGGTGAAGTCCACCAGCCCCATGCCGGCCTGCCACATGTCCCACTGCCACACCGACCCGTCCGGCCGCTTGACCAGGAAGCCCCGCTCCAGCCCCTCCCGGAACAGGTGCGAGCGCTGGGCGATGTACGGGTTGATCCAGACGCAGACCTTGAGCCCCCGGTCGTGGAGCCGGGCCAGCATGCCTTCCGGGTCCGGGAACGTGGCGGGGTCCCAGACGAAGTCGCTCCAGTGGAAGGACCTCATCCAGTGGCAGTCGAAGTGGAAGACGGACAGGGGCAGCTTCCGCTCCTCCATGCCGTCAATGAACGAGTTCACGGTCTTTTCGTCGTAGTCCGTGGTGAAGGAGGTGGAGAGCCACAGGCCGTAGGACCAGGCCGGGATCCGCGATGGCCGCCCGGTCAGTTCGGTGTAACGCCGGATGATGTCCTTGGGCGAGGGCCCGTGGATGATGAAGTACTGGAGCCTCTGGCCCTCCACGCTGAACTGGGTTCGGGACACCACCTCCGACCCCACCTCGAAGGACACCTTCTCCGGGTGGTTCACGAACACCCCGTAGCCGTCGTTGGTGATGAAGAACGGCACGTTCTTGTAGGCGAGGTCGCTGGAGGTGCCGCCGTCCTCGTTCCAGATGTCCACCGACTGGCCGTTCTTGACGAACGCGCCGAAGCGCTCGCCCAGGCCGTACACGTTGGTGCCCACGCCCAGGCTGAGCTGTTCGTGCACAAAGGTCCGCCCGCCGTCGTCCGTGATGACGCCGACGCTGCGCGGCGTGGAGGTGGTCAGCAGCCTGCCGTTCCCCAGGAAATCGACGCCCCAGTCCCCGGCCGTGCTGATCCGTGCCGTGAGCCCGCCGGAGGTGATGCTGGCCGTGTCCGCGTCCCGGCTGAACTGCGGCGCCGGTCCCGTGCGGTTCACGTCAAAGTGCGGGCCGTTGTCCAGCCCGCCCTGGAAGTGCTCGATGGTCACGCCGATGACGTCCGGCAGGGGCGCGTCGAAGGTGACCGTCAGCTGTGGAAGGTTCAGGGCATCGCCGCGGGAGGTGATGCGCTTGGTGGGTGCGTAGACCGTCAGGCTCCGCTCGTCCTCCACAACGTCGGAAACGTCGCGCGGGTGCAGCGCCGAGAAGCCTTTGCGGTACAGCCAGTAGCCGTCGGTAAATTTCATGGGATGTCAGTTTCCGTTCTCAAGAGGGTCTGGGCTGTCTTTGAGGACCAGGGCGCCGTACGGTTCCAGGGCCAGGCGGGGCCCGCAGGCGTCCCCGGTGAGCACGTCCACAGACTGCCCGGTGAGCGTCACGGTGCGTGGTTCCGCGCCGTGGTTCAGCAGGAAGTGGTGGCCGCCGCGGGTGGCGAGTTCGACGTCGTCCGGCAGCGTTCCTGCCACCGGCAAGGAGATGCGGGCTGCTGCCAGGGCCTCCCCCACGATGTGCCCCAGCGCAGGACCGGGCAGGTCGCACCCCGCGTACCAGGCGGTGCCGCTGCCGTGGCTGTTCCGGACTACCGCCGGTTTTCCAGCCAGGGAGCCGGAGGCAAACGTGGCCGCCGCCGCAGCGCCGGGGCCGTCCAGGCGGAGGTCCTCGGACCAGACAGTGGCCTGGAGCCCGGCCGGCACATCTGCAGTGACGCCGTCCTGGGGCGCCGCGAAGTCGAGGCCGATTCCTTCCGCCAGGGGCCGCCATTCCTCGCCGCTGACGCCGAGCATGGACGCCAGGACAGAGGGGAACCGCCCCTGCCGGAGGTGGCCGTTGCTGTCCGCCACCCCGGTGAAGGGCCCGACGACGGCCGTCCCGCCCCGGTGCACCCAGGACGCCAGCGCCCCGGCGTTGTCCTCGGTGAGGAGGAAGAGGCTGGGGACGAGCACCAGGTCGAACCGGTCCAGCGGCGTTGAGGGGTGCACCACCTCCACGGACAGGCCGCGCCGCAGCAGCGGCCGGTAGTAGGCCTGCAGCTGGTCCAGGACGCCGAGCCTGTCCGTGGGGCAGTCCGGGGCCTCCGCCGCCCACCAGCTGTTCCAGTCGAAGAGGACAGCGATCCGGGACGGCGCCGGGGTCCCGGCGAGGAGCCGCAGGTCCTGCAACTGGGAGCCGAGCTCCGCGACTTCGCGGAACACGCGGGTGTCCTCCCCTGCCAGCGGCACCACGGCAGAGTGGAAGCGTTCGGCGCCGAAGGCGGACTGGCGGAACTGGAAGAAGCAGATGCCGTCGGAGCCGCGGGCCAGGGCGGAGAACGAATCCACGCGGAGGGCCCCGGGTTCCTTGGCGCTGTTGTGGGGCCGCCAGTTCACCGCGGAGGCTGCCGATTCCATCAGCAGCCAGGGTGTGCCGCCGGCCAGTCCGCGGCACAGGTCGTGGGTGAGGGCGCCCAGTTCCCAGGTCTGCGGCTGCCCGGGATCGGTGTACCAGTTGTTGCCCACCAGGTCCGTTTCCCCCGCGAAGCTGAAGTAGTCCGCGCCGCGGAAGAACCCCATCAGGTTGGTGGTGACCGGTACAGCCGGGGAGTACTGGCGGATGATGTCCCGTTCAGCGGTGAAAAGTTTGAGCAGCGACTCCGAGGTGAAGCGCTTGAAATCCAGGACCTGCGTGGGGTTGTGGAGGTACGGCGCCGTGCGCGGCGGCAGGATTTCCTCCCAGGTGCTGTAGCCCTGGCTCCAGAAAGTGGTCCCCCAGGCCGAGTTCAGGTGTTCCAGGGAGCCGTAGCGGCGCAGCAGCCAGGTGCGGAACGCGGCGGCCGTTTCGTCGTCGTAACTGATCTGTCCCAGCTCGTTCCCCACGTGCCACATCACCACGGCGGGGTGCTGGCCGTACCGCTCGGCGAGCGCTGCGGTGACCTGCCGTGCGGCGCTGCGGTACACGGCCGACGACGGCGAGAACTGGTTGCGGGAGCCGTACCAGAGCGTCGTCCCGGCGGCGTCCGTGGGCAGCGTGCTGGGGTAGCGGTGCCCCAGCCAGGGCGGCGGCGATGCGGTGGGCGTGGCCAGGCAGACCTTGATGTTTCCCTCGTCGAGGAGGGCAAGGATCCGGTCAAGCCAGCCGAAGTCCCAGGTGCCCTCGGTTGGCTGCAGGCGTGCCCAGCTGAAGACGCCGAGGGTGACCAGGTTGATGCCGGCCTGCTGCATCAGCCGGATGTCCTCCGGCCAGCTTTCCTCCGGCCACTGCTCGGGGTTGTAATCGGCGCCGAAGAGCAGCCCGGCCCGCTCTGTCACGGCGCTCAGGCCGTGGCTTCGAGGATGCATGGAATTCCTTGGTTAAATGATGGATATGAGTAATCGAAAGGCTTCAACGGCGGCGACCATCAGTGACGTGGCCAAAGAGGCAGGGGTTTCCACGAGCACCGTGTCCTACGTGATGAGCGGGAACCGTCCCATATCGAAAGAAACCCGCGAAATCGTCGAAGCGGCCATGCGGCGGCTGAAGTACAGTCCCCGGTCCAGTGCCCGCGCTCTGGCCTCCAGCCGCTCCAACGTCCTGGGGCTGGTGGTGCCCCTCCGCGCGGACGTCAACGTGGGAGTGGTGATGCAGTTCGTCACCGCCGTGGTGACTACGGCCCGGACGTTCAACCAGGACGTCCTGCTCCTGACCCAGGACGACGCCGGCAGCATTGAGCGGGTGACGTCCCAGTCCATGGTGGACGGCCTGGTGATGATGGACATCGAGGCCCGCGATCCGCGCATCCCGGTGCTGGCCAAGCTGGACAAGCCCGCGGTGCTGATCGGCATGCCGGACGATCCGCGTGGCCTCAGCTGCGTTGACTTCGACTTCGCCGGCGCCTCCCGCACCGCGGTCCGCCATCTGGTGGAGCTCGGCCACCGCGGCATCGCCTTCATCGGTTCCCCGCCCGCCTCGCTGCGCCGGCACGCCACCTATGCGGACCGGGCCCTGCGCGGTTTTGAGGAGGCATGCCGGGAACTTGAGGTCACGCATGTTTCGGTGGCCTGCGAGGCGAACTCCAAGGACCTGGCCCGCGCGCTGGACAAGGTCTTCGCCGGTCCGGAGGCCATCACCGCCCTCCTGGTGCACAACGAGGGACTGCTGCCCATCCTGCGCGAGAACCTCGCCGCGCACAGCCTCTCCGTCCCGGAAGACATCTCGGTGGTGGTCATAGCCCCCGCCGATGTGGCCACGTCCGCCTTCCTGCCCTGGACGGCGGTGTCCATCCCCGCCATGGACATCGGCCGCGCCGCCGTGGAGATGGTGATGGACCGGCTGAGCCTGGCCAAGCCCGCCGAGCTGCGGCTCATCGCCCCCACCCTCTCCGAGGGGGCAAGCACCGCGGCGGTCCGCTGACAGCTGCCGCAGGGACACGGGAACGCTCATCCCTTGACCGCGCCGATCATCACGCCTTTGGTGAAGTGCTTCTGCACGAAGGGGTAGACGATCAGGATGGGGATCATGGCGAGCACGATCACGGCCATCTGCAGCGCCGGGCCTGCCGCCGCCCCGGTGCCAACATCCACTTGGCCGGGCACAGAAACACCCTGGAGCACGTAGGACCGGAGCACCACCTGCAGCGGGTTCATGGAGCTGTCGTTGATGTAAAGGATGGCGTTGAAGAACGCGTTCCAGTAGCCCACCCCGTAAAACAGGGCGATGACGGCGGTGACGGCCTTGGACATGGGCAGCACGATCTGGGTGAGGGTGCGCCACTCGCTGGCGCCGTCAATCCTGGCGCTGTCCAGGATCCCCCGGTCGATGCCCATGAAGAAGCCGCGCAGGATGATGATGTTGAACACCGAGATGCAGCTGGGCAGGATCAGCGCCCAGTAGGTGTTGATCAGGCCCAGGCCGGACACCAGCAGGTACGCCGGGATGATGCCTGCGCTGAAGAACATGGTGATCAGCAGGGTGAACAGGATAGGCGTGTGGGCGAAGGACCCCGGCCGGGACAGGCCGTACGCGCAGAGGATGGACACCACCATGCTCAGGGCCGTTCCGGTGGCCGTGACGCCCACGCTGACCAGCACCGCCCTGGTGACCACCCCGCCGCTGAGGATCTGCTGGTAGGCGGCGAAGGAGATTTCCCCGGGGACCAGGACCAGTCCGCCGGCCTGCGTGATGGTGGCCTGGGAGGAGATGCTGGTGAGGACGATCGTGTACAGCGGTCCCAGGACTGCCAGGACGACGACGGCGAGCACCACGATCTTGCCGGCCTTCGCCGCTGCTCCGGGTTCTTCGTCCCAGATAGGGCGTTCCGGTTTGGTGCGCGGCTGCCTGGGAGGTTTGGCGGCACTGGCTCGAGTGGGCGCCTTATTGGTTAGTGTGCTCATTTGGAATAGACACCGCTCTCACCGAAGATGTGGGCAACTTTGTTGGCGGTCAGGATCAGCGCCAGGCTCACCAGGCCCTTGATCAGGCCTGCGGCGGCAGCGTAGCTCCAGTCGCCGTTCTGCACGCCGGTGTAGTACACGAAGGTGTCCAGGACCTCGGAGGCCTCGGCCCCCACGGCGTCCCGCTGCAGGATCATCTGCTCGAAGCCCACGGTCAGCGAGTCGCCCAGCCGGAGGATGAGCAGCAGAACGATGACGCTGCGGAGCCCGGGAAGGGTGACGTGCCACATGCGCTTCCACCGGCCGGCCCCGTCCACGGCCGCTGCTTCATACTGCGCGGGGTCGATGGCACTGAGGGCTGCGAGGAACACGATGATGCCCCAGCCTGCGTCCTTCCAGACGGCCTGGGAGGTGAGCAGGAACAGGAACGTGTCCGGGTTGGTCATGATGTCCACGGCCTGCCAGCCGTTGGCGCGCAGCGACTGGTTCAGCAACCCGGCGCCGCCGAAGATCTGCTGGAACACGGAGACCACCAGCACCCAGGAAAAGAAGTGCGGCAGGTACACCACGGCCTGGATGGCGGCCCGGAGCCGCGGGTTGACCAGGGAGTTGAGCAGCATGGCCAGGGCGATGGGGATGGGAAAGAAGAACACCAGCTGGAACGCCGTGATCACCAGGGTGTTCTTGACGGCCAGCCAGAAGTCCGGGTCCGCCAGCACCCGCGCGAAGTTGTCCAGCCCCACCCAGGGGCTGTCCGGAATCCCCACATACGGGGAGTAGTCCTGGAAGGCCACCACGTGGCCCAGCATGGGAAGGTAGGCAAAGACGGCCAGCAGGATCACGGCGGGCAGTGCCATGAACACCAGGGAGCGGTCCCGGTTGAACCGCAGTCTGAGGTTGGCCTTCGGCCTCAGGGCGGGGACGGCCGTGCTGCCTGCCCCGCCGCCACCCGAGCCGCCGCCCTGCCCCGGGGCACCCAAGCCGCCGGCCGCCGTCGTACGTCCTGCCGGGTGCCCGCTGTCCGGCGCCGCGGCGACCTCCTGCCCCGGCGCGGGGGCCTTGCGCTCTGTTCCGGTGCTCATCCTTGCCATCTCCTAGGCCAGGAATCCGGCGTAGAAGTCCCGGAGTTCGTCGCCGCCCTTGCTCTTCCAGGTGGCGAGTTCGGCGTCGAGGTCCTTCATGCTCTTGCGGCCGCGGATGATGTCCTTGGCAAGGTCGTCAAAGGGCTTGGACAGTGAGCCGAACTTGGCTGGCTCCTGGATCTGCATGCCGAAGAAGGCGTCCTCCACAACGTTGGGTGCCTGGCGCGCCTCCCACTCGGACTGGGACTGGACCAGCCCCGGGTACTGGACCATGGAGTTCACGATCGGGGCGTTCACCAGGAACGCGTAGGTGCTGGTGACTTCCTCGGTGCCCTTGGCCGTGGCCTTCGGGATGCCCTGGGCGTCCCTGGTGAAGTGGACGCCCTCCACACCGTTGTTGATCAGCACGTTCTCCTCGGTGCCAAACGGGGCCGCCATGAAGTTGGCCAGCGCCAGCATCTCCTCCACCTTGGCGGGCTCCGTCTTCTTGATGAAGCTGAAGATCGCTGCCGGCTGGGCCCGGAACAGGGTGGGCTTCCCGCCGTCCGGGGCGAAGTAGTCCATGGGCTGCATGTTGAACTTCGGGTTGGACGGCAGGACGCGGGCCAGGGCCTCGTGCCAGGAGCCCATGCCGTCGGAGGCCATCAGCGAGGCGCCGGATTCGAAGCGCTGCTTGGACTGCTGCGCGTTGCCGGCCACGGCGTCCGGGTGGACCGAGCCGTCGGCAAACAGTTTCGCCGTCCACTCAAGGGCAGCCCGGTACTCTTCGGTTTCCACCTTGTTCTGCAGCGTGCCGTCCACCTGCTTCCACTTGGGGACCACGCCGTGCATGATCTGCGCGCCGGTCCAGACGTCTTCCGAACCCCAGCGGTTCTTCGATTCGTCCGTGAGTTCCTTGGCCAGAGTGCGGTATTCGTCGGCGGAGGTGGGCGGCTTGGCGCCGAGTTCCTCGAAGAGGTCCGCGCGGTAGAAGATGGCGTCCGAGATCAGGGCGCCGGGGTAGGGCAGACCGTAAAGGCCGCCCTCGAAGCAGCCCATCTTCCACGCCGCCGTCGGAATGTTCGCCAGGTTGGGGTACTTGTTGACCTTGTCCCCGGCGATGAACTCGGAGAGGTCCTGGAAGACGCCCGCGGCAGCCTGCCCGAAGCGCGGCGGCAGGTTCCATCCCGGAATGACCATCCAGTCCGGCACGTCCTTGGGCGAGGCCAGGACGGTCTGCACTTTGTCCGCGTAGGCGTTGCCGTCGTTGACCTGGAAGTTGATGGTGGCACCGAGCTTCTCGTTGACCGCCTTGTAGTAGCTGTTCTCCGGCAGCGCAGGCGGAACGGCCCACCAGGCGGGCGTCATGGCCGTGTAGGTTCCGCCGCTTCCGGGAGGCGTGGGCACGGACTTGACCAGGGACGAGGGGATGCTGGTGAAGCCCGGCGTGGAGCCCTTCACGGAGGGGATATCCGGTTTCACCAGCTCCAGCGGCTTGTAGGCGGGCACAAGCTTGGCCACCGTCTCGGCCAGGCTGCCGGAGGAGGCTGCCTGCGGCGCGGCGCCTCCCGAGCAGGCCGTCAGGGCTGCCGGGGCGGCCGCCAGGAACACCGCACCGCTGAGGATGCCGAGGAAGGAGCGGCGGTTGACGCCGGCGGAGGCCTCGTTGAGCAGGCGGCTGGCGGATTTGTGGGGGCGTCCCCTTGACGGGTCTACCTGGGAACCGAGCATGACAGCACTCCTTTGTGTGAGCCAATGAGGGAAGATTCAACGATTCATCGAACCGATTCGACTTCGATCAGGGTATGACACCAGCATGGGATCGGGCAAGGGCAAATGTGTTGCGCCTCACAAGCGTGAGTGCAACACTGGGTGTCGCCAGAATTTGTATAAGCGATTCGATAACCCGCTGATTGGACTGCCGTGCGCCTAGAACCCGCCACCTTTGCCGCCCCCACCGCTGACGCCGCGGGTGACGACGCCTCCGGCGGTAACGGCACGGCTGGCGCGGATGGACACGCAGCAAGGCTGGCCCACCAGATCCTCCGCTCGCTGTCCCTTGAGCAGAAGGTGGCCATGCTGCACCAGCACGCCCCGGCGGTTCCGGAGCTGGGGCTGGCGCCTTTCCACACGGGCGCGGAGGCAGCGCACGGTGTCGCCTGGCTGGGACCGGCCACCGTCTTTCCGCAGCCCGTGGGCATGGCCGCCACCTGGGATGCGGACCTGATCGAACGGCTCGGCGAAGCCACGGGGCGTGAGCTCCGCGGGAAGAAGGCGGAGGACCCGTCCGTGGGCCTGAACGCCTGGGCGCCGGTGGTGAACCCGCTCCGGCACCCGCTGTGGGGGCGGAACGAGGAAGGCTTCTCCGAGGACCCGCACCTCACCGCGCAACTGGCCGGCGCCTACTGCCGCGGACTCAGGGGCAGGGACCCGCGCACCTGGCTGACCGTCCCCACCCTCAAGCACTTCCTCGGCTACAACAACGAGCTGGACAGGAACGTCACCTCCAGCATCCTCAGCCCCCGAGTCCTGCACGAATACGAACTTCCGGCGTACCGCTCCCCCATCGAGGACGGGGTGGCGGGGGCGGTGATGCTGTCCTACAACCTGGTGAACGGCCGGCCCGCCCACGCCTCCGACCTGGTGCAGTCCGAGCTGCGGCAGTGGCGCAACGGGGAGTCGGTCACCATCGTGACGGACGCGGGCGCGCCGGGTTCCCTCTTCCGGGCGGAGAAGTATTTCGACGACGGCCCGGCAGCCTACGCGGCCGCCCTCCACGCCGGGGTGGACAGCTTCACGGACGACGGCGACAACCCGGCGCCGTCCCTCGCCTACCTCAACGAGGCGCTGGAGAAGGGGCTGATCAGCGAGTCCGACGTTGACCGGGCGGTGCTGCGGCTCCTTCTGCTCCGGGCCAGGACCGGCGAGTTCACGCCGGACAGTGATCCCTACGCCTCCATCGGGGCGGACGCCATCGGCGATGCCGTCCACGTCCGGCTGGCACGGGAAGCGGCCGCAAAGTCCGTGGTGGTGCTGCGCAATGAGTCCGGGGCTGACGCCCCCTCCGGCGCCGGCCTGCTGCCGCTGGGCAGCGAGCCCGGAACCCTTGCCGTCATCGGGACCCTGGGGTCACGGGTGCTGAGCGACTGGTACAGCGGAACCCTGCAGGACGAGGTCAGCATCGCCGACGGGCTGGCCCGCCGCTACGGCGGAAGTACGGGCGCCGGCGTCGTTGCCGAGGAGGGTGCCGACGTCGTGGCCCTGCGGAGCGTCCGGACCGGCGGGTACCTGGGCGGGGCCGGCACTGCCGTCCTCACCGCCCAGGCCGCTGCTCCCGGCGAAGCGGAGCGGTTTGTCGTCAAGGACTGGGGCAAGGGTGAGCTGACCCTCCGGTCGGAACTGACCGGGAAGTTCGTGACGGACACCGGGGACGGGTACCTGCGCGCCACGGCAGACCGTGTGGGCGGCTGGGTTGTGCAGGAGACGTTCCTGCTTGACCGCGCATCGGACGGCACGGCCGCGCTGCAGCATGTGGGAACCGGGAAATGGCTCCGGATCGAAGCCGGCACGGCGAGCGCTGCCCTTGTCCCCGACGCCGGCACAGCCGACCGCTTTGTGCTCCGCACGCTCAAGTCCGGCCACGAGGCCGCCCGGCAGGCCGCCGCGAATGCTGGCACCGCCGTCGTGGTGGTGGGCAACGACCCCCACCTCGGAGGGCGGGAGACGCTGGACCGCACCACCCTGGACCTTCCGCTGGCAGACCAGGAACTGGTCCGCGTGGTGCGCGAGGCCAACCCGCGCACGGTGCTGGTGGTGGTGTCCTCCTACCCCTACGCCCTCGGCGCGCTCGCAGATACACCGGCCATCGTCTGGACGTCCCATGGCGGGCAGGAGCTGGGCAATGGTGTGGCGGATGTCCTGGGCGGTGATACTGAGCCGTCCGGGCGGCTGCCGCAGACCTGGTTCCGCCGGGATGCGGACCTTGCGGACATCCTGGACTACGACATCATCACCTCCCACTCCACGTACCTGTACAGCCGCGCGGAACCCCTGTACGCGCTGGGGCACGGACTGACGTACGGCGAGGTGCACTACGAATCTGTGGCCCAGCGCGAACTGCCGGGCGAAGGCCCCCAGGGTGCGGACCAGGTGGAACTCGTGGTGGAACTGCGCAACGCCGGCGCCCGCCCGGCGTGGGAACTGGTGCAGGTGTACGCGTCCGCCCCGGACCACCGCTTCGATTTCCCCCGCCGGCTCCTGGTGGGCCACCAGCGGGTGAAGGTCCCGGCCGGAGGCACGGCCACGGCAAGGATCCGGGTGCCGCTCGAGAGGCTTGCCACCTACAGCGTGGTGGAGGAACGGATGCTGGTGGAACCCGGCACGTACCAGCTTCTGGTGGGCGCGTCCGCGGAGGATCTTCCGCTGGCAGTCCCATTCAGTGTGGCGGGGAGCGCCGGATCCGGGCGCCGGGCCGGCCGGTGGTTCCGGGCTGAGAACTTCGACTCCTGCCACCATCTGGCGCTGGTGCCCGAAACGCCGCTGGACGGCACGGCGATCGCTCCTGCCGGCGGCAGCCGCCCCGGCTGGGCGCTCTACCGCCACTGGAGCTTGCCCCCTGCGGACGGCGGTCATGAGGTGCTGCTCGACGTGGCCTCCGGCGGACCCGCCGGGCCTGCCGGCCTGGTCCGCATCCAGGTGCCCGGCCCCGCGGACACCTGGAACACTGCGGGCAGTGCCAGGGTTGCCGCGGGCTTCAGTGGTGCGCTTGTGATTCAGCTTCGCTCCGGCACAACATTCCGCGAGCGTGGCGGCGCCTTCCGGCTGGTGCTGGAAGGCGCCGTGAAAGTCATCCGGGTGCAGCTGGCGTAGCCGCGTGCGCAACCACCCGGTACGAAGCGGTCAGGCGCGTGTGATCAGGGGCGTCTGGTCGGGAGCGTCTGTTCAGGCGCCGATCATTTCGGCGTCCGCCTGTGCCTGGCGCTCCGGCAGATCGGCAATCATTGACGCACGCCGCTCAATGTAGGCGCCGACCTCCTCGTCGTCCAGCACCAGCAACTCGGCCTGGCCGCGGAGCCAGGCGGCGTTGAGCGCCGTGATGTTCTCCCGCTCCAGCAGATCCTCAAACTCGCCGTCGAGCTCCTCCATCCGGAGGACGCCGTCGGGAATTTCGTCAGCGTCCTCCTCCAGGCTGCCGTCGAGGTAACGCTCCTCGTCCTCCTCGGACAGACCATCAAACTCCTCGACTGCCCGGTTGAAGAGGTCAAGATGGGCAGGGGCACCCATGCCCGCCATGCCTTCGCGGACCAGGGTGTCCGTTTCGGAGCGGTCGACGGCGGTGAACACGTACTGCGCGAAGCCTCCCTCCAACGCCTGGGTCAGATAGAAGTCCACGCAATAGCTGCGCACGGCCACGGGCGACATCTCTTCGGCCCGCAACAGGGCGCTGTGCATGGCATCCACAACGCTGACGTTCGCCTCCACGACGTCCTCGTCGCTGGAGTCGATGCTGCTGCTGGTCAGGACGACGGGCTGCTGGCTGGTGATCATGGCAATCCTCACGGCTGGTACGGGTGGTGCTCGGAACGTTTTTCACGCTACGTGGACCGGGCCGGTGCGCCGTTGAGGGGGAAATGAACGTCCGGCGAAGTTTTCGTCGTAGGCAGGTTTTCCTTCCGCCGGCCGTCGTGGCCGCCCTTGCCGCCGGACGGCCCGCCCACCGAGCCGCGCTTCACGAGGGTCGCGGCGAATTCGGGTTTGGCCGCCGGCGCTTTCCTGCCCTGGATCTGCCGGATGAGGGCCTCGGCTGCTGCCACGCCCATCTCGTACACAGGCTGGGCGATCACCGTCAAAGGAGGCCTGGTGAGGCGGGTCCAGGCGAAATCGTCGTACATGAGGAACGAGACATCATCCGGAATAGCGAGGCCGAGGTCCTGGATGGCCTCCACAACGCTGAGCCCGATCAGGCCGTCAGAGGCGATGATGGCCGTTGCAGGGTCCGGCTGCTGCAGCAGTTCACGGGTGATCTTCTTGATGGTTTCCGGTCCGTCGGCGTTGAAGCGCACCAGATCGTCGGGTTCCTTGAGACCCGCTTCCCGGAACGCCCGCATGATTCCGTCCCGCCGGTCCGAGATCTGGGAAGAGCCCAGCGACAGGCCCGTGGCGTAGGAGTCATTCGTCCGAAGCGTGGAGATGAAGGCGATCCGGCTGTGTCCGGCCTCAATCAAATAGCGGGTTGACTCATGGGAAATGCCTTCCATGTCCACGGCCACCGTGTCCACATCCAGCCCCTGCGCCGTACGGTCCAGCAGGACCAGCGGCCTTCCCGAGCTGTGGACTTCCTGGAGGTGCTGGGTCTCCACGGAAGAGGCGGGCGCCACGATCAGGCCGTCAACCCGCTTGTCCAGCAGCACCCTGACGGCGTCCACTTCCGCAGCCCTGTCCTCATCCGTGTTGACCAGGATGACGTTGAAGCCGCTCTTCTTGGCGGTGTCAGTTATTCCCCGGGTGGCCAGGCCGAAGTGCGGGTTTTCGATGTCGCCCACCACCACGCCGATGGTGTTGGACTTCCCCGTGTTCATGCTGCGGGCGAGCTCGTTGGGCCGGTAGTTCAGCTCCTCCGCGGCGGCCTGCACCCGCTCCCGGACGTCCTCGCTCACTGCGCCGTAATTTCCCAGGGCACGGGCCGCCTGGGCCTTGGACACCTGCGCGGCCTTGGCGACGTCGGCAACGGTGACGTCGCGTCGACGGGAAGCATCAGTACTCATGTCGGCCTTTCGTAATGGACCCTTGACGCCCTTAGTGGCGTCGATTACATTTCTATCCATCGATGTGAGTCCGGTCTCAATCGTAGGCATTGAGACCGGACTCAGCAAGGGTTTCCGGCAAACCCGCCACGGCGGATCTTGATCCTCCATCTCCCGCTTCCTCACGATTGGAAAACTCGCTGTGATTACTCGAACCACTGTGCGCCCCGCGGCGCTCATTGCCGCGGCCGTTGCCGCTGTCCTGGCACTCTCCGGCTGCGGCGGCTCCTCATCAGCCTCGTCCTCGCCGGCCGAAAACCCCTACGGCCTCATTGAGCCGGGCTCCATCCGGGTTGCAAGCCTGGGCGATTCGAAGCCCTATACGTTCACGGATGCCCAGGGCAAGTTCACCGGCTTCGACGTGGAACTCTTCACGGACGTTGCCTCCCGCGCCGGCGTAGACGATGTGGTCTTCACCGGACAGGACTTCTCCGGCCTGCTGGCCGCCGTAGCCAACGGGCAGTTTGACGCCGGCGTGGCGGCCATCGGCATCACGGACAAGCGCAAGGAAACTGTCGATTTCTCCGACGGATACCTGGCCGGCTACCTCACCGTCATCACCACCAAGTCCTCCGGCATCAGCAACGCCGACGGACTTTCCGGAAAACGCCTGGGCGTGGTGCAAGGAACACTGCAGGAAGCCTATGCAGTGAAGAACTTCACCTCGGCCAGCCTGGTGCGGTTCCCGGACAACAACACGGCAATCTCCGCCGTCAACAGCGGTTCTGTGGATGCACACTTCCTGGACTACGAAGCCGCGAAGTCCTACCAGGAACAGTTCGGACTGGTCAGCGCCGCGGACATCCCGTCCTTCGACGCACCGGCCGGGTTCGCCGTCGCCAAGGGCAAGACCGCCCTCAAGGAGGCCCTCAACAAGGGCCTGGCCGAAGCCATGGAGGACGGCACCTGGAAGAAGCTCTACGAGAAGTGGTTCCCGGGTTCCCCGATGCCCGAGCAGTACCTCCCGAAGTCAGAACAGACCGCAACCCCGGCCCCGACAGCAAGCAAGTAGACCACGGGCATGTCCGGGCGGGCCGAACGCTTCCATGCCAAGGCCCGCCCGGCTGCTACCGGAACAACTAACACCTGAGAGCATTCAATGGACTGGCTCAACACCATCATCCGCACCTTCTTCGACTTCGGCGCCATGGCTGAAGTCCTGCCCCAGCTCCTGGCGGTAGGCCTCCTCAACACCCTCATCATCTCCGTCGCCGCCACCGTCATTGGCGTGGTCCTGGGCATGGTGGTGGCCGTCATGGGCATCTCACCGTCCAGGTGGCTGCGCATCCCGGCCCGCATCTACACGGACCTCTTCCGCGGCCTGCCGGCCATCCTGACCATCCTCCTGATCGGCCAGGGCTTTGCCCGCCTCAGCCAGTCGATCTTCGGCCCCTCGCCCTACCCCCTGGGCATCATCGCCCTCAGCCTGATTGCCAGCGCCTACATCGGCGAAATCTTCCGCGCCGGCATCCAAAGCGTGGACAAGGGCCAGGGCGAAGCATGCCGCGCCCTGGGCATGAGCTACGGCAAATCGATGGCACTGGTGGTGATCCCCCAGGGCATCCGCCGCGTCCTGCCTGCCCTCGTGAACCAGTTCATCGCCATCGTGAAGGACTCCTCGCTGGTGTACTTCCTCGGACTGCTGGTCAGCGAACGCGAACTCTTCCGCGTGGGCCAGGACGCCGCAGTGCTCTCCGGGAACCTCTCCCCCCTGGTCATGGCGGGCATCTTCTACCTCATCATCACCGTGCCGCTCACCCACCTCGTCAACTACTTCGATACCCGCTTCCGCACAGGAAAGCGCCGTCCCTCGGCCCCCACCAGCGGCCTCAATGAAGTCAAGGAACTGGACGCGGCCTCACCGCTCACTACCGGGAGCAACACATGATCACCAGCACCAGCGCGAATCCCACCGCTGACATCGACACCTTCCACGGCTCCAGCCTGGAGCTGAAGAACCTGACCATGGCCTACGGGGACATCGAGGTCCTCCGCAACGTCAGCCTTACCGTGGCACCCGGCACCACCACCTGCATCATCGGGCCGTCCGGTTCCGGCAAGTCCACCCTCCTCCGGGGCGTCAACCGGCTGCATGAACCCAAAAGCGGAGACGTTGTCCTCGCCGGGGACAGTGCGCTGAAGGTCAACCCGGACATCCTGCGCAGCCGTATAGGGATGGTATTTCAGCACTTCAACCTCTTCCCGGACCACACCGCCCTGGAAAACGTGGCCCTCGCCCTCTGGAGCGTCAAGAAGATGTCCAAGGCAGAGGCTCGGGAGCGTGCACGCCGCCGGCTGGCCGAAGTGGGACTCGCCGAACGCGCCGACCACCGCCCCCGGGACCTGTCCGGCGGACAGCAGCAGCGCGTCGCCATTGCCCGCGCCCTCGCCATGGAACCGGAAGTAATGCTTTTCGACGAAGCCACCAGCGCGCTGGACCCCGAGCTCGTCAAAGGAGTCCTGACCCTCATGGCCTCGCTCGCCAAACGGGGAATGACCATGGTGGTGGTGACGCATGAGATGGGCTTCGCCCGGAAGGTTGCCGACCAGGTGGTCTTCATGGACGAAGGCGAAGTGGTGGAATCGGGCACGCCCGCGGAGATCTTCGACAACCCGCGCAGCGAACGCCTCCAGCGCTTCCTCTCCGAGGTCCTCTGATGGGCACCGCAGGACAGGGGCCTATCCGTACCGCCGTCGTCGGCTTTGGCATCTCGGGACGGGTCTTCCATGCACCCCTGATCGAGGCGGACCCCGCTTTCTCGCTTGATGTGATCGTCACCGCGGACCCGGACCGCGCCGCCGCAGCGGCTGCCCGCTACCCAAAGGCGCGCATCGTGCCGACGGCGGAGGCCATGTTCGCGCTGGCGGCGGACCTCGACCTGGTGGTCCTGGGAACCCCTCCGGCCACGCACTTTGGCATCGCTTCGACGGCGATCGCCCACAAACTGCACGTGGTGGTGGACAAGCCGTTCGTCACCACCTCGGCCCACGGGCAGGAACTCGTGGCCTTGGCGTCCGACGCCGGCGTGCAGCTGACGGTTTTCCAGAACCGCCGCTGGGACTCGGACTTCCTCACCCTCAGGAAGCTCCTCCACGAGGGCGCGCTGGGCGAGGTCCGGACCTTCGAATCCCGGTTTGAGTGGTGGCGCCCCGAGGGATTCGGGAACTGGCGCGATTCCGCCACCACAGCCGAGGGCGGAGGAATCCTCCACGACCTGGGTGCCCACCTCATTGACCAGGCCGTCCAACTGTTCGGCCCCGTGGCGCGCAGCTACGGCGAAACAGCGCGCCAGGGCCTGAACCCGGATGCGGCCGACACGGAAGCGTTCGTGTCCCTGCTGCATGACTCGGGGGTGCGCTCCCGGCTGTGGATGAACGGCATGGCCGCCCAGGCAGGCCCCCGGTTCCACGTCCTGGGCTCCCACGCCGGCTACACAAAGTGGGGACTGGACGGCCAGGAACCCGCGCTCGACGCCGGCCTGCCGCCGTCGGACCCGGCATATGGCGTTGAGTCCCAGGAGTCTTGGGGGCTCCTGGGAGTCGACGGCGCAACACGCGCCGTGCCCGCCGAGCGGGGCGCGTATCCCCAGTTCTACCGGCTCCTCGCCGGAGCCCTCCTGCACGGCGGGCCGGTCCCTGTTGACCCGGCGGACGCCGTCGCGGTCCTCAAAGTCATCGAAGAAGTCCATGTCCTCGCCTGACGTACGTCGCCACGGCACACCTTCACACCACCAATCTTCCACACCAGGAAAGCGAGACACCATGTCCTCCGCAAACCCCGCCAGGAAAGTCGCCGTCATCGGCGGCGGAATCCTTGGCGTTTCCACCGCCGTCCACTTGGCAAAGGGAGGCGCGCATGTCACACTCGTCACGTCCGGTCCGCTGGCAAGCGGAGCCTCCGGCCGCTCGATCGCATGGCTGAACTCCTCCGGCGCCCGATCCGCCGAGTACCACTACCTCCGGATGCTCGCCATCGACCGCTACCGCACCTGGAGCGCGCACCACCCCGAAAGCCGCGACTATCTGAGGTTCGATGGTGCACTGAAATGGGCCGGCCCGGACGAAACCTTCCGCGATACCTTCGCTTTCGAGCGTTCGGGCGGATACCACTCCGTCTGGGTGGACAGCAGGGACGTGGCCCGGATCGCCCCGGATGTGGACGCCGCTGCGGTGGCCGACGAGGGTGCCATTTATAACCCTGGTGAAGGCTGGGTCAACATGCCCGACTTCATTACGGCATTGGCTTCCGAGGCGGCGGACAACGGGGCGGTGATCATCAAGGATGCCGGGGATGTCCAGGTGGATGTGAGGGACAGCGCCGCGGTCGGCGTCATCCTGGGCGACGGGACGCGGCTGGAAGCCGACCAGGTGGTATTGGCCACCGGCGGTGAGGTCCCGGCCCAGCTCGCAGCCCTGGGCGTAACGGTTCCTGATGCCACGCCGGCCGCCTTCGTGGTGTTCACCGAACCGCTCGACGTGAAAGTGCAGACCGTCCTGAACACGCCGCGGGTCGCTGTGCGGCCCACGCCTGACGGCGGGCTGGTACTTGACGCGGACTGGGCAGAGCAGTCCGTGATCATCGAAGACGACGGATCCTTCACGGTTCCCGAGGAGTCCGTCCAGGGCCTGCTCGAGGAAGCCTCGAAGGTACTCGCGGGGAATCCCCGGCTGACCGTCCGGCGGGTGGCTGCAGGCCTGAAACCCATTCCCGGCGACGGTGAACCGGTGGTGGGCCCGGTGTCTTCGATACCAGGCCTGCACACGGTTTTCACCCATTCGGGCGCCACGCTGGGGCTGATCCTCGGTGAGCTCCTCGCGGAGGAAATCCTTACCGGAACCCCCTCTCCCGTACTCGCCGCCTTCCGGCTTGACCGGTTCGACGCCGGCGCCCCCGCCCGCGAGGCCGTGGGGACCGGTGCTTGGGCGCCGGTGCACCAGAGCTGACGGGCCGGGCGGTGGTGCGGGCCGAAGCCCCACCACCTCCCGGGCCGGCTGCGGCATTCCGCTGCAGTTGCCTCCCTGGTTGTCCATGTGATCCCACCCTGCCGCCCTCAAGTCGCCGGCGGCGCCCTTCGCCCCGCCGGCGAACTAAGATGGATCAGATGACCAACCACCGGCCCGGCCCCGCCGTGGCCTGCTGAAAGTAGCGCGCACCATGCCATCCCAACCGGACGAGAGTGCGGCACTGGCAATACAGACTCCCGCCATCAACGACCGCTCGCTGGCGGCCGGGCTGGCGTATGCCATGGGAAGCCGCGTCTCGGGCATCTCGTTCGACGCCGGTACCGGGCTCATGCTGGGCAAGGTCCGCGGCGGCGCGGACGTGCCCTACTCCACCACCGCCAAGCTGGTCCGCAAGGGCGGCGGCTGGAGCTGCACCGTGGGCGTGTGCAGCTGCCCGGTCCGCAAGGACTGCAAGCACGTGGCGGCGCTGCTCTTCGCTGCCGAGGACAACCCGGCCATCCGGGTCCAGCTGCTCACGCCGTCCACCTCCACCCAGCTGTCCCGCACCCCGCCCGGCGCCGCCCTGTCCGACTGGGAACAGGCCCTCAGCCCGCTGATCTCCCAGCCGGGAGCCGTCCCCTCCAACGCCGGAGTGCCGCTGGCGCTCCAGTTCGAGGTGGAAGAACCCGCGCCGCACTTTTCCTACACCGGCCGGCGCGATCCGCAGCGCAGCGTCCGCCAGCTCAAGGCCCGGCCCGTCATCATGGGCGCCAAGGGAAAGTGGATCCGCGGCGACGTTTCCTGGACCACGCTGAACTACCTGAACTTCCGGCGCGAGTGCAATCCCGCGCATGTGGAGTGGATGCAGGAGTTCCTGGCCGCCCATTCCGCGGCAGCCGGCCGGACCTACAACTCCTCCGGCTTCTGGCTGGGGCTGAACTCGTACGCCGGGAAGAATCTGTGGAGCCTGCTGGAAGACGCCGGGAAGATCGGCCTTGCGCTGGTGCACTCGCGCGGCACTGAGCCGGTCCGCATCGCAGGGTCCCCCGCCGCCGTCGGCCTTAGCCTGAGCCGTCACGGCTCGCCGCTCGACGGCGCGACCGCAGCGGTGGGGGCGGCACCCGCGGCGGCCGCCAAGGACCAGGCGTCCGACGGCGGCCTGGAGCTTGCGCCCACCATCGCCGTTGAGGGCGTGGAGGTTGATCCGGCGTCCGTGGGAACCATCGGCCGCCCCGCCCACGGCATTTTCTTCACCACCGACGGCGGCGCGCTGCCCGGTGTTGGCGAGGCACCGGCGGGCGAGAACGTGATCACGCTGGCTCCGCTGGAAGGCGGCCTGAGCGAGGAACTGCTGACGTTCGTGACGGCCGGCAGCACGCTGCATATCCCGGCCAGGGACGAGTCGCGGTTCCTGACGGGCTTCTACCCGAAGCTGAAGCAGACGGCCCGGGTCACGGCCCGGGACGATTCCGTGGAACTCCCGGCGCTGGCCGTCCCCACCCTGTCCCTGCTGGCGAACTACGGCGCCGACCACAGGGTGCGGCTGCACTGGGAGTGGCACTACAACAGCGGAAACCTGGTCACGGCGCAGCCCCTCTGGAGGCACCCCGGCGACCACGGCTACCGCGACGACACCGCGGAAGCCCGAATCCTCGAAGGCCTCGGCCAGCCGTGGGACGTGGTGCCCGCCCTGGGTGAGTCCGCCACCGGCGGCTGGGGCACCCCGCGGCTTGCGGCGTCAGCGGAACTGAAGGGCCTGGACACACTGGCCTTCACCGAGGAGGTCCTCCCCAGGCTGCGCGAAGCCCCGGACGTCGAGGTGGACACCGTGGGTGAAATCGCCGAATACCGTGAGGCCGAGGAAGCGCCGGTGGTGTCCATCTCCACCAAGGCCACCGAGCAGCGCGACTGGTTCGACCTCGGCATCCAGATCACCCTTGAAGGGCAGCCGGTCTCCTTCGCGGCGGTGTTCTCCGCGCTGGCGTCCGGCCAGACCAAGATGCTGCTGCCCAGCGGCGCCTACTTCTCCCTGGACCTGCCCGAGCTGCACCAGCTGCGCGCACTGATCGAGGAGGCGCGCTCCCTGCAGGACAACAAGGACGCGCCCCTGCAGATCAGCCGCTTCCAGGCCGGGCTGTGGGACGAGCTTGCCCAGCTGGGAATCGTGGACGAGCAGGCGGCCGCGTGGCGTTCAGCGGTGGGCGGCCTGCTTGAAGGCGGCGTGGACGGCCTGCCGCTCCCGGCCACCCTCAATGCGGAGCTCCGGCCATACCAGCTGGAGGGCTTCAACTGGCTGACGTTCCTGTACCGGCACAGCCTGGGCGGGATCCTCGCGGACGATATGGGCCTGGGCAAGACCGTCCAGGCCCTTGCCCTGATGTGCGCGGCGAAGGAGCTTTCCCTGGCGGCAGCAGGCGTGTCAGCAGGCCAGCCCGACGCCGGCGCCCCCTTCTTGGTGGTTGCCCCCACCAGCGTCGTGGGCAACTGGGCAGCGGAAGCGGCGCGTTTTGCCCCCGGACTGAAGGTCCAGGCCGTCAGCGAGACCTTCGCCAAGAGCAACCAGGCGCCGGCCGAGGCACTGGCCGGGGCCGATATTGTGATCACGTCCTACGCCCTGTTCCGGATCGACTACGAGGCCTACGCCTCCCGCACCTGGTCCGGCCTGGTCCTGGACGAGGCGCAGTTCGTGAAGAACCACCAGTCCAAGGCGTACCAGTGCGCCCGGAAACTGCCGGCGGTTTTCAAGCTGGCCATCACGGGCACGCCGCTGGAGAACAACCTCATGGAGTTCTGGGCGCTCACCTCGATCGTTGCGCCCGGACTGTTTTCCAGCCCCAAGCGCTTCGCCGAGTATTACCAGAAGCCGGTGGAGAAGAACGGCGACAAGGGGCAGCTGGACAAGCTCCGCCGTCGGGTCCGTCCGCTGATGATGCGCCGCACCAAGGACCAGGTGATCAAGGACCTGCCGCCCAAGCAGGAGCAGATCCTGGAGGTTGTGCTCAACCCGCGCCACCAGAAGGTGTACCAGACGCACCTGCAGCGCGAACGGCAGAAGATCCTGGGGCTCATCGAGGACGTGAACAAGAACCGGTTCACCATCTTCCAGTCGCTGACCCTGCTGCGGCAGCTCAGCCTGGACGCCTCCCTGGTGGACCCGGCGCTTTCGGCAGTGCGGTCAAGCAAGCTGGACGTGCTGTTCGAGCAGCTGGAGGACCTGGTGGCTGAGGGCCACCGCGCCCTGATCTTCAGCCAGTTCACCGGCTTCCTGGGGAAGGTCCGGGAGCGCCTGGACGAGGAGAAGATCGAATACTGCTACCTCGACGGCGGCACCCGGAACCGCGCGGACGTGGTCAACGAGTTCAAGAACGGCAGCGCTCCGGTGTTCCTGATTTCGCTGAAGGCCGGCGGGTTCGGGCTGAACCTCACCGAGGCCGACTACGTGTTCCTCCTGGACCCCTGGTGGAACCCGGCTTCCGAAGCGCAGGCCGTGGACCGGACCCACCGCATTGGGCAGGCACGGAACGTGATGGTGTACCGGCTGGTTGCCAAGGACACCATCGAGGAAAAGGTCATGGCGCTCAAGGCCCGGAAGTCGCAGCTGTTTTCCGATGTCATGGAAGGTGATGCCCTAGCCGGGGGCGCCATCACGGCGGAGGACCTCGCGGGGCTGTTCAAGGAGTAGCGGTGAAGGCGGGGCTTTGGGCCCTACGCCTGCACCATGGCCGGACTTAATCTGGGATCAGCAGAGCGACTGGCGGGCGCCTGCCACATCCCGGGAGGCAAACCGTGAAATCGGCCAACGCGAGCATCATCGCCGGCATCGTCCTGATCTCGGCTGGCGTGCTGCTGTTGCTGGACCTGCTCAACGTCATCGAGAGCGCGGCCAATGTGCCGATGCTGATCTTCGCCGCCATAGGGGCCGTGTTCCTGTCCCTCTTCATCCGCAGCCCGGAGAACTGGTGGGCCGCGATCCCCGGTTCGGTGTTCCTGGGTTTGGCAGCCGTGGTTGCCGCCTCCCAATTTACGGACGGCGGCGCCGGCGCGAGTTTCCTGTTCCTGTTCATGGCCGCCGGATTCGCCGCCGTCTACCTGCGCCAGCGGGGCAACTGGTGGGCGGTGATCCCCAGCGGCGTGATGCTGACCCTCGCCGTCATTGTTACCCTCCCGCAGGATCTGCAGGGCATGCCCGTGGCAGCCGTCCTCTTCCTCGGCCTGGCGGCCACCTTCGGCGTGCTGTCCCTGGTGCCCGTCCCCGACGCCGGGCCCACCGGGCGGCTGAAGTGGCCCCTGATCCCGGCGGCCGTCCTGGGCGTGCTGGGCGTAATCTTCGCCCTGCAGTCCACGGCACTGCTCATCGCTGCGGACATCCTTGTGCTCACCCTCATGATCCTGGCGGGCGTCGCCCTTCTGGTGTACGCCTACCGCGCCCTGCATGGCGGGCACGGCAAGGCCCACAGCTAGGACCTGACAAGGCCAGGCGGAGGGCACCGGGAGGAACAGGCACCGCCAGGGGCGCGTCGCATAAGCTGGTACTCCACGGAACTACAACGTTGGAGAACCAGTGCAAGAGCCGCTCACTCCCCTGCGTCCCGACGCCTTCAGGACGCCGTACCGCGATCCGGTCTGGGACGGCCCAACGGATCCGGTCCTGGTTCATGACCACCTCACCGGTGAGTGGGTGCTGTTCTACACCCAGCGCCGGGCCACGGCACCGGGCCTCTCAGGAGTGGAGTGGGTGCACGGCACGGCCATCGGTTCAGCACGATCCTCGGACGGGGGCGCCACCTGGCAGTACCGGGGCACCGTGGACGGACTGGTGCCGCCCGGAACTGAACTGCCGGCAACCCTCTGGGCGCCCGACGTCGTACGCATCGGCGATGAGTGGCTGATGTACCTGACCGTCCTGGGCGGGATGCGGAAGGACTGGAACGGAAACGCGGCACTCGTGCAGTTCGCCAGCGGGGACCTGGTGAATTGGGAGTACCTGGGCCCCATCGGCCTCGATTCGCCTCGGGTGATCGACGCCGCCGTCGCACCGTGCGGGGACGGCCGCTACCGGCTTTGGTACAAGGACGAGGCCCGCGGCTCCACCACGTACAGCGCGGTGAGCGATACGCCGCGGGACCCCTCGTCCTGGACCCTGGAAGGCATCACCATTCCCGGCCGCCCGCATGAGGGGCCCAAGGTGTTCCGGCTCGAGGGAACCTACTGGATGATCGTGGATGAGTGGCGGGGCCAGGCGGTGTACCGCTCGGCGGACGCCAGCGGCACCTGGGTCCGGCAGGAGCACCTGGACGGGCTGATCCTCACCCGGCCGGAGCACGTGGACGGGCGGCCCGTCGTCGGACGCCACGCGGACGTGGTGCCGCTCGACCCCACGGAAGACGGCAAGGAGCGGGCCCTGCTGGCCTACTTCACGCATCCGCACTGGGGCGGCGAGGACATCGACACCATGGCCCCGAACCCCGAAACCCGACTGAGCCATATCCGCGGCGCGGTCCTGGAAGTCCGGGACGGGAACCTTGTGTGTACTGAACACTGATTTCCGGCCGACCAGGCGCTTCACACCATGACAGAGGACCAACCCCTGGAACTATAAGCCGGCTCATGCCGGCACCGGTCCACAGGTTGGCCCTCTGCCTGACTCGTCCTCCGGATGGAACCCACCCGGAATCCTTCGAAAACCTACGCGCGCTGCGGGGAGCCCAGCTCCACCGGATCCTCATCCGTAAGGTAAGCGAGCTCGGAGTGTGCCGCGAGGTCGATGCCGCGCATCTCGTCCTCCGGGTTGATCCGCAGGCCGATCGTCTTGTCCAGGATCTTGGCGAGGACCCAGGTGATGCCGAACGAGTAGGCCAGCACCGTGACGGTTGCGAGCGACTGGACGCCGAGCAACTCCACGCCGCCGCCGTAGAAGAGTCCGCTGACTCCGTTCGGGGCAGCATCGGTGGCGAAGAGGCCGATCAGCAGGGTGCCCAGGATGCCGCCCACCAGGTGGACGCCCACGACGTCGAGCGAGTCGTCGTAGCCCAGGCGGTACTTCAGTTCAATGGCAAGCGAGCAGACGGCCCCGGCAATCGCGCCGATGGCCACCGCACCCAGCGGGCTGACCGCACCGCAGGCGGGGGTGATGGCCACGAGGGCGGAGATCAGGCCGGAGGCTGCGCCCATGCTGGTGGCAGCGCCGCGGCGGACCCGTTCCACCAGGGCCCAGGCCAGCAGGCCGGCCGAGGCAGCCACAGCGGTGTTGAGGAACACCACCGACGCCGAGTGGCCGGCGGACAGTGCCGAGCCGGCATTGAAGCCGAACCAGCCGACCCAGAGGAGGCCTGCACCCACCAGCACCAGCGGCCGGCTGTGCGGCTTCGCGTGCTCCACCTTGGGCCAGCCCGAGCTCTTGCCCAGGACCAGCGCCAGGGCCAGGGCGGCTGCGCCTGCGTTCATGTGCACGGCGGTGCCGCCGGCAAAGTCGATGGCCTCGATGCCGCTGGCGATCCAGCCACCGGTCACGCTGCCGTCCTCGGAGGAGAAGGCGAACACCCAGTGCGCCACCGGGAAGTACACGATGGTGGCCCAGATGCCGGCAAACAGCATCCAGGCACCGAACTTCATGCGCCCGGCAGCCGCGCCCGCCACCAGCGCGGTGGTGACACAGGCGAAGAACAGCTGGAAGGCCGCGAACAGGGCCACCGGAATGGACGCCTCCCCATCCTCAGCCATCAGCTGCCCCAGGCCGGGGAACTCGGTGATGTCACCGATCAGGCCCAGCCCGCCCACTGAATTGCCAAAGGCCAGCGAGTATCCGAACAGCGCCCAGAGGACGGCCACCAGGCTGGCGCCGCCAAAACACATCATCATCATGTTGAGAATGCGGCGCGACCCCACCATGCCCCCGTAAAACAGGGCAAGGGCGGGGATCATCATGCAGACCAGCGCTGCGCTGGCCAAAATCCAAGCGACATTTCCCGAATCCATGGGAAACCCCTTTCGTGATGCGAGGAGAGAACGCCAAATCGCCCGTTGGAGCCACTCCGGAGGAGGGACGCGGAGTCAGTACCACGTTCATCGGAGGGCAGCTATTGCCGTCTGGTTCCAACTGTATGGCGGCAGTAATGGCCTGGGTTTCCGGTGTGTTAAATGATCGTTTCAGTCATCCACACGGAAGTTTCAGCCGTCCCGCAGAGCGCAGGAGTGGGGGTGGGAAGGGCTGGATCCTACTTGGCGGAGATGGCCAGGAACGTGATGGGGAGGTCCAGCAGTTCCAGCGGCCCGTGCGGCCCTTCGCCGTCCAGCAGCAGGGAATCGCCCGGCTCCATGGCGTACTCGTATGAGCCGTGGCCGTACACCATCCTGCCCGCGAGCATGTAGATGAACTCCGTGCCGGGGTGCTGGAACAGCGGGAACACGTCGGAGGCGTCGGTGAGCGTCACCAGCGTGGGTTCCAGGGCGTCGGTCCTGCCCTTGAGCGTGCCCAGGACGCGGTATTCGTGGCCGTGCCGGGTGCCGCTCCGGACCGTAAGGCTTCCCTGGCCGCTCTTGGTGAAGGTGGCGTCGCGGTCCGTGTCTGCGCCGCGGAACAATGCGGTGACCGGGACTTCCAGCCCGTCCGCAAGCCGCTGCAGCGTGGTGAGGGAACACGAGGTGGTGGCGGTTTCCACCCGGGAGATCATCGCCTTGGAAAGGCCGGTCCGGGCGGCCAGTTCCGCCGAGGACAGCCCGGCTGCCGTACGGTAGTGCCGCACCTGGCGTGCGATGACCTGCTCCAGCCGGCCCGCAGCCTGCCCGTCAGCCTGAGCCCCGTCGTCGTCACCGGCGTGATCGGCTGCGTGTTCGGTCATAGCAGCCATCTTAGGCACGGAACCGCGCGGGAGGACGACGGCGGCGGCGCTACCTGGGTGCGCGGGTGTCGCCTGCCAGCCCCGCGAGTGAGTCCGCCAGCGCGAGTGCGCCGGCCTCGGCGTCCCAGTCCTCCACCAGTTCCTCGGGGGAATGGGAGATGCCGGTGGGATTGCGGACAAAGATCATGGCTGTGGGCAGGTGTGGCCCCAGGACGCCGGCGTCGTGCCCTGCCCCCGTGGCCAGGACCGGCGCGGCCGGGAGCAGTTCCTGCAGCCGGCTGCGCAGCCCGCCGTCGAAATGCACCGTGGGGCTGAGCGATTCCATGGTCATGGCCGCGGTGCAGCCTTCCTCCGCGGCGAACACCTGCGCATTCAGCCCGATGGCCTCCACCAGCGCCGCGGTGACGGAGTCGTCCGGATGCCGGGCATCAATCCACAGGTCCACGCGTGAGGCGATCACGTTGGTGCCCCCGGGTACCGGCTGGACCCTGCCCACGGTGGCCCTGGCGTCCCGGTACTTCCGTGCAGTGTCCCGGATGCTGACCATGATTTTCGCGGCGGCCACCATGGGGTCCCTGCGGTCCCTCATCAGGGTGGTGCCGGCGTGGTTGCCCTGGCCGCTGATGCTGAGCTTCCAACGGCCGTGGCCCAGGATCGAGGAACCGATGGCCACGGGCTGGTCGAGGTCAGCCAGTCCCCTGCCCTGCTCCACGTGCAGTTCCACAAAGACGCCCAGCTGCTGGAGCGTTGCGTAGTCAGCTCCGATGAGCCGCGGGTCCTGCCCGTTCGCGGCGGCGACATCCGCGTAGGTGTTGCCCTCCGGGTCCTTCAGCCGGCGTGCTTTGTCCGGGTCCAGCGATCCGGTGAGGAGGCGGGAGCCCAGGCACGCAACGCCGAACCGGGAGCCTTCCTCTTCCGGAAAGACCGCAATGGCCAGCGGGCGCCGGGGCCGGAGTCCGCGGGCTTTGAGGATGTCGACGGCGATCAACGCCGAGGCGACACCGAGCGGGCCGTCGTACCCACCACCGCCGGGGACGGAATCGAGGTGGCTTCCGGTCACGACGGCGTCCTTCCGGGTCCGCGCGGCGGTGTCCCACCAGGCCCAGATGATGCCGTTCTGGTCCGTGTGGACATCCAGGCACCGCCGGCCGGCCTGCTCAACGAACCAGCCGCGCAGGTCCGTTTCCGCGGTGGAAAACACCGGCCGCGAGTACCCGCCCCGGAAGGTGTCCGTGCCGATGGTGGAGATGTCCTGCAGGAGGCTGGCAACAGTGGGGTCGCTGGTCCTGCCGGAAGGCAGGGCAGCCGCTGCGGGGTCTCCCGTGGGTATTGTCTGTGGAAGGCTCACTGGTATCCGTCCTAGGTGGTTGCAGCTGTGGAGGACGCGGTCCGGAACCGCCCGGGAACACCGCCTGTGCCGTCGGCCAGGTCCGCCGCCCACCGGCCGAGCAGCGGCGCGAACTTGGCGCCGTGGCCGGAACAGGGCGAGAGGACGGTCAGGTTGTCCACGCGGTCGATGAGGAAGTCCTCGCTGGGGGTGTTGGTGAATAAGCAGGTTGTTTCGGCGTAGGGCTCCGGGTCCAGGCCGGGCAGGTAGCGCTGCACATACTCCACCACCCGGCGGCGGTTTGCCGGGTCCACCGCACCCGTCTGCTGCGCCGCGGAAGGGATCAGCCTGCCGCCGTTGTACTCCGCCACCTTCTGGCCGGCGAAGCCTGCGTCGCGCCCGCCCGGCAGGCCGTAGGCCTGGATGCCGGCAGCCTTGTGGATGAACGTCGGCCAGCCTCCGGCACCGGAAGCAGCACCGCCGTCGTGGTATTCAGGTGCGTGGTCCGCAAAACCGTTGTCCCGGTACCTGAAGTGGAAGGCCTGCTCCTGCCGAACGGTGATCTCCGGGAGCCCGGCCACGAACCCTGCCGGGAGGGACAGCCCGCCCAGCAGCGCCGGCAGCCAGCCGCCCGCGCTGACCACCACGTTGCCGGCGTCGTACGTTTGCCCGGTGGTGGAGTGCAGCCGGTAGCCGCCGCCCTGCCGTGACAGGCTCTCCAGCTCCCAGCCGGTCAGCAGCCGGGCGCCGCGTTCCACCGCGAGGGACACCATGGCATTAACGGCAGTCTCGGCGTCGATCACCCCGGCGCCGGGGTGCCACAGCACGTCCGTGTCGAAGGCGAACTGCGGCCAGCGCTGCCGGGCTTCGGCGGCGGAAAGCAACTGGTGCTCGATGCCTTCGTCAGCCAGCACGGACGCCAGCAGCCCCGGATTGCGCGTCGGCCCGTAGTCCACGGCACCGCGGGGAGTGATCAGCGGGGTCCCGCACGCGGCGGAGAGTCCGTCCCACAGGCTTTTCGATTCCACCACCGCGCGGGTGTAGAAGGGGTCCGGATAGGCGTAGCGGAAGATCCGGGCGGACCCGTGGGAGCTGCCGTCATGGCTGGCCGGGATGTTGCGTTCCAGGATGGCCACCTGGTGGCCGCGGGCGGCAAGCTGCCAGGCGGTGGCGGCACCGGCCAGGCCCGCGCCCACCACCACATAGTCTGAGGAGCCAGCGCCGGGCATCAAAAGCTCCCTTGGCCCGGGATCCACGAGGTTCCGGCCAGCGGCACCCGGGCCATGGCGGAGGCCTCGACGGTGAGCGCCACGAGGTCCTCGGGCTCCAGGTTGTGCAGGTGCGACTTGCCGCACGCCCGGGCGATGGTCTGGGCCTCCATGGTGAGGACACGGAGGTAGTTGGCCAGGCGCTTGCCGGCAACCACCGGGTCCAGGCGGGAGGAGAGTTCCGGGTCCTGGGTGGTGATGCCTGCGGGGTCGCGGCCGTCCTGGAAGTCGTCGTAGAACCCGGCGGCGGAACCGAGGGCGGAGTATTCGGCGGCGTAGCGGGGATCGTTGTCGCCCAGGGCAATGAGCGCGGCCGTTCCGATCGCCACGGCGTCTGCGCCGAGGGCCATGGCCTTGGCGACGTCGGCCCCGGTGCGGATACCGCCGGAGACGATGAGCTGGACCTTCCGGTGCACCCCGAGTTCCTGCAGGGCCTGCACTGCCTGCGGGATGGCAGCGAGGGTGGGGATCCCGACGTTTTCGATGAACACCTGCTGCGTGGCAGCGGTGCCGCCCTGCATGCCGTCCACCACCACCACGTCGGCCCCGGACTTCACGGCCAGGGCGGTGTCGTAGTACGGCCGGGAGGCGCCGATCTTGACGTAGATGGGGGTCTTCCAGTCGGTGATTTCGCGGAGTTCGCCGATCTTGATTTCCAGGTCGTCCGGGCCGGTCCAGTCCGGGTGGCGGCTGGCGGAGCGCTGGTCGATGCCCACTGGCAGCGTGCGCATGCCGGCCACGCGTTCGGTGATCTTCTGGCCCAGGAGCATGCCGCCGCCGCCGGGCTTGGCGCCCTGGCCCAGCACAATTTCGATGGCGTCGGCCTTGCGGAGGTCGTCCGGGTTCATGCCGTACCGGGACGGCAGGTACTGGTAGACGAGGTGCTTGGACTGGCCGCGCTCCTCAGGCGTCATGCCGCCGTCGCCCGTAGTGGTGGAGGTCCCCACCTCGGACGCGCCGCGGCCCAGCGCTTCCTTGGCGTTGGCGGAGAGGGCGCCAAAGCTCATGCCGGCGATGGTCACCGGGGTCTGCAGGTGCAGGGGCCGGGTGGCGTGCCGGTCGCCGAGGACGACGTCGGTATCGCACTTTTCGCGGTAGCCCTCCAGCGGGTAGCGGGACATGGAGGCGCCCAGGAACAGCAGGTCGTCGAAGTGCGGGACCTTGCGTTTGGCGCCCCAGCCGCGGATGTCGTACACGCCGGTGGAGGCGGCGCGCTGGATGTCGGCGATGGTGGCGCGGTCAAAGGTGGCGGACTCGCGGAGGCCCAGAGCGGCGATGTCTGTGGGCGCCGGGGCGGGGATGGAGGTGATGGTCATGGGGGCCTCCTAGTAGGCAGTCGAGTTGTCGACGTGGAAGTGGTAGAGGTTCCGGGCGGAGCCGTAGCGCTTGAAATCGGCAGGCTTGTCGGTGCGGCCGGCGGCGGCCAGCAGTTCTGCCAGTTCGGCAAGGTGCTCTTCGCGCAGCGGCTTTTCGACGCAGTCCGCACCCAGGGAGGCCACCGTCCCTTTGACGTAGATCCGCGCCTCGTAGATCGAGTCGCCCAGGGCGTCGCCGGCGTCGCCGCAGACCACCAGGCGTCCGGCCTGCGCCATGAACGCGGACATGTGGCCGATGTTGCCGCCCACCACGATGTCCACGCCCTTCATGGAGATCCCGCACCGGGCACCGGCGTTGCCGTCGATGACCACCAGGCCGCCGTGGCCGGTGGCGGCTGCGGACTGGGAAGCATCGCCCGTCACGTGGATGCGGCCGGACATGATGTTCTCCGCCAGGCCGACGCCGGCGTTGCCGGTGATGGTGACGCCGCCTTTTTGGTGCATCCCGGCGGCGTAGTAGCCGGCGTGGCCTTCGATGGTCACCGCGATGTCCGCGTCGATGCCGACGGCGAGACTGTGCTTGCCGCCCGGGTTGGTGACGGTCCACGCTTGACCGTCCGCGGCGTTGTGGATGGCCTGGTTGAGTTCCCGGACGCTGGTGACGGCCAGGTCCACGGTGGTGGACTCCGGCACCCGGGCTTCCGGGGCGGTGTTTGCCGTGCTTTCGGGGGCTGTCAGAGTGACCATGTGTAGACCTTTCCGGGTTCCGGTTCAAAGATGCGGGCGTTGTCGATGCCGGGCAGGCCGGCCAGGGCGCGGTATTCGGAGGCCATGGCCACGTAGTCGTCGGTTTCGGCGATGATGGCGGGCTTGCAGGCGATGGGGTCGCGGACCACGGCCATGCTGTCCGCCGTTGTGACCACCAGGGTGTAGAAGCCGTCCAGGACCTTGCCCAGGTTCACCAGCGCTTCCTCGAGGGTGTCGCCCTGCTTGAGCCGGGAGGCGACGTAGCGGGCACCCACCTCGGTGTCGTTGTCGGAATCGAACACCACGCCTTCGCGCCTTAGGTCGCGGCGGACCGTGGCGTGGTTGGAGAAGGAGCCGTTGTGGACCAGGCAGAGGTCGTCGGCCACGGAGAAGGGGTGCGAGCCGCCCGCAGTGACGGCGGATTCCGTGGCCATCCGGGTGTGGGACAGGCCCTGGCTGCCGGCCATGGCCTCCAGTCCGTGATCGGCGGCGATCTCCATGGGGTGGCCCACGCTCTTCATCACGGCCACGTGTTCGCCGCGGCCAATGATGGTGGATCCGCGCAGCGTTTCGCTGACGGCCTTCACCAGCAGGTCAGTACCGACGGCGGCGCTCACCAGGGTGGTGTCGCCCACCACCTGCACGGCTGCCTGTGCGTCGGACGGGAGGAGCGCCGCGACGCCCGCGGTGATGGCCGCCGTCGTGATGCCCTGGTCCCTGCCGAGCAGGCTCAGCGTGGATGTTCCTTCCGACACCAGTCCGGGGGTGTTGTAGACGGCGAGGCCGGCGGAGTCCGGCCCGCGGTCCACGATCTGGCAGAGCATGGAGGACAGCAGGCTGCCCATCCGGGGATGCAGCGAGGGATTGCGCAGCTGCAGCGCGGCGATTCCGCACATGGAAAGTCCTTTGCTTGGGTTCTTGGTGGTTCGGGTGGAGAGCTAGATCGAAGTGAGGTAGGTCCGGATTTCCCAGTCGCTGACCTGGTTGTGCCAGCTCAGGAACTCCTCTTCCTTGGCGTCCGCGTAGTACTTGCCAATTTCCGGGTCGCCGCTGAGGCTGGCCAGGATGACCGGGTCCTGCCGCAGGGCTTCCACGGCGTGGAGCAGGGTGGCCGGCAGCTGGTGCGCGTCCGGCCTGGACTCGCCGGGACCGGATGGGGCACCCGGGTCTGCGGCTTTCTCCACTCCGTCCAGCCCGGCGGAAACCGCGGTGGCGATGGCCAGGTACGGGTTGGCGGAGCCGTCGCCGGAACGCAGTTCAATCCGGTTGGTGTCCGGGACGCGGATCATGTGGGTCCGGTCGTTGCCACCAAAGGATGCCTTCCGCGGCGACCACGTGGCACCGGATGAGCTGGTGGTGGCGCCTGTCCGTTTGTAGGAATTCACTGTCGGGGCGAGGAACGCCTGAAGTGCCGGAGCATGGTCCAGGATGCCGGCGATGAAGGAGTAGGCGAGGCCGGAAATCCCAAGGCCCCTGCCGTCGTCGTTGTTTCCCTTGCCTTCCGTCCCGCTGCCCGCGGCCGGGAACAGTGGCTCGGCGCCGGACCAGAGGGACAGGTGGAAGTGGAGGCCGGTGCCGGTGCGGTCGGTGAAGGGCTTGGGCATGAACGTGGCGGTCATGCCCCGCTGTTCGGCCAGGATGTTCAGGATGTAGCGGAGGGTGACCACCCGGTCTGCTGTGGTGAGTGCATCGGCGTAGTTGAAGTTCTGCTCGAACTGGCCGGCGGCGTCCTCGTGGTCGTTGGCGTAGTTGCCCCAGCCCAGGCCGTTCATGGCCTCGGAGATGGAAGTGAGGTGGTCATACATCCGGGTGACCCCGCGGGCGTCGTAGCACGGGCGGGGCGCATCGTCCCTGGCGTCGGCGGTACTCAGCGTCCCGTCGTCGTTCTTTTTCACCAGGAAGTACTCCACCTCGGCGCCCACCTTGGCCTGCATGCCCTTCTCCGCAAGGCGGGCCAGGGTGTTCTTCAGTATCACGCGCGGGGCGTAGGGCCAGGGCGTGCCGTTGACATGGGGGTCGCAGTGGATGATGGCCAGGCCCTCCTTGATGAAGGGCACCGGGGTGAAGGAATCCAGGTCCGGCACGGCGATCAGGTCGGGGTCCTGTGGCTTCTGCCCCATCAGGCCTGCGGCGAAGCCGGCGAAGCCCATGGCCCCTTTTTCGAGGTCGCCGGCGGCTTCCACCGGGACCAGTTTGGCGCAGGGCTTGCCGGTCATGTCCACGAAGGTGGCCAGCAGGAAGCGGACGCCGTGGGCCCTGGCGATGTCTGCCAGGGAAATGGCGGGAGCCCCGGAAATTTCCCGCTCTTCGGCGAACGGCAGGGCGGTTACAGCAGGGGTTGCGACACTGGTCATCGAAACGTTCCTGTTCGGTTGGTGTTAGCTATCAGTAAACCTTGTTGCATAAGAGTATCCAAAATCATGTTTCGGCGGCCCGGCGGCTAGGTTAATTTGGTGTTTCGTGGCAGGCCCTTGCGGGCTTCCGTCACGCCAGGCACGCTTTGAGACGATCGAGGCTGACAGCCTCCCGGAATCACGGGGGAGGCAGCGGCGCGGCAGGTCAAAAGCGTGCCGCGCGTGACGCCGGCGGCGGTTCGGGGAGCTGCACCACCTCCCGCTGGATGCCGGGCGGCCCCCGGCAGGCGGCTAAGCTGAGGGAAAACCCGGCAGCACGGCGCGGGTACAGCGTGGATCCGGCAGTGGGGATCTCCATCACTGGCCGCGGGAGGAATTCGTCATGGCGCGAGCGACAGTCCAGGACGTCGCCAAGACGGCCGGAGTTTCGGTGGGGACCGTATCCCGCGTCCTGAACGGCAGTCCGGCCGTCAGCGAATCAAGCAAGGCAAAGGTGGCGGCGGCCATCCGCCAGCTCAATTACCGCCCCCTCGCTTCCGCCCGCGACCTGCGCCGGGACCGCACCATGCGGATTCTTGCCCTGGCCAAGAACTTGTACTCGCCGGTCATCAGCGAAGTCTTCCGGGGTGCCGGCGATGCTGCCGCACGGTCCGGCTACGTCACCCTGATCGCCCCCACAGCCGGCGATCCGGAGCGGGAACAGCAGTTGGTGGACATGCTGCGCAACGGCTCGGTGGACGGGCTGATCATGTTTTCGCCAACGATGCCGGATGAGGACGTCGGAGACATGGCGGAGCAGTTGAGCGTCGTCCAGGTCTGCGAGATCGCCGACGCCGAGGCGGCCTTCGGCGTTTCCATCGACGACCGGCAGGCGGCATTCGACATTGTGCGGCACCTCATTGAGACCGGCGGGCGGCGATTGGCGATGATCGGCACCAGGGCGGCCCGTTCCGGCCGGCTCCGGGAGGAAGGCTTCCGCAAGGCCGTTGCCGAAGCGGGATTGTCGCCCGATCAAATGCTTTTCACGGACGGGGACTTCGACTTCCACGCCGGCCGGCGCCTCGCGAGGGAACTCCTCGGGACCCGCCCCCTGCCCGATGCCGTCTTCTGCGGCAGCGATACGGTGGCCGCCGGATGCGTCCGCGAAATTACCGACGCCGGGCTGCGGGTGCCCGGGGACATCGCCGTTGCAGGTTTTGACGACTCCATCCAGGCAGAGATGTGCGTCCCGGAACTGACCACCATCCGGCAGCCGGCCTACGCCATGGGACAGCTGGCCTTTGAGGCACTCCTGGCCCGGATGACCGAACCGGAAGGGCACCGCCGCGGCCGGACCTTCCTCCCCCATGAACTCATCGTCAGGGACTCGACGAACGGTTGACGCCAAGGGTTGACAGCCCAACGTGGCTCCTGTCACACTTCTTTGGAATCGATTCCAAACCTACTGGCACCACTTTTGCACCATTGGTGGAATCGATTCCAAATTGACCCTCGAAAAGAAGCCAGCCAGGCAAAGGAGCCACTTGTGGACTTGATTCGACCTTCCTTCCCGTTGCACGAGGAGACCACCGCCGCATCCGTGCCCAGCGCGCGCAGGAGCAGAATGGGCGCCGCGTCCCGGCGTCGCACACGCATCACTGCTGCCGCGGCTGCGGCCATGGCTGCCGGCCTGCTTCTGACCGCGTGCGGTGGCGGCGCTGCCACCCAGGGCGCGGACCAGCCGGCCGCCGCCGATCCGGCGTCGGCCGCCAATGCCACTGGCAGCCTCAACGTCTGCGGCGGCAAGGACGCCTCCGGCATCTACAAGGGCACTGTCGAGGCCTTCACCAAGGCCAACGGCAAAGTCACCGCCAAATACACCGAAATCGGGGCTACCACCGATGAGGCCCGCACCCAGGCCGTGCAGCGGCTCGAAGGCAAGTCCTCGGAGTGCGACATCTTCGTCACGGACGTCATCTGGACCTCCGAATTCGCATCCCAGGGCTGGCTCCTGGACCAGACCAAACTCGTCGAGGCCAACAAGGACCGCCTCATTCCCTCCACCGTGGAGACGGCGAAGTACGAGGACAAGTACTGGGCTTCCCCGTTCTTCACCAACGCCGGACTCGTCTACTACCAGAAGGACAAGGTGGCCAAACCCGAAACCTGGCAGCAGCTCTACGCTGAGGCAGCCGGGGCTGAGGGCAACAGCTACGTCTACCAGGGCAAGCAGTATGAGGGCCTCACGGTGAACTTCCTTGAAATGCTCTACAGCGCCGGCGGAGAGGTGCTGGACGAGAACGGCGAGGTCAGGATCGACTCGCCGGAGACCCGTGAGGTCCTCGACTTCATGGTGAAGGGCCTCGAGGACGGCTCGGCGGACCGTGCAGTGCTGACCTACAACGAGGACCCGGCGCGCCTGGCCTACGAGTCGGGAAACTTTGGCTACCAGCGCAACTGGCCCCACGTCTACCGGCTGCTCAACGCCACCCCGTTGGCGGGCACCTTCGGCGTGGCTCCGCTTCCGGCCTGGGAAGGCGGCAAGGCTTCCGGTGTCCTGGGCGGCTGGAACCTGGCCATCTCGGCCCACTCGGCAAACCAGGCCGGCGCCGTTGCCTTCATCGACTTCGCCACCACCCCGGACTGGCAGAAGCACGTGGCCATGGACTTCTCGCAGGCCCCCGTCAACGAGGCAGCTTACGCCGACCCCGAGGTCCTGGCGAAGATGCCTTTTGCCACCGAACTGCTCGCCTCCGTCAAGGGCGCCAAGCCGCGCCCCATCTCCCCGGTCTACCCGCAGATCTCCCAGGCGATCTACAAAAACGTCTACGCCGTGCTGTCCGGCGCCGCCACCACCGAGGATGCGGTCAAGACCATGGCGCAGGAGATCACGGCCGCAAAGGCGAGCTTCTGAGCATGGCAACCAAGTCCCTGTCCCCCGGCCGCGGGGGATCCAGCAGCGGCATGAACGGCCGCGACCGGGAGGAGCGGCGCCTCGCGTTCCGGATGACCGCTCCGTCCCTGGTCCTCATGGCCCTGGTGGCGGCAGTCCCCATCGGTTACGCGCTCTGGCTTTCCCTCAACCAATACAGTGTCCGCACTGCCGGCCTGTCCCGCTTCGTCGGCCTGGACAACTACGTCGCGGCCCTCACCGGGCCGCACTGGTGGGCAGCCTTCGGCCAGACGTTCCTCTTCGCAGGGCTCTCGGTCTCACTCGAACTGGTGCTGGGCACGGCCATGGCACTGCTGCTCAATCTTGCCTTCAAGGGCCGCGCACTGCTGCGTACCGTGGTGCTGCTGCCGTACGCGGTGGTGACGGTGGTCAGCGCCATCACCTGGGAAACGATGTTCCAGCCCAACCTGGGCCTGGTCACCACTGTCCTGTCAACGCTGGGCCTCCCGGGCGGGGACGTCATCTGGCTTGGCGAGCACGGCTACGCGATGGCCGTGATCGTCCTGGCCGATGTCTGGAAGACGACGCCGTTCGCAGCCCTCATCATCCTGGCCGGGCTGCAGGTCATCCCTGCCGAAACCTACGAGGCGGCGGAACTTGATGGCGCCAGCAAGTGGCAGGCCTTCGTCCATGTGACCCTGCCCCTGCTCCGTCCGGCGATTGTGCTGGCGGCGATCTTCCGCACCATGGATGCCCTGCGCGTCTTCGACCTGCCGTTCGTGCTCACCCGGGGCGCCAACGGCACCGAGTCCATGTCCATGCTGGCCTACACCCAGTTGCGCGAGAACCGCCTGGTGGGTGAAGGATCGGCGCTGTCCATCCTCACCTTCCTCACCGTCATGGTGGTCTCAGTGGTGTACATCCGCTTCGCGGGCGGCAACATCCGTGAAGTTGCCAAGGAGGAACAATGAGCACGCTGACCGCACAGCGAACGGCGGCCGGGACCGCCGCCCCGGGCGCCAGGACGCCCAAGCGCAGGCCGCGAGGCAGGGCAGAGCTGCATCCGATGGTGTGGGTATTCGTCATCGCCGTGATGGGCTTCTCGCTCATCCCGTTCTACTGGCTGGTCAACACCTCCCTCAAAAAGGGCGTGAGCCTGTCGCAGGGTGAACTCTTCCCCAGCCAGCCGACCTTCGAGAACTACGTGGCTGTGTTCCAGAACGCCGAGTTCCTCCTTGCCCTGCGCAACTCGGTGATCATCGCCGTCGTCACCACCACGGTGGCCCTGGTGTTCGCCTCCTTCGCCGCCTATGCCCTGGCCAGGCTCAAAATGCGCCGCAAAGCGCTGATCCTGACCCTTATCCTCTCGGTCACCACCTTCCCGGCCATTGCCATCGCGGCACCCCTGTTCTCCATCTGGCGGGAAATCGGCCTGTACGACACGCTCCTTGGCCTGATCATCCCGAAGCTGACCTTCGCGCTGCCCCTGGCGATCTACACGCTGACCTCCTTCTTCAGGGAGATCCCGCGGGAGCTGGAGGAATCGGCCTACATGGACGGGGCCACCCCCTTTACCGCCTTCCGCAAAGTCATCCTGCCGCTGGCTGTCCCGGGCCTTGCCACGACGGCGATCCTCGTGTTCATCTCGGTATGGAACGAATTCCTGCTTGCCGTCACCCTGACCACTTCCCCGGAGGCCCGTCCGGTCCCGGTGGCCATTGCATTCTTCAGCGGGACCAGCGAGTTTGACCAGCCGCTGGGCACCATCAGTGCGGCCTCGGTGATCATCACGGTCCCGCTCGTCGTCCTGGTGCTCCTGTGCCAGAAACGCATTGTCTCCGGCATGACCGCCGGCGCCGTCAAGGGCTAGAAACCTGAAGTCCCCAACCACAACACAAAGGAAAAACCCCGTGAGCAACGAGCAGTCCCCCAGCCGGCAGGCTTCTGACCTGCAAGAACCAGGCTCCAACGAACTGAGGGTGGGCGTCGTCGGCATCGGCTGGGCCGGACAGCAGCACCTCATGGCCTACAACGGCCTGGACGGCGTCCGCATCGTGGCGCTGGCCGGGATGGAGCAGGACCTCCGCGACTCGCTGCAGGCCGAATACTCCATTCCCAACGCGTTCGCGGACTGGAAGGACATGCTGGAGCACGGCGGGCTGGACGCGATCAGCGTGGCAGTGCCCACCTTCCTGCACGCACCCATTGCCATCGCCGCCCTGGAGCGGGGAATCCACGTGCTGAGCGAGAAGCCCATCGCGCGCAACGCCGTCGAAGGCCAGGCCATGGTGGATGCCGCCCGCAAGGCGGGGCGCGTCCTGGATGTGGCCTTCAACCACCGCCGCCGCGGCGACATCAAGGCACTCAAGGGTGTCATCGACGACGGCGGACTGGGCCGGCCGTACTACGCCAAGGCCTCCTGGCTCCGGCGCTCCGGCATCCCCACGCTGGGCAGCTGGTTCACCAACCCGGAGCTCGCCGGCGGCGGACCGCTGGCGGACATCGGCGTCCACGCGCTGGACTACGCCCTGCACCTTCTCGGTGAACCCAAAGTGGTGGCCGTCTCCGCCGCCACGCATTCCGAGCTGGGTCCCCAGGGGCGGGGCGGCGGAAGCCGGTACTCCGCCCAGGCCACCAGCCACGCGTTCGAGGTTGAGGACTTCGCCTCGGCGTTCCTCCGGCTGGAGGGCGGCGGAACTCTGGTGATCGAAGCCAGCTGGGCCACCTACCGGGAAACGGACGACCTGCTGGACTTCACCGTCTACGGCACCGACGGCGGCGCCGAGCTCAAGGTGCAGGGGGCGCCCTTCCCGCCCGTCGGGCAGCTGCGGGTGTTCACCGACAAGGAGGGCGAATCCGCCGACTACGTGCCGCCCGTGCTGCCGGGCCGCGCCCACGACGCAGTGGTGGAAGACTTCATCACGGCAGTGCGCGGCGGCGAGCAGGCCTGGGGCGGGCACGATGGCTCCCTGGCGCTCTACCGGGCACAGATCATCGACGCGTGCTACCTGTCCGCACGCGAACAAAGGGAGGTTCGTCTCTAATGAACGACAAGCTGAGAATCCGCGTCTGGAACGAGGGCGTCCACGAGGCCAACAACGAGCCGTCACACATCGGGGAGATCTACCCTGACGGCATCCACGGCGCCATCGCCGGGGGGCTCCGTTCCTACTACCCCGAGGCGGAAATCACGACGGCGGTGCTGGCCACCGACGATGAGCACGGCCTGGATGAGGAGGTGCTCGCCGAGACGGACGTCCTGCTCTGGTGGGGCCACGTGGCCCACCACGAGGTGAGCGATGCCGTCGTCGAACGCGTCCACCGGCACGTGCTCGGCGGCATGGGGCTCATCGTGCTCCACTCGGGGCACTTCGCCAAGGTCTTCACCAAGCTGCTGGGCACCACCTGCTCGCTGGCCTGGCGGAACGACGGCGAGCGCGAGCTGGTGTGGACCGTTAAGCCGTCACACCCCATTGCCGAAGGCGTGGACAGCCCCATCGTCATCCCCGAGCAGGAGATGTACGGGGAACTGTTCGATATCCCGGACCCGGACGACCTGATCTTCATCAGCTCGTTTGCCGGCGGCGAGGTGTTCCGCTCAGGCGTCACCTTCACCCGCGGCAAGGGACGCATCTTCTACTTCAGCCCCGGCGACCAGGAGTACCCGGTGTACCACCACCCGCAGATCCAGCGGGTCCTGGCCAACGGCGTGAAGTGGGCGGCCCAGCCGCAGCTGCACCGTTCCGTCCCGGAAGTGACCAACCCTTCCCGGGGCTGGTTCGGCGAGCCGTAGGGAGTTTTGTCCAGATATGCAGGGTTGCGGGGCCTTTAAATCGGCTTATCTGGACAAAAACTCCACTGCCCTGGCGCCGGCCCCGCTGCCCCAGCTGCGGATTTTCCCCATAGCCGGGGCGGGTTCCAGCAGGTACAACTGAGAGATGACTACCCCAGAGCTGGTCCTAGGCCCCATGATGCGGTACGTGGACCAGACTTCGGCGAGCATCTGGGTGGAAACCCGGGACAACGCCCGGGTGACGGTCAGCGCCGGGGCCGCGGAGTGGGAAGCCCGGACCTTCGCCGTCCATGGCCACCACTATGCGCTGGTGGAAGCGGACGGGCTGGAGCCCGGGTCCGTGACTCCCTACACGGTGGCAGTCAACGGGGTACCGGTGTGGCCTGAACCCGGGACGGGGTTCCTGCCGCCGGTGATCGCCACCCTCAAACCCGGCAAGCCGCTGCGCCTGGCCTTCGGTTCCTGCCGCACCAGCGTCCCGCACGACGGGTCCGGCAACCGGAGCCACGGCGTGGATGCCTTGCGGGCCTACGCCCTGGCAATGAGCTCCGGCGGCAAGGAACCCTGGCCGGACCTGGTGGCGTTCCTCGGGGACCAGGTCTACGCCGATTCCACCAGCGGGCAGATGCAGGAATTCATCAAAGCCCGGCGCGACATCACGGAGCCTCCCGGCGAGGAACTCAAGGATTTCGAGGAATACGCGCACCTCTACAACCTGGCCTGGTCCGACCCCGCCAACCGGTGGCTGCTGTCCACCCTGCCCAGTGCCATGATTTTTGACGACCATGACATCCGTGACGACTGGAATGCCTCGCGGAGCTGGCGGGAGGCCATGGAGGACACGGACTGGTGGCACGGACGGATCGTGGCGGGCCTTGCGTCCTACTGGGTGTACCAGCACCTGGGGAACCTGTCCCCGCAGGAGCGCGCCGCGGATGTGGTCTGGCAGAAGATTGCCTCCCACCGCAGGGACGGCGAACCGGACATCAGCACTGAGCTGGACGGTTTCGCCGAACGGGCCGACCAGGATCCGGAAACCTACCGGTGGAGCTTCTGCCGCGACTTTGGCGACACCCGGCTCCTCGTGGTTGATTCCCGGGCCGCCCGGAACCTGGATCCGGACCACCGCGCCCTGCTGGATGATGCCGAGATGGACTGGCTGGACGCCCGGATGCGCGGCGGTTTCCGGCACCTGCTGGTGGCAACGTCCCTGCCGTTCCTCCTGCCCATGGGCCTGCACCACCTTGAGGCCTGGGACGAGGCAGTCTCCGAAGGCGCCTGGGGGAAAATTCCGGCGCGGTTCGGCGAAAAACTGCGCCAGGCCGTGGACCTGGAGCACTGGGCCGCCTTCCAGGAGAGCTTCCGGCGGGTTGCCGCGATGGCCGAGGACGTGGCCGACGGCGGCCGCGGACCTGCCCCCGACAGCGTCACCTTCCTGTCCGGGGACGTGCATTTTTCCTACGTCTCCGAGGTGGAGCGGACTGCGGGCAGCCGCATCATCCAGGCCGTCTGCTCGCCCATCCGCAATCCGCTCCCGCGGGTAATGCGGTCCTTCGGCGCCGTGATGTCCTACGGCCTGGCCACGCCGATCGGAGCATTGGCCGCACGGTCAGCCAAAGTCCCGGACCCGCCGTTCCGCTGGTCCGGGATCAAGGGCCCGTGGTTCGACAACAACCTGGCCTGCCTTGAAGTGGCGCCGGAGGGGCTGAAGCTGTGGTGGCAGCGGGGCGTCGTGGAGGGAGGCGATAACCTCAACCCGCGCCTGGAACGCGTGGCGGAACTAACGGTCACTCCACGCAGGACGGCGGGGAATCCTGCCACGACACCCTCCTAGATCAGGCCCTGGGCCAGCATCGCGTCGGCAACCTTGACGAACCCGCCGATGTTGGCGCCGAGCACGTAGTTGCCCGGGTCCCCGTACTCGTCAGCAGTTGACGCGCACCGGTGGTGGATACCCACCATGATCTCGGTCAGCCGCTCTTCCGTGTGCTCGAAGGTCCAGGAATCGCGGCTGGCATTCTGCTGCATCTCAAGCGCGGACGTGGCAACACCGCCGGCATTGGCGGCCTTGCCCGGGCCGAACAGGACGCCGGCCTCCTGGAAAACGGCGACGGCCTCGCGGGTGGACGGCATGTTGGCGCCTTCGCCGACGGCAAGGAGCCCGCCGCGCACCAACCCGGCGGCAGCAGCGCCGTCGAGCTCGTTCTGCGTGGCGCACGGCAGCGCCACGGAGGCGTCCACGTCCCAGACGGAGCCGCCCTCCACGTAGGAGACGCCGGAACGGCGCTCGGCGTAGTCCTTGAGGCGGCCGCGTTCCACTTCCTTGACTTCGCGAAGAAGCGCGACGTCGATGCCCGCCTCATCCACCACGTAGCCGGAGGAGTCGGAGCAGGCCACCACGGTTGCGCCGAGGTCCTGGGCTTTGGCGATGGCATTGATGGCAACATTTCCGGAGCCGGAAACCACCACGCGCTGGCCGTCAAAGGATGCCCCACGGGTCTTCAGCATTTCCTGGGTGAAGATCACTGTTCCGAAGCCGGTAGCCTCGGGCCGGACCAGGGAACCGCCCCATGAGATGCCCTTGCCCGTGAGGACGCCTGATTCGTAGCGGTTGGTGATGCGCTTGTATTGGCCGAAGAGGTAGCCGATCTCCCGCCCGCCCACGCCGATGTCGCCGGCCGGGACGTCGGTGTATTCGCCGATGTGCCGGTACAGCTCGGTCATGAAGGACTGGCAGAAGCGCATGACTTCTCCGTCGCTGCGGCCGCGGGGGTCGAAGTCGGAGCCGCCTTTGCCGCCGCCGATGGGCATGCCGGTGAGGGCGTTCTTGAAGATCTGTTCGAAGCCCAGGAACTTGACGATGCCCAGGTAGACGGAGGGGTGGAACCGCAGGCCGCCTTTGTAGGGGCCCAGCGCCGAGTTAAATTCCACCCGGAAGCCGCGGTTGATCTGTACACGTCCGGCATCATCGGTCCAGGGCACGCGGAAGATGATTTGCCGCTCGGGCTCGCAGAGCCGCTCCAGGATGGCGGCTTCGAGGAATTCGGGGTGCCTGTCATGGACGGGTCCGAGGCTCTCGAAGACTTCCACCACCGCCTGGTGGAACTCCGCTTCGCCCGGATTCCTTGCCAGGACAGTATCCCTGATGGCTTCCAGCCGTGAATCCATGTGTCTTCCTCACCTCTGCGTGACCGTGGGACGGCCGAAAGCGATCCCGGACGCACCTATAGTTGAGATTTCAACTTTATCGGATTATGACCGCGCGCCCCCAGACGGCCTGCCCGTCATCCCTTACTATCCGTATTGTGACAGATCTATTCCACATAACGAAAATATCGCGCAGTTCGGCCTGCATCCGCGAGGCCGCCTGATGGCGCACATCTGCCTGCTGCTGTCCGGGGCGGCCCTGCTCCTCAACGGTCTGGCCATGCTCAGATTCCTGCCCCGCCGGGACGCAGCCGTATTCAGCCTGGCGGTCGGATCCGTCCAGCTGGCGCTCGGCGTGGGTTACGTTGCGACGGCTGGAGCGGGCGCAACGCCGCTGCTGACTGCTGTGGGAATGTTCCTGTTCGGCCTGACGTACCTCTATGTGGGGCTGGACGTCCTGCTGCGCCTCGGTTCGCGGGGACTGGGATGGTTCTGCGGCATGGTGGGAGGTTGTGGCCTGCTTCTTGCCACGGCCTGGCTGGGAACAGATCCCCTGCTGGCGGTCCTATGGTTGTGCTGGTCGGTTCTGTGGGGACTGTTCTTTGCGTCCATGGCAGCGGGCCTGGGCCGCCTTGACCCCTTCATCGGCTGGGCGCTTGTGCTGACGAGCCAGGTCACAGCCACCCTCCCCGCTTTCCTCGGCCTGGCGGGGATGTGGCCGCGTGAGCCTGTCGTGGCGGGGCTGGCAGCAGCTTTCCTGGCCGCGCTTTTTGTCCTGGCAGGCTTCCTGGCACGCGTACCGGCCCGGCGCAGAGTTGCTCCTCGCCGGGCCGGTACAGGGCACGTTGCCGTTTCTGCCGGCTCCAAAGCGCCCGTTAGTTGACTGTATGGCCGAGGCTCTCCGCCTTGTGCCGGCGCTGCACCCGGGCCTCCACCAGCACTCCGGCCGCAAACACCACGGGAACAACCACCAGGAGCGCGGCCGCCGTCCCGGTGCTGCCGCCGATCAATGCGGTGAAGTTGCTGACCACGAGGAACAGGATCCATCCCAGCAGCAGGGCCGCGAGCGCAGGTGCGATCAGCGTCTGCCACAGCCCGGCGTCACCGCGGTCCCTGCGGAAGAATGCGGCGACGGCGGCGGAACAGAGCATGTACAGCACCAGGAGCGCCGCTACAGCCAGCCCGCTGAACCAGGAGAACAGGGTCAGCACGGGATCCAGCGCCAGGACGGCGAACGGAACCACGAGAATGACGGCGGCGGCGGTCTGGATCCAGGCTGCAGAGGCCGGGGCGCAGTGCCGGTTGGTCCGGGCCACGACGGCGGGCATGGAACCGCGCAGGGCCAGGGAGTGCAGGTAGCGGTTGATGCCGTCGTGGAAGGCGATGATGCCTGCCAGCAGTGACGTCACCAGCAGGACGCCTGTCACCACGCCCGCCCAGGGACCGAACAGTTCCACGATCGGCCCCAGGACGAAGGAGGTGGAATCGCCTGACTCAAGGGCCGCCCCCGCTGCATCCATGACCTGGGACGGGCCGTAATAGCTGACCAGCATCCAGGAGATGAAGGAGAAGAAGACGGCGATGACGCCCACGGACAGGTAGGTTGCCCGTGCCACGGTGCGGTGCGGGTCCTTGGCCTCTGCCGAATAGATGGCTGTCGACTCGAAGCCGAACATGGACGCCACAGCGAACATGATGGCCACTCCCGGAGCGCCGGTGGCGATGGCTTCCGGTGAGAAGGATGCCGCCAGGCTGATGCCTTCCGGTCCGCCGCCGCTGAACAGCACGGCGACGCCGAACAGCATCAGCACTGCCACCTCCAGCCCAACCAGCACGGCCAGCACGCGGGCTCCGAGTTCGATATTGAGGGATCCAAGCACCTGGACTCCGGCCATGGTTGCCAGGGCCAGAAGCCACCAGGGCACCTCGAGGCCCATCGACGCGAGCAGGCCGGAGAATGCCGCCCCGTACAGGCCGTACATCGCGGCCTGGATGGTGTTGTAGGCCAGCAGCGCAAGCCAGGCCGCGCCCGCGCCAATCCTCCTGCCGAACGCTGCGGTGATATAGGCGTAAAAAGCGCCGTTCGCCTGGATCCTGCGGCTCATGGCCACGAATCCCACGGCAAAGATGACAATGACAATGCCGACAATCAGGTAGGCGCCGGGGGCGCCTGCCCCGTTGCCAAGGGCTGCGGCGAGCGGCGAAGCTCCCACGATGCCGGTCAGGGGCGCCTGGGCGGACAGGACAAAAAACAGGATGCCCAGGACGCCGATGCTTCCTGCGCGGAGGGCTGTGGAATGCTCCTTGGCCGGAGCGTCGGCAGTCCGGGACCCGAAATTCGAAATACTCATTTGATCCTTTTTAATGGTCATGAGCGTGGGGAAGATTATTGGTCATGAGCGTGGGGAAGAGCTGTGGAATCCAGCGTGGCAGCGGGCGGCTGCAGGTCTTTGTCCGTCAGCGATCAGTTCTTGTCCGTCAGCGCAGTGCCGTGCGCGCAGTGTCGTCCGGGCAGCGCCGGAAGCGGTGCCGCGGTCCCGGCGGCAGGGTGCGTACACAGAAACACGCCGTCCCGGGGCTGACCTAAGGAAGCCGCACCCCGCCGTCGGGCGTTCCCCTGCCGTGTGACATGGGATACTGCCGTAACATCTTTCCTGCCGGAAACCCCGGCGGAAGCCGGAAGGAGCCGTGGGCATGCAGGAATCCGTCAGGGTGGACGAAACGGCGCTGGAGCACGTGCTGGACGCACTGTCCCGCGAACGGAGCCTCGGACTCGCCCCTGATCCGGCATTCGACCGGCGCCTGGAGCAGCATTTCCCGGACCTGTGCCGGCTCTTCCGGTCCCTGTACGAAGCCCGGCAGGACTGGCTGGACCAGCTGACCGCCCTGGTGGTGGAGAGCGCACGCTCATGGCAGGAGCGGCCCGCTGACCTGAAGGCACTCGACGCCCAGCGGGAGGCGGACAGCGGTTGGTTCCTCTCCAACACCATGCTTGGCGGCGTCTGCTACGTGGACCGGTACGCGGACAACCTGGACGGGCTCCGCAAGCACATCCCGTACTTCAAGGAACTGGGCCTGACCTACCTGCACCTCATGCCGCTGTTCCTTGCTCCGGAGCCACACTCCGACGGCGGCTACGCGGTTTCGAGCTACCGCCAGGTCAACCCGAAGCTGGGCACCATGGAACAGCTCCGCGACCTCGCGGCAGAGTTCCGCGGCCACGGCATCAGCCTGGTGGTGGACTTCATCTTCAACCACACCTCCGACGAGCACGAGTGGGCCAGGCGGGCCGCTGCCGGCGACCCTAAGTACAGCGACTACTACTGGATTTACCCGGACCGGACCATGCCGGACGCCTTCGAGCAGAACGTGCGCGAGATCTTCCCGGAAAACCACCCCGGGTCCTTCATCCAAATGGAGGACGGCCGCTGGGTGTGGGCCACCTTCCACACGTACCAGTGGGACCTGAACTACTCCAACCCGGACGTGTTCCGGGCGATGGCCGGCGAGATGCTGTTCCTGGCCAACCAGGGCGTGGACATCCTGCGGATGGATGCGGTGGCGTTCATCTGGAAGCAGCTGGGCACCCCCTGCGAGAACCTGCCCGAGGCCCACATCCTCCTGCAGGCCTTCAACGCCGTGTGCCGGCTGGCCGCCCCCTCGCTGCTGTTCAAGTCAGAGGCAATCGTGCACCCGGACGAGGTGGCGCTCTACATCGACCCCGCCGAATGCCAGCTCTCCTACAACCCGCTGCAGATGGCGCTCATCTGGGAATCCCTGGCCACCCGGGACGTTTCCCTCCTGGCCCAGGCACTGGAGCGGAGGCACAACATCCCGGGCGGCACCTCATGGGTGAACTACGTCCGCAGCCACGACGACATCGGCTGGACGTTCGCGGACGAGGACGCGGCAGAGCTCGGAATTAACGGCTTCGACCACCGCCGTTTCCTGAACTCCTTCTACGTCAACCGCTTCCCCGGCAGCTTCGCCCGCGGCGTGCCGTTCCAGGACAACCCCAAGACCGGTGACTGCCGCATTTCGGGTACGACGGCGTCGCTGTGCGGCATGGAGGTGGACCCCGCTGAGGCGGTGGAGCGGATCCTCCTGGCCCACTCGGTTGCCTTCAGCACCGGCGGCATCCCCCTGCTGTACCTCGGCGACGAAGTGGGCCAGCTTAACGACTACGGCTACGCGAAGGAGGAAGGGCACGACGCCGACAGCCGCTGGGTGCACCGGCCCCACTATCCGAAGGAACAGTACGCCCGGCGGCACGATGCGTCCACGCCGGAAGGCGCGGTGTATGCGGGCCTGAAGCGCATGATCGAGGTCCGCGGCGCTGCTCCTGAACTTGCGGGAACAACGCTCCTCGATTTCGATACCCACAACAGGGGCGTCCTGGCCTACCAGCGGCCGGCAAGTGCGGCCGACGGCGCGGAGACGAGAATCCTGGCGCTCGCCAACTTCAGCGACGAGCCCCAGACCCTGCCCGCCGAAACCTTCTCCGGTTTCTCAGGCGCCGCCGTCGACCTCCTCTCCGAAGCCGCACTGCAGCTGGACGAGGGCGTCACGCTCCTCCCCCGCCAGTACACCTGGCTGCGCGTCACTCCGGTCTAGTCCCGTCCTTCCCCAACTGGGTAGCAGCAGATGTCCTTTTGGGCCCCCAAACCGACATCTGCTGCGACCCAGTTGGGCCTGCGGGCTCGGTCCGTGAAACCATACGGATCATGGCCCAGAAGATTGCGTACCAGGGTGAGCCCGGCGCCAACTCCAATATCGCGTGCAAGCAGATGTTCCCGGACATGGAAAGCGTGCCCTGCGCCAGCTTCGAGGACGCGTTCGAACTCGTGGCCAGCGGCGAGGCGGAGCTGGCCATGATCCCCATCGAGAACTCCATTGCCGGCCGAGTGGCGGACATCCACATCCTGTTGCCGCAGTCCAACCTGCAGATCGTGGGTGAGTTCTTCCTGCCCATCCACTTCGACCTGCTGGGCATCCCGGGCAGCACCATCGAGGACGCAACCGAGGTCCACAGCCACATCCACGCCCTGGGCCAGTGCCGGAAGCTCATCCGCGAGCACGGCCTCAAGCCAGTCATCGCCGGTGACACTGCAGGCTCCGCCCGGGAGGTCAGCGAGTGGAACGATCCGCGCAAGCTGTCCCTGGCACCGCCGCTGGCCGCGCAGATCTACGGCCTGGACGTCCTGGCCTCACGGGTTGAGGATGACCCTTCCAACACCACCCGCTTCGTGGTCCTGGCCCGGGAAAAGGAACTGCCGGCCCGGGATGAGCTTTCCGGACCGGCAGTGACCAGCTTCGTGTTCCGCGTCCGCAACGTCCCCTCAGCGCTGTACAAGGCACTGGGCGGCTTCGCGACGAACGGGGTGAACATGACGCGGCTGGAAAGCTACATGGTGGGCAACGAGTTTGCCGCCACCATGTTCATGGCCGACGTCGAGGGCCACCCCGAGGACCTGCCGCTGAAGCTGGCCCTCGAGGAGCTGGACTTTTTCACCACGGAGGTGCGGATCCTGGGCGTTTACGCTGCCGCGGAATACCGGACGGGTCAGACAGTCAGCGGCTGACCGGCCGGACGGCTTTTGAGGAGCGGCCCGAAGAACTGCGCCAGTTCGGTGGTGGCCGTCAGCGGCAGGACGTTCGCCACGTACTGGTCCGGCCGCACCACCACCACAACGCCGCCGCGGTCCAGGCCGCGGAGCTCGAAGATGTCTGCTGAGGGGTCCGTGCCGTAAACCTTCTCGTAGTCCGTGAGCTTGAATGGGCCCACCTGCGGCTTGAAAACCGCCGGCACCGCGTTGATGTCAAGCTCCGTGTGGGGCTGCTGGTAGATCACCTTCACGTCGAACCACGCGTCAGGATCAGCGTCCGACGGCGTTGCCGCCAGCGGTGATTCGGCCGCCTCCGCCAGCCACTGGGCCAACTTGTCCGTGGCAGAGCCGGTGCCCGGAAGCGCGGCGTCGGCGAACACGTAGATCCGCCAGCGTCCGTCTGCCGTGGCGTGGTGGCCCAGATGCATGGGATTTGTGTCGCCTACCCGCACCACGGGCGCTGACTTGAACCGCTTGCCCACCGGGAAGCCGGCTGCAAGGGCCTGGTGGTCTGCCGGTGCCACGAGCATGGACGGCGCGTACTCGGTCATGAAACCGGCCGGGAACTCGGCAGTGCGGACATAAAAGTCCTCAAGGTCCGAGGGGTTCTCGAACTCCTCGGGCTTCTTGGCCATCATGGTGGACCATTCCTTGTCGAAGTCGATCAGGTTCTTGGCCACCACCTGGCGCTCCTCCGAGTAGGTGGACAGGAGGCTTTCAGGGCTGCGGCCTTCCAGGACATGCCCCAGCTTCCAGGCAATGTTGAAGCCGTCCTGCATGGACACGTTCATGCCCTGGCCGGCTTTGGCACTGTGCGTGTGGCACGCGTCGCCGGTGATGAACACCCGGGGGGTCCGTGTGCCGCGGTCCTCCGGCAGGACGTCGTCGAACCTGTCCGTGAGCCGGTGCCCCACTTCGTAGACGCTGTGCCACGCCACGTTGCGCACGTCGAGGGTGTAGGGATGGAGGATCTCGTTGGCTTTGGCGATGATCTGCTCGATGGTTGTACTTCTCACGGCGTGATGGGTAGCCGGATCCACCTCACCCAGGTCCACATACATGCGGAACAAGTACCCGCCCTCGCGCGGGATCAGCAGGATGCTGCCTTTTTCGCCCTGGATGGCGCACTTGGTGCGGATGTCGGGGAAGTCGGTCACGGCGAGCGCGTCCATCACGCCCCAGGCATGGTTGGCCTGGTCCCCGGCGAGGATGCAGCCAATCGCTGCGCGCACTTTGCTCCGGGCACCGTCGGCACCAATAACGTACTTCGCCCGGACTACGCGCTCCTGGCCCTCGTTCGGTCCGTCGGTATGCAGCAGCGTTACGCTGACGGGATATTCGTCCCCTTCCGTGATGTTGAGGGACTGGAAGTCGTAGCCGTAGTCGGGCGTCATGCGGGTGGGTGCGTTGGCCATGTACTCGGCGAAGTAGTCCAGCACACGGGCCTGGTTGACGATAAGGTGCGGGAACTCGCTGATGCCCATCTCGTCGTCGACGGCCCGGGCGGCCCGGGCGATGTTGGCGCGGTTCGCGGGGTCCGGCTTCCAGAACGCCATCTCGGTGATGTGGTAGGCCTCGGCAATGATCCGCTCAGCGAAGCCGAAGGCCTGGAAGGTCTCGACGCTGCGCGCCTGGATGCCGTCAGCCTGGCCGATGGCGAGGCGGCCCGGACGGCGCTCAATGATCCGGGTGGTGATGTTCGGGAAGCGGGACAGCTGCGCTGCCGCAAGCATTCCCGCAGGCCCGGTGCCAACAATCAGCACGTCGACTTCCTCCGGAAGCTCCTGGGGCCGGTTCAGGCCAACGCCGGCGGCGGGCAGGACTCGCGGGTCTCCGGATACGTAGCCGTGGTGGTGGAATTGCACGGGATTTCCTCACTTCGTTGTGGTGGATTATCGCTACTTCGCAGCAGTTACCTGCCCCGTCGATTGGTGTTCTATATAAGAACACCCCATTCGATAATCGAAAACTGAAACTTTGGCTTCAACTGTACGCCGGATGTGATTCAGGCGACAAGTGCCATATTCCCGAAAGCCAAACGCCGCAATTGGGGGTTGACGATCCGCCTCCGACGGACGATAGTGATCGTATACGATTTCGTACCTGATGAGGGAGACAGTTTTGGAGCACGTCAACGGCGACACCTTGGCAGCAGCACGGAAGGTGGTCGCGGTGCACATCAACTACCCCAGCCGTGCAGCCCAGCGCGGCCGGACTCCCGCCCAGCCGTCGTACTTCCTCAAGCCCTCCAGCTCCCTGGCCCTGAGCGGCAGCACGGTGGAGCGGCCTGCAGGCTGTGAACTGCTCGGCTATGAAGGCGAGATCGCCTTGATTATCGGCAAGGCTGCCCGCAGGGTGGGCATAGAGGACGCCTGGAGCCATGTTGCTGCAGTGACCGCCAGCAATGACCTGGGCGTCTATGACCTGCGCTGGGCGGACAAGGGTTCCAACCTGCGTTCCAAGGGCGGGGACGGCTTCACGCCGGTGGGCCCGGCACTGATTCCTGCAGACGCCGTCGACCCCGCCAACCTGCGCATCCGCACCTGGCGCAACGGGGAGCTGGTCCAGGACGACACCACGGGGGACCTGCTCTTCCCGTTCGCCCGGCTGGTGGCGGACCTGTCCCAGCTGCTCACCCTCGAAGAGGGGGACATCATCCTCACCGGCACCCCGGCCGGCGCCTCCGTCGCCAAGCCGGGGGACGTCCTGGAAGTCGAGGTTTCCGCCGGCGACCTCACCACCGGCCGGCTGGTCACCAGGGTGGAGGAAGGTACGACGCCGTTCGCGGACTTTGGTGCCGGACCCAAGGTTGATGACCTGCAGCGGGAGGAAGCGTACGGTTCGCGGGCAGCGGCGGGGCTGCCGGCGGGGGCAGGCGTCCTCACTCCGGAGCTGAAAGCGAAGCTGGAAAGCGTCGCCACGGCCACCCTGTCCTCCCAGATGCGAAAACGCGGCCTCAACAACGTGAGCATCGACGGCCTGCAGGCCACCCGGCCGGACCGCCGCGTGGTGGGGCTGGCCCGGACCCTGCGTTACGTTCCCAACCGTGAGGACCTCTTCAAGATCCACGGCGGTGGCTTCAACGCCCAGAAACGCGCCATCGATTCCGTGAACGAGGGCGAGATCCTGGTCATGGAAGCGCGGGGCGAGAAGGGCACCGGAACCGTTGGCGACATCCTGGCCCTGCGCGCCCAAGTGCGCGGCGCCGCGGCAATCATTACCGACGGCGGCGTCCGCGACTACACCGCCGTGGCCGGGCTGGAGATGCCCACGTACTTTGCCAACCCGCATCCTGCCGTGCTGGGCCGCCGCCACATCCCGTGGGACACGGATATCACCATCGCCTGCGGCGGCGCCACAGTGCAGCCCGGCGACATCATCGTGGCCGATTCCGACGGCATCCTGGTGGTCCCGCCCGCCATCGCCGAAGAACTCGTGGATGATTGCATCGCCCAGGAGCAGGAGGAAACCTTCATCTTCGAGATGGTCAAGCAGGGCAACAGCGTGGACGGCCTCTACCCGATGAACGCCGCCTGGCAGGCACGGTACAAGGAATGGAAAGCGGGCACTGCGGAGGGGAGCCACCCGAATGACTGAGACAGTGACTGAACCGTCTGCTGCGGCTGCTGCGGGGAGCAAGTCCGAGCAGGCCTACCGGGCCGTCAAGGCACGCATTGTCGAGGGCATCTACTCCCCCGGCTACCGCCTGGTCTTGGGGAGCATCGCCAAGGACCTGGGGGTCAGCGTGGTGCCGGTCAGGGAAGCGATCCGCCGGCTCGAGGCAGAGGGCCTGGTGACCTTCGAACGCAACGTGGGCGCCACCGTGGCCGGAATCGATCCGACGGAATACCTCTACACCATGCAGACCCTGAGCATCGTGGAAGGTGCCGCCACCGCGCTGTCCGCGCCGCTGGTTGATTCCGTGGCAATTGCCCGGGCCCGTGCGGTGAACGAGGACATGCGCGAATGCCTGGACCACTTTGACCCCGTCCGGTTCACGCAGCTTAACCAGGACTTCCACAGCATCCTGTTCGAGCACTGCCCCAACCCCCACATCCTGGACCTGGTGCACCGCGGCTGGAACCGGCTGGCGTCGCTGCGGTCCTCCACCTTCCGCTTCGTCCCCGGCCGCGCCCGCAATTCCGTGGACGAACACGAGGCACTCCTGAAGCTCATCGAGTCCGGCGCCGACGCCGACGACATCGAGAAAGCCGCCCGGCTCCACCGCTCCGCCACCCTGGACGCCTACCTCGCCCAGGCCAAAACCATCTGAAACTCCCCCGATCCCTTCAGAAGCAGTAAGGAAACAACAATGACGTTCACTGCACCGGAAACCGGCACCCATTACGTGCCGCAGGACCTTCCCACCCATATCCAGCACTACATCAACGGCCGGTTCGTTGACTCCGTGGGCGGAGCAACCTTCGACGTCCTGGACCCGGTATCCAACCGGAACTACGCCACCGCCGCGGCAGGCCAGAAGGAGGATATCGACCTCGCCGTCGCCGCCGCCCGCGAAGCGTTCGCCAACGGCCCGTGGCCGAAGATGAAGCCGCGCGAACGCGCCCGCGTTCTCAACAAGATCGCCGACGCCGTCGAAGCCCAGGAAGCGCGGCTCGCCGAACTCGAGACCTTTGATACCGGCCTGCCGATCACCCAGGCCAAGGGCCAGGCCCTGCGCGCTGCCGAGAACTTCCGGTTCTTCGCGGACCTGATCGTGGCGCAGTTCGATGACGCCATGAAGGTGCCGGGATCGCAGATCAACTACGTGAACCGCAAGCCGATCGGCGTTGCGGGCCTCATCACCCCCTGGAATACCCCGTTCATGCTGGAGTCCTGGAAGCTCGCCCCGGCCCTGGCCACCGGCAACACCGTGGTGCTCAAACCAGCCGAGTTCACGCCGCTCTCGGCCTCGCTGTGGGCAACGATCTTCAAAGACGCCGGCCTGCCCGACGGCGTGTTCAACCTGGTCAACGGCCTCGGCGAGGAAGCCGGTGACGCCCTGGTCAAACATCCGGACGTCCCGCTGATCTCCTTCACGGGCGAGACCACCACCGGCCAGACGATCTTCCGCAACGCCGCCGCCAACCTCAAGGGCCTGTCCATGGAACTCGGCGGCAAGTCCCCCTGCGTGGTGTTCGCCGACGCCGACCTGGACGCCGCCATCGATTCCGCCCTGTTCGGCGTCTTCTCCCTCAACGGTGAACGCTGCACCGCCGGCTCCCGCATCCTCGTTGAGCGCGCCATCTACGACGAGTTCTGCGAGAAGTACGCCGCCCGCGCGAAGAACATCGTGGTGGGCGATCCGCATGACCCCAGGACCGAGGTGGGCGCCCTGGTCCACCCGGAGCACTACGAAAAGGTGGCCTCGTACGTGGAGATCGGCAAGTCCGAAGGCCGGCTGCTGGCCGGCGGCGGACGGCCCGAAGGCCTCCCGGACGGCAACTACATAGCACCCACGGTGTTTGCCGACGTCGCCCCGGATGCGCGGATCTTCCAGGAGGAAATCTTCGGACCCGTCGTGGCCATCACCCCGTTCGAAAATGACGACGAAGCCCTCGCCCTGGCGAACAACACCAAGTACGGGCTGGCGGCCTACATCTGGACCCAGAACCTGACCCGGGCACACAACTTCGCGCAGAACGTGGAGGCCGGCATGGTATGGCTGAACAGCCACAACGTCCGCGACCTGCGCACTCCGTTCGGCGGCGTCAAGGCCTCGGGCCTCGGACACGAGGGCGGCTACCGCTCCATCGATTTCTACACCGACCAGCAGGCCGTGCACATCACGCTCGGAACCGTCCACACCCCCAAATTCGGCGCCTGAACCGCCACCCGTCCCTCCTCAAAGAAGAGAGAACACCATGACTGACTTCATTCCCACCCCCACTGTCCCGGCACCGGACATTGTCCGCTGCGCCTACATGGAGATCGTGGTCACCGACCTCGCCAAATCCCGCGAGTTTTACGTGGACATGCTGGGGCTGCACGTCACCGAGGAAGATGAGAACGCCATCTACCTGCGCACCCTGGAAGAGTTCATCCACCACAACCTGGTGCTCCGCAAGGGACCCATCGCCGCCGTCGCAGCCTTCGCCTACCGGGTAAAGTCCCCCGCCGAAGTGGACGCCGCCGAGGCCTACTACAAGGAACTCGGCTGCCGGGTTGAGCGCCGCAAAGACGGCTTCACCAAGGGCGTCGGCGACTCCGTGCGCGTGGAGGATCCCCTGGGCTTCCCCTACGAGTTCTTCTACGACGTGGAGCATGTGGAGCGCCTCACCCAGCGCTACGACCTGTACTCCGCCGGCGAGCTGGTCCGCCTGGACCACTTCAACCAGGTCACCCCGGACGTCCCCCGCGGCCGCAAGTACCTCGAGGACCTGGGTTTCCGCGTCTCCGAGGACATCCAGGATTCCGACGGCGTCACGTACGCCGCGTGGATGCACCGCAAGCAGACGGTCCATGACACCGCGCTGACCGGCGGCAACGGCCCGCGCATGCACCACGTCGCGTTCGCCACGCACGAGAAGCACAACATCATCCAGATCTGCGACAAGATGGGCGCCCTGCGCATCAGTGACCGGATCGAACGCGGCCCCGGCCGGCACGGTGTGTCCAACGCGTTCTACCTCTACATCCTGGACCCGGACGGCCACCGCATCGAGATCTACACCCAGGACTACTACACCGGCGATCCGGACAACCCCACCATCACCTGGGACGTCCACGACAACCAGCGCCGCGACTGGTGGGGCAACCCCGTCGTCCCGTCCTGGTACACCGAGGCGTCCCTGGTCCTGGACCTGGACGGCAACCCGCAGCCGGTCATCGAGCGCGAGGAAAAGAGCGAAATGGCGGTCACCGTGGGTGCCGACGGTTTCTCCTACACCCGAAAGGACGGCTCCCCCGAAGGTGACCGGACCGGGTTCAAGCTGGGAGCGCAGCTGTAGCCATGCTGGATGACAGGACCATCGAAGCCATCGCGGACGAACTGGTGGAAGCCGGCCGGAACCGGAAGCCCGTCCCCCGCCTGACGGCCCGGTACCCGGAGATGACGGTGGAGGACTCCTACGCGGTGCAGCAGTTATGGCGGCGGCGGAACGAGGAAGCCGGCCGGACCCTGGTGGGCCGCAAGATCGGCCTTACGTCCAAAGCCATGCAGGCGGCCACGGGCATCACCGAGCCGGACTACGGCGCCATCTTCGACGACATGGTGCTCGAGACCGGCTGCTCGGTGGAGTGGGACCAGTACACCCACCCGCGGGTGGAAGTGGAGCTGGCGTTCGTCCTGAAGGACGGCCTCAAGGGCCCCGGCGTCACCATCTTCGACGTCCTGAAAGCCACCGACTACGTGGTTCCGGCCCTCGAAATCCTCGATTCCAGGATTGAGATGGAGGGCCGGACCATCGTGGACACCATCTCGGACAACGCCGCCATGGGTGCCATGGTGATCGGCGGCAACCCGGTGAAGCCGGACGCGGTAGACCTGCGCTGGGTCTCCGCCATCCTCTACAAGAACCAGACCGTGGAGGAAACCGGCGTGGCCGCCGGGGTCCTGGACCATCCCGCCAACGGGGTGCACTGGCTGGCCAACAAGATCGCCGCCCACGGTGATTCCCTGAAAGCCGGGGACATCATCCTGGCCGGCTCCTTCACCCGGCCCCTCTGGGTCTACAAGGGCGACACTGTCCATGCAGACTACGGACCCCTGGGGAGTGTCACATGCCGCTTCGAATAGACGACACCTTCCGCGACGCCCTCGCCAGCCAAACGGGGGAAACCGGCCGCCCGCTGGCCGGGATGTGGGTCTGTTCCGGCAGCCCGCTGGTCGCTGAGCTGTGCGCCGGGTCCGGCCTGGACTGGCTGCTGGTGGACGCCGAGCACAGCCCCAACGGGCTCGAATCCATCCTCGCCCAGCTCCAGGCCATCCACGGCTACCCGGTGCACACCGTGGTGCGGCCGCCGGTCAACGACACCGTGCTGATTAAGCAGTACCTGGACCTGGGTGTGCAGAACCTGCTCCTCCCCATGGTCAACTCCGCTGCTGAGGCGGAAGCCGCCGTGGCCGCAACACGCTACCCGCCGCAGGGCGTCCGCGGCGTCGGGTCCGCGTTGGCCCGGGCCGCCCGCTGGAACCGGGTCCCGGACTACCTGGCCCGGGCCAACGAGACGATCAGCGTCACCGTGCAGATTGAGTCCGCCGCCGCGGTCACCGTCGTGGAAAACATCCTGGCGGTCGACGGCGTCGACGCGATCTTCGTGGGCCCGTCCGACCTCGCCGCCTCAATGGGCCTGCTGGGACAGCAGGAACACCCGGAGGTGCGCGCCGCCGTCGAACACTGCCTGGCTGCTGCCAAGGCCGCCGGAAAACCGGCGGGCGTCAACGCCTTCAAGCCGGACACGGCCCGCCACTACCTGGACCACGGCGCCAACTTCATCCTGGTGGGGGCCGACGTCGCCCTCCTCGCCCGCGGCTCCGAAGCCCTCGCCGCGAAGTATGTCACCACACGTGACGGCGACACCCCCACCAGCTACTGATCCCTCCCTTCCTAAGGACTATTTCAATGACAGTCACTCCTGAGCTGCCCCCTGCCGTTTCGTCGAAGCGTGAGGCTGAGCTCCTCGCCTCCGTTCCCACCGGCCTGCTGATTGGCGGGCAGTGGCGGGATGCGTCCGACGGCGGCACGTTTGACGTGCACGATCCCGCCACCGGGGAGGTCCTCGCCACCCTCGCCTCGGCCACCAGCGACGACGGGGTGGCCGCGCTGGACGCCGCCGACGCCGCCCAGGCGTCCTGGGCACGGACCGCACCCCGGGTGCGTGCGGAGATCCTCCGCCGCGCCTTCGACCTGGTGACCGAACGGGCCGAGGACTTCGCCCTGCTGATGACCCTGGAAATGGGCAAACCGCTGGCCGAAGCCCGCGGCGAAGTGACCTACGGCGCCGAGTTCCTGCGCTGGTTCTCCGAAGAAACCGTCCGCGACTACGGCCGCTACCTCACCACCCCCGAGGGCAAGAACAAGATCCTGGTCCAGCACAAACCCGTCGGCCCCTGCCTGCTCATCACCCCCTGGAACTTCCCCTTCGCCATGGCCACCCGCAAAGTCGCCCCCGCCGTCGCCGCCGGCTGCACCATGGTCCTCAAACCCGCCAAACTCACCCCGCTCACAGCCCAGTACTTCGCCCGGACCATGCTCGACGCCGGCCTCCCCGCCGGAGTCCTGAACGTCGTGTCCTCCTCATCCGCCTCCAGGATTTCCGGGCCGCTGCTGAAGGACTCACGCCTGCGGAAGGTCTCCTTCACCGGCTCCACCCCGGTCGGTAAGCGCCTGATGGCAGACGCCGCGCAGAACGTCCTCCGCACCTCCATGGAACTCGGCGGCAACGCCCCCTTCATCGTGTTTGAAGACGCCGACCTCGACAAAGCAGTCGACGGGGCCATGGCGGCCAAGATGCGGAACATGGGCGAAGCCTGCACCGCCGCCAACCGCTTCCTCGTCCACGAATCCATCGCCCAGGAATTCACCGCAAAGTTCGCCGCCGCCATGGACGCGCTGGCCACCGGCCGCGGCACCGACCCCAAAACCCAGGTCGGCCCCCTCATCGACGCCGGAGCAAGGGACGACGTCCACGCCCTGGTCACCGCCGCCGTCGACGCCGGAGCAGTTGCCGTCACCGGCGGCGCACCCGCGGACGGGCCCGGCTACTTCTACCCGCCCACCGTCCTGGCAAACGTGCCCAACGACGCCGCGATCCTCGGCCAGGAAATCTTCGGACCCGTCGCCCCCGTCACCACGTTCACCACCGAACAAGACGCCATCCGGCTCGCCAACGCCAGCGAATACGGCCTCGCGTCCTACCTCTACAGCCGCGACTTCAACCGGCTCCTCCGCGTGGCCGAACAGATCGAATTCGGTATGGTCGGCTTCAACGCCGGCGTCATCTCCAACGCCGCCGCCCCCTTCGGCGGAGTCAAGCAATCAGGGCTCGGCCGCGAAGGCGGCACCGAAGGCATGGCCGAATACACCACCACCCAATACATCGGCATCGCCGACCCCTACGCCGGCTGATACCAGCCGCCCGGCGTGACATCCCGCTAAGCCCGCCTCGCGGGACGCTCCCTGCAGTGAAGAATAAAGGAATGTTCAGCATATTAGCCACCAGCCAGTATAGTGAACGAATGACTTCCACAATCACCCTTGCGATCGCTGTACCGCTCGAAGCAGAGCTGGTGGAACAGATCCGCGCCGTCGATCCGTCAGTTACTGTCCTCTACGAGCCCGAACTCCTGCCGCCCGAGCGTTACCCGGCCGATCACTCCGGCGACCCGGCGTTCAAGCGCACTCCAGCCCAGGAAGAGCGCTACTGGGCCATGCTCAACAGCGCACAGGTGCTGTATGGATTCCCCAACGAAAGCCCCGCCGGCCTGGCCCGCATCGCCCGCGAAAATCCCCGCCTGCAGTGGATCCATGCAATGGCCGCCGGGGCGGGCGGAGCCGCCAAGGCCTCCGGCCTTGACCAGGACATCCTGCAAAAGTTCAAGATCACCACATCGGCCGGCGTCCACGCCCTCCCCCTCGCCGAGTTTGCGGCGCTGGGGATCCTCAACGGCTTCAAACGGAGCGCAGAACTGGCGCAGGACCAGGCTGCCAAAACATGGCCTGAACTCCGGATTCCCACCCGACTGGTCAACGGCTCCACGCTGGTGGTCACGGGCCTAGGTGAGATCGGGCTGGAGACTGCACGGATTGCCAGGGCACTGGGAATGAAGGTCAGCGGGACCAAGCGGTCCGTGGAACGCATCGACGGCATCGAGGAGGTGGTGGACAACACCGGCCTTCCGGCCCTGCTGGCCACGGCTGATGCGGTGGTGAACACGTTGCCCGGCACCGCCTTCACGGAGAACCTTTTCAACCACGAAACCTTCGCCGCCATGAAGCCCGGGACGGTGTTCATCAACGTGGGACGCGGCACCGTTGTTGACGAAGAAGCCCTGCTGGAAGCCCTCAACAACGGGCAGGTCAGCTACGCCTGCCTGGACGTCTTCGCCGTGGAACCCCTCCCGCAGGACAGCCCTCTCTGGGACCACCCCAGGGTCATGGTCTCCCCGCACACATCGGCCCTCAGCGCAGCCGAGAACCGCCTCATTACCGAGCGCTTCTGCAGCAACCTCCGGACCTTCCTCGACGGCGGCGACCTTCCCCACCTCGTGGATACCGTCCACTTCTACTAAGCCCCGGGGGCACGATCAGGAGACCCATGCGCATCGCAAGAATCAAGACAGCAGAGGGCGCCCGGCACGCGGTGGAACGGAGCGGGACATGGCACCACATTGCCGACCCCTTCGAGGAACCCCTCAGCTACACGGGGCACACCACCCCGGACGCCGACGCCGTGTTCCTTGCCCCGGTCCGGCCTGCGGTGGTGCTCGGCATCGGACACAACAGGACGCTGAACGACCATCCGCTCCCCATCCAGGCATGGCATAAATCCGTGCACACCCTCGCCAATCCCGGCGATCAGGTGGTGGCCGTCCGGGACCGCGGCACGGTCAACGTGGAAGGCGAACTCGCGGTGGTGATCGGGAAACAGGCGAGGGAACTGACGGCGGAGAACGCCCTGGAGTATATCCTCGGGTACACCTGCGTCAACGACGTGACCAACGTGGACCAGGGCCTGGTGGATGAACGGAATTTCCAGGGCAAGGCCGGCGTCAACTACACGCCCCTTGGCCCCTGGATAGAAACCGACCTGCCGGATCCGGACCTTGTGGCAATCGACGTCATCGTCAACGGAGTGGCCCAGGCGAACTCCGGGACATCCAACCTGCCCTCCTCCGTAGTGGAGTGCCTCGTCTACGTCACTTCCTGGCTGACGCTGGAACCCGGAGACGTGCTGATGACCGGGGCTCCCGGCACCGCCGTGGCAGTCCTGCCGGGCGACCAGGTGGACATCGTGATCGAGGGAATCGGAACCCTTAGCAATAGCGTCGCCTGAGCTCCCCTTCAGGAGTACGCCTGGCATAGGGGGCGCGATGTCGCGCGCCCCCTATGATGGATGGTGTTCAGTCAAATGAACACCAGCTCGTCCCGCCGCGGCAACCCGAAGGAGAATCATGGCCGATTCCCGCAACTCAGGTCCTCAACCAGACAACCAGGGCAACGCCTCTCCCGCCCCCGCCGTCACGCGGGCGGCTGCCGTCCTGGATGCGCTGGCTTCCTCCGCCACCGGCCGCCTCACCCTCAGCGACCTCTCGCGGGAAGTAGGCATTCCCAAGTCATCCACGTCGAACCTGCTGCTGGCGCTGGAGGAAGCACGGCTCATCAACCGGCAGGGCAGTGAATTTACCCTTGGCCGCAAACTCGTGGAGCTGGGCGCCGCCTACCTTGGCCGGCTGGATGAAGTGCAGGAGTTCTACCGCTACTGTGAGCAGGCTCCCGTCCTGTCCGGCGAAACGGTTCGCATCGCCATGCTCGACGGCGTGAATGTGATCTACCTCGCCCGCTACGAGGGCCATCCTGCCGTGCGCCTGACATCGAACATCGGCGACAAGATGCCGGTTTCACTCTGTGCGGTGGGCAAAGCGCTGATAGCAAGGCTCCACGACCATGACATCGAGGAGCTTTTCCCTGATGATGCCGAGCTGCCGGTGCTGACGCCGAAGTCGCTGCGCACGGGTGCCGAATTCAAGGCGCAGCTCCAGACCATTCGCGAACAGGGCTACGCCTTTGAGGATGAGGAATCCACCACAGGCGTGGTCTGCCTGGCCGTTGCCGTACCAACCCGGGGAGCCCACGGCCCCAGCCTGGGACTTTCCGTGACGGCCCTCAAGGCCACCTACACGCCCGAGCAGGGTGCCCAGATGGTCAAGGAACTCCAGGAACTCGCCCATTCCCTGGGCAACCCCATGGGTTAGGCGGCGGCACCTCCTTCATAAACGCATTCCCCCTTGTCGTCTGTTCAACTTGCTGTATTGTGTTCAGCATAGTGATCGGCGCAACAGGCGTCTCGCTATCCCACCAGGCCAACGAGGGTCTGGAGTGCGTTTAAGGGAGTTACTGTGACAACTCGTACTAAATCACCGCAGACTGACAGGAACGGCGATGTCGTCGAACCGGAGCAGCTGCGAAGGGCAACGCTTGCCAGCTCTGTGGGATCGGCCCTCGAGTACTACGACTTTTACATTTATGGCCTCGCGTCAGCACTGATCTTTGGTCCACTGTTCTTTTCCCCCCTGGGTGAAAGCGGTGCAGTCATCGCCTCGTTTGCCACGTACGGCGTCGGCTTTGCCGCAAGGCCCTTCGGTGGAGTGGTCTTTGGCTACATCGGAGACCGCTTAGGCCGGAAGATGGTGCTGATCCTCACCATCGGCCTGATGGGAATGGCGAGCTTCGCCATCGGCCTCCTGCCCACCTTTGAACAGGCCGGAATGCTCGGCGCCGTTCTGCTGGTGGCACTCCGCATCCTCCAGGGCCTCGGCGCCGGCGCCGAACAGGCCGGGGCAACCACTCTGATTTCGGAGGTGGCCCCGCGAAGCCGCCGCGGATTCTTCGCCTCCCTGCCCTTCGTGGGCATCCAGCTGGGCACCCTGCTCGGAGCGGGCACGTTCGCCCTGATGGCCCTCGCGGACAGGGATGTCCTGCTGGGCTGGCTGTGGCGGGTACCCTTCCTGGCCAGCGTCATCCTCATTGTCATTGCCGTCTTTATCCGGCTCCGGCTGAAGGAAACTCCGGTCTTCCAGGAGCTTGAGAAGCACAAAGCCGTGGTCAAGAACCCGGTTGGCCAAATTTGGAAGCACTCCAAGAAGAACGTGCTCGTCGGGATCGGCCTGCGCATGGGCGAGAACGGCAACTCGTCGGTTTACTCCGCGCTTCTGGTCTCATTTATCAGCCTTCCGGCCGGCGTCTTTCCGGGCGACAAGTTCATTGGCCCAACAGGCCTGCTGATCGCCGCAGGCTGCGCAGCAGTCATGGTGGTCGTCTTCGGCGCCCTCTCCGACCGGTTCGGCCGGGTTCCCGTGTACCGCTACGGGGCACTTTTCCAGGCCCTCATCGCGCTGCCCGCGTTCTACCTGGTTACGCTGGGCAACGTCACGCTGGTCTGGGCAGTGATGGCGGTGGGCATCGCCCTGGGCGTGCAGTCCATGCTGGGTCCGCAGTGCGCCCTGCTGCCCGAACTCTTCGGCTCGCAGCACCGGTTCACCGGTGTGGCCCTCAGCCGTGAACTCTCGGCAGTCCTCGCCGGCGGTTTCGCACCCATGATCGGCGTTGCCCTGCTCGCAGCAACCAACCACTCCTGGCTGGTTCCCGCGCTGTACTCACTGGTCCTGGCCGCAATCTCCTTTGTCACCACGTTCTTCACTCCCGAAACCAACGGCCGCGACCTGGTGCTCGTGGAGGACGCCAAATAGAAGTCCCTGAACCTTGGGGGCGGCCCCTTGCGGGGCCGCCCCCGGGTTCGTTCGCAGCCCAGCACCCCAAGCCCCGCCTGTCCCCCAAAGGTTGAACATGAACAACGCCACCACCTCCGCCGTTCCACCCTCCGGCGCCGAACATGCCCGTCCGCGGGCCGGGTTTGTCGGGCTGGGGCTGATGGGCGCACCCATGGCCGCCAACCTGCTGCGGGCGGGATGGTCCGTCACGGGATGGAACCGCTCCCCCGCCGCTGTTGAAGACCTGCTGCGGCTGGGCGGGAGCGGCGCAGCCACGGTGGCAGACCTGAGGGACGAGCCGGTCATCATTTTTATGCTCCCCGATCTTTCCTTCATTGAAGATGCCGCGGCAGGGCTCCTCGACGCATGGCGGTCCTCGCCGCCTGGACCTGGAACGCTCGTTGTGGTCATGAGCAGCGTTTCACCCGTGGGCGTCCAAGACTTCGGCCGCGCGGTTATCGAGGCAAGCGGCGGGAACGCCACGGTGCTGGACGCGCCCGTCAGCGGCGGAACGCACGGCGCACGGCAAGGAACGCTGGCCATCATGGCAGGCGGCCCGGAAGAGGACTTCGCGCGGATCCTGCCGGTACTGCAGGCCATGGGGGCAACAGTCCGGCGGCTCGGCGGCCTCGGGGCGGGCTCCCTGGCCAAAGCATGCAACCAGTTGGTTGTTGGCACCACGACGGCGGCCCTCGCCGAAGCAGCCGAACTTGCGGAACGCTCCGGCCTGGACGTCACAGCCCTCTTCGACGTGCTCTCCGGGGGGCTCGCTGCAAGCCGCGTACTCGAAATCGTGGGCCCCCGCCTGGCAACAAAGGACTACACTCCCACAGGACCGGCCAAGTTCATGCACAAGGACCTGTCCTTTGTTGTGGAGAGCGCACGAAGCGTCGGTGCCGCTGCGCCGATGGCGTCCGCCGGGACTGAACTCTATGCGCAGTTGCTCGCCCAAGGCCTGGGGGACCTCGACCTGGCTGTGGTGCGTCAGACCATTGCGAACCTCAGCACCACAGACGCTTCCCACAGGGAAACCGAAACGGCCAAGGAGGCTGCACAATGACTTCACTTTTCGACCTGACCGGGCGTACGGCCCTTATTACCGGTTCCAGCCGGGGAATCGGCAACGCTCTTGCCCGGGCCTTGGCGGACGCCGGCGCAACGGTGGTGTTGAACGGGATGGATGCGGACCGCCTCAAGGCTGCAGAAACCTCCATGTCCGCCGATTTCCCACCCGGCCGCATCCACAGCTGCGCCTTCGACGTGACCAAGGACGCAGAAGTGGGCCGTGCGGTGGCGTGGATTGAGGAGAACGTCGGCCCGCTGGAGATCCTGGTCAACAATGCCGGAATCCAGCACCGCGTGGCGATGCTTGACCTGGACGTCGAGGACTGGGAAAGCGTCATCACCACCGACCTCACCAGTGCTTTCCTCGTGGGCCGGGCAGCCGCGCGCTTTATGCTCCCCCGCGGCCGCGGCAAGATCATCAACATCTGCTCCGTCCAGGCCGACCTTGCGCGGCCCACCATCGCCCCCTACATCGCTGCCAAGGGCGGCCTGCGAAACCTCACCCGCGCCATGACGGCGGAATGGGCGGCTTCGGGCCTGCAGATCAATGCCATCGCCCCTGGTTACATCCACACCGAAATGACGCAGAACCTGGTGGACGATGAGCAGTTCAACTCCTGGATCCTGGGGAGAACCCCCGCGCACCGCTGGGGCACCGTCCAGGACCTCGCCGGACCGGCAGTCTGGTTGGCCTCCAGCGGTTCGGATTTTGTCAACGGACAGACCATCTTCATCGATGGCGGAATGACGGTGGTGGTCTGATGCATGGCGCTCCTGATGCTCCTGGAGCCGGCCGGCGCTACCCGTCCGGACTTCCCGCGGCCAGTCCCGCCGTCGTCGCCCATGCTGCAGGCGACCTGCGCATTGAAAGCATTCCGCTCCCGGCACCCCTGCCCCACCAGGCCGTGGTGGAGATTGCCTACGGCGGAATCTGCGGCTCCGACCTGCACTACTGGCTGCACGGTGCCGCCGGGGAATCGGTCCTGAAGGCCCCCATGGTGCTTGGCCACGAGATCGTGGGGACTGTCATCCGCGCGGCAGCGGACGGGTCGGGACCGGCTGAGGGCGCACAGGTCGCCGTGCATCCGGCCACGCCCGGGCCGGGAGAGGGTCCGGACTATGCCAGGTATCCCGAAGACCGGCCCAACCTGTCCCCAGGCTGCACCTATCTTGGGAGTGCCGCACGGTTCCCGCATACGGACGGCGCCTTCAGCAGGTACGTCAACCTGCCGTCGCGGATGCTGCGGGTCCTGCCGCCTGGCCTGGATCTGAGGACAGCGGCGCTGATTGAACCGGCCAGCGTTGCCTGGCACGCCGTGGCCCGCGCCGGTGATATCAGGGGCAAGACCGCCTTGGTGGTGGGGTGCGGTCCCATCGGGGCGCTGGCCGTCGCCGTGCTTAAGCGCGCTGGCGCAGCCCGCCTTGTTGCCACCGATCTGCACCGCAAACCCCTTGAGACAGCCCAGGCACTCGGCGCTGACGACGTGCTGGAAGCAACAGACAGCCAAGCACTGGCAGAAGTCCACGCCGATGTGGTGATCGAGTCCTCCGGCTCCCACCATGGGCTGGCTACGGCCATCAAGGGAACGGTTCGTGGGGGCAAAGTGGTGATGGTGGGTTTGCTGCCGTCCGGACCCCAGCCTGTACTTATTTCGCTGGCCATCACGCGGGAACTCGAACTTCTGGGATCATTCAGGTTCAACGACGAGATCGATGACGTCATTTCCGCACTGGACGACGGGTCACTTTTCGTGGACCCGGTCATCACGCACGTGTTCCCGCTGGAACGCGGGCTCGAGGCCTTTGAGACCGCCAGGAACTCGGCAGAGTCCGGCAAGGTCCTGCTGGACTTCGCTCCGGTCCGCCACTCCTGACGGGGCGAGGAGCTGACGCCGGTTCCAGGCTGTTCCCTCCACGTCAAGGGCCCTGCGCCCAAACACAAGAGGCCCGGACCGGGCGTACAGCACACTGGGAAGCAACCCGCCAGGCCAACCGGCCGGCGTCCTTGCCTACTCGAAGTGGAGTACACCATGGAAACCTACGATGCGCTTCTGGCGTCCGTCTCAGCCGCACCCGGTACCGGCCGGACCATCCTGGACCCCGCCACGGGAGAGCCCGTAGGCGAAGCCCCCGTCCACAGCCTCGAGTACCTCGAGGCGGCAGTCTCCGCCGCACAGGAAGCGCAGCCGGCGTGGGCTGCGCTGGGCCACAGCGAGAGGTCGGCCGCGCTCCTGAAAGCAGCCGACGCCGTCGAACGTTCCGCCGAGGAACTGGCCCAGCTGCTCTCCCGCGAGCAGGGCAAGCCCCTGAACGGCCCCAATGCCCGGTTCGAAGTGGGCGCGTGCGTGGCCTGGCTGCGCGCCACAGCCAACCTCCCGCTTGAGCCTGAAACGATCGTGGACGACGGCCAGACCCGCGCCGAGCTGCACTACAAGCCCATCGGGGTCGTGGCCGCGATCGGCCCGTGGAACTGGCCCATGATGATCGCCATCTGGCAGATTGCCCCCGCCCTGCGCATGGGCAACGCCGTGGTGGTCAAGCCCTCCGGCAACACCCCGCTTTCCGTCCTGGCGCTGGCCACTGTACTGAATGAGGAACTCCCCGAAGGCATCCTCTCCGTGGTCTCCTGCGGCCGGGAAGTAGGTGCCCGGCTCACGGACCACCCCGCCATCGGAAAGATCATGTTCACCGGCTCCACCGCGGCCGGCCGCGCCATCATCAAATCCTCCGCGGACACCATCAAGCGGCTCACCCTGGAACTTGGCGGGAACGACGCCGGGATCGTCCTGCCCGACGCCGACCCCAAGGCCATCGCCGAAGATATTTTCTGGGGCGCCTTCCTGAACACAGGCCAGACCTGCGCGGCCCTCAAGCGCCTCTACGTCCACGATGACATCTACGACGCCGTCTGCGAAGAACTCACCGCCGTCGCCGCCACGATGCCCATGGGCAACGGCCTCGACGAGGACAACGTCCTGGGGCCCCTGCAGAACAAGGCACAGTATGACGTCTTTGCAGGCCTCGTGGAGGCAGCGAAGGCTTCCGGCGCACGCGTCCTGCTGGGTGGAAACCCGGAGCCGGACCAGCCCGGCTACTTCTACCCCACCACCCTGGTCGCGGACATCGACAACGACAACCCTCTCGTGGCCGAGGAACAGTTCGGCCCCGCCCTGCCCATCATCCGCTACAGCACCATCGATGAAGCCGTGGAAAAGGCCAACGGACTCGACGTCGGACTCGGCGCCTCCGTCTGGTCTTCGGATGTTTCAGCAGCCCGCGGGGTCGCAAGCCGGATCCAGGCCGGCACCGTCTGGATCAACAGGCACGGCGCCGTAGACCCGCGCATCCCCTTCGGCGGCGCCAAACAATCCGGCTACGGACTGGAATTCGGCGTCGAGGGCCTCAAAGCCCTCGGTGTACCGCAGGTCATCAACGGCTGAACCTGAAAACGCAAGAGGGGCACTGCACGCCGACGCGCGCAGTGCCCCTCTTGCGTTTGCCCGCGGGTGGCGGGGATCAGCCAGCCTAAAGGCCCGTTCCGGGTCCAGTTTGGTTACGCGAGGGAAAGGAAGAGCTTCTCCAGCTCTTTCCGGTCCATGGTGCTGTCCTCGCGGACAATGCACTGCTCGAGGCCGCTGGCGATGATCGCGAAGCCTGCCCGGTCCAGGGCCTTGGATACGGCGGCGAGCTGCGTGACGATGTCTTTGCAGTCCCTGCCCTCCTCCAGCATCCGCGTCACAGCGGCGAGCTGGCCCTGGGCGCGCTTGAGGCGGTTGACCACTGGGGCCAGTTCAGTCGAGTCGAGTTCCATGAGGTCTCCGTAAGTGGGGTTCTTGAGTCCAACTATATACCCCTCGGGGTGTTTTGACTACCCCCGGGGGTATCTGTAATACTCGGTGGGGTATTCACCTTCCCCCATCGAAAGGCCAGCAATGACTTCCCCTTCCACCACACCGGCCGTTACCGCCCTTGCTCCCGAGACCCTGCGCAGCTGGATCGAACAGCACCAGGACCTCGTCGTCATCGACGTGCGCTCCGCCGCAGAATTCGAGTCCATGCACATCCGCGGCTCCTACAACGTGCCCCTGCCGCTGCTGTCCGAGCACACTGACGAGCTCGCCGCCCGCCTGGGCTCCCGCGTGGTCCTGGTCTGCCAGTCCGGAGCCCGCGCCGAGCAGGCACGCCAGCGGCTGGGCAAGTCCGGGATCGACGGCGCCTACGTCCTGACCGGCGGGGCACCGGGCTTCGCCGCCGCCGGCGGGGACGTCGTCAAGGGCAAGAACCGCTGGGACCTGGAGCGCCAGGTCCGCCTCGTGGCCGGATCCCTGGTGGTCCTGGGCCTGGCCGGCGGCAAGTTCGTCTCCCCGAAGATCCGGACGCTTGCCGGGGTGATCGGCACCGGACTGACCTTCTCCGCAGCCACCAACACCTGCGCCATGGGCCAGGCCATCTCGGCCATGCCGTGGAACAAGGCTGCCAAGGAGCCCACCCGCGAAAGCGCCATCCTGACCCTTCCCATCGCTGACGCCCCGGCCCTTGACACCCTGGAGGAGGCCAAAGCCTCATGACCGCCACCCTCATCGTGGTCCTTGTCCTGTCGGTAGTCATCGGACTCTCGCTCGGTGTCCTGGGCGGCGGCGGATCGATCCTGACAGTCCCGATCCTGGTCTACGTGGCCGGATTCGAGGCCAAGGAAGCCATCGCAGCCTCCCTGTTCGTCGTCGGCGTCACCTCCGCGGTGAGCGTGTTCAGCCACGCCCGCGGCGGCAGGGTGATGTGGCGGACCGGCCTGATCTTCGGCGCGGCCGGCATGGCGGGCGCGTTCGTCGGCGGCCTCCTGGGCGGGCATATCCCCGGCCAGATCCTGCTCATCGCCTTCGCGGTGATGATGGTGGCCACCTCGGTGGCCATGCTTCGCGGCCGGAAGAAAAAGTCCGACGGCGGCGCACCGCCGGTCAAGCACGAACTTCCCCTTGGGAGGGTGCTGCTTGACGGCGCCGTGGTCGGGCTCGTGACCGGCCTGGTGGGCGCGGGTGGCGGATTCCTGGTGGTCCCGGCCCTTGCACTCCTGGGCGGCCTGCCGATGTCCGTTGCCGTGGGCACCTCCCTGGTGGTCATCGCCATGAAGTCCTTCGCCGGGCTCGCCGGATACCTCACCACCGTCCAGCTCGACTGGGGCATCACCCTCGGCGTTACCGCAGCTGCCATCGTTGGCACTCTTGCCGGGTCCAAACTGGCCGGCCGCATCCCGGAAGCCGCCTTGCGCAAGGCGTTCGGCTGGTTCGTCCTGGCCATGGGGTCCTTCGTCCTCATCCAGCAGGCCCCCGCCGACCTCCGCTGGTTCATCGCCGCCGGAGTCGCAGCCCTTACCGCAGCCACCGCCGGCATCTGCTGGTTCTTCATCAGCTCCTGCCCCCTGCGCAACCGCACCGGCCGGCGCAGCAACGTCCCCTCACCCGCCTGACCCCGCCACCAGCAGCCAAGGAGAACACCATGGGTTTCATCAGCTCCCTGAAAAATGCCTTCAGCAAGCCCTATAAAACGGTTTCAGTCGCGGAGGCGAAGGACCTCCTGGCCTCAGGTGCGGCGCTGATCGATGTCCGTTCCGCCGAGGAATGGCGTTCCGGACGGGCGCCCCAGGCGAGGCACATTCCGTTGGACCGGCTGCAATCCGGCTTCGCCGGAACCAACACAACCGGAATCAATAAGAACAAGCCCGTGATCGCCGTCTGCGCGTCCGGGGTCCGCTCCGCTTCAGCGGCACGGCTCCTGGCCTCCCAGGGGTACCAGGTGTACTCCCTGCGCGGCGGCATGGGCGCCTGGCGCGCCGCCGGCGAGCCCGTCCGCTAACACCAGCCCACCATCTTTCGAAGGAGAAACACCATGGCTGAAATCACCATCACCGAAGCCGACCAGCGGCGCACTACCGCCCGCATCCTCGATGTCCGCGAGGACTTCGAGGTCGAGGAAGGCATGATCCCGGGCGCCCTGCACATCCCCATGGGCCAGCTGCAGGCACGCCTGTCCGAACTGGACCCCACCGTCCCCGTCATTGCGGTCTGCCGCAGCGGCAACCGTTCAGCCCGCGTGGCCGACGCCCTCAACGGGGCCGGCTTCACCGCGGACACCATGGCCGGCGGAATGATCGCCTGGACCCGCGCCGGCCTCCCCACCGCCTGAGCCCGCAGTTCCTCCACCCTTCACCCCAAACCACGCCCGAAAGGACACGAAAGACGATGGCAACCATCGACGTCACCGAACAGAGCTTCGCCAAGACCCTGGAGAACAGCGAGATCGTCTTCGTTGACTTCTGGGCAGCCTGGTGCGGCCCGTGCCGCATGTTCGCCCCCACCTATGGGAAGGCCGCCGAACGGCACCCGGACATCACCTTCGCCAAGGTGGACACCGAAGCCGAACAGGCCCTCGCCGCCGCCGCGAACATCACCGCCATCCCCACCCTCATGGCCTTCAAGGACAAAACGCTGGTCTTCTCCCAGCCCGGAGCCCTCAACGCCACAGGCCTGGAAGAAGTCATCCAGGACGTAAAGAAGCTGGACATGGACAAGCTCCGGGCTGATGCAGCCCGGCAGCCCGCCTGACCCAGGCACGGATTGCCCGGCGCATACCCCTCGTTGCGGCATACCCCCCTGGGTATTACACTGAAATTAAAGACCTCCCCGAAACACCTACTCCACGAAGGAGAGCACCAGATGCTTATCGAGCGTATTTACGATGAAGACCTCGCCCAGGCCAGCTACCTGATTGGCTGCCAGGCCAAGGGTGAAGCCATAGTGGTGGACGGCCGCCGCGACATCGCCGTGTACCAGGAGCTTGCCGCGAAGAACGGCATGAAGATCGTGGCCGTCACCGAAACCCACATCCACGCCGACTACCTTTCCGGCACCCGCGAACTGGCCGCTGCCACCGGCGCGAAGATCTACGTCTCCGGCGAGGGCGGACCGGACTGGCAGTACGAATTCGACGGCGAACGCCTCTACGACGGCGACGCCATCACCCTGGGCAACATCACCATCAAAGCCCTCCACACCCCGGGCCACACCCCCGAGCACCTGTCCTTCCTGGTGACCGACGGCGCGTTCAGCGACCAGCCCGGCTACCTGCTCTCGGGCGACTTCGTCTTCTCCGGCGACCTGGGCCGGCCGGACCTGCTAGACGAGGCAGCCGGCGGCATCGACACCCGCTTCGAAGGGGCCAAGCAGCTCTTCACCAGCCTGCGGGACAAGTTCCTCACCCTTCCCGACTACGTCCAGGTCCACCCCGCCCACGGCGCCGGCAGCGCCTGCGGCAAAGCCCTCGGCGCCATCCCCTCCTCAACCGTGGGCTACGAGCGCCTCTACGCCTGGTGGGGCCCCTACCTCGCCGCCAACGACGAGCAGGGTTTCATCAACGAACTCCTCGACGGCCAGCCCGACGCCCACGCCTACTTCGGCCGGATGAAGCGCGAGAACCGTGAAGGCCCGGCCATCATGGGCGAACGCACCCCGCTGCCCGAGCTCGCACCCGGCATCGTCGCTGCCGGCCTGGCGGAGGACACCCTGACCTTCATCGACACCCGCTCCAACAGCGAGGTCCACGAAGGCACGGTAGCCCGCTCCCTGAACGTGCCGGCAGGCAAGTCCGTAGCCAGCTACGGCGCCTGGGTAGTCAACCCCGAGACGGACAAGAACCCGCTGGTACTGCTGGCACCGGACCAGGAAGCCGCCATGGACATGTGGGACCACCTGGTCCGCGTCGGCATCGACAACGTGGCCGGCTACCTCACCAGCATCGACGGGCTCCCCACGGCAACCCCTAAGCTCATCCAGCCGGAGGAACTCGACGGCTTTGACGCCGCCATGGTCCTGGACGTCCGCAACAAAACCGAGCACACCGCCGGGCACATCCCCGGCTCCCACCAGCTCAGCGGCGGCCGCGTTATGTGGCACCTGGACGAACTCCCCGCCAACGGCACCATCGTCACCTACTGCCAGTCCGGCGTCCGGAACTCCGTAGCAGCCAGCGCCCTGCGCCGGGCCGGGTACGACGTCGTCGAGCTGGACGGCAGCTACGCCGGCTGGAACGCCTGGCAGCAGACGCGACAGAACGCCGTCTCAGCTAAGTAACCCCCCAGACCGCCCGGGCTGGTCCCCCCTCCGGCCCGGGCAACCTTATATCCCCCCGAATTCTGTCCCCACGACGAACGGAGCACTCCGTATGCAGGGCAGCACACTCCCGCGCCGTGGCCGGGGACCAGCCGGTACCGTGCTGGGGCTTCGGCAAAACCTGGCCCAGTTCATGCTCCTGGTGGCAGTCAACGCCCTGGTGGGCGGCACGCTGGGCCAGGAGCGCACCGTGCTGCCGCTGCTTGCGGACCAGGTCTTTGGCCTGGGCCAGTACACGGCCGCCCTGACGTACATCGTTGCGTTCGGTGTGGCCAAAGCCGCCACCAACTACTTCGCCGGAACACTCTCGGACCGCTACGGCCGGAAACCGGTGCTTGTGGCGGGCTGGCTCGTCGCCCTCCCGGTCCCGTTCCTGCTGATCTTCGGTGATTCCTGGGGCCTGATCGTCGCTGCCAACGTGGTGCTGGGCATCAGCCAGGGCCTCACCTGGTCCACCACCGTGATGATGAAGATGGACCTCGTGGGCCCCGAACGCCGGGGACTGGCCATGGGACTGAACGAAGCCGCCGGCTACCTCGGCGTTGCCGGCACGGCACTGGCCACCGGCTACATCGCCTCAAGCTTCGGCCTGCGCCCGTGGCCGTTCCTGCTCGGCGCAGCCTTCATCGCCATCGGCCTGGGGCTGTCCGTGCTGACCGTGCGCGAGACACACCACCACGCCAAGGCCGAGGCCGCTGGCCATGTCTCCGTCCATGCGGGAGCAGGGGCCGGCCTGCGCACCCGGGAGGTCTTTACACTCACCAGCTTCCGGGACAGGTCCTTGTCCTCCATCAGCCAGGCCGGCCTGGTGAACAACCTCAACGACGGCCTGGCCTGGGGACTGTTTCCTGTCCTCTTCGCCGCGGCGGGGCTGGGCATTGAACGCATCGGCATCCTTGCCGCGGCCTACCCGGCCGTGTGGGGTGCGGGGCAAATGGTCACGGGCCCCCTCTCGGACCGCATCGGCCGCAAACCGCTCATCGCCGGAGGCATGCTGGTCCAGGCCGCGGCACTGGCCATGGTCGCCGTCGGACAGGATTTCGGAACCTGGCTCGCCGCGCTGGTCCTGCTCGGCGCCGGCACGGCCATGGTTTATCCCACGCTCCTCGCGGCGATCGGCGACGTAGCCCATCCGCTCTGGCGGGCACGTTCCGTGGGGATCTACCGGCTATGGCGGGACGGCGGCTTCGCTGTGGGGGCCCTGCTTTCCGGGGTACTGGCTGACGCTTACGGCATCCCCGCGGCCGTGCTTGTGGTTGCGGTCATCACCGCGGCCTCCGGCGTGCTGGTGGCCGTTCGGATGCGCCGGACCGACCACCACCGGCGCCACTGAGTTCAGTGCAGTTCATCCGCAGGCGCCGTCACAGCGCGGCAAGGATTCCGGCGATGTCGTCCATCACGCCGGGCACCAGCGAGTAGTAAGCCCAGGTGCCGCGCTTTTCCCGGTGCAAAATGCCGGCCTCCACCAGGATCTTCAGGTGGTGGGAAACGGTGGGCTGCCCAAGGTCCAGCGGCTCCGTCAGATCGCAGACGCAGGACTCCCCCGAGTCCTCCGCCTTGACGATGGACAGCAGGCGCAGGCGGTTGGGATCGGCCAGGGCTTTGAAGACCAGGGCTTTCCGCTGGGCCTCTTCGATGCCCAGCACCGGCTTGTCCGAGGGAACGCAGCAGGAAGCGTCGACGGCGGGACCAGCAGTGTGGAGGAGGTTCATGACACCCATTATGCACATAGATTGACATTCATCGATATAGGTGGCAATACTTCCTATATCGACTTTCATCAATCTATTACCGAGCAGCCCAGGAGACCCGTGAGCACCCGGACCGAGACACCGCCCACCCGAGGGGACGAGGCCGTTGTCGGCAAACTCTCCACCCTTGACCGCTTCCTACCTGTATGGATCATTGCCGCCATGGCCTTGGGCCTCCTGCTCGGAAACCTGGTCCCCGGCCTCAACACAGCCCTGGAAGCAGTCAAGGTGGGCGAAGTGTCACTGCCCATCGCCGCAGGCCTGCTGGTCATGATGTACCCGGTCCTGGCGAAGGTCCGCTACGACCAGACCCGCCGCGTGATCGGTGACAGGAAGCTCATGATCTCCTCCCTGGTGATCAACTGGCTCCTGGCCCCGGCGTTTATGTTCGTCCTGGCCTGGGTCTTCCTCGCGGACCTTCCCGAGTACCGGACAGGCCTGATCATCGTGGGCCTGGCCCGCTGCATCGCCATGGTGATGATCTGGAACGACCTCGCCTGCGGGGACAGGGAATCCGCAGCGGTCCTGGTGGCCATCAACTCCGTTTTCCAGGTGGTGGCCTTCAGTGCACTGGGCTGGTTCTACCTGCAGCTCCTGCCGTCCTGGCTTGGCCTGCCCACCACCAGCGCGGACTTCTCCTTCTGGGCCATCACCCTCTCGGTGCTGATCTTCCTGGGCATCCCGCTGCTCGCCGGGTTCCTCACCCGCACCCTCGGCGAAAAAGCCAAGGGCCGCGACTGGTACGAGGGCACCTTCCTTCCCAGGCTCGGCCCGTGGGCGCTCTACGGACTGCTGTTCACCATCACCCTCCTCTTCGCCCTGCAGGGCGAAACCATCGCGGCCCGCCCGCTGGACGTCGCCCGGATCGCACTTCCGCTGCTGGTCTACTTCGTGGTGGTGTTCGGCGCCGGCATGGTGATCGGCAAATGGCTGGACCTCGGCTACGCCAAAACCACCACGCTCGCCTTCACTGCCGCGGGCAACAACTTCGAGCTGGCCATCGCTGTGGCGATTGGCACCTTCGGCGTGACGTCCGGGCAAGCCCTGGCCGGCGTCGTCGGCCCCTTGATTGAAGTGCCGGCACTTGTTGCACTTGTATACGCCGCACTGTGGGCGCGAAAGCGTTTCTTCACCCCCGACACCGCTTCCCTCTGACCACCGCCACACCCCGGGAGAACACCATGACCACCGAAACCGCCAAGAAGCCCTCCGTCCTGTTCGTCTGCGTCCACAACGCCGGCCGCTCCCAGATGGCCGCCGCCTTCCTCACCAGCCTCTCCAAGGGCGCCATCGAGGTGCGCTCCGCAGGCTCCCAGCCTGCGGACAGGATCAACCCCTCCGCCGTCGAGGCGATGGCGGAGGTGGGCATCGACATGTCCGCGGAGGTCCCCAAAGTCCTGACCACCGAGGCCGTGAAGGAATCCGACGTCGTCATCACCATGGGCTGCGGCGACGAATGCCCGTACTTCCCGGGCAAACGCTACGAGGACTGGGTCCTGGAGGACCCGGCCGGCAAGGGCGTGGAGTCCGTCCGCCCCATCCGCGACGAGATCAGGGGCCGGATCGAGGACCTGATCGCGTCCCTGACCCCAGCCGCCAAGTAGATCCCCAAGATTCCGGACCCCAGGAGATTCCCGTGAGCGAGACCGCGAACGCAGAGAGCGTAAAGACAGAACAGCTGATCATCATCGGTTCCGGCCCTGCCGGCTACACCGCCGCCATCTACGCCGCCCGCGCCGGGCTGGAGCCCCTGGTCCTGGCCGGCTCGGTCACCGCCGGCGGGGCGCTGATGAACACCACGGAAGTGGAGAACTTCCCCGGCTTCCCGGGCGGTATCCAGGGCCCCGAACTGATGGACGGGCTGCAGCAGCAGGCGGAAAAGTTCGGCGCCAAGGTAGTGTTCGACGACGTCACGGAGGTTGCGCTGTCGGGCCACCTCAAGCGTGTGGTCACCGGCGGCGGCGACGTGCACGAGGCCCCCGCCGTCATCCTCGCCACGGGGTCCGCCTACAAGGAGCTCGGACTGCCGGAGGAGAAGAAGCTCAGCGGCCACGGCGTGTCCTGGTGCGCCACCTGCGACGGGTTCTTCTTCCGCGAGCAGGACATCATCGTGGTGGGCGGCGGGGATTCGGCCATGGAGGAGGCGATGTTCCTGACCCGGTTCGGCAAGTCCGTCACCGTCGTCGTCCGCAAGGGTGAACTGCGCGCCTCCCGCATCATGGCGCAGCGGGCCAAGGACAACCCCAAGATCAGCTTCGCGTGGAACTCGGCCATCACCGCCATCCACGGTGACAGCAAAGTCACCGGCGTCACGCTCACCGACACCCGCACCGGGGAAACCCGCGAACAGGCCGCCACCGGCATCTTCGTCGCGATCGGCCACGTGCCCCGCACCGAACTGGTGGCCGGGCAGGTGGACCTGGACGAGGAGGGCTACATCAAGGTGGACTCCCCCACCACCGTCACCAGCCTCTCAGGCGTCTTTGCCTGCGGGGATGCCGTGGATCACCGTTACCGGCAGGCCATCACCGCCGCCGGCACCGGCTGTGCCGCAGCCCTCGACGCGGAACGCTACCTCGCAGCCCTCGAGGACGCGGACAGCATCGCTACCGCCCTGGTGGAAGAACCAACCCACGCCTAGAAGCACTCTCAAGGGAGGGGGTGAGCTGAATGGGTACAGGATGCTGCGGCGACTCCGGCTGCTGCGACGACGATTCCTGCACTGACCAGGACTGCTGCTAAACCCAGCCCCTCCCCCAACTAGGTAGCAGCAGGTGTCGTTATGGGCCCTCAAAACGACACTTACTGCTACCTAGTTGGGACGCCCACCGCACACAAACCTACGGATGAAACAGAGGACAGCATGGATTCAGCGAAGAACCTTCCCGTTGCCGTGATCGGCGCCGGCCCTGTGGGCCTGGCCGCGGCGGCCCACCTGCTGGAGCGCAGCCTTGAGCCGCTCATCCTCGAGGCAGGCACGACGGCGGGAGCGGCCATTGACCAGTGGCGGCACATCCGCCTGTTCTCGCCTTGGCGGTTCAACCTCGATGCCGCCGCGGTGCGCCTGCTGGAATCCGCCGGATGGGAGGCCCCCCGCCCCACCGCGCTGCCGTACGGCGGGGAACTCGTGGACAACTACCTGGCACCGCTGGCTGCGCTGCCGGAGATTGCATCCCGGCTGCAGACCGGAGCCCGCGTGGTCGCCGTGACCCGGGCGGGGATGGACAAGACCCACACCCGCAACCGGGACACCACACCCTTCACCGTCCGGGTGGAGCACGCGGACGGCGAAACACGTGACCACACCGTTGCCGCCGTCATCGACGCGTCCGGAACCTGGTCCCGCCGCAACCCGTTGGGCACCTCCGGCCTTCCCGCCATCGGCGAGGACACCGCAGCGGACCGCATCTCCGCTCCGCTGCCGGACGTTACAGGCCGGGACCGGGCGGCGTTTGCCGGACGCCGTGTCCTGGTGGTGGGCGCCGGCCACTCCGCCGCCAACACGCTGACCAGCCTGGCCGAGCTCGCCAGGGAAGAGCCGGAGACCCGGATCCTTTGGGCCGTCCGCGGCGCGTCGGCGGCGAAAGTCTACGGCGGCGGCGACGCCGACGGCCTTCCTGCCCGTGGACAGCTCGGCGGCCGCGTGCGGCGCCTGGTGGAGGCAGGAAAAATCGAGCTCCACACCGGATTCGGCATCAGCTCGCTGAAGTCCCTCGACTCCCATGTGACGGTGGAAGCCGCAGATGGCCGGACCCTTGATGCCGATATTGTGGTCCCCTGCACCGGTTTCCGGCCCGACCTGGACATCCTCCGCGAAATCCGGCTGGAACTCGATCCCGCCGTTGAGGCTCCCCGTGAGCTCGGCCCCCTGATCGACCCGGAATTCCACTCCTGCGGCACCGTCCCTCCGCACGGTGCCAGGCTCCTCGCCCACCCGGACAAGGACTTCTATATCGTGGGCATGAAGTCCTACGGCCGGGCACCCACCTTCCTCCTCGCCACCGGGTACGAGCAGGTCCGCTCGGTGGTGGCCGCCCTGGCCGGGGACCGCGAGGCCGCCGACACCGTCCAGTTGGAACTTCCCGAAACCGGCGTCTGCTCCACGGACGCGGGCACCAGCTGCGACGTCCCGGCCGCAGCAACAGCAGCCGGGCCCGATTCCGGCTGCTGCGCAGCCCCCGAGCCCGTCCTGGTGGGCTTTCCCACCGGACTTTCCCACGGCCGCTCCGGCGGCAACTAGATCCCTGAACATCGACCTCCGGAGCACCGCCATGTCCAACCCGAGCCACCAGGCCCCCGCCCCCAACACACCAGCCGTCCTCTTTGTCTGCAGCAAGAACGGCGGCAAATCCCAGCTCGCCGCCGGCCTGATGAACCAGGTGGCCAACGGGAGGGTCACCGTGTACTCGGCCGGCACCAAACCGGGAAAGTCCCTGAACCCCCAGGCCGTGGAGTCGCTCACCGAGCTGGGCATCGACATCAGCGGCGAACACCCCAAGCCTGTTACCGGGGACGTCCTGGAAGCCGTGGACGCGGTGATCGTGCTGGGGACGGAAGCGAAACTGGAGCCACGGGAGGGAACGCGTTTCGAAGTGTGGGAAACCGACGAGCCCTCGGAGCGCGGCATCGAGGGGATGGAGCGCATGCGCCTGGTGCGCGACGACATCACGTCGCGCGTCCGGAAGCTCTATGAAGAGCTGACAGCCGGCTAGGAACAGGACTTCGCCCGCCGCACAGGGGCCCGAGCCGCTGCAGCCTTCCGCGCTACCCCATCGCAGGGGCGGCGGCGGTCCGTCCGGCGAACTGGCGGCGTGCCCAGCGGGCCAGCTTCTTGCCCTTGCCCTTCCACCAGTTGTCCTCGTCCTTGTCGTGGTGCAGGCGGAAGATGATGGCCACCAGCACGAACATGCCCATGACCACGTCGATCCAGGACCACAGCACCAGGGCGATGAGAACCGTCAGCCCGTTGACGATGATGGACGGAATCGCGAGGGTACGGAAGACCGTGCTGGCCAGGTAGCGCCGGTGGGACCTGGGGACGGACAGTGCGCGCACCATGTCAAAGCAGACACACACCACCACCACCGTCTGTCCGATGGCCAGCAGCATCTGGCCGGGAAGCGAGCCGCTGAACGCTGCCACCGACTCCATCCCCGGGCTCATCGGTGCCCCTCAAATGCAGGGCGGCAAGAATCGAAACCACACATGGAAAAACCCCCAGAAACTTTGGAACACTGCTGCTGATCCAGCAGTGGTTCCATTGAAGTTTCCGGGGGCTCCGGTGGTCACGAGTAGTGGGTACTCTAATTCCCGCCCGTACCCGTGGGGTGGTACTTACCTGCCGATGGCACGCGGCCGCCACAGCACCACGGCCTGCGACCGCGGGCGCGGACGCTGGCCACGCGCCAGGCTCACCACGTCGCCCGCAGCGCCCGCTGCGAAGATCCGGGCGTCCAGTGGCTGCCGGCGCCGGCCAAGTTCCTCGGTCAGTTCCGAAACCCTGCTCTGCAGGGCTGCCACCTGGTTCTCCAGCTCCAGGATCCGTTTGATCCCCTCCAGCGATACGCCCTCCTGGGACAACCGCTGGACCTCACGGAGCATGTTGATGTCCCGCTGCGAGTAGCGGCGGGACTTCCCTGGAGCGCGGCTGGGCGAGACGATGCCCAGGCGGTCGTACTGCCGGAGCGTCTGGGGGTGCATGTCCGCGAGTTCAGCCGCGACCGAGATCACGAAGATAGGCTGGTCAGCACTGACGTCCACAGCACACCTCCCCTGCTACAACCGGGCCTTGGCGGCCAGGCCCTCACGGACATCGGCTCCGGCCGTGGCTTCGGCAAACGCCTTGACCGCGGCTTCGGCTTCCTTGTTCAGGTTCTTGGGAACGGCGACGTCGATGGTCACCAGCAGGTCGCCGGTTCCCTTGGACGTCTTCACGCCTTTGCCTTTGACCCGCAGGGTGCGGCCCGACGGCGTACCGGCCGGCACACGGACCCGCACCTTTTCGCCGTCGATGGTGGGCACCTCGATGTCCGCTCCCAAAGCAGCCTCGGGGAAGGTGACGGGGACGTGGATGCGGAGGTTGTCGCCGTCGCGCGTGTAGAACGCATGCGGCTGGACGGCGACGGACACCACCAGGTCTCCGTAGCCGGCGGCACCGGGCTGGCCCTTCCCCCGGACGCGGACCTTCTGGCCGTCCTTGATGCCGGCGGGCACGCGGACGTCGATCACTTCGCCGCTGGGTTCCCGCAGGCCGATGGTGGTGCCGCGGATGGCACCGGCGAAGGAAATGCTTGTGGAGGCTGTGCGGTCCGCACCCTTCTGCGGGGTGCGCTGGAATCCGGTCTGGCCGAAGCCGCCGCCGAACAGGTCAGCGAACTCCGGCGGGATGCCGCCCGCGGAGGGGTTGAACCCGCCCGCGTGCCGGCCGGTGTTGCCCGTGAACAGGCCACCGAACATGTCCTCGAACCCGGCGCTGCCAGCCCCGGCGCCGCCGGGGGCGAACCGTGCGCCGCTGCCCATGGCCCGGATGGCGTCATACTGCTGGCGCTCATCGGGATCCGAGAGCACGGAATAGGCCTCGGAGATGTCCTTGAACTTCTTCTCCGAAGCAGCATTCCCCGCGTTGGTGTCCGGGTGGTGCTGTCTGGCGAGCTTCCGGTATGCCTTCTTGATGTCGGCGTCGGAAGCGTCCTTGGCGATACCAAGGATCGCGTAAAAGTCCTTGTCCACCCAATCCTGGCTAGCCAATGGCGTTTCCTTTCAAAAAGTTATGAGTCGGTGGTTGAGCCAACCGGAAATCGGCCGGCTCAACCACCGAAGGTAATGCTACGCAGGTACTGCGACGATGACCTGGGCTGCGCGGAGGACGCGTTCTCCTGACTTGTAGCCGGAACGGAGTACTTGGCTGACGGTGTCAACCTCGATGTCCTCGCCAGGCTGCTGGATCAGGGCCTCGTGGATCGTGGGATCGAACTCCACGCCGGTCTCGTCGATGCGGACCAGGCCGTACGTCTTCAGCGCGTTCTCCAGCTTGGCGGCGATCGCGGCAAACGGTCCGTCGGCCAGGTCGCCGTGCTGGCGGGCTGCGTCGACGTCGTCCAGGACCGGAAGCAGGGAGTTCAGGACGCCGATGACGGCCATTTCCCCTGCCACGGCGCGGTCGCGTTCAACGCGCTTGCGGTAGTTGACGTACTCGGCCTGCAGCCGGAGGAGGTCGTTCCGCAGCTCGGCCGCCTCAGCGTTGGCCGAACCCGTTCCAGCGGCACCCTGCGCGACGGATTCTTCCGCCGGCACCTCGACGCCGTTGAGGATCTCCTCAGCCTGGGCCAGGGCGTCGCCGTCGGAATCCGTGCCGGAAGCCGGACCTGCACCGTGGGAGCTGGTGCCCCCTTCAGGGTGCCGGGCCTGACCGGTCACCGGGTCGACCTTGCGGTTGTCCCGGATGACCGGTTCATGGCTGTCGCCCTGCTGGCCTGCGCGATCGTGGCCGGTGGAAGTGTGCTCTTCCTCGTTACCGTGATGGGGCATGGCTACTTCTTCGCTTCGTCTTCGTCGATGATCTCGGCGTCAACGATGTCCTCGTCGCCAGCTTTGTCACCGGCAGCTGATCCCGCAGCGCCTTCAGCACCTGCAGCGCCGGTGGCACCGTCCGGTGACCCGGCCTGGGCGTAGATGGCCTCGCCCAGCTTGCCCTGGGAAGCCTGCAGCTTCTCGAAGGCGGACTTCACGGCGGCGTCGTCGGTTCCCTCGAGTGCCTTCTTGAGGTTGTCGACGTCGGCCTGGACCTCGGTCTTGACCTCTTCAGGCAGCTTGTCGGCGTTGTCCGCAATCAGCTTGTCCACGGAGTAGGCCAGCTGCTCGGCGGTGTTTCGGGTGTCGGTTGCCTCGCGGCGGGCCTTGTCCTCGGCTGCGTGCTCCTCGGCGTCCCGGACCATGCGGTCGATGTCTTCCTTGGAGAGGCTGGAACCGCCGGTGATGGTCATGGACTGTTCCTTGCCCGTGCCCTTGTCCTTGGCGGACACGTGGACAATGCCGTTGGCGTCGATGTCGAAGGTGACCTCGATCTGCGGAATGCCGCGCGGAGCCGGCGCAATACCGGTCAGCTCGAACGTGCCCAGCGGCTTGTTGTCGCGGGTGAACTCGCGCTCGCCCTGGAAGACCTGGATTGCCACGGACGGCTGGTTGTCGTCGGCCGTGGTGAAGGTCTCGGACCGCTTGGTGGGGATGGCCGTGTTGCGCTCGATCAGGTGCGTCATCACACCGCCCTTGGTTTCGATGCCGAGGGACAGCGGGGTGACGTCGATCAGCAGGACGTCCTTGCGCTCACCCTTCAGGACACCAGCCTGCAGCGCTGCGCCAACAGCCACAACCTCATCCGGGTTCACGCCCTTGTTCGGTTCCTTGCCGCCGGCGAGTTCCTTGACCAGGTCGTACACGGCGGGCATACGGGTGGAACCGCCCACCAGCACGATGTGGTCGATGTCGGAGAGCTTGATGCCGGCTTCCTTGATGACGTCGTGGAACGGCTTCTTGGTGCGCTCCAGCAGGTCCTTCGTGAGGTCCTGGAACTTGGCGCGGGTCAGCTGCTCGTCCAGGTGGACCGGGCCGTCGGGGGTGACGGACAGGTACTGGAGGGAGACGTTGGTGCTGGTGGAGGAGGAGAGTTCCTTCTTGGCCTGCTCAGCGGCTTCGCGGAGGCGCTGGAGGGCGATCTTGTCCTTGGACAGGTCCATGCCCTTGACCTTGAGCTGGTTGAGCAGGTAGTCAACGACGCGCTGGTCCCAGTCGTCGCCGCCCAGGCGGTTGTCACCGGCGGTGGCGCGGACCTGGATGGTGGAGAAGTTGTCTTCGTCCTTGCCGACTTCCAGCAGCGAGACGTCGAAGGTTCCGCCGCCGAGGTCGAAGACCAGGATGAGTTCGTCTTCCTTGCCCTTGTCCAGGCCGTAGGCCAGGGCTGCGGCAGTGGGCTCGTTGACGATGCGCAGGACGTTCAGGCCTGCAATCTCGCCGGCTTCCTTGGTTGCCTGGCGCTCGGCGTCGTTGAAGTACGCCGGAACGGTGATCACAGCGTCGGTGACCTTTTCACCCAGGTAGGACTCGGCGTCGTTCTTCAGCTTCATGAGGATACGCGCGGAGATTTCCTGCGGGGTGTACTTCTTCTCGTCAATGTTGACGGTCCAGTCCGTGCCCATGTGGCGCTTGACCGAGGCGATGGTGCGCTCGATGTTGTTGACGGCCTGGCGCTTGGCGACTTCGCCCACCAGGACTTCGCCGGACTTGGAGAATGCAACGACGGACGGCGTGGTGCGGCCACCCTCGGCGTTGGCAATAACGGTGGGCTCGCCACCTTCGAGAACGGAGACGACGGAGTTGGTGGTTCCGAGGTCAATACCTACTGCACGTGACATGTGTTGCTTCCTTCTTTCCTTGGAAACTGGTTGGCGCCCTCGTATTGAGCGTTCTGCACTCAACTTTACTCAGCACACGATTGATGTCAATACGAAGTTGAGTGATGTGCGCTCAACTTTGCCTGCCTCCAGCTTCAGGGATCCGCCAGGCTGCCAGCAATCACGCGGCTAACGCCGCTTAAACGCGTACGACGGCGGATCTCCGTTTTCGCTGTTGGAGAACCCGCCGCCGTGCTGCTGCGTGTTGCGGTGCTGCTTTTGCGGCCTCGCTACCTGTCGCTGTCCCGGCCGCCGCGCAGGGGACCGCCTTCCTCCGAGGTGGTGTTCACCTGGCCGTCCGCGGCCCCGTCCCGGACTGCATCGGCTTCCCGGGCTGTACCGGACGTCCCGGCGTCGCCGTAGTCCCCGTCCGGGTACTCGCCGTCCTCAAGGTTCCCGGCGGGCTCTCCCACAGTCCCGGCATCACCGTAGTCACCGTCCACGTACTGCCCGCCCTCGCCTTCCAGCCCGGGGGCGGTGCTTCCCTTGCGGGGCTGCTCGGCCGGGGATTCCTGGTTCTCGGTCATGGTGCATCTCTCCTTTGAGTTCCGCGTCCATGCGGGCGCATGTGCAGTCTATCCAGCAGGCGTTTTGGCCAACAGGGCCTCATCCCGGTCCGGGCGTTCCTCAACCTCCTGCCGCCCCAGCTTGCTGGGCCACCAGATGCCGGGGCCGATGTGGTACGCCAGGGCGGGCACCAGCAGGGACCTCACCAGCACGGTGTCCAGCAGCACACCGAAGGCCACAATGAACGCCAGCTGCACCAGGAACATGATGGGGATGACGCCCAGGGCGGCGAAGGTGGCAGCCAGGACCACGCCGGCGGACGTAATCACCCCGCCGGTGACGCCCAGGCCGCGAAGAATGCCCGGACGGGTGCCGTGCTTCAGAGATTCCTCACGGACCCTGCTCATGAGGAAGATGTTGTAATCCACCCCGAGCGCCACCAGGAACACGAAACCGAACAGCGGAACAGTGGCATCAGCGCCCGGGAAACCGAGGATGTTGTTGAACACGAAGGCCGAAACCCCCATGGCTGCCGCATAGGAGAGCACCACCGAGAGCACCAGCAGCACCGGCGCCAGGACGGAGCGGAGCAGCAGCATCAGGATGAAGAGGATGACCACCAGGACCACGGGGATGATGATCACCAGGTCACGCTGGGCGGTGGTGTTGGTATCCAGTGCCGTCGCGGTCACGCCGCCCACCAGGGCGTCCGGGTCCACGGCCTTCACGTCCTCGCGCAGGGCCTTCACCGCTTCCTCGGCCTCCAGGGAGTCCGCTGCGGAGTTCAGGGTGGCGTTGATAAGCACCTTGCCGTCGCGGACGTCGGGAGCGCTGGGAGCGCCGGGAGCCCCGGTGATGGGCACGCTGCCCTGGGTCAGCAGGTAGGCGTCCCCTACGCCGTCGGCCGCCTTTACCGTGTTAAGGACCTCCTGTGCCTTGCCCTGGTCCGCAACCACGACGGCGGGGCTGCCGCTGCCGGCGTCGAAGTGGCGCGCCAGGGCGTCCTGGCCGTCCACGGCGTTGGAGGCGGTGAGGATGACGTCTGTCTGCGGGACGCCGTTGGCTTTGAGCTGCAGGACGCCGGCCGACGCTACCAGCAACAGCAGGACGGAGGCGATCCACACCGTACGCGGGCGCCGGGAGACCAGGGATCCGGTGGCCCGCCACAGTCCCTTCTGGCCCTCCAGCCCCGTCACCAGTTCGGGTTCGCGGTCTTCCGCCGGGACCAGCTTGGGGCGGAACGGCCAGAATGCCGCCCGGCCCAGGAGCGCCATCAGCGCCGGCAGCAGCGTGAGGGCTGCGAACAGGGAGCAAAGAATGCCGGCAGCAGCCACGGGGCCAAGGGCCTTGTTGGAGTTCAGGTCGGAGAAGAGCAGGCACAGCAGGGCGATGATCACGGTGGCGCCGGAGGCCAGGATCGGCTCGAAGGATGCCTTCCAGGCGGTGAGCACGGCCGCGGTGCGGTTGGCGGTGTGGGTCAGGGCCTCGCGGAACCGTGCCACGTAGAGGAGTGCATAGTCCGTTGCCGCGCCGATGACCAGGATGGACAGGATGCCCTGGCTTTGGCCGTTCAGCTGTATCCACCCGGCCTTGGCCATGCCGAAGACCAGCAGGATGGCCGCGCACAACGCAAAGACGGAGGTCAGGAGCACCATGATGGGCAGCAGAAGGGAGCGGTAAACGATCAGGAGGATCACGAACACGGCGGCCAGGGCCACCAGGAGGAGGATTCCGTCAATTCCGGCGAAGGCAGCCGTGAGGTCCGCCGCGAGTCCGGCCGGACCGGTCACAAAGGTCTGCATTCCTGCCGGCGCAGACTCTGCCACGGTGTCCCGCAGCTCCTGGACGGCCTCCTTGACCTCCGAGGACGAGTCGATCGGCGCGATGAACTGGACCGCCTTGCCGTCCTCGGAAGGAATCGGGCCCACCACTGCGCTGCCAAGCTGCAGCCCTTCCAGCTCCGCCTTGAGGCCCGCCACTTCCCCGAGCTGGGCCGGGGTGAAGGCCTCGTCACTCTCGATCACGATTACGCCGGGCACTTCGTCAGAGTCCCGGAACTTCGCCTGCCAGTCCTGGGCGGCCGTGGCCTCGGCGCTGGCGGGCAGGAAGGAAGCCTGGTCGTTGGATGAAACCTCTTCCAGACGGCCAAAAGTGGGACCTCCGACGCCGGCGAGCGCCAGCCACGTCAGGACCAGGATGACGGGGAGCAGCCAGCGCAGCCAGAACGGGACGCGCTCCGTTCCTGAGGATTTGTGTTTCATGATGCCTTCCGGACGACGGGCGGGGAGTAGAGTTGGTTCCATACTAGAGTATCTCCATCATAGAGATAAGCGGCTGGCTAGCTTTTTATGGATTCCACCGATAGCCAGGGGCCCCAGCCGCTGAAGTAATATCCGTCAGTACGCAACGCGCGGTTGCACTGCGACCAGCCAGGCAAAGAGACAACCGGGAGGTGGACATGGCAGAAGGCACCGGCCCGGCACCGCAGGGCGGCCCTCCCGGGACTGCGGGCGGGCCCCACCCCCTGGTCCGCCTCCTGCAGGAATTCACACTCGAAGCCAACCGCTACGTGGACACGGCAGGCGGCCGCAAGGACATGCACCGGACAGACCTCAACGCGCTGGCCGTCATCATGCGCCACACCGCCAAGGGGAACGTGGTCACGCCGGGGCTCCTGCGGAAGGAACTGCACCTCAGCTCCCCCGCCACCACCGCCCTCATTGACCGCCTGGACCATTCCGGACACGTGACACGTGAGCGGCACAGTTCGGACCGCCGGCAGGTCCAGCTCATCATGACGCCCAAGGCCTTCCAGGAGGGCGGCGCAATCTTCGCTCCGCTGGCCCGCCAGATGGGCAGCGCCATGGCCGGGTTCTCGGCTGACGAGCTGGAGACTGTCACCCGGTTCATGACCGCCATGGTGGAGGCCACGGTCGCTGCGCGCGAAGAGTCTTCCGCCGGCCGGCCGGACACCCCCGCCCCACCCAACTAGGTAGCAGCACATGTCGTTTTGAGGGTCAAAAGGACACGTGCTGCTACCTGGTTGGGGGTAGCGTTTGGTTATGAGTGCGCAGCAGCCTGAAGACGACGTTTACACGCACGGCCACCACGAATCCGTGGTCCGCGCCCATGCCGCCAGGACCGCCGAGAATTCGGCAGCGTTCGTCCTGCCGCACCTCACACCCGGAGCCAGCGTGCTCGACGTCGGCTGCGGCCCGGGCACCATTACCTGCGACTTCGCCGTCCTGGTGGCGCCGGGCAAGGTGACGGGCCTGGACCGGTCACCGGACATCATCGCCCAGGCAAAGGCGCTCGCCATGGAACGCGAGGTTTCCAACGTGGAGTTCATGGCTGGCAACATCTACGACCTGGACTTTGATGATGAGACGTTCGACGTCGTCCACGCCCACCAGGTGCTCCAGCACCTTACAGACCCCGTGGAGGCGCTGCGTGAGATGCGGCGGGTCGCCAAGCCCGGCGGCATCGTTGCCGTGCGCGACGCCGATTTCCACGGCATGAGCTGGTACCCCGCCATTCCGGAACTGGACGAGTGGATGGAGCTCTACCAGCGCATCGCGCGGCGCAACGGGGCGGAACCCGACGCCGGCCGCCGGCTGGTCAGCTGGGCGCAGGCGGCCGGCTTTAGCGACGTGGCACCCTCCAGCAGCAACTGGCTTTATGCCACAAGCCAGCAGCGGCGGTGGCAGGCGCGCGTGTGGGGGGAACGCGTGCTTCATTCCGCCTTCGCGGAGCAGGCGCTGGAATACGGCTTCGCCAATCCCGCTGACCTGGCCCGGATCTCGGCCGGGTGGCACCGCTGGGGTTCCACCGACGACGGCTGGTTCCTGATCCCCAACGGTGAGGTCATCGCCCGGGCTTGAGCCGGTACTTGTCCAGGCGGCCGCACTCGCAGCACGGCAGTTATGGCCCGCAAGCAGGGCAAACAGGTCATGAGGCGGCGTCAACGGCCACTAAACTTGGATGGTGCAATTCTCCCTGTGGCTCGCCCTGGTGGGCGCCGGAACACTGATCAGCTTCACGCCCGGCGCCGGAGCCATCAACACCATGAGCAATTCCCTGAATGCCGGGTTCCGCCGGTCCATCTGGGGCATCCTGGGACAACAGGCAGCACTGGTGATCCACGTGGTGATCGTGGCGCTCGGCGTGGGCGTCCTGGTGGCAAGCTCTCCCGTCGCCTTCAACGTCATCCGCTTTGCCGGCGCCGCCTACCTGGTATACCTGGGCATCAGGCAGTTCCTGAGCAAGCCGAATGTCGAAGAGCAGCAATCCGCCGCCCTCCGGAACGAACCTGCCTGGTCCATCTTCCGCCGGGGGTTGTGGGTAAACCTGCTCAACCCCAAGGCCATCATTTTCTTCCTGGCGTTCATGCCCCAGTTCATCAGGCCTGAACAGCCGCTCCTCGCCCAGTACGCCGTGCTGACGGCCACGATTATCGGCATCGACATCCTGGTGATGTGGTTCTTCTTCGCGGCAGCCGCCCGGTCCTTCCAGCGGTTTACGCATTCGGCGCGTGGACAAATGGTCCTCAGCAAGGTCTTTGGGGTGCTCTTTGTCGGCGTCGGCATCCTCCTGGCCGTAAGGCACTAGGGCCCCGTTCAAGTACCTACCGTGACGGAATTAGAAAACCTATTTACAAATCCGTCACGCAATATGAATGTGATCTCTGGCCAATCCGGCCGATAGCGCGCATGCTTAGTTTCATGAACTCAGCGTCGAGCCCATACCGCGTCATCGCCGTCTGCACCGGCAACATCTGCCGGTCCCCCATGGCTGAGCTCATGCTCGCCGCGGCCCTTGAACGCGAGGGGCTGGACGGTTTAGTAACGGTGGACTCGGCAGGAACCACGGGCTATGAGGCCGGACGCCCCATTGACCCCCGGGCCGCCCGCAGGCTCGCGGCCACCCAGCTTGGATCAGAGCAACACATCGCCCGCGAATGGGAGCTGGACTGGTTCCGGTCCAGGGACCTGATCCTTGCGCTGGATATCGACCACTACGCCTGGCTCAGCCAAGCCGCTCCGGACCAGGAGTCACTGGAAAAGATCCGCATGCTCCGCAGCTTCGATCCCGCCATGGCCGGCCTGGACCTCCTGGACCAGGGCATCGAGGACCCCTGGTACGGCGGACACGCGGACTTCGACGCCGTCTGGCACCAGATCCATGCAGCACTCCCCGGAATCGTGGACCACATCAAGTCCACAGTCCTGGGCAGGGCGGAACTGCAGCGGCAGGACCGCTGACCCAAAGTCCGGCACACGACCTTGGTTTGTAATTGAGAATGATTCTCAACTAGTCTGGGCGCATGGAGCTCATCGTTGTCACTTCCCTGGATGCCCTTTGCCGCCAGCAGGCCTGCGAGGACCTGGCGGCTGCCCGCCCCGGAAGCATCGTGGTCCTTCACGACCTGCTGGAAAACGGGACGGTGGTCCGGCGGACTTTTACCGGGGCCGGCGAGATTGAACGCGGGGAGTCCTTCCTGGAGCACGGATGCCTGAGCTGCGCCGTCCGTCTGGACCTGGTGCCCGGCATTGAACGCCTCATCCAGGACAGCCCGGGCAAGGGAACCCCTGGTCCCATCATCGTCGGGCTGGCACCGGCTACCCCTGCGCACGCCGCCATCACTGCGCTCAACGAAAAACTCGCGGACCGTGCCACCGTCTCTTCTGTGATCCTCGCGCTGGCTCCGGATGCCCTGGAGGACCACATCTGGGACGCCCATACCCTGTACGAATCCGGCTTCACGCCGATGGTGGAGGATGAGCGGACGCCCGGCGAATGCCTCATCGGCGAACTGGCCTTTGCGGACACCGTCCTGGTGACCGAACCGGAGATCGTGCCACCGGACCCGGAGGGCCGGGAGCGGGGCCTGCACCTGGTCCGGCAGCTTGCGCCCCACGCGGATCTGGCGGCCAGCGCGAAGGAGGTCCGCCCGGGACGTCACCACTACCTGGGCTCACTGGCCCGGACTGCCCCCGGAACAGTGCCCTCCGGAACGGTGCCTGGGACGGACGCAGAACGGACCGGGGGCGCAGGAACCCGGAATGCTTCGCCGTTCACGACGGTTGTCCAGCGCGTCGAACGGCCACTGCACCCCGGACGTTTCCGGCAGGCCCTGGCAACCCTGGCAGAAGGCTGCTGCGTGGTGCGCGGCCACCTCTGGATTGCCTCGGCGCCGGAGTGCCGCATTGCCATCCAGGGCGTCGGCCCCCGTATCTGGCTCGAGAATACCGGGGCGTGGGACGACGTTCCCGCCACGCGAGTTCCGGCCGGCAACGGAATGCCGGCACCTGCCGCCACGGTTATCACGGCCACCGGCGAGGACCTCGACGCTGCGGAATTTGGGCACCTCCTCACTTCCTGCCAGCTCACGGACGAGGAACTGGCATCAGGCAAGAACCTGCACGACCCCTTCGGCCTTGAATAGGCCGGCTGAGCTTCTTTTCCCCAACCAGTACCAACAATCCAACCCACCCACCAGGAGCACATCATGAAAGTCCGCAACTCACTTCGCGCATTGAAGAAGATCCCGGGAGCCCAGATCGTCCGGCGCCGCGGCCGTACGTTCGTGATCAATAAGAAGAACCCGCGGATGAAAGCCCGGCAGGGATAAAGGTACGCTCTACTCCATGAGCCCAGCCCCCGTCATCATCGCCATTGACGGACGTTCCGGCGCTGGGAAGACGACGCTCGCCGTCGAACTGGCCGCCAGGCTGCGCGCCCACCACAAGGTGTCCCTGTTTCATCTCGAGGACATATACCCCGGCTGGAATGGACTCGCGACAGGCATCGAGAGGTATGTTTCCACGGTGCTCGCGCCCCTGAGCCGCGGGGAGGCCGCCTCCTGGGTCTGCTGGGACTGGGAGAACCATGACGACGGCGAATCCCGGGTGACGCTTCCGGCAGAGATCGTCATTGTGGAGGGCGTGGGGGCGGCGGCAGCCGCAGCCCGCCCCCTGCTGAGCGCGGTGATCTGGGCCGAGGCTCCGGACGACGTGCGCCGGACCCGTGCGCTGGACCGGGACGGCGGAACCTATGAGCCGTTCTGGGACCAGTGGGCGGCGCAGGAAGAGGAATGGCTCGCGGCGGACAAGGTCCCCCTTGATGCCGATGTCCGCGTGCTGAACCCCGCCGACGGCTCGGCACCGGCTGACGTGCTGCAGGTCCTCCCCTACCTTCCTGCGCTGGCGCCTGCCCTGGCGCCGGAACTTTCGGCGCGCCGGGGACTGCGCCTCCGCGCGGAACGGCTGGACGTCCGTCCGGACGCCGCGGGACTTTTCGGCTCCCTGTATGGCCGCTCGGCCAACGCCGTCTGGCTGGACTCCTCGAACGCGGGTGTCCCGGAACCGGAGGCTGCGGAGCGCAGCCGCTTCAGCATCATGGCTGACGACGGCGGCACGTTCGGCCAGTCGGTAACGCACCGTTCAGGCCACAGCCTGCTGAGCGCGGGGTGCGCCACCGCCACCGTGCAGGGCCCCTTCTTCCGTTGGCTGGACACCGTGTGGGGGCTCTCCGCCGTTGAGATTCCCAAGGCGTACCCCGGCGGCTTCGCGCTCGGCTGGCTCGGCTGCCTGGGCTACGAACTCAAGCGCGAGACCGGCGGCACCGACCTTCCCGCCCCCACCCCCGATGCCGCGCTCATCTTCGCCGGCAGGGCCGTGGTCCTGGACCATGCGGAAGGAGCCGCCTGGCTCCTGGCACTTGACGCCCCCGACGCCGATGACTGGCTGGTCCAGGCGCGGGCCGCCGTGGAAACCGCCGGGGCGGCAGCGCAAGCCGGCGGCAGCACCGGCGTCGTGCTCCCGGCGGCGGCGGCGTTCCGCAGCCGGGACACCCGCGCGGAGTACCTGGCCAAAATCTCCGCGGCGCAGCACCAGATCGGCGAGGGGAACTCCTACGAGGTCTGCCTGACCACTGCCCTGTCGGCGGACATTCCGGCAGATGCCCTGGATCCATGGCCCACGTACCTGGCGCTGCGCCGCAGGAATCCCGCACCCTTTGCCAGTTACCTGCGCCTGGGCAGCCTCACGGTGGCCAGCACCTCGCCCGAGCGTTTCCTGAAGATCGCGGCCGACGGCGGGATGCGCGCCGAGCCCATCAAGGGAACCCGCCGCCGGGCTGCCGACCCCGCGGAGGACGCCCGGCTGCGCACGGACCTTGCCACAGCGTTGAAGGACCGCGCCGAAAACATCATGATCGTGGACCTGCTCCGCAATGACCTCAGCCACTTCGCCATCCCCGGCTCGGTGACCGTCAGCAGGCTCTGCGCCATTGAAAGCTACGCCACCGTCCACCAGATGGTGAGCACCATTGACGCGCAGCTGAAGCCCGGTTCCTCCCGGGCCGAGGCCGTGGCCGCCTGCTTCCCCGCCGGATCCATGACCGGCGCACCCAAGATCAGCACCATGGCCATCCTGGACGGCCTGGAAGGCGCCGCCCGCGGGGTTTACTCGGGAGCGATCGGCTACTTTTCGTTGAATGGAGCCACGGACCTCGCCGTTGCGATCCGGACCCTGGTGATCAACGCCCGGGGCGACGGAACGGCGGAACTGACGCTCGGCGTCGGCGGTGCCATCACCGCGGATTCAGATCCGGAGGACGAGTACCAGGAAATCCGCACCAAGGCGTTCGGCGTCCTCTCCACCCTGGGAGCGGACTTCCCGGATGCCTGACCACAGGAGTTCTTACTGGACGGTGGCGGTCAGCCTGGCCACGTTGTCCACGTAGCGGGCCGCCAGGGGCCGGTTGATCCAGTCCGTCAGCTTGAGCTCGTGGGAGATGTCCCGGTACGTGTCCTCCACGGCCCGCATCTTGGTGACGATGTCCTCGCCCAGCAGCATCACGGACACTTCCATGTTCAGGGAGAAGGAGCGCATGTCCATGTTGCTGGAGCCGAGGACCGCCACCTCGTCGTCGATGGTGAAATGCTTGGCATGGAGCACAAACGGGGCCTTGTAGAGGTAGATCCGGACGCCGGCCTCCAGCAGGGCCTCGTAGTAGGACCGCTGGGCGTGGTGCACCAGGAACTGGTCGCCCTTCTCGGACACGAACAGCTCCACCTCCACGCCGCGCTGGGCAGCTGTGGTGATGGCATAGAGCAGGGAGTCGTCCGGCACAAAGTAGGGGCTGCAGATGGAAATCCGGTGCTGGGCCGAGTAGATCAGGGTGTTGAACAGGCGCAGGTTGTTCTCGGTGATGAACCCCGGGCCGCTGGGAACCACCTGGGCGGTGACGTTCCCCGGCTCCGGGTTGGCCGGGAGCTGCAGCTGGTGCTCCAGCGATTCGTCCGTTTCGCTGAGCCAGTCGGTGGCAAAAACAACGTTCAGCGTGGTGACGATGGGCCCGCGCAGGCAGGCCATCAGCTCCACCCATTCCCGGCCTGCCTTGCGGTGCCGGGGGTTGTTATAGGAAGGCTCAATCAGGTTTTGCGACCCCGTGAAGGCAATTTCGCCGTCGATCACCATGATCTTTCGGTGGTTGCGGAGGTCCGGCCGGCGCCACTGGCCATGGATGGGCAGCAGCGGCAGCATCCGCTTCCACTGGATCTTGCCGGCGCGCAGCCGCTTCAGCAGTTTCCTGTAGCCCGGCACCCTGAGCGTGCCGATGTGGTCGAACAGCACGCGGACTTCCACGCCCCGTTCCGCCGCTTCCTCCATGGCCGTCAGGAGCTCGTCGGTTATATGGTCCGTGCTCATGATGTAGAACTCGGCGTTGACGAACTTCTTCGCCTTGCGGACGGCGTTGGTCATTTCCAGGATGGAATCCGGATAGCCAGGGATGAGGTCCACCGAGTTGCCGTCCACCATGGGGAGGGACCCCAGCCTGCGGTTCAGTTCCCCGGCGGACTTGACCCACTCAGGGCCCGGGTAGTCGCTTTCGACGTCGGCAAGGGACGAGATCCCGGCCCGCACCCTTTCGTTGACCTGCTGCTGCTGCTCCCGCCGGCGGCTGGACAGTTTGAAGTTGCCGAACAGGAGGAACAGGATGATGCCCACGAACGGGACGAAGAAGATGCCCAGCAGCCAGGCCATGGCCGTGGTGGGCCGTCTGTTGCCTGGAATGATGCCCACAGCCAGCACCCTGATCACCAGGTCGGCGATACCCAGCACCACAACCACCCACCCTGGAGCGGTGCCGGCAAGCGAAAATGGCCACAACACGTGAGATAACCCCCGGAAAAATGAGCTCCGGCGGACGGTTTCCGGCCGGGGCACTCCGCCCAGCTTATCGGTGGGGTGCCGCACTAAGCTGGACCCATGACCTCTCCTGTGCCCGTGGTTCTCGTTTTCCTGGATCCCGCCTTCCCCGGCGGCCGGCTGGCTGACGCCTCGCAGCCGCAGCTGATGGTGACGGACCAGGGGGCCACCCGGGGCGACGGCGTCTTCGAGACCATGCTGGCGGTGGGCGGCAACGTCCGGAAAATCCAGGCCCACCTGGACCGCCTGGCCGGCTCCGCAGACGCGCTTGACCTTGCCATTCCGGGGCAGGACGAGTGGCGCCGCGCCATTGCCACCGCACTGTCCGAGCACCGGGTCCAGAACCCGGCCCCGGCCGGGGCCGGGGACGAACTGGTGGTGAAACTCGTGGTGACCCGCGGCGCGGAGGGCGCAGCCGCACCCAACTGCTGGGTCCAGGTCTCGCCTGTGGGCGCAGGCGCCCGGCGGCAGCGCGAAACCGGGATCGACGTGATCCTCCTGGACCGCGGCTACGACAGCGACGCCGCCGAGCGCGCACCCTGGCTGCTGCTGGGCGCCAAGACACTCTCCTATGCCGTCAACATGGCCGCCCTGCGCCACGCCCACAAGCAGGGCGCGGACGACGTCATCTTCATCTCCTCGGACGGCAGGGTCCTGGAGGGTCCCACGTCCACCGTGCTGCTGGCCCACGTGGAAAAGGCCGACGACGGCACGTCAGTGAAGCGCCTGATCACGCCCCAGCTGGACAGCGGGATCCTGCCCGGAACGTCGCAGGGGGCGCTGTTCACCGCAGCCAAGGCAGCCGGCTGGGAACTGGGATACGGCCCGCTGGAGCCCCAGGACCTGCTGGACGCCGACGCTGTGTGGCTGATCTCCAGCGTCCGCCTGCTGGCGCCGGTCAACCACATCGACGGCAAGCCGGTCGGCACTCCGTCCGTGCAGAAGGAGCTCACGGCGGAACTGAACGAGCTGTTCGCGGGCATCCAGTAGGACGGCCCGTGATTCGGGCCGTTGCACTCTAGGTTCCGCAGGGACAGTGGCCGTAAGGTGTGGTTCATGGACTCGCAGACGCAGCCGGATGGCACCCTGACCTTTGACGAATGCTGGGAACTCCTGGCCAATGACACAGTCGGCCGCCTTGCCGTGGTGGTTGACGGCCACCCCGAGATCTTCCCGATCAACTACGTGGTGCACCGCCGAAGCATCGCCTTCCGGACAGCCGGCGTCACCAAATTGTGGAGCGCCCTGTCCGAACGCCCTGCAGCCCTGGAAATCGACGGCTACGATCCCCACACCGAAGAGGCGTGGAGCGTGGTGCTGCGCGGGGACACCCAGGTCATCGAGGACCAGGCGGACAAGGACGCCGTGGACAGCCTGGGCCTTGAGCCGTGGCAGCCGGGCGAAAAAGCGAACTACATCCGGCTCTCAGCCCGCGCGCTGACGGGCCGCCGCTTCAAGGTGAACCGCCCGGATGTTTGGGCCACCCGCGCTCAAGACAAGCGCCGCGCTTCCTTTGAATAGGTGCTTCCAAGGCTTTCCGGCGGCAGGAAATTTGCGGCGCCGGATGGGCAGTTGCGGACGGTGGCTGACGGTTGGGGATGGATAATCCAGACGCTTGCTAGATTGGTTGTCTACGGGTAAAGTCTACATTGTAGATGCGGCAGTGACACCTTCATCCACACTCCATTGCCCCGTGCACGGCATTGAGGTTAGCTGCTGTAGCCGAACGGCAGTACCACCGCACTTAGCGAAGGGAAGCCGTCTTGGCACATTCGCAGTTCGACCTCTTTCTCAAAGAAGCCACCTACCTCGACCAGGCCTCGGAATCCACGCTGGACCGCGACCGCCTGTACGGCCTGTACACAAGCTGGTGCTTCATCAACCAGCAGAAGCCCGGACCGGAATCCGAGTTCTGGGCCGCCATGAGCCACCGCAGGATTGCTACCGGCCACAACGGGCTGCGCATGAAGGGCCCCGCTGCCGCCGATTACATCCTGGCCAGCTACCCCGGGCTCGTGTAACAAGCCGCAGCAGGCAGGTCACGGCGTGGACCACGTGCTTTCCGGCACGGGGTCCACGCCGCTCCTGTATCCGGGGACTCTGCGGAGCTTCTTCACCAGCGGGCACCTGGCGGTCACCATCCGCGCCAAGCTCGCACAGCACGCGTTGGGCACCGAAGCCCCTTGGGTCTTAGTCCAAGAAGAGGACGACGGCGAAGGCAGAGTGCGCGCAGGCCAGCGAACCGGGCGCGTGGTGGTGGCAGTGACGCTGACGGGAATCGTCCGCGGCCCCTTCCTCAGCGCCAATCTGGGCTACTGGGTGGACCACCTGCTCCACCAGCTGATCCTGCCGCACTCCTGAGCACCGCGCGTCAGCCCCCGGCAGGAGCGCACGGGCTGCGGTGGCCGGGGCATCCTCAGGTGGGGATGATTTTGAACAGGAACCGCGTGCGCACCATCGCCCAGAGGATCCCCAGCACCACGGCGTAGGCCAGGGTGTTGATGAGGATGTTCTCTTGCTGGAGGGCCGGGATGTTGGCGATGACGGCGATGAGAACCACATGCATGATGAACACATAGAGGGTGGCGCGGCCCAACGGGACCAGGAACCAGCCCAGGGCGCGCTGTACCGGTTTCCAGTACGCGGTGAGGAAGGCATAGGCCGCCACCACCAGGACCAGGACGTTGAGCAGCCGGCCCGGGGCAAGGTAGGTGCGCCCGAAGAAGAGGTCGTACATGGCCCGGTATGCGGTGTCCGGAATGATGGCAAGGCGGACGTCATACCCGTTGGCGAGGTACGGGTTGCCCCAGGATACGAAGGCGAACGCGAAGGCCAGGGCAGTGCAGGCCACCACCACCCCGGTATGCGATGAAAGCCAGGCCACGATGCTCCGCCGGTGGAACCCGGCCGCCAGGCCGATGACGAACAGCACCTGCCAGACCAGCAAGGGGAAGGAATCCTCGAACTGTGACGGCAGGAGCCGGAAACGCGTCACTGTACCCACCGCGTATACGGCCAGCGATGCCGCCAGCACCCAGACAGCCTTGCCGCGGTTGAGGGCGGCCAGGATCAGCGGGCTGGCCAGCAGCAGCACCACGTAGAGGCCCATCACGTTGAACTGCCAGGGCCCGAACTGGAGCAGCAGGATGGCGGGAAGCACCCGCGCCGGAACGGGAAACTGGAACAGCGTTTCCATGCCCGCGTAAAGGTCGTAGGTGCGTCCTGCCCCTTCGTGTCCCGCTCCGCCGGTGCCTTGGTCCACGAAGGTTGTGAGCGCGTCGGTCCGGAAGGCCGGCAGCAGCGACATCAGGAAGACGCCCACCAGCACCACGAGCGCCGTTACGTAGAGCTTGCCTGCCCGGCGCGAGGTGAGGTCCACCACCGTTCCAAAATCGTTCTTCGCCCTGGGCCCGTACACCATGCCCACCACCAGGCCGGAGAACAGAACGAACAGCTCGGCACCCGAAACGAAGCCCACCGCCTCCTGGGTCAGGAGCTGGAACAGCGATACCATGCCCAGGTGGTTCACCACCACGAACACGATGGCCAGGCCACGGAGCAGGTCCACGCGTGAGTCCCTGCTGGAAGGGTCGCTGTAGCCCCACGCCGTGACCGCACCCAGCCTGGCGGGGAGTTGCCACAGCGCCACCAGGAGGATGATGAGCGCGGCCCCAACGGTCCAGGCTGCAGCCCCCGAAAGCGTGTTGGACCTCACGAACCCGGGACCCGAACTGACATCGGTAACAGGCCCCGTCACGATGGGCGCGTCCTCAAGCCGGCTGTGGGCAGCGTCCGCGATGCCGGCGTTTCCGGTGAGCCGCCAGTCGATGCTGGCCACCCCGGTGTCCCGTGTGCTGGTGCGTTCGTCCCAGACCACTGCCCCGGTCAGTGCGAAGTCGGCTGATCCGGCAACGCCCAGGACCTGGTCCCACCAGCCGTTCTTGATCTCCGCTTCCGCGGCGCCTCCGGAGGACGGGCTGTAGAAGGCGGACGTCTGCAGCATAAAGGGCTTGTCCCGCCCCGCGGCATATGTCCCGTAGAAGCTCTCCCCGCCGGAGGCCGTCAGCATCTCCTGCAGCTCACCGGCTCGGGGCACGGTGTTGACGGCGGCGCCCCCTGCGGTGTCATCGTGGTAGGCAGTCAGGCCCACCCAGTCCACGGCGTCGTCCCCCGGATAGTAGGGTTCATAGGCTTTGTCGGAGCCATTCCAGGTGCCGTCGCCATTGGTATCCAACAGGTTGAAGCCTTCGCTGCCGGGCCCGGGCGCATTCCGGTTCCGGTCAAAGGGGTAGTCCTTGCCCAGGTACGGCTCCCACACCATGACAAAGCTGCCACGGGCACCACCATCCCGAAACGCCGCCGCCACCGCCTGGAATGCCTCCCGGTAGTCGCCAGGCTGTTGCCCCCACTCCACCCAGCTGGTATTCATGTCCGGCGCAAAGCGGATAAGCAACTGGCCCTTGAAATCCCCCTGCATCCGGCGCACTTCCCCGGCAAAGGCTGTGGCAGCGCCAGCGGTGACCTGGTCCAGCGGGACGGCAGGCCTCACCGTGAGCATCGCATGGGCACCCTGCCCGGCGGACTGCTCCAGGAACTCCCGGATATCGTTCTCCTCCGAGGCACGGAACGGGAATGCGATGTCGTGTCCGAAGATTGCGGGGGATGCCCCGAGCCTTTCGGAGAAGCCGCCGGCGGTGTCCTCTCCCCATTCGAGGACTGCGCCCAGCAGCGGCTTGCCTTCCTCCGTGAAGTTTCGGGCGGCCTGCGCTGAGCCGGCGGGCACCACCACCGCCAGGACGGCCATCATCACGGCGGCGAGGAGCGCGGCCACCCTGTGGAGGGGCTGCAGCCGGCGGCTCCGGGCGGGACGTGTGGGCGCGGCGGCGGATGGCGTGATGATGAAGACCCCCAGGGACTGATTTCTCCAGTAGCGGGGCGGCGGCCCCTGCAGAAACTTTATCGGCCTGACCCGGGCGGCAGGCACCTGGCGCCCGGGCACCCCAGGTGGTGTCGCCGTCGTCCGTTCCAGGGAGGTGGCGGACGCATCTTCGGCGCGGCGCCTCCGCACTGCATCCTTCAGTTACGCAACATGACGACGGCGGCGGTGCGGCGCCGGGCGGCAAGTGTTACGTTTTTGGGGAGTAATGAGTACCGGCGCCAAGCCCTGACTGGCCGGTCGGCAACCCTCCTTCCACGGCGGGGTGCCTCAGGTGAATACTCGGCATATCGACCATTCGAGCTGCAAGCGTGAGAGAAGGAGATCCGTCGTGTCTGACGCACCTGCCCCTGAAGAAAAACTGTCCTACCGCCTCATCAGCGGCCCGGACGACCGCGCTTTCTGTGAGCGCATATCGGCCGCCCTGGCAGAGGGCTATGTGCTGCACGGCAGCCCGGCGGCAACCTTCAACGGCAGCAGCGTCATCGTGGCCCAGGCAGTGGTTCTTCCGGCGGCGATCGCTTCCGCGGACGCCGCAGTGGCGGACGCCGTGGACAACCTCGAAACCACGGGCGACGACCTTGAGTTCGACGGCGAGGGCCACGCATGAGCTACGCAGGGGACCTGACGCCGCAGGAGGCCTGGGACAAGCTGGAACAGGGCGCCATCCTGGTGGATGTACGCACCGAGGGCGAGTGGGCCCACATCGGTATTCCCGACACCAAGGCAACGGAGAACGATCCGCTGTTCATCCAGTGGACTTTCCCCGGCGGCATCCCCAACCCTGACTTCATCAACGACCTCAGCCAGCAGGCGCCCGAGGACCGTTCAACCGAACTGGTGTTCCTGTGCCGCTCCGGCCAGCGGTCCATCGCGGCAGCCATAGCGGCCACCCAGGCCGGCTTCACCTCCTACAACGTGCTGGAGGGCTTTGAAGGCGACCCGGACCGCTTCGGCGAACGCACCGTCAACGGCTGGAAGAACCGCGGCCTGCCAACCAACCTGGGAAAGATCTAAGTGACCTTCAACGAAGACGCCGCCGGCTGGAGCCCCGACACCCAGGCCGTGCGCGGCGGGCTGGACCGCACCAACTTCCAGGAAACCAGCGAAGCCATCTTCCTGAACTCGGGCTTTGTCTACGAATCCGCCGCTGCCGCCGAGCGCGCGTTCACGGGCGAGGACGAGCGCTTTGTGTACTCCCGCTACGGCAACCCCTCCGTGGCTACGTTCCAGGAACGTCTCCGCCTGCTGGAAGGAACCGAGGCGTGCTTTGCGACGGCGTCCGGGATGTCCGCGGTGTTCACCGCGCTGGGTGCCCTGCTGGCCGCCGGCGACCGCGTGGTTGCCGCCCGCTCGCTGTTCGGATCCTGCTTTGTGATCCTCAACGAGATCCTGCCGCGGTGGGGCGTGGAAACCGTCTTCGTGGACGGGCCGGACCTGGAGCAGTGGCGCGAGGCCCTGTCCAAGCCCACCACTGCCGTCTTCTTTGAATCGCCGTCCAACCCGATGCAGGAGATCGTCGATATTGCCGCGGTCAGCGAACTGGCGCACGCAGCCGGGGCAACCGTCGTCGTCGACAATGTCTTCGCCACTCCCCTGCTACAGCGCTGCGGGCAGTTCGGCGCGGACGTCATTGTGTACTCCGGAACCAAGCACATCGACGGCCAGGGCAGGGTGCTCGGCGGCGCCATCCTGGGCACCAAGGAGTTCATCGACGGACCGGTGAAGCAGCTGATGCGCCACACCGGACCGGCGTTGTCCGCGTTCAATGCCTGGGTCCTCACCAAGGGCCTTGAGACCATGGCGCTCCGGGTCAACCATTCGTCGGCCACCGCCCTGCGGCTCGCGGAATGGCTGGAGGAGCAGCCCGCCGTCAGCTGGGTGAAGTACCCGCTCCTGAAATCCCACCCACAGTACGAGCTGGCCGCGAAGCAGATGAGCGCGGGCGGCACAGTCCTCACCCTGGAACTTGCGCCCTCCGAGGGCCGCTCGGGGAAGGAAGCGGCGTTCGCGCTGCTGGACGGCCTGCGGATCATCGACATCTCCAACAACCTGGGCGACGCCAAGTCCCTCATCACCCACCCCGCAACCACCACGCACCGCGCCATGGGTCCGGAGGGCAGGGCGGCAATCGGTCTGAGCGACGGTGTGGTGCGGCTTTCCGTCGGCCTGGAGGACGTGGACGACCTGATCGGCGACCTGGAGCAGGCGCTCAAGCAGATCTAGCACTCCGGACGGTGGTGGGCATGCCTGGAACGGTCGCTGCTCCCGGCTGGCGGCTGCTGCCGTCCAACATCCCCCTGCCTGAGCAGAACCTGCTGGGCATCGCCGCCGGCTCGGCCCTACAGCGCCTGTTTCCGGTACGTCTTTTGGGGATATCCGGCCCCTATTCATCAGGTGCCGATAACGGAGAGGCTGACTTTCACGGCGTCGCCTTCACTGATCCGGGCCCTGGCCCTGATGGCCTTCTTGACTGGCAGGAGGTACGTCCCCTTGTGAGCGTCCGGGAAGAGCGAGGTCTGCCAGGTGTGGCCGGAAATTTCCGCTGTCACCTGGATTGAGCCGAACGCTTTGCTGTGCCCTGCGTTTCGTGCGCGGATATCGTCCGCCACGTCCGGTGGCAGGGTAAGGAAATGCCAGCCGGCCTCGCCCGGGTACAGCCACAGTTCGGCTGTGAAGGAGTACGACGACGTCACGCGCCGAGTATGGCACGCCTGCGGTAGTGCCGCCAAGGTTGTGGATATCCAGCCGGCCACTAGTCATCCACAGCCCCTGCCGCACTGCCCTTTTTGTCAGACCCCCGCTGGATGATGTCTGCATGGAAAGCACGACGGCGGTGGTGGAGGCGGAGGCGGCAGTTGACGCTTCGGTGGCTGCTTTTAGGTCGGTGCTTAACGGCACTGCTGTGGCCGGTACGGCTGTTTCTGGCCTTGGTGGCGTTGAGCCTGGCGCTTGCGGGGTTGGTGATGATCCGTTGCAGCGGGTTGCTGATAATGCGTTGGATGTTCTTGCGGGGGTGGCGCGGTCGGAGGCGAAGCTGGCGGCGGTGAAGGCGCGGGCGGTTCAGGTGCTCGCTGCCGCCACGAGTGTGGTGAACGGTCCGCCGTCCTCGCCGCAGGAGGCCACGGCCCAGGACCGGAGCCTGGTGGCCGAGGTCGGGTGTGCGCTGGTGATTGGTGACCGTGCCGCCGGTGCCTTGTTGGCCGAGTCCCACGCCCTGGCCACCGCCCTGCCCCGGACCCTCGCAGCGTTGGGGTCCGGGACGATTTCCTGGGCCCATGCCCGGGAAATGGTGAACCAGACCGTGGGCCTTGACCGGGCCGGTGCCGCCGCCCTGGAGGCCCACTTCCTGGACCCGGACACGCCACGGCCGGCCGGGGCGGCGACGATCGGTGAGATGCCGGCCTACCGGTTCAAGGCCAAGGCCCGCACCTGGCGGGAACGCCACCATCCCGAATCGCTGGAGAAACGCCATACCAAGGCCGCGGCGGACCGGCGGGTCGAATACCGGCCTGACCAGGACGGCATGGCCTGGCTCTCCGCTTGTTTGCCCGCGCACCAGGCGCTGGCAGGCTGGAACCGGCTCAACGCCCTCTCCCGCGCCGCACAAGGACCCAACGAACCCCGCACCCTCACCCAACTCAGTGCCGACCACTTCGCCCAAGCCATCCTCACCAGCGGCGCCGGCCCTGGCGCCGGTAGCGGCAACGGCTCTAGTGACGGCGACGGCGCCGTCGCCAGCAACAACGCCGGTACTGGTCCTGGTCCTGGGCCGGGCATGCCGATCCGGGCCCAGGTCCTGGTCACCGTGCCGGTGTTCTCGCTGATGGGCCTGACGGAGGAGCCAGCCATGCTGGACGGCTTTGGCCCCATCCCAGCGTCGATGGCGAGGGACCTGGTCGCTGACGGTGCTGATTCGTTCTACCGGGTCCTGGTCGATCCGCGGGACGGGGCGCCGTTGGAGATCGGGCGGAGCAGCTACCGGGTCACCAAAGCCATGCGGAACTGGCTCCGGCTGCGGGATGGCCAGTGTCCGTTCCCCGGCTGCAGCAACCCGTCTCTGGATAACGAGGCAGACCACCTCCTCGCCTGGCACCACGGCGGGACCACCGGGATCAGCAACCTGGGACAGCCCTGCCCGAAACATCACAGACTCCGGCACACCAGCGGCTGGACACCGACACCAGCCACCAAGGACGAACCACCCGGCTGGACCTCACCCACCGGACGCCACTACAAAAGCGAACACCAGGACTGGGAACCACCCCACTGGCCAGACTGGGTTACTGAAACGTGGAGTGCGGCAACGAAACCGGAAGGACAACCGAGTTTGGCGCTCGGAGGCATGCCCGTCCAGGGCTTTGTTGAGCACTTTGGGATGCCCCAGGACCTGGACCTGCCCGATAATGTCGATCCGCCAGACGTGGACGTGCCGGAAGACCCGGGACCCACCGAGGATGAACTCCCCAAGGACCCGTTCCCTGAGTGGCACCTCCTGCTGGAAGCCTCCCTTGCTGTCCTTTAGGAGAGAGCAAACATCGCCCCTGTAGGACAGAGCCGGATTGCCGGATACTGCGGCCTGCCCAGCGCCCCGGGCATAAAGCGGGCCAGCCTCCCATGGCGTATGCCGTGCCGTACGCGCAGCCCCTCGTCGGCCCAGGAGGCAGCCCCTGTCTGCTCAAGAGGCAGCCCCTCGTCGGCCCAGGAGTGCCTATGACTGCCGTACGCGCAGCAGGTCCGGGGCTGCTTCCACTTCTGAAAGGTCCATGGCACCACGCATGGTGATATTCACTGCGTGGTTAACCACGGCGCCCAGGCCTAGGTCCTCGGGCGGTGAACCTTCCATGGCCCTGTCCCGGACCCGGCGCTGTTCAGCCGCTCCGGTGCCGCGGGCGATGATGTCCTCCACCCCCTGCCGAACGATGGCGAGCTCCCCTTGTTCGTCCAGGACCGGCGCCAGGTAATCCACCAGCGAACGCACCACATCCGCGGCCCGGGCCGGCCGGAAGGTTCCGAAATCCAACAGCTCCCCGCTAAGCCCGCTGCTGCTCGCCTGCCATGCAGCCATGCGCAACAGCACAGTGGGCACTGGCGCGGGGTCCACCCCGTCCCGCCACTCCCGGCTGGCCGACTCCACCAGTGCACGCACCAGGAGTGCGATGAGCGCGGCATCCTCGGCACGGAGGCAGACATCGGCCACCCGCACTTCCACAGTGGGGTGGTTGCGAGAAAGCCTGGCGTCGAAGTAGAGCATCCCCTCGTCCAGCATCACTCCGCTGTCCAGCAACCGCGTGACCACCCGCCTGTACGCAGGGTAGGTCCCGTAGATCCCCGCGGGTCCTGAGGTGGGCCAGCGGTTCCAGGCCTGGGTCCGGTAACTCTCGAAACCGGTCGGCACACCGTTCCAGAACGGCGAGTTCGCACTCAACGCGGTGAGCACGGCAAGCTTGTCCCGGATCCGGTCCAGGACCGCCACGCCTTCCTCCGGCGATTCAATATAGGTGTGCACATGGAAGCCGCACGTGAGCTGCTCCTGCGCTGTGAGGCCGAAGCGCTCCAGCATCCGGGCATACCGCGGATCCGGCGTCGTGTGGCTGGTGGAGGCCAAGGGCGAGGTGGCCAGCGCCGCCACCCTGGCACCGTTCTTTTGGGCAGCCCGGTCAGCAAGCGTCCGGCCGGCACGGATCTGGTCCAGCAGGACCCCGTACTCCAGGCAGGGCCGCGTCTGGGTCTCGATCTGCTCAAGCTTAAGCTCGGCACTCAAGCCCATCTCGTCGTCGTCGTAAACGGTCTTGTCTTCGGTTTCCAGCGAGCGGGCATCGGGTGCATCATCGGCCGCCATCCTGTGCCCGGACAACAGGGCATCGGCCAGCGCAAGCGGCTCCCCCGTTGTGGGGTCAACAATCAGGAGCTCTTCCTCGACGCCGAATGTACGCATACTGTCATTCTGCGGCAGGTAGGAAGATTTTGGAGGGGCTCCGCCATTCATGACGAACCGTGAATGATCAGTCCTGGAAGTACTCCACCTTCGCGCCAATGGCGTTCAACCGCTCCGCCAGGTCCTCGTAGCCGCGCTCAATGACGTAGATGTTCCGCAGCTCTGACACTCCACGTGCGGCAAGCATCGCCAGCAGCAGGCAGGCGGCAGGGCGCAGTGCAGGCGGGCAGCCCACCTCCGCGGCACGCCATTTCGTGGGCCCGTTGACATAGATCCGGTGCGGATCCAGCAGCTGCACCTGAGCGCCCAGCCGGTTGAGTTCCGTCAGGTAGATCGCCCGGTTTTCGTAGACCCAGTCATGGATCATGGTCTGGCCCTGGGCATTCGCGGCAATGACGGCGAAGAAGGGCAGGTTGTCTATGTTGAGCCCCGGGAACGGCATGGGATGGATCTTGTCCTCCGGAGCATGCAGCTCCGAAGGCTTGGTGGTGACATCCACCAGGCGCGTCCGGCCATTCCGTGCCATGTACTCGCCCGAGATCTCCAGCTGCTGGCCCATCTGCCCCAGCGTTGCCAGCTCAATTTCCATGAACTCAATGGGCACGCGCCGGATGGTCACCTCGGAATTGGTGACAATGCCCGCGGTGATCAGGCTCATCGCCTCGATGGGGTCCTCCGACGGGAAGTACTCGATGTCGGCGTCGATGGACGGGCGCCCCGTGATCTTCAGGGTGGTGGTGCCGACGCCCTCGATCTCCACGCCCAGCATCTGCAGGTAGAAGCAGAGATCCTGCACCATGTAGTTGGGGCTGGCGTTCCGGATCACGGTTGTTCCCTCGCGGTGGGCGGCTGCCATGATCGCGTTTTCGGTGACGGTGTCGCCGCGTTCGGTCAGGACGAACGAGCGGTCCCGGGTGTCCGCGGGCGGGGCCTGGACACTGTAGAAGCCCGCGGTGGCCTCCACCGAGAGTCCGAACTGGCGGAGCGCCTGCATGTGCGGTTCAACCGTCCGGGTGCCGAGGTCGCAGCCGCCCGCATAGGGGAGCCGGTATTTTGCTGATTCGTCCAGCAGGGGGCCCAGGAGCATGATGACGCTCCGCGTGCGGCGCGCGGCGTCAACATCCATTGCGTCAAGGTCCAGCACGGCCGGACGCCGGAGCTGCAGGTCGGTGTCGTTAAGCCAGGTGCACTCCACGCCGATGCTGGTCAGGACCTCAACAATCCGGTTTACCTCTTCGATGCGCGCCAGGCGGCGAAGGACAGTGGTGCCCCGGTTGATCAGGCTGGCGCAGAGCAGGGCCACTCCGGCGTTCTTGCTGCTGTTGACGTCCACGGAACCGGAAAGGGTATGTCCGCCTTCAACCCGCAGGTGCGTCATCTGCGGCTTGCCCACGTTCACGATGCTCCTGCCAAAGATTGCTTCGAGGCGTTGGATCATTTTGAGGCTCAGGTTTTGCTTGCCCTGCTCCATCCGGGCAACGGCGCTTTGGCTCGTCCCCAGTTCGGAAGCCAGCTGGCCCTGGGTCCAGCCCTTCTCACTGCGGGCGTCCCTCAACATGGCGGCAACGTGTTCGGTGGTTTCCTGCGTCATAGTCAAGTTTATATCATGAATGAGCTATCAGGCCTGCCTTTAGAGCCTCAGTGAGCGGCAATAACGATTCGTTACCCGTTCCATGCGATAGAGTCGCACAGTTGCGGCACCTTGACCTTCCCGTGCCAACGGCGGGACACTGGATCAGGACCTCTTCGTCCAGCGGCAACGGAGGCAGTATGCGCCGCACACCAGCCAGCGAAATTCCGCCAAGGACCACCCAGCGGGGCAGGGCGCAGTCCTGCAGGGCACAGCCCGCCGGAAACAGCTTGGCCGTGCCGGGAATGTTTGGCCTGCTTCTTGCCGCGCTGCTCCTGGTCACCGGCGTCCCCGCCTACGCCGTTCCCTCACCCGGGGAGGGGCAGCAGTCATTTCTGGGTAACGACATCTCCTGGCCGCAATGCAACGGAAATTTTCCCTCGGAACAGGCGTTTGCCATCGTGGGCGTCAACAATGGCCTGGCCAACACCACGAACCCCTGTCTGTCCGAGCAGCTCAGATGGGCGGAAGATTCTGCCGGCCACCCCGGCCAGCCCACCGTCGCGCTGTACGTCAACACGGCCAATCCCGGCGCCGCCGGCTCCTGGTGGCCGGACAACGACGAGTATCCGGCCGGCCAGGAAGTCCATAACCCCTACGGCCCCTGCAGGGCCGGGGACTACGGCAAGGCCTGCGCCTATATGTACGGCTACGCCAAGGCCTACGACGACGCGTACTTCCGCGGGATCAGCAACCCCTCCTCGTACTTCTGGTGGCTGGACGTCGAAACGGAGAACAGCTGGTCCCGCACCGACAAGGATGCCAACCGGACCGTCCTCGAAGGCATGACCGACTTCTTCCACAGCATCGGAGCCGAGGTGGGGATCTACTCGACCGGCCAGCAGTGGGACCGGATTGTGGGAACAGTCAGCAGCTCGAGCAACCTCTATTCGCTTCCCAGCTGGCTGGCGGGGTCCCTCAACGCCTCTGGCGCGGCGAGCGCCTGCTCACAGGAGCCGCTGACCGGCGGTGGCAAGGTGGTGCTGGCCCAGTTCGTGTCCACGGGCTTCGACTACAACTATGCCTGCCCCTAGGCCGGCCCAGGCGTCAGCTTCCCAGCCACACCATGTTCCAGGTCCCCAGGGACACTGCCGCAACCACCGCTGTTCCCGCCATCACTACGCCCCCGGCAAGCACCCAGGCATCCAGCGCGCTGAAGGTGGATTCGCGTGCCCACGTCCGGCGTCCGCCGCCGAAACCGCGCGCTTCCATGGTCACTGCCAGCCGTGACGCCCGGCGGATTGCCTGCACCAGGAGCCCGAAGCTCTGCCCCAGCGTCGCCTTCAACCGCTGGACGGCATTGCCACGCGAACCGACGCCCCGGGCCCGGCGCGCCATGCCGATTGTCTGCCACTCTTCCGCCATCAGGCCCACCAGCCTCATGGCCGCAAGGGTCCCCAGCACGAAGCGGTGCGGCAGGCGGGCCTTCTGCGCCAGGGCGTCGGCCAGGTCCGTGGGGTCGGTGCAGCTCATCAGCAGCACCGCCGGAAGGGCGATGGCCAGCCCGCGCAGCATGAAGCCGATCCCAAGTTCCAGCGAGCCTTCGCTCATGGTCCAGATGCCGACGTCGATCAGCGTCCTTCCGCTGTCCGGAGCCAGGATTGAGGTACTCCAGCCCCCCACCGCCGCGGCGAGGATCAGCGGCCAGCCGCGCTGCCACAGCAGCGTCAGCGTGAGGCCTGCGAGCGGGAACAGGAGGAATTCGAAGGCCAGCGCCACTGATGCGGAAACCCAGTCGATCGAAAGCGCCAGTACTGCCGTGATGAGGAAGACGGCGGCGAACTTGCTCAGGGGGTTGGCGCGGGCCAGCAGGGCCTGGTTGCCGCGCAGGTTCAGTTCCTGCCTCATGGCGCCACCGGTTCCGCGGCAGCCATCCGAAGCTCAGTGCCACCCAGCGCGGCGGTGAACTCGGCGTCGTGGGTCACGGACACCACCGCGGTGCCGGAGTCCAGCAGCTCGGACAGGAACGAGGCCAGCTCCGCCCAGGTGTTGGCGTCCTGGCCGAACGTCGGCTCGTCCAGGACGAGCACCCGGGGATGGGCCGCCAGGACCGTGGCCACGGAGAGCCGCCGCTTCTCGCCGCCAGACAGCGTATAGGGGTTCGCGTCCACGAGGTGGGTCAGCCGCAACCGCTCCAGCAGTTCGTCCACGCGCTCCTCGCCGTGGCCCAGGTGCCGCGGACCGAACAGGAGTTCGTCCAGCACCTTCCCGGTGACGAACTGGTGCTCCGGCTCCTGGAACACGGTGCCAATCCGCTCGATGAGCTGCTCGGCCTTCCACTTATAAGGGTCTATCCCGGCGCCACGGCTGAGGTCCAGGGTGGCCGACACCTTTCCTGCCACCGGTTCCAGGAGTCCCGCGAGGGTCAGCGCAAACGTTGACTTGCCCGCCCCGTTGGGGCCCGTGATGGCCAGCGCCTGCCCTGCCCGGACCTGGGCGGAAATATCGTGTTGGACGGGTACCGGGGGTACCTTCCGGAAGCCGCTGCGGCGCGGACGTTCCCGGGAAACCGCAAGGTTCTCGGCCGCCAGCAGAAGGCCGCCGGAGCCGGCTGCCGGATTGCCCGACCGTGCACGCGTGCCAGGAACATACCCGGGCACCCACACACCGGCCGCCGCCAGCATGGTCCGTGCGTCCGCGAGCACCTGGTCCGGAGGACCGTCAAGCAGCACGGCATCTTCAGTGGCGCTGCCCGGCTGCAGCACCACGATCCGGTCCACCAGGTCCTTCCACACGGACACCCGGTGCTCCACCACAACCAGCGTGGCGCCGGTCTTGTCCACGCAGCGGCCCACGGCGTCCCGGACTTCCAGCACACCGGCAGGGTCCAGGTTCGCCGTTGGCTCGTCGAGCAGGATCAGGCCGGGCCGCATTGCGAGGATTCCCGCAAGCGCGAGGCGCTGTTTTTGCCCGCCGGACAGGGCCGACGTCGGGTGGTCAAGCGGCAGGCGGGAAAGGCCGACGTCGTCCAGCGCCTCGTGCACGCGGGCCCAGATGGCGTCGCGGGGCACGGCGAGGTTCTCGGCGCCAAAGGCGACGTCGTCGCCGACGCGGGAGAGGACCACCTGCGTCTCCGGATCCTGCTGCATCAGCCCGGCCCGGCCGCGCTGCTCGCGGGGCACGGCGCCGTCAACCAGCAGCGAGCCCGTCTCGTCGGACTCGCCGGCGTCGCCGCCGTCGTCGTCCATGTCCCCCAGCACCCCGGCCAGGGCATGCAGGAGCGTGGACTTGCCCGCACCGGAGGGCCCCAAAAGGAGCACCCGCTCCCCCGGGCGGATCTCCAGGTCGAGGCCACGGACAGCCGGCTTGGCGCGCCCCGCATGGCGCCATCCCCAGCCGCGGGCTGTGACGGCAGCCGGACGCACCGCAACTGATGCCTCGTGCCGCGAAGGGGCGCCCATCAGGAGAAGACGGGCTCCGTTGCCGCCTTGCGTGATGCAAAGGAGCTCAGGACCCCTGTCCTGGCCAGGCCGCGGGTGGCGATCCAGGACAGTGCGCCGGCGATGATGGCGCCGGAGATGGCAGTGAAGATGATGTACGCCAGCTTGTCGCCGGCGGCGTAGGCGATGTTCCAGCCCCACGGCGCGAAGGAGTCGTTCAGGCCGCAGAAAAGGCCGGCCGCGGCGCCGGCAAGCAGTGCCACGGGCAGGTTGAACTTCCGGTACACGAAGATGGCGAAGATGATCTCGGCACCCAGGCCCTGGACGAATCCGGAGAACAGTACCGACGCACCGTACTGGGAGCCCATGAGCAGTTCACCCGTGGCGGCCACCGTCTCGCAGAAGAGCGCGGCGCCGGGCTTGCGGATGATGAGCATGCCCAGGACGGCCGGGATCATCCAGCCGCCGGCAATCAGGCCGGTCAGGGGCGGGTAGACGGCGTTCATGGGTCCGGAGACTGCGGCCGCCCCCTGGGACCAGGCCCAGAAAATGACGCCGCCGGCAACGGCGATAAGGGCCGCCACCACGATGTCCACGACGCGCCAGGACTTGCCGGCGGGCTTCTTGATTGCTGTTGTTGCCATGTGGTCCTCCTGAGGAACAGGAGGGGAAAGTGGACGCGGTTGCCGGCACTGCTGCCGCTGCGCGCACTTCGAGAACTCGACTCCCTTGCGCCGGTACTAACCGGATCAGGTTCGAGGGTCTGCGGCTGTCCGCACTCTCAGCGCCCACCTGCGGTCCCTGGCCTGGCCAGTGATGCCGACGGCGGCGCTCCCCTGTCGTTGAATGATTCTGTTGGTGAAATATCCGCCCTGTTGGGCGTGGTCCAGTTTACCGCAGGGAGGGGTAGATTGTGGGCCATGACAGCGAATCCACCAGATGTGACCGGGTATGATCCGGATTCCCGCGATGCCCAGCCGGAGGGATCCCTGGAGGCCTTGATCGCGCGGATTGAGGCGGAGATCCGGGAACTCCAGTTTCCCGGCTTCTCCCTGGACGACTCCCTGAACCTGGGGCTGCTCCTCGTGGAGCTGGGCAAGGAGCGCGGGCTTCCCATCGCCATCGACATCACCAAGGGCGAGCAGGTCCTCTTCCACGTGGCCCTGCCGGGGGCAACACCGGACAACGGGCACTGGATCCGGGCCAAGAAACGGACCGCAGCCCGGTACGAGGTTCCTTCCCTGCTGGTGGGGCTGCGCGCCCGGCTCAGCGGCGGACGTATCGAAGACAATGCCTGGTTCGACCAGGCCCTCTACGCTGCGCACGGCGGCTCCTTCCCCTTGTACGTCACTGGGGTGGGCGCCGTAGCAACCGTCACCGTGTCCGGATTGCCGCAGCTGCAGGACCATGACCTGGTGGTCGAGGCCCTCCGCGACATCCTCCGTTCGGCCGGCGCGGAGTAACGCCCTGCAAGCCAGCGGAGTGGCGCCCCCGGCCGGCCGGCATGGCAGGTCTTCCTGGCATGGACACCCCAGTGAGGCCGGGAGTACATTCGAGCGCAGTGGCGGGTGATCAATCCAGGAGGGCGCCGTGACCGGTCCAGCAACCGAGAACCAGGTCCGGGCGGCGCTGGACAAAGCCTGGGACGAGATGATTTTCATCGGTCCGGACCACCCCTACTATTCCCTGCTGGCGGAACTGGTGTCCGCCGTCGGGAAGTCCTGGCAGCAAGGCTACGACCACGGCCGCCGCGGAGGTCCGCACACCAACCCCTACTCATGGGCCGGCCCGGGAGGCTAGCAGCCTGCGCGCGGAGTGCGGGCGCACAACGCCGGCACAATACAAAGGCTGCTTAGCAATTATTTAGTAATCATGCTTACTATGTTGTCTCCAGCGTTTGAGGAGTACAGCACATGGCAGCCAGCATCCGCCGGGCAGGCGCCCGCACAGGCCTGCAGAAGGCTGCCCTCGCAACGGGCGCCGTGTTCTGCCTGGCCGGCATCCTTGGATTCGTTCCCGGCATCACTTCCAACCATGACGCGCTCCGCCTGGCCGGACACGCCTCAGGAGCATTGCTGCTCGGGATCTTCCAGGTATCCGTCCTCCATAACGCCGTGCACCTGCTCTTCGGCGTCGCCGGCGTCCTGATGTCGCGCACCCACCCGCAGGCACGGAACTTCCTCATCTACGGCGGCGTCATCTACCTGGTCCTCTGGCTGTACGGCCTTCTGGTCGGTGACCCCACCCCTGCCAACTTCCTCCCCGCAAACGATGCGGACAACTGGCTCCATCTGGTCCTTGGCCTGGCCATGATTGCCCTGGCCATCATGCTGGCCCGCGGGCCCGTCCCCGCCGCAGCCGGCGCCGACACCGGTAGCACCGCCACATCTCCAGCGCCCGGCACCCGCGGCCGCTGACACATCCCCGGCCGGGCCCCAGTGCAGGGAGCACGGAACCGGCCCACGCCAGACCTGAAGGAGCACCATGAAAATCCCAGCAGCAAGGGGTCCAGTCAGCACCGCACTGTTCAGCGCCCTCACAGCGGCACCGGGCACAGATGAGGGCGCCCTTGACGCGTTGCACCGCTCGGTGGCCGGCCATCTCCCGGCAACCCGGGACATCATTGGCGACGACGACCTCCAGCTGGCGCTCTTCTGCCTCTACGAGCTCCACTACTCGGGCCTTGAGGGTGTGAGTGACGAGTGGGAGTGGGCGCCGGAACTGATCCGGGTGCGCCAGATGCTGGAAAAGCCGTTCGAAGCCGCGCTCCGGGACGCAGCCGCGGAGGCTGCCGGTGACCTGGAACTTCCCGCCGGACCCGGTGCCACCAGCGACGCTGTGGCGGACGTCCTGTTCGGCCTGGCCGCACGCGACACCGGCCCCAGCCTCTCCCGCTATGTGGCCCGGAAAGCCAGCCTGGGCCAGCTCAAGGAATTCCTGATCCACAAGTCCATCTACCAGCTGAAGGAAGCCGATCCGCACACCTTCGCCATCCCCCGGCTCTCCGGCCGGCCCAAAGCGGCACTGGTGGAAATCCAGGCGGACGAGTACGGCGGCGGACGGCCCGAGCGGATGCACAGCGCCCTTTTCGCCCGCACCATGCGGGGCCTGGGAATGGAGGACGGGTACGGGGCATACGTGGACGCCGTCCCTGCGGTCTCCCTCGCTGCCGTGAACCTGATGTCCCTTTTCGGCCTTAACCGCCGGCTCCGGGGGGCCATCACGGGACATCTGGCCATCTATGAGATGACGTCCTCCCAGCCCAACCGCCTGTACGGCAGGGGCTTCCGGCGCCACGGATTCACTACAGACGTCACCCACTACTTCGACGAGCATGTGGAGGCCGACGCCGTCCATGAACAGATTGCCGGCCGGGACCTTGCGGGCGGGCTGGTTGAAGCCGAACCCCACCTTCTGGCGGACGTCCTGTTCGGAGCCACGGCCGTCATGGCCGTGGACGGCAGGCTGTCCGCGCACATCCTGCAGTCCTGGGAAAACGGCGGAACCTCGCTGAGGCAGGCACTGCCTGCTGCGGCCTGAGCACCAAGGCATGAACCCCGCTGACCAGATCAGGCCAGGCCCCACGCAGGCATCAACCGAAACCTCCACCAGATTTCCCAGCACCCCAGAGCAGGAGCAGAGATGAACCAGGAACCCACCGAGAGCTCCATTGTGGTCTGCCCCGACGGGCCCCTTATTGTGCGCGGCGATTTCGAGCTGGTCACACCGTCCGGCGAACCGGTTCCCCGTGACCGCAAAACGGTGGCGCTGTGCCGGTGCGGCGCCTCAGCCATCAAGCCCTACTGCGACGGCACCCACAAGATGATCAAGTTCCGCACCGAATCCCCGTCAGCCTGAACAAGCGACGCGTCACGCTGGGCAGGGACCCGGCAAACGCCAGATAGGCTAGGGACAGCCCGTTTTCCGCCCGCAAGGAGTACTCAGGAATGAACCTTTTCATCAAGCTGCTCGGCACCGGCGTGAGCCTCGGCGCCGGCTTCGTCGGCACCAAGCTGGTCAACACCATCTGGGAAAAGTCCACCGGGCGCAAGCCGCCCACCGGCAAGGACGAGGACGTCCCCACGAGCCTGCAGTCCGCGCTGACGTTCGCGCTGATCTCGGCCTCTGTCAGCACCATCATCCAGGTCCTGGCCAACCGAGGCACCCAGCGGGCCATCACCCGGTTCGCCAAGAGCCAGGACATCGTCTAGCGGAGTCCAGCACCCGCAGCCCCGGCCAACAGGGAAGTTTTACTCAGCTCCCGGGGCCACTCCAAACCAGCACTCAGCCGTCGCCGGAACCGTCCTCACGGGCGGCTTTGGCGGCGGCTTTTTGCACCACGGCCTCAAGCTCATCCGAGGTGAGGAGTTCGCGGTGCAGGTGCTTGGTGCGGTAACCGGCGCGCCCCACCATGTGCGCAGAGACCGGCACGGTGAGCAGCTGGAAGATCCAGGCCACCAGCAGCACGGGCCACACCCACCAGGTCCGCATCTGCAGGCCGATGGATGCCAGGAGCAGGAACAGCCCCAAAACCTGGGGTTTGGTGGCGGCATGCATGCGGCTCAGGAGGTCGGGGAAGCGCAGCAGGCCGATGGCCGCCCCCAGGGACATGGTGGCCCCAACAATCATGAACACCGCGGACAGCACGTCCACCCAGGCATCCAGGCCAGTGGAATCAGGACTCATTGGGCTGCTCCCTACGGTCTGCCACAAACCTTGCCACCGTCACGGACCCGATGAAGCCGATGATCGAGATGGCCACCACCAGCATCAGGTTGTTGAGGTGCCGGTTGACGGCCATGTCCACGCACAGGGCACCGCCCAGGATGGCCAACAGGACATCCGTGGCCAGCACCCGGTCCAGCAGCGACGGGCCGCGGGAGATCCTGATGATTGCGCCGACTGCCGCGAGCGAGAAGATCACGGCGGTCACTGCCAGGACGATCTGCATCATGCGGTCGCCTCCGTCCGCAAAATCTCGAGCTCTTCCCTGGTACCCATGATCCTGATCAGCCCCGCTTCGATGGACAGCACCTCGTTCTTCAGGTTTTCGACGTCCTGCGGGGAGCTGATGTTCAGCGCGTGCAGGTAGAGTGTGGAGGTTGACCGGTCCACCTCGACCACCAGGGAACCGGGAATCAGGGAAATCACGTGGCCTGTGGCTGTGACCAGGAGGTCCTGGTGGCTGCGCAGGGTCACCGCCACCACGGCGTTCTTCACCCTGGGGCCCCGCGACACGGCAAGGTAGAGGAGCTGCATGCTGGCCATCACCACCTTGGCCAGGAACGTGAGCGCGAACGGAACGGCATACAGGATGTTGAAGCGTCCGCTGAGCTCCACCGGCGGAAGGTAGAACAGGCGTGCCACGGCTACTGACAACAGGGCTCCGAAAAGGAGGTTGCCCGGGCTGAAATCCTGCCACAGCGCACCCCAGACAATGACCAGCCACACCAGGAGCGGAAGCTCCTGGCGCAGTGAGATGCGCCGGCGGCTCATTTTCCTCCCCCTGCGGTAAGGACCATGGGAACCTCGGTGTCTGCGCCCAGGACTGCCTGGATGTAGGAGGACCTGTCCAGCATGTCGTGCGCGGCCTGGTCCGAGACCATGAACAGCGGCCCCGCGAAGACAGTCAGCCCGATGCCCAGGACCACCAGCCCGATGGTGGAACCCACCATGGTGCGCGGCAGCAGGGTGACGGTGTTCGGCTTGGCTCCCGGCCCGGTAACGCGGGCGGCAGGCGTTGCCAGCAGCACGGGATCCGGGTGTTCGGCGTCGGAAGGCCTGCGCCAGAACGCGCGGTTCCATACCCTGGCCACCGCAAGCAGGGTCAGCAGGCTGGTCAGCACCCCGCCGATCACCAGGACGTATGCCAGCGGTGTTCCCAGTTCAACGCCGGCCTGCATGAGCCCCACCTTCCCCAGGAATCCGGAGAATGGCGGGATCCCTGCCAGGTTCATGGCGGGCACGAAGAAGAGCAGCGCCAGCAGCGGCGACAGCTTGGCGAGCCCGCCCAGCCGGTCCACGGAGGAACTGCCGCCCCGGCGTTCGATCAAACCTGTCACAAGGAAGAGCGAGGTCTGGATGGTGATGTGGTGCACCACGTAGAAGACGGCCGCGCCGAGCCCCGCCACGGAGGACATGGCCAGGCCGAAAACCATGTAGCCGATGTGGCTGACCAGGGTGAACGAGAGCAGACGTTTGATGTCGCTCTGCGCCAGGGCGCCCAAAATTCCCACCACCATGGTCAGTAACGCGGCAACCATCAGCGGGGTGTTCAGTGAGTCCCCGGGGAACAGGAGCGTCTCGGTGCGCACCATGGCGTAGACACCCACTTTGGTGAGCAGGCCCGCGAACACGGCAGTGACCGGCGCCGGCGCCGTGGGGTAGGAGTCCGGCAGCCAGAAGGACAGCGGAAAAACGGCGGCCTTGATGCCGAACGCCACCAGCAGCATCACGTGCAGCAGCGTCCTGGTGCCCTGGTCCAGCTCACCGAGCTTGATGGCCAGGTCCGCCATGGTGATGGTTCCGGTGGCGCCGTAGACCATGGCGATCGAGATGAGGAACAGCACCGATGACACCACGGACACCACCACATAGGTGACGCCTGCCCGGATGCGGGGTCCGGTGCCGCCCAGCGTCATCAGCACGTAGCTTGCCGTCAACAGGATCTCGAACCCGACGTAAAGGTTGAAGAGGTCCCCGGAAAGGAACGCATTGGAGACGCCCGCCACCAGGATCAGGTAGGTGGGGTGGAAGATCGAGACGGGCGCATCCTGGTCGCCGTCGGCCATGCCCTGCCCGGTGGCGTACACCAGCACGGCAAGGCTCACCGCCGAGGAGACCACCAGCATCAGCGACGAGAACTGGTCCACCACCAGCACGATGCCCCACGGCGGCAGCCAGCCGCCCAGCGTTACGGCAAACGTGCCGCCGTCCCAGACGGAGGCCAGCAGGAGGCATTCCAGCAGAAGCGTGAGGGAGAGCAGGGCGATACTCACCGCGCGCTGGGCCCGTGAATGGCGGATCAGCATGAAGGTCAGGGCGGCGCCCAGGATGGGAAGTACGACGGCGAGCGGGGCAAGGCTTGCGAGGTTCACTTTCCGCCTCCTTCCGGGCCAGGGGCCACATTGGTGGAGCCGGGTTTTTCTTCGGAGGCTGCCTGCTCGGCCGCCATCTCGCGGCCGCCGGCCAGCAGCGTTGTCCCGGCAGCGCCGTCGTCGGAGGCGCCGCCGTCGGAAACACCGCCGTCGGAAACACTGTGATTGGAAACGCTGTGGCCGTCGGTGCCCAGCATGGTGAGCGGGAACTCTGAGGTCTCGGCGGGGACCTCGGCGTCGTCCTCTGCGTCGAAGCTTGGAGTCTCGGCAACGCGGAGGTCCTCCACGTCATCCTGGATCTCGTCACGGCGCGCCAGCACCCACGTGCGGTAGATGATGCCGAGCATAAAAGCGGTGACGGCAAAGGAAATGACGATGGAGGTCAGGATCAGGGCCTGCGGAAGGGGATCGCTGTAGTCCCCGGCGGCAATGTCCTTTGAGTACAGGGGCGCGAGCCCTGCGTACCCGCCAGTGGCCAGGATCAGGAGGTTGGTGGAATTGGCCAGGAGCATCAGTCCCAGCAGGACACGCGTGAGGCTGCGCTCCAGCACCAGGTAGATGCCGCAGGCGTACAGGGCCCCCATGACGATCAGGAGGGTCAGGTTGATGCTCATGCTTGGCCCTTTGCGGTGGTCTCGGAGGCGGCGCCTTCAGGCTCCTGCTCCGGCGCGGACGGTGTGGCGGAGTCGTCGCCCGCGAACTCCTGCTCCTCGCCGGGGGTTCGGCCGCCCACAGCGGAACGCTGTTCGAAGTGTTCGTCGATTTCGGCGCCCAGGCTCCGCAGGACGTCCAGCACCAGGCCCACCACCACGATGTACACGCCGATATCGAAAATGGTGGAGGTGACGAACTTGATGTCGCCGAACACCGGGAGCCACAGCTCGATGATGGCTGTCTGGAACACCTGGCCGCCGAGCAGCAGCGGCACTGCGCCGGAGGCCGCAGCCACGGCCAGTCCGATCCCAAGGAGCGCACCGGCGCTGACCGGGGTGGCCTCGCGGAGCTCAAACCGTCCTCCCGCCAGGTACCGGATGGTCAGGGCCAAGCCGGCTGTCAGGCCGCCGGCGAAGCCGCCGCCGGGAAGGTTGTGGCCGGCCAGCAGGAGGTACAGCGAGAACATGATCATGGAGTGGAAGATCAGCCGCGTGACCACCTCGAAGATGATGGACCGGCGTTCAGGGGCCAGGGTCCGGCCGGCCACGATCCACGCATCACGGGCAGACGCCGCGAATTTCCGGCTGACGGCCAGCGCCGCCGCGTCCCTGCTGCCGGGGTCAACGCCGCGGTGGCGGCCCACGGTTCCCTCCGCTACCGTGGCGGAGTTCAGGATCCTGTCGCCGCGGCCGCGGACGAAGATGAGGCTCGCCACGCCGGTGGCTGCCAGCGCCAGGACGGTGATTTCACCGAAGGTGTCCCAGGCGCGGATGTCCACGAGCGTCACGTTGACGATGTTCAGTCCGCCGCCGCCCTCGTACGCGAGCCGCGGGAACTCCAGGGACACCGGCGTTGCTATCCGTGCTCCCATGGCGTAAATCGCGGCGAACACCATGGTGACGCCGAAGCCCAGGCCGATGATGACGCGAACCACACGGTATTTGCCGCCGGTCCGGTCGCGGAGCTCGGGCGGCAGGCTGCGCATCGCCAGCACGAAGGCCACCAGGATGATCGTTTCCACCAGCATCTGCGTCAGTGCCAGGTCCGGGGCGCCCTGGAGCGCGAACATCAGGGCGATGCCGTAACCGGTGACGGAAACCATCAGGACTGCCAGGAACCGTTTGTTGGCTTTGACGGCCGCCAGGGCGCCGATCACGATGCCCGCACCCACCACGAGCTGGAGCGGGGAGCCGGGGTCAACCAGGTAGATCCCGTCCGGAAGCGGCTTGCCCGTCACCAGGATCACTGACAGGGGCAGGACAAAGGCGACGCTGAGGATGACGGCCAGGTAGTAGTACAGCGAACCACGCTGGGTGCGTCCGGTGATCCACACCGCTGCGTCATCCAGGCCGCCGATGGTGTACTGGTAGGCCTTGTCCCCGTCCACCCATGGCGGGACCAGGGACTGTGCCCGCGAGACCGCGTTGCGGCCAAGGTACATCGCCAGGCCCAGCGCGAACGTGATGACCGTCAGGCCCAGCGCCGGCGTGAAGCCGTGCCACAGCGCAAGGTAACCGGCCTGCTCAGCGGCCGTTCCGGCGTCGGGAGCAGTGGAGGCAAACAGGGCGGCGTACGGCTGGATCCACGCGTCAACGGGTGCCGGCCACAGCCCGTAGATGATGGTCAACAGGCTGAGGATGGCCGGCGCGGCGAGGAAGGAGGGCCTGATGGCCTTGAAGGGCGTGGGCTCCACGCCGGGCTTGACGGCGAACGCGCCCCACATGAAGCGGGCGCTGTAGGCGAAGGTGAGGATGGATCCCAGGACCAGTCCGGCCAGGACCACCATGCCCCACGGTCCGGCTGCTTCGTCTCCCGCGTGGTGCACGAAGGACTCCAGCACCGATTCCTTGGCCACGAACCCGGCCAGCGGGGGCACTCCGGCCATGGACGCGGCGCCGATGGCGGCAACCACTCCGAGCGCACGGGACGAGCGGAAGACGCCGGACAGCTTGCGGACGTCGCGCGTTCCTGACTGGTGGTCGATGATGCCCACCACCAGGAACAGGGTGGCCTTGAACAGCCCGTGGGCCAGGAGCATGGCGAGCCCTGCGAGCGCCGCGTCCGGTGTGCCCAGGCCCACCACCATGGTGAGGAAACCCAGCTGGCTGACGGTGCCGTAGGCGAGGATGAGCTTGATGTCGGTCTGGCGCAGCGCCCGGTAGCCGCCCACCAGCATGGTGGCCAGGCCCAGGCCCAGCACCACCGGCTGCCAGTACGCCGTTTCGGAGAACCCGGGCGCCAGCCTGGCCACCAGGTAGATGCCGGCTTTGACCATCGCAGCGGCGTGCAGGTAGGCGCTGACCGGCGTGGGTGCGGCCATGGCGCCGGGGAGCCAGAAGTGGAACGGGACCAGGGCGGACTTGGTAATGGCGCCCACCAGGATCAGTACGACGGCGGCGCCCACCATGGCGCCCGTGGCACCGCTTGTGAGGGCGGGCGCCTGCTCCAGGATGCTGGAGATGCGGTAGGTGCCGGCCGCGTGGCCCAGCATGATGAGTCCCACCAGCATGGCCAGCCCGCCGGCAGTGGTGACCATGAGCGCCTGCAAGGCGGACCGCCGCGCAGCCAGCCTGGTGCGGGCGAATCCGATCAGGAGGTAGGACAGGATGGTGGTCAGTTCCCAGAAAATGAACAGCAGCAGCAGGTCATCCGCCGCCACCAGGCCGAACATGGCGCCCGCAAAGGCCAGCAGCTGCGCACCGAAGGCGCCGAGGTCCTGGTCTTTTTTCTTGAAGTACCTGGCGCAATAGACCAGCACCAGCGACCCCACGCCCAGTACCAGCAGGGACATGACCCAAGCCAGCGCGTCCATGCGGAACGCAAGTTCGAGTTGGAGCCCGGGAATCCAGGGGACGGTTTCGCTGATGGACCCCGTTCCGGCGTAGACCGGACCGTGCTGCAGCAGGAGCCAAACGAAGGATGCGGCCGGAACAGCTGCCAGTGCGTAGAACGCGTTGCGGCCCCAGGCCCTGAAGAGGAACGGCGCCAGGACAGCCACCGAAAAGTGCACGGCAAGGACTGTTATCACTGGTATCTCCGCAACGTCAGGGATTCGATTGTCAAAGTTGGAGCAGGCGGTTCATTCGTTGGGTCCGGGAGGGTCCAGTTTATCAAGGCTTCGGCACCCGCCCTGCCCCTCACGACGCCCCGCCCGGCGCGGGGCCCGGTATCCCCGGGGGTTCGCTCCGACTCCTGTTCGCCACGGGCGGATACGATGCATCCTATGAACAGCGCCAGCGCTCCAGGGGCAACGCAGCCGTCCTCGGAACTTGAGTCCGGGAACCCGCGCACCGGCAAAGGCCGCATACTGGCATGGGCTTCATGGGACTGGGGATCCGCAGCCTTCAACGCCGTGATGACAACCTTTGTCTTCACCGTCTACCTCACCTCCAATGCGTTCGGCGGCGAAGACCAGGCCTCGGCGGTCCTGGGCGGTGCCCTGGCGGTCGCCGGCCTGGCGATTGCCCTGCTGGCTCCTGTCACCGGCCAGCGTTCGGATGCGGGCGGCCGGCGCAAGCTGTGGCTGGGAGTCAACACGGCCGCCGTCGCCATCCTTACTGCCCTGTGCTTCTTCGTCTTCCCGCGGCCGGAATTCCTGCTGCTCGGAGTGTCGCTGATAGCCCTGGGCAACGTGTTCTTCGAGTTCGCGGGCGTCAATTACAACGCCATGCTCGCCCAGATCTCCACGCCGCGGAACATCGGCAAGGTCAGCGGATTCGGCTGGGGGGCGGGCTACCTTGGCGGCATCGTTGCCCTGCTGATTGTCCTCCAGCTGTTCGTCCAGCCCAGCTTCGACTGGTTCGGCGCGTCCACCGAGGACAGCCTGAACATCCGGCTGGTAGCTGTTTTCTCGGCCCTCTGGTTCTTCATCTTCGCCCTCCCCGTGCTGTTCGCCGTGCCCGAGCTTCCCCGCGCCGCCCAAGCAAAGCGGCTGGGCCTGCCGGCCAGCTACGGGCTGCTTTTCCGCCGGATCAAGGCCATCTACGCCACCAGCCCCCACACCATCTACTTCCTGCTGGCCAGCGCAGTCTTCCGGGACGGATTGGCCGCCGTCTTTACCTTCGGCGGAATCATCGCTGCGGGTACCTTTGGCTTTGAGCTGTCCGAGGTCATTTTCTTCGCCATCTTCGGCAACGTCGTGGCCGCGGTGGGGGCAGTGCTGGGCGGCCTGCTGGATGACCGGATCGGCCCCAAGCGGGTGATCATCGGCTCGCTGGTGGGGCTCCTGGTTGCGGGCAGCGTCATCCTGGTGCTTGGCAACGGCGACTACACCTTCCTGGGCATGGCCTGGGCCGGCAGCACCACCTTCTGGGTATTCGGGCTTTTCCTGTGCCTGTTCGTGGGGCCCGCCCAGGCCTCGTCACGCGCCTACCTGGCCAGACTGGCGCCGCACGGTGAGTCCGGCGAACTCTTCGGCCTCTATGCCACCACCGGCCGGGCCGTCAGTTTCCTGGCACCCACGCTCTTCACCCTCAGCATCACCCTTGCGGCTCCCCTGGTGGCGCCCGGCGAGGCACAGCGCTGGGGCATCCTGGGCATCATGGTGGTGCTGCTGGCCGGACTGCTCGTCCTGCTGCCCGTCAAGTCGCCGGACGAGGCGCCCATCGCGGTCGTGCCTGCCGCCTGACGCCCGCAGGTTGACGTGGGACTCCCTGCTGATGACCCCTTGACGCCTCATGTTATCGATCACATAATTGTGATCGATAACATGAATCCTTTCAATGACGAGGAGCACCATGACAAAGGCCCAACATCGTCCCCGCGTGGGGATCGTCGGCACGGGCGGCATTGCCCATGCCCATGCGGAAGCCCTGAAGCTGGCGGGCGCGGAGCTCGTCGTGGCGGTGGATATCGACCCGCGCAGGGCAACAGAATTTGCGGAAAAGGTGGGTGTCGCCCAGACCGCCCCCACCCTGGCCGTCGCAGCGGAAACGGAACTGGACCTGGTCGCCGTCTGCACGCCGCCGTCGTCGCACGCACCCCTGGCCCTGGAGGCCATGGCGCTGGGCATGGACGTGGTGCTGGAGAAGCCGCCCGCCCTGTCGCTCCGGCAGCTGCGTGGGCTGCAGGAAGCGGAACTCGCCACGGGCAGGCGGGTCAGCTGCATCTTCCAGCACCGCTTCGGCACGGGCGCCCGGAAGCTGGCGGACCTGCAGGAGTCCGGAGTCCTGGGCAGCCCGCTCACCGGGTTCTGCAACACCCTCTGGTTCCGGGACCAGGCGTACTTTGACGTTCCGTGGCGCGGCCAGTGGGACGTTGAGGGCGGCGGACCCACCATGGGGCACGGCATCCACCAGTTCGATCTCCTTCTGCACCTCTGGGGACCCTGGCAGGAAGTGACGGCATTCGCCGGAAAGCTGGCCCGCCGTACGGAGACGGAGGACGTCTCCACCGCCATCGTGCGGTTCGAGTCAGGTGCGTTGACCACCGTCATCAACTCGGTGATCTCGCCGCGGGAAACCTCCCAGCTGCGGTTCGACTACGAACATGCCACGGTGGAACTGGAACACCTCTACGGCTACGACGACTCGAACTGGCGTTTCACGCCGGCACCCGGCCAGGAGCACCTCGCAGCTGCGTGGACGGACGGCCCGGCCAGCACACCCAGCGGCCATTCGGCACAGTATGCCCGGATCATCGAAGCCGTCAGCACCGGGACCGTTCCGCCGGTCACGCTCGCTGACGCCTGGCCCACCATGGAGCTCGCCGCCGCAACCTACGCATCCGCCATCACCGGCGAGACCGTCCGCCGCGGCGACATCACTGAAGGAAACCCCTTCTTCGACCGTGCCGACGGCCGGCTGGAACCCTGGAAACTGGAAAAGAGCCCCGCATGAGCACCGCCGCCGGAACAACTGCTGCCCCAGCAACCGCACACCAGCTCGGCTGGACGGACGATGGCGCCGCCGTCGAAATCTCACTGGACGGCGTGCCCGTCCTTACCTACACCTATGCCGCAGAGGATCCCCAGGCGGAATCGCCCCGGCCGTACTTCCACCCGGTCCGCACCAGGGGAGGCGACCTGGTGAGCGCTTACCGCCCGCACGACCACGTGTGGCACAAAGGCATCGCCTGGTCCCTGCCGCACCTTGGTCCGGACAACTTCTGGGGCGGCCCCAGCTACCGGCGCGGCCAGGATTACCAGTGGCTGCCCAACAACGGTGCCATGCGGCACCTGGAAACCATCAGGGCAGCGGACGACGACGGCACGTTCAGTTTTGCGCACCGGCTGCAGTGGATGACCCAGCAGGGCGCGCCCGTGGTCGAGGAGGAGAGGTCCTTCCGGGTGGTGCCGGGGACGGACGCCAGCTACACCCTCGTCTTCGACACCGCCATGACCAACGTGTCCGGAGCGGACATCCACATCGGCTCCCCCACCACGGAGGGCCGTGACAACGCAGGATACGGCGGCCTGTTCTGGCGCGGCCCCCGCTCCTTCGCAGGCGGAACCATCATGGGACCCGGCGGTGCCACCGGCGAGGAACTCCGCGGCCAGCGGGCCCCCTGGCTTTCCTTCGTGGGGCAGCATGACGAAACCTGCCGCTATTCAACGCTGGTGATGGTTGACGATCCCGGCAGCGTGCATCCGGAGCCGGAATGGTTCGCCCGGTCCGAACCGTTTGCCTGCATGGGCCCTGCCCCGTTCTTCAGCCAGGAAGTCCTGTTCCAGGCAGGAGCCACCCTCCGTTTCCGGTACGGGGTTGTGGTTGCGGACGGCGCATCGGACCGGAACAGGGCGGAAGCGCTGGCAACGGCGGCCCGCGGTGTCCTGGCGGCTGCGCCGGCATCCCCGGCAGGGACGTGAGCGGCGGAGAGGTGAGCAGCGGACCGATGAACAGCGGGAAGGACCAGCCCCCTCCGCCCCCGCGATTTCCAGGCGGCACCGCAGTCAGCAGGCTCCGGGTATATGACTGGGAGTCCGCCGACGGCTTGTGCGGCGGCTCCCCGCACCTCCACACGGTGTCCTCCGAGGCCTACGTGGTCACGGCCGGCACTGGAGCGGTGCACACCATTTCGATGGCAGGCATCCAGCAGCACGGGCTGGCGGCCGGGTCGCTGGTGTGGTTCAGCCCCGGCACCGTCCACCGGCTGGTGAACACGGACGGGCTCACCCTCAACGTGATCATGTCCAACGCCGGCCTGCCTGAGGCCGGAGACGCCGTCCTGACTTTTCCACGCCGCATCCTCCAGGACCCGGACCTGTACGCGGCGCATGCCGCCCTCCCCCGGGATGCAAAAGAAAGCGAGGTTGCGGCGGCAGCACGGAGGCGGCGCGACCTCGCCCTGGAAGGATACGCCGAACTGCATACATCGGTGCTGCGGGACGGCACTCCCGCGCTTGCGGAGTTCCACCGCGCGGCCGCCCGCCTGGTCCGCCCGCGCGTCGGGCACTGGAAGGAACTCTGGTCCGCCAACGTCCAGAGCCAGGTAAAGGCAACGGAGCAGGCCCTCCGCGAGCTGGCAGACGGCTCGGCAGCGTCCCTGGCGGGCGCAGCGGCAGCCAGCGCCGAACAGCGCCCGGGCGAGGGGTTTGGCATGTGCGGGCGCCTCACCACCTGGGAGGATTCCAGGCTGTGACACCATCCCCCGCCGCCGCCCGGCCGCCTGCCCGTGCAGCCACGATCTACGAGGTGGCACGGCTGGCCGGCGTCTCGCACCAGACTGTCTCCCGGTTCATGGCCGACCGCTCCAAGCTGAAGGCCTCCACGTCGGAAAAGGTGGAACGGGCCATGGCGGAACTGAACTACTCGCCCAACCTCACCGCCCGGTCGCTGCGGACCAAGGCCGCGTACCGGGTCCTGGCACTGGTGCCCGGATCCTCGCCGTACTTTCCGTCCCGGATGCTCAACGGCGCGGCCGCAGCCGCCCGGGAAGCCGGGTACCACCTGGACGTCGTCGCCCTGGAAGGGGCCGGCCCGGAGCGGACGGAGCGGCTCCGGCGGATCCTGGACGGCGGGCCTTTTGCGGGGGCCCTGTCCTTCGTGCCCATTTCCGGGACGGACCTCCTCCAGGCGCAGGAACGGATCCCCATGGTGGTGGCCGGAGAGTACGACGACAAGATGCGTGGCCAGGGCCGGATTTCGGACGGCTCCGCGGCGCAGGCCATCGTGGAGCACTTAGCCGCCCTGGGCCACCGGCGGATCGCCCATATCGCTGGCCCGCAGGAATGGCCCGCAGCCCGCAACCGCCTGGCCGTTTACCGCAAGGCCGTGCACGACGCCGGGCTGGAGGATTCCGGGGTGGCCGAAGCGGAGTGGAGCGCCGCCTCCGGATACACCGCCGCGCAAACCCTCCTGGCCAACCCCTCCTTCACCGCCGTCTTCGCCGCAAACGACCACCTGGCCATCGGGGCCATCCGGGCGCTCCACGATCACGGTCTCCGGGTTCCCGCCGACATCAGCGTCGTCGGCTGGGACGACCACCCCGAATCCGCGTTCCTGGTCCCGTCCCTGACCACCGTCCACATGGACCTGGAGGACCAGGGCAGCCGCGCCATGGAACAGCTGATCGCCGCGTTGAACCCGGGAAACACACCCCCTCCGGAGCCTGGTCCCACGGGCATGCGGCTGGTCCTGCGGGAATCCTCGGGGCCCGCCCCCAAGCATGGCCAGGCAGACTAGTCTGGAACCATGAACGTGGACGAAACCAACCTTCCCGGCCTGGGCCGGCGCAAGGATTTCATGACCGCCTCAGGCCGCCGGATCGGCGTGGTGGAGCGGCGCGAGGGCCAGACCGAGCTCATAGTCTCGGCCTGGGATGATCCGGACACCTGCCAGGCATCCATACCCCTCACCACCGAGGAAGCAGCCACCCTCGGCAATCTCCTGGGCGGGCAGCACCTGGCCATGAAACTGACAGAGGAACACAAGGACGTCCCGGGAATCGTCACCCGGCAGTTCTCCATCGCCCAGGATTCCCCCTTCCAGAACCAGCCCATGGGCAAGGCGTGCATCCGCACCCGGTGCGGCGTCTCCATCGTGGCGATCATGCGCGAAGGCGAGGTGCTCCCGTCGCCGGGACCCGACGTCGTGCTTCACCCCGGTGACCTGCTGGTGGCGGTGGGCACCCAGGAAGGCCTCGACGCGGCGGCCGATATCCTGCGTCACGGATAAGACGGCATGGACCCGCTGGCCCTGACCCTCATTGAACTGGGGGCCGTTGTATTCTGCCTTGGCCTGCTGGCCAGGCTGGCCGGACGGGTCGGAATGTCCCCCATCCCGCTCTACCTCCTCGGCGGACTCGCATTCGGCGCCGGCGGCATCGTCAAGCTCGACGGCATGAAAGAGTTCGCGCACGTCTCCGGCGAGATCGGCGTGATCCTGCTGCTGCTTATGCTCGGCCTGGAATATACGGCGACCGAACTCTTCACCGGCCTGCGCCGCTCCTGGCAGGGCGGCGTGCTGGACCTCGTCCTGAACTTCCTGCCCGGTGCTGCCCTTGCCTACCTGCTGGGCTGGGGCGGGGTGGGCGCCATGGTGCTGGGCGGCGTCACCTACATCTCCTCATCGGGAATTGCCGCCAAGGTCATCACCGACCTGGGCCGGATAGGCAACCGGGAAACACCGGTGGTGCTGTCCATCCTGGTGTTCGAGGACCTGGCCATGGCCGTCTACCTTCCCGTGCTGACCACCATCCTGGCCGGCGTCAGTTTCCTCGGCGGGCTCACCAGCGTGGGCATCGCGCTGGCGGTGGTGAGTGTGGTGCTGATGGTGGCGCTGCGGCACGGGCACCACGTGTCCAAGGCCGTCCACAGCGAGAACTCGGAAGTGTTCCTCCTGAACGTGCTGGGCGCGGCGCTGCTGGTGGCCGGGATAGCCTCGGCCATGCAGGTGTCCGCCGCGGTGGGGGCATTCCTGCTTGGCATCGCAATTTCAGGCGCAACGGCGCACAACGCCACCCGCATCCTCGAGCCGCTGCGGGACCTGTTTGCCGCCATCTTCTTTGTCGCCTTCGGACTCAATACAGATCCCACGTCCATCCCGCCGGTCCTTGGCTGGGCCCTGGTGCTGGCCGTCATCACGGCCGCCACCAAAATGGCGACGGGCATCTGGGCGGCCAAACGCGCCGGCATCGCGCGGCCCGGCCGCCTGCGCGCCGGAGCCACGCTGATCGCACGCGGCGAATTCTCCATCGTCATTGCGGGGCTGGCAGTTGCGTCCGGGGCAGTGCCCGGCGAGCTGGCGGCCCTTGCCACCGCGTATGTCCTGCTGATGGCGGTAGTGGGTCCGCTGGCGGCCCGGTTTGTGGGGCCCGTCAGGGCTGCCCAACCGCCCGCGGGCGTGGCTGCCAGGGCCTGAGGCCCCCTGCCCCGGTGCGGGCTTCAGTGCTGCCTGCTAAATCTCCGTGCGGTGGAAGTTCAGGTGGCTGCGGCTCGCGGTAGGACCGCGCTGGCCCTGGTACCGGTTGCCGTACTCGCCCGAGCCGTAGGGATGCTCCGCGGAGGACGTCAGCCTGAAGAAGCACAGCTGGCCGATCTTCATGCCCGGCCACAGCTTGATGGGCAGGGTGGCCATGTTTGACAGTTCCAGCGTTACGTGGCCTGAGAATCCGGGGTCGATAAACCCGGCCGTGGAGTGGGTCAGGAGGCCCAGCCGGCCCAGGGAGGACTTGCCTTCCAGGCGGGCCGCGATGTCGTCCGGCAGCGTGACGGTCTCGTACGTGGACCCCAGGACGAACTCGCCCGGGTGCAGGATGAACGGCTCGTTCGGCTCCACTTCCACAAGGCGCGTCAGCTCCGGCTGTTCCTCGGCCGGGTCGATGTGGGCGTACTTGTGGTTATCAAACAGGCGGAAGAATTTATCGATCCGGACATCCACGGACGACGGCTGGACCATCGCCGGATCGTACGGCTCGAGCACGATCCGCTGGGAGTCTATTTCGGCACGAATATCGCGGTCAGAGATCAGCACCGTCCCAAATTACCGTATGGCCGCTCCGGGGCAGTTATCCACAGCAACATTTTTTCGTTGTTGCAGAGCGCTCGTGGGGCTACTGTTACAGCAGTGATTCAGGCGCCGGATGGTCTCCCGGATGGCCCAACAGAGCTGGGGATGTTGTGAATAGATTGGCCGCGCCCTCTTTTATTGGCGTGCTCTTGGCTTTAGCGCTGCTCTCTTCATCGGCGGGCACGCCTCCGGTGCCGGCTGCGGGGCCGCCAGTGGGCGCAACGGGGCCCGGCAGCGTCAGCCTGGGTGCGTCGGCCATAACCGGCCGCACCGGGTCCCCCTCCGGCACGGACTCCGGCGGGCCCCTCCTCGCCCCCGCGGTTGAACCTGACATCCGGCCGGCATCACCTACGGAACCGCTGGCAGCGGAACCAGTACCTGCGGAGCCCCTGGCACCCGCCCCCGCACCCGGCCCGTCCGCCGTTTCCGTTCAGGATTCCCCCGAGCCCGCAGCACCGGCACCTGCTCCTGCTCCTTCTCCTGCTCCTGCTCCTGCTCCTGCTCCGGACTCCGAAGAGCCTGCACCCGGCATTCCGTCCATCCCTCCCCTCTGGGCACCGGACGAGGAACTTGCCTCTCCCCCGGTGTCCCGCCAGGCGGCTCCGGAATCCCTGGCGGCTGCCACTCCTGCACCGGAAGCCCTCATTCCTGACAGCAACGCAGCCGCCATCCTCACGGTTTTCAACCGGATCAACGAGTACCGGGCGTCCAAGGGCCTGAACCCCGTCAAGTACCACGCAACAGTGGCGGCCCTGGCACAGGAGTGGTCAGACAGCATCGCATCCCGCGAGGTCATCGAGCACCGCGCCAGCTTCTGGACGGACCAGCGCGCGCTGAGTCCCAACAACGGCGCCGGTGAGGTCATCGCCATCCGCACGGACCGGGACGCCGCGCTCCTGGTGGAATGGTGGAAAGGCTCCCCCGGCCACAACGCCATGCTGCTCGATCCGCGCTTCAACGTCATGGGTGCCGGGATCAGCTATACGGACCGCACGTACAAGATCTGGGGCGTGGTGAACTTCTTCGGCTACACCACCCTTCCCGCCGGCACCACCGATTCCCCCGGCGGAACCGGCTCGGGCACACCCTTCCCGGCGCCGCCGCCCACTATGTGCGACGCGCCGGTCCGGCATATGCCGCCCACGCTTGACCTCTCCGCCGCGGCCATCAAGGGGCCCGGAGACATGGTGACCGTCGACTCCTCCGGCCAGCTCCTGGCACGGGCAGCCACCGGCGCGCGCACCTTTGCCGCGGCCAAGGTCATCGGCTCAGGATTTGCCGGCGCCAAGGAAGTGTTCACCTCAGACTGGGACCGGGACGGCGCCTATGACCTCGTCACGCAGTGGAGCAACGGCACGCTGACCCTCCACCGGGGCATTGCCGCCGGCGGATTCCAGCCGCCCGCCACCCTGGGAAGCGGAGGGTGGGAAACCCTTACCCTCGCCGTCGGCGGATGGTGCGCCAACAACAGGCTCCCCCAGATTCTTGCCCTGGACGGGGCGGGGAACCTCTATCTGTATCCGAACAAGGGCATGGGCGACCTCTCCGCACGGACGTTCGTAGGCTCCATCGGCGCCGCCCGGAAACTGTCCATGGTGGATTACGATGCCGACGGGTTCCAGGACCTCCTGGCCCTCCGGGCTGACGGCTCCGTCCAGCTGCACCGAGGCTGGGGCACCACGGCACTGCGGACGGAAGCCAGGGCTACGGTCGCCACCGGCTGGGGAGATGTCACGGGCATCAGGCCACTGCGGGACGTTACAGGCCTGAACTCCACCGGGCTGGCCCTGCGACGGGCGTCCGACGTTGTGCAGTACTGGGACCTGACCTCCGGAAGCCTCGCGTCGCCGTCGAACATTCCCGGACCGTGGACCGGGCAACGGCTGGCGCAGTAGGCGCCCCGGCACCGTAGGAGGGCAGCCGCAGTAGGTGGGTTACGCAGGCCTGCCGCTGCCGGAGGGAACGAGAGCACCCTCTACATAGCGGGCTGGAGCTCCAGGACGTCCTTGAGCCGTTCGAGCTGGGCCACCTCGGTGGAGAGGCTGCGTTGAAGCATCCTGTTCAGGAATCCCACCCGATTGAGGATCCCGAGCCTGTGCAGGATGCCGGCCGCCCCTTCTGCCCGGGCCTCAAGGGCAAACCTGACGCGCGTTCCTGCCGCCTCCGTGCTGAGGTAGTACCCGCCTGAACGGTGGGCCGGCCCGGACATGGCCTGGAACTGGATTTCGGCTCCGGGCCTGGAGTGGGTGATTTCCAGCTCCGCGGGGATGCTCAGCCCGGACCGTCCGGCCACCATCTTGCGGTACACCGCCCCCTTGGAAGCAGATGCGCCCTGCAGCAGCCTGACGCTGCGCACCGAGTCGTTCCACGCAGGCAGGTTGGTGGCATCAAGCAGGTACAGATACACGGCCATGGCGTCCCGCCGGATAAGGACCTCGTGTTCTGCGAATGCCATGGGGGATCTTCCTGTGGTTGAGGTTCAAGTGCCGCAGTAGCTGCACTCCCCCCGGCCCCGCAGCTACCCGGTTCAGGTTAGCCAGCGCTCCGCGGGCACACCTAGCCACGGCAGGCGACGTTATTGAAGAGTTACTGGATGACGTGCCCCTCACCGGGACACGGGCGGCGCGCAGCGTGTGTGGGCAAAGCAGGCAAAGTTCTGCGCTAAGCTATGTTCTGCCCCTCCACGGCGGGGCAGCGCGGCTGTAGCTCAATGGTAGAGCGCTAGCTTCCCAAGCTTGATACGCGGGTTCGATTCCCGTCAGCCGCTCCACTGCTTGCAGCGGGACAGAAGACAAGCCACCCCGGGGCCATTAGGTACCGGCGTGTATCGTCAGAAGTCAGGAACCTCTTCGGTTCCGCTACAGGAGCAATTCATGGCTGACAAGTCCCCGCGTCAAACAGCATCCAAAAAATCCGGCAAGTCCATCAAGGAAAAGCGGGCCGACAAGAAGGCCGCTTCCGCCCCCGCCAGCTCCCTGGACATCCCCTCCAGCAAGGCCGCCAAAAAGAAGTGACCGGGCAGCAGAAAAGACTGACCCTCGGCGTCCTGGCGTCAACCAGGAAGCCCGATGAGCGCCGGCTCCCCATCCATCCGCTGCATTTCGAGCGCATTGCGCCCGACATCCGCGAGCACATCATCCTGGAAACCGGCTACGGCGAGCGGCTGGGCGTCTCGGACGAACACCTCTCGCCTTTGGTGGGCAGGATGGCCGGCCGGGAGGCGCTGCTGGCGGAGGCCGACGTCGTCCTCCTGCCCAAGCCCCAGCCGGAAGACCTCGCCGACATGCGCGACGGCCAGGTCCTCTGGGGCTGGCCGCACTGCGTCCAGGACCGCGCCATCACCCAGCTGGCCATCGACAAGAAGCTCACGCTGATTGCCTTCGAGGCCATGAACCACTGGGCCAGCGACGGCGGCTTTGGGCTGCACGTGTTCCATAAGAACAACGAACTCGCGGGGTACTGCTCCGTGCTGCACGCCCTGGCGCTGACCGGGTCCACCGGCGACTACGGCCGGAGGCTCAGTGCCACGGTCATCGGCTTCGGCGCGACAGCCCGGGGCGCCGTCACCGCGCTGAACGCGCACGGGATCCATGACGTCCAGGTGCTGACCAACCGGGGCGTGGCCGCCGTCGGGGCGCCGATCCACTCAGTGAACATCGTCCAGTTCGACCACGACGACGAAGCCCCCTTCCTGAGCCAGGTCATCAGCGAGCGCGGCAGGGTCCCGCTGGCTCCGTTCCTGGCCGAGAGCGACATCGTGGTCAACTGCACCCTGCAGGACCCCAACAACCCGCTGACGTACCTGCGCACGGAGGACCTGGCGGCGTTCAGTCCCGGGAGCCTGATTGTGGATGTGTCGTGCGACGAGGGCATGGGTTTCAGCTGGGCCCGGTCCACCACCTTCGCCGACCCCATGTTCACGGTGGGCGACCACATCAACTACTACGCCGTGGACCACAGCCCGTCCTACCTCTGGAACTCCGCCAGCTGGGAAATCAGCCAGGCGCTGCTGCCTTTCCTGGAAACCGTCGTCAGTGGCCCCGGCGCGTGGGACGCCAACGAGACCATCGCCCGTGCCATCGAGATCCGCGACGGCGTCATCCGCAACAGGGATGTCCTGGAGTTCCAGAAGCGCGAAGAGGCGTACCCGCACCTGGCCTTATAGTGCGGGTTACGCGGCGGCCCGCCCGACAATCCGCACGGGCTGCCGCCGGTCCTTGAGGTTGACCCTCAGCGACAGCGAGCCCTTGCGCGCCAGGATGACCGCGACCGTCAGTGCCGCGAGGGCAGGCACGCCGCCGGACACCAGCAGCGCCACGTGCGGGTCGGCGTGCTCGGCGATCCAGCCCAGCATTGGCCCGCCGATTGCCTGGCCGCCGATCAGGACCATGATGTACAAGCTCATGACCCTGCCCCGGATGCCCATGTTGGAGCTGACCTGGACCAGCTGGTTGGACCCTGTCAGGAACATCAGGCACCAGAACCCCGAGAGCACCATGACCGCGCCGAACACCGGCATGGACGGCGCCAGCGCGGCAAGGCACAGCATGACCCCGTACATTCCCGCGCAGAACACCACGGAGCGCAGCCGGAGCCGGCGGCGCCGAGTGGATGCCACCGCGCCGGCCAGCGCGCCCAGCGCCACCAGGGCGTTCAGGAGGCCATAGCCCGCGGCACCGGCGTTGAACACGTGGTCCGCGAAGGCGGCGAGCACCACGGGCAGGCTCATGGCGAACACCGCGATGAATCCTGCCATCAGCCACGGCCAGTAAATGGTGGGCTTGCCCAGCGCATACCGCAGTCCCTCGCGCAGCATACCCTTGCTCTTCGGGGCGGGCTCGCTCACGAACAGCTGGTCCTTGCGCAAAAGAAGCAGCATGGCCACGGTGGAACAGCATGCCACGGCATTGCCGGCAAAAGCCCACCCGGCACCCACGGCAGTGAGCATCCACCCCGCCAGCGCGGGACCGATCAGGCCGCCCAGCTGGAAGGTGGTGGAGTTGACGCTGATGGCGTTGCGCAGGTAGGTGGGTCCAACGAGTTCATTGACGAAGACCTGCCGGGCCGGCTGGTCAAGGACCGTCACCAGGCCAAGCACCAGCGCGATGACGTAGACGTGCCACACCTCAACAGCCCCGCTCAGGGCGAGGGCCGCCAGCACAGCCGCCAGGACTGCCGCCATGCCCTGGCACAGAATCAGGATCTTCCGCTTGGCAAACCGGTCGGCCACCATCCCGCCCCACGGTCCCAGGAGCAGGGACGGCAGGAACTGCAGCGCCACGGTGATGCCCACGGCCGTGACGGATCCGGACAGCTCCAGCACCATCCAGTCCTGGGCGATCCGCTGCATCCAGATGGCGACGACGGCGATGAAGTGGCCTATCGCGAAGATGCGGAAGTTGGGGACCCGAAGGGAGATGAAGGTGTGTTTCCAGGGCAGGCGTTCAGTAACGACGGCGAGCGGCTGGGTCTGGTGGTCCGGCGGCGCGGAGCCGGCGGTATCGATGACGGTTTGGGTGACGGTTGCCGATGACGGCGGTGGGGGTGCCACAGGTGTGTCCTCAAGTGCGTGCGGTCCGGGATGCCCTTAACGCTAGGGTGGAACACGGGATTATGGAGACGTATCGTCCCTATAACTCCTATTGCAGACTGCAATACAGCCACGCCCGCACCGACGCCCCCCGGAGTCCATCGTGTTCGAACCAGCCCAGCTGCGCTCCTTCCTCGCCGTCGCAGAAACGCTGAGCTTTACCAAGGCGGCGGAGCGGCTGGGCCTGGCCCAGCCCACCGTCAGCCAGCATGTCCGCAAGCTGGAGGCGGCCGCCAAGAGGGTCCTGGTCAGCCGGGATACCCGCGATGTGCGGCTGACGGACAACGGGGACGCCATGGCGGGCTTCGCCCGGAACATCCTGGCAGCCCACGATTCCGCCTCCCGCTACTTCTCCGGTTCTGCGATGCGCGGACGGCTGCGGTTCGGCACGGCCGATGACCTGGCCATCACGGGCCTGCCGCGGATCCTGCGGGAGTTCCGGCAGATCTATCCGCAGATCAACCTGGAGCTGACGGTGGGCCAAAGCGACCAGCTGTACCGGAAGCTCAACGCGGGGCAGTTGGACCTTGTCTTCGTCAAGTGGGTGGCCGGAGCCAAGGACGGAACCGTGGTCCAGCATGATTCCTTTTCCTGGGTGGGGCTGGAGCAGACCACGCTGGACCCGGCGGCTCCCGTGCCGCTCATCGCCTACCCGTCACCCAGCCTGAGCCGGAAGCTCGCCATTGACGCCCTTGAGTCCCATGGCAGGACCTGGCGGATCACCTGCACCACGCGGCAAATCAGCGGTGTGCTGGCGGCCGTCCGGGCAGGAATCGGCGTGGCCGTCATGCCGTCGTCGCTCGTCCCGGAAGACCTCAAAATCATCACCCGGCGGTTCGACCTGCCGGCAGTGGGCGACGTGGACTTCACCCTGATCCGCAATCCACTGGCCAATGCGGAGGTCATTGATGCACTGACGCAGTCCATTGTGGGCAGGACAATTAACCGGCAAGCATAACGCCGGCGCCGCCCCGGCGGGCGCAGCCATTCCGCAGTTTCCATTGATTGCTGAAGGCAGCATCCCCTATGCTGACTTCCTAGGGTCAAGCAGCTGGCCGGTTCTCAAGCACGGGGGGCTCCTGCATGCCAGGATTTCCACCCGGGACAGGCAGCCAATGACGACAGCCAGGAACACCCATGCCAGCTCGGCCCATGCGCGCCCCATCAACACTGCGCGGCCGCCGGCCACCCGCCGCTCCAACCTCGGCGCCGGGATCGCAACAACCGATACCGGCTACGTAGGCAAACCCACCTGCGACACCTGCCGGACGGACGAATTCGTCTATCTGGAGTCCTACATCCCGCCCACGTACCGGCGTGACGGAACGGTCGCTTCCCTGGGCGAAGTGGCGTACACGTGCACGCGGTGCGAGGATTTCTCCGCTCACAGCGTTCCGGTGACCTGGACGCCGCCCGGGTGGTACCTCGGCTGACAGGCAAATAACACCAACACACTGCAGAAGGCCGGGCGGTCACCGTGAATGGTGGCCGCCCGGCCTTCTGTATGTGCGGTAATCCTGCAGTGTGCGCGGAAACTCCGCGGGCCTGGGCTGCTAGATCAGGGCGTCCGAGAGGTGGTTCGGGGTGCCGAAGCGGTGCGCCGTGATGCTGACGGCCTGTTCGTGCACGAAGGGCAGCAGCTCAACGCGGCCCGCTTCGGTCACCGGGTGCGCGTAGATTGCCAGGTCGGGACGTCCCCCCGTGGCCTTCGCCAGGGCCGTCGCGGTGCCGCCAATCAGGCGGACGCGGCCATTGGACAGCTTGCCCGCCGCGGCGAGCCTGCCCGCGGAAGCCAGCCAGTCGGCGTCGGACTCCACCGTCACCTCGATGTCCAGGGCCAGCAGCACCGGGCGCAGCTGGGCGGGAAGCTCGACGGCGCTGGAAACGGTCAGCTCCGAGCCCGCCAGTACGCCGGCCGCCACGGTCCGGACCAGGTCCGCCAGCGGCGCGCCCTCGGACAGGCGCACCGTCACGGGAAGGCTGCGGTAGCGGAAGATGTTGCGTTCCGCGCTGAGTCCGGAGACGTCCTTGGCGGTACCAAACTCCTCTGCCCAGGCCTGCGCATCGGAGGCCAGCGCACGCTGGACGGACTCGAAGCCGGCCGGGTCCAGGGCGGACCCGGCCGCGTCAAGGATGCGGCGCACGCCCGGGTGGGTGATGTCGGCATCCGCGGTGCTTGTGGCAGGGGCCCAGTCACCCAGGCCTGCCAGGTAGTTGGGTCCACCGGCCTTGGTGCCTGCACCCACTGCGGACTTCTTCCAGCCGCCGAACGGCTGGCGCTGCACAATCGCGCCCGTGATGCCGCGGTTCACGTAGAGGTTTCCGGCCTGGATGCTGTCCAGCCAGATTCCCAGTTCCTCGGAGTTCAGGGAGTGCAGCCCGGCGGTGAGGCCGTACTCGATCTGGTTCTGGAGGTCGATGGCCTCTTCCAGGGTCTCGGCGGTCATCACGCCCAGGACGGGGCCGAAGAATTCAGTGAGGTGGAAGTAGGAGCCGCGCTTGACGCCGTAGCGCACGCCCGGGCTCCAGAGCCGGCCGGTGCCGTCCAGCTTCCTGGGCTCAACGGCCCAGTTTTCTCCGTCGCCCAGGGTGGTGAGGGCGTTGAGGAGCTTGCCGTTGGCGGGCTCGATGATCGGGCCCATCTGGCTGGTGGGGTCCTCCGGGTAGCCCACCTTCAGGGAGGTGACGGCATCGATCAGCTGGTTGTGGAAGCGCCTGGACTTGGCCACCGAACCCACCAGGATCACCAGTGACGCGGCCGAGCACTTCTGGCCGGCGTGGCCGAACGCGGAGTACGCCACGTCCTTGGCTGCCAGGTCCAGGTCCGCGCTGGGGGTGACGATGATGGCGTTCTTGCCGCTGGTCTCGGCCAGCAGCGGCAGGTCCTGGCGGAAGGACCGGAACAGTTCGGCGGTCTCGTAGCCGCCGGTGAGGATCACGCGGTCGACGGCCGGGTGGGAGATCAGCTGCCTGCCGAGTTCCCGCTCGCCCAGCTGCACCATGGTCAGCACATCGCGCGGAACGCCGGCCTCCCACAGGGCTTCCACCATCACGGCACCGCTGCGGGCGGCCTGCTTGGCGGGCTTAATCACGACGGCGGAGCCGGCGGCGAGTGCCGCGAGGGTGGACCCTGCGGGGATGGCGACCGGGAAGTTCCACGGCGGTGTGACCACGGTGAGCTTGGCCGGGACGAACGTGGCGCCGTCGACCTTGTCCAGCTTCCGCGCGGACTCGGCGTAGTAGTGGGCAAAGTCCACCGCTTCGCTGACCTCCGGGTCGCCCTGGTCGATGGTCTTGCCGGTTTCGCTGGCCATGACCTCGAGCAGGTCGGCGCGGCGGGCTTCGAGGATGTCGCCGGCGCGGTGCAGAATCTCGGCGCGCTCGGCGCCTGAGAGCGCGCCCCAGGCCCTGCCCTTGTCGACGGCGGTGGTAATGGCGTCGTTCAGGGTTGCTTCGTCGTTGATGAAGGCGGCTTCCACGGCGGCGTTGCCGAGTGTGGAGGACGGGACGCGTTCCAGGATGGCACGGCCCCAGTCGCGGTTGGCCGGCAGCGAGGGATCGGTGTCCGGGGTGTCCTTGAACGAATCGTGCGGCAGGGGCTGCGGCGGAAGGTTGCGGTTCTGCTGCCGGTTGGCGGGCGGCACGCTGTTGTCCAGGGCTTCAAGGGAGGAGAGGAAGCGCTGCTTTTCCCGCTCGAACAGGGCTTCGTTCTTGTCCAGCTCGAACACGGCGGACATGAAGTTGTCCTGGCTTGCCCCTTCTTCCAGGCGGCGGATCAGGTAGGCGATGGCGACGTCGAACTCGGCCGGGTGCACCACCGGTGTGTAGAGCAGGAGCGAGCCGACGTCCTTCTTGACGGCTTCGGCCTGGCCCTGTGCCATGCCGAGCAGCATCTCAAACTCGATGCTCTGCCGTGCGGTGTCCGCGATGCCGCGCTTTTTGGCCAGCAGCCACGCGAACGCAATGTCGAACAGGTTGTGGCCGGCAACGCCGATCCGGATGTTCTTGATCCGCTCCGGGTGCAGCGAGTAGTTGATGACGCTCTTGTAGCTGGTGTCCGAGTCCTGCTTGGTTCCCCACGTTGCCAGCGGCCAGTCGTGCAGCGAGGCTTCCACCTGCTCCATGGGCAGGTTGGCGCCCTTCACCACGCGGACCTTGATGGCGGCGCCGCCGTTGGCGCGGCGCTCAGCGGCCCAGTCCTGCAGGCGGATCATGGCGGAAAGTGCATCCGGGAGGTAGGCCTGGAGCACGATGCCGGCCTCGAGGTTCTTGAACTGGGGCTTGTCCAGGATCCTGGTGAAGACCGCGATGGTCATGTCCAGGTCCTTGTACTCCTCCATGTCCAGGTTGATGAACTTGGCCTTGGGAAATGACGCTGCGCGCTCGAACAGCGGGGTGAGCTTCTCGACGACGTGCGCAACGGCCTCGTCGAAGGCCCACGGCGAGTGCGGGGCCACCGTGGAGGAGACCTTGATGGAGACGTAGTCGACGTCGGGGCGCGCCAGCAGCGTGTGCGTGCCCTCGAGCCGGCGGGAGGCCTCGTGCTCGCCCAGGACGGCTTCGCCCAGGAGGTTGACGTTCAGCTTGATGCCGTCCTTGCGGATCTTCGCGATGGCGGGTCCCAGCTTGGCGTCGGTGGCGTCAACAATCAGGTGGCCCACCATTTCGCGCAGGACCTTGCGCGCGACGGGGATGACAACCTGCGGCAGGATCGGGGCCATGGTTCCGCCAAGTGCCACGGCGCTCCGCATGTACCACGGCAGGAAGGCGGGGACTTTGGGGGCCAGCGCGGCGAGGTTGCGTGCGGCGACGTTGAGGTCCTCGGGGCGGACCACGCCGTCCACGAAGCCAACGGTGAATTCCAGGCCGTTGGGGTCCTTCAGGACGCCGGCGAGCTGCTGGGCGGAAGCATCCACGGGAACCTTGGCTGCCTCGGTCAGCCAGTGGCGGACCAGTGCCACTGCTTCGGTGGCCAATGCCTTGGCCTGGGGCACGTCGACGTCGACAGTCCGGGGCGCAGTTCCGGTGGCGGCTGCCGGTTCCATTGCAATGTGGGTCATGGCTTTTCTCGTTCTTTCCTGGGGTTCAAGGAGGTCTTATCCACCAGTATGAGCTTCCAGTCACATAAGATAAAGCGATCTTTTCTAAGCAATACAGGTTAGAAAAGATGATGAATTAAGCCCCGCCCGAACTCTCCCTCCCCCAGCGACGCTCTCTCACTTGATGCAACAAATACGGCCACCCTCTCTCACTTAATGCGGGAAAAACGGAAACGCTCTATCGCCCCCCACAGGAGGGTGATAGAGCGTCCGTGTTTAAGCGGCATTAAGTGAGAGAGCGTCCCCCGGGCGGGTCAGCCGACGGGGCGGTGCATCTCCACAATCTCCTCGTGCCGGGGGCTGTTGGGGTTCATGAGCGAGTGCTTCTTGCCGTAGAAGAAGTAGATCGCCAGGCCAACAAGGAGCCAGACGCCGAAGCGCGCCCAGGTTTCCCAGTGCAGCTGGAACATCAGGAACGCGGAGGCCAGCACGCCGAAGGCCGGGATGAACGGCATGAACGGCAGGCGGAAGGTCCGGGGCGCGTCCGGCTTCTTGTAGCGGAACACGATCACCGAGAAGCAGACGACGACGAACGCGGCCAGGATGCCGATATTGGTCAGGTCGGCAACGGCCTTGATAGGGAACACGCCGGCCAGCAGTGCGGAGGCGACGCCGGCAATCCACGTGACGCGCTGCGGGGTGCCGTGGCGGTCTGTCTTGGAGAACCAGCCGGGCAGCAGGCCATCGCGGCTCATGGAGAACCAGACGCGGGTAACACCCAGGAGGAAGGTCAGCATCACGGTGAGGATGGACAGGACGGCGAACACCGAGATGATGGTGGCGATCACCGGCAGGCCAACACCCGTGAAGGCCGAGGCAAAACCGGCCGTGGGGTCAATGTCCTTGTAGTTCTGCATGCCGGTAAGCACCAGGGTGGCTGCCACGTAGAGCAGCATCGCAATGATCAGCGACAGGATGATGGCCTTGGGCATGTGCTTCTTGCCGTCCTTGGCCTCTTCCGCCGCGGTGCTCATGGCGTCGTAGCCGAAGACGGCGAAGAAGACCGTGGCCGCGCCGGCCAGGACGGGGCCGAAGCCGCTGGGCATGAACGGGTTGTAGTTGTTGGTGTCGATGTAGAAGACGCCCAGTCCGATGATGAAAAGGATCAGGATGACCTTGATGGCAACGGCCACGAGTTCAAACCGGCCGAAGGCCTTGGTGCCGCGGGACAGGATCCAGGTCACGATCAGGCAGACCACGATGGCCGGAATGTTGACGATGCCGCCGCGGCCCTCGTCAGCGGTGGAGGTCATCCAGATGGGCATGTTGATGCCGATTCCCGAGAGGAAGGCGTCGAAGTAGCCGGAGATGCCGATGGCAACCACCGCCACGATGGCGATGTACTCCAGCAGGAGGTCCCAGCCGATGAACCAGCCGATGATCTCGCCCAGCGCCACGTATCCGTAGGTGTAGGCGGACCCGGCGCGGGGGATCATGCCCGCGAATTCCGCGTAAGACAGAGCAGCGGCGGCAGACGCAAGGCCTGCCACCAGGAAGGAGATCAGCACCGCGGGCCCCACCCCGGGTGTGCTCTCGCTGCCGGCGGCCACCAGTCCCGCGAGGGAGAAGATGCCGACGCCGATGATGCCGCCTACGCCGATCGCCGTAAGCTGCCAAAGCCCGAGTGACTTAAAGAGGCCACTGTGTTTGTTCTCTTCTTCTATGTCGTCAATGGGCTTGCGCCGCATGATCGACTGGGTCATATCTCTAGTGCTCATCAGGAACTCCTGCTTGGGGTGCGACCCCGTCACGGCGCGAGAAGAATCGCTTGTGACGGGGGTAACTCGGTCCCAACAGTATGCAAGCGGGCTTGCGTTAGATAAAGTGACTAATTCTAACCTATATTCGTTAGTTTAGGTAAGGATTTCCCTATGCTTGATGTGCGCCGGCTCCGCCTGCTCCGGGAACTCAGCATCCGGGGGACCCTCGCGGAGGTGGCGGAGGCACTGCAGTACAGCCCGTCGTCGGTCTCGCAGCAGCTTGCCCTGCTGGAAAAGGAAGTAGGGGTCCAGCTGCTCCGCAAGACGGGGCGGCGGGTGCAGCTCACGCCCCAGGCCGAAGTCCTCGTGGCGCACACCGCGAGCCTGCTGGAAACCATGGAGCAAGCCGAGGCGGACCTGGCCGCATCGTTGACCACGGTCACCGGCACCGTCCGGATTGCCGTTTTCCAGTCGGCAGCCCTTGCCCTTATGCCGGAAACGCTCACGCGCATGTCCCGCACGTACCCCGAAGTCCGGATCGAGATGATCCAGCGCGAGCCCGAGACCGCCCTGCACGAAACCTGGGCCCGCGATTTTGACCTTGTCATTGCCGAGCAGTATCCGGGTCACGCCGCCCCCCGTTATCCCGAGCTGGACAGGGTCAGGCTGACCACCGATGCCATCCGGCTCGCCGTCCCGCCGGCGTCCGACGGCGGCCCCGCCATCTCCTCGATCGAGGACACCGCGGAACTCGCCTGGGTGATGGAGCCGCGGGGTGCCGCGTCGAGGCACTGGGCCGAGCAGGCCTGCCGGAGTGCGGGATTCGAACCCGACGTGCGCTATGAGACCGCTGACCTCCAGGCGCAGATCCGGCTGATCGAGTCGGGCAACGCCGTGGCGCTGATGCCGGACCTGGTGTGGACCGGCAGGGACACCACGGCCCGGCTCCTGGACCTGCCGGGGAAACCGCGGCGCACCGTCTTCACCTCGGTCCGCCGTTCCAGCGCCAAGCGCCCGGCCATCCTGGCAGCCCGGGAAACCCTTGCTGCCACGGCAGGAGCAGTGGCGGCTGACGTCGCCGGGTGACCGGCCGCCGTCGGACGCGTCACTGCGCCGGGACCGTCCCTGCGCAAGTGTTTCCTGCGTCACTGCGCGGCAGGGCCCCCGCCGCTAGACTGAAGCCGTTATGAATCGAACAATGTTCAAGTCCAAAATCCACCGGGCCACCGTCACGCACGCTGACCTGCACTACGTAGGTTCGGTCACTGTTGACCTGGACCTGCTTGAGGCCGCCGACATCCTGCCGGGTGAGCTGGTGTCCATCGTGGACGTGACCAACGGCTCGCGCCTGGAGACCTACACCATTGCCGGCGAGCGCGGCTCCGGCGTCATCGGCATCAACGGGGCGGCGGCCCACCTGATGCAGGAAAACGACATTGTCATCCTAATTACCTACGCGCAGATGACCACCGAGGAAGCGAAGAGCTACGAGCCCAGGGTGGTCCACGTGGACGAAAACAACCGCGTGATCCAACTGGGCAACGACCCCGCCGAGGGTCTGACCCCGGGCCTGCTGCGCCCCCCTTTCGCGCTTAACAACGCCGCACTGTAACCGGAGCGTGAGCCCCGGTCCCCTGCTCCGCCGCGACCTGCGGGCTGTCCCATGCTAGGCGTGCTGGCCGGCTTCTTTGTGGTGTGGTGCATCATCCTGGTGGGCTGGTTCGTGGGCCGGCAGAAAATCCTGGGTGACAACGCCCGGCAGGTGCTGAGCTCCCTCACGTTTTTCGTGGCCAGCCCTGCACTGCTCTTCGAAACCCTCAGCAAGGCGCGCCTCGCCGAAGTCTTCGCTGCTCCGCTGCTGGTGGCGGCGGTCTCTGCCGTGGCCACGGCCATGATCTTCTTCGCCATTGCCAGGTTCTGGCTCAAACGTTCGCTTCCCGAGTCGCTGATGTCCTCCATGGCGGCGTCGCTGGTCAACTCGGCCAACCTGGGCATTCCCATCGCGGTTTACGTGCTGGGTGACGCCAGCTATGTGGCGCCGCTCCTGATCTTCCAGCTCGCCTTCTTTACGCCGCTGTTCCTGATGCTCCTGGATTCGAGCACCAGCAGCCACCGCACCACGCCGCTGACCTTCCTCGTGATGATCGTGCGGAACCCCATGATCGTCGGCTCGGCGCTGGGCCTGCTGGTGGCAGGCACCGGCTGGCAGGTCCCGGAACTGGTCATGGAGCCGATCCACCTGATCGGCGGCGCGGCAATTCCCGCCATGCTGATCGCGTTCGGCATGAGCCTGAACGGCACCCGCCCGCTGCAGGCGTCCGCGGGCCGCCGCGCGGACACGCTCCTTGCCAGCGCCTTCAAACTCGGCGTCCAGCCGGTGCTTGCCTATCTCTTTGCCCGCTTCCTGCTGGGCCTGGAGGGCCACCTCCTGTTCGCCGTCGTGGTGACCGCCGCGCTGCCAACCGCTCAGAATGTCTTCGTGGCCGCCAGCCGCTACAAGACCGGCCTCACCGTGGCCAAGGACACCGTTTTGATAACCACCGTGGTGGCAGTGCCGGCCATGATCGGCGTGGCGCTGCTGCTGACCTGACCCTGGAGGGCTGATGGAAACTGTTGTGGACACCGTGGTGATCGGCAGCGGGGCGATGGGCTCGGCGGCCGCGTGGGCGCTGTCGCGCCGCGGCCGGCAGGTGACGCTGGTGGAGCAGTTCGGGCCCGGGCACCGGATCGGGGCCTCCCACGGCACCACCCGCAACCTGAACCCGGGCTACCACCGGCCCGAGTACGTGGCCATGCTGGCCGAGGGGCTTGCCCTCTGGGACGAGCTCGAGGAGGAAAGCGGCGAACAGCTGCTGGCGCGCACGGGGGTGGTCAACCACGGGCCGGAGCCGCTGTTCGCCGACGTTGCAGCCGCCCTGGAGCAGGCCGGGATCCGCGCCGAATTCCTACACCCCGAAGAAGCGGCGGAACGCTGGCGCGGCATCCGCTTCGACCAGCAGGTGCTCCACCTGCCCGACGGCGGCCAGCTCAACCCTGACGCCGCCCTCCCCGCCATGCAGCGGCTCGCCGTGGCCCGTGGTGCCGAGATGCGGCACCACACCAAGGTGGTGGACTTCAAGGTCATGGACGACGGCGTCCGGCTGGTTGTGGAGTCCGCTGCGGGAACGGAGGTGCTCACCGCGGCGCAGGTGGTGGTGACTGCCGGCGGCTGGACGGAAAAACTCCTGGGCCGGGCGTTGGCCAACGGCTCCGGGCTGAGGATTCCGCAGCTGCGCGTCACCCAGGAGCAGCCGGCGCACTTCCGGGTTACGGACCCGGGAGCAGCGTGGCCTGGCTTCAACCACTACCCGGGCACCGGGACGGAGTACAGGAGCTGGTACTCCCCGGTGTACGGGATGCAGACCCCGGGTGAGGGAATCAAGGCCGGCTGGCACGGAGTGGGCCCTTTGGTGGATCCGGACCGGCGGTCCTTCCTTCCGGAGCCGGTGCAGCTCGCCGCCCTGCAGGAGTACGCGCGGACATGGCTGCCCGGGGTGGACGCGGACTCCTTCGAGGCGGTCAGCTGCACCTACACCACCACCCCGGACGAGGACTTCGTCCTGGACCGGATCGGCCCCGTGGTGATCGGCGCCGGCTTCTCGGGCCACGGGTTCAAATTCACCCCGGTCATCGGCCGGATCCTTGCGGACCTGGCCACCGGCACCCGGCCCGCTCCGGAGATCTTCCGGGCCGGCCGCTGATTGCCGGCTACTGGTTGCCTGCTGGCTACTGGCTGCTGGCTGCTGGCCGTAAGCCCAAGGCGGTTATCGGGAGCTGTCCTCCGCGTCGGTGAGGACCGGCTCCCCGCTGCCCCCACTTCCTTCACCGCCGGCGTCCTTGGTGGCCGCCCGGACGGCAGGCATCGCCAGGACTGCCGCCACCGTGAGGACCCCGGCTGCCAGGGCGGCCACGAAGACCGCACCGGAGGCGGCCACCACCGCCGGGCCGTTGCTGTCGCCTCCGGCCGTCCCCCCATAGATGGCGTTGGCCACGGCACCGAAGACGGCCACGCCCAGTGCGCTCCCGATGGACCGGGCGAACATGTTGGTGCTGGTGACCACGCCCCGCTCATTCCAGGAAACGCTGGACTGGGCGGCGATCAGCGTGGGGGTGGCCACCAGCCCCAGGCCGAGCCCGACGACGAAGCAGCTGGCGGCGACCAGCGCCACGCTGGGAGCAGCGGCGGTGAATGCAAGGACCGCGAGGCCTGCCACGGTGATGGAGATGCCGATGAGCGCTGTGGCCTTGAACCCGATCCGCAGGTAGAAGCGTCCTGCCTGCGAGGCGCTGATCGGCCAGCCCAGGGTGAGTGCCGCCAGGGCCAGCCCGGCGACCAGTGGCGAGCTGGCCAGCGCGCCTTCCAGGAACGTGGGCACGTAGGACGTCAGTCCGATCATCACGGCACCTACGCCGAAGGACACGAGGGCTGTGGTGCCAAGGAGCCTGCGCGAGACCACCCAGGACGGCAGCACCGGTTCCACCGCGCGCCGTTCCACCACGAGGAACAGGGCCAGCAGGATCCCGCCCACGGCAAAGATGCCAAGACTCACCGGTGAATTCCAGGCCCAGCCGTGGCCGCCCTCAAGGGCTCCGAGGATGAGCAGGCCAAGCGAAGCAGCCAACAGGGCTGCCCCGGCGTAGTCCACGCGGTGTTTGGCCCTTTCCACGTTCTCGTGCAGGGTCCGGACGAGCATCCATCCCGCCAGCAGGCACAGCGGGATGTTGACCAGGAAGATTCCGCGCCAGAAGCCCACTGCGGCAAATATGCCGCCCAGGCTTGGTCCCACCACGGAGGAAACCGCCCACACGCTCGCAAGGTAGCCCTGGACCTTGGCCCGTTCCTCCAGCGAGTAGATGTCCCCTGCGATGGTGATGGAGACAGGCAGCACTGCGCCGGCTCCGAGTCCCTGCAGGGCACGGAAGGCGATCAGGGCGGGCATGCTCCAGGCGATGCCGCAGAGTACCGACCCAAGGAGGAACAGCCCGATGCCCGCAAGGATGATCGGTTTGCGGCCCACCATGTCCGAGAGTTTTCCGTAGATGGGCACGGAGACCGCCTGTGCCAGCAGGTACGCCGAAAAGAGCCAGGGAAACGACTCGAACCCGCTGATGTCCCGCACAATCGACGGAACGGCCGTGGCCACGATGGTGGAATCGATGGCCACCAACCCGGTGGCGAGCATCAGGGCAATGAGGATGGGCCCCCGTTCAGAACGGAAGCCCACTCCCTGGGCGCGGGTGGCGGACATGGGTCTCGTTTCCGTTTCGGGGTGGTGTCACCTCCACTCTAGGTACCCAGGAAGAGAGCCGGCTACCGTTTGTCCTGGTGTTCGTCCAGGATCCGGGCGCAGCGGATGAAGCCGAGGTGGGAGTAGGCCTGGGGGTGGTTCCCCAGGTGGGTTTCGGTGCCGGGATCGTACTCCTCCGGCAGCAGCCCGGTGGGCCCGAAAAGGTTCACCAGCTGGTCGAAGAGGTCCCAGGCTTCCTCGATCCGGCCCGTGGCAACGTACGCCTCGATCAGCCAGGTGGTGCAGATGTGGAAGCCGCCCTCCAGCCCCGGCAGGCCGTCGTCGTACCTGTACCTGAACACGGTGGGCCCCACCCGGAGTTCCCGCTCCACGGCGGTGACGGTATCCAGGAACCGCTGGTCCGTGACGTCCAGCAGCCCGGAGAGCCCGATGTGCAGGACGGCGGCATCCAGGTCCGGGCTGTCATAGGCCACCGTGTAGGACTTCGCGGACTCGTCCCAGCCCTCCCGCAGGACTTCGTCCCTGATGGTGGCGGCCACCGGCGCCCAGGATGGCTCGGGAACGCGGCCGTGGCGGGACGCCGTGCGGAGTGCGCGGTCAAGGGTCACCCAGCACATCACCTTCGTGTAGATGTGGTGGCGCGGTGCCCGGCGGGCCTCCCAGATTCCATGGTCGGGTTCGTGCCAGCGGGCCAGGACGGCTGACGCCATCTGGACCATCAGCTCCCAGTGTTCGTCGGCGAGCGTCCCCTCCCGTTCACTCAGGGCAAGGATCAGCTCGGCGATGGGGCCAAAGACATCCAGCTGGACCTGGTGGTCAGCGGCGTTGCCGATCCTCACGGGACGGGACCCGGCGTAACCGGGCAGGCTGTCGATGACGGCTTCCGTGGACAGGGGTGCGCCCGTCACGGAATACAGGGGGTGCAGCCACTCGGGCCCGGGGGCGTGCTCCAGGATCCGTCCCAGCCAGGACAGGAAGCCCGTGGCCTCCCGGGTGGAGCCCAGGTCCACCAGCGCGTTGACGGTCATGGAACCGTCCCGCAGCCAGCAGTACCGGTAATCCCAGTTCCTCGTCCCGCCGATCCCTTCGGGCAGGGAGGTTGTGGGTGCCGCCAGGACCGCGCCCGTGGGTTCATGCACCAGGGCACGCAGGACCAGGGCCGACCGCCGGACCAGGGATGGTTTGACGCCCGGCAGGACGAGCCCCTGCACCCACTGCCGGGCATGCAGCGCCACCGCGGAGCGCCGGTCCGCCTCACTTTCGGGTACCGCGGGCTGGTGCTCCGTGTCTCCGCAGCGCAGGTTCAGCACCACCGGGCCGTCCTGCAGGTTGACGGCGGCGGTGGCCGTGGCGTGGCGCCCGTCCGAGGTGATGCTGAAGGTCACGCCGGGCGCCAGCAGGATGAACGGCTCCGACGTCCCCACCACGTGCAGTTCCTCGTCGCGGGCCTCCATGCTGAACGGGGCGTTGGCGTAGTCCGGCCGGGGGGCGAAGGTGATCCTGGCGGCGCCATTGCCGGAGAGCACCCGCACCAGGCTGGTGATCCCCTCGGGGGCCGGCTCAAGGTAGTCCGTTACCGTAACGTCCGCCCAGCGGGTTTCAACGATCATGGTGCTGTCCACGTAGCGCTGCCCGAGCACCTGGGAGGCCTTGACCGGCTCCACCGAAAAATGGCCTGCGGCGTCTCCGCCCAGGATGTGCGCGAACAGCGATCCGGAGTCAGGCAGGGGGTGGCTCATCCAGCAGATTTTCGCGTCCGGTGTCACCAGGGCGGTTGAGGATCCGTTGCCGATCAGGCTGTGCCGTTCCAGACCTACGGCATCCTCGCCGAACAGCCAGGCACGCCGCAGCTCGAACAGGATCGCCAGCACCCGGGCGAAGGATTCCGGGTCGCGGAGCCGGTAGGAGGCGGAGGTCTCCCCCGGCCCCACCCGCAATCCCATGTCCGGCCCGCGCAGGGTTGCCATGGCCAGTTCATCGCTCTCAGCGTCGCCCGCATACATGGCCGCGCTGGCTCCCAGCCGGGACCGCAGGCTCTCCAGGGCCTCCGCCTTGGACGGCTCCACCACGGACAGGTCCAGCACGGAGCCGTCCACAATGAAGTGCAGTCCGTGGGCGCGGGCCACCTCCCGCGCAGTGTCAGTTACCGCCGCCACGACGTCCGGAGCTGCCGGCCGGGTGTGCACCGAAACGGCCACGGGTTTGCGCTCTAGCCAGATGCCCTTCTGGAACCCCACCGCCTCGTTGAGGGCGGCGTGGACTTTCTGCAGGACGGACTCGGTGGCGAGGGTCTGCTGGTGCGCGAACCCCATGTCGAACTCGGCGCCGTGCGAGCCCACCAGGTGCACCTCCGCCGGCAGGCGCGATACTGCGGCGAGGTCACGCAGCGACCGCCCGGAAATGACGGCGGCGTGGGTGTTGGGGAGTGCTGCCAGGGCACGCAGCGCGATGGCGGCACTCCCCAACGGGAGCGTCTCGGTGGAGATGCCTTCGGCGTCGCACAGGGTTCCGCCGTAATTGCAGGCCACAATGAGCCCGGGCACCCGGGCCAGGACCTTCAGTTCCGCCAGCAGCGCAGGCGTGAGCCCTTCGTCGGCGGCGTCGGACTGGACGAACGTCCGGAGCATGCCCAGCGGCAGGGACCTGGTGAGCAGTGCGGAATCCGCGACGCTTTGGTTCAACGGCGTTGGCATCCATGGACCCCTTTGAGGCAGGACCGGGCCGGGACTACAGCCGCTGGATCTCCTGCGGGCTACCGGTTGGTGCCCCTCCCCGGGGTTCCCGGAACTCCGGAGGGGGCACTCCCATGGTCAGCCTCCGCCGTTACCCCCGAAAGTCCCTTGTATTGCGTATGTGTAAAAGTCTGCGGTCCCTGCGGCTGCACGCACGGCGGGCTTTAACTGCCGGCTCAGACCCGGGCCAGTCCGGCGGCTTCGGCAAGCAGCTCCACGGACCGCAGCCGGGCGTCCGTGCCGGTGCTCTGGTGCGCCACGATGAGCTCGTCGGCGTCGGCGTGCCTGCCGAAGCTGTCCAGGTAGTCCAGGACGACGTCGGGCGTCCCCACCGCGGAATACGTCATCATCTGGGAGACGTGCTGACCCTGCGGCGAATCGAGGATCATGTCCGCCTCGTCGTCCGTGAACTCGCGGCCGCCGCCGAAGAACAGCGACACCCGGGCACGCTTGGTGGCCTGCATCATGGCCTGCGCCTCGGAAGCCGAATCGGCGGCAATGACGTTCACACCGGCGATGACATGCGGGGCGTCCAGCTGCGCCGAGGGTTTGAACTCGCGGCGGTAGAGGGCCACCGCGTCCTGCAGGGCGTTCGGGGCAAAGTGCGAGGCGAACGCGTACGGCAGCCCCAGCTGGGCGGCGAGGCGCGCGCCGAACAGCGACGAGCCCAGGATGTACAGCGGCACGTTCGTGCCCTTGCCGGGAGTGGCTTCCACGCCCTGGATGCGGGTGGGGCCGGTGAGGTAGCCCTGGAGTTCCAGGACGTCCTGCGGGAAACTGTCGGCGGACATGGGATCCCGCCGCAGTGCGCGCATGGTGTTCTGGTCACTTCCCGGCGCGCGGCCCAGGCCAAGGTCGATGCGGCCCGGGTGCAGGGTCTCCAGCGTGCCGAACTGCTCGGCGATGGTCAGCGGTGAGTGGTTGGGCAGCATGACGCCGCCGGCGCCCAGGCGGATGCTTTCGGTGTGGGCGGCCACGTGGGCTATGAGGACGCTGGTGGCGGAGGAGGCGATGGAGGACATGTTGTGGTGCTCGGCGTACCAGACGCGGCGGTACCCCAGCTTTTCCGCGCTCTGTGCCATGGCCACGCTGCCCGCGAAGCTCTCCGCCGCCGTCTGGCCCTTCCCGATGGTTGCCAGGTCAAGGATGGAGAGGGGAAGAGTCACGTCGGGTGCCGGCCTTTCAAAGCTGTTCTGTGGGTTGGTACCCGCCGGATCGCGGCAGGCACTTGATGCATAACGACGGCGGGGGCCGGCTTATTTCAGCCCGCCCAGGAATACTCAGCAAACTTATGATGTTGCCGCCCCTATGAGCCTGAATACGTCGAACCAGCTGGAACTGTCCGCAACGATTGACCTGAAAGACCTGGGAACCGTGCACCGGCTTGGCTTTGGTGCCATGCGCATTGTCGGTGACGGTGTGTGGGGTGAGCCCGCTGACCGCAGCACCGCGGTCCAGGTGGTGCGCCGCGCCGTCGAACTCGGGGTGGACTTCATCGACACCGCAGACTCCTATGGCCCCAACATCAGTGAGGAGATCCTGGCGGAGGCGCTGCACCCCTATAAGGACGGGCTGAAGATCGCCACGAAGGTGGGCTTTACACGCACCGGCCCCAACCAATGGATTCCCGTAGGCCGGCCGGAGTACCTGCGCCAGCAGACGGAACTCAGCCTGCGGAAGCTCAAGGTGGACACCCTGGACCTGCTGCAGCTGCACCGGATTGACCCCGAGGTGGACGCCGAGGAGCAGTTCGGAGTGCTCCGCGAACTGCAGGACGAGGGCAAGGTCCGGGCGCTGGGCCTCTCGCAGGTCAGCGTTGCGGAACTCGAGGCCGCCGGCAAGCACTTTACCGTGTCCACGGTCCAGAACCGGTACAACCTCACGGACCGCAGCTCCGAGGATGTGCTGCGCTACTCGGAGGACAACGGCATCGGCTTCATCCCGTGGGCCCCGATCTCCGCGGGCGAGCTGGCCCAGCCGGGCGGGCCGCTGGATGAGGCCGCGAAGCGCCTCGGGGCTACCACCTCGCAGGTGGCGCTGGCGTGGCTGCTGCGCCGCTCCCCCGTGATGATGCCCATCCCTGGCACCGGGTCCGTGAAGCACCTGGAAGAAAACCTGGCCGCAGCCGGTGTCACGCTGGACGAGGACACCTACGCTGAACTTGAAGCAGCGGCCGGATAACCGCGGCGCAGTGGAGAAGCAGCACGGCAAAACAGTCCCCAACGACAGGAGCAACACCATGGCAAACATTCTGATGGTTGTATCCGCAGCCGATTCCCTCACTATGAAGGACGGCAGCGAACACCCCACCGGTTTCTGGGCCGAAGAGCTGGTGGTGGCGCACCAGACGCTGCTCGACGCCGGACACACGGTCCACATCGCCACCCCCGCCGGGGCGAAACCCACGGTGGACCAGGTCAGCCTGGCTGCGGAATCCGCAGGCGGCGAGGACCGCGCGAAAGGCTTCCGGGACTACCTGGCGTCCATCGACGGCGAGCTCTCGAACCCGCTGGTGCTTGCCGGCGTCGACCCCTCCGCCTATGACGCCATCGTGATGCCTGGCGGGCACGGCCCCATGGCCGACCTGTACAAGGACGCCGACCTGGGCCGTCTGCTGGCGGCGGCGGACAAGGCCGGCAAGGTCATCGCCCCCTTCTGCCACGGTCCTGCCGGGCTGCTCAGCGCAACGGACGACGACGGCACGTTCGTTTTCGCCGGACGCCGCCTCACAGTCTTCACCAACGAGGAAGAGCTGGGCGGCGGCACGGGCGAGAACACGCCGTGGCTGGTGGAGGACGCGCTGAAGGAGAAGGGCGCGGTAATTGAGAACGGCGCTGCCTGGACCTCCAACGTGGTCCGCGACGGCAACCTCATCACCGGGCAGAACCCGCAGTCCAGCGAGGACGTCGCCAAGGAAGTCATCAAGGCACTGGGCTGATTCCGCTTCCCCCGCTGCTGACACCCAGAAGGGCCAGGTCATGAATGACCTGGCCCTTCTGCTGTCCGGTCAGACGGCGCAGCCTCCGAGCGCGATGGTCCCGTCGATGGCCTTTATCTGCAGCTGGACCTCGCCCAGTTTGGCTGTCAAGGCCGTGACCGTCGACTTCTGTGCGGTGATCACGTCCTTGTTCTGCTTCTTTTGGGCCTCCAGCGCCCGCAGCGTCTCCTGGGCCGCGGTCAACAATCCGTCGAGGGCGGTCAATTGGGACTGCAGGTCCTTGAGGGCTGCTTCGGTAGTGCTGATTTCATCATTCAGCTGGTTGAGCTGCTCCAGGAGAGGCGCCACCCTGGTCTGGAGGGAAACGATGTCAGCCTCCGTGGCCTTGATATCCGCGTTCAGCACGCCCAGCCGGGCGACGAAACCATCCATGATCAGGTTGAGGGCGACGATCTGGCTGGTCTTTCCCTCAACCGCCTCATTGGCTGCATCGACGTTGGCCTGCAGGGCGGGAAGCTGGCCCTGCAGGGTGGAAAGTTCAGCTTTCTTGTCCTCCACCGCGGCGGCGGCCAACACTTCCGCTGCCTGGGCGCTCTCCAGGGTCGACCTCTTCCGCTCCAGGTCTGCCCGCTGCTCTGTAACAGCCTGCTGCGCATCTTCGACACCCTGTGTAAGCCCGGGCAACTCCGCCTCAAGGCCGGCTACAACTGTCACCTGGGCAGCGACGTCGGCCGCAGCCCCGGCAGCTGCCTCCCGGGCTGCCGTCAGTTCCTGCTGCAGCCCATCCAGGACCGCCTGCTGGCCGGCCACGGCACTGTTGGCCTCGGTGAGGGCATCCCCAAGTGCCGGGAGTTCGGCCTTCAGGGCTGCAATCTCGGCCTCCTTCAAGGCAACCGCTGTATTCGCCGCGGTGAGTGTCGCCTGCAGGGGTGCCGCCTGCTGCTGCAGCGAGCTGCTTTCCTGTTGCTTCGCCAGCAGCTGGGTGTTCAAAGCCGAGACCTGGTTGTTCAGGGCCGCCAGGTCACCCTGGAGCGCCGAGATCACCACATTTTGGTCGGTAATCTGCGTATCGACGGCAGCGAGCAGTGCTTGCTTCTCATTCCGCTGGGTAATGAGGCCGTTGGCAGCGCCATTGTTCTTCTCAATCTTCGCTGTCAGCACCGCGATCTCCCCTTCGAGGGCCGTTTTGTTGGCTTGAAGAGTAGTCAGTTGGTTCCGTGCCGTGGTCAGCTCGCCCTGTTTGGCAGCGATGGCAGCGTTGGCGGCAGTGATCTGCCCTGTGATCGTCGTGATCTGCCCGGCGACAACGGCGGCGGCCTCGATGTTGGCCGTCACGGCCTCAGCTGCCATCAGCGCGTCGGCCCGGAGGCCTTCGAGGCTCTCCTCCGCAGATGCAATTTCAGCGTTCTTGGCGGAAAGTGCCGTGGCCGCTGTGCCGGCCGCCGTCTGGAGCACCTCCAGCTGGTCCTGGGCCGCGGCCACCTCAGTTGCCTTTGACGTGGCAGCCTCTGCTGCCTCCTCGGAGATGTCTTGGAGCCCATCAAGGATAAGATTTTCAGCATCCACGAGGTCCTGCTGCTTCTGCAGGGCGTCCCCGGCTGTCACACCCGCCGCTTCGAGGCGGTCGAGCTCCACCTCCGCTGCTTCGACGGCTTCCCTGGCGGCATCCACGTCGTCTGCAGCTTCCGCGGCCGCCGTTTCGAGGGCGGTGAGCTGGTCTTGGGCAACTGCAATCCCGGCCTCTTTGTCCGCGAGCAAGGCGGCGGCCTCGGCTGCCGCCTGCTCCAGCGCGAGGAGCTCGGCCTTCGCTGCGTCAATGCTGTCCTGGGTGGCAGCGATGTCTTGTGCAACGGCGGCGGCCTCGCCTTTAAGGTCCTCGGCTGCCGCCTCTGCTGCAGTTTTTTCCTCCTGCAGCGGCGTCAGTTCGGCGACGAGGTTCGCCTTGTCTTCCTGCAGCTTGGCGAGGGTTGCTTCAGTCGCGGTTTCTGCCGCTGACGTGGCCTCATAAGCGGCGGTTAACTTTGCGATGTCCGACTCGGCTGTCTTAATGTCGTCCTCGAGCGTAACTACCTCCGCCGCCAGCCTGTCAGACTCCCCCTCCAGGGCGGCGATCTCAGCGCTCAGCCTATCCTTCTCCTCCTGGAGCGGTGCTCGCTCTGCCAGGAGCCTGGCGATGACGTCAGCATTCTTCTTCGCGGCTGCCTTCAGGAGGTTCTCCTGGACGGTGCCGCGGTGCGCCAACTGGTTTACCACCCCGTTGCAGATCCCGGCGTTGGCTCCGGTACCTGCGGCAGCCGGCGGGATGAGCACAAGGCTGCTGGTGAGCAGACCCGGCAGGACTACGGCCGCCGCGAGCCGGCGTGAGAGGACAGACGTGGACGGGGAAGTGCGCATGCGAGCTCCTGTTGAGACCTTCGGGCGGCCCACTCTGGCCGCTGCCTGGACTAACCGTAGGTGGAGGCAGGGGCGGAGCACACGCGTAGTCCCCCACCCGTCTTTCCGCTTAAGTACTCGTTTTCCCAAGCCGGCCAAAACCGCCACTACTTGGTGTACCTGGCCGGCCGGACTCCGGAATGTGACCGCTCCGGTCGCCCGGTTAACCGCCATTACTCCCTGTATCTCCCGGTGTCGCGGCCTTTGATTCCCTCGCCGCGGCTGCCGGATAGTGGCTGCAACGAGACTCTCCGTTGCATCCGCTACCAACTTCCAGGAGGAAAATTGGCCCCCACCAAGGCAACTGCGGCAGCCGCCATGGCCTTCACCATCACGGCACTCATGGGACTTTCTGCGTGCGCGGATCCCGGCGCGACGGCGGCGGCAGCACCGTCGTCGGAATCTTCCACAACGGCGGCCGGCAAGTCCTTCAACCTGTCCCCCGGGCAGGACCGGTTCAAGGTCTCCGAGGACCCGGCCGCGGCGGCGCTGGTCCCCGAATCCGTCAAGGCGGACGGCAAACTGACGGTGGTGACCACTGGCGGCACCGCCCCGCTCAGCCTTTTCGCCACCGACAACAAGACCCTGATCGGCAGCGAAGTGGACATCGCCTACGCTGTGGGCGGGACCCTGGGGCTGGAGGTGGAAGTCCTTCCGGTCGCGTGGGCCGACTGGCCGCTGGGCATCGAATCCGCAAAGTACGAGGCCGTCCTCTCCAACGTGACCGTCACCGAGGCACGGAAGGAAAAGTTCGACTTCGCCACCTACCGCAACGACCTGTTGGGCTTCTATGCCAAGAGCGATTCGGAGATCGGAGAGATCAAGGAGGCCAGGGACGTCGCAGGAAAGCGGATCATCGTGGGCTCCGGCACCAACCAGGAGGCCATCCTGGTGCGTTGGGACGAGGAGAACAGGAAGAACGGCCTGCAGCCGGTCGAGTTCCAGTATTACGACGACGATTCCGCCTCCACGCTGGCCCTGCAGTCCGGACGTGCGGACCTGACGTTCGGGCCCAACGCCGCCGCTGCCTACAAGGCCGCGAAAGACGGAAAGACCAAGGAGGTGGGCACCCTCAACGGCGGCTGGCCGCTGACCGCCGAAATCGCGTTCACCACCAAGAAGGGCAACGGCCTGGCCGTCGCCGCACAGGCCGCCCTGAACGGGCTGATCGAAGACGGCACGTACGCCAGGATCCTGGACCGCTGGGGGCTGTCATCCGAAGCCATCCCGAAGTCCGAACTGAACCCGGCGGGGCTGCCCAGCAAGTAGCTGCTCCTGCCGACGAAGGAATCCCCGCCCCGCTCCCGCAGGGCGGGGATTCTCCTGCGTAAAGTGCACTCCTCCGGCTTTGGCAATAGTGTGGCCGGATGGGGATAAATACCGTGAACTCCGGCGAACAGGTCGACAGGCAGTCGCGCATTCTCGAAGCTGCGCTGGACCTGCTCTCGCGCCACGGTATCTCGGGCGTCAGCATGCGGGCCGTGTCCCGTGAAGCCGGCGTCGCTCTGGGCCTCGTCAATTACTATTTCGACGACAAGATGAGCCTGATCCGGGCGGCACTGCACAGCGTGGACGAGCACGACCTGGGGCTGGTGGCACCGGACCCGTCGCTGACCCCGGAGGAGCAGCTCCGCAAAGCACTGCACCGGGTGGCCGGCGCGGATCTGCTGACCACCCGGTACCTGTCCCTCCGCCTGCACCTCTGGGCCCTGGCACAGGCCCACGAGGACTTTGCCCGGATCAACGCCGCAGCCTTCGACCGGTACCTCGACGGGCTGGCGGCGCTGGTGTCCGCTGCCCACCCCGCGCTGCCCCCGAAGGAATGCAGGGACCGTGCGGCGGACATCGTCGTGGTCCAAAACGGCATGTGGCTGACAGCCCTTCTTGGGATAGACAAGGCCGCCATCCAACGGAGCATCGCCCGCACCGAGCAGATAGCCTTCGCCCCGCCGCGGGACAACTGACTTCAGGCCGGACCCGCAGCGCCAGGCACCACACGTCAGGGCCAGCCAGCCGCATCCCGACGCTTCACATTGAACACTTGTTCAAGAAATGTATTGAACGTCCGTTCAACCCCGGTTACTCTCCTTCGTATGACATACGCCACACCACGCCACGGCGTCGCTCGCAGCCCTTGGGCTCCCGCTCCCCTCACCGGTCCCCGATAAAGCGTCCGGACAGCACGGCGGCCCCCCGTGCCGCCTCTTCCTGCCCACGCCAAGCTCTTTCCCCCGCGCCGCTGTGCGGCAGCACAACCTGCAGCACAGCGGCCGCAGCGGTCCCGGCCCTGCCCGAAGCCGCCACAGTCCTACACCCCAGGAGACAGCATGACCGAAACAGCCTCCACCCTTTTCATCAACGGCGCATGGGAGCCGGCGGCATCCGGCGCCGTACGCCACATCCGCAACCCGGCCGACGGCGAGCTGGCGGCCACAGTGTCCGAGGCCGGCCGTGAAGATGCCGGGCGGGCCATCGCCGCAGCCCGCGCGGCCTTCGACTCCGGCACCTGGTCCTCGGTCCCGGCGCCCGAACGGGGAACCTTCCTGCTCAAGGTCGCAGCGGAACTGCGCGAACGCCGCGAAAAGTTTGCCCGCGCCGAGTCGCTGGACACCGGAAAGCGCATGGTGGAAAGCCGCATCGACATGGACGACGTCGCCGCCTGCTTTGAATATTTCGGCAGGCTCGCCGGGCAGCAGTCCGGCCGCGTGGTGGACGCCGGGGACCCCGCCGTCGTGAGCAAAATCGTCTACGAGCCCGTGGGGGTCTGCGGCCTGATCACACCCTGGAACTATCCCCTGCTCCAGGCCGCGTGGAAGATCGCCCCGGCGCTGGCCGCCGGCTGCACCTTCGTCCTCAAGCCGTCCGAGCTGACGCCGTCCACCGCCATCCTGGCCATGCAGCTGCTCCAGGATCTCGGCCTGCCGGCGGGCGTGGCCAACCTAGTGACCGGACCGGGATCGGAGGCGGGTGCACCGCTCTCGGAACACCCCGCCGTCGACCTCGTCTCCTTCACCGGCGGGCTCGAAACCGGCAAGCGCATTGCCGCGGCCGCCGCAGGCACCGTCAAAAAGGTGGCGCTGGAACTGGGCGGCAAGAACCCCAACGTGGTGTTCGCCGACGCCGACTTCGATGCCGCGGTGGACAACGCCCTGAACGGCGCGTTCGTGCACTCCGGGCAGGTCTGCTCCGCCGGGGCGCGGCTGGTGGTGGAGGAATCGATCGCCGAACGATTCGTGGACGAGCTGGTCCGCCGTGCACAGGACATCCGCCTCGGCGGCCCCTTCGATGACGACGCCGAAACCGGGCCACTGATTTCCGCGGCCCACCGCGACAAGGTCCACGCCTACGTCCAGCGCGGCATCCAGGAGGGTGCCCGGCTGCGGACCGGCGGTGCGGCACCTTCCGGGGAGAAGTACGACGGCGGGTTCTACTACCAGCCCACCATCCTGGACCACGTCCAGCGGGGCATGTCCGTGGTGGTGGACGAAGCCTTCGGCCCGGTGGTCACCGTGGAAACCTTCACCACCGAAGACGAGGCCGTGGCCACGGCCAACGACACCGTCTACGGCCTGGCCGGCGCGGTCTGGACCCAGGACGCCGGCAAGGCGCAGCGTGTGGCCGGCCGGCTGCGGCACGGCACCATCTGGATCAACGACTACCACCCCTACCTCCCCCAGGCTGAATGGGGCGGCTTCGGCCAGTCCGGCGTGGGCCGTGAACTCGGCACCACCGGCCTGGCGGAGTACCAGGAAGCCAAGCACATCTACCAGAACACCAGCCCGCAGGTAACCGGCTGGTTCGCTGACCACAGCAAGGAGAACTAGATGCACGTCGACAACATCGAGGACCTCACCGGGCACGCATTCGACTACATCGTGATCGGCGGCGGATCCGCCGGCGCCGCGGTGGCCGCCCGCCTGAGCGAGGACCCGGACGTGACCGTGGCCCTGGTTGAAGCCGGCCCGGATGACCGGAACCTTCCCGAGATCCTGCAGCTGGACCGCTGGATGGAGCTGCTCGAATCCGGCTACGACTGGGACTACCCGGTGGAACCGCAGGAAAACGGCAACTCCTTCATGCGCCACGCCCGGGCCAGGGTCATGGGCGGCTGCTCCAGCCACAACTCCTGCATCGCCTTTTGGGCGCCGCGCGAGGACCTGGACGAGTGGGAATCCAAGTACGGCGCCACCGGCTGGAATGCCGATGCCGCCTGGCCGCTCTACCAGCGGCTGGAGACCAACGAGGACGCCGGTCCGGACGCGCCGCACCACGGGGACTCAGGCCCCGTGCACCTGATGAACGTTCCCCCGGCGGATCCTGCCGGCGTCGCACTCCTGGACGCCTGCGAACAGGCCGGCATCCCCCGTGCCAAGTTCAACAGCGGAACCACCGTGGTCAACGGTGCCAACTTCTTCCAGATCAACCGCCGCGCGGACGGCACCCGGTCCTCCAGCTCGGTCTCCTACATCCACCCGATCATCGACCGCCCCAACTTCACCCTGCTGACCGGGCTGCGCGCCCGCCAGCTGGTGTTCGACGCGGACAAGCGCTGCACCGGCGTGGACGTGGTGGACGGCGCGTTCGGCCGGACCCACCGGCTTTCCGCGCACCGCGAGGTGATCCTGTCCACCGGCGCCATCGACTCGCCCAAGCTGCTGATGCTCTCCGGCATCGGCCCGGCGGCGCACCTCGCCGCGCACGGCATCGAGGTGCTGGTGGACTCCCCCGGCGTGGGCGAGAACCTGCAGGACCACCCGGAAGGAGTGGTCCAGTTCGAGGCCAAACAGCCCATGGTGCAAACGTCCACCCAGTGGTGGGAAATCGGCATTTTCACCCCCACCGAGGACGGCCTGGACCGCCCTGACCTGATGATGCACTACGGCTCCGTCCCGTTCGACATGAACACCCTGCGGCACGGGTACCCCACCACGGAGAACGGCTTCAGCCTCACCCCGAACGTCACGCACGCACGCTCCCGCGGCACCGTCCGGCTGCGCAGCCGCGACTTCCGCGACAAGCCCATGGTGGACCCGCGCTACTTCACTGATCCTGAAGGCCACGACATGCGCGTTATGGTGGCCGGCATCCGCAAGGCCCGGGAAATCGCGGCCCAGCCGGCCCTGGCCGGATGGACCGGCCGCGAGCTGTCACCCGGCGTCGAGGCGCAGACGGACGAGGAACTGCGGGAGTACATCCGCAAGACCCACAACACCGTGTACCACCCGGTGGGCACCGTCCGGATGGGGCCGGCCGACGACGTCATGTCGCCGCTGGATCCCCAGCTGCGGGTCAAGGGCGTCACCGGCCTGCGCGTCGCGGATGCGTCCGTGATGCCGGAACACGTCACCGTCAACCCCAACATCACCGTGATGATGATCGGCGAGCGCTGTGCTGATTTGGTCCGGGCGGACCTCATCCGCGCCGGCGGAAACAGCGAAACCCTGGCGGCGGACCTGGAGCTCAGCGCCTCCCTTGCCTGACTTTCAGGCAACCGACCTTCCGTGCGCCGCAGTGCGGACGGTCATCACTATCGTGCTTTTTTGATTGAGGAGTCCACATGGCGGAACCCAGCAAGAGTATTGATTCAAGCGGCATGGACGAGTTTGGCTACGCGCAGACCCTGGACCGGAGCATCGGCAAGTTCGCCAGCTTCGCGGCAGGTGTCAGCTACATCTCCATCCTCACCGGTGTTTTCCAACTGTTCTACTTTGGTTTTTCCATGGCCGGCCCCGCCTACGCGTGGTCCTGGCCCCTTGTCTTCGCCGGCCAGCTGATGGTGGCCCTGTGCTTTGCCGAACTGGCGGGCCGCTACCCCGTGGCGGGATCGGTGTACAACTGGGCCAAACGGCTCGCGTCGGGCACCTCGGCCTGGCTGGCCGGATGGCTGCTGATGCTCTCCTCCATCGTGGCACTGGGCTCCGTGGCACTGGCCCTGCAGCTCACCCTGCCCCAGCTCTGGTCCGGCTTCCAGTTCGTCGGTGACGGCACCGGCCCCTACGATTTCGCCATGAACGGCGTGGTGCTGGCCAGCATCATGATCACCATCTCCACACTCATTAATGCGTTCGGCGTGAAGCTCATGACCCGGATCAACAGCATCGGCGTTTTCGTGGAGCTGAGCGCAGCCGTGCTCCTCATCCTCGCGCTGGGCTGGCACGTGGTGCGCGGGCCCGAGGTCCTCTTTGATACCGCCGGTTTCGGCGAAGGCCATGACCTCGGCTTCTTCGGCGTTTTCCTTATCGGCGCCATGGCATCGGGCTACGTCATGTACGGCTTTGACACCGCCAGCTCGCTCGGGGAGGAAACGAAAGACCCCAAGCGCACGGCACCCAAGGCCATCCTGCGGGCCATCACGGCTTCGTTCGTGCTGGGTGGGCTGATCCTGCTGTTCGGCATCCTGGCCGCACCGGACCTGGCGGACCCCAAGGTGGGATCGGCCGACGGCGGGCTGCAGTACATCGTGCTGTCCGTCCTGGGCGGACCGTTCGGCAAGGCCTTCCTTGCGTGCATCGTTGTGGCCGTGGTGGTCTGCACCCTGGCCGTCCATGCCGCCGCCATCCGCATGATGTTCGCCATGGCCCGGGACAACAACCTGCCGTTCAGCCGGCAGCTCAGCAAAGTGGACCCGGTCCGCAGGACCCCGACTGTTGCGGCGATCGTGATCGGCATCCTGGCCGTGATGCCACTGCTCATCAACGTTACGCAGCCCGCAATTTTCACGATCATGTCCAGCATCAGCATCGTCCTGATCTACCTCTCCTACCTCCTGGTCACCGTGCCCATGCTGCGCAACCGCCTCCTGAAGAAGTGGCCGCTAGCCGCAGACGGCTCCGAGCCCGGCTTTTCCCTGGGCAGGTGGGGGCTGCCGGTGAACATCCTGGCAGTCCTGTGGGGCGGTGCCATGACGCTGAACCTGGTGTGGCCGCGCCAGGAGATCTACAACTCGGTGCCGCCATTCGAGTGGTACCTGCAATGGGGCGGCGTGATCTTCGTTGCCGCCGTCACCGTTGGCGGGGCCCTGCTCTACCGGCTGAAGATCCGCCACCAGACGGGCGTGCTCGCCGAACATGCCGCGGCCGTCGCGGCCCATCCGTCCTCGGGCGGCGCCCCGCAGGCCGCCCCCGCTGAGCAGGACGTGGTGGACGCCAAGGTGTCCTAGGAACGCCCGCAAGAAGGGCCGACGACGGAAGTTTCCACGCCGTCGTCGGCCCTTCTGCGTTAACCGGCAGGTCCCTTGCGACTACGATGCCGGCTTGCCGGCTTCCGCCGGAGTCCAGCCCAGGGCGGGGCCAAGTTTGCCTGCGATGTCCGTAAGGATCTGGACGTAGTCCTCGTGGTCGAAGCTGAAGGGCAGTGCGAACGCCACCTCGTCCACCTCCTGGAACCCTGCGTGTGCGTACAGCTGCCCAGCGATCTGCTCGCTGCTGCCGATCAGGTCCCGGGCGAACATCATGCCCCTCGGCCCCTGCGGCGCCGTGGTGCGTGGCGTGCGTTCGTCGACGTACCGCTGGTATTTCTCCCGCTGGGCCGGCGTCGCCGAATCGGTGGGGATCACCACCAGGCCCTGCGAAACCCGCGCCCGGGAGTGTCCTGACGCTGCTGCCGCTTCGCGGAAGGCCCGGATCTGCGACTGCTGGACGAGGGCAAAATCCGGGTCCTGGTCCTCGCCAGGGAAGACCACGCTGCTGGAGAGCAGGTTGAACCCGTTGGCCCCCGCCCAGACAGCTGACGCCGTGCTGCCGGCCCCGTACCAAAGGCGCCCGCGCAACCCGGGAGAGTGCGGCTCGACGCGGTTGGAGAACTCCTCCACCACCCCTTGCCTGCCGGAAAATTCGCGCACCGGCTCCCCTGCAACCAAGTGCGCAAACCGCTCCACCCGGCCGTAGCTGAAGTCCTCCTGCTCCCCGGAATCCGGGTACAGCTCATGCTTCACAGTGTCGTAGTGCATCGGCTCGCCCACACTGACGCCGGGATTGATGCGTCCTCCGGCAAGCAGGTCCACGGTGGCCAGGTCCTCTGCCAGGCGCAGCGGGTTCTCCCAACCCAGCGGCGTCACGGCCGTCCCAAGCTCAATGCGCGAGGTGCGCTGGCTCGCGGCGGCCAGCACCGCCACCGGGGAAGAAATGCCGAACTGCAGATGCCGGTGGCGCAGCCAGGCGCTGTCGAATCCCAGCCGTTCGCCCAGTTCGATAATCCGCAAGGTGGATTCGTGTCCCGCGGCAGGATCCGCAGGATCAAACAGCCCAATGGTGAGGAATCCAAGTTTCCGCAGGGGACGGGTGGGGTGGGGCATCGGCTTCCTTAGATCGGGATGCGGTTACGTCCTACGAGTATGCGCCGGGGAGATGGCGGTTCTCCTACAGCCACTGCTCCCACACCGTCAGTTGCAGCGTGACGGTCCCCAGCGAAGCAGCCCCGCCGGAATGGTCGACGACGGCACCCACCCCGCCGCCGTCGTCGGCCTTTCCAGCCATCTCAGCCGGGTGCATCAGGCCCGTACCGCCTGGGCGGCGTCATCCGCGGTCCGTACCGGCGTTGCCAGCCCAAGGTTCCCGCGGAGCGTGCTGCCGCGGTATCCGGTGGGGTACACCCCGCGTTCCTGGAGCTCCGGAACCAGGTGGTTCACAATGTCGTCCAGGCCGGTGGGAACCAGCCACGGCGAGATGTTGAACCCGTCCACGGCGCCCACCCGCGCATACTCAGCCAGCCGGTCCGCCACATCGGCGTACGAGCCGGTAAAGGTGGCGTCCACGCGTGCGGTGCGGGACGTGACGAACTGCCGGATGGACAGGCCCTTGTCCTTGGCCTCGGCCCGCCACTGGTCCGCCAACTGCCGGGCCTTCGCTCCGTGGAAGCCGCTGCCGCGGGTCTCCGAGGTCTCGTCCACGACCGGGTCGATTCCAGGCAGCGGCCCGTCAGGATCGTAAGCGGACAGCTCGCGGCCCCAGAACTGCTCCAGGTAGGCGATGGCCTGCTGCGGGCCGATCTGCAGGCTGCGCACCCACTCCTTCTTTTCAGCTGCTTCCGCGGCGGTGGGCGCAAGGATGAATTCGCTGGCCGGCATGATCTGCACCGCGTTCGCACCGCGGCCGGCGGCCACGGACCGCGCCACGAGGTCCTTGCGGAACTCCACGGCGGCATCGAACTTCGGGTGGGCGGAGAAGATCACGTCCGCCTGGCGGGCGGCAAAGTTGCGGCCCTCCGGGGAGTCGCCGGCCTGGAAGAGCACGGGCCGGTATTGGGCGCTGCGCGGCAGCCGCGGCGTGACATCCACCGTGTAGTGCTGGCCCTCGTGGAGCACCCGGCGTGCCGGCCCCTCAGGTGTTTCCCACGAATCCCAGATCCGCTTGGCCGTCTCCACGAACGCTTCGGCGTGCTTGTAGCGGTCCGCGTGGTCCAGGTAGCCGCCGCGCCGGAAATTCGCCCCGGTCCAGGCGTTGTCCGTGGTTACGATGTTCCACGCGGCCCGCCCGCCGGAGACCAGGTCCAGGGACGCGAGCCGGTGCGCCAGGTCCGCGGGATCGTTGTAGGTAGTGTTCTGGGTGGCCACCAGGCCGATGTTCTTGGTCACCGACGCCAGTGCGGCCAGCATGGTCTGCGCGTCGGGGCGGCCCACCACATCCAGGGCGTGCGGGCGGCCCAGGTGCTCCCGCAGGCGGAGTCCCTCGCCCAGGAAGAACGCCGCGAACAGTCCCCGCTCGGCGGTCTGCGCGATGCGGCGGAAGGACTCGAAGTCAGTCTGGGAGCCGGATTCGGCCGCCTTCCAGATGGTGCCGGAGTTCACGCCCTGGAAGAAGACCCCGAACTGGATCTGTCCGGTGGGAGTGAACACGTCGGATTTAGCACGCGTGTGCTGCGTCATGGCTTTCCCTTACTTTCCTGCGCCGGCGGGAGCAACGGCGTTGGATTCGGCCGCGGCGTTGGATGCGGCGGTGGCGTCGGATGCGGCGGCGTAGCGGCTCACCGGGCGTGAAAGCCCCAAAAGTTCGCGGAAGGTGCCGTCCTGCACCACCGGGCGAAGGACTCCACGGCGGCGCAGTTCCGGCAGGACCAGGCGGCCCAGTTCCTCCCGGTCGACAAAGAGCGACGCCGGGTGCAGGCGCACGCCGTCGGCCTCCTTCAGGAGTTCCGCAAGGAAGTCCGTGAGACCGGCAGCGGAACCGGCGTAGGCAGCACGGCCGGAGTCAAAGCCAGCCACCCGCCCCGCCGCAGCCTGCCCGCGGGAGTCCAGGACGACGTCGAGCTCGGCGACCACCGCAACGCCGGCACCCAGCCGGGCACGGACTTCGCGCACCTCGGCGGCGAGCAGTTCGGGCGTGGGGGCAGACACCAGGACGGCGTCAACAGCGCCGGCCGGCACCTGCCCCTCGCCCACCAGGGACGCTGCGGCCAGCACCGGCAGCTGGCCCTGCAGCGGCCGCGGAATGATGGACGGGCCCTTGACCGAGTACCCGGGTCCGGCAAACCCGGCCGGAGTTTCGAAATCGGCATAGTGGAGCTTGTCCACGTCGATGTACCGGCCGGTGGCGACGTCACGGATCACGGCGTCGTCCTCCCACGAATCCCACAGGCGCCGGGACACCTCAACGGACGCGGCGGCTTCCTGGGCCAGGGCGGCGCCACTCACGGAGGAACGGCCGACGGCGGCTGCCGCCTCGGGCGCTTCGGCCGCCGTGGCGATCCATCCGGCCCGGCCGCCGGAGACGTAGTCGAGGCTCGCCAGCTGGGTGGAGACGTGGAACGGCTCGGTGTACACGGTATCCACCTCAGGGACCAGGGCGATGGTGCGCGTCACCGGTCCCGCGAAGGCCGCGCGCTGCAGGGCATTGGTGCGGCCGGACGCCGGCGCATCGGTGAACGTGGCCACATGGAACCCGGCGGATTCGGCGGCCAGCACGGCCCGGGAAAGGTCCACGCCGTCCCAGCCGGCGCCGTCGAGTTCGATGGCAAGGAATCCCGCCTGGGGCGTCTTAGAGGTGCTCACTGCTTGTCCTGACGTTCGTAGGGGATCTTCTCGCCGGCTTCAATAGCCACCGGCAGCCGGTTTTCGGCCGGCGGCAGCGGGCAGGTGGCAAGGTCGGTGTAGGCGCAGGGCAGGTTGACGGCCCGGTTGAAGTCGAGCTCCACGGCGCCATCCGGGGCAGGCACAACGGAGAGCGAGCGGTTGGCCGGGTAGGTTGTCCTGCCGGAGGTCTGGTCCGTGAACAGCACGGACAGCGATCCTGGCGCGTGGCCGTTGAACGCGGTCAGCGCCAGGTCCTCCCCCGCCAGGCGGAAGCGGATCTCGCCCGGCGCCTCGTAGACGTGCTGGATTCCTTCGACGGCGGCCCCCACCGTGGTGGGCCGCGGCGCCTCGAACGGGACGTAGGTCCCGCGGACGGCGTAGGCGGCGTCCGGTGAGTATGCCGGCGTGCCCTGGTAATTCCGCAGCAATCCGTTCTCCGGATTCCGGGGCCGCACAATGTACTCGCCGCCGCGCTTGGCCACCTCAATGACCGTGTTGCCGGAGAGCAGGTTGATGCCGCCGCGCTCCTCGATGGGGCCGAACGTGGCAGTCGTGCCCGCTTCGATGTTCAGTTCCCTGCCGTCCCGCTGCAGGCTTTCGCCCGGCTCCAGAACCACGCGGACGACGTCGGCCTCCACCCTCCAGATGCCCGGCGCACCTTCCAGCCGGGCAGCTTCGCTGCCCAGCCAGTGCAGGTGGGTCACGGCCAGGAAACCGTGCGGGTGCGCCCGCTGCTTTTCGTGTGCGGCGTGCCATTCCTGCCAGTCTGCGTCAAAGGACTCCAGGGCTGTTCCGGTGGACAGTGCGTTCATGATGCCTTCCCTGAAGGGGCCGCGCTGGCCGATGCCTGCGTGGCCGCGAAGTTCTCTTCCGTGATGGTCCTGGATTCGGGCAGGGCTTCCTCGGACAGGCCCCAGCGCTCCAGCACCTTGCCGTAGGACCCGTCGTCGATCGCGGAGTTGAGGGCCTCGGAAATGACCGGGGCCAGGCCGTTGCCGCGCAGCGTGGTGGCGGCCACCAGGGTTTCGGACGGCCAGCCGGCGTTGACCTTGCCCACCACCTTCAGGTCGTCCCGGGTGTTCTCCCGGTACACCGTGGACGGGTAGGGCGAGATGTTCAGGTCGGTGCGGCCGGAGGACAGCGCCAGGATGGTGTCTGCGTCGGAGGAGTAGTACTGGAGGGTGGCCGGCGCCTTGCCCTTGCTTTCGAGTTCCTTGTTCCACGCCAGCAGGATCTTTTCCTGGTTGGTTCCGGAGCCCACGGACACCTTAAGGCCGGAGATGTCGTCTGCGCCCTTGATGTCATAGCTGGCGGATTTCTTGGCTTCGAAGCCCATGAAGGCCGCGCGGTAGCTGGCGAAGTCGAACAGCTTCACCCGGTCCTTGTTGACTCCCACGTTGGAGAACACGGCCTCGAAGTCGCCGGACTGGGTTTTCAGCGGCCAGTTCTCCCAGGACGTCACCTGGACGTCCAGCTCCAGGCCCAGCTTGTCCGCCACGAGCTGCGCGATGTCCAGCTCGGAACCGATGGCCGTCTGGTCATCCGTGGCGTGGAAGGACAGCGGGATGGACCCGGCCGTGGTGGCGACGGTCAGCTTGCCGTCCCTGCCGATCAGTTCGGGGACCTTGGCGGCGAGCGCCGCCTCTTTCTCCGCACGGATGCGCTGCTGGTCCGGCGCGGTGTTGTACACGACGCCGTTGCGGGCCGCCGTTGTCTGCGCCCCGCCCGTGGAGGTGCCGGCAGCCGAGGCGCCGGGATCAGCGCAGCCGGCCAGGGCGGCAGTTCCAAGAAGTACGACGGCGGGCAGCGCAGCGAGTGCGCGGCTGCGGCGTGGGCCGCGGGAAAGGCCAGTGGGAGGTGTCATGGGGAAGTCCTTAGATGTTGAAAGCCGGTTCGAGCACCTTGGAGAAGAAGCTCCGGGTGCGCGGTTCCTGGGGGTTGGTGAAAATGTGTTCCGGGCTGCCTTGTTCCACGATCTGCCCCTGGTCCATGAACACCACGGTGTCCGCCACGTCGCGGGCGAAGCCCATCTCGTGGGTGACGATGAGCAGCGTGGTGCCGGATTTCGCGAGTTCGCGGATGACGTCCAGCACTTCGTTGACGAGTTCCGGGTCCAGTGCGGACGTGGGCTCGTCGAACAGCAGGATTTTGGGGTCCAGGGCCAGGGCGCGGGCGATGGCCACCCGCTGCTGCTGGCCGCCGGAGAGCTGGCGCGGGTAGGCGTCCGCACGGTCCTTCAGTCCCACCCGGTCCAGGAGTTCCAGGCCGCGGCGCCGCGCCTCGTCTTTGGAGCATCCCTGTGCGACGACGGGGGCTTCGCTCACATTTTCCAGGGCCGTGAGGTGCGGGAACAGGTTGAAGTTCTGGAACACCATTCCGATTTCGGTCCGCTGCTTGAGGATTTCCTTCCCGCGCAGCTCGTGCAGCCGGTTGCCCCGGACTTCATATCCCACCAGGTTGCCGTCAATGGAGATGAAGCCCCCGTCCACCTTTTCCAGGTGGTTGATGGTGCGCAGCAGTGTGGACTTGCCGGATCCGGAGGGGCCCACGATGACAGCCACCCCGCCCGGTTCCACCGTGAGGCTGACCCCTTTGAGGACCTCGGTGGCCCCGAAGGACTTGCGGACCTTGGTGATTTCCACCAGGCCGCGGGTGGATGGCGTGGTGACTGGGTCGGTGGCAGTTGCCGGGGCAGAGGTAGTTACGGTGCTCATCGGGCGTTCCTTGCGGTGTTGGCCACAGCGTGGGTGGCGAAGAATTTGCGGGCCGTCTGCAGGGGCGTCAGCGGCAGGTTCCGCACCGCGCCCTTGGAGTAGTGCCGTTCGATGTAGTACTGGAAGACGCTGAGCACGGACGTGATCACCACGTACCAAAGAGTGGCCACCAGCAGCAGCGGCAGGACCTGCTGCGTGCGGTTGTAGATCACCTGAACTGTGTAGAACAGCTCGGAGTAGGCCAGGACGTACACAATGGACGTGCCCTTGACCAGGCCGACAATCTCGTTGAAGGCTGTGGGCAGGATGGCCCGCATGGCCTGCGGCAGGACAATCCGCGTGGACCTGCGCCAGGCCGGGATGCCCAGGGCGGCCGCGGCTTCGAGCTGGCCCTGGTCCACGGAGAGGATGCCGCCGCGGATGATCTCGGCCGAGTAGGCAGCCTGGTTGAGGGTCAGGCCCAGCACTGCTGCCGCGAACTGGCTGATCAGTGTGGTGGTCTGGACCTCGAAGAACCGGACGTCCGTGAAGGGGATGCCCAAGCTGATCTTTTCGTACAGGTAACCCAGGTTGTACCAGAGCAGCATCTGCACCAGGAGGGGTGTGGACCGGAAGATCCAGGAGAACGTCCAGGACACCGAGACCAGCAGCGGCGAGGCGGACAGCCGCATGAGCGCCAGGATGAAGCCCAGCACAAAGCCGAGGATGCCCGAGATGGCCGTCAGCTTAAGCGTCTCCAGCAGGCCGTTGATGACGGACTGGGCGGTGAACCACTGGGCCACCACTCCCCACTCCCAGCGCGGGTTGGTGGCCAACGACCACGCAACAGCGAAGACCCCGAGGGCGACGACGGCTGTCCCCACCCAGCGCCAGGGGTGCCTGGCGGCCACCACCCGGTAGGAGGAGTAATCGGTGGCCACGCGGGCCGTCCCGACTTCCGGCGGGACACCGCCGGACCCAGAAGAAACCGCCCCGGCCGCAGTTGCCCGGCTATCCGCGGCAGCCGGCGCCCGGCCGGCAGTTGACTGTGCTGGCTGTGCTGACGTTGTTGACTGCGCCGCGGTAGTTGCTGCTGAACTCATGCGCCACCCCGCTTCTTTGTTAGGTCCGAAAGATCGGATTGTTGAGGCCGGAGCTGTTTGCCCCGGATGCTGGCTGCAAATCTAGGACCCGCCTGGAGGGGCCAGCAAGGCGCCGGGTTGCATAACTTCACCGGGGTTCGCACGGCGTCATGAGTCGGATTCTTGCGTTGCTTGACGCGGTGTGACGCGCAGTTAACGGCCGTGACAAAGCGCTCGACCGCCGTCGGAAACGCTGCCTAGCATGGGCACTCCCAGCCGCCCTTCCCCTCCATAGCCAGGAGCGCCATGCCAGCGAACATTCCCGCCGTCGTCTTCATCGGCGGCGGTCCCCGGACGGCCGGCGTGCTCGAACGGATCGCCGCCAACCGTTCGGAGCTCTTCACCGGGCCGCTGGACATCCACGTTGTGGAGCCGTACGTCCCTGGCTCTGGACGCATCTGGCGCTACGACCAGCATCCGGGCCTTCTGCTGAACTCCACTGCCGCTGACGTCACGATGTTCACGGACGGGTCCGTGGAATGCCTGGGTCCTGCGGTCCCGGGTCCGGGCCTCGCCGAATGGGCTGCCGGCGTAGTGGACGGTTCGATTACCGACGTGCCGGACTTTCCGCAGCTTCTGTGGGAGCAGCTCAGGCAGCTCAACCGCGCCAGCTTTCCCACCCGCCAGCTGCAAAGCCAGTACCTGGAGTGGTTCTTCCGCCGGGCCGCGAAGTCCCTGGGGCGCAGCGTGACGGTGCACCGGACCATGGCTGTGGACGTCACCGCGCTTGAAGGCGGTGGCCATGCCGTAGAGCTTGCGAACGGGCGGACCCTGCGCGCGGACATCCTGGTGAACGCGCTTGGGCATACCGATTCGCGCCCGGATGCCGCTTCTGCTGCCTGGTCCGGTTTTGCCAGGCGTCACGGCGGTTTCCATGCGGCACCCGGCTACACCACCGACGTCGACTACTCCCCCATAGCCCCCGGACAGGACGTCATCGTGTCCGGCATGGGCCTCGCCTTTGTGGACCTGGTGGTCCTCCTGACGGAGGGACGCGGCGGCCGGTTTGAGGAAACATCCGACGGCGGCCTCCGGTATGTCGCGTCGGGCAGGGAACCCCGGCTTTGGGCTGGGTCCCGCCGGGGAGTGCCGTACCACTCGAAGATCTCCGCAACGCTCCGCGGCGAGGCTCCGGGACCGCTGCGTTTCTTCACCGCGGCGGCGGTGGAGGCCCTGCTGGAGCGGCACGGGGAACTGGACTTCCGCAGGGACCTGTGGCCGCTGATCGCCAAGGAGGCGGGCTACGGCTACTACCGGGAGCTGCTGACGGGCAGCCCCGCCCGGGCCGCCATGGACTGGGACGAGTTCGCGGCCCGCTACGCGGCGCTGGACTGGTACAGAGCCCGCCGGGAGGAACTCGTGGCCGCTGCCGTACCGGATAGCGCCCTGCATCTGGACCTGGAACGGCTGGACCGGCCCCTGGAAGGGCGCCTGTTCACGGACCGGCGGGACGTGCAGGACGCCGTGGCCGGTTACATCGAGCATGACCTGGCACTCCGGGACAGCCCCGACCATCCCGAAACGCTCGCGCTGTTCCTCGCGCTGCTGCACGTCTACATGGAGGTGGGCCGCGTGGTCCCACTGGAGCGGCTCAGCGCCCGCTCCCAGCAGGCCGTCCACGGCTGGTGGCACGGCTTCTTCAGCTTTGTGGATTCCGGGCCGCCGCCCCACAGGCTCCGGCAGATGCTCGCCCTGCACCGGGCCGGGCTGCTGCAGTTCCTCGGGCCCAACCTTGAGATCTCCACCGACGAGGCCGACGGCACCTTCCGGGCCGGTTCGCCGCAGTTCCCCGGCACCGTTGCAGCCACGGCCTTCATCGAAGCACGGCTCCCTGGCACCTCCGTGGCCCGCTCGCTCAACCCGGCTCTTGAGTCCCTGCACCGCAGCGGCTTGGGCACGGAGCAGCAGCTGCTCACGGCGGACGGCATCCATTCCACCGGGAAACTGCTGGTCACCTCCCGGCACCAGCTGGTGGATGCCCAGGGGCAGCCGCAGGCCACGGTGTTTGCCGTCGGGCCTGGGACCTCGGGCTGGGGAGCGGGAGCATTCGCCCGGCCGGGCACCAACGCCGCACCCTTCCGCGAGAACGATGCCCTGGCCCGGATCATCCTCTCCGTTGCCCGCGGCCTCTCTGCGGAACCTTTCGCCGCCTTGTCCACCGCGCCCGCCGTCGTCGGAAAGAACTGAACCATGACCGCTGAACCTTCCCTCAGGCACCCGTCCCGCAGCGCCGGGTCCCTGGACGGTGCACGCCCGCTTGACCCGGCCGCGCTGGAAGTCCTCAACCTCCCCATGGACGATCTGCGGGTCCGGCCGCTCCTGGACGAACTCGCCGTCGAGTACGACACCCGGTACGGCGACCTCTTCGGCAGGAAAGCCGCCGCGGAGGAACTGAACCGCTACCCCGCCGCGGAGTTCGCGGCGCCGGGAGGGGCACTCCTGATGATCCTGAAGGATGCTAAATCCATTGCCGGCGGCGCCTTCCGCCGCTATGACGCCAGCACGGCGGAGCTGAAGCGAATCTGGACGCACTCGGGACACCGCCGCCGGGGCCTGGGAAGGCTGGTGCTGGCCGAGCTGGAAGCACTGGCGGCCCGGCGGGGCTACACGCGCATCTACCTCACCACCGGGCCCCGCCAGCCCGAAGCCAGGAACCTGTACCTCAAGGCCGGCTACCGGCCGCAGTTCGACCTGGATGCCGACCCTGAAACACTCAAGTTCCTGGCGTTCACCAAGGAACTTCCCGAGGGCCCACGGAAGTGAGGGCATACCGGCCACGGAGGCGCAGCCGCCGCTAAGCTAGCGCCATGGCCAACAAAACCACATCAGAAAAGCTCGCCACCCTCCAGAAGGGCTACACGCTGGAAGGCGCCACCATCGAATTGGGGGCCGCCATCATCGACGGCGAACTCCACAAGGACGCGCCGGTGCGGCTGCCGCTGTCGATGATGAACCGGCACGGACTCGTCGCCGGCGCCACCGGCACGGGCAAAACCGTCACGCTGCACATGATGGCCGAGCAGCTTTCCACCGCCGGGGTGCCGGTCTTCCTGGCCGACATCAAGGGCGACCTGTCCGGCCTGGCCACCGCCGCCACCGGCAGTGAAAAGCTGACCGCACGTACCGAGGGCATCGGGCAGGCCTGGCAGGGCCGGACGTTCCCGGTGGAGTTCCTGGCCCTGGGCGGCGACGGCAACGGCGTCCCGGTACGCGCGACCGTATCCTCGTTCGGCCCCATCCTGCTCTCGCGGATCATGGAGCTGAACGACACGCAGGAATCGAGCCTGCAGCTGGTGTTCTACTTCGCGGACAAGAACGGCCTGGAGCTCATCGACCTGAAGGACCTCCGCGCGGTCATCCAGTTCCTCACCTCGGCCGAAGGCAAGGACCAGCTTGAGGAACTCGGCGGGCTGTCCAAGGCCACTGCCGGGGTTATCCTGCGGGAGCTGGTAAGCCTTGAGGCGCAGGGCCTGGAGAAGTTCTTCGGTGAGCCTGAGTTCGACACCGCGGAGCTGCTGCGGACCGCCCCGGACGGGCGCGGGGTGATCACCTGCCTGGAGCTGCCCACGCTGCAGACCAAGCCCATGCTGTTCTCCACCTTCCTCATGTGGCTGCTGGCGGACCTTTTCGAGGACCTGCCCGAGGCCGGCGACCTGGACAAGCCCAAGCTGGTGTTCTTCCTCGACGAAGCCCACCTCCTCTTCAACGACGCCTCCAAAGCCTTCCTGGAAGCCATCACCACCACGGTCCGGCTCATCCGGTCCAAGGGCGTGGGGATCTTCTTCGTCACCCAGACCCCCAAGGACGTCCCCGCCGAGGTCCTCGGCCAGCTGGCAAACCGTGTGCAGCACGCCCTCCGCGCGTTTACCCCCGAGGACGCCAAGGCCCTCAAAGCCACGGTGTCCACGTTCCCCATGAGCGACTACGACCTCGAAGAGACACTCACCTCTGCAGGCATCGGCGAGGCCGTCATCACCGTCATGAACGAGAAGGGCGCCCCGACACCGGTGGCGCTCACCAGGCTCCGCGCCCCCGAGTCCGTGATGGGCCCCAGCGACGAAGCCCTGGTCCGGAGCACCGTGGCAGGCTCGGCCCTGCTGGCAAAGTACGGGACAGCAGTGGACAACCACTCGGCCTTCGAAAAACTGTCAGGGAAGGCCGCCGCGCCCACCGGACCCGCAGCCGGCGGATCTGTTCCGCGCGAACCGGTTCAGGGCGGGGCGGGCCAGGGCGGGGCGGGCCAGGACGACGTCGACGCCGAGGCACGCCGGATCGAGGAGGAGATCCTTGGGCGGCCGAGCAGCAGGCCCGCCCCGTCCGCCGAAACAAGGCGCCGCACGCCGGCCGAAAGCGCCCCGGCCCCGCGCCCGGGTGCGGGAGACTCGATGGTAGGCGACATCGGCGGAATGCTCGGCGGCGCCCTGGGCGGCGGGCTCAAGAGCATGGCCAGGTCCATCGGCACCCAGCTCGGACGGGAACTTTTGCGCGGGGTGTTCGGCACGTCGTCCCGGCGCCGCCGCCGCTAAAACGAAGCGCATCCTGCTGACTCAACTGCCGCCGTCGGACGCATGGCAGGTAACGTATGGAACGTGCAGATGAGTCAAGCGTTGGTGAGGATCGCAGCCGGATGGCTGCTGGGACTCATGCTTGCCGTCGCCGGCGCCGTGGTGGCGGTGAACCTGGTCAACAACACCGTGGCCAGTCCCCAGCAGCCTGTGCGTGAATATCTGGACGCGCTGCAGAGCGGCGACGGCGGGAAGGCGCTGGGGCTGCTCCGCGCCACTGTCCCGCCCAGCAACGCCGCCATGCTCGACGGCACGGCCCTGCAGACCGCGACGTCCCGGCTCACGAACGTTGATATCGGTGACGCCGAGGAACGCCCGGACAACCAGGTCATGGTGCCCCTGGAGTACACCATTGACGGCAGCCGGCTCCGCACTGAATTCCTGCTGCGCAAGACCGGGACCGAGTGGATCTTCTTCAACACCTGGGCTTTCGTTCCGTCCCGGCTGCCCACGATGGACATCACGGTGGTCAATTCCAGTGAGGCCACCGTCAACGGCGTCCCCGTCAACATGCCCAACGGCCGGAACTCCTTTGCGGTCTTCTACCCCGGCGAGTACGAGGCCTCCGTGAACGGGGAGTATTTCTCGGCGGCCCCCTCCCGTGCCACGGTGACGGCACGGGACGCCCCGGTGGCGCCGCTCAACCTCCTCACCCAAGCCACGGACAACCTGAAGAAGGACGTGTCAGCGAAGGTCAGGGAATTCCTGGACAGCTGTGCCGCCGTCGCCGCCAAGGAACAGAAACTCCAGCCGGACTGCCCGTTCTATTACGCCAGCAACAACACGGTGCAGGACGGCAGCATCAAATGGACCGTGACGGAATACCCCAACGTGTCCATTGAACCCTTCGACGGGCGCTGGGTGGTGGCTCCGCTCGACGGCAAAGCGAAGGTGGAGGCCCTGCAGCAGAATCTGTTCACGGGGGCCTGGTACCCCCTCAACGAGGAAGTGGACTTCAGCTTCACCACCCGCCTGGACGTCACCGGGGACACAGTGAAGGTCACCCCGGTACTGAGCTTCTAGGGCCGGATTCCGGGGGTCGCGCGGCCTGCTTGCGTCACGCAGGGCACTTTTTTGCACTCCCCCGCCGTCCACGGCCTCGGAATCGCGCAGTTTCTGTCTCAGCGGGCATCCAAAACCATGCTCCCTGTGACGCCCGCCCGGTTATCGCCGCCGTCCCAGCACCGCCAGGACCTGCGCCACCATGGCCTCAGGCTGGTAAACCACGTCGGAGTAGTAATACCGGAGTGCCGTGTAACCCTGAAGGACGGACTCATTGTTCCGCCGGTGGTCCTTCTTGACCTGGTTCCAGTCGGCGTGGTGCCGGCCGTCCAGCTCAACCACGAGCCACCCGTCCAGCAGCAGGTCTATGTATCCCACCCGTTCCAGGTAGACCTGGGTCTGCACGTCGATCCCAGCTTGGCGGAAGTAGGTTCGCGCCAGTGTCTCAAGGAGGGAATCGGCACCCCCATCAACCCACTGCAGGACTGCCCTGGCTTTGCCGTTGCGCCGGCCCTCGAGCCGGTCGCGCAGGAAGCCCACCGTCATGTCACCCCTTGTCACGGCGCTCTCCACCATGACGAGGGACTCCTTGAGGGGCAGGCAGCGTAGCGCGTGAATGAGCACATCGGCGAGGGCTGCTACCGGCCGTATCGATGCGGGCGGCAGGAGCAGCCCGGCATGATGGACAGCCTCATCCCCTACTGCTGACTGCCTCCGGTGGTAGACGTGGCGGAGGCCCGGCGCCGACAGGCACCATAGGTTGTAATGTCCCGCGGCGCTGGAACAGGTCAGCAACTCCCGGTTCCGAAGTACGGCAATCAGCCCGGCAGGCGCCGTCGGAAGCGCATACAGTCCGCGGTCCGGCTGCAGGACCCCGCTGCGGACCGCCCGCCGAAGGGCTGCATCATCCACGCCGAGCCGGGCGAGGGCGGGTCGGCGGGCAGCTCCCCCGCAACGTTCCAAGGCTCGTGACACTTCCATGGGGCCATGGTGGCTGGCCACGGATGTGCCCGGCAGCTGCGGACGGGGTTATGTGGACAAACCGTGCACGCATCGGCTGGCGGATGCCGTCACGCTGGACAGGGTTTTGGCGGCAGCGCATCGCAGCCACCCCGGGTTTCCACAGTTCTCCCTGTCCACGCAGCACAAAAGGCTGCTTCCCGTGACGCATGAGTCATGGGCAGCAGCCTTTTGCGGCATGTCGGCTGAGAATCAGGGACGACGGCGGGGCGTCAGTCCATGCCGCGCAGGTCCAGCACGAGCTCGGTGTCGCCGTCGCCCTGCAGGACCACGGGGATGCCCCAGTCCTGCTGGTAGAGGTGGCAGGCGGCGTGGTCCGGGATCTCGCCGTCCTCGGTCTCGGGGCCATCGCAGGCGGCGGCCCGTGCAGTGATGTGCAGGATCCCCTCCGGCACGTCCGGTGAAAGCTCCAGGGTGCGGAGCAGCCCCACCGAGGTTCCGCCGCCGGAGGCCAGCAGCTCCGGCGGCGTGGAGGAGATCTTCAGCTGGGTGGGATCGCCCCAGCGGTCATCCAGCTTCTGCCCGGTGGGGGCGGTGAAGCGGACCGTCAGTTCCAGGGGACCCGGCGCCACGGGGCTCTTGGGCCGGTGCGTCTGGACTGCGCCCTCATCCACCTGCTGGGCTTCCTTGGGGATGGGCACGAACACCACCTGGTGCTTGTTCGCCTCCACCACCACCAGCAGCGGCTCCGACCCGGCCGAGTGCGTGTGGTCCACAATCACGTCGGACGGCTCCAGGAGGCCGCGCGCCAGGGTGGACACTACGCCGGAGGCGGGGTCGTACCGCCGCACGGCGCCATTGTAGGTGTCGGCCACCGCCACCGAGCCGTCCGGCAGGACGGTCACGCCCAAGGGATGCTGGAGGCGCGCCTCGGCGGCCGCGCCGTCCCGGAAGCCGAAGTCGAACAGCCCCTTGCCGATGGCGGACTCCACGGTGACCGTGCCGTCGTCGTCAATTGCCAGCTTGCGGAGGGCGGACGTTTCGGAGTCTGCTACCCAGATGTTGCCCTCGGCGTCTTCGGCCAGGCCGGAGGGCTGGGCGAACCAGGCCTCGTGGGCCGGACCGTCCAGCAGGCCCTCCAGGCCGTTGCCGGCCACGATGGCCACCGCCCCGGTGAGGGGGTCAAAACTGAAGATCTGGTGCACACCGGCCATGGCGACGACCACGGCGTTGAGCTTGCGCGACCAGACAACATCCCACGGCGAGCTCAGTGCCACGTCCAGCGGGTGCCCGCCGAGCTGGCCGGTGAATCCGGCTGCATCCTCGTCCACGCGTGCCGGTCCGGCCTCCAGCAGCCGCTGGACGCCGCTGCCGGCAAGGGTGGAGGCCTTGCCGTCCGCAAGGGACAGTCCACGGAGCCGGTGGTTGACGGAGTCGGCAATCACGACGTCGTACCCGGCCTTGGCTGCCACGTCTTCCGGCAGCAGGACCAGGCCTTGGGGCTCGTTGAACTGTGCCACGGCGGAATCCCCGGCGGCGGGGCCGTCCGCGTGACCCCTCGCCCCGGAACCAAAGGTGCCCAGGACGGTATGGAAGTCCGTGCCGAGCTCCACCAGCCGGTGGTGTCCCGTGTCGGTGACCAGCCACGAACCCTTGCCGGCAGCACCGTTTCCTGCGGCACCTGCCGCTGCGCCGTCGTCGGACGTTCCATTCACGGCGGTGGAACCGCGGCCCGGCGGAAGGAACAGTGCCTTGCCCGGGAAGCGCAGGGTGCCGGAGGTGGGCTCCGGGGCCACGTACGGGCCGGAGCCGCGGTGCAGCGTCCCCTTGGCCTCATGTTGTGCGATGAGCTCGGGAATCAGCACCGCCAGGCCGTCCGCATGGCCTTCACCGGACAGGTGAGCAACGATGTAGCCCTCGGGGTCGATGACCACCAGGGTGGGCCAGGCGCGGGCAGTGTAGGCCCTCCAGGTCTCCAGCTCGGGATCGTCCAGGACCGGGTGGTGGATCTCGTAGCGCTCAACGGCGGCGGCCAGCGCCACCGGATCGGCCTCGTGCTCGAACTTGGGCGAGTGGACGCCCACCGTGACCAGGACGTCGGAGTACTGTTCCTCCAGCGGCCGGAGTTCGTCCAGGACATGCAGGCAATTGATGCAGCAGAAGGTCCAGAAATCCAGCAGCACGATCTTGCCGCGCAGGGCCTCAAGGTCAAGGGTTTTGCCGCCGGTGTTCAACCAGTTGCGGCCCACCAGTTCGGAGGCCCGGACCCGGGCATGCGTGCGTACGGTTTCGCTCATCAGCGTCCTTCCAGCTTGTTGCGTTCAGCCAGCCTGGCGTCGCGTTCGGCCAATTTGGCAAACATATCGTTGTAAGCGGTGAGATCGGCGTCGTTATTCCTGTCCGCGGCCCTGTCCACGCGTTTGGTCTCCCGCTGGTCAGACCGGGACCACATGATGGCGACGCCGAGCGCCACCAGCAGCGTGGGGACCTCGCCGATGCCCCAGGCCACGGCGCCGCCCTTCTGCTGGTCCAGGAGGGCCGAGGGGCCCCACTCCCTGCCCAGGTTCCCAAAGTAGTCCGCGGCAAGGAGGTTGGTCCCGCCCATGATGGCGACGCCGAAGAAGGCGTGGAAGCCCATGGTGGCCAGGAGCAGCAGGAGCCGCATGGGGTACGGCGCCCGGCGCGGCAGCGGATCGGTGCCGATCATGGTCAGCACAAAGATGTACCCGGTGAGCAGGAAGTGGACAATCATCAGCTCGTGGCCCACGTGCTCCCGCATGGCGAAGCCGAACAGGTCCGAGTAGTAGAAAAGCACAATGGAGCCGGCAAAGTTGGCTGCCGCAAAGAGCGGGTGGGTGACCAGCTGGGAGAACTTCGAGTGGATGAACACCAGCAGCCATTCCCGGGCGCCCCTGGAGCCGTCACCCCGGGCCGGCAGGGCCCGCAGGGCGAGCGTCACCGGCGCACCCAGGACCAGGAAGATGGGCGCCACCATGGTCAGTGCCATATGGTCCACCATGTGTGCCGAGAACAGTATGCGGCCATAGACCGACGGCGGGCCGGACGTGATGTAGGTCAGGACCAGGAGGCCGATGACCCAGTTCACGGAACGGAACCACTGCCACGTGTCCCCGCGCCGGTGGACCTTGGCCACGCCCAGGAAATACGCCACAAGCCCGAACAGCGCCGCGGCGATCCAGAGCCAGTCCAGGCGCCACTCGGTGAGCCACCGCTCCGGTGTCAGTTCAGGGGGAAGTTCGTAGCCCGTGAGGATGAAGGCCGGCGAGGCGTCAGGGGCGAAGGTGGTGGGCTCCGGTGGGGCGGAACGGCCCAGGGCGACGGCGACGCCGGACGTTGCGCCCATCACCAGGAATTCCGCCAGGACCAGCTGCCAGAGCACGCGTCGTGAAGACATTGTGGAGCCCTTGCGGCCCAGCTGCGGGATCACCCACTGCCGGTGCATGAACCCGATTCCGCCCAGGACAAGGGTGGCCGCTGATTTGGCCAGGATCAGCTGGCCGTAAGGAGAACCAAAGAGGTCTGCCCAGTTGGTGATCCTGATGCTCGCGTTGATGATGCCCGAGGCGAGCACCAGCACGAACGCGAAGCCCGCGAGCGAGGAGAACCGGCGGAGCGTGGGTTCCGTGATGTCGGCGGACGCTGCGGCTTTGGGGCCCGTCAGGATTCCGGACAGCAGGGCCAGCATGATGATGCCGCCCACCCAGGTGCTGACACCCACCAGGTGCAGGCCCAGCGAGTTGATGGCGCCTTCATGGTCGGCGGAGCTCGAGGAATGGCCAATCAGGGCGGTGGGGACCAGCCCCACCAGGGCCAGGACCAGCGTCAGCGCAAGTCCTCCAAGGGACCTCACCCCGAACAGCGCCGTCGTCACAATGGCCGCGATGATGGTGACGGCCAGCCAGGCCCGCCCCGTCTCGATGTCCGTCATGAAGAAGACCAGTGCCTGCGTGAACTCCGGGTCACCGGAGAGTCCCTGCCCCGCCACGTCCGAGTAGGTCAGCACCAGGACGGCGATGGCGGACAGCGTCCACGCGGCACCTGCCGCCGACGCCACGGCCAGCGCGCGGCTGAAGGCGGGATGCTCCGGCGCTTCACCGCCGGCAGCCTCCTTGGCCCGGCTGCGGGGCCCGGCACTGTGGGGGAGGATGCCGACGGCGAAGATCAGGCCGCCGATGACAGTCGCCAACGAGACGTTGTGGATGGCCTTGCTGACAGGGAGGCCCCAGCGGACCAACGCTCCAGGGTCAGACACGGCCCGGGCGCCTGCCGCACCGGAGAAAAACAGCGCCGCTGCAAGGCCCAGGAAAAGGGCAGCCAGTCCGGCCAGCTGCCATCCGCGGGGGATCCCCAGGGACCTGCTGTCTTGGCCTGGCGCACCGTTGCCCCGCGCTCCCTTGACGGAAACGGACTGGGGGTGGGTGGAACGTGGTTTTGCGGCAGAAGACACCATTCCATTGTCCGCTACGCCTGCCCGGCCAGCGAATCGGCCTTAAAAGCAAAAGGAGCGGCAACCGGGTGGTTGCCGCTCCTTTTCCTGCGCCGGCTACGTGCCGGGAAGGAAGAAGCTTACTTCTTGTTGGAGACTGCAGCCTTCAGCTTGGAGCCGGCGGTCAGCTTGACGCTGTGGCCTGCCGCGATCTGGATGGTCTCGCCGGTCTGCGGGTTGCGGCCGGTACGTGCTGCACGGTCGGTGCGCTCGACGGCGAGCCAGCCCGGGATGGTGATCTTCTCGCCCGCGGCGACAGAAGTCTCGAAAACCTCGAACAGTGCGTCGAGGACGGAGTTGACGGCTGCCTGGCTGGTGCCGGCCTTGCCTGCTACCTCTGCAACAAGTTCACTACGGTTCTTAGCCATTTATGTCCTCCTGGACGGTCATGATTCTGGAGCCTGAACGCGGCATGCGCACAAGCCACTGTTCGAAAACTTACCAGCTTGGGCCCCCGGGTTCCGCAAATTCCGCGTGTTTCCGCCACTTTTTGAGGTTAATCACCGCGTTTTAGAGGTTTTCTGCCCCGGATTCAGCCACCAGCGGACGCCCTTGGACCTCTCCCCCGGCTTCTCCCCTGGGACGCTCTCTCACTCGATGCGGGGTTTCCCGGGACGCTCGCTCACTCGATGTGGGGTTTCCCGGCTCTTCACGGTTCGTGGTGAACGTTCTGCCGTGAGGGATGTTCATGCCGCTGTTCTGGCGGCACTGCGCAAAAGGATACGCGTTTTGTAGTTGCGCGCGTTTGTGAATCCCCGGCCAGTCCTTTTGATGTGCTTTATCGCGGTGTTGTTGGCTTCCACTTTCGCGGTTGTCGCACCAGTGACTACGAGGACTTCGATCTCTTTCCACCACCTGCAGACCGTGCGCCAGAGGCGGCTCGTCTCCGGCTGCGCGGCTCGCTCAACCAGGACCTGCAACCGGTCTTTCGCGGCGGCCGCGTCCGCAAGAGAGCCAGTGGCTAGCAGGGCCCGGAGCTGCTCTTTGACAAGCCACGCTGCCTGCAATTTCCCGGTGGCATCGTCGGTTGCGAACACGGTGCTGAGCCTGTCCCGTGCCCGGTCCGAGAGCGTGTCCCCGCCGCGCAGGAGCAACCTCCGGTTGGCCCAGACCGGATCAATGGAGCGCCCCCGCCGACCATGGACCTGCTGGGTGAGGCGCTGCCGGACTTCGGTAAGCATGTCGTTACCGAGCTTGACCAGGTGGAACGCGTCGACCGAGACAGCGGTGCGTGGCAGCCACATCCGCAATGCTTTCCGGAACGCCGCTGACGGGTCGATGGCAACGACCTGCACGCCCAGGCGCCACTGCAGCGGACGGGCGAACAGCCAGTCCCCGACACCCTCACTGTCGCGGCCATCCACGATGCCCAGGACCTGTCCGGTGTCCAAATCGACGATGGTGCTTGGTGGCCGGATCGCGGAAGAACCGCACGGACCGGTAGCGGTGCTCATCAATGCCGAGCATCCGCGGTGCCAAGGCATCGACATCGGGCAGCGTCAGCGCAGCGGAATCCAGAGCCCGCTGGACCAGCCACCACGAGACGCCGAACGAGGTTGCGGCCTCGGCGGCGGCCCTGCCGGATCCGATCACGGCGGACACGAGGGCGTCCCGGAGCCGGCGGGTGGACCGTGCCCGGCGCGGGACCTGGGTTGTTTCCTCGGTGAACGTCCGGCGCGGGCACAGGTACTCATCGCAGAAGAATCTCCGCTTGGCCCAGACCACTTCGACCGGTCCGGCGACGGGGATGTCACGCAGCCGCTGTGGCCGGCGGGAATGCACGCGGGTGCTGATCACGCCGCAGGACGGGCAGCCGGCCTCGGCGGTGGCCACAACACGGATCCGCCGCTGCCCGAAGGCAAGGACATCAGTATCGGTGACGCGGTAGTCGGGCAGGTTGAAAATCGCGGTGGCAGCATCGGGGCGCGGCGAAGTAGGCTCGATCAAGGCTCGTAGCTCCTGACTTGATGAATGCGTAGAGAACATCCATCACAGCAGGGCTACGAGCCCTTCAGCTTTCAAGACACGGAACCTGTTTCACCATCAACCACGAAGAGCCGGTTTCCCGGGATGCTCTCTCACTTGATGTGGGGTGTGCCGGGGGCCTGGATGGGGGGCGCCCTGGTGGTGGCTGTGAGCGGTGCCGGGCCAGTTTGTGTGGTGGGGGTTTAAATGTGGGAGGCCCCAACCGTGGTGGTTGGGGCCTCGACCCTTTTAATGTGTGTCCGGCGGTGACCTACTCTCCCACACCCTCCCGGGTGCAGTACCATCGGCGCTGTGGGTCTTAGCTTCCGGGTTCGGAATGGGACCGGGCGTTTCCCCCACGCTATGACCGCCGTAACCCTTGTACCCGTCCGCCCGGGTCTGATGCCGGGGGTGGGAAATCTTTGTGGTTACAACATTGTGGTGTTGTTATTCAGTTGTGTTCCTGTCGCAACGTGCCCGTGGCGGGTTTGTTGGTTGGGAACCACATAGTGGACGCAAGCAGTCTTGTTTTTTCTTTTTACCCTCTCCTGGTGTGAACGTCTTTTGAATCCGTTCACGAAAAGGGTGTGTGGTGTAAGTTATCGGCCTATTAGTACCGGTCAGCTTCACGAGTCGTTAGTCCTCGCTTCCACATCCGGCCTATCAACCCAGTGGTCTGGCTGGGGGCCTCTCACACACAAGGTGTATGGAAATCTCATCTTGAAGCGAGCTTCCCGCTTAGATGCTTTCAGCGGTTATCCCATCCGAACGTAGCTAATCAGCGGTGCACTTGGCAGTACAACTGACACACCAGAGGTTCGTCCGTCCCGGTCCTCTCGTACTAAGGACAGCCCTTCTCAAATTTCCTGCGCGCGCAGCGGATAGGGACCGAACTGTCTCACGACGTTCTAAACCCAGCTCGCGTACCGCTTTAATGGGCGAACAGCCCAACCCTTGGGACCTACTCCAGCCCCAGGATGCGACGAGCCGACATCGAGGTGCCAAACCATGCCGTCGATATGGACTCTTGGGCAAGATCAGCCTGTTATCCCCGAGGTACCTTTTATCCGTTGAGCGACGGCCATTCCACAATGTACCGCCGGATCACTAGTCCCGACTTTCGTCCCTGCTCGAGATGTCTCTCTCACAGTCAAGCTCCCTTGTGCACTTACACTCGACACCTGATTGCCAACCAGGCTGAGGGAACCTTTGGGCGCCTCCGTTACTTTTTAGGAGGCAACCGCCCCAGTTAAACTACCCATCAGGCACTGTCCCTGACCCGGATTACGGGCCGAAGTTAGATGTCCAAAGTGACCAGAGTGGTATTTCAACGATGACTCCACCCGAACTGGCGTCCGGGCTTCAACGTCTCCCACCTATCCTACACAAGCCACTCCGAACACCAATACCAAACTATAGTAAAGGTCTCGGGGTCTTTCCGTCCTGCTGCGCGTAACGAGCATCTTTACTCGTACTGCAATTTCGCCGAGTTTATGGTTGAGACAGCGGGGAAGTCGTTACTCCATTCGTGCAGGTCGGAACTTACCCGACAAGGAATTTCGCTACCTTAGGATGGTTATAGTTACCACCGCCGTTTACTGGGGCTTAAATTCTCAGCTTCGCCTTGCGGCTAACCGGTCCTCTTAACCTTCCAGCACCGGGCAGGAGTCAGTCCGTATACATCGTCTTGCGACTTCGCACGGACCTGTGTTTTTAGTAAACAGTCGCTTCCCCCTGGTCTCTGCGGCCCCGATCCCCTCCACACCGCAAGGGTGTATCAAGGTTGGGGCCCCCCTTCTCCCGAAGTTACGGGGGCATTTTGCCGAGTTCCTTAACCATAATTCTCTCGATCGCCTTAGTATTCTCTACCTGATCACCTGTGTCGGTTTGGGGTACGGGCGGCTAAAACCTCGCGTCGATGCTTTTCTCGGCAGCATAGGATCACCAAATCCCCCCAAACGGGGGTCCCATCAGATCTCAGGCATCATGAACAGCGGATTTGCCTACCGTTCGCCCTACATCCTTAGACCGGGACAACCATCGCCCGGCTTGGCTACCTTCCTGCGTCACACCTGTTAATACGCTTGCCTCCCAGGATCAGGTCCTGCGCTCCACCAAAACCCTCACACCACAAGGGCGATCGGGCAGGTCTCGGGCAGTTAGTATCCCCTGTTCAGCATGGGCGGTTTTTCGCCGGTACGGGAATATCAACCCGTTGTCCATCGACTACGCCTGTCGGCCTCGCCTTAGGTCCCGACTTACCCAGGGCAGATTAGCTTGACCCTGGAACCCTTGATCATTCGGCGGACGGGTTTCTCACCCGTCTTTCGCTACTCATGCCTGCATTCTCACTCGTGTAGGCTCCACCGCTGGTTTACACCGCGACTTCACCGCCCACACGACGCTCCCCTACCCATCCAGACGCCTGAACCACAAGGGCTTAGCTAATATCTGAATGCCACAACTTCGGCGGTGTACTTGAGCCCCGCTACATTGTCGGCGCGGAATCACTTGACCAGTGAGCTATTACGCACTCTTTTAAGGATGGCTGCTTCTAAGCCAACCTCCTGGTTGTCTTCGCAACTCCACATCCTTTCCCACTTAGCACACGCTTAGGGGCCTTAGTTGGTGGTCTGGGCTGTTTCCCTCTCGACTATGAAGCTTATCCCCCACAGTCTCACTGCTGCGCTCTCACTTACCGGCATTCGGAGTTTGGCTGACGTCAGTAACCTTGTAGGGCCCATTAGCCATCCAGTAGCTCTACCTCCAGCAAGAAACACGCAACGCTGCACCTAAATGCATTTCGGGGAGAACCAGCTATCACGAAGTTTGATTGGCCTTTCACCCCTACCCACAGCTCATCCCCTCCATTTTCAACTGAAGTGGGTTCGGTCCTCCACGACGTCTTACCGTCGCTTCAACCTGGCCATGGGTAGATCACTTCGCTTCGGGTCTAGATCACGCCACTGCAACGCCCTATTCAGACTCGCTTTCGCTACGGCTGCCCCACACGGGTTAACCTCGCGACGTAACACTAACTCGCAGGCTCATTCTTCAAAAGGCACGCCGTCACCAGAATCAGACTGGCTCCGACGGATTGTAAGCACACGGTTTCAGGTACTGTTTCACTCCCCTCCCGGGGTACTTTTCACCTTTCCCTCACGGTACTGGTCCGCTATCGGTCATTAGGGAGTATTTAGGCTTATCAGGTGGTCCTGACAGATTCGCACGGGATTTCTCGGGCCCCGTACTACTTGGGATACTCATCCGGGCGGTACACAACATTACGGTTACGGGGCTAACACCCTCTCTGGCCGGCCTTTCAAGACCGTTCACCTATGCCTGCACATCACACCCCACTGCCCCGGCAGAGACAGTACGGAAAGTCCCACAACCCCGACCATGCAACGCCCGCCGGCTATCACACATGGAACGGTTTAGCCTGATCCGCGTTCGCTCGCCACTACTAACGGAATCACTATTGTTTTCTCTTCCTGCGGGTACTGAGATGTTTCACTTCCCCGCGTTCCCTCCACGCACCCTATGTGTTCAGATGCGGGTCACCAGGCAACTCGCGCCCCTGGCGGGGTTTCCCCATTCGGACACCCTGGGATCACAGTCCGGTTATCGACTCCCCCAGGCTTATCGCAGATTCCTACGTCCTTCTTCGGCTCCTAATGCCAAGGCATCCACCGTGTGCTCTTAAAAACTTGACCACAAAAGATCAAAAACGCTAATTTTCGAGAGAACCACAGAAACCAACCACACCCAACAACACCACCCCCAAAAGGATGACACCATCACGCGCAGCCAGATCCAGGTTCATATTCTTGGAAATTGCTTCTTATAAAAGATGCTCGCGTCCACTATGTAGTTCTCAAACAACAACCCCGTACCACACACCCCACACACACAAACATGCATGATCGCTGCAGCCAGGAAACCAGAAACACACAAACCCGCAACCCCCACCCCCACAACAAAGAAGGGGCAAGACATCACGGCCCTGTTGCCTCAGGACCCAACAGTGTGCCAAACACTAAACCACCCATCCCACACCAGCACCCTTCCAGGAACCCCCACAAAGGAAGGAACCGTACTAAGCACCGGAAAAGACCGGCAGCCGCTATTCGCTGATATTCCACCCTTGAGCACCCGCCGCAGAACAATCGTCTGCGCAACGGGCTGTACTCCTGACAAACCCCCGCACCGCATACACGGCACGAACAATCTGTAGGTGCTCCTTAGAAAGGAGGTGATCCAGCCGCACCTTCCGGTACGGCTACCTTGTTACGACTTAGTCCCAATCGCCAGTCCCACCTTCGACAGCTCCCTCCCACAAGGGGTTAGGCCACCGGCTTCGGGTGTTACCAACTTTCGTGACTTGACGGGCGGTGTGTACAAGGCCCGGGAACGTATTCACCGCAGCGTTGCTGATCTGCGATTACTAGCGACTCCGACTTCATGGGGTCGAGTTGCAGACCCCAATCCGAACTGAGACCGGCTTTTTGGGATTAGCTCCACCTCACAGTATCGCAACCCTTTGTACCGGCCATTGTAGCATGCGTGAAGCCCAAGACATAAGGGGCATGATGATTTGACGTCGTCCCCACCTTCCTCCGAGTTGACCCCGGCAGTCTCCTATGAGTCCCCACCATCACGTGCTGGCAACATAGAACGAGGGTTGCGCTCGTTGCGGGACTTAACCCAACATCTCACGACACGAGCTGACGACAACCATGCACCACCTGTAAACCGACCGCAAGCGGGGCACCTGTCTCCAGGTATTACCGGTTCATGTCAAGCCTTGGTAAGGTTCTTCGCGTTGCATCGAATTAATCCGCATGCTCCGCCGCTTGTGCGGGCCCCCGTCAATTCCTTTGAGTTTTAGCCTTGCGGCCGTACTCCCCAGGCGGGGCACTTAATGCGTTAGCTACGGCGCGGAAAACGTGGAATGTCCCCCACACCTAGTGCCCAACGTTTACGGCATGGACTACCAGGGTATCTAATCCTGTTCGCTCCCCATGCTTTCGCTCCTCAGCGTCAGTTAATGCCCAGAGACCTGCCTTCGCCATCGGTGTTCCTCCTGATATCTGCGCATTTCACCGCTACACCAGGAATTCCAGTCTCCCCTACATCACTCTAGTCTGCCCGTACCCACCGCAGATCCGGAGTTGAGCCCCGGACTTTCACGGCAGACGCGACAAACCGCCTACGAGCTCTTTACGCCCAATAATTCCGGATAACGCTTGCGCCCTACGTATTACCGCGGCTGCTGGCACGTAGTTAGCCGGCGCTTCTTCTGCAGGTACCGTCACTTTCGCTTCTTCCCTACTGAAAGAGGTTTACAACCCGAAGGCCGTCATCCCTCACGCGGCGTCGCTGCATCAGGCTTGCGCCCATTGTGCAATATTCCCCACTGCTGCCTCCCGTAGGAGTCTGGGCCGTGTCTCAGTCCCAGTGTGGCCGGTCACCCTCTCAGGCCGGCTACCCGTCGTCGCCTTGGTAAGCCATTACCTCACCAACAAGCTGATAGGCCGCGAGTCCATCCAAAACCACAAAAAGCTTTCCACCCCCCACCATGCGATGAGGAGTCATATCCGGTATTAGACCCAGTTTCCCAGGCTTATCCCAGAGTTAAGGGCAGGTTACTCACGTGTTACTCACCCGTTCGCCACTAATCCAGGAGCAAGCTCCCATCATCGTTCGACTTGCATGTGTTAAGCACGCCGCCAGCGTTCATCCTGAGCCAGGATCAAACTCTCCGTTGAAGTAAAACAGACACAACCCCCAGCCCCGGGAAAACGGGACAAAAAGGCTGCACAAAATTTGAAACCAGCTGTAAAAACCAGACCACCCACAGGGGCGGACGATCCAGTCAATTCAACCAATCACTAAAACAATTGGTATCAACAAACTTGGCACACTATTGAGTTCTCAAACAACAGACACACCCGGCACCACCACCAGCAAACAAACACCGTGGATCGCTCCGGAGCAACTTCTCAAACTTACCCGGTTTCGAGGAGCTTTGCAAATCGGCATTTTCGCGATTCACGCTGCTCTCAACCGGCCCCACCCGCATCCGGCGCGCCAGCAGGCGAACCATTTTCAGGCTGTTTGTAAGGGAGTTTGGCCGCTATTTTTCCGCTTCAGCGGCGGCGACTCAGAAAACAATACACGTCCCCAAGCCGGTCCGCAAATCCGGCGGCAGGAGAGCAGCATGCCCCCAAAAACCTCGCAATGTAGGGGTTTTTGGGGGCACACGGCGTATCCTGGCCGGCCTACGCGCCATCACTTCGCGGTATGGACTGGCTCACATGTTGTGCGCTCCTCAGCTGCGCACTTTCAGGGTCAGCGAAAAGTCGGCGTCCCGCGGCGTGAGGCGGTATTGCTCCAGCACACCGGGGCCGCAGGCGGCCGTCCCCACCCCCCGCAGCGCGTGGTCCACGTACAGGTAGGTACGGTCGTCGGCCTTCAGGTCCGGGCGGTGGGCCGCTGCGTCCAACACATCCTGGCTGTAGGGCCTCACTGTCAGGGCAAAGGGATCACCGCAGATCTCAAGCGTCCGGCCGCCAAGGTGCAGTGCAGCGGCCCGTGAGCCTGACCGGGCACCGCATTCCTGCGGCCGCACGTACTCCACATCCATTTCCGCCAGGGGCAGGGAAAACCAGCCTGCCCGCGTCCCCTGCCCGGTGTCCGGGTAGCTCTGGTGGGGGCCCTGGCCGAACCAGCTCACCGAATCCGTCTCCTCACACAGGACAAATTCCAGCCCTATCCGCGCCCATTCGACCTCAAAGCCGCGGTTGACCCATGTGCCATCACGCCGCACCTGGGTCCGGAGCCCCACTGTTTCCCCGTCGCTGCTCCAGGTGTAGTCCACAAGCACGCCGTACTGTTTGTCGGCTGCGCTCACGCGCGTGCGGACAGTCAGGCATTCTCCTCCGTCCTGCCCGGGGCCCGCCGAGATGCCCAGCAGCCGGGTGTGGAGCCGGTCGAGTCCGGCATCCTTCCACTGAGTGGCCAGCGGCCGCTCGTCGGCGCCGCCCCATTCCCGGCCAAGATCGTTATCGGTAGGAGCCCACCACAGGGTCAGTCCCAGCTTCTCCACCGGGACACCGCCAATCGAGGTAGGCATGCCGGTGGCTCTGCTGAAGACAACCGGCCCGAGCGTGAGTTCGCTGTCCTGCACCTGGACGGGTTCAACAGGCGCCGGCGAAACGGGAGCGGCCGGCTCCCGAACCGCCTGCCCCCACGCCACCTCGTGTCCCGCATCCGCCCAGGCCGAATCAGCGCCGAGGACCGCACGAACGGTGAGCACTGCGGGCCTGCCGTCGGACAGCCCTGCGGCGAAAGCCGCGACGCTGCCAGGCAGCTCCACAACTGTTTCGGACTGAGGCGCAACGGGCGCAACGTCCACCGTCCCGCCGTCGAGCGCGCCGCCGTCGGCCTCTACTTCGTAGCGGAAGCTGAACGCGGAGGTGTCCGCGAAGTCCTGGCCGTTGCGGAGGGTGAAGCCGGTCCAGTCGCGGGCGACGTCGATGCGTAGCGGCTCTATCACCTTCTTGAAGTCCAGCAGCCCGGGCCGGGGCCTGCGGTCAGCATCAACAAGCCCGTCGGTGACAAAGTTGCCGTCGTGAACTTCCTCACCGAAGTCGCCGCCGTAGCCGTAATGCTCAACACCATCGGCGGTCGGCACCGTGATGCCATGCTCCAGCCACTCCCACACGAAGCCTCCCATCAGGCGCGGGTACTTCTCGAAAAGATCCTGGTACTCGCTCATTCCACCAGGGCCGTTACCCATGGCATGGACATATTCGCAGAGGACAAAGGGCATGGCCCGGCGCCGGGCGTCCAAGGCGGGGTCGTCCAGGGCAGGCTCGATTCCCTGCCCGATCAGGGCCGTCTCGGCATGGCTTGCGTACATCCGCGAGTAGACGTCAACGTGCGCCGAGGACCAGTCTCCTTCGTAGTGGACAGGGCGGGACGGATCCCGGTCTTTGGTCCACCGCGACATGGCCGCGAGGTTCCTTCCCGTGCCGGCCTCGTTGCCAAGCGACCACATAATCACCGCCGGATGGTTCTTGTCGCGCTCAACCGTGCGTCGCATGCGGTCTACAAGTGCCGCTTCCCACTGGGGGTCATCACTGGGGTTCTGGGCCCAGCCGGCGCTCTCAAAACCGTGCGTTTCCAGGTCGCATTCGAGCACAACGTAGAAGCCAAGCTGGTCAGCCAGGGCAAGGAACTCCGGATGGGGCGGGTAGTGCGACGTCCGGATTGCGTTGATGTTGTGCTGCTTCATGAGCCGCAGCTCCGCCTCCACCGCATCGCGGGGAACCACCCGGCCAAGGCGTGGATGGTGCTCGTGGCGGTTGACGCCGCGCAGCAGGATCCGCCGCCCGTTGACCTTGAACTGAGCGTCCTCGATGGCGATGCTGCGGAAGCCGATCTGCAGTGCCACGGACTCACCGGCGGCGCTGACGGCCGCCTCGTAGAGGCGCGGCACCTCCGCGGACCAGGGTTCGACGGCGGGGACGCGCACCTCGGTGCCGGCGGGCAGGTCAAGGCCCAGTTCCGGAACGCGGACGACGGCGTCAGTCGCCTGTCCGCCCCGGGTCACCTCCACCTTGAGGATGCCTTCGCCTGTGATGTGGTCGTAGCCGGAGTGGACGAAGACATCGTCAATGCCGGCATCGGGCCTGGCCTGCAATGTGACGTCCCGGAAAATGCCGGGGAGCCACCACATGTCCTGGTCCTCGACGTAGCTGGCGGCCGAGAACTGGGCGACGCGGACAGCCAGGGTGTTTTCCCCCTGCACCAGGATCCCTGATACGTCGAATTCGTGGGCGAGCCTGCTTCCACGGGTGGTTCCGAGTTCCACTCCGTTCAGCCAGACTGTTCCGGCGGACTCGATGCCGTCGAACCGCAGCAGGGCCTGCGGAAAGAACTCGGGTCCGGCCTCAAAAACCACCAGATGGTCGCCGATGGGGTTGGCCTCCTGAACGTGCGGCGGTTCCACCGCAAAGGGGAACTGGACGTTCGTGTAGGCCGGTGAGCCATGTCCGTGCATGGGCCAACTGGACGGCACCGGCAGGTTCTCGAACCCGTTCAGCGCCGCACCCAGCTGCCAGCCATCATCGGGCGCTGCCCGAATTCCGGGGCTGAGCCGGAACTGCCACTCGCCGTTCAGCGACAGCCGAGGGGCGTCGCTGTGCAGGTAAGCGCGCGCAGGCAGCGCGCCCCGGCCCGGCTCAAGGGATTCGAGATCCTGGATATCCGCGGCGCCAAGCTCCAGGCTCCGGCCGGCTGGGCCGGGAGCGGTGTGCGGGCTGCTGCCCGCCGGCGCGGACGGTGTTTCGACAGACATGGGCTTCCTTGCTTCGGGGAGTCTGGTATTTACGTGAACGTTCACGTGCTGCATGCAAGCCTAGCTTCTATTCCGTGGTTTGAGTAGGGGTCAGGCCGACTGGCGAAGCACGAGCTGGTGCTTGAGGACCAGCTCGCTGTCCGGGCTTCCAGCCTGGAGCCTGCCGGAGATCAGATTGTCCACGAGGTCGACGGCGGCCCGTCCTACCGCCCGCAGGTCAAGTGAGAGAGTGGTCAGCTCCGGCGTCACCAGCTCCCCAAGAGGGATGCCGTCCATACCGATCACGGCGCAATCCTCCGGAACCCTGCGGCCGGCGTCGTGCAAGGCCTTAAGTGCCCCTGCCGCCATGAGGTCGTTGAACACAAGGAGCCCGTCAATCCTGCCGTCGTGCTCGAGCATGGACCGGACGGCTTCCCGGGCTGCGGAGGCGGAGTCGACTGACCGGCGGAGCGTCAGCTCGAGGCCGGCATCTGCGGCCGCTGCGGCGACAGCCAACCCGCGGGTGGTGGCAGGCCCCTCCAAGTCCGCATCCAGGTAGGCGATGCGCCGGCACCGTGCGGACTTCAGCCGTTCCAGGGCCAGTTGTGCCGCGTACGCGTAGTCGAAGGAAATGAGGCCGGCAGCCTGCCCTGACGGAAAATCGAGGACAACCACTGGCCGGCGGCCCATCATGGCCTGGGCCTCAGTTGAGCTGGCGCCCAGATAGCCCACGAGCGCGTCAACCTGCGGACCCAGCCGGGCAACGGCGTCCAGCCCGCTTCCGCTCCCATGGCCAAAATCGTCGACCACCACGTTCCAGCCCCGCTGCGTGGCCTCTTCAACCACGCTGGAGGCAAAGGCCGGAAAGTAGGGGTTGGTCAGATCAGGAATCGCGAGTCCCAGCGATGTCCGGGCGCCTTGGACCAGGCCTTTGGCGAACCGGCTGGGCGAATACCCAAGTTCTGCCGCCAACTGCTGGACGCGCTCACGCGTGGACGCACTGATTCCGGGCATGTCGTTCATGGCACGGGTAACGGTTTGCCGGGAAACCCCCGCCGCGGCCGCCACGTCCAGGATGGTCGCTCGGCGAACCTGGGGGCTGCTTGAACTCGAGGTCACGGCTACAAGTCTAGGCTGATGCCGACGCAGGACGCCCTGGACCTGCTTCCCGGCTTCTCCCCTGGGATGCTCTCTCACTTGATGCGGGGTTTCCCGGGATGCTCTCTCACTTGATGCGGGGTTTCCCGGGATGCTCTCTCACTTGATGTGGGGTTTCCCGGGACGCTCGCTCACTCGATGCGGGGTTTCGCGGGATGCTCTCTCACTTGATGTGGGGTGTGCCGGGGGCCTGGATGGGGGGCGCCCTGGTGGTGGCTGTGAGCGGTGCCGGGCCAGTTTGTGTGGTGGGGGTTTAAATGTGGGAGGCCCCAACCGTGGTGGTTGGGGCCTCGACCCTTTTAATGTGTGTCCGGCGGTGACCTACTCTCCCACACCCTCCCGGGTGCAGTACCATCGGCGCTGTGGGTCTTAGCTTCCGGGTTCGGAATGGGACCGGGCGTTTCCCCCACGCTATGACCGCCGTAACCCTTGTACCCGTCCGCCCGGGTCTGATGCCGGGGGTGGGAAATCTTTGTGGTTACAACATTGTGGTGTTGTTATTCAGTTGTGTTCCTGTCGCAACGTGCCCGTGGCGGGTTTGTTGGTTGGGAACCACATAGTGGACGCAAGCAGTCTTGTTTTTTCTTTTTACCCTCTCCTGGTGTGAACGTCTTTTGAATCCGTTCACGAAAAGGGTGTGTGGTGTAAGTTATCGGCCTATTAGTACCGGTCAGCTTCACGAGTCGTTAGTCCTCGCTTCCACATCCGGCCTATCAACCCAGTGGTCTGGCTGGGGGCCTCTCACACACAAGGTGTATGGAAATCTCATCTTGAAGCGAGCTTCCCGCTTAGATGCTTTCAGCGGTTATCCCATCCGAACGTAGCTAATCAGCGGTGCACTTGGCAGTACAACTGACACACCAGAGGTTCGTCCGTCCCGGTCCTCTCGTACTAAGGACAGCCCTTCTCAAATTTCCTGCGCGCGCAGCGGATAGGGACCGAACTGTCTCACGACGTTCTAAACCCAGCTCGCGTACCGCTTTAATGGGCGAACAGCCCAACCCTTGGGACCTACTCCAGCCCCAGGATGCGACGAGCCGACATCGAGGTGCCAAACCATGCCGTCGATATGGACTCTTGGGCAAGATCAGCCTGTTATCCCCGAGGTACCTTTTATCCGTTGAGCGACGGCCATTCCACAATGTACCGCCGGATCACTAGTCCCGACTTTCGTCCCTGCTCGAGATGTCTCTCTCACAGTCAAGCTCCCTTGTGCACTTACACTCGACACCTGATTGCCAACCAGGCTGAGGGAACCTTTGGGCGCCTCCGTTACTTTTTAGGAGGCAACCGCCCCAGTTAAACTACCCATCAGGCACTGTCCCTGACCCGGATTACGGGCCGAAGTTAGATGTCCAAAGTGACCAGAGTGGTATTTCAACGATGACTCCACCCGAACTGGCGTCCGGGCTTCAACGTCTCCCACCTATCCTACACAAGCCACTCCGAACACCAATACCAAACTATAGTAAAGGTCTCGGGGTCTTTCCGTCCTGCTGCGCGTAACGAGCATCTTTACTCGTACTGCAATTTCGCCGAGTTTATGGTTGAGACAGCGGGGAAGTCGTTACTCCATTCGTGCAGGTCGGAACTTACCCGACAAGGAATTTCGCTACCTTAGGATGGTTATAGTTACCACCGCCGTTTACTGGGGCTTAAATTCTCAGCTTCGCCTTGCGGCTAACCGGTCCTCTTAACCTTCCAGCACCGGGCAGGAGTCAGTCCGTATACATCGTCTTGCGACTTCGCACGGACCTGTGTTTTTAGTAAACAGTCGCTTCCCCCTGGTCTCTGCGGCCCCGATCCCCTCCACACCGCAAGGGTGTATCAAGGTTGGGGCCCCCCTTCTCCCGAAGTTACGGGGGCATTTTGCCGAGTTCCTTAACCATAATTCTCTCGATCGCCTTAGTATTCTCTACCTGATCACCTGTGTCGGTTTGGGGTACGGGCGGCTAAAACCTCGCGTCGATGCTTTTCTCGGCAGCATAGGATCACCAAATCCCCCCAAACGGGGGTCCCATCAGATCTCAGGCATCATGAACAGCGGATTTGCCTACCGTTCGCCCTACATCCTTAGACCGGGACAACCATCGCCCGGCTTGGCTACCTTCCTGCGTCACACCTGTTAATACGCTTGCCTCCCAGGATCAGGTCCTGCGCTCCACCAAAACCCTCACACCACAAGGGCGATCGGGCAGGTCTCGGGCAGTTAGTATCCCCTGTTCAGCATGGGCGGTTTTTCGCCGGTACGGGAATATCAACCCGTTGTCCATCGACTACGCCTGTCGGCCTCGCCTTAGGTCCCGACTTACCCAGGGCAGATTAGCTTGACCCTGGAACCCTTGATCATTCGGCGGACGGGTTTCTCACCCGTCTTTCGCTACTCATGCCTGCATTCTCACTCGTGTAGGCTCCACCGCTGGTTTACACCGCGACTTCACCGCCCACACGACGCTCCCCTACCCATCCAGACGCCTGAACCACAAGGGCTTAGCTAATATCTGAATGCCACAACTTCGGCGGTGTACTTGAGCCCCGCTACATTGTCGGCGCGGAATCACTTGACCAGTGAGCTATTACGCACTCTTTTAAGGATGGCTGCTTCTAAGCCAACCTCCTGGTTGTCTTCGCAACTCCACATCCTTTCCCACTTAGCACACGCTTAGGGGCCTTAGTTGGTGGTCTGGGCTGTTTCCCTCTCGACTATGAAGCTTATCCCCCACAGTCTCACTGCTGCGCTCTCACTTACCGGCATTCGGAGTTTGGCTGACGTCAGTAACCTTGTAGGGCCCATTAGCCATCCAGTAGCTCTACCTCCAGCAAGAAACACGCAACGCTGCACCTAAATGCATTTCGGGGAGAACCAGCTATCACGAAGTTTGATTGGCCTTTCACCCCTACCCACAGCTCATCCCCTCCATTTTCAACTGAAGTGGGTTCGGTCCTCCACGACGTCTTACCGTCGCTTCAACCTGGCCATGGGTAGATCACTTCGCTTCGGGTCTAGATCACGCCACTGCAACGCCCTATTCAGACTCGCTTTCGCTACGGCTGCCCCACACGGGTTAACCTCGCGACGTAACACTAACTCGCAGGCTCATTCTTCAAAAGGCACGCCGTCACCAGAATCAGACTGGCTCCGACGGATTGTAAGCACACGGTTTCAGGTACTGTTTCACTCCCCTCCCGGGGTACTTTTCACCTTTCCCTCACGGTACTGGTCCGCTATCGGTCATTAGGGAGTATTTAGGCTTATCAGGTGGTCCTGACAGATTCGCACGGGATTTCTCGGGCCCCGTACTACTTGGGATACTCATCCGGGCGGTACACAACATTACGGTTACGGGGCTAACACCCTCTCTGGCCGGCCTTTCAAGACCGTTCACCTATGCCTGCACATCACACCCCACTGCCCCGGCAGAGACAGTACGGAAAGTCCCACAACCCCGACCATGCAACGCCCGCCGGCTATCACACATGGAACGGTTTAGCCTGATCCGCGTTCGCTCGCCACTACTAACGGAATCACTATTGTTTTCTCTTCCTGCGGGTACTGAGATGTTTCACTTCCCCGCGTTCCCTCCACGCACCCTATGTGTTCAGATGCGGGTCACCAGGCAACTCGCGCCCCTGGCGGGGTTTCCCCATTCGGACACCCTGGGATCACAGTCCGGTTATCGACTCCCCCAGGCTTATCGCAGATTCCTACGTCCTTCTTCGGCTCCTAATGCCAAGGCATCCACCGTGTGCTCTTAAAAACTTGACCACAAAAGATCAAAAACGCTAATTTTCGAGAGAACCACAGAAACCAACCACACCCAACAACACCACCCCCAAAAGGATGACACCATCACGCGCAGCCAGATCCAGGTTCATATTCTTGGAAATTGCTTCTTATAAAAGATGCTCGCGTCCACTATGTAGTTCTCAAACAACAACCCCGTACCACACACCCCACACACACAAACATGCATGATCGCTGCAGCCAGGAAACCAGAAACACACAAACCCGCAACCCCCACCCCCACACAAAAGAAGGGGCAAGACATCACGGCCCTGTTGCCTCAGGACCCAACAGTGTGCCAAACACTAAACCACCCATCCCACACCAGCACCCTTCCAGGAACCCCCACAAAGGAAGGAACCGTACTAAGCACCGGAAAAGACCGGCAGCCGCTATTCGCTGATATTCCACCCTTGAGCACCCGCCGCAGAACAATCGTCTGCGCAACGGGCTGTACTCCTGACAAACCCCCGCACCGCATACACGGCACGAACAATCTGTAGGTGCTCCTTAGAAAGGAGGTGATCCAGCCGCACCTTCCGGTACGGCTACCTTGTTACGACTTAGTCCCAATCGCCAGTCCCACCTTCGACAGCTCCCTCCCACAAGGGGTTAGGCCACCGGCTTCGGGTGTTACCAACTTTCGTGACTTGACGGGCGGTGTGTACAAGGCCCGGGAACGTATTCACCGCAGCGTTGCTGATCTGCGATTACTAGCGACTCCGACTTCATGGGGTCGAGTTGCAGACCCCAATCCGAACTGAGACCGGCTTTTTGGGATTAGCTCCACCTCACAGTATCGCAACCCTTTGTACCGGCCATTGTAGCATGCGTGAAGCCCAAGACATAAGGGGCATGATGATTTGACGTCGTCCCCACCTTCCTCCGAGTTGACCCCGGCAGTCTCCTATGAGTCCCCACCATCACGTGCTGGCAACATAGAACGAGGGTTGCGCTCGTTGCGGGACTTAACCCAACATCTCACGACACGAGCTGACGACAACCATGCACCACCTGTAAACCGACCGCAAGCGGGGCACCTGTCTCCAGGTATTACCGGTTCATGTCAAGCCTTGGTAAGGTTCTTCGCGTTGCATCGAATTAATCCGCATGCTCCGCCGCTTGTGCGGGCCCCCGTCAATTCCTTTGAGTTTTAGCCTTGCGGCCGTACTCCCCAGGCGGGGCACTTAATGCGTTAGCTACGGCGCGGAAAACGTGGAATGTCCCCCACACCTAGTGCCCAACGTTTACGGCATGGACTACCAGGGTATCTAATCCTGTTCGCTCCCCATGCTTTCGCTCCTCAGCGTCAGTTAATGCCCAGAGACCTGCCTTCGCCATCGGTGTTCCTCCTGATATCTGCGCATTTCACCGCTACACCAGGAATTCCAGTCTCCCCTACATCACTCTAGTCTGCCCGTACCCACCGCAGATCCGGAGTTGAGCCCCGGACTTTCACGGCAGACGCGACAAACCGCCTACGAGCTCTTTACGCCCAATAATTCCGGATAACGCTTGCGCCCTACGTATTACCGCGGCTGCTGGCACGTAGTTAGCCGGCGCTTCTTCTGCAGGTACCGTCACTTTCGCTTCTTCCCTACTGAAAGAGGTTTACAACCCGAAGGCCGTCATCCCTCACGCGGCGTCGCTGCATCAGGCTTGCGCCCATTGTGCAATATTCCCCACTGCTGCCTCCCGTAGGAGTCTGGGCCGTGTCTCAGTCCCAGTGTGGCCGGTCACCCTCTCAGGCCGGCTACCCGTCGTCGCCTTGGTAAGCCATTACCTCACCAACAAGCTGATAGGCCGCGAGTCCATCCAAAACCACAAAAAGCTTTCCACCCCCCACCATGCGATGAGGAGTCATATCCGGTATTAGACCCAGTTTCCCAGGCTTATCCCAGAGTTAAGGGCAGGTTACTCACGTGTTACTCACCCGTTCGCCACTAATCCAGGAGCAAGCTCCCATCATCGTTCGACTTGCATGTGTTAAGCACGCCGCCAGCGTTCATCCTGAGCCAGGATCAAACTCTCCGTTGAAGTAAAACAGACACAACCCCCAGCCCCGGGAAAACGGGACAAAAAGGCTGCACAAAATTTGAAACCAGCTGTAAAAACCAGACCACCCACAGGGGCGGACGATCCAGTCAATTCAACCAATCACTAAACAATTGGTATCAACAAACTTGGCACACTATTGAGTTCTCAAACAACAGACACACCCGGCACCACCACCAGCAAACAAACACCGTGGATCGCTCCGGAGCAACTTCTCAAACTTACCCGATCCTCCAGTCCGAAGCAAATCCATGTTTCAGGATTCCGATCGGCAGGAAGTCGTTCCCAACCTCTTCAGGAGCGCTCTAAAGCACTACCAGAATTGGTGTTGATTTTTGGGGGTTTGGCCGCCGTGGTTACCAGCTCTTCGCTGTCTCCCTCGCGGCGACTTAGAAAACAATACACCTGCTCCAGCGCCACTGCAAATCCCACTCGCGGGGGGCCGCGATCCCCGCCATTCCGCGGCGAAACGGCCTGTTTCCATCCCTGGAGGGCCATCCGCCGTCGCACCTTCTTTCTGTGTGCTGCAGCACAGTCCCAACGCAGGCACTGGTGTCGCACGGGTACCTATGCACCACCACCCCAAACGGCGCCCTCAAGGTCCGTTAAACGCAGAAGAGCCGGCAACCGAAAGGTTGCCGGCTCTTCTCAAGCAGCTGGTAGCAGCAGTGCTGGATTACCAGGAAGACTTGGTGATGCCCGGAAGCTCGCCCTTGTGGGCCATGTCGCGGAAACGGACACGTGAGATTCCGAACTTCTGGAAGGTGCCGCGGGGACGGCCGTCGATGATGTCGCGGTTACGCAGACGGATCGGGGACGCGTTGCGGGGCAGCTTCTGCAGGCCCAGGCGGGCTGCTTCGCGTGCTTCGTCGGTTGCGTTTTCGTCAACCAGGGTCTTCTTCAGCTCGAGGCGCTTTGCAGCGTAACGCTCAACGATGACCTTGCGCTGCTCGTTGCGAGCAATCTTGGACTTCTTAGCCATGTTTAGCGCTCCTCTCGGAATTCGACGTGCTGGCGGATCTTGGGGTCGTACTTCTTCAGGACCATGCGGTCCGGATCGTTACGACGGTTCTTGCGGGTTACGTAGGTGTAACCCGTGCCCGCAGTCGACTTGAGCTTGATGATCGGACGTACGTCCTTGTCCTTAGCCACTAGAGCTTCACCCCACGAGCCAGGATCTGGGCGACGACTACGTCGATGCCGCGTACGTCGATGGTCTTGATGCCACGTGCAGAGACCTGCAGCGTGACGTTACGGCGCAGGGACGGAACCCAGTAGCGCTTCTTCTGAATGTTCGGATCGAACCGGCGCTTGTTGCGGCGGTGCGAGTGCGAAATGCTGTGCCCAAAGCCCGGCTCGGCTCCGGTCACTTGGCAGTGTGCTGCCATGACTTCTCCTCAAGAATTGAAAGTAATGATCCGCATATCTGCTGCTGGACCATGCTGCTAAGGGCGACCCAAAAATGAAGAAGGGCAACGGTTAGTCACGCAACTTGAGCCCCTAACTACCGGCCACCCTGGAGAAATTACCGGGAAACCGGAGCAATTGCGCACGCTCCGCGCACTTAGCGCCTACCAAGTCTACGAGTTCACGCAATTAAAGACCAATCCGGCGCCGAAGAGTGTATAAGCAGGCGCGGGGTTAGAGGCGCGTGAGCTCGGGGTACTTCGGCTTCAAGCCGTCGCCGGAGGACTTGCCAGTGACCCTCCGGACAACCCACGGACCGGCATACTCGCGGAACCAGCGGGCGTTGGCGCGGAGGGCGTCCACCCCGCTGAGTTCGGGGACGGGGGTCATGGGCGGGATGTCGATCGAGTGGTCGTGTTCCAGGACGTCCAGCACGCGCCTGGCCATATTGGCGTGCCCTGCCGCGGACATGTGCATCCGGTCCTGCGCCCACATGCCCCAGTCGTAGTACTCGCTGAAGCGCCAGTAGTCCACCAGGAGGGCGCCGTGGTCTCCCGCAATGCCCCGGACCAGTTCGTTGTAGATGGCCGTGCGTCCCCGCATGGTGCTGAACACCTTTGAGCCGCGGGCGTCGAAACCCGTGAACATGACCACGGCGGCACCGGTGGCGCGCAGTTTGGCGATGGCGCCGTCGTACTCCACCAGGAGGTCGTCAATATCGATCCTGGGGCGGAGGATGTCATTGGCGCCGGCGTAGATGGTCACCAGGGTGGGGTTAAGTTCGACGGCGGCGTCCACCTGCTCAGCCAGAATGTGGCGGAGTTTCCTGCCGCGGATGGCGAGGTTGGCATAACCGAAGCCAGGGTCGGCGGCGCACAGCTGCTCGGCCACGCGGTCCGCCCAGCCGCGGACACCGTTGGGGCGGGTGGGATCGTCGTCGCCCACGCCTTCCGTAAAGGAGTCTCCGAGGGCGACAAACCGGGAAGTAAAGTCCATCCGGTTAGTTTGCCACCCGTTGCCGGGAGCAACCAACCAGCTGGCGGGTGGGCTAGTTTTCCCGGAGGATCCAGTGGTCCGCGTCCAACCGGCCGACCACCTTCTCGCCGATCCTCGCCAGGTCCAGGACGTCCTGCTCAGTGAGGGCATCCAGGAACAGGTCGCGAACGTCCTCGACGTGCCCGGGCGCCAGCTCCACGATGGTGGCCATCCCTTCTTCGGTCAGATGGGCGGTGGTGACGCGGGCATCATGGGGATGCGGGCGCCGCTCCACCCAGCCGCGCTTCTGCAGCTTGGTCACTACGTGCGACAGCCGGGACAGGGAAGCGCTGCTGCGGGCGGCGAGCTCGCTCATGGGAAGGAACCGGCCCTCAGCTTCGGAGAGCATCGCCAGCACGGTGTAGTCGAAGAGCGAGAGCTTTCCCGCGGTGTGGAGCTTCGTGTCCAGGGCTGCGGGCAAAAGGGTGTTGATGCTTACCAGGGCCAGCCAGGCACGGCGTTCGTCGGCGTTGAGCCAGCGCGGTTCGGTCATGTCCCTCATTCTACGAGAGCAGCGTGGTTGATTCTTCAACTAGGCCCCGCGGCGGCCGGTAGGCTGGGGCCATGTATGTTGTCTCCCTGAGCTACCGGGTTCCGCAGGACATCGTGGACTTCCACAACGCCGGCCACATCGCCTGGCTGCAGAAGGCTTTCGACGACGGCGTTTTCATTGCGGCCGGCCGAAAAGTGCCCAGGACCGGCGGCCTGCTGCTCTCCCAGGCCGACCGCACTGTCCTTGATGCCTGCCTGGAGCAGGACCCGTTCTATACGAACGGGGTGGCGGACTTCGAGGTCATGGAGTTCCACGCGGCCAGGGTGGCCCCGGGGTACGAGATCCTCCTGGACAGCTGAGCGTCCCGGCGCTTCAGGTAGGGTCCGCTAGGCCCGGGGTGCAGCGGCGGAAGCACCCGCTGCCAGCTTTTTCAGTCCGCCCTTCCGCGGCACCTTGACCGGCTCCGGCCAGCGCGGGCCCAGCTCGTCCCCCAGGGTGACGCCGCGCAGCTTGCGGCCGAAGAGTGGCAGGACCCAGTCGCGGATCCAGCGCCGCTGCTGCCGTTCCCATTCCCGCAGGCTGTGCCGGGCGGGCGGTTCCCAGTCCTTGGGCCGGATCTTGTGCGGCACGCCCAACTGGTCCAGCACCTGCCCCGCCAGGTACTTGTGCCCTGCCTTGGACATGTGGAGCCGGTCGGAGTCCCACATCCGCCGGTCATGGAAGGCATCCAGGCACCAGTAGTCCACCAGCACCGCCCCGTACTTCGCGGCGATGGTCCGGACGTGCTGGTTGTAGTAGGTGTTGCGTTTCCGGAGCGGCTCCAGCAGTGCGGAGACCTTGACGTCGAACCCCGTGAAAAGCACCACCGTTGCCCCCGTTTCCGCCAGTGTGGCCACGAGATTTTCGTAGTCCTCCATGAGCGCGGCCATGTCCGTTTTCACGTCCAGGATGTCGTTTCCGCCTGCATACAGCGTGACCAGCGAGGGCCTCATCCGCAGCGCCGGTTCCAGCTGCTCGTTGACGATATGCCGGAGCCGCTTGCTGCGGATGGCCAGGTTCGCATAGCGCCACCCGGGCTGGGCTTTGGCCAGTTTCTCCGCCACCCGGTCTGCCCAACCGCGGACACCGTTGGGCAACCGGTCGTCCAGGTCCCCGACCCCCTCCGTGAATGAGTCCCCCAGGGCGACGAACACCCGCCTCCCGGAATCAGGAAGCAAGGGTTGAGCAGGCACCAGCCCAAGGTAGCCACCACAGAAGAAGGAAGAACGACGCCGGGGTGAACAGCAAGTGCAGAGCGTCCCCGAAAAACCGGCATCAAGTACAAGAGCGTCGCCGGAAAACCGGCAGGATCTGAGAGAGCGTTGCCGGGGGGCTGTAGCGCGACGGGCCCGGGCTACCCCTCGGCCTTGCCCTGCCGCCAGTACCCCATGAACGCCACCTGCTTCCGGTCGATCCCGACGTCCCGGACGAGATACCTGCGCATGTCCTTGATCACGGCGGCCTCGCCGGCGATCCAGGCGTAGAAGGGCATGGCGCCGGCCGGAATGCCCGGGTTCTTGGTGGCCTGGATCTCGGACGTCTCCATCCGCGCCGGGGTCTCCCAGAGAATGTCCACGTCCACATTGACGTCCTCCGGCTCGGGGCCCGCGCCGCCGTCGGCCGCTTTGATCCCCACCCAGCCCGGCACGGGCACGGCCTTGCGCACGGCCTCCTGGAGCAGTTCGCCGTGCGGCCTGGACCGCCCGATGGACGCCCCGCGCGCCAGCCAGGTGATGTCGACGCCGGCGGGTGACGTGAGTTCCCTGAAGTCGCCGGCTTCAGGGACCTCCAGGAACGCGTGCCCGGTCATGTACTCCGGCAGGCTTTCCAGGATGGCGGAGATGGCGGGGACGGAGGTTTCGTCACCGGCCAGCAGGATGCGCTGCGCGAGGCCGGGCCGCCATTCGATGCCCGAGTAGGTTTCGGCCGTGACGCAGTGGGCTGCCCTGTTGTTGGGTCCGATGATGGTGATGGCGTCGCCGGGCCGGGCGTTGAGGGCCCAGTTCGCCGCCGGCCCGCCGTTGCCACGGTGGTCAAAGTGCATCACGAAATCGACATCGATTTCGGGGTACACCGCGTCCAGGCGTGCCTGGCGGACGGTGTAGGTACGCATGGAGCCGCGCACGGCAGGGTCCATGGCCAGCCATTCGCGGTACCAGCCGGACTGGCTCATTTCGAACACCGGGAGGGGCAGCGGGCTGCCGTCCGCCGCGAGGGACGGGATCATGAGCTTGATCCGGAGGTCCAGGGTGTCCCCGTGGACGCCGAAATCCCGCAGCGAGTATCCGCCGAACGTGATCCTGCGGAAATTGGGGCTGAGCTCCTGGACCGAAGTGACGGTCACTTCGAACGCCAGGGTCATGGGCTCCGTGGAGGCGATGTCGCGGGTTTTCATGAAACGAGCTCCAGTTCATTGGCGGGAACGTGGTGGCGGCCGATGGGAATGATCAGGGGGGTGCCGGAGACGGGATCCGGGATGACCCGCGATTCGAGGCCGAAAACGCTGCGGACCAGCCCTTCCGTGACCACCTCGAGCGGGGACCCGACTGCCACCACGGCGCCGTCCTTCATGGCGATCACGGTGTCCGCGTACCGGGCGGCCAGGTTCAGGTCATGCAGGACGATGGCCACGGTGGTGCCGCGCTGGCGGTTCAGGTCCGTCACGAGGTCCAGGACCTCCACCTGGTGCGCGAGGTCCAGGTAGGTGGTGGGTTCGTCCAGGAGGAGCACGTCGGTCTCCTGCGCAAGGGCCATGGCGATCCAGACGCGCTGCCGCTGCCCGCCGGAAAGTTCGTCGACGTTCCGTTCGGCGAGGGCAAGGGTCTCGGTAGCTTCGAGCGCGCGCTGCACGGCGGTTTCGTCCCGTTCGCTCCAGCTGCGGAAGAAGCCCTGGTGGGGGTAGCGGCCGCGGCCCACCAGGTCCCTGACCGTGATGCCGTCCGGGGCAGAGGGGTGCTGTGGAAGGAGGCCCAGGGTACGGGCCAGTTCACGCGCCGGAAGGGAGTGGATGTCCTTGCCGTCCAGGGTTACGGCACCGGCCGCCGGCTTGAGGAGCCGGGACAGCCCGCGCAGGAGGGTGGACTTCCCGCAGGCGTTGGCGCCCACGATCATGGTCACCTTCCCCTCCGGAATCTCGGCGCTGAGGCCGTCCACCACGCAGCGCTGGTCGTACTTCAGCGTCAGGTCCTTGGCGTTGAGAACTGCCACCTCAGGCATCCTTTCGGTTGGCCGTGACCAGGAGCCACAGCAGGAACGGGGCACCGAGCGCACCGGTGATAACGCCCACCGGCAGCACTGTGCCGTCCAGGAGCAGGGGTGCCAGGTTGGCGGCCACATAGTCGGCCGCCAGGACAATCACGGCGCCCACAAGGGCCGACGCCGGGAGGCTGGCCTTGCCGGTAAAGCGCCGGGCGATGGGCCCGGCAAGGAAGGCAACGAACGAAACCGGGCCGGCTGCCGCCGTCGCCACCGCTGCCAGCGCAACGGCGGTGACCACCAGCGCAAGCCGTGTGGCACCCACCCTGATCCCCAGTCCTGCGGCGGCATCGGGTCCGAGTTCCAGGATGCGCAGCGGGCCGGCGAGGGCAACCACGGCGGGGAGCAGGACGGCGAGGGCCAGGGCAAGGACGCCCGCGCGGTCCCAGCTGGCGGAGTTCAGGGAACCGTTGAGCCAGACCAGGGCGTCCGCCGCGGTCCGGATGTCCGTCCGGGTCATCAGGAAGTTGACCACTGCGTGCAGTGCTGCGGCGATGCCCACCCCGGCGAGGATGAGCCGGTTCCCCGCAGCATCGCCGCGGCCGGTTCCGCGCAGGGTACCGCCGCTGGAAATGGCGTAAATGATGGCTGCCACGCCCAGCGCACCGCCCAGGGCCGCCGCGGAAACCGCTGCGCCGGATGCGCCGAAGACCACGATGGCGGTCACGGCCGCGGCGCTGGCCCCGTAGCTGATGCCAATGACATCGGGACTGGCCAGCGGGTTGCGGAGCATGGTCTGGAACAGGGCGCCCGCCAGGCCGAACGCGGCCCCGATCATGGTGCCGATGACGGCCCGCGGCAGCTTGTTTTCCATCACGATGAAGCTGGCACCGGGGATCTTTTCACCGCCGGTCAGGTGGGCGATGAGGATCCTGAAGAAGTCCGGGATGGTCACCGTGTAGCTGCCCAGCAGGACGGACACGGCGAACAGGACCACGACGACGGCGGCCAGGAAGGCGGTCCGGTTCAGCAGCAGCCGGGTGCGGCGTGGTCTCCCGAACCCTGCTTTGGGAGTTCCTGCCGAGGGGTCGACGCGGGATGTGGTGATGGTCATAGTCCGGCTCCCTTGCCGCGGCGGATCAGCCAGACGAAGACCGGTGCTCCGACGAGGGCGGTCATGATGCCGGCCGGGACTTCGCCGGGCAGGAGCACCACGCGGCCGATGATGTCCGCGCCGAGGAGCAGTGCCGGGGCAAGGACCAGGGAGAAGGGCAGGATCCAGCGGTAGTCCGGGCCGGTGAGGAAACGGACGGCGTGCGGGATGACCAGGCCCACGAAGGCGATGGGGCCGGCAAGCGCGGTGGCCGATCCGCACAGCAGCACTATGCCGAGCGCGGTAACGGCGCGGGACAGGCCTACCCGCTGGCCGAGGCCGCGGGCGATGTCGTCGCCCAGGGCCAGGCTGTTGAGGATGCGGCCGGTCAGGAGCACGATGAGGGCACCGGCGGCCAGGAAGGGCAGTCCGGAGAGCACCACGGACCAGTCGCGCCCGGCGATTCCGCCCACCTGCCAGAAGCGGAAGCGGTCCAGGGTGTCCTGGCTGGAGACCAGGATGACGTTCATCAGGGAGTAGAGGCCGGCATTCAGTGCGGCGCCCGCCAGGGCAAGCTTCACCGGTGTGGCCCCGTCCCTGCCGAGCGAGGCAATGAGGTACACCACGACGGCGGCGGCAGCGGCCCCCACGAACGCGAACCAGATGTAGCCGGAGAGCGAGCCGACGCCGAAGACGTAGATGCCGGTCACCACAGCGAGGGCGGCTCCGGCGTTGACGCCCATGATGCCGGGATCGGCCAGCGGGTTGCGGGCTACACCCTGCATTGCTGCGCCCGCCAGGCCCAGCGCGCCGCCCGCCAGCAGGCCGAGGACGGTGCGCGGGATACGGGCGTGGACCACGGCGTGGTCGCCGTTGGCGGGATCAAACGCGGTGAGCGCCTGCCAGACGGTGGCCAGGGGAAGGCCCCGTGCGCCAATGGCCAGGGAGGCTCCGGCCAGCAGGGCAAGTACGACGACGGCGGCCAGCAGCCAGGCGGCGCGCGGCCCTGCGAACGCGCGGCCGCGGGTCCCGCCGGCAGGAGCCGGTCCCGGCACCAAAATGCCGGGTCCGGGCTCACGGCGCGCCGCCGTCGTCGTACTCTCCGTCATGGAACTGCGCCTACTTCACCGCGTCCGCTGCGCCCGCCAGCTGCGGCAGGAACGTGTCCAGCGACCACGGCAGGCTCAGCGGGGAGGAAGCGGAGATGGAGAGGGTCAGGGTGTTGTCCGAGTCGGCCACCAGGGCACCGTTCTTGATGGCGGGGATCTGGCCCAGAAGGGGGTCCGACTTGATGGACTCGGTGGTGGCTGCGTCCGGAACCCAGGTCACGAAAATATCGGACTCGAGCTCGTTGGCCTTCTCAGCGGACCAGGGGATGAAGAATTCCTTGGAGCCCTTGGAATTTTCCTCAACCACGGGAGCCAGCTGCATGCCGATCTCGGAAAGGAAGCGGGGACGGTTGTCATTGGCGGTGTAGACATTGACGCCCTCGGCCGATGCCGGCTCCAGGTTGCCGTAGATGAAGCTCTTGCCGGTGATCTGCGGGTACTCGGCAACCTTTTCCTTGATGGTGGCCTCGGTGTCGGAGACCAGCTTTGCTGCTTCGGCATCCTTGCCGAGGGCTTTGCCGATGATGGAGGTGGAGTCCTGCCAGGAGGTTCCGTAGGCCAGTTCAGGGTGGGCCACCACCGGCGCGATTTCGCTGAGCTTCTTGTAATCCTCCTCGGTAAGGCCCGAGTACGCGGCAAGGATGACGTCCGGGGTGAGCTTGGCGATCTCGGTGAAGTTGATGCCGTCCGCCTCGGAGTACTGCACAGGGGCTTTGTCCGAGCCGAAGCCGGCGCCGAGCTCTTCGAGCGCCGCGTCCTTCCACGGGGTGGAGCCCTGCTCGTTGCCGCCCCATTCGTTCTTGGGCACGCCCACCGGCACAACACCCAGGGCAATGGCGACGTCGTCATTGACCCAGGAGACAGTGGCCACCCGCGTGGGCTGTTCCTCGATGACGGTTTCGCCGTAGACATGCTCGATGGTGACGGGGAACTGCGAGCTGCTGGAGCTGGAGGCGCCGGCGTCGGTAGTGGAGGACGCAGGCCCGGTGGAGCAGGCGGACAGGGTGAGTGCCGCTGCGGCCAGGACGGCCGTGGCCTTGCCTGCTGATTTGAACAGCGTGCGGCGCGTGGCACTGGGCCCGGAGAAGAGGGGGGAAGTCACGGAACTCCTTAAGTCATGAAGCGAACTTAAGTAAGGCTAGCCTACCCTCGGGCTCATTACGCAACGTTTCCGTGTCTTATTCCCCTTCGTGACAAAGGACACAATTCCGCCCCCACCGACCCTCTCTCACTTAACGCAGGAAATCCCCGAACGCTCTATCACCGGCGAGAGAGCGATTGGGGGAAATGCCGCATTAAGTGAGAGAGGGTCGTGGTCAGCGGTAGGAAAAGCTCATCAGCAGAGCCTTCAAGGCCTGGCCTTCCGCTCCCCAGTACCAGGCTTTCGCCTCCTCGTCACTGGCGAACGGCTGACCGGTGAACACCACATCGGCAGTCAGAACGCGGTCACCCAGCATGACCAGCCCGTCCTGCACCTCCCCGTCCGGCGATACGGTCAGCCCCGGAGTGAGCCCCATCCGGTACTGTGCGACATCGCCGCTGCGGTCAACAAAGAACGACGAATGGGGCGTTGGAACAGACTGCCCCACCAATCCCGGCACCGGGTCCGCCTCAAGGACGGTCCGGGCGGCAGAACTGGCTACGACGTCTGCAATTTGGCCTGTGTAGATGCTGATTTTCGCCTGGCTGGTGGGATCGGACACCGTTGCGGTGCCCACGTACGGCGATTCGGATGCATTGAAGAACTCCACGTGCCATCCCTTCGGGTGCTGAAACGACAGCCTGCCGTCCGGAAAGGTGACCGTTACCAGGCTGTCGGCGCGAAACGCAGCCGGAGCCGTTGCGCCTGGGGTCGAGGAGCCGGCGGTTTCCACCGGGGTGCTGGCAGCACAACCCGCAAGGGACAGTGCGGCCGCAGCGATTGCCGCCGGGAAGAATGCCACGCGTTGTGATGGGCGCATGCCGGTGCCTTTCAAGAGGACGCCATCGTTCTCTTGGGGAACAGGGCGGAACCCAACATTCCGCAGTACCTATGGGATTTGCTCAGGCGGGGTGAGTTGGTAAAGCCCAGAGTGGCACGGCAGCAGCACCCGTCACCAGAGCTTCCGCAATAATTCCATCAATTTGTTATATAGGCGTGGTCAGGGCGTTCAGCGCAGGACGATGTCCACCGGGTTCGCTTCCGAACGCCATGCGCCCTCTTCGCCCGGCCGGGGTGTGATGACCGGCGCTGTGAGCACTCCGGAGCGGTTGGTGCGCTTGTCACGGAGGATTTCGGTGACGGAACCGAGGTGCCGGGAAAGGTCGATGACGTTCTCGGGGGCGGCCAGCAGCAGCTGGAACCCGAATTCGTGCAGCGCCTTGATCCCGGCGCCGGCGAACTCCTCGGAAGCCAGCACAAAGGCCTCGTCCATCATCACGGTGCCATACGTGGTGAAGCCCTGCTCCGCGATGCCCAGCTGGTAGCTCAGTGCTGCAGCCATGATGAAGGCCGTGAACCGCTGGCGCTCCCCGCCGGACATGGATCCGGTATCCGCGTGCATGAACACCTCGGACTTCTTCGCTCCACCCTTTTTGCCGGACGCCGGCTGGGCAACCTCGCGGTGCTCCTTGCACTGGATGAACAGGTGCCCGCGCACGTCCAGGACCTCGGCCCTCCACCGCCGGTCCTCCGGTGCCTGCGAGCCCAGCCGCTTCACCAGCGTTTCCAGCGACTTGTAGCGGGCGGTGAGCTCGGCTTCGTCGTCCCTTTCCCCGCCTGGTTCCAGGCCTGTGGCGACTTTCCTCGACGCTTCGGATTTGGCCGGGCGGGAATGCCGGGCCTTCAGGGCGTTCTGGATCGCGTCCTTGAACTGCTTGGCCGTGGGAGGCAACGTCTGCTTGATGTCCAGTTCGAGGAAACTCCCCTCGTGGAAGTTGACCTGCGACAGGATGCTGTTCAGCGGCAGGATGCGGCTGGTGATGGAGCGCCGCTCCTCATCAAGCAGGTGCAGCAGCGTGCTGAAGGACTCGTGCGTGCGCTGGTTGAAGAACTGGCGGAACTCCGCTTCCTGGGCGGGGAGGCCGTCGCTCACGATCGCGTGGTAGCGCGTCTCAAACTCGCCGGCGGCACCGATCGTGGTGCCGTGGTCTGCCGAGACGGCGCTCCCCCAGTCACGCACGAACGCCTCGAAGATGCGTGTAAGCCGCTCGGCGGTGGCCTGCCCGCGGGACTCGGCGGTGTGGAGCTCCGCCAGCAGGGCGGTGCGCACCCGGTGGGCGAGGTTGTCCAGCTCGTGCATCTCCGTCACATCACCGAAATCGGCAAAGTACGGTTCCAGGGCAGTGACGGTGGCGTCCGACGGCGGCGCCTGGGCCAGGCGCTGGCGGGCACCTTCCAGCAGGGAATCGGCAGCGGTGAGCTGCCGGTCCAGTGCCTTGTACTCGCTCTGCAGCACGGCGGCGGCCTCGGTGCTGGCCTGGTGTTTCTGCCGCACCTCCTCGATGCTGGCCCGCAGCGGTTCCAGGTCTGCCTGTGCCGCGAGGGCGTCCTTCAGCCGCTGCTCGAGCCGGGCGAGCTCCTCGGCGGCCACTGCCGCCGACACCTGGTCCCAGCCACGGTGGTCCTCAGCGATGCGGCGCAGGGCCTCGAGCTGCCGGGCCATGCCCTGGTGCGAGTCTTCCCGGCTTTGCGCCAGCTCTGCTGCCTTGGCCACCTCCTGCCGCAGGTCCTCCGCCTGCCCGGCAACAAGTTCCAGCTTGGCGGCGTTGTCGAACCCGAGGACGTAATCCTGCCGGCTGGTGAACCTGTCGTCCTTTTCCACGGTGTGGCGGTTGCGCTTCACCACGCCGCCCAGGCTGAGGCCGCGGTCCAGTGAGGCCAGCTCATCCGGGTCCTCGACGCAAGGGTAGGCGAAGTCCAGTGCGATGCGCTCACGGATCCAGGACCCTGCCTCGGCCGCGACGCCCGTGGTGAGGATGTCCAGCTTGGTCAGCAGGTCGCCGTCGCGCACGTCCTCCAGCGCCAGCGCGCCGCCGGACAGCGGCTTGGACACGTCCACGGCCCGCAGCGCGCCGCGCACGGCGTGATCGTTGAGGTACCGGGTGACCGCGGCGAAGTGCTCGCCCGGCACCAGCAGCGTGGTGGCCAGGTTGCGGAGCGCCCGCTCGGCGGCCGGGCGCCACTTCTCCTGCCCCTCGGCGAGGTCCATCAGTTCGCCGGCGAACGGCATCCGGTCCTCCGGGATGCCGGTTGCGGCGGCGATCGCGGCCCGGTTTTCAATGCTCGACGGCGGCAGCAGCGACTTGCGCGTCTTCAGGGACACGAATTCCTGCTCAGCCGCGGCCAGCTCGCGCTTCTTGGTTGCGTGCGCGTCGAAGGCCTCGAAGCGGAGTTCCTGGAGGGCCTGGGAATCGTTGTTGAGCTCCGCGGACCTTGCTGCCGCCTGCCCGTGCGCCTGCTCCCAGCCCTCCTCGGTCCAGTCAAGCTGCAGGCCGGCGTCAGCCAGCGCCTGGCGCGCCGTCTCCTCCACCTGTTGGCGGAGCTTCAGCCCAACGCGGGCGTTTTCCAGGGACTGCTCGATTGCGGAGATGGCGTTGCCGCCCTGGTTGTTGTAATCAGCTTCCAGCTGGCGGAGGTCCTTGGCCAGCCCGTCCCGGACAGTCCGCTCGGCACCAAGCTCTTTCGCCTTCGCCTGGGCCAATCCCTTGAACCGCTCAAGCAATCCCTGGTGGACCGTGACGGCCAGCTTCTGCTTGTAGGCCTCGAACTCCTCGCCGGCGAGGTCCCGCAGCTTGTTGGCGTCCAGCAGCGCCTGAGCGTACTCCCGATTCAGTCCGGGAACCGGTGCCAACTGGTCCCGCTGCTGGCGGACGTCCTCCAGCCGCTGCCGGATGGACATCAGGTTGCTGAATTCCTCCACCACGTCGTCCGCCGCCGCGAGGGTGGCCGGGGCGTCCAGGACCTGGTCGCGGAAGAACGTGTTGACGCTGCCACCCAGGCCCTTGCCGGCCTGGATGACACGCAGGAGCGGAAGGGCCTGGTCCGAGTTGATGCCCAGCAGCCGGCGGAACCGCTCGGCGAAGGCCTTGTGGACATCGAAAACCTGCGCATCGGGAAAGATCGTCTCCAGCGCAGCCTTGGTGAACCGCTTGTCCGCGATGCCTTCGAGGGCTTCCAGGTCCAGCGGGTCGTGGTCGATGACATAGAAACGTCCGACGCTCGACTCCGTGCCGTTCTTGGGAAGGTCGAACAGGGCCGAGACGGTCACCCGCGTGCCGGCCGCGTTGTCGAACGTCAGGGCGACGGCGGACCACGTGGCACCGGGCCGCTGGAAGGCGCTGGCCGAGCCCTCTCCCACAGCTTTGTCGCCCACCTTGCCCCGCATGTAGGTGAAGGTGGTCCGTTTGTCCTCCACGGCTCCGCCCGAACGCTGGGCCGCGGCCTCATTGGACCTGGGCCGGGCATCGAAGACCCGCAGCATGGCGTCGAACAGCGTGGACTTGCCCACGCCCGAGTTGCCCGTCAGCAGCGTGCCGTTGCGGTCCACGTGCATCGTGTGGGCTCCGTGGAACGTGCCCCAGTTGACCACCTGCACCAGGGCAAGGCGCATCTGGCCGGGGTTTGTCAGCTCACCCATCGGGAGCATGGAAGCGATGCTCACTGGGCGTCCTCCGTGTCAGTGTCGCTGTCCGCGGAACCGGCTGCTCCGTTGTCGAACTCCAGGAGCGCCTCCGTGCCCGCGGGGTCTGTGGTTGCTGCCACCAGGGCCTCTATGTGGGCGGGGATGTCGCCTATGTTGTCGAACGGGAGGGCCAGGGGCAGGGCGTTGGAGATGGTGTAGACGTCGTCCAGCCCTGTGGGGAGGAGGAGTTGGCGGGCCAGGAGCTTGGTGATGGCCCTGTTCACCACGTCCGAATCCCGCAGGGCGTCCTGCTGGCCGGCGGGCTGGTAGTGCGCCACCAGGTCGGCGATTTCCTCGCGGGTGATGGTGGGGTCGGTCTGCGCGGTGACATGGCGGTCCAGGAGCAGCCGGAGCCGGAGCAGCACGATGGTCTCCACCCGGCTGAGGGCACGCTGCTGCCGAAGGATGCTGGAGCGGGTGCTGCCGCCGATGGCGTCGGGGTCCACCGGGCGCAGGACGGCGATCTTCCGTTCGTGGTCCAGCTCCATGGTGAGGAACAGCTCGGACAGCCGGCTTCGCAGGATCACCTGGTTGTCCAGCAGGACAGTCCACAGTTTTTCGTCCCGGCCGCCGTCCACGTAGGGGCCTTTGAGGAGTTTTACCAGTGCCTGCCGCACCTTCATGGACAGCACCCCGGTATCGCCCGGGAAGAGCGCGGCGCCGTCCACGAAAGTGTCGCGGGGCGTGACGGCGAAAGGCCGTTCCGCCGTCGTCGTGGTTGTCTCTTCAGTCATCAGGATCCTTCTGAAGCGTGACCAGCGGCAGGTAGGCCCTGCGCGTGGTGCCGTCTATCTGTTCGTAGTCCAGGGCTTCGAGGCCTTGCTTGTCGAAGCCAGCGCCGGCGTGGAGGGCGTGCGAGAGGAGCGCGCGGATGGTGTTGATGTGCTGCTCCCCGGGCGGGAGCTGCTGCCACGCCTCGGAAAGGGTGGAGGCGCCGGCCAGGGCAGCCCGCACCACCTCCGGCTTCGCCTTGCCGGTCCTCGGCGAGCGCACCCGGTCAGAGTCGCTGAAGGCGATGGGATCGGCCAGTTTGGGCGGGGCGGCGAACTCGTCGGGATCGAAGAGCTTCACCATGGACAGCGATTCGAACCCCGCGTTGAACAGGACCGGCCCGGGGACCAGGCCAGGGCGTTCCCGCTCATAGGGAAGGGACCTGATGGCCTGCTCGGCCTCCCGCAGGACCTGGCGGAGCCGGACGGACTGGCGGAAGTCGTCACTCTGGACGTAGGTATTGAGGCTCTCGCTGAGCTTGCCGTAGATCCGCTGGATCTGGCTGTGCTGGTGGCGAAGCTCCGCAACCAGGTTCTTCAGGGTTTCCCGGTCCTCCGGCGACAGGTCGTCGGCGAACTGCCGGCCCAGGACCTCCCCGATCGCGGACCGGAAGCGCAGTTGCTGCTGCGGATCCTCGAGGAAGGCGGTGAAGGACCGGAACGTCCTGCCCTCGGGACTTTGCCGGAGGCGTTTGTCCGCCTCCAGCACCTGGGCCATGGTGGCGCCCTTGGTCAGCGACTCCTCGATGATCTGGTTGCGCAGTTCGCCCACCAGTTCCTCGATCCGGTCACGCATCTTCTTGTAGTCGGCGGGCAGGCTTGCCGCCAGGTCCAGGATGTTTCCCGCGGCCTCTACCGCCTCGTCGTCATCCAGGAGGCCGTCGAATTCGCCGCTGCTGATGTCCTGGATCAGTTGCTGGCGTTCTTCGATCTCCTCTTCCAGGGACTCCAGCCGGGCGCTCTGGTCCGGGTTGGTCTCGTTGGCGAGCTTTTCCACGTCGCCCAGCAGCGTGCCCAGGCGGGACCCGTTGAGGGTGGACCGTTCGCTGGAGAGGCTGTCCAGGAAGGCAAGCACGCGCGCCGCGGGTTCCGTCACCTCATAGACGATCTGGCCGGACTGGTTGCGCCGCGTCAGGAACTGGCGGCGCGTCCACTCGTCGCCAAAGGACTTCCCGTTCGCCCCTCCACCCAGCCCGGGGTCCTGGCGGCGGAGCTCCTCAAGGAAGGAGTCGACGTCGGCATGGAACTCCTCCAGCGGCAGCTGCGGCCGGGTGCGGGTAAAGGACGCCTGCAGCACCGCGATCACCCAGGGCGCTGAGCGCGTCAGCGCCCAGGCGGGTCCTTTGGTGAGGAGTTCGAGGTCCCGAAGCCGGGCGCTGATGGCATCAGCGGATGACCTGGCGGAGCGGGGCACACACTCTCCTTGGACTGTTTGCGGGGCGGGGCGGCGGACTGGATCGGAAAACCGCCAACTACAAGGTTAACGCAGGCGCCGCGACCACTCCGTGACCTACCGGGCGGTAGTGTTTCGATCCCATATCAACAGGGGTTTGCGCCCGTTGCGGCTCTGGCTGGAAAGGGAGGCTCCCCCTACGCTCGTGCTACTGGTCTCAACCAACTCCTAACACACGCAACGACGCAGCAGGGGGACTCATGCCGTTCGATCTGACAGCAGTGGACAACGCCACTTTGGTGTTCGTGGGCACGCTGGTATTCGGGTTTATCCTGGCCGCTTTCGTCCTGGCCTCGGGACTGGTGGCACTGATCCTCCTGGGGGCCGGAAAGTTGGGCTGGACGCTAGCGTCCAAAACGCTCCTGGCTGTGGTGCACGGTATTAATACCGGCTGGGAAAGGCTGGTTCACCACGCCGCCACGGTGGACGTTGCAGGCGATTTCCAGGCCCAGGCTTCCCCTAGCACCGGAACCTACCCGCGGGTAATCTTGAGGGACAGCTGAAGGGTTCTCCAACCCGGCGGATCCATGGCTACACCGGCCAATCCGGCCAAGGAGATGACCCATGAGCTCCGCCACTGACAGCCCCGCAACAAGCCCTGCCACCGGCCTCCCCACCTCCACAGGACCGGCAACAGACTCCCCCGCAGAGGACACCCCCGTACCTGCCGGCAAAATCGGCGCCGGCGTCACGGCCGATGAGGCCCGCGCCGTGGCGGAAGCGGCACGGGAGTCCGGCTGGGAGCGGCCCAGCTTCGCCAAAGGCCTCTACCTGGGCAGCTTCGACCTCAGCCTGGTCCATCCCTGGCCCACCCCGGACCCGGCTTCCGTGGAGCGGGGCGAGGCATTCATGGCCCGGCTTCTGGAGTTCGCGGGCACCATGGACGGCCGGGTGATCGAGCGCGATGCCATGATTCCCGACGACTACATCCGGGGCCTGGCGGACCTGGGTGTTTTCGGGATGAAGATCCCCCGGGAATACGGCGGCCTGGGCCTGTCCCTGGTGTACTACGGCCGGGCCCTGGCGCTGCTGGGCAGCGTGCACCCAAGCCTCGGTGCACTCCTCTCGGCCCACCAGTCAATCGGGGTGCCGGAACCGGTGAAGGTTTTTGGCACCCCGGAACAAAAGCGCGAGTACCTGCCACGCTGCGCGGCCGGCGCCATTACTGCCTTCCTGCTGACGGAACCGGATGTGGGCAGCGATCCCGCCCGGCTGGGCAGCACTGCAACGCCCACGGACGACGGCGAGGCGTACCTTTTGGACGGCGTCAAGCTGTGGACCACCAACGGGGTGATTGCGGAACTGGTGGTGGTGATGGCCGTGGTGCCGGCCCACACGGATGCTGACGGCACCCGCCACAAGGGCGGCATCAGCGCCTTCGTGGTGGAAATGGACTCGCCGGGCATCACGGTGGAAAACCGGAATGCGTTCATGGGCCTGCGGGGCATCGAAAACGGCGTGACCCGGTTCCACCAGGTCCGGGTGCCGGCCGCCAACCGGCTGGGGCGCGAGGGGCAGGGACTGAAGATTGCGCTCACCACCCTGAACACTGGACGGCTTTCCATTCCGGCGCTGTGCGTGGCGTCGGGCCGCTGGAGCCTGAAGATCGCCCGGGAATGGTCCAACGCCCGGACCCAGTGGGGCAGGCCGGTGGGCGAGCACGAGGCCGTGGGCAAAAAAATCGCATTCATCGCCGCCTCCGCCTTCGCCCTGGACGCGGTTTTTGAGCTCTCCGCCGAACTCGCCGACGCCGGCCAGAAGGACGTGCGGATCGAGGCTGCCCTGGCCAAGCTCTGGGCCACGGAAATCAGCTGCCGGATTGCCGATGAACTGGTCCAGATCCGGGGCGGCCGCGGCTTTGAGACCGCGGATTCGCTGGCGGCACGCGGCGAGCGCGCCGTTCCTGCGGAGCAGCAGCTGAGGGACCTGAGGATCAACCGGATCTTCGAGGGCTCGTCGGAAATCATGCGGCTGCTGATCGCCCGGGAGGCGGTGGATGCGCACCTGGCCGCCGCCGGTGACCTTGCGTCGCTGGACGCGAGCCTGTCCGACAAGGCGAGGGCCGCCGTCGGGGCTTCCGGCTTCTACGCGCGGTGGCTCCCCAGGCTGGTGGCCGGCGCCGGCATGGACCCGCGCTCCTACAGTGAGTTCGGGCGGCTGGCCAAGCAGCTGCGCTTCGTGGAGCGTTCGTCTCGGCGGCTGGCCCGCCAGACGTTCTACGGGATGGGCCGCTGGCAGGCGAAGCTCGAACGGAAGCAGGCGTTCCTGGGCAGGGTGGTGGACATCGGCGCCGAGCTGTTCGCCATGACCGCGTGCTGCGCCCGGGCGGAGAACCTGTTGCACACCGCACCGGAAAAGGCCGCCAGTGCCTACGAGCTGGCGGAGGCCTACTGCGAGCAGGCCCGGGTTCGTGTGGACGAGTACTTTGACCAGCTGTGGCGGAACACGGACGACGCCGACCACTCCCTCACGCGGAAGGTCCTGGCCGGGGACTACACCTGGCTTGAGGAGGGCATCCTGGACCAGTCCGAAGGGACCGGCCCGTGGATCGCTGATGCCTCCCCCGGAGCCACCCGGCGGGAAAACCTGCACCGCAGGTACCGGTGACGCCACAGGTCACGAAATAGTAAGCATCCTTGCTATGACTGGTGGGTGATGCTTGAGTGGAGCCATGAGTAGCTCAACAGACCCAGAGAACCTGCCTCCGAGGCGTGCCCGCGAGGATGTTGACCGAACCGGGACCCGCGGCGACGATGCCGTTGGCGGCGAGCCCACCCGCTCCTACCCGCAGGTGCCGGCAAGCGATGCCGCGCCGACCTCCACCTTTGACCGGGTGCCGGACCGCACAGGGCCGGCCCGTGCCTCCGCCGAGCGGGAGTACGTTCCCACAGCTTCCGCGCCGGCTGCCGATCCCAACCTGACCGACCGGCAGACCGCCGTGGCCCGGGAAAAGGAACAGTTCGGCGGCATCAAGGTGGGCTCCGCGTTCTTCGGCTGGCTGACTGCCACCGGCATGGCCGTGCTGCTCACCGCCTTTGTGGCGGCGGCGGGAACGGCTGTTGGCCTGGCCACCAATACCGATGTGAATGAAGCTGTCAGCCAGGCAGCCCAGAACCAGGGCACGGTGGGCCTGGTGGGCATCATTGTCCTGCTGGTGATCCTGTTCCTGTCCTATTACTCCGGCGGTTACGTGGCAGGCAGGATGGCGCGCTTCAATGGTGCCAAACAGGGCCTCATGGTGTGGATCTGGGCGCTGATCGTGGCGATCCTTGTGTCCATCCTGGGCCTGGTGGCGGGGCAGCAGTTCAACGTGCTGGCCAACCTCAACAGCTTCCCGCGGATCCCCATTAACGAAGGGCAGCTGACCACCACCAGCATCATCGCCGCCGTCGTGGTGGCCGCTGTTGCCCTGGTTGGCGCCGTCCTCGGCGGACTTGCCGGCATGCGGTTCCACCGCAAGGTGGACCGGGCCGGCTTCACGCCGGACAGTGCCTACGACAACGAGTAGTCAGGCGTGGACGTCCCCGTCCACGTAGAGCCAGCGGCGGTTTTCCCGCACGAACCGGCTGGTCTCGTGGAGGACGCCGCGGCCGCTGCCGTGCCGGTAGTACGCCTTGAACTCCACCACCCCCTCGGTATCCAGCGGTCCGCCGCCGGATGTGGAGAGGATGTCCAGGCGCCGCCACTCCATGCCCGGATCCAGTTCCAGCTCCGCCGGCGCTGTCCGGGGGTGCCAGGTGCGCATCAGGTAGTCCGCGTCCAGCAATGCGAACGCACTGTAGCGGGAGCGCATGAGTTGCTCAGCGGTGGCAGCATCCGCCACTCCCCGGTGGAAGCGTCCGCAGCACTGTCCGTACTGCTCCCCGGACAGGCACAGGCAGTTTTCCTGGTCCATGGATACCGTCATGCAAAAGATGCTGTCACACGCGGTAACAGCTTTGCTACAACCCGGGGCGCGCCCCAGCGTCCGGCGGCACGGCACCCCAAAAATCCGTAAGGTGGAGAAGGAGCGGGCGCCCTGGCGGAGTAGGGCCGGGGTGCGTCCTGCTGCCGGCAGAGAGGAGAGATGACGTGGAGAATCCGGATACGCTCATCCTCAACCTGACGTTCCTGGGAACCGTGGGCGTTGCACTCCTGATGTTCCTGGTCCTCTTCCTGCTGGGGGTCATCACCCTGGTCCTTGCCGGGCTTGGCCGCTTGGCAGCCGCGCTGCTGATGGCCCTGTTCGGCCGGCGCTCCCGAAAAGAATCCCTTCCCCTTGTACGCTTCGCCGGACCTGCCGGGGGCCAGCAGCAGGCGTCCGACGGCGGCGCTGGCGCGGCGTCCGCAGCCGGACCGGCACACGCCGGGCTGCTTGCGCGCGCGTTCCGCAAGCGGGCCGGGAAGCCTCCCCGCGACTGGCGCGCCGCGCTGCAGCCCGCCCACCTGAAAACGACGCTGCGCACCGCCGTCGAACACCACCCCGCGCTGGCCGCCGCCCGCCGCGAGCCGCCGGTCCTCGCGGAGGACTGGGCCGCTGCCGTTGCGGACGCGGACGCCCGGGCAAAGGCCAAGGCACGCGCGGCTTCGCCGGACATCAAGCTTTCAGTGCGGGATTTACCCGATCCCCAGGTGCCGGCAGAAGAGGTTGCGGAAGTGGCCCCGCTGGTGGAATCCGCACTGGATAACAGCCGTCCCTCGCGGGAGCTGCCCCGGTCCTTCAAGAAGCCGCAGGTCCCCCACGTCCTGGCTCCGCTGGACACCGGATCACTGGTGTCCCTGTCCGGCCCGGCGCAGATCAGCAGGGCCGCGGCGGAGGCAGCCAAGGAAACGGGTTCCACAGGGACTGCGTCGAAGGGCAGACAGCCCTTACCCTGAGCAACCATCTGGGTTAGCGTGAAACCCATGGAATTCAGATACCTCGGAAACAGCGGATTCAAAGTCTCGGAAATCACGTTCGGCAACTGGCTGACGCACGGCTCGCAGGTGGAGAACGACGTCGCCACCCAGTGCGTACGCGCAGCGCTCGACGCCGGCATCAGCACATTCGATACAGCCGACGTCTACGCCAACACGGCAGCGGAAACGGTGCTCGGTGCTGCGCTGAAGAACGAACGGCGCGAATCCCTGGAAATCTTCACCAAGGTCTATGGGCCCACCGGCCCCAAGGGCAAGAACGATCTTGGCCTGTCCCGCAAGCACATCATGGAATCCATCAACGGTTCGCTGCGGCGCCTGCAGACGGACTACGTGGACCTCTACCAGGCCCACCGCTACGACTTCGAGACGCCGCTGGAAGAAACCATGCAGGCGTTCGCGGACATCGTCCGGCAGGGCAAGGCGCTGTACATCGGCGTCAGCGAGTGGACGGCCGAACAGCTGCGTGAAGGCCACGCACTGTCCAGGGAGCTCGGTTTCCAGCTGATCTCCAACCAGCCCCAGTACTCCATGCTGTGGCGGGTCATCGAGGCCGAGGTGGTGCCGGCGTCGGAGGAGCTGGGCGTGTCCCAGATTGTCTGGTCCCCCATGGCGCAGGGTGTGCTGAGCGGCAAGTACCTGCCCGGCCAGCCTGCCCCTGAAGGCAGCCGCGCCACGGATGAAAAGGGCGGCGCAAAGATGATCGAGCGCTGGATGCGCGACGACGTCCTGGCCGGCGTGCAGGAGCTCAAGCCCATTGCCGAGGAAGCGGGCCTCTCCATGCCCCAGCTGGCCGTGGCGTGGGTGCTGCAGAACCCGAACGTTGCCTCGGCCATCGTCGGCGCCTCGCGGCCGGAGCAGATCGCGGACAGCGTGGCGGCGGCAGGCGTGAAGCTTGAGCCGGAGGTCCTGAAGAAGATCGACGACGCCATCGGACCGCTGGCCGAGCGCGATCCCGCCCAGACCAAGTCCCCCGCCGCGCGCGAAGCCTAGGGCGCCCGTGACTTCCGCAGCGGAACTGCCTGACTTCCCCGGCCTCGGCGTCACGGGGTCCACCGGCGGGCTGGGCGGCATGGTGGCGCGGGAACTCGCCGCGCTGGGTTCCACCCAGCGCCGGCTGGTCCGCGATCCTGCGCGTGCGCCTGAGCTGGATGGTGCCACGCCCGCCGTGTGCAGCTACACAGACACCGCGGCTGCCCGGCAGGCCCTGGACGGCGTGAAAGTGCTGTTTATGGTGTCCGCCGCGGAAACGCAGGACCGGGTGCAGCAGCACACCGCCTTCATCGACGCCGCGGCAGGCGCCGGGGTGCAGCATGTGGTGTACACGTCCTTCTACGGCGCAGCTCCCGACGCCACCTTCACCCTGGCCCGGGACCATTACGCCACGGAGGAGCACATCCGGGCATCCGGCATGGACTTCACGTTCCTGCGGGACAACCTGTACCTGGACTTCCTGCCGCTCCTGGCCGGGGAGGACGGCGTGATCCGCGGACCCGCCGGCGACGGCGCCTTTTCGGGGGTGGCCCGCGAGGACGTTGCCCGCTGCGCCGTGGCCGTCCTGCGCGACCCCGCCATCCATAAGGGCGCCATCTACAACCTCACGGGCCCCGAGGAACTCACCCTGGCGCAGGCCGCGGACATCATCACGCAGAGTACGGGCCGCACCGTCTCCTACCAGCCGGAGACGCTGGAGGAGGCCTACGCGTCGCGGGCCTCCTATGGCGCACCTCCGTGGCAGGTGGACGCGTGGGTCAGCACGTATACCGCCATCGCGGCCGGGGACATGGCGGGGATATCACCGGATGTCCACGGGCTCACCGGTGAAGACCCCATCAGCCTGCGGGAATTCCTGGCCAGGCCTGTCCTCTGACTCCAACGGGAAGGCCGTTGACGTGCCGGCAGGGCGGGCGTAGACCTGTGGACAGGGGACGTTCAAGCCGGCCGGCAGGAGTGGCACCACCATGAAACAGATCTTCACGCACCAGCAGTCCGCGGGCCCAGCCGCAGCGGCGGAAAGCCCCGCTGCGCACACGGCCGGGCCCACCACCGGCCCGATCACCCGGGAGGAACTCCAGCTGGGGGCCCGCAACCACTCCATGCCGCTGGAGGCCCTCCGCCGTGACATCACCCCACCGGGGCTGCACTACGTCCTGACCCACTTCGACATCCCGGACATTGACGAGTCCTCCTGGCACCTGCGGATCAGCGGTGCGGTGGACATGGCCATGGAGCTGACCATGGCCGCCCTGCGCAGGGACCCCGTCATCACGGTGCCCGTCACCCTGGAGTGCGCCGGGAACGGACGGTCGCTCCTGGATCCGCGGCCGGTCAGCCAGCCGTGGATCCTGGAAGGCGTGGGCACCGCGCACTGGACGGGCGTACCCCTGGCCTACCTCCTGGGAAAGGCGGGCGTCCACCCGCACGCTGTCGAAGTGGTGTTCACCGGGGTGGACGAGGGCGTCCAGGGCGGCGTCCCCCACCGCTACGCACGCAGCCTGCCGATCCATGAGGCGCTGCGTCCCGACGTCGTCCTTGCCTATGCGATGAATGGCACTGAGCTGCCGCCCCAGCACGGCTACCCGCTGCGGCTGGTGGTGCCCGGCTGGTACGGCATGGCCAGCGTGAAATGGCTGCAATCCATCGAAGTGGTGACCACCCCGTTCAAAGGCTTCCAGCAGGAGGTCGCCTACCGCTACCAGGAATCAGCGGACGACGCCGGCACGCCGGTTTCGCGGATCAGGGTGCGTTCGCTGATGGTTCCGCCGGGCATCCCGGACTTCCTGACCCGCAACCGGATGCTGAAACCCGGGCCGGTGCTGCTGCAGGGCAGGGCGTGGTCCGGCGGGGGTGCCGTCACGTCGGTGGAGGTGGGCATCGACGGCGCGTGGCTGCCGGCCCAGCTCGACAAGCCTGCGGGCGGATACGCGTGGCGGAAGTGGACCATGCCGTGGGTGGCGGACCTGGGCGGGCACGTGCTGTCCTGCCGTGCCACGGACTCAACCGGAGCCACCCAGCCCCTGGAGCAGAACTGGAACTACCAGGGGATGGGCAACAACGTGGTGCAGCGCATCAGCGTAACGGTTGGTTAGCCGGGCGGCCCGGCTGGTGCTGGAGCCGCCGACAGGTCCGGCGCCGGGAAAGCGGGCCGGGCTATACTCGGTGCCAGCCATGACCAGCCTTCCTTCCTCCCCCGCCAGTGTCCGCATCGACGCGTGGCTGTGGGCCGTCCGCGCCTACAAGACCCGCTCCGCGGCGACGGCTGCCTGCCGGGCAGGCCACATCCGGCTCAACGGCAGCCCTGCAAAGGCATCCGCGACGCTGGTCACGGGCGACACAGTCACCGTTCGGATGTCCGGGTACGAACGCATCCTCGAGGTGCGCCGGCTGATCAACAAGCGCGTTGGGGCTGAACCGGCCTCGCACTGCTTCACCGACCACACACCTCCGCGCCCGGTCGCCCCCGCCCTCGGCCTGCCGCAGCGCGATCGGGGCGCCGGCCGGCCCACCAAGAAGGACCGCCGCGAGATGGAACGGCTCCGCGGTTCGGCGTGACGGGCCTGGTCCTTGCAAACGTGCGGATACCCGGGGACGCCGCACTGTACAGCGTGCACATCAGCGACGGCCGGGTGGCCGGGTTTGGCGCAGATGCTGACTCTCCGGTAGCCGCGCGCGTCATCGACGCCGGCGGGCGCTGCCTGCTACCTGGGCTCTGGGACGAGCACGTCCACATGACCCAGTGGGCGCTGCACGCCAACCGCATTGACCTCTCCGGTGCCGTCAGCGCCCAGGATGCGGCCGCCGTCGTACGTTCTTCGATGCCCGGCGCCGATCCGGCGGTGACCGCCGTCGGCGTCGGCTTCCGTGACGCCCTGTGGCCGGACACGCCCTCCCTGGCGCTGCTGGATGAGGCAACCGGCAGCCAGCCCACCGCACTGGTCAGCCACGACCTGCACAGCGTGTGGCTCAATACCGCTGCGGCCAGGCGGTATGCGGTACAGGTGGACGCCTCCGGGCTGCTGCGCGAGGACCCGGCCTTTGCCCTGACACGGGAGCTGGGCCGCCTGCCCGACGCCGTGGTGGATGCCTGGGTGGCCGGAGCCGCCAGGGCGGCTGCTGCCCGTGGCGTGGTGGGCGTGGTGGATTTCGAGATGACCTGGAACCGGGACCCGTGGCTTCGGCGCATTGCCGGCGGCTTCGATGCCCTCCGGGTGGACGCCGGTGTCTACCCTGCCGACCTTGAGCGCGCTGCGGCCGAAGGCATGAGGACCGGACAGGAGGTCGACGGCGGCAAGGGGCTGCTGCGGGTGGGACCGCTCAAGGTGCTTATTGATGGGGCGTTGAACACCCGCACCGCCTATTGCGTGGATCCCTACCCCTTTGGCGGGCGCGGGCTCCTGACGGTGGAGCCGGAGGAGCTCCTGGCCCTGCTGGAGCGGGCAAGGGCCACCGGATTCCTTCCCGCCGTCCACGCAATCGGGGATGCGGCCAACCAGGTGGCCCTCGACGCTTTCGAACGGGCGGGGATTGGCGGGCGGATCGAGCACGCCCAGTTTGTCCGCCGGGAGGACCTGGCGCGTTTCGGTTCGTTGGGCGTGCTGGCCAGCGTCCAGCCTGTCCATGCACTCGACGATCGCGATGCCGCGGAGACCAACTGGCCAGGGCGGACTGACCGCGCTTTCCCGCTGCGTTCCCTGCTCGACGCCGGGGCATCGCTGCTGCTGGGCTCGGATGCCCCGGTGGCCTCACTGGATCCTTGGGCTGCCATGGCGGCGGCCACGGCGCGGGCCCGCGATGACGGGCGCGGGCCGTGGCATCCCCAGGAAGCCATTACCCGCGGGCAGGCGCTCCTGGCGTCGAGCCGGGGGCGTTCGCAGGTGCGCGTGGGTGATCCCGCCGACCTGGTACTTCTTGATGCCGATCCGTTGGCTGCGCCGGACGCGGTGTTCGCGGCTATGCCGGTGGCCGCCACGCTCGTCGCCGGGCGTTTTACGTACGACGGCGGCCTGGCGTAGGTCAGGCTGCGGTCTCACCCCTTTGTGCGTGCCCTCACGAGGTTGGCAAACGGGAGCCTTCCGTGTTCCTCGACGAAGGCCGCGTGGTAGCCCGCTTCTGCCTTGGCGAGGTGTTCCGCCGGCAGTTCCTTCCAGGCGATCAGCAACTGGTCCGCATCCGCGAGCTGCCAGACCAGCCGGCCGTCCCAGTGCCCCGGCGGCTTGCCCTGGCCGAAATCCAGGAACTCCTGGACCTGCCGCCGGAGGCCGCGGTTGCCCTTGCTGCCCGGGCCTGCCTTGCCCAGGTAAAGAACGACGGTGGCGTCCACCCATTCGGCGGCGAGGGCGGGCTCGGGCAGGGACGGGTCCTTCTTCTTGAAGACGCCTGCGGTGCTTTTTTTGAGGAAGCGGGGCTGGAACCCTTCCGGTGCCAGGACGGCGAAGACGCCTGTACCCTGCGGGATCCGCATGGCCTCGAGCGAACCGATGGGACGGAAGCCCGCGAACCCCTCGGCTTTCAGGCCCTTTCTGGAGAACTGCATTCCCTCATTCAACAGCACGCCTCACGGCCACTTGGCTTATCCCGGTTTATCCACATACCGCCCTTAGCAGCCGGTTGTTGTCAGACCCTGCTGGAAGACTTTGTTTATGGAAGCGGTTCAGGTGCTGGGAGGGGCACTGCCACCAGCGCAGGTGGCGGGAAAACCCGCTGCGCCTGCGGACGCCACGCGCCTTGTCTCCTGGGTGGCGCCGGTTCCCGAGGTCCTGTCCGTTGCTGACATCTCGCGTTCCCTGTTGTCGGTTCCGGTCGCGGCTGACGGCCCCGGGATGATTGATCAGGTGCGGGAGCTTGAAGACCTGAAATCGCTGGCGGCTGCGAAACAGGCCCGGATCGCTGTGGCTTTCGATCTCTCCCAGCGGAGGGAGCAGGCCGCGGCCGGTGTCCCGGCCAAGGAACAGGGCGCCGGTGTTGCCGCGCAGGTCGCGTTGGCGCGCCGGGAGTCCCCGGCCCGCGGCGGCCGGCTCCTGGGCCTGGCCAAAGCCCTCACCACCGAGATGCCCCACACCCTGGCCGCCCTGCAGTCCGGGCAGCTGAACGAATGGCGCGCCACCCTCATCGTGAAGGAAACAGCATGCCTGTCCGCCGAAGACCGGTGCGCGGTGGATGAGGAACTCGCCGCCGACACCGGCACCCTCTCCGGTACAGGTTCACTGGCCGGCGCCGGGGACCGGGCCATCCTTGCCGCGGTCCGGGCCGCCGCGTACCGGCGCGACCCGCACTCCGTAGCCAGACGAGCCAATCAGGCGGTGAACGACCGGACCGTGACGCTCCGCCCGGCGCCGGACACCATGGCCCGCCTGAGCGCCCTGCTCCCGGTCGCGCAGGGCGTCGCCGTGTACGCCGCCCTCACCCGCCACGCCGACACCGCCCGATCAAACGGTGATGACCGTTCCAGGGGCGCGGCCATGGCCGATGAACTGGTGCAGCGCATCACTGGCACCCCGGCCGGGATCAGCAGCATCGAAGTCCAGCTCGTCATGACCGACCGCACCCTCTTCCAGGCCGACAGCGAACCCGCCCGCCTGGCAGGCTACGGCATCGTCCCCGCCCACTGGGCACGGCAAACCATCCTCGGGCAGCAAGAACGACCCGGCCCGGGACCAGCGGACAGCGCCGGTGCTCCGGAGACGGACGTCAGGGCTGGCAGCGGTACTGATGTTTGGCTCCGCCGGGTCTTCACAGCCCCCGGCACCGGCGAACTCCTCGCCATGGATTCGAAAGCCCGGCTCTTCCCTCCCGGGCTCCGCCGGTTCCTCCAGGTCCGCGACGACACCTGCCGCATCCCCTACTGCGATGCACCCATCCGCCACCACGACCACATCATCCCCTGGCACCAGGACGGGCCCACCACCAGCACCAACGGCCAAGGCCTCTGCGAAGCCTGCAACCACACCAAAGAAACACCCGGATTCTCAGCCAGACCGGTCCCTGGACCACGACACACGGTGGAACTGAAAACCCCCACCGGCCACGCCTACCACTCCACAGCGCCTCCACTACCCGGCACCGGTCTCGATGGCGCTGGAGCGGGCGCTCCAGCCGCTATTGCTGCTGTCCTCGCTACGGGTCCCCCATATGAGCTCGCTCCCCGGGCAGCGCGAGCCGCGCCGTCGCAGCGGGCCCGCCGTCCCGCCGTCGTGGGAAACGCCCAAAGCGCCTACAGCAGGCCAAAGCACTAAAACGCCCGCCTCCGGCATTCGCTCGCGGCCAAAGGACGGAACACGTTGTTCGAAGCACCGGCCGCCCGGGTTCCGGCTGACCCAATCAGCCGATCTCACAGAAGGGAGAGAGAACTTCACCTGCCCACCCATCAGCGTGGAAGCGTAGAGTGGCCTAAGACGCCTGATTCTGGACGCCTTGCTGCTGAGGGAGAAATCGTGACGATTGATTGGGACGAGAAAAAGGCCCTGCTACAGGAACCGAACATTGCGAAGGTAACCCAGCTTTGCGACGAACTGATGGAAAAGAAGCCAGGGTCCGTCGTCCCTTATATCGACCCTGTGCACGACGAGGATGAGTGCCGCATCGTCAGCCTGCAGGTCAGCCCCGGCAAGGGCACCGAGTCCGGCTTTGTCTCGCACTACAACGACGATGAGGCCGCCCGCCGCGCCACCCAGATCTACGAGTTGGCAGAACTTGATCCCCGCTATGTGATGCCGTGGCACGCCTACCCCTGGGTCCGCGATGCGGATATGCCGTCCGCCCTGAATGTGCAGGAGAAAACTGACGGCCTCCGCCCGTTCCGGCAGTTCCTGAAGATCAACTCCCGGGTGTCTGCGGTCATCGCCCACGGCACCGATGCCTCCACTTTCCTCACCCTCTTCGAGAAGACCTACCACCAGTCGCTGAAGAACAGCGGCATCAAGGTATACAAGGCCACCGCGCTCGGAGGCCGGGCCTTCGCCGTCTCGGAAGCGAAGCAGGAAGAGCTTCTGGCCAAGAACGTGGACATCTATAAGGACGCCATGCAACGGGCAGGAATCCAGCACCTCTAACATTCCGTCTAGGGCATGGATGTCATCGCCTGGCTGCTCGAGTCCGATCCAGCCCTCCGCTGGCAGGTCCTGCGCGACCTGACCGGCGCGGCGCCTGGGACAGTGATTGCCGAACGGAACCTGGTTGCCACCAGCGGCTGGGGCGCCCGCCTTCTAGCGCTGCAAGGAGCAGACGGACAATGGGACGGCGGCACCTACTGGCCGGACCATGACGACGACCCCCACGGCCAGCCCTGGACCGCGACCACCTACAGCCTGCTGCTCCTGCGCGATTTCGGCCTGAACCCCGCCGCCCAGGAAGCCAGGCATGCGGTCAGCTTGGTGAGGGACAACAGCCGTTGGGAGGAAGGCAACCAGCCTTTCTTCGACGGCGAAACCGAGCCCTGCATCAACGGCATGGTGGTGGGGCTGGGCGCCTACTTCGGGGAGAACGTCGACGCTGTGGTGGACCGGCTGGTCGGTGAACAGCTTCCGGACGGCGGATGGAACTGCGAAGCAGAACGGGGATCTGTCCGCTCTTCATTCCACACCACCATCTGCGTGCTGGAAGGGCTGCTGGAGTACGAACAGGCCACCGGGGGGACCGGCGCATCACGGCAGGCGCGGCACCGCGGCGGGGAATACCTGCTGGAACGCAGGCTGCACCGGCGGAAAAGCACGGGCGCCGAGGTCAGTCCCGAATGGCTGCAGTTCTCCTACCCCACGCGCTGGTTCTACGACGTTCTCCGCGGGCTGGACTACTTCCGCTCCGCCGGCGGCACGCCCGACGAACGGCTGGGAGAAGCCGTGGAGGCCGTCCGCTCCAGGCAGCAGCCGGACGGCTCGTGGCTGCTGGAGAACACCCATCCCGGCAAGGTGCACTTCACGCTGGAGGACGGCGACGGGCAACCCAGCCGGTGGAACACCCTCCGCGCCCTGCGGGTCCTCAGCTGGTACGGGGGACGCCAGTAGGGACCGGGCGCTGAACCGGCCTAGCCCTCAAGCAGCCGCCGCCGGTGCTTCAACTCCTTGACCCAAGCCCTGGTGACCATGTCCGGAAACGGGGAGCCGCCGTCGTCGTCAGTCCTTTGCCCGGACCCGCCCAGGCCGCGGAAGGCGGTCCCGGACTCCAGGTCCGCCAGCAGCGGGCCCGCCGCTTTCAGGGCAACATCCACCACCTGGGCGGCCGCGCGCTCCGGCAGCCCGAGCTCCGTGGCCCAGCCCAGGAAATGACGCCGTGAGACACCCGCCCGTTTGCCGTTCATGCTCAGCGCAAGCGTCTTGTCTCCGTACACCACTGTGGAGGGAATGTCGTAGACCGGCGCAATGGTCCACTCCCCGGAAGGCTGCTGGACCATGGACACATTCTTGGCGTGCAGATCCCCGTTGCCGGTAAGCCATGCGTACGCTCCCTGGATGGCCAGGTTCCTCAGTGCGGGAAGGGGTGCGGCGCAGTGGTCCGCCAGCGCATGGCAGACCTGCCCGTAACCCACGTTGTACTTGTCCGCCGGATACAGCTTCAGCACCTGCGCCCCGTCCTCGACCGCCAGCCGCCGCACCCCGCCCGGTTGGCCCGCAGGCCTGGGAACCCGGTCGAAACGCTCAACCAGCAACCCGGGCCTGCCGGCAACGTCCCGGATCAACCGGACCTTGCCCAGCGGGATCCTGAGCTTGGCCGCGTAACGGAACATCACCATCTCGTTCTCCACCACATGCGGAAATTCGGGCGCGTTGAGTTTGAGGATGAACTGCCGCCCGGCGCCTGTCACCGGGACAGAGATCATGCCGGCGGAGAGCTTGTCCTGCACGCCGGCCAGTGCCACCGGGTCGATCAGGTCGGGATCCCCCAGCAGCTGGTCGAAGTCCACTGGCTGTTTCGGATCGAGCCGGACCGCGTGGTCATCCGGGTCCAAGGGCTCCCCGTGGCCCACGATCTGCACGTCGCCCACAGGATTCGCGCCGGCGGCGATGAGCAGGGACAAGTCGTCATCAGCGCTGGTCTTGATGGAACGCCGCAGCGCATTAAGCCGGCGGCCCTCAGGCAGCAGCCCGGTGAAATAGGGCGGCGCGGCCCCCGCGGCGGACAGCACCGGTTCGCCGCTGAGCGGCAGGGAAGTCGCGACTGCCGGCCCGGCCGCCTGGAGGTAGGCGGGCAGGTAGCTGAAGCGGGTACCGCCGTCGTGCCGTTCCAACCGTGCTGCCAGAACACCCGCTTTGTAGATGTCCGCGATGCGGTGCCTCATTGTCCAGGGCTGTTCTCAGCTGCCGGTCCGGCCGCGCGGGCCGCCTGGCTGTTCCGGGCGGTGACCTTCAGTTCCAGACCCAGGGTTTCAAGGACGGCGACCAGGGAGTCCAGCTGGACGCTCGGCTTGCCCTGCTCGACGAAGCGGACAAAGCGCTCGGAGACGCCGGCCAGCTGGGCGAGATCGTGCTGCGTCAGGCGGAGGACTGCGCGGCGGGCGCGCACTTCTCCCGCTATCACCGCCGCAAAGCTCTGGGGCATGGGACTCCCATTAGGTACGATCGTTCCGCTCTAGCACTGCAAAGCCAGCCTACTGCTGACCGCGGTCAATCAAAAGAGGGAGATCGGCACGATCATGCCGGTCATTGAGTCAGGCCGAGTTGGCAGCGCTGCGGGCAGTTCCCTGATTCAGCTCCCGTGGAAGTTCAGGCAGTAGCCTCCGCCTTGCAGCATCAGCCAGACATTCCGCCAGTGCGGCGCAGCCGCGACTGAATCCTGCGCGCCATCGAAGACAACGAGCGTTTAGGCCGTACTCACAACCACATAGCGTTCGTCCGCGATCTCCCGGCCCCACAGTGCAGGGTCCGTCAACATTGTCACTGTGGCACTCTTGCGGTGTGCGCGGAGCATTTCGTGGCAGCGTTCCGCGGAAATTCCCGCACCAGTTCCCCAGAGCCCCTCCACCAGAATCATGGTGCCCGAACCACGCAGCAGTCCGGTCCATCGACCCAAAGCAGCATCAGGGTCCGGGAGAGCCCACAAGACATGGCGGACAAGGACAACATCAACAGAGCCACGAGCGCGCGGCGGTACCGACGCGTCACCCACGACGAACTCAGCGGACACGCCCGCATCAGCCACCTTCGTCCGAGCCCTTGCCACCATCTGCTCGGACAAGTCCACGCCCCAGACCCTGTGGCCAGCTTTACCCAGCAGTAAGGAAAGACTGCCGGTCCCGCAGCCAAGGTCCGCAACATCGCACTCTGGCATTGGCATTAGCGGCAGCAGCAACTCCGCCCATGCCTGTCGGATGGCAGGGTCAGCTAATCCATGGTCTGGCTCAACATCGAACTTTGCAGCCTGGCCGTTCCAGTACTCGCGCACTGCATCAGTCATGCGGGCCAGTCTGGCACATACCGCGCTCGCTAAGGAGAACAATATTGACACCGCGTGTGACCCCTGCCATATTTAAAGCGTGAACCTGTCAGACAGCCGGACAGCAGGACAGCCTGCACCCCTCGCCCGGCTCAGCGCCGCCGAAGCGGTCTTCAATGCGATCCGACAGGACATCGAGTCCGGCGCCGTTCCCGTTGGCAGCAAGCTCAGCTCCGAGTCCACGCTCTCCCAGCAGTACGGGGTAAGCCGCTCGGTGATCCGCGAGGCCCTCCGCTCCTGCACGGCCCTGGGCCTGACCGTCACCAAAACGGGCAAAGGCACGTTCGTCGTGGCGGATAAGGTGGCCAACGACCTCGCCCTCGGCCAGTACTCAGCACGGGACCTCACGGAAGCGCGGCCCCACATCGAGGTTCCCGCAGCCGGCCTGGCTGCGGAGCGGCGCAGTGACGGGGAGCTGGAAACTCTCCGCCACCTCGTTGCCGCCATGCGCACCGAAACCGATCCCGAATCCTGGGTTGCCCTGGATTCCAGCTTCCATGCAGCGATCGCCCGGGCCAGCGGCAACCGGGTGTTTGCCAGCGTGGTGGCGGACATCCGCGGCGCCCTGGCCCACCAGTCCGAAACCCTGAACATGGTGGCGGACAGGCAGCACGCCTCGGACACCGAACACCGGGACATCCTCGCCGCCATCGAGGCCGGCTCCCCCGAGGATGCGCGCGCCGCGATGGCCCACCACCTGCACGCCGTGGGCCTGGCCCTCGATTCCATCCTCAATACCTAGCCCGCCCCCACCCAGCCAAGGAACCCATGCTTTCCCCTGCCCTTTCGCCTGCCCTCAGCGCTGCCGCCCTCCCGCAGCACACGCCCCTGGTCGCCGCCACCCGCGACGGGGTTGTAGAAAGCATCCACTACGGGTCGGCCATCGCGCTGGATGCTGACGGCACCACAGTGGCCGCCGCGGGCGATCCGCTTGCACCGTTCTATCCCCGGTCCTCGCTCAAGCCGCTGCAGGCCGTGGCCATGGTCCGGGCCGGACTCGAACTTCCCGCGGACCTCCTGGCCCTGGCTGCCGCGAGCCACTCCGGCGGCGCAAAGCACCGCCAGGGAGCCCTGCGGATCCTGGAACTGCACGGACTCAGCGTCAGCGATTTCGAGAACAGCAGGGACCTCCCCTACGGCCCGGCCGAACAGGAGGAATGGCTGCGCAACGGGGGCCGTTCCACCCAGCTCACCCAGAACTGCTCGGGCAAACACGCCGCCATGGTTGCCACCTGCACCATCAACGGCTGGCCGGTCAAGGGCTACCTGGATCCCTCGCACCCGCTGCAGCGGCTCGTGGCCGCCACCGTCACCGAGCTCACCGGCGACGAACCCCTCGCCCTCAGCACCGACGGCTGCGGCACTCCCCTGTATGCCCTGACCCTGCCGGGCATGGCCCGCGCCTTCGGTGCGATTGCCCGCGCCGCCGCGGACAGCAGCGGCGGTAACGATGACGGCGGCCCGGCCCCGCTGGGTGCGGAAGCCGCCGTCGGCCTGGCCATGCAGCAGCACCCGGACATGGTGGCGGGGGAAGGCCGTGACGTCACCGAGCTGATGCGCCTGCTCCCGGGCGCGGTGGCGAAGGACGGCTTTGAAGGCGTCCAGCTGGTTGGTCTTGCGGACGGCCGCTCGGCAGCCGTGAAGATTTCCGACGGCGGCGACCGCGCCCGCATGCCCGCCACCGTCAAGCTGCTGGAGGCGCTGGGCGTGGACACCGCTCCGCTCGCCGGCATTGGAACGGCGCCCGTCCTGGGCGGCGGCCAGCACGTGGGCCTGCTGCAGGCCACCGATTTCCTGACCCACATTTTCCCGTCCGCACCCGTCAACGAAGCCCCGTAAGGACACATGACCATCATCGATACACCAGCCTCCGCAGCAGGAACCGCTCCTGCGCACACCCGGTCCGAGCACGACCTGCTCGGCGACCGCGACATCCCCGCCGGCGCCTACTGGGGCGTGCACACGCTCCGGGCCGTGGAAAACTTCCCCATCACCGGCCAGAAGCTGTCCTCCAACATGCACCTTGTCCGTGGCCTCGCTGCGGTCAAGCTGGCCGCCGCCCGCACCAACCGGGAACTGGGCCTGCTGGACGCGGAACGCTCGGACGCCATTGAGCAGGCCTGCCAGGACGTGCTGGACGGCCAACTCGCCGACCAGTTCGTGGTGGACGTCATCCAGGGCGGCGCCGGGACGTCGTCGAACATGAACGCCAACGAGGTCATTGCCAACCGCGCCCTCGAAATCCTTGGCCACCCCAAGGGCGACTACGCCCGCCTGCACCCCAACGACCATGTGAACCTCAGCCAGTCCACCAACGACGTCTACCCCACCGCGGTAAAGCTGGGCACCATCTTCGCCGCGCGTGAACTGCTGGATGCCCTGGCTGAACTGGAGGAAGCCTGCGCAGCCAAGGCGCTGGAATTCCGCACGGTGGTGAAGATGGGCCGCACCCAACTGCAGGACGCGGTGCCCATGACCCTGGGGCAGGAGTTCGGCAGCTACGCCATCACCATCGGCGAGGACCGCCTCCGCCTGGCTGAAGCCGATCTGCTCATCCACGAGATCAACCTCGGCGCCACCGCCATCGGCACCGGCCTGAACGCACCCGCAGGCTATGCGGAAGCTGCCTGCCGGCACCTCGCCGAAGTGTGCGGCCTGCCGCTGGTGACCGCGCCCGACCTGATCGAGGCCACCCAGGACGTTGGCGCCTTCGTGCACCTCTCCGGCGTGCTCAAGCGGGTGGCCGTGAAGCTCTCCAAGATCTGCAACGACCTGCGCCTGCTCTCCTCCGGACCGCGCGCCGGCTTCGGCGAAATCAACCTGCCGGCCGTCCAGTCCGGCTCGTCCATCATGCCCGGCAAGATCAACCCGGTGATCCCGGAAGTGGTCAGCCAGGTGGCCTACGAGGTCATCGGAAACGACGTCACCATCACCATGGCGGCCGAAGCCGGGCAGCTCCAGCTGAACGCGTTCGAGCCGGTCATCGTCCACAGCCTCCACAAGAGCATCTCCCACCTGGAAGCCGCCTGCCGCACCCTGACGGCGCGCTGCATCCGGGGCATCACCGCGAACACCGAGCACCTCCGCCGCACGGTGGAGCAGTCAATCGGCCTGGTCACAGCCCTCAATCCCCATCTGGGCTATGCCACCGCCACCGCCATCGCCAAGGAAGCACTGGCAACCGGCAAGGGCGTGGCCGAACTCGTCCTGGAACACGGACTCCTCACCAACACGCAGCTCCAGGAACTCCTCAGCCCTGAGCGCCTGGCCAACCTGAGCAAGTAATCCCCCATGCCAACGGATACCCCTAGGACCCCCATGTCTAATCCCACGCTCCCGGACCACGTTATTGACGGTGGTCATGCCCATGCTTCTGAGTCGGCGCTGCATGCCGAGGACAAGGGCTACCACAAGAATCTGAAGCCCCGGCAGATCCAGATGATCGCGATCGGCGGCGCGATCGGCACCGGCCTGTTCCTCGGCGCCGGCGGCCGGCTGAACGCCGCGGGCCCGTCCCTGGTGATCGCCTACGCCGTGTGCGGGTTCTTCGCGTTCCTGATCCTCCGCGCCCTGGGCGAACTGGTCCTGCACCGGCCCTCCTCAGGCTCGTTCGTCTCCTACGCCCGTGAATTCTTCGGAGAAAAAGCCGCGTTCGTCTCCGGCTGGTTCTACTGGATCAACTGGGCCACCACCACCATCGTGGACATCACCGCCGCCGCGCTCTACATGAACTTTTTCGGCAACTACATCCCCTGGATGGCAGCGGTCCCGCAATGGGCCTGGGCCCTGACCGCCCTCGTCGTCGTCCTCGCCCTGAACCTCGTCTCGGTCAAGGTCTTCGGCGAAATGGAATTCTGGTTCGCCCTGATCAAAGTCGCCGCCCTGGTCATCTTCCTCGTCGTCGGCACCTACTTCGTCATCTTCGGCACCCCCGTGGACGGCCAACAGGTCGGCCTGAGCCTGCTCTCAGACAACGGCGGGATCTTCCCCAACGGCCTGCTGCCCATGATCATCCTCATGCAGGGCGTCCTGTTCGCCTACGCCTCGATTGAACTCGTCGGCACCGCCGCGGGCGAAACCGAGAACCCGGAAAAGATCATGCCCAAAGCCATCAACTCCGTGGTGTTCCGCATCGCCGTGTTCTACGTCGGCTCCGTGATCCTCCTGGCCCTGCTGCTGCCCTACACCTCCTACGAAAAAGGCGTCAGCCCCTTCGTGACGTTCTTCGGCTCCATCGGCATCCAGGGCGTGGACGTCATCATGAACCTCGTCGTCCTCACCGCCGCCCTGTCCTCCCTCAACGCCGGGCTCTACTCCACCGGCCGGATCCTGCGCTCCATGTCCGTCAACGGCTCAGCCCCCAAGTTCGCCTCCCGCATGAACAAAGCCGGCGTCCCCTACGGCGGGATCGCCATCACCGCCGGAGTCTCCCTCCTCGGCGTCCCGCTGAACTACCTCGTCCCCGCCCAGGCCTTCGAAATCGTCCTCAACGTCGCCTCCGTGGGCATCATCATGACCTGGGCCACCATCGTCCTGTGCCAGCTCCAACTCAAACGCTGGGCAGACAAAGGCTGGCTGGAACGCCCCTCCTTCCGCATGATCGGCGCCCCCTACACCGGCTACCTCTCCCTGCTCTTCCTCGCCGGCGTCCTCACCATGGTCTTCATCGACTCCCCCCTCACCATGCTCGTCACCGCCATCGCCTCCGCCCTCATGATCGCCGGCTGGTACGCCTGCCGCACCCGCATCCGCGAAATCGCCCAAACCCGCGAAGGCCACACCGGACTCTCCCCCGTCATCGCCAACCCGCCCGCGGCAACCTTCAAGAAGTAACACCTCTCCCTAACGCCCGACGGCGGCACCGAAGGTTCTGAAGCTGCAGAACCCGGGTGCCGCCGTCGGGGTTTTACGAAAGATCCGGCGTTGGCTACTTGTGCGAAGGTTTGACCACCAGGGCCGAGCCCCCGCCGCGGCGCGTCGGTTCGGCCACGGCAGTGGCCTTCTTCCCGTCGTCGCTGAACTCGATGGCCGTAGCGGCGCCGATCTCAGACGCGGACGTACCGGGCGCACCTGCCGCGGAGAAGTTGTGGCCGTACCGTGTGGCAAGGTCCTTTCCATACGGCGTGTCAATGAACGCCTGCTCAGCGGTCACACTTGCCGTGTTGCGCTGCGAGGCACGCGGCGCGGCCAAGGCGTCCTGGATGTTCATGCCCAGGTCAATCCGATTAATGAGCATCTGCAGGACGGTGGTGATGATGGTGGAGCCGCCCGGAGAGCCAAGTGCCAGGAACGGTTCGCCGTCCTTGAGCACAATGGTGGGTGACATGGACGAGCGCGGCCGCTTCCCCGGCTCGATGCGGTTCGGGTCCGTAGCGCTGTAGACGGGCGAGAAGTCCGTAAGCTCGTTGTTCAGGATGAACCCGCGGCCGGGAACTGTTATACCGGAGCCGCCCGTCTGCTCGATGGTGAGGGTGTATTCGACCACGTTGCCCCACTTGTCCGAGACGGTGAGGTTGGTGGTGTTGATGTTCTCCGTATCCGGTGCGTCGTTCAGTGCCATCGGCTTGGCCGGGCACACGCCGTCGTACGACCCTACGTCCCCTGCAGCCACGGGCTTGGTGGCGGCACGATGGGGGTCAATGGCGCAGGACCTCTCCTTCCCGAATTTAGAGTCAAGGACTTCTTCGGTGGGGACATCCACAAAGGCAGGGTCCCCCACGTACTTTCCACGGTCGGCAAAAGCGAGCGCGCTGGCCTCGAGGTAGTAATGCAGAGCCCGCGCGGTATTGTCGTTGCCCCTGCCCTCGCCTTTGGCCAGATCGGCAAGGTTGAAAACGTCCAGGATGTTGAGGGCCTCACCCACGGTCGTACCACCACTGCTGGAAGGCGCCATGCCGTACACGTCGTAATCGCGGTACTCAACGTGAGTGGGGTCTTGGTCAAGGGCCTCGTAGTCATCCAGGTCTTCGGTTGTCATCACGCCTGCCGGACCAGGAACCGGAACTTTGGCGTCCACGGATGAGGGGGCGTTCCGGACAGTGGACACAATCTCTTCGGCAAGCGGGCCCTCATAGAACTCATCCACGCCCTTGTGTCCCAAAATCCGATAGGTCTCGGCAAGGTCCGGATTTGTAAAAACAGTTCCAACCGCGGGAGGAGCACCTCCAGGCAAGAACAGCTCCCTCGTAGCGGCAAACGGAGCAAAGCGGTCCTGGTTGTCCGCAGTCTGCAGCCGGAAGGTTTCGTCCACCACAAAACCATCTTCGGCAACGTCGATGGCAGGTTCCAGCGCTTCTGCAAGGTTCATGCTGCCCCAGCGATCCAGCGCGCGTTCCCAAGTTGCCGGAGTCCCTGGGACACCAACAGACATTCCACTTGTAGCCTGCTTGCGGAACGGGTAGGCAACAGGTTTGTCCGCGGGACTGGCTGGGTCGATGAACGCATCTCTGGGCATGGCGGCAGGCGCAGTCTCACGTCCGTCGATAGTGCTGATCTTTTCCTTCTCGGCGTCGTAGTACACGAAGTAGCCGCCGCCCCCGATCCCGGCGCTGTACGGCTCGGTAACGCCCAGCGTTGCCGCGGCGGCGACGGCTGCGTCCACGGCGTTGCCTCCCTTGCGCAGGATTTTGATGGCAGCCTCAGATGCGTCCAGGTCGACGGTACTGACGGCGCCGCCATAGCCGGTGGCTACAGGGGTCTTTTTGGATTTATCATCCTGCCCCGAATCGGCAGATGCCGGGCTGGTTAAGGCACCGGTTGTCACGCTCATCGCCAGCGCTGCAGTGACCGCAGCGAACCGGCGTCCCAGATATGGCATGGTTGCTCCTGAAAGGGGTGCGGGTGAGGTGGATCACACGCTACTCCTCCCGGAATGGACACTCAACGCTCCCGCCTACCCTTGCTGCCTCGGTAGCATGAAAGCCACTGCCGGGAGTTGCACCACCAACACGGGCCCCGTTCGGGCCGGGGAATCGAGGTACCTCATGTCAGGATCCAAACTCGCAGTTGTGGGAGCCGGGAGTGTGGGAAGTTCCCTTGCGTACGCTGCCCTGATCCGTGGTTCGGCCAGCAACATCGCCCTGTTCGACGTCAATGCCGCCAAGGCTGACGCCGAAGTGCTGGACCTCGCCCACGGCACCCAGTTCGCTGCCGCCGCTGCGTCCATGACCGGCGGCGGCGACATCGCCGTGACGGAGGGCGCCGACGTCGTGGTCATCACGGCCGGAGCCAAGCAGGCGCCCGGCCAGACCCGGCTGGACCTCGCCGGAACCAACGTGCGGATCCTGGAAGAGCTTATGCCCCGGCTCCTCAAGCACGCCCCGGACGCGGTCTACGTCCTGGTCACCAACCCCTGCGACGTGCTCACCGTGGCAGCGCAGAAGATCTCCGGGCTCCCGGCGGGGCGTATCTTTTCCTCCGGCACGGTCCTTGACACCTCCCGGCTGCGCTGGCTGCTGGCCCGCCGGGCGGGAGTGGCCGTGCCCAGCGTCCACGCCAGCATCGTGGGCGAGCACGGGGACACGGAGTTCCCCGTGTGGTCCACGGCAACCATCGGACCCATCCCGGTCCGCGACTGGAGGGTGGACGGGGAGCACGTCTTCACCCCCGAATACCTGGCCGAGACGGCACGCGAAGTGACGCAGGCGGCGTACAAAGTCATCGCCGGCAAGGGTGCAACCAATTACGCAATCGGCCTCTCCGGCGCGCGCACCGTGGAAGCCCTGCTCCGCGATGAAAAAGCGGTGCTGCCGGTGTCCACGGTGCTGGACGGACAGCACGGAATCGCCGGAGTGGCCCTGTCCCTGCCGAGCGTCGTGGGGCGCGGCGGCGTCCACACCGTCCTGGAAATGCCCATGGACGACGGCGAGCTGGCAGCCCTGCAGCATTCCGCCGACACCCTGCGGCACACGCTGGGCACCCTGGGCATCTGAGAGCCTTCGCCGGCGCGCGGCCGGCCGTCATGCAACGCCCCCGCAACCCCCGGGCCGCCGCGGTTCGCATATGCTCAGCAGAGCGCTGCACACCGCTGCTCTAACTGTTCAACGAAGAACCACCACAGGAGTAGACCCATGACCAACTGGCGCATCAGGGATTTCCACTCGGCGGACCTGGACGGCATCCTGCACCTCTGGGAAAGCCTCAAGGCAAGCAACGTGGAACCCGTCTACGCCCTCTCCGAAGTACTGGCTTCCTGCGAGAAGGACCACGCCGTGGTGGCGGTGCAGGGCGAGCAGGTGGTGGGGGCCGCCGTCGGACGCGCCGCCCACGACCAGGGCTGGATCGTCTTCCTGGCCACGCTGCCCGAATACCGTGGCCGCGGGATCGGCACCTCACTGCTCGCCGCCGTCGAAAACCGCATGGCACCCCACGGCCTCAACAAGCTCTCAGCCCTCATGCCGGAGTCCGAAACCCGCGTGGAGGCGTTCCTCAGCCGGGGATTCGCCCTGAAGAAGAACCTGCGCTACTTCGAGCGCACCATCCCCGTCCAGCGGCAGGAGCTCGGCGCGCTCGGACAGCTCGGCGGACGCGTCCTGGCCCGGGACCTCTGGGAAAACGTGGCAGGCATGCGCAAGGAAAAGGAACTGCTGGAACGCCGCCTGGTCCTTCCGCTCGCCGAAGCGGACCTCGCTGACGAGTTCGGCGTGGTGCCGCCGCGCGCCGTCGTCCTTTTCGGCCCGCCCGGCACCGGCAAGACCACCTTCGCCAAAGCCATCGCGTCCAGGCTGGAATGGCCGTTTGTGGAGGTATTCCCGTCCCGGCTCGCGGCCGACCCGCAGGGCCTGGCCGGGGCACTGCGGGAGACGTTCCTGGAGATCGCCGAACTTGAGCACGCCGTGGTGTTCATCGATGAGGTGGAGGAGATCGCGTCCCAGCGCTCCGGTGAGCCGCCGTCCCCGCTGCAGGGCGTCACCAACGAGCTGCTCAAGATCATCCCGGCCTTCCGCGAGCAGCCCGGCCGCCTGCTGGTCTGCGCCACCAACTTCATCCGCGCCCTGGACTCGGCCTTCCTGCGCCATGGCCGGTTCGACTACGTCATCCCGATCGGACTGCCGGACCGGCAGGCCCGCGAAGCCATGTGGCAGCGTTTCATTCCCGCGCCCGTGGTGGACACCGTGGACGTGGAACTGCTCGTGGAGCGGACCGAGGGATTTTCCCCGGCAGACATTGAGTATGCAGCCCGTAGTGCCTCCCAGCGGGCTCTGGAGAACGTGGTCTACGGCAAGGACGACGACGGCGGGCTGGGCTCCGGAGGCGCGCTTTCCGTCCGCGGGGCGGTGCGGAAGGGCCCGTCCACCGAGGACTACCTGGACGCCATCGCCGACACCCGGACAACCGTCAGTGCCGAAGTACACCAGGAGTTCCTGGAGGACATCGACGCCCTGGGCCGCGTCTAGGACATAACTTTCGGGGCGGGATCGGCGGGGCGTAATCTTTGACCCATGTCCTCCAATCCCCTCCGCCATGCCATGGCGCGCATGGGCGGCCGAGACCCGCACGAGGCACACCGGGCCGCCACTCCGCTTGAACTCTTCTTCGACCTGACCTTCGTCATCGCCTTTGGGGTTGCCGGCAGCCAGTTCGCCCACGAAATCGCGGAAGCCCACGTCCTGGCCGGGCTGCTGGGCTTCTCCTTCGCGATGTTCGCCGTGATCTGGGCATGGATCAACTTCACCTGGTTCGCCAGCGCCTATGACACGGACGACTGGATCTTCCGCGTGGTCACCATGATCCAGATCTTGGGGGTCCTGGTCCTGGCAATGGGGATTGAGCCCATGTTCCACTCGCTGGTGGAGGGCGACCATGTGGACAACGCGGTGATGGTGGGCGGCTACGTGGTGATGCGGCTCGCCCTGGTATCCCAGTGGCTCAGGGCAGCCCGGCAGGACCCGGCCCGCCGTGAAACGTGCCTCCGCTACGCGCGGTATCTCGCGCTGGTGCAGCTGGGGTGGATCGCGGTGGCTGTGATCGAGGCTGACGTGCCCACCACGCTCATCATGATTGCGCCGCTGATCGTCCTCGAAATGGCCACCCCCTTCGCCGCCGAACGGAAAACCAGGACACCATGGCACGCGCACCACATCGCTGAACGGTACGGCCTGCTGGCCATCATTGCCCTCGGTGAATGCCTGATCGGCGCCATCGAGACACTCCGGGCCATCGTGGCCAACCACGGCTGGAGCGTCGACGCGGCGCTGGTGGGTTTCGGCGGGACGGCTCTGGCATTTGCCATGTGGTGGATCTACTTCATGCTGCCGGCCGGACGGGCCCTGCACCTGCGCCGGCACCGGTCCTTCCTCTTTGGCTACGGCCATATCCCCATCTTCGCCGCCATTGCGGCCACCGGCGCGGGCCTGCACGTGGCCGCGTACTACATTGACCACGAAGCCCACATCAGCGCAGCCGCGGCGGTGGCCAGCATCGCCATTCCGGTAGCACTGTTCAAGGGCTCCGTGACGTGGCTGTACAGCATCATGGTGGGCCCGGACCGCACGGTGATCACGGTCGCCGGCGGCGTGCTGGCCGCCATGGCCGCTTCAGTCGGCCTGGCTGCGGCGGGCGCATCGGTCCCCGTCTGCCTTCTGGTCATTGTGCTGGCGCTCGGTGCCTCCATCGTGATCGATGAACGCCGCGGGTCCGGCCGGCTGCATCTTGCGCTGCAGAAGCTGGAAGCAGCTACCGCTCCCCGGACGAGGTAGCTCCGGGAGCCTCACGGCCGGCAGCATCCCCCTCCGGGGCGGCAGGAACGCCGTCGTCGTAGGACAGGTTCTCGTAGTCCGTGGTGTCCTCCTCGTCCAACCGGTCATCCAGTTCTTCCAGCAGCCACGGATTCACGCGGGCCAGGATCTTCCGGATCTCCTCAACCTCGACGGCGGCGTACAGCACCGGGCGGGCGTCCCGGTACTTGGTGACAGGCGGCCTGTCCGGCCACTTGTCCGCCAGAGCCTGGACGCGCTCAGGCAGCGAGTTGTGCGCGTTGTCCGCGATCTTGACCAGGGCGGCGTCATGGTCCTCGGCGATCTCGCGGATCCCTGCCGGGTAATCGTCCGGGTTGCTGTGCAGCCGGTTGGTGACCCGTTCGATGATTTCCACGGCCCGCTCCGATACACCCATGTCCAGCAGGGCCTGCCGGGTCATGGGGGTGTCCTCGGCAATGTCGTGCAGATAGCCGGCGATCCGGATGTCGTCGTCAAAGTCGGCCAGCGCGTCCCCCACGGCGAGGACGTGGTCCTTGTAGGGCCTTTTCAGCTTGTCCTTCTGGCGGTTGTGGGCCACCTCGGCAAGGACCTTTGCGGTCTCTACGGTGAATGAGGGCGCCGGGGTCTGCTCCGCAGCATGCTGGTCTGACATGCCCTAAGCCTACGGGCCGCCCCACACCCAGGGCTCCCTCGGCAGGGCATCCGGCTCGAACGCAGCCAGGGCGTTCCCTAGCGGCCCTGCCGGCAGCCCCAGCGATTCCAGCAGCCGGTCCCGTACGGCAGCGGGGGGACTCCCCGCGTCCGCGAGGTCCCGGAGCGTCACCGCTCCGTCGCGCTTTGCCAGGCGGGCGCCGTCGCTGTTCACCACCAGGGGAACATGCGCATATTCCGGAGAAGGAATACCCAGCAGGGATGCCAGGTAGGCCTGCCGCGGGGTGGACGGCAGGAGATCGTCGCCGCGCACCACCTGGTCGATGCCTTGCTCGGCGTCGTCAACGACCACTGCAAGGTTGTAGGCGGTGACACCGTCATTGCGGCGCAGCACGAAGTCGTCCACCACGCCGGTGAATCTTCCGTGCAGGAGGTCCCGCACGGTGTACTCGGCCGTGTCAGCGCGGAGCCGGATGGCGGCCGGCCTGGTGGAACGCTTGAACTCCAGTTCAGCGGTATCGAGGTTCCGGCACGTTCCGGGGTAGGCACCCTGCGGCGCGTGCGGGGCGGACGGAGCCTCCTGGATTTCGCGCCTGGTACAGAAGCACTCATAGGTGAGGCCTGCCGCCTCCAGCCGCGAGATCGCCCCGGCATACAGTGGACCGCGGGCGGTCTGGCGCACCACGTCGCCGTCCCAGGTGACCCCTACGGCCTGCAGGTCCCTCAGCTGCCCGGCCTCTGCGCCGGACCGGGCACGGTCAAGGTCCTCCACGCGGAGCAGGAACGTCCGGCCGGTGGAGCGGGCAAACAGCCACGCGAGGATTGCCGTGCGCAGGTTTCCTACATGGAGCTCCCCGGAAGGACTCGGGGCGAAGCGGCCGGCGGAATTCATGGTTCAACACTATGCGCGGGACGCGGCGCCCGGGGACAACACAAGGGCCCCTCAGCTACCGATGACTTCGGACATCCGACGCCGGTAGTTCAGGGGCCCTTGCCGTGTTTACAGAAAGACCATGGTGTGAACAAGAGTCAATCAGGGCAGCCTCCTTGCGGGAAGCGGTGTCCAGTTTCCGGGTGGTGTGCCGGTAGCCTGTGAGCCTGCGGGATCAGCGGTAGCTTTTCCCTCATTGCCAACATTTCACCAGTATCCGTACAGTTGGCGCAACAGGCGCAGCCGCCGTTGATCAGTCTGACTACTATCAGCGGCGCAGAACGGCAGGAAGTGATCAGATTGCAGGAACTGGACTCCACCGACAAGCGGATCCTCGGGGCGCTGGACGAGGATCCACGGGTTCCCATCATGGTGCTGGCCCAGCGGCTGGGCCTGGCCCGCGGCACGGTCCAGTCCCGGCTGGAACGCATGACGGCGTCGGGCGCCCTTCGCCCCAACAGCAGCAGGGTGCTGCCTGCCGCGCTCGGACGCGGGGTAGCCGCTTCGGTCAGCGCCGAACTAGACCAGAGCCACCTCAACGAGGCCATCGCCGCCCTCCGGGAGATCCCGGAGGTCCTGGAATGCCACGCCCCCGCCGGCGACACGGACCTGCTGATCCGCGTGGTGGCCACCAGCCCTGACGACCTCTACCGGGTGTCAGAGGAAATCAGGCTCTGCCCGGGCATCGTGCGCACCTCCACCAGCATGTTCCTGCGCGAGGTCATTCCGTACCGCACCACGGGACTGCTCAAGGAGTAGGGCGCAGGAGCATCAAGTGCCTGGCAGCATCCGGGCCAGGGCCTAGACGGGAGGTCCAGCATTGGACTTCAGGTTCTTCATCACCAGCGTGGACGTCAGCCGCTCCACGCCGGGCAGGGACGTAAGTTCGGCGTCGTAGAACCGCTGGTACGCGGGCAGGTCCTCGGCGATGACCTTCAGCAGGTAGTCGGGGGAACCGAAAAGCCGCTGGGCCTCCACAATGTTGGGGTTGTCCGCCACGCGGTTCTCGAAGATCTCCATGGTTGCCTGGTCCACCTGGCGGAGCGTGACAAAAACAATCGCCTCGAAGCCTAGGCCCACGGCAGCGGGGTCGATGTCCGCTTTGTAGCCCCGGATGACGCCTGCCCGTTCCAGGTCGCGCAGCCGCCGGTGGCAGGGAGCAACCGTCAGGCCCACTTTTCCGGCGAGCGCCGTGGCAGTCATGCGGCCGTCCTCTTTGAGGTGCCGCAATATATTCCTGTCCATATGATCAATCACGCAAGAATCTTACCGCTTACCTCTCTATGCCAGCGAAAAAGGACAGCACTTCCGCCCCCAAAGTATCTAGGGTTTCTCCTGTTGGATCACGCCGCAGGAGAAACCATGAACCCCGAGCTCTTTTTGGCCTTCGTACTGGTGGCCGCAGCCCTTGCCTGCACCCCCGGCGTGGACTGGGCCTACTCCATCGCCGCCGGCCTCAGGCAGCGCAGCTTTGTGCCCGCGGTGGCGGGACTCTGCGGCGGATACGTCCTTCATACCGTCCTGCTGGTGGCGGGTCTGGCGGCGGTCCTCACGGGCGCGCCGGGGGTTCTCGGCTGGATCACCCTCGCCGGCGCCGGGTACCTGATGTGGCTCGGTATCAGCACCCTCCGCTCCTGGCGGGCGGCGAGCTTCACGGCCGGGGACGGCAGCGGGGGCAGCACGGGGCTTCGCACCTTCCTGCAGGGAATGGGCACCAGCGGCATCAACCCCAAGGGGCTGCTGTTCTACGTGGCGCTCGTTCCCCAGTTCGTCAGCGCGGAGGCGTCCCTGCCGGTCCCGGTGCAGTCCGGCCTGCTGGGCCTGACGTTCGTGCTGCTCGCGGGACTCGTGTACACCGCCGTCGCCCTGCTGTCCCGCACCCTGCTGCAGACCCGCCCCGGCGCCGCCCGGACCGTGACCCTGGCCAGCGGCATCATCATGGTGGTCCTGGCGCTGGCGCTGCTGGCCGAGCAGCTGCTTCCGTTCCTGACGGCCGGCACCTTCGCCACGGCCGGGTAGGCCGCCCTAGTCGCCGCTGAGCTTCTTCCAGTCCTGTTCCCAGATCCGGCGCATCTCCTCGTCCTTGCGGATGGGCACCGGCGCGGCGATCTCCCTCTGCGGCACCGGGTCCTCGTGCCGCCGCCCCCAGTCCCGCGGGTTAAGCGACCTCCGGCTGGATTCAAGGAGCAGCAGCGCCCTGTCCGTGAGGGCGTCGTTACGCAGCGTCAGGTGCGTCTTCCGCCGGCGCAGGACCTCGGCAAGGGTCTGGTTCGCGGCCTCCAGGCGCCCTTCCCGCCGCAGTGCCCGGGCCCTGACCAGCAGCAGCGCGGCGGAGAGGTCATCAGCGTTGAGCAGCCCGTCTGTCCAGTCGATCACCGTCCGGCTCCTGCCCAAGGCCAGCGCCAGGGAACAGCGTGCCAGTGCCATGGGAAGCGACGGCGGCAGTCCCGAGAGGGCGTCCAGCGCAGCTTCCGTGCGCCCCGTCTCCCGCAGCGAGTGCGCCAGTGCCAGGAAGACCGACTCCTCGCTGAACAGGACCGGAACTTCAACCCGCTCGGCCAGCTCGATGCGGGTAACGATCCTGGTGAGGTACGTGGACGAGTAGCGGTTGGCTTCATCCTCATTCCTGGTGGTGAGGCCGCGCTGGAGAAGCTCCGACGCCCGCAGGTAGCCGCCCTGCTTGTAGACCAGCAGGCCGGACATGAGGTAGCAGAGGCCGGCCCATCCCGGGTAGGCCCTGGCGAGCGTGATCAGCTGTTCAGGCTGCCGGCTGGTGAACACGGCGTCGTGCACGGCCTTGGCCGGCTTGGGCGTCATGCGCTTCAGGCGGGGGATCTCGCCGTCCACCGAGAGCAGCGCCGGGTGGCGTCCGCCAAGCACGCCGGTGAGCAGTTCGCCCACTCCCCCGGCAAGGTCATGGACGGGGGTACGCAGCTGCGGCCGGCCGAAAGGTGTGAGGTCGCGGCTGTCCCAATAGATCGGTGCAGTGTCCCCGGCGGTCATCTTTCCATGCTAACCGTGCACCGCCGCCCACGCCGAGGCCCGGCTGCCGGTTGGACGGTACGGAGGCAGGCCTAGGCCCGTTCCATGAACCATTCAGTGAATGCGGCTGCACGGCCTGCCCCGTCGAACCGGATAACCCACAGGTTGTCGTAGGAAGGCCGCCCGGCGGAGTAGGTGGTCACGCCCTGGATGAAGGCGGTGTCCGCGTCCGCTCCGAGGAGCTTCCACGTGAAGGTCCAGTCGGCCGGTTCGTCCCGGGCCGCAAGCCAGCCGTCCACAATGCCGTCCCGGCCAAGCCACGGCTCCGGATCGCCCGGCCGGGTCTCGTACCGCGCGTCCTCCGCGAAGAGGTCCCGGATGTCCTGTGGCTCGTTGCTGGCCCAGGCGGCCTGGTACTTTTCCATCCAGGCGTGCACGTGGTCCCGGGCTGAAGGCTGGTCCGTCATGGTGCCGTTGTACGCCCTGAACCGTGCAGGCGCAAGACTTTCAGCCGTTGGCGGCGGCCACCCAGACGCCGATCACCCAGGTGCTGGCGGCGAGGCAGGCCAGGCCGAACTCCGCAAGCATGCCCAGTCCGGTGGCTTTGAGGGCGGCCCAGCTGGAGGTTGTTGCGGAGCCGATGTTCCGCGTGCGCAGGAATTCACTCAGCAGCAGGCCCGCGGCAAAGCCCACAAAGAGCCCCACCACGGGAATGATGAACATGCCCACCACGCCCGCAACCAGGGCAACGGCGATGCTCCGGCTCGGAATGGCGTGCTCCTTGAGCTTCCTGCCGGTGAGGACGGCACTGGCGGCCATGCCTGCCACCACGAACACCATCGCAACCGCGAACACCACCCACCCCGCCGTGCCGGCCCCGCCCCAGATGGCCCAGGCGAGCAGGCCCGCGCCGATGAGGATGCTGCCCGGCAGGACCGGAATGACCGTGCCCGCCACGCCCACAAGGATTGCCAGGCCGGACAGGACGGTCACCACGGTTTCCGAGTTCATGGGTCCCAGTCTATGGTTGGCGCCCCCTTAACCCCCGACGGCGGCGCCTCCCGCGCAGGGGAGGCACCGCCGTCGTACGTTCCCTGAGGGAAGGGGCGCTACCCGGCTACCACCGCAGCCGCCACTGCCGCCGTCACGGCGGGGGCGACCCGCGGATCCAGGGGGCTGGGCACGATGTAGTCGGCCGACAGGTCCTCCGCCGCAAGATCGGCGATGGCATAGGCTGCGGCGAGCTTCATGGCCGGGGTGATGCGGCGGGCTCCGGCGTCCAGGGCACCACGGAAGATCCCGGGGAAGGCCAGGACATTGTTGATCTGATTGGGGAAGTCGCTGCGCCCGGTGGCAACCACGGCGGCGTGCTTCACGGCGACCTCGGGCAGCACCTCCGGGTCCGGGTTGGAGAGGGCGAACACAATGGCGTCCCGGTTCATCAGCTTCAGGTGCTCCTCGTCCAGCTTGGAGGAGGAGACGCCGATGAAGACGTCGGCGCCGTCGAGGGCCTCGGCCGGTCCGCCTTCCACGCCGCGGGGGTTGCTGCGCCCCGCGATGTCCGCCTTCTTGCTGGCGGTGTCCGTGGCAAGATCGGCGCGGCTGCTGTTGATGACGCCCCGGGAATCCAGCAGGACGACGTCGGTGATGCCGGCCGCGAGCAGGATCTCGGCGACGGCGATCCCGGCCGCCCCTGCTCCGGAAACCACCACGCGCAGGCCTTCCAGGTTGCGGCCGGTCACCTTGGCGGCGTTGGTCAGGGCGGCGAGGGCAACGACGGCGGTGCCGTGCTGGTCATCGTGCATGACGGGGCAGTCCAGCGCCTCGATCAACTTTTCCTCCAGCTCGAAGCAGCGGGGCGCGGAAATGTCCTCAAGGTTGACGGCGCCGAAGCTGGGGCGCAGGCGGACCAGGGTCTCCACGATTTCATCCACGTCGGTGGTGTTGAGGACCAGGGGGATCGAGTCGAGGTCGCCGAAGGTCTTGAACAGGGCGGACTTGCCCTCCATGACGGGGAGCGAGGCGCTGGCTCCGATATTGCCCAGGCCCAGGACGGCCGTCCCGTCACTGACCACGACGACGAGCCGCTCGGCCCAGGTGAGCGTACGGGCGAGTTCGGGTTTGGCGTGGATGGCCCGGCTGACCTCTGCTACACCCGGGGTGTAGGCGATGGACAGGTCCCGCTTGTTGGACAGCGGAACGGTGCTGGTGATGGAGAGTTTGCCGCCCTGGTGGGCGTCAAAGATCTCGGCTTCCGTCAGCGCGGTGGCTGCGGAATTGTCAGTTGCTGCAAGTGCGTCAATGGACACGTCGTTGTCTCCTGGTGCTGGCCGTGGGCGCACGGCTCGTGAGGCAAGAGCCAATGGCTCGGGCGGTGGCTGGGGTGCGGCAGGATGCCCAGGGGTGGCGGGCCCGTGGGAGCTTGGGGGATTAGTCCCTGCTGCTCCGTTTCGACAATCGTAGGGGCCGCCACGAGGGGCAGCGTCCGGTTTGACATGGCCGGCCCGCTGCCTAAGCGTTTTACCGCACTCAAATGTGATTCACGTCACTGCATTATGGCTGATTTAAGGCCGGATTGGTCTAGACCTGTTACGCGCCCTGGTGGAGTGTGTAGCCGGGCTCGCTGGCCGGCGAGAGGCGCGCGCACGCCTTTTTGAGGTCTTCCTCCGCCTCGAAGAGGGACAGCCGGCGGTTCCGGACGGACTGGACCAGACCAGTGATCGCCAGCAGCAGCACACGGGCAGCGATAGCGTCACCGGAGGCTGAAGCAACCGCTTTTTCACTCAGGGCGTCGACTTCGCGCAGGAGTCCGGTGGTGTCCCGGTCCGGCAGGTAGACACCGCGGCTGAGGCACTGTTCGACAGCAGGCTGCATCACCCGCATATGGAAAATCTCCATCACCAGGTTCCCGAGGGCCCTGCCTCGGAAGCGGGCAGCCGTGGTCCGCCCGGTTCCCTGGAGTTCCTCCAGCTGGTGGCGGTAGAGCGCGAGCATCAGGTGCACCGGGGAAGGAAAATACCGGTAGAGGGTCCCCAAAGGCACGTCCGCCCTCGCCGCCACTTCGGCCATGTCCACGGATTCCAGTCCCTTGCGCGCAAACCCTCCTGCAGCTTCCAGGATCTTGGTATAGCGGTGCCGCTGGCGCGGCGCGGACGGCCTCGGGGCCATGGGCGGATGGTCTGGAATGGTGTCGGGCATCAGCGTTCCGGGGTTGGGTTCCTATGGTGCAGCAGCCACGATCCTCCCCTGCCGGACCGCCGCCAAATCCGGATCAACTATACGGCACGGCAGTGTGGCGTCATTAGTCAGAGGCCTTAGTTCCGTGCCCCCGGCAGGTCAGCGGACGCTCTTGATTTTCACCACAAAAACGGCGCCCAGCAGGCCGATGACGGCCGCCGTGGTGAAGAGGGTGCCGTACCCGCCGAACTGCGTCACCGCGAGGTAAGCGAGGCCCGTCGCGAATACCTGCGGCAGCGAGGCGGCCACGTTAATGACCCCCATATCCTTGCCACGGTCCGCGGCCTGCGGGAGCACCTGCGTCAGCAGGGCGAAATCAACGGCCTGGTAGGCGCCGAAGCCGATGCCAAGGATGGCGGCTCCAATCAGGGCGCCGGTCCACACGGGGAAGAACGCCATGGTGAGGCCTGCCAAAGCGATCATGGCGGAGGAGGCGATCACGAACGGCTTGCGCTTGCCCACCCTGTCGCTCCACGGCCCCGCGATCACCGCAGTAATCATCACCAGCACCGCATAGATGCCGGTAAGGGTCAGGACCCCCAGCGCAGGGTTCTCATGCTTGATGACGTCCGTGAGGAAAAAGATCAGGTAGACGATGGTGAGCTGGTTGCAGACGTTGACCAGGAAGCGGGTGAGCCACGCCCACGCGAAGTCCGGGTGGCGGGCCGGGCTGATCCAGAAGCCGCGGAGGAAATTGCCCCACGAGAACGGCGGGCGCAGCTCCCTGGGCAGCGTCGGGTCATTCCGGTGGAACAGGTAGGGCAGCACGGAGAGCAGCAGGGCGGCCGCGCACAGCCAGTAACCCACCATGAAGTTGCCGGAAACCACCGCCCCGAAGACTGCGCCGAGGAGGATCCCCGCCGTTTGGCCCAGGGCGGCCAGTCCCCCCACGCCGCCGCGCTGCAGCACCGGCACGCGGTCGGGGATGGCGGCGGTGATGGCCGCGTAGGCCGCGTTGGCGCCCAGCTGGACCAGGCACCAGAACAGGACCAGCAGGGCGACAGCCGTGGCCCCTGACATTGCCAGCAACGCTGCCGCGGCCAGGATGGCACCAGAAAGAACCCAGGGGGAACGCCGGCCGTAACCTGAGACCGTCCGGTCGGACAGCGCGCCGAAGAGCGGATTGGCAACCAGGGATACGGCGGCCCCGCACCCAAGGACGAGGGAGGCGATGGCTTCCTTGTTGGCTTCGTCGATGCCAGTGGCCTGCTGGGCGATAAAGACGTTGATGGGTCCGAAGAATGCAGCATTGATGCCCACGTTGACCAGCACAAGCCCGGTGACCCAGCGCGCGGTGACCCGCTGCGTGGGTTCGGCGAGCGCCGCGGCCGTGGTCCGTGGAACGTCCGGCGGGACCGGTGTGTTGGACTGGCTCATGACGTGTTCCCCCGGCTGCGGCTAAATGGCGACGGAGTCAGACTATCGTGGGCGGTACCGTGCCGCCTCGCAAGACGGCACCGGTCACCAGGACGGCCCACGAGCACCGAGGAGAACACCATGAGCGCAGCGCCAACGCCGGCGGAGGGCACCGCCGCCGTCAACACCGCGGACCTGTACGACGAACGCGGAGACGAGCTGGCGTCCGTATCGCTGCAGTTCCAGTCCCTGGGCGGCCGCTCCCACTTCAGCGGACATGCGCGGACCATCCGCTGCTTCCAGGACAACGCCCTGGTGAAGTCCACGCTGGCCACGCCCGGCAACGGCAACGTGCTGGTGGTGGACGGCGCAGGCTCGCTGGGCACCGCCCTGATGGGGGACATGATCGCCGAAAGCGCCGTGGCCAACGGCTGGGCCGGCGTCGTCATCAACGGCGCAATCCGCGACCGTGAGGCAATCGCCGCACTGGACCTCGGCGTGAAGGCCCTGGGCAGCAACCCCCGCAAGAGCGCCAAGGCCGGCGCCGGCGAGGTGGATGTTGACGTGGAGATCGACGGCGTGACCATCCGCCCCGGGTCCATGATCTGGTGCGACCCGGACGGGATCCTCGTGGAGCGGTAATCCCCGGCCCGGAAGAATTCTCCGTAGGGAGGAATAGGACTGCACCTAGGATAGTTACTGAAAGCAACTATCCTCGCGTGATCCCTTTCCTTCCTTGGAGTACCCATGTCCACAGCACCTGCCGCGCGCGCCGCCGGAGAAAACCTGACACAGCGCCAGATTGTCACCGTGATGGTGGGCCTGATGCTGGGCATGTTCCTGGCATCGCTGGACCAGACCATCGTGTCCACGTCCATCTACACCATCGCCAACGACCTGGACGGGCTCTCGCTCCAGGCCTGGGCAACCACCGCCTACCTGATCACGTCCACGGTCAGCACCCCGCTGTACGGCAAGCTGAGCGACATTTTCGGCCGCCGCCCGCTGTACCTGACCGCCATCGTGATCTTCCTGGCGGGCTCGCTGTACGCAGGGTCGGTGCATTCCATGACCGAACTGGCGCTGGCCCGCGGTGTCCAGGGGCTCGGGGCGGGCGGCCTGCTGGCCCTCGCGCTGACCATCATCGGCGACATTGTCTCGCTCAAGGACCGGGCAAAGTACCAGGGCTACTTCATGTCCGTTTTCGGCATCTCCTCCGTGCTGGGGCCGGTGGTGGGCGGCGCGTTTGCCGGTTCCGCCACCATCCTCGGTGTTGAGGGCTGGAGGTGGGTGTTCTTCATCAACCTGCCCATCGGCCTGGCCGCGCTCACGGTGGTGTTCCTGTTCCTGCACCTGCCGGCAAAGCACGTGAAGCAGAAGATCGACTACTTTGGCGCGGCGGCCATCACGCTTGCCATCGTGCCGCTGCTGCTGGTGGCGGAGCAGGGCCGCAGTTGGGGCTGGGCGTCCTTCAACTCCTTCCTCTGCTACGGCCTGGGCGTGGTGGGCATCGCCTGGTTCCTGCTGGCCGAGAAACGTGCCGGCGACTACGCCCTCATTCCCCTGCGCCTCTTCCGGAACGTTACGTTCGGCCTGTCCTCGCTGCTGAACTTCATCATCGGCATCGGCATGTTCGGGGCCATCGCCATGCTCCCGCTGTACCTGCAGCTGGTGAAGGGCCTCACGCCCACCGAAGCGGGCCTGATGATGATCACCTTTACCGTGGGCATCCTCACCGGCTCCATCACGGCGGGCCGCACCATCTCGGCGTCCGGCACGTACCGGATCTTCCCCATCCTGGGCACGGCCATCCTCACGGCGGCCGCCACCGCCATGGGGCTGTCCCTGGGCGTGGACACAGGCCTCTGGGTTCCCGGCGTGATCGCGGTGTTCTTCGGAATGGGCCTGGGCTTCTGCATGCAGCCGCTCACCCTGGCCATGCAGGTGTCCGTGCCGCGCCGCGACATGGGCGTGGGCACCTCCTCGGCTGCGTTCTTCCGCTCCATGGGCGGCGCCGTAGGCACGGCCGTGTTCATCTCCATGCTGTTCAGCCTGGCGGCGGCCCGGATCGCCGACACCATGAAGTCGGCGATGGGAAGCCCGGAGTACCAGGCAGTCCTGCAGGACCCGGCCGTCGCCACGGATCCCGCCAACGCCAAGCTGTACGAGTTCTTCCAGAACGGCGCCTCCAACGAATCCCTTAATGACACCAGCTGGCTCCACACCGCCAACAGCACCCTGACGCGCCCCATCACGGAAGGCTTCGCGTACGCCATCGACGCCGTCATGCTCACGGCGGCCGTGCTCACCGGCGTCGCGTTCCTGATCAGTTTCGCGCTGCCCAACAAGAAGCTCACGGATTCCAAGGCAGCCTCCCAGGAGTCGGTGCCGGCCCACTAAGCCAGCCGGCCCCCCAAGACGGACGACGACGGCGGCGGCGCCTCCCGCCGTCGTCGTTCGTTTAAGCGCCGCGAGGCCCTGCTGTGCCCTCAACTGGAACGGCGCTCCGTGGCATGGAACACTGTGTAACGCGTGTGCGCCGGCCCAGGGCCGGTTCCGCAGCCGACGACGTCCGCACCGCATCCACCAAAACCCAGACCTAGGGAGACCCATGCCCACTGCACAGGAGCAGACAACCGCCCAAATACCGCAGCGGGTGATCTGGCTGGCGCTTGCGGGCGCGGTGGGCGGATTCCTGTTTGGCTTTGACTCGTCGGTGGTCAACGGCGCCGTGGATGCCATGAAGGACGAGTTTGCGCTGTCAGAGGCCGTGACCGGCTTCGCGGTGGCCGTTGCGCTGCTTGGCTGCGCTGCCGGCGCCTATCTCGCCGGCAAGGTGGCGGACCACTACGGGCGCATCCCTGCCATGAAGCTGGGCGCGCTGCTCTTCCTGGTCAGCGCCCTGGGCACGGGGTTCGCCTTCGGCGTCTGGGACCTGGTCTTCTGGCGCCTGGTGGGCGGTCTGGGAATCGGCCTCGCCTCGGTCATCGCCCCCGCCTACATCTCCGAGATTTCGCCGCGGCACGTCCGCGGCCGGCTGGCCTCGCTGCAGCAGCTGGCCATCACCACGGGCATCTTTGCCGCGCTGCTGTCCGACGCGCTCCTGGCAACCAGCGCCGGCGGCGCCGACCAGGCCTACTGGCTGGGGATCGAGGCGTGGCGCTGGATGTTCCTGGCCGCGGCCCTGCCCGCGGTGGTGTACGGCTGGATCGCCTTTACCCTTCCCGAATCGCCGCGCTTCCTGGTGTTCCAGGGCAAGCAAGACGAAGCCCGCAGGGTCTTCGATGCCATCGTCCCCGCCGGAGAAACCGACCGCCACATCCGCGAGATCCAGGATGCCATCGAGGAGGACAAGCTGGCCGGCCAAAAGGGCTCGGTGCGCGGCAAGACGTTCGGCCTGCAGGCAGTGGTGTGGGTGGGCATTATCCTGTCCGTCCTGCAGCAGTTCGTGGGCATCAACGTGATCTTCTACTACTCCACCACCCTCTGGAAGGCCGTGGGCTTCCAGGAGAAGGACTCGCTCACCATCTCCGTGGCCACGTCCGTCACCAACATCCTGGTCACGCTCGTGGCGATCGCCCTGGTGGACCGCATCGGGCGCCGGCCCATCCTGCTGGCCGGCTCCGTGGGCATGGCCGTGTCCCTGGGTGCCATGGCTGTGGCCTTCTCCACCGCCGTTGGGTCCGGCGAGGAGATTTCCCTTCCCGGTGCCTGGGGTCCGGTGGCGCTGGTGGCGGCCAACGTCTTTGTGGTCAGCTTCGGCGCATCGTGGGGTCCGCTGGTGTGGGTCCTGCTGGGTGAGATCTTCCCGTCCCGGATCCGTGCCCGGGCCCTGGGCCTGGCCGCGGCAGCCCAGTGGGTGGCCAACTTTGTGATCACGCTCAGCTTCCCGGTAATGGCGGCCGGCTCGCTGCCGCTCACTTACGCCATGTACGCCCTGTTTGCCGCCGCGTCCTTCTTCTTCGTGATGTTCAAGGTGCCGGAGACCAACGGGATGTCCCTGGAGCAGGCCGAAACGCTGTTCGTGGCCAAGGGTTCGAAGAAGGCATAGCGCCCGCTTTCGTTCTGCACCCTTCAACGGGCATTGCACCCCGGAACTCCCGGGTGCGGTGCCCGTTTGTGGGTGCAGCGATCAGAGCGGAAGCTTCATACCTTCGTGGTCAGCCGTGAAGCCAAGGCGCCCGTAAAAACGCTGCGCCGCCGTCCGTGATTTGTGGGTAGTCAGCTGCATCAGTGAGCACCCGCGGCGCCGGGACTCGTCGATGGCCCACTGCACCATGAGGTTTCCGAGCCCCTGGCCCCGGACGCCGGCCGCCACTCGCACGCCCTCGATCTGCGAGCGCCAGGCGCCCCGCCGCGACATGCCGGGCAGGAAGCTGATCTGGAAGGTGCTCACCACGGGAGTGTCAGCTGACCCCGGACGCAACAATTCCCCCACGACGAGCAGGTGGCGGGGGTCGGCGTCGATCGCTTCGAAGGCCCGCTCATACGGTTCCATATCCCCGTCGCTTTCGCGCGCGGCGCCCATGGAATCGTCCGCAAGGAGCTGGACGATGGCAGGCAGGTCTCCGCGCAAGGCGTGGCGGAGACGGAAAGTCCCGCTGCCGACGTCGGCCGTCATCAAAAAGGTATCCGAAGAATCACGTTTCGTTGTCACTGAACCAGCATTCCACGGCCTCTCCAGCATCCTTGCCCTCAGCCGCGCCCCATGTTTGGCTGGGGAACCAGCGTTGGAGTGAATTACCTTATTGGGGGAGTCCGTCATGGATCAGAAAACTTTGTCAGCCCTGCCGAAAACAACCCTGCGGGCAGGAATCATCATTGGTGCAGCCGGCGCGATGGCTGTCATCCTCGCTCCCCAGATCCTCCAGTCGCTGCAGTTGGGGCCGTCCTACTCGCAGGCAGTGGGGGCGCTCCTCAGCGTGGTCTTCCAGCTCGTCACCCTGTTCTTCCTGCCGTTCTCCGCGGCCCTGATAGCCGGATCCCTGGTGATGCGGTACGTGGGCCGGGTGCTCACCGGGGCCGCAGCGCCTGGCCAGGCGAAGTAGCACGACGCCGGCACTGGGTGAGTGCCGGCGTCGTGCGTTGTTGGAGGGTTGGGGAAAAGCTGCAGGATCTGCGAGAGGGTTCCTGAAAAGGCTGCAGCAAGTGCGAGAGGGTTTAGGCCGGGGCCTTGGCCGCCTCCGCCTGCCGCTCCTCCACCAGGGTTGCCACCGCGTTGAACAGCGGATGGTCGGGCTCCAGCCCGGTGATGCGGGCCGTGGCGTCCGCCGGGCTGGAAGAGGCCAGGATGCCTGCCAGCTCCGTTGCCTCGGCGTCGGCCGGATCGGTGAAGCGCAGGGCCGCGGCAATGGCGCCCAGGAGCGCCTCCGGCACAATGCCCCGCTCCGCCAACTCGGCGGCCGGACCGATGAACCGTTCGTGCCGGCTCAGCTTCCGCAGCGGCGCGCGGCCCACCCGGTTCACCGTGTCAGGCAGGTACGGGTTGGAGAACCGTACCAGGATCTTCTGGACATAGGCCTCCTGCTCGTCGTTGCTGAAGCCGTGCTTCGAGACCAGCAGCTGCTTGGTCTCCTCCAGCACCGCCCGCACGTCCTCGGCCACGTCCTGGTCGGCCATGGCCTCGGGGATCTTCTCCAGGCCCGCCTCGAACCCGAAGTAGGCCGCCGAGGCGTGGCCGGTGTTCACCGTGAACAGCTTCCGCTCGATGTACGGCGAGAGATCGTCCACGAACGTGGCACCCGGAATGGCCGGCGCCGCCCCTGCAAAGGCCGTGCGGTCGATGACCCACTCGTAGAACGTCTCCACGGTGACGTCCAGGCCCTGTCCCGCTTCCTGGTTGGGAACGATCCGGTCCACGGCGGTGTTGGCAAATACAGCCTTCCCGTCCAGCGCGCCGGCGGCAGCCCCCGGCTGGGAGGCCACCTCCTTGGCGAGGATGTCCGTGGCATTGATGGCGTTCTCGCAGGCCATGACCTGCAGCGGAGCCAGGCCCGCATCCCTCGCCGCGATGCCCTTGGCAATGGCAGGGGCCACGAACTTCAGGATGTGGGGGCCCACGGCGGTGGTGACGATGTCCGCCGTCGCTATCTCCCCGATCAGTTCCGCTTCCTGCGTGGTGGAGTTCAGCGCCCGGAAGTTGTTGACCGTCCGCACTGCGGGGTTCTCCCCCACCTCGTGCACGGAGTAGCTGTCCGCCGCTGCCAGCTGGGCGATGAGTTCCTCCGCCACGTCGGCGAACACCACCTCGTAGCCGGCGTCATGCAGGAGCAGGCCCACAAAGCCACGGCCGATGTTCCCGGCCCCGAAATGAACAGCCTTCACTATGCGTTGACCTTTCCGAAGAGTTCCAGGACTTCATCCACCGAGGTGGCCGCCTCCAGCCGGGCAACCTGCTCCTTGCTGGTGAAGACCTTCGCGATGGAGGACAGGATGTGCAGGTGCTCGTTATTGACTCCTGCCACCCCCACCACGAACTTGACCTGCTTGCCGTTCCAGTCGATGCCCTGCGGGTAGCGGATCACGGACACCGCGGACTTCCGGATGTGGTCCTTGGCGGCGTTGGTGCCGTGGGGGATGGCCAGGAAGCTGCCCATGTAGGTGGACACTGATTCCTCGCGCTCGTGCATGGCGGCAATATATCCCTCATCCACGGCGCCGCGGGCCAGCAGCAGCCTGCCGGCTTCGTCGATTGCGGCGTCGCGGGTTGTGGCTGAACCGTCCAGCACCACGCTCTCACGGGCCAGGATCTCCGGCGCACCGGCGGTTCCGGCGGCGGGAGCCGCGTCCACGGGGGCGTCGGCCGCGTGGGCGCCGTGGCTGGCGGCGGCAGCCCCTGCCCCTGCCCCTGCTGCAGCGGCAGTTGCGGGGCCGGAAGCGGATGCTCCGCCGGGCGATCCGGCACCGGCGTCCGGACCTTCCGCTGTCACAGCACCCTCGCTGTTGCTCTCCTTGACCAGCTCCACGATTTCGTCGTAGCGCGGGCTGCTCATGAAGTTGTCAACGGAGTAGTGGACGGCACTGGACGTGGCGGGCTTGGCCCGTTCCGTCAGGTCCTGGTGGGTGATCACGACGTCGTAGTCGTCGCGAAGGTTGGCGATGGCCGCGTTGGTGACCTTGACGTCCGGGAAGCCGGCCGCCTTGATCTTGTTGCGCAGCACCGAGGCACCCATGGCACTGGAGCCCATGCCGGCGTCGCACGCAAACACGATGTTGCGCACCGGGCCCGCCAGGACACCAACACCGCCGCCCGCGGCAGCACCTGCCCCGGCGCCCGTCAGGGTGGAGGCCACGGAGCTCTTCTTGCCCTTCATCTGCTCCATCCGTGAGGTGGCATCGTTGAGGTCCACCTCATCGCTGTGCTTGGTGGTCTTCATGATGACGGAGGCCACCAGGAAGGAGGCGGCCGTCGCCAGCAGGACGGCGAGGATCACGCCGATGTAGCTATCCCGGGAGGTCTGGGCGAGCACGGCGAAAATGGAGCCGGGGGCGGCCGGCGCCACCAGGCCCGAGCCGGTGATGGCCAGGGTGGCGATGCCAGTCATTCCGCCGGCGATGGCAGCGAGGATGAGCAGCGGGCGCATCAAAACGTAGGGGAAGTAGATCTCGTGGATGCCGCCCAGGAAGTGGATGATGGCTGCACCCGGGGCGGAAGCCTTTGCGGCGCCACGGCCGAAGAACATGTAGGCGAGCAGGATGCCCAGGCCCGGACCGGGGTTGGCTTCAAGCAGGAACAGAATGGACTTGCCCTGCTCCAGCGACTGCTGGACACCCAGCGGGGTGAGCACGCCGTGGTTGATGGCGTTATTCAGGAAGAGCACCTTGGCCGGTTCAATAAAGATGCTGGTCAGGGGCAGCAGTCCGTTGTCCACCAGGAACTGGACCACCCTGCCGGCGCCCTCACTGAAGGCCGTAACTACCGGGGCGATGCCGAAGAAGCCCAGCATGGCCAACAGGGCACCCCAGATGCCGGCGGAGAAGTTGTTGACCAGCATCTCAAAGCCGGGACGGATCTTGCCGTCCCAGATCGAGTCGATCTTCTTCATGGTCCAGCCGCCGAGCGGGCCCATGATCATGGCACCGATGAACATCGGGATGCCGGCACCCACAATCACGCCCATGGTGCCGATGGCACCGACAACGCCGCCGCGGACGTCATAGACCATCCGGCCGCCGGTGTAGGCGATCAGGAGCGGCAGCAGGTAGGTGATCATCGGCCCCACCAGGCCGGTGTTCGCCACCCCGTCCGTCTCCCCAAAGCCGCCAAGCTGGGGAACGGGGAACCATCCCTTTTCAATGAAGAGTGCGGTGATGAGGCCCCAGGCAATGAAGGCGCCGATGTTGGGCATGATCATGCCGGACAGGAACGTCCCGAACTTCTGGACATGCACGCGTGCGCTGGTGCGGGGTTTTGCAACTGTCTCTGTTGCCATGTGATTTCCTAACCGTCATTCCTGCGGCTCCGCAGGATGGTCCGATACTTACGACGACGTACTGCCGGAATGTGCGGGTTCAGCCCGCCGGGCTGGTGGAGATGCGGTGAAGCCATTCGAGGAAAAGCTTGAGTTCCGAGCTTGAAAGCTGGTCAGAGTGCGAGGCCTGAAGTGCGGCGTTCAGGGCGATCGCGGCCACCACCACCGAGGACTTCCCGGCGTCGCCCGGAGCCGCGCCGCTGGCGGGCTCGGCGGACACCGCAAAGATCATGGCGTCCCGGGTCATGGTGGACAGTTCGAGGTTCCGTTCGGAGGCGGGCTCCGCAATCAGCATGAGGGTCACGCCCACGTTGGCCGCCAGGATGGACCTGGCTGCTTCCCGGGGCTGGACGTTCAGCTGGCCCGCCACCGCTGCCTTGTTCAGCATCTCCTCCATGAGCGCCTCGGCATCTGCGACGATTGCCGGGCGGCTTTCCGGGCGGATATTGCCGAACATCACCAGGTACAGCTCCGGCTGGTTAAGCCCGAACTGGACGTGGTTGTCCCACATTCTCCGGATATCCTCGAGCGGCTGTCCGGAGGGGGCGAAATCCCTTTCGCCCGCAACATACTCTTCAAACCCTGCGGCGACGACGGCGTCGAACAAACCTTCCTTGTCACCGAAGTGGTGGTACAGCGTGGGGGCTGTGACCCCCGCCAGCTGGGTGATCTGGCGGGTGGAGACGGGAGCTCCCCCGGAGTTTGCCAGCAGCTCCGCGGCAGCACGAAGCAGCCGCATTTTGGGGGGAAGCTGGCCATCCAAACTCATAACCGCTACCCTAGCACCTATAGCATTGCTATATGAACTGAATCACATACAATTTTTTTCAGGCACGTTCACGCCTCCGGACGCAGCAGTCTTCCGGCGGACCGGCATGGCGCCGGACATATCGGGCGGGCCTGGCAACCGGCAGAGAATGAGGACCTTCAGTGCAGAACTTCCCAGGAGTAGGCGTCAGCCCAGGCCGCGTCATCGGCACCGTCCGGCAGATGCCCAAACCCATCAGCGAACCTCCCGCCGGGGAGCAGCTGGCACCAGGGACCACCGCCGAGGAAGCAACCGCAGCGCTGAAGGCAGCATCCCAGGCGGTGCACGATGAACTGAAGGCCCGCGCCGCCCACGCCACCGGAGACGGCAAGGCTGTCCTGGAAGCCACAGCACTGATGGCCAAGGACACCATGCTCATCAAGGGCGCGGCCAAGCTTGTGGCACGCGGCATGTCCGGCGAGCGCGCCATCTGGGAGTCCGGCTCCTCAGTGTCAGAGATGCTCCACAACCTGGGCGGCTACATGGCCGAACGCGCCACCGACGTCCTGGACGTCCGCGCCCGGATCGTGGCCGAACTGCGGGGCGTGCCCGCCCCCGGCATCCCCGCCTCCAGCACCCCGTTCGTCCTGGTGGCCGAGGACCTGGCCCCCGCCGACACCGCCACACTGGACCCCAACAAGGTCCTGGCACTGGTCACGGCCGGCGGAGGTCCGCAGTCCCACACCGCCATCATCGCCCGGTCCCTGGGCCTTCCCGCCGTTGTGGCCGCAGTGGGCGTGGACGAGCTCCCCGACGGCACCGAAGTCTATGTGGACGGCGCCGCCGGCAGCATCACCTCCGAACCCGACGAGTCTCTTCGCGCAGCAGCGGAAGCATGGGCTGCCACGGCGTCCCTCCTGGCCGAGTTCAGCGGAACGGGCGCGACGGCGGACGGCCACCTGGTGCCTTTGCTTGCCAATGTTGGCGGCGGCAAGGATGCCGAGGCGGCCGCCAAGCTGGGCGCCCAGGGCGTGGGCCTGTTCCGCACCGAGTTCTGCTTCCTTGAGCGGGACACCGAGCCCAGCGTTGAAGAGCAGGCCGCAGCCTACAAGAGTGTTTTTGATGCTTTCCCGGGCAAGAAAGTGGTCCTGCGAACGCTCGATGCCGGCGCGGACAAGCCGCTTCCCTTCCTGACTGACTCCACCGAGCCCAATCCGGCCCTTGGCGTCCGCGGCTATCGCACCGACTTCACCACCCCCGGGGTCCTGGACCGCCAGCTGGAGGCCATCGCCCTGGCGGAAAAGCAGTCCGAGGCGGACGTCTGGGTCATGGCGCCCATGATCTCCACGGCGGAAGAAGCCGCACGCTTTGCCTCGATGTGCGCCGATGCGGGCATCAAGACCCCCGGTGTCATGGTTGAGGTTCCCTCCGCCGCCCTGACCGCGGAAGCCATCCTTCGGGAGGTGGCCTTCGCCAGCCTCGGCACTAACGACCTCACCCAGTACGCCATGGCCGCGGACCGCCAGCTCGGCCCGCTCGCCAACCTCAACACCCCGTGGCAGCCTGCCGTCCTGCGCCTCGTGGGGCTGACAGTGGAAGGCTCCCGGGCGGAAGGCAACAACAAACCCGTGGGCGTCTGCGGGGAGGCAGCCGCCGACCCCGCCCTCGCCGTCGTCCTGACCGGCCTTGGCGTCAGCACCCTGTCCATGACGGCCCGCTCCCTCGCTGCCGTGGCCGCCGTCCTGAAGACCGTCACGCTCGAGGAAGCACAGCAGCTGGCCAAGCTGGCACTGTCCGCTCCCAGTGCCACGGAAGCGCGGGCGTGGGTTCGGGAGAAGCTGCCCGTGCTGGACGAACTCGGACTCTAGGGACGAGGCCCGCCTGGGATGGCGGCGCCCGGCTTAGGCGGTGACGCCGAAGCCGTCCAGGGCGCGGACCCAGCCGCTGATGGCCTCGGCCGATGCGCCCGGGGCGGTGTGCTGCAGGACGTGGCCCTGCCCCGGGATTTCAGCCATGGTGCCCTGGCGGGCGACTGCGGCCAGGTGTTCGCACCAGGGGCGGCGCGCGATGGGGTCCCTGGCGCCGCGAAGGACGAGGACGGACTGGCTGAGGGCGGCCACCTTTTCCTCCATGGGGTAGTCCATCATCACGGGCAGCTCGGTCAGGTACCAGCGCGGGCCGGCCCTGAAGTAGTCGCTGAACACGAGGGCGTTCGAGGTCAGGCTCTCCCTGAACAGGGCATCGCGCGTGAGTGCCAGCGCCTGCCTGGTGACTGTCTTCCGGGGGGAGTCCACCACGGGTCCCATCAGCACGGCACCCGCCACCCGGCCGGGCTCCTGGAGGGCGAGCTCCACCGCGGACTGCGTCCCCATGGAGTGGCCCACCACCACGTAGCTGGAAACTCCTTCCTCCGCCAGGACAGCGCCCACGAACGCCGCAAAGTCCCCGATCTGCAGCTGGCGCGGGGGCCGCGAAGCCTTGCCGAAGCCCGGGAGGTCGAAGGTGTAGACGTCCGCATCCCGGGCCAGTTCGAGATGCAGCCGGGCCAGGTACCGGTGGGACACTCCGATGCCGTGCAGCAGGACGTAGGCGGGCCTGGGCGCGGAGCCCGCGGGTTTTGCCGAGGCGTACAGCCTGCCCCTGAATCCGCCCGCCTCGACGTCCCGGCCGCCACTAAGTTCCATCAGCCGAGCATACGCCTGGTGCGGGATGGCCGCCGGTAGGCTGGGTGCATGGCACTGATAGCTCCCCGGATCACTGGCGCGCTCCCGTCGGAGGATGCCGAAAAGCTGGGCCGGGCACTGGCTGGCAGCGACGACATCACCGTCTTCGTGGACGGCACCGTCCACCGGCTGCCGCCCCAGGCGAGGGACGCCGTCGTCGATCTCCTGCACCGGCTCAGCCGCAGCGAAGCGGTGACGGTCAGCAGCGTGGAGGACATGCTCACCACCTCCAAGGCAGCGGAACTGGCCGGCATCTCGCACACCTACCTGCGGAACATGACGGACCGCGGCGAGATCCCGGTGGAGTACCGCGGAACCCACCGGCGGATTCCGCGGGCCGCCATCATGGCCTGGCTGGAGCAGCAGAAAAAGGCGGAGCTGCGCGAGGCTGGGAAGGACCCCGGGGCGGGCGCCTAGATCCTGGGCCTGGCTGCCCAGCGGCGCATCTTCAGCGCGGCGTGGAGCTCCAGGCGGGGCATCCCCTTGAGCGGATCCACGCCAAGCAGCTGCCGGATGCGGCCCAGCCTGTTGTAGATGCTGCTGCGGTGCAGGTGGAGTTTGGTGGCCACGTCCTGGACGGAGCCGTCATTGTCGTAGAGAAGTTCCAGGACCGGCAGAAGCTCCCCGTTGCGGTCGTGGTCCTCAAGCATGCGGAAGTAGACCGAACCCGAGTCAGCCCAGGCACTGGCCCCGCCCCCTGCGGACGCGAGGAGCTGATAGACCCCCGCGGCCCGGCAGTCAACGAGTTCGCCCAGCTGCGGGTCCACGGCTGCGGCCTGGGCCGCCACCTTCGATTGCCGGTACGCGGCGGCGAGCTCCCGCGGCCGGGCAAAGCCCTCACTGAGGCCCAGGATGATGCGGTGGACCGGACGGCCGGAGCGCTTGGCGAGTTCCAGCTGGTAGTGCACCAGGACCTGCGCGTGGTTCGCCCTGCCGGACAACTCGCGGAACAGGACCACCGAATGCGTCTCCGTCCCCGCGCTGAACAGTGCGGAGTCCACACCAATGGTCGCCTGCAGCGCGGCAGACCGGTGGATCAGGGTGGACGCGATGGGGTCCGGCCCGCCGGACCACCCGTCGGCGTCGAGCACCGTCACTACCTGCCAGGGGCCGCGGCCCTGGACTTCCTTCCAGCCCGCGACGGCGGCCACCGCATTGGGTTCGCCGGCGCAGGCGGCCAGGAACTCCCGCTCACGCCCACGCCGGAACTCCGATTCCGCAGTGTTCGAGTCCAGCAGGAGCCCCGACAGCATCTCGAGCTCGTGGTTGACGGCCGGCAACTGGGTGAGGATCGCCGTCGGGCTTTCATCCGCCGAGTCCTGCTGCACCCACAGGTATCCCACCCGGAAGCCGCGCACCATCAGCGGAACACAGACGCGGCCCAGCATGCCCAGGTCCTGGTTGGCGGGGACCACCACGGGCCGCACCGCCGTGGCAATGCCGTGCGAGAGCTGCCAGGCGCTGACGTCCGCGGGGACTTTCTTGCTCAGCAGGAAGTTCACCCGGACCCGGTCGGCGTGTGACTGGTTGGAGCTGTAGGCAAGCAGCACACCGTCCAGGTCCTCGAGCGACAGGCCACGGCCCAGCTTCTGCGCCACCTGCTCAACCAGTTGTTCCACACCCTGCAGCTGCATGCGCCAACACTACTGCCCGGAAGGTCCCGTGGACGAACGGACATGAGGCGACACCTGCCGCCCCGCGGCTCGACAAACGTCGAGCTACTGATGCCAGAATTCCCGGAATGGCACGGATCCGCTTCAGCCCTCGCCTTGCCTTCATGTCAGCTGGCTCACAACCGGATTTATCGTTGATACACGAAATCCTTCCGCACTTTCCGGCTGACCAGGCCGAAGATATGGAGCCCACGATGATCATCGGCGTCCCCAAAGAAATCAAGAACAACGAGTTCCGGGTGGCCATCACCGCCGCCGGCGTCCACGAGTTCCGCAGCAACGGCCACACCGTGCTGGTGGAGCGGGGCGCGGGGCTGGGCTCGGGCATCACCGATGAGGAATACGCCATCGCCGGTGCCGAGATCGTCAACGAGGCGGACGACGTCTGGGCTCGCGGGGACATGGTCATGAAGGTCAAGGAGCCGGTCAAGGCCGAGTACCACCGCTTCCGCAAGGGCCTCATTCTCTTCACCTACCTCCACCTGGCCGCCGAGCCCGAACTCACCCGCGAGCTCATCAACTCCGGCGTCACCGCCATCGCCTATGAAACCGTCCAGGAGGGCCGCACCCTTCCGCTGCTCGCCCCCATGTCCGAGGTGGCGGGCCGGCTTTCCGTGCAGGTGGGCGCATCCTCGCTCATGGCCCCCGCAGGCGGCAAGGGCGTGCTGCTCGGCGGCGTTCCCGGCGTCCGGCCGGCCAAGGTCGTTGTCCTCGGCGCCGGCGTGGCCGGCACCAACGCCGCCGCCATGGCGCTGGGCCTGGGCGCCGACGTCACCATCCTGGACATCAACATCAACCGGCTGCGTGAACTGGACGCCCAGTACCAGGGCCGGCTCAAGACCGTGGCCTCCAACAAGTACGAGATCGAAAAGTCCGTGGTGGATGCGGACCTGGTGATCGGTTCCGTCCTCATCCCCGGCGCCAAGGCCCCCAAGCTGGTCACCAACGACCTCGTGGCCCGCATGAAGCCCGGTTCCGTCCTGGTGGACATCGCCGTGGACCAGGGCGGCTGCTTCGAGGACACCCACCCCACCACGCACCAGGAGCCCACGTACAAGGTGCACAACACCATCTTCTACTGCGTGGCCAACATGCCCGGCGCCGTGCCCAACACCTCAACCTACGCGCTGACCAACGTCACCCTGCGGCACGCGGTGGCCCTCGCCAACCTGGGCGTCCGGGCAGCATTCGACCGCGACCCCGCCCTCGCAGCCGGCCTCAACATTGCCGCCGGCCACGTGGCGCACCACTCCGTGTCCGAGGCCCACAACCTGCCCCTCGTAGCGGACTGGCACGAACTGGTCTCGGCGTAGGTCTCACCCGTCCCGCGATGGGATCTAAGGCCTGCCGCCGGCCAGTTCCCGTGCTTGTTCAATGATTTTCAAGGACTCGACGGCGTCTGTTGGGTCTACGGGGAGGGGCAGGTCTGACGCCGTGCCGCCGTCGAGGATTTTGTCTGCCAGGAGCCGGTAGAACTCCGGGTAGGCGCCGCGCTCGGTGGGCAGGGCGTCCAGGTGTCCATCGCGGCCCAGGAGGCCCGCCCACTCGGGTGCCTCCTGGCCGTATTCCGCGTCCAGGGGGCTGCCGCCGGCTGCAATGTACGGCTCCTGTGGGTCCACCCCGTTCTTGGTGAAACCGCCCACGGAACCCAGCACGCGGAACCGCGGGGCCTGCTGCGCGCAGAGCATGTTCATGGTGAGGTGGCTGATCACACCGGACTCATGCCGCAGGACCAGGAAAACGTCGTCGTCCGCCCGTTCGTCCGAGCGGCGCGCCTTCAGTTCCGCGTGGACCACGGCGGCCGGCCCGAAGAGCTGGAGGGCCTGGTCGATCAGATGGCTGCCGAGGTCGAACAGCGTTCCGCCCCCATCGGCCGCGGTGGCGCGGGCCTTCCAGGCCTTGGCGATGGCGGGCGACCACCGCTCAAAACGTGATTCAAACCGTGTCACCTTGCCCAGGGCATCAGCTGCCAGGAGCTTCCGCAGGGTCAGGAAGTCGCCGTCCCAGCGCCGGTTTTGGAATACGGTCAGCACCCGGCCAAGTTGCCGGGCCAGCGTGACGAGCTCCTGCCCCTGCCCGCTGGTCACGGCGAAAGGCTTGTCCACCACCACATCAAGGCCCTCTTCCAGGGCCGCCTTGGCCAGCGGGTAGTGGGTGGCGGGCGGGGTCCCCAACACCACCAGGTCCACATCGTTGGCGTGTTCAAGGACTGCCTGGCCGTCCGGCACGGTCTTCACATCCTGGTACTGCGCGGTCGCCGCAGCCTCCCTGCCGGCGTTGGACGTGGCAATCATGCTGAGTGTGTACCGGGGGTCCGCTGCTATCAGGGGCGCGTGGAACACACTCCCGGACAACCCGAAACCCACGACGGCGGTGCGAATGGTGCGTGCTGAAGCTTCAGTCCCGGTCATAGGGCTACCGTACTCCGGACGCTCTCTCACTTCCTGCCCCAAAAACACAAGCGCTCTCTCACTTTCCGGCAAGGATCACCGGAAAGTGAGAGAGCGTGGCAGGAAAACCTGCAGGGAGTGAGAGAGCGTTACAAGGTGGGGGTTACTTCTTTTCCCAGCCGAGGGTGGTCCAATCCGGAACCTGGGAGAGGCTCTGGAACAGGGACGGGCCGTAGTTGGCCAGGCCCGTGCGGACGAAGGAGATCTGCGGGCCGTTCATGACCACACCCATGGAGAAGTACTTCGCCATGTGCTCCTTCTCCACTTCCATGGCCGCCTTGTTACGCTCGGCGTTGTCCTCGATGGAGGCCAGATCCGCGATCTTCTTGTCCAGCTCGGCGTCGCCCAGCTGGTTCTCGTTGGTCTTGGAGTCGTAGTACTGCTTGACGGCGGACGTGGCGTCCGCGCCAACGGTGTAGCCGGAAACGCTCATGTCGAACTCGCGTGAACCCAGGACCTTGCCGAAGTCGGCCGAGGCCCGCTGGTCAATTCCAACATCCATGCCGCCGGCCTGGAGCTGCTGCTGCAGGGTCTGGGTGAAGGCGAGGGTGGTGGGATCGTCACCGAAGTTGCTGATCTTGAAGGCTGCGGGCTTGCCGTCCTTCTCCATGATGCCGTTCGCGTTCTCGGTGTAGCCGGCGTCCGTCAGCACCTTCTTGGCGGCTTCCGGTCCGGTTTCCTTCACGGGGTAGTTGTCCTGGTAGTACTCGGAGAACGGCAGGAGCATCATGGACCCGGAGCTGGGCTCTTCCCAGTTCAGGCCGTTGAAGCGCACCTTGCGGAGGGCTTCACGGTCAACCGCCGCGAAGATGGCCTCGCGGACGGCGACGTCGGTGATGCGCTGGGCGTTAAGGTTCATGCCGCCGGCAAACAGGCGCTGGCCGCGGCGGACCTCGGAGTTGCTGGTGCCCTCAAGCTGCTTGTAGAGGGAGATGGTGTTGGCGGACATGGCGTCGATCTCGCCGTTCTTGAAAGCAGCGATCTGGGCGCTGGTCTCCAGCTGGCGGAACACCACATTTTCCAGGACCGGCTTGTTGCCCCACCACTTCTCGTTGGGCACCAGCGTGACGGTCTTGGCGGCGGTGTCGTACTGGTCCAGCTTGAACGGACCGGCCATCCATTCCGGGTGCAGCTCGCCGTTGAAGCCCTCGTTGAAGATCTCGGGGCTGTTCACGGCGGGGTGGATCAGTCCAAAGAACAGGTCCTCCAGCGGATAAACCGGCTGGCTGGTCTTGACGATAATTTCCTTGTCGCTGCTGCCTGCCTCGACGGATTCCACGAATTCATAGGCGCCCGAGCTGACGATGTCGTAGCCCGCATCCGGGCTCTTGAGGATGTTCCAGGTGTTCTGGAAGGCCTTGACGTCGATCGGAGTGCCGTCGTTGTAGGTGGCCTTCTCGTTGACCTTGATGGTGATGGTCTGCTTGCCGTCCTGTACTTCGTTTTCCACGGTCTCGCAGAAGTCCTTGTTGGGGGACGCCTTGCCCTCGAAGTCGAGCTTCCAGCAGCCCCCGATGCCGCCGCTGTTCACAGCGACCGGGTTCATTGGGATTTGTAGCGCGGAGTTGTCCGCGCTGTTGCCGTTGTTGGAGAACCCGTTGAAGTCGGGGCCGATGTTGCCCAGCGGAAGGGTGACCTTGCCGCCCTGTTCAAGATCGGCTGCCGGCTTCTCGTTGACGCTGATGAGCTTGGACAGGTCGCTGCCTGCCTCCTGTCCCTTGGCCGTTTCCGGGCCAGTGGACCCGCCACCGCCGCCGCAGGCCGTCAGCGCCAGAGCTGCGGTGATGGCCGCCGCTCCGCCGATCCTGTTCAGATTCCTCATGGTGTTCCCTTCGTTGGTGCGAGTGGTGGTGCTTGTGATGGGTCGAAGAAACCTAGGGCGCATGATGGTCCGCCGATTCGTGGACTACCAGCATGTCCTCGTCCAGCTCTCCGTCAGGGAAGAAGCAGGCGAAGCGTTGGTCCGGGGCGGGCAGTGGTTCCGCCGCCAGTGTTTGGGCCGCCGGGGAGGGTGCTACCTGCTCCAGCGGCGGTTCCAGGGTCAGGCACTTTTCCTGCTTCGCTGCCGGCAGCGCAGCAAAGACCGGGCAGCGGGTGGCGAAGTTGCAGCCCTTGGGGGTGCCCAGTGGAGACGGCAGGTCGCCCTGGAGGATGATGCGTTCCCGGGTGCGCTCCAGCTGGGGGTCCGGCACGGGGATGGCGGAGAGCAGGGCTCGGGTGTAGGGGTGGCGTGGGTTGTCGAACACGCGGTCCACTTCGCCGATTTCCACGATTTTCCCCAGGTACATCACCGCCACCCGGTTGGAGATGTGCCGGACCACTGACAGATCGTGCGCCACCAGCAGGTAGCTGAGGCCCAGCTCGGCCCGGAGCTTGTCCAGGAGGTTGATGACGCCGGCCTGCACCGAGACGTCCAGCGCCGAAACAGGCTCGTCCAGGACCACAAGCTTCGGGTTCACGGCCAGTGCGCGGGCTATGCCGATGCGCTGGCGCTGCCCGCCGGAGAACTGGTTGGGGAAGCGGTTCACATGGTCAGGCTGCAGGCCCACCAGCTTCATCAGTTCCATGATCCGCTTCTTGGTGTCGGCCTTGTTCATGCCCGCGTTCTGCAGCGGTTCAGCAAGGACTTCATAGACCGTGAACCGGGGATCAAGCGCGCCGGTCGGGTCCTGGAACACCATCTGGAGCTCCCGGCGCATGGCGCTCCTGGTCTTGCCGTCGGCGGCCTGCTTGTTGCTGATCCCGCCGATCACCACCTCGCCGTCCTGGTCCTTGTGGAACTCCATGATTTCCAGCAGGGTGGTGGTCTTCCCTGAGCCCGACTCGCCCACGATGGAGAAGCATTCCCCTTCGCGGATATCGAAGCTCAGTCCGTCCACGGCCTTGACGGTACCGATGCGGCGTTTCAGCAGTGCGCCCTTGGTGAGCGGGAAGTGCTTCCGGACGTCCTTCAGCTGCAGGACGGTGGAGCGCTCCTCCCTCGGGATGGCGTCGAAGCGGGATACCGGCACCGGCGGAGCGGCGAAGACGTCATGGACATCAACGTCGCCGCCCAGCGAACCGGATTTGATGCAGGCGGCGCGGTGGGCGGCCGGCCCCGGAACCGGCGCCAGCGCCGGTTCACCCTCCAGGCACGCGTCCGTGGCGAGCGGGCAACGGGGCGCGAAAGAGCAGCCGGTGGGCGCGTGGATCAGGTTCGGCGGCATGCCCTCGATGGGCACCAGCGATGACTTCTCCGCAACGTCAACGCGCGGAACGGCCCCGAGCAGGCCCATGGTGTACGGCATCCGAGGGTTGTAGTAGATGTCATCCACCGCTCCGGTCTCCACCGGCCTGCCTGCGTACATCACCATGATGTCGTCCGCCATGCCCGCCACAACGCCGAGGTCGTGCGTGATCATCACGACGGCGGCTCCGGTCTCCTCCTGCGCCGTATGCAGCACCTCCAGCACCTGCGCCTGGATGGTGACGTCCAGCGCCGTCGTCGGCTCATCTGCGATGAGGACCCGCGGGTTGTTGGCGATGGCAATGGCAATCATCACGCGCTGGCGCATGCCGCCGGAGAACTCGTGCGGGAAGGCCCTGAGGCGTTCCTTGGGGCTGGGAATGCCCACCATGGCAAGAAGTTCGACGGCGCGGGCTTCTTTCGCCTGCTTGCTCATGGCGGGGTTGTGGATGGTCAGCGCTTCGATGATCTGGTTGCCCACCGTGTAGACGGGCGTCAGCGAGGACAGCGGATCCTGGAAGACCATGGCAAGCTCATTGCCGCGGAACTCGCACATGGCCTTGTCGCTGAGGCCCAGCAGTTCCCTGCCCTTCAGCCGTACCGAGCCGGTGACCTCCGCCGTGGTGGGCAGGAGGCCCATGATGGCCAGGGACGTGACCGATTTGCCGGAGCCGGATTCGCCCACGATGCCGAGCGTTTTTCCAGGCATGAGGTCAAAGTCGACACCCCGGACTGCATGAACCACACCGTTTTCGGTGTTGAAGCGTACGTTCAGGTCCCTGACGGACAGGATTGCGTCCGCCGGCGCGTGAAGGCCGGCCACGTGCAGCCGTTCCACAGCTGACTGGGGCTGGTCAACCGGTCCGGCGGCAATTTCGCTGCTCATGAGGCGTTCCCCTTAACACGGGCTTTCAGGGCGGTACGCTTTTTGGCGCTGCCGGACGAGCTTGAGCTTGGATCGAAGGCGTCGCGCAGTCCGTCGTTCATCATGGCGAGCGAGCCCGTGAGCAGGAACATGACGGTCAACGGCACCCAGAACATCCAGGGAAAGGTCTGCACCTGGGATGTCGCGCCGCCGATCAGGACGCCGAGGCTCACATCCGGAACCTTGATGCCAATGCCGATGAAGGAGAAGGCAACTTCCGCGAGGATGGCACCGGTGACTCCACGCGTGATGTCCAGGACCAGCAGCGACCCGATGTTGGGCACGAGGTGGCGCCACACGATCCGGCGCGCCGGAACACCCATGTACTGGGCGGCCTTGACGAAGTCCCGCTGCATGAGTGACATGGAGAGGGACCGGATGAGCCTCGCTGTTCCCATCCAGCTGAAGACGAGCAGCACAATGATCAGCAGCAGCCAGGACGGCAGGTCCCGCCTGAGCCCTTCGCCTCCGCCGCTGGTGGCCACAGCCACCACCAGGAGGGCCGGCATCATGATGAGCGCTTCGAGGATGAAGAGCATCACCTTGTCCACCTTGCCGCCGAAGTAGGCCATGGTGCACCCGTAGACGGCGGCGACGAGGACGGACACGAGCCCGACGATCAGTCCGATCAGGATGGAGATCCTGGTGCCTTCCACCGTCATTGCGTAGAGGTCGATCCCGGCCTGGGAGGTGCCCAGGTAGTGTTCGGCCGACGGCGGCATGCCGATGTTGAAGGGGTCGATGGTTTGCTTGTCCCACTGGGTGAAGTACCCGCCCACGAAGGAGAAAACGGTCAGGGCGAGGAAGATGGCAAGCCCTGCCACGGCTGTCTTGTTCCGCATGAAGCGGCGGAAGATGATGGTGTTCTTGCCGATGACGACGTCGGCGCTCTCCAGGTGGGCGTCCTGCGCGACGGCGGCGGGGTCTACTGCATTGAGGTTGGTCACGGTTACTGCACCCGCACTCTCGGGTCAACAAGGGTGGTGGCGAAATCCGCCAGAATGGCTCCCAGGGCGAAGATCACGGAACCATAGGCCAGGGTGGCCGTGGCGGCGTTGACGTCCTGGAGTGAGATGGCGTCGATGCTCCAGGAACCCACGCCGGGCCAGGCGAAGATTTTCTCCGCGAAGAAGCCGCCGGCAAAGATGGCCGGGATGGTGAAGGCGATGCTCTGGGCCACGGGTATGAACGAGACCCGCAGCGCGTGCCGCGAGATGGCCTGGTTCCTGGTGAGTCCCTTGGCGCGGGCGGTCCGGACAAAGTCGGCATTGACGTTGTCCAGGAGGTACTGGCGCTGGGCAATCTGGTAGGACCCCCAGCCCACCAGTGTGATGGCAACAGTGGGCACGGCGTAGTGCGCGAGCATGTCGATGAACTGGGCCCAGCCCGGTTCCATCCCCGGGGTGGAGATGCCGGTGACAAAAAAGATGCGTTCGCCCACGGTCTCGTTGATGTTGATGGCACCCAGCTGCACCAGGAAGTAGGCAATGGGGGCCGGCACGATGTACGCGAGGTAGCTGTACGAGGTGATGACGCGGTCCTGGAACCGGTACTGCCGTGCGGCCGAATAGACGCCGAGGGCAACCCCAATCACCAGGGTGAGGATGATGGAGGCCAGGAAAAGGCGGGTGGAGATCCAGACCCGGTCCCCGAACTCGGCGTTGATGAAGGCGCCGTTGGGGCTGCGGCCCCAGTCCCAGCGCGTGACAATCGCCGTAAGCCATTCGACATAGCGTTCCCAGGGGCTGAGGTCGGGGTCGAGGCCCTTCAGGCGCATGGAGTTCGCCACCTGTTCAGGGGTGGGACGGGGTATCCGTTCCTGTTCAAGCAGCGCGGGCTTGAGGGAACTGACGGCGAGGAAATATCCCGCCGACGTTGTCAGGAAGATCATGAAGACATACGTGATGCCCCGCTTGGCGAGATACCTGAGCATGCGGCAGCTACTTCTGGATCGTCGCCGCCGGCAGCCAGACGGTCAGACACCGCGTCATCCGCAGGCGGGCCAGGCTGTTGGGCAAATCAACAATCACGTGCTGGATCCTTCCGTTTTCCCGTGATCAGCGGGGGTTGCGCCGCCTTACCGGGTCCTTGCCAGCGGGTAGCTGGCGTCCCGCAGCCTGTCAGGGCTTAGTCCTTGTGGACTATGTCGCGGGTCACATTCCAGAGGAAACTATCACAAGCCGGAACCGAAAATGCGGGCGAATGCCCGGAAAGCTACCCGCCCGTATCAGATCGTTATGAATAGTTCTGTGAAGTTGGTGTGACTGGACGCGTATCCGAACTGTGGCGTAACCTACGCGCCGCGGACCACGCGTGTGACAAGATCCCGCCAGGAGGCGGTGAGCCTCTCGGGACTGACTCCGTGAACCTTGACAAGGCTTAACAGGCGCTCCGGATCCAGGGTCGCCGCCAGGGAGCCGGCCATCAGCCAGGGGTCGGGCCCGAAACCCTCTTCCCGCAGGAGGATCTCGATGTGGCGGTGCCACAGGACGGCGGCGGGGGCTTCAAAGCGCCCGCGCGAGGCATGCTCGGAGGCGAGCACCAGGTCCCCGAACTCCATGACGTAGGAGATCCGTTCCGCCCCAAAGGAGATGAGGCGTTCCATCCCGGGCGCACCCGGGCCCAGCGGCGGCGGCCCGAACATGAACCGGGCCTGGAAATCGGCCTCGGACTCGCTCAGCAGGGTCAGCATCAGTCCCGCACGGCTGCCGAACCGCCGGAAGACCGTGCCTTTGCCCACCCCGGCGTGTTCGGCCAGCCGATCCATGGTCAGCCCCTCTGCCCCGCAGTCAGCAATCAGCTCCCGGGCAGCCGCAAGCAGGCGTTCCCGGTTCCTTGCGGCGTCCCGGCGTTCCGCCGCCGCCCCCGCCCCCGCAGGGAGGCCGGGCCGCGGTGGGATGGAACTCACATCCGACATTCCACACCTCGGGAATAATAAGCGGACCGTAGTCCGTTTAGATGGGTGAAGGCACTGACAAGCCTCAGCTTAGACCGGCCCGCGGCCCTCCCGCGGACCCAGACTCCAGGAGTTCCCATGACCAAGAGCACCGTCCTTACCCTCGTCGGCAGCCTCCGCGCCGAGTCCACCAACCAGAAGCTGGCCGAAGCCATCCAGCTGAACGCACCGGAGCAGGTCGACGTGGTGATCCACGGGAACCTGGGCAACATCCCGTTCTACAACGAAGACATCGACGTCGAAGGCCAGGTCCCCGAGGCGGCGGCAGCCCTGCGCGCCGCGGCGAATGAGGCAGACACGCTGCTGCTCGTCACCCCGGAGCACAACGGCACCGTGCCTGCCGCACTGAAGAACGCCATCGACTGGCTGTCCCGCCCCTTCGGTGCCGGCGCCCTCGCCGGCAAGCCCACCGCCGTCGTCGGCACCGCGTTCGGCCAGTACGGCGGGGTCTGGGCCCAGGATGAGGCACGCAAGGCAGCAGGCATTGCCGGCGCGCAGATCCTTGAGGACGTCAAGCTTGCCGTGCCGGGATCCATGGTCCGCTTCGCTGAGGTCCACCCGAAAGACGACGCAGAGGTCGTGGAGCAGATCAAGGGCGTGTTCGACGCACTCACCGCCTCCCGGCCCGCGGCTTAACCAAAATGCCTCCAGTACCCGGCGCAGCCAATGCGCCGGGTACAGCCTTTTTAAACCCGCCCGGCACCTGACCCCGGCGCCCGGCCGCGCCGGCGCTGCTCTGGCTGCCGCACCTGATCGTTGCTACCGTGACCGCATGAGTCCCTCAAAGACCCCGGCCGAGATCCTCACCATCGCCGGGACCGAGGTCCGCATCTCAAGCCCGGACAAGGTGCTGTTCCCCGAACCCGGGCTGACGAAGCTCGACCTGGTGGAGTACTACCACGCCGTCGCCGACGGGGCCCTCCGCGGGGCCGGGGGACGGCCGATGGTCCTCAAGCGCTTCCCCAAAGGCATCGACGCCGAGCCGTTTTTCCAGAAACGCGTGCCCGAAAACCACCCGGACTTCATCGACACCGCCACCCTGCACTACGCCTCGGGGACGTCAGCGGAGGAAGCCGTCATCCGGGACGCCGCCGGACTGGCCTGGGTGGTTAATCTCGGCTGCCTCGACCTGAACCCCCACCCCGTGCGCGCAGAGGACCTGGAACACCCCGACGAACTCCGGGTGGACCTCGATCCGATGCCGGGCGTGGACTGGTCCCAGATCGTGGACGCCGCCTTCGTGGCCCGGGACGTGCTCGACGACGCCGGCCTGGCGGGGTGGCCGAAGACCAGCGGCTCGCGCGGGCTGCACATCCTGGTGCGCATCGCGCCGCGGTGGACCTACCGGGAGGTCCGGCTCGCCGCCGAGACCCTTGCCCGCGAGGTGGAGAACCGCGCTCCCGGCCTCGCCACCGCGCGGTGGTGGAAGGAGGAGCGCGGCGAGAGTGTGTTCGTTGACTTCAACCAGAACGCCAAGGACCGCACCGTGGCGTCCGCCTACTCGGTGCGGCCACTGCCCGACGCCCGGGTCTCCACCCCCCTGACCTGGGACGAGGTCCGGACCGCCAGGCCGGACCAGTTCACGGTGCTCACGGTGCCCCGGCGTTTCGCGGACCTGGGCGACCCGCACGCCGGTATCGATGACGCCGCGGGCAGCCTGGATGGGCTCCTGGCACTGGCCGAGGAGCTCGGCCCTGCGGAAAAGCCACCGCGCAGCGGCGACGGCTCCGGCCGCCGGCAGTCGGCGATGCCGCTCATTGAAGTTGCCCGGACCAGGACAAAGCCCGAAGCGCAGGCCGCCCTCGACGAATGGAAATCCCGCCACGCGGACCTTGTTCCGGCCCTGCATCCGGCCGACGTGCTGGTGGACGGGATGCGCGGATCGAGCTCGCTCTGGTACCGGGTGCGGGTGAACCTGCAGCACGTCCCAGAGGGCGAGCGTCCGCCGCAGGAAGACCTGATAGCCGATTACGACCCCTGGGCGGGCAAAGAGTGGCCGGGCCGGCCGGCGTCCTGACGGCGGCTCCGTCCGCGAACTTGGCGCGGGTCCGGGCTGGCGCTGCCCCGTGATCAACTCTTGTCCCAACCGGTACCTTCCCGGCATTCCCGGGCCGGGGCGCCAGCCGTAACGTTAATCCACCAAACCGGACGGGATTGCGGTGGAGGCATGCGGGCACGGAGTGCAGGAAGGCGCAGGGCAGGGCTGCGGACGGCAGCAGCAGCCAGCCTGGCGCTTCCGCTGTGGCTCGGCGCCTGCGCGGCAGGAGCACCCCTGGAACCCACCCCCGCGCCGCCCGCTCCGCTCGCCATCAGCAGCAGTACACAGGCCGCCCCGCCACCCGTTGCTCCCTCCCCGCAGCCGCAGGATGCTGCCCGGACGGAGACGGCCGCTCCCCCTGCCCGATCACTGAACCAGGCATCGGCCGGTTTCTCCGCCGGGGCCGGCGGGCCCAGCGCCCCGGCACCGGATGTTTCCACGCCAAGTACCCCCGCTCCCGGCACCGAAGCCCCGCAGGACCTTGGCGGTGCTGCAGTGCTGCGGGCTTCCGGCAAGCCCGGGCCCACCGGCACTCCGGCCGCGCCGCACACGGTGACGGCGTACTACGTGCTCCTGGACGACGGCGGCCGGAACGGTGTGCGTTTTGGCTGCAACGACAGCCTGGTGGGCGTCCCCCATGAAACTTCCGCTGCCGGGGAAGCCCTTCCTGCGGCGGTCGGCGCGCTGATTGACCCGCCAGGCAACGCAACTGCAGGAGGTCCGGAAGCGGATCTTTACAACGCCCTTGCCAGCTCACGCCTGAAGTTCCTCTCTGGCAGCTTTGACGGGACCACCGTGACGGTTTACCTGGCCGGAAGCCTCCGCCCCGGCGGAGCGTGCGATCTCCCCCGGCTGGAAGCGCAGCTCACGCAGACAGCGGTGGCTGCCGTCGGCGCCATCAGGGCAGAGATCTACGTCAATGGCCTCACCCTTGAGGAAGTGCTGAGCCTCGAATAACGGGCGTGGGCGTCAGCCTCAACCTGTGGCGTATATATAAACAGGTGTTGCTTTTAGGGCAACACCTCGCTGTATCCTGATGATGTGAGCCACGAAACACTCGACGCCGCAGCAGGGACGCTGCCAGCAGAAGCCATTGATGCCATCGAGCGGGCGGCGACCTCCGCGCACCGCCACGAAGAACTCTTTTCGGAACGCGCCGCGAATATCCGGCAGTCAGCAGTGCGGGACGTCTTCGATATCTCCATGCGGCCCGGGCTCGTCTCGCTCGCCGGCGGAAGCCCCTATCTGCAGTCCCTCCCGCTGGACCGCCTTGCCGCAACAGCCGCCAAGATCATTGCCGAGGACGGACTGACCGCCCTGCAGTACGGAAGCGGGCAGGGATCGGAGGAACTCCGCACGCAAATCTGCGAAGTGATGGCCGCAGAAGGCATCACGGACGCGCTGCCGCAGAACGTGGTGATCACCGCCGGTTCGCAGTCCGCCCAGGACGTGGCCACGAAGGTCTTCTGCAACCCCGGCGACGTGGTCCTGGTGGAGGATCCCACCTATGTGGGCGCCCTCAACACCTTCGAGGCATACCAGGTCCAGGTGGAAACCGTGGAGATGGACGACGAAGGCCTGGTTCCGGAGCAGCTGGAGGCACGGATTGCCGCCCTTCAACTGGCCGGCAAGAACATCAAGTTCCTGTACACCATCCCCAACTTCAACAACCCTTCGGGCATCACGTTGGCGGCGGGCAGGCGCCAACGGATCGTCGATATATGCCGCAGTGCGAATATTCTCGTGGTGGAGGACAACCCGTACGGACTGCTCCGCTTCAGCGGCGAGCCGCTGGCACCGCTGCGGGCGGCGAATCCGGATGACGTCATCTACATGGGGTCCTTTTCCAAGATCTTCGCCCCGGGCCTCAGGATCGGCTGGGCGCTTGTCCCGGAACACCTCCAGCGCCGCTACTACCTGGCAGCCGAGGCCGTAACGCTCTGCCCGCCCGCCTTCAACCAGATGCTGGTCTCGGCCTACCTCCGCGACTACGACTGGGGGGGCCAGATCGAGACATACCGCGGGCTGTACGCCGAGCGCTGCGCCGCACTGCTGGCAGCCCTTGAGGAACACATGCCGCCGGGCACCACATGGACCCGTCCGGAAGGCGGCTTTTTCGTGTGGGTGACCCTCCCCGAGGGTGTGGACACCTACCCCCTGCTGCGCAAGGCGATCGACGCCGGGGTCGTGTTTATCCCGGGAGCCGCCTTCACGCCGTCGGACGACCCTTCCAACAAGCTGCGCCTCGCCTTCAGCGCCGTCCCGCCCGAGGCCATCGCCGAAGGGGTACGCCGCCTGGCGCCGGTGCTTCAGCAAGCCATCGCCGCGCTGTAGCCTTGGCCTGACCAGCGCTACTGAAACCAAGCAAAGGAGCACACATGAGCGGAATCATCGTTGTAGGGGTTGACGGCAGCGCAACTGCCAAGAAGGCGGCCGAATCGGCCCGCGACCTCGCAGCAGCCCTTGGCGCCTCGCTCCACGTGGTATCCGCCTTCGACAGCGACCGAACCGAGGTGTTCGGCAGTGGCAGTGACCGCTGGATCGTGTCCGACGCCGATGCCGCCGAGCATGTGGCGCGGACAGTTGCGGAGTCGCTGGGCAGGGATATCAAGGTCACGTACTCCGCCGCCCGCGGCAGGCCGGCCGACGCCCTCATCAAGGAAGCCCTGCGGATGGACGCACGGATCATCGTGGTGGGAAACCGCAGGATGCACGGCATCGGGCGCGTGCTTGGCAGCGTTGCCAACAGCGTGGCCCACAACGCGCCCTGCGACGTCTACATCGCCAATACGTACGACGCCGAATAGCAGAGTTTAACGGACACCATGCGGTCAGCGCGTCCCGCATGGTGTCCGTTCTCACGCCCGAAAGCGCGTTCCCGGCTCTACCCCGGCGATAAAATTGGAGGAGCCCCCAACGGTGCGGACACCCAGCATCCACCACCATCAAGGGGCCCCATTGATCACCCTCCAGCGCCGCCAGCTTGCCGGCCACGACATCCTCCTCGCCCGCCATGGCAACCACATCTGCTCCATGCGCGTTGACCGCAGCAACGACCGCGTCGTGGCTTTACTGGATGATGGCAGCGTGGACAGCGCCCCCAACCTCATCGCGCCGGGGATCAAGCTCCCCGAGACGGTGGGCAGCGTGCTCCGGGAGGACTGGAAGCTCCTGACGGCCTGGGGCGGGATGGCAGCGGCCATGGCTGTCCTCATGACGGGTGCTGCCGTGGCCCTGGGTACCACCGCGGACCCGGCCACCCTTGAGATGCTGACCGCCTACACCGCCTACTGAGGCCGGGCTAAGCCACCATCCGGCCCTGGAGGGCGAACCAGATCCCGGCCATCACCACGCCGCCGAAGAGCGAACCGGCGACCACCTGCGCAACGGTGTGGGCGCGCAGCACCACCCTGGACCAGCCGACGGCAGGCACCAGGAGCAGCAGCGGGAGCCACGCCGGACCAAGCATGAGCACGCTGATCACTGCCGCCGAGGACATCGCCGCCGCATGCCCGCTGATCTTCCAGAACGGGCTGACTGCCGCCAGCACCACCACCCCTGCCACCACGGCGAGGACCATCACCACCACACTTTGCGGGGCGCCCGCTGCCGCCAGCACCAGGAGCCCGGCCAGGATGGAAGCCAGCGCCATCAGCAGCACGGGGGCACGCTGACGACGGTCGCTGACATGGTGGTCAGTGACTTTCCCCAGCCGGACGAGCATCAGCAGCAGGAACAGCGGAAGCACGCAGACGAACAGGGCTGCCAGCGCACCGTACCCCACTGTTCCGGGAAAGCCCGGCTGCGTTATGGGACTGATCAGCAGCTGGATGCTGACCACCACGGGCGGCTGGAAGGCCTCCGTCACCCATCGCGCGGCCCTGTTCTTCGCGCGGAGGGTGCTGCCGCTGATTGCCAGTGTCCTGTCCTAGTCGAGGAGGAGCGCGGGCTCCTCTAGGATGGCGGCGACGTCGGCCATGAAGCGGGCGGACAGGTCGCCGTCCACCACCCGGTGGTCGAACGATCCGCCCAGCGTGGTGATCCAGCGCGGGATCACTTCCCCGTCAAGGACCCACGGCTTCTGCTTGATGGTTCCGAAGGCCACGATGGCAACCTCGCCGGGGTTGATGATGGGTGTGCCGGTATCGATCCCCAGGGCTCCGATGTTGGTGATGGTCAGCGTGCCGCCCTGCATCTCGGCGGGCTTCGTCTTTCCGGACCGGGCCGTAACGGCCAGGTTGTTGAGCGCCAGTGCCAGTTCCTTCAGGGAAAGGTCCTGGGCGTTCTTGATGTTCGGCACCATCAGCCCCCGCGGCGTGGCTGCCGCAATGCCCAGGTTCATGTAGTGCTTGACCTGGATTTCCGCGCCGTCGGTTCCGTCGGCGTTGTCCACCCACGTGGCATTGACGCTGGGGTTCCGGGCAGCGGCCCAGATGACTGCCTTGGCGAGGATGAGCAGAGGTGAAACCTTGATGCCCTCGAAGTCCCGGGACGCCTTGAGCCTTTTGACGAACTCCATGGTGCGGCTGGCGTCCACGTCCACGAAGATGCTGACGTGCGGTGCCGCGAACGCGGAATCCACCATGGCCTTTGCGGTGGCTTTCCGGACGCCCTTGACGGGAATGCGCTCGATGCGCTGGTCCTGCGGCTTGCCCGCCTTGCCCCAGAACCCGTCCGCCTTGTCCAGTTCCGCGTCCCGCTGGGCCTGGTAGCTCACCAGGTCCTCGCGGGTCACCTCGCCGCGGGATCCGGTGGCCACCACGTCTGCCAGGTCGATGCCCAGGTCGCGGGCGATCTTGCGGACGGGGGGCTTTGCGAGCACGCGGCTGACCAGCCCGGTGATGGTGCCTCCCAGGGTGGGACGGTTGTCGACGTCGGCGCCCGGGCTTGTTGCCGGGCCCGGGTCCTGGGTCACTTCGGCCGGCGAATGGGGCTGGACGGGCTCCACCTCCGGAGCGTTGCGCGAAAGGGAGGAGGAGGGGGACGTCTTCCGCGGCCGGCGCTTGACGGCGTCAGCCTTGGGGCCGGAGCCCACCAGGGGCCCGCCTGCCAGGGCACTTTCCGCGGCCTGCGCACTGTCTGCCGTGCCGCCGTCGGACGCTGGAAGCTTGCCGTAGAGCGGCTGCGCAGGAGCCTCAGGCGCGCGGACATCCGCCGGGGTGGGGTCTCCGGACACGTTGTCGCTGACGCTGATGATGGCGGTGCCCACGTCGATGGTCACCCCTTCCGGGACCAGCAGTTCAGTGACGGTCCCGGCGAAGGGCGAGGGAAGTTCCACGAGGGACTTGGCCGTCTCGATCTCGCAGAGGACGTCGTTGATGGCGACGGCGTCGCCCGGCTTGACCTTCCAGGAGACGATCTCGGCCTCGGTGAGCCCTTCGCCGACGTCAGGCAGGTTGAACTTGTTGAGAGTCATGGTGTCCTCGGTTGGGAAGCCTCAGTAGGAAAGGGCGCGGTCCAGCGCCTCCAGGATGCGGTCGATGTCCGGAAGGTAGTCTTCCTCCACCTTGGCAACGGGGTAGGGCATGTGGAAGCCGCCTACCCGGATGACCGGCGCCTCGAGCGAGTGGAAGGCCCGCTCGCTGATCCGGGCGGCGATTTCACCGCCGATTCCGCCGAAGGTGGGCGCCTCGTGGGCCACCACCAGCCGCCCGGTTTTCTGCACGGAGGCTGCGACAGTGTCGAAGTCCAGCGGGGAAATGGACCGCAGGTCGATCACCTCCACGCTGCGGCCGTCCTCTTCCGCGGCGTTCGCGGCCGCCAGCGCGACCGGCACCAAGGGGCCGTATGCCACGACGGTGGCGTCCGTCCCCTCGCGGAGGACGTGGGCCTTGAATGGATCCTCTGCCCGGCCCGGCGCGGCGGTGTCCACCTCGCCCTTGAGCCAGTAGCGGCGCTTGGGCTCGAAAATGATGACGGGATCCTGGCACTCCACGGCCTGCTGGACCATCCAGTAGGCGTCATGCGCGTTGGAGGGGGTGATGATGCGCAGGCCGGCAGTGTGGGCGAACAGTGCCTCCGGCGATTCGGAGTGGTGCTCAACGGAACCGATGCCGCCACCGTAGGGGATGCGGATGACTACCGGGACGGTGAGGTTGCCATTGCTGCGCGCGTGCATCTTGGCCAGCTGCGTGGTGATCTGGTTGAAGCCGGGGAAGACAAACCCGTCGAACTGGATTTCGCAAACCGGCCGGTACCCCCGGAGCGCAAGGCCGATGGCAGTTCCGATGATTCCCGATTCAGCCAGCGGCGTGTCCACCACCCGGTCGGGGCCGAACTCGCCGATCAGGCCGTCCGTGACGCGGTAGACCCCGCCCAGCGGACCAATGTCCTCCCCCATCAGCAGGGACTTTGGATTGCTGGCGAGTGTCTCGCGAAGGCCCTCGTTGATGGCCTTGGCAATGGTCATGGTTGTCATTCGTGGCCTGCCTTTGCTGCGGGCTGTCCGGAAGGTTCGGCCGGCAGGTCTCCGCCTTCGAATCCTGCCGTGTATTCCTCAAACCATGCGAGCTCCTCCGCCACCAGGGGATGCGCCTCGGCGTAGGTGTTGGCGAAGGCGGAGCGGATGTCCGGGGTTTCAAGGTCATGGGTGGTGCGGCGGACGTACGCGGCGAGTTCGTCGCCGTCGGCCTTCACTTTCGCGAAGAACGCGTCGTCGGCCAGGCCTTCGGCGCGCAGGTACTTTTCAACTCGGGCCAGGGGATCCTTTGCCCGCCACGCGTCTTCCTCTGCGGAGTGGCGGTACTTTGTGGGGTCGTCCGCGGTGGTGTGGGCGCCCACCCGGTAGGTGAAGGCCTCGATCAGGACAGGGCCCTTGCCCTGGCGGGCGTGTTCCAGGGCCCATTCGGTGACGGCGTGGACCGCGATGACGTCGTTGCCGTCCACCCTGATCCCCGGGAAGCCGTAGCCCTTGGCGCGGTTGGACAGCGGCACGCGGGTCTGGACATTGGTGGGGACGGAGATGGCCCAGTGGTTGTTCTGGCAGAAGAACACCACGGGCGCGTTGTAGGAGGAGGCGAAGACCATTGACTCGTGGACGTCCCCCTCGGAGCTGGCCCCGTCACCGAAGTAGGCGATGACCGCGGCTTCCTCCCCGCTGCCCTGCGCTGCCGCCAATTTCTGGTCGCGCTGGATGCCCATCGCATAGCCGACGGCGTGGAGCGTCTGGGCGGCCAGGACCAGGGTGTAGAGGTGGAAGTTCGTGTCCTTGGGGTTCCAGCCGCCGTTCGACACTCCGCGGAACTGCCGGAGGAGTTCGGCGAGGTCCACGTTGCGGGTGTAGGCGACGCCGTGCTCACGGTAGGTGGGGAAGATGTAGTCCTGGGGCCGGCTGGCCCTGCCGGAGCCGATCTGTGCGGCCTCCTGGCCGGTCAGCGGGACCCAAAGCGCGAGCTGTCCCTGCCGCTGCAGCGCAGTGGCTTCCACGTCGAAGCGCCGGATGGCCGCCATGTCCGCGTAAAGGCCTCGAAGAACCTCCGGGGTAACCTTCTCCGCGTACCCGGTGAAGACGGGGTCGAAGCCCAGCTTCCCGTCGGGGCCCAGGAGCTGGACCATCTGCGCGGGGGGCTCGCCCATGACCGCCTCGGCATCAGCCTCACGCTGGTCGTCTACCGCTGTTCCGTCGAACTCGGTGGAAGGCAGATGTGTGCCCATACCGTCTCCTCGCTTGCCGCATGCGGATGCAGTGCAATGTCGCTGGGATATATGCCTCAAGAGGAATAGATTCCCGGCGCGGCATATATATTGCTTTACTGATCCTAACTTTATCTTCAGTAGGTACGCGCCGAGCTACTTGTTAAGCGCTAGGAACCCCGTGGCGCGTTTGTATATTTCGCACACAGCTGGAGGAACCTGGTGTTGGCGTCCACCTCGCCGATGCTCACCCGCACCCCTTCGCCGGGGAACGCCCGCACTGACAGCGCCTGGGTGCCCGCAAGTTCAGCAAATCCGGCACTGTGTTCGCCCAGGTCCAGCCATACGAAGTTCCCCTGCGCGTCAGGAACAGCCCAGCCAAGGCTCCGCAGCCCCGCCGTGACACGCTCGCGTTCCTCCACCAGGCTTTGTACCCTTTCTACAACCTGGGGGTAGTTCTGCAGCGAAACAATCGCGGCCGTCTCGGCAATCTGGGACACGGCAAAGGGGGTGGCTGCCACCCTGATGTGCTGCGTCAGGACGGGGCTGGACACGCTGTAGCCGACCCTGAGCCCGGCCAGGCCGTGTGCCTTCGAGAACGTCCGGAGCACCACCACATTGGGAAATTTGCGGTACATGGCAAGCCCGTCCACGGCATCTTCAGACCTGACGAATTCCTGGTAGGCCTCATCGATTACCACCACCACGTGCGGTGGGACGCGCCTGATGAATTCCTCTGTTTCGGCAGTGCCCAGGACGGGTCCGGTGGGATTGTTGGGCGTGCACAGGAGGACCATTCTGGTCCGGGCGGTCACGGCTGCCGCCATGGCCCGGAGGTCATGCCTGCCATCGGCAGTAACGGGAACGCGCACGCTTTCGGCCCCGGAGAGTCCCACGCTGATGGGGTACGCCTCGAAGGAGCGCCAGGCGTAGACCACTTCGTCCGGCGTGCCGTCGTCGTTCCGTCCGGCAAACGTGGCGAGCAGCTGGTTCAGTGCGCCCAGGCTGCCCGCGCCAGTGACAATATCCTCGGCGGGCACGCCCAGAAAGCCGGACAACTCCGCGCGCAGCCTCCTGCTGAGCGGATCAGGGTACCGGTTGAAGTCGGTCTGGTGCGCTATGGCATCAAGGACGGAAGGAAGCGGGGGCAGCGGGTTTTCATTGGAGGACAGCTTGTAGCTGGCCATCCCGTCAACGGCGGCGGGCGGCTTCCCAGCGGCATAGCGGGGCAGGCGGGCCACCACGGGACGGGGCTGGACACCACCCGTGAGGGTCTCAGAAGACGTCATGCAGACCAGCCTACTTCCCGTGCTGCAGGAGGGAAGCAGGCTGGTCGCACACTGTTGGCCTAGGTGCCGGACGGTGCCGCGGCGCTGTCCGCCCTGGTGCCCGCCAGCTGCGGCGCCCAGCCGTCCGTGCCGCGCAGGTAGGCCTCCAGCGTGTACTCCCCGGCCACGGCCGGGTCGAGCTGGGGCCGCGTGGGGGTGACCCGGGATCCCGGACCGTTGTTGTTGAGTTCGTGGAAGCGCGCTTCCTGCCAGGAGAATCCGCTCATGTCCGTCCAGGGCTGACCGGAGATGTGGGCGCCCAGCCAGGAGTCCCTGATGAGCACCTGGGCAACCGCCTCCACGTCGCCGCTCGGGTGCCAGGGACGGCCCAGGTGGACGGTGCCTGCCGCGGCATCCGAGACGAACCGGCAGCCCGTGAACAGGTAGCCGTGTTTGATCTGGATGTTGAGGCTGCCGGCCGACACGTAGCCGTTGTTGCTGTCAGATCCCCGGTCCAGGGACCGGATCTCGCAGCCGGAAAACACCGCCGTACCCCGGCCGAAGATGAAGTCCACGTCCCCTTCTACGTAGCAGTCGCTGAAGAAGAACCGTGACTGCACTCCCCGGGCAAGCGAATCAACCAGCAGGGTGTCCTGGTTTCCCAGGCACCGGACATTGCGCAGGACCGCCCGATCGCCCGTCAGGAAGAGCGCCACCGCCTGCCGGTTCTTCATCTCCTGGTTGGCGGCTTCGTCGAAGTCGTTGCTGAACGTGAGGTTCGCCGCCGTGAAATCCGCCCCGTCAATCCGCACGCTGGCGCTTCCGCCCGTGCCATAAGGTCCGGTGCCGTCAGGCTTTGCGGTGCCAGAGGCATTGTTGTAAGCCAGCACAACATCCTCTGCCCTCTCGCCCAAACCGATGAACGAGATCCTGGGTTTGTTGGCCGGCACCCTGATGAGTTCCCGGTAGGTTCCGGGAGCGATGCGTATCTGGGTGCGGTGGGTGCTTCCGGCCGGTACGGCGTCCACGGCTGCCTGCACGGTCCGGAACACGGATGCTGCCCCGACCTCCAGGACCACGGGCTTGTCGACGGGACGTTCGCTGGGCCAGTGGATTCCGCCGAGGGGGTCCAGTTGGGCATCAACATGCTGGAAGTATCCCGGCGGGACTGCCTGCAGCGCCTGCAGCTCCGAGGCCACCAGCCGGGCCACGGCAAGGGCGCCTTCCGCCTGGAAGTGGGTGTTGTCCGCCACGCCCTCCGGGTACTGCGGAAATTGGCCGGGCGACGCGTAGAGGAAGCGCGACTTTGTCCCTTCTGGGCCGAGCTTCTGCCACAGGTCCTTGGAGGAAGCGGTGAGATCCACGAGGGGCGTCCCCGTCGCGGCGGCAAGCTCCCGGACAGCCTGGGGGTAGGCGCCGTGCGAATCCTGGGCAACGCCGAGGGCGCTGAACCGGCGGCGCTCCACAGGCGTGACCAGCACGGCTTTCGCGCCGCGGACCCTGGCACTGTCGATGTACTTCTGCAGGTATTCCTTGAACGTGGTCTGGGGGTCGGTGCCTCTGGCCGGATCCTGGACCTTCTCGTCATTGTGTCCGAAGGAAATCAGCAGGTAATCCCCTGGCTGGAGCATTGCCGCCACCTCATCGAGGAGGCCGGCGTCGGCGAAACTCTTGGACGACGCGCCCGACCATGCGTAGTCGAACACCCCTGCCTGCGGCCCCAGCAGCAGGGGGAGCGCCTGGCCCCAGCCTGCGCGGGGCCGTTCCGACTGCTGGTAGGCCGACGAGGTTGAGTCCCCCACCACGAAGATCACCGGACGGGTCCGGCCCTGCGGGGACGCATTGGCGGGGCGGACGGCGGCCTGCGAGCGCGCAGCGCCCGGTCCGGAGATTACCGCCGCGGCCGTCGCTGCTCCTGCCGCAACAGCAGCCAGGATTGAACGGCGGCTGGGCTTGAGGCGTCGCATCAGTTGGCCTCCCCAGCCGTAAAGACGGGCCCGACGGCGTCCGCGAGAAGGGCGGGAACGGCCTGGGCGGCGTTCACATGGGTCCGCAGCACCGGCGTCCAGCTGTCATCGGCACCCAGCTGACGGTCCGCCGGAGCAGCTGCGTTGTAGGCTGCCCGCAGATCGACGATTTTGCCGTTGACCGCGTTTCCGGTGGTGGCGATGGCCTTGCCCTTGAAATAGGCGATAAGCGAGGCGACGGGGGTACCTGCGGGAAGGGTAAAGGCGTTGGCCTCAGCGTAGAGGTGCGATTCCACCCCTGCCCCGAAGGTATATCCGTAGGGGACCTCAGAGTCAGCGGAGGCCTTGAAGTGGTTGTTGTAGACGTCCACCTGGCCGTAGCGGACCCGCGGTGCCCGCTGGCCCACGTTCTCAAACACGTTGTGGTGGATTGTTACGCGCAGCTTGCCGGCGTCACCCCGGTTGGTGGAATCCGTGGATCCGATGAGCAGGAGCTTGTCATGGTCGGAGAACCGGTTGTAGGACATGGTGACGAGGTCCGAGCCGTTGGTGACGTCAACCGCTCCGTCATGGACCTGGTAGGGCCGGCCGAAGTAGCTGGGCTGGGCGCTGTCCAGGTTGGGGGCGTCGGTGAAGTGGGAATGGTCAACCCAGACGTTGGTGGAACCGTTGATGATCTGCAGCAGGTCATACTCACTGTTCCAGTTGCCGGTGGCGCCGTCGGTCGGATCCCAGGCCGGAAAGCAGTCTGCCGCATCGCGCACGGTGAGGTTCCGGAAAATCACGTTCCCGGCGCGGTTGATCCGCAGTGCTGCACCCGTGATGCTGCTGTCCGGGCCAGCGCCCACAATGGTGGTGTTGCTCGGGATGTCCCAGCGGATGGTGGCGGCCTGCTTGGCCGCTGCTGCGCGCCGCGCAGTTTCCTGGGCGCCCTCAGGTTCCCTGGTTGTCCCATACCGGGCGGGATCGAAATCATAAAGGTACTGCGCCAGGGAATAGCCGGTGCCGCTGGCATAGTCTTCACAGCTGAGCGGAGAGCCGCTCGCGTCCACGTTGGCCGCGATGTCCCCGTGGACCCGGATGACCTTCGGGTCCGTGCCGCCACTTGCGAAGGCGGCCAGGAGTTCGGTTTTGCTGGAAACGTCGTACACGCGGTCCGCGCCGGCGGCGGACCCGCCGGTGGTGCCGGCACCCGCCGCCGCCCAACCGTCGTTTTCCGGCAGTACTTGGCGTTCGAGCGGCTGCCGGGCGGTCTGGGCTGTTGGGTCCGCCTGCGGCGCGGGCGATGCCAACGCGGGGGCTGGTGCTGCGAGCAGTGAAACGGCAAGGGCCGCCACCACGGACACGGGTGTTAGGGGCTTCTTGTGACGCATGATCTCTCTTCCTCCATTGGAATGAACCACGCTTCGGCACAGGCGACGGCCTGCACGTCGGAAAGCGATTTCTCTACTATGAGAAACCGCTTTCTGAATGTCAAGGCCTTAGTTGATCCTTGACAAAATGAATTGCAGCGTTGTCACAGTGGCATGCAAGCGTGTGACAGTCGCTGCGGGAGGGTGCGTGCGCAGGGCCGACTCCAGCCGACGCCCCGAGGGGACAGCCGTCTCCTGCACCTGGCTCACAGGCAGGTGTGAAAACATGGGCGCATGCTCTCTTTCATTGGCCGCGTCCTCATCAACGGGTTGGCACTGTGGATTGCAAGCTGGATCCTTCCCGGGTTGGAAATCTCCACAGCGGCAACAACAGACGCGGTAGCCCAGACGGGTGTCTCGCAGGGAACGGACGTGGCCGGAACGGCTTTGGCGTATGTGTTCATCGGCCTGATTTTTGGCTTGGTGAATGCGTTCATCCGCCCGCTGGTGAGCTTCCTGTCCCTTCCGATCACCATCCTCACGCTGGGCCTCTTCACCATCGTCATCAGTGCCGCCATGCTGTACCTGACCTCCTGGATCAGCAGTTTCACACCGGTGCACTTCACCATCGATTCGTTCTTCTGGACGGCCGTGTTCGCTGCCATCATCATCACCCTGATCTCGCTGGTGGCCGGCCGGATTACCGGAGTGCGCCGCTAACAGGCCTGCCTACCGCCCGCCATGCCCGCGTTCCCGCCGGCGGAGGTCCGCGGCGTGGAGATGTGACGCAGGCGCCGGTGTCCGTGCCAGGGAAAACCGCATGGCCGTTGCCGCGCCCCCGGCGCCGAGGACAGCACCCAGCGCGGCAGTGGACTGCACCAGCGACGGATCGGAGCTTGCTGACACCAGCCGGGCGCCGTCCTGGTAAGTAGTGAGGGTGTGGCCGGTGCCGAGGCCGCCCTCCCCGTCCACTGCCCTGGGGGCATGGCCCATGGACACGGTCACACGGCCCTTCGTGTCCGGATTGGGTGCACCGTCGGAGCCCGGCACCCAGTCTGCGCGATGCTCGAGGTGAAGAGACTGCACTCCCGGCGCGGCGTTGATCCCGGCGACAGGGGAACCCGCCGTCAGGACGTACCGCAGGTCGTATTGCCGGAGAAACCGGGGATCTGCAGCCAAATTCATGGCGTGAATCCCACCTTGGCTGTATCCCACGGCAACCACCGGGTCTCCCTGCCCGGCACCTGCGGCATTCAAAGCCTGCAGGGCCGCAATGTTCATTTCGTCCGAGCCGTAGAGCATCGCCTCACCCACCCCCACCTCGTCAAGGGGATTGGCACCGCCGGCGCCCAATAGTTCGGGCTGCGTGCCTGGAATCACCACAACATAGGCACTTTCTCCTCCCACCTGGACCTGGATGACCTCGATGAATCCCGGGCCACGGGCATCGATGAGGCGGATGCGCTCCAGCAGGCCGGCCGGGGAGGAGTCGAGATCAACGGAAACCGTCTCTTGGCGGTCCAGGACGAGGGGACGGTTGAACGCGCCTGCGTCCTCCAGCACCTCCCACGGCCAGGGTTCCCTTTCAATGCGCATCTTCACTCCCTGGGCGTCGAGTCCGAGGGACGCGACGAGTGTTTCCATCGTCCTCTCGTCAGCGGCGCCTGTGATTGACGCATTCACAAGGGCATTGCCGAGGTCTCCAATACTCATCATCCCCAAGGACCGCTCCATGGCTGCCCTCGCCTCCGCCATTTCGTACTCCTGCCTGCACGCCCGGACCTGGCTGCTGATGCGCTGGAGTTCGGTCCGCACGGCCTGGAGGCTCCGTTCTGACTCGCCCACCGCGCTCAGGGCCATGGTCCCGGTCCACCGGGGCTGGTCCTGGAACGGAATGAGCTCTTCCCAAATGCGGCGGGCCTCGGCCTCCACCCCAGCAAGCCGTCCCGCCAGGGCATCCACTTTTTCCGCGCCCGCGGCCAGCTCCTCCAGCTGGAAGCTGATGCCGCCCACCCCGCCCCGGATTGTGAGGGGGCCGTCCTGTTCCGGGCCGGTGACCCGGACAGGGCCGCCGGTGCCGGACGGCGTCGCCTCGGCCATCTAGAACCTGCCGCCGTATGAGCAGCCGGCAACCAGGGTCTCGCGGCTGTGCCGTTCCACGGCCGCCTTTGCTTCCATCAATGATTCGAGGGAGCGCCGCAGGGCCGCCGCCTGCAGAGCCACGGTGTCCCGGTAGGCCCGCCCTGCCGGCGACTCCCACTGCAGGAGCTGGATGTCCCTGAATCCCGCAAGCACTTCCTCTCCCCGAACCACGCAGGCCGCCACACGGGCAGCCAGCTGGTCCATCTGGGAAACCCGGTGCAAGTCGGCCTGCAGGTCCGCCCCTGCCAGCTCACTGCTCACCCTTCCGCCCCACGGACGCCCCGCACCGCCCCCACAATTCGAGTTCCCATCCCGCAACCGTCCCTTCCATGCCGCCCCACTTCCGTAGCGCCCGCCAGGACACACCGCCCGGCCCTCTTCCCTGCCCCGACGCTACGGAAGGACTGTCCCGGGCTGTAGGGCCGCCGTCGGCTATGTGGACAAGTAACGTGGATGGCCGCCGCTTAAGGGGCCGCCGGAGTTCGTGAAAGAATCAGCACATGCCTGAAACTGCCGCCACAGCTGACACCCGTACGCCCTCAGGACGCCTGGCCCTTGCCGCGTCCCCGGAAAAGATCGCGCTCGGCCCGCTGGACGGCCGCTACCAGTCAGCCGTCGCGCCCCTGGTGGACTACCTGTCCGAGGCGGCCCTCAACCGTGACCGTGTTGCTGTGGAAGTTGAATGGCTGATCCACCTCACCAGCAACAACGTCCTTCCAGGCGCCGGGCCGCTGACCGCCGCACAGCAGGACCAGCTGCGGGCCATCGTGACCGAATTCGACGCCGGCTCAGTGGCCGAACTCGCGGACATCGAAGCCGTCACGGTCCACGACGTCAAGGCTGTGGAGTACTACATCGGCCGCCGCCTGCCGGCTATCGGCATCGAAAACCTGACCGCGATGGTCCACTTCGGCTGCACCTCCGAGGACATCAACAACCTGTCCTATGCGCTGGGCGTCAAGGGCGCCGTGGAGGACGTGTGGCTGCCGGCCGCACGCTCGCTGGTAGCCCAGATCAGCGCAATGGCCGAGGAAAACCGCGCGGTCCCCATGCTGTCCCGCACGCACGGCCAGCCCGCCACGCCCACCACGCTGGGCAAGGAACTTGCGGTCATCGCGCACCGGCTCACCCGCCAGCTGGACCGGATCGAGAAGACTGAATACCTGGGCAAGATCAACGGCGCCACCGGCACCTACGCCGCCCACGTGGCGTCCGTGCCCGGCGCTGACTGGCAGCAGGTCTCCAAGTCCTTCGTGGAGGGACTGGGCCTGACCTGGAACCCGCTCACCACCCAGATCGAGAGCCACGACTGGCAGGCGGAACTGTACGCCGACGTCGCCCGCTTCAACCGGATCCTGCACAACGTCTGCACGGATATCTGGAGCTACATCTCGATCGGCTACTTCGCCCAGATCCCGGTTGCGGGCGCCACCGGCTCCTCCACCATGCCGCACAAGGTGAACCCGATCCGCTTCGAGAACGCGGAGGCCAACCTCGAAATCTCGTGCGGACTGCTGGACGTCCTGGGGTCCACGCTGGTGACTTCCCGCTGGCAGCGGGACCTCACCGACTCCTCCAGCCAGCGCAATATCGGCGTGGCATTCGGCCACTCACTGCTGGCAATCTCGAACGTTGCCAAGGGCCTGGAGCGCCTGGACGTGGCTGAGGATGTGCTGGCCGGAGACCTGGACACCAACTGGGAAGTCCTGGGTGAAGCCATCCAGATGGTCATGCGCGCAGAGGCGATCGCCGGCGTCGAAGGCATGGAAAACCCCTACGAACGCCTCAAGGACCTCACCCGCGGCCAGCGGGTGGACGCCGCCCGCATGCAGGAATTCGTACAGAGCCTCGGCCTGTCACCAGAAGCCGAGGCCCGGCTTCTGGCGCTGACGCCCGGCAAGTACACCGGCATCGCGGACCAGCTGGTGGACCACCTCAAGTAGCTCCCGCTGCAGTACCGCGGATGGCAGTAGAGTACGACGGCGGCGCCGGGCTCCCAAGGGGCCCGGCGCCTTCCGGTGCGGGTCATCCAACCGTGCCGGAAGTGCGAGACTGGAAGCATGAAGTTGCTGCTCATCCGCCACGGACAAACCCCCGGTAACGTGCTCGGCCAGCTGGACACTGAGCACCCGGGGCCCGGCCTCACAGAACTGGGCGAACGCCAGGCCGAGGCGATGGCCCGCTCGCTGGCGAACGAACCCATCGGCGCCCTGTATGCGTCCACACTGATCAGGACCCAGATCACCGCTGCACCGCTGGGCCGGTTGCATAGCCTGGAGGTCGAGGTGCTGGACGGCCTGCACGAGATCGAAGCCGGGTCCCTGGAGAAGCTCACGGACGAGGAGTCCCACAAGCGATACATGGGAACTGTCTTCTCCTGGGCGGCGGGGGACCTGGACCGGAGGATGCCTGCCGGCCCTGACGGCCATACCTTCTTTGACCGCTTTGACGCCGCCATCCGCCGGGTGGTGGAGCGGGCGCTCGACCAGCGGCACGAGGCGGCGGCCGTCGTGAGCCATGGCGCTGCCATCCGGACCTGGGCGGGGCGCCGGGCGGAGGACGCGGACCATGAGTTCGCGGCACGGCATGTGCTGGCCAATACCGGGATCGTGGCGCTGGAAGGCGACCCGGACCGCGGCTGGAAACTGCTCCACTGGGACGGCAGCCCGGTGGGCGGTCTCGCCCTGGCCGATCCCACCGCGGAAGACCCCACCGGGCAGGACACCGCCGGGTCTTAGGTCAGCTGCCGGATCCGGCGGGCGGGAAAAACCGCCATTCTGCGGCAGGGACTGCTGGCCTGATCGACGGGTACGGGCATGAGCCGCGCGGCCATGCCCGCGGCCTCCGCCGCCGTCGGCCTTCCCGCACTGTCCATAGCGGTCAGAGACCGGATGAAGGAAGACCAGCCGGGACCCAAGGAATCCGGCACCTGGGGACTGCGGAGGGTCCTGGCCACGAGCGACTCGATGGCCGTCCCGGGAAACGCCTTGGATCCGGTGAGGAGCTCCAGGAGCACCAGACCCATAGCGTAGACGTCCCAGGAAGGACGAACGGGTCCTCCCGAGGCCTGCTCGGGGCTCATGTAGTGCACAGTTCCTGATGAGACACCCGGTTCCGCAGGTGAGCCTGCGGCCGCGACGATGCCGAAGTCGACAATGCGCACCGGGCTCCGCCGCAGGCCGCTCAGCATCAGGTTGGCGGGTTTGATGTCCCGGTGGACCAGCCCTTCTCCGTGAAGGTGGGCCAGGGCTTCGAAGAGCCCGCGCGCCCAGCCGGCGACGGCGTCGGGATGGTGCCGGCTGTTGCGGACCGCCTCCGAAAGGCTCGGGCCCAGGGCGAGCTCCTCCACCAGGAACGGCCGCCCCGCCAGCGGTGTTCCGGCGGGGACAACACCCAGTCCGATAAACCTGACAATCGAAGGGTGGCTGAGGGCGGCCAGGACCGCGGCCTCATTGCTGATCCTCTCGAAATGCTTCGCGGAGTCGTCAACTGCCACTTTGACGGCCACATCCGGGCCGCCGTCAAGGTCGGCGGCCCGGAAAACCTGGGCCAGCGTGCCGCGGCCCAGGAGGTCCCTGAGCTGGTAGCGGCCCGCCACCACGGGCCCGCCCAGGGCGTGCTCGCCTGGTGGCTGCCTGTGCGCCGGGGAGGGGGCGCTCATGCGGAGAGGGCCGCGGTGTTCGGCAGGTCCACAGCGGTTCCGGCCTGGAATGCGCGGGCATAAGGGGAGCGGATCCACGCGTCCAGCTGGAAGCCGCAACCGCAGCGCCACACGGGCGGGAGCTGGACGGGACCGCCATCCTCAGGTTCGAACGAGTAGACGACGGCGGCTGGCCCCACAGCGGGAGTAACCAGGTCCATAGCGGTTCCGCAATGGAAGGCGGCGCCGCTGCCCGCGCCGTCCGACGGCCACTGCGTGCTGGACGCAGGGCTCGTCACAGAAGACTCCAAGGGCAAAAGCTCAGTAAAGGTAACCAACACGCTCACGACTCCGGAGGTAAATGTTCGGGATTATTCGTAAGCATACATATTGCTAGTCAATCTAGCTAGTCAGGCTAGATACTTTTTTCGTCCGGGTGTGATTTCTGGAGCGCTTCGGTCATCCGGCCCAGGAACTCCACCACAACCCGCGCCTCGTCCGCCGAGAGGCCCTCGGCTACCGCCATCATTTCGCGGTGCATATTGCCAAGGGTCAGGCGCACCTCCCTGTCGGACTCGACGGTGGGGACCACAATGACGGAACGCCTGTCGGTGGGGTGGGCCTCGCGGCGGACATGCCCGCTGGCCACGAGCCGGTCGATAAGGGATGTGGTGGAAGCGCTGGTGATGCCGAGGAACTGGCTGATGTCCTTGGGCACGACGGACTTTCCGGAGGCCTGCACCCGCAGCAGGTAGCGAAGGGCCAGAATATCCGTCTCCCCCATTCCCATGGAGTCACGGGTGGAGCGGCGGACCGCCGTTTCAGCGGTCCGGTAGTCCCGCAGGGACTTCAACACCGCGGCGCTGTAATCCAACTGACCGTCGGGCCCGTACCAATACCCGGAACCCTCATTACCCGTAGAACGCATGCAATCATATTAGACCAGCTGATAACTAGGCAGCCAAGTAACTTGCAGGAGGCGGGTCGCGATGCGTTCTCCGGGAACTAACCGGCAGGAAACACCGGCGTAACCGCCCCCTCCTAGCCTAGGTTTGCATAACCCTTCGGCGAAGCGAGGCAGAATGCAGACCAACCCGCGGTTGAACATCAGGCAGGTGCCCTGGCCAAACCCCGTAGGCGCTGACCTGAGGCGCGCGCAGCAGGCCGAACTCGACGCCCGCTTCGGTACCCCTGACCACGAACCCGGCCCGCCGCCGTCGAGCGCGGACTGTGCCGTCTTCCTGGTGGCCTACGACAAAGGCTCGGGCCAGCCCGTGGGGTGCGGCGGGCTGCGGATGATCGACGCCACCACCGCGGAGATCAAGCGCCTGTACGTCCTCCCCTACACCCGCGGCTCAGGCGTGGCCAGCTCGATACTGGCGTCCCTCGAGGCAGAAGCGTTCAAGCTTGGTTACACGCGCATCAAGGCCGAAGCGGGATCTGCCCAGCCGGACGGCCGGAACTTCTACGAAAACTCGGGATTTGAGGCCGTTCCCAACTTTGGGCCCTACATTGGGGTGGCGCACTCGTACTGCTACGCCAAGAGCATCAATGCCCGCAGCGCCGCCCAGACCGCCATGGCCTAGGCCGGCGTCCCGTCACCCGGGGCGGACGTCGTCACAGTGGGTGCCGCTGCAGCGCCTCGGCTAACCTCGCCCTATGGAAACAGCAGACATCACCTTCCGCACCCGCAAGTGGGTCCGGCCCGAGGACCTGAACGCAAACGGGACGCTGTTCGGCGGCAGCCTGCTGAAGTGGATCGACGAGGAAGCGGCCATCTACGCGATCCTCCAGCTGGGTAACGGGCGCGCCGTCACGAAGTACATCTCGGAGATTAACTTTGTCAGCTCCGCGGTGCAGGGCGACCTGATCGAAATGGGGCTGACTGCCACGCGCTTCGGCCGGACATCCCTGACCATGCGCGCCGAGGTCCGCAACATGATTACCCGCCAGAGCATCCTCACCATCGAGGAAATCGTCTTCGTGAACCTCAGCCCGTCAGGGAGGCCGGAGCCGCACGGCTACACGGAAATCACCTACGACCGGGACAGGATCCCCACCCACCACCTGACGGAGACACTCACTGGAGACGCACAGTAACCGCTGACGCTTCACCGCCTGTTTACCCGCACGCCCCCGGCCGTTCCCTTGACTGGACCAGAGTAACCAGCCGGGCTGTTTATCGAATCGATAGCCATAACAGCCGTGAATTCCGCCTGCCCGGCGTTAGGCTTGCCGGACATGCTCCGATTCCAGTCCAGAAATGAGTCCAGATCGTGCGTACATTGAAGACTTTGGTTGCCGCCGCCGTCGCCGTCACCCTTCTTGCCGGATGCGGAGGAGGTGACGCATCGCCCGCGGCGTCAGGTGACGCCTCCTCAGCCCCGGCTGGCGGATCCGGGGACACCCTGGTGGTTTACACCAACTCCAACGGCGAGGGCCGCGGGGAATGGTGGACCGCCAAGGCCGCCGAGGCCGGCTTCAAGATCGAGATCGTCGGCGCGGGCGGTGCTGATGCCACCAACAAGCTGATCGCGGAGAAGAACAACCCGATCGCCGACGTCGCGTTCGGGCTCAACAACATGTACTTCTCGCAGATCCAGGCCGAGGACGCCCTGGAGGCCTACGAACCGTCGTGGGCGGGCGAGGTGGACAGGGAACTGGGCGACGGTGAAACATACTGGCCGCTGGTCAAGCAGGCCATCCTCCTCGGCTACAACTCGGACAAGATCCCGGCGGACAAAGCGCCGCAGGACTGGACCGACCTGTGGACCAAGGACGAGTTCAAGGACCGCTACGAGCGGGTAACCGGCCTGGGCACCGCCACGGCACAACTGGTCTTCGCCGGCATCCTCAGCCGCTACCAGGACGACTCCGGCGACCTTGGCGTCTCGGACGAAGGCTGGAAGCAGGTGGAGCAGTACTTCCAGAACGGCAGCCCCGCCGTTGCGAAGACCGACCTCTTTGCCCGGATCGCGTCCGGTGAAGTGGACATGGGCCAGATGCCGTCCTCGATCATCGCCGAGCGCGAAAAGTCCTTCAACGTCAACGTGGAAACAGTGGTCCCGTCCGTTGGCGTCCCGCTGGCCGTGGAACAGATCGCCCTGGTGAAGGGCACGGAAAAGAAGGAACAGGCCCAGAAGTTCATCGACTGGTTCGGCAGCGCCGAAGTGCAGGGCGAGTTTGCCCAGCAGTTCAACGCGATGCCGGTGAACAAGGAAGCCGAGGCCCAGGCCAATCCCGAGGTGGTGGACTTCTTCGCGGACCTCAAGCAGCAGGACATCGACTGGGAATTCGTGCAGGAAAACATGGGCGCCTGGGTGGAAAAGATCGAACTCGAGTACATGACGTAACCCGGCTCCGTCCACCCCGTTTCGATTCACCAGACAGGTTTGCCATGATCCGCTTGGACAACATCGAAGTTTCCTTTGGTGATTTCACCGCCATCCCGAGCCTTGACCTGCACGTACTCCCGGGGGAGTTCTTCACCCTCCTGGGGCCGTCCGGCTGCGGGAAGACGACGGCGCTGCGCACGCTGGCGGGCTTCATCCAGCCCTCCAGCGGCACAGTGCACGTTGACGGCAAGGACGTCACCCGGCTTCCCAGCGACAAGAGGCAGGTGGGCATGGTGTTCCAAAACTATGCCCTCTTCCCCAGCATGAGCGTGTGGGAAAACATCGCCTTCGGGCTGCGGGTCCGGAAGGAAAAACCTGCGGACAGCGACCGCCTGGTCCGGGACATTGCCCGGCGGGTGGAACTCAGCGATGAACAGCTGTCCAAGAACGTCGCTGAGCTGTCCGGCGGGCAGCAGCAGCGCGTGGCGGTGGCGAGGGCCCTGGTGCTGCGGCCCAAGATCCTCCTGCTGGACGAGCCGCTGTCCAACCTGGATGCCAAGCTGCGCCACCAGCTCCGCCGGCAGCTCAAGGACTTGCAGAGCGAGTTCGGGATCACCACGGTGTACGTCACCCACGACCAGGACGAGGCCCTGGCCATGAGCGACCGGGTAGCCGTGTTCAACAAGGGCGTGGTGGAGCAGGTGGGGACGCCGCAGGAGATCTACGACCATTCGGCCACGGAGTTCGTCTGCAACTTCATCGGGGACAGCTCGGCCCTAACGCCGGAGTTCGTAGCGGAGCTGAACCGGCTCTCAGGGGCGGGGCTCAGCCCGGACGCCAACTCCTACCTGCGGGTGGAAAAGGCGTCCTTGAGCCCCGCGCCTGAAGGAGGGGCCGCCGTCGGACTTCCCGGCACGGTGGTGTCCCGCACCTACCACGGCCTGCACAGCCGGTACGTGGTGCGCAGCCACGGCGCCGACATCCGCCTCCTGGTGAGGGAAGAAGGCGGCGCCCACCACGAACCCGGCACCGAAACCACTGTGTACCTGCAGCCTGCCCACGTTCTGCAGTACCACCCGGACACAGGCGCCGCCCTTCGGCAGCGGGACCCGGCAGCAGTCCTGCCATGAGCAGCACGGCGGTTCGCGCCATGGTCCGCTCCCCCTTCGTACTGATCGTGGGGGCCGTCCTGACCTGGTTCATCGCGGCATTCCTGGTCTGGCCCAACATCAACGTCCTGATCGCGACGTTCTTCCCGGACGGCAGCTTTTCCGGACGGGCCGCGGAAAAGCTCTTTTCGTCCCAGCGCGCCATGAAGGCGCTGGGCAACAGCTTCCTGCTGGCGGTGGCCTTGTCCATCACGGTGAACCTGGTGGGCGTGTTCATAGTCCTGGTGACGCACTACTTCCGGATCCGCGGTTCCGGGATCCTTTTCCTGGGGTATGCGTCCACCTTCATCTACGGTGGCATCGTCCTGGCTGCCGGATACAAGTTCATCTACGGGGACAAGGGAATTGTCACGTCCCTGCTGGTCAAGGTTTTTCCCGGCATGGACCCCGCGTGGTTCTCCGGTTTCTTCGCCGTCCTGGTAGTGATGACGTTCGCCACCACCACCAACCACATGCTGTTCGTGGCCAACGCCCTGAAAGGCGTTGACTACCAGACCATTGAAGCGGCCCGGAACCTGGGGGCGTCCACCTGGACCATCCTGCGGCGGATCGTGCTGCCGATGCTTAAGCCGACCCTGTTCGCCGTCACCATCCTGTCCTTCCTGACCGGGCTCGGCGCCCTGAGCGCTCCGCAGGTGCTCGGCGGACGCGACTTCCAGACCATCACCCCGATGATCCTGACGTTCACCAACAGCCCCACCTCGCGGGACCTTGCGGCGCTGCTGGCCGTGATCCTGGGCCTGGCCACCATCCTGATGCTCGCCGTGATGTCCCGGCTGGAAAAGGGCGGCACGTACTTTTCGGTGTCCAAGGTGTCCTCGGCGCTGCAGAAGCAGGACATCACCAACCCTGTGGCCAACGTGGTGGTCCACGCGGTGGCCTACCTGCTGTTTGCGGTGTACACGCTGCCGGTGGTGCTGATTGTGCTGTACTCCTTTGCCGACGGCGCCGCGATCCAGACGGGCGAGCTGGCGTTCGGCAGCCTTACGCTGGAGAACTACCAGCGGGTCCTGACCCAGCAGTCCGGGCTGCGGCCGTTCATCGTGAGCGTGGTGTACAGCGCCCTGGCGGCATTGATCGCCGTGGGCGGGCTCCTGTTTGTGGCCCGGCTGCTGCAGAAGTACAAGAACTGGGTTGCCTCGGTCTTCGAATACCTGCTCCACATTCCGTGGATCCTGCCGTCCGCGCTCCTGGCCCTGGGCCTCATCATCAGCTACGACCACCCCAATCCCCTGGTGGGCGGGGCAGTCCTCACCGGGACCACCGTGATCCTGCTGATCGCTTTTGTCACAGTCAAGATCCCGTTCACGCTGCGCATGCTCAAAGCGTCCTTCGCCTCGGTCAACTCCTCCTTGGAGGAGGCTGCGGCCATCATGGGCGCCAAGACCCTGTACGTCTTCCGGCGGATCCTCCTGCCGCTTGTGCTCCCGGCGGCCGCCGCCATCACGGCGCTGAACTTCAACAGCCTGCTGGACGACTACGACACCGCGATCTTCCTGGCCCACCCCCTGGTCCAGCCGCTGGGCCTGGTCATCAAGGCCAATACCGACGGCGCGGAGGGCGTTGACGGAGTCGCCAACACGTTCGTCTACACGGTGCTGCTGATGGTCATCACCGGTGTGACCATGTATCTCGTCTATGGCCGCTCCAGCCGGGAGCGGTCCCGGAAGAAGAAGCTGCCAGCCGTCCCGCCGGCCTCCCAGGTTCCCGGTCCGGGGCTTCCCGGAACGCCGGTGGCCGGGGAGGACGCCGCGCAGCCTGCAGCTCCCGTGCGCTGATCAGCCGGCGGAACCGCTGACGACGGCGGCGCGGGCGTTCCGCCGTCGGGCCAGCTTGAGGAGGCCGTCACGCAGCGGCTGGGCACCGTCCGCAAAGGCGACGCGCCCCATGGCAGAGGACGCCAGGCTGAGGGCGCGGGTCCTTGGCCGACGCTGCCGGTCGTAGGCACGCAGTGCGTGGCCTTCGGGCAGCGTGTTGAGGAGGTCAGCCAGTGTTACGGCATCCACCAGCGACTCGCAGGCGCCGCGCCCCAGGGTGGGCAGCATGGCGTGGGCGGCATCGCCGATGAGCACGTTCCGCCCGCGGACGTAGGAGCCAAGATGCGGAACTGTCCAGATCCGCTGGACCAGGCATGCTTCGGGCGTGGCTGCGGCCAGCGTGCGGCGGATGGCGGGCGCGTGGCTGGAATAGCGCTCCCGGGCGTATTCCAGGGCTGATGCTGCGTCAATTCCGTACGGGCCCATCGCGGACCGGTAGCTGGCCCACCAGAAGGACCCTCCCCGGGCGGCAGCCATGCCGAACAGGTCGCCGCGGCCCCAGTATTCGCCCACCTCGTCCTGGCTGACCGGAGCAGGCAGGGTCCCGCGGAGGGCGAGGTAGGGGGTGAGGCGGGCCTCCGTTCCGGCGCCCCAGACCTCCCGCCGGACTGCGCTGTGCACGCCGTCAGCACCGACCACCAGGCTGCCGTCGTCGGGAAGTGACCTGACGGTGCTGGTGATCCGGCGGACGGTTCCCGGGACGGCACCGTCCAGCAACCGCAGCAGGTCAGCCCGGGAAATGCCGAACATCTCCCCCGCGTTGACGGTGATCCAGGGCTCTCCCTGGGCGTCACGGACCGATCCGCTGCCGAGCACCGGGCTGACCGCCCGCGCCTCTTCAAGGACTCCCAGCCGCGCAAGGGCACGTTGGGCGTTGGGCCACATCCCCAGCGCGTGGCCCACGGCCGGCAGCCCAGGCCGTTTCTCGTACAGCGTCACCTGGAACCGGCTGTGGTCCAGGGCGGCGGCCAGCGCCAGGCCGGCAATGCCGCCGCCAACAATCGAGATTGTGTCCATGCACGTAATTTTACTACTTTTGTAGTGATGCGGAAAGGGTCAATTACACTGGGCGCATGCCTGACCGCCGGACCCATCTCCTTGATGCCGCCCTGGCCGTCGTGGCTGACAAAGGAATGAAGGGCCTTACCCACCGGGCCGTGGACGCCGCCGCGCAGGTGGCGGAAGGGACCACCTCCAACTATTTCCGCAACCGAACCGCCCTGGTGGAAGCGGTGCTGGACCGCCTGGAGCACCTGGACACCCAGCTGCTCCGGGACCAGGGAGCGGCTGGTCCGCCGCGGAACCTCGAGGAACTTGCGGGCCAACTGGCTTCCATGCTGCTGGCGCTGGCCGGCGAGCACGCGGGCCTGACCCGCGCCCGGCTGGCCCTTTCGCTGGACCGGCCGGAAGCGGTGACTGCCGGGCATTTCCGGCTGGTGGGCGGCCTGGTCCCGGCCCTCACCGCGCTGGGGGTGCCCGATGCAGCCGCCCGGGCACGGGACCTGGCGGATTACGGCGACGGCGTCCTGCTCCACCTGCTCACGGTCAGGCGGGACGAGCGGCCTGATGCCGCGTCCATCGCAGCCGCAGTCCGCCGGCTGCTCGCCCCCTAAGGCGCCTCCCGCCGTCGCCCCTTTCCCCGGAGCGTGTCAGGCGTGGCCGGGCCAGCCGGTGTAGGCCTCCGCCAGGTAGGCCATGCCGTGCCTGGACGACACCACGGAGTTGAGCTCGCCGAGCTGGCGTGCCCGGGAGAAGTCGTCCGCATCGGCGGGGGTGTGCAGCATGGTGGTCATCCAGTAGGAGAACTGCTGCGCCTTCCACACCCGCTCCAGGGCGCGGTCGCTGAAGGAGTCCAGCAGGTGGTCAGAGCCAGAGTTGTAATGGGTATCCAGACCCTCGAAGAGCATCTTGACGTCGTGGATGGCGAGGTTGAGGCCTTTGGCGCCAGTGGGCGGGACCGTGTGGGCGGCGTCGCCGGCGAGGAACAGGTTGCCGTGGCGCATGGGCGTATGAACGAAGCTGCGGAAGGGCAGGACCATCTTGTCGATGACCGGGCCCTCCTTGAGCTCAAAACCGTTGCCGTTGACCCTGCTGCGGAACTCCGCCCAGATCCGGTCGTCATCCCACTCCGCCACGTTCTCCCTGGGATCGCACTGGAAGTACATGCGCTGGACGGTCTCGGTCCGCTGGCTGATCAGGGCAAAACCGTTGGCGGAGTTGGCGTAGATCAACTCGTCAGCGCTGCGCGGAGCCTCGGCCAGGATGCCGAACCAGGCAAACGGGTACTCGTGGAAGTACCACTTGCGGCTGGCCTCGGGTATCTGGAAGCGGCAGTGGCTGCGGGACCCGTCGGCACCCACCAGGAAGTCGGCCTGGATCTCAAACTCCACCCCTTCGGCGTCCGTGAACCAGGCCCTTGGCTTCCCTTCCAGGTCATGCACGGTGGTGTCCGTGACGCTGTAGCGGACGTCGCCGCCGTCGGCCTTCCTGCGGGCGGCGAGGTCCAGGAACACGTCGGTCTGCGGGTAGAGCCAGACGGACTCCCCCACCAGGTCCTTGAAGTCCACGCGGTGGCTCTCGCCGTTGAACCGCAGTTCGATGCCGTCGTGCCGGTCGCCGTCGCGCAGCACCCGGTCCGAGACGCCGCTGTCCACGAGCATGTTGACGGTGCCGTGCTCCAGGATGCCCGCCCGGACGGTCTCCGAGATGTCCTTGTGGCTGCGGACTTCAATGACGGTGGACTCGATGCCGGCCTTGGCCAGCAAGTGGGACAGCATCAGGCCGGCAGGGCCTGCGCCCATGATGGCCACCTGGGTGGTGATGATGGTGCGGGGCATGGTTTTCTCGCTTCGTTGCGGGGCCGCTGCTGCGCGGCCGTGTGGTGCTTCTGCCAACAGTGTGCGCTCCGGCAGGTGAGCGGCGTTACATGAATTCCGTTCAACAGAAGGAGCCGGACGCTGGGCGGCGGACTACGCGTCGTTCAGCCTGCGCGCAATACCCCTGGCTGCTGTCTGCAGTGCGGGCACCAGTGCCTGCAGGCGCATCTCGCGCAAAGGGACCACGACGCCGAGCGAGGCCACCGCGCGCTGGCGGGGGTCCAGCACGGGGACGGCGATCCCCCACGTGTCTGGGTCCACCACGCCCTTCAGCTGGGCAAAGCCCTGGTGGAACGTTTCGCTGAGCAACACCCGGACAGCATCGGTGGCGACCTTCCCGTCCGGGTCCGCGAACTGGTCCAGGTACTGGCTTTGCAGCAGCCTGTCCTGGTGGGCCATCAGCGCCAGTCCCGCGGACGAGGTATGGACGGGCATCCGGCCGGCCACCCTGGCCCGGTTGGCCACGGACCCGCGGCGGGACAACCGTTCAACAAAAAGCGCATCCCAGCCGTCCAGCACGGCCAGGTTCACATTCTGGTTGAGGACCTGCTGGATGTCCTCCATGAACGGCATGGCCGCCTGCCGCAGGGCAAGGGTGGGTGCAGTGCGGTTGACCAGTTCCCAGAGCCGCAGGCCGGGGCGCACCAGGCCGCCGGGGCCGGCGTCCAGGAGGCCGTGGGCCGCGAGCTGGCGGACCAGTCGGTGGGCAGTGGTGAGCGGCAGGCCCGAGCGTTCGGCCAGTTCGGACAGCTGCAGGGCGCTGACATCCTCCGGGAAGGCGGAAAGCAGGCGGACAATGCGGTCCACCACCGAATCACCCGAGGCAGAATTCGCCACCGCACGCACCGCTTCCGTTGAATGGGACGATTCCAGCCTACCTTCGTGGCAGGTGAGGCGGCTATGGCACGTTGGCCGGTGCCGCCGTCGTGCGTCCACGGAGGCGGCGCCACCCGCCCGGGGCCAGGACCACGGCGATGCCGACGGCGGCGCCGATCACCGTTTCAATGATGCGGTCCCGGAGCAGGATGGTTGGCGATGCGGGGACCACGAGGAGGGTGGACACCAGCGCCAGGGGCGTGACGAAGATCTGGGCCAGCAGGTACTGCCGGATGATGAACATCTCGGCGCCGAACTGGCACAGCGCCATGACCAGGACGGTCTGCCACGGCTGCAGGCCCAGCAGCAGGATGCCCGCCATCACCACAAGCCCCAGCACGGTGCCGATGATCCTTTGCACCCCGCGGCGGACCCGGTGGCGGGTCGTGTGGCCCACCAGCGGAACGACGGCGGCCACCATGGCCCAGTAGTTGTGGCCGAACCCAAGGCGGCTGCCGGCCCAGGTGGCCAGCGCACCGGCCAGCCCGGCAGCCACCAGGTAGCCCAAGCCCTCAAGCAGGGCAGCGCGCTTCTCGTCGGGCGTGCGGCGGATGGGGCGCGGCCGGGACCATGCTGTCCGGCGGCTGGGCAGGATCCGGGAGGAGAACCCGATCAGCAGGCAGAAGGCGGTGGTGAGGGCGGCTACCAGAATGCCCTCCCACAGCGGCGGCTGGTTGGGGATGGAGGCAATGGCCGCGAACGCAAAGATATGGAAGAGGGACCCGGCAGGGCGCAGGCGGAACCACGAGATAGCCACCGAACAGCCGCCTGCCACCAGCGTGGTGGCCAGGACCAGGAGCCACGTGGTCCCGGCGGGGTCCAGCCCCCAGGCTCCGCCGGCCCGGGCAGCGAGCGCTGCGAGGAGAATGACCAGCAGCATCAGCAGGCCGGCCCTCAGCTGCAGCGCGAAACGGATGCCGTGGGGTTCGCCGCGGCCGTAGATGCCGGTGAAAGCCCCGAACGACGCGAAGATGGCAAGGTCCAGCCGGCCCAGCAGCACCAGCGTGAAGAGCGGCACGAAGACACCCACCGCGCACCTGAGGGCCGGGTGATGGTCCTTGTTGGCGGGGGCAATGCTGAACATCTCGGCGAGCATCTTCACGTGGAGCGGGGCCTTCCTGCGGTGCCGGGCGTCTGGGATCTGTTTTTGGTGAGACGGGCGGCCGCGCTGACGTTCCATCAAAAATCCTACGCCCGCCATGCTTCGCACGATCGGAACGGCCGGGCAACACCGCCGAAACAGCACCACGCGATCCTTGGACCATGAAGCCCGGTGCAAGCAAGACCCCCGCGTCTGAACTGAGCTGCGAAGTCTGCGGCCTGATGCCCGAACCAACAAGGACCCGGCTGACCCTGGCCAACGTGGCCGTGATGCTGCCGATCGAGCTCCTGGTCCACGCCCTGGTGGTGGACACCCCGCTTCCCTACCTGGCCAAGGTCCTTGTGCTGACCGTTACCGCCACTGTCCTGGTCATCTGGGTGGCTGAGCCCTCCGCGGCGCGGGTGCTTCGCGGATGGCTGCACGCACCGGCGCTGCGGCACCGGCGCCGGCTTACCGGGGCGCCGGCGTTGTGGCGGGCACGCACCGTCCTGCAGGATGAACCGGGGGCGCTGCAGAAAGTCACCAAGGCCCTGGCCCGGCTGGACACCAATATCCTGAGCATCCACGTCCATCCGGTGGCCGGCGGCGTGCTGGACGAGTTTGTGCTGTCCACGCCCGGCGATGTGGACGAATACCAGCTGCTGGAGGCACTGCACCTGGCTGGCGGCACACACTCCCACGTGTGGCCAACCACCGCGCTGGCGATGACGGACGGGCAGACAAAGGCGCTGAGCCTGGCGGCGCGGATCGCTGATGCGCCGGACGAGCTTCCGCTGGCCGTGGCTGAGCTCCTGCGGGCACGGATCCTTTCCCCTGCCGAGGCGCTGCTGGAAAGGCACGACGCCGGCACCCGGCTTAAGATCCCGACGGCCTGGCACGGCCCCATCACTTTTGTGCGGCCGGGGGAACCGTTCACTCCCGCTGAATCAGCCCGGGCCCACCGCCTCGCGGAGCTCGCCGAGATCCTGGCGCACCGGCCTGCTCCGTCCCGGCCAAGCAGGTAGGAAGCCCTACATCCGGAGGGTCAGGGCGGCCGGGTCCATGGTCATGACCACGTGCTTGCTCTGGCCTTCGTGGTCGCCGTCCAGCTGGTAGTCGTCCTTGTTTTCCAGGGTGATCTCCACTGTTTTGCCCTGGAAGTACTCCACGGCTGTGTCCTTCCCCCGGCCCTTGCCGATCATCCCGGCAACCACCGAGAGCCAGCCCAGCTTGCCGTGGTGGGGCGCCAGCACGGCAACGTCCAGCAGGCCGTCGTCCACCTTTGCCTCGGGGAAGATCTCCAGGCCGCCCTGGACCTTGCCGCAGTTGCCCACCATGACGCTGCGGACGCCGCGGCGGACAGCCGGCTTCCCGTCGATCACAATGGTGGCTTTGACCGGTTTGCCGGGCAGGTTCCGGATACCGGCGTCCACGTACGCCAGCCAGCCCACCTTGTCCTTCAGTTCCTCGTTGGTGTCGGCCATGATGGTGGCGTCGTAGCCCACCCCGGCCATCACCAGGAACAGCTGCTCCATGTCCGGGTCGCTGCGGCGGGCACGGACCACGTCGATCTTCCGCTCGGTGCCGATCAGGGCCCCGGCCATGGCGCCGTCGTAATCAGTGACGTCCATGCCGAGGTTGCGGGCCAGGAGGTTGCCGGTACCCAGCGGGAGCAGCCCCATGGGCACATCCCCACCGGACAGCACCTCGGCCACGCACCGGACGGTGCCATCGCCGCCGGCGGCGATCACGATGTCCGCCCCCTGCGCGAGCGCTTCCTTGGCCTGGCCGACGCCGGGATCCTCCTTGGTGGTTTCGAACCAGAGCGGCTCGCCCCAGCCGTTCTCCACGCAGTGCTTTGCCACCAGGCCGCGCACATCGATATCCACCGGCTTGGCCGGATTGACGATGATTGCGGCGCGCTGGGGTGAGGTGGAGCTGTTGGCAGTCATGGTGTCCTCTGGTGGCAAGTGAAAAGGCTACGTCTGAGAGAAGACTAGCCTGCCCCGCCCGGGGTTCGGCGCAGGCCGGCAGCAGCCCCGCACTGGGTACGCGGCTACAGTGCTTTGACGGCCCCGAGCACCTGGGCCAGCGAGTCCTTGGCGTCGCCGAAAAGCAGCGACGTCTGCGGCTCGTACAGCAGGTCATTCTCGATCCCGGCGAACCCGGGACGCATGGAACGCTTGAGGAACACCACCTGCCGGGCCTCCGCCACTTCCAGGATGGGCATGCCGTAAATGGGTGAGCCCGCGGACGTCTTGGCGGCCGGGTTCACGACGTCGTTCGCGCCCACCACCAGCGCCACATCGGCCGTCTTGAACTCCGGGTTGATCTCCCCCATTTCCTTGAGCGACTCGTACGGCACGTTGGCCTCGGCCAGCAGCACGTTCATGTGCCCGGGCATCCGGCCCGCAACGGGATGGATGGCAAAGTCCACCTCAATGCCGCGGCTTTCCAGGGCCAGCGCGAGCTCGGCCGCGGTGTGCTGGCCCTGGGCCACGGCCAGTCCATAGCCGGGAACAATGATGACGCGCTGCGCGTAGCCGAGCAGGACCGCAACGTCCTCCGCGCTGGAGGAACGGACGGGACGCTCGCTCACGGCGGTGGATCCCGCCGTCGAACCTCCCCTGAACGCTCCGAACAGGATGCCCGCCACGCTGCGGCCCATAGCCGCCGCCATGGCCCGGGTGAGGATGGTGCCCGAGGCGCCCACCAGGGTGCCGGCCACCACCAGCAGCACGTTGCCCAGCACCAGGCCGGAGGCTGCCACGGCAAGGCCGGTGAAGGCGTTCAGCAGCGAGATGACGATGGGGACGTCGGCACCGCCCACCGGCAGCACCAGCAGGATGCCGGCGGCCAGTCCCAGCACCAGCAGCAGCGACGCGAGCGGAAGGGAGCCGGTAAAAACGACGACGGCGGCCGCCGCCACGGCGGCGAGCAGCACCGCGGCCATCACCGCCGGCAGTCCGGGAAACACCACCGGCCGGGTGGTCATCAGTTCCTGGAGCTTCGCGAACGTAACCCCCGAACCGGCGAAGGACACGGCACCCACCAGGAGGGTGAAAACGATGGCCAGGCGCACCCAGGGATCGCCGGCATGGCTGAGTTCCAGGAGCGCCACCAGTGCTGCCGCGCCGCCGCCCACGCCGTTGAAGAGGGCCACCAGCTGCGGCATCTGCGTCATCTTGACCCGCCGGGCCACCGGGGCGGCCACGGCCGACCCCACGGCAATGGCCGCCAGGATCCACGGGATGTTCTCCAGCCGGGAGGACAGGAACACGGTGACGACGGCGATCAGCGCCCCTGCGGCGCCGATCAGGTTTCCGCGGCGGGCGGTCCGCGGGGAGCTGAGCCCGCGCAGCGCCAGAATGAAGAAGACGGCGGCGACCAGGTACAGCAGCGACGTCCACACAGGATCCAGGAGGCTCATTTGCCGTCCGCCTTCCGGGCGGCCTGACTGGTGCCGGCCTCTTTGCGCGCATGGAACATGTGCAGCATCCGGTCGGTCACCACAAAGCCGCCCACCAGGTTGGCCGTGGCAAGGACGACGGCGAGGAGCGCCACCGCGAGCACCCAGGGGTCTGCAGCCTGGCCGGCGACGATGATGGCGCCCACCAGGATGATGCCGTGGATGGCATTGGCGCCGGACATCAGCGGGGTGTGCAGGGTGCTGGAGACCTTGGACACCACCTCGAAGCCGACAAAGACGGCCAGGACCGTAATGGTCAGCAGGCTCATACCGTCCATCAGAGCGCCCCTTCCCGCCGGGAGCCGGCCCGCTCGGCCAGCAGGTCCGCCGTCGGCTGGTGCCGCACCGTGCCGTCGTGGGTGAGGCAGGCCCCGGCGATGACCTCGTCACTGAAATCGGGAGCGAGCGCACCGTCCCTGACCATCAGCACCAGCAGGTTGGCGACATTCTTCGCGTACAGGCGCGAAGCATCCGACGCCATGGCGGAGGGTGCGTCCTTCAGGCCGACCAGCAAGACGTTGCCGGAGCCGTCAGCGGTGGGTATGGGAACGTCCTGGCCCGCCACGACGCCTTCCACGTTGCCGCCCGACTCGGCCGCGAGGTCCACAACCACCGACCCTGCCCGCATGCCCTGCACCATCTCCCGTGTGACCAGGAGCGGTGCCCGCCTGCCGGGGACGGCCGCCGTCGTAATCAGCACGTCGGCCTGCGCCACATGCGGTGCCAGCAGCTGGCGCTGCCGGGTGCCGGCGTCGGAACTGAGCTGGCGGGCGTAGCCGCCGGCGGCCTCCGCCGTTTCGAGGTCCAGCCGGATGAAGGTGCCGCCCATGGAGGCTACCTCGTCCGCGGAGGCGGGGCGGATGTCGTTGGCGAAGACCCGCGCGCCGAGGCGCTTTGCGGTGCCGATGGCCTGCAGGCCCGCCACCCCGGCCCCCAGCACCAGCACCCGGGCGGGCGGGACGGTGCCGGCGGCGGTCATGTACAGCGGAAAGAACCGGGGCAGCCGGATCGCCGCCTCAAGGACGCAGCGGTACCCGGCCACGAGGGCCTGGGAGCTGAGGGCGTCCATGGACTGGGCCCGGGAGATGCGGGGCACGAGTTCCAGGGCGAAGGATGTGACGCCGGCGTCGGCGAGCGCCTGGACGGTTGGCAGTTCGGACGACGGCGATGCGAGCCCCACGGTGGCGGCTCCCCTTTTCAGGGACCGGGCTGTGTCCGGGTCGAGGGGCCGGACGTGGGCAAGGACGTCCAGCTGGGCGGGATCGAGCTCGGAGACAATGCGTGCACCCGCCTGGCTGTACGCGAGGTCCGGGTACCCGGCCGCCGCGCCGGCGTCTTCCTCGAGGAGTATCTCGACGCCGAGCGCCGCCAACTGCTTGACCGTTTCCGGCGTGGCGGCCACCCGCCGTTCACCCTCCCGGCGTTCCCGCGGTATGCCCAGTTTCACCCGCTGACTCCCCTCGCTGCATGGATGCGCGAGCGCCGCCCTGCCGGGCCGTTCCTGGTTGACCTGGACCAGCCGGCTTCGCGGAGCGGCGCTGCTGCACGTAGTTGGCTTGAGTCTATGGCCCGCACCGGTGCCGCGGGAGTAGTGCGGCCTGCTTGGGTGGCAAACAGTTACCTTACGGCCGCTTGCGCCTGCTCTGTTCCCCGCCCGCCAGCCGGTAGGAATCCTGCAGCAGTTCCGCCAGCAGCTCCCCGCCGATCCCGTCCAGCCGCACCAGCACCAACTGGGGGGAACGCTCGTGATGCGGGGTCCAGAAGTATGTTTCCGGCTCCGTTCCCGCCAGGGCCTCGCGTTCGCCAGTCTTGACGGTGAGGACTCCGGGTTCCCAGATGCGGGCCATCAGGGTCCTAGCGAACCATGCGGGCTGGCCCCAGCTGGGCCGCTCCGTGACGCCCGTCATCGCCAGGGCAATCCTGCGGACGTCGGCTTCGGTGGCCATAAGCCACAGTGGCACTGCTGCCGCTCCGGGGCAAGGGCTGCCGGTTCGCCGGCGCCGCGGGCGTGCGTGGCGCCGCGGGCGTGCGTGGCGCCGCGGGCGTGCGTACCGCCCGGGCCGCGTCAGCCTGGCGTGTCCGCCATCGCGGGCCGAAGCATATCCACGCCGCCGAGGCGTTTTGCCGGCCGGCCCTGGTAGTCCAGCCCTATCTCACGTGCTGTTTCCTGCAGGAGCGGGACAACTGTCTGTTCGATCACGTCCTGGGCGGCGCGGTGTGTCTGCAATGAGACGTTGACAGCGCCGACAGCCTCGTCTCCGCACCAGATGGGAACGGCAACGCCGCGGAGGCCGTTCTCTAGTTCCTGGGACACCATGGACCACCCCTGGCTCCGGGCAAGGCTGACCTCGTCCTTGAGGGCCTCGAGGCTGCCGACGGAGTGCTCGGTAAACCGCTGCAGGTGGACCGATTCGTAGTACGCCTCCAGCCTGCCGGCCGGCAGTGCGGCGAGGAGCACCCGGCCCATGGACGTTGCCCACGCCGGAAACCTGGTGCCCACGCTGATGGATACGTTGAGGAGCCGTGGGGAGGGGACACAGGCGACATACGCGACGTCCGCCCCATCAAGCACGCAAAGGGACGCCGTCTCGCCGAGCTCGGACGCCAGCAGTTTGAGGTGCGGCTCGGCCACCCGGGGAAGGGACAGGATGGAGAGGAAGGACGAACCCAGCTCCAGGGAACGGGCGGTCAGTTCAAAAGTCTGTCCATCCGTCCGCAGGTACCCCAGGTCCGCCAGCGTCAGCAGGAACCGCCGGGCAGAGGCACGCGTTATGTCCGTCGCCGCCGCGATTTGGGAGACGGTCAGGCGGGGGGTTTCCGAAGTGAACGCCCTGAGGACGTCAAAGGCCTTCCCGACCGACTTCACAAAGTACGCCGGATGTTCTTCTTCCATGGACTTCCTGCCCTTCCGAAAAAATACAGGACACCGGGCCCGCCTCGGTGGGCCCGGTGTCCCTGAGCGTAGCTAGCTCGAAACCTTCGCCTGGTCCGCTCCGGCGCCCACTGCCTTGCGCCGCTTCAGCTGCGCGCGGAGGGGAGGGACCACCAGTGCGGCGGCAGAGATGGCAAGGAGCACCAGCGCAATGGGACTGGTGAAGACGGATGCCCACCCGTCGGTGATGAGCGCGCGGCGCAGGTTTGCCTCGGCCAGGGGGCCGAGGATCAGGCCCAGAACAGCAGGTCCTGCAGGGAAACCGAACCGCAGCATGAACAGCCCCACGGCCCCGAAGATCATCATCATGAACACATCGAAGACGCTGTTGTTGATGGAATACGTCCCCACCATGCAGAAAATCAGGATGATGACCCACAGGTAGTGGCTGGGCAGTTCCAGCAGTTTGACCATGCCGCGCATGCGCAGGAGGCTCAGCCCGAGGGTCAGGGTGGTGGCGATCAGCATGATCGTGACCAGCGAGGAGACAAGGTCCGGCCGGCTGCTGAAGAGGCTGGGCCCCGGCTGGATGCCCCAGATCATCATGGATCCGATCATGACGGCCATGACGGAATCACCGGGGACGCCGAGCGCCATGGTGGTGGTCACGCTGCCGCCCAGGGTTGCCGTGCTGGAGGTATCGCCGGCAGTCAGGCCCTCAAGGGAGCCCTTGCCGAACTCCTCCGGGTGCTTGGAGACTTTCCTGGCGTTGTCCCACGCGATGATGCCTGCGATGTCGCCGCCCACGGCCGGGACAAGGCCGACGACGGATCCGGTCACCGCACCGATTCCCATTGGCTTGAGCAGCCGCTGCATCAGTTTCCGTCCCGGCATCCACTGGCCCAGCTGGGTGACGGGCTTGACCTGGTGCAGGTGCCTGCGCCTGGTGAGAATCTGGTTGAGGACTTCCGCCACGCCGAAGAACCCGATGATGACCGGGATGAAGGGCACGCCGCCGTTCAGTTCCAGGACATTGAGGGTGAAGCGGGCGTCACCGGTGATGGGATCACGGCCCACGGTGGCCAGCAGGAGACCGAAGGCTCCGGCGGCAAGGCCCTTGAGGATCCGTCCCGAGGAGACACCCACCATCATGGTCAGGCCAAAAACCACCAGCGCGAACATTTCCGGCGGCCCGAACTGGCGGGCGAATTCCGAAAGGGGCACCGCCGCGACCGCCAGGATGAGGATGCCAAAAAGCATGCCGAAGGCCGAGCCGAAGGCGGACGTCGTCAGGGCCAGGCCCGCCTGTCCCTTCAGGGCAAGCGGATAGCCGTCAAAGGTTGTGGAAATGGAGGCAGGGGTGCCCGGGGTGTTGATGAGGATGGCCGGCACCCGGTCCCCGAACTGGGCGGCCACGTAGATGGTCAGCAGCACGGCGAGGCCCTGGATGGGTTCCAGCGTCAGCGTGAAACCGCTGGCCAGAGCCACGGCCATGGTGGCAGTCACACCCGGGAAGGCACCCACGAGCATGCCCACCAGGATGCCCAGGCCTATGTAGAGAAGGGTATCCACCTGGAGGACGGTCATGATGCCGTCCGTGACGGGCGAGGCAGCGATCTGGATCATAGGTTCACCCGCAATGCGACGACAAAAAGGAAATGGAGGACGGCCGTAACGATGGCCGGGAACACGAGCAGCGGCCTCCAGCCCCGGCCGCCGTAGAGGGCCGTCAGCGCGACGCACGTTGCGAACGTAATCAACCAGAACTGGAGGACGTTCCATAGCAGGAGGTAGCCCACCAGGATCACGGCCGTCAGCAGCATCCGGCCGATGCCCCAGCCGCTGAGCGGATCAGGGAGGTTTGCCCGGCTGACCCCGCGCAGCACGTTGACCACCACCTGCAGGACGCCGAGGACGATAAGGCTCCATGCGAGCATGGTGGGCCAGAAGGGAGGCCCGAGTTCCACCCGGACCCCCGAACGGATGCCCTGGGCGAGCACCAGGATGAGAACGCCGAGGCCTATGGTGACGGCGGCCGGAACCAGTTCCCTGAGCCGGTGCGCGCGGTCCGTGACCAGCACCTCGGACACAGGGTGGATATGGGCTTCGGCGTGGTCCTGCTCAGGGTCTGTTGGGTTGAGGCCTGCCGGTGGCCCTGTTGCTGTGTGATCGTTCATTGCGGTTCCTCAGTAGGGGCCGGCCAGCGGAAGGCCGGCCGGCCCGTCTGCCTCGAAGTGTGTGCCCTGCGCTACTTGCCCTGCGCGAGCTTGATCCACGGTCCGTAACGGTCGGCTTCCTCGTCAAGGAACGCCTTCATCTCCTCCGCGTCCTTGAAGGTAGGCACGAGGTTGGACCCTTCGATGACCTTCTTGTATTCCGGGTCCTCAACAGCCTTGCCCATGGCGGTGGAGAGCTTGCTGACCACTTCCTCGGGTGTACCGGCCGGAGCCATGATTCCCACCCATGAAGCGTTCTGCAGGTCGATTCCTTCTTCCTTGGCGGTGGGGACATCCGGGTTCTTTGGATCCCGTTCCTCGGTCAGCATGGCCAGGTAACGGAGCTTGCCTGCGTCCACCTGGTTCTTCTGCGTGCCGATCGCATCGATCGAGAAATCGACGTCACCGGCCGCCGCAGCAGCAACTGCCGGGGCTGAGCCGTCAAACGGGACAGATGTGAGTTCGATTCCGGCCAGTTCCTGGAGGCCCTGGGCGGGGGAATCCCAGACCGAGCCGACGCCCGGGCTGGAGTAGGTGACCTTGCCGGGGTTGGCCTTGGCGTCCGCGACGAGGTCCTTGAGCGACTTGTAGGGGCTGTCCACCGGGACAGCGATGGCACCGGGTCCGGCCAGGCCCTGGCCAATCGGCGCGTAGTTGGACGGGTCGATGTCGTAATCCTGGAACTGCAGGGTGGCCACCTCTACGCCCATCATCGAGAGGTTGTATCCGTCCGGCTTTTGGTCCTTCAGCCAGTTGTAGGCCACCGATCCGTTGGCTCCCGGCTTGTTTTCGACGATGACTTCGACGCCCAGCTCTTTTTCCAGCAGCGGTGCGATGGTACGGGCCGTCAGGTCCCCCGAGCCGCCTGCGGCCCACGGAACGGTCAGCCGGATGTCCTGTGCAGGGAAGTCGGCTTCCGAACTGCTGTTGCTGCCCGAGGCGCAGCCGGTCAGCGCAAGCAACCCCGCCGTGCCCACTGCGAGTGATTTTAGAAGGGTTTTCACTACGGTTTTCTCCTTTGATACCCGTACTCCGACAAGGCTGCCGGCTGTCTTCTCCGACAGTGCGCCTCGCCTGGGACTTTGTGCGCATTACGAACATGTGTGCATAAAACGTACAGTAGTTGTAATCTAGTTCACATCGAGGTCCGGAACAAGGCCGCGGCCGAAATTGTGACCAGGCAATCCGACCCAAGGACGCTTCGCACTGGCGGGGCCGGAAGGTGGACAGAATGAGTACTCCGGCGGAGTCGTACCTGGTGGGGTTGATCGGCGAAGGAACCACGCACTCCCTGACCCCCGCCCTCCACGAGCGGGAAGCCGACCATCACGGGCTGCGGTACATCTACCGGACCGTCGACCTGACCGTCCTGGCACGTCCGGCGGACGACGTGGGCACCCTGCTCTCGGCCGGACGCGACCTGGGCTTCAATGCTTTCAACATCACCGTTCCCGCCAAACAGGTTGTCCTTGGGTACCTTGATGATCTTTCGGACGATGCGGCGCGGCTGGAAGCGGTCAACACCGTCCTTGTCCGTGATGGCAAGTTCATCGGCCACAACACCGATTACTCCGGATTTGGCTCCGCCCTCGAGGAAGGCCTCCCCGGAGCATCCCTTGGACATGTTGTGCAGCTGGGCGCGGGCGGCGCCGGGGCCGCTACGGCCTATGCGCTCCTGGCGGCAGGAGCGCAGCACCTGTGCGTCCTGGACCTGGATCCCGCCCGGTCCCGGGAGCGGGCCGAGGCCCTCGCGCAGATCTTTCCGGACAGGAACATCGAGTGGCGGCCGATCGGCGAGATAGGGGATCTGATGTCCGAGGCTGACGGCCTGGTGCATGCCACTCCCGTGGGCATGCACGCCCATCCGGGCATGCCCCTGGACGGGGACCTGCTCCAGTCCCGGCACTGGGTGGCCGATATCGTCTACCGTCCGATCGAAACCGAACTGGTCAAGGCCGCCGGCGCCAAAGGGTGCCGTGTGCTGGACGGCGGCCACATGGCCGTGGGCCAGGCGGTGGACGCCTTCCGCCTCATCACGGGCGTGGAACCGGACCGCGCACGCATGAGGCAGCATTTCCTGTCCTTGCTCCGGCAGGGGACCTAGGCACGGGCGGTGTCCATCCCCTTGGGCGGCTAACCCCGGGCGCTGAGATCGGCGGAGATGAGTTTCGCCGTCGCAATGATCTCCTGTGCCACCGAGGCCAGGAAGGCGTCCGGGTCCGGCTTGGCGGCGACGGACTGGGCCTGCAGGGACACGTTGACGGCTGCCACTACCCGGGACCTGTCGTACACAGGGGCCGCCACGGACATCAGGCCCAGCTCCAGCTCCTGGTCCAGCAGGCACCAGCCCTGCGCCCGGACCGTCTCAAGGACTGGCAGAAGGTCCTTGGCGGTGCCCAGGGCGCGCGGGGTCAGCGGCTTGATCTCGGCCGTGGCCAGGTAGGCCTTCAGGTCCGCCGGAGGCAGCCCGGCGAGCAGCACGCGGCCCATTGACGTTGCGTACGCCGGGAAGCGGGTGCCCACGGTAATGCCCACGTTCATGATCCGGCGTGTGGTCACCCGGGCGATGTAGGCGATGTCCGTCCCGTCGAGCACCGCCGCAGAGGTGGACTCCCCCAGTTTCAAGGACAGTTCCTCAAGGTGCGGCTGCGCCATCTGCGGCAGCGACAGCCCGGACAGGTACGAGTAGCCCAACTGGAGCACTTTGGCCGTCAGCGCGAAGGTTTTGCCGTCCGTCCGCACGTAACCCAGTTCCACCAGGGTGTGCAGGAACCGCCGGGCAGTGGCGCGCGTCAGCCCGGTGCGGGCTGCCACCTCCGTCAGGGTCATCATCGGGTGGTCCGTATCGAATGCACGGATGACGGCGAGCCCGCGGGCCAGGGACTGGACGTACTGGTCACTGGCCTGCGGGGCACCCGCTGATGCTGCGTCGGTCATGGTTACCAATCCTAGGGCCGCCTCAGGCCGCGGCGGCCGCCTTGAGCGGAACCGGCACCAGTTCCTGGAGTTCCTCCAAAGTGCAGCCGAACGTTTCGCGGACGGTGATGCCGCCGGGCCCGGTGAGGAAGACGGCTTTGTCCGTGTACACGCGGGTGACGCAGCCGACGCCGGTGAGCGGGTAGGTGCAGGACTCCACAATCTTGGACGCGCCTTCGCGGGTGAGCAGGGTCATCATCACGAACACGTCCTTGGCGCCGGTGGCCAGGTCCATGGCGCCTCCGACGGCGGGAATCGCGCCGGGTGCCCCGGTGTGCCAGTTGGCGAGGTCGCCGGTGACTGATACCTGGAACGCGCCGAGCACGCAGATGTCCAGGTGCCCGCCGCGCATCATCGCGAAGGAGTCGGCATGGTGGAAGTAGGAGGCGCCGGGGAGTTCGGTGACGGGGATCTTGCCCGCGTTGATGAGGTCCTCGTCAACCTCGTCCCCCTTGGCTTCCGGGCCCATGCCCAGCATCCCGTTCTCCGTATGGAGCGTGATGTCCTGGTCCTCGGTGAGGTAGTTGGACACCAGGGTGGGCTGGCCGATGCCGAGGTTCACGAACGAGCCGGGGGCGATGTCCCTGGCCACCAGGCGGGCGAGGTCGTCCCGGCTCAGCGGGGCCTCGGAGGTCTTGATGCTCGATTCCATGACGCCCATCTCAGGCCACCTTCTCTTCAGTGCCAGTGGTGCTGCCGGCTGCCGCGGGAACGCGGACCACAGTATTGACGTAAATTCCGGGAGTCACCACGTTCTCCGGATCCAGAGCCCCGACAGGCACGATCTCAGAGACCTGGACAATGGAGTGCCTGGCCGCCGCGGCCATGATCGGCCCGAAGTTCCGGGCGGTCTTGCGGTACACCAGGTTGCCCTTCCCGTCCGACTTGAGCGCCTTGATGAGTGCGACGTCGGCGTGGATGGGGGTCTCGAACACCTGGCCGCGGCCATCAATGATCCGGGTTTCCTTGCCCTCGGCGAGCATGGTGCCGTACCCGGTGGGGGTGAAGAACCCGCCGATCCCGGCCCCGGCGGCCCGGATCCGCTCGGCCAGGTTGCCCTGCGGCACGAGCTCCAGCTCGATCTGCCCGGCCTTGTACTTGGCGTCAAAATGCCAGGAGTCTGACTGGCGCGGGAAGGAACAGATCATCTTCCGCACCCGGCCTTCCTTGATGAGCAGGGCCAGGCCCTGGTCACCCTGGCCGGCGTTGTTGTTCACCACCGTCAGGTCCGTGGCGCCGCAGTCCAGCAGCGCGTCGATCAGCTCGAACGGCTGCCCGGCGTTGCCGAACCCGCCGATCATCACGGTGGAACCGTCCTTGATTCCGGAGACGGCCTCCTGGACCGACTCTACGAATTTCAGCATTGCCTAGGCCTTTCCTGTGCTGGTGCCTGCGGAGGCGGTGACGTTTTCGAGGACGACGGCGAGGCCCTGGCCCACGCCGATGCAGATCGCGGCCACGCCCCAGCGCTCCCCGGACGCCTGCAGGGACCGGGCCAGGGTGCCCAGGATGCGGGTTCCGGAAGCCCCCAGCGGGTGGCCCATGGCGATCGCGCCGCCGTGCCGGTTCACAATGGAGTGGTCGATGCCCCAGGCGTTGATGCACGCCAGGGACTGCGCGGCGAACGCCTCGTTAAGTTCGACGGCGCCCACCTGGTCCCAGCCGATGCCCGCCTTCGCGAGTGCCTTGTTCGCCGCCTCCACCGGGGCGTAACCGAAGAACTGCGGATCATTGCCGTGCGCGCCGCGCCCGGCGATCCGGGCCAGCGGGTCCAGGCCCAGCAGCCCGGCGGCAGCCTCGGACCCCACCCAGGCCGCGGAGGCGCCGTCGGACAACGGCGAAGCATTCCCCGCGGTGACCGTGCCGTCCTCGGTCCGGAACACGGTCTTCAGCCCGGCGAGCTTCTCCGCCGAGGAACCGGCACGGATGCCCTCGTCCCGGACCAGGTCCGTGCCCGGCACCGGGGCCACCAGGTTGTCGTAAAACCCCTCGTCCCACGCCGCGGCGGAGAGGTTGTGCGAGGCCGCCGCGAACTCGTCCTGCGCTTCGCGGCTCACGCCGTACTTCTCGCGCAGCCGCTCAGTGGCCTCGCCCAGGGAAATCGTCCATTCCTTCGGCATGGCCTTGTTCACCAGCCGCCACCCCAGCGTGGTGGAGGCCAGGGTCATGTCCCCGGCCGGGTAAGGCTTCTCCGTCTTCGGCAACACCCAGGGGGCCCGGGACATCGATTCCGCACCGCCCACCAGCACCAGCTCGGCGTCACCGGCGTTGATCTGCCGGGACGCGATGATCGCCGCGTCCAGCGAAGACCCGCACAGCCGGTTGACCGTGGTGCCCGGAATCGAGACCGGCAAACCGGCCAGCAACGTGCCCATCCGGGCGATGTTCCGGTTCTCCTCGCCGGCACCGTTCGCGTTGCCGAACACCACCTCGTCGATCCGCTCCGGGTCCAGCCCGGGGGCCCGCTGCACGGACTCCTTGATCACATGCGCGGCAAGGTCATCCGGACGGACCCCGGCGAGGCCGGAGCCGAACTTCCCGAACGGGGTGCGCACGGCGTCGTACACAAAAGCCTGGTTCATCACTGTTCCTCTACATTCTTGACTGGTCTGCCCAACCAGGTAGCAGTTGATGTCGTTTTGGGGGCCCAGAGCGACATCTGCTGCTACCTAGTTGGGTGGGGTGTCCGCGTCCATGTCCTTGAACACCTGCTGGGCGGTCTTGAAAGCCGTATTCGCGGAGGGCACTCCGCAGTAGATGGCGGTCTGCAGCAGGATTTCCTTGATCTCGTCCCTGCTGAGTCCGTTGGTGAGGGCAGCCCGGATGTGCATGGCCAGCTCCTCCCAGTGCCCGTGCGCCACCATGGCGGTAATGGTGACGGCGGAGCGCATCTGCCGGGTGAGGCCGGGCCGGGTCCAGATCCCGCCCCACGCGATCCGCGTGATCATGTCCTGGAAGTCGTCCGTGAATTCGTCTTTGGCGGCGTTGGCCCGGTCCACGTGCGCATCGCCCAGCACTTCGCGCCGCACCTTCATGCCGCCGTCGTAAATGTCCTGGCTGGTGGCGCCGGGCTGGACGGCGCCGTTGCGTTCGGGGTTCTTCGCGCCGGTGCCGTTCACTTGGCTGCCCCCCGCGATTCGGTCCAGCTGATGAGGCTGCGCATCAGCTCGGCCACGTGGGCGGGAGCTTCTGCCGGGGCAAGGTGCGCCACGCCCTCCAGGGTGACAGCGGTGGCCGTCCCGCCGCCGGCCGTGATGCCGGCCGCCACTTCTTCAGCGAACGACGGCGGCGCCACCCCGTCCAGCGCCCCTGCGATGACCTGGGTGGGCACCCGGATGCTGCCGAGGTCCTCCCGGACATCGAACGCGGCCAGTGCCTCGCAGCAGAAGGCGTAGCTGAACCGGTCGGCATCGCGCAGGGCATGCAGGAGCAAGCTGCTGAGCTCCGGTTCGCGCTCCATGAAACCGGGGGCGAACCAGCGTTCCGCCGAGCCCTGGATCATCACCGGGGTGCCCTGGCTGCGGACCGTCTCAGCCCGTTCCAGCCACCCTTCGGGCGTTCCCAGCTTGGCACCGCTGCACTGGACGGACAGGCTCTTGAGGCGTTCCCCGTGCTTGATGCCCAGCTGCAGGCCGGTGGCGCCGCCCAGGGAGACGCCCGCGTAGTGGAAGGCCTCTCCGGGGGCGATGGAGTCCACAAGGTCAACCACGGCATCAGCCAGGGCGGCAACATCGAAGGTCCCGGTGGCTGCCGGTGAGACCCCGTGGCCGGGCAGGTCCCAGGCCACGACGTCGACATCGTTGCCGAGCACCGAGGCGGTGCGGTTCCACAGGATGGTGGAGGTGCCCAGGGAGGGTCCCACCACCAGCAGCGGATGGTCACCCAGCGGGCGCTGGGGCGAGAGCAGGGCTGCTTTCAGGGCAGGTTTAGCCACGGGGGTCTCCGTTCGCGTCGGTAAGGGATGGTTCGGGGGGCGCCGCGTATTCCGGGAAAGCGGCCAGGATACGGCGGGAAATATTTGCCGCCTCGCCCAGGTAGCTGGCGGGGTTGAGGAGTTCCTCGAGCCGGAGGTCGGTGAGAACCCCGGCCGGCACGGCGTCGCGGAGCAGCTTGCGGTAGGTGGCAGCCTGCTCCCCGGAGGGTGCCTGCAGGGTCTGGTCCACCACGGCCTGCAGCTGTTCCTTCCCGGTGAGGCCGTCCTTTGCCCCCAGCAGGGGCGCTATCGCCGCGCCCACCCCCTCGGCCAGGAGCAGCGGACCGGCGAGGTCCAGGTTGCGGCGCATCTCGTCCGGGAAGGCCTGAAGGCCGCCGGCGAGTTCTCGGATGTGTCCGGCCGCCCCGAGTGCCAGGGCCAGGAGCTGCCGGAGCGCCGGCCACTCGGTGTGCCACGCGGCGTCCGGGCGCTCATCGTTGAAGTTGGCTGCCGCCAGGTGCAGCTGGGCCACGAGCTGGGGTGCCTGCAGCGCCGCGCTGCGGACCAGGACAGACAGTACGGGATTCTGTTTCTGCGGCATGGCAGAGGAGACTCCGCGGCCGGCGGCGCGCGGTTCGGCCAGCTCGCCCACCTCGGGCCTGCTCAGGAACAGCACATCGGCGGCGATCTTGCCGAACGCGTCCAGCACGGCGGCGAGGGCGTTGCCCAGCGACGTCACCACCAGCCGGTTGGTGTGCCAGGGCGCCGGGGCGGCGGCGAGGCCCAGCTGTGCCGCCAGGGCATCCGCCAGGCTGAAGGGGGTGCTTGATGAGCCGGAGGCCAGGACGGTTCCGGCGGCCAGGGTTCCCGCAGCGCCGCCGAACTGGACCGGATAGGCCAGGACCTCCAGCTGGCGTCCCGCGGCGGCGACGCCATGGAACCATTGCGCAGCCCGGAGCCCGAACGTGAAGGGGAGCGAATACTGGGTGAGGCTCCTGCCCACGCACAGCGTGTCCGCATGCTCTTCGGCCAAACTGGCAAGTGCCGCCGAGGTGCGCTTCAGGTCGCCGAGCAGCGCTTCAACGGTGTTGCGGGCCAGCAGCATCAGGGCCGTGTCCAGCACGTCCTGGCTGGTCAGGGACGTGTGGACTGCCCTTCCGGCGCCAATGCCGGTGCCGTCCAGCGCCTGGACGTTTTTCCGAAGGTCCGCCAGCAGCGGGATCACCGGGTTGCCCCCGCCCTGGGCGCGTCGGGCTATGCCTGCCACGCTGTACCTGCCAGGCTCGGCCGCTACGGAGACGACGGCGGCGGAACCGGCGGGCGCCAGGCCCGCCTTCTCGAGCACGGCGGCCCAGCCGGACTCGACGGCGAGGATCGCCGCCAGCACGGCCCGGTCGCCCGTCAGCGCACCCACAAGGGGTGACGCCGAGACGGGACTGAGCAGGCCGGCGTCGCCCTCCTCCCCGAAGGCGCCCGCATCTCCCAGGCCGGCGGACCCGGTCACTGGAAGTCCAGGAAGACTGTCTCGCCCTCGCCCTGAAGGCGGACGTCCCAGGTGAGGCCGCCGTCGGCGTCGCGGCGGGCGATCAGCGTCTTGCGGCGCTCGGGGTCCAGGGAGCTCAGCAGGGGGTCGTTGGCCAGGGCCTCGGTGTCCTCCGGGAGGTAGATGCGGGTGAAGAGCCGGTTGGTGAGTCCGCGGGCGAAGATGGCCACGGAGATGAAGGGCGCCGAACCCGGCGACGTCGGGCCCGGGTTCACGGTGGTGAAAGTGAAGACTCCCGAGTTCCCCACGGCGCCGCGGCCCCAGCCGGTGAAGGTGTAGCCGTCGCGGACCAGGGAGCCGGTCTTCTGGACGACGTTGCCCTCGGCGTCGGGCTGCCAGATTTCCAGGATGGCGTCCGGGATGGTGTGGCCGGCGCCGTCATACACCGTGCCTTGCAGGCGGATGGAGCCCGGTGAGCCGGGGGCCAGGAGTTCGTTGTCCTTGTCGAACGGAAGCGCGTAGCCGTAGAACGGGCCCACGGTCTGGCCGGGAGTGGGGACGAGTTTGGTCTGGTTGTTCATCTGACTGGTCCTCTGCCTATTCCTCGTCGCCTGCGGCACCAAGTGCCTCGTTTTCGGTCCAGGTCCGCTTGGGCCCGGTCAGGACAATGTCCCAGTTGTACCCAAGGGCCCACTCGGGCTCGGTGAGGCTGTGGTCGTAGGTGGCCACCAGCCGGTCGCGGGCGTCCTGGTCCACGATGGTCTGGTAGATCGGGTCCAGCGGGAACAGCTGGTCGCCCGGGAAATACATCTGGGTGATGATCCGTTGGGTGAACTCGGTTCCGAACAGGGAGAAATGGATGTGCGCCGGGCGCCAGGCATTCAGGTGGTTCTTCCACGGGTACGCCCCGGGCTTGATGGTGGTGAACCGGTAGGACCCGTCCGGGCCGGTGATGCAGCGGCCGATGCCCGTAAAGTTCGGGTCGATCGGCGCCGGGTGCTGGTCGCGCTTGTGGATGTACCGGCCGGAGGAATTGGCCTGCCAGATCTCCACCAACTGACCGGCAACGGGGCGGCCGTCGCCGTCCAGGACCCGGCCTGCCACGATGATCCGCTCGCCCTGGGGCTCGCCGTTGTGCTGGATGGTCAGGTCCGACTCAAGGGCGTGCACGTCCTGGTGGCCGAAGGCCGGCGAGTACAGCTCGATGGTTTCCGGGTCCGCGTGGTGCAGGCTTTTGGTGGGGTGCCGCAGGATGCTGGAGCGGTAGGGCGGGTAGTCCAGCCGCGGCTGGGTTTCGGCGGGGGAACCCTCTTTGAGGGCCCGTGCGTAGGCTTCGCCCAGGGCGTTGATCTCTGCACTGAGGTCAGCCTGGGTTTCAATGGCGCGGTCAAGGGGCATGTGTGCGGCCTTCGGCTCGGCGGGCGGCACAGACTCGTCGGTATCAAGCTGGGCGTTGGTTTCTTCCGGCACGGCTGGCTCCTTTCTGGTTTTCGTTGTGATTCGTAGGGCAGTTGGTCAGTTCGGCGGCCGGCTCAGGTCCGGTGCAGCGAGTCGTACTGGACCGCGTGCCGGACCGGGGCGTTGGGCGCCCCGTACCCGTCGTAGCCGCCGCGGCGTTCCACCATCTCGAAGAACACACTGCCCACCGTGGCGGTGTAGAAGTGGAGGAATTCGCCGTCCGCATCGCGGTCGTAGAGGAGGTTGAGCTCCTGCAGGGTGGCCAGGAACCCGGGGTCAAGGTCGAACCGGGCGTCCAGGTCCTCGTAGTAGTTCGCGGGGATCTGCAGGAATTCGAGGCCCCGGTCCCGGGCGGCCCGGGCAGTGGCCACGAGGTCCTTCACGGCGAACGCGATGTGCTCCTGGTAGGTCTTGCGGACTTCGCTGCGGGCCTGCTGCACCGGCGCCAGGTTCAGCACCAGCCGGACGGCGGCGTCGGAGGTGGTCATCACCTGCGAGCGCACCAGCCCGCTGGGGCTGGGCACTTCGGCGAAGGGCTGCGGTTCCAGGGCCAGGGCGCTGGTGTAGAACAGGACGGCCTCGTCGAAGTGCTGCCACGGCTGGGCGAGGTTGACGTGGTCGATGACCGCAGCCGCACCCGGCCCGCCGGAAGGAGTGCGGTGTTCCAGGCCTTCCCCGAATTCACGGGTCCAGGCTGCCGTGCCGTCCGGGCTGCCCTGGCACAGGAAGATTTCCGTTGAGTCGGGCGCGGAGATGCCCTGGAAGACTTCCTCGTCGGCCTGGACCTTGCGGGCCACCACGGGAGCCTTGAGCTGCTGCGCCCGGGCCGAGGCAATCACGGGTGAATCGACGTCGAACCCCAAGGCGGCGATCGACGGTTCGGCGTGCGATGCCGCCTGCTCGTTGATGATCACGCGCGCCTGGCCCATGGTCCACAGCTGCACGTCCTTGGTGCGGTGCCTGCCCTCGAACCCGAAGCCAAGCTGGCCCAGGAGCTTCTCCAGCTGTGCGGTATCGTCCGCTTTGACCTCGGCGAAGTTGAAGCCCGCCGGTTCGCTGACCTTGGGCAGCGTGGCGAGTTCCATAGGATAACGACGGCGGGAGGCAGCACTGCCGCCCTCTGCGGCTTCCGCGCTGCCTGCCAGCCATTTGGCGCTCTGTTCCTCCAGCCAGATGAGCGAGCGCATGGCGTCCACGGCTGTGCGGTCCACATCCGACTGGCGGAAGACATCGTTGAAGACCTCCAGGGAGACCGGGCCGGAGTAGCCGGCCCGGACCACGTGGCCCATGAACTTGGCCAGCTCGAACTGCCCCTCGCCCGGGAACACGCGGTAGTGGCGGCTCCAGGACAGCACATCCATGGTGAGTTTCGGGGCGTCCGCAACCTGGACGAAGAAGATCTTCTCGGGGTCGAGCCTTTCTATTGGCGCGGTGTCCCAGTCGCGGGACAGGATGTGGAAGGAGTCCAGGCAGGTTCCCAGGTTGGGGTGGTCCACCATCTCCACCAGGCGGTAGGCGTGCTCGTAGTCGTTCACGTGCTTGCCCCAGGCCAGGGCCTCGTAGGCCACCTTGATGCCGTGGTCGCCGGCAAGTCCGGCCAGCTGGGCGAGCTGTTCGGCGCGGACGGCGTCGTCGTCGATCGTGGCCGTGGCAACGTTGGAGCAGACCAGGATGGTGTCCATGCCCAGGCGGGACATCAGGTTGAACTTCGCCTCCGCCCGCCGGAGGTTCGCCTTCAGCAGGTCCGGGGCCACGCCGTCGAAATCCCGGAACGGCTGGTAGAGGTCCAGCCCCAGGCCAAGGTCTGCTGCCATGGACCGGACGTCCCCGGGGCTCAGCGGCGAGGTGACCAGGTCCTGTTCAAAGATCTCGATGCCGTCGAACCCGGCGATGGCACAGGCCTGCATCTTCTCCTTCAGGGTGCCGGAGAGGCAGACGGTGGCGATACCGGTGCGCATCAGGCAGCCACCTCTTCTGCGGCCACGAGCTCCAGGAAGTGCGAGCGCATGCGGTCCGGATCGGGTTCCAGGCCCGTGAAGATGCGGAAGGCATCTGCGGCCTGGCCCACTGCCATCCGGCCGCCGTCCAGGACCTCGCAGCCCTTGGCGCGGGCGCCCCGGACGAGCTCGGTGTCGATGGGGCGGTAGACAATGTCCGCCACCCAGTGCCGGGACTCCAGCAGCTCCAGGTCCAGCGGAACGCCGGGGTGGGCGGCCATCCCCACGGGGGTGCAGTGCACCAGGCCGTCGGCCAGCGGCATCAGCTGCGGCAGCTCCGCCGTCGTGCGCGCCACAACGGTGCTGTCCGGGAAGAAGCCGGCCAGTTCGGCTGCCCGGGCGGCGCTGCGGGCGGCGTCCATGTCCACGAGGTCCAGGTGGCGGACCCCGGCGGTGAGGAGGGCGTAGGCCACGGCGGAACCTGCCCCGCCGGCGCCCAGCTGGACCACCCGGTCCAGCCTGGCGCCGGGAAGTCCTGAGGAGAGGGCTGCGGCAAAGCCGGAAAAGTCTGTGTTGTGGCCTATGAACCGGCCGCCGTCGATCACCACGGTATTGACCGCACCGAGCCGCACGGCGTCCGGCGTCACCTCGTCCAGGTGCTGCAGGACCAGCTGCTTGCAGGGGTGCGTGATGTTCAGGCCGTTGAAGCCGAGGTTCCTGGCACTGCGCAGCAGCTCTCCCACGGAGTCGCCGGGAAGGCCGAGTTCCACGAGGTCGATGGGCCGGTAGAGGTAGCGCAGGCCCTGGACATCCCCTTCGCGCTCGTGCATGGGCGGGGTGAGTGACGGCATCACACCATCGCCGACCAGTCCCACCAGGTAGGACTCAGTTCGATTACTCATCCGTGCAGCTCCTTTGGTACGGCACCGGGCAGGAGCAGTGCGCCAGGCGGGTGCTGCTGCTGCGGTGTTGAAAGTTACGGTACATCATTTGTTCTATCAGCGCACTCTTGTTCCACATACGAACAAATAGCCGAGTCAGCGTTGCGGCAGGCGGGCCGCAAGCTCGGCGGCCGCCTCCTGCAGCAGCGGGACGCACGCCGCCAGTTCCTCCAGGCCCATGCGGAAGACGGGGACCGCCGTTGCCAGGGAAGCGAAGGCGTGGCCCTGGGAGTTGAGAAGCGGAACGGCGACGGCACGCATGCCCATCTCGTTTTCCTCGTCCATCACGGCATATCCTTGGCGCCGGACCTTATCGATTTCCGCGCGGAAGGCGTCCAGATCCGTGATGGACTTTTCCGTGAGCTGCTCCAGCGGGAGATCCTCCAGCAGCCGTTCGCGGTCGGCGTCCTCCGCAAAGGCAACCAGCACTTTTCCGACGGCGGTAGTGGAGAGGGAGCCCAAGTGGCCGGGGTCGCTGGTCACCCGGAACATCTGCGGACCGTCCACCTTGTTGACCGTGAGGTGGTGGTGGCCGTCGCGGACGCTGAGGATGGTGGCCTCGCCCGTCTGTTCGGTGACCCGGCGGAGGACCGGCATGGCCGTGCCGGCGAAGCCGTGATGGTTGGAGACCCGCTGGCCCAGCTGGAAGATCCGCAGGCCCAGGTGGTAGCGGCGGCCGTCCGGTTCGTAGTCCACGAAGCCGTCGCGGGTCAGGGACCCCAGCAGGCGGTAGGTGGTACTGAAGGGCAGCTCGGCCCGTCGGGAGATCTCTGCGGCACTGGCCCCGCGCGGCTCATCGCCCAGAAGGACCAGGAGGCCCAGGGCCTTCCCCACCATGTCCGTGCGGTCCGCTTTGGCCGCCTTGGCCTCAGGAGGGGTGTCAGCAGTTACGTCGTTGTCCGCTGTGGCTTGGTTCACACTCATGGATCGATGCTCCCACATAGTGAGAGTTATTTCTAGATAGTGATTATTTTCTTGACAGGTGACCGCACTCACAGTCACTATTGCTGTATCGCACAAGTAGCTCCCACCATGTGGCTACTGCCCGGGTTATCCCGCACCAATGCCGAGCCGCGCCTCCACCTGAAGGCAGCGCCGGCCGCGAGCCCCCCTGATCCATCCGCGACAAAGTCGTCACATCTAAGGAACTCCATGAGCCAGACACTTCCGTCCGCCGAGCCAGGCATTGCCGCCCCGGCCGGGACGCCGAAGAAGGCAGCCCTCGCCAGCTTCCTGGGCAGCGCCGTCGAATATTACGATTTCTTCATTTTCGGATCCGCAGCAGCCCTGATCTTCCCCACGGTCTTCTTCCCCAATGCTGACGCGAACGCGGCCATCATGTCCTTCGCCACGTTCGGTTTCGCCTATGTGGCGCGCCCCGTGGGCGCCGTGATCCTGGGGCACTTCGGTGACAGGGTGGGCCGGCAGAAGGTCCTGATGTTCACCCTCCTCCTGATGGGTGCCTCCACCTTCCTCATCGGCTGCCTGCCGGACTTCAACACGGTTGGCTGGTGGGCTCCCGCCCTGCTGGTGCTGGCCCGGCTCTGCCAGGGCCTGTCCGCCGCCGGGGAACAGGCCGGAGCCTCCTCCATGACCCTTGAGCACGCCCCGGACAACCGGCGCTCCTTCTTCACCTCCTGGACCCTCACGGGCACCCAGGGCGGCCAGATCCTCGCAGCCCTGGTCTTCATCCCCGTCCTGGCCCTCCCGGACGAGATCAAGTACGGCATAGGCTGGCGCATCCCGTTCTGGCTGAGCGCCGTGGTGGTTGTTGTTGCCTTCTTCATCCGGCGCACCCTGCACGAGCCGCCGGCCTTCGAGGAAGCCCAGAAGACCGCCCAAATTTCCAAGCTCCCGGTTGCCGACCTGCTCAAGGCCCACTGGCGCGACGTCCTCCGCGTGATCTGCTGCGCCTTCATCGCCGCCGTCTCCACCGTGTTCGGCACCCTCGCCATCAGCTATGCCAAGACCGTGGCGGGCGTCGACGGCACCACCACCCTCTGGCTCGTGGTCGGCGCCAACTTCGTGGCCCTGGGCACCCAGCCGCTCTTCGGCATGCTGGCTGACAGGATCGGCCGCAAGCCCGTCTTCATTTACGGGGCTGTGGCCAGCGCCATCCTGACGCCCGTCTTCCTGCTCAGCCTGGAATCCGGCAGCGTGCCGCTGATGTTCCTGGCCGCCATCGGCTTCTTCTCCTGCGGCTACGCAGCCTCCAACGCCGTCTGGCCGTCCTTCTACGCCGAGATGTTCAGCACCAAGGTCCGCTTCTCCGGCCTGGCCATCGGCACCCAGCTGGGCTTCCTGATGGCAGGGTTCGCACCTGCAATCGTGGCGGCCATGGGCGGGATCAGGCCCGGCGGCTGGGTCCAGATCAGCATCTTCACCGCCGTGATCTGCGGCATCGCGGCCATCTCCGCCCTGACTGCCAAGGAGTCCTACAAGACCCCCACCACGCAGCTCGGCCTCAAGTAGAACCCCGCCCGGCTGGAAGTACCGTCCAGCCCGGTTTTGGAACCGGAAAGCCCGCCATTCCCCCCATATGGCGGGCTTTTCCCCGTTGAAAAATGGGCTGTTCCGGCGCCGCCCGGGGCAGCAGGCACGACGTCGGGTGGCCGGGGACGCCGGCGGCCTCCCCAAAACCTAGGGCCGGCCGGCCTCCAGCACCGACGCCAGGTCAAAACTGACCGGCTCCTCCAGCTGCGCGTACGTGCACGATTCCGGGTCCCGGTCCGGCCGCCAGCGGTTGAACTGGGCCGTGTGCCGGAACCGTTCCCCCTCCATGTGGTCGTACCGCACCTCCACCACCAGCTCCGGGCGGAGGGGTACGAAGGACAGGTCCTTGCCGGCGCTCCAGCGGCTGCCCTCGGCGTTGCGCGGCGTCCGTTCCCCCTCCTCCTGCTTGGCCCACGCCCACGGGTGGTCATCGAAGGTGGTTACCAGCGGCTGGAGCTGCTCGTACAGCTCCTTGCGCCGCTTCATGGGGAAGGCGCCGATCACGCCCACGCTGGCCAGGCCGCCGTCGTCCTTGTACAACCCCAGCAGCAGCGAGCCGACCACATCCGGCCCGCTCTTGTGCAGGCGGTAACCGGCCACCACGCAGTCAGCGGTGCGTTCATGCTTGGTCTTGAACATCACCCGCTTGTCCGGCTCGTACCGGCCGTCCAGGCGCTTGGCCACAACGCCGTCCAGCCCGGCGCCCTCGAACTGGCGGAACCACTGCTCCGCCGTATCCTTGTCCGTGGTGGCGGCGGTGAGGTGGACCGGGGCCTTGCTCGCCGCGAGCGCCTTTTCCAGGGCCGCACGCCGTTCGGTGAAGGGCCGGCCGGTGTAGTCGTCGTCACCGAGGGCCAGAAGATCGAACGCCACGAAGGAGGCCGGTGTCTGGGAAGCGAGCAGCTTGACCCGGCTGGCTGCGGGGTGGATGCGCTGCTGCAGGGCGTCGAAATCGAGGCGGTCGCCGGAGGAACCGACCAGGATGATCTCGCCGTCCACCACGCAGCGTGGCGGCAGGTTCTCCTTCAGCGCCTCAACAAGCTCGGGAAAATAGCGCGTCATGGGCTTCTCGTTGCGGCTGCCGATCTCCAGCTCATCGCCGTCCCGGAAGATGATGGACCGGAATCCGTCCCATTTCGGCTCATAGCTGAGGTCCCCGCCCCCTGCAACACCAGGAATGCCGCTGACGGCCTTGGCGAGCATGGGCGGGACGGGCGGCATCACGGGAAGTTCCATGCTGCCCATTCTTGCCCGGGGACGTGCCCCTGCGTAACCCCGCCCCGCGGGCTCACCCCGCCAGCAGCCACACGATGAGGATCAGGGACGGCGCCGCTGCCGCCGTTGACAGCAGGACCGTTTCGCGGGCCACTGCGACCCCGCGCCCGTACTTGCCGGCGAACAGGAACACGTTCTGGGCTGTGGGAAGGGCGGCCATCAGCACCACGCCCAGGAGCATGTGCTGGTCCAGGTTGAAGATAAAGCGTCCGACGGCGAACGCCACCGCGGGCATCACGGCGGACTTCAGCGCCGTGGCCGTCAGGATTTCGGCCGTGTGCCCGCCGCTGCGCAGCATCCGGGTGCCGTGCAGGGACATGCCGAAGGCGAGCAGCACCACCGGAACGGCAGCCCCGCCCAGGAGGGAGAGGGGTGCCATCACAGGTGGAGGAAGTTCCACCCGGAACGCGGCCAGGACCACGCCGAGCAGGGACGCGATGATCATCGGGTTGCGGAAGGGCTGGGAGAGCAGCAGCCTGGGCGACACCCGGCCGGCGGCGGAGAGGTCCAGCAGGGTGAGGACCACGGGCGCCAAGAGGAGGAGCTGGACCAGCAGGACCGGTGCCACCGGGGTGGCGTCGCCCAGGGCGTACAGCATGATGGGGATGCCGATATTGTTGGCGTTGACGTAGGAGCTGGCCATCGCGCCGACGGCGGTCTCAGCCAGCGGCCGCCGGAACCACAGCCTGCTGGCCAGCACGTACAGCAGCGCCGTGGCCGACGCCGTCAGAATGGCCAGCGGAACGTAGGCGGAGAAGACCACGGTGAGGTCCGATTCCAGGACCACCGTGAACAGCAGGACGGGGTTGGTGATGAAGAAGGCAGTCCGGGTGAGCGCCGAGACCGTGGGTTCCCCGCCCAGCCCGCAGCGAGCGGCAATGTAGCCCACGGCGATGACGGCGCCGATTACCGCCAGCCCCACCAGCACACCGCCCACGAGTGGTACGTCCTTCCAGCTCCGCCGCCTGCGCAGGAATTCCGGGATGCGCAGTAATACAGGCTTCAAACTTATCTGACAAGTGGCGCCGGGCAGGCCAGCCCTCGACACGGCACCCCTGCGGACGGTAGAGGTTAACGATGGTTACTGTCGGCTTCCACGCCTCACACGAACAGATCAGTCCCGCCCAGCTGCTCAAGGACGTCCAGCACGCGGAACAGGCAGGATTCGATGCCGCCATGTGCTCTGACCATATTGAGCCGTGGTCCGCCCGGCAGGGCCACTCCGGGTTCGCCTGGTCCTGGCTGGGCGCGGCGCTGGCCACCACCAGCCTGCGCTTCGGTGTGGTGACCGCCCCGGGCCAGCGGTACCACCCCGCCATCATCGCCCACGCCTCGGCCACCCTGGCCGGCATGTTTCCGGAACGGTTCTGGATGGCCACCGGGAGCGGCGAGAACATGAATGAGCACGTCACCGGTGACGCCTGGCCGCCGAAGGAAACACGGCAGCGCCGGCTGGAGGAGTGCGTTGAGGTGATCCGCCGGCTGCATCGCGGCGAGGAGGTCACCCACCACGGCCTTGTCACCGTTGAACAGGCCCGGATCTGGGACGTGCCGGACTCCCCGCCGCCGATTATCGCACCGGCCATCAGTGTGGAGACCGCCCGCCGCTCTGCAGCCTGGGCGGACGGCCTGGTCACCATCAACCAGCCGGCCGGCAAGCTCAAGGACATGCTGGCGGCATACCGGGACAACGGCGGCCGCGGCAGGACCGCGCTGCAGGTGCACCTGTCCTGGGCCCCCCGTGAACAGGACGCGGCAGCCATTGCGCTGGACCAGTGGCGGACCAACACCTTCGCCCCGCCGGTCCCGTGGGACCTTCCCACGGCCGGGCATTTCGACGGCGTGAGCGGGCATATCGGCGAGGACCAGGTCCGGAAGGCGGTCAACGTCTCGGCAAGCCTGGACCAGCACGCCGAGTGGCTGGGGGCGTACGCGGCCCTGGGCTTCGACGAGCTCTACCTGCACTTCGTGGGGCAGGAGCAGGCCCCGTTCATTGATGCGTTTGCGGCAGATGTCCTTCCGCAGCTGCAGGGCTCGAAGGTCCAGGCGCCGGCGCAGGCACCCGCATGAGGCTCGCCGAAACTTCGGACCTGTGGTGGAAGAACGCCGTGGTCTACTGCCTGGACGTGGAGACGTTCTTTGACGACGACGGCGATGGCACCGGCGATTTTGCCGGACTGACCCAGCGCGTGGACTACCTCGCCGCACTGGGCGTGACCTGTATCTGGCTCATGCCGTTCTACCCCTCCCCGGACCGCGACGACGGGTACGACGTGACGGACTTCTTCGCCGTGGATCCCCGGCTGGGCACCATGGGGGACGTTGTGGAGTTCATCCGGGCGGCCAAGGACCGTGGAATGCGCGTCATCGCCGACTTCGTGGTGAACCACACCTCGGACCAGCACCCCTGGTTTGTCGAGGCCAGGAAATCCAAGGACAACAAATACCGCGACTACTACGTGTGGCGGAGCGACACTCCCCCGGACACCTCCTCGGAGGTGGTGTTCCCTGGCGAGGAGGACTCGCTGTGGGAAAAGGATGAAGCCACCGGCGAGTGGTACCTGCACATGTTCGCCAAGCACCAGCCGGACCTGGATGTCACCAATCCCTCCGTCCGGAACGAGATTGCCAAGGCGATGGGCCTGTGGCTGGAACTGGGCCTGGACGGCTTCCGCCTGGACGCGGTGCCCTTCTTCCTGGAGACCCGCGGCCAGCCCAAGGACGAGGCCGCGAACCTGGATCCGCATGAGTACCTGGCCGCACTGCGCAGCTTCGTGAGCCGGCGCAACGGCAGCGCCATCCTCCTGGGCGAGGTGAACCTGCCGTACAAGGAGCAGCTTGAGTACTTCGGCGGTCCGGACGGGAACGAACTCAACATGCAGTTCGACTTCATGTCCATGCAGCACATCTATCTGTCGCTGGCACGCCAGGACGCCCGTCCACTGGCGGAGACGCTGAAGAGCAGGCCGCCGCTGCACCCGGACAACCAGTGGGCCATGTTCGTGCGGAACCACGACGAACTCACTCTGGACAAGCTCAGCGACGGTGAGCGGGAAGAGGTCTTTTCCGCGTTTGGGCCGGAGAAGAACATGCAGATCTATGGCCGCGGCCTGCGCCGCCGCCTTCCCCCGATGCTTGGCGGCGACGCAGGGCGCATCCGCATGGTGTACTCGCTGATGTTCGCCCTGCCGGGCACTCCGGTGCTCTTTTATGGGGAGGAGATCGGCATGGGAGAGGACCTCCGGCAGAAAGGCCGGGCTTCCGTGCGCACCCCCATGCAGTGGAACGGCGAAAAGAACGCCGGCTTCTCCACGGCCAAGGTATCGGACCTGGTGGCGCCGCTGGCCCGGGGAGAATACGGTCCCGGGCACGTCAACGCCGCGGCCGCGAAGAGGGATCCCGGCTCGCTGTTCAACTTCTTGGTCACGCTGATCCGCCGCTTCCGCGAATCGGCGGAGCTGGGCTGGGGCGAGTTCGCCATCATCGACCAGCCAGAGCCTGCAGTCCTTGCCCACACCTGCAGTTCGGACGGCGGCACACTGGTGCTGCTGCACAACTTCGGGGAGGCCCCCGTGAAGGTAAACGGCACAGTGGCCCCGGAGGACGGGCCAGCGAATGCGTTCCGGGACGCCACCCTGCTGGACCTGTTCGACGGCGACAACATCACCCTGGATCCCGACGGCGGCTTCACCGTTGAACTGGAACGTTACGGATACCGCTGGTACCGCCTCCACCGCAAAGGCGACAGGCTGGCACCATGAGGTGGGTGGTCCCGCTGCTCGTCGTGGTGCTCGGCGGGGCCGTCTTCGTGCTCGGCGGCGCCGATGATTCCCCGGGCCTGCAGGGCATCGGTGCGGTGCTCGTGGCCGGTGGGGTCACCCTCGGCGTCCGCGGCGTGCGCCGGGACCGCCGACGGTAGGCAGCAGTCTTGAAGCACCACGCAACTGTGCCGGAACCGCACCACGGCCAGGCGCCCGGACCGTAGACGGGACGCCGTCGCCGTCCGTGTGTGAAAAAATCAACCATGCGCCCCATGCAGCACTCCAGCAAGCTCCAAAACGTCCGGTACGAACTCCGCGGACCCATCCTCCAGGCCGCCAAGGCCATGGAGGCGGAAGGGCACCGGATCCTCAAGATGAACCTTGGGGACACCGCGCCGTTCGGCCTGGAAACGCCGGAGTCCGTGGTGGTGGACATGATCCACCACCTGAGGGGCGCCCAGGGATACAGCGACTCGAAGGGGATCTTCTCAGCGCGGACCGCCATCTCGCAGTACTACCAGACGCGCGGCCTGATGCAGATCGGGGTGGAGGACATCTTCATCGGCAACGGCGTCAGCGAACTCATTTCCATGTGCCTGCAGGCGTTTATGGAAAACGGCGACGAGATCCTGGTGCCGGCACCGGACTACCCGCTGTGGACCGCAGCGGTCACGCTGACAGGGGGCAAGCCGGTGCACTACCTCTGCGACGAAGGGGAGAACTGGTGGCCGGACATGGCCGACGTGGAGGCCAAGATCACCAGCCGCACCAAGGGGATTGTGATCATCAACCCCAACAACCCCACGGGCGCCGTCTATCCGCGGCACATCCTGGAGCAGTTCGCGGCCTTGGCCCGGAAACACCACCTGGTCCTGTTCTCGGACGAGATCTACGAGAAGGTGCTGTATGAGGAGGCCCAGCATATCCACACCGCGGCCGTGGCCGAGGACGTCTGCTGCCTGACGTTCAGCGGGCTGTCCAAGGCGTACCGCATGCCCGGCTACCGGGCAGGCTGGGTTGCCGTCACCGGGCCACTTGCCGCCACCGCCGCCTACCGGGAAGGACTGGAACTGCTGGCCTCCCTGCGGCTGTGCCCCAACGTTCCGGCCCAGCATGCCATCCAGACCTGCCTTGGCGGCTACCAGAGCATCGACGCCCTGGTGCGGCCCGGAGGCAGGCTCCGTGAACAGCGCGATCTCGCCTACCAGCTCCTGACCGAGATACCGGGCGTGACGTGTGTCCCCGCGGCGGGCGCCATGTACCTGTTCCCCCGCCTCGATCCGGAGCTCTACCCCATCAGCAGCGACGAACAGTTTGTCCTGGACCTGCTGAAGGACCAGAAGATCCTCGTCTCGCACGGTTCCGCGTTTAACTGGCCGACGCCGGACCACTTCCGGTTCGTGATCCTTCCGTCCGTCCTGGACATCCGGGAGGCTGTGCACCGCATCTCCACCTTCCTGGCGGCATACCGCGCCAGCGTGGAACTGCCGTAGGGCCCCTTAAGGCCGCACCGCCGTCGGGCCCTGCCCGCCTGTTCTGCCGTGGTGCCCGGGAAATTCGGTTCGGGAAACAGCTCCGGCGCGAAGAACTAACCCGCGCCTAACCGCGGGGAAACGCGGGCGCAACATTGCCCCGGCACACTGGATTCTGCAGGCAAGAGCCGGCACCAGCCCCAGCCAGGAGGCCCCGCCATGAAGCAGAAAGCGACACCACATGTGACACGAGTCCGCGCCCTGGACCAGCTCCACCGCGGCGACGAGATCGAAGCCCGCCTCTCCGTGGGCCCTTCCTACGACGACGTTGTGATCCGCCGCGGAAGTGTCCAGGAAACCGCGCCCGGCATCGGCGTGGTCTGGATCCTGGACCGGCTCACCGGCCTGCGCAAAGCGATCAATACGGACGAATGCAGCGTCTGGCGGCTCGCCTGAAACTGTCGGGATCCGCGGCCCGGGTGTAGCCAGCAAGGGCTGCCCGCCGCACCGGAACCTTCGGCACCATAGCCGTTCAACCCCCGGCTACCGACTGGATGACCAGTACTTCCTGGCCTGGAGCCACCTCGGTTTCCAGGCCCTGCAACCGCCGCACCTCGTCCCCGCCGACGTACACATTCACGAAGCGCCGCAGCGCGCCGGTCTCGTCACGGAGCCGCCGGGCCAGCACTGCGAAGTCCGAGGTCACCGCATCGAGGAGCTTTCCCACCGAAACCGGCCCGTCGGCGGGCGCAGTCAGGACGGACTGCCCGCCGGCCAGCGGCTGCAGAACGCTGGGAAGCACCACCCTGATTTCCCGCACGCTGCTGTCAGGCACCTGAGATCACGGCTGCCCGGACACAGAGCACATCCGGGAGATGGGACACAACCTCCCGGAATGTCGCCCCTTCGTCCGCACTCGCGTAGACCGAGCCGCCGCGCGTCCCAAAATAGACCCCGGCCGGCTCCGCTGTGTCCACCGAGGCAGCATCGCGCAGGACGCTGTTGTATTCCCCGGCGGGCAAGCCGTTGCTGAGCCTTTTCCAAGTGGACCCGGCGTCGTCCGTGCGGTGGACGGCCAGCTCGCCGTCCGGCGGAATGCGTTCGCCGTCCGCTTTCAGGGGGATGACCCACGCCGTGCCCTCCCGGCGGGGATGGGTGAGCATCACAAAGCCGAAATCCGCCGGCAGTCCCTCCGCGATGGAGTTCCAGCTGTCCGCGTTGTCATCCGTGCGGTAGACGCCGTGGTGGTTCTGGGCGTAGAGGCGGCCGTCGACGGCGGCATCCGCTGCGATCTTGTGGACGCACTGCCCGAACTCCGGGTTGGGGTCGGGCATGAAGTAGGCCGAAATGCCGCGGTTGCGCGGCTCCCAGGAGGTGCCGCCGTCGAGCGACCGGTAGACGCCTCCCGTGCTCATGGCCACGTGCACCGTCTCCCCGGCCGGATGGACCACGATGGAGTGCGCGGCGGCACCGCCGTAGCCCGCGCCCCACTCGCTGCGGTGGGGATGGTCCCACAGCCCGCGGTTCAGTTCAAAGTGTTCACCGCCGTCGGTGGATTTCCACACGGAAATGGGCTCCGCTCCCGCCCAGACGACGCCCGGACGTTCCTCCGCGTCCGGATAAATCTGCCAGATGCGCTCCAGCGCGGCACCCGTGTCCTCCGGAAACCTGACGGCGCCCTGCTCGGGCTCAGACCATGTGGCACCCAGGTCATCGGAGTGCGCAACGGTGGGCCCCCAATGCTCACTGCGGACGCCCACCATGATCCGGGTCCGGCCCTCCCGGGTGTCTATGCCGATGCTGGGGATCTCACTCATGAGGAAGTGCGGGCCAGTGAAAGACCATTGTTGCCTGTCACTGCTGGTGGCCAGCCAGAGGCCCTTTTTGGTCCCGATCGCTAAGACAAAACTCTCTGCGGTTGCCATGCCCACCATGCAACCACCGAGCACAGCAGCCCGCAATGGTTATTTTGTGTCACCGCGGGCCTGCCGAATCCTAGTCCACGAACTCCGACTGGGTTTCGATAAAGTCCCAGTCGGCCGGGGTCAGGACGGCCGCTGGATTGTCCGGATGGGGGCCGCCCGCTTCCGCAATCCCCTGGAGCACCGGAAGGGGCAACTCCTCGGCCCGAAGGTTTTCCCGCAGCCATTCCTTGCTTGCCAGGTCCAGGTCCAGCCACCACATGTAGATTTCCATGACTTCATGCACCTTTCGTATGTTCCAACGTTAGGCCCGGGCGGATGCGCGGACAAGATACACCCGCGGGAGGCAGGTAGCCAGTGCAGGGCGACCCCGATGATGCGGGTACCCGCAAGTAACCGCATCGTCCGGTCGCCGGAAAAGACGAGTACCCCCTACTCAGGACCGCCTCCAGCCCCCACCCCTAGCCTGAAAACTCAAGCAAGCTGACCGTGTTGCTGGGGCATTCGGCGCAAGTGCTGGCCTCCTCATCATGGTCCGTTTCACCATTCAAACCTGGGGAGAAAACAATGAAACGTACCTTTGTGACTGTGGGGGTCGTGGGACTGGGCCTGCTCAGCGTTACGGCACCGGCCATGGCAGCGCCTGAAAGAGTCATCGTCTGCCACAGCGACGGAAGCAGCTGGACGCCGCTGGAATTCAACATCAACGGCCTGAATGGCCACGACCAGCACCCGCTGGACATCATTCCGCCTACCTCCGAGTCGCCCGGCAAGAACTGGACCAACGCCGGAAAACTTCTCTACGTCGAGAAGTGCGCGGCGTTGCCGCCGGGCGAAACACTGCCGGAGGAGCCGGCTGAGGAGGAGCCGGTGGTGGAAACACCTGTTGTGGAGACGCCGGTGGTGGAAACACCTGTTGTAGAGACGCCGGTGGTGGAGACACCTGTTGTTCAAACACCCGCCGGGGAGGCGCCCGCGCTGACTCCTGCTGCCGAACAGTCCGTGGTGGTTCCGCCGGCAGCAGCGCCCGGTGCGGCTCCGCAGGCAGCGGCACCTGTTGCGCCTGCTCCGCGGGCAGCCGTCCAGCAGCCAACCGCTGTAACGGGGGCCACCAGCCTCGGTACCAACCAGGGGTACAACGCCCAGACCGCCGTCGGTGGTTCCGGCAGCATTCCGTCATGGCTGGCCGGGCTGGGAGCGTTGGCGGCAGCGGGAGCGGCAGTGGCTCTCCGCCGCCGGTCCCGTCCGTTCACCACGGCCGGCTGACACAGCCACACCGCAGCCCCCGGCTCGTGGCTCGGTGAGCACGGACCGGGCCGCGGCCCTTGACAGGGAAGGCGTCCCGCCAGTGCCCGGCGGGGCGCCTTCCCTCCTCTCGTCTATTCCTCCCTTCGTCAAAATATCGAGGAGCACCATGGCCAAGGTCCCCAGCCGGCACGCAGTGGGCGCGAAGCGCGCACCGCGGCGCTGGAACCGTGGGGACCTGGCCATTCTCATGTGCGGCATCCTGGCGTTCCTGTCCATCAGCTTCGGCGCACCGCTCCTGACGCACTCAGCCCCTGGTGGCAGCGCGCAGGGGTCCATAACGGCGGCGAAGCCAACCGCCGCCGGCGTCCCGGCCACGGACCCGGCGCCCATCGCGGTTACGGGTCCAGCGGAAGGAACCGCCGCGCCTTTCGACTCCACCGCCAGTCCTGCCCCGGCCCCCCTGCTGCCCGAAGCCGCCGAGCCGCTCCGTATCCGGTACCCGTCCGCCGGCTTCGACGTCCCTGTCCACCGCCTGGACCTGGACAGCGACGCCCGGGCCAAACAGACCGTTGTGCCGCCCGAAACCAAGGACGGCTACTGGCTGGCGCCCTTCGGCACCCCCGGCCACGGTTCGGCCAACACCACCTACGTCATCGGACACAGCTGGGACGGCGCGGAGGCACCCTTCAACCACCTGAGTTCAGCGGCAGCAGTGGGTGACCGGTTTGAGGTGGACACGGCTGCCGGCACCATCGCCTACCAGGTGGACACCGTCACCACGTACCTCAAGGCCACCCTCAAGGACAGCCCCGTTTGGGAGATCGTGCCGAACCGGCTGGTCCTGATCAGCTGCTACACGGAGGACCCGTGGGGAAAAAACGTGGTTGTCACGGCCTCGCCCGCCATTCCCTGACGGCCCGAAAGGCACGCGCTCTCCACCCGCCCTATCCAAGAGCATTCAAGGAGGCTGAAAATAAGCTATGAGCCCGGAACAGATGAACAGCAACCCTCCCCTGGTGGTGGGCATCGCACCCGGACAGCACGTTGAGGTCCTGCAGACCGCCGTCTCACTCGCCGCCCGCCTGGGGACGCGGTTGCTCTGCGCCTATGTGGACGAGGCCAGCTTCCTGGTGGACTGGGACCCTGCGCGGCCCGCCCACCGGCTCTCCCTGCACCCCGACACGGACGACGCAAACATCGGTGCCGTGGCGCTGGAACTCAAGTCCGCAATCGAAGCGGCGGTGGCCGGCGTCCCGCCCGGTACTGCGGCGGCGGAATGGACCCTGCAGACCCTCGCCGGGGATCCCGCCCGCGCCCTCGCCCGGCTCGCAGCCGAAAACGACGCGCCGATGATCATCGTGGGAACCTCTGAGCGTGGCTTCTCCCATCGCCTGGCAGAAGCCCTCAGCGGGTCCGTGGGTGCCTGGCTCACGCACCACCAGAGCAGGCCTGTCCTCATAGTTCCCTACCGGATGCCTGCCCACGACGACCGGCCGTGAAACTAAAGCGAAAGTACTTATTCGGGGTGCTGGCGGACCGGACTACCAGCCAGTAAGCTGATTCAAGCAAGACGGGTTCCAGCAGGATGGAACCCGGGTATTGCCCAAAAGCTGCTCCGGAGTGCGTATCCCCCAATAACGCACTCCGGAGCTTTTTTGTGCCCGGGTTGGGAAGACGCCCCGAGTACTATATACCCCCCAGGGGTACTTGTGGGTATACCCCAAGGGGGTATATGGTGTGGTCATGAGCGGAATCGAAGAAGCAGTCAGCGGACACACTGCGGACCTGCAGCCGCCGCACGGCTATACGGGCAACAAGGAGGCCTACCTCCGCCGGCTCAAGCGCATCGAGGGCCAGGTCCGCGGGATCGCGCGCATGGTGGATGAGGACAAGTACTGCATTGACATCCTCACCCAGGTTGCGGCCGTCACCAAGGCCCTGCACGCCGTCAGCCTTGGCCTGGTGGAAGAGCACATCGGCCACTGCGTAGTGGGCGCGGCTTCCGAACCGGACCCGGCAGCCCGTGCCGACGCTATCGACGCCAAGGTCAAGGAAGCCGCCGACGCCATCGGCCGGCTGCTCCGCTGACAAAGAACCTACCCAACAAGCGCCGGTTACCGCCGGCAAACCTGAAGGAGCAGCCATGAGCACCACCTCCCCCACCACCACACGGGTCAGCGTCTCGGGAATGACCTGCGGCCACTGCGTTTCGGCGGTCAGCGAAGAACTCGAAGCGCTGGCCGGCGTCGAAGAGGTGTCGGTGGAACTGAACGCCGGAGGCATCTCCACAGTGACCATCACCTCCAGCTCGGAGCTGTCCCCTTCAGAGATCGGGGAAGCGGTCGCCGAAGCCGGCTACCTCGTCGTCGCCAACGAAGCCTAAGAACGCCACTGAAGCAGGGAACCCCATGAGCAACCAGGAACTCCTCCGCCGGCCCGCCACCCGGGTGGTGGAACTCGACATCGAGGGCATGACCTGCGCCTCCTGCGTCAACCGGGTGGAGAAGAAACTTGGCAAGCTCGACGGCGTGCAGGCCTCGGTCAACCTGCCCCTGGAATCAGCCCACGTGACGGTTCCGGCAGGCATCACTGACGAGCAGATCACGGCAACAGTGGAAGCCGCGGGGTACAAGGCAACCGTCCGCCAGCCACTCAAGCAGGGCCAAGGCCCTGCAGGTGAAACCGGGGACCTGTCCGCAGCGAAGCTTCGCCCCCGCCTGATCCTTGCCGCGGTTCTGACAGTCCCCGTTTTCGTCATCTCGATGGTGCCGGCAGCCCAGTTCCCGCACTGGGGCTGGGTGGCAGCCCTCCTGGCCCTGCCTGTGGTGACGTGGGCAGCGTGGCCGTTCCACCGGGCCGCGGCGGTCAACGCCCGCCACCTCGCGTCCACCATGGACACGCTGGTGTCCATCGGTGTGACGGCGGCGTACCTGTTCTCCGCGTGGCAGCTGTTTGCGGATCCCCGCATGACTGAACATCCGGGGATGGAAGGCATGGAAACCGGCGGCCTCTACTTTGAGGTGGCCGCCGTCGTCACCACGTTCCTGCTCCTGGGCCGCTTCCTTGAGGCCAATGCCAAGCAAAAGGCCGGCGATGCCCTGCATGCACTCCTGAACCTGGGCGCCAAGGATGCCACCGTCCTCCGTGACGGCAAGGAACAGCGCATCCGGGCCGACCTCCTGCAGGTGGATGATGTCCTGGTGGTCCGCCCCGGCGAAAAGATCGCCACCGACGGCGTGGTGACGGATGGGGACTCGGCCGTGGACGCTTCACTGGTGACCGGCGAATCGGTGCCCGTGGAGGTAGGCCCGGGAAGCCGTGTCACGGGCGCCACCATCAACACCTCGGGCCGCCTGCTGGTGCGTGCAACCCGCGTTGGCTCCGAGACGACCCTTGCCCAAATGGCACGGCTCGTGTCGCAGGCGCAGACCGGCAAGGCACCCATCGCCCGCCTCGCTGACCGCATCAGTTCAGTCTTTGTTCCGGTGGTCCTGGCCATTGCCGCGCTCACGTTCGTCCTCTGGCTCCTCTTCACGGGACCGGACGTGGGCAGCGACGACCTCCGCTCGGCGTTCACCGCCGCCGTCGCCGTCCTGGTGATTGCCTGCCCGTGCGCGCTGGGCCTCGCCACCCCGGTTGGCCTGCTGACGGGAACGGGGCGCGGCGCCCAGCTGGGAATCCTCATCAAAGGGCCGCAGGTTCTGGAGGACACCCGCACCGTTGACACCATTTTGCTGGACAAGACCGGGACCGTGACCACCGGCGTTCTCGCCGTGGACGCGACGGTTGCCTTCGGGAACTTCGGGGAAGGCGAGGTGCTGCGCCTGGCGGGGGCCGTGGAGGCAGCGTCGGAGCACCCGGTGGCCAGGGCCATCACTGCCGCGGCCCGTGCGGATACCACGGGATTGCCCACAGCGGACGACGACGGCACCCTCCCTGCCGTGGAAGGCTTCCGTTCCGCGCCCGGCGGCGGCGTTACCGGCACCGTCGAGGGCAGGGTGGTCCTGGCGGGCCGGACAGGCTGGCTGGAGCAGAACAACATCACCATCCCGCAGGAGCAGCAGGCCTCACTGGCAGCTGCGGAAGCCTCCGGCGCCACCGCTATCTGGGTTGCCGTGGACGGCCTTGTTGCCGGCATCATCAGCCTCCGGGACACCCTCAAGGACGGTTCCGCCGCCGCCATTGCGCACCTGAAGCGGCTGGGCCTGCGCCCCATCCTGCTCACCGGTGACAACGCGGCCGTTGCAGCCCAGGTGGCGGCCGCCGTCGGCATAGCCAAGGAAGACGTCTACGCGGGGGTCCTGCCCGAAGGGAAAGTGGAGGCGGTGCGCAGGCTCCAGGCCGGCGGTGCCACCGTGGCCATGGCCGGAGACGGCGTGAATGACGCTGCCGCACTGGCCCAGGCTGACCTGGGTATTGCGATGGGTTCCGGCACGGACGTGGCCATCGAAGCCGCGGACCTGACGGTGATGGGCAATAACCTTGCCCAGGTGGCGCAGGCCATCGAACTCTCCCGCAGGACCCTGGCCACCATCAAGACCAACCTCTTCTGGGCATTCTTCTACAACGCCGTGGGCATCCCGGTGGCTGCCCTGGGCCTGCTCAACCCGATGATCGCCGGGGCCGCCATGGCCGCCAGCTCGGTCCTGGTGGTGGCCAACTCGCTGCGCCTGCGAAGCTTCGGCAAGCAGCCGCCGGCCAGCTAGACCGGGCGACGCAGCCTCTGCGCTCAGGCGGCGCCGTAGCGTACGGCTGCCCGCGCCCTGGCCTTGGCTGCCTCGGCTTCCCGGTCCTTGGGCGGCGCCTGCGAAACCAGGGCGTCCAGGAGGTGCTGGGTGATGTGGGCGATCTCGTGGACGGCCTCATCAAAGGCTTCCTGGTTGGCCTTGGACGGCTTGGTGCTGCCGCTGATCTTGCGCACGTACTGCAGGGCGGCGGCGTGCACTTCCTCCGAAGTGGCGTGCGGTTCGAAGTTGTGGAGGGTTCGGATATTCCGGCACATACAGCCATGCTAGGCTCTGGAACGCCTGGGATCGACCCCCTTCGGAGCGGTTCGCGCAAGCACCGGCCATGGGGAGCCCGGCATGGGCAGGGCTGCCCATCGACGCTGCCTCAGCGGCCGGGGTAGGTTTTAGGCAATGGATCTTCCGGATGAGCCGGGGGGCCGAGGGGGATGCCGACCTGGTTCGGATCCACGATTCTATGAGGAGAAACTGATGGCTATTTGGGGTGCAGACGTTCAGCAGCTTCGTCAGCTGGGCAGCAAGCTTCAGGCAGGTGCAACCGAGATCGACAACCAGAAGTCCAATCTCAACAGCCTTCTGCAGAGCACCAACTGGAAGGGCCCGGACGCGGACAAGTTCCGTGACGAATGGTCCGGTACCCACACCACCATGCTGACCAAGGTTGCCGACGCGCTCAGGGAAGCCGGCACCAAGGCCAAGCGCAACGCCGAACAGCAGGAGCAGGCCTCCAACTAGTCCCTGCGCACTGCGCACGGTCCGTCAGGCGGGTCCGGACACCCAGGGGGTGTCCGGACCCGCCGCGTTTAAGGTCCTGTCCGCCCGGTGCCGTACACGCTAAGGAACGGGTTCGACGTCGTTCGCGTGTTCCAGCGGCGACGCTGCCCTGGGCAGTTCCTGGCCGGGCGGCTCCTCCCCGCGTGTTGCGCGGCCGGCCCCCGGACCGCGCAGCTCATCGACCCGGACCAGGACTACGCCTCCAACGATCAGGACGCCGCCCAGGAGTTGGATGGCCCCGGGCAGTTCGCCGAGCAGCAGCCACGCCCACACGACGGCGAAGAGGACCTCGGTCAGCGACACGAACGACGCCACCTTGGAGCCCAGCGCCCGTGCGGCCATGATGCCGGAGACGTAGGCCAGCACTGTTGCCAGGACCACGAGCCCCGCCAGTGACACCCACCAGGGCGTGATCCAGGGTCCCAGCCTGGTGTCGGCCGTGCTGAATGCCATGGGCAGCAGGCCGGTGGCAGCCGCAAGCCACATCACGGCGGCACCGACAAACAGCCCGCCCGAGGCCAGCACGATGGGCGGGAGTGTGTCATTCTCCTTTGCGGTGATGAAGAAGTAGATGGCAAGGCACACGGCAGCGGCCATGCCCCAAAGGACGCCAACAACGTCAATCTTGACGGCCCCGGTCAGGTCCAGGACCAGGACCAGGCCGGCGAGGGACAGCAGCGTCCCGCCAAAGGTCAGCAGCCGCGGCCGCTTCCGGCTGGCGGCCCAGAGCCAGAGCACAATGATCACCGGGGCAAGGTATTCGAGGAGCAGCGCCACGCCTACCGACAGCCTCGCGACTGCGTTGAAGTAGAAAAGCTGGCAGGCTGCGACGCCGATCAGCCCGAACAGCGCGATGGTCACCCAGTTGTCCCGCAGTTGATGCCAGCGGCCCCTCAGAGCGGGGATGGCGGGCACGGCGAGGATCAGGGCTGCGCCGGTGAGCCGTGCCGTAACGGCCGCCCCCGGAGTCCATCCCGATTCCAGGAGGGCCTTGGCGAAGGACCCGGAAAGGCCGAAGACCGCGGATGAAAAGAGTGCGATGCCCAAGCCGGAGGCGAGGAAGCCGCGCCTGGCCACGGGCAGACGGCCGGGCGCGCTGCGTGCAGCGGACATTGATCGGCTCCTGTCAGGAGTAAAATGGGTTATGGTCATGACAGTACGGGACGGCGCTGTAAGGAGTCAAGATGGTTTTTGCCCCTGACACTGAGGTGGCGCTGCGGACCGTGGTGAACCTGGTCAATTCAGCTGCGAACGGGAGCGAGGGCCTTGCCACCCAGGCGGACCTGGACCGGTTCCTGGCAGCCGAGGGCTTCAGCGGGTCCCGCACCCGGGACGGGGATGAGCTGGAAAGCGTCCGCCGCCTGCGCCACGAGCTTTCTGAGCTGTGGACGGCAGACGAAGATGCCGCGGTGGAGACGGTAAACCGCCTCTTGCGGGAGGCACGCGCCTTGCCCCAGCTGGTCAAGCACGACGACTGGGACTGGCACCTGCACGCCACCACGCCGGAGGCTCCGCTGGTGTACAGGATGAGCACCGAGGCCGCAATGGCCCTGGCGGACGTCATCCGCGGCAAGGAGATGGACCGGATGCGGACCTGCGAGGCGGAGGATTGTGATGCTGCCGTCCTGGACCTCAGCCGGAACAGGTCGAAGCGCTACTGCGATACCGGCAACTGCGCCAACCGCGCGCACGTCGCCGCCTACCGGGCGCGGCAGGCGGCCACCGGCTAGTGGCTGCCCCGGGTGTCCGTGCCGTCGGCCGGCGGGTCCTGCGGGCCCGGAGCTGCGCCGAAGCCGTGGGACGGCTTCCGGGCTGAACTGAGGTTCACGCCGGAGCCTTTGCCCAGATGCTCCGCATTCTCCTTGTGGCTCATGGCGAGCATCGCCGCCACCACCAGCGTGACGATGAATGCGATGCCGGCCGCAGTGAAGGCCAGGTCAAAGCGGGGGGCACGGGCGCTGCCGCCGGAAGCGAAGATGACAACGGCAAGGAAAGCGATCACGGCCCAGAACGCGGAGAACATCAGCGGGCCCCTCACCGAGGTCCGCAGCCTGCGCGGTTTTCCTGGATGCTGGTCTGCCACGGTGGTTCCTCCCTGCAGGCGGCACGCCGGCCGGCCTGGTTTAAGTGTTGCGGTGGTTTGCCCGGCAATTTTTTCTACAAGAAGTAGAACCGCGCTTTCCTAGTTTACGGGTTACCGGCGGCGCTGCGGGCATCGTGCCGGAGGGTCAGGCCTGACAGGACCCACAGGACACCCGAAATGATGGCTCCTCCGCCGGCCACTCCCAGCAGCGCGTGGGCGCCCAGCCCGATAAAGAACGGCAGGAGGGCTGCGGTGCCGAGGCCAATAATTCCTGAAGTGATCCAGTCGCGGGCCAGGACATGGCGGCCGCGGAGCGTCAGCCCGATGGCCAGCTCAAGCGCTCCAGCCAGGCCCAGGCCGACGGCAGCGACCACGCCAAACAGCAGGTCCCCATGCATCAGCACCAGGGAAAATCCCGCGCCGGCCATCACCGCACCCGCGGCCGCGAGCATCTTGCCCGGCGCGGCTCCCTGGGGCAGCCCGGCGGCGGGAACAGTACGGAGCAGCAGCACGCCGGTGGCCAGAAGGTACAGCCCTCCGGCCCATCCCATGACCTCGATGGAGGGCGCCGCCCAAAAGATGGTGAGGGCACCGAACACCAGGGCGGCCGCCGAGCGGAGCAGGACCGGCTGCCAAAGGCCGGGCCTGGCGTCGTTTCCGGAAGTGGTGCCTGCGGGTGTCCTTGGTTGCGTCACCGGTCCAGTTTAGTGGCGGCGCGCCACCGGCCGAACTTTGGGGATCCCGGGGCACTCATGCGGACCCGAGCACCATCCAGCGGTCCGACCGGGCACGCAGGCCGAGCGTCACGGCGCGGGCCGCCATGTAGCCGAGGGCAAAGGCGGCCCACAGCCAGGCCAGGCCCGCGCCGCCCCCGGCTCCCAGCAATGCAACGGCCGCAAGCATCGGCACGTAGGCGGCGAGATTCATGACGCCGGCCAGGGCAAGGTACCTGGCGTCCCCGGCACCGATCAGCACCCCGTCCAGGACGAAGACATAGCCGGCGAGGGGCTGGCCCGCGGCGAGGACCCACAGGGCGAGGGCCAGTGCCGACCTCACCTGGGGATCGGAGGTGAAGAGGGCACCGGCCCACGGGGCCGCCACCGCCAGAAGAAGTCCCGTCACTGCGCCAAAGCCAAGGCCCCAACGGACCATGGTTCCGGTGAGGAGCCGTGCCTTGCCGGCATTCGAGGCCCCCAGCTCCTTGCCGATCAGTGCCTGGGCGGCAATGGCCAGCGCATCCAGGGCAAACGCCAGGAAGGAAAATATGGTCATTGCCAGCTGGTGGGCGGCAAGGTTGACAGCGCCCTGCGAGGTAACCACAACCACCGTCGCCAGGATGGCGATCCTGAGGCTCAGGGTGCGCAGCATCAGCCAGGATCCCACGCGCGCCATGCTGCGGATGCCCCGCCAGCTGGGCAGCAGGCCCACCCCGCTGCGTACGGCATTCCGTCGGACGATGAGAAGGTAGACACCGGCCATGGCCCACTGCGCCACGCTGGTACCCACCGCCGAGCCGGTCACGGACCAGCCCAGCCCGTACACGAGCCACAGGTTCAGCACGATGTTCAGGGCGAACCCGGCAGTGGCCACCACCAGCGGCGTCCGGGTGTCCTGCAGTCCGCGGAGGAGGCCCGTGCCGGCAAAGATGAGCAGCATTGCCACCAGCCCCGGCATGGACCAGCGCAGGTAATCGACGGCGAAGGCGCGCACCTCGCCGTCCGCCCCCAGGAGTCCGACCAGCGGATCCGCTGCCAGGAAGCCGGCCACGGCGAGGACCACGCCGAGCAGCAGCGCCAGCCACACGCCGTCGCGCCCGGCCGCCAGGGCTTTCCCCAGCTGGCCGTCGCCGATGGCACGCGCCACGGCGGGAGTGGTCGAGTAGGCCAGGAAAACCATCAGGCCCACTGCGGTATGCAGCACCGCCGATGCCAATCCGACCCCGGCCAGCTGCGCCACTCCAAGGTGGCCAATGATGGCGGAATCGGCAAGCAGGAACAGGGGTTCCGCCACCAGCGCGCCGAACGCCGGAACAGCCAGCCTAAGGATGTCGCGGGCCTGCCCCTTGCGCGGCGCAGCGGTGGCGGAGGCAGGCAGGTATGGCACGCTGCCAGCCTAATCGGCCAGCCGCAGGCAGTCAGACTTGCATGACAAGGAACACATTATGACGTGAATAGTTGACTCTTCAACTATTCACGATGGACACTGGAGCCATGAATCAGTCACGACTCACCACTACCGCCATCACTGCCCTCCGGATTGTCCTGGGCTTCCTTTTTGCAGCCCACGGGTGGCAGAAGTTCAACGAATGGACCATCGCAGGAACGCAGGCCTCGTTCGCCAAGATGGGCGTTCCGGCAGCGGAAATTGCCGCACCGGCCGTTGCCGTCCTGGAGTTTGCAGGCGGCATTGCCCTGGTCCTGGGCATCCTCACCCGCGTGGTGGCCGCCCTGCTGGCCCTGAACATGCTTGGCGCCCTCTTCCTGGTGCATGCCCCGGCCGGAGTTTTTGCCGCCAACGGCGGGTATGAGCTGGTGCTTCTCCTCGCAGCTGGAGCTTTTGCCCTGGCCCTGACCGGCGCAGGCCGCGCGTCGCTGGACCGCGCCCTCTTCGGCCGGAGCAACTCAAAGCTTGCCGTCCTGGCCTGACCCACCGCCTCCGGCTCGGATCCGGAAAGGCGCGACGGCGGATGGGCACCCTGGTGCGCGTCCGCCGTCGGCCGTTAACCCGCCACCAGCCCCGCAACCGCCCCGGTCACCTGCGACCCCCGGGTGTGGCTGATGTTGCCTCAACAGCTTTGTGGGAGTCACCGACCGGTGGGTAACACCGGCCGTCAGTATGATCACAGCATGACCGAGACGCCTGCCTCCAACTCAGTGACACTCCGCTTTCTGGCCGCTCCCACGGATGTGGGCCACAGCGGCTCCGTGGATGCCGGAACTGTCCTGGAGTGGGTGGACAAGGCAGCATATGCCGCAGCCGTGGGATGGGCGAAGTCCTACTGCGTCACCGCCTACGTGGGAAACATCCACTTCGCTGATCCCGTCAACAGCGGTGACATGGTGGAGGTCGAGGCCACCATCGTCTACACCGGACGGTCGTCGATGCACATCCGAACCGTGGTTTCCTCCGGGGATCCCAAGGGCGGTCCGGCCACCATGCGAAGCCAGTGCATGGTGATTTTCGTTGCTGTGGGCGAGGACGGAAAACCGATCCCGGTACAGCAGTTCCAACCCGTCACCGCCGAGGAGATCGAACAGCGGGACCACGCCCTGGCACGCATCAAGGTGCGTGAACAGATCGTCGAAGCCATGAACCGTCAGGAATATACGGATGCGGGAACGGCCGAACGGGTGACCTTACGGTTCATGGCCGCACCCACCGACGTGAACTGGGGCGGCAAGGTCCACGGCGGGATCGTCATGAAGTGGATCGACGAGGCCGCCTACGTGTGCGCCTCCCGGTACTGCGGCATGGACACCGTGGCGGTCTTCTCAGGCGGCGTCCGGTTCTACCGTCCGCTGTTGATTGGCCACGTGGTGGAGGTGGAGGCGCGGCTCGTGTACACCGGCACCAAGGGTATGCATATTGCCGTACATGTCCGTTCAGGCGATCCCAAGAGCCGCGAGATGAACCTCACCACGTACTGCCTGACGGTGATGGTGGCGCGCGACGCGGACGGCAACTCGGTCCCCGTACGCCCCTGGGTGCCGGTCAGCGAAGAGGACAAGAGACTGCACGCCCATGCCCGCGAACTGCTGGAAATCCGGGGAACTGCACCGGGAAACCGGCTGCCCAACCACCTGCTGGCCCAAGGCTAGGCCCGGGGCACCAGGCGGAGGATGATCCTAGAAGCCCCCGCCGCCGGCGTCGGCTGCCATGTTGGCGAACCGGGAGTAGTGGCCCTGGAAGGCAACCACGATGTCCTTGGTGGGGCCGTTACGGTGCTTGGCCACAAGGATGTCAGCTTCCCCGGCGCGGGGGGATTCCTTGTCGTAGACGTCCTCACGGTGAAGCAGGATCACCATGTCGGCGTCCTGCTCGATGGAACCCGATTCGCGAAGGTCGGAGACCATGGGCCGCTTGTCCTGGCGCTGCTCAGAGCCACGGTTGAGCTGTGACAGCGCGATCACGGGGACCTGGAGCTCCTTGGCCAGGAGCTTCAGTGCACGTGAGAACTCGGAGACCTCCTGCTGGCGGGACTCGACCTTCTTGCCAGAGCTCATCAGCTGCAGGTAGTCGAGGATCACCAGTTTGAGATCGTGCTGCTGCTTCAGGCGCCGGCACTTTGCCCGGATCTCCATCAGCGACATGTTGGGGCTGTCATCGATGAAGAGCGGGGCATCATTCATCCGGCCCATGGTGGTGGCGATCTTGGACCACTGCTCGTCCTTGATGGTGCCCTTGCGAAGGTCCTGCAGCCCGATCGTGGCTTCGGCGGACAGGAGGCGCATGGCGATCTCGTTCCGGCCCATTTCGAGAGAGAACATCACTGTGGCCAGGTTGTTCTTGATGGCTGCCGAGCGGGCGAAGTCCAGCGCGAAGGTGGATTTACCCACAGCCGGGCGGGCCGCAATCACAATCATCTGGCCTGGGTGCAGGCCGTGGGTGAGCTCATCGAGTTCGTAGAAGCCCGTGGGCACGCCGGTCATGCCCTCCCCGCGGTGGCCGGAGGCTTCAATCTCGTCCACCGTGGACTCCATAACGTCCTTCAGGACGACGTAGTCCTCGGCAGTGCGGCGCTCTGCCACCGCGTACACCTCGGCCTGGGCCTGGTTCACCAGGTCCTCCACCTCGCCGTCGGAGCCGTAACCCAGCTGGACGATCTTGGTGCCGGCATTCACGAGCCGCCGGAGCACGGCCCGCTCAGCCACGATCTCGGCGTAGTAGCCGGCGTTGGCAGCGGTGGGCACGGTCTGGATCAGCTCGTGCAGGTAGGCAGGGCCGCCGATCCTGTTGATCTCTGCGCGCTTGGTGAGCTCATCGGAGACGGTCACGGCGTCCGCGGGCTCACCGCGGCCATAGAGGTCGATGATGGCCTCGTAAATGGTTTCGTGCGCCGGGCGGTAGAAGTCCTGGCCGCGAAGAATTTCCACGACGTCGGCGATGGCATCCTTGGACAGCATCATGCCGCCCAGCACGGACTGCTCGGCGGGGATGTCCTGCGGCGGCTTGCGGCTGGCTTCAGATCCGCGGGTCGTCTCTACCGGATCCAGGTGCGCGATTGACAAAGCTGCCGTCCTCCATGTGAGCCGGGGCCTTGGTGGCACCGGTGGTTAACCGTCCTGCTGGGGCGTTGCCCGAAAGCCGGGATCCGCTACCCGTCCAGGTGTACCAGCGGGGTCTGACACTTGCTGGGCATCCAGCCCTGCCGCCGCGGATTTCGAGAGTTATCCCCATATCCACAGGTTTTCCACAATGGGCTTCTTCTTTGGGCTCCAGAGGTTCTACGGCTGCTGTTGTCGGCATCCATCCGGAACCACAGGAGCCCTGAAAAACAGGTACCCCGCTACGCTAGTCCCCCGTGCCGCAGGGGCAAAGTCAACAGCCGCCAGCCCCTGTGGAAAACCTGTGCACTAAGGGCCATAGCTTGTGCACAGCCTGTGGGAAAGGCTGTGGACAGGAAAAAAGTTTTGCGGCCTCAGCGCCCCTGACCTGCGGAAACACCCCCGCTGGCATGTGGAGCAAATATTTCTTCCGGGTTATTTCATCCACAGCCCGTGGCGCGGCCAGTCAAGGAAAACCGCTCCTCCCGGGTCCGTGATGTACTTCATGCCCGGCCGCAGCCGGCAGGTGCCACCTGCGTCCCCGCGTGACGGCTCAGTGAACCGTGCAGTATGCGCAGAGGTGAATACTGCTGTGGATAAACCGGATCTGGCATAAGCTCTATACATGGGCGAACTACTGCTGGTACTGCTGCCGGCGATTGTGTTGGTGGCGCTCATTTGGGGTCTTGCCACGGCCCTCAGTCCGCGGGACACGGGCTTGTCCGATGCCGAGAAATACCAGCGTGACCTGGCCGAGCGGTCAGCGCAACACTATGCTGCCCAGGTCCAGGCCGCCACGGCGGCCCGGGCACGCCTGGAGTCCATCACGCGGCCAAGCCAAAATACCCAGGCGATGCATTCAGATCTGGCCCCTGCCAGGAAGTACACAGAACGGCGTTAGAAAATGGAATCGCTTGTGGTCCCTGTCCTCATCCTCCTGGCCGTGGCTGCCGGAGTCACGTTGGCGGCCCGCGCCATCAGCAGGCGGAAGGCCTCCGCGGGCGCCCAGCCGCAGGCACCCGCAGCCACCGCGGCCGACCTGGCCCGCACAGCGTCTGCCAAACTTTCCGAGGACGAACACCGGCGGCTCTACGCCCTGATCGCACAGGGCCAGGCCATGGCCGCCATCAAGCTGTACTACGAAGCCACCGGCGACGGACTGCGCGCCTCACGCGATGCCGTTGGAGCGCTGGCAGCGCACCCGCAACCATACCGGGGCGCGGAGGCGTCCCCTGCCGAGACTGAAGACGACGATGACGAGCCGCAGCGGTTCCCCTACCGCTACCGGGCCATTGCCAGCAAGGGTGACGTGACCCGCGAGGTCAGCAGCAACATGCTTAACGACGAAATCTATGGCCGGATCCGCACCCTCGCCCGCAACGGCGACACGGAGGCTGCCGCCTCGGCGCTCACGCGACACTCCGATATTTCCATGAAGCAGGCCCGGGAGTTCATCGAACTGCTGGACGACTAAGGCAGGCCCAACGCCTACGCCCTGGGGCGGCGGACCGTCACCCGTTTCCGGAGATGCCGGCCAGCAGCTGCTCGAAAGGGAGGGACTCCATCGGAGCGGGATTCCGGCCCGGCTGGGGCCCCTCGAGGAGCCGCGCAAACTCCCCTGCTGCCCGGTCGATGCGGTCCGAAAGTGAAGAGCCGCCGTCGTCCGTGGTGCCCCAGTCCTGCGGACCCGCAAAGACACCCGTGGCAACAATCCTGGTGCGCAGGTAGCTGAACAGCGGGCGCAGGGCGTAATCCAGGACCATCTGGTGGCGGTCCGTGCCGCCGGTAGCGCCCAGCAGAACGGCCTTTCCGTCCAGTGACTTGGGGTCAAGGACGTCGATGAAGGATTTGAACAGGCCGCTGTAGGACGCGCTGAACACCGGCGTCACCGCGATGATCCCGTCCGAGGCTTCCACGTCTGCTATCACCTCGGCCAGCCGGGGCGCGGCGTAACCAGTGACGAGATTGTTGGCGATGTCCACGGCCAGGTCGCGGAGCTCGACGACGTCCACCCGCACGCTGAGGCCGGCGCCGGTCAGGTGCCGCTCGGCTGCGGCGGCCAGCTGGTCTGCCAGCAGCCTGCTCGACGACGGTACGCCGAGTCCGGCGGAAAGGACTGTGATGCGGCGGGTCTCCATGGCATTCTCCTGTTGCTCGATCATTCCAGCATATATGCATATGCATCTACATGGTGAACAGCAGGAGGCAACGGGGTATTCCCGCTAGAGAAGCACTAACCCCCGGATGCAGGTGGTGGAGTGTCCACCCACCCAAATGCCGCCGTCGTCCGCTTTGATATGGACGCGGCCTGCGCGGCCCAGGGCTGTCCCCTGGGCCGCCACGTACTCACGCGGAGCCCTGTTGCTGCCGATCAGCCACTGCGCCGCACCCGCATTAAAACTGCCGGTGACGGGATCCTCCACCATGGCGTCGCCCGGGATGAACGTGCGGACTTCGAAGTCTGCGCCGCCATCCGCCCGCCCCGGACCGATAATCCCGATCTTGAGATTGCCCAGGGCCGCGAGGTCAGGCCTCACAGCCCTGACATGCTCCGCGGAACCCAGCAGCACACCGATCCACTCCGGGCCATTCACCAGCCACGACGCATCCACCACATCGGTTTCAGGCAGGCGGAGCCCCGCAGCGATCCGGCTCCGGATGGCCCCGTCCACCGGACCACAACGGGTCAAGGGGGGAGCTGCGAAGGCGAGTCCCCCGTCGTCGCGCTTGACGCGGACCAGCCCCGCACCGCACTCCTGGACCACGAAGTCCTCCGATTGCGGCGTTCCCCCACACTCAAGCCACGTGTGGGCAGACCCCAGCGTGGGGTGACCGGCGAAGGGGAATTCCTCACTTCCGGTAAAGATCCGCACCCGGTAGTCCGCACGCGGATCGGTGGGGGGCAACAGGAACGTGGTCTCCGCCAGGTTGGTCCAGTTGGCGAACTGCTGCATCCGCTGCGGCGTCAGCCCCTCTGCATCAGCGACGACGGCGAGCGGGTTTCCGCGGTAGGCCTCGCTGGAGAAGACGTCGACCTGGTGGAACGGGCGGCTGCGGGCTGGAATTTCGGTGCTGTTCACCGTACGAAGCTATCAAGCAAAAGACCCCCGCCGCCGGAATCCGGCAGCGGGGGTCTTTCCAGCAGTCAGGGACTACTTGCCAGCCACGACATCGAGTTCGATGACAGCGGCAACATCCTCGTGCAGACGGACGTTGGCCTGGTAGGAACCTACCGACTTGATGTGCACGGGCAGTTCAACCTTGCGCTTGTCGATGCTGCCGAGGCCAGCGGCCTCGACGGCGTCAGCGACGTCGCCCTGCTTGACGGTGCCGAACAGGCGTCCGGTTTCGCCGGCCTTGACGACGAGCTTGACCGGCTTGGAGGACAGTGCAGCAGCCTGCTTCTGAGCATCTTCCAGGGAAGCGTGCTCGCGGGCAGCGCGGGCAGCCTTGATGGACTCAACCTGCTTTTCGCCACCCTTCGACCAGGTCAGGGCGAAGTTGCGCGGCAGCAGGTAGTTACGTGCGTAACCGTCCTTGACCTCGACAACGTCGCCAGCAGCACCGAGACCGGTTACTTCGTGGGTCAGAATGAGCTTTGCCATGTTAGTTAATCCCTTCCTTAGCCGCGGCCAGCGCCGGAGTAAGGCAGCAGAGCAACTTCGCGGGCGTTCTTGATTGCCTGAGCGATCTTGCGCTGTTCCTGCACCGTGACGCCAGTGACGCGACGGGCGCGGATCTTTCCGCGGTCGGAGATGAACTTGCGCAGCAATGCTACGTCCTTGTAGTCGATGACAGTGATGTCAGCGGCCTTCAAGGGGTTGGACTTTGGTTTGGGCTTACGGAGTTCAGCCTTAGCCATCGTGGAGCTCCTATTCTAGGGAGCCCGTGGATGTTGATCCACGGGATGGTGGTGGTCCGACGGCGGCAGTCACCTCGGTGCCTGGAGGCACTTTCGGCTGTCCCGGCGTCGGGCCTTAATGGGGTGTTTAGAAGGGAGGTTCGGAATCGGGGCCGTTGCCCCAGCCGCCTGCGTTGGAGACGCCGGGCGTTGCCCAGGGGTCGTCCTGCGCAGCCTGCTGGTTGCCGCCGCCCCAGCCTCCACCGGAGTTGCCGCCCTGGTTTCCACCAGAGTTGCCGCCTCCGAAGCCGCCGCCGCTGTTGCCGCCGCCGAAGCCACCCTGGGCGCCGCTTCCGGCACCCCCAGCGCCGGAGCGCTGGGTGCGGTTGACCTTTGCATTGGCGTAGCGCAGGCTGGGGCCGATTTCGTCGACCTCAAGCTCGATAACGGTGCGCTTTTCGCCTTCTTTTGTTTCGTAGGAACGGCTCTTCAGGCGGCCGGTCACAATCACACGCATGCCCTTGGTCAGGGACTCGGCGACGTTCTCGGCTGCTTCACGCCAGACAGCGGCGCGGAGGAACAGGGTTTCCCCGTCCTTCCACTCGTTGGACTGGCGATCAAAGGTACGCGGGGTGGAAGCGATGGTGAAGTTCGCTACTGCTGAACCGGACGGTGTGAACCGCAATTCCGGATCATTGGTGAGATTACCGATGACCGTAATGGTGGTCTCGCCTGCCATCTACTGCCTCCTTGTTGATCCTGGGTGAAGGGTGCGTTCCTGCGGTAAAGAATGAAGAATCGGTGCTGAAATTACTCAGCAACAACCTTCTGCTCTTCGGGGCGGGTGATCTTGGTGCGCATGATGGTCTCGTTAAGAGACAGCTGGCGGTCAAGTTCCTTGGCGGTGTCCGGCTTGGCGGTGAAGTTCACCACGGCGTAGATACCTTCAGACTTCTTCTTGATGTCGTAAGCCAGACGGCGACGGCCCCAGATGTCAACCTTTTCGATGGTTCCACCATCGTTGGTGATGACGTTCAGGAACTTCTGAAGCGACGGCTCAACGGTACGCTCTTCGACCTCGGGGTCGATGATTACCATCAATTCGTAAGGACGCATATGTGAACCCACCTCCTTTGGGCTAAGCGGTTACGGCATTTCCGTAACAGGAGGTTCATTTGCGATGCCATGCAAGGCCCCGCCGCCGGAAGGGAGGCAGGACGCAGCACAGACTTCAATATCTTAGTGCATCTGGACCGGATAGGCGATTCGCGCTTGACTCAAGGTTATGGCCGTGCTGGCGAAGGTTGCAGCATCCACGGCTCCTATGTGGAAAACGTGCAGCCGGCATCCTTCCTGCATAAAGAAACCGCCCGCACCGGCGAGCCAGGTGCGGCTGCGGGTGCGGGCGGTTCAATGCCAGGCGGACAAGCAAAGAAATTACGACGCCGAAGTGGACTCCACTGCCGGCTCGCGGGTTGGGCGATCCCGCAGATCCCCGCCACCCGGACGCGTACCGGACTTGCGGTAGCGCCACACGCCGACGGACACCACAACAGCCGCCAGCGCCACCGACAGCAGCAGGGACTCCCGGGTGGATTCCAGGATGACCATACCGATCAGCAGTGCCACGATGCTGACGATGGAAAGCCACGTCAGGTAGGGAAAGAGCCACATCTTCAGCTCCAGATCCTTGCCTGCGGCACCCATGCGCTTGCGGAGGATCAGTTGGGAGGACGCGATGACCAGCCACACGAACAGGGCGATGGCACCTGAGGTGTTGACCAGGAAGAGGAATACCGTGTCGGGTGCAATGTAGTTCAGGCCTACCGTCACAAAACCCACCACGGTGGAGGCGAGCACGGCAGCGCCCGGGACGCCCCGCGGGGAGATTCTGGTCCAGGCGGCCGGAGCGTCTCCCCGCTTGGACAGCGAGAAGAGCATGCGGCTGGCGGTGTACAGGCCGGAGTTGAGGCAGGACAGGACGGACGTGAGGACCACGATGTCCATGATGGTGCCGGCTCCCGGGATTCCGAACAGTTCAATGACTGCAACGTAGGGGCTCTTGGCAACGCTGGCGTCATTCCAGGGCAGCAGGGTGACAACGATGGCGATGGATCCGATGTAGAAGACCAGGATGCGCCAGACGGTGGACTTGACGGCCTTCTTGACGGCGTCCACCGGGTTCTCCGATTCACCTGCGGCGATGGTGGCGATCTCCGCACCGAAGAAGGAGAAGACCACCACCAGGATGCCGGCCAGCACAGCGCCCGGTCCGTTCGGAAGGAACCCGCCGTTGTCGATCAGGTTGCTGAGCCCCGGAGCCGGGACGCCGGGGACGAACCCCAGGATGGCGGCGGCGCCGAACAGCAGGAAAAGCACGATTGCGGCGACCTTGATGGAAGCGAACCAGAACTCGAATTCACCGTAGGACTTAACGGATCCAAGGTTGGTCAGCGTCAGCAGGACCATCAGGATGAGCGCCCAGATCCACTGGTCGATCCCGGGTACCCAGCGGTGCATAATGGCCGCGCCGGCCGTTGCTTCGATGCCCAGCACGATGATCCAGAACCAGGCGTACAGCCATCCGATGCTGAAGCCGGCCCAGCGGCCCAGCGCTTTGTCGGCGTAGGTGGAAAACGAGCCCGTCTCCGGGTTGGCCGCGGCCATTTCACCGAGCATGCGCATCACCAGGATCACCACGACGCCGGCGGCCATGTAGGCGAGCAGGATCCCCGGTCCCGCCTGCTGGATGGCGGCGCCGGAGCCGACAAACAGGCCGGCGCCAATGACGCCCGCAATCGCGATCATGGACAGGTGCCGCGGCTTAAGCGACTTGGCTAATTGCTGGTCAGCGGGCATGGGAGCGCCGTCCTTCGTGGGTGTGCAGATGGTATTGGCAGGCAGGGGCTTGCCGGCGAGATTGAGGACCGCTCCGCTCAGTGGGGCCGGTCACACCTTTCTCTCACTGTAAATGGCGCGGAGAAGTGGATGCGCTGTGCATCGGCACAGCCTTGGGCCACCCAATTTTGGCCATGGCCCAAGTGCGAGTACCCACAGGAATCAGAAGAAGCCCTCCAGACAACAAGGAAACACGAAGGAAATAGTCCCCAGCCCCGTATCCCCTAGTGACTTTCCGCACGGTTTCCCCCATTGCCCCCGGCAAATTTGGAGGTCTACATTGGCTTCCACCCGCACTCAAGCGGGACGCCAGAGCAGCGGTACGCCGTCGAGGACTACCTGCGCCACCAAGGACCTGAATATGCACACAGCAATAGTTCGCCATCCCGTTCCGCAAGCCCTGGCCTTGGCCGTTGCCCTTGTCCTGGGCCTTATGGCGGCTGGCGGCACAGCCCAGGCGGCAGAGAATTACGGCTACCAGAGCATCAGTTACTCGGGGGTGGCCAACACGCCGACCTCCGACAAGCCGCAGAGCAAGCTGTGGTGGAACGACGGATCCTGGTGGGCCGATATGTGGACCACGGGAACCGGCTGGCAAATCTACCGGCTCGACAGGGCAACCAAGACGTGGGTGAGCACCGGGGTTACCAACGACACCAGGAGCAGCACGCTGTCCGACACGTTGTGGGACGGCAACAAACTGTACATCGCCTCCCATGTGGCAACCATCTCCGGGGACTCCGGCTCAAAGGCGTCACTCACAGGGCAGCCTGCCAAGCTGTACCGATACAGCTACGCTGCCGGCAAATACACGCTGGACTCCGGTTTTCCCAGCAACATCAATAACAACAGCAGCGAATCCATGACCATCGACAAGGACACTACAGGTGCTGTGTGGGCCACATGGACGCAGGTGTCGGGGAGCTCAACTTCCGGGTTCACCAGCAGCGTTTATGTCAATTCGTTGAACCCTGGCACAACAACCTGGGGGACACCGTTTGTCCTGCCGGTCGCCGATCCGAACCCGGCTCCGGATGACATTTCGGCCATCGTCGCCTTTGGAAACAACAAGATCGGTGTGATGTGGAGCGATGCTCCCGCTGGAACCGTGTACTGGGCCACCCGCACGGATGGAACCTCTCCTTCCGCAGCATCATCATGGAAGGTGCAGCCCGCGGTACAGGGCAAAGGCCAGGCCGACGATCATTTGAATATCAAGGCACTCCTGGCTGACTCGGCAGGACGTGTGTACGCGGCGGTGAAGACGAGCCTGGATTCTTCGACTGACAAGACGCTTCCGCAATTGCAGCTGTTGGTCTTCCGGCCGGGAACCGGCTCCTTCACGCGATCCACCATCGCCACTCTTGCCGATTGCGTGACCCGTCCCCAGATCCTGCTGGATACAACCAACAACGTGGTGCGGGCCTTCCACACTGCACCATCCACGTCGGTTTCGGGATGCGCATACTCAGGAGTCCCCGGCAGTATCTACGAGAAGACTGCATCCATGGACAATCCCGTTTTTGGCAGCGGCCGCGGCACCCCCGTGATTCAGGACGGGGCATCTGCGAACATCAACGACGTCACCACCACCAAGCAGGGCGTCAACGCCACCACAGGCGTCGTCGTGATGGCGAGCAACAAAGCCACCCAGCGCTACTGGTTCTCGGACCGGTCGCTTGGAACGGCCCCTCCGCCGGGTGATACGACGGCTCCGGTGGTGTCTGGCACGTCCCCGGCAGATGGTGCTACCGGCGTGGCGGTGTCCACAAACGTGACTGCCACGTTCTCCGAAGCGATGAACGCATCAACCATTACCTCGAGCACGTTCACCCTCAAGACAGGGACGACGACGGTGACGGCCGCGGTGAGCTACAACAGCACAGGCAACACCGCAACGCTGAACCCAGGCGCGGACCTGGCAGCCGACACCACCTACACGGCAACCATCAAGGGCGGCTCCACCGGGGCGAAGGATGCCGCCGGCAACGCGCTGGCCTCAGACAAGACCTGGACCTTCACCACAGCCGCCGCCGGCGGTGGCGGCGGCACACCGGAAACCGTCACCCTCACCGCCACGGCGGACAGCTGGGTCGCGGGCGGAGCGGCAGCAACGAACTACGGCACCAGTACCTCGCTGAGCGTAGACAACAGCCCGGTGGAGGTCACCTACCTGAAATTCGACCTCTCAGCCTACGCGGGCCGGACCGTGGAGAGCGCAACACTGCAACTGCGCAGCGCCGGCAGCGGGTCCATAGGCAAACAGAACATCAAACTCGTCACCGATGACAGCTGGACCGAAGGCGGAATCACCTACAACAACCGCCCCGCGCCCGGCACCAGCATCGGCACGCTCGGCCCCACAGCAGCCAACAGCAACTACAGCGTTCCACTCACTGCCGGCGCCCTGGCCAGCGACCTCGGCCAACAACTCTCCCTCGCCCTGGACTCCACCAGCACCGACGGCCTGGACCTCAACTCCAAGGAAGCCGGCAGCACCACCGCACCCAAACTCGTCCTCACCCTGTCCGGGAGCGGCAGTGGTGGCGGTGGTGGCGGTGATACGACGGCTCCGGTGGTGTCGGGCACGTCCCCGGCAGATGGTGCTACCGGCGTGGCGGTGTCCACAAACGTGACTGCCACGTTCTCCGAAGCGATGAACGCATCAACCATTACCTCGAGCACGTTCACCCTCAAGACAGGGACGACGACGGTGACGGCCGCGGTGAGCTACAACAGCACAGGCAACACCGCAACGCTGAACCCAGGCGCGGACCTGGCAGCCGACACCACCTACACGGCAACCATCAAGGGCGGCTCCACCGGGGCGAAGGATGCCGCCGGCAACGCGCTGGCCTCAGACAAGACCTGGACCTTCACCACGGCCACCGCCGGCGGCGGGGGCGGCACACCGGAAACCGTCACCCTCACCGCCACGGCGGACAGCTGGGTCGCGGGCGGAGCGGCAGCAACGAACTACGGCACGAGTACCTCGCTGAGCGTAGACAACAGCCCGGTGGAGGTCACCTACCTGAAATTCGACCTCTCAGCCTACGCGGGCCGGACCGTGGAGAGCGCAACACTGCAACTGCGCAGCGCCGGCAGCGGGTCCATAGGCAAACAGAACATCAAACTCGTCACCGATGACAGCTGGACCGAAGGCGGAATCACCTACAACAACCGCCCCGCGCCCGGCACCAGCATCGGCACGCTCGGCCCCACAGCAGCCAACAGCAACTACAGCGTCCCGCTCACCGCCAACGCCCTGACCGGCGACCTCGGCCAACAACTCTCCCTCGCCCTGGACTCCACCAGCACCGACGGCCTGGACCTCACCTCCAAGGAAGCCGGCAGCACCACCGCACCCAAACTCGTCCTCACCCTGAGCTAGGCCAGGGTGAGGCGGCCCGGCTGCAGGTAACCGCAATTTCCACATTCTTACCCCCGGGCAGCCACAAGCCCCCTGTTTTATCGGACCGCGGCATCCGGCCCCGTACTAGCTTTGCAACACGCCAAAGCGGCACAGAGACACAGGAAACCCGCCGGAAAAGGGGCAATCATGGCAGAAGAAAAGGTCTTTCGAATCGACCCGGCCGCACCAGGCCCTTCCGTCGCACCTGCCCATTCAGCACGTCAACCTGCAGGAGGGATCGGATCCTTGAGTAATCAGGATATTAGCGGCAGCGACGTACCAGCCGCCGGAATGGGACTGAGGGACTACGCCCGCGTCGCGAGGACGTACTGGAAGCACATTGCGGTTGTGACCCTGATCGTCACCCTGCTGGCCACGGCGTGGAGCACGTTTCGCCCCCGCATCTATGCCGCCGAAGCCAGCGCAGTTGTTATTGCGGTGGGAACCGACAACGTCAGCAGCCTGCTGGCCGGCGACACCCTGGCCAAAGCAAGGGCAAAGAACTACAAGTCATTGGCTGAATCCCGGCTCGTGGCGGACAACGTGCGCCTCTCCACTGGCCTGAACATGTCCAGCGACGCCCTGCTGGGTGCCATCTCTGTTACCGTTCCCCGCGACACAGCCGAAGTCCGGATCACTGCCGAGTCTCCGGATCCGACGATTGCCCAACGAGTTGCAGATGCGTGGATCATCGAACTGAGCAAGCAGGTCCAGGAAAGGGAGAAGGCCGCCACAGCTGCGTCAGGCCAGCCCCTCGAAGCAGTCACGCCGCCGCTCTCCCTTGTACCGCTGGATCCAGCGGCCTTGCCAACCACACCCGTCTCTCCCGGCGTCGCAATGACAGCTGTGTACGGGGCAGCATTGGGCCTCCTTCTGGCCTACGCTTCCGCACTCCTTCGCGACCGCCTCGACCGCCGCCTGCATTCCGCGGCTGAAGTGGAACACCTCTTCTCCGTACCGGTCATAGGCGCCCTGCCGGTCGACCTCCGGCTGACGGGGGAGAACAAGGTCCTGGGAGGCGTCCCAGCCGCTCCCACACCCGGTTCACGGGCACAGAGCCCTGCTTTCGCCGAGGCGCTCCGGGAACTCCGCACCAACCTGACTTTCCTTGACGTGGACAACCCGCCCCGGATCATCGTCGTCACGAGCTCGGTGAGCGGGGAAGGCAAGTCAACTATTGCAGCCAACCTGGCCTCCGCGATGTCGGCCGGAGGGGAACAGGTCATCGTTGTCGACGGCGACCTGCGGCACCCCAGCATGGCCAAGATCTTTGACGTAATTCCCGGAATAGGCATTACCGACGTCCTTACCGGAAAAGCAGAGGTAGATGACGTTCTCCAGCAACGGAGCGATCTGCCCAACCTGTCGATTTTGGGCTCCGGCCGGATCCCGCCCAATCCCACCGAGCTCCTCGGCTCACATGCCATGAAACAGCTGATCGAATCCCTGTCCGAAAAAGGCATCGTGATCATTGACGCTCCGCCGCTGCTGCCGGTGACTGATGCCGTGCTCCTTGCCAGGATCGCGGACGGCGCCATTGTGGTTGTAAAGGCTGGCCGGACAACCAAGGATCAGCTGACAAAGTCGCTGGGGAACATCCGGAAGGTGCATGGAGCCGTACTTGGAACCCTTCTGAACTGCGTGCCCGCAAAGGAGTTTGACGGCTACTCGTACTACACCTCGGATCCTGATTCCGCGGACAGCGACCCGTCCGGGGACGACGCGGACGACTCACCTGTAGTGATTGAGCCCGAAAGCCCCCCTGCGTTCCGTGGTTCCAGCAGGGAACAGACTTCGCGGAGCGTCACGTCCTACTAGGCACCATCCACCGCCTGCAGCTGCCCCGTGCGCCCTATCCGAGCCAACCCGGTCACGCGCGCACGGGCCGACACACTCATCTAGGAGAACCCATGTCCAAGTCTGTCGTCGTCATCGGGACACGCGGCTACCCAAGTTACTATGGCGGCTTTGAGACTGCAGTCCGGCGCCTGGCACCATTCCTCGCCGATGCCGGCTGGGACGTCAACGTCTACTGCCGGGCAGGCCAAACCAAGGACGACGACGAGGCACGCGACCCCCGCATCCGAACCACCAGGACAGTGGGGCTTGAGAGCAAGTCGCTGAGCACCCTCTCCTTCGGGCTGTCTTCGGTCCTCCACGCCCTGTGGCACAAGCCCCAGGTGGCACTCGTCATGAACGTTGCCAACGGCTTTTTCCTGCCGCTGCTGAAGCTTCGCGGGATACCAACCGTGGTGAACGTGGACGGAATCGAGTGGGAACGCGCCAAGTGGAACCGCTTCGCCAAGTTCGTCTTCCGGCTGGGCGCCCGGCTGACGGCCCGTTACGGCACCATCCTGATCAGCGACTCCCTGGAGATCCAGCGCCGCTGGAAGCGGGACTTCGGGCGCAAGAGCGTCTTCATTCCTTACGGCGCCAACCTCGCCAGCCCCAGCGAGGTTGTTCCTGGCCTCGAACCGGAATCCTATGTGCTCATGGTGGCCCGGTTTGTTCCCGAGAACACGGTGTCTGAGTTTTTCCAGGCAGCTGAACGCCTGGCGGAGCAACATCCTGTGGTGATCGTGGGATCCAGCGGATATGGCGGGCCGCTGGATGAGGCCGCCCAGCGGCTGGGTGAACATCCCAACGTCCAGTGGCTCGGCCACGTCAGTGATGACAAGAAGCTCCTCTCACTCTGGCATCATGCCGGAGCGTATTTCCACGGCCACAGCGTAGGCGGGACCAATCCAGCCCTGGTCCAGGCGATGGCCTGCGGAGCACCGGTCGTTGCCCGGCAGACGCCATACAACGCCGAGGTCCTGCGGGCGGATGAGCACCTGGTGGCACCGGATCCGCTTGCCATCGAGAGCGCATTGCGGCGCATGCTGACTGACCACGATCTGCGGGCGAAGGCCCGGGCAGCAAACCAGGCCCGCGCAGCCACCCATTATGACTGGGACGATGTGTGCCGGAGATATGAACTGACACTCCAGGAAGCGGTCCTGGGGGAGAAAGCGGCCAAGATCGGCAGCGAGGTGCGTCAATGACCTTTGGATTACGCCCGAGCGCACCTGAATCAGCCGGACAAATATGCAGCGGAACCCCCCGAATACTGGTCTTGAATCCCCTGGGAGTGGCCTTAAGCCATTACACCGAGGCACTTTTGCATCAATTAGCCGATGCCGGAATAGAAACAGAATTGTTTTCCATTACCGAACCTTCCCAGTCCGGTAAAAGCCGCTTTCAGTGGCTCGGCGCATATACCGCAATGCTTTATGCTGCGGGACGGCGGACACGAAAAAGGAATTCACCTGAAAGGGTGCTCCTCACGTGGCCGGTTCTGGGGTTCCTGGACCTCCTGATGATGAAAGTCCTTTGCGGCGACTCAGGGGTTGTTATTTACCACGATCCACAACCGCTCGTCCGGTCCGTGGGCAGCAGCCCCCTGGTGGCGGGCCTCGTTCGACGGGTGAAGAAGCGGCCCGGAACGGTGGTACACAGCGATGAAGCTGCCCAGGCCATGGACGCCGTCGGACTCACCGGGGGCCTGGCGCAGGTGCCCCATCCAATGCTTCCCCCGGCCGGAGCAGCCAAGGACGCCGCCTTTGGCGGGCAGTCCGGGAAAAGGCCGCGGGTTCGCGTGCTGGGCCAGTACAAGGCCGACCGGGACATTGACCTCCTGAAATCACTGGCCGGCAGGCTTGGCCCGAAATGCGACCTCGACATAGTGGGCCGTGGCTGGCCTCCCGTCGAGGGTTGGCATGTCGATGCCCGCTTCGTCCCGGAGGACGAGCTGGAGGAACTGATCGTCTCCAGCGACACCATAGTCATCCCGTATAAGCGCTTCTACCAAAGCGGCATAGCCATGCGCGCTCTTGAACACGGCGTTCCGATTGTCGGTCGCGTCGGGACGAGCCTTGAGAAACTGTACGGACCGCAATCACGGCTCCTGGTCGCGGCGGACCACGTGGTGCCCGGCCAGGAGGTCGAGGCGTGGGCAGCCGCCATCGAGTATGCAATGGGCCAAGGAAGAACCGAAACGGTCCTCGCGGCCAAACTCTTTCATGAGGAGGCGTCCGAGAGCTGGCGCGCCTTCGGCCGCCGCATGCTGGCCGAAGGATTTGCCAGGGGCTGACCCGGCCTTCCTGCAGGAGAATACCCGCATGACGAAGTTCCTGATCTCGTTCCCCAGTGACGCCATGGTGGTCCCCGCCGAGGACTGAGAACGTGGCACCCGTGCGCGTGGCCGGTGACGGCACCGTCACAGAGGGCACGTACCCAGGCCATGCAGTACCCGACGGCGGCTACACGGTCCTCGAGCTGCCCTCCAGGGAAGCGGCCTTTGAATGGGCTGCCAAGATCGCCGTCGCCTGCCGCTGCCCCCAGGAGGTCCGGCAGTTCCAGTACGACCCCGAGAGCTGACGGAGGCTCCCCTGCACTGCGGGGCCGCCGACGCTGGTGCAGCGGTATGCCGCGCTCCAGCCTCGGAGCCTTACCGGGCTCTTCGCGGTTGATGGGGAATTGAGTTCGTGTCGTTGAAGACAAAGGGGCCCGTGGCCCTGTTGGGATGAGTGTGTCTAAGCATTCAACCTGGAACAGGACCACGAGCCTTGAACGAGCCTACCGGGGTCGCAGCCGATGCTGCCACCATCCTCTTCAACCTGCCCGACTACCGTGTCATCTCCACGACCATGTCCGCTGGCCGCCGTCAGGTCATCGTCGAAACTGATGCGCTACCGGGCTGCCCGAGCTGTGGGGTCATTGCCTCCCGGCGGAAGGAACGCCGCCTTCAACGGCTCCGCGATATTCCCGTCGCCGGGCCGGTGGACGTGCTCTGGTCCAAGTACCGCTGGTACTGCGAAGAGTCAGCGTGCGACCGGCTCTCGTTCTTCGAATCCACGCCGCAAGTGCCGCGCCGTGCCCGGTCGACGAGCCGGCTGCGGGACCAGCTCGTGGACGCGGTCATTCGCTCCGGCAGGGCTTTCTCGGAGACAGCTGCCGGCTTCGCCGTGTCCTGGTGGATGGTCCGGGCTGCGGTGACCGAGGCCTGCCTGCTGCGGCTGCCCGACGTGGACAAGCTCAGTCCGCGGATGCTGGGCATTGATGAACACCGGTTCCGGTCCGTGCGCTACTTCCAGGACCCGACCACGAAGGCGTGGACACGGTTCGAGCCGTGGATGACAACCATCGTGGATCTGGACACCGGCCAAGTCCTCGGCGTGGTCGACGGCCGAGACCACAAGGGCGTCGGGGACTGGCTGTTCGCCCGGCCCCTGCAGTGGCGGCTGGCCGTGCAGGTCGTCGCAATCGACCCCTCCGCGGCGTTCCGCAAAGCCTTACGGATGTGGCTTCCCCGCACTGCTGTCGCCGTCGATCACTTCCACCTGATCTCGCTGGCCAACCAGGCAATGACTGAGACCAGGCAGAACCTCTCCCAACAGGTCAAGGGCCGCCGCGGCAGGGCCATCGACAAGGCCTGGGCCCACCGCATGCTCCTGCTGCGCGGCGGTGACACCCTCACGTGTAGGGCCGCCCTCCGACTCGAGGAAGTGTTCGCCCTGGACGATCCAACCGGCACCCTCCAGGCCGTCTGGAAGGTCAAGGAACAACTCCGCGCCCTGTTGCGCACCGGCTCCCTGGAGGACGCCGCGGCGGCCAAGCAGGTACTCGAGGAGCTGGTCAAGGAAGCCGCACGGCCGGAGACGAACAGGCTGTACCGTACAGTCTGCCGGTGGTGGAAGGAGATCGAGGTGCTGATCATTACCGGCGCCACGACAGGCAAGGTCGAGGCGAACAACACCGCAATCAAGAACATCAAACGAACCGCCCGCGGGTACCGCAACGCCGCCAACTACAAATCGGTTATTCTCTTGAGAAGTGCCGTCAGGACGGCGGCATGACGCTCATTCCAGGGATCCATTTCCCCACGAACCGCGAAGAGCCCCTTACCGCCGCGCCGTCGACCGCTGCCGGGACACGAAGCGCGGACCCATGACCGCAGGCACGGACCTCACTTGCGGCCTCAGGGGTACCGTCATGGCCACCACCGATCCCACTGTCAACCAGAGGACGGGGGTGGATGCCATGGAGGAGGCGGACTCCGAAGAAGCGACAGTAAGCAGGAAGCCCACGGCCAGCCACACAGGCAGGCTCTGCGTCCGCGGAACCCGGCGGAGGAGCTTTCCGAGGTGGATCAGAAGCAGGAGGGCGGCAGCAATCATGGGCCAGCCGATCCACGCGAAATACAGCCCCAGCAGGCTCTCACTGCCCACACCAGTGGATGCGCCTTCAAGCGCGGCCTGGTAGCCGGTTGTGCCGAAGCCCAGGCCTGCCGGCGACTGCAGGCCAAGCATGAAACCGGACAACAGGCCATCCGAATGGCTGGCGGTGTTGCCCTGTTCAATGAAGGTGCTGAACAAGTACCCCCCAAGGCCGAGGCCTACAAGAATGCCCGCGTACTTCCCCACCTTGGTCCAGATGAAGTAGATCACGGTGACCACAAGGAAAATCAATATGCCTGCCCGGGCATATGCAAAGAACAGGGTGGCGCCGATGGCAGCAAGCATTGCAAGCCGCGCGAAACTCCTGAGCCTTGCGACGGCAGCAAAGGCACCGAGCCCAAGCAGGAAGCCCATGACGGGAGGGTTCATGAAGGGACCGCCAGGACGGAAGGTGAGGTCACCGTTGGACACTCCGTCCGCGAAGTAAGCCGGCGGCAAACCCATGCGCATACTGCGGGGGTTCCCGCCCACAACGTTGACGTGGTACCAGGACGGGTCAAGGAGGGGCGCCTGCATGACTTCCTCAGCCAGGGCCCAAGCCACGGTCAACCCGGCTAACAGCAGCAGGTAGGCGCTGATCTTCCGCCATTTGATGTCGTCCCGGTAGACGAAACCGGCGAACACCAGGCCAAGCGGCATGAGTACCTGTCGCGCCTGAGCAATGCCGATGTCCGCATCCGGTGATCGGATGAATCCGATACCCACCAGGATGACCAGCAGCAGCATCATCCCAAGCGCCTTGTGCAGGCGCTTGTCCTGGGAGCTGAAGGCCCTGATAACGGCGGCTGCAACAAGAACCGCCGCAGGCACGTCATCCAGGTACTGGAAGGCATCAGACCTGGTGAGGGTGATGAGCGGCGCCTGCGACCAGCCGGCCGCAATGACCAGCAGGATCAGTACATGGTAGGAGCGCCCAAGGATCAGTACCAGACTGATCACGGCGGAAGCGGTAACAACGAAAGGCAGTAGCACGAGTTGGTCGTCCCTCTCGAGATTGCTGCAACGCCTCCAGAATCGCTGCAATGCAGGGTCAAGCCCCGGAATCATCCGGACAGGTTTCAATACCCGCAGTATCGCAAGCATCGCGTGTGACGGAATCCGTCGTTCCTCACGCTAGGCCGACCAGCATCTCCCAACAAGTGCCAGGCCGCGAGTATGTGGATACCCACAACCGGCTGTGCGTCATGAACCTCCCCCGATGACCGCCTCTCTCCAGCAGGCCAGGTACGGCGCGGCAGCCAACGCGACAGTCCGCCCGGTCTGCAGCGCCGTTATCTGGCGGTCGAGGCGTTCCAGCTCGGTCGAATCGGTGATGGTCCTGTGGGCAGCCTCTGCCAGTTCCCGGACGGAGGCGGGAACCACGATCAGCCCGCCGGCCTTGGATGCTTCCCCCAGCGTTCCGGAGTCGAATCCGATCACGGGGGTGCGGTAGGCGAAGGCCCTTGAGGCCACTCCGGAGGCAGGCAGGATATTGCCGTAAAAGCGGCTCGTCTTGTCATAGGGCAGGAGGATGGCCCTCACGGATTCAAAGAAGGCGTCCTCCTGCCGCCCCTCGACCGCTCCCAGGATGGTGACTCCGGGGATCGGTGGCAGCTGTTCGGTTCCCCTGCCGGCCACGCGGATTTCGACGTCCGGCGGGAGTTCGCGACGAAGCTCGACCAGCCTGTCGAAGCCTTTGCCTTTGGAGGCGTGGCCGTAGAGTCCTACCGCCAGAGGACGCTGGGAAGCAGGCTTCAGGGCAGGCCTGGGCGGCACGAAGTGCCAGGTGCTGAGCACCCGGCAAGCGGGAAAAGTTTGCCGAAGCGCTGCCGCGCCGGCTTCACTGAGCGCAAACAGGGTGGTGTCCCGCAACAGCCACCGTTCCAGCCGGGCACTGACAGGGCGCAGCGGGAGATGGATGCCGTGGTGCAGCAGCTTGCTCCGGGCCACCCACTTGAAGCGGAAAGGCCACCACGCGGCCAGCGGGGGGTCATGCACGGTGGCCGTTGTGGCGACGTCCCGCGAGCGGCCTGCCAGAAGCCAAAAGGGACCCAGCGACGCCGCTGACAACTCGAAGTGAACCACCACCCGGCCGGCGGCGAGTGATTCCTTCACGGCCACGGAGAGCCTGCGCCGGTCACGGAACACGTCAAGGAGCCCTACGTTGCCCGGTCCCGCAGTCCTGATTTCGCGGAATGCCGAAAAGTTGGGCACAGCCGCGGCGATGAACTCTTCCGCATAGTCGCCGACTCCACCCGAACTTATACGGGGTGCCACCAGAATGAGTGTGGCGGGAATTGGAGAAGTATTAGATACAGGCACTGCGTCTGAATTAGCCACGTTACTCCGCTTTTGCACCAAAGGGACGAAAAACTATTCGGCATGGACCCTGGAAATTATCACTAAGGATGCGTCCGGCCTTCACTACAGTATGCACCAGCACCCAGGGGACAAACCGGAAAATTGAGCAAACAATTCGTTTTCCCCCTTCCGTCCACCCGGATCGCCGGAAGACCGGTCTCCCGATGCCCGGAAACAATATTTAGCTCAATAACTGCTCAATTACGGTGAATTCCTCCCACCGGTCCGCACCCAGACAGTAAACTTCTGCAAAGAGGCCACAGGAAGGCTCCAACCCATGACGAACGTTGCTGGTGGACTTGCCCGTGTCGGTTTCCGGGGCGCGGTGTGGCAGGGGCTTGCCCTGGTGGGCGGGAAGGCGATCGTCCTCATAACGACGATCGTGCTGGCACGCCTCCTGTCGCCTGAACAGTATGGCCTCGTGGCCGCGGCACTGGTCCTCATGGCCTACGTCGAGACCGTTGCCGATGCCGGCGTCGCTCAGGCCCTGGTCTATCTGCCTGCCTCCGGCGTCGCGGCCCGCTCGGCGCTGCTGGTTTCAGTGGTTCTTGGTTCATCCCTGGCCCTCCTGACGTTCTTCTCGGCGCCATGGATCGCCGGGCTTTTCCAGCTGCCGGACGTGGGCCCCCTGGTACAGGTGCTGTCCATCGCAGTCCTGGCAACGTCGCTGGGTGCGGTTCCAGAAGCCCTGCTGCGACGCGACCTTCTGTTCAGGCGGCTGGCGGTTGCCCCGATTGTCCGGGCGCTCGTCACGGGAGTACTGAGCCTGGTCCTCGCCTTCGCAGGGTACGGTGCCTTCTCGCTCGCGGCGGGCACCGCGGCAGGGGCGGTTGCGTACGCAGCCACGTGCTGGTGGCTTGTCCGCAAGGGCGCTCCCTGGCAGATCTGGCGCGTGGCCAAAGACGCCCTCCGGGCAAACCTCAAATTCGGCGTTCCCGTGGCAGGCAGCAATCTCCTGGCACGGCTGATCTTCGACATCGACTATGTGATCATCGGCGTGATCCTTGGCGCCCAGGCCCTTGGTTATTACACGCTGGCCTTCAGGCTGCCCGAAGCCCTGATCATCAACGTCTTCTTTGTGCTCTCCACGGTCCTGTTCCCGCTTTACACCCAGGTGCAGCACCAGCCGGAACGGCTGCGGGACGGCTACCTGAAGGGTGTCCGTGTGCAGTCCCTGTACGGCATGACGGCGGGGGTGGGCCTGGCGGTACTGGCGCCGATTCTCGTTCCCCTGGTCTTTGGCGGCCAATGGTCCGAGTCGGTCATTCCGCTTGTCTTCCTGGCCCTGTATGCGGCAGCACGCTCCCTGGGAGCGGGCGCGAACGACGTCTACAAGGCCATCGGCCGGCCCGGCATTTCGATCACGTTCTCACTCATTCGGTTGGCAGTGCTGGTGCCGGTCCTGCTGGTGGCTGCCCAATGGGGGATCATCGCCGTTGCGTGCGCCCAGATGGCTACAGCACTTCTTTTCGCCATCGGAATGCAGACGGTGGCTGCCAAAGTGATCCACATCGGCCCAAAAGCAATGCTGCGCGCTGTTTTGCCGGCCTTCGCCTGCAGCATCGCCGTGGCGGCGGCTGGAACAATCATGTTCCTGCAACCCTACTTGGGGGCTCCCCTGACAGCGGCGCTGGTATTTGTGACTGCCATAGCCGCCGTGTACGGCGTCCTCCGGTGGGGATTCCCAACCCTGCACCATGAGCTGCTGCACCTCGTTCGCCGCCGGCAGGACGCCCCGGCTGAATAGGAGGGCTCGGGCAATCGTCCCCGCGCAGGCGGGGATGCGGCCCGGGCCGGCGTGTCCGGGCAGGCCGGTGTCGACGATCAGCTGCCGCCGGCATCACCACGGCGGAGACGGCGGCAGGCGGGCAGGTACCTAGCCCCGATTTTTCATGAGGGCAGGTGATGACTGCGGATTGCGTCAGGCCGGTGGCTGGTGGTTGTTTGCTGTTTTCGGGCGCGGTGGTTTGGCCTGTTGGGTCGCCTGGCTTGGCGCCGGTTCCACTTCCGGTGATGGGTCTGCTCGTCGGGGTTGGGTCAGTGACTGCTCAGCCTGAGCCGGCCAGCAGGAGTTGTCGAAGGTGCCTGGTATTCTCCAGAAGCAGGTTTATAAGGGCCTTCTCGGGTGCTCTTTCCGGCAGGAGGAGCTGGCTATGGCGGGCGCGGGTGATGATTTTCCCTGCGGTCGCGAAGAGCCGGTAGCGCCAGCGTTTGATGTCCCAGGCCTTGGCCTGGTGGCCGTCCGGGAGGGCGGCGAGCTGGATCCAGGAGACCAGGTTGAAGGCCAGCGCGGCGATGTTCGCCCAGGCCTGGTTCGCGGCGAAATCGAAGAACGGGAGTTTGCCAAGGCCGGTGTTTTTCAGGGTTTTAATCCGGTTCTCGCACCGGCCCCGGGCACGGTGCCTGGCATCCAGATACGGGCCGTGCCAGCGGGAGGAGTTGGTCAGGAACGCGGTAATCCGGTGCCCGTCGGTGTCAAGCAGGGTTGGTTGCGCGCCGGGGTGCAGCGGCTCTGCGCGCAGGAACAGTTGCGTGCCCGGCGGGTAGTCCGTGAGCGTGAGGACGTCGGTGGCGTTGATGACCCAGGCATTGGTGCGGTCGTTTCCGGTCTGGTCCAGGGCCGGCTGCCAGTACTGTTTGTCGCTGATCCAGTCGACCATGTGGGCCTTGCCGAAAGGGATGGTGTAGCTGGTGGTGAACTGCACGCCCAGGCCGTGCAGGTGCCAGAGGAATTTCCGGGAGGCCCCGGCACTGTCGGTGCGGACCAGGATCTTCTCCCCGGCCAAGGCCCCGGCCTCGGTAAAGAAGCTCTCCGGCAGTTGGGCTGTGGCGGTGTGGAAGACCCGGATGTGGTCATCAGCGCTGTTCGCCCCGGCGTTCCCCGGGCGCAGCACGGCGGCGAGAATTTCCCCGGAACCATTGCCGGCCCCGTAATCACAGGAGGCGATGAAGGGGGCGAAGCCGTAGCCGCGTTTGTAGGTTCCGGCGACGTTTTCCTTGTCGGAGTGGGAGGTCACCAGGGTCGCGTCGATGTCGATGATCAGCGGGTCCAAGGCTGTTGCGGTCAGGGCCGGGTTCCTTGCTCCGGCGGCGTTCCAGGCCCGGGTTCGCAGTTCCCGGGTGAGGGTCTCAAAGCCGTAGCGAAACAACTCGGGGTTCGTGACGGTTCGTTCGAAGAACCGGGACACCGTCGCGTTGGAGGGCAGCTGACCGAAGACTCCAGGTGAGGACCGCAGAATGTCCAGATCCGAAGCGTGTTCACCGCCGGCGGCGAGCATCGCGGCAAGGGATCCAACCAGCCGTCCCGGCCGGTGCTTCGCTCCGGAAGGGACAAACTGGCCCAGCCGGTCCTCGCACAGCCTGCCGAAACCGAGGGCGTCCATGAAGCCGGTGAGCACCGAAACTCCGGCGTGGGAGATCAGCGACTGGCCGGTGAAACTAACCGGCAGGGACGGGAAAACGAAGGTAGACTTTTGCATCGAAAGGGTGCTCCCTCGCTCGGCAAATAACGGTCTCGACAACCACTATTTTCCCAGCTCAGAGCACCCTTTCCCTGCTTAAACACGCCCCGCACCCGGCGCCCCATGAAAACCCCGGGCTAGAGCCGGGGCGTCAGATGTCGCTGCCGGTGTCGACGAGCGCCACAGCGCGACGGCGGGTTCCGGCCAGGAAGGCAGCCTGACCCGCCAGGACCTGCTTGGACCGGAGGTGCCCTGCCGACCCACGTCCTTTACAAACCACGTCCCTTACAAAGCAGGTCCGTGCAAACCAGGTCCCTTACAAGGGGGATGCCTCCCTGCGCGGGACAGCAGGCACGGCATCCGGCTCCTGTTGCGCCGCAAGGTCCGAGCCGATGACCAGGCCGAGAATGATGAAGTAGGGTGCCGCGGAGTTGGGGCTGAGCGCTACTTCATTAAAGGCGGCATTCAAGAGGAACCCGCCCAGGAGGCCTGCCGCCAACGTCCTATCGCGGAGGTCTTTGATTCGTAGGACGTGTTTGGACAGCTGGACAAAAAACACCAGGTACACGGCCAGTCCGACTATTCCGAGTTGACCGATGACCATGCCCAGTCCGCTCTCCGTCACAGCAGACGTGGACTCGGACCCTTCCGAAAATAGACCAGCGAGGACTCCGGAACTGCCCAGTCCACGCCCGAGTGGATGGTGCGGGAACTCCACAAAGGCAGCGGTGAACCCGTCAATGTGTGCCGCAGTACTGCCCGTCGAACTGGACACGGTAAACAAATAGAAGTTGTAGGCCCCGGCAGCCAGCAGCAACAGCGCAATGATGTGGCTGGTTCTGGATGCGTAGAAGCGGGTCCAGAATGCCAGGAACACGATCAGGCCAAGGAGTGCACCCTTGCTGACGGCCAAAACCATCGCCGCCACCGTTGCGATCTGGCAGAGCAGCCCGCGGAGATACCAAGCCGCCATGAACACGGCGAAGAGGAAGGTTCCGAAATTAACCGGGTCCGCGAAGGGGCCCGCCATGCGCCTGAGGAACTCGCCCGGAACCACCTGCTCCGAAGCAAAGAAGTTCTTGGGCAGGCCGGAGTCCTGCTGGACAGAAATTCCCTTCTTCTCCCACAGGTCCCGGAGGTTGAGTGTCTGCCAGAAATCAGGGGTGTTCGCTTCAATGAAGCCGAAGACAATCGCCACGAAGCCCAGCATCACCAGGTAGCGGAGGTATACGGCATGCTTGGCCCAGGCGCTGGCATGCAGGCCGATAAGGAGGAACAGGAAAGGAGCCACGATGTTCCTTGAGGAGGCGGCTGCTGCTGCCAGGTCATGTTGGAACAACACAACGGTTGCAGCACCGTAGAGAACAAGGATGGCCAGGCAGGTTGTCACTGCCTTGATCAGCTTCCGAAGGGCTTTCCCTTCCGGAGCCGGCTTTTTTGCCGAGATCAAAACCAGATACAGGGCAACCGAGAAGAGGAAATTCAGGATGATGGCAAACTGGAGCCGTCCGCTGTCCATGGCATCGGCGACAGTGGTCAGATAGACGTTCTGCGTCGCTGACATGATCGTCGGGATGATGAGGAAGAACGAAATTTCGGCCTTTCGCTCAGCCAGCCGGTGAATCAATTGCGCGGTGACAGAAAAAAAGACCACTGCCGCCACTGCGGCAAGAATGGCGATGGAGCCGAGGCTGGCGGCGACGGTGATGAGTACCAGCCCGCCGCCGAACAGCAGGAAGGGGACGATGTCGACCCTGGGCGAGAACTCGGAGGCCGTTTTCTTGGTGTACATCTTCTCCCCATACTGTCGAGCGTGCAGCCAATCAGCGGCTGATCGTACCTAGGCAGGAACCGCTGCCCAGTCGGTGACCGCATGGCGCCAGAGCCAGAAGTCGCGGTCAGCTGTCACTGCGGCCTGGACATGGCCGGTATCCCCTTCATGTACGGCCTGGCCTGCCAGGCGGTAAGTCATGGTGGCTGCTGAACGAGCCCATGTTGCGATGACCAGGTAGGGAAGCAGTTCCGGTTCCACACTTCGCAGCCGCAGGTGTTGCGCCAGGGGTTTCAAGGCCCATCCACCGGGACTGAAGGCATTCTCGAAGGCCCGGAGCTGGAGCCGGCGGGAGGACAACGCATCTTCCTGGGACTGGCCGATGTACTGCAGGTAGAAAATCAGGTCATGGGCGGGCAGGCCATCAAGGCGCGAGCGTTCCCAGTCCACCACCTGGAGCCGGCCGTTGGGCTGCAGGAAGAGATTCTGGTAGCTGAGGTCTCCGTGTTCCACAACTGCCGGAAGCTGCTCCGCGCGCATTGGCGCCAGCACCTCGTGGGTGCGCTCGATCAGCCGGGCCACTTCCGTGTCAGCCGGCAGCAAGGATGCGAGTTCGTCCAAGGGGCCGGCGATGGTCCGCTGGTACCAGTCGGCGTTTTCCCGTACCGGCCTGGTGCAGGGCAGCGCAGCGACGAAGTTCAGGCCTGCGTCCAAGGCTCGGGGAAAGTCCTGCACAACGAGGTGGGGCTCCAGCAGGCTGCCCACCACGGCAGTCTCAATGAGCACCGTCTGCCCCCCGACGTCCAGTACTCCCACAACCTCCGGCGCACCCTCTTCGGAGCCGACTCCCAACGACTTGAGCTGGAGCAGGACATCGGCTTCCTTGCGCACGCTTTCGTTGTCTCCGGGCTGGCGGGGGATCTTGACCACGAGCCGGGGAACCTGGGCGTCTGTGGAAAAAATGAGGGCCACCACGTGCCGCGACGTGACAAACTGCGGCGTCAGCAGAAGTGTGTCCCATTGGCCGGTGAGTCCGAACTTCCTAAGCTCGAGCGTCCGGTAGTTATCGCGGAGGATCTGGTCAATGTATTTCACGGCAACTCCTGCCGCCCGGGCTCCGGCGCCCGTCGGCCCACCACGGTTCCTTCTGCGGCGGCCACGTTGAACAGGCCCAGGTTCAACGCAAGCCTCCCGATCGCAGCCTTGGCTTTTCCAAAGCGTACGCCCGAATAATGCGCGAGGGTATCCTGGACCGCGGTCCTCGATGCCGTGGGGACAAAGCGTGCCGGCCGTTCGAGTGTCGGCACATGCCAGTAGACCGCCACGTCATCGAAGCCTGACCTCTCCAGCGCCCGCTTCCAGCCTGCGAGGGTGTGCGGGCCCGGACGGGTACCCAATGAGCGCCTGACCTGCAGGCAGATCCAGCCGCCCGGCCGGAGTGACGCGGCAGCGCTGGCAAACAGGGGCGCGTCCGGTTCGGAGAGCAGGGCGACGTCGAAGTCGTTCGCCGGGGCGGGCGCGGGAGATGCCTGGATACGGCGGGCGGACGGGTCCAGCAGGCTGATCGCCGCCACCGCGTCGTTGCTCAGCCCGCCCCCATAGCCGAGCTTCTCCGGTTGGCTTACGGGAAGCAGGAAGCGCCAATCAAGCAGCGTCCACAGATGCAGGGGTAGCGATTCCGTGCCGGCGTGCCCGTCCACTCCTTTGGGCGCCGCGACCTTCCACAAGAGCCCGCTGGCCTTTGCGCGGACCTGGGACTCTGACTGGCTGGCGTCCAGGACGTGCGCTGAGGGAATTTCCTCGGCCAGCTCCAGATAGGCCTTTCGCCATTCCTCCAGTTTCTGGGGAGTATGTTCACCCTTCCTGGCAAACATGACCTCGCCGGGGACGTCAAGGACCAGGACGAGGTCAGGGTGTGGCTGGAACCGGAGGGCCAGCGCGTCCGTCAACGCAGCCAGGCGGCTGTCCGCCTTCGAGCCGGGGAGCAGGACATCGAAGGCGAGGCGGTCCATCAGCACCACCCTGCCCCGGAGGGAGTAGTACCGGGCGGCAAGTCCGGCGCGCAAGATGCGGAATACCTTCCTGACCAGGAACCCGCCGCGGATCTTTTGGAGCCACCTGTCCACGGGACTGCTGGACCACAGTCCCATGTAGACGTAGGCAGAAGGCAGGGGACAGCTGGAACGGAGGCCGTGGAGCAGGGTGGTCTTGCCTGCCCCGTCGGGGGCCAGCACTCCTGCCACGGGCCCGCGGCCCTTGAGCCTGGGGCCCACCCGCCGCAGCGCCCTGTTGCCAGAGCTCGTAAGCCACGGCGGAACCCTGGTGCCGGTCCATCGGCTTTTCAGGCCAGCCGCGGCGGCAGGGACGTCCTCGAAATTTTCGGACCGCAGCAGGTTGAGCAGCTTTCCCGCTGTTCCGGTCCCGAATTTCCGGTCCAGGAACAGGGCGATGGGGTTTTCGACAGTCGCCACGGCAGCTGCGGACCGGGCCGCCGGGGCTTTGGCGGGAGTAATTTCACCCTTGTCGAGCACCAAATGCAGGATGTGGAGCCAGGCCTGGTCCTGGATTTCCGGCAGCCACAACGGCCCCAGGGCCACGCGCCGCCGAAGGCAGCCAGCGGCCAGGGCGGTCCCGAGCTCCTGGAACTTCCCAAAACGAATGTCCGAGACCACGTCCAGTTTGATCCAGAGATCCTCTTCGGCGAGGTAGCGGAAGTAGAAGCGGTGGCTCCCGTGGCCCAGCGCTGCCACGCGCCGGAACCCTGCACTGGCAAGATGGCGGTCCAGGCCGGGCACCAGCTCAGCGGAAACAAGCAGGTCAACATCGCCCGCCGGCCGCACCAGGTCGTCCTCGCCCCTCAGCAGAGCCCATGGCAGCCCGGAGTTGTCGAGTTCCCGGAACACCGTAATCAGCGCCGAATTAACCTTTAGAATGACGCCTGCATTATTGCCGTGTGGATATTTGCTGGCAAATTCCGACTCAGAATAGGAAACCGGAAGTTGGGGGGAATTCGACAATTCGCTCACCACTTCTTGATAGTTTGGAATCTAGGTGCCCCGCCCCCTGCACGCCGGCAGGGCACCGCTGATCCGATGGCAGTCCCGAGAGCCTACCCCCTACCTAATGGGGTGGCACGAGTAGTGGGTACTCACATTTTTGGGCCCGTGCCCCCTGAACTACGTAGGTAAAGGGCATGTTGCTGCCGCCTGCAGCGGGAATAGGTAGCAGGCCCGCTGTCGTCGACATTAGGTAGGGGAGGTAGTGGACTGCGGGCCATTAGGTAGGTAGGGCATCCGCTCCCCTCTTGAGGAAAAGGAGGGGTGATCTTGAGCAAATACTAAGTGAACGATATATGGCGCTTTGCACAAATTCAGGGCTATATTCGCTTAACGGCTGGGAACCGTGCTGGAGGTGCAAACCGACAGCCTGCCTACCAATGGTTATATCCATAACCGGATGGCGGCATGCAGTATCCGAACAACTACTAACGAAAGAATGTGGTCTCCTTCTTCGAGGATTGGGGACCCATGTCATTGTTAGGGCGAAACAAGGAGTTGGACAGGCTTCTTTCGGTGATCCGCGGCCCCAAGGACACGGCCCTGGCGGTGATCGGCGGCCACGGGGTTGGAAAGTCGGCCTTGCTTTCGGAGATCCCCACGCTTTCGGACTACAAGACCGTCTTCCTCGGAGCAAGCGCGTTCGAATCCGACTGGCCTTTGTCCGGTGTCACGGCCCTCCTCAACGCCATGGATGATCCCGTACTCAACAGAATCGCTGATGAGCTCCTGCGCGATACTGCCGGATCCCTGGACGTGCCGGCCATTTCCTCAATGCTCCTCAACGGCCTGCACCAGCGTGCATCCTCCCGGACCGTCATCGTCATCGACGACGCAGACCAGCTGGATCCCGGCAGCCAGGCTGTTATTGGCTTCCTGGCCCGCCGCTTGTCCGGCACGGACATTGCCATGTTCGTCTGCCTGCGCGACGAAGCACCTGACAGCCCTTTCAGCGGGCTGGCCGTGCTGCACCTCCAGGCGCTGAGCTACAGCGATACCGTGAGGATGCTTGAAGCAATCCCCGCACGGCACACCACGACGGCGGCCGCCCACGCGGTTGCCGCAGCAACCCGCGGAAACCCCCTTGCCGCCGTCGAACTTTATGCCCGGTTGCTGGAACGGCATGCGGAGGGAAAGTTCGCCCTCCCGGTTCCCCTGCCCGGCAACGGCAGTTTCGAGGCTGAATTCGCCCTGGTGGTGGGCGGACTGACCGCGCCCGCACGGAACGTACTGGATCTCCTGTCCCTCTCGTGCCGAAGCGACATCACCACGCTGGAAAAGATCAGCAAGGACGTGTGGACCGGCGTGGACGAACTGCTGGCCTGCGGAATCGTGCACCGCACCGGCCCGCACCTTGCAATCCGGGACCAGCTGCTTCGCGGGTACGTCTTTGGCGCCATGACGCCGGCGGTCCGCACGGCCAACCACCGGGCATTGGCGGACGCGTGCCAGGACACTGACCCGTACGCCCGCAGGTGGCATCTGAGCTTCACGGCGCTGGAACGGCAGACCCCGTTCGGTTTGCTCCGCCACGCCGTCGACCTGATCCGGGGCGGGGAGCTGTCCTTCGCCGTGGAGTATGTTGAGCGCGCCCTGACCATCAACCCCTGGGAGGCGGAAACGGCGGCACGCCTGGCGGCGATCGCTGAACTCCTCTTCAACCGGGGTGAGTTCGTTTACGCCCGGCGCTACCTGGAGTGGGCACAGCGGGTGACCCGGAATCCGGCCCTGATCCTGCGGCTTACAGGGCTCTCCTTCGAAATCGACTTCATCCAGGGGGGAGCAGTCCGGTCCAGCATGGTGCTGCGCCTGGTGAAGGAATTCGGCCAGCACGATCCTGCCTTTGCCGCCAATCTCCTCGCCGTCGCCGCTGTGTACTACGCGGAACGCTGGGAATTCCAGGACGCGTGCGAGCTTCTCCAGTACGCCGGAAATTTCCAGGAAGCCGCATCAGCCGAATGCCTTGAACTCACGGAACGTGCCAGGCTGCTGACCGAGTCCACCGGCGGCGACGGAGTCCAGCCCGGACGCAAGTACACCCTTGAGGGCTGCTCCGTGGCAGGCCTGCTGATCCAGGGCCGCGCCTTCAGCTACGCGGAGCGCTATGACCAGGCGCAGGAGCTCTTTGCCATGGTGCGGACCTCTACACGGGACGCCCACGTGAACTGGCGGGAAACGGCCTTGTTCCTGGCTGTGGACAACGAGATCAGGGCAGGAAACGTCCGGACGGCGAGCAAGCTGATGGACGACCTTGAACTTTTTGAACCTGAGTTCAAGTACCACCGCGGCCTCCGGCACGTTTTCCGGGTCTGGCGCGCCCACGCACTGGGGGATGAGACCCTCGCCCAAAGTTACGCGGCTGAGGCGCAACGGTTCGCCGGCGCCGAAAGCCACCCGGCCATCACCGCCCAGCTTGCCGCGTGGCAGGGCCACTTCGCACTGCTTCGGGGTGACCTGGCGGAATCCCTCGCCCAGCTCTCACGCGCGGCCGAGATTGGCACGGGCTTCACCAATCCCACTTTGCTCCGGTGCGATGCGGACCTCGTGGAGGTACTGGTCCGGCTGGGACGCCACCGGGAAGCCACCCAGGCACTCCTCAGCCTGGAGAGCCGTTCCGTCGGGTTGCGCTCACCGTGGCTGATGATGGCGGTTGCCCGGAGCCGGGCCATCCTTGCGGACGGCGAGCAGTCGTTGCAGCTGTTCGGCCAGGCCCTGGACAGCAGGAACTCGCGGGATTCGCTGCTTGAACGGGCACGGACCATGCTGTGTTATGCAGAACGGCTGAAGGCGCTCGGCCGCTTGCGGGATGCCCGCGACGGCCTTCTGCGGGCCAAGGTCATGTTCGACGAGGTTGGCGCCAACGCGTGGATCCAGCACGTGGATGCGCTCCTGCTGGACGAACGGGTGGAAGCACCAGGCCCCCAGGGAAACCCGGCCATGCTGCTGCTCGCCGACCACGAACGCGTGCTGGCAAGAATGGTCGCCCGGGGCATGCGCAACAAGGAGATCGCCTCCACCCTCTTCGTTTCCGTGAGGACCGTCGAGGTGAGGCTGACCGCCATCTACCGCAAACTCGGGGTTGAGTCACGCGCCCAGCTGACGGCCCTGGCTGCCAGCAAGGAAAAGGCAGCTCCGGAGCCGTACATCCTGCCGGTCCTCTAGTGCCGGCTGCAGCTGCTGCAGCTACCCGCATTATCCACAATATTCCTTCGCGGGACCCACAAAGGGCCCGCGCAAACCCTCCGCACGTGGCTTTCCGTGACTAATTTTGCTTCACGGCAAGAGCACAAGCGGACAAACCGGAAGGGGTCACCATGGCAGAAGCACCCGTCACCGGACAGCGGCGTCCCACGTTTTACGGGTCCAAACGCTCAGCGCTCACCGGCAGCCTGGCAGGCGAGCGGCCTGCCCTGGCGGGCGACGGTCCTGCCCAGGGAGTATCCCCCGGCTACCGCCCGGCAGTCAGCCTCGTCCCCCGGGAGCTGGGCCGTAAGGCGTCCTCCGCGGACTGGATCTCAGTCCACATCAACCTGTTGCGTGTCACGGACTCGCTGCTGATCGCCGGGGCAGTCGCTCTCGGCTACCACCTTGCCAGTCCCGGGCTTTTGAGCAGGACATCAACGGCGGCCGGAATCGCGGCCAGCGTTGCGCTGGCACTGATCTGGATTGCTGCACTGGAGATTTACAGGACACGCGATCCCAAAGTCCTGGGCGTGGGTGCAGACGAGTACAAACGGGTCATATCTGCCACCTTCCGGCTCTTTGGATTAATTGCCATCGCGTCCGTCGTTTTCTCTATCCAGAGCGGTGCCACCATGTTCGCCGTTGCCCTGCCGGTGGGCACCGTGTCCCTGACGGCGAACCGCTGGCTTTTCCGGCGCCGGCTGGCGACTGAGAAAGCCAAGGGACGGCACCTGTCACGGGCCATCGTTGTCGGCGAACCCGAGGACGTCCGCTACGTGGTCCAGCAGATCGAGAAGAAGTCCGGCCCCGTCTACAAGATCCTCGGTGTGTGCCTTCCCGGTTCGCGCCGGGGGGCCAGGCTGCGCGTGGGCGAGCAGCTGGTGCCCGTCCTTTCTTCCACGGATGACATTTCCCGGACGGCACGCCTCGCGCAGGCCGATGCCGTGATTGTTGCCGGGCCCCTCCCGGGCGGAAACAAGTTCATCCGGGAACTGGGGTGGAGGCTGGAGGAGTGCTCTGCCGAGATGGTGCTGGCAGCGACCCTCACGAACGTCGCGGGGCCCCGTATCCACTGGCGCCCCGTGGAGGGGCTTCCACTGATGCACGTGGACATTCCCCAGTATTCCGGCGGCAAGCACGTCCTCAAGCGGGTCATGGACGTTGTCCTTGCCGGTGCCGCCATCACCGCACTTTCGCCGCTGTTGTTGCTGCTTGCCGTCATCGTCCGGCTGGACAGCCCGGGCCCCGTCCTGTTCCGCCAGGACCGCATCGGCAAGGGCGGCCAGACCTTCGGCATGTACAAGTTCCGGTCCATGGTGGTGGATGCCGAGGAGCGCCAGGCCGTGCTGCACGAGACCAACGAAGGCGCCGGGGTCCTGTTCAAGATGCGCAATGACCCCCGCGTGACGCGGTGCGGTCGGTGGATGCGCAAGTACTCCCTGGACGAACTCCCGCAGCTTTGGAACGTCGTCCTCGGCGACATGAGCATGGTAGGCCCGCGCCCTCCCCTTGCACGCGAAGTCAGCGGATACGAGCAGCACACCCACCGGCGCCTCCTCATCAAGCCCGGCCTCACCGGTCTCTGGCAGATCAACGGGCGCTCGGACCTGTCCTGGGACGAGGCAGTGCGCCTGGACCTCTACTACGTCGAGAACTGGTCAATCCCGGGTGACCTGCTGATCTTGTGGCGGACTTTCCGTGCCGTCATCCAGCCTTCCGGCGCCTACTGACGGCGCCTACTGACAAAGAGGATGAGAATGGAAGCTTTCGCTAAGGACTTCAGCCACGGCAGGGACCGCGTGAACGCAGACAGGCTGCGTATCGCGGTGGTGGGCGCAGGTTCCCGGGGAGCGGGCATGGCCGAAACCCTCCAGGCCAGCCCGGACTGGGACCTGGCAGCCATCTGCGACGTGGACTCCCGCCGGGCCGGCACAGTCTCCGAAAAGCTTGGCGGCGCGCCCTGGTTTGAAGCCATCGATGAACTGCTGGACAGTGTGGAAGTGGATGCGGTGGCAATCGCCACCCCCCTCCGCGCCCTGTTCGGTACCGGAATGACCGCGCTGCGGGCAGGCAAGCACGTCCTGGTGGAACAGCCCTTGGCGGACAGCCTGGAGCGCGGGCAGGAGATGGCTGCCGAGGCGGACGCCAGGGGCGTTGTGCTGATGGCAAACAAGGCCCAGTGTTTCGAACCCGCCGTGCAAAAGATGCAGAAGCTGGTGGGCAGTGGATCCCTGGGCGATATCCTCTTCGTCGAAGCAGTGCGGACCGAAAGCAACCTGGCCCGGACTGACCGGGACGTCTTCTGGGACCTGGCCCCGGACAGCCTTGCCCTCCTTGACTATGTGTTCGCCGGGCGGCTCAACCCGCAGGGAGTTTCGGCACTTGGGGGTGATCCGCTGGGAACCGGCCGCGACTGTGTTGGACACGTGATTTTCCGGCTTCCAAACGACGCCACGGTGCACCTGCACGTCAACAACCTGAGCCGCGTGAAAAGCCATCAGCTGGTCATTGCAGGTTCCCAGCTTGTCCTGGTGTGGGATGCCACCCTTCCGCAGGAGCAACTGGCCATCTTCGACTCCGATTCATCCACGCAGCAGCGGCGCCGCTCCCCGTATTGGACGGAGCCGGGCGCACTTCAGGTGCCGGGCGAAGATGGACAGGTGCCCGCCTTCGGGCAGGAGGCGCGGGACCGCGTGGCTGCCGAGTTTGCGCGTCGGGTCCGCGGCCACCAGAGGGCCCCCTCCACCAATACGTCCGGCCTGCGGGTTCTCGGCATGCTGGAGGCGGTTAGCCGCAGCAGGGGCCTCGAAGGTCAGGCGTCGAGTATCCACGTGCCAGGGCCTGAAGATTACCAGCAGCAGGCTGCCGGCTCCTGGCTTGAAAGTGTCCTGTGGTCAAGGTGACACGAGCTGCCGTTCTTCATTCCGCTCCTCCTAGGAAAGATGGTGCCTCGTGGCCACCGAATCAGCTGTTGCACGCATCGAAGTAATGAAGCCCTGGCTGGGGCAGGAGGAAGCCCATGCACTTGCGGAGGTGGTCTTCTCCGGATGCGTCACGCAGGGCCCGAAAGTCAAGGAGTTCGAGGTCGACTTCGCAGCCGCACAGGGTGCCCGGTTCGCAGTAGCCACGTCGAGTTGCACCACCGCCCTGCATCTGGCCCTCGTGGTGGCGGGAATCGGACCAGGGGACGACGTCGTTGTGCCGTCACTGTCCTATATAGCCACGGCCAACGCCGTGACCTACGTCGGCGCACGCCCCGTCTTCTGCGATGTGGATCCTGCCACCGGCAACGTGACCGCGGAGACCATCCATGCCGCGCTGACCCTGGATACCCGGGCGGTGATCGTGGTGGACCAGGGCGGAGTGCCCGTGGACGTGGACCCCATCCGCGAGCTCTGCGACCGCCACGAAATCACGGTCATCGAAGACGCTGCCTGCGCGGTGGGCTCGCAGTACAAAGGAAAGCCAGTGGGAGCCGGCGCCCACATCACCGTCTGGTCCTTCCATCCCAACCACATCCTCACCACCGGGGAAGGTGGCATGCTCACCACCCGGCGGGCGGACTGGGCGGCCCGCGCCCGGGCCCTGCGCGAACATTCAAGCAGCCTGGCGGCCCTCAACCGGGAAGAACTGTTCCTGTCGCCCCGCGAGATCTGCCTCGAAGTCGGTTTCGACTACCGCATGACCGACCTTCAGGCCGCCGTCGGAATCATCCAATTGCGGCGGCTTCCGGAAATGGTGGAACGGCGCCGGAAGATCGCAGGCACGTACGTCGACGCCCTCAAAAGCCTCAAAGGCCTCAGGATCGTGTCCGATCCTCCATACGGCACCACGAACTATCAATCCCTGTGGCTGGAAGTCCTCCCTGGATTCCCCATGACCCGCGAGGCCCTGCTGGAAAGGCTGGCCGACGCCGGCATCACCGCACGGCGCGGGGCGTACGCCGCACACCGCCAGCCGGCATACCGCTGGCGCGACAACGGCAACGCCAGGCTGCAGTCCACGGAGCGGCTGAGCGACCGCACCCTGGTCCTCCCTGTGTTCCACGAGATCGACTCATCAAGCATCAACCGCGTCATCAACGCCATCCGGAACGCAGCGCACCCGGTGGGCACGTGAGTGAGCTGATCCTCATTTCAGTGAGCGGCCTTGCCCGCGAAGTGCTGGCGATGGTGCGCAGCAGTGGCCAGTACGACGTCGTTGGCCTGTTGGACGATGACAAGGAGATGGCCGGTGTCACCGTGGACGGGGCGCCTGTCCTGGGGAGCATCGATGATGCCGCCAACTACACCCATGCGTTCCTGCTGGTGTGCCTGGCATCCGGGAAGGCACGGGAAGCCGTGGTGGACCGCCTCACGTCCCTGGGAATCCATGAATCGCGGTATGCAACTGCGGTGGATCCCTCAGTCCAGTACCCCGAAGGCTGCCGGATTGGGCGGGGAAGCATCCTGTTGCGCAATGTCACCCTGACAGCCGCCGTCACCCTGGGCTCACACGTGGTGGCAATGCCCTCGGTAACCTTCACCCACGACGACGACGTGGCGGACTTTGCGACGTTCGGCGCGGGCGTGTCATTGGGCGGCGGAGTCCGGGTAGGGAAGGCTGCTTACCTCGGCATGAATTCCAGCGTCCGCGACAGGACGTCGGTGGGCGACTATGCCACGGTGGGCATGGGCGCAGCCGTGCTCAGTAACGTTCCGGCCGGAGAAACGTGGGTTGGAGTCCCCGCCCACGAAATCGACCAGCACCTGTTCACTTTCGGGAAGGAACCGTCCCGCTAGACCGCTGTCCGGAAGAACTGCGCGGTCACCGCGGCCAGGCGCCAGGGATCCTTTACGCCGCACAGCTCCCGCGCGGAATGCATGGACAGCAGGGGAACGCCCACGTCCACCGTCCGGATTCCCAGGCGGGTGGCGGTCAACGGACCGATGGTGGAACCGCACGGAATCGCGTTGTTGGACACGAACTCCTGGTAGGGCACACCGGCCTCGGCGCACAGCCGGGCCCACAGCGCTGCACCGGAGGCGTCGGTGGCGTAGCGCTGGTTTGCATTGATTTTCAGGAGCGGTCCGCCGTTCAGGACCGGATGGTTGGCGGGGTCGTGCCGTTCCGCGTAGTTGGGGTGCACAGCGTGGCCGGCGTCCGCGGACACACAGAAGGACGCCGCCAGTGCCTGCCGCCGCTGGCTCACCGTGGCGCCCAGGCCGTCGGAGATCCGCACCAGGACATCCTCAAGGATGGGCCCGCAGGCGCCCGAGCGGGAGTTGGAGCCGATCTCCTCATGGTCGAACGCCGCAAGGACGGCGATCGGGCTGCCGGTACCGGGCGCAGACGCGTGCGCGATCAGGGCCGCCAGCCCCGCATGGGTTGAGGAGAGGTTGTCCAGGCGCCCGGAGGCGAAGAACTCACTGTTGCCCCCGAAAACCGATGGTGCCTGCGTGTCCGCCATGACGACGTCGTACCCGCCAATGTGGGCGGGGTCCACGGAAGCGCCGGAAACGTGGGAAGCCAGCACGGCCAGCAGGTCGGCATCCGCGGGATTGCCGAGCCCCCACACCGGATTCATGTGCCGCTGCTTGTCCAGGGTGAGGCCGTCGTTGACAGTACGGTCCAGGTGGATAGCCAACTGCGGGAACCGGAGCATCGGCCCGGTGGCGGTCAGGTGCTCGGTGCCGTCCAGCATGACCAGGCGGCCGGCCAGCTGCAGTTCCCGGTCAAGCCAGGAGTTCAACAGCGGTCCGCCGTACACCTCCACGCCAGCCTGCAGCCAGCCGTGGGCACCCGTGGTCGGCTTTGGCTTGAGCTTGAAGGTGGGCGAATCCGTATGTGCGCCCAGGATGTTGAAGCCGGTGGCGGGCCCTGCCCCTTCGGGAACAACCCAGGCGATCAGCGCGCCGTCCCGGATGATGAAGTACTGTCCGGGCCCGCCCTCCCAAGGCTGCAGTTCGTCCAGGCGCACAAAGCCCGTCTCCTCCAGACGCCGCCCCGCTTCGTGCACGGCGTGGAAGCTCGACGGCGACGCGCTGACATAGGCGCCAAGGTCCTGGATATGGTCTGCGGCGGAGGCAAGGGAAGGCATGGTCTCGAGTCTAGACGGCGTTGCGCCGCGGGTCTCAGTAGTCCGGGTTGCTCGGCACCACGAGGCCGGTTTCGTAGGCGTAAACCACGGCCTGGACCCGGTCGCGCAGGTGGAGCTTGGTGAGGATGCGGCGGACGTGGGTTTTCACCGTCGCTTCCGAGAGGTAGTACCGGTGGGCGATTTCGGCGTTGGACAGCCCCTCTGCCATCGCCTCCAGCATCTCCGTTTCCCGCGGGGTCAGGTCCGCCAGCACGGGGTCCGGTGCAGGAGCGGCGGGCGCCGGGCGGGCGGCACCCCGGACGTATGTTTCCAGCAGCCGCTGCGTGACGCGGGGCGCCACCACGGCGTCCCCGCTGGCCACCACCCTGACGGCACTGACCAACTCCGACGGCGCCACGTCCTTGAGGAGGAAGGCCGAGGCTCCCGCCTGGAGGCCGGCAAAGGCATACTCGTCCACGTCGAAAGTGGTCAGGATGATGATCCGGGCGCACGAACCGGAGGCGGTGATGGCGCGCGTGGCCTCGATGCCGTCCAGCACGGGCATGCGGACGTCCATCAGCACCACGTCCGGGCGCAGCTCCCGGGCCTGCCGTACGGCGTCGGCCCCGTCAGAGGCTTCCCCAACAATCCTCAGATCCTCTTCGCCCTCCAGGATCAGGCGGAATCCCATCCGCAGCAGCGGCTGGTCATCAGCCAGCAGGACGTTGATGGGGGTGTTTCCGGTCATGGGTTGCCTTGCAGTTCGTAGGGGCGGATGGAGCCTGCGGAATCGTCTCCGGGCCAGGACAGTACGGCGTGGACGCGCCAGCCCCGGCCGCTGGGCCCCGCTTCCACGGAGCCGGAATAGATCCTGGAGCGTTCAGCCATCCCGGCCAGCCCCTGTCCGGATCCATGGGAACCGGCAGCACCGGACGGGGAAGTACCTCCATCCTGGGCGGGGTGCCCGGTGGCTCCGGCGCCGTCGTCGAGCACGTCAATGGTCACCGTGGAGCCCGAGCGGACAATGGTGACGTCCACCCGGGTCAGGGCGCGGCCGTAGCGGAGCACGTTGGTGAGCGATTCCTGCACGATCCGGTACACCGTGAGCTGGAACGCAGCATCGCCGGGCAGGGCAGGCCCGGTGTGGGAGTAGTGCAGCGGCAGGCCGGCGGTGCGGAAGCCTTCGAGCAGGCTGGCCAGGCTGTCGCCGGCGGTCAGCGGCAGCCGGGGCGCGGCGGTGCCGGTGTCATCACGCAGGACACCCAGGACCCGGCGCATGTCAGCGAGGGCGGTGCGTCCCGTCCGGGACAGTTCGCCGAGCACCTCCCCGGCGCGCTCCGGGTTTTTCTGGACGACGACGGCGGCACCGTCGGACAGGCTGATCATCACCGTCAGCGAGTGGGCCACCACGTCGTGCATCTCGCGTGCAATCCGGTTCCGCTCGTTGACGGAGGCAAGGCTGGCGGTCCGGGCGGCCCAGGCGGCGACCTCCTGCTCGTGCTCACGGCGTTGCCGGACGCTGATGCCGAGGCCGGTGGCCAGGATGTTGGACAGGGCAATGGTGGCGCCGGTGGCGATGCTGGTCAGGAGGTGGAAGTCGCCCGGGTTGACGCCCGGATCGTGGACGAAGGAGTTTTCCATGGGTCCCACGGCCGCCAGCAGATAAAGGAGTGCCAGCGGGGCCGTGGCCGCGGCCATGGTGATGAGCGCGAAGCGGCGGGTGTGGGCAACCGCTACGGCATAGAGCGAGAACCACAGTCCCGCGGAGACGTTGGAGCCCCAGGGGTGGAGCAGGGTGACCGCTACCTCCACCACGGCGACGAAGGCCGCCAGGCCCACAGGATAGAAGCGCCGCAGGAAGAGGGATCCGGCCACCAGCACCAGCAGGGCGGCTGCAAGCCAGTTGCCGGATGTGGCCGCGTCCGCCACGGTGGGTGCCACCAGGAGGCTGTAGCTGGCGGCCACGACGGCGTCCATCACCAGGGGGTGCCGCTGGAGGTACCTGCGGAACCGCCCTGTGCGCCTCGCCGTGAGCTCGGCGAAGGACGCGTCGGCCTGCCCGGCCGGCGCGTCCTTCGTAAATGCCGTGTGGTTCATATATCGGGGCTGCCCGTTCCGCGGGTTCTAGACGTCGCGCTTCTTCAAGATGATCATGGCAGCAGCCACCGGAACAGCCACCCAAACGCCAAGCCAGGTCCAGGCCTGCCAGACCTCGAGGGCGCCTTCCGCCGGTGCGGCCGTCACGATCCGCTCAAAGAGGCTGTCCGGCAGGTACTTGCGGGCTTCTGCGAAGAACTCGCCGGGGATGAGCTGGAAGGCGATGGGGACCACGAAGAACAGCCCCACCAGGGACATGATGCCACCCGCTGAATTCCGAAGGAGGGTTCCCAGGGACATTCCGATTGCCGCGACAGCTGCCACGTACACGCCGCTGACCAGCAGGAGGCGCCGGGAATGGTCCGAACCAAGGTCGATATCAAACCCGTAGTGGTCCAGGATGGGGCTGGCAGCCGCGTACGCGAGCAGGGACGACGCCACAGTCACCACGAAGGCGCACGCCGTCACCACCAGCAGCTTCGCGACGAAGGCCGGGGTGCGTTTTGGGACCGCCGAGAAGGTGGACCTTGCCATGCCGGTGGTGAATTCCGAGCTCATGAGCAGAACCGCCAGGGATCCGATGATGAGCTGCGCGAACGCGATGCCGGACGTGGGGATTCCCGCCGTAAGGTCAGCGCCCTGGGCCGCGAAGGCCGCACCTGCCTGGGGGTCGTTCCGGGACGCCTCGGAAAACTGTCCGATGCCCCACGCGTTCAGGGCGGCAAAGCCCACCATCACCAGCACGGTCGATCCCACCAGGACCAGGGTGGAGAGGAGCGTCCGGAACTTGATGAACTCCGAGTTGAGGACACGCAGGAAACTGGGACCGGGGCCCGTGCCCTGCGGCCGGCTGGATTGAAGTGCTGCCGTGCTCATTGCTGTCCTCCGGTCTGGGTGGGCGCCGCAGCTCCCGTGGTGATGAGGGAGTGGTACTCCACCTCGTCCTTGGTCAGTTCCATGTAGGCCTCTTCGAGGCTTGCCTGCAGGGGAGTGAGCTCGTAGACCATGATCCGGTTGTCCAGTGCTGTCCGGGCGATGTCCCTGGGGGGCAGGCCCGTGACCTGGAGGAGTTCGTGGTCCTGGACCTCAACGGAAACGCCGTCGTCCGCGAGCAGGCGCATGAGCTGCTCCGGCTGGTCAGTCCGGACGCGGGCGCGGGACTGGCCCTTGCCCGTGATGATTTCGCCGATAGGGGCATCGGCAATGATACGGCCCCGGCCAATGACAATCAGGTGGTCGGCGGTCATGGCCATCTCGCTCATCAGGTGGCTGGACAGGAACACTGTCCGTCCTTCCGATGCCAGGTACTTCACCAGGTTCCGCACCCAGACCACGCCCTCCGGGTCCAGGCCGTTGACTGGCTCGTCAAGAATGATGGTCTGGGGATCTCCCAGCAGTGCGGCGGCAATGCCGAGCCGTTGCCCCATTCCCAGGGAGAACCCTTTTACCTTCTTTTTGGCCACCTCCCCCAGGCCGGTCATCTCGATGACCTCCTGGACCCGTTTCCTTGGAATACTGTGGGTCGCGGCCATGGCCAGGAGATGGTTGTAGGCGGTGCGGCCGGTGTGGACGGCCTTGGCGTCAAGGAGCGAGCCCACCTCGCGCAGCGGTGCGGCATGCTGCGCAAACGGCACCCCGTTCACGGTGACGGAACCCGACGTCGGCCGGTCCAGTCCCATGATCATCCTCATGGTGGTGGACTTTCCTGCGCCGTTGGGTCCCAGGAAACCGGTAACGCGGCCTGCCTGGACGGTGAAGCTGACGCCGTCCACGGCGGTTTTATCGCCGTAGACCTTGGTCAGCCCTGTTGCCTCAATCATGGAATGTTCCTTCGAACGGCAGCTTGTGGACTGCGGGATGCGTTGCGGAAGTCTGGTACACACCACGCTACCCACGGCCGGGAGGTATTTCGCCGGTCTCAGGGATGATTCAGGGACGGGTCAGGGTAGTCCCCGTGGATGACCGGGTGATCACCGTTGCTGTGGCGAGTAGTAGGCAAAGGCCCGGCGGCGCACCGTGTACTCCACGCTGCGCACACCGGCCAGCGCCTCACCGTCAACCGCCAGAGCCATCGGCGACCCGCCGGCGTCGATGCGCACCCGTGTGGCCTCTGAGAGATGGGTGATGCGCGAGGTTGCCACCGTACCCGTCAGCACCGACCACAGCAGACGCAGCCGGGCGAACGACTCGTCGGCCGTGATCATGCGGACGTCGAGGACGCCGTCGTCCATCACGGGCCGGAACAGGGGTGCGTGGTCACGCGGGTAGTACCGGCCCCGTCCCACATAGGCGATCCACACCTTGTGCCGCCTGCCATCGATAGTGAGGGTGCTGGGGGTTCCGGCCGCGAAGGTACGGAACATCGCCACCACCCCGGCCAGCGGTTTTCCCAGCGCAGGCTGCAGCTGTTCCCGGCGGCGAACGAAGTTCGGGTACAGGCCAACGCTTGAGGTGTTCAGCATGGTCAGCTGCGCCCTTTCCGGACTGCCGGCCAAGCCGCGCTCCACCGTGACGATTCCTACGTCTGCCAGCGCCGCGTCTCCTTTGGACGCGGCGGCTACAGCCTCCTTGAGGCTCCCGGTTCCGGCGTCCCTGGCAAAGTGGTTCAGGGTACCGCCGGGGAGGACCAGCAGGGGGAGGGAATGCTCGACGGCGGCAGCTGCCGCGGCGCCGACGGTTCCGTCGCCGCCCCACACCCCGAGGGCACGGGTGCCGGGATGTTCGGCTGCATGCCGGATCTCGCGGAGAAGGTCCTGGTCCGGATGGACGGAATTAATATGCGCGTCAGGGAATACTCCCTGCAGGGCGGTGGCCGTCTCCTCCGTGAAGGATCCCCCGAGGGTGTTAACCACGATGCTGAGCCCCCGGCCGCCAGGTAGCTCCGGCGCCGTGGTCCATGTCCTCGCCACGTCGGGAAAGGGCGGCCGCACCGGCCACCACGTGCGCGTCAGGAGGGCAGCGCAGGCGCCCAGGGCGGAACCAAAGAAGACATCCGAAGGCCAGTGGGCTCCGGTGTGGACGCGTGAATAGGCTACGCCTGCCGCCACCGGAGCCAGTGCGGCCCCGATGACGGGCTGGACAAGTCCTGCACCCACGGCAAAGGCGACCGCCGACGCAGAGTGGCCGGATGGCATGGAGGAACTTGTCGGCTGGGGGTGGACGAACCGGAACACCGGAAGATGCTCCGGCAGCGGCCGTGCCCGGGGAAGCAGGGTTTTGAAGACAACGTTCGTGACGGCGGAAGCCACTGCCTGGGCGATGAGGCCGTGCAGTGCCGCACGCCGAGGCCGTCCCGGAAAGGCGGCCATTGCTGCAGCAGCGGCGATCCACAGTTTTCCGTGGTTGGCGGAGGCCGAAAGGCGCCGAAAGAACGCATCATGGTTTCCTCCCGGAAGATCCGAGACATGCCGCACCAGGTATCTGTCCAGGCGGCTGATCCAACGATGGCTTCCGCGCCATGTGCTCTGCATTCCATCACCCTACCGGTCGGTGAATGGAGGTCCTCCAGCCGCGCGGAAAATCCGGTCTGCCGTCTTTATCCGGCCCTCAGGGGTTTCGCCGCCCCAGCCAGCAGCAGGGCCAGGAGGATCGGCGCGAGGATGGCCAGCAGCGCCAGGTGTATGCCGGTCAGGTCGCCGAGGTACCCCAGGAGGGGAGGTCCGGCGAGGAAGGAGATATACCCCAGCGTGGATACGACGGACACCCTGGCAGCGGCATGCCTGGGGTCGTCCGCAGCCGCAGACATGCCCATGGGGAAGGCGAGTGCTGCTCCAACGCCCCACAGCGCAGCCCCAACGGCAGCCAGCCACACGTTTCCGGCGAGCACAAAGAGGCACAGCCCGGCCGCCGCGGCTGCCATGCTCGCCCGGAGGACCGCAACCCGACCGTACTTGTCGATGACGCGGCCGCCCAGGAACCGCATCGCCGTCATGGCCAGCACGAAGAGGGCGAACATCAGCGCGCCGGTGGATTCAGAGGTGCCCAGCCCGTCTACGGATGCTTTGGCGATCCAGTCATTGCCCGCACCCTCCGTCAGGGTGGCCCCGAGGACCACGACGCCTATGAGCAGGGTGCGGCTGTCACGCCAGGCTGACGGTCCTTTGGCTGCCTTTGCTTCTCCGTCCGGTGTGGCGGTGGAGATATGCGGGAGGAAGTAGCGCGGGGCAGTCAGCATCACCACAACAACCACACCGGCGATGACCAGCAGGTGCAGGGGCAGGCCGACGCCAAGGTTGGAGAGCCCGGCACCGATCAGTGCGCCGACGAAGGCACCGCCGCTGAACGCTGCATGGAACTGCGGCATGATGGTGCGCCGCAGCTTATGCTCCACGTCGGCACCCTCAATGTTCTGGGCTACATCCCAGAGTCCGATGGCGATACCGAAGAAGAAGAGGGCAACGGCCGTCCCTGGAATCGAGGCGACAGAGAGCGAAGCGGCGATTCCGACGCCAGCGAGGGCCGCAAGGACGCCTCCGAAGCGTGCCGTGTTCGCGGTCCCGATCCTGCCCACCACCAGTCCGGCGGTAGGGAGCGCCAGGAGCGAACCCACGGCGGTGCACAGCAGGAGGGTGCCCATCTGCCCGGAGGTGATTTCCAGTGTCTCGGTGACGGCGGGGATCCTCGCGGCCCAGCTGGCAAAGACGAGGCCGTTGATGCCAAAAACCACAAAGGTGGCTGTGGCGGCTGCGTTCAGTCCTGCCTGCTGCCCGGTACCGGTGTTGATGCTCATACAGTCACTACTTCCAGGGAGTATTCGTCGAGTTGTGCGCGTTCATCGGCGCTGAAATTTTTGTCCGTCACCAGGATGTCCACCCGTTCCAGTCCGGCGACCAATGCCCGGGCCTGTGCATCCCATTTGGCGGCGGAGGCAGCCACCACCACCCGTGCGGCGGATTCCACACCGGCGCGCTTCACCGCGGCGTCCTCGATGTCATGGGCCAGGAGGCCGGCCTTGAGGTCCACGGCGCAGGGCGTCACAACAGCGGTGTCGAAGCGCAGGGAGCGGATGTTGGATTCGGCCAGCGGGCCGCGGAAGCTCAGCTCTCCGGGTACAAGGCTGCCGCCGGGCAGCAGCAGGGCGGGGCGGGTACCTGCGGTGGATTCGCCGCCCGCGAGGACGTTCAGCGCCCTCAGTGACATCGGCATGAGGGTCAGTTCCTTCGCTTGCACAGCGCGGGCCACCTCCGTGGCAGTGCTGCCGCTGTCCAGCCACACGTGCTCGCGGTCCCCCAGCAACCCTGCGACGGCAGCCGCAATGCGCCTCTTTCCGTCCTGGTCCTCCAGCTCGCGCTGGCCGTAGCCTGGATTTTCGCCGCGGCCGATGAGGCTCCGTGCCCCGCCGTGAATCCTGCGGAGGACGCCATTAGCTGCCAAGGCCTCGAGGTCCCGCCGGATGGTTGCCCCCGACGCGTCGCAGGCCACCATCAGCTCCTCCACTGTCACCTCATGGCGCTGGCGGAGCAGCGCGGCAATGGTGCGGTGCCGCTCATCAGTCTTCATGATCAAATACTAACAAATTTTGATCAATTGATCACGAGACGCTCTCTCACTTAATGCCGGACATCACCGATCCCTCTCTCACCGGTGAGAGAGGGATCGCCAAAAAGCTGCAGGGAGTGAGAGAGCGTTGGATCAGCGGACGCGCTCCACGCGCTTTTCGTCCCACACCGGCTCTGCGGATTCGTATACCTTGCCGTCGGATCCGAACACCAGGAAGCGGTCGAACGTGCGCGCGAACCAGCGGTCGTGGGTGACGGCGAGGACGGTTCCTTCGAAATGGTCGATGGCCTTCTCAAGTGCCTCGGCTGAGTGCAGGTCCAGGTTGTCCGTGGGCTCGTCGAGGAGCAGCAAGGTGGCGCCACTGAGCTGCAGCAGCAGGATCTGGAACCGTGCCTGCTGCCCGCCCGAGAGGGACTCGTACTTCTGCTCCGACTGCCCGGCCAGCCCGTAGCCGTCCAGCGCCCCGGCCGCGGCCTCCCGGCCGAGACCTGAACGGTGCTCATCGCCACGGTGCAGGATCTCCAGCAGCGTCTTGCCCAGGAGGTCGGGCCGGACGTAGGTCTGGGCAAAGAAACCGGGGCGAATCCTGGCGCCAAGTTTCACGGTGCCCTCGTGCGGCACTTCGGCGATCTCGACGTCGGACACGGGCAGGTGTTCCCGGTCCGGCTCGGTTCCGCCGGTAGCCAGCAGCCGGAGGAAGTGCGACTTGCCCGAGCCGTTGGAACCCAGCACACCAACGCGGTCCCCGAACCACACTTCCGTGGAAAAGGGCTTCATGAGTCCGGTGAGTTCCAGCTTCTCCGCCACGATGGCCCGCTTGGCGGTCCGCCCGCCCTTGAGGCGCATCTGCACGTTCTGCTCGATGGGCAGCGCTTCCGGCGGCCCGATCTCCAGGAACTTGGCCAGCCGGGTCTGGGCGGCGTGGTACCGGTTGGCCATGTCGGAGCGGAAGGCGGCCTTGTTCTTGTACATGTTGACGAGTTCCTTGAGCTTCACGTGCTCCTCGTCCCAGCGCTTCCGCAGTTCCTCGAAACGGGCATTGCGGTCTGCCCGGGCCTCCACGTACGAGCCAAATCCGCCGCCGTGGATCCACGCGCCGGCACCGTTGATGCCGGGTTCCAGCGTCACGATGCGCCCTGCGGCATTGTTCAGCAGCTCGCGGTCGTGGCTGATGAAGAAGACCGTTTTCCTGGACTCGTTCAGCTTGTCCTCAAGCCACCGCTTGCCCGGGACGTCAAGGTAGTTGTCCGGTTCGTCGAGCAGCAGGAGGTCGTCCGGCCCGGCAAAGAGCGCTTCGAGCACCAGGCGCTTCTGCTCGCCTCCGGAAAGGCTCGACGCCGGGCGGTGCTGCGCGCGGTCAAAGGGAAGTCCCAGCGCGGCCATGCACACCTCGTCCCAGACGGTCTCGACGTCGTAGCCGCCCGCATCTCCCCAATCAACGATCGCCTGGGCGTACCGCATCTGGCTTGGCTCGTCGTCGTACTCCACCATGGCAAGCTCGGCATCGTCCACCTCGCGGGCCGCAGCCGCCAGGGCAGGCGGGGCGGCGGACACCAGGAGGTCACGCACCGTGGAGCCGTCCCGGACCTGGCCTACGAACTGGCGCATGATGCCCATGTTCCCGGACCGCCCGATCACGCCTTCATCCGGCACCAGGTCCCCGGCGATGATGCGGAACAGGGTGGTCTTCCCGGTGCCGTTGGGGCCGATCAATGCGGTCTTGGTGCCGTCCGGGACCTTGAAGGTCACTCCGTTAAGCAGCTGGGTGCCGTCGGAGAGGAAATAGTCAATGCCGGAAACGTCAATATGGGCCACGTGTTCCATCTTCCCACGGCCATGGCAGAGAGTTTTTGTCCGGGCATGCAGGGTTGACCGGCCTGGAAGTCTGCCTATCCGGACAAAAACTAGCCGGCTGCGGTGAGGAACTCCTTCAGCAGCGGCCCGGACGTCGTTGCTCCCAGACCGCCGTCCTCCACGAACACGGCCACGGCCAGGTCCCCGTGGACAGCCACGATCCAGGCGTGCGTCTTCGGGGGAGTCTCTTTGCCGAATTCCGCCGTCCCGGTCTTCGCCCCCACGGGTGCACCGGGAACGCCGGCCAGGAAGCCTGCATGCCCAGAGGTGACCACGGCGCGCATCATGTCACCGAGCGAAGCGGCCTCGGCAGCAGTGATCGGCTCGCCCGACGCCGTCGACGGTGCTTCTGCCGTCGCGGTGGCGGAAGGCTGCGCCGCCGGTGCCGTGGAACCGCTCGTCGTGCCGGCAGCGGCAGCACCGCCGTCGGGATTCAGGACCAGTTGGGGCGACACCGGCGCGCCCTTGGCCACGGAGCCCGCCATCATGGCTGCCGCCAGGGGAGAAAGCAGCACCTTGCCCTGTCCGATCATGGAGGCGGCATGCTCCGTCCCTGCCGCCTCGCCGGGCACGGATCCGAGGAACGCGTCTGCGCCCAGCGACGGCGCTTCGACGGCGATCCCCATGGCCAGGGCGGCCGCCTCAAGCTGTCCTTGTGACACGGTATCCCGGGCAGCGATGAACGCCGTGTTGCAGGAATGCGCAAAGGCGTCACGCAGGGTGACCGAGCCCAGGGAGCCTTCGGGATAACCGTCGGCGTTCTTGAAAGTGCGCCCGTCCACCGTCAGCGTCGGCGTGCACTCAACCTTGGAATCAGGGGTCAACCCGTTGCGGAACATGGCCAGCGAGTCCACCATCTTGAAGATCGACCCCGGCGCGTACTGGCCCAGCATGGCCGTGTTGTAGCCGTTACTGCCGGGCCCCGATGCCACGGCCAGGACGGCACCGCTGGAGGGGCGGAGCGCCACGATCGCCGACGCCGGACCTACGTCCTCCAGGGTGGTCTCCGCGAGTGCCTGCAGCGTGGGGTCGATGGTTGTCTTCAGCGGTGTCCCGGGCTCAGGCGCCACTTCAAAGAGCACGCGCCGGGGGTCAGTTGCTGCGGACTGGATCTGTTCGCGGGTCAGGTCGGCGCGCTGCGCGCGGATTACGACGGCGTCCGTCCCCCTGAGCTGTTCGTCGTACTGCTGCTGCAACCCGCCGATGCCGGTGACATCACCCGCTGATAGCACGCCTTCCGAGGCTTCGATCTGCTCAGCAGTGGCTTCCCCGACGGTGCCGAGCACGGCGCGGGCGAAGGTCCGGCTGGGTGCCAGCGGCACCGAGGCGGGAATGGCACGGGCGCCGGGGATGGCTGCGATCTGCTCGTTGGTGATGGTGCGGCCCTCTTCCCGCAGGGTAATCGCGGACACAAAGGCTTCCGCGCCGGAGGCCTTTACCTGCTGGACGTAGCCGGCTGGGTCAACCCCAACCAGGGCAGCGAGCCTGGTGGCAGCGTCGGTGGGGTCGGCAGTGCCGAGCTGGGGCTTGTCGATGCCGACGTTCACCACGGGACGGTAGGTGACCAGGGGGACGTCCCCCGCCCCGAGGATATCCGCGCGCTGCGGGGACTGGGCGCCCTTGGTGAGGATCTCGCTGTCCGCGAGGCCGGGTGCCAGGGTTGCCGGGTCCCAGACCGTAAGCCATTTGTCCCCGGACTTCTTGAAGTTCGCCTGTACGGTGTATTTCCACTCTGCGTCGCCGAATTTCCAGGTGTAGTTCAAGGGCGCCGAGGCATTGTCACCGTCCAGGGTGATGTCGCCTGCTTCGACCGCGGGCTTCTGCGGGTCCAATGCCTTGAAGACGCCGCGCAGCTGGTCGTTGGCGGCAGCGGCGTCCTTGCCGTCGAAGGCCACCCCGGCCACATCGAGTCCTGAAACGGCTGTGGCAAATTGCTGTGCTGCGGTTTCTGCCCCGCTCCGGCCGTCGTCGCAGGCCACCAGCGAGGTTCCCAGTATGAACGCAGCTACGGCAACAGAAAGTTTTGTTGATTTCCCCATTCGGCCATTATGCCCCGCGAAATGCAGTGCGTCGGGCCATTCCTTGCGGTTTAAGGGCGCTGCCGGCTGCTATGCGCCGCCCAGGCCCAGCGACGGTACGGGCAGGTGGAATATGTCCTTGAGCGCATGGGTTGCCGCGTGCAGGCCGGGCATGCCGGTGACCCCGGGGCCGGGCGGCGTGGACGAGGAACAAAGGTAGACGCCGCGCAGGGGAGTGCGCCATGGGTGCCGGGATACGACGGGCCGCTGGACCAGGCCGCGGAGGTCCATGGTGCCGGCGCTGAAGTCCCCGCCGATGTAGTTCCGGTTGTACTCTGCCAGCTGCGCCGCCGTCACCACGTTGGTGTCCACCACGAGGTCCCTGAAACCGGGGGCAAACCTCTCCAGCTGCGCGGTGATGGCTTCCGACATGTCCTTGGTTGAACCGGCCGGCACGTGGCAGTAGGTCCACAGGGTGTGGCGGCCCGCGGGTGCGCGCCGTGGGTCGAACCGGGAAGGCTGGGCTACCAGGACGTAGGGCCGTTCGGGGTGCCGGCCGGCGCTGACCTCGTTCTCCGCGTGTGCCAGTTCCTCCCTGGTTCCGCCTACGTGGACGGTTCCGGCGTCAGCCAGTTCGGCCGCCTGCCACGGCACGGGGCCGGAGAGGATGAAGTCCACCTTGCACGAGCCGTTCCCGTAGCGGAAGGACTCCAGGGCTGTGCGGTAGCGGCCGGGAAGGGAGTCACCGGCCATGTCCACCAGTCCGCGCGGCGCGACATCAAGGAGCGTGGCCCGCGCCGGGGGAAGATCCGTTAACCGGTTGATGGGGGCGTTTGTGTGGAGGATGCCGCCATGCGACTCGATGTCCGTTGCCAGGGCGGCGGCGATGGCAGCAGAACCGCCCAGGGGAATGGGCCATCCTTCAGCGTGGCCCAGCGCCCCGAGCATCAGCCCTGCTCCGGACGCGGCCAGGGACGGAAGGCGGGACACGGCATGGGCCGCAACGCCGCTGAGGAGCGCAGGAGCTGCCTCCTCGCGGAACCTGGCATTCCAGAAGCCCGAACCTTGTTCCAGGGTCCGCAGGCCAAAAATGCCCGCGGCCACCGGGTTGCGGGGAAGGCGGAAGAGCTGGTTCTGCGTGAAGTCCATAACGTCGTCGATGTTCCGCACGATGGGGCCCATCAGCCGCCGGTACGCAGCGCCGTCCCGGCCGAGTCCCGCTGCGGTCCGGTCAAGCGACCGGTAGGCGAGGGCGGACCGTCCGCCGTCCAGCGGTGATCCGAAGGAGAGCTCAGGCGTGACAAGCTCCATCCGCCGGGAAAGCTCGAAGGCCCGGAAGAAAGGCGAGGCCAGGGCCATTGGATGAACGGCCGAGCAGACGTCGTGGAAGTGGCCCGGCTGCATGAGTTCTGCCGTACGGGTCCCGCCGCCGATCACGGGCGCGGCTTCGAAGACCTCCACGGCAAGCCCCGCCCGCGCCATGACGGCCGCGGCGGCCAGCCCGTTGGGTCCGGCTCCAACCACCGTAACGTCAGGCATCGGAGGCCTCCTCCTGCGGGAGCGCGGCAATGGTCCGGCGGCGCAGGTTCAGCCGGAACCTGTCCGGTGCCCCGTTGAACGGGCCGCCGTGGGGATCGTCCAGGTGGTGCCTGCGGATGGGATCGTACGTGGGGTCGTAGATGTCCCAGGTCACCCGCGCCATCAGATAGGTGACGGCCAGCATGTGCGCAGCCACGGCCAGGACGTAGTAGGGCATATCCAGGTTGTGCTGGGAGGATCCGGCGCTGGTCACCTGTCCAAGGTACATCCACACCGCAGCCCAGTGGAGGCCCTCGATGCCCTGCCAGACCAGGAAGTCGCGCCACCGCGGCCTGGCCAGCGCGAGGAGCGGGATCAGCCATACAACAAACTGCGGTGAATACACCTTGTTGGTCAGGATGAAGGCCGCCACAACCAGGAAGGCAAGCTGGGCAAGGCGGGGGCGGCGCGGTGCGGTCAGGGCAACAAGGGCAATGAGGGCGCAGCCCAGCACAAATAAACCGAGGGACAGCAGGTCCACGGCTGCACCGCTCAGTTCCTGTCCCCTCAATCTGCCCAGCACCAGGTTGTAGGCGAACCAGGGTGAGCTGTAGCCGGCGCCGCGGTCTGCCGAAAACTGGAAGAAGTAGGCCCAGCCCGGGAAATTGGCCACGGCAAAGGGGAGGTTGATAACAGCCCACGAGGCGGCCGCGGCCCCCGCAGTCTTGAGGAACGGCTGGAACCGTCCGGTCCGGAGGGCGAGCAGGAGGATGGCACCCAGAATGAGCAGCGGATACAGCTTGGCGGCCGTGGCAAGCCCGATAAAGACCCCCGCCAGCACCAGCCGCTCCCGGGAGAAGAAGTACATACCCACGGCAAGCAGCGCCACCGCCCAGAGATCCCAGTTGATGGTACCGGCCAGGATGATGCCCGGCGCCAAAGCCACCATGGCTGCATCCCAGGGCCGGCGGGCGCTCATCCGGGCGGTGGCCAGGACCGTGACCACCGCGGCCGCGGCCAGAAGCGCGGCATTGATGTCGAAGTAGGCCAGGATCCGGGCATCCGGGGCTCCAGAGCCGGGGACCAGCCAGGCCGTTATCCCGGCAATAAGGCCGGTCAGGACAGGGTATTCAAACTGGCTCCCCGTGCCCAGGATGGGAAAGTTGCCGTCTGCCAGTCCGCGGTTCCGGAACAGTTCGGGGAAGTCGGAATAGCAGGTGGCGTAGAACTGGGTGGGGGATTCCCATCCGTTGGCACGGCAGAATCCCTTCAGCAGGATGCCTGCCAGTGCCGCCAGCACGGTCAGCAGGATCAGTACCCGCTCCACCGTGAAGACACCAGGGGAAACAATACCCGGAGCGGATCGGGATCCAAGGGGGCCACCCACCAATTCCGTGAAGTTCCTCAGCAGGATATCGCTGCGGCTTGGAACAACGAGGCGCAGCCTTCCTCGATGCTCGGGCGGCTGGGTGTCCTCCATGGCTTCGAGCTTACCGCCGTGCCCGGAAGCCGGTTGGCGCCACGGGCGGCGGAGCCCACGCGTCGCCGCATGGGCTCCGGCCACAGGTTCTCTGGTGTTTCACGGTGCCTCCTGGCGAAGGTGCGTCTTTCGTGGCTGCCCTGGTCACCCGGGCGGCGCCTTCCCTAGCGGGTACCGCCGATCTGCTGGTGCATCAGGACAAAGACATCCTCGCGCTGCTTTTCCAGCAGGTCCTCGTTGAACTTCCTCCGGCTGCTGCGCCGTCCTTGGGCCGGCAGCAGGAGTTCTCGAAACTTTTTCATGGCCATCACCTCCTCTCCGTCCGGAGTTCGGCATGCATAAATGGGCACGGCAATTGAGCCCTTTTATGGTGTGTAAATCAGGGAATACGGCAGGGAATTATGGGCAGCACAAATATAATTACGCAGAAATTTGAACCGTTCTACCGCACCCCAGCACTAAAGCTGCATTACGCAGGAAAGAAGGGCAGAAGAATGCGAAAGGGAAAGTCCGTGGTCCCGCGGGAACGGTTTGGAAATGCTGCACCTGCACCAGGCCGGCGTCCTGCCGGACCGGGGCCCGCTGAGGGACGCTGCTGCCTGGGCTCCAGGCGGGAGTAGCGGCTAGGAGCCGGCGTAATCCCTAAAGGGGCGCGCAAAAGCATCAGGGGCCGGGGCAGCGGTGATGGTCATCTTCCATCCGCTAGTCAAAGTAATCATTTTCCCAACCTCCTTTTCTGCTCTGCCGCCGCACGGGCCTGGACCCGGCAGCGTGCGCCGCGATCCCGGCAGGACGCCCTGGGATCAGGAATAAAATTACACCACCGGCTGGACTATTGGCTACTTAATATCCAAAAATTGTCCAACTTATTTTGGAAACCTCTTTAGAGGCCCCATCGGACGATCGCAGGCGTCTTTTTATCCCACCCGAGAGTGCAGACTTTTGCGGTACCGAGAATGAAATGGCGGCCTTCGGTAGGCGGCAATTCCAGCCAGCGTGCGGTAAGGATCCTTGAGAAATGGCCGTGGGCCACAATCAGCACATTGTCCATGCCGGACTCGAGCACGCGCCCGATGATCTTGTCTGCCCTGGCCGCCACCTCGTCCAGCGTTTCGCCGTTGGGAACGCCGTGGGTCCAGATGAGGTAGTCCGGATTGTCCTTGCGGATCAGGTCGGAGCTGATCCCCTCGTAGTCGCCGTAGTTCCACTCAACCGCCAAAGGCTCGTGCTGGGCGTCGGGGAAGCCGGCAAGCTCGGCCGTACGTCGCGCACGCCTCAACGGCGAGGTGAGCACCAGGTCGAAGTCGACAGGATCCAGCACCTTCCGGGCCTCCACGGCCTGCTGTTCGCCCTCGACGGTCAGCGGAAGATCAGTGAGCCCGGTGTACTGGCCGCTCTTGGACCATTCCGTCTCGCCATGGCGAAGGATCCAGAGCTGGGGCCGGGGGGCAAGGGCAGGAATGGTCACTTGGACTCCTCAGAAGGGGACGGCTCGACGACGGCGGGCGACGTTCCAGCGTCGGGCGCCGAGGGTGCGGGAACGGCAGGTGCTGATTCCGGTTGCCCTGCCCACCAGCGGAGCAGCCGTGCTTCCGCTTCCTCCGCAGGCAGGGGACCGTTCTCCATCCGCTCATTGAGCAGGAATTTGTAGGCGCGCCCCACCACCGGACCGGGTTTGATGCCCAGCAGGGCCATGATCCGGGCGCCGTCAAGGTCAGGCCGCACGGCATCCAGCGATTCCTGCTCGCGGAGCGCGGCGATGCGGGCTTCGAGGTCATCGTAGGCGAAGGCCAGGCGTTCGGCTTTCCGCTGGTTGCGGGTGGTGACGTCCGAGCGGGTGAGCCGGTGCAGCCGTTCCAGCAGCGGCCCGGCATCGGTCACGTAGCGGCGCACTGCGGAGTCGCTCCAGCCGGCGTCCCCGTAGCCGTAGAAGCGCATATGGAGCTCCACGAGGCGGGCCACGGCCTTGGTGGTGTCGTTGTCGAAACGGAGCGCCTTCATCCGTTTGGAGGTGAGTTTCGCCCCAACCATGTCGTGGTGCCGGAAGCTCACGGCGCCGCCCGGTTCAAAGCGGCGCGTTGCCGGCTTCCCGACGTCGTGCATTAATGCTGCGAAGCGGAGCACAAAGTCCGGCCCTGGCACCGCGCCCTCACTGTCCGTCTCCAGCTCCGCTGCCTGTTCCAGGACCTGGAGGGAGTGCTGGTAGACGTCCTTGTGCCGGTGGTGCTCGTCCGATTCCAGCCGCAGCGCCGAAACCTCGGGCAGCACGAACTCGGCGAGCCCCGTGTCCACCAGCAGGTCCACGCCGACGCGCGGGCGGGCGCCGCAGATGAGCTTGACCAGTTCGTCCCGCACCCGTTCGGCGGAAATGATGGTGATCCGTTCGGCCATCTGCGTCATGGCCTGCCGGACGTCCTCGTGGACGGAAACCCCAAGCTGGGCGGCGAAGCGTGCCGCGCGCATCATCCGCAGCGGATCATCCGAGAAGGACGCTTCCGGCGCCCCGGGAGTGGCCAGCACGGACGCATGGAGGTCGCGTACGCCGCCGAAAGGATCCACCAGTTCCAGGGAGGGCAGCTTCAGGGCCATGGCGTTTATGGTGAAGTCCCGCCGGAGCAGGTCATCAGTCAGGGACGACCCGAAGGCCACTACTGGCTTGCGGGAATCGGGATCGTACGCCTCCGCCCGGTAGGTGGTGATTTCGATCTGGAAGCCTGCCTTGCGCATGCCGATGGTTCCGAAGGCGCGGCCGATCTCCCAGTAGTTGTCCGCCCACTTCTTGATGAGGGCAACCGTCTGGTCCGGGGTGGCATCCGTGGTGAAGTCCAGGTCCGGGGAGCTCCGGCCCAGGAAAAGGTCACGCACAGGCCCGCCCACCAGTGACAGCTCGTGGCCGGCGTCCACGAAGCGCCGGCCGAGCTCCAGGACCACCGGGTCCACCTGGAAATCGACGGTCTGGGAATCAGTCTTGTGATGTGCGTGAGCCATAGTTACTTAAGCTTGTCAGAAACCAGCGCGTCGGCAGGCCAAAATACGGTCAAGATCGTGCGGAATCACTCCGCCGCCGGCAAAGTGCGTCATATGCAGTCCATGTTGGTGTCATGTTCCGGTCATCACGAACGGGCAACAGTCGTTAGAGTGGACTCCATGGCCCATCCAGTACCGAGCGCTCCAGGCAGGAGGACAAACGCACCATTGCCGTCGGCAATCGGTGCGCACGTTGCCCCTGCCCAGCATGCGGCACCGGCATCGCTGCCCACGGTTGAGGAAGTCTCTGCCGGCGGCGTTGTAGTGGACACGTCCGACGCCGAGTTGAGGGTTGCGATCATTGCCCGCCTTAACCGCGGCGGACGTTTGGAGTGGTGCCTTCCCAAGGGCCATCCGGAAGGCAAGGAAAACAACGAGCAGGCAGCCGTCCGGGAAATTGCCGAGGAAACCGGCATCGAGGGGGACATCCTCGCGCCACTCGGGAGCATCGACTACTGGTTTACGGTCAGCGGCCACCGGGTCCACAAGACGGTCCACCATTACCTCCTGCGGGCAACGGGCGGCGAACTGACCATCGAGAACGATCCGGACCAGGAAGCCGTGGACGTGGCATGGGTTCCCATCCAGGAGTTGGCCCGGAAGCTGTCCTTCCCCAATGAACGCCGGATTGCCGACCTCGCCCGCGAGGTCCTGCCGGAGCACCTCTAGGACTCTGGATTCCCGGGCGCAGGGCGCCTGCGTTGCGGCTTTAACTGCCTTCGGGTGAGACGATGAAGTCGATGTCAGCTACCAACTTTCCTTCCGATAAAGCCGGCCGGCCCGGCGATGCCGTCCCGGACGGCGTTCCCCCCGAGCCGGCGGGCCCGGACACCACCCCTGGCGCCGTGGCTGCCAGTGAAACCCGGTCCAGTGCCATCATGGCCGCCGGGACGCTCGTGTCCCGGTTCCTGGGCTTTGGCAAGACCTGGATGCTGGGCACGGCCCTTGGCCTGGGCTCCACCGTCAACGACACCTTCATCAACGCGAACAACCTGCCTAACCTGATCTTCCTGCTCGTGGCGGGTGGGGTGTTCAATGCTGTCCTGGTTCCGCAGATCATCAAGGCAAGCAAGGCTCCGGACAGGGGAGCGGACTACATCAGCCGGCTGCTGACGCTGGCTGTGCTGCTCCTGCTGGGCCTGACGGCGCTGGTGACGCTGGCGGCACCCTGGGTCATTGAGCTCACGACGCAGGGATATACCCCGCAGCAGAAAGCGCTGGCCGTGGCCTTTGCTTTCTGGTGCCTGCCGCAGATCTTCTTCTACGGCCTCTACGCCCTCCTGACGCAGGTCCTGAACGCCAACGGAGCCTTTGGGCCCGCCATGTGGGCACCCATCCTTAACAACCTGGTGGCCATTGCCGGCCTGGGGATGTTCATCTGGATTTTCGGCGCCAACGAGGTGAATCCGCACACCCTGGACAACTGGGGCGACACGCAAACCCTCCTGGTGGCCGGGTTCTCCACCATCGGCGTGGTCTCCCAAACAGCCATCCTGATGATCCCCGTGATGCGACTCAAGCTGGGGATCCGGCCGCGTTTCGGATGGCGGGGGGTGGGACTGGGCCAGGCAGCCAGGCTGAGCGTCTGGACCCTGCTGACCGCCGCCGTCGGCCAGCTCGCCTTCCTGTATGTCATGCGCATTGCCACCATTCCCGGCGCCGAACGCATCCGGCTGCAGCAGGCGGGGGACCCCGCTGCCTATATGCTGCCAGGAAACGCCGTGCTGGAGGTGGCCAGCCAGCTGTACCTGCTGCCGCACTCCATCATTGCCCTGTCCCTGGCCACGGTGCTGTTCAACCGGATGACGCGGGCCTCCCAGGACGGCAACCGCGACGAGCTGCGCGATGCCCTCTCGCACGGCCTGCGGACCATGGCGGTGGCAACCGTGTTCGGTGCTCTGGCGCTGTTTGCCCTGGCAGGTCCCTTGGGCATGTTCTTCTCGGGCGGGCTCCGCCAGGACGGCGTGATGCTGGCCCAGACGCTCACCATCCTGGCGCTGAGCACGCCGTTCATGAGCGCCAACTTCATGATGTCCCGGGTGTTTTACGCAAACGAGGACGCCAGGACACCCTTCTACGTCCAGCTGCTCCTGGCCGTTGTCTACGTGGCCGGGGCGTTCGCCATCCAATTCCTGCCCGTCACGCAGATCATCTACGCCATCGCGGTCCTCTACATGGTGGGCAACATCCTCTCCGTGGTCATCAGCGCCTGGTTCCTGCGGCGCCTCCTGGGTCACCTGGACGGGCCACGAATCGCCAACTCCTACATCCGCATGGGGTACGCAGCGCTTGGTTCGGCCATCGCCGGAGCCGGTGCCCTGTGGCTCCTGGGAAGCTACAGTCCGGACGGCTTTGCCTGGCGCGACAGGCTGACAGCCCTGATCACCGTCGTCGTGGTGGGTCCCATCATGCTGGTGGCCTACTTCTTCCTCCTCAAGTTGTTCCGGGTTTCCGAACTGCGCGACCTGCTCCGTCCCCTCCTCGGCCGGCTGGGGCGCGGCGGACCTGCCGCACCTCCGGCTGGAGGCGGGACCCCGCCGTCGGACTCTTCCCCCGGTTCCGGCCCAGATTCGCCGTCTGGTTCACCGTCCGGTTCGCCCTCCGGTGGACGCCAGCACCCGGAACGTGCCACCACATCCGTGGACACAGGCCTCATCCCAAGGATTTCCGGTGAGTTCGACGCCGTCTCCTTCAGGGCCGGGCCGGCCCCGGAACAGGAGGCGCCCGGGCGGGGGGTGCGGGGGAAGGAACCGCTCGACGGCGATGGCCCTCCAACGTCCGACGGCGACTACCTCCCCGGGGAGGACCAGCCCAGCACGGCACGGGGTGGCTTCCTGCGGGAGCAGATCCCCCTTCCAGGGCGCCGCACCTTCCAGGGGAAGCCCGGCGAGAACCCCCATTTCAAGCCGAGGAAACCCCGGAAAAAGTGACGTTCCCGCGGTTTCCGGCTGCCGTCGTCCAAGGTGGAAGGGACGCAATCGGCTAGGATCGGAAGGGTACAGGGGTAGTTGCATCCAGGGGTCAGGCGCCCGCCGGCTCCTGGACGGTGGTTGCATCATTCAAGCCGGCAATCCCGGACAGTCTAGGAGGAACACGTGTCCAACCCGATCGATGTCGGATCAGTACTGGGCGGCCGCTATAAGGTCACTGCCACGGTATTGGCCTCGCACGACCACGATCTGGTGCTGGACGGTGTGGATCAGGTCCTGAACCGTCCCGTCAGCATACTGGTGGCCGGACCCGGCAACACCGAACAGGTTGCCCAGAGTGCCCGCGAAGTAGCCACCGGGGAACGTCCCGGCACCGTCCAGGTCCTGGACCTCGGCATGAGCGAGGCAGCCACCTACCTCATCACCAACCACACCTCCGCAGCGGATCTGCTGGACCTGGTGGTGGCCTCCAACCCACCCTACGTGGAACCGTTTTTCACAGACACCCTGGGAAGCGAAATCTTTGGCCAGCCACGGTCGAACGAGCCGGAACCCTACGACGATGAAGACCATGTGGAAGCCGGCTACATCAACTACGCGGACAACCACCCCAGCCAGGTGGATCCCTACCGGGCAGCACCGGCCGTTCCGCCGAAACCGCCGGTCCGTCCTGCTGCCGCGCCTTCCGCTGGACGCCCGTCCAACGGGGCCTCCGCTGGTGGCGGGGCAACAGCATCCGGTGGAGCCCTTGCTGCGGGAGGAACCGCAGCTGCGGCCGCTGCCGCCGGCTCCGGAACCGACCGTTCTGCACGCCCGGAGGAGGAGCACCAGACCGCCCACACGCCGGCAGCAGGCCACACTCAAGGATCTCCCGGCTCACCTGCGGGTAAGCCCAAGGTTTCCCTGTGGTCCGATGACGATTACGCGCACGCTGAAGAGCATGCCCCGGTGGAATCGCCGGTCGACGACGAACCAGAGGCCAAGAAGAAAAAATCCTCCGTTTTCGCACGGTCGGCCGCGCCCGCAGCTGCCGCCGGCGCAGCCGTCCCCGATCAGGGCGGTTATGACGACGACGACCGTGACGAACCTGCCCGCGAGCCCCGCTCCATGCGCTGGCTGGTGGGTGGACTGCTGGCCGTGGTGCTCATTGCCGGCCTGGTATTTGCCGTCACCAACCTGGGCAGCCTGTTCTCCTCACAGCCCCAGGCAGTGCCCACGGCACCCGGGACAAACGGCAACGCTCCCGAAGCCACCTCCGCTCCGACGCAGGAACCCACAACGGCACCGCCGGCAGCGCCACCAGCCATCGAGAGCATCACCAGGCAGGGCAACTTCGACTTTGCCGCCACCTTTGATGGCGACCTCGTCAGGGCGTACGACGGCAACGCCGCGAGCTTCTGGTCAGACATGGAGTTCGCCACGGAGAACTGGGGCGGATTGGCACCCCAGGGCGTGCCCCTGGTAGTGAAGCTCGAGAACCCGGCCCGGGTCTCCTCCATTACCCTTTCGCAGCTTGGTGGCTCCGGTGGCAACATCACCGTCTACACCAACGACCGTCCTGCACTGGATGGGGCTAAAGCGGTAGGGACCAACAGCTTCACCTCAACCGACCTGACCATGCCATTGGCGGAGCCGGTGGAGGCCGAGTATGTGATCGTCTCCATCAACTCCCTGCCGCGGCTGGCTGCTCCCAAAACCCGCTACGGATTCGGCATCCGGCTCGCGGAGATCAAGGTCCAGTAAACAGGCTCCTCCGGGCTGCAGCTTTCGTACCGGCTCTGGCCGTCATCAGCGCGGAAATCTGGACAAACCCTGCAGCAGGCGGCGTGCCCCTGCCGGGACGGTAACCTTGAAAGAGCGCCTATGGTGACGGCGGCCTGCCGTGTACCGGTGGTCCACCATGTCCTGGCGCCGGAATAATCAGCAACACGCAGCAGTTGTGCCATGTGGCCGGCCTCCACGAGGGGCGCGTCAACCAAGGAAGAGGTTCACCGTTCAGTGACCATCGCAGAAAACACCGCGTCCGATGTACGTGATGTCATCATTGTCGGTTCAGGCCCGGCCGGTTACACGGCAGCTGTCTACACAGCACGTGCCAACCTGAAGCCGCTGATGCTTGCCGGCTCCGTCACTGCCGGCGGCGAACTCATGAACACCACAGACGTTGAGAACTATCCGGGCTTTCCGGAAGGGATCATGGGTCCAGACCTGATGGAGAACTTCGAGAAGCAGGCTGTCCGTTTTGGCACGGAGATCCAGTTCGAGGACGTTACAAGCCTTGAGCTTGAAGGGCCGGTAAAGACGGTCACCATCGCGACCGGTGAGAGCTTCAAGGCGAAGGCCGTCATCCTTTCCACCGGATCTGCCTACCGCGAATTGGGCCTGCCGAACGAAAAGCGTCTCTCCGGACACGGCGTTAGCTGGTGTGCAACCTGCGATGGTTTCTTTTTCAAAGATCAGGACATTGCCGTGATCGGCGGTGGCGACTCCGCCATGGAGGAGGCCCTGTTCCTCACCAAGTTTGCCAGGACGGTCACGGTTGTGCACCGCCGGGACTCCCTCAAGGCTTCCAAGATCATGGCTGACCGTGCCCTGGCCCACGAGAAGATCAGCTTTGTCTGGAACAGCACTGTGGACGACGTCATCGGCGAGGACAAGGTCACCGGGCTGAAGATCAAGAACCTACTTGACGGCAGTATTTCGGATCTCGCAGTAACAGGCGTGTTCGTTGCGATTGGCAACGACCCGAGGACCGAGTTGGTCAAGGACATCCTGGACCTTACTCCTGAGGGCACCATCGCCGTCGAAGGACGCAGCTCGAGAACCAGCATTCCCGGAGTGTTTGCAGCCGGTGACGTGGTGGACCCCACCTACCGCCAGGCGATCACCGCTTCCGGCTCCGGCTGTGTAGCGGCAATTGATGTTGAGCACTACCTCGCAGACTTGCCCGCGTAATTACCGCCACGATACCCGAAGAGAGAGATCAGGTTATGAGCAACGCAAAAGACGTAACAGACGCAAGCTTCAGCACGGACGTATTGTCCTCCGACAAGCCGGTAATCGTTGATTTCTGGGCTGAATGGTGCGGCCCCTGCCGCAAGCTCGGTCCCATCCTGGATGAGATCTCGGTCGAGTACAGCGAAAAGGTGGATGTCGTAAAGGTGAACGTGGACGATAACCCCGCCATCGCCGCAGAATACGGTATTACGTCGATCCCGGCCGTGTACCTCTTCCAGGGTGGGGAAGTGAAGAACACGGTCATCGGTGCCAAGCCGAAGCAGTTCTTCGAAAAAGAGTTTGCGGACGTCCTGTCCTGAGCGTGCACCGGCTCGGATGAGTCGAGCTTGAAAAAGTGGCCACTGCATATGCGGTGGCCACTTTTTTGGTGTACGCGCGGCCTGGAAATCAATTTCTGCTCGTACTGTCCGTTTATCGTTGAGCAAAGATACCCACCTGTAGACCGGGCGGCTGGAGTAGTAGGCTCGTTTCACGTGAAACGCTTGCCTGCCCGGAGTCGCCTCCGTACCGCCAAAAGGCATGGGAGTCGAGAATACCTGGCCGAGGGCGTCCAATAGGGGCTCCAAAGTGCCACTATCTAGCTAGCCGGGACCGAAGACGTGCATCAGAAGCTATTTCAGCCAGGCGGCGTCTGCACGTTATCGTTTGAGTGCTCCAATCAATGAACAAGGACGCTCCACCGACCGTTTCAGCAATCTTAATGCTCCTAGATCTGAGGCAGAGTGCCAAACTAGCGCCAGGGGGAAGCGCCGCGGCGGGTGGAACTCTCAGAACGCGTGTCCCTACAGGGCACGTTGGAGGACGGTTCGAACATTCTGATGCAGACGCCTCAGGGGTTGACGGTGTACCGGGCGGGGGGGTGCAGTGCCGGCACAGTGACCGAACCGTTTCACGTGAAACACACGAGGATCACTGAGTTTTACGCGTACATGCTCCCACGTGGGGCGGTTTCACGTGAAACATGGAGCAACGTTTACCCCCTGCATCATAGCCCCTAAATCTTCCGCTCCAAAGGCTATCCTGCACCCAGAATCACGTACTGAGCGAACTCTCCGCCGCAGGTTTCGCCCCTGAGCTCCCGTTGATAATGGCGGCCTGGCAAAACTCCCATCCGGCCCGGATTGGGTCTCCACCATGCGGCTTCTCGCAGTCTGGGCCGGCCCAGCGTAGCGGGCTGAGTTCACGATCTTCTAAAACAAGCTCAAGTCCGGCGACAACCGCGCGCGGAGCGTCGCAGAAGACGGTGGTCAGTCACGACACTCGTAGCAGTGGCAGAAACGCAGCAAGCCAACCAGAGTTGTGTCTTGGTTACCCATTACGGTCACTCTCCCGGTGTAGATGCGGCAGTGAGCATGTTCCTGGATTGATCCAGTGAACGAATCCCCGCCCGACGAATGTTGCGCCCGAACGATATCGTGCCCACCAGATCTCCCGCACTGCCCGGCTTCGGAAGGTCGGTGCACCCGAAGACCTATGAGAACGGCATACCTGCGTTCGCAGGCAAGTAAACTATCCAAACGGCTAATTGTCAGAACATACTGATCACACGTTTGCGGAAGCGGGCGGTGACGCCTATGAGCCGACGACCAGGCTTGATGGCACCCTAATCTTGACCACGAGCCCTCCATCGACAACTACAATCCAAAGCTGGTCGCAAATGATGAGTACCCGGACGCCGTTTCACGTGAAACATGCGCGGTTGCGTGGGCCATGCGGTTGTTAGGGCCTTATGTTGTACCGAAAACGGGAGGTGGAGATATCCACACTGTTGTCCAGACAATAACGCGGCCAATCGCGCATTGAACTGGGCGATACGCCAGCACTCGGAGACATAGCGTGGACTGTAGCGCGGTACCTCACGCACGCTCATGCCCTCAGACCCTTCCAGGCCGGTTCCTCTGCGCCAAGTCCAACATTGAGCACAGAACATCAGGTAGTGAATTAGTGGTACTGACTCGCTCGCCTTCCACCGACAAGGGCCGCCAGAACGAAGTCACTGGCCGCAGAGCCATGGCAAAAAGACTGAGGTTCTCCAGTTATTGGCGCTAAGGCGGAAAGTACAAGGACTGATCCATGCTTCGGCTGATATCCGACGACGTGATATAGGTTGGCTGCTTCCTGAATCGACAAGACGGGTCTGTGTCCAGCTAGTCCAAGGACCAATAATGTGCCGGACAAAGGGGAAGAATTAGGTATCCAGGAGAGATCGCAGGGGCGCAGACTGCTGCTGGATATCCACAATCTTTTCCACAGCCGAAGAACTCAATATTCACAGGGATATCCACAGGCTTGGAAGGGCCACGCCAGCTCTGCCGCGGCTTGGATGCTCGCGGTCCATTCTCGATGCAGCGTATAGTCTCATGCCTTAGCGTCCGACCACCTCGGTGATGGCTCATTGAAATGCCTTCAAGGGCCTACCAATCTGCACGAAAGTGCAGTATTTAAGCTGATTCCAAATCAGTGTGATGTGCGGCTCGTTGCGGCCTCACCATGTTTCACGTGAAACACGGAGGCAAGCGGGCCTGCCGTATCTCAAGAGGTGCCTACAGGAAGGACTTACCGACTACTCGGGTCGGTGTTCTGCGGGCGCGGGGAGCCGGTCTTCCCGTACGATCATCCACAAAGTTATCCACAGCGTTTTCCACGGCCCATCGCTGCCCGGTCTGAGCGGGCTCACTCATAGCTCACCACGCCCATTTGACCAATCGTGTTGGCATTCAGCCCTACCCAACAGACACGAACAAGCATTGACCGTCAAGGGGCGGCGTATGGCGCCAATATGGAGGCAATCATTTTGCGACCAGGGCCATGAGCCGCAGACCACGGGGGAGTACGTCGACGGTATGCGCGTGAACCACGCGCACACCGTCGGCTGGCAGACTCCACGTGGGTCGTGGCGTTGCACCTGCCGATGGACAGGCTTCAGACAATTCTCCCTAATCAGTTCGTTCGGCATATGTGCACCTCCGACGCTCTGATCGCTGGTACACGCCACATCCGCGGACATGAGATCGTGGAGATTAGCGGTGAGGCTCGTTCAGGTTCGGGTTACATTCAAGGCTGATCATCGTCATGGAGGTCGTGAGGTATACGACCTGTCGTTCTGCGGGTGAAGATGCCTGCCCGATCATGCCCAGGTGAAAACGTCGGCCCATGTCTGTGTCATTATGACTGCTCAGTCGCAGCTGGACGTCTCTGGCGGTCGGCGGTCGTATTTTTGGTCCCAGTCGCAGGAGCCGGCCCGGAATACGCCGCATTTTCAGTCCTTCGGCCCCAGCACTAGGTGGTGCTCACTGTTTCACGTGAAACGCATGGAACGGGATTCAAAGGCCCATGCTCGCATTTGATTGTTCTTCTGCATGCAACGGCCCGTGTTGGCAGGCCGTTGTGGTTCTGGGTATCGGCTTGCACGGGCTCGTCATGCAAAGGGGTAGCTGGCCCTTCACGGCCCTATATCAGGCCAACAGGGACCTCCTCTGGGGCACTGGAGCCAGGGGAGACGGATCCGCGCTTGATCACGCGCTTATCTACAACATTGACGTCCTGACGGGCCGCCTGCAACTCCCGCCAGTGCTGCCGGAGCTGGTCCCAAGCCCCTCAAGTCCGAGGCATTACACAAAGTGCCTGAATGATGCGAAGGGCTCTTTCTCTCTTAGGCCAGACTTGGCACCGCTGATGCCAAATGCGGCAGTAGCGGAAATGACGACGATCACGGACGTGCAAAGAAGAGCGTGCAGAAATTGAGAGCACCGAACTGATCAGCAGCCCGCTGACGTGCAGCGTTGACAAACCTGTTTCACGTGAAACGTAAAGGACATACGGCCTTCCTTGGATCTCGTATAGGTGTGGGGTTCGAGTACCTCTCATTGCCCACACCTACCCAGGCTCAGAGCCCTGTTTCTAAGGGTTTCTTTGGGCGCAATTCGGGCCGTATCGCCTGCTGAACCTACGAGATGGAAATTTGGACTGCGTCGCTCTACTTCCAGCGGGACTTGCATCGAGAACAAGAAGGCGACTCCAGGGAAAAAGCCACGTACTTTCTGTGCGCCTAGACTCAACGAAGACCAGCCGACTCGAAAGGACCAAATCCTCCGGCCCGCCGTTTCACGTGAAACGTTACTGTCCCGTGCAGAGAACTTCAGCTTAAGAATAGAACTTGAGTGGGTGGGCATTCCGAGGTCTGATTCCAGTAAACTGAACTGGCCGTTGAGCCCGAATGGGCGGACCAGTCAGCACCAGATGTCCGAGACTTCAGGATAGCCCCCAGCCGCATGTCTCTCAGCCGTAGAACCTAGTGGCGGGACGGAGGCACAACCAAATCCTCGCAAGGCCGTGACACCGTATCAGCAGCTCTGTACAGCTTCCCATGCCCCTCGAGTCGATCCACAAGACTCGATGGTGGGTCATAAGTTTGGGATTTGACGATCTTCTACCCTTATCGGGTCTCACGGGAAAGGCCCCGGATACACGTAGGGCCCGATTCGGAGTGAATCGGGCCCTACTGAAAATCATCCTGCTAGCCGGACTGACCCGGAGCCAGGACCTCCATAATGCGATTGAGGTCTTCGACGCTCGCGAATTCAATGCTTACTTTGCCCTTACGGACACCAAGGGAGATCTTGACATTCGTATCAAGCCGGTCCGAAAGCGACGACGCCAAGTAGTCGAGGCGCTCATGTCGGGCCCCTGGACGGGGGATGTTGTTCTTCGCCGGCTTTGCCGGATCCTGGTACAGCGTCACGGCTTCTTCGGTGGCACGAACCGACATACCCTCCGCAACAATCTTCTGGGCCAGTCGCTCCATCGCCGCGGCGTCAGGAAGCGCCAGGAGGGCGCGGGCGTGGCCAGCTGAAAGGACGCCGGCTGCCACCCGGCGCTGTACCAGCGGGGGCAGTTTGAGGAGACGCAGGGTGTTCGAGACCTGGGGGCGGGATCTTCCGATGCGGTCAGCCAGTTGCTCATGGGTAGTTCCAAAGTCCTCCAGGAGCTGCTGGTAGGCGGCAGCTTCTTCCAGGGGGTTTAGCTGGCTGCGGTGCAGGTTTTCGAGCAGTGCATCCCGAAGCAGATCGTCATCAGTGGTGTCACGGACGATCGCGGGGATAGTTTCGAGGCCAGCGGCCTGTACTGCCCTCCACCGGCGTTCACCCATAACGAGCTCAAACGGTTCGCTACCATCTTCAGTTGACTTCCGAACCACAATTGGCTGGAGCACGCCGATTTCGCGTACCGAGTGGACGAGCTCCGCCATGTCGTCTTCATCGAAGACAGAGCGGGGCTGTTTGCGGTTGGGGTGGATGTCGCCGACTGGAATCTCGGCAAACCGCACTCCCGGTACCTCGACCAGGTCCACGCCGTCATCATCCCACCCACGGGATTCCGATCGACCGCTGGACGTAGCCGCGGACGCCGCGGCTTCAGGCATGCCGGTCGTCGGCTCCTGGCCGGTGTCAGCGGCATCGTCTGTTGTGACGGCCGAGGTGGCCGCGGCCTCCGTTTTTGCCTTCGCTGAAGTGCTGGGCCCGGCTGCCGGGGTTCCATCAGCTGTTCCCTTCCCTGCAGCGGACTTCCCTGCAACGGACTTCGCCGGCGTGGATTTAGCCGGGGAGGATGTGGATGAAGAGGACCGGAAGGACTTAGCCGCCGCAGGCTTGTCCGCTGCGGGCTTCGACGATGGGGCCTCAACGGCCTCCTCTGAAGGTTCCGTCTTCTTGCGTCCCTCAGGGAAGAAGAGATCTACCGGACGCGAGACGGTTGTGGCGGTACCCGACCCGTTGGCGGCGGCGGAACTTGGAATCAGCGCACCCAGACCGCGGCCCAGGCCGCGTCGTTTCTCGCTCATTGGTAATCCCTCCAGTGGTAGAGCCAGGCGTTGCCAGGCTCCAGTCGTTGCAGTTTGAAGATCTTAGCGCTCTGCTATTTCAGCAGCGGCTTCCAGGTAAGACAGGGCTCCACTGGAGGAAGGGTCGTACGTCATGACCGTCTGCTGGTAGCTCGGTGCTTCCGAGATGCGCACCGATCGTGGAACCACAGCAGAGAGGACCTGATCCGGGAAGTGCTGGCGTACCTCGGCCGCAACCTGGGCTGCGAGGTTGGTACGGCCGTCGTACATGGTCAAAAGGATCGTCGACACCACCAGGTCAGCATTCAGGTGCTTCTGGATCATCTCGATGTTCTTGAGCAGCTGGCTCAGTCCCTCGAGTGCGTAGTACTCGCACTGGATCGGGATGAGTACTTCGTTGGCTGCGCAGAAAGCGTTGACGGTCAGCAGCCCAAGGCTCGGCGGGCAATCAATGAAGATGTAGTCGAGCCGCTGCTCGCCGTTCTTTTCACGGGTCTTGGCATAGACGTCAATGGCGCGGCGGAGCCGCTGTTCACGTGCCACGAGGGAGACCAGCTCAATCTCCGCGCCTGCCAGGTGGATGGTTGCGGGCGCGCAGATCAGGTTCCCGATGTCAGGGCACGGTGCCACCACGTCCGCGAGGGGTACGTCGTTGATCAGGACGTCGTAGATGCTGTCCACGTCCGCGTGATGTTCGATTCCCAAGGCGGTGGAAGCGTTGCCTTGAGGGTCAATGTCGATGACCAGGACATTGAGTCCAGCCGCCGCCAGTGCCGCGGCAATGTTCACCGTGGTGGTGGTCTTTCCCACGCCACCCTTTTGGTTGGAAACCGTAAAGACGCGTGTGTTCTCGGGCCGCGGCAGCTGGCGGCCTACCAGCCGTTCACGGCGCTTGGTTTCATGCGCCAGCTCTCGGGCAATGGGGCTGGAATCGTCGATTGCATCAATAACGTTGGATCTACCGCCAGCGGTTGTTTCACGTGAAACGGCTGCTGATTTCGCGGCGTTCGAAACCCGTTCCGGGTGGATTCCGCCCCTGCCCGGGGTCGCGACAGGACCAGCGACAGAACGTGCTGACCCCAAAGACACAAACGGGGGGATCCGTTGTGTGGAGGCTTCACTACTGGTCACTGGGGCACACTCACTCTCGTTCAGCCAAATTTGCTGCCGTTGTCTAGCCTAACTGCTGGACCCGCCAGAGTTAGGCCACCGGGCCCGAACTAGGCCTTCTTTTGGGACTTGTTTACAACGATGCGAACCACGGTGGTGGGTTCCTCCAAGAGGTGCTCACCAACCGTGAGAACGGACGTTTCGACGCCCCCAAGCTTACGGATCGTCTTCGCGGCTTTCTCGATCTCCTCGGCGGCGCTGCGGCCCTTGATGGCCACCACTTCGCCCTTGCCCGCAAGAAGCGGGATGGTCAGGCCAGCAAGGTTGCTGAGGGCCGAAACAGCCCTGGCCGTCACCACATCCGCCTCGACGTGCCCCACGGCCAGTTCGGCCCGGGTCCGCATCACGGTGACGTTGTCCAGGCCCAGGTCGTCAACAACTTCCTGGAGCCAAATCACCCTGCGTTCCAGCGGCTCGATGAGGGTCAGCTCCAGGTCCGGCCGGGCAATTGCCAGGCACAGCCCGGGCAGGCCTGCACCGCTGCCGACGTCAGCAACGTGGCTCCCCTCGGGGATCTCACTCTCAATGACGGCGCAGTTAAGGACGTGCCGGCTCCAGAGGCGGGGGATCTCCCGCGGCCCGATGAGGCCGCGCTCCGTGCCGGAGGTCGCCAGGTGTTCAACATAGCGTTTAGCCAGGTCCAACCGGTCGCCGAAGATCTTCTCCGCGGCCGAAAGCTCAGCTGGCGTAATGTCAACCATGGTTAGCGGATCAGCCATTCTCTACTCGGCGGATACAACGATGTGGCGTCCGGCGCCTTCGCCCTCGGACTCACTGACCAGTCCCAGGTCGGCAACGGCATCGTGGACGATTTTCCGCTCGTAGGCGCTCATCGGTTCCAGCGCCACCGGCTGGCCGCTTTCCTTCACTGAAGCTGCGGCGTCCTCGGCAACCTTCTGCAGGTGGCCGGTACGCTCCTGCCGGTAACCGTTGATATCCAGTACCAGCCGTGAGCGGTTCTCCGTCGCGGACAGCACAGAAAGCCGCGTCAGTTCCTGAAGGGCTTCAAGGACTTCGCCGTCCTCACCCACCAGGCTGTCCAGGGCGTCAGACTCTTCCTCGGTCACGATGGAAATGTAGGTGCGTCCGTTGCGGACCTCGATGTCGATGTCACCATCGATGTCGGCAATGTCCAGCAGCTCCTCGAGGTAGTCCGCAGCCACGTCCCCCTCTTCCTCCAGGCGGCTGGCTGAGGAGGCCTTGGGCAGGGAAGCTTCCCCGTTCTCGGAGACGTCCTGATCGTCGATGATCTCCTCGGACAGGGCGTGTTCGGTGCTCTCGGCAGACATTACTTCTTCTTCCTGTTCTTGCGTTGTGGCTGGATACGCTGGCCCTTTGCCTGGGCTACGGCCGCGGCGGCAGCAGCGGCGTCGGCTGCCTCATCCTTCTTGCCGCCCAGGATGGGGAGGGCCGGAAGGCCCTTGGCAGCCCGGCGCTCGGCGAGGGCCTTTGCAGCGGGGGATCCCGGCGTCGGCATGCGGCGGATCACGAAGAACTGCTGTCCCATGGTCCACAGGTTGGTGGTGGTCCAGTAGATGAGGACACCGATCGGGAAGTTGATGCCGCCAACACCGAAGACAATCGGCAGGATGTAAAGCATCATCTTCTGCTGGCGCATGAACGGGCTGGCCATGGCTTCTTCGGACATGTTCTTGGCCATGATCTGCTTCTGCGTAATGAACTGCGAGGCAGTCATGGCGAGGATCATGATGATGGAGAGGATCCAGACGGCGGTCAGGTTCCCTTCACCGCCGTGCAGAAGGGACGCGGAAAGCGTGGCCCCGAAGATGGTGGAGTCGTCAAACTGTTCCACCTGGCCGTGGCTCATCGCACCAATGCCCTCGCCGCGGTCCCTCGCCGTCGAAATGCCGGACAGCACGGTGAACAGCGCGAAGAAGAACGGCATCTGGATCAGCATGGGAAGGCAGGCCGAGAAGGGGTTGGTCCCGTGCTTCTTGTACATGGCCATCTGTTCCTGCGCCATTGCCTGGCGGGACAGTTGGTCGGTCTTGCCCTTGTACTTGTCCTGGAGTTTCTTGAGGTCGGGCTGCAGCAGCTGCATGCCGCGCTGGGCCTTGATCTGCTTGACGAACACGGGAATCAGGGCGGCACGGATCACCAGCACCAGGCCGATGATGGACAGCGTCCACGTCCAGCCGGAAGCTTCCGGCAGCCCAATGGCAGTCAGTCCCTCATGGAATCCCACCATGATGATGGACACAAGCCATTTGAACGGAAACATGATTGTTTCAAAGAAGTCCATACTTATCCCTATTCGTCAGGCCGCACTGCGGCCTTCTCCATCAGTCCGAGCAGCCAGGTACTTGTCCGGGTTGTTCAGCACAACAATTGTGGGGGTCTGGTGCTCAGGCCATTCCCGATGGCCGGCGGGGACGTGGTCCACACCGCCGGCGTTCCATGGATGGCAGCGGCCAAGGCGCCGGACAGCGAGCCAGCTTCCCTTGACGGCGCCATGGACAGTGACAGCTTCGAGCGCATAGGCCGAGCAGGAGGGAAAGAACCGGCACACCTGGCCGTACAAGGGGGAAATCACCTTGCGGTAGGCCTTGAGAAGAAGAATGAGAATATTCCGGGGCAGGTTCCACAGGAACAGCCCCACGGCTGCAGCACCACGTTGGAGGGAAGTAACGACGACGGCGGTGGCGTTACGCACGCGGTGTCCCCTCCTGTGTTGTACCGGCCGAATCCTTGGCAGCAGCCCTTGCAGGGCGGCCGGCCAGCCGGACCATCGTCGATTCCAATGCGGCATTGTAATCCGACAGCAGCTGGTCCCAGCTGGCAGTTGCGGACGCAGGAAGCGCCCGGACCACTATGGCAAACCCGGTACCGTGCTCGCGCAGCGAGGCAGCACCTGCTTCTCTCAGTCTCCTCTTAACGAGGTTCCTGACCACAGCGTTCCCTACACTCTTGGAAACGATGAACCCGATGCGGCTGGGTTCGTCAGCAGCAATGGCTGCCGTATATAACACTACGTTCCGGCGTCCATTGCGGACACCGGAACGTACAGTTGTTGAAAAATCGGATGCAGTCCTCAAACGGTTACGGGTGGCCAGCACCTTAAACTCGCAAAGAAATGTCTACCGACGAATCAGTATTTAGGCCGACAGCTCGGTGCGACCCTTGCCACGACGGGCTGCCAGGATGGCACGGCCGGCACGGGTACGCATACGAAGGCGGAAGCCGTGCTTCTTGGCTCGACGGCGGTTATTCGGCTGAAAAGTCCGCTTGCTCACGTTAGTTACTCCAGTGGATCAAAGGTGCGCCCACCCGATCAGTAATGGGGAAGAACTGGCCGACGCTAAGTTTTGTATATGCACGCTTCCCCCGGCTGCCCAAGCGCACTGCGCCTGGGAGATTCAGATGGGGCCAAAAAGCGGACACAAAGGACTTCACAACGTTAGGGCAATTTAAGCCCCCGAGTCAAACCGGAACCCCTTCTGGCCGCTATCCCCAGCTGTGCCTAACCTGCCCCCGGAGCCTGTGGATGAAGTGGCTCACAGCCCCCTTTTCCGAACCACACCGGTGTAATTATCCACAAGCTACTTGCCAGCTATCTTCTAGGCTTTTCATCCCCTAGAGTGGCCCAGTAGCCGATTATCCACGGACTGTGCATAACCCTGTGGATGAAGCTGAATCCATCCTGGTTCATGACTTGCGGCTGCAGGCAATGCAGGCAAAGCAAGTTTTGAGGGAACCGATTG